>NZ_CP030051.1:0-4800000 GCF_004114975.1 Bradyrhizobium guangdongense
ATGATGACGACATCGGAACAGGATCGCTGGTCACGCGTGAAGAATCGCCTGCGCTCGAACGTTGGCGAAGACGTCTATACGAGCTGGTTTGCGCGCATGGATCTGGAAGGCGTGCAGGACGAGAGCGTGCGTCTCTCGGTGCCGACGCGCTTCCTGAAGAGCTGGATCCAGGCCCATTATGCCGAGCGCGTGCTGTCGTGCTGGCAGGCCGAGATGCCGGAAGTGCATCGCATCGACCTCACCGTTCGCTCCGCCGTGCGCCCCGTGGTGCAGCCGAAGGAAGCGCCCGCCCCGGTCGAAGCCCGCCGTGCCCCTGCGCCGGAATTGCGCTCGACCGCGACCGCGCCTGTCTCGGCCAATCATGATGCGCTCGGCGGCTCGCCGCTCGATCCGCGCCTGACCTTCGCGAGCTTCGTCATCGGCCGCTCCAACACGCTGGCCCATGCGGCCGCGCGTCAGGTCGCGGAAGGGCGCCGCGGCGATCCCGTGATGTTCAACCCGCTCTATATCCATGCGGGCGTCGGCCTCGGCAAGACGCATCTGCTCCAGGCGGTGACCTGGGCCGGCAATTCCGGCAACGAGCGCAAGGTGCTGTACCTCACCGCGGAAAAATTCATGTACGGCTTCGTCGCCGCGCTGAAGACGCAGACGGCGCTGGCCTTCAAGGAAGCGCTGCGCGGCATCGACGTGCTCGTCATCGACGATCTCCAGTTCCTGCAGGGCAAGTCGACGCAGGCCGAGTTCTGCCACACGCTGAATGCGCTGATCGACGCCGGCCGTCAGGTCGTGATCGCGGCCGACCGTCCGCCGTCCGATCTCGAGAGCCTGGACGACCGCGTCCGCTCGCGCCTCGCCGGCGGCCTCGTGGTCGAGATGGGCTCGCTCGGCGAGGAGCTGCGCCACGGCATTCTCAAGTCGCGTGTCGCAGCGGCCCGTACCCATCATGCGACTTTCGACGTACCGGAAGAGGTGCTGCATTATCTGGCGCGCGCCATCACTCATAACGGCCGCGACCTCGAGGGCGCGATCAACCGCCTGCTGGCGCATTCCAAGCTCAACAACCAGCCGGTGACGCTGGAGATGGCCGAGCGCGAGGTTCGCGATCTGATCCGTCCTTCGGAGCCGAAGCGGATCAAGATCGAGGACATCCAGCGCGTGGTGGCGCGGCAGTATAATGTGAGCCGGTCCGACCTGTTGTCCTCGCGCCGCACCGCCAATGTGGTGCGCCCGCGCCAGGTGGCGATGTATCTCGCCAAGACGCTGACCCTGCGCTCGCTCCCCGAGATCGGCCGCCGCTTCGGCGGACGCGACCACACCACGGTGCTGCACGCGGTCCGCAAGATCGAGGCCCTGGTCTCCAAGGACAACGCGCTGTCCGAGGAAGTGGAGTCGCTGAAGCGCCAGCTTCAGGAATAAACGCCTAAGGCGCTCCTGCCATTCTGCCGCCGCCCCGGCCTCGCCTGGGCGGCGGCTTTCGTCTGGACGGTAAATCGTGGGAATCGTGCGGAACTGGCGCCCGATCCCTTGAATCCCGGGGCCATCCGCGCCACCTTGCGCGACCCTGACGGCTTTGGTCATATCGGCTCGATGACCCCGGCCTTCCGGGGTCTTCGGTGCCGCGGCGCGCTGTCCTCCGCCCGGCTTTTTCCATCTTTGGGGATCGGGCGAGTAGTGCAATGAAGGTTACGGTCGAACGCGCGCAACTCCTGAAATCGCTGGGCCATGTCCACCGCGTGGTCGAGCGCCGCAATACGATTCCGATCTTGGGCAACGTGCTGGTCCGCGCCGAGAACGCGAAATTGTCGCTGAAGGCGACCGACCTCGACCTCGAGGTGACCGAGACGCTGCCGGCGGAAACCGCCACGGCCGGCTCGACCACGGTGCCGGCTCACATGTTCTACGACATCGTGCGCAAGCTGCCTGACGGGTCGCAGATCGTGCTGGAGGCCGACGGCGACCGCGCGGTGCTGGCGATCCGCGCCGGCCGCTCGCGTTTCACGCTGCAGACGCTGCCGGAGAACGATTTCCCCGACCTCGCGGCCGGCGACCTCTCGCACTCGTTCAACCTCGCCGCCAAGGACGTCAAGCGGCTGATCGACCGCACCCAGTTCGCGATCTCGACCGAGGAGACGCGCTATTACCTCAACGGCATCTACCTGCACGCCGCGGGCACCGCGAAGGCCGCGACCCTGCGCGGCGTCGCCACCGACGGTCATCGCCTCGCCCAGCTCGACCTGGTGCAGCCCAAGGGCGCCGAGGGCATGCCCGGCGTGATCGTGCCGCGCAAGACCGTCGGCGAGGTGCAGCGCCTGATCGAAGACACCGAAGCCGAGATGACGATCGAGCTGTCGCAGGCCAAGATCCGCTTTACGATCGGTAACGTCGTGCTGACCTCGAAACTGATCGACGGCACCTTCCCCGATTACGGCCGCGTCATCCCCCAGGGCAATGACAAGGAGCTTGTCGTCGACAAGAAGGATTTCGAGAACGCGGTCGACCGCGTCTCCACCATCTCCAGCGAGCGCGGCCGCGCGGTGAAATTGTCGCTGTCGCCGGGCAAGCTGGTGCTGTCGGTGACCAATCCGGATTCCGGCAGCGCGACCGAAGAGCTCGAGGTCGAATACGCCTCCGACGCGCTCGATATCGGCTTCAACTCGCGCTATCTGCTCGACATCGCCGCCCAGATCGAAGGCGACGTCGCAGTGCTGCGCCTCGCCGACCCCGGCTCGCCGACCCTGGTGCAGGACAAGGACGACAAGAGCGCGCTCTACGTGCTGATGCCGATGCGGGTGTGAGGGGCGTTTTCCCGATCATCCATCGGAACCGTAGGGTGGGCAAAGCTTGCGCGGTAGCTCGAAGAGCGCAGGCAAAAGCGTGCCCACCGTGCATCTGCGCGGATCTGGACGAGACGTGGGCACGGCGCGCGCAGAGCGCGCCTTTGCCCGCCCTACGGCATGCTCCCCCGAAGGGAGCGCGTGCCACAACGAACAGCCTATGACCCCTTCCCGCATTCATCGCCTGACGCTGACGCATTTTCGCAATTATCGGGCGGCGGGGCTCGAGACGGCGGCTGACATGGTGGCGCTGGTCGGGCCGAACGGGGCGGGCAAGACCAATTGCATCGAAGCGATCTCGTTTCTGTCGCCCGGCCGCGGCTTGCGGCGCGCCACGCTGGAGGATGTCGCCGACAACCAGGGCGACGGCTCCTGGGCGGTCTCCGCGCAGGTCGAGGGCGCGCTGGGCCTTGCCACGCTCGGCACCGGCATCGAGCCGCCGCGCACGGATGCCGCCGTCAGCCGACGCTGCCGCATCGACCGCGAGCCGGTGAGTTCGGCGGCCGCTTTCGGCGACCATATCCGCATGGTGTGGCTGACGCCGGCGATGGACGGGCTGTTCATGGGTGCCGCGTCCGAGCGGCGGCGTTTCTTCGATCGCCTGGTGCTGGCGATCGACAGCGAGCATTCCAGCCGCATCAACGCGCTGGAGCGCTCCTTGCGCTCGCGCAACCGGCTGCTCGAAACCCGCAATTACGACGACCATTGGTGTGATGCGATCGAGCGCGAGACCGCCGAGCTTGCGGTCGCGGTCGCGGCCACGCGCGGCCAGACCGCGGCGCGCCTCACCGGCATGCTGAATGCGCGCGCGCAGGCCTCAGCGTTTCCTTCGGCGCAGATCGCACTCGACGGCTGGATGGAGAACGCACTGCTCGCAGAGACCGCGACGTCCGTCGAGGACCGCTACCGCCAGATCCTGCGCGACAACCGGCCGCGCGATGCCATCGCCGGCCGCACCACCGACGGCCCGCATCTCACCGATCTCCAGGTCGTCTATGCGCCGAAAAGCATGCCGGCGCGCGATGCCTCCACGGGCGAGCAGAAGGCGCTCCTGATCGGCCTCGTGCTGGCGCACGCGACGCTGGTCGCCGAGATGACCGGCATCGTGCCGCTGCTGCTGCTCGACGAAGTCGTCGCTCATCTCGACCCGAACCGCCGCGCCGCGCTGTTCGACGAGCTGCGCAAGCTCGGCGCGCAGGTGTGGCTGACCGGCGCGGACCCGGCGGCCTTTGCCGAGATCGGCGCGGGCGGCGAAGTCTTTGACGTCGAGAGCGGACGCGTTTCCGCCCGGCGATAGCCCGCTTCGTTGAACCCGGCATATTCGGCCCGCGACTAGGAATGTGAGGCCGCTGCTTGCGGTGTCGCAGCCGTTGTAATCGCGCGATCGACACGCGCGATATCCCTGGAGAGAGACCATGACGGTAAGGCAAGGGACGAAGGTCCCGGCACGATGGCGGCTGCTCGTATGCGGCCTCGCTTTGCTCGCAAGCTGCGCGCTTGCGGCGAGCGCCGGCGCCTGGATGCCGCGCCTGCCGCTGCTGTTTTCGTCTGCGCTCACGCCGGATCCCGATGCCGCGCTGCCCGCGCCGACCCGGGCCAGCTACCGCGAGATCGGCACCACCAAGATGCTGGGCGTCGAGGCCCCGCTGCGGACCAGGCTCACGGCCCGCATTCCCGCTGAGCTCAGTGACGTTCTCGCCTTCTATCGCAATGAACTCGACAAGCTCGACTGGCACGAACAGCACGATGACGCTGATATCGCCACCGATCACATCAGGCTCGCCTACACGACGCCGCTCGGGCCGGCGGTGCTGGAGCTCGACCGCAAGGACTCGAGCACGTCAGTCAATCTGGTGCAGCGAAACATGCAGGCCGCGACCATGGCGCGTGTCATGCCGAGGCCCGGCCGGGCGTCATTAATGCTCACCAATCTCAGCGACAAGGAAGCAGTCCTCAAACTCGACAACCAGACCGTCGCGCTCCCCGCCCGCGCCGGCAAGGAACGTCCCGAGGCGCCGCTGTTCAACATGCCTCCGGGCAAATATTCGTATGCATTGGAAGTCAACGGCCGCCCGGAGCGCGGCGCCACGATCGAGCTCGCGGCCGGTGAGGCCTGGGAGGTCACGGTCGGGCCCGAGGGCGACCTCTGGTCACCGCTGCAGCTGTATTGAACCTGCCCCTTTCGCGATTTGCTGCGGGGGCTCGGGACGTGAGTTTGAACCGATCAGGTTCGCGGGGCGACTAGTCGTCGAGAGACGGCCGCGACCGTGTCGCCGCTGCCTTGCGCGAAGATCGAGACGCGCAACATCCCCGGAGAGTGGGCATGACGACGGTAAGGCGCGGGACGAAGGTCCCGGCACGGTGGCGGCTGTTGGTATGCGCCCTCTTGCTGCTTACAAGCTGCTCGCAGGAGCCGTTGACCGCGGCAGACCCCCACGCCGACCTGCCCGTGCCGACGCGCGCCACCCAGTCGAGCTTCAGCACCACGCACGCGTCGGGCATCGAAATCCCGTTCCGGACCGAGCTCAAGGCGCAGGTGCCCGCAGAGCTCAGCGACGTCCTCGCCTTCTATCGCGCGGAACTCGGACAGCGCGGCTGGCAGGAGCTACCGGAGGGCACCACGCTCGCCGCCGACCACACGTTGCTCACCTTCGCTTCCCCGAAGGGGCCGGGCCTGCTGACGCTCGACCGTGCCAAGGGCGAGACCACGGTCGAACTGGTGCAGCGAAATAAGGAGGTCGCGGCCAAGGCCAATGTCCTGCCGATATCAGGACAAGCGCGGCTGGTGTTCGGTTATCTGGTGCCTGATGTGGCTTCGCTCGCGATCAACGGCCAGGTCATCGAGATCGCGGGCGGCGCCAACCATCCCCAAATGCTGGATCTGCCGCCCGGCACGTATTCCTACACGCTGGTGGTATCGGGCCGTCGTGTATGCAGCGATACCGTTACCGTGGCCGCCGGCGAGGCTTGGGCACTTCACGACGATCGAAAGCCGTCGCAATTGTACTAACCCCGCGGGCTGTTCCCGGGCGCCACGACCGCTCTCGAAAGGCCTCCGCACCCCCCGCAAAATCCACGTCTTTAGGGACCCAAAACGGGGCCTCGAATCGGGCTTTTAGGCAGCCCCGGAATCGGCCTCCACACGCCTTGAAAATCGGCCCAAAAACCCTATCTGCTCAAAGGGTTGCCAGGCGATACTTTGCGCTAGGCGCAAGCCCTCTTTCGTGGCACAAATAGCTTCCAGATCAGCGCCTTTTGCGCGGCTGATTCGGGCGACATTTCGAAGGCCTCTCATGACAGAACCTGCTCGGCAGCAAGCTGCCGAAAACGAGACCTCTTCCGCGAGCGAATACGGCGCGGAATCGATCCGCGTGCTCAAGGGGCTGGATGCCGTCCGCAAGCGCCCCGGTATGTATATCGGCGACACCGATGACGGCTCGGGCCTGCACCACATGGTCTATGAGGTCGTCGACAACGCGATCGACGAAGCGCTGGCGGGCCATGCCACGCGCGTCGACGTCATACTGAATGCCGACAATTCCGTCACCGTGCGCGACGATGGCCGCGGCATTCCCGTCGACATCCACAAGGGCGAAGGCATCTCGGCGGCCGAGGTCATCATGACCCAGCTCCACGCCGGCGGAAAGTTCGACCAGAACTCCTACAAGGTCTCAGGCGGTCTGCACGGCGTGGGCGTCTCCGTCGTCAACGCGCTATCGAGCAAGCTCGGCTTGCGCATCTGGCGCGACAACAAGGAGCACTACATCGAGTTCGCCCATGGCGATGCGGTGGCGCCGCTCAAGGTCGTCGGCGATGCGCCGGGCCGACGCGGCACCGAGGTGACGTTCCTGGCCTCGACCGAGACGTTCAAAAACATCGAATATGATTTTGCGACGCTCGAGCATCGCCTGCGCGAGCTCGCCTTTCTCAATTCCGGCGTCAACATCGTCCTCTCCGACATGCGCCACGCGGTCGAGAAGCGCGAGGAGATGCACTATTCCGGCGGCGTCGAGGAATTCGTCAAATATCTCGATCGCAACAAGAAGGCGATCGTGCCGGCGCCGATCATGGTGCGCTCGGAAGCCAACGGCATCGGCGTCGAGGCCGCGCTGTGGTGGAACGACAGCTACCACGAGAACGTGCTGTGCTTCACCAACAACATCCCGCAGCGTGACGGCGGCACCCATCTCGCCGGTTTCCGCGGCGCGCTGACGCGCCAGGTCAACGGCTATGCCGAGACCAACGCGAAAAAGGAAAAGATCGCGCTGACCGGCGACGATTGCCGCGAAGGCCTCACCGCCGTCTTGTCGGTGAAGGTGCCGGATCCGAAGTTTTCGTCGCAGACCAAGGACAAGCTGGTGTCCTCGGAAGTACGCCCCGTGGTCGAGAACGTCCTCAACGAGGCGCTCCAGGCATGGTTCGAGGAGCATCCGTCCGAGGCCAAGATGATCGTGGGCAAGGTGATCCAGGCCGCCGCGGCCCGCGAAGCCGCGCGAAAGGCGCGCGAGCTCACCCGCAAGAGCCCGCTCTCGGTCTCCTCGCTCCCCGGCAAGCTCGCCGACTGCCAGGAGAAGGATCCGGCCAAGTCGGAACTCTTCATCGTCGAGGGTGACTCCGCAGGCGGCAGCGCCAAGCAGGGCCGCAACCGCGAATTCCAGGCGGTATTGCCGCTGCGCGGCAAGATCCTCAATGTGGAGCGCGTCCGCCCCGATAAGATGTTGTCGAGCGAGCAGATCGGCACGCTGATCACCGCGCTCGGCACCGGCATCAGCGACGAATTCTCGGTCGAGAAGCTGCGCTATCACAAGATCATCGTGATGACGGATGCCGATGTCGACGGCGCCCATATCCGCACGCTGCTGCTGACGTTCTTCTACCGGCAGATGCGCGACATCATCGACGGCGGCTATCTCTATATCGCGCAGCCGCCGCTGTATAAGGTTTCACGCGGCAAGTCCGAGCAGTATCTGAAGGACGAGCGCGCGCTGGAAGATTATCTGATCGACGCCGGCCTCGATGACTGCGTCTACATTCCCGGCACCGGCGGTGACCGCACCGGGCGCGATCTGCGCGCGCTGGTCGATGACGCTCGCGTGGTCCGCAGCATCCTGCGCAATCTCCATAGCCGCTATAACCGCAAGGTCATCGAGCAGGCTGCCATCACCGGCGTGCTGAACAAGTCGGTCTATGGCAACCCCGAGAACGCTGCGGCCGCGGCTCAGTACATCGCAACCCGGCTGGACAGCCAGGCCGAGGAGGTCGAGCGCGGCTGGGTCGGACAGTTCGTCGAAGGCCAGGGTTTCCTGTTCGAGCGCACCGTGCGCGGCGTCAAGGAAGCCGCCGTCATCGACGACGCGCTGCTGGGCTCCGCCGAGGCGCGCAAGCTCGACGAGTATACGACCAGGCTACAGGACGTCTATGCCCGCGCCGGCAGGCTGCGGCGCAAGGACACCGAGCACGTGGTTCACGGCCCGGTCGATCTGTTCGAGGCGGTCACCGAAGCCGGCCGTAAGGGTATCACGCTGCAGCGTTACAAAGGTCTCGGCGAGATGAACCCCGAGCAGCTCTGGGAGACCACGCTCGACACCGACGCGCGTTCGCTGCTGCAGGTCAAGGTCAAGGAGGTCGACGAGGCGGACGACATCTTCACCAAGCTGATGGGCGACGTGGTCGAGCCGCGACGCGACTTCATCCAGGAACACTCGCTGAGCGCGACGATCGATATTTGAGGGCGGCGCGTTTTGGCTTGATCGCTGCGAACCACGGACGCAGATCACCTCTCCCCGTCGTGGAGAGGTGGCAGAGATCGTCTTCCTGAACCTTCCCGCCCGCCAGCACGACGAAGTAGCGTCAACCCATGAGCCAATTCCGGCCGGGAAACGCCATGTCATGAGCGCTCCAGCGGTAAAGCCCGTTGCTCTCCCTTCACGCCGGCTTGGCGTGATCGGGAGCCTCATCGGGGTGCTGGCCTTCATTGCGGCCGTGCTGCCGCATTGGGTCGTGCCGATCATCTATCCGCCGCCCCCGGCGGACCAGGTGATCGTCGATACCGGGCACCGCATCAAGGACCGCATCATCGCGCGCGTGAAGGGCGTGGAGTATCAGTCGCCGAAGGTCGAGAAATCGGCCGGACGGAGCTGGAGCGAAGCGGCTTCGATCACTGCCATTTCGCTCGGCCTGCTTGCGATCCTGCTCTCGGTCCTCGCGCTGGTTTTCAGGGAGGAGCGTCTCCTCGCAGCCGTCGCCGCAACGCTCGGCACCGGCGCTATTGCGATCGAAATCTCCTTCGTCGTGATCGGGGCGCTGATCCTGATTGCGATCCTCTATGTGGTGGGAAATATCATCGGCTTGTTCTAGTCCTTTCGGGGTCGACAGACGGGCTCGGGCCGCGGTCGCGACAATTGCTACCGCGCTCAATTCCCTATAGTTTCCGCCTCCAAAGCAGCCCGCCCACCCTCAACAGAACAGCGAGAACCACCGTGGCGCCCATTCAATACATCGTCGAGGGCGGTCACCGGCTCTCGGGTTCGATCGAGCCGGCCGGCAACAAGAATTCGGCGCTGCCGATCATCGCGGCCGCGCTGCTCACCGAGCATCCGGTGACGCTGGAGAACGTGCCGCGCATCCGCGACACCGAGACGCTGGTCGAGCTGATCCGCTCGGTCGGCGCATCCGCCGAATGGACCGCGCGCAATACGCTTCACATCCACGCCAAGAGCATCCGCGCCGCCGATCTCGATCCTGAGCTCTGCGTGCGCATCCGCGCATCCATCCTGCTCGCGGGTCCCCTGCTCGCGCGCTGCGGCGAGGTGATGCTGCCGCCGCCCGGCGGCGACGTGATCGGGCGTCGGCGCCTGGACACCCACATGCTGGCGCTGGAGCAACTCGGCGCCAAGGTCACCGCGACCGACCGGCTCGAATTCCGCTGCCCCAAGCTCACCGGCGCCGACGTGTTCCTGGACGAGCCGAGCGTCACCGCGACCGAGAACGCGCTGGTCGCCGCGGTCGCGGCCGACGGCGTCACCTATTTGCGCAATGCGGCGTCCGAGCCGCATGTCCAGGACCTCGCCAACTTCCTGGTTGCGCTCGGCGCGAAGATCGACGGTATCGGCACCAACACCATGGTCGTGCATGGCCCGGCGACGCTGGGAGAAGCGACCTATCGGATCCAGCCCGACCATATCGAGGTCGGCTCGCTGATCGGCCTTGCTGCCGTGACGCGCTCGCCGCTTCGCATCGTACGTGCAGGCGTCGAGCATCTGCGCTCGATCCGCATGGGTTTTGAGCGGCTCGGCATCGTCTGCCGCGTCGAGGGCGACGATCTGATCGTGCCGTCGAACCAGACTTTGAAGATCCAGGACGATTTCGGCGGCCACGTGCCGAAGCTGGAGGACCAGCCCTGGCCGGCCTTCCCGGCCGACCTGATGTCGATCGCGATCGTCACCGCCACGCAATGCGACGGCGTGATCCTGATGTTCGAGAAGATGTTCGAATCGCGGATGTTCTTCGTCGACAAGCTGATCGCGATGGGCGCGCGCATCGTGCTGTGCGACCCGCATCGCGCCATCATCGCCGGGCCCAGCCGTCTGCGCGGCGCCTCGATGATCTCGCCCGACATCCGCGCCGGCATGGCGATGCTGCTCGCCGCCGTCTGCGCCGAGGGCACCTCGACGATCAACAACGCCGACCAGATCGAGCGCGGCTATGAGCGCATCGACGAACGGCTGAACGCGCTCGGCGCGAAGATCCGCCGCGTTCCGGAACGGAAGGGCTGAGGAGCTCTTCGGCTCCACAAACAGTCCCGTAGGGTGGGCAAAGCGAAGCGTGCCCACCTTCTCTCTCGAATCATCGACAGATCGTGGGTACGGCGCAAGTGCGCCTTTCCCCACCTACGATGCGAGCTAGCGGAGAGAGCTCCGCACGCCTTGCACGAAGAGCCATGTTTTCGACGTGCGGTCGTGCTATTGACGCCGCCATGCTCGACACCGTCCAGCCACACCAGCAGCCGCAAACCGGCGTGCCGCAAAACCATCTCGCGCGGGAATTCGCCGAGACGCTGCGGCTGGCCGTGCCGATGATGCTGACGCAGCTCGGGCAGATTGCGATGATCACGAGCGATCTGGTGCTGATCGGCCGGCTCGGCGAGGATGCGGTGGCGGCTGCGGCACTTGCGCAAACCGTCTATTTCGTCAGCTTCACCTTCGGGCTCGGCCTGATGGCTGCGGTGTCCCCGCTGGCCGCGCAGGCGTTCGGCGCCGGCGACGTCAGGCGCATCCGCCGCTCCTTGCGCGTAGGCCTGTGGGTCGCGTTCCTCATATCGCTGCCGATGATGGCCTCGCCGCTTTATGGCGAGCACATCCTGATCGCGCTCGGACAGGCGCCGCATTCCGCCGGCCTCGCTCAGCGCTATCTGAACGGCCTCGCCTGGGGCATCGCGCCGGCGCTCGGTTTCATCGCGCTGCGCAGCATGATGAGCGCTGTGAACCGGCCGCAGCCGCCGCTGTGGATCACGCTCGCAGCGATTCCTGCGAATTTCGCGCTGGTCTATTGCCTGATCCATGGCCTGTTCGGCCTGCCGGAGCTCGGTCTGTTCGGCGCGGGGCTTGCGACCACGCTGGTCAATCTCGGCACCTTCATCGCCGCACTCGCCATCGCGGGGTGGCACAAGCCGTTCTCGGACTATCATCCGCTGGCGCATCTGTGGCGGATTGACTGGCCTTTGACGCGCCAGCTGATCGTGATCGGCGCTCCGATCTCGTTCTCGCTCCTGCTGGAATACGGCCTGTTCTCCTCGGCCGCACTCCTGATGGGCCTGATCTCGACTACCGCGCTCGCCGCGCACCAGATCGCGCTCCAGGTCACGGCCGTGCTGTTCATGGTCCCGCTCGGCATCGGCATGGCCGCGACGGTGCGCGTCGGTCACGCCTTCGGCCGCGACGATCCGGCGGGCGTGCGACGTGCGGGCCTCGTCGCAGCGCTGCTCGGGATCGCGTTTGTATCAGCGCTGACCGTTGCCATTATCCTCGGCCGCTACGAGCTGGGACGGCTGTTCTTCGGCAACAGCGAGGCCAGCGCGCCGACAGTCGAGCTGACCGCGACATTGCTGCTGGTCGGCGCGACCTTCTTCATCGCCGACGCGCTGCAGACCATCATGGGCGGCGCGCTGCGCGGCATCAATGATACCAGGATGACGCTGGTGTTCGCCGCCATCGGCTACTGGTGCGTCGGCTTCCCGATCGCCTGGACGCTCGCGTTCCACGGCGGCCTCGGCGCGGTCGGTGTCTGGACCGGATTGTCGATCGGATCGTTCGTTTATGCCGGCCTGTTGATCTTGCGCTTCCGCATGTTGACGCGCAAACTGCTGGAATGACGGGATCCGTTCGCGAAATTACGCCTGATGTCGATGCCGGGACGGTGCTGTCGGGCGCCCAGTTCATCGACGCCTTTCGCGTCGAGGTCGGTGCGGCGCAATTGAGCGCCCGCGAGGCCTGTACCCGAATGGTGCTGCACGGGCCGCGCTGGATCGATGCGCTGACGCGCTTGCGCAACATTCTGGTGAGCCCTTTCGGTTTGAAGACATCGGGTGAAGGCGCTTACGCACCCGGCGGCCTGATCGGCCTGTTTCCGGTGGTGAGCGAGACGCCCGAGCGGCTGATCGCCGGTTTCGACGACTATCATCTCGATTTCCGTATCGTGGTCGATGTCGCCGGCGAAGCGACGCTTCGCCATGTCACCGTGACCACCCTGGTGAAAACGAACAATTTGCTCGGACGGACCTACCTCGCGTTGATCACGCCGTTCCACAAGCTCGTGGCCCGCGGCATGATGGGCCGAATTTCGGAGCCGGCGCGATGACATTGTCCGTCGACCTGTTCTACTCCTATCGCAGTCCCTTCAGCTATCTGGCTTTGCCCAGGACACTGAAGCTCGTCGCGGAATATGACCTCAAGGTCAATCTGCGGCCGGTCTATCCGCTCGCGGTCCGCGTGCCCGGGTTCTTCAAGAAGGCCAGCCCGAACTTCATCCGCTATGTGGTGCTCGACAGCACGCGCGTGGCGGAGCACGAAGGCATTCCGTTCCGCTTTCCGCGGCCCGATCCGATCGTGCAGGACAAGACGACGCTCGATGTCGCGACCGAGCAGCCCTACATCCATCGCCTGACGCGATTAGGCGCCATGGCGCAGCTCGAAGGGCGCTCGCTCGAATTCACATATGCGATCGCGCGCGTGCTGTGGGATGGTTCGGTTGCCGGGTGGAACGAGGGCGATCATCTGGCGCGCGCCGCCGCGAAAGCCGGCTTCGATCTTGCCGCCATGGATGCCGCGATCACCGCCGACCCGGATCGCTACGAGCAGGTGATCGCGGAGAATGAAAAAGACCACGCCGCCTCGGGCCACTGGGGCGTGCCGACCTTCGTGTTCGAGAACGAGCCGTTCTTCGGTCAGGACCGCATCGACCTGCTGGTCTGGCGCATGCAGAGCAAGGGCCTGACGAAGCGCTAGAACGTGCGCTCAATGGCAGCAATGCAGGCCGTCACGTTCGAACCGGCTGCCCGAGCCCCAGCAAGTTACCTTCGCTATCGCGAAACCACGCGCCCCGCTCTCCAATTCCCTTGCTGGGATAGTTCCCGGTAATCTCAGCTATGCCATCGACCGTCTTCAGGCCGGGCAGATCGTACTCCTCGAATTCGACCCCGCGCGCGCGAAGCTCGCGTACGGTTGCCTCGATATCCTCGACTTCCCAACCCATTTGCGTATGCGTGCCGGATTGCATTCCGCCTGAGAGGAATATCGCGAACTCACCCCCAGCGCAGACGTAGCGGAGTCCACCTCTGCGTTCTTCCACCGGCCTGAGCCCAAGTTTTTCGGCGTAAAATGCCCGCGCGCGCTCGAGGTTTTGGGCCGGAAGCCGCGTTGCAACCTTTGCGTTGCCCAACATGCTCTCTCCTTTCCTCTCGGTCCAGGACCTGCTTGCCTTCCCTACTCTGCCACGCGCACGGACTTGTCGCGCGCGGCCTCCGACCATTCGCCGACGACGCGGTCGAGATCGCAGAGGTTCTGGTGCATCTGCTCCAGCGAGAAACCCAGCGCGAAGAAGCGTTCCGCGGTATCGCTTGCATGGCCGCGGATCAGGCCGTCCTGGCGTACCGCCGCGACCGCTTCGGCGTAATGCTGAAGCGCGAGATGGACAGGATGGATCGGCGGCGCGCCGGCGCCCTCGCGCAAGGCTTCGGCCGCCGACTTCAGAAAGCGTGCGATCGCAGCGCCGACCTCCGCCAGCGGCGCGGCAAGGCGGACCTGCACCTCGACCGGCAGCGGCACCACGGTGGCACGGCCGATCATCACGACGTCGTGGCGCAGCCGCAAGATCGTGCGCAACAGGGGGCCGGTGTCGGGACCGCTCGACAGCCGCGCCGAACGCTCGCGCTCGGCCTCGGCGCCGATCGCATTCATGTCCACGATGGCGGTGCCGATGCCGTCCTGGATCCGGTGCAGCGCGTCGTTGTCGCGGCCGCGGGTGAGGCCGGCGAGCAGTTCGGTGAAGGCCTCCGCGATCAGCTCGAGCAGCTTCGCGGCGCTGGCGCGGATCTGCCGCACCGCGCGCGAGGGCAGCACCAGGAAGGAGACCAAGAGCCCGGTGATGGCGCCGACCGAGACCTCGCTGACGCGATCGATAGCGGACGCCAGCGGATCGGCATGATGCATGGTCGGCACCAGCAGCACGATCACCGCGGTCACGGTAGCGGTGCTCAGGTTCGGATAGATCGCGGCGAGGAGCGCGAGCGGCGCGACCGCAAGCACCAGCAGCCCCAACAGCCCCGCTTCGCTGGAATAGGGCAGCGTGACCGCGATGGCGCCGCCATAGATGGCGCCGCCGATCGTGCCGAGCATGTAATCGCGCGTCGCCTTCAGCGAGCGGCCGACGCTCATCTGGGTCACGATCAGCGAAGTCAGGACCGCCCAGAGTGGCAACAACAGATGCAGCGCGGTCGCGAGCGCATAGGCGGCCGTCGCTGCCACCGTGACCCGGATCGCCAGCCCCAATTGCGTCCGTCGCGGCCGGACCCGGTCGAACAGCTCTTTCGCACCTGCCATCGTCTGATGTCCCGATCCTCTCAAGGCCAGGCAAAAGCATAGCTGATGCCCGCGGCCCCAAGGCTGCTTGAAAGGCAAAATCAGCCCGCCTAACTTGCCGGCCAAAACGAGGAAACACGATGGCCCACGAAACCGCAACGCTCGCCGCCTATGTCGCCAAGCTGAAATTCGCCGATATTCCGGCGGAGGTGCTGGAGCGCGCCAAGGCGCTGACGCTGGACTTTTTGGGCAGCGCCATCCGGGCCCGGCGAGAGGCCGAATCCACCCCCTCGCTGCTGAAGATGCTGGAAGCGCTGGCGCTCGACACCAAGGGCTGCTCGACCGTATTCGGCGACAGCAAGACCTGGACGCCGGCGGTGGCGGCCCTGCTCAACGGCGCGCTCGGCCATTCCCTCGATTTTGACGATACGCATGCGGATTCCTCGCTGCATCCGAGCGCGCCGGTGGTTCCGGCCGCCTTCGCCGTCGGCGAGATGGTCGGTGCTTCCGGCCGCGACGTGCTGACCGCGATCGTCGCGGGTTATGAGGTCTGCTGCCGGCTCGGCAACGCGCTCGACCCGACTTCGCATTATGCGCGCGGCTTCCACCCGACTGCGACCGCCGGCACCTACGGCTCGGCCGCAGCGGCAGCGAAATTGTTCGGGCTCTCCGAGCCGCAGATCATCGCCGCCTTCGGCGTTGCCGGCAGCCAGGCCGCGGGCTCGCTGCAGTTCCTGATGAACGGCGCCTGGAACAAGCGCTACCAGGTCGGCGCCGCCGCCATGAACGGCGTGATCGCAGCGACGCTGGCGCGCAACGATTTCGTCGGTGCGACGGAATCGATCGAAGGCAAGCACGGCCTGCTCACCGGCTACACCGACGATCCGCATCCGGGCAAGGCGATCGCCGAGCTCGGCAAGACCTATGAGACCATGAAGATCGGCGTGAAGCCGTATCCGAGCTGCCGCTACACGCATGCCGCGATCGACGCGCTGATCGCGATGCGGCGCGAGCACAATCTGACACCCGACCAGGTCAAGCGCGTCGAGATCGGCCTGCATCGCAACGGCATCACCCTCACAGGCGACGCCACGACAAAGCGGCATCCGACCTCGATCGTCGGCGGCCAGTTCTCGATGTTCTTCACTGGCGCGCTCGCGCTCGACCAGGGCTCGTTCGGCTGGGACGATTACGCGAGGCTCGGCGATGCCGCGATCGACGCGCTCGCGGACAAGTTCGACGTGGTGCAGGACGAACGGCTCGAGATCGGCCGCACCCACCCCTTCGGCGCGCGCGTCAGCATCACCACGGACGATGGCGTGCACGAGCGGCTTTACGCCGACCCTTCCGGCGAGCCCAATTCGTTCCCCGACGCACAGGCGATGCAGCAGAAATTCCTGACGCTGGCACGGCCCGTGCTGAACGCACGGGCCGACAAGTTCGCCGATGCGATCATGACGCTGGAGCGTTTCGACCGCGTGGCCAAGGCGACGGAGCTGGGACGGCAGTAGCCGTCTAGTTCGCTCCCGCCAGCTTTCCCTTCTCGCGCGTTGCGGCCACGACATCACGCACGAGATCGAACACGCCGTCGGCTTGCGGCGGGAAGTTCGGTGAGCGGCCGAGGCGCACGATCACAAGCTTCTCCGACGGGATCACGATCGTGTACTGGCCGATCGTGCCCTTGGCGAAGAAGGCATCGCGCGGCCAGCCGTGCTCGACGCGAAATTTCGCGCCGAAGCTGTTGCCCTGATTGGTCCAGAAACCGGCGCCGATGCCGACCCACGCGTTGGGCGTGGCCGATGCCGAATAGTTCACCCAGCCCTCGGGCAGGATACGCTTGCCACCGACGACGCCGTCGTTGAGATAGAGCTGGCCGAAGCGTGCCCAGGCGCGCGCGGAGGCCATCATCTCGCCGGCGCCTTCGATCGTGCCTGAAGCATCGAGCTGGAGCGTGACGTCGGTCATGCCGAGCGGCGCGAACAATTCGCGGCGGGCAAAGCGGAGCGCGTCGCCCGGCTTGCCGCCGGCGGCGTCGCGAATGAGATGCGAGAGGATGATGGTGTTACCGTCGTGATAATTCCACGCGGTGCCCGGCGCGGTCGCAAGCGGCGCGCGCTCGGCAAAGCCCGCCATGTCGTCCTCGACGTATTTCATGGTGTTGACCGGCTCGAGCACGGAACCGAGCGAGGCCTGCAACGAACTGCCGAGCGCAAGGCCGGCGGTGTGACGCAGCAATTGATCGACGGTGATGGCGTGACGCGGATCTTCAGGATTTTTCCAGGCGGCGACCGGCGCGGGCCCATCCAGCTTGAGCTTGCCCTGGCGCACGAGAATGCCAGAGAGTGCCGAGACCACCGACTTCGTCATGGAGAAGCCGAGCAGCTGCGTCTGCGGCCCGATGCCGTCGGCATAGCGTTCGGCGATGACGCGGCCGCCCTTCATGATGACGATCGCGCGGGTGCGGCGATAAGGCGGCTGCGCGGGCTCGGTGAAGGCGCGGTCGAGCGCGGCTGACAGCGCGTCGCTTTGCGGCGGCACCAGTCCGGCGCCGGCGATATCGGGGAGCAAGACCGGCTGCTTGTCGTCAGGCGGCAAAGCGACACCGGCAATCCCCTGGCCGTGCTCGAGCGTGCAGCCGAGCCCCTCGCGATAGACCGCATGGCTGCGGCCGATGCCGAACAGGCTGACCGTGACATCCTTGCGGGCGCGGTCGATCTGCAAATTCATCGCCCAGGTCAGGAGGCCGCTGCCCGGCATCGCGTCGGTCGTTTCAGTGAGGTCGCGCATGGGATCAAGGCCGGAGACGAACGTCTCTGAGCAGAGCGTGTGCGCGATGAAGCCGGTGGCAATCTTGGGCACGTTACGGGCCCGAGCCGTGCCAAGCGCGAGGCCGGCACAGGCGATGGCGGTGGTAGCGAGGATGATCTTGCGGCGAGGGGTCACGGGCTTTCTCCGGCTGCGGGGCGAGTGCGGGAGAGCAGGCCGGATGCGGGCGATACGCGCTCGCCGGGTTTGGAAATCGGCCTCGTCGAAATTGATCGGGGCTCGTCGATTCTGGAATTATTGTGCGATTTCAAAGGCCTGAAATCTAAGCCGCATCGACCTTGAGCCGGCGATATTCCGTCGGCGTCACCCCGGTCACCGCCTTGAAGGCACGGTTGAACGGGCCCAGCGACTGGAAGCCGGCGTCCATCGCGATGGTGATGACGGGAACCTCGGCCTGCGCGGGATCGGCGAGGGCGGCCTTGGCCTCCTCGATCCGGTGGTTGTTCAGGAATACATTGAAGTTGCGATAGCCGAGCCGCTGGTTGATCAACCGGCGCAGCCGGTATTCCGGAATTTTCAGCCGGCCTGCCAGTACGCCGATGGTGATGTTCTCGTGACGATAGATCCGCTCGTCCGCCATCAGGCGCATCAAGGCATTGATGAGCTTTTGGTCGGCCGAGGCATCCGCCGCAGGCTGACTGAAAACACGGGGCGGCGCGGGCTCCCCCGCAGCCGGAAACAGATCCGCGCCGTCCACGCGCATCATGGCATAAACGATCGCCGCGACGGTGCAGGCGAGCACGCCGGCGTTGATGGTTTCGGCTGCAGTGCCGATGTGGTGGCCCGCGGTGGCGATCTGGAGCACCGCGTTCAGCCCACCATAGAGCGCGATTGCACAGACTATGAAGACGCGAACGCGGCGGCGGCGCTCGACCAGGTCGGCCGGCCAGGAGGCGATCATCTGCCAGAGCGCTAGCACGATGAAACCGAGAGCGATCAGATTGACCACCGTCACCGAGAACCGCACATGGCCGCTGGGTGCAATCCAGACGCAGCCTGCGAAGCTGAAGGCCGTCACCAGCGCCCAGATCAAGCCGTGCCACCAGCGGATGCGAAACTCGTCGTCGAACAGGGCGCGCGTGAACAACCAGAACACCACGATGGTGCCGGTCGATATTGCGATCAGCGGTGCATGCCAGAGCGGGACCCGCGACGTGACATCCATCGAATAGCTCACCGCATGCGCGGCCGAACCCAGCGCGAAGGCCGCGCCGAGGCGAGCAGCGAGCACTTTGCGGAAATCGGCGAGCAACGACGCTGCCAGCACCAGCAGCAACGCGACGCTGGCAGCGCGAAAGGCGAGGTCGAGGGTGGGAAGGGTCATGGGGCGATGTGAACGATCACGGTTAGGATCGATCGAACATCGTTCGTTGGAGTATTTTTTTCAAGGACCATCCTCGCTCTCCGCTGTCATCGCCCGGCTCGACCGGGCGATGACAGCGGAGCATGTGGCGCTAATACCACGCCACCTCCGCGCCGCCCCATTGTGGGGACGCCGATGCGAAATTCTGCTACGCTCGGGCTCGCAATTGAGAAGGAGTCCACCATGAGCTGGCAACCCTCCAACGATCCCGTGCTCGGCGATCCCATGTCCTGCGATGCGCTCGATCTCGTCATCGTGCCGCGCACCCGCGACCTCGGCGATGGATTCGCGGTGCGGCGGGCGCTGCCGCATGGCAAGCGGCAGATGGTCGGGCCCTTCATTTTCTTTGATCATTTCGGTCCGGTGCAGTTCGTCTCCGGCAAGGGCATGGACGTGCGGCCGCATCCGCATATCGGGCTTGCCACCGTCACCTATCTGTTCGACGGGTCCATCATGCATCGCGACAGCGAAGGCAATGTGCAGGAGATCGCGCCCGGCGCGATGAATTTGATGACGGCGGGCCGCGGCATCGCGCATTCCGAGCGGACGCCGGATGCACAGCGCGCTTCGGGCCAGCAGATGCTCGGCCTGCAGAGCTGGATCGCGCTGCCTGAAGGCTCGGAAGAGATCGATCCCTCGTTCCAGCATTATGCGGCGGGGGATCTGCCGATGATCTCGGAGCGCGATTTCACCGCGCGGGTGATTGCGGGCTCTTCATTCGGCATCTCCTCGCCGGTGAAGATGGTCTCGCCCTGGTTCTACACCGAGGTCACGGCCGCCGCCGGTGCGACCGTGCCGCTCGACCCCGACCACGAGGAGCGTGCGATCTATGTGGTCGACGGTGAGGTCGAGATCGCAAACGAGCGCTATGAGGGGCCGCGGCTGCTGATCTTCCGACCCGGCGATCGCATCACCGTGAAGGCGCTGAAGGCCACGCGGATGATGTTTCTGGGTGGCGATGCGCTGGAAGGGCCGCGGCACATCTGGTGGAATTTCGTTTCCTCCAGCAAGGAGCGGATCGAGCAGGCCAAGCAGGACTGGAAAACCGGCCGCTTCGCCGCAGTTCCGCAGGAACATGAGTTCATTCCGCTGCCGGAATAGGCTAATCCGGTGTCCGGCCGCACCACCAGGCGCGGCCGGACTTATTTCCTGAAGGCTCTGCCATGACCACCATGCTCTCCAGCGACCTGCCCCTCGCCAAGATCGGCCGCGGCAAGGTGCGCGATATCTACGCCGTCGACGACGACCGCCTGCTGCTCGTCACCACCGACCGCATCAGCGCCTTCGACGTCGTGATGGCAGAGACCATCCCGATGAAGGGCGCGGTCCTCACGCAGATCAGTGCATACTGGTTCAACAAGCTCGAAGGCATCGTGCCGCATCACATGATCAGCGCCGATACCGACGAGATCATCAGGGCCGTGCCGGCCTTGAAGCCGCATCGCGCCGAGATTCTCGGCCGGACCATGCTGTGCAAGCGCACCACCGTATTTCCGATCGAATGCGTGATCCGCGGCTATCTCTCGGGCTCGGCCTGGAAGGAATATGCACAGAGCGGCACGCTGGCGGGCGAAAAGCTGAAGACCGGTCTCGTCGAAAGCGAGAAGCTCGATCCCGCGATCTTCAGCCCCGCGACCAAGGCCGAAAGCGGTCATGACGAGAACATCACCATCGCGAAGATGCGTGAGGTCGTGGGCGACGAGGTCGCCTATACGCTCGAGAGCATGACGCGCGCGATCTACACGCTCGGCGAAGAGCTGGCGCGCGAGCAGGGCATCATCATCGCCGATACCAAGTTCGAGTTCGGCCGCGACAAGGACGGCCGAATCATCCTGATCGACGAAATCATGACGCCGGACTCGTCACGCTTCTGGGCGGTCGATACCTACAAGCCCGGCCAGCCGCAGGCCAGCTTCGACAAGCAGCCCTTGCGCGACTATCTCGACGTCGAACGCCGCGCGGGCCGCTGGAACGGCGACGCCCCGCCGCCACCGCTACCCGCGAGCGTGGTCGATGCGACCAGCAAGCGGTACCTCGAAGCCTATCGGCGCGTGACGGGGATGGAGCTGAAGATTTAGCTCGTCCGCTGCCGCACACTCGATCGTTTCGAGCGAAGCGAAACAATCCAGGATCCCGCCGCGGAAACGATCTGGATTGCTTCGCTTCGCTCGCAATGACGTGGAGAGGCTGGTGCACTCCTCGAGGTCTCCGACGCCGCCTTTTCCTTCATCAATGGCCGTTGAGGGACCCGGGCACCCGATTGCGCTAGGCTCCCCGTTCTCATCGCGCGAGCAGCGAGGAAGGGCAGGCGTCGGGGCGTGGCAGATTCAACGATCCAATCCAGTCCGTTGCTCCGGTTGAATCCGGCGATCACACGTGCTCTGAATGATGTGCTCGGCGGTGCTGCCGCCAGCGTCCTGACCGTCACCCTCGGCCTGTCCTATTCGGTCCTGATCTTCGCCGGTCCGCTGGCGTCATATTTGAGCACAGGCGTCGGCGTCACCTTCATGGCATCGGCCGTTCTGGCCCTCGTCGTTGGGCTCGGAAGCTCGCTGCGCTTTGCGATCGCCGCGCCTGAGGCCTCGACGGCCGCCATGACGGGGATCGTCGCCTCATCGCTGGTCGAGCGGATCACCGCCGTGGATCCTACCGCACCGCTTCTGGCGCCGGTGCTCGTCACCTTTGGTCTCGTCAGCATCGCCACCGGCCTCGTGCTCTGCACGTTCGGCGTCACGCGGATCGGCCGTGCCATCCGGTACGTACCGTATCCGGTGGTCGGCGGCTTTCTGGGCGCGACCGGCTGCCTGATCCTGCTGGGCGCCATCAGGGTCATCACCGGCCAGCCGCTTCAACTGGCAACCCTTGGACGCTTTGCCAACACGACCACGGTGTTCGAGCTCAGTGCCGCCTGCGCGATGGCCGCAGTGCTCTATCTCACCTGGCACCGCTCGCGCACGCCGATCGGACTGCCGCTGATCCTGATCGCGGGCACGATCGCCGCGCATGTCGCGTTCTGGGTCGCCGGCATTTCCCCGGCGGAAGCACAGGCGCTGGGATGGACGTTTCATCCGCCGCAGCAGATCGGGCTGGAATGGCCATGGTCGGTGCAGGCGCTCGCCCATTATCCCTGGTCCACGCTGCCCGAATTGTCCGGCAATCTCATCGCGGTGATCTTCGTCACGGCATCGAGCACGCTCTTCAACACCACCGGTGTCGAGGTCGCGACGCACCGCGAAGCCGACCTGGAGCGCGAATTGAACGTCACCGGCATTGCCAACATTCTCTGCGGTGCGCTGGGCGGGTACACCGGCTGCATCTCGGTCAGCCGCTCCATCCTCAACTTTTCGGCCGGGGGACGCGGCCGCCTCTCCGGCCTGACCTCCGCGGCGATCTCGGCCTCGATGCTGGTCGTTGCGCCGACGCTGCTCGGCTTCATGCCCAAGCTCGTGCTGGGCGGGCTGCTGGTCTATCTCGGCAGCGACACTCTGCACAAATGGATCGTGCAGTCGCGACAACGGCTGTCGGCGCCGGAATATCTGTCGCTGCTTGCCATCATCCTCATCATCCTGAAATGGGGTTTCGTCGCCGGCATCCTGATCGGCATCGTGATCGGATGCACGATCTTCGCGCTGAGCGCCGCGCGCGTCAGCTCCGTCAAGTTCGGCTTCGACGGCACCGAATATCGTTCGTCGCTCGACCGGCCGCGCGACGAACAGGCGCTGCTGGCGGCCCATGGTCGCAACATCCAGGGCCTGATGCTGCAGAGCTATCTGTTCTTCGGCTCGGCCAACCGTCTCTACCAGCACGTCAAGGGCCTGCTGCACCGGCACCCGGAATGCCGCTTCCTCGTGTTCGATTTCAAGCTCGTGACGGGGATCGACTCCTCGGCCGCCTACAGCTTCGACCAGATCAAGCGCACGGCACGGGACCGCGGCATCGAGCTCGTGCTGGTGCATCTTCCGCCGGGCGCCGCCAAGGCACTGCGCGCCAGCGGCTTCATCTCGCCCGAAGTACGGATCACGCAGGAGCTCGATCATGCGCTGGAATGGTGCGAGAACGATATCATTGCCCGGCATCGCGGCCAGGCGCGGGAAGAGGCTTCCTTGCGCGACTGGTTGACTCAGATCCTGGGCGACGAGGACGACGCTGCACGACTGGGCCGTCGCTGCGAACGTCTCGAGGTCAGGGCCGGCGAAATCATCGTGCGGGCCGGCGAAGCCGCCGATTCCATGCATTTCATCCTCGATGGCCGCGTCGGGATCATGATCCCCGCCGAGCAGGGCGGCATGACCCGGGTCCGCAGCCTCGGGCGCTGCACCACGATTGGCGAGATGGGCCTGGTCGCGCGGACCACGCGCAGCGCGACGATCCAGGCCGAGATCGACAGCGTGCTCTACGTGCTGGGCGCGCAGCAATTCGACGCGATCAAGGACGAGGATCCCGCGCTCAGCCAAAAGCTGCTGACCTATTTCGTGTCGGTCATGGCCGAGCGGCTGACGTTCGCGAACCGAACGATCGCGGTGCTCAGGCGATAGCGAAAGAGATCCGGCAGGCTAGGACCGGATCGCCTGGTCTTCATCCAGGGCGAGCAGGAGTTCGGCCACCCGGTTGGCGGAGGCCGTCCATTCTGCGAGCTTGGCGTAGTTGTCCGTGAACCAGTTGAATGCGGTCTGGACGACGACAAAGGCCGCCGATGCCTGCACCACCTCGCCAAGCGTCATCGCATCGACCAGATATTTGGGAAGACACAGCAACAGACCGATCACCGGCGTAATCAGAAGACTGGTGTAGGTGACGAGCGTCATCCGCATCAATTGCCAGCAATAGATGCGCCAGATCGCGATCACGGCCTTCAACGCCGAGACGACGGCGTGGAGGCCATTCGGCCGATCCTCGGAAACGACCTTCCCTTCACCGCTCTCGCGAACATGCGTCCCGATCGCCCGCAGTTCGGCCTCCATGCGCTTGTTCTCTTCGATGACCCGCGTCAGATGCCCGGCCGTCAGCCAGATGCCGAGCGCCAGCAACGCGGCATAAACGATGACGGCAAGCACGAGATAACCGGGAATCGTGAAGTCCATCCCATCGAGATGGACCTGCAAATTGCCGCCGACGGACCAGAGCACGCCGATAAACGTCCCGATGGTGAGCAAGGACTGAAGCAGCCCGGTGGCGAGATCGACCGGCAGGTCGGTCGCGACCCTGGCGTCGTCGGCGATACGATATTCGGGTGCCTCGTGGTGTCCGGCGAGGGCACCTGACCTCGCAGGGTGAGAACCTCCCAGCCACTGGCCATAGAGGCGATTGCTCAACCATTCGCGCCAGGAGCGCTGCAGGGTCATCCGCCCCCATACCGAGAAGACCGTCAAGGCGATACTCGCCACCGCCAGCGGCAGAAACCGGTACGCCTGGTACAGCAGCTCTGCCTGATCCTTGCGGCCGATGGCGTTGAAGAAGTCCCGATTCCAGAAGTTCAGGGCGTATTGGGTCAGGAGTTGCAGGATCACATTGACGATCAACCCGAGGACGAGAGCCCATGCGACCCAGGCGGTGGGGCCCCGCCAATATCCTGAAGCGCTCTTCCAGAAGCGGCCAAGCAGCCGCTTCTCACCCGGAACGAAAGAGGTCCTCGTCAGCATTCGCGAGCCGCAATCCTGGGTGCGGCACCACCCTATGATGCCGCTCGCGCCAAATTACGGTGTCAAATTACGGTGTCTTGCTCGAGGCCATTTGACCTGCGTCAAGCGGGTCCGACGGCTACACCCCGGCCATCATAACGTATTTGATCTCGACGTATTCTTCCATGCCGTGACGGGAGCCTTCGCGCCCGAGGCCGCTTTCCTTGACCCCGCCGAAGGGCGCGACCTCGGTGGTGATCAGGCCGGTGTTGACGCCGACCATGCCCGATTCCAGCGCTTCGGCGACGCGCCAGACGCGGCCGATGTCGCGGGAGTAGAAGTAGGACGCGAGGCCGAACGGCGAGGCGTTGCACATGGCGATGACGTCGGCCTCGTCCTTGAAGCGGATCACCGGCGCGAGCGGGCCGAAGGTTTCCTCTTGCGACACCAGCGAGTCCGGCTTGACGTCGGCGAGCACGGTCGGCTCGAAGAAGGAGCGTCCGAGTTCGCTGCGCTTGCCGCCGGTCACGACCTTGGCGCCGCGCTTGACGGCATCCGCGATGTGACGCTCGACCTTGTCGACCGCCTTCATGTTGATCAGCGGACCTTGCGTGACGCCGCTCTCGGTGCCGTCGCCGATCTTCATCGCCGCGACCTTCGCCGACAGCTTCTTGACGAACTCGTCGTAGATCTTGTCCTGGGCATAGAGGCGGTTGGCGCAGACGCAGGTTTGGCCCATGTTGCGATACTTCGACACGATCGCGCCCTCGACCGCGGCATCGATGTCGGCGTCATCGAACACCACGAACGGCGCGTTGCCGCCGAGCTCGAGGCCGAGCCGCTTCACGCCGACCGAGGCCTGCTGGTAGAGGATCTTGCCAACCGCGGTCGAGCCGGTGAAGCCGACAAAGCGCACCGCTGGATGCTCGCACAGCACCTTGCCGATGGGGGGCGCGTCACCGGTGATGATGTTAAGCACGCCCTTGGGGATACCGGCCTTCTCGGCAAGCACGGCCAGCGCGAGCGCCGACAGCGGCGTCTCGTTGGCCGGCTTCAGCACCACGGTGCAGCCCGCGGCGAGCGCCGGCGACACTTTGCGCGTGATCATGGAGTTCGGGAAGTTCCACGGCGTGATCGCGCCGCAAACGCCGATCGGCTGCCTGATCGCCAGCAGCCGCGCATCGGGGCGCTGCGACGGGATGGTCTCGCCATAGACGCGACGCGCTTCCTCGGCGAAGAACTCGATATAGGCGGCGCCGATGTCGACCTCGCCGAGCGCTTCCGACAGCGGCTTGCCCTGCTCGGAGGTGAGGATCAGCGCGAGATCCTCGCGATTGGCGATGATCAGCTCGAACCATTTGCGCAGGATGTTGGAGCGCTGCTTGGCGGTGTGCTTGGCCCAGGCCGGGAACGCGCGCTGGGCGGCTTCGACCGCCTTGGTGGTGTCGTCCGCACCCAGCTGCGGCACCTTTACGAGCTCGACACCGGTCGCGGGATTGTTTACCGCGAAGACCGGCGTACCGACCCAGGCGCCGTCGATGTAGCAGGCCTCCTTCAGCAGCGACGGGTCCTTCAACCGGTCACGCAGGGTGGCAGTGGCATGCTGGGCGCGTGCGGCAGCGGTTGGCGTCATGGCGTTACTCCCTCGGGGGCGGTCAGGATCAGCCGGAATATAGGGGCGGACGGAGAGCAATGCACCGTCCGACAACGCACAGCTGATGGGAGATACGCTGGCAGCGGCGGGTTACGCCGCGCCGCTCATGTAGGTCTCACGCCGGCCGATCATGCGTTCGGCGGCCGCCTTCGCGTCGGCTTTCGAGGAGGTCGCGCAGGTGCGATATTCGAGATCGGGCACGTCCGACGGGTTGCGGCGGCCGAACCAGCTCTTCGAACCGACCGGCAGCAGCGCCAGCGCCTGCGCCAGATTATCGACCGCGCCGAACGAATAGAGCGCGCCTGATCCGGCGACCCGCACTTCATAAATGCCAGGCGAGATTGGCGCTTCCAGATTGTCGCCCCGTCCGGGACGGGGATAGCGCTTCCATTCGCTCCAGGTCGAAATCATCTCATGTCCCCTCGCGGCCGCCAGGACCGCCAAATTTGCATCAAATCCAAACGTCAGCCGCAGGCCGGGCCGCAAGCTGAACGTCGCAACGCACAAAATGTTTCAAGCGTTCAAACGCCCGAAACATATCGCCGCGGCCATCCAAGGTCACGGACAGTAGCGGCCATCCACCGCAGATTGTGAAGGTGTTGCAGATTAGTCGTCCCGCGCGGGGCCGGAACCGTCAAGTCACGACATCGCGACCGGAGCGCAGGTTGAGATGCTTGCCGCGCGCGACCTCCGGGAGGACAATCCGATCACTTCCAACAATAATCAAACCGGAGGAAACGCGGATGCAAAGCAAAGCTGAGATCGACGAGGTTCTGCGTAAGACAAGCGACGCCAAGGAAATCCCCGGCGTCGTTGCGATCGCCGCCAGCGGTAACGACGTGCTGTACCAAGGCGCGTTCGGCAAGCGCGATCTCTCCAAACCCGAAGCGATGACCTTGGACAGCGTGTTCTGGATCGCTTCGATGACGAAGGCGGTGACATCGGCCGGCGCGATGCAGCTGGTCGAGCAGGGCAAGCTATCGCTCGATGCGCCGATCGGATCGCTGTTGCCCGATCTCGCCAATCCGCAAGTGCTCGAGGGCTTCGATGCCAAGGGCGAGCCAAAGCTGCGGCCGGCGAAAAGCGCGATCACGCTGCGCCAGCTGATGACCCACACCGCGGGCTTCTGCTACGACATGTGGAATCGCGATTTTGCGGCTTACATGGAGAAGACCGGCACGCCTGGAATCATCACCTGCCAGAACGCCGCACTGAAGACGCCTGTGATGACCGATCCCGGCACGCGCTGGGAGTACGGCACCAATATCGATTTCGTCGGCAAGGCGGTGGAAGCTGCGAGCGGCAAGCGGCTCGATGCCTATCTTCGCGATAATCTGTTCACGCCGCTCGGCATGGGCGACACCGCCTTCAAGATCAGCGATAACATGCGCAAGCGTCTGGTCGGCATGCATGCGCGCGGCGAGGATGGCCAGCTCGCCGCGATCCCGTTCGAGCTCGAGCAGAGCCCCGAATTCCACATGGGTGGCGGCGGTCTCTATTCGACCGCGGCCGATTACATCAAGTTCACCCAGATGATCCTGAACAAGGGGCGCGGCAACGGCAACCAGGTGCTGAAGCCGGAGACGATCGCCGTTATGAGCCAGAACCAGATGGGCGACCTCAATATGACCAGGATGGCCACGGCGGCGCCCATCTATACTAACGACGTCGATCTGTATCCGGACCAGGTGAAGAAATGGGGCCTCAGCTTCATGATCAACACCGCAAAGACGCCGGAAGGCCGCAGCGCCGGCAGCCTCGCCTGGGCGGGCCTTGCCAACACCTACTACTGGATCGATCCGGCGCGCGACGTCACCGGGGTGATCCTGATGCAGCTCTTGCCGTTCGCCGACGCGAAATGCCTGCAGGCCTTCGCGGGATTTGAGCGTGGCGTCTATGCCGGGCTCGATGCCGGCAGCGGCAAGAAGGCGGCATAACTCCTTAGTATGAGGCGCGCAGTGTCGCGCGCCTTCCCGGCAACGGATAACCTCGTGCCCGAAAGCCATCGGCTTGAACGGCACGAGGCGAGGAAGGTTCGAGGAGATGAACTTGGCGCACGATCTTGCAGACAAGGCCGAAAGCTACGTTTGCGGCATCTCGGACATGCCGCTGCTCGGCGACACCATCGGCCGCAGTCTCGACCGTGCGGCACGGCGCTGGGGTGATCGCGAGGCACTGGTCTCGCCCAGCCACAGCGTGCGATGGACCTGGACGGAATTCGCCGAGCGCGTCGATGCGCTGGCAGCAGGCTTTCTTGCGCTTGGACTCGCGCGAGGCGAGCGGATCGGCATCTGGTCGCTGAATCGGCCGGAATGGACGCTGACCCAGTTCGCAGCCGCCAAGGCCGGCCTGATCCTGGTGACGATCAACCCCGCCTATCGACTCAGCGAGCTGGAGTTCGCGCTGAAGAAGGTCGGCTGCGCGGCGATCGTCACCGCGACGGCCTTCAAGACCAGCCAGTACATGGAAATGCTCAACACGCTGCTGCCGGAGCTGAAGAGCGCCACGCCCGGACAGTTGCGGGCAGCCCGGCTGCCCGCCTTGCGGATGGTGATCCAGATCGGCGGTCCGGCCGCAGCAGGCACGATCCCGTTCGAGGACGTCGCGCGCATGGGCAAAACCGAGCATCGCGAGGAGCTTGCAACGCTCGGCGCTGCGCTTCAGTTCGACGATCCCGTCAACATCCAGTTCACCAGCGGCACCACGGGATCACCAAAAGGCGTGACGCTGACGCACCACAACATCCTCAACAACGGCTACTTCACCGGACGCGCGATGCGCCTGACGGAAGCGGATCGCATCTGCATCCCGGTGCCGCTCTATCATTGCTTCGGCATGGTGATGGGCAATCTCGCATCCGTCACCCTCGGCGCGACCATGGTCTATCCCGGCGAGGGCTTTGACCCGCTCGCGACGCTGCGCGCGATCGAGCAGGAAAAATGCACGACGCTGTACGGCGTGCCGACCATGTTCATCGCCGAGCTCGATCACCCCGAGTTCAAGACGTTCAACCTGGCATCACTGCGTACAGGCATCATGGCCGGCGCGCCCTGCCCGATCGAGGTGATGAGGCGCGTTAACACCGAGATGAACATGCGCGAGGTCACGATCGCCTATGGCATGACCGAGACCAGCCCGGTCAGCTTCCAGAGCGCGACCGACGATCCGCTCGAGCGGCGCGTCTCCACCGTCGGGCGGGTTCATCCGCATGTCGAGGTGAAGATCGTCGATCTCGAGGGGCGGATCGTCAAGCGTGGCGAACGCGGCGAGCTCTGCACCCGCGGCTACAGCGTCATGCTGGGCTATTGGGAGGAGAAGGAGAAGACCGCCGACGTGCTCGATTCCGCTGGAT
Organism: Bradyrhizobium guangdongense; assembly: GCF_004114975.1. Lineage (NCBI taxonomy): Bacteria > Pseudomonadati > Pseudomonadota > Alphaproteobacteria > Hyphomicrobiales > Nitrobacteraceae > Bradyrhizobium > Bradyrhizobium guangdongense. The sequence continues at coordinate 29,722 of NZ_CP030051.1, forward strand.
GGATGCATACCGGCGACCTCGCCGTCATCGACGACGAGGGCTATTGCAACATCGTCGGCCGCATCAAGGACATGGTGATCCGCGGCGGCGAGAACCTCTACCCGCGCGAGATCGAGGAGTTTCTGTACCGTCACCCCAAGATCCAGGATGTGCAGATCTTCGGCGTGGCCGACACCCGCTATGGCGAGGAGCTCTGTGCCTGGATCCGGGTCAGGCCTGGCGAGACACTGACCGCGGAGGAGATCCGCGCCTTCTGCGACGGCCAGATCGCCCACAACAAGATCCCGCGCTACGTGGAATTCGTCGACGAATTCCCGATGACCGTGACCGGAAAGATCCAGAAATTCGTGATGCGGGACGCGGTCGAGCAGCGGCTGGGGTTGAGGGCCGCAAAGACGGCGTGAGGTGCTGACGCCCCCCACAACGGCTGTCATTCCCCGCAAAAGCTGGGAATCCACTACGCCGCGGCCTCTCGATTTAACAACTAACGTCTCTGGAATACTGGGTCGCCCGGTCAAGCCGGGCGACGACAGCGGAGTGTGACGCGCGCACCTGCGTCAGGCCATCAGCAGAGCCTTAAACCGTCAGCCCGCGCTGCTGGGCCAGCTCCTTCAGCGACACGAGCGGGCGCGCGCCGATGTGCTGGATCACTTCGGCCGCGGCAAGCGCGCCGAGTTCGCCGCACTGCTTGTGCGAGAGGTCGCGCGAAAGGCCGTACAGGAAGCCTGCGGCGAACAGATCGCCGGCGCCGGTGGTGTCGACCAGTTGCGAGATCGGCGAAGCGGGAGCCGCAACAGCATCCGTCGGCGTCACCACCACGCAGCCCTTTTCGCTGCGGGTCACCACGCCGAGCCTGACGTCGTTGCGCAATTGCTTGAGCGCGGTGTCGAAGTCGGAGGTCTCGTAGAGCGAGTGCAGCTCTGACTCGTTGGCGAACACGATGTCGGCGGTGCCGTTCCGCATCAATCCCAGGAATTCGTCGCGGTAGCGACCGACGCAGAAGGAGTCCGACAGCGTCAGCGCCACCTTGCGGCCGGCCTCGTGGGCGATCTTGGACGCCTTGAGGAAGGCTTCCTTTGCGCCCGGCGGATCCCAGAGATAGCCTTCGAGATAGACGATCTTGGCGGCGGCAATCTCGGCCGGATCGATATCGGCCGGCGACAGGTCCTGCGCTGCGCCGAGATAGGTGTTCATGGTGCGCTCGCCGTCGCCCGTGACCAGGATGTAGGAGCAGCCGGTGGCGGGGCCGTCCTTCGCAGCCGGCGTGTTGAAGGCGACGCCGGCGGCGCGGATATCGTGGACATAGAGCTTGCCGATCTGGTCGTCCTTGACCTTGCCGACATAGGCCGCACGCGCGCCGAAGCTGCCGATGCCGACGATGGTGTTGGCGGCCGAGCCGCCCGAGACTTCCGTCGCCGGGCCCATGTCGGCGTAGATGGCGGCGGCCCGCGCCTCGTCGATCAGGGACATGCTGCCCTTGGCCATGCCATGCTTGACCAAAAAGGCTTCATCGGTCCGGACCAGCACGTCGAACAGCGCGTTGCCGATACCGAGAACGTCATATTTCACGTCAGCCATTCACCTTGATCCTGCTTGGCGGATTGCGAACCTTACGGAAATCCGCTTCCTGTCGGCTTGAAATCTGGCCCGCGGCCTATCACGACCGGCCCTACGCGGGCAAGCAACGGTATTATGCACGCGCAATGATCCGCTCCTTCCTGACCGTCTCGACGGGAACACTGGCCTCGCGCCTCCTGGGCTTTGCCCGCGATTCCCTGATCGCGGCGCTGCTCGGCACCGGCGCCGTGGCGGATGCATTTCTCGCCGCCTTCCAGCTTGTCAACGTGGTGCGGCGGCTGCTCAGTGAAGGAGCCCTCAATGCGGCGCTGATCCCGGCCTGGCTGCGCGTTCGTGATCGTGATGGCGCGGAGGCCGCTTCTGCCTTTGCGGGGCGCGTGCTCGGCACGGTCAGCGCGACGCTGATCGTGATCTCGAGCGGAATCGCTGTTTTGATGCCGCTGATCATCATGATCATCGCGCCGGGCTTCGTCGGGAGCAGTACGCTCGATCTTGCCGTCCAGAACGCGCGGCTGATGCTGCCTTATCTCGCCTTTGCCGGCCCGGTCACGGTGCTGATGGGATTGCTGAATGCGCAAGGGAGATTCGCGCTCACCGCGTTCTCGCCGCTGCTGTTCAATATCGCGCTGATCGCGGCCATCGGCGCGCTGCTGCTATGGCGGACCGATGCGGCGCTCGCCGCGTGGACGCTCGCTGCGACCGTCGGCGTCGCCGGCCTGCTGCAACTCGTGATGCTGGGGTCGCAGCGAAGCGCGCGCCTCGCGACACCGTTGCGCGCAAGCTTCGACAAGGAGATGCGCGGCTTCTTCGCCAAGGCCATCCCCGGCATGATCGCAAGTTCGGGCCCACAATGGCTGATGGTCGCGGGCGCGATCATCGCCTCCGCAACACCGTCGGCCGTGTCCTGGCTCTATTTCGCCAACCGCCTGATCGAGCTGCCGCTCGGCATTGTCGGCGTCGCCATGGGCACGGTGCTGGTGCCGGAGCTGACGCGTGCAGTCGGGAGCGGCGACCCCGAGGCGGTTGCGCATGCGGAATCGCGTGCGCTGGAGCTTGCGATCGGGCTCGCGCTGCCCGCCACGCTTGGCCTCGCCGTGCTCGCCGAGCCGATCGTGCGGCTGCTGTTCGAACATGGCGCCTTCGGCGCCGAGGACAGCGCGGCGACCGCGCATGCGCTGATGTGGCTGGCGCTGGGCCTGCCGGCGCATGTGTTGATCAAGGCGCTGTCGCCCGCCTTCTATGCCCGCAGCGACACGATGACGCCGCTGCTTGCAACGGCCAAGGGCTTTGTGGTTGCGGTCGTGCTCGCCGTGCTGCTCGGTCACGTCTTCGGCGCGAGCGGGATCGCCGCGAGCATCGCGGCCGGCGCCTGGAGCAGTGCGGCCTCGCTGCTTCGGAAAGGCACCAGCGAATTCGGTTTCTCGATCGATGCGACGGCACGCGCCCGGCTGCCACGGATCGTGCTGGCGGCCGCCGCCATGGGCGCCCTGCTCTGGCTGACGGCGGGTCTCGTCCCTGCCGAGGCCCACGGGTTCATCCGCTTCATCGTGCTGGGCCTGCAGATCACCGCCGGCATTGCCGTTTACGGCATGCTCCTGCAAGTCCTCGGAGCAGCTTCCTGGCGCGAGGCTGTTGCCGCCCTGAAGCGGTCCGCCTGACGAATTGCCCTTGACGGAGCAGCGCCGCTGTTGGAAACGACGGCCGGCGACCTCTCAGGAAGACTGACCATGCCATTCGTTGAACGGGTTTTTTCGGGCGTCCAGCCGACGGGCAATCTGCACCTCGGCAATTACCTCGGCGCCATCGTCAACTTCGTGAAGATGCAGCAAACCCATAACTGCATCTATTGCGTCGTCGATATGCACGCGATCACGCAGGGCGTCGACGTCTGGGGCGGGCCGACCGAGCTCGCGCGCGTCACCCGCGAGGTGACCGCGGCGTTCATCGCCAGCGGCATCGATCCGAAGAAGCACATCGTGTTCAACCAGAGTCAGGTCTCCGGCCACGCCGAGCTCACCTGGATCTTCAACTGCGTTGCGCGCCTGGGCTGGCTGAACCGCATGACCCAGTTCAAGGAGAAGGCCGGCAAGGATCGCGAGAACGTCTCGGTCGGGCTCTACGACTATCCCGTGCTGATGGCCGCCGACATCCTGCTCTACCGCGCCACCCACGTTCCCGTGGGCGAGGACCAGAAGCAGCATCTCGAGCTCTCGCGCGACATCGCCCAGAAGTTCAACAACGATTTCGGCGACTCGATCCGCAGCCACGGCTTCAATGATGGTCTGTTCTTCCCGCTGCCGGAACCCTTCATCACCGGCCCGGCGACCCGCGTGATGAGCTTGCGCGACGGCACAAAGAAGATGTCGAAGTCGGATCCGTCAGACAATTCGCGCATCAATCTGACCGACGACGCCGACACCATCGCGCAGAAGATCCGTAAGGCAAAGACCGATCCGGAGCCGCTTCCGAGCGAAGAGAAGGGCCTGGAGGCGCGCCCCGAAGCCGACAATCTCGTCGGCATCTTCGCGGCACTCTCCGACCGTTCAAAGGCGGACGTGCTGCGCGATTTCGGCGGCGGCCAGTTCTCCAGCTTCAAGAACGCGCTGGCGGAGCTGTGCGTCACCAAGCTGGCGCCGATCGCCGGCGAAATGAAGCGCCTGGTCGCCGATCCCGGTCATATCGACGCGATCCTGAACGACGGTTCCGACCGGGCCCGTGCCATCGCTGACGAGACCATGACGCTCTCGAAGGACATCGTCGGCTTCATCCGCCGGCGTTGAACTCCAACTGCGTAGATGTGTCTCTTCTAGGCACGGCTCACCAGAAGTCCGTCATTGCCCGGGCTTGTCCCGGCCATGACGGTGCGATGTTATTTCGCCGCCTTAACCCTCTGAAATAACTGCGAAATGGCCGTCTTCCCCCTTGACCGTGCGTTCCCCGTCGCCATCTGCTAGGGAATAGCGCACGCGCCGGCCTTGAACCGGCGACGTCTGGAGAAAGCCATGTTCATTCAAACCGAAGCCACCCCCAATCCCGCCACGCTGAAGTTCATCCCCGGCCGCGTCGTGTCCGATGGCAGCCCGATGGAATTTTCGAGCCGCGAAGCTGCCGGCCGTTCGCCGCTCGCGGAAAGACTGTTCGAGGTGCCCGGCGTCACCGGCGTGTTCTACGGATCGGATTTCATCACCGTGACCAAAGCGAGCGGTGAATGGCAGCAGCTCAAGCCCGCGATTCTCGGCGCCATCATGGAGCACTACATGTCCGGCGCGCCGCTGCTCGCCGACGGCGCAGCGCAAGCCGATGTCGATCTCGACGACGAGGACGAGTTCTTCGACGAGGCCGATGCCGAGACGGTCGACATGATCAAGGATCTGATCGAGACGCGCGTGCGTCCGGCAGTCGCCAATGACGGGGGCGACATCACCTTCCGCGGTTTCAAGGACGGCATCGTCTATCTCAACATGAAGGGCGCCTGCTCGGGCTGCCCGTCCTCGACCGCGACGCTCCAGCACGGTATCCAGAACCTGCTCAAGCACTTCGTACCCGACGTGGTCGAAGTCCGGCCCATGTAATCAGGCGCCGTAGCAACCATTAAGTCGCCCCCGATGGCCTTGATGGTGACGCCGCGCTTGCGCCCATCAAGGCGTGGCTTGGCAGCAGCTGATGTAAGGCGGGAGCAGAGCGACGGCCAGCCTTGACGGCCGCCGCGCGCGGCGTCTTTGTTGCGGCAGGTCGGGACGAAGAAACGGTCGCCTAGTCGAACAAAGAAACGGGTCAGGCGGCGGGCCGCTTGGCGAGTTGAGGCAGCTCTGCCACCCAGGGAGTTCCGCGGGCGACGACGGCGTTGATCGTGACGAGCAGCTTTCTGGCGCAGGCGATGAGCGCGCATTTGTGGCCTTTGCCGGCGGCGATCAGGCGGGCGTACAGAGCCTTGAGCTGCGGATTCCAGCGGAAGGATGCCGCAAGGGCCGCGGTGTAGAGCGCCCGGCGCAGGCGTTCGCGGCCACCCTCGATGTGACGGGCGCCGGCGCGATTGCCGCTGTCGTCGTCGTAAGGCGCCAGCCCGCCGAGAGCTGCAGCGGGCCCACGCGTGATGTTGCCGACCTCGGGCATCCTGACCAGGACGGCAACCGCGGTCGGCAGGCCGCAGCCGGCGACGCTATAGATCAGATCGAGCCGTGCGGCCAGATCAGGGTGCTTGCGGATCGTCGCCAGCAGCGCTTTGAGTTCAGCTCGTTTGGACTTGGTCAGGAGCGCGATCTGCGCCTTCCAAACCCCTTGAATCCGCGTGTCGCGGCAACTCTCAAGCCGGTTCTTCAGTCTTGCGATGTCCTCCGTGATCTGGTCGATCATCGTCAGATGCTCGGCAAAGGGCTGCAGACGCGGATCCGGAGCGGGATGGATCGTTTTGACCGCAGCAGTGCACATCGCGATCAGCGCCGCGTCGATCGTATCGTTCTTGGCCAGCAGCTGATGGAACGTGGCATAGGCACGGACCTGCTTGGGCTGAAACAGGACGACGACGAACCGCTTGCGTCGCAGCTCAGCGACGACAGCCCGCTCATAGCCTCCGCTTGCCTCGATCCCTATCCGCTTGACCTTGTGGCCCTTCAGCCACTCCACCAGCTCCTGGCGGCCTTCTACCGTATTGTCGACCTGCAATCGCTCCGAGCTGCCGTCGACCGCCACGTCGAGCTTGTCTTTGCCGGTATCGATCCCGGCACAGATCATGATATGCTTGGCCATCTTCCTCGACCCTCCCTTGTGAATGCGAACCTGAAGTTCGTTCAACCATGCGGGTCCCGCTGAAGTGCCGACCGCGATCTTGCTACGAAACGCAGCCCTTCAGGGCTTCGGTGGGCATCGATCCGATCGATCGGCGGCCCAGCTCGGGCGGCCACCCGGGCTGGGCCATTCCTCACGGAACGTGGCCATCCTAACCCGGCGCGCTAATACAAGGGTGGGCAAACGCGCACTTGCGCCGTGCTCACCATGCATTCGGAAAGGAAACGGTGGGCAAGCTTCGCTTTGCCCACCCGACGAAGTGCGGCGATATTTGGGGGCTACGAAGAGTGCGCGACGAATGGCGAATGGCATTCCGATCGGCTAGACTATTCGCTATTCGCCATCAGTCGTTCGCTTTTCCATGCTGATCCTTGCCATCGATACCGCGCTCGAGGCGTGCGCGGCCGCCGTGCTCGACACCGATGCGGGCGAGCTCCTTGCGCGGGAGCAGCTGCTGATGAAGCGCGGTCACGCCGAGGCACTGATGCCGATGATCGCGCGCGTGATGCAATCGGCCAATCTCGCCTTCACCTCGCTCGATCGCATCGCGGTCACCCTCGGTCCAGGAAGCTTCACCGGCCTGCGTGTCGGCATATCGGCCGCCCGCGGCCTCGCGCTCGCGGCGAAGCGGCCCGCCGTCGGCGTGACCACCTTGTCGGCTTACGCGGCGGCTATCATCGGCCAGAGCGGAACAGCGCCGGTAATCTCGGCGATCGATGCCCGGCACGATCATGTCTACTTCCAGATTGTCGCCGGCGACGGCAGCCAGCTGGTCCAGCCGGCCATCGCCCCGATCGACGAAGCCATCGCGACCTCGCAATTCGGCGCGCCGCATCTGGTCGGTAATGCCGCAAATATCCTGGCCGACCGCTGGCCGAAGGATGGGCCGCAACCGGTCGGAGTTGACGCGCAGCCCGCGCCCGACATCAGCTGGGTGGCCTGGCTCGGCGCCGCGGCCAATCCCGACACCAATCCGGCGCGGCCGTTCTACCTGAAAGCGCCCGACGCAAAACCGGCCGCACAGCCGCCGCTCGTCCAAGCTGCAAGCTCATGATGAGATGGCTTTCGGAATGGTGGCGCGGCGGCACCGCCTCCGTCGAGCCGGCCTCCGCGCGCGATGCGGCGCGGCTGGCGCAGCTTCACGGCCAGTCTTTCGCGCACGGCTGGGGTGAAGGCGAATTCGAGACCATGCTCATCGAGAGCAACACGCTGGTCCATCGCTTGCGCATGGGCCGCAAGACCATCGGCTTTGCGGTGTCGCGGATCGGCGCGGACGAAGCGGAAATCCTCTCGGTTGCGGTCGATCCGGCCTATCGCGGCCGCGGCCTCTCCCGCACGCTGCTGATGACCCATCTTGGCCATCTCGCCGGCCGCGGTGTGCGCACGATATTTCTTGAAGTCGAGGAGAACAACCAGCCGGCCCGACGGCTCTATGCGGGATGCGGATTCGTGGTGGTCGGGCGCCGCGAACGCTATTATAAGCAGGCCGACGGGGAACAATTGAACGCACTACTGATGCGACGTGACTTGTCGTAACATCAATCGCAGAAAGCGCCCCGTCGGGCGGACACGATATGACTGGACTTAAACCTTCTTCCGCATCCAAGGCGACCGGCATCGAGGCGCGTTGCGCCGCAACCGGAATGCGCATGACCGAGCAGCGCCGGGTCATCGCCCGCGTGCTTGCCGAAGCGGTCGATCACCCCGACGTCGAGGAATTGTACCGCCGCTGTGTCGCGGTCGACGACAAGATCTCGATCTCAACCGTGTACCGCACCGTCAAACTGTTCGAGGACGCCGGCATCATCGAACGCCACGATTTCCGCGAGGGACGCGCGCGCTACGAGCAGATGCGCGACAGCCACCACGATCACCTCATCAATCTGCGCGACGGCAAGGTGATCGAGTTCACCTCGGAGGAGATCGAAAAGCTGCAGGCGGAGATCGCCCGCAAGCTCGGCTACAAGCTGGTCGATCACCGGCTCGAGCTCTATTGCGTCCCGCTCGATGACGACAAACCGACGTCTTAAGTTGCGTGCCGATAGATCTCATTATCTTCGATTGCGACGGGGTGCTGGTGGACAGCGAGGTGATCTCCTGTCGCGCGCATGCGGATGTGCTGACGCGGCACGGTTATCCTATTACCTCGGAACAGGTGTTGGTCCGTTTCCTCGGTGTCTCCGAGAAAGACGCACGGCGGATGGTCGAACAGGAAATTGGTCGCAGTCTCCCCGACGATCTCGAAAAGCAGGTGAATGCGGCCACGCTGCAATTTTACGCCAGCGATCTGCAACCGATCACCCATGTCGCCGCCGCGATCGGGGCAATCGACTTGCCGAAATGCGTGGCATCGAGCGGTACACCCGACAAGATCCTTCACGGCCTGACCTGCGCCGGATTGTACGACCTGCTCGCTCCGCACATCTTTTCGGCGAGCCAGGTCGCACGCGGCAAACCCGCGCCCGATCTGTTCCTGTTTGCTGCCGACCAGATGAAGGTCGCGCCGGAACGGTGCATCGTGATCGAGGATAGCGTCCCCGGAGTGACCGGCGCGCACGCCGCCGGGATGACCGTGCTGGGCTTTTACGGCGGCAGCCACTGCCCGCCGGGTCACGCCGAAAGGCTGCGGGCGGCGGGCGCCAACCTGACGTTCGAGGACATGCGCCAATTGCCGGAATTGGTCCGGCAGGTCGCGGCGGACGCCCTAACGGGCTGAATCGGGTCCAAAATCTCCAAATTCAGGGCTGAAGCGGGCTGCGAGTGGCGGCAATATCCCGTATGGCCCTCCATTCGCTGGATTTTCAGCCCCTCAGCCTATATCTGAGGGCCGTCCTCCACCGCCATTTTCGGGTTCCATGACGCCGCCGCGCAAGCTGCACATCAAATCATATGGTTGCCAGATGAACGTCTACGATGCCCAGCGCATGGTGGACACGCTGGCTCCGGAAGGATTCGTGGAGACCACGAGCGCCGAGGACGCCGACCTCGTCATCCTCAACACCTGCCATATCCGCGAGAAGGCCTCCGAAAAGGTCTATTCCGAGCTCGGCCGCTTGCGCGTCGCCAAGGACGAGGCCGCGCGCGGCGGCCGGACGATGCAGATCGCGGTCGCCGGCTGCGTGGCGCAGGCGGAAGGCGAAGAGATCGTGCGCCGGGCGCCCGCGGTCGACGTCGTGGTCGGCCCGCAGAGCTATCATCACCTGCCCCAATTGTTGAAGCGCGCCGGCAGCGAAGGCCGCGCGATCGAGACCGAATTTCCCGCCGCCGACAAGTTCGGCTTCCTCGCCCAGCCCAGGCCCGACGCGATCCGCGCGCGCGGCATCTCAGCGTTCGTCACGGTGCAGGAAGGCTGCGACAAATTCTGCACTTTTTGCGTGGTGCCTTACACGCGCGGCGCTGAAGTCTCGCGGCCCGTCGCGAAGATCGTCGACGACGTGAAGCGCCTCGCCGACAACGGCGTGCGGGAGCTCACGCTGATCGGCCAGAACGTCAACGCCTATCACGGCGACGGACCCGACGGAAAAAGCTGGGGTCTTGGCCGATTGCTGGAGCATCTGGCCAAAATTCCCGGCATCGCGCGGCTGCGCTATTCGACCAGCCACCCCCGCGACGTCGATGACAGCCTGATTGAGGCCCATCGCGACCTCGATGCCTTGATGCCGTTCGTGCACCTGCCGGTGCAGTCCGGCTCCGACCGGATTCTGGCCGCCATGAACCGGAAACATACCGCCGATGATTATCGCGAGGTCATCGATCGTTTCCGTACGGCGCGCCAAGACATTGCTTTTTCATCAGATTTTATCGTCGGCTTCCCAGGCGAGAGCGAGCAAGATTTTGTCGCCACCCTCGCACTTGTCACGCAAATCGGCTACGCTGCGGCCTATTCGTTCAAATACTCCGCCCGGCCGGGAACGCCGGCTGCGGATATGCAGGAGACGGTGTCCCCCGCCGAGATGGACCAGCGATTGGAGCGGCTCCAGGAACTGATCGACAGCCAGCAATCGGCCTTCAACAAGGCTGCGATTGGCTCAACGGTCGACGTGCTGTTCGAACGTCCGGCGCGCAAGGAGGGCCAGATCGTCGGCCGCACCGCCTTCCTCCAGCCCGCGCATGTGATGGCCTCGCCCGACATCATCGGACAAATCCTGCCGGTCAGGATCGACAGCCTCGAGCGCTACAGTTTCCTCGGCGAGCTTGCCACGCCACGCAATGCGCGCGAGCCCGCTTTATCATCCATCGCCACTGGAGCCTGAACCCTTGCCAAAAAGCGCATCGGATTCGTCTTCTATCGCTCCCAGCCGCAAGTTTGACCGCGACATGCAAGTTCCGCCCGAGACCCAGGTCGTCATCGATTTCGACGATAACCGCGCCGCGTCCGCGCTGGTCGGGCCCTATGGCCAGAATCTGGCGCAGATCGAGCGCAGGCTCGGCGTCGTCGTCGACTCCAAGGGTAACCACATCACCATCGGCGGCACCCGCGACGGCTGCGACGCGGCGCGCCGCGTACTGGAAACCCTCTACGCCCACGCGGTGAAGGGGCAGGATGTCGACCAGGGCGAGGTCGAAGGCGCGATCCGCGCCGTGATCGCACAAGGCTCGCTGTTCGAGTTCGATGCCAAGTCGGCGAAGTCGAGCTTCGACAGCATCAATTTGCGCAAGCGCCCGGTGCGCGCGCGCACGGCGGCGCAAGACTCCTACATCCGCGCGTTGAAGCGCCACGAGCTGGTGTTCGGCATCGGCCCCGCCGGCACCGGCAAGACCTGGCTCGCGGTTGCGCATGCCGCGCAGTTGTTCGAGCGCAAGGAGGTCGACAGGATCATCCTGTCGCGTCCGGCGGTGGAAGCCGGCGAGCGGCTCGGCTTCCTGCCCGGCGACCTCCGCGAGAAGGTCGATCCCTATCTTCGCCCGATCTATGATGCCCTCTACGATCTCATGGATGCGCGCATCGTCGAGCGCGCGCTGCAGACCGGCGAGATCGAGATCGCGCCGCTCGCCTTCATGCGCGGCCGCACGCTGACCAATGCCGCGATCATCCTCGACGAAGCGCAGAACACCACATCGATGCAGATGAAGATGTTCTTGACCCGTCTCGGCGAGAACAGCCGCATGATCGTCACTGGCGACCCCTCGCAGATCGACCTGCCGAACGGCCAGACCTCGGGTCTCGCCGAAGCGACCCGGCTGCTCAATGGCGTCGAAGGCATCGCGCAAGTTCATTTCAAGGCCGAGGACGTGATCCGCCACGAGCTCGTGGCACGAATCGTCGCCGCCTATGAAGGGTCGCCGCAGCGGCCGCCGGCCGGTAACAAATCCTGACGAGATAACAGCGGGACCGTCCGGGCGCGAACACGGCGCCCAATCGTTCCGAACAAAGCCATGTCGCATCCCAACCTTCCCATCACCGAGGTCCTCGTCGTCGCCGACTGCTGGCAAAGCGAGCCTGACGCCGAAGCCGTGATCCAGCGCGCCGTCGCCGCCGCCGCCGAATCCGTCGACGAAGACGTCGCGGATGCGGAAGTGGCGGTGATGCTGACCGACGATGCCGGCATCCGCACGCTCAACAGCAACTGGCGCGGCATGGACAAGCCGACCAATGTGCTGTCGTTTCCGGCGCTTCAGCCGGAGGGCGAATGGAAGCCGGGCGATGCGCCGCGCATGCTCGGCGACATCGCGATCGCCTTCGAGACGATGCGGCGCGAGGCGGACGAGGAACACAAGCCGTTCGAACATCATTTGAGTCATCTCGCGGTGCACGGTTTCCTTCACCTGATCGGTTACGATCACGAGAACGACGACGACGCGGAAGAAATGGAAGCGCTCGAAACCGAGATCCTGGCCCACCTCGGCATCCCCGATCCCTATGCAGACCGCGCGGGGTCGCACTGATGCCGGATTCAGATCCTGTTCACGACAATCCGCGCAACACGACGAATCTGCCGGCCGTCGTGACGCCTGGCGAGGTCATGCGCCCGACCGCGGAAGGTTGGCTGCTGCGCGCGATCCGCACGCTGTTCGGCTGGAAGGCGGGATCGGTACGCGACGATCTCCAGGTCGTGCTCGATGCGACGGCGCCCGGCGACACCGGCTTCTCCGCGGTCGAGCGCACCATGCTGCGCAATATCCTCGGCCTGCACGAGCGCCGGATCGCCGACGTCATGGTGCATCGCGCCGACATCGTCGCGGTGAAGCGCGACATTCCGCTCGGCGAATTGATGGACCGCTTCGAGAGCGCGGGCCATTCGCGCCTCGTCGTCTACAACGAGACGCTCGACGATCCCGTCGGCATTGTCCACATCCGCGATTTGCTCGCCTTCATGACCGTGCGGGCGCGCGTCTCGGAGGCCACCAAGACCAAGCGCAAGAAGCCGCTGCCGGCCGGGCTGGACCTGAAAGCGGTGGACCTCGCGCTGCCGCTGCAGGACGCGCGCATCATCCGCAAGCTGCTCTATGTGCCGCCGTCGATGCGCGCGATCGACCTGCTGGCGCAAATGCAGGCCACACGCATTCATCTCGCGCTGGTCGTCGACGAATATGGCGGCAGCGATGGCCTCGTTTCCCTCGAGGACATCGTCGAGCAGATCGTTGGCGAGATCGACGACGAGCATGACAGCGACGAGCCGCCCTCGATCGTGCGGCTGCCCGACAATGCCTTCATTGCGGACGCCCGCGCCAGTCTCGACGACGTCCGCACCGTGATCGGCCAAGACTTCGTCATCGGCGAGGCCGGCGAGGAGGTGGAGACGCTGGGCGGTTATCTCGTCAGCTTCGTCGGCCGCCTGCCGGTGCGCGGCGAGGTGATCTCGGGCCCCGGCACTTACGAGATCGAGGTGCTCGATGCCGATCCACGCCGCGTCAAGCGGCTGCGCATCTCGACCCGGAAGGAACGCCCCGCGCCCCGCACCCAGCGCGAGCGAAGCCGCCGCGAGGCGGCGCCCGACAGCGGTCAGCCGCAGGCCGGCGACACGCCAGCCCCGCCGCCAGCCGACGGGACCGGCCCGCAGTGAGCGCCTTCCAGCGGTTCAGGCAGATTGCGCTTGCCGTCGTCCTTACCTGGGGATGGAAACGCGCGCTGCTGGCGATGGCGTGCGGCGCGCTATCGGTGCTGGCGCTGGCACCATTCAACATCTTTCCGGTGCTGTTCATCACCTTCCCGGTGATGGTCTGGCTGATCGACGGCGCCGGTGCCGGACGATATGGCGGCGTCCCTGCCGCAGCGCTGACAGGCTATTGGTTCGGACTCGGCTATTTCGTCCCCGGCCTCTACTGGATCGGCTACGCCTTCTTCGTCGACGCCGACGTGTTCGCCTGGCTCACGCCGTTCGCCGTGCTGGGGCTGCCGGCCTACCTTTCGATTTTCACGGCGATCGGTTTTGCGCTGGCGCGACTGCTCTGGACCAAGGATGCCACCCGTATTCTCGCGCTCGCCGCGAGCCTCACGGTCGGTGAATGGTTGCGCGGCCACGTGCTCACCGGCTTTCCCTGGAATGCCTTCGGCTATGCGCTGTCGGAGCCGTTGGCGCTGGCGCAGACGGCTTCGCTGATCGGCCAATGGGGCATGACGTTCCTCACCGTTGCGATCTTCGCGAGCCCCGCGGTGCTGATCGACCGCACGCGCGATCGCAGCCCGGCATGGCGCGTGCCGGCCGCGGCGATTGCGCTGCTGGTCGTCATGGGAATCTTCGGCGCCATCCGCATGTCGCTGCATCCGACCACGATGGTTGCAGGTGCCAAGCTGCGCCTGATGCAGCCCAACCTCCAGCAGGACCTTAAATTCAACTACTCCGCCAAGGCGGAGGTGATGAGGAAATATCTGGCGCTGTCGGACCGTGCGTCCGGCCCCCAAGCGACTGGCGTGAGCGCTGCCACCATCCTGATCTGGCCGGAATCTGCTTTTCCGTTCTTCCTGACCCGCGAAGCCGATGCCATGGCGCAAATCGCCGAGCTGCTGCCTAAAGGCACGGTGCTGATTACCGGCTCGGTGCGCGCGCCCGATCTGCCACCGGGCACACCGATCACGCGGGCCTACAATTCGATCTACGTGATCGACCACGACGGCAGTGTGCTCGCCGTTTACGACAAGCTGCATTTGGTTCCGTTCGGCGAATATCTTCCGTACCAGAGCATCATGGAGAAGCTCGGCTTCGAGCAGCTGACGCGGATGCGCGGCGGCTTCATCGCCGGGACGGTGCGGCACGTGCTGCCGGTGCCAGGTGCCCCGCCCGCGTCGCCATCGATCTGCTACGAGGCGATTTTTCCCGGCGAGGTTGGGACGCGTGACGAGCGCCCGGGTTGGATGGTGAACCTCACCAATGACGGATGGTTCGGTATCTCGACCGGTCCCTATCAGCATCTGGAGCAGGCGCGGATGCGTGCCGTCGAGCTGGGACTGCCGCTGGTCCGCTCTGCCAATACCGGTATCTCGGCGGTGATCGATCCCATGGGGCGCACGGTGGCCAGCCTCGGCCTCGGGATCGAAGGCATCTTGGACGCAGGCCTGCCCACCGCAATTCCGCCCACGATCTATGCGAAGGTCGGTGACATCCCCGCGGCCATGCTCGTTGCGCTGGCCGTGATTTTGGCGGTGCGCCGTCGTGTTGCCAAACGGCACCCCTGATCGCGCTAACGCTTTCCGGCAAGACGGCGGAAACTTTTGACAACCGTAGTCCCACGGTTGACAGACTGCATGCGGCCTCCCCATTCTGCACCGGCTGCGCAAGACAGGGGTGCATTGCTAAATTTCTCCGCAATGTTTCCCCAATCAGAGTGAAGTTTGGCGTCGCTGGCACCTGAGGCAATTCTTTCGATTGCGCCGACGGTGATGTTTGGAGGGCTGAGGAAATGTCGAAAGCGCCCAACCCTGTTGACAAATATGTCGGCAGTCGCGTGCGCATGCGCCGCATCATGTTGGGCATGAGTCAGGAAAAGCTCGGTGAAGCTTTGGGCCTGACATTCCAGCAGATTCAGAAGTACGAGAAGGGCACGAACCGGGTCGGCGCGAGCCGAATCCAGCAGATTGC
Organism: Bradyrhizobium guangdongense; assembly: GCF_004114975.1. Classification (NCBI taxonomy): domain Bacteria; kingdom Pseudomonadati; phylum Pseudomonadota; class Alphaproteobacteria; order Hyphomicrobiales; family Nitrobacteraceae; genus Bradyrhizobium; species Bradyrhizobium guangdongense. The sequence goes on from NZ_CP030051.1 coordinate 45,102, forward strand.
CGAGATTCTTCAGGTGCCGGTGTCGTTCCTGTTCGAGGGCGGACCGAGCGGCGTGCCCGGCCCCGACGGCTTCGCTGAAGGTGCATCGCCCTCTTACGTGTCCGACTTCCTCGCGACGTCGGAAGGGCTCGCACTGACCAAGGCGTTCACGCGAATCACCGATTCGAAGCTGCGTCGCTCGATCGTCGATCTCGTCGAGCAGATCGCCGCACGCGAAGGCCCGGACAAGCGCTGACGCGCGCTATTCATTCCGATTTGAGACTGCGCCAAATCTGGCCTATGTCGTCATTTGCGGACTGCGCTTTACGCTGTCTCCGCTGAAGTGATGCGATTCGAAGGCACAGATACGTCCATGACGAAATCCAATTCGTTCGATTCCCAAACTATCCTCGCTGGTATCCGCCGCTGGGTGGAGATCGAGACGCCGACGGAAGTGCCCGAACAGGTCAACAAGCTGACCTCGATGGTTGCCGACCATTATCGCGATCTGCCCGTGACGCTCGAACGCGTTGCCGGCGTCGACGGCTGTGGCGATCATCTCGTGGTGCGATCGACCTGGGGGCAGGACCGGCCCGGTATTCTGGTGCTCAGTCATCTCGATACCGTTCACCCCCTCGGCTTCATCGCGCGCCTGCCGTTCAAGGTCGAGGGCGACAGCGCATTCGGTCCCGGCATCTACGACATGAAGGGCGGCGCCTACATCGCCTATCACGCGTTTCGCGAACTCTGCGCCGCATCCGATCGCCCGCCGCTCGGCATCACCCACCTGTTCACCTCCGACGAGGAGATCGGCAGCCCGACTTCGCGTGCGCTGATTGAGAACGAGGGGCGCAAGGCCAAGTACGTGCTGGTGACGGAGCCGGCGCGCGACGGCGGCAAGATCGTCACCGGACGCAAGGGCGTCGGACGATTCGAGGTCTTCATCAAAGGCGTGCCCGCGCATGCCGGCTCGCGCCCCGAAGACGGCCGCAGCGCCATCCGCGAACTCGCCAACGTCATCCAGGCGCTGGAAGCAATGAACGACCTGAAGCGCGGCGTCACCGTCAATGTCGGCGTGGTGCGTGGCGGCACGCGCCCCAACGTCACGCCGGAAGAGGCCTATGCCGAAGTCGATCTGCGCGTGCCTGGTTTCGAAGATGCGGAAGAGTTCGTCGGCAAGATCCTCGGCCTGACATCGAAGACTGACGGCGTGACCGTGACCGTCACCGGCGAGCTCAATCGTCCGCCCTACGAGAAGGGCAATGCCGGCGCCTCCCTGTACGAGCATGCCAAGACGCTCGCCGCCGAACTCGGCTTCGAGCTGATCGACACCCACACCGGCGGCGGCTCGGACGGCAATTTCACGGCGCCGCACACCGGCACGCTCGACGGGCTCGGCGTCGACGGCAAGGGCGCGCACACTCATTATGAGCAGCTCTATGTCTCCTCGCTCGAGCCGCGCGCGCGGCTGCTCTACCGCCTGTACCAGACGCTGCGATGAGCGAACGCAAATCAGATCCCGACCGCAGCGAGGGCGAGCGCGCCTTCTTCGGGCGGCGCAAGGGCCACAAGCTCAGGCAGCATCAGGCCGAACTGATCAATCATCTGCTGCCGCATCTGTCGCTCGACATCACTGTGCCGCGGCCGGCGAATGCCGCCGAGATCTTCGATCCCGCCGCCGAAGATCTGCGGCTCGAGATCGGCTTCGGCGGCGGCGAGCATCTCGCGGCGGAAGCGCAGAACTTTCCGACGACCGGCTTCATCGGCTGCGAGCCCTACGTCAACGGCATGGCCAAGATCCTGGCGCAGATCGAGGCCGCCAACATCGGCAACATCCGCCTGTTCGCCGGCGATGCGGCCGAGCTGCTCGCCTGGTTACCTGATGCCTCGCTGTCGCGGATTGATCTGATCCATCCGGATCCATGGCCGAAACGACGACACTGGAAGCGCCGCTTCGTTCAGGATCGCACGATCGCCGCGATGGCGCGCGTGCTGAAGGCGGGCGGTGAGTTCCGTTTCGTCTGCGATATCGACGACTACTGCGCCTGGACGCTATCGCATCTTGCGCGCGCGCCGGACTTTCAATGGCTCGCGGAACGCGCAGATGATTTCCGAAAGCCTTGGGCCGGCTACACCATGACGCGCTATGGACGAAAGGCCGCGCGCGAGGGCCGCAAAGCGGCCTATCTGCGCTTCAGGCGGCGCTAGATCGTCCGCCGGTTGCGCCAGAAATTCACCACGCGCTCGGCGGTGGTCGGCATCAGGCGGGTGAAATTCATTCGCGCCGCTTCGAGATCGGCATCGGCCGGCGTGCGATGCGGTCCGTACCACATCAGGATCAGCGCGCGCACAGTGGGCCAGCCGAGATTCAGGACCCGGCCGAGGACGAGGATCGGGTCGTAGCGATCGCCCGCGATCAGGCGATCGAGGATCGAAAGCCTGACGCCGGACATCGCCGACAGCGTGGCGACCGACTCCTCGTATTTGTGCGCTTTGGCGAAGCCGAGCAGCGCACTCTCACCGAGATGGCCGTCACGATGCAGGCCGAGCACCGTGCGCTGTGCGGCCGAGAAATCGCGCCGCGGCCCGGGCGGCAACGCAGCCTCCTCGATCGCGGCCATGGCGCGCTTGATCTCGACTTGGCGGGTCGGATTGACCACGCTGGAGAGACGACGCCTGATGACGTCGAGCGTGCCGTTCAGAAGCTCCTTGAGGTTCTCGCCCGAGAGATCCTCGCGCTGGCCGATCTTGAGCGTCAGCACGCCATCCTGGCTGGCGCGCTTGATCAGCTCCGAATAGCCCCCCGGCGAGAAATGCGCACCGGCATTGCCGGCCGCGCGGCGGACCACGTCGCGATCGCCGCGCTCGACCAGCACGTCGGTGATTTGCGTCGACAGCGTCGGCCGCTCCGTCATCGCCAGCAGATGGCCCTGCCCCTTCAGCCGGGCGATCTCGACCAGTGCGGCTTCATCGAGCACGGGCGAGCGGCGCAGCACCGGACCTGCCACCGTGATCTCGTTTTCACGGGCGAGCTGGCCGACCAGATGACGCGGCGCATTGTCCACCCGCGAGAAGCGCTCGGCGAGATCGACCCGCGCGGCAAGCTCCGCATGCGGAACGAGATCGATCAGGAGATCGTCGAAGAGATCGACGAGCTCGGGACGGAGTTTTGAGGGGTCCTGGAAAAACAGCGCGGCAATGGCGCTCGCGATCTCGCCACGGCGCCGGGGATCGCCGCGTTTGACGATATCGTCCAGTCCGGGAATGAGCGACGTGGCAACGGTCATGAAACGCAACTCGAATCTGGCACGCCGTGGGCGCGCCATAGCTCAAGCCGCCCCACAAGCTCGAAATTTAGGCTTGCTTCGTGAAGGAAGCGTTGCTCCCTTGGGCGCCTGTCGGCGCTCCCGGGGCGGGTCGCCTGGGCTCAAAAAGCCCGCATCGGCCCGCAAGAGGCCTTGTCCGGACAGGCGGAAAGGGCTATATCAGCGCCAATTCATCTTCTCATACGATCCGCGTAGTGAGAGTGGGCCCGAAAGGACCCGCTCTTTTTTATTACCTGAACGCGGCTTGGCGGAAGATGCGGCCTGGTTCCGAAGCAGGCTCTGAAGTTTAAACCAAGCCTTAACCATCGACACTATCGAGCGCCTTGACCCCTGATATGACCGAACCGACCTCTGGTTCCACCGATGCCGAATTGCTGGCCGAGCCGAGGCTCGTGGTCGAGCCGGGCGTGGCGGCACGGGTGTCCGCGGTCGCGGGGCCGGTGCTGGAAGGCATGGGCTACCGCCTGGTGCGGATCCGCATCTCCGGCGAGGCCGGCTGCACCGTGCAGATCATGGCCGAGCGGCCCGACGGTTCGATGCAGCTCGAGGATTGCGAGGCGATCTCGCGGGCGCTCTCGCCCGTGCTCGACGTCGCCGACCCCATCGATCGCGCCTACCGGCTGGAAATCTCCTCGCCGGGGATCGACCGTCCGCTGGTGCGCCGCTCTGATTTCGAGCGCTATTCCGGCCATCTGGTGAAGATCGAGATGGCTGTCGCCCATGAAGGGCGCAAGCGGTTCCGCGGTACGCTCGGCGCTGTGGAAGGCGGCCGCGTGCATCTGCGTCGCGACGACGTCAAAGCGGGCGACAATCCGGACGTTCTCCTGACGATGGAAGACATCGGCGAAGCGCGGCTGGTGCTGACCGATGAGCTGATCGCTGAATCCATGCGCCGCGGCAAGGCCGAGGAGCGCCAGATGCGCCGGGATCTCGGTCTCGCGCCGCCCCAGGCGCCGCACGCCAAGATCAGCGAAAAAACCACCAAGAACACCAAGCCGAAAAAGAAACCGGCCCCGACCAATACCAAGAAACATCGTCTTGCCGCCGAACGCGCGCGGCGCGGCGAGATCGAGCCTGACGAAGGAGACTAGCCATGGCAGTCAGCGCCAACAGACTTGAATTGCTCCAGATCGCCGACGCCGTCGCCCGCGAAAAATCGATCGACCGCGGCATCGTCATCGCGGCGATGGAGGATGCCATCGCCAAGGCGGCGCGGGCCCGTTACGGCAGCGAGACTGACGTTCACGCCGAGATCGACCCGAAGAAGGGCGAGCTGCGGCTGTCGCGTCACATGCTGGTGGTCGACAAAGTCGAAAACCACTCCAACCAGATCTCGCTGGTCGATGCGCAGCGCGCCAATCCCGGCGCCCAGGTCGGCGACACCATTGCCGACACGCTGCCGCCGCTGGAATACGGCCGCATCGCCGCGCAGTCGGCCAAGCAGGTGATCGTGCAGAAGGTGCGCGAGGCCGAGCGCGACCGGCAATATCAGGAATTCAAGGACCGCATCGGCGACATCGTCAACGGCGTCGTCAAGCGCGTCGAATATGGCAGCGTGATCGTCGATCTCGGCCGTGGTGAAGCCATCATCCGCCGCGACGAGATGCTGCCGCGCGAAGTGTTCCGCAACGGCGACCGCGTCCGCGCCTACATCTTCGACGTCCGCCGCGAGACGCGCGGTCCGCAGATCTTCCTCTCGCGCACTCATCCGCAATTCATGGCGAAGCTGTTCGCGCAGGAAGTGCCTGAAATCTACGACGGCATCGTCGAGATCAAGGCAGTGGCCCGCGATCCGGGCTCGCGCGCGAAAATCGGCGTGATCTCCCGCGACTCCTCGGTCGATCCGGTCGGCGCCTGCGTCGGTATGCGCGGCTCGCGCGTGCAGGCGGTGGTGAACGAGTTGCAGGGCGAGAAGATCGACATCATCCCCTGGTCGCCCGATATCGCGACCTTCGTGGTCAATGCGCTGGCGCCCGCTGAAGTCTCCAAGGTCGTCATCGACGAGGACCGCGAGCGCATCGAGGTCGTGGTCCCCGACACCAACAACCAGCTCTCGCTGGCGATTGGTCGTCGCGGCCAGAACGTCCGCCTGGCCTCGCAGCTCACCGGATGGGACATCGACATCCTGACCGAGCAGGAGGAATCGGAGCGCCGCCAGGCCGACTTCGAGAACTCCACCCGCGTCTTCATGGAATCGCTCAACGTCGACGAGGTGGTCGGCCAGCTGCTCGCGTCCGAAGGCTTCACCTCGGTCGAGGAACTGGCGATGGTGGACCTCAAGGAACTCGCCGGCATCGAGGGTTTCGACGAGGAGACCGCGCAGGAGCTGCAGAGCCGCGCCCGTGAATACCTCGACCAGCAGGAAGCCGAGATTGAAGCCAGGCGCAAGGAACTGGGCGTCGAGGACGCCGTGAAGGACGTCCCGGGTGTGACCTCGAAGATGCTGGTGAAGTTCGGCGAGAACGACATCAAGACGGTCGAGGACCTGGCCGGCTGCGCCACCGACGATCTGGTCGGCTGGACCGAGCGCAAGGAAGGCGGCGAACAGACCAAGTTCGCCGGCGCGCTCGATGGTCTCGGCATCTCCCGCGACGATGCGGAAGCCATGATCATGCAGGCCCGCGTCAAGGCCGGCTGGATCACCGAGGCGGACCTCGCCAAGCCAGCCGAAGAGGCTGACGCGGCCGAAGATCAGCCGGCTTAAGGGCGCCGGAGGATGTCGCCCGGATGCTTGCCAGCGCTGACAGCGAACTTGACCATGGACCGCGGGCCGAAAGGTCCGCGACCATGCGCATGTGCGCGGTCAGCCGGGAGGTCCGGCCGATCGACGAGCTGATCCGCTTCGTCGTATCGCCCGCGGGCGACATAGTTCCCGACCTCAAGCGCAAGCTGCCTGGACGGGGCATGTGGGTCACGGCGTCGCGACAGGTGGTTGCGGAAGCCGTTCGCCGTCACCAATTTACCAAAGCCTTCAAGCGCGACCTGCGCATTTCCAAGACGCTTCCCGCCGACATCGAGGCGCTCCTGGTCCGGAGCGTGATCGAAGCCCTTGGGATCGCCGCCAAGGCGCGGCAGGTCGTCGCCGGGTTCGGCAAGGTCGAAAGCGCCCTGCGGGAAGGCACGGTCGAGGCCCTGATCCACGCCAGCGACGGGGCCGCGGACGGAATCCGTAAATTGGACACGCTGGCGCGGCAAAATGACGGAAATCGCGGTGTTCAGCCGCCGATTCCCGTCGTCACCGCATTGAAATCTGCAGAATTGGATTTGGCACTCACCCGGTCAAATGTGATACATGCTGCCCTGCTCGCGGGCCCGGCGAGCAAGACATTCCTGTCACGTAGCCAGATGCTGGTCCGATACCGGCTGGCGGACGATGACAAGACTGCCGAAAAGCACGGCCAGGATTTCTGAAGACAACGACGACCCGATAGGACGGTGCGGCAACGCACAACACTGATAAATCAGGATTAGGACTGCTGAATGGTTGATACCAAGACCCCTGACGACAAGAAGCTGAGCGTTCCGAGCAAGACGCTATCGCTCAAGCCGCGCGTCGAAACGGGCACTGTGCGCCAGAGCTTCAGCCATGGCCGCAGCAAGCAGGTCGTGGTCGAGAAGCGCGGCAAGCGTCGCATCGATGGCAGCCCTGAGCCGCAGGCGCCTACGGTCGTCGCAAAGCCGGCGCCGGCCGCACCTGCGCCCACCCCCTCACGTTCGGCGCCGCCGCGCAACGCCGGCTCCGGCGTCGTGCTGCGCACGTTGACCGAGGACGAGCGTTCTGCCCGCGCCAGCGCGCTCGCCGATGCCAAGGTTCGTGAAGTCGAGGAGCGCCGCCAGGCCGAGGAGGAGGCCCAGCGCCGCGCCGTCCGCGAGGCCGCGGAGCGCGCCGAGCGCGAAGCTGCCGAGTCCCGCCGCAAGGCCGAGGAAGAGCGTCATCGTCACGAGGAAGAAGCCAGGCGCAAGGCGGAGACCGAAGCCAAGAAGCGTTTTGGCGAAGGCGAGCAGCCGGCAACCGGCAACCGTCCCGCCGCAGCAGCCTCGGCCCCGGCGACCAGTGCTCCGCGGCCCGCGCCGACCACGACGCGGCCGGGAGCCGCCACGACCGCTCGCCCGGCGACCACCACGACGTCGCGGCCCGGCGGCCCCGTGGGTCGCACGCCCGCTGTCGCGGCCGGACCTGACGAAGACGATGGTCCGCGCCAGATCCGGCGTGGCCCCGGCGGCGCCGCTCGTCCCGCGGCAGCTCCCAAGACCACGCACAAGCCCGGCCCGCAGAAGGAGCGCGGCCGCCTCACGGTCGTGACCGCTCTCAACGCCGACGACGTGCGCGAGCGTTCGATCGCCTCGTTCCGCCGCCGCACCCAGCGGCTGAAGGGCCACGCCTCGAACGAGCCGAAGGAAAAGCTCATTCGCGAAGTGACGATCCCGGAAGCGATCACCATCCAGGAACTCGCCAACCGCATGTCCGAGCGCGCGGTCGACGTCATCCGCATGCTGATGAAGCAAGGCGCGATGCACAAGATCACCGACGTGATCGACGCCGATACCGCCCAGCTGATCGCCGAAGAGCTCGGCCACACCGTCAAGCGCGTCGCCGCGTCGGACGTTGAGGAAGGCCTGTTCGACCAGGTCGACGATTCCACGGACACCGAGACGCGTTCGCCTGTCGTCACCGTGATGGGCCACGTCGACCACGGCAAGACCTCGCTGCTCGACGCGCTCCGCCATGCCAACGTGGTCTCAGGCGAAGCCGGCGGCATCACCCAGCATATCGGCGCCTATCAGGTGGTGTCGCCCGAAAGCGGCAAGAAGATCACCTTCATCGACACGCCCGGCCACGCCGCGTTCACCGCGATGCGCGCTCGCGGCGCCAAGGTCACCGACATCGTGGTGCTGGTGGTCGCGGCCGATGACGGCGTCATGCCGCAGACGGTCGAAGCCATCAATCACGCCAAGGCGGCGCGCGTGCCGATCATCGTTGCCATCAACAAGATCGACAAGCCCGACGCCAAGCCCGAGCGTGTCCGCACCGAGCTGCTCCAGCACGAGGTGCAGGTTGAATCGTTCGGTGGCGACGTGGTCGACGTCGAAGTGTCGGCCAAGAACAAGACCAATCTCGACAAGCTGCTCGAGATGATCGCGCTCCAGGCCGAAATCCTCGACCTGAAGACCAACTCCGAGCGTCCGGCCGAAGGCACCGTGATCGAAGCCAAGCTCGATCGCGGCCGTGGTCCGGTCGCGACCGTGCTGGTCCAGCGCGGCACGCTTCGTGTCGGCGACATCATCGTCGCCGGTGCCGAAATGGGCCGCGTCCGCGCGCTGATCTCGGATCAGGGCGAGACCGTGCAGGAGGCCGGCCCCTCGGTGCCGGTCGAGGTGCTCGGCTTCAACGGCCCGCCGGAAGCCGGCGACCGTCTCGCGGTGGTCGAGAACGAAGCCCGCGCCCGCCAGGTCACCAGCTACCGCGCGCACCAGAAGCGCGAGAACGCGGCGGCCTCGATCTCAGGCATGCGCGGCTCGCTCGAGCAGATGATGTCGCAGCTGAAGACGGCGGGCCGCAAGGAGTTCCCGCTGATCGTCAAGGCCGACGTGCAGGGCTCGCTGGAAGCCATCCTCGGCTCGCTGGAGAAGCTCGGCACCGACGAAGTCGCAGCCCGCATTCTGCACGCTGGCGTCGGCGGCATCTCGGAGTCGGACGTGACGCTCGCCGAAGGCTTCAACGCCGCGATCATCGGCTTCTCGGTGCGTGCCAACAAGGAGGCGGCAGCCGCCGCCAAGCGCAACGGCATCGAGATCCGCTACTACAACATCATCTACGACCTCGTGGACGACGTGAAGAAGGCGATGAGCGGCCTGCTCGCGCCGACCCTGCGCGAAACCATGCTGGGCAATGCCGAGATCCTGGAGATCTTCAACATCTCCAAGGTCGGCAAGGTCGCCGGCTGCCGTGTCACCGACGGCACCGTGGAACGCGGCGCCAATGTGCGCCTGATCCGCGACAACGTCGTCGTCCACGAAGGCAAGCTGTCGACGCTGAAGCGCTTCAAGGACGAAGTGAAGGAAGTCCAGTCCGGTCAGGAATGCGGCATGGCCTTCGAGAACTATCACGACATGCGGGCCGGTGACGTCATCGAGTGTTATCGCGTGGAGACGATCCAGCGCTCCCTGTAAGTCCAAATCTTACCGAAGCGCCCGGATCTTTTTGAACTGAAATTGCGGGAGTGCGATGGCCGGATTTTTCCGGCCATCCACGCTCCATTCGTTTCAACAGGACAAATGACAATGCTCGTGTCCCAAGCGCGGGCACGACGAGGTGATTTTTCGACCATGCCGCGCCATCATCAGAAAAAGAGTTCCGCGACCGGCGGCTCGCAGCGTCAGCTGCGCGTCGGCGAGCAGGTTCGCCACGCGATAGCCGATATTCTGGCGCAAGGCAGCGTGCATGATGCGGATCTCGAAGGCCACATCATCACCGTGCCGGAGGTGCGGATGTCGCCCGACCTGAAGCTCGCGACAATCTACGTGATGCCGCTCGGTGGCCGCGATACCGAGCTCGTCATCGCTGCGCTCGATCGCAACAAGAAATTCCTGCGCGGCGAAGTCGCGCGGCGCGTTAACCTGAAATTTGCACCTGACATTCGCTTCCGCGTCGACGAGCGATTCGACGAAGCGGAACGGATCGAGAAGCTTTTGCGAACACCTGCGGTGCAGAAGGACTTGGACAAGAATCTGGAACAGGATCCGGATTCGGATCGGGAAGAAGAGCAATGATGATGGACCCGGCTCACGGCACGATCGGCAGCGACGAGGCCGATGCGCGCGACATGCAGCAAAATAATTTTGCAGATGTCGGCAGCACTGTTCAGCCGCACCAGGAAGCGCGCCGCGTCAACAACGATCCGCGCGCGAACAAGCAGAAGGGCAATCAGGTGCGCCGCGACCGGCGCGACGTGCACGGCTGGGTCGTGCTCGACAAGCCGATCGGGATGACGTCGACGCAGGCCGTCGCAGTGCTCAAGCGCCTGTTCAACGCCAAGCGCGCAGGCCACGCCGGCACGCTCGATCCGCTCGCCTCCGGCGGCCTGCCGATTGCGCTCGGCGAAGCCACCAAGACCGTTCCTTTCGTCATGGACGGGCGCAAGCGCTATCGCTTCACCGTGTGCTGGGGCGAGGAGCGCGACACCGACGACATCGAAGGCCAGGTCACCGCGACCTCGGACCAGCGTCCGACGAGGGAAGCCATCGAAGCCCTGCTGCCCCGTTTCACCGGCGTGATCGAGCAGGTTCCGCCGCGCTATTCGGCGATCAAGGTCCAAGGCGAGCGGGCCTATGACCTCGCCCGCGACGGCGAGGTCGTGGAACTGGCTCCCCGCCCGGTCGAGATTCACCATTTAACCCTTGTAGATCAACCGGATAACGATCGGGCCGTATTCGAGGCCGAATGCGGCAAGGGTACCTATGTCCGGGCGCTGGCGCGCGATATGGGCCGGATTCTCGGCACTTACGGCCATATCTGCGCGCTCAGGCGGACCCTGGTCGGCCCATTCAGCGAAAATGACATGATTCCGCTGGATCAGCTGGAGGCTTTGTGCGATAGAGCCGCGTCCGGCGAGGGAAGCCTCGCCGACGCGCTGATGCCCGTTGAGACCGCGCTGGACGACATCCCGGCACTGGCCGTCACTCGGGCTGATGCGGCAAGGCTCCATCGGGGCCAGGCCGTTTTGTTGCGCGGACGGGATGCGCCCACAAGTAGCGGCACAGTCTATGTCACGGTGGCAGGCCGTCTTTTGGCGCTTGCCGAAGTTGGCAATGGCGAAATCATCCCCAAGCGTGTGTTCAACCTGACCGGCTTGACTGCCTCAACCGGTCGCAACGAGAGAAATTGACGATGTCGATTGCCGCAGAACGCAAAGCGGAAGTCATCAAGACGAATGCCACCAAGGCCGGTGATACCGGTTCGCCCGAGGTTCAGGTCGCGATCCTGTCGGAACGCATCAACAACCTCACCAACCATTTCAAGACCCACGTGAAGGACAACCATTCGCGTCGTGGCCTCTTGAAGCTGGTCTCGACCCGCCGCTCGCTCCTCGACTACCTGAAGAAGAAGGACGAGGCGCGGTACAAGGCGCTGCTCGAGAAGCACAACATTCGTCGTTAAGAGTTCTTGCGCGCGCCAATGGCGCGCGTTTTTGCGCGTGATTTCGAGCGAAAGCGCTTGTTTTAAGGTTTTTGATCGAGGCTCACGCGGACGTCCGGTGCGAGCCCAAAGCGCGACAGCAGTCGCACTTTGGATTTTTGTTTGAGCATGATCTTTCGGAAAACCGCTTCGCACTTTTCCGGATCATGCTTAAGCGACGCTTCGCATCCGGGGCATGATCAGCGAAGACCAAAGGTTCGGTGTTCGCGTTCGTGCCGACTGACCAGTCCAGCAGCAATCCGGCGGCTGGGCGCAACGGGCAAGGTGCCCGTATGACCCGAAAGGATGGACGCCATCCGACATCCAAGAACCATGGCAGGATCGCAGGATGCTGATCGCCCGCTCCGATCAGCATCCTGCAATCTTGACATGGTTTTTGTTTTTCGAGCCGTCCCTTCTTTCGAGAACCCATGAAAGAAGACCTCTATGTTCAATAAGCATTCAGTCGAGATCGACTGGGGCGGACGCCCTCTCAAGCTCGAAACCGGCAAGATCGCCCGCCAGGCTGATGGCGCCGTCATCGCCACCTATGGCGAGACCGTGGTGCTCGCCACCGTCGTCGCGGCGAAGGCGCCGCGTGAAGGCGTCGATTTCCTGCCGTTGACCGTCGACTACCAGGAAAAGACCTACGCAGCCGGCCGCATTCCCGGCGGCTATTTCAAGCGCGAGGGCCGTCCGACCGAAAAGGAGACGCTGGTCTCCCGCCTGATCGACCGTCCGATCCGCCCGCTGTTCGTCGACGGCTGGCGCAACGAGACCCAGGTGATCGCCACCGTGCTGTCGCACGACATGGAGAACGATCCCGACATCGTCGCCCTGGTGGCCTCCTCGGCCGCGCTGACCCTGTCAGGCGCGCCGTTCAAGGGCCCGATCGGCGCAGCCCGCGTCGGCTTCGCCAATGACGAGTTCATCCTCAACCCGACGCTCGACGAGATGGTCGACACCCAGCTCGACCTAGTCGTCGCCGGCACCGCCGACGCCGTGCTGATGGTGGAATCGGAAGCCAAGGAGCTGAACGAAGACATCATGCTCGGCGCCGTGATGTTCGGTCACCGCCACTTCCAGCCCGTCATCAACGCGATCATCGAGCTCGCCGAGAAGGCCGCCAAGGAGCCGCGCGAAGTCACCGTGATCGACAATGCCGCGCTCGAGAAGGAAATGCTCGGCCTCGTCGAGCAGGAGCTGCGCGCCGCCTACGCCATTCCGGTCAAGCAGGATCGCTACGCCGCGGTCGGCAAGGTCAAGGAAAAGGTGATCGCCCACTACTTCCCCGAAGGGCAGGAGCCGAAATACGACAAGCTGCGCATCGCTGCCGTCTTCAAGGAGCTCGAGGCGAAGATCGTTCGCTGGAACATCCTCGATACCGGCAAACGCATCGACGGCCGTGACGTCAAGACGGTGCGCAACATCATCGCCGAAGTCGGCGTGCTGCCCCGCGCCCACGGCTCGGCGCTGTTCACCCGCGGCGAGACCCAGGCGATGGTCGTGACCACGCTCGGCACCGGCGAGGACGAGCAGTACATCGACGCGCTGTCGGGAACGTACAAAGAGACGTTCCTGCTGCACTACAACTTCCCGCCCTACTCGGTCGGCGAGACTGGCCGCCTCGGCGGTACCAAGCGCCGCGAGATCGGCCACGGCAAGCTCGCCTGGCGCGCGATCCACCCGGTGCTGCCGCCGCATCACGAGTTCCCCTACACCGTGCGCGTGGTCTCGGAGATCACCGAATCCAACGGCTCCTCGTCGATGGCTTCGGTCTGCGGCGCTTCGCTCGCGCTGATGGACGCCGGCGTACCGATGAAGCGGCCGACCGCGGGCATCGCGATGGGCCTGATCCTCGAGGACAAGCGCTACGCGGTTCTCTCGGACATCCTCGGTGACGAGGACCATCTCGGCGACATGGACTTCAAGGTGGCCGGTACCGAGCAGGGCATCACCTCGCTCCAGATGGACATCAAGATCGAGGGCATCACCGAAGAGATCATGAAGGTGGCGCTGGCCCAGGCCAAGGACGGTCGTATCCACATCCTCGGCGAGATGGCCAAGGCGCTCACCAACGCCCGCGCCGAGCTCGGCGAATACGCGCCCCGCATCGAGACCTTCAAGATCGCCACGGACAAGATCCGCGAAGTGATCGGCACCGGCGGCAAGGTGATCCGCGAGATCGTCGAGAAGACCGGCGCCAAGGTCAACATCGAGGACGACGGCACCGTGAAGGTCGCCTCCTCCGACGGCGAGGCGATGAAGGCCGCGATCAAGTGGATCAAGTCGATCGCATCCGATCCGGAAGTCGGCCAGATCTATGACGGCACCGTCGTCAAGGTGATGGAGTTCGGCGCCTTCGTGAACTTCTTCGGCTCCAAGGACGGCCTCGTCCACATCAGCCAGCTCGCGGCCAACCGCGTGCAGAAGACCTCCGACGTCGTCAAGGAAGGTGACAAGGTCAAGGTCAAGCTGCTCGGCTTCGACGACCGCGGCAAGACCCGCCTGTCGATGAAGGTCGTCGACCAGACCACCGGCGAAGACCTCGAAGGCAAGGACAAGGGCGGCGAGGGCGAGAAGGCCCCGCGCGAAGCGGCCGGCGAGTAATCGCTAACCCAGACCCAAAACACGAAGGGCGGCCGAAAGGCCGCCCTTTTTGTTTGTCGCTCCAGGTGAGCTGCGCCCCCTCTCCCGCTTGCGGGAGAGGGTCGGGGAGAGGGGTCTCTCCTCAATGGGAAAATCCCCTAGAGGAGAAAGCCCTCACCCGCACCTTCGGCGCAACCTCTCCCGCAAGCGGGAGAGGTTGGAAGCCTCACGCCGCGATGTCGTACCGATCGAGGTTCATCACCTTGGTCCAGGCCTTCGCAAAGTCTTTCACGAACTTCTCCTTGGAATCCGAGGTCGCATAGACCTCGGCGAAGGCGCGGAGCTGCGAGTGCGAGCCGAAGATCAGATCGGCGCGCGTAGCAGTCCACTTCACCGCATTGGTCTTGCGGTCGTGGCCCTCATAGGAGCCATCGGCAGCGGGGGCCCACGCCGTGCTCATATCGAGCAGGTTGACGAAGTAGTCGTTGGAGAGCGTGCCCACCTTCGAGGTGAAGACGCCGTGCTTCGACCCGTTCGCATTGGCGCCGAGCACACGCAGGCCGCCGACCAGGACGGTCAGTTCGGGACCGGTCAGCCGCAGAAGCTGCGCGCGATCGACGAGGGCCTCTTCTTCCCGCATGAACTGATGCTTCTTCCCGACATAGTTGCGGAAACCATCAGCCCGCGGCTCCAGCGGCGCGAAGGAGGCGGCATCGGTCTGCTCCTGCGAGGCATCCATGCGGCCCGGCGTGAAGCCAACCTTGACGTCGACACCGGCATCCTTGGCGGCCTTCTCGACCGCGGCAGTGCCGCCGAGCACGATCAGGTCGGCGATCGAGACCTTCTTGGCCCCGCCCGACGCGTTGAACTCCTTCTGGATCGCCTCGAGCTTGCCGAGCACCTTGGCGAGCTGAGCCGGCTGGTTGACCTCCCAGTCCTTCTGCGGAGCCAGGCGAATGCGCGCGCCGTTGGCGCCGCCGCGCTTGTCCGAGCCGCGGAAGGTCGAGGCCGACGCCCAGGCGGTCGAGACCAGTTCGGACACCGAGAGGCCCGAGGCCAGGATCTTGCTCTTCAGCGCGGCGATATCCTGGTCGCCGACCAGCTCGTGATTCACGGCCGGAATCGGATCCTGCCAGATCAGCGTCTCCTTCGGCACCAGCGGGCCGAGATAGCGCTGGATCGGACCCATGTCGCGATGGGTGAGCTTGAACCAGGCGCGGGCAAACGCATCCGCGAACTGATCGGGGTTCTCCAGGAAGCGGCGCGAGATCTTCTCGTAGGCAGGATCGAAGCGCAGCGAGAGGTCGGTCGTCAGCATCGTCGGCCGATGCTTCTTCGACTTGTCGAACGGATCAGGAATGATCGCGTCGGCACCCTTCGCCGTCCACTGGTTCGCACCACCCGGGCTCTTCGTCAGCTCCCATTCGTATTTGAACAGGTTCTCGAAGAAGTTGTTGCTCCACTTCGTCGGCGTCGTCGTCCAGGTCACTTCGAGGCCACTGGTGATGGAATCGCCGGCCAGGCCAGAGCCGTGCTTGCTCTTCCAGCCGAGGCCCTGGTCTTCCAGCGCGCCCGCTTCCGGCTCGGGACCGACCAGCGACGGATCGCCAGCGCCGTGGGTCTTGCCGAAGGTGTGGCCGCCGGCGATCAGCGCGACGGTCTCTTCGTCGTTCATCGCCATGCGGAAGAAGGTCTCGCGGATGTCCTTCGCCGCGGCGACCGGATCCGGCTTGCCGTTCGGACCTTCCGGATTGACGTAGATCAGGCCCATCTGCACGGCGCCGAGCGGCTCGGCGAGCTGGCGCTCACCGCTGTAGCGCTCGTCGCCGAGCCAAGTGCCTTCCGGACCCCAATAGAGCTCTTCCGGCTCCCAGACGTCGGCGCGACCGCCGGCAAAGCCGAACGTCTTGAAGCCCATCGACTCCAGCGCGACGTTGCCCGCGAGCACCATCAGATCGGCCCAGGAAATCTTGCGGCCGTATTTCTGCTTGATCGGCCAGAGCAGCCGGCGCGCCTTGTCGAGGTTGGCGTTATCGGGCCAGCTGTTGAGCGGGGCGAAACGCTGCTGACCAGCACCGGCGCCGCCGCGGCCGTCGGTGATGCGATAGGTCCCCGCGCTGTGCCAGGCCATGCGGATCATGAGACCGCCATAGTGACCGAAATCGGCGGGCCACCATTCCTGCGAATCCGTCATCAGAGCGGTCAGATCCTTGATGACCGCGTTCAGATCGAGCGACTTGAACTCCTTGGCATAGTCGAAGTCCTTGCCCATCGGGTCGGACAGGTCGGAGTTCTTGTGCAGCATCTCGATGCTGAGATTGGTGGGCCACCAGTCGCGGTTCGCCGGCACGCGTTTTCCACCCGAAAACGGGCACTTTGAAGTGTCGTCCATGAATACCTCCTCTGGTGGCTCGAACTCGCGCCATTGACCAGGTAGAAGCACTCTAAGCGCCGCCTTCCATCAGGGGAAGTTGACTTTAATGATCGCTGCGATAGGATTTTCTGATGATCAATCTGACGCTGCGCCAGCTGCGGTATTTTGACGCGCTGGCGCGTCATGGTCATTTCGGCCGCGCCGCGGAGGCCTGTTCCATCTCGCAACCGGCGCTGTCGATGCAGATCAAGGAACTGGAGGAGGCGCTCGGCGGGCTGTTGCTGGAGCGCAGCGCACGCCAAGTCGCGCTAACCCGGTTCGGCGAGGAGCTCGCGCAGCGCGTCCGCGACATCCTGCGCTCGGTCGACGAGCTCGGCGATTTCGCCCGCGCCTCGCGGGACCGTTTCTCCGGCCGCTTGCGCATCGGCATGATCCCGACGATCGCGCCTTATCTCCTGCCCAAGATCACCAAGAACCTCACGCGGATGCATCCGGAGCTCGACATCCGCGTGCGCGAGACGATGACGCCGCGCCTGATCCAGGAGCTCGTCGAGGGCCGGCTCGACACCGCCATCGTCGCGCTGCCGGTCTCCGAACCCTCGCTCACCGAGGTCGCGCTGTTCGAGGAGAAATTCCTGCTGGTACGGCCGGGCACGGATGCGGGCACGCCCGTGCCGTCGCGCGAGATGATGCGCGAGATGCGGCTGCTGCTGCTCGAGGAAGGCCATTGTTTCCGCGACCAGGCGCTGTCGTTCTGCAACATGCAATCGGCGCCCCCGCGCGAGATGCTGGATGCGAACTCGCTGTCGACGCTGGTGCAGATGGTGAGCGCCGGTATCGGCGTCACGCTGATTCCGGAGATGGCGGTGTCGGTAGAGACGCGATCGGCCTCGGTCTCGCTGTCGCGCTTCCGCGATCCCGAGCCGTCACGCACCATCGGCATGGTCTGGCGCAAGACCAGCCCGCTGGCGCGGCAACTGCTCCAGATCTCGGAGGTGGTGTGTCTGTCGGCCGGCAAGGTGCGCGCGCGGCAGTCCCTGCGCAGCCAGCGGGCGTAGCGCTTGATGTCGGATCCGGTCATCCGCCCCGCCCGCACCAACGAATATGATGAGATCGCCCGCGTCTGGATGGAGAGCTGGGTTTCGACCGGGCTCGCCGAAGCGAGCAACTTCCTGCTGGCGAATCTGCGCGCGCGCCTCAGGCGCGAGATCGAGGACGGCTGGACCCTGTTCGTCGCCGACGACAACAGTACGATCGCCGCGATGCTGGCGCTGCACCTGCCCAAGCTCTATCTCGACCAGCTGTTCGTCGCGCCCGCCTATCAGGGCCAATCGCTGGGACGGAAGCTGCTTGCCTTCACGCGCACGAAAATGCCCGACGAGATGTACCTGCGCTGCGTCCGCGAGAACGAAAAGGCCTGGCGCTGGTACGAGCGCGAGGGTTTTGTGTTCGAGAAGCAAGAGATCGAGCCGTCGAACGGCTTCATGATGAAGTACTATCGGTGGAAGAATAACGGAGATCCACGATGATCAAGCTCTATTGGTCGCCGCGCTCGCGATCATTTTCGACGCTCTGGCTGATGGAAGAGAGCGGCCTGCCTTATGAGCGCGTGCTGACCGACATTTCGACGGGTGCGCAGAAGGCACCGGCCTATCTGGCAATCAACCCGATGGGCAAGGTACCGGCGCTCAGCGATGGCGATGCCGCGCTCGGCGAGGCCGCTGCGATCTGCGCTTATATCGCCGACCGCTTTCCGGAGACCAGGCTCGCGCCCGCAATCACCGATCCGCGCCGCGCACGCTATCTGCAATGGCTGTTCTTTTCGCCAAGCTGCATTGAGCCCGCGATCATCCAGATCTTCACCAAGATCGAGGTGCCGACCTCGACGGCGGCCTGGGGCAGCGCGACGCAGGTGTTCGACGTGCTGGAAGCAGCACTCGCCAAGGGACCGTGGATTCTCGGCGAGGAGTTTTCCGCCGCCGACATCACCATCGGCTCGGGCCTGAATTTCGCGGTGCGCCTGTTCAAGATGGTGCCGTCGCGCCCGGCCTTCGAGGCCTATCTCGCCCGCTGCATGGCGCGGCCAGCGTTCCAGCGCGCGGAGAAGATTGCGGCAGGTTGAGACAGGCCGGCTACAGCTTGATCCTGAGGACGGCGAGCCCGGACTGCTGCAGCAGTCCGGAGGATGTCGCCGCAAGGCCGTAACGGATTCCGAGATCGAAGGTCTTGCCGTCGGCGGCGACGAGACTCATCGCTGTCGAGTAGATCCACGGCGACAAAGCAAGGCCGTTGGTCACGAAGGTGTCGCCGCCTCCGGCAAATGCCGATTTGACCTGAAGTGCCTGGTTCAGCGTGTTGTAGCCGATGCCGGCCTCACCGGTGAGGTAGACCTGCTTTGCGATCTGGTAAGCGCCCTTCACTCCCGCCGTCAGCGTGAGCTCACGATAGGTTTGCGCATCCACATTGAGGCTGAAACCGCCCGCGCCGCTTTCCTGATAAGCGGGAGAACGCACCTGTCCATAGTCAAGTCGCAGCGACGGCGCGATCGCAAATCCCGGCTCGAGCGGAATCAGTTTGCGGACGCCGGCACCTGCATGTCCGCTGTAGGAGCGATAGCCGGCACCGGCGGTGCTGTTGATGAAGGCGAGCGAGCGGCTCTCGACATTATCGTTCAGCGCACCATCGAGCTGACCGTCGATCTGGAAGCCATTACCGAGCGCGTGGGCGCCATAAATTCCGGCCTGATATGAATCGATCCCGAGCCGGTTCGGGACCGCATCTTCGCTTCCGGTGATGGTGTGATGGGAATAGGCGAATACGCCGCCGATCATCGTGCGGGCGGAGATGGCCGTATCCCCGCCGACGGCGATCCCGCCACCGGACGCGTTGTATCCGGCAACGCCGTCCTGGCCGCCCTGCCGCACGCTGCCGCCGAGCGGCTTCATCCACACATTGCGCTCTGCCGCCACGGCGCCGTTCACTCCAAGCACGTCGTCAAGTCGCCCCGTCATGGCCTGCTGAAACACGCGCTGCGTGGTGTATGTCGCCTGCGACGCAGCGCCGGTGAGAACGGGCAAGGTCTGGTTGACGGCGTTGACAAGATTCGGACCGCTCAGATTGTCGAGGACAACGAAACCGGGTGCCATGGAGCCGGTCCAACCGAGCGAGGTCGCCGAGAGACGATAGAGCATCTCGGCCGCACCGAGCCCGGCGCGGCTATTCTGCCCTTGCAGCGTTTCGGCATAGGGCCGAACAAGTGAAAGATAGGCCACTCCACCGGTCGGGTTACCCGAGAGATCGTAAGTGCTGACCAGCATCTGCGCACCCGACGCATCGCCGCTCGCCGCGCCATAGAGGCTGCTAAGCGTCCCCTTGGAGAGCGTGTTGAAGAGAACATTGCCCTCCGGCGTGACCGAGCCCAGGATCGTGAAATTGGCAGCACTGCTTCCCGTGGGCGCGATGCCGGCGCCCCAAAAATATCCGTTCTGATAGTTCGTGATGACGAAGCGGCCGGGAGACGACGAGCCGAACAGTGCCGGGCTGGAGATCCGCCACGGGGTGCCTGATGTCCACGCCCATTGCGGAACGGAGTTCGCGGGGATGGCTTGCGAGGCCGGCGGCATGAAGATCGCGGGATCGTAAGGCAGCATGTAGGCCCAATGGGTCACGAGCAGGCTGTCACCCGTGATCATCTGCATCTCCATCCCGGTCATGCCGTTGACGGTGCGCATGTGGCCAAGGCCGACAGTCACGGCACCACCGGACGTCGGCGTGAACAGCATCGTAATCTGGCCTGCGGTGGTGACGAAGCCCTGGATGGTCGAGGTGTCGGTCAGCAGCGCAGGGCCAAGCTTGAGCTGCGCGACACTGGTTCCGGTGAACGAGCCATTCGTCGCGGTCGCGAGCGACCACAATGTCTGGTCGCCGATCGGAATCGGATTGAAGAAGCCGGTCTTTGGTGCAGCATAGGCCAGCAGCTGCGCTGTCGGCACGTACCAGTTGGTGTTGGAAAGGGTCGCATCCCAGATCGCCGACTGCGCCCGGACCCGTGAGCCGCCGCAGAGCAGCATGGCGCCGGCGACGAACGCGAGCGCACTGACCCGGCTTACCGCATGCACCATCCGCAAGATCGTTCCCCCGAACCCCGGCCCACGTGACCCACGCAGCACCGCCGGACGGAGATGAACACGACTCTTTGGGAATGTCTGCCCCACGATCGTGGGGTGCGAGCAAAGATCGCAGTCCCGTCTACAAGACTACTCCGACGCCTTCAGATCGTCCGGCCTCGGCATCAGGACGATGTTGTAGCCGGAATCGACGTAGTGGATTTCGCCGGTCACGCCGCCGGAGAGATCCGACAGCAGGTACAGCGCCGAGCCGCCGAGTTCGTCGAGCGTGACGCCGCGGCGAAGCGGCGAATGCTTCTGCATGAAGGCGAACATCGCGCGCGCTTCGCCGATGCCGGAGCCTGCGAGGGTGCGGATCGGGCCGGCGGAGATCGCGTTGACGCGGATGCCGCGCGGTCCGAAATCGGACGCGAGATAGCGCACCGAGGCTTCCAGTGCCGCCTTGGCGACGCCCATCACGTTGTAGTTCGGCATGGATCGCTCCGAGGCGCCGAAGGTCAGCGTGACCATGCTGCCGCCCTCCGTCATCAGCTCAGCGGCGCGCTTGGCGACCTCCGTGAACGAGAAGCAGGAGATCACCATGGTGCGCGAGAAGTTCTCGCGGCTGGTGTCCGCGTAGCGGCCCTTCAGCTCGTTCTTGTCGGCAAAGCCGATCGCGTGAATGACGAAGTCGAGCTTGCCCCATTCTTCGCGGAGCACATCGAAGGTCGCGTCGACGCTTGCGATGTCCTCGACGTCGCAAGGCAGCACCAGTTCGACGCCGAGAGACTCCGCGAGCGGCTTGACCCGCTTGCCGAGAGCCTCGCCCTGGAAGGTGAAGGCAAGCTCGGCGCCGTGGGCATGCAGCGTCTTGGCCATGCCCCAGGCGATGGAATGATCATTGGCGATGCCCATGATCAGACCGCGCTTACCCTTCATCAAACCTTCCATCGCCTAACGGCTCCTATCGTTCCGCGTCATCACCCGCGCAGGCGGGTGATCCAGTATTTCAGAGACAGCAGTGATTGAGTCGAGAGGCCGCGGCGTACTGGATGCCCCGCCTTCGCGGGGCATGACAGCGAGCAGGCCGTCACACGTCCATCCGGCTGAACACCAATGTGGCGTTGGTGCCGCCGAAGCCGAACGAGTTCGACAGCACGGTGCCGATCTTGACGTTGTCGATGCGCTTGCGGACGATCGGCATGTCGGCGAAGACAGGATCGAGCTCCTGGATGTGCGCGCTCTCGCAGATGAAGCCGTTGTTCATCATCAGCAGCGAGTAGATCGCCTCCTGCACGCCGGTGGCGCCGAGCGAGTGGCCGGTCAGCGCCTTGGTCGCCGAGATCGGCGGGCACTTCTCGCCTGTTCCGAACACCTTGCGTAACGCCTCGATCTCCGGCGGATCGCCGGCCGGCGTCGAGGTGGCGTGCGGATTGATGTAGTCGACCTTGGTTTTCACCGTTGACATCGCCATGCGCATGCAGCGCTCGGCGCCTTCACCTGACGGTGCGACCATGTCGTAGCCGTCCGAGGTCGCGCCGTAGCCGACGATCTCGCCGTAGATGCGCGCGCCGCGCGCCTTGGCGTGCTCAAGCTCTTCGAGGACCAGCACACCGGCGCCGCCGGCGATGACGAAGCCGTCGCGGTTGACGTCATAGGGGCGCGAGGCCGTGGCGGGCGTGTCGTTGTACTTCGAGGACATCGCGCCCATGGCGTCGAACAGCACCGACAGCGACCAGTCGAGCTCCTCGCAGCCGCCGGCGAAGATCACGTCCTGCTTGCCGATCTGGATCGTCTCATAGGCATTGCCGACGCAGTGGTTCGACGTCGCGCAGGCCGAGGAGATGGAATAGTTCACGCCCTTGATCTTGAACCAGGTCGCGAGCGTGGCCGACGCTGTGGACGACATCGCTTTCGGCACCGCAAACGGACCGACGCGTTTCGGCCCCTTGGTGCGGGTGATGTCGGCGGCTTCGACGATGGTGCGGGCGGACGGACCGCCGGAGCCCATGATGATGCCGGTGCGGATGTTGGAAACTTCCTCGGGCGAGAGACCGGAGTCCTGGATCGCCTGCTCCATCGCAACGTGATTCCACGCCGCGCCCTGACCGAGGAAGCGCATCGCGCGCCGGTCGACCACGGTCGAGGGATCGAGCGTGGGCGCACCTTGCACCTGCGAACGGAAGCCGAGCTCGGCATATTTCTCCGCCCGCGAAATGCCCGACTTCGCCTCGTGAAGGCTTGCAAGCACTTCCTGGGTGTTGTTTCCGATCGACGAGACGATACCCATCCCGGTGACCACAACCCGCCTCATGACAGCCTCGCCTAAATCGTTGTCTTCTTGGTAATGCTTGATAATACGCCTAGCCCAGGCTCGTGCCCTGCTTGAACAGTCCGACCTTCAGATCCTTGGCGCGATAAATAATCTGGTCATCGACCGAAAGCCATCCGTCGGCGATGCCGAGCACGAGCTTTGAACGCATCACGCGCTTGATATCGACGTTGTACACAACCTTGCGGGCCTCGGGCAGCACCTGGCCGCTGAACTTTAATTCGTTGAGGCCAAGTGCACGGCCACGACCTTCGCCTCCGGTCCAGCCGAGATAGAAGCCGACCATTTGCCAGAGCGCATCGAGGCCGAGGCAGCCGGGCATGACGGGATCGTTCTTGAAGTGGCAGCCGAAGAACCAGAGGTCCGGCTTCACGTCGAGTTCGGCGCGCACCAGTCCCTTGCCGAACTCGCCGCCATCGTCGTTGATTTCCGTGATGCGGTCGAACATCAGCATCGGCGGCAGCGGCAGCTGTGCATTGCCCGGGCCGAACATCTCGCCGCGGGCGCATGCCAGCAGATCTTCGTATTCGTAACCGTTGCGCCTGTTCAGCATGCAGAAGCCTCTATTCTAACCCCGATTGATCGGCGTTTCTGGCAAAAATGGGCCCCGTTTCGTCCGGAAAGCAACGCGTCGTCAGCAGGCGCGAATGCCGAGCCCGGATGGACCTGCACACATGGACTTGCGAACCCGGCCTCAATTGCCCGGCCGCGCCACACCAGGCTAAGCGGAACCGGGCGCTCTCTAACACAGGGCATTTCGGTGGCAAAGCGATCTCATGAAGGTAAAATGACGAGGCTCGGGCGCGGTTCCCTCGCTAATTAGAACCACTCTAGTTGCGAGAAACTTGCATCTGCATCTATCTGTCCATATATTGCAGGTAGATAGAGTCCACGCGTGCCCGAATTTTGGAAATGAGCGAGAACAACGCGCCCCTTCGCCACGACGACGTCCATGCCGCCCTACTGGCCGGCCGCCAGCCGGCTCTGACCGGCTGCCCTTGGCACGACGTCAACGAAATGCTGCAGTCCGCGGGCCTGCGTCCGACGCGCCAGCGCATGGCGCTGGGCTGGCTGTTGTTCGGTAAGGGTGCACGCCACCTCACGGCTGAAATGCTCTACGAGGAAGCGACCCTGGCCAAGGTCCCGGTGTCGCTCGCAACCGTCTACAACACGCTGAATCAGCTGACCGACGCCGGTCTGCTGCGCCAGGTCAGCGTCGACGGCACCAAGACCTATTTCGATACCAACGTCACCACCCATCACCATTATTATCTCGAGAACAGCCACGAGCTGGTCGACATCGAGGATCCGCATCTGGCGCTGTCCAAGATGCCGGAGGTGCCGGAGGGTTACGAAATCTCACGCATCGACATGGTCGTGCGGCTGCGCAAGAAGCGCTGAGATCGTTCAATCGCTAGTTTGATCGTCAGGACCGGGCAGAAGCGCGAAGCGCGTCTTCGCGCGAGACGTCCCGGCCATTGTCAAGCCGTCAATTCACCTGCTCGTCGGCGTAAACGCCCCAGAGGCGCTCCTGCTGGATCCAGCCGTCAAACCCGTTGCCGGTGACGTGGCACCAGTTGGTCGTGCACTTTTTCACCTGCGTGACGACGCCAGCCTGGAGCTTTGCGGCAACCGCGCTGTCCGGATCGGCGCGATCATAGATCGGCGCGAGCTCGTCCTTGTGCTTCATGGTGACCACCGCAGTGCGGCGGCCCGACAGCAGCGAATGATAGACCCAGCCCTCGGCACCTTCGGAATCGCGGACCCGCCGCCAATTCTCGAACTCGGCCGTGATTTCGACCGGCAGGCCGGCGCGGGTGTAGACCCAGGCCACGTCATTGTCCTTGGTCGGGCCGGCGCGGACGTTCACGTGATCCGATTTCAGGCTGACATAGCGCGGCACCGGCAGACCGCTGGCGGTCTGCGGGGTGGCGTCCTTGGCCGAATGCGAGGGGCCGACCGAAGCGCTCCACCAGGTGCAAACGAGCGCCATCACCGAACAAAAACGCCCCAACGCCATTAACCCGTCTCCTGTCGAAGACCCGGCTGAACCGGATCCTCTCCCCAAATTCCAAACCCTGCCGCATCCCCTCTCCCGCCCCACGCGGGTGTTCCCGGAGCCTTAGTCCTGGTTCTTGTCTTGGCCCGGCCTTCTGCTAGAGAGGACGGACGCTTGAACAACCAGTTTGCCCCGATTTTCCGGCCGGAAATCGGGGGAAAGCTTGAAGGAAACGCCGGGGACGACACGGCAAGGCCAGTGTCGAACAACCGGGTTAATGAGGCCTCAACGGCCGGCCTTTGGCGACAAAGGCGGCCTGCAACGCCTCATGAGGGCAGGACATGTCGGTGAAGAAAAAGCCCCTCGTCGTCGTGACGCGCAAGCTGCCGGACTCGATCGAGACCCGGATGCGCGAACTGTTCGACGCGCGCATCAATCTCGACGATACGCCGATGTCGGCCGAGCAGATCGCCGAAGCCGCGCGCACCGCCGACATCCTGGTTCCGACGGTCACCGATCACATCAGTGCCGACATCGTCAACCAGCCCGACTGCAAGCTGCGCCTGATCGCGAATTTCGGTAACGGCGTCGACAATATCGACGTCGCAGCTGCGCATGCCCGCGGCATCACCGTTACCAACACGCCGAAGGTGCTGACCGAAGACACCGCCGACATGACCATGGCGCTGATCCTGGCCGTGCCGCGCCGAATGATCGAGGGCGCCTCGGTGCTGACCGAAGGAAAACCCTGGGCGGGCTGGTCGCCGACCTGGATGCTCGGTCACCGCATCGGAGGCAAGCGCCTCGGCATCATCGGCATGGGCCGCATCGGCCAAGCGGTTGCGCGCCGCGCCCGCGCCTTCGGCCTGCAGATCCACTATCACAACCGCCGTCCCGTCGCGCCTGTCATCGCCGAAGAGCTCGGCGCGACTTATTGGGAAAGTCTCGACCAGATGCTGGCGCGGATGGACATCATCTCGGTGAACTGCCCGCACACGCCGGCGACCTTTCATCTGCTGTCGGCGCGGCGGCTGAAGCTGATCCGCAAGGACGCCTACATCGTCAACACCGCGCGCGGCGAGGTCACCGACGAGGACACGCTGATCAAGCTGATCGAAGGCGGCGAGATAGCCGGCGCCGGCCTCGACGTCTACGAGCACGAGCCCGCGGTCAATCCGAAGCTGGTGCGGCTTGCGAAGGCCGGCAAGGTGACCCTGATGCCGCATATGGGCTCGGCCACGATCGAGGGCCGGGTCGAGATGGGGGAGAAGGTGATCATCAACATTCGCACCTTCCTCGACGCACACAAGCCGCCGGACCGGGTGCTGCCGAGCATGCTGTAGGTCGCAAAGACCTATCGCGCTCAGTCGCGATGAGCGCTGAGATCGGCGATCACGGGCCCATCGCCATTGAGCGGATTGGCTGGATCGCGCCCATAGCGCAAGGTCTCGAAGCGCATTGCGCGCGCATCGATCATCAGCAGGCGGCCGACCAGGCCCTCACCGAAACCGACGATCTCGCGGATCGCCTCCAGCGCCATCATGGAGCCCATCACGCCGGCAAGCGCGCCCATGACGCCGGCCTCGGCGCAGGCCGGCACGGTGCCCGGCGGCGGCGCTTCCGGAAACAGGCACCGATAGGTCGGATTGAATTCGCCCTGTTCGTTGGTCTCGTGCGCGCGGATCGTCGTGAGCGAACCGTCGAAGGTGCCGAGCGCCGCCGTGATCAGCGGGCGCTTCGCGAAAAAGCAGGCATCCGAGACCAGATAGCGCGTCGAGAAATTGTCGGAACCATCGAGCACGAGATCGTAGTCGCCGATCAGATCGAGCGCGTTGTCGGCATTGAGCCAGGTCGCGTGACCGACGAAACGGACATGCGGATTGAGCTCGGCGATCCGCTCGGCCGCGCTCTCGACCTTGTGCCGGCCGATGTCAGGAGTGGTGTGGATCACCTGGCGCTGCAGGTTGGACAGCGACACAACGTCGTCATCGACCACGCCGAGCGTGCCGACGCCGGCGGCGGCCAGATACATCAGCGCGGGCGCTCCGAGACCGCCGGCACCGATCACCAGCACGGAAGCCCGCTTCAGCGCGGCCTGACCGGGACCACCGACATCGCGCAGCACGATATGGCGGGCATAGCGTTCGAGTTCGTCCGGGCTCAGCACCGTCTCTTACTCCTGAACCACCCCGAGATTGTTCGCGACCAACGAGATGTGCTTCAATGGCAGCGCGTTCAATGGGCTGGCTGGATTTGTCATGAGATCGATGCTTGCGGCAACACTGATGTTGGCGTCTGCCACAGGCGCGAACGCCCAGATGACGGCGCCGCAGGTCCCCGGCGCCAGGCCGAAGGTGGTCCAGACCGCCCCGATCAAGCCGCCCGCCGTGCAAACGCCGTCGGAAACGGCCGACGCGATGGCGCAGGCCGAGCGGCTATCGCTGCAATCCGACCTCGCTTGGGTCGGTCAATATAACGGCGCCATCACCGGCGACGTCAGCTCGCGCATGGTCGACGCCATCAAGGAATACCAGAGAGCCAAGGGCGGCAAACCAACCGGTGTGCTCAATCCGCAGGAGCGCGCCGCCCTCGCCGAGACCGCACGGCGCAAGCAGGACAGCGTCGGCTGGAAGATCGTGACCGAGATGACCAGCGGCGCGCGGCTCGGCATTCCCTCGAAGCTGGTGCCGCAACAGGCCACCGATGCCAACGGCTCGAAATGGACCTCACCGACCGGAACGGTGCAGGTGCTGCTCAGCCGCCGCAAGGAGGCGAACCCGACCACCGCAAAACTCGCGGACGCCGAGAAGAAGGAGCCAGCGGGGCGCAAGATCGACTACACCGTGGTGAAGCCCGACTTCTTCGTGCTTTCAGGGTTGCAGGGTCTGAAGAAGTTTTACGTGCGCGGCACCTCTAGAGGCGACGAAGTCCGCATCATGACCATTCTGTACGACCAGGCCATGGAGAACACGGTCGAGCCGGTCGTGATCGCGATGTCGAGCGCATTCAACGCGTTTCCGTCGGGGCCACAGGCCGGGCCGCCGCCGCGCAAGACTGTCGAATACGGCACCGGCATCGTCGTCAGCGACGACGGCGCGATCGTCACGGATCGTCTCGTCACCGACTCTTGCCTCGCCATCACCATCGGCGGCTACGGCAATGCCGATCGTCTCGCCGAGGACAAGGAGCACGATCTCGCGCTGCTGCACATCTATGGCGCACGCGGCCTGAAGCCGCTCAGCCTCGCGAGCGGCGTTGTGAAGACGAGTGTCGATATCGTCGGCATCGCCGATCCGCAGAGCCAGGGCGGCGCGGCAGGCGTGTCGAGCGTCAAGGGCGCGCTGGCGCCGGTGACGTCGAGCGATTCTGCGCTCTCGCCTCCGCCCGCGGTCGGCTTCTCCGGCAGCCCGGCCATGGACGGCGACGGCAAATTCGCCGGCATCGCGCTGCTGAAATCGGCAATGGTTGCGGGCCCCACGACTTCGGTGCCGGCATCGCAAGCGGTGATGGTCTCGGCAGAAGCCGTGCGCGATTTCCTGAAGGCGAACGCGGTCGCTGCGAACGGCACGTCGACCGACGCGAAGGCCGCCGTCGTGCGTGTCATCTGCGTGCGGAAATAGCTTTCGTGTCCCGGACGCGCAGCAACGCTTAGCGTTGCTGCGCAGAGCCGGGACCCAAGCATCCTCATGCGCCGTGTTGGTGGATTTCTGAGCCCCGGCTCAGCAGCCCACCGCTTCGCGCTGCGCTGCGTCCGGGGCATGAAGCCTAACTCAGCCTGAACCTGATCCCGCTCTTCGCAAGACCACCCGAAATTCCGACCGGCGTGCCATCCGCCCGCCAGCAGGCGGCGCCCGTCATGGTGCCGTCGTCATGGAAGGCGATCCCGTTCATGCCGCCGGCGACCGTCGCGACCGGCTGCACCTTGTGGCCAAGCGCTGTGAGCTTTGTGCGGACGCTCTCGGGGATGGTCTGCTCGACCTCGAGCGCATTGCCTTCGGTCCAGACCCGCGGCGCCTCGACGGCCTCCTGCAGACTCATGCCGTGATCGATCAGATTGAGCAGCGCCTGCATCGCGCTTGGGAAGATGCGTTTGCCTCCGGGCAGGCCCAGCGCGTAGCGCAGCTTGCCGTCGCGGAGCGCCATCATCGGCGACATCGAGGTCGTGACGCGCTTGCCCGGCGCCAGCGACAGCGCATGGCCCGGCCGCGGATCGAACAGGTTCATGTAATTGTTGGCGATGGCCCCGAGACCCGGGATCATGATCTTGGCGCCAAAGAGATTGTTGATGGTCTGGGTGGTCGCGACCACGTTGCCGAAACTGTCTGCCGCCGTTAGATGCGTGGTATGCGCGCTTTCGAGCTGCGTCACCCCGGCGCCAAAGGCCTGCGCCCGCGCCGGATCGATCGTACGACGGCGCTCCTCGGCGTAAGCCTTCGAGGTCAGCTTCTCTACGGGCACGCCGACGTAATCGGGATCGCCGCTGGCGGCGGCACGATCGGCGAAGGCGATCTTCAGGACTTCGGCGAGGTAATGGATGGTCTCTGACGTTCCGAAGCCGAGGGCGCCGATGTCGTAGCCTTCCAGGATGTTCAGCATCTGCGTGATATGCACGCCGGAAGCCGCCGGCGGCGGGGGACCGAAAATGGTCCAGCCGCGATAAGAGGCGCGGATCGGCAGCCGCTCGACGGTCCTGTAGTTGGCGAGATCGTTGCGGCGGATGAAACCGCCTGATTTCTCCATGTAGTCGACGAGGATATCGCCGAGCGGCCCTCCGTAGAGGGCCGCCTCGCCATGATCGGCAATATAACGGAGCGTCTCGGCATATTCCGATTGCACCACGCGTTCGCCGACCTTGAGCGGCTCCCCATTGGGCAGATAGATCGCGGCGATCGGCTTGTCCTTGCGCATCTCGGCGGCGCACTCGCTGATGCATTCGTGCAGGTAAGGCGTGGCGGCATAGCCGCGCGCGGCGTGCTTGATCGCCGGCTGCATGACGTCGGCCAGCGACATGGTGCCGAACCTTTGCAGCGTCTCGCACCAGGCTTTCAACGAGCCCGGCGTCGCAACCGCCTTCGGGCCGTTGAGGTTCTCGTTGCCGACGGTGTCGAACACGTCGTGCGCCGAGCCTGGCTTGGATGTGTAGGTGGTGTCACGCACCGAAGCAGGGACGGTGCTCTGGCCATCGATGACGCGGTGGCTGCCATCGGCGAGGCGGATATGCGCCATGCCGCCGCCGATGATGCCGACCATCATCGGCTCGACCACCGTCAGCGTGAACAGCGTCGCGATCGCGGCATCGATGGCGTTGCCGCCGGC
Organism: Bradyrhizobium guangdongense; assembly: GCF_004114975.1. Lineage (NCBI taxonomy): Bacteria > Pseudomonadati > Pseudomonadota > Alphaproteobacteria > Hyphomicrobiales > Nitrobacteraceae > Bradyrhizobium > Bradyrhizobium guangdongense. The sequence continues at coordinate 75,299 of NZ_CP030051.1, forward strand.
GGCCAGCATCTCGGCACCGGCGCTGGAGGCGAGCGGATGATTGCTGACCACCATGCCGCGGCTCGAGACCGCCGGCATCTTCTGACATTCGAAGCTGGTTGCCGTCCGTTCGCGCCAGTTGCCGCCCATGCCGCTCGCCTTTCTTGTTCACTGCGGCAAGCACATCATACGCGCGAATACGGGTCCAGTATTGGTACGGATTAGCTGGCATTCCCGATTCTGCCATCATCGTCAGCGTTGATTCGGACATCCGCGGTCCCCTTTGGATCGGGCAAGGCACGTCCTGAGCGAGAAGAGCTCAGCATCAAGAAGCGATGCACGTTCGCGTGGCGTTACCCGTAAGACCCAAGCACTCCAAAGGATTGATCTTCCCATGCACACGATCGTACTGGCCACCCAAAAGGGCGGCAGCGGCAAGAGCACGCTCGCCGTCGGCCTCGCGCTGGCTGCCAAGCAGGCCGGCTTCACCGTCCGCCTGATCGAGACCGACCCGCAGGGCACCCTCTCCAACTGGCAGCGCCGCCGCAACAACGACGATATCGTCGTCGAGCCGATCTATCACGCCGCCGATCTCGCGCCGCGGCTGAAGATGCTGGCCGACAGCGGCCTCCAGCTCGCGATCGTCGATACCGCGGCGGGCCTTTCCGCAGCGACCACCGCCGCGATCCGCTACTCGGACCTCTGCCTGATCCCGGCCCGCCCGAGCGTCGCCGACATCGAGGCGACCGTCTCAACGCTCAGCGTCGCGCGCGCCTGGAAGCGTCCCTACAGCTTCGTGCTGAACCAGACGCCGATCCGCGGCCAGCGCATCGACAATGCCGCGAGCGCGCTCGCCGAGGAAGCCGCGCTCGATCTCGCTGAAGTGCTCGCACGTCCGCTGATCGTGATGCGCAACGACCATCAGGACTCGCTCGCTTCGGGCCTCGCCGTCAGCGAATTCGCCCCGAACGGCAAGTCGACGGAAGAGATTCGCGGCCTCTGGCGCTGGATCGAGACCCGTCTCGAGCTCGAGGCCACGACCAATGTCCTGATCGATGAGGTGATGTCGGCGGCCGACGGGATGCTGCATGCGGCCAGCGAGCTCGCGGCGGACGAAACCACCACTCTGGCGTCCTGAGCGGGGCAATCGCTCGAGACCCAGCGGCTCTTCGCCGTCCGGTGAACGAGCCCAAGCGACGAAGCAATCCGGCCACCAGCCCGGCCGGATTGCTTCGCTTCGCGTTTTGTCGAAAACAACCCCATGCACAGTAGAACCGCGGTCAGCCGAGTTGCCGCGGCGACGGCCCCCAGACGTCTTACTCGTCAGGCAAAACGGCTGTTCGCGAGCTAAGGTGCTCTATTGGTTGGTTCGTCCCAGAGATTCACAGTCTTCCGGCTGCGGTCCCTCTCACTTCTGACATTTCGGGCACCAGAACGTCGACCGTCCGTTCTGGACGAACCGCTTGATCGTGCCGCCGCAGCGCGGCGTGGTGCACTTCTCGCCTTCGCGGTCGTAGACCTTGAAGGAATGCTGGAAATAGCCGAGCTCGCCTGAGGTCTGGCGATGGTCGCGGAGTGACGAGCCGCCGGCCTTGATGGCATCGTTCAGCACGGTGTGGATCGCGCCGACCAGGCGCTTGGCGTGATCGGTCGGCTCGCCCCCGGCAACGCCCTTGCGTTGTCCGGCCTTCGTCGACAACGTCGCGGCGATGCGGCGCGGCGACAGATGCGAGCGGTGCAGCGCTTCGCAGACATAGATGTTGCCGAGCCCTGCGACCACGCGCTGGTCGAGCAGCGCGGCCTTCAGGCTCGTCGCCTTCCCTGCGCAGGCGCGCGCCAGCATGGCGGCATCGAACTCGTTGCCGAGCGGTTCGGGGCCGAGGTCGCGCAGCAACGGCTCGTCTTCGAGCGCGTGGCGCGCAATCACTTTCATGTAACCGAAGCGCCTGGGATCGTTGAAGACGATGTCGGCACCCGAAGACATCCGAAACAGCACATGGTCATGCGCGGAGTCCTTGCCCCTGGGATAGTGAAACTCGCCAGGCGCGGCCTCGTTGTCCGGCTTGATGACGCGAAACGAGCCCGACATGCCCAGATGCATCAACAGCACATCGCCGGAGGCGAGATCGGCCATGAGATATTTTGCACGGCGGCCGAGGCCCGTGACGATCTGCCCCTGGAGCCGGGCCACGAAGTCCGGCTGGAACGGAAAGCGCAAATCCGGCCTGCGAGCCTCCGCGACGACGATTTTGGCCCCCTCCATGACGGGCTGAAGGCCGCGGCGGACGGTCTCGACTTCGGGCAATTCAGGCATGGTCAGGCATTCACCTTATGAGGGCGGTGTGATAGCGCCATTGCGGCGGGCGGGCTATGGTCCGCCCAGTGGAGTAGAGTAATGGATCGGCCGGGCGAAACCACGCATTTTGGCTTCAAAGACGTTCCCCTGGGGGACAAGCAGACGCTGGTGAACGATGTGTTTCACAGCGTGGCGTCGCGCTATGATCTGATGAACGACCTGATGTCCGGTGGACTGCACCGGATCTGGAAGGACATCATGATCAACGCGCTGGATCCGCCGCGAAGCGACCGGCCGTTCAAACTGCTCGACGTCGCCGGCGGCACCGGTGACATCTCGTTCCGCGCCGCCAAGGCGGCGGGTCCCGGCTTTCACGCCACCGTCTTCGACATCAATTCCGACATGCTGGCGGTGGGCCGCGAGCGTGCCGCCAAGCGCCACCTCGAGACCCAGGTCGATTTCGTCGAGGGCAATGCCGAAGCGCTCGCCTTCGCCGACCGCAGCTTCGACGCATATACGATCGCTTTCGGCATCCGCAACGTGCCGCAGATCGACAAGGCGCTGCGCGAGGCCTATCGGGTGCTGAAACCCGGCAGCCGTTTCCTGTGCCTTGAATTCTCGACCGTCGAGATGCCCGGGCTCGACAAGCTCTACGATTTGTTCTCGTTCAAGGTGATCCCGCCGCTCGGCCGCATGGTTACGGGCGATGCCGAATCCTACCAATATCTCGTCGAATCGATCCGCAGGTTTCCGAAGCCGAACGTGTTCGCCGACATGATCCGCGAGGCCGGCTTCTCCCGCGTCGGCTGGCAGACACTGACCGGCGGCATCGTCGCACTGCATTCGGGCTGGCGTTTGTGATTTCTGCCATCACCCACATTTCGCGCCTGATCCGCGCCGCGTTCGTGTTTGCGCGCGAGGGCGTGTTCGGCTCCGTCGATCCCAGCCTGGTGCCGCCGCCAGGACAGCTCGCGCTGAAGCTTGCGCGTCTGGTCGAACGCCGCGGCGCCAAGCACGGCCCGCGGATCTCGCGCGCCCTGACGCGGATGGGCCCGGCCTATCTCAAGCTCGGGCAGTTCCTGGCCACACGCCCTGACGTCGTCGGCGTCGTCATGGCGCGCGATCTCGAAAGCCTGCAGGACCGGCTGCCGCCTTTCTCGCAGGCCGAAGCGGAGGCTGCGATCACCACGTCGCTGGAACGGCCGCTGACGGATGTGTTCGCCAGCTTCGGACCGCCGGTCGCGGCCGCCTCGATCGCGCAGGTGCATCGCGGCGAGGTCGAGCGCGACGGCATTCGCCGGGCCGTCGCGATCAAGGTGCTCAGGCCGAACGTGGCGGCGCGTTTCCGCCGCGACCTCTCCGATTTCTTCTACGTCGCGCACAAGGCCGAGACCTATTCGGCCGAGGCGCGGCGCCTGCGCCTGGTCGAGGTCATCAACACCATGTCGCGCTCCGTCGCGATGGAGATGGACCTGCGGCTCGAGGCCGCGGCGCTGTCGGAGATGGCGGAGAACACGCAGGACGACCCTGATTTTCGCGTGCCTGCCGTCGACTGGGACCGCACCACCCACAACGTGCTGACGATGGAGTGGATCGACGGCATCGCGCTGAACGACCACAAGCGCCTCGAAGAAGCGCAGGTCGACCTGCCCGATCTCGGCCGCAAGATCATCCAGAGCTTCCTGCGCCACGCGCTGCGCGACGGCTTCTTCCACGCCGACATGCATCCGGGCAATCTGTTCCTCGATGACGCCGGCCGCCTCGTCGCGGTCGATTTCGGCATCATGGGCCGGCTCGGCATGAAGGAGCGGCGCTTCCTCGCCGAAATCCTGCTCGGCTTCATCACGCGCGACTATCGCCGCGTCGCCGAGGTGCATTTCGAGGCGGGCTACGTACCTGCACATCATTCGGTGGAGAATTTCGCGCAGGCCATCCGCGCCATCGGCGAGCCGATCCACAACCGCACCGCCGAGGAGATCTCGATGGCGCGGCTGCTGACGCTGCTGCTCGAGGTCACCGGCCTGTTCGACATGACGACGCGGCCCGAGCTGATCCTGCTGCAGAAGACCATGGTGGTGGTCGAAGGCGTCGCGCGCGGCTTCGATCCCAGGCTCGACATCTGGAAGGTCGCCGACCCCGTCGTGCGCGAATGGATCGAGCGCAATCTCGGACCCATCGGCCGCGTGCAGGGCGCGCTCGCCGGCGGCGGCGAGCTCGCCAAGGTGCTGATGCGCCTGCCTGACATCGCCGAGCGCTCGGTTAAGGTGCTGGAGCAGCTCGAGACCATGACGCGGGAAGGCATCCGGCTGTCGCCGGAGAGCATCGCCGCGATGGGACGCAGCGAGGGCCGCAAGAACCGCTGGCGCACCGTGGCAGTCTGGATCATCGCCGTGACCTTCATCGGCATCCTGATCGCTGTCCGGAATCTCTGATCTCCAAAAGCGTGATTGCATTGCAATCACGCGGGTGATAGCATCGCTATCATTCCGTGCTGGAGGGGCGTCATGGCAAGCCTGACCATCCGCAAGCTCGACGACGCCGTCAAAACCTATTTGCGGCTGCGATCGGCGAGGAATCGCCGGTCGGTGGAGGAAGAGGTTCGAGTCATCCTGCGGGAGCTGATCGAGGGCCGCGAGGAGCCGCTGACGCCGTTTTCGGCGCCTCCCGCACCATCCGGCGTCCCGGCGCCCCAGCGCACCGGCGCCCTCCCCGAGGCCAGCGTCACCCTGATCATCGGGGGCGGCATCGCCGCCTACAAGTCGCTCGATCTGATCCGCCGGCTGAAGGAGCGCCGCATCGAGGTCCGCTGCGTGCTGACCAAAGCGGCGCAGCAATTCGTCACGCCGATGGCTGCAAGCGCGCTGTCGCATGAGCGCGTCCATACCGACTTGTTCGACCCCCAGAGCGAGTTCGACGCCGGCCATATCCGGCTGGCGCGCGACTGCGATCTGATCGTGGTGGCGCCGGCCACCGCCGATTTGATGGCGAAGATGGCGAACGGCCATGCCGACGATCTCGCCAGCGCGATCCTGCTCGCGACCAACAGAAAAATCCTGCTGGCGCCGGCGATGAATCCGCTGATGTGGAACAACGCCGCCACCCGCCGCAACGTCGCGCAGCTGCAGCGCGACGGCGTGGTGCTGATCGGCCCCAATTCCGGCGAGATGGCCGAAGCCGGCGAAGCTGGCATCGGCCGCATGTCGGAGGCGATCGAAATCGCCAACGCCGCCGAGAAATTGCTGCGGCCGCCGGTGCCGCGGCCGCTCGCCGGCAAGCGCGTGCTGATCACGGCGGGACCCACCCACGAGCCGATCGATCCGGTGCGCTATATCGCCAATCGCTCCTCCGGCAAGCAGGGCTTTGCCATTGCCGCCGCTGCGCAGGCCGCGGGCGCCGAGGTGGTCCTGGTGAGCGGCCCGGTCGATCTCGATGATCCCGCCGGCGTCACCGTGAAGCACGTGGAATCGGCGCGGCAAATGCTGGAGCAGGTGCAATCCGCGCTGCCCGCCGACATCGCGATCTTCGCCGCCGCCGTCGCCGACTGGCGCGTCGCCAATGAAGGCGAGCAGAAGCTGAAGAAGACGTCAGCCGGCATGCCGCCGCTTCAGCTGGTCGAGAACCCCGATATCCTCGCCACGATCTCCAAGCTCACTGAAAAGCGCCCGCCGCTGGTGATCGGCTTCGCCGCCGAGACCGAGCATCTCATCGAGAATGCCAAGACCAAGCTCGCCCGCAAGGGCTGCGACTGGATCGTCGCCAACGACGTCTCGCCCGCCACAGGCGTGATGGGCGGCGACCGCAACACCGTGCACCTCATCAGCAAGAATGCCGAGAACAACAACGAGATCACAGTTGATTCCTGGCCTGTCATGACCAAGGAACAGGTCGCGATCGAGCTGGTCGCGCATATCGTGAAAAGCGCGACCAAGAAATCTCCGGAGCCGGCATCTTGAGCAACAAAGTCACGGTCGAACTGCAGCGCCTGCCTCATGCGGAAGGCTTGGCCCTGCCGACCTATCAAACCGCGCAGGCCGCCGGCCTCGATTTGATGGCGGCGGTGCCGGAGGGCGAGCCGATCACGCTCGCGCCGGGCCAATACGCGCTGGTGCCGACCGGGCTGGCGATTGCCTTGCCGCCGGGACACGAGGCCCAGGTGCGGCCGCGCTCCGGGCTTGCCGCCAAGCACGGCGTCACCGTGCTGAACACGCCCGGCACCATCGACGCCGACTATCGCGGCGAGATCAAGGTGATCCTGATCAACCACGGCGCCAGCCCGTTCGTGATCAAGCGCGGCGAGCGCATCGCGCAGATGGTGATCGCGCCGGTGCTTCAGGCCACGCTGGTTCCCGTGGCCACACTGTCCTCGACCGATCGTGGCGCCGGTGGGTTTGGGTCGACGGGGCGGTAAGTCGCATCGAGCTCAATCGACCGCCGCGCTCTCTCCGTTCCCTCCCCCCTTGTGGGGGAGGGGCAGGGAGGGGGGCCACACGAGGATTCTCTCCGCCGTACCGCTAGCGCTGCATCATCAGCACCTTTTGCTTGGCTACCCCCCTCCCTAACCGTCCCCCACAAGGGGGGAGGGAACCTACCTGCGTTGGAGCGCGATCGAGTCTCATCCGCATCGGCTGACGCGCAGTCTCATCCGCGGAATTACGTGACGCCGGAACTCCACACTCGGCATTTTTGTAAGACCGCCTTTGCGTTCACGATCTGGACTCTTACCGGTGGAGTCGCGGTGAGGGTATTGTCTTTTGATTCGCGCGCGGCGGGGGTCGCCGCGCGTAAATTCGTGCGGTCTTGGGGCAACTATGTCAGGCGTGATCGTGTCGATGCGTCGGACGCTGTTGTCGTGCACATCGTTGGCGCGCAACAGCTTGTTGGGAGGCGCTCTCGCAGCGCTGCTGCCGGCTGAGCCGGCGAAAGCCTCCGACCTTGTCGATACACTCTCGATATTGCTGGATTTCAACCGGCAGGAGCTCGCGGTGCTGGCCACTGCGCTGGCCTTGCTCGGCTTCTCGGTCATGGCTGCGATCCTCTTGATGCGCACGCGCGTGCGCACCGCCAAGAGCGAGGCGGCGTTGCGCGGGCGAATCAGGGAACTCCAGTTGCAGGCCGACCGCTTCGGCGCGCTGCTGTTCGCCGAACCGCAGGTCCTGATCTCCTGGCCGGCCGGCGACGATCGCGCGCAGATCTCCGGCGATATCTCCATGGTGCTGCCGCGTGATTCGTCGCCGCAGCGCGTGCTCGCCTTTGGAACCTGGCTGCCGCCGGAACCGGCGCTGCAGATGGATCACGCCGTCGATCACTTGCGCGAACGCGGCGACGGTTTCCAGCTGACGCTGACCACCGCCAACGGCCATACGCTGGAAGCGATCGGCCGCGCCATCGGCGGCCAGGCCATTGTCCGGATTCGCGAATTGTCCGGTCTGCGGCGCGACCTGGCCGAGACCAATCTGCGCTACAGGGCGCTCTCCGACGAAACCGAGATGCTGCGCGGCTTCGCCGCAGCTAGCCCGTGGCCGATCTGGGCCAAGGGCGAGAACGGCGCGCTGACCTTTGCCAACCCGGCCTATGTCCGCGCCACCGAGGCGACCAGCATCGCTGACGCCCAGGACCGCAAGCTCGAGCTGCTCGACAGCGCCGACCGCACCGCCATGGAGCGCGGCCTGAAAGAGGCTGCGAGTTTTACCTCGCGCCTGCCGATCGTGATCGGCGGCGAGCGCCGCATGTACGACGTGCGCGCCGTCAATGTCGGCCATGGCAGCGTCGGCGTCGCGATCGATGCCAGCGAGGCCGATGCGCTGAGCGCGGCGCTGGTGCGGATGGCGGAGGCGCATCGCCGCACGCTCGACCAGCTCTCGTCGGGCGTTGCCGTGTTCGACGGCCAGCGCCGGCTCGCCTTCTACAACGATTCCTACCGCCGGCTGTGGGATCTCGACCGCAGCTTCCTCGACACCCACCCCGACGATTCCAGCGTGCTCGACCAGCTCCGCGCCGCGCGCAAATTGCCGGAGCAACCGGACTTCCGCGCCTGGAAGGCCAAGCTGCACGAGGCCTACCACGCGGTCGAGGCCGCCAAGGACACCTGGTACCTGCCCGATGGCCGCGCGCTGTCGGTCGTGACCACGCCCAATCCCGAGGGCGGCGTCACCTATCTGTTCGACGACGTCACCGAAAGCCTCGAGCTCGCCCGCCGCTTCGACGGCATGATCCGGGTCCAGCGCGAGACGCTCGACAGCCTCGCCGAGGGCGTCGCCGTGTTCGGCAGCAACGGCAAGGCGCAGCTGTTCAATCCGGCGTTCCTGAGGATGTGGAAGCTCTCGAACGATTCCATGCGCGAGGAGCCGCACATCCAGACCGTCGAAGGCTGGTGCCACCAGCTCTTCGACGACCCCGCGGTCTGGCGCCAGATCCGCGAGGCCATCACCTCGATCGAGAACCGCGCCGACGTACCGCTGAAGCTGGAGCGCAAGGACGGCAGCGTGCTCGACGGCATGATCCGTCCGCTGCACGACGGCGCCACCATGCTGACCTTCCTCGACATCACCGACACCGAGAATGTCGAGCGCGCGCTGCGCGAGCGCAACGAGGCGCTGGAAGCCGCCGACCAGATGAAGGTGGATTTCGTCCACCACGTCTCCTACGAGCTGCGCTCGCCGCTCACCACCATCATCGGCTTCGCGCATTTCCTCAGCGACCCCTCGACCGGGCCGCTGACGCCGAAGCAGGCCGAATATCTCGACTACGTCACCAAATCGACCAACGCGCTGCTGGCGCTGACCAACAACATCCTCGATCTCGCCACCATCGACGCCGGGGCCATGAAGCTGGAGCTCGGCCCGGTCGACGTCAGCAAGACCATCGAGCTCGCCGCCGAAGGCATCCAGGACCGGCTCGCCACCGACCGCATCCGCCTCAAGGTCGAAATCGCGCCCAACGTCGGCAGCTTCATCGGGGACGAGAAGCGCGTGGTGCAGGTGCTCTATAATCTGCTCGCCAACGCAGTCGGCTTCTCGCCGCAGGATTCCACCGTCGGCATCAGCGCGCGCCGCACCGAGCACAGCGTGGTCTTCATTGTGACAGATTCCGGACCTGGAATACCCGCCGACATGAAGGACAAGGTGTTCAACTGGTTCGAAAGCCGCTCCCAGGGCTCGCGTCATCGCGGCGCCGGGCTCGGCCTGTCGCTGGTGCGCTCCTTCGTCGAGCTGCATGGCGGCAAGGTGCAGGTGGATTCGGTCGTCGGCAAAGGCACGGTCGTCACTTGCGACTTCCCGACCGACCAGGCGGCGCATCGCGACGCCGCCGAATGAGCGAACCAGCCACACTCTCCGTTGCGCTCCAAGACGAGACGGCGACTGCGCAATTGATGGCCGACCTCGCGCTCCTGATCGGCCCCGGCGACACCATCACGCTGACGGGCGATCTCGGCGCCGGGAAAACCGCGGCCGCGCGCAGCCTGATCCGCTATCTCGCCGGCGACGACGGGCTGGAAGTGCCGAGCCCGACCTTCACGCTGGTGCAGGGCTACGAGCTGCCGGCATTTCCTGTCATGCATGCCGACCTCTACCGTGTGGAAGATGAAGGCGAGCTCGAGGAGATCGGGCTGTCGCCCTTGCCCGACGCCACGCTGGTGCTGATCGAATGGCCCGAGCGCGCGCCATCGGCGATGCCCGAAGACCGCATCGATATCGCGCTGACGCATCGCCCGGAGCTGGGATCGACGGCGCGCGCCGCCGACATCACCGGCTACGGCAAGAGCGCCGCGACCATTGCGCGGCTGAAGTCCTTGCGCGAATTCCTCGACGCGTCAGGCTATCTCGACGCCGGCCGCAGACGCATGGCGGGTGATGCCTCGACGCGCTCCTATGCGCGCCTGTTCCGCGACGACGGCATCGTCATCCTCATGAACTCGCCGCAGCGCCCCGATGGCGCTGCGATCTACAATGGCAAGTCCTACAGCGCCGCGGTGCATCTCGCCGAGAACATCAAACCGTTCGTCGCGATCGACGAGGGCCTGCGCGCGCAGGGAATTTCCGCGCCGAAGATCCACCATGTCGATCTCGACCACGGCTTCCTGATCTCGGAAGATTTCGGCAGCGAAGGCGTGGTTGAAGGCAATCCGCCGCGGCCGATCCCCGAGCGCTATGAGGCGGCAACTGACGTGCTGGCCATGCTCCACGGAAGGTCGCTGCCGGAAACCCTGCCGCTGGACGGGCAGACCTACACGATTCCCGCTTTCGACACCGAGGCGCTGCTGATCGAGATCGGCTTGATGCCGGAATGGTACCTGCCCGACCGCAACGCGCCGCTGAGCGAGGCCAAGCGCGCGGAATTCTTCGCGATGTGGCGCGAATTGCTGAAGAAGCCGCTGGCCGCCCCGAAGACGTGGATCATCCGCGACTACCACTCGCCAAATCTGATCTGGCTCGCGGATCGCACCGGTATCGAGCGCGTCGGCGTGATCGATTTCCAGGACACCGTGCTCGGCCCGCGCTCCTACGACGTCGTGTCGCTGCTGCAGGATGCGCGCATCGACGTGCCTGAAGCGCTCGAGCTGACGCTGCTGTCGCGCTACATCAAGGCGCGCCGCACCGAGGATGCAAGCTTCGATCCGGCCGGTTTTGCCGAGCTCTATGCCATCATGTCGGCGCAGCGCAACACGCGCCTGCTCGGCACTTTCGCCCGGCTCAACCGCCGCGACGGCAAGCCGCATTACCTGCGCCATCAGCCGCGGATCTGGACCTATCTGCAGCGCTCCCTCGCCCATCCCGCGCTCGAGCCTTTGCGCGACTGGTACCTCGCCAACGTCCCGCCGCCCCAATCCTGAAACAGGAACCGGTTTACCGGCTGTTAGCCATCGCACCGGTATCCTCGCCCGCGGGCAGCCGGATGAATACGGGGGCTGGAGCAGGGCAGATGGCGGTCAAGGCGGACCATCGCGGGACCAACAGGGTCGTTTTCGAGCGTGGGGTACCGGCCCAGATGATGGGCATCGACGGCACCTGGCGGCGCGACTGCACCATGGAGGACGTCTCCGAGACCGGCGCCAAGCTGACCATCGACGGCTCCGTCGAGGGTCTGCACCTGAAGGAATTTTTCCTGGTGCTGTCGTCGACCGGGCTTGCGTACCGGCGTTGCGAACTGGCCTGGGTGAATGGCGACCAGATCGGCGTCAATTTCCTGAAAGCCGGCGACAAGAAGAAAAAGGCGCGTTCCACAGCCGCTGGGGCGTGACGGCAACACACGTCGCACAACCGTCACGGCGGGTGGCTAAGGCGGTTCAGACGCGGTGCGGCGGGTCGGGGCCCGTGCTAGGCTGCCGCAAATAGAGACTTCGAGGTTCGAGAAAGCGAAGGATGTCCGTCAAACCGACCAAAGCCATGGTGCTCGCCGCGGGGTTCGGCCTGCGCATGCGTCCGTTGACGGATAAGATGCCGAAGCCGATGGTGCCGGTGGCGGGACAGCCGCTGCTCGACCACGTGCTCGACAAGCTGGCTCAGGCCGGCGTCGCCGAGGCCGTGGTCAACGTGCATTACCTGCCGGACCAGATCATCGAGCACACCGCAACCCGCCAGCATCCGCGCGTGATCATCTCGGACGAGCGCGACCAGGTGCTCGGCACCGGCGGCGGCGTGGTCAAGGCGCTGCCGCTGCTCGGCGACGCGCCGTTCTTCCACGTCAATTCCGACACGCTGTGGATCGACGGCGTGCGCTCCAACCTGGCGCGGCTCGCGGAAAATTTCGACCCGGACCGCATGGACATCCTGCTGCTGATGGCGCCGACGGCGACCAGCATCGGCTATGGCGGCCGCGGCGATTACGGCATGCTGCCCGACGGCGCCCTGCGCAAGCGCAAGGAAAAAGAGATCGTCCCGTTCGTCTATGCCGGCGCCGCCATCCTGTCGCCCAGGATCTTCGAAGGCGCGCCGCAGGGCGAGTTCTCGCTGACCAGGATGTTCGACCGCGCCAATGAGCAGGAGCGCCTGTTCGGCCTGCGCCTCGACGGCGTCTGGATGCATGTCGGCACGCCCGACGCGGTGCACGCCGCGGAAGAGGCGTTTCTGGAGAGCGTGGCGTAGGCCTGCCACGAAGACGGTGCCGTAGGGTGGGTAAAGGCGCACTGGCGCCGTGCCCACCATCTCTCTCGATCGCAGAAAATGCGTGGGCACGCTGCGCTTTGCCGACCCTACGAGACCGTTTCCCGCGAACAACGGGGACGACTTCACCCCGCCCCATGACCATTTGAATCCGCGTCCCTATATTGCCTGATCCTTCGAATCAGGCAGACCATGCGCGTTTTCAGCGTTCCGCTCTCAGTTCCGTTCCTGCACACGATCGTCTCGGCTCTGCTCGACGGGCGGCTGGTGGACGGATTCGAGGCGCGCAAGGAACCGGCGCGGCTGGCGGATGCCACACTCTACCTGCCAACCCGGCGCGCCATGCGCGTCGTCCGCGAGATCTTTCTCGACGAGATGAAGGCCGATGCCGTGGTGCTGCCGCGCATCGTCGCGCTCGGCGACATCGACGAGGACGAGCTCGCCTTCGCCGACGAAGGCGAGCAGTTTTCCGGCGCCACGCCGCTCGAGATTCCGCCGCGGCTCGGCGAGCTGGAACGGCGCCTGACACTGGCCCAGCTCGTTGCCGCCTGGGCCAAGGGTCCGGTGCTGGCGCCGCTGGTGGTCGGCGGCCCCGCCTCGACGCTGGCGCTGGCCGGCGATCTCGCCCGCCTGATCGACGACATGGTGACGCGCGGCGTCGCATGGAGCGCGCTCGACGGCCTCGTGCCCGATATGCTCGACCGCTACTGGCAGCACTCGCTCGACTTCCTGCGCATCGCGCGCATCGCCTGGCCCGCACATCTTGCCGAGATCAACCGGATCGAGCCGGCGGCACGGCGCGATCTGCTGATCGCCGCGGAAGCCAAACGGCTGACCGCGCATCCGAACGGGCCCGTGATTGCAGCCGGCTCGACCGGCTCGATGCCGGCGACCGCTAAATTTCTGCACGCGGTCGCTTCGCTGCCGCATGGCGCGGTGGTGCTGCCTGGTCTCGACACCGATCTCGACGAGGATGCCTGGCGCAGCATCGGCGGCAGCAGGGACCTGCTGGGCATCACCGAGAATCCTACCTCGAACCATCCGCAATATGCCATGCATGCGCTGCTGGATCGCTTCGGCATCAAGCGCAGCGATGTGGAGATTCTCCAGCCGCCGGCGGACGACGGCCGCGATCTGCTCGCGTCCGAATCGATGCGCCCCTCCGCCAAGACGGAAGTCTGGCACGACCGGCTGAAGCAGCCCGATGTCGCAGCGAAGATCGCTGGCAGCATGAAAAACCTCGCGGTGGTCGAAGCGCCCAATCCCGAAATGGAAGCGCTCGCCATCGCCATCGCGATGCGCGAGGCGCGGCATCTGGGCAAATCGGCGGCGCTGGTGACGCCGGACCGCGCGCTGGCGCGGCGGGTGATGGCCGCGCTGACGCGATGGGACCTTGCCTTCGATGATTCCGGCGGCGACGTGCTGATGGAAACCTCGGCCGGCGTGTTCGCGCGCCTCGCGGCCGAGGCGGCGACCAGGGGCTTGGAGCCGCCGACGCTGCTGGCGATGCTGAAACATCCGCTGTGCCGGCTCGGTCGCGCATCCGGCGCCTGGAAGGCCGCGATCGAGGACCTCGAGCTTGCGGTGCTGCGGGGCACGCGGCCGCCTGCAGGCACAAGCGGTCTCCTGCGCGAGTTCAACCGCTTTCGTGAGGAGCTGGCGAAGCTGTGGCGCAACGAGGCCTCCGCGCTGCACGCCGCCGAACCACGCGCGCGCCTCAAGGCCGAGGATCTCGACCGCATCGCGGCGCTGATCGATACATTGCAGAGAGCGTTGGCGCCGATCGAAGGTCTCGCGGCATCGAAGCCGTTCGACTTCGCCGAGCTGGCGCATCGCCATCGCGAGATCATGATCGCGCTGTCGCGCGACGAGCAGGGCGTTCCGCTGGCCTTCGAGGAGCGCGAGGGGCTTGCGCTTGCCGGCGCCTTCGACGATCTCTTGCGCGGCGGCACGACCAGCGGCCTGATGGTGACGCTGCCCGACTATGCCGACGTCTTCCAGACCGCGTTCAGCGACCGCGCCGTGCGCCGGCGGGACAAGCCGGGAGCGCGCCTGCAGATCTATGGCCCGCTGGAATCGCGCCTGATGCAGGCCGACCGCATCATCATCGGCGGGCTGATCGAGGGCGTCTGGCCGCCGGCGCCGCGGATCGATCCCTGGCTCAGCCGGCCGATGCGGCACGAGCTCGGGCTCGATCTTCCGGAGCGGCGTATCGGCCTCTCCGCGCACGACTTCGCCCAGCTGCTCGGCGGCGACGAGGTGATTCTCACCCATTCGGCCAAGGCCGGCGGCGCGCCCGCCGTGGCCTCGCGCTTCCTGCACCGGCTTGAGGCCGTCGCGGGCGACGAGCTCTGGAAGGCGGCTGTCCGTGCCGGCGAGAAATACGTGCGGTTCGCGGGCGCGCTGGATCAGCCCGATAAGGTCGAGCCGGTCAAGCAGCCCGAGCCGCGCCCGCCGCGCGCGACGCGGCCGCTGAAGATGTCGGTCACCGCGATCGAGGACTGGCTGCGCGACCCCTACACGATCTATGCAAAATATATTCTGCGGCTGGATGCGCTCGATCCCGTCGACATGCCGCTGTCGGCCGCGGATCGCGGCTCGGCGATCCACGATGCGATCGGCGAATTCACCGAAAGCTATGCGACGCGCCTGCCCGACGATCCCGCCCGCGTGCTCCGGGCGATCGGCGAGAAGCATTTTGCCCCGCTGATGGAGCGGCCCGAGGCGCGCGCGCTGTGGTGGCCGCGCTTCCAGCGCATCGCGCGCTGGTTCGGGGAATGGGAGACGGCGCGGCGCGACGCGATAGAAGCCATCACCGCCGAGACGCGCGGCCAGATCTCGATCCGGCTCGACAATGAGCGCAGCTTTATCCTTTCCGCGCGCGCGGACCGCATCGAGCGGCGCCAGGGCGGCAGCTATGCCATCCTCGACTACAAAACCGGCCAGCCGCCATCAGGCAAGCAGGTCCGCATGGGGCTGTCGCCGCAGCTGACGCTGGAAGCGGCGATCCTGCGCGAAGGCGGCTTTCCCGACATCGACGCCGGCGCCTCGGTGAGCCAGCTCGTCTATATCAGGCTGAGCGGCAACAATCCGCCGGGCGAGGAGCGCATCCTCGAGCTCAAATACAAGCCGGGCGACGAACCGCAGCCACCAGATGCGGCCGCCACCGAGGCACGCGCCAAGCTGGAGGCACTGATCCGCGCCTTCGAGGACGAGAACCAGCCCTACACCTCGCTGAACCTGCCGATGTGGGCGAACCGCTACGGCACCTATGACGACCTTGCCCGGATCAAGGAATGGTCCGCGGCCGGCGGCCTGGGGATCGAGGAATGGTGAAGGCCCCGCGTCCCATTCCGGATGAAGTGCGCGCACGGCAGGCGCGTGCGTCCGACCCGACCGCGTCGGCCTTCGTGTCGGCCAATGCCGGCTCGGGCAAGACCCATGTGCTGGTGCAGCGCGTGATCCGCCTGCTGCTCTCGGGCGTTCCGCCGGAGAAGATCCTCTGCATCACCTTCACCAAGGCCGCCGCCGCCAACATGGCCGAGCGCGTGTTCACCACGCTTGGCCATTGGGTGACGCTTGACGATACCGCGCTCGACGCCGCGATCCGCGCCGTCGGCATCCCGCATCCTGATCGGAAATTGCGCCGCGAAGCACGAAAGCTGTTTGCCTGCGCGCTGGAGACGCCGGGCGGCCTGAAGGTGCAGACCATCCACGCGCTGTGCACACGCTTGCTTCAGCAATTCCCGTTTGAGGCCAACGTGCCCGCGCGCTTTGCCGTCATGGACGATCGCGACCAGAACGACATGATGGAGCGGGCCAATCTGAAGGTGCTGCTGGAGGCCGCAAGGGAACCTGACAGCGTCACCGGCCGTGCGCTGCTGACCGCAATGGCGAGCGCGGCCGATGTCACCTTCAAGGAGGTCGTGCGCGAGGCGTGCCTGAGCCGCGACCATTTCATGGCGTGGACCGACGAGGCCGGCAATGCCGGTGCAGCGGCCGAACAGATGGCCGCCGTGCTGGGTGTCGATCCGAACGATGGCATCGAGGATGTCGAGACAGAGATCCTCGACGGCCCATTCCTGCCGCGCTCGCGCTGGGACGACATTGCGTTTGCGCTCGAGGAAGGCAGCAAATCCGACAACGATCAGGCGAGCCGGCTCCGCGAAGCCAAGGCGTTCTCCGGCGCCGCGCAGGTCGATGCCTATCTCTGCGTCTTCCTCACGGACGAGAAGGTGCCGCGCAAGGCGGTGTTGACCAAGAAGTTCGGCGAGCACAATCCGTCGGTCGCGCGCCTGTTCGAGAACGAAGCGTCTCGCCTCGGCGGATTGATCGAGAGGCGCCGCGCCGTGACCATGCGCGACCGTACCGCGGCCCTGCTGCATATCGCGACCGCCGCCGCCGCCAACTACCGCCGCGAGAAGCAGGAGCGCGGCCTGCTCGACTACGACGATCTCATCGACAAGACACTGGCGATGCTCGACCGCATCTCCTCGGGCTGGGTGCATTACAAGCTCGACCGCGGCGTCGATCACGTCCTGATCGACGAAGCCCAGGACACCAGCCCGCGGCAATGGGACATCGTCGCGCACATCATCTCGGAGTTCACCGCCGGCGAAGGCGCGCGCGACGGGTTGAACCGCACCGTCTTCGCGGTCGGCGACGAGAAGCAGTCGATCTTCTCGTTCCAAGGCGCAGCGCCGCACGAGTTCGACGCGCGCCGGCGCGAGCTGCATCGCAAGTTCACGGCGGCCGGTCTGAAGTTCGATCCCGTTGCCTTCACCTACTCGTTCCGCTCCGGCGCGACGATCCTGCACTCGGTCGACCACGTCTTTCGTGATCCCCAGATCTACAAGAGCATCCATGCGGTCGAGATCGGCCATCCCCTGCACAATGCGCTCGCCGATGCCGGCCCCAGCGTGATCGAGCTGTGGGATCTCGCGGAGGCCGACGGCCGGCAGGAGATCGAGGGCTGGCGCGCGCCGTTCGACGGCGTCGCCGTCACCAGCCCCGAGGTCAAGCTCGCCCGCCGCATCCAGGCCGAGATCAAGCGGCTGGTCGAGAGCGGCACGCTGACGGGTCACGAAGGCGAGCGGCGGCCGCTGCGCTATGGCGACATGCTGATCCTGGTGCGCCGGCGCGGCAACGCGTTCGATGCCGTGATTCAGGCGCTGAAGCACGCCAACATCCCGGTCGCCGGCGCCGACCGCCTCAAGCTCACCGAGCATATCGCGATCATCGACCTGATGAACCTTGCGGATGCGCTGCTGCTGCCGCAGGACGACCTTGCGCTGGCGGTGGCGCTGAAGAGCCCGCTGTTCGGCCTCGACGACGACGATCTGTTCCAGCTCGCCCACACCCGCAAGGGATCGCTGCGCCGCGCGCTCGGCGAGCATGCGGCGGACAGCGAGAAGTTCGCGACCGTGCTGCGGCGGCTTGAAGCGTGCGAGATCCGCGCGCGCGAGGAGACGCCGTTCGCCTTTTATGCATGGCTGCTCGGCGGCGACGGCGGCCGGGCGCGCATCCTGCGCCGGCTCGGCCATGAAGCCAACGACGCGCTCGACGAATTCCTGGAGCTGGCGCTCAATTGCGAGCGCAAGGCGCCGGCCTCGCTGCAGGGCTTCATGGCCTGGCTGCGCTCGGCCGACACCGAGGTGAAGCGCGACATGGAGATCTCGCGCGACGAGGTGCGGGTCATGACCGTGCACGGCGCCAAGGGCCTCGAAGCTTCCGTCGTGTTCATGGTGGACACCACGTCGTCGCCCGCGGACTCGCAGCGCGTGCGCCTCATCCACGTGCCGCGCGGCAATGGCGGCGAGGTCGTGGTCTGGGCCGGCCGCAAGGCCGATGATCCCAAGCCCGTCGCGGACGCGCGCAGGGCCATGCTGGAAGAGACCGAGGACGAATATCGCCGCCTGCTCTATGTCGCGATGACGCGCGCGGCCGACCGGCTGATCGTCGGCGGCTGCATGCCCGGCAACATGCGGACCGTGCGCAAGCTGAGCTGGTACGATCTGATCGACACCGGGCTGTCCGGCTCGGGCCTGGCGAAGGAGACGATCGAGACGCCGCTCGGCAAGGTCACCCGATTCGCCCGCCCCGAGGACGTCGTTGCGCTCGGCCCGCCCGCGACCTCAATAGAGCATTCGGTCACGCTGCCGGACTGGCTGCGGACGCGCGCACCACGCGACATGATCGAGGACGATCCGGTGCGCCCGTCCGGCCAGGCGGCGGAGGAAGGCCGCAGCGTGCGATCAGGCGAATCGGTGCAGTCGCGCGCATTGGCGTTGCAGCGCGGCACGCTGGTGCACCGTCTCCTGCAATCCCTGCCCGACATGGCCGTAGAACGCCGCCGCGAGGCCGCGCTCGGCTTCATGGCGCGCAATGCCTCGGACTGGGCGGAGGCTGAGCGCGTTGCGCTCGCCGACAAGGTGCTCGCCCTGATTGCCGAGCCGCGCTTTGCAGCCGTGTTTGCCGCGGGCAGCCGGGCCGAGGTCGCCATTGTCGGCAAGCTCGACCGGCCCGGGCGACCGCCGGCGCTGGTGTCGGGCCAGATCGACCGGCTGGTCGTTCGTACGGAGGAGGTTTTGATCGTCGATTTCAAGACCAACCAGGCCGCGCCCAGGACCGCGGCCGAGGCGCCCGCCGCCTATGTCCGGCAGCTTGCGTTGTACCGGGCGGTGCTGTCGCGGCTTTATCCCCAAAAGCCCATCCGCGCCGTCCTTCTCTGGACCGAGGCCCTTGAATACATGGAGATTTCGCCCCCCGCGCTGGACGCGGCGCTGGCATCCGTTCATCTCGGTGTGAGCGTCCTTGACCCGGCAAGGGGCCGTTCATAGGTTGACGCCATGATCCCCGGCGCGATTCCAGGTCGCGCCGATTCTCTTTCAACCGAATGAGGTACTCCAATGGCCGTTGGCAAGGTTTCCGACAGCGATTTCGAAGCCGAAGTGCTCAAGGCGAACGGCCCCGTGGTCGTCGATTTCTGGGCCGAATGGTGCGGCCCCTGCCGCATGATCGCGCCCGCCCTCGACGAGATCGCCGGCGCGATGGGCGACAAGGTCAAGATCGTGAAGCTCAACGTCGATGAGAGCCCGAAGACCGCCTCGAAATACGGCGTGATGTCGATCCCGACCCTGATGATCTTCAAGGGTGGCGAGATGGCCTCCCGCCAGGTCGGCGCCGCGCCGAAGGCGAAGCTGCAGCAGTGGATCACCTCTGCGGTCTGATCCACCCGCGCCACTAATTATTTTCGACAACGGCCGGCGAAATGCCGGCCGTTTGCGTTGAGGGAACGTGTCCTGCGTGTGATGAGTCCCGCCCTTGCCTGCCCCTCCCGCAAAACGCGCGCGAAAATCGGCTTCGCTGGTCGCGATGGAGGCTCGTTCCGTCGATGCGATCCCGCGGGGCAAGGAGTGGCAGTACGAGCCGAAATGGGACGGCTTTCGCTGCCTGCTCTCGCGCGAGCGCGGCCACGTCGATCTCCGCTCGAAGTCCGGTGAAGATCTCGCGCGCTATTTTCCTGAAATCGTCGCCGCGGCGCTGAAGCTGAGGGCGGACCGGTTCACGCTCGACGGCGAGATCGTCGTGCCGCAGGCCAAGGGCTTTTCCTTCGACGCACTGCTGCAGCGGATTCATCCGGCCGCAAGCCGTGTGACGAAACTCTCGCAGGAAACGCCGGCGCTCTATCTCGTCTTCGATCTGCTCGCGACGGCCAAGCAGCGGGAGCTTGCCGGGGCGCCGCTCAGCGAGCGCCGGCCGGCACTGGAGGCCTTTGCGAAGACCAATCTGAAGAGCAGCCTGTTTCGCCTCTCGCCTGCGACGACAAGCTTCGCCACGGCCCAGAAATGGCTGGCGCAATCCGGCGGCGGCTCGGACGGCGTGATCGCCAAGCGCATGGACCTGCCCTATCAGGCGGGAAATCGCGACGGCATGCAGAAAATCAAGAAGTTTCGCAGCGCCGATTGCGTGGTCGGCGGCTTCCGCTATGCGACCAACAAGATCTCGGGGAGGAAGGTGGTCGGCTCACTGCTGCTCGGACTCTACGACGACAAGGGCCTGCTGCACCATGTCGGCTTCACCTCCGCGATCAAGGCGGCTGAAAAGCCTGCCCTGACCGACCGGCTGGAAGCGCTGATCGGCGAACCCGGCTTCACCGGCAATGCGCCGGGCGGGCCGAGCCGCTGGTCGACGGAACGTTCGGCGAAGTGGTGCCCGCTCGAGCCGAAGCTCGTCATCGAGGTCTGCTACGACCATTTCAGCGGCGAACGTTTCCGCCACGGCACCTCGATCCTGCGCTGGCGTCCGGACAAGGCGCCGCGACAGTGCACGTTCGAGCAATTGAAGCAGAAGGTGGCGAACCCGATGAAGATGTTGAAGTGATGCTCCTGCCCCGGACGCAGCGCGAAGCGCTGCTGAGCCGGGGCCCATGTTGCGGCATTCTGAGTCCCGGCTCTGCGGAGCAGCGTTGCACGCTGCACCGCGTCCGGGACAAGAAAGCTCATGCAGGAGGCGTGCCGTTGAGGCCGAGCACGTGCCCGGCGAGATAGAGCGAGCCCGTGATCAGAATCCGCGGCGGCACCTCGTAGGCGAGCCGCGACAGCGCGCGCAGCGCGGCCTCGATGCCGGGCGCGATCTCGACGCGCATGCCGAGGCTGCGGACCGCGTCGGCGAGACGATCGACCGGCATCGCATTCTCGGTGTCGGGTATCGGCACCGCGACGATGTGACGGGTGAGGCCGGCGAAATTGGCGAGGAACGCCTGCGCGTCCTTGTTGGCCATCATGCCTGCGATGACGACCAGCGGCCGCGAGACCCGCTCTTCGAGATCGCCGAGCGCGGCGGCGGCGACGCGGCCGCCTTCGGCATTGTGGCCGCCGTCGAGCCAGATCTCGCTCCCCTGCGGTCCCCAGGAGAGCAGCTCGCCGGAGGTGAGACGCTGCATCCGGGCCGGCCATTCGGCACCGACGATGCCGGCCTCGAACGCCGCCTGGTTGACTTTGAAGGTCGGGACTGCGCGCAACGTCGCGATGGCAAGGCCGGCATTGTCGAACTGATGGCGGCCGAACAGGCGCGGCGCCGCGAGATCCATCAGGCCACGGTCGTCGGAATAGACCAGGCGCCCGCGCTCGACATTGACGTGCCAGCTTTCATTGGCGGCAAGCAGCGGTGCGCGCATGCGCCTGGCCTCCGCCTCGATGACCGCCATCGCCTCTCCCCTCTGCTCGGCGCAAACCACGGGCACGCCCCGCTTGATGATCGCGGCCTTCTCGGCGGCGATCGATGCCAGCGTGTCGCCGAGGAAATCCATGTGGTCCATGCTGATAGGCGTGATCACGCAGGCCGCGGGCGCATCGACCACGTTGGTCGAATCGAGCCGGCCGCCGAGGCCGACTTCGAGCAGCACCGCGTCGGCAGGGTTTTGTGCGAACAAGAGGAAGGAGGCAGCGGTCTTGAGCTCGAACAGCGTGGCGGGCTCGCCGGCATTGACGCGCTCGACCTCTTCCAAAGCTGCGCGCAATTCGTCGTCGGAAACGAGCACGCCGCCGCCGACGCGGCCGAGGCGAAAACATTCGTTGATGCGGACCAGATAGGGCGAGGTGTAGGCGTGGACGCGCAAGCCGGCGGCCTCCAGCGTGGCGCGCAAGTAAGCCACCGTGGAGCCCTTGCCGTTGGTTCCGGCGACGTGGATCACCGGCGGCAGCTTGCGCTCGGGATGGCCGAGCCGCTCGAGCAGGCGATGCATCCGCTCCAGCCCGAGATCGATGCGCTTCTGATGCAGGACCGACAACCGCCCGATCACTGCGTCGAGCGGCGACTTTGTGCTGTCGGGAGAGGCGTTCACGCGTGAGGCGCAGCCGGCGCCGTTTCGGGGGCCGATACGATCTGTGCCGGACTGGTGACGGCCTGCGCCGGCTTCGACGCGCTCTCGAGCGCCGGTGCCTTGGTCAGCAGGCGGCAGAGCCGCGCCAGCGTCGGACGCAGTTCGTGGCGATGCACGACCATGTCGACCATGCCGTGCTCTTTCAGATATTCGGCGCGCTGGAAGCCTTCGGGCAGCTTCTCGCGGATGGTCTGCTCGATCACGCGGGCGCCGGCGAAGCCGATCAGCGCGCCGGGCTCGGCGATCTGCACGTCGCCGAGCATCGCATAGGACGCGGTGACGCCGCCGGTGGTGGGATTGGTCAGCACGACGATGTAGGGCAGCTTGGCCTCGCGCAGCATCTGCACCGCGACCGTGGTGCGCGGCATCTGCATCAGCGACAGGATGCCTTCCTGCATGCGCGCGCCGCCCGACGCGGCGAACACGATGAACGGCGACTTCTTCTCGACCGCAAGCTCCATCCCGCGCACGATGGCTTCGCCCGCGGCCATGCCGAGCGAGCCGCCCATGAAGTCGAAATCCTGCACGGCGACGACGACGCCGGCACCTTCGAGCTTGCCGTAGCCGACCTTGACCGCGTCATTGAGGTTCGTGCGTGCCCGCGCGTCCTTGATGCGATCGGCGTATTTCTTCTCGTCACGGAACTTGAGCGGATCGGGCGTGACCTCGGGCAGCGCGATGTCGAACCAGGTCTCATTGTCGAAGATCGACTTCAGCCGCGCCACCGCGCCCATGCGCATGTGGTAGTTCGAGCCGGGAATGACGAACTGGTTGGCCTCGACGTCCTTGTAGAACACGAGCTGTCCGGAATCCGGGCACTTGATCCACAGATTCTCCGGCGTCTCCCGCCGCAGCATGTTGCGGATCTTCGGCCGGACCACATTGGTAAGCCAGTTCATGGTTTGCTCCGATGTACGATCCCCCAAGGGATCGCCTGAAGGACTATATGGCGGCCGGGCCGATGCCCGACAAGCCGCCGTGTCGCCTGCGCCAAAGCGCATGAAACGTAGCGCGAATTATGGCCTATTCGGCCGCCTGTTTCGCAGCTTTGACGCCCTGGGCCAGAGCAGCCGTCAATTCGGCCACGGCGTTAACGGTTTTGGCGGTGGCCCGCCCCTCGGCATCGAGGCTGTTCTTGAGCGCGTCGACCAGCGCGGTGCCGACCACCGAACCATCGGCCTTCTCGGCGATGGCGCGCGCGGCCTCGGGGGTGCGAATGCCGAAGCCAACGCAGATCGGCAAGCCGGTATGCCGCTTGATGCGCGCGACGGCTTCGCCGACAACATTCGCGTCCGCCGCTGCCGCACCGGTGATGCCGGCGATGGAGACGTAATAGACAAAGCCCGACGTGTTCGTGAGCACGGCCGGCAGACGCTTGTCGTCGGTCGTCGGAGTCGCCAGGCGAATGAAGTTCAGGCCTGCCTTCAGCGCGGGAATGCAGAGCTCGTCGTCTTCCTCCGGCGGCAGATCGACGACAATCAGGCCGTCAACGCCGGCCGACTTAGCGTCAGCCAAAAACTTGTCGACGCCGTAAATGTAGATCGGATTGTAATAGCCCATCAGCACCAGCGGCGTGGCGTTGTCGTCCTTGCGGAACGCACGCACCAGCTCCAGCGTCTTCTTCAACGTCATGCCGCCCTTGAGCGCGCGCAGACCCGCGGCTTGGATCGAGGGACCATCGGCCATCGGATCGGTGAAGGGGATGCCGAGCTCGATGATTTCGGCGCCTGCCTTGGGCAGCGCCTTGACGATCTCGAGCGACGTCGTGATGTCAGGATCTCCGGCCATCACATAGGTGACGAAGGCCGCGCGGCCCTGCTTCTTCAACTCGGCAAAACGTGTGTCGATACGCGTAGTCACTTGCTCTTGCCCCTCAGGATGTCGCCGACCTGCGGGACGTCCTTGTCGCCGCGGCCGGAGAGATTGACGACCATCAGGTGGTCTTTCGGCCGCTTCGGCGCGAGCTCCATCACTTTGGCGATGGCATGTGCGGGCTCGAGCGCAGGGATGATGCCTTCGAGCTTCGAGAGCAGCTGGAATGCGGCGAGCGCCTCGTCATCGGTCGCGGACAGATAATTGACGCGGCCGACCTCGTGCAGCCACGAATGCTCGGGGCCAATGCCGGGATAGTCGAGACCGGCCGAGATCGAATGCGCATCCTGGATCTGGCCGTCGGCGTCCATCAGGAGATAGGTGCGGTTGCCATGCAGCACGCCGGGACGGCCGCCGGCGATCGAGGCCGCGTGCAGCTGCGTGAGCCCGTGGCCGGCGGCTTCGACGCCAAAGATTTCAACAGAGGGATCATCGAGGAAGGGATGGAACAGGCCCATCGCGTTCGAGCCGCCGCCGATGCAGGCGACCAGCGAATCCGGCAGGCGACCCTCGACCTCCTGCATCTGCGCCTTGGTCTCGTTACCGATGATCGACTGGAAATCGCGCACCAGCGTCGGATAGGGATGCGGGCCCGCCACCGTGCCGATGCAGTAGAAGGTGTTGTGCACGTTGGTGACCCAGTCGCGCAGCGCCTCGTTCATCGCATCCTTCAGCGTGCGCGTGCCCGACTGCACCGGCATCACCGTGGCGCCCAGCATCTCCATCCGGATCACGTTGGGCTGCTGCCGCTCGACGTCGACGGCGCCCATATAGACCACGCATTCCAGGCCGAAGCGCGCACACAGCGTCGCGGTGGCGACACCGTGTTGGCCGGCGCCGGTCTCGGCGATGATGCGCTTCTTGCCCATGCGCCGCGCCAGCATGATCTGGCCGAGCACGTTGTTCACCTTGTGCGAACCGGTGTGATTGAGCTCTTCGCGCTTCAGGTAGATCTTGGCGCCGCCGAGATGCTCGGTGAGGCGCTCGGCGAAATAAAGCGGCGAGGGCCGGCCGACATAGTTCTTGAGATAGCCGTTCATCTCGGCCTGGAAGGCCGGATCGGCCTTGGCCGCGGTGTAGGCCTTCTCGAGGTCGAGGATCAGCGGCATCAGGGTTTCGGCGACGAAGCGGCCGCCGAAGATGCCGAAGTGGCCGCGCTCGTCGGGGCCGCTGCGATAGGAATTTGGTTTGGCGATGTTCATCGAACGCTCAACTCTCGGGTGGCGCGCGCGGCGCGAATGAAGGCCTTGATCAGCTCGGGGTCCTTGACGCCAGGGGCGCTCTCGACTCCGGAGGAGACGTCGATGCCGCCGGCGCGGGTGACGCGAAGGGCTTCCGCAAGGTTTTGGGCATCGAGGCCGCCCGAGACCATATACGGGAGATTCAGCTCCAGGTTTTGCAGCAGATGCCAGTCGAACGGCGCGCCCAGACCTCCGGGGCGCGTCGCGTCCTTCGGCGCGCGGGCGTCGAACAGGATGCGGTCGGCGACCGCGGCATAGCCGGGCAGCACGGCGAGATCGGCGGCACTCGCGACCGGCACCGCCTTCATCACCGGGCGGCCAAACCTCTGCTTGATGTCGCGCAACCGCGCCACGCTCTCCTTGCCGTGAAGCTGGAAGATGTCAGGCGACAGTGCGTCCATGATGTTGTCGAGCGTCGCATCGTCGGCATCCACCGTGAGCGCCACTTTCAGGGCGCGCCGCTTCACCTGCCGACCGAGATCCCGTCCCGTCTCCAGCGAGACATGCCGCGGCGAGGGCGGAAAGAACACGAACCCCACCATGTCGGCGCCCGCGTCGAGCGCCACCTCGAGCGTCTCGGGCGTGGACAGGCCGCAGATTTTGACGAGCAGGGACATGGTCTCAAAGCAGAGGGAGGCCGCAAGTGGCGGCCGGGAAACGGGCTTTTCGGTCGGGCCGCTTCTACAACGTCACGCGCTGCTTGTCTCGCCCGACGGGGCCGTAAAGGCCCATCCCTGAGGGCACCGGGAGGCGCTGGGGATCGGGCTTTGCCGGGGCCGCCTGGGCCCTCAGATCGGCCAGCTCGACCCGGGCGGCCCGGGCATCCGCCTCATGCCGGCGTGCCGCGCGCCGCCAGTGCCGCTGGCCGAACCAGACGGCGCAGCCGCCGACGATGACGCCCACGGCAGCGGCCAGGATCAGCAGCAGGAACAGCGGCAACGTGACCGACAGGGCCGGATCGGCCGCCATGAGAGGATCGAAGGAGACGGTGACGAAATGCCGGTTGGCCACGGCAAAGGTCACCAGGATCAGGCCCAGCGGAATCACGATCAGCGCGGTCAGGAACTTTCGCATCGCGATCGCTCGCCTTGAATCAAGCTTGCTGCCGCATCATGCGGCTATCAGGTAAAATCCGGACGACAGGCTTAATCGGGTGCGCCGGGATCCGGATGGTCGCGATTGAGCCGCTCGCGCATCTCCTTGCCGGTCTTGAAGAACGGAACGCTCTTCTGGTCGACGGGGACATGGGCGCCGGTGCGTGGATTGCGCCCCGCGCGTGCCGGACGATGCTTGACCGAGAAAGCGCCGAAACCGCGCAGCTCGACGCGGTCACCGCGCGCGAGGGCCGCTACGATCTCTTCGAGAATCGCATTCACAATGTTCTCGACATCCCGCTGGTACAGATGCGGGTTGTGCTCGGCGATACGCTGAACAAGTTCGGATTTGATCATCGAGAGATAGGACCCGGAAGCGTGCGGATGACCATTTCCGTGAAAATGCGTTGATCTGTCAAGACGCTAAATGAACGTCGCGCATCGTGAAAATGCGTGACAAATGCCGAAAAAGCGGGCTGCACGGGCACCCGCGAGACGGGAAAAAGGTTCGGAGCTCGCGTTGTTCCCGCCGTTTCAGGTCAATTCGACGCAGCCGGCTCCCACAGGGCCAGCATTCCATCCAGCCCGACGCGATCGACCGCCTGCACAACGCCGGTTTGCGTGATTTGATGCGCAATCGAGCCGAATCCAAGCGCTTCCAGCGTCACGGCAGCGGCCGTCTTGAGGAACGTCAGATCGCCAAAGCGTGGCTCGAGCTTGTAATCGCGTACCGAAAGACCCTTCTTGACGCCCTTCTGTTCCTCGAGCCAGGCCACGGCGGTTTTCTCGTCACCGAGCTGATCGATCAGCTTGAGACCGATCGCCTGGCGGCCGGTGAAGACGCGGCCGTCGACGACTTTTTCCAGCTGCGTGTCATCCATGCCACGGCGCTGCTTCACCAGATCCTTGAACCAGGCATAGGAATCCTTCACCAGCGCATCCAGCGCGGCCCGCGCTTCCGGGCTGGTCGGCTCAAAACCGTTGGGCGCGGCCTTCAGCGGCGTGGACTTCACCTCCTCGACCTTGACGCCGATGGTCTTCAGCAGTTCCGAGACGTTGGGAAACTGGAACAACACGCCGATCGAGCCGACCAGCGAGCTCTGCTGGGCGATGATGTGGTCGCTGGCAATCGCGGTGATGTAGCCGCCGGATGCCGCAAGGCCTTCGACCACGACGACCAGCGGCTTCTTGGCCTTCAGCCGCGTCAATGAATCATAGAGCTGCTCGGAGCCGGCGGTGGTGCCGCCGGGCGAATTGATGTGAACGATGACGGCGGCGGCCTGCGAATTCTCCAGCCGCTCCAGCGCCCGCGTGCGGTCGGCATCGCTGCGGATCAAGCCCTCGATCTGCACGCGCGCGATGGAGCCGGCGGAGACGAAGCTGCCGCGCGCGCCGGGCGTCGCAATCAGCGCAAAGCCCGCGATCGCCGCGATCGCGATCAGCGCGGCCGCCACGCGCCAGAACGTCAGCTTGCGGCGGATCCTGCGGCGATCGACGATGATGTCCGAATCGAGCGACATCTAGCTATCTCCAAATGAAAGGCCGCTGGCGTTGTGCCGTCACGATATGACCATGGGCTTGTCTCGATACATCAATTGCGGCGCAATTTGAAGAAAACAAGGCTGTGAGCGCGTAGCCCGGAGCTGCCACATCCCGCTGTCATCCCCGCGAAGGCGGGGATCCACAACCCCAGGAGAAGTTGTCGCGCGAGTTGATAACCACGGGTCTTCGCCAAACTCAAACTTGTGGGTATGGGTCCCGGGCTCGCGCTTCGCGCGCCCGGGACGTCAGCGGAGTATGCCGCAGCAATAAAAAAGCCCCGGCTCGCGCCGGGGCTTCGATGTCGGCAAAACCTTGGTTTTGCTTACTTGCTGTCGCGGTTCTTGAGCGCGGTGCCGAGGATGTCGCCCAGCGTCGCACCCGAATCCGAGGAGCCGTACTGCGCGATGGCTTCCTTCTCTTCGGCGACTTCGAGCGCCTTGATCGACACCTGGACCTTGCGGGCCTTCTTGTCGAACTGGATCACGCGGGCATCGACCTTCTCGCCGACGGCAAAGCGTTCGGCGCGCTGATCGTTGCGGTCACGCGCGAGCTCCGAGCGCTTGATGAAGGTCGAGAAATCGGTCCCGGTGATCTTCACCTCGATACCGCTTTCCTTCACCTCGAGCACTTCGCAGGTCACGACCGCGCCCTTCTTGACATCGCCCGGCTCGGCGAAGGGGTCGCCTTCGAGCTGCTTGATGCCGAGCGAGATACGCTCCTTCTCGACGTCCACATCGAGCACCACGGCCTTCACCATGTCGCCCTTCTTGTAGTTGTCGATCACCTGCTCGCCCGGAAGCTTCCAGTCGAGATCGGAGAGGTGGACCATGCCGTCCACGTCGCCCTCGAGGCCCAGGAACAGACCGAACTCGGTCTTGTTCTTGACTTCGCCCTCGACCACCGAACCGGTCGGATGACCTTCGACGAAGACCTCCCACGGGTTGCGCATGGTCTGCTTGAGACCGAGCGAGATGCGGCGCTTGACGGAATCGACTTCCAGCACCTGCACGTCGACTTCCTGCGAGGTCGACACGATCTTGCCGGGGTGCATGTTCTTCTTGGTCCACGACATCTCGGAGACGTGGATCAGGCCTTCGATGCCCGGCTCGAGCTCGACGAACGCACCGTAGTCGGTGATATTGGTGACACGGCCGGTGAAGCGGGCACCCAGCGGGTACTTGGCTTCGATGCCCTGCCACGGATCGTCCAGCAGCTGCTTCATGCCCAGCGAGATGCGGTGCGTCTCGTGGTTGATCTTGATGATCTTGACCTTCACGGTCTGGCCGATCGAGAGCACCTCGGTCGGGTGGTTGACACGGCGCCACGCGATGTCGGTGACGTGCAGCAGGCCGTCGATGCCGCCGAGGTCGACGAACGCACCGTAATCGGTGATGTTCTTGACCACGCCGTCGATGACCTGACCCTCTTCGAGGTTCTGCACCAGCTCCTGGCGCTGCTCGGCGCGGGTCTCTTCGAGAACCGTGCGGCGGGACACCACGATGTTGCCGCGGCGGCGGTCCATCTTGAGGATCTGGAACGGCTGCGAGTTGTTCATCAGCGGCGCGACGTCGCGGATCGGACGGATGTCGACCTGCGAGCGCGGCAGGAAGGCCACGGCACCGTCGAGGTCGACGGTGAAGCCGCCCTTGACCTGGTTGAAGATGACGCCGTTGACCTTCTCGTTGTTCTGGAAGGCCTTCTCGAGCTTGCCCCAGCTCTCTTCGCGGCGCGCCTTGTCGCGCGACAGCACGGCCTCGCCGAGCGCGTTTTCGATGCGATCGAGGAACACTTCGACCTCGTCGCCAACCTTGAGATCGCTGTCACGGCCGGGGCCGGAAAATTCGCGCAGGGCGACGCGGCCCTCGGTCTTCAGGCCGACGTCGATGACGGCCATGTCCTTTTCAATTGCAACCACCTTGCCCTTGACGACCGAGCTCTCCTGCAGGTTGCCGCCTGCGAAGGACTCGTCGAGCATCGCGGCGAAATCGTCACGCGACGGGCTATAGGTATCAGCGGAAGTCGAAGCCATTTGTTCTCCAGTTGCGGATGTCTTGCCGGCCGTTGGGTTCAAGGGCGTATCGCGCGCGCAGTGTCGGAAGGCCCGCAAGACCTTCGAGCGACCGCTCGTTGCTCCGGCTTGAGGCCGAAACAGCGGAAGCGGGCCGGCAGAGGCCCGCGCGTTCGATACGTGGAAATCTTGTGTCCGGAGCCTGGATCGCGTCGGCCCCAAACAGGGACCTGACGTATCGACCTCAAAGAGCGGGAGCGGGCGCTTCCTCCAATGACGGCTGCGGCTTAACCCCGCGACCGGCCCGCTCGGACGGCCTCGATAATGTCGATGGCGGCCCGGACGCCGCCTTCTATATCCAGTTGGGAGTTATCTAGCAAGTAAGCATCCGGGGCCGGTTTTAAAGGCGCGATCGGCCGGTTCTTGTCGCGCTCGTCGCGCTGGATGATGTCGGCGAGTACGGCCGCCTCGTCCGCCTCCTCGCCCCTCGCCCTGGCCTCCATGGTGCGGCGGCGGGCACGAACCTTGGGGTCGGCGACGACGAAGATCTTCACGTCGGCATGCGGGCAGATCACGGTTCCAATGTCCCGGCCATCGAGCACGGCGCCGGGCGGATCGGCGGCGAATTGCCGCTGGAAATTGAGCAGGACCTCGCGAACCCTGGGGATCGCCGAGACGATTGAAGCGCCCTCGCCGGCCGCCTGGGTCTTCAGGGCGGGATTGCCGAACTTTTCGGGATCAAGCTCCAATGCCGCCGCCACCGCCGCGGCCTCGTCCCGGAGATCGGCGCCCGACTGCATCAGGGCGTAGGCAACCGCACGATAGATCACGCCGGTATCGAGATGACGATAACCATAGTGATGCGCGAGGCGCTTGCCGAGGGTGCCCTTGCCCGAGGCCGCGGGTCCGTCGATGGCGATGATCATGAAAACTCGGCCCCCAGCGAACGCATCATCGGAATGAAATCGGGGAAACTGGTGGCGATGAAGGCGGTGTCGTCGACCATCACCGGCTGATCGGACGCGCAGCCCATTACCAGCGCGGACATCGCGATGCGGTGATCCATGTGAGTGGCGACCGTGCCGCCACCAGGGACGTGGCCGCGGCCCTCGACGATCAGATCGTCGCCGGAGACGGTGACCTTCACACCGTTGACGCGGAGCATCGCGGCCGTGGCCTCCAGCCGGTCGGATTCCTTGACCCGCAACTCCTGCAGGCCACGCATGATTGTCGTGCCTTCGGCGAAGGACGCCGCAACCGCCAGCACCAGATATTCGTCGATCATCGAGGGCGCGCGCTCCGGCGGCACCTCGACGCCGCGCAGCTTTGAGGCGCGCACGCGCAAGCGCGCCATAGGCTCGCCGGCGTCGCTGCGGACTTCGCTTTCCTCGATCAAAGCCCCCATTTCACGCAGCGTGGTGAAAAGACCGGTGCGCAGCGGATTGGTCATCACGTCAGAAAGAACTACATCGGAGCCTTCGACGATCAGCGCTGCGACGATAGGAAAGGCCGCGGAAGACGGATCGGCGGGCACGATGACGGTGGCGCCATGCAGCTCAGGCTGACCCACAAGCGAGATGCGGCGGCCGTGAGCCCCCTCGGCGATCGAGGTGATATCGGCGCCAAAATGCTTCAGCATCAGCTCGGTGTGGTCGCGGCTGGCCTCGCTCTCGATGACGGTGGTGGTGCCGGGCGCGGCCAGGCCCGCCAGCAGCACCGCCGATTTGATTTGGGCCGAGGCGACCGGGGTCTTGTAGGTGATCGGCAGCGGGTCACGCGCGCCCTGGAGGGTCAGCGGCAGGCGGCCGCCTTCGCCGCCGGAGATCACCTTCGCCCCCATTTTCTCGAGCGGATCGAGGATCCGACGCATCGGGCGGCTGCGCAGCGAGGCGTCGCCGTCGAACACCGCCGAGATCGGGCAGCCGGCGACGGCGCCCATGACCAGCCGGCAGCCGGTGCCGGAATTGCCGAAATCCAGCGCTGCCCTGGGCTGGGCGAAGCCGCCGACGCCGACGCCCTGGACTTTCCAGGCGAAAGCGCCGGTGCGCTCGACCTTGGCGCCGAGGGCCTGCATGGATTTGGCTGTGTTGAGGACGTCCTCGCCCTCGAGCAGGCCCGTAATGCGGGTTTCGCCGACCGCCAGCGCGCCCAAAATGAGAGCCCGGTGCGAGATCGACTTGTCCCCGGGCACCCGTACTTTTCCGGTCAGGGGACCGCTCGCACGCGACGTCAGCGGTGTCGGCTTGTCGGAATGGGTCAAGATTGTGTCCTTGGATGCGCCCTTTAGGGGCTGCGGGCAGGTACCACACGGTCTCCCCGCCGTCACGAGCATGTCTTTCTCTCGTAATGCGCTATTGACAGCGGGCCGCCAACTAGCCAAGTGAAGCACCGCTTTTCAGACATTCCCAGGATTCCTCTGCCGTGGCCAAGTCCGAACTCGGAACCAAACGTATTTGCCCGACCACGGGCAAGAAGTTCTATGACCTCAACAAGAATCCGGTGATCTCGCCTTATACCGGCGAAGTCGTGCCGATCGCGCCCATCGCGCCGGCCCGTGCGACCCGCGGCAGCGCCGAATCCCGCAACATGGCTCAGGATACCGCGCCGGAGCCGGCGGAGTCGGAAGAGTTGGTCTCGCTCGAGGAGGCCGACGCCGAGGAGAACACCGGCAAGGTCAAGGCTGTCGTCCCCGAATCCGAGGACGATATCGAGGTCGACGAGACCCTCGACGACGACGATGACGACGATTCGACCTTCATTGCCGACGAGGAAGAGGGCGATGAGGACGTAACCGACATCATTGGTGATGTCGGAGGTGATGAAGAGACTTGAGATCAGTCCTGATCTGTGAAAAAGGGTGCACCGCGCGAGTCGGAAGACTCGCGGGTCGGGAGTGATCCCCCAGGATCATCTCCACGGTTAAGGGGCCATAGCTCAGCTGGGAGAGCGCTTGCATGGCATGCAAGAGGTCGGCGGTTCGATCCCGCCTGGCTCCACCACGCTTCGCCCTTCGGGCTACGCGTGGCGCAGCCACGAGGGGCCTAAAGGGCGAAGCGTGGTGTCCGGCGAAGCCCGGCAGGGCGAAGACGGACGAATGACGAGACTCACCTAACGACTGCCCAGGCGCGAGCCGTCAATGTGGTACGTCTACATCCTCCGCAGCATTGAATTTCCCGATCAGGAATACAGCGGCGCCACGGAAGATCTGAAGCGACGGGTGCCTGAACACAACGCCGGCAGGTCCGCTCACACCACCAAGTTCAAGCCCTGGAAGCTCGTCTAGTACTGCGCTTTCCCCGAGAAGATGAAGGCCTTGGCGTTCGAGAAATATCTCAAGTCGCACTCGGGCAGAGCCTTTTCGAAAAAGCGGCTCTGCTAACCCCTACTCCCCAATCACCGCATTCAGCCGATCCCGCAGCGCGACGATCTCGTCCTTCATCGCGACAAGCTCCGCGACCGTGCAGTTCGAGGCCGCCAGGATCGACTGCGGGACGCTGCGCGCCTTTTCCTTGAGTGCGTGACCTTGCACGGTCAGCGCGATCAGGACCTGGCGCTCGTCCTCGCTGGAGCGCGTGCGCTTGACCAGATGCGCGGCTTCGAGCCGCTTCAACAGCGGCGTCAGCGTCCCCGAGTCCAAAAACAGCTTCTCGCCGATCTCCTTCACCGGCACGTCGTCGCGCTCCCACAGCACCAGCATGACCAGGTATTGCGGATAGGTCAGGCCGAGCCTGTCCAGCAGCGGCTTGTAGACGCGGTTGAAGGCATGCGCGGCCGAATAGACGGCGAAACAGATCTGGTTGTCGAGCCGCTGCGGATCGAGGATCGTTGATTTCCGGGCCATCTGACATCTCATGGGATTTGTCTCATTCTGGGGCCGGCCGGCCGGACATTCAATTGCGAACAATTAAATGTGAGACCTGCAAAATTCAATTGCGCACAATCTAATTGCCTGCCATATACGCGACACCCCACCCCGAAAGACCCCTGAGGAGACGAAAATGTCCGTGAACGTCCTCTACAAGACCAGCGCGAAGGCCACCGGCGGCCGCGACGGCCATGCTGCGACCCTGGATGGCGCGCTCGACGTCAAGCTCACCACGCCGAAGGAGCTCGGCGGTGGCGGCGGCGCCGGCAACAATCCCGAGCAGCTGTTCGCGGCCGGCTATGCCGCCTGCTTCATCGGCGCGATGAAATTCGTGGCCTCGCAGGGCGGCCCGAAGGTCCCGGCCGATACCTCCGTGACCTCGACCGTCGGCATCGGCCCGCGCTCGGAAGGCGGCTTCGGCCTCGACATCGATCTCGCCGTCTCGCTGCCGGGTCTTGCCCGCGCGGACGCCGAGGCGCTGGTCGCGAAGGCGCACCAGGTGTGCCCGTACTCCAACGCGACGCGCGGCAATGTCGACGTCCGCCTGACGGTCGTCTGATCCGACGGCGGATCGGCTGGCCCGAGATCCCCCTCGGGTCGGCCGCCTCCGCGAGATTTCCCACATCGCGGGATTGCGCGGCGGCGCGCATGCGGCCCTACGCGGCAGCCCATTGCTGGCATAAAAAAACCTCGCTAGGCCTGTGGTCGAATATCGACAAGGGAAGCGAAGGCATGACTGAAGCCGCCAGTTCTGGAGCAGCATTGGGCGCAATGAGCGGACTGCGCGTCATCGACCTCACGCGCGTGCTCGGCGGTCCCTACTGCACCCAGATCCTCGCCGACCATGGCGCCGACGTGATCAAGGTCGAGCCGCCCGCGGGCGACGAGGTGCGCGAATGGGGCCCTCCCTTCCACGAGGAAGACGCGGCCTATTTCATCGGTATCAACCGAAACAAGCGCTCGATCGGCCTCGATCTCGCTTCCGAAGGCGGTCGCGTCGTACTGCTCAAGATGCTGGAGACCGCCGACGTCCTGATCGAGAATTTCAAGCCGGGCACGCTGGAGAAATGGGGCATCGGCAACGATGTGCTGCGCGAAAAATTCCCGCGCCTCGTGCATTGCCGGATCTGCGGCTTCGGCGCCGACGGCCCGCGCGGCGGCAATCCCGGCTATGATGCCATCATCCAGGCCATGACCGGCATGATCGCGGCAACCGGCTCGGTCGAGAGCGGACCGATGCGGATCGGCGTGCCGCTGGTCGACATCACCACGGGGCTTTATGCGGCGATCGGCATCCTGATGGCGCTGTCGGAGCGGCAGCGCTCGGGCAAGGGCCAGTTCCTGGAGACGACGCTTTACGAGACCGGCCTTGCCATCATGCATCCGCACACCGCGAATTATTTCATGCATGGCAAGCCGCCCTCGCTCACCGGCAACGAGCACCCGAACCTTGTGCCTTACGCGATCTTCCCGACCAAGACCGACAACATCTTCATCGGCGTCGGCAATGACGGCACCTTCCGTAAGCTCTGCAAGGAAATCGGCAAGCCCGAGCTCGGCACTGACCCGCGCTTCGCCCGCAACAAGGACCGCATCGCCAATCGCGAGGCGCTGCGCGCCGAACTTGCGGCCGTGTTCAGCCAGCATGAGGCCGAGCCGCTGTGCAATCGCCTGCTCGCCGCCGGCCTACCGGCAGGGCCCGTGCAGAAGATCGACCAGGCGCTGACCAATGCGCACACGATCGCGCGCGGCGATATCATCGAGAAGGACTGGTACAAGGGCGTCGCCTCGCCGATCCGGCTCGATCGCAGCAAGCCGAGCCTGCGCCGTCTGCCGCCGAAGTTCAGCCAGCACTCCCAGGAGGTGCTGGGCGAGTTCGGCTACTCAAAGGCGGACATCGACGCGATGATCGCGCAAGGTGTAGTCTGCGGCCCCGAGCGCAAGCGCTAGGGCCTTACCTCCTCATCAAACATGCCGCAGTGCGGCGGGGGCACGCATGTGCACCGCCAACGGATGCGGCTGCGCGCGGGCGCGTTCGCCTATTTGATGGCTTCCCTTTTCCAGCGCTTGCCGCTTTCGTTTCGGCCGCTTACACAGTCATGTGAACGTCATATGGCGCTGCTAGCGCAAGCGCTTCTTTTTGACGGCCAAAGGACGGCCAAGGGAGGTTTACTTGATGGCTCTTCGACATTTTGGAGCGGCTGCCGCTGTTGCACTCACGCTGGGTCTGGGCGCTTCGCCTGCGCTGGCCGTCACTGAAATCCAGTGGTGGCACGCGATGACCGGCGCGAACAACGACGTCATCGTCAAGCTCGCCAACGACTTCAACGCATCGCAGAGCGACTACAAGGTCGTCCCGACCTACAAGGGCAGCTATCCCGACACCATGAACGCCGGCATCGCGGCGTTCCGCGCCGGCAATGCCCCGCACATCATGCAGGTGTTCGAGGTCGGCACCGCGACCATGATGGCCGCGACCGGCGCCGTGAAGCCCGTTTACAAGCTGATGCAGGAAGCCGGCGAGAAGTTCGATCCCAAGGCCTATCTGCCTGCGATCACCGGCTACTATTCGACCTCGAAGGGCGAGATGCTGTCCTTCCCCTTCAACTCCTCGTCGACCGTCATGTGGGTCAATCTCGACGCATTGAAGAAGGCCAATATCGCAGCGGTCCCGAAGACCTGGCCGGAAGTTTTCGAGGACGCCAAGAAGCTGAAGGCTGCTGGCTATGCGACCTGCGGCTTCTCCGGCTCGTGGGTCACCTGGGTCAATCTCGAGCAGCTCTCGGCCTGGCACAACGTGCCGCTTGCGACCAAGGCCAACGGCCTCGACGGCTTCGACACCAAGCTCGAGTTCAACGGCCCGCTCCAGGTCAAGCACCTCGAGAACCTCGTCGAGCTGCAGAAGGACAAGACCTACGATTACGCCGGCCGCACCAACACCGGCGAAGGCCGCTTCACGTCAGGCGAATGCCCGATCTACCTGACCTCGTCGTCCTTCTTCGGCAACGTCAAGGCGCAGGCCAAGTTCGCCTTCACCGCCGCGCCGATGCCGTACTATCCTGACGTCAAGGGCGCGCCGCAGAACTCGATCATCGGCGGCGCCTCGCTCTGGATCATGGGCGGCAAGTCGGCCGAGGAATACAAGGGCGTCGCGAAATTCTTGACGTTCCTCTCGGACACCGACCGCCAGGTCTGGATCCACAAGGAATCGGGCTATCTGCCGATCACCAAGGCGGCCTACGAGAAGGCCAAGGCCGAGGGCTTCTACAAGGATCAGCCCTATCTCGAGACCCCGCTGCTCGAGCTGACCAACAAGGAGCCGACCGAGAACTCCCGCGGTCTGCGCCTCGGCAACATGGTCCAGCTGCGTGATGTCTGGTCGGAAGAGATCGAGCAGGCGCTGGCCGGCAAGAAGACGGCGAAGCAGGCGCTGGACTCCGCCGTCGAGCGCGGCAACACGATGCTACGTCAGTTCGAAAAAACCGCGACGAAGTGAGGCGATGAGCGGCAGGCCGGTAGTCCGGCCTGCCGCTCACCCGGCACCATGCAGAAGCAGGCCATTTTCAAATCAAAGCTATTGCCTTACGCGCTGGTTGCTCCGCAACTCGCGGTCGTCCTGATTTTCTTCTACTGGCCGGCCCTGCAGGCGGTTATTCAGTCCTTCCTGCTCCAGGACGCCTTCGGCCTGTCGACGAGCTTCGTCTGGTTCGACAATTACATCGAGCTGTTCCAGGACCCGGCTTACTTCGAGTCGATCATCCGGACCTTTTTCTTCTCCTTCGCGATCGCGGTGTCGTCACTGTCCTTCGCGCTGCTGCTCGCGGTGATGGCGGACAAGCCGCTGCGTGGCGTGATGCTTTACCGCACGCTCCTGATCTGGCCGTACGCGGTGGCGCCGCCCGTCGTCGGTGTGCTCTGGATCTTCATGCTGCATCCCTCTCTCGGTGTACTCGCGCGTTACCTGCGCGCCGCCGGCATCGACTGGAATCCGCTGCTCGACAGCAACCAGGCCGCGACGCTGATCATCGTTGCCGCAGCGTGGAAGCAGATCTCGTATAATTTCCTGTTCTTCCTCGCAGGCCTGCAAGCCATTCCGAAAAGCGTGTTCGAGGCCGCCGCGATCGACGGCGCGCGCCCGATGCGGCGGTTCTGGACCGTGACCTTCCCGCTGCTGTCGCCGACCATCTTCTTCCTCCTGGTCGTCAACATCGTCTACGCCTTCTTCGACACCTTCGGCATCATCGACACCATGACCCGTGGCGGTCCGGGAACGTCGACGGTGACGCTGGTCTACAAGGTCTATTCCGACGGCCTGCTCGGCGGCAATCTCGGCAGCTCGGCGGCGCAATCGGTGATCCTGATGATCCTCGTCATCGTGCTCACGGGAATTCAGTTCCGCTTCGTCGAACGCAAGGTGACCTACTGATGGTCGAGCAAGAGGGCATCCGGCGCTACCTCGCCCACATCATCCTCTGGATCGGGATCGCGATCGTCGCCTTCCCCGTCTACATCGCCATCGTCGCCTCGACTCAGGACAACGCGCTGATCGCCAATGGCCAGATGTCGCTGCTGCCCGGCGGCCACTTCTTCGAAGTCTACTACCAGACCATCTTCGTCGGCACGAGCGGCTCGACCCGCGAGCCCGTGGCCAACATGATGCTCAACTCGCTGATCATGGCGCTGCTGATTGCAGTCGGCAAGATCGCGATCTCCATCATCTCGGCCTATGCGATCGTCTATTTCCGCTTTCCGCTGCGGATGCCGATCTTCTGGCTCATCTTCATCACCTTGATGCTGCCGGTCGAGGTGCGCATCTATCCGACCTACAAGATCGTCGCCGATCTGCACATGCTCGACAGCTATGCGGGGCTGGCGCTGCCGCTGATCGCATCGGCCACGGCGACGCTGCTGTTCCGCCAGTTCTTCATGACGGTGCCGGACGAATTGCTCGAAGCCTCGCGCATCGACGGCGCCGGCCCCTTGCGCTTCTTCTGGGATACGCTGTTGCCGCTGTCCCGCACCAACATGGCGGCGCTGTTCGTCATCCTCTTCATCCTCGGCTGGAATCAATATCTCTGGCCGCTGCTCATCACCACCCGCGACGACATGCAGACCATCCAGGTCGGCATCCGCAAGATGATCACGACAACCGACGCACTGACCGAATGGCCGATCGTGATGGCGACCGCCGTGCTGGCCATGCTGCCGCCGGTGTTCGTCGTCGTCGCCATGCAGAAACTGTTCGTGCGCGGCCTGGTCGAGACGGAAAAGTAAGAAGCGAGTTTCTATGGCCAACGTCACCCTGCGCAACGTCCGCAAGACCTACACCGGCGGCTTCGAGGCCATCAAAGGCGTCAACGTCGATGTCGCAGACGGGCAGTTCTGCGTGCTGGTCGGACCAAGCGGTTGCGGCAAGTCCACGCTGCTGCGCATGGTCGCAGGCCTCGAGACCGTGACCGGCGGCGAGATCGACATCGGCGGCCGCGTCGTCAACGAGATCGAGCCCGCCGATCGCGACATCGCGATGGTGTTTCAGAATTACGCGCTCTACCCGCATATGAGCGTCTTCAACAACATGGCTTACGGCCTGCGCAACCGCGGCATGGCGGAAGCCGAGATCAAGAGCCGCGTCGAGGAAGCCGCGCGCGTGCTCGAGCTCTCCGCCATGCTGGAGCGCAAGCCGCGCCAGCTCTCCGGCGGCCAGCGCCAGCGCGTCGCCATGGGCCGCGCCATCGTGCGCCAGCCGAAGGTGTTTCTGTTCGACGAGCCGCTCTCCAACCTCGATGCCAAGCTGCGCATCGCGATGCGCGTCGAGATCCGCAAATTGCAGCGCCGGCTCAACACCACATCGATCTACGTCACCCACGACCAGTTGGAGGCGATGACGCTCGCCGACATCCTCGTCGTGATGAATGGCGGCGAAGTCGAGCAGGTCGGCAACCCCCTTGCGATCTACGAGAAGCCGGCGACGACCTTCGTCGCCTCCTTCATCGGCGCGCCGCCGATGAACCTGATGTCGACGCGCACGGACGAGATCAAATCGCAGCTCGGCGGCAGCGCGGGCGAGGCCGGCATCCTCGGCATCCGCCCGGAGAATTTCGTCATCACCGACCAGACGCCATCAGGCGGCGTCGCGTTGTCCCTGACCGTGGAAGCGATCGAGCGCGTCGGCGCCGAGACTTTCGTCTACGGCTCCCGCGAACAGGAAGACCAGCGCGTCGCGGCCACCCCGGGCGAGCTGCCGCCCGGCGAGGTCATCGTCCGCATTCCCGGAACCGAGGCCCCTGCCATCGGCCAGAAGATCCGTGTCGCCGCTATCCACTCCAAGCTACATCTGTTCAGCGGCGACGGCCGGACGCGAATCGAGGCCTGAATTCTTCCTGAGGGCGGCCGAACGGCAAAGGCCGCGAAAACAACCCCATGCACAGTAGACGGGGTTCTGTTTTCGTTGAGGTAATTCGCGCGCAGAGCTTCATGACCGGGCAAGGCCGGAAGCAGTGAATCCACAGCCTTCCGCTACG
Organism: Bradyrhizobium guangdongense; assembly: GCF_004114975.1. Taxonomy (NCBI): domain Bacteria; kingdom Pseudomonadati; phylum Pseudomonadota; class Alphaproteobacteria; order Hyphomicrobiales; family Nitrobacteraceae; genus Bradyrhizobium; species Bradyrhizobium guangdongense. The sequence continues at coordinate 115,700 of NZ_CP030051.1, forward strand.
TCCTTGAACCCGCACAGGGATATGCCCATATTGCTGATCAAGGGGTGCCTAGATCGGGCCCCGAAACACCAAAGTCGCTTTCCGCGAGGACTTTGTAAACTATGTCTCGTGTTCCCACGCTCTCCAGTCCGTTCCTTCTGGGCTTCGACGAAATCGAGCGCGTGCTCGACCGCGTCGTCAAAGGCGCCGACGGCTACCCTCCCTACAATATCGAGAGGTGTGATCGATCGGACGGCCAGCCCGAGCGCTTGCGCATCACGCTGGCGGTCGCCGGCTTCACCCGCGACCAACTCGATGTAACCATTGAGGAAAACCAGCTCGTGATCCGCGGGCGGCAGCAGGACGACAAATCCCGGCAATACATCCATCGCGGCATCGCCGCGCGCCACTTCCAGCGCACGTTCGTGCTGGCCGAGGGGATGCTGGTGCTGGGTGCGGATCTGAAGAACGGGTTGTTGTCGATCGACCTCGCCCGGCCCGAACCGGAGAGGATCGTTAAGACAATCGCTATCAATGAGCACGAATAATGGAACGAGTAGCGGACTCGACCGCTTAGTTCGTTAGAGGAGTCGAGACCATGAGTGAAGGTCACGTTGCGTTCGAATACGAAGCCAAGAACGTCTCGCCCGAGACGCTGGCAACCCTGGGCGAAGGCCATATCGCCTATGTGAAGCAGATCCGTTCCGAGGACGTACCGGACCTGTTCCCCGAGGCGCCGAAGATTGCGCCCGGCCTCAAGCTGTTCGCACTCCACGCCGCCGACGGCACGCCGATCATGTTGACCGACAGCCGCGAAGCCGCGATCGCCAACGCCTGGAGCAACGAGCTGCAAGCCGTCAGCGTGCACTGAGCGCGCGCTCTCCGGACGAAGTGAGTTTCAAACGGGCATGCCTTCAGACGAAGGCATGCCCGTTTTTCGTCTTGAGAGATGATGTTTCGGCATTGCTGTCGCGAGCGCTGCAAACCACCCAGAATCCTCCATGAATCCGGTCACCTCCTGGGACCGGCGCAGCTCTGAACACTTGCATCCGCCAGCGCCTCGAATACGGCCGGCGTGCGTTGCAGGCGGGCGATCGTTCGCGCGCCTTCGAGGGCGGCGACCAACGCGGCTGCGGTCGAGGATGCGCGCGCGGGCGCGAAACCGCATCCTCGAAAATGCTCCACGATAACCTCGGTTGAATCAATAAATCCGCGCGCGACCCGCTTGGTCAGATCAGCGTCGAGTGCAGGAAGCTCGTTCGCCAGATTCTGCATGAGACATCCATACTGGAAATCGGAGGCGATCATTTCGGCCGCGAACGTACTGAAAATCTCACGAACAAACTTCAGGGCATCGCCCGTCGTATTCGCCGAGATGTTTCGCAAGACCGCGATTCGGCTCGCCACGTAATGATCGATTGCTTCCTCCGCGAGCTGCGCCTTGCCGCGCGGAAAGTGAAAGTAGAACGATCCCTTCGGCGCGCCGCTTTCCTCGATGATCTGGGTCAATCCAGTCGCCGTGTAGCCCTGGATGCGAAACAGTCGTTCGGCGGTGGCAATCGCGCGAGCGCGGGCATCAGTCTTGCGTGGCATGCCGTGAGCGTAACACCTCTCGCTTGACGTTACTATGGTGATCGATATAGTATGGCGATCACCATAGTAACCAGCGTCTCTTTGTCATGCGCCATCCAGTCAGTCCCAAGCCAGCGGCGTCCCGACGAGCCGTCCTGACGATGGGCGCGGCCGGCCTGGTCGCGACTTTACTTCGACCGGCCCGCGCGAACCCCATGGGAGAAACAGGTTTGGCCACCTCAACATATGGCGCGGGAACGCTTCCCAAGGGTGTCCGCTCGCGCATGATCCATGAGATCAACGGCCTCGATGTCCATGTTCTCGAGGCCGGTTACGAAAGTCCCGGCCGGCCACTTGCGCTGCTGCTGCATGGCTTTCCGGACTTGGCTTACGGCTGGCGGCACCTCATCCCGATCCTGGCGGACGCCGGGTACCATGTCGTGGCGCCCGACCAGCGGGGATTTGGCCGTACCACCGGCTGGGTGAATAGCTATGACGCCGCTCTCGGACCCTTCAGCCTCCTGAACATGACGCGTGACGCGATCGGGCTGGTTTCGGCGTTGGGGTATCGGCGCACGGCAATGCTCGTCGGGCACGACTTCGGCTCGCCCGTCGCGGCCTATTGTTCGCTGGCGCGACCTGACGTCTTTCCCTCGGTGGTGCTGATGAGCGCACCGTTCCCCGGTCCGCCGGCGTTTCCGTTCAACACCGCGAACAGCGAAGCATCGCAGGTGCAACCGAGCAGTGAGAATCAAAAGTTGGCGGCCGCGCTGGCGGCGCTCGATCCGCCGAGAGCGTATTACCAACAATATTTGAGCACACGGGGCGCGAACGATGACATGTGGCACCCCCCACAAGGCTTACATGCGTTTCTTCGCGCGTTTTTCTACGTCAAGAGCGCCGACTGGCCGGGAAACAAGCCGCATCCGCTGAAGTCGCGAAGCGCTGTCGAACTTGCACAAATGCCGACCTATTACGTCATGGATCTCGGCAAGACGATGCCCGATGCCGTCGCTCCATTCCACCCGTCCGACGCCGAGGTCCAGGCCTGCAAATGGCTCACCGAGCCGGAGCTTGGCGTGTACACGGAGGAATATGACCGCACCGGCTTTCAAGGCGCCCTGCAGGCATATCGGGTCTATTCCGATCCTGACCTGAACGCCGAGTTGCGCATGTTTTCGGGCAAAACGATCGATGTCCCCTCGCTTTTCATCGGCGGGATGAGCGATTGGGGCACCTACGCGGCGCCGGGCGCGCTCGAACTGATGACGACGAAGGCGACAACGAGGATGGCGGGCATCGAGCTGATCGACGGCGCCGGTCATTGGATCCAGCAGGAGCAGCCGCTTCGTCTCAGCATGCTCCTGCTCGCCTTCATCAAGGGGGCGGGTGGACCGGCCAATCATGTTGACCGACAGCCGTGAAGCCGCTGTCGTCAAGGCCCGGTGCAGCGAGTTGCAAGCGGTGAGCGTGCACTGAAGCGCGCTCCGCGTGAAGAGAGATTTGGCAGGCCTTCGCAGAAGGCGTGCCCGTTTTCTTTTTGAGCGGTGGATCGCCTGCTCTCTCTGCGTCATTGCGAGCGCAGCGAAGCAATCCAGAATCTTTCCGCGGAAGGAGTCTGGATTGCTTCGTCGCACCAGCGCAAAATTGTTTCGCAATTTTGTCGCGGGCTCCTCGCAATGACGGTGTGGAGAGATGCGTGCTCGACCACCTGCGCCTCGCGCGAGCCGCCCAGGCGAGCCCTATCAGGTCAGCCGCACACGGATATCAGGCTTCAGCACCTTACCCACCTTGGAGCGCGGCAGATCGTCCCACACTTCGATCTGCTCCCAGTCATTGCGTGCGTAGCGAAGCGATCCAGACCGCCTCTGCCGAAAGATTCTGGATTGCTTCGCTGCGCTCGCAATGACGGCGTATGAGGCGGCAGCGCCTCTCTCGCGCATCATTTCAGAAATCCGAGCCCTTCGCGCGCCGTGTCCATGGCCTCTTTGTCGGTCGGCGGCAGCGCGAGTACGCTGTTGAAATCCGCGCGCGCACGCTTGGAGTCGGACATCATCATGTAGAGCAGGCCGCGATTGGCCAGAGTATCCTGGTTGTTCGGATCGATTCGAAGCGCCTCGTTGTAGTCGGCGAGCGCGCGATCGTGCTCTCCCAATTCGCGATAGGCAGCGGCCCGGCGTTTGTACGGCGTCGCATTTGTCGGCTGCAGCCTGACCGCTTCGTCGCAATCGGCAACGGCGCGTTTATCGTCACCCATCTTGTGCCACGCGAGAGCGCGGGCGAGGTAGGCACTGACGAAGGTCGGAGCCATCCTTGTGACCTCGTCAAACTCCCGGATGGCAGCATCGGCCTCGTCCTTTTTCAGGAAGACGACGGCCCGGCAGTAATGGCCGCCGGCCTTGTCGGGCTCCAGACGCACCGAACTGTTGCAGTCGTCGAGAGCTGCGTCGAGCTCGCCTTTGCGGGCATGGATGTTGCTCCGCAGCTCGTAAGGCGCCCCGGCGGTCGGATTGCGCTGCATGGCTTCGGTGTAATCAGCGACCGCACGATCGGCATCGCCCTTCGCTTCGTACGCTTCGCCCCTCCTGAGGAGAGCAGAATAAGCTTGCTTGGGATTGCGCGCGATGGCCTCGGTGAATCCGGCGATCGCGAGATCGAAATCGCCCTTGTTGAAATATTCGAGCGCACGCGATGTGTAAGACGGTCCGTAGCCGGGATCGAGGCGAATGGCCTCGTTGTAGTCGGCCATGGCGCGATCCCGATCGCCTTTGGCGGAATAAGCGCGTCCGCGGCAATTGTAGGCGCGCCCGAAATTCGGATCGATCCGGATCGCGGCGTTGCAATCCTCGAGTGCACGATTCCAGTCCCGCTTGAGATGGTAGGCTTCGCCGCGCAGCTCATAGGCCGTCGCGTTGGTCGGATCGGTCGCGATGATCTCGGTCTTCTCGGCGATGACGCGGTCGTTCGACGCATCGTCAGCGTGGGCCACGACCGTTGCGGCCATGGTGACGGAGCACACGAGACCGAAAATCCGGCCGATCGAACCGCAAATCATGTCTCAAAATCCCTGCGCCGCATCGATCGAAGGACGCGGCGATTCAATTCGTCACGCGCGGGCGCGAATATTCACGCGCCCGGCTGCAAATACGTCGCAGGCGGCGTGGCTCGGGTTCGAACGGGAAAGAGGGCCTTACGCCGCGGTTGCCGGCGGCAGGGCCAGCACCGAATAGATCGCCTGGGCATCGCGCGAGGCGCGGAGCTTTTTGGCGATGTCCTGGTCGCGGAGCAGGCGGGCGATGCGGGCGAGCGCCTTGAGATGATCGGCGCCGGCGCCTTCGGGGGCGAGCAGCAGGAAGACGAGGTCGACCGGCTGGCCGTCCATCGCCTCGAAGTCGATCGGGCGATCGAGCCGGGCGAACAGGCCGAAGATCTTTTCGAGCTTGGGCAGCTTGCCGTGCGGAATGGCGACGCCGTAGCCGACGGCGGTGGTGCCGAGCTTCTCGCGCTGGAGCAGCACCTCGAACACGGAGCGCTCGTTCTGGCCGGTCAGCTCGGCGGCCTTGGCCGCGAGTTCCTGGAGCGCCTGCTTCTTGCTGTTGACCTTCAATGCCGGGAGAATCGCCTCGGGCGCGACCAGATCGGTAATCGGCATGGAAGTCTTCCGAGGTGAATGAAGCCGTCAGGTTCCGAATTGGCCAACTTGATAGACCAAGCTGGGCCGGCGTCAATAACATGAAGCAGGAGGCGCACTTAGCCCCGTTCCTGATGTGGGGCGCTTCTACTCCAACGCAATCCCGGTGCCAACTGCCGCGTGCGGCTTTGCCCCGGTCATTGTTAAGGACTGTGGTTGTTACGGGGGCCGGTTTCGATCCTAATCGCCCGCTTTGCCGTCCGGTTTGGCACCGGGCGGGTCGATCCAGCCGACATTGCCGTCGGCCCGGCGGTAGATGATGTTCACCCGGCCCGAGGAGCCATGCTGGAATACCAGGCAGGGTGCCCCGCTGAGGTCGAGTTCCATGACGGCTTCGCTGACCGACATCTGTTTCAGCGACGTGGTGGCCTCGGCGATGATCACGGGGCTATAGCCGGTGACCTCGTCCTCGTCGTCCGCCTCGCCAGGGGCTTCCAGCACGTAACTGGTGGCGTCGAGGGCAGCCAGGGCGGCGGAGGCGACGTGGGCCTTGCGGGCCGAGCGGTCCTTCAGCCGGCTCTTGTAGCGCTTCAGCCGCTTCTCGATCATGATCAGCGCCTGGTCGGCGCTGGCATAGGCGTCCGGCGCGTTCGAATCGGCCTCGAGCGTGATTCCCGAATCCAGATGCAGCGCGCAGTCGGTGCGGAAGCCGAAGCCGTCCTTGGACAGGGTGATGTGGCCGGAATAATTGCCGTCGAAATATTTGCGCAGGACCTCTTCAGTCCGGTCGGTCACGCGGCCACGCAGGGCCTCGCCGACGCTGACGCTCTTGCCCGAAATCCGAAGAGTCATGTGATGCCTCGCTTGGTTTGCGCCCGGCAACGATGACGCGTCGTCGTAGCCGGGGTTCTTCCTGCGCATGATCTTTCGGAAAACCGCTTTGCACTTTTCCGGATCATGCGCGTGCTTGGATCGGTCGCGATGGGAGGGTGAGAGTAGCGCGATTCCGCGCCAGTGCAATCAGGCCGGCTCGGGATTGCGGGAGCGATCGGATAATGCGGTGGAGAGGACGTTACCAAGAGCGCTCTGCTTGTCGCGACGGCGTTGCACCGAGGACGGAATGCGCATGGCTTCGCGGTACTTCGCGACCGTGCGGCGGGCAATATCAATGCCCGAAGCGCGCAACCGTTCCACGATCGTGTCGTCGGACAGGATCGCTGACGGCTCCTCCGAATCGATCAGCTGCTTGATGTGGTGACGCACGGCTTCGGCCGAATGCGCCTCGCCGCCGTCGGCCGACGCGATCGAGGCCGTGAAGAAATATTTCAGCTCGAACGTGCCGCGATTGGTCGCCATGTATTTGTTGGCGGTGACGCGCGACACCGTGGATTCGTGCATCTGGATGGCGTCGGCGACGGCCTTCAGATTCAGCGGCCGCAAATGCGCGACACCGTGGGTGAAGAAGCCGTCCTGCTGGCGCACGATCTCGGTTGCGACCTTCAGGATGGTGCGGGCGCGCTGGTCCAGCGCGCGCACCAGCCAGGTCGCGTTCTGCAGCGCATCGGTGAAATAGGATTTGTCGCCGTCCTTGCCGATCTTCTTCGACAGCTCGGAATAGTAGGTCTGGTTCACCAGGACGCGCGGCAAGGTGTCGCTGTTGAGCTCGACATGCCAGCCGCCGTCCGGACCCGGCCGGACATAGACGTCGGGCACCATGGTCTGCAGTCGCGCCGAGCCGAACTTCATGCCGGGCTTGGGATTGAGACGCCTGATCTCGCCGATCATGTCGGCGATGTCCTCGTCGTCGACGCCGCAGAGCTTGCGCAAGCTCGCGATGTCGCGCTTGGCGAGGAGATCGAGATGCTCCACCAGCGCCTGCATTGCGGGATCGTAGCGGTCGAGTTCGCGGAGCTGGATCGCGAGGCACTCGCTCAAACTGCGCGCGCACACGCCCGGCGGATCGAATTTTTGCAGCACGGCAAGAACGTCCTCGACATCCTTTTGCGATGCGCCAAGCCGCTCGGCGGCCTGCCCGAGATCGGGCGGCAGGTAGCCGGCCTCGTCGACGAGATCGATCAGATACTGGCCGATCATGCGCTGCGCGGCGCCGGTGAATGCAACCGACAGCTGCTCGGCCAGATGGTCGGACAATGTTGTCTCGGCCGCGACAAAAGCTTCGAGATTGTAGTCTTCGTCACCGGAGGCACCGCCGCCCCATTCGGTGTAGGTGGTCGGCGCGGCGTCCTGGGCGTTGCGCGCGGCCGTCTCCGCCGGCTCCTCGGAAAAGACGTTGTCCAGGCCCGTGTCCAGGGTCTGCTCGATCTCGGCCCGGGTGCCGAGATCCTTGCTCATCCATTCTTCCCGGCCGGGCTCGAAGGCCTCGCCGCTGCCGCCAAAGCCGTCCGCGTCGCCCGAACCGCCGGAATCCTCGCCATCATGGTCGCTGAACTGGGCGGTCTCGGCCGAGGCCTCGCCGGGGGCCTCGTCATTGGCCCGCTCCAGCAGGGGGTTACGCTCGAGTTCCTCCTCCACGAAGGTGGTGAGATCGAGATTGGACAACTGCAGCAGCTTGATCGCCTGCATCAGCTGCGGCGTCATGACCAGCGACTGCGATTGCCGGAACTCTAATCTCTGCGAAAGCGCCATCTAACAAGAACCGTTCTCGAAAATTGGTCCGATTCTTGCTTATCTTAGTCTGAACCCGATGTACACGCCTTGACGAAACGCAAAAACGGGCTAGAGGCGGAATTCCTCGCCAAGGTAAAGACGGCGAACATCGGGATCTGCGACGATCTCGTCCGGGCTCCCCTCCGTCAGTATCTCACCGGCATAGACGATGTAGGCGCGGTCGGTGAGGCCGAGCGTCTCGCGCACATTGTGGTCGGTGATGAGCACGCCGATGCCGCGGTTGGTGAGATGGCGGACGAGATCCTGAATGTCGCCGACCGCGATCGGATCGATGCCGGCAAAGGGCTCGTCGAGCAGCATGTAGTTCGGACGCGTCGCCAGCGCGCGCGCGATCTCGACGCGGCGGCGCTCGCCGCCCGACAGCGCGATCGACGGGGATTTCCTCAAGCGCGTGATGTTGAACTCGTCGAGCAGGGAGTCGAGCTGCTGCTCGCGCTTCTTGCGCGAGGGCTCGACCACTTCGAGCACGGCGCGGATGTTCTGCTCGACGGTGAGGCCGCGGAAGATCGAGGCTTCCTGCGGCAGGTAGCCGATGCCGAGCCGCGCGCGCTGATACATCGGAAGTTTCGTGACGTCGTGGCCGTCGAGCTCGATCGCGCCGCGATCGGCCTTGATCAGGCCTGTGATCATGTAGAACACGGTGGTCTTGCCGGCGCCGTTCGGGCCGAGCAGGCCGACCGCCTCGCCGCGGCGGACATAGATGCTGACGCCGCGCACGACCTGCCGGCTGCCGAAACTCTTTTCCACGCTATGCACAGCCAGGAAGCCCGGCCGGCGCAACAGCTGCGGGCCGCCCGAACCATTGGTCTTGGCGCTGGATCTGGCCCTGGGGGGCTGCGCCGGCTTGGGCGGCTGCGCCGGGGCCGGCCGCGATCGCGGCGGAGCCTCGAGGCCATAGGGATCGGAGGCCTGCATGGGCTCACGGGCGATCGGCGGCGCGTCGCGCACCGGGCTCGGCACCAGGCCACCGACGCTGTCACCGAGGGCGGTGATGTCCTGACGGGCAAATCCTGGCCGGCCGCGCTTGGCGGGGCGCCGACGGAACATGCTGAAGAGATCGACCATCCCCGCCTTCTAGCCTTCTGCTGACCCTGCGCAGTACTCGCGCGGTCTGCGGCGCCGGCCTCTCGATTCGCCGACGCAGCATGAATGAAGGGATGTCTCATGCCCAGTGAAACACGCCCGAAAAGCGGCGGACCCGCTTCGAAAGCCCTGCGCGCTAGATACAGTCTCGCCACGCAAGCTTCAACCTCGGATCGGCCGCATCAGAGCCAAGCTGTTGAATTCACTTTTGTTTAGTTCCACCCGGCAATTGCAGGGGCGAGCCTGCGCCCGGAGCGACCGGCGTTCCGCATTTGCCGTTGCCGCCGCCCTGAGACTGGATGAACAGGCCCTGGACCTTGCCGCTGTCGGATTCCACCCGGGAGACGCCGGTGGTCATGTCGACCATGAGGCGGTCACCGCGCAGCACGTTCTGGCACTGGGTCAGCACCACCTGGCCCCCGGGGCCACCGACCACGGTGATGAGGTTGGTCTTGGTATCGAACACGGCGGTCTCGCCTGTGACCACCTGGTCCTTCTGGGTGACGACGACACTGCCGCGCGCCTCCAGCCGCTTGATCGAGGAGGCGCCGCCCGGCCCCGGCGTCGCCGATTGCATCGGCGGTGCCGCCTTCGCGCCCTTGGCAGGAGCTGCCTGCGGCGCGGCCTGCTTGTCGCTGCTGGATTCGTAGAACACCACCAGCGTCTTCGAGGTCATGGTGGTGTCGCCCTGCACGACCTTCACATTGCCGGAGAAGGTCGCCTCCTTCTTCTTGTCGCGCATCTCGAGGGAAGCCGCCTCGATCTGGATCGGCTGATCGCGGTTCTGCGAAAAGCCCTGCATCGCATTGGGCACACCCTGCATGGCGCCTTGCGCGCGCACCGCATCCGTTGCGCCCAGCGCGAGGCCAGCGACAAGCGCAGCCGTACGAAGGATCGCGCACCATTCATTGCGCGGGAAAAGACTGACCATGAAAATCACTTTGAGTTCGCAGATTTGTTCCTGGACTTCGGCGGTGGCGGCGCGGGCTGCTCGACGGGAGCCGGCGCCAGCTCATCCGTGCTGATCCTGTCCAGATGCATCACCACATTGCCTTCGAAACGAATGACGTCACCGCCTTCCGTGATGCGCAGCCGGTCGGCGGTGAGCGTGCCGTTGGTCAGCTTGACGTCGACCCGCTCGTCCGAGGAGACCGTGCCCTTGTTCATGTCGACGAAAGCCGAGTTCAGCCGTGCCTCGTAGCCGGTCGAGGTGCGCAGGAAGATGTCCTTGTGCAGATCGAGCTGCTGCTGCTTGTTGTCGAAGCGGCCGGTGCGGGCATCGAGGAATATGGTCGACTTGTCTTCCATCAGCACCTTCGCCTTGAGGTCGTTGAGATCGACATGGTCGGGATCGGTGATGTCCTGCGTCGCGGTCTTGGCCCAGAGCTCGTAGGGCCGCTGGTCCGGCGTGAAGCCGGACAGGTGCGGCGTTTCCATCGTGATCTTGGTGCCTGTGACCACGAGATTTCCGGAGTCGAGCTTGATGGGGATCTTGAAAGGATTGAGGAAGGTCGAGACCGCGACGATCGCCGCCAGGGACGCGGCCACTGTCGCCGGCACCGCGATGCGCAGAATCCGCACCAGGCGGCTGTGGCGCGCCGCGCTGGCAAACTTCGCCGCAAGCTCGGCGTCGTAAGTGGGATTGTGGGCCGAATTCACCTGATCTCCAGGGTGCCGCTCGCCTTGTCCTGATAAAGGCCGCGCCATTGTACCCGGCAACGTCCGAATATGCAGCCTCGGATGTCAGCCTTGGACATGTCAGCCCCGGACAGGCCGCAGGAAAGTGTCCGAAACGGGGCGATCGTCTCTCCCTTGCCCGCTTGCGGGGAGAGGTTAAAACACCTCAGGAATGCGCGAAAATGTCCTCTTCCGCCCACCCCTGGAGGTCGAGCAGGGCACGGGTCGGCAGGAAGTCGAAACAGGACTTCGCGAGCTGGGTGCGGCCCTCCCGGACCAGCATGGCGTCCAGCCGCTCGCGTAAGGCATGCAGGTGCAGCACGTCGGAGGCGGCATAGGCGAGCTGCGGCTCGGTCAGGCTGTCGGAACCCCAATCGCTGGACTGCTGCTGCTTGGACAGATCGACATTGAGCACCTCGCGCACGAGATCCTTGAGGCCGTGGCGATCGGTGTAGGTGCGGGTCAGGCGCGAGGCGATCTTGGTGCAGTAGATCGGCCCGGTCATCACGCCGAAAGTCTGGTACAGCACGGCGACGTCGAACCGGGCGAAATGGAAGATCTTCGTATTGGCGGGATTGGCGAGCAGGGCCTTCAGGTTCGGCGCATCGGTGTGCCCCTTCGGGATCTGCACCACGTCGGCGCTGCCGTCGCCCGGCGAGAGCTGGACCACGCAGAGCCGGTCGCGATGCGGGTTCAGCCCCATGGTCTCGGTGTCGATCGCCACCGCGCCGGTGTAGCGGGAGAGATCAGGCAGGTCGCCGCGATGCAGGCGTACGGTCATGGCGTTTCAAACCTTCAATCGAATCGATCGGTCGGCAGCATAGGCTTGGCAGATGGCCCGCGATTTAGCCACTGCAGGCGGGCCATGCAAGCCGCGGATGGTTCAGATCGCCGCCAGCATGATGCAGACCATCGCCGCCACGGTTAGGCGGCTGGCGCCGTCCCGGAAGGCATACAGAATCGGATCGTCGGGCATCTCGCGGCGATGCGCGATCATCAGGGCGCGGCCGAACCAGTAGAGCAGCAAAGGCGCGAGCAGCCACAGCATCCAGGGCCGGCTGTAGAGCGGCGTCACCGCGGAGGAGGAGACGTAGAGCGTAAATACCGTCACCGCGTTCATGGCGCTCGCGGCCGCCATCGCGGCGATGATGTTGAGGTCGGTGATGCGATAGTCGCGGTTGGAGGGATCGGCGAGGCCCTCGCCCTGGCGCATGCTGAGCTCGCTGAAACGCTTGATCAGCGCCAGCGAAGTGAACACGAACAACGAGAACACCATCAGCCATTCCGACAGCACGACGCCGGCCGCGACCGCGCCGGCGACGATGCGCAAGGAATAGAGCCCGGCGAGCGTGACGACGTCGACCAGCATCTTGCGCTTGAGCACGAGCGAATAGGCGATGGTGGTGGCGAGATAGGCGGCGAGCACGCCGAGGAAGCTGGCCGAGATGCAGAGGCTGGCGACGAGCGCAAAGCCCCACAGCACGGGGATCGCCGAGAGCGCCGAGGAGATCTTGAGATCGCCGGCCGCGAGCGCGCGATGACGCTTGGTCGGATGCTGGCGATCGGCGGCGAGATCGAGCAGGTCGTTCATCAGATAGGCGCCGGACGCACAGGCCGAGAACGCCAGGAACGCCAGCAGCGTCGTGCCGAGCGTGGCAAGATTGATCTGATGCGCGGTGATGACGGGCACGAACAGCAGCGTGTTCTTGGCGTATTGATAGACCCGCAGCGCTTTCGCCCAGGTCTTCAAACTTGCGCGGCCGCGGCTGACATGATCGATGCGATCGACGGCAGTACGGTCGAACGGCAGATGATCGCCGGCGGCGAGATCGGAGGGCGTGACGACGCCGTCGAAGCCGAGATGCGCGGCGATGCCGGCCGCATGAGAGGCAAAGCGGTCCGCGACCAGATAGATCTTCGCGCCGCGCGCCCGCGCCGCCAGCGCCTGGTTCAACACGCCGGCATCGTAGGGCAGGTGGGCATAGTCGAGCTCGGCGCGCGCCAGGATCTCGGTGAGTGCCGCCATCCCGGCGCGGCCGCCCGCGCCGAAGCGGGCGAGCATGCGGGCAGGGCTTGAGAACAGCGCTTCCATCAGCAGCTCGGAGCGCAGCAGCGCGCCTTCGAGATCGATCACGAGCGTGCGAGCCTGCGCCGGCGCAGCCTGCGGCGCGGGCTCGCTGCGATCGTACTGCCTGACGGGCTGCTCCATCCGAAAACGCTCTGACTGACCTCGGCACGGCCGCAAACGGGCTGGGAGGCGGGAAAAGGACGGCCGCGAGCCTAGGCGGCATTGGCTAAGGCCGGCTTAATCCGGCCGCAAACGGGCACGATCACCGAGCTGTTGCACGGATCACACAATCCGGCGCGGTCGCGATATACCAGCGGAACTTGATGCACGCCGCGATGGAAATCGCCCACGCCGACCCTATCTGAGGCCAGCTTCCTATCACGCCTCAGGTGCCATGACAGACCAGACGCTCGCCGCGCCGATCGACGATCAGCAGGAACGCCAGCGCGGCTTTACGCGCTACCAGTCACTCCTGGTGGCGCTGCTCGCCTTCGCGCAATTCACCATCATCCTCGACTTCATCATCATGTCGCCGCTCGGCGCCATCGTGATGCCCTCGCTCGACATCACGGCCGCACAGTTCGGCGTGGCGGTGTCGGCTTACGCCTTCAGTGCAGGCTTGTCGGGCATCCTGGCGGCCGGCTTTGCCGACCGGTTCGATCGCAAGCGGCTGCTGCTGTTCTTCTATACCGGCTTCACGCTCGGCACTGCGCTCTGCGCGGTCGCGCAGGATTATCACGTGCTGCTGGTCGGCCGCGTAGTGACCGGCTTGTTCGGCGGCGTGATCGGCTCGGTCGTGCTGGCCATCGTCACCGACCTGTTTCCCCTGCATTTGCGCGGCCGCGTGATGGGATTCGTCCAGACCGCCTTCGCCGCGAGCCAGGTGCTCGGCGTGCCGGCCGGGCTGTTTCTCGCCAATCACTGGAGCTGGCATGTCTGCTTTGCCGCGATCGTCGGCCTTGCGATCGTGACCATCGCCATCATCGCCTTCGCCATGGAGCCGGTCGATGCGCATCTGAAGCTGAAGCAGGACAAGAACCCGTTCCACCATCTGGTCGCGACGATATTCGAGCCGCGCTACACGCTGGCCTTCTGCGTCACCACCTTGCTGGCGACCGGCGGCTACATGCTGATGCCGTTCTCCAGTGCGTTCACCGTGAACAATATCGGCATCGACATCGTGCATCTGCCGACGATCTATCTGGTCTCCGGCCTGTTCAGCATCGTCACCGGCCCGCTGGTCGGCCGCGCCGCCGACACCTTCGGCAAATATCCGACCTTCGTGTTCGGCTGCGCGATGACCGTGCTCATGGTGCTGATCTACACCCATCTCGGCCACGTCTCGCTGGTATCAGCGATCACCGTCAACGTGCTGCTGTTCGTCGGCATCTTCTCGCGCATGATCCCGTCGCAGGCGGTGATGTCGGCGATCCCCGAGCCCAGCCAGCGCGGCTCGTTCAGCGCCATCAGCGCCTCGCTGCAGCAGCTCTCCGGCGGCCTCGGCTCGGTGCTCGCGGCCGCGATCATCTCGCAGCAGCCCGACGGCTCACTGCTGCATTTCGAGCGGATCGGCTACGTCGTCGTCACGACCACGCTCATCACGCTGGTGGCGATGTATTTCGTGCAGAAGGGGGTGGCGGAGCGGACGGGGAAGCGGGTGGTGTGAGGGGGGCGGGGTTTGGCCCCACGAACGACCTATCGCGGCGGCGAGACCAAGATCGCCGTCCGGCTAGCTCCAACGATGGGAAGCAACCCTATTCGGGGACCAAATCCCGCAAAATGGTGCCCAGGAAAGGACTGGGTCGCCACCACTGAAATAGCCCTATTTTCTAGGGGATTCGAGCCTACCGGCTGGGTCATGTGTACCGGTGTTGTGTACCGGAAACAAGCAGCTCAGTTCGAACCGCCGAGGGTCACCTCCATCTGGTAACCCATGGCGTCGCGCTCCATCTGCCGTGCAAATTCCTCATCACGACGCCGCCGCTGGCCCGCCAGGGCCTTCCAGTGCGCCAGCTCCGCTTTGGCACCAGCGCCGTCGAGATACATGTTCATCGGAATGAAGGCGTCCTTGCGTCCGATCAGCTCACCAGTGTCCGCCTCGACGATGTGGAGCTGGCCGTTGCCAAAATAATCCTGCTCGAACCGCCTGACTTCATGAACCCGCTCCGCTGAGTCAGCGCTGCCGGTGTCCCGCACCCCGATATCCTTGAACACGTCGAAGACGATACGCTCCTGCCCGAAATCGAGCAAAAACCTGAACGTGACGTCCCCTTGAAGCGACTCGAAGTGCATCTGAACGAGGCTGCCCGAATGGCCCAGGCGTTTGCACCGCAGACCTTCGAGCGGGCCGTAGGCCCCCTTTCGGCGAATGCGCACGCTGATGTCCGGCACGTCCACGACGGGATCACCGGAGAGCGGCTTACCTTCCTGCATGAACTTCACGATCTCAGGCCCCAAGATCTTCTTGAAGCCCGCCAGCTCGTAGAGGTGCTTCCTGAAGTTCGTACCCCGAGTTTCGACGCCAAAAACCTGCTCAATTGCCCTGATCGCGAGAGCCCGCACGATCGGAAGCTCAGACCCGAGCCGACGGAGATCGCCCGGGATGTCAGGGTCAACGATCGGCTTCCGTGCGCCATGCGCCATGGCACATCGGCCAGATTTGAACAGGTGCGTACCGACCTCCTCGGCGGTCAAAAAGCCCTGCGCCTTGATACCGTCGATTGCCTCCTTGACCCCGAAGCCTTCAAGGTCGGCTATCGCGCCCGCGATCCAGGCAATGCGCTTCTCGTCGCGTGGGAAGGCGGTTTCGAGCACCTTGTAGAACGACAAGAATGCGTAGCCGACGTGGTTGAGGCTGCGCCCCTCCCGCATCAGCGCCAAGGCGAGCATCGCCTTCTCTGCGGTGACCTCGGGGAAGTAGGACAGGTCGAACTCGTCGCAAATCATGAAGCCGCGCTGCTTGTCGCGTCCCATGGGACTCGGGAGACTTCCGCCGCCAAGACCACCGCCCTCGACCGCGTAACCCCGCTCCTCGACCCAGCTGAGCGTGGAGATGAAGCGCATCACCAGCTCCTCGCATTCGTGCCGGGCTTTGCCAGATGGGACCATCATGGCGACGGCCGGGAAGAAGTCCTTCATCACCGGCATGATCCAGATGTCGAC
The DNA here is from genome assembly GCF_004114975.1 of Bradyrhizobium guangdongense. Classification (NCBI taxonomy): domain Bacteria; kingdom Pseudomonadati; phylum Pseudomonadota; class Alphaproteobacteria; order Hyphomicrobiales; family Nitrobacteraceae; genus Bradyrhizobium; species Bradyrhizobium guangdongense. The sequence goes on from NZ_CP030051.1 coordinate 131,560, forward strand.
CCCGCGCCACCGCACCTTCTGCGCGACGATCGGCCAAGGACTGGTGGTCGCGATGTTGGCGACGATCCACTCACCGCGCTGAGCCAGCTCGCCCTTGATGACGTCTCGGTGGTCCGAAATATCGCGCCGGAAGACCGAGTCTTCTTCGAGGTCCGAGATCTTTGCCGCTACATTCATCGTCGAGAACCCTTAGCTCTTCCTTTCGCCTGTCCTTGCCATTGAGAACGACTCCGGCAGGGAATCGCGCCTGAGAGTCCCAGCATATAGCGCCTACCGAGAAATCTACACCTAAATGTAGAGGCTCGCACCCTGTAGCCCGGGGGTGTTGCGGACCCTAAGGTCACAGCTCACCCAGCATCCTGGCGACGGCGGTGGCTGCGTAGGGCTTCCCGGATTCGCTGACGAACCCGGCATCGGCAAGTGCAGCAGAAATATCTCGCAACGACCGTCGTCCTGCTTTAGGAGATCGCCGCCGCAGCTTCCGCGCCAGGGCAATCATCTGACCCCCGTGCTCGCGCTGATCCAGCTCTGCGTAGCTCTTGCGGCCTTCGACCTTCACGCCTGAGGCGCGCTTGCGGTCACGAGCGGCCTTCAACTTGGCGACCAGCCGTGCTTTTTCGAGTTGAGCAAACACGCCAGCGATCTGCCGCATTGCGACCTTGAACGGATCTTCCGTGGCAGTGAGGTCGTCCCCGGTAGCGGTGAGCACCCGAACGCCACGCTCGATCAGCGCAATGATCCCCGCTTCCTGCACGATTAGCTGCCGGGCGAAGCGCGATGCGTCCTCGACGATGACCGTGCGCACGCCATTGCCCTCGATCCGATCCAAAAGCGCAGAGAACCCCGGCCTGCTTTCGATGGGATCAGCACCGGAGACGTCGGCATCGTAGTACTCGGCGACGATCTCCCAGCGATCCCGCTTGGCGAACGCCTGGATGGACTCCCGCTGACGCTTGTCGCTGTCCTTGTCCGCCCCGACGTTGGCCGCACTCGACGTCCTGAGGTAGGCAATAGCCTGTCGTGATTTCGCAGTTGTATCAGACACTTGATTAGAATCTCTGTTTCGTAATCTTGAGAAATCGTAACAGACTGAAGGCTACGTTTCAACGAAGATCTAGAAGTCTGCATCCTGTGACTGCGGAATGTTGGAGATTTTAGTGAAGGACTTCTCGGAACGAACCGTGAGCAATGTTCTCTACATGTTCTCATCCATCAGTAGGCGCTGCCCTGTTTCAACCCCTAGGCCTGATTTGCGAGTGGCCTGATTTGGTCGCCTTCCCGAAATTGGGCTGGCTATCTGCCTGCTAAAGGCGCACACTCCTGCCATCACAGCCCGGACCGTGGCCTCTTTCTGTGATGAGATCGCACAGCGTTCCCGCCCTTTCGTTTTTGGGACCGCCCATGTGCAAAGATTGCAATCAGATCGACATTAGGATTCGACAGCTACGCAGGGTGCAGGAGCCACCAGGTCTGGATGAGCTTAGCCACGCCATGATCCGAATGGCTATTGAGGCGCTAGAGACCGACAAGGCCGCCCTGAAGTGCGGCGGTATCCAGCGAGAAGGTAAGCTGCCCGATGGACCGTGAGATGCTTCAGAGGCATCTAGAGGAAGCCGATCGCCACGTTGCGCAAGGCGAACGCCATATTGCCGAGCAAGAGATTCGGATCGCGAACCTTGCTAGGCTAGGGCGAGATACGATCGAGGCCCGGAAGCTTCTGGACAACTTTTACGTCAGCCAGGTCCAGCACGTTCAGCACCGGGATCGGCTCAGCGAGCAACTAGCGCAGTAAGGCCGCCCCAGTTGGCGGCCTCTCACGTTTGGCCACGCGACGCACGTCGATGCATCAACGAATCGGAAGGTAGGGCATTCGAACTGGAATTGGCTCTCAGCCGCGAGCGTGCCCGACCGCCGTCGGTGACTAGGGAAAAGCGGGACGAGACATCCGTCGAGGGCTCGGGGCGTGGACTCCTCCGGGGTGATGTACCACCATCCAAGGTCTGATTTTTTTCTTGCATAGGCCCCCCACTCGGATGACCCACTCCTACTTCGAACTCCCAAAAGACCCCTTTTCCGCGAACGACAACTTTCAAGAACTGGAGATGCAGTTCTTTGAGGTCGCCGAATGCGAAGACCTGCCAATTTCTCGGGATTCTTCGACGGTAGGCGGCCCCGAGCTGCAACTGCGCCCGCAGGTTCTCCCTTCTATGGTTTCAGGCGCTCCTGGGGCGGAGCACCATTCTGGAGGGGTATCTCCGTCATCAGGAACACACCGGTACGCCAACTGGACGACCAAGACCAAGATCGGCCGCCGCAAGGTCACGAGGTGCCTCTCGCTGGCTCAGGTCAAAGACGCACAGTCCGCCTGGCATCACGCCAGAAGTATCGGCCAGCCCATGAATGTGAATGCTGATCGAAGAATGACCCCCAATCGGCGTCATGCTGACCCCACTAGGTCGTTGATTTTATTGAATTGCAACTATGAGACCCCGGCGCCGATCGACGTCGGGACCCCGCGCCGAAACACACGTTGACCTTATTCCGCGCTGTCTTCACCGCCCTGCGAACGCCAAGATCCCCGGCTTTGGGATCGATGAATAAATAGCCTCTTGAGGACCTCTCATAAAATTCTGGAAAACCTTCCTCGATGATTTGCCGATGCAGCACTACGTCTCTGGCTTCGTCAGTCTTCACGGGGCCCGCCTCGGGCGTCACGTGCACGACCCAATTTTTACCTTCACGGCGAATGTCCTCTTTGCGAAGCTGAAGCATCTCGCCTACCCGCGCTCCCGTGAAGGCACACAACCACGGCACCCACCGTTTGGCCAACGCCAGCTTCGGAGCAACCCTCCCAGCAACAGAATTCCGGGCGTGCTTGAGAATGGCGGATGCTTCTCGGTCGTAAAATCCCTTTGACCTAAGCTTGCGCGATTTGCCGACCTTGATGGTAAGTCCTTCGGCAGGGTTGGAGTGCATGCGGCGGTTCATGACTGCCCAGCCAAACACCGTCTTTAGGCCGGCTAAGTCACTGTCCTTCACGGTCTTAGCACTCGCGCCGCCTAGCAGCCGGTGATCCTTGAAGCGGACTATGTCCTCCGGCGTTACGCGGCCCGCCTCGTCATGCTTCAGGAAGGCCACGAGCTTCATCATCGTTTTCTCATAGCTCTCATAGGTACTCTGCTTGCGACCGGCGGCCTTCGCCTCCTTCCACCAATCCTCGACCAATGCCGATAGCGAGCCGTTCGAGGCGCCAGGCTCTAAGGCTGCCTTTCCTCGTTCTGCCGCAGCGTTCCTTTGCGGGAATGGAATTGCTTGGGAATCGGGCGAGTAGTCGCCTTCACCTCTTGCCAATTTGGCCAAAAGTACGCTGGCACGCTGCATGGCCGCACCGAGCGCGCGGGCCATGGTTCGGCGGTTGTCAAAATTAATAAAGATCCCGTTGGCCGTCAGATAGCCGTCAGCAGCATCCAAACACGCCTGTTCCATCCGGAAAATCTTGTCCTCCGGCAATTCCGGAGCGCCATCCAACGCTCGCTGAGACGCAGCAAGTCTGTGCTCGCTCGTCTGCGGGGGGCCAAACAGCCGATCTCCGGCCACGACATCCCAGCCGGTCTGTTGGCTTGGATTATCCCTGTACATCTGCAGCCACTGATCGTAGGCGGCCAGGGCAAGTTGATGCGCCTCGCGTTCAGTCAGCAGTTTTGGCCCTGCGCGCAGGTTGGCCCAGCGGGCCTCGAGCTCGGCAAGTGCCTTCGCGAAGCGCTGTTTGGCCTCGCCCGGATCGCGGGTCTGAAGGCTTACCTTCTCCTCGCGCTTGCCGACGATCTTGCGCAAATCGTCCGGGACAGCCTTTCGGAGCTGATAGATTCCAGTTTTGGGATGCTTCCACGGACGCGACATAGCCAACGGCATTGTACCACCCTTCTGTACCACTGAGGAGCGGGTAAGCCGTTGAATTTGCTAATTTGCTTTGGATTTCACGCTCTTAGAAGAGCGATGGTGCCCAGGAAAGGACTCGAACCTTCACGGCCGTTAAGCCACTGGCACCTGAAGCCAGCGCGTCTACCAATTCCACCACCTGGGCATGCCGTTTGGGGCACGGAGGCGGTTACTACGGTTCGGTGACGCCGTTGTCAATTCATGCTTGGTCATGCGGATTGCGCATTGCACACCGGGCCGATACAAGCCTGATATCACGCACTTGTTCGCAAAAATGGACCGCAGGATAGCTCCCATGGCATCGAATCTGGAAACTCTCGTCACGGTTTTCGGCGGATCGGGCTTTTTGGGCCGGAATGTCGTCCGCGCGCTGTGCCGCCGGGATTACCGGGTCAGGGTCGCGGTGCGGCGGCCGGAACTGGCCGGATACCTCCAGCCCTCGGGCAAGGTCGGGCAGGTCCACACCATCCAGGCGAACCTGCGCTATCCAGCCTCGGTCGAGGCGGCGGTGCGTGATTCGCAGGTCGTGATCAATCTGGTCGGCATCCTCGCCGAGGGCGGCGCCCAGACCTTCGACGCTGTCCAGGCCAAGGGCGCCGAGACGGTGGCCAAGGCGGCGGCCGCAGCCGGCGCCAGCCTGGTGCATGTCTCGGCGATCGGTGCCGATTCCGAATCGCCCTCGCGTTATGCCAAGGCAAAGGCGGCCGGCGAAGCGGCGGTGCTGGCCGCAGTGCCGTCGGCCGCGATCTTCCGTCCCTCCGTGATGTTCGGCCCCGAGGACCAGTTCACCAACCGTTTCGCGGCGCTGGCGCGGATGTCGCCGGTGCTGCCGCTGATCGGCGGCGAAACCAAGATGCAGCCGGTTTATGTCGGCGACGTCGCCACCGCGATCGCGGACGCCGTCGACGGCAAGGCCAAGGCGGGCGCGACTTACGAGCTCGGCGGGCCGGAGGTGCTGACCATGCGCGAGATCATCGAGGCGATCCTGGAGATCACCGATCGCGAGCGGATGCTGGTGCCGCTGTCGTTCGGCCTCGCGCGCCTCAAGGCCGCCTTCCTGCAATTTGCCCCCGGCGCGTTCAAGCTGACGCCGGACCAGGTCACGCTGCTCGAGCGCGACAATGTCGTCTCGGAGGCGGCGAAGGCCGCCGGCCTGACGCTGGAAGGCCTCGGCATTACGCCCGATTCCCTGGAAGCGATCGCCCCGCAATATCTCTGGCGCTTCCGCCCGCAGGGTCAGTTCCAGCGCAAGAACGCGTGAGGCGTTTTCACCTCTCCCGCTTGCGGGAGAGGGAGCGCACCGTCGGCGCGGCGAGATCTCAAAACTTCAGCTTCTTGAATACTGCCTCGGGCAGCGTCTTGATGACCAGCATCACGAGGCGCCATTTGCCGCTGACGTAGACGACGTCCGTCTTGTTCTCGACGGCGCTGAGGATCGCATCGCCGACGACAGGGGCTTCGACGGTCAGCGGGCCGATCAGCTTCATGCCTTCGGTCATTTTCGTGCGGACGAAGCCGGGCTTCACGGTGACGACATGCACGCCGCCGCGGCTCGCGCGGGCGCGCAGGCCTGACAAGAAGGCGCTGAAGCCGGCTTTCGCCGAGCCGTAGACATAGTTCGAGGCGCGGCCGCGATCGCCGGCCACCGACGACACGCCGACGATTGTGCCACTGCCACGGTTCAGGAATTTTTCCGCGAACAGGCCGAGGATCAGCGAGGGGCCCTCGTAGTTCGAGCGCATGATCGTGGTGGCGTGCGCAAGATCGCTCTCGGCGGCTGGCTGCACACCGAGAAGGCCGACGATCGAGATCACCACATCGGGCAGGGCGGGAAGGCCGGCGACAAAGCCCTCGAACGACGCGGTGTCGAGCACATCGAATGTGTGCGTGCTCGCTTCGATCGCATAGCGCGCGCGCAGATCGGCGGCGTCAGGCTCCAGCGCCGCGACGTCGCGGCCTGCGAGGCCGACGTCGTAACCCGCCTTGGCAAAGGCGCGCGCCGCGGCGCGGCCGATATCGGAGGAGCCGCCGAGCACCAGAACGGACTTGCGTGACGTCACGGCTTAGACCTCATCGAACAGGCGTTGTGAAAGTTTGGAGCGGATGTTCTTGGCGGGATCGAGCGCTTTTCGGATCGCGTTGAAGCGCGCCAGCGCGGGATAGCCGGCCTCGAAGGTGGCGCGCGACTGCCGCGCATCCTTGGCAAGATAGAGCCGGCCGCCCGCCGCGACGACCAGACGGTCGATCTCGTCGAGAAATTTCAAAATGTCGCCCTTCACAGGAAAGTCCAGGGCCAGCGTGTAGCCGGGCAGCGGAAACGACAGCAAGCCGTCGCCATGGCCGAGCTTCTTCAGCACCGCCAGGAACGACGCATCGCCGCGCGTCGAGGCGCGCTCGAGGATTTCGCCGAGAACCTCGCGCGCGCGGACTTCCGGAATCACGCATTGATGCTGCAGGAAGCCGCGCCGCCCGTAGATGCGATTCCAGTCGGCGATGCTGTCGAGCGGAAAGAAATACGGATAGAGCGAGACCACATGATCGCCGCCGGCGCGCCGCGCACCCATGCGGTAATAGATCTCGTTGAAGGCGCGGATGCTATGGCGGTTCAGCGTCATCGACGGCAGGTCGATCGGGACAGCGAGCCCGGGATTCCTGCCGACGGGGAATCGATCGGCGCCTCGGCCAAGCTCATCCGCGCTTGCGTGCTCGCCGAGATAGATCAGCGATCGGCCGAGATCGCGACTGCGCGCCGCGCAATCGATCCATGCCACCGAATAGGTTGCGGAGTCACTTGCCTCGAGCGCGCGCATCGCGGCGTCGAGGTCGGACGCGGAAATCACCCGCTCGCGGATCCAGCCGGTTTCCACGGAGCGCAACCGCATCGTCGCCTCCAGGATCACGCCGGTGAGGCCCATGCCGCCGATGGTCGCGAGGAAGGCATCGGAATTCTGCTCGCGCGAGACTTCGATGGTCTCGCCCGCGCCTGATCGCAGCAGGATGCTCTCGACATAGCGGCCAAAGCCGCCCTCGCCGTGATGGTTCTTGCCATGCACGTCGGCGGCAATGGCGCCGCCGATCGAGACGAAGCGCGTGCCCGGCACCACGAAGGGCAAAAAGCCGCGCGGGCCGAAAGTGTCGATCAGGTCGGACAGCAGCACGCCGGCCTCAAGGCGGATGCGCCCCGTCGCTGGATCGAACGACCTGATCCGGTCGAACGCGGTCATGGCGATGGTCCTGGCAGCGCCGATCGCGGCATCGCCATAGGCGCGGCCATTGCCGCGGGCCACCGAGCCGGCGACGACAGCCTCCGCCACGCCCTCGAACGATCGCGGCCGCAGCATTTCGCTATCGACGACCGGGAAGCGCCCCCAGCCGCTGACTGTCGTCATCATTCAGCTCCGCCCGCGGGCCACCCCGCTCCAGGAACTGCCTAGCGGCGAAAAGCTGATATTGCGTTGAGGCGGACTGGCAAGTTTGCGGCCGGTGTCCACCTCTCCCCGCAGGGGAGAGGTGAGTCGGAGCGCACCCACCAACATCGAAACCGTGGCGGATTCCTAGACTTAACGTCCCAGCGCCAGCGCGATCAGGCCGAGCGTGCCGACGATGACGCGCCACCAGGCGAACACCACGAAACCGTGCCGCGTGACGTATTCCAGGAACGACTTCACCACGATGATTGCGGTGATGAACGACACCACGAAGCCGATCGCGACGATGCCCATGTGGTCCATCGTCATCTCGGCGCGACTCTTGTAGAAGTCGTAGGCGAACGCGCCGATCATGGTGGGGATGGCGAGGAAGAACGAGAACTCCGCCGCCGCGCGCTTGTCGGCGCCCAGCAGCATCGCGGCGACGATGCTGGCACCGGAGCGCGACACGCCCGGGATCATGGCGACGCACTGGGCGATGCCGATATAGAGATACATCAGCAGCGGAAATTTGGTGGCGTCATGCTCGCGCGGCTTGAGATCGAGCCTGTCGACCCAGAGCAGGATGGCGCCGCCGACGATCAGCGTGAAGCACACGACCCACGGATTGAACAGCATGCTCTTGATGTATTTGCCGGCGACGAGACCGACGACGACAGCGGGCAGGAACGCTACCAGCACGCCGATCACGAAGCGGCGCGAATAGGTGTCGCCCGTGAAGAAGCCGATCACGACGTCCCACAGCTTCCTAAAATAGAGCCCGACGATCGCGAGGATCGCACCCAACTGGATCAGAACCGTAAACGAATCCCAGAACGCGCCCTCGCCGAGGCCGAAGAAACGTTCGGCAAGCAGGAGGTGGCCGGTCGAGGAGACGGGAAGGAACTCGGTCACACCCTCGATGATGCCGAGGATCACTGCCCGTATTGTATCTGACATATTTACGGTCCATTTCCGCTGGAAAAGCGGGGCTCTTCTCGCCTATTCGCCCCCATGCCGCAATCGCAAAAATGCGCCATCACGCCCTTGCTTCGCGGTTTTGAGGGACTAGTGTGGCGCCGCACAAACATTGATGGATTCTTAAGCACCATCAAATAGTCAAAGGATTCATGTTTACCCTGTTTCATCATCCGTTCTGTCCGCATTCGCGCTTCATCCGCCTGATCGCGGGCGAATACGGGCTCGAACTGAAGCTGATCGAGGAGCGCAGCTGGGAACGCCGCGAGGCATTTCTGCTGCTCAATGCGGCGGGCACGACGCCTGTTCTGATGGACGACGAACAGCCGCCGATCCCGGGCGCCGCGATCATCGCCGAGTATATCGACGAAGCCTATGGCGCCGAAATGGGGCCGAAGCGGCTGATGCCGGAGACGGTTGCCGAGCGTGTCGAGGTGCGCCGGCTGATGGCGTGGTTCAACGAAAAATTCTTCGAGGAAGTCTCGCACCCGCTCGTCACCGAGCGCATCTACAAGCGCTTCATGAGCGAGGAAAATGGCGGCGGGCCGCCTTCGGCCGACGTGATGCGCGCGGCCAAGGCCAACGTGCGCTATCATCTCGCCTATATCGGCTGGCTGGCGCAGACGCGTAATTTCCTCGCCGGCGACCGGCCCACTTACGCGGATCTCGCCGCCGCGGCGCATCTCTCGGCGATCGACTATCTGGGCGACGTGCCATGGAGCGAGGACGACGCAGCAAAGGCGTGGTACGCGCGGGTGAAATCCCGCCCGTCGTTCCGCCCGCTGCTGAGCGAATGGCTGGCGGGCGTGCCGGCGTCGCGCACCTATGTGGACCTGGATTTCTGAACACCGATCCAACTGAACTGAAGGCGGCGCTGGCGCGCGAGGCGCGCGGGCTCGGCTTCGACTGCATCGGCATCACCGAGCCCGGCACGATCGAAAAGGCCGGCGCGCATTTCCTCGAATTCATCGCATCGGGCGGCCATGGCGACATGGACTGGCTCGCGAGCCAGCCGGAGCGGCGCATCGATCCGCGCGGGCTTTGGGAGGACGTGCGCAGCGTCATCATGCTCGGCGTCAACTATGGACCTGACCAGGATCCGCTCGCGATCCTGCAGCAGCGCACGCGCGCGGCGATCTCGGTCTATGCGCAGGGCGACGATTATCACGACCTGATCAAGAAGCGGCTGAAGGCGCTGGCGCGCTGGCTGCTGGCGACGGCGCCCTCGGACGTAAAAGTGTTCGTCGACACCGCGGCGGTGATGGAGAAGCCGCTCGCGCAGGCCGCACATCTGGGCTGGCAGGGCAAGCACACCAATCTGGTCTCGCGCGAATTCGGCTCCTGGCTGTTTCTCGGCGCGATCTACACCACACTCGAGTTGCCGCGCGACCGCGCCGAGATCGATCATTGCGGATCGTGCCGGGCCTGTCTCGACATCTGTCCGACCGCGGCATTCCCTGCTGCTTACAAGCTCGATGCGCGGCGCTGCATCTCCTATCTCACCATCGAGAATAAGGGCCAGATCCCGCACGAGTTTCGCCAAGCCATCGGCAACCGGATCTATGGCTGCGACGATTGTCTTGCGGCGTGTCCCTGGAACAAGTTTGCGCAGGAGGGCCGTGAGGCCAAGCTCGCCGCGCGTGATGAACTGCGCGCGCCTGGTCTTGCCGAGCTTTCGCGGCTCGACGATGCGGCGTTTCGCGCGCTGTTCACGAAGTCGCCGGTGAAGCGCATCGGCCGCGATCGCTTCTTGCGGAACGTGCTGATTGCGATCGGCAACTCAGGTGATGCGGCACTGGCACAGGAGGCGCGGCGATTGCTCGACGATGCGAGCCCGCTGGTGCGTGGGGCGGCCGTGTGGGCGTTGGCGCAGTTGGTTGGGCGGGATGAGTTTGCAGCCATGAAGGTCATTGCGCTGAGCAACGAGCACGACGATAGCGTTCGCGAGGAATGGCACACCGTCTCCTAGCTATCGGTGTCATTCCCCGCGGAAGGGGAATCCAGTGCGCCGCAGCCTCTCGATCCATCACTGCCGTCTCGGCGGACTGGATCGCCCGGTCAAGCCGGGCGATGACGGCGGAGTGTGAATGCGCGCCCGCGACCACACGAACACTCACCCTTGATTTCCCCACTCGTTCCCGCAAAGTCGCACGCATGACAAACATGCCTTTCTTCACCCGCGACGGCGACACATTCCATCCGACGGAAGTCGCCAACGGTCCCTGGGATCCGAAATCGCTGCACGGTCGTGTCATCGTCGGCCTGCTCGGCTTCGCCATCGAGGAGCGCCATTCCGGCCCCGAATTCGTGCCGGCGCGATTGACCGTCGACATGTTTCGGCTGCCGACGATCGACAAGCCGATTCACGTGACGACGCGGCTCGTGCGCGACGGCCTGCGCATTCGCGTGGTGGAGGCGGAGTTCCTCTCCGGCGGCGTCAGCATGGCGCGCGCTTCGTGCCAGCTGTTGCGCAAGACGCAGAATCCTGACGGCAATGTCTGGTCACCGCCGAATTGGGACGTGCCGAAACCGGCTGACATTCCGAAGCCCACCGACCCCAGGCTCGGCATGAACGGCAAATGGACGACGCGCCCCATCGTCGGCCATATGGGCTCGCTCGGCCCGCGCCGGCTGTGGATGAGCGAGGTGCGCGAGCTCGTTGCCGGCGCGCCGATGACGCCGTTCGTCCATGTCGCTGTTGGTGCCGACTTCGCGAGCCCTTTCGCCAATGCCGGCGACAAGGGGCTCGGCTACATCAACAGCGACGTGACGATCTATCTGCACCGTCTGCCGGTGACGAACTGGATCGGCTTCGACGTGGTGAATCACCAGGCCACCGACGGCGTCGCGATCGGCGAATGCTGGCTCTACGACGAGCAGGGCCCGATCGGCATAGCCACAGTCGCCGCACTGGCGCAGCGCAGGCCGATGGCGAATCCATCGAAGCGGTAGTTTTTCGTCATTCCGGGGCGCGCCATTTGGCGCGAGCCCGGAATGACGGCTAGGTGAGATGCCGCTTCATCTCGTCTCGCGCCTTCAGCTCCGCACCCTGCTTGGCGACGATCTTCGCGATCCTTTCAGGCGCGAATTTCAGATCGACGAACGCCGGCGCGGTGTTGGCGACCTCGTGGTAGCTGGCGATCTTGACGTCACGCAGCGTCATGATCGCCACGCCCTCGAACATCGCACGCGCACCGGCAGCTTCCGGCAAGGTCGAGCGATAGCTGAAGGTGTAGCGCGCATAGAGCGTGGTGCCGTCGGTGACGGGATCATGCATGTCCCAGCGGAAATCCGTCGCCGTGCGATAGAACCAGTCGTCGATCATGCCGGCGATGTTCTCGCGGCCTGCGAAGGCCCCGTAGAAGACATCGTGATAGACGCCGTCCTCGGTGAAGAGCTCGGCGAAGGCGCGGCCGTTGCGCTGCTCGACAGCGTCGCAGAAGGCGCGCAGCAGGGTGGTGGCGCTCATTGGCTGTTCTCCCGGCTTCTTGGTCATGCCCCGCGGAAGCGGGGCATCCAGTACGACGCGACCTATCGATCGAACCACAACAGCCTCGGCGTACTGGATCGCCCGCCTTCGCGGGCGATGACACCGAGTGGTTGGCAATACTTCACCCGATCTCCGCCACCGCCGCAAGAATGCGCGCGATGTCCTGCGGGCGGGACAGGCGGTGATCGCCGTCCTGGATCATGGTGAGCACGACATCATCGGCCGGCAAACGATGCGTCAGCGCGAAGGCGTGCTGCCACGGCACATCGGGATCCTGCGCGCCTTGCAGGATGCGGACGGGGCAACCGAGATCGATGGCGCTGCCGAGCACGAGATGATTGCGTCCCTCCTCGATCAGCCGGCGCGTGATCGGATAGGGCGTGCCGTCGCCATATTCGGATGGCCTGAGCCAAAAGCCCTTGGTCTCGATCTCCTTCTTCACCTCGGGCGAAAACTTCTTCCACATCAGCTCTTCGGTGAAGTCCGGCGCCGGCGCGATCAGCACGAGGCCCGCGAGCGATGCTTTCCCCGCACGCTTCTTGATCTCGCGCGCGAGCAGCAGCGCCATCCAGCCGCCCATGGAGGAGCCGATCAGCACTTGCGGACCGGTACAGAAGCGCTCGAACACCGCCACGCTGTCCTCGAGCCAGCCCCCGATGGTTCCGTCGGCGAACTCGCCGCTGGATTCGCCGTGGCCGGAATAGTCGAACCGAACCACGGCACGGCCGTGCTCTGCGGCCCAGCCATCCAGCGCCACCGCCTTGCCGCCCTGCATGTCCGATTTGAAGCCGCCGAGCCAGACGAGACCGGGACCTTGGCCGGCCTCCTTTCCGGCGCGATGGCGCACCGCGATCCTGCGCGCTGACGGACCCTCGCCAACGTCGATGAAGTCGAGCACGGCATCGGGAATTGCTGCGGTCATGGAACGTTTACTCTGGCTGTGGGGTTTGAGGGCTTGAGAGCACATTGGGATACGTCCCGCAGGGCAACCCTATCTTGGTATTGACCCTTTGGGACGCTTGCGGAACAGGGGCAAGGTGTCTATGTCGAGCACCGTGCCGATAGGCGTGGCCAAAATGCCTCGCATTTGAAGGTTTTTCGCTCCTCGCAGGGGCGACTTGCTTGCCGGCATCAGCATCTTCCTTCAAAATAGCCGCTTCCTTTCACAACTTTGGAGAACCACCCATTCGCCGTCCCAATAGAGCCCCGGCCCCTGCCGCCAAAGACGGGCCGCGCATCAATGATGATATTCGCAATGCGCAGATCCAGCTGATCGACGCTGCCGGTGAGAACAAAGGCACCGTCGAGACCATGCTTGCCATCAAGATGGCCCAGGAAGCCGGCATGGATCTGGTCGAGATCTCACCAAATGTCAGCCCTCCCGTCTGCAAGATCATGGACTACGGGAAGTATAAGTATTCCGCCCAGAAGAAGGCCGCGGAAGCCCGCAAGCGTCAGAAGACGGTCGAGATCAAGGAGATCAAGCTCCGCCCGATGATCGACGATCACGATTATGACGTGAAGATGCGCGCGATGCTGCGGTTCTTCGAGGAGGGCGACAAGGTCAAGATCACCTTGCGCTATCGCGGCCGCGAAATGGCGCACCAGGAGATCGGCACCAAGTTGCTGGACAAGATCAAGACCGACGTCGCCGAACTCGCCAAGGTCGAGCAGGACGCCCGGTTCGAGGGCCGCCAGGTCGTGATGGTATTGGCGCCGCGCTGAGCGCAGCTGTTCAGGACTTGAGAATTCAACGGCCCGTCCGGATCATCCGGCGGGCCGTTTTGTTTTCACCTCTCCCGCTTGCGGGAGAGGTCGACACGCGAAGCGTGGCGGGTGAGGGCCTTTTCCTCTGGGGTTGTCCCGTTGCGAAGAGAACCCTCTCCCCGACCCTCCCCCCAAGTCGGGGGAGGGAGCGCACCGGGCTTTCTCGGCTACGTTCGTGTCGCCTGCCAGGTGCCGCTGCATTGATCGCCGGAGATGACGCCCCTCCAGGAACCGGCACCCGCTGCGCCGCCGAGCCGGCCGCCGCCGCTGGCGTGGGAGGCGCCGACCGACACCTGCACCGCGACAGCGCCACCGCGATTGACCTTGCCCGAGACCCGGCCGCCGCCGGCGGACGACACCCGGCTGCCTGTGACGGTGAAGGGAACGCTGTAGCCCGAGCTGCAATTCCCGCGCGTGGTGGCGAAGGTGACATTCCAGACGCCGTCATAGCCGCCGATGCGGGCATCGGCGGTCGAGGGGACAGCGATCGCGGCAAGCACGGCGAACAGCGCAAGGTGGCGCGGACGGGTCAAACCAGACAAAATCGATTGGGAAAAATGGACCATTTTGGTCCTGCTCCGGACGGGACGGCGTGAACGATGAGGTGGCAACTCCCAATAGTCGGCGAGCGGGTTCCAGCGGTTCATCGTTGCCTTCCGGCCCGTTCTCTGTCATAAGCCCGGCCTTCATCGCCCGGCTGATTAAGGGCTGCCGTGGCGGTGTTTCGTGCGGGTTTTCGCGCTTGTTCGCAAAACCTGAGCACAATCAACGCTCTAACGAGCATTTTTGACGGCCATGCCGCCTTCGCGGGCGGAGTTCTGTGGCCATGAGGAGAGCCAAATGCCCAAGCTGAAGACCAAATCGGGCGCTAAAAAGCGCTTCAAGGTGACTGCCACCGGCAAAGTGATGTTCGCCCATCGCGGCAAGCGTCACGGCATGATCAAGCGAACGAAGAAGCAGATCCGTCAGCTGCGCGGTACCGCGGTGCTGTTCAAGACCGACGGCGACAACGTCAAGAAATACTTCTTGCCGAACGCCTGATCGCGTTCACGATCATTGCCATCTCCGCCGCGCCATCCGCGGCGATCCGAAACCCTAAGTCATCTTTCGAAGGATTTTTGTCATGTCTCGCGTCAAACGCGGTGTGACCGCCCACGCCAAGCACAAGAAAGTCTACAAGGCCGCCAAGGGCTTCTACGGCCGCCGCAAGAACACCATCCGCGCCGCCAAGCCGGCCGTGGAGAAGGCCCAGCAATACGCCTTCCGCGACCGCAAGCGTAAGAAGCGCACCTTCCGGGCACTCTGGATTCAGCGCATCAACGCGGCCGTCCGTCCGTTCGGCCTGACCTACAGCCGATTTATCGACGGCATGGCCAAGTCCGGCATCACCGTGGACCGCAAGGTGCTGTCGGATCTCGCGATCAGTGAGCCCGCGGCGTTCCAGGCGATTGCCGAGAAGGCCAAAGCCGCCCTCGCAGCCTAAGGCCAGCGCTAGCGGGCCTTCAGCGCGCGCTCGGAGTAACGCTGGGCGACCTCCGCCCGGCAGAATGCCGTGAACGAGAGATACATGGTGCCGGACTTGTTCCGGTACTTGATGTCGCACGCGTGCATCTCGCGCTTGTAGGCTTGGTTCTGCGACGCGTTGAGGCCGGGCTTGAAGTCGGCTTCGCATTTCTTTTCGACGGCGGCGCCGAGCTCGACGTCACCGCTCGCGGTCAACTCGCAATCCTTGAAGACCTTCATCGCGCTTTCGCAGCTCTTCTGGCTGCTGATGGTGTCCGCGACCTCGTCCAGCGTCATGGATTTGTCCATGCAGACCATGGCACGCGCCGGAGTGCCGGCCACCGACAGACCAACGGCCAGGACGGCCAGACAGCATTTCGAAAGCATCGCAAGGGTCTCCTCGTATCCTGTCTTGGTGCCGGGCCCCCGCGCGAGGTTCAATCCAGCCGCTCAGAGGCTCAAATGACCGGCTTTTTGCTTGACGTTACGCCCTTCCGGCGGCGACAACCCAGCCGAATTTGGAGCTAAGGATTTGACTGTGTCCGACCTCGCAACGCTCGAAACATCCATCCTCGACCAGATCGCCGCCGCCGGCGATGAAGCCGCGCTCGAAGCGGTGCGCGTCGCTGCCCTCGGCAAGAAGGGCTCGATCTCGGCGCTGCTGGCCACGCTCGGCAAGATGTCGCCCGACGAACGCAAGACACAGGGCGCGGCAATCAACCAGGCCAAGGACAAGGTGACCGGGGCGCTCGCCGCTCGCCGCGACGTGCTGAAGTCCGCGGCGCTCGATGCGCGGCTCGCGTCCGAGACCGTCGACGTCACCCTGCCGCTGCGCGATGCGCAGGCCGAAGCCGGCCGCATCCATCCGCTCAGCCAGGTCTGGGACGAGCTGACCACGATCTTCGCCGACATGGGATTCTCGGTCGCCGAAGGCCCCGATATCGAGACCGACGATTACAACTTCACCAAGCTGAACTTCCCGGAAGGTCATCCGGCGCGCGAGATGCACGACACGTTCTTCTTCCATCCGAAAGAGGACGGCTCGCGCATGCTGCTGCGGACCCACACCTCGCCGGTGCAGGTGCGCACCATGCTCAGCCAGAAGCCGCCGATCCGCGTGATCTGCCCGGGCCGCACCTACCGCATCGATTCGGATGCGACCCACACACCGCAATTCCACCAGGTCGAAGGGCTGGTGATCGACAAGCATTCGCATCTCGGCCACCTCAAATGGATCCTGCACGAGTTCTGCAAGGCGTTCTTCGAGGTCGACCACATCAACATGCGCTTCCGTCCGTCCTTCTTCCCGTTCACCGAGCCGTCGCTGGAAGTCGACATCCAGTGCCGCCGCGACAAGGGCGAGATCCGCTTCGGCGAAGGCGAGGACTGGCTGGAGATATTGGGCTGCGGCATGGTGCACCCGAACGTGCTGCGCGCCTGCGGCATCGATCCCGACGAGTACCAGGGTTTTGCCTGGGGCATGGGCATCGACCGCATCGCCATGCTGAAATACGGCATTGCCGACCTGCGCCAGCTGTTCGACAGCGACGTCCGCTGGCTGAGCCATTACGGCTTCAAGCCGCTCGAGGTGCCGACGCTGGCCGGAGGGCTGAGCGCGTGATGAGTTGCGCTGGCGGCATCTCTGCAAAGACTCTCTCCGTTCCCTCCCCCCTTGTGGGGGAGGGTCAGGGAGGGGGGTAGCCGCGGATGCCGCACGCAGTTGTGAGCGAACGTCAGCGCAGCCGGGCGAGGCAACTTCGCCGGACGATGACGCGCGCTGAAACACTGCTGTGGCGCTATCTGAAAGCCAATCGAATCGACGGTCTTGGCATCCGTCGCCAAACACCGATCGGAAACTACGTTGTCGACTTCGTCTGCTTTTCCTCGAAGCTCATTATCGAGCTTGATGGCGAGTCGCACGACTTTGAAGAGCGACAAAAGGCAGATCAGCGCCGCGACGCATTCTTTGCCGCCGAGGGTTTTCACGTACTGCCTTTCACCAATGAGCAGGTGATGTCGAACCTCGAGGGAGTTGTTGAAGCGATCCGCCAAGCCGCTTCCGCCGCGGCCCGCGGCTCACCCCCCTCCCTGGCCCTCCCCCACAAGGGGGGAGGGAACGCTGACACCGACCAAAGCAACTCAACCGACAAGAGCCGAGGCAGACAGCCATGAAATTCACCCTCTCCTGGCTGAAGGACCATCTCGACACCGACGAGCCGCTGGAAAAGCTCGCCGACAAGCTCACCATGATCGGGCTCGAGGTCGAGAACATCGAGGACAAGGCGAAGGCGCTCAAGCCCTTCACCATTGCGAAGGTGATCTCGGCCGAGCAGCATCCGAATGCGGATCGCCTGCGTGTCTGCATGGTCGAGACCGGCAACGGGGCTGCGCCGGTGCAGGTCGTGTGCGGGGCGCCGAATGCGCGCGCCGGGCTGGTCAGCGTGTTCTCGCCACCCGGCACCTACATTCCCGGCAAGGACATCACGCTCGGCATCGGCACGATCCGCGGCGTCGAGAGCCGCGGCATGCTGTGCTCGGCGGCCGAATTGCAGATCTCCAACGATCATGACGGCATCATGGAATTGCCGGCGGACGCGCCCGTCGGCGCTGGTTACGCCGAATGGGCCGGGCTCGGCGATCCCGTGATCGAGATCAATCTGACGCCGAACCGGCAGGACTGCACCGGCGTGCACGGCATCGCGCGCGATCTTGCCGCGGCCGACATGGGCAAGTTCAGGGATCCCGGCATCAAGCCGATCAAGGGCGAATTCCCCTGCCCCGTGAAGGTCACGGTCGAGGACGCCACGCTGTGTCCGGGCTTCGCGCTGCGCCTCGTGCGCGGCGTCAAGAATGGTCCGTCGCCGGAATGGCTGCAGAAGCGGCTGAGCGCGATCGGCCTGCGCCCGATCAATGCGCTGGTCGACATCACCAACTTCATGACCTACGACCGCGCGCGCCCGCTGCACGTGTTCGACGCCAAGAAGGTGAAGGGCAATCTGGTCGTGCGCCGCGGCCGCGAGGGCGAGAGCCTGCTCGCGCTCGATGGCCGCACCTACAATCTCGATCCCTCGATCTGCGTCATCGCCGACGAGCACGGCGTCGAATCGCTCGCCGGCATCATGGGCGGCGAAGCCTCGGGCTGCGACGAGAACACGACCGACGTGCTGATCGAATCGGCGCTGTGGAACGAGATCAACATCGCCCAGACCGGCCGCAAGCTCGGCATCAATTCGGACGCACGCTATCGGTTCGAGCGCGGCGTCGATCCGGCCTTCATGGTACCGGGGCTGGAGCTCGCCACCAGGCTGGTGATGGAGATGTGCGGCGGCACGCCGTCGGAGAACGTCGTGGTCGGCAAGGCCTTCGGCGACGACCGCCTGATCGAATTCCCGGTGACCGAGGTGAAGCGTCTCTCCGGCATCGAGGTGCCGATGCCTGAGATGAAGCGCATCCTCACCCATCTCGGCTTCATGATGGCCGGTCCCGGTCCCGTCGTGAAGGTCGCGGTGCCCTCCTGGCGCTCCGACGTGCATGGCAAGGCCGACATCGTCGAGGAGGTCGTGCGGATCTACGGCGTCGACAAGGTGCCGATGACGCCGTTCGAACGCGGCGAGGATGCGCGCAAACCGGTGCTGACGCCGCTGCAACTTCGGACCCGCCGGGCCCGGCGCGCGCTCGCGAGCCGCGGCATGACCGAAGCGGTGACCTGGTCGTTCATCACCAACTCTGCAGCAAAGCTGTTCGGCGGCGGCCAGCGCGAGCTCGAAGTGGCCAACCCGATCGCCGCCGATCTCTCCGACATGCGGCCGAGCCTGTTGCCGGGCCTGGTCGCGGCCGCCCAGGCCAATGCCGATCGCGGCTATGGCGATGTCGCGCTGTTCGAGGTCGGGCAGGTGTTCCGGGGCGATCGCCCGCAGGACCAGTTCATGGCCGCGAGCGGCGTGCGTCGCGGGCTTGCCTCGTCGGAAGGCGTGGGACGGCACTGGTCCGGCTCGGATCAGGCCGACGTGTTCGACGCCAAGGCCGACGCGCTCGCGGTGTTGGCTGCCGCCGGCGCGCCGATGCAGGCGCTGCAGATCGTCGCCGGCGGTCCCGCCTGGCTGCATCCCGGCCGCTCCGGCACGATCCAGATCGGGCCACAGAACGTGCTCGGCACTTTCGGCGAGATGCATCCGCGTGCGCTGGAGGCGCTCGGCGCCGACGGCCCGCTCGTCGTGTTCGAGGTGACGCTCGACCGCATCCCCGAGGCGAAGAAGAAGCCCACCCGCGCCAAACCGCTGATCGAGCTCTCGGCGTTCCAGCCCGTCTCGCGCGACTTCGCCTTCATCGTCGATCGTGCCGTGAAGGCGGCAGACATCGTGCGCGCGGCGCAGAGCGTCGACAAGAAGCTGATCACTGGCGTTATTGTGTTCGACGTCTACGAGGGCAAGGGCATCGACGACGGCAAGAAGTCGATCGCAGTCGCGGTGACGCTGCAGCCGCGCGAGAAGACGCTGACCGATCAGGAGATCGACGCCGTCGCCGCGAAGATCGTGGCTGAGGTCGCGAAGAAGACCGGCGGCACGCTGCGGGGATGATGCCGAAAAGTGGGACGCGGTTTTCGGACAACATCATGCTCCAGAAGTAAAGCATGAGCTTTACGGATTTCCTCCCGAGGGACGTCAGCCTCACCATTGCGATGGCGCTCTGCGCCATCGCTTTCGTTTCCGGCACCGCACGCGGCTTTTCCGGCTTCGGCGCGGCGCTGATCTTCATGCCGCTGGCGAGCAGCGTCGCGGCGCCGCGACTTGTCGCAGCGCTGCTCCTCGTCATCGATTTCGTGTCCGCCGCACCATTGGCGCCCGACGCCTGGCGCAAGGCAGACCGCAGGGCAACTGCGGTGATCGTGCTCGGCGCGCTGGTCGGCGTGCCGCTCGGCACCTATTTCCTCAGCGTGCTCGAACCCGTCACCACGCGCTGGATCATCTCCGGCTTCGTCGCAGCGCTCCTGCTTCTGCTGCTGTCCGGCTGGCGCTATCGCGGCAAGGACCATGCCTGGCTCTCGGTCGGCATCGGCGGCCTCTCCGGCTTCTGCAGCGGGCTGGCGCAGACCGGCGGGCCGCCGATCGTCGGCTACTGGCTCGGCCGCCCGATCGCACCGATCGTCGCGCGCGCCAACATCGTCTTGTTTTTCGGCGCCTCGGATTTCTTCTCGATGATCAGCTACGCCACTTCAGGCCTGATCTCGCGCGAGTCGCTGGTGCTGTCCCTGATCGTCGGCCCGGTCTATGCGCTCGGCGTCGCCTTCGGCGCGTCGCTGTTCGGCCGCGCCAGCGAAACCATCTTCCGCAGAATCTGCTACGCCCTGATCGCAATCGCGGTGATCACCGGCCTGCCGGTGCTGGACGGGGTGTTGCGGTAGACTGCCTCTACCGCCGGGGCGCGCGGCGCTTCTTCGTCGATTGCGTCGGCACCTCGGCGGGCTCGTCCTTCAGCGCACCGATCTTGCGTAGCGCGGCGTCGGCGGCGCGCTCACCGCTGTCCCAGGCACCATCGACGGTGCCCCACAACGTCTCATGCGTGGCTTCGCCTGCGAGGAACATGTTGCCGATCGGCTCGGCCAAAACCTTTCGCGAGAGCTGGCCGCCGGGCGCGGCCGCCGACATTGCGCCCATCACATAGGGCGAGGCGTTCCAGCGCGTCGCGGCGGTCTTCTGCACGGCGGCCGCGGCCTCGCTGCCGAACAGCTTCGTGATCCATTCCCTGGCGAAGGCCGTCATCGCCTTCTCGCCCTGCTCGGAGAGATCGCGCCCGAAGGAGCCCCCGACGTCGATCGAACACAGCGAGGAACCACCGATATTGGCGATCATCAGCGCGGTGCGGGTCGAGTTGCTCTGCTCGATCAGGACGTCGTCGCGCGAGAGGCCGAGCGGATTGCCCGGGAGCTGCAGCACGATGTGATCGTAACTGCCGAGCGTGAGCTTGGACGCCGCATCCAAGGTGCGCTTGGGGATGTCGGGCGCGAACTTGATCGCGCCGCTCGCGAGCACATTGGTCGAGACCGTGATGATGGCCGCACGCGCGACGATCTTTCCGGCCTGCGTCTCCACGCTGACGTCGCGATTGGTCCAGAGAATCCGGTTGGCCGGTGTCGCGAACGCGACCGGCACCTGCTCGCCGAGCCTCGCGATCAGGGTGCCCAGACCCTGGCGGCAGGCGATCGCGGCATTGCGGTCCTGGGCGCGCGCCTTGTCGATCGCGGACAGCTCCTTCAGGTCCTTGCCGGCAAAGCTCGCGCCGAGCACGAACTCCGCGGCGCCGGCCCAATCGCCGAGGTCCTTCGGCAAGGCCGAGGCGCAGGACGTATCGAGCTTGCCGCGCGCGGCCTCGTCGATGGCCCTGTTGGCGCGCACCAGCGCCGCCAGAAACTCCTCGGTCTCGCCAGCACGCGCATTGCGGCGGCCGATGCGCATCTTCTGACCCGACGGCGCCGGCGAAACATCGAGCCCGGCATTGCGGGCGAGCCGGATCATCGGGTTGGTGTCGGGATTGTGCATCCAGCGCGCGCCGCGATCGAACGGCACGTCGAAGGTGGCGACGTCAGTGATGCAGCGCCCGCCGATCTGCGACGACGCCTCCACCACGATCACCTTGCGGTTGGCCGCCACGATACGCCGCGCCGCAGCGATGCCGGCCGCACCCGCACCGATCACGACAATGTCAGCCTCGCGCGGCAGCGGCGCAGCCGTTGCGCGCAGAACCGGCGCGGCCGCAAAGGCCGCCGACGCCGATAGGAAGCTGCGGCGCGTGATTTTCATGTCATGGTTTCCGGAAACTTGCGGGCGACGGGAACAGCCGGCGAACCTTGCCGCATCTGATGTTGCGCAGCAACCATCATGGTGAATCAATCGTGCTTGAACTCACAGAGCCATGAACCGAATTGCAACAGGTTTCGACCATGATACAGATGGAAAAAAGACGGCCAGAAAAGCCCGGGGAGAGCTCATGGGGACGGTCCTGGATTCAGTCGGCAAAGTGATTGCCGCGTACCTCTCGAAGGAGGTGCCGGGTTACGAGCCGTTCACGCCGAGCGACCCCGAACACCTGCGCGGCGTGATCCAGCCCGGCGACGTCATGCTGGTCGAGGGCAACAACCGCATCTCCGGCATCATCAAATACCTGACGCAGTCGACCTGGTCGCATGCCGCGCTCTATGTCGGTCCTGTCGAGGGCGCGGCCGAGCCCGACGGCGAGCCGCATGTGCTGATCGAGGCCAATATCGGCGAAGGCGTCACCTCCGCTCCGCTGTCGAAGTACTTCCCCTATCACACCCGCATCTGCCGGCCGGTCGGGCTGTCCTACGAGGACCGCACCACGGTGTGCCGCTATGCGATCAACCGCATCGGCTTTGGCTATGACACCAAGAACATCATCGATCTGATGCGCTTCCTGTTCCCGCTGCCGGTGCCACAGCGCTGGCGGCGGCGCATGATCGCGCTCGGCTCGGGCGATCCGACCAAGATCATCTGCTCGGCACTGATCGCGCAGGCCTTCGATGCCGTGCGCTACCCGATCCTGCCGAAGATCACCAAGGCCGGCAGCCGCGCCGCCCGCCGCGAGATCCTGCACATCCGCGATTCCTCGCTCTACATGCCCCGCGACTTCGATATCTCGCCCTATTTCGAAGTGGTCAAACCCACCATCGTGCACGGCTTCGACTACACGGCCTTGCACTGGGCCGACAAGCAAAAGCCGCTCGAGGAGGTGGCGGGCTCATTCGGTGTGTTTCCAGAAACGTTCCGTGCGCCGCCGCTCGTTCCTGAAGCGATTGACGAAGAAGCGCCGGCTTCGGCTGAGCAAGTGATGCCGGCGACGACGCTCGATCGCGTCACCGCCTCCGAACATGTGCCGCTGCTGAGGAGGCTGGCCGCGTATCGCCCGAGACGCCGCGGACGGACGAGAGAGCGGGCGGCCTAACCGCCAGCGTCGTCCTGGCGAAGGCGCCTCAACCGGAGAGAACTACCGCTCCGCCCGTCCGATCACCGCCATCAGCTCTGCGATCTTCTCGCGCTGATCGGCCTTGTCGCCGCTCGCGATCGCGTGCTCGACGCAATGGGCGACGTGGTCCTTCAGGATCTCTTCCTCGACCCGGCGCAGCGCGGCGCGGACAGCCGATATCTGCGTCACGATGTCGATGCAGTAGCGGTCTTCCTCTACCATTTTCGACAGGCCGCGAACCTGGCCCTCGATCCGGCCGAGACGTTTTCCGACAGATGCCTTGATGTCCTTGCGCATGCGGTCTATATACCCTTACCGGGTATAGGTTGCAAGACCGAGTCAAGGACCGGAGCATGGAAATGAGCGACGCGGATCACGGGCATCATCACAACGAACAGACTCACGGCGGATGCGGTTGTTCCAGCAAGGCGGCCGCTGCTCCCGTGCCCGCGACTTCCTCCTGCTGCGGCGGCCATGGCGACCATTCCGGCCATGATCACGGCCACGACGCCGCCGTCACAAAGGTTCTCGATCCCGTCTGCGGCATGACGGTCGATCCTGCGACCTCGAAACATCGCTTCGAGCATCACGGCGAGACCTTCCATTTCTGCTCGGCCGGCTGCCGCACCAAATTCGCCGCGGATCCCGCCAAGTATCTCACCAAAAACAAAACGCCCGAGCCCGAGATGCCGGCGGGCACGATCTACACCTGCCCCATGCATCCCGAGATTCGCCAGGTCGGACCCGGCAGCTGCCCGATCTGCGGCATGGCGCTGGAACCGGAGGTCGCGAGCCTGGAGACGGGACCCAATCCCGAGCTCGCCGACATGACGCGGCGCTTCTGGATCGGCGGCGCGCTGGCGTTGCCGCCCGTCGTTCTGGAGATGAGCGGCCATCTCGCCGGGCCGCACAATTGGATCGATCCGACCTTATCGAACTGGATCCAGCTCGTGTTCGCAACGCCCGTGGTGCTGTGGGCCGGCTGGCCGTTCTTCGTCCGCGGCTGGCAGTCGCTGCTGACGCGCAACCTCAACATGTTCACGCTGATCGCGATGGGAACCGGCGTCGCCTATGTCTACAGCCTGATCGGCACCATCGCGCCGCAGATTTTCCCCGCAACCTTCCGCGGCCATGAAGGCGCGGTCGCGGTCTATTTCGAGGCCGCCGCCGTCATCACCGTCCTCGTGCTGCTCGGCCAGGTGCTGGAGCTGCGCGCCCGCGATGCGACTTCTGGCGCCATCAAGGCGCTGCTGCAGCTCGCGCCGAAAACCGCGCGCCGTGTCGACGCCGATGGCAGCGAGCACGAGGTCGAAATCGACACGCTCCATGCCGGCGATCGCCTGCGTGTTCGTCCCGGCGAGAAGGTGCCGGTCGACGGCGTCATTCTCGAGGGCCGCTCCTCGCTCGATGAATCGCTGGTGACGGGCGAATCCATGCCGGTGACAAAGGAGGTCGACGCCAAGGTCATCGCCGGCACGCTCAATCAGTCCGGCAGCTTCATCATGCGCGCCGACAAGGTCGGGCGCGAGACGCTGCTGTCGCAGATCGTGCAGATGGTGGCGGATGCCCAGCGTTCGCGCGCGCCGATCCAGCGGCTGGCCGACCAGGTCGCCGGCTGGTTCGTGCCGTCGGTCATCGCTGTCGCCATCGCGGCCTTCGCCGCCTGGGCCTGGTTCGGACCGGAGCCGCGGCTGGCCTTCGGCCTCGTCGCCGCCGTCAGCGTGCTGATCATCGCCTGCCCCTGCGCGCTGGGGCTCGCCACCCCGATGTCGATCATGGTCGGCGTCGGCCGCGGTGCACAGGCCGGCGTGCTGATCAAGAACGCCGAGGCGCTGGAGCGGATGGAGAAGATCGACACGCTGGTGGTCGACAAGACCGGCACGCTCACCGAAGGCAAGCCCAAGGTGGTCGCGATCGTGCCGGCATCCGGTTTCGCGGAAAAGGACATCCTGCGGCTTGCCGCCACCGTCGAGCGCGCCAGCGAGCATCCGCTGGCTGACGCGATCGTGCGCGCCGCGAAGGAGAAGCAGCTTGCGCTGGGCCAGGTGGAAGAATTCGACTCGCCAACGGGCAAGGGCGCGACCGGCAAGGTCGACGGCAGGAGCGTGGTGCTCGGCAACGCAAGATATCTGACATCGATCGCCATCGACACCAAGCCGCTCGATGCCGAGGCCGAACGCTTGCGTGGCGACGGCGCGACCGTCATCAACATGGCGGTCGACGGCAGGCTTGCCGGCCTGTTCGCCATCGCCGATCCGGTCAAGGCCTCGACCCCGGACGCGCTGAAGGCACTCGCCGCTGAGGGCATCAAGGTGATCATGCTGACCGGCGACAACAGAACCACGGCCGAAGCGGTGGCGCGCCGGCTCGGCATTGCCGATGTCGAGGCCGAGGTGCTGCCCGACCAGAAGAGCGCGGTGGTGGCGAAGCTGCAGAAGGCCGGCCGCAGCGTCGCAATGGCCGGCGACGGGGTCAACGACGCACCGGCGCTGGCGGCGGCCGAGGTCGGCATCGCCATGGGCACCGGCACCGACGTCGCGATGGAAAGCGCAGGCGTCACGCTGCTGAAGGGCGATCTCACCGGCATCGTGCGGGCGCGAAAGCTGTCGCAGGCGACGATGAGCAATATCAGGCAAAACCTGTTCTTCGCCTTCATCTACAACGCCGCCGGAATCCCGATCGCCGCAGGCATCCTCTATCCGGCCTTCGGCCTGCTGCTGTCGCCGATCATCGCGGCCGCCGCGATGGCGCTATCCTCGGTGAGCGTGGTCGGCAACGCGCTGCGGCTGCGCGCAACGCGGTTGTGATGACCTCTCCTCTCCCTCTCCCCGTTCTTACGGGGAGAGGGTTGGGGTGAGGGGCCGCCTCCGCGAATTCATTGCAAGTGAGACTTGCGGAGGGTCCCCCTCATCCGAAATTCAAGCTACGCTTGAATTCCGACCTCTCCCCGCACGCGGGGCGAGGTAAGAAACAGCGGTACCCGCGGAGAGGGCCTGATGCAGCGGATTACCATCACGATCGAGGACGATCTTCTGGCGGAGATCGACGCCGCGGCCGAGGCGCGCGGCTACCAGAACCGCTCGGAGATCATCCGCGATCTCGCCCGCGCGGGCCTGCAGCAATCGAGCGAGGACACTGCACAAACGGGCGCCTGCGTCGCCGGCCTCGTCTATGTCTACGATCACGCCGCCCGAGACCTCTCGAAGCGGCTGGTGCAGGAATTCCACGGCCATCATGACCTCGCGCTCGCGACCCTGCATGTTCATCTCGACGACAACAATTGCATGGAGATGACGGCGCTGAAGGGCGATGCTGCCGAGGTCCGGCACTTTGCCGACCACATCATCGCCGAGCGCGGCGTCCGCTACGGGCGTGTGGTGATGATCCCGACGGGGGACAGCAAGCCGAAGGTGCGGAAGCACGGCCATCGGGCATGAGTGAGCCTAGTGCTCGTGCCCCGGACAGGAATCGTAGGGTGGGCAAAGGCGCACTTGCGCCATGCCCACGATTAATCCAAGACGGCATAGAGGTCGTGGGCACGCTTCGCTTTGCCCACCCTAAGATAGTGCCTGAGTGGCGAGATCACGCCGCCTTCGCACTCGCACCCGGCAACCCCGCCCGCGCGAGGCCGCCGTAGAGCTGCTCGTTCGGCATTTCCTCCCGCAAAATCTTGCGCACCGCGATCAGCCTGTCGAGATCGATCCCCGTCGCAAAACCCTTGCTCTCGCACAGGAACACGAGGTCCTCGAACACGACGTTGCCGGTCGCGCCGGGCGCAAAGGGGCAGCCGCCAAGGCCGCCGAGCGAACCGTCGAGGATGCGGACACCTTCGTCCAGCGCCGCGGCGGCGTTGGCGATGCCCATGCCGCGGGTGTCGTGGAGATGGATGCAGATCGGCTTTGTCCCCGCGAGCTTGACAGCGGCGCGCGACAATTCGGCCACCTGTTTCGGCCCGGCATAGCCGACCGTGTCGGCGATCGCGACGAAATCGACACCGGCCTCGAGGCATTTCTCGACGAGACGCAGCACCTCTTTCGGATCGACCGCGCCGGTGATCGAGCAGCCCAGCGCCATCGAGATCGCCGCGTTCACCAGCGGCTTGTGGCTGCTGGCATCGCGCAGCTCGCAGAGCCGCTTGATGTTGGCGATCGCCGAATCGCGCGAGCGATGCGCATTGGCCTGGCTGTGCTCCTCGGTCGCCGATACCACCGAGGCGATCTCGCCGACGCCTGATTGCAGCGCCTCGTTGACCCCGCGCTCGTTCAGCGCGAGCGCGATGCCATGGGCGCCGGGAAGGCTCGCCACCGTTCCGATGACCTCGCGGACATCGACGAATTGCGGAAAGGTCTTGGCCGGCAGGAACGAACCGACCTCGAAATGCCTAACGCCGGCGGCGTATTCCTCGCGCGCCCAGCGCTGCTTCGCGGCGGTCGAGGGAAACTTTTTCACGAGCTGGAGCCCGTCGCGCAGGCCGACCTCGCGCAAGACGACGCGGTCTGCGGGGTAGATGGTCTCGATCCGGCTCATGCGCGCCTCCCAGCGGCTTTTGACGTGATATCGTTGCTGTCGACCTCGGCGCGAACCGCCGAGGTGTCGGCGCCGAGCGGCGCGACCTTGAGGCCTTCGCCGAGATGATCACCGTTCCACTCGATCGGCAGCGTCGGCACGTGGAACGGCTTGCCGTCGGCGGTGACGTTGGTGACGAGCCCGCCCGGCCGCAGCACGTGCGGATCGGCGAG
Source organism: Bradyrhizobium guangdongense (assembly GCF_004114975.1). Lineage (NCBI taxonomy): Bacteria > Pseudomonadati > Pseudomonadota > Alphaproteobacteria > Hyphomicrobiales > Nitrobacteraceae > Bradyrhizobium > Bradyrhizobium guangdongense. Next base: position 159,360 of record NZ_CP030051.1, read on the forward strand.
GAGATCCTCGGGCCGGTTGATCGGGGAGAAGCAAATGTTGAGCGCGTCGAGCTTTTGCGACAGCTCGGCCACGTTCCACTGGCGGATGATCTCCGCCACACGCGGAAGGATCCGCGGACGCGCGAGGATGCGATCGGTGGTGGTGCGCAAGGCGGGATCGTCGAGAAACTCGTTCAAGCCGAACTCGCGGCAGAACGCCTGCCAGTGGCCCTCGGTCACGACGCCGATGAAGATGCGGCCCTCACCGGCGGCATCGAAAATGTCGTAGATCGGCCAGGCGTGCTCGCGCTCCGGCATCGAGCGCGGCTTGTTGCCGGTCATCTCGTATTCCACCATGTGCTGGGCAACCAGGAACAGGCAGTTCTCGAACAGCCCGATGCGGATGTCCGCACCGTCGCGCTTGCCGCCGCGTTTCTGATAGAGCGCGGCGAGAATCGCGATCACGCCGAACATGCCGCCCATGATGTCGTTGGCGGAGGAGCCGACGCGCTGCGGCTTCTCCTTGGTGCCGGTCATCGCGGCGAGCCCCGACATCATCTGCACGACCTCGTCGAGCGCGGGACGATGCTCATAGGGGCCGGAGAGAAAGCCCTTGTGGCCGGCGATGATCAGATGCGGATGCCTGCGGCGCAACTCCTCGGCGCCGAGCCCCTGCTTCTCGAGCAAGCCATCGCGAAAATTTTCCAGGAACACATCGGCGGTTTCCAGCAGCCGGTGCATGGTGTCGCGATCCTCAGGGACCTCGAAGTCCAACACCACGCTACGCTTGCCGCGGTTGAACAGCGGGAAGAACGCGGTGCCCATGCCGCCCAGGGAGCGGGTCTTGTCGCCGGCGGGCGGCTCGACCTTGATCACCTCGGCTCCCAACTGCGCGAGGATCATGCCGCAGGTCGGGCCCATGACCATGTGGGTCATCTCGACGACCCGCACGCCTTCGAGCGGCAATCCGGTCTCAGCCATCCGTCACTCCCTGTCGGTTCGGCGCAAAGACTAGGTCTTCACAAGCCTTCTTAAAAATATAATCTGTCGAAGAATGCCTTCGCAGATCTAGAACGTTGGCCCGCCCATGGATTCGCGCCAGCTCCGCTATTTCATCGCCGTTTACGAGCAGCGGAACCTGTCGCGCGCCGCCGACCAGGTGAATGTCGCCCAGTCCGCGCTCAGCCATCATATCTCGAATCTGGAGGCCGAGTTCGCCACGCCTTTGTTCGAGCGCAAGTCGCGCGGCATGGATCCGACCGCGGCCGGCGAGCGGCTCTACGAGCATGCGCGCATCATCCTGCGCGCGATGGCGGAGGCCGAGACCGAGGTGCGCGAGGGCGCCCGCGTCATCGCCGGCGAGATCTCGATCGGCATGGCCAATTCCGGCGTCAAGGCGATCGGCGTCGAGCTGATGCGCACGGTGCTGACGAAATATCCAAAACTCAAGCTGTCGCTCACCGAGAGCCTGTCGGGCGCGACGCTGATGCATCTGATGGTCTCCAATGTCGACCTCGCCCTGGTCTACAATCCGCCGTCCGAGAAGGAGCTGATCACCGAGGCGGTGCTCGAAGAGGAGATGTTCCTGGTCGGCATCCCCAAACTCGTCGGCAAGGGCAGGGCGCCGATCCGGTTCGAGGAGCTGAGCCGGCTGCCGCTGATCCTCTTGCGCTACGGCCTCGGCCTGTCCTCCCGCGCGCTGCTCGATGATCCCGTGCTGCTCAAGCGGCTGGAGGGCGCCGCGATCCTGCACGCCAACTCCATCACGGGCATGACCGGCGCGCTGGTGGAGGGGCTCGGCTGCACCATTGCCACCAAGCTGTTCGCGCGCGAGGAGCTGGCCGCTGGCCGCCTGGTCGCGCGCAAGGTGGTCGAGCCGAAATTGACCCGCACGCTCTATCTCTGCCGCCTCCGCAACCGCCCGATGACCTACGCCATGGAAGAGATGCGCCGCTTGATGCTCTCGCTGATCGCCGACCAGGTGCGCAGCGGCGGCTGGCAGGCGACACTGGCGGGGTGAGTTCTCGCCACGCCGTCATTGCGAGCGCAGCGAAGCAATCCAGAGTCTTTCCGTAGTGGGATTCTGGATTGCTTCGCTGCGCTCGCAATGACGCGCGGATGGCTCGTTCGAAAATCTCGAACGCTTCCATCGATATGTTCTTCTGGATTTCCGGCTTCCAACCGCCAACATGGCACGATCCGGCAAGGTTCACAAAAGACCACAGAGATGAGCCGCCGGAACCGCGCGCTTATAGCGCGCCACGGGAGGACATCATGAGCGTCGTGGGAATCGACACGAATATCGGGATCGACACGCCATCACCATCAGGACCCGACGAGATCTCGCGGCGGCTCGAGGCGATGGCGGCGACGGGCTATGTCTGGAGGCTCGTCATCCTGCTTTCGCTCGGCGGCTGCTTCGAGATCTACGATCTGTTCCTGACCGGCTACATCGCGCCCGGCCTCAGCCGCAGCGGCCTGCTCTCCACGACGACGCAGGCCTTCTTCGGCTTCTCCGGCATCGGCGCCTTCGTCGCCGCAACCTTCGCCGGCCTGTTCGTCGGCACCTTCTTCCTCGGCTTCCTCGCCGATCGTTTTGGCCGGCGCGCGATCTTCACCTATGCCCTGCTCGCCTACACCACCGCGTCCGTGATCATGGCCTGCCAGACCTCCTCCGGAGGTCTTCTGCTGTGGCGCTTCCTCGCCGGCATCGGCATCGGCGTCGAGGTCATCACCATCGATGCCTACATTACCGAGCTGGTGCCGAGCCGGATGCGCGGACGCGCCTTTGCGGTGAACCAGTCGATCATGTTCGTCGCGGTGCCCGTTGTCGCCTTCCTCGCCTGGTGGCTGGTGCCGCTCGCGCCTTACGGCGTCGAAGGCTGGCGCTGGGTGGTACTGATTGGCGCCGCCGCCAGCATGATCATCTGGGTGCTGCGGCTGTTCGTGCCCGAAAGCCCGCTCTGGCTGGCGCGTCACGGCCGCACCGAGGACGCGTTCCGGATCCTCGCAACCCTCGAAGCCAGAGGCGGCGCAGCGATGAACCCCTCAACTTCGCCCGCGCGGCCAGCGACTCAGACGACCACACGCGTCGCCTTCGCCGATCTTTTCCGGCCGCCTTATGTCTCGCTCGTCGTCCTGTTCATGGTGTTCAACCTCTGCCAGGCCTTCGGCTTCTACGGCTTTGCCAATTGGGTGCCGACGCTGCTGGTGGAGAAAGGCATCACCGTCACCAAGAGCCTGCAATATTCCTTCATCGTCGCCTTCGCCTATCCGATCGCGCCGCTGCTCGCCGCCAGCTTCGCCGACAGGTTCGAACGCCGGTGGATCATCGCCGGCGCCTGCATCGCCATCATCGTGTTCGGGATGGCGTTCGCGCAGATGACCGCGCCGGCCTTGCTGATCGTCTGCGGCGTGCTGCTGACCGCCTGCAACACGACGATGTCCTACGCCTATCACGCCTACCAGACGGAGGTGTTTCCGACCCAGATCCGGGCGCAGGCCTCGGGCCTCGTCTATTCGATGAGCCGGCTCTCCGCGACATTCTCCGGCTTCATCGTCGCCTACATGCTGAAGGAGGCCGGCGTGACCGGCGTGTTCGGCCTGATCACCGCGGCGATGCTGATCGTGGTGATCGCCATGGCGCTGTTCGGCCCTGATGTGCGCGGCAAGGCACTGGATACGGTGTAGCTGAGTTCGCCATTGCGAGCGTAGCGAAGCAATCCAGAGTCCGTCCGCAGAGACAGTCTGGATTGCTTCGTCGCGAGAGCTCCTCGCAATGACGGAGGAGAGAGCGCCGATAGGCTCACGCCGCCAGCAGATCCTGCAACGCCGCGCCGTTGGGAACGCCGAGGCCGGAGCAGGGATCCCAGCCGGGACCGGCCTTGTACATGCCGTGCAGCGAGCCGGTGATGTCGTTATTGCCGACCGTGATGTCGCGGAACACGCCTTGCGCGTGCGAGGCGTAGATCAGTGGGTTGATGAAGCCGACGGTCTTGCCGAATTTCTTGGTCGTAGCCTCGTTGATGCGGGCGATCAGCCCGGCCATCAGCGGCGCCACCGCACTGGTACCGCCGATCGTGGTCATCACACCGTTGAGGAAGATCTGATAGCCGGTCGCAGGGTCGGCATCGCCGGCGACGTCAGGCACGCCGCGGCCGCTCCGATGGGCCGGCGATTTCGGGACATGCGCGTTGGCCTGGTATTTCGGCTCGGCGAACATCACGCTGACGCCGCCACCACCCGCGCCGTCCTGCGGACCGCCGTTCCAGACCACCTCTGTAATCGAACCATTTGGCGCTCTGAGATTGGTCCCACCGCAGGCGAGCGCAAAGGGGCTCGACGCCGGGAAATCGGCATGCGGCTTGCCGTCCCAGCCCTCGGCCATGTCGGCCGAACCGTTGTCACCGGACGCGACGCAGACAGTGACGCCCATGGCGGCGGCATCTCGGATCGCTTCGTTGAGACCGTCCACGAATTGCTGCGAGCTCTCCGGATCCTCCGGTCCGCCCCAGCTGATCGAGATCACCGAGGGTTTTCGCGCGTTGTCATGAACGGCGGCCTTGACCGCATCGATGAAGCCGTTGGTCGTGTTGGGCGCGAAATAGACGACCATCTTGGCGCCGGGCGCGACCGCGCCGGCCACCTCGATATCGAGCACGACCTCGCCGTCGGCGTCGGAGTGGCCGGGCTTGTTGGCACCGCCGTCGACGCTTGCGGGTGCGATCTGCGGCATCGGGATGCCCGCCTTCTTGAAGAACGTTTTCAGATCCGAGGTCTTGTAGCCTGCGCCCGTGGGATGACCCTTGGTGTCGATGTCGTTGAGCTCGATGATGGCGATGCACTGCCCGGCGCCGGTCTCGCCGCCCGGGAAGTTGTAGAGCTTGGCGATCTCTTCGACCGAGAAGCTGCCGCCCTGCCCTGCTCGCGCGGTCGCCCCCTTCTTCGCTGTCTTGCTGGCCGACTTGCGCCGGAAATGCGGCTGCGCCACCGGCCGGTTATCGAGGCCATGCACGCCGACCACGATGCCTTCGAGCTCGGCCGGGATCTGCACATTGCCCTTGCGCATGCGATAGGTCGCGCCCTCGTGCTTGACCTTGTTGAGCTTGACGCCGAAAGCCGCACCCATCGCTTTCACCGTGCCGGTCAGCTTCACCGTGCGGGAAGCCAGATGCACGCTCTTGACGTTGAGGTCATGGTGATGGGCGAAATCGTCGATCTTGGCGACATCGGCCGTATCGGCGCCCATCTGTTCGGCGAACTCGGTGCGGGAAAGATATTGTCGCTCGCGCGGCGGTTGCGCGCCGAGTGCCATCACCTGTTCGTCGTCGGCGCGTTTGGCGCGGAGACGAACGCTGATCTCGATTTCCTGCTTGGGGTCGGCCGCGCCGACGAGCTTGGCCCCCTTCGGCAATTTGCGGGCGCTGTTCGCCAGCGTGACACGCTTAGTCGAGCTTGCCATGACTTCCTCCGTTTGTGATTGGAAGGCTGATTGTCGCACCTCAACTATAGGTGTAATCTCAGCAGCGAATTGGTTCAGGTGATTGATCGATTATTTTCGCACGCGAGCTTGTTTGATAGGGCGAGCGCCCTTCCACTCTCAAAGCGACACGGAATGGGTCAATAGCCCCGACCATTCCGTGAACGGATTTTCGATCTAAGATTGCAACCGTCGGCTGATCCGGCCGACCAACGAAATACGTTTGTCAAAAACAATTGGCGGAGACCGCGTGATGCCTGCTGACCGCAAATGGATTGAGAGAAATCTGGGGTTCGATCCGATCACCACGCCGCCGCCGCGCGAGACCTTTACAGTCAAGCGTATCGCGGACGCCGCCGTGAGGAAGACCGCGAAGGTCGCGCCCGAGGACTTTCAGCGCGAAATCATCGATTTCGATTCCGAATCGACCGAAGGCCGTGAGTTCATGGCCTTCTCGACCGCGACCGGACTGTCGCGCTTCACCGACATTCCCTGGCCCAAGGGGCTCGCCCCGCAGACCGGGCCGAAGCCGGGCAACGGCAAGGGCCCGCTGCCCCGTGCCGACGTACTGGTCGTGACCTGGACCGTCGACGAAGGGCACGCAACCAGCCGCGTGCTGACGCCAGGCAAGGATTCGCACAACGACTACGTTCCTTACACGCACAACTACGCAACCATCTCGAAGAAGATGCGGAATGGCTGCCCGGCCAAGGAGCTGAAGCGGCTCGGCAGCTTCTGGACCACGACGATCGGCAAGAAGAAGGTCGTGGTCTTCAAATCCGATTCGCACATGTCGCAGGACGGTCCGCAGTTGCCGAACATCGACGTCTGGCGCCAGATCATCACGGAGGTGCAGCCGACGCTCGTCATCACCACGGGCACGGCCGGCGGCATCGGCAGAAAGGTCGAGGTCGGCGACGTCGTCGTCAGCCCGATCGTGCGCTTCGACTGCCTGTCGAAATTCAAGAAGCAGCCGTTTGCGCAGGCGCATTTCTCCAGCAAGCCGGCCAAGACGACGAAGTTCGCAACCGCCAAGACGCTGTTCAAGGCCAATGCCGGACAGCTGCCAAAGGACAACACGAGGCCGCCGAAGATCTTCGTGGTCAAGCCGAGCGAACTGTCGTCCTCCGTGGTCACGACCGATTTCTTCGGCTTCGACACCTCGGACAATCACTTCAAGCTTCAAGGGCTTGGCGACGTCTCCGAGATGGGCGATGCCGTCCTCGGCCTCGTGGTGCAGGAGATGGGCGCCAAGGCGCCGCGCTGGCTTGCGATCCGCAACGTCTCCGATCCGCAGATCAAGGCCGAGGGCACCTTGAAGCAGCAGGAGCAGGTCGCCGCCCAGATCTACAAGGGGTTCGGCCGCTGGAGCACGGTCTGCAGCGCCATTGCCTGCTGGGCCAGCATCGCAGCGGAGCCTTAGGACTGATCAAGCCAAGGGTCAGCCTCCCTTGCCGAAGCGGCCCGGGGTGTCTACCTCTCGCGGATGGTTTGGTGAGAGGTTCCCATGCTGGATGCCGCCGTCAAGGCGCTGTCGCAAATGATGTCGCCGCCGATGCGATCGATCCTGTGGCGGTCGATCGGCCTTGCGCTGGTGCTCATCGTGGTGCTCGCGATCGGGCTGCAGCGGCTGCTGAGCTGGTTCGCGACCTATGGCGAGGTCTGGCTGGAGGGCCTGCTCGGGCCGAGCTGGCACTCCTCGCTGGAGGTGCTGGCCTGGATCATCTCCATTGCCGCCGGCTTCGGCGTCGTGTTCGGCAGCGTATTCCTGATGCCGGCGATCACCTCGCTGGTGGCGAGCTTCTTCGTCGACGACGTCGCCGACATCGTCGAGCGCGAATATTATCCGGCCGAGCGGCCGGGCATGGCGCTGCCGTTCAACCAGGCGATCCTCGAAGGCATCAAGACCGCGCTGTTGACCATTCTGGTCTATCTCGCCGCGTTGCCGCTGGTGTTCCTGGCCGGCGCCGGTTTCCTGATTTTCTTCCTTGCGGCAGCATGGCTGCTCGGGCGTGAATATTTCGAGCTTGCCGCGATGCGCTTCCGCTCGCCGGAGGATGCGAAAGCGATGCGCCGCGACAATGCCGCGACGATCTTCACCGCGGGCCTGTTCATCGCGGCTTTCGTCTCGATCCCGGTCGTGAACCTGGCGACTCCGATCTTCGGCATGGCCTTCATGGTCCACATGCACAAGCGGCTGTCGGGCTCCCGGCCCGAGCTGATCGAGCCGGCGCGGCAGGTGCGATAGCGGTGCTCACACCGTCTTCTCCGGCCACCGGCAGAGGTCGTTGATCAGGCAGACTTCACAGCGCGGCTTGCGCGCGAGGCAAGTGTAGCGGCCGTGCAGGATGAGCCAATGATGAGCATGCAGCATGAATTCGGCCGGGATCACCTTTTCGAGACCAAGCTCGACCTCGAGCGGCGTCTTGCCGGGTGCAAGGCCCGTGCGGTTGCCGACGCGGAAGACGTGCGTGTCCACCGCCATCGTGTGCTCGCCGAAGGCCATGTTGAGCACGACATTGGCGGTCTTGCGTCCCGCGCCCGGCAGCGACTCGATCTCGGCGCGCGTGCGCGGCACCTCGCCGCCGAACTCGGCGAGAAGTTTCGCCGATAGCGCGATCACGTTCCTGGCCTTGGTGCGATAGAGGCCGATGGTCTTGATGTAGTCGCGCAAACGCTCCTCGCCGAGGTCGAGCATCTTCTGCGGCGTGTCGGCGATTTTGAACAATTCCCGCGTCGCCTTGTTGACCCCGGCATCGGTCGCCTGCGCGGAGAGCACCACGGCGACCAGCAGCGTGAAAGGATTGACGTGCTCGAGCTCGCCCTTCGGCTCGGGATTGGCTTTGCGGAAGCGGCTGAAGACCTCGCGAACTTCGGCCGGTGTCCAAGGCTTGATGGAATTGGGCTGTGGCGCCTTGAGGGATTTCTTCGCGGGCTTGTTCTCAGCAGGCTTGGGCTTCGCGATGGCCGCCTTTGCCGTTTTCTTCGGCACGGCGGCTTTGCGCGGGGCCGGCTTGCGGGTGATTTTCGCCATGATCGGGATATACTGAGGGACGATGAGCACAGGCAACGAAATTGAGCGCGAGAATGAGCAGCAGATCTTCTCCGCGCTGCTGACGCCGCATCGCTCGCTCAACCGCACCGGCTTTCTCGCCGTGATGCTGTTCCTGAGCGTCGTCAGCTTTGCCACCGGCATCGTCTTCCTGATGAAGGGCGCCTGGCCGGTGCTCGGCTTTTTCGGCCTCGACGTGCTCGTGGTCTGGTGGGCCTTCAAGGTCAATTTCCGCACCGCCCGGGCGCGCGAGGAGATCACCGTCACGACCTCCGAATTGCGCGTGCGGCGGATCAGTCATCGCGGTCAGGTCGCCGAATTCACCTTCAATCCGCTCTGGGTCCGCCTCGACATGGAGGTCGACGAGGATTTTGGCATCGAGCATCTCTACCTGATCTCGCGCGGTCAGCAGATCCAGATCGCGCGGTTCCTCGGACCGGATGAAAAAGCAAGCTTTTACAAAGGCTTGATTGAGGCGCTCAACGCCGCCAAGCGGGGCCCGACCTACAACCCGATCACCTGATCGGCGGGTCGGAAATCGGGTGGTTTCGACCCGGTGCCGGGCCTACATTTCCGCTCATGATGACACTCGCCATACATGACCAGCGCCTGGCCAGGCCGGGCTCCCAGACCGCCGCGTTGCGCGACTATGATTCGGTGCGCCGGGCGATCGCTTTCATCTCGGAAAACTGGCGCGCGCAGCCGACCATCGAAGCGGTGGCGGACGCGGCCGGCGTCACGCCGGATGAGCTGCACCATCTGTTCCGCCGCTGGGCGTCGATCACGCCGAAGGCTTTCATGCAGGCGCTGACACTCGACCACGCCAAGGGACTGTTGCGGGACTCTGCGAGCATCCTCGATGCGGCACTCGACTCCGGGCTTTCAGGTCCCGGCCGCCTGCACGACCTCTTCGTCACCCACGAGGCGATGTCTCCCGGCGAATGGAAGAACGGCGGCGCAGGACTCACTTTGCGCTACGGCTTCCATCCCTCGCCCTTCGGCACCGCGATCGTGATCGCGACGGACCGCGGCCTTTCAGGTCTCGCCTTCGCCGATCCGGGCGAGGAGCAGGTCGCGCTCGCCGACATGACGCGGCGCTGGCCCAACGCCACCTATGTCGAAGACCACGAAGGCACCGCACCGCTGGCGGCGCGCATCTTCGACACCAAGCTGTGGCGGCCGGACCAGCCGCTCCGCATCGTGCTGATCGGCACCGATTTCGAGGTGCGGGTATGGGAGACGCTGTTGAAGATCCCGATGGGGCGCGCGGTGTCCTATTCGGACATCGCCTGCAACATCAACAATCCGAAGGCCTCGCGGGCCGTCGGCGCCGCCGTCGGCAAGAACCCGGTCTCCTTCGTCGTGCCCTGCCACCGCGCGCTCGGCAAGAGCGGCACGCTCACGGGCTATCACTGGGGCATCACCCGCAAGCAGGCGATGCTGGGCTGGGAAGCCGGACAGCTGGGGATGCAGTGATCTTTCTTCCCCCTCGCCCCGCTCTTGCGGGGAGAGGGTCGGGGCGAGGGGCGGCTTCCGCAAAATCGGAGGCAGCTGGACTCGCGGAGAGTCCCCCTCACCCGGAATCCGCGCTGCGCGCGAATTCCGGCTCTCCCTGCAGGCGGGGAGAGCCGAAGAAGCCTATCCCGCCAGATCCAGCTTCGACGCCACCGTCGAATCCGCATTCAGCCGGTAGATGATCGGAACACCGGTCGCGAGTTCGCGCTTCAAGATTCCTTCGGGCGAGAGCTTTTCCAGCACCATGATCAGCGCGCGCAGTGAGTTGCCGTGCGCGGCCACCAGCGTGCGCTTGCCGTTGAGCACGCCAGGTAGAATCTCCTGCACGTAATACGGCAAGGCGCGCGCGAGCGTGTCCTTCAGGCTTTCGCCGCCGGGCGGCGGCACATCGTAGGAGCGGCGCCAGACATGGACCTGCTCCTCGCCCCATTTCTTGCGGGCGTCGTCCTTGTTGAGGCCGGAGAGATCGCCATAGTCGCGCTCGTTCAGCGCGAGGTTCTTCGAGGTCGGCAGGCCCTGCTGGCCGAGTTCGCCGAGAATGAGATCGAGCGTGTGCTGCGCGCGCGTCAGGACCGAGGTGAAGGCGACATCGAACACGAGCCCCTGTGCCTTGAGCTTGCGCCCGGCTTCCCTGGCTTCCTTCACACCAAGCTCGGTGAGGTCAGGATCTTTCCAGCCTGTGAACAGGTTCTTCAGATTCCATTCGCTCTGGCCGTGGCGCACGAGCACGAGAAGACGTTCGCTCATTGACTGCTTTCCGTTCGCTAATTTGGTTAGATGTCGGCGAGGCCAAGCACGTCGGCCATGGAATAGTGCCCCGGATTCTTGCCATGCGCCCACAGCGCCGCCTTCAGCGCGCCATGGGCGAACAGCATGCGGTCCTCGGCCTGGTGCGACAGCGTCAGGCGTTCGAACGGGCCGAGGAACGTCACGCTGTGATCACCGGCGACGGTGCCGCCGCGCAAGGAGGCAAAGCCGATCGCGCCCGGCTTGCGCGCGCCGGTGATGCCATCGCGGCCGCGCTCCGAATGCGCCTCATCGAGCGGGATACCGCGACCGCTCGCCGCCGCCTGCCCCAGCATCAGCGCGGTGCCGGAGGGCGCATCGACCTTCATGCGGTGATGGGATTCGACGATCTCGATGTCGAAGCTCTCGTCGAGCGCCTTGGCGACGCGCTTGACCACCGCGGCCAGCAGATTGACGCCGAGGCTCATATTGCCTGACTGCACCACGACCGCGCGGTTTGTGACACTCTTGATCACGGCGTTGTCGGAGCCCGAAAGCCCGGTGGTGCCGACGACGTGGACGATGCCGCGCTCCGCCGCGATCGCGACATTGGCGATCGTCGCGGCCGGCACGGTGAAATCCAGGATGCCGTCGGCATCCTTCGACATCGCCCAGAGGTCGGCGGACAGCTTGATGCCGTTGGCGGGCAGACCGGCCAGCACGCCGGCATCCTTGCCAAGCAGCTCCGAGCCCGGCGCCTCCAGGGCGCCGGCCAGCACCGCGCCTTTGCTGTCGGCAATCGCCCGTACCAGGGCGCGGCCCATCCGGCCGCCGGCTCCGGCTACAATCAAGCGCATGTCTGACATGGTGTGATCCTCTCAGCTGCGTTGTAGCGGCGCGATGCAGTTCCGGCAACCGAGGGGGATCTGAAGCCGTCATTCCGGACCGCCCCAAGGGTGAGCCCGGAATGACGGGGCGCCTCAACCGTCCTGCGGCTGCGGGCCGTCATAGCCCTCGATGATGATGAGGTCGGCGATCGAGTGCGGCTGCCGCACCTTGATGTTGGCCTGGTATTCCGGCGAATTGTAACAGGCGATCGCGGTCTGATAGTCAGGGAATTCGATCACGACGTTGCGGGTTCGGCTGGCGCCCTCGACAGTGGTGAACTTGCCGGCGCGGACCACGAAGCGGCCTCCCCATTTCTTGAAAATGGGACCGTTGGCGACGGCATAGGGCTTGTAGCCCTCGTCATTGCTCACGTCGACGCGCCCGATCCAGTAGCCTTTTGCCATTGTTCTTCTCCTTGGTTTTTGCCGTTAGCCGAGTGCTTGCACGATCTCGGCCTGGATGGCGTCAGCCGCGGCCTTGGGGTCCGCAGCTTCCACCACAGGACGCCCGACGACGAGATAATCCGCGCCAGCGCTGATCGCGCGAGCGGGTGTCATGATGCGCTTCTGATCTCCGGTTTCCGAGCCCGCCGGGCGAATGCCGGGCGTGACCAGAGCCATCTGGTGGCCGACGATCTTGCGCAAGGCTCCGGCTTCTTCGGGCGACGACACCAGCCCGTCCATGCCGAGCGCCCGGGCCTGTTGCGCGCGCGCTTCGACCAGTTCGGAAACGTCGAGCCGGAAGCCTGCCGCGCGCAGATCATCGTCATTGTAGGAGGTCAGCACCGTGACGGCGAGGAGCTTCAGCTTTGAAGAACCGCGACCTTCAACGGCGCCCTTCATGGTCTGCGGATAAGCGTGCACGGTCAGGAAGGTCGCACCGAGCTTTGTGATGCTCTCGACGCCCTGAGCCACGGTGTTGCCGATGTCGTGCAGCTTGAGATCGAGAAAGACCTTCTTGCCGCTGTCGGCAAGCTTTGCCACCAGCGGCAATCCACCGGCATAAGCGAGGCGATAGCCGATCTTGTAGAAGGTGACGCTATCGCCGAGCCTTGCGATCATCGCCTCCGCAGCATCGACGCTTGGCAGATCGAGCGCGACGATCAGACGATCCTTCGGGGCGATTTCGGCTGGCGTCATGTCACCTCACATCATGCGTTGGGAAATGTCGATCAATTGCCGCGCCAGCTCCTTCAGGGCCGCGATGTCGCCCTCGTTCTTCAACCTGTCCATATCGTCATAGGCCTGGTCGGCAAAGGCGAGCGTGAGCTGGCTGGCAATCACATTGGCGTGGCAGGAGGTCAGGATCAGCCGCAAGGCCTGGAGCGCGCGGGCGGCACCTAGCCGGCTCTGCGATGCGCCGGCGAGCGCAAAGGTGCGATTGCGGAACACCTCGCCGCGGGCCTCGTGCAGTTCGTGGACGCGGCTGACCCAGTCGATCGCGTTCTTGAGCAGCGGCGGCACCGAGGCGTTGTATTCGGGCGAGACGATCAGCACGCCATGATGCGCACCGATCATGCGCTTCAGATTGATCGCATTCTTGGGTACCCCCGACTTGGCCTGGAGATCGCCGTCATAGATCGGCAGCGGAAAATCGGCGAGCGAGATGCGGGTGACGTCAACGCCGGCCTGGGCGAATTCATACGCGGCGACCGCGGCCAGCTTCACATTGTGAGAGCCGCTGCGGGTCGAACCAGGAATGACCAGGATTTTCGGAGCTGACATCCGGGCGGCGAACTCCGTTCACCTCTCCCGCTTGCGGGGGAGGTCGACGCGCGAAGCGCGGCGGGAGGGGGCTTTCTCGACTGGGGGAATCCACCGTGGAAACACCCCCACCCCAACCCTCCCCCGCAAGCGGGAGAGGGAGCGCACCGCGTTCGTGGCGACAGATTAGTCCTTGCGATACACCCAGACGCGGGCCGGCGGAAGGTTCATCCAGATCCGTTCCGAGGCCTCTGTGGACACACCGGGCAGTGATTTCGGGATCGGCGGCACCACCGCATAGGTGAACTGGACGAAGGGCGCGCCGGGCGCGAGCGCCGTGAAGGCATCGCGGATCAGCCGCAGCCGCGTCAGCATCGGTTTCGTGACCAGCGGCAGGCCGGAGACGACGGCGCTCGCCGGCGCGCTCAGGACATTCCAGAGCGTGTCGCGCAGACGATAGGCATCGCCCTGCACCACCTTGGCCTGCGGATAGCGGTCGCGCAGCAGGGCGCAGAAGCCGGGATTGTATTCGACGAGGACGAGACGCTTCTGGTCGACGCCGCGCTCGACCAGGGCCGAGGTGATGGCCCCCGTGCCGGGCCCGAGCTCGACCACCGGCGCATCCGAATCGGGATCGACATAGTGAGCCATGGTCCGCGCCAGCAGCTTGCCGGACGGCATCACCGCGCCCATGTGCAGCGGCTTTTCGATCCACGACCTGAGAAAACGCACCTCGTCATCGAGACGGGGCTTCTTCAACGCACGCGCGGACGATGGCAAGGGCATGTCAGGACCGGACGGGACCGCGGGACCGCGGCGTGTCAGAAAATGGTCATAAAGACGTATAGGCCGAACACGATACGGTCAAGCCGAGTCAGTTCGCCCGATTACCGAAGAAATCCTTGACCTTGGCGAAGAAGCCCTCGGATTCCGGCTGGGTATTGCCGGAGGAGAGCTTTTCGAACTCGGCCAGCAATTCCTGCTGTTTCTTGGTGAGGTTCTGCGGGGTCTCGACCACGACCTGGACGTACATGTCGCCCATCTGCCGTGAGCGCAACACCGGCATACCCTTTGACGCAATGCGGAATCGGCGGGCGGACTGGGTTCCGGCGGGGACCTTCACCTTGGCCTTGGCCTTGTCGATGGTCGGCACCTCGAATTCGCCGCCGAGCGCGGCGGTCACCATCGAGATCGGCACGCGGCAATGCAGATCGGCGCCGTCGCGCTGGAAGAACTGGTGCTGGGCCAGCGACAGGAAGATGTAGAGGTCGCCGGGCGGGCCGCCACGAACGCCAGCCTCGCCTTCGCCGGCGAGCCGGATCCGGGTGCCGTCCTCGACGCCCTGGGGGATGTTGACCGACAGCGTCCGCTCGCGGGTGACGCGGCCCTGTCCCGAGCAGGACGGGCAGGCATCCTCGATCATCTGGCCACGGCCCTGGCAGCCGGGGCAGGTGCGCTCGAGGGTGAAGAAGCCCTGCGACTGGCGCACGCGGCCGGCGCCGCCGCAGGTCGAGCAGGTCTTCGGCTTGGTGCCGGCCTTGGCGCCGATGCCGGAGCAGGCCTCGCAGGTGACCGAGACCGGGATCTCGATCTGGGCGGTCTTGCCGCTGAAGGCCTCCTCGAGGGTGATTTCCATATTGTAGCGCAGATCGGCGCCGCGCTCGCGACCGCCGCGGCCGCGCTGCCCGGCCATGCCGAACAGGTCTTCGAAGATGTCGGAGAAGGACGAGGCAAAACCGGCGCCGAAGCCGGCACCGCCGCCCCCCTGCTCGAAAGCGGCGTGACCGTAACGGTCATAGGCGGCGCGCTTGTCCTTGTCCTTGAGGACCTCGTAGGCCTCGTTGATTTCCTTGAACTTGACCTCGCTGGTCGCATCGCCGGGATTGCGGTCGGGATGGAATTTCATCGCCAGCTTGCGGAATGACGACTTCAGCCTGCTCTCGTCGGCATCGCGTTCGACTTCGAGGGTCTCGTAGTAGCAGCGCTTTGTGGACGTGGACATGTCTGACTCAGGTCTATCCGATCGCGATTCAAGTCGGGGCGAAACACCGTCGCCATGCGACGATATAGGCAGCCTTCCGCATCTCCGCAGAGGGCTGCATGGCAGTGTTGAGCATAGCGGCTGGGAATTGATCGATCGTAACGGGCCGATCGCCCGCCCGCTCCGACACCAAAGCCTCCCCCCTCAGGGGGGAGGCCAGAGAAGCGTGTCGGGTCCAAGCCGTCCGCATCATACCCTCGCGGGCTTTAGGCGGACTTCTTGCTGTTCTTGTCGTCGTCGACCTCGGTGAATTCCGCGTCGACGACGTCATCCTTCGCAGCGTCCTTGGCCGCGTCGGATTCGGCCTGCTGCTTGTACATGGCCTCGCCGAGCTTCATCGAAGCCTGCGCCAGCGTATTGGTCTTGGCCTTGATCGCCTCGGCATCGGTGCCCTTCAGCGCTTCCTTGAGGTCGCTGACGGCATCCTCGATGGCGCGGCGTTCGGTCTCGGAGACCTTCGAACCGTGCTCAGCCAGCGCCTTCTCGGTCGAATGCACCAGCGCGTCGGCATGGTTCTTGGCATCGACCGCTTCGCGGCGCTGCTTGTCGGCCGCGGCATTGGCCTCGGCGTCCTTCACCATCTTGTCGATGTCGGCTTCCGACAGACCGCCGGAGGCCTGGATGCGGATCTGCTGCTCCTTACCGGTGGCCTTGTCCTTGGCCGAGACGTTGACGATGCCGTTGGCGTCGATGTCGAAGGTCACCTCGATCTGCGGCATGCCGCGGGGGGCCGGCGGAATGCCCATCAGGTCGAACTGGCCGAGCATCTTGTTGTCGGCCGCCATTTCACGCTCGCCCTGGAAGACGCGGATGGTGACGGCATTCTGATTGTCTTCAGCCGTCGAGAACACCTGGCTCTTCTTGGTCGGGATCGTGGTGTTGCGGTCGATGATGCGGGTGAACACGCCGCCCAGCGTCTCGATGCCCAGCGACAGCGGGGTCACGTCGAGCAGCAGCACGTCCTTGACGTCGCCCTGGAGCACGCCGGCCTGGATCGCAGCACCGATCGCCACGACTTCGTCCGGGTTGACGCCCTTGTGCGGCTCCTTGCCGAACAGCTGCTTCACGACTTCCTGGACCTTCGGCATGCGCGACATGCCGCCGACCAGCACGACTTCGCCGATCTCACCGGCGGTGACGCCGGCGTCCTTCAGCGCCTTGCGGCAGGGCTCGACGGTCTTCTGGATGAGGTCGTCGACCAGCGCCTCGAACTTGGCGCGGGTGAGCTTCATCGTCAGATGCTTCGGGCCGGTCTGGTCCGCGGTGATGAAGGGCAGGTTGATCTCGGTCTGCGTGGTCGACGACAGCTCGATCTTGGCCTTCTCTGCGGCTTCCTTCAGGCGCTGCAACGCGAGCTTGTCGTTGCGCAGGTTGATGCCCTGCTCCTTCTGGAATTCGTCGGCGAGGTAGCCAACGAGCCGCATGTCGAAATCTTCGCCGCCGAGGAAGGTGTCGCCGTTGGTCGACTTCACCTCGAACACGCCGTCGCCGATTTCGAGAATGGAGATATCGAAGGTGCCGCCGCCGAGGTCGTACACGGCGATGGTGCCGGCCTTGGTCTTGTCGAGGCCATAGGCGAGCGCGGCCGCGGTCGGCTCGTTGATGATGCGCAGAACTTCAAGGCCCGCGATCTTGCCGGCGTCCTTGGTCGCCTGGCGCTGGGCGTCGTTGAAGTAGGCGGGAACGGTGATGACGGCCTGGTCGACCTTCTGGCCGAGATGGGCTTCCGCGGTCTCCTTCATCTTCTGCAGGATGAAAGCGGAGACCTGCGAGGGCGAGTAGGTCTGGCCGTCGGCCTCGACCCAGGCGTCGCCGTTGGAAGCCTTCACGATCTTGTACGGAACGAGCTTCTTGTCCTTCTCGACCATCGGGTCGTCGTAGCGGCGGCCGATGAGGCGCTTCACTGCGAAGAAGGTGCGCTCGGGATTGGTGACGGCCTGGCGCTTGGCCGGCTGGCCGACGAGGCGCTCGCCGTCATCAGTCACGGCGACGATCGAAGGCGTCGTGCGCATGCCTTCGGAATTCTCGATGACTTTGGCGTTTTTGCCATCCATCACGGCGACGCACGAATTCGTGGTGCCGAGGTCGATCCCAATGACCTTTCCCATGGTCCTGATATCCTTCTTTTTGCGGCAGGTTGGTTGGGCCCAGAAGGCACCCAATCCGAAACCCCCTAAGATCAAACATTCGCGAGATTGCGATGGTTGAGGCTCATATAGGAGGGGGGGAGGGGCCCGCAAGGACCGAACGCAAGTTTGGACCGTGAAAACATTAGGATTTGGCAGATCATATCCGGGCTCGACCGAGCTTGCGGATGAGGAATTATTAACAGGTCGGTGGTCTGCCGGCGCTTCCGCCGGGGAGATGCCCCGCCCTGTTACCGGCACGCCAAACCCGCTAAAAGGCGGACCGGCCGAACGGCTGGAGGCTCGCCCTCGGGGCTGCTTTGCGCGAAAAAGCGGCCCGCCTGCCGACCATCGAACGGCCTCAATGTGAACCAATCAGAGTGCCCATGAAGCTGACCCGCCCCCTCGCCGCGCTCGCCCTCCTCGTCGCCTCCGCATGTCAGGCGCTCGCTGCCGACGCCGTCTATCCGCCTGGGCTGCGCCTCGGCATGGTGCCGCTGGTCGGGCTGAACACGGCAAAGACCTTTCCGGGCTTCGAGAGCGAGGACGGCAGCGTCAAGGTGCTGGTCACCGAGCTGCCGCCTGCGGCCTATGGCGAAGTCGTGGCCGCCTTCAACGCCAATCCGGCCGGCAGCAACGGTGTCAAGCCGGACAAGATCGAGACGCCGGCGGGCCTTGCCTATTTCACCACCGAGAGCGGCAAGTCCGGCGAGACCCCGGTGAAGCGCTATTCGATGATCGTGCCCGGCGCCGGCTTCTCCGGCTACGTCGCGGTGCAGGTCCCCGAAAAGGCGTCGAAGATCTACACCGACGAGGCGGTGAAGCAGATGTTTGCGACCGCCGTGACCCGCAGGGAGGTATCGGCGGAAGAACAGCTCGGACTGATGCCGTTCAAGATCACCGAGCTTGCCGGCTTCAAGGACATCCGTACGCTGGCGCCGGGAGCCAGCATCATCCTGGCCGACGGCAGTGAGAGCGCAGGCTATGAATCCAAGCCGTTCATGATCCTCGGCGTGATCGGCGCGACGCCGCAGGCCGCCGACGACCGCGCCCGTTTCGCCCAGGAGGCCGCGCTTCAGATTCCCGGTCTGCGCGAATCCCGCGTCACCATGTCCGAGCCGATCCGCATCAACGGCCAGCAGGGCTTTGAGACCCGGATCGATGGCGTCAGCGGCAAGGACAAGACGCCCGTCACGGTGGTGCAGTGGATTCGCTTCTCGAGTGGCGGCGCGTCGCTGCGCATCATCGCCAGCGCGCCGCGCGATCAGTGGTCTGACGCCTTCACCCGCTTCCGCGCCGTGCGCGACGGCATCCAGCCGAAGGGATAGGGCGACGGTGACGGGCCTGACAGCCCAACCGCTCACCAGCGCCGGCTGCATTTTCAGGCTTTCGTTCGTACACGAACGGAACTAGGCTTCCCGCATTGGATCAGCTTCAGATCATCCTTCAGGGGAGGCGGACGATGCTTA
The DNA here is from genome assembly GCF_004114975.1 of Bradyrhizobium guangdongense. Lineage (NCBI taxonomy): Bacteria > Pseudomonadati > Pseudomonadota > Alphaproteobacteria > Hyphomicrobiales > Nitrobacteraceae > Bradyrhizobium > Bradyrhizobium guangdongense. The sequence continues at coordinate 178,338 of NZ_CP030051.1, forward strand.
ATCGACGACAGATCTTGGCCGCGCTGGGGACGACCGCGCTTGCGAGCTTCGCCCCCTCAACTCTTTTCGCAGCAGCCGCGATCAAGCCGGACGATAATTCCGCGCTGCTCGTGATCGACGTCCAAAACTGCTTCCTGCCCGGGGGCAGTCTCGCGGTGAAGGAAGGCGAGCAGGTCGTGCCCGTGATCAACAAGATCGCGAAGGGCTTTGCGAACGTGGTGATGACGCAGGACTGGCACACGCCCGGCCACGTCTCGTTCGCCTCTGTGCATTCCGGCAAGAAGCCGTTCGAGACCATCGACCTGCCCTACGGCAAGCAGGTGCTGTGGCCCGACCATTGCGTGCAGGGCACCGAGGGCGCCTCGCTGTCGAAGGACCTCTCGATTCCGCAGGCCGAGCTCATCATCCGCAAGGGCTTTCACAAGGACGTCGACAGCTATTCGGCCTTCCTCGAAGCCGACGGCAAGACAACCACTGGCCTTGCCGCATATCTGAAGTCACGCAAGATCAAGCGCGTCTTCGTCGCGGGTCTCGCCACCGACTTCTGCGTCGCCTGGACCGCGCTCGATGCACGCAAGGCGGGCTTCGAGGTCTATGTCGTGGAAGACGCCTGCCGCGGCATCGACAATCAGGGCTCGCTGGCCAAAGCCTGGGCCGATATGGCCAAGGCCGGCGTGAAGCGCATTCAGTCCGCCGACATCGCGGTCAGCGCGTAAAGCTCTCACGCAGTCATTCCGGGGCGCGTATCAGCGCGAGCCCGGAATGAGGAGAGAGTAGGAAGCGCGCTGACGCCGCTCAGTTCGCGTCGTTGCTGTTGGCCGCGGGCGCGGGCTTTGCGCCGCCCTTGGCGACGCCGACCAGCGCCGGGCGCAGCACGCGCTCGCCGATGGTGTAGCCGGCCTGCATGACCTGCACGACGGTGCCCGCTGGCACCGAGGCGTCAGGGACTTCGTACATCGCCTGCTGGAAGTTCGGATCGAATTTCTGGCCCTGCGGGTCGAACTTCTTCACGCCGTGCTTTTCCAGTGCGTTGAGCAGCGAGCGCTCGGTGAGCTCGACGCCCTCGATCAACCCCTTCAGGCCGGCATCGGCATTGGCGCGCGCTTCCGCCGGAACGGCATCGAGAGCGCGCTGCAGATTGTCGGCGATGTCGAGCACGTCGCGAGCAAAGCCCGTGATGCCGTAGAGGCGGGCGTCAGCCACTTCCTTGGTGGTGCGCTTGCGGAGGTTCTCCATCTCGGCCAGCGTCCGCAGCATGCGATCGCGCGCTTCACTGGCTTCCTTCTGCAACAGCTCGACCGAGCCCGGCTCGGGATCGTCGGGCATGATGTAGGGTTTCGACACTACGGGCTCGCCGGTCGGCGCGGTCGTGTCTTCGGGTTGCCGGTCTTGCTCGCTCATCGGCGGTAATCTCGAACTCGTTTCAAGGGATTTGCTGGCCCGGATATCGTGCTTCGGGCGCCGAAAATCAAGCGCCCGTGATCGCAGGCAAATACCGGTCAGCCCCCCAACAGGCGGCTGACGATGCGGGCGGCATAGTCCACGGTCGGGATCACACGGGCATAATTCAGCCGCGTCGGCCCGATCACGCCCAAAACGCCGACGATATGGCCGGCGGCATCCCGATAGGGCGAGATGATGGTGGAGGAGCCCGACAGCGAAAACAGCTTGTTCTCGCTGCCGATGAAGATGCGCACGCCCTCGGCGGTTTCGGCCCGTCCCAGCAGGTCGATCACGCCGCGCTTGGTCTCGAGATCGTCGAACAGCAGCCTGACACGTTCGAGATCCTCCAGCGCATGCAGGTCTTCCAGCAGGTTGGCGTGGCCGCGGACGATGAGCTGGCGGTCCTCGTTCTCGCCGCCAGACCAGCTGGCGATGCCCGCGGAAATCACCTTTTGCGCGAGCTGATCGAGCTCGGCGCGGGCCTCTGCGAGCGCGGTTTCCAACTCGAGGCGCGCCTCGGCCAAGGTGCGGCCGCGGATCCGCGCGTTGAGGAAATTGCCGGCTTCGGTGATGGCCGAGGAGGGAACTCCGGGCGGCAACGTGAGCACGCGGTTTTCGACCTGACCGTCCTCACCGACCAGAATCACCAGGGCCTTTTCGGGTTCCAGTCGGACGAATTCGATGTGCTTCAGCCGCGCATTGGATTTCGGCGTCAGCACCACGGCGGCCGCACGGGTGAGGCCGGAAAGCCGGGTCAGGGCCTGATCCAGCGCGGCTTCAACCGAGTGGGCTTCGCCGACGGACGTGAGCTGGCTCTGAATCGACTGGCGTTCGGCCTCGTTGAGATCGCCGACCTGCATCAGCGCATCGACGAAGAAGCGCAGGCCGAGTTCCGTCGGCAGCCGGCCGGCCGAGGTATGCGGGGCGTAGATCAGGCCGAGCTGTTCCAGATCGGCCATGACATTGCGGACCGAGGCCGGCGACAGCGGCATGGCGATCAGCCGCGAAATGTTGCGCGAGCCGACCGGCTCGCCGGTCGCAAGGTAACTTTCGACAATTTGACGAAAGATGTCGCGGGAACGCTCGTTGAGCTGGGCGAGGCCTGCGCGCGGCGCGATCAGATGGATCGGATCGTGATGGGCCACAGACGGTAACTCCTCTCAGATCCTCATAATTTGTCCATCCGGGGCGGTTCTGACAAGCGTTGCGTTTGCGGGGTGGATATCCGGGGGTGAAAAAGCCTTGCTGCCCACCCTCACCCCACCTACAAGCACCGCCAACAGCCCTATCCCTTGCGAGTTTTGGAGGATTTTCCCATGCGGCCAAGCCGCCGTGCGCCCGACGAATTGCGCCCCGTGACGCTGGAGCGCGGCGTGGTCAAATATGCGGAAGGCTCCTGCCTCGTGAAATTCGGTGACACCCACGTGCTGGTCACCGCCACGCTCGAAGAACGCCTGCCGCCTTGGCTGAAGGGCCAGGGCCGCGGCTGGGTCACCGCCGAATACGGCATGCTGCCGCGCGCGACCTCGGAACGCACCCGCCGCGAAGCGGCCGCGGGCAAGCAAAGCGGCCGCACCGTCGAGATCCAGCGCCTGATCGGCCGCTCGCTGCGCACCATCGTCGATCTCGAAGCGCTCGGCGAGCGCCAGATCACGGTCGATTGCGACGTGCTGCAGGCCGACGGCGGCACCCGCACCGCCTCGATCACCGGCGCCTGGGTCGCGCTCGCCGATTGCATCGCCTGGATGAAGGCGCGCAACATGATCAAGACCAATGTGATGCGCGACAACGTCGCCGCGATCTCCTGCGGCATCTACAACGGCACCCCGGTGCTGGATCTCGACTATGCCGAGGATTCGGAAGCCGAGACCGACGCCAATTTCGTCATGACCGGCGATGGCCGCATCGTCGAGGTGCAGGGCACCGCGGAACGCGAGCCGTTCACGCAGGACGAGTTCCTGGCGTTGATGGCGCTGGCACGCAAGGGCGTGTCGCGGCTGGTGGATTTGCAGAAACTCGCTGTCGCGTAGTCAATAGGCCCATGCACCGTCGAATCACCGGAAAGCTCGTCATCGCCACCCACAATCCCGGCAAGCTCGCCGAGATGCGGGAGCTGCTGGCGCCTCACGGCGTCGAGGCGGTGTCGGCCGGCGAGCTCGGCTTGGGCGAACCTGAAGAGACCGGCAACGATTTCCGCAGCAATGCCGCGATCAAGGCGATCGCCGCAGCACAGGCGACCCGCCTTCCGTCCTTCGCCGACGATTCCGGCATCGTGGTCGACGCGCTCGACGGCGCGCCCGGCATCTACAGCGCCCGCTGGGCCGGACCGTCGAAGGATTTCGCCGCGGCGATGGCGCAGATCGAACGCCTTTTGCAGGAGCGCGGCGCCACCACGCCTGACAAGCGCAAGGCCCATTTCGTCTCGGCACTCTGCGTCGCCTGGCCCGACGATCACCTCGAAGAGGTCGAGGCGCATGTCCACGGCACGCTGGTCTGGCCGCCTCGCGGCACCGCCGGTTTCGGCTACGACCCGATGTTCCTGCCCGACGGCCACGCGCGCACCTTCGGCGAGATGACTAGCATCGAGAAGCATGGCCTGCCGCCGCTTGGCCTTGGCCTGTCGCACCGCGCCCGCGCCTTCGTGAAACTGGCGGAGATCTGCCTTGAGCCGCGCTAATAAGGATGCGTTTGGCGTCTACGTGCATTGGCCGTTCTGCCTGTCGAAGTGTCCCTATTGCGACTTCAACAGCCATGTCCGCCACGCCGCGATCGACGAGGCGCGGTTTGCGAGCGCCTTCGCCCGCGAGATCGCAACCACGGCCGAGCGCGCGCCCGGCCGCGAAGTGACGTCGATCTTCCTCGGCGGCGGCACGCCGTCTCTGATGCAGCCGTCAACCGTCGGCGCCGTTCTCGATGCGATCGGCAGGCATTGGAGCGTCGCCAAGGACGTCGAAGTGACGCTGGAAGCGAACCCGACCAGCGTCGAAGCCACGCGCTTCGCAGGCTATCGCGCCGCCGGCGTCAATCGCGTTTCGCTCGGCGTGCAGGCGCTCGACGATGCCTCGCTGAAAGCTTTGGGCCGCATGCACAGCGCGCGGGAAGCGCTCGATGCCGTCGCCATCGCGCGCCGCTCGTTCGACCGTTACTCGTTCGACCTGATCTACGCCCGCCCCGACCAGACGCCTGACATGTGGGCCGATGAATTGCGCCTCGCCATCGGCGAAGCCGCCGAGCATCTGTCGCTCTATCAACTCACCATCGAGGAAGGCACGCCGTTCTTCGGCCTGCATCAGGCCGGCAAATTGAAGACGCCGGACGAATCGATCGCGCGCGCTCTCTACGACGTGACGCAGGAGACCTGCGACAAGCTCGGCCTGCCCGCCTACGAGATTTCCAACCACGCGCGGCGCGGTGCAGAGTGCCGGCACAATCTGGTGTACTGGCGCGGCGAGGAATATGCCGGCATCGGCCCCGGCGCGCATGGCCGCCTCGACATCGACGGCGTGCGCCATGCCACCGCGACCGAGAAGCGTCCCGAAGCCTGGCTGATGCGCGTCGAAAGCAGCGGCCACGGCGTCGTCACCGACGATCTCCTCAACAGCGAAGAACGCGCCGACGAATTCTTGCTGATGGGATTGCGCTTGGCCGAAGGGATCGACCCCGAGCGCTACAAGACACTCTCCGGCCGCCCGCTCGACCCCCGCCGTATCGCGCTGCTGCGCGAGGAAGGCGCGATCACCGTCGATGCGACGGGCCGCCTGCGCGTGACCAGCAGCGGATTCCCGGTGCTGGATGCGGTGGTCGCGGACCTCGCCGCTTAGCGAGATCTCGTAGGCTGGGCAAAGGCGCACTTGCGCCGTGCCCGCGATCTCTCTCGATCACGAAAAATGCGTGGGCACGCTTGGCTTTGCCCATCCTACGGCACCGTCGTCCTGGGCTACGCCCCAAAGCTCTTCGGCGAGCCTGCGACCGCCACACCGCCGCCGGTCGTCACCTTCATCACCGCAAGGCCCCGCTCATTGGTGCCGTCGGCGCGGAAGCGGAACAGGCCGTCGATGCCGGCGAAGCCGGAAGGATTGGTGAGCACGTCGGACGAGAAGCGCGTCGTGCCTTGCGTGCGCGCGAGCGCGGCGACGAGCGCGACGGCGTCATAGGCGAGCGTCGCGGTGCGGATCGGCTCGGCGCCGTATTTGGTGCGATAGCGGCCGGAGAAGGCGCGGAAGCCGGCCGGATCCGGCGCAGCGTAGAGGCCGCCTTGCAGCGCGGGGCTGGCATAGACACGTGGATTGTCCCACAGGCCGGTGCCGAGCATCTGGATGTTGCGCAGATTCGCGCCGGCCGCAGTCATCGCATCCGCGACCGCGACGACGGCATCGCCATCATCGGCGATGAACAGCGCATCCGCACTGCCGAGCTGCTGCGCAACGTTGCGCGCCGGCGTGGCGCGATCGGCGCCGTATTTCTCGAATGCGACGATGCGGCCGCCGCGGCGCGGCACCGCGGCCTTCACCGTGGCTTCGACCACGTTGCCATAGGCATTGTCGGGCACCAGCACGGCGACCGAGCGTTTCCCGATGCCGGCGGAATATTCGATGATGCGATTGACGTCGGACTCCGGCAGGAAGCTCAGCAGGTAAACGCCGCGGCCGGCGATGCTCGAATCGGTCGAAAACGCGATCACCGAGATGTTGCGCGTGCGCGCGACCTGCGCCACCGCCGGCACCGATTGGGCGAACAGCGGCCCCAGAATGATCTCGGCGCCTTCGTCGACCGCCTGCTGCGCGCCCGCTTGCGCGCCTTGCGGGCTGCCATTGTCGTCCTTGATCAGGAGCTGGATGTTCGGATTCTGGAACTCGGCCAGCGCCATCTCCGCGGCGTTGCGCATGGATTGCGCGGCGAGGCCGGCATTGCCGGCGGCCGAGAGCGGCAGGATCAGCGCGACCTTGACCCCGCCGGTGCCGGCCGTGGTGGCCTGCTGCGGCGGGCCGGCGGGCTGAGCCGGTGGCGCGGAACTTGAGAACGGACTGGAGAACTGGCTCAAACTCTGCTGCACGCCGGCGCAGGCCGAGAGCAGGGGCGCGCCGAGCAGCAGGCCGAGCGCGCTTCGCCGGGTCGCCCTTGATATCAGGGGCCCCTGAACGGGAGACTTTGGATGACGCGGGCCCTGCATGGCAGCTTCTCTTCTGACCGGCCGTTGCCAGCCCGTCACAACATTCGTCACGTTTGCCGCGACACAAGCCGCGGATTCAGACATATTGTCGGCAAATAGTTAACCAAAACAAAAGGATAATGACCGCTGAAGGCAGCGTTCCTCCCGTCCTGGCCAGCCATTCGCCGCCCCTTGCGCAGCATCAAGGCGGCGTTTCCGCCGCCAATATGGCGTGAGCGCTTCATTCCCTCTCGAATGCAATCCAGTTGGATCACATTCCCGTCTTTCCTCGCCCCTTGCCTCGGCACGATCTTTTTCGGAGGACCAGTTCCCAGCCCTCCAGATCGTACCTAAGTTGACCTTATTATGCGCGCAAAGCCGGCCCCGATAAATACGCCTGAAGCCCTAGACCCCGCCGCGCGCGGCTTCTCGATCGATGCCCATCGCATCACGGTACCAAAGGCCGTGCCCGGCCTTCATCTGGTCGCAACCCCGATCGGCAACCTCGGCGACATCACGCTGCGGGCGCTGCAGACTCTGGCCGGCGTCGACGTCATTGCCTGCGAGGACACGCGCATCACGCGCCGGCTGACCGAGCGCTACGCCATCGCGGCGCCGCTGAAGCAATACCACGAGCACAATGCGGAAGCCGCACGGCCAAAAATCCTGGAAGCGCTTGCGGCAGGCGGTTCGATCGCGCTGGTCTCGGATGCCGGGACACCGCTGATCTCCGACCCCGGCTTCAAGCTGGTGCGAGAGGTCTGTGCGGCCGGCCATGCGGTCCATGCGCTGCCCGGTCCGTCCTCGGTGCTGGCGGCGCTGTCTGTCGCGGCGCTGCCGACCGATCGCTTCTTCTTCGAGGGCTTTCTGCCGGCGAAGTCGGCGGCGCGGAGGTCACGCCTTGCGGAACTCGCGCGCATCGATGCCACGCTGGTGATGTTCGAATCGGGAAATCGGATGCAGGACACCTTGACCGATCTCGCCGAGATCATGGGTGATCGCGATGCCGCGGTCTGCCGCGAGCTGACAAAGCTGCATGAAGAAGTCAGGCGTGCGCCCCTCGCCGAACTGGCGCGACAAGCAGATGCGCCCGAGACGCGCGGCGAGTTCGTGTTGGTGATCGGGCCGCCCGCCGCGGATGCCGACGTGCTGACATCCAATGCGCTGGACGATCTCCTGCGCGAACAGCTTGCCGCGCACAGCGTCAAGGATGCCGTGGCGCATGCGGTTGCTCTCTCGGGGCGACCGCGCCGCGAGGTCTATGCCCGCGCGCTCGAGCTCGCCAAGGACCTGCGGGGCGGCGATGGCGAAGAGTGAGGTCCCGGCGGAACCGAAAATGGCCTCGCCCGCGCGTGTCGCCGCGTTCCGGACCGGCATTTCCGCCGAGAGCCGAGCCGCCGCCTACCTCATGGCGAAGGGCTACCGCATTCTCGCCAAACGCTACCGCACGCCGCATGGCGAGATCGATCTGGTGGCGCGGCGCCGCAACCTGATCGCCTTCGTCGAGGTCAAGGCGCGCGCCAGCCTCGACGAGGCCGCCTATGCCGTGACACCGCGCCAGCAGCAGCGCATCATCGACGCCGCGCAGGGCTGGCTTGCCGCGCATCCCGAGCATGCGGAATTCGAATTGCGATTCGACGCCATGCTGATTGCGCCACGCTCGCTTCCACGCCATGTGTTGGCGGCATTCGACGCCTCGACCTGAAAGGCAGACCATGAAACTGAACGTTGCCGTCCAGATGGACCCCATCGCCCGCATCAACATCAAGGGCGATTCGACCTTTGCGTTGCTCCTGGAGGCGCAGAAGCGCGGCCACGGCCTGTCTTATTACACGCCCGACAAGCTCTCGATGGTCGGCGAGGAGATCGTTGCGCCCGTGCAGCTGCTCACCGTGCGCGACGACGCCGGCGATCATTTCACCCTGGGCGAGCCCAAGCGCGAGGCGCTGAACGGCTTCGACGTGGTGCTGCTTCGCCAGGATCCGCCGTTCGACCTCGCCTACATCACCTCGACGCACCTGCTCGAACGCATCCATCCGAAGACGCTCGTGGTCAACGATCCGGCCTCGGTGCGCAATGCGCCGGAAAAGCTGTTCGTGATGAACTTTCCGCAGCTGATGCCGCCGACGCTGATCTCGCGCGACATGGATGAGATCAACGCGTTCCGCGACAAATACGGCGCCGTGGTGATGAAGCCGCTGCACGGTCATGGCGGCGCCGCGGTGTTCCGCGTGATGCCGCAGGACATGAATTTCGGCTCGCTGTTCGACATGTTCTCGGTCACCTTCAAGGAAGCCTGGGTGATCCAGCAATTCATCCCCGAGGTGAAGCACGGCGACAAGCGCATCATCCTGGTGAACGGCGAGTTCGCCGGCGCCGTGAATCGCGTGCCTGCCGCCGACGACCTCCGCTCCAACATGGTGCGCGGCGGCGCCGCGCAGGAGACCGAGCTGACACCACGCGAGCGCGAGATCTGCGCCACCGTTGGTCCTGCGCTGCGCGAGCGCGGCCTCTTGTTCGTCGGCATCGACGTCATCAACGGCAATCTCACCGAGATCAACGTGACCTCGCCCACCGGCATCCGCGCCATCGCACGGCTCGGCGGCCCCGACGTGGCCGCGAAGATCTGGGACGTCATCGAGCAGAAGCGAAAGAAGTAGGTACCCGCGTAACTCGGACGGAGCGCATTTCGCCAAGGGATCGATTCCCGGATTTCGCTGCGCTCCATCCGGGCTACGGGCATCGATACAAGTGCCCCCGGCCTTTCACTAACCACACGTTCACCATAGCGCCCTGCGTGAAACTACGGGGCCACTGGCCGAGCGAATAACGCGCCGTTCACCATCTGCCTAAAACGCGGGCCGTCACGCGACATCACACTCGGTCTCGCAACATCCCTTATACTTTTACTCCCTACTCATCGATGCGGGGGAACCCGCCACGTGCGGTCCGAGTGCCCCGCGTATGAGTAGAGCGTATGAACACCGCACGCATTGTCGTTCTCGTCATCGCACTGGGCGCCGGCGGCGTCGCTGCGTATCTGGCGAGCAGCTACGACAAACAGCTCGCGCCCGTTGCTCCGGTGGCCGAGAAGCTGCCGACGGTCGAGGTGCTCGTCGCCAAATCCGACATCCAGCTCGGCCAGGCCGTGAAGGCGGAGGATCTGCAATGGCAGACCTGGCCGCAAGCGACCGCCAGCAGCGCCTTCATCCGCCGCGACTCCAGGCCCGACGCGCAGACCCAGATCGCCGGCTCGATCGCGCGCGTGCCCTTGATGCAGGGCGAGCCGATCCGCGACCAGAAGCTGGTGAAGGCCGACGGGTCCGGCTTCATGGCCGCGATCCTGCCGTCAGGCATGCGGGCCGTATCCACCGAGATTTCAGCCGAGACCGGAGCCGGCGGCTTCATCCTGCCGAATGACCGCGTCGACATCGTGCTGACACGGCGCCTGAAGAATCCCGATACCAACGGCCCGACCGCCGGCAACGACCTGGTCGTCTCGGAGGTCGTCCTGACCAACGTCCGGGTGCTCGCGATCGACCAGGCGCCGAAGGAAAAGGATGGCCAGAACGCCGTGATCGGCAAGACCGTCACGCTCGAGCTCCGGCCCGACCAGGTCGCGACGCTCTCGGCCTCGCGTCAGGGCGGCACGCTGACGCTCGCGCTTCGCAGCATCGCCGACGCCAACGCAGCCGACAATTCGGCCGAGGACCTCGCGCTCAAGCAGCATCAGACCGGCGTGAACGTGATCCGCTACGGCGTATCGGCAAGACAACTGACGTCACAGAAGTGATGGGGACAGCATGAAGGACGGGGGATATCGGACGGGCCTGCGCATTCGGGGGAAGCGCGCCGGCTCGTTCTGGGCGGGGGTGATGCTGATGCTGGGGCTGATCGCAGCCCCCGATCTCGTTCGCGCCGCGGATGCGCCGGTCGGAGACCAGGCGCCGATGCAGGCGCCGGATCTCGGCGTGTCGACGGTCGCGACCATCGCACCCGCCAGGACACGCTTCCTGTCGCTCGGCGTCGGCAAGTCGGTCGTCATCGACCTGCCGCGCGAGGTCAAGGATGTGCTGGTGGCCGATCCCAAGATCGCGAACGCGGTGATCCGTTCGTCGCAGCGCGCCTATATCATCGGCGCCCAGGTCGGCCAGACCAACGTGGTGTTCTTCACCGCCGACGGCCAGCAGGTCGCCGCCTACGACATCGCCGTGAAGCGCGATCTCAACGGCATGCGCGCGGCGCTGCGGCAGTCGATGCCCGGCGTGCAGATCGAGGGCGTGGGCGACAGTGTCATGCTGACCGGATCGGTGTCGAGCCCGGTCGAGGCCCAGCAGGCGGGCGACGTCGCCGCAAAGCTGGTCGGCGGCGCGGACAAGGTCGTCAACAACATCGTCGTGCGCGGCCGCGACCAAGTGATGCTCAAGGTCGTCGTCGGTGAAGTCCGTCGCGACATCGTCAAGCAGCTCGGCGTCGATCTCAGTGCCAGCCTCAACGCCGGCACCGCGGTCGTGAATTTCAACAACTCCAATCCGTTCTCGGTCTCGGGCGGCCCGATCGTCAGCAACAACGGCCTCGGCGTCACCGGCCTCGCCAAGGGCGTCGCCACCGTCAACGCCACGATGCGCGCGATGGAAAGCGCGGGCGTGATGCGGACGCTGGCCGAGCCGAGCCTGACGGCGATCTCGGGTGAATCCGCGACGTTCGTCGCCGGCGGCGAATTCCCGATTCCCGGCGGCTACGCCTGCGATCCGGTCACGCACGTTTGTACCACCCAGGTCACCTACAAGAAGTTCGGCATTTCCCTGAACTTCACCCCGGTCGTGCTTAGCGAGGGCCGCATCAGCCTGCGCGTGATGACCGAGGTCTCGGAGCTGTCGAATACGAATTCGATCACCTTGACGCAGGCGGTGTCCGCGAACTCGAACAACTCGATCACGATCCCCTCGCTCCAGACCCGCCGCGCCGAGACCACGCTGGAAATCCCGTCGGGCGGCTCGATGGCGATGGCCGGCCTGATCCAGCAGCAGACCAAGCAGGCGATCAACGGCCTGCCCGGCCTCGACCAGGTGCCGATCCTCGGTGCGCTGTTCCGCAGCCAGGACTTCGTCAACAACGAGACCGAGCTGATGGTGATCGTGACGCCCTACGTAGTGCGCGCGGTCGCCCAGAAGGAATTGTCGCGGCCCGACGACGGCTTCGCGCCGTCCTCGGATGCGCAATCGGCGCTGCTCGGCCGCATGAACCGCCTCTATGGCATCGCAGCGCGCCGCATTGATCCGATCGACGGCGCCAGCGGGGATTTCGGCTTCATCATCGACTGACACGAACGTTTGGGGACCGGGCAGGACACGGGAAGAGGGGACCAGGCGATGACGAAGACATCCGCCGATCGACGCCGCAATTTGCGCATCGCGCTCGCGCTGACGGGGCTCTCCGTCATGCTGGGAGCCTGCAACACCACCGGTGACGTCGTCACCACCCAGACGGTGCCGACCGACTACCGCATGCGCCACCCGATCGCGGTGCAGGAAGGCAAGCGTTCGATCGTGATCTTCGTCGGCAAGGCGCGCGGCGGGCTCTCGGACGCACAGCACGCCGACGTGATGGGCATTGCCCGGGACTGGGTGCGGGAAGGCACCGGCTCCGTCGTCGTCGACGTGCCCATCGACACCGCGAATGCGCGCGCCGCGGCAGCGACCTATCACGAGATCCGCGCCGTGCTCGGCGGCGGCGGCGTGCCGTCGCGCGCCATCGTCCAGCATCCCTATCGCCCGGAAGATCCCGGCCTGCTGCCGACCATCCGCCTCAGCTATTCCAAGATCACCGCGGTCGCCGGCCCCTGCGGGCTGTGGCCCGAAGACGTGGGGCCGTCGATCCTCGACCCTGGCTACAACGAGAACCGGCCCTACTTCAATCTCGGCTGTGCCAGCCAGCGCAACCTTGCGGCCATGATCGACAACCCCGCCGATCTCGAGCAGCCGCGCGCCGAGACGCCGGCCTATACCGCACGGCGCGACATTGCCTTCGACCGCTACCGCAAGGGCATGACGACCACGACCACTTATTCCGAGGCTGACAAGGCCAAACTCAGCGAAATAGGCAGATGACTGAGATCCACGACGACGAAGCGGACGATCCGCAGCACCCCGAGGAACACATTGCGCCGGTTCCCCGCATCTCGGTGCAGGCCTTTTGCGAGACCGAGCAAACGCTCAAAGCGGTGACTGCGGCCGGCGAGGATCGCCGTCTCGCCAAGGCACATCTCACCGCGAAGAGCGGCGGCCTCGCCGCTGCAATCGAAGTCTATGAAACGATGCCGACGCCGAACGTCATCGTGATCGAATCCGACGGCACCCGGGATATTCTCGAAGGCCTCGACGATCTCGCCGGCGTCTGCGATCCCGGCACGCGCGTGGTGGTGATCGGCAATCCGAACGACACGGCGCCCTATCGCGAGCTGGTGCGCCGCGGCGTCAACGACTACGTGGTCGGGCCGGTCGAAACCATCGACGTGGTACGCTCGATCTGCAGCCTGTTCTCGGCGTCGGAAGCCATCATCACCGGCCGCATCATCGCGGTGGTCGGCGCCAAGGGCGGCGTCGGCGCGTCCACCGTCGCGCACAACGTCGCCTGGACCATTGCGCGCGACCTCGCGCTCGATTCCGTCGTGATCGATCTCGACCTCGCCTTCGGCACCGCCGGTCTCGACTACAACCAGGATCCGGCGCAGGGTATCGCCAATGCGGTGCTGTCGCCGGATCGGCCGGACACGGCCCTGATGGAGCGCCTGCTCGCCAAATGCAGCGAGCATCTCAGCCTGCTGGCCGCGCCCGCCACGCTCGATCGCGTCTATGATTTCGGTGCGGAAGCATTCGATGCGATCTTCGATACGCTGCGCATGACCACGCCCTGCATCGTGCTCGACGTGCCGCATCAATGGTCGGCCTGGACCAAGCGCGCGCTGGTCAATGCCGACGACATCGTCATCGTGGCCGAGCCGGACCTCGCCAATCTGCGCAACACCAAGAACATGCTGTCAGTGCTCAAGACGGCACGGCCGAACGACCGGCCGCCGCTCTACTGCATCAACCAGATCGGCATGCCCAAGCGGGCCGAGATCGACGTCAAGTCCTTCGCCAAGACGATGGAAGTCCAGCCGCTTGCAGTGATTCCGTTCGATTCGAAGCTGTTCTCGACCGCAGCCAATAACGGCCAGATGATCGCGGAGGTCTCCAAGAGCCATCGCACCACCGAGCTGTTCCAGACCATGGCCAATCGCCTCGCCGGCCGCGGCGAGGTGCGCAAGCCGAAGCGCTCGCTGCTGGGGCCGCTGCTTAAGAAGCTGAAGGCAAGAACCGGACGCGGATCGGCGCCGCATCGCAAGGCGTCATAGACGCACTTAAAAAAGAGCGGATTACTTGTCCGCCCGCTGCTGCTGCTTCTTGGCCAGCAGCTGGCGCAGCGCCGTGATCTTGGCTGCGGCCTGGTCCGGCGGCAGATCGGCCTTCACGAGGATTTCGGCCTCGCTCTCGCGGCCCTCCAATCCCAGCACCAGCGCGAGATTGGCGCGGATCCGCGCATTGTTCTGATTGCGCTGATAGGCGCGGCCGAGCACCTGTTCGGCCTTCGGCAGATTGTTTTGCAGCACATAGGACAGGCCCAGATTCGACAGCACGCTGGGCTCGTCCGGCACGATCTTCAGCGCGGCCGCATAATATTGCTGCGCTTCCTCGTTGCGACCGAGCTGATCGAGCACCGCACCCTGTGCCGACAGAATGCGCCAGTCGGGATCTTCGGGCGTATGGGCCCGGCTCAGCACGTCGAAAGCCTGCTGGAAATTGCCGTTGTCGGCGAGCGCGCGGCCGTAGCCGGCGAGCAGCGCCTTGTTGCTGGGATGGCCGAGCACGGCCTGCTCCATCACCGCGACGGCCTGGGCGCGCTGGCCGCTCTCGCGCAGCGCCTTGCCGTAATCGAGAGCGATTTTGGGATCGTTTGGCTTGGCGCGGTAGCGCTCGCGCAAGCCGTCGATTTCGCGCCCGCCGTCGGCCGTCGCCGCCGGTTCCGACTTGCCGCCGAGCGCGCCGGTGACGTCCTCCAGGCTCGTGGTCTGGCAGCCACCGAGGGCAAGCACCGCGAGCGCGGGGAGCAGGAATCTCGCCGGGGAAGAGGCAAGGAACGAACGCTTGGACATACTCTGATCACCGCCGGCGGACTGATCAGAGATGCTTTGCCGATTAACGCTAAAGTCCCGTTAAGAAACCGGCCGGTTCGGCTCAGTCGGTGAATTCCGCACCGAATTCGCAACCGATGCGCCAGCGCAGGCGGCACTGACGCGAATAGTCCGGCGCGAAGATGATGGTGAATTGCGGCGGCACCTCCAGGAATTCCGCCACGACCTTGACGCCCCCGTCCGAGATATCCGTGATGGTGCAGTCTCGCGGCAGCGAGCCCGCGCCGAAATGAATCTTGGCCAGCCGGCTGCACACCCGTCGTTCGCTTCTGCGGCGATTTGCAAGCATTTTGACTTCTTCACCCGTTAGATCACGGCCCATCCCGCAGCCTTAGGAGTAGCGGACATTCGTTGGAATGTGCTGAGCGTTGCCGCTCGCATTCGAGGCGTAATGTCCGGAGCGCGTTTACGATCGCTTAGGGCTCGCGGCGGCTGCGATTTCGTTCCCGTATTGTTCTTGCCAGACCCGCCGCTTCCTGCTACCCTTGATTGTGCAAGAGGGCAGCATGGTTCAGCGGGTTTCGACAGTCGCCTTTGAGGGGATCGAGGCCCGTGCGGTCGATGTGCAGGTGCAGGTCGCGCCCGGCCTGCCGGCCTTCGCAAATGCCAGTTGTCAATGACAACTCAATTCAGTCTGCCCCGCAGTTTTCGTATGAGTTCCTGCAGTTCCTCTATGTCGTCGTCCGTTAAGAAGCCGATTTGAGCGGTGAGCCGTCGCTGCTGGCGGCGATGAGGGTGGCCAGGAAGAGGCACCAGAGAGCTCTCAGCCATGCGAGGATGCGCCGGAAGTTATGGCCGACGGCGGAGAGGATGACGTTGGCCGCATCGCCGGCGCGGCCTTTGAGGTAGCAGCGGCCGAGGTGACCATCGGCCTTCAGGTGTCCGATGATGGGTTCGATGGCGGAGCGGCGGCGCAGCTCGCGCTTGATGACCCCGAAGACGCCGCGCTTCTGGCCGGAGATGAAGACACGGCGCGGGTTCTGCGCGTCATGGCCGCGGTATCCCTTGTCGACATAGGCCCGCTCGATCGCACAGCCGGTGAGTGTCTCGGTGCGGTCGATGACATCCCGCAAGGTGTGACCGTCGTACGGGTTATCCGGTAGCGCCCTGGCGTGCAGCACGAACAGGCCGCCGGGAGCCCGGCGGTTGTTGGTGACGATGGAGGCTTTGACCCCGAACTCGTAAGGGGCGGCTGCTTTGCCCTTGCCGATGCACTCGACCTCCGGAGCGTGGAAGGAATAAAGCTTCCAGCCGCGCTGGCGCTGCTGCTGCGAGCGGATCTGGGAGGCCCGGCTGAGCGGGAGGACGAAGGCGTTCTCGAGCACGGTCTGACCTTCGATCTTGCGGCGGATATCGCGGATGATCCGGCCCAGCCGGCTGCGCAGGATGCGCAACTGCCGCTGATGCCGCTTGAATTGCTTGGCATGGGCGTAGCGCCCCGCCATCATGGCCGCGGTCTTGGCAATGCGAAGATAGGACTGCCGCAGCCTGACCCCGTGCTTCCTCGCCAGACGGTTGAGCCCCTTGATCGCGGCGTGCAAGAGCTTGGCATCGGTCGGGAAGGTGATGGCCTTCGGCTGCACGGTGGTATCGACCGTGACCCGCTTGAGGTCCTGACTGCGCAACGCGCCGGCCTCGTGCGCCACCCGCAGGCTCTCGGCCAAGAGCAGCTCCAGCTTGTCGCCGAGCCGCTTGCGCCAGTGGCTCAGGTCCGAGCGCTCGTGCGGGAAGGCGTGCTGAAAGAACTCTTCGCCGGTGAAGTACTGGAAATACGGGTCGTGGACCCAGCGCTCGCACACCCCCTCATCGGACAGGCCGTAAATGTGCTTGAGCAGCAGCAGCCCGATCATGAAGCGGGTCGCGATCCCCGGCCGGCCGTTCTCGCTGTAGAGCGGCGCGATCTCGCCGTCGACCCAGTCCCAATCGACCTTGCCGGCGAGCTGAACCAGCTCGTGCTTCATGTTGATGATCTGGTCCAGTCTGGCCCGGAACAGATCGCCAGATCCCGTCGTCCTTTGCTTCTTCGGTCGCATCGCCACCTCCGATGCGACGACGGAATCATGACTGGCGATTCGACGGAATCCTGAAAATGAAATCGCAAGGTTCCGAGGCCCGAAGCATCAAATCCCTGCAATCCCAAAACAGCCCACAACGATAAATGCGATTCTACCTCAATCGCTTAGCCGCTCCTCACGGACGACTATGTCCTCCTCAATGATCCGCCGTGCCTCCTCGACGCGCGAAGGCTTGGGTTTGGGCTTGGACTGAGGCACTTCAGGGGGCCGGTTCATAGTCGGATGCTGCAACCCGTTCGGCACGGAGCCTTGATCCAAATCAACGGGTCCCCTTTCTTCTACCGGGCCCCTTACCTGATTGCCCGGGCCTTCCGGTTTCAAACTGCTCGGCTTAAAGGGGGCGGCCGCCGCCGAGCTTCCCGCAACGCTCCCAGCCCTGTGCGATCCGGCGTCGCGGAAGGGCGTCGTGCGGATTTGTAAATCGTTAGGTGATAGGGTCTGATCACGTACCGATGTTTTCTTCCGACTTAGGTTAGCAATGGCTCTCGACGGTCAAACGACGCTCACCGTGCACGGTCTGGACGGAGACAACAAAGCCGTCCGCGCCGACGTTTTTACCCGCAAGCTCCGGGCTCTCCTCGCGGGCCTCGGGGTGGCTGATAAGGTCGCCAACGGGAAGTCCCTCTGTCGTTCGGCCTGCAATATTGACCCCCTAAGCCGGGGGATCGGCGTCCAAAATTGACCCCCTACAGATTGGTCTGTTGCGTTGCCTGCTTTGGAACGAAGCAGGTGGTGGGGGATGCTGATCGTGGAGACGATTGCCCGGATCCGGCGCGAGCACTTCATCAAGGGCAAGACGATCAAGGAGATCGCCCGTGACCTGAAGGTATCGCGGAACACGGTTCGGAAGGTGCTGAGGTCGGGAGAGACCTCCTTCGAGTACGAGCGGCAGGTGCAGCCGCGGCCAAAGCTGGGACGATGGGCAGCAGAGCTTGATGGATTGCTGGCGGCGAACGCGGCTAAATCGGCTCGCGAACAGCTGACGTTGATCCGGATCTTCGAAGAGCTGCGCGGCCGCGGCTATGACGGCGGTTACGATGCGGTGCGGCGTTACGCCAGGCGGTGGAGCAAAGAACGCGGGCAATCGACCGCGGCCGCTTATGTCCCGCTGAGCTTTGCCCCAGGCGAAGCCTACCAGTTCGACTGGAGCCACGAGGTGGTCTTGCTGAGCGGCACCACGGTGATGGTGAAGGCCGCCCATGTCCGGCTCTGTCACAGCCGCATGCTGTTCGTGCGGGCCTATCCGCGGGAGACGCAGGAGATGGTGTTCGACGCCCACGACCGGGCGTTCGCCCTGTTCAAAGGCACCTGCACCCGCGGCATCTATGACAACATGAAGACCGCCGTGGAGACGATCTTCGTCGGTAAAGGGCGTCTCTACAATCGCCGCTTCCTGCAGATGTGCAGTCACTATCTGGTCGATCCGGTCGCCTGCACGCCAGCGTCGGGCTGGGAGAAGGGGCAGGTCGAGAACCAGGTCGGGCTGGTGCGAGAACGCTTCTTCACGCCGCGGCTGCGGTTCAAAAACCTCGACGAGTTAAACGCCTGGCTGCTCGACAAATGCATCGCCTACGCCAAGGCTCATCGCCATCCGGAGCTGGTCGATCAGACGATCTGGGACGTGTTCGAAGCCGAACGCCCCAATCTCGTTCCCTATGCCGGCCGCTTCGACGGCTTCCATGCGGTGACGGCATCGGTCTCGAAGACCTGCCTGGTGCGCTTCGACAACAACAAGTACTCGGTCGCAGCCAGCGCAGTCGGACGCCCCGTCGAGGTTCAAGCCTATGCCGATCGCATCGTGATCCGTCAGGATGGACGCATCGTTGCCGAGCACCCGCGATCCTTTGGCCGCGGCGATACCGTCTACGACCCCTGGCATTATGTGCCGGTGCTCGCCCGCAAACCCGGCGCCTTGCGTAATGGTGCTCCCTTCAAAGACTGGGTGCTGCCGGCCGCGATCGAGCGGATCCGGCGCAAGCTTGCCAGCACCGACGATGGCAATCGGCAGATGGTCGACATCCTCAACGCGGTGCTGACTGACGGTCTGCCCGCGGTGGAAGCGGCCTGTGCCGAAGCGCTCAGTCACAGCGTCCATTCCGCCGATGTCGTGCTCAATATCCTGGCCCGTCAACGCGAACCCGCCCCACCGGCCAACATCATGACGCCGGCCGCACTGACGCTCCGTCATGCACCGATCGCCGATTGTGCTCGCTACGACAACCTCCGGAGGACCATCTGATGGAACGAACCCAAATCTTCGACCTCATGGGCGAACTCAAGCTCTACGGCATGAAGGCTGCCTTCGACGAGATCATGGCGACTGCCGTCAAGCGCCAGCACGAACCTCAGCGCATTGTCGGCGACCTGCTCAACGCCGAGATCAACGAGAAGCAAGCCAGGTCGATCAAATACCAGCTCACCATTGCCAAGCTGCCGCTCGCCAAGGACATCGCCGACTTCCAGTTCGACGGCACGCCGATCAATCAGACTCTCGTCAATGATGTCGCTGGCGGCGGCTTCATCGCCCAACAACGCAACGTCGTGCTGGTTGGCGGCACTGGCACAGGCAAAACCCACCTGGCCATCGCCATCGCCAGAAGCTGCATCCGATCCGGTGCCCGCGGCCGCTTCTTCAACGTAGTCGACCTCGTCAATCGCCTCGAGACCGAGACCCGCAACGGACGGCAAGGACGGCTCGCCGAGCATCTGACCCGGATGGACTTCATCGTGCTGGATGAACTCGGCTATTTGCCCTTCGCGCAGTCCGGTGGCCAGCTTCTCTTCCACCTCGTCAGCCGGCTCTATGAGCGCGCCTCCGTCATCGTGACCACCAATCTCGCCTTCGGCGAATGGCCGAGCGTGTTCGGCGACGCCAAAATGACCACCGCGCTGCTCGACCGATTGACCCATCACTGCGACATCGTCGAGACCGGCAACGATAGCTGGCGGTTCAAGAGTCGAGACGACGATCACGCCACCCGCGCTCGTCTCGCCTCCGCTATCCCGGCCAGCTCCGACGAGACGAGCGCTACCAGCAAAACCCGCCGCACGAAGGGGTCAAAATTGGACGCCGATGAGGGGTCAAATTTGCAGGCCGATTGACATTCGCCCTGATCAGCTCCAGCACGACCAACAGGATAGCCTCGGGCTCCCGCTGGAGGCGCTCGGCCGAGTAAGCTTCACCGTTAGTGAGCGTCACAAGGTTGATGCCACTGCCGACCAACTGGAGGAACAGCCCTTGCGCCGTGAGGATGTCGGCGCGTGAGAGCCGATCCATGTTCTCAATCAGCAGGTAGCTCCCACGCTGGACGTATCCCGCATCGACGGCCTTTAGGAACCCACCGAGTGCCCCTGTGTGCGCGTTCTTTCCCCGGTAGGCAGAGACACCGAGGTCCGTCATGTTCAGCTCAGTGTCGAGCGTAAGCCCGTGCTCAAGTGCATACTTGGCGGCCTTCTCGGTCTGTCGCTGGAGGCTGGCGCCAGCGGCTTGTGATGGTGTCGAGAAGCGAACGTAGGAGTAGGCCTTGATCAGGGCCTCGGTGCGCACAGGGGCATCCATGGGCCTGCCTCAGCCTCTGGCCGCCGCAATCAGCGGCTCCAGCACGTCGGCAATGTCTACGCCGCTCCGGTAGGCCTGAGCGTCCACAGCCGCCTCCAGACGCTCCCCAAGGCCTCCCAAGGCCCGTGCTGTGCGTGCTATGCCCCAAGCGAGTTTGACGGTGGCCCGCAGCGCCCAGATGGTGGCCAAGTTCCCGAAATCCATTGCAGTCTCCGTGTGATGCTGTGCGCCGCCGCCCTATAGCGTTGGCATTCACACCCTGCAATGGCCATCGTCGGGCTTCCCGACAAGGCGGTGTCGGAGGCGCGTGAGCGGGTCCGTTCGGCGCTGATTGCTTCAGGACTGGCGCTGCCGGCGCGGCGGATCACCGTCAACCTGGCGCCCGCCGATGTCCCGAAGGAAGGCAGCCATTACGACCTGCCGATCGCGCTCGGACTGATGGCGGCGATCGGCGCGATCCCGCCGGATGCGCTGACCGGTTTCACCGTGCTCGGCGAGCTTGGTCTCGACGGATCGATCGCGCCCGTCGCGGGTGTGCTTCCTGCTGCGATCGGCGCCAATGTGCGCGAGGAGGGCTTGATCTGTCCTGCCGCCTGCGGCTCTGAAGCGGCGTGGGCGAGCCCTGATATCCAGATCATCGCGGCGCATTCGCTGATTCAGATCGCCAATCATTTCAAGGGCACGCAGGTGCTGTCGCGGCCCGTGCCGAAGGTGCATGAAGCCGCGAGCTCGCCGCTCGACCTGCGCGACATCAAGGGCCAGGAGAGCGCCAAGCGCGCGCTGGAGATCGCGGCCGCCGGCGGCCATCATCTCTTGATGATCGGCGCACCGGGCGCCGGCAAATCGATGCTGGCAGCCCCCCTTCCGTCCATCCTGCCGCCGCTGTCGCCGAGCGAATTGCTCGAGGTCTCGATGATCGCCTCCGTGGCCGGCGAGATCGAGGGTGGCGCGCTGACGTCGCGGCGGCCGTTCCGCTCGCCGCATCATTCCGCCAGCATGGCTGCGCTCACCGGCGGCGGCGCGCGCGCCAAGCCCGGCGAGATCTCGCTGGCGCATCAGGGCGTGCTGTTCCTCGACGAGTTGCCCGAGTTCGATCCGCGCGTGCTGGATTCGCTGCGCCAGCCGCTGGAGAACGGCGAGGTCTCGGTTTCCCGCGCCAATCACCGCGTCACCTACCCTGCGCGCTTCATGCTGATCGCGGCGATGAATCCCTGCCGTTGCGGCAACGCGTTCGAGCCCGGCTATGCCTGCAAGCGCGGCCGCGTCGACCGCTGCACCGGCGACTACCAGGCACGCATCTCCGGACCGCTGATGGACCGCATCGATCTGCGCATCGAGGTCCCCGCCGTCACCGCAGCCGATCTGATCCTGCCGCCGCCCGCGGAAGGCTCCGCCGAGGTTGCTGCACGCGTCGCGGCCGCGCGCGATATCCAGCTCGCGCGCTACAGAGATGCCGGCATGCCGCAGGTCCGCACCAATGCCGAAGCGCCGGCCGCGGTGCTCGAGGACGTCGCCAAGCCTGATACGCAAGGACAAAAGCTGCTGCGCGATGCCGCCGAGACCATGCGGTTGTCCGCGCGTGGTTATCATCGCGTGCTGCGGGTGGCACGCACGCTCGCCGATCTCGACCGCGCCGAGAAGATCGGCCGGCTGCGTCTGGCCGAGGCGCTGTCCTACCGCGCACTCGCAGAGGATGTACGGCAGATGGCGTGATCATCCCGCGCGTCAACCCGGCGGTAACGAGTTTCCTTTACGCTCTGCAAACCATAAGGCCTGCGAGTTTTGGGAACAGTTCCCGAGGGGCCTTGGCGAGTGGCGTGTCATGTTGCGTTTCAAGATCCTGGCCTCAGTGCTCCCCCTGTTGGCGGCCGCAGTGTTCGCCCGGGGCGAGATCGGATCGGTCTCGCATCCCTGTGTCGCCATCGGCGACACCTCGGTCGAACTCACCTCCCTGTTCTGGACGGCCCCCATTCAGATCGCCTTCACCGACGATCCCGCGCAGGCGACGGTCCGGGTGCAGATCACGGACGACGCGGACGCTGCCGACTTTGCCGTGGTCGACGACGGCGCCAGCGACGAGCCGAGCGCCTGCCAGGACAATCCCTCCACGCATCTGGTCGCGATTTCCAGCCAGGGCGGCCGTGACCGTCCGACGGTCTATCTCACCGGCGAAGGCCCGGCCGATTACCGCATCTATGTCCGCTCGAAGACATTTTCGCAGAAGGAAGCCGCGGCCCTGATCGTCGGCGCCCATGGCGGCCACCGCCATCTCCAGGCGGCCTCGCTTTAAGGCATTAACGCCTCGTCAACCCTGTTTCGAGGCCGGGCCAAAGCCTCAAGCTGTTCGCAAGGTCGGCAAGACATCGTCGCGCATGGCGGCGGCAGGTTTCGGGTAAGAGTCGGGGTCGGTGGCGATGGGTCGGACGTTCCGGATCAAGGTGCGCATGCGCCGCTTCAGGCGATTGCACCCCAGAATTGCCTTCGCGATCCGCTCCTTCATGATCTTCTCGGCGACGTTCGGCGGCGCCTATGGCTTCGTCACCGGCAGCCGCTCGGAAAATTCCGGCTACGATCCCAACACATTCGCGATCGGCGCGAGCTTTCTGTTCGCGCTCGCCTGCCTCGGCCTTGCGACGTTGAGCATGCGGCTGCGCTTCGTCAACAAGCGGATGCGCAAGCTCGCGGCCCACAACGAGGCGCTGATCGACCGCAATTGGGAGCTGAAGGAAGCCGAAGAGCGCGCCCGCAGCTTGTTCGAGCAGCAGGGCGATCTCATCGTGCTGCGCGACCATCAGGGCCGCATCACCTTCGCCAACGATGCCTATTGCGGTCTGGCCGGACAGACGCGCGGCGCGCTGATCGGCACACGCTTTGATTTTGACGTGCTGGAGCAGGGCGACAGCGCGCGCGAGAGCAATGGCACGCGCATTCACGACCAGAGGATCTCGACGCCTTCAGGCCCGCGCTGGATCGCCTGGCGCGAAGGCCTTGTGCGGCTCGATGCCGGCCAGCCCGCCGAACTGCAAAGCGTCGGTCGCGACGTCACCGACCGCACCGAGACCGAACGCGCGCTGTCGGATGCCCGCGACCAGGCCGACGCGGCCAATCGGGCCAAGTCGCGCTTTCTCGCCATGGCCTCCCACGAGATCCGCACACCGCTCAACGGCATCATCGGCATGGGCGGGCTTCTGCTCGACACCAATCTGACGCCGGAGCAGACGACTTACGCCAGAGCGGTGAAAACATCAGGCGAAGCGCTGATGGCGCTGATCGAGGAGCTGCTCGACTATTCCAAGATCGAGGCCGGCAAGCTCGATCTCGACCAGCGCCC
The DNA here is from genome assembly GCF_004114975.1 of Bradyrhizobium guangdongense. Taxonomy (NCBI): domain Bacteria; kingdom Pseudomonadati; phylum Pseudomonadota; class Alphaproteobacteria; order Hyphomicrobiales; family Nitrobacteraceae; genus Bradyrhizobium; species Bradyrhizobium guangdongense. The sequence continues at coordinate 202,128 of NZ_CP030051.1, forward strand.
CTTCGCCCTCTCGACCCTGATCGAAGAGGTGACCGAACTGCTGGCGCCGCGCGCCCAGGCCAAGAAGCTCGAGATCGCCGCTTACGTCGACGAGCGATTGCCGCTGGAGGTCACCGGTGACGCCGCGCGGCTGCGCCAGGTGCTGCTGAACCTCGCCGGCAACGCCATCAAGTTCACCGCATCGGGCGGCGTGGCGCTGATCGTCGAGCCCGGCATCTGGCCGAACGAAATCAGCTTTCTTGTGCGCGACACTGGCATCGGGATCGCGCCCGAAGCACAGTCGCGCATCTTCCGTGAATTCGAGCAGGCCGACGACCGCGTGGCCCGCACCTATGGCGGCACCGGCCTTGGCCTCGCCATCAGCGAACGCATCGTCAAGCGCATGGGCGGCCGTATCACGCTGGAGAGCGAGCCCGGCAAAGGTTCGACCTTCGAGGTCGCAATTCCGCTCGCGGCCTCGCAAGGCAGCGCCGGGCAGACGACCTTCCCGAGTCCTGATCTCACCGGCAAGTCGATCCTGTTGGTGGCCGACGGCATCGAAGCGTCCCTGATCGCGCGCCGGCTGGAGCGCTGGGGCGGCCAGACCTGCCTGGTCGCCGATGCGACCGTCGCCGAAGCGCTGCTGCCTGAGCGCGCCTGGCATGCTGTGCTGCTCGATCGTGCGTTCGGTCCCGATATCAGCGATCGCCTCGGCGAAGTCGCCCGCGCCCATGCGACGCAACGGCTGGTGCTGCTGACGCCGAGCTCGCGTCATGAAAAGCTCTCGACCGCCTTCACCGGCTTCCTGGTGAAGCCGCTCCGCGCAGCCTCCCTGGCCGCGCGCCTTACGCTGGCGCCGGAAGTCCCCTCGCCCGATCTCGCTCCGGACCCTGTCGAACCGACGCCGGTCAGAACGCGCGCGAGCGGCCTCTCGATCCTGGTCGCCGAAGACAATGAGATCAACGCGCTCTTGATGCGGTCTCTGCTGACGAAGCTCGGTCACCGCGTCGTCATCGCGGTTCATGGCGAGGCCGCGCTGGAATCCTGGCTCGCGGCCGCATCGGCCGGCACGCCCTATGATCTGGTCCTGATGGACATCCAGATGCCGCAGCTCGACGGCATCGAGGCGACCAAACGCGTCCGCGCCCACGAGGCCGCGAGCGGCCTCCCCGGCACGCCCATTCTGGCACTCACCGCGAACACGCTGGTGGAGGATCGCTACGCCTGTTTCGAGGCAGGCATGAACGGATTTTTGATCAAGCCGCTCGATCGCGAGAAGCTGGAGGAAGCCCTGGCTGGGCTGGCGCCCTCGCGGCAGCTTGCCGTTTGACCAGCAACGAAATCCGCCGCTTATTCGGGTGCGGGGCGGTCCAGGATATCTCGCACACGCAGGGCCAGTTTCGCCTGCGAGACCGGCTTTTCGAGAACCTCCACACCTTCATCCAGCCGCCCCTGATGAACGACGGCGTTCCTTGAATATCCGGTCATGTAGAGGATCTTCAGTCCCGGCCGGATTTGCTGCGCCCTTCGCCCAAGCTCACGCCCGTTGATTCCGGGCATGACGACATCGGTCAGGAGCAAATCCACCTTCGGCTCTTCCTGCAGCAGGATGGTCAGCGCTCCCTGGGCGCTGGGCGCGGACAGGATGCGGTAATTCAGGTCCCGCAGAACCTCGCAGACATAGGTCCTAAGGTCGGCATCATCCTCGACAACGAGGATCGTCTCCACCTTCTCGCCTTCGGGCAACACTTCGTCCGGCTCCGCGGCGGGTGCCAGGCCAGCACCGAGGTGGCGCGGGAAGTACAGCTTGATGCTCGTGCCGTGACCGACCTCGCTGTAGATCTTCACGTGCCCGCCGGATTGCTTGACGAAGCCATAGACCTGGCTGAGGCCGAGCCCGGTCCCTTGGCCCGGCTCCTTGGTCGTGAAGAAGGGTTCGAAGGCGTGATCGAGCACTTCGGCCGTCATTCCGCTGCCGGTGTCGGTTACGCAGATGACGACGTACTGGCCCGGCGGCAGCTCCGGATTGGCGCGACTGTAATCATCGTCCGCTGAGACGTTGACGGCTTCGACCGTCAGCTTGCCGCCATCGGGCATGGCGTCGCGGGCGTTGATCGCGAGATTGATGATGGCTGATTCCAGATGATTGGTGTCAGCTTCGATCTGCCACAAACCCGCGCTGCCAACGGTTTGGACCTCGACACGCTCGCCGAGCGTTCGCTGCAGGAAGTCCTGCACGCCGTTCAGGAAGTTGTTGACGTTGATCGGCCTCGGATCGAGCGCCTGCCGACGCGAAAAGGCGAGCAGGCGGCTGGTGAGCGCTGCAGCTCTTTGGGCGCCGCGCTTGGCATGGCCAAGAGCGCGCTGCAGGTTGGCGCTGCCGGCCAGTTGGCGGGCATTGCGCTCCGCGGTCTCGATATTGCCGAGCACGATCATGAGCAGGTTATTGAAGTCGTGAGCGATGCCGCCGCTGAGCTGTCCGATGGCCTCGAGCTTCTGTGACGCGAGCAATTGCTCCTGCACCAGCTTGAGCTCGTCCTGCGCGCGCTTGCGCTCGGTCAGATCGCGCGTGACCTTGGCAAAGCCGATGATGTCGCCAGCCTCGTCGACGATGCGGTCGATGATCACCGACGCCCAAAACCGTGTCCCGTCCTTTCGCACGCGCCAACCTTCGGCTTCGAAGCGGCCGTGCTCGCGGGCCTCGGCCAGGGCGCGTTCCGGAACCCCGATCGCGAGGTCTTCCGGCGTATAGAACTGGCTGAAATGGCGCCCGATGATCTCGTTCGGAGCATAGCCCTTGATGCGCTGGGCACCGGGATTCCAGGTTGCGACGTTGCCCTCCGGGTCGAGCTGGAAAATGGCATAGTCGATCACCGCCTCGATCAAGCGGCGGTAGCGGCGTTCGCTTTCGAGCAGCTCGACATGGGCCTGCTGTCGTTCGGTGATGTCCCGGGTCACCTTGGCAAAGCCGATCAGCTCGCCGTGCTCGTCCCTGATGGCATCGAGTACGACGAGGGCCCAGAACCGGCTGCCGTCCTTGCGGACGCGCCATCCTTCGGAGTTGAAGCGCCCGGTCTCGCGCGCGGTCGCCAGCGCCCGTTGGGGCAGACCCGCAGCCCGGTCTTCCGGGGTATAGAAGGCCGAGAATGGCTTGCCGATGATTTCACTCGCGGCATACCCCTTGAGGCGTTCGGCGCCTGAGTTCCAGCTCCGTACGAAGCCGTTGGTGTCGAGCATGAAGATCGCATAGTCGACGATGGCATTGACCAGCAGCTCGAGACGGCGCGCATCTCCGAGTTGGTCGAGCGTCGTCTGGCTCATGAAATCCTCGGGCTGCGCGCGGATGGAGTGCGCTCAACGGCCTCCAGGGACCGAAAGTTCCTGCCGAGGTTACGATTGTACCTCTCCTGGCCTCAAGGAGAGAACGATTGCTCTCAGCCGGGATGTTGCGAGCGACAGCGCAGCGAGGGGTGCCGTCAAGCGGCGTAAGCGGAAAAGCGCGGCGCGGAGAGCTTGTCAGGCGGCCCCTGAGTTCCCCTAAAAACGGTGTCGGTCTGCGCGGCGCGCTTGCAATGCGGACACACGAAGAGATGCGCGATGATCGGAACCGGCTCGTCCGCAAGCAATTCCGAACGGTACCACCTCATCTCGATATGGCAGTCTGGGCAGATCGGTGCTTCCAGCTGTTCCGCAGCGCTTTTGAGACGATCAACCATTGGCCCCTCGCGTTTTCGAAGGCCATAACGCAATACCCTCAACCGGTCTGCAACAAATGACACCCAACCTGAAAATTCAGCTAAGGCTCACCAAACTCAGAGCCGCCTGAGCGCCACGCTCTCCACCGCGTGATCGGCGCCCTTCTTCAGGATCAGCGTCGCGCGCGGCCGCGTCGGCAAAATGTTGTCCTCGAGGTTGGCGAGGTTGGTGCGCTCCCAGATCGCGGTGGCGGTGGCGATGGCTTCCTCGTCCGACAGCAGGGCGTAACGGTTGAAGTAGGATTTTGGATTGGTGAACGCGGTGTCCCGCAGCGCCAGGAAGCGCTTGATGTACCAGCGCCGCAGCGCCTCCTCGTCGGCGTCGATATAGACCGAGAAGTCGAAGAAGTCGGAGACCACGGGCACTGCCTTGCCGTCGCGCGGCAGCTTGCCGGTCTGCAGGACGTTGACGCCCTCGACGATCAGGATGTCGGGCTGGTCGATCTCGGCCCACTCGTTCGGCACGATATCGTAGGTCAGATGCGAATAGACCGGCGAGCGCACATGGCGGCGGCCCGACTTGATGTCGGACAGAAAATTGAGCAGCAGCGGCAGGTCGTAGCTCTCCGGAAAGCCCTTCTTCTGCAAAATGCCCTGCTGCTCGAGCAGGGCCTTCGGGTAGAGGAACCCGTCGGTGGTGATCAGGTCGACCTTCGGACGCGGCGACCAGCGCGCGAGCAGCGCCTGCAGCACGCGGGCGGTGGTGGATTTTCCGACCGCGACCGAACCGGCGACGCCGATGATGTAGGGCACCTTGCGGTCGCGGATGTTGAGGAACTGGCGCTCGGCGTAGTACAGGCGCTGCATCGCATCGACATAGATCGAGAGCAGGCGCGACAGCGGCAGATAAATGTCCTCGACTTCCTTGAGATCGAGGCGGTCGTGCAGCGAGCGCAGGCGGTCGAACTCACCGGGCTCCAACGTCATCGGCGTGTCGTCGCGCAGACGCGCCCACTCTTCGCGCGAATAGACGCGGTATGGATTATACTGCTGCTCGGGTGCGCGGATATCCATGACCGACCTTTCCGTTGCGATCTGTTCGCCCTTGCCTACGTGCCTTTGCGCGAGGCCTTCTCTTCCAATCCCGACATATTGGTCCGCTTGTCCAGCGCCAGCTCGACCTCCTCCAGCTTTACGCCGCGCGCCTTGAGCAGCACAAGGAAATGGTAGAGCAGGTCGGCGCTTTCAGCGATCAGATGCGCGCGATCGTTTTCGACTGCTGCGATTACGGTTTCGACTGCTTCTTCACCGAACTTCTTGGCGCAATGCTCGGCGCCCTTGTCGAGAAGCTTGCGGGTATAGGAGGCCTCGCCACCGGAGGCCGCGCGGGCATCGATGGTGTCGGCGAGATCGTGGATGGTGAAACGCGGCATAGGAATGACTCGACAAACACTCAGAGGCCAGGAGGCACAGTCCCACCGGCCTGTGTAGCATTTTTATGGACAGGAGTCGTCAGGCATCCAGGCGCATGGGCAGGCCGCGCCGGGCCATGTGCTCCTTGGCCTCACGGATGGTGAATTCCCCGAAATGGAAGATCGAAGCCGCCAGCACGGCGGTGGCATGGCCGTCGCGGATGCCGTCGACGAGATGGTCGAGATTGCCGACGCCGCCCGAGGCGATCACGGGCACCGGAACGGTGTCGGCGATCGCGCGGGTTAGCGGAATGTCAAAACCCTGCCGCGTGCCGTCGCGGTCCATCGAGGTGAGCAGGATCTCGCCCGCGCCGAGCGAGACCACTTCCTGGGCATATTCGATCGCGTCGATCCCGGTCGAGTTGCGACCGCCATGGGTGAAGATCTCCCAGCGGTCGCCGCCGGGGCGCTTGACCCGCTTGGCGTCGATCGCGACCACGACGCACTGCTCGCCGAACTTCTCGGCGGCTTCCTTGACGAACTCGCGCCGCGACACCGCCGCGCTGTTGATCGAGACTTTGTCGGCGCCGGCGCGCAACAGCGTCTTGATGTCGTCGACTTCACGCACGCCGCCACCGACAGTCACGGGCATGAAGCAGGCTTCCGCCGTGCGCCGGACCACGTCCAGCATGATGCCGCGGTTCTCATGGGTCGCGGTGATGTCGAGGAAGGTCAGCTCGTCGGCGCCGGCGGCGTCATAGGCGATCGCGGCCTCGACGGGATCGCCAGCATCCCTGAGGTCGACGAAGTTGACGCCCTTGACGACGCGGCCGTCCTTGACGTCGAGGCAGGGGATCACGCGCACCTTGAACATTTTTCTCTCCTAGGCGGTGCGTGCGTTGCGGATCAAGGTGAGGGCGGCAGCGGGATCGAGCCGGCCGTCATAGAGCGCGCGGCCGGCGATCGCGCCGGCGAGCTTTTTCGCGCGTGGCGTCAGCATGGCTTTCACATCCTCGATCGAAGCGAGACCGCCGGAGGCGATCACGGGGATCGAAATGGCGTCGGCGAGCGCAATGGTCGCATCCAGGTTGAGGCCCTTAAGCAGGCCATCGCGGGCGATGTCGGTGAAGATGATGGCGGCGACGCCGGCATCTTCGAACCGCTGTGCGATCTCCAGCACCGTGACCTGCGAGGTCTCGGCCCAGCCTTCGACCGCGACCTTGCCGTCGCGCGCGTCGAGCCCAACAGCCACACGGCCGGGAAATTTCTTCGCGGCAGCCTTCACCAACTCCGGATCGCGCACCGCGGCGGTGCCGATGATGACGCGGGTGATGCCCTTGTCGAGCCAGGCCTCGACGGTCTTGAGATCGCGAATACCGCCGCCGAGCTGCACCGGGATCTTGATCGTCTTCAACATCCCTTCGACTGCCTGCGCATTCACTGGCTTGCCGGCAAACGCACCGTCGAGGTCGACGACGTGGAGATACTCAAAGCCTTGCTCGGCAAAGCTCTGCGCCTGGGCAGCGGGATCAAGATTGAACACGGTCGCGCGCGCCATGTCGCCTTGCTCGAGGCGCACGCACTGGCCGTTCTTGAGATCGATGGCAGGAAAGAGAATCATGTCAGACCTTCTGCCGTCCCGCGCTTGGAGACGGAACTATCACGTATGCACTCCGTCATTGCGAGAAGCGAAGCGACGAAGCAATCCAGGCTGCCACCGCGGAAAGATTCTGGATTGCTTCGCTGCGCTCGCAATGACGAGCTGGAAATCGAAACGACCTTCACGGTTTCCATCGCAAAAAGTTCGAGATCAGGGCGAGGCCGAAGCGCTGGCTCTTCTCGGGGTGAAACTGAGTGCCGATGGCGGTGTCCTTCGCGACGATCGCGGTGACCGGCCCGCCGTAATCGGCGCGCGCGAGCACGTCCGCTTCATTGGCGGCGTTGAGGTGGTAGGAGTGCACGAAATAAGCGTGCTGGCCCTTGGGACCCAGCGGCAGCTTGTTCAGGACCGGATGCTCCTGCAGCAGATCGAGTGTGTTCCAGCCCATGTGCGGGATCTTGAGGCTCTCGTCGCGCGGCGTGATCTTCTCGACATCGCCGCCGATCCAGTTCAGGCCTTCGGTGATGACGTGCTCCTTGCCGCGGCTCGCCATCAGCTGCATGCCGACGCAGATGCCGAAGAACGGCCGCGCCTTGACGCGCACGGCTTCGGTGATCGCCTCGACCATGCCGTTGACCGCATCGAGCCCGCGCCGGCAATCGGCGAAGGCGCCGACGCCAGGCAGCACCAGACGATCGGCCTCATAGGCCTGGTCGGGATCGCTGGTGACGAACACCTTTTGCCGATTCTCCAGGCTGCGCGCGGCGCGCTCGAACGCCTTGGCGGCGGAATGCAGATTCCCGGAACCGTAATCGATGATGGCGACGCTCATCTTGACCCTCCCGGTTCTGGAAACAATCCAATGATGCCGCCGGCCGGAATCGGCGGCGGGCTCGAAAATGGCTGGCCCGGTACACCCCGGGTCGGCGGCGGCCCGCCGCGATCGACGGCCCATTGATCGTTGACGATGCCGCGCTGTTTTTCGCTCCATCGCTCGAAGAAACGGCGCTCGGCGGTGTCGTGGTCGTCGGCGACGACGATGTCGAGCTGCCGCCATTTGCCCCGCGACAGTGTCCAGCGGCGCAGGGTCGAGGCCTCAAAACCCATCAGGAGCGCGACGATGATATTGGCGAGGACAATCGAGCGGCGACCGACGCCGAGGCTGGACAGCCCGGCATCGAACGCGGCGAGAAAGACGATCCAGCCGATCAGCGCCAGCCAGAGCCTGTTCCAGAGCAGCCAGAGCGGGCCGAAGACCATCGCCCAGAAATGGAAGCCGTCGCGCACGAACACGAACTTGTCGGTCGCGCGCAGATCGGCCCCGCCTGGGGTGGGAGCATGAACTGTGTAGACAGGCATTGTCGATGCCCCGTGCTCGAGAATTCAAGTCAAGGCCGCCGGCGGCGTTCGTTGACCGGCGGAGATGTCAGCCGCCGAGCGAGCCCTTGGTGGAGGGGATTTCACCCGCCGCCTTGGGGTCGATCGCAACGGCGGTGCGCAGCGCCCGCGCCAGGCCCTTGAAGCAGGACTCGGCGATATGGTGGCTGTTATCGCCATATAGGGTCTCGACGTGGAGAGTCACGCCGGCATTGATGGCGAAGGCCTGGAACCACTCGCGCACCAGCTCGGTGTCGAACTCACCGATCTTGTCGCGGGGGAAGTCGGCCTTGAACACCAGGAACGGGCGGCCTGAGATGTCGATGACCACGCGCGTCAGCGTCTCGTCCATGGGCATGTGCACGCCGGCATAGCGGGTGATGCCCGCCATGTTGCCGAGCGCCTGCTTGACCGCCTGGCCGAGCGCGATGCCGGTGTCTTCGGTGGTATGGTGATAGTCAATGTGCAGATCGCCCACCGCCTTGACCGTGAGGTCGATGCGGGAATGGCGGGCGAGGAGATCGAGCATATGGTCGAAAAAGCCGATGCCGGTCGCGATATTGGCCACGCCCGTGCCATCGAGGTTCACGGAGACCTCGATGTCGGTTTCCTTGGTCTTGCGCTTGATCGTCGCGGTGCGCATGGAAAATCGGTTTCCACTTTAGTTTTGAGCATGATCTTGTCGGAAAACCGGTACCCACTTTTCCGGATCATGCTCTTTGAGCCGAAAACGCCAGTCTCTTAACAGCCAAATGACGCCTTCGCTACTGCGGGAACGCTGGCCGGGCCTCTACTTCTGCCTATGGTGAGCGAAATTCGGCCCGGAACGGCCCGTTGTGCCCTTAGCTCCGACCGCCTAAATCAGGCGGGACAACGAGGGTCATGATGCAAGATTCCCAGAACAGCTCGCCGGTTTGGCACGGCACCACGATTCTAACGGTCCGCAAGGGCGGCAGGGTGGTGGTCGGCGGCGACGGCCAGGTCTCGATCGGCCAGACCGTGATCAAGTCCAACGCCAAGAAGGTCCGCAGGCTCGGCAAGGGCGACGTGATCGGCGGCTTTGCCGGCGCCACCGCCGACGCCTTCACGCTGTTCGAGCGGCTGGAGAGCAAGCTCGAGCAATATCCGGGGCAACTGACCCGGGCCGCCGTGGAGCTCGCCAAGGACTGGCGCACCGACCGCTATCTCCGCCGGCTGGAGGCCATGATGATCGTTGCCGACAAGGACGTCTCGCTGGTTCTCACAGGCACCGGCGACGTGCTCGAGCCCGAGGCCGGCGTCATGGCGATCGGCTCCGGCGGCAATTACGCCCTGGCCGCGGCCCGGGCCCTGCTCGACACCGACAAGGACGCCGAGACCATCGTCCGCCGCTCGCTCGACATCGCCGCGGACATCTGCGTCTACACCAACCGCAACGTCACCGTCGAAGCACTGACGGCCGGCTAGGGATGGCCGTGGCCCAAAGCGCCAGCCCGACCCGGCCCGCGATCCCGCCGCCCGTGTGGGTCGGCATCGCGCTGCTCTTGCTGGCGCTGCAGGCCTCGATCCTGTTCGCGATGGGGCGGGTGCCGATCTGCACCTGCGGTTACGTCAAGCTGTGGCATGGCGTGGTGAACAGCTCGGAGAATTCCCAGCACATCGCCGACTGGTACAGCTTTTCGCACGTGCTGCACGGCTTCCTGTTCTATGGGCTGACCTGGCTCTTGTTCTCGCGGCGTCTTGGCTGGCCGGCACGGCTGATCATCGCCATGCTGATCGAGGGCGCCTGGGAGATCGTCGAGAACTCGCCATTGATCATCGAACGCTATCGCGCCGGCACGATCTCGCTGGATTATTACGGTGACAGCATCGTCAACTCGGTCTCAGACACAATGTTCATGGTGCTGGGGTTCCTCACCGCCCGCGTGTTGCCTGTCGCGGCGACCGTCGCACTCGGGCTCGCCTTCGAGATCATGCTGGCGCTGCACATCCGGGACAATCTGACGCTCAACATCCTGATGCTGATTCATCCGATCGAGGCCGTGAAGCAATGGCAATCCGGTCCGCCGATCATCTGACGGCCAAAAAAGCGGCTTGCCGCCGCCGGCTTCCAATCCTAGCTAAGGTCCCATGACAGACTTTTCCCCCCGCGAAATCGTTTCCGAACTCGACCGTTTCATCGTCGGCCAGGGCGACGCCAAGCGCGCCGTCTCGATCGCACTGCGCAACCGCTGGCGCCGGCAGCAGCTCTCCGGCTCCCTGCGCGAAGAGGTTCTGCCGAAGAACATCCTGATGATCGGCCCGACCGGCGTCGGCAAAACCGAGATCGCGCGCCGGCTCGCCAAGCTGGCAAACGCGCCGTTCCTGAAGGTCGAGGCGACAAAATTTACCGAGGTCGGCTATGTCGGCCGCGACGTCGAGCAGATCGTGCGCGATCTCGTCGAGGTGGCGATCGCCCAGGTGCGCGAGCGCAAGCGCAAGGACGTGCAGGCCCGCGCCCAGCTCGCCGCCGAGGAGCGCGTGCTCGATGCGCTCGTCGGTGCCAATGCCTCTTCGGCGACACGCGAATCCTTCCGCAAGAAGCTGCGCGCCGGCGAGCTCAACGACAAGGAAATCGAGATCGAGACGCAGTACTCCGGCGGCGGCATGCCGATGTTCGAGATCCCGGGCATGCCGGGCGCGCAGATGGGCGCGATCTCGATCGGCGACATCTTCGGCAAGCTGGGCGGCCGCAGCAAGACGCGGCGGCTGACGGTGGAAGGCTCGCACGAGATCCTCGTCAACGAGGAATCCGACAAGCTGCTGGATACCGACCAGCTGACGCTGGAGGCGATCAGCGCGGTCGAGAACAACGGCATCGTGTTTCTCGACGAGATCGACAAGATCTGCGCCCGCGACGGCCGCGTCGGCGGCGACGTCTCGCGCGAGGGCGTGCAGCGCGATCTCCTGCCGCTGATCGAGGGCACCACGGTCTCGACCAAGCACGGCGCGGTCAAGACCGACCACATCCTGTTCATTGCGTCAGGCGCCTTCCACGTCGCAAAGCCGTCCGACCTCTTGCCGGAATTGCAGGGCCGGCTGCCGATCCGCGTCGAGCTGCAGGCCCTGACCCGTGACGACATGCGGCGCATCCTGACCGAGCCCGAGGCCTCGCTGATCAAGCAATATGTCGCGTTGATGCAGACCGAGGGCGTCACCCTCGACATCACCGACAGCGCCATCGACGCGCTGGCCGACGTCGCGGTCGCCGTCAATTCCACCGTCGAGAACATCGGCGCGCGGCGGCTGCAGACCGTGATGGAGCGGGTGCTGGACGAAATCTCCTTCACCGCCCCGGACCGCAGCGGGGAAACCGTGAAGGTCGATGCCGATTTCGTCCAGAAGCACGTCGGCGACCTCGCCAAGAACGCCGATCTGAGCCGCTTCATTTTGTAATTCTGGCCTGCCGCGCTATGGATGCGGCGTGACCGCGCGCATCCTGCAAAACCCCTGGCGACTCCTGCTCGCGATCAACGCGGCGGTGATCGCCGGCGTGCTCGTGCACAAGATCCAGCTGCCGCCTTACGTCCCCTATATCCATCTCCTCGTCGACTACCATTTCGGCTTCATCAAACGCGCGCTGATCGGGGCGATCGTTGCGCTGTTCACGGACAAGGTGCCGGTGTGGCTGGTGTTCGCGCTCGGCGGGGCGACATGGCTCGTCACGCTCGGGCTCTACGCAAGACTGTTTCAGAAGACGTTCGGATTCACGGCGAAGACGCTGCCGCTGTTCGTCTTCATCGCGGGCTCGCCGTTCTTCTTCAAGAACTTCATGCACACGCTCGGCCATTTCGACATCTATGGCTGCGCGCTTGCGATCATCCTGCTGTTGATGCCCGCGGGATCGATGCTGTTCGTCGCGACGGCGGCGCTGTTCTCGATCGTGCTCGTCCTGATCCACCACATCCATCTCCTGATGTATGTGCCGACAATCATCACCATCGTCGTGACCAGGCACTATCTTGTTTACGGCCTCACTCGCGGCAATGTCGCGTTCGGCGTCATCGCATTCGTGCTGGTGTCCGCGCTGTTCTTCGCCGCGCAATTCCTGGGAACGATGCCAATCCCGGAAGCGGATTTCGTCGCCTATCTGAAGACCCGGATGGCCGATCCCTCGCGTAACGATCTGCTGCAATTCGCCTATATCTGGTATCAACCGCTGGCAAAGGAAATTACCGACACCTGGGCCTGGCTGCCGCACAACAGCCTCGGCATTCCCGTGTTCGCCCTGCTGATCTGGCTGCATACGCCGCTATGGCGCTATTTTGCGAAGCTGATCGCGGCCCTCGCGAGCGAGACCCACCGCAGGCTCGTCATCGCCGCGCTGGTCGGCGTCAACCTCGCCTATCTCGTGATGTTTGCGATGGTGTTCGACTATTCGCGCTGGATCTCGAACTGGGCGGTCTGCATGGTCCTGATCCTGCATGCGGTGAAGATGCTGCCGGCGAAGCAGGAGACAGCGCCGATTCCGGAAGAGGATCGGAAGACGAATGTCTTCGGCCTGATCGTCACGCTGATCCCGCGGGTCGGAATCGTCCGGCCGTTTTAGGGATCATAAGTAGCCACACAGGCAGTGCGCCCCCTCTCCCGCAAGCGGGAGAGGCAAGAGGAGCCTGAGGCTCGCTTGATCCCCTAATATCTCGCCCGCCGGATCCGCACGTACAGCGCGCCTTCGCCGCCATGGCCGATGCCTGCTTCCTCGAATCCGACCACAAAGGCGCGAAACTCCGGCAGGCTCAGCCATTCCGGTACCTGGCGGCGAAGCACGCCGCTTTCGCCGCCGCTGCGGCCCTTGCCGGTGATGACGAGCACAAAGGTCAGGCCGTCGTGATGGGCGCGGTGCAGGAAGCCGGTGAGGGCGCGGTGCGCGCGCATCTGGGTCATGCCGTGCAGATCAAGCCGCGCCTCGATCTCGCTGCGGCCTCGCGACAGTTTTGTCCGCTCGCGCTTGCCGAGCGGGGCGAGCGGCGGCATCGCCGGTTTGGACGGACGCGGGGCTGGAGCCGCAGCCAATGGCCGCTGCGATGGCGCAGGCTTGGCAGCAGCCATTGCGGGCGCAGGCTCGGCGCGCGGCGTGGCATGAACCTTCGTCGCACGGTGCTTTCGCAGCGGCTTGACTTGTTTTGCGACGAGGTCCCACAGCTCGCGATCTTCCTCGCTTAAGCCACGGCGGCGCGGCGGGGGACGCGAATCCAGCACGGGCGGACGGGACGATCGCATCATTGCTGGCGGGAACGGGTTTTCATGTGCCTGCGTGGTTCGCGCACAGGCTCTATCACAGGACGCGGCGCCGGCAACGGCACCGGGCCGGCAATGGCCACGGTCTCGGCCTTGGGGTCCTTGGCCGGATCGCCCTGCGGAAACAGTTTTGCGATCTTTTCCGACGGTCGCGGATCCGGCACCGGCAGCCGCGCCGCGCGCAAATTCGGATCGAGGCTCTTCGGCACCAGCATCACGAAATGCATGGGATGGCGCAGCCGCCCCGAGAGGCGGCCGGCCTCCGCACCCGCGCCAAAATAGAGATCGGCGCGCGCGGGACCGATGATGGCCGAGCCGGTGTCCTGCGCGATCATCAGCCGATGGAACGGCGTCTTGGCTCGGTCGGACTCGATCGGCAGCTCGCCCTCGATGAAGAAGGGCGTGCCGTAGACGTGGAGCGACTTGTCGACCGCGATCGAGCGGCCGGCCGTCAGCGGGATGCCTTGCGCACCGACCGCCTCGTCCTTGTCGGACAGATTGACCTCGTGGAAGAAGATATAGGACCGGTTCTGGCGCCGCAGCTCCTTGGCACCGTCGGGGTTTTGCGCCATCCACTCCCTGATCTTCTGCATCGACATCTCTTCCTTCGGAATGATGCCGCGCTCGATCAGGACGCGCCCGACGGCGGTGTAGGGATAGCCGTTATAGGAATCGTAGTTGAGCCGGATCGTCGTCCCGTCGTCGAACTTGATCCGCGCCGAGCCCTGGATCTGCGCGAACAGGAGATCGGTCGGGTCCTTCAGCCAGGCGATCTCGAGGCCGCGGCCGGCGATCTTGCCGTCCTCGATCTCGCCGCGATCGTAATAGGGCACCAGCTTGCGGCGGCCGATCTTGCGATAGACCGGGCCCTTGTTGGGCAGGCTGACCGAGGCCTGATTGAAGCCGCGCACGAACAGGTTCGAGGGGCGGCGGTAGACCGGCACGTTGTAGACCTCGGTCTGGGTGCGCGATCCCTCCAGCACCGGCTCGTAATAGCCGGTGACGAAGCCGTCGGGCTCGCCAAGGCGCGAAATGCGCAGCGGCGAAAAGTTTTCTTCGAAGAAGGCCTTTGCCTTGGAATCGTCGGTCACGTCGAGCGTCTTGGCGACGCGGCAAGGCTCGCTCAACGAGCCGCCCAGTGCCTTCGGCTCGGGCGCACCCGTCTGCGCGTTGATCGGTCGGCAGCTGGCGCGAAAGGTCTTGTAGGCCGCGAGATGATCGTCGTCGCTCCAGCCTTTCACGTCGGCCCAGGTCAACGGCAGATATTGCGCGCCGGGAATCTCGAACGGGAGAGGCAGCTGCGGATAGGGTAGCGGGCGCGGCGGGATCGCGGCGGCTTCAGGGAGGCGATGATGATGGCTGCGGTAGTGGCGCCGCGCCGCCTCGGCGCCGAGCGAAAACGACGACAGCACGACGAGGCCTGCGCAAAGCGTCGTCGCGCCGTTCTTCAGAAAGCTCTTAATTCGCGCTTCCGGTGCCAACCAGCTTCCAGTTCGGATCGCGAGAGGTGGTGTCGCGGGCGAAAGTCCAGATGTCGGTGATATCGGCGACCTTGTCGGCATTGCCGTCGACGATGTTGCCGGCCTTGTCGCGGGTGACCGAGATCATCTGCGAGACGAAGCGCACGGTCAGCTGTGCGGTACGGTCGCGCAGCTCGGCACCGACGAGCTCGGCCTTGTCGATCGAGACGAAGCGGGTCTCGGTCTTCTGCTCGTTCTTCTCGCGTTCCCTGATCGCGGCGTCAAAACTCTCATAGACCTCCGAGGACAAGAGGTCGCGCAGGGCACGGCGGTCGCCATTGGCAAAGGCCAGCACGATCATCTCATAGGCGCCGCGTGCGCCCGAGAGGAAATGACGCGGGTCGAAGGTGGAATCCTTGTCGACGATGGCATCGAGGCCCTGGGCCAGTGCGGTGCCAGGCTCGGCCAGGCCCTTCCAGCGGTCGGAAGGCGGGGTCGGCTCGGCTGTCGGGGCGAGCGGCGGCTGGTCGATCACCTTGCCCGGCATAGTCACGACGTTCTTGTCCGGGGCACCCCCGAGCGCATTGCGGGCCGTGCGGTCGAACGGCGGCCGCTCATTGCCGGTCCGCTGCCCCAGCACGCTGCGCAGCCGCAGAAAGATAAAGACCGCCAGCGCTAGAAAGATGATGGTGTAGATGTCCACGTCGTGTCGCTTTCTGGTCTTGAACTCAGGTCTGCTTTGGGGTCGCTGCCGGGAAAAATCGATCCGGCCAGTAGACCGTTCCATACCCGAACGGCAAGACTACATCACCATTTTGGCCCGCGCGTCATGTCCGCTGGATGTAGGCACGAAATTTGGCCCGGCCAATGGCGCCTTTTGGCACAGCGGGAAGTGTAGCGCGTTTTATCCTTAAGGGGAAACCCGATCATGGGTGGAAATCGCGCATCTTCAAGCATTTAACGTGGTATTTGGTGTTCGGGGCGGGGCAAACGTCACAGTTGTAGGCGCGGCCGGGATCGTCCCTCTGAACCCGTTCGTCCTTGTGGAATGAGGCAGCCCTATGTTAGCCAACCGCCGCGAAATTCAGCCCCAATCGGGTAAGGAGACACTCTGATGACCAACGGTAACGGCACCCCTCCCGAGGCGGCCCAGGCTCCCCAGCTCAATGTGCTGGCGCAATACACCAAGGATCTCTCGTTCGAAAACCCGAACGCCCCGAGCTCGCTCCAGCCGCAGAGCCAGCCGCCCCAGATCAACATCCAGATCAATGTCGGCGCCAATAATCTCAGCGAAACCGAGTTCGAGGTGACGCTGACGGTCGAGGGCAAGGCCGAGACTGCTGGCAAGGTGATGTTCTCGTTCGAGCTGGCCTATGCCGGCGTGTTCCGCATCGCGAACGTGCCGAAGGAGAACCTGCATCCGCTGGTCATGATCGAGTGCCCGCGGCTGTTGTTCCCGTTCGCCCGCGAGATCATTGCGACCGCTGTGCGCGACGGCGGCTTCCCGCCCCTGATGCTCGATCCGGTCGATTTCGTCGGTCTCTATCGCCAGAACATGGAGCGGCAAATGGCCGCCCAGCAGCCGGCCGGCCAGGCCTAGACTGCGAGCTACTCGGCTGGCGAGGCGGCTGGAGCGGGCAGATACTCGTTCCAGATTGCCTTGTCGCCCATGGTCGCGATGAAAGCCCGATGGGCCTCGCGCTCGGCGTCGGATACCCGCGGCGCAAGCGGCACCTGCCGCTGCCGCCGCGGCGCATCGCCACCCGCATTGACGCGAATCTCCTGGGCTTCCGACGCCAGCAGCAGCTGCGACTGCCGCGCCCCGACCAGATCGACATAGACTTCCGCAAGCAGTTCGGAATCGAGCAGCGCGCCGTGCTTGGTGCGGTGTGAATTGTCGATCGAATAGCGTGAACAGAGATCGTCGAGCCGGTTCGACACCCCGGGATGCTTGCGCCGTGCCAGCAGCAGCGTGTCGACGAGCCGCTCGCGCGGGATCGGAGGGCGCTTGATCCGGTCGAGCTCGGCATTGATGAAGCTGATGTCGAACGAGGCGTTGTGGATCACCAGCGGCGCATCGCCGATGAACGCCAGGAATTCGTCGACCACTTCGTGGAACAGCGGCTTGGTCGAGAGGAACTCGGCGGACAACCCGTGCACCGCGAACGCTTCCGCCGGCATGTCCCGCTCGGGGTTGATATAGACGTGATAGGTCTGCCCCGTCGGCATGCGGTTGAGGATCTCGACACAGCCGATCTCGACCAGCCGATCGCCGCGAAGCGGATCGAGGCCGGTGGTTTCGGTATCGAGAACGATTTCACGCATGATTTTGAGATGCCGTGCAGGAAGCCGTAGAGGTCGGCGAATCAGGCCCGCCGCTGCGGCATCTTAACGACCTCGGCCAGGATGTGCGTGATTTGCGCACGCACCGGCTCAAGTCCGTGGGACGTATCCACCACGAAATCGGCGCGCTTGCGTTTTTCGGCGTCGGGCATCTGCTTGGCGATGATGGCCTCCAACTTGGCCTCGTCCATGGTTCCCCGTGCCAGCACACGCTCGCGCTGCAATTCCGGCGAGGTCGAGACCACGACGACGGCATCGACGCGCTTCTCGCCGCCTGTTTCGAACAGCAGGGGAATGTCGAGGACCACGACCGGTGCCTTGGCCGCTTCCGCATCGGCAAAGAATTTCTGCCTGGAAGCGCCGAGCATCGGATGGACGATCTGCTCGAGCTGCTTGATCGCGGCCGGGTCGTGCACCACGCGCGCCGACAATTTCTGCCGGTCGACCCTGCCGTGTGCGGTGGTGCCGGGAAAGGCGGCCTCGATCGCGGGCGCGGCCTCGCCTTCATAGAGCTGATGAACGGCCGCATCGGCGTCATAGACGGGCACGCCGGCCTCCGCGAACAATTTCGCGGTGGTGGATTTGCCCATCCCGATCGAGCCGGTCAGTCCGAGGATCCGCATCGGCGCAAAATCATCCCTGTCAGTCACACCGCAACTAACCGTTCACGCCGCAGGAACGCAAGCAACGGCAACAGCGGCAGGCCGAGGATGGTGAAATGATCGCCCTCGATGCGCTCGAACAGATGAATGCCGAGGCCTTCGAGCTGATAGGCGCCGACGCTGGTGGTGACGGCATCGCCGACGGCGTCGAGATAGGCGGACAGCTCGGCTTCCGACATTTGCCGCATCGTCATGCGGGCGATCGATACATCCTCAAAAACAATCTTGCCGTCATGCGCCAGCGCGACGGCGGAATTCAGCTCGTGAGTCCGACCGGCAAGATCGCGCAACTGTGCCAACGCCACGGCGCGGCCGGCGGGCTTGTTGAACAGGCGATCGCCAAGGGCCAGCGTCTGGTCGGCGCCGATCACATAGCTTCCGGGACGATTGGCGGAGACCGCCTTCGCTTTCTCGCGCGCCAGCAGCAGACCTATCTCGCGCGGATTCGAAAGTCCGGACGCGGCCTGAATGCCGCGCTCGTCGATATCGGCGGTGACAGCCTCGAATTCCAGCCCCGCATTCCGCAGCAGCATTTTTCGCGCGCTGCTCTGCGAGGCCAGGATCAACGGAGATTTGCCGCGCCACAGACCCATCGTCGCCACTTATTCGGAAGGACGGTTGCGCTGACGATCGCTGTAGAGCTTCATGATCGCCGCCGCGGTTTCCTCAATCGAGCGTCGCGTGACGTCCAGCAGCGGCCAATCGTGCTTGGCGCTGAGCTTGCGCGCAAACGCCACCTCCTCGGTCACCGACTGCTTGTCGGTATAGGTGTCGCTGCCGGATTCGGCGCCCATCGAGAGCAGGCGATTCTGACGGATCTGGATCAGGCGTTCCGGGGTCGCATGCAGGCTCACCACCAGTGGCCGGGTCAGCGTCTCCAACTGGGCCGGCACGGGAATGCCTGGAACCAGTGGGACGTTGGCGGTCCGGATGCCGCGATTGGCGAGATAGATCGACGTCGGCGTCTTCGAGGTGCGGGACACGCCGACCAGGACGACGTCGGCATCCTCGAGGCCTTCGACATGCTGCCCGTCGTCATGGATCATCGTGTAGTTCAGCGCGTCGATACGCTTGAAATATTCGGCGTTGAGCACGTGCTGCGCACCGACGCGGCCCGTGGTCGCAGCGCCAAGATAGGCTTCGAACAATTGCATGACCGGGCCGATGATCGAGAGGCTCGGAACATTGATCGTCTTGCACTTGTCCTCGAGCCTCGAAACCAGGTCCTTCTCCAGCAGCGTGAACAGCACGATGCCGGGTGCTTCCTCGATCTCGTCGAGCACGCGGTCGAGCTGCTTCTGGCTGCGTACCAGCGGATAGACATGCTCGACCGGCGTGACGTTGGCGTATTGCGCGGCGACGGCGCGCGCGACCGTGATCAGGGTCTCGCCGGTGGAGTCGGAGACGAGGTGCAGATGGAAATAATTGCTCGAGGTCGGCACAAAAACTCTTTGAATGTCGTTGTGTGGTTTGTGGATTTCTGTGGAGCTTAACCCCTCGGAAAGGGATGCGCGACACCACGGGCGGGATAAGTGCCGATTTTCTTCACATCGCTGCCCGTCAGAACAAGTCCGGCACCGTGTCACGAGAGAAGCGGGATTGCGCGGACAACCCCCTTGATAAGCTGCCGACAAAAAGGCGCAAGCCTTTGAAGCCCGGCGGCTTATCTGAACGGGCCTGGTCTGCCCGGAACATGTTGACGGATGTGAACAAGCGCGTGCGCACGCGCGGATGGCGTTGCGTGAGTCCAATCCACGGTCACTCAGACTCAAACCTTTAAGAATCTAAGATTCTAGATTTGAGGAAGGCGCTACGGACGGATATGTGTGCAGGTGAGACCTTAACGAGTTCTTACTATCCCCAGCCCGCCTGATGGCTGGACGCAAAGTCGGACGCCGGACATGTTTGAAGACGTCTATCTCTGGATCAAGGCGCTGCACGTGATCGCGGTCATCTCCTGGATGGCCGGCATGCTCTATCTGCCGCGGCTGTTCGTCTATCATTGCGAGGCCGAGATCGGCTCGAAACAGTCCGAAACCTTCAAGGTGATGGAACGCCGCCTGCTCAAGGCGATCATCAACCCCGCCATGATCGTCACCTGGCTTGCTGGGCTTTATCTCGCCTGGGCCGGCCATTGGTTCACCTTCGGCTGGCTGCACGTCAAACTGGCAATGGTGCTTGCGATGTCCGCGGTCCACGGCTTTTTTTCCCGCTGGCTGAAGGATTTCGCCGCCGACCGCCGCCCCCACAATCAGAAATTCTTCCGGATTATCAACGAGGTGCCGACCGTCCTGATGATCATCATCGTCATCATGGTGATCGTGAAGCCGTTCTAGGCAGCAATCGTGAACGATCGCTCAGCGCTTCGGCTTGCGGAGTGGGAAGCGATTTTCTATATTAGCGATATCCCACCCAACGCAGGCGGATGTGGTTGTGTCTGAGCTTTCCAGAGGCCGGACACCGCATCAGGTTTGAAGCCCCACCGGCACTCACCTTGCCAGACCTGCGGACCTTACCTGCACCTGCTCGCGTCCGCATTTCAGAGCCACCTCGCACCCCCCTTCCAAGGTTACCCCACAGGACCACCCCAATGCGGGAAATCAAACTCGAAGACCTCAAGTCCAAAACGCCCGCCGAGCTCGTCTCGTTTGCGGAGGAAAATGGGGTCGAGAACGCCAGCACCATGCGCAAGCAGGAGCTGCTGTTCGCCATCCTCAAGCAGCTCGCGCTGGCCGAAACCGACATTGTCGGCCAGGGCGTCGTCGAGGTGCTTTCCGACGGCTTCGGCTTCCTCCGCTCGCCCGATGCCAATTATCTGCCGGGCCCGGATGACATCTACGTCTCGCCCTCGCAGATCCGCCGTTTCGGTCTGCGCACCGGCGACACCATCGAAGGCCACATTCGCAGTCCGAAGGAGGGCGAACGCTATTTCGCGCTGCTGAAGGTCAACACGCTTAATTTCGAGGACCCGGAAAAGGCCAAGCACAAGGTCAATTTCGACAACCTCACGCCGCTGTTTCCGAATCAGCGTTTCCGCATGGAAATCGACGATCCGACGCGGAAAGACCTGTCTGCACGCGTGATCGACATCGTCGCGCCGATCGGCAAGGGCCAGCGCGCATTGATCGTGGCGCCGCCGCGCACCGGCAAGACCGTGCTGATGCAGAACATCGCGCATTCGATCACGGCCAACCATCCCGACTGCTATCTGATCGTGCTCTTGATCGACGAGCGTCCGGAAGAAGTCACGGACATGCAGCGCTCGGTGAAGGGCGAAGTGGTGTCGTCGACCTTCGACGAGCCGGCTGTGCGTCACGTCCAGGTCGCCGAGATGGTGATCGAAAAGGCCAAGCGTCTCGTCGAGCACGGCCGCGACGTCGTAATTCTGCTCGATTCGATCACGCGCCTCGGGCGTGCCTACAACACCGTGGTGCCGTCATCGGGCAAGGTGCTGACCGGCGGTGTCGACGCCAACGCGCTGCAGCGGCCGAAGCGCTTCTTCGGCGCCGCCCGCAACATCGAGGAGGGCGGCTCGCTGACCATCATCGCGACCGCGCTGGTCGATACCGGCAGCCGCATGGACGAAGTCATTTTCGAAGAGTTCAAGGGCACCGGTAACTCGGAGCTTATCTTGGACCGCAAGGTCTCGGACAAGCGCACCTTCCCCGCGATCGACATTTCGCGCTCCGGCACCCGCAAGGAGGAGCTCATCACCGACCCGCAGGTGCTCAAGAAGATGTATGTGCTCCGCCGCATCCTGAACCCGATGGGCACCATGGATGCGATCGACTTCCTGCTCGACAAGCTCCGCTCGACCAAGAGCAACGCGGAGTTCTTCGACTCCATGAACACCTGAGTGCGGTGCAGCATTGGATTAAAGGGCGCCTTCGGGCGCTCTTTTCGTTTGTGCGGCTATGCTGCAGCGGTCGTGCAGCATAGTCGATGGTCTGACCGCACCGTCTAGTTCTCTCCGATCCCGTTGATAAATCTGTATAATACCTCCACCCGCAAGCGTTGGCCTCGACTGATGAACGGGAATTTCGCAGCAAACGCGGCGCTTTATATTGCGGTGCAATATTCCCTTTGCTGCGGTTCGAAGCGCAGCAAAAGTGGGCTTCGGCCTCAAACGGGCTGTTTGCCTTTTCCTCACCAGCCGGACAAATAGGCCATGCACCCGCGAGATCAGACCATCTTTGCATTGTCGTCCGGGCGTCCGCCGAGCGCGATCGCGATGGTGCGTGTGTCGGGCTCGCAAGCGGGACACGTGCTGGCGACGCTCGCAGGTGAGTTGCCGGCCCCGCGGCAAGCCAGCCGCGGGCTGCTGCATGACGCCACGGGCCAGCCGATCGACGATTCGGTCGTGCTCTGGTTTCCGGCGCCGGGCAGTGCGACCGGCGAGGACGTCGCCGAATTTCACGTGCATGGCGGCCGCGCGGTGCTGGCCGCGCTCCTCGCCGCGATTTCCGTTATTCCGAATACGCGCGCGGCGGAGCCGGGCGAGTTCACCCGGCGGGCTTTCGAGAACGGCAAGCTCGATCTCACGGAAGCCGAGGGGCTCGACGATCTCATCCATGCCGACACCGACCGCCAGCGTCGCCAGGCGCTGCGGCAGTTGCAGGGTTTGCTCGGCGATCACGCGCGCGACTGGCGCGAGCGCATCATCGAGGCGTCGGCGCTGATCGAGGCCGGTATCGATTTTTCCGATGAAGGCGACGTGCCCACAGAATTGAGGGCGCCGGCAGTCAGGGCGATCAAGGCGCTGCATGATGAAATTACGAAAGTCCTTGCGGCACAGGCACATTCCGAACGCCTGCGCGACGGCTTGGTGGTCGCGATAACAGGCGAGCCGAATGTCGGCAAGTCGACCCTGATGAATCAGCTTGCCCGCCGCGAGGTCGCGATCGTCTCACCGTATGCCGGCACCACGCGCGACGTGATCGAAGTGCAGCTCGATCTCGATGGCTATCCCGTCACTGTCATCGACACGGCCGGGATTCGCGAGACCAATGATCCGGTCGAGCAGGAAGGTGTCCGCCGGGCGCGGGCGCGGGCCGAAGAGGCCGACCTGGTCCTGTGGCTGGTGGAAGGCGGGCAGGCCATCGATCCGGACGCGCTGCGGTCGCTTCGGAAATCCGGAGATGGCGATCGGCCGGACGGGCCGGTCTGGATCGTGCGCAACAAGATCGACCTCGGGGCAGCCGGACTAACGGGTGAGTTCGGAATCTCGGCGAGCCGTGGTGATGGCATTCCGGAACTGGTGGAGGCCCTCGTGAAATTCGCCGCCGAGTTCTTCGGAACCAGCGAGGGCGCATTGGTTACCCGAGCCCGCCAACGCGATCTGTTGACCCGTGCGGCGGACAGCTTGCGCCGGAGTCTGGAGCTTGTAGAAGAGGGCGAAGAACTCGCCGCCGAAGAGCTGCGCACCGCCGCTTATGCGCTCGGCCGTTTGCTCGGTCGGGTGGATGTCGAGGACGTCCTTGGGGCCATCTTCCAGAAGTTCTGCATCGGAAAGTAAGAGCTAGTTCTATATTGTAAACTAGTGCTTGTTCCGCTGCTCGTGTTTCACGTGAAACATGGTTGCCGCCCTTTCAACGCGTTTCACGTGAAACGCTACCCCCTTCATCGCGAGCAGCAGCGATGAAGCAATCCAGCTTCCTCCAATAGTGATTCTGGATTGCTTCGCTGCGCTCAATGACGGCGTTGCGGCGGAGTAGTTCAACGAACTAGCATACCCCTGCGGAACTGCTGGTTTCACGTGAAACAGAAGCTATGCAACACGCCTCGTACTGTGCATGGGGTTGTTTTGCGAGGCGGCCAAGTGCCGGTTTCACGTGAAACGTCGGTTTCCCGAGTTTCCACTTCCGGCTTTCCCACCTCTGAGCTAGAAGTCCGCCCATGCGATCAGAGCGAGAAAGTTTCGACGTCATCGTCATCGGGGGCGGTCATGCCGGCTGTGAGGCCGCGGCTGCTTCTGCCCGGATGGGGGCAACGACGGCTCTGGTGACGCACCGCTTCTCCACGGTCGGCGCGATGTCCTGCAATCCCGCCATCGGCGGTCTCGGCAAGGGCCATCTGGTCCGCGAAGTCGATGCTCTCGATGGCCTGATGGGACGGGTCGGTGACGCCGGCGGCATCCAGTTTCGCGTTCTCAATCGTCGAAAGGGTCCCGCGGTGCGTGGCCCCCGAGCCCAGGCCGATCGCAAGCTCTATGCCGCCGCGATGCAGGCCGCGATCCGGGAGACTGAGGGTCTTTCCGTGATTGAAGGTGAGGCCGACGAGTTGATCGTGGTTGATGACCGGGTGACTGGACTGCGCCTGGCGGACGGCCGGGAGCTCCGGGCAGGGGCTGTTGTCATCACCACCGGCACCTTCCTCCGTGGCCTGATCCATCTTGGTGAGAAGAATTGGCCCGCCGGCCGGGTCGGCGAGGCCCCCGCAATGGGTCTCTCAGTTTCCTTCGAGCGCGTCGGCTTCACCCTCGGACGGCTGAAGACCGGCACGCCGCCGCGTCTCGACGGCACCACGATTGACTGGACAGCGGTCGAAATGCAGCCGGGAGACGAGCCGCCCGAGCCGTTTTCGGTGATGACCGAGCGGATCACCACGCCACAGATCCAGTGCGGCATCACCCGGACCACCTCCGCAACCCATGAGGTGATCCGCGCCAACGTCCATCGCTCTCCGATGTACTCTGGCCAGATCAAGAGCTCCGGACCGCGCTATTGCCCCTCGATCGAGGACAAGATCGTCCGCTTCGGGGACCGCGACGGTCATCAGATCTTCCTTGAGCCGGAAGGGCTGGACGATCCGACCGTTTATCCCAACGGCATCTCGACTTCGCTGCCGGAGGAGGTCCAACTCGCGATCCTCGCCAGCATCCCGGGCCTCGAGCGGGTGAAGATGGTTCGTCCGGGCTATGCCATCGAATACGACCACATCGATCCCCGAGAGCTCGATCCGACCCTGCAGACCAAGCGTTTGCGCGGCCTCTTCCTGGCGGGACAGATCAACGGCACTACCGGGTATGAAGAAGCCGCGGGGCAGGGCATCGTGGCGGGTCTGAACGCAGCACTCTGCGCCAGCGGCGCGGCGCTGGCGGTGTTCGACCGCGCCGACGGCTACCTCGGCGTGATGATCGACGACCTCGTCACCCGCGGGATCAGCGAGCCCTATCGGATGTTCACCTCGCGGGCCGAGTATCGGCTCACCTTGCGGGCCGACAATGCCGATCAGCGCCTGACCGAGAAGGGCATTGCGCTGGGCTGCGTCGGCAGCGCCCGGACCCGATATCATCGCGCCAAGATGGATGCTCTGAACGCGGCGCGGACGCTGTCGAAGTCTCTGACCATCACTCCCAACGAGGCGATCAAGCACGGGCTGTCCCTGAACCGGGACGGCCAGCGCCGGTCCGCCTTCGAGCTGATGGCTTACCCAGATATCGGCTGGAGCCAAGTCCGAGCGATCTGGCCGGAGCTCTCCGCTATCGATCCCGGCATCGCCGCCCATCTTGAGATCGACGCGAAGTATGACGTCTATCTGGAGCGCCAGAGCGCCGATGTCGAAGCCTTCCGGCGCGACGAGGGCATGGTGCTGTCGGAGATCGACTACAGCCTCGTCCCCGGTCTTTCCAACGAGGTGCGGGCCAAACTCGAGAAGGCACGGCCATTCACCGTCGGTCAGGCCGGCCGGATCGACGGTATGACGCCGGCGGCGCTCGGCATCCTCGCGGCCTATCTTCGCCGCGAGGCGCGCAAGACCTCCAAGGCCATCGCATAGGGTTTCACGTGAAACAGCGCGGACGGGGCGGGGACAGACCGCTATCGCGACGATCAGGAGCCGGCGAGGCCGCCGGTCGCCGGTCCGAACCGACCCCCGGGAAACCGAAGATCGACAAGGCCAGCGCCAACGATCAGGCGCTCGACTCCATCATCGCCGCCGACAAGCGCGTGGCGCTTAAACTCGCACCCGTTTCACATGAAACGGAGGAGCGGCTCAATCGCTACATTGCGCTGCTCCGGGAGTGGCAGGCCAAGACCAATCTGGTCGCGCCCTCGACCCTGCCTCACCTCTGGACCCGTCACATCGCCGATTCGCTTCAGCTTGTGAATCTCGCGCCGTCAGCGAAACGCTGGGCCGACCTCGGCAGCGGCGGCGGCTTTCCCGGCGTCGTCCTCGCCTGCGCCATGGCCGGTACGCCGGGCGCGAGCGTTCATCTCATCGAGCGAATCGCCAAGAAGGCCGCGTTTTTGCGCGAAGCTGTTCGCATCACCACATCTCCGGGAGTCGTACATCTCGCTGAGATCGGGGATAATGTGGATAGAATCACCGGCCCCGTCGATTGCGTCACCGCGCGCGCGTTGGCTCCGCTAAATCAACTCATCGGCTTTGCGGAGCCGCTGATGCGCCAAGGCGCAACGGCGTTATTTCCGAAGGGTCAAGATGTAGAGGCTGAATTGACCGAAGCCGCTAAATATTGGAATATTCAGCCGCAGCTCCACCGAAGCCGGACCGGCGACGGATGGATCGTCGAACTGGCTTCGGTTGAACGGCGCGGGTGAGGCGCTCAGGGGTTGAGGAATTTCGATGACCGTGATTGACGAGCCGCAGCAAGACCAGACCGTCCAGGAGACGGACCAAGTCCCGCACGCTCACCCGCGCATTCTGGCGTTGGCGAATCAGAAGGGTGGCGTGGGAAAAACGACCACAGCGATCAACCTCGGCACGGCGCTCGCCGCGATCGGCGAGCGCGTCCTGATCGTCGATCTCGATCCGCAGGGCAATGCGTCGACCGGCCTCGGCATCGATCGCCGCAATCGCTCTTGCTCGACCTATGACGTGCTGATCGGTGAAGCGCCCTTGCGGGAAGCGGTGGTCTCCACCGCGGTGCCGCGGCTGCACATCGCGCCCTCGACCATGGATCTCTCCGGCCTCGAGCTCGAGCTCGGGACCACGGCCGGCCGCGCCTTCAAGCTGCGCGATGCGATCGGCGCGCTCAACAACAACGTCTCGCCCGAGTCGGACTACACGTACGTGTTGATCGACTGCCCGCCCTCACTGAACCTGCTGACGGTGAATGCGATGGCGGCATCGGACGCGATCCTGGTGCCGCTGCAGTGCGAGTTCTTCGCGCTCGAAGGTTTGTCGCAATTGCTGCAGACCGTGGAGCAGGTGCGCTCGACGCTCAATCCGAACCTGTCGATCCACGGCATCGTGCTGACGATGTTCGACTCGCGCAACAACCTCTCGAACCAGGTGGTTGCCGACGTCCGCCAGTTCATGGGCGAGAAAGTCTACAAGACCATGATCCCGCGTAACGTGCGCATTTCGGAAGCGCCGTCCTATGGCAAGCCGGTGCTGGTCTACGATCTCAAATGCGTCGGCAGCGAAGCGTACTTGCGTCTCGCCACCGAAGTGATCCAGCGCGAGCGCGAGCTGCGCGTCACGCATTAGCGCTACGGTAGGGTGGGCAAAGGCGTTTTCGTCGTGCCCACCGTCTTCCGCTTATGAACAATTGGTGGGCACGCTTCGCTTTGCCCAACCTACGACAATTCAGTTCTGGAGTGCTGCAGCGTGAATCCAAGGGAGCTGGCGATGGCCGATGAAGCGCGTTCGCGACTGGGCCGGGGTCTTGCAAGTCTGATCGGTGATGTCGGCGGCGAGGCCCAGCACGTCGACCGTCCGCGCGCGCAACGCAAGGTGCCGATCGAATTCATCAAGGCCAATCCGCGCAATCCGCGCCGGACTTTTTCGGATACCGAGCTCAAGGAGCTCTCCGAGTCCATCAAGCAGCACGGCGTGATCCAGCCGATCGTGGTGCGTCCCGTGAAGGGCGCACAGGATCGCTACGAGATCATCGCCGGCGAACGGCGCTGGCGCGCCTCGCAGATGGCCGGCCTGCACGAGGTGCCTATCGTGCCGGTCGACATCAGCGACAGCGATGCGCTGGAATTCGCGATCGTCGAGAACGTGCAGCGCGAAGACCTCAACCCGATGGAGGAGGCGCAGGGCTATCACGCGCTCGCCAACGAGTTCAAACGCAGCCAGGACGACATCGCAAAGGTCGTCGGCAAGAGCCGCAGCCATGTCGCCAACATGATGCGGCTGACCAAGCTGCCGGCCGAAGTGCAGGCCTTGATCGCGACCGGGGATCTGACCGCCGGTCACGCCCGCGCGCTGATCGGCGTGCCCGATCCGCTGGCCGCCGCCAAGCGCATCGTCGAGGAAGGTCTCAACGTCCGCCAGGCCGAGGCGCTCGCGCATGAAGAGGGCGTGCCGGAGCGCAAGCCGCAGAAGGCGCGCAGCAGCGGCGGCAAGGAGAAAGACCCTGATACGATCGACCTGGAGAAGCGTGTCAGCGACGCACTCGGCCTCAAGGTCACCGTCAACCACCGCGACCCCGGCGGCTCGGTCCAGATCAACTACCGCAACCTCGATCAGCTCGACGAGGTGATGAAGCGGCTGGCGAAGGGCGCGCTGTAGAGCTCAGTGCCGTCCGGGCGAAAGCCAGCTCTCTACACTCGTCAATTGTGAGCGCAGCGAAGCAATCCAGAGTCCCTCCGCGGAAAGATTCTGGATTGTTTCGCTGCGCTCGCAATGACGTGGAGAGAGCGTGGGGTTTATCCCCTTCGCCTCGCGTTCGCCGCGATCGCCATCAGCGTGCGCTGGGCGATGGCGGCGGCGAGCGTAGATTGCTTGCGGGTGTCGAGCGCGGCGGTCGCAAGCTGCTCGATGACCGCGGCGAGCTTTGCCGCGCTGAAATTGCGCAGCGCGGTTTCGACCATCGGTTTCCGCGAAAAATGCAGCCGCGGAAATCCGCCGTCGAGCACGGCGGACGCCGGCGTGCCGTCGGCAATCGCGAGCGCGGATTTGTGCAGCCACGCGGCGTGGCGCTGCGCGGCCGAGATGATCACGCCGGGATAGGTGCCGGCGATCATCGCCTTGGCGAATTCGGTCTCGACGATCTCGGGCCGGCCGGCGAAGGCGCCGTCGACGATCGGATCGAGCTTCAGCTCGGATGCGTCCGCGACCACGGACATCACGTCGTCCAGCGTGATCTCGCCTTTGCCATGGGCGTAGAGTGTCAGCTTACGCAGCTCGTTGCGGGACGCCTGGCGGTCGCCGCCGAGGAACGACATCAACGCGGCGCGGGCGTCCTGCGCGATGCGCAGATTCGCGGTGCGAAGCTCGTCCTCCATCAGTTTCGCCAGATCGCGCTCGGTGTCGGGATAGCAGCCGATCGCCACCGCGGTCTTGGCCTTTTCGCAGGCCTTGCGCAGCGGTGATTCCGGGCGCAGCTCGCCGGCCTCGATCACGATGCGGCAATCCTTCACGCCCATCTCAGCCAGCGTGTCGACACCGGCAGCAAAGCTCCGTGATCCCGCGCGGATGCGAATGGCGCGGCGACCGCCGAACAGCGGCACGGTCATGGCTTCGTCGACCAGGCGTGACGGCTCGGCGGAGAGCTCGTCGCCGTCGAGCTTGACCAGCGAGAAGGGATCGTTGGGATCGTCGACGGCGGACGCAACCAATGCGTCGGCGCGCTCGCGTACCAAGCCGGCATCAGGACCATAGAGCAGGATGATCGGCCGGCCCGCGTCGGGGCGGGCGAGGAAGGCGTCGATCTCTTTTCCGCGCAGCGCGACCATGTTGCCTGATACGCGTCATTCCGGGTTTATGCTTCGCATGCCCCGGAATGACGGGGATGAACTAGGTGCCCGCAGTGAAGAACGCGGCGAGCCGGGTGTTGATGTTCTCGGCGATCTCGTTTGCGGCACGATCCTCCGCGTCGCGCACCGCGCGGTTGCGGGCAAAGCGCTGGTAGGAGCCGGGCAGGTCATAGGACACGCGCGAGAAGGTAGTCCCGGTCATAACCGACTTGCCGGTCGCGACCTCGATCAGATTGTACTGGCAGTCGATGCCGTAGTTCTCGGTGTTCGGCAGGCCGGTACTGGGATCGACGATCAGCGACGTCTTGCTGGTGTTGAAGCGGATATCCAGCCGGTGGGTCGGCGGCATGCCCGTTGCCGAGCCGTAGAGCTTGAAGGCGAGGGCATTGCGGACCTCGACCCCGACCCGGGCCTCGCGCGAGGCGTTGGGCTTGGCGATCGGCGGCAGCTCGACCCCCATCAGCTTTTCACGCAAACCCGGGGTGCCGTCGGTATGCTCGGCATACATCGGCTGGAAGCAGCCAGCCGTCGTCGCCGCCAAGGCGGCGACCGCGAGCAGGCGGGCTGCGATGCGGATCCTAGCCGACAACATTCACAATCCTCTTGGGGACGATGATCACCTTGCGGACGGGCTTGCCGTCCAGGGCCAGTTTTACAGCATCGAGGGCCAAAGCGGCAGCCTCGATTTCCGGATTTTGGGCCGCTGTTGCAACCGTGACCTCACCCCGCTTCTTGCCATTGACCTGGACCACCAGCGTCACGCTGTCTTCAACCAGCAAATCGCGTTCGATTTGCGGCCAATCGGCCTCAGAAACCAGCCCGGGCTGCCCCAGAACCTGCCAGCACTCTTCGGCCAGATGCGGCATCATCGGGGAGAACAGCTGGACCAGGATCTGGCTGGCCTCCCGGATCGCCCAGGCGAGATCGGCCGTCGGCTGACCGGGGCGCTGGAGCACCTCCGAAAACGTGTTCGTGAACTCGCGGATATGGGCCAGGCAGACATTGAAGTGCAGCCGTTCGACCCCTGATGTGACCTTGTCGAGCGCGCCGTGGGCAGCCTTGCGCAAACCAGTCGCATCCGGCCCGAACGAGGCCGGCCGGGCCGCGGGGGCAGCCTTGCCAAGGTCCGCAGCATCGTTCACCAGCCGCCACAGACGCTGCACGAAGCGCGAGGCGCCCTGGACGCGCTCGTCACTCCAGATCACGTCGCGGTCGGGCGGGGAATCCGACAGCATGAACCAGCGGGCGACGTCGGCGCCATAGGTCGCGATGATGTCGTCGGG
The DNA here is from genome assembly GCF_004114975.1 of Bradyrhizobium guangdongense. Classification (NCBI taxonomy): domain Bacteria; kingdom Pseudomonadati; phylum Pseudomonadota; class Alphaproteobacteria; order Hyphomicrobiales; family Nitrobacteraceae; genus Bradyrhizobium; species Bradyrhizobium guangdongense. Next base: position 232,861 of record NZ_CP030051.1, read on the forward strand.
GTCGACCGTGTTCTTCTTCGACTTCGACATCTTCTCGATCGGGCCGATCTGGACGTCCTCGCCGGTCGCAAGCAGCGTCGCGCGGCGGCCGTTGCCACCGACCTCGATCTTCACCTCGGCCGGTTGCACCCAGGTGCCGTCGGCCTTCTGATAAGTCTCGTGCACCACCATGCCCTGCGTGAACATGCCGGCGAACGGCTCGTCGAGCGCGATGTGACCGGTCGCCTTCATCGCGCGGGTGAAGAAGCGGCTGTAGAGCAGATGCAGGATCGCGTGCTCGACGCCGCCGATATACTGGTCGACCGGCAGCATCCGGTTGGCGATCGCAGGCGTCGTCGGTGCGGCCTCGTTCCAGGGATCGGTGAAGCGCGCGAAATACCAGGACGAATCCACGAACGTGTCCATGGTGTCGGTTTCGCGGGTCGCCTTGCCGCCGCATTTCGGGCAGGTGACGTGCTTCCAGGTGGGGTGATGATCGAGCGCGTTGCCCGGCTTGTCGAAGCTCACATCCTCGGGCAGCACGACCGGCAACTGGTCGTCCGGCACCGGCACCACGTCGCACTTGGGACAGTGGATCACCGGAATCGGGCAGCCCCAATAGCGCTGGCGCGAAATGCCCCAGTCGCGCAGGCGGAAATTGACCTGACGCTCGCCGACCGGCGCATTGCCGCGCAGCTCGCCTTCCAGTCGCTTTGCGACCTCTTCCTTGGCCTGGTCGATGGTCATGCCGTCGAGGAAGCGGGAATTGATCATGCGGCCGTCGCCGTCATAGGCGGTGTCGGTGATGACGAATGATTTTGAATCCTGGCCTTCGGGACAGACGACCGGCGTGTTGCCAAGGCCGTATTTATTGACGAAGTCGAGGTCGCGCTGGTCGTGCGCGGGGCAGCCGAAGATCGCGCCGGTGCCGTATTCCATCAGCACGAAGTTGGCGACATAGACCGGCAGCTTCCAGGAGGGATCGAACGGATGCACGGCGCGGATGCCGGTGTCAAAGCCCTGCTTCTCCGCTGTGTCGATGATCTCCTGCGCCGTGCCGATTTTCTTGATGTCGGCAATGAATTGGGCAAGCTTCGGGTTCTTTGCAGCCGCTGCCTGCGCCAGCGGATGATCGGCCGAGATCGCCATGAACTTCGCACCGAACAGCGTGTCGGGGCGCGTCGTGAAGATCTTCAGCTCGCTCTCGCCGGCGGGTGTGGTCGCCTTGTCCAGCGCGAAACGGATCAAGAGGCCCTCGGAGCGGCCGATCCAGTTGCGCTGCATCAGCCGGACCTTGTCGGGCCAGCGGTCGAGACTATCCAGCGCGGACAACAATTCCTGCGAGTACTTCGTGATCTTGAAGACCCACTGGCTCATCTCTCGTTGTTCGACAACGGCACCGGAGCGCCAGCCGCGGCCGTCGATCACCTGCTCGTTGGCGAGCACGGTCATGTCGACCGGGTCCCAGTTCAGCTTGCGCTTTTCACGCTCGGCGAGGCCCGCGGCGAGCATGTCCAAGAACATCTTCTGCTGATGCTTGTAATAGCTGGGGTCGCAGGTCGCGAATTCGCGGCTCCAGTCCAGCGACAGCCCGATCGAACGGAGCTGCTTCTTCATCGCGGCGATGTTGTCGTAGGTCCAGGCCTTCGGCGCGACCTTGCGCTCGATGGCGGCGTTTTCGGCCGGCAGGCCGAAGGCGTCCCAGCCCATCGGATGCAGCACGTTGAATCCCTTGGCGCGCATGAAGCGGGCCAGCACGTCGCCGAGCGTGTAATTGCGGACATGGCCGATATGAATGCGCCCGGATGGGTAGGGGAACATCTCCAGCACATAATATTTCGGCCGCGAATCGTCGTTCTTCGAGACGAAGATCGCCTGTTCGTCCCAGATGCGTTGCCAGCGCGGTTCGGCTTCGCGGGCGTTGTAGCGTTCGGAGGTCATGGAATCGTTGGGTTTTCGTGGTTTCGGCGGCCTGAAGAGGCCGGACTAGGCCATAGAAGTCGACGGGGGGTCAATGGGTTGCCGCCGGAAGTGGTGGCCCGCAATGCTGCTCCGCAAAAGTACGGATGAGGGCGTTGGGACCGGGTTAAGGGGTCGGTGCGAGTTTGGCCGTCAATAGTGTACCCCGCGTCAGGCAATGGCCCTAGATTTCGACAATCCCGACTATGACTATGCCGCCTCCATCGCCGGGCGGGCGATGCGCAGCATGGCCGACCAGCGGATTCCGCCGACGCCGGCCAATTTCGCCATCTGGTTCCAGTATTACGCCGGGGGCCATGACGATCTGCGCAACGCCATCGATCTGCTGATCGACCACAACCGCCCCTTCGACAGGCGCACTAATCAGGACTTGTTCGAGACTTATATTGCGCCCCATGTGAGCGCTGCCGTCGTCGATACGTCCGAGCGGCTGCATGCCCTGATGGGCGCGGCGAAGGAGTTTCTGGCGACCGCAATCGCCGACAACCGCTCCCAGATGCAGGCGATTAGCCAGGTTGCCGACCAGGGCCAGGCGGGCGTCGACCCGAAGGCGCTGGTGGCCCAGCTCATGAACGAGCTGGCGCGGGCCGCTACCAGGACGACGCGGCTCGAAGCGGGCTTTGCCGAGAAGACCCGCGAGCTCGACGTCATCAGAGATTCGCTCTCCAAATCCGAGGAGCGCGCGCGGACCGACACGCTGACGGGACTCGCAAATCGCAGGGCGCTGGACGAATTTCTCCGCAAAGCACAGACGACCGCCGATTGGGGCGAGCCGCTGAGCGTGCTCCTGCTCGATATCGACCACTTCAAGACCTTCAACGATAATTTCGGTCACGGCGTCGGCGACCAGGTCTTGCGTCTGATGGCCAAGGTGCTGCGCGAAAAGGTTCGTACGCAGGATCTGCCGGCTCGCTACGGCGGCGAGGAGCTGATCGCGGTGCTGCCCGATGCCGATCTTGCAGCGTGCACTGACATCGCCGAGCGGATCCGGCGCGCGATCGCGGAGTGCACCATCACCCGCCGCTCGACCGGCGAGGTGCTGCCGAACATCACAGTTTCAATCGGCGTGGCGCAGTATCGGGCTGGCGAGGCGATCGCCGATTTGATCGAGCGCTGTGATCGCGCGCTCTATCTTGCCAAGGGCGGCGGCCGCAATCGCGTCGTGACGGAGAACGAACTCGACCGCGCCGAGGCTGCGGGTTAGCGGAGCACAGCGAGATCAGGGCAAGCAGTCCGACTCTAGCCTGCCATCGCAATCTTGGCCGTGCCGTTCTCGATCGCCTCTACGCCATGCTCGACGACATTGTTGCGGCCGCGATGCTTGGCGGCGTAGAGCGCCGCGTCGGCGGCCTCGATCAGATCGCCCGGGCGCAGGGATTCGTTCGGTCGCGCCGCCGCAACGCCGATCGACACCGTGACGACCATGTGTGCCGAAGTGATGTGCGGCAGGCAGAGCTTCAGCACGGCCGCCCGCACCTGCTCGCCGATCTCGACGGCGCGGTTGACGTCGGTATTCGGGACCAGCAGGCAGAATTCCTCGCCGCCGTAGCGGGCCGCAAAGCCCATGGTGTCCGCAGCGATGCCGGATAGCGACTCGCCGAGCCGGGTCAGGCACGAATCGCCTTCGAGATGGCCGTAGGTGTCGTTGAACAGCTTGAAATGGTCCACGTCGATCATCAGAAGCGCGAGCTCGCTGCCGTATTGTTGCGCGCGCATCCATTCGAAGTCGAGGCGGCTCTGGAAACCGCGGCGGTTGGCAAGCCCCGAAAGCATGTCGATCGACGCCATCACCGTCAGCCGGTCGTTGGTCGCGATCAGCTCGCGCTCGCGCTGGCTGAGCTGAGCCGCCATCGCGTTGAAGGCGCGCGCCAGCGGCACGAATTCGGCCGGCAGCCGGCTGCGCGCGGCGCGGGCCGACAGATCGCCCTGGCCGAGACGCTTGGCCATTTCGGCGAGCATTTCGATCGGCTTGATCACGAGCTTCTCGGCGGCGATCAGGGCGCCGAGCAGCACGAACATGACGACGAAAGCGAGCTGGAGATAGGCGGTGCGGATATCGCGGCTCACCGCGGCGGAGACCTTGTCTTCGTCGATGCTGGCGATCAGGCGGGAATTGGTGCCGGCGATGCGGATGAAGCTGACCGCGCGATGTGACCCGTCGGCGGCAAGGAAAGACAGCGAGCCTTCGTCCTGGTCCGAGCGCAGCGCCATGTCGGCAATGGCCGACATCAGCGGCATGTTGTCGAGGGGACGGCCGACCGCGTTGTGCTGGTCGGCCGGCGCGGCCAGCACGGTGCCGGCGCTGTCGACCAGCACCGCGGTGATGCCGGCGCGGCCGCCCAGATTGTTCATCACCTTCGACATCCAGTCGAGATTGACCGTTGCCAGCACGACGGCGTCAGCGACGCCGCTGAACGCCGAAACTGGATAGACCGCCATCACGGTCGGCGATTGCACCGGCCGCGACAGGATGAAGTCGGACAGCACGAAGCGGCCGGTCTCCTGCGCCTGCTGGAAATAAGGCCGATCGGAAAGATCGAGGCCGACATACATGTTGTTGGTGGCGCACTGGATGCGACCGTCCTGGCCGGCGATCAGGAGCGTGCGAATCCAGGGAAGGTTCGTCGGCAGGCTCGCGCGCAGGACGTCACAGCTCTTGCTGACGCCGCCGGCGGAGGCGCGGATGAAAGCTTCCGATTTCAGGATGGTTTCGACCGACGAGATCACCTCGCGCTGCGCATCGGCGCTGTGTCTTGCGACGGTGGTGAATTCGGCCGTGGCCTGCGCGATCTGCTTGGTGCGGGTGTCTTCAAGCGAGCGGATGCGCTCGAGCATCAAGGGCGCGACCAGAATCACCGCGAGCAACGCAAGCCGGGCCCTGATGCCGAGGACCTGCTTGAGTTTTGCGCGTTTGCGGTTGAAACTGACGCTGACCATTTTCGCTACCCACCCCGCGGGCAAGGTAAAGCGAAGGGTTCAAAAACTCTTTCTTGAACTTGGTAAAATTGGAACTACCTCCGGTACTCGCATAGTTCGATCGACATCATGACAGACAATAACGCCGCGCCGGTAACCGGTCATTCACCAAACGCGCTTGCCGCGGTCGAGGCCGAGATTGCACGCGCCTGCAAGGATGCGCGGCGCGATCGCGCCTCGGTGACGCTGATCGCGGTGTCAAAGACTTTCGCTGCGGATGCAATTCTCCCGGTTATCAGCGCCGGACAGCGCGTATTCGGCGAGAATCGGGTGCAGGAGGCCAAAGGCAAGTGGCCGGCGTTAACAGTCGATTACCCTGACATCGCGCTGCATCTGATCGGACCGCTGCAATCCAACAAGGCGAAAGAGGCGGTCGCGCTGTTCGATGCCATCCACTCGGTCGATCGTCCGAGCATTTGCCAGGCGTTAGCCAAGGAAATCGAATCCCAGAACAAGCATCCGCAGCTCTTTGTTCAGATCAACACCGGTGAGGAGCCGCAGAAGGCCGGCGTCGCGCCCGGCGAGGCCGACGCCTTTCTGGCAAGCTGCCGCGACACCTATGGCCTGACGATATCAGGCCTGATGTGTATTCCCCCGGTGGACGAGCCGCCGGCTGCGCATTTCGCACTGACCGCCAAGATCGCGGCGCGCAACGGATTGATCAACCTCTCGATGGGCATGAGCGCGGATTATGCGACCGCGATTCTGTTGGGCGCCACCCATGTGCGCGTCGGAAGCGCGATCTTCGGGCATCGGTGAGTGCCGGCGGCGGACGCTCGCACGGCATCGGCTAGAGTTCGTCATTGCGAGCGAAGCGAAGCAATCCAGAATCTTTCCGTGGAGGCAGCCTGGATTGCTTCGTCGCAAGAGCTCCTCGCAATGACGGCGGAGTGTGAGACCGCCTATTCAAACCTCACCGACACCTTCCCCAGCGCGCCAAAATCTGCCGCAAAATGATCGCCGGCCTGGATCGGCAGCGGCGGATGACAGGTGCCCGTCGTCACCACCTGCCCTGCCCGCAAGGTGATGCCGAGCCCGCGCAGCTCATGGGCAAGCCAGGCCAGCGCCATCAGGGGATCGCCGAGCACGTTCTTGCCGTGACCGACATAGCGCTCGCCGCGCAGCGTGATCTGCGGCCGCTCCTCGACGAGATCCATCGTGCGCCAGCTTGCGGAAGTGGCGGCACCAAGCACGAACAAATGTGCGCAGGCGTTGTCGGCGATCAGCTGCGCCTCGCCTGCGCCGGTGAAATCGGCGAAGCGCGAATCCGGAATCTCGATGGCCGGATGCAAGCTGTCGACCGCCGCAAGTACCTCGTCGACGCCAAAAGGCGTCGGTCGCGGCGCCAGATCGCGCGCCATGCGAAAGCAGAATTCGGGCTCGCCGACCCGCATCGCATTGCCCTTCATCGACGCGACACCGCCGTCGGCGATCACCTTGTCGCTCATGATGCGCCCGGCCAGCGGTCCCGTGACGTTGATGTGCTTCTGGCCGGCCTCGCTGGTCGCCGCGATCTTCCAGCCGAACAGTTTTCCGAACGACTGGTGTTCGAGCACGCCCTGCACGGCGTAACCATCCGCGCGGCTCTGCGGCCGCAGCCGCGTCTCCAGCGCATCGAGCTTGGTGCCGTCGCGCCAATGTCGAACGAGGACCTGCGAAGCGGCGTTGATCTGATCCTTGTCGAGCATCTGTCCTCACCCGATGATGATTCTTGTTCTTGGTCCTATCTGCCGCAGCAATTGCAGCATCGCCGCCTTGGTCATGGAGACGCAGCCCGCGGTCGGGCCGAAATTGTCGCGCGCCAGATGTAGGAAGACGGCGCTGCCGCGGCCGGCGACGCGCGGCCTGGCGTTGTGGTCGATTTCGATGATGAAGTCATAGAGATGATCGGCCCGTTTGAGCCGATCGCCGCCCTCGCCCTTCCCGCGCCGGATCCACTGGTTGTAGTGGCGATCGCCGGGGTCTTCGCACCAGGCATCCGTGTCGCCAATGGTCCGCGCCGGCAGAAAGGTCCGGGGCCGGCTGTGCCGGTCGCCCCGCCACCACAATCGCCTGGGACGAAAACAGCCTCTCGGGGTACCGCCGTCGCCCTCGCGCTTGTTGGCCAGAATGCCGCCGCGGCCGAGCGCCACCGGGATCGTCAAATGGCCGACCGTCAGCCAGCCCCGGCGCGGATTCCCTGCGGCAGGCTTAACGCGGATCGCGGACAGCGGTCCCGGCCCTCGATTCCTGGTATAACTCACTGACACAGCTTTATTTTTCATGTGAACGCGCGATGCCGAATTCATTACAGGACATTCATCAATGCGCCCTGCTATTCTGGGTTAGAGTAATTCCGGCTTGTGAATCGGTAACAGCCCACTACTTCAACACGAACAACAACAAAAAACAGCGACCCCTAAACTTCCCATCACGGCTGGGTGCGGCATGCCCGCGCGCCCGTCCGACCCCAAAAGGATGATCCCCCATGGCCAATGCCCGCAAGATCCTGATCGTGGATGACGATACCGATCTGCGCGATACGTTGGTGGAGCAATTATCGCTACACGAAGAATTTGAAGCCTCCGCCGTCGATACCGGCGCCAAGGGCGCGAGCGCCGCAAAGGCCAACGCCCCCGATCTGGTCCTGATGGACGTCGGCCTTCCCGACACCGACGGCCGCGAGGTGGTCCGCTCCTTGCGCAAGGGCGGCTTCAAGGCGCCGATCATCATGCTGACCGGGCACGACACCGATTCCGACACGATTTTAGGCCTGGAATCCGGGGCCAACGACTATGTGGCAAAGCCGTTCCGCTTTGCCGTGCTGCTGGCCCGCATCCGCGCCCAGCTTCGCCAGCACGAGGCCAGCGAGGACGCGGTGTTCTCGGTCGGCCCCTACTCCTTCCGTCCCGGCTCCAAGATGCTGACCGCGGCCAATGCCCGCAAGGTCCGCCTCACCGAGAAGGAAACGGCGATCCTGCGCTTCCTCTACCGGGCCGGCCAGATGCCGGTGTCGCGCGAGACCCTGCTCCAGGAGGTCTGGGGCTACAATTCCGGCGTCACCACCCACACGCTGGAAACCCACATCTACCGCCTCCGCCAGAAGATCGAGAAGGACGCCGCCAACCCGGAGATCCTGGTAACGGAAGCCGGTGGCTACAAGCTGGTGCCGTGATACGTTCCGGATGCGCGCGATTCGTCGTAAATTAGCGCGTTCCACGAACCTCGGACCGGAATGTCAATCGACGATGACGTAGCGCTGCTCGAGCGTGTCCCGACACTGCGCCTGTTGGGAGACGCCTCGTTGCGCATGCTGGCGATCGGCTCCGAGCAGCGCGACTTCGTCCGCGGCGATATCCTGTTCAATCTCGGCGACGATGCCGACGCCGGCTTCGTGGTCCAGCGCGGCGCCTTCCGTGTCGATGACGGCGCGGGCGCCGAGATGATCGCCGGCCCCGGCACGTTGATCGGCGAGCTTGCGCTGGTCGTGCCGATGAAGCGGCCGTCGAGCGCGGTCGCGCTGGAGCATTCCTCCGTCATCCGCGTCGCGCGCAGCCTGTTTCAGCGCGTGCTCGAAAGCGATCCTGCCGCGGCGGTCCGCCTGCGCGACGAATTCGCCATCCGCTCCAGCCAGATCGCCAGCGATATCCTGATGGCCGGTTCGAAGCTGAGCACGTAACCTCCCACCCGTCATTCCGGGGCGCGACGAAGTCGCGAACCCGGAATCCATTCATGCACCAACTTTGCCGCCTGATGGATTCCGGGCTCGCGCTACGCGCGCCCCGGAACGACGGCGGAGGACTACACGTCCAGCGTCACCGTGACAGGGACGTGATCAGACGGCCGCTCCCAGCTGCGGGCATCGCGCAGAATCCTGAAATCCTGCACCGCCTCCTTCAGCGCGCGCGAGACCCAGATGTGGTCGAGCCTGCGGCCGCGATCGCCGACGGTCCAGTCGGCGGAGCGGTAGCTCCACCAGGTGTAGACCTTTTCCGACATCGGGATGCGGTCGCGCGCGACGTCGACCCATTCGCCGGCTTCAAGCGCCGCCTTCAGCTTCTCGGTTTCGACAGGCGTGTGCGAGACCACTTTCAGCAGCTGCTTGTGCGACCACACGTCGTTCTCGTGCGGCGCGACGTTGAGATCGCCGACCAGGATGTGTCTGTCATCTCCGCGCGGATGCAGCGGCTCGCAGGCCTTCATCTCGTCGAGGAAGCGAAGCTTGTGGTCGAACTTCTCGTTCAGCACGGGATCGGGAATGTCGCCGCCGGCCGGCACGTAGAAATTATGCAGCACCAGCGGCTTTGCGATTGTGGCCTTCTCGCCGAACGACACCGAGATATGGCGCGAATCCACCTTGTCGCAGAAGGTGCGGATGTCAGTCGACTCGAACGGGATCTTCGAGACGATGGCGACGCCGTGATAGCCCTTCTGTCCGTTCAGTGCGACGTGCTCGTAGCCGAGCCGCTTGAAGCGCTTCAGCGGAAAGGCGTCGTCGATGCATTTGGTTTCCTGCAGACACAGCACGTCCGGCCGCGCGCTCTTGAGAAATTTCGCGACCAGGTCGATGCGCAGCCGCACCGAATTGATGTTCCAGGTTGTCAGGGAAAGACGCATGAGAATGGCGTCTTAGCATGGATTGACGTGGGCGGAATGCTTGTCCACAGGGGCGGTGCTGCAGGGTGGGCAAAGCGAAGCGTGCCCACGACGTCTAGATGGTGGGCACGGCGCAAGTGCGCCTTTGCCCACCCTACGGCAGTCGAGCGCTTAGCCCGGCGCCGGTCCGTAATTGGTGAAATCGATCTTGAACATGCTGGGATCGAGCTTCTTGCCCGCATCGAGATTGTAGACCGCGACCGTGGTGTCGTAGCCCTGCGGGTCGGTGACGGTCCATTGCTTCAGCTGGCCGTCCTTGGCGCCGATCATCAGCAGCAGGCGGCTGGTGCCGACCAGCGCCTGCTTCTCTTCGATGGTGACACTGATGAAGAGATCGTCGGAGGTGACGTTGACGACGTTGGTGTCCTTCATCAGGTCGATGCGGTCCGACAGCAGGAAGCGCAGCGGCGTCTGCGACAGCGGGTAGACGTCCTGCGTCGCGAGCTTGCGGTCGCGGACCACGACCGACGATCCGTCGGCGATGATGTCGATCGGGCTCGGCGGATCATATTCGAAGCGGAGCTTGCCCGGCTTCTGGATGTAGAAATCGCCCTGCGTCTTGCTGCCGTCGGGGCCGACCTGGACGAAATTCCCGACCAGCGTCGACAGCGACGACAGATAGGCGCTGACCTTGGCCGCCTGCGCCTTCTGCTTGTCGTCGAAAGTCTGGAAGATGCTGCTCGGCACGTTCCGGCGCGGATCGGGAATCACCGGATTCGGTGGCGCCTGCGTCGCACCCGTGATCGCCGGCCCTCCCGAGGGCTGAGCATTGTCGCGGCCCTTCGGTGCAGGCTTCGGCACGGGGACGTTCTGTGCAAACGACGCTGCGCTCACCATCATGGCGGTGACGAGAAGCACGCCCGCCACGCGCGCGCCGCGCGCAGCGAAAGAGGCCGCGAATCGAATGTCCGGATGTCTGGTCAACGCGTCGTCCTGTGTGGCTGGGCGCCGTTTTAGCGTGATTTCGGGCAAAAGCGGAGATCGATTTTGCGTGAAAATGTCATTCGAGGCGTGCTGCCTCACATATGGCTGTCTTCTTCCTCGACCAGAATCTCGCGTTTGCCGGCGTGATTGGCGGGTCCGACGATGCCTTCCAGTTCCATGCGCTCCATCAGCGATGCCGCGCGGTTATAGCCGATTTGCAGGCGGCGCTGGATGTAGCTGGTCGAGGCCTTGCGGTCGCGCTTGACGATCGCAACGGCCTGCTGGAACAGGTCGCCGCCGCCATCCGCGCCCATGCCGCTGGCGTCGAACACGACGCCGCCATCCTCGTCCTCGCTCGGCTCTTCGGCCGTGACGGCCTCGAGATATTCCGGCTGGCCCTGCGTCTTGAGGTGGCGCACCACCTTCTCGACTTCCTCGTCCGAGGCGAAAGGTCCGTGCACGCGGCTGATGCGGCCGCCGCCGGCCATGTAGAGCATGTCGCCCTGGCCGAGCAACTGCTCGGCACCCATCTCACCCAGAATGGTGCGGCTGTCGATTTTCGAGGTGACCTGGAAGGCGATGCGGGTCGGGAAGTTCGCCTTGATGGTGCCGGTGATGACGTCCACCGACGGGCGCTGTGTCGCGAGAATCACATGCAGGCCGGCGGCGCGCGCCATCTGTGCGAGGCGCTGCACCGCGCCTTCGATGTCCTTGCCGGCCACCATCATCAGGTCGGCCATTTCGTCGACGATGATGACGATGTAGGGCAGCGGATCGAGCGAGAGCTTCTCTTCCTCGTAGATCGCCTTGCCGGTTTCCTTGTCGAAGCCGGTGTGCACCGTGCGCGTCGGCTCTTCGCCCTTGGCTTTCAGCTCGAGCAGGCGCGTGTTGTAGCCGTCGATGTTGCGCACGCCGAGTTTGGCCATGTTCTTGTAGCGCTCTTCCATCTCGCGCACCGCCCATTTCAGCGCGACCACCGCCTTCTTCGGATCGGTCACGACGGGCGTGAGCAGATGGGGAATGCCGTCATAGACGGAGAGTTCGAGCATCTTGGGATCGACCATGATCAGGCGGCACTGATCGGGCCGCAATCGGTAGACCAGGCTGAGGATCATGGTGTTGATCGCGACCGACTTGCCGGAGCCGGTGGTACCGGCAATCAGCATGTGCGGCGTGCGCGCGAGGTCGATGATGACGGGGTCGCCGCCGATGGTCTTGCCGAGGCAGAGCGGCAATTTCGCCACCGTGTCGGTGGCTTCCTTCTCCACCAGCAATTCGCGCAAGTAAACCTTTTCGCGATGTGCGTTGGGCAGCTCGATGCCGATGGCGTTGCGGCCGGGAACGACGGCAACGCGTGCCGACAGGGCGCTCATCGAGCGCGCGATGTCGTCGGCGAGGCCGATCACGCGGGACGATTTGATGCCCGGCGCCGGCTCCAGCTCGTACAGCGTGACGACGGGGCCCGGATTGGCTTTCACGATCTCGCCGCGCACGCCGAAATCCTGCAGCACGCCCTCGAGCGAGCGCGAGTTGGTTTCGAGCTCGGCCTTGCTGAGCGGCTGACGGTCGCCGGCCTTCGGCGCGGCCAGCATGGAGACGGAGGGAAGATCGAACTTGTCGGAGCCCTTCTTGGCCGCCGGCTTCGGCGCAGCCTTCTTGCGCGATGCGCGCGCGGGCGCCTCTTCCTCTTCCTCCTCCTCTTCTTCTTCGACCTCTTCGTGCTCGTCCTCGTAATCTTCGTCCTTGGACTGCGGTGAGATCGAAGGCGCGGCGCGGCCGCCGCCGAGGTTGGGTTCCTGCCGGCTGAACGCGACAGCCTTGGCCTTCGGTCCGCTCGAGACCAGCGAACGATAGGCCGCGCCGAACAGCCAGATCAGCCGCGCCTTCGTGCTCATCAGCGCGTGGAACAGCCAGCCTAACGACACCGATCCGCGATCGCTCTCCTCGTCGTCCTCGAGCGGCTTGTCGTCGTCCTCGATGTCAGCGAGCTCGTCGTCATGCTCGCGCGCGCCGAGACCGCAGGCGATCAGGAAGGTCGCGGCCAGCGCGACGAACAGGATCGCGCCGAGCACCAGGCGATAGATCACGCCTGGCGGTCCGAAGATCACAGCGGGGGCGCGCACCAGCGCATCGCCGACCACGCCGCCGAGCCCGGTCGGCAGCGGCCAGGCGCCGCCATGCGGCCAGCAGCTGACAAAACCCGCCGCGATCACAGTGCAGAGAATCCAGCAGCCGAGCCGCAGCGCCTCGCGATCGAACGGGCGATGGGTCATCATGCGCCAGCCCCACACTGCGACGGTGAGGATCAGCATGATCGCGCCGAGCCCGAGGATCTGCATGGCGAGGTCGGCGCCGATCGCGCCGGCATAACCGAGAATGTTGCGGATCGGGCGCGAGGTGGCGTGGCTGAGGCTTGGGTCCTGCACCGACCAGGTCATCAGCGCGGCGGAGGCGAGGCCGGCCAGCGCGATCAGGCCGAGGCCGGTGAGCTCGCGCATGCGCCGCGCCAGACCCTCCCGGATCGAGGGCGGCAGATGGCCGACCAGGGGAATGACACGCTCGATTGCCGACATGCTCATGGGCCCCGCCTAACCCAGAGTTTCGACCAGCCGGTGCAGCGCCTGCGCCGTGGTCTCGCTATCCTGCACCAGCGCCAGCCTGATATAGCCGGCACCGGGGTTGAAGCCGTCGGGCTGTTGCCGCGCCAAAAAGCTGCCGGGCACCACGCGCACGCCTGCTTCCTTGAAGAGTTTCAGCGTCACCGACACGTCGTCGCCGATCCCGGACGTGTTGAGCCAGACGCAGAAGCCGGCATCGGGCCGGCGATAGCCATAACGATTGCCGATGATCTGGTCGGCGAGATCGAACTTGATCCGGTAGAGCCTGCGATTCTCCTCGACATGCGCTTCGTCGCCATAGGCAACGGTCGCGACATGCTGGAGCGGTACCGGCACCTGCGGGGCCGCGATGTTGCGCAGCTCCAGGAACATGCCGATGAATCTCTTGTCGCCGGCGGCGAAGCCGACGCGCAGGCCCGGCAGGTTGGAGCGCTTCGACAGCGATTGGAACGCAGCCACGCGGGTGAAATCGGCCCCCGCACATTCGAGCGCGCTGCCCGGTGCCTTTCGGGTGTAGATCTCCGAATAGCACTCGTCGCTGAGGATCATGAAATTGTAGCGGTCGGCGAGTTGCTTCAGCCGCTTGAAATAGTCGGGCGAGGCGACCGAGCCCTGCGGATTGGCGGGCGAAGCCAGATAGAACGCCACGGTGCGCGCCAGCGTCGCCTCGTCGATAGCCTCGAGATCGGGCAGGAAGCCGTTTTCGATCGTCGTCGGCAGATAGACCGGCTCGCAGGCGGCCGCGCCGGCGCCGGCGCCATAGACCGGGTAGAACGGGTTCGGCATCAGGATCGCGGGCTTGCCGGGCTTCGGGCCGACATAGCGCGCCGCCGCGATCGCGGCCAGGAACAGCCCTTCCCGGCTGCCATTGAGGACCAGCAGCTCGCTTCGGGGGTCGAGGGCGCGCGGCAGCTTGAAGCGCGACGACAACCAAGCGCTCGCAGCCTCACGAAACGGCTCGGTGCCCTGGTTCATCGGGTAACGGCCGAAATCGGCGATGTGCTTGGCCAGCACCGGGCCGACGAAGTCAGGCACCGGATGCTGCGGCTCGCCGACTGCGAGCGAAATCAAGGGCTTGCCGGGTTGATGCGGCGCCAGCAGCTCGTTCAGCCGGACAAAGGGCGAGCGTTCGTTATTGGAGCTTCCACTGGCCTGCGGCGCACGGGATGAAGCGGTCATGACCATTCTGGGCGCCAGTACTCTCGGAACGGCCGGTCGCGCGCGGGCGCCGGCGGGAAAGCGGTTCAGTTCACCATAGATAGGGCGAGGTTAAGACGCGATTAACCATCGGCCGGCCGGCCCGTCCAGAGCGTGAATAACGAGCCCGGATAACAAGGGATTCGAGCTGCGCCCGACTGCCCGTCATGGCCCGGCTTGTCCCGGCCATGACCAATTCGGCCCATGTCGGACCTTCAGCGCCCCGGCAGTTTCTCGAATGTCTTCATGCCCGCGGGGATCGTGTGGAAGTCCTGCATGTCGCAGGTGTAGATCGCCATCTGCGGCCGGAACTGTTCCGGCTCGTCCAGCGTGCCGACCTTGACCACGGTCGCCGGCAGTCCCGGAACCTTGGTGACCAGATGCGTGCCGCACTCGGCGCAGAATTCGCGCGTCACGGCGCGTTCGAGGTCCTTGCGGGTGAACTGCTTGGGCTGCCCCGTGATGTAGGTGAACCCGGCCGCCGGCATCGCGATGAAGGTGTTGGGCCCGCCGCCCGAGATGTACTGGCACTCGCGGCAGTGACATTGGGCCTGCATCATCGGATCGCCCTCGGCAACGTAGCGAACTTCGCCGCAATAGCATCCGCCTTCCAAACGCATGACGACCTCCCGTTTTATTGTTCGTTGTGGTCGGTATTTCTGCGCCGGCGATCCGGAATGGCAATCCCCTTTCTTTGGAGCGCCGGGCAAAAAGAAAGGGGCTCCAGCTTGCGCTGGAGCCCCTCAACGGTCGGGGCATTGCCGGGTATGTGCCCGAACCGTAGGAGTGGACGCGATCCCCGAGGAGAGATCGCGCCCGGGAGGAGAGGTTACATATTGTAGGCGCGTTCGGTGTGGTCGGTGATGTCGAGGCCTTCACGCTCGCTCTCGACATTGGCGCGCAGGCCAACGATCACGTCGACGACCTTGTAGAGGATCGCCGAACCGACGCCCGACCACACCAGCGTGGTGCAGACGGCTTCGATCTGGGAGATCATCTGCGCGGCGAAGTCGTAATCGGCAACCTTGGGCGGGATCGCGGTGTAGTCGATGATGCCAGCACCACCGAGAGCCGGATTGACCAGGATGCCGGTGCCGAGGGCGCCGACGATGCCGCCGATGCAGTGCACGCCGAACACGTCGAGCGAGTCGTCGTAGCCGAGCGCGTTCTTCACGACGGTGCAGAAGAACAGGCAGACCATGCCGACCACGAGACCGAGGACGATCGCACCCATCACGCCGGAGAAGCCGGCGGCAGGCGTGACGGCCACGAGGCCCGCGACAGCGCCGGAGATGACGCCCAGCACCGACGGATGACCCTTCACGATCCACTCCGCGAACATCCACGACAGCGCAGCGGCGGCGGTGGCGACGAAGGAGTTGGTCATGGCGAGCGCAGCGCCGCCGTTGGCCTCTAAGTTGGAGCCGGCGTTGAAGCCGAACCAGCCGACCCAGAGCAGCGAGGCGCCGATCATCGACATGGTCAGCGAGTGCGGAGCCATCAGCTCCTTGCCGTAGCCGACGCGCTTGCCGATCAACAGAGCGCCGACGAGGCCGGCGATGCCGGCATTGATGTGCACCACGGTGCCGCCGGCGAAGTCGATCGCGCCCTTCTTGAAGATCCAGCCGGCGTCGGCGTTGATCTCGTCGAGCTTGGCCTGAGCCGCGGTCTTCGCCGCCGCGTCAGTCGCAGCAGCCAGAGCCTTGGCCGCGTCCTGGATCGCGTCCGGGCCGGGCCAGTACCAGACCATGTGCGCGATCGGGAAGTAGATCAGCGTGACCCAGAGCGGGATGAACAGTGCGATCGCCGAGAACTTCATGCGCTCGGCGAAGGCGCCGACGATGAGGGCGGGCGTGATCGCCGCGAAGGTCATCTGGAAGCACATATAGACGAGCTCCGAGATGTTGGCGTCGACCGAGAAGGTCGCGGCCTTCGAGTCGGTGGTGACGCCCATCATGAACGCCTTCGAGAAGCCGCCGATGAAGTCGGAACCGCCGGTGAAGGCGAGGCTGTAGCCGTACACGGCCCAGATCACGGTGACGACGCAGACGGTGTAGAACACCTGCATCAGCACCGAGAGCATGTTCTTGGAACGAACGAGGCCGCCGTAGAACAGCGCAAGACCCGGGATCGTCATCAACAGCACGAGCACTGTCGATGTCAGCATCCAGGCGTTATCCCCCTTGTTGACCGTTGGCTCGGCATAGGCTGCGGTCGCAGCGAACAGGCCGACTGCGAGAGCCGCCAATCCCGCGCCATAGGGACGCTTAAACGTCATTTCATTTACTCCTGATTGAATTTTGGTTGAGCGCGAAATCAAAGGGCCGCGGCGTCGGCCTCACCGGTGCGGATGCGGACCGCGTGGTCGAGGTTGATGACGAAGATCTTGCCGTCGCCGATCTGACCGGTTTTCGCGGCGGACGTGATGGCGTCGATGGTCTTGTCGACCTGCTCGGAGGCGATAGCGACTTCGATCTTGATCTTGGGCAGAAAGCTCACGGCATATTCGGCGCCGCGGTAGATTTCCGTATGGCCTTTCTGCCGGCCATAGCCCTTGACTTCCGTCACCGTGAGACCGTGAACGCCAATGGCGGTCAGGGCGTCACGGACTTCTTCCAGCTTGAATGGCTTGATAATCGCCATAACAATTTTCATGGGTCCTATCCCCGCTTGGGCCCGGTCCGGACGTGGCCGGGCGTTTCTCGACTGGTTCGCCACGAGGGAGAAAGATTCACTACGCGGGCACAGCCGGGCCCTTAGAATCAAATGCCGTGCCAGATCGGACGGCTTGCCTAACGGACTATGAAAACGGGGGTTTTCGCGTTTGACGGGTATTGCGCTGCACTGCGCCATTACGTCGCGCTCAATACGTGATCAACCCTGATTAAAATCAGGGCAGCAACAGCCTGCCGACACAATGTTGCTCATGTGCCGGGCAGTAGAAGGCACTGTAATACCGTTCGATCCGAGAGATATCGAACCCGTCGCGCCCGCTGCTCATGGCATGCGCGCAAGGCGGCGACCGGGTTGCGCCGCCGGGCTCTGGCAAAAGCACTCCGGCCGAGGGCCGCTATGGCATCTTCAGGCGGCCTCGCGCTCTGCGAAAACCCGGTCGATCAAGCCCCACTCGACGCCCTGCTGCGCGGTCATGAAATGGTCGCGGTCCAGCGTCCGTTCGACCTCCTCTTCGGTCCGTCCGCAATGCTGCGCATAGAGGCGGATGATGCGCCGCTTGGTTTCCTGCATTTCGTTGGCATGGATCAGGATGTCGGTGGCCTGGCCCTGAAAGCCGCCGAGCGGCTGATGCACGTGGAGGCTCGCATTGGGCAAAGCGGCCCGGTGACCGGGCTCGCCCGCCATCAGCAGGAACGAGCCCATCGAGCGCGCGGTACCCATGCACAGCGTATGCACCGGCGCCTTGATGAACTGCATGGTGTCGTACATCGCGAGGCCGGAGGTGATCACGCCGCCATAGGAATTGATGTAGAGATTGATCGGCCTGTTGGGGTTCTCCGCCTCCAGGAACAGGAGCTGCGCGCAGACGAGGCCCGACATCGCATCATTGACCTCGCCGTTGAGAAAGATGATGCGCTCGCGCAGCAGCCGCGAATAGATGTCGAACGATCGCTCGCCGCGCGCGGATTGTTCGACGACCATAGGGACGAGCTGAAGCATGTCGCGCATCGGCGACCTCCATGTCTTTGAGGTGATGAAGTCGTGTGAGTGTCAGGCCGCCGCGCGCATCAGGCAGCAATTGCTGTTGGCCGGCTGCGGCAGTCTTGCGCCGATCTCGCAGGCTTGCTGAATGATGCGAAAGCGCGTGCCGCCCGACACGTTCGGCTCGATCCGGAAGATGACCTGGCTTTCACGAAACGGCGGCTCGGCATCGCGCATCCGGTAGCGCACCTCTTCGCCGGGGACCGATGTTTCAGGCGCGGCCCCGGCAAGATCGCAGTCCGGAAGCCAGCGCTCGCGCAACTCGGGAATGGTGACGGCACGCCAGACTTTTGCCGGCGGTGCGTCGAATTCGAATTCGAGCACCAGCTTTGCGTCGGGGCGGTCAGGCTTTGCGGCGTCGCTCATTGATCCATATCCTTCAAGAGATCGGCGAGTGCTTCCATGCGCTTCGGCCAATAGGCGCGATAGCGCGCAAGCCATGCCCCGATGGCGGCGATTCCGTCCGGATCGACTTCGTAATTCACAAAGCGGCCATGGCGCTGCTCGCGCACGAGGCCTGCCGCGCGCAGCACAGCTAGATGCTGCGACATCGCCGGCTGGCTGATCTCCAATCCGTCGCGCAAGGCGCTGGCGTTCTGGCTTCCGCCCGCCAGCCTTTCAAAGACCGTGCGGCGCGTCGGATCTGCCAGCGCTTTGAAGATGTCGGCTTCGATCATGGCAACACATAAGCACGTGCTTATGTGTTGCGCAAGCCCTTACTGCAGCGCCTCGCCGTGCTGCGAGATATCGAGCCCCTCGAGCTC
This sequence comes from Bradyrhizobium guangdongense, assembly GCF_004114975.1. Taxonomy (NCBI): domain Bacteria; kingdom Pseudomonadati; phylum Pseudomonadota; class Alphaproteobacteria; order Hyphomicrobiales; family Nitrobacteraceae; genus Bradyrhizobium; species Bradyrhizobium guangdongense. Next base: position 251,651 of record NZ_CP030051.1, read on the forward strand.
CTGCTCGCGCGAGACGCGCAAGGGCACGAATAGGCCGACCAGCTTGAGCAGGACGAAGCTTGTGCCCGCCGACCAGACGAAGGTGACGGCCACGCCGTAAAGCTGGATCAGCAGTTGCTGAGGATGGCCTTCGAGCAGGCCGGCAGTGCCGCCGATCGCGCTGGTGGCGAACACGCCGGCGAGCAGTGTGCCGGTCAGCCCGCCGATGCCGTGGACGCCGAACACGTCGAGCGAGTCGTCGTAGTTGAAACGGTGCTTCAGCCAGGTGCAGGCCCAGTAGCAGATCCCGCCCGCGGCGATGCCGATGACGATGCCGTGCCATGGCGCAACGAAGCCCGAGGCCGGCGTGATGGTGCCAAGCCCGGCCACCGCGCCCGAGATCATGCCGAGCACGGACGGCTTGCGCCGCGCCGACCATTCGATCGCGCCCCAGGTCAGCGCGCCCGAGCACGCTGCAAGATGCGTCGCGATGATCGCCATCACCGCGCGCGAATTGGCAGCGCCGGCCGAGCCGCCGTTGAAACCGAACCAGCCGACCCACAACAGGCCGGTGCCCATCACCGCCAGCGAGAGATCGAACGGAGAAAGATTCTCGGTGCCGTAGCCGTGACGCCGCCCCATCACCTTCGCGGCGACAAGGCCGCCTGTGCCGGCCGACAAGTGCACGACGAGGCCGCCGGCGAAATCCAGCACGCCCATGCTGTTGAGGAAGCCGCCGCCCCACACCCAATGCGCCAGCGGAATATAGACGAAGATGAACCAGGCGACCGAGAACAGGAGATAGGCGGAGAACCGCATCCGGTCGGCCACCGAGCCTGCGACCAGCGCCACCGTGATGATCGCGAACGTCATCTGGTAGAGCATGAACAGCGCTTCCGGGATCGTCTTCGCCGCCGGATTGACGCTGTCCATGGTCATGCCGGCCAGGAACCAGCGGTCGAGCGTGCCGAGCCAGGGGCCGTCACCGACGAAGCACAGCGAATAGCCGAACGCGACCCAGAGGATCGAGATCAGCGTCACTGCGGCGAGGCTCTGCGCCATGGTCGCGAGCACGTTCTTCTTGCGCACCATGCCGGAGTAGAACAGCGCAAGTCCGGGGATCGTCATCATCAGCACCAAGGCGGTGGCGACGATCATCCAGGCGGTATCGGCCGTGTTGATGTCGGAGGCCGCGGCCTGCGCCGGCGCGGCCATCATCAACACGAACCCGACCGGCGCAGCCATCGCGGCTACGCGGCGCAACAAACCTGCCATGTCATTTCCCCCCGGCATCGTGGTGGCTTTGCACGCGATGGCGTCCCGGCCCGGTGCAATCGAAGAAGGAGCGATGCGTTTTCGAGCGCAGTGGATACCGGTTAGCGTGACGAAAACGCGTCAAACAGAGTTTCAGAGTGCGTCGCTGTCGGTTTCGCCGGTGCGAATGCGCAGCGCATGGTCGATCGGCGTCACGAAGATCTTGCCGTCGCCGATCTGGCCGGTGCGGGCGCTTGCGGTGATCACACCCACGGCCTTGTCGGCGACGTCGGAGGCGACCGCGATCTCGATCCGCAGCTTCGGCAGGAAGTTCACGACATATTCCGCCCCGCGATAGATCTCGGTGTGACCCTTCTGGCGGCCATAGCCCTTTACCTCGGTCACGGTCATGCCGTGGACGCCGATCGCCGTCAGGGCCTGGCGGACCTCATCGAGCTTGAAGGGTTTGATGATCGCGACGACGAGTTTCATGGTCAGGCCTATTCCCCGGGATGCGCCGCGCCGCATGTCCCCGGCGCTGCGTCAATCTGGCATCTTTCCGGCAAATGGCACAAAAAACTTGCACATTGAAGCGGAAAAACGTTTGGCCAACGGCGGCCGTGAACGGCCGCCTCTGTACAGGGCAGCCGTTGGTCCATCACAATGCATTTTCGCATGGATGCGGTGAACCCGCGCCGGCCGAGCGGTACATAAGTATTTTGGGGGACGCATCATGGCGAGTTGGTTCTATGCATCCGAGGGCAAGCAGCAGGGGCCCTATCCGGAGGGGCAGTTCCGCGACCTGATCGCGCAGGGGATCGTACGTCCCGAGACGCTGGTGTGGACCGAGGGCATGGCCGGTTGGCAGAAGGCCGCCGAAATTCCGGGTCTGATCTCGGTTGGCGGCGTGCCGCCGGTCATCCAGGCCGGTGGTCCGCCGATGATGGGCGGCGCCGGCTATGCAGCCAGCGGCAGCACCGCCGGCGGATCGCTGTCGGTCGACTTCGGCATCTGGGATTTCACATGGCGCACGCTGGTGATGGCCATCGGTTCCTGCTTCGTCATCCCGGCGCCCTGGCTGTTCGTCTGGTACACGAAATGGCTCGTGCCCTGCGTCAAGGTTCCGGGACGGCCGAACCTGTCCTTCACAGGCAGCGCGATGGCGATCGTGCCCTGGTTCTTCGGCTTCATCGTGCTGGCGATTGTCATCGGCTACATCGGCAGCCAGTTGCTGAGCAATCTCCTGTTCATCGCCCAGATCGTCCTCTATTGGCTCCTGATCAAATGGATGATCGCAAACCTCGCCTCCAATGGGCAGCCGCTGGGCTTGAGCTTCACCGGATCGGTCTGGGCCTATATCGGCTGGAATCTGCTGTTTGCGATCTCGGTCATCACCATCATCGGCTGGGCGTGGGTGGCCGCAGCTCAGACGCGCTGGTTCTGCCGCAGCATCGAGGGCACGCGCCGTGAAATCGTGTTCAAGGGCAGCGGTCTCGAAATCCTCTGGCGCGGCATCGTCGCCGCCATCCTGTGCAGCCTCATCATCCCGATCCCGTGGGTCTATCGCTGGATCATGAACTGGTTCGCCTCGCAGATCGAGCTCGCGCCGCGCGGTTCGCTGTAACCATGATCAGAACAAGCGCGAGGGACTCGCGCTTGAGATCATCAGCTCCGCCGCTCGCGCAACGAGCGTTCCTGCGCAACGGAGCCGGCCAGCATGCCGTCGAGCTTCAAGATCGCGGCGCGTCCCCGCGCGGCGCCGATAAGTCCGCATTATCGACGGAAGGCGCGCCCATTGCGCTTGTACAGCCCCGGCCTGTTGCCCTAGGTTGGTTCCATTGCAAGGTACAACTCTTTTGGGGGATCGCAGTGGGCGATATTTCAAATCCACCTCCGGGTGGCGGGGGACGTTCTGTGGTTCAGCCGCCGCGTAGCGCGCCAAGCTCCGACGTACCGCCACATCCGCTCGACGCCGAATGGCACATTCACATCAACGGGCAGACTTACGGGCCGTATAACGGGCACCGCATTGACGAATTCATCAAGGAGGGACGCGTCGACGGCGCAACCCAGGTGTTGCCGGTTGGAAGCGAGAACTGGATGCCCGCCTCGCAGGACCGCTACCTCTCGTCCCTGTTCAGGCCGAGCAAGCAAGCTGCTCCTCCGCCGATCAATGCCGCGGCGGGTGCAACCGTCGTACACGTGGTCAATCAGATGAATCCCGCGGTTCTTCTCGACGATTCCGGAGCGTTCGGGGCGAAGTCGCCCGGCGTCGCGCTGCTGCTGTCGTTCCTGATCTGCGGTGCAGGGCAGATGTATTGCGGCCGTGTCGGCAAGGGCGTGTTGATGCTGATCGGATGCATCGCCCTTTGGATCGTTTTCCTAGGCTGGACAATCTGGATCTGGTCGATGATCGACGCCTACGCGACGGCGAAAGACATGAACCTCCGCTATCTCCGCCGACTTCAGGCCGGTCAGCCGGTATGACCAACGCGCTGCATCGGCCGCGGGTTCGAACGTGTCCTTCGTGCGGATCGGCGGTCAACAGCGGCGCGCTGACCTGCAATTCATGCGGCGGCGTGATAGCAGTCGAAAACGTCCTCAGCCGCTTGAAGCAGGAATTCCGCTACCAAGCGGAGAGGATCGGCTGGTCGATCCGCGATCCCGAGATCCTGATCTGGGTTCTGGCGGTCTTTCCGATTCTGATTCTGCCGCCGCTGCTGGCACTCTTCATGAGCATGAGGTCGTCGAGACCGTCGCTGTCGGACGGTCCGGCTTCGAAATCCAACCAGAGCCTGTTCGTCGCGATCGTCGCGGTCTGCAACATCGTTCTCAGCATCATGTTCTGGCGCTGGCTCAGCGAGCTCTCGCTGTCGGGACTTTCGATCGGAATGCTGCTGAGATCGCTCGGATTCAACGTGCACTCGCCAGCAAGTCCGGCGGGCCAGATCTGATATCAGCTCCGCCGCTCGCGCACGGAGCCTTCCTGCGCCACGGAAGCGACCAGCGTGCCGTCGGGTTTGAAGATCGAGCCGCGGGTCAGGCCGCGGCCGCCGCGCGCGCTCGGTGAATCCTGCGCGTAGAGCAGCCATTCGTCGGCGCGGAACGGGCGGTGAAACCACATCGCGTGGTCGAGGCTCGCCGGCATCATCCGCTTGTCGAACAGCGTGCGGCCATAGCGCGCCATGATGGCATCGAGCAGCGAGAAGTCCGACGCATAGGCCAGCGCGCACATGTGCAGCGCCGGGTCGTCAGGCAGGGTCGCCGCCGTCTTGATCCAGACATGGATGCGACCGTCCTCGATCTTCTGGCCGAAATAGCGGCCGAGCTCGACCGGACGCAGCTCGATCGGCCGATCGGATTCGTAATAGCGGCGGATGAACTCGGGCATCTCGCGGAACATCGGCTGCTTCGCCACCTCCTCCGCCGTGAGCTTCTCCGGCGGCGGCACGTCGGGCATCTTGTCCTGGTGGTCGAACGCGCTCTCCTCCTCGGCGTGGAACGACACCATGATCGAGAAGATGGCGTTGCCGTGCTGGATCGCGGTGACACGGCGCGTCGAATAGCTCTTGCCGTCGCGCAGGCGCTCGACCTGGTAGATGATCGGGATCTGCGGATCGCCCGGCAGGATGAAATAGCAGTGCAGCGAATGCGGCAGCCGGCCCTCGACCGTGCGGCACGCCGCCACCATCGCCTGTCCGATCACCTGGCCGCCGAACACCCGCTGCCAGCTCGTCTTCGGGCTGTTGCCGCGGAACAAATTCACCTCGAGCTGCTCGAGGTCGAGGATCGAAATCAGGTCGATCAGGCTTTTGGACATCGTGGTGCTTTCTTGCGGTCACGCCGGCGCGAATACTCGCCCCGGAATGGCACATGAGCAGGTCTTTGGGCCGTTCCGCCCTTGTTTCACCGCACTGTTTCGCCCACCTCAAGTCTGCTAGCAAGGCCAAGAATTGATCGGGAAGCTTGGTATGTCGGTACAGGGTCACATTGTCATTGGCGGCGGCGCGTTTGCGGGCCTGGCGCTGGCGCTCGCGTTGCGTCAGGGGCTGGGACCCGAGATTCCCGTCATCGTCGCCGACCCCGCGCTCGCCACGCGGCCGAGCCGCGATCCCCGCGCGACCGCGATCGTCGCGGCCTGCCGCCGCCTGTTCGAGGCGCTCGGCGCCTGGGATGGCGTCAAGGGCGAGGCGCAGCCGATCCTCGACATGGTCGTCACCGATTCCAAGCTGGAGGACGCGACGCGTCCGGTGTTCCTGAACTTCGCCGGCGATGTCGCGCCCGGCGAGCCCTTCGCGCATATGGTCGAGAACCGCCGCCTGATCGATGCGCTGCTCGCTCGCGCCGAGGCTGAAGGCATCGATCTCCGCGCCACGACCGTGTCGTCTTACGACGCGCGTGCCGAGAGCATCGACGTCACGCTCGGCGATGGCAGCGTCATCGCGGCGAGTTTGCTGGTAGCGGCCGACGGCGCCAAGTCGAAGCTGCGCGAGCGCGCCGGCATCGCCACCCATGGCTGGGACTACGATCAATCCGGCATCGTCGTCACGGTCGGCCATGAGCGCGATCATGAGGGCCGCGCCGAAGAGCATTTTCTGCCCGCAGGTCCGTTCGCGATCCTGCCGCTCACGGGAAAGCGCTCTTCGCTGGTATGGACCGAGCGTCGCAGTGAAGCCGCGCGCATCATCGCGCTCAGCGACGAGGAGTTTCACGGCGAGCTCGAGCAGCGTTTTGGTTTGCATCTCGGCGAGATCAAGGCGCTCGACAAGCCGCGCGCGTTCCCGCTGTCCTATTTCGTCGCGCGCTCCTTCATCGCCGAGCGCCTCGCGCTGGTCGGCGATTCCGCGCATGTCATTCACCCGATCGCGGGACAGGGCCTCAACATGGGGCTGAAGGATGTCGCGGCGCTGGCCGAAGTCGTGGTCGATGCGGCGCGGCTCGGCATGGATCTCGGCGGCGCAGATGTGCTGGAGCGCTACCAGCGCTGGCGCCGCTTCGACACCATGGCGATGGGCGTCGCCACCAACTCGCTGAACTTCCTGTTCTCGAACCAGTCGACGCTGCTGCGCACGGTGCGCGATATCGGCCTCGGCCTCGTCGACCGCACGCCGCCGCTGAAGAACCTCTTCATCCGCCAGGCCGCCGGCCTCACGGGCGAAATTCCGCGGCTGCTGAAGGGCGAGGCGCTGTAGGCCAAGCTGACGCTCCAGCCTCCGCGCGTCGTCCCGGCCTATGCCGGGACGACGGCGAGAGTGTTGCGCGTCATCGCGCAACAACCCTCAATCGATCTTCCGCGCCTCTTCCGGCAGCATGATCGGAATGCCGTCTCGGATCGGATAAGCGAGCTTGGCGCTCCGTGAGATCAGCTCCTGCCTGGCGGAGTCGAATTCCAGCGGGCCCTTGGTCAGCGGGCAGACCAGGATCTCCAGCAGTTTCGGGTCGACGCTGTTTTCGGGACGTTCGGTCGGCGCGTTCATGGGGGTCTCCGGCAATCGGCTGGCTGTAGCATAGAAAAATGCCGCCGCCCATGACGGGCTACGCGGAGAGCATGTCGAGAATCTCGTCGAGCAGGCCCTGAAGTCGCGCCGGTGGCACCGGCGTGCCCGACAGCGCGAAGCCGAGAAACGTCCAGTATAGGAGCTGCGCGCGGGCCCGGGCGGTGGTCGCGGAAAAACCGCGGCGCTGCAGCAGCGCCTCGATATAATCCAGCCTGCGGCGATCGATGGCTCGGACCGCCGTCTGCGCCGCCGGATCGAATGCCGCCCAGTTGCGCACCGCGCGCTCCAGGTCGAGCCGGGCCCCAAAGCTCCTGCGCAGCAGCGCCTTCAGCGGCTCGCCGCCAACGGCTTCGACGCCGGCGATGATCTCCTCGGCGGCGATCTCGCGCCAGCGCTTCAGTACGGCCGCGTGGAACGCGCCGAGATCGGCAAAATGCCAGTAGAAGCTGCCGCGGGAGACCCCCAATGCCTTAGCCAATGGATCGGCCTTCAGCGCCGTGAAGCCGCTCCTGGCGAGCGCCTTGAGTCCCTGTTTGATCCAGTCGTCGGCGGAGAGCTGCTCGGTCATGTCAGGTCCCGAAATCTGGCCATACACTAGTGTATTGACAGGCGGCTGGCCAGCATCTATCCCACCATACACAGATGTATGGAGGCGTCGATGCGTGATCTCTTGCTCCAAGGCGCCGGACTCGGGGCCATCATCGTGGCGCTCATCCACGGCATCCTCGGCGAGACCAAGGTCTTTCCCCGCGCCCGCATCGAGCCGGAGCGGCTTCGCACCCTGATCCGTCTGGTCTGGCAGGCCTCGACCGTCGCTTGGATCGGCTGCGGTGTGCTGCTGACAACTGTGCCCTGGATGGACTCAGCTGCGGCGCGCCACTGGATCGTCATTACAATGTTCGGTGTGTTCGGCTTCTCGGCGTGCGCCAACGCATGGGCGACGCGCGGCCGGCATTTCGGCTGGGTGGCACTCAGCGCGGTCGTCGCGATGGCGGTGGCCGGCTACTAGGTGGCCATCGCATTGCGACTGTCACGCGCCATCTCGTCAATCACGGGCGCGCTGTCGTGCCGCGCTGTTGTAAGTCGGCAACGCCGGGCGGGATTCAGGCGGCCGGCACCGGCGTAGCAACTGGACCGCGCATCGACGGCGACCTACTCTGCGGCCGCGAGTGGGGGTTGGGTTGCGGGCTGCGTTCATATGACCGTTGAACCCACGGAGTAGGCTGAACGATCGGTGGATCGTCGGTTTGGGGGTAGGTCGTGCGTAACCGTGGTGCGTTGAGGCCGGCGGTACGGCCGCTGATGGTCGTATGGCTTGCGGCCATCTTGCTGGTGCCGGAGCTGATCCCGGCGACGGCTCAGGCCCAGTGGATCGAGGCCGGGCCTTTCACCTCAACCAGCACCGCTGCGTCTTCCCCCGGAATCCTGACCAGCAACACGCTTGTCTACGGCATGTCGGCGCAGGGCAATCCCATCTATGGCGCCGTCAACACCATCCTGCAAAGTCCGACCGATCCGAACACCTATTGGGCCGCGACCACCTCCGGCGGCATCTGGAAGACCACCAATGGCGGCGTGACCTGGACGCCGACCACCGATCACCAGCCGACGCTCGCGATCGGGGCGATCACCATCGACTCCGTCGACAAAAAGACGATGTATGCCGCGAGCGGCTACTACAGCGCCGGCGCGGTGAACGACGCACCGCAGACGATGCTGCTCAAATCGGTCGACGGGGGTACCACATGGCAGTCCATGACGCCGACGGGTATCCAGAATTACTATCTCAATTCGTCCGGTAACCAGCTCACCGACAGCGCCCCTGCGTCGATCAAGAACATCATCGCGATGGGCAACGTGGTTCTGGTCGCGGCCGCCGGCTCGCAGGGGCACGATTCGACCACGCAGGCGGGCGGCCTCTACCGCAGCGTCGATTATGGCCAGACCTTCACGCTGGTGCCGGGCTTCAACACCGAAGTGACCAGCCTCATCAGTGCCACGACCAGCAACAGCACGGTGTTGTTCGCCGCGCGCGACGGGTTCAATTATCGGCCCGACAACGGCATCTTCTACAGCAATGACGCGGGAGCCAATTGGCATCTCCTGCTCGGACCCGGCACGTCGGTCCAGGGCACCAACTCGGCCAATGCGAACAATCTGGTTTTCTCCGGCGGGTTCGGTGGCAACTCCGCCAACATGAAGATTGCCGCGGGTCCAAACGATTCCCTGTTCGTCGCCGTCGCCAAGCAGAACAGCTACCAGCCGATCGTGGTGTTCTACACGCCGCAATTCGCTCCCGGCCAGACGCCGACCTGGTACAACCTCGGCGAAGCCTATCTGGCCTCCCCGCCCGATTGTGCGACCGGCTGCGGCCTCGAGGGCAACACCCAGGCCAATCTGCATTTTGCCCTTGTGGCCGACCCCAAGCAGAAGGGCATCGCCTATATCGCCGGCAGCGGCGATTTCCTCACCGGCGCCAGCGACGAGACCGCCACCATCGTTCGCGTCGACTACAACGCTTCGACCAATGCCGCGACCTACACGCCGGTGGTCTTCCCGACCCTGAACTCCTCGCCGCATCCGGACACCCGCTCGCTGGTCATCAATTCGCAGGGCGGCTTGCTCGCCACGGGCGACGGCGGCGTCTATGTGCTGAACAATCCGGGGAACGCCAACGCGGCCTGGAGCGCACTGGGAGGATCGGCCGCGAACGGCAGCCCGATCCGCGCCATCGAGGCGTACCAGGCCGTGATGGACCCGAAGAGCGGCCGGCTCGGCGTGGCGATGCAGGACAATGGTGCCGCCTTCTCGGCGCCGACCACGCTGGGGCAGATCAAGACCGGGACACCCTGGCAAAACGTCGTGGGCGGCGACGGTTTCTCGGTCGCCGTCAACTACAAGCGAAGCGGGGCGTCCATCATGTACGCGACGGCGGACGACCCGCGACTGGCGCGCGTCTTCGCCGACCAGAATCTCTCGACAGCGACACCGCCCAACATGCTCGACATCAACGTCGCCGGTACCGGCGGGACGGGGTTTGCGTCTTACGAGGGCGGCGATTCCCGCGTCGTGGCGGCCGTGAACGCGGTCGATCCGACCAAGCTGCTGTTCAGGTCTGCGCGGCTTTACACCTGGACCGATCCGGGCGGGACGTTGTCCGGCAGCATCGACATTAACGATATCACCGCCGGAGCGAATAGCGGCGGCGCATTGCCCAACACCAACCTGTTCAGTTCGGCTTCATGGAGCGAGAAGATAGCCTACGGCACGCAGGATGCTCATGATGCCATCCTGGCAGGCGGCTTTCTGGCCAGCGGCGGCGTGGGCGTCTTCCTGCGCACCCAGGCGCAGGCGAATGCCGGCACTCCGATGGATATCTCGAACAACCTGCTCGCCTCCTACGACAATGCCGTCACCAGCAACGGCGCCGGCAATCCGATCGGAGTGCTGTTCGATCCTTTGACGGAGCACAAATTCTTCATCACCGACATCCATAACGTCTATGCCACCAACAATACCGGCGCCACGCTGCGGACGCTCACGCTGCCTGGCAATTTCAGCAATCCGGCCGGCCTTGCCTATGTCGCGGACAGTTACACGGGCGGAGCCATCAACGGCGTGCGCGCGCTGCTCGTCGGCGGCACCACCACGGATGGCGCGCAGGGATCGATCATCTCGACCTCCGCGCCTTTCGCGAGCAACGTGCAATGGGCGAGCCTTGGGACGAACCTGCCCAACGCTGTCGTCTACGGCCTCAACTACTATTCCGATATCGACACGCTGGTCGCCGCGCTCTATGGCCGCGGCGTCTACGTGCTCTATGACGTCACAAGCCATTATTCGACCGCAACCGCACTCTGGTTCGGCAAGGCCAACAATGACTCCGCGCCCGACGTCTCGCTGCTCACGGGCAACCGTCCGCTCGAGAAATTCGGGACGGGAACGCTGACGCTCAGCGGCGCGGCCACCTATACCGGCGGCACGATCATCGATGCCGGAATCGTCGCGATCACCGCCGACGCCAATCTCGGCGCCGCGCAGGGCAGCGTCACCTTCAATGGCGGCGCGCTGCAGACCAATGCGCAACTGAGTTCGGCGCGCAACGTCACGCTCGCCGCCGCAGGCACCTTCGATGCCGAGGCCGACACCACCTGGTCCGGGACCATCTCGGGGCCAGGTGCGCTCAACAAGATCGGTCCGGCGACGCTGTCGCTGACGGGCAGCAACAGCTATTCCGGCGGCACTTTCATTTATGGCGGCGCGCTGGCCACCGGCTCCGACGCCGCGCTCGGCGATCCCGCCGGCCAGGTCGGAATCAATGGTGGCACCCTCCGCGCCACGGGCTCGTTCTCGACCGGGCGTACCGTCGCGTTTGGCACACTCGGCGGCGCCGTCGATGTTCTCGGCGGAGCGACGGTGACCGCGAACGGGCTGTGGGCCGCGCAGGGACCGGTCACCAAGACCGGTTCGGGCGAGCTCGCGATCGAGAACGTCGGCATCTTCCAGGCGCTCACCGTTGGCGCCGGCGGCCTCAAGATCGACGGCGCCATCGCCGCCAATTCGCTCCAGGTCGCGCAGGGAGCGACGCTCAGCGGCATCGGACAAATCACTGCGCCCACCACGATTTCAGGCACGCTTTCGCCCGGCTCGCTTGCCCCCGGAGCGCTCACCTTCACCTCCACGGTGGCGCTGAGCTCGACCGCGACGCTGCACATCGCCATCGACGGCACTGGGACGAGCGGCGGAGCCGGCGGCTATTCCCAGCTCATCGTCAACGGCGGCGCGCTCACGCTCGGCGGTACGCTGCAGCCCTATTTCCGCGGCATCCTCGGCGGCAACAATAATTTCACCCCGGCTCTCGGTCAGCAATTCCTGATCGCAAGCGCGAGCGGTGGCGTCAGCGGCCAGTTTTCCGGCGTCGATCTCGCCGCCAGCGGCCTGTCTTCAAGTCTGCGCATGGATACGCTGTTCGGCGCGACCTTTATCGACCTGATCACGACACCCGCATCCTACGCGCTGGCGCCTGCGGGCTCGGCCTGGAACGCCAACCAGCAGAGCGCCGGCGCGGCGCTCGATGCGCTGCGCCCGGCGGCCGGCACCATCTCCCCCAACACCGCGCTGCAGAACGCGTTCAACACGCTCTACCAGTTGCCGTCCTCGCAGCTCGGCCCGGTGCTGTCGGGCCTGTCCGCCGCCGACGACGCGCGCGGCGTCGGCCATGCGCTCGACGCCGTCGACGTGTTTCACGAGGCGCTGCAGCAACATCTGCTTGGCGGAACGGTGGCGCCGGGCTTCAACAACCTCTCGTTCTCGGTCAGCGGCGCCGGGCTGAATTTCTATTCGGCCTATAACAGCATGGCCGCTCCGGTATCGTCCGGCAGTGCGCCGCGCGAGACCAATGCGCCGGCGGCGATCGGTGCCGAGCACTGGTGGAGCTCGGTGTTCTCCCAGTCCAGCATGACCAGCACCTCGGCCGGAATCACCGGCGGCTCGGCCAATATCTCCGGCTTCATTGCCGGCCTCGAGGGCGAGATAAAGCCCGGTCAGCTGTTCGGCGCGCTCGCCTCCTATTCCCACACCGATGCCAGCGGCAATGGCTCGGGCAGCGGCGACAACGTCGTGCTCGCCGCCTATGGCAAACGCACCGCCGGCCCGTTGCAGGCCGCGATCTATGGCGGCGTCGCCGTCAGCAGCATCGCCCTGCATCATGATTTCGGCACCGGCGGTCTCGTCAACCAGAGCGGCAGCGCCACCAGCCTGCTCGGCGGAGGCTCGATCGCCTACACCTTCGACTATCGCGGCTTCCAGATCGCGCCGACGGCGACCGCGGCGTTCACCCATATGCTGTTCGACGGCACCAGCGTGACGTCGCCGCTGGGTTTTGCGGTGCGTGTGCCGCAGCAATGGACCGATCGTTTCCGCTTCACCCTCGGCCCCACCATCGCGCGTACGGTGACGACCGAGCGTGGCATCAGGCTGACCGCCACCGTCGGCGGCGGCTTCCTGTATCAGACGGCGCCGGTGACCACCCTCGATGCGCAGATCTTCACGGCGGGCATGGCGGCGCAGACGGCGCCGGCGGGCGGTGCCGGCGGCTATGCCGATGCCGGCATCTATGCCTCGCTCACCAATTGGATCACCGGGTTCGTCCGCTGGCATGGCGAGGCGCGGCAGCACGCGCACAGCAACCAGGTCTCTGGTGGGCTCAGCGTGGCGTTTTGAACCCTCCGGATCGATGAAGAGAGGCCGCCGCTGCAGCGGCGGATCGGCGTTGGCCGGCTACTGAGCCGGCTATCTTTCGACGGCTCACCAAGGCCGCTGACGGGCAGCTGTGCATCCGCCGGAGAGTTCGTCAATTTAGAATCGCTCTAGCTTAGAACGACTCTTTTTGCGGTGTCGCGGCGCAGCGGCTAGCAGGAAGGCAATAGCTGCAATTGATTGGCGGACGCGAGAGGCAATGCGAGTACCTTTTCCCAGGCGAGGCGCGCGGATTTTTGCCGCAAGCGCGCTGGCCGGTCTCTGTTTCAGTGCGCCCGCACGCGCTGAAAATGCAGAGAATTGGCGCGAGCTCGAGACCAAGTACATCTTCGGCTTCACCACCGGTTCGGGCATCGGCATCGAAGGCGAAAAGGAATTTACCGTCGACACGATCGGACGGTTCGGCAAGCGCGATAGCCGCTACAACGCGACCGAGACCAAGTACGAGTACGAATTCACCCCCTCTCAATTCGTGCAGTTCGAGTTCGGCGCGCTCGGCTCGACCCACGACATCCGCAACGTGACCGATCTCGACGATCGCCGGCAGGCTGCGTTTACCGGCGGCTTCGGCGAATTCCGCTACCTCGCGGTGGAGCGTACCTCGAACAACCCGCTGTCCGTCACGCTTGCCGTCGAGCCGACCGTGCGGCTGATCGACGAGACGAGCGGCGAACGGGTGCACAATTACGAATTCGAGACCACCCTGAACGCCGATGTGGAGCTGTTGAGAAACCGGCTCTATGCCGGGTTCAATCTGCTGTATGAACCTGAATATACCCACACGCTAACGAACGAGACGGTGCGGGAGACCACGCTTGGGACTTCCGCTGCGCTCTCGTTGCGCCTTGCGCCCAACGTCGTTGTCGGCGGCGAGGCTTGGTATCTACGTCACTATGACGATTTCGGTCTGTCGGCATTCACCGGCGATGCCGTGATGCTTGGCCCGAATCTCTTTGTCCGTTTCACCCCCAAGATATTCATGACCGCGGCATGGAACGCACAGGTCTGGGGCCGCGAGGTCGGCAATCCTCTGTCGCTCAATCTGGCAGAGTTTCAACGCCACCGCGCCAGACTCAAATTCGCCGTCGAATTCTGATCTCTCTCTCAATTTCAGAAGGTTTTGTGATGTACGCTCTGACCATGACCCGGAAGCTCGCCCTCGCCGCCATCTGCGCGACGCTGCCATTGTCGGCCGCTTTGGCTCAGCAGGCGACGGAGATTCAGATCGGCTATTCCGGCGGCCAATTCCAGCCGGCCGAGGTTCGTGCGCCAAAGGACAAGCCGGTGGTGTTCCGCGTCAAGAATCTCGATGCCAAGGCCATGGAGTTCGAAAGCACTTCGCTGCGGGTCGAAAAGGTCGTTGCGGCCAAGAGCCAGGGCCTGGTGAATGTCCGTGCGCTGAAGCCCGGCCGGTATGAATTTTACGATGATTTCAACGACAAGGCCCGTGGTGTGCTGATCGTCGAATAAGGATCGTCCCGCCGTGCTCGCCGCCCTCATTATCGTCTTCCGCGAGGTTTTCGAGGCCGGGCTGATCATCGGCATCGTACTCGCGGTCACGCGGCAGGTTCAGCACCGGAACCGCTGGATCGTGGGCGGCGTGCTCGCCGGCGTCGCGGGGGCGTGCCTTGTCGCAGCGTTCGCGGGCGCGCTGTCGCAGCTCTTCGAAGGCATGGGACAGGAGCTGTTCAACGCTGCCATTCTCGGCGTCGCCGTAGTGATGCTGACCTGGCACAATGTCTGGATGGCCAAGCACGGCAAGGAAATGGCCGGCGAGTTGCGGGCGGTGGGACAGGCCGTGGCGCAAGGATCCAAATCGCTATTGGCGCTCGCCGTCGTGGTCGGCGTCGCCGTGTTGCGCGAAGGCAGCGAGGTCGCCCTGTTTCTCTATGGCATCGCAGCGTCCGACGGCGGTTCGGCGATGAGCCTGTTCCTGGGCGGCCTGCTCGGCCTCGTGCTGGGCGGTGCCGTTTGCCTGTTCACTTATCTCGGCCTGCTGCGCATCCCGCCGCGGGCCCTTTTCAACACCACGACGGCGCTGATTACCCTGCTCGCCGCCGGAATGGCCGCGCAAGCCGTCGCCTTCCTCGAGCGGGCGAATTGGCTCACCGCCCTCGACGCCGTGGTGTGGGATACCGGCTGGCTTCTGTCGGAAAACAGCATTCTCGGCCGCACGCTGCACACGCTCATCGGATACACCGATCAGCCGACGCAGATGCAGCTTGTGATCTACCTGGTCGTTATTGTTGTTACGGTCGCCCTGATGCGCATGATTGCAGCGGAGCGGCCGCGGCAAGCGGTTGCGACCAATTGATCGGCGATACGAGGTTGCCGCGCGAGCAATGGCGGCAGATCACTGCAGCGGCGGATCACCGCTGGTGCGCTTCTTGGCGAGGTCCATCTCGGTCACCGCGATCAGGATTTCGGCGCGGGTCTTCAGATCGGGCGCTTCCAGCATCGCCTGCTTCTCGGCCGGGCCATAGGGCGACATCATCGCCAGTGCATTGACCAGCGCTTCGTTCGGCGCGCTCTCGACGCCTTCCCAGTCGACCTTGAGATTGTTGGCCTTCAGGAAATCCGCCAGGGCCACCAGCAGCGCCTCGCGGTTGACCGCCTCCTCGCCCAGGCGCGCCGTGAAATCGTCAGCGAAGGCAAAGAAATCGACCTTGCACTGCCGGTACGGGGTCAGCACCTCGAGCTCCTCGACCACCCTGAAGCGCGCAACCCCGGTGAGTTCGAGGATGTAGCGGCCGTCGCCGGATTCGGCGAGCTGGGTGATGCGGCCGACGCAGCCGACCCGGAACAGCACCGGCTTGTCGGAATCCTTCGGCGAGTGCGTCACGTCGGGCTGGATCATGCCGATCAGGCGATGACCGTCCCGGAAGCAATCGTCGACCATCGCCAGATAGCGCGGCTCGAAGATGTTGAGCGGCATCTGGCCGCGCGGCAGCAGCAGCGCGCCGGGCAGCGGAAACACCGGAATGATCTCCGGAAGGTCGGCGGGGCCGCGATATTCGATATTGATCGGCATCTCAGTCCCCGCGGCGATTTCCAACCTGCGCTTTAGGAAAACAGGATCGTCGACAAGCGCTTCCGTCCTTCGACCGTTGCATCATCCGTGCCGCCCCAGGCTTCGAAGAACTGCACCAGCTGCTTGCGGGCAGCGTCGTCGTTCCATTTGCGGTCGCGCTTGACGATCGCGAGCAGCTGCTCCGTGGCAGCGGCGCGGTCGCCCTTTGCGTTCAGCGCGGTGGCAAGGTCGAACCGCGCCTGATGATCGAGCGGGTTTGCGGCGACTTTCTGTTCGAGCTCGGCGATGGGCCCGAGCTGTTGCGCCTGTTCGGCGAGATCGATCGCGGTCTGCACCGCCTTCACGGCCGGGTCGTTGCGCTTGGATTCCGGCACCATGGCCAGCGTCTGCTTGGCCTGCTCCATCGCGCCCGAGGTGGCGTAGCATTTGGCGAGGCCGGCCAGCGCGGCGATGTTGGTCGCATCGTACTGGAGCACTTCGGCGTAGATCTGCGCGGCCGCGGCCGTGTCGCCCTCGGCGAGCACGGCCTCCGCCTCCTGCAGGATCTCGGCGATGTTGGGCTCACCCGGTGCCGTCACGCCCTTGGTCAGCTTCTCGATGAAGGCGTTGAGCTGGCTCTCCGGCACCGCGCCCATGAAGCCGTCGGCCGGCTGGCCGTTGACGAAGGCAATCACGGCCGGGATCGACTGGATGCCCATCTGGCCAGGGATCGCCGGGTGCTGGTCGATGTTCATCTTGACCAGCTTGACCTTGCCCTTGGCCGCCCTGACCGCTTTTTCGAGGATGGGGGTGAGCTGCTTGCAGGGGCCGCACCACTCCGCCCAGAAGTCGATCAGCACCGGCTGGCGCTTCGATTCCTCGATGACGTCCTTCACGAAGGTCTGGGTGGTGGTGTTCTTGATCAGATCGGCCGCAGCCGGGCCTGCCGCGCCGTTACCCTGGTCGATGATCGTCACGGGATCCCCTCGTCTGATGTCTGGAATGGCGGGTCTTTAGCACGCCGCCATTTCTTATGCTTCGTTTCAGGCCCTAAAATTGGGCCGAATGGGCCGAATTTCAATCCATGGGGGCCGATTCGGCAGTTCGGGGCCATTTTTGGTCGATTTGGCCGCTTCAGGGCCCCATATTGGGGCTCCGAAAGCGAGATGATGCTGCCGGTAGCTGTTGCATTCGCCTCCCGCTTTTGGCATACGACAGCCGTTGCCGGCGCGTCACGCGACCGACACAGGATGCGGGTGTAGCTCAGTGGTAGAGCACGACCTTGCCAAGGTCGGGGTCGAGGGTTCGAGCCCCTTCGCCCGCTCCAATTTTTCCCAGAGCATCCAGCCAATCCAGACCGAGACGTGGTTTTCCACGCCGGTGGCGGCTGGCTTGGGTCTGACATGACAATCCTGGTCACCGGCAGCGCCGGCCATCTCGGCGAGGCCATTCTGCGGACGCTCTGGCGCCGCGGATCGCCTGCGCGCGGGCTCGACCGGAAGCCGTCACCCTTCACCGATGCCGTGGGCTCGATCGTCGACCCCGCCTTCGTCCGGGCGCAGCTGGACGGCGTCACGGCCGTGATCCACACCGCGACGCTGCACAAGCCGCATGTGGCGACGCACTCCAAGCAAGAGTTTGTCGACACCAACGTCACCGGCACGCTCAACCTGCTCGAAGCCGCGGATGCGGCCGGCGTGAAGAGTTTTGTCTTCACCAGCACCACCAGCGCGTTCGGCTCGCAGCTCCGGCCCGAGGCGGGGCAGGCCGCGGTGTGGGTCACTGAAGAGCTGCCGTCGGTGCCGAAGAACATCTACGGCACCACAAAGCTGATGGCGGAAAATCTGTGCGAGCTGTTCTTTCGCGAGCGGGGCTTGCCGGTCGTGGTGCTGCGGACCTCGCGGTTCTTCCCTGAGGACGACGACGATCCGGCGATGCGGTCGGCCTATTCGCTCGAGAACGCGCAGGCCAACGAGCTGCTTTATCGGCGGCTCGATATCGCGGACGCGGTCAGCGCGCATCTGCTCGCAATGGCGCGCGCCAGCGAGATCGGCTTCGGCCGTTACATCGTCTCGGCGACCAGTCCGTTCAGGCAGCACCACCTTGCGCAGCTCACACGCGATGCAGCCGGAGTCGTGCGCGAGCTCCATCCCGATTGTGCGCAGCTCTATGCGGCGCGCGGCTGGCGCCTCTTGCCCGCGATCGATCGCGTCTATGTCAACGACCGCGCGCGGCGCGAGCTCGGCTGGCGTCCCGAATTCGACTTTGCCCATGTGTTGCGCAGCCTTCGCGCTGCTAGCGATTTCCGCAGCGCCCTGGCGCGCGAGGTGGGGTCGAAGGGCTATCACGACACGCGGTTTGACGACGGCCCCTACCCGGTCGCCTCGTAGCCGCCGCTTTCGTCAATTCGCATGATGATTCAGACCCGTGGCCGCTGTCACCACGCGCCGTCCGGCCTTTGCCGTTCTACTGTGCATGGGGTTGTTTTCGCGGTTTTGGATTGGTCGTCCGCTTTCACAGCTCGCGAATAAGGCGCTCGCGGGATCGATTCCGCGTTGCAGCGAGAGCGTTGTCCTCGCCATTTGCGAGAATGTGAGACGTTCAGTCTCAATTTTTACGGAGCGCAATCGCGGCGCACGCGGCGCGCTTTCCCCCGCGCGCAGATGTGCTAACCTTTTTGCGTCTGCCACCTCGACAGACTCCGAACTTCGCCTACTCGACAACAGCAAAACAAAGAACGCGCAGCCCTCACGGCTGCCTTAGGGGAGTGACGCGATGAAATCGATGATCCATCGATCGGTGTTGGCGCTTGCAGCCGTGGCCCTTCTGGCCGGGACAACCGCCGGCCATGCACAGGACAAAAGCAAACCGCTGAAGAAATACGAATCCGGCACCAAGGAATTCTGGACCCATCCGCCTGACGACTGGTTCCTCGGCGACGAGACCGAGGCGCAGAAGGGCCTCGCGCCGCCCTCGGGTCCGCCGACCGGCGCCTCCGATGCCGAGCTCGCCAACATCGTCAAGAAGGTGAAGCTGCCGGCGGGCTTCAAGATGGAGGTCTACGCCTCCGGCGTGCTGGCCGCGCGGCAGATGGCCTGGGGTGACAAGGGCACGCTGTTCGTCGGCTCGTTCGGCCTCGGCAACGTCTATGCCATCAAGGACAACAACGGCAAGAAAGAGGTCAAGACCATCCTCAAGGGGCTGAACATGCCCACTGGTCTCGCCGTCAAGGACGGCGCGCTCTACGTCATCGCGGTCGACAAGCTGATCCGCTATGACGACATCGAGAACAAGCTCGACAATCCCGGCGAGGGCAAGGTCGTCTATGACGACATGCCGTCCTATGCCGCGCATGGCTGGAAGTACATCGCCGTCGACAAGGACGGCTGGTTCTACATTCCGTTCGGACCGCCCTTCAACATCGGTATCCCGCCGACCAGCGTCTCGCAGATCCGGCGTGTCGATCCCAAGACCGGCAATGCCGAAATCTGGGCGCTCGGCGTGCGCAACTCGGTCGGCGGCGACGTCGATCCGCGCACCGGCAAGTACTGGTTCACCGAGAATGCCCGCGACTGGGTCAGCGATGATCTGCCCTCGGACAAGCTGAACATGATCAACAAGATCGGCGAACATTTCGGCTATCCCTACTGTCACCAGGGCGACCTGCCCGATCCGAAGTTCGCGATGGGCCACAAATGCTCCGAGTTCACGCCGCCGGTGCTGAATCTCGGCGCGCATGTGGCTCCGCTCGGCATGAAGTTCTATACCGGCGACCAGTTTCCGCCTGAGTACAAGAACAACATCCTGATCGCCGAGCACGGCTCCTGGAATCGTCACAAGTACCAGGGCGCGCGCATCATGCGCGTGATCGTCGGGCCCGACGGCAAGAACCCCAAGCAGGAGGTGTTCGCCTCCGGCTGGATCGAGGGTGACCAGGGCTATCTTGGTCGTCCCGACGACATCATCCTCGCCAAGGACGGCTCGATCCTCGTGGCCGACGACTGGGCCGGCGCGATCTATCGCATCAGCTACAGCAAGAAGTAGCGCGCAAGCGACACGAGGCTGCGGTGGCCCGTGAGGCGCCGCAGCCTCTTTCATTTCAGATTCACACGCCGTCGTTCCGGATTGCGCGTAAGTGCAAACTGGAACCCATAATCCCGACTCGTGGTTATGGATTCTCAGATGCGCAATTGCTCCTCAAAGTCCGCGACTTCGTCGCGGCCGGAATGACGAGACAGACAGATCGGAATTCTCATCATGCGCCGGCAGTTCATCTCGCACGCCATAAGCGCGGCTGCGCTCCTCGCGCTCGGTGCGCTCTCCGCCAGCGCCGCCGACAATGCTGCCGTCCAGGAGAAGGCGGCCGTCTGCTCCGGCTGTCACGGCGAGAACGGCATCTCCCAGACCGAGAACATCCCCTCGCTGGCCGGTCAGCCCGATCAATTCCTGCAATGGCAGCTCGTGTTCTTTCGCGCCGGCTCGCGCAAGAACGAGCAGATGCAGCCGATCGCGGAAGCGATCACCAATGAGGACGTCCGCAGCCTCGGCGCCTATTACGCGGCGATGACGCCGCCGAAGCCGGCCGAGGACAAAGACCCCGACCTCTCGAAGAAAGGCGCGCAAGTCGCCGCCGGCCGCCGCTGCGCCTCATGCCACACGGATAGCTTTGCGGGGACCAAGGCCGTGGCGCGGATCGCAGGTCAGCGCGAGGAATATCTGGTCAAGGCGCTGCAAGACTACAAGGCGGGCAAGCGCGTCGGCGGCGGCGTCGCCGCGATGGCCGATGTCGCCTACCACATGAGCGACGAGGAAATCACCGCCGTCACGCACTATCTGGCGTATTTCAAATAGGGCTTACGTGAGAAGCGCTACCCCACCCGCTGCAGCTCATAGGCCTTCAAATGCGTGTAGGCGATGCGCAGCTTCGGCACCGGTACCTTGGCTGCATCGGCGCGCGCGATGAGATCGCCGATCACATGATCGGCTTCCACCGGCAGGCCCGCCTTGATGTCGCGGAACATCGAGGCCGTCATCGGCGAGCCCTCGGTGGTGAGGTTGCCCTTCACGCGTTCGAAGAACGGGCCGCCCGGCGGGTAGCCGGACGCGGTGGCGATCGCGCTGGTTTCGTCCAGCATGCCGAGCAGGAAGTCGCGGCCGCCGGGCGCGGCGAGGATGTTGCCGACGGAGGTGCGCATCAGGCTGGTGGAAGCTGCGAGCGAGGACAGGAACACCCACTTCTCCCACATGTCCTGCATGATGTTCTGGCTGGCGGTGGCGCCGTTGATGCCGCTCTTGAAGGCCTCGTCGATCGCCTTGACCCGGTCCGACGTCTTGCCGTCGCGCTCGCCGTAATTGATTGACTGCATCGGCTGCAGCTGCACCACCTCGCGCTTCTCGTTCAATGTCGCTGCGATGGCGCAGAGGCCGCCGAGCACGCGCTGCTTGCCGAAGACGGCATCGAGGATATCGAGATGCTTCATGCCGTTGAGCATGGGAATGATCGCCGTATTCGGCCCGACCGCCGCGGCGAACGAGGCGATGGCATCGTCGAGATCGAATGCCTTGCAGCTCAGGAGCACGACGTCGAACTTGTCCTTGAGCGCATCGGCCTGCACTGTGGGCGGATTCTTCAAGGTCACGTCGCCGTTTGGGCTCTTGATGACGAGGCCGTCGCGCGCGAGCTCGCTCGCGCGCCTGGGGCGGACAAGGAAAGTGACGTCGCGGCCGGCCTGCAACAGCCTGCCACCAAAATAGCCGCCGATGGCGCCGGCGCCGACCACGAGGATACGCATGGGAAAGTCCTTGTTGTTGCTCTTGCTCGTCTATCTATAGACGTCATTGCGAGCGAAGCGAAGCAATCCAGAAAGGGGCAACGATCACATTCTGTCGCCAGATGCGGGGACTACATTCCCAGCACCATCTCCTCGACCTCGCGCAGCTGTTCCTTGCCGAAGAACATCTCGTTGCCGACGAAGAACGTCGGCGAGCCGAACGCGCCGCGGGCGACCGCCTCCTCGGTGTTCTTGATCAGTCTGCCCTTCACTTCGCCCTCCTGGGCGCGGGCGAACAGTTTTTGGGCGTCGAGTCCCGAGGACGCCAGCGCCTTCGCGGCGACTTCAGGATCGTCCATCTTCTTCGGTTCGCGCCACATGTGGTGGAAGGCGGCATCGACGTATTTCTCGAACACGCCCTCGAGCTGTGCTGCGATCGCCGCGCGCATCAGGTTGAGGGTGTTGACGGGGAAGTGCGGATTCCAGACATAGGGCTGGACGTGGAAGCGCTTGATGAAGCGCTCGGTCTCGACCTGCTGGAATTCGCGCTTGTTCTTGACGCCTGCGAGCGTCTCGGCCGGCGATCTGTTGTTGGTCGACTTGAAGATGCCGCCGAGCAGGATCGGCACATATTCGAATTTGACGCCGATGCGCTGCTCGATCGCCGCGATCGCCAGGTGGCTGAGATAGGCGTTCGGGCTGCCGAAATCGAACAGGAATTGCGGGGCTATGCGGGGCAAATTCGTTCTCCCTGAGGTCGCTTTTGCCCATTGTGGCGCAGGGCGCGGCGCAGGTCCACCGTTTAATGATGATCATAATATCTTGGCGATCAGATCAAGCGCCGGATCGCCTGCTTGCGCCACAGCAGGAGGTAAAAGCCCATCTGCAGGACGAACATGCTGCAGAACACGATCGGATAGGCGGCCCAGACGCCCTCGAGGCCGACGACGCGGCTGAGGAATATCGCGGACGGCAGCTCGATCGCGACAATCGCGAAGATGGACAGCAGCATCGGCGTCAGCGCCACGCCGGCGGCCCGCATCGCGCCGGAGAACGTAGTGGCCAGGCCGAAGGGCACTGAGCTCCACAGCGCGACGAAGAGCAGGCCCTTCGCCAGATCGAGCACAGCGCCGTCGGTGATGAAGATGCCGAGCACGGTGCGCGGGGCGAGATAGATCAACGCCACCAGTCCGCCGGTCAGCACGAGGTTGAACGCAAGCCCGGTGCGGACGATGCCATCGAGCCGTGCCCGGTCGCCGCCGCCGATCGCGTGCGCCCCGAGAATCGAGACCGCAATCGAGATCGACATCGCCGTGAACTGCGTATAGCCCATCACCAGGTTCACGGCGCCGTAGGCCGCGGTGGCGTCCGATCCAAAGCCGTTGACCAGGCCGAGCAGAACCAGCTCGGCAATGGCCATCACGACCATGCCGACCGCACTGGGCAATCCAATTCCCAGGACTTGTCCGATCACCGCGCGGTTGAGCCTGACATGGCGCAGCAGCGCGATATCAGGCGCGAGAGCGTGCTTCTTGCGCAGCAGATAGGCCGCCAGCACGATCAGCGTCAGCGCATTGGAGATTGCAGCCGCCCAGGCTGGACTGGTGATGCCGACCGCGCCGCGGATCAGCATCGGCGTCAGGACCAGGCCGATCGTCGTGGACATCGCCAGCGCCAGCAGCGGAGTCACGGCATCGCCGACGCCGCGGATCATCGCCGTCATCAGCAGGAAGACAAACCCGAGCGGCATCGTCAGCATCATGGTTCGAGTATAGGCGCTGGCCGCGTCGAGAATGTCGGGAGGCGTTGCGAGCGCCATCATCAGCCGCCGGCTGAAAAGGCCGCCAAGCAGCCCAATCGATATCGAGAGCAGCAGGCCGGCCGCGAGCGTGGTGCCGACGACGATCTTGATTCGGCCGTGCTCGCCCGCGCCGAAGGCTTGGCCGATCAGCACGGTGGCACCCGTACTCAATCCCATGACGAAGGCGAACAGGAAGAAGAACACCGGGAAAAAAGTCGAGACGGCTGCGAGCGCGTCCACGCCGATCATATGGCCGAGATAGACATTGCTGACGGTGCCGAACAGGGATTGCAGCGCATTGCTCAGCATCAACGGCGTGAGAAAGCGCAGGAAGTTTTTCCAGAGCGGTATTGAAGCGGACATGGGAGTGCCTTTCATCGGGCATGCAGGACCGTTGCCGCGCAATGCGCGGCTCGGCCGTTGATGGGTGAGGGTTTGCTGCGCGCGTCTACGCGCGGTCGCTGTAGGCGAGCTTGACGATGTGGTCGCGAATGTCGGTAGGCCATTCGGCGATCAGCGTGGTGAAGCGCCGCCGGTCATCGGCAAACAGCGCGCGCGAAGCTTCCTCGAACTGCGGCAGATTGCCAGCCATGGTCGACATGAAGTGATACGCCGCATCGCGCGCCTGTCGCTCGCGGTCCTTGTCTCCGCTTGCGCGCCGCGCCTCGTCGACGAGCTTGCGCAGCGCGACCGAGGCGCCGCCCGGCTGCGCGCCGAGCCATTCCCAGTGCCGGGGCAGCAGCGTCACCTCGCGCGCGACGACGCCAAGCTTGGGCCGGCCGCGCCCGCGCGGTTCGGTCGGTGCGGCAGTCTCCTCGACCGGCGGCGGGATCAGCTTCGCCAGGCGTGCCAGCACCTCGCGATCCCCGCCGCGCAGATCGAAGTCGATCGACCGGCCCGTGGCATCCTCGAAGATGACGATGGGCTCGTCCGGCCGCGGCGCCACCCGCTTGACGACCAGCGCGACCTCTCCAGCCGGCCCGGAGACCAGGCGACGCGGCCCCTGGAAGGCCGTAAAAATCCTCTGCATTGAAATCATTGCCATATTGACGACGTCAGGTCGCTTAATACCCGGGTAAATAGCCGCCGTCAATATACCCGGGTGAAATACCCGCGGCGATGGCTCGACATTATGTTCCCGGACTGGCAGGTACCCGGCGGACCAACCACGCTCAAATCTTGAGGATCTCGCGATGCTGACCGTCCACCACCTCAACAATTCGCGCTCGCAGCGCGTGCTGTGGCTGCTCGAGGAGCTGGGCGTTCCTTACGAGATCGTGCGCTACCAGCGTCAGCCCGATATGCGCGCCCCGAAGGAGCTGCGTGCGATCCATCCGCTCGGCAAGTCGCCCATCATCACCGACAACGGCAACACCATCGCCGAGTCGGGCGCGATCATCGAATATCTCATCGCCACCTACGGCAAGGGCCGGCTGATCCCGCCGCCCGATACACCGGAGCGGCTCCGCTACACCTATTGGCTGCACTATGCGGAAGGATCGGCGATGTCGCCGCTGCTGCTGAAGCTGCTGTTCACGCTGATGCCGAAGCGCGCGCCGGCGCTGCTTCGTCCGCTGGTACGCAAGGTCTCGAACCAGGCGCTGACCGCGCTGGTCAATCCGCAGCTCAAGCAGCATATGGACTACTGGGAAGGTGAGCTCGCGAAAAGCGAATGGTTCGCCGGCAACGCGTTCACGGCCGCCGATATCCAGATGAGCTTTCCGCTCGAAGCCGCGCAAGCGCGCGGTGGGCTGGAGCAGGGCCATCCGAAGGCGATGGCGTTCCTGGAGCGTATCCATGCGCGACCGGCCTATGCGCGCGCCCTCGAGAAGGGCGGCACATACCAAGTGGGGCGGTAAGTTTCCTCGCCGCCCCGCGATGACCTCTCAATCGGCGTGCAGCACGCGCCCACGCGTTTCCGGCAGCGCGAAGGCGGCGATGAAAAACACCGCGTAGGCGACGACCGCGAAGATCGCGATCGCATTGGCCAGCGACGTCGTCGCCGACAGCGCGCCCACGAGGAATGGAAACAGCGCACCGATGCCGCGGCCGAAATTGTAGCAGAAGCCCTGACCTGAGCCGCGCAGCCGCGTCGGAAAGAGTTCGGTCAGGAATGCGCCGACCCCGGAGAAATAGCCCGAGGCGAAGAAGCCGAGCGGGAAACCGAGCACCCACAGAATCTCGTTGGTCAGCGGCAGCTGCGTATAGAGCAGCACCACGGCCATCGCTCCGATGGAGAAGATCAGGAACAGGTTGCGCCGGCCGATCCGGTCGGCCAGCCAGGCGCCTGTGAGATAGCCGATGAAGGAGCCGATGATCAGCGTCGAGAGATAGCCGGTCGAGCCGACGATCGACAGATGCCGCTCTTTGGTCAGGAACTGCGGCACCCAGAAGGTGACGGCGTAATAGCCGCCTTGGCAGCCGGTGGCCATGAGCGAGGCCAGAACCGTGGTCTTCACGATCGGGAAAGTGAAGATCTCCCACAGCTTTGGATGGCTGCCCGTTTCCGCGTGCCTGGCGCGTGCGGCGGCTGCGACCTCCGGCTCGGTCACGGAGCGGCGGATGTAGAACACCAGCAGCGCCGGCAGCGCGCCGATCACGAACATCCAGCGCCATGCCGTCTCCGCCGGCATGAGCGAGAACAGGATCGCCTGCGACAGCACCGCAAGGCCCCAGCCGACGGCCCAGCCCGACTGCACCGAGCCGACCGCGCGCCCGCGATATTGAGGCCGGATCGCCTCGCCCATCAGCACGGCGCCGGCGGCCCACTCGCCGCCGAAGCCGAGGCCCAGCACGGCGCGTGCGATCAGCACTTGCTCGAAGTTTTGCACGATTGCGCAGACCAGCGAGAAGACCGAGAACCAGATGATGGTGATCTGAAGTGTTCTTACCCGGCCGATATGATCGGAGAGATAACCGCCAAGCCAGCCGCCGATGGCAGAAGCCAGCAGCGTTACCGTGCCGGCAAGACCGGCAGAACCCGCATCGACCTTCCACAACGCGATGATGGTGCCGATCACCAGCGGATAGATCATGAAATCCATGCCGTCGAGCGCCCAGCCCGCCGCGCAGGCCCAGAAGGTTCGGCGCTCGGCGACATTCATGTCGCGATAAAAGGCGAGAAGGCTGGTATCCTCGATCTCGGCGCGCTCGATGCGTCCAGTCGGATCGGCTGTTGTCATGTGCGTTTCCCCGGCAAAAATCTTCTGCCCGGCGGTGGTAGCACGCGCAGGTCGCGACGCAAGCCGCCGTGCCATGCAAGGACAGCGTTACTGTCCCGCCGCTTCCGCACCGCGCGTGCGCGGATCGGGCGCGCCGAGCGGCCCGTTCGGCGTCGCGAGAATTGAATTGGCCGACGTCTGCCCCATCGGCTCGACGATGAGATGGTCCATTGCCTTCAGCTCGAACATCACATCGTCGGGAAAGCCGTGCTCGACGCGCACCTCGTCCGGCAGCCATTGATGATGCAACCGCGGCGCGGCGACCGCGGCTGCAATGTCCATCTTGTAGTCAAGCACGTTGACGATCACCTGCAGCACGGTCGAGATGATACGGCTGCCGCCGGGCGAGCCCGTCACCAGCACCGGCTTTCCGTCTTTCAGCACGATGGTCGGCGACATCGAGGACAGTGGCCGCTTGCCCGGTCCGGGCAGGTTGGCCTCGTAGCCCACGAGGCCGTAAGCATTGGAGGCGCCGACGGCCGCGGTGAAATCGTCGAGCTCGTTGTTGAGCAGCACGCCGGTTCCGTCTGCGACGAGACCGACACCGTAGCTGAAGTTCAGCGTATAGGTGTTGCTGACCGCGTTGCCGCTGCTGTCGACGACGGAATAGTGGGTGGTGTTGCTGCCCTCCCGCGGCGAGGCGGCGGTGGCCACGAGATCCTTTGGCGGCGTCGCGTGCCCGGTGGAAATGCCGGCGCGCAGCTTGGCGGCATAGTCCTTCGCAATCAGCGTTTCGATCGGCGCGTTGACGAAGGCGGGATCGCCGAGATAGCGCGCCCGGTCCGCGTAGGCGCGCTTCATGGCTTCGATCAACAGATGCAGCGACGCAGGCGAGCCCTGCTTGAAGTCCGCGAGCTGAAAACCTTCGAGGATGTTGAGGCTCTCCAGCAGCACCACGCCGCCCGACGACGGCAGCGGCATCGAGACGATGTCGTAGCCTCGATAGGTGCCGCGCACCGGGGTGCGGATCACGGCTCGATAGGCCTTCAGGTCAGCCGGCGTCATGATGCCGCCGGCGTCCGACACGGCCTTGGCGATCTTCTCCGCCGCCGCTCCCTCGTAGAAGCCGCGCGGTCCTTCGGCGGCGACACGCGCCAGCGTGTCGGCGAGATCGCTCTGCACCAGCCTGTCGCCTTCACCGAGGGGCCTGCCGTCGGGCTTCACAAAAATCTTTGCGGAGGATGGCCAGCGCGCGAGCCGCGCGGACCAGCCGGGCAACGTATCGGCGATGTCGTCGGTAACGATAAATCCGTCGCGCGCGAGCGCGATCGCCGGTTCGAGCAGTTGCGCCAGCGTGAACTTGCCCGAGCCGTATTTCTCGAGTGCCAGCGCAAAGCCGGCGACCGTGCCGGGCACGCCGATGCCAAGCCCGGAATCGCGCGACTTGGCGGGATCAGGCCTGCCGTCGGGTCCGAGGAAGATTTGCGCCGTGGTCGCTGCAGGCGCGGTCTCGCGATAGTCGATCGCGATGTCCTCGTTGCGCTCGGCGAAATGGATCAGCATGAAGCCGCCGCCGCCGACATTGCCGGCGCGCGGATAAGTCACCGCCATCGCGAAGCCTGTCGCGACCGCCGCATCGACGGCGTTGCCGCCGCGCCGCAGGATATCGGCACCGACTTGCGCGGATATCTTTTCCTGCGCCACCACCATGCCGTGCTCGGCACGGACAGCGTGCACGGTGTCGAGCGCAGGTGGGACATAAGCCTGCCGCGCATCCTGCGCGGTCGCTGATGCAAGGCCAAACGCCAGGGTGGCGAGAAGCGCAAGAAAACTTCGCCGTGTCGAAATTGACGCCATGATCAAATTTCCGCCGAGCCTTCGGGCTAATTCACGCACCGCGCTGCAATGCTATACGGTTTACGCTAAGAGGGACAAAACTGTTTGTGATGAGGACTGCGCAATGACGACGATCGCCCCGGACGCGCGCATGGCCGGCGCCCCGCGGACCTATCCGCCGCGCGCCGCCGTCGCCAGCTGGATCTTCTTCGACTGGGCCGCGCAGCCTTA
This sequence comes from Bradyrhizobium guangdongense, assembly GCF_004114975.1. Taxonomy (NCBI): domain Bacteria; kingdom Pseudomonadati; phylum Pseudomonadota; class Alphaproteobacteria; order Hyphomicrobiales; family Nitrobacteraceae; genus Bradyrhizobium; species Bradyrhizobium guangdongense. Next base: position 280,450 of record NZ_CP030051.1, read on the forward strand.
TTTCACGCTGATCACGACCTTTGTGTTCGCGCCCTATTTTGCCACCAGCGTCGCGCCGGACCCCGCCGCGGGGCAATCGCTGTGGGGATTTGCCATGGCAGCAGCCGGCATGGCGATTGCGCTGTTGTCGCCCGTGCTCGGCGCCATCGCGGACGCTGCGGGCCGCCGCAAGCCCTGGATCGCTGCGTTCGGCGCGGTGCTGGTGCTGGCCTCCTGCGCGCTGTGGGTCGGCAAGCCCGGCGATCACGCCGTCATTCCGCCGCTGCTGACCGCGGTCGCGCTCGCCAGCGTCGGCGCGGAATTCGCCACCGTCTTCAACAATGCGATGATGCCGACGCTGGTGCCGCCGGAGCGCATCGGCCGGCTCTCTGGCACCGGCTGGGCCACAGGCTATATCGGCGGCATCGTCAGCCTGATCATCGTGCTCGGCTTTCTCGCTGCCAATCCCGAGACTGGTCGCACGCTGCTTGGCTTCACACCGCTGTTCGGGCTCGATCCCGCCACCCACGAAGGCGATCGCGCTGCCGGACCGTTGACCGGGCTGTGGTTCATCGTCTTCGTCACGCCGATGTTCCTGTTCACGCCCGATTATCCGGCGAAGCGTCCGGTGCGCGAGGCGCTGCACGAAGGCCTCGCCAATCTGAGGCGGTCGCTGAAGAGCTTGCCGCAGCAGAAGTCGCTCGCCGCGTTCCTGCTCGCCAACATGATCTACACCGATGGCCTGGTGTCGCTGTTCGCATTCGGCGGCATCTACGCCGCAGGCACGTTCGGCTGGCACACGATCCAGATCGGCACGTTCGGAATCATCCTCGCCATCGCCGGCACCTTCGGGGCGTGGCTTGGCGGCAAGCTCGACGACTTCCTCGGTCCCAAGTGCGTCATCGCCGGCAGCATGCTGATCCTGCTGCTTTCCGTGGCGGCGATCCTGCTCGTCGACAAGGACAGCGTGCTGTTCGTCAAGGTCGCACCGCCAGTGCCTGGCGGTCCATTGTTTGGTGCCGCCGCCGAGCGCGCCTATGTCGTTCTGGGTTGCCTGATCGGCGCGGCAGGGGGCCCGCTTCAGGCCGCGTCACGCACGCTGCTGATCCGCCTCGCGCCGAAGGACCGCATCGCCCAGTATTTTGGCCTGTTCGCGTTGACCGGAAAGGTGACGTCCTTCATCGGCCCGCTGCTGATCGGCGTGATCACCGCAGTGACCGCGAGCCAGAAGGCCGGCATGGCCTTGCTGGTGGTGTTCTTCGTCGCAGGACTGGCGCTGCTGATGCGGGTGCGGGAGTAGCGCGCATCGCGCAATCCCATCCCCCGTCATTGCGAGGAGCCCACGACAAAATTGCGTGGCAATTTTGCGCTGGCGACGAAGCAATCCAGACTGCCTCCTCGAACGGATCCTGGATTGCTTCGCTTCGCTCGCAATGACGAGTTGATAAATCAGTGCCTGAAGTGCCGCGTTCCCGTGAACACCATGGCGATGCCGTGCTCGTCGGCGGCCTTGATCACCTCGTCGTCGCGCATCGAGCCGCCGGGCTGCACCACGGCAGTAGCGCCGGCTTCGATGCAGGCGAGCATGCCGTCGGCGAACGGGAAGAATGCGTCCGACGCCACCACCGAACCCTTGGTGAGCGGCTCGGCGAGCTTCAGCTCGTTCGCCGCATCCTGCGCCTTGCGCGCCGCGATCCGCGCTGAATCCACGCGGCTCATCTGGCCCGCGCCGATGCCGACGGTGGCGAGATCCTTGGCGTAGATGATGGTGTTGGACTTGACGTGCTTGGCCACGCGAAAGGCGAACTTGAGGTCGCGCATCTCCGCGTCGGTTGGCGCGCGCTTGGTTACGACCTTGAACGTCATGTCGTCGACCACGGCGTTGTCTCGGCTTTGCACCAGAAGGCCGCCCGCGACGGTCTTGGCGGTCAGGCCAGGCGCGCGCGGATCCGGCAGGCTGCCGGCAAGCAGCAGGCGCAAATTCTTGCGCGCACCGATGATGGCAATTGCCTCTTCGCTCGCATCTGGCGCGATGATCACCTCGGTGAAGATCTTGGTGATCTCGCGCGCGGTGTCGGCATCGAGCGGCCGGTTCATCGCGATAATGCCGCCGAAGGCCGAGGTGGAATCGCAGGCCAGCGCCTTGCGATAGGCCTCGACGAGGTTAGCGCCTTCCGCGACGCCGCAGGGATTGGCGTGCTTGACGATGACGCAGGCCGCGGTGCGTTTGGTGTCAAATTCGCCGATGCACTCATAGGCCGCATCGGTGTCGTTGATGTTGTTGTAGGAGAGCTCCTTGCCCTGGAGCTGTCGTGCGGTCGAGACGCCCGGGCGTTTGTCGGGCGTGGCATAGAACGCCGCGGTCTGGTGCGGGTTCTCGCCGTAGCGCAGCGACTGGATCAGCCTGCCGCCGAAGGCGCGGAAGTCGGGCGCATCGATTTCGAGCTGGCGATTGAACCAGTTCGAGATCGCGGCGTCGTAAGCCGCGGTGCGGGCATAGGCCTTTGCGGCCAGCCGCCGGCGCAGCTTCAGCGTCGTCGCGCCGTTGTTGGCGATCTCCTCTAACACGGCCTTGTAGTCGTCGGCTTCGACCACGACGGCGACGTCGTCATGGTTCTTGGCGGCGGCGCGGATCATCGCGGGTCCGCCGATGTCGATATTCTCGATGCAATCCTCGAAGCCCGCGCCTTTTTCGACGGTGGCTTCGAACGGATAGAGATTGACGACGAGCAGGTCGATCGGCGCGATGCCGTGCGCCTTCATCGCCTCCGCATGCTCCTTGTTGTCGCGGATCGCGAGCAGGCCGCCATGTACCTTCGGGTGCAGCGTCTTGACGCGGCCGTCCATCATCTCGGGGAAGCCCGTGAGGTCGGAGACGTCCTTCACCTTGAGGCCGGCCGCGGCGACCGCCTTCGCGGTGCCGCCGGTCGAGACCAGCTCGACATCATGCGCGGCAAGGGCCTTGGCGAACTCGATCAGGCCTGATTTGTCCGAGACGGAGAGAAGGGCGCGGGTGACGCGGCGGGGGTGGTCAGTCATGAGCAAGATCCTCTGCTAAGGGAGTGTCTATGCCCAGGCGCGCGGCGGATATCTGTCGCGCTTCCCGATGGTGCTCCATCCAAGGTCGCCAGTCGCGCGAACGAGCGCTCGATAGCAGTTTTCGGCGTCGTTCACAACGCTCAGATCGTGCCGAATCGTGCCTCTTTTACAGCGGAAGTTCCGGCTCGCGCCGGGCGTTGCGGCGGGCATTGGTCACCGCGGGCGAGGCGGAGGAGCGGACAAAGCTCCAGCGGATCGAGGGCGCCTGACGGGCGTCCTGGCGGATCACGATCTGGGCGGTACGGCGCGGGCCGTCATTGCCGGCCAGGAACACGCTGTCCTCGAGATCGACCTTGTCGTCCAGGGCTTCGAAGGTCCAGACGTCGCGGTTCGGCAGCACCAGCATGACGCCGCGTGCGTCCGAGAGCCGGCTCGCCTTGACCGCCGGATGCAGGTGGAAGCGCAGCGCAAAATCGGCGCCGGCACCCTTGAGGCGCGCGCCTTGGGGCGGCGACAGCGTGTCCTCGCCGTCGATCCGCGCGCCGTCATTGGCTACCATCAGCACGCGGCGATGGATCACGCCGAACTTGGCAAGATAGCCGTCATGCGAGGTCGTCAGCAGCGTGCCGTCCTGCACGATCTCGCGATAGCTCTCGACATCGTGGGGGCCGCTGATAACAGGTGCGCCGTGCAGCAGCCGCTTCATTGCCGACATCTCGACGAACTGGCAGGACGAGGTGTCGTGATAAGTCAGCGTCGAATGCGCCGCGGTGCCGCGCGCGAAGGGCCGCCAATTGTCGCGGCCTGTGGTCGGCATGCCGCAATTGGTGACGATGCGGCTGGTGCCGGAGGACAATTCGAACGACAGGCAGCCGGCATGTGCATCGTGACTGACGCCGGGCGGCGGCGGCGGGCCCGTGTCGATGATCACAGTGGTCGGGCCGGCATCGAGGCGCTGGAAGCCGGTGTGCGGCATGTTCGCCATCGGCGCGCCATGGGTATCGTCATAGGCGAGCAACGTCGCGAGCAGGTCCGACGGCGTCGCGCTCATGCCGTTGAACAGCGCGAAATTGCCGTCGCCGTGCCGGAAGAAGCGCAGCATCGGCATCATGCGGTCGATCGCATTGAGCAAGGCCGGCGGAGGCGCGATGTTGCGCGCGGCAAAGGTCTGTCGCAGCGGCAGCAGGTCGATCAGGAGCTCGATCAGCGCACCCGGATTGCGGGAGATGTGTCCGCCGTCGGGGAGGATCTGCCGCTGCAATTCGTCCGAGAGCTTCTTCGACGCGCTGCGGATATGACGGGCCTGGTTGGCGAGGCAGAGCGTCGTGTAGCACAGCGCGATCTGCACCTGGAGCTTCGGCACACCGTCCGGGATGTTGACCATGGTGTAGCGCAGCAAGCGGATCTCGCGTGCGAGTCCGCGCAGGTAGCGGCGGTAGAACTTGTTGTCGGTGTCGTTGAGCACCAATGGCGCCTGCGACAGCAGCGAGATCACGCGGCGCGCCAGCACGTCGGCGCGGCGGGCGACCGGCCGGCGCTTGTTGGCGGGGTTGCCGATCCAGTCCTCGACCAATGCGCGCGCATTCGCCCGGGTCAGGGCGGTGTCGGCGGCGCGCAGGTGCCGGAGCCAGCCGAAGCCGAGCAGCGCGACCTCCCAGTCCTCGGAGGGCGGATCGAGATCGAAGATCGAGCGGCCGTGGCAGTTGACGATCTTGCCGGCGAATACGAAGCGTCCGGCATAGATCTCGGCGGCGCGCGTCGCATCCGCGGTGCGCAAGTCATGCGGCGCGATGATCAGCCGATCGGTCCGCCCGGGCCAGACCCGCGACAGCGCCACGGAACCACCGCTCGCGCGCGCGAGCATGTTCCGCGCGAAGCGGTTCATCACCAGCGTCGAGATACGTCTGCGTTGAGCGACCGACACGCCTTGCCTTGAAGGGGGAGAGGATTCCGACGAATCCTTATTAATCCCAAAATCGGGCGTCTGACACCACCTTGAAAGGCCCCGAATCAGGCTGGTGGCAGCAAAATCCGGTGCAAAATCAGGATTTAACGAGCCGGGCCGCGAAAAATCCGTCGAGCCCGCCGAGCTTCGGGTCGGCGTGCGGCAGGTGGCTCGGCAAAGTGCGGAGATCGCCCTCTTTGGTGATGATCTCGCTGAGCCCGCAGACCTCGCTGGCCTCGATCGGCACGCGGCGAAGCGCGGGCTCTGCGGCCAGCAGCGTAGCGATCGCCTGCTCGCCTTCTTCGGGTTCCAGCGAACATGTGCAGTAAACCAGCGTGCCGCCGGGCTTGAGCAGCGACACGGATTTGCGCAGAAGCCGCTGCTGCAGAACCGTCATTGCGGCGACATCGGATTCCTGCCGCAGCCATGCGACGTCGGGATGCCGACGAATCGTCCCGGTCGAGGTGCAGGGCGCATCGATCAGGATTCCATCGAAGCCCTCTGCCGGTCCCGTCCATTCCACTGCGTCAGCGACCACGGTCTCGGCCTGGAGCGACAGCCGAGTCAGATTTTCGCGCAGGCGCGCCACCCGGGCCGGGGAGCGGTCAAGCGCCGTGACATGGGCGCCTGCCAGTGCCAGCTGCGCGGTCTTGCCGCCGGGAGCGGCACAGAGATCGGCGATGGATTTGCCCTTGATGTCGCCGAACAGCCGGACCGGCAGCGCGGCGGCGGCATCCTGCACCCACCATTGTCCTTCGGCGAAGCCGGGCAGCATCGTGACCGAGCCGTGCAGCAGCGTGCGCACCGATCCGGTCGGCAGCACCTCGCCATGCAGTCGGGTCGCCCATTGCGCGGCGTCGGACTTCACGGTCAGATCGAGTGAAGGCTCGTGGCCGAGCGCGAGCGCCATGTCCCGCGCGGTTGCCTCGCCGTAATGCGCGCTCCAGCGCGCCAGCAGCCAAGGCGGCAGGTCCAGCGATTGCGTCGCGACCTCCTCGACCAGCGCCTGGCCCTCGCGCGCACAGCGGCGCAGCACCGCGTTGACGAGGCCGGCATAGCGCGCGGCGCGCCGGTCGGATTGCACCAGACGGACCGAGAGATCGACCGCGGCGTGATCGGGCACGTCCATCCAGAGGATCTGGGCGGCGCCGATCAGCAGTGCACTCTGCGCGCGCGGCGCATCGGATGGGATGCCCTTGTCGAGCAGGCGCGACAGCACATGGCCGAGCGTGCCGAGCCGGCGCAGGATGGTTGCAACCAGCCGCCGCATCAGCGCGCGATCACGGTCGGCGAGCGTCTTCAGCCCGGGATGGGCGCCGGAGCCGTCGAGCTGGTCGTCAAGCGTGCGGTGCTTGTGCAGAACGCCGTCGACGATGTCGGCAGCGATCCGCCGCGCCGCGAGACCGGGCACTTCGGAGGGAGGAGCAAAACGTTGAGATGGCATGCGGACGTAAGGTTCTGAGCGAGCGGCAGTTCCGCCGAAAGGGGCGCATGCCTTAAGAAGTCCTTGTGTGGCATGCGAATATGCCAAATGTAAGAATGGCCTCTGGCGATTTCAGCCCTTGGCTGCCATTTCAGCAATGCGTTATTGGACGTCGCGCCGGTCTCGATCCTGCGCTAGGACCCGAACAATGAACGACCAGCCTCCCGCTCCCGACCGCAAGCCCTTGCCGCCGGCCGCCCAGCGCGCGCTGGCCGAAGCCGAGGCCCGCCGGCAAGCTGCCGCGGCCAAAGCCGGGACGGCACCCAAGGAGTTGCAGGGGCCGAAGGGACCCGAGCCGACGCGCTACGGCGATTGGGAGCGCAAAGGCATCGCCTCGGATTTTTGAGGCCAGCGGCCTCGCCCGGCAGCCTCCACGATTCCGCCGCTACAGATAATGGTGCTCCTGCAAGTAGCGGATGATGCGCTCGCAGGCCGTCTCGCTCGTCAGTTCCGAAGTGTCGATCGTGATTTCAGGCGCCTGCGGCGCCTCGTAGGGATCGTCGATGCCGGTGAACCCGGGCAGCTCTCCCGCCCGCGCCTTGCGATACAGCCCCTTGGGGTCGCGCCGCTCGCATTCGGCGAGCGGGGTTGCGACATGGATCTCGATGAACTCGCCCGCCTCGACCCGGTGCCGCGCCATCTCGCGCTCGCTGCGGAACGGTGAGATCAGCGCGACCAGGGCGATCATGCCGGCGTCGACGAACAGCGCCGCGATCTCGGCGACGCGCCGGACGTTCTCCATCCTTTCCGAGCTGGAAAAGCCGAGGTCACGATTGATGCCGTGGCGGAGATTGTCGCCGTCGAGCAGCGCCGCATGACGTCCGAACTCGGCCAGCCGCCGGTCGACGAGATTGGCGAGCGTCGATTTGCCGGCGCCGCTGAGCCCCGTGAACCACAGCACGCAGGGTCGCTGCTGCTTGAGCCGCGCGCGCACGGATTTGTCGACGGCGAGCCGTTGCCAGTGAACGTTGGTGGCGCGGCGGAGTGACAGCTCGGTCATGCCGGCCGCGGCCGTGCGATGGCTGATCGGGTCGACGAGAATGAAGCTGCCCATCTCGCGACTGTCGCGATAGGCCTCGAACACCAGGGCGCGGTCGAGGCTGAGATGGACATAGCCGATCTGGTTGGCATTGAGCGTGGTGGCGCTTTCCTGCGCCATTGTGTCGATCTCAATGCGGTGCTTGACAGTCGTGATCACTGCGCCGGTCGAAGCGGTGCCGCATTTGAGCATGTAGCGCCGGCCCGGCACCATGGCGTCGTCGTCGAACCAGGCGAGATGCGCCGCCAGCTGATCCGAGACGAGCGGTGCCGCTCCCGCGGTCAGCACGTCGCCGCGGCTGACGTCGATCTCGTCACTCAATGTCAGTGTTACGGATTCGCCGGCCGCGGCGTGATCGCGCTCGCCAACGGGCGTGAGAATCCGCGCGACATGGGTCCGTCGGCCCGACGGCTGCACCGTGACAGTCTCGCCGGACGAGATCGCTCCGCTGGCGATCCGTCCACTGAAGCCGCGAAACTCCGCATGCGGGCGGTTGACCCATTGCACCGGCAGCCGGAACGGCCGCCCCGAGATATCGCCGGCGACGTCGACTGACTCCAGATAAGCCGTGACTGTCGGCCCGGTGTACCAGGGCATGCGCGTGCTCGCGACGGCGATGTTGTCGCCGTCCGGCGCCACGACCGGGATGCATCGGACCTGCGAAATCCCGAGCTGTCCGGCCAGCGTCAGATATTCGGCGGTGACGGCCGCGAAACGGCCGCCGTCGAAGCCGACCAGATCCATCTTGTTCACGGCGAGCACGACGTGGCGAATGCCGAGCAGCGACAGGATGTGGCTGTGGCGCCGGGTCTGCGTGATCACGCCCTTGCGCGCATCGACCAGCACGACGGCAAGATCGGCATTGGAGGCGCCGGTTGCCATGTTGCGGGTGTATTGCGTGTGTCCCGGCGTGTCGGCAACAATGAAGCGGCGCAGCTTGGTGCGAAGAACCGGTAGGCGACATCGATGGTGATGCCCTGCTCGCGCTCGGCCTGCAGGCCGTCGACCAGCAGTGCGAAATCGAGATCGCCGCCCGTGGTGCCCGCGGTCTTGCTTTCCGATGTCAATGCGTCGAGCTGGTCGTCCAAAAGCGTCTTGGAATCGTAGAGCATCCGCCCGACCAGCGTGCTCTTGCCGTCGTCGACGCTGCCGCAGGTGACGAAACGCAAGGTCGGGCGATCGTCCTGGTCGAGCCGCGGCGCATCGGGAGCGGCGATCGTGGGGGCCTCGTGATAGGACATCAGAAGTAGCCTTCCGCTTTCTTGCGCTCCATCGAGGCGGGACTGTCGCGATCGATCATGCGTCCCTGCCGTTCGGACGTGCGTGAGGCCGTCATCTCCCGTACGATCTCCGGCAGCGTTGCCGCCGTCGAGATCGTCGCGCCGCTGAGCGGATAGCAGCCCAGCGTGCGAAACCTGACGGAGCGCCAGCGCGGCGCTTCATCCGCAAGCAGCGGCATGCGCTCATCGTCGACCATGATCAGCGTGCCGTCGCGCTCGACCACGGGGCGCTTTGCCGCCAGATAGAGCGGGACGATCGGGACGCTCTCGAGCAGGATGTAGTCCCAGACGTCGAGCTCGGTCCAGTTCGACAGCGGAAACACCCGCATGCTCTCGCCGGGCGCGAGCATCGTGTTGTACAGGCTCCACAGCTCCGGCCGCTGGTTCTTGGGATCCCAGCGATGCGCCGCGCTCCGGTGCGAGAACACGCGCTCCTTGGCGCGCGACTTCTCCTCGTCGCGCCGTGCGCCTCCAATCGCGGCGTCGAAGCCGTGGAGGTCCAGCGCCTGCCGCAATGCCTGCGTCTTCATCACGTCGGTGTAGCGGGCGGAGCCGTGGCTGAAGGGAGTGATGCCCTGGCTCAATCCGTCCTGGTTGGTGTGGACGATCAGGTCGAGGCCGAGCTCACGCGCGCGGCGGTCGCGAAATGCGATCATCTCGCGGAACTTCCAGGTCGTGTCGACATGCAGCAGCGGAAACGGCGGCCTGCCGGGATGAAAAGCCTTCATCGCCAGATGCAGCAGGACCGAGGAATCCTTGCCGATCGAGTAGAGCATGACCGGTTTGCGGAACTCGGCCACGGTCTCGCGCAGGATATGGATGCTTTCCGCTTCGAGGCGACGAAGATGGCTGGTGGCAATGTGGCGCATGGTGGCGTCATCGGACGCGTGGTGCGTCGGCGCTGCCACCATCGTGGGCGCGAGCTGTCCGCTCATGCGGCGGTACCGAGGCAATCGCCGAACAGACGCGCCGCGGTGTCGGTGTCCAGCGAGAGATCACGGATGCAGGCCGCCACGGAGGCGCGATACATCTCGTCGATGCCGTAGCGTCCGATCACCTGGAGCTGAGCCTCACTCAGCGAGGCGGTCTTGCGGCTCCGGTAGCGATAGGCCGTATCAGACCCATGAAGGCCGACCACGGTGTAGATCTTCGGCTCGCTGAGGAACGTCACGCCCGACCCCTTCGTTTCGATCTGCCCGCGCTCTTTCCAGTCGGTGACGGCGCTTTCGATGAAGCGTTCGCCCAGGCCGAGCCGGTCGAACAGCTTTCGCACCGAGCCGGTCGCGTCCTTGCTGGCTTCATAGACATAGTGCGTCACCGGCACGCCGTGCCGCCTTGCATAGCTCTCGACCCGAAGCGCGTTCAGGGAAGAGATCACATAGTTCTGGATCAGGCGGTCCTCGGGAACGCGGTCCGACCACTTCTCGAGCCACGATGCGAGCGAGCTCGCGGGGTCGCGGTCGAGCATGATCATGTGAAGCTTCTCGGCGGGCCAGCCTGCCTCGATCAGCGGCTGGAGCGGCAGGAACAGGCTTTCAGCCAGGACATAAGGTCCGGCCATTTCCTTGCTGAAGATGTGCGGCTGCTCTGCGGCCGTCGGCGCGGCCCAGGGCTCGCCCGCGTTTCCAAGCAAGCGATGGCGCAGCACGACCTTCACCGGCTGGAAGTAAGAAGGTATGCCGGCAACGCCGAACAGATTTGTGAGCGCGGTCGAACCCACGCGGCAACGCCCCCATGCGCAGTAGAGCGTCGGGAAGTCTTCGGGAGCCCAGTTCCGGAGCGTCTCGGCGAGGCAGTCCCTCACTTCCCACATCAATTCGTCCAGCGCCGCCGGTCTGTTCTGGTACTTGCCGTCAGGCGCGAGGACCATGGTGTCGAGTGAGGGATGGTCGCGGCGCACGAGATCGGCCAGGCGGTCGGTTTCTTCGACTGACGTGATGATGGTGCTCATCTCAGGACCTTTCGGGTTCAGGATCGTGTCGACAACGGTCTGGGCGCGGCGCAAATTGATGTCGACCGCGGCGGCGTAGAAGTGCGTGCCCTTGGTCGGAGCGCCGACCGCGTAGACATTCGGATAGGGATTGTCGTGGCGGTCGTGGACGCGGCTGTCGTCATAGCCGCAGCTGATGCCGCCGAGCGGGTCGAATGCGATCAGGCCCTGGCGCAGATGTCCTGGTAGAGCGGGCTGGCGTCCAGCCGGTAGGACGGTCCCGTCGCGTCGATGACGTAATCGACCTCGCGGCAATCGCCATCGTCCAGGATCGCGCGAAACCGGTCGCCGGTGGCGGTCACGCTGCGCAATCCGGCGCACGTCGAGAGCCTTCCTGACCGCATCAGGTCACGCATGCGGACGGCATTCTCCAGCGGCATCGCCGAGCGGTTGCGAAGCCAGCCGGAATTGTAGACGTCCATGAAGCGCATCTTCTCGGCATCGCTCATCCGGCTCCAGGCCTCGCACATCACGTCGATGACGCTGACGAGATAGGAGTGGACGCTGGGCTCGCCGGTTTCGGCGCGTGCGATGTTGTGTTCGAGATCATCAAGCGCATCGCCTCCGACGTTGCGGCAGGACAGATCGCAGCGGATCCCGGTGGTCTCGAGCAGTAGTTCCGAAAGGCGGGCAGCGAAGGCGTCCGCTTCGATCCGCGCGCGGCTGGTCACATAACCATGCAGAGCGTCGCGGAAGTCGTTCGCGATCTTGGGAACCGTCACCGGCTGCACCGTGGGAAACAGGCCGCTTCTCGAGAAGCAGGTCATCCTGACCGCCTGATGGCTCTTGGCGAGCGCTGCCGCGGTGTCGACCGCGCTGAGCCCGCTTCCGAGGATGCCGACCTCCGTGCCGGGCCGATCGGCGAAAGTGAATTGGGCGTAGGGATCTCTGATGTACTTCGGGTGTGCTGCCAGACCATAGGGATCATCGGGCGGGTTGTGACCCGTGCAGAGGATCAGTGCGGACGAGATGTGCGTGATGTTGCGGTCGGTCGTCAGGAGGACGTCGCGATCCGGCGAGAAGCGCATGCGGACCACCTCGGCATGTTCGACATGAACCGGCACGCCGATGCTCCAGCATTGCGCGATCGCAGCCAATCGCACGGCGTCGAGATAGTCCCGATAGACCATCCGTGGCAGATGCTTGTTGCCGGGGCAGGAGAGACCGCGGGCCTGGAGCCAGCGCAGAAACTCGTCCGCGTCGCCGGAGCGGATCGACATCGTCGACGGCTTCATGTTGAGCAGATGGCAATCGCTCTGGGTGCGATAGGCAACCCCGCCGTCGAAACCGGATTTGTCGAACAGCTGAATTCCGCTGACCGCGCCGTTATCTCGCCCCGATGCGGCGAGCTCCGCCAGATGGCGCAGGATCGTGATGCCGGTTGCGCCGCCGCCGACAATGCTGATGATCATCGCTCAATCCCCCAGATTAACTTGTTTGTCCCAGGCGCGAGCGGGGGCTCGGCGTGGGGGCCTCCCAAGAGCCGTTGGTAATTCGACGCGTCAGAAAGGACTTGCGGCCGGCATTGTGTCGGCCGCTGGGTATCCGGGCGTCAGGCCGCCCGCACCGTATCGAGGAATTTCGCAACCTCGTTCTTGAGGCGGCCACTCTCCATCGAGAGCGAGCGCGCGGATGCCAGAACCTGGGTCGACGCCGAACCGGTCGCGCTGGCGCCGTGGCTGACCTGGGCGATCTTGTCGGCAACTTCGACCGTTCCCTTGGCGGCCTCGCTGACGTTGCGTGCGATTTCGGCCGTCGCGGCGCCCTGCTCTTCGATGGTCGCCGCGATCGTCGTCGAGATGTCCGAAATCTTGGAGATGGTCGCGCCGATCGCCTTGATCGCGCCGACCGAGTCTTCCGTGGCCGACTGCATGCCGGCGATCTGCGCGCTGATTTCATCAGTCGCTTTCGCGGTCTGGGCCGCGAGCGCCTTGACCTCGCTGGCCACCACGGCGAAGCCGCGGCCGGACTCGCCGGCGCGTGCCGCTTCGATCGTGGCGTTCAATGCCAGCAGATTGGTCTGCTCCGCGATGGCGGTGATCAATTTCACGACGTCGCCGATCCGGCCTGCGGCCTTCAGCAATTCGTTGATCCGGGCATCGGTGTGCTCGGCCTGCTTCACCGCCTCGCCGGCAATGCGGCTGGAATCATGGACCTGGCGTCCGATCTCGACGACCGATGCGCTCATTTCCTCGGCGGCGGATGCCACGGCCCCGACATTGGTCGAGGCTTCCTCGGATGCCGCGGCCACCATTCCGGAAAGCTGCTCGGTCTCTTCCGCAGTCCCCGACAATGTGCCGGCGGCGGATTCGAGCTGTTGGGAAGCGGACGAAACCGAGTTGATGATGCCGCCGACCGCATCTTCGAACGCGCCGGCCAGCCGGATCATCTCCTGCTTGCGCCGCGTGGCGGCTGCCGCCTCCTGATCCTTCTGCTCGGCTTCCATCTGTTCGATGCGGATCAGATTGTCCCTGAACGTCTGCGCGGCCCGCGCGTTGTCGCCGACTTCGTCGCCGCGTGCGGTATAAGGGATTTCGACAGCCTTGTTGCCGCCGGCCAGTTGCAGCAGCACGTCGCCGATGCGACGGATCGGACGGGCGATGTTGAGCACTGAAAACAGCGCCGAGCCGGCCAGGACAAGGATCACGAGGACGCCGACGGCCAGACTGACCCAGGTCGCCTGCTCCAGCGCAGTCATCAGCTGGCTTTGCCGCAGAGCCGTATATTCGTTGTTGGCGGCGACCAGCTTGTCGACGCGCGTTGAGATTTCCTTAGCGGCCGGACGCAGCCGCTCTTCAAGTATGCGTGTCTTGGTGTCCTCCGCCTTCACGGCTGCGGCGGCCGCGGCCTTGTAGCGTACGGCCAGGGCCCCCAGCGCGTCGATTCCGTCCGCGATCTCCTTGTCGCCGCCAGCCGACTGGCGCACCCGTTTCAGGACACCGATCATCGCGTCGGCAAGGCCGGCGATACGGTCTTTCTGCTCGACGTCACCGGTTGCCGTGAAATGCCAATCGGAGGCGCTGACCGCCTTGAAGGACGCGTCGGCTTCGCGCAACGCAGCCTCGATGTTGAGGTGATTCGACGATGCGGCGACGGCGGGCGATGTCAGCAATTTATCGAGGGACTTGTTCCAGGCATCTTCAATCTGGTTAGTCGCGGCGAATTCCTTGATGGCGATGCCGCGAGCCTCGCCGAGATCGTTGCCGGCCTTGAGGGAGGCTTCGAGCTGGAGCTTCACCTCTCGGCAGAGCTCTTTGGCTTCGGCGCGCTTGGATCGCTGCAATGCCGCGTCTATTTCGGTCGTGGCATTGGCAAGGGAATTGCGCAGCACTTCCATTTGTTTGGCGAGGCTGTCGGCGGTAGCGGCAGATCCGATCTCCGCCACTGCGAGGCGAGCCCGGGTCACTGCGAGCTCGGCGCCCTGGGCATTGGCCTTGTTGGCGGTGTTGATGACGACCAATTCGCTCAGTCCCGCGATCTGCCCGTTCCTGATGAGCTGGTTGCCGAGCATGCCTCCAACGAGAAGGACCCCCGCACTTGCCGTCAGTCCGAGCTTTGTACCGATGCGAAACTTGAACGATGCCATGCCTACCGCTCCCCCACACGCATACCGAGTACTCTGCTCTATTACTAAACAAGAGCTGAAGATCAAACTCCGTACAACTACAGGGAGTACCGGGAGGAGAGCACTCGGAACCGCGCTGCGCGCAGGTGCGATTTTACGGCCAGCGATCATCCGGGCGAACCGCCGCACTGGCGCTATCGGCCGCAGGCCATGGCTCGGCCGTGCCTTGCCGTGTTCCCCGACTCAGTCCTAGCCTGATCTGATGCGTTTTCCGGATCGTCCCAATCTCCATCGGCCACGGTTCGGCGGCTCGCCGTTCCGCCATCGCTTCTCGGGATTGTTGCCATGGATGTTCGTGGTGGCCATCGTGGCGGCGATCGTGCTCACCTTCCGGCATGGGGCGAATTGGCCGCTTCGGCATCCGGCCGATGCGCGCGCGCAGGATGCCGAGATCATTCTTCGGCAGTCAGGCGGCCCCGACGACCGCCTGCCGGTCGATGTCATCCGCACCGTCGACGGCGACACCTTTCTGGCGCGCGTGCACCGGCGCGGTGGGCGCGATCTCGTCGCGCGCGTTCGCCTGCGCGGCATCGATGCGCCCGAGATGAAGGCATCCTGCCAGGACGAACTGGACAAGGCGGAAGCCGCCACCGAGGCGTTGCGCTCTCTGCTCGGTCAGGGCGGCGTCGCAATCTACAATCTCGGCTCGGAAAAATACGGGCGCGTCCTCGCCGACGTCGCGACCCAACGAACCCCCAACGTTTCGGCCGCGATGCTCGCGGGCGGTTACGCCCGCAGCTACAATGGCGGCCATCGCGACGGCTGGTGCGCGAGGCGCTGGCGCTTCTGGTAACGAAAAAGCCGCGTCGAAACGCGGCTGCCTCAATCTCTGTTGCGACCGCGGCGATCAGCGCGTCACGACGACCTTCGTTCCGACCGAGACGCGGCTGTAGAGATCGGTGATGTCGTCGTTGAGCATGCGGATGCAGCCGTAAGAGACGAAGCCACCGACTGAGCCGGGCACGTTGGTGCCGTGGATGGCATATTCCCCGCCGGCCAGCGTCATCGCAGCAACACCCATCGGGTTGCGCGGCGAGCCGCCCGGAATGACGTCGGGAAGCTGCGGCTTGTCGCGCTTAACCTCGGCGGGCGGCGACCAGGCCGGATTGCGATATTTGCCGTCGATCCGGGTCGTGCCGGCCCACTGTTTGCCGGACTTACCGACGCCGACCGGGTAACGCACCGCGTGCCCGTCATCGAGGATGAGATAGAGCCGCCGCTCGTTGGTTTTGACCACGATGGTGCCCGGCGAATAATCGGCCATGTGCGTACCCACCATTTCCGGCCGCGCCTCGGCCGTCGACGATATCAAGAGCCCGGCCCCGATGGTGGTGGCCAACGCCAGCGCAATCTTCATCGACATCGATTTTCCCCTGCCCCGAAACGGATCGTCCAAATTCACGCAAAACCGGCAATTGCCGGCCTGCCTCAGACATTCTTGACCGCGTTTGTTAACCGGGCGGTTTCCACGCGCGTGTGCCAAAGGCCAGCCAGCAGGGCAAAGAAAGGAAATGTTCGAAGTAAAGTAAATGACCTGAAAACAACACCCGGCGGGAAAGATGCAGCCGCGCCGCCCCGCATCGTGACAAGTGCGTGAGGATGTGAACGGGGGGTTCTTCAGGGATGCTGTGTCTAAGCTCGTGTCCCGGACGCGGCGCGGCACGCAGTGCTGCGACGCAGAGCCGAGACCCAGCTCTTTCTTCTGCGTAGATGGATGGGCCCCGGCTCTGCAGCGCATCGTCGAAGAGACGCTGCGCTGCGTCCGGGGCACGAGAGCTTACGCCGGCTTCCTGTTCTGCCGGTTCTTGACGAGATCGTCGACGACGGCGGGATCGGCCAGCGTCGAGGTGTCGCCGAGGCTGCCCGGCTCGTCCTCGGCGATCTTGCGCAGGATGCGGCGCATGATCTTGCCGGAGCGGGTCTTGGGCAGGCCGGGAGCGAACTGGATCTGGTCGGGCGAGGCGATCGGACCGATCTCCTTGCGCACCCAGGTGACGAGCTCCTTGCGCAGGTCCTCGGTCGGCTCGATGCCGGCCATCAGGGTGACATAGGCATAGATGCCCTGGCCCTTGATGTCGTGCGGGAAGCCGACGACGGCGGCCTCCGAAACCTTCTCATGCGCCACCAGCGCGCTTTCGACTTCGGCGGTCCCCATGCGATGGCCGGAGACGTTGATGACGTCGTCGACGCGGCCGGTGATCCAGTAATACCCATCGGCATCACGGCGGCAGCCGTCACCCGTAAAGTACTTACCTTTGTAGGTCGAGAAATAGGTCTGCTCGAAGCGCGCGTGATCGCCGTAGACCGTGCGCATCTGGCCGGGCCATGAGCGCGTCAAACACAGATTGCCTGATGTCTCACCCTCCAGCACCTTGCCATCGGCGTCGACGATCTCGGGCGCAACGCCGAAGAACGGCTGCGTCGCCGAGCCGGGCTTGAGCTTGGTCGCGCCCGGCAGCGGCGTGATCAGGATGCCGCCGGTCTCGGTCTGCCACCAGGTGTCGACGATCGGACAGCGATCGTCGCCGACGACGCGGTGATACCACTCCCAGGCTTCCGGATTGATCGGCTCGCCGACCGAGCCGAGCAGACGCAAGCTCGCGCGCGAGGTCTTCTTCACGGGCTCATCGCCGCCCTGCATCAGCGCGCGGATCGCGGTGGGTGCGGTGTAGAAGATGTTGACCTTGTGCTTGTCGATGACGTTCCAGAACCGGGAATTGTCCGGGTAATTCGGCACGCCTTCGAACATCAGCGTGGTCGCGCCATTGGCGAGCGGCCCGTAGAGAATGTAGCTGTGGCCGGTGACCCAGCCGACGTCGGCGGTGCACCAGTAGATGTCGCCGTCGTGATAATCGAACACGTATTGATGCGTGATCGAGGCGAACACGAGATAGCCGCCTGAGGTGTGCAGCACGCCCTTGGGCTGGCCGGTCGAGCCCGAGGTGTAGAGAATGAACAGCGGATCTTCGGCGTGCATGTGCTCGACCGGGCAGTCCGTCGTCACCATCGCCGCCGCCTCGTGATACCAGAGGTCCCGCGTCGGGTTCATGTCGACCTTGCCGCCGGTGCGCTTGACGACGATGACCCAATCGACGCCGTCGGCCTTGGCAAGCGCCGCATCGACATTGGCCTTCAGCGGCACCTTCTTGCCGCCGCGCAGGCCTTCGTCCGCGGTGATGATCACCTTGGACTGGCAGTCGTTGATGCGCTGGGCGAGCGAATCTGGCGAGAAGCCGGCGAACACCACGGAGTGGATCGCGCCGATCCGCGCGCAGGCCAGCATCGCGTAGGCCGCTTCCGGAATCATCGGCAGATAGATGGTGACGCGGTCACCCTTCCTAACATTGCGGGTGCGCAGGATGTTGGCCATCCGGCAGACCTCGTCGTGCAGCTCCTTGTAGGTGATGTGCTTCGACTGCGAGGGATCGTCGCCTTCCCAGATGATCGCGGTCTGGTTGCCGCGCTTGGCGAGATGGCGGTCGATGCAGTTATGGGCGACGTTGAGGATGCCGTCCTCGAACCATTTGATCGAGATGTTACCCGGCGCGAAGGAGACGTTTTCGATCTTCGTCGGCGCGTGCATCCAGTCGATGCGCTTGGCCTGCTCGGCCCAGAAGGCGTTGGGGTCCGCGAGCGATCGGGCGTACATGTCCTTGTACTTGGCCTGGTCGATCCAGGCCCGCTTGGCCCATTCCGCGGGGACGTCGTAGATCTTCTCGGACATGCTTCCCTCCACATACGGCAAGCCGAGCACAGGGGACTGGCAAGCCGATTTCATCGTTGGACGATTATGCGTCGGGCTAACCGGACCCGACAAGCAGCACAAGCTGGACCTTCGATGAGGGGCCGGCCATGCGGAGGATCAAGGTTCGCGGTCCGGTTGTCGCAAGTCTGAAACAAGCGGACCGTCTGCATTCGCTCTTGACCCCAATTTCCGGAACAGCCCCGCGCAGGTCGCCCATGCATCATAGGAGGTATTTAGAAACCTTCCTTCACTGATTCGGGACTCGCAATGCGGTTCGGAACACCCTAAATGGCCAACCCGGGGTCCGAAGAGACTTCTTGGAACAAAAATCAGAACAGCGGCATTGATCGGTAACAGACAGGGCTAAAGGCTTAAGGCTATGATGGATCAGCAGAATCTCGGCACGGCGCGGCCCGCTTCGGCCGATCCTGCCGCCATTGCGCTGGCCAAGGCCCTCGGACAATGGCCGAAACCGGCCGGTTCCTCGCGTCCCAGCCCGAAAAAGGTCTACGACACGGCCCCGGCGAGCTCGGTTGAGGCGCTTGCCAAGGAGCTGGGCTTGCGGCTCGGCGACCAGAACGAGCTGACCATTCGCCGCATCAGGCGCGGCAAGGGATATTCCTTCGTCCGCCCCAACGGCGCGCATATCCGCGACGCCCGCACCATCCGCCGGCTGCACGCCATGGCGGTTCCGCCGGCCTATCGCGAGGTGCGCTACTCCGCCGATCCGAGCTCGCACCTCCAGGCGGTGGGCCGCGATGCCGCGGGACGGCTGCAATATCGCTACCATGCCGACTGGGAGAAGGTCCGCGAGCAGCGCAAGGCGCATCGTCTGGAAAGGCTGGTCGGTGCGCTGCCCAAGATCCGGCGCAAGGTCTCGGCGTTCCTGTCGGGCGACGAGCCGACGCGGGAGTTTGCACTCTCGGCGGTGATCGAGCTGATCGCGCGCACCGCGATCCGTCCCGGCAATGAATCCTACGCCCGCCTCAACGGCACCCGCGGCGCGACCACGCTGCTGAAGTCGAACGTCACGCTGGAAGACGACTGCTTCGTGCTGACCTTCAAGGCGAAGGGCGGCAAGGCCGTGCGCAAGGAATGCGACGCCGCCAAGCTGGTGCGCGCCATCGGCATTTTGCAGGGCGTCCCCGGCAAGCGGATGTTCCAGTACCGCGATGCCTACGGCATCGTGCGTGCGGTCAGCACCACGCAGGTGAACGCATTCCTGCGCGAGATCGCCGGCATCAAGATTTCGCTGAAGGACTTCCGCACGCTGATGGCGTCTGCCGTCGTCGTGGAATCGCTGTCGCGGATCACGCCGGCCACCAGCCAGCGCGGCCGCAAGAAGCAGGTGCTGGATGCGATCCGCGCCGCCGCCGACAAGCTCTCCAACACGCCGGCAATCTGCCGCAAGAGCTACGTTCACGACACCATCGTCACCGCCTTCGAGGAAGGAATCCTCGAGCGCTTCGCCGCGACCATGAAAGGCCAGCGCTCGCAGGCAAAGCGTGAGCAGCTGCTGGCGCAGGTGGTGGCGACTGCGGCGGTGTAACCCGTCGCTACACTCCACCCATCTTGCAGACGAGCTTCCATTCCTCGGCCGTCACCGGCTGCACCGACAGGCGCGAATATTTCACCAGGGCCATCTCGGCGAGCTTCTTCTCGGCCTTGATCGCGGCCATCGTCACCGGCGTCTTCAACGGCTTGTCGGCCTTGATGTCGACGCAGACGAATCTTTCGGTCTTGTCGGTCGGATCGGGATAGGCCTCCTTGATGACTTCCGCGATGCCGACGATCTCCTTGCCCTCGTTGGAATGGTAGAAGAACGCCTTGTCGCCCTTCTTCATGTTCACGAGGTTCTGGCGCGCGGTGTAGTTGCGCACGCCGGTCCAGGCTTCGCCTTTGGCGCCCTTCGCAACCTGCTGGTCCCAGGACCACACCGATGGTTCGGATTTCACCAGCCAGTACGCCATGCTCATTCCTCTGCTTTGAAGGGGCGGGTCAACAGCGCCGATATCGCGGCGTCGATCGTGCTTCTGCCGCCGAGAATCGCTGCGACGGCCTCTGATACCGGCATCTCGACGTTTTGCGAGACCGCGAGCTCGACCAGCACCGGCGCGGTGAATGCGCCTTCCGCAAGCTTGCCTGCGGGCGCCGCCTCTCCACGACCGAGCGCGATCCCGAGCGCAAAATTGCGCGATTGCGCCGTCGAACAGCTCAATAGGAGGTCGCCGAGGCCGGAGAGACCCGAGAGCGTTTCCGCGCGCGCGCCGCAGGCGCGTCCGAGCCGCGCCAGCTCGCTGAAGCCGCGCGTCGTCAGTGCGGCGAGCGCGGAGGCACCGAGGTTGCGGCCGACCACGATGCCGGCGGCAATTGCCAGCACGTTCTTGGCGGCGCCACCGATTTCGACGCCGCGGACATCAGTGGTGTGATAGGGCCGGAAGGTCGCGGAGCCCAACGCCTGCACCATCCGGCTCGCCAGCGCTTCGTCCTTTGCCGCCAGCGTCACTGCCGTCGGCAGTCCGCGCGCGACGTCGTCGGCGAAGCTCGGGCCTGACAGGATCGCAGGCTGCGCGTGCGGCGCGGCTTCCGCGATCACTTCGGTCATGAATTTGCGGGTGCCGTGCTCGATGCCCTTGGCGCAGGCCACAACGGGCGTTGGAGTTGCAATGTGCGAGGCCAGCAGGTTGACCGCGCCACGCAAATGTTGCGCGGGCGTCGCGATCAGAAGCATGTCGGCACGCGCGGCGAGCGCCAGATCGCTCGTCACGACAATCTCGGGCGCGAGCAGCACGCCCGGCAGCCGCGGATTGTCACGCGTTGATGCGATCCGCGTCGCATGTTCCGCATTGCGCGCCCACAGCGTCACCTTCCGTCCGGCACGTGCGGCTACCGTCGCCAGCGCGGTGCCCCAGGCGCCGGCACCGATCACCGCGACGGAGTCGAACGCAGCCATTGTCAGTATCCCGCCCGCGTCTTGCCGTAACCATCAGGCGCGGTCGCATTCGCGTCGAGCAGCCAGCGCGCGCGCGGCTGCGCCTCCATCGTATCGGTGATGCCGAGCGCGAGGCGTTCGGCGCCGGCCCAAGCGATCATCGCGCCGTTGTCGGTGCAGAGCGCCGGCGGCGGCATGATCAGCTGGGTCCCGGCCTGCTTTGCAACGTCAAACAGCACGCCGCGGATTGCCCTGTTGGCGGCGACACCGCCGGCCGCGACCAGCGCGCGCGGCGCACCGAATTGTTGGCGGAAAAGCTTCAGGCCAACGTTGAGGCGATCGGCCGTCGAGTCCAGCACCGCGGCCTGGAAGCTCGCACAGAGATCGCTGACGTCCTGCGGCGTGATCTCGGCCAGGCGGCTCGCTTCGGTGCGGACGGCTGTCTTCAATCCTGACAGCGAGAAATTGGCATCGGGCCGTCCCTGCATCGGTCTTGGAAACGCAAAGCGCGTGGCATCGCCGTTTGCCGCGGCGCGTTCGACCTGCGGTCCGCCGGGATAGGGCAGGCCCAGCATCTTCGCGACCTTGTCGAAGGCCTCGCCGATGGCGTCGTCGACGGTGGTGCCGAGTCGCACATAATGGCCGACGCCGGTCACCGCGACGATCTGGGTGTGGCCGCCGGAGGCGAGGAACAGGCAGTACGGGAATTCGATGCCGTCGGTCAGGCGCGGCGTCAGCGCATGTGCCTCGAGATGGTTGACTGCGACCAGCGGCGTGTCGTGCACCATCGCGATCGCCTTCGCGGTCGTGAGCCCGACGATGACGCCCCCGATCAGTCCCGGCCCCGCGGCAGCTGCGACGCCATTGAGCTGGGCGAAGCCGATGCCAGCTTCGCTCATGGCGCGGTCGATGATGCCGTCGAGCAGTTCGACATGGGCGCGCGCGGCGATTTCCGGAACGACGCCGCCGAAGCGGGCGTGCTCCTCGATTTGTGACCGCACGATATTGGACAGGATCCTGCCGCTGCCGTCGGACGCGCGCTCGATCACGGCCGCCGCGGTCTCGTCGCAGGTGGTCTCGATACCCAGTACCAGCATTGGCGAATTGTTATCCAATTTGCGCCCTTGCGCTCATCCGTAAAGCAGAGTTCTGCTAACGCGGTAGCATTCCGGGGTCATCTTGCGCAATCGTCACGCGCCGCTCTCCCTCGCGAATGCGTCACCGCCGGGTGGTTCGGGAACATAAGCGATGTCCATTCTTGTCACACGGCCGCATCCCGACAACGAGACGACGGCGGAAAATCTGCGCGCCCGGGGGCATGTGGTGCTGCTTGCGCCCGTACTCAAATGCGAGCCGGTTGCCTTTCACGACGAGAGTGAGACGAATTATGGCGCCATTATCGTCACGTCGGCGAATGCGATCCGTGCCATCGCGGCGCAACTGCGCGATCGCGGCCTTTTGGCGCTGCCGCTCTTTGCGGTCGGCGAGCATACGGCTTCCGTGGCGCGCGAGGTCGGTTTCAAGGATGTGATCGTCGCCGGCGGCGATGCCGCTTCCTTGCGCGACAAGGTCGTGCAAGGCGCGCGGGACAAGGTGCTGAAGAAGAAAAGTACGCTGCTTTATCTTGCCGGGGCGGATCTGTCGCGGGATCTCGGCGGCGAGCTCGGCGCGGAAGGGTTCAGCGTGGTCACGCAGACCACTTACCGCATGGCCCCGGTCAAGGTTCTCCCGCGCGAGGTCTGCGAAGGCTTTGCCGCGCATGGCATCGAGGCGGTGCTGCATTACTCCAGGCGCAGCGCGCGCGCCTTCCTGGATGCCGCACGGGACGAGGGCGTCGAAATCTCGGCACTGGCGATTCCACAATGCTGCCTGTCCGAGACGGTCGCAAGCGTGCTGCGCGATGCCGGCGCATCGCAGGTTCTGGTGGCCGCGAGCCCGGACGAAAATGCCTTATTTGACGCCTTGGAGCGTGCTTTGCGCACCCGTTTGGCGTAAGAGGACGGGCCGAATCCGACGCAATCGGGCTCGCTTCTGGTATGCAAGTGTGAGGAACCGTCACGATGGCCGACGACAAGCCTGAAGACGCAGGGCTGGCTCCCGAATCCGGCCGCGCCAAGCGCACGCCGCCGACCATTGACCTCGAAGCGACCGAAGTCTCCACCCAGCCGCAGGACGTACCGGGCGAGCCTGAGACGCAGCCAGCGGCCGAGCCGGCAAGCTCGGAGCACGCCGCCCCCGAGGACGCCGAGGTCGAGGCGGCCAAGATCGAGACGGAGCCGCAGCGTGAGGAGGCGCAGGCCGCTGCAACGTCTGCCGCCATCTCTCCCTGGGTCATCGCGCCATTTTCCGGCGCCGCCGCAGCGGCAGTCGTGATCGCAGTCGGTTGGGCGCTGGGGTGGCCCGCGGTGCAGGCTCCGCCCGCCGCGCCGCAAGTGACCAGCGCCGCGGTCGATGCGCTGAGCGGACGCCTCGCCGCAGTCGAAGCCAAGGCCGGAAAGCCGGCGACCGATCCGGCGATGACGACGCGGCTCGACGCGCTGGAGAAATCCGTCGGCACTCTGCGCAACGACGTCGCTAATTTGCGCGCGCAGTCCGACAAGATTGCGAGCGCATTGAACGATGCGAAATCCGCGCCGCGTGACGCCTCGCCATCCGTCCTCGCCGCTCTCGACGATCGCATCTCCCAGCTCGAGCGCGCCAGCAAGACCGCGCGCGCCGAGCTCGCGCAGCAGGGCGAGAAGATCGCCGATGCCAAGGCAATGGACGACAAGCCCTTGCGCTATGTGGTTGCCGCCACCCTGCTGGACGTCGCCGTTCGCCACAACGATCCCTATGAGGCGCAGCTCAATGCTGCGCGGTCGTTCGCAGCCAAGCCCGAAATGCTGAAGCCGCTGGATATGTTCGCAGCATCAGGCATCCCGACGCCGTTCGCGCTGACCCGCGAGCTCCTCAACATCGTGCCGAAGCTGTCGCCGCCGCCGGAGGCCCCTCCCCCTGGCGCCGGCATCGTCGAGCGCCTTCAGGCGGGAGCGTCGAAGCTCGTCCGCATCGAGCGCACCGACGGGGTCGGCAACGACCGCGGCGCCATCGTCGCGCGGGTCACGGCCGCGGCGCTGCGCAACGATTTCGCCGAAGCGCGGCGCGAGCTGATGACGCTGCCCGAGAGCGAACGTGGGCCGGCGAAGGCATGGCTGGACAAGGCCGATGCGAGAGACGCCGCGCTCGCGGCCTCCCGCAAATTCGCCGACGATGCTCTGGCGGGTCTCGCCAAGCCGGCTCCATAGATTGCTCGATAAGACTCGCGCAACAATCCGCGCGTATAGGGATCGCCATGCTTCGCATCGTCCTCTTCCTCGTTCTGATCGCGCTTGCAGGCGCCGGCGCCGCTTGGGTCGCCGATCAGCCCGGCAATGTCGTGCTGACCTGGGGCGGCTTCCGGGCCTCACCGAGCATTCCGGTGTTCGTGCTCTGCCTCGGCATCTTCGCAGTCCTGGTCGTGCTGCTCTGGAGCGTCCTGACCGCGATATGGCGGACGCCCGGACGAATCCGCCGCCGCCGGCACGAGAAGCGCCATGCCCGCGGCCGTCACGCCATCACCCACGGCCTGCTCGCGATCGGTCATGGCGACACCGCGCTCGCCCGCCGTCACGCCGAAGCGGCGCGGCGGCATGCGCCCGACGATCCGCTCGCGCTTCTCTTGCATGCGCAATCGGCTCAGCTCGAGGGCAATCGCGACGAGGCGCAGCGCGCCTTCCGTGCCATGGCCGAGCGCGAGGATACGCGGCTGCTCGGCCTGCGCGGCCTGTTCATCGAGGCGCAGCGCGCCGACGATGCGGTCAGCGCGGTGATGATCGCGGAGGAAGCCATCAAGCTGTCGCCGTCCTCGACCTGGGCCTCGCATGCGGTGCTCGGCTTCCGCTGCGCGCGCGGCGACTGGAGCGGCGCGCTCGCGATTCTCGATTCGAATTTGTCCGCCGGTCTGATCGACAAGCCGACTTACCGCCGCCAGCGTGGCGTGCTGCTCACGGCGCGCGCGCTGGAATTGGAGACGATGGACCGCGACGTCGCGCGCGAGAGCGTGATGGAAGCTGTCAAGCTCGCGCCGACCCTGGTGCCGGCCGCCGTGCTTGCCGCGAAATTCGAGAGCGAGGCGCATCAGGTGCGCCGCGCCATGAAGCTGGTCGAGGCCGCCTGGCTCGCCAATCCGCATCCAGATCTTGCCGATGCCTATGCGCACGTCAAACTCGGCGATTCGGCGCGGCAGCGTCTGCAGCGGGTCGAGACGCTCGCGGCGAAAACGCCGGCCGACAAGGCTGGCCATGTCGAGGGCCAGCTCGCGATCGCGCGCGCCGCGATCGACGCTTCCGAATTCGCCCGTGCGCGCGAAGTGCTCGCTCCCTACGTCAACGATCCAACCCAGCGCGTGGCGCTGCTGATGGCCGAGCTGGAGCGCGCCGAGCATGGCGACGGCGGCCGCGCACGGGCCTGGACCTTGCGCGCGGTGCGTGCCCGCCACGACCCGGCCTGGACCGCGGACGGCTATGTCAGCGATCGCTGGCGCCCAGTTTCTCCGGTCACCGGCCGGCTCGATGCCTTCCAGTGGCAGACACCGGTGGCGAGCCTGCCCTCGGACAAGGGCACGACGATCGAGTCCTCGGCCTTCGAGGAAGCCATGCTCGCCGCCCCCGCGCCGAAGCGGGTGGCGGCGGCGAGCGAGGCGCCGGAGGAACCGGTGGTGATCGCGCCGGATCCGACCCCGGTCGCGGCTCCAGCTGCGCAGGACAATGCGCCCCCGGCGGCCAGGGAAGAGCCGGCGGTGACGCCGGCCGAGCCGGTCAAGCCCGCCCCTGACGCCACCGAATCATCGCCTCTGGCGGAAACCCCGGTGTTCCGGACCCGCGCCGACCTCGGCAAGCCCGCGCCGGCGCCGATCCAGACCGTCATCCCGATCGTCCGCGCCCCTGATGATCCCGGGATCGATGACGAGGGTCCGAGCGATGAATTTACGGAACAAATCGGCACGCCAAAGGCTCAGGCCGGTGGTTGGCGCGGATTCTGGTCCCGCTGGGGCGCGTGATCAGTATTTCGCACCTCCCTTGTCCTTGCCAATTCGGGCCATGCCCGATATCAGGAGCGCGCGTATCGGGGCCGGCGTCGCCCAGCCCCGGCAGGGTTCGCCGCAATAGCTCAGTCGGTAGAGCACGTCATTCGTAATGACGGGGTCGGGGGTTCGAATCCCTCTTGCGGCACCACCGCTCAAAACTCTCCCCCGATTCGTCCCATCGCCACGCGAGCTCTTACCCACTGAACTGGCGTGAGTGCGTCGACGCTTTCATGTGCCGCCGAATCCGAGACGGCGGTCCCGCGTGATGTCTCTCACATAACTTCGCACGCCTCCCCCGTAGTGTCCCGGTCACGCAAACGCGGGGAGATTTCACATGCGTAAGATCGTTCTGGTGGCCGCCATGGTTCTGGTCTCTGCATCGGCCCAGGCAGGCGGCTCGCGCAGCCTTTCGCTGGCCGCGGCCAACGAGCAGGCGCCGGCATCTCAGTCGACGACGGCGCCGATGCCCGCCACCACGCAAGTGAGCGAGGCCGCGCCAGTGGCCGCAGTTCCTGTTTATGTCGATCGTCCGCCCGTGGTGTCCACCACTCCGGCCGCTGCGCCAGTCACGACCACGACGCCGCCGTCCGCGCCCGTCGCGACACGTCCCGCACCGAAGACGACGGCAAGAGCGGACAAGCCCAGGCACAAGCGTCGCTCGACCGAAAGCCGCATCATCGCCGAGCTGCACCGCCACGGCATTTATTGGTGAGCAACGCGCCAGCTCCCAAAATGAATATGGCCGGGCTGAGCCCGGCCATATGCTTACCGAGACTTGACGCGCTCAGCGCTGCGAGACCGTCTGCACCACGCTCGAAACCGGGCGTGCATTCGTCGCACTGCCTGACGTCGGCACCTTCAACTCCTTGAGGATGGCCTCGTCATATTCGGGCAGCGAGTCGAACGTCGTCTTGGCCTTGATCTGCACGACCTTGTAGCCGCCGGCCTTGAGACGCGCCAGCAGCGTCGGCAGCGCTTCGCCGGTCCGCTTCTGGAAGTCGTGCATCAGGATGATGCCCTTGCCGAGCTTGTCGAGCTTGGTCATCACGTTGTTGACGATCTTGTCCGGCGTGTTCTCCTTGCGGAAATCGAAGGAGTCGATGTCGGTCGAGAAAATTCCGAGATTGCGAGTGCCGAGATAGCTCACCAGGGCCGGGCTCTGCGACAACTGCGGGAAGCGGAAGAACGGCGACGGATTGGTGCCGAGCGCCCATTTCACCGCGCTGAAGCCCTTCTCGATCTCGTCCTTGGCCTGCTGCTCCGTCATCTTCTTGCCGGCGAGATTGACGTGCGACCAGGTGTGGGTGCCCACCGTGTGGCCCTGAGCCAGAACCTGGCGCAGGATCTCCGGATGCCAGGTGGCGTGCTTGCCGACCGAGAAGAACAGGCCCTTGGTGCACTCATCGGCCAACGCCTTGAGCACGGCTGGCGTGTTGTGCGGCCAGGGGCTGTCGTCGAAGGTCAACACGACCTCCTTGTCGGCAAGGAAATCAAACTGCTTGAACTGCTCGAAGCCGAAGCCCGGACCGCCCGTCGTGTCGATCTCGACCACGCGCGAGACGCCCAGTGCATTCGGATTGGTGCAGGTCGTGGCCTGCTGAACCGGAGCCGGCGCGGGCACCGGTGCCGGAGCGGGCGCTGCCGCGACAGCGATGGGCTTGGCCGCGATCGCCGCTGTGGTCTCGACGTCGTCCTTGGCGGCGAGCTTGGCCGGCAGGGGATCGGCGGCGCGGGCGGCTGTTGTCTTGGGAGCGCCCTGATCGGCGCGGGAGGAATAAAAGTACCAACCTCCGGCGATCAGGACCGCCGCGAGGACACTGGCCAGCATCAGGCCTAACGCATTACGCATCGCTACTCTTTCCAAATACGCAACCAAACCAGCGGAATTTCCCGCGCGACGAGCCATTAATGCGAAGGAACAGTTAACGTGACACCAACACGACGGCGGATGCGGAGGATTTTCAGGTAAGTGCGCCAAAGTGACCGATGTCACAGAGGATAGGTCGCCCCGTGACCATCATCACAGTGGAAAGGATTTTCCGGGAGCATGGTCATTCCCATCAACAACCGGCCCGCGCACCCGCGGTGCCAATGGGAGCTTCACATGACGAAGTCGTTTTCAGCCACCATCCGCGACACCAGCCTGGCCCTCGGTTTTGCCGCCATCGTCTCGATCGTCTCGACGACCTCGAGCTTCGCCTTCTCGGCCGAAGCGCAGCAGATGTGCACCGGCGATGCCTTCCGCCTGTGCTCCTCTGAAATCCCCAACATCCCGAAGATCACCGCCTGCATGATCAAGCATCGCTCGGATCTGAGCGCCGGTTGTCGCGCCGTGATGGACAAGGATCTCGCCAAGGGCGCCTCGCGCAAGCTCGCCGACGCCCAGGACGGCCAGTAAAATCGCGCTCTAAAGCTCCCGCGCGGTGTGCCCCGGCGTCAAGCCGGGGCCATCGGCACGCATCGGTCCGCCTGCCAAGAAAAGCCCAAGAAAAGCCGTTGCGACCCCGAGATCGTCGCACTAGCTTCGCCCGCATATCTCAAAGGGTACGAGGCATTACGCGATGACCAGATTTCTTTTCACAGTCTCTTTTGTTCTATGCGCATCGGCTGCATCCGCGCAGCAGCAGCCCGGCCACGACGCCTGCGCGCGTGACGTCACGCGCTTTTGCCGGGCCGTGATGAACAATGGCGATGGCGCCGTGCTCGCCTGCCTGAAAGAGCACCGCACGCGCCTCAGCAAGGCCTGCGAGAAGGTGCTGACGGAGCACGGACAGTGATCGTCATTCCGGGGCGCGCGAAGCGCGAACCCGGAATCCATTTCTCCACGCATTATGCGGACTGATGGATTCCGGGCTCGCGCCTGACGGTGCGCCTCGACGAAGCAAAACCTATGTGCTGCTCCCCGCCGCCGTCGCGACCACAGGCAGCACCTCGGCGCTGGCACGGTCCGGCGTTTCTTCCTTCCAGCGCACCGAGCCGAACGGCCGCTCCAGCATGCGGCGGATCCGCACCGGCTCGGGACCGATGTGGAAATCGATCGCCTGCTGATGCAGCGCGCGTTCGGACTGGGTCGAACGGTTGCGCTGGCGCAAATAGTCGAACCAGGTCGGGCAGTGATAGCGCTCCGTCCACAATTCCGGATCGGCAATGTCGCGCGCGATCGACCAGCCATAGGCGCCGTTGCGCTGCCGGGAGAGCTGCACGTCCTGCATCACGTTGTGGAAGGCGCGCGCGTTCTCCTGGGCGACGCGATATTCGATCTCGACCACCAGCGGTCCGCTGCGTCCCGTCAGCGACAGCTTCACCTCGGGGTCGGCCAGCACGTCGGCGTCCTCGTTGCGGGCGCCGACCCGCGGCATCGCGAGCCAGAGCCCCAGCAGCGGCGAGACCAGCATCAGGCCCGCGGCGGTCAGCAGTGCGACCTCGACGCCGGCATAGTCGGTGAGATGGCCCCAGCCCCAGGCGCCGATGGCGATGCCGCCTGATATCGAGGCCTGGAATGCGGCGAGCGAGCGTCCGGCGACCCAGCGCGGCGCCGACAGTTGCACGCCGATATTGAACAGCGCCACGGCGGCCATCCAGACCGCACCCGCCAGCACCAGCGCGGCCGCCGTCAGCACCGGTTCGGTCGAGAGCGCAAGCGCCGCCATCGCGAACGCCATCGAGATGGTGCAGGCGCGGATCGCGGCCTCGCCGCTCATCCGCTTGCGCAGCTCGTGAATGTTGAGCGCGCCGACCACGGCGCCCATGCCGAAAGCGCCGAGCATGATGCCGTAAGTCTGCGCGCCGCCATGCAAGAGGTCGCGGGCCACCAGCGGCATCAGCGCCATCACAGCGCCGCCGATCAGGCCCATCACCAAGGTGCGCAGCAGCACGATCTTGATCGGCGGCGAATTGGTGATGTAGCGGAAGCCCGAGACCATGGCGCGGTTGAGCTTCTCCCGCGGCAGGCGCGACGGCTCCGTGGTCCGCCGCCAGAGCAGCAGCACGACCAGCAGCGGCAGGTAGAGGAGCGCGTTGCAGGCGAATGCCGCCACCGCGCCGGCTGCGGCGACAATCACGCCGCCGACCGCGGGGCCGAAGCTGCGTGCGATGTTGTAGCTGATCCCGTTCAGCGCCACCGCCGACGGCAACGCGTCCGGCGGCACCTGCTCGCTGACCGACGACTGCCAGGCCGGTCCGAACAGCGCGTTGCCGCTGCCGACGACGAAGCAGAAGGCCAGCAGGGATTCCGGGGCGATCAGCTTGAGCCCGGCGAGGACCGTGAGCGCGGAAGCGCCGGTCAACGCGATCATCAGCGCGACGAGCGTTACGATACGGCGGTCGTACATGTCGGCGATGGCGCCGGCCGGCATCGAGATCAGCATGATCGGCAGCATCAGGGCGGTCTGCACCAGTGCTACCTTGTCGGCAGAGGCCGCCATCTGCGTCATCGCCCAGGCCGCGCCCACGCCCTGGATCAGGAGGCCGAGGTTGGAGAGCAGGCTGGCGAGCCAGATGCGCCGGAATACGGTGTAGCGGAGGGGGGCGGTGATGCCGTCGGCGGAACGTCTCTGACGGTTCGTCTGCTCGGTCATATCCCCTTCCCAGTCGTCTGGCAGAAATGGCCTCATGATTCCGGCGTCTTCAGTGATGCCTGCGAAAGTCCTTCGCTGTCCAGTGGTTAGGCCGCTATAAGCGGTGCAAAGACATGGTTTTACCGGGGAGGAACAGATGAAGCTGTCACGACGGACGATCCTGCAAGGTGCGGGCGGCCTCGCTTTCGCGGTTGCGAACTTACCGATGGACGCGCTGGCGCAAGCGCCGTCCGCGGCTGCAGGCACGGAGGCGCCGCCGATCCTGTTCGTTCACGGCAATGGCGATTACGACGCGCTCTGGATGACGACGCTGTGGCGGATGGAATCAAATGGCATCGCGCACGGTCGCATGATGGCGGTCAATTTCACCAATCCCACCGCGCGCACCGACGACACGGTCGAGCAGGCCAATCGCTCCTCGACCGAAGATCAGCGACGCGAGCTTGCCGCCGCCATCACTGAATTGAAGCGCCGCACCGGCGCGTCGCGCGTCGCGCTGGTCGGCAATTCGCGCGGCGGCAATTCCATCCGCAACGTCATCAAGAATGGCGGAGCCGGCGATGTCAGCCACGCCGTTCTGTGCGGCACGCCCAATCACGGCGTGTTTGCGCTCGATGATCTCCTGGGCAGCGAGTTCAACGGACGCGGCGCCTTCCTGCGCGGCTTGAACGAGGGTGACAGCGAGGTCACGCCCGGTGTCGCCTTCCTCACCTTGCGCAGCGACGGCATGGACAAATACGCGCAACCCGATGGCCGCTTTATCGGCAGGCCGGGCGTACCGACCAATGTCACGGCTGAAGGGCCGGAGCTGAAAGGCGCGACCAACCTCGTGCTCGGCGCCATCGACCATCGCGAGACGGCGTATTCTCCGCGGGCGTTCCGCGAGATCTACAAATTCATCGCCGGCCGCGAACCCGCGCGTATCGCGATCACGCCGGAGCGGACTGTTCGCCTCGGCGGATTGGTCACCGGCGCTGCAGACGGCGTGCCGACCAACCGTCCGGTTGCCGGGGCGACAGTCGAGGTCCATCACGTCGATCGCGAGAGCGGCGAGCGCAGAGGCGATGTCGTGCACCGCTCGACGACGGGTGCAGACGGTCGCTGGGGACCGGTCGAAGTCGAGTCTGCCTGGCCGCTCGAAATCGTCCTGACCTCGCCGGATGCCCCGATCACGCACTTCTACCGTTCGCCCTTCCCGCGCTCTTCCGACGTCGTGCATCTGCGCGCCGCGCGCCCGTTCACGCCCGAGGACAAGGACGCCGCTGCCGTGGTGATCATGTCGCGTCCGCGCGGCTATTTCGGCCTGCCGCGGGACATCGTCCTGTTCGACGGCAAGGAGCCCGCCGACGTCCATTCGGGCGTGCCCGTAGATGCGACAGCAACCCTGCGCCTTTCTGCCAGTGATGTCGGGCGTAACGTCGTGGCCCAGTTCAACGAAGAACGAATCGTGGCGCGCGCTTGGCCGGCCTCCGAGAACAGGATTGCGGTTGCCGAACTGACTTACTAGCTATTTGCCTGCGCAAGCTTTTACTGGGACGACATCTGCGGGAGAGAGCCATGAACATCGCCAGCGTGCGGCGGCCCATCATCCCCCCGACCCCGCCGCGCGCGCCGGACGATCTGTCGTTCTTCGGGCGGCTCGCGATGATCAGGCGGAACATGATCGCAACCTGGGGGCAGCGCGCCTATGAGGAAGAGATCATCCAGGGCCGCTTCTTCCTGCACAAGAGCTTCATCCTGAACCAGCCGGACGCGATCCGGCACGTGCTGCTGAACAATTACGAGAACTACACGCGGACGCCGGCGGGCATCCGCATGCTGCGTCCGGTGCTTGGCGACGGTCTCCTGCTTGCCGAAGGCCATTCCTGGACATTTCAACGCCGCACGCTGTCGCCGGCGTTCACGCCACGCGCCACCGCCAACCTCGTCCCCCACATGACGGCAGTGCTCGACGAGACCATTGCGAAGCTGGATGCGCGGACAAGCGAGCCGGTCGATCTGCGCGAGGTCATGCAGCGGATGACGCTCGAGATCGCCGGGCGCACGATGTTCTCGTTCGGTATGGACCGGCACGGACCGACCCTGCGCAACTTCGTCATGGAATATGGCGAGCGGCTCGGGCGGGCCTACTTCCTGGACATGCTGCTGCCCGTGTCTTGGCCGACGCCGATGGATCGGGCGCGCGCCCGCTTCCGCGCGCGCTGGACCGAATTCGTCGCGATGCTGATTGCCGAGCGGCGCACGGCGGGCAAGAAGGAAGGCGCGCCGCCGCGCGATCTGTTCGATCTCATGGACGAGGCGCGCGATCCTGAAACGGGCAAGGGGTTTTCCGACGAGCAACTCGTCGACGAGGTCGCGACCATGATCCTCGCGGGTCATGAGACGACCGCGACCGCGCTGTTCTGGGCGCTCTATCTGCTTGCGCTCGATCCGGAGACGCAGGAGGAAGTCGCCTTCGAGACATCAGGCGAGCATCTCGACAGCATCGCCGATATCGATCGGCAAAAATTCACCCGCGCCGTGATCGACGAGACCGTGCGGCTCTATCCTCCGGCCTTTCTGATTGCCCGCGCCGCGCGCGACAAGGACAATGTGGCGGGCGCTGCCGTCAGCAGAGGCGATGTCATCATGATCGCGCCCTGGCTGCTGCACCGGCACGAGAAGCTGTGGGATCAGCCGAACGCGTTCATCCCAAAACGCTTCATGTCGAAAGAGCCGCCCGACCGTTTCACCTATCTGCCGTTCGGCGCGGGGCCACGCGTCTGCATCGGCGCGCCGTTCGCGCAAGCCGAGTCCGTGCTGGCGTTGGCGCGGCTGATCGGCGCATTTCGCGTCGAGCTCGTCGACGCCGATCCCGTCATTCCGTGCGGTGTTGTTACGACGCAGCCGGACCACTCCCCAATGTTCCGCATCACGCGTCGGTGACGGGCGATCGCCCGGCCGATGGCGTGATCCAACAAAGACAGAGTGACGCCATGAGCGACATCCAGGCCCAGTTTTCCGTTCTCAAGCAGACGGCCGATCCCGTCGTCGTCGAGGCCATCGCCGAGCTGATCGCCAGTGGCCACGATCGCGACCTCAACCGCATCAATGTGCTGGATTTTGCTGATCGCGCCGGGCTCGATCAGGAGAAGGTGATATCCGGATTCCTGCACGCCTCGCGGCTCGGTCTGTTCGACATGAGCTGGAACGTGCTGTGTCCCGGCTGTGGCGGGGTCTTGGGCGCGCATACGACGCTGAAATCGCTCAAGCACGAAGACTACAATTGCGCGCTCTGTGCAGCCGGATACGAGGCGTCCGTCGACGAGATGGTCGAGGTGGCTTTCACCGTCAGTCCGCGGGTCCGCCGCATCGGTGCTCACGATCCCGACACGTTGCCGATCTGGGAATATGTGCGGCAGATGTTCTGGAGCTCCGGCGTCGACATCGACGAACAGGCCTTTTCACGCCTGATCAACGATGTGACGCTCGAAGCGCTGGAACTGCCCGCCGGTGAAAAGGCGATTCTCTCGCTGAACCTGCCTAGCCAGTTCATCATCGTGTTCGAGCCGGTGACCCATTCCGCCCATTTCCTGGATGTCCAGGGCGAGCCGACCAGCGAACGCCAGCAGCTTTCGATCATGTTCAACAAGCTGGAGGCGCCGACCGGGACCACGGTGGTGCGCCCCGGGCCGATGCGCCTCACATTGGAAAATCAATCGGGCAATCGCGTCTTGCCCTCGGTCTGGATCGCCGCCGACGCACTGCACGAGATGCTCGGCAAGCGCAAGCCGATCCTCACCGCCAAGCGAATGCTGTCGAACCAGACCTTCCGCGACGTCTTCAAGGCCGACAATCTCAATGTCGACCAGCGATTGAAGATCACGTCCCTGACCTTCCTGTTCACAGACCTGAAAGGATCTACGGCGCTGTACGAGCGGGTCGGCGACCTCAGCGCCTTCGATCTGGTGCGCGCGCACTTCCGAGCGCTGCTCGAGATCATCGCCGCCGAGAAAGGCGCCGTCGTGAAGACGATCGGCGACGCGGTCATGGCGACCTTTGTCAGGCCCGAACACGCGATCACCGCGGGGCTGCGCATGCGTGCTGCGATGGATGACCTGAACAAGGAGCGCGGTGCCAAGGACCTCGTGCTCAAGATCGGCATCCACGAAGGCCCGTGCCTTGCGGTGATGTTGAACGAGCGGCAGGATTATTTCGGTCAGACCGTCAACATCGCCGCGCGCGTGCAGAGCCTGTCGACCGCGCAGGAGATTCACGTCACCGGCCCCGTCCTGGATGCGCCCGCGGTCGCCGAGATTCTCCAGCGGCGCGAGATCAAGCCGATCCAGAAGCAGGCGGCCTTGCGCGGCATCGCCGACAAGATGGTGGTGTACGAGATACCGTGAGGCGGCGGTCGGTGGCCGCCACACTCTCCGTCGTTGCGCTCGCAATGACGCGATGGAGGCGGCGTACGCTATCAGGATCGGATGAACCCGGTCGAGGCGCCGAGATTGCCGAAACGTAATGCGGCGCGCGGAACTGACGCACGTTGCGCCGGTTGAATTTCCTGCTCATATAATGCTGGTAACCGCGTGCTTCCCTCGCGGCGTCATCGATTTCGGTAGGATCTTATGCTCGACGGCCTGCGCCAATTCATCGCCGACATTGTTGCTCCCCAAGCCCAGGACCGTGCCTTCGGCGACAGCGATTATCGGCTGGCGGCGACTGCGCTGCTGATCCACGTGGTCTCGCTCGACGGCCAGCCGACGCCGGCCGAGCAGCGCAAGCTGCATAGTTTGATCGAAAGCCATTTCAAGCTCGATCGCGGCACCGCCGATCGGCTGATCGCCGACGCGACCCAGGTCGAGGGCGAGGCGGTCGATCTCTATCACTTCACCAGCGTCATCATGCGCTCGCTCGACGAAGAGGGCCGCAAGCGCATCGTCCAGATGATGTGGGAGCTGGTCTATGCCGACGGTCAAGTCACCGAGTTCGAGGACAACGTGGTCTGGCGCGCTTCCGACCTGCTCGGCATTTCCCAGCGCGACCGCATCGAACTGAAGCACGCAGTCGCGGACCGCGCCGTCGGTCAGGTCAAGGACAGCGCCGTCGGCGGCTGAGCCACCGGCAGGCGCGGTCATTGCCGGTTGTGCGAACCACATGACGAAACTTTAATGTAGCGTTCGCGCGGCCCGATTCCGGATTCCTCTGAGAATCCGGGGTTTTCCCCGCCTTCCCTGTTGCCCATTCAGGCAGCCATGCTGCCGGTGACGCTTGCCTGTCGCGCGCGGCCTATGCTCCAGTTCCGCCATTAAGTGGCCAAAAGACTTCAATTCAAGAGACTGCAATCGTGACTGAGCGCGTAACGTTGATCACCGGAGCCTCGGCGGGCATCGGCACGGAGCTGGCGCGTGTGTTTGCCGCGAACGGACACCGGCTCGCCCTCACGGCGCGACGTGCCGACCGGCTCGAGGCGCTCGCGAACGAGCTTGCCAGGACGTGCGGCAAGAAGCCGATCGTGATCGCCTGCGATCTCGAGCAAGCGGATGCCGGCGAACGGATCGCGGCCGCGCTCGCTGCCGAAGAGGTCGAGCTGGACAATCTCGTCAA
This sequence comes from Bradyrhizobium guangdongense, assembly GCF_004114975.1. Taxonomy (NCBI): domain Bacteria; kingdom Pseudomonadati; phylum Pseudomonadota; class Alphaproteobacteria; order Hyphomicrobiales; family Nitrobacteraceae; genus Bradyrhizobium; species Bradyrhizobium guangdongense. The sequence goes on from NZ_CP030051.1 coordinate 316,777, forward strand.
CAACGCCGGCTTCGGCGTCTTCGGCGATGCCATCGAACGCGACCGCGACGAGCAGGTCGGCATTGTCGACGTCAACGTCCGTGCACTGACCGATCTGTCGCTGCGCTTTGCCGGCCAGCTCATCAGGAACAAGGGCGGCCTGCTCAATGTCGGCTCCGTTGCCGGCTTCCTGCCCGGTCCCGGCATGGCCGTCTATTACGCTTCCAAGGCCTATGTGATCTCGTTCACCGAGGCGTTGCGCGCGGAGCTCGCGCCGCGCGGCGTTCGCGTCACCGTGCTGTGTCCGGGGCCGGTGCCGACCGAATTCCAGGAGCGCGCCGGCGTCGGCTCCGGCCATGATACCGCCATTCTCAACGTCTCCGCCGCTGAGGTTGCGCGGCAGGCTTATCGCGGCCTGATGGCCAACAAACGGGCAGTGCTGCCGGGATTTGGCATCAAGATTGTGCCGCTCGCGCTGCGTCTTTTCCCGCGCGCCTTCATCCTGTTCGCCACCAGCCGGTTCCAGCGGCGGCGGCATTGAGGAAGACGCAAGCCGTCCGTATTGGCCCGGAGCTTGCTTCAGGATCGCTGCAGTGTGCGCAAACTCACACGATGTTAACCATCGCTTAGCTATGATGGCGGCTTGAACCGATAGCACTCGCAAAAGGCCATGTCGTTTCGAACGGACAGGTTTGGTGGCGCAGAAGTGGTGCCCTTCCCAGGAAGGAGACCGAGCGCGCCCCTCTCCGAACCCAGGCTTCCGGTTCTGATCGTCCTGCACCAGGAATCCTCGACGCCCGGCCGTGTCGGCAACGCGCTGCGCGCGCTCGGCCATCGTCTCGACATCCGCAGGCCGCGCTTCGGCGATCCCCTGCCCGATACGCTCGATGCGCATGCGGGTGCCGTGATCTTCGGCGGCCCGATGAGCGCCAATGATCCGGACGACTATATCCGCCGCGAGATCGACTGGATCGAAGTTCCCCTTCGCGAGCAGCGGCCGTTCCTCGGCATTTGCCTGGGCGCGCAGATGCTGGCGATGCAGCTCGGCGCACGCGTTGCGCCGCATCCGGAGGCGCTGACCCAGATCGGCTATTACCCGATCCGCCCCACTGCGGCTGGGCGCGCGCTCTGTCCGGACTGGCCGGCGCAGGTGTATCACTGGCATCGCGAAGGCTTTCAATTGCCGCGAGGCGCCGAATTGCTGGCAGAAGGCGATGACTTTCCGGACCAGGCGTTCCGAACAGGCAATGCGTTCGGCGTGCAGTTCCATCCTGACGTGACCTACGCGATGATGCATTGCTGGACCACGCGCGGCTATGACGGCCTCAGCGCGCCGGGTGCGCGCGAGCGGCATCATCACTTCGCGGACCGTGCCGTCTATGACGCCGCCGAACGCGCCTGGCTCGATCATTTCATCGACGGCTGGCTGGTACGCCGGCCGGTGCTGGCCCAAGCGGCCGAGTAATCGCGCGCTTGCGCAGATCCTCCGCGCAAGTCCTTCCATCGCTGAATATGCTAGGCTTGCTGCCGTTGAGTGCGCGCGAACGCGTGCCGGGAGCCAAGGGAGAGCGCGATGGCCTACGAGCACATTCTCTACGAGGTGAGCGACAAGATCGCGACCATCACGCTCAATCGTCCCGATCGCATGAATGCGTGGACGCCGACCATGGAGCGTGATGTGCGCCAGGCGATGGAAACCTCGAGTGCCGATGACAATGTGCGCGTCATCGTGCTGACCGGTGCCGGCCGCGCCTTCTGCGCCGGAGCCGACATGGATGCGCTGAAGGGGCTCGATCCCAACGATGTCAGGCGCGCGACGAACCTGCCGCCCTTCGACATGAACCGCCGTCCGGACTGGCAGACGCGCTACGGCTTCTATCCGTCGATCGGAAAGCCCGTCATCGCCATGCTCAACGGCGCGACCGCCGGCATCGGACTGGTCCACGCCCTCTATTGCGATCTGCGCTTTGCTGCCGACAATACCGTATTCACGACGGCTTTCGCGCGCCGCGGCCTGATCGCCGAGCACGGGATTTCATGGATGCTGCCGCGCATCGTCGGCCACGCCAATGCGATGGACCTGCTGCTCTCGGCGCGGCGCGTTTCGAGCGAGGAGGCGTTGCGAATCGGGCTGGTGAACCGGCTCTGCTCGCCCGAGAAGCTGCAGGAGGAGACTTACGCCTATGCCCGCGATCTCGCCGATTTCGTCTCGCCGAGCGCGATGGCCGTGATCAAGCGGCAGCTCTACGAGGTGCCGTTCCAGACCCTGGCCGAAGCCACGATCGAGGCGAACAGGGAGATGATGGTGGCGCTGAACGGCAGCGACTTCAGGGAGGGCGTGGCGAGCTTCATGGAAAAACGGCCGCCGAGGTTTACCGGGAAGTAGGGGGGAATTCCTCAATCAGTCCGTCTTCGCCCTTCGGGCTACGCCGGACACCACGCTTCACCCTGTGGGCTCCTCGTGGCTGCGCCACGCGTAGCCCGAAGGGCGAAGCGTGGTGGAGCCAGGCGGGATCGAACCGCCGACCTCGTCATTGCGAACGACGCGCTCTCCCAGCTGAGCTATGGCCCCTTTGCTGGCCGCTCTGGTAAACGCGGCCGACAACCGGGCGCCATTTAAGTCCCCGCCAAGGTCAAGTCAAGGACGGGTGTAAGCGGGTTTTAGCCAAGAGGGGCACCGACTTCCCTTGTTTGGGCCGGGGGGAACCGATATCTAGCCAAGGTAACCCAAACACCACCCAAAACACTGCCCCAACGACACAGGCCCAGAGAGTGTTTCGCTGATGCGCCCGATAGTCTTCATTCTGATCCAGATCATCAATCTGTACATCTATCTGCTGATCGCATCGGCAATCCTGTCCTGGTTGATCGCGTTCAACGTCGTGAACACCCGCAACCAGTTCGTCGGCGCGGTCGCAGAGTTTCTCTATCGGATCACCGAACCGGTCCTGGGGCCCATCAGGCGCAGGCTGCCCAACATGGGCGGGCTCGACGTCTCTCCGATCGTTGCCTTCTTCGTGCTGTGGTTGATTCAGCTCTATCTCGCTGAGTACGTCTATCCGAACGTGCCCTAACCAGCGGAACCGCGACCGAGCCTTGATGGCCCCTTGACCGAACCTTGGCGCATCTCCACCACGGGCATCAGCATCGCGCTGCGGGTGACGCCGCGTGGGGGGCGTGACGCCATCGACGGTATCGAGCAGTTGTCCGACGGCCGCAGCGTGCTGAAGCTGCGCGTGCGTGCCGTCGCCGACGGCGGAGAGGCAAATCGCGCGGTCCTGGCGCTGCTGGCAAAATCGCTTGGGGTGCCCAAGGCCAGTATCAGTCTGCTATCGGGGGCGACGTCCCGACTGAAGCAGGTCGCGGTCGAGGGCGATCCGGCACGGCTTGCCGAGGCGTTGCGCGAGCTCGCATCGGTCAAATCGAAGGACTAAGGAACTGACATGACGGCCACGATCATCGATGGAAAAGTCATCGCCGCGGACCTTCGCGACCGCGTCTCGGGCGAGGTCGCCCGCGTCAAGCGTGAGCACAATCTGGTGCCCGGACTCGCAGTCGTTCTGGTCGGCAATGATCCCGCCAGCGAGGTCTATGTCCGTTCCAAGCACAAGCAGACCCAGGCCGCCGGCATGGCCTCGTTCGAGCACAAGCTGCCCGCCGATGTCTCGCAGGCGGACCTGCTGGCCGTGGTCGCCAAGCTCAACCGCGATCCCGCCGTTCACGGCATCCTGGTGCAACTGCCGCTGCCCAAGGGCCTCGACACCGAGGCCGTGATCAATGCGATCGATCCCGCCAAGGATGTCGATGGCCTGCATCCGAACAATGCCGGCCGGCTTGCCGGCGGCTTCCAGGCGCTGTCGCCTTGCACGCCGCTCGGCTGCATCATCCTGACCAAGAGCGTGCATGCTTCGCTCGAAGGCATGAACGCCATCGTGATCGGCCGCTCCAATCTGGTCGGCCGCCCGCTGGTACAATTGCTGCTGAACGAGAACGCCACGGTGACGATCGCCCATTCGCGCTCGCGCGATCTGCCCGGGCTCGTGAAGCAGGCCGACCTGGTCTATGCCGCGGTCGGCAGGCCTGAGATGGTGCGCAGCGATTGGCTGAAGCCGGGTGCGACTGTGATCGACGTCGGCATCAACAGGATTCCGCAGGACGACGGCAAGACCCGCCTGGTCGGCGACGTCGCCTATCAGGAAGCGCTTGGCGTCGCCGGTGCGATCACGCCGGTGCCGGGCGGCGTCGGCCAGATGACGGTGGCGTGCCTGCTGGTGAACACGCTCCGCGCCGCCTGCGCGATCGCAGGCCTGCCGAAGCCGGCGGTGTAGCTATTTTCTTACCTCGCCCCGCTTGCGGGGAGAGGTCGAATTCGATCGCAGATCGAATTCGGGTGAGCGGTACAGGTCCGTCAGCAGCGTAGCGTGTGGAGGGAGGCCCCTCACCCCAGCCCTCTCCCCGTAAGAACGGGGCGAGGGAGCGCAGCTGTGCTCGGGTCGAAAGCTCAGCCCTTCTTCTTCTCGCGCTCGATGCCTTCGAGGATCAGCTTCGCCGCTTCCTCCGGACCGCCCCAGCGCAGGATCTTCACCCACTTGCCCTTCTCGAGATCCTTGTAGTGCTCGAAGAAGTGCTGGATCTGCTGCAGCGTGATGTCGGGCAGGTCGGAATACGATTTCACCTTGTCGTAGCGCTGCGTCAGCTTCGACGACGGCACCGCCAGGATCTTCTCGTCGCCGCCGGCCTCGTCCTCCATGAACAGCACGCCGACCGGACGGACGCTCATGACTGCGCCGGGGATGATGGCGCGGGTGTTGACGATCAGGACGTCGCAGGGATCGCCGTCATCGGACAGGGTGTGCGGGATGAAGCCGTAATTACCGGGGTAACGCATCGGCGTGTACAGGAAGCGGTCGACCACCAGCGTGCCGGCCTCCTTGTCCATCTCGTATTTGATCGGCTCGCCGCCCACCGGGACTTCGATGATGACGTTGACGTCGTGGGGGACATTTTTTCCGATCGAGACCGCATCGATACGCATTCAGAAGGCTCCGTTGTTGCCGAGGGTAAATCGCGCCCGGCAGCGATTTTGGCGCTGTCATACGCGGGCTTGGCCCGCTGATCCATGGTGTTTTTGTGAAAAAATGAATCCAGCGATCACCGGCGCAAAAGCGGGCGGTATCGACGGACGGATCAATGCTGCCGATTAAAGCATCAGCAGCTCAATCGGACCAACCTTAGTTCATCCAAGCCTTAGTTAGTCCAGGCGAAGGCAACCTTGTCGAGCGCCTTAGGTCCGAATCGCTCCGAAGAGCGCGCCACCATGCGGCCGCCCAAGGCGCGGTAGAACTCGGTGGCCGGATCGTTGTCCGAGAGCGCCCACACCACCATGCTCTTCAGATTGCTCTGCATGAGGTCGCGGCGGGCCGCAGTGAACAGCCGGCGGCCGAAGCCGAGGCCCTGAAACTCGGGGCGCAGGTAAAGCTCGTAGATCTCGCCGTCAAAGTGCAGGCTGCGGGCGCGGTTGCGGCCGTAATTGGCGTAGCCCGCGATCTTGTCGCCGAACACCAGCACGCTGACGCGGCTGCCCTTGCGGATCGCGCTGTCCCACCACTGCGGACCGCGGCGGTTGATCAGCTTCTCCAGCTCGGCGCCGGGAATGATGCCCTGATAGGCGGAGCGCCAGGCTTCGTCATGGGTGGACGCCACCGCAGTTGCATCTGCAGCTTTGGCCGGACGGACCTCGATCAGGGTTGTGCTCATGGACGCGATCAAACCAAGTCGCCGCGCTGGCGGCAAGACCTATCGTTAATTATCGGTTAACCTGTGGATTTTCTGCATCAGTATTTTAGCCAGGTTGTGCCGAAAAAAGACAAGAGGGCACTTTGGACGACACCGACCATGCCATGGTCGGTGCAAAACTGCGCTGCGACCACGAATGAACTGCAATGGCAGCGCAGAAAGTCCGCCTCGAATGATTCGTTCCTACTAGTGTGGGCGTTGCTGTCCGTGCTCGCCTCCGGTCATTCATGCGGCTCTTCAACACCCTTGCTCTTGTCCTTCTGCTGGTCATGCCGACTGCGCGCGCGCAGCTCACGTTCGGGCCGTCGGGACAGGAGGGCGGACCATTCCGCCGACAGGAATGGCGCGTGCCGTCACCGGATACCGGCATTGCCGCGCGCGCGCTGTTGTTTCGTCCCGCGGGGGCGGGTCCGTTCCGGCTTGCGGTGATCGCACATGCGTCGACGCAGAACGTGCTTCGTCGTGCGCAAATGCCGCAGCCGGAATATCGCGCGCTGGCAGCCTTTCTCGTTGCGCGCGGCTTCGCCGTGCTGGTGCCGGAGCGGCTCGGCCATGGTGCGACGGGTGGCCGCTACGTCGAAGATCAGGGCGGCTGTGACGAAGCGGACTATGCTCATGCGGGGCGCACCACTGCGGAAGAAATCTCGCTCGCATTGGCTTATCTGCAAAAGCAGGACTTTATTCGCGCGGATGCCGCGGTCGTGATCGGCCATTCCGCCGGCGGCTGGGGTGCACTGGCGCTTGCGAATGCCGATCCGAAAGCGATTTCCGCGATTGTCGCGTTCGCCCCAGGGCGAGGCGGTCACGCCAATGACGAACCGGGCAAGATCTGCGCGCCGCATACGCTTCTCGCGGCCGCTGCCGAATTCGGCAAGGCCGCCCGCATTCCCGTCACATCGCTCATCGCAGCCAATGACAGCTACTTCGCGCCGGCATTTTCGCAAAAATTGGCGGACGCCTTTCGCAGCGGCGGCGGCAAGGATGATCTTCGCACGCTCCCGGCCGTGGGCAGCGAGGGCCATTGGATGATCGAAACCGAGGCCGGCGTCGAGGCCGCAAGCGGCGAGCTCGCGCGTGCGCTGAACCTGCCAAAACCTGCGGCGACCAAGAAGCCATGACGCTGTATGTCCTTGTCAAATATCTGCACGTGCTCGGCGCCATTGTCATTCTCGGCATCGGAACGGGCATCGCCTTCTTCATGCTGATGGCGCATCGCACTGGCAATGCGGAGTTCATCGCCCGAACGGCTTCGGTGGTGGTGATCGCAGATGCGATCTTCACGCTGTCGGCCGTCATCCTGCAACCAGTCACGGGCGGCCTGCTGATGATGCTCTCCGCAACTTCGATCACCGAGCGCTGGATCCTCGCCTCGCTCGCGCTTTATGCCATCGCGGGCGTGTTCTGGATTCCGGTCGTCTTCATGCAGATCGAGATGCGCGATCTCGCGCGCAAGGCCGCGGAGCAGCAGGCCGCGCTGCCCCAACGCTACTTCGTGCTGTTTCGCCGCTGGTTCGCGTTCGGCTTCCCCGGCTTCGGCGCCACCATGCTGATCCTCTGGCTGATGATCGCAAAACCATTTTGAAGGACGCGATGGCCCAGCGAACAATTCTGGTGCTTGGCGCCTCCGGCCTGATCGGCCGCTTCGTCACCGACGATCTGCGCGCCCGCGGCTTTCGCGTGGTCGGTCTCGCACGAAAGCTATCGCCGGCGCAGACGATGAGCGCATTCGATATCGAGCTGCCGATCTTGTCGCTCGATACGGCCGCGCTGACACACGTGCTCGACGAGCATGCGGTCGATGTCGTCGTGAACTGCCTCGGCGTGCTCCAGGATGGCCCCGGCAGCGACACCGATGCGGTGCATCGCGATTTCGTCGCGCGCTTGCTCCGGGCGATCGCGGGCAGCGGCCGCGCGATCCGGCTGGTGCATATCTCGATCCCCGGGACCGCTGAGGCCGACCGCACCGCCTTCGCCACGACCAAGCGCGAGGCCGAGCGGCTGATCGCGGCATCGGGCATTCCCCACGCCATCCTGCGGCCCGGCTTCGTGGTGGCGCCGTCGGCCTATGGCGGCAGCGCCATGCTGCGCGCCCTTGCCGCCTTTCCGCTCGATCTGCCTGATGCCGAGATGGCAACGCCGTTCCAGCCCGTTGCTGTCGACGACATCTCCGCGACCATTGCCTGGCTCGCCGCGCGCGAGATCGACGACGCGTCCGCGAAGGCAGTGACCTGGGACTTGATGCAATCCCAGCCCATCACGCTGGCAGGCGTCATCAAGCAATTCCGGCTTGCGTTCGGCACTGCCGGATCGAGCCATGTCGCGATGCCATCCTTCATGCTCGATCTCGGCGCCAAAATCGGCGATCTCGTCAGCACGCTCGGCTGGAGGCCGCCGATGCGCACCACCGCGCTCGCCGAGCTCCGCCGCGGCGTCACCGGCGATCCCTCTGAATGGATTGCCGCGACCGGAATTGTGCTGAAGACGTTGGTGGATGCGATCGGGCGTCATCCTGCGACCATCCAGGACAAGTGGTTCGCGCGGCTGTTCCTGATCAAGGCGCTGATCGTCGCAAGCCTGGTCGTATTCTGGCTGGTCTCAGGCGCAATCGCTCTGTTCGTGTCCTACCGCGCCGCCGCTGCGATCCTCGGCGCGCACAACTTCCCGCCGGCGCTGGTCGACCCCATCACGATCGGCACCAGCTTGATGGACATCAGCATCGGCGTGTTGATTGCCTTCCGGCGTACGGCAGCGGTCGGCCTGGCTGCCGGCATCATCGCCTCGCTTGGCTATATGCTCGGCGCGGCGATCCTGACGCCCGATCTCTGGATCGAGCCGCTCGGCGCGCTGGTGAAAACAGGGCCGGCGATCGTGTTGATGCTGGTGGCGCTCTTGATGCTGGATAATCGCTAATGGCGAAGTGGCCTGACGACGACGTGATCCTCTACGACGGCGTCTGCATCTTCTGCTCGCGCTGGGTACGCTTCGTCGCGCGGCGTGATACAGCGAAACGGTTTCGCTTTACGCCAATCCAGTCGGAGTACGGCGCGAAGCTTGCCCGGACATTCGGAATCGATCCCGATGACCCTGACACCAACGCCGTCGTCCATGGTGGCGAGGTGTTCCTGAAGTCCGATGCGGCGCTGATGGTGCTGTCGCAGCTTCCGGGCTGGGCTTGGGTGCGCGTCCTGTTCGCCGTGCCCAAGCCGCTACGCGACCCCGTCTACAGCCTCATCGCCCGCAACCGCTATCGTATCTTCGGCAAGTACGATTCGTGCTTCGTGCCGGATGCGGATTTGCGGACACGGGTGATGGAATGATTCGTCATTGCGAGGAGCGAAGCGACGAGCAATCCAGAATGCCTCTGCGGAACGATTCTGGATTGCTTCGCTACGCTCGCAATGACGGAGTGTATGGCTACGGCTTGCCTAAAGCCGCAAGCACTTCCTTTGCTGCTCGTTCGCCCGAGTCCCGCGCCCCATGCGCCGTCGTGAAGAACGTCGGCGACGTTGCTTCTCCCGCGAAGAACAGTCGCCCACCCACGGGCGCGGCCAGGACGGCGCGATCTCCCGCATGCCCCGGCAGCGCGTGCGAGTAGGAGCCTCGCGCGAATGGATCGCGCGCCCAGCGCGATTCGTAAAGCGGCTTCAGCTTGCGGCGGATATCGTTGCCGAGGAAGCTGGCGATCTCGTCGATGCTGTGCGCCGCGATGGCTCCTGCGCCGGCCTCTTCCAGCTGGCGGGCAAAGCTGCCGCCGAAAAAGCCTTCGATGCAGGGCTGGCCGAACGGCCTGATATGATAGGTGCCCATCTCGGTGCGCATGGTGGCGCCGCGCAGGTTTGCTTCCTTCGGGAAGGCCTCGGCGCCTTCGAGCGCGAGCATCACCTTGTCGTCGACGCCGAGCGGCAGGCCGGCTGCGGCATCGACCTTGGTTGGAAGCGGCGGTGAGAAGCGGATCGCCTCAAGGGCGATCAGATTGGTCGGCACGGTGACGATCACCTTCTCCGCGGTCAGCGTGCCCCGTGATGTCTCGACGCGGACACGCTTGCCGGAATGATCGATCAGCGTGACGTCGCAATTCAGTGCGACCGGGCAGGGCGCACCATAGGCCGCGATCAGCGCGCCATAGCCGCGGCGGACGCGCCAGTTGAGCTCGCTGTCCTCATAGGCATCCCAGTCGAGCGTCGACATCTCCGCGAGTTCGCAGCCGTTGATGTAGGTCGAGATCGCGTCGATCATCGGGTTCCAGCGATTGCCCGGCTCCAGGCTCAAGCTTGCGGGCTGGTCCTTGCCCTTTTGCGCGGCCTGCCACAGCCGCTCATAGAACGCGTCCATCGCGCGGATGAAATCGTCGCGTTCGTTTTGCGGAAACGCATTGCCATAGGCGCGCTCGCGCCAGGGCGGCAGGTCCTTGTTGAGCTCGAAGCCGAGCTGCTTTGCGATCGGGACGAAGGAGTTCTTGTCGGCCGAGTGCAGCCAGCCGCAGCCGACGTCGAAGGTCACTTCAGGTGAAGCCTGCACGGTCCAGGCGCGCCCGCCGAGCCGGTCGCGGGCTTCAAGCACGATTACGGAGAGACCGGAGCCTTCAAGCGCATGCGCTGCGCCGAGGCCGGCCGCACCGGCGCCGATGATGGCCACGTCGACGGAGGAGGGGAGGGACATGAGTGGGCTCTAGCACGTTCGCTGGGCGTGCTGAAGGCACCACAACACTGGTGTCATCACCCGCGGAAGCGGGTGATCCAGTATTCCAGAGACAGTCGTGAGGTGCGGAGAAGCTGCGGCGTACTGGATTTCCCGCTTTCGCGGGGAATGACAGCGAGTGAGTTCAGCAGCCTTACGCCACCGCTTCCTTGGCCTTTTCCGCGCGCTTGCGCTCGTTCGGGTCGAGGTGCTTCTTGCGCAGGCGGATCGACTTCGGCGTCACCTCGACGAGCTCGTCGTCCTCGATGTAGGCGAGCGCCTTTTCCAGCGTCATGCGGATCGGCGGGGTCAGGCGCACGGCTTCGTCTTTCGAGGTCGTGCGGATGTTGGTGAGCTGCTTGCCCTTGAGCACGTTGATCTCGAGATCGTTGTCGCGGGTGTGCTCGCCGACGATCATGCCCTTGTAGACCTTCCAGCCGGGCTCGATCATCATCGGGCCGCGATCTTCCAGCTTGAACATGGCATAGGCCACCGCTTCGCCCTGGTCGTTGGAGATCAAGACGCCGTTGCGGCGGCCCTGGATCTCGCCCTTGTACGGCGCATAGCCGTGGAACAGGCGGTTCATGATCGCGGTGCCGCGGGTGTCGGTGAGCAGTTCGCCCTGATAGCCGATCAGGCCGCGGGTCGGCGCGTAGAACACCAGGCGCTGGCGATTGCCGCCCGAGGGCTTCATCTCGATCAGCTCGGACTTGCGCTCGCTCATCTTCTGCACGACGACGCCGGAGTGCTCCTCGTCGACGTCGATCACGACTTCCTCGATCGGCTCCAGGGTGGCGCCGGTGGCTTCGTCCTTCTGGTACACGACACGCGGGCGCGACACCGAGAGCTCGAAGCCCTCGCGGCGCATGGTCTCGATCAAAATCGCGAGCTGCAATTCGCCGCGGCCGGAGACTTCCATGGCGTCCTTGTCGGCGGACTCGACCACGCGCAGCGCGACATTGCCTTCCGCTTCGCGCAAGAGACGGTCGCGGATCATGCGGCTCGTCACCTTGTCGCCTTCGGTGCCGGCGAGCGGGGAGTTGTTGACGATGAAGGACATCGACACGGTCGGCGGATCGATCGGCTGCGCCGGCAGCGGCACCTCGACGGTGGGATCGCAGAAGGTGTCGGCGACGGTGCCCTTGGTGAGGCCCGCAATCGCGACGATGTCGCCGGCTTCGGCTTCATCGAGCGGCGTGCGCTCGAGACCGCGGAATGCCAGGATCTTGGTGATACGTCCGGACTCGACCAGCTTGCCGTCGGCGTGCAGCACCTTGACCTGCTGGTTCGGCTTGAGCACGCCGGACGAGATGCGGCCGGTGATGATGCGGCCGAGATAGGGATTGGCCTCCAGGATGGTGCCGATCATGCGGAACGGACCTTCCTCGACTTTCGGCGGCGCGACGTGGCGCAGGATCAGGTCGAACAGCGGCTCCATGCCCTTGTCCTTCGGACCCTCGGGGCTATCGGCCATCCAGCCTTGCTTGGCCGACCCGTAGAGGATCGGGAAGTCGAGCTGCTCCTCGCTGGCGTCGAGCGCAGCGAACAGATCGAACACCTCGTTGATGACTTCGGTCGGGCGCGCGTCGGGGCGGTCGACCTTGTTGATGACGACGATCGGCTTGAGGCCGACCTTGAGCGCCTTGGAAACCACGAACTTGGTCTGCGGCAGCGGGCCTTCGGCGGCGTCCACCAGCACCAGCGCGCCGTCCACCATGTTCAGGATGCGCTCCACCTCACCGCCGAAATCGGCGTGGCCGGGAGTGTCGACGATGTTGATGCGGGTGTCCTTCCACTGCACCGAGGCCGCCTTGGCCAGGATGGTGATGCCGCGCTCGCGCTCCAGATCGTTGGAGTCCATGGCGCGATCGGTCACCTTCTGGTTCTCGCGGAACGTGCCGGATTGCTGGAGGAGCTTGTCGACCAGGGTCGTCTTGCCGTGGTCGACGTGGGCGATGATGGCGACGTTACGAAGATTCATGAGCGAGCTTCTTTGCGGTCGGACAATGGGTTAAGCGCGATCTCGCCGGTCAAGCCGGGACCTGTTCGCGGGAACAACGCTGAAACGTGGAAAACGGGGCCTGCTACGCCCAAAAAGGAAACCCGGCCATATCGACCGGGTAGCCCAATGCGTTTGCGGCGCAATATAGGGAAAAAACGCCAAAAAACAATGCGTTCTTTCGGAGTTGGTTGATTGAATTTTGTCCGGGAATCCCCGGAGCTTAGGCGATCACGGCCAAATCGGCCTGATATTCGCGCAGCCGGCTGTCCCGGTCAGCCCGGCGCGGCGCGGCTCTCGGGCTCCTCGGACGGATAGACCCCGCGCAGCACCTCCTCGAAATGCAGCTTCACGGCGTCATTGCAGAGGCAGGCGCGCAGGCGCAAGCCGTCATGATTGCGGACCAGGATCGCGCCGCGCCTTGTGTCGAGCACGCCTTCGGCCTTGAACGATTGCAGCACGCGGCTGGCATAAGAGCGGCCGACGCCGAGCAGTGTCGCGAGCTGCTCGTGCGTCAGCGGCACGCTGCTCTCGTCGCCGGTCCGCTCCATCGCCGCGACGATCCATTTCGCCGTGCGTTGCTCGATCGAATGAATCGCGTTGCAGGCGGTCGACTGGAAGATCTGCGCCAGCATGCAATCGGCGTAGCGGGCGAAGATGTTGCGCAGCGACGGCGAGCGGGCCTTTGCCGCCTCCAGCTTGCCGACGTGGATGCGCGCGAACGGGCCGCCGAATTTCACGCAGATGCGGGTATAAGCCGGAAGGAATCCTTCGCTGACGATGCCGCCCACCGCGCCTTCGCGGCCGACCAGGATGGTCTCGACGTCGCGGCCGTCTTCATTCGGGACGAGAAACGTCGCAAGCGACGGACCGCAGGGAAAGTGCACGACCTGGACATCGTCGCCGGGATTGTAGAGCAGATGGCTCGCGCCGATATCCTCCACGGTGACGTGCGGTGCGAGCAGCGCGTAATCGACCGCGCTCAAACGCCGCAGCAGATTGTTGGCGGGCCGGGTGTCGACCTCGTTGGCCTTGCTGATCCGCGCATCCATCGTGAACTCCCTGTCCTGCACTCCACATTAGCGAGTTCCGTCCAAGGGCTGTGTGCACATGTGGACAGACGACAAAACTGTTCTGTGGTGAGTTTCGTTCCGGGAACCCTCCGATGCGCTGGGCGCAGGTGTCGGCACGAGGCTGTCCTGACCGGTGACAACGATGCAACCCTCAATAGCCAGGACCATGATACCTGCCTCCCCGGACGGCTCGGCCGATATCCCTGCCGACGTATTGATCGTCGAGGACGATCCGATCATTGCGATTGATTTCGAGGACCGCCTGCTCGGATTCGGCGTGCGGAGCGTGCGCACGGTGGGCTCGGTGGCCCAGGCGCTGGACGCGATCGCGGCACGTGCGCCGGACTTCGCGCTGCTCGATGTGGAGCTGATCCGCGAGAAGAGCTTTGCAATCGCCGAGCGGCTCGCCGCGCTGGACATTCCTTTCGTCTTCGTCACCGGCTATGGCGCGGAGACCGGCATTCCCGCCCAATTTGCCGGCCGTCCGCGTCTGCAGAAGCCGTGCTCCAGCGATGCGCTGGAGGCGGCGTTGCAGATCCGCGGCGGTTGAGCAGCTTCAGGCGAACTTCGGATCCAGCGTGGTCGACCACAGCGCGACGTCGGCACGGTCGCGCAACGTCACGGTCATCTGGCCGGAGGCGCCGTCGATCTTGACGTGACCGAAGAACTGCATGCCCGCGGAGGGCGGCAGGTTCTGCTTGTCGAGGCCGGGCGCCTTGATGAAGCGCACGTCGGGACCGAACGTATTGTCGAGCTCGTTCGGGCCGAACGTGCCGGCATGCAGCGGACCCGAGACGAATTCCCAGAACGGTTCGAAATCCTGGAATTGCGCTTTGTTGGGATCGTAATAATGCGCGGCAGCGTAGTGCACGTCCGCCGTCAGCCACACCGTATTCCTGATCGGCGCCATCTTGATGAAGCGCAGGATGTCGGCGATCTCGAGCTCGCGGCCGCGCGCCGGGCCGTCGCCCTGCGCGAATGCTTCCGAGCCCTTCTTGTTGGTCGCATCGTCATAGACGATCAGGCTGAGAGGCATGTCGGAGGCGATCACCTTCCAGGTCGCGCGCGAATTGAGCAGGCCGCGCTTCAACCAGGCCATCTGCTCTGGGCCGAGGAAGTAGCTGGCCGGGCCGTACTCCGTCTCCAGGTTGGCGCCGTTCGGGCCGCGATAGCTGCGCTCGTCGAGCACGAAGACGTCCAGATGCGGCCCGTAGGAGATCTGGCGATAGACCCGGCCCGGCTCGTTGATGCTCTCGCGCATCGGATACATCTCGTGGAAGGTGCGAGACGCGCGCGCCGCCAGCAGCGAGATGTCGCGCACCTTGTAGGCAGCAGGAAGATCCTTCGACAGCGACCAATTGTTGGTCACCTCGTGATCGTCCCACTGCACGAAGATCGGCACTTCGGCATTGAAGGCGCGGACATTGTCGTCGGTGAAATTGTATTTGTGCGCGGCGCGGTACTCGTCCAGCGTCTCGGCGACCTTGGCCTTCTCGGGGATGGTGACGTTCTTCCAGACCTTGCCGTCGGTCAGCTTGACTTCGGAGGGGATCACGCCGTCGGCGTAGATCGTGTCGCCGGAATGCAGCAGGAAATCCGGCCGGTGCTTGCGCATGGTTTCGAACGTGACCATGCCGCCGTCATCGGGATTGATGCCCCAGCCCTGGCCGGCGACGTCGCCGCCCCAGACGAAGCTGACATCGCGGCGATCGGCCGGCGCGGTGCGGAAGCGGCCCACCACCGGCTTGGCTTCGATCGCGGTGTGCGAGAGATCGCGGAAGCGGACGCGGTAGAAGATGTCCTGGCCCGCGGGCAGATTTTCCACCAGCATCTTGGCGGTGAAGTCGCTCTCGGGCAGCGCGGCGATCGGCGGCAGCGCGCGGGCGTTCTTGAACGAATCCGTCGTCGCCACCTCGACCAGCATCTGTGCGGGCCGGTCGGTCCGCGCCCAGATCACGCCGCCGTCCACCGTGACGTCGCCGGATTGCACGCCATGGGTGACCATGGGCCGGTCCGCCGCGCGCGACAGATGCGGCATCGCGATCGCGCCGAGCGCACCGGCGCCGGTGGTGAGGAATTTGCGGCGGGAAAATCTGATCTTCATGGCGATGCTCTCGATATCGCGCAGGCCCCGCCGAGGCGGCGGTCGCTGGAATGAGGTTAGAGGCTATATCGAGACAGTGTGACGCGGCGATTACGCGTGCGGACCTTTAGGCGTTGCCGGCGGCACGGAATTGGGCGCCGGCGCGCTGCAGGTTCGGCGGCAGGCTGGACAGCACGACTTTGCGGTCGGCAATCGCGGCATGGAATTGATCGAGGACGATGTTGAAGGCGGTCAGCGCGCCTTCTTCGATGGCGCCGTGATCGTAGCAGCGCAGCGTGTCGCGCAAGATCTCGTCGGCTTCGGCCTGCATCTGGTCGAGCTCGTCGGCGGTCTCGCTCTTGCGGGCAGCGACCAGCATGTCGAGCAGGCGCTCGCGCTGATGGTTGTTGGTGTTGCGCTCGTCCTTCTTGAGGTAGCCGGCGAACCAGGCGCCGATCGAGCCCATGGCCGAAAGCGCCATCAGGCTCCACCAGATGTAATCGCTGTACTTGTCAAGGAAGGTCTTCTCTTCGCCGTCGACGAACGCGGCCGCGCCCGGATGCACCGGGATCACCGCATCCTTGTCGGTATCGGGCGTCTCGATCTTCGCGGCCTGCGGGAACTCGGTCAGCAATTGCTGGCGCACGGCGAAGAGCTGCCGGGTGAAGGCCGCGACCGTGGTCTCCGACAGGCCTTTGCGCGCCACGATGTGGTGCGAGAAGCTGATCGTCTTGACCTCGTCGTCGGGGCGATCGGGCGAGCCGCCATAGGTGCCGGCAGGAATCTCCGAGGATTCATAGACCGGATGGTTTTGTGCGATCGCATCCGCCGAATCGATCGCAAGGAAGGTCGGCGTACTGCCATCCCTGGCGGAGGCGGCAATCGCATCGGACGTGATCTTGCTGTTGACGGGACCGGCCGCGAGATAGACGTCGGCCTTCTGTGCCCTGATCGCCTCGGCGGCCTCGCTCGCCGGAAACTGCACGACTTCCACCTTGGCGGGATCGACGCCATATTGCTGGAGGATCACCTTGAGCAAACTGACGTTGGCCGGCGTGCGGCCGACCACGCCGACGCGATGGCCGGCGAGCTGCGCGATCTTGGTGATCTTCGCGCCCTTCTTCTTGCCCTTTCCGGATACCGACCACAGCACCACGACGTTCTTGCGCAGCGTTGCGACGGCTTGCGCATTCTTCGGCACATCGAGATCGCCGCGGATGATGGCGAGATCGGCCTTGCCCTCGGCGAGCTCACTCGCGCTGGCGATGGCGCTGTCGGTCTGGATCGGGCGCAGCCGGACGTATCCCTTGCTCTGCGCGAAGGCCTGCGTCAGCGCCTGCACCACCTTGACGTCGTCGCTATTGGCTGGACCGACCGCGATCTTCAGCACCACGGGCCGCATCGCGAAATAGTAGCCGCCCGCCAGCGCGCCGATGATGGCGAGCACCAGCGCCAGAGACACGAGCGCCGTCTTCCGCGCCGCCGATCGCGGCGAAGGCGGAGGGGGCGCTTCGGCCAGGTCCAATCCCCCGGTCATCGATCTCCCAAACAGGCGCTTCAGGCTCAGTTTCATCTTGGCCGGCGATTTACGCCTGTAATTATAGCAAATTTCTTGTCCGGCGGGGTTACATCTCCGTCATGGTTAGCGGACCGGGCGAAATCCCTTTGGACCCGGGCCGTAAGCACGGTGTTAGGGTAAAGTTTCCCTGAAACGGAGGCCATCATGGCAGAGCGGCTGTCGGCGGACGCACGCAAAGAGGCGCTGGGTGGTATCCCGGGCTGGACCGAGGTTCAGGGCCGCGAGGCCATCGGGAAAACCTTCGTCTTCAGGGACTTCAACGAGGCGTTCGGCTTCATGACCCGGGCCGCGCTGGTCGCCGAGAAAATGGATCACCACCCCGAATGGCGCAACGTCTACAAGACGGTCGAGGTGGTGCTGTCGACTCACGACGCCGGTGGCGTCACCAATCTCGACATCGAACTCGCTACCAAGATGAACGCGATTGCCAAGCTGACGCAGGGCTGACGTCTTGCGGGCAGCATGCGCATCCCCATCTTGTGATCGTCACCGGATGCGGCCTTCGGCCGCGCCGGATCATGCGGGGAGTTTGCAAAGATGGCTGCCGAACACAGCGTCGGCTTCGAGCCGGCCGATCGGCTCGCGGAAGATCGGGAGAGTGTTCGACGTCGCTTCTGGCGCAAGCTGAAGCGCGTCGCCGCGCAGCTGCCGTTCGCAGAAGACCTGCTCGCCGCCTATTATTGCGCGTTCGACCGGCAGACGCCGCGCCACGTCCAGGCCTCGCTGCTCGGTGCGATCGCCTATTTCATCCTGCCGTTCGACTTCATTCCCGACGTGATGCCGGTGCTCGGCTTCACCGATGACGCCGCCGTGCTTGCCACCGCCATCCGCATGGTCGCGAGCCACATCACGACAGAGCACCGCGACGCGGCCCGTGCCGCGCTCAAGCGCGGGGTGGATGAGGCGGAGGAGAAGGCGGAGGCGGCGTAATAGCGCGCGCGACCTCAGCCACTCACACCGCCGTCATGCCCCGGCTTGACCGGGGCATCCAGTACGCCGCGCCTTCTCGGCTCCATCGCTGACGTCTCTGGAAAACTGGGTCGCCCG
The DNA here is from genome assembly GCF_004114975.1 of Bradyrhizobium guangdongense. NCBI lineage: Bacteria > Pseudomonadati > Pseudomonadota > Alphaproteobacteria > Hyphomicrobiales > Nitrobacteraceae > Bradyrhizobium > Bradyrhizobium guangdongense. The sequence continues at coordinate 335,010 of NZ_CP030051.1, forward strand.
GTCAAGCCGGGCGACGACAGCGGAGTTTTTGGCGCATCCTCACGGATGCAAGATCACCTTGCCCATGGCTTGGCGTCCCGCCAGCACTTTCAGCGCGTCGGCGGTCTGCGCCAGCGGGAAGGTGCGGTCGACATGCGATGAAATCTTTCCTTCCGCCGTCCACTTCACGAGCTTCTCGAGATTGGCGCGGTTCTTGGCGGGATTGACCCGGGTCCATGCGCCCCAGAACACGCCGCGGATATCGCAGCCCTTCAGCAGCGCGAGGTTCAGCGGCATCTTCGGAATATCGCCGGCGGCAAAGCCGATCACCAGGAAGCGCCCTTCCCAGGCGATCGAGCGCAGCGCCTGTTCGGCGTAAGCGCCGCCCACGGGATCGAAGATGATGTCGACGCCCTTGCCGTCGGTGAGTTTGCGCAAACCTTCCTTTAGATCTTCCTTGGCGTAGTTCAGCGTCAGCTCGGCGCCGTGCGCTTTGGCAAAGGCAAGCTTCTCGTCCGACGAAGCGCAGGCGATCACTTTCAGGCCCATCAGCTTGCCGAGCTCGCAGGCGGCAAGGCCGGTGCCGCCGGCCGCACCCAGCACCGCGAGCGTCTCGCCCGGCTTGGGGCTGGCGCGATCCTCCAGCGCATGCAGCGCGGTGCCGTAGATGATGATGATGCCGGCCGCGCGGTCGTAATCGAGATTCTCGGGGATCTTCACGATGGATGCCGCCGGCAGGGCGATCTTTTCACGCGCGCCGTTGTGGCCGCACGACGCGACCACGCGGTCGCCGACCTTGAGATCAGTGACACCGGGGCCGATGCTCTCGATCACGCCCGCAACCTCCGCGGCCGGCGAGAACGGGAAGGGCGGCTTGATCTGGTACTTGCCCTGAATCATCAGGATGTCGAAAAAATTCAGGGCCGCCGCCTTGATCGCAATCACGGCTTCGCCGGGACCCGCCACCGGATCCGGCACATCGGCGAGCACGAGATCGTCGGGCTGGCAATATTGCGAGCAGAGAATGGCTTTCATGGCGGCACCTGAAGCGTTTCGAGGGAATTATAGTTGGGCCGGTTTTGCCGGATTTGGTGCGGCCCGACAATCCGGATTCTTTGTCGCGGACAGCACGACGTCCTATCCTCGTCGTTGCGAGCGCAAGCGAAGCAATCCAGAGTCCGTCCTGCGGAAAATAGTCTGGGATTGCTTCGCTGGTGCTCGCAATGACGGAGTGTGTGGAAACAGCGAGGATTCAAACGATGTTTGAAACGGGCCTGCTCAAGAACAAGCGCATCCTCGTCACCGGCGGCGGCTCGGGCCTCGGCGCGGCAATGGGCCGACGCTTCCTCACGCTCGGCGCCGAGCTCGTGATCTGCGGCCGCAAGCGCGATCGTCTTGAGGAAACCGCAACCGAGATGCGCGCGCAGACCGGCGGCAAGGTCACGATATCAGCCTGCGATATTCGCGACGGCGCCGCCGTCGACGCGATGATGGATGCGATCTGGCGCGAGGCGCCGCTCGACATCCTCGTCAACAATGCCGCCGCGACCTTCATCGCGCAGAGCGAGCATCTGTCCTTCCGCGCGGCCGATGCCATCCTGGCGCCGACGCTGCATGGGGCGATGTACTGCACGCTCGCCGCGGGCAAACGCTGGATCGACGGTCGGCACAAGGGCGTTGTGCTCTCGATCCTGTCGACCTCGACCATCACCGGCCGCGCCTTCACCGTTCCCTCGGCAATGGCGAAATCGGCGGTGTTGGCGATGACCAAGAGCCTGGCGGTGGAATGGGGGCCGAAGGGCATCCGGACCGTGGCGATCGCGCCGGGGCCGTTCCCGACGCCGGGTGCGTCCGGACAGTTGCGGCTCCAGGGCCGTGACGACAGCCTGATGCGCAATCCGCTGGGCCGCACCGGCGACCATAGCGAGCTGGCCGACCTCGCCAGCTTCTTGATTTCCGATCGCGCCGCTTACATCAACGGCGAGATGGTGGTGATCGACGGCGGCGCGCATCTGCGCAGTTCCGGCGCCGAGGACCTGTTGCAATGGTCGGACGCGCAATGGGCCGAACAACGCGCCGCGCGGTCCAAAAGCTGACCGTCTCGCCCCGCTAACTGCCTTCCCAAATTGAGCTTTCCCGGCTATCCCTGACCGGGGACAAAGCGCGACCGGGCCATCTTCCAGTCACAATATTGAGGGAACCACTCCGGCATGTGGCGGGTGCTCTTTTTGGCTTTGATGACTGGCGTGACGGCGTGGGGAACAGGTGATTCCGCGCGCGCGCAGACGGCGCAACCGGCGCCGAAGACTGCGGCAAAGCCCGCTGCCGCCAAGACGGCTGCGAAGACGGCAGCCAAGTCCGAGGGCAAATCGGCCCCTTCAGCGGCCGTCGCGGGTGGTGCGGAGCCGACCTTGATCGGCCAGTTCGGCACCTGGGGGGCCTATTCGGCGACACCCAATGGCAAGAAGGTCTGCTTTGCCCTGGCCAAGCCGTCCTCGTCCAAGACCAATCCGCCGAACCGGCCGCGCGATCCCGCCTATGCCTTCGTCTCGACCCGGCCGGCCGAGAAGGTGAACAACGAAGTCTCGGTCATGATCGGCTACGCGCTGAAGCCGGGCTCCGAATCCACCATCGAGGTCGGCGGCGCCTCCTTTGCGATGTACACGCAGGGCGACGGCCTCTGGATCAAGAACGCGGCCGAGGAGGAGCGGATGGTGGAGGCCATGCGCAAATCCGCCGATCTGGTCGTCAAAGGCGTCTCGGCCAAGGGCACGGAGACGACGGATACTTTCTCGCTGAAGGGCCTTGCCCAGGCGCTCGACAAGATCGCGCAGGATTGCAGGCATTAAGGCTGCGGGCGAGAAGGTCGCAATCGGCCGTTCCGGTTGCTATATAGGGGCGGTTCCAGAATTTTCGTCGTTATGACCGGGCTTGACCCGGCCATCCACGCGCTGCGACAGGCGGAAAAGAACGTGGATGCCCCGACAGGCCCGGGCATGACGAGACAGCAAACTACTCAGGTAGCCAATGCAACCGACGACCGAGCCGCGCGACGCAATCCTGGTGGAGAAGACTCCGCTCGAAACCTATGTGCCGCTGGCAAAACCCTCGCTGATCGGATTGTCGCGCACTGAGCTTGCCGATCGCCTCGGCGAGATCGGCGTCGCTCCGGCGCAGCGCAAGATGCGCGTGCAGCAGCTCTGGCACTGGCTCTATTTCCGCGGCGCCCAGAGCTTCGACGACATGACCTCGATCTCGAAGGGCATTCGCGCCGAACTCGCGCAGCGCTTCACCGTCGACCGGCCCGAAGTCGTGGCCGAGCAGATATCCAATGACGGCACCCGCAAATGGCTGCTGCGGCTGCCGAGCGGCGACTCCGTCGAGAAGGCGCACGAAGTCGAGTGCGTCTACATTCCCGAGACCGATCGCGGCACGCTTTGCGTTTCTTCGCAGGTCGGTTGCACGCTGAACTGCGCCTTCTGCCACACCGGCACGCAGCGCCTGGTGCGCAACCTCACCGCCGGCGAGATCGTTGGCCAGATCATGGTCGCGCGCGATCGCCTGAACGACTGGGCCGACCGCGAGGACGGCACGCGCCGCGTCACCAATATCGTGATGATGGGCATGGGCGAGCCGCTCTACAATTTCGACGCGGTGCGCGATGCGCTTCTGATCGTCGGTGACAACGAAGGCATCGGCATCTCCCGCCGCCGCATCACGCTGTCGACCTCGGGCGTGGTGCCGAACATCGTGCGCGCCGGCGAGGAGATCGGCGTCATGCTGGCGATCTCGCTGCATGCGGTGCGCGACGAGCTGCGCAACGAGCTGGTGCCGCTCAACCGCAAATATCCGATCAAGGATCTGCTGCAGGCCTGCCGCGACTATCCCGGCGCCTCGAACGCGCGCCGCATCACCTTCGAATATGTGATGCTCAAGGGCGTCAACGATTCGCTCGACGATGCAAAGCTGCTGGTGAAGCTGCTCAAGGGCATTCACGCCAAGATCAACCTGATCCCGTTCAATCCCTGGCCCGGCACCGCCTATGAATGTTCGGATTGGGACCAGATCGAAAAGTTCTCCGAATACATCTTCAACGCCGGCTATTCCTCGCCGGTGCGCACGCCGCGCGGCCGCGACATCCTCGCTGCCTGCGGCCAGCTCAAGTCGGAGACGGAAAAGCTGTCGGCCAGGGAACGCCAGGCGCTGCGCGCCATGGCGATGACGGATTAGCCTGATGTGCGCGCCGTCGCATCCTCGTCATTGCGAGGAGCGTAGCGACGAAGCAATCCAGCCTGCCTCCGCGGAGGCATCTCTGGATTGCTTCGCTACGCTCGCAATGACCGAGAGAGTCCCGTCATGTCCCTGATCGGCCGCCTCATCATCATCTTTATCGGCTTTCTCGCCGCCTGTTTCGTCGGCGGCATGATCGTGGTCGGCGCGCTGCTGTTTCCGGAGTTTTCCGATCTCGGCGCCGGTCCCGTCGATCAGGGCACGATCGACATCCTGCTCGGCTTCGGCTTCATTTTCGTTTCTGGTTTCGCGCTGGTGCCGGCGGCGGTGATCGTCGCGATCACCGAAGCGCTCTATATCCGCAGCGCGCTGGCCTACGCTGTCGGCGGCGGCCTCGTCGGGCTCGCCTGCTATCTCGGGCTCGTTCCGTTCGACTCCGAAACATTGCGATTCGAAGGCATCGTGCGCCGGCATCTGGAGATCATGACCGGCGCGGGCATCGTCGCCGGAATCGTCTACTGGCTGATCGCCGGCCGCAACGCCGGGGCATGGCGCATCCCGCCGGCCCCGCGCCAGCCGCCCCCGCCGCTGCCGTCGAGTTCGCGGCCGGATGCGCGGTAAATCGTGCGGTCATTCCAGGGTTTCCATCTCCGTTCCACTCCGCTAAACCGCGCGCCATGAACCGGACTGGACTCTTCATCGCCCTTTCGCTGTGGCTCGTGATCGGCGTCGTTTTCGGCCTCTATCCCGAGCTCGATCTCAAGCTTGCCGCGCTGTTCTTCGATCCTGCGACCAAGACGTTTCCGCTCAAGCAGAACGGCTGGGCCGAGATCGCGCGGGACGCTGCGATGTGGGTCTCCTGGGCTTGCGTGCTGCCGTCGCTGGTCGCACTGGTGGTGAAAATGATCAGGCCCGACCGTCCCCTGATGGTGTCGGGCCGCACGATCGTGTTCCTGCTGGTCACCATCATCCTGTCGGCCGTCATTCTCTCCAACCTCGCCTTCAAGACCTATTGGGGCCGCCCGCGGCCGGTGGTGGTGACCGAGTTTGCCGGCGACCAGCAATTCGTGCCGTGGTGGGATCCCCGCGGCGGCTGCGCGCGCAATTGCTCGTTCTTCTCGGGCGAAGGTGCAACCGCGTTCTGGACGCTGGCGCCGGCCGCGCTGGCGCCGCCGGCGTGGCGGCCGCTCGCCTATGCCGGCGCAGTCGTGTTCGGGGCCGTGACATCAGGACTCCGCATGGCCTTCGGCGGACACTTCTTCACTGACGTCGCGACCGCCGGCCTCGTCACCTTCGTCGTGATCTGGTTCGGTTTCGCGCTGATCTACCGCTGGCCGCGGACCCGGTTTTCGGACGAGGCGGTCGATGCGGCTCTGACCCGTCTGAACATGCCCGCCTACCGGCTCCGCCAGCGCCTGTTCAGCCGCAAGGCGGGTCCCGAGCCCTCGGTTTGAGCCATTAAATGCGTGCCGAGCCCTGCGAAATTTGATATTCGCGCGGTCAAACACGCCCCTCATCAGCCCTGAGACCCGATTGGAAGCCCCATGACCACGATCCTGAAAAGCCTGCCCAAGGGTGAGAAAGTCGGCATCGCTTTTTCGGGCGGCCTCGACACCTCAGCAGCGCTGCTCTGGATGAAGCAGAAGGGCGCGCGCTGCTACGCCTATACCGCCAACCTCGGTCAGCCCGATGAGGCCGATTACAACGAGATCCCGCGCAAGGCGGAGGCATTCGGTGCCGAGAAGGCCGTGCTGGTCGATTGCCGGACACAGCTCGTCCACGAGGGCATCGCCGCGATTCAATCAGGCGCCTTCCACATCTCGACCGGCGGCATCACCTATTTCAACACGACGCCGCTCGGGCGGGCGGTGACCGGCACGATGCTGGTGGCCGCTATGAAGGAGGACGGCGTCAACATCTGGGGCGACGGCTCGACCTTCAAGGGCAACGACATCGAGCGCTTCTATCGCTACGGCCTTTTGACCAATCCGTCCTTGCGCATCTACAAGCCCTGGCTCGACCAGCAGTTCATCGACGAGCTCGGCGGCCGCGCCGAGATGTCGGCGTTCATGACCGCGCAGGGCTTTGCCTACAAGATGAGCGCCGAGAAGGCGTATTCGACCGACAGCAATCTGCTCGGCGCCACGCACGAGGCCAAGGATCTCGAGAGCCTCGACAGCGGCATCAAGATCGTCAACCCGATCATGGGCGTGCCGTTCTGGCGCGACGACTGCGTCGTGAAGGCCGAGAAGGTGGTGGTGCGTTTCGAGGAAGGTCAGCCGGTCGCGCTGAACGGCAAGACCTTCTCCGATCCCGTCGCGCTGTTCCTCGAAGCCAACGCCATCGGCGGCCGCCATGGCCTCGGCATGAGCGACCAGATCGAGAATCGCATCATCGAGGCCAAGAGCCGCGGCATCTACGAGGCGCCGGGCATGGCGCTCCTGCATATTGCTTACGAGCGCCTCGTCACCGGCATTCACAACGAAGACACCATCGAGCAGTATCGCATCAGCGGCATGCGCCTCGGGCGTCTGCTCTATCAGGGGCGCTGGTTCGACTCGCAGGCGTTGATGCTGCGCGAGACCGCGCAGCGCTGGGTCGCCCGAGCCGTCACCGGCGAAGTCACGCTCGAGCTGCGCCGCGGCAACGACTATTCTATTTTGAACACGGAAAGTCCGAACCTCACCTATGCGCCGGAAAGGCTCAGCATGGAGAAGGTCGAGGACGCCGCCTTCACGCCGGCCGACCGCATCGGCCAGCTCACCATGCGCAATCTGGACATCGCCGACACCCGCACCAAGCTCGGTCTCTATTCGAAGACCGGTTTGCTCTCGGGCAGCGAAGGCTCGCAGATCTTCCGGCTGGAAAGCGACAAGGGCTGACGTTAGGCAAAGCGAAGCGTGCCCGCGCATTTTCCGTGATCGAGAGAGGTGGTGGGCACGGCGCTATGCGCCTTTGCCAACCCTACGACTTCACGCCACGTCGCCGCACGCGCGTCACAACCAAAACAAAAATGGCCGGGATCGCTCCCGGCCATTTTCTTTTTGCGACCGCCTCAGCGCGGCGGCGGGGCCGCGTTGGCCTGGCCGCCGTTCAATAGCGGCGTGATGCGACGGACGGTGACGCGCCGGTTGATCCGGCTCGGGCCGTCGGTCTGCTCCTTCAGGTACTGCTTGCCGTAGCCCTGCGACGTCAGGTTCTCGGCAGGTACGCCGAACTGCTGGGTCAGTAGTTCGGCCGCGGCCTGCGCCCGGCGATCCGACAGCGACAAATTGTCTACGTCGTTGCCGACCGCGTCGGTGTGGCCCTCGATCAGGAACACCTCCTGCGGGTTGGCCCGGATCGCCTGGTTGATGCCGTCGGCGATCACCTGGAGCCGCGCCGCCTGATCAGGCGGAATGGTCCACGATCCCGTCTCGAAGTTGATCGTGTTGACGTCGACGCTCGGCATCGCCATGCGGACGTTCGGCGAGTAGCGGATCTCGTCGAGCGAGTAGCGTCGCTCGATCCGCTGCACCGGCGGCGCCCGCATCGTCTCGTAGATCACGTCCGGCGATGCTTCCTGGGCATCGACGATGTAGCGATCGTAGGGGATGCTCACGACCGGCGGCGGCACGTCGACATAGAAGCCGCCGACCGCGCGCGGGTCGCGATAGGTGTTGTCGATGATGATGATCTCGCGCCCGCCGGGGTCCCTGCGGATTCGGCGGAGCAGCGAACCATCGGGACCGACCACGGTGATCACCTCGCTGCCGTCGGGACGGATCACGACGGTGCGGGTCTCGCCGCCGACGGTCTCGGTGCGGATGTCGCGGGCGCCATAGCGGAAGCGATAGAGATCGTTGCCGCGGACATATTCCTGACCGCTGGGGTCGCGGATGATGATGCGGTCCGGCTCGGTGTAGATGGTGCGGCCGCCTTCGACGACTTCCTGCCGCTGATTGCGGTAGTCGGCGATGGTGGCGCCGATCACGGCACCGGCGACCACGCCCGCACCGAACGCCAGCGGCGTCAGGTCACGCTGCGGCGGACGCGGCGGCGGCGGCAGCGGGGCGGCAACGGCCGGCGCGGCGCGGAAGGCCGGTGCAACCGTCGGCGGGGCGTACTGAGCCTTGTTGGGCGGCGGCGCTGCGGCCGGCGTGGCCGGGACGACCGTCGGTGCAGCGGCGCCGGGCGGCGGTGCCGGGGGACGCTGCACGGCGCCCGCCTGCGGCGTCACAGGCGGTGTTCCAGCCGTGGGCGCGCCCGCAGCCGGCGCTCCACCCTGACGGCCGGGAGGCGCCACAGCGCCGCCGGGAGCCGGGGTTGGCGTCGGAGTCGGGCCTGCAGCTGGCGGGGCGCCCGGACGTGCGGGCACCGGCGTCGGGGTGCCAGTTGGTGCCGGCGTGGCAGCCGGAGCTGGTGCCCCTGCGGCCGGCGGAGCGCCGGGGCGCACTGGGGTCACAGTCGGCGTGGGCGTGGGTGTCGGCGTAGCAGTCGTTGCTTCCGGGCGAAGTGCCGGCGCTGCGGGCGACGGCGTCGGCGTTGCCGTCGGAGCTGGCGCGGGTCTTGCGCCAGGAGCCGCTGAAGGCGGAGGCGGAGGCGGCGCAGCCGGCCGCCCCGGCGCCGTCACAGGCGGCGGAGGGGGCGGTGTCGGAGCGTGCTGCTGCGGAGCCGCAGCCGGAGGCGGCGGTGTGGGGGCGTGCTGCTGCGGCGCTGGGGGCGGAGGCGGCGTCGGCGCATGTTGCTGCGGCGCTGCGCCCGGAGGCGGTGGTGTCGGAGCATGCTGCTGCGGCGCCGGAGGCGGCGTCGGCGGCTTGGGTGCAGCAGGCGGCGGCGGAGGCGGAGGAGGCGCCTGATGAGTTGCGGGCGGCGGAGGCGGCGGCGTCGGGCGTGACGGCGCGGCAGCCGGCGGAGGTGCGGCAGGCGGATGCGGCGGTGCCGCCGCGGGCGGCGGTGCAGTCGGATGGGCGGGAGCCGCAGGCGGCGGAGGCGGCGTCGCCGGACGCGCGCCGGGCGGCGGCCCCTTCGGCGCTTCCTTCGGAGGCTGCTTCGGTTTTCCGTCAGGGCCCGTCTCTGGCTGGGCCTGCGCGACCACGAGTGGCGGCGCGGATTGCGCGTGCGATGCGGAGCTTGCGAATTGCATCGCGGTCAGAGCCGTCGTGGCAAGCAGCACGAAACGAAGGTTGGTCATGTGGTTCAACTTCCCCGGAAGGTTCTTTGACGAAGTCTGGTGATGAACGGCTACGCGTTAGGCCGCATTGTGGCGGGCGAAGCGGTCGCGGCCCGATTTATTTCTGCACGCAAATCACGTCACGATCGCGACGTTCATTGCGCATTCAGACGCTGGTTGCAATCGCCCCATATGTAATCGCTGCAGTCTCACATGCGGTCCTGCGACGAATTGGCATCCGTCGCAGGATTAGGCGTGAGCGGACCGTCCGGTCCACGCGATGGAATCTCTTCGGGGATGCGGCCCGGCAATTCATCGGGGCTCGGTGATTCGCCGGGCTCGCGCACCGGCGGCGTGATCTCGGGCTGCGGATTGCCCGGCGGAATTCCCGGCGGCGGCTCAACGGGCGTGCCGGGCGTCGATGGTGGTATCTCGGGCGGTTCGATCGGCATCACATCGAGACCTTGCGATTGTCGCCGATGTCGGGACGCGTATTCGTCACCGCTGCTGCGGCCATCTTCACGTAGGAGATCACCGTACCCGGCGAATCCCAGAACTCGGCATCATCGGGCGTGACCTTGAGCACGCGAATGTTGGGATCTTCGGCAGAGTCCCACCACGCCTTGGCCGGCGTCGAGAAAAGCTCCTTGATCTTGGCCCGGTCATTGGAGATGGCCGCAGTGCCCGTCAGGGAGACATATTTCTGACTGCCGGCATCGGCGAATGACAGGTTGATCGAGGGATTGCGAGCAATCTCCTCGTCCTTGTGACGCCGTGCGTCCGTCAAGAAATATATCGTGTTCGCGTCGCGATCGAGATAGGCGCTCATCGGCCGCGCGCGCAGCTTTTCGCCGTCGCGTGTCACCAGCATGGCAAAGCCGATCTTCTTCATCAGCTCCCAGGCGCGATCGACGTCGCGCGCATTGTCGTTGGCCATATCGTGCTCCTTCTTGCAAGCGACGATAACAGCGTGCGGGATGCGATGTTCCCGCCGAAGAATGGAACCGGTCTATTCCGGCGCGTGACAGACCGCCTCGATGTTGTGGCCGTCCGGGTCGAGCACGAAGGCGCCGTAATAGTTCGCGTGATAATGCGGGCGAAGGCCGGGCGGTCCGTTGTCGCGGCCGCCCGCGGCCATCGCAGCCTTGTAGAACGCATCCACGGTGGCGCGGTCTTTCGCAGCGATCGCCACATGCACCGGCTTGTTCATCGCGCCTCCGCCGCCGATCCAGAAATCCGGCTTGCCGTCGGCGCCGAAGCCGGCGGCCGCGGCGTGGCCGGTCTGCTCCGCCGCCACCTCCATGATCAGGCTGTAATCGAGCGGCGCCAGCGCCTTGCTGTAGAACGCCTTCGCCGCCTCATAGTCGGAGACGGACAAGCCCATATGATCGATCATAACAACCTCCGTTGTTCGTCGTCAGCGTGACAGGAACGTATTGCTTCTCGTCTTGCGCGCGATCGCATAGCCGCGCGCGACCATGTCACCGATACAATCCTGCTGCCATTCGTTTTGTGACAAATGCTCGATCACGACCGCGCGCGGCCACAGCGATGGCGGCGCGTCGCGGAAGAAGCCGATCAGCACGCGGTCCTCAAAGCCCTCGACGTCGATCTTGAGCGAATCGACCTGTGTGACGCCGGCTTCTTCGAGGATGCGCGTCAGCCGCAACGACGGCACCTTGATCGCATCCGTGCCGGGGGTGCCGGTGATGACATGCGTGGCGCCGAGATTTCCGCCGCCGCTCTCGATCATCAGCTCGCCGTCGGCATCGCCCGCGGCGGCCTGCACCAGGCGGACCTGCGTTGCTTTTGATGCGGCATGGTTGAAGGCGAGCCGTCCGAACGTCAGCGGATGCGGCTCGATCGCAACCACCTTGCCCGAGGTCCCCACCTGCCGCGCCATCACCAGCGCGAAGGTGCCGACATTGGCCCCGACATCGACGAAGGTGCCGCCCGCCGGCGTGTACCGGCGCAGGAAGTCGAGCTCATCGATGTTATAGTCGGGGTTGAACAGCGCGCCGCGTTCGGTGGCGCTGCCCTGGTGATAGAAGCGGAACGAGGCACCCTGATAGTGCACGTCGACCGGGCCGCCGCGCAGCAGGTTGACCAGCCGCGACATCCAGGGCCGGAATGCGCCGCGCTTCAGCCCCGACGCTTGCACGAGGCTGATAATGGCGGCCTGCGCTGCATTGGGCGCAAACGTGCCAAACGGTGCAGTCGAAAGGGCGTTGTCGGGCGTCAAGCAGGCGGTCCTCGTTGCAGGCGGCGCATGCATAGCGGGTTTTGGCGGGGACTCCAAACTCACTGTCATCCCGGGGCGCGAAGCGAGCCCGGGATCGATAACCACAGGGAGGAATGTGACGCGAGATGCTCACTCCGAGTCTTCGCCAAACCTCTCCCTGTGGGTATGGATCCCGGATCTGCGCGCGCTTTGAGGCGCGCTTGTCCGGGATGACGCAGAGAAAGCCTCACGCCGCCTTCTTGCGCTGGCGCAGGAAGCGGCCGAGCAGCTTTCGTTTGCCCTTGCGCGGGATCAGGTCGACGTCGCTGACCAGCCTGGCGCCGCCCTTGCGGCGCTCCAGCACGATCTTGCGGCTGTGGAAGGCCTCCAACTCGACGCGATGCGCGACGCTGACGATGGTGGCCTCTCGCAGCTCGTCGGTGACCATCTTCATCATCTTGTCCTGGCTCTTCTCGTCGAGCGCGGAGGTCGCTTCATCCAGCACGACGATGTCGGGGTTGTGCAAGAGCAGCCGCGCGAAAGCGAGGCGCTGCTTCTCGCCGCCTGACAGCGTCTGGTCCCACGGCCCCTCCTCCTCGATCTTCTCCTTGAGATGGTCGAGGCCGACCTTGTGCAGGGCTTCGCCGATCTCCTCCTCGCTCCAGTTCTCGGCCGTGCCGGGATAGGCGACCGCCCGGCGCAAAGATCCTGAGGGGACGTAGGGCCGCTGCGGCAGCATGAACAGCCGCCTGTCGGGGTGGAAATTGACGCTGCCGCCGCCCCACGGCCAGAGGCCCGCAATGGCGCGCACCAGCGTGCTCTTGCCGGTGCCGGATTCGCCGGCGACCAGAAGCCGCTCGCCCGGTGCGATCACCACCTCGGTCTCGCCGACCACGGCGGTGCCGTCATCAAGCGTGACGGAGAGATCCCTCAGCTCCAGCATGGCCTCGTTGCCGGTCTCGCCGCGCTTGATGCGGCCGAGCCCGTCGCCCTGCTCGGCGCGCTCGAGGCCGTCGAGCGACATCATTAGCGAGGCGATGCGGCGCGCGCAGGCATTCCAGTCGGCCAGCCGCGGATAATTGTCGACCAGCCAGCCGAACGCGCCCTGCACGATGGTGAAGGCGGAGGCGGCCTGCATCACCTGCCCGAGGCTCATGCTGCCGTCGAGGAATTTTGGCGCACATAGCAGGAGGGGGACGACGGGAGCAACCAGGCTCGATCCCTGCGACACCAACGTGGTGCGCATGTGCTGGCCGGCCAGCCGCGCCCATTGCCTGAGCACGTTGGTAAAATTGCGGTCGATGCCGCCGCGCTCCTCCTCCTCGCCGCCGAGCAGCGCGATGCTCTCGCCATTCTCGCGCACACGCGTCAGCGTGTAGCGGAAATCGGCTTCGGCCTGGTTCTTGTCCTCGGAGACCTGCACGAATTGGCGGCCGATCACCAGGATCGAGCCGGAAGCGATGATGGCATAGAGGATCGCGGCAATCACGAGAAAGCCGGGAATGGTGATCGCCGATCCTGCGAAGGTGATCGTGAGGGCGCCGCCGATGGTCCAGAGCACGACGATGAAGGTCGCGGCCGACAGCAGCGCGGAGGTGACGCCGGCGAGAAAGTCGACCGGGGAGTCCGTCGCGACGCGGAGATCCTCGGCGATCCTGTATTCGGGATTGTCGTGGTCGCCGCCGACGAGGTTGAGCTGGTAGTAGCGTCCATTCTCGAGCCAGCGCGTCAGCACGCTGCTCGTGAGCCAGGCGCGCCAGCGCCGCTGGATGCCCATGCGCGCAAACACCTGCGCGACGCCGAGCACGATGCTGCCGATGGCGAGCGGGAAGAACATTGCGGTGAGGTGGAAGACGGTGGTCGCATCGCGTTTCTCGATGGCGTCGAAGATCGCGCGATTCCAGACATTGATGCCGTATTGGAAGCCGACGGTCAGGACGATCAGCGCGACGAGGCCGATGGAGAACGGCCAGGCCAGGCGATCGCCCTTGCGGCTCCAGAAACCGCGCGCGCTGATCCAGAAGCGGGTGAGGAGATAATCCTTGCGCGCCTGCTCGGCCTCTTCGGGCGTCAGCTCGGGATCAGGCTCCAGCAATTCGGGCGGTGGCGGCGCGACCTCATCGCCGTTCTCGCCGGTGACCTTCACAATGGGCGCTGTCTTGCCCTGCTCCTTTGTCCGGACCGGCTTCTGCATAAGGGGACAACGCCGTCCGGTTCCCTCGGGTTCCCCGTCTCACTCGGCGGCGCCGTCGCGCACCTGTTTCAGCCGCGCGGCCTGGTGCAGCACGCGCGACAGCTCCTCAATCGAATAGGGCTTCTGCACCAGCTCGAAGCCGGCGACGCCGTCCTGGGACAAGGTGTGGCTGTAGCCGGTGGTCAGCACGATCGGAACGTTGATGCAGCGATCGCGCATGGCCTGCGCCAGATCGAGCCCGGTCATCCCGGGCATCACGACGTCGGAGAACACGACGTCGAATCGATCGGCGTCGCTGACGAGCTCGGCGAGCGCGTCGGTTGCGTTGTCGACCAGCGTGATGCTGTAGCCGAGCTCGGTGAGCCCGTCGGCGGCGAAATTGCCGAGCTCGATGTTGTCCTCGACGACCAGCACCGACATGCCGCTCCCGGCGACGGCAGGCGCGGTGGTCGGCGCCTGGCTCCAGGGCAACAGCGCCGCCGGCGCGCGCGGCAGATAGAGCGAGAAGGTGCTGCCTTTTCCGACCTCGCTGATCACGGTGACTTCGCCGCCGGATTGCCGGGCGAAGCCGAACACCTGCGACAGGCCGAGGCCAGTGCCCTGGCCGACCTGCTTGGTGGTGAAGAACGGCTCGAATATGCGGCCCAATTGTGCGGCGGGAATGCCGATGCCGGTATCGCTGACCGCAACGCAGATGAAGCCAAGACCTTTTGCGGCCTGGCTGCCCGACGCAGGCGCGAGCGTTTCAGGCACTGATGTCGCCGCGTGCACGGTGAAGACGATCCGGCCCTTGCCTTGCATGGCGTCGCGCGCGTTGGTCGCCATGTTGATCAGGGCCGTCTCGAACTGGCCGGCATCGGCATTGACGAGGCAGGGCTCGGCCGGCAGCTGCATCACGATCTCGATCGCAGGCCCCAGCAGCGTCGAGAGCATGTCGCGCAGCGACTGCATGCGATCGCCGGCGTCGAACACTTCCGGCTTCAAGGTCTGACGCCGCGCAAAGGCGAGAAGTTGCGAGGTCAGCTTGGCCGCGCGCGCCACGGCCTCCGCGATCGCCGTGATGTAGCGCTGCCGCCGCTCCTCGCTCAGTTGCGGCCGGTTCAAGAGATCGACGGAGGCGCGGATCACGGTCAGGAGGTTGTTGAAATCGTGCGCGACGCCGCCGGTGAGCTGGCCCAGTGCCTCCAGCCGCTGGCTGTGCTTGAGCGCCTCCTCCGCTTCGCGCCGCTTTGCCGCTTCGAGCTGGAGATGCTGGGTGCGCCGGAAGGCGAAGGCGAGCAGCACGAACAGCAGCGCGGTCGCGGGAGCGCCGAACACCAGATGCTGGCTGATGGCGGCGAGCCAGCGCGCGCGGATCGCCGAAGTCTCGAAGCCGGCGCTGACATAGATCGGATATTCGGCGACGCGCCGGTAGCCGATCCGCCGCTCGATCCCGTCCGATGGCCAGGCGATGGTCATCAGCCCATGATCGGGATGGACCGCGATGCTCCGGCCGACCGGGCCGTTGGGATCGAGCCGGAAGTCGTGGTCAAGGCGCGGGAAATGCGCCAGCATCGTGCCGTCGGTGCGTCCCATCGCAAAGAAGCTGCCGGGATCGGTGCCGATCCTGGCGTAGAAGCTCTCGAAATATTCCGGCAGCACGGAGGCCTGGATCACGCCGGTGAAGCTGCCGTCCTCGGACCAGCGGCGGCGGCTGACGCCGAAGAAGCGCGCGCCCTGATAGGGCAGGCGCGGCGTCAGCGTGGCGCCGATGTAAGTGCCGATGCTCTGGTCGACATGGGCATAGAAGTAATCGCGATCGGCAAAGCTCTGCTCCGGCGGCGGTGACGCCAGGCTGTTGACCAGCGCCTTGCCGTTGGCATCGAAGATCCAGGCCGATTTGAGCTGCGGCAGCGAATCGGAGAGCTGCTTCAGGCGCAGGTGCAGCGCGCCTTCCCGGGACCGGATGACATCGTCGGGCAGGTCGCGCACGACCTCGTTGAGTTCGGCAAGGCTGCGATCGATGGTCTCGAACACCTTGAGCGCGTGCTCATGCGCGACATCGAGCGCGCGCTCGATCTCCCGGTCGGCGATCTCCAGTGTCGAGTGGTACGAGATGGCGGAGGCAATGGCGAACAGCGCAATCGGCAGCGCCAGGGATGCAACCATCATCCACCGCAGCAGTTTCAGCGAATTGCGTTGCAGGCCCTGCACGGTCGCTCCGGTCCCCCGACCGGAGAGCTTACTTGAATCGTGCGCCGGGAAGGAAGCGGCTTATGGCGGAACCGGAGGTTGCAACCCGCCAATTCGCGCGTGCCGCGGGATGGAGAAGATTCTCCCTAAAATTCTTCCGTTCGGAGAACGCCCCGGCCGTTTCGGCCGGGGTTACCGCGGGACCAGGAGGGTCTCAGATCTGGCGCTCGACCATCTTGAGCTTGAGCTCGGCGATGGCTTCGGCCGGGTTCAGGCCCTTCGGGCAGGCCTTGGCGCAGTTCATGATGGTGTGGCAGCGATACAGCCGGAACGGGTCCTCGAGATTGTCGAGCCGCTCGCCGGTCGCTTCGTCACGCGAGTCAGACACCCAGCGGTTGGCCTGGAGCAGGGCCGCGGGGCCGAGATAGCGGTCGCTGTTCCACCAATAGCTCGGGCAGGAGGTCGAGCAGCAGGCGCACAGGATGCACTCGTAGAGGCCGTCGAGCTTCTCGCGGTCCTCGTGGCTCTGGCGCCATTCCTTCTGCGGCGTCGGCGAGGTCGTCTTCAGCCACGGCTCGACGGAAGCGTACTGCGCGTAGAAATTGGTCAGGTCGGGAACCAGATCCTTCACCACCGGCTGGTGCGGCAGCGGATTGACCTTCACCGCGCCGTCCTTCACGTCGTGCATCGAGCGGGTGCAGGCCAGCGTGTTCTGGCCATCGATATTCATGGCGCAGGAGCCGCAGACGCCTTCGCGGCAGGAGCGGCGGAAGGTCAGCGACGGGTCGATGTGGTTCTTGATCCAGATCAGGCCGTCCAGCACCATCGGACCGCAATCGTTGACGTCGACGTAATAGGTGTCGACGCTCGGATTCTTGCCGTCATCGGGGTTCCAGCGATAGACGCGAAACTCGCGCGTCTCGGTCGCGCCCGCGGGCTTCGGCCAGGTCTTGCCGCCGGTGATCTTCGAGTTCTTCGGAAGTGCGAATTCAACCATTCGATTAAGGCCTTCGCTGTTCGCTCAGTACACGCGCGCTTTCGGCGGGATGTACTGCACGTCGTTGGTCATGGTGTAGTCGTGAACCGGACGGTACTCGATCTTGACCTTGCCGGCATCGTCCAGCCAGGCCAGCG
Source organism: Bradyrhizobium guangdongense (assembly GCF_004114975.1). NCBI lineage: Bacteria > Pseudomonadati > Pseudomonadota > Alphaproteobacteria > Hyphomicrobiales > Nitrobacteraceae > Bradyrhizobium > Bradyrhizobium guangdongense. The sequence goes on from NZ_CP030051.1 coordinate 352,092, forward strand.
TGTGCTTCATCCAGTTCTTGTCGTCGCGCTCGGAATAGTCCTCGCGCGCATGCGCGCCGCGGCTCTCGGTGCGGTTGGCGGCCGAATTCATCGTCACCACTGCCTGCCCGATCAGGTTGTCGAACTCCAGCGTCTCGACCAGGTCCGAATTCCACACCAGCGAGCGATCGGACACGGCGATGTCGGCGATGCCGCTGTGAACCTTCGCGATCAGGTTCTGGCCCTCGCTCAGGACTTCACCGGTGCGGAACACCGCGCAATTGTTCTGCATCACGTGCTGCATGCCTTCACGCAGCTTTGCGGTCGGCGTGCCGCCGGAGGCGTAGCGGAAATGGTCCAGACGGCTGAGCGCTTGTTCGGCGGAGTTTGCCGGCAGCTCCGGCTGCTCGGCGTTGGGCGTCAGCTTCTCGGCGCAGCGCAACGCCGCGGCACGGCCGAACACGACGAGGTCGATCAGCGAGTTGGAGCCGAGGCGGTTGGCGCCGTGCACGGAGACACAGGCCGCTTCACCCAGCGCCATCAGGCCGGGGACCACGGCATTGTCGTCGCCATCCTTCTTGGTCAGCACTTCGCCGTGATAGTTCGTCGGGATGCCGCCCATGTTGTAGTGCGTGGTCGGCACGATCGGGATCGGCTCCCGCGTCACGTCGACATTGGCGAAGATCTTGGCGGATTCGGAGATACCGGGCAGGCGCTCGGCGAGCACGGCGGGATCGAGATGATCGAGATGAAGGAAGATGTGGTCCTTCTTCTTCCCGACGCCGCGGCCTTCGCGGATCTCGATGGTCATCGCGCGCGAGACGACGTCGCGCGAGGCGAGGTCCTTAGCCGACGGCGCATAGCGCTCCATGAAGCGCTCGCCTTCGGAGTTGACGAGATAGCCGCCTTCGCCGCGGGCGCCCTCCGTGACGAGGCAGCCCGCACCATAAATGCCGGTCGGGTGGAACTGGACGAACTCCATGTCCTGGAGCGGCAGGCCGGCGCGCAGCACCATGCCGCCGCCGTCGCCGGTGCAGGTATGGGCCGAGGTGCAGGAGGCGTAGGCACGGCCGTAGCCTCCCGTCGCCAGGATCGTGGTTTGCGCGCGGAAACGATGCAGCGTGCCGTCGTCGAGCTTGAGCGCGATGACGCCGCGGCAGGCGCCCTGGTCGTCCATGATCAGGTCGATGGCGAAGAATTCGATGAAGAACTCGGCCGCGTGGCGCAGCGACTGGCCGTACATCGTGTGCAGCATGGCGTGGCCGGTGCGGTCGGCGGCGGCGCAGGTGCGTTGTGCCTGGCCCTTGCCGTAGTCCATGGTCATGCCGCCGAACGGGCGCTGGTAGATCTTGCCGTCCTCGGTGCGCGAGAACGGCACGCCCCAATGCTCGAGCTCGTAGACGGCTGCTGGCGCGTTGCGCACCATGTATTCGATCGCGTCCTGGTCCCCTAGCCAGTCCGACCCCTTCACGGTGTCGTACATGTGCCAGCGCCAGTCGTCCTTGTGCATGTTGCCGAGCGAGGCCGAGATGCCGCCCTGCGCCGCAACGGTGTGCGAGCGGGTCGGAAACACCTTGGTGATGCAGGCGGTGCGCAGGCCCGCCTCGCTGCAGCCGACCACGGCGCGCAGGCCGGCGCCGCCGGCGCCGACCACGACGACGTCATAGGTGTGGTCTTCGATCGGATAGGCTTTGCCGTTGGTGGCGGGAGCGCCGTTGCCCGTGCCATTCGTTGTGGTGGCCATGGGTTACACTCCGGATGCGAGTTTCAGGATCGCGTAGGTCGAGGCGAGCGCCACGGCGATCGAGAAGAAGTTGTTGAGCATGATCGAGACGAGCTTCAGCTTCTCGTTATGAACGTAGTCCTCGATCACGACCTGCATGCCGATCTTCATGTGCCAGGCGCTGGCGATGATGAAGAGCAGCATGATCACCGCGATCGGCAGCGAGCCGAGGATCACCTTGGCGCCGGCCTGGTTACTGCCGAGCGTCATCATGACGATGACGATCACCGGGATCATCAGCAACGTCATGGCGACGCCGGTGATGCGCTGGCGCCAGAAATCAGACGTGCCGGAATGCGCGGCCCCGAGATTGCGGACGCGGCCGAGCGGGGTACGCATGCTGCGCTTGGGCGTATCGGCTGCGCTCATCGTACACCTCCGATCGCGTAGGCGACGATCCAGATCAGGATCGTCAGCACGATGCCGCCGATCAGGACGGCCCAGGTCAGCGCTTCGCGCTCATTGGCCTTGAAGCCGAAGCCGAGGTCCCACACGAAATGGCGGATACCGCTCAGCATGTGGTGCATCAGCGCCCAGGTGTAGCCGAACACGATGAGGCGGCCGATGATGCTGCCGGTGAAAGCCTGCACATTGGCGTAGGCCCCGGCGGAGTTTGACGCCGCTGCGATCAGCCACCAGGCCAGCAGCAGGGTCCCGACATAGAGGGCAATACCGGTGGCGCGATGGACGATGGACAGCGCCATCGTCAACGTCCAGCGGTAGACTTGCATGTGTGGTGAAAGCGGTCGTTCGATCCGTGCGGTCATGGGCTTTTGATGTTTGTTGCGGCCCAGCATGGGGCGCGCGGGGATCGCGAAAGGTCGGCTCTATTTACGGAGTCGATTTGCCCTGCGCAATCACCAAATCGCCATAAATCGAACCGCCGTTCAGCTCTAGAACGCTGATGAACCAAGGTCAATCAGGGGCTTGGTATACCAGAGTGATGGTGTGCCGCCGAAGGAGAGAATATCAATTCACCCTTTGACGCCATCGGCGAGGGGCATTGAAATCGCTATTGGAACGGCTCCAAAGCCGCCGCCGGCCGATCGCAACTCGAACCGGTCACCTCCTGACGCCGACCATGCGGCGGATGGCGGGCGAACCCTCTCCGATTTCCGTCCCGCGCATCGATTTTCCGCTCTGCGGAGGATATGCGCAACCTGCATTCCACCCAAGACGGCAGACCCCGGCATATCGACCGGGTCAGCCGGATCACCTACAGCTTGGCTTGCAGCCGAATCTGGGCGGAGGTTCCGGAGACGCTGCGGCCAGTCGGCGGGGGCAGGTCAGGGGTGATTGCAGGTCTCGACATCAAGGAGATCATCGAACTCGCGCTGTTGCTGATCGCAACCGGCGCGCTGTCCGGATTCCTGGCCGGCGTGTTCGGCATCGGCGGCGGCGCGATTCTCGTGCCGGTGTTCTACGAATGCTTCCGCCTCGCCGGTGTGCCGCTCGAAGTGCGCATGCCGCTCTGCATCGGCACCTCGCTCGCGGTGATCATCCCGACGTCGGTCAGCTCGTTCCAGGCGCATTACAGGCGCGGCGCCGTCGACATGACGATCCTGCGCATGTGGTGGCTCCCGATCGTCATCGGCGTCGCCGCCGGGAGCGTCGTCGCGCGCTACGCGCCGGAGAAGCTGTTCAAGATCGTGTTCGTCGCCGTCGCTTATTCCGCGGCGGCGCGTCTGATCTTCGCGCGTCAAGGGTGGAAGTTCGGTGACGAACTGCCCACGGGACCCTTGATGCGCCTCTACGGCTTCTGCGTCGGCATTCTCTCGACGCTGATGGGCATCGGCGGCGGCCTGTTCTCGAATTTGCTGATGACCTTCTACGGACGTCCCATCCACCAGGCGGTCGCAACCTCATCCGCGCTCGCGGTGCTGATCTCGATCCCCGGCGCGCTCGGCTACATCTACGCCGGCTGGCCGGCGGCGGCGACCTATCCCGCCGTCACCGCCCTGCAAGTCCCCTTCGCATTTGGCTACGTCTCGTTGATCGGCGCCGTGCTGGTGATGCCGATGAGCCTCGTCACCGCACCGCTCGGCGTGCGAGCCGCACACGCGATGTCGAAGCGCACGCTGGAAATGGCGTTCGGGTGCTACCTGTTCATCGTCGGCAGTAGGTTTGTGATGAGCTTGTTGGGCGGACAGTAGGCGCCAAGAATTCCGTCATTGCGAGCGGAGCGAAGCAATCCCGAATCTTTCCGCGGAGGCACTCTGGATTGACGGGTAGAGCGCGTGCCCCACAAGAGCACGCGTAGCGCGACCGAGTTAGTCCTTCAATCGCACTTCGCTGTGGAGCCACGATCGGATATCGCCGATGCCTTCGATGCGGTCGGAATCCGAAAGCACTTTCAATCGCGCGGCAATCATCTTGTCGTCGATCGGCAATCCAAGCTCTTTGCAGCGATCCACCGCACGGGTGACTATCGCCGCGGTCTTCCGCCAGGTCGGCTTCATGACCGAAAAAATGATCTCGTCGAGCTGCTGCTCGGTGACTCCCGGCGGGAGCTGCACCTCATCCCATGCGAGCTCACAGACATACTCATATGGTTCCCGGTTGGACTTTGGAGGCTTGAGATCCGGATGCTGATCGTAGATCGGTTGGAGCAACTCGTCCTCTAAAGCGCCGACGACGCCGTCGAGCCAGTCTCCGAGCTTTATCCTCTCGGCTTTGGCAAGCCCTGCGATCGCCATGCGGGCTCGATCCAATGCCGCACAAGCCTCAAGAAGATGATCGTTGATCCGGACCGCCTGCTCTCGGTTCATGTCCCCCATCCCGGAGCATCCGCCCCCTATTTCTTCGCGTAAATATCCTTGTACGTATCGCGCAGGATGTTCTTCTGCACCTTGCCCATGGTGTTGCGCGGCAGTTCGTCGACGACGAAGACGCGCTTGGGCATCTTGAATTTCGCGAGGCGTCCTTCCAGGCCCTTCAGCACGGCCGTTTCATCGATGCTCGCGCCGGGCTGGCGCACCAGCACGGCGGTGACGCCCTCGCCGAAATCGGCATGGGGCACGCCGATCACGGCGGATTCGATCACGCCCGGCATGGCGTCGATCTCGCTCTCGATTTCCTTGGGGTAGACGTTGAAGCCGCCTGAGATGACGAGATCCTTGCCGCGGCCGAGGATGTGGACGTAGCCCTTGGCGTCGATCTTGCCGAGATCGCCCGTGATGAAGAAGCCGTCGGGCCGGAATTCCGACTTGGTCTTGTCAGGCATGCGCCAATAGCCCTTGAAGACGTTCGGGCCCTTTACCTCGATCATGCCGATCTCCTCGCGCGGCAATTCCTTGCCGGTCTCGGGCTCGGTGACGCGCACCGAGACGCCGGGGAGGGGAAAGCCGACCGCGCCGGGCACGCGCTCGCCGTCGTACGGATTCGACGTGTTCATGTTGGTCTCGGTCATGCCGTAGCGCTCGAGCACCGCGTGACCCGTGCGCGCGGACCATTCGCGATGCGTCTCGGCCAGCAGCGGCGCCGAGCCCGAGATGAACAGCCGCATGTGCTTGGTCGTCTCGCGCGACAGCGCGGGGTTCTGAAGCAGGCGGGTATAGAAGGTCGGCACGCCCATCAGCACCGTGGCACGCGCCATCAGCTTGATGATGAGGTCAGGATCGAGCTTCGGCAGGAAGATCATCGAGGCCCGCGCGAACAGCGTCACGTTGGTCGCCACGAACAGGCCGTGGGTGTGGTAGATCGGCAGGGCGTGGATCAGCACGTCGTTGTCGGTGAAGCGCCAGTAGTCGACCAGCGAGAGCGAGTTGGACGCGAGATTGTCGTGGCTGAGCATCGCGCCCTTGGAGCGCCCCGTGGTGCCCGAGGTGTAGAGGATCGCGGCGAGATCGTCGCTTGCCCGCCGCACCGTGGTGAATTCGGAGCTCGCCTTGTCGGCGGCCTCGGTCAGCGAGCCCTTGCCGTCCGCCCCGAGCGTCTCGACCTTGGCCTTCACCTTGGCGGCGATCGGCGCGAGGCCTTCCGCCTTGGAGGGATCGCAGACCACCAGCGACGGCTCGGCATCGCTGATGAAGTAATCGAGCTCGTTCAGCGTATAGGCGGTGTTGAGCGGCAGATAGACCGCGCCGGCCCTGACGGTTGCGAGATACAGCACGATATTGGCGACGGATTTCTCCACCTGAACCGCGACGCGGTCGCCGGGCTTGACGCCGCGCGCGGCCAGCACATTCGCCGTCTGCCCGGCCCGCGCGATCAGATCGCCATAGCTGATACGGACGCCGTCATGGGTCTCGATCGCGAGCCGCTTGGGGTTATCGAGACCGTCGAACAGGCGGGAAAACAGGTTGGCGTTGGCTGCGTGGTTCATGCAAGATTTCCTCGACCGCAAGACTGACAAGGCCGGTCAAAACCGAGGGCTGGATTAGCAAAAACCGCCCCGATGAAGCAACGGAGACAGTTTGCATGACAAAATCAGGGAAACGCGTGGCTTGGGTCACCGGCGGCGGCAGCGGCATCGGGGAGGCCGGGGCCGAGGCACTGGCAGCCGACGGCTGGACGGTGGTGGTGTCCGGCCGCCGCAAGGACGCCCTGGAAGGCGTGGTGGCCAAGATAACCACGGCCGGAGGGACCGCCCAGGCGCTGGCGCTTGATGTGGCTGACGCGGCCGCGGCCCAGAAGGCGGCCGATCAGATCGTGGCGAAGCACGGCCGCATCGACCTGCTCGTCAACAATGCCGGCATCAACGTCCCCAAGCGCAGCTGGAAGGACATGGAACTGGAAGGCTGGGACAAGCTGGTCCAGGTGAATCTCAACGGCGTGCTCTATTGCATGCGCGCGGTGCTGCCGACGATGCGCAAGCAGCAGGACGGCTCGATCATCAACGTCTCGTCCTGGGCCGGCCGTCACGTCTCCAAGATGCCGGGCCCGGCCTACACCACCACCAAGCATGCAGTGCTGGCGCTGACCCACTCCTTCAACATGGACGAATGCGTCAACGGCCTGCGTGCCTGCTGCCTGATGCCGGGTGAAGTCGCGACGCCGATCCTGAAGCTCCGCCCCGTGGTGCCGAGCGCGGAAGAACAGGCCAAGATGCTGCAGCCGGAAGATCTCGGACGCACCATCGCGTTCATCGCGTCAATGCCGCCGCGCGTGTGCATCAACGAGCTCTTGATCAGCCCGACGCACAATCGCGGGTTTATCCAGACACCGAATAATAGGGATTGAGGCGGGGGCGCAGCCACGAACTCGTCATTGCGAGCGAAGCGAAGCAATCCAGGAATGGATCCGCGGAGACAGTCTGGATTGCTTCGTCGCATCAGCGCAAAATTGCTTCGCAATTTTGTCGCGAGCTCCTCGCAATGACAACGGGGCCACCACACGAAATCTCCGTCCCATAGTTTCACCCATCACAAAGAATTTTTTTCCGAAACCGCATCGCAAGCCCTCCCGTAGTTCGGCCAACGACGCGCTGCTGCCTCACGTCAGAATGTCGCAGACGCCGTTGTTGCCCAACGCAAACGCCGGTCATTGCCGGTCACATCCAATTCGGGAGTTCTTCCATGTCGAAGCGCATTGCCTACCTCACCGCTGCTGCCCTCAGCGCCCTGGCCGTCACCGCGACCGTCGTCGCGCCCGTGCGTGCCGAGGAAAAGACCGTCATGGTCGGCGGCGCCGCGATGTTCCCGTCCAAGAACATCGTCCAGAACGCCGTCAACTCGAAGGACCACACCACGCTTGTTGCGGCGGTGAAGGCGGCCGGCCTGGTGCCGACGCTGGAAGGCAAGGGCCCGTTCACCGTGTTCGCGCCGACCAATGCCGCCTTCGGCAAGCTGCCGGCCGGCACCGTCGACAACTTGGTCAAGCCCGAGAACAAGGCGACCCTGACCAAGATCCTTACCTATCACGTGGTGCCCGGCAAGCTCGAAGCCTCCGACCTGAAGGACGGTCAGAAGCTGAAGACCGTCGAGGGCGAAGAACTCACCGTCAAGAAGTCCGGCAGCTCCGTCATGATCGTCGACGCCAAGGGCGGCTCCTCCACCGTGACGATTCCCAACGTCAACCAGTCCAACGGCGTGATCCATGTGGTCGACACCGTGCTGATGCCGGCGACGTAACCCCGCGCAGCCCTGTTTCATCCCTCGAACAGGACGCGACAAGCGGCGAGCCGGGGGCACCCGGCTCGCTTTTTTGTGACTGTGATAGCCTGCCTGCATCGATTCCATGGCCAAGGCGGCGTAACGAAAGCGGAAACATCGGCGTATATTCGGGTGTCAGACGATTTTCAGGACGGAACCATCATGTCGAGCCTCACGATGACCGACGAGCAGATCAGCGCCATCAAGGCCAAGGTGATCCAGCCGGTCTGGGTCCGCGTCATGCACTGGACCAACGCGTTTGCCATGATCCTGATGATCCTGTCGGGCTGGCAGATCTACAATGCCTCGCCGCTGTTCGGCTTCAGCTTCCCGCGCGACTACACGCTGGGCGGCTGGCTCGGCGGCGGCCTGCTCTGGCATTTTGCGGCGATGTGGCTGTTGATGGTCAACGGCCTTGCCTATCTCGTCACCGGTTTCGCCACCGGCCGTTTCCGGAAAAAGCTGCTGCCGATCACGCCCTCGGGCGTGCTGCACGACGTCAGGGCGGCGCTGACTTTCAAGCTCGGTCATGACGATCTCACCGTCTACAATTACGTCCAGCGCCTGCTCTATGCCGGCATCATCGTGGTCGGCGTGCTGATCGTGCTGTCGGGCCTGTCGATGTGGAAGCCGGTGCAGCTGCATTGGCTGGTGACGCTGTTCGGCGATTACCCAACGGCGCGCTACGTCCATTTCTTCTGCATGGCCGCGATCTGCGCTTTCCTCGTCGTTCACGTGCTGCTCGCGCTGCTGGTGCCGAAGAGCCTGCGCGCGATGATCATCGGCCGTTGAGGGAGAGACACATGGCCAAGCGTTCATTCCTGATATCCGGCGTCGACAAGCGGCTGCTGATCAAGGATTCCCTCAAGACAATGCCGGACCTGACCCGTCGCCGCTTCATCGCGGGCGGCGCCAGCTTGGGCGCGCTGACGCTGCTCACGGGCTGCGATGTCGTCGACTCCTCCTCGGCCGAGGAGATGCTGAAGACGGTCTCGAAGTTCAACGACGCCGTGCAGGCTTTCATCTTCAATCCCGATGCGCTGGCGCCGACCTTCCCCGAAAGCGCGATCACGAAGCCGTTCCCGTTCAACGCCTATTACGATCTCGACGACGCGCCTGATGTCGACGGCGACGACTGGAAGCTCGAAGTGCGCGGCCTCGTGGACAACAAGAAGTCGTGGACATTGCCCGAGCTCTACAAGCTCCCGCAATTCACCCAGATCACCCGCCATATCTGCGTCGAAGGCTGGAGCGCGATCGGCAGCTGGACCGGCACGCCCCTGCGCGATTTCCTCAAGCTTGTGGGCGCCGATACGCGCGCGAAATACGTCTGGTTCCAATGCGCCGACAAGGACGGCTACAACTCGCCGCTGGACATGCGCACCGCGCTGCATCCGCAGACGCAGATGACGTTCAAATACGCGGGCGAGGTTTTGCCGCGCGCCTACGGCTTCCCGATGAAGATCCGCGTGCCGACAAAGCTCGGCTTCAAGAACCCGAAATACGTGGTCTCGATGGAGGTCACCAACGACTACAAGGGCGGCTATTGGGAAGACCAGGGCTACAATTCGTTCAGCGGAAGCTGACGGCTTGCTCTACCCTACGGCACCGGTGATTTGGCGGGCCCCAGCTTCCGTTGCAGCAACGCCAGCACCGCACCCAGTGCCAGCAGCGCCGCGGACACGTTCAGTGCGTAACTCAAGCTCCCCAGCGCATCGGTGATCGCGCCGACCACGATCGGGCCGAGCGTCTGGCCGACGCCGAACGAGATCGTCATCGCCGCGATCGCGGTCGGCCACACCTCCGGCGGATAGTTGAAGCGCACGAAGGCAGTGGTCGAGCCGACCACGGCGAAGAAGGCGACGCCGAACACCACCGCCGAGATTCCGAGCCATGCCGGCGAATGGCCGAGGATCGGCAGGGCCGCGCCCAGCGCGTTGGTGCCGAGGATGATCGCGGTGGCGAGGCCGCCGCGGTCCAGCGCCAGCACGCCGCGCCAGGCCCAGGGCGTGACGAAGGCGGATAGGCCGATCAGGCTCCAGAACGCCGCCTGCGCCGCGGCGCCGCCCCCGCCGTCGCGGACATAGGCGATCATGAAGGTCATGTAGGCGATGTAGCCGGCGCCGAACAGGAAATAGGCGGCGAGATAGATCAGCACGGGAACGATGGCGAAGGAGGCGTGGCTGTCTTCGGAGAAGCGCGCGCGGCTCTCGATCCGGACCAGGAACAAGGGCACCGTCATCGCGGCCGCGAGCAGCGTCATCGCCCACCACACGATCCACCAGGATCCCGGACCGAAATGCTGCAGCGTGAACGGGGCGATCAGCCCCGAGGAGAGAATGCCGATGCCGGGCCCGGCGTAAAACAGGCTCAGCAGGAAATTGGCGCGCTCCGGACGCGTCTGCGCGATCGTCGCAGCCAGCGCGCCGCCGGCAACGAAGCCGGCCGCGGCCCCGAGGCCCAGCACCAGGCGCGCCAGGCTCAGCGCGATGAAATTCCCCGTCAGCGCGCAGGTGGCGAGCGCGGCGACGCAGGCCAATGTTCCGCCGCGGATCGCCGCTGACCAGCCGACGCGCCGGATCAGCCGCGACGCGGCCAGTGCGCCCACGAGATAGCCGACCGCGTTGATGGTGTTCATGAACCCGGCCGCCGAATAGGACCAGCCGAGGTCCTCCCGCATGTCGGGCAGCACCAGCGCATAGGCAAAACGGCCGATGCCGAGCCCGACGGTCGCGGCCAGCGACAGGGTCAGGATCAGCCGCGCGGGATGGGCTGGGGGTGGACGGTCAGGGGCGTGCAAAGGGCTACTCCGGCGAGCCGCACTGTGGCAGGCCCCGCCCGCCTTGCACAGCCGCGACGCGACAATGGTGTCTTGCCAAGCGCGCAACGCCGCTCTAGCACTCCGGCCGAATTTCGATCTCAGAGGAAACGGATATGGCGACCCACAAATTGCTGCTGCTCCCCGGCGACGGTATCGGCCCCGAGGTGATGGGCGAGGTGAAGCGGCTGATCGATTGGCTCAATTCATCGGGGATCGCCAAGTTCGAGACCGATACCGGCCTCGTCGGCGGCTCGGCCTATGACGCCCACAAGGTGTCGATCTCGGAAGGCGACATGGCCAAGGCCAAGGACGCCGACGCCGTGATCTTCGGTGCGGTCGGCGGTCCGAAGTGGGATGCGGTGCCCTACGAGGTCCGCCCCGAAGCCGGCCTCTTGCGCCTGCGCAAGGATCTCGCTTTGTTCGCCAACCTGCGTCCCGCCGTCTGCTATCCGGCGCTGGCGGATGCTTCGAGCCTGAAGCGCGAGGCGGTCGAAGGCCTCGACATCATGATCGTGCGCGAGCTCACCGGCGGCGTCTATTTCGGCGAGCCCAAGACCATCACCGACCTCGGCAACGGTCAGAAGCGCGCCATCGATACCCAGGTCTACGACACCTATGAGATCGAGCGCATCGGCCGCGTCGCCTTCGAGCTTGCCCGGAAGCGCAAGAACAAGGTGACGTCGATGGAGAAGCGCAACGTCATGAAGTCGGGCGTGCTCTGGAACGAGGTGATGACCCAGGTGCACAAGCGCGAATATCCCGACGTCACGCTCGAGCATCAGCTCGCCGATTCCGGCGGCATGATGCTGGTGAAATGGCCGAAGCAGTTCGACGTCATCGTCACCGACAATCTGTTCGGCGACATGCTGTCCGACATCGCGGCGATGCTGACGGGATCGCTCGGCATGCTGCCCTCGGCTTCGCTCGGCGAGGTCGACGTCAAGACCAAGAAGCGCAAGGCGCTGTACGAGCCGGTGCACGGCTCTGCCCCTGATATCGCCGGCAAGGGCCTCGCCAATCCCATCGCGATGATCTCGTCCTTCGGCATGGCGCTGCGCTACTCCTTCGACATGGGCGCGCTCGCCGACAAGGTCGACCAAGCCATCGCCGCAGTGCTCGCCAACGGTCTTCGCACCGCCGACATCAAGTCGGAAGGCACCACTTCCGTCTCGACCACGCAGATGGGCGAAGCGATCCTGAAGGAATTGCAGAAGCTGCACGCGTAAGCGGCAAGAATCCGGGCTACGCGACAAACAAGAATGGCCGGGCGCGAGCCCGGCCACAGACCGCTGACAAACCCCGTCGATTTTTCGGCGGGTTTTTTGTTTGGAGAAGGCTTGAGGCCGGTTTAGGCCGGAGCATGCCGAGGGGTGAGAGCGAGGGCGATTTTTTTGATGTTCTGGGCGGCGGCGGCGAGCAAGCATTGGCCGGTGACGGCAAGCAGGCCCCGGAAGCGGGCGTAGCGGTGACCGTGAAGCTGCTTGGCGTCGGCGAAGGAACGCTCGACGGTCTCTTTGCGGCGTTTGTAGATGCGTTTACCCCAGGGGGTGAGCCGATGGGCATCGGTGCGTTCGCGCGCGTCGGCCCAGACATGGCGGATGATCAGACGGGTGGCATTGCTGCTCGATGTGCAGGAGGCCAGCAACGGACAAGCCCGGCAGATCGCCGGCTCGCTCTTGTAGTGGCGGTAGCCTGTGCGGTCGGTTGTGGCATAGGCCAGCAGTTGACCTTTCGGGCAGCGGTAGCCGTCCACAGCCGCGTCGTAGTGGAATTGGCTGCTCGCCATCATGCCTGAGCGCGGCGGGGTTGGGCGGCGATAGCCGGTGACCCCGAGAATGCCGCGTTGCTCCAGGCCCTGAGCGATGCCTGAGGTAGCGTAGCCAGCATCGAGCCCGACGGCGCCGACGTCAAAGTCAAAGCGCTCTCGCTGGCGGTCAAGCCTGCCCAGATAGACGATCGAGTCGTGCACATTGGCAGGCGTGGCATAGGTATCTGTGATGATGCCGAGCCGGCCGTCGACGGTGCGATGGTCGAGATAGAAGAAGCCCTTCGGCTTGCCCTCGCGCACCATGTAGCCGGCATCCGGATCAGTTCGGGAGACCTTGGTCTCTTTCTCGACTGGCTGGCGCGCCTTCTCTTGCAGGGGCTTTTTGCCGTGGGCTAGCCGATCTTCCTCGATCGCCGCGTCGAGCGCATCCCAGTAATCGGCGCGCGATTTGGCAACCACCGCTGTATCGTAGCGGTTCTTGTTGGCGTTGGCCTTGAGGTGGGTCGAGTCGGTATACAGCACTGTGCCATCGACCAGCCCCTTGGTGATCGCCTGCTCCACGACGGCATCAAAGATGTCCTGCGCAACGGCCGTGTCGTTGTAGCGCCGCCGCCGGTTCTGGCTCAGCGTTGAGGCGTCGAACACCGGATCGGTCAGCTTCAGCCCCAAAAACCAGCGGTAGGCGACGTTGACCTCGATCTCTCGTACGAGCTGCCGTTCGGAGCGAATGCCGAACAGGTAACCAATGAACAGCGCCTTGAACATCAAGGTCGGATCCAGCGGTGGGCGGCCATTGTCCGGGCAATAAAGCCCTGCAACCCGATCGTGGATAAAGGAAAAATCGATCACCGCATCGATCTTGCGAAGCAGGTGATCCTTCGGAACCAGACCGTCGAGACTGACCATCTCCAGCTCGGTCTGTTGCGGCGAGGGTTTGCGAAGCATCCCTCAATGAATCAAAAGTCCCCGCCAATGGCGAGGACTTTGTCAGCGGTCTGTGGCCGGGCGCGAGCCCGGCCATTTTGATTCGGTCGTGACGTCCGCTCAGTACAGCGGAAAATTCTGCGGATAGCCGCCGACATCGGCCGGGGTCGGCAGCGGCTGGCGATCGATCGGACGGTTGAGGTTCTCGCGGGCGAAGGACGGATAGCCCACGGCCGGCGGGAAGGCGTAGTCGGTGAACTTGCGGTCGCCCGGATTGACCTCGGTGCCGCCGTCGAGCCAGGAGCGTTTGCTCACATAGATGCGGGTGCGGCCCTGCTGGTAGACGGCGTTGGGTCCGCTCGGGCCGTAATAGTGACGGCCGCGATCGTCAAAGCGCTGCTTGGTCCTGGTGTCGGCCGCGGCCGGCGCCGCAAGGGCCACAGCGACAACGGCGCCCGCCGCAAGCCAAGTCGCCAATTTGACAGAGAAATTCGAGCTCATCACGTCCCCTTCAGGCGGCATGCCGCCAGTCGATTTCACCCCCATACTAGCCCGGCCGGGGGCACCGCAACTAGGTCTATTGGGTCACACCGGCCCGGAAATAATCGACCTGCATCGGCAAAAGTTGCATGGATGCCAGCCACTTGAGCTTGATGCCGATCAAAGCGTCCCGCGCAATTGCGCATTGGCGGCGCCCAGCAGCCAATCTGCCGGTCCCTGCGTATCGCAGGAGCGGCGCTTCAGCTCCGCACGGGCGAACAATTCGGCGAGCTTCGGCTCATTGCCCGAGGTCAGCAGCGTCAGCCGGTTGAGCATGCACGCGATCGCCGCACGGCGGGCCGGCATGGTGTCGCCCTGGCAGGAAAAGCCGGAGATCTGCAAAGCGGGCTCTTCGTTGCGCTTGAGGTAGCCCAGGCAGGACGGCGTGCCCGCTTTGGTCTCCGATGGCCGGAACAGGGCGACGGGGCCGAATTTGGTATCGATCAGGCCGGCTTGCTCGAGCGCACTGGCCGCACCCAGGCCCATCTGCACGGCGAGGCCGGCAACGGCCGGACGCGAGACGTCGAACTCGTTGCCTTCCCGATAGATTTCGAGCTCGGCCACCGGCTTGTCGGCATCGCCAGCCCAGCGCATGACGTCGCGCCGGCCGCCGTCGGGATGTCTGAAGATGGCATAAGATGCTGTTTTATCTAACGAATCCATTCGGCTGAGCGCGAAGGCTGGATGCGAGCGGGAGGCGTCGGCCCAGCCCGCCTTCTCGGTGGGCTCGTCGTCGCGCAAGTCAGGCAGCTGGCGGAGCCCGGCGAGGGCGAAGATGGCAAACAGAGCCAGCGTCCCCACATAGGCGAACAGGTGTGCCAGCGTGCCGACGATTTCGTCGGCAAAGTTGGCGAGCGTCAGGTGGATCTGGGTGGGGCTGACGGCCGGGCCGGCCTCCGGCGACTGCATCCACGGCCCTCAGGCATGGTCCAACGTTGTCTTGAGGCCGGTTCTCGCATAGAAGCGCTGCTCTTCCTGTTTAAGCGTCAGCTTCAGGAACGGGCTTTTTCATCGGAGAGTGAACGATGGGTTACAAAGTCGCAGTCGTCGGCGCGACCGGCAATGTCGGACGGGAAATGCTCAACATCCTGGATGAGCGCAAATTCCCCGCGGACGAGGTCGTGGCCCTGGCGTCACGTCGCAGCGTCGGCGTCGAGGTCTCCTATGGCGACCGCACCCTGAAGGTCAAAGCGCTCGAGCATTACGATTTCTCCGACGTCGACATCTGCCTGATGTCGGCCGGCGGGACGGTGTCGAAGGAATGGTCGCCGAAGATCGGCGCGGCCGGCGCCGTCGTGATCGACAATTCCTCGGCCTGGCGCATGGATCCGGACGTGCCGCTGATCGTGCCCGAGGTGAATGCGGCCGCGACCGAAGGCTTCAAGAAGAAGAACATCATCGCCAACCCGAATTGCTCGACCGCGCAGCTCGTGGTCGCGCTCAAGCCGCTGCACGACAAGGCAACCATCAAGCGCGTCGTGGTCTCGACCTATCAATCGGTGTCGGGCGCCGGCAAGGACGCGATGGACGAATTGTTCTCGCAGACCAAGGCCGTTTACACCAATGACGAGCTGGTCGCGAAGAAATTCCCCAAGCGCATCGCCTTCAACGTCATCCCCCACATCGACGTCTTCATGGAAGACGGCTTCACCAAGGAAGAGTGGAAGATGATGGCGGAGACCAAGAAGATCCTCGATCCCAAGATCAAGCTCACCGCCACCTGTGTGCGCGTGCCTGTGTTCGTCGGTCATTCCGAGGCCGTCAACATCGAGTTCGAGAACCCGATCACGGCGGATGACGCGCGCGAGATCCTGCGCAAGGCGCCCGGCTGCCTCGTCATCGACAAGCAGGAGCCCGGCGGCTACGCGACGCCGTATGAAGCCGCCGGCGAGGACGCCACCTATATCAGCCGCATCCGCGAGGACGCGACGGTCGAGAACGGCCTCGTGCTGTGGTGCGTGTCCGACAATCTGCGGAAGGGCGCGGCGCTCAACGCGATCCAGATCGCGGAAGTGCTGATCAACCGCAAGCTGATAGCTGCGAAGAAGCAGGCGGCGTAACTCCGCTGCCGTAGGGCGGGCAAAGGCGCGTAGCGCCGTGCCCACGATCTTTCCGGTTGAAACAGGTGGTGGGCACGCTTCGCTTTGCCCACTCTACGAGAGCGGTGGTTACACCACGCTCCGCGCGCTCTTGAATTCCTTGCTCGCCTTGTCCAGCACGAACAGCGTTCCCTCGGCGACGCCGAAATAGGCGCCGTGCAGCTGCATCTGGCCGCTTTCGACGGCCTTGCGCACGAAGGGGAACGTCATCAGGTTTTCGAGACTGCGGAACACGGCGGCCTTCTCGATGCGCTCAACGAATTGCGCCATGGTCTCGTGGTCGCGCTGCTCCACCACTTCGCCGGGCTTGATGAACATCTGCATCCATTTGCCGATGAAGTCGCCGGGCGTGAGCGGTTCGATCTTGTCGATGAAGGCGCGGATGCCGCCGCATTGCGCATGGCCGAGCACGACCATGTGCTTCACCTTCAACACGGTCACCGCAAATTCCAGCGCGGCCGAGACGCCGTGCGCGTTCTCGTCGGGTTGATAGGTCGGCACCAGGTTGGCGATGTTGCGAACCACGAACAGTTCGCCCGGCCCCGCGTCGAAGATCACCTCGGGGGAGACGCGGCTGTCGCAGCAGCCGATCACCATCGTCTCGGGCGACTGCCCTTTGACCGAGAGCTCGCGGTAGCGGTTCTGCTCGGCCGGCAGCCGCTGGGTGGCGAAGGCGTTGTAGCCGTCCAGCAAGGACTTCGGGAATGTGATCATGGCCTATGCCTAATCATATACCGCTAGCGCGAACAAGCCTTTCGAACAGGCAGGGCCGGTGCTATCGCCTCTGGTCAAGCCAGCTTGAGGAACCCGGAAGGAACGCCAGCATGACCCGCCCGCGCCGCAGCCATCTGTTCATGCCCGGCTCCAACCCCCGCGCGCTGGAGAAGGCACGGAATCTGGCCGCCGACGGCTTGATCCTGGACCTCGAAGACTCGGTTGCCCCCGACGCCAAGAGGACGGCACGCGACGGTATCGCCGCCGCGATCGCGGCCAAGGGCTTTGGCAAGCGCGAGATCCTGATCCGCACCAACGGCCTCGATTCGCCCTGGTGGGCGGAGGACGTCGCGATGGCCGCCAAGGCCTCGCCTGACGGCATTCTGGTTCCAAAAGTTTCAAGCATCGAGGATCTCCAGACCATCGGCCGCGACCTCGCCGGGCTCGGTGCCGCGCCGACGGTGAAGGTCTGGGCGATGATCGAGACCGCCCGCGCGGTGCTGCATGCCGAGGAGCTGGCCGAGGCCGGTCGCGACCCCAAGACGCGCCTGACAGGCTTCGTGTTCGGCCCGAACGACATCTCGCGCGAGACCCGGATCAAGATGCTGCCCGGCCGCGCCGCGATGATCCCGATGATCACCCATTGCATCCTGGCAACGCGCGCCGCGGGCCTAGAGATCCTCGATGGTCCCTACAGCGACATCGCCAATCCTGACGGCTTCGCCACCGAATGCGCGCAAGGCCGCGACCTCGGCTTCGACGGCAAGACGCTGATCCATCCTTCGCAGATCGAAGCCTGCAACGCGATCTTCACGCCGCCGGAAGAGGAAGTGGCGCGCGCCCGCAAGATCATCGCGGCGTTCGAGCTGCCGGAAAACGTCTCGCGCGGCGCCATCCGTCTCGATGGCGCGATGGTGGAGCGCCTGCACGCCGACATGGCGCGGCGGACGATCGAGATCGCCGATGCGATCGCGGCGATGGGGAAGGCTTGAGGATTCCGTTCCGCGGATCGAAGGCTCGCCGCCGCACCTGCAGCCCGCTCATCCTGGCGGCCATAGAAAACCTACGACCTTCGTCTCGCATTCTTCAACGTCTCGGACGGCAGCTCGCCGACCTCGCGCCGGTACTCGGATGCGAAGCGGCCAAGGTTTCTGAAGCCGCATTTGAAGGCCACCGCGAGTACGCTGGTCTGCCCGTCAGGCCGGCGTAGCATCTCCGCCGCGCGATGGAGGCGAATGCGCCGCGCGAACTGGCCGGGCGAACCGCGTCCGGCATCGGAAAACTCTCTGAAAACGGTCCGCACGCTCACATTGGCAATCCCGGCGATCATTTCCAGGTCGAGCGGTTCGTCCCAATGAGCCTCGATGTAGGATTCGACGATATCGATCACGGTCCGGTTGGCGCCCGGCGGCGAGCGCTGCAGCCGATCCGTGAAGTTGTGCCTGTGCGCCAGAAGCATTCGCACCATCAATGCCCGCTCGAGTTCGGCGATGGCGACGGGTGAGTATTCGTGCCCGAACTTCTCCAGCTCCTCTGCAAATCTGAAAACATCGTGGCGCAGATGCGTCATGACCGCGGGATCGGGCTCGCTCGCAACGAAGCGCAGTCTCGCGCCGGAATCGTCGCCGATCATGCTCTTCAGCAGGCGCTCCGTCGCAAGCGTGTCTATCCTCACCACCAGCTGACGATAGCCCGGTCCGAAGCTGAGATTCAGCCGGGTGTCCCCCATCACGACCGGACTCCAGGCCTCGATCGGCCGGCTGTCCCCATGGGTTCTGAAGCTTGCATGGCCCTGAATCGAGAAGAACTGGCGGAGGATTTGCGATTCGGGAAATGCGAGCGATGCCTCGCCGTCATAGGCGCAGAACGCGATGCCGATCGCATTGAGGAGAGCAAAATTCGCCTGGACGCCAAACGTATCGCCGCGCCTGTCGAATCGGTCGGCGCCGTATTCCGCGAACAGCCGGTCGCGCGCGAACTCGCTGTCGCGCGACCGAAGCAAAGGATAGCGGTCGAGATAGGAAACGGAGCCCAAATCAGAATCCTCAAAAGCTCAAATTAGTGAATCGGACTCGGGGCGCCACCAATTGGAAATTGCAGCGAAGAACTGCGGGACGCAACGGATACGTTCGCGAGAGCCGGGCAGATCACGCCGCCCCCTGCGACAAAATGCCTGAACACGCAGCGCCCCTGCCAGGCGCCACCTTTGCCTGTCGCAGACCAACCAGTCCGGAAGGCACGGAGGTCTATTCAGTCCTTCGCGGTTGGGTTCTGCCGAATACCGATAGTCGCCTTAGGCCAGCCTTCGCAATTTATGCCCGGTAACGGCGCCGATCTCATCGGGTGTCGCTGTCAGGTTAATCGCGCTGGCAAAATCCGGCCATTGTGTCTTCGATCGGGCAAATACTCTGATAATTCGATTCATATACTTGCTCGCTACGTGGGTGGCGTGTGCAGCGGTGGTCGCGAGCGCACGACCTCCGGTGGGATCATCATACTGATGCCGTTCTCGAGCGAATGCGCCACGAACGGAAGCCAATGTCGGAGCAGAAAAATGTTCGGTCGCAAGTCCAGGATTGATGCACAAGCGCGGCTCGATGCTATTGGCCGCTCCCAAGCGATGATCGAATTCAACCTGGACGGCACGATCATCACGGCCAACCAGAACTTTCTCGACGCTCTCGGCTATCGGCTTGACGAGATTCAAGGCAAGCATCATTCCTTGTTCGTGCCGGCCGACCAGCGCGACAGTGCCGAGTACAAGGCATTCTGGGCCGCGTTGAATCGCGGCGAATATCAGGCGCGCGAGTTCAAGCGGATCGCGAAGGACGGGCGCGAAGTCTGGATCGAAGCGTCCTACAATCCGGTGCGCGACGGCGACGGCAAGACGGTCATGGTCGCCAAGATCGCGACCGAGATCACGGCCAAGAAGCTGCGCAGCATGGCGGATGCGTCCAAGCTCGCCGCCATCAGCCGCGCTCAGGCCGTCATCGAGTTCAAGCTCGACGGCACCATCGTCACGGCCAACGAGAATTTCTGCAAGGCGCTCGGCTATTCGTTATCCGAGATCGAGGGCAAGCATCACAGCCTGTTCATGCCCGCAGCAGAGCGCGACAGCGCCGCCTACCGCGAATTCTGGGAGAAGCTCAACCGCGGTGAGTACCAGGCCGGGGAGTTCAAGCGGATCGGCAAGGGCGGCAAGGAGGTGTGGATTCTGGCGAGCTATAATCCCGTGCTGGACGACGCGGGCAAGCCGTTCGGCGTCGTCAAATTTGCGAGCGACGTCACCGCACAGAAGCTGAAGAACGCCGACCTCGCCGGCCAGATCGCGGCGATCGACAAGGCTCAGGCGGTGATCGAGTTCAACATGGACGGCACGATCATTACCGCCAACCCCAATTTCCTCGGTGCGCTCGGTTATTCCCTGGATGAGATCAGGGGGCGCCATCACAGCATGTTCGTCGAGCCCAGCGAGCGCGACGGCGCGGCATATCGCGAGTTCTGGGCGGCGCTCAATCGCGGGGAGTATCAGGCGGCCGAATACAAGCGCATCGGCAAAGGGGGCAAGGAAGTCTACATCCAGGCGTCCTACAATCCGATCCTCGACCTCAACGGCAAGCCGTTCAAGGTCGTGAAATATGCCACCGATACCACCAGGCAGGTGCTGGTCCGCATGGGCAACGAGCGCGTCCGCGGCATGATGGAATCGGTCGCCGCCGGCTCGGAGGAGCTCAACGCATCGGTGCGGGAGATTGCGGAAGCCATGACCAAATCACGCGAGACCGCGATCGGGGCGGTGGAGCAGGTCGCCTCGGCCGACGCACAGGCTCAGCGTCTCACCGACGCCGCGCAGGCGATGAGCGGGATCGTCGAGATGATCAACAACATCACCGGGCAAATCAACCTGCTGGCGCTCAATGCCACGATCGAATCGGCGCGCGCCGGCGAAGCCGGCCGCGGCTTCGCCGTGGTCGCATCCGAGGTGAAGGGCCTGGCCAACCAGGCCAAGCAGGCCACCGACAAGATCGCGCAGGAGATCGGCAGCCTCAATGGAATTTCCGGCGATGTCGTCAGCGCGCTGAGCTCGATCAAGCAGGCGATCAACAACGTCAGCGAATACGTGACCTCGACGGCCGCGGCGATCGAGGAGCAGAGCACGGTGACCAACGAGATGTCGACCAGCATGCAGCGCGCAGCCGCAGAAGCGGCTGCGATGGCGGGCCGTGGCTGATCGGGACCGGGCGACCCGCGCGGCGCTCAGCGCTGCGCGTGGTCGGCGCGGTCGAGCGATTCCAGCGTCGCGGCGTTGGCGCAATAGCCGTGATAGTTCTCGGCGGCGGTGCCCTCGGCGAGATCGCGGTCGCATTGTCCCTTGTGATTGCACAGCGAGCAGACCCGCTCCAGGTCGCGCAGCAACAGCGGCTGGGCGCGGCCGAGGGCTTCTGCGCTGATGCCGAGCTGCTCCAGCATCTTCGGCAGTTCGTCTGCCGAGTGCTTGCCGTGACGGACCAGCTCCTCGAGATCGTCAGGCGCAATCCTGAGGTCGCTCGCAATCCGGTCGAAATCGGCGCGATCGAGCTGCCGCATCTCGTTCACCTCGCGGCGATGCTTCAGCCAGCCGGCAAAGGACTCGATGAGATCCTGGACGATGGGATAAGGCCTGCTTGCGGTGCTCATGGCGAAGCTCCATTCGAACGGCGGAATTGGAGCGAATTAAGCACAATGATGCAGGAGCGCGTTGCGCTGGATCAAACAGGAAAGAGCGTCGCGGCCTCCGCTGCACCTCTCCCGCTTGCGGGAGAGGTCGGCGCGTCCGGCGATGCAAAGCATCGTCCCGTGCGCCGGGTGAGGGCTTTCTCCCCTTGGTGGTTCTCGCTTGCGGAGACACCCCCACCCCAGCCCTCCCCCGCAAGCGGGAGAGGGAGCGCACCTTATGCGCGGCAGCTATGCAAACCGCTCCGCCGCCCACGCATAGAGGCTCCCCGGGATCGGCTTTTCGCCGCCGCGGCCCTTGGGCGAGATGTGCAGGCCGATGATCTCGGGATTGGTGACGAGACCGAGATAGCTGGAGGGGTCGAAGAACAGCTTTGGCTCGGCATGCACGGCGTAGAACGACTGTTTTGGCAGCGCGTTGTGCAATTCGCCGGTGCGGCGCGCGAGTGCGGTGAGCGCCGCCGGCCCGTAGATCGCGATGCGGATATCCGAGAGGCGGTTCGAGCCGCCGCGCAGTCGGCGCATCGCGAAGGTGATGCGGTGGCGCAGCGACAGCCAGTTCGGCGTCAGCTCCTCCTGCTCCATCAGCTCCTCGAACGCGCGCACGATGCCGTGCTCCGGCGGCAGATAGATCACGGAATTGCCGAGCTGGCGCGGCCGCTCCCACGCGAAATAAGGTTTTGCCGGATCGATCTCGACGGGCTTGAGCAGCAGCACGTCGGCATCGAGCCAGAGGCCGAGACCCTTGGCCATCAGCTTCATGCGGAAGAAATCGCTGAACTGCAGAATGGTCCAGTCGCGCCAGCTGCCGTCAGGCTGCGGCGGCCGCAGCCGTTCGGAGAACGCGTGCGGCAGGATCGCTTCCGCCTCCGCATTCTCGATCCCGGCAGGCAGACCGGGAATGGGGTCGAAGCTGTAGACGGTGACCTTGTGGCCGGCCGCGAGCTGCGAGCGCAGACAGGTCTGGCGCAGCGCGTCCATCGGGCCATGCCAGAAGGTGACGATCTCAGGCAGCATAGGCGAGCTATAGGGACAAGTGGGGCAAAGAAAAAGCCCCGGCGCCTTCGACGCCGGGGCTCAAACGGAAATCTGAAGCTAGGCCCAGGCGCGCTCGCGCTTGAGCTTCTCTTCATAGGTGTCGATCGAGGCCTTCTTCTCCATAGTGAGACCGATGTCGTCGAGGCCGTTGATCAGGCAGTGCTTGCGGAACGGGTCGATCTCGAACTTGACCTTGCCGCCGTCGGGACCGCGGATCTCCTGGTTCGGCAGGTCGATCGTCAGCGTCGCGTTGGCGCCGCGCTCGGCGTCGTCGAACAGCTTGTCGAGGTCTTCCTGCGAAACGCGGATCGGCAGAATGCCGTTCTTGAAGCAGTTGTTGTAGAAGATGTCGCCGAACGAGGTCGAGATCACGCAACGGATGCCGAAATCGAGCAACGCCCAGGGCGCGTGCTCGCGGCTCGAGCCGCAGCCGAAATTGTCGCCGGCGACCAGCACCTTCGCGTTGCGATAGGCGGGCTGGTTGAGGACGAAATCCGGGTTCTCGCTGCCGTCGTCCTTGTAGCGCTGCTCGGAGAACAGCCCCTTGCCAAGGCCGGTGCGCTTGATGGTCTTGAGGTACTGCTTCGGAATGATCATGTCGGTGTCGACATTGATGATCTTCAGCGGCGCCGCGACGCCTTCCAGCGTAGTGAACTTGTCCATCTCAGGCTTCCCGGTTTGCAGTCAGGGGAGGGCTGTTTAGCCCGGTTGGAATACGAATCCTAGGCCGGATTCGGCAATCTTGGATCTGTCAGATCTGCTCTGTCAGCTCTGCGGAGCCATGCTGTCAGGGGCAAAGCCGGTCGGCAGGCCGTCGATGCTCTCCACGTTCTTCAGGCCCCAGTATTTTCGCAAATTGTTGACGCCCTGCGCCGTCCAGTAGCGGATGAGGCTGCCACGCTCCTGCTTGTAGTCGAACAGGGGCACGCCCATACCGCACGATGTCTGCACGAGGTCGACCGAGAGACGCACGATCTGGCGTGCCCCGGCCATGTCCTCGAATCGAGGGGCGAGCTCGGCGTACTCAGGCGTGCCGCGCATGATCGATCGCCCCTGGCCGTACAGCCGCAGGATCATCGGCGGGCCATCGAAGGCGCAAAACATGATGGTCAGCCGCTTGTCGTCTGAAGCGATCAGGTGCGCGCGGGTTTCGCTGCCGCTGCCGGTGCAATCGAGATAGGCGACATCGTTCTCTCCGAGCACCCGGAACGAGGACAGGCCCTTCGGGGAGACGTTGATGCGTCCCTTCGGCGGGGCGCTGGCAACGAAGAAGAGCTTCTGCCGCGCGATGAACGCCGCGTGCTCGGGTTCGATCCTGGCGAATTGCTTGCCCATGTCCGTGCCTCCTTTGCGCAGCGACGAAATCGGGATAGAACGCTAGCATTTGGTGGGTACTGGTTTAAGCATCTAACTTATGCTAGTATAATTACCACCATGGTAGGACAGGATCCGGTTGCTCCGGCTCTCTCGCTCAGCACGTTCTTGCGGGCGCTCCGGGAGCGGCAATCTCCGGCAGAATTCGGCCTCGCCGCCGGACCGAGACGGCGCACACCCGGCCTCCGGCGCGAAGAGGTCGCTCAGCTCTGCGGATTGAGCGCCACCTGGTACACCTGGATCGAGCAGGGTCGCGATGTCTCGGTCTCAGCCGCGACCCTTGCGCGCCTCGCACGCGGATTGCGGCTGTCACGGGCCGAGCGCAGCTATCTGTTCGAAGTTGCCGGCAAGCGCGATCCCGAGCGGCCGGGCCAAGGGGATGATCCACCCGAGGCGGTTCTGGCCTGCGTCGACGCGATCGACGGTCCCGCCTACATCCTCGATCGCATCTGGAGCGCGCGTCGCTGGAATGCGAAAGCCTCCGCGCTCTTTGCAGGATGGCTCGATACTGGCGGCGAGACGAACCTGCTGCGCTACATCTTTCTCAGGCCGGAGGCCAAAACGCTCATCCTCGATTGGACGGCCCGCGCGCATCGCGTCGTCGCGGAGTTCCGCGCCGCGGTGACGGCCTACTCCGACGATCCGGATATTCGCCGGCTCGTCGATGAGCTGCGAATTGCAAGCCCCGACTTCGCGCGCTGCTGGGAGACGCAAGGCGTGCTGGCGCGCGAAGGTGGCGAACGCGCCTTCAATCATCCGGCGATGGGATTGCTGAACTATCAGCAGGTGTCGCTGTCTCTCGCGGGCTGGCCCGACTATCGACTGACGATGCTTCTCCCCGCACCGCGCCTCGATTAAGTCCGCGTCCTATTCCGCTTGAGCCTCGATGCCAGCCATGTCGTCGTCGGAGAGGCCGAAATGGTGGCCGATCTCGTGGATCAGGACGTGGCGAACGATATGGCCGAGGCTTTCGTCGTGCTCGGCCCAGTAATCCAGGATGGGCCGTCGGTAGAGCCAGACCATGTTGGGCAGCCGCGCCACGTCGCCAAAACTCTGCTGGGGCAGGCCGACGCCTTGGAACAGGCCGAGCAGGTCGAACTCGCTCTCGCATTCCATCTCGTCCAGGACCTCGTCGGTGGGGAAGTCGTCGACGCGGATGATCAGGCCTTCGCAGAGGCTGCGAAATTCCTTCGGCAGGCGTTCGAAAATATCGTGCGCCGCCACCTCCATCTCGGCCAGCGAGGGCGCTTTCAGGTCCGTCCACATCGGCTTGTCTTAGCGCGGGTTTCGCGGCGACGCATCCGGCTTTATAAGCGCAGCGAGGTTGACGGGCGCCGCCAAAACGGGGAGCGTGGGCCCGAGGTCGAGGGTGGTTCAGGTGGGCGAAAAAATGCGAGCAAAAACAGCGGTGGCGCTACTGTGCATGGGGTTGTTTTCGCAAGCTGGCGTGAGCGCGCGGGCGGAGACGCTTGCTCAAACCGCCGGCCCCGAACTCCGTATCGCCCAGGCGGTCTCGCCCGACGACGTCCCGCCGCCCCGCAGGCGGCCCCAGACCCGCCTCCGGGTCACGCCCTATGAAAGTCCCGATGGCGTCTATCCGCGCTACAATCCGGGCCCCGACGCGGTCCGCGAGTGCAACGTCGCCTATGTGCAGGAACACAGGCCGAGCGGCACGGTGATCACGCCGCATATGAGCTGCTATTGGCGCCGCGGCTGATACGCGGGTCGGAGGTCAGCATGACGAAATGGATTGCACTCGCTGTTGTCGTCGCACTTGCGAGCGGCATGTCCCACGCCTCCGCGGCGCAGCGCGTGACCAAGCTGCCGGATGCCTCGGCCGGGCGCGCGATGTTCGATGGGCGGCGGCACGCGCGATACGACGTCGCGCGGTACACCCCACGTCCCGATCCGCACTATTACGCGCGGCCGGTTTATTACCGTCCCTATCCCTACGGCGTGCCCGCGCCGTTCGTGTTCGGCTACGGGCCGTTCTGGTGACGCGATCAATTCGTTCGTTCATGGCGCGTTCACGTCGCTGTTTCTAGTTTGATCCTCGGGAGCGACTGCAATTGAACAGCGCCGGCGCGCGACGCTGCGCCGCAATGACGCTGTCCACATTCAGGGAGAGATTCCATGCTGAGGATGTTGCGTCCCGGTGCGAGCCCGCTGCGCCTGCTCGGGCTTGCGGCCGTTGCTGCTCTGATAATTTCATCAGGGACTGCGCGCCGCGCTGAAGCGATGACGCCGATCAATCCGGCCGCGTTGCCTGCTGTGAAGACTGCCAGCGACGCCACGATCACGCCGGTCCGCTTTGGCGGCGGTGGACATGGTGGCGGCGGACATTTCGGCGGCTTCCACGGCGGCGGAGGTCATTTCGGCGGCTTCCACGCCGCGCCCGCCTTCCATGGCGGCGGGATGCGCTACGGCGGCATCCATTATGGCGGCTATCACCGTCACTGGGGCGGCGGCTACTATCGTCCGTATTACGGCTATCGCCACTTCCACCGGCGCTATTATTACGGCGGCTACTATCCCTACTATTCCTACTATCATTATCCGCGCCGCTGCCGGATCATCTGGACCTATTACGGCCCGCGCCGCATCTGCCGCTGGCATCATTGGCACCGCTGGCACTATCCGTACCGCTATTGGTAAGTGCAGTCGAAATTGAAAAGGGCGCCTCTTGGCGCCCTTTGTGCGTGGCTCAAAGCCAGCCCTTCACATTCCACGACGACGGCTTCCACCGCATCAGCGTCTCGATCTTCCATTTTTTGAACATCGCCGGCGGCCAGCGGCTGAGCTTCGAGGCTTCCTCGACCTCAGGCTTGGCGACGATGCGAAGTGGCGTCGCCCGCCGCCGGTGCTGACGGGTCGCATCGCTGATCAGGTCGACATATTCAGGCTTGTTGGCCATGACACTGCGTCCTCGCGTGGACGCAGTGTCATGGCCGGGGATTAACGGCGATTTACCGCATCAGTGACAATTGTCGGGAACAGCTTAGCGCCAGTCCCTGACGTCGACGAAGTGACCCGCGATCGCCGCCGCCGCGGCCATCGCCGGCGACACCAGATGCGTGCGGCCCTTGAAGCCCTGGCGGCCTTCGAAATTGCGGTTCGAGGTCGAAGCGCAGCGCTCTTCCGGCTTCAGCTTGTCCGGATTCATGGCAAGGCACATCGAGCAGCCGGGCTCGCGCCATTCGAAGCCCGCCTTGATGAAGATCTTGTCCAGACCCTCGGCTTCCGCCTGCTCCTTCACGATGCCGGAGCCCGGCACCACCATGGCGTTGACGTTCGCCGAAACGGTCTTGCCTTCGGCGATCTTCGCGGCGGCGCGCAGATCTTCGATGCGGCCGTTGGTGCAGGAGCCGATGAAGACGCGGTCGAGCTTGATGTCGGTGATCTTCGTGCCCGCGGTCAGGCCCATGTACTTCAGCGCGCGGTGCTTGGAGATGCGCTTGGCCTCATCCGCGATCTTGTCAGGGTCGGGCACGATGCCGGTCACCGAGATGACGTCCTCGGGGCTGGTGCCCCAGGTCACGATCGGCGGCAGCTTGGCCGCATCGAGGCGCAGTTCGTGGTCGAAATGCGCGCCTTCGTCGGAGCGCAGCTTCTCCCAGTAGCGCATCGCCGCATCCCAATCCGCGCCCTTCGGCGACTTAGGACGGTCACGCAGGAAGTCGTAGGCCTTCTGGTCGGGCGCGACGAGGCCGGCGCGGGCGCCGCCTTCGATCGACATGTTGCAGACCGTCATGCGGCCTTCCATGCTGAGCGCACGGATCGCATCGCCGGCATATTCCAGCACGTAGCCGGTGCCGCCGGCGGTGCCGATCTCGCCGATGATGGCGAGGATGATGTCCTTGCCGGTCACGCCGTCGGGCAATCTGCCGTCGACGGTGACGCGCATGTTCTTCGCCTTCTTCTGGATCAGCGTCTGCGTCGCCAGCACATGCTCGACCTCTGACGTGCCGATGCCGTGCGCGAGCGCGCCGAACGCACCATGCGTCGAGGTGTGGCTGTCACCGCAGACGATGGTGGTGCCGGGCAGCGTGAAGCCCTGCTCGGGACCGATGACGTGGACGATGCCCTGGCGCTTGTCGAACTCGTTGTAATACTCGATGCCGAATTCCCTGGCGTTTTCGGCCAGCGCCTTGATCTGCTCGATGCTTTCAGGATCGGGATTCGGCTTGCTGCGGTCGGTGGTCGGCACGTTGTGGTCGACGACGGCGAGCGTCTTCCCGGGTGCGTGGACCTTGCGTCCCGTGGCGCGGAGGCCTTCGAAAGCTTGCGGCGAGGTCACCTCGTGCACCAGGTGGCGGTCGATATAGAGCAGGCAGGTGCCGTCCTCGGCTTCGTGCACCAGATGGTCGTTCCAGATCTTGTCGTACAGGGTGGTCGGCTTGGACATGAGCGTCAGCTCCAAGAGAATGTGTGAAGCAGATGTGCGCGATGTTCGCGCGGGGCAACAAAATCGTCGGCGCAGCTTCTAGGCTGCGCGAATAAGCTCTGACGTTGCCGAGGTCGCGAAGCGTCCGAAGAAACGGCCAGGCAGCCGCGAGCGATCGTCGATGACGATGCGCCGGGGGCTCACGAAGCTGGTCAGATCTGGAAACATTCCAAGAATATATAGCAGGCCAAGTTGGAAGCGCGAGTGGTTTGACGCGCACGGCTGACGCAACAAAAAAGCGCGGGACCGAGTCCCGCGCTTTTCGAAAATCGCCTCGTGGCGAAGCTTACTCGTTGACGGCCTTGGCGTGCTCGGTCTTCTCGACGATGCGGGCCGACTTGCCGCGCAGGCTGCGGAGATAATAGAGCTTGGCGCGACGCACCTTGCCGCGACGCACCACCTTGATCGAGTCGATCATCGGCGACATCACCGGGAACACGCGCTCGACGCCCTCACCGTAGGAGATCTTGCGGACGGTGAAGCTCTCGTTGAGGCCACCGCCGGAACGGCCGATGCAAACGCCTTCATAGGCCTGCACGCGGGTGCGGTCGCCTTCGACGACCTTCACGTTGACGATCACGGTGTCGCCGGGACCGAATTCCGGAATGTCCTTGCTGGCGGAGAGCTTGTCGAATTGCTCTTTTTCAAGCTGTTGGATCAGGTTCATGGGTAAATCTCCATCGGCGCGCCCAGCCTTGGAAACGGGGGCTGCGCGAAATTCGTATCCAGCCATTGCGGATGTGGGCGCTCCTATAAGGCAAGCCGGAGCGTTTGTCACCCGTCTGTCTTGTTTTTTGGCGTTTTTTGGCGTCCGGGCCGATTCGGGGCCTTGGGCGGGATTTGGGCCCATAAATCCGGCCGCCGGGCCGCCGTCAGGGCCTCGGATTGCGCCCGCCGCCAGCTGGCGACCTTGGCATGGTCGCCGGAGGTCAGAACCTCCGGGATCGGAACCCCCTCGAACAGCTGGGGGCGGGTGTATTGCGGGTATTCGAGCAGGCCATCGGAAAAACTCTCTTCGGTTCCCGAAGCTTCCTTGCCCATCACCCCCGGCAGCAGCCGGACGCAGGCGTCAATCAGAGCCATCGCGGCGATTTCGCCCCCCGACAGTACGTAATCGCCGATCGAGACCTCCTCCAGGCCGCGGCCGTCAATCACCCGCTGGTCGATCCCCTCGAACCGCCCGCAGACGATCAGGGGACCGGGCCCCTGGGCGAGCTCCATGACGCGGGCCTGGGTCAATGGCCGACCGCGCGGGCTCATCAGCAGTTTCGGCCGGTCCGGGCCAATTTCGGCGGCGTCGATCGCCGCCGCCAGAACATCCGCCCGCAGCACCATGCCCGGCCCGCCGCCGGCCGGGGTGTCGTCGACGCTGCGATGACGGTCCGTGGCGGAGGCCCTGATGTCCCGCGCCTCGATCCGCCAGAGGCCGGACGCCAGCGCCCGCCCCGCCAGGCTCACGCCGAGCGGCCCCGGAAACATCTCCGGAAACAGCGTCAGCACTGTCGCGCGCCAGGGGGAGGGATTGGTCATGGCCGCTGGTTAGGGCATTGCGCCCGGCAGGTCGAGACCTCGAATTTGCGAGATCCCGAGTTGGTCAGGCGCGGCCGCCGTCGGCGAGATGCGATCCCAGCAGCAGCGCGAGCGGGCAGATCGCCAGTGCCGTGGCGGCCGTTGCGACTGTCGCCAGCGTCGGGCCAAGGGAGTCGCCGAGCAGGCCATAGAGCACGGGCGCGGTTGCGCCAGATCCGATCGTCCCGGTGTAGAACAGTGCGAAGGCGCGCTCGGTGCGATCAGGCGAGGTGAGCTCGGAGACCGTCCCGTACAGCACCGAGGATGTGCCGTTGAGCATCACGCCCAGCAACGGCAGCACGATGATGGCCGGGATCAGCGGCAATAGCAGCACCGCGACAATCAGCGCAGCCGTCCCGCCTTCGGTCAGCAGCACGGTGCGGATCGTGCCGATGCGCGCACCGAGCCAGCCGCAGGTGAATTTGCCGGCAGCGCCGCCGATGAACAGCATCGCGAGCGCAACCCCGCTCGTTGGCAGTGAAGCGCCCTTGTCGCGCAGCAGGAAGGGCAGGAAGGTGAGAAAACCCATTCGCACCGCGCTGTCGAGAATTCCGATCGCGAGCAGCCAGGAGAATCCGCCGCGGCCGGGATTGGTGCCATGCGTCGTAACCGCTGATGTCTGGGCAAAATCCTTGCCGACGGTCGGCATCAGCAGCGCAAGACAGAGCGCGACAAGCAGGCCCATCAATGCGATCAGAAGCAGCGCGTGCCGCCAGGACACGATCACCAGCAGCATCGCCGTCAGGGCCGGAAGCGTCGCCTTGCCGAGATCGCCACTGAAATTGTAGATGCCGAGCGGCCCGCGTGCCGCCTGGCCATAGGCGCGCGACACCGCGGCCGAGGCGAGCGGATGCTGCGTGCTCGCGCCGGCGCCGGACACCAGCAGCGCAAGGCCCAGTCCGACGACACTGCCGGAGAGCCCCGCGAGCACATAGCCGAGCGCCGCCACCATTGTGCCGAGCGCGAGCAGGATCTTTCCATCGATCCGCTCGGCGAGGTGGCTGATCGGGATCTGCAGCCCGGCCATCGCGACCGAATAGAGCCCGCGCATGATGGCCAGCAGCCCGTAGCTGAGCGCGAACTCGCCCTGCCACACCGGCAGCAGCACATAGATCAGATCCGTGTAGCCGTCGTGGAGGGCGTGGTTCATCCCGGTTGCCGCGAGCGTGCGGCGCGGCTTGCTGAGAGATACCGGATCTGGAGCGAGTGCTTGCGATCGCGATAGAAAATTTGAAGGAAAGATTGCCAAGGCTCAAGTCCAGCGCAGCCGAAAGTAAAGGTTGGTGAGTGCCTTGGCTTTCATTATGCGGTCTTCAAGAAGCTGTCACAAACCAGTAATAATCAGACCTCGCGTTAGAAATTCTATTGTACCGTCCATGTTCGTTCCCCGCCGCAGCCTGCCGCCGCTGAACGCCGTCCTCGCCTTCGAGGCGGCGGCCCGGCTCGGCAGCTTCAAGGAAGCTGCCGTCGAGCTTGGCGTGACGCATGGCGCGGTCAGCCAGCAAATCCGTCTGCTCGAAAGCTGGCTCGGGCCGCCGGCGCTATTCCGACGATCGGTTCGGCGGGTCTTGCTGACGCCGGCCGGCGCTGCACTGCTTGCCGAGTTCGCACCCGCGCTCGATCGCGTCTCCGCCGCCGTGCAGCAACATCGCAAGCGACGCGGCGAGGCGCCGGCCGCGGTGCTGCGCGTCAACGCGCTTGCGACGTTCAGTCTGCGCTGGCTGCTGCCGCGCATGACAAGGTTTCGCGCCGAGCATCCCGATATCGAGGTGCGGCTGTCGACTTCGAATGATCCGGTGGATGCGTTGCCAGAGCTGTTCGACGTCGTGATACGCGGCGGACCGGACACGTTTCACGGCTTTGCGGCGCGCTTTCTGCTGTCGGAGCAGCGGCTGCCGGTATGCAGTCCCGCGCTGCTGGTAAAACTGCCGTTGACGGAGGTCGCGGATCTCAGCCGTCATACGCTCCTGCACGTTACCTCGATGCCGCGGCTATGGCGCGACTGGCTGACCGATGCGGGCGAGCCCGCGCTGGAGGGCGCGGCATCGCTGATCTTCGATCATTTCTATCTGACGCTTCAGGCTGCGCTCGACGGCCTCGGCGTCGCCATGGGGCCGACGGCGCTGATTGCCGACGATCTTGCGGCCGGACGCCTGATAACGCCGTTTCCGGACATCAGCCTGCCGGCCCGCAGCTATTTTGCGTATTTTCCCGTAGGGCGTGACGACGATCCGCATCGCGCGGTATTTTGCGATTGGCTCGAGCAGCAGGGACGTCAGACAGGTGAGCGCGGCTAGCGCTCCTCGCCCTCGATCTCCTGCGGGAGCGCGATCACGACGCGGCCGCCCTTGATGTCGACTTCGGGCACCACCGCATTCGAGAACGGCAGCAGCATCGTCGCGCCCTTGAGGGGGGCGATCTCGATGATATCGCCGGCGCCGAAATTATGGATCGCGAGCACGCGTCCGAGCGCATCGCCGTCAGTTGTGACGGCGGCGAGCCCGATCAGGTCGGCGTGATAATATTCGTCCTCGTCGGTCGCGGGCAGTTTTTCGCGCGCGACATAGAGTTCGATGCCGTTGAGGCGCTCGGCCTCATCGCGGGTCGTGACGCCCTTGAACGTCGCGACCAGATGGTCCTTGGCTTCGCGGACCTGCACCAGCTCGAACTGGCGCTTGCCGTCCTTGGAGACAAGCGGACCGTAGCGCTTCACGGCAAAGGGATCCTCGGTGAAGGTCCACAATTTGACCGCGCCGCGCACACCATGCGCAGCGCCGATCCGCGCGACGCAGATCAGCGCCGACATGGTCTGGCCTTAGCTCTTCGCAGCCGCTTCGGCCTGCGCCTTGCGCTCCTTGCGCGGCACGGCCTTCTCGGGGTTGTTGCGCGCTTCGCGCTTCTTGACGCCGGCGGCGTCGAGGAAGCGGGACACGCGGTCCGACGGCTGCGCGCCCTTGGCGAGCCAGGCCTTCACCTTGTCCATGTCGAGCTTGAGGCGGGTCTCGTTGTCCTTCGGCAGCAGCGGGTTGAAATAGCCGAGACGCTCGATGAAGCGACCATCGCGCGGGAAGCGCGAGTCGGCGACGACGACGTGATAGACGGGACGCTTCTTGGTGCCTGCGCGGGCGAGGCGGATAACGACGGACATTCAGTTCTCCTTCAAAGTACGTTTTGTTCGGTTGATTGGCATTTCGCGTTGCGCGAGACCGAAGCGATCCCTCGCAACGAATTCCTCATTTCTTCTTGCCCGGGAAACCGCCGAGGCCCGGCAGCGTCGGCTTGCCGCTCAGCCCGGTCAGTCCGGGCAGGTTCGGCAGGCCGGTGCGAAGACCGGGCGGCAAATCCTTGGGCAGGCTGGGCAGACCCTGTCCGCCGCCGCTCTGCATCTTCTCCTGCAGCGCTTTCATCTCCTCCGGAGACGGCATCTTCATGCCGCCGCCAAAGCCCATCGCCTGCGCGATGCCGGCGAGCGGGCCGCGCTTGCCCGAGCCCATCGCCTTCATCACGTCGGCCATGTTCCGGTGCATCTTCAGGAGCTTGTTGACGTGCTCGACGCTCTGGCCGGACCCTGCCGCGATGCGCTTCTTGCGGCTGGCCTTGAGCATATCGGGATGACGGCGCTCGTCGCGCGTCATGGAATCGATGATGGCGACCTGGCGCTTCAGGATCTTGTCGTCGATGCCGGCGGCGGCGATTTGATTCTTCATCTTGGAGATGCCGGGCATCATGCCCATCAACCCGCTGATGCCGCCCATGTTGGCCATCTGCAGCAGCTGCTCACGCATGTCGTTGAGGTCGAATTGCCCCTTGCGCATGCGCTCGGCGGTGCGCGCAGCCTTCTCGGCGTCGATATTGGCGGCGGCCTTCTCGACCAGCGACACCACGTCGCCCATGCCGAGGATACGGCCGGCGATACGATCGGGGTGGAAATCTTCCAGCGCGTCGGTCTTTTCGCCGGTACCGATCAGCTTGATCGGCTTGCCGGTGACCGCGCGCATCGACAGCGCGGCGCCGCCCCGGCCATCGCCGTCGACGCGCGTCAGCACGATGCCGGTGAGGCCGACGCGCTGATCGAATGCGCGCGCGAGATTCACGGCGTCCTGGCCGGTGAGCGAGTCCGCGACCAGCAGGACTTCATGCGGGTTCGCAGCAGCTTTGATCGCCGCTGCTTCCGTCATCATCTCTTCGTCGAGCGTGGTGCGGCCGGCAGTGTCGAGCAGCACGATGTCGTAGCCGCCGAGCTTGCCGGCTTCCAGCGCGCGCTTGGCAATCTGCGGCGGCTGCTGTCCTGCCACGATCGGCAGCGTCGGAATGTCGAGGTCGCGGCCGAGCACGGCCAGCTGCTCCATCGCCGCCGGACGATAGACGTCGAGCGAAGCCATCAGCACCTTGCGCTTGTCGCGCTGGACCAGGCGGCGGGCGAGCTTTGCGGTGGTGGTGGTCTTACCGGAGCCCTGCAGGCCGACCATCATGATCGGCACAGGCGGCACGGAGTTGACGTCGATGGTCTGGCCTTCGGCGCCGAGGGTGTTGACCAGCTCGTCATGGACGATCTTGACCACCATCTGGCCTGGGGTGACCGACTTGACGACGGTGGCGCCGATCGCCTGCTCGCGGACGCGTTCGGTGAAGCTGCGCACGACCTCGAGCGCAACGTCGGCTTCGAGCAGCGCGCGGCGCACCTCGCGCATCGCGGCGTCGACGTCCTTCTCAGTCAGCGCACCGCGCCCCGTCAGACGATCGAGAATTCCGCCAAGCCGTTCCGACAGATTGTCGAACAATGAAGTGGTCCTGTTGCTGTCCCCCGGTGAGAGGGCGCGCCTTTATTCACCTCTGTCATGCCCCGGCTTGACCGGGGCATCCAGTACGCCGCGGCACCTCGGTTCCAGCCGAGCCGCCTTTGGGATACTGGATCGCCCGATCAAGTCGGGCGATGACCACTTCCTTGGGCAAACAATCTTCCAAACACCTTTGCGCCCGAGGGCGCATCGCGCTGTCGGGCGTTGACCTCTGGCCTCCGGGGCCAGTCGGCGGGTCGAAAAGAAAGCCTTTCCGAGAAAGTGGCTGGGTTAAACGCCGCTCACGCCCAAAAGTCAAGGAAAGTTAGGCTGCCGGCACGGCTTTGCCAGGACAAGGCCTTGAAAAGAGGAGGTTTCCGGCGACGGGTTCCTTTTTCGGCGGCCCCGCCCATATAGCCGGTGATGTCTTACCTCTCCGACCAGCCTCGATGTCCCGCATGAAAACCTATGACGGTCCCGCCTCCGACCATTTCAACGGCCTGCATTTCTTCGATCCGGACGGCGCGCCGCCAAAATCGCTGCGCGAGGTGCTGCGCTGGCAGTTCAGCGGCGGACGCCAGCGCGCGAAATGGCCGGATTGGGCCCCGAGCCCTCATGCCGACACCCCGCAGGAGCGCGTCGACGGTGGCAAGGTGCGGCTCTCCTTCATCGGCCATGCCAGCTGGCTGATCGAGACCGGCGGCCTCAATATCCTGGTCGATCCGGTCTGGTCGATGCGGGTCTCGCCGGTGGCCTGGGCCGGGCCGAAGCGGCACAACGATCCCGGCATTGCCTTCGAGAAGCTGCCCAAGATCGACGTCGTGCTGGTGTCGCACGGCCATTACGATCACCTCGACATCGCGACGCTGTCGCGGCTCTCCAAGAACTTCGCCCCGCGGGTGGTCACCCCCCTCGGCAATGACGTGACGATGCGCCGGGCTGACTCCACCATCAAGGCGCACGCGTTCGACTGGCATGATCGCGTCGAACTCGGCGGCGGCATTGCCGTGCATCTGGTCCCGACCCGCCACTGGACCGCGCGCAGCCCGTTCGACCGCAACAAGGCGCTGTGGGCGAGCTTCGTGCTGGAGACGCCGGCGGGGAAGATCTACATCGTCTGCGATTCCGGCTATGGCGACGGCAGGCATTTTCGTCGTGTCGCGGAGCGGCACGGAGCTTTGCGTCTGGCAATCCTGCCGATCGGCGCTTACGAGCCGCGCTGGTTCATGCGCGACCAGCACATGAACCCGGAAGATGCGGTGAAGGCGCTCGCTGATTGCGGCGCAGAGCAGGCGCTGGGCCATCATCACGGCACGTTCCAGCTGACGGATGAGGCGATCGACGCACCGGCCAAGGCGCTGGTGGAAGCACTCGACGCGGCGAAGATTCCGCAGGCGCGGTTCGTGGCGATGAAGCCGGGGCAAGTGGTGGAGATTTAGGTCGCCGCTCTGCGCCGGGCGCAGCGCAGCGCGTCCGGGACACGGGATCTATTGCTCTTTCGCCTTGATCGCCCAGCTCACACTCACCGTCACCGACAACGTTTCCTCGCCGGGCGCAACCGCGGCAGGCGCGGCCATCGGGGCTGCGGCCATGCGGCCCTTGAACAGCGGCATCGGAGCGCCGCCCTCGGAGACGCTGAGTGGTGCACCCAACGTCACGCCGGTGGCTTTCGCGTAGATCTCGGCCTTGCGCCGTGCATCTGTCACCGCCTGCTCGCGGGCGTCGTCGAGCAGTTTCGAGGCCTGCGTCACCTCGAAGGAGATGTTGCCGATGTCGTTTGCGCCGGCGCCGACCAGCGTGTCGATGATGCCGGCGACCTTGGTCACGTCGCGAATCTTGATCGTGACGCGGTTGGAAGCGCGGAAGCCGACCACGGGCGAGGCACCGTTCGAGCGGTTCGGGGCATATTGCGGCTGCAGCGACAGCCGCGAGGTCTGGTAATCCTTCTCGGGAATGCCGGCGCCCTTCAGCGCCAGCAGCACCTTGCCCATCGCGGCATTGTTGGCGTCGGAGGCTTCCTTCGCCGACTTGGCGTCATTGGCGACACCGGCATCGATCTGCGCAAGATCGGGGGCGGCCGAGACGGTCGCCTCGCCGCTCACGGAGATGGCGGACGGAAAATCATCGGCGAGCGCGGGCACTGCCGTCACTGTGGCGGCGAAGATGGCGGCGAGGGCGGCAGACTTTTTCATCGGTCTCACTTCAGCGGTACGAACACATTGATCACGAGCTTGTCCTCGGCCGTCTTGAGGGGATCGGTGAGGTACTCCTCGATGAACGTGTCCTTGGCTTCCAGCTTCTTGTCGTCGAGGTGATTGGTGATCGCCTCATAGGTGTTATCCATGTTGTCGTAGGAGCCGCGATGGACGAATTTCAGCGCCTTGCCCTCCGGCGATTTGCCGATGCTCATGTCCTTGGGCAGGTTCTTCGGATCCTGGTCGACCGGGATCTCGGCGAGGAAGGTGAAGCCGGTGTCGTCGGTCGAGGTGTAGACGATCATCGGGTTGCCGGCGCGCTTGATGCCCTGCTTGTCGAGCAGCGCGTTCAGCGCCTTGAAGGCGTCGACCAGGGTATCGAAGGCCGAGTCCCAATTGGCGGTGCCCTTGACCATCACG
Organism: Bradyrhizobium guangdongense; assembly: GCF_004114975.1. Taxonomy (NCBI): domain Bacteria; kingdom Pseudomonadati; phylum Pseudomonadota; class Alphaproteobacteria; order Hyphomicrobiales; family Nitrobacteraceae; genus Bradyrhizobium; species Bradyrhizobium guangdongense. Next base: position 389,343 of record NZ_CP030051.1, read on the forward strand.
ACCTTCTTGGCCTCGAGCGTGGTCTCCTGGCCAAACGGATCGGCGGTCTGCACCGGGGCGGGGGTGGCGGCTGCGGCAGGCGGTGGCGCCGCCGGGCTCGGCGAGGCGCTGGCCGCGGGGGAGGGAGTTGCCGCGGGCGCAGGCAAGGTGCTCGCGGCGGGCGAGGGAGCGGCCGACGGAGCCGGCGAGGGGCTTGCTGAGGCTGACGGCGCCGGGCTCGGCGTCTGCGCCAGAGCACCTGATAGCCCAAGCGAAAAGGCCGCCGCCGGGATCAGCGCAGCCAGAGCAAGACGACGAAACCCAATCATTCCATTCTCCCCAAGGCCTTAACGAGCAAGGCCTTAACGACCAAGGCCCACATCCGGTCGCGCGTCCCCGGTCGCGCGAACTGCGCCGTTCTAACACGCGAGCGCCAAATTCGTCCCATGACAGATGCGTCATGCCTGACATCAGCGGCAGCCAGCAGCAAATCACTGGCCAAGCCGGCAAGGATCGCCATATAAGGCAGGCGAAATTCGGGAATTTTCATGAGCGCGCTGGCCAACCACGCATTTGCCAAGATGAACGGCATCGGCAACGAGATCGTCGTTGTCGATATGCGCGATTCCGCCGGCCGCATCACGCCTGATGACGCCCGCGCCGTCGCCTCCGCGCATGGCGGCGTGCCCTATGACCAGCTCATGGTGCTGCAGAAGCCGCGGCTCCACGGCACCGAAGCCTTCATCAGCATCTACAACAATGACGGCTCGGAAGCGGGCGCGTGCGGCAACGGCATGCGCTGCGTCGTGCGCCGCATCTTCGAAAAGAGCGGGCAGACCACGGCGACGTTCGAAACCGCCGCCGGCCTGCTCAATGCCTGGCAGGGCCCGACGCCCGATCTCTACACAGTCGACATGGGTGCGCCGAAGTTCGGCTGGCAGGATATTCCGTTGGCGGAGGAGTTTCGCGACACACGCTACATCGAATTGCAGATCGGGCCGATCGACAAGCCGATCCTGCATTCGCCCTCCGTGGTCAGCATGGGCAATCCGCACGCGATCTTCTGGGTCGACGACGTCGATGCCTACGATCTCGAACGTTTTGGTCCGCTTCTGGAAAATCATCCGATCTTCCCGAAGCGCGCCAACATCACGCTAGCCCATATCGTCGATCGTGAGCACATCACCATGCGCACTTGGGAGCGCGGCGCCGGGCTGACCCGGGCTTGCGGTTCTGCGGCCTGCGCGACTGCGGTTGCGGCGGCGCGGCTGAAGCGCACCGAACGCAAGGTCGAGATGACGCTGCCCGGCGGCAACCTCGGCATCGAATGGCGCGAGCGCGACGACCACGTGCTGATGACGGGCACGGCGACCTTCGAATACGAAGGCAAGTTCGATCCTGCGCTGTTCGCGCCTGCAGGCTAATGGCGGTCGATATCGTCACCTTCGGCTGCCGCCTCAACGCCTTCGAGGCCGAGGTGATCCGCAGCAAAGCCGAGGAGGCGGGCCTCACCGACACCATCGTGATCAACAGCTGCGCCGTCACCAATGAGGCGGTGGCGCAGGCGCGGCAGTCGATCCGCAAGTTGAAGCGCGAACGGCCGGGCGTACGCATCGTCGTCACCGGCTGCGCGGCGCAGACGCAAAGCGCGATGTTCGCCGACATGATCGAGGTCGACCGCGTCGTCGGCAATGACGACAAGATGCGCGGGGATGCGTGGCGCGCAACGCGCGACGCCTTCGATCTCGGTGCCAGCGAGAAGATTGCCGTCAGCGACATCATGGCCGTCAGGGAGATGGCGCCACATCTCGTCGACGGCTATGCGAGCGGTCTACCGCGGGTGTTCGTGCAGGTGCAGAACGGCTGCGATCATCGCTGCACCTTCTGCATCATCCCGTTCGGCCGCGGCAATTCGCGCTCGGTTCCGATGGGCGCGGTGGTCGAACAGGTTCGCTCCCTGGTCGAACGCGGTCACGCCGAGATCGTGCTGACCGGCGTCGACCTCACCAGCTACGGCGCCGACCTGCCGGGCGCGCCCAAGCTCGGCATGCTGACGAAGCAGATCCTGCGGCACGTTCCGGAGCTGAAGCGGCTGCGCATCTCCTCGATCGATTCGATCGAGGCCGATCGCGATCTGCTCGATGCCATCGCCGACGATGCGCGCTTGATGCCGCACCTGCACCTCTCGCTGCAATCCGGCGACGATATGATCCTGAAGCGCATGAAGCGGAGGCATTCGCGGAGCGATGCGATCGCGTTCTGCAACCAGGTCCGGCGCCTGCGCCCGGATATCGTTTTCGGCGCCGACATCATCGCGGGTTTCCCGACCGAGACCGAGGGGATGTTCTCGCGCTCGCTCGATCTCGTCGAGGAATGCGCCCTGACCTTCCTGCATGTCTTCCCTTATTCGCCGCGCCCCGGCACGCCGGCTGCGAAGATGCCCCAGGTTCCAGGCGGTGCGATCAAGGACCGCGCGAAGCGGCTGCGTGCGGCTGGCGAGGTGGCGTTGCGGCACCGATTGAACGCAGAGATCGGCGCACAGCGCGCTGTGCTGATCGAGAGCGAAGGGCAGGGGCGCACCGAGCATTATCTGCCGGTGGCAATAGCGGGCGGGCGTATTGGCAGCGTCGTGTCGTTGAGGATCGCCGGCAATGACGGCGAGCGGCTCACCATATGATCCGCTGCCTCTTTCCTTCTCCCCTTGTGGGAGAAGGTGGCGCGAAGCGCCGGATGAGGGGTTGCTTCCGCGTACTCAATTGATGTGTGGACTCGCGGAGAGATACCCCTCACCCGTCTCGCCGCTAGGCGGCGAGCCACCCTCTGCCACAAGGGGAGAGGGAAAGAACTACAACGCCCGCACCTGCCAGAAGCGCAACGTGCGTCGTGCGTTCTCGGCCGTCATGCGCGCAAAATTATTCTCCGCTCGCGCAAGGTCCGCCGGCTTCATCGCGCCTGTCGCAAAGCGGCTCTCGAGCACGGCCGCCGTCGTCTGCCAGCAGAGCTGTGCCGCCTTGCACGGCACCAGCAGGCCGTCTTCGCGCAGGCTCTGCATCAGCGGACGAATCACCTCGATGGTCGAGCCGGACAGCGCGGCCAAGGCGGCCACGGTTTCCTCGTAGCGCCGCTGCCTGGCGAAGCCGAGCAGCGTCGCCTCGTTGAGCTGGTCCGTCGCCTTGAGACTTGCAATCGCGCGCTTGGCGCCCTCGAAGTCGCGCACGCCCGACATCTCGCGCTCGACGCCGACGGTGACGGCGGCGATCGCATTCTGGATTTCTTCGAACAGGTCGGGCGGGGCGCGTGATAGCAGACGGGTGCGAACGGCGTCGGTTGCCGAACGCAGCAATCGGCGGCGCAGGTCCGACGGCAGGTCGACGCGGATGCCGATGCTTACCGCGAGCTCGGGATCGCTCTCGGCTTGTCCAACGATGACGGTGAATCCCTTTCCGGACATGCGCGCACCGGGATTGGCGGCAAGGCGCCGGCTGACGCTGGGATAGCGGCGCGCCAGCAGCGCATCGGTGACGATCTCCTTCAGCCACCAGCGGCCGGCGATCGCGAGCAGATGCGGCTCGCTTTTGCTGGAGGCGATCTTCACCAGCTCGCCGTCGTCGAGGCGCGCGGATTCCTGCAGCACGGGCCCGGCGATGCGAATCTCGTCATTGTTGGCGAGGCGGCGGATCACGGACGGCGGCGCCTGCGCGATCGGCGCGAGCTGGGCGCTGATTTCAGCCAGCGCAACGCGGGCTGCCACATCGGCGATGGCGCGCAGCTCGATGGTGCCGATCAGGCGCTCGAGCACGTCGTCGAACAGGGCAATCTGTTCGTCGTTGAAGCTTCCGGCGGAAGAGAGGAACAGGTCGGTGACGCGCCGCGCGGTCTCCAGGCCCTTTTCCGGCGAGCCGGTCCGGATCGCGGACTCGACCTCGTCGATAATGGATAGCTCGGCCGTGGACATGACGCGGTGCTCGTCCTGAGCGAATGGGAGGCTTGTTCTAAGCAACCGCTATCATTAGAGGCGAGCCCTGAACGTTTCGTAAACCATGGCTTGGACGGACCGCTATTCCCCGTTCCAGCCGCAGGCACGGAGCTTCTCGTGCATGTGTGGCGGGGCCGGCGCGACGACGCGGATCGGCTCCTTGTTCCGGGAGATCGGCACCACGATCTCGCGGGAATGCAGATGCAGCTTCGGCTCGCCGAAGCGCGGGCCGTTACCGTAAATGTTATCGCCGAAAATCGGCCATCCGGTCGCCGAGGAATGCACCCGCAATTGATGGGTCCGGCCGGTCACCGGTTCCATGGCGAGCCAGGTAAAACCCTCGCCCCGGCCCAGCACTTTCCAGTTGGTGATGGCCTTCTGCCCTTCCGGGTCGGGCTTCTGCCACCAGCCGCGCTCGGCATTGAGCCGGCCGAGCGGCATATCGATGGTGCCCTCGTCCTCGGCCGGCCCGCCCTCGACCACGGTCCAGTAGGTCTTGCCAATCTTGCCATGTTTGAAGAGAAGGCCGAGCGAAGCGGTGGCCTTGCGATGGCGGCCAAGCACGAGGCAGCCGGAGGTGTCCTTGTCCAGGCGGTGGGCCAGCACCGGCGGCCGCGGCAGGCCGAACCGGAGCGCGTCGAAGGAGTCTTCCAGATTGGGGCCGCCCTTGGGGCCGCGATGCACCGGTAGACCGGCCGGCTTGTTGATGACCAGCATCAAGCCGTCGCGATGGAGCACGCGGCCCAGGATCTCGTCAGCAGTCAATTCGGGAACATCGAGCAATTGCAAGACTTTCGTTTACTTGCCGGAACGGCTAACACACCCCCGCCATGAACGATACCACTGACACCCCCAAGCTGAGCTGGTGGCGCCGCCTGTCCAACGGGCTGAAGCGCACCTCGTCCTCGCTGGGGACCGCGGTCGCCGACCTCGTCACCAAGCGCAAGCTCGACCGCGCCATGCTCGACGACATCGAGGACGTGTTGCTGCGCGCCGACCTCGGTACCTCCGTCGCGGTGCGGATTGCGGACGCGGTCGGCACGGGACGTTATGACAAGGCGATCTCGGCCGACGAGGTCAAGGACGTCGTCGCGACCGAGGTCGAGAAGGTGCTGGCCCCGGTGGCGAAGCCGCTCGAGATCGATACGGCCAGGAAGCCGTTCGTCATCCTCGTGGTCGGCGTCAACGGCTCCGGCAAGACCACCACGATCGGCAAGCTGTCGCAGAAATTCGCCTCCGAAGGCCGCAAGGTGATGCTCGCCGCCGGTGACACGTTTCGCGCTGCCGCGATCGAGCAGCTCAAGGTCTGGGGCGAGCGCACCAAGACGCCTGTTATCGCAGGCGCGCAAGGCTCGGACTCGGCAAGCCTCGCCTTCAATGCACTGACGGCGGCCAAAGAGCGGAACATCGACGTGCTCCTGATCGACACTGCCGGCCGCTTGCAGAACAAGGCCGAGCTGATGAACGAGCTGGAGAAGGTCGTGCGCGTCATCCGCAAGGTGGACGCGACGGCGCCGCATGCGGTGCTACTCGTGCTGGACGCCACCGTCGGCCAGAACGCGTTGTCGCAGGTCGAAGCCTTCCATCGCACCGCGGGAGTCACGGGCCTCGTGATGACCAAGCTCGACGGCACCGCGCGCGGCGGCATCCTGGTGGCGCTCGCGGAGAAATTCAAACTGCCGGTGCATTTCATCGGCGTCGGCGAAGGCGTCGACGATCTTGCGCCGTTCACCGCACGCGATTTCGCCCGCGCGATCGCCGGTATCGAAAGCTAGAGAATGGACAAGACCCAGCCGCATCCGCTGTTCAAGCTTGCGACCGAGCTCGGTCCGCTGCTCGTGTTCTTCTTCGTCAATGCGAAGTTCAACCTGTTCGCCGCAACCGGCGCCTTCATGGTCGCGATCGTGGCGGCGATGATCGCCTCCTATGTGGTGACGCGCCACATCCCGATCATGGCGATCGTGACAGGCGTGATCGTACTGGTGTTCGGCACGCTGACGCTGGTGCTGCACGACGAGACCTTCATCAAGGTCAAGCCGACCATCATCTACGGCCTGTTCGCCGCGATTCTCGGCGGCGGCTTGTTGTTCGGCCGTTCCTTCATCGCGGTGATGTTCGACCAGATGTTCAACCTGACGCCGCAGGGCTGGCGGATCCTGACGTTGCGCTGGGCCTTGTTCTTCGCCGGCATGGCGGTACTGAACGAGGTGGTCTGGCGCACCCAGAGCACCGACTTCTGGGTGAACTTCAAGGTGTTCGGCGTCACGCCGCTGACCATGATCTTCGCCATCGCCCAGATGCCGCTGACCAAGCGCTACGGGGTCGAGCCGGTGTCGCTGGAAACCAGCGAGGCCGAGGCCGGGGATATCAGGAACGGCTGACGCCCGGCTATCGGTTCCCTCCGGCCAACGCCCGACCAAGCCTATTCACGCTGCCGTGCACTTCGCGCGCCCGCGGGTCGGGTCGGACGGCCGATCCGTTCCCGTCTTCATCGCTCTGTAACCGCATGATGAAATTATTCAGCGCATTATCTTGCCTGAAGGGCCGCAGTCGGTAGCCTTTTCCCGTGAAGAGATGGTGGCACGCCGGAGGACCGGTGGTGAACACAAAACAGGGCCAGACCGCTGAACACCTGATTGAGTACCTCCGGCAGCTCGCCCCGCAGGTCCGCCGCCGCCTGCTCGCCGAACTCGAACGGTTGCATCTGCTCGGCGAGGACATTCCGCATTCCGAGCCCCTGATCGCGGCGCTGCGTGCCGAGTTTCGCAACACCGGCCAGAATCATTATCGCGTCGGAAATCCCTCACGCTACTTCTTCGAGCCGCTCGAGCCGGTGCTGGTGGACAGGGCGCCCGAGCGGGCCAATAGCGGTCAGATCGCCCGTGGATCGCTCGCGCCGATCTGGAGCCTCGTGACCGAGCAATTGCTGCGCAGCATGGCCGCCGACTACATCGCCGATGCGAACGATGTCATCGCCGCGGACAAGCAGGCCGAGGCGCGGCAGATGGCCCAGGCGTTCCAGAAGAAGGTGCTGATCTATCTCAACGGCCTGCTCGGCTCGGCCGAGGGCACCGCCTCCATTCGCGACGGCCTGATGGCCTATACCAGCTCGCATGCGACGTTCGACGACCTGAAGAAGATGCTGCGCTACCTCGACATGCAGCGGGAGCTCGAGGATTTCGGCCGTGCGCTCGCGCCGAGGATTGGCCGGCTCGAGGGCGCCAGTCTGGACAAGGTCCTCGGCCTTTTGAGAACGCTGAAGGCCAATCGCGCCGATGCCGTGCCGTTCGCGCTCATGATCCTCGCAAGGCGTCTGGAGACGCCTTGGGAGCTGCTGTCGGTCGCGACCGTTCCCGCCGCCGATCGGGCTGCGGCGCGGATCGCGGCGTCCCCCTTCGCGATTGCGGTGTCGATGGTGCTCGATCAGATCGAGGAGAAGCACCACCTCCTGCTGTTTGCGCTCAGGAACTACCGTCCGGTGCGGGCGAAGGAGATCGTCAGCGAGATATACGGGATCGAGGACGCGCTGAGAACTCGGATCGAGCTCAAAGGGTCCGGCTGGGGCCAGCAGCTGGATCAGCTGATGACGGCCGTCCAGGCCGCCGTCGACGCCGAGATCAACACGATTCCAAGCGATCACCGGCACCTGATGCACATTCTGGAATCGCCGCGGTTGCGCCCGGACCAATCTTTCGGTCACAAGGTCGGCCATATGTTCGAGAAGGGCTGGGATGTCGTGTCCGGCTTGCTTGCAGGCAACACGGACACGACCCATCGTCGTGACGCTTCGTGAACCTAATCCGCGAAGAAGTTCGTCAGCGCCATGATCAGCTTCCTGCTTTGAGCGCCCTGTCGAGCTCGGGGATGAGCACGGCCTTGAGATTGTCGGGTGTGATCGGGCCGACCAGCTTGTAGACGATGGTGCCTTCGCGGCCGACGACGAAAGTCTCCGGGACGCCATAGACGCCCCATTCGATCGAGGCGCGGCCGTTGGCGTCAGCGCCGACGCGTCCGAACGGGTTGCCGTAGCGGCCGAGAAAGCGCCGCGCGTTCTCGGGCGCATCCTTGTAGTTGATGCCGACGAGCTGGAAGCGCTTGTCCTTGGCGAGCTCCGTCAGCAGCGGCGCTTCGTCGTGGCAAGGCACGCACCAGGAGGCCCAGACATTGACGAGGCTGACCTTGCCCTTGAACGCGGAAGGATCGAGCCCCGGCACTTGTGCGCTGTCGGTCTGCAATCCCTCGAGCGGCGGCAGCGTGATCTGTGGCGCGGGCTTTCCGATCAACGCGGAGGGAATCCGCGAGTGGTCGCCCCCGCCGAGCCCGAACCAGAACAGCACGGCGAGCCCGAGGAACGCGAGCAGCGGCAGTACCATCAGGAAGGTGCGGCGCTGCGGCGGTGCGGAGGTCGATTGATCGGTCATGGCGTGCCCGTCGCGCTGCGGCCCGAGCGGCGGGTGATGCCGCTGCGCTCGAGCTCGCGCAGACGCTGCGTCTGGTTGCGATGATCGAGCACGATCCAGCCGATCAGGAGCACGACCACGATGGCTGCCGCGACGTAGGACGTCACGATGAAGGGCGCGTAGGGACCGAGCGACATGATCATGCAGCTCCTGTCGATGCGTTTTCCTGGCGCGAACCGGTGCTCATTTCGCTGGAAAACGCCACGCGGCTCGCCTGCATCATCTGCAAGGAGCGCACGCGCCGGCGCAAAATCTCGTTGCGCATGGCGGCCAGATGAAGCGTGACGAACAGCAGCGTGAATGCGACCGCCATCACCAGCAGCGGAATCAGGAACGATTTGTCGAGCGTCGAGCCGCCCATGCGCATCACTGAGGCCGGTTGGTGCAGCGTATTCCACCAGTCGACCGAGAATTTGATGATGGGAAGATTGAGCGCGCCGACCAGCGTCAGCACCGCCGCGGCGCGCGCCGCGCGCGAGGGATCTTCGACCGCGCGCCACAGCGCCATCAGGCCGAGATACATCAGGAACAGGATCAGCACCGAGGTCAGCCGCGCGTCCCATTCCCAATAGGTGCCCCACATCGGCCGGCCCCACAGCGAGCCCGTGAGCAGCGCCAGGAAGGTGAAGGCCGCGCCGATCGGAGCGGCGGCTTTGGCGGCGACGTCGGAAAGCGGATGCCGCCACACCAGCGTGCCCAGCGAGGCGACGCTCATCACGCCCCAGACGAACATCGACAGCCAGGCATTGGGCACGTGGATGAACATGATCTTCACGGTCGCGCCCTGCTGATAATCGTCGGGCGCAAGAGCGGACAGATAGAGGCCCGTCGCAAGCAGGATGGCGGTCGCGGCCGCAAGCCACGGCAACACCCGCGCCGAGAGCGCGAGGAACCTGGTGGGGTTGGCGAGGTCGATCAGCGGCATGGTATCCTGATAATCACCGTGGGCTGCTCACGCAATCAGCATGAAAGCGCGCAGCGAAAGTTGATCGGGGTCAAGGCGTCAGACCCATTTCAGTCCAGCCCGTGCTTCAGGCTCGCCGCCGCCGCGAACGGGCCGATCACAAGGCTGACCAGCGACAGCGCGCACAGGATCGAGAACGGCGCGCCGAACGTCATGGGACCGACGATCGCGGCCTGCGAGGCCGCGACGCCGAAGATCAGCACCGGAATCGACAGCGGCAGCACCAGCACGGCCATCAGCAGCCCGCCGCGGTGCAACGTCACCGCCAACGCCGCGCCGATCATGCCGGTGAAGGTCAGGGCCGGGGTGCCCGCCAGCAGCGTCAGCGCGACCGCGCCGGTCGCGACCATGTCGAGGTTGAGCAGCAGGCCGAGCACGGGGGTTGCGACGATCAGCGGCAGGCCCGCCGCCAGCCAGTGCGCCAGCGCCTTGGCGGCACAGGCGAGTTCCAGCGGCGTCCGGCTCATGGTGATGAGGTCGAGCGAGCCGTCCTCGTGGTCGGCCATGAACAGCCGGTCCAGCGTGAGCAGGCTCGCCAGCAGCGCGCCAAGCCACAGGATCGCCGGCCCCAGCCGCGACAGCAGGGCCAGGTCGGGCCCGACCGCGAACGGCATCAGCACGACGACGGTCAGGAAGAACAACACCCCGATCAGCGCGCCGCCGCCGACGCGGAGCGCGATCCTGATGTCCCGGCGGATCAGGGCGGCGAGGGCGGTCATGGGCTCGCTCCGATGCTGCCGCGGATCGGCACCTCGCGCCGCATGCACACTGCACTCCCTCCCCCCTTGTGGGGGAGGGCTGGGGAGAGGGGTAGCCCCGGGCGAGATGATCCTTCGAGGCTAGTGACTGGTAGTAAACTGCCCGCCTCCACGACGGAAAAACCGATAGGCCGCGTCGTGTGGCTCCCCCCTCCCTGACCCTCCCCCACAAGGGGGGAGGGAACAGAGAGAGCGGCGCCCAGCCGCTTGGAAAACTGAGGGTCGCGCCACCTCACGCCACACCCCCGATTCTTAGCTCCCGCGCGTCGAGCCCCAGCGGCCCGTGGGTCGCCGCGACGATCATCCCGCCGCGCGCCAGGTGGTCGCGCATCAGGCCGCCGAACATGTCCTGGCCGGCGACGTCGAGCGCGTTGGTCGGCTCGTCCAGCAGCCAGACCGGCCGTCGGACCGTCAGCAGCCGGGCCAGCGACAGGCGGCGGCGCTGGCCGGCCGACAGGAAGCCCGCGGGCAGATGGGTGGCATGGGCTAGCCCGACTTTGGCGAGGCTCTCGGCCGCGTCAGAGCACTCGCCGCCGAGGAAATCAGCCCAGAACGACAGGTTTTCCGCGACCGTGAGGGCCGGCTTCAGGGCGTCGCGATGGCCGAGATAATGGCACTGCTCCGGGAGTGTCATCTCGGCGTCACCTCCCTTAAGTGCGATCGTGCCGCCGGCCGGAACGAGCAGGCCCGCGATCAGCCGCAGCAGCGAGGTCTTGCCCGATCCGTTGCGGCCGATCACCGCCACGGCCTCGCCCGCGACCGCATCGAAATCGAGCCCGGAAAACACCTCGCGGCCGCCCCGCACGCAGCCCACCCCGCGTCCGGACAGCTGCATCTTGTCTTGCATGATCGCGCTCAAAGCCAGGCCTCAGGAAAACTTGGGGTAGCGCATGGGAATTTTTGGCTGGCGGATTGCTGCGGCACGATTGTGGCTGTGGCGGCGCGGTTAGAAAGCTTCTATAAGCCCGGAACTACTTGATGCAGCAACTCAACCTGCCCCTGCAAGCGGCCCAGCCTGATACGCTGACGGTGTTACAATACCCTCTGCCGGGTATATCTAACAATTGGGATTCCTACATGACCTCGCTCGACAGCTTCAAATGCAAAAAGACCCTCAAGGTCGGCGCCAAGACCTATGTCTATTACAGCCTGCCCACGGCCGAGAAGAATGGTCTGAAGGGAATTTCGAAACTTCCCTATTCGATGAAGGTCCTGCTCGAGAACCTGCTCCGCAACGAGGACGGCCGCTCGGTCAAGAAGGAAGACATCGTCGCGGTTTCGAAGTGGCTGCGCAAGAAGTCGCTGGAGCACGAGATCGCCTTCCGCCCCGCGCGCGTGCTGATGCAGGACTTCACCGGCGTGCCGGCGGTGGTCGATCTCGCCGCGATGCGCAACGCGATGCAGAAGCTCGGCGGCGATGCCGAGAAGATCAACCCGCTGGTCCCCGTCGACCTCGTCATCGACCACTCCGTGATCGTGAACTTCTTCGGCGACAACAAGGCTTTCGCCAAGAACGTCACTGAAGAGTACAAGCAGAACCAGGAGCGCTACGAGTTCCTGAAGTGGGGCCAGAAGGCGTTCTCGAACTTCTCCGTCGTGCCGCCCGGCACCGGCATCTGCCATCAGGTCAATCTCGAATATCTCTCCCAGACCGTCTGGACCAAGAAGGAGAAGATGACGGTCGGCAAGAAGACCGGCACCTTCGAGGTTGCGTACCCTGACTCGCTGGTCGGCACCGACTCTCACACCACGATGGTCAACGGTCTCGCCGTGCTCGGCTGGGGCGTCGGCGGCATCGAGGCGGAAGCCTGCATGCTCGGCCAGCCGCTGTCGATGCTGTTGCCCAACGTCGTCGGCTTCAAGCTGAAGGGCGCGATGAAGGAAGGCGTCACCGCCACCGACCTCGTGCTGACCGTCACGCAGATGCTGCGCAAGCTCGGCGTCGTCGGCAAGTTCGTCGAGTTCTTCGGCCCCGGCCTCGACAATCTCTCCGTCGCCGACAAGGCCACCATCGCCAACATGGCGCCGGAGTACGGCGCGACCTGCGGCTTCTTCCCTGTCGATGCCGCCGCGATCGATTATCTCAAGACCTCCGGCCGCGCGGCGCCGCGCGTCGCGCTGGTGCAGGCCTATGCCAAGGCGCAGGGCCTGTTCCGCACGGCCAAGTCGGCCGATCCGGTGTTCACGGAAACGTTGACCCTCGACCTCGCCGACGTCGTGCCGTCGATGGCCGGTCCGAAGCGTCCCGAAGGCCGCATCGCGCTGCCGTCGGTCGCAGAAGGCTTTTCGCTGGCGCTCGGCAGCGAGTACAAGAAGGCCGAAGAGCCCAACAAGCGCTTCCCGGTCGAAGGCAAGAACTTCGATCTCGGCCACGGCGACGTCGTGATCGCCGCCATCACCTCCTGCACCAACACCTCGAACCCGAGCGTGCTGATTGGTGCCGGCCTTCTGGCGCGCAACGCTGCCGCGAAGGGCCTCAAGGCCAAGCCGTGGGTGAAGACCTCGCTGGCTCCGGGCAGCCAGGTCGTCGCGGGCTATCTTGCCGATTCCGGTCTGCAGAAGGATCTCGACAAGGTCGGCTTCAACCTGGTCGGCTTCGGCTGCACCACCTGCATCGGCAATTCCGGTCCGCTGCCGGAGGAGATCTCGAAGTCGATCAACGACAACGGCATCGTCGCCGCCGCCGTGCTGTCAGGCAACCGCAATTTCGAAGGCCGCGTCTCGCCCGACGTGCAGGCGAACTATCTGGCCTCGCCGCCGCTGGTCGTCGCGCACGCGCTCGCCGGCAGCGTCACCAAGAACCTCGCGGTCGAGCCGCTCGGCGAAGGCAAGGACGGCAAGCCGGTCTACCTGAAGGATATCTGGCCGACGACGAAGGAGATCAACGCCTTCATGAAGAAGTTCGTGACCGCGTCGATCTTCAAGAAGAAGTATGCCGACGTGTTCAAGGGCGACACCAACTGGCGCAAGATCAAGACGGTCGAGAGCGAGACCTATCGCTGGAACATGTCTTCGACCTATGTGCAGAACCCGCCCTATTTCGAAGGCATGAAGAAGGAGCCGGAGCCGGTCACCGACATCGTCGAGGCCCGCATCCTCGCCATGTTCGGCGACAAGATCACCACCGACCACATCTCGCCGGCCGGTTCGATCAAGCTCACCTCGCCCGCGGGCAAATATCTCAGCGAGCACCAGGTGCGCCCGGCCGACTTCAATCAGTACGGCACGCGTCGCGGCAATCATGAGGTGATGATGCGCGGCACCTTCGCCAACATCCGCATCAAAAACTTCATGCTGAAGGGCGCTGACGGCAATATCCCTGAGGGTGGTCTCACCAAGCATTGGCCCGACGGCGAGCAGATGTCGATCTACGACGCCGCGATGAAGTACCAGCAGGAAGAGGTGCCGCTGGTGGTGTTCGCCGGCGCCGAATACGGCAACGGCTCCTCGCGCGACTGGGCCGCCAAGGGCACCCGTCTGCTCGGCGTGCGCGCTGTGATCTGCCAGAGCTTCGAGCGCATCCATCGCTCCAACCTGGTCGGTATGGGCGTGCTGCCGCTGACCTTCGAGGAAGGCACCTCCTGGTCGTCCCTCGGCCTGAAGGGCGACGAGAAGGTCACGCTGCGTGGCCTCGTCGGCGACCTCAAGCCGCGCCAGAAGCTGACCGCTGAGATCGTGTCCGCCGACGGTTCGTTGCAGCGCGTTTCGCTGCTTTGCCGCATCGATACGCTGGACGAACTCGATTACTACCGGAACGGCGGCATTCTGCACTACGTGCTGCGCAAGCTCGCGGCGTAAGCGCGAATTTGTGAACGGTGGCTCACTGCGACGTGAGTAGAAGGTTAAACGAAGGCGGCCTATCAAAAGGCCGCCTTCGCGCGTTTGCGGCATGCTTCAGATGGGCTCGTCCGGCGGAATCCCGCATTGGACGGTTGAACGTGCCGCGCCCCGTAAGACTACGGTGACCATCAGGCGATAAGCTTCCTCCCCAACGAATGACGATGTGTGACGTTCGACATGACTGGTATGGCTTCTAATCTCGTTACGCGCTGGTCCGGTGCATTCTGGTCGGGAGCGCTCGGTATCTGTGCCATCGTCGCCATCATCCGTCCCGCCCAGGCAGACCCCCGCGCCGTTGTCGAATTGTTTACCTCGCAGGGCTGCTCGTCCTGCCCGCCCGCCGACAAGATCATCGGTGACCTCGCCAAGGATCCCTCGATCATCGCGCTGAGCATGCCGATCGACTATTGGGATTATCTGGGCTGGAAGGACACGCTGGCGGATTCGCGTTTCTCGGCGCGGCAGCGCGCTTATTCACGGATGCGCGGCGACCGCGAGGTCTATACGCCGCAAGCGGTGGTCAACGGCGCCACGCACGTCATCGGCAGCGATCGTGCCGGCATCGAAAATGCGATCGGCAAGACCGACAAGGGCCTGGGCGTGATGAGCGTTCCCGTCACGATGTCGCTCGCGGGCAAGCAGATCAACGTGTCGGTCGCCGCGAGCAAGGAACCTGCGGTCTCGCATGGCGAGGTCTGGATCTGCTCGATCGCGAAATCGGTGCCGATCGAAATCAGCCGTGGCGAAAACCGCGGACAGCAGATCACCTACCACAACGTCGTGCGCAACCTGCTCAAGGTCGGCGACTGGAACGGCCATCCGGAAAGCTGGACGGTACCGCTCGAGAATCTGACGTCGCGCGACGGCGTCGACGGTGCGGTGGTCTACGTCCAGGACGGCAGCCGCGAAAGACCCGGTGCGATGCTGGGCGCGGCGTACACGTCGCTGCACTGAAGCGCGGCACGAGACATTCCCTGCTCTTCTTCATCATTCCGGGGCGCGCGAAGCGCGAGCCCGGAACCCATCTATCCGCATCTTCAGACGAGAAATAGATTCTCAGATGCGCGATGGCGCATCGTAGCTCGCGCTTCGCGCGCTCCGGAATGACAGCCGGAAGTAAAACACCCCGCCACAAACAAAAAAGGACCAACTCGCGTTGGCCCTCCTTGTCGCGCGTACAGACCCGATCCTGTTCGACCCCGGGGGGCTGGGGGCTGAGGAATCCGGAACCGAAAGGACCGGGTCAACGCACGTCAGTCTCTTCGCAGTGCAGGGCGGCAGGCGATGGGCGGAAAAGCGGCGATCCTGTGATTCCTGCTAACGATCCCGTGACGGTTTGCCGCTGACAAGTTCCACCGTTGCGTGTGTCGTGATTCGCCAGCTCTCGACGAGGTGAGCCCCGTCCTCCGGGGGCCGTTCAGGAGCCCCCTTGCGGCGGGGAACAGTTGGCGCAATCATACCGATGTCATGGTCCGCGGCTCCGGGGACGGTCTTCGCGGGGGCGGTCATGCGATGCGATGAGGAGGCGCCCCATGAGCTTGACGTCGGAGGATGCCGATCCGAGCGAGCAGCGCGCAGTGGCGCGTCCCGTCGCTGCGAATGCTCAGCCGAGCAGGGTGACGTTCAACCGGCTGGAGCTGCACCGAATTCTCAACCTCTATGGCCGGATGGTCGCCGACGGCGAGTGGCGCGATTACGCCATCGATTTCCTGAAAGACCGCGCGGTGTTCTCGGTCTATCGCCGCGCCTCCGAAGTGCCGATCTACCGCATCGAGAAGGATCCGCGGCTCGCCCGCAAGCAGGGCATGTACAGCGTGATCTCGGCGACCGGGCTGATCCTGCGCCGTGGCCACGAGCTCGAGCGCGTGCTGCTGGTGATCGACCGGAAACTGGCGGTGGTCTAACCCGACCAACAGGGAATCTACTTCGCCGGCACGCTCGTCGCGCCCTCGCCGAGCTCGCGCTGCATCATCACCGTATCCAGCCAGCGGCCGAATTTCAGGCCGACATTCGGATGCGTGCCGATCATCTTGAAGCCGCCTCTGGTATGCACGCCGATCGAGCCGGCATTGGCGGAATCGCCGATCACGGCGATCATCTGGCGGAAGCCGCGCGCCTCGCATTCCCTGATCAGCCGCTCCAGCAGCAACGACCCGATGCCGCGGCGGTGGAAGCCGGGGTCGAGATAGATCGAGTTCTCGACCGTGAAGCGATAGGCCGGCCGCGGCCGGTAGGCGCCGGCATAGGCGTAGCCGGCGACTCGGTCATCCAGGATGGCGACGAAATAGGGGTAGCCCCCATCGACCAACGCGCGATAGCGGCGCGTCATCTCGGCAAGATCGGGCGGTTCCAGCTCGAACGTCGCGGTGCCCTCGCGGACGGCCTGCTGATAGATCGCGGTGATGGCGGGAAGGTCGGCCTCGGTCGTGGGCCTGATTTCGGGTGCGGACATGGCAGGCAGGATAGAGCCTTCGTCTGGTTGCTGGAAGAGGCTGTGCCGCCTTCCACACCCGTCATTGCGATCGAAGCGAAGCAATCCAGAAATGCATCCGCGGAGGGACATTGGGTTGCTTCGTCGCAAGAGCTCCTCGCAATGACGGGGAGGGCACGGGCCAAACAAAAACCCCGGCCTTGCGGCCGGGGTTCGTGTCCGTTCTCTCAGGTCTGGCGCTTAGTCGCGCTGGCCGAGAAGCTGCAGCAGCAGCGTGAACAGGTTGATGAAGTTCAAGTACAGCGACAGTGCGCCGGTGATGGCCGCACGCTCTGCGATGTCACCGCCGGCCGAGGCGTAGCCGTAGATGTAGTCGTTCTTCAGCCGCTGGGTGTCCCAGGCGGTCAGGCCCGCGAACACCAGCACGCCGACCACCGAGACGATGAACTGCAGCGCCGAGCTGGCCAGGAACAGGTTGACCAGGCTCGCGATGATGATGCCGATCAGGCCCATGAACAGGAACGAGCCCATGCCGCTCATGTCACGCTTGGTGGTGTAGCCATAGAGGCTCAGCGCACCGAAGGTCGCCGCGGTGATGAAGAACACCCGGACGATCGAGGTGTGCGTGTACACCAGGAAGATCGAGGACAGCGAGATGCCCATCAGCGCCGAGAACACCCAGAACAGGATCTGGGCGGTCGAGGGTGCCAGACGGTTGATGCCGGCCGAGATCACGAACACCATGGCGAGGGGCGCCAGCATGAACAGATATTTCAGCGGGCTCACGAACATGGCGTAGCCGAACGGCGTCAGGAACAGCTTGCCGACGCGGACAGCTTCCGCGGTCGGAACGTCGGTCACGGCAGCCATGTAGACACCGAGCGCGGCCAGGCCGGTGATGGCAAGGCCAATGCTCATGTAGTTGTAGATGCGCAGCATGTAGGCGCGCAGGCCGGCGTCGACCGTCGCGGCGTCAACACGCCCGGCGGCCCTGCCGAAAGGAGAAGCGTAGTTACGGTTGAGGTCCGACATGGTCGAATTCCCGTTGGTTGGTCCGGTCTGCACGAGGGTCGCCGTGCCGCCGGTTCGTCAAACTCTATCTCGGATACCGATGCCTGCCGACATTAATTTTGGCTAACAATCGGGGCTCCGAACCCACTCGATATGTGGGAAACTAACACATTCGCTGCAACCGTCCACGCGCGGCCGAATGTCGCCCTCGGCGCGCCTTCCTGACGACAGCCTGACAAGCAGATGTGGTTAATCGCGGGAATCGCGCGATTCCGGTCCTCCCGCCGCCATCCGCTACCTTTTGTCACAAATTCCGCAACACCGTGGCGGGCTTTTTGTTCAACGCCAAGAGCGTTCCGGCGAGCCCTAGCCCGACGGTGACGACCAGGGCGGCTGCCACCACGCCGGCCGCGCTTGCAGCCTGCCAGACGAAGGTCAGCGTCATCAGCCGCGTCACGATCATCCAGGCCGCTAAGCTGCCGGCAATCACGCCGAACACCGCGGTGGCGAGCCCGATCAGGAGATATTCGAGCGCATAAGCGCCGAGCAGCCGCAGCCGCGTGGCGCCGAGCGTCTTCAGGATCACCGCATCATAGACCCGGTGGCGATGGCCGGCGGCGAGCGCGCCTCCCAGCACCAGGATCGCCGAGATCAGGGTCACGGCGCTGGCGCCGCGGATGGCGAGCGCGAGGTTGGTCACGACCGAGCCGACCGTCTCCATCACCTCGCGTACCCGCACGCTCGTCACCATCGGATAGGCGTCGGCCACCTGCTTGATGATCTTGCCGTCGCTCGCCGCATCGCCGCCGGCCTCGGTCAGGGTCGCGATGTGGGTGTGCGGCGCGCCCTTGAAGGCGCCCGGCGAGAACACCAGCACGAAATTGATGCCGAGCCCCTGCCAGTCGATGGTCCTGAGATTGCCGATTTTCGCCGGGATGTCGCGGCCGAGCACGTTGACCACGACCTCGTCGCCGAGCTTCAGGCCGAGGCCGTCGGCGATCTTCTTCTCCATCGAGACCAGCGGCGGGCCGGAATAGTCGGCGCTCCACCATTCGCCCTCGACCACCTTGGAGCCTTTCGGCAGCTCGCCGGTGTAGGTCAGGCCGCGGTCGCTCTGCAGCACCCATTCGGAATCGGTGGACGGCTTGAGGTCCTCGGCGCGCACGCCGCGAGCGGCGACGATCCGCCCGCGCAGCATAGGCACGTCCTCGATCTTCGCGCCGGGAGCGACCTGGTGCAGATAATCGTCGAACGCGGCGGCCTGCGTGCTCGGAATGTCGATGAAGTAGAACGAGGGGGCGCGATCGGGCAGCGCGGCGAGGAACTGCCGGCGCAGATTGCCGTCGATCTGGGTGATGGTGACCAGTACGGCGAGACCCAAGCCCAGCGACAGCACGACCGAGGGCGTCAGCGCGCCCGGCCGGTGGATGTTGGCGATCGCCAGCCGCAGCATGGTAAAGCGCGTCCGCGGCAGCCGCCGCGCGATCGCCATCAGCACGGCGGCGACCCCGCGCAGCACGGCGAACACGACGACGGAGGAGACCACGAACACCGCGGCGATGCGCTTGTCGAACGACAACCCGATCACGACAGCCACGAGGAGCACGACAACGACGGCCATGAACACGAGATAGCTCGCGCGGGGGCGGTGCCATTCGGCCGCGACGGTGTCGCGGAACAGCGCGGCGACCGGCACGTCGTGCACGCGTCCGAGCGGCCACAGGCCGAAGGCGAGCGCGGTCAGGAGGCCGTAGACGAAGGACAGCGCGAGCTCGCCCTCATGCACCGCCGGCACCACCGGCAGCGGCAGCAGCTTGCCGAACAGACCGACGATCGCAAACGGCATTGCCGCGCCGAGCGCCAGCCCGATCACCGAGCCAATCGCGGCGAGCAGGATCACCTGCGCGAGATAGATGCCGAACACGTCGCGGCCCGTAGCGCCGACGGCCTTGAACGCCGCGATAACCTCCAGCCGGCGGTCGATATGGCTCTTCACCGCGTTGGCGACACCGACGCCGCCGACCAGGAGCGCAGCGAGGCCGACTAGCGTCAGGAATTGCGTGAAGCGGCCGATGTTGCGCTCGAGCTGCGGCGAGGCGTTGGAGCGGCTGCGCACCTCCCAGCCGGCCTGTGGCGCGACCTTGCGCGCGTCCGCGATGAAAGCCTCGGTGTCGCGGTCGCTGTTGGCGGTCTGAGGCAGCTTCACGCGGTAGACCCAGCGCACCAGGCTGCCCGGCTGGATCAGGCCGGTGGCGCGCAAGGCCGCCTCGCTGATCAAAAAGCGCGGGCCGAAGCCGATGCCGCCGGCGAGCTTGTCGGGCTCGGCCTCGACGCTCGATCGGATCTGGAAGGTCGCAGACCCAATGGTGACGCGGTCGCCGATCTTGAGCGACAGCCGCGCCAGCAGCGCCGGATCAGCGGCCGCGCCGAACGCACCGTCGCGCTCCGCGAGCAGGTCGGTCAGCGGCAGCTGCGGCGCCAGCGTCAGCTGCCCGAGCATCGGATAGGTGTCGTCGACCGCCTTCATCTCGACCAGCGCCAGCTTGCCCTCGGCCGAGCGCGCCATGCCGCGCAGAGTGGCCGCCGTCGAGACGGTCCCCCGCGAGCGCAGGAAGGCGACCTCTTCAGGTTTCGCCTCGCGCTGGAACAGCACGAAGGAGACGTCGCCGCCGAGCAGCGTGCGCCCCTCGCGCGCGAGACCATCGGAGAGGCTCGCCGACACCGAGCCGACGCCGGCGATCGCCATCACGCCGAGCGCGATGCAGGCGATGAAGACGTAGAAGCCGCGCAGGCCGCCGCGCAATTCGCGCAACGCATAGCGGAGCGCCAGCGCGACGCCGTTCGGCTTCGCAAACGGTTCGACGGCGACGCTCATGCGTGGGTCGTCTGCGTGTCGATGCGGCCCGAGCGCAGGCGGATCACGCGATCGCAGCGATGCGCGAGCGAGGAATCGTGCGTGACCAGCACCAGCGTCATGCCGCGCTCGGCGTGCTTGGTGAACAAAAGATCGACGATCTGTTTGCCCGTCGTCTCGTCGAGATTGCCGGTCGGCTCGTCGGCAACGAGGATGGCGGGATCGGGCGCCAGCGCGCGCGCGAGCGCGACGCGCTGCTGCTCGCCGCCGGAGAGCTGCGTCGGATAATGATGCAGCCGGTCGCCGAGGCCGACCGATCGCAGCTCTTCGGCCGCGCGCTTGCTCGCGTCGGGATTGCCGGCGAGCTCGAGCGGCACCGCCACGTTCTCGAGCGCCGTCATGGTCGGGATCAGATGGAAGGACTGGAAGACGATGCCGACCTGGCGGCCGCGGAAGCGCGCCAGCGCATCCTCGTCGAGGGCATTGAAAGGCGTGCCCGACACCACCACCTCTCCGCTATCAGGACGCTCCAGCCCCGCCATCACCATCAGCAGCGTGGATTTGCCCGAACCTGACGGGCCGATCAGGCCGATCGTCTCGCCCGAGCCGACGCGCAGGCTGATATCCTTGAGAATGTGAACGCGTGCCGCCCCCGTACCCAGTGAGAGATTGACGTTGGAGATGGCGATGGTGTCCGGCGTCGTGCCGGCGAGGGAAGAGGGTTCGATGCTGATGTCCATGGTCCGGTCATATGGCAAGTCCGCACGCGCGGTCGAGAGGCGTTACGGATTGTTCATGCACATAGCCGTGTTGATGCTCGCTTTGATGACGCTCGCCCGTCCGGCTTGGGCCGAGACGACAAAACCGGTCAAGCTCGTCGTCCTCGGTGATTCCTTGAGCGCGGGTCTTGGTCTTCCGGCCCAGGAGGCGTTCCCGGCCAAGCTTCAAAAAGCCTTGCAGGCCAAGGGTATAGAGGTCGAGATGACCAACGCGGGCGTGTCCGGCGACACCTCGTCCGGCGGGCGGGACCGGCTCGACTGGTCGGTGCCCGACGGAACCGACGGCGTGATCGTCGAGCTCGGCGCCAACGACGCGATGCGCGGCATCGATCCCGACTTGACGCGGGCGGCGCTGACCGACATCGTTCAGCGCCTCAAGGCGCGCAAGATCGCCGTGATGCTGTGTGGCATGCTGGCGCCGCCGAATTTCGGCGCCGATTATGGCGCGCGCTTCAATTCGATTTATCCTGATCTGGCGAAGCAGTTCGACGTGCCGCTCTATCCGTTCTTCCTCGACGGCGTCGCGGCCGACGCCAGGCTCAACCAGGCCGACGGCATTCACCCGACCGCTGAAGGCGTCGACATCGTCGTTGGCAAGATGCTGCCCACCGTGGAGGCATTCATTGGCACCATCAACGAGCATCCGCGTTGAAAAACGGGCAGCGCTAACCCTAACTCCCAGGGTTTTCCCGGGGTGAAGCGCACGCTGCTTCGCAGAGTCACACAACTGCGATAGGAATCAGGGTACCGGTGATTCGTCGCCGGCTCTAATTTGGATATGGTTCTGCTTCGTGGGGCCGTAGCCAAGCATCGGGAGTGCGAAACGATGCCGCGTTTGTTCACTGGTCTGGAAATTCCGGCCGAGATCGGCCAGTCGCTTTCCAACTTACGGGGCGGCCTTCCCGGCGCCCGGTGGATCGATCCCGAAAATTATCACGTCACGTTACGCTTCATCGGCGATATCGACGGCGCCTCCGCCAACGAGATCGCGTCGATGCTGTTTCGCGTCGACCGCAAGCCGTTCGAGGTCAAGGTGCAGGGGCTGACGAGCTTCGGCGGCCGCAAACCGCGCGCGGTGGTCGCCACCATCGCGCCGAGCAAGCCGCTGATGGAATTGCAGGCCGAGCTCGAACGCATGATGCAGCGGATCGGCCTCGATCCGGAGGGACGCAAATACATCCCGCACGTCACGTTGGCCCGGCTGCACGACGCCTCCGACCGCGACGTCGCCGACTATCTCTCGATCCGCGGCTACTTCCCGAGCAAGGCGTTCACGGCGGAGCGCTTCGTGCTGTTCTCCTCGCGCGCATCGACCGGCGGCGGCCCGTACGTGGTTGAGGACGCCTATGAGCTGTGTGAGTGATCTCTTCTTCACCTCTCCCCGCTCGCAGGGAGATGTCGGATTGCTCTGCAATCCGGGTGAGCGGGTACAGGTCTCACGACGATCTCACGCGTTGAGAGAGGCCCCTCACCCCAACCCTCTGCCCGCAAGAGCGGGGCGAGCGAGAAGAAAGCGCATAGCGCCCCGCACCAATTGACGGCTTGCAATTTCCGCCGGTCTCTGGCGGTAAAGGGCGATGCTCTCCACCCCGAATTCCTCCTTCAGCGATGCATACCAGGCCCAGATCGCGTCCGGCGCGATCGAGCCCGACGCCGCGCAGGCCGAAGTCGCCGAGGCCTATGCCGCGCTCGATCTGCGGCTCGCGAACTATAGCCCCAAGCGCAAGCAGGGCCTGCTCGCCCGCCTCTTCAGCGGCGACAAGGATGAGGCGCCGCACGGGCTCTACATCCACGGCGATGTCGGTCGCGGCAAGACCATGCTGATGGATCTGTTCTTCCATCACTCTGACGTCGAGCACAAGCGCCGCGCGCATTTCCACGAATTCATGGCCGACGTGCACGAGCGCATCTACGATTATCGCCAGAGCATCGCGCGCGGACAGATCCCCGACGGCGACGTCATCGCGCTGACGGCGAACGCGATCTTCGAGGAAAGCTGGCTGCTTTGCTTCGACGAATTCCACGTCACCGACATCGCCGACGCGATGATCCTCGGACGTCTGTTTGCCAAATTGTTCGAGCTCGGCACCGTCGTGGTCGCGACCTCCAACGTCGCGCCTGACGATCTCTACAAGGGCGGTTTGAACCGCGCGCTGTTCCTGCCCTTCATCAAGCAGATCACCGAGCACATGGACGTCTCGCGCCTCGATGCGCGCACCGACTTCCGGCTGGAAAAGCTGCAGGGCGTCCCGATGTGGCTGACACCGGCGGACGGCGATGCCGACGCCGCGCTCGACCGTGCCTGGGCGAAGATGACCGGCAACGCCAAATGCAAGTCGCACGACATCCAGATCAAGGGCCGCACCCTGCACGTGCCGTGCGCGGCCCATGGCGTGGCGCGGTTTGCGTTTGCCGATCTCTGCGAGAAGCCGCTCGGTGCATCCGACTACCTCAGGCTGGCGCACGACTATCACACCATCCTGGTCGACCATATTCCAGTGATGGACTTCTCCCGGCGCAACGCGGCCAAGCGCTTCATCACGCTGATCGACACGCTCTATGACAATGCCGTGAAGCTGATGGCCTCCGCGGACGCCAACCCGATCTCGCTCTATCTCGCCACCGAGGGCGTTGAGGCCATGGAGTTCAAGCGGACCGCCTCGCGCCTGATCGAGATGAGCTCGGAATCGTATTTGGCGCTGCCTCACGGCCGCAAGGATTCCACCGCCAGCGGCTCCACCAAGGGGTTGGTGGAGACTTAAGTCCTATTTGCCAGCGCTGTCATTCCGGGCCGCGTGAAGCGCCAGCCCGACAGCCATCGCGTCTCGAACTCTGCCGGCCGATCGATTCCGGGCCTGCGCCTGTCGGCGCATCCCGGAATGACAGACGGGGTATGCTGGCTGCGATTGCGGCAAGCCCGACAAATGGGCATCCGGCGACTTGAACGGGGGAGGCGAAAGGGATAACCACCCGTCTCAGTTTTCCCCTCCTTACGTGTCTAAAGGACAGGTTCACATGGCGCGCGACAAGATTGCTTTGATTGGCTCCGGTCAAATCGGCGGAACGCTGGCTCACCTCATCGGCCTCAAAGAACTGGGCGACGTCGTGATGTTCGACATCGCCGAAGGCGTGCCGCAGGGCAAGGCGCTCGACATCGCGCAGTCCTCGCCGGTCGACGGTTTCGACGCGAACTACACCGGCGCCAACTCCTACGAGGCGCTCGACAACGCCAAGGTCTGCATCGTCACCGCCGGCGTGCCGCGCAAGCCCGGCATGAGCCGCGACGACCTTCTCTCCATCAACCTCAAGGTCATGGAGCAGGTCGGTGCGGGCATCAAGAAGTACGCTCCCGACGCTTTCGTCATCTGCATCACCAACCCGCTCGACGCGATGGTCTGGGCGCTGCAGAAGGCCTCCGGCCTGCCGCACAAGAAGGTCGTCGGCATGGCCGGCGTGCTCGATTCCGCGCGCTTCCGCTACTTCCTGGCCGACGAATTCAACGTCTCCGTCGAGGACGTCACCGCCTTCGTGCTCGGCGGCCATGGCGACACCATGGTGCCGCTGGTGAAGTACTCCACCGTCGCCGGCATCCCGCTGCCCGACCTCGTCAAGATGGGCTGGACCTCGCAGGCGCGTCTCGACGAGATCGTCGACCGCACCCGCAACGGCGGCGCCGAGATCGTCAATCTGCTCAAGACCGGCTCGGCGTTCTACGCTCCGGCCGCTTCGGCCATCGCGATGGCCGAGAGCTATCTGCGCGACAAGAAGCGCGTCCTGCCCTGCGCCGCGTACCTGAACGGCGAATACAGCGTGAAGGACATGTATGTCGGCGTGCCGGTCGTGATCGGCTCCAAGGGCGTCGAGCGTGTCGTCGAGATCGAGCTCGGCGGCAAGGACCGCGAAGCCTTCGACAAGTCGGTCGGCGCGGTGCAGGGCCTGGTTGACGCCTGCAAGAAGATCGCACCCGATCTTCTCGGCCGCTAAGCGCGACAATTCCCCGCCGAAGATCGAAACCCGGTCTTCGGCGGTTTCATTTCCGGACCCCGGCTGACCGGATGGGGGCCGGATCCGAGATTTCCGATGTGAAAGAATCCGGGTTGCAGTTCCTGTGGTATATGGTATGCCAGCCACAAGACTGAGGTGGGCCTTGAGGGGTCACCGCCCGCGGGTTCAGGGAGCGACCATATGAATATCCATGAATATCAGGCCAAGGCGCTGCTGGGTGAGTTCGGTGTGCCGATCTCCAAGGGCGTTCCGGTCCTTCAAGCGAGCGACGCGGAAGCCGCTGCCAAGGCGCTGCCCGGTCCGGTCTATGTGGTGAAGAGCCAGATCCACGCCGGCGGCCGCGGCAAGGGCACGTTCAAGGAAGCCTCGGCCGGCGACAAGGGCGGCGTCCGCATCGCCAAGTCGACCGCTGAGGTTGCCGAATTCGCCAAGCAAATGCTGGGCGCGACGCTGGTGACCGTCCAGACCGGCCCCGCCGGCAAGCAGGTCAACCGCCTCTACATCGAGGACGGCTCCGACATCGACAAGGAATTCTATCTCTCGATCCTGGTCGACCGCGAGACCTCGCGCGTTTCCTTCGTCGTCTCGACCGAAGGCGGCGTCAACATCGAGGACGTCGCGCACAACACGCCCGAGAAGATCGCGACCTTCTCGGTCGATCCCGCCACCGGAATCATGGGCCATCACGGCCGTACCGTCGCCAAGGCGCTGAAGCTCTCCGGTGATCTCGCCAAGCAGGCCGAGAAGCTCACCGCGCAGCTCTATGCGGCCTTCGTCGCCAAGGACATGTCGATGCTGGAGATCAACCCGCTGGTCGTGACCAAGCAGGGCCAGCTCCGCGTGCTCGACGCCAAGGTGTCGTTCGACGACAACGCGCTGTTCCGTCATCCCGAAGTGGTCGCGCTGCGCGACGAGACCGAGGAAGACGCCAAGGAAATCGAAGCGTCGAAATACGACCTCAACTACGTCACCCTCGACGGCAACATCGGCTGCATGGTCAACGGCGCCGGCCTCGCCATGGCGACGATGGACATCATCAAGCTCTACGGCATGGCGCCGGCGAACTTCCTCGACGTCGGCGGCAGCGCCAGCAAGGAGAAAGTCGCCGCAGCGTTCAAGATCATTACCGCCGATCCCAACGTGAAGGGGATCCTGGTCAACATCTTCGGCGGCATCATGAAGTGCGACGTGATCGCCGAGGGCGTCACGGCCGCCGTGCGCGAGGTCGGCCTCAGCGTGCCGCTGGTGGTTCGCCTCGAAGGCACCAATGTCGAACTCGGCAAGAAGATCATCCGTGAATCCGGCTTGAACGTGGTGCCCGCCGACAATCTCGACGACGCCGCGCAGAAGATCGTGAAGGCCGTCAAGGGAGGCTAAGGCCATGGCCCAGGACCATCTCTCCGCATCATCTCCACTTGCAGAGCATGCGCGTCTCGCCGCGTTCGCCGGCGAATGGAATGGTGAAGAGACGGTCTTTCCGTCGCGCTGGACGGAAGGGGGGCCTGCCACCTCGCATGTGGTCGCGCGCATGGATCTCAATGGATTCTATCTGATCCAGGACACGGTCCAGGTGCGCGAGGGCAAGCAGAGCTTCGCCACCCACGGCATCTTCACCTTCGACCGCGACGACCGGACCTACAAATTGTTCTGGTACGATTCGCTCGGTTACACGCCGCCCTCGCCCGCCTCCGGCGGCTGGGTCGGCAAGACCCTGACGCTGGTGCGCGGCTCGCTCCGCGGCAATGCGCGCCACGTCTACGAGATCATCGACGCCGATTCCTACTCGTTGAAGATCCAGTTCTCGCCGGATGCGGAAGGCTGGGCCGACGTGCTCACCGGCGTCTATCGCCGCATCCACTGACCTCTCACTCCGTTAGTTTCGCGAAAGCAGACCTCATGTCCATCCTGATCGACAAGAACACCAAGGTCATCTGCCAGGGCTTCACCGGCAAGAACGGCACCTTCCATTCCGAGGCTGCGATTGCTTACGGCACCAAGATGGTCGGCGGCACTTCGCCCGGCAAAGGCGGCTCGACCCATCTGAACCTGCCGGTGTTCGACACCGTGCGCGAGGCGCGCGAGAGGACCGGTGCCGATGCCTCGGTGATCTACGTGCCGCCGCCGGGCGCGGCGGATGCGATCTGCGAAGCCATCGACGCCGAGATCCCGCTGATCGTCTGCATCACCGAAGGCATTCCGGTCATCGACATGGTGCGCGTGAAGCGCTCGCTGATCGGCTCCAAGTCGCGTCTGATCGGGCCGAACTGCCCGGGCGTCATGACTGCCGGCGAGTGCAAGATCGGCATCATGCCAGCCAACATCTTCAAGACCGGCTCCGTCGGCATCGTCTCCCGCTCTGGCACGCTGACCTATGAAGCCGTGTTCCAGACCTCGCAGGAGGGCCTCGGCCAGACCACCGCGGTCGGCATCGGCGGCGATCCCGTCAAGGGCACCGAGTTCATCGACGTCCTGGAAATGCTGCTGGCCGACCCCAAGACTGAATCCATCATCATGATCGGCGAGATCGGCGGTTCCGCCGAGGAGGACGCCGCCCAGTTCCTCAAGGACGAGGCCAAGCGCGGCCGCAAGAAGCCGATGGTCGGCTTCATCGCTGGCGTCACCGCACCTCCCGGCCGCCGCATGGGCCATGCCGGCGCGATCATCTCGGGCGGCAAGGGCGATGCCGGTTCCAAGACCGAGGCGATGAAATCGGCAGGGATTACAGTGTCCCCGTCGCCCGCCCGCCTCGGCCATACGCTTGCCGAAAAGTTGAAAGGCTAATTCACTTCTTCGTACTTTTCCGGGCGAAGTTTCGCAGCAAATAGGGTAAAGGGTGCCTGTCGCGTCGAGCCCTTGTCGGGGGAGCTCGGCGCCAGCGCCGTTTGTTATGCGCGAACCGAAATCGCCAGGAACCCAGTATGTCTCGCCAGGACGCGAACGCAGCCTTTGCCCTGTCATCATTCTTGCAGGGCACCAACGCCACCTACATCGACGAAATCTACGCCCGCTACCAGAAGGACCCCTCCTCGGTCGACGCCGAGTGGCAGGAGTTTTTCAAGAGCCTGAACGACGCCCCTGCTGACATCAGCAAGAACGCGGAAGGCCCGTCCTGGGAGCGGGATAACTGGCCGTTGACGCCGCAGGACGACCTGACCTCCGCGCTCGACGGCAACTGGGCCGAAGTCGAGAAGACGGTCGGCGGCAAGATCGCCGCCAAGGCACAAGCCAAGGGTGCTGCGCTCTCCTCCGCCGACTTGCTCCAGGCGACGCGCGATTCCGTCCGCGCGCTGATGCTGATCCGCTCCTACCGCATGCGCGGCCACTTCCACGCCAAGCTCGATCCGCTCGGCATCGAGGCCCAGCGCAACCGCGAAGAGCTTGATCCGCGCACCTACGGCTTCACGGAAGCCGATTTCGATCGCAAGATCTTCCTCGATCACGTGCTCGGGCTCGAATACGGCACGTTGCGCGAGATCACCGCGATCTGCGAGCGCACCTATTGCCAGACGCTCGGCGTCGAGTTCATGCATATCAGCAATGCCGCTCAGAAGGCCTGGATCCAGGAGCGCATCGAGGGGCCGGACAAGGAAATCTCGTTCACCCGCGAAGGCCGGCGCGCCATCCTGATGAAGCTGGTCGAGGCCGAGGGCTTCGAAAAGTTCTGCGACACCAAGTTCACCGGCACCAAGCGCTTCGGCCTCGACGGCGGTGAAGCCCTGATCCCCGCGCTCGAGCAGATCATCAAGCGCGGCGGCAATCTCGGCGTGAAGGAAATCGTGCTGGGCATGCCGCATCGCGGCCGCCTCAACGTGCTGACGCAGGTGATGGGCAAGGCGCACCGCGCGCTGTTCCACGAGTTCAAGGGCGGCTCGGCCAATCCCGACGCGGTCGAAGGCTCGGGCGACGTCAAGTATCACCTCGGCGCCTCCTCGGACCGCGAGTTCGACGGCAACCGCATCCATCTGTCGCTGACCGCCAACCCCTCGCATCTCGAGATCGTCGATCCCGTGGTGCTCGGCAAGGTCCGCGCCAAGCAGGACCAGCACGGCGATCCGCCTGACATGCGCATCTCCGTGATGCCGCTTCTGATGCACGGCGACGCCGCGTTTGCCGGTCAGGGCGTGGTTGCAGAATGCTTCGGCCTGTCGGACCTGAAGGGCTACCGCACCGGCGGCTCCGTGCACTTCATCGTCAACAACCAGATCGGCTTCACCACCTATCCTCGTTACTCGCGCTCTTCGCCCTATCCGTCCGACGTGGCGAAGATGATCGACGCGCCGATCTTCCACGTGAACGGCGACGATCCGGAAGCCGTCGTGTTTGCCGCCAAGGTCGCGACCGAATTCCGGCAGAAGTTCCACAAGCCTGTCGTCATCGACATGTGGTGCTATCGCCGCTACGGCCACAACGAGGGCGACGAACCGGCATTCACCCAGCCGGTGATGTACAAGCGGATCGCCGCCCATCCCTCGACCCTCACGCTCTACGCCAAGCGCCTGGTCGCCGAAGGCGTGGTCACCGAGGGGGAGGTCGACAAGCTGAAGGCCGATTGGCGCGCCCGGCTCGATGCCGAGTTCGAGGCCGGCACCTCCTACAAGCCGAACAAGGCCGACTGGCTCGACGGCAAATGGGCGGGCTTCAAGATCGCCGACCAGGAAGAGGATGCGCGCCGCGGCGTCACCGGCGTCGACCTGCCGCTCCTGAAGGACATCGGCCGCAAGATCACCAAGGTGCCGGATGGTTTCCGCGTTCACCGCACCATTCAGCGTTTCCTCGATAACCGCGCCAAGGCGATCGACAGCGGCAACGGTATCGACTGGGCGACCGGCGAAGCGCTGGCCTTCTGCACGCTGCTCGGGGAAGGCCACCATGTCCGCCTGTCCGGACAGGATTCGGAGCGCGGCACCTTCTCGCAGCGCCACTCGGTGCTGATCGACCAGGAAGACGAGAGCCGCTACACGCCGTTCAACCATCTCGGCAACGAGCAGGGCCATTACGAGGTCATCAACTCGCTGCTGTCGGAAGAAGCGGTGCTCGGCTTCGAATACGGCTACTCGCTCGCCGAGCCGAACACGCTGACCCTCTGGGAGGCCCAGTTCGGCGACTTCGCCAACGGTGCACAGGTCGTGTTCGACCAGTTCATCTCCTCGGGCGAGCGCAAATGGCTGCGCATGTCCGGTCTCGTCTGCCTGTTGCCGCACGGCTATGAAGGCCAGGGACCGGAGCACTCCTCGGCGCGCCTCGAGCGTTACCTGCAGATGTGCGCGGAAGACAACATGCAGGTGGTCTATCCGACCACGCCGGCGAACTACTTCCACGTGCTGCGCCGGCAGCTGCATCGCGAGATCCGCAAACCCCTGATCATGATGACGCCGAAATCGCTGCTGCGTCACAAGCGGGCGGTGTCGCGTCTGGAAGAGCTGGCGAAGGGCACGACCTTCCACCGCATCCTCTATGATGACGCCCAGATGCTGCCGGACGAGGCCATCAAGCTTGTCCCGGACGACAAGATCCGCCGCATCGTGCTCTGCTCCGGCAAGGTCTATTACGACCTCTACGAGGAGCGCGAGAAGCGCGGCATCGACGACATCTATTTGATGCGCGTCGAGCAGCTCTATCCGGTGCCGCTGAAGGCACTGGTGACCGAGCTGTCCCGCTTCAAGAAGGCCGAAGTGATCTGGTGCCAGGAAGAGCCGCGTAACATGGGCGCCTGGCACTTCATCGAGCCCTATCTGGAATGGGTGCTGAACCAGGTGAACGGCGCGAGCCGGCGTCCGCGTTATGTCGGCCGCGCCGCTTCCGCCGCGACAGCCACGGGTCTGATGTCCAAGCATCAGGCGCAGCTGAAGGCGTTCCTGGACGAAGCATTGAGCTGAAGTTTTTTTAGGACCTCGTCATACCCCGCCCTGTGCGCGATTCCGCACCGGGGCGGGCGATGACATCTGAATTCAAGACCGCACAAGCGATCTCCTTGAGGAAAAGACCATGACTGAAATTCGTGTGCCGACGCTCGGCGAATCCGTCACCGAGGCCACCATCGGCCGCTGGTTCAAGAAGGCCGGCGATCCCGTCGCCGTCGACGAGCCCTTGGTGGAGCTCGAGACCGACAAGGTCACCATCGAAGTCCCGGCGCCCTCCGCGGGCACGCTGAGCGAGATCATCGCCGCCGATGGCGCGACCGTTGCGGTCGGTGCGCTGCTTGGCCAGATCACCGACGGTGCCGGCGCCGCGAAGCCTGCGGCCGCGCCCGCCAAGCCCGCTGCTGCTCCGGCTCCCGCCGCGGCTGCTCCGGCTGCCGCGAAGGCGCCGCCGGCCGACGCCCCGCTCGCGCCGTCCGTGCGCAAGCTTTCGGCCGAGACCGGCGTCGACGCGTCGACCGTTCCGGGCTCGGGCAAGGACGGCCGCGTCACCAAGGGCGACATGCTCGCTGCGATCGAGCGTGCGGCCTCCGCGCCGACCCCGGTCAACCAGCCCGCTGCTGCCGTGCAGGTTCGCGCGCTATCGCCGGCCGATGACGCCGCCCGCGAAGAGCGCGTCAAGATGACCCGGCTGCGCCAGACCATCGCGCGCCGCCTCAAGGACGTGCAGAACACCGCGGCGATGCTGACGACCTTCAACGAGGTCGACATGACCAACGTGATGGCGCTGCGTGCCCACTACAAGGATGCGTTCGAGAAGAAGCACGGCGCCAAGCTCGGCTTCATGGGCTTCTTCACCAAGGCCGTCGTGCAGGCGCTGAAGGACATCCCGGCCGTCAACGCCGAGATCGACGGCAGCGATCTGATCTACAAGAACTATTACCACATCGGCGTCGCCGTCGGCACCGACAAGGGCCTCGTCGTGCCCGTGGTGCGCGACTGCGACCACAAGTCGATCTCCGACATCGAGAAGAGCATCGCCGATTTCGGCCGCCGCGCCCGTGACGGCCAGCTCAAGATCGACGAGATGCAGGGCGGCACCTTCACCATCACCAATGGCGGCATCTACGGCTCGCTGATGTCGACCCCGATCCTGAACGCGCCGCAATCGGGCATCCTCGGCATGCACAAGATCCAGGAGCGCCCGATGGTCGTCGGCGGCAAGATCGAGGTCCGCCCGATGATGTATCTGGCGCTGTCCTACGATCACCGCGTGATCGACGGCAAGGAAGCCGTCACCTTCCTGGTTCGCGTCAAGGAGAGCCTGGAAGATCCGGCGCGCCTGGTGCTCGATCTCTGATTCCTGACGCTCTGCGAGCGCCGTCGCGATATCAGCGGCGGCGCGTGTCGAACCATGGAGGCTGACGTGACGGATAACGTCGTTGTCATCACCGGCGGCAGCCGCGGCATCGGACGGGCGACCGCGATTGCGGCGGCCGCGCGCGGCTATCGCGTTGTGGTCGGCTATGCCAGCAACAAGAAGGCCGCCGACGAGGTCGTTGCGCAGATTGCAGCCAGCAACGGCAAGGCGATCGCGGTGAAATGCGATGTCGCCGAGGAAGCCGACATCCTCAATCTGTTCAGGGAAGCCGACAAGTTCGGCACGCTCGGCGCTCTCGTCAACAATGGCGGCATCGTCGGCCAAAGCGGCGTGCGCGTCGACGAGATGTCGGCCGAACGGATCCAGCGCGTGCTGGCGGTCAACGTCACCGGCTCCATCCTGTGCGCGCGCGAAGCGGTGAAGCGGATGTCGACCAAGCACGGCGGCAAGGGTGGCGTCATCGTCAATTTGTCGTCGGTCGCCGCCAAGCTCGGCGCGCCCAACACCTATGTCGACTATGCCGCGTCCAAGGGCGCGGTGGATTCCTTCACCATCGGGCTCGGCTATGAAGTCGCAGCCGAAGGTATCCGCGTCGCCGCGATCCGTCCCGGCCTGATCGACACCGACATCCACGCCGCCGGCGGCGAGCCCGACCGGCATCATCGGCTGGCTCATCTGGTGCCGATGAAGCGCGTCGGCACCGCGGACGAAATCGCCAATGCCATCGTCTGGCTGATGTCGGACGAGGCCTCCTACGTCACCTCAGCCATTCTCGATGTGTCCGGCGGACGCTGACGCGCCGCGTGGACGCTGACACCTCATCACGCTAAACCTTACGGGACTTTCTCTCATGGCTACCTACGATCTCGTCGTCATCGGCACCGGACCTGGCGGTTATGTCTGCGCGGTGCGCGCCAGCCAGCTCGGCATGAAGGTCGCCGTGGTCGAAAAGAACGCAACCCTCGGCGGCACCTGCCTCAACGTCGGCTGCATGCCCTCGAAGGCGCTGCTGCACGCCTCCGAGATGTTCGAGGAAGCCACGCATTCCTTCGCCAAGATGGGCGTGTCGGTGTCCGCGCCGAAGCTCGATCTGCCTGTCATGATGAACTTCAAGCAGCAGGGCATCGACGGCAACGTCAAGGGCGTCGAGTTCCTGATGAAGAAGAACAAGGTCGACGTGCTCAAGGGCACCGGCAAGATCCTTGGCACCGGCAAGGTCGAGGTCTCCGCCGACGGCAAGTCGCAGGTGATCGAGACCAAGAACATCGTGATCGCCACCGGCTCCGATATCGCCCGCCTCAAGGGCATCGAGATCGACGAGAAGCGCATCGTCTCCTCGACCGGTGCGCTGTCGCTGGACAAGGTCCCCGGCAAACTGCTGATCGTCGGCGCCGGCGTGATCGGCCTCGAGCTCGGCTCGGTCTGGCATCGCTTAGGTGCCGAAGTCGTCGTGGTCGAATTCCTCGATCGCATCCTGCCCGGCATGGACGGCGAAATTGCAAAGCAATTCCAGCGCATCCTCGAGAAGCAGGGCTTTGCGTTCAAGCTGGGGGCCAAGGTCACCGCGGTCGACACTTCGGGCAAGACGCTGAAGGCGACGATCGAGCCCGCCGCCGGCGGCGCGGCCGAGACGCTCGAGGCCGACGTCGTGCTCGTCTGCATCGGCCGCGTGCCGTACACGGATGGGCTCGGCCTGAAGGAAGCCGGCGTCGCGCTCGACGCGCGCGGCCGCGTGCAGATCGACCCGCATTTCGCCACCAGCCTGAAGGGCGTCTATGCCATCGGCGACGTCGTCGCCGGCCCGATGCTCGCGCACAAGGCCGAGGACGAGGGCGTTGCGGTTGCGGAGATCATCGCCGGTCAGGCCGGCCACGTGAATTACGACGTGATCCCGGGCGTCGTGTATACCACGCCGGAAGTGTCCTCCGTCGGCAAGACCGAGGAGGAGCTGAAACAGGCGGGCGTGGCTTATACCGTCGGGAAGTTTCCCTTTACCGCCAACGGCCGCTCCAAGGTCAACCAGACGACCGACGGCTTCGTGAAGATTCTCGCAGATGCGAAGACCGATCGCGTGCTCGGTGTTCACATCATCGGCCGCGAAGCCGGCGAAATGATCCACGAGGCCTGCGTTCTCATGGAGTTCGGCGGCAGCGCGGAAGATCTCGCCCGCACTTGCCACGCGCATCCGACCCGCTCGGAGGCCGTCAAGGAAGCCGCGCTTGCAGTCGGCAGGCGGGCCATCCATATGTAGGTTCGTGCCCAGAGCCGAATCGGGCGGGACATCACATGCTGCGCCGCCTTCTTCAACCGGTCTGGGTCCTGCTGGCGATCATCTTCCTGATCGAAGCCTGGCTGTGGGACCATCTCGAGCCGCTCGTTGCCAAGGTCGTCGCACTGATCCCGCTTGCCCGGTTCAAGGCGTGGCTGTCGGACCGCGTCGATGCACTCTCGCCGGCGATGACGCTGATCGTCTTCGCCGTTCCGATCATCCCGCTGTTTCCGCTCAAGCTGGTCGGCCTGTGGCTGCTTACGCACGAATACTGGACCAGCGCCGTCTTCACGATCCTGTTCGCCAAGATGCTCGGCGTCGGCGTCACCGCCTTCGTGTTCGACGTCACGCGCGACAAGCTCCTGGAGATGCACTGGTTCGAGTGGCTCTATGAGCTGGTCTTGAGGCTTCGCGCCAAGGCGACCGCGCTGGTCGAGCCGGTCAAGCGCCGCATCCGCGAGCTGATCAAAGGCAATCGCGAGGGCTGGTCCTCGCGCACGTTCCGCTTGATCCAGCGCTTCCGCAAGAGCGTGCACGAGGCGCGGTGAGCTGCCGGCTGCTTGCGCGCTGTCCTCGCCATATACTCGCTGTCATTGCCCGCGAAAGCGGGCAATCCAGTATTCCAGAGACGATTGTGATTGAACCGGGACGCCGCGGCGTACTGGATGCCCCGGTCAAGCCGGGGCGTGACAGCGGTACGCGTAGCGGCTCGTCGCCTCAATGCAAATGCAGCAGATGCGGCCACCACAGGCCGAGCGCGGTCATGACGATGCCGGCGAGGGTCAGCAGCCCGCCGACATAGGCGAGCGCGATCATGCCGGTGATGATGGTGGCCGACGCCAGCACGATGCCGATCTGGAAGGCGGCCGACGCGAGCTCGAAGTGATGATATTTCGCGGTCGCCTCGTCACGCTCGTGTTCGGCGTGCTTGGCCTTCTCCGCGAGCTGCTCGGTGCCTTCGCCGGTCTCGGGCTCCGAGCGGTAGCGCTGTGCGGTCTTGGTCCAGTCGTCGATCTGCTTCTGCACGGCCGCCTTCATGGCGTCGTCAGAGGCAGCACCCAGTGTCAGCTTGCCCTGCTCGGCGGCGGTCTGCACCACGGTGCG
The DNA here is from genome assembly GCF_004114975.1 of Bradyrhizobium guangdongense. NCBI lineage: Bacteria > Pseudomonadati > Pseudomonadota > Alphaproteobacteria > Hyphomicrobiales > Nitrobacteraceae > Bradyrhizobium > Bradyrhizobium guangdongense. The sequence goes on from NZ_CP030051.1 coordinate 425,012, forward strand.
GCGGACGCTCTTGGCCTGGAAGAAGGCCCAGAGATTGGCGGCCTCGACGTTCTTGCTGATCGATTCGGTCTGCGCACCCTTGCCGAGCGTTTCCGAGATCGCCAGAAACAGCGCCAGCACCGCGATCAGAAGGGCGATCTTCTTGTTCTCGCCCGATGCGTGCTCGGCATGCTCGGCGTGCTCCATGCTTTCGTGTGCGCTCATGAATCCCTCCTGTCTCGGTTCCGCAACGATTGACCGAACCGCGCGGCCCGCGCAAGAGGCATGCGCGCGGACAAGCACGCTATGACAGCTTGATGTCAGGAATCAGCGTCCCCTTCAGCGCCTTGGATGCGCGCTGGCATAGACCTCCAGCAATCGCTCGGAATCGATGCCGGTATACACTTGCGTGGTCGAGAGCGAGGAATGGCCGAGCAATTCCTGGATCGCGCGCAGGTCGCCGCCGCGCGACAAGAGATGCGTTGCGAAGGAGTGCCGCAACGCGTGCGGCGTGGCGCTGTCGGGCAGCCCCAGCGCGCCGCGCAGCCGCTCCATCGCCAGCTGGATGATGCGCGGGCTCAAGGGTCCGCCGCGCGCGCCGACGAAGATCGGCCCATCGGCGGGGAGCGCATGCGGGCACATCGCGACATATTCGTCGATCAGCGCCAGCACGTTTTGCAGCACTGGCACCATGCGGGTCTTGTTGCCCTTGCCTGTGACGACGAGCACGTCGCCTTCGCCTGATTTCGGCACCTCGCGGCGCTTCAGGCCGAGCGCCTCGGAGATGCGCAGGCCCGAGCCATAGAGCAGCGCCATCACGGCGGCGTCGCGGACGAGGATCCAGGTCTCGCGTTCCTCGCCGGCGCGCTCGTCGGCGTCCGCGAGACGTTTGGCCGACGCCATCGGCAACGGCTTCGGCAGGCTCTTTGCCACCTTGGGCGCACGGATCGCGGAGAGCGCGCCCACCTTGCCCTTGCCTTCGCGCTCGAGGAAGCGGCCGAACGAGCGCAGGCCGGCGAGCGCGCGCATCAAGGAGCGGCCGGCAATCTCGTCGGCGCGGCGCACCGCCATGAAGGCGCGCACGTCGGTGGCTTCGAGCGCAGCGAAGCGCTCCAACGTGACGCGCTCGCCCCAATGATTGCTGAGGAAGTCCAGGCATTGCCGCAAGTCGCGGCCATAGGCTTCCAGCGTCTTCGGCGACAGCCGCCGCTCGGCGCCGAGATGCGACAGCCAGCGCGCCATCTCCTGCGCGATCGAGGGATCGGCGCTGGCGAGCTCGATTGTGGGGGCGGCGGCTTTGCTCATGCGCTCTGGACGGAATGATTCCGCACAGTATATCGCATCCCACAGGTTTACTGTTCGCTAAGGTGCCGACGGCGCGCTAGCCTTCAGTCCCGCAAGGTTCCGATTCTCCGCTCATGGATCACACGTCGCGCAGCAACGCCGCCTCCACCAATGCGACCGGCATGGTCGACGTGCTGGTGCCGGTCGCGCTCGACCAGACCTATTCCTACAAGGTGCCCCGCGGCATGGAGCTGAAGGCGGGCGATCTCGTCGGCGTGCCGCTGGGCGCGCGCGAGGTGCTCGCCGTGGTCTGGCGGGAAAACGCCAATCCCGATCCGCGCCTGCACAACCGCCTGAAGGAGGTCAGCGAGAAGCTCGATATTTCTCCGCTGAAGGGCGAGCTGCGCCAGGTGGTCGACTGGGTCGCCAATTACACGCTGAGCCCGCGCGGCATGGTGCTGCGCATGTGCCTGCGGATGGGCGAGAACCTCGGCCCCGAGCGTGTCCGCGCGGGCGTTCGCCTGACCGGCGACCCGCCGCGGCGGCTGACACCGGCGCGGCAGCGCGTCATCGAGGTGCTGTCGGACCGGCTGCTGCACGCCAAGTCCGAAGCGGCCAAGGAGGCCGGCGTCTCGGCCGGCGTGATCGACGGCCTCGTCGACGAAGGCACGCTGACGGTCGAGCCGATGCCGCCGCCGCCTCCGCCACCGCGCCCCGATCCGGAGTTCGGCCGCCCGGATTTCTCGCCGCTGCAGCGAGCCGGCGTCGATGCGATGCGCGCGCTCGCGGCCAACGGCACCTTCCACGTCGCGCTGCTCGACGGCGTCACCGGCTCCGGCAAGACCGAGGTCTATTTCGAGGCGGTGGCGGAGACCGTCCGCCGCGGCAAACAGGCGTTGATCCTGATGCCGGAGATCGCGCTGACCGGCCAGTTCCTGGATCGCTTCGCGCAGCGTTTTGGCGTGCGCCCGATCGAGTGGCATTCCGAGCTCACGCCGCGCACCCGCGCGCGCAACTGGGCCGCAATCTCGGAAGGCACCGCGCCGGTCGTGGTCGGCGCGCGCTCGGCGCTGTTTCTGCCCTATGCCGATCTCGGCCTCATCGTCGTCGATGAAGAGCACGACCAGGCCTACAAGCAGGACGAGGGCGTGCATTATCATGCCCGCGACATGGCGGTGGTGCGCGCGCATATCGCAAAAATCCCGATCGTGCTGGCCTCCGCCACGCCATCGGTCGAGTCCGAAGTCAATGCGCGCAAGAACCGCTATCAGCGCGTCGCGCTGCCCTCGCGCTTCGGCGGCCAGCACATGCCGCATATCGAGGCGATCGATCTGCGTCGCGAGCCGCCGGCGCGCGGCCGCTATATCTCGCCGCGGCTGGCCGGCGAGATCAGGGGGGCGATCGAAAAGCGCGAGCAGGCGCTGCTGTTTCTCAACCGCCGCGGCTATGCGCCGCTGACCTTGTGCCGTGCCTGCGGCCATCGCTTCGCCTGCACCATCTGCGACGCCTTGCTGGTCGATCATCGTTTCCGCCAGCGCCTGGTCTGCCATCACTGCGGTTTTTCGATGCCGCGGCCGCCCACCTGTCCGCATTGCGCGGCGGAGGAATCGCTGGTCGCGGTCGGCCCCGGCGTCGAGCGCTTGCAGGAGGAGGCGGCCGCGCTCTTCCCTGAAGCGCGCACCATGGTGCTGTCGAGCGATCTCATCACCTCGATCGAGACGATGCGCAGCGAGCTCGCCGAGATCGCGGAAGGCCGCGTCGACATCATCATCGGCACGCAGCTCGTCGCCAAGGGCCACAATTTCCCGCGGCTGAATCTCGTCGGCGTGGTCGATGCGGATCTCGGCCTTAGCAACGGCGATCCGCGCGCGGCGGAACGCACCTGGCAATTGCTCAACCAGGTGATCGGCCGCGCCGGCCGCGAGCAGGGCCGCGGCGTCGGCTATCTGCAGACGCATCAGCCCGATCACCCCGTGATGAAGGCTCTGATCGCCTGCGACCGCGAGGCCTTCTACGACAGCGAGATCGATCTGCGCGAGAGAACGCTCTATCCGCCGTTCGGCCGGCTCGCGAGCCTGATCATCTCTGCCGGCGATCGTCCGAGCGCCGAGGGCCTCGGCCGCAAGCTCGTTGCATTGGCGCCGCGCGACGAGCGCGTGGTGGTGCTGGGTCCCGCGGAAGCCCCGCTCGCCGTGATCAAGGGCCGTTACCGCTTCCGCATCCTGGTGAAATCGGCGCGAGGTTTTGATCTGTCGGATTATCTGCGCAACTGGCTGGCGGTGTGCCCGAAGCCATCAGGCAACCAGAAGCTGGAAGTGGACGTCGATCCGCAGAGCTTTTTGTAGCTCTCCGTCATTCCGGGGCATGCGAAGCATGAACCCGGAATCCATTCATCCCCCAAACTCTGCCGCCTGATGGATTCCGGGCTCATGCTATGCGCGCCCCGGAATGACGGACATTGAGGGCGCTGGCCAAACAAAAAAGCCCGTGGTCCCCCAAGACCACGGGCTTGTTTCACGCGCGCATCAAACCGATGGAAACTGCGCGTGTGAGATCAGGCGCGCGAAACGCCGTTAGGAGACGACTTCCGCGGTGACGCGGCCGACGCCGGCACCGGTGAGGCCGATGGCGCGGGCAGCGCCGGTGGAGAGGTCGAGCACGCGGCCGCGCACGAACGGGCCACGGTCATTGATGGTGACGATGACGCTCTGGCCGCCATGGGTGACGCGCAGCTTGGTGCCGAACGGCAGGGAGCGGTGCGCGGCGGTGAGGGCGTTCTGGTTGAAGCGCGCACCCGAGGCGGTGCGGCTGCCGGACTCGTTGCCGTAATACGAAGCCATGCCGGAGAAGGTCCGGCCCGTGCCCTGCGACGGCGTCATCGACGCATTGGCGTTGCGCCAACCGAAGGTCGCGTTGGAATCGTCCTGGGCTTGATGGCGGTGATGATGGTGAGAGTACCGGTGATGCCTCGATTTGGCGGAAGCTTCGGTGGCAGTTCCACCGATGACGAGAGTTGCAGCGACGAAAGCGATCGCCGTACGCGGCCGGGTCACGGTGCCCAGCGTCTTCAAAGACAGCATTTAGTGGTCCCTACGATAGTATTGCCACATATGTGGCTAGTGGAGCCCCCATCAGTTTGTGAGCGGGTTGGCGTTTCGATTCCCAATGAGGCATGAATTGGGCAGTAAATCCGGTATGTGTCCCGCTGAAATATCTTGTGACCGGAATCGATAATCGGCGGATGTTCCGTAATATTTCGCTTTAACGAATCTTTAACCACAGTATTACTTACGAATACTGTAGATCGAAGTCATAGCTGCCGGCGTTTAGAATTCGGTAAGTATTCGGCGGGCGGAGCCGGTCACGGCTCAGCGAGGCGTGTTCATAGCCGCCATGCGCTGAGGGCGGGAACGAATGGGCGTCGACCTGCCGGTAACACTCGCGGCGGTTCCGTGACATGGAAGGTCGCTGCGTCGATCGCTGCGAAGCTGTCGCAAAGTGCGACGAACTGGCGACAGAAGGTCGTGCCTTTAATTTGGCGTCATGTTGCACCTGCGCGCCTGCTATGTTAGCAAAGCCGCGATTTTAACGAGCCCGGCACTTCCCGTGCCGGTCGAAAATCGAAGTCCCGCTTGAATTCCAAGGGCTTGGATCGCTAGGCGCCGCGTTGTGGCGACGGTTTTTCCCTTGCGAATTTGACAGCACAAAGAGCGCGTCTGTGGCTGCAGAAGATACGTCCGTTTCAGGTGTGTCGGGCCGTTATGCAACGGCCTTGTTTGAACTGGCCCGCGACCAGAAAGTGGTCGACGAGGTCAAGGCCGACCTCGACAAGTTCGAGGCTCTGCTGAACGAGAGCGTCGATCTGAAGCGCCTCGTCCGCAGCCCGGTCTTTGCGGCCGACGCCCAGTCCAAGGCCCTCGGGGCCGTGCTGGACAAGGCCGGTATCGCGGGCATCTCCGCTAATTTCCTGAAGGTGCTGACCGCCAACCGCCGCCTGTTCGCGGTGGCTGACGTCATCCGCGCCTATCGCGCCCTCGTTGCCAGGTTCAAGGGCGAGGCGACCGCGGATGTGACGGTGGCGGAAGCGCTGTCGGACAAGAATCTCGATGCCCTCAAGGTTGCCCTGAAGTCGGTGACCGGCAAGGACGTCGCGCTCAACGTGAAGATTGATCCCTCGATCATCGGCGGCCTCGTCGTGAAGCTTGGCAGCCGCATGGTGGATAGTTCGCTTCGCACCAAACTCAATTCGATCAAGCACGCGATGAAAGAGGCAGGCTGATGGACATCCGCGCCGCGGAAATTTCCGCGATCCTCAAGGACCAGATCAAGAATTTCGGCCAGGAAGCTGAAGTCTCCGAAGTCGGACAGGTGCTGTCCGTCGGCGACGGTATCGCCCGCGTCTACGGTCTGGACAACGTCCAGGCCGGTGAAATGGTCGAGTTCGAGAACGGCACCCGCGGCATGGCGCTGAACCTCGAAACCGACAACGTCGGTGTCGTTATTTTCGGCGCCGACCGCGAGATCAAGGAAGGCCAGACCGTCAAGCGCACCCGCGCCATCGTGGACGCGCCTGTCGGCAAGGGCCTGCTCGGCCGCGTCGTCGACGCGCTCGGCAATCCGATCGACGGCAAGGGTCCGATCCAGGCCGAGAAGCGCATGCGCGTCGACGTCAAGGCGCCCGGCATCATTCCGCGCAAGTCGGTGAACGAGCCGATGGCGACCGGCCTCAAGGCGATCGACGCCCTGATCCCGATCGGCCGCGGTCAGCGCGAGCTGATCATCGGCGACCGCCAGACCGGCAAGACCGCGATCGCGCTCGACACCATCCTCAACCAGAAGCCGCTGAACGCGCAGCCGGACGAGAACATCAAGCTGTACTGCGTCTACGTCGCGGTCGGCCAGAAGCGTTCCACCGTCGCCCAGTTCGTGAAGGTGCTGGAAGAGCAGGGCGCGCTCGAATACTCGATCGTCGTCGCCGCCACCGCCTCGGATCCGGCGCCGATGCAGTACATCGCGCCCTTCACCGGCTGCACCATGGGCGAGTATTTCCGCGACAACGGCATGCACGCGGTCATCATCTATGACGACCTTTCCAAGCAGGCCGTCGCCTACCGCCAGATGTCGCTGCTGCTGCGCCGCCCGCCGGGCCGCGAAGCCTATCCCGGCGACGTGTTCTACCTGCACTCCCGCTTGCTCGAGCGCGCGGCGAAGCTCAACAAGGACCAGGGCTCGGGCTCGCTGACGGCGCTGCCGGTCATCGAAACCCAGGCCAACGACGTGTCGGCCTACATCCCGACCAACGTCATCTCGATCACCGACGGCCAGATCTTCCTGGAAACCGACCTGTTCTTCCAGGGCATCCGTCCCGCGGTGAACGTCGGTCTGTCGGTGTCGCGCGTGGGTTCGTCGGCGCAGACCAAGGCCACCAAGAAGGTCGCCGGCAAGATCAAGGGCGAGCTCGCGCAGTATCGCGAAATGGCCGCGTTCGCGCAGTTCGGCTCCGACCTCGATGCCTCGACCCAGCGCCTGCTCAACCGCGGTTCGCGCCTGACCGAGCTCCTGAAGCAGCCGCAGTTCTCGCCGCTGAAGATGGAAGAGCAGGTCTGCGTGATCTGGGCCGGCACCAACGGCTATCTCGATCCGCTGCCGCTCAACAAGGTGCGCGCGTTCGAGGACGGCCTGCTCTCGCTCTTGCGCGGCAAGCACGTCGACATCCTCAACGCGATCCGCGACAGCCGCGATCTCTCCGACGACACCGCTGCCAAGCTGAAGTCGGTGGTCGAAGGTTTCGCGAAGAGCTTCGCGTAAGTAAAGAACCGTCATGGCCGGGCTTGTCCCGGCCATCCACGTCTATCGGCGTGTGAGGCGGCACGTGGATGCCCGGGACGAGCCCGGGCATGACGACTGGGATAGGCTAGCGGCTTGATCCAAGAGGTCAGACCGCCGGGGTGAACGAAGAATGGCGTCACTTAAAGACATGCGCGTCCGCATCGCCTCCACCAAGGCGACGCAAAAGATCACCAAGGCCATGCAGATGGTCGCGGCCTCGAAGCTGCGCCGCGCGCAGACCGCCGCGGAAGCTGCGCGTCCCTACGCCGACAAGATGAGCGCGGTGATCTCCAACATCGCCAGCGCCGCCGCCGGTTCGCCCGGCGCGCCGGCGCTGCTGGCCGGCACCGGCCGCGATCAGGTTCACCTGCTGCTGGTCTGCACCGGCGAGCGCGGCCTGTCGGGCGCCTTCAACTCGTCGATCGTGCGCCTCGCCCGCGAGCGCGCTCTGGCCCTGATGAACCAGGGCAAGGAAGTGAAATTCTTCTGCGTCGGCCGCAAGGGCTACGAGCAGCTCCGCCGCCAGTTCGACAAGCAGATCGTCGAGCATCTCGACCTGCGCAGCGTGCGTCAGCTCGGCTTCGTCAACGCCGAGGACATCGCCAAGAAGGTGCTGGCGCGGTTCGACGCCGGTGAGTTCGACGTCTGCACGTTGTTCTATTCGCGCTTCAAGTCCGTGATCGCGCAGATCCCGACCGCCCAGCAGATCATTCCGCTGGTTGTCGAGGAGGGCGCTGCCGTGAGCACGACGTCCTACGAATACGAGCCGGAAGAGGACGAGATCCTCACCCGTCTTCTGCCGCGCAACCTTGCGGTCCAGATTTTCCGCGCGCTGCTCGAGAACAACGCCTCGTTCTACGGCGCGCAGATGAGCGCGATGGACAACGCGACGCGCAATGCCGGTGAAATGATCCGCAAGCAGACGCTGGTCTACAACCGCACGCGTCAGGCGCAGATCACCAAGGAACTGATCGAAATCATCTCGGGTGCCGAGGCCGTCTGACCAAGACGCATCGACACCCATCTTACGCAACATCGCGGTCAAGCTGATCGCGGCTTAGAAGTTCGGATCGAAGGAGACATTCAATGGCAGCCCAGGTCGGTCGCGTCACCCAGGTCATCGGCGCCGTCGTCGACGTGCAGTTCGAAGGCCACCTCCCGGCCATTCTCAACTCGCTCGAGACCAAGAACGGCGGCAACCGCCTGGTGCTCGAAGTCGCCCAGCATCTCGGCGAGTCCACGGTTCGCACCATCGCGATGGACACCACCGAAGGTCTGGTTCGCGGCCAGGAAGTGACCGACACCGGCGCGCCGATCCGCGTTCCCGTCGGCGAGGGCACGCTCGGCCGCATCATCAACGTCATCGGCGAGCCGATCGACGAAGCCGGTCCGGTCAAGACTGAAGGCCTGCGCGCGATCCACCAGGAAGCGCCGACCTACACCGACCAGTCCACCGAGGCTGAAATTCTCGTCACCGGCATCAAGGTCGTCGATCTTCTTGCTCCCTATGCGAAGGGTGGCAAGATCGGCCTGTTCGGCGGCGCCGGCGTCGGCAAGACCGTGCTGATTCAGGAGCTGATCAACAACGTCGCGAAGGCGCACGGTGGTTACTCCGTGTTCGCCGGCGTCGGCGAGCGCACCCGCGAGGGTAACGATCTCTATCACGAGTTCATCGAGTCCAAGGTCAACGCCGATCCGAAGAATCCGGATCCGAGCGTGAAGTCGAAGTGCGCGCTGGTGTTCGGCCAGATGAACGAGCCGCCCGGCGCCCGCGCCCGCGTCGCGCTCACCGGTCTGACCATCGCGGAAGACTTCCGCGACCAGGGCCAGGACGTGCTGTTCTTCGTCGACAACATCTTCCGCTTCACCCAGGCCGGCTCGGAAGTGTCGGCGCTCTTGGGTCGTATTCCTTCGGCGGTGGGTTATCAGCCGACGCTCGCGACCGACATGGGCGCGCTGCAGGAGCGCATCACCACCACCCAGAAGGGCTCGATCACCTCGGTGCAGGCCATCTACGTTCCGGCCGACGACTTGACCGACCCGGCGCCCGCGACCTCGTTCGCCCATCTTGACGCGACCACCACGCTGTCGCGCTCGATCGCCGAAAAGGGCATCTATCCGGCGGTGGACCCGCTCGACTCGACCTCGCGCATGCTCTCCCCGCTGGTCGTCGGCGAGGAGCACTATGCAGTCGCCCGTCAGGTCCAGCAGGTGCTGCAGCGCTACAAGGCGCTGCAGGACATCATCGCCATTCTCGGCATGGACGAGCTTTCGGAAGAGGACAAGCTGACCGTGGCCCGCGCCCGCAAGGTCGAGCGCTTCATGTCGCAGCCGTTCCACGTTGCCGAAATCTTCACGGGCTCGCCCGGCAAGTTCGTCGACCTCGCCGACACCATCAAGGGCTTCAAGGGCCTGGTGGAAGGCAAGTACGACCACCTGCCGGAAGCTGCCTTCTACATGGTCGGCACCATCGAAGAGGCGGTCGAGAAGGGCAAGAAGCTGGCGGCGGAAGCTGCCTAAGGGCGAATGGCGAATAGGGAGCAGCGAATAAACGCGCTGCTCCCGCTCCGTTCGCCACTCACGATTCCCTATTCGCTACGCGCAGGTACACCATGGCCACCTTCCACTTCGATCTCGTCTCTCCGGAAAAGCTCGCCTTCTCGGGCGAAGTCGATCAGGTCGACATTCCCGGTATCGAGGGTGACTTCGGCGTGCTGGCAGGTCATGCGCCGGTCGTGGCGGCGATCCGCCCGGGCATTCTTACCATCACCACCGCCGGCCGCCACGAGAAGATCATCGTGCTCGGCGGCCTCGCCGAAGTCTCCGAAAAGGGCCTGACCGTGCTCGCCGACGTCGCGACCTCGCTGGCCGAGCTCGACCGTGCCCTGTTCGCCGAGACGATCTCGGAGATGGAAGAAAACCTGAAAGAGCACGAGGGTGACGAGCTCGATCATGCGATCGCACGGCTCGACCACTACAAGAGCATCCAGCAGCAGCTCAATACCACGGCTATGCACTAAGCCCCGGCGCATCGCACCGGGGCCAAAACTCCAAATTCCTGAACAAGTTCAGCGCTCGTCACCGGTGTGGCGGGCGCTGAAACTTTGTTGCACCGCGCCCGAGATAGCGGCATTCTGCGCCCGCGGAACTTCCGGGGCGGGTCACAGATGAAACGCAAGATCGCGGCGATCTTCGCAGCCGATATTGCCGGGTACTCGAGGCTGGTCGCGGAGGACGAGGAGGAGACGCTGCGGCGTCTGGCCTCCTATCGCGAGGTTATCGACGATTTCATCGCTCGGGCAAGCGGGCGCATCTTCAACACGGCCGGTGACGCGGTGCTCGCGGAATTCCCAAGCGCGGTCGACGCGGTGCGCTGCGCGATCGACATCCAGGAATCCCTGCGAACGCGCAACATGGCCTATCCGCCGAGCCGGCAGATGTCGTTTCGCATCGGCATCACCATCGGCGACGTGGTCGAGCGCGACGGCGATCTCTTGGGGGACGGCGTCAACATCGCAGCCCGACTCGAGGGGCTGGCGGAAGTCGGCGGCATCTGCGTCTCCCGTGCCGTGCACGAGCAGGTCGCCAACAAGCTGTCGGTGCAGTTCGCCGATATCGGTGCGCAGGAAGTGAAGAACATCCCGACGCCGGTGCACGCCTACATGGTGGCGATGCGGCGCGAGGACGGGACTTATGCGACGCCGCAGGTGAAGAAGGTCGTCAAGGCCGCGCCCGCGCCGCACTGGATGTGGCCGCTGGTGGTCGGCGTCGTCTCCGTGGTCGCGATCGGCGTCGGCGGCTTCCTCTATTTCACCAAGCTCGAGACCGGTCAGGTCAAATCCGTCGAGGCATCGCTGCCTCCGGTTGCCGTGCCGTCACCCAGCCCGACGCCGACAATGGCCGCGAAGGCACCGCTTCCCGTGCCGACGCCGATTTCCGCGCCGACCCAAATGGCTGCGGCGACACCGGCGCCAATCCCGTCGACGCCGGCGGCGTCGAATGGCAAGTTTCCGGTGGACGCGGTGCCGTTCATCGGCGAGCGCCAACGTTCCTTTCTCAGCAACGAATATTCGGCCGCTGGCGACTACAAGGCCTTCGCTCTCAGCATCGGCGGCTTCACCGGCGCCTCCATCAACCAGCCGAACGAGGAGTCCGCGCGCAGTGCCGCGCTCGACCAATGCCAGAAGCGCGCAGAGGGCGCGCAATCGCCGCGGCGCTGCGAGCTCTATGCGGTCGGTAACAAGGTGGTCTACAGCCATGGCAGCCCGCCGATGCCGCCGCAGCCCTGGGTGCGACACGACGGCGTGACGGAGCGGCCGTTCGCCGCGAAAGATTTTCCGATGCTGCGCGATCAGGCCAGGACCCGTGTCGAGAACATCTACGCGCCGGCGTCGAAGTCGCGCGCGGTCGCGCTCGGTCCGGGCGGACAGTACTTCATGGTGCTGGGGGCGAGCTCGGTCGAGGAGGCAATGCGGCGTTCGCTGGAGTCCTGCGGCGCGATCGCGGGCTCGGCCTGCATGATCGTGACGGTCGACGACGTCTTCGTCGTGCCGATCCCGACGCTGCTCAGGGCGACCGGCTTCTTCCATGCCGCGACCCATCCCTCGATCGTCGCCGATGCGCGCGACGACGTCGTCCGCAAGTTCGGCGATGGCACGGGCTGGAATGCCGTCGCCGTCGGCACCGCAGGACGTCCGGGCCTTGGCCTCAAGGCCGACGACGAGCAGACCGCCGTCAACGGCGCGCTCGCCGACTGCGCCAGGCACGACAGCGACTGCCACGTCATCGCGATCGGCCCGTTCACGGTGGGACCGATCAATTAGCGCATTGGCTCGCGCCGAAATTCTCTCATGATTTCAACCCACGCTCTACTGTGCATGGGGTTGTTTTCGATTTTCAGCCGGCAAAGGGCGCAAACTCGCGCGCCACGGCGCGGTAGACGTCGCGGCGGAACGGCACCACGATGTCGGCCACGCGGTCGAGGCGCTCCCAGCGCCACGCGTCGAACTCCGCGGGCTGGCCGTTGCGCGGCGTCAGCGGGTCGATCTCGTCGTCCTTGCCGGTGAAGCGCAGCGCGAACCACTTCTGGCGCTGGCCGCGAAACTTTGCCAGCCGATGCGTCTGCGGTCCGTCATAGGGCGGGAATTCGTAAGTGATCCAGTCGGTCTCGCCAAGGAATTCAGCGTTGACGACGTTGGTCTCCTCCCACAGCTCGCGCATCGCTGCATCGCGCAGATCCTCGCCCTCGTCGACGCCACCCTGCGGCATCTGCCAGTCGAAGCCGGGCAAGATGATCTCGGGGCCGTCGCCCTTGAAGCGGTGGCCGATCAGCACGCGGCCTTCGGCATTGAAGAGGGCGATGCCCACGTTGAGGCGGTAGGGCTTTGCACTGGTCACGCGGGATCTCTCATTGTCGGTCCGGGCGATGCCTTAGCACCAAAGCCGGGCTGACAAGTTGTTCTAGCCCTCCGCCAGCCCGGAAAATTCCTTCACCACGCGCTCGTACACTGGGCGCTTGAAAGGGATGATCAGTGAGGGGAGGTTCTTCATCGGCTCCCATCGCCAGTTGACGAACTCGGCCTTGTGCCCGCCGCCGGGATTGGCGACGTTGATCTCGCTGTCCTTGCCGGTGAAGCGCACCGCGAACCATTTCTGGCGCTGGCCGCGATAGCGGCCCTTCCAGGCGCGTCCCGCCACCGTGCGCGGAATGTCGTAAGTGAGCCAGTCCGGCACCTCGCCGAGCCGCTCGATCGAGCGCACGCTGGTCTCCTCATAGAGTTCGCGCTTGGCCGCCTCCCAGGTGTCCTCGCCGGGATCGACGCCGCCCTGCGGCATCTGCCAGACATGGCTGTCGTCGACATGCTCGATCCCGCCGGCGCGGCGACCGATGAATACCAGGCCTTTCGGGTTGATCAGCATCACGCCGACGCAGGTTCGGTAGGGCAGATCCTCATAACGCGCCATTCCGCCAAACCCTCTCGCGTGCTGCCGGGACGCTATCGGGCCGCTCGAGGCCCGTGGCGTACCAATTCGTTGATTTAGCTGGATTTTGATTTCAGCATCGCTGATGTCAATGGCACCAAAAGGATACCTCGGTCGCTCAATGTCTTGATCCAGGCACTGATGCGCTCGATCGAGACGGGCAGCGCGGAGGCGGTGCCGACGGCAACGCCCCGCTCGCGGGCCAGGGATTCCAGCTTGTTCAGGGCACGGTCGATCTCGGCCGGGGTCGGCACGGCGTCGAGCGCGATGTCGCCCTTGCCGAACGGCACGGACAGGCTTGCCGCAGCCATGGACGCGACGCTGCGGGGCGAAGAGCCGTCGTCGAAGAAGCCGAGCCCGCGCTTGGCCGCCTCGCGGATGATCGGCTGCATTGCCGGCTCCGTCGCAATGAAGCGCGCGCCCATGAAGTTGGTGATGCCGGCATAGCCCTGCATCCGGCTCAGGTGCCAGTACAGGCGGTCGGTATTCTGGTCAGTGGTGAGCGAGGTCAGCAGCGTCTGCGGACCCGGATCGTTGTCCGGAAAATCGTAGGGCTCCATCGGGATCTGCAGGAAGATCTCGTGGCGCTGGGCGCGGGCGCGCTCGGCGAGCTTGCCGGGGTCGGCGCCATAGGGCGTGAAGGCCAGTGTCACCGCGCCCGGCAGCTTCATGATCGCATCGGTGGTCTTGGCAGCGCCGACGCCGAGGCCGCCGATCACGATCGCCACGACGGGCATTTTCGCCGCCTTGGCCCGGTCGGCGTCGGCTGCGTAGACGTTGAACGGCTTGAGATCGCCCGAGATCACGGGGATCATGCCGTAGCGGGATTTTTCCAGCAGCTTGGGATCGATTCCAGCCATGACGGGCGGCGGCGCGGAAGCCGCCTCGCCCTTGTCGGCGGGATCGCCTGCGCCGATCACCACGTCGTGGCGCGCGCCGGTCGAGCCGTCGATCATGGTGACGGTCTTGTGCTCGCCGGCGGCGGCCTCTTTCGGCGCCTCCTTGGCCGCGTGCTTGCTCTCCTGGGCGTGCTCTGCGCCGGCGGCTCCGGCAGCCTTCTCACCTGCGGCCTTCGGATCGGGGATCGCGATCCGCGTGATCGGCTCGCCGCCGAGCGGGTCCTTGTTGAAGATGGCAAAGCCCGCAAAGCCGACCAGGAACAGGCCGAGCAGCACCGCCAGCAGCTGCATGACAGTGAACGGCAGCCGCAGCCGCCGTTTCCGGCGCGGCTTGTCCTGTCCGAGCGGGGCGCTCAGATCATCGGCCGTCTCAGTCATGCGCGATCCCGAATCACTGAAGCCGACGATACCACGCCGGGGTCAAGCGGCGGCAGGCCGGGAGAGGCCGGGGAGACCAGGAGTTCCAAGCAAAAAGGGCGGCCCTTGGAGCCGCCCTTTCCGACAGATCGGATGGTTGCGCTTAGTTCGCCGCTTTGGGCTTGTCGGCGGGCACGGCCTTGCTGTCGTTGCCCGGCGTCGGCGCCGCGGAGGCGCTGTTCTTGATGCCGTGGAGCAGATCGTCGGCGAGCTTGAGCGCCTTGTCATCCTTGGCGTCCGGCGGGACGTAGGACTGCGAGCCGGTCTTCTCGTCGCCGTCGTTCTTGAGATGGCCGCGCAGCGAAGCTTCGCCCTTGGTGTCGGTGCGCGATTTCAGCTCTTCCGGCACGTCCTGCAGCACTTCGATATCGGGCACGATGCCCTTGGCCTGGATCGACTTGCCCGACGGCGTGTAATAGCGCGCGGTGGTCAGACGCAGCGCGCCGTTGCCCGAGCCGAGCGGGATGATGGTCTGCACCGAGCCCTTGCCGAACGAGCGCGTGCCGACGATCGTCGCGCGCTTGTGGTCCTGCAGCGCGCCGGCGACGATTTCCGACGCCGAGGCCGAACCGCCGTTGACCAGCACGATGATCGGCTTGCCCTTGGTGAGGTCGCCCGCATGCGCGGTGCGGCGCTGCGTCTCCTCGGCATTGCGGCCGCGGGTCGAGACGATCTCGCCCTTCTCGAGGAACGCGTCGGACACGGTGACGGCCTCTTCGAGCAGGCCGCCCGGATTGTTGCGAAGGTCGATGATGTAGCCCTTGAGCTTGTCGCCGATCTGGCCCGAGAGGTTCGCGATCTCTTTCTTTAGGCCTTCGGTGGTCTGCTCGTTGAAAGTGGTGATGCGGATGTATGCGATGTCGTCGGCCTCGACGCGCGCGCGCACCGAGCGGACGCGGATGTTGTCGCGCACCAGCGTGACGTCGATCGGATTGTCCTGGCCCTTGCGGACGATCTTCAGCTTGATCTTGGTGTTGACGGGCCCGCGCATCTTCTCGACCGCTTGGTTCAGGGTCAGGCCCTGCACCGCTTCATCGTCGAGATTGGTGATGATGTCGTTGGCCATGATGCCGGCGCGCGAGGCCGGCGTATCGTCGATCGGCGAGACCACCTTGATCAGGCCGTCTTCCATGGTGACCTCGATGCCGAGGCCGCCGAACTCGCCGCGGGTCTGCACCTGCATGTCGCGGAAGCTCTTGGCATCCATGTAGCTTGAATGCGGATCGAGGCCCGTCAGCATGCCGCTGATCGCGGATTCGACCAGCTTGGTGTCGTCGGGCTTCTCGACATAGTCGGAGCGCACGCGCTCGAAGACGTCCCCGAACAAATTGAGCTGGCGATACGTATCGGCGGTCGCGGCTCGCGCGCTGGAGCCCATGAACACTGCGCGCGGCTGGGTTACGAACAGCGTCAGCGCCGCACCGGTGGCCGCGCTGAGGAGGATAACTGAAGTCTTGCGCATCATCCGCGAACCTTCTCGCCTTCATTTGCGGCCCACCATGGGCCTGGATCGATTGGAGTGCCGTCCTTACGGAACTCGACATACAGCACAGGTTGACTCGCGTTCGTGGCGAGAATGGAGGCGACTTGAGAGGTCGACCCCATGGTCGCGACCGGCTCCCCCGTGAGCACAAACTGACCGATGTTGACCGAAATGCGCTCCATCCCGGCGATCAGGACATGATACCCGCCCCCGGCATTGAGGATCAAGAGTTGTCCATAGCTGCGGAACGGGCCGGCATAGACCACCCAGCCGTCGCAGGGCGTCGTGACCTGGGAGCCGGGCTTGGTGGCCAGCGAAATACCCTTCTGGACCCCGCCGAGCCCATCGGAACCGCCAAAGTCCCTGATCTTGTTACCGTTAACTGGCAAGGGCAGGAGCCCCTTGGCCGAGGCGAACAGGATGGCCGGGCTGGTCCGGGAGCGGTCCTTGAACACGGCCGGGCCGGGCTTGGCGCTGGCGGATGCTGCGGCCGCCTTTGCTTCGGCCTGCTTGGCGGCCTCGGCCGCCTTCTCAGCTGCCTTGGCCGCGCTTTGCAGATCCTGCTCCATCTTGGCGATCAGCCCCTGGAGATCGCCGACCTGCTTTGACAGCGTGATGGCGCGTGAATTCTCGGCGTCGAGATCCTTCTCGCGCGAGGCCTGCTGACGCTGGCGCTCGTCGACCAGGGCCGTGAGGCGGGTCTGGTCGTTGCGGATCTTGTCGCGGTCGGAGGCGAGCTGGTCGCGTTCGCTCGCGATACTCTTGCGCAAGGCCACGAGATCGCCGAGCTCGCTTGCGATCTTTTCGGCGCGGCCGCGCAATTCCGGCACCACCGCGCCGAGCAGCATCGCGGTGCGCAGCGATTGCAGCGCATCTTCCGGCCGCACCAGCAACGCCGGTGGTGTGCGCCGGCCGGCGCGTTGCAGCGCCGCCAGCACCTCGACGATGTCGGCACGGCGCGAATCGAGCGAGGCGCGGGCCTCCTGCTCGCGGCCGTTCAGCGTCCTCAGCCGCGCTTCGGCCTCGTCGATCTTGGTCTCGACGGTGCGGACGTTGGCGGCGGTGTCGATCAATTGCTGATTGAGCTGGGTGCGGTCCTGGCCGAGCGCGGTGATCTCGGCCTTGAGCTTGGCCTGCGCCTCCTCCGCGCTCTTCTGCCGGGCACGCGCGGCCTCCAGCTCCTGCTCGCGCTGCTTGATGGCATCTGGCGAAACGGCTGCGGCCTGTGGCGCCGGCGCCGCCGTCGGAGCTTGTGCGAGGCTGTCGTCGGCGAAAAGGCTTGCGCCGGCGCAGCTTGCAATCAGCAGCAAATTGAGAATCGGCGCGCGCATCTTGTCGGCAAGGTGCTCGTTCTGGCGCGAATCACGCGCGATGATAGGGATGGCCTGCCAGGATGGTGGCAGCCCGATACAACTGTTCCAGAAGCATGACGCGGACCATTTGATGCGGCCAGGTCGCAGAGCCGAACGCGATCGCGAGTTTGGCCTTACGGCGTAATTCGGGCGAAAGTCCGTCCGCCCCTCCGATCACGAAGATAGTATGACCCGCGCCCTCGTCCCGCCAGCGCCCGAGATGCCGTGCGAATACGGTGGACTCGAGATTCTGGCCGCGCTCGTCCATCGCCACCAGGATCGATTTGTCCGGAATATGCGCCGAGATCGCCGCGGCCTCTTCGGCCATCCGTGTCGCGGTATCGCGCGCGCGGCTCTCCGGGATTTCCTGGATGGTCAGCTCGCGGAATCCGAGCTTGCGGCCGGCCTCGTCGAACCGCTCGAAATAGCGGTCGGCGAGCTCCCGTTCGGGGCCCTGCTTCAGCCGGCCCACCGCAATGACAGCAACACGCATAGCGTCTCTTGGATCGCGCGCACCATGCGCGCGCACGACGCTAGCATGCGCGTCGGCCGATTCGAAATCGGCCAGGTGGGTCTACCGAGCCGTCCTAGATCGCCTTCGCCGCCCCTGGGCCCTGGGTGTACAATCTTTCCAGATTGTAGAACTCGCGGACCTCGGGTCGGAAAACGTGCACGATCACGTCGCCGGAATCGATCAGCACCCAGTCGCAATTGGGCAAGCCCTCGACGTGGATGTTCTTGATGCCGTTTTCCTTGAGGCTCTTCGTCACGTTCTCCGCGATCGCGCCGACGTGCCGGTTCACCCGGCCCGTGGTGACGATCATGTAGTCGGAGTACGCCGATTTGCCGCGAAGGTCGATTGTGACCGTCTCTTCCGCCTTCATGTCCTCGAGGCGGGAGAGGATCAGGCTCAGCGTCTTGTCGGCGTCGGGTTGCGCCTTCAAGGCCGCAGCTTGGGTCGATGTTTTACGCGTAGGCTTCGCAACCTTGGGTAAAACAGACTTCGATGAAGTCGTCTTGGACAATACAGATGTGGTCAGGGACCATTCCTTTCACTGTATCGCGAACGCCGAATCCGGCGCTCACTGGTTACACTACATCATGTGGGGTTAAGGGTTTCAATATGCCAGAGAGCCCCACATCCGCACTCTCCGCCTCACATCGTACCTTTCCAGCTCCCGTCCGGGTTCCGCAGACCCGTTGAGGACAGGTTGAGCTTCAATCCGGTCAGGAACACCCAGGCTGGCGCCGGCCGGTCCGCAAGCAGGGCCGCCTTGTTCTCCGGCAGGCGGTAGCGCGCCAGCGCTGTGGCGGCCGGCGAGGCGAGGGCACGAAAGCTTTGCGGCGGGCGATCGATGACTGCCATCGGGACCTGCGCGGCGATGCGCCGCCAGTCCTGCCAACGATGGAATTGAGCGAGGTTGTCGGCGCCCATGATCCAGACAAAGCGCAGGCCCGGGAAGCGGCGGCGCAAGGTGTTGATCGTGTCGATAGTATAGCGGGTGCGAATGACGGATTCGAGACAGCTCACCTCGATCCTGGGGTCGTCAGCGACGTCGCGCGCGGCCTGCATGCGCTCGCCGAGCTCGTGAAGGTTGCCGTTCTCCTTGAGGGGATTGCCCGGAGTCACCAGCCACCAGACGCGGTCGAGCTGCAATCGTTTGAGCGCGAACCGGCTGATCGCGCGATGGGCCTGATGCGGCGGGTTGAACGAGCCGCCGAGCAGGCCGATGCGCATGCCCGGTGTGTGGGGCGGGACCGCTTGCGCCACGAAGCGCGGCACGACGAAATTGTTGCTCAATGCCCCGCGCCCTGCAACGTTGCTTACGGTCGCGTCTGGCCGGTGCCGTGAACGCGATATTTGAAGCTCGTCAACTGCTCGGCGCCGACGGGGCCGCGGGCATGGAAGCGGCCGGTGGCGATGCCGATCTCGGCGCCGAAACCGAACTCCCCGCCATCGGCGAACTGCGTCGAGGCGTTGTGCAGCACGATCGCGGAATCGACCTCGCTGAGGAATTTATTCGCAGCCGCTTCATCCGTGCTCACGATCGCGTCGGTGTGATGCGAGCCGTGGTCCTGGATATGCGCGATCGCGCCGTCGACGCCGTCGACCACCTTCGCGGCGATGATCGCGTCGAGATATTCGGTGTCCCAATCGTCTTCGCTGGCAGGTTTGACGCGTGCATCCGTCCCTTGCACGGTGTCGTCGCCGCGCACTTCGCAACCGGCTTCGAGCAGCATCTCGACCAGGGGTTTCAGCGTCTTGCCGACAGCGGCGCGATCGACCAGCAGCGTTTCGGCCGCACCGCAGACGCCGGTGCGGCGCATCTTCGCGTTGAGCACGATCGACTTCGCCATGGCGAGATCGGCACTTGCATCGACATAGACGTGATTGACGCCTTCGAGATGTGCGAACACAGGCACGCGCGCTTCCTGCTCGACGCGCGCGACCAGGCTCTTGCCGCCGCGCGGCACGATCACGTCGATCGAGCCGTTCAACCCTGACAGCATCATGCCGACCGCCGCGCGGTCGCGCGTCGGCACCAGCGTGATGGCGGCTTCAGGCAGGCCGGCTTCGCGCAGGCCCTGCACCAGGCATTCATGGATGGCGCGGCACGAGCGAAAGCTGTCCGAGCCGCCGCGCAGGATCACGGCGTTGCCGGACTTGAGACAGAGCACGCCTGCATCCGCGGCGACATTGGGCCGGCTCTCGAAGATCACGCCGACGACGCCGAGCGGCACGCGCACGCGCTCGATGGTCATGCCGTTCGGCCGCTGCCAGCTCTCGGTGACGATGCCGACGGGATCGGCGATGCCGCGCACGATGGCGATGCCTTCGGCCATGCCTTCGACCCGCGCGGGCGTCAGCGTCAGGCGGTCGAGGAAAGCGGAAGTCGCATTGCCGGAGGCGCGGGCCTCCGCGACGTCCTCGGCATTGGCGGCCAGGATCGCGGCTGCATTGCTGCGGATCGCCCGCTCCATGGCATCCAGCGCCCGGTTCTTTTGCTCCGGGGGCGCCAGCGCCAGCACGCGCGCGGCGGCGCGGGCACGGGTTCCGAGATCGGACATCAGCGCCTGAAGATCGGCATTGCCGTCGACGGCTTTGAGGGGGGCGGCCATGGGGTCAAACCTTCTGCTAAGGCGGTGTCCTAGCACGGAAATCCCGCGTCTGCGAAGGGCGGGAAAGGTATGGCAGGGCTTCGGAAGTCCGGAGATCGGCCACTGGCCCACCTCCGGCGTCAAGGCCGGGCTGGACCCGGCCTCCCTTGGCTTGGACAAGCGCGGGCCTGACGAAAAGCCTTACCCGCCCACCACCAGATCGTCGCGATGAATCATCTCCGACCGGCCGCTGATGCCGAGGATCGTCATCACGTCGGGTGAGGAGCGGCCCTTGATCCGTTCGGCGACCTCGGCGTCATAGGCGATCAGGCCGCGGCCGACTTCGCTGGTGTCGGGGCCGCGCACGATCACGGCGTCGCCGCGGGTGAATTGGCCCTCGACCTTGATGACGCCGGCGGGCAGCAGGCTGGCGCCGGCGCGCAGCGCCCTCACCGCGCCGGCGTCGATGGTCAGCGTGCCCTTCGGCTCCAGCGTGCCCGCGATCCAGCGTTTTCGCGACGTGATGGGATTGGCGGGCGTCAGGAACCAGGTGCAGCGGCCGCCGTCGGCGATCGCCTGAAGCGGATGCTCGATCTTGCCTGACGCAATCAGCATATGCGTGCCGCCTGTCGTGGCGATCTTGGCGGCTTCGACCTTGGTGCGCATGCCGCCGCGTGACAGCTCGGACTCGGCGTCCCCCGCCACAGCCTCGATCTCGGAGGAGATGCTCTCCACCACCGGAATGAGCTTTGCGTTCGGATTGCTCTTCGGCGGCGCGTCGTAGAGCCCGTCGATGTCGGAGAGCAGCACCAGCAGATCGGCGCTCGCCATGGTGGCGACGCGCGCGGCGAGGCGGTCATTGTCGCCGTAGCGGATCTCGGTGGTGGCGACCGTGTCATTCTCGTTGATCACGGGGATCGCGCGCCATTCCAGCAGCTTGCCGATGGTCGAGCGGGCGTTGAGGTAGCGGCGGCGCTCCTCGGTGTCCTGCAGCGTCACGAGGATTTGCCCGGCGCCGATGTCGTGCGCCCCGAGTACCTCCGACCAGATTCGCGCCAGCGCGATCTGGCCGACGGCGGCGGCGGCCTGGCTCTCCTCCAGCTTCAGCGGACCGCGCGGCAGCTTGAGCCGGCTGCGGCCGAGCGCGATCGAGCCCGACGACACCACGAGGATGTCGCGGCCCTCCTTGTGCAGCCTGGCCATGTCGTCGGCGAGTGCGGCCAGCCAGGAGGCGCGCACCTCGCCTTTGTCGGAATCGACCAGCAGCGCGGAGCCGACCTTGACGACGATGCGGCGGAATTGACTGAGTTCGGGGCTGGCCATGTGCGGATGTGTCGGCGCTACGGGACGAATTGCTCTGCGTTGAAACGGCGGAGCGGAGGGCGGCGCCGGTCAGGCTTGCCTTTTGCAGCAGGACGATGGCTGGCGCAAGGCAGCGGGATGGTAAACGCCGAAGGTCGGCCTTGTCTTGCCGGCTGGCCCGGTTCTAATGCCGTCAACCAAGAGCAGGCCGGATGAGGAAACCAATGGATCGCCGCAAATTCATGGCCGGATGTCTCGGTCTGCCACTGCTGGCGCAAGCCGGCGAGGTGCAAGCGCAGGCCGCTTTGAGCAAGATCATCTTCCCGTTCGCGGCCGGCGCCGGTGGCGACACGCTGTGCCGGCTGATCGCGCAGGAGATGGCCCCAGTGCTGCAACGGACCATCGTGGTCGAGAACCGCACCGGCGGTGACGGCCTGATCGGCATCAAATCGGTGAGGGGCGCGAGTCCCGACGGCAGCACGGTGCTGGTGACGACGGGGCCGACCATGT
The DNA here is from genome assembly GCF_004114975.1 of Bradyrhizobium guangdongense. NCBI lineage: Bacteria > Pseudomonadati > Pseudomonadota > Alphaproteobacteria > Hyphomicrobiales > Nitrobacteraceae > Bradyrhizobium > Bradyrhizobium guangdongense. The sequence continues at coordinate 447,148 of NZ_CP030051.1, forward strand.
ACTTGCTGCCGATGGTGGAGACGACGCCGAGCTTCGATACCGCGAAGGATTTCATGCCGGTCTCGCTGCTGGCGCGGTTCGAGTTCGCGCTCGTGGTTGGTCCGGCCATGGACGTCGCCGACTTCAAGGGATTCGTCGCCTGGCTGAAGGCGCATCCGGACAAGGCGTCGTTCGGCGTGCCCAGCAACGGTACCATTCCGCACTTCGCCGGCTCGAAGCTGGAGAAGGATCTCGGCATACCCCTGACGCGCGTGCCCTATCGCGGCAGCGCGCCGATCCTCAACGACCTCATCGGCGGCCACATCTCATTCGGCATCGTGACATTGGCCGATGCGTTGCCGCAGCATCGCGCCAAGGGCGTGAAGATCATCGGGGTCTCGAGCGCGGAGCGTTCGCCCTTCGCGCCCGACGTTCCGACCCTGAAGGAGGATGGCATCGATCTCGTTGCGGATGCCTGGTACGGCATGTGGCTTCCCGCCGGCAGCCCGCCGGAGTTTGCGAACAAGCTCGGCGCCGCCGCAAGTGCGGCCCTGGCGAAGCCCGAGGTGAAGGAGAAGCTCACGGCGATCGGGCTGATCCCGGTCGGCAGCAGCGCGGAGGGGTTATCGAAGGAGCTCGCCGCGAATACGGCGTTCTGGCAGCCGATCGTGAAGGCGACGGGGTACAGGATCGAGAATTAGTCTCTCCTCCCGTCATTGCGAGCGCAGCGAAGCAATCCAGAATCCCTCCGCAGATACAGTCCTGGATTGCTTCGCTGCGCTCGCAATGACGGCGTGGATGGATGTTCGATTGTGTCCGGCGATGCAGACTCGTGGAGAGCTGCTCACATCTTCGCGCGCTGCGCGATCCCGTCCTTGATCGCAGCAAGTTCTTGCTCATCCCAGATGCCGATCAAGATCCCGCCCTTCACCTGGAGCTGGTTGTCGGCGTAGTTCGCGATCTTCTCGCGCGGCGTGGTGATGTGGTCGTTCGGATGCAGCGCCCAGTCGAACAGCTCGGCCTGCAGCCGGGCGATAATGCCGGCGCATTCCGGGTCATCGCCGCGGTCGACATATTCAAGCGGATCGGTTTCGAGGTCGTACAGCATCGGGCGGAAGCCTGACGCATGAATATATTTCCAGCGGCCGTCGAACACCATGAACAGGCGGCAGCGCTCGATCGGCTGGTTCAGCTTCAGCCTGACATCCTGCATCGCGTAGTCATATTCGGAGAATGCCACCCTGCGCCAATCACCCGGCGTCGGCCCACGCAGCAGCGGCAGCAATGAACGCCCTTCGAGGATATGGCCAGGCACCTTGCCGCCGAAATAGTCGACGAAGGTAGGCGCGAGATCGATGCCTTCCACCAGCGCATCGCTCTGTGTGCCGCGCGTGGCATCGGCTTCTTTCGACGGATCGATGATGATGAGCGGGATTTTTGCGGACTGCTCGTGGAACAGATCCTTCTCGCCCATCCAGTGATCGCCGAGATAATCGCCGTGATCGGAGGTGAACACGATCATGGTGGTTTCCAGCAGACCGCGTTCCTCCAGAAACTTCATCAGCACGCCCATCTGGTCGTCGATCTGGGTGATCAGGCCCATATAGGTCGGGATCACTTTCTCCCGCGCCTCGTCGCGCGCCATGTTGCGAGAGTAGCGCATGTCCATGTAGGCGCCGAACACCGGATGCGGGTTCTTGCGCTCGCGCATCGAGCGGATCGCCGGAATCATGTCTTCGGTCGAGTACATGCTGGCGTAGGGTTCTGGCGCAATATAAGGCCAGTGCGGCTTGATGTAGGATAGATGCAGGCACCACGGCCTGCCGTCGGTCTCGGCCTCGCTGATGAAGTCCATCGCGCGCCGCGTCATGTAAGGCGTCTCGGAATGCTCGTCCGGCACGCGCGCGGCCTTGTCGGCGTGCACCAGCAGCCAGCCGTTCTGCAAGCTGCCGTCGTCCGCCGCGCCTGAATTGGCCCAATGCTCCCAGGGGTTGCTGGCTTCAAAGCCTTGGCTGCGCAGATATTCGTCGTATTTGGGACGTGGCCGGCCCGAGGGATGCAGGCCATCGTCGCGCTCATAGGGTTCGAACCCGCATTCGGCGACGTGCACGCCGATGACGGATTCCGGCGGGATGCCGAGCGCCTTCATGCCTTCGAGATCAGGCGCCATGTGGGTCTTGCCGACCAGCACGTTGCGCACGCCGATCCTGTTGAGGTGATCGCCGAGCGTGGGCTCGCCGACACGCAGCGGCCAGCCGTTCCAGTGCGAGCCGTGCGAGCGCATGTAGCGGCCGGTATAGAACGACATCCGCGACGGTCCGCAGATCGGCGACTGCACATAGGCCTTGGTGAAGAGCACGCCGCGCCTCGCCATGGCGTCGATGTTCGGCGTCTTCAGCGTGGGATGGCCGGTGCAGCCGAGATAATCATAGCGAAGCTGGTCGCACATGATCCAGAGAACGTTCTTCGCCCGCGCCATGCTTATCGCTCCAACACTGCGTTTGCCGGATATTGCGCTATTGATGGCGCGAAGAAAACCTCTCCCAAAGGGAGAGGTCGGCATAGGCCGCCTTTGGCGGCCGTTCTTAGCAAAACGCCGAAGCAAAGCTTCGGCTACGGCGCCGGGTGAGGGGTTACGCTCTCTCGTGGGACCTGAACCCCCTCACCCGATTTGCGCCGGACGATGCTTCGCATCGCCGGGCGCAAATCGACCTCTCCCCGTTGGGGAGAGGTGTGGAGAGAGCGTCTCCCGCCTCAAGCCGACCACGGCTCCGCTTCGGCGGCGCTCTTGGCCTTGGCTGACACCGGAGCCTCGCCGATCACCTCGACCAGCGCACGCAACGCTTCCTTGACGCCCTGACCGGTGGCGGCGGACAGCAGCAGAGGCGTCTTCTTGGCGGCGCGCTTCAGCCGGTCCTTCTGCTTCTTCAGCTCGTCCGGCTCGACCGCGTCGATCTTGTTCAGCGCGACGATCTCGATCTTGTCGGTGAGCTGGCCGCCATAGGCATCAAGCTCCTTGCGGACCGTCTTGTAGGCCTTGCCGGCATGCTCGCTGGTTGCGTCGATCAGATGCAGCAGCACGCGGCAGCGCTCGACATGGCCGAGGAAGCGGTCGCCGAGACCAGTGCCTTCATGCGCACCCTCGATCAGGCCGGGAATGTCGGCGAGCACGAATTCGCGGCCGTCGGCGTTCACGACGCCGAGCTGCGGATGCAGCGTGGTGAAGGGATAGTCGGCGATCTTCGGCCGCGCCGCGCTGACCTTGGAGAGGAAGGTCGACTTGCCGGCATTGGGCATGCCGACGAGGCCGGCGTCCGCAATCAGCTTCAGCCGCAGCCAGATCCAGCGCTCTTCGCCGGGCTGGCCGGGATTGGCGTTGCGCGGCGCGCGGTTGGTCGAGGATTTGAAATGCGCGTTGCCGAAGCCGCCGTTTCCACCCTCGGCCAGCACGAATTTTTCGCCGACCTTGGTGAAGTCGTGGATCAGCGTCTCGCGGTCCTCGTCGAAGATCTGCGTGCCCACGGGGACCTTCAGCACGATGTTCTTGCCGTTGGCGCCGTGGCGGTCGGAGCCCATGCCGTTCTCGCCCTTCTGGGCCTTGAAGTGCTGCTGGTAGCGGTAGTCGATCAGCGTGTTGAGGCCGTCGGCGACCTCGATGATGACATTGCCGCCGCGGCCGCCATTGCCGCCGGAGGGACCGCCGAACTCAATGAACTTCTCGCGGCGGAACGCCACGCAGCCGTTTCCGCCGTCACCGGAGCGGATATAGACCTTTGCTTCGTCGAGGAATTTCATGGGCCATAGGTAGGCCAGCCGGCTCCCTCCGGCAACCCGGAAGACCCCGCAAATCGGCCGAAATTCCGCGAATTCGGCCGCTTGCTTAATCAGTCGCATGGATGCCGCGTCGGCGGGATGTGATATAGCCGAGCCGGAGCAGGGGGGCGCGGATGCGGCGGCGGCAGTTCATCGGGGGCGCGATTTCGGTTGCGATGCTGTCGCGTGCTCGCGCGCAGCCGACCATGCCGGTGATGGGGTTTCTGCACGCCGGCTCTGCCGAGGAGAACGTCAAGCGGCTCGCGGCCTTCCGAAAGGGGCTGGCCTCGGGTGGCATGGTCGAGGGCAAGAACGTGTCCGTCGAATACCGCTGGGCCGCGGGCCGGAACCAGGAGCTCGCCTCCCTCGCAGCCGATCTGGTCCGGCGCAACGTCGCACTCATCGCTACGCCCGGCAGCACGGCCGCTGCCGTGGCGGCGCGGGAGGCCACGTCGACGATCCCGATCGTATTCTCCTCCGGGACCGATCCGGTCGCGCTCGGCCTCGTCGACAGCCTCAACCGTCCCGGCGGCAACGCCACCGGCATCACCTCGCTCAACGCCGAATTGTCAGCCAAACGGCTCGGCATTTTCCGCGAGCTCGTGCCTGGCGTATCGCGCTATTTTACCCTGGTGAAGCCGAGCTCGGCCCTGGCGGCGCCCTTCGTTGCCGACATGCAGCGCGCCGCGTCGCCGCTTGGTATTCGCATCGAGGTGCTCAATGCCGATACGGAGGGTGAGATCGACGCCGCGCTCGCGCAGCTTCCGTCGGCGCCCGGTGCAGGCTTGGTGTTCGGGCCGGAAGGCTTCTTCTACATTCATCGCGCCCGCATTGCAGAGCTGGCGCTGCGCCATCGCCTGCCGACCATCTTCGATGTCCGTGACTATGTCGAGGCCGGAGGCCTCGCAAGCTATGGCTCGGATTATTTCAACGTCATGGAGCTCGCTGGCGAATACGCGGCGCGCGTGCTCAAGGGCGCCCGTCCGGCCGAATTGCCGGTGCAGCAGGCAACCAAGTTCGAGCTTGTCCTCAATCGCAAGACCGCGAAGATTCTTGGCCTGGCGATCGGACCGACGTTGCTCGCGACCGCCGATGACGTGATCGAATAGGTTTATGCCGGCCGCCGCCGGATCAGGAATTTCTGCAGGCCCTCCAGCACCAGCTCCTTGCGCTGATTGAACACCGTGCTGCGAAGCGTCACCGCGCCGGTCGTGCGTCCCGGCACCAACTCGATGACCTCCAGCGCAGGATAGATGGTGTCGTCGGCGTAAACAGGCTTGAGGAACCGGCTCGACTGCTCGAGGAAGCCGACCAGCGACTCCTCGACCATGAACGGAAACAGACCCGCGCCGGGCGCGGTGTGGATCAGGGTCTGAAAGCCGTGCGCGAGCAGATGCGGCATGCCGCGGCTGCGGCAATATTCCACGTCGTAATGCACCGGATGGGTGTCGCCGCTCGCGGTCTGGAAGGCCGCGAACACCGCCGAGGTCTGGGTCCGGCTCGGCAGCACGAAGCGTTCGCCGACCACGAAATCCTCAAACCAGCGTTGCGCCGGGATCATGCGATGCCGGGCCGGATGGAAATCGGTCATGACGATGCTCTCTGCTCGCGGGGCGCCTATCGCTACCGCGCCGCGAAGACTGCGACAATCCGTTCAATTCGGCTTGCGCGGGCTTGTCGTGCTGGCCCACGTCATTAAAACGACCGCAAGCGGCACTATCGGCCGAGTCCCGACGCTCTCTCCGTTCGTCATTGCGAGCGCAGCGAAGCAATCCAGACTGCCGCCGCGGAAAGTCTCTGGATTGCTTCGCTTCGCTCGCAATGACGGCCCTTCGCAGTCCGTGCAATGCCCCTCTTCAAGAATCTCTCCGCCTATGACGACCGCTCCGCGCGCCTCGCCGGCATCGGCCTCATGGTGCTGTCGATCTTCATGTTCTCGTTCGGCGATGCCACGGGCAAGTTCCTGGTCGGGACGTATTCGGTGGGGCAGCTTTTGTTCCTGCGCGCCTGCGCGGCGCTGCTCTTGCTGGCGCCGCTGATCTGGCGGCAGCGTCACCAGTTCCTGCAGCTGGAGCGGCCGCGTTTGCAGCTGGTTCGAGTCGTGCTGTCGACGCTGGAAGTCGCCGCATTCTTCCTGGCGACGGTCTATCTGCCGCTCGCAGATGTCATCACCTATTATCTCGCAGGTCCCATTTTCGTCACCGCGATGTCGGCGATCTTTCTGGGCGAGAAGGTCGGCTGGCGGCGCTGGACCGCGATCCTGATCGGCTTCTGCGGCGTGCTGATCGCGCTGCGGCCCTCGGCGCAGACGGTGAGCCTGCCGGCACTGATCGCGCTCGGCGGCAGCCTGTCCTTCGCGACATTGATGCTGATCACGCGCAGCCTGCGCAAGACGCCCGACATCGTGATGGCGTCCTCGCAATTCATCGGCACGTTCTCGCTCGGCGCAGTGCTGTCCGCCTTCCACTGGGTGCCGCCGACGCCAGGCAGCCTGGTGTTCTTCGCGATGGCGGGGCTGATTTCCGTGACCGCGCTGTTCTGCGTCAACCGCTCGTTGAAGCTCGCGCCGGCGAGCGTGGTGGTGCCCTACCAATATTCGATGATCGTCTGGGCCGTGATCTTCGGCTTCGTCGTGTTCGGCGACGTGCCGCAGATCGCCACGCTCGTCGGCGCCGCGATCATCATCGGCGCCGGGTTCTATATTTACCTGCGAGAGCGGGATCTGGCACGCGCGAGCGAGGAGATGACGCCGCCGGTGTGAGCCACGGCGTCGTCCCCCTACCTCACCCTTCTCGCGCTGCTCCAGCTCTTCAGCGACGACCAGACCCCGCGCGAGAGGCGGAAGCAGTCGACGGGTGTCGAGGAGCCCAGCGCCAGGAAACGGTGCAGCTGCACGCCGCTCCACTGGAAGCCGCACTTCTCCAGCACGTTGCGGGAGGCCGGGTTGGTGACGCGCGCGCCGGCATAGAGATGGTCGTCGTCGAACTCCTCGAAGAAGAAGTCGATCGCGCCGCGCGCCGCCTCGGTGGCGAAGCCCTGGCCCCAATGTTCGACGCCGAGCCAGTAGCCGAGCTCGGCATTGTCAGGCGTGGAGCAGTCGATGCCGACCATGCCGATCGGCTCGCTGTCGTGCTCGATCAGGAACACGGTCTCGGCTCCGAGCGCGGACGTGGCGCGGATGAATTCGACCGCGTCGTCCTGCGAATAGGGATGTGGCAGGCGGCGCGTGTTCTCGGCGACGCGGCGGTCGTTGGCGAGCCGGGCGATGGTCCTGACGTCGGCCAGCGTCGGCCGCCGCAGCGTCAGCCGTTCGGTGGCGACGACGCTGGGTCTCGCCTCGGCTAAGGTCACGCTCGAAAAGTCCTGCAACATGTCCGGCTCCGTCAAAGTCACAAACGAAAGGGGAGGCCGGTTTCCCTGCCTCCCCTGGAGCCTTCGATCTTTTGATCTCAAGGACTCCGCCGGTTCGGTCAAGGACCCGGCGGACTCCAAATTGATCCACCGTCTATTCAGCAGCCTCTGCGAGCGGGAGTACCGCGACAAAGGTGCGGCCATTGGCTTTGGCCTGGAATTCAACACGACCCTCGATCTTGGCGAACAGGGTGTGGTCGGTGCCCATGCCGACATTGAGGCCGGGATGCCAAGTGGTGCCGCGCTGGCGCGCAATGATGTTGCCGGGAATCACGCGCTCCCCGCCGAACACCTTGATGCCCAGACGCTTACCCTTGGAATCGCGACCGTTGCGCGATGAACCGCCTGCTTTTTTGTGAGCCATGGCTCGTCTCCGAAATCCTTCGTAGTTCTAGGTCAATTCCTTGACGGAATCATTTCAAAACGTCGCACGCCTCAATTCGTGAATTGGCGTGATCGGTCTCAGCTTACTCGGCGGCTTCTTTCGCGACCTTTTCCTTCTTCGGACGCGGGCCCTTGGTGGGCTTGGCGCCGTCGGTCAGGATCTCGCTGACGCGCAGCACCGTGATCTCGTCGCGGTAGCCGCGCTTGCGGCGCGAATTCTTGCGGCGGCGCTTCTTGAAAGCGATGACCTTCGGGCCGCGCTTGTGGTCGAGCACCTCGACCGCAACGGAGGCGCCCGCCACCGTCGGAACGCCCAGCACCGGCGTGTCGCCGCCGACCACCAAAACTTCATTCAACTGCACGATCGAGCCGACTTCGCCTTCGATCTTGCCTACTTCGAGAACATCATCCGGCACGACGCGGTATTGCTTGCCGCCGGTTTTGATGACTGCGAACATCGTTTTTTCTCCGTGTTCAATCCCGGCCTCATGACATCGGTCACGGGCCGGCTTTTTGATCAGTCGCTATGGGTTACTGCGAGTTTTGTGCGGGTGGGAGTTATCCCTTTGTAAACCCACGCAAAAACAAGCGGCGCGAGAAACGCCCCGCGCCGGTTGTGCGGACTTATAGCCGCAGGCGGCGAAGAGTCAAGGAAAACCGCCGAAAAGCGTCAGAATTTGAAGGATTTGGGCCATTTCCGCGCCCCGTCACGGAATCTCGCCTGCCCCAGCAACCAATGGGTTCCCCGGCTGTTGTCCTTAGCAATTAAGCATTCGGGGCAAGGGCTTCCATGGCAACGGACGAACTGGTCAAGACAACGGGCATCGCCCAGCACGGGGCAAGCCGCCTGCCCTCGGTCGACGTCGACAGCTTCAACATCGAGATCAAGGACGACGAGGGCTTTCTCGGCGACCGCGCCAGCAAGGGCGCGTTTCGCGAGATCCTCGAGGAATGGCGCAAACCGCTGCGCAAGAGCGGCGACGACCCGTTCGGCGACGAGCCCTCGGACAAGATCAGCAAGAAGGCCCTCGATGCCGTGCTGAGCGGCGACGACGCGGAGGCCGCGGCCGTCGTGCACAGCGCGATCGAGGAATTCGCGCAGGAGCTCGCCTACGTGACGCGGCGATTCCTCAAGACCAAGGCCTGGGCCAAGACTGAATGCATCGTGGTCGGCGGCGGCTTTCGCGCCTCCAGGCTCGGCGAGATCGCCATCGCCCGGGCCGAGATCATCCTGAAGGCGGAAGGCTTCAAGGTCGACCTGGTGCCGATCCGCTTCGACCCCGACGATGCCGGCCTGATCGGCGCCCTGCACCTTGCTCCATCATGGATTTTCGAGGCCTATGACAGCATCCTCGCGGTCGATATCGGCGGCACCAACATCCGCTGCGGCATCGTCGAGACGCGCTGGAAGAAGGCGCCTGATCTCTCCAAGGCGTCCGTCTTCAAATCCGACCTGTGGCGCCACGCCGACGACGAGCCGAGCCGCGAGGCCGCGGTGAAGCGGCTGGTGAAGATGCTTCAAGGCCTGATCGAGGACGCCAAAGCCGAGGGCTTCAAGCTCGCGCCCTTCATCGGCATCGCCTGTCCCGGCGTCATCAACGCCGACGGCTCGATCGAGAAGGGCGCCCAGAACCTGCCGGGCAATTGGGAGAGCAGCAAGTTCAACCTGCCGGCGAGCCTGGTCGAGGCGATTCCTGAGATCGGCGGGCACGACACCGCGATCCTGATGCACAATGACGGCGTGGTTCAGGGCCTCTCCGAGGTGCCGTTCATGCAGGACATCGACCGCTGGGGCGTGCTCACCATCGGCACCGGCCTCGGCAATGCGCGCTTCACCAACCGCCACCGGGAGAACGGCAACGGCAAGGACCGGGATTCTGCGGAGGGGAAGAAAAAGTCCAAGGAAAACAACAAGGACAATGCCAAGGCGGACAAGGAGTAACCTTGCTCGGTTAGGTTAACCACCGCTTTGCGTTGCGACACCCCGGCCGCACGCTACGGTGGAACCGTCGCCTCACGCCGGCCGGCGAAGCCGCCCTTCCTGGCCAGCATTTCAATGAGCGGCACGGGACCGCCAGTGTTTACCGCGTCTGGCGGTCCCACCCCGGTTTCTTCCTTCGCCTCTCCCGCGTGCCGGAGAGCATAGGCCGCCCTGGGCGGCCGTTTTTTTGAGAACGTCGAAGCGAAGCTTCGACTACGGCGCCCCGGGCGATGCGAAGCATCGTCCGCGCGGGGCGGGTGAGGGCTCTTTCGTCTGGGGGATTGTCTCGTCAGCCCCCTCGACGCGGGAAGCTTGTCGCACCCCGACATCGGTGCGTTCCCTCCCCCCTTGTGGGGGAGGGTTAGGGAGAGGGGTAAGCCCAGGAAAGGGTGCCAATCATCGACGACGCGGCAAAACCGGAAAGACACCCCCCGCTTTTTCCCCTTTCGCGCCTTGTCTGGCCCGCCATCCTCGCTTATGAACGCCCCCAACCACAGGGGCCCTGCTCCTACCATGGCGCCTTCAGGAGAGGTGGCAGAGTGGTTGAATGCACCGCACTCGAAATGCGGCATAGGTGCAAGCCTATCGGGGGTTCGAATCCCTCCCTCTCCGCCATCGACTTTCAGCAGCGCACGAGGCCAGAGATCGAGATCGAGGTCGAACGTCGCATCGCGTCCTTCCTCGCGGCATGCCAAATTCACCTGCGGTCGATGGTCAAAAGGCGCTCAGCTTCTCTCTGGTCTGGCCTATCGGCGGGGTTCATTGGCGCTGTCATCGCATTTCACCTTTGCTAACCGATTAGTATGTATTGCCTTTCAACGTAGAGTCGCAGCACATTGCCCTGCCTTCCGGAATCGATTGATGTCTCCGCCTTCCAAGTCTGACGTGCGTGAAGCGAGCTCGCGACCGCCGCGCGGCGTGACATTCCAGACTCGCGCCCGCACGATCGACCACCTTGGGCGCGGTCAGATTGCGGACGCGCCGACAGCGGTGAGCGAGCTCTGGAAGAATGCGTACGACGCCTACGCCAAGGAGGTCGCGCTGCACATCTTTGACGGCAGCCCCGAGGTCGCGCTGGTGGTGGACGACGGCGCCGGCATGTCGCTTTCGACATTCCGAGACCGATGGCTCGTTATCGGAACCGAATCGAAGATCGAAGACATCGACGCGGCACCAATCGATACCTTTGGCCTGGCCGACCGAGTTCGTCAGGGCGAAAAGGGGATAGTCGCCTGTCGGCGGCGTTCCTCGCGCCGGTGACGCTGGTCCTATCTAAGACTGTCCGGGATCGATTCGCCGCGGTTCTCGTCGACTGGAGGCTGTTCGAGAACCCCTTTCTTCTGATCGAGGACATTCGCATCCCGATCGTCGAGTTCGACCGGGCGAGCGACATCGAATCCGCCCTGAAGGGGATGGCCGATATCATCCGCACCAACTTCGGCATCACCGCCGCCGAGGCGAAGCGGGATCCGGATTCGCGCGTAGCCCGCTTGTATGCTGGTTGGCGTAGATTCTCCGAATATGAGCATTCGCAGAATATCGGCGCCTCGACGCATGACGATATCAGAGCATTCTGGTCGCAGCCGGTACCGATCGAATCGCGCCACTTCGCTGAGTGGCCGGTCTATTCAGGCTTGGCCAACCACGGTACCGCGCTCTACCTGCTGGATGCGCATCATGACCTTGCGCAGTGGGTTCGACCCGGGCCTAAGGACGACGACGAACGTAAGGAAAGCGAAGAGCTTTTGCTGCGCACGCTATCGGGCTTCGTCGACCCCTACGCGCGCAAGCAACCGGACTTCTCTTACGAAGTGCTGCTGCATTTCGGCGAACGCTCACGACGTGTGCTCGCGTCAGGAGACGTCTTCGGCTACGACGAACTCATGTCACTTGAGCACGTGATCGACGGAAAGTTCGATGCTCGCGGCCGATTTAAAGGAAAGGTGATTGCATTCGGCAAGGACCTGGGAATCCAGGAATTCGTTCCGCGTCGTCCGCTACCTCAAAACCGTCGGGATGTTGTGGGGCCGTTTGCCTTTTGCATCGGCACATTCGAGCAGTTGCTGACCAACACCACGCACACCGAGCAGCAATTCGATCATCTGAAATTGCAAGCTGAGAAGTTCGGTGGCCTGGCCGTGTATCGCGACGACTTACGCGTGATGCCATACGGTCGCCCGGACAGCGATTTCTTCAAGATCGAGGAGCGTCGGACGCACCATGCCGGTCGTGCGTTCTTTTCTTTCCGCAGAGTATTCGGCCGCGTTTCGATATCGCGAACCGCCAACCCACAGCTTAAGGACAAGGCCGGCCGCGAAGGATTGGTGGTCAATCGGGCTCGAAACGAACTGCAATTCCTAGTCATCGATCTTCTCGTGGATTTCGCGGCAAGGTTCTTCGGAACCGGATCCCCGATCCGCGAGGAGTATCTCGAAGAGGCCCAAGCCCGAGCAAAAGCCGCTCGCGAAACCACACAAAAAGTGAGAACGAGCCAGCTGGCCGAACTGCGGAAGTTCATGAAGACGAACGAGCCGGCGATAGCGGCGGCCCGAACGCGCATCGTGCAGCTCAAATCGAAGCTTTCTGACGTCGTCCGTTCGAAGAAGACCGACGAAGTCGCGGTGATTTCGTCCGAAATTCGAAATCTCAATCGCCAACTGCAGGACTGCAAGCCGCCGGCGACACCCCGAAAGCTCGCGAACCTGGAGACGCCGTTTCGCCAATACCGGGATCTCTTTGGCGCCGCGTCCGATGAGATGGCCGACCTCCGGGATGAAGTGGCGAAGGCGGAGGCCCAGATCGGAAGAGACGACCCGGGCGACGTTGTAAAGGCGCGAGTCAAAGCGAATTCCGATGCGATCGCATCGTTCCTTGACGAGTCTACGAAAGCCTTCGTGGCAAAGTTCGATCAGCTTCGGAACGAGTGGCGCGAGACGGCCGCCGCGGACAAGCAGCGGTTCGCCGAAGCCGCCGAGCCGTACCTGAAGGGGAAAACGAGTCAAACCGCGTTGGCCTCGGTTCTCGGCCTAATCGATCAGCGTCGATCCGAGATCGAATCGGAACTGCGGTCCAAATACGCCGCGCTTGTGAAGGCGCTCGACCGCCTGAAGGAGGGTATTGACCTCGAGGAAGCCTTGTCGGTCATCGACGACGACCGCGCTGAGCTTGAAGATCGCCTGAAGGAGATCTATCAGGTAGCTCAACTCGGCATCGCCGTCGAGATCATCGGTCACGAGCTGGAGTCTCTGGACGTCGAAGTCCGTCGTAATCTGGAGAAGATGCCAGCGGACGTGCGGTCGACGCGTTCGTGGAAACACGCCTTCGAGGCGCATTCGGCGCTCACTGAAAAACTGCGCTTCCTGGCACCGATGAGGATCGCCGGCTATCGCAACCGCGAAACGATCACTGGCGCCGAAATAGCCGGATATCTTGAGGAATTCTTCAAACGACGGTTCGAGTCCGAGGACATCTCATTCGAGGCCACTAAAGCCTTCAGAGCGATCTCTTTCAGCGACCTGAGGTCCCGCATCTATCCGGTATTCATCAATCTCCTCAACAACTCGATGTACTGGCTGCAATTCGTCAAAGACCGGCGGATCGTGCTCGACTTCCGCAACGGTAAGGCTGTCGTTTCGGATTCCGGCCAAGGCGTCGACCCCGACGATGTTGGCCGTCTGTTCCAACTCTTTTTCACGCGCAGGGCGAAGGGTCGCGGACTTGGTCTCTTCCTATCGCGTGTAAACCTGGCCGCCGCACGCCATCACATACGGTACGCGACGGGCGAAGACCCGCGCCCGCTTAAGGGCGCCAACTTCATCATAGAATTTCAGGGCGTGAATGCATGAGTGCGGTCTACGACAAGGCAGTCCATCATACTTTTGTAGACAGCCTCCGGAGCGTCTTCCTCGTCGATGACGCTTTTCCGTGTCTCAGCGACATGTTCAAGAGTGAGCAGTGGCTCCGGCGATTCAAGGAGCCAGACCGGGCTGCGGCCCTGTACCGGGAATTCAGAAAGCGGCATCTCCCTTGCGACATCGAGAATACGTTTCGGCGGGGGGACATCAAGATGGTGGAGCGCATGAGGAAGTGCGACCTCATCGTTCTAGACTTCCATCTCGACCCCGACGACAGCGACAACAGCAAAGCGATCGAGATTCTTCGTCGTTTGGCCGCCAGCCGTCACTTCAATACAGTGGTCGTCTACACGAAAGCCGAAAAACTCAGCGACGTTTGGCTGGATATCGCGGCCAATTTGCGATCTGACTTTGATGTCGAGGAGTTCCTGAAGCAGCACGAGACCGAGCACGAATGGTGGCAAACCACCGCCGAATTGAGCAAGCTGCAGCTCCCGACGGAAACCACGATGGCGGAGTTTCTGACCGGCGGTATCGAGGGCGTATCGAAGCCTGCGAAGAAAGCAATCGGTGATGAGATCGTTGCGATCGGCGGAGCCGGTGATCGCAAAGTACTCGTTGAAGCTTGGCTAAGAAAGAACGTTGCCGAACGTCAGCATCCACCCGTTAAGGGGGTGAATTCCACAGGCGATACTGCGTTACAGGGCCGTTTCACGAATAACGGCCCTCATTGGCTCCAATGCCGCGGTTGCTTCATTGCGATCGTGAGGAAAAATAGCGACGACGAGGTTAAACACCTGATGTCTGGGCTTGATGCAGCCCTGATCGACTGGAAACCCAACTTCCTGCAGATCCTCGTCTCGGAGATACAAAACAATCTGGAACTCGAATCCTTCGCGGCCGATCCAAGACTATTCTCGGACGTCGAACGCCAAGTCGGCCTCAGCCACTACCTTCTATCCCAGCTAGAAGAAGACGGCGACCAGATCGCCGCTGTGGAGGCGGTCGTCGATCGCATATTGGAAACGCTTCGGCACAGGATCTCGGCCGACAAAAATCTCCGAACTTTCGGTGACAAAGTCCTGACCGACATTCGCTCGGAACTCGCCGATGCGATCACCTCAGACAAGCCGATTGCGAACGCCGGTGCGCTTGCTCACGCCCCCGGCAAATTCGACGGCCAGCGTATCCTGTTCCTGCTCAACTCGTTCCTTTCCACTGAACATTTCTCGAAATCGCGGATCACGACCGGCACGGTCTTCACGGACGGGACGGCGCATTGGATGGTCACGTCACCCGCATGCGATCTCACCGCCAGACCGACCGGGGCAAAGGAGACCTGGTCGAACGAACTTCATCCGGTCAAGGCCATATTGGCGGTCAAGCTCAAGTTGGTGGACGTTTCTCAATCGTTGAAGGAGGCAACACAAGGCAAGCACGCTTTCCTCGTCGACAAAGAGAAGTTCGTGCCCCTGGAGATATTCGAAAAGCAGACGTCGCAACCCGCTCCGGAAATCTTCTTCGTTCTCGATGCCGGCCGGACACGTTTTGCCGCCGGCAAGCCGGCAACCTTCAAGGCGATCCAAGTCTCGCGCTCGAACCCGAAAACGTCCCCCAGGCTCGTCGGTCAGCGGTCCTTTTCGGTGTTGGGCCAACTGCGCGCGAACTACGCGAGCCGCGTGCTACAGTTGACCGGCGCGCACTTCGCCCGGATCGGCATCGATTTTTTTAAGGGGGCCTAAGATGGCGGGAGCAAGACCGAAAAAGTTAGGCGCGCGTGCGAAGACTCCGAAGGATGCAGCTCCGTTGTCCAAGGCCAAGATGCCTGAGTTTCTGGCGGTCGATTTCTTCAGCGGCGCGGGCGGAACCACGCGCGGAATGCTCGACGCCGGCGGATACGTGATCGCTGGCGTCGACAAGGACGCAGCGTGCGAACGGACCTATACGGACAACAACGGCAACATGACTCTTGATCGGAGGCCGCCCCACTATCTATGTCGCGACATCTTCCCATCTTCGACGGCGCATCCGGAGGGTCAGCAGGAGAAGCTGATGAAGGAGCTCGACGTTCTGATCGCGAAGTATCGCGCTCTCGCGCCGGGACGGCCGTTGATGTTCGCGATATGCGCGCCTTGCCAGCCGTTTACAACGCTCGCCCGCAAGGAGCCTTCCGAGAGGCGTGTTGAACGCCGTCGCAAGGACAAGAACCTGCTTTCCGAGGCCTTAAAATTCGTGCGCCGCTTCCGTCCGGACGTCGTGCTTTCAGAGAACGTGTCCGGCATTTCCGACCCGCGGTTCGGTGGGATCTGGGAAGCTTTCCGCAAGGGACTGAGGGCCTCGGGCTACGCCGTTGGCTCGAACGTCGTATGCGCATCGAAGTTCGGCGTCCCGCAGTACCGAAAGCGTTCAATTCTCGTCGCGGTCAACCGCAAGAAATCCAAGGGAGAGGCTGCACGAAAGGGAACGTTGAGCATTCCGGTCGCCGGCGGATCGGGAGAGGAGAGAACCGTTGCCTCTACGATCTCTCATTTGCCGAAGATCGAAGCGGGAGAACTGCACGCGACTATTCCGAACCATCGCGCGCGAACTTTGAGCGACACGAACTTGAAGCGGATCGCCTCCGCCAAGCCGGGCGTCAGCAATAGCTATTTATCCAGCACCCCGTACGGAGACCTCTCGCTGCCGTGCCACCGGCGCGTGAAGAAGAAGCTGAAGACGGCTTGTTTCACCGACGTCTATACGCGGATGAGCGGCGATCGGCCGTCCCCGACCATCACCACGAAATGTCACAGCATATCGAACGGACGGTTCGGCCACTACGACACGAAGCAGAACCGGGGAATTTCGCTGCGTGAAGCGGCGGCGCTGCAGTCGTTCCGCGATGACTACGTGTTCTACCCGGAAGACGGCGTCTGCACCGTCGCAAGGATGATCGGGAATGCAGTTCCGCCCCGCCTCGCGCAGTCCTTCGCGGAATTCAGCATGACCTTGCTCGACAAGAGAGTGTTTCCTGCCCTGACAATCGGTTGACGATGTAGACCGAGCCGGCGGAGAATATGGGATGGTTGGGCGCCTTAAGGTCGATAGCGACAGATACTGGGTCGAGTACGTGGACCGCAACGTTCAGGTAGTCTGGGCTCCAGGCGCTCCCGAACCGGCCGCGAAGGCCCGCCGTTGGATCGAAGAAGCCTATCCGCGGCTAGAGCAGGTGCCGGAGACGATGCTCCGGTTCTTGATAGGAAGCGATGCCGACTTCAACCCAACTTCCGTTCGAAAGGAGAAGTCTGTCGAAAGGCACGGCAGGTTGAGCGACGGCGGATCGATAAAGCTCGTATACTTCAAGGAGGAGCCGCTGGGCGACAGCGAGTATCATGAGGGCGTCGAGGTGCTCTCGACGTGGATAAGCTCCTACTTTCGCTGAGGCGGCCGTGGTTGATCACCTGACGCGAGAACAACGATCGCGAAACATGAGCTCGGTCCGGAATCGCAACACGGCGCCGGAGCTTCTGGCCAGAAAGGCTGCGCATCGTCTCGGCCTGAGGTTTCGCCTGCATCGATCGGATCTCCCCGGAAGCCCCGACTTCGTTCTGCCGAAGCACGCCGTCGCAGTTTTCGTCCACGGCTGCTTTTGGCACGGACACGGGTGTTGCCGTTCGAAGCTTCCGCAGTCGAACGTGGAATTCTGGACGAGTAAGGTCGGGAAGAACCGGGTTCGAGATCGAAAGGCGCGTAGAGCGCTCGCGAAACTCGGCTGGCGCGTCGTTACTTTGTGGCAATGCGAGCTTTCCAATGCCGATGCCGCCGAGGTGCTTGTCGCGAAGAAAGTGCTTGGGATCCGACTTGGGAAAGCGAGTGCTATGCGAAGTCGGCGTCGGTCGGCTGCAGGCCTTCGCAGAAAAAGGAAGTAGTCATGGCCGGCTTCCGCGGAACTGTGTTCGATATTCCGATTACGCGAGACGTCGAACTGCATGCGCTGGAGTGGCCGTCGGACGACGACCTTAAGTCGGAGACGCTGGGCGGAAACAGGGACTTCAGTCCTCTTGGGCGCATGGGGTGGGTCGAAGTCGGGATCACCCTCGATGAGGAAGAGGCGATCATTGACGACATCGCGGAGTCGCAGGATCCGGGTACGGCCTACCGGGGCTGGTTCGAAACCAACGAGGAATCCGACGAGCCAGCGCTTTGCGGTTTTGATCTGGGAACGAATGCGCTGGCGGCCGCTCTTTCTGCCGCTCGATGCATACCGTTCTATAGCTGCAACGGAGGCGCTTTCGACGATGGGCACCACGAGAAGTATCCGCTGGTCGCCTTCTTTTGCCCGACTGGAATATTTCCCTTCGTTTTCGCGGCCGCGGAGAAAGCAGGGGCGGGCCTGGAATACAATCACGCGGGCGGGTTGAGCATCTTTGCCAGGAACGTCGACGCCTTGATCGGAGCGGCTGCCGCTTTGTACGAGCGTCGGAAAGAGATCGATGCCGTCGAAGGCGTGCCGGACGTTGAGATCGACTGACGGACCTTCTAAGCTTGAAGCCAGCGGGCGGCGGCATCACCCGCGTCAGATCGTGCATCAGCGCCGTCGCCGCGAGCAGGCCCTCTATGACAGGAGCGGACCTAATCGCGCTGATGCGGCCCCATTGATCTGACACGGCGTTGTCGATGCCGGCCGTCATCGCCCTCCCACAGACCTTGCCATCCCACAAAATCCTCACGATGATCCGCGCGTCGTCACATCGCCCCCGAGGCCTTCATGCGAAAATGCGAAGTCGCCGTGCTGGGTCTCGGGCTCATGGGCGGAGCGGCGCTCTCCGCATTGCTGGAGGCCGGCGTCGATGCGCTCGGCTTCGATCCCATCGCAGCAGGTTCGGATCGCGGCTCGTCGCATGGGTCATGTCGCATTTTCCGTCGCTTCAATTTCGAAAACCCCAATTACACCAGCCTGAGCGACGAGGCGCATGCCGGCTGGATCCGGCTGCAGAGCGAAAGCGGTCAAACGGTTCTGACGGACACCCCCATTCTGGAGGCCGGCCGCCCCGGCTCCGCCATGGGCGTGCTCGCGCGCGGCCGCGATCGCGCAAGGGCGGCTGGATCCGCTAGTAACCGCGGCTGTCGCGAACAAGGCATTTCCGGCTTTCAGCCTGCCCGATGACTGGGACGTCGTCGTGCAGGACGGCGGCGCGATCTTGCACACCGCTACAGTCATGACACTGATGCGCGCACGCGCCGGCGCGCGCGTGATCGGCGAACGCGCGAGCTTCGCGCCGCACCGCGACGGCGTGTCGATCCGCACTGATAGCGAAGAGTTCTTCGCCGAGCGCGCGATCCTGGCGCTGGGCCCATGGCTCGGCCGCGCACTGCCGCCACTCGCCGCGCTGCTTCACGTGACCCGACAGGCGGTCGGCTGGTTCGCACCTCACAGCCCCGACACCGTGGCGCTGGGTCGTTTCCCGATCTTCATTCTGGACCGCGGTCCTGATGACATCGTCTACGGCTTTCCGGATTTCGAGCAGCGCGGCGTCAAGGCTGCGCCTCACAACCACGGTCCCGCGGTCGGCCCCGACGACTGGGGTCCGCCCGCCAGCGATGCCGAGCTCCGCTCCGTGGGCGACGCGCTGGCCGCCCTCGTCCCCGGCGCGGCCGGGCCCATCGTCGATTCTGACGTCTGCCTCTACACCAACACCGCGCCCGCCGACGTCAGGCTGGACGCGGGCGAGGAATTCATCATCGATCGCTGGCCGGAGTCCCGCCTGATCGTCTGCTCCGCATGTTCAGGCCACGGCGCGAAGTTCGCGCCGGCCATCGGGCAAAGGCTGGCCCGCCTTGGCACCGATCCGTCCTACCAGGCCGAACTCTTCTTTCAGCTGTCCCGCTATTCCCAATTCGCCTGAGCAACCCGAGACACTGTGATCAATTCCCATCTCCACCGCCCCTAAACGGATTCATCACCCTCGCCCCGAGCCCCGCGACATCGCGATCATTGCGCGTCACCAGCGTCAGATCATGCGTCAGCGCGGTTGCGGCGAGCAGGCCGTCGATGACAGGGACGGACCTGATGGCGCTGATGCGGCCCCATTGGTCCGATACGGCGTTGTCGATGCCGAGCACGCGCCCGTCGAATGCGGCCTCGACCTCGCGCAGCCAGCGTTCGAGCGCGGCCGCCTTGCTTGCGTCCCTGACGCGGGCGAGCTCGATGCGCTTTCGAATCTCGCCGAGCACGAGCGTGCTCAGGAAGATGTCCGCGTCGGTAATCTTCTCATACCAGGCGGAGACGCGGGCGTCGCAGCGCGCGCCCTTGCGGATCTCGGAAATGATGTTGGTGTCGATCAAATAGCTCACAGGTCGACGTCGCGGCCGGGATCGCGACTGCGATCGAGCTCGATGCCGTCGAGCGGTGCCGAGGCGAGCAGAGCCTTCAGGCTGACATGCGACGGCTCGGCAAAGCGCTGGCGAAGTACTGCCCGCGCCTCGGCCTGACGTACGGGATCGGACAGGGCCGAAGCCACCTGGCGCACCAGGGGCGCATCTTCCCTGCGGACATTGACCTCGACCCGCACAAAACCCTGGCGCTGGCGGCGGGCGCGGTGGCTGGCGACGGGAGATTTTGCTTTGCCGGTCATGTCGCCCTCATTTCCGGAAATATTGCCGGAAAAGTCCGGGAAAGCAAGTGACGAGATTTGACGTGGTGCAGCTTCGACATGCGTCGTGCCCGTCATGGCTGGCTACTGTGCACGGGGTGTTTTCGGGATTTTATTGTCAGCTCCCGCACGGGCATGACAGGTTGAACCCGCCGCTGCGGCGGCCCGACCAACGTTGCCGGACGACGGAAGCCAGCCGCCGTCCGGCAGTCAGGTGACCCACCACCATGTTCGACAAAACCTACCGCCAGCGCCTCGAGGCCGACCTCGCGCAATGGGAGGCCGATGGCGTGATCGCGCCGGCGGCGGCCGCCTCGATCCGCCATGCGCTGCCGCCGCTCTCGCCCGGCATCAACATCGCGGTGGTGGTCGGCATCGTCGGCGGCCTGTTGATCGCGGCGGCGTTCCTCGCCTTCGTCGCGGCGCACTGGACCGAGATCGCGCGGCTGCTGCGCTTTTCGATCCTGCTTGCCGGCATGGTCGTTTCAGGCGGGCTCGGCGCGTGGTTCGCCGCGACCGGCCGCGACGTTCTCGCCGATCTCTGCGCCAGCATCGGTGTCATCATCTTCGGCGCGGGCATCGCGCTGGTCGGCCAGATGTATCATCTCGGCGACGATTTTGCCGGCGGCATGCTGCTGTGGTCGTCAGGCGCGTTCGCCGCGGCAGCGCTGACCGGCTCGCGCGGCGCGCTGGCGGTCGCCCTGGTCGCCGCCTGCATCTGGACCTGCATGCGCGTCTATGACGCGCCCGACAATCTTCATCTTCCCTTCGTGCTGGTCTGGCTGATCGCGGCCGCGCTTGCGTTCGCCTGGAATTCGCGCGTGGCGGCGCATCTCGTCGCGCTCGCGGCGATTCCGTGGTGGGTCGCGACGTCGCTGCGCTTCGACTTCCACGGCGACCAGCCGTCCTTCGTGCTGGCGAACGGCGCGGCGCTGCTGTTCGGCGCCGGGCTTGCCATATCAGCCGCGCCGTCGCCGCGGGCGCAACGGCTTGGATCCGTGCTGTCGATCTACGGCGCGTTTTCCCTGGCCGTCGCCGCCTTCCTGGAGGTGACGACAGTCGACGATCTCGTCCGCCTTCGGACAGACACCACGGCGGCCCAGCCGCCATGGGCTGTCGTGTGCGGCGTCGCGGGCGTGGCGCTCGCGCTCGCATCGGCCGGCCTCACGAGACGATCAGGTGAAATCCTCGCGGCCTGCGCCATCGGCCTCGTACTGCTCGCCGCGCCGCTCTGGCCGGCCTCGGCGGGCGGCGAGCCCTGGTTCGCCTATGCCGCGCTGCTCTGCGCCATGCTCTGCCTCGTCGTCTCAGGCGTGCTCGACGATGTGCGCCCGCGCATCGCCGCCGGCTGGCTCGGCATTGGCGGCGTCATCGCCGGCATCACCTGGGCCGTGAAGGGCTCGCTGCTGCGCCGCTCGGTCTTCCTGGCCGTATCAGGCATCATTGCCGTGGTGTTCGCATCCGTGCTCAATCGCCTGCTGCCGAGGGCCGCGCGATGATCGCCTCCCTCACGCAGCTCTGGCAGCGCATTCCGAAAGCCGTGCGGTTCGGCGTCGCCATCCTGCTTCAGTGCGTGCTGCTGGTCCTGATGGTCGCCGATCGCATGCAGATCCTGCGCGAAGGCCGCGAGGTGACTTTGCAGACGCAGCCGGTCGATCCCCGCGATCTCCTGCGCGGCGATTATGTCGTGCTGCGCTATGACATCTCGGAGCTGCCGGCCGGCGCGCTCGCCGGACAGCCTGCGGCCGAGCGCAATCCGATCGTGTTCGTGAAGCTCGCGCCTGATGCCAGCGGACTCTACCAGGCGGTCTCGGTGCATGCGGCGCCCGTCCCGGTCAACGCCCCCGAGATCCTGATCCGCGGCCGCGTGACCTATTCCTGCGGTTCGGACAGCCGCATTTTCTGCGACAGGCTGACGATCAAATACGGGCTCGAAAGCTATTTCGTGCCGGAAGGCGAGGGCCGCAAGCTGGAGCAGGCGCGCAACGAGCGCAAGCTCCGCATCGTCGCCGCCGTGCTGCCCTCGGGCCGCGCCGCCATCAAGCGCCTGCTGCTCGACGGCGAACCTGTCTACGAGGAGCCGTGGTACTGAGCGCATGACGGCGGGTCGGCAAGTGCCTGCCGGTCACGCGCGCCCCTCGATCATGGCACTATGCCCCTGTGTTGCCCGACGGGTCAAGTCCGATTCGGAAAAACGTCAGCGTCAAGCCGCCCCTCGCCGGCTACTGTGCATGGGGTTGTTTTCGAGTTTTCACTCACACCGGGTCGAGCACCGTCCGCGTCAGCGCGCTGCGCGCAAATTTCTTCAGCGGCAACGGCTTTCCAAACAGGAAGCCCTGCACGAGGTCGAAGCCGAGCTCGTTGGCGACGACAAGGTCGGCGCGGCTCTCGACGCCCTCGGC
Organism: Bradyrhizobium guangdongense; assembly: GCF_004114975.1. NCBI lineage: Bacteria > Pseudomonadati > Pseudomonadota > Alphaproteobacteria > Hyphomicrobiales > Nitrobacteraceae > Bradyrhizobium > Bradyrhizobium guangdongense. The sequence continues at coordinate 469,604 of NZ_CP030051.1, forward strand.
GGCGGCGCGCGCGCCGTAACCTTGCGCGAGCTCGACGATGTGACGGCACACCGTGCGCTTGAGACGGTCGTTGGCGCTGCCGGTGACGAACTGCCGGTCGGCCTTCAGCTTGATGAAGGGGATCCTGCCGAGGTCCATCAGCGACGGCCAATTGGCGCCGAGATTGTCGATCGACAGTCCGATGTTGTGCAGGCGCACCTCGCGCGCGACCTCGACGAGAACATCGAGATCGCGGATCGCCTCCTCGCTGTCGATCTCGATCGTCAATCCGCCGAAGGCCGGATGGGTGGGGACGCGGCGGCAGAGGTCGCGCACGGCCTGCGGCTCCTTCAGATAGGAGGCCGGCAGGTTGATCGACAGATCGACCGGGCTTTGCCGCTCCAGCAGATAATGCCAGTCCTGCACGGCGCGCTCGATCACGAACTCGGAGAGATCGCGCAGATGCGGATCGTGCTCTTCCGGGATGAAATAGGCCGGCGGCACCACGCCCCAGGTCGGATGCCGCATCCGCACCAGGGCCTCGGCGCCGCAGCGGATCAGCGTGCGCGCGTCGATCTTGGGCTGATACCAGAGCTCGAGCCAGCCGGCATGCAAGGCCTCGCCGACATGCACGGCCGGGCTCGGCACCGGCTCGTCCGGCAGCAGCATCGCGACGCGGTCGCGGAGCGTCTCCGCGGCAAAGGGCGTGGTGAGCGGCGGCAGCATGGCGAGGCCATATTCTTCTCCGACCTGCTGCACGGCCTTCACGATGATGGAGTCGCGCGCGCCGACGGCCAGCACCTTGCCGTCGAACGCCTCGCGCACCAGCGTCTCCAGAAAAGTGCCGGGCTCGATGCCGTCAGCGGCGACGCCGAACAGGATCAGATCCGGCAGCTCGCCGGCGAGCACGGTCTTGAGCTCGTCGGCGCTGGCGCATTCGCTGGTGACGAATCCAAGATCCTCCAGCACCTCGGCGAGGAAGGCGCGCAGATGGCGCTTGCCGTCGGCGACGCATGCGCGCGGCTTCACCTTTCGCCGCCCGAAGGTCCTGAGCCTTCGGCCGGCGCATTCCACAATTTCATCGTTCATCGCAGGCCACTCCCGTTCCGCGACCCGTGTTAGCGATGGGAGCAGTTTCAAATAAGGAGGGCCTCCGTCGATTGTTGAATTATCTGGGTAACGTTAAAGCCCCCATCATTCCTAAAATTGTTCGGATCTCGTTCGAAGAGTTTTTACGTTGGTCTTCGCGTTGCACACGCGCGTGCGACAATCATGCAAGGATTTTCGAAGGCCGCGTCTCGGCGTCGCGCGAAGCCGTGTCCTGTAATTGGACGAAGCTGCACGCGCTCCGCCCAATTAAATAATGGACGCCTCAATTGAGCGTGGCGTTGCCGTGTTCGGCCACGGCGGCCGGCTCGTCGTCATATGTCTGATAGGATTCGGTGCGAGCGGCCTCTCGCGGTTCGCGCGATGCGCGCATGTTCCTGCGTCGCGCGTGACGGTTATGCGACAATTCGCCGAAGCGCAGAGCAGGCGCGTGTGAAGCACCTCACAGCCGTATTGCCGCACGCGCGCTATTGCTGCGCCTGGCCGGTGATGGGCTGTCAGGGATCGCAGCTATGACGATGCGGCGGATGATCCGTTGGTGGTTCAGGTGCGTGATGTCAGGGCGATTTCTCGATCGCTTCCTGTGCCTGCCGCACGCGCCCGAATGACTCGGGCGAATTAGGTCGCCCCGATCAATTTGCGAAGCGCCGCCGCGCCGTCCTGCACGGCGTCGCGGCCCTTCCAGGCGAGATAGTTCAGCTTGCCGCCCAGCGTGTCATGGCTGCGCAGCCGGCGCGATCCCAGGATGTGGCCGACATTGGCCGGGAAGCGGCTGACTTCGGCGGACACCAGCGCGGCGATCGCGTCCATCAATTGCTGCAACCGCACGCCCCATTCGCACTTCTCGATGCCGTCGATGCGAACTTTCAGCGCGTATTCGGTATCGTAGATATCGGTGAGCAGGTCGCGCGCGATCAGCACGCGGTTGTTCCGGAGCGCGATCCTGAGCGCGAGGCGCTTGTCGTCGAGCCGGTCGAGGACCATGTGCACGACGCCGGCGTAAGGCGTCGCGGCGACGTCGGCCGCGCTCTTGCTCGGCGCCGCCTTGGTGGCGAGGCGCACGAGCTGCCAGGAGGTCTTCAGGCGCCGGGCCACCAGCGTCAGCGCAAAGGGCACCGCCTCGGCATGGGCCTTCCTGAAGGCGTCGAGCCGCGCGGTGATCTGCGCGACCTGGGCGTCGTCGAATTTTGCGATCGTCGCCGGCAGCTTCTCGTTGAACTTCGATAGCGCATCGCCGGCGCGCAGGACCTGCTGCATCTTCTTCACGTCGTTGAAGGCGGTGCGCGAAGCCGTGTATTGCGCGAGCTTGCCGCGCGCCAATTCGGTGCTCTCGGCTGAAGCGAAGGTGTTCTCGAGCACCTTGAGGACCTTGACCTGGAAGGTCGTCGCGATCTTCAGCACTTCCTTGGGATTGTTGGCGGTGACCTGGTCGTTGATCGCCTTGATGTAGTCGCGCGCCATGGTCGGCAGCAGGTCGCGGCAGATCCACTCCCAGATCGGGGTGAGGGTGTTGCGCGAGATCCGTCCCGCATTGGCGTGCTCGGGCGCTCCGTCGATCAGCAACAGCTCGAGCGGCGCGAAGAAGTAGCGCGACGGATTGGTGGCGCGCGCCTGGGTCGATCCGTCCTTGCGAAATTCGGCGCGCAGCTTGGCCTGGATCTCCGCCGAGCCCGGCATGTCGATGCCGCACAGTTCGAGCCGCTCGAGTTCGCTGAGCAGGCAGCTGCGCGACAACGGCGTCAGCTTCTGCAGGAACTCCGATAGCTGGTCGATATCGTTCATGGCACGCAATTCTCTCGCAACGATTCCAGCAGGCCTACAGGCCCAATGCATGGAGGCATTTGCGCGCTCTCAATTGCGACATAGAGAAGCAAGCTGCCGTTAATTAATCCGTAAAATCCGGGAGCGCCGGGACGGGGCGGGCAGCGATCGTTAAGAAGGCGTTTGGGCGACTGCCTATGATTTGGGCGGCTTCATCAACCCTTGCGCGGTCCGACGCCGGCTTGCGCAAGCATAAATTGTGCCGCCGCCGGTATTTCAGCACAAAACCAACAAAATAACCGTAGTCTTACGGAGTAAAAAGTTAACCACAGACCGCCCCGGGTTCCGCTAAACGAGTCACATGGGGTCACAGAACGATACGGTCACCGATTCGCGGCCGTCGGAATGGTTCGAAAGCAGCGCTTCTGCGCCTGAAGAGCTCGACTTCGTCCGGCTGAATGCTGCCCGTGCCAAGGCGGCCGACGAGATGGCCGCGGCCATCGCCCGCGAGCTCAATGGCCCCCTGACCGCACTCCTGCTCTACATGGGCGAGATCAAGCATCACAGCGATCAGCTCGCGCCTGTGACCGGCGATCGCGCCTATCTGCAGCAGGTGGTCGAGAACGCACTGGCGCAGACCGAGCGCGTCTGCGGCCTGGTCAAGCAACTCGCCGGCCCGCACAAGGGTGGTCTGCCCGCGCCGTCCAAGACCGAGGACGTCGAATTGAAGACCGGGCGCGCGCTGCCGGCGCCGCGCGAAGCGGGCTCCGAGATCGCGACGCTGTCGAGCAAGCGGCTGACCAAGCGCGAGCGTGAAGTGCTGCGGCTGATCAGCGAGGGTTTTTCGAACAAGCAGGGGGCGCTGCGGATGCAGATCAGCCCGCGCACCTTCGAGAGCCACCGGGCGGAAGCGATGCGCAAGCTCGGCGCGCGGAACACCGCGGACCTCGTCCGCGCGGCATTGCTGCATTCGATCGATTGAGGCCGTCGGCCGGCACCGCCGTCGCGGTGCGCGGCCGAGCCTAGAAATAGTCTTCGGCGAAGGGACGGGTGCGCGAAGTGGGCCGCAGAACCTTCGGCTCTTCCTTCGGCGCATTCGGGATGATCGTGATGGTCCAGCGCGGTGGGATGGTCGATTCCTGCTCCAGCACCGAGCGGACAAAACCGGTCACCGTGGACTCGCCCGCCTTCACCGTTGCCATTCGGCCGTTGAACTGCGCGATGCGGAAGCGGCGGACCTCTTTCTGATCCGCTGTTTCATAGGTGAACATGGAAACCCTCCTGGTTTCCGGCGACTATCGCCACCTATGATTAGTCATCTCTAAAAATCGCAAACCGTATAAGTACGGCGGCAGTTGCGCAGGAGGGTCAATCCTGCGGTTCCTGAGCCTTCGCGCCGGCAAAGGCCGCCTCCATCTGCTGGAGCAGGTCGCCAAGTTCGGCGCCTTCGAGGGTGTCGGCGGTGCTCTCCAACCGCAGCGCCAGCGTTGCGAGCCTGACGTAGCCGAACGTCCTTGCCGTGCTCTTCAGCGAATGCGCCTCGCGCGCAATCCTGGCTCGATGCTGATCGAGCGTGAGCGTGCGAAACAGCAGGAGCCGCGCGGTGGTATCGCTCCAGAACACCGCGCGTACCTCACGGGCACCGTCCTCACCGATCTCGCGCACCAGCGCGTCGAACGCGCCAGGCTCGCGCAGCGATTCAAGTTCGCGCAGCGGAGTGGTGTCGTGCACGCCTGGCGCGGGCGCGAATACGGCATCGAGCATGGTTGTCCCGGTTCTTCTTTGCGGCTCCGGGGACGTGTACGCCTTTCCGATTGCAATTCTGGTCACGGGACGCACGGTGTTTGCGGGCAGCGTTTAGCACTTGCTTTACCATGTTCCGGCCTTGCGCGTGCTGTCAGGGCCCGAGCAGCCGGTCGTACTGGGCCTTGACGGTGGCGTAGCATTCGCACGCCGTCTGGCGCAGCCCGTCCAGATTCAGAATCTGGATGTGTCCGCGGCTGTAGTGGATGAAATTGGCCTGCTGCAGGGTATTGGCGACCAGCGACACGCTGTTGCGCCGCGCCCCGATCATCTGGGCCATCGCCTCCTGCGTCAGCAGCAGCCGGTAGTCGCCCGACCAATCATGGGTGTGCAGCAGGCAGCGCGACAGCCGCGCCTCGACCGGATGAGCCGCGTTGCAGCCGGCGGTCTGCTGCACCTGCGCATACATCGCGAGCCCATGCCGCGTCAGCATGGTCCGCAGGGTGGAGCTCTGTTCGGCCGCGATGCGCAACCGGTCGAGGTCCATCACGGAGGCGGCGCCGGGAACCAGCACGACCGCCGTGTTCAGAGCGCATGCGTCGCCCATGGTAGCGAGCGTCCCGAGCAGGCTGTCGCGGCCGATCATGGCGACCTGCACATGCTCACCCTTGGCGAGTTTCACGATCAGCGAGATCACGCCGCGGTGCGGGAAGTAGGCGCGCTTGAGCGTCTCGCCGGTCTCGACCAGCACCGCATCATGCGGCAGATCGACTGTGCGCAGATGTGCACGGATCAATTCATAATCGTCTGCCGACAGCGCCGACAGGAAACCATTGGATGGGCGCACCATCGTTTCCAAAGCTGCCTCCCGTCACCTCCGCCGGTGAATGCCGCCAGCGACATGACCGTCCTCTGCCTGACTAAGTTCCATCATGTTTCCATCGGGATATATTGGCAATAGGTGCAGTGTTAACAGCGTGGTTCGACCATTGCTCCAGACCGTCCCGTGCATGCCGGCGTACTTTGCGCTGGCATGTCGATGTCATCCCGAGGGTGTCAACAGACGAGCATGATGGGCCTTCACGGCGGCATAGCAGCCGCAGGAGGTCGCCTCCAGCGCACGCAGATCGGTGATCTCGATCTGGCCTCGGCTGTAGCGGATGATTCCGGCAAGTTGCAGCGTATGGGCCACCAGTGAAATGGCGTTGCGTCGGACGCCCATCATCTGAGCCAGAGCCTCCTGTGTCAGCGGTAGAATGTCACTGTCGGACAGATCTCGGGCCCGCAGCAGCCAGCGCGCCAGGCGCGCCTCGACCGGGTGTAGCGTGTTGCAGACCAGGGATTGCTGGGCATGTGCGAACAGCGCCTGCTCATGCCGGATCATCAGGGAACGGAACGGTGCACTGGCGGCAGCTATGGCTCGAAACGCGGGAACTTCAAGCGCGGAAGCGGTTCCGGGGAAGAGGACGACGGCATCTGACGCCGCGATCCCGTCTGCAAGCGCCGCTCCGCCGCCGATGAGGCCGTCGCGGCCGAGCATCGCCACCTCGATCATCTGTCCCTCGGACAGGCTTACCGTGATCGAAACGGCACCATCGTGCGGGAAGTGGACGTATCGCAGCGCCGCGCCAGTTTCACCCAAGACAGTCTCTCTGACCAACTCGATCGCGACGAGATGAGGACGCATCAGATCGAAGTCTGCAGCGTCGAGCATCTGCACCAATCGGTTGGGAGGCCGGCCGCTTGCGGTCATGCGGAACCAATCCAGCGTGCGTCGCGCGTTCGACATCCAGTTGCGCGGCAGCACAAACCTATTGTAATGGTTGTGGCGCTGTCCATATACCCGCTGGAGGGCAGACAGCCCGGCGGATTTGCGGCGGAAATAAGAGCAGCGCTTGATTCGCGCGCAGGCCCGGCGAGACAGGATTGCGTTGCGACCCGGGAAAGTGTGGCAGGGGACCTCATGATCTGGAAGCGGGCACCCAATGGCAGAGCTTGCATCCGCCCTTCCATTGGAGGTTCTCCGGTCCAAGCCGCCGCGCTCGGTAGCCGAGTTCCTTCAGCCGTCAGCTATTGTTTCGCGCAATTGCGAGGCCCGGCTGCAGAAATTGCGCGCATGCCGTTGGCATGTCGTGCCCGATCGACCACGCAGGTGGTCATCACGATTTCGATGCAAGCGAGAGGAGAAAGGTGTGCGCAACGCTTCAATTATTGAATCGCCGAAGCGGGACATTCAAACGACGACAGAAAGTCTGCGCCATATTCTCGTTGTCGACGACGACCCGATGGTGTCCATGGCCATCGAGATCTATCTCCAGCGAAACAATTTCCGGGTGACGATTGCCGACGGCGGTGAGGGAGGACTGCGAGCTCTCGAGCACGGGCAGTTCGACCTGATGATCATCGACATCTTCATGCCGCATATGCGCGGGTTCGAATCGATCCGGCTCTTTCACGACCGCGCGCCCGCCACTCCGCTGATCGCAATGTCGGGCTATGCCTTCGCAGATATGAATTCGCCTGCGCCCGACTTTCTAAGGATGGCGCTGGAGCTCGGCGCTACGCGTTGCCTGCGCAAGCCGTTCACGCCGAATGCGCTGCTGGCCGCCATCAGGGACTGTCTCGCCGAACATCATGCCGCTGCCGTGCGGCTGGGTTAGCGCGTTATCGTTCGCGATGCTCCTGGAGTAAGAGTCCGTTTACCGTGAACGCGGATTTTACCGAGGCCATCGGCACTTCGACGCAAAGGTCGCGCGCGCGATTCCGATCGCGTTTGATTTGGTTCAATTCCAGTCGGCCTCGCATATCCGCCCATGTCGGCAGGATCTTTTTGCGCCGCTGGTGACGCTGTTATCCGCGCGTTTACCCGTCGCGTCTCCGGACTGATCTCGCGAGCCGGACGTGCCGAAAACCGCTGTCCCGCGCCCGCGAACGGCAAACTTCGCTTCAATATCCGTATTAGCACGGAGGATGAAATTAACGCGACCGTGAAATGGGTTGTCTAACGATCTAGGAGCGGACTTCCGCCGATCCAAAGGCGGCGCAGGCACCGAGGTCCAGCTCAGTAAGGCGTAGCTCATGGATGATCTGTTGCGGGAGTTTCTGACGGAGACCAGCGAGAGCCTGGACACCGTTGACAATCAGCTGGTGAAGTTCGAGCAGGAGCCGAACAACGCCAAGATCCTGGATAACATCTTCCGCCTGGTCCACACCATCAAGGGGACGTGCGGCTTCCTCGGGTTGCCGCGGCTCGAAGCGCTGGCGCATGCCGGCGAGACGTTGATGGGCAAATTCCGCGACGGCATGCCGGTGACCGGCCAGGCCGTGACGGTGATCCTGTCCTCGATCGACCGCATCAAGGAGATATTGGCTGGGCTCGAGGCGACCGAAGCCGAGCCGGAGGGCAACGACCGCGATCTCATCGACAAGCTGGAAGCGATGGTCGAGCAGGGCATGGCGGCCATGGCCGCAGGGAGTGCTGCTCCCATTGCCGAAGCGCCGCCGCTGGTGCCGGAAGCGCCTGTTGCCGCACCTGCAGCTCCCGCCAAGGAGATGACCACGGGGACGCTGATCGAGCAGACGCTGGAGCGTCCGTTGCGTCCGGGCGAAGTCTCGCTCGACGAGCTCGAGCGCGCCTTCCGCGAGACCGCGATCGAGGCGCCCGCGCCCGTCGCCCAAGCCGAAGTGAAGGCCGAGCCCGCGCCGGCGGCTGAAGCGCCGAAGGAAGCCAGCAAGGAAGTCGCCAAGGAATCGACAAAGGCGCCCAAGGAGAAGGCCGCGCCGAAGAAGTCGATGGCCGACGAAGGGGCCGGTGAAGGCGCCAGCATCGCCAACCAGTCGATCCGCGTCAACGTGGATACGCTGGAGCACCTGATGACCATGGTCTCCGAGCTGGTGCTGACCCGCAACCAGCTGCTGGAGATCTCGAGGCGCAACGAGGACACCGAGTTCAAGGTGCCGCTGCAGCGCCTCTCCAACGTCACCGCCGAGCTGCAGGAAGGCGTCATGAAGACGCGCATGCAGCCGATCGGCAATGCCTGGCAGAAGCTGCCCCGCATCGTCCGCGATCTGTCGAGCGAACTCGGCAAGCAGATCGAACTGGAGATGCACGGCGCCGACACCGAGCTCGACCGCCAGGTGCTCGACCTGATCAAGGACCCGCTCACCCACATGGTGCGCAACTCCGCCGATCACGGCCTGGAGACCCCCGCCGAGCGCTTAGCTAGCGGCAAGGGCGAGCAGGGCACCATCCGCCTGTCCGCCTATCACGAGGGCGGCCACATCATCATCTGCATCGCCGACAACGGCAGAGGCCTCAACACCGAGAAGATCAAGGCCAAGGCGATCTCGAGCGGTCTCGTCACCGAGGCCGAGCTCGAGAAGATGAGCGAAGCCCAGATCCACAAGTTCATCTTCGCGCCGGGCTTCTCGACCGCGGCTGCCATCACCTCGGTCTCCGGCCGCGGCGTCGGCATGGACGTGGTCCGCACCAATATCGACCAGATCGGCGGCACCATCGACATCAAGTCAGTGGCCGGCGAGGGCTCCTCCGTCACCATCAAGATCCCGCTGACGCTGGCGATCGTCTCGGCGCTGATCGTGGAAGCTGCCGGTGACCGCTTCGCGATTCCCCAGCTCTCGGTGATCGAGCTGGTCCGTGCCCGTGCCAACTCCGAGCACCGCATCGAGCGCATCAAGGATACCGCGGTGCTTCGGTTGCGCAACAAGCTGCTGCCGTTGATCCATCTGAAGAAGCTGCTCAAGATCGACGACGGCGCGGCATCCGATCCCGAGAACGGCTTCATCGTGGTGACGCAGGTCGGCAGCCAGACCTTCGGCATCGTCGTCGACGGCGTGTTCCACACCGAGGAAATCGTGGTCAAGCCGATGTCGACCAAGCTCCGTCACATCGACATGTTCTCCGGCAACACCATCCTGGGCGACGGCGCCGTGATCATGATCATCGACCCCAACGGCATTGCCAAAGCGCTCGGCGCCGCCGGCTCCTCGGCCCATGACATGGCCGACGACAATGCCGCGCACCACATCGGCTCGGGCGAGCAGACCACCTCGCTCTTGGTGTTCCGCGCCGGCTCGGCCCAGCCCAAGGCAGTCCCGCTCGGCCTCGTCACGCGCCTGGAAGAGCTCCCGGCCGACAAGATCGAGTTCTCGAACGGCCGCTACATGGTGCAGTACCGCGAGCAGCTGATGCCGCTGGTCGCCATGGAAGGCGTCACCATCGCCAGCCAGGGCGCCCAGCCGATCCTGGTGTTCGCCGACGACGGCCGCTCCATGGGCCTCGTCGTCGACGAGATCATCGACATCGTCGAGGAGCGCCTCAACATCGAGGTCGGCGGCTCGGCTTCCGGCATCCTCGGCTCGGCCGTGATCAAGGGCCAGGCCACCGAAGTGATCGACGTCGGCCACTTCCTGCCGATGGCGTTCGCCGACTGGTTCACCCGCAAGGAGATGAAGCCGTCGATGCACTCGCAGTCGGTGCTGCTGGTCGACGACTCGGCCTTCTTCCGCAACATGCTGGCCCCGGTGCTGAAAGCGGCCGGCTATCGCGTCCGCACCGCGCCGACCGCGCAGGAGGGCCTCGCCGCCCTGCGCGCGCAGAACTTCGACGTGGTGCTGACCGACATCGAGATGCCCGACATGAACGGGTTCGAGTTCGCCGAAACCATCCGCTCGGACAGCAATCTGGGCTCGATGCCGATCATCGGCCTCTCGGCGCTGGTGTCGCCGGCGGCGATCGAGCGCGGCCGTCAGGCCGGCTTCCACGACTACGTCGCCAAGTTCGACCGTCCCGGTCTGATCGCGGCCCTGAAGGAGCAGACCGCGGGCGCCGCCGGCGCCTCCGAGCTGAGCCGCGCGGCAGCCTGAGGAGAGACCTGAGATGAGCAACAAGAAGACCCAATCCACCGAAGGCGCCATGGTCGAATACGTCACCGCGATGATCGGCGGCCAGCTGTTCGGCCTGCCGATCTCCCGCGTCCAGGACGTGTTCATGCCCGAGCGCGTCACCCGCGTTCCCCTGGCCTCGCGCGAGATCTCGGGCGTCCTGAACCTGCGCGGCCGCATCGTCACCGTGGTCGACATGCGCGCCCGTCTCGGCCTGCCCAGGGACGAGGATGGCAAGACCCCGATGGCGGTCGGCGTCGACCTGCGCGGCGAATCCTACGGCCTCCTGATCGACCAGATCGGCGAGGTGCTGCGCCTGCCCGAGGACAGCAAGGAGGACAACCCCGTCAACCTCGACCCCCGCATGGCAAAGCTCGCCGGCGGCGTCCACCGCCTCGACGGACAGCTCATGGTCGTCCTCGACGTCGATCGCGTCCTCGAGCTCAAGAACGAAGTGCAAATGGCTGCCTGAACGGAAACAAAAGACATTCAATGCCGGAGAGCAAAATGAAGACGTGTTTGGTGGTTGACGATTCCAGCATCGTTCGCAAGGTCGCGCGCCGCATCGTCGAATCGCTGGGCTTTCAAGTCATCGAAGCGGAAGACGGCGTCGAGGCGCTGGTCCATTGCAAGAAGGCCATGCCGGAAGCGATCCTGCTGGACTGGAATATGCCCGTCATGGACGGCTTCCAGTTTCTGGGCACGCTGCGCCGCATGCCCGGTGGCGACGAGCCCAAGGTGGTGTTCTGCACCACAGAGACCGGCATCGACCACATTACCAAGGCGATGGGCGGCGGGGCCAACGAATATATCATGAAGCCGTTCGACAAGGACATCGTGATGGCGAAATTTCAGGAAGTCGGGCTGGTCGAGCGCGAAGAAACAGCTGCCTGAAAATACACCTGTCAGTAGCGTCAAGAGGTATCCTGTGAACGCGCCCGACTACGAGTACCTGCGTAAGTTGCTGAAAGAGCGCTCCGGTCTCGACCTGTCCGCCGACAAGCAATATCTGATCGAAAGCCGCCTGCTGCCGCTGGCACGCAAGGCTGGGCTCGCCGGCATTCCCGAGCTCGTGCAGAAGCTGCAAAGCGGTTCGAGTGCGCTGATCACCAGTGTCGTCGAAGCCATGACCACGAACGAGACCTTCTTCTTCCGTGACAAGGTCCCGTTTGATCATTTCCGCGATACCATCATGCCTGAGATCCTCAAGGCTCGTGCTGCCAAACGCAGCGTGCGGATCTGGTGCGCCGCAGGCTCGACCGGACAGGAGCCCTATTCGCTGGCGATGACCTTGAAGGAGATGGGCGCGGCGCTGACCGGCTGGCGGGTCGAGATCATCGCGACCGACCTTTCGCAGGAAGTGCTGGAGAAGGCCAAGTCCGGCGTCTACAGCCAGTTCGAGGTGCAGCGCGGGCTGCCGATTCAGCACCTGGTGAAATACTTCAAGCCGAACGGCGAAACCTGGCAGATCAATCCCGAACTGCGGGCGATGGTCCAGCACCGGCAGCTCAACCTGCTGCAGGATTTCTCCCATCTCGGAACGTTCGACGTCATCTTCTGCCGCAACGTGCTGATCTATTTCGATCAGGAGACCAAGATCAACATCTTCAACCGCCTGGCTCGCCAGATCGAGCCCGACGGCTTCCTGGTGCTCGGCGCGGCGGAGACCGTGGTCGGACTGACCGACACGTTCAAGCCAATTGCGGATCGCCGCGGCCTCTACAAGCCGAACGATCCGCGTGCAGCATTGGCCAAGCCCGCCGCTGAAACTGCGGCGCCGCGCATGGCGATGGCAGGACGATAGACATGGCCGAGGATGGCAAGGGTGCAGAGCGCGTCACATTCAGCCGGGGCTATGATGTCTGCATCATGGCCATCGACGGAACGTGGCGGCGCGACTGCACGCTCAATGCGATTTCCGACACCGACGCCATCCTCACCGTGGAAGGTTCGATCCAGGGGTTGAACCTGAAGGAGTTCTTCCTGCTGCTGTCGTCCACCGGCCTTGCCTACCGCCGCTGCGAGCTGGTGCGCGTCAATGGCGCCGAGATGGATATCCAGTTCCTGCGCGGCAAGAACCGCAAGAAGCGTGGCGCAGCCAGCGGTCATGATGCGGTGGCGTGATCGCCGCGCTCCCGTGCGGCCCGTTGCCGACGCATTGCTTCACATTTTCTGAAAACATCCGAACGAATTGGCGGACCCGGCTTTACGCGGCCTAAGCGCGGACCATGTACCAATCGCTGGTCGCAATTTCAGGGTCCGGCCATGCCAAGAAGCTCTCTCTCCCCCATCCGTTCGAATCTGCCCGATGCCGCCGAGCGGCGCGCGCTTCAGCTCCTCGTGGTCGATGACGACGCCACCCAGCGCAGCCTGATCACGGTGGCCGCCAAGCAGGCCGGCCACGAAGTCGCCGTTGCGCCCTCCGTTGCGGAGGCGATCGAAAAGCTGCGCGCCGGGCGCTTCGACTGCGTGACGCTCGATCTCGTGCTGGAGGATGGCGATGGCACCGACGTGCTGCGTGAGATGGCCGCGGCGAAATTCTCGGGCTCGGTGATCGTGATCAGCGGCATGGACGGCAAGCGCCGAAGTGCCGCCCGCAGCTACGCCCGCTCCGTCGGCATCGAGCTTCAGAGCCTGCCGAAGCCGCTGGATCTGGCGGCGCTGCGCATCAGCCTCGCCAATCTCGGCAAGACCGCGATGGGACTGCCGACCATCCACACCTGGGGCGGCGTCGCCACCGACGCGATCGTGGCGCGGCACCGGGCCTAAAGGCGCGGCGCTGCCATGTCATCGGCTGCGGTCAATCAGCCGCGCCGATCGCGACCTACGCTGAATTGCCGGATTCCGACAGCTTCTGGAGGGCCCGGGCGAGCTCCGCCCGGCAGGCATTGAGGGCGGCGCTCGCGGTCGCATAACGCGGCGTGACGTCATCGAGCACGACAATCTCGGTGGAACCCAGGTTGGCGCTCACGATAGCGCTGTCGTCCTCGGGCTCCATCGCAGCGTCGATCAGACGCATGCTGATCTCGATGCGCGCGATCAGGGAGCGAAGTTCGGCTGCGATCAACTGACGGCTGTCCGTTTCGGCCATCGCGGCGAGCGGGGGTGTGGCTGCGTAATTTAGCATGGATATTCTCCGTCTCCCGCAATTAGGCACCTCAGCGCTACTTGTGCGTTAAGTTCATGTCCCGTACAAATGCGGGTGGGCCGAATCTGCGCCGAAAGCCGAAACTTCAGGCGCGGACGCGAGTCCTTCAATGCCGACACGGCTTGGCGAATGGACGTGGCACATGGTCGAACAAAGCTCCCGTGGTGAGATCTTCGTGGTCGATGACGACCCTGCTGTTCGCGACACCCTGTCGATGGTGTTGAAGGCGGCGGGCTATGAGGTGATCTGTTTTGCGGACGGTGCGGCGCTGCTCTCCGTGGCCCGAAGCCGCACACCGGCGGCGATCCTGCTCGACGTGCACATTCCGGGAAAGTCGGGCCTCGACATTCTGAAGGAGCTGCACGGCGAGGATTATCCGGCCCCGATCTTCATGATCTCCGGCCAGGGTGACATCGCGATGGCGGTGGGCGCCATCAAGAGCGGCGCGCTCGACTTCATCGAGAAGCCGTTCCGCGGCAGCGAGATCGTCGGCCGGCTGGATGAGGCGATCGGCGCTTATGCACGCAGGCAGGCGGAGAACGCGTCGCCGAAATTCGGCTCGCTGCATTTCCCCGGCCGCGAGCCGCTGACCCGCCGGGAGCGCGAGGTCCTCGAACAGTTCGCTGCCGGTGCCTCCAACAAGGAGGCCGGCCGCACGCTCGGCATCAGCCCGCGCACCATCGAGGACCACCGCGCCAACATCATGAAGAAGCTCGGCGCCCGCAATGCTGCCGACCTGATCCGCATCGTGATGACGGCGGCCCAGCGCGCGTCGTAAATGGTCTCTTGCCTCGGACGCAGCGCGTCACGCAGTGATGCGCTGCAGAGCCGGGGCCCAACTCTCCAATTTCACATCTCGCAATCCCAGGTTCCGGCTCTGCGCAGCAGCGTTGCACGCTGCAGCGTCCGGACACAAGAGGCACTTCAAGTGCTCAGCGCCTTGCGGATGATGCGGGCGAGATCCGATTTGCGATAGGGCTTCGGCAGCAGCAGCACGCCTGAATCCAGCCGGCCGTGGTGGATGATTGCGTTCTCGGTATAGCCGGACGTGTAGACCACCCGGAGATCGGGACGCGTCTTCAGCACCTCGTCGGCGAGCTGACGTCCGTTCATCTTGCCGGGCATGATCACATCGGTGAACAACAGGTCGAACGGTTGTCCGGCGGCGACGATCGCCAGCGCCTCCGCGGCGTTGGCCGCCTGCAGGGTGACGTAGCCGAGTGAATGCAGCTGCGCGAGCACATATTCGCGCACCAGGCGGTCGTCCTCGACCACCAGGATCGTCTCGTGTCCGCCCTCGATCGACGCCGGCAGGGCGCCTTCGCCGGCGACCGCAGGGCTCTTGCCGGGCGGCAGGTACATCTTGATCGTCGTGCCGTGGCCTTCCTCACTGTAAATCTTGATGTGGCCCGCGGACTGCTTGATGAAGCCGTAGACCATCGAGAGTCCCAGCCCGGTGCCTTTGCCCGGCCCTTTCGAGGTGAAGAACGGATCGAACACGCGCGCCAGCATATGGGCCGGAATGCCGGTGCCGGTGTCGCTCACTGCGATCAGCACGTAATGTCCGGGCGCGACATCGTTTGCGCTGGCATAGACCTCGTCGAGATAGGCGGCGCCGGTCTCCAGGATCAGCTTGCCGCCATCGGGCATCGCGTCGCGCGCGTTGAGCGCGAGGTTGAGGATGGCCGTGGTGAGCTGGTTGGGATCGACGACTGCGACGCAGCTCTCGTCCTCGAACACGGATTCGATCTGGATCTGCTCGCCCAGTGTCGGCCGCAACAGCTTTGCGGTGTCGACGATCAGCGAGTTGATGTCGACCTCGCGCGGCTGGAGCGGCTGCTTGCGCGCAAAGGCGAGCAGATGCTGCGTGAGCTCGGCGCCGCGACCGGCTGCCTCGTCGATCATCTTCGTGATCGCCGCGAGCCCCGGATCCTTGGCCACCGCATCGGCCAGAATCTCGATCGTCCCGGTGATGACGGTGAGGATATTGTTGAAATCGTGCGCCACGCCGCCGGTCAGCTGGCCCACCGCCTCCATCTTCTCGGCGTGACGGATGCGCTCCTCCGAAGCGATCTTGTCGGTGAGGTCGCGGTAGAACGAATTCAAAAACACGCCTTCGCGCTGCCGGAGCGCCGTGGCGCTCAACTCGGCCGTGAATTCCTTGCCGTCGCGCCGCCGCACAAGGAGTTCGCGCCGGGGGCTGGGTAGCGTTTGTTCCCCGGATTCAAGAAAGAGCTGGACTCTGGCCAAGGCCCCTTCCCGTTCGCTGGGGGCAATAAAGAGATTCAGTGCATTCCTGCCGATGGCCTCTTCACGCGGCCAGCCGAAGAGCTTCTCGGCCTGCGAGTTCCAGATCAGGATGGTACCGACCTGGTCTGTCTGGACGAAGGCGTCGAGGGCGGTCTCGACGATGTTGCGCGCAAGCTGCTCGCTGTCGCGCAAGGACACGGCGGCCAATCTCGCCTCGGTCATGTCGCGCCCGACGAAGAAGTAGCGCTTGACCTGATCCGACCAGCTGCCGAGCCAGGAGAGCCAGACCTCGCGGCCGTCCTTGTGGAGGCAGCGCGTGTCGGCAAGCTTGGGATGCCCGCCGCGCTTGAGCTCGCGCATTTCCTCGCGGGAGTGTTCGAGATGAGAGGGATGAATGAATTCGACGCCGCTGTGTCCGATCATCTCGTCCGGCCTGTAGCCGAGGATGGTCTCGCTGCTCGGACTGATCTGCACGATCTCCCCGCGCGAGTTCATGATCATAATCAGATCCTGCGAGGTTTCAAAAAGCTGCCGGCGCTCCTCGAGTTGCTGCTGAAGCGCACGCTCCGCGCGGCGCCCTTCGGTCAGGCTGCGCGCGGAGCCGGACACGCCGATGATCTCGCCCGACGGCCCCCTGATCGGCGACAGGCTGAGCGAGATGTCGACCAGCGTGCCGTCCTTGCGGAGCCGGACCGTCTCGAAGCGTTCGATCGGTTCGCCGCGGGAGATCCGCGCCAGATAGTCCTTGCCCTGCTCGCGGCGGTCCGGTGGGACGATGATCGCGGTGGATTTCCCGATCGCTTCATTCGCCTGATATCCATAGAGGCGCTCGGCTGCAGGATTCCAGCCGATAATGACGGCGTCGAGGGACTGCATCACGATCGAATCGTCGGACGATTCGACGGCGGCGCTGAACAACAGCTCGCGCGCGGCATGATGGCTTCGTGCGGCCTCAGTGCGGCGATGCTCCTGGACCTCGCGTTCGAGAGCGGCCGCTTTCGCACGCGTTTCTTCGACCATCCGGGCAAAGGCCCGCGCCAGCGCACCGGTCTCGCCGCTTGCATCGACCGGAATGTCGGCCGGCTGTCCGTCGCCGATCGCCGCCACCGCCATGGTCAGGCGCGTGATCGGGCTCGTCAATGAGCGCGCCAGCAGCACGGCGAGCGAGGCTGCGGCGAGGACGGCAAGCACACCGACGAGCACGGACGTCTTTTGAATGGCCGCGGGCACGAGACCGAACACAGGCGCCGGAATCGTCTCGATGATGGCGACCCAATCCTTGCCCACGAGCAGCGCCGGCGCGATCGCGGCGCCGCTCGGCCGGCCCGATTCATCGGTCATGAGCCGCGTGGATGCATCCAGCGTGCCGGTCAAGGCGGCGAAATATGGAAAGTCCTTGCGCCAGTCATTGGCGCCATCATGTGGCGCACCGAATTCCCGCGCGCGATCGGGATGGACGAGATATTCCCCCCGCGAATTCACGACGTAAAGCTCTCCTCCGGAGGTCCCGGTGGAGCGAATGCTGTCGAGCGCCGGTCGCATGTCGATATTGGCGACGATGATGCCGAAGGGCTTGCCGTCGGCTGCGAACAGCGGCATCGCGACGCGCAGCGTCGGAACGTGCTGGGCCGTGGTCCCTCCCTGGCGGGTGGCAGGCTCGATCGGCGAGACATAAATTTCGCCGGGCCCGAGCCGGATCGTTTCCTGGAAGTAGGCCCGGTCGCTCTTGCTCTCCAGTTCGCTCTCAGGAACGATCCGTGCTGCTCCGTTCGGTCCGGAGCGATCGACCCGGACCAGCTCGCGCTGATCGTCACCA
The DNA here is from genome assembly GCF_004114975.1 of Bradyrhizobium guangdongense. Taxonomy (NCBI): domain Bacteria; kingdom Pseudomonadati; phylum Pseudomonadota; class Alphaproteobacteria; order Hyphomicrobiales; family Nitrobacteraceae; genus Bradyrhizobium; species Bradyrhizobium guangdongense. The sequence goes on from NZ_CP030051.1 coordinate 487,312, forward strand.
AGCCCTATGATCCGAAACTGCCCATAAATGGGCTTGGCGTCGATCTCGGCCGCGAGCCGCGCCGCGATACGATCGCGCCAGGTCTGCTCCGAGACGCCGTCGGAAGGGTCGATCCCACCGCTGCCGTGGGCTCGGATCAGGCCGTTGATGGCCGCCGCGGCGCGATAGCCGATCAGGTCGCCCCGCACTCCAGCCACGTAAGATTCAAGATTGGCCGCCAGCAGCCGTGACTGGGCGCCGACCCGCTCCAGAACGCGCGGGATGACCGCCTGCGTGGTGTTGCGATAGCCCAGCCAACCGACTGCAGCGACGGTGACCGCCACGAGCAGGGTCATGGCGATGGCAAGTCGGGTCGCGAGCGTTGTTCCGGGCTTCACGGGGGCATTCGCTGGGCTCCCTGCACCATCGCGCCCGTGCCGGCCCCGAGCGGAGGAGCCGCTGCCATCATCGGCGGCTGGCATTGACATCGGAGCCCTCCGACTCGACGGCCTTCAGGCAACCGTCGACCGCCGCCAGCAACGCATCGGCCCGGAATGGCTTCTGCAGGCTCGCGACCGCGCCGAGCTTGGTCGCCATCTTGAGGAAGTCCGGTTCGGCATAGGCGTCGGGTGTGATCGAGCGACCGGAAATGACGACGATCGGGATCCCCGGTTGCAGCGCCCGGACATGGCGCATTGTCTCCAGTCCGTCCATGCCGGGCATGAAGATGTCGAGGAACAGCAGGTCGAACGAGTTGGCTTCGAACTGAGCGAGCCCCTTGCGGCCGTCGCCGGCGACCGTCACGTGGTGGCCGGCCCGCTCCAAAAGCAGCCGGATTGTCAACTGAACGGCCGGGTCGTCATCCACGATCAGGATGTTGGCCACGCTAAAACCTCCGGGCCGGATGGGATGCTCCCAGCGACCCAAATCAAAGCTCTAAATATGAAATTGTTGCGCGGATTACGGGCGCGCTGCAAGCACTTAGGGATTGGCCTGGCCGGAGCCACCCGATATTGCGCTGCACCCCGAGGTATACACGCCTGCATGCATACCGGAAGTCCACCCCGCTACCGATGCCTTGCGAGAAGCGGACTGGCTGTGGGAAGAGCACGGCGGGCTCCCGACGGACAAAGGACAATGACCAAAACCAGGAAGAAAACAGCCGACCAGCTCCGCAGCGCGCGCTGGTTCGCGCCCGACGATCTTCGCTCGTTCGGCCACCGCTCACGCGCCATGCAGATGGGTTACGCCCCGGAAGAGTGGAAGGACCGCCCTGTTGTCGCGATCCTCAATACCTGGTCGGACGCCCAGCCCTGCCACATGCATTTCAAGTCGCGCGTCGACGACGTCAAGCGCGGCGTCCTGATGGCCGGCGGCCTGCCGCTGGAATTGCCGGCACTGTCGCTCTCCGAATCGCTGCTCAAGCCGACCACCATGCTCTATCGCAATCTGCTGGCGATGGACGTGGAGGAATTGCTGCGCAGCCATCCCGTCGACGGGGTCGTGCTGATGGGCGGCTGCGACAAGACCACGCCGGCGCTGCTGTTAGGGGCCACCTCGATGAACATCCCGGCGATCTATCTGCCGGCCGGCCCCATGCTGCGGGGCAATTGGAAGGGCAAGACGCTCGGCTCCGGCTCTGACGGCTGGAAATATTGGGACGAGCGTCGCGCCGGAAAGATCTCCGACAAGGACTGGCTAGACATCGAAGCCGGCATCGCCCGCAGCTACGGCACTTGCATGACCATGGGCACGGCCTCGACCATGACCGCGATCGCGGAATCGATCGGCATGACGCTGCCGGGCGCCTCCTCGATTCCGGCCGCCGACGCCAACCACATCCGCATGGCCTCGGAATGCGGCCGCCGCATCGTCGAGATGGTGTGGGAGGATCTGACGCCGAAGACGATCCAGACCCGCAAGGCGTTCGAGAATGCGATCGCGGTGGCGATGGCGATGGGCTGCTCGACCAATGCGATCATCCATCTCATCGCGCAGGCCCGCCGCGCCGGCCAGGATATCGGGCTCGACGATTTCGAGGTCGCGAGCCGCAAGGTCCCCGTGATCGCCAATGTCCGCCCGAGCGGCGATACCTATCTGATGGAGGACTTCTTCTATGCCGGCGGCCTGCCGGCATTGATGGGAGAGATCAAGGAGCATCTGCATCTCGACTGCATCACGGTCACAGGCAAGACGCTGGGCGAGAACATCGACGGTGCCGAGGTGCACAATGCGGACGTGATCCGCTCGGTCGACAATCCCATCTACAAGGAAGGCGCGCTCGCTGTGCTGAAGGGCAATCTCGCGCCCGACGGCTGTGTCATCAAGCCGAGCGCTTGCGCGCCGCGCTTCCTCAAGCACACTGGCCCGGCGCTGGTGTTCGACGACTATCCCTCCATGAAGAAGGCGGTCGACGATCCCGATCTCGATGTCACCGAGGACCACATCCTCATCCTGCGCAATGCGGGGCCGCAAGGCGGGCCGGGCATGCCGGAATGGGGCATGCTGCCGATCCCCACAAAACTCGTGAAGCAGGGCGTGCGCGACATGGTGCGCATTTCCGATGCACGCATGAGCGGCACCAGCTACGGCGCCTGCATCCTGCATGTTTCGCCGGAGTCCTATATCGGCGGTCCGCTGGCCCTGGTGCAGAACGGCGATCGCATCACGCTTGATGTCGCCGCCCGCACCATCAACCTCGATGTCTCGGAAGCCGAGCTCGCCAGGCGCCGCGCGGCCTGGAAACAGCCCGAGCGCCGCTTCGAGCGCGGCTATGGCTGGATGTTCACCAAGCACATCAAGCAGGCCAATGACGGCTGCGACTTCGACTTCCTCGAGACCGGTTTCGGCGCGCCGATCGGCGAGCCGTCGATTTACTAAGGGACGCACATGTCAAAGCTTTCCGAAGCTACCCGTAACAAGCTCAAATCCGTCTCCACCGCGACCGTCGCCACGGCGCTGTTCAAGCGCGGCCTGCGCATCCAGATGATCCAGGATGTGCATCCGGTCGGCCCGGACAAGCCGACCATGGTTGGCGAGGCCTTCACGCTGCGCTACATGCCGGCGCGCGAGGACCTCAACACCATCGACGTGTTCAGGGACCGCTCCCATCCGCAGCGCAAGGCGGTCGAAGACTGTCCGCCCGGCGCCGTGCTGGTGATGGACAGCCGCAAGGACGCGCGCGCGGCTTCGGCCGGCGCGATCCTGGTGACGCGGTTGATGAAGCGCGGCGTTGCCGGCGTCGTCACCGATGGCGGCTTTCGCGATTCCGCGGAGATCGCCAAGCTCGGCATCCCCGCCTATCACCATCGCCCGTCGGCGCCGACCAATCTGACGCTGCATCAGGCGATCGAGATCAATGTTCCGATCGGCTGCGGCGAGGCGCCGGTGTTTCCCGGCGACGTCATCCTGGGGGATGCCGACGGCGTCATCGTGATCCCCGCGCATCTCACCGACGAGATCGCGAACGAGACGTTCGAAATGACCGCGTTCGAGGACTTCGTCACCGAGGAAGTCGGCAACGGCCGCGGCATCTTCGGTCTCTATCCCGCGACGGATCCGCAGACGCTCACCGACTTCGCGGCGTGGCGGAAGAAGAACGGGCGGTAAGGCGGATCCCGGGCTACACAATCACGCCTTCGCCATCCCCGTCGCCCACAGCGCGAATGCGTAGACGATCGCGATTTCGTCGAGCCGGTCGAAGCGCCCCGAGGCTCCGCCATGGCCGGCACCCATGTTGGTGCGCAGCAGAACAGGACCGCCGCCGGTCATGGTTGCGCGCAGGCGAGCGATCCATTTGGCAGGCTCCCAATAGGTGACGCGCGGATCGGTCAAACCGCCCATCGCCAGGATCGCGGGATAATCCTTTGCCGCGACATTGTCGTAGGGCGAGTAGGACAGGATGGTGCGGAAGTCCTTCTCGCTCTCGATCGGGTTGCCCCATTCCGGCCATTCCGGCGGCGTCAGCGGCAGCGTGTCGTCGAGCATGGTGTTGAGCACGTCGACGAACGGCACTTCGGCGACAATGCCGGCGAACAATTCGCCGGCGCGGTTGGCCACCGCGCCCATCAGCATGCCGCCGGCCGAGCCGCCATCGCCGACGATGCGTTTGGCGCTGGTGTACTTCGCGTCGACAAGCGCGCGGGCGCTGGTGGCGAAATCGTCGAACGAGTTGGTCTTCTTTTCGCGCTTGCCGTCGAGATACCAGCCCCAGCCCTTGTCGGCACCGCCGCGGATATGGGCGATGGCGTAGACGAAGCCGCGATCGACCAGCGACAGGCGGTTGGCGTTGAACGAGGCCGGCATTGCCATGCCGTAGGAGCCGTAGCCGTACAGCAGCAGCGGCGCCGCGCCGTCGAGCTTGAGGCCGCGCCGATAAAGGATCGAGACCGGCACCTCGGCGCCATCATCTGCCTTGGCCATGATGCGGGTGGTGACGTAGTCTGCGGCATCGTGCCCGGACGGGATCTCCTGGCGCTTGCGCAGCGTGCGCGTGCGCTTCACCATGTCGTAGTCATAGACTTCCGATGGCGTCGTCATTGACGAATAGGCAAAGCGCAAATTCGTCGTGTCGAATTCGTAGGAGCCCATCGTATCCAGCGAATAGGCGGCCTCGTCGAACGCGATGGCATGTTCTTCGTTGGTCGCCAGGTCGCGGATCACGATCGCAGGCAGCGCATTGGCGCGCTCCAGCCGCACCAGATGGCCAGCATAGAGATCGAGGTCGATGATGTAGATGCCGGGGCGATAGGGAATCAGGTCGCGCCAGTTCTTGCGCTCGGGGGCGCCGAGCGGCGCGGTGACGATCTTGAAGTCGATGGCGTCGTCGGCGTTGGTGAGGATGAACAGCTCGTCGCCGCGGTCGGCTAGCGAATATTGCACGCCTTCCTCGCGGGCGGCGACGAGCCGCGGCGGCGTCTCGGGGTTGGCGAGATCGATCAGCCGCTGCTCCGACGTCTCGTGGTCGCCGCCGGCGATCACGCAGAAGCGGCCGCTGGTGCTCTCATGCAGATGGGTGAACCAGCCGGAATCCTGCTCTTCATAGACGAGTGCATCGTCGGCCTGCTTGGTGCCGAGCCTGTGCCGCCACACCTGCATCGGGCGATGGTTGTCGTCGAGCTTCACATAGAAGAAGCTTTTGCCGTCCTTGCTCCAGACCACGCCGCCGTCGGTTTCCTCGACGATGTCGTCGAGGTCCTGGCCCGTCGCCCAGTCGCGCACGCGGATGGAGAAATATTCGGAGCCCTTGGTGTCGGCGCTCCAGGCCTGCAGCTCGTGGTCGTCCGAGTGCCGGCTGCCGCCGAACTTGAAATATGTGTGGTCCTTGGCGAGCGCGTCGCCGTCGAGCACGATGTGAGCCTCGCCGCCCTCGCGCGGCATGCGGCCGAACAATTCGTGCTGGCCGCCTTCGCGGAACTTGCGGAAATAGGCGAACCGACCGTCCGGCGACGGCACGCTGGAATCGTCTTCCTTGATGCGTCCGCGCATCTCGCGCACCAGCGTCTTTTGCAAGCTTGCGGTGTGGCCGAGCAGGCTCTCGGTATAGGCGTTCTCCTCGTCCAGGTATTTGCGGATATCAGGGTCCAGCACCGCAGGGTTACGCAGTACCTCCTGCCATTTCGCGTCCTTCAGCCAGGCATAGTCGTCGGTCACGGTGATGCCGTGCCGGGTGAAAGAATGCGGCCGGCGCGGCGCAACGGGGGGCTGGGAAGGTGTCTTGGCCTGGGTCACTCGATCCTCATTCAGCTGCGTATTCCACCTTATATCGTCCCGATTCCGCGAATTGCCAGCGGCCGCTGCGCGTCACCGGGTTGTTGGCCGGGCGTCGGTGTGCTTTAGGGGCCATATCGCCGCCGCTGGTCCAGCCTGATGCTCTTCAATTCCTATCCGTTCATCCTGCTGTTCCTGCCGGCCGTGCTGGCCGGCTATTTCTGGCTGGGGAAGCGCGGCAATCTTGCCCCGGTGATCTGGCTGGCGCTCGCCTCGCTCACCTTCTACGCCGTCGGCAGCTGGCAGTTCGTGGCCCTGTTGCTGCTCTCGATCGCTTTCAACTACGGCATCGGTCATCTTCTGATCGTGGCGAAGCTTGGCCCATCGCAACGGAGGGCCGCGCTCGCGCTTGGCGTCACTGGCGATCTCGTCGTACTCGGCATTTTCAAGTACGCCGGCTTCGTCACCGAAAACATCAATGTACTGGCCGGCACGCATTTCGCGGTCCACATCCTGCTACCGGTTGGGATCTCTTTCTACACGTTCACGCAGATTGCGTTCCTGGTCGATGCGTATCGCGGGCAGGTCGCGGCCTATGCGCTGCCGCACTACGCGCTGTTCGTGACGTATTTCCCGCACCTGATCGCGGGGCCGATCCTTCACCACAAGGACATGATTCCGCAATTCGAGCGGAATGAAACCAAGCTACCCGATGCGCGCCTGATCCTGTGCGGCGTCATCATTTTCGCCATCGGACTGTTCAAGAAGACCTGTCTCGCCGATGGTATCCAGCCGCTGGTGACGCTTGCCTTCGAGGCCCGCTCGCCGAGCTTCGACCAGGCCTGGCTGGGCGCGCTGGCTTACACGTTCCAGCTCTATTTCGATTTCTCGGGTTACTCCGACATGGCGATCGGCATATCGCTGATGTTCGGCATTTTCCTGCCGGTGAATTTCAACTCGCCCTACAAGGCCACCAGCATCGTCGACTTCTGGCGCCGCTGGCACATGACCCTGTCGCAATTCCTGCGCGACTATCTCTACATCCCGCTCGGTGGCAACAGGCGTGGTCGCGTGCTGCGCTATGTCAACCTGATGATCACGATGCTGCTCGGCGGGCTTTGGCACGGCGCGGCTTGGACCTTTGTCGTGTGGGGCGCGCTGCATGGCGCCTATCTCTGCGTCAACCACGCTTTCAATGCGCTCGTGCCGAACATCCCGACGGCTTTTGCAATCCCGGGCCGCATCGCCGGCACCGTGCTGACGTTCCTCGCCGTCGTCGTCGCCTGGGTGTTCTTCCGCGCCGCGAGCGTCGAATCGGCGTTGCGCGTTCTCCATGCCATGTTCGATCCCTCCAACATCGTCTTCGGCCGCGAAGAGACCGCGGCTCTGGTGCTGGTCGCACTCTATGCCGGCTTGGTGTGGCTGGTGCCGAACACGCAAACCATCATGGGTTACGATCATGGTGGCCGCCGGGTCGGCGAGGCTTTCCTCGCAGGACGCATGCGGCCGCTGGTCCTCTATGGCGCATCGCTGGCGCTGGCCTTCGGCATTCTGGGCATCCAGAGCCACAGCGAATTCATCTATTTCCGGTTCTGATGCGCGGGGCGTTCACATATCTCAGGCGCCTTCTCCTCGCGAGCATCGCGTGCGTACTAGGTGCTGCCGCGCTCGTCTATGTCGTGGATCCCCTGCAGCTGTTTCGGTCTTCGCCGAGGGCGTTTTATTCCGACGACACGCGCGTGCAGAACGCCGGACTGATCCGGAGCCAGTCGTTCGACACCGCCTTCATGGGTACATCGCTCGCCATTCACTTCCGCCAGAGCGACATCGATCGCGTGCTCGGCGTGCATTCGCTCAAGCTGGCCATGACGGGCTCCAATTCGCGCCAGCAGAGCTTTGTGCTGGAGCAGGCGATCGACCGCGGCGCACGGCGCGTGATCTGGGAGATGGACGACTTCGTCTTCGTCGACGCCGCCGACATCGAGGCCGATCCTTACTTGCCTGTCGATCTCTATCGCCGGACGGCCAAGGGCATCGCGTCCTATCTGTTCAGCGCGGCGATGGCGAAGGAGTCCGCGTTCACGCTGGTGCGGTCGATCCCGCCGCTGCGGGAGCCGCTGAGCCGGGCGGCGCCTTATCTGCCTGTCAAGTTCGCGCTGGCAGATGTCGACGACATCTACGCGCTGCCGCAGGATTACGACGTCGCGCGCGACTATAACGCGAACAAGGCGCTAGCTTCGTTTGCTTACATCACCGCGCCCTCGCGCAGCCGCTTTCTCGGCGAAGGCTATGGTTATATGGCCATGGTCCGGCATTTCGAGCAGGATGCCTTCGGCCTCGCCGCGCGTCATCCGGACGTGACGTTCGACATCTACTTCCCGCCTTATTCGATCCTGCAATTCGTCGCGATGCGCGATGCCTCGCCGGAGACGCTGAAGATCGTGACTGACCTCACCGCGCATATTGCGCAGCGTCTGACGCAGCTTCCCAACGTGCGCCTGCACGATTTTCGCGCGATCAAGGCGGTGACGCACGACTTGAGCAATTACGGCGACGTCATCCACCATTCACCGGTGGTGGATGCGAAGGTGCTGCAGTGGCTCGCGAGCGGGGAATATCGGGTCGACGCCCGCAATCCGACAGCATCGCTCGACGATCTGAAGGCGCAGGTCGAGGCGTATCGTGTGCCTCAGTAGTCTGGGACGCCGTCGGAGTTTGTAACGGGCGCTTTACGCCGCCACCTCTTCGCCGAGATAAGCCACCGCCGCCTCGAGCCCGCCCTTGCCGTGCGGGATCTTCAGCGCGTTGAGGCCGACCTCGATCACGCCCAGCGTCCCGAGCAGCATCGGGGCATTGACATGACCCATATGGGCGATGCGGAAGGCTTGCCCGGAGAGATCGCCGATGCCGGTGCCGAGCACGACGCCGCATTTCTCCTTGCAATAGCGTTGCAGCACCGCCGGGTCGTGGCCGCTCGCCATCGTCACCGTGGTCACGGTGTTGGAACGCTCGCTCGCTTCCGCAACGTTGAAGCCGAGCACCTGGCCTTCCGTCCATGCGCCGACCGCGCGACGTGTGGCTTCGCCGAGCAGGCTGTGACGACGGAAGGCGTTCTCCAGCCCTTCCTCGTGCAGCATGTCGATCGCCTTGCGCAAGGCGAACAACAGATGCACCGGCGCGGTGCCTGCATATTTGCGGTAGTTCTCGGTGCCCTCGCGCTCGCTCCAGCTCCAATAGGGCGTCGACATGTTCGCCTTCTTGTGCACTTCCAGCGCGCGCGCATTGGCCGCGACGAAACCGAGGCCGGGCGGCGTCATCAGGCCCTTCTGCGAGCCGGACATCGCGACGTCGACGCCCCATTTGTCCATCTCGAACGGCATGCAGCCGAGCGAAGCGACGGTGTCGACCATGTACAGCGCAGGATGGCCGGCCGCCTTGATCGCCTTGCCGATCGCCTCGATGTCGTTCTGCACGCCCGAGGCCGTGTCGACCTGGACGACGACGACGGCCTTGATCTTGTGCTCGGTGTCGCGGCGCAGCCGTTCCTCGACCTCGTGCGGCCGCACCGCGCGGCGCCAGTCGCCCTTGAGCACCTCGACCTCGGCGCCCATCAGCGCGGCGGCATTGCCCCAGCCGATCGCGAACCGTCCGCTCTCCAGCACCAACACCTTGTCGCCGCGCGACAAGACGTTGCTCAAGGCAGCTTCCCAGGCGCCGTGACCGTTCGCGATGTAGATGTACGACTTGCCCTTGGTCGCGAACAGACCAGAGATGTCGCGGAGCAGGCTTTCGGTCAGGTCGAGCATCTCCTTGGAGTAGATGTCGATCGCCGGACGATGCATCGCCTGCAGCACCGCGTCGGGCATCGTGGTGGGCCCGGGGATGGCCAGAAACTCCCGGCCCGCGCGAACGGTCATTGCTGTCGGTCCTTGTTGCTTGAGAACAGGATGGTGGGTCGCTGAAACAACGCTTTTACGCGGCACTGGCGCTTCGGAAAAGCGCTCAAAACGCAGGTCTGGGTTATCGTTTGGTCTCGCGGCAGCCGGCGGCTTCCGCCTCCTCGACCGAGCAGAACCAGCGGGTGCCCTTGCTGATCTTCATCTTGATTTGCGCATACCAGCGGCTGGTCGGCTGATGATAGATGCATTCACCGGCGCTGTTGACGTTGCCCTTGATGGTGCAGTCCGGCGACGGCGCGACCGGGCCCGAGGCCGAGGCCAGCAGCACCGCATGCGCGCCTTCCGGCGGCTTGGCGGCGCCCAGGATCGCGGTCTTCTTGTTGCGCACGCGCCAGTCCCAGGGGGCGATGAAGGCGCCCTGCCACATCCCGACCTTGGCGTCACGTGCGGCCTTCTCGTCCGCATCGTAATCGTGGGACATGCGGGCGTAGGCCAGCGCCCAGCCGTTGCCAACCAACCACTTCTGGATGTCCTCACCGCCGACCTCGCAGCGCGCTACGGTGCGGCCGCGTCGGTCGATCGAGCGGGCATGGCAGGTCCAGCTCTTGCCATCGGTATGTTTGGCGAGCTCGTCGCGTGCCGCCACGCCGCAAGTCCAGCGTTCGCCCTTGGTGTTGAGGCAGAGCTGGTCGACCGACGGCGCGTCGATGCCGCCGAGGCGGATTCGCGTACTGCCGATCAGGACGGAATCGCCGTCACGGACTTTCGCGGTGCCGGTGATGTCGGCCGCCTGCGCCAGCGACGGGACAGTCAGCAAAGACAGCGCAATCAGGATCTTTCGCAACATGCCGGTCCGGGGTGTTCAGGAAAATCTCGATAAGCCGCGCAATTGTGGTCGGCTTTGGGCTATCAGGCCAGCATATGCTGAACAGAACGGGTTTCAACTTCCCGTCATTACGAGATCGTGCCCGGGGCACGACCTCACCCCCGCGCCATCACCCGCCGCGCCACCGCCAGTCCCATCAGCACGAAGGCCGATGTCACCTCGGGGCCGCCGACCAGGATCCGCGTCGGCGTCTTCATCTTGTTCCATTCATAGGCGCGGAACGGGCCGCGACGACCGCCTTCGCCGATGGCATCGACGATCACGTTCAGCGCGGGTGCAAAGGCCCGCGGGTCGGCGCCGAGATGGCCGAGCGCGATCAGCGCCAGCGCGGCGTCGAACACGTTCATCTCGGCGGCGATCAGCTCGCCCTTGACGTAGGAGAGCACGCGGTGGCGGATGAAATCGAAATCGCCGTCGGGATCGATCGCGGCCTGCGCGGCCAGCGGCAGCGCCAGGAAGGCCGCATAACATCGGCCGAAATAGGCGCTGTAGAGTTCCGGCAGATAATAGATGTGCGAGCGCGGATTGGCGAAGGCGCCGCTTGCCGCCAGCCGCTTCTGGAAGCCGACGATCCGGTGCACGGTCGCGAGCCGGGCTGGCGTCTCCAGAATCTTCCAGCGTGCCAGGTTGCGAAAGCTCACCTCGAGAATGTCGAAATTGAGCGTCGGATCGAGATCGTTGCCATAGGGGCGCTCGCCGGCGAGATTGTCGATCCAGGTGGCGACGCCGCCCTCGTAGTCGATGTTGTCGTTGAGGGGCACCGTCACGCGCGGTTCGTTGACGCCGGCATGCACCTGGTAGCCCGCATAGAAATCCAGCAGCGGCTGGTCGATGATCGGATCAAGGCAGCCGGCCTGCGTCGCCGCTGAGATCGAGCACGCCGTGGTGTCGCAGTCCGGGACGTAGATGCCGAAGCCGAGGTCCTGCTTGATCTGCGCGAAATAGCGCGAGAAGCGCGGATGCGGCGCCGGCGCAAGCGCGGTGATGACGTTGAAGCGTTGGCCGCCATCGCCCTCGACCTCTTCGCGGCTGATATTGATGCAGAAATCGACCATGTCGGCGATCGCACGCTCCGCTGCCGTCTTGTCCGCAGGCGATGCCAGCCCCGTCTCGACATAGCTGAGCAATGCCTCGATGAAGAACGCATCGTAATAGGCCGAGCGGTGCCGAATCTGCACCGGCTCCCACATCGGCTCGGCGATCCCGCGCCAGGGCGGATCGACCACGGCGCGCGCGGGCGAGCGCGCGATGAAGACGCGCGCGAGGTTGAACAGCAGCGACGAATTCTTGTAGCCGCGCGCGTTCAGCCCGGTGAGCGCCATGATCAGCTCGCGCCCGCGGAAATCGGGATCGCCGATCAGGTTGAAGGCGGCATAGGTCGGCAGAAAGCCGTTCTTGCGGTACGAGCCCAGCAGATGCTGCGCGCAATCGCGGATCACGCCGTCGATCTGCGCCGGTGCCGGCATCGTGCCGACGAACGCGGCCGGGGGCGGTTTGGGATGATCGAGCGCGATGCTGTCGACCAGCTCGGCCACGGGCCGGCCGACCGCGGCCCAGTCGGGCTCGGCATCGTCGCGGGCGCGGACCAGTGCTTCGCGCAGCCGGGCCAGCTTCGCCTCGTCACGTAGTTCGGGCAGGCCGGCACGGCGCAGCAGCACCCGCAGCGCGGGATTGCCGAGCGCGGTCTTGTAGAATTTGGCCAGATGCGGATCGCCGCTGGCCTGACCCGACAATACGGGATCGCAGACGTCATAAAGGGAGGGGCCGTCTTTCCGGGCCATCAGCGCCCGGCACGCGGCACCTGCGAAATAATGAAAGCTCATGAAATACCTGGTCGCGGGGGACTTTCGCGGAGGCCAAGTCGGCGCCAAGTCGGCGACCCATCCTCCGCAAGTCGTTGAAAAAGCTACCCGGATTCGCAGGAAAAACAAATGTGACCGGCATCACGTAAAAACCCGCAACGAGGCCTGCAAAATCCGCCCCCGGAAGGCTACGGGGACGTGGAAAACGGAGAAATTCGGCTCATAAAATATACTGCACGATCAATGGGTTAAATGAATTCTTGGCAATCTATTGCCCGCGAGCCTATATCCGGTTAAGTCTTTATTTGGTGCGGCGCCGCAAATTGCGCGCAATTCGGGGGCACTCCCCCGGCCAATCCCTCAAACCTAAAGACGCCATCGCGCTACTCAAGCAGTGTGCGCGCGCTTGGCAGGTCTTTGGCACCGACAGGAATGAAGCGAGATGAATTTTAGGCAGCTCGACATTTCCAAGCGCTCGATAGCGCTCGCCGCGGCCCTCATCGGCACGGTGTCGCTGGCGATCGGCGCCCATGCTGCCCTCAACATGCGCGTGCTCGACGCCGCCAAGGCCGTTCCGACCGACCAGGTCGCCGGCCCGGTCGGCCAGACCTCCCGCCTGGCGCTCGTGATCGGCAATGGTCATTATCCCGACGCCAGCGCGCCGCTGACGCAGTCGATCAACGACGCCCGCGCGCTGTCCTCCAGCTTGCGCAAGAACGGTTTTGACGTCGACATGGTGGAAGACGCCAGCAAGGACGACATGGTCCGCGCCGTCAACCGCCTGAAGTCCCGCATCACGCACGACACCACGGTCATGCTGTTCTTCGGCGGCTACGGCGTGCAGGCCGGCCGCGAGAGCTACATGCTGCCGGTCGATGCCGTGATCTGGAAGGAAAGCGACGTCCGCCGCCAGGGCGTCTCGATCGAGGGCGTGCTCGACATGATGAAGCAGCAGGGCGCCAAGGCCAAGCTCGTCGTGGTCGATGCGTCCCGCCGTAACCCTTACGAGCGCCGCTTTCGCTCCTACAGCCATGGTCTCGCGCCGATCGGCACGCCCGACAACGCGCTGATCCTCTCCTCCGCTTCCCCCGGCAAGGTCGTCGACGACGGCAAGGGCGAGCACTCGACGCTGGTCAGCGAGCTCCTCAACAATCTGAATGCGCAGGGCAGCAGCGCCGAAAGCATCTTCAACAAGACCCGCATCGCCATCTCCCGCGCCAGCGAAGGCGATCAGGTCCCGACCGTGTCGTCCTCGCTGCTTGAGGACGTGCAGTTCGACCAGGCCGGCGGCTAGAGGCACGACTGCTTCCTCATCGTCATTGCGAGTGCAGCGAAGCAATCCAGACTCCCTCCGCGGAAAGACGCTGGATTGCTTCGCTGCGCTCGCAATGACGGGTGTAGCGAATCTACTTCGCCGCTTCCGCGCTCGCCATCACCGGGCGCACGGGATCGCCTTCGCGGAGCAGCGCGCCGGCGCGGGCGACGACGATATCGCCTTCGTTGACGCCGTCGCGGACCTCGATATTGCCGCCCGACATCAGCCCGATCTCGACGCGCTTGGTCTCGACGCGGTTGCGGCGGATCACCTGCACCACGGTGCCGGCGGATGAGTATTGCACCGCTGTCAGCGGCACCGCGACATTGCAGCTCTGCCCGGTCTTGATCAGCGCGCGTCCGCTCGCATTCAGCAGCAGCGGCTTCTGCGGCGAGATGCCGATATAGACCATGCCCTGCTGGATGTTCGGCTCGACGGTCGGACCGATGCGGCGCACCTTGCCGTCGATATCGCCGGCGCCGGCGATACGCACGGTGACGGGCTGGTTGACCGCGAGCTTCCTGACATCGTTGGTGGCGACCAGGCCGACCAGATCATATTCGCTGCGCGCAACGATCGTGAACAACGCCTCGCCCTTGGCCGAGGCGAGATTGCCGATCTGCGCGGTCGAGGTGGCGATGACGCCGGCGACGGGAGCGGTGATCTGGAGCGTGCCGCCTTCAGGCAGCGCCAGCCGCGCCAGCACCTGACCGGCCGTCGTGGTATCGCCGGCCTCGGCGAGCACGTCCGTCACCTTCAGTCCGGGCCGCTCGGGTCGCACCGAGGTCTCCTCGCGGGCGATGATCGTGCCGGTGGCTTCGACGATGTCGGAGAAGCAGGACTTTGCCGCCTTCAGCACCGTGACCGCCGGGCCCTTGGGGGCGTCGTCATCGGCGGCCGTGGCGGGGCACTGGCCGAGGACCAGCACTCCGGCGACGGCTACGGGACACAGGCTTCGGACCACGGCACGGGGCAAATGACGCATCGGAAATTCCACGGGGGATATGCCTCCAATCGATAGCAGATGGCAGCCGTGCGGACTATGGCGGCGTCGTCCCAAGACAGGACGCTGCGCCGCCGCCGGCTGTCGTTGCAAGTCCTTGATTAGTCGCGGGAATGGAAATCTGGTTCGCGGCCTGCACGCGGGGCCGGCCGGCCTCGAAGCGGCGACGGTTGCGGCTATCACGGTCTTCTCATCCGCTGGAACCAGTTGTATGGAGCTACCATCAGACGTCACGCGGCGCCGCGGCCGCGCAGCTCATGGTTGAGGCGGGATGCAACGGTTCGTTTGCGAGCAGAACATCGTTCACTTCGAGCGGCTGCTCAGTGAAACGGCTGACCCGACGGTTCAGCAGACCGTCCGCGCCCTGCTGGCATCGGCGAAGCGGCAATTGGCGCTGCTGAACTCGGCTGCCTCAGGTGCCGATACGTCGCCCTTCGAGCAGCGCCGGCGCCAGCAGACCGATGCCGAAGCCATCCGGCAGCAATTCCAGCCGGAATTCGACAACTCGCCGCACCCCTACATGCTGCTGGACCCGGGACCGGGCCTGGCGATCGTCGACATCAATGACGCCTATGCGGCGGCGACCTTCATCAGCCGGTCCGAGGTGGTCGGCCGGTCGCTGTTCGAGATCTTTCCCGACAATCCCGACGATCCGCTCGCCGATGGGGTCAGCAACCTCTACGGCAGCTTGAAAACGGTGGGCGAGACGGGGCGCGCCCATGCCATGAATATTCAGCGCTACGACATCCGGGACCCCAATGGCGCCTTCGTCGAGCGCCATTGGCAGCCGATCAACTCGCCGATCCACGATACCGCGGGCCATTTGGTCTACCTGCTGCATCACGTCGAAGACGTCACCGCGCAGGTCACATCAAAGCCGTAGCCGGCCTCTCAGGCCCGGCGATCGCCCATCAGCTTGCCGCTGGAGCGATCAATCAGGTGCAGGCGCATACAGGCCGGACAGGAGACAGGCACGTGCGTCCGATCGGCGGGCTCGTCGCCAAGCCGATGCTGCACGTTCAGGCCTGTCTGGGGGCACTTGAAGACAATATGACGGTCCATAGCGACGATATGACGCTAGGGAGGACCTCGCGAAATTCCGGATGTTTACTTAGGTCGGCCGCCCCGGCCCTCAGGGCAGGGTCAAGAATTCCACCCAGTTCGGCTTCTTTCCGGTGGCGTAGGCTTTCAGCTTGCTGAGCGCGCCGCTGGTCTGGTCGATGGCATAGACGGTCATGCCGTTGGACAGCTCGCCGACGGCGGCGAGATAGCGGCCGGTCGGGTCGATATTGAAGCCGCGCGGCTGCTTCTCGGTCGGCACGCTGCCGATCGTGGTCAGCTTGCCGCTTGACGCATCGACCTTGTAGGCGGTGAGGGTATTGGTGGTGCGCTCGGAAGCGTAGAGGAAGCGACCGTCCGGGGTGATGTGGATGTCGGCCGCCCAAGGTTTGCCGTTGAAGCCCTCTGGCAGCGCGGTGGTGCGCTGGATTTCGCTCCAGGCCCCGCTCTTGGCCTCATAGCTGAACGCCGCGACGTCGCCGTTCAGCTCGTGGATGAGATAGACGAACTTGCCGTCCGGGTGGAACACGAAGTGCCGCGGCCCGGATTTCTCCGGCACCTTGATGACAGGCGGATCGCTCGGCGTCAGCGAGCCGGCCGCGGCCTCGAATGCAAAGCTCAGGACCTGGTCGGAGCCGAGATTGGTCGCGAACACGAAGCGATTGTCGGGCGAGGGCAGGAAGGCGTGCGCGTTGAGCCCGGTCGGAATCACCTGCTTCGGCTCGCCGACGACGCCGTTCGCTTCCAGTGGATTCGACGCGACCTTGTTGCCGCCATAGGAGGCGCTGAACAGCACTTTCCCGGTGCGGTCGGTTGCGATGTTGGCCATGCTGTCGGCGAGCGGCCCGTTGCCGATGTGGCTGAGGAGGCCTGTCTTGGGATCGATGGCAAAGCTCACCGCGAGGAACGGCTGCGAGCGGACGCCGGCGATCAGCACGCGATGGTCCGGTGTGATCGCGAGCGGCGTCGAGGCGCCCGGCTTTTCGACGCCGGTGAAGGGCGCCGTCTGCACCGCATTCATCTCGCCGTTCTCGGCCATCTTGAACACGCTGATGTCGTTGGAGTCGGCATTGCCGACATAGGCGAAGGTTTCAGCCATGCCGGCATGGACTCCGGAGAGAAGGGCAAGAGACGTGACGAGAGCGGTGGCAATCGCAGCGCGGGGTGCGGGGCGTGTCGGTCTGATCAAGGGCGTCCTCCTGCCGGCGTGGTGTTGTCGTTTTGCAGGGAAGGATAGCGGCCGGTGTTCCGTTGCACCAAGCTCCAGATGGGATTGATCGATACCGAAATTGGATCGGTCGGACCAAGGCGTTTTCGAGCGACGCGGAGGCCGGTTCGCGTCGGGACGAAACCGAAACCTAGTGCACCGAAGCCGTCAGGTCGCGCGAGGGCAGATGCGGACCGGCCGGATGGTCGGGCGGCCCGAGCACGCTCCACACCGCGACCGCGACGAAGGCCGAGGTCAGGATGGTCCAGGCAACGAGGTGCTTCCGCATCAGGCCAGATCCGTTCGTCGAGGGGGCGATGCGCGGGCTGCGCGACCCATCGTGCACCGCCAAAGACGGCGATCCTATGAACTCGTTCACAGCCACAACGCCGAACGCAAATTGCGAACCATTGCCGGGTGAGCGCATTGACACATCATGACCCGTGAAAACGACCTCGAAGGCAAGCCCGACATGGGCGGCAAGCATGGCGGCCAGTCCGGCCAGCCCAAGCCGCCGCCGCGTCCGCGCGAAGGCCCGCGGGACGAAGACGTCGTGGCAAAGCGCCACACCGGTCAAACCGATCGCAAGATCCCACCGACCAACACCAGAAAGCGCTAGACTTGCCTGCGCTTGTTCGAGCCGCAGGCCCCGTCATGGGCTCATTCTGGAACGGCAGCCTCCCGGCGCCGTTACTCCGGGCGCCGCAGGCGGAGGACGCCAAAACGGAGGCTGAAAGTGTTTTGGATCTATTGGGACACCGCCTGGTCGCTCATCATCAGCGGCATCATGTTCGCAACCATCGTTGCCCACCCGGACGCCGAGTTCGTCGAGATCCAGGCCGCCAGGCGGGTGAAGTAAGCCGGGAACTTGGGCGGCGCAGCGTTGCACGCTGCGCCGCACGCGGGACACGAGAATCAGTCGATCACTGCATCATCGCCGCCGCGATCTTCTCCGCCGACATCAACACCGGAAAATTGGTGTTGGCGCACGGCACCACCGGGAAGATCGAGGCATCGACGACGCGCAGGCCTTGAACGCCTTTGACGCGGCCCTGACTGTCCACCACCGACATGGGATCGTCGGCCCGGCCCATGCGGCATGAGCACGAGGCGTGCCACACGCCGATCGTCGCCTTGCGGACGAAGGCTTCCAGTGCCTCGTCGTCGTTGATCACGTCATCGAAGGTGAAGCCTTCGACCACGAAATTGTCGATCAGATAGTGACGCAGCGCCGCCGGTCCGTCCATCAGCGTCGCGGCGATCCCGGTCAGGATCTTGTTCGTGGTGTTGACCACGCCGATCTTGCGCACCCTGTCGGTATAGGCGGCCGGGAACGGCTTGTCCGTCACCTGCTTCACGATGTCGCTCATCTGGATCGCCGCCATCTTGCGGAAGCCGCTCATCAGGCGATCGAGGTCGCGCCGGTCGGACAACAGGTTGAATTCGACGATCGGCTCCGCTGTGGGATCGCGCGAAGCAAGCTTCACCTGCCCGGTCTCGGAATAGGTCTTGTTGACGAAGATCAGCAGCGAGCCGATCTGCGCGCCGACCGCGTGCCAGGCCGATTTGGAGAGCACGACGACGAACATGTCGCCCTTCGGCACGCCGGGAAGTCCGGACGAATAGCGCAGGCCGAGCTGCATGTGCCGCCTGGTGTGCTCGTTCATGCGCGCGCCGCGGCGGACGAAGGATGACAGCGAGATCGAAGGATGATCCATCAGGCGCTGGCCGACGCCCGGCAGTCCCATCAAAACGGGAATGCCGAGATCCCTGAGGTGGCCGACCGGTCCGATGCCGGCGCGCAAGAGATGCGCCGGCGAGTGGATCGCGCCGGAGGAGAGAATGATCTCGCGTCCCCGGAATTCCTGCTCGCGCCCGTCGATCACCGCCTTCACGCCGACGCATTGTGTGCCTTCGAAGATCAGCTCTCTCACCTCAGTGTTGGTGGAGATCGCAAGGTTGGCGCGCTTGCGGGTATCGCGATCGAGATAGCCCATCGCGGCCGAGACGCGCTGCTCGGCCTGGTTGGAATGCGTCACTGCAAAAAAAAAGCCGTCGACGAACTCGCCGTTCTGGTCCGGCAGATATTGATGGCCGGCCTCCTGAAATGCATCGGCGAACGCCTGCGAGTGCCGGGTCCAGTGCTCTCTGGAAATTCTGCGCACCGGAATTCGTCCGTCCTTGCCGTGATACGGCCCGTCGAAATCGAGGTCGCGCTCCACCTTCTTGAAGAACGGCAGCACGTCGTTCCAACGCCAGCCTTCAGCGCCGCGCGCTTGCCATTCATCGTAATCGGTCGGTGCGCCGCGGTTGGCCATCTGACCGTTGATCGACGAGCCGCCGCCGAGCACGCGCGCCTGCTCGTATTTGCGTAACGGCGGGCGCGCTTCGTCAGGATTGTTGTGGCTGACGACCTGGGTCGTGACCTTGAGCTCGGTCCAGTGAAAGCGCGGGTCGAAATAGGCGGTGCCCGGATAGCTGTCCCTGATTTCGGCCGGTTCGTTGCCGGGTGGTGTGTCCTGTCCGGCTTCGCACAGCAGGACCTTGTTGGCGCTCCTGGCGGAGAGCCGGTGGGCCAGCACGGACCCAGCCGAGCCGCCGCCCACGATAATGTAGTCGTACACGATTGGCGTTTCCTCTTGTTCTTGTTCTCTTGTTCTTGTTTTGGGAAGCTAGCGTGGTTTGATCGCGAGGTCACGCCAAAGCCCCCGATGTCGCGTCGCGGTGACATCAGGGGCTCGTTGCTGCTGTCGTCACGCGGACTTTGTCGCGCTCGCCGCGATCTGGGCCGCGAAATCGCGATAGGAGTGCAGCGGACGGCCGAGCATCCCAGTGAGACGTTCGACGTTACCGGCTTCGGGAATCATGCCGTCGGTGACATAGCGCTCGGCCATCAGGCGCATCTCGTAGGCCGTCCACTTCGGCAGGAAGCGCGCCATGCTCTGCTCGAAGCCGCTGGGATCGTCGCCGCCATAGACGATCGGGCGGCCGAGCAGGTCAGACCAGATCTTCGCCACGCCAGGACCGGTCAGCGTGTCGGGACCGACCAGGTTGATGGTCTCCACCGGAAGCTTTTCCGAAGCACGGTCGCGGCGGATCAGTTCGATCGCGGCGACCTCGGCGATGTCGCGCGCGTCGACCATGGCGACACCCTTGCTGCCGATCGGCATCGGATAGACGCCATGATTGAGGATCACGTCCTTGATCATGAGCTCGTTGTCGATGAAGTAGCTCGGACGCAGTATGGTCGCGCTGAAACCCATCCGCGCGAGCATGCGCTCGGCGCCCGACTTCACCGCGAAGTGCGGCACGTTCACGGCCCCGTCGGCGTCGAACACCGACTGATAGACGACGCGTTCGACACCGGCCTCGCGGGCGATGTTGAGCGTGATGATCGCCTGGGTGAATTCATCGCCGGTCACGGCGTTGAGCAGGAACAGCGTCCTGACGCCTGAGAACGCGGCGCGCAGCGCTTCGATGTCGAGCAGGTCGCCCTTGGCGATCTCGACGCCCGCGGGGACATCGGCCTTGGCGGGATCGCGGGTCAGCACGCGCACCTTGGCGTCGCGTTTGACGAGCTGTTCGACAACGTGGCGGCCGACGCGGCCGGTGGCGCCGATTACGAGGATGGTCATGGGGGTCACTCCTTGTTGGGGTTAGAAGACACCCCGCAAATTAGTGATCCACACGCGGACCGATAGCCGCTATATTTGGACAGTCTGTCTCATTGGTGGAACGAATGGATCTGCTGGCCCTCGCCGACTTCAATCTGGTGGCCCGTCACGGCGGCTTTGGGCGGGCCGCCCGGGCTGCCGGCCGCCCGAAAGCGACGCTGTCCCGCCGGGTCTCCGAACTGGAGAGCAGCCTCGATCTGCGCCTGTTCGAGCGCGGAACGCGCAACCTGAAGCTCACGGAGGAGGGTCGGGCGCTCTATGAGCGGACCGGGGCGTTGCTCGCCGAGCTCGACGAGACGGCGGCCGCGATCGCTTCCGGAGGCGACAGGCCGCGCGGGCGATTGCGGATCAGTGCGCCGCTGGTGTTCTCACAGACCGCGATGGGGAAACTGGCGGCCGCGTTCGCGAGGAAATATCCGGAAGTCCGGCTCGAGGTCACGACGGAAGATCGCTCCGTCGACATGATCGAGGAGGGTTATGACCTCGTGATCCGCGTCAATCCGGATCCGGACGAAAGCCTGGTCGGACGAATCTTCCTGCGCGACCGGCTGGTGGTGGTGGCGAGCCCGAGTCTGCGTCGTCCAACGGGCGATCTTGCCGCGCCGGCCGTGGTGCGCAGCGCGGGCGATTTGAGCTCTGCCTGGACTGTGGTGACGCCAGTCGGAAGCGCGGAGATCGCAGTCGAGCCCGTGCTTCGCCTGTCATCGCTCATCATGATCCGCGATGCCGTCCGGGCCGGGGTCGGTGCCGCGCGGCTTCCCGTCTCGCTCGTGAGCCGCGACCTCTCGGCCGGCAGGCTCGTGCACTGGGGCGATGTCGAGGGACCCGAGATCTGTCTCTGGACGCTCTACCCGTCGCGCCGGCTGCTGAGCGCGCGCGTATCGGCGTTTCTCGAATGTCTCAAGGACGCGTTCCCCTCCGGCGAGCCGGAGGAGCTTGCATCGTTCATCGATTGAGCAAGGCGTTGCCGGCTACTTATTGCAGAACCTTCGGCATCACGACGACGAGGTCGACCTGCTTGCCCAGCACACGCGACGCCACGGCGGCGATCAGGGGCGAGTAGCTGTCCTCGATGTCGGACGCGACGTCCTCGTTCCGTGCGAAGGCGTAGAGCATCGAGCCCTCGACCTCATCGAAGCGGATGCCTGCGAAGACCTGATCGAACGTCTCGGCGCCGACGATGCCGGCCATGAGCGCCTGAATGGCGTGGTCCTGAACGCGTGTGAGCTTCATCATGCCGATGAGATATGGCAGTGCCGTACGAATACAAGATGCGCCTGTGCGCGATCGGCTGCTCCGACGACTTCACGTCATGCTGCCCGGCATGAAGCAGCGGATGATGGCGCGGCCGTTGATATAATAGGGCCAGACGATCGTGCGGCCGACGCGATTCGGCTCGGTGATGACAGTGTCGTCAGGCACCTCGATCCATTCGCCCTGGATGCGGACGCGGTAGTGCCCGCCGCGCGTGTCCCAATCGACGTCGTCGAGCGCCGTGCCGTCGGCATCCGCGCAGCACGGACCGCCCCCTTTGCTGTGCAGGCTCTCGAACCAGCCCTTGAGGGGAGAGTTCGCGTAG
Source organism: Bradyrhizobium guangdongense (assembly GCF_004114975.1). Classification (NCBI taxonomy): domain Bacteria; kingdom Pseudomonadati; phylum Pseudomonadota; class Alphaproteobacteria; order Hyphomicrobiales; family Nitrobacteraceae; genus Bradyrhizobium; species Bradyrhizobium guangdongense. The sequence goes on from NZ_CP030051.1 coordinate 509,424, forward strand.
CGGCCGTCGTCGCGCGCCTGTGCGGCAAAGCCGATCACGGCAGCCGCCGCTATCAGAGGGATCATCCGGAACGTCACGATCGCCATGTCGCCTCGCTCGATTTCGCACACGCGCATCCGTTCGCGGACGGCAAAGCCGCCTGCGATGCGCGTGATGCAATGTTGACGAATTCCCGCCGGCCGGAGTTCCCGGCCGCCTCAGCAGCGCGATAACTGCAAGGTGCGAGGTTTGATCCTATTCTTTCGGATCGGACGTGCTCATTGCCGTGATTGCAGGGGAGGCGATTTCGGCCTCAGGCCGCTGCCGCCTGCTTCGACAGCAATTGCTTCAGCTTCGCCGCCGGCACCGCCGGGCTGAACAGCCAGCCCTGCATCTGGCTGCAGCCGAGCTGGCGCAATACCTCGCGCTGCGCTTCGGTCTCGACGCCTTCGGCCGTCGTCGCCATGTGGCGGGCGGCGGCCATGTGGACCACGGCCTGCACGATAGGGGAGGAATCCTCGGGCTCGCCGATGTCGCTGATGAAGCTACGGTCGATCTTGATCTTGTCGAACGGGAAGCGGTGCAGATAGCTCAGCGAGGAATAGCCGGTGCCGAAATCGTCGAGCGCGATGCGCACGCCGAGCTCGCGCAGCTGCTGCAGGATGGTCAGTGCCTCCTCGTCGTCGCGGATCAGCACGGTCTCGGTGATCTCGAGCTCGAGCCGTTCCGGCGCGAGGCGCGACTCGGCGAGCGCCGCGGCGACCTTCAGCGCCAGCGTCCTCGAGCGGAACTGCACCGGCGAGACGTTGACCGCGATGTGGATGTCGCCGGGCCAGGACGCAGCCTCCGCGCAGGCCTGCCTCAAGACCCATTCGCCGATCTCGCCGATCAGGCCGGTGTCTTCCGCGACCGGAATGAAGTCCGCAGGCGAGACCATGCCGCGCTCCGGATGGCGCCACCTGAGCAGCGCCTCGCAGCCGCTCACGACATTGGCGGACAAATCGACCAGCGGCTGATAGTGGACCTCGAATTCGCCGCGCACCAGCGCCTGGCGCAAATCAAGCTCGAGCTGGCGGCGCTGCCGCGCCTTGTCGTCGTATTCGGGCACGAAGATGCGGAAGGTGCCGCGTCCTTCCGACTTGGCGGCGTACATCGCGAGGTCTGCGCGCTTGAGCAGGTCGTCGATGACGTCGCCGTGGTCGGGCGCGATCGCGATGCCGATGCTGGCATTGGTGGTGATCTCCTGGCCCTTGCAGTCGACCGGCATGCGCAGTGAGGCCAGGATCCGTTCGGCCAGCGCGCTCAGCTCGTCCTGGTCGCAGCTCGCAGCCTTGATGATCGCGAACTCGTCGCCGCCGAGCCGTGCCACCATATCGTTGCCGCTGACGCAGGCGCGCAGGCGGCTCGCCACCTGTCGCAGCAATTCGTCGCCGACCTCGTGTCCCAGCGAATCGTTGACGCCCTTGAATTCGTCGACGTCGATATAGAGGATCGCGAACGGATGGCCCTGGGCGAGCTCCGCGACGCGCCGTTCGAGATGGCCGCGCATCAGCACGCGGTTGGGCAGGTCGGTCAGCGCGTCGTAATGCGCCAGATGCGCGATGCGCTCGTCGGCGCGGATGCGTTCGGTGACGTCGTCATGGGTGGCGAGCCAGCCGCCGGCCGCGCCGGGCTGGTTCTTGATCTCGATCAGGCGGCCGTCCGAGGTCTCGACGATGTTGCTCTGGGTCCGACCGACGTTGTCCAGGATGGCGTCGCAATAGGAATCGACGTCGCCGTCGAACGATCCGGTATCGGCGCGATGCTGGATCACGTCGCGGAAATAGGCGCCGGGCTTCACGACATGGGTCGAGAGACCATACATCTCGATGTAACGGCGGTTGCAGACGATCAGCCGCTGGTCCTGGTCGAACATCAGCAGGCCTTGCGTCATCGTGTTCATCGCGGTGTCGAGCTGCTCCTTCTCCAGGGCGAGCCGGCGCGTCATCTGGCGGAAGATCAGGACCAGCGTGAGCACGAGCAGGCCGATCGACACGACGGCCACGGCGACGAAGAACTTGGTTTGCGTGCGCCAGGTGGCGAGCGTCGCATCCAGCGATTTGGTGGCGACCACGACCAGCGGCTCGCCCGCCAGGAGGCGCGAAGCGACGATGCGGTCCTTGCCGTCGATCGGGCTTGCGAGCTGCGTGGTGACGGAGGTGCGCTCGAACACCGCCATCTGCTCCGGCGTGCCGCCCCGGAAATTCTTCCCGATCATCGCATCGGCATGCGGGATGCGTGCCAACAACTGCCCGTTCTGGTGATGCATGGCGATCGACGAATCCTCGCCGAGGCCGGCCGAGGCGAAGAAGGCTTCGAGCTGGTCGGGCGTGATGGCGCGCGACACCAGCCCGAAGAACTCGCCGTGCGGACCGGATACGCGCCTTGCGAACACGATCGCCGGCCCGGACCCGAACCGGCCCGGCACCACCTCGACCTCCTCCTGCGCCGCCGGATCGCCCTTGAGACGAGCGAAATAGCTGCGATCGGAAACCGAGACGTCGGGGACGGGCCAGCTCCGCGACGAGTTGATCAGCCTGCCGTCGGAGTCGAATACGTTGGCGCCGGCGACGTCCGACCAGCCGCTGGCCTTGGCGCGCAGCACCTCATGCATGGCGAGCGTTGCCATCTCGCTGCGGAACACATCGGCGGACTCGATGCCGTGGCTTTCGAGTTCCGCGATGATGCTTTTCTGCAGCACCGCAAAATCCTCGAACTCGCGGTCGAAATGACGGGCGAGCAGGCGAACCGAGTTTTCCAGGCTGTCGCGGCCGCTCTCGATCGCGTTCTGGCGGAAGCGATCGACGGTGAGGCCGGTGCCGATGGCCATGGCCGCCATCAGTACGAAGCCGCCGGCGATCAGCCACGTCAGCGGCGCGCCCCGCCAGCGGCGAAGCAGCGCGCGCAATCGTGCGGTCCATCGAATCGATGTGCCCATCCAGCCCTCCCGTGGGATGCAGGATGCCGCAAAACCGACAAGAGCCCGTTACCATTAAAGGTTAGGGAACTATGAATCGGAACAATATCAGGGGCTTGGCGCGGCGCCGGTGGACAAGGTCCTGTACGGTGGGCAAAGCGTAGCGTGCCCACGCACTTTTTGCGGTCGAGGCAGATGGTGGGCACGGCGCAAGAGCGCCTTTGTCCACCCTACAAAGCGTCTCCTCTCACTCCCGCTTCACTTCCCATGTCAGCGCCTGCGCATTATCCTTGGCGAAGATCTCGGGCACGTCGAATTTCCCGGTCTGGAGATCATAGCGGCATCGCCAGCCGCCCAGTCCTTTCATCACGGTGTTTTTCGGGTGCTTGTCGTACTCGCCGCCGAGGCCGATCACGAGGTAGCGGTTGTTGGGCCAGTTCATGCCGAGCTCTTGATAGGCGTTTTCCGTGCCTTCCAGCAGATTGGCCGAGATGTGAAAGTCGAGCCTGGCGAAGTGCTTCGTTTCCGGGCGGCCATAGAAATAGGCCCAGGCGAGATCGCTAAGCGACTTCTTCTTGGTGGCACCGACGAAGACGCCGTTCTCGAGATGATAGAGGAACAAATCCTGCTCGCCCGAGCCGGTCTTCTGCATCCGCACCAGCCATTGCGAGTCCGCGGTGAAGCGGAAGCCGGCGCCATAGCCCTGCTCGGGCTTCAGCTCCGTCATCTGGTCGCCGCGTCGCGCCCAGACCTGCCACTTGACGCCGAACAGATCTTCGCTGTCCTTCATGTACTGTTCGAGCCTGGTGGCGCCGTCCGGCGAGGTGAAGGCGAGATCTGGATTGTCCGTCAGGACGAATCCCGGCGGCGGCCCGGAGGCGGACAGCGCGGGAGAGGCGGCGAGCGTCAGGGCAAGCGCCAGAAATGGCGCGGCGCGGCAAAATGCGGGCATGATGAAATTCCAAAAAGAATGGCCGCTACGGCCTCGCTGATTTGACGCCGACAGGGCCCACTCGGTTCATCCCTATGACCGGCTTGCTGCCGGTGCCAAAACGGCGCAATTTGCGCCTGATGATTTGCGACCTGAGTTTTTGATCGAGGTTTGAAGGCTGATGATCACCGCATCCAAGGCCGTCATTGCATTCTGTCTGCTCGCGGTGGCCGGCACCGTGCTGGTGATCGGTCCAACCGAGCTGCGCCGCATGCTGCCGGGCGGGGCAAGCACCGAGGTCGCCGCCGTCACCAAGCCCGAGAGCAAGCCGGAGGCAAAGGCCGAGGCCAAGGATGAAGCCAAGCTTGAGGCCAAGCCTGAGGTGAAGGTCGAGCCCAAGACAGAGTTGAAGGTTGAAGAGCCGAAGCTCGCTGCGGCCGCACCGCCTGCGCCGTCCGTTGCCCCTGTGACTGCCGACGCGCCGAAGCCGGATGCGCTCGCGGAGACGCGGAAGCAGGTCACGGCGCTGGCCGATGTCGCTCCAGTGAAGCCGCAGCCTTCCGTGGCGGACACCGGCCCTCGTTTCGACGTCGCGCGCGTTGACGATCATGGCGAGGCGGCGGTGATCGCAGGCCAGGCCGCGCCGGGCGCGAAGGTCGAGCTGCTGCGCGACGGGCAACCGCTCGACAGCGTCGTGGCCGATGCGTCCGGGCAGTTCGTCATGACTCCGCCAAAGCTTCCCGCCGGCAGCTACGAGCTGGCGCTGCGCGCTCACGCACCCGACGGCACCGTCACGCAGTCCGGCCGCACCATGCCGGTGACGATCGCTGAAGTCGCGCCGCCCGCGCGCGTCACACCGGTCGCAAAGCAAGACGCAAAGCCTGATGCGAAGCCCGACGACAAATCCGACGTCGTCGCTGCCCTGCCGTCGCCGCGCCTTGCGGCGGTCCCGGAGCGATCGGCGGTTCGGCCCCGCCTGATGGGCGCGCCCAAACCCAAGTCGATGGCGCGGGTGCCGGCGGCAGGGCCGACGGTCGCATCGGCCTCGCCCGCGGACGCGCTCACCACCGGAACGGTCGAGGCCGGCGGCAGCCGGGTGATTTCCCGCGGCGACAGTCTCTGGGCATTGAGCCGCCTCGCCTATGGCGACGGCGCCCGCTACGCGGTGATCTTCAACGCCAACCGCGAAAAGATCCACAACCCCAACCTGATCTATCCCGGTCAGACCGTGGTGGTGCCGCAAAAGGCGCAGTAAGGCGTGGCCGAGACGGCGGTCCTTCGTCTCCCTCGCCCCGTTCTTACGGGGAGAGGGCGGGGTGAGGGGCTATCTCCGCGATCATTCTCCGCGATCATTCTCCGCGATCATTCTCCGTCGATAGACCCGTACCCCCTCACCCGGAACGCATCTGACGATGCGTTCCGACCTCTCCCCGCAAGCGGGGCGAGGTAAAGCGCGCCGCGATGATGCCTCACAGCTCTGCGACGCTTTGGCCGTCTCGCCGTGGAACAATTGGTTCCCTCGCGAGTCTTGCTCATGCGTCGTGATGCGCGCTTGGCGCTGGAGGAGGGCCAAGAGGTGGTCAACTCGGTGGTCAGCTCGGTGGTCAGCTCGGCAAGCCTATCGGGATCGCGCTTGAGGCTGGCGTTGGCCGGCGCGGTGCTGGTCCTTCTGACAGTGATGCTGCCTGATACGGCGCAGGCGCAGTTCGGATTCCGCGGCGGACCGCTCGGCGTGGCGCGCTTTGCGGTCGGCCATATGCTCGGCCTGTCGCGCCTTCGCCACGCCCGCATGGCGGTGCGCGGCGGCCGCTATCGCTCCGCGGCGCTGCGGTCGCAGGATCCGCGCGGCAGCGAGCGCGGCCAGCCAGCGAACCCCTATGTCATGCGCGCGGCGCTCACGGCGCAGGCCGCGCTTTCGGGCTGGCACGGGGGGCGTCGTCCGCAGGGCTGGTGGCGCCATCCCGACGGCAGCTATGGCTGGATCGGTCCCGTGTTCTGGCCGTTCGCGCATGACGATCTCACCAATGCGGTGATTGATGGCGATACCACCAGCCTCTCGCTGTACGGCTATGGCGATATCTACGCCGCGATCTTCGCGCCCTACGCGGCCCCGGAGCTCGCCGCCTACACCACACCCCATGGCCGTCGTGCGCGACGTGTGCCGTCGGTCGAGGCGGTTTGCGACAGCAGCGACACCGGCGGCCTGCCCGTCGAGCGCATCGCCGCCGCCGTGCAGCCGAACGAGATGCAGCGCACCGCGCTGGATGAGCTCGCAAGCGCCTGGACGAGCGCGCGCGATACCATTCGCGCCTCCTGCCCGGCGCAGGCGCCCACCAATGCCGCCGAGCGCCTCGGTGTGATGCAGGCCCGCCTCGATGCGATGATCAAGGCCATCGATGCGCTGGCGCAGCCGCTCGCCAAATTCGTCGAGCTGCTCGACGACGGCCAGAAAGCGAAGCTCGACTCGCTGGCGAGGGAGCGCCAGGCCGCGCTTGCTTCGGCTCAGCACAAGGACGCGCAGCCGGCTCAAGCGGCGCAGGCGGCCAAAGCCTGCGATCCCAATTACGATCCCCGCTACGATGTGCAGGCCCAGCGCCAGTACGAGCAGCTCGTGCAGCAGCAATGGCCCACCGACGACATCGCCTCGACCCTGAAGCTCGACGACACCGGCCGCGCCCGCCTCGACGTGCTCCAGGACACGACGCTCCGCACCCTGCAGACGCTGAGCTCTTGCCCGATGAAGGCGGCAGCCACCCCGCAGGCCCGCCTCGCCGCCGTGAAGACGCGCCTGCAGACGATGCAGCAGGCGGTCGCCGGCGTCGCTGACGCGCTCGACGATTTCGAATTCGACCTGAGCGACGAGCAGAAGGCCGCGTTCGAGGCGATCGGGCCGAAGCGGGGGGCGTGATTAGCGAAGACGGGCTTGATTAGAGGAGCAGGTGGCCTGCTCTTCCGTTCACATCCTCCGCCTTGCCGCCGTCGCATCCAGCACGTTGTCCACCGCCTCGCGCCAGCCGAGGATCTCCATCGCCAGCACCGGGTGATTGAAGCCTTTGAGCTGGAGATCGTCGAGGGCGCGGGCTTCGACCCATGGCTCGACCATGCCGTAGACGCGGCGGCTGACCACGATCTGGTTGGGCTTGGCCTCGCTGCACAGGCGGGAGGCGAGGTTGGTGACGCTGCCGATCGCGGCATATTCCAGCCGCTGCTCGAAGCCGACCTGGCCGAGCGTGGCATAGCCGAGCGCGATGCCGATGCCGAAGCCGAGGCTGTGCCCGCGGTTGCGCCAGCGTTCGGTCAGCGGGCCGATCGTGTCGCGCATCTCCACCGCCATCTTCACGGCGCGCGCGGTGTGGTCCTCGAACTGGATCGGCGCGTTGAACAGGATCATCACGCCGTCGCCGGCGTATTTGTCCAGCGTGCCCTCGTATTTGAAGATCAGCTTGCCGAGCGCCGCGTGATACTCGCGCAGCACGTTCATCGCTTCTTCCGGCTCGGTCGCTTCCGTGAACGCGGTGAAGCCGCGCAGGTCGCAGAACACCACCGTCACCTCGCGGCGCTGGCTGGTGAGCAGCCCTTCCGGACTGTCCGATGAGGCGATCAACTGCGCCACCTGCGGCGCGAGGAAGCGCTCGAGCTTGCGAATGCGCTCGATCTCGCCGAGCTGGGTCTTGACGCGTTCTTCCAGCGACTTGTTCCAGTCCTTGAGCTGCTCGGTCTGCTGCTTGAGCTTGTCGGCCTGGGCGCGCACGGTCTCGTTGGCAGTCTCCAGTGCGTGGCTCTTGTGGTCGACCTCGGTGAACAGCCGCGCATTGCGCATCGCCAGCACGGCCTGGTTGGCGAAGGTGCGCATCAAGCCGGTGAGGCTTCCTTCGAACGCGCCGATCGCGCGGCGCAGCACCACCAGCGCGCCGAGCGTGCCCTGCTGGTCGCGCAGCGGCACCACCAGCACCGAATGGAAGCCGGCGGCGACCGCGACGTCGCGCAAGGGCTGCTCGGCGGCGTGGTCGAGATCGGCAATCGCGATCGGCTCGCCGCTCGCGGCGGCATCGCTCAGGATGTTCTCGCCTTCGCCGATGGTGACATGGACGCCGTCAGCCGACTTGTCGATGCCCTTGGCCTCGATCAGGTTGAAGCGATGTCGTTCGGCCTCATAGCCGTAGATCAGCACTGCATCGGCATGGCTGATCTCCAGCGCGCGGGCGGCGATGGTCGGCAGCACGGCGTTGAGGTCGAGCGAGGAGGCGAGGGCGCGGCCGACCTCTTCCAGCACCTTCAGCTCGTTGATCGACTGCGCGAGATCGCGGGTGCGCTCCTCGACCTTTGTCTCGAGGTTCGTGTAGGTCTCCTGCAGCTGGCCGGCCATGCGGTTGAACTGGCCGGCGAGCTCCTCCAGCTCGTCCGAAGTGTGCACGTCGATGCGGTGGCTGAAGTCGCCTTCGCCGAGCCTGTGCGCGCCATCGCGCAGCGCCGTGATCGGAATGATCATGCGGCGCGCCAGCAGCGTGCCGGCGAGGATCGCGACCAACAGGCCCATGCCGATCAGAAGCGCGATGCGCACGAGCTGGTCGCGGATCGGCGTCAGGGCCTGCGTGGTCGGCTGCTCGAACAACACGCTCCAGCCGAGCTTCGGCACCGTGCTCGCGGCCGACAGCACCGAATGGCCGTTGAAATCGGTGCCTGACGTGTCGGGCTCGCGGCCCGGCGCGATGGCAGCCGCAACCTGCGGCAGCTTCGACAGGTCCTTGCCGATCTCGGGTCCTTTCGACGAGGTCGCGAGCACGCGGCCGCGCGCGTCGACCACATAGGCAAAGGCGGCCTTGCCGACCTGGGCGTCGGACAGAAAGTCCGAGAGGAAGCCGAGATCGACCTCGGCCACCGTGACGCCGGCGTTGAAGCCGGAATGCGCCACCGAGATCGACATCACCGGCTTCTGGTCGACGAAGTAGGCCGGCGCATAGCTGACGCCGCGGGCGACCGCTTCGGTGAAGCGTATGTCGCGCGCGAGGTCGGCATTGCCGCCGGTCGTGGTCGACTGGCGCGAGACGCGCAGCACCTCGCGACCCTCGCCATTGAGCTGGAACAGCTGCGAGACCACGGCGACCTGTTGCAGCAGCTGGGCGTAGTCGGCGCGGCGCTTCTCGATCGTGTCACGGCTGGCCGTGGTCACCCAGCTGATCTGGCGCTCGAGCTCGGAGACGGATTGCTCGATGCGCCGGGCGGCGCCTTGCGCCTTGTCCTCGAGCCCGTCAGTCAGCTGTGTCTTGGTGGCGCGATAGGAGATCCAGGTCTCCATCGCGCCGTTGACGGCAAGCACGAACACGACGAGGCCGACGAGGGAGACGACGTATTTGGCGAACAGGCCCTCGCGCAGAAACCAGGTCTTGTCTTTCGCACCCGTCATCCGGTTCCTCTCGCGCCGCGGCCGACGCCGGCGCTATGGGCGGTACAGGCCCATCGCCCTTCTAGCACAATTTGGGCTTTTGGACGGGCAAGAGGCCGGACCAGGCGCAGGTGTGGGACCCGCCGGTGAATGCAGGGCTGACCGGCAGGGCGGCGGATTGCCGCAGCTGACAGGCTCCCTCCTCCGTTCGGAGGAAGAGCTGTGTGATGAGGCGGTGTAAGGGCTTCGCGTGGAGTTCGATGCCTTGATCCCCCAATCACCTGTTAAAGAGCTGTCGCATCAGGTCGTTCATCGGCTGACTGTCCTGCTGCGCCTCGGCCGGGTCCTGGGTTGGGGGCGCGGGCGAAGCCTGCGGCGCCGGGCTGGTCGGCGCGCCGGGCAGGCTGCGGCTGCGGCCGGTGCTGTTTCCGGCGCCGCCTGCGAGCCCCTGCTGGATCAGATTGCCGATGGCCTCGCCCAGCTGGCCGCCGAGCAGATTGTTCTGTCCCTGTCCTTGCCCCTGCTGCGGGGCTTGCGGATTGGCGTTGCCGCTCGGTGCGGCGCCGCCGAGGCCAAAACTGTTCAAGATGTTGCCGAGCCCGGCACCATCGGGTCCGAACAGGCCCTTGCCCATCTCGCGCAGCTTCGCATAGGCCGCGTCCGGATTGTCGAGCACACCGGCCATATCAGGGTAGATCCGTGGCTGCGACCACGCGCCTGTGATCATCACGGGGATGCCGAAGCCGACCGGCTCGGACGCGCGGCCCTGGCCTTGCGTCGTCATCACCAGCTTCGGCTCGACGCGAAAACCCATCATCTTGGTGTCGAGCGCGATCGTGCCGGCGCCGGTGACACGCACCAGCGGTCCGATCAGGTTGAGATCGGTCGTCACCGCCTGGCCCTTGTCGATGCGGAACGACGCCGAGAGTTGCGAGAGGTCGGTGCTCTGCTCCTGGCTGTTGTCCTGGTTTCCCTGCCAGCCCGACAGCGTGCCCGATGTCAGCGAGCGGATCATCTGCGCGACGTTGATGCCGCGGATGGCGCCGTCCTGGAAATTGACGAAGGCGGTGCCCTGCATGTTCGCCATCAGCGCGCGCTGACTGGCGCCGGCGCTGCGCAGCGCGAGCTTGGCCTGCAGCCTGCCGTCGATCCGGTCGAATTCGGCAAGGCCCTGCAGCAGTGGCAGCGCGCGCACGCCGACGAGGTCGGAATGCATCGCAAAGCTCGGCGCGCCGCCGGTCGCGTCGAGAATCACCTCGCCCGAGACCTGGCCGCCATAGGCGCCGAGATTCGCGGTGCCCGCCTTCAAGACGCCGCCGGCGAGCTTCGCATCGAGCGCCAGCGGTGCAAGACGGGCGTCGCCGATGACGGCTTCGTTCGCCGAGATCCTGATCTGCGCGTCGACATAGTTGAGCCCGAACACGTCGATCGGCGCATCGCTCCAAGGCTGGCCGGTCGCGCCCTCGGGCGATTTCGCCAGCGGGATCGCGAGCCGCTGGAAGTCGAGATCGACCTTGACCAGCGGCTTGCTGGCGATGTCGACGGATGCCCAGCCGTTGAAGCCCCCGTCGCCGAGCGTGCCATTCACGCCATTGATCATCACGACCGCACCGTTCAACCGCATGTCGGCATGGCCGGCCAGCTGAGACTTCAGCACGTCCGGCATGTCGATGACGAAATCCACGGGGATGCTCTGTCGCTCGATCGGAGGCGCCGGCGGTGTCGCCTTGATGTCGAACTTGGTCGGATGCTCGCCGACGCGTGCGGTGCCGGCGAGATTGACCTTGCGGTCGCGGCCGATGACGGCGTCGGCGTTGATGGCGCTGATGCGGCTGTCGACACGGTCGCGGACACGCGAGAATGCGACTTCGCCGTTGATGATCTTGACGTGGCCGATGCTCGCGCCATCCGCATCGAGTGCGATCGGTTTCGGCGATGCATCGGCGTTCGGCAGACGCTCACGCAGCAGCGGTTGGTACAACACCGGATGGGTGACGACGATCTCTTTGATGTCAGGATGGCCCGACCATACGCTCGAAAGCGACATGTCGGCTTGCACGCTGTCGATCGTCACCCGCGTAATGCCGCTGCGGTCCTTTGGGTCGGACAGCGTGAGGTCCTTGAGCGTGATGTTCAGCGTCGGCCACAGGCTGATCCTGGTGGTGCCGTCGATCGAGAGGCGATAGCCGCTCGCCTGCTCGACGCGCGAGGCAATCGTCGCGGTCAGGAAGCCCGAGGGGATCCCGATCACCAGCAGGAGGACGATCACGACGATGACGGCGGCCAAAGCTGCGCCGACGAATTTCACGGCTCTCATGTCGACTTTCCAAAAACGGACGAGCGGCGCCGCATCCGGCAGATGCCCCGTCCTTTACGCCCGAGTTTATCCCGGGACGGGAAGCCGCTCCAAGTCGCTAAAAATAGTCGGGAGGTGCTGCAAAGTTATGTGACTTATGACACACTTTCCCGACGCGGTTTTACGCGATTCTGACGTTGATGCTTCCAAGCGATTTGCAAGTGGGTTGCCACAGAACCTGGCCAAGGAATTCACAAGGACGTTGAAATGAGCAAGCAGGCCGAATTTGCGGTCATTCTGAAAATGAATGCCATGTTCGCCGATCTTGGGGCGGACGAACTCCAGCGGCTGTCCAGCCTCTGCCACACCCAGCATCTGGCGAATGGCGAGGTGCTGTTCCAGAAGGGCGACCCGGGCGATGCGCTGTTCGGCGTGCGCCGCGGCCAGGTGCGCATCGAGACCGGCGCCTCCGACGGCAGCCGGCTGACGCTGAACTTCATGGGGCCGGGCGATCTGTTCGGCGAGGTCGCCGTGCTGGACGGCCAGAGCCGCACGGCGGATGCGACTGCCGGCGAAGCCAGCGAATTGTTCGTGCTGCGGCGCGAAGACTTCCTCGCCTTCCTCGAGCGCGAGCCCAAGGTCGCGATCAAGATCATCGCGCTGCTCTGCCAGCGCATCCGCTGGCAGAGCGAGCGCATGGAGGAATCCATGTTGCAGCCGCTGCCGGTGCGCCTGGCGCGCCGGCTCTGCGCGCTCGCCGCCGATTTCGGCTCGGAGGTGCACATCTCGCAGGAGCAGCTCGGCGTCTTCGTCGGCGCCGCCCGCGAGAGCGTCAACCGTCAGCTTCAGGCCTGGCGCAAGGACGCGATCCTGGACCTCCAGCGCGGCCGCATCCTGCTGCGGAACATGACGAAGCTGACCGCGATCGCGCGGAACGAGTAAGGGCAGCCATCGCGGCGAGATGTTCGTTTCGCCGCGAAACGCGCCGGCGGGAACTTACTCCGCCGCAGGGCGCGCGACATTCGTGGGCGCGTGTGCCGCGTCTGTCGCCTCGTGATGACCACCCGTCTCGGCGTCCGCGCTGTGCACGATCAGGCGCTTGCCGAAGCGCCAGATCAGCGCGCCGAAATCGTCCATCACCATGAACATCGCGGGCACGAACACCAGCGACAGGATGGTCGAGAAGATCAAGCCGCCGATCACCGCGAGCGCCATCGGCGAACGGAACTCGCCGCCGGCGCCGACCGCGAGCGCGCTCGGCATCATGCCGGCGGCCATCGCGATCGTGGTCATCACGATGGGGCGGGCGCGTTTCATGCCGGCGTCGATCATCGCTTCGTCGCGCGGCTTGCCGGAATTGATGGATTCGATCGCGAATTCCACCAGCATGATCGCGTTCTTGGTGACGATGCCCATCAGCATCAGAATGCCGATCCACACCGGCGTGGTGAGCTGCTTGCCGGTGATGAGCAGCGCGGCGATCGCGCCGCCGATCGAGAGCGGCAGCGAGAACAGGATGGTGATCGGTTGCAGGAAGGTGCCGAACAGCAGCACCAGCACCGCATAGACCATCATCAGGCCGGCCGTGATCGCGGTGGCGAAGCCGTCGGACAGCTCGTTGAGGCTTTCCGCATCGCCGGAAGGTGAGACCTTCACGCCCTTCGGCAGGCTCTTCATGACGGGGAGATCGTAGATCTTCTTGGTGGCATCGCCGAGCGCCGCGGAGCCGACGAGGTCGGCGGCGACGGTGGCCTGCCGCTCGCGGTCGTAGCGGTTGATGCTGGTCGGACCCTGGTCGAGCTTGACGTCGGCGATGACCGAGAGCGGCACGCCGCCCTTCTCGCCATGCTCGCCGAGCGGCACGCGCAGCTGCTCCAGCGTCTTCAGATTTCCGCGCGCGGCGTCTTCGAACTGTACGCGGATCGGCACCAGGCGGTCGCCGACGTCGAACTTGGCAAGCGCGGGACCGACGTCGCCGATGGTGGCGACACGGATGGTCTGCGACAGGCTTTCGGTCGAGACGCCGAGCCGTGCGGCGAGGTCGGCGCGCGGCTCGATGCGCAGCTCGGGACGTTCCAGCGAGGTTTCCGAGATCACGTTGGAGATGGTCGGAATCCGCTTCATCTGCGTCGCGAGCTCGCTGGCGACGTTGTTGACGATGTTGGCATCGACACCCGTCACCACCAGCGAGATCGCGCGCAGGCCGTTCTCGTCGAGGAACCAGAAGCGGATATCGGGAACGTTCTCCAGCTCCTGGCTGATCGAGAATTCGAGCTCGCGCTGAGTGATCTTGCGGTCGTTCTTGGGCGTGTAATTGATGATCAGGGAGGCGCGGCGGACTTCCTGGGTTCCGGGAGGGACGCGGCCGCCATCGACGAAGATGCTCTTCACCTCGGGCCGCTTGCGCAGGCGCGCGACGATGTCCTCGGTGACCTTCTCGGTGTAGGCGAGCTGCGTGCCCGGCGGCAGTTCGAGGGCGAGCAGCGAGCGGGCGCTGTCCTGCGCCGGCAGGAAGCCCTGCGGCAGCAGCGTGATGCTCCAGATCGAGGCCGCGAAGATGCCGAAGCCGATCAGCACGGTGATGAAATAATGCTTCACCGACCACGAGACGAGGCCGTGATAGGTGCGCAGGATGCGGCCCGGCGGCGGCTCTTCGTGGGAATGATGCTTGAGGAAATAGGCCGCCAGCATCGGCGTCACGAACCGCGCCGCGAGCAGCGAGAAGAACACCTGCACCGAGACCGTAATGCCGAACTGCTTGAAGAACTGTCCGGCGATGCCCGACATGAAGCTTGCCGGCGCGAAGATCGCGATGATGGTCAGCGAGATCGCGATCACGGCGAGGCCGATCTCGTCGGCGGCCTCTAGCGCGGCACGGTAGGGCGATTTGCCCATGTTCATGTGCCGCACGATGTTCTCGATCTCGACGATGGCGTCGTCGACCAAAATGCCTGTCGACAGCGTGATGGCGAGGAAGCTGACGAGGTTGAGCGAGAAGCCGAGGATGTCCATCGCCCAGAACGCCGGGAAGATCGACAGCGGCAGCGAGACCGCGGCGATGATGGTGGCGCGAAGGTCGCGCAGGAACAGCAGCACGATGACGACGGCGAGGATGGCGCCTTCGAACAGGGTCGAGATCGCCGCTTCGTAATTGCCGTTGGTGTAGTCGACGGAGGTGTCGATCAGCTTGAGGTCGACATCGGGATAGGCGGCCTTGAGCGCGTCGATGCGCTTCTGCACGGCTTCGGCGACCTTGACGTCGCTCGCGCCCTTGGAGCGCTTGATGCCGAGCGCGACCACCGGCTCGCCGTTGAAGCGGGCGAAGGTGCGGCGGTCGGCGATGGTGTCGGTGACGGTACCGAGGTCGTCGAGCCGGACCTCGCCGCCGCCGAACAGCGGGACCATGGTGCCGGCGAGATCGCTCAGCGTCTTGGCGCCGGCGAGCGTGCGGATCGCCTGGTCGTTCTTGCCGATCTCGGCGCGGCCGCCGGCGACGTCGACATTGGTACCGCGCAGGCTCTGGCTGACATTGACCGCGGTCAGTCCCATCGCCTGCAGGCGATCAGGATCGAGCGAGACCAGGATCTCGCGCTCGACACCGCCGATGCGCTCCACCTGGGCGACGCCGCGCACGCCCTGCAGCGCGCGCTTGACCACGTCGTCGACGAAATAGGAGAGCTGCTCCGGCGTCTTGCCGGGCGAGATCGCGGCGTAGGTGACGATCGGCAGGCCGATCACGTCGACGCGCTGGATCAAGGGCTCGGTGACGTTCTGCGGCAGGTTCGAGCGCACGCGCGTCACCGCGTCCTTGACGTCGTTGAGCGCGCGGTCGGTGTTGGTCTCGAGCGCGAACTGGATGGTGGTGACCGAGACACCGTCGGTGATCGAGGAGGTGATGTGCCTGACACCCTCGACGCCGGAGACGGCGTCTTCAACCGTCTTGGTGACCTGGGATTCGAGCTCCGCGGGCGCGGCGCCGAACTGCGCCACCGCGACCGAGATCACGGGAATGTCGGCCGACGGCAGCCGCGTGATCGCGAGCTTGCTGAAGGAGGTCCAGCCGAGAATCAGGAGGATGATCGAAAACACCACCGACGGCAGCGGATTGCGGATCGACCATGCCGAGATATTGAGAGCCATCAGCGTACCCGCGTGCGATCGAGTTCATCGGCGAACATGGTCTTGATCTGGTCGCCGTCATGGAGCGAGGAGCCGGCGTCGGCCACGACGATCTCGCCGACGTTGACCCCTTCGAGGATTTCCGTTTGGCTGTCGGATGTCAGCCCGACGCGCACCCGCCGCGTCTCGACGATGTTGCCCTTGACCACCTGCACGGTGAGATGGTCGATCGCGGTCTTGGGGACCGCGACGCCGCAGCTTCGCTTGGCGTCGATCGAGGCGCGGGCGAACACGCCGACCTTCAGCGACGGATTGTTGGTGAGGCTGATGCGGACGCGGCCGAGCTGCGTGGCGCGGTCGATCTGGGGCGCGACCAGCCTGACGCGGCCGATCAGATCGGCGGCGTCGTCCCGGCTGATCCGCACCGTCGCGCCGGGGCTGAGCTTGGGCATATGCACGGCCGGGACCTGAGCATCCAGCTCGATCTCGTTGTTGACGGCAATGCGGAACATCGGTCCGGCCTGCGGCGAGGCCGGTGCGCCGACGATGGTGCGGACTTCCGTGATCAGGCCCGGCGCAGGCGCCTTCAGCGAGATCGGCCCCTGCGGGCCCGGCCGTTGCGGCTGGCCGGGGATCTGCGGCGGCGCCGTCAGCCGCGCCAGCTCCTGGTTCTCGGTGACGACAGTGCCTTCGGTGACGAAGAGGTCGGTGACCCTCGATCCCTCCTGATCGGCCATGACCACGGCCTCGCGCCGCGGCACGAAGAAGCCGGTCGCTCGCACCAGGTCGGAGAAGCAGGCATTGGTCGACTTCGTCACGATGACGAGCGCTTCGCCCGGCGTCTCCTTCGGCTCGGGGTGATGCCGATGCTCGAACCAGTAATAGCCGACGCCGAGCGCAACGATGAACGCCACGGTTCCCGCAGGCTTGAGATATTCGGAGATGTTCATCGCCGGATCATCCTGGCCTGGCGCGTGGTTGGCGGGGGCGTTTGCCTGAAACGAAGCGGCGTCCCGCAGGGCTGCGGGACGCGCGCTCGGCTTAAGACTTTACACCACATCGGAACGTGTCACTGCAAAGGATTACGCGGTGGTCACTTCGATGCGGTGGTCTTGTTTTCCATGTTCACGACCTGCACGCGGCGGTTCACCTCCGCCATCGGCTGGCTCGGATCCTTCAATTTGCTCTTGCCGTAGCCGACGGTCACGAGGTCGCTCGCGGCGATGCCGTACTTCTCGACCAGATAGCGCTTGATCGAATCCGCGCGGCGTTCCGACAGGTCCTGATTGTAGCTTTCGCCGCCGGCGGCATCGGTGTGGCCGGCGACCACGAAGGTGGAGCCCTTCAGGTCGGGGCTGGTCAGCGCGCGGCCCAGCGCCTGCACCGAGGGCATCGACTTGGCGCTGATATTGGCCGAGTTGTAGTCGAAGGTGATTTCGAGATCGATATTCGGCTTGTCCTTGGCGGCGGAGGCGATCTCCTCGCGCTCGGTCGAGGACAGTGATCGCGTGGTGCGGCCGCGGACCGACTGGATCAGCTTGGTTTCCGCCGGGTTCGGCGCCGGATCGGCCTGCGGCGCCATCGAGAGGCCGCGGGTCAGGGGCTTTTTCGGCGGCGCCAGGGCGCGGACGATCTCGTCCTCGGTGACGTTCTTGCTGTTGTTGTCGTCGCCGGCGAACGCCGGTGTCAGCGACAGCGCCGCACCGAGGGTGACGATGGACAAGATCGCGGTCAGTCCCTTTGCAGCCAATCTCATTGTCTGTCCCTCCTGCGCGAAGTCCGCGCGGTTCCAAAATTCCTGCAAATGGCGACGAAGGCCGCCTGCGGCATCCGTTCCGTTAGTCTTGGCCGGACCGCTGGGGGTTCGAGGCGGCGCCCGCCTCAAACCAAAAAAATATCAACGCACTCCGTAGCTTGCGAATTCCTGGACGATGTTCGGGTCCATCGCCTTGGCATTGGCGATGTCCAGCGCCCCCTCCTGGACCGAGCCATTGCGCTGCTTGGCGAGGCCGCGCCCATAGAGCGAGGAGGTCAGGCGCGGGTTGATCCTCAGCGCCGCGTCGAAATCGGCAATGGCGTTCTTCACCGCCCCGGATTTGAGGTTCACCAGCCCCCGGCTATCCAGCGCGTCGACGAAGTTCGGCCGCAGCCGCAGGGCCTCGTTGCAATCCTTCAAAGCGCCCTGGAGATCGCCGACCACGGTCCGGGTCCAGCAGCGGTTGTTCAGCGCCTCGACGTCCTTCGAATTGATCCGCAGCGTGTCGTCGAAATCCTTGATGGCGAGGCTGTAGGCCCCCTTGCTGGCATAGACCTGTCCACGCCGGTACAGCGCATTCTGGTCATCGGGATTGGCGGCGATCTTGGCCGTCAGGCTCTTGATGGTGGGATCCTCCGCCAGCGCGGACGCGCTCGGCCCGCCATCCGCGTTCGGAGCCGGCTCGGCGGGTTTGACCGGCGGGGGCGGCGGAGCCGGAGGCAGCGCGGCCTCGACCTGCGGTTTCGGTGCGGGAGGTGGTGATGGAGGTGCGGGCGGCGCCGGCGGATTGTTCGAAGCCACCGGTGCCGGTGGTGGGGCCGGCGGAGCCGGAGGCGGGTTGTTGGCGACCGGAGGAGGCGCCGGTGCGGGAGGCGCCGGTGGCGGCGTCGTCGCCGTCGGGCGCGAGCCCGCGGCTCCCGGAATGAACGAGAAGTCTTCGGCGAGCGAGGACGAGATCCACGGCACCTGCTCGCCGCGCGAGGCGCGGGTAACGCCCATCTTGGTGCGGTTCAGGGTTTCCTCCGCCATCAGGTCGGGGACGCGGATTTCCTTGAGCAGTTCCTGCACGAACAGGCTGTGGTCGCCGCCGGCATCCGACACCACCGATGCCAGCGCCGCCGAATACATCACCAGCGTGCCGTTCGGCGCGATGACCGGGGTGAGCCCCGCCGAGAAGCTGCGGAACCGCCGTTCGAACGGGTTGCGCCTGGAGGCGTCAATCAGCGCGATCTTGACGCCGGCGCCGCGCGTGTTGAGCTCGCCCAGCACCGCTTCGATGCTGAATCCGTCGCGGCGGACGTCGGACTCGGTCCAGATCTGCGCATCGACCGGGATCATGTAGCTCTGCCGCGCCGACTGGATGCCGAACCCGCTGTAGAACAGCAGCGCCACCGAGCCCGGCTTGATCTTGCCGTAGAGCTTGTCGAATGCGCGGCGCATGCCGTCGCCGGTCAGGTTCTCGCCGACCTCCACCGAGAAGCCGTCGCGCTTGAGCTCGTCGGCGACGTCGCGGGCGTCGTTGATCGGCTCCTTCAGCGGGCTGTCGGCATCGGGATATTTGGCATTGCCGATCACCAGCGCGAAGCGGTCGCCGGCCGCAAGCGACGGCGCGGTCGGGATGAACGAAACAAGCAGCAAAGGCAGAAGACAAAGGAAGCGAATTTTCATAATCAGCGCGGTCCAGCCAAAAAGGCGCCGTTCCAGCTTGCGCCGCGGCGACCTTAACTTACGCAAAGTGCATTATCAAACCGGCGAACGGGGGCGTCAACCGCTTGGAGATTCTGCATTATCGCGCCAATTGACCGCGAGGTGCAGGCCGGCTGCGAGGGGAATAATTCGGTGGTCACGCTTCTCCTCGACGCACGCTTGCTCACGGTTCCGGGCATCATGTTAGGCCGGCGCTCGCGACGATAATGTGATTGGTCTCACATTGTGACCTCGTGTCCGCCCCGGATGTTTGACCTTTGTGGCGGGCGATGGCTTGGTGCGCGCAGGCCCAACCAGAAAAGCAAGAGCCGGGATCAGAGCCAATGGGAAACGTCTACGAGATCTACGCCCTGCGCTATGCGACGATGTCGCCGCGCACCCCCAGCATGAACTTCCTGGCGCCCGACCCGCATGACAATGCGGCGCAGGACCTCGATTATTTCGTCTGGCTGATCCGGGGGCAGGGACGCGATATCCTGGTCGATACCGGATTCAACGCCGAGGAAGCGAGCCTGCGGGCGCGCAAGTTGACGCTCAATCCGGTCGATGCGCTCGAGCGCTTCGGCGTTGCCGCCTCCAGCATCCGCGACATCATCGTGACGCATCTGCATTACGATCACGCCGGCAATCTCGACCGCTTCCCGAACGCGCGCTTCCATCTGCAGGAGCGCGAGATGGCCTATGCCACCGGCCGCTGCATGTGCAATGGCCTGCTGCGACATCCGTTCACGGTCGAGCACGTCACGCAGATGGTGCGCCATGTCTATGGCGAGCGCGTCAGCTTCCATTCCGGCGATGGCGAGGTCGCGCCCGGCGTCACCGTGCATCGCGTCGGCGGCCATTCCGACGGCCTCCAGGTGGTGAAGGTCGAGACCGCGCGCGGCGCGGTCGTGCTGGCGTCCGACGCCGCGCATTACTACGCCAATCTGCAGCGACGCAGCCCGTTTCCGATCGTCTACAATGTCGGCGACATGGCCGTCGGCTGGGAGACGATCGAGCGCCTCGCCGGCCATCCCGACCGCTACATTCCCGGCCACGATCCCATCGTGACGGAGATCTACCCGCGCGCCAGCGACAAGGTGGACGCCTGGGCACTGCATCTGCCGCCGTCGCGGTCGTTTGCGAAATGACGGCGAGTCCAGCGACGCTCGCGCTCCGCGCGTCCTTGACTCAGGCTGAGAGGTCTCTGCGCGCTACTTGAGTCGGTAAGCCGCGTGGCAACCCACGCAAGCAGCCATCACCTCGCCGAGAGCCCCGATAGCCGGCTTCAGGTCACCGGTGACGCCGACGTTCTGCGCCTCGATGGCGAAACGGCTCGCGGCCTTGTGCATCATTGTGCCGGTGTCCTGCATGCCTTGCGGCATGTACTTGGCGACCTCCGCCGCGCCGTGCAATCGGAGCGAACTCATGCCCAGCCGCTCCTCGGCGATTCTTCCCGCCTTCTCCGGCTCGCCGGCGGCCAATGCCTCGTTGATCTGCTGAAGCGCCGAGAGGTGATCCCGCATGTTCGCGATGGTGTGTTCGACCAGTTCAGGCGGAAACTGAACAAACTCGCGCGTGTCGGTTGCGGCGGTGCCGTGGTCCATGTGGCCCTGATGCATGTGATGCTGAGCGGCTGCGTAGCCGGCCGAAAGAACCAGTCCACCCGATACGAGAATGGTGAAGAGGACGCGCATTGATCGCCTTTCCCAATTGAGATCCGAAAAGCATAGCGGCGCCAAGATGATCCGCATATGATTGCGGTCATATGGCCCTGACCGAAAAAATCCCAAAGAGGCTCGACCGGGCCCTCGCTTCAGGCTTGGACTGGAAATCTCTGACGCGCGCCGCGCCACTGCTGGCGTCCCTGCCGGAGCCGGCACGGCGGCTCACGCGCTTGCTGGAAATTTCGCGTCATACCTCAATATTCAGTCAGGGCGACCGTCCCCACGCCATGTACTTCGTGCTCTCGGGAGAGGTGCGGCTTATCCGCCGTTCGAGGTCTGGAGGAGAGATCATCCTGCAGCGGGCACGTCACGGCTTCCTCGCCGAGGCCAGCCTCGATCAACCCGCCTATCATTGCGATGCAGTCGCCGCGCAGCCATCGTCGCTGTTGGCGATCCCCCGAAAAGCATTCAGCAAAGCGCTTGTGGTCCCCGAATTTCGCAATGGGTGGATCGCCCATCTGGCGCGGGAGCTTCGTAAAGTGCGTGCCAATGCGGAAAGGCTCAGCCTGAGAACGGCGCGGGAGCGAGTCCTCCATTTCATCGAGACTGAAGGCGACAGCGGCGTCGTCAATCTGAGCCAATCCAAGAAGGATTGGGCGGCTGAGCTCGGGCTTACGCACGAGGCGCTCTACCGGGCGCTGGCGCAAATGGCGAAGGGCGGAGAACTGATCGTGGAGCGCTCGCGATTGACTTTGCGATGAGCCCGCAACTGCTCGCCCTCATGAAGCCGACGTCTGTCTCCTGCGAGCACGCACCCTAATACGCCTGCTTCGCGTCCGCCTCTTCGCTGGTCTGAATCAGATCGAGGCTCTGCTCGATCTTGCCGAGCAGTGCCGAGAGCTGCCTGCGTTCCTGCGCCGAGAGGCAGGCGAGGATCTCATCTTCCCGCCGCAGCAGTTGCGGGAAGAGCTCTTCGTAGAGCGCGCGGCCCTTCGTCGTCAGTTGCAGGCGGAACTCGCGGCGGTCGGCTTCGTTCTCGACGCGCTCGATCAGTTTCTCATGCAGCAGCGCGGTCACCGCGCGGCTGATGGTGGATTTATGCGTGCGGGTGCATTGCGCGATGAACTGCGCGCTGCAGGCATCGTTGCGGAATCCGAGCGTCGCAATCACCCGCCAGGCCGGAATGTCGAGGCCGTGACGCTCCTGATATTCGACCGCGAGCGCGGAACTCACCTCCGCTGCGAGCCGGTTGAGGCGGAACGGCACGAATCTGAACAGATCGAGCCGCGCCTTTGCCTTCGGCGTTGGCGGATCTGCCTCGCGTGCCTTCAGCGCAGTGTCTGTCGTCCTCGCCAAGGAGAGTGCTCCGAAATATAGTTGACGGCCGTCCGGCTCCGGTCCAAAATAGTTGCACGTGAGACTATCTAGCAGATCAGTCCCTTCCTGACCAGAGCCGAGGTTAGTGTATGGCTCCCGCCAATACGCATCGGGCCAAAATCCAGTTCGGCTATCGCCGTCACGGCGACCAGGATCGCCCCGGCCAAAGTCCGGCCGAGCATCCGGTGGTAATCGTTGGCGCCGGTCCGGTCGGGCTGTCGCTGGCGATCGATCTCGCCCAGCGCGGCCAGCGCGTCGTCCTCTTAGATGATGCCGACCGCATCGGCGAAGGCTCGCGCGCGATCTGCTTCTCCAAGCGTTCGCTGGAATATTGGGACCGGCTCGGCGTCGCCGACCGCATGGTTGCCAAGGGCGTGGTGTGGAGCGTCGGCCGCATCTTTCATGGCGAACAGCAGCTCTATCAGTTCAACCTGCTCCCGGAGGATGGGCACAAGCGGCCGGCGTTCATCAATCTGCAGCAATATTACGCCGAGGCCTATCTGGTCGATCGCATCCAGGATCTGCCTGCGGTCGACCTGCGCTGGCGGAACAAGGTGACGGCGCTGGAGCAACGCAACGATTCGGCCCTCCTGACGATCGAAACGCCCGAGGGCGCCTATCGCCTGCAGGCGCAATATGTCGTCGCCTGCGACGGCGCGCGCTCCTCGCTGCGGCAGATGGTCGGCGCCGACTTCGCGGGGCAGGTGTTCGAGGATCAGTTCCTGATCGCCGACGTCAAGATGACCGCGGAATTCCCGACCGAGCGCTGGTTCTGGTTCGATCCGCCATTCCATGCAGGACGCTCGGCGCTGCTGCACCGGCAGCCCGACGATGTCTGGCGCATCGACCTTCAGCTCAACCGCTATGCCGACCCGCTTCTCGAGAAGAAGCCCGAGAATGTGCGGCCGCGGATTGCGCGCATGCTCGGCCACGACAAGTTCGAGTTCGAGTGGATCTCGCTCTACAAATTCCAATGCCGCCGGATGGATCGCTTCATCCACGGCCGCGTGGTCTTTGCCGGCGACTCCGCGCACCAGGTCTCGCCGTTCGGCGCGCGCGGGGCCAATTCCGGGCTCGAAGACGCTGAAAATCTGTCCTGGAAGCTCGATCGGGTGCTGCGTGGCACCTCGCCCGCAAGCCTGCTCGAAAGCTACCATGTCGAGCGCAGCATGGCGGCCGACGAGAATATCCGCGAATCCACCCGCTCGACCGATTTCATGGCGCCGAACTCGCACCAGGAGGCGCGGCTACGCAAGGCGGTGCTGTCGCTCGCCAACGAGACCGAGTTCGGCAAGCGCATGGTCAATGGCGGGCGGCTTTCGGTGCCGTGCAGCTATGATTCGCCGCTGTCGTCTTCAGACGCGGATGCGTGGCGCGGCGGGCCATCTCCTGGCTGTTCCATGCCGGACGCGCCCGTTGCCACACGCGCGGGCGAGCTGGCCTATCTGACGGATGCGTTCCGCAACGGTGGAACGGACTTTACCCTGCTGTCGTTCAGCAATGGCGCGGCGATTGATGTGCCCGAAGGCGTCAAGGATATCAGCATCGGCGGCGAGCGCGGGCTCGCCGATCCGCAAGGCCTCGTCGCCAAGCGCTACGATGCTGAGCCGGGCTCTGCCTATCTGCTCAGGCCCGATGGCTATGTCGCAGCACGCTTCCGCCACCCGACCGCGGCCGCGATTGCGGCCGCCCTTGCGCGTGCGGAAGGCTTGAACTGAGGTCCCGGATGTCGTTGTCCACCAGCTCCAATTTCGCGCGCCCCGATGACGCCTTTCGTGCCATCGTCGAGGCGCATCGCGGCCTCACTGACGAGCAGAGCGCGGATTTCGACGCGGCGCTGGTCCTGATTCTCGCCAACCATATCGGCGACATCGACGTGTTGCGTCAGGCGATCGCCCTGGCGAAGCGGCGCATGATCGACGGCCAGCAGCAACAACAGCAACAACAGCAACAACAGTAACCGTGCAAGGAAAGAACTGATGGCGAAGAACTTCGCATCCACCGGCGATCTCGCCGAGAAGAAGATCACCTTTTCCGAGATCGGCACCGATCTCTACGCCTTCACCGCGGAGGGTGATCCGAACACGGCCGTGATCGTCGGTGACGACGGCTGCCTGGTGTTCGATGCGCAGGCGACGCCGGCAATGGCGAACAAGGTGATCGAGCGCGTCCGCAAAGTCACGGACAAGCCGATCAAATATGTCGTGCTGTCGCACTATCACGCGGTGCGCGTGCTCGGGGCCTCCGCCTACAAAGCGCAAGGCATCGTCGCCTCGCAGGAAACCTATCGTCTGATCGAGGAGCGCGGCAAGCAGGATTGGGATTCCGAGTATGGCCGTTTTCCGCGCCTGTTCCAGGACGCGCAGAGCATTCCCGGCCTGACCTGGCCGACGCTGACCTTCGAAGGCGAGATGTCGATCTATCTCGGCAAGCGCGAGGTGCGGCTGCTGCAGCTCGGTGCCGGCCACACCTCCGGCGACATCGTCGCCTGGGTGCCGGATTCCGAGGTGATGTTCTCCGGCGACCTGATCGAATATCACTCGGCCTGCTATTGCGGCGATGCGCATTTGCGCGAATGGCCGATGACGCTGAACGAGATCCGCAATTTCAATCCCAAGGCAATTGCGCCGGGCCGCGGCGATGCGCTGAAGGGCACCGCCACCGTGCGCGAAGCCATCGCGATGACGCGCGATTTCGTCGCCTCGCTCTATGGCGCCGCCGAAATCTCGGTCGCAAAGGGACGCACGCTCAAGGAGTCCATGGCGGCGACGCGCGAGGTGATGGATCCGAAATTCTCCAGCTTCGCGATCTACGAGCACTGCCTGCCGTTCAATGTGTCGCGCGCCTATGACGAGGCGTCGGGGATCGACGACCCCGTGATCTGGACCGACAAGCGCGACCAGGAAATGTGGGCGGCCCTGCAAGGAGGAGGATAGTCATGAACATCAATACCTCGCCTGACCAGATCATCCGCAGCTCGGCGCAGGTGACGCCGGGCTACATGTCAGGCTTCGGCAACAGTTTTGAGACCGAGGCGCTGCCGGGCGCGTTGCCGATCGGGCGCAACTCGCCGCAGCGCTGCGCCTACGGGCTCTATGCCGAGCAGCTCTCGGGCTCGCCGTTCACCGCGCCGCGCGGCGCCAATGAGCGCTCCTGGCTCTATCGCATCCGTCCCTCGGTGAAGCATTCCGGACGCTTCGAGAAGGTCGATGCCGGCCTGTGGCGGTCGGCGCCGTGCCACGAATACGATCTGCCGATCGCGCAGCTGCGCTGGGACCCGACGCCGCTGCCGAACGACGAGGTCACCTTCGTCCAGGGCGTGCAGACCATGACGACGGCGGGTGACGTGAATACGCAGGCCGGCATGGCCGCGCATGTCTATCTCATCACCAAATCGATGGTGAACCAGCACTTCTACAATGCCGACGGCGAGCTGATGTTCGTGCTTCAGCAGGGCAACTTACGCTTCGGCACCGAGTTCGGCCGCATCGATGCCGAGCCCGGCGAGATCGTGGTGATCCCGCGCGGCGTCAAGTTCCGCGTCGAGATTCCGAACGGGCCGGCGCGCGGCTATCTCTGCGAAAACTATGGCGGTGCCTTCACGCTGCCGGAGCGCGGGCCGATCGGCGCCAACTGTCTCGCCAACGCGCGCGACTTCCTCACGCCGGTCGCGAACTACGAGGACAAGGACACGCCGACCGAGCTGTTCGTGAAGTGGGGCGGGGCGCTGTTCAAGACGAACCTGCCGCATTCGCCGATCGACGTGGTCGCCTGGCACGGCAATTACGCGCCCTACAAATACGATCTGCGCACCTTCTCGCCGGTCGGCGCGATCGGCTTCGACCATCCCGATCCCTCGATCTTCACTGTGCTGACCTCGCCGTCGGAGACGGCGGGCACCGCGAATATCGACTTCGTCATCTTCCCCGAGCGCTGGATGGTGGCCGACAACACCTTCCGTCCGCCCTGGTATCACATGAACATCATGAGCGAGTTCATGGGGCTGATCTACGGCGTCTACGACGCCAAGCCGCAAGGCTTCGTCCCCGGCGGCATGAGCCTGCACAATTGCATGCTGCCGCACGGCCCCGACCGCGACGCCTTCGAGCACGCCAGCAATGGCGAATTGAAGCCGGTGAAGCTCACCGGCACCATGGCCTTCATGTTCGAGACCCGCTATCCGCAGCGGGTCACCGCCCACGCCGCGAAGTCGTCGACGCTGCAGGACGATTATGCCGATTGCTGGAAGGGCCTCGAGAAGAAGTTCGATCCGAGCAACCCGTAGTCTTCTTCCCCTCTCCCCTTGTGGGAGAGGGTGGCTCGTCGCGCAGCGGCGAGACGGGTGAGGGGTCTCTCTCCGCGAGCGCATCTCTCACATCTGAACACGCGGACAGAACCCCTCATCCGGCGCTTCGCGCCAGCTTCTCCCACAAGGGGAAGGAAGAAAGAACCGAGTCAAACGTGACAATCCATCCCAACGACCCCAGCCTCCGCTCCTTCATCGAGGTCGATCCCGCCTCCGACTTCCCGATCCAGAACCTGCCCTATGGCGTGTTCTCGACCCCAGGCAATCCGACGCCGCGGGTCGGCATCGCGATCGGCGATTACGTGCTCGATCTCTGGGAGCTGGAGCAGGACTCGCGGCTCGACGTCGGACCCCTCGGCGTGTTCTCCGGGCCCTCGCTCAATGCCTTCATGGCGCTCGGGCCAAAGGTCTGGAGCAGGACCCGCGCGCGCATCAGCGAACTGTTGCGGCACGATCATCCCGAGCTGCGCGATAACGAGGAGCTGCGCAGGCAGGCGCTGGTGCCGATGCGCGATGCAAAGCTGCATCTGCCCATCGCGGTTTCCGGCTACACCGATTTCTATTCCTCCAAAGAGCACGCCACCAATGTCGGCGTAATGTTTCGCGGCAAGGACAATGCGCTGCAGCCGAACTGGCTGCACATGCCGATCGCCTATAACGGCCGCGCCTCCACCGTCGTGGTGTCGGGTACCAAGGTGAAGCGGCCGCGCGGGCAGTTGAAGCCGCCGAATGTGGAGGTGCCGAGCTTTGCGCCCTGCAAGCGGCTCGATTTCGAGCTGGAGATGGGCGTCGTGATCGGCCAGCCCTCGCCGATGGGCGGCATGCTCAGCGAGCAACAGGCCGAAGAGATGATCTTCGGGTTCGTGCTGCTCAACGATTGGAGCGCCCGCGACATCCAGCAATGGGAATATGTGCCGCTCGGCCCGTTCCTGGCCAAGGCGTTTGCGACGTCGATCAGCCCATGGGTGGTGACGCGCGAGGCGCTGGAGCCGTTCCGCGTGAAGGGGCCCGAGCAGGAGCCGGTGCCGCTCGATTATCTCAAGCAGACCAGGCCCCAGAACTACGATATCGCGCTCGACGTCGCCTTGCGCGCGGCCGGCGCCAATGCGCCTGCCGGCATCAGCCGCACCAATTTCAAATACATGTACTGGTCCTCGGTGCAGCAGCTGATGCACCACGCCTCCTCCGGCTGCGCCATGAATGTCGGCGATCTCTTAGGAAGCGGCACCATCTCCGGTCCGGAGAAGAACCAGCGCGGCAGCCTGCTCGAGATCAGCTGGAACGGCACCGAACCGGTCGAACTGCCCGGCGGCGTCAAGCGCTCGTTCCTGGAGGACGGCGACAGCCTCGTGATGCGCGGCTGGTGCCAGGGCAACGGCTATCGCGTCGGATTCGGCGAGGTCGAGGGGACGATTTTGCCGGCGGAGTAGCCTATCGCTTCTCCGGCGGCACGTCGCGAATGCGCGCGCAATGCGCCGCGACGTCGTCCAGGCTATACTTCAGATGCACCCGCTTGTCCGAGGGCGCCTGTTTGCTCGTGCACACGCCCGGCCGCCACTCCTGCGTCGGGCGGATCGGGCGCGGGGCGAAGCCGCCGCCGCAGTTTGGGCAGACGTTGAAAAGTTTCGTCTCGACGCACTCCGCACAGAACGTGCATTCATAGGAGCAGATCCGCGCATCAAGCGCATCAGGCGGCAGGTCGCGGTCGCAATACTCGCAGTTGGGTCGAAGCTGGAGCGCCATGGCCTAAGTCTCCCGGATTGGCCGCGATGATTGCAGATCGCGCCCGCGACTCGAATGGCGTAGTTCCCTCGATTTCAGCCAGCCTTCAGATCCTTCAGCGGCAGCTTCGCGCTTTCCTTGAGCCGGTCGAGCACGATCGAGGAGCGCACATGCGCCACGCTCTGGTGCGGCATCAACACGTCATTGACGAGATTGGACAGGCCCTTCAGGTCGCGCAGCACGGCCTTGAGCACGTAATCGGCATCGCCGGTGAGCGAATAGGCCTCCTGGATCTCGTCGATCCGGTTCACCAGCGCGCGGAAGCGCTTGGAATTATCAGGCGAGTGGGTCGAAAGCCCCACCTGGATGAAGGCGATCACGCCGAAGCCGAGCGCCTCGCTGGAAAGATCGGCGTGATAGCCCGCGATCACCTTCTCCTCCTCCAGCCGCATCCGTCGCCGCGAGCATTGCGAGGCCGACAGGCCGGCGAGGTCGGCCAGCTCCTGGTTGGTGAGGCGGCCGTCGTCCTGCAGCGCGCTGAGGATTTTGAGGTCGAAGGCGTCCACTGGAATCATGCGTGAGTCGTCCCGTCCGTGCACGGATCGTGCATAGAATAGCGAAACCGCGTCTCATTTGCACGCTCTTTGCGGGCCTCATGAAGGATAATTCAGCCAGCAGCAATTTGGGAGAACCGCCAATGGGTCCGTTTCCGCACGATGCACCGCCGGCCACTGTGAGCGCCGAGAATCCGATGGGCACCGACGGATTCGAGTTCGTCGAATATGCGCACCCGAACCCGCAAGAGCTGCACGCGCTCTTCAAGCTGATGGGCTTCACGCCGGTCGCGCGCCACAAGACCAAACGAATCACGGTCTATCGCCAGGGCGACATCAACTATCTCGTCAACGAGGAGCCCGGCACACACGGCACCGAGTTCGTCGCCGCGCACGGTCCGTGCGCGCCGTCGATGGCGTTCCGCGTGGTCGATGCGAAGGCGGCCTATGAGCGCGCGATCGCGCTCGGCGCCGAGCCGGCGGATGTGCCATCCGCACAAAAGACGCTCGACGTGCCCGCGATCAAGGGCATCGGCGGCAGCCTGCTCTATCTGGTCGACCGCTACGGCGCCAAGGGTTCGGCCTATGATGCCGAGTTCGAGTGGCTGGGGACGCGTGATCCCAAGCCGGTCGGCGCCGGCCTGTTCTATCTCGACCACCTCACCCACAACGTCCATCGCGGCCGCATGGATGTCTGGGCCGGCTTCTACGAGAAGCTGTTCAACTTCCGCCAGATCCGCTTCTTCGACATCGAGGGCCGCGCCTCCGGCCTGTTCTCGCGCGCGCTGACCAGCCCCGACGGCAAGATCCGGATTCCGATCAACGAGGACGCCGGGGATTCCGGCCAGATCGAGGAATATCTCAAGACTTATCGCGGCGAGGGCATCCAGCACATCGCCTGCGGCTGCCGCGACATCTACCGTACCATCGAGGGCCTGCGCGAAGCCGGCCTGCCCTTCATGCCGTCGCCGCCCGACACCTATTTCGAGAAGGTCGACGCGCGCCTGCCCGGGCACGGCGAGGACCTCGCGCGCTTGCAGAAGAACGGCATCCTGATCGACGGCGAAGGTGTCGTCGACGGCGGCCAGACCAAGGTGCTGCTGCAGATCTTCTCGGCCAACGCGATCGGCCCGATCTTCTTCGAGTTCATCCAGCGCAAGGGCGACGACGGTTTCGGCGAGGGCAATTTCAAGGCCCTGTTCGAGTCGATCGAGGAAGACCAGATCCGCCGCGGGGTGCTGAAGGTGGAGAATGCGGCGTAGCCGTCAGTCACGCTGCGGTAGGGCGGGCAAAGCGCAGCGTGCCCACGTCCTGGCCAATTGATGGAAGACGTGGGCACGGCGCTGTGCGCCTTTGCCCACCCTACGGCTGTATGCACTTGGCTACTTCGCAGCCTTCCACGCCTTCATCACCGCCGCAATCTCCGCCGTCTCCGGCTCGCGCGCCATCGACGGCGTGCGCGAGAACCTTGGTGCCGGCGCGGGTTGCTTCACGCCGTGGCGCTCGATGAAGACGTTGCGCGCGACCATATGCGGATGCTCGGTCGCTTCCGACATGGTCAGAACAGGCGCGAAGCAGATGTCGGTGCCTTCCATGATCTTGCACCAGTCCTCGCGCGTCTTGCTCTTGAACACGGCCTTCAGCTTCTCCTTCAGCGCCGGCCAGGCCTTCGGGTCCATCTGCGCGTCGAAATCCGCATCCGTCAGACCGGCATGCTGGCGCAACAGCGCATAGAACTGCGGCTCGATCGAACCGATCGACACGAAATGCCCGCAGGCGCATTCGTAGACCCCATAGAAATGCGCGCCGCCGTCGAGAAAATTCCGGTTGCGGCCCTCGGTCCAGCGTCCCAGCGTCTTCATGTCGAAGAAGAAAGACATCAACGACGCTGCGCCGTCGCACATGGCGGCGTCGACCACCTGGCCTTTGCCGGACTTTGATGCTTCCAGCAGTGCTGCGAGCACGCCCACGACGAGATAGAGCGCCCCGCCGCCGAAATCGCCGACCAGATTGAGCGGCGGCACCGGCGCTTCAGCAGGGCCGATCGCGGCCAGCGCGCCGGTGATTGAGATGTAGTTGATGTCGTGGCCGGCGGCATTGGCCAGTGGGCCTTCCTGGCCCCAGCCGGTCATGCGGCCGTAGACGAGCTTTGGATTGCGCGCGAGCACGACGTCAGGCCCGAGCCCGAGCCGCTCCATCACCCCGGGACGAAAACCCTCAACCAGCGCATCGGCATTGGCGAGGAGGTCGAGCGCTTGCGCGATCGCCGCCTTGTCCTTCAGGTCGAGCTCGATCACCTTGCGGCCGCGGCCCGCGACCGACTTCATGCTCTTCTTCGCGCCGACGCGGTCGAGCGTGACGACGTCGGCGCCCATGTCGGCCAGCATCATGCAGGCGAACGGGCCGGGTCCGATGCCGGCGAACTCGACGATTCGGAAGCCCGCGAGCGGGCCGGAGGTTCGGACGGACGATGTGGGGGCTGATTTGTCGAGCACGTTGTTGTTTCCTCGGGTCGCGGGCAAATGCCGGGGATCCGGCCAACGCCTCTGACATTGCTCTTGTGGGCTCTTTGGGGGGCGAGTTAATTGGCTGATTAACTCTTCTCGCCTTCCCGCCGAGGAGGCAAGCGGTTTTCATGCCGCATCGGCAAAATAAAACGGCGCGCACCGAAGTGCGCGCCGCGGAAAATTTGTGTCGAGGCGCTGGCGCGCTGTGATCAGCTCGCAGCCGCCACTGCGCGCTGCGCCATCACCTTGACGAGGTTGGCACGGTACTCGGCCGTGCCATGGATGTCGGCGAGCATTCCGCTGGCGGGAATGCTGACGCTGTCGAGCGCCGACGGCGACCAGTTCGCCTTCAGCGCCGCTTCGATGGCGCCGACCCGCATCACCCCGCTCTGCGACGCGCCGGTCGCGGCCACGCGGATCTCGCCCGACTTCGTCTGGGCGACGAAGACGGCGGTCAGCGCAAAGCGCGAGGCCGGATGCCGCATCTTGGCGTAGCCCGCCTTCGCGGGCACGGGGAACGACACGGCCGTGATGATCTCGCCGTCTTCAAGCGCCGTGGTGAACAGGCCCTTGAAGAAATCCTCCGCCGCAATCGACCGCTTGTTGGTCTTCACGGTGGCGCCGAGCGCGAGCAGCGCGGCCGGATAGTCTGCGGCGGGATCGTTGTTGGCGATCGAGCCGCCGATCGTGCCGCGATAGCGCACGGCAGGATCGCCGATCAGCGAGGCCAGATAGGCGAGCGCGGGGATCGCCTTCTTTGCGGCCTCGCTGGTGGCGACGTCGTAATGCGGCGTCGCCGCCTTGACGGTCAGCGTATCGCCTGACGCTTCGACGCCGATCAGCTCCTTGATCTTGCCGAGGTCGATCACATCGGAAGGACTGGCGAGTCGCTGCTTCATCACCGGCAGCAGCGTCTGGCCACCGGAGAGGAATTTCGCCTCGCTGCTCTTGCCGAACAGGCTGGCGGCTTCGTCGACCGAGGAAGCGCGATGATAGGTGGTCTGGTACATCTTCGGTCCTCCCTCTTAAGCCGCGTGGATCGTGCGCCACACCCGGTCGGGGGTTGCGGGCATTTCCAGATTGTTCTTGCCGATCGCATCCGTGATCGCGTTGATCACGGCCGCGGAGGCGCCGATCGCGCCGGCCTCACCGCAACCCTTGATGCCCAGCGGATTGCCCGGGCACAGCGTCGTGGTGTGGGAGAGGTTGAAGGAGGGCACGTCGTCGGCGCGCGGCATGGCGTAGTCCATGAACGAGGCCGTGACCGGCTGGCCGTTGGCATCGTAGACCGCATGCTCGAGCAGTGCCTGGCCGATGCCTTGAACAAGGCCGCCATGGACCTGGCCCTCGACGATCATCGGGTTGATCAGCCGGCCGAAATCGTCGGCCGCGACGAAGTTGACGAAGGAGGTCTTGCCCGTTCCGGGGTCGACCTCGAGTTCGCAAATATAGGCGCCGGCCGGGAAGGTGAAGTTGGTCGGGTCGTAGAAGGCGCTTTCCTTCAGGCCCGGCTCCATCCCATCAGGCAGATTGTGTGCGGTGTAGGCCGCGAGCGCGACCATCGGTAGCGCAATCGCCTTGTCGGTGCCCGTCACCTTGAACTCGCCGTTCTCGATGACGATGTCGGCTTCCGAGGCCTCGAGCGCATGCGCGGCGATCTTCTTGGCCTTGGATTCCATCTTCTCCATCGCCTTCAGGATCGCGGTGAGACCGACGGCCGCCGAGCGCGAGCCGTAGGTGCCCATGCCGAACTGAACCTTGTCGGTGTCGCCATGGACGATCGAGACCTGGCTGATCGGAATCCCGAGGCGATCCGCAACCAGCTGGCAGAACGTCGTCTCGTGACCCTGGCCGTGGCTGTGCGAGCCGGTGAGGATCTCGATGGTGCCGACCGGGTTGACGCGCACCTCGGCCGATTCCCACAGGCCGACGCCGGCGCCCAGGCTCCCGACCGCCTTGGACGGCGCGATGCCGCAGGCTTCGATGTAGCAGGATACGCCGATGCCGCGCAGCTTGCCGTCGGCTTTCGCCTTGGCCTTGCGGGCGGGGAAGCCGGCATAGTCGATCGCCTTCATCGCGGCATCGAGCGAGGCATTAAAGTCGCCGGTGTCATAAGCCATGATCACAGGCGTCTGGTGCGGGAACTGGGTGATGAAGTTGGTCCGGCGCAGCTGGGCCGGATCGACCTTGAGCTGCCGCGCCGCCGTCTCCATCAGACGTTCGATCAGGTAGCTCGCCTCCGGGCGACCTGCGCCGCGATAGGCGTCAACCGGCGTGGTGTTGGTGTAGACGCCGATCACCTCGGCATGGATCGCCGGGATGTTGTACTGGCCCGACAGCAGCGTCGCGTAGAGATAGGTCGGCACCGAGGACGAGAACAGCGACATGTAGGCGCCGAAATTGGCGTAGGTCTTCACCTTCAGGCCGGTGATCTTGTTGTTGGCGTCGAACGCCATCTCGGCGTGGGTGACGTGGTCGCGGCCATGCGCGTCGGTGAGGAAGGCCTCGGTGCGGTCGCCGGTCCACTTCACGGGACGGCCGACCTTCTTCGAGGCCCACAGCGCCACCATCTCTTCGGGATAGATGAAGATCTTCGAGCCGAAGCCGCCGCCGACGTCGGGGGCGATCACGCGCAGCTTGTGCTCGGGGGCGATATTGTAGAACGCCGACAGCACGAGGCGGGCGACGTGCGGGTTCTGCGAGGTGGTGTAGAGCGTGAAGTGCTCCTCCGCCGCATCGTAATCGGCGATCGCCGCGCGCGGCTCCATCGCGTTCGGGGCCAGGCGGTTGTTGGTGACGTCGAGCTTGACGACATTGGCAGCCTTGGCGAAGGCGGCATCGGTCGCGCCCTCGTCGCCGATCACCCAGTCATAGACCTGGTTGCCGGGGGCTTCGGGGTGAAGCTGCGGTGCGCCGGATTTGATCGCGGCGTGAACGTCGGCGACGGCCGGAAGCTCTTCATAGTCCACGACGACGGCTTCGGCCGCGTCGCGCGCCAGATTCTTGCTGTCGGCGATCACGACCGCGACGGCCTGACCGACGAAGCGCACCGTCTCCGGCGCCATGGCCGGCCATGCGCCCATCTTCATCGGGCTGCCGTCCTTGGAGGTGATGGCCCAGCCGCAGATGAGATTGCCGACCTTGTCGTCGACCAGCTGCTGGCCGGTGAGAACCGCGACGACGCCCGGCATTTTCAGCGCAGCGGAGGAATCGATCTTCTTCACCTTGGCGTGCGCGTGCGGGCTGCGGACGAAGTGAGCGTGGCTCATGCCCACCAATTTGATGTCGTCGACGTACCGGCCCTTGCCGGTAATGAAACGCTTGTCTTCCTTGCGCACGACTCGCGCGCCGATGCCTTCAACACCCATGTCTGGTCCTCCCCAGGAGTTTCCTTGACCGCGCTTTCCCTCGAAAGCGGCAGCGGTGATTGTTCTTTCGAGGCGAGCCGCTTTACTCGGCCGCCTGCGAGACCTTCATGCGTCCGGCTGCATCCAGCACGGCCTTGACGATGTTGTGATAGCCGGTGCAGCGGCAGATATTGCCTTCGAGCTCGTGACGGACGGTCGCCTCGTCGAGCTGGCCACCATGGCGCTGCACGATGTCGATCGCCGACATGATCATGCCTGGGGTGCAATAGCCGCACTGCAGGCCGTGATTGTCGCGGAAGGCGGCCTGCATCGGATGCAGCTCGTCTCCCTTGGCGATGCCTTCGATGGTGGTGACGTTGGCGCCGTCAGCCTGGCCTGCCAGCATGGTGCAGGATTTCACCGCCCTGCCGTCCACATGCACGACGCAGGCGCCGCACTGGCTGGTGTCGCAGCCGACATGCGTTCCGGTGAGGTTGAGGTGATCGCGCAAGACGTGGACCAGCAGCGTGCGGTCCTCGACATCGACGGCAACGGCCTTGCCGTTCACCGTCAGTTTGACTGTAGACACAGTGTACTCCTCCCGAATGTTTGTCGTTATTCCAATTAGAGACAGCGCGAACGAAACTTTGCAACTGGGATTTTGGTGACCGTGCGTCATCGAAAGGTCATCGTGGCGGCAGCCGCCGATGCGCGATTCGGTCACACCGGTCCGTGCCGTCGCCGACGTGTGGCGCGACCTCGTGGTGAGCTTTTGAAAGAGGTGCCCGCTGCGTCTTTGACGGCGTGTGCCTGTAGGCCCATCGCGCGAAGCGCTCTTTGGTCGTGCCTCACGCCTCGCGCCGTCGCACGTCGATTTCTCCCTTCGATGCCTTGTTCGTTGCGCCGAATAGGAGCACGCGCCCATGCCGTTGTAATCGCGATCTTGGTAGTAGGCGGCTGCGGATTAAGTCATTGATTTTATTTGCGGCAATGCAACAACATGCCGCCGAGCCGAGGACGCGGAAGGACCGTCGGCGTCGCAGCACTCGGATGTCATTCCGGGGCCCGAGCGGAGCGAGGGAGCCCGGAATCCATCAAGCCGCAGAGTCCACGGCTAAATGGATTCCGGGCTCGCGACGTCGTCGCGCCCCGGAACAACGTTGATCGACTGAGCCGCGGCAAGAGCCGCCCTAGTACTTACTGGCGATTGATCGCAGCCGGGCGCCACCTTAGTCGGAGCTGACAAGCAACAGCAAAAGGGTGGAAACGATGCAGATGAACGACAGCCAGCGCATCCCGGCATCGAAAGCCAAGGTGTGGGCTGCGCTCAACGATCCCGATATCCTCAAGCAGTGCATTCCCGGCTGCCAATCGCTCGAGATGTCGTCGCCGACGGAGATGACTGCGACCGTGGTGCTGAAGGTCGGGCCAGTGAAGGCGACGTTCGGCGGCAAGGTGACGCTGACCGATATCGAAGCACCCACCAGCTATCGCATCATCGGCGAAGGTGCCGGCGGCGTTGCGGGCTTCGCCAAGGGCGGCGCGACGATCAGGCTGGAAGAAGAATCTCCTGACGTCACCATCCTGCACTACGAGGCGGATGCGCAGATCGGCGGCAAGCTCGCGCAGCTCGGTTCGCGGCTGATCGATTCGACGTCGCGAAAGCTGGCCGCGAATTTCTTTGAAAGTTTTGCGGCACTGGTAGCGCCATCATCGTGATTGCTGACGAGCACGCTTGCCACACGATCATCCCGGATGAGTTCGCTCGTCCGGGACGACGATCGAGAGTGGGACGATGCCATCAGCACTCGGTTGGTGCATTTCGCTCTGCAATTCAAGGCAAAGACGCGAGCCGCGGCAACGAGATGAGCGCAAAAATTGCCACTGATTCTCACTACTACCTTCCGCCTATACTAAGCGCGCGGCGGCAATGTTGTAATTCCGAACGATGGTTCGCAGACAAACTGCGTATCACGAGCGCATCGCGCTCGGGCGCTCAACGCGGCGCATGCAACAACATCGGAGGAAATACATGACCTTTTCGAAGGGCTTCCTGGCTGGCATTTCGATGATTGCCATGCTGGCCGCCGCAACATCCATCGCTCGCGCCAACGACTCCGTGATCAAGGCGCAATCCGATCAGAAGCAGTGGGCCGTCCCCGGTCACGACTACGGCAACACGCGCTTCAGCCCGCTCAAGCAGATCAACACCGAGAATGCCGGCAAGCTGACGCTCGCTTATTCGTTCTCGCTGGCCTCGCTGCGTTCGAACGAATCATCACCGATCGTGATCGGCGACACGCTCTACGTCTCGACCTCCTGGGGTCCGAAATACGTCTATGCGCTGGATGCCGCCACGGGTAAGCGCAAATGGACCTTTGAACCGGAAATTCCCGACGACGTGCTGCAATACGCCTGTTGCGACGTCAACAACCGCGGCGTCTCCTATGCCGACGGCAAGATTTTCGTCGGCCGGCTCGACGGCAAACTGACGGCGCTCGATGCCGCGACCGGCAAGGCGCTGTGGACGTCCAAGGTCGTCGATTACAAGCAGGGCTCGGTCATCACCTCGCCGCCGCTCGTCGTGCGCGACAAGGTCATCACCGGCTTCGGCGGCGGCGAGTACGGCGCGCGTGGTTCGCTGCAGGCCTTCGACATCAACACCGGCAAGCAGCTGTGGCAGACCTACACCGTTCCCAGTCCGGACGAGCCCGGCGGCGACAGCTGGAAGGGTGACTCCGCCCAGCATGGCGGCGGCGCGGCCTGGCTGGTCGGCTCCTACGATCCGAAGACCGACACGGTCTATTGGGGCACCAGCAATCCCGGTCCGTGGAACACAGGCGTTCGTTCGACCGGCGACGGCAATTTCGGCAAACTGACCAACCTCTACACCGCCTCGACGCTGGCGCTCGATCCCAACACCGGCAAGATCAAGTGGCACATCCAGACCACGCCGGCCGATGCCTGGGACTATGACGGCGTCAACGAAGCCGTGCTCGCCGACCTCAAGATCGGCGGCAGCACGGTTCCGGCGCTGATGAAGGCGGATCGCAACGGCTACTTCTTCGTCGCCAATCGCGAGACGGGCAAGGTGCTCTCGGCCGAGAAGTACGTCTTCTCGAACTGGGCCAAGAAGTGGGACGTCAACACCATGCGTGCGGAAGAGGATCCGGACAAGCGTCCGGGCCCGAACCATCCGGCAAAGGACATCTGCCCGAACCTGATCGGCGGCAAGAACTGGCAGCCGATGTCGTTCAACCCGCAGACCGGCCTCGTCTACATCCCGTCCAACAATGTCTGCATGGACTGGGCCGTCTCGGACGTCGCCTACAAGCGCGGCGTGTTCTATCTCGGCGCCGAATTCCCGACCAAGGAAGGCCCCGGCGGCTTCCTCGGCGAACTCATGGCGTGGGATCCGGTCGCTCAGAAGAAGGTGTGGTCGATCAAGGAAGACCTGCCGTTCAACGGCGGCACACTGACCACCGGCGGCGGCCTGGTGTTCGCCGGCAACCTTCACGGCGACTTCCGCGCCATCGATGCGAAGAACGGCAAGGTGCTCTGGAGCAAGAATCTCGGCTCCGGAATCGGTGCGGGGCCGGTGACCTATGAGGTTGGCGGCAAGCAGTATGTCGCCATCGTCGTTGGTCGTACCGCCGCGATACCTGCGTTCCTGGGCGATATTGGAAAGAAGATGACGGCCGCAGCCCCCGAGGGCGGTTCTCTCTTCGTGTTCTCCGTCCAGTGACGACTGGCGCGCGTATCCCGAGGTGACAGGATACGCGCGCATTTTTCTCAGGCGACAGTTGCGGCGCCGGCCGATGGCTCGTGCCGCAACGCCTTACCGGCAAAGCTCCGGCACAACAAAGCTACGGGAGAAGAGGATGCGTCCGAATCAGTCTGGCACCGGCACGAGCCGAAATCGCGCCATCTCAGGCCTGTTCGCTTGTATCGCCGCAGCGTCGATCGTTGCGGCCTCGCCACTGCATGCCGAGGAGGCGGAGCCGTTCCGTCTCTGTGCCGATCCGACCAATCTTCCGTTCTCGAGCGATAATCCGTCGCAACCGGGGTTCTATGTCGAGATCGGGCAGGCGCTGGCGCAGGCACTCGGCCGGCCGATCGCCTATGACTGGTACAAATCCTATTTCGGCAAGCGGACCGTGCGCGTCACGCTGCTCGGCAAGCAATGCGACGCCATGATCGGCCTGCCGCGCTCCGAGGATTTCATGGGACCGGCCGTGATCTTCTCCAGCGCTTTCGCCAGCGAAGGCTATGCGCTGGTGGCGGCGAAGGGAGCGGTGATCGGCGGCGTCGACGGCCTCAAGGGCAAGCGCGTCGCGGTGCAGTTCGCCAGCACGCCGCAAAACCTGCTTGCGAGCCGTGACGATATCCAGAAGGTCACGGTGCTGTCGCCCGAGGAAGCCATGCAGGCGCTTGACCAGGGCAAGGCCGATGTCGCCTTCATATGGGGACCTGTCGCCGGCTGGCTCAACAAGACCAGCTACAACGATCGCTATCAGATCCAGCTGACCGAGGGCGAAGGCCTGTCATGGGACGCCGCCATCGGCTTTGCGAAGGCATCCACCGAGCTGCGCGATCGCGTCGATGCCGTCCTGCCGCAGCTTCAGAGGACGATCGCCGAGCTCGCGGTGAAGTATGGCTTGCCGACGGGCCAGCCGGTGCGCTTCGGTGCGGCCCAGCCGGTGCCGGCGGGAACAACGACCGGGATGGGAACCGGCCCCAGTGTGGTGCAGGTCGCCAACGTGGTGGCGAGTGAGGTCAAGGGCGACGCGTCCGCACCCAACGCGGAGGCCGTCGGTGCCGGCAAGGAGATCTTCAACGGCACCTGCGCGCATTGTCATGGTCCCGATGCCGTCCAGAGCGAGCGGAAGATCGACCTCAGGCTCCTGCATCACCGCTACGGCGAGGACATGCGCGACACGTTCTGGAAGACCGTGCATGAAGGCCGGCCGTCCAAGGGCATGCCGGCCTGGAAGGAAGTGTTCACCGACGAGCAGTTCGACAGCATTTATTCCTTCCTGCTGACGGTTCAGGCGGAATCGAACGACTGAACGGCCTTGACCGGACGGGAAAGAGAAGATGTGCTAGCGTCCATCCGCCATCCTCAGGGCGCCGAACCGGCGCAGGATGGTGCCGCTGCCATGCATGCGGTGGATTCACTTGGAAGGCGCCATGGCCAGCTTCCTGATCATCGATGATCATCCGCTGTTTCGCGAGGCGCTCGGCAATGCCGTGCGGCTGGCGTTGCCGGAGGCGCGGATTCTCGAGGCGATGTCGATCGAGGATGCCTTGCACACTCTCTCGGCCGAGCAGGGCGTCGACCTCGCGCTGCTTGATCTCTCGCTGCCGGATGCGACCGGCTTCTCCGGCTTTCTCCGTCTGCGTGAGGCCTATCCGCGCCTGCCCGTCGCGATCGTTTCGAGCGAAGAGGACCAGCGCGTCGTCGGCGAGGCGCTGGCGCTCGGAGCCGCCGGCTATCTGCCGAAGTCGACGTCGAAGCGCGAGCTGGCACGATCGATCGAAGGCGTGCTCAGCGGATCGGTGTCGGTCCCGAAGGATTTTGTGGCGGCGCCGCAGCGGGGCCGGGCCGATGCCAGCAAGGCGCTCGAAGTCAAGCTGCGCGAGCTTACGCCGCAGCAGCTTCGCGTGCTCGACCTGTTGCGTCGCGGCTATCCGAACCGGCAGATTGCCCAGGAGCTTCAGCTCGCGGAATCCACGGTGAAGGCGCACATCACCGAGATCCTGCGCAAGCTCGGTCTGTTCAGCCGCAACAAGGCGATCGTCGAGATCGGCAAGATGGATCTGCCCGGCCCGCGCAGCCGGCTCAATGCGCGCCTCGATCGTGGGAGGGCGTCGTGATGGCAAGTCGCGTCTTTGATCTGGATCAAGCCGGCGACATCAGGCGGAGACATTCTCATCCTGGGCAATTCCACATCGACCCCAGCGGCATTCCCGGCTTTGGCCAGATCCTCAGAGCGGCTCACGCACGATGCGATTTCTGATTGTCGAGGACCATCCGTTGTTTCGCGAGGCGCTCGAAGGTGCGCTTCAGATGGTGGAGCCTGCGGCCGAGATCCTCCAGGCGATTTCGATCGACGACGCGCTCGAGCAGGTCGCCGCGATCCCGGACATCGACCTCATCCTGCTCGATCTGTCGATGCCCGGCACGACGGGCCTTTCAGGCATCATTCGCGTCCGCAAGACGTTTCCCAGGATTCCCGTCGTCATCGTCTCGGGCCATCAGGACCCGCAGATCATCTCCGGTGCATTGTCATTGGGCGTGTCGGGCTACGTCCTCAAATCATCGTCCAAGCAGACGTTGGCGCAGTCGATCGGCGAGGTGCTGCGCGGCTCGGTCTGTGTTCCCGCCGCCTATCACGGGTCGGTCCGCGCGCAGCGTGCGGCCGGTCCGGCGGAGGATCTCCTGAAACGTCTGCACGATTTGACGCCGCAGCAATTGCGCGTGCTCGACATGCTCAAGCGGGGCCTGCAGAACAAGCAGATCGCCTATGAGCTGAAGATTTCGGAGACCACGGTGAAGGTCCACGTCTCCGATATCTTGCGCAAGCTCAACGTGCTGAGCCGCACCAAGGCGATCGTCGAAATGTCCAGGATCGACTTCGCGAATCTGGCCGCCGAGAGCCCCGCGACGCGGCGCGAGCGGGCTCAGCCGGAGCAGCCGTGAGGCGACTTCTGCCGATGGGTCGCACGGATCGAGCTGTGATTGGCCGAAGATTACGTCTTGGGAATTATCGGCTTGAAGAAATGTAGAATACTACCGCTACTGTGCATGGGGTTGTTTTCGGATTTTGTCCGAAGGCCATCCGATCAGCTCAGCAGGAACGACAGCAGCGCGCGCATCTCGGCGGGCCTGATCGGCTTCTTCAGCACTTCGAGGCCGTGACGGCTCGCTTCCTTCGCCGCCTTCTCGGAGTAATCGGCGGTGATGATCATGGCCGGCGTATCGAGCTTCAGATGCTCTCGGACATCGGCGATCGCCGATAGGCCGCTCTCGCCATGGTCGAGGTGGAGATCGGCGATGATTGCGTCGGGCGCGCCGCCGAGCTCATTGAGGCGCAACAACGCGTCCGCGGTCGATCGCGTGGTCGCGACGTCGCAGCCCCATCCCTCCAGCAGGGCGGCCAAGGCTTCCGAGCCGTTCGGATCGTTCTCGATCAGCAGGATCTTGGCGCCCTCGAGGCCACCATAATGCTGCTCGGCCGGCTTGACCTCGTGCACCTCGTCGCGGACTTCAGTGAGGTCCGCCGGCTCCAGTTCCAGGGAGAAGGTCGAGCCCCTGCCGATCTGCGAGGACAGCCGCACCTTGTGTCCGAGCACGGTTGCGAAACGCCGGACGATGGAGAGGCCCAGCCCGAAACCGGCCTGGTCGGCGGCGCTGGCCTCGCCGCGCTGGAATTCGCGGAAGATCGCCTCCTGCTGCGCCTGCGCGATTCCCGGCCCGGTGTCGGAGACCTGAATGCAGATGCGGTCTCCCCTCGGCCGGCACCCCATCACGACGCCACCGCTGCGGGTGTAGCGGATGGCATTGGCCAGCAGGTTTTGCAGGATCCGTCGCAACATCATCGCATCCGACCTCACCACCAGCTGCGAGGCGCGGATACGCAGGGACAGGCCTTGCCGCGCCGCGATCGGCTCGAACTCGTTGCGGAGCTGCTCGAACAGAGGTGCGAGCGCGATGGCGTGGACGTCGGGCTTGAGCGCGCCGGCGTCGAGCTTGGCGATCTCCAGCAGCGAGCGCAGCAGGTCCTCCAGCATCAGCAGCGAGCGGTCGGCCTGATCGATCAGGAGGCCCGCCTCCTGCGATTCCATCATCTCGGTCAGCGCCGACAGGGTGAGGCGGGCCGCATTGAGCGGCTGTAACAGGTCGTGGGTGACGGAGATCAGCACCGAGGATTTCAACGAGCTCGCGGCCTCGGCCTGCTGCTTGGCGCGGTAGAGACCCTCATTGGCGCGCTCGACCGAGTGCAGCGCCTCGCGCAATTGATGCGTCCGGTCGCGAACCTTGTGGTCGAGCGCGATGGCGGTTTCGAACAGGGAGAAGGCGTTGAGCTGCTGGTCCATCGAGCGCTCGACGCGCGACATCAGCGCGGCGTTGATCTTCCGCAGCTTGGCGGCCTCGCGCTGCAGCTGGTCCATCGTATCGGAGCTCTGCGACATGTCCGTCACGCCGGGCGCCTTCCGATCGCGACGCCCGTAAAAGTCTGGTTCACATGCATCGAGCCGAACTGTTCGCCATAGGTGTGGAATCCGACGACGCGGTTCTGCCGGTACAGCTCGGACATGTCGCGGGCGAGCTGGTGCTGCTCGGCATCGAGGCGGCGGAGCAGACATTCAAAGCCGATATAGAGCGAGACGTCTCCGATCTGGTCGCGGATGTCGGCGAAGGTCTGACGCGTCGAGCCGACCAGGCTTTTCGACGAGGCCGCGGTCAGCACCATGCCCTCGTCGATGGCGCAGAAGAAATGCAGCGAGCCGTCCGGCTCGACGCGCTGGATCGACCGGGCATAATATGAGCCGCCGACCCGCACCAGGACGGGGTGGGATGCGAAGGAGAACGGGTCGAGCTTGGCATCCATGATCCCGACCATGCGGGAATATTCCTCGGCCGCCGGCTCGGCATTCAACTCCCTGACCGTTCGATTTTCGATGTCGGCCTCCGTGACCACCATCT
The DNA here is from genome assembly GCF_004114975.1 of Bradyrhizobium guangdongense. Classification (NCBI taxonomy): domain Bacteria; kingdom Pseudomonadati; phylum Pseudomonadota; class Alphaproteobacteria; order Hyphomicrobiales; family Nitrobacteraceae; genus Bradyrhizobium; species Bradyrhizobium guangdongense. The sequence goes on from NZ_CP030051.1 coordinate 552,720, forward strand.
TCTGCGCCCGCGGCTCGAAATTGTCGCACTTGAACACCCGGAACGGCAGCGACGTGCTCAGCAGGATCAGCAGCGCGGCATTGCTGTGTGCCTTACCGTCGAAGAACACAAAGGTCTTCTCGAAGCGCATCCCGTCGCCCGCGGAGCCGCCGACGACGGGGATATCGTCGAGCGAGGCATAGATCGCGGACATCACCGCTTCTTCGCGCCGGCACAGGCCGTCGATCAGGACCAGGCCGAAGGGGCTCCCACGGTCGATCTGCGGGCTCGCCCGCAGCAGCTCGTGCCGGAGCTCGCCGCCGATCCTGCGGCCGTCCTCGACCTGGAAGCTCTCGAGATTGAAAATGGGCCGCACCGCCGCCGAGAAATCGGCGCGGCTGAAGGCGAGGGCCACGACACTGTTCTCGTCCCAGCCGTCAGGGGCGAGCTCGCCCGCGGTGGTGCAGCCGCAGACCTGGGTCTCATCGAAGTGTCGGGTGATCTCGGCGATGAAACGATGAGGGTCGTAGCGGGGAGAGAGGAAGACCAGGATCAGTGCCAGCTCGTCGGACGGGAGCTGGGCCGCAAGCTCGGCCACGGCTTCATCGACGGTGGCGGCCTTCGATTTGGCAACGGCAACACCAGACGCACCGCCAAACCGAAACTCGGTTTGCCCCACTCCGCTTCTCCCTTGAGGACCAGCTTGGTCTGACGCCAAGTGCGTGATTATTGCCTGACAAGTACCGTAAGAATAAGGCGTTTTCCGGTTGGCCGCAACACGCGAGCTCGCTCGGGGCCCCCTTCCCGGAGCTGGGACTCTCCGCTCCCGAATACAGATCGGACGAATTTACCGCCCTTTATCGATTCTGCCTTAGTTTTGCGCATCCAGGTCTGGGGGCGGGGCGCCTCCGGATCGCGGCTGAAGACTGAATGGGGGTTGGGAATGTCCGGGCGTACCGCATCGCCGTCTAAGCGCAGCTTGTTTCCGACCCTCCGGTTCCGCGCCAAGATCATCCTCGGTTTTGCAGCCGTGCTGGTCATCTCGGCCGGAAGCATGGCGTTCTCCTATTTCGGCTTCGAGCGCGTCTCATCCGGCGTCGGGTCCTATCGCAACAGCGTCTCGGAGGCCGATCTCGCCCGCAACATCGATCGCGAGCTGCTTGCCTACCGCTCGGCCGTCAAATATTTCGTCGTCACCGGCAAGGAAGACGACGCCAAGACCGCGCTGGACGCCGAGACCAGCCTGAAGAATGCCATCGACCAAGCGGTCAAGAGCGCCAAGACGCCGGCGCGGCAGGACAGCCTCGACAAACTCGCCAAGGAATTTTCGAACTTCTCCGCGACCTTCGCCAAGGTCCTCAAGGCCAAGCGTGACAGCACGTTGCTGGTGCAGAACCAGCTCTCGCGGCAAGCCAATCTCCTGAAATACAAGCTCGACGACATCGGCAACAACGCTTCCGATTCCGAGGCGCAGGCGATCGAGTTCGGCACCAAGCAGGTCAACGCCCAATTCCAGACCGCGAGCTCGGCGGCGACCAATTTCGTGCTGACGTCCGACCAGGCGATCGCGAGCAGTGCGCTGGCGCGGCTGAAATTCGTCGAGAACTCGCTCGGCGCGGTCTATTCCATGGACGACAAGATCGTCGCCGGCCTGAAAGATGCCAAGGCGATCCTCACCGCTTATCGCGAAGCGCTGGAGAAGCTGATCGCCAACGCCAAGCTGGTCGATGAGCTCGTCACCGAGATGAGCGGATCGGCTGGCGCGATCCTTCAGGGCGCCACCGCCATGAAGGCGGATCTGGTTGCCGAACAGCAGCGCCTGGATTCGGAATCGGAAGCCACCATCGGCAAGACCGAGCAACTGGTGCTGATGCTGGCCGTCGGCGGTACGCTGTTGGGTGCGGTCCTCGCCTTCCTGCTCGGCACCGGCATCTCGCGGCCGATGATCGCGATGTGCAAGGCGATGCGCGAGCTGGCTTCGGGGAATTTCGACGTCGTGCTGCCGGGCCTCGGGCGCAAAGATGAGATCGGCGAGATGGCGGGCGCGGTCGAGGAGTTCAAGGTTCAGGCGGTGGCCAAGGCCGAGCGCGATGCCGCCGCCAGCGAAGCGCAGAACAAGGAGCAGGCCGCGTCGCGCCGCGCCGAGCTGATCCGCTTTGCCGATGATTTCGAGAGCGCGGTCGGCGCCATCGTCTCCAACGTCTCGGCCTCCGCCGTGCAGCTGGAATCGGCGGCCTCGACGCTGACCCGCACTGCCGAAACGACGCAGAGCCTGTCGAGCCAGGTCGCCGGCGTGTCCGAGCAGGCCTCCTCCAACATGCAGTCGGTCGCCACCGCGACGGAAGAGCTGTCGGCCTCGGTCGAGGAGATCGGCCGCCAGGTTCGCGATTCCAGCCGCATTGCCGAGGCCGCCGTGGGGCAGGCCAAGGAGACCGACGGCCGGATCGGTAAACTCTCGCACGCCGCCCAGCAGATCGGCGAGGTGGTCAAGCTGATCACGGCGATCGCCGAGCAGACCAACCTTCTCGCGCTCAACGCCACCATCGAGGCCGCGCGGGCCGGCGAGGCCGGACGCGGCTTTGCGGTGGTCGCGAGCGAAGTGAAATCGCTGGCGAGCCAGACCGCCAAGGCGACGGACGAGATTTCCTCGCACATCGCGGGCATGCAGGGCGCGACCGCCGAGTCGGTCGCCGCGATCAAGGAGATCGGTGCGACCATCGGCCAGATCTCGTCGATCTCAACCTCGATTGCGAGCGCCGTCGAGCAGCAGGGCGCGGCGACGCAGGAGATTGCGCGCAGTGTCCAGACCGTCGCGCAGGGCACCCAGACTGCGGCGACCGATATCGGTCAGGTCAATCGCGGCGCCGCCGAGACCGGCTCGGCCTCGGAAGAGGTGCTGAACTCGGCCAAGACACTCTCCAGTGAAAGCGCGCGCCTGCGGGCCGAGCTCGACCGCTTCATGGCAAATATCCGGGCAGCTTAAAGCCTGGATCGTTTGACGTCGGCCGAACGTCACGTAGCCCGGGACCCCATCCCCCCATCCCCTAACCGCAAGTTGCGATGCCGTAAATTTACCGCAGCTTATCCTTTGCCCATTACCGTGAATACGAGTCGGGGAGCGGGCTGCTGCCGGGCTGCGCCTGGTTTTCCGCGAATGGAATGGGGTGGGGGAATGTCCATCAAGTCGAAGCCGAGCTCTCTGAAGCTCTTCACCTTGCGTTTTCGCGCAAAGATCATCCTGGGCTTCGTGGCGGTGCTCGCCATTCTCGCCGTCAGCATGGCGTTCGCCTATTTCGGGTTCGAACGGATCGCGGGCGCCGTCGCCTCCTACCGGGCCAGCGTGGCCGAAGCCGACCTGGCACGGACCATCGATCGCGAGTTGATCAGCTATCAGGGATTGACCCGGGCCTACACGCTGACTGGCGCCGCGGACGACGAAACGGCAGCCAAGGCGGCCGAAGGAAACCTGAAGGCGGCGATTGCGAAATCCATCTCTGCCACGTCAGGCGCGGCGCGCCGCGAGGAGGTCGGCAAGCTCGAGGCCGAATTCCAGCGTTTCACGAAGGTGTTCAGCGAGATCATCACGCTGACACGTGAGAACAACAAGATTGCGACCGACGAGCTGAACAGCGTCGGCAACAAGATCCGCTTCAAGTTCGACGACCTCGCCGATACTGCAGCGTTGGCTGGCCTCGCCTCGGTCCAGAGCACGGCCAAGGACATCACCTCGCAATATCTCGCGGTCTCCACCTCGGTCAGCGCCTTTGTCGCCAAGCCGGAGCCGAAGACCGCGGACGGCGTCGTCGCCCGCATCAAGTTTCTGGAGACGTTGCTGGTCTCGATCTACGCCAACGACCAGAAGATCACCGACCGAGTCACTGAAATCGGCAATTTGCTGAAGCAGTACCGCGCATCCTTTGCCAAGCTGTCGGACAATGTGAAGATCATCGTCAAGTTGAACGGCGAGATGACCAAGACGGCTGCGTCCATCCTCAAGCTCTCGGGTGAGTTGCGGTCGAACCTGTCGGACGATCAGCAGCGCATCGAGGCAAGCGCGAATGCGACGATCGCGGAAACCGAGCGGCTGATGCTGATGCTGGCGCTTGGCGGTCTCACCATCGGTGCCGTGCTGGCGCTGATGCTCGGCAATGGCATCTCGCGGCCGATGATCGCGATGTGCAAGGCGATGCGCGAGCTGGCTTCGGGGAATTTCGATGTCGTGCTGCCGGGTCTTGGCCGCAAGGACGAGATCGGCGAGATGGCGGGTGCGGTCGAGGAGTTCAAGGTTCAAGCGGTGGCCAAGGCCGAGCGCGATGCCGCCGCCAGCGAAGCACAGAACAAGGAGCAGGCCGCGTCGCGTCGCGCCGAGCTGATCCGCTTTGCCGATGATTTCGAGAGCGCGGTCGGCGCCATCGTCTCCAACGTCTCGGCCTCCGCCGTGCAGCTGGAATCGGCGGCCTCGACGCTGACCCGCACTGCCGAAACGACGCAGAGCCTGTCGAGCCAGGTCGCCGGCGTGTCCGAGCAGGCCTCCTCCAACATGCAGTCGGTCGCCACCGCGACGGAAGAGCTGTCGGCCTCGGTCGAGGAGATCGGCCGCCAGGTTCGCGATTCCAGCCGCATTGCCGAAGCCGCCGTGGGGCAGGCCAAGGAGACCGACGGCCGGATCGGTAAACTCTCGCACGCCGCTCAGCAGATCGGCGAGGTGGTCAAGCTGATCACGGCGATCGCCGAGCAGACCAACCTTCTCGCGCTCAACGCCACCATCGAGGCCGCGCGGGCCGGCGAGGCCGGGCGTGGCTTTGCGGTGGTCGCAAGCGAAGTGAAATCGCTGGCGAGCCAGACCGCCAAGGCGACGGACGAGATTTCCTCGCACATCGCGGGCATGCAGGGCGCGACCGCCGAGTCGGTCGCCGCGATCAAGGAGATCGGCGCGACCATCGGCCAGATCTCGTCGATCTCAACCTCGATTGCGAGCGCCGTCGAGCAGCAGGGCGCGGCGACGCAGGAGATTGCGCGCAGTGTCCAGACCGTCGCGCAGGGCACCCAGACTGCGGCGACCGATATCGGTCAGGTCAATCGCGGCGCCGCCGAGACCGGCTCGGCCTCGGAAGAGGTGCTGAACTCGGCCAAGACACTCTCCAGTGAAAGCACGCGCCTGCGGGCCGAGCTCGACCGCTTCATGGCAAACATTCGCGCGGCGTAACAGCTGCTCTGCTTCGCTGTCGTCCGGAAGCGGATCTGCGCTTCGCCTGTCCGGGACGACAGCGGCAGGCCTCACTCCCTCCCAAACGCCCGCTTCAGCTCGCCCTTTGCTCTCTCCAGCCGATCGCGTTGCGTCTTTGGCAACGTCTTGCCGGCGCGGTTGATATAGAACGTCAGCATCGACAGCGCCGAGCGATATGCGCCGGCCTTGCGGCGCGAGCTGTGCTCCGCGGACCGCTTCAGCGAGTCTGCGATCTTCTTCGCGCTCGTGAGCTTGAACACGCCGCGCTTGAGATCGAGCGCGTCGCTCTCCCTTGTCACGCGCTGCGACCATCGCTTTGATGTCGCGCGCCTGGTGCTCTTGCGCGCGGCGGTTTTGCGCGAATGTGTCGTCTTTCTGACGGGAGCCATGCGTCAACTCCTTACGGCTCCAGCGGAAACGGCCGGCAGGCGATGCCGTTCCCGCGGGAACCTGCCGTTGCCGCAGGCGTTGTCGCAGTCGGCAGGCGGATGCCGCCCCCCAGACCCAGCAACGCGATGGAATTGCAGCAGAGCCCGGCGCTGAATTATGGACCTGCAATCTCGGCGGCGGCCGCGCCCGATCGTATCGTCGCGACCAGCATTCCCGCGCGGCTGGACGCCCTGCCCTGGAGCAGCTTCCATACCCGCGTCGTGCTGGCGCTCGGCATTACCTGGATTCTCGATGGTCTCGAGGTGACATTGGCCGGCGCGCTTTCGGGCGCGCTGAAGCAGAGCCCGATGCTGCATTTCTCCAATCTCGATCTCGGCATCGCGAATTCTGCCTATCTCGCGGGCGCGGTCATTGGCGCGCTCGGCTTCGGCTGGCTCACCGACCGCATCGGCCGCAAGAAGCTGTTCTTCATTACGCTGGCGCTCTATCTCTCCGCGACGGCGGCGACCGCGCTCTCGTGGAATATCACGAGCTACGCGCTGTTTCGCTTCCTGACCGGCGCCGGCATCGGTGGCGAGTACACGGCGATCAACTCGACGATCCAGGAACTGGTGCCGGCGCGCTATCGCGGCTGGACCGATCTCGTCATCAACGGCAGCTTCTGGATCGGCGCGGCGATGGGTGCGGTGGCCGCGATCGTGCTGCTCGACCCGGCGGTCATTGGCCCCGATCTCGGCTGGCGTCTGGCGTATCTCATCGGCGCGGTCATCGGCCTCGTCGTGCTCCTGATGCGGATGTGGATTCCGGAAAGTCCGCGCTGGCTGATGATTCACGGCCGGCCGGACCAGGCCCACAAGATCGTCCACGACATCGAGCGAACGGTGATCGGACACGATCAGGATACGAGCGACGGGCGTTTCCCCAAAATGCGGCTGAAGATGCGCGATCACACGCCGATCGGCGAAGTCGTGCATACGCTTTTTGCCGCCTACCGCCAGCGCGCGCTGGTCGGCCTTGTGCTGATGGTAGCGCAGGCCTTCTTCTACAACGCGATCTTCTTCACCTTCGCACTGGTTCTGACCGACTTCTACGGCATCAGCGCCGATCATGTCGGCTGGTATTTGCTGCCGTTCGCCGCCGGCAACTTCCTCGGTCCGCTGCTGCTTGGACGTTTGTTCGACACGCTCGGCCGCCGCGCCATGATCATGTTCACCTATGGCGTCTCGGGCCTGCTGCTGGCGCTGTCGGGCTACCTGTTCTCGATCGGTGCGTTGAGCGCGCAGGGGCAGACCATCGCCTGGATGGTGATCTTCTTCTTTGCATCGCCTGCCGCAAGCGCGGCCTATCTCACGGTGAGCGAGACCTTTCCGCTCGAAGTTCGCGCGCTGGCGATCGCGGTGTTCTATGCGGTCGGCACGGGCATCGGCGGCGTCGTGGGTCCCGCGCTGTTCGGCGCGCTGATCGACACGGGATCGCGCAGCAGCGTGTTCGCCGGCTATTTGCTGGGAGCATTCCTGATGATCGTCGCTGCGATCGTGGCATGGCGCTACGCCGTTTCCGCGGAGCGTAAATCGCTCGAAGAAATCGCACGGCCGCTCGCTTCCATGGAGTAGACTATGAAATCGGAACTCGCTGAACTGGATCAGAAGCGTCCCATGCCGGATGATGAAGCGCCCGATGCTGTGCCCGTGCCGCACGCGCTCGTCCCGCATCTCAACGAGACTGCGATCCTGCTCGACATCGACGGCACGCTGCTCGAGCTGATGCCCACCCCGCGCGAGGTGTGGGTGCCGCCCGGCCTGTCGGAGACGCTCAACCGGCTGACGGAGCGCACCTCGGGCGCGTTGGCCATGGTCAGCGGCCGCTCGCTCAACGACATCGACCTGATCTTTGCGCCCGATGTGTTTCGCGCCGTCGCGGGTCATGGTGCGGAGATGCGACTGACGGTGGGGAATGAGGCCGATGACGTCCATGCGCCGCCGATGGACAAGGAGCTGAAGCGGCGGCTGGCCGCGATCGCAAAGCTCAGCCCCGGCATTCTGCTCGAGGACAAGGGGTATTCACTGGCGCTGCATTATCGCCTCGCGCCGCATGCGGAGAAGGCGATCTATGAAGCGGTCTCGCTGATCCGCGCCGATTTGCCCAATGCGCCGATCGAGGTGCTGCCCGGCAAGTTCGTCTGCGAGATCAAGCATTCCGGTTTTACCAAGGCGACGGGCGTGCGCGAGCTGATGAAGCACGAGCCTTTCAAGGGTCGCCGTCCGATCTTCATCGGTGACGACGTCACCGATGAAACGGTGTTTGCGATCATGCCGGAAATGAACGGTCTTTCCTTCTCGGTCGGTCGCCGTGCCATGGGTGTCAACGGTCACTTCGATACGCCAAACGATGTCCGCGCTTTTCTTGCCCGCCTGCTTGACGACACCCGACTAGAATAAGGCATCGTCATCGCAGGGCCACATTGTGCTCCCGCGGGTTCCGGCACGCGCGCATTCGTGCCGTGCTGAATTGATGCCGCACCTGCATTTCCCGAACGAAATCGTTGGGTTCCTCTGAAGGAAACTGGTTCCAACGCGCGTGCCTGACTTTGGTTTCATTTCGTGGAAATGATGACCGGAACCATATTGATGAACGGCAGTTAAACGGGGTGGAATGAACAGGAGGGGACGACCTGTGAACCTAGTTGTCGTTTCAAATCGAGTTGCGCGCGGTAAACCCAATGAGCCCATGACGGGCGGTCTGGCTGCGGCTTTGCTTCCCGTCGTGGAGCATTCCGGTGCCATCTGGGTGGGTTCCTCCGGCCGCGTTCGAGACGGCCATCAGAAGGAGCCGTTCGCCGAGATCGAGGCGCTGGGATCAGGCGCGATTGCGACGCTGGATCTGCCGGCGGCGCATTACGGCGGCTATTACGAAGGCTTTGCCAATTCGGCGCTGTGGCCGGCGCTGCATTCGCGCAGCGATTTGATCCGCGTCTCCCGCGAGGACTATGTCAGCTACCGAGAAGTCAACGCGTTCATGGCGCGCGCCTTGATGCGCTTCCGAAAGGTCAAGACCGCGTTCTGGGTGCAGGACTATCATTTCCTCGCGCTTGGTGCGGAGCTGCGCGATCTCGGCGTCGATGATCCCATCGGCTTCTTCCTGCATACGCCCTGGCCGGTTGCGGCGGTGATGCAGGGCGTGCCCAATCATCGTGAGCTGATCACGGCGATGCTGGCGTATGACCTGCTCGGTTTCCAGACCGAGGCGGATTGTCAGAGTTTCCTCGGCTATGCCGGCGGTGAGCTCGGCCTCGTCGTCGAGGACGGCGTCGTGCTCTCGCAGCACGGTCGCACGCGCTGCGAAGTGTTTCCGATCGGCATCGACGCAGAAAAGTTTGCAGCCTATGCGGCGAAGTCGGCCTCTCATCCCGATGTGTCACGCCTGCGCCGCAGCCTGAACGGCGAGCGGCTCGCGATCGGCGTGGACCGGCTCGACTATTCCAAGGGCCTCGTCAATCGCATCAGCGCGTTCGATCGGCTCTGGACGGACCAGCCGCAGTTTGCACGCAGCATCTCGCTGCTGCAGATCGCCAACCCGTCGCGCGGCGGAATCGAAGCCTATGGCAATCTCCAGAATGAGGTGGCCCGCCTCGTCACTGACGTCAACGGGCGCCATGGCGAAGTCGATTGGACGCCGATCCGCTATCTCAACAAGGGCTTCAGCCAGGCCGTGCTCGCCGGTCTCTACCGCACCGCGCAGATCGGCGTGGTGACGCCGCTGCACGACGGCATGAACCTTGTCGCCAAGGAGTATGTTGCCGCGCAGAATCCGGCCGATCCGGGCGTGCTGGTGCTGTCGAAGTTCGCCGGCGCCGCCAACGAGCTCGACACTGCGCTCCTGGTCAATCCGCATGACGTCGACGGCATGGCCCGCGCGATTGCCGTCGCTGCCGCCATGCCGCTCACCGAGCGCAAGATGCGATGGGAGGCAATGATGAAGACCCTGCGCGGCCATACCATCCAGCAATGGTCGTCGGATTTCGTCGCCGAGCTGGAGAAGTGCCGCACGGAGAAGGTTGCCGCCGCCCCGCTCGCGCAGCCGCCGCAAGCGTTGCGCTGGCTGAAGTCGGCGATCTCAGGTGTCCGGTTGATCTAGCCTCTCCCAGTTCCTGCGGGGAGAGGCGAGCCTCAATAGCAGTACGACACACCCTCCAGAATCGCGCATTGCCGCTTGTTCGGGGCGTTCGGATCGTCCATTGGCACCATGCCCTTGCCTTGACCGACGAATACGCCGGGCCCGACATGCATGGAGCTCTTGTTGCCGATGATCACGCTCTGGTGCGGCGTTGAGCTGGAGCGGGTCCCGTCCGGCCAGAGGATGGTATCGCCCGATAGCACCCCGCGTCGTCCGTCGTCGCAGGTCACATCGATGCCCTGGCGCGTACAGGCCTGGGCCTGAGCGGGCGCCGCAAAGCCGGAGCCAAGGGCCGAAATCAGGCTCAGCGCGGCGATGGTCTTACGGATGGTCATGGCGTCCCCGGTCATGTCTGGCGTCCTCAGGTGAATCGTCGCGCCAAACCCGCCATCGGTTCAGCCCGCGAGCGTTCCGAGCAGATCCATTACGCGACATTTTCTCTCGTAAATACAATATGTTGCGGAAAATTTACCCGATTTGTCCGCGATCCCTTGCAAAATCACCGGCGCCCCTTCAAGAGAGTGCGCTCCGGAGAGATGGCCGAGTGGCTTAAGGCGCACGCTTGGAAAGCGTGTGTGCGGGAAACCGTACCGTGGGTTCGAATCCCACTCTCTCCGCCACGGCTCATAGGCTCCAACCGCAGTCCAGTGCTGAAGCGATAGTTCCTCTAGGTCGAGACGCCGAATAGCTTGCGCACTGCGGGCAGCCATTCGCCGGTCATGGTGAACTCGAGCCCGATTCGAGCGCCGCAGGCAATCGCCAGCATGGTGATCGGGGCCGAAACGGCGAGCGTCGAGAAAGCGGTCAACCCCTGGCCGATGGTACATCCCATCGACATCACCCCTCCGAAGCCCATCAGAAGCGCGCCGGTCATGTGACGCTTCAATTCGCGCGCGTCGTCGCAGGCTTCCCAGCGAAAGCCGCGCGCGATCATCGCCGCGGCAAGAGAGCCCGCCACGACACCGGCAACGGAGCCGATGCCGAAATTCAGCCGCGCCCCCGAGAAGGTGGCGATGTAGAGGATGGTGTCGCCGAGCGGCGCGACGAAAGTGAGGGAGGAGACGCGGGTGGGATCGAATTCGTCGTCGGCCAGCCACCCCGTCGCGAACCAGCCGAATGCGACCGCGCCGCCGACCGCGAGGCCCGAGGCGAAAAGCCGAGGCGACCGGATCAGCCGGCCGTCTGCAACGGCCCAGACGGCAAGCGCAACGGCGATCGATACGACAAGGAGTGCACGCGTCGCGCTGCCCGCGCCCAGGAGCGAGATCAAGGTCTGGTTGGTGCCTTCCGCCAGCCGCAGCGACAACGGTTCGATCAGCATCACGCGCAACATCCCTGTGATGCCTCGCATGGTCGCGAGCGCAGAGAGGCCGAGCACGAGAAAGACCACGATGGCTCGCAAGTCGCCGCCGCCGACGCGAACCAGCGTGCCGAAACCGCAGGTGCCGACCAGGGCCATACCGACGCCGAACATCAGCCCGCCGATGATCGCGCCGCCGAGTCCGATCGACGACGTCAAATAGATCGACCGCGACAGATCGACGACGCCGAATTCAGCAAGAGCCTGGGTCGCAAGCAGCGCCACGGCCGCGGCCAGCGCAAAGGACTTCAGCCGGCGCAAATCCGACCCGAAAAACGCGTCCTCCAGCATCGCCAATGTGCAAAATCGCCCTGCGCGGCCGGCGACACCGAGCACGGCCCCGGCGGCAAGCCCGCATGCGAATGCTATGGTCGACGGATTCAGCATTCCTCCCGGAGATGTTTGTTCTTCGCTTCGGGCAGTCTGCGCCGGAAGGCCACCGAAAGCCAGCGCGGAGAATTACCGGCGCCGGCGGCGCACCGGCTCGCAGAACACGTCGTAGACAGCAGTCAAAATCTTGCGGACGTCCTCGCTGGCGAGGCTGTAGTAGATCGTCTTGCCGTCGCGGCGCGTGGTGACGAGCCGGTCGAGCCGGAGCCGCGCGAGCTGCTGGGAGACGGTCGACTGCCGCTCGCCGAGGAACTGCTCGAGCTCGGTCACCGACTTCTCGCCCTCGGCGAGGATGCAAAGCAGCAGCAACCGGGATTCATGCGACAGCGCCTTCAGCATGTCGCTCGCCTCGCGCGCCTTCTCGATCATCTGCTCGAGTTCGGCGGATCCCTCGATCTCCTTCAGCTTTGGCAACGGCATCGCGTCAATTTCCCTAACGACATCCTTTGGTCACGACCTGCCGGGCGTCTATCCGGAACTGGTCAGGATCCGGTTCAGCAGGCCGAAGAAGAAGGCATCCCCCGGATAGCCGCGGATGCGGCCGATCTCCCGGCCCTCTTGTAGCACGACGAAGCTCGGCGTGAAGGCACCCGGATCGATTCCGGAGAGATCGGCGGGCAGGGGACGGTTGAGGTCGACACGGCGCAGCGGCGCGGCCTGACCCTCCTCCGTCCTGCCGTAGATCGGCGCGATCTCGGCGTCGAAGCGCGCGCACCACACGCAGCCGGCTCGTTCGAACATGACGAGTTCGGCGGCGCGCGACCGCGCCGCGGGCAGCGCGAGCATGATAGCGACCACGAGCAATCCGACGATGCGGCTCATCCTGCGTAATGGACCTTCTGGACTTTTCTGGTTCTTTATATCATTAAATTCGCATATGTGCTAGGGATGATGCAATGAGCTTGGACGTCACGCTTGGTGCGGCCTTTGTGGCGGGCCTGTTGTCGTTTCTGTCGCCCTGCATCCTGCCGCTCGTTCCGCCGTTCCTCTGCTACATGGCGGGCGTCTCCGTCACGGATCTCTCGGATGGTCGGCCCGAACTGCGGCCGCGCATCCTGGCTTCGGCGCTTGCCTTCGTGGCCGGCTTTTCCCTGGTTTTCGTCGCGCTGGGCTCGACGGCATCGATTGCGGGACGTTTCGTCTCTGCTCATCTTTCGACGCTCGGTATCGTCGCAGGCGTCCTGATCGTCGTGATGGGCCTGCATTTTCTCGGCGTGCTCAGGATTCCACTGCTCTATCGCAGCGCCACGCTGCAGATCGAGAGCCGGCCGGCCGGCGTTGCGGGCGCCTTCGTCATGGGGCTGGCGTTCGCGTTCGGCTGGACGCCCTGCGCCGGGCCCATCCTCGCCGCAGTCCTGCTCATGGCGGGGTCCGAGGACACCACCGCGAGAGGGGCTCTCTTGCTGCTTGCCTATTCGGTCGGCACCGGCATTCCCTTTCTTGTCGCCGCCGCCTTCACCGGCCGCTTCATCGGAGCGCTCGGCCGCGTGCGCCGGCATTTGGGCATCATCGAGAAGACAATGGGCGCCTTTCTGGTCGCGACGGGATTGATGTTCCTGACCGGGCTCATGCCTATGGTCTCGGAATGGCTGCTGGAGCATTTCCCGGCGCTGACCAGCATCGGTTGATCTAGCCGAAACGGAAATCCAGCAGTTGAGCGTAAGATTGCAGCTCGATCAGATAACGATGCACGAGCGGTCCGTCACCCGCCATCGCCGCATGAGCGATCTCGCTGCTGCTGGCGATCGCGCCGTCGATCAGCCGCCGGAACTCGTTTCTCTCAGCGATGTCCGCCCGCGCCCAATCGTTGCAACGCTGCAGACGATCGCGCAGTACACCTGCCGCGGCGACGGTATCCCCGGCGTGTGCAGGTGCGGGCTGCTCGCCGAACCGAGTGGCTGCGATGCGCAACTTTTCCATGGCGGGCGCGATCTCGAAGACGCAGTCGCCGAGATCGTAGAGGCCGGACTGGCGTCGAAGCTGATGGAATGATTGGCGGAGCAGTTGCAGCTCGCGGCCGGCGGCGACATTGTCTCCGCTGTCCAGTGCGTGCGCGACGGCTCCAAGCCGCTCGCCGCCCCGGCTGAGAAATTCCGTCAGGGGTGCCGCCGTGTGAGGCGACGGGAAACTCGATGCATTTGTCTCGAGCCGCTTCCAGGCTGTCACCGCCTCCTCGGTCTCCATCTGCGCCAATGCGGTGTTTCCGGTTCGCGCGTAGCTCGCGGCCGTGCGCAGATTGGCCATGACAGGCTCCATCGCCGACGCGAAATCCTTCGCGCCGTCGCTCTCGGCGCCCAACGCGAGCGTGCTCCAGGCCAGCAACGCCAAAAGCGCGATGATGCAGCGCAAGATCGGAAATCCTTGTCATATTCCTGTATTCGAATATCATAATAAATCTGGCGCAACTCGCAACATCCTCGAAGGCTGAAATTCCCGATGTCTCTCAGCAGGTCGACGCGTCGTGGTTTTCTGGCATTAGCCTCTAGCGCCGCCCTGGCCGCGGGCCGCGGTGTGGCCGTGGCCGAGCCCGCGCTGGGAGATGACGGCCTCTATCACGAGCCTTGGTTCCTGCAGAGCTTCCTCGACCTGCGCGAGGACCTCGAGAGCGCTGCCGTTAACGGCAAGCGCCTCGTCATCATGTGGGAGCTGCGCGGTTGTCCCTATTGCCGCGAAACGCATCTGGTGAATTTCGCCGATGCCGGCATTGCGAACTACATCCGCGACAATTTCGAAGTGCTCCAGCTCAACCTGATCGGGTCCCGTAAGGTTACGGATTTCGATCGTCAGGAGCTGTCCGAGAAGGACCTTGCCCAGAAATACGGGATCAGGTTCACCCCGACGTTTCAATTCTTTCCGCCGTCATCCAGCGGCATCGAGGCGAAGGATTCGATGGCGCGGGAAGTCGCGCGAGCGCCCGGCTACCTGAAGCCGCAGCATTTTCTGGCGATGTTCCGTTTCGTGCGGGAGCGCGCCTATGAGCGCGGCTCGTTCAAGGATTTCCTCGCCTCCAGCGGCTAGTCCCGTGTGGCCTGCAGATTTATCTTGACGACATCAAATATATGAACATATCATAATAAATGAATATTACGGATCGTTGGATCCGTCGTCAACGAGGCGGGCGTCACCTCGCCATCAAGGGTAGGAAACATGCGGCGCTCGCTTGCTGCTGCGTTTGCTTTATGTCTGATGGTCGGAACCGTGTACGCGCAGGAGCCGATCAAGCTCGACGTCGTCAACGATTCCCTGCCGAAATCCCTGACCAGTTCGCCCGGCAATGCCGACGCCGGCAAGAAGGTGTTCCTGACCCGCACGCTCGGCAATTGCCTCGCCTGCCACCAGGTCACCAGCCTGAAATCCGAGGAATTCCACGGCGAGTTTGGTCCGTCGCTCGACGGCGTCGCCGGCCGCTACAGCGAGGCGCAACTGCGCCTCATCGTCGCCGACCCCAAGCGCATCTTCACCGATACGGTCATGCCGGCGTTCTTCAAGAACGACGGCTTGAGCCGGGTGCGCCCGGAGTTCGTCGGCAAATCCATTCTGACGGCCTCGCAGGTCGAGGATGTCATCGCTTTTCTCAAAACGCTGAACTGACGGCGAGGAGGATCAGGAATGAAAGCCATCAATCGACGGCAGGCATTTGCGCTTGGGGGCGGCTTCGTCATGCTGACCCTGATGCCCATGGCGGCCGATGCCGAAGTGACGAACGACGCGGCGAAGTGGATCGAGAAGTTCACCGGCGGCAAGACGCCTGCCAAGGGCAAGATTTCGCTCGATCTGCCCGAGATCGCGGAGAACGGCAACACCGTGCCGCTGTCGATCAACATCGAGAGCCCGATGACCGCGGAGTCCTACGTCAAGGACGTCATGATCATCGCGGACGGCAACCCGAATGCGGGCGTCGCGTCGCTGTCGTTCACGCCGCTGTCGGGCAAGGCGGAAGCATCGATCCGCATCCGGCTCGCGACCACGCAGAACGTGGTGGCGATCGCGAAGATGAGCGACGGATCGCTGTTTACGGAGCAGAAGACCGTGAAGGTCACCATCGGCGGCTGCGGCGGCTAAGGGCTCAGGAGAGAAAAGATGGCAGACAAACCGCGCATCAAGCTTCCGAAGGAAGCGGCCAAGGGCGAGGTCATCCAGATCAAGACCCTGGTTTCGCACGTCATGGAATCCGGCCAGCGCAAGGACGCGCAGGGCAAGACCATTCCGCGCAAGATCATCAACAAGTTCGCCTGCGAGTTCAACGGCAAACCCGTTTTCTCCTGCGTGCTGGAGCCGGCGATCTCGGCCAATCCCTACATCCAGTTCGATGCCAAGGTGGACGAGGCCGGGACGTTCAAGTTCTCCTGGACCGACGACGACGGCACGGTGATCGCAGCCGAAGAGAAGATTGCGCTCAAGGCCTGATGCGCGCGGCGCTTCGAGGGAGGGACGGATGCTGCAACGATATGTTGGGCTCGCTGCCGCGGCCGTCGTGTTCGCGTCGGTCGTGACCTGCGCCTCCGCGCAGGAAGCCGAACGCAAGGGCATCCCGGCGCCGCCCGGGCACGTGTTCAAGACCATCATCTCCGGCTACGAATTCCGCAGTAAGGAGACCCGTGCGCTACAGGACGACGACCTCGAAAATCCGGGCTTTCTGGCCGTCGAGCGAGCCGCCGACGTCTGGAAGAAAGCCGAGGGTAGTGAGGGCAAGTCCTGCATGAGCTGCCATGGCGAGGCCGAGACCAGCATGAAGGGCGTCGGCGCCGCCATGCCGAAATGGGACGACAAGCTGAAGAAGCCGGTCAATCTCGAACAGCGCATCAACATCTGCCGCACCGAGCACATGAAGGCGGAGCCCTGGAAATTCAAATCCCAGGAACTGACCGACATGACGACGTTCGTGCGCTATCAGTCGCACGGCATGCCGGTGACGGTGAAGGCCGACGGCCCGATGTCGCCATGGTTCGAGCGCGGCAAGCAGATCTACTACACGCGGTTCGGCCAGCTCGATCTCGCCTGCGCCTCCTGTCACGAGCGCAACAACGGCAAGTTCATGCGCGCGGATTTTCTAAGCCAGGGCCAGACCAACGGCTTTCCGACCTACCGGCTGCGCGACCAGCGCCTGGTGCCGCTGCACGAGCGATTTGAGGGTTGCATGTTCGACGTGCGCGCCGAGCCGTTCAAGCCCTTGTCGGACGAGTTCCTTGCGCTCGAGCTCTACGTCGCCTGGCGGGGGATCGGATTGCCGGTCGAGACCCCCTCAGTGCGCAACTGAAGCGATGAGCTTGCAGGAGTATTTCGCATGATCTCACGGCGCGAATTCATCCAGGTGGCTGCGGCAACGGCGGCACTCTCGGCCGGTGTCGGCTCCGGCCTGGCCCGGGCGGTTGCCCAGCAGCGCCTGACCGAGAAGGAATTGCTGGCGTTCGAGCCGCTCGGCAACGTCACGCTGGTGCATGTGACCGACATTCACGGTCAGCTCATGCCGCTCTATTTCCGCGAACCGTCGACCAATCTCGGCGTCGGCGAAGCGAAGGGGCTGCCGCCGCACGTCACCGGAAAGGAGTTCCTCGCCCGCTTCGGTATCGCCCCGGGCTCGTCGGCGGCCTACGCTCTGACGTCGGAGGATTTCGAGGCGCTGGCCAAGAGCTACGGCCGGATCGGCGGTCTCGATCGTGCCGCCACCGTGATCAAGGCGATCCGCGCCGAGCGCGGCGACAAGGTCGCGCTGCTCGACGGCGGGGATACCTGGCAGGGTTCGTGGTCATCGCTGAAGACGCGCGGCCAGGACATGATCGACTGCATGGCGCTGCTCAAGCCCGACGCCATGACCGGCCATTGGGAGTTCACTTACGGCACCGAGCGCGTCAAGCAGGCGATCGAGGGACTCGGCTTCCCGTTTCTCGGCCTCAACATCCGCGACGCCGAATGGAACGAGGCGGCGTTCGATGCCTCGACCATGATCGAGCGCGGGGGCGTCAAGATCGCGGTGCTCGGCCAGGCCTTCCCCTATACGCCGGTCGCCAATCCGCGCTGGATGATTCCGAACTGGTCGTTTGGCGTGCGCGAGGAGGATGTCCAGGCGCAGGTCGACAAGGCTCGCAAGAGCGGCGCGCAGCTCGTCGTGCTGCTCTCGCACAATGGCTTCGACGTCGATCGCAAGCTCGCAAACCGGGTCAAGGGCATCGATGTCATCCTGACCGGTCACACCCATGACGCGCTGCCGGAGGCGGTCAAGGTCGGTAAGACCCTGCTGATCGCATCGGGCTCGTCCGGCAAGTTCGTCTCGCGGCTCGATCTCGACGTCCGCGACGGCGAGGTCAAGGCTTTCCGGTACAAGCTCATCCCGCTGTTTTCCGACGTGATCACGGCGGATGCGGAGATGGCGGCCAAGATCGCCGAGGTGCGCAAGCCCTTCGCGTCGGAGCTGTCAAAGGTGCTCGGCAAGACGGAGTCGCTGCTGTACCGGCGCGGCAATTTCAACGGCACGTTCGATGATCTGATCTGCCAGGCGCTGATGCAGGAGCGTGATGCCGAGATCGCGCTGTCGCCGGGCTTCCGCTGGGGCACCAGCGTGCTGCCGGGGCAGGACATCACCTTCGAGGACGTCACCAACGCAACCGCGATCACCTATCCCGCAGTCTACCGCATGGGCATGACGGGTGCGCGATTAAAGGAGATCGTCGAGGACGTCGCCGACAATCTCTTCAACGTCGATCCCTATTATCAGCAGGGCGGCGACATGGTGCGGATCGGCGGCCTGTCCTATGCGATCGATGTCACGAAGCCGCAAGGCAGCCGCATCTCGGACATGCAGATGCTCAAGACCGGCGCGCCGATCGACCCCGCCAGGGAATATCAGGTCGCCGGCTGGGCCAGCGTCAACGAAGGAACGGAAGGGCCGCCAATCTGGGAGGTCGTCGGCAATTATCTGACCCGACAGAAGGTGGTTCGCCTCGAACCCAACAGAGCCGTCAAAGTCACCGGAGCGTAAGAAGCGATGTCGAAGATGGACAGTCCCCGGCAATCCCGTCGCAACTTCCTGGCCGCTGGGGCCGGTGTTGCCGCATCGGTGCTCGCCAAGCCCGCTCTTGCCGGCGCCGGCAATCCGGCCAACCAGCCCCCCAATGTCCCCGAATGGACCAAGGCACTCGGCGAAGGCGTCGCTGTACGCCCCTATGGCAAGCCCTCGAAGTTCGAGAAGGACGTCGTCCGGCGCGACGTCGAATGGCTGACCGCCTCGCGCGAATCCTCGGTGAGCTTCACCCCGCTGCATGAGCTCGAAGGCATCATCACCCCGAACGGGCTCTGCTTCGAGCGGCACCACGGCGGGATCGCCGAGATCGATCCGGCCGATCATCGCCTGATGATCCACGGGATGGTCGAGCGTCCGCTGATTTTGACGCTGGAGGAGCTGAAGCGCTATCCGCGCGTCAACCGCATCCACTTCATGGAGTGCGCGGCGAATTCGGGCATGGAGTGGCGCGGCGCGCAGCTCAATGGCTGCCAGTTCACCCACGGCATGATCCACTGCGTGCAGTACACCGGCGTGTCGCTGCGCACGCTGCTGGAAGAGGCCGGCGTCAAGACCAACGGCAAGTGGCTGCTGGTCGAGGGCGCCGATGCGGCGGCGATGGATCGCAGCCTGCCGATCGAGAAGGCGCTCGACGACTGCATCATCGCCTACAAAATGAATGGCGAGGCGCTCTATCCCGAGCAGGGCTACCCGATGCGGCTCGTGGTGCCGGGCTGGCAGGGCAATCTCTGGGTCAAGTGGCTGCGCCGCATCAAGGTCGGCGACCAACCCTGGCATACCCGCGAGGAGACGTCGAAATATACGGACCTGCTGCCGAACGGCAAGGCACGCCGGTTCACCTGGTCGATGGACGCCAAGTCGGTGATCACGAACCCCAGCCCGCAGGCGCCGATCAAGCACGGCAAGGGCTTCACCATCGTGTCGGGTCTCGCCTGGAGCGGCAACGGCAAGGTGAAGCGCGTCGACGTGTCGCTCGACGGCGGCCGCAACTGGTGGCCGGCGCGGATCGATGGTCCCGTGCTCGACAAGGCGCTGACGCGCTTCTACTACGAGTTCGACTGGAACGGCGAGCCGCTGCTGCTGCAATCGCGTGTGCAGGACGAAACCGGATACGTGCAGCCGAGCAAGGCCGAGCTGCGCAAGATTCGCGGCGTCAACTCCATCTATCACAACAATGGCATCCAGACCTGGCACGTGCAGGCCAATGGTGAGGTCGAGAATGTCGAAGTCGCTTAAGTTCATTGCAGCTGCGCTGCTCGCTTGCGGGCTGAGCGCGCCGGCGCTCGCGCAACAGAAGGCGGACGCCAAGGGCGGGCCGCGCTACAACATCGGGCGCGCACCGACCGCGGACGAGATCCGCGGCTGGGATATCGACGTGCGGCCCGACGGCCAGGGCCTGCCGGAGGGCAAGGGCACAGTTGCGCAGGGCGAAAAACTGTTCATGGACAATTGCTCGACCTGCCATGGCGAGTTCGGCGAGGGCAACGGCCGCTGGCCGGTGCTGGCCGGCGGCAAGGGCTCGCTGACCTCAGACAATCCGGTCAAGACGGTGGGCTCGTACTGGCCCTATGCGTCCACCGTGTTCGACTACGTCCGTCACGCCATGCCCTACGGCAATGCGGAGTCGTTTTCCGTCAACGAATACTACGCGCTGGTCGCCTACGTCTTGTACCTGAACGACGTCGTCGCCGACCAGAATTTCGAGTTGACCAACAAGAACCTTGCCACGATCAAGATGCCGAACGAGCAAGGCTTTGTGATGGACGACCGCGCCACCAGCGAGAAGTCCTTCTGGCAGAAGGACCCTTGCATGAAGGATTGCGTCGCGCCGGTGAAGATCACCGGGCGCGCCGCCGTTATCGACGTGACGCCTGAAGACGGCAAGGATGGGAAGCCGAGAGGCGTGGAGTGAGGACCGAAGCAAGCCGCCGTACGGCACTATGCGCGGCGTTTGCCGCCGGCTTGCTCATCGCAACCTTTCCGGCTTCGTCCCGGGCGGCCGAGCCGCACCGGCTCGCGCTGCAGATCAGCGACGACGACCTGGTCAAGATGCGCGCGGTCCTCGATGTTGCGGCCAACGTCTCGCGGCACTATTCGGGGCAGGGCGAGGACGTCGAGATCGTGGTCGTCGCTTTCAATGGCGGCCTCGACATGCTCCTCGATGACCGCTCGCCGGTGAAGGAGCGCCTGTTGAATTTTCTGAAATCGATGCCCAATGTGAGTTTCGTCGCCTGCGGCAACACGCTGGAGACACTGGCGGCGAAGGAGGGCACGCGACCGCCGCTGATCGAGGGCATCAGCGTCACCCAGGTCGGGGTTGCCGCGCTGATGAATCTGGCGGAAAAGAACTGGACGATCGTCCGTCCCTGAGGAGGGGGCCCGCCGATGCGATGGTTGATGGGAATGGCTGTGTTGCTCGCGCTGGCGGTGCCTGCCGGCGCCACCGAGCAGGAGCTCGAACTGTCGATCGACGGCCGGACGGCACTCGCGACGCTGCGCACGCCAGCGTCGATGGGACCCGACACGCCGCTCATCGTGATGACCCACGGCACGCTCGCCCACAAGGACATGGAAGTCATCCAGGGCGTTGCCAAGGCGCTGGAACAGCGCGGCATCGCCTCGCTCGCCCATACGCTGTCGCTTGGGCTCGACCGGCGCAAGGGAATGTATGACTGCGCCGTGCGGCACGACTACGTCGCTGCCGAGGCGGATGCGGAGATCGCTGCCTGGGTGAACAGGGCCAAGGGGATGTCGCGGCTCGTCTTCACGTTCGGCCATTCTCGCGGCGGCAACCAGGTTGCGCGCTATCTCGCGGCGGGCGAAGCCCCGTCGGTGGTTGGCGCGGTGCTCTTGGCACCGGTCACCGCAAAGGCGGAGGGCGATTTGCGCGCCTCCTATGCGCGGACTTATGGTAAGCCGCTCGAGCCGTTGCTGGAGCAGGCAACGAAGGCCGTCGCAGCGGGCCGCGGCGGAGAATGGATGGACGTGCCCGGCTTCATCTATTGCCGCAACGCCGTGGTGACCGCGCGCGCCTTCACGTCCTTCTATGCCGCCGATCCCAGCCAGGACACCGCAGCGCTGGTGTCGCGCATGAAGCTGCCGGTGCTGGTGCTCGCCGCCACAAAGGATACGGTCGTTCCCGATGTGATTGCGTCCTTCGCTCCGCTTGCCGATTCGAGCGGCGGCCGGGTACAACTCGACAAGATCGACGGTGCCGATCATTTCTTCCGCGACCTCTTCGCGGAAGACGTCGCCGATCGCATCGCTGAATTCATCAAGCAGACACGATAGGAGGGACCATGCAGCGCCGATCCATGCTTCGCGCCAGCCTTGCCGGACTATTTGGCGCTCTTGGCATGCGCGAGGCGTCTGCAGCGACGGAAACGCCCGCGCGGCAGCGCGTCGTCTACCACCTCGCCGACGCCGACCGTGTCGTCTTCGTTCTGGGTAACCTCCAGAATCATGTCGACGGCGTCGGTGGACCGGGCAAGGCCGACATCAGGCTCGTCGTGCATGGGCCGGCGCTGCGCGCCTTTCACGCGCTCGCCGCCGAGGATCACACCGTTGCGATGATGACAAAGCTCGTCGATGCCGGCGTCGGATTTGATGCCTGCGCCAACACGATGAAGGCGCAGGGCGTCAAGCTCGACGACCTCACGCCCGGCTTCGTGGTGGCCGAGAAGGGCGGCGTGGTGCGGCTCGCCGAGCTGCAGCAGCAGGGATATGCCTATCTCCGCCCCTGACGCCGTCCGAGAGTTGATTTGGCTCATAGGGCGCCGCCGTGGTGGGCGGTAGACTGGCAGACCTTTAGGGACTACCGAGGCGGCCGTGCTGACGACACTCATCGATTTCGTGGGGGAAGACCTGTCGTCATGGCTGGGCGGCCTCCTGGTCGGCGGCCTGTTCGGATTCTTCGCCCAGCGCAGCCGCTTCTGCCTGCGCGCCGCTGCCGTCGAATTCTCCCGCGGTGAGGGCGGACCGCGCCTGGCGGTCTGGCTCCTGACTTTTGCCGCGGCGCTCGTGGGCACACAGGCGCTGGTTGCGGTCGGTTGGCTCGACGTGTCCGAGGCGCGCCAGCTCGCGCAGCAGGGCAGCATCTCGGGCGCGCTGGTCGGCGGCGTGATGTTCGGCTGCGGCATGATCCTCGCTCGCGGCTGCGCCAGCCGGCTGCTCGTGCTCTCGGCCAACGGCAATCTCAGGGCGCTCCTGTCGGGTCTGGTGTTCGCGGTCACTGCGCAGGCTTCGTATCGCGGCCTGTTGTCACCGGCGCGCGAGTGGGTGACCAATCTCTGGTTGGTCGATGGCGGCCCGTCGCGCGATATCATGGCGGTGTTCGGCGGTGGCACGCTCGAGAAGCTCGCCTTTGGCGGACTATGGCTGTTCGCGGGGCTCGTCTTCGCTTTTCGCAGTCAGTTGCGGCGCCGGCTGATCCTCGCCGCGCTGGCCACTGGCCTGGCCGTCGTCGCCGGCTGGTTCTTCACCTATCAACTCGCGCAGGCTTCCTTCGCCCCGGTGCCGCTGAAGAGTCTCACCTTCAGCGGCCCGTCGGCCGAATTGCTGATGCTGGTCCTGAACAGCTCGCAACTCCGGCTCGGCTTCGATCTCGGCATCATTCCCGGCGTGTTCCTCGGCTCGTTCGTTGCCGCGACAAGCGCGCATGAGCTGAAACTGGAAGGATTTTCGGACGGGCTGGGCATGCGCCGCTATCTGCTCGGCGCGGTGCTGATGGGATTTGGCGCCATGCTTGCGGGCGGCTGCGCGGTCGGCGCGGGGGTGACCGGTGCCTCGGTGTTCGCGCTGACCGCCTGGATCGTGCTCGGCGGGATGTGGTTGGGGGCGGGCCTCACCGATCTGCTCGTCGACCGCGGCGGCATGCCGCAGCCGCAGCAGGCGAGTCCGACCGCCTCGAGTGCTGACGCCGTACTTTAGAATTTACTAAATTACAATTTTTGAATATGATTTTCGTTGCCGGTCGATCGTGCCGTGAGAGCGCGGCGCGGGCCGCTGTCGGGGAAAACGCACATGACCACCATGACGGAAAGCTATGTTCGCGAAGCTCCGCGTACCGCGCGGATCGACTGGTCGCCCTATCTCGTCGGCGCCGGTATCGGACTTCTGAGCTGGATCGCTTTTGCGGTGTTCGGCGATCCGCTGGGCGTTACCACCGCCTATTCGCGCATCGCTTCACTGTTCGCAGCCCCGGTCATTGGCCCGGAGGCGGTTGCCCAGAACTCCTACTGGAAGAGCATGCCGCTGAAGTGGGACTACGGCGTCTGGTTCCTCGTAGGCCTTCCCGCAGGGGCGTTCATTGCCGCGGTGATGTCGGGCACGTGGCGGCTGGAGCTCGTGCCGGAGGTCTGGAAGGAGCGGTTCGGACCATCGATCGCCAAGCGCTTTGTCGGCGCATTCCTCGGTGGCGCCGTGATCATGTACGGCGCACGCCTCGCCGGCGGCTGCACCAGCGGACACGGCATCTCCGGCGGGTTGCAGCTCGCGGTGTCGAGCTGGCTGTTCCTCGCAGTGATGTTCGCCACCGGGCTCGGTATTTCCGCGCTCATGTTCCGCAAGCGCTGAGAGGAGAAACAGAGATGACCGCTATGATGACGATCCTCGGCCCGCTCGTGATGGGCGCAGCCTTCGGCTTCCTGCTGCAGCGTGGCAAGGTGACGAGCTGCAACGTGATCGAGAATCAGTTTCGTCTGCGCGACTTCACCGTGCTGAAGGTGATGGGCACCGCGATCGTGGTCGGCGGCATCGGCGTGCTGCTGCTCGTCGATACCGGCAACACGAAGTACTACGTCAAGGATGCCAATTTGCTGGCGGTCGCGCTTGGTGCCGCGCTGTTCGGCGTCGGCATGGTGGTCTACGGCTACTGTCCGGGAACGGCGCTTGGTGCCATCGCAACCGGCAGTGTCCATGCCCTGGTCGGTGCGCTCGGTATGATCGCCGGCGCAATCCTCTATGCGCTGAGCTTCGACTGGTTGAAGGCCCACGTGCTCAATGTCTGGGCATTGGGCAAGGTTCGCCTTCCGGACGTGACGAACATCCCCGATATCGCCTGGTTCGCCGCGCTGGCAGTCGGCGCTGCGCTGTTCTTCTGGTGGGTCGAGTCCAGGGAAGCAGCAGACGCGCAGCTAGTTAGCTGAACGACGCCTCCCGCTCAGCGGGCGGAAGGCTATCGTTTGCGAGGTCCGCAGAACAGCCGGTGCAGGGTCGAAACCAGCTCTTCGACCCGACGGTCGGCGATGCGGTACCACACCGTTTGACTGTCGCGCCGGGCGGCGACGATACCCTCCGCCTTCAGTTTGGCGAGGTGTTGCGACAGTGCCGAGGCGGATAGGCCCACCTCCTCGGCGAGCGCCCCGGCATTTGCTTCGCCATATTCGACCAGCTTGCAGACGATGAGCAGGCGATGTTCGTTGGCGAACATGCGCATCAATGCGGCCACATCTCTGGCTTGTCGTTCCAGCGCGCGGGTGTTTGGTCTGCCCATGACGGCGTTCAACAGCACCCGCGTTGCGGTGTCAACGTGCCCACGCCGACCAGAAGGGCGAGGCGCGTGAGCGGCACGCCGGGTTGAATTTGGGTGGTCTGCGAGGTATCCCGGTGGCCGGAAACATATTTTCCTAGCTCAAAATCAGGCCGTAAGATTGCAAACCTTGCCGTATCGCTTTTCCGTGGCTCCGATGATGGATTGGACCGACCGGCATTGCCGGGTGTTCCACCGCCATCTGTCACGGCGGGCGCTGCTCTACACGGAAATGTTGACCACAGGGGCCATCATTCATGGCGACCGGGAGCGTCTGCTTGGGTTCGACGCGATCGAGCATCCGGTCGCGCTTCAGCTTGGCGGGTCGGATCCCGGTGAACTGGCGAAGGCGGCAAGGATCGGCGAAGAGTTCGGCTATGACGAGATCAACCTCAATGTCGGCTGTCCGTCCGATCGCGTGAAGGATGGCCGCTTCGGCGCGTGCCTGATGGCGGAGCCGGAACTCGTGGCGAGGTGCGTCGAGGCGATGAAGCGCGCGGTCGCCGTTCCCGTCACCGTCAAGTGCCGCATCGGCATCGATGCCCAGGACCCGGAAGTCGCGCTCGACACGCTCGCGCGCGCGGTGGTCGCCACCGGCTGCGATGTGCTGATCGTGCATGCCCGGAAAGCCTGGCTCAACGGGTTGTCGCCCAAGGAGAACCGCGACATCCCACCGCTGGACTATGACCGCGTCTATCGGCTCAAGCGCGCGATGCCGGACGTTCCGATCATCATCAACGGCGGCGTTCTGACGCTCGACGAGGCGCAAGCGCATCTTGCCCATGTCGACGGCGTCATGCTCGGTCGTGCCGCCTATCAGGAGCCGTGGCGGCTGCTGTCGGTCGATTCCGAGATTTTCGGTGAGGCGGCGCCGAGCGCCACGATGCAGGACGCGTTCGAGGCCATGATGCCCTATATCGAAGCGCAGCTTGCCCGCGGCACGCGGCTGCATGCCATCACGCGGCATTTCGTGGGTGCATTCCATGCTGTGCCGGGGGCGCGCGCGTTTCGTCGTCATCTTGCCGAGCACGGTACGCGGCCGGGGGCGGGAGTGAATGTCTTGAGAGATGCGATTGCCAAACTCGCACTCAGGCAGGCCGCCTAGCGCATCGCTTTGATCGCGGTGCGGCAGCCACGCTGCGCCAGCGCGCCATGCAGAAACGCACCTGTACAGGGTCGCATGTCCTTCGTAACTTTCGCCGCTCAATTTCAGGAGAGGGGACGTGGCAAAGAAGGCGACGAAGAAGCAAAGCGTTTCGAAGAAGGTTGCGAAGACCTCGAGCAAGAAAGGCCCAGTCCGCAAGCGGGCTGCCGCCAAGGTGACAAAGAAGGTCACGCCGCCGTCTCGTAAATCAGCCGTTGCACGCTGCCCCAGAGGTCCGGCCTGGCAATGGTCGGCAGTAGAAACTGCGGCGGCGATCCGCTCCGGCGCCATCTCTGCGGTGGAAACCGTCGAGGCGCATCTGGAGCGGATGCATGCCGTCAATCCGAGGCTGAATGCGGTCGTCGTCGATCTCGGAGAGGAAGCGCTGAAGGCGGCGCATGCGGCCGACAAGCAGCGCGCCCGAGGCGCCGAACTCGGTCTCCTCCACGGCGTCCCCATCACCATCAAGGAGAACGTCGACTACGAGGGCCGGCCCAATTTCAACGGCGTTCGCGCCAACAAGAATCTCATCGCGCCGTCGGATTCGCCCGTTGTCCGCAATCTGAAGAAGGCGGGTGCGATCGTCATCGGCCTCACTAACACGCCGGAATTCTCGTTCCGCGGCTTCACCGACAATCCGCTGCATGGACTGACGCTCAATCCCTGGGACCCTGACATCACCTGCGGCGGCTCCTCGGGCGGCGCGGGTTCAGCCGTCGCCGCCGGCATCGGCACCATTGCGCATGGCAACGACATCGGAGGTTCGCTGCGCTGGCCGGCGCATTGTAATGGTGTTGCCACCATCAAGCCGACGCAGGGCCGCATTCCCGCTTTCAACGCAAGCGCAACGGCGGAGCGGCCGATGCTGGCGCATCTGATGTCGGCGCAGGGACCGCTCGCCCGTCATGTCGCGGACGTTCGTCTGGCGCTCGAGGTGATGAGCCAGCGCGATCCCCGCGATCCCTGGTGGGTCCCGGCGCCCCTGACCGGACCGAAGCCGAAGGGGCCGATCAAGGTCGCGCTGGCCAAGATACCCGATGACATGGAAGTCGATCCGGCGGTCAGCGCGGCACTCCGCCAGGCCGCCGACCATCTGGAGCGATCCGGCTATCGCGTCAGCGAGGTCGAGGTGCCCGACGTCAACGGCGTCTGGCAGACCTGGTGCGACATCATCACCAACGAGACCATGGTGATGCAGGAGGCGGGCATGCTGAAGGTCACGTCCGAAGACTTCCACAAGGCGTGGGGCGGGATGAAGACCAAGGCCAATGTTCTCGACCTCAAGGCCTGGATGCAGGCGACGGCCGCTCGCAACGGCCATATCCGCGCCTGGCAAATGTTCTTCGAGGACTATCCGGTGGTGCTGGCGCCGACAACGGTGAAGCCGACACCGGGGCCGCGCGAGGACACCGTCAGCGCCGAGCGTGTGCAGGAAATCTTCTGGGGCGAAATCCGCTTCATCTCCGCGATCAACGTGCTGGGCCTGCCCGGCGCGGTGGTGCCGGTGGCCGTGCACGACGGCAAGCCGATCGGCGTGCAGCTCATCGCAGGCCGCTACCGTGAGGATATCGCACTGGACGCTGCCGCCGCGATCGAAAAGCGCGCTGGCGTACTGGCTCACCAGCTCTGGGAAATGATGGCTTGATCTGGCGTTCGAGGTCTCGCGCGTCGGCGCGATGCCTCTTACGATATCGTGGCCGGGAAGCCGGGTCCTCCGGCCTCCCGGTGATGCCAGTGCAATCGTAAATCCAAATTGACTTAGATTTTAGCCAATTCACCAATAACCATTAGGGTTACTTCCTCGATCTCTAAGCGAATTATTGTCCGCTTTACCACCCGGCTCTAACACAGGGGCGGCGGACAACGCACATGCCTCATACAGGCCAATAAGTGCGGCCCGCGTCCCACGCGGAGGTGGTACGATGCGCAACGAAACGATCGCAATTCACGCCGGCTACGAACCCGAAGCTACCACGCACGCCGTGGCCGTGCCGATCTATCAGACCGCCGCCTACGCCTTCGACAGTGCCGACCACGGCGCAGCGCTCTTCAATCTCGAAGCCGAAGGCTTCCGCTACAGCCGCATCGCCAATCCCACCAGCGCCGTGCTGGAGAAGCGTATCGCCCAGCTCGAAGGCGGCGTCGGCGCGCTTGCGGTCGCCACCGGTCAGGCCGCGCTGCATTTCGCCTTCGTCAATGTCGCCGACCACGGTGGCAATATCGTCTCCGTACCGCAGCTCTACGGCACCACGCACACGCTGCTCTCCCACATCCTGCCGCGGCAGGGCATCACCGGCCGATTCGCCGAGAGCGATGCGCCTGACGCGATTGCGAGGCTGATCGACGAGAACACCCGCGCCGTGTTCGCCGAGACCATCGGCAATCCCGCCGGCAACGTCTGCGACATCGAGGCGCTGGCCAAGATCGCGCATGCGCATGGCGTGCCGCTGATCGTCGACAATACGGTCGCAACGCCGATCCTGCTCAAGCCGTTCGACTACGGCGCCGACATCGCCGTGCATTCGCTGACCAAGTTCCTGGGCGGTCACGGCACCACGCTCGGCGGCGCCATCGTCGATTCCGGCAACTTCCCCTGGGCCAATCACGCCGACCGCTTCCCGGCCTACAACAAGCCGGACGCCTCCTATCACGGCCTCGTCTATGCCGAGCGTTTCGGCAGGACGGCTTATATCGAGCGCGCGCGCAGCGTCTATCAGCGCACGATGGGATCGGTGCTGTCACCGTTCAACGCGTTCCTGTTGCTCCAGGGCATCGAGACGGTGGCGCTGCGCATGGAGCGCCACGTCGAGAACGCCCGCAAGGTGGCCGAATTCCTCCGCAAGGACCCGCGCGTGGCCTGGGTCAATTACACCGGCTTTCCGGACAGCCCCTATTATCCGCTGGTCCAAAAGTATCTCAATGGCAACGCCTCCTCGCTGTTCACCTTCGGCATCAAGGGCGGGATGGAGGCCGGCAAAACCTTCTATGACGCGCTGAAGCTGATCACGCGCCTCGTCAACATCGGCGACGCCAAGTCGCTGGCCTGCCATCCAGCCTCGACCACGCACCGGCAGATGTCGCCGGAGCAACAGCGCACGGCCGGTGTGCTTCCCGAGACCATCCGTCTTTCGATCGGGATCGAGCATGCGGCCGATATCATCGAGGATATCGACCAGGCGCTGGAAAAGGCCTGTCCGGCCGCACGCCTTCAGGCGGCGGAGTAGGCAATCGGGCCGATGAACGTCTTGATCGCCAGGGATCAAGGTATCGCAAGCCCGGCGCTGGTGCCCGCCGAGGACGATCTCGCGCGCGATCGCGGCGGCGCCGAGCTCACCATCGGACTGATCAACAACATGCCGGATACGGCGCTGAAGGCGACCGAACGACAGTTCATGAAGCTGCTCCAGGCCGCCGCGGGGCATCGCCGCATCCGCTTCCATTGCTTCTCGCTGCCGTCGGTGACGCGCTCGCCGGAAGCGAAGTGGCATGTCGAGAGTGAATATTCCGATCTCTCCGACCTCAGGCGCCAGACATTTGACGGGCTGATCGTGACCGGCGCCGAGCCGGTCGCGCCCGAGCTCAATCAGGAGCCGTACTGGCGTGACCTCACCGAGTTGATCGACTGGGCCAAGGTCAACACCCGCTCGACGATCTGGTCGTGCCTCGCCGCACACGCCGCGGTGCTGCATCTCGACCGCGTGGAACGACAGCGCCTGCCAACCAAATGCCATGGCATCTTCGATTGTGAGACTGTGACCGGCGATCCGCTGACGCGTGACGCGCCGGCGCCGCTCAAAATTTCGCATTCTCGCCTGAACGAAGTCGCGGAGGACGATCTCTCTCGGGCCGGGTACGAGGTGTTGACCCGGTCGGCCCAGGCCGGGGTCGACATCTTCGTCAGGCAATATGCCAGCCGTTTCATCTTCTTCCAGGGGCACCCCGAATATGACGCGCTGTCGCTTCAGCGCGAATATCTACGCGACATCGGCCGTTACCTCGCGCGCGAACGTGAGGCCTATCCAGCCCTGCCTCTGAGTTATTTCGACGCAGCGACGGAGGAGAAACTGGCGCGGTTCGAGAGGCGGGCGAGACAGCAGCGCCATCCGGCGCTCACCAACGAACTGCCTGCACTGACCTTGCGCGCGGATATCGATGCCGGCAGCGCCGCCGCGGCGCTCTTCCGCAATTGGCTGCAATATCTTGGCGCGAATGCCGATGCTCCGCTGCTCGCGCGTTAAATGGGAGCGTCCGGTTCCACGTTAGGATTACCCAGGCGTTAAGCTTGCCTCGGACCACGTGCAAATGTTTCAGTAGAGAAACGTGGAATCACAGGGAATGCACCCTTGCTGTCGGACCTCAACGGACGCTTGAGCAATCGGCTGGCCCGGCATTTCCGCGCCGCGCCGCACCGTTTGCAGGCGCATGTGCCGATGGTGAGCTTCACCTTCGATGACGCTCCGGATAGCGCCGCAGATGAGGGGGCTGCGCTGCTGGAAGACCATGGCGGCCGCGGCACGTTCTACCTCGCCGGCAGTTTGATCGACCAGCCAGGGGATCACTGGCACGGGCTGTCGAACGATGCGATCGTCCGGCTGCATCGCGGCGGTCACGAGATCGGTTGCCACACCTTCTCGCATCTGCGCGCGGTCGATCTCGACGAGAGTGCAATGGCGCGTGAGATCGAACGCAACCGCAGCTATTTTCACGGCATCGATTCCTCGATCCGGCTGGAGAATTTCGCCTATCCCTATGGCCTCGCCTCGGTCTGGCGCAAACCGCAGCTCGCCAAGACCTTCCGCTCGGCGCGTGGCATCCTTCCCGGCGTCAACAGCGACGTCATCGATCTCCAGTTCCTGCGCGCCTCGCCCCTGGTCAATTGCGAGATCGATGCGGCGGGCGTGGATCGCTACTTGGACGAGGCGGTCGCAAGTGGTGGCTGGCTGATCTTCTACGGCCATGACGTGGTCGATCACCCGAGCCCCTATGGCTGCACGCCGGCTCTGCTGCGTCACGCCCTGAAGGCCGCGGAACAGCGTGGCATGCCGATCGTGACGGTCGCCGAGGCCTTGCGCAGGATCGGCGCGTAGCTTTTCACCTCTCGTCGCGAGCGGAGGGTGAAGATATGCTTGCCACGCCCGCGCGGTCATGCGACTGGCCTTGCGACGAATCTCTTGAAGCCCCAGCTCCGCCATGTCCGCCCCTTCCACCGCTCCGCTGCCAGCGCCGGCCGATGGCCGGGACGCGCTGTCCGTGCTGCATTCGGTGTTTGGCCTGCCGGGTTTCCGCGGCGCCCAGGCCGAGATCATCCGGCATGTCACCAATGGCGGCAATTGCCTGGTGCTGATGCCGACCGGCGGCGGCAAGTCGTTGTGCTATCAATTGCCGTCACTGTTGCGCGAAGGCTGCGGTATCGTGGTTTCTCCCCTGATCGCGCTGATGCGCGACCAGGTCGCCGGATTGATCGAGGCCGGCGTCAATGCCGCGGCGCTGAACTCGTCACTGACATTGCAGGAAGCCTCCGATATCGAACGGCGCCTGATCGCGGGCGATCTCGACCTGCTCTATGTCGCGCCGGAGCGCCTGGTGACGCCACGCTGTCTGTCGATGCTGGCGCAGGCCAGGGTGGCGCTGTTCGCGATCGATGAAGCGCATTGCGTCTCGCAATGGGGGCACGATTTCCGGCCTGAATATGTCGGCCTCTCCGTCATTGCCGAGCGGTTTCCGGACGTGCCACGCATCGCGCTGACCGCGACCGCCGACGAATTGACGCGGAAAGAGATCGTCCAGCGGCTTCAGCTAACAGACAGCCCGCAATTCGTCTCCAGCTTCGACCGCCCCAATATCCGCTACGAGATCGTCGACAAGCGCAATGCGGTGTCGCAGCTGAAGGAGTTCATCCGGGAGCGCCATGCAGGCGATGCCGGTGTGGTCTATTGCCTGTCGCGCAACCGCGTCGAGGAGGTCGCCGCCGCGCTCGACGATGCCGGCATCGCCGCGCTGCCCTATCACGCCGGGCTCGACAGCAGCGTGCGCTCGCGAAATCAGGACCGCTTCCTCAACGAGGACGGTATCGTGATCGTCGCCACCATCGCCTTCGGCATGGGCATTGACAAGCCGGACGTGCGCTTCGTTGCCCATCTCGATCTGCCCAAGAGCATCGAGGCCTATTACCAGGAGACCGGGCGGGCAGGGCGCGACGGTAAGCCGTCCGCAGCCTGGATGGCCTATGGGCTCTCCGACATCGTGCAGCAGCGCCGCATGATCGACGAATCCACCGGCTCCGAGGATTTCAAGCGCGTCTCGATCGGCAAGCTCGATGCTCTGGTCGGGCTCGCAGAGACGGCGCAGTGCCGGCGAAAGCGGCTGCTGGCCTATTTCGGCGAGGTCGTGACCATCGAGAATTGCGGCAATTGCGACAATTGCCTGACCCCGCCCAAGATGCGCGACGGCAAGGTGCTGGCGCAGAAGCTGCTGTCCTGCGTCTATCGCACCGGCCAGCGCTTCGGCGCGATGCACCTGATCGACGTGCTGATCGGACGCCTGACCGAGAAGGTGACGCAGTTCGGCCACGACAAGCTCTCGGTGTTCGGCATCGGGCGCGAGCTCAATGAAAAGCAGTGGCGCACCGTGCTGCGGCAGCTGGTGGCGATGGGACATTTGCAGAGCGACAGCGAGGCCTTCGGCGCGCTGAAGCTGACGGAGTCCGCGCGCGGCGTATTACGAGGCGAGACCGAGGTGTGGCTGCGGGAGGAGGCGCCGGGCACCCGTATCCGCGCGAGCCGCGCCAAATCCCGGCGCGGCGATCTCGCGCCGGCAGGGAATGCGCCGCAGGGCGATGTCGATCCGGAATTGCGTGCGCGGCTGCGGTCCTGGCGCTCGGATGTGGCGCGCGAGCGCGGGGTGCCGGCCTACGTCGTGCTGCACGATGCCACCATTGACGGCATCGTCCGCGCCTGGCCGACCACACTGGACGAGTTGCGCAACGTGCCGGGAATTGGCGACAAGAAGCTCGAGCACTACGGCGAGGAGCTGCTGCAGATCGTCAGGACGCGATAGGGCGCCGCGCAGCGGTGGTCCCGGGGGTCGCGACTTCGTCGCGCCCCGGGACGACAGTCTTCGTGTGTCTAGCTCAACCGTTTCTGAACGCGTACGCATACCCGTTGAGGGCCGGCGCGCCGCCGAGATGGGCGTAGAGGATCTTCGCACCCTTCTCGAAATGGTTCTTCTGCACCAGGTCAATCAGGCCCTGCATCGACTTGCCCTCGTAGACGGGGTCGGTGATCATGCCTTCGAGCCGCGCTGTGAGGCGGATCGCTTCCTTGGTCTCTTCGGACGGGACACCATAGGCGGGATAGGCGTAGTCCTCGACCAGCACGACGTCGTCGGCGACGAGGTCCTTGCCGAGCTCGACCAGCTTGGCGGTGTTCTGCGCGATCTCGAGCACCTGTGCCTTGGTCTGATCAGGCGTGAACGAGGCATCGATACCGATCACCTTGCGCGCCCGCCCGTCCGCGGCGAAGCCGACCAGCATGCCGGCATGGGTCGACCCGGTGACGGTGCAGACGACGATGTAGTCGAACTTGAAGCCGAGCTCCTTCTCTTGGCGGCGCACTTCCTCGGCGAAGCCGACATAGCCGAGGCCGCCGAATTTGTGGACGGAGGCGCCCGCCGGGATCGGGTAGGGCTTGCCGCCCGCAGCCTTCACTTCCTCGATGGCCTGTTCCCAGCTTTTGCGGATGCCGATGTCGAAGCCGTCGTCGACCAGGCGCACATCGGCGCCCATGATGCGCGAGAGCATGATGTTGCCGACGCGGTCGTAGACGGCGTCCTCGTGCGGCACCCAGGCTTCCTGCACCAGGCGGCACTTCATGCCGATCTTGGCGGCGACGGCGGCGATCATGCGGGTGTGGTTCGACTGCACGCCGCCGATCGACACCAGCGTGTCGGCGTTGGAGGCGATCGCGTCGGGGATGATGTATTCGAGCTTGCGCAGCTTGTTGCCGCCATAGGCGAGGCCGGAATTGCAGTCCTCGCGCTTGGCGTAGATCTCGACATTGCCGCCGAGGTGCTTCGACAGCCGCTCCAGCTTCTCGATGGGCGTCGGTCCGAAGGTGAGCGGATAGCGTGCGAATTTATCCAGGTTCATTGCGTCATCCCGATTGGTGTTATGGCTGGGATGTCGCTAGCACCGTGGCGCAAAAAGGTGCTTTCAAATATCGAGCAGATGTTGTGCCATATATTGCAGCAAGTAGCATCCTTGCTATGAATTCTTCCGACAGAAACCATTTTTTAGAAAGATCCTTTCATGGCCTCCCGGCTCGACCGAACCGACCTCAAGATATTGAGATTGCTGCAGAATAACGGTCGGCTCAGCAACGCCGAGCTGGCCGTATCAGTCGCGATCAGCCCGGCGACCTGCCATCGCCGCACCCAGCGCTTGTTCGA
The DNA here is from genome assembly GCF_004114975.1 of Bradyrhizobium guangdongense. Taxonomy (NCBI): domain Bacteria; kingdom Pseudomonadati; phylum Pseudomonadota; class Alphaproteobacteria; order Hyphomicrobiales; family Nitrobacteraceae; genus Bradyrhizobium; species Bradyrhizobium guangdongense. Next base: position 587,375 of record NZ_CP030051.1, read on the forward strand.
GGACGGCTTTATCGCCACCGTCCGCGCCATGGTTGCACCGAAGAAGGTGGCGAAGGGCACGCTGGTGATGGTCGGCGTTGTGCTCGACCGCTCGACCCCGGAGAGCTTTGCGATCTTCGAGCAGGCGATCGCGAAGCTGAAGTTTGTGCTCGACTGCCACCTCGTCGCAGGTGATTTCGATTACTTCCTCAAGATCCGCGTCGGCGACATGGAGGACTTCAACCGCATCCATGGCGAGCAGCTGATCGCGCTGCCTGGCGTCCGCCAGACCCGCACCTTCTTCGTCATGAAAGAGGTCGTCGACAATGCGCCGCTGGAGTTCTGAGTGGAGCGTTTTCCAGCGACGTGGAAGCCGGTTCGCGTAATGAAAACGCGTCAAACAGCAGTCCAGCGCTATTGATGCGCGGTGCGCCTCATGAGAGATTCGTCCGATGCAGCCGCTTCCCTTTCGCCAGCATGATCCCGTTGCCCCCAGCTACCGGCGCGGCTGGGTCGACAACGCCATCGCGGCGATCGAAGCCGACCAGTGCCGCACAGCCGACACCCATCTGATCCGCCTGATCGTGCCGGCGCTGGCGGGCATCGACCTCTATCTGAAAGATGAGTCGACGCATCCGACCGGCAGCCTGAAGCACCGGCTGGCGCGCTCGCTGTTCCTCTATGCGCTCTGCAACGGCCACATCCACGAAGGCACGCCCGTCGTGGAAGCATCGTCCGGCTCGACCGCGGTGTCGGAAGCCTATTTCGCGGAGATGATCGGCGTGCCCTTCTATGCGGTGATGCCGCGCACGACCTCGGCCGAGAAGATCGCCGCGATCGAGCATTATGGCGGCAATTGCCACCTGATCGACGACGGCCGCGCACTTTATGCGGAGGCCGCCGCGCTCGCCACCCGGCTGGGCGGTCACTACATGGACCAGTTCACCTTCGCGGAGCGCGCCACCGACTGGCGCGGCAACAACAACATCGCCGAGTCTATCTTCGCGCAGCTGAAGGGCGAGCCGCGTCCGCTTCCGGACTGGATCGTGATGGGGGCGGGCACGGGCGGCACCTCGGCCACCATCGGCCGCTATTTGCGCTATCGCCAATATCCGACGCGGCTGTGCGTCGCCGATGTCGAGCATTCCGCCTTCTTCGACTGCTTCCGCTCGCAGGACCGCTCGCATGTTTGCGAACGCCCCTCGTTGATCGAAGGCGTCGGCCGGCCGCGCTGCGAGCCGTCCTTCGTGCCTGGCGTGGTCGACCGCATGATGAAGATTCCGGATGCGGCGACGGTCGCGGCCATGAACGTGCTGTCACGGCGGTTGCGGCGCGCGGTCGGAGGCTCCACGGGCACCAACTTCCTGGCGCTGTGCCGGCTTGCCTCAGAGATGAGAGAGGCGGGCCGGACCGGGTCGCTGGTGACGCTGATCTGCGATTCCGGCGAGCGTTACCGGCAGACCTATTACGAGCCCGAATGGCTGGCCGCGCGCGGTCTCGATCCGGCGCCGTTCGAGGCGGCCTTGAAGTCGTTTCTCGAGACCGCACAGCCATTGGCGCTTGCGGTCGAGGACGTCGTCAATCCCCAGAGCCCATGAGCGCGAAGGCTCAGTAGCCGCGCCTTTTCCATTGGCGAAAAGGCGCCGATGTCACAGCAACTTCACTTGCCATGCGCGCGCACGCAAGCGAGCCTGCCGTCTTCTCAACGAGGAGACCCTCCGTGCGCCTTCCCATTCTCGATCCGAAAGAGCTGACCGACGAACAGAAGCCGCTCTATGCCGACATGCAAGCGGGTATCAAGGACCACTTCAAGGGCTTCGTGAACATGCGCGACGACGGCGCGCTGCTCGGCCCCTGGAATCCCTGGCTCCGCGAGCCGCGCTTCGGCAAGCCGGTATGGGAACTGGTCAAGGCGATCGCTTCGAACCCGCTGCTGCCGGCGCCGGTGCGCGAGGTCGCGATCCTTGTCACGGGCTCGCATTTCCGCTCCGGCTACGAGCTCTATGCTCACGTGCTGGTCGCTGAGCAGCGCGGACTCTCGGACGAGAAGCTCGCGACGATCGTCGCCGGGCAGCGGCCGGTCGATCTTACCAAGCAGGAGGCCGTCGCCTATGACATGGCGTCTGCGCTGGTGAACGGCGGCGTGCTGCCCGAGCTGACCTATCGGGCTGCGGTCAACGAATTCGGCGAGCACGGCGCGGCCGAACTGTCCTATCTGGTCGGCGTCTATTGCATGGTCTCGGTTACGCTGAACACGTTCGACGTGCCGGTGCCGGATTAGTTGCGCACGGCGTAAAGCGGCGTGCGCAGCGTCACCTGGTAGGCCGGCTTCGGCATCCACGAGATCTGCGCGGTGATGCCGAACAGGCGGTTGTCGTTGTCGTCCATGCGGTCGAGGTCGAGCCGCAGGATCGGCTGGGTGAAGGAGTCCGCCAGCGTCCGGCCCGCAAGCTGCGCGCCGCCGAACGACTGCATGCCGAGCCGCCCGGTGAACTTCCAGTTGCTGGGCCATTGGTAATAGCCGCCGGCATAAAGGATCGTGTTCGGCCGGATGCTGGTGAACGGGCTTGCGATCGTGGTGTAGGTGTATTGTACGCCGGCAAGCCAGCCGCGCGTCTCGTCCTCGTCGAGCGCGTAGTCGAACTCCAGGATGTTGTTGAACGAGTTCGTCATGCCCTGCTCGTTCGGCACCGACTGCGTCAGGGTGGATTGCAGGGTGATGGTCGGGATCCTGCCGCCGTTCTGCTTGTAGACATCGGCCTGGACGCCGATGTTCCAGCTCGTGATGTCGAAGGTCGACCAGCCGCCGCCGAGGTCCGTAGTCGAGCCTGACACCCCGCCATAGAGCGAGACGCGGTCGGTGACGTCGACGGTGAGCGGCAGGTCGACCGCAATCGATTTCGCGGGCGGCAGCCCGTTCGGCAGCGTCGTGCCCCGTCGCGCCGCGAGGGCTTCGAACGCGGCCGACAGCGAGGTGTTGCCAAAGCCGAGCCCGAGCGTGCCTGCCGGGATGGTCGCATAGATCGTGCGGAGATCGAGATAGATGTTCGGGACATCCGGCTTTGCCGGTGTGTCTGGCGCTTCATCCGAGGCATAGGCAGCGCCCGACGGGACCGTCAGACAAAGCAATCCCACCGCGACAGAGCGCCAAGCCATAACCTGCAATGGCCTGCGATGTGACAAGTGAAGACCCGACGCGTGGCGCTGTGACGACAAGGGATTGCTAGATGGAACGTGTTCGCGGGTGTGGTCAAGCGGCATCCCCAAGGGACCAACGCGATGGGTGCGCGTTGCTGCCATGCCGTGACCAAACCGGCACACTCTCCGGCAGCGGAGGGGCGAGGATAGGTGTTACCTTTCCACCGCCCGCCGCACCTGCTCGCCGATCTGCGACAGCACGAGCTGTGCCTGCGGCAGGATCGCACCCATGGCGTGGAAATTGTGGACCATGCCGTCATGGCAGACGTGCTCGACCGCCACGCCTGCGGCAAGCAGCTTGCGCGCATAGGCATTGCCCTCGTCGCGCATCGGGTCGTACTCGGCGGTGTGGATGATCGCGGTCGGCAGGCCTGCGAGCCGTGTCGCGCGCAAGGGTGAGATGCGGGGATCGGCGGCATCCAGACCCTCGGGCAGGTAGTCGGACAGGTCGGCCTCGATGGTGGTGCGATCGATCAGATGCCCTTCGGCGAAGGCTTCGCGCGAGGGTGAAGTCTCCTCGAAATCCAGCACCGGACAGATCAGGCATTGTGCGACGATCGAGAGCCCGGCGCTCTGCGCGGCCTCCTGGCACACGATCGCGGCCAGCGTGGCACCGGCGGAATCGCCGCCGACCACCAGCCGTTCGGCATCGATGCCGAGGGAGGGCGCTTCACGCGCAACCCATTCGGTCGCCGCGATCGCGTCGTCGACGGCGGCAGGGTACTTGTGCTCGGGCGCCAGGCGATAGTCGACCGAAACGAGACGGCAGCCGGTCGCGTGCGCCAGCGCCGCCGCGATGCGGTCATGCGTCGCAACGCTGCCGGCCACGAGCCCGCCGCCGTGAAAGAACACGAAGCCGGGAGCGCTTTCGCCGGCAGATGCGGGAGAATAGAGGCGAAAGGGCAGCTCGCCGCCGGGGCCGGGCAGCGTGCCGTCGGACACGGTCACGTCAGGCGCCTCGGCGCGGGCAAACTGCATCAGCTTCGCCAGCGACTGCCGGCGCGCCTCGACACTCGGCCGGCTGCGGGACTGCGGCGCAGCGGCTGCCATCATGGTCAACAAGCGCTTTGCGAGCGGATCGAGCGGCATGGGAAACTCCGTGAACTGCCCGACATTATAGCCGGTTTGTTTGCGGCTTTGTCTTGCCTTCCGGAAGGGGGGGATGGGGTGCTTCGCCGCAGCAAATCGTTTAGAAATTGGGACAATAGTGCCCGGATCTATCTGAAGGGAGGCTTGATATGGCCGAGATCAAGAAGCCGATCGAATATTCGCCGAGCTGGACCTTCTTCGAGGGCAAATGGCACGACGGCAACGTGCCGATCATGGGGCCGCGCACCCACGCGGCCTGGCTCGGCTCGGTGGTGTTCGACGGTGCGCGCGCGTTCGAAGGCGTCGCGCCCGATCTCGACCGTCACGTCGCCCGCGCCAATCAGTCCGCGATCAATTTTGGCCTGAAGCCGGTGGTCGATGCCGGCACCTGGCTCTCGCTCGCCGACGAAGGTATTGCACGCTTTGCTGCGAATGCCGAGCTCTATATTCGCCCGATGTACTGGGCTCAGAACGGCTCGGGCGGCGGCGTGCTGTTCGACCCCGAGACCACTAATTGGTGCCTGTGCATCTACGAGGCGCCGATGCCGAAGCCGGTCGGGAACGCGATCACGCTGTCCCCGTTCCGCCGGCCAACGGCCGAATGCGCGCCGGTCGATGCAAAGGCCGCTTGCCTCTATCCGAACAATTCGCGCGCGCTCGCGGAAGCGGCCTCGCGCGGTTTCCAGAATGCGCTGATGCTCGACATGCTCGGCAATGTCGCCGAGTTCGGCAATTCCAACGTGTTCATGGCGAAGGACGGCGTGGTCTTCACGCCGGTACCGAACGGCACCTTCCTCAACGGCATCACGCGCCAGCGCGTCATCAGCCTGCTGCGCGGCGACGGCGTTACCGTGGTCGAGAAGACGCTGCGCTATGCGGACTTCCTCGCCGCCGACGAGATTTTTTCAACCGGCAATTTCGCCAAGGTCGCGCCGGTGATCCGCATCGACGCACGCGAGCTGAAGCCGGGCCCGATCTACGCCAAGGCGCGAAAACTCTATTGGGATTTTGCGCATGCGGTGAAGCTGGCGGCGTAGCGCTCGCAATGACATGGAGCGTGCGGTATGCGCTTACGAGCGCCGCCGGAACCGGCTGAACTGGAATGCCTGCGTCGAATGCCAGGGCGTTTGATGCGTCTCGCTCCGCGTCTCAACCAGCTCGAAGTCCGGCCCGAGCTCACCTGAAAGGCTCGCGCTGTCGTGCCGCTGCACCGGCAGGCCGCTGCATTTCTCCGGTCCGTCGGGAGCGAATGTCGCGATGATGACATGTCCGCCCGGCGCAACCGCCGTTCGCAGACGCTCGACGTAAGCGGCCCGATCGCGTGGATCTGTCAGGAAGTGAAACGCGGCGCGATCGTGCCAGACATCGTAAGTCCTCGCCGGCCGCCATGTCGTCGCATCGGCAACGATCCAGTCGACCGCTGAGGCGGCGGGCCCGATTCGCTGCTTCGCTGCATCGAGTGCATTGGCAGAGAGGTCCAGCACGGCGAGATTGCGATACCCCTCGTGCAGCAGGGCATCCGCCAGTCGCGAGGCGCCGCCGCCGATGTCGATGATAGCGGCGCTGCGGTCAGGGGTCGCAGCGCGAATCATCTCCAGCGAGATCGCAGGGCTGTCCTGAAACCAGCTGACTTCGCTTTCGGCCTTGGTGGCGTAGACGGTCTGCCAATGCGTGGTGCGGTCGGGCATGGAAGCTCCGGCCTTGGCCGGGAGGGCGGCGCACGTAACGAGCCAAAGGCGATCGGTCGTTCGCGCGTCCGCGTTGAGAAGCCTACTCGTCCTTCTTCGACATCCGTTCGAGACGCTCCTGCATATCCTTCATCTGCTGGCGCAGCTCGTCGATATTGGTGTCCTTGGGCGCCTCGGCGTTCGCATCGGGCTCCGGCTCCGGAGTGGCCGAGCGCGCCGTCGGTGCGAAGGGCTTGAACATCGAGAAGGTTTGCTGGAACAGCTCCATGTTGCGTCGAACCTGTTCTTCCAGGGGGGCAAAGGGCGTTCCGGACAGCGTGTTGGCAATCTGCTTGCGGAACTTCTCCTGCTCCTGGGTCAGCGTCGCGATCGACTGCTCCAGATATTTCGGCACCACCATCTGCATGCTGTCGCCGTAGAAGCGGATCAGCTGGCGCAGGAAGGTGGTCGGCAGCAGGTTCTGGCCGGCCTTGTTCTCCTGCTCGAAAATGATCTGGGCGAGCACGGAGCGGGTGATGTCGTCGCCGGTTTTGGCGTCGTAGACCAGGAAATCCTCGCCATCCTTGACCATGGCAGCGAGATCCTCGAGCGTCACGTAGGTGCTCGTTCCGGTGTTATAGAGCCGGCGGTTCGCGTATTTCTTGATGGTGGTGGGTTGGTCTGATTTCGCCATGGGCTCTCACTTGCAAGCGCGGAGAACAGGAACCTGCAGGCCATGCCGCAGGGCGGGAAGAGTACGCAACGCAACAAAATAAGCATTTTCAAAGGGCTCACGCTACCGTTTTGTGCGGCACGGTTAATCGCAGAGCAAAATCTTGCTTGCGAAAGCGCCAAGAACGCTATTTTGAATGCGCTGCGGCATGAATTCGGTGACCTGCCGATTGACATGCCGCAATGACGTTAACAGGATGCCGTTCGAGACTGGCGAGCCGTTTTCCCAGCCCCGTCTGCCCCCATTGAACCCCAGGAGATGCCCATGTCAGACGATGTCGTCATCGTCAGCGCCGCCCGCACCCCGGTCGGAAGCTTCAACGGAGCCTTCGCGACCCTTCCCGCCCATGACCTCGGTGCCGTCGCCATCAAGGCCGCGCTGGAGCGCGGTGGCATCGAACCCGGCCGGGTCTCGGAAGTCATCATGGGTCAGATCCTGACCGCCGCCCAGGGCCAGAACCCCGCCCGCCAGGCGTCGATCGGCGCCGGCATTCCGGTGGAGAGCCCTGCCTGGGGCGTCAACCAACTCTGCGGCTCCGGGTTGCGCACGGTCGCGCTCGGCTACCAGGCGCTGCTCAACGGTGATTCCGAGATCGTGGTCGCCGGCGGCCAGGAATCCATGAGCATGGCTCCGCATGCCCAGTATCTGCGTGGCGGCGTCAAGATGGGCCCGGTCGAGTTCGTCGACACCATGATCAAGGACGGGCTGTGGGATGCCTTCAACGGCTACCACATGGGCAACACCGCCGAGAACGTCGCACGGCAGTGGCAGATCACCCGCGCGCAGCAGGATGAGTTCGCGGTCGCCTCGCAGCAGAAGGCCGAAGCCGCGCAGAAGGCCGGCAAGTTCAACGACGAGATCGTTCCCGTCACCATCAAGACCCGCAAGGGCGACGTCGTCGTCAGCGCTGATGAATATCCGCGTCATGGCGCCACGCTCGAGGCGATGGCCAAGCTCCGTCCCGCGTTCGAGAAGGATGGTACGGTCACCGCAGGCTCGGCCTCGGGCATCAATGACGGCGCTGCCGCCGTGGTGCTGATGACCGCGAAGCAGGCCGCCAAGGAAGGCAAGAAGCCGCTCGCGCGCATCGTGTCCTGGGCGCAGGCCGGCGTCGATCCGAAGATCATGGGCTCGGGCCCGATCCCGGCCTCGCGCGCCGCGCTGAAGAAAGCCGGCTGGAACGTCGGCGATCTCGACCTGATCGAGGCCAACGAGGCCTTCGCCGCGCAGGCCTGCGCCGTCAACAAGGATCTCGGCTGGGACACCTCCAAGGTCAACGTCAACGGCGGCGCGATCGCGATCGGCCACCCCGTCGGTGCGTCCGGCGCGCGCGTGCTGGTGACGCTGCTGCACGAAATGCAGAAGCGTGATTCGAAGAAGGGTCTCGCCACGCTGTGCATCGGCGGCGGCATGGGCATCGCGATGTGCCTGGCGCGCGACTGAGCTTGCACTCGACCGACGGGTGCGCTGCACGCGTGAGGTGAGTGCGTTGCACGCGATTAAAAAGGCAGCGGTTGCAAATCAATTATTCTTCGCAACCGCGCAAGCCTCGACTAAATACAAACGCCCGGCTCAACGCCGGGCGTTTTGTTCTTGATGTCCGTCAAACCAACCGCATAATCCGCCGTTAAAAAAGATCACGCCAGAAACGTCCGAAGAGTCCAAGGGAAGGAATACGACATGGCACGTGTTGCATTGGTCACGGGTGGTACGCGGGGCATCGGTGCTGCCATCAGCAAGGCGCTGAAGGCCGCCGGCTACAAGGTCGCGGCGAGTTACGCCGGCAACGATGCGGCGGCGGAGAAGTTCAAGGCCGAGACCGGCATCGCCGTCTACAAATGGGACGTCAGCAGCTTCGATGCCTGCGCCGAGGGCGTGAAGAAAGTCGAAGCCGACCTCGGGCCAGTCGAGGTGCTCGTCAACAATGCCGGCATCACCCGCGATACCGCCTTCCACAAGATGACGCTCGAGCAGTGGAACGCCGTCATCAACACCAATCTCGGCTCGCTGTTTAACATGACGCGCCAAGTGATCGAGGGCATGCGCGCACGCAAATTCGGCCGCATCATCTCGATCTCGTCGATCAACGGCCAGAAGGGCCAGTTCGGCCAGGTCAACTATTCCGCGGCGAAGGCCGGCGATATCGGTTTCACCAAGGCACTCGCACTCGAGAATGCCAAGGGTGGCATCACCGTCAACGCGATCTGCCCGGGCTACATCAACACGGAAATGGTGCAGGCGGTGCCGAAGGACGTTCTTGAGAAGAATGTCATTCCGCAGATCCCGGCCAACCGGCTCGGCGAGCCTGAAGAGATCGCGCGCGCGGTGGTGTTCCTCGCCGCCGACGAGTCCGGTTTCATCACCGGCTCGACGCTGACGGTCAACGGCGGCCAGTACATGGTGTGATGCGATCGCATCACGTCGGCTGATATTGTCCACTTCGTCATGCCCGGGCTTGTCCCGGGCATCCATGGCCCTACAACAACCGTCGCCACGAAAGAGCGTGGATGGCCGGGACAGCCCGGCCATGACGGAAACATTGGGCCGATGACTCACCGCACCGCCACGCTAATCGGACTGACCGCGATCCTGATGTGGTCGCTGCTCTCGGTCATGACGGTGGCGACCGGAAAGATTCCGGCCTTCCAGCTCGCCGCGATGACGTTCGCGATCGGCGGTCTCGTCGGCCTACTGACCTGGATCGGGCGCGGCGACGCCGCGAAAAGTCTGCGTCAGCCGCCGGTCGTCTGGATCGTCGGCGTCGGCGGTTTGTTCGGCTACCACGCGCTCTATTTTCTCGCGCTGCGCTTCGCTCCACCGGCGGAGGCCGGACTTCTCAATTACATGTGGCCGCTGCTGATCGTGCTGTTCTCATCCTTCCTTCCAGGCGAACGGCTCGCCGTGCATCACATCATCGGTGCCGTGCTCGGCCTGGTCGGCACCGTGCTGCTGTTCGCCGGCAACACGAGCGGCTTCGCGCCGGGGGCGGTGCCGGGATTGATCGCGGCCTTCATCGCCGCCTTCGTCTGGGCAATCTATTCGGTGCTGTCGCGGCGGTTGAAGGCCGTCCCGACCGATGCGGTCGCCGGCTTCTGCCTCGCCACATCGGCGCTCGCCGCGCTGATGCATGGTTTGCTGGAAACCAGTGTGTGGCCCGATACCGCGTTGCAATGGCTTGCGGTCGTCGGGCTCGGCATCGGTCCCGTCGGTGCGGCCTTTTATGCCTGGGACATCGGCATGAAGCGTGGCGACATTCGCGTGCTCGGCGCCGCCTCTTACGCGACGCCGCTCTTGTCGACCGGTTTCCTCATCGCCGCCGGCTTCGCCAAAGCCAGCGCCAACATCGCGCTCGCCGCGATCCTGATCGCCGGCGGCGGCCTGATCGCGGCCAAGGACATGGTGCTGCGAAAGCGCTGAGAGTCCGCTACGGCTCCCAGCCCTGCGGCGCGAGCTCGAATTTTGCGAACTCGAATGCCGGAGCGACCGTGCAGCCGACCAGCGTCCACTCGCCTGATGTCTCTGCCATCTGCCATGCGTCCGCCGGAACGATCGCCTGCGGCCGCTCGCCGCGGGCAAGATCGGTGCCGAGGCGGACCTCGTGCTGGGAGCAGCCATCATGGGCGATCCGCAGCGTCAGCGGGCTTCCGGCATAATAATGCCAGGTCTCGACCGCATCGATGCGATGCCAGTGCGAACGCTCGCCGCGCGCGAGCAGGAAGTAGATGAGAGTCGAGCGCGAGCGGCCGTTGGCGTCGGTGGTCTGGTCGCGAAAGGTCTCGCGGTAATGTCCGCCCTCGGGATGCGGACGGAGTTCGAGGCGTGCAATGATCTCGGCTGCGGTCGGCATCGATCCCCGTCAGGATTCAGAACTTCTTCTTCAGGACTTGTTCTTGCGCTCGCGCAGCTCGCCGAACACTGCTGCGGCGTCCGCGCCTTTCATGTGTAGCCTGGCTGCGACCGAGGGTTCATCTGCGCGCAGGAACACGTTTGCTCGCTTTTCGTCACCAAGCAGTGAGGGGATGGTCGGCTTGTTCTCCGCCCGCAGCCTCGCAACTTCCGACGCGCGCGCCTGCAGCGCCGCATTGTCCGGCTCGACCGTGAGCGCGAATTTGACGTTAGACGCGGTGTACTCGTGACCGCAATAGAGCTTGAAGTCGTCGGGCAGCGCCCGCAGCTTCAACAGCGAGTCCCACATCATCGGATAATTGCCTTCGAACACGCGGCCGCAGCCGATCGAGAACAGCGTGTCGGCGGCGAACAGGGTCTTCTCGGTGTCGAACACATAGGAGATGTGGTCGAGCGTGTGGCCAGGCGTCTCCAGCACGCGCCCGAGCAGCGTGCCCACCTTGACCACGTCGCCATTGGCGACCCGCAAATCGACGTCGGCGATTTTCGTCGTCTTGTCGTGCGGTCCGACGACGCGGCAATTGTACTTCTGTTTGAGCTCGGCGACTCCACCGACATGATCGCCATGATGATGGGTGATCAGGATATCGGTGAGCTCCCAGCCCTCGCTTTCCAGCGCCTTGATGATGGGGCCGGCTTCCGGTGCGTCGATCGACGCGGTTGCCTTGGTTTCCACATCGTGGATCAGATAACCGAAATTGTCGTTTAAACAGGTGAAAGTACGAATTTCGGCGGCCATGACTTCTCCATCGCGCTCAGCCCCGTCAGACAAATATGGCGTTAACGTTGCGCAGGCAATGCAATATTCAGCGCGCGGCCGCAGCCCGACGCATGTTACATTGTCGTCATGACCATCGATGTCGTCGACCTCAGAGAGTTCTATTCCCGGCGCCTCGGCATCGTGGCGCGGCAGATGATCAATCGCGGCATCAGGGAGCGCTGGCCGGGCGCCGGGGGCCAGCGCGTGCTCGGCATCGGCTATCCGACGCCCTATCTCGGGCTGTTCCGCGAGGATGCGGAGCGCTGCATCGCCTTCATGCCGGCCGCCCAAGGCGTCTTGAAATGGCCGACCGGGCGGCCGGCGCTGGCCTCGCTGGTCGACGAGTTCTCGCTGCCGCTTCCCGACGCCGCGGTGGACCGCATCCTGCTGGTGCATGCGCTCGAAATGTCGGATGATCCGGCCGCGCTGCTGCGCGAGGTCTGGCGGGTGCTGTCGCCGTCAGGCCGTGTCATCGCGGTGATCCCGAACCGGCGCGGCGTATGGACGCGCAGCGACAACACGCCGTTCGGCCACGGCCGTCCCTATTCGCGCTCGCAGATCACGGACCTGTTGCGCCAGACCTGGTTCACGCCGACCGCCTGGGGCGAGGCGTTGTTCATGCCGCCTTATGCAGGCCGCTGGGTGTTGAAATCGGCGCAGATGTGGGAGCGCGCCGGCGCGGCGCTGTCGTTGCCTTTTGCCGGCGTCCATATCGTCGAAGCGACCAAGCAGGTCTATCGCGCCATCCCCGCAAAGCGCGAACGGGCGCGGCTGATTCCCTCGTTGAAGCCGGTGCTGGTACCGTCCTCGACGACGGTAACGCGGACCTAGCTTTCACCTCTTCCTCTGGGAGAGGTGATCCGTGCTCGCCGCTGCTGGATCCAGCCAATTTGCACGTTGAAAACAAAATCGTCCCGGCGAAGCCGGGACGATGCAGTCCGTGAAGATCAGATTTGGGTGCGACTTACTCGCCGGGGGCGAGATCGTCGCTGGTCGCGGCGGGAGCCGCTTCCCGCTCGGGCCGCGGGCCGCCATGCGGACGGCGGCGCCGGCGCGGATAACGCTCGCCACCACCACTGTTGCCGCCTTCGAATCCCCCAGGCGCACCATTGGTCTGCGGCTGCGCGCCGGTGATGAAGGACGGCAGCCGATCGACATTACCGGCGTCGGCGACGACAGGCTGCGGCTGGTTCGGCGGTTGCGGCTGCTGATGATATTGCGGCTGCGGACGATGATCGCGTTCGCGATGCTCGCGCGGCTGCTGCTGATCGCGCTGATAGGGCTGCTGATTGTCGCGCGGCTGGTAGTCGCGCTGGTGGTGATCGCGCTGGCCGTCGCGGTCGCGCATGAACGGCTGCTGCGGCGGCTGCGGAACGAAGCCCGGCTCCTGGCCGAACGCCGAGAAGTTCTCGCCGTCGTCCTCGCCATCGTCGCTGCTGGTGCTGATGGGCTCGTCACCGCGCGGCTGCTGGCTCTGGCGGAACTGTTCCTGGGCCGCGGCGATCAGGCGGAAATAGTGCTCGGCATGCTGGTAGTAGTTTTCGGCGGCGACCGGGTCGCCCGAAGAGCGCGCGTCACGCGCAAGCTGAAGATACTTTTCGGCGATGTGCGAGGCGGTGCCGCGGATCTTGATATCGGGGCCGTTCGATTCGTAGACCCGGGTCATCGGGTTCTGGCCGCGCCGGTTATTGTTGTTGTTATTGTTGCGGTTGCGCATCCGCTGCTTGTTCTGACCGTTTCTCATGTCCTGCCTTTGATTCCAGCCCTAAAGGTTGCACGCATCACTGATTGCCAGGAGTAACCTGCAGACAGCGGTTCACAGGCCTCGCGCGCACCGCGCGCAAGAGCGGATTGAACCCTGCCAATGTTCGTCGACCGTCGCGTTCAACAAAGACGCGTTCCCCAACCGCCAGCATCCATTGCCAGCGAACCCATTCATATCGCCTGCCGAAACAAGCCCAGCTTTCTTGCGTAAGTGTTCAAGCGCAATATCAGGCTTTCGTTCACTTTGCGGTCGGTAAGCAGCGCAGCTTAACTGGCCATCGCGCTCAACAGGACCTGCGGCTTGGAACCTATAATCAGTAAAGCTCTCGCCCGAGAGCCCGGCTTTCGCCCGTAGATCTACGGGGCCGGCACCGATGTGTTGACCGGAACGTAGTCGTTCCCACGGGATATTCCAAGAGGTTTTTTAGAGCCCAATCCGGCTTTTATGGGGGCATTTTTCGGGCCGAGACGGCCCTGGGAATGCCCGCCAGGTCGGCCTTGGGTGGTCTGTCGATCGATAACGCGGCAGCCGCCATCAAGGTTTCAATATCTCCGGCCTGGCCCTGCCCGGCCTCGACGACCAGGGCGCCGCCGGGCGCGAGCCGCTCAGCGGCCTGCGGGATCAGGGCGCGATAGGCATCGTAGCCGTCATTACCGCCATCGAGCGCCAGATGCGGATCGTACTCGCGCACCTCGATGCTCAGTTTCGGAATTTCGCCGGCGGGAATATAGGGCGGATTCGATACGATCAGGTCGAACGGGCCGTGAAGCGCGGCCGCATAGGAGCAGGCGACGAAGGCCGCACGGCCGGCAAGGCCGAGGGCGGCCGCATTGCCCCTGGCGGTATGAAGCGCGCTCAGGCTGAGATCGGTGCCGACGCCGAACGCATCGGGAATCTCGTGCAGCAGCGCCAGCAGGATGGCGCCGGATCCCGTGCCGATATCAGCGATGCGCGGCGGCCGTCCCGCGATCGCCCTCTCCCGAAAAATCTCGAGCGCGAGCTCGACCACGGTCTCGGTATCGGGCCGCGGCACCAGCGTCGCCTCGGACAGCCGGAACGGCAGGCCCCAGAATTCCCGCACGCCCAGAATGCGGGCGACCGGCTCACGGGCGAGCCGTCGCTGCGCATATCCTTCGAGCCGCAGAGCTTCATCGGAGGTGAGGTATCGCGCGCCCTGTGTGATCAGACCGGTCAGATCGAGCCCCACCGCGCCGCCGACGAGCAGGCGCGCATCGAGCGACGAATCCTCGATGCCGGCCGCTTGCAGCCGTGCCGCAAGCGCGCGCCGCGCATGCTCGATACTGTGTCCGGAATCGAAGCCTGCCGCCAAGGGAACCATCCTGCCTGGCATCGTGGATAGATCGGCAGCATTGCTTGCGTCAACGGAAAGGAGCGCGTTTGATCGTGCCGCGCAGCGAAGGAGGGATCGCGTGAGTGCTCGATCGAAGCGGGCGACCGAACGGACGGTCTCTGCCACATCCCCAAAGGACGCCGCGATGCGCGAGGCCGACTACACCGCGCTTGCGCAATTCCGCTATCAGCTCCGCACCTTCCTTGCCTTCAGCGAGACGGCGGCCCAAAGCGCCGGCCTGACACCGCAGCAGCATCAGGCGCTGCTCGCGATCAAGGGACTGGCGAGCCCCAACGGCGCCAGCGTCGGCGATATCGCGGGCTTCCTCCTGATCCGGCACCATACCGCCGTAGAGCTGGTGGATCGCATGGCGAAGCTGAAGCTGATCGGGCGGGAAGCCGACCCCGAAGACGCGAGGCGCGTCCGGGTCAAGCTGACGGCCAAGGGCGAGCAAAAGCTGCGCTCGCTCTCGCGCATCCATCTGGACGAGTTGAGCGCCGCCGCGCCGGCTCTGGCGAAGATCCTGCGATCTTTCCGGGCCAGAACGCGCTGAGGCTCAGGCGGCGGCCCCTTGCGCGGCGAGCTGGGCGGCCTGGTGCTCGGTGGTCAGAGCATCGATCAATTCGCCGAGCGCTTCGCCTGCGATGACTTGCGGCAGCTTGTAGAGCGTCAGGTTGATGCGGTGGTCGGTGACGCGCCCTTGCGGAAAATTATAGGTGCGGATCCGCTCCGAGCGGTCGCCGGAGCCGACCTTCTCCTTGCGCTCGGCCGAGCGCGCGGCATCGACGCGCTGCCGCTCGGCATCGTAGATGCGCGAGCGCAGGATGTTCATGGCGGAGGCGCGGTTCTTGTGCTGCGAGCGGCTGTCCTGCATCATCACCACGATGCCGGTCGGGATATGGGTGATGCGGATCGCCGATTCCGTCTTGTTGACGTGCTGGCCGCCCGCGCCCTGCGCGCGCATGGTTTCGATGCGCAGATCCTCGTTCTTGATGTCGACGTCGACGTCCTCGACCTCGGGGAGCACGGCGACCGTCGCCGCCGAGGTGTGGATGCGGCCCTGCGTCTCGGTGTCGGGTACGCGCTGCACGCGGTGCACGCCGGATTCGAATTTCAGCTTGGAGAACGCGCCGCGGCCCTGCACCTCCGCGATGATTTCCTTGTAACCGCCGACGGTGCCTTCGCTCGCCGAGATCACCTCGACTTTCCAGCCCTGCAGGGCGGCGAAGCGCTCGTACATCCGGAACAGATCGCCGGCGAACAGTGAAGCTTCGTCGCCGCCGGTGCCGGCGCGGATTTCCAGCATCACGTTGCGGTCGTCCATGGCGTCCTTGGGCAGCAGCGCGACGCGGATCTTCTGCACGAGATCTTCGATCTTGGGATTGAGCTCGTCGCGCTCGGCTTCGGCCATGCTGCGCATTTCGGCATCGGTTGCCGGATCGGCGATCAGCGCCACGGTGTCGGCGAGCTCCTTGACCGCGGAACGATAGGTCTTCACCGCCTCGATCAAGGGCGTGATCTCGGCGAGCTCGCGTGTGACCTGCACGTAGCGCTCGGAGGAGAGCTGTCCGAGCGATTCGGCTTCGAGCGAAGCGTGATGCGCGAGCAGGACGTCCAGTTTGGCTTCGGGGAGTGACGACATCGGTTGGGTCTCAAAAGCGGCGGGAGGCGGCGGCGACGGGCGGCAGGCCCGCTACAACGCCAGGCCTTCGGCCTCGGCAAATTCCGTCAACTTCTGCCGGATTGAGACGCTGCCTGCAGGCGCATCCAGCAGCGGGCCGAGCATCGCGGCGGCCTTCTTGGCGTCGAGGTCGATCACCATTGCCTTGACCGGGCCGAGCGCGGTCGCCGACAGCGACAGCGAGCGGTAGCCCATTGCGATCAGGGCCAATGCGCCGATCGGCTTCGAGGCCATCTCGCCGCAGAGCGACAGCGATTTCTTCGCGGCCTGCGATTTCCGTGCGATGTCGCGCAGCGCCCGCAGGATCGGCGTCGACATGGTGTCGAAGCGCTCGGAGACCTTGGCATTGCCGCGGTCGACCGCGAACAGGAACTGGAACAGATCGTTGGAGCCAACCGAAATGAAGTCGACCCTCTTCAAGAGCTCGTCGAGCTGATAGAGCAGCGCCGGTACCTCGACCATGGTGCCGATGTCGATTCTCTCAGGAAGCGTGTGGCCGTGTTGGCGCAGATATGTCAGCTCGCGCTCGACCAGCGCCTTTGCCGCATCGAACTCGGCGACCTCCGAGATCATCGGGAACATGATGCGCAGCGCGCGGCCGCCGCCGGCACGCAGCAGCGCGCGGATCTGGCCGCGCAACAGACCGGGCCGATCGAGCCCAAGTCGGATCGCGCGCCAGCCCAGCGCGGGATTCTCCTCGATCACCGTCTCCATATAGGGCAGCGCCTTGTCGCCGCCGATGTCGAGGGTCCGGAAGGTGACGGGCTTGCTGCCGGCCGCATCCAGCACGGCGCGGTAGAGCGCGAGCTGGTCGCTGGTGCGCGGCAGGCTCTGACCGACCATGAATTGCAGCTCGGTGCGGAACAGGCCGATGCCGGCGCTGCCGGTGTCGTCGATATGCGGCAGGTCGATGGCGAGGCCCGCATTGATCAAAAGCTCGACCTTCTCGCCGTCCTTGGTGACGCAGGGCCGGTCGCGCAGCGCCAGATACTGCGCCTGGCGGCGCGCGCGGAATCGCACGCGCTCGGCGTAGGCCGCCTCGATCTCCTGGGACGGGCGCACATAGATCGAGCCCGAGGTGCCATCGACGATGATCGCGTCGCCGGGGTCGGCGATCCCCGGCGCGTTCGGCACTTCGCCGACCGCGGGAATGCCCAGCGCACGCGCCACGATCGAGACGTGGGAATTGGCGGTGCCTTCCTCCAGCACGATGCCGCGCAGGCGCTTGCGGTCGTAGTCGAGCAGCGCCGCCGGTCCCATCGCGCGCGCGATGACGATGGCGTTATCAGGCAGTTGCTCGCGCGACGGCGCGTGGTCCTGGCCGACGAGCTGCCGCATCAGCCTATAGCCGAGATCTTCGAGATCGTGCAGCCGGTCGCGCAAATAGGGATCGGTCGAGCGCAGCATGCGCGCGCGGGTATCGGACTGCACGCGCTCGACCGCCGCTTCCGCGGTGAGGCCGGTGGCGACCGCCTCATGCAGCTTGTGCGACCAGCCCTGGTCGTTGGCGAACATGCGGTAGGCTTCGAGCACGTCGCGATGCTCGCCGCCCTCGGCGACATCGCCGCGCTCCAGCATGCGGTCGAGATCCGAGCGCAGCTTGGCGAGCGCCGCGTCGAGCCGCTTGACTTCCTTCGGCAGGTCTTCGGCGATGTAGTCCTTGATGACGACGCGCGGCTCGTGCAGCACGACGTGGCCGAGCGCGATGCCTTCCGAGAGGATGGCGCCCGCCTTCTGGGCGGAATGGCGTGCGGCCGGCTCCAGGCCGGGCTTGGCCAGTGCGGACAATTCGCCGGAAGCGATCAGCTCCGCCAGCACCATGGCTGTAGTCTGCAACGCCTCGAGCTCTTCCTCGACATAGGTTCGCTTGGCGCGGTTCTGCACCACCAGCACGCCGAGCGTATTGCCGGCGCGCAGAATCGGCACGCCGAGGAACGAGTGATAGATCTCTTCGCCGGTCTCCGGGCGGAAAGAGAAAGCCGGATGGCTCTGGGCGTCGTTCAGATTGAGTGGCGTCGCCTCGCTGGCAACGAGGCCGACCAGGCCCTCATGGGCGCTCAGCACGGTGTGGTGCACGGCCTCGCGGTTGAGGCCTTCGGTGGCGTAAAGCTCGAGCGTGTTGTCGATGCGCAGCACGTAGACCGAGCAGACCTCGGCTACCATGTTGGCGGCGATCAGCACCACGATCTTGTCCAGCCGCTCCTGGGCCGAGACCTGCTCCGCCATGGTTTCGCGGAGCCGTCTCAACAAGACGCGGGGACCTCCCGACGCGCTCCGCATGAACCGTCAATCTCCTCCGTCTGCCCGGCCCGGCGGTATCGGCCGGCGGCTGGCCAAAAATTCCAGAAAAACAATCAATTTGTTTGTCCGGCGCAGGTGCAAACCCAAATCGTCCTGAGACTTAGTGTTTGCACCGAATCAGCGGCCTGAACTGGGATACAGTCTGCGGCAGCCCACCCTGTCCGCCGTATAGCGAATTGAGGCTTGTTTTGCCAAGCAAAACGCCTGCCAAACGCGAAGGTGTGTACACCCTCGCGTTTGCTGCGTCCGCTAAGAGAAAATTAGGCTAAGCTTGATCGAGGCCGTAGAGCGTGTGCAACGTGCGCACCGCCAGCTCGGTATAGGCGGTGTCGATCAAAACCGAGAACTTGATCTCGGAGGTTGTGATGGCCCGGATGTTGATATTTCGTCCGGCAAGGGCCGAAAACGCCTGGGCGGCGACGCCGGCATGGCTGCGCATGCCGCTGCCGATCACCGAGATCTTGGCGACGTCGGTAGCGGTATCAAGCCTGGCATAGCCGATCTTGGCCTTGGCGGCGGTAATCGTGTCCTTGGCCCTGGCGTAGTCGGCAGCCGGAACCGTGAAGGTCAGGTCGGTGGTCTTGCCGTCTTCGGAGACGTTCTGGACGATCATGTCGACGTTGATATTGGCGTCTGCGAGCGGGCCGAAGATCGACGCCGCCACGCCGGGCTTGTCCTCGATCTGGCGCACCGAGATCTGGGCCTCGTCCTTTGAAAAGGCGATGCCGGTGACGACGTGGCTTTCCATGATCTCCTCCTCGCTGCAGATCAGCGTGCCGGGCGGCTGGTTGGCATGCGGGTCGATATCCTCGGGCTTGTCGAAGCTCGAGCGGACGAAGATCGGCATATTGTGGACCATGCCGAGTTCCACCGAGCGGACCTGCAGCACTTTGGCGCCCTGCGAGGCCAGTTCCAGCATGTCTTCGAACGCGATCTTGTCGAGCCTCTTGGCCTTCGGCACGATTCGCGGATCGGTGGTGTAGACGCCGTCGACGTCGGTATAGATGTCGCAGCGGTCGGCCTTGACCGCGGCGGCGATCGCGACGGCCGAGGTGTCCGAGCCGCCGCGGCCGAGCGTTGTGATGCGGTTGGTCTTGGGATCGATGCCCTGGAAGCCGGCGATGACCGCGACCTCCTTCCGCTCCTTGAAGCGGTTGATGATCTCACTGCCGTCGATGTCCTCGATCCGGGCCGAGGCGTGGGCGTCGCTGGTCTTGATCGGGATCTGCCAGCCCTGCCAGGAGCGGGCCTGAATGCCCATGCTCTGGAGCACGATGGCCAGCAGGCCCGAGGTGACCTGTTCGCCGGAGGCGACCACGGCGTCATATTCGCGCGCGTCGTGCATCGGCGAGGCCTCGGTGCACCAGGCCACCAGCTCGTTGGTCTTGCCCGACATCGCCGAGACGACCACGGCCACCTCATGGCCGGCGTCGACCTCACGCTTCACATGGCGTGCGACGTTGCGGATACGTTCGATGTTGGCGACGGATGTGCCGCCGAATTTCATCACGAGGCGGCTCATGACGACGCGTGCATTCCTTCATAAGGATCAGTATGGTGACCCGCGCCGGACGGTTGCCCTGGGGGATACCGACCGCGCGTATACAGAGGGGCGGGGCCGGGGGCAAGCGGGTTCCTCAGCGGGGTCCGGGGGCCCAATCCGGGCAATGGGTTATCAGAGGTTATGGCGCGCTATATTGACGAAATCCTGCAGCCCGGCGAGCGGGTGCTGTATTCGACCAATGCGCACTGGATTTTCTATTTTCCGGCCATTCTGGCCTGGATCGTGGCCATCGTTCTGTTCGCCGTTTCCCGCCAGAGCGACATTTACAGCATCATGATCCTGTGCCTGTTCGGCTCCGGCCTTGTGGCGTTGGCTGCCCTGTACTGGACCCTGAAGGGCTGGTTCCATCGCTTCACCACCGAGACCGACGTCACCAATCTCAGGGTTGTGCATAAGACCGGCTTCATCAAGCGCCGCACCTTTGAAATGGCGCTGGACAAGGTCGAGAGTGTCGACGTCGATCAAACGATTCTTGGACGAATTCTCAACTACGGCGATGTGACCATTCGCGGCGTCGGCGAGGGGATCGAGACGATCAAAACCATCGCCTCGCCACTGGCCTTCCGTAGTTCGATCACCACGCGGTAGGACCGCGCGCAATCATGAGCATGCAGCAAGATACCTCCGAATCAGCCAGCCTCTCGCCGGGCTCGACCGTCGATGCCGCCGAGATCGCGAAATTCTCGAAACTCTCGGCCGAGTGGTGGGACCCCAAGGGCAAGATGGCGCCGCTGCACCGGATCAATCCGCTGCGGCTCGGCTATATCCGTGACGCCGCCTGCCGCAAGTTCGAGCGCAATGTGCGCAGCCTCAACTGCCTGGCCGGCTTGCGCGTGCTCGACATCGGCTGCGGCGCCGGTCTGCTGTGCGAGCCGCTGTCGCGGCTCGGCGCGCAGGTCATCGGCGTCGACCCGTCCGCCAGCAACATCGCGGCGGCGAAGCTGCATGCCGACAAGAGCCATCTTGCGATCGATTATCGCTGCACCACGGTGGAGGAGATCGACCCGCGCGAGCGTTTCGATATCGTGCTGGCGATGGAGGTGGTCGAGCATGTCGTCGATGTCGGCGTCTTCCTGAAGCGCTGTGCCTCGATGCTGAAGCCGAACGGCCTGATGGTGGTCTCGACGCTGAACCGCAACTGGAAGAGCTTCGCACTCGCCATCGTCGGCGCCGAATACGTCCTGCGCTGGCTGCCGCGCGGTACCCATGAATGGAACAAGTTCGTCACTCCGGACGAGCTGACCAAGCATCTCCTCGACAACCGTCTCGTCATCACCGAGCAGACCGGCGTCGTCTATTCGCCCTTCGCCGACAAATGGGCGCTCTCGTCCGACATGGACGTGAACTACATGGTGGTGGCGGAAGCGATGGTGTGAGGCCCGAGTTTTAGCAAGAGCATCGCTCCTATGACGTGAGCGTGATTGACCTGCTGCCGTGGCGTCGGCAGGTTGCATCATCACTTCCGTTACAGCCCCATCCCCATGCTCACCGTCACCAGCCTCTGGATTCCCTTCACTATCATTGCCGCGCTCGGCCAGGTCGCGCGCAATGCGATGCAGCGGTCGCTCACGAAGCCGCTGGGGACCTGGGGTGCGACCAATATCCGCTTCCTGTTCGGCTTCCCGTTCTCACTGCTGTTCCTAGGCGCCGTGCTGGTCGCAACGGGCGACCATATCGGCATGCCGCCCTCGGTGTTCTGGCCGTGGCTGCTGCTGGGCGCGCTCAGCCAGATCGTCGGGACGGGCCTGATGCTGCTCGCGATGAACGACCACTCCTTCGTGGTGACGACGGCCTATCTCAAGACCGAGGCGATCCAGACCGCGATCTTCGGCTTCGTCTTCCTCGGCGATCACCTGACGTGGCTGAAGGTGCTGGCGATCGTGATCGCCACCGTCGGCGTCGTCATCACCGCGCTGCGGCCCGGCGGCGAGAAGAGCTTCGCGGAGCTGAAGCCGACCATCCTGGGGCTTGTTGCGGCCGCGGCGTTCGCGCTGTCCGCGGTCGGATTCCGCGGCGCCATCATCAACGTGCCGAACGTGTCCTTCGTGACGGCAGCCTCGTTCACACTGGTGCTGGGTCTGTTCGTGCAGACGGCGATCCTGTCGATCTATCTGCTCTGGCGGGCCCCGAAAGTGCTCCAGGCGATCCTTGGCCTGTGGAAGCCGTCGCTGTTCGCCGGCTTCATGGGCGCCTTCTCCTCACAGTTCTGGTTTCTGGCGTTTGCGCTGACCGCGGCGGCCAATGTTCGTACGCTCGCGCTGATCGAGGTGCTGTTCGCGCAAGGCGTGGCGTATTACTCGTTCAAGCAGCCGATCGCGCCGCGCGAGATATTTGGCATCGTGCTGATCGTGGTCGGCGTGGCGCTGCTGGTGGGCTTCTGACGCGCTCTACGCGTCAGTTCCTGTCTTCCGGCAACGTCGGAAGCGGCGAAACCTCGATACCCTCTTCGATCAGCGACTTGGCCTCGTCAGGCGAGGCCTCGCCGTAGATCGGGCGGTGCTCCTTGTCGCCGTAATGCATGGCACGGGCTTCGTTCGCGAAGCGTTCGCCGACATTGTCGGCGTTCTTGACGATATGGTCGCGCAGCTCTTTCAGCTTGGCGCGCAGCTCGCGCTCCTGCGCCATCATCAGCGACGTTGCTCCTGACGGTGCAGCCTCCGGCGCGGCGGTTGTCACCGGCTCCGGCGGCGGTGTTGCGCGACCGCGGCCCTTTTTGGCGACGATGCGCGGCGCCATGATCGCCTTCTCGACCTTGGCCGAGCCGCAGATCGGGCAGGTCACGAGCTTGCGCTTGACCTGCGACTCATAGGCCGACGAGCTCTGGAACCAGCTCTCGAACTGATGGTCGCGGTCGCAATGGAGCGCGTAGCGGATCATGCCGATCCCCGCACCAGGTGCAGATGATCCGGCCCCGCCTTGGGATCGGAGACACCGAAGCGGCGGCCGTGCTGGAGCGAAGGGATCGCGCGGCGCGCGATCTCGACCTTGGCCGGGTCGATCTTGGCCATGATGATACCGGGCTCGACATCGCCCTCGGCGAGAATGTCGCCCCAGGGATCGATGATCAGCGAATGGCCATAGGTCTCACGCTTGTTCTCGTGGGTGCCTGCCTGGGCAGCTGCGAAGATGAAGCATCCCGTTTCGATCGCACGCGCGCGCAGCAGGATATGCCAGTGCGCCTCGCCGGTCTTGCGGGTGAAGGCGGACGGCACCGTGATGAAGGATGCGCCGCTCTCGGCCAGCGCGCGGTAGAGCGCAGGGAAGCGCACGTCGTAGCAGATCGTCAGGCCAACGCGACCCCAGGGCAGGTCGGAGATCACTGCGGTCTCGCCCGGCTGGTAATTGGCGGATTCGCGATAGCTCTCGCCGTCCGGCAGCTCGATGTCGAACATGTGGATCTTGTCGTAGCTCGCGAGCACTTGGCCCTCGGGCCCGATCAGGAAGGAGCGGTTGACCGCCTTCTCCGGCGAGAAGCGCAGCGCCAGCGAGCCGACATGGATGTGGATCTTCAGCTCCGCTGCGAGCGCGCGATACGCTTTCAGCGAGGCGTCGTCCTCTTCGCTCTGCAGATGCTCGAACAGCGCCTTGCGGTTCAGCTGCATCATGTTGCTGACCTCGGGGGTCTGCACGTAGTCGGCGCCCTTGGCTGCTGCCTCCCGGATCAGCCGGGTTGCCTGCGCGAGGCTCGGCTCGGGCAATAGGCCGGTGCGCATCTGCACCATGGCGGCGGTAAAGGTCCTGTCTTGAGCTTGATCCTGGCTCATGACACCGCCTTGACGCTTTCGAGCATGCCGTCGAGCTTGCCTTCGCGGTCGAGCGCATAGAGGTCGTCACAGCCGCCGATATGGGTTCCGCCGATCCAGATCTGCGGGAAGGTCGAGCCCTGGCCGGCGCGGTCGTACATCTCCTCGCGCCAGGACGGGTTCTTGGCGACGTCGAATTCCGTGAATGTCGCCTTCTTGCGGGTCAGAAGCGACCTGGCAGCGGAACAATAGCCGCATCCGGGCCTGGTATAGATTTCGACAGCAGCGGTCATGGCGTCCAGCGCTCTCATGTATGAATTCGTTGAATTATATGGGAGTTTACCTGGTCTCGACAACCCGGGCAAAGACCAGCACGTCGACCTGGGCTGCCTTGGCGCGCAGCAGAGCGCGCGCGCAGGCGTCCAGGGTCGCACCTGATGTCAGGACGTCGTCGACCAGGATGATGCGCCGGCCCTGGACCTCGGCCTGACGATCGGGGGATACCTGGAATGCGCCCTGTACGTTGGTGGCGCGCTGCGCCCGCGACAGGCCGATCTGCTGCTCCGTGGCGCGCACCCGGCGCAGCACCTCTGCTTGCACCTTGACCCCGCTCTGCCGCGCGATGATCTGCGCCAGCGCGCCTGATTGGTTGTAACGGCGGCGCCAGGCCCGGCGCCAATGCAGGGGCACCGGTACCAGCATGTCGGCGTCCGCGAGCAGCTCGCCGCCCGCGCGCGCCATCCAGCGGCCCATGGGGGGCGCGAGATCGGTGCGGTCCTGGTATTTCAGCGCATGCACCAGCGTGCGCGCGACGTCGTCATAGCGCACCGCCGCGCGGGCCCGCTGGTAAGCCGGCGGGCTGGCGATCGCCTCCATCGACAGCATGTCGGGGCCGGGATCATAGACGAAGGGGATGCCGAGCCGCGGGCAATAGGGGCGCTCGATGAACGACAATTTTGCCCAGCACGCCGCGCACACGCCTTCGCCATCGACCGGCTCACGGCAGGACACGCACAAGGTGGGCAGGGCGATGTCGAGTGCAAGCCGCGCCGCACGCCCGAGCACGTAACGGCCAGCCATCCAGGCGGCACGCAACGGTGCCGCGATGGAACGGGTGGGAGTTGCTTCGACTTCCATGGGGAGAGGCTAGCGCCGCACACGGCGGATTGCCAGAACCGTCATGATCGGCGTAACCAGCGGCATGGCTCAGACCCCGAAGACCCCGCCCGCCTTGTTCGATCGTGCCTTGCTGCATGCACGGCAGCAGCGCGCGCGGGCACTGGGCGAGGTGACATTCCTGCTCGACCGGGTCGCCGAGGACATGTCCGACCGGTTGGCCGCGGTGATGCGGGAGTTTCACACGCCGGCCGATCTCTGGACGCCAGGCGAGGGGCTCGCAGCTCTGCGCACACGGCTGCCGTCCATTCAGCGGATCCCGCTCGACGCTGCAGGCTCGGAGAAATTGCCGTTCGCGCCTGAGAGCGTCGATCTCGTCGTCTCGGCGCTGGCGCTGCAATTCGTCAACGATCTCCCCGGTGTGCTCGCGCAGGTTCGCCGTGCGCTGAAACCGGACGGACTGCTGCTGGCCGCGATGATCGGCGGCGACAGCCTGACCGAGCTGCGCCAGGCTTTTGCGGCGGCGGAATCCGAATGCGAGGGTGGCGTGTCGCCACGCGTCGCGCCGTTCGCCGATTTGCGCGACATCGGCGCCTTGTTGCAGCGGGCGGGCTTTGCGCTGCCGGTGACCGACGTCGATCGCGTCGTGGTGCGTTACGACGATGCGTTCGCCCTGATGCAGGATCTCCGCCGCATGGGCGCGGCCAATGTGCTGATCGAGCGTCGCCGCAGCCTAAGCCGTCGCGCGACGCTGCTGCGCATGGCCGAAATCTATGCCGAGCGTTTTGCCGATGCCGACGGCCGTATCCGCGCCACCTTCGACATCATCTGGCTGTCCGCCTGGGCGCCGCATGCAAGCCAGCAGCAGCCGCTGAAACCGGGTTCGGCGAAAGCGAGCTTGGCCGAAGCAGTGAAGAAGGCCGGGAAGGAGTGAGCTCTCTCCTTCGTCATGGCCGGGCTTGACCCGGCCATCCACGTTTTTCAGCTCGGCACGAAGATCGTGGATGCCCGGGACAAGCCCGGGCATGACACCGAGAGAGTGGCGACAGCCCCTCTCACATCAGCAAATCGATCAAGTGCGGGATCAGCGGAATGTCCGCAGGCGGCATCGGATAGTCGCGCAGCTTGTTGGCCCGGACCCAGGCGAGGGTCTGGCCTTCGCGGGCCGTGACCAGCCCTTCCCAGCGCCGGCAGATGTAAAGCGGCATTAGCAGATGAAAGGTCTCGTAGCCGTAGCTCGCGAAGGTCAGCGGCGCCAGGCACGGCTCGGCGACGGTGATGCCGAGCTCCTCGTGGAGTTCGCGGATCAGGCTCTGCTCCGGCCGCTCGCCGGGTTCACACTTGCCGCCGGGAAATTCCCAGAGGCCTGCGAGCGTCTTGCCCTCCGGGCGCTGCGCGATCAGGACGCGCTTGTCGGCGTCGACGAGCGCACAGGCCACCACCAGTGTGAGCTTGAGATCCGCCATGATCCCTAGGACCGGTAATCACCGTTGATCGCGACATATTCCTTGGTGAGGTCGCAGGTCAGCACGCGGTCGCGGCCCTTGCCGAGGCCGAGCGAGACCTTAATCGCGATCTCCGGCGCCTTCATCGCTTCCGACACCTGGGCTTCGTCATAGGATGGATCGCGCGCGCCGCTCTTGGCGACGCGGATGCCGTTGAAGGAGATCGACAGCTTGTCGCGATCGGCCGGCTCGCCGGCCTTGCCAACCGCCATCACCACGCGGCCCCAATTGGCGTCCTCGCCGGCGATTGCGGTCTTCACCAGCGGTGAGTTGGCGATCGACATGGCGATTTTGCGGGCGGAGGCCTTGGTCTTGGCGCCCTCGACGGTGATCTCGACCAGCTTGCGTGCGCCTTCGCCGTCGCGGGCGACCTGCTCGGAGAGATTGGCGAGGATCTGGTTGAAAGCTTTCACAAAGGCCTTCAGGCGCGGATCGCTGGCACGGCTGATCTTGGGCGCACCGTGCGCGGCGGCCGCACCCGTCGCGAAGGCCAGCAGCGTGTCCGAGGTCGAGGTGTCGCCGTCGATCGTGACCGCGTTGAAGGTGTCCTCGACGCCGGCCTTGAGCAACGCCTGGAGCGCAGCGGGCGCGATCGGCGCGTCCGTGAAGATGAAGGACAGCATCGTCGCCATGTCGGGCGCGATCATGCCGGCGCCCTTGGCCATACCGTTGATGGTGACCTTGGCCTTGCCGAGCTTCACGGTCGCGGTCGCGACCTTGGGGAATGTGTCGGTGGTCATGATCGCCTTGGCGGCCGCAAGGTAATCGCCTGCTTCCGCTGCTACGGCGAGACGTCCCAGCACGCCGTCGAACTTGGTCGCGTCCAGCGGCTCGCCGATCACGCCGGTCGAAGCCAGGAAAATCTCGCTTTCGCTGCAGCCGACCGCCTTGGCCGCGATCTTCGCGGTCAGCGCGGTCGAGGCACGTCCGGTCTTGCCGGTGAAGGCATTGGCATTGCCGGAGTTGACGACCAGCGCGCGGGCCTTGCCGCCCTTCAACTTGGCGCGACACCATTCGACCGGCGCGGACGGACACTTCGACTTGGTGAAGACGCCGGCGACGGAGGTGCCCTTGTCCATGATCGCCAGCAGCACGTCGGTGCGGTTCTTGTAGCGGATGCCGGCCTCGGCCGTCGCGAGACGGACGCCCGCGATCACGGGCATATCAGGAACGTTCTTCGGAGCGAGCGGGGAGACGGCTGAGGACATCGCGGGGTGCCTTGGTGAGGTCTGGATATGCAGATGGCCGGGCGATGCCCGGCCATTGCGATGCTTAGATACTCTTGGCGTCAGCGAAGTGACAGCAAATTCTTACTTCTTGGCGGGAGGCGCCATCTTGCTGTCGGCCGGCTTGGCATCGGCAGGCTTGGTCGCTTCGGCCGGCTTGGCGTCCTTGGACGCGTCAGCCTGGTCCATCCGCTCGACCTTGGCATCCGCGCGGAGCTTGGCGACGTAGTCGGCCTGGGCCTTGCGGGTGACGTACTGCTCGATCTGGGGCTTGACCTGCTCGAAGTCGGGCGCCTTGCGATTCCGCTTTTCCTCGACCTTGATGACGTGCCAGCCGAACTGCGACTTCACGGGGTCGGAGATCTTGCCCGGCTCCAGCGCGAACGCGACCGCCGAGAATTCCGGCACCATCTGTTCCTTGGTGAAGAAGCCGAGGTCGCCGCCATCGGCGGAGCCCGGATCCTTGGACTTCTTCTTGGCGAGTTCGGCGAAATCGGCGCCCTTGTCGAGCTCGGCCTTCACCGCCTTGGCCTCGTCCTCGGTCTCGACCAGGATGTGGCGGGCGCGCACTTCCTGCTCGCCGGTGATCTGCTTGGACGCCTCCTCATAGACCTTCTTCATCGCATCGGGGGTCGTGGCGGCCTTGCCCTCGTTGGCGAGCAGGCTGTCCATCAGCAGGCGGTTGCGGGCGAACGCCATCCGCTTCTTGAACTCGTCGCTGTCGGCGACCTTCTTGTCCTCGGCGGCCTTGGCCACGATCTTCATGTCGATCAGGAACGACAAGACGTTCTCGTCCTTGGTCGCCGGATCCATCTGGGCGAGGCTCGGTCCGAGCTCCTCCTCGGCCATGGTGACGTCGCTCTTCTTGATTTCAGCGCCATTGACCTTGGCCAGAACGGGATCGTCGGCCGCCCGGAGCGGGCCCGCGAACGCCAGGCACAGCGCCAGGGCCAGGGAGCCAGCCAGGGCGGACGCATGGCGAAAACGCTGGCCGGTGGTTACCGGGAACGAGGTGGTCATGGAAAATCCTTATGTTGAAGCGGGGGCTGCTTGAGCGGGGCGGACACTCGCCCAATTCAGGGGGCCTTGGCAACGCGAAAAGTCTGTCAAAATGATGAATTAGCTGCAATATGCCCGCCGTTGACAAGGCCCTGACCGGGCCATATCTCTGCGCGGTCGCGACCATGGCGATGGCGTTTATTTTGCTGCGTTTTTGGCCGTTGAACCCAGACTAGCCCACTTCCCACCCATATGGCGGATGAGCCCCGAAAGTCCGGGCTCTGGCGCCGGAAGGCGTCACGGTGAGTTGATAGGCCGGAGGGTGACAACTTTCTTAGGCCAACGCGGTTAAATCGCGAACACAGGAACTAGGCATGATCGGCGCGCTCGCCCGCAAGTTTTTCGGCTCCGCCAACGACCGGCGGGTGAAGGGATACCAGTCCCGCATCAACGCGATCAACGCGCTGGAGCCCGAGCTAGCCAAACTCTCCGACGAGGCGCTCAAGGCCCGCACCGCCGAGTTCAAGAAGCAGCTTGCCGAAGGCAAGACGCTGGATGACCTGCTCGTGCCCGCCTTCGCGACCGTGCGGGAGGCGGCCAAGCGCACGCTCGGCCAGCGCCATTTCGACGTCCAGCTGATCGGCGGCATGGTGCTTCATGAGGGCGACATCGCCGAGATGAAGACCGGCGAAGGCAAGACGCTGGTCGCAACGCTCGCGGTCTACCTCAATGCGCTCGCCGGCAAGGGCGTCCACGTCGTCACCGTCAACGACTATCTCGCCCGCCGCGACTCCGGCTGGATGGGCCAGATCTACGGCTTCCTCGGCATGACCACGGGCGTGATCGTCCACGGCCTCGACGACGCCGAGCGCAAGGCGGCCTATGCCTGCGACATCACCTACGGCACCAACAACGAATACGGCTTCGATTATCTGCGCGACAACATGAAGTACCGGCTCGAGGACATGGTCCAGCGGCCGCACTTCTTCGCCATCGTCGACGAGGTCGACTCCATCCTGATCGACGAAGCGCGCACGCCGCTGATCATCTCCGGCCCGCTCGACGATCGCTCGGACTTCTACAACACCATCGACAGCTTCCTGCCGAAGCTCGACAAGACCGATTACGAGGTCG
Source organism: Bradyrhizobium guangdongense (assembly GCF_004114975.1). Classification (NCBI taxonomy): domain Bacteria; kingdom Pseudomonadati; phylum Pseudomonadota; class Alphaproteobacteria; order Hyphomicrobiales; family Nitrobacteraceae; genus Bradyrhizobium; species Bradyrhizobium guangdongense. The sequence continues at coordinate 617,092 of NZ_CP030051.1, forward strand.
ACGAGAAGCAGCGCACCGTGACGCTGACCGAAGGCGGCATGGAGAAGATCGAGACGCTGCTGCGCGACGCCGGCCAGCTCAAGGGCGAGTCGCTCTACGACGTCGAGAACGTCTCCGTCGTGCACCACATCAACCAGGCGCTGCGCGCCCACACGCTGTTCACCCGCGACAAGGACTACATCGTCCGCGACAACGAGGTCGTCATCATCGACGAGTTCACCGGACGCATGATGCCGGGCCGCCGCTATTCGGAAGGTCTGCATCAGGCACTGGAAGCCAAGGAGCACGTCCAGGTCCAGCCCGAGAACCAGACGCTGGCCTCGATCACCTTCCAGAACTATTTCCGCATGTACGAGAAGCTGGCGGGCATGACCGGCACGGCCGCGACCGAAGCGGACGAACTGTTCGACATCTACAAGCTCGAGGTCGTGGAGATCCCGACCAATCTGTCGATCGCGCGCCTCGACGAGGACGACGAGGTCTACCGGACGCAAAAGGAAAAATACCAGGCGATCCTCGCCGAGATCGAGCGCGCGAACGCGCGGCTCCAGCCGGTGCTGGTCGGTACCGCCTCGATCGAGAAGTCGGAAGTGCTGGCCGAATTCCTGAAGCAGAACGGCTACAAGCAGATCGATTTCGGCAAGGAGAACGCGCTCGACAAGCTCTATGCCGCGGCCCGCGCCGGCAAGCCGGCAAAGCTGTTCGCAGTGCTGAATGCGCGCTTCCACGAGCAGGAAGCCTATATCGTGGCGGAGGCCGGCGTGCCCGGCGCGATCACGATCGCGACCAACATGGCCGGCCGTGGTACCGACATCAAGCTCGGCGGCTCGCTGGAAATGCGCCTCCAGCAGGAGACCGCAGGCATCGAGGACGAGGCCGAGAAGGCGAAAAAGATCGAGCAGATCAAGGCCGACATCGCGCACTTCCGCGATCTCGTGCTGAAGGCGGAAGAGACCGTCGAGGTCGAGCCGGCGAAGGGTTCGAAGCCGGCCAAGACCGTGAAGAAGCCCGGCGGCCTCTACATCATCGGCTCCGAGCGGCATGAATCCCGCCGCATCGACAACCAGCTGCGCGGCCGTTCCGGCCGTCAGGGCGACCCCGGCCGCTCGAAATTCTTCCTTTCGCTGGAAGACGATCTGATGCGCATCTTCGGCTCGGATCGCCTCGACAGCATGCTGCAGCGTCTCGGCCTGCAAGAGGGCGAGGCGATCATCCATCCTTGGATCAACAAGGCACTGGAGAAGGCGCAGCAGAAGGTCGAGGCCCGCAACTTCGACATCCGCAAGAACCTCTTGAAGTTCGACAACGTCCAGAACGACCAGCGCAAGGTGATCTTCGACCAGCGCGTCGACCTGATGAAGGACGACAGCGTGGCGGAGACCGTCACCGACATGCGCCACGCCTTCATCGACGATCTCGTCGCCAAGCACGTGCCCGAGCATGCCTATGCCGAGCAGTGGGACACAGCCGGCCTGAAGGACGAATTGAGGCGCGTGCTCGATCTGGACCTGCCGGTCGACGACTGGGCCAAGGAAGAGGGCATCGCCGACGAGGAGCTGCTCAAGCGCATCGAGACCAAGGCCGACGAGCACATGGCGGCCAAGGTCGCGCAATGGGGCCCCGACGTGATGCGCTACGTCGAGAAGACCATCCTGCTCCAGACGCTCGACCATCTCTGGCGCGAGCACCTGATCATGCTCGATCATCTGCGCCAGGTCATCGGCCTGCGCGGCTACGGCCAGCGCGATCCCTTGCAGGAGTACAAGACCGAGGCCTTCAACCTCTTCCAGGAGATGAGCGCGCACTTGCGCGAAGCGGTCACTGCGCAGCTGATGCGGGTCGAGATCGTCCCGCCGGAGCAGGAAGCTCCCGTCCTGCCGCAGATGGAAGCGCACAAGTTCGATCCGAACACCGGCGAAGACGAAATGGCCCTCGCCAGCGTCACGCTGGCTCCGCAGCACACCGACGCCGCGCTGCGCGACCCGAAGAACCCGGCAAGCTGGGGCAAGGTCGGCCGCAACGAGGACTGCCCGTGCGGCTCAGGCAAGAAGTTCAAGCACTGCCACGGGCGGTACGCTTAAGGCGTGAAAGCTGAGGCGTGACGTTGGCGGCCTCACTCTCCACCGTCGTCGCCCGGCCAGTGCGCAATTGCGCACCAGGACCGGGCGACCAAAATACGCCGCGGCTTCTCGGCCTCAATCACCTCAGCCTCTGGAATACTGGATCGCCCGATTAAATCGGGCGATGACAGCTGAGCGTGGGGTGCGCGATTTTCGCAACCGCTGCGCGCCCGCGCCTCAATTCGAGCTGTCGATCAAGCTCTCCAGCAGCCGCTTCAATTCGCTGGTCGACTTGTCGCCGTAGCTCTCCAGGATGTGCTCTTCCTGGTCCACTGCGAGCGAGTTGAGCTTCTTGGACAGCACCTTGCCGCGGTCGGAGATGAACATCAGCACCTTGCGGCGGTCGTTGGGGTCCTGCACGCGATAGACCAGCGCGTCGGAGACCATGCGGTCGATCATCTTGGTCAGCGTCGGATGGTTGAGCAGCACCGCGTCCGCAAGCTCGCCCATCGAATGGCCGTCGCCGTCCGACAACACTTTCAGGATGCGCCATTGTTCGACGGGAACGCCCTCCTTGCTCAGGCGCAGCTCCAACTGCCGGTTGATCTCCCGGTTGGCTTGCGCGAGCAGGTAGGCGAGGTGTTCGGTGATGGGAGCGTTCGATTTTGCCACGGCTAAGACTTCGTCTTGACCCGAATGAGTGAATGTCTTGCAATCAATGCTGCATCTATATGCACTTCAATTGTTGAATATTCAATATTTTCAAAATAGGATCATTGCCCAACAAAAGGGCGGATGCCGGGGCCGCCTGCTCAACGTGCTTTCAGGTCTGGTGCCAGACAGGAGTTGGCGTGCGCACGACGGTAAACTTCCCGGCTCACGGCGGTCCGGCGTTGCCGCCGTCCCTGCTGTTCAGGAATCTGTCGTCATTGGCGGCTGACGGCGCGCTATTGCCGAGCGATCATGCCCTGTTCAAACGGCGAGGCGCCAACAAGCTGCGCGTCGGCGGCTTCATCTGCTGCACCGGATCGCCTGGCGTGTGGGGGCCCTGCGCCACCAACAGCGCACAGCTTGCAGTCGCCGAGATCAACAAGCGCGGCGGCATTCTCTGCCGCGAGCTCGAACTGTCGATCTACGATGCCGGCGGGCCGCTCGACGAGGTGCTGAATCGCGCCGAGCAGGCCATCGCGTTCGACGAGGTCGACCTGATCCTGGGCCTGCACACCAGCGCGGTCCGTGTCGGCCTGCGCGACGTCACCACGCGGCATCGCATCCCCTATATCTACACGCCGGTCTATGAAGGCGGCGAGCGCACGCCGGGCGTGATGGCGATCGGCGAGACGCCGCGCTGGCAGAGCCGGCCGTCGATCCATTGGCTTGCCGACGTCAAGAAGGCGCAGCGCTGGTACCTGATCGGCAGCGACTACGTCTGGCCCTGGCAATCGCATCGCGCCGTGAAGAACTACATCAGGGAGACCGGCGGTTACGTCGTCGGCGAGGAGTTCGTTCCGCTCGGCGAGGACAATCACGAGCCGCATCTGGCGCGCATCCGTGCCGCGCGGCCCGACGTGGTGCTGATCTCGCTGATCGGCACCGACAGCAGCACCTTCAACCGCGCCTTCGGCGAATGCGGCCTCGGCGCCACCACGCTGCGGCTTGCGGGGGCCATGGACGACACCGTGCTGCTCGGCATCGGCGCCGACAACAGCGAGAACCTGTTCTGCGCCTCCGGCTATTTCACCGGCACAGGCGCGCGCGCCAATGACGACTTCCAGAGCCGCTACCGCGCGATGTTCGGCCCGAATGCGCCGCCGATCGGCTCGGTCGGCCAATCCGCATACGAAGGCCTGCGCTTTCTCGAAGCGGTGGCCAACAAGGCTCGCACATTGGCGATGGCGCCGATGCTCGCAGCCGGCCGCAATATCGTCTACAGCGGCGCGCGCGGACCGGTCACCGTCCGCAACGGGCACGCGCGGATGCCGATGCATCTCGCTGAAGCCGACGGTCTCGATTTCAGACTGATCAAGCCGATCTGATCCGCGAAGCCGCCTGCGGACGCGCCTTTGCAAAATAATACTTGAAAAGGAAAATATTTCCGTTTTGAATGTATGTGCGAGGCCGGTGGTGCGCGCGTCGTGCCGGGGCGGCCCCGCCCAAACTTTCCAAGGACTCGCTTCAAGAAACTTCAGGAGAGCGCCGTGACAGTTGCCCTTCCCACGCCAGCCCAGCTTCGCAGCGTCGCCGCGCAGTGCGGCCTTTCGCTGACCGACGACGATGTCGCCTCGTTCCGCGGCCTGATGCAGGGCTCGATCGAGGCCTACAATCTGGTGGCCGCGATGCCGGACGAGGTGCCGGAGGTGAAATATCCGCGCACGCCGGGCCATCGGCCGTCGCCGGAAGAGAATCCGCGCAACGCCTGGTACCGCAAATCCATGGTGAAGGGCGCGGCGAGCGGCAAGCTCAAGGGCAAGACCGTCGCGCTGAAGGACAACATCATGCTGGCCGGCGTGCCCATGACGAACGGTTCGTCGACGCTGGAAGGCTACGTGCCCGATTTTGACGCGACCATCGTCACGCGCATGCTGGATGCCGGCGCCGAGATCGTCGGCAAAACCCATTGCGAGCACTTCTGCCTCTCCGGAGGCAGCCACACCGGCTCCTATGGTCCGGTGCACAATCCTCACAAGATGGGCTACTCGGCCGGCGGCTCGTCTTCGGGCTCCGGGGTCGTCGTCGCGCTCGGCGAGGTCGATATGGCGATCGGCGGCGACCAGGGCGGCTCGATTCGCATGCCGTCCTCGTTCTGCGGCATCTACGGCATGAAGCCGACCTGGGGCCTCGTGCCCTATACCGGGATCATGCCGATCGAGATCTATGTCGATCATACCGGCCCGATGACAGGGACGGTTGCCGACAACGCGCTGCTGCTCGAAGTGCTCGCCGGTGACGATGGCTACGATCCCCGCATCAAGGCACCCAAGGTCGAGGAATACACCAAGGCGCTCGGCCAGGGCGTCAAAGGCATGAAGATCGGCATCCTCAAGGAAGGTTTTGAGCAGCCGGGCGCAGAGGCTGCGGTGAACGAGAGCGTCCGCGAAGCGGCGAAGCGATTCAAGGATCTCGGCGCCAGCGTCGAGACGGTATCGGTCCCGATGCATCTGCTGGGCGGTGCGATCTGGACCCCGATCGGCACCGAAGGTCTGACCCAGACCATGATGTTCGGCGACGGCTACGGCCTTTCCCGCGGCGATCTCTATTCGACGTCGCTGATGGATTTCCATCGTGGCTGGCGCCGCCAGGCCGATTCGCTGTCCGAGACCACGAAATTGTTCATGATGCTCGGCACCTACATCAACAACAACTTTGGTCCGCGCTTCTACGGCAAGGCGTTGAACATCTCGCGGCGGCTCACGGCCGCCTACGACAAGGCGCTCGGCGATTACGACCTCCTCCTGCTGCCGACGACGCCCATGAAGGCGACCAGGCTGCCGGAGCCGACCGCCAGCCGCGAGGAGTATGTCGCACGCGCGCTGGAGATGATCTCCAACACTGCGCCGTTCGACATCACCCATCATCCCGCGATGTCGCTGCCCTGCGGCATGATCGACGGCCTGCCGGCCGGCTTGATGCTGGTCGGTCGCATGTTCGAGGAATCCACCATCTACCGCGCCGCGCATGCCTTCGAGCAGATCGGCGACTGGAAGAAGATGTGAGGGGGAGACGCAATGCAGGCGGACGGGACAGCATCGTATGGCTAACGCGTTCGTCGCGGCCTTCGAAATCCTGAGCTTCGGCGCGATCATCGTCCTGATCGTGCTGGGGCTCGGGATCATCGCCAGCATGATGGGCATCTTCAACTTCGCGCAGGGCGAGTTCGTCCTGCTCGGGGCCTACATCACCTATCTCGCCTACGCCAAGGGCCTGCCGATTTGGGCCGGCATGGTCGCCGCGCCCTTCCTGGTCGGCGGGCTCGGCTTCGTGCTGGAGGCGCTGATCATCCGCCGCTTCTACGCCGCGCCGATCGTGGCCATGCTCGGCACTTACGCGCTCGGCCTGATCATCCGCGAATCCGTGCGCGGGCTGATCGGCGGCTTCTATCTCACCGTGCCCGAGCCGATCGGCGGCTCGATCGACATCGGCACCATGCACATCTCGGCGTGGCGCTTCACCATCATCGTCATCACGCTCCTGGTCATGGCGGGCTGCTATCTGTTGCTGTCGCGCACCAGCTTCGGCTTGCGGATGCGCGCCACGCTGGAAAATCCGTCGCTGGCGCGGGCCTCGGGCATTTCCACGCCTCTGATGTACGGCGCCACTTTCGCGTTCGGCTCGGCGCTCGCCGGCCTTGCCGGCGCGCTGATCGTGCCCGTGTTCAGCCTCTATGCCGATCTCGGCATCCGCTTCCTGATCCAGGGTTTCGTCGCCGTCATGGTCGGTGGCGTCGGCTCCTTCATCGGCCCTGTCGCCGGCGCCGGAGTGATCGGCACGCTCAGCGCCGCGCTGCCCTGGATCATGGCGCCTGTGGTCGCCGATGTCCTCGTCTTCGTCCTTGCCATTGCCTTCATCAAGTTCCGGCCGCAGGGCCTCATCGCTGGAAAAGGGGTTTAGTCATATGTTTGATGGTCAGCTCTCGCGCCGCCGCTTCCTGTCCAATTTCGCCTTCGCGTCCGGCGCGGTCGCAACCGGGGTAGGCAGCTGGGTGATTCCCGCGCCCTGGGCCAACGCTGCCGAAGCTCCGATCAAGGTCGGCATCGCGACCGACCTCACCGGCCCGATCGCCTATGCAGGCAATGCCGACGCCAATGTCGCCAAGATGGTGATCAAGGAGGTCAATGCCTCGGGCGGCCTGCTCGGCCGTCCGCTCGAGCTCTACATCGAGGACACCGCGTCGAACGAATCGGTGGCGGTCGGCAACGTGCGCAAGCTGATCCAGCGCGACAAGGTCGACATGGTGCTGGGCGGCATCACCTCGTCGATGCGCAATGCGATCAAGGACCCGATCGTGGCGCGCGGCAAGACGCTCTACATCTATCCGCAGCTCTACGAAGGCAAGGAGTGCACGCCTTACCTGTTCTGCACCGGGCCGACGCCGGCGCAGCAATGCGACGAGTTCATCCCCTGGCTGATCAAGAACGGCGGCAAGAAGTTCGCGCTGCCGAGCGCGAATTATGTCTGGCCGCACACGCTCAACGTCTATGCCCGCAAGGTGATCGAGGCCAACGGCGGCGAGGTCGTGTTCGAAGAGTACTATCCGCTCGACCAGATCGACTTCTCCGCGACAGTCAACCGCATCATCTCCAACAAGGTCGACGTCGTCTTCAACACCGTCATCCCGCCCGGCGTCGGTCCGTTCTTCAAGCAGCTCTATGAAGCGGGCTTCCTCAAGAATGGCGGGCGGCTGGCCTGCGTCTACTATGACGAGAACACGCTCAACATCAATCAGGCGAACGAGATCGAAGGGCTCGCCAGTTGCCTCGATTATTTCAAGGTGCTGACCAAGGAGAACCCGTTCGACGCGAAGATCCAGGCGGCTTACGAGAAGGATTTTCCGGGCAACTTCCTGTTTGCCGCCGGTAGTGCCGCGACCGGCACTTATCGCGGCCTCAAGTTGTGGGAAGCCGCCGTCAAGGAAGCCGGCAAGATCGATCGTGAATCGGTCGCCGCTGCGCTCGATCATGCCAAGATCGCCGAAGGCCCGGGCGGGCCGGCCGAGATGGTGCCCGGCAAGCGCCACTGCAAGATGAAGATGTACACCGCGGTCGCCAAGGGCGGGAATTACGAGATCGTCGCGCGCAGCGAGGGTCTGGTCGACCCCAAGGAATGCTGAGGCGGAATGCCGAAGTCGATGAGTGTGCTAAGAGAGGCCATCGCTGGCGACGAAGCGGACGACGCGATGGCTGAACGCGTGGCAGCGGGACAGGCCAGACAACACGTCAAGGCAAGACGAAAAGTCCTGCCCATCGTGGAGGGCGTGGTGCTCGTCGCGGCGCTGCTCGCCCCGCTGGTGCTGCAGGACTATCTCACGGTGTTCGCAACGCGCGTGATCATCCTTGCGCTGTTCGCGCTGTCGTTCGACCTGGTCTGGGGCTATGCCGGCATCATGAGCTTTGGCCAGGCGCTGTTTTTCGGCTCGGCCGGTTATGGCGTCGCGCTGCTCGCCCGCGACTTGGACATCACCAACATCTTCCTGGTACTGCCTGCGGGCACGCTGATCGGCCTGACCTTCGCACTGCTGCTCGGCGGCTTCCTGCTGCTGGGCCGGCATCCCTCCAGCGTGATCTTCGTCTCGCTGGGCACGCTCACCGGCTCCTACGCCGCCGACCGCCTGGCGCGCGGCTGGTATTATCTCGGCGGCCAGAACGGCATTCCCTCGATCGCGCCGATGACATCAGGTGGTTATGAATTCTCGGAGGGGCCGGCGTTCTATTATCTCGTGCTCGGCATCCTCGTCGTGGTCTATCTGCTCTGCCGTTTCCTGGTGCGCTCGCAGTTCGGCCTTGCGCTCGCAGGCCTGCGCGAGAACGAGCAGCGCATCGCCTTCTTCGGCTACAAGGCGCAGCATTTGAAGGCGATCATCTTCGCGATCGGCGGCGCCATCGCCGGCCTTGCCGGCAGCCTCTATGCCTTCCACGAAGGCTTTGTCTGGCCCAACATGGTCGGCGTCGTGGTCTCGACGCAGGTCGTGCTCTACGTGCTGTTCGGCGGCTCCGGCACGCTGATCGGCGCCGTCATCGGCACCGTCATCGTCGAGGGCGTCAGCTTCTGGCTGTCGGACAATTACCGCGACATCTGGCCAATTATTTTGGGCGTGTTGCTGCTGCTGGTGATCCTGTTCCGGCCGCTAGGTCTGATCAGCTTCGTGCTCGGCGAGCGCGAGCGGGTCGGCAGCTTCGGTGCCAAGATCAAGGGGAAGCAAAATGCCGCTCCTTGAGGCCGCGGGCGTCTCGAAGATTTTCGGCAAGCTCACCGCGCTCGATGGCGCAGCGCTCACCGTCGGGGAGAACGAGTTTCACGGCCTGATCGGCCCGAACGGCTCGGGCAAGAGCACGCTGATGAAATGCATCGCCGGCGCCGAAGTGCCGACGCGGGGCAAGGTCAGCTTCGTCAATACCGACATCACCGCCTTCACGCCGACCGAGCGGGCGCGAGCCGGCATGAGCCTGAAATTCCAGATCACATCGGTGCTGCCCTCGCTGACGCTCTACGACAACATCCTGCTGGCGCTCCAGGCGCAGTCCTTGCTGCTCGATCTCGTGTTCTCGCGCACGCGCGGCGCGCTGCACGACCAGGTCATGACCATGTTGACGCAATTCCGGCTCGCCGACCGCGCTTTCGAAGCGGCGGCCGCGCTCTCGCACGGCCAGCAGCAATGGCTGGAGATCGCGATGGCGCTCGCGGGCAAGCCGAAGCTTCTGCTGCTCGACGAGCCCACCGGCGGGATGAGCCTGGAGGAGCGCCGTGTCACCGGCGAACTGCTCCAGCCGATCAAGAAACATTGCTCGCTGGTCATCGTCGAGCACGACCTCGATTTCATCCGTGACATCTGCGACCGATTGACCGTGCTCGACCAGGGCAGGGTGCTGGCCTCAGGCACCGTGTCGGAGATCCAGGCCAACCCGTCCGTCCAGGAGATCTATCTGCGCCGTGCCTGAATTTTTGGACATCAAGCATCTCGACGCCGGCTATGGCCGCAGCCAGGTCCTGTTCGACGTCAGCCTCGGCATCCCCTGGCGCGGCGGCGTCGCCGTGCTCGGGCGCAACGGCGCCGGCAAGACCACGCTGATGAAGACCATCGTCGGCGAACTGCCGGCGTGGAAAGGCGAGGTCGGCTTCGACGGCCGCGACATCAGCCGCCGCCGGCCCGAGGAACGGGTGCGTGCCGGGATCGGCTATGTGCCGCAGGAGCATTCGGTGTTCGCGCGCCTGTCGGTGCGCGACAATCTCGCGGTCGGCTCGCTCTTCAACAAGGATGCGACCGAGGTCGACCGCGTGCTGGCGATCTTCCCAAAACTCGGCCAGCGCCTCGACCAGCCCGCCGGCACGCTGTCCGGCGGCGAGCGCAAGATGCTCGCCATCGGCCGCGCCATGCTTGGCGATCCGAAGCTGCTATTGCTCGACGAGCCGACCGAAGGCGTCTGGATCGGCGTGATCGAGGAGATCACCGAGCGCCTGATCGAGCTCGCCAGGAGCATCGCCGTCATCATCGTCGAGCAGCACCTCGACCTCGCACTCCGCGTTGCCGACTATGCCTATGTGCTGGACCGCGGCCGCGTCGCGCTGCAGGGCGAAGCGGGCGAGGTGAGGGGCAATCCGGAATTGATGCGGTACCTGGCGCCGTAGGATTTGGCGAAGCCGCCGCTCTTGCCCAGAACTCAACTGTCATGTCCCGGCTTCGCGGGCGGGGACCGCGGAGCGCCTTTCGAGGGCGAACCCGCGCCTACTTCACAGCGCTAAAGCGGTTGTCGAACGAGTTCGACGACACGACAGGTGCGGCGCCAGCGAGCTGGCCAACGCCGCTACCCGTTACATTACCCGCACTCTCGTTCACCGACGGCTTCAGCGCGGGCCGCGTTGCGGCGACCTTGGTCTCGGCGGGCTTGGCCGGCTCGGCGGATTTGGCGGCAACGGCGGGCTTGTCCTTGGCGGCCTCGTGGTGGCCCGGCACGAACCTCGTCACGGCGGCCTTCAGCCGCGACGCTGCGGTCGTCGGCGTCGTGGCGGGAGCGACGGACGCGGTCGCTTGCGGCGGCGACGTGGTCGCCGTCGCGTCGGCGGTGCCAAAGCCCATCTTGTGGCCGAGATTGGAGAAGAAGCCGCCGGACTTCTCTGCGGGCGCTGCGGTCGCGACGCGGGTGTTGCTCGGGGACGTGCTGACGGCGACGACCGGCTCTTCCTGCGGCGCGGCTGCCACCGCGTCGATATTCGGCTTCGGCGGATTGACGGTGCCGGGGATGGTGCCGGGCGCCTTCGACATCGCCAGCATCTGCAGCGTATTGCCTTCGGCGCCTTCCGACAGGCCGGTCGAGCCTTCCGGAATCTTGGAGGCGAAGATCTTGTTCATGCCGCCGTCGATGCCGGTGTTCAGGCGTGCCACCGGCGTGCCCTTGGCGACGAGCTTGTTGTACTCGGCCTCGTCGCGCTGCTCCTTCTCGCGCACGGCGCTGGCGATCTCCTCGGGGATCACATAGGCCGGGCACTTGGCGGAGGCGTCGAATACCGGATCGCGCTTCGCGTCGGGCGCCTTGGCCGCGTCGAACACGTACTTCTTCTCGCAGAAATCGACCTTCGGCTCCTGCCGCGTCACCTCGAAATGATCATAGCCTTCCTTGATCATCCGCCAGAACGGCATGTTCGGGTTGTTGCGGTGCTTGGCCATGTTCACCGGCGTCATCCGGAACGGATAGGCCTGGAACTGGAACGCCTTCTGGCCGCCGAAGAAGGACTCGCGGCCGAGCGAATAAATCTCCGCGATCTGCTCGTCCGTCATCGCGTAGCAGCCGCGCGAGGAGCAATCGCCGTGCACCATCAGCTGCGAGCCGGTGCGGCCCAGCGCCTTGTCGAAGGCGTTCGGGAAGCCGGTGTTGAACGAGAGGTAATAGGCCGATTGCGGATTCATCTGGCTCGGATTGATCGAGTAGAATCCTTCCGGCGCCTGGCGGTCGCCTTCGCGCACCTTCGGGCCGAGGTCGCCCGACCAGCGGCAGATCGGATAGGTCTTGAGCAGCGCGAACTGGCCGTTGCGGGTCTGCTTCCAGACCTCGAGCTCGGCCTCCTGCTTGAACAGGCGGATCAGGATCGGCGATTGCAGGTCCATGTCCTTCTCGGCCATCGCGGCGACGAGCTTGGGCGAGACCGGCTGGTTGGCCTTGGCGTTGGTCGCCAGCGACACCTGATCGGTGTCGCAGCCGGCCAGCACAACGCTGGCGGCAAGCGCAACCGAAGCCAAGAGCGCGCGAGCAAGCGAACGAGAATTCAAGATGGACCCCACAACGTGCCGGGCGGAAGCGCGAACCCCGATTTCTTGGAGCATGGCCTGACCGGAAAGCCCGGCACTGTCAGTCCACGCCCCAGCGCTTATGCCCTGAAGCCATTGATTAAAATTCTAACCTCCGCACCTTGGGGTCGCAACCCGAGCTGACATCACGAGCCCGTTGGCCCAGAGGCGTGGTCAACAGAGACTTAAAACTGGCCGGAACTTGGACTTTGCAGCGAAACCGGTAATGAGATCGCCGATTTGGGCAAAAAAAGGGTTAACGGGGGGTTACCGGGGCGGTCTGGAGCGAGGTGCCGTAGGGTGCAAAGGCGCGCTTGCGCCGTGCCGACCACTTGTCTCCTTACGCGAATTTGGTGGGCACGCTTCGCTTTGCCCACCCTACACACCGGAATCCGTTCGAATCAGCCCAGTTTCCGGCCGATCTCGAGGAATTTCTGCCGGCGCTGCTTGCGGATGGCATCGCCGTCCATGCCGCGGAGCTCGTCGAACGCCTTGGCGATGGCGTCCCCTGTCGTGGCGATCATGGCAGCGGGGTCGCGGTGGGCGCCGCCGACCGGCTCCTTCAGGATCGCGTCGATCACCCCGAACCGGAGCATGTCCTGGGCGGTGATCTTCATGTTATTGGCGGCTTCCTGCGCCTTGCTGCCGTCGCGCCAGAGGATGGAGGAGGCGGCTTCCGGCGAGATCACGCTGTAGATCGCGTGCTCCAGCATCAAGACCTTGTTGGCGGTGGTGATCGCGATCGCGCCGCCCGACATGCCCTCGCCGGTGATGATGGCGACGTTCGGCACGGTCAACGCCATGCAGGCATCGGTCGAGCGCGCGATGGCTTCGGCTTGTCCCCGCTCCTCGGCGCCGATGCCGGGATAGGCGCCGGCGGAATCGGCGAGCGACAGCACGGGCAGGCCGAACCGCTCAGCCATCTCCATCAGCCGCACGCATTTGCGATAGCCTTCCGGCCGCGCCATGCCGAAATTGTGCTTGATGCGGCTCTCGGTGGAATCGCCCTTTTCCTGGCCCATCACGCAGATCGGCTCGCCGCGGAAACGGCCGAAGCCCGCGACCAGCGCCTCGTCCTCGCCGAACTTGCGGTCGCCGGCGAGCGGAGTGAATTCGGTGATCAGGCCCTTGATGAAGTCGTTGAAATGCGGCCGCTGCGGATGCCGCGCCACCAGCGTCTTCTGCCACGGCGTCAGGTTTTGATAGAGGTCGGCCAGCGCCTGCGCCGCCTTGTCCTCGATCCGGCCGATCTCCTCGGCGATGTCGGTGCCGGAGGCAGCCAACGTCCTGAGCTCGTCGACCTTGGAGTCGAGCTCGGCGACGGGCTTTTCGAAGTCGAGATAGCTGCGCATCTGGTCTGGCATCGTTTCAATATAGGGGGACGGGGCGAGAGAGCGAAGCGAGGTTGGGGCCGCGGAAAGAAGTGTAGCGTCTTCAATGAGTTGGCTTGTATGCTGTGAACAGCCTGCCAAATCAATCGTGAGGCCTCGGCTCTTTCTGCGGAGATGTGGCCGAAGTCAAGGCGGTTGGTTCACCTCTCCCGCTTGCGGGAGAGGCCGGCGCGAAGCGCCGGGTGAGGGTTCTTTCCTCTTGGGGAGTGTCCCCGGTGCGGAAACACCCTCTCCCCAGCTCTCCCCCGCAAGCGGGGGAGGGAGCGCACCCGCGCGCAGGGCACGGACACCTACTTCTCCGCCAGCGGGTGCAGGTCGCGCACCAGGCTCTTCAGCCGCTCCTCGACCACATGGGTGTAGATCTGGGTGGTCGAGATGTCGGTATGGCCGAGCAGGGTCTGCACGATGCGCAAATCGGCGCCGTTGTGGAGCAAGTGGCTGGCAAAGGCGTGCCGCAGCACGTGCGGGGAGACGAGCCGGGCCTGCAGGCCCGAGGCAACCGCGAGCTCCTTCAAGTCGCGGGCGAAATGTTGCCGCGTCAGGTGACCGCTCTCGCCGAAGGAGGGAAACAGCCATTTCGAGGCGGCGAGGCTGCCCTTCTTCTCGCCCTTTGCGGCCTCCGTCGCGGCGAGATAATCCGCCATGGCCTGGCGCGAGGCCTCGTTCAGCGGCACTAGGCGCTCCTTGTCGCCCTTGCCGCGCACCACGATCATGCGCGCGTCGCGCTTCGCCGCCGAGCGCGGCAGCGATACCAGCTCGGAGACGCGCAGGCCCGTGGCGTAGAGCACCTCGAGCAGACAATAGAGCCGCAAGGCCCGCAACCGCTGCGACGGCGAGGCGTCCGCCGCCTCGCTCATTTCCTTGGCGCGCCGGAGCATGCGGTCGACATCTGATATCGACAGCACCTTCGGCAGGCCGCGGCCGCGCTTGGGGCCTGACAGGATTGCGGCGGGATCTTCGGTCCGGATGCGCTCGTTCAGCAGAAAGCGGAACAGATGCCGCATCGCCGACAGCCGCCGCGCGACGCTGGAGGATTTGAAGCCGCGCGCATCGAGATCGCCGAGATAGTCGCGCAGGATTTGCGTCTCCGCGTCCACAAAGCTGTGGCCGACGCGGCCGAGAAACTCGGAGAAATCGGTGAGGTCGCGCCTGTAGGCATCGAGCGTGTTGGGCCCGGCGCCCTGTTCCGCCGCGAGCATGTCGAGGAACAGGCCGGTGAGCTTGGCGTCCGAGGGCTTGCTGGCGGAGGATTTGCGCATGCCCTTCAGGCTAGCTCCTATTTCTTGAGAAATTTATCCGGCGGGATCGTCACCGTCATTTCCCGCGGCTTCGGATTGACGAAGTTGGCCAGCGCGAACACCACGCCATAGACGATGCCGGCGATCACGGCGACGACCGTCAGGAAGCGGAACAGGCTGGGCATCGGGCAAGGTCTCGAGGAGGGTCTTGAACGGGCAAATTAACCAATGAAATCATCCAACATGTTCGCCGGGTCATAGCAAGAGTCCTCTGGCGAGGGCCCCGAGGGGGTCGTATAGGTGGCCCGGATGCCGCCTTTGGCGGCAGATCGAGCGGGATGCAATCGAGCCAAATCATGTCCGACGCCGTGTTGCCAGCACAAGCGAGCCCCGAGGCCGACATCCTGTCGGCGCTCGGAACACGCTCGATCGTGCTGGTCGGCATGATGGGCGTCGGCAAATCGACCATCGGCCGCCGCATGGCGGCACGCCTCAAGCTGCCCTTCGTCGACGCCGACACCGAGATCGAGGCGGCGGCCGGCATGACCATACCGGAGATCTTCGAGCGCCATGGCGAGCCGCATTTCCGCGACGGCGAGGCGCGGGTGATCGCGCGCCTGCTCGACGGCGGACCGGTGGTGCTGGCGACCGGCGGTGGCGCCTTCATGCGCGAGGAGACGCGGGGGCGCATCGCGGCCAAGGCGATCTCGATCTGGCTCAAGGCCGACCACGACGTCATCATGCGCCGCGTGCGCCGCCGTGCCGACCGTCCGCTGCTGCAGACCGCCGACCCGGAGGGAACCGTGACGCGCCTGCTCACCGAGCGCGAGCCGGTCTACAGCCATGCCGACCTCACCATCGCCTCGCGCGATGTGCCGCATGACCGGATCGTCGATGAGACCATCGCAACGCTGCACGCTTATCTCTGCGGCGAGCCGGCCGCCCAACCTCCTGCCGACGTTGCGAGTGCCGTTCGATGACCGCGCCCCTGAAGCATTCCGACCCCATCAACGTCGATGTCGCGCTCGGTGATCGCGCCTATGACATCGTCATCGGCCGCGGCGTGCTGTCCTCGCTCGGCGAACGCGTTGCCGCATTGCGTCCCGGTGTGCGCACCGCCATCGTCACCGACCGCACCGTCGCAAAATACTGGTTGGAGCCGACCGAGGCTTCGCTTGCCGCCGCCGGCATTCCAACGTCACGTGTCGTGGTGGAGGAAGGCGAGATCTCCAAAACCTATGCGGGGCTGGAAAGAGTCAGCGAAGCCCTGATCGCCGCCAGGATCGAGCGCAACGATCTGGTCATCGCGCTCGGCGGCGGCGTCGTCGGCGATCTCGCCGGCTTTGCTGCGGCGATCCTGCGTCGCGGCGTCGATTTCGTGCAGGTGCCGACCTCGCTGCTGGCGCAGGTCGATTCCAGCGTCGGCGGCAAGACCGGCATCAACTCGCCGCAGGGCAAGAACCTGCTAGGGGCCTTCCACCAGCCGGTGCTGGTGATTGCCGATACCGCCGTGCTCGACACGCTGTCGCCGCGGCAATTCCGCGCAGGCTATGCCGAGGTCGCCAAATACGGCGTGCTCGGCGACGAGGCCTTCTTCACCTGGTTGGAGAAGAACCATGCCGACATCTTCAAGGGCGGCTCGGCGCGCGAGCACGCGATCGCGACCTCCTGCCGCGCCAAAGCAGGCGTCGTCTCGCGCGACGAGCGCGAGACCGGGGAGCGCGCGCTGCTCAATCTGGGCCACACGTTCGGCCACGCGTTGGAAGCCGCGACCGGTTTCTCCGATCGCCTGTTCCACGGCGAGGGCGTTGCGATCGGCATGACGCTGGCCGCACAGTTCTCGGCGAGGCTCGGCATGATGGGCGAGGCTGACGCCATCCGTGTCGAGCGTCACCTCATCGAGGCCGGCCTCCCGACGCGCCTGCAGGACATCGCCGGCTTCGCGCAGGAGGGCCTTGCCGATGCCGACGCGCTGATGGCGCTGATGGCGCAGGACAAGAAGGTCAAGCGCGGCAAGCTCACTTTCATCCTGCTGGAGGCGGTGGGGCGCGCCGTCATCGCCAGCGACGTCGAGCCGGCGCCGGTGCGCGACTTCCTGAAGGACAAGCTCGCTCTCAAGGCGTGATTGCGTGGCTGCATGGCTGTTGAGTGATTCATGGACTGGCTTGGCTTCACTATCGTCATCATCTGCCTGCTGGTGTCCGGTTTCTTCGCCGCGAGCGAGACCGCGCTGACCGGCGCTTCGCGCGCCAGCATGCTGCGGCTGTCCAAGCAGGGCAATCGCGACGCCGACGTCGTCTCGCAGCTGCTCGACATGCGCGAGCGCCTGATCGGCGCGCTGCTGCTGGGCAACAACATCGCCAATATCACGGCCTCCGCGCTCGCGACCTCGATCTTCACCGCCTGGTTCGGCGATGTCGGCGTGCTCTATGCCACCGGCGTGATGACGGCGCTGGTCGTGATCTTCGCGGAAGTGCTGCCCAAGACCATCGCCATCAACGCGCCTGACCGCATGGCGCTCGCCGTCGCGCGTCCGATGCGGCTGACGATGTACGTGCTGGGGCCGCTGCTGCGGGTGGTGGAAGTCATCGTGCGCCTGTTGATGCGCGGTTTCGGCCTCGCCGGCGAGCACCAGGCGATCCTGTCGCCGACCGAACGCCTGCGCGGCGCCGTCGACCTCTTGCATCACGAGGGCAAGGTCGAGAAGCAGGACCGCGACATGCTCGGCGGCCTGCTCGACCTGCGGGAGCTCCAGGTTTCCGACGTCATGATCCATCGCACCGAGATGATGATGATCAACGCCGATCTGCCGCCGGAGGAGCTGGTGCGCGAAGTGCTGGCGACCGAATACACCCGCATTCCGCTCTGGCGCGAGAAGCCGGAAAACATCATCGGCGTGCTCCACGCCAAGGACCTCCTGCGCGCGATCCGCGCCTCCGACGGCGACACCTCGCGCATCGACGTCTCCACCATCGCGCTGCCGCCGTGGTTCGTGCCGGAGATGCGCCCGGTGTCGGAGCAGCTCAAGGCATTCCGCCGGCGAAAAACCCATTTCGCACTGGTCGTCGACGAGTACGGCGAGGTCGAAGGTCTGGTGACGCTGGAAGACATTCTGGAAGAGATCGTCGGCGACATCTCCGATGAGCACGACGTCGTCGTCGCTGGCGTGCGCGCCCAGCCTGATGGTTCCGTCGTGGTCGACGGCTCGGTGCCGATCCGCGACCTCAACCGCGCCATGGACTGGCGCCTGCCCGATGAGGAAGCAACCACGGTTGCCGGTCTCGTGATTCACGAGGCGCGCTCGATTCCCGACCGCGGCCAGAGCTTCACCTTCCACGGCTTCCGCTTCCGCGTCCTCCGCCGCGAACGCAACCGCATCACCGCGCTCCGTATTTCACCGGTCCCGCGCGAAGCCGAGATGGAAGAGGCGAAGCCAAGACGGGCGGGGACGTCGTTCTGACGCAGCAGCTTTGGGCCGCTCAATATCGACGTCGTCGTGGCCGGGCTTGACCCGGCCATCCACATCTTACTTGCCGCATGAAGAACGTGGATGCCCGGGACAAGCCCGGGCATGACGGCTGTTTTTGACGAGCCGCGAAGCTCCTCAGGCGAGCGCGAAGGCCTCAGCCTTCCCCCGGCGCCTGCGCCTGGATCGCCAGCGCATGCACGCTGCCGGAGAGTTCCGCAGCCAGCGCCGAATTAATCATGCGATGGCGATCGACGCGGCTCTTCCCTTTGAAGGCTTCAGATACAATATAGACGCGGAAGTGCGTCTCGCCGCCCGGCCGATGACCGGCATGGCCCTCATGCAAATGTGACTCGTCGACGACTTGCAGGCTTTCCGGCGTGAAAGCTTCCTGCAACTTGTTGCTGATAGTGTCTCGCATAGCCATGTTGTGCCATTCGGGTGCAGAATTCGTTCTCCCGTTATTTGCCGGGTTTGCCGCTAATTGCAATGTCAAGACTTGAAGGTTTTTGCATTGCGTAGTCAAAGTCAGCCATGCCGATCGATTCATCAAAGTTCTTCGACTCCATCCGCGTGAAGCCGCGGGGCAAGCAGCCCGAAGCGAAGCCGCGCGAGACCGTGGTCGCCTGCGAGTGGGCCGGGTGTCAGAACAAGGGCGCGCACCGTGCGCCGAAGGGACGCGAGAACCAGCGCGAGTACTGGCACTTCTGCCTGGATCACGTGCGCGAATACAACCAGAACTACAATTTCTTCTCCGGCATGAATGCCGACGCCGTCGCGCGCTACCAGAAGGATGCGCTGACCGGCCATCGTCCGACCTGGAAGATGGGCGCCAATGGCGGCAAGAAGGGTGCGGAAGCCGAGATCGACATGGCGTCCGATCCGTTCAGCATGTTCAGCGAGATCAACGGGCGCGCGAGCTGGCGCAAGGGCCCCGAAGCGGAGCCCAAGCCGGAAACGCGCAAGGTGATGAATGCCGAGCGCAAGGCGCTTCAGGTCATGGGCCTGGGCCCCAGTGCCACGCTCGCCGACGTCAAGACCAAGTACAAGGCGCTGGTCAAGCAGCACCATCCCGACGCCAATGGCGGCGACCGCTCCACTGAGGATCGCCTGATCGAGATCATCAAGGCGTATAATTATCTGAAGACGGTGGTGCGGGAGGCCTAGGGCATGATCCGGAAAAGCATGAAACGGCTTTCCGGAAAGATCATGCTCACACAATGAGCGAAAGCTCGACCGCGGTTCGCCTCGGTCTCATCCCGGCTTGGTCTACGTTTGCGGCAAGGACAGTTCGCATAGCAGTCCTTCCGGGCGCCACTGCCGCGTCACCTTTCCCCGTAATGTCCGGACGATGCCGTCGACGGCGCCGATTCCAAAGCCCTTGCGCTTCGGCGGCTCGTTGACCCGGGGACCGCGGCTTTCCGACCAGCGCAGCACGAGAGGCTCCGCGCCATCGGTCTCCCAGCGAATCTCCAGCCGGCCCGAAGGCATCGACAGCGCACCATATTTGGCGGCGTTGGTCGCCAGTTCGTGCAGCGCGACCGCGATCGACTGCGCCAGAGTAGGCGGCAGATGCACGTCCTCTCCCGCGATTTTGATCCGCTCGCCGTCCGGGCTCGCGTACGGCCGCAGTTCTTCTTCCACGATGGTCTTCAGGTTCGCACCTGTCCAGCGCGAGGCAGAGAACAGTCGCTGCACGTTGGCAAGTGCGCTGAGCCGGCCCGCAAATGCGGCCTGAAACTCTTCAGCGGTATCCGCCTTCGTCAACCGCAGCATGGCCTGAGACACTGCAAGCAGATTGTTCGCGCGGTGGTCGACCTCGGATGTGAGCAGCATCATCCGCTGCTCGGCCTGCTTGCGAGAGGTGATGTCGACCAGCATGTTCACTGCGCCAACCAGTCGGCCACGCTCGTCCCGCAGCGGTGTCGGATATGGCAGGAACCAGATCCGGGAGCCGTCCGGCCGTTCCGCCACAGCCTCGACGTCGCGCACCGGCCGGTTCTCCTTGAGCGCGACGGCCATCGGGCATTCGTCGTGGGGAAGTGGCGTGCCGTCAGGAAGATAGAGCTTCCATGTCACGCACCACATCGCGCCGATTTCCGGCGTACGTCCGGCAAAGTGGATGCAGGCTTGATTGAAGAACGTGATGCGGCCGGTTGCATCGGTCGTGTAGATCGCGGCGGGCAGCGCCTGGAGCAGGTCCCGGAACCGCTTCTCGGACTCGGATCCAACCTCGATCCGGCTCGACGTATAGCCGGCGGCGATCTCGCCGATTCTGGCCTCCTCCGCATGTCCAAACAAGTCCAGCATTGCGTTCCTCTGCGGGGCCAGATCAGGCAATGCGCCGGATGCGCGTATGTTCCAGGGTGCTCGTTGACGATGTACCGGCTCCTTCAGCGATTTGATCAGGACGTCGCGTCCGACGGCGGAGCGCAGCTCCGCCGTCGCCCTTACTCTTGTTCGCCAAATCGTCTCACGCCTCCGGCATCGCCCCGACATAGGACGAGCTCGGCCGGATCAGCCGCCCGGTGCGCTGCTGCTCGCGCGCATGCGCGGTCCAGCCTGCGGCGCGCGCCACCGCGAAGATCGGCGTGAAGGCCTGGCGCGGGATCGCCAGCGCATCGAGCAGGATCGCGGTGAAGAACTCGACATTGGTCTCCAGCGGCCGCTCCGGATTCTTCTTGCGCAAGGCTGCGCGGATATAGGCCTCGACCTCGCCGGCAAACGGCAAATCGGTGCCGTTCGACGCAAGCGCCTCGACCGCGGTCTTGAGCACGTCGGCGCGTGGATCGCGGACGCGATAGACCCGGTGACCAAAGCCCATCATCCGCTCGCCGCGCGCCAGTGCTGCATCGACCCAGGGCTGGATGCGTTCGCGCGTGCCGATGGCGTCCAGCATTTCCAGCACCGGCTCCGGTGCGCCGCCATGCAGCGGGCCGGTCAGCGCGCAATAGCCGGCGGTGACGGCGGCGAACAGATCGGCCTGCGTCGAGGCCACCACGCGCGCGGTAAAGGTCGAAGCGTTCATGCCATGGTCGCTCGCGGTGACGAGATAGGCATCGAGCGCGGTGACTTCGCGCGCGGCCGGTGCGCGCCCGTGCAGCATGCGCAGCGTATCGGCGGCATGGCTGACGGTCGGATCGGGGGCGACCGGGTCGAGCCCTTTCGCGCGCCGGACCAGCGCGCCCGCAATGACCGGGAACGCGCCGACGATGGTCGCCTCGTGCTCGAGCCCGGGCTCGGCGCGAAGTCCCGCGACGGCGGCACGAAAGCCGTCGATGATGCCCATGCCTTGCGTCGCTGCCAGCAACTGCGGCAGGCGGGCAAAGGCGCGTTCGCGCGCCGCGCCCAGGCTTGCCCGGACACTGGCTTCGGTGAGGGCGATCTTGCTGGCGCCGTTCCAGAGCCGGGCGGTGACGCCCTCGAAACTGGAGACGGCGGCAAGGCGGCCGACATGCTCGCCGGCGATGATCAGTTCGCCGCGTTCGCCGTCGACATGGCTCAGCACCGTCTCGGCCGCGGGAACGCCGTCCAGCCCGATCTGGCTTTTGGTGAGGTGGATGTTCATGGCCCAATCTCCCTTTTTGCACTGCACGAAGAGAAGTTCGGGTCTCTCGACAGATTGATCAATCTTGATTACATCAATCAATATGAAAAATTCGGAAGGCCTCTACCTCTCCGCCCGTGAAGCGGCAGCCGAGCTCGCGATCTCGCCGGCCACGCTCTACGCCTATGTCAGCCGCGGCCTGATCCGCTCCGAGCCAACCCCGGACTCGCGCAAGAACCGCTACCGCGCCGAGGACGTGCGCGCGCTGAAGGAGCGGCGCGTGCCGTCGCCGGAGCCGCGCGGCCTGCGCAGCTTCGACGCCGATTTGCCCGTCATGGATACGGAGATCTCGACCATCACCGAGGAGGGCGCGATCTATCGCGGCGTCAACTGCGTCGATCTTTCGGAGCGTGACACGCTGGAGCACACCGCGACGCTGCTCTGGGACGTCGCCGACGTCGATCCCTTCGCGCCCGACAACCAGCCGAAGTTCTCCGACGAGATGCGCGCGATTGCGGACGCCGCGCGCCGCGCTGCGCCGATCGATCGCGCCATCGCCGTGCTGGCGCTGGCGACCAGCGCCGATTCCCGCGCGTTCACCCGCGCACCCGATGGCCGCGCCATGGTCGGCGCACGCATCGTCCGGCTGCTTGTTGCCACGATGCTGAATGCCGAACCGTCATCCGAGCCGCTACATCAGCAGATCGCGCGCGCCTGGGCTCCTGACAACAAGCACGCGCCCGACCTGATCCGCCGCGCGCTGGTACTGCTGGCCGATCACGAGCTGAACGCCTCGACATTCACGGCGCGCTGCGCGGCCTCGACCGGGCTCAGTCTCTACGATGCCGTCATCGCCGGTCTTGCCGCGCTGAAAGGTCCGAAGCACGGCGGCGCCGGCGTGCTGGCCTCGCAGCTCGTCAAGACGCTGATCGATCGCGACGTCGAGCCGATGGTGCGTGAGCGCGTGGCGCTCGGCGAGCGCTTTCCCGGCTTTGGCCATGGGGTCTACAAGCGCGGCGATCCCCGCGCGCAATCGCTGTTGAATGCCCTGGCGCGCGCCGGCGCGCCGCGCAAATTCACCAAGGAAGTGCCGGAGCGGATCGCGGAAGCGACCGGCGAGTTCGTCAATATCGATTATGTGCTCGCCGTGCTCGTGCACGCGCTGCGCCTGCCCGTCGGCAGCGAGCTCGCGCTGTTCGCGATGGCCCGCAGCGTCGGCTGGATCGCGCATGCGAGCGAGCAATTACAGTTCGGCAAGCTGATCCGGCCAAGGGCAAGGTATGTGGGACCGGCGCCGGGACGGCGGACGGGGGCTGCGGGTTAGAAAAACCGGGAACGCGCCATGCCTGCCGCTGTCGTCAACTAAGCCCGCGGCTTGGCCGTCGCGGCGATGCCATTTTGTCGGCGGTGGTACAGCCAAACGCCGAAGCCGCCGACCACCGCCGTCGCCACCACGGTCAAGATCCAGATATGCTTGCCGACGTGATCATGGTGGTGGAGCCCGGCATATTCGTGCAGCGCAGAGACCGCGAGCACGCCCGGCAGCACATGGGCCGGCGCCCAGACCAGGATCGCCGGAATGTTGACCGCGTAGAATTTTGCCGGCGCCATGTCGAGCGCACCGGCGGTCACGGGCACGAAGGCGCGGATCGGCGGCACGAAGCGGGCGAAGAACACGGCCCAGGTGCCGAAGCGGTGGAAGAAGCTCTCGCTCTCCTGCACCACGCGCGGATAGTTGCTCAGCGGCCAGGTGTTGAGAATCTCGCGCTGCTGCCGGTGTCCCAGCCAGTAGGCCGAGCCATCGCCGAGCACGGCGCCGATGGCGGCCGCCAGCAGCACCCATTGCAGCTTCAGCTCGCCGCCGGGAACCAGGGCGCTCAGCGCCAGGATGATGGTCGAGCCGGGGATCACTGATCCCACCACCGGCACCGCCTCGAGCAGCGCCGCCAGGAACAGGGTCAGGTAGGCCAGCCACGCGTGGACTGAAACGAAGGAGATCAGGGGATCAAGAAAGGACGTCACGAGGTCTCTGTAGCGGGCTGGGGCATTCGGGTTCAGACCCTACATAAGTAAGGTTGAGCGATGAAAGTGCCACCCGCTTGGGCAGGGCGTCGCCCCGGGGCGAAATTTGGGCGAGATTTGCAGGGCAGCCTTCCCAAAATCGCGTTCCTTGCCTATCTAAATGAAAAGACAACGGAACTTTGATTGGGGCGCAGGCTTCTGCCGGCACGTTGTCTCTGATAGGTTCGCAGCCGCACCCAGCCGCAGCCAACGTGCAAATAACTGGTCTCGGGATCGCCCGGGACCTCGGAGGATTGATGACGACCGCCGCCATGTCCAAAGTTGAGGAAGTTTCCGGTTTGCCCGACATGAAGGTGTCGGTGCGCCAGGTGTTCGGGATCGACAGCGATCTCGAAGTGCCGGCCTATTCCGAAGTCGATCCTCACGTGCCTGAAGTCGATTCCGACTACCGCTTCGACCGCGCCACCACGCTTGCCATTCTCGCCGGCTTTGCCCGCAACCGCCGCGTGATGGTCACCGGCTATCACGGCACCGGCAAATCCACCCATATCGAGCAGGTCGCCGCCCGCCTGAACTGGCCCTGCGTGCGCGTCAACCTCGACAGCCACATCAGCCGTATCGACCTCGTCGGCAAGGATTCCATCGTGGTCCGCGACGGCAAGCAGGTCACCGAATTCCGTGACGGCATCCTGCCCTGGGCGCTGCAGCACAACGTCGCGCTGGTGTTCGACGAATACGACGCCGGCCGCCCGGACGTGATGTTCGTGATCCAGCGCGTGCTGGAAGTCTCGGGCCGCCTGACGCTGCTCGACCAGAACAAGGTGATCAAGCCGCACCCGGCGTTCCGCCTGTTCGCGACCGCCAACACGGTCGGCCTCGGCGATACCTCGGGCCTCTATCACGGCACCCAGCAGATCAACCAGGGCCAGATGGACCGCTGGTCGATCGTCACCACGCTGAACTATCTCAGCCACGACGAGGAAGTGGAGATCGTCCTGGCCAAGGCCAAGCACTATCGCACCCAGGAAGGCCGCGACATCGTCAACAAGATGGTGCGCCTTGCCGATCTCACCCGCAACGCCTTCGCCAATGGCGATCTGTCGACGGTGATGAGCCCGCGCACGGTGATCACCTGGGCGGAGAACTCCGACATCTTCGGCGATATCGGCTTCGCCTTCCGCGTCACCTTCCTCAACAAGTGCGACGAGCTCGAGCGTCCCCTGGTCGCCGAGTTCTACCAGCGCTGCTTCAACGCGGAGCTGCCGGAATCGGCAGTCAACGTGGCGCTCAGCTAAAGTTCGAGATCGTTCCGGCCCCGTGCGCAATCGCGCACCGGCTGGGACGACGGTGAGATCAGATGAGCACCACCTCCAACTCCAAATTCCGCAACACCAAGGAAGCGCCGACCGAACCGTTCAAGCGCTCGGTCGCCTCCTGCCTGAAGGCGATCGCCAAGACGCCCGAGCTCGACGTGTCGTTCGCGGCGGAGCGCCCGGGCCTCGCACCGGGCAAGGCTCGCCTGCCGGAGCCCGCGCGCAAGATGACCAAGCGTGATGCCGCGATCGTGCGCGGCCATGCCGATTCCATCGCGCTCAAGATCGCCTGTCACGATCCCAAGGTGCATCGCAAGCTGATGCCGGGTAATCCGCAGGCGCGCGGCGTGTTCGAGGCGGTGGAGCAGGCGAGGGTCGAGGCGATCGGCGCGCGCCGCATGGCGGGCGTTGCGAAGAACCTCACCGCGATGCTCGACGACCATTTCCATCGCGGCAAGTTCGACGAGATCACCGACCGCGCCGATGCGCCGCTGGCCGATGCGCTGGCCATGCTGGTGCGCGAGCGCCTGACGGGTCTGGCGCCGCCGGCGGCTGCAAGGAAGATGGTCGATCTCTGGCGCCCGATCCTTGAAGACAAGATCGGCAAACGGCTCGACCGGCTCGACGGCGTGGTCGAGGACCAGACCAAGTTCGGCGATGCCGTGCACGACCTCCTCACCGCGCTGGAGCTCGGGGACGAGCGCAATGCCGACAGCGAGGACAACGACGACAACGACGAGAACCAGGACGGCGACAACGATCAGTCCGGCGCGGAGGGCTCGCCCGATTCCGATGCCGCGCAGGAGATGAGCGCCGATCAGGCGCAGGCCTCTTCGGAAGAGATGAGCGAGAGCGCGATGGAAAGCGCGCAGGCCTCGACCTCGGACACCTTCGACGACGGCGAGCTCGGCGACGACGAGACGCCTGGCGAGGCGACGCGTCCGAACCAGCACGGCAAGAACGAGCCGCGCGGGCCGGAATATCACGCCTTCGCGCCCAAGTTCGACGAGATCATCGCCGCCGAGGATCTCTGCGACCATGACGAGCTGGAGCGCCTGCGCGCCTATCTCGACAAGCAGCTGGCGCACCTGCAGGGCATCGTCGCCCGCCTCGCCAACCGCCTGCAGCGCAAGCTGATGGCGCAGCAGAACCGCGCCTGGGAGTTCGACCTCGAAGAGGGCATCCTCGACCCCGCGCGCCTGTCGCGCGTCGTCACCGATCCCTATCATCCGCTGTCCTTCATGCACGAGAAGGAGGCGACCTTCCGCGATACCGTGGTGACGCTGCTGCTCGACAATTCCGGCTCGATGCGCGGACGGCCCATTACGGTCGCCGCCACCTGCGCCGACATCCTCGCCCGCACGCTGGAGCGTTGCGGCGTCAAGGTCGAGATCCTGGGCTTCACCACGCGCGCCTGGAAGGGCGGGCAATCGCGCGAGGCGTGGCTGGCCGCCGGCAAGCCGGCGAATCCCGGCCGCCTCAACGATCTCCGCCACATCATCTACAAGTCAGCGGATGCTCCGTGGCGCCGTGCGCGGAAAAATCTCGGCCTGATGATGCGCGAGGGCCTGCTGAAGGAGAACATCGACGGCGAGGCGCTCGACTGGGCGCACAAGCGCCTGCTCGGCCGGCCCGAGCAGCGCAAGATCCTGATGATGATCTCGGACGGCGCGCCGGTCGACGATTCCACCCTGTCGGTCAATCCCGGCAATTATCTCGAGCGGCACCTGCGCCACATCATCGAGGAGATCGAGACCCGCTCGCCGGTCGAGCTGATCGCGATCGGCATCGGCCATGACGTGACGCGCTACTACCGCCGCGCGGTGACGATCGTGGACGCCGAAGAGCTCGGCGGCGCCATCACCGAAAAGCTCGCCGAACTGTTCAGCGAGACCAACACGGCGCCCACGCCAGCCCCCAGTCGCCCGCGACGCAAATTGCATTCGTGAGCACACATCAATCCCGCCGCTTCTTTCTTCGTCACGCGGCGGCGGGATTTTCCACCCTCGCTCTGTCTCGTTCCGCGCTGGCGCAGGCCGCGCCGAAACCGGCGCAGGCCGAGCACACCGTCACCGCGCCTGTCGGCATCGAGGTCAACGCGCGGCCGATTCCCAATTTCGAGCCGCGCGATCGCGCGCGCGTGCGCTTCGGCGCCCTGCAATATCGCAGCGGCCTCGTCCTGACCTCGCCGCATCGCGGCTTCGGCGGCCTCTCGGGTTTCCGCTTTCTCGATGATAAGGGCGAGCGCTTCCTTGCGCTGTCCGACCAGGGCACCTGGTTCACCGGCACCATCCGCTACGCCAACGGCAAGATGGTCGGGCTCGACGACGTCGAGGCCGCGCCGATGCTGAACAGCGAGGGACGGCCGATCACCGAGAAGCGGCTCTGGTACGACACCGAGTCGCTCGCGCGCGACGGCTCGCTCGTCTATGTCGGGCTCGAGCGCGTCAACCAGATCATGCGCTTCGATTTCGCGCGCGGCGGCACCGGCGCCCGCGGCGAGGTGGTGCCGACGCCGTCCGCCATCCGCAAGCTGCCCTACAACAAGGGGCTGGAGGCACTGGTGTTCGTGCCCCGGGACATGAAAAGCCAGCCGCTCGCGGGCACGCTGATCGCGCTATCGGAAGGCGGCTTCGACGCCGACGGCAATCTGATCGGCTTCCTCGTCGGCGGCGCCTCGCCGGGCCAGTTCAGCGTCAGGCGCACAGACAAGCAGTTCATCAGCGACGCCGTGCTGCTGCCCTCGGGCGAGCTCCTGATCCTCGAACGCAAATTCTCCTGGTTCACCGGCATCAACATCCGCATCCGCTCGATCCCCCTGAAATCGATCGCGCCGGGCGCGGTGGTCGACGGCCCCGTCTTGTTCGAGGCCGATCTCGGCCACGAGGTCGACAACATGGAAGGCATCGACGCCCACGTCACCGCCGAGGGCGAGACCGTGCTGACCATGGTTTCGGACGATAATTTCTCGATGCTCCAGCGCACGCTGCTGCTGCAATTCACGCTGGTGGATTAGGGCGGCCTCTCTCTCCCGTCATTGCGACGAGCGCAGCGACGAAGCAATCCAGAATCTTTCCGCGGAGGCAGCCTGGATTGCTTCGCTGCGCTCGCAATGACGAGTGGAGACGGCCAAAACCCCACCCGCAATGCATCCCCGGCGCGCGGCCATGCTCCGCGCGCATCTCGCAATTCGCGGCTCGCCCACTAAACTTCATGCAATCGCTTCCATCCCTCCCAGCCGGATTTCCCCGCATGAGTGCCCTGTTTTCCCCGATCAAGCTGCGCGGCCTCACCCTGAAGAACCGAATCGTGGTGTCGCCGATGTGCCAATATTCGGCCGAAGACGGCGTGCCCACCGACTGGCATTTCACCCACATCAACAATCTGGCGCTGTCGGGCGCTTCGATGTTCTGCATCGAGGCGACCCATGTCGAGGCGATCGGCCGCATCACGCCGGGCTGCCTCGGGCTCTACAGCGATGCCTCGGAAGCCGCGCTGAAGCAGATCCTCACTTCGGTGCGCAAGCATTCCTCCACCGCGATCGCGATGCAGCTCGCCCATGCCGGCCGCAAGGCTTCCAGCGCGCGGCCCTGGGACGGCGGCCAGCTCATCCCGGTGAGCGAAGGCGGCTGGCAGACCGTGGCGCCGTCGGCGATCCCGCACAAGGACGGCGAGGCCGCGCCCACAGCGCTCGATGCGAGCGGCCTGAAGCGCATCCGCGAGGCCTTCGTCGACGCGGCGCAGCGCGCGGAGCGCATCGGCATCGATGCGATCGAGCTGCACGGCGCGCACGGCTATCTCCTGCATCAATTCCTCTCGCCGCTCTCCAACAAGCGCACCGACGAGTATGGCGGCTCGCTTGAAAATCGCATGCGCTTCCCGCTCGAGATCTACGACGCCGTCCGCGCGGTCTTCCCGCACGACAAGCCCGTGGGCATGCGCGTGTCGTCGACCGATTGGGTCGAGGGCGGCTGGGACCTCGCGCAGACCATCGAATTCGCGCGCGCGCTGAAGGCGCGCGGCGTCGACTGGATCGATGCCTCCTCGGGCGGCGTCTCGCCCTTGCAGAAGATCGCGCTCGGCCCCGGCTACCAGGTGCAGTTTGCGGAGGCCATCAAGCGCGAGACCGGCCTGCCTGTCATGGCGGTCGGCCTGATCACGGAGCCCAGGCAGGCGGAGGAGATCGTCGCCTCAGGCAAGGCCGACATGGTCGCACTCGCCCGCGGCATGCTCTACGACCCCCGCTGGGCCTGGCACGCCGCCGCCGAGCTCGGCGGCGAAGTCGAGGCGCCGCCGCAATACTGGCGCTCGCAGCCGTCCACGCAGAAGGCGCTGTTCGGCAAGACCACGTTCGGCGCGCGGTGATCTTTCGTTCACCTCTCCCCGCCTGCGCGGAGAGGTCGGAATTCGCGCTGTAAGCGCGGATTCCGGGTGAGGGGGTACAGGTGCGGCGGCAATCTCATGCGTGGAGAGAGCCCCTCACCCCAACCCTCTCAGCGCGAGCGAAGCTCGTCGCGACCCCGTAAGAGCGGGGAGAGGGAGCAATAGACCTCACCCATCCGTAAAATCCCTCAGCTTCCGCTCCGGCCAAAACGGGCCTAACCTCATGGCAAGCTCAACGCCAGCCGAGGTGCGTCATGCGTTATCCTGTCCGCAAAGCTGCTCACATCTTCGAGCGTGTCGGCCTCGCGGTGGCGGGCGCGGCGTGCGGATTGTTCGTCGGCGCCGACGTCGGATCGGCGATTCCCCAGCTCACCACGCAGGGCTTCCTGCTGCTGATGATGCTGCTCGGCGGCATCGGCTTCTATCTCGGCATCGACACGCCGCAGATGCCGTTCGACGACGCGCACAGCCATATCGACGCCGCGGAATTCCTCAGCGCCGCCGGCACCCTGTTCGCCACCGTCACCGCGTTCGTCTCCGTCGCCGTCATCGTGCTGCGGCTCGAGCCGCATATGAGCTTGAGCTGGTTGACCCTGTTCGCATGGATCGCCGGCGTCGCCATGCAGATCATCGCCGGCGCCAAGGCCAGGATGCGGAAGGTGTAGGGACTGTTCGCTGTTCGAGAGATAACGCCACACGCACACTGCGTTCCCTCCCCCCTTGTGGGGGAGGGCTAGGGAGAGGGGTACCCCACGACGTGCTCTATCGAGTTAAGCCTCGTCCCGTTATCGCCTCTCGCTCGCAACCAGCACCATTTGCTGAGCCACCCCTCTCCCCAACCCTCCCCCACAAGGGGGGAGGGAGCCGAGCGGAGTGCTGGGCTACGTCCCCCGGTTCACGATGGTGAAAGTCAGTCCCGCCGCTGCCCGTCCTAAAACACCACGCCCACCCGCGTGCCGCGCTTCCAGGCGATGCGGCAGCGTTTCTTGGTGTT
Source organism: Bradyrhizobium guangdongense (assembly GCF_004114975.1). Lineage (NCBI taxonomy): Bacteria > Pseudomonadati > Pseudomonadota > Alphaproteobacteria > Hyphomicrobiales > Nitrobacteraceae > Bradyrhizobium > Bradyrhizobium guangdongense. Next base: position 647,500 of record NZ_CP030051.1, read on the forward strand.
GACGTGCAGCAGCTCGAATCGATCGGGGATCTTCACCTGCCCGCCGAGATCGACGCAGGCCCCGCCGGGCGAATAGTCGATCAGCGTGCAGGGGATCACCGGCGCGCGCGGGTCGGTGATGATCTTGGCCTGGCGGGACACCAGGCCTGCGGGTTTCACGCGGGCGAATCTGCGGGGAAATTGCGGCACGTCTCCTCCACTCCGCTGCTCTTTCTCGCGGTCGGATTCCCAGCATGCACGAAAGGTGATGCGATCACGCTAAAGCGGGCCAGAGAATTTTAATGAAAAGTAGCGGCGGCTGGAGAAAGCGGCGGTAGCGGGGTGGGGGAAGCGCGCAATTGCATACCGGCCAGGACGACGCTGGTCGTGTGGCGCGAGCCTGCAGCCTCACTCCGCACATCCCCCCGTCACGCCCCCGCCATCACCCCGTCCCGCTCCCCGCCCGCCGCCAGGTCCACGCCCGGTGGCACCGGCATCGGCACCGTCACGTAGCTCTTCGGCATGTTCACCGGCCGATAGGCCGCATCCACCGCCATCCGCTTCAGCACGCTCTCATGCACATGCGCGCCTTCGGGAATGACGCGCGGCTCGCAATCGGGGATGTAGAAACCCGCGACCACCTTCCGCTCCGGCCATTCCTTGTAGGTCGCGCTCTTCGGCAGAAATTCCAGCACGCGCCAGGCCGCGCTCATGGAATCGTGCAGGCGCGCCGCCTCGCCAGTGTAGGCGGGCCCGACATATTTGAATGGCGAGTTCTTGCGCGGGATGCCCCAGGCGAGCTGGTTCACGGTCGCCGGGTTGAAGTTCAGCCCCGCCTTCGTCGCCTCCTCGATCATCCAGATCAGCGGCCATTTCGATTCCGCGCTCTCGACCTCCGGATAGCCGCCGCCGACGTCGCAATGCACGCCGGCGAACCACACCTGCAGGATGTCCTGCGGTACCTTCTTCTCGTCAGGCACGTAACGGTGGCTCCAGTACTCCTGCGGCTCCTCGTATTGTTTCAGGCGGAACATGCAGCGCCGCTCGTCGATCGCGATCGCCTGGCGGAAGATGGCGACGCTCGGGTTGCGCAGCGTGAAAGCGAGCTCCTCCAGGCTGAAGACCAGGAAAAAAACGTCGCGCCGCGGCACGATCACGCTCGCCACGGTGTCCCAGACGCCGATGAAGTGGATGGTCGGCCAGCGCGTCGAGGTGATGCGCGCGAACTGCGCGGCGAGGTCGAAGGCGTCCTTCGGCAGCGGCCCCTGCTCGTCGACCGCGATGTCCTTGAGGTCCTCGACGTCGTTGCCGTGCCCGGTCCCGGAATATTGCTTGTAGGCGACGAGCCCCGAGCCTGCGAGGTTCGCCTGCTCCGGCGAGATCAGCCCGACCTTGTGGATCAGCCCCGCCAGCACGCGCACCGTGTAGGCGCCGCGCGAAAAGCCGAACAGATAGATCCTGTCGCCCGGTGCGTAATGCTCGACCAGGAAGCAATAGGCCGACAGCGTGTTGTCATCGAGCCCGTAGCCGGTGGCGAGCCCCAGCACCAGCTTGATGTTGGCCTTCCACCTGTTCCAGGTCGACGGCTCCGTCACCGTGCCGACCCCGGGATCGTAAAACACCATCTGCCGCGGCGACGTCTTCTCGGTCTTGCGCAGGCAGCGATAGAGCTTCAGGACGTTGGAGATGTTCTCCGAAATCTCGTTGCCGGTGCCGTCACAGCAGATGACGAGATTCTTGGACGTGGGGTTGGCCGAGTGCTCCATGGGATGCGCCTCCGGGTGATGCTACCGGGGCGAGTATAGCGGAATTGGAGCAGTAATTTCCATGTGCAGCCGACAAAATGCCGAGTAGTTATTACAACAGCTTTTTACGTCCCAACAGCGACCTTTGGCTTAATGCCGACACGGACACTTATTTCAGCATAAACCTCTTCAATTCCTGGCATCTCCACAGTTGCCACTACTGCATAAGGAATTGTTTCGTCTAGCTCATCAGGTTCTCGTTGAACGACGAGTGACAGAACACCATTCTCGTTTACCACGCCGGCCTTCACACCCGTCCAGCGCCTGTGAATGACTGTCCCACGATGAGATTGGTTCACGTCCGGTTGGTCTTTTGCCGCCGCAACTCCCAGAATTTGCAGGTCGACCGGATCAAGAAGCTTCAATCTTGCCCCTCGATATTTAGCCGCACCGATTCTAGGTGGAGCAAACCAACTAACTGTCGCCGCGATCTCGTGAGGCTGCGCCTTGCCTGAGATCGCTTGAGGCAATGGGATCGAAAATACGTGTCCTTGGTCTCGCGCTAAGCTTCCAACAGCCCACAACGTAGCACGGTCAGCCGCACAATTTAGAGCCATGCCAGCTCTTATAGCGCCAAACCCAAGGTACCTTCGTACATTATCTTTTTGCCTGACATGCTTCTTTGGGTCCGCCGGACCAAGAATTTCAACTATTAGGTCTCGCGCACCAGTCCATTTCGCGCAATGAACGAGAAGGGCCTTAAGGAGTAGAGCGCGATGCGAGCCGGAGATCGCGAGGAAGTCTTCATAGGTCGCTTCGAGAGCCTCATGCGCGCGAGCGGCAAGTCCCGTCGTCAACGCAGCGGCTACGCTCGTCCCAATTGTTCGGCTAGTAGCTCCCATATTCGGAGGAGCTGGCGGAACCGCAACGCGAATGCCTCCAAAAGAGATCGCGCCGATACCAAGAGGGGTGAGACGATGGCCGCCGCCGGCTGGGGAGAGGCGGACGTGATGACGTCCGCCCTGCATCACAATATCCGGTTTGGTCGCGCCACCGTAACCAGGTCCGAGTGCGCTAGAGACATTGGGCAAGCCTGTGCTCGCCCAGACGTCAAAGATTGATGCAGGAAGCTGCGGAGGGACAGGGTGAGCATCCCCATGTAGGCCGCCGACCGTAAGTGCATTCATCGATTCGGCTGGCGAAAGTAATCGGCGGGCCATTATTGAAAGCCCGCTTGCGCGAAGAGCAGTCTTAGCCTTGTCGACGGCACCCAGAGCTTCAAAGGCTACCGTACCAATATTAGCGGTTTCTAGATCGCCGAATTGATTGCCAGCACTCACTATGAAAAGAACGCCATAGCGGAATGCCAAGTAGTCCAGGACCCGCGCCCATCCTGACATCCGGCTAGAAAATGGCTTATTTCTATCTCCCAACGATATATTCACAATGATGATGTCTGGCGCGGAAGGATTTTGACCGTTCTTCATCCGAACGATTGCTTCATGGACTAGATCCGCAGGCAGTCGATTGGGAAATCTTTCATCGCTGCCCGGGGTCCCGGGCGCATACATCACGTTAACGAAGTGGATCTGGCGATCGAGAGGTGGCCAATCATTTGTGTTCAGATCTCCGTGCAAAGCCGCAGAGGCCATTGCAGTGCCGTGCATGCGTGGACCGACCGCGAGGCCTTCCAAATTGAAGATGTCCTCGATAGTCAGGCGCCCTATGAGCAAGGGATGTGCCGCAAGCGGTACTGCGTCGAACACAGAAGCGATTGGAGAGCCTTGTGGGACGGCGCCAGTCTGTACTTGGACGCCCTCTTGCACATCAAACACGGTGCTTTGTGGGATACTCTGAGGGCGAATGTGAAGAATCGTCTCTTCCGCAACTAAGCCTGCGTCACCTAAGGCAATGATGCGGAGAAGCTCTTCTTGTGGCACCTGAACTAATAGCGCGTGATATCCAGCTCCTACTATACGGGTGGAGGATATTATTTCTCCGTCAACTGCTTCAACCGCTCGACGGGCAGAGGCTTCAGCAGCTTCTCCGGCATTTCTAAACACCAATTCTATTTCAAGACGTACTCTTCCTTGAGCATCGGCATGCTCAAGTGCAATCACCGAGAGGTCCTCGGGAGTTACTCGATCCCGCGGTCCCCACGGTCGAATCGCGCGGAGTTGAACGAACAGCTGACGCCAGGGAGCGAAGCCCGAAGGTAATTTTTTATCGTCGAGCCAAATGCGCCATAATGAAAGCATTTCGCGCAAGGCTCGAGCGTCTGGAATGAGTAGATACAGAACCGGATTCTTGTCTTCTTCGTCCTCGAGCAAATCTTCCGCGCCAATGAATTCGAGGCCTGGGATGCGCGCGGCGGCGCGTGCAAAATTGTTTACATCGCCAGTTAATTCGAAGACGAGCAGACGTTCTGGGGCCATACCTTGAGGGTCGGCGCGCAGCTGCAGCGGATCGCGGTTCTGATCAAACGCATCCTGTAGCCGTTGGAATTGACGTGCCGTGTCGCTGTCCCGCTGTTGCTTCAGCGTGAATTGCCGTGGTGACATGAATCTCGACTTGCCACCTTGCCGTTTATCAGGCTCGGGTTCGTCTAACCTTAGAAGCGGGCGTTCTGGAATTTGTGCCATCAGTATCCGGCTTTAATCGTGAGCTCCACAATTCCAACTCACTGGCAATGACTTGCTTAAATGATTCGCTGCCTTGCGCGAGTATATGGCGCCTGCGCACGTTTTGATAGAAGTCTAAAATCTCGGAATAGCTCGTAGGCTTCAATTTTTCAGCAATCAGCTTTGGAGAGAGGTCACGTCCCTCAGGTGCCGAAGCAAGGCATCGCTGTAGGAGCCGAGTCGACCGCGACAGGTCTGGTGCAGGCATATCAATGCGAAGCTGGAAGCGTCGCCATACGGCTCGATCTAGCAGTTCGGCATGATTGGTTGCCGCTACCGTAATGACGTAGCTTGGAAGTTGGTCAATCTGCATCAGAAGAAAGGAGACAACTCGCTTAATCTCTCCAGTCTCGTGGACGTCTCCGCGCTCTTTACCGATGGCGTCAAACTCATCGAAAAGCAAAACACATGGCGTCGTTCTTACATAGTCGAAGAGCCGAGAAAGTCTGGCGTTAGTCTCGCCGAGGTAAGCTCCTACGAGCGCGTCATATCTAACTGTCAGGAGCGGAAGTGCGACGGCTTCGGCAATTGCTTCGGCCAATGATGACTTACCGTTTCCGGGGGGGCCGGCTAGCAAGATGCGGTGACGCGGTTGCCACCCTTGAGCGCGCAAGAGGTCTGCCCGATTTTGCTCCTCGATCAATTGCTGGGTGAGCCGCTCTGCGGGGAGCGAAAGGATTAGATCGCCTAAGCTTAGTCGAGGAGTCCGCTCGACTATGAAATCGCGGCCGCTCGATTGTGGTCGGGCCATCTGGTTGGATGTTGCAACGGGAACTGACTGCAACGCACGCTGCAACCTATCCGCAAGGATGTGATGGCTTCTCGCGCGCTCCTCCGCGACGATCGCTTCGACCGTCGAGGTTACGGAGGAACGATCACCTGCTGCACCGGCACGTACAAGGGAGACGAGAAGGTCGCTGCGAGCCATTCTGTGTGCACCTAAGTGTCGAGGTGAGCATTATCGACTGTAACACGCCATCCGAATAGTCGGGAGCGCCTTCGTTTTCGGCTCGAACTCTTGAGAACCCCCACAAACAAAAACGGCCGGATCTTCCGATCCGGCCGCTCACGCAAAACTCTACTCGGCTAAGCCTACGCCACGCGACGCAACCTAGCCCCCGCCCAACTCTAAAATCTCAGCTGGCCTTCTTGATCGGCGCGTCGCCGACCTTCTTCTCGATGGCGCGCTTCAGCTCGACGGCGCGAGGCGACAGGGTGTCGGTCTTGGCCTTCAGCAGATAGGCATCGAGGCCGCCATTGTGGTCGACGCTCTTCACCGCGTTGGTGGAGACGCGCAGGCGCACGTTGCGGCCCAGCGCTTCCGAGATGAAGGTCACGTTGACCAGGTTCGGCAGGAAGCGGCGCTTGGTCTTGATGTTGGAGTGGCTGACCTTGTGGCCGACGAGGGGGCCCTTGGCCGTCAGTTCGCAGCGGCGAGACATGGTAGAAATCCTTATCCTGTCCCCCAACGATTGCGGCCGCCATTCGGGGCGCCACGGGGGCTAATTCTTTCGTCCTTGCAGGGAGCGGGCGGACGTATAGGGGGTGAGGGGCGGGTAGTCAAGGATTTGGGGTGGGGATCGTGTCCTGCAACATGCCCCACGAGCGGTGTCATCGCCCGGCTTGACCGGGCGATCCAGTACTCCGAGCCAGCGCGGCTAGAGTCGTGAAGCTGCGGCGTACTGGATGCCCCGGTCAAGCCGGGGCATGACAGTGGAGTTGGTGGGGTATGACAGCGGAGTGGGTGGGGAGAGGTAAGGGACCCCGGACACCGCCCAATCACCAAAACGGCAATGTTTGAAACGCCTTACCATCACATAAAGGGCGCAATCGCCGCCGAAGAGTCCGGTGGAGTTCCCGCATCTTGCGCCCCTTTTGCATTGCCTGGCGCCGGAACAGGCTTAAGTAACAACCACTCCTTTTCCTGATGGATCGTCTCGTGCCCACCTCCCTCCTTCATCCGCCCCGGCTGCGATCGGCCGGCCGGCTGGCGCTGGCCGCCTTTGGCGGGCTGGTGCTGGTGTGGGGGGCGCATCCGGCCGCGGCGCAGGGCAAGCTCGAGGCGCAATATGAGGCGACGCTATCAGGGATTCCGGTCGGCCGCGGCGCCTGGAACATCGACATCCAGGACGAGGTGTTCTCGGCGGCGGCCTCCGGCGGCACCACCGGCATTTTAAAGTCCTTCGCGGGCGGGTCCGGCACCGGCGCCAGCCAGGGGCGCATCGTCAACGGCGCGCTGGTCGCGACCGCCTACCAGGCTTCCACCACCACCTCGAAGAAGACCGAAGAGATCCACATCACCCTCGACAAGGGCAATGTGAAGGAGTTCGGCATCATTCCGGAGCCGCCGGTCGACCCTGACCGCATCGTCGTCACCGACGCGCATCGCCGCGGCGTGTTCGATCCGATGACGGCCTCGCTGGTGCGCGTGCCCGGCAACGGCGATCCGCTCTCGCCGGAGGCCTGCCACGGCGGCGCGCCGATCTTCGACGGCCGCATGCGCTACGAGCTCAAGCTCGATTTCAAGCGCATGGAGACGGTGAAGGCCGAGAAGGGCTATCACGGCCCGGTCGTGGTCTGCGCGCTCTATTTCGTCCCCGTCGCCGGCTACATCCCCGACCGCCCCGTGATCAAATACCTCGCGGCCCAGCGCAACATCGAGATCGCGCTCGCGCCCGTCGCCGGCACGCGCATCCTGGTTCCCTTCTGGCTGAAAGTGCCGACGCCCCTGGGGCCGGCGATGCTGGAAGCCACCAGCTTCATCACCACAGCCCAGCCACCAAGGGTGGCGAAGACGCAGTAGGCTTAAGGCCGCGCGCCCGACCATCGGCCCTCATTCCGGGCTCGTCGCTTGCGCTCCGCCCCGGAATGACGAGGGGAGATACGTCGTAAGCGATATCAACCACTTAGCTACTGTGCATGGGGTTGTTTCGGGAAATCGACGCCGGCTGCCCGCTTTCCGCGAATCCATTTGACTCCTCCTCGATTCTGATTCGACTCCACGCCATCCCCAACTTAACGAAATCCGCCCAGGAAACGCCGCTTGTGCGACGGCCCAAAACTCCATCTAGTGCACACGCAAAACGAGTCCCGCGACATGTTGCGTGAACGGAACGGGACTCCGAGGGGAGTCAGCGATTCGGCCGCGATTCGTTCTAGAGTCGTTCCGAAGCTTAAGGGGATGAGGAAAAGCGTCGCAAAGTGAGACAGTTGCGCGGGTGTCGAGCGGCTCGGCACCCCATCGCCCCAGATAGCACTGACATTCGCCCCATTAGCCATTACCTAATCACCAGACATGGCCTTTCCTCCCTCCCCCTTCGCTTCCGAGCGGGTGCCCGGCGCCGGCGTCACCGCGGTGCTCGGGCCGACCAACACCGGCAAGACCCATCTCGCCATCGAACGGATGCTCGCGCATTCCTCGGGCATGATCGGCCTGCCGCTGCGCCTGCTCGCGCGCGAGGTCTACAACAAGATCGTCGCCCGCGTCGGACCGGAGGCCGTCGCGCTGGTGACCGGCGAGGAGAAGATCAAGCCGAAGCACCCGCGCTACTGGGTCTCGACCGTCGAGGCGATGCCGCGCGACCTCGATGTCTCGTTCCTCGCGGTCGACGAGATCCAGATCGCTTCCGATCTCGAACGCGGCCACGTCTTCACCGACCGCATCCTCAACCGCCGCGGCCGCGACGAGACGCTGCTCTTGGGCGCCGCCACCATGCGCCCGATCATCGAGCGGCTGCTGCCGGGCGTGTCGATGATCACGCGTCCCCGGCTGTCGCAGCTCGAATTCGCCGGCGACCGCAAGATCACCCGCCAGCCGCGTCGGACCGCGATCGTCGCGTTCTCGGCCGACGAGGTCTACGCCATCGCCGAGCTGATCAAGCGCCAGCATGGCGGCGCTGCCGTGGTGCTGGGCTCGCTTTCGCCGCGCACGCGCAATGCGCAGGTCGAGATGTTCCAGAGCGGCGATGTCGATTATCTCGTCGCCACCGACGCCGTCGGCATGGGCCTCAATCTCGACGTCGACCACGTTGCGTTTGCCTCCGATCGCAAGTTCGACGGCTATCAGTTCCGCAGGCTCACGCCGGCCGAGTTCGCGCAAGTCGCCGGCCGCGCCGGCCGCGCCACGCGCAACGGCACCTTCGGCACCACGGGCCGCTGTGCCCCGTTTGAGCCCGAGCTGGTGAATGCGCTCCAGAACCACATCTTCGATCCCGTGAAGATGCTGCAATGGCGCAACTCGAAGCTGGATTTCTCCTCGCTCGGTGCGCTGCAGGTCTCGCTGAACCTCGCTCCCGGCCACGAGACGCTGACGCGGGCGCCGATCGCCGAAGACATGCGCGTGCTCGACCACGCCGCCCGCGACGCCGAGGTGCGCGATATCGCGCACGGCAAGGCCGCCGTGGAGCGGCTCTGGGAGGCCTGCCAGGTCCCCGATTACCGGAAGCTGTCGCCGGCCGCCCATGCCGAGCTGGTGACGACGCTCTACGGCTTTCTGATGCAGAAGGGCTGCGTCCCCGATTCCTGGTTCGCCGCCCAGGTCGACCAGGCCGACCGCATCGACGGCGATATCGACACGCTGTCGGCCCGGATCGCGCAGATCCGCACCTGGACCTTCGTCGCCAACCGCCCGGACTGGCTGAGAGACCCCGATCGCTGGCAGGGGATCACGCGGGAGGTCGAAAATAAATTATCGGATGCGCTCCATGAACGCTTGACTGAGCGTTTCGTTGATCGCCGGACCAGTGTATTGATGCGCCGCCTGCGGGAGAACACGAGCTTGAATACGGAAATCGGCAAGACCGGCGAAGTGATCGTCGAAGGCCATGTCATCGGCCGCCTCGATGGCTTCACCTTTGCACCGGATGCGGCGGAAGCCGGCTCGGATGCGAAAGCCTTGCAGGCTGCCGCGCAAGCGGTGCTCGCCGGCGAGATCAACGCGCGCGCCGAAAAACTGGGCAACGCGCCGGACGATCAGTTCGTGCTCACCTCGGAAGGCATCATCCGCTGGACCGGCGATGCCGTGGCGCGGCTGTCGGCGGCGGAGGACGCGCTGCATCCGCGCATCCGCATCATCTCGGACGAGCGCTTGACGGGCGCGCCGCGCGAAAAAGTGCAGGCGCGGCTCGAGCTCTGGCTCAAGACCCATATCGAGAAGCTGCTCGGGCCGATGTTCGAGCTCAGCAAGGCCGAGGACGTCACCGGCATTGCCCGCGGCATCGCCTATCAGCTGGTCGAGGCGCTCGGCGTGCTCGAGCGGCCCAGAATCGCGAACGAGCTGAAGGATCTCGATCAGCCCTCGCGCGCGACGCTGCGTAAGTACGGCGTGCGCTTTGGTGCCTATCACATCTATTTCCCCGGCATCCTGAAGCCCGCCGCGCGTGCGCTCGCCGCGCTGTTGTGGGCGCTGAAGCAGGACAATGTCGATCTGTCGGCGCTGTCAGGCGCGCAGCATCTGGCTTCATCCGGCCGCACGTCCTTCCCGGTCGACAAGAGCCTGCCGCGCGATGCCTATCGCGTGCTCGGCTATAAGCAGGCCGGCGAGCGCGCCGTTCGCGTCGACATCCTGGAGCGCCTTGCCGATCTGATCCGTCCCGCTTTGGCCTGGCGCGAAAATTCGCCCGGCGAAAAGCCCGCCGGCGCGTTCGATGGCCGCAGCTTTGTCGTGACCCAGGCGATGACCTCGCTCACCGGCTCCGCCGGCGAGGATTTTGCCTCGGTGCTGCGCGCGCTCGGCTATCGCATGGAGAAGCGCCCGCCGCTGCCGCCCAAGCCCGCCGCGCCTGCTGCTGCGGAGGCGCCGGCCACAGAGGTTTCCGCCGAGACGCCTGCGACCGACGAAGTCGCAGCGCCCGTCGATGCCGCGATCGAAGCCGCCGTCACCGTCGAAGACGCGCCCGGTATGGAGCCGCACGACGAGCCCACTCACGAAGAGCCGGCGCTCGAAGCTGCGCCAGACGCGCCCGTCACGCCCGAAGATGCCCCCGGCATCGCGCCGCCGTCGGAAGAATCTGCTGCACCCGCCGAGGCTGCTGCCGAGGCTGCCGCTGAAGCCGCTCCGGCCGAGATCGCTGCAACGGAAGCTGCTGCCTCTGCCGATGCCTCCGCTCCGGTCGAAGCCGCTGCGACGCCCGCAGAGCCCGAGCTCGTCGAGGTCTGGCGCCCCGGGGGCCGTCACGACGACCGCAAGCCGCGCCACGATCGCAACCGCCATCAGCGTCACCATCAACCGCGCCGGCAGGGCGGAGCCGAAGCTGGCGCCGCTCCGGCCGAGGCGAGCGCTGCGTCCGGCGAAGCGGCTGAAGGTGCCAGGCCGGGCCATCGTCCCGGCGGTCATCGCCGCGACGGCGGCCGAGACTTCCGCAAGGGCCGTGAAGGCGGCGAGGGCGGAGAGCGCCGCGACGACCGCAATCGCAGCTTCCAGGGCAAGGACCGCGACAAGGATCGCGATCGCAACCGCGACAACAAGAAGTTCGGCGGCGATCGTGACAAGGGTCGCGACAACATGGGCCGCGATCGCGACAAGGGGCGCGACCGCCAGGGTGGTCCGTCGCTGCGTCCCTACGCCTCGAGCGCCAATCCGCGTGAGCGCGATCGTCCGGCAGATCCGAACTCGCCGTTCGCGAAGCTCGCCGCGCTGAAAGAACAGCTCGCCGGTCGGAAGGAGTAATCCCACGACCACCGAGCGGCAGCGCCTCGACAAATGGCTGTGGCACGCGCGGGTGGTGAAGGCGCGCACCTCCGCCGCTGAGCTCGTCGAGTCCGGTCACGTCCGCATCAACGGCACGCGCGAGACATCGCCGGGCCACGCGATCAAGATCGGCGATGTCATCACTATCGCCCTCGACCGCACCGTGCGCGTGCTGAAGGTGATTGATTTCAACGAGCGGCGTGGCGATGCCGCCTCGGCGCGCGTGCTCTATGAGGAGCTCGGCGACGTAAAGCGCAATTAATTGCGTTTGATATTCATTTCTTGGTCGATCAAACACATAAAGCCGTCATGATCGGAGCTTCCCGACCTTGCAGCGCGTGGCCATCCGCGCTAGGCAAGCCGCGACATTTAAAAGAGCTTTTCGGAGCGTTGGATGACTTACGTCGTCACTGAAAACTGCATCAAGTGCAAGTACACCGACTGCGTCGAGGTCTGCCCGGTCGATTGTTTCTACGAGGGTGACAACATGCTTGTCATCCACCCGGACGAGTGCATCGACTGCGGCGTGTGCGAGCCGGAATGTCCCGCAGATGCCATCAAGCCAGACACCGAACCGGGGCTCGAAAAGTGGCTCGAGGTCAATGCGGAATACGCCAAGAGCTGGCCGAACATCACCCAGAAGAAAGAATCACCTGAAGACGCGAAGGAATTCGACGGGATGGAAGGGAAGTTCGAGAAATATTTTTCTCCGAAACCCGGCTCCGGAGACTAATTAGGGCCCAAACTTAACCCTAATAGCGGCGCTGCCGCCGAAAACCAGCCCTTGAGACCCCTAAATCATTGATTTTTGCGGGAAATGTGCTATATTGGGCACATTAAGCCGAACCCCGTCAGCCCGTTGGCCCCTCTGGGTTCCCGTGAAACCAAATGTCGAACAGGGGCGTGGCAGTTTCCGCGCGCAGGCTGTGTCACAGAAAACGCGTAAAAAGAGTACTTCAGCGAGGGCTTCCCATAAGGAGGCCAAAAAAGTCGCCGCGGCCAGCCGTAGCGCATCCAAGGGTCGGGCCGCTGCCAAGGCGCCGCCGGCTGCAAAGTCCTCGAAGAACAAAAGAAGCGCAATGCCTAACAAGACTGCCAAACCGGCCGCGAAAGCGACCGTTGCCAAGCCTGCTGCTGCCAAGCCCGCTGCTGTTAAGGCTCACCCTGCCAAGCCCGTTGCTCCGAAGGCTCCCGTTGCCGCCGCCCCCGCCAAGGCTCCCGTTGCTGCTGCCAAGCCGGCCGTGAAGCCCGCCGCCAGCGCGCCGAAGGTCGAGGAAAAGAAGGTCGTGACCCAGCGTCAGGGCTTCAAGGCCAATGAATTCGTCGTCTATCCCGCTCACGGCGTCGGCCAGATCCTGGCCATTGAGGAGCAGGAGATCGCCGGTGCGAAGCTCGAGCTGTTCGTCATCAACTTCATCAAGGACAAGATGACGCTGCGCGTTCCGACCGCCAAGGTTGCCAATGTCGGCATGCGCAAGCTGTCCGAGCCCGCCCTGGTGAAGAAGGCGCTCGAGACGCTGAAGGGCCGCGCCCGCGTCAAGCGCACCATGTGGTCGCGCCGCGCCCAGGAATACGAAGCGAAGATCAATTCGGGCGACATCGTCGCGATCGCGGAAGTCGTGCGCGACCTCTATCGCTCGGAGTCGCAGCCGGAGCAGTCGTACTCCGAACGCCAGCTCTATGAAGCGGCGCTGGATCGTCTCTCCCGCGAGATCGCGGTGGTGCAGCACTCGACCGAGACCGAAGCGGTCAAGGAGATCGAGGCCCAGCTCGCCAAGAGCCCGCGCCGCGCCAACGCCAAGGCGGAAGCCGCCGACGGCGAGGGCGAGACGGACGCCGAGGGCGATACCGACGATACCGATGGCGACGACACCACCGTCGCCGACGAGGCCGCGTAAGTTCTGCTTCGCGCGTCGATTGCAACAGATCCAAAGCCCGGCCGCTGAGCCGGGCTTTTTGTTTCGGCGGTCTGCAGGGGGGAGTGGCCGGGTGCCACAGCTGTCATTCCGGGGCTCGCGAGGCGAGAACCCGGAATCCATTCGTCCACCGTCTCTGTCGCCCGATGGATTCCGGGCTCGTGCCTCGCACGCCCCAGAATGACGATGGCGAGAGTTGCGGCGGCCTATTTGAGCGGCCGCTTCTCGAGCTTCCGCGCCAGCGTGCGCCGGTGCATCCCGAGGCGCCTCGCCGCTTCCGAGATGTTGAAATCCGTCTCGATCAGGGTCTGGTGGATGCGCTCCCATTCCAGCGTCTTGATCGAGGTCGGCCGCACGTCGAGCGCGACCTCGGCATTGCCCTCGGCCTTGGTGAAGGCGGCCTCGATGTCGTCGGTATTGGAGGGCTTGGCGAGGTAATGGCAGGCGCCTAACTTGATGGCCTCGACGGCGGTCGAGATGCTGGCAAAGCCCGTCAGCACCACGATCAGCATGTCTTCGTCGTGGGTATGCAGCAGCTCGACGCAGGCGAGCCCCGAGGCGCCGCCGAGCTTGAGGTCGACGACAGCGTAGCCGAAGGATCTCCCCTCCAGGACTTTCCGGACCTCCTCGATCGAGGCGGCCAGCACGACCTCGTAGCCGCGGCGCTCGAACGAGCGCTTCAGCGTGCGCGCAAAGCCTTCGTCGTCCTCGACGACGATGAGCGAACGATCAGGCGTCAAAGCTGCCTCCGATCGCGAGCGTCGCGAGTGGCAGCGTCAGGCGGACGGTCGCGCCGCGTTTCCTGTGGTTCTCGGCGGTCACGCTGCCGCCCAGCTTGCGTACCACGTTCACCACCAGGAACAGGCCGAGCCCCCCGCCGGCGCGGCCCTTGCTGGACTGATAAGGCTTTCCGAGCTGTGCCAGCATTTCCTGCGCAAAGCCCGGGCCGCGATCGCTGATCGAGAGCACGAGGTTGTCGCCTTCGCGCTCGGCCATCAGCTCGACCCATTCGCGTGAGACCTCGTAGGCATTGTCGAGCACGTTGAAGATCACCTGCTTCAGTGCGATGTCGGAGACGATCGCGACGTCCTCGCCAAACGTGTTGACGAAATACAGCGTGCGGGCGGAGCGGGCGTCGCGCCATTCCTCGACCAGTGCGGTGACGAAGGCCGTCACCGTCGTCGGCGACGATCCTTCGCCGCGCGCTTCCCCCGCCGAAACCAGGATCCCGGTCACGATGGACTTGCAGCGCTGCAGCGAGGTTTCCATCTCCGTCAGGTCCTCGGCAAGCTCCTGATCGGCGACCAGATCGGGCATGCGTCGCCAGTCGCTGAGGATGACGGAGAGCGAGGCGAGCGGCGTGCCGAGCTCATGGGCGGCGCCAGAGGCGAGCAGGCCCATGCGGACGATGTGATCCTGCTCGGCGGCATGCTGGCGCAGTGCTGCCAGATGCGCGTCGCGCTCGCGCAAATTTCTATTGATGCGGGTGACGAACACGACGAGCAAAACGGCATTGAGGACGAAGCCCAGCAGCATGCCGGTGACGGTCAGCGTGTAGATCTCACTCAGCGGATTCGGTGGCAGGTCGAGCGGCCGATAGGCTATGGTCAGCCACACGAAGCTCGCGCAGCTCAGCGCCACCAGCGACCAGGTGGAACGGGCATCGAGCAGCACCGCGCCGAGCGTGACCTGGAGCAGGAACAGCGAGGTGAAGGGATTGGTGGCGCCGCCGCTCAGGTAAAGCTGCGCGGTCAGCGCGGCGACATCGAGCATCAGCGCGACCAGCAGCTCGTTGCTGGTGATCGTGGCGCGATGCCGCACCCAGATCAGGCTCGAGACATTCAGCAGCACCAGCGCGCCAATCACCGCGCCCATGCGGGTCAGGGGCAAGGGAATACCGAGCCAGAAATGCGCGCCGCCGATGGTCACGATCTGGCCGACCACCGCCGTCCAGCGCAGCTGGATCAGCAGCGCCATGTTCTTGCGGTTGGTCTCGTCGTCGGTCGGCGCAGCGCCGATCAGCTCGCTGCGAGCGTCCGCCTGCGATTGCAGCGTGACGGCCGGGCCGCCGTAATTTTTCCCGTCGTCAGGTCGATTCGACGATCGTTCCAGCATCTGATCCCGTCCTGCGGGCGGGGCCATCGAGGCCGCCGGCCGGTTCGTGGACGAAGCCGTTCAAGGCTATCTTGCGGCGGAACAGCCCGCCGCGGAAGGTGACGAAGAGTCTACCGGCCAGCAATAAAGCCAAGGCAAACCACGTCAAAGCGTAGATCAGGTGGTTATTGGGAAAGCGGATCACGGTCAATCCGCCGATCGGACCGCCAGCGGATTGTGATCCGGCGTCCGCATCGACGAAGAAGGGCGCGACGTTCCGAAGGTCGCGCGCGGCCGCGATCGCGGTGACATCCCGCGAGTACCAGCGGTTGTGCTGAGGCACGTTGTCCCTGAGGAATCCGCCTTTTGGCTCGGTGATGCGCAGCAGACCCGTGATCTCGACGGTGCCATCCGGATTGCCGGCCTGCCGCGTCGACGGCTCGCGCCGCTCCGAAGGTACGAAGCCACGGTTGATCAGGATGGTTATGCCATCGCTGCGCTTCAGCGGTGTCAGCACCCAATAGCCGGGGCCTTCCTCGGTGACGGCCTGCACCAGGGTCTCGCGGTCGTGCAGGAAACGGCCGGAGACGCTGACATGGCGGTATTCGTCGTTTGCGGCGGAGACGGCGGGCCACGTCGCCGGCGAGGGGATCGGTTGGGCCGGTGCATGGACGCGCTGCTCGACCCGGTCGATCAGCGCCAGCCTCCAGGCGCGGCGCTCGACCTGCCAGACGCCGAGGCCTATCAGAACAACAAAAGCGGTGAGGGAGAGAGCCGTGAGCCACAGGGACGGGCGCGCAGCCTTTGCCGGGCTGCGCGTATCGTTATCCTCTGGTCCGACCGGATCGCTCACTTCATGCCTGTCATCTCGTGGATCGGCATCATGTTGCTGTTGAGGTGGTTCATCACCCACAGCGACCCGGACAGCGCGATCACCACCATTACGATGGTGAAGATCAGCGCCATCATGCTCCAGCCGTTCTCGGACTTGGTGTTCATGTGCAGGAAATAGATCATGTGCACGACGATCTGCACGACCGCGAACGCCATGATGACCAGCGCGGTGATCTGCTTGCTCGGCAGCGTGCCGCTCATCACCAGCCAGAACGGGATCGCGGTGAGCACCACCGAGAGCACGAAGCCGAGCATGTAGCCCGAGAACGTGCTGTGGGCGTGGCCGTCGTCGTGATGATGGTCGTGCGCGCCGGCTGCGTGGGTATCGGTGCTCATCGCAGAACTCCCAAGAGGTAGACGAAGGTGAAGACGCCGATCCAGACCACGTCGAGGAAGTGCCAGAACATCGACAGGCACATCAGGCGACGGCGGTTGGCCTCGATCAGACCGAAACGCCAAACCTGCACCATCAGCGTCACCAGCCAGATCAGGCCGCAGGAGACGTGCAGGCCGTGGGTGCCGACCAGGGTGAAGAAGGCGGACAGGAAGGCGCTGCGCTGAGGCGTGGCCCCCTCATGGATCATGTGGGCGAACTCGGTGAGCTCGATGCCGATGAAGGCGGCGCCGAACAGGCCGGTGATCAGGAGCCACATCTGGGTCTGGGCGATCTTGTTCTGCTGCATCGTCAGCATGGCAAAGCCATAGGTGATCGATGACAGCAGCAGCATCGAGGTGTTGACCGCGACGAGATCGAGGTCGAACAGATCCTTCGGCGCGGGCCCGGCGGCGTAGTTGGCGCCAAGCACCCCGAAGGCGGCGAACAGCATCGCGAAGATGAGGCAGTCGCTCATCAGGTAGATCCAGAAGCCAAGCGAGGTGCTGTAGCCTTCCGGATGCGGGTGCTCGTCGGCGAGGTAGAAGACCGGCTCGCCGGTCTGCGAGGGATTGACAGCGACAGTCATTTACTTGGCTCCGGCGAGCAGTTTGGTGCGCGCGTCCTCGGTCCGGATGACGTCGTCAGCCGGAATGTCGAAGTCGCGGTGATAGTTGAAGGTGTGACCGATGCCGACGGCGAGCATCGCAATGAAGCTCGCAGCCGCCAGCCACCACATGTACCAGATCAGACCGAAGCCCATCGCGGTGGCGAAGCCGGCGAGAATGATGCCGGTACCCGTGCTGCGCGGCATGTGGATCGGCTTGAACCCGGTGAGCGGACGCTGGTAGCCACGCTTCTTCATGTCCCACCAGGCGTCGTTGTCATGAACGACAGGGGTGAAGGCGAAGTTGTAGTCCGGCGGCGGCGAGGAGGTCGCCCATTCCAGCGTGCGGGCGTCCCAGGGATCGCCGGTGACGTCCTTGAGCTGCTCGCGCTTGAGGAAGCTGACCGCGAACTGCATCAGCATCGAGAGGATGCCGAGGAAGATGAGGCTGGCGCCGATCGCGGCGATGACGAACCAGATCTGAAGGGACGGATCATCGAACACCCGCAGACGGCGGGTCACGCCCATCAGGCCGAGCACGTAGAGCGGCATGAAGGCCATGTAGAAGCCGGTGACCCAGAACCAAAACGAGCACTTGCCCCAGAACGGATCGAGTCTGAAGCCGAACGCTTTCGGGAACCAGTAGTTGATGCCGGCGAACGCGCCGAACACCACGCCGCCGATGATCACGTTGTGGAAGTGCGCGATCAGGAACAGGCTGTTGTGCAGGACGAAGTCGGCCGGCGGCACCGCGAGCAGCACGCCGGTCATGCCGCCGATCACGAAGGTCAGCATGAAGGCAATCGTCCACATCATCGGCAGCTCGTAACGGATGCGGCCGCGATACATCGTGAACAGCCAGTTGAACATCTTCGCGCCCGTCGGGATCGAGATGATCATCGTGGTGATGCCGAAGAACGAGTTGACGCTGGCGCCCGAGCCCATCGTGAAGAAGTGGTGCAGCCACACCAGGTACGACAGGATGGTGATGACGACCGTGGCGTAGACCATCGAGGTGTAGCCGAACAGGCGTTTGCCGGAGAAGGTCGAGGTGACTTCCGAGAAGATGCCGAAGGCGGGAAGAACCAGGATGTAGACCTCGGGATGGCCCCAGATCCAGATCAGGTTCACGTACATCATCGGGCTGCCGCCGAAATCGTTCGTGAAGAAGTTGGTGCCGACATAGCGGTCGAGCGAGAGCAGCGCGAGCACGACGGTCAGGACCGGGAAGGAGGCGACGATCAGGATGTTGGTGCAGAGCGAAGTCCAGGTGAACACCGGCATCCGCATCATGGTCATGCCGGGGCAGCGCAGCTTGACGATGGTGCAGATCAGGTTGATGCCGGACAGCGTCGTTCCGACGCCCGCGACCTGCAATCCCCATATGTAATAGTCGACGCCGACATCAGGACTGTAGCCGATGTTGGACAGCGGTGGATAAGCCAGCCAGCCGGTGCGGGCGAATTCGCCGATGAACAGCGAGAGCATCACGAGCACCGCGCCGCCGACCGTCATCCAGAAGCTGAAATTGTTCAGGAACGGGAATGACACGTCGCGCGCGCCGATCTGCAATGGAACGACGAAGTTCATCAGGCCGGTCACCAGCGGCATCGCCACGAAGAAGATCATGATCACGCCGTGGGCGGTGAAGACCTGGTCGTAGTGATGGGCCGGGAGGAAGCCCTCGGAGCCGCCGAACGCCATCGCCTGCTGCGCTCGCATCATGAGCGCGTCGGCGAAGCCGCGCAGCAGCATCACGATGCCGAGGACCATGTACATGACGCCGATCCGCTTGTGATCCACGCTGGTGAACCATTCGCGCCAGAGATAACCCCAGAGGCGGAAGTAGGTCAGGCCGGCGAGCAGCGTGATGCCGCCGAGCGCGACCACAGCGAAGGTGCCGACCAGAATCGGCTCGTGCAGCGGCAGCCAATCGATGCCGAGACGACCGAAGATGAGCTTGAGAAGATCAGGAGACATGCTGGATCTCTTTAGGAATCTGACTTCGGACGCTGTCCGAGGAAGAAGAACGAGGACTTCAGCGGCGCGAAGGTCGGCCGCTTCAGGCCGGCGCCCAGGAGCGGCGCGGTGTCGAGCCGCGCGCTGATCGCGGCCGTCGTGTGGCCTTGCGGCGCATCCGGCGTGCAGGTGCCGGCAACGAAGCTCGGCTCGGGTCCGAAGGCGGTGCCGCGGCGGGCGTATTTGTCGTAGGAGAGCGGAAGGGTGTTGTTCAGGCCCTCATGGCCGTTGCCGCCCTTGGCGTCGATCGCCATCATCTCGCTCTGGCACATCTTGCCGGTCTCGACGCACATGTTGAGGATCAGGCGGTAGAGATCGGAATCGACCGTGCCCCAGCGGCGCACGGGCTCGTTCTCGCTGGGCTTTTCGAGCTGGAGATACTCGGTGCGGCCAAGCGAGCCGCCGGCCGATTTGGCCTGCGCGACCCAGGCATCAAAGCCCTTGTCGTCGAGGCCCTGGAAGTTGAAGTGCATGCCGGAGAAGCCGGCGCCGCTGTAGTTCGCCGAGAAGCCCCTGTAGGTACCGGCGTGGTTCACCACGGCATGGAGCTTGGTCTCCATGCCCGGCATCGCATAGATCTGACCCGCGAGCGCGGGGATGTAGAACGAGTTCATCACCGAAGAAGCGGTGATGCGGAAGTTGATCGGGCGATCGACGGGCGCGGCCAGATCGTTGACGGTGGCGATGCCGTAATCCGGATAGATGAAGAGCCACTTCCAGTCGAGCGCGACGACGTCGACTTCGAGCGGCGCCTTGGACTGGTCGATGGCGCGGTCGGCATGGATGCGGCCGAGCGTCCGGTAGGGGTCGAGCAGATGCGTGCCCATCCAGGTCAGCGCGCCCAGGCAGACGATGATCAACAGCGGTGCCGACCAGATCACCAGCTCGAGCTTGGTCGAGTGATCCCAATCCGGCTCGTAGCGGGCCGAGCTGTTGGACTGGCGGTAGCGCCAGGCAAACAGCACCGTCAGCGCCATCACGGGGACGACGATGAGGAGCATCAGGACGGTGGAGATGATGACGAGGTCGCGCTGTTGCGCCGCGATATCGCCGGCTGGCGCCAGCACGACGTAGTTGCAGCCGCTGAGCGCGACTGCCAAGGGTAGCAGCGCCAGGATCTTGAGACGGGACACGGGCCGAGCCTTATGAGAATGAGTTTCCTTTGCGGGGCCAAGGGGTAGCTGCGGCGCAACAATCCGGACATTGGACAATTTGTCCAATGTTGCATTGCGGGATGTTCGGTCAGACAGGGTCAGATTGCCTGGCGCCCGCCGGGCGGTCGGCTTTGGTTTTCAGGACGTTAAGGGCGCACGAATGGCGACGGCACAGACCCCCGCAATGGCAAACCTCCACTCGGGCGAGCACGGCCACGACCAGGCCAGTCCCGGCGAAATCGCCATCGGCGTCATCATCGGCCGCACCTCGGAATTCTTTGATTTCTTCGTATTCGCGATCGCCTCGGTGATCGTGTTCCCGCGCCTCGTCTTTCCGTTCACCAGCGAACTGACCGGCACCCTCTATTCCTTCATGATCTTCGCGCTGGCCTTCATGGCACGGCCGATCGGCACCGTGATTTTCATGACGGTCGACCGCAGCTACGGCAAGACGGCCAAGTTGATCTCGGCGCTGTTCCTGCTTGGCACCGCCACCGTGGCGCTCGCATTCCTGCCCGGTTATCACGAGATCGGCGTCGCTGCGATCTGGCTGCTGGCGCTGGCGCGCATCGCGCAGGGTCTGGCCTGGGGCGGCGCCTGGGACGGCATGGCTTCGCTGCTGGCGCTGAACGCGCCCGCCTCCAAGCGCGGCTGGTACGCGATGGTGCCGCAGCTCGGCGCGCCGCTCGGACTGATCGTCGCGAGCGCGCTGTTCGCCTATTTCGCCGGCAATCTCTCGGCCGACGATTTCTTCGATTGGGGTTGGCGCTATCCGTTCTTCGTCGCTTTCGCCATCAACGTCGTGGCGCTGTTCGCGCGCCTGCGCATGGTGACGACAGAGGAATATGCCTCGCTGTTCGAGACCCGCGAGCTCCAGCCCGCGCGCATCTCCGACACCGTCGCGCGTGAAGGCCACAACATCATGCTCGGCGCATTCGCACCGCTGGCGAGCTTCGCGCTGTTCCACATGGTCACGGTGTTCCCGCTGTCCTGGGTGTTCCTGTTCACCCGCGAGAGCCCGGTGCGCTTTTTGATCATCGAGATCGTCGCCGCCGTGTTCGGCGTCGCCGCGATCGTGGTGTCCGGCATCATCGCCGACCGTGTCGGCCGCAAGTCGCTGCTGATGGGTTCGGCGATCGCGATCGCGATCTACAGCGGTTTCGCCCCGCAGCTTCTCGATGCCGGTGCGTTCGGCGAGACCATCTACATGGTGATCGGCTTCATCCTGCTCGGCCTGTCCTTCGGACAGTCCTCGGGCGCGATCGCCTCGAACTTCAAGCAGATGTACCGCTACACGGCTTCCGCGCTGACCTCGGACATGGCCTGGCTGTTCGGCGCCGGGTTCGCTCCGCTCGTCGCGCTGCTGCTGGCCATCAATCTCGGCGTCATCGCCTCGGGCGCGTACCTACTGTCGGGCGCGTTCTGGACCCTGCTCGCGCTCTGGCTCAGCGGCCAGCGCGAGGCCGGCGACATGGACGCGGGCCAATCCTCCAACTGACGGGAATAATATTCGGCCCGGACGATCCTGTTTGCGGATCGCAAACAGGAGATCACATGAACGTCTGGCCGTATTCCGTCCTCCGGCGAAGCACCGCAAGCCTGGCTCCCGCCGCGGTCGCGATTGCGCTGCTGTGTGCAGCCGGTCCCGCGGGGGCCACCGGCGATGCCGCGCGCGGCCAGACGCTCTACAAGGGCTGCGCAGACTGTCACTCCATCAACGAGAATGGCGTCGGCCCGATGCACAAGGGCGTGGTCGGGCGCGAGGCGGGCAGCGTTCCCGGTTACGACTATTCGCCCGATCTGAAGAATTCGGGAATCGTCTGGACCGAGGAGAACCTCGACAAATGGCTGACCGGACCGCAAGCGATGGTGCCCGAGACCAAGATGTTCTTCGATGTGCCGGATGCGCAGGATCGCGCCGACATCATCGCGTATTTGAAGGAAAAGGCGCGGTAGGCGGTGCAGGTCTCGTAGCGTGAGCAAAGGCGCTTAAGCGCCGTGCCCACGATCGTTCTCGATCAATCAGATTGGGTGGGCACGCTTCGCTTTGCCCACCCTACGGCAGCTGCGGCAGCTGCCCCAGCTTCAATCGGTCACGATCTTCACGCGGTCGCGCACCTTCACCTGCGCGTTGCGATCGAGGCCGTTGAGTACACGAAAACGTTCGGCGGGGTGATCGACGCCGGCCATGCGGTGCGACAGCGATTCCGCGGTGTCGCCGGGCTGCACGGTGATCACCTTGATGCGCAGCGGTCGCGCGGCTTGGATCTCTTCGAGCGTCAGGCGGCGGAATGAGTTGACGGTCTCGCGCGCATTGCGCTCGCTCTCGGTCGATTTCTGCCGCGTGGCGAAGATAAAGCGATAGACGTCGCTGCCGAAGCGCAGCGCATAGACCTTGAACTGCCACTGGTCGCCCTTAGCGGTGGCAGATGCGGCCGGGAAGCCGTTAATGGTCAGGTCCTCGGTGGATGCCTTCTCGACGCCCTCCATCCAGCCGGAATTGAGATAGTCGCCGAGCGACTGTTCGGCCGGCACGCGCACGACGTCGAAGCGCATCGCCTGCGAGCCGCCCTCGCGCACGCCGATCACCGCCTGCGCAGTGTTATCGAGCGTGAAATTATCAGGCGCCTGGAAGGTAAAGCCGAGCTTCGGATGCAGGAAGCGCCGGCCGCGGACAAAACCTTCGCTGGGGTCCTCGCCATAGACGAGATTGTCGATCGCGGAGAGATAGCTCTCCCGGTCGCGTTCGGCGCCCTCGGGCGCCGCATATTGCCGCGCGATGGTCTGCGCATTTTGCACCCGTTCGGGCGTTGCCGGATGCGACGAGGTGAAATCCTGCGCGCGCGGGTCGAGCGAAGTCTTGCCGGCCTTCAGCTCGGCATTGCGCTCCATCGCCGAGAGGAAGCGGGCGGCACCATAGGGATCGAAATGCGCCTTGGCGGAGATGCCGACGCCAATGCCGTCAGCCTCGAACTCCTGGTTGCGCGAAAAGCTCGCCATGGTGAGCTTGGTTTTGGCGAGCGCGAGCGCGGTGAGATCGGGGTCCGTGCTCATGTCGGTGACGACACGCGTGACGATCGCAGCCTGGCGCGCCTGGTCCTCGCGCATTGCGGCGTGCCTGGACAGCACATGCGCCATCTCGTGGCTGAGCACGGAGGACAATTCCGAGGTATCGCTGGCAAGCGCCAGAAGCCCGCGCGTGACGTAGAGCTGGCCGTTCGGCAGCGCGAAGGCGTTCACCGCGCCGGAGTTGAGAATGGTGACCTTGTAGCCCTGATCGGGACGGTCTGACGCGGCGACGAGCCGGTCGACGGTCTTGCTGACGAGGGATTCGAGCTTGGGGTCGTCATAGGTGCCGCCATAGCTCGCCAAGATGCGTTCGTGTTCTTTCTCCGTCGCCGGGGTCTGGGCGACCGCCGGCTTCGGCTTGGGCATCGCGACGGTCGGCGGGGCTGCCGCGGTCTGGAACCGGCCCATATCGCCGCAACCGGCGAGTGCCGTGCCCACCGCAAGGCAAAGCGCGGCCGGCGCAGCCCGTAGGCGGCGGCCATCACCTCGTCCGTGCCGTTCTAGCACCCCATTCACGTCGCTTAACCCGTGCCCGGCCCGATTTAAGGCCTTACCCCTGTCGGTTCGTTTGCGCCCAGCAACTCGAGCTGTCCCACGAGACGCACCTCGATACGCGGCCCCGTATTCCCCTCAACCCAGCCCCGAACGCGAACACGCTTATTTTCCAGGGACTTAAGGGTAATTCCGGCGGTTTCGAACGCCGGTAGATTGCGCTTTGAGATAGTCGCCGTAAAGCCGCGTGTCCAGCTTCGTCCGAAGTTGAGGTAGGTCATTGCCCCAGCTTGCCGGACGGACAGGACTTTGCCCTCGACGACCATAAAGCGCCCGATCCCGGCCAAAATATCGTCCGGACTTTCCGCGTTTTTTATGGCCGACGGGTCAGCCCAACTGCCCTTTTTTTGGCGCCGCGCCTCCGCTTCCGACGCCATCAGGGCCGCCGCGCAGTCCTTGTCCGCGATCTCGGCGGAGACGAGCGCGTCGCCCTGGGCGAGGAGGGCGGCCTGGATAGAGCTATCGCTTTCGCCGATGAAGACCAGCGCGCCCTGGCGACCGTAACGGTCGGGCGTGTCGTTAGTGCTGCGCAGGATGACGTCGCGGCCGACGAGCAGGGAAGTCAATGCTTGCTTCGTCGCCGCCGTCGCTTCGATTCCCGTGAGGCGGACCTCGCGGCCGTCGTCGAGGCGGACGCTGCGTGCATCGACGACCGCCGCGACGCGTCCTTCGCCCTGTGCCTCGAATTGGCACGGTGTCGCGCACGCAGGGTGACCTGCGATGAAGAGAAGCGCGACGGTGAGGTGAAGAAGGGGTTGCGTCACATGACCCGGAGAGGTTGCGTTAGGCGCGAATGCTAACTCAGAAGCGGTGAGGCGCGAAGAGGCTTCCACGCACTCCGTCATTGCGAGCGCGGCGAAGCAATCCAGACTGCCTCTGCGGAAAGACTCTGGATTGCTCTGCTCCGCTCGCAATGACGCGGAGACATTCGTTCGCGTCTCACCATTCCGTTTTGCGGAAAACATGCGCGGCAATCAGGCCCTCGCAACGCACCGGCGCTTGCTGCGCTCTTGCGCATGCGGCATGATTGCGACAACAACGATAATCAAGCCGCCATCAGAGCCAGGCGATCAAGGGAGGTTGTTTTTCCATGAAGCATATTTTGTCGGGCATTTTTGCCGCCGCGTTTGCCCTCAGCGCGAGTGCCGCCGCGCAGGCTCAGGACAAGCCGCCCCTGAAGATCGGCGGCATCCTCGACATGTCGAGCCTCTACGCCGACATCACCGGCCCCGGCAGCGAGACCGCAGCCAAGATGGCTGTCGAGGATTTCGGCGGCGAGGTACTGGGACGCAAGATCGAGGTACTGGCGGCCGATCATCAGAACAAGGCCGATCTCGCCGCCAACATCGCGCGCGACATGCTCGACAATCATGGCGTCGAGATGATCTACGACGTCGCGGCGTCCGCCACAGCGTTGGCCGCGGGCGAGATCGCGAAGGCGCGGGGCAAGATTATCATCTTCAACGGGCCCGGCTCGATCCGCCTCTCCAACGAGGCCTGCGGTCCCACTACCGTGCACTATGTGTTCGACACTTACGGCCAGGCCAATGTCACCGGCCTCGCCGCCGTGAAATCGGGCCTCGACACCTGGTTCTTCCTCACCGCCGACTATGCCTTCGGCCAGGATCTGGAGAAGGACACCAGCGCCGTCGTCACCAAGACCGGCGGCAAGGTGCTGGGCAGTGTGCGTCATCCGCTCAACACCTCGGACTTCTCGTCGTTCCTGCTGCAGGCGCAGGCGTCGAAAGCCAAGGTGATCGGACTCGCGAATGCCGGCGGCGACACCGTCAACGCGATCAAGCAGGCGGCCGAGTTCGGCATCATGAAAGGCGGCCAGAAGGTCTCGCCATTGCTGGCCTTCGTCACCGATATCGACTCGATCGGGCTCGAGACCGCGCAGGGCCTGCTGCTGGCCGAAGCCTTCTACTGGGACATGAACGACGAGACCCGCGCATTTTCGAAGCGCTTCATGGAGCGCGTCAAGCGGCCGCCGACCTCGGCGCAGGCCGGCGTCTATTCCTCGGTCACGCACTATCTGAAGGCGGTGAAGGCGGCTGGCACCACCGACGCTGCTGCGGTCATGAAGGTGATGAAGGAGACGCCGATCAACGACTTCTTCGCTCATGACGGCAAGATCCGCGAGGACGGCCGCATGGTCCACGACATGTACCTGTTCGAAGTGAAGAAGCCGTCGGAGTCCAAGGGCCGTTGGGACGATTACAAGCTGCTCGCCACCGTGCCGGCCAATGAGGCGTTCCAGTCGCTGGAGCAGTCGCGCTGCCCGCTGGTGAAGAAGTGACGGCGTGACGTAAGTCACGACGTCATTGCGAGGAGCCCGCGACAAAATTGCGAGCAATTGTGCTGGTGCGACGAAGCAATCCAGGTTGCATCTGCGGAGACATCTCTGGATTGTTTCGCTTCGCTCGCAATGACGACGTGGTGAGAGCTCGGTCAACAAACAGAGGAAACCTCGCATGAACGACATGGTCCTGCAAAAGCTCGAAGGCGGGCTGCTCACCATCACCATGAATCGCCCCGAGCGGAAGAATGCGCTCAATCCCGAGATGGTCGCAGGCCTCGTCGAAGCGGCGCGGCGGGCGGCTGACGATCCCGAGGTGCGGGCGGTGCTGTTCAAGGGAGCCGGCGGCTCGTTCTGTGTCGGCGGCGACGTCAAGTCGATGGCCGCAGGCCGCGCGCCGCTGCCGTTCGAGCAAAAGCTTGCGAACCTCCGCCGCGGCATGGAGGTCTCGCGCATCCTGCATCAGATGCCAAAGCCCGTGGTGGCGCAGCTCGATGGTGCCGCGGCCGGCGCCGGCTTGTCGATGGCGCTGTCCTGCGATCTGCGCATCGCCTCCGAATCCTGCAAGATCACCACCGCCTTTGCCAAGGTCGGCTTCTCCGGCGATTACGGCGGCACCTATTTCCTGACCCAGCTGCTCGGCAGTGCGCGGGCGCGCGAGCTGTACCTGATGTCGCCGGTGCTCACGGCCAGGGAAGCGCATGCGATCGGCATGGTGACGAAGGTCGTGCCCGACGCCGGGATCGATGCGGCCGCGCATGAGCTCGCATTGTCGTTGGCGCAGGGGCCCTCGATCGCGCTCGGCTACATCAAGCGCAACATCAACAATGCCGAGCATCTGCCGCTGGAGGATTGCTTCGACGGCGAGGCAATCCATCACACCCGCTGCGGCGATACCGAGGATCACAAGGAGGCCGCGAAGGCCTTCGTCGAGAAGCGCAAGCCGTCCTTCAAGGGCGCATGACGATGGCGCCCTATATGCGGCTGCGGCAGATCTGTCTGGTCGCGCCGCATCTCGAGCCTGTCATCTCCGAGATCGCGGAGATCATGGGCCTTTCCGTCTGCTACCGCGACGGCAATGTCGCCAAATACGGCCTGGAGAACGCGCTGCTCCCCGTCGATACGATTCTGCTGGAGGTGGTGGCGCCATTCAAGGACGGCACCACCGCCGGCCGCTTCATCGAGAAGACCGGCGGCCGCGGCGGCTACATGGCGATCTTCTGCTGCAATGATCCCGACGAGCGCGGCCGTCATGCGAACGCGATGGGCGTGCGCACCGCCAACGTGATCGACCACGCGCCCTATCATGGCGTACAGCTCCACCCCCGCGATTGCCGCGCCGCCTTCATCGAGTTCAACCACACCGAAGGCAGCGACGACATCCTGGGCCCATATCCGCCGGCCGGACCGGAGTGGCAAAAGTTCATCCGCAAGGACGTGACGCAGGCGCTGACGGCGGTGGAGATGCAAGGCCCGGATCCCCAAGGGCTGGCGGCGCATTGGGGCCGGATCATCGGCGTTGCGCCTGGCGATGCCGAGTTGAAGCTGCCCAATGCCACGTTCCGCTTCGTCAAGGGCGCGAGCGAAATCATGAGCGCGCTGGAGTTTCGGGTGACCGACCCCGCGAGCGTGCTGCACGCCGCCAAGGCGAAGGGGCTTGCGGTGGCGGGGAATGAGTTCCTGCTGGGCGGGGTGACGTTCCGCGTCAGTTGATTCCCTTGATGCGTGTGTGCGGCGGATGCACGAAGAACAAGAAGAGGATCATGTCATGACCCATCCGCTCGACACCTTCTTCGCGCCCGCAAGCATCGCGCTGATCGGCGCCTCGCGCGATCACGAGAAGATCCCGGGCCGGCTGCTCGCGATGCTGCGCAAGAACGATTATCCCGGCAAGATCTATCCGGTGAACCCGAACTACGCGGATATCGATGGGCTCACCTGCTACAAATCGATCGCGGAGATCGGCGTCCCAATCGATCTAGCCGTCATCATGATCCCGGCGCGCGCGGTGCTCCCCGCGCTCGAGCAATGCGCCGCCGCAGGCGTCAGGAACGCCGTCATCATCTCCTCCGGCTTTGCCGAGGAAGGCGGCGACAGCGCAGCGATGCAGAGCGCGATCGCCGCGCTGGCAAGGCGCACCGGCATGCGGATTTCCGGCCCGAATGCCGAGGGCTTCTTCAGTCAGATGCAACGCGTCGCGGCAACGTTCAGTCCGGCCGTCGACGTCAAGCCCGGAGTGGTGCCGCTGGTCGCCACCACGAAGCGGATCGGCATCGTCGCGCAGAGCGGCGGCATCGGCTTCGCCTATTACCACCGCGCCAAGGCGCTCGGCATCGCCGTGAGCTACGTGGTCAGCTCCGGCAATGAATCCGACCTCGGCGCCGGCGAATTCCTGGACTACATCGTGCGGGATGGCTCGACCGACATGATCCTGCTGTTCATCGAAGGCATCCGCGACGTCGACAAGTTCCTGGTCGCGGCGCGGCGGGCCGCTGAGATCAGGAAGCCGGTCATCGTGACGAAGGTCGGCCGCTCCGGCGCCGGCCAGCGTGCCGCTGCCTCGCACACGGCGAGCATGGCCGGCTGGTCGGCAGCTTATGATGCCGTGTTTGCCACATATGGTTTCATCGTTTCCAACGACCTCGACGAGGCGCTGACGATCGCCGCCGTGCTCACGAGCAACCCTCTGCCGAAAGGTGATCGCGTTGCCGTTGTCACCGTGTCCGGGGGCGCCGGCATCTGGGGCACCGATGCCGTGGCGCTGCAAGGCCTGCAGGTGCCGGAACTCTCGGAGCCGATCCAGGCGGAGATCAAGGCGCTGATGCCGTCCTACGGCACGGCGCGCAATCCCATCGACGTCACAGCGCAGGGAGTCACATCAGGCGGTCTTCAGAAGAGCGTCGATCTGCTGACGGTCTCGGACGAGATCGACGCGATCCTGGTCGTGCTGTCGCTGTCGAGCGAGGTGCGCAAGCCGTTCAAGGAGCCGGAGTTGACGCCGGTGCTGGCGGCGCAGCACAAGCCGGTGGTGTTCTATTCCTACACGGTGCCGTCGGAGTTCGCGCGGCGCGAGCTTGCCAAGTCCGGCGTCGTGGTGCTCTCGGGCCTCACCCATGTCGGTGTCGCGATGCGACGGCTCGTGGACTACGCGAAATTCACCCTGCCAAGCCCAGCGGGTGACACGCGGCTGCCGGCGCGCGATCTCTCCGCGCACCTGCTCTCGCCGGTTTTGTCCGAGGCCGACAGCAAAGCCTTGCTCCGTGCCGCCGGCATAGCGCTGCCGGACGAAGTGCTGGTGCAGGACAAGAGCGAGCTGGACGCTGCCATCGCGCGTGTCGGCTTCCCCCTGGTGATGAAGATCCAGTCACCCGACATCGCGCACAAGAGCGAGATCGGCGGCGTTCGCGTCAACATCACCACCAAGGGCGAAGTATTCCTGGCGTTCGAGGCGCTGCTGAACAATGCGCGCAAGCACCGGCCGGAGGCGAAGATCCAGGGCGTGCTGGTCGGACCGATGGCCGGGAAGGGCATCGAGATCATCGTCGGCACCATGACGGATCAGACGTTCGGGCCGATGGTGATGGTGGGCCTTGGCGGCATCACCACGGAGCTGTTCCGCGATGTCGTCTACCGTCCCGCCCCAGTCAGCGCGGAAGAGGCCGGCGCGATGCTGGCGGGATTGAGGGCTGCGCCGCTGCTGAACGGCTTTCGAGGGGCGGCGAAGGCGGATGTCTTGGCCCTTGCGCAGTTGATCGCCGACATTTCCGTACTCGCCGCGCGGCATGCAGGCGAGATCGCGGAGATCGAGCTTAACCCCGTACTGGTGCATCCGGAGGGGCAGGGTGTGACGATCGTGGATGCGTTAGTGGTGAAGCTCATCTCCCCCTGAAATTCGCCGCGCGCCGTTCTTCCGTGGCCTTCACGCCTTCCTTGAAATCTTCCGTTGCGCGCAGGCGCGTCTGTTCGGCGAGCTCGTGGTTGGTTGCAGCCATCACGCGGTCGGCGAGGCCGGCACGCATCGTGGCCCGGGTGGAGAGGAGGCCGAGCGGCGAGCATTCGGCGATTTCGCCGGCGAGCTTCATTGCGGCCGATTTCACCTGATCCTGCGGCACCAGCTCGTTGGCGAGGCCCCATTTATAGGCCTCTTCGCCGGTGACGCGGCGGCTGGTGTAGAACATCAGCTCGGCGTTGTTCTTGCCGATCAGCTCGGGCAGCGTCGTCGTCAGGCCGAAGCCGGGATGAAAGCCGAGTTTGGTGAAATTCGCGGAGAAGCGCGCCTCGGGACAGGTGACGCGGAAATCGGCCGACACGGCAAGGCCGAGACCGCCGCCGATGGCAGCGCCCTGCACGGCAGCGACGATCGGCTTCTTGGCACGGAAGATGCGCACGGCCTGGATGTAGAGATGATTGATCGGGCCGAGGCTGTCGGCCGGATCGCCCTTGGCTTTGTTCTCGGCCTCCTTGGCTTCCTGCGCCTGCCGCGCCGGATCCTGGAAATTGGCGCCGGCGCAGAACGCCTTGCCCTGCGCCGAGAGAACGGAGGCGCGGATCTCGATGTCGCGGTCGAACTCGTCGAGCGCATCCGCGATCTGGTTGATCAGCGAGATGTCGAAGAAGTTGAGCGGCGGCCTGCGAATCTCGATGGTGCCGACGTGTCCGACCTTCTCGACGCCGATATCCTTGTAAGTGGTCATTGCTAGTCTCCAATATCTCAGTAGCGAAGAACCACCTCTCCCAAGGGAGAGGTGATCGGAGCGAGCCGCGACAGCGGCGTCCATCCGCGTCAGCGCAAGCCCAGCCCGCGCGCGATGATGCCGCGCAGGACTTCGGTGGTGCCGCCCTGAATGGTGAGTTTCGGCGCGGTCTTGATGGCGAAATCGAGTTGCCGCTGCAGCGTCTCGCGGTTGGTCGCGGTCTCATCGACGAAGGCGGCGAGATCGCGCACGCGATGCGGAAGCTGCTGCTCCCAGACCGTGCCGATATCCTTGACGATGGAGGCCTCCACGACGGGCTCCTTGCCCGCCTGCAGCATGCCGGCGACCGACACCGACATGCGCCGCATGGTGTGAAGCTGTGCGACCAGGCGACCAATGCCTTCGGCGCTGCGCGTGTCCGGGTTGGGGCCGACGGCACGGACCAGCTCAGTCAGCACGTAATAGGTTTCGAGGAAGCGCTCGGGGCCCGAGCGTTCATAGGCAAGCTCTGAAGTCGCCTGCTTCCATGCGCCATCGACTTCGCCGAGCACGTGATCGTCGGGGATGAAGTGATCGGTGAACACGACCTCGTTGAACTCATACTGGCCGGTGATCTGGCCGATCGGGTTCACCTTGATGCCCGGCTCCTTCATTTTCACGAGGAACTGGGTGAGCCCGTGGCGGCGGTTCTCCTTGGTCGGCGGCGATGTCCGGAAGATCGCGATCATGTAGTCGGCGATATGCGCCGACGAGGTCCAGATCTTGGTGCCGTTGATGAGATAGCCGCCGTCGGTCTTGGTCGCGCGTGTCTTCGCCGCGAACAGGTCCGAGCCGGAGTTCGGCTCGCTCATGCCGATGGCAAAGCACACTTCGCCTTTGCAGATGCGCGGCAGGATGTCCATTTTGATGTGCTCGGGTGCATATTTCAGCAGCACCGGGCCGCTCTGACGGTCGGCGACGAAGAAGCGCCGCGTCGGGGCGTTGGCGACGCGCATCTCCTCGGTCACAACATAGCGCTCAAGGAACGAACGCTCCTGGCCACCATACTTCTTCGGCCAGGTCATGCCGATCCAGCCGCGTTCGCCGACGCGGCGGCAGAATTCCGGCACGTCGGTGTCCTCGCGGTTGGGTTTGCTCGCATCGAAGGTACCGCGGGCGGCTTCCTCGGCGAGGAAGGCGCGCACTTCCTTGCGGAGTTGCTCGCACTTCTCGGGCAGGCGGATCGGATCGAAACGGAGGGCAGCGGTCATGTGTTTCTCTCCCCGATCAGCGCGATGCCACGAGCGGCCACAATTCGTCGGCGCCTCTGGAGGCGACCAGCTTGCCGAGTTCGACGGCCCAGTAGCTCTCCGAGCCGAAATCATCGCGCCAGGCCAGCGCGCGCAGCGAATAGCGGTGCAGGATGTGCTCCATCGTGAAGCCGATCGCACCATGGACCTGATGCGCGATGCCGCCGCCTTTCTCCGCGGCTTCCGCGCAGCGGATCTTGGCCGAGGCGGCTTCGAGATAGATCTCGTCGTCGAAGGACTTTGCGTTTGCGATGGCATCGGCGGCAGATGTCGCGGCCGCAAGCGCTGCGGCGGATTCGCCGGCGAGGCGGGCGAGATTGTGCTGCACCGCCTGGAATTTCGAGATTTTCTTCTCGAAGGCGACGCGCTCGTTGGAATAGCGCACGGAGATGTCGAGCATCGATTCCAGCGCGCCGGCGATCTGAAGGCTGCGGGCGACGCCACCCATCAGCATCAAGGTGGCCTGGGAAACGCCATCAGGCGCGGGCTTGATGGTGACGGGCTGCACCTTGTCGAGCGTCACGCTGTCGCTGTGGTCGTAGCCTACATTGAGCCCGGCTTCGATCCGGGCCTTGCCCGCATCGACCAGCGCGATCGAGACGCCGTCATTGCCATGCGCCAGAACCGCAAAATGCTTCGCCGCCTTGGCAAAGGGCACGCCGCGGCAACTGCCGGAGAGCGCGCCGTCGGCATCGCGCGTGATGCGATCCCGCGGGTTCGCCGGCAGCACCGTCATCTCGCCTTGGGGCGAGGCGATCTTCCCCTGCGCCAGCAGCCAGCCGGCGAGCATAGTTTCGGCGAGGGGAACGGCGACGGCGAAACGGCCGGCGGCGTTCAGCAGAGCAAAGCCGTCGGCAAGGCTCGCACCCGAGCCGCCAAGATCGTCGGCCACCCAGGACAAGGGGAGGCCGGCTTCGCTCAACGCCTGCCATAGCGGCGCCTGCCACGCACCCTTCTTGTCGTTGTTGATGGTCTGCGGATCGGCGAGATCGGCGAAGATTTTTTCCGCGGTCTCGACGACGATGTTGTCACTCTCCGCCACAGCGCTCCCCGTATTTTGCCATTGGCGCGTCCTGCTGTCGGGCCGGCGCGCGGGTTTCTTCTTGCGCCCGATGATCCGAAAAAGCCATGGCTCTGACAAGCGTTGATCGCAGGCCCATCTGCACCTTCGGCATGGGGCAAGAACCGGCCTGGACTAATTCCGCTTAGCGGAGTTTGCTTGATTTGCAGGGCGCGTCAAACTCGCTAAACAAGGTGCCGATATTCAATCAAGGGGAAGGAAATCCGGATGGCCAAGGACAGTTTGTGCGCAATCGTGACGGGGTCCGCATCCGGACTTGGCGCCGCAACCGCGGAAATTCTCGCAGCAAGCGGGGCGCGGCTCGTCATCAACTACTCCTCGAGCCAGAAGGAAGCCGAGGCCACGGCAGAGCTCTGCCGCAGGGCGGGCGCGGCGGAAGTGCTGGTCGCGCAGGGCGATGTCTCGAAGGACGAGGATTGCCGCAAGATCGTCGCGGCCGCGAGCGGCTGGGGCAAGCTCGACATCCTCGTCAACAATGCCGGCACCACCAAGCACGTCGCCCACGCCGATCTCGACGGATTGTCGGCGGAGGACTTCCAGCGTCTCTATGGCGTCAACACCATCGGCCCGTTCCAGATGGTGCGCGCGGCGCGGAGCCTGCTCGAGGCTGGCTCCAAGGCGTCGGGACGCCCGTCCGCCGTGGTCAACGTCTCCTCCGTCGCCGGCCTCAGCGGCGTCGGCTCCTCGATCGCCTATGCCGCGAGCAAGGGCGCGCTCAATACGATGACGCTGTCGCTGTCGCGCGCGCTGGCGCCGCTGATCCGCGTCAACACGGTCTGCCCCGGCTATATCGACACGCCCTGGTTCACCAAGGGCCGCGGCGAAGCCGGCGCCAAGCAGGTGCGCGACAGCGTGATTGCCAAGGTGCCGCTGAAGGTCGCTTCATCCGCCGAGGACATCGCGCAGCTCGTCTGCTTCCTGGCGATGCCGGCCTCCAGCAACATGACCGGCGAAGTCGTGCGCATGGATGCAGGGATGCATTTGATCACGTGAGGTCGTCATTGCGATCGTAGCGAAGCAATCCAGACTGCCTCCAAGGCAACATTCTGGATTGCTTCGCCGTAAGAACTCCTCGCAATGACGACGAGGAGGCAGATGGCGTCCTCGCGCGACGGCTAGCGCCTACCCCTTGATCACCCCGCTCGCGACCAGCCGGTGCCAGATGAACAGCACCACCACGGCGCCGATCGTGGCCATGATGAATCCTGCGCCCTGATCCGGACCGTAGTGGCCGATCGCCTGGCCGATGAAGGTCGCCAGGAATGCACCGGCGATGCCGAGGATGGTGGTGAGGATGAAGCCGCTCGGATTGTTCGGTCCCGGCGCCAGGAAGCGTGCGATCAGTCCTGCGACGAAGCCGACCACGATGATCCACAACAGGCCGCCCATGCTCATGTCAGTGCTCCCCTTGTCGAATGCGCAGACCTCGATTGATCAAATCCGTCCCGCGATCTCGTTCTCGGTCGGCAGCCGGCCGTCCGGCGTCAAATGATCGACCACCCGCGGCAGGTACTGGCTGAGGCCGGAGAGCAGCTCGTCGCGCGACAGCCCGCTCTGGGCTGACAGGCTGTCGATCTGGTCGGCGCCGAGCGCGTTGGCGAGATCGCCGGGTGCGATCGGCTTGTTCTCGCCCTTGCTGACCCAGGAGTTCGCAGTGTCCCCGTGGCCGCTCTGCTGCAACTGGTTGAGCAGATCGCCGAGTCCGCCGCTCAGCACGCTGCCGGCAGCGCCGCCCGCGAGCAGGCCGCCGAGGCCGCCCTTGAGCACGTCACTCAGACCGCCGCCCGTGCCAGCATTCACGGGCGGAGGTGCCGGCGCCGGCGATGGCTGCGGCGCGGAGCCGGATTGGGGCGCGGTGAAATGCTTGAACGCCTTCCAGGCGAGCAGGCCGAGGATCGCCATGGTCATCGGCGACATGCCGCCGGAGGATTGTTGTGAGCTCGGGGTGCTCGGGCCGCGGGGACCGTTCTGCATGCCGTTAAGGACGTCGAGTAGACCCATGGTGCTCTCCTTTGGCGTTCTCGTCGGCGAGCTCTCGCCGGTGACAAGCCCCCGGGCAAAAACATATGGGGCTCTCATGACGGTTACAAGGCAGATGCGCCTTGGCCGCGGCGAGCAGACGGCCTCGCCTCTGCGTCCCGGCTCTGCTATCGGAAGCCGGGCATTCAGGGAGCAAGTCAGGTGGTGACGGATCGACCGATCGTGGTGGCCGGCGCAGGCGCCATCGGCTGTTTTGTCGGAGGCCAGCTGGCGGCCGCCGGTCGTCGCGTCGCCCTTCTGGTGCGGCCGCGGGTGAAGACCGAGATCGAGCGCTTCGGCCTGCGGCTCACGGATTTCGACGGTTCCGAGCAGAAACTGGATGCGGGCCGGCTAGCACTGTCCGAGGATCCTGCGATCTTTCACAGCGCCGGCATCGTGCTGGTCACGGTGAAGAGCGCCGACACGGCCGACATCGCGGATCAGATCGTCCGGCATGCGCCGCAGGATGCGGTCATCGTGTTGCTGCAGAACGGCGTCGGCAATGTTGCTGTGCTGAATGAGCGGCTTGGCGGCCGGCGCGTGCTCGCCGGCATGGTGCCGTTCAACGTGGTGGCGATGGGGGAAGGGCGTTTTCACCGCTCGAGCTCCGGCGACATCCAGATCGGTGAGGATGCGAGCAACACTGCTGCTGCGTTGTCGGTGCCCGGTCTCACCATGCGCGCGAGCCGCGACATCACCAGCGTGCAATGGGGCAAGCTGATCATCAACCTCAATAATGCGCTCAGCGCGCTCTCCGACATGCCGCTCGTCGCGCAATTGGCGGACCGCGACTGGCGGCGGTTGTTCGCGGACCAGATGGCGGAGGGGCTTGCCGCGCTCAAGGCTGCCGGCATCACGCCGGTGTCGGCAACGCCGATTCCGATGAGCTGGACGCCGAGCTTGCTGAGATTGCCCGACGTGATCTTCAACGCGATCCTCGGACGTACAATGAAGATCGACCCCGAGGCACGCTCTTCGATGTGGCAGGACCTGAAGCAGGGCCGCACGACCGAGATCGACTATCTGCAAGGAGCCGTCATTGCGCTCGCCGAGCAGAACAGGGTCGCAGTGCCGCTGATGCGCCGCATTGTTGCGCTGGTGAAGGAGGCGGAGACATCAGGCAAGGGGTCGCCGGCGCTTTCGCCACAGCAGATCCGCGGCGGAGCTTGAGAACAAAGGAGAGGCGCAATGAAGCGTTGTTTGATGATCGGGCTCGCGCTGGCCGCACTCTGCGGCGCATCGAGGCTCGCCTACGCCCGGCCGCCGACGGTCATGAACTCTCCCGGCTATGATGCGCGCCTACAGGAGAGCAGGAAGGCGCTAGGCAACCCGCCGCCGGCGCCTGAACTCGCAACTCCGCCGGTGTCCGGACATAAGCACTCGAAGAAGAAGCGAACGCACTGACGGACGTGAAGACAGCTCAGCTCTTCTTCGCCGGCTTGCTCGGCGTCGGGCTGAACAGTTTCTTGATCTCGTTCAGGCCTTCCGACAGCCGCGGCCATTCGCAGGAGAACGAGCCCTTGGTGCAGGCGCCTTTTGGTCGCGCACCGACGGTCTGCTGCACCTTGGGCCGCTCGACCGGAACGGGGACGCGCTCCACCTCGCTTCGCAGCACGACCTGCTGAAGCTGCTGTGCTTGCTGCTCCTGCTGCTCGCGTTGCTGGCGTGCCATCGCCTGCGCCGCCTCATTGCTGCGGCGCTGATCGGCGAGATAGGCGGTGTAGGATTCGTCGATCTTCTTCTGCTCCTCCGGCGTCGGATTGGGACCTGCGATGTCGAAGGTGCGATCCTGGAGGAAGTCATAATAGGTGTAGCCGCCGCCCGGCTTGCGGCGGCCGGCGAATTTTGCGTTGCAGTCCGCGAGTGCGGCGGTCTTCTCGGCCTTGGTTGTGGATTTCTCGGCAGCGTCGGCGCATTCCTCGAAATCAACGGGCGCGCGCTTCCACCATTGCGCGTGGGCATGCGAAGAGATCAGCAGAATGAATCCTGCTGCCGCGATGAGAAGCGGCGCTGCACGGCGCGATGCAACCAAGTCGGACATTCTACGGGAGCATTCCTTGCAAAACTCAACCCGAACTGAGTCGAGGCCGATTTTTGCCCCTTTATCGCCAACTTGTCACCCATGGAACCCATGATTTTCATGACTGCGCTGCTGACATTTTTTGCTTGACGTGGCGCGGACGTCACAGCCTCGCGCTGCACTCTATCGGTTTGATGCCATGAGGAAATATTCGTCGTAAGAACGCTGAGCTCCCCGGCCGCAATTCGATTGAAGGACCAGTTCCGCCTGTTACACTTCCTCTCGCGAGGCGCCTCATCCTGAGGCGGCGCCAAGAAGACGAAGTGGAAACCCCTGATGCTGCTGCCCCTGTCCGATGTGCCGCGCTGGTACGCTGAGCGCAAACCCGAAGGCACGATCGCCGTCCAGCATGGGCAGGACAGACTGACTTGGGACCAGCTCGAGCGCGGCGCCAACCGGCGCGCGCGGGCATTCGCGGCAAAGGACGTCAAGCCCGGTGATTTCGTCGCGATCGGATTACCGAACGGCAATGTCTTCTTCGAGACTACGTTTGCGGTGTGGAAATGCGGCGCAACGCCGACTTCGTTGTCGTGGCGGCTGCCGCGCGGCGAAGCGGCCGCCGTGCTCGAGATTCTCAAGCCCGCGCTGGTGGTCGGCGGCGAGGCTGACTGGAATGCG
The DNA here is from genome assembly GCF_004114975.1 of Bradyrhizobium guangdongense. Classification (NCBI taxonomy): domain Bacteria; kingdom Pseudomonadati; phylum Pseudomonadota; class Alphaproteobacteria; order Hyphomicrobiales; family Nitrobacteraceae; genus Bradyrhizobium; species Bradyrhizobium guangdongense. Next base: position 685,351 of record NZ_CP030051.1, read on the forward strand.
CCGAACCGCCTGCCGGCAGATTTCACCCCGGAAGGGTTCTCCGACGAGCCGCTCGACCCACCGGTGGCGCGCTACTGGAAGGCGATGACCTCGGGCGGCTCGACCGGCCGGCCGAAGGTGATCCTCGATCACCATCCGGCCGTGATCGACACGGCTGCCGCTCTGCCGCTCAACATCCCCTTCGGGGCTTCGCTGCTCAATCCCGGTCCGCTGTATCACAATGCGCCGTTCATCGTGTCGCACTACGCGCTGTTCGGCGGCGGCAAGCTCACGGGTCTCGTCAAGTTCGATGCCGAGGAGACGCTGCGGCAGATCGAGCGCGAGCGCGTGCAATGGATCAATTTCGTGCCGACCATGATGCACCGGATCTGGGCGCTGCCGGACAATGTCCGCAATGCCTACGACGTGTCGAGCCTGGAGACCGTGTTCCACATGGCCGCTCCCATGCCGCCCTGGCTGAAGGAGAACTGGATCGCCTGGCTCGGGCCCGAGCGGGTGTGGGAGCTCTATGGCGGCACCGAGCGGCAGGGCGCCTGCATCATCTCCGGCACGGAATGGCTGACGCACAAAGGCTCGGTCGGCAAGATCGGAGAGATGGCGCGCTTGCGCATCATCGGCGAGGACGGCAAGGACGTCGCGCCCGGCGAGACCGGCGAAATCTATTTCCTCAACAACGACGGCAAGGACGCCACCTATCATTATCTCGGCGCCGAGCCGAAGCGGCGCGCCGACGGCTGGGAATCGCTCGGCGATATCGGCAGGCTGGACGCCGAAGGCTATCTCTATCTCGGCGATCGACTCGCCGACATGGTGCTGCGCGGCGGCGCCAATATCTATCCTGCCGAGGTCGAAGCTGCCGTCTCCGAATGTCCCGGCGTGCGCTCCTGCGTGGTGGTGGGCTTGCCGGATCCGGAACTCGGCCAGCGCGTCCATGCGATCATCGAGCCGGAGGCGAACGCGAACGGCCAAGCCATCGCGGACAGCATGGCGGACTTCCTGAAAGACAGGCTCAGCCGCTACAAGCATCCGGAGAGCTTCGAGTTCGTCAGCGCGCCCCCGCGCGACGATTCCGGAAAGGTTCGTCGTACCCTGTTGCGTGACGAGCGCGCGGCGTGGATGAAGGAAGGACGCGCGTTTCGCATCATGCCCGCGAAGGCGCGGGTGCACGCCGAATAGCAGAAGGACTGAAATTGATGACCATCACCATCGCAGCGAACAGCGTGCCGAAGCCGTCCGCCGAACTCATCGAAGGCTTCAGGAATGCGCCGACCTCGGTCATTTCAGACAATCTCAGCCGCCTGCCGGGCGCGGTCGGGCTGAAACCCTATCACCGCAGCGGCAAGCTGGTGGGCGCGGCCTTCACGGTGCGCACCCGGCCCGGCGACAATCTCGCCATCCATCGCGCGCTCGAGATGGTCGGTCCCGGCGACGTCATCGTGGTCGACGGCGGCGGCGACGAGACCCGGGCGCTGGTCGGCGAGATCATGAAGAACATCGCGCAATGGCGCAAAGCGGAAGGCTATGTGATCGACGGCGCGATCCGCGATGTCGCGGCGTTCGCCGCCGACGATTTTCCCTGCTTCGCCCGCGCCGTGATCCATCGCGGTCCCTACAAGAACGGTCCCGGCGAGATCAACGTGCCCGTGACGATCGGCGGCACCGTGATCTCGCCCGGCGACATCGTGGTCGGCGACGAAGACGGCGTGGTGTCGTTCCCCGCCGCCGGCGCCGCAGCGCTGCTGGAGGCCGTCCGTGTCCAGGTCAGGCGGGAAGAGGAGACCCTGAAAGCAATCCGCGAGGGCCGCTACCAGGGGGCTTACGGCAAGTCGTGATCCGCCCTGTTTGTTGCTGAGCGAAGGGCTTCCGATTTGGCCCTCGCTTTGATATGTACAGCTCCAGGCAATCCGCCTCATCGGCGGGTTCCGCGGTCCCGTAGCTCAGCCGGATAGAGCGGCGGTTTCCTAAACCGTAGGTCGGAAGTTCGAGTCTTCCCGGGATCGCCAGTCTCCGACCACGAGAAAACCCTATAATTGAAGGGGATTCTGCGCCGTACGCGCTCCGTTCTAAGTAAAATATGGGCGCCAAAACGATATTACCGCCCATTACGCTCAGTACCACTGATTACAATGGGTTAGGCCCCAGTACCGTCCACTCCGTGCAACACGGATGCAACACGGACGAGGCCTCGTGTTCGTAATTCGTTTCCCTTCCGATAGACTATTCGAAGCTCGTTTTCTGGACATTCCAGTCCGACAAATGGCCCTGTGTTGGAATGAGATCGAACGCGGCTTCGAGACTCCCGCATGAGTTACAGATGACCCGCCCAGGGCGCGCGCCGCGAAGAGTGCGCGGTGGCGGATTCAGCTACTCGAAACACGCACGGCTTCGCAGACCGAAGTTGCTGTTTTTGGGGAAATGTCTGCTAAGTTGTGCCGGCAGCAATCTCATCGAACTATTGGCTCGAGATATGGAATTGGACGCAAAGCCGCCCGTCGAAGGCAGAAATTTTCGATTCACGATCTTGGGCGGTATCGGCACCACCCGCATTACAATGCGACTGAACGGCAAGGTGGTTCACGACAGCGATTGCCCCGACCCGCCGTGTCATGAGGAGATGCGCATACCAGCCGGAGAAGGCGGAGCCGAACTGGTGGTGATCGCCAAGGACTCTGCGGGCATGGTGCTGGAGCGGAAGTTCATCGTCGGGCGGACCGAGGGGCAAGCCGGCGGTTTCATGTCGGCATGAGATCCCAAGCATGAGCGCGATACAGGATTTCTTCGCAGAACTATCCAAGCTCGATTCGACCAAGTTGGCGGGTGTCACCGCGCTGGCCGGAGCGACCGCCACGATCGTCGGCGCGATAATAACCGGGATAGCCGCTAAGTTCTTCGTGGGCGCCCGCGACAAGCAAGATAGGGAAGTCGAATGGCGAAAACACGCCATCGAACTCACCAAGCTGGATCTAGATCGCAAGTTGAAGACGAGGTCGCCGACGGAATCGCAGCCCATACGGCCGAGCATTCTGGACTTTCTCGCCAACTATCGAGACCTACAGGATCTCGATAAAGCGTCTCCCCGGGATCTCTATGTGACGATCCAAGCCATGCGCATCAAGAAGAAGAGCCCGGCGGCGGCCTCTCCCGGTAACGCTCCCAAGGCCGGTAGTGAGGCGACAAGCAGTTCCGAATTCGACGACTGATACCAGGATTCGCAATCGCTGCCCCGTGGGACGTGATGGAGCAGGCCGCAAAAGAGTTTCTCAAGCGAAGGAAGGGGCGCTCCGCAGACGGTGGGCGGGCCTAAATCCCGCTGCTAAGTCAACACGATACTATGGTCGCGCTTATGGAAAGGCGTGGAAACGCGAGGAACCTGCCGCGATTGCACTTGCGACCGCCAGCAACTCCATGGGACTTTCTGCACGGAGCCGCGTTCAGCGGGACCGATAGCATCACGAATTGAGCGATGGGGCGACGCAACAGCAATTCCCTTGGAATGGGTATACTCGTCGTGCTGGGCCTCATTTTCTGGGCTCTGAGCGAGGCGTATCACTTCGTCCAGCAGCATGGCGCGGCCATCGCAGCGTTTGCGATCGTTGCCGGGGCGATCCTCCTGATTTGGTCGATCGGCTCACGGGCGCTATTTTCAGGTAAGGCTCCCCCGCCAATACCTGCGCAAACCGAGCGGGGTTCAACTGCCGCACCGATGAACCGAGCGACGTCGAAGCGGACTCCTGCGCGGTGGGTGGGTCCTTCGGAGTCTGTCGTCGTGCAGGGCTCACAGATCGCAGGCGGATTGTTCTATCTGGGCGATTTCGTCCAGTTGGACGATCGGCGCACAACGGATCAGTACGCGATCAATCCTAAGCTTTCCGCAAGTGCAGCTCGGCCGGACATCGAGGGAAGCTCGATGCCATATTGGCCCTCCTATGCTGACATCACACCTGCGGCTCGCAAGGCGTTCATTAACTGGATGGCCGAAGGGCGCAGCAGCCGAGCTTATGGTGTAGGGCACGTCTTCCTTTTCTTCTACGGCTTGGAGCACCGCGCCTTCATCGATGCGGATTCCTCGTCCTTGCCTGTTCTAATTGAGGAGGTGCAGCGGCTGCTGATCGTCTACGCGGACAACAACTCTTTCCGCGGCTACGCCACCCGCTTTTTGAGCTATGCGAGAATAGCCGCCGATATCCCGATCACGTCGCCAACCCCTTCCTCCGAACGGGCCGTATCTTCCGAAATGGACGTAGCCACCCGGTTACACTTGGGGCGGGCGCTTCAGCAGAAGGGAGCCCTCGGACCGGATGATGCGTTGCTGTGGGTCCTCGCAATTCCGGACGTCTATCTCCGGACGCCAGCAGTCCGGTGCTTCGACGAGTTTGGACGGCTCTTTCGTCATCGATTCAACGAGCGCTATCCCAACGGCCTGGCGCTTCGAGCTGCCGGCAACATCCGCCTCAGCTACAAGGCCGCCAGCAACGCGTTCGAGGTTCCCATAGCGGGCAGCCATGAGCGGTATCCGGACATTTGCCAGGTCTTAGGGAAGGCTCAGGACGATCTGAAGAGGATGGTCCAGGAGTGCACTGACGAACTCGACAGCTTCAGCAGGTTCGTGGGACGGCGCCCGGATTCCCGCGAATCCATGCAAGCCGCACTTTTGCTGCCGGAGCCTCTGCAGCGCGACCCGGCAAATGGACGCATTCATCTCTTCGGCCAAAAGATGCATCGCTCGATGGGCGAGCATAAGCGCGCCAGCACAAAGATGCGCAATATGCTTGAGGCGGCTGGTTTCGATATGCCGGCCAATGGCAAAGTAACGCCCGGGCTTGCAGACCAGCTCGGTTCGGCTTTGGACCGCATCGACATCGCGATCGAGCCTGATCGCCGCTATGGTAGTGGCGTTCCCCAACTCGACGACCAGGTAATCATTTTCAAGGCGGATGGCGGCGGAAAGGTCGATGCCGAACGGCCTGGCTACAGAGCCGTGAAGGCCCAAGTGGAGGTGGCCGTGCTTGCCGCGGCGGCTGACGGAGATGCCTCGGCCGACGAGTTGAAGCGCGTGGTTGCGGGCGTTCGAGATGCGCCGGGCCTGTCCCCGATCGAGCAGGCGAGGCTGATCGCCTACGCCGCGACCGTGTTCAACAGTCCGCCCAAACAGGACCGGGTGATGCGCAAGCTCGGCGAGCGCAGCCCAGATGAGCGCACGGCCATCGCCGACGCCGCACTCGCGATCATCGCTGGAAACGACAGCGTCGATGCCGACGAAGTGCGGTTCCTGGAGCGACTCCATAAGGCGCTCGGGCTTCCGAAGGAGCGGGTGTATTCCGCCCTGCACCGGTCAAGTCCGCAACAGGGAGCCGACGAGCCCGTTGCCATTTCACAAGAGGTCCGCGCCGAGGGGGTTCCGATACCCGTCTCGGAGAAGCCGCCAGCTGCCTTGCCCGAGTCGACCAGGCCGGAGGCGGAGGCAACGCCGGCATTGACCATCCGCATAGATGCCGCTCGGCTCGCGCGAACGCAACGCGAGACTCAAACCGTGTCCGCGCTCTTGGCGAACATCTTCGAGGAAGATGTGCCTTCCCCGCCCGAGCCGGCCGCGGTCGCGCCTGTTGCAACGGGCTCGCTCGACGGTCTCGACGCCGCCCATACCGAACTGGTCGAGCTTCTGGAGATCAGGGGATCTCTGCCGCGGAGCGAGTTCGAGCAGCGTGCGAAAGATCTCAAGCTGCTCCCGGATGGTGCAATCGAGCGGATCAACGATTGGGCCTTCGACCAGTTCGAAGAGGCGATCATCGAGGACGGCCATGACGTCGTGATGATAGAGCACATCCGCAAGAGGCTGGCTGAACTGAGAGAAGCGGCATGAATCCACCAACTGCACGCCCCATCAAGGCGAAGGATCGAGACACCATCATCCAGGCGCTCGCCGCCGGCGTGGTGCCGCGCATAGGACTCCCGCACATCCAGGTCGGTCGTGCTGCGGAGATTTCTGCGCTGGTGCGCGACATTCAACGCATCTCGGACGGCGGGGCCGGCGTGCGCTTCGTGATCGGCGAATACGGGGCCGGCAAGACCTTCTTTGCCAACCTCATCCGTCTCATCGCGTTGGAGCGGAAGTGCGTCACTGTCCATGCCGATCTTGCGCCCGATAGACGTATTCACGCGAGCGGCGGACAGGCGCGGGCACTGTACTCCGAGGCCATTCGTAACATGGCCACTCGCACGAAGCCGGACGGCGGCGCGCTGGGGCCGGTGGTCGAGAGGCTGGTCACGGATTCCGTCAAGGAGGCCGCCGATCGGCAGCTGCCCGTCGAAACCGTGATCGATCAGAAGCTCGCTCCAATTCAGGATTTCGTGGGGGGATACGATTTCGCCGTAGTGCTGAAGGCGTACTGGCGCGGCAGCGAACATTCCGACGAGTCCTTGAAAACTGCGGCCTTGAGGTGGCTCCGGGGGGAGTTCTCGACCAAGACGGAAGCCCGTCAGGCCCTCGGGGTGAGGACCATCATCGACGACGACAACGTCTACGACTCGCTGAAAGCTCTCGCTTGTCTGACGCGGTTGGCTGGATATGCCGGCCTGGTCGTGATGTTCGACGAGATGGTCAACATCTACAAGCTGCAGAATTCCCAGGCTCGCAATCAAAACTTCGAGGAGATCCTTCGCATCGTGAACGACGCTCTGCAGGGCAATACTGCCGGCATCGGCTTCATGATGTGCGGGACGCCGGAATTTCTCCTCGATACTCGGCGCGGCCTCTACAGCTACGAAGCGCTTCAATCGCGCTTGTCCGAAAACCGCTTCGCCGCGAACGGGCTGGTCGACTATAGCGGACCGGTCATCCGGCTGCAGAGCCTCACACCGGAGGATCTTCTCGTGCTGCTATCCAACATCCGGAACGTCTTCGCTGGCGGGGACCCGGCGAAGTTCCTGGTACCGGACGAGGCATTGACCACTTTCATGGACCACTGCAATCGCCGCATCGGGGAGGCGTATTTCAAAACGCCGCGCACGACCGTCCGAGCATTCGTGCAAATGCTCGCCGTTCTCGAACAGAATCCTGGCGCACGCTGGCAGGACCTGATCGGCGGGATCCAGATCGCGCCCGATGCGCCGGATATCGCCGCCACCGAGGAGGAGGCGCAGCCAGTCGGAGGGGAGGGCGATGAACTCACCAATCTCCGGATCGGCAGCTGAAGGGGCCTACGATCGGCTCCACCCGAAGATCCGCCGCTGGATTCGCGACCAAGGTTGGGACGAGCTTCGCGAGATTCAAGCGCGAGCCATCGGGACCATTCTGGATGGGACCGGGGATGTCGTAATAGCTGCTGCGACCGCAGCTGGAAAAACCGAGGCGGCATTCCTTCCGATCTTGACCTTGATCGCGGAAAGGAAGGGCGGCGGGTTCTCCGCCGTCTACGTCAGCCCTCTGAAGGCGTTGATCAACGACCAGTTTCGGCGGCTGGACGAGCTATGCGAAGCGATGGAGATCCCTGTCGTCAAATGGCACGGGGACGCATCCCAGGCGGAGAAGAAGAAGGCCATCGCGAAGCCTTCCGGCATCGTGCTGATAACACCTGAGTCCATCGAGGCGATGCTGACCCGGCGTCCGGGCGATGCGGCTCGCCTTTTCGGAGCGGCCGACTTCATCGTCGTGGACGAGCTCCACGCTTTCCTGCAGGGGCCTCGGGGGCTGCACGTCGCCAGCCTGCTGAAACGCCTCGACGCGATGGCTCAGAAGCCGGCTCGCAGAGTCGGACTATCGGCTACTATCGGCGATCTCAATCAAGCTATGGCCTGGCTTCGTCCGACGGCTCCGCAGACCGTTGATCTCCTCTTGGCAAAGGCTGACGCGCCCGAGTTGAGGCTCCAGATACGTGGCTACGTCGAGCCGCCGGATCTCGACGACCCCGATCATGCCGAAGGATCCGGTCAAGACGTCCAGGCGCCCAGGCGAATCGCGTTGGACGCGATTTGTGACCATTTGTTTCCGACCCTGCGTGGGACAAACAATCTGGTCTTTGGCGGTTCTCGTCGCACGGTCGAGTCGGCGGCGGATCGACTCAGGCGCCGATGCGAAAAGGCGGGGGTCCCGAATGAGTTCTATCCTCACCACGGCAGTCTCTCGAAGACCTTCCGGGAAGATCTCGAAATCCGCCTGAAGGATGGAAGTCTACCGACAACCGCGGTCTGCACGTCGACCCTGGAGCTTGGCGTCGATATCGGTTCCGTCAAATCGGTCGCGCAGATCGGCGCCCCTCGCTCTCTGTCATCGCTGCGGCAGCGTCTCGGGCGAACGGGCCGGCGGCGCGGCACCCCCTCGATCCTCCGGGTGTACGTTCGCGAGCCCTATGTCGACGTCAAGTCCAGTATTCTCGACCAATTGCGTTCGAACACCATCCGATCGGTGGCCGTGGTCCGCTTGCTGCTGGCCGGGTTCGTCGAGCCCGCCGCGCCCAGTCCGGAGACGGTCTCCACTCTGATCCATCAGGTTCTGTCCGTTATAGCCGAGCGGGGCGGCATCCGTGCGAAGCCGTTGTTCGATCTGCTGTGCGGACCGGGGCCATTCGATTCGATCGAACCGGCCGATTTCGCACAGCTGCTGCGTCATCTTGGATCACCTGAGGTCCGGATGCTCGAGCAGGCTCCGGACGGCGTTCTGATGCTGGGTTCTGAGGGCGAGAAGATCGTGCAGTCGCGGGACTTTTTCGCCGTGTTCGAGAGCTCGGAGGAATGGCGCCTCACGGCGGCGGGGCGCACGCTCGGCGCTCTCCCGATTTCCTTTCCGGTTCACAAGGACAGCCTGGTGGTATTCGCCGGGCAGCGGTGGATCGTTCTCGACGTCGACGAAGGCGGAAAGGTCCTGTCCGTGGCCCCGCACCCGGGAGGCATGGTGCCACGGTTCGAGCCGTCCAGTGGCGAGCCCGCGCATGACCGACTGTTGGCCGAGATGAGAGCGGTCTACCTCGACAACGATGTTCCGGAATACCTGGATAAGGCAGCCCAAGAACTCTTGGCGGAAGGGCGCGATACCTTCCGGGCGCTCGATCTCGATCGGCGCTCCGTCATCCAGGAAGAGCGCGACCTCCACCTCTTCGTCTGGAGGAGCTCGCAGACGACCGCCGTTTTCGGCGCCGCGCTCGGAATGGCCGGCTTGGAGTGCGGCATCCACGATTTGGGGGTGACCGTCCCAAAGACTACGTCGGCAGAGATGCTGCCCATTCTCGAGAAGCTCGGCAGCATGTCCGCACTCGACCCCATGGACGTCGCAGCTTTTGTGAAGAACGTACGAGCAGGCAAGTTTCAGGACTTCGTACCGGAGACGCTCGCCCAGAAGCAGTGGGCTCTTCAGAACGGACAGTTCGTCGGCACGGCCACGGCGATCGCCAAGACTCTGCGCTGACGGAACGCGGAGATCGGAGGTCCGGCGAGAGGAGCGGCATTTTCTTACCGCGACATGGATTCCTTGAAAATGGTGGAAACCAGCACCTTCGCGCTTGAGCGAAGTTGCTGAAAGACTCAACCCGTGAGAGCATCGCGCGTTTTTTCAAGGATTCAGGCTGCGCCCAATAATTCTCCGGGCGCACCTAGCGCGAGGCTTTTCGTCGGCAGATGCAAGTGCGCAGAACGGTGGTCGTCCATACGACTCTCGCCGGTCACATGGTGCGGGTCGATGCTGCGCGTCGGAACGAAGCCGGCGTGCAGGTCATGACCATGGGGCAGCTCGCCGCGAGGCTTGCCGGGGGCCTCCTCCAACCGGTCGATCTGAACGTCCTCACGGAAGTCATCGGCGCCGCGCTCCCGGACATCGTGATGGGCGAACTCGAGCCCATCAAGGGTCTGCCGGGAATGGCGGCCGCCGTCTGCTCCACCTTCGACAAGGCCTGGCGTGCCGGGATTGTTCTGTCGAAGGTCGGCCATCCTCGAACCGACGCGTTGGCCGCGCTGGAGCAGGCAGTCATCGACCGCTTGCCCGCATCGATGAAGCGCCCGTGTGATCTGGTCGAGATGGCGCTGCGACGCATGGGTCATGCCCCGGTCGTAGTCGGCGCTCTGGAAGTCCAAGGGCATAGCGAAATGTCGCCGTGCTGGCGGCCCCTCCTGATCGCGCTTGCGGAGATCATTCCGGTGTCATGGACCGCCGGTCCGAGACATGTGCCGGATTGGCTGAAGAGCACGAAAGTCGACGTGTTGGCCGCGCCGGGGACCGATCCACAACCGCGGGTCTTCTCCTGTGCGAATCCGATTCATGAGGTCGGCGAGGCTTTCCGCTGGATGAGGGCGCTGCTGGCTAAAGGAATATCGGCCTCGGACATCGCCATCGTGGCGGCCAGTCCGGGGGACTACGACGACCACGTATTCTCGACGTCCCGGGACGCCAATATCCCGATCCATTTCGTGCACGGAATAAAGGCGCTGACCGGCGCCGACGGTCAGGCGACCGCGGCTTTGGCGGAGGTGCTGACGAAGGGGCTGTCTCAGGAACGGGTACGGCGCCTGTTCTCGCTTATGCGAGGGGGGTCGCTCAGCGACTTGCCTGCCGGCTGGATGCGAGTTCTTCCGGTCGACGCCCCGCTGACCTCGGCGGAGCGCTGGGAAAGGGTGCTGAAGCAAGCGGAGGACTCGGATTGGCCGGACGGCAAGAACCGGACTGCCGACGTCTTGGAGGTGATCAGGCTGCTGGGTCAGGGCACCGATGCGGCCGAGTTGGCTGGCGAAACCTTGCTGACTGGCGTTCAGAGATCGCTGTGGCGTCGGGCGTTGCGCGAGGGACCAGCGCAGGCTCTGTCTGTTACATTGGCCGGATTGCGCATCGAGGACGGTATCGAGCCCGCCGCTAACGCCATCTGGACGTCGGCAATCGCATCGGCCTCTGCACCGCGACCGCACGTGTGGTTGCTGGGGTTGAACGCTGGACGCTGGCCGCGGCGGATTTCGGAGGATAGGCTCATCCCGGATCACGTGTTGCCGATCGACCAGCTTGATCCTTTGCCGGTTGCTGATGGCGACAAGCGCGATATCAAGACGATCGTAGGCACGGCGCACAGCGTTGCCATCTCCTTCAGCCGACGCGACGCGGAGGGTCGCATGCTCGGCCGCTCGCCGATCATCTCCGACCTTCCGGATCCGGAGACATATCTCGATCGCGCCGGCGCCCCCGAGCACGCCTTCAGCGAAGCTGATCGCCTTCTGGCTCGTCCCTCCGAGTTCTCGACCTTGCCGATCGCCATTTCGGGATTGTCGTGCTGGCGAGACTGGCATCGTAGCGAGATCACGGCGCACGACGGCTTAATCGCGGCGGGGCACGCGCGATTGAAGAAATTGCTAGAGCGGCCGTTGTCGGCGACCTCGCTGAAATTGCTGTTGCGGGATCCGATCCGCTTCGTCTGGCGCTACGCTCTCGGTTGGAAGGCCCCGGAGGATGCAGACGAGCCACTGACTCTGGAAGCGAACGCCTTCGGAAATTTCGTCCATGCGGTGCTTCGCGACGCAGTTGAACAACTGGAAGGAAATGGCGGGATTGCCGCGGCTGAACAGGCACAGATTGAAGCTGCGCTTGTCGGCGCCAGCGAGCGCGCCGTCGCCCTGTGGGAGAGCGCCCAACCAGTCCCGCCCGACGTAATCTGGCGCAATGCCGCAGCACGCGGGCATGCGCTCGCGGCTGCAGCGCTCGCGTACGGACTGGAGCCCCTACCGAACCAGAAGACTTGGTGCGAAATCCCATTCGGAAAGGTCGACCCGAAGAGCGAGGGCCGCGAGCTGCCCTGGTCGCTGGGCGCCCCTGTCGAGATCCCGGGGACCGGTTTGCTGGTCGAAGGACAGATCGACCGCCTCGACCTGTCGGGCGACGGCGCGCGCGCACGCGTCACGGACTACAAGACAGGCAAGCTCTCCAAGAAGATGGACGAGGTGGTCATCAAGGGAGGTGCCGAACTCCAGCGGTGTCTCTACGCCTTCGCGGTCAAGACGCTGCTCGGCAACGGCGTGACGATAGAGGCCTCGCTGCTCTATCCGAACGCCCCCGAAGGCGATCAGGCGCTGTTCCCGTTGGCGGACCTCGATGGAGCCTTGGCGAAGGTGTCGACCGCAGCCGTTGCCTCCCGCACCGCAATGCTGGGGGGCGTGGCTCCTCCAGGGGAGGACGCCGCAAGCGACTACAACGACCATGCCTTCGTGCTGCCGGCCAACGCGGGGTACCTGCCACGCAAGTTGCCACTGGCGGTAACCGCCTTAGGGCCCGCCGCAGCGGTATGGGGGGAGCCATGAAGATCATCCCGGATCTCGCGGCGCGCCTCACCGCGCTGACGGCCGTCGACCGAACCCTGCTGGTGGAAGCAGGCGCCGGTTCGGGCAAGACGTCGATCATGGCCGGCCGGGTCGCGGTGTTGTTCGCGCGCGGCGTCGCTCCGAAGAGCATTGCCGCCATCACGTTCACCGAGTTTGCCGCTAGTGAGCTCCGTCTCCGGATCGAGAAGTTCACGATGGCGCTTGCCAACGGCGAGGTGCCTCGCGACTTGGCCCAAGCGTTTCCGGGAGGCGTTCCCGAAGCAGAGAAGGCGAACATCTATCGCGCCTGCCAGTCCTTCGATCAACTCACATGCAGTACCATCCACGGCTTCGCGCAGGCGCTGATTAAGCCTTATCCGGCCGAGGCTGGCATCGACCCCGGTGCCGACATTGTCGATCCCACCGAAGCAGATCTGGCCTTCAGCGAGCGCTACGATGCCTGGTTGAAGGGAAGACTGTCCGGCGATGCCGGCGATGGACTGGTCGCCCAGATCATCCTTGCAAACGAGACCGCCGGGCTGAAGCTCATCGAGGAGGTGGTGCAGTTCCTGCGCAAGAATAGGGACGCCAGCTGCGCGCGGACGGCATGGTCTTCCCGGATCATGGGGAATTTCGCAAAGGCGGCAGAGCAGTTCGAAACGGACCTTCGCGGCTACGCATACGCCGAGGAGAAGACGGCGGCAGCATGTCGGGCGTTGCGTGTTCTCGCCCATCTACTGAGCGGCTCCGGACTGGCCGAGCGCGCGCCGAGCAACGCCGCCCTGATCGCTACGCTCGATTTTGAGCGCGACGAAAGCTGCTTCACCCAAGCGGGCGGGCGAAGGGTCTTGCAGACGAAGACGAAGTGGCAGGATGCCGCCGCAAAGGCGGGCCTGTCAAAGGCCAACGGAACCGCTGCGTTCGATGCGATCCTCCCTCGATACACTGCCTGTCACGACGCCCTGGAGGCATTGCTTGGAGCCGTCGCCGGCGAACTGCTGGGGAGGCTGTGCGAGGAGGCGCAGGGGCTCCTAGAGGATTGGCGCGAATACAAGCAGGGGGCCGCGCTGCTGGACTTCGACGACCTGCTCTACACCGCGCGCGACCTGCTGCGCGACCACGAACCGGTGAGACAGGCCCTGTCACAGCGTTTTCGGCACGTCATGGTCGATGAATTCCAGGACACCGATCCGCTGCAGACGGAGATCCTGTGGCTGATCTGCGGGAATGATTGCGTCGGCGGCGGCGCCTTGGCTCGTCCGCTGCGCCCCGGCAGCCTGTTCATGGTCGGCGATCCCAAACAGGCGATCTACCGTTTCCGCGGCGCCGACGTGAACGCCTACATCGCCGCTCGTTCGGCGGTGGACGCCGGTTCGCAGATCAAGATCACCGCCAACTTCCGCTCACTCGAGCCGATCCTCGATTTCGTCAACGCACGGTTCGAGCCGGCTCTTTCCGCAGCCGGGCAGCCGGGATTCTCCGAGCTTTCCCCGATCCATCCTGCGATCGGAGGCCGGCCCGGCGTGTGCGCACTGGACGTCGTAGTCGATGGCGAAAAGCCCAAGGCCGCTGCGATCCGCGACGCCGAGGCGGTCGCGGTCGCGGGCCTGTGCGACAGGATGGTCGGAAATCTGGAAGTCCGCGATCATCGCACAGGCGAGATGAGGCCCTGCCGGTTCGGCGACATCGCTTTGCTGGCACCCGTTGGCACCGAACTCTGGCGCTTCGAGGAGGCGCTTGAGGATCTGGCGATCCCGGTCTCGACCCAGGCAGGCAAAGGATTCTTTCGGCGGCAGGAGATCCAGGATTTGATCGCGCTGACCCGCGCGCTTGCCGATCCGCGCGACACCCTCGCATTCGGCTCGCTGGTGCGCGGACCTCTGGTTGGTCTTTCCGAAACCGAACTACTCGATATCTCTGAGGCGCTTCCGTCCGATCCGGAGCGTCAAGGCCTGCCGATGCTCACGATCCGGACCGATCCGGGGGGCGTGACTCATGCGCTTGCCAGGGACGTCCTGGCCAAGCTGTCGTCGCTGCGGAAGCGGGTGCGTACCACGACGCCGTACGTACTCCTGGCCGACGCCATCGCGGCGCTCCATGTCCGCGCGCAAATCCGGCAGCGGTTCAAGGCGGGCGCCGAACGGGCGATCGCCAACGTCGATCTCTTCCTCGACATGGCGCGGGCCTACGATGTTCGCGGCCTGCGGGCGTTCGCGAGCGACATGCGTGCGAACTGGGAGGAGGCGGTCCGCCAGGTCGAGGGCCGGCCCGACGCCGAGCAGGAAGCAGTCTCGCTGATCACCGTCCACGCGGCCAAGGGCCTCGAATGGCCCATCGTCATCCCGATCAACATGACCGGCACGCCCAAGGCCGAATCGGGCTTGGTCCAGGACCGCTCCAAGAACCTGTTCTCGATCCCGATCCTCGGCGTCTGCCCGGCGGACCATGCAGACATCGAGGCGCGCGCTGACGAGGAGCAGCGGCGCGAGCGCGTGCGTCTCTGGTACGTGGCCGCGACCCGGGCGCGCGACCTGTTGGTCCTGCCCCGGCACTCCGCCGGCCTGTCGGACAAGTGCTGGGCGAAGCTCGTCCATCTGGACGTCGCCGCGCTACCGGCGATCAAGCCGGATGACGTCGGGACCGTGAAGGAACGAAACATCGCGCTCCGGGAGAACGGCCAGTCTCGCGAGACCTTCGCCGCGGAGGCGACCGCAATATTCGACGCGCGCCGGACCCTGGTCTGGCATCGCCCGAGCCGGAGCGAAGTCGGCCAGGCGGGCGAGGGCGAAGTGAAGATCGAAAGCAGGGACCTTCCGGAAAGCGCCCTCTTTGAACCCGCTGCCGTCCTCGGCAGTTCGACGCGCGGCACCATCCTTCACAAGCTGGTCGAAGAGGTGTTGACCGGGGAAACCTCCGACGCCAGGACGGACCTCGAAACGCGGGCGGCCGAGCTGGTCCGCCAATTGGGGCAAGAGCCCGCGGCGGATCCGAAGGACGGCATAAGCGCCATCGAGCTGGCCTCTACGGTGCTGCGGACGCTCGCTCTTCCGGAGGTCGCGACGCTACGGCCGCGCCTCGTCCCCGAACTCCCGCTGTTCGGAGCCCAGACCCACGAAGGCAGGGAAATCCTGCTCTCCGGCCAGGTTGACGCGATCGCGTTCGATGAAACCGGTGCCATCGACGCCGTAGTCGATTGGAAGAGCGACGTGGCTCCGCATGCGTCCAGCATCGGCCATTACAGGCAGCAGATAGCCGACTATCGTAAGCAAACTAAGGCAAAGCGGGGGCTCCTGGTCTTCATGACCACCGGGCAGGTCGTCGAGGTCGCTTGAACGACGCCTGCTGCTCCGCAAAAGCTAAGTCCCGCCCTGCTTGACGAAGCCAGCCGCCTCGAGCCGGTGCAGCCGCCAAGCGAAAATGTCTGTGAGCTTGGACGCCACCCATGAAGGGCTTGCGTCCAGATTCAACCCGTGAGATCAGTAGGTTGAAGGCTCACGTAAACGGCGCGTCACCCCATCCATGGCCGAATCCACTCCCCGATGGCGAAGGCAGACTACTATCGCAACGCACTCCGGCTCCTCTTCATCTTGGTCAGAGGGTCCGACCCATTTTCGGATGAGAGCTTCCCGAACGACGTCGGCGTCTTCGACGGTGAAGTGAAGCTCCAGGCTCTTGATTTCTGGATCCGCTATCCAGACTACCTAGCCGACGAGCTCCTCACGAAATACGAAGCGACGGGTACAAGGCGATACCTGGACACAGCTCGCCGAATCTTCGACGATGAAGAGCCGGATCTCCGCCGCGTCCCGATGTTGCGGAACTATTTCGGGGCCTATGAACCGATCGATACAGCGATCGCGCATCTAAAGGCGCGCGGATTGGTGACCCCCCGGACGAAGCCGCTTGGCAAGGCCACTAATCATCGCGATTTCGTTGTGAGCCAAGCGGCCTTCCGGCTGGTCGAGCAGATCGTTGCCGAGCTACCGGAATTCCACTGGTACGAATCCAGGGTACGGCTGGTGCTCGAAATGGCCGATGGCAGGGGCGGCGCGGCCCTGAAGCAGCGGCAGCATGAGCAGAAGGAATATCATGAGACCAGGCGCGGAGATCTGATCCCCACGATCGCGGAACGCGTCCGCAAGCGTCTTGCCGATGCACTGGAGGCTGCGAATGGCTGAGCGGCGGAAGCCCAAGGAGACGAGCGGAGACTGGATCGAGAGCATCGCGTCGAAGTCGAAGCGGACCGCAGACGACGTCAGGCGAGTCCTGGAGCGCTACAACATCAAGCCCAGGGCAGAAATCGCGATCCCGCGAAGGCTGACCATTCGGTCGGTCGTGTTTAAGGGGCAGAAATCCGTGGGCGCGCAGACGCCCATCGATTTCGAGTGGATGGATCTCGGCCCTGGGCTGCACGCCATCCTGTCGGGTCGGAATCTGCGGGGCAAGACGACGCTTCTGTCCATCATGAGATGGTGTCTAACCGGACGGCGGTCTCTCCCTTCCGAGATGAAGGAATGGTTCGCCACCGTGAACCTCAGGTTCACCCTCGACGAGCGGACATATGAAGTGCGTCTCTCGGATGCCATGAAGTCCGAGGGGAAGTTGATCCGGTTCGACGAGGAGCGGGAAATCCCGGTCCGCGTTTTCGCGTCGGAGGACGAATTCGAAGAGGTGATGTCCGCGTTCTTCATGAGTGAACTCGGACTTGAAAGGCTCACAAATCACACGGTGCGCGACGGGAAGTCGGTCGATCAGGATCACGATTGGCCGTGGCTCTCGACCGCCATGACGATCGAGCCAGATCCCGGCGCGCTATTCGGATCCACGCCACTAGCCGCGATGCCGCTGCGCATGATGCAGATGTTTGTCGGCATGCCATTGGTGGGAACGCGGAACGATCTGACCGCGGTGGTCGGTCGGCTAAGCCATGAGACGAGGCAGGCCGACGAGATGCGGAAGCGTGTCCGAACCCAGGCCGAGGCGAGGATCGCAGAGCTGGAAAAAAGCCTTGAGGAATCGAGGAAGAGCATCGAGTCGAAGCCGAGCGCGCGCGAATTGCGCCAGGCGGTTCAGGCCGCAAACGTCAAATATGCTGCTTGCGAGGAGCAGTTGCGCCGCCTGAAGGTCCTGCGAACGGCAGTCGATGCGGATGCGGCGGCGGCCAAGGAAAGCTACGACCGTGCCCGGCGTGAACTCCGCGAGTTCAAGGAGTCGAGAGACGCAGGTTTCATCTTTCGTGCGCTGAAGCCGGAATGCTGTCCGAGTTGCGACGAAGTGATCACGGAGCAGCATCGGAAGAAGACCGAGGAGCAGCATGTATGCGCGGTCTGCGGCACGCCGGACCGGCCGCAGGCTGAAGGCGCTATCGCCGCTGAGGAGGAGCGGCTCGTCGAGGCGGTTGGAGAGGCGAAGTCCCAGTGGGAAGCGCAAGACGATCGAGCCCGGGCCGCCGGTCAGGACGTAGTCGATCAAGAAGGGCGTTTGCTTGCGGCGGAGCGGGAATGCCGAGAGGCAGAGCGGGCGCTTGAAGATCCGCAGCCGCATTTGGAAGCTGAACGCGACTGCATCAGGCTGGAGGCTCAGATTGAAGAGCTTCGCCGTCCGGTGGCCGTGGCTGGCGAAGCCGAAGTCGACGATCGTGACATCCTCTCGGCGGCAGAGATTGTTGCCAAGGATCTGATGAAGCCAGATCAGGAGGCCATACTGGCGCGCGTTTCCGAGCTGACTACCGATTATGCCAGGCGGTTTGGCATTGAAAACCTCGAAAAGCTTTCGATCGACGGCGCCACCCGCATGAAGCTCACCAAAGGTGGGCAGCAATCCTACTTCTCGGCCCAAACGGCCGGTGAGAAGGTGCGTCTCAAGGTGGCGGCCACGCTTGCGATCCTCAAGATCGCCGAGACCGAGGGCGTAGGTCGTCATCCCGGCTTGCTCCTCGTCGACTCTCCTGGCGCCAACGAGATGGTGGCACCGGACTATGAGAAGCTGATCGCGGGCCTGGCGGAACTCGCGACCGAGCTGCCCCATCTCCAGATTTTCATCACCGGCATCGATAAGCCGGCCATCCGAGAGCGTGTCCCTTGCAGCAACTTGCGCTACGCTGAGGGCGACGAGTATCTCTGGTGACGCTATGGAACCCCTAGAGCAGACTATGACGACCCTGCTCGAGCGGGGGCATTCGCCGACGCTGGCTGACTTCGGCGGGCTTTCCGTCGTTGCTGCGGCGGTCGACGAGATTTCAGTCAGCCGATTTTCCGCGGAATTTGTCGAGATCGCCTTAGAGGAAGCCGGTGACGAACCGTCCGCGCAGCAGTTCGCGGCGCGTGTGATAGCGCGCGTTGAAGACGACCTCAGGCTCAACTCACTTGTCGAAGTGCTTCAGACGAACCGGCTGTCGGACGATCTGGAGGAAAGGATCTTCGACCACTGGCTGAAGCTCTCGCAAGATGGCAGCGCTACCGTCACCGTGCGCACGGCTTCGCTCATGGGCGCCCTCATACTGAAGCGAAACAAGGCGCGCCGGGCACTCAGGCTTGCGTCGGCAATCGCGAGCGCGCGTCTGGACGACAATCCATTCTATTTGGCACACGCGGCCAGGGTCGGTGGGTTTCTTCATTCTGAAGAGCCTCACCAAGGAATTCTAGAATTTCTGAGGGACGTCGTCAGGGTCGAAGAAGCGGCGGACGATGCGAACTTCGAATTGGGTCTTTACAGTGTTGGTGAGGCGCTGAAGGAGGAAGACCCAGGGAGAGCCAAGGAGATGATGGGTGTCGCGCGCGCCTCGTTCGAGGCGGCTGCTGCGGCTAGAGAGGCCAGATCCGATGCGAAGGCCTTCTCGATTGCCATCAGTCTGCTCGAGGGTTTCTACCAGCGCCGTCCAGCCTCTGAGATGGGCGAATGGGTAACCGCGCTGAAGCGAGAGGCGTTCGCTCATTCCGCGTACGTGTACGGATCCGACGACAACCCGCTGCTGGGATCGCGCGGTGCTCAGATCGCCGCATGGGCCTCGCTCGGCATGCGCTTGGCCCGCCTCGCGGACGAGATCGACCAAGCCGTCTGGCTCGACGGCATCAAGATCATCGAAGAAGAGTTGCTCACCGTGTACACGGCGAGCAGGACGATTTTGGGAGGACAGCGGGCCGGCGGGGTCGAGGCAATCGTTGCCCCTCGAATTCAGTCCAGTCTCTTGCACAACCAGGCGCAGGCGTTGGCTCTGCGCCGGTGGCTGTCCGAGAACGCGACGTCCGACAAGGCGGCGGCTGCGGCCGAGCTGATAGGCCTCGTCGACGACTACATCACGGGGCAGCAGCCGCCAAACCCTCTTGATGCGACGAGCGGAAGCCCGCTGCTCGCCGCACTACAAGCGAGGGCGAAGGAGTTCGGCGCATTCGACGCGGCCTCGATCGCGGTCGCTCGAATTCATGAGATCGAGAGCAGCAAATTCTCCCACGCGATCATGGAATGCCTCGAATCCGTGAGGATCGACTTCGCGAAAGTGGAGACGTTCGCGCAGTATGATGAAGTCAGGGCGGACTTCCTGGCGCTCGCCCTGAAGACGCTGCTCTTTCTCGAATTCCGCCTCGACGCAACGGCGGCCCAGGATCCCACGGGCGCTTACTTGTTCGAGAATCTTGACGGTAGCACGCCACTCGAGAAGGAGTTGCAGCAGGACTATTTACGATTCCTTCGTAACTCCAAGCTGGGCACGCACGACGAAGTGAGAGGGGTCGCTGCGGGGCGCGCGGATGTCTTTCATGATCTGGGGCGCGTCCGGATCATCACCGAGATCAAGCGGGAGTCGGACGATTGCTCCTTCGATGCTCTGCTTGAGAATTACGGAGAGCAGACCGCGGCGTACCAGAACACGAATGTTCCCTTGGGAATGCTGATGGCGTTGGATCTGACGAGGAGCCAAAGCGTCGGACAGCACATCAGCGCTTTATGCAGGGCGGCCGTGGGCGACTTCCTTGATGACGGCGTTCGTCGTGGCGTGCTGGTGGTGAAGATCCCCGGCAACCGGATCTCTCCGGCAGTCGCGACGCAGCGGGGGCGGAAACGCCAGATGGGCGCTCCAAAAACAGCAAAGCCGACGCCGCCTAGAACATCAGCGAGGAAATCTACATAGGCTAGGCCGGGCCGCTGGTCAGGCCTATCTCAGATGGCCAATCGTTTCGGCCGCGCCATCTCCAAAGAGACTACGGCCTCGGCCAGAGCGCTGCGTCGGCCTTCCGGAAGAGCGCCGTACAAGGGGCGGCTCGTGTAGCCGCCCCTTCGACGACGCGGCCGACTCGGATAGCTTGGTCCGGATCAGCAAGCCCGGGTCAAGCGGATGGCCGCCGAACCGAAGTCTTCGAGGCGCGTGAAGCGGAAGCAGCGACGCAAGCCGCGCGAGGAGATCGTCGACTACGTCGTCGCGATCGACGGCTGGGACTGGGGCTACTCGTTCTCGCTAAACATGGAACGGCAGCCGATCGATCCCTACCACGAATTCCGCCACCTGCAGGTCAAGGGCCGGCTGATGACGCCGACGGGGCTGAAGACCGACAGGGTCGAGATCTCGCTGTTGCCGTCGCACGAACTGGTGGAAGAGAAGCGCAAGGAGCTCACGCCGATCGCGCTCGGCTCGCTCAGCCTCGGCCCCGACGGCGTGCTGGGGAACATCGGCATTCCTTGGGGCGCCTTGACGCCGATCCTGCTGATGCTGATCGCCGGCCGCTTCAGGTTCGTCCTGATGCGTGGCACGCAGTTTAGGCACCGGAGCGCGAAGCTGAACAGCCTGCGGCTTGAGACCAAGCTGACCGAGGACGATCCGTTGCCCGAAGAGGGAGTGGTCAGCGACCCTGCTGCGGGCTTTCAGGCTTCGCCTGGTCCGGAGAAGATCGATGCCGGCGGTGTTGTGCGCGGTGTAGGCAAGGGACGCTCGGCCGCAGCGGGGCGGGAGGTCTGACCGCCCTTCGCATCGTATCGTTTGGCGAGGTCGAGCAGGCGCCGCCTGGTGAACGGGTCGGCCTTCTCAGCGATGTTCCGGACCCGATGGGCGAGACCTTGATAGAATTCCTGCTCCATGACGCCACCCCACATAACGCTGAACGGTGCAGATGAGTATTGCGCGCCCCGCAAGTCAAGGTGACGGCGGTCGCCCAACCGGCTCCTCGGCGGACGCCGCCCTCCGGAGAGCGTCCCGTTCGCGGCTAAGGTCATCGACCTTCGCCCGCATTCGTGTCAGCAGAAGCTCGGCCGAGGCGGTCGCGACCCCGGCCCGCTGCAGCCGACTCCGGATCTAGAATGCCCATCCGACGGCAGACCGGGCTGAATTCGACGATGGCACGCCGTCGTGCGAGGTCGTCGCGTTGGTCGATTTCGTCGGCGCGCGATGGCGACTGCGGTGGTCTGGGGGCGCTCATGAAAAATTTTAGAACAAATAAAGAACATACGCAAGACGACCCCCTCAAGCGTGTGTAAAGAAGGGTAAAAACAACAATGACTGACATTTCGAAGGAAGCCGAATTCCTCCTGCAGGGGGCCGCGCCTGAGCGGTTCGACGAGATCAAGGCCGAGTGGGGCAACGAGGCGGATCGAGTTCGGCTCGTTCCTGTCGAGCGTTTCGAACTCTAGCATGTTTTCGGCTCTATCCAGATCACGCAGAAGACGCTCGACGCGCTTTGGCTGGCTGGGTTTGCTATCTGGAAGGCGCTCGATGCCTATGCCGGGGTGATCTGGTTGTTGCGCCGTGACGGGAGGGATTTCGATCCGGCGTTTGTCTCGACGCTACATGGGCAAGCGGCGGCCGATGCGGCCTTTGACCGGGCTCTCGGCCACGTCCACGACATGCTCGCCGCCGCGTCCGCAGCCGACTTCGACTGGCCGGCTGATGTGCCGGCACCCGGCCAGACCATCACTGATAGGAATCAGGCAGCTGCGCGGGATTTCGCCTATATCGCCGGCGCCTATGTTCTGCTCCACGAACTCGGACATCGGCGGCTCGCAGATTGCAGGATCGAGTATGCCCTTCGCGAGGAGCGCCTGTGCGATGCCTATGCCCGAGGAATTCTGCTGGATGGCACTGAGACCTATGCCGCTTCGCAAGGTTATCCAGAGGAGATGGTCCGAGCAAAGCGGCTTCTCGGCATTCTGCTGGCCAAGCTCCTGATCATCACGCTGACGCCGCGCGACCGCTGGACGGTCTCGCCGGACCATGAGCCTGTTCGTCGGCGGTTGTTCCGGGTCCTTCGTTACGCGAAGGAGCCTCTGCCGATCTGGTTCTGGGACACGGCAGCGGCGATGCTCGCCGCTTTTGCTCGGCATCATGGTGTGCTGAATGTCGCCATTCCGTTTCGGTCGAGCCGAGAGCTCGCGTTCGCGATCTGCCGGGCGTTCTCCTAAGGCCCTGCTCGTCGGTGAAAACGCTCCTTTGGGACGTGGAAGACCAAAATTGGAGACTGGGGAAGGCGAGGGGCGCGCCGCGCGCCCCCTGTCGATCCGGACTAGCCGGCCCTAATCGCTTCCTCGCTCTGAAAGGCGTCCCCGGTTTGTGCGAGTCTTGAATTTCTCATCTTTAGCCACAACGTGTTCCGCCGTGCAGCACGGGCAAGGGAGACCTTTGCCGGGTACTTAGGCTGTTCCCATGGCGCAATCGACGAGAGGACATGACGAAGGGCTCTGCAATCACGCCAAGCAATTTGCGGGCGGCACGCGCGCTGTCGGCCCAGTCCATCAAGGAGGTCGCCCTAGCTGCGAAGATCAGTCCATGGCTGATCGCAGACTTCGAACGGGGGCAACGGAGCTCACTCGGGGAGCATGCTGCGGCCGTCGTCGACGCGATGGAGCAATTCGGGGTTCGCTTCGAAGCGGACGGCACCATCTCCGCCGCGGCTCCGTCCCCGCCGGCTCTGGCGATCGGCGCGCCTTTCCGATGGATCGAGGCTCAGGACTTGGCCGCCTGGGCTGGAACGCGCGACGGGCAGGAGGGGCTCCCCGAACTCATCAGTCGGCTGATCCTTGCGACGGTAGGGCCGAGCGCGCAGTTTCGATTCCCTGCCGGCGACAGCATCGTTTTCCCCGGTTGGGACGGTATCTGCAACGTGGCGACAGGGAAAGGAAACGTTCCAGACGGAGTCTCGGTGTGGGAAATCGGGGCGCAGCGGACCGACATCAGAGGCAAGGCTGACGAGGACTTCGAGAAGCGGTCGACTGGACCCACAACCATCGCGCGCGGGGACAGCGCTTTCGTTTTCGTGACGCCCCATCGCTGGCCCGCGAAATTCGCGTGGGTGCACGAAAAGGAAGCCGTTCTTCCGCCCATTTGGCGGAAGGTCGGCGCGATCGACGGCGACGACCTGGTGCACTGGCTTGACCTCTGCCCTGGAGTTTCGCAATGGCTCGCGAACCGGATCGGGAAGCGTCGGCCGGGTACCCGAGATCTGAGGCAGGCTTTCGAAGAGTGGTCACTTGCCACGAACCCGCCCATGAGTGCGGGCCTTCTGCTCGCCGACCGGGATGAAGAGGCCACCAAGCTGCGCCGCTGGCTGGTAGGCCTGCCTTCCGTGGAGAGCGTTCAGGCCGAGTCGATCGACGAGGCGGTTGCGTTTTTGGGCGCTGTCGTCGAGCCGCTTCCGACGGCGTATCGACTGTTCTGGGAGAGCCGATTTCTGGTCGCAGGATCCTGCGAGGCGGCTCGGGCGCTCATCGATCTCAGCGCCAAGGTCGTTGTTGTCCTCGAAGAAGGCGACGCCGGGTTGGCTGCCTCGCTTGTCAAAAGCGGACATCACGTGTTCGTCGCGCTAGGCTCGGAAGCGGCGCAGTCCAGCAAGGTCATGCAACTGCCCCGGCCGTGGCGCCTCGCGATCGAGCGGGAGCTGGTTTTGATGGGCATCGAGCACCACAGGGCCCAAGGCTTGGCGAAGGAGTGCGGACGCAGCCTGGCCGTTTTGCGACGGCTGATGCCCGTCGGCGTCGGCAGAACGCCGCCATGGGCTGCGCCTCCGATCTCATCGGCGCTGCTGGCCGCCATGCTCGGTGGCGCCTGGGATGCGGCCCATCCCGTCGACCGACAGGTCATGGAACGACTGAGCGGCCGCCCTTATTCGGAAATCGAGACGGAACTGGCTCCTTGGTCGAGCGCTCTGGATAGCCCATTACGTCGGGCCGGCTCTGCGTGGAAGCTCGCGTCGTTGCGGGATGGCTGGTTTCTCATGGCCGGACATCTGACCGCACGTTACCTCGACCTCTTGGCGGACGCGTTCTTGAGTGTCCTGTCGGCGGATGATCCCGGGTTCGATGCTGACCCCGCCGACAAGTGGAACTTCCAGCCGGGTCCGCCAAAGCTCGCTTCCAGGCTACTCAGGAAGGGTTTGACCGAAGCCATGATAGCTCTTGCAGTCTTTCCCGAACGTGCAGCCGCTGTTCACGACGCGAAGCGTCGAACCGAGGCAGCGGTTCGGGCGCTGATGCGAGGAGCGGACGAGCGGAAGTGGTGGTCCCTTTCGAATGATTTCCGGGGACTCGCCGAGGCCTCACCCGAAGCATTTCTGGATTGTCTGGAACAGGCGCTGGATGCGAACCCTGTGCCCGTGATGTCGGTGTTCAGGAGCGATGAGGGCTTCCTGCATAAGACCGAGTATCTGGCCGATCTGATGTGGGCGCTTGAGCTCTTGGCATGGAGTCCCGATTATCTTGGCCGGGTGGCATTTGCGCTTGCGCGGTTGGCCGAGTTGGACCCCGGCGGCAACTGGGGAAACCGTCCGGATGCGACGCTCAAGCGCATCTTCTTGCCATGGCTTCCGCAGACGTTCGCCGCTGCGGCCGAACGGCGCGAGGTGTTGGACGCCGTCGTTGCGCGACAGCCCGAGGTGGGATGGGACTTGCTGATCGCTCTCGCACCAGCCGACTTTGCCTCGGAGCAGCCGTCGGCATTTCCTCGATGGCGCGATTTCTCGGCAGGCGATCCGCCGCCGACGTTGACGCGCGATGAGGTCGCCGAAAATTACGCGGCCGTCGGCCAGCGCCTTCTCCTCGATGCTGGGAACGATCCGAAGCGCTGGGCTGCACTGCTGGATCGCTGGCACGGCTTTACTGAGGAGTGGAGGACAAACGCCCAGGCTGCGCTAGGAGGCGCAATCGCCACCTTCAGTCCGGAGCAGAGGACCGAGTTCCATGAAACGCTTCGGCGGGTCATCGGCAAGCACGAGCAGGTGCCGCAAGCGCATTGGTCGCTCAAGTCCGACGCGCTTCGTCCGCTAAAGGAGCTGCTCAGGCAGCTGGAGCCGACCGATCCAACCGTCAAATACGCTTATCTCTTCGGCGGTCCCACGTTCACCTACCGGGGCGACAGGAGCTGGCGTGAACTGGAAGAGGAGGCCAATTCAAGGCGGCGCGTTGCTGCCGAAGAGATACTGGCGACATGTTCGACTGATGATGTGAACGCCATGGTCGGTCGTGTTGGGCAGCCGCGGCGTCTCGGCGAGGCGCTTGCCTTGGCGTCCGCGCCTGATGCGGTCAAGGACAGTCTGATGGAGAGGGCGCTGTCAGGGCCGGAGCTGAAGGAGTTTGCGCGCGGCATGCTCTTTGGACTTCTTCAGTCGAGGGGAGAGCAGTGGTTGCTCGACCGCTTCAGGGATGGGATCGGCAGAGCAGAGGGGCCGGACGTCCTGGCGCGACTAGCGCTTGCGTTGCCGGACGGCCAGCAAACCTGGGACGCAGTCGATGCCGCTGGAACTGAGGTCACAAGGGCCTATTGGCAACAAATCGAAGATCACGCGATTCCTGAAAGCGCTGATCCGGCGTTCGTCGTCGACAAGCTTCTGGCCGTCCATCGCGGCCACACCGCGTTGGCATGGATTGGGGGGCATCCCAAACTGGCCGTACCCGCCTCTCTCATAGTTTCTGTCCTGCGCCATTCGTCGACCATGAGCGGCGGGCATCAGGATGGCGACGGGATGCTCCAATATTATGCCGTCCAGCTATTCGAACGGCTGGATGCTGACCCGACGGCAGACCCTCTGGAGATCGTTGGACTGGAGTGGATCTACTACTCCTTACTGGAGCATTCCGAGCGTCCACCAAAGAACTTGAACGACGCGCTCGCCATGCAGCCGCATCTGTTTATGGATTTGATCGGCCGCGTGTACCTTCCGGATGGCGAGGTCGCGCCCGCGGAAATCTCCGAGCAAGACAAGAACATCGCGGAACAGGCGTGGAGGGTCCTGTCGGGTTGGACGACTGTGCCCGGCACAAGGGTCAACGGCGAAATCGACCCGCGCGCTCTGCAGGCGTGGGTCGACGAGGTACGCAGGATCGCGCAGCAAAAGCGCCTCTCGCCGGTCACGGAAAGTAAGATCGGGGCCATCCTGTCGGCGGCTCCAAGGACGGACGGCATGCCTTGGCCGCCCGAGGCGGTGCGGCAGGTACTCGAAAGCTCGAGAAGCGTCGATCTGGAAGAAGGATTCTATGTGGCTGTGCGCAATCGCCGCGGCGTCACCATGCGAAGATCCAACGATGGTGGAGATCAGGAGCGTGATTTGGTTGCGATGTAC
Source organism: Bradyrhizobium guangdongense (assembly GCF_004114975.1). NCBI lineage: Bacteria > Pseudomonadati > Pseudomonadota > Alphaproteobacteria > Hyphomicrobiales > Nitrobacteraceae > Bradyrhizobium > Bradyrhizobium guangdongense. Next base: position 712,143 of record NZ_CP030051.1, read on the forward strand.
CGTTCCGATGCCAAGTCGGCGGGAGCTGCTAACGTCAGGACGCGCGCGCTCCTGAATAAGATTGCCGAAAGTTACCAGTACCAGGCGAATGAGGAGGATCAGGGCGCCGAGCGGCGAGACTGGTAGCTGAAGTCGCTGCTGTAGGTCCAAGGAAGTTGCGGCGGCCCCGCATTATTGCGATACCCCGATATCTGAATTGGCCTCGGAGGTGCTGGCGCTGACCGAGATGAATTGGAATTCGACGCAGTTCGATCAGGCATCTCCCATCCCCATCCGCGCTGCACGACAGGTCGGGAGAGTCTTGAAATACGTTCCGTTCGGCCAGATCGAGCAGCCGGACTATCGCTTCTACAGAATCGTCTGCTGAGGCGCAGCGAGGCCAACGTGCGCTAACCTCTGAAAAACGATCCAACTCTCAAAGCCGCAGTTTGAGCTCTGTAGATGAAGAAGTGCCAGCTCCTCAAGAGCCCGTTCTGGTCAGGTGGTCGCCGATATGGCTGAGCCAATGTGCCATCTTGGGCGGCGCGATCGACAGCGGCATCAATGCGGTAATGCCAATCTCTCGCTACTTTGAACAGTCGACCGTGATGATACTCCAGCACCGCGAGATTGATGCTCGGCCAATCTTTGAGATGTTGATCGTACTTGATGGATTCTGGGTATCGAAAGGTCTGGCCGCTCCTGTCCACCTCGTCGATGTGCTTGATCGCTTCTTCAAAGATAGCGACGTCATCAGCGCTGTGATCAATTGCGCTCAGTAGCTTTTTTGCTTTCTTCCAGTTCCGAAGAAGTGTGTGGCCAGGCTGGTATTGCTGTCCTGTTCCGTTTACTCGACCCAAGTCCGCGATGATGTATTTGATGTAGAGTTCGATCGCGTGTCGAAAATTGAAGCATATGGGATAGATCACGACGTCGATGATGATGCCTGGTTCTTGTGCTTCGCGCAGGAGCAGGCGAGTGCCTTCGAAGTACCCCCAAGAGTAATCGAACAGGTCGTAGGGGCCGCCATTGTTGCCGACGCACGCATTCAAGTGGGCAAGATCATTCTGCAGGCCTCTGAAAAGCCCGTTCTGCTTGAAAGCTTCAGTCATAATGGACCTCTTGTAGAGGCACCACCATAGCAACTTCTGAGGGATGCTAGTGGATGCGTCGGGCGGTCCGGAAATGCGGTGCCCTTCGGTTACACGACGGCATCTAGGCGCCGCCGACAGCGCGATGAGTGGTTTTGACCCCCCTCGGTTTTCTCGCACCGAAAAAACGGAGAAAAAATCGAGGCGGAATTCGTCAGTCAGGTCAGTGGGATCTGAGATCGAGTCGTTTTCAAAACGAAATCGAGTCGTTCTTAAACCGGAAATCGAGTCGTTTTCAAAGTGTCCGCATAGGATGTCGGGCCCAATCAGAAGCGAGTCGCTTAACCCATTGATTCACCGAGGGCCGCCAAAAATTGGCGAGTCGAAAAACCAAAGAATCATGAGTCGATTTTCAACAAAAGCCAAAATTCGCGAGTCGATAGGGGAGGCGCACACTATATTGAGCTCTGCGTGTCGCGCTGCCCGCTAAATGTCGTAGGTCGAATCCCGAGGTGGGAAAAGTAGCTTTAGGATCGCAACGGCGCGCGGGATGCCTTGCGTTGAAGGGGCTACCGGCGCATCTGATGGCATTTGCACCCGGCGCTTAACGACTAGGCGTTGGCGCTTAGAGATTGGTTAGTTCGGGCATCTTCAGAAAATCCTCAAATTGCCTTCGGCTTACAGAAGATCATTCCCGATGTGGACCGGGCAGGGGAAGGTGTGTGGGTTACAGAACCGCTCCGATGAAGGTTTAGTTCGAGACGTCGTCCGCCGGGGACGTCGTCATCAAGCCAGAGTCAACAAAGGCGGCGCTTTCCAGCGTCCCGAACTCGCCCAGCGCAACCCGGCTTCGTTCAGGTCATTCAATGGTGGCACGTACCTGTACGTCCCGCCGATCACGCTCGCGCTCCTTCGGTCCTCACCTCCGAGACGATTGCGGCAAGTGACCTTGCCCTCGGATGCGAGTTTGTGTGGCGGCAGCAGTCGGACGAGCTGGGTGAGCTCTCCGCGAAAAGTGCGGACCTGCGAGCCCGGTCCGAGCTCGCTCCCGTCGTTCGCGTAAAGGCGCCAGTGCGCTGCCGGAACGTCTTCGAAATAGACCGGAAGCAGCACTGGATAGAGATAGAGTCTGTGATCTCCTTCCCATTTTCCCCGCAGGTGAAAGCACAGGTTGGCATCGACCTGATGAATGTCCATCCGGCAGCGCCAATCGTCCTGACGGTCCTTGTTTGCGATGAAGTTTTCCCGTGCGCGTTCAGCCGCTACCCGGCTCTCGAACTCGCGGGGGCGACCGTGCTCATCGCTATCCCAGTACTCGCCTCTGTGGTTGTCCCAGATGGTGAAGGTCACGCTCTATGTCCCGCCGATCATTGTCGTGGAATATCCGTGACGCCGATCCTGGGTGCAAGAAGAACCAATTATTGTCAAATTGACTAAATGTGGAAAGCCGAATTCTGTTTCGGGTTCGAGCACTTACCTGGCACTCGTTGCCTTCATTCGAATTCCTGAAGCTAGTGAACGACACCAGTCAATTGTGCTCCACCCGAACAGGGGGCTCAGGAAGCTCCTGATTTTGTAAGACACGGAAGATCAGCGGCGGAGAGAGTGGGACTCTCTTCCCCAGAGCGCCGGAGGCGCGAGAACCGCCGAAAAACAAGGATTCCTAAAAGGGCCGGTTGGTTTTTGTGGCCACCGCTGTGTACCACCTGTTTAGCGCTTCGGACGTTCAATCCAAGCCATTTTCGAGGCGGTCGAGGATCGTAGGATCGGATCACAGGAGATTCTCGCGAGGGGCGGAGACACTTCGCGAAGTCGGATTAGCGGCCGCCCTAAGCCCGCCTTCGCGGCGGGAGACGGTTTATGCTAGTTATCACGGGACCAAGACAGCGACGGCCCGCCTTGACAGCCACGACCATTGCCGACCCGCAATCCTTCATCCGCGCCAACACCCGGCTGCGGTCGGTGCCGCTGGTGCCGGAAATCGCGGTCTTCCTCGCCGATGAATCGGTGCCGATCTGGCAGCAGACCGAGGACGAGCTGAACGAGGCCGGTCTCCCCCCGCCCTTCTGGGCCTTTGCCTGGGCGGGCGGTCAAGCGCTGGCTCGCTACGTGCTCGATCACCCCGTTACCGTGCGGGACCGGCACGTGCTCGACATCGCTTCTGGCTCTGGACTCGTCGGCATCGCGGCGATGAAGGCCGGCGCGGTCGGGGTGACAGTGTCTGATATCGACCCCTTCGCGATCGCGGCGGCCGAACTCAATGCGGAGGTCAACCTGGTCCACCTCACGTCGTGCGGCGAGGACGTGCTCGACACTCAACCAAACGGCCGATGGCAGACCATCCTCGCGGGCGACATTTTCTATGAGGGGGACACCGCGACGCGTGCCTTTGCATTTCTGGCCGACCATGCGCGCGCCGGTGCGACTATCTTGATCGGCGATCCCGGGCGCACTTTCCTTCCGAAGGCAAAGCTTGTCCGACTCGCCGACTATCGCGTACCGGTGACCCGCGATCTAGAAGACGCCGAGATCAAGCATACGGCGGTTTGGACCATCTCGCCGGATTGTCTGTAAGTTGCATTAGCCGGCGTTAGTCGTGCTCTCGATGAACAGGCGCGCAACAGCTCAAGCACCATCAGAAGCTCGGCGAAGCGCCGACGTTGGCCTCAGCGCCTTTTCGCCTGCGAGTACGACTGTATTTCTTCTTGCCCTCGACGTTCGGAGCGCGAGACGCGAAGGGTCAGAGTCCACAGTAAACACTTGTCATAGCGAGCAAATCTCGCCCCGCCTTCGCATCATGGAACAAAATGCCGGAACTTGGGTTAAGTTCATTCCGTTCCCTATGCGCAAATCCGCATCCCAGAAAAGTCTACTGACCACCGGCATTTGCTTGCCATAAGCTCTGAGTCAAGAAGGCATCACCCAGTGACCGAGTTGGATGACGGCTATCTTGAAGAGTGTGCCGCAGAGCCCATTAAGATCCCGGGAGCAATTCAGCCTCACGGCGCGCTTTTGGTGGTCGAACCTGAAACCCTGAAGATATTGCAACAGAGCGCGAACGCTCGCCGACTGCTTGGGTTCGATGTCCGCAATGACGCGTTGCTCTCTGCTTATGAGGAAGCGACCACGCTTTGCGAGGAAATCCGTGGGTGGTTGTCGGGAGGCGAAAACACGCTTTTCTACCTGGTTGCAGTCGGATCGCAGCAGCTTCAGCTCACCGCCCACCGCAGCCCCCAAGGACTCTTGTTGGAATTCGAACCACCGCCGCGGCCAGGCGAGTCGACGCTGGATGGTCTTTACCCGCGGTTGCGGGACTTTCTGGACCGCATATCCGGCGCCCACGATATTATTAGCATCGCTGAGGAGGTGGCCCGCGAGGTGCGGGCAATCACCCATTTTGATCGAGTTCTCCTTTACAGCTTCGACGGTAACGGCGACGGCACGGTTTTGGCCGAAGACACGAATAAAATTCTTCCTTCCTACCTCGGCCTTCGATTTCCCGCATCCGATATTCCCGCTCAAGCGCGGGAGCTCTATCGCCTGAACAGGATCCGGCTCATTCCTGACGCCAGCTACGATCCGGTCGAGATCGAACCCTCGATCAGTCCCCTCAACGGACTGCCGCTTGACCTGTCGCAGGTGGCGCTGCGCAGCGTTTCGCCCGTTCATCTCGAATACATGCGCAACATGGAGACGGCGTCGTCGATGTCGATGTCAATCATCGTCGACGGTGCGTTGTGGGGGCTCATCTCCGGGCATAGCCGCGCCTCTCGGATGGTCAACGCGCAGATCCGCACCGCATGCGACATCCTCGCTCAAGTCGTGTCGCTGCAGATTGGCTCGCGCCTGAAGGCAAGCAGTGCCGCGGAACGCCTTGAGCTGAAGAGCGTGGAGACGTCGCTGCTCAGCAAGCTTTCGGTCGCGACTTCGTTTCAGCGCGGGCTGGTAAACAATCCGCACGAATGGCTGCGGCTTGTGGATGCGGAAGGCGCTGCAGTTGTCGTGCAGGGCGGCATACTGACGACCGGTCAGACGCCGAGCGAGCGCCAGATACGTGATCTGGCGACGTGGCTCTTCGAGGCCGGGCACGACGTATTGGAAACGAATTCGCTGGCTTCGATATGGTCGGGCGGCGAGTTCTTGAGCGAAAAAGCCAGTGGTGTGCTGGCGGTCTCCATCTCGCAGATCCGGGGCGATTACATCATCTGGTTCAGGCCCGAAGTCGTCAAGACGGTTGCTTGGGGAGGCGATCCCAACAAGCCTATGGAGAGCGGGGCCGGCCGGCTTCATCCGCGCAAGTCTTTCGACCTTTGGAAACAGCTTGTCCGTCAGCAGTCGAAGCCGTGGACTTCGGCAGAAGTGGAGAGCGCGCTCGGCTTCCGCGCGTCGATTCAGACTCTTGTGCTGAAGGCTGCGGAGGAGCGTGCTGAACTCACGGACCGGCTGGAAGCCGCCAACAAGGAGCTGGAGTCGTTTTCCTATTCGATTTCGCACGATCTGCGTGCCCCTTTCCGGCACATCGTCGGTTTCGCAGAACTTCTGTCGGACAAGGAGAAAGGGCTCGATCAAAAGTCGCGTCACTACATCGAAACAATTAGGGGCGCCGCCATCTCGGCAGGAAGGCTCGTCGACGACCTTTTGCATTTTTCCCAACTCGGGCGCTCTCAGCTTCTCAAGTCGAACGTCGATGTCGCCAAGATTGTCAACGAATTGAGGCATTCGTTGCGGACGGAGACCGAGGGGCGAAACATCGAATGGCAGGTAGGGGCGCTTCCAATAGGCTATGGCGACCCCGCCATGCTTCGTCAGGTGCTTCAGAACCTGCTTCACAACGCCATCAAGTATACGGCGCCGCGGGACCCGGCCATCATCACCATCTCAGGCCACGAAGACGCGAACAGCACGACTTATATCGTCGCTGACAACGGCGTCGGCTTCGAGATGAAGTACGTCGACAAGCTTTTTGGCGTCTTTCAGCGCCTTCATAGGGCCGAGGAATTCGAGGGGACTGGCATCGGATTGGCCTTGGCCAAGCGCATCGTCGACCGCCACGGCGGCTCAATTAGCGCCGAAGGCAAGGTAGGGGCCGGCGCCTCCCTCACTTTCACCTTGCCGCGCCCCAAAGATTTGAAGAAGAGGAGCTCTTAATTGCCGGACCTCAGACCGATTCTGCTTGTTGAAGACAACCCGCGAGACCTCGAGCTGACGCTGGCGGCGCTTGCGAAGTGCCAGTTGGCTAACGAGATCGTCATTGCTCGCGACGGAGCCGAAGCGCTCGATTACCTGGCCGCGAGAGGCAGCTTCGAAGGCAGGCCGCCCGGCGATCCGGCCGTTGTGCTGCTCGATCTAAAGCTTCCCAAAATCGACGGGCTGCAGGTTCTCGAAAAGGTCAAGAATGACCGCCACCAGCGCCAGATCCCCGTCGTGATGCTGACCTCCTCGAGAGAGGAGCGCGATCTGGTGAAGAGCTACGAACTGGGCGTCAACGCCTTTGTCGTGAAGCCCGTGGACTTCAACGCCTTCTTCGAAGCCATCCAGGATCTCGGAATGTTTTGGGCCGTGCTGAACGAGCCGCCTCCCCGCCCCTTCACCAACGAGGCCCAATGATGAAGCAAGAGCCTATCCGCATTCTGCTGCTTGAAGACAGTGAGATCGATGCCGAACTGCTGGCGGCGCATCTATCGAAGGCCCAATTGGGCTTCACACTCGACCGCGTCTACAACAGACGGGATTTCGTCGCGGCTTTGGAAGGCGGCGGCCATGACATCGTGCTGGCGGACTATTCATTGCCCGATTTCGACGGCCTCTCGGCACTGAACATCTCCACGGTTCTGCAGCCCGATCTTCCCTTCATCTTCGTATCGGGAGTCGTTGGCGAGGAATTTGCCACAAACGCGCTCAAGCGGGGCGCCACTGATTACGTGGTGAAGCGGAATCTCACACGGCTGTCGACAGCGGTAGAGCGTGCGCTCGAACAAGCCCGCCAGCGCGCATCGGCCAAGAAGATCCAAGATGCTTTGGCCCGCAGCGAAGTCAGCGCGCGTCTGGCGATGGAAGCGGCCAAGCTCGGCCTGTGGGACTATGATCCGGCGACGAGAGAGCTCAAGTGGGACGCCAGCGCGAAGGCGATGCTCGGCTGGCCGGTCCAGAAATCGCCGGGTTATCGAGACTATCTTGCCGCCTGTCATCCGGACGACCGCGACCGACTTCATCAGGCTGTCCGCCAGGCGACGAAGTGGTCTCGCGAACACGATGGCACGTTCGGTGCGGAATATCGTATCTTCTCGGACGCCGGCAGCGAGCGTTGGGTAGCCGCCCGCGGTCAGGCATTGTTCGAAGAGAAGGAATTCAAACGCTTTGTCGGGGTCGTGCGCGACATCACCGAGGAACGCAGAGCGAAGAAGGATCTGGAAGACCTCACGACCGACCTGGAACGTCGCGTCGCGGAACGAACCGCGGAGCGAGACAGCCTTTGGCGGCTCAGTCCAGACCTGTTCGCCGTGATCGGACGGGAGGGACGATTGCGGCGCCTCAACCCGGCTTGGAGCACAATGCTCGGGTACGCCGAAGGCACCCTTACGGAGAGCATGTTCGATCTGTTGCTGCCCCCCGAAGAGCGCACCGAGGTGAAGCGACAGCTTGCCGATACGATCCGCGATCGCACCGTCGGTCGCTTCGAAAGCCGTATCCGCCATGCGAACGGCGAATGGCGGTGGGTCACCTGGAATGCGGCGCCGGATGAGGAAGCCATCTATCTCGTTGGACGCGACTGCACCGCCGAAAGAGCGGCAGCGACCGCGCTGGCTGAACGCAACGCCGAACTCGCCCGGCAGATCGAAGAGCGGGAGCGCGTCGAACAGACCCTCCGGCAGATGCAGCGGCTCGAGGCCGTCGGACAGCTCACCGCCGGGGTCGCTCACGATTTCAACAACCTTCTTACGGTCATCCTGGGCAACATTGCTTTCGTGGAGAAGCGGTTCGACAAGCCGGAGCGCGAGCAGGACGTCCGATCGCGCCTCCAATACATGCGGACCGCGGCTGAGCGAGGAGCCACACTTACCGCCCAGTTGCTGGCGTTCTCGCGGCGCCAGAAGCTCGAGCCAAAGCCCGTCGACCTGAATGAAACCGTGACCGGGATGAGCGAGCTTCTGCAGAGCACGATGAAAGGCTCAATCCGGATCGAAACCGTGTTGAAGAGCGACCTAGCCCCAGCACTCGTTGACCCGACCCAGATCGAATTGATCATTCTCAATCTGGCCATCAACGCGCGGGACGCAATGGAGATCGGCGGCGCGCTGACCGTCGAAACCAGTCAGGCGGTCGTCAAAGAACCGCCGGCCAGGCCGGCCGACCCGCCTCCGGGTGATTACGTGGTCCTGACGGTGAGCGACACCGGTACCGGCATTCCTCCACATGTTCTCGACCATGTGTTCGAGCCGTTTTTCACCACAAAGGAGGTCGGAAAAGGTTCAGGCCTTGGATTGCCGCAAGTATTCGGGTTCGCCAAGCAGTCCGGCGGTGGCGTGAAGATCAGGACGGCTACAGGGGAAGGTACCAGCGTTAGCGTCTATCTTCCTCGCGCCGCCAATGTCTCCCAGGCCCCTGGGCAGACGCCGAAAAGCGAGACCGCGTCAGGCCGGGCCTCCGCCAAGACAATCCTTCTGGTCGATGACGACAGCGCCGTTCGCGAGGTGGTCGGCGTGATGCTCGAAGAGCTGGGGTACTCCGTTGTCAGCGTGGGTAGCGGCGCCGCCGCCTTGGATATCCTTGCCGGGCCGGAGCATTTTGACGCTCTGATAGTGGACTACGCCATGCCGGCGATGAGCGGCGTGGAGGTTGCCAAGAAGGCACATGGACTCCGACCGCATCTTCCGACTCTTTTTGCGACCGGCTATGCCGACCTCAAGGCTCTTGAAGAGATCCATCACGCGAGGCTGATAAGGAAGCCGTTTCAGGAGGAAGAGTTGGCGCGCCGGCTCCACGAAGCATTTGCCGAGTTCGACGATCCCAAAATCGTTCGTCTGCGGGGCGCCGGCTAGGTCATGGTCGGCAAAACCTTTCTATCTTGCCTGAGATGCACCTTTGGAGATCGACATGCCGCTGCGGCTGCTGGTGGTGGAAGACGAAAGCTTAATTGCCATGATGATAGAAGACATGGCCGAAGAACTGGGCCACGAAGTCGTTGCCAAGGCGACTAATGTCCCACAAGCAACGAGCTTGATCGACGCTGGCGGATTCGATGTAGCCCTCTTGGACGTCAACCTCGCCGGCGAATTCAGCTATGGTCTGGCCGAGATGCTGCAGACCAGGGACGTCCCATTCTTGTTCACGACAGGCTACGGAGCAGGGATCGAGGAAGAATGGCGAAATTGCAAAATCCTGCAAAAGCCGTTTGCAGAGGATCAGCTCAACGCTGAACTTGTCGCGTTCGAGAAAGGGTGAAGCGGCGCCTTGTCGTGGTATTTGACACGCGCGCCCGGTATGTTTTCGCAGAAATCGTAGTCTGGCGCGGAAAATCTCGGCGTCAGTGGGACTCTCTTCCCCCTTCGCCGCGATTGTGTGAAAATCCGCGGAAAACAAGGATTCATGACCACCCCTGTGTACCACCCGTTCCGCGATTCAGGGTGTCATTCTCAGTCGATTTCGAGGCGCTTCAGGACGCCAATCGATCGTCGCTTGTCGTCCTGGAGAGGGTGAAGTCCAGGCTTTCCCCTTCACGTCGCGAGCGACCCGCAGGGCCCGTCCGACAACAGCCTTGCTTCTGCATCGCACGGCCCGGCGTTCTAAGTCTCTCCTAAGTTAGAGAGCGCAAAGGCGACGAGGAGGCCGACGACAACGAGCAAGCCGGCCAGCTTCTGTTCGCCTTCGACCGCTTCGGGCACCATGGTGTTCACCACCATCGTCAGGAGAGCGCCCGCAGCGACGGCACTCACGGCAGCAACGACCTGAGGGGAAGCTCCGCCAAGGAAAGCCGCTCCCGCGGAAGCAGCAAGCCCGGAGAGGACGGCGATCGTTGCCCAAAGGCCAAAGATGTAGAGCCGGGAGCGACCCGCGGTTCGCATGCCGAGCGCACTGGACAGTCCTTCCGGGAAATTGGACAGGAAGATAGCTGCCAGCATAGCGAGGCTGATGCCTTTCCCGCTCAACAGCCCGAGCCCCAGAACCACGCTTTCCGGAACCCCGTCGAGGAGCGACCCGATAGCGATCGCCAACCCTCCGCCTTGGCCGGCGTTCGCCTGCTGGTCCCCGGACCGTTTACGTGAATGCGCGCCTGCTCGAGAGACCGCCCAATCGGCAAGGGCATACATTGCGGAGCCCGCAACGGCACCGGCGACGATCGGCCAGATCCCGCCTTCCTGATACCCGTCCTCCAACAGGTCGTAGGCCACGGCCGAGATCAGCACGCCGCAACCGAACGACATGATCCCCGCGGTAACGTACCGAGGCATTCTGAGGACGAATGCGACGGCTGCTCCCAGGAGCAGCGATGAGGCACCAAGCAGCCCCCAAAGGCCGGCGGTCAACCAGATCGGCATCGGAGCACCAGCTATGTTTCGCGACCTGGGGGCGGCGAGACCTGGCTTGCGCTCTTCTCCCGCGTCTTACTTGCCTTCTTCACCGCCGAGCGGCGCTTCAGAACCGATGTCAGAGCGCTCGCCATCTTGCGCGCGATCTTACCTGCAGCCATTGCCCGTGCGCCATTTACCAAAGTTCGATCCTCCAATTGCTGCGTAAGCGATGCGACCAGCGGTTCTCGTTGGGATCATGACCCTGAGGCTTTGCCTAGCCTCCGCTTGCGAAGCCGGGGAATAGGGTCATGCCGCCGTCGATGAACAGGGTGGCGCCGGTGACGTAGTCGGCGGCGTCGGAGACGAGCCAGGCGACCGCCTGCGCGATGTCGTCCGGCTCTCCGATGCGCTTGTAGGGCACCAGCGTCATCAGGCTTTCGTACGCTTCCCTCGTCTCCCAGGCGCGCTGATTGATGGGCGTCCGGATGGCGCCGGGTGCGATGCCGTTGACGCGGATGCCGATGGGGGCGACTTCCTGCGCGATGCTTCGCATCATCTGCATCACGCCGCCTTTCGATGCCGCGTAGTTCGCGTGGCCCGCCCACGGAATCTCCTGATGGACCGAACTCATGCAGACGAGCTTGCCGGCCGCGGCCGAGATGTCACCGACGATGCCCCGTCTTTTGAATTCGCGGACTGCCTCCCGGGCACATAGGAACTGGCCGGTGAGATTGACGCCGATCACCTTATTCCACTGATCGATCGTCATCTCATGGAGGGGCGCGTCGCGCTGCAGTCCGGCGTTGTTCACCACGATGTGCAACGTGCCGAAATGATCGATGGCACGGGCGAACATCGACCGGACGTCATCCTCGTTGCTGACGTCCGCCTTGATTGCGATCGCTTTTCTGCCCCGGGCCTCGATTTCATGAACGACTTCTTCGGCTGAGACGGGATCCACGACATAGTTGACGACGACGTCGGCGCCGGCCGCGGCCAGCCCCAGCGCGACCGCGCGGCCGATACCTGAGTTGGCGCCGGTCACCAGCGCAGGCTGCCCTTCCAGGGTCACGGGAAAGCGGGCCTGCGGTCGCAAGCGCTCGCCCGGGCTTGCCGGAGCGGCCGGGTCGGTTGAATTCACTGTCATGGCGGACCTCCTAGTCGGAGCGCGCGGCTTCATCTCCCTCGCTGGGGAGGGCTCTCTTGCTACCGCGGTGCTCCGAGGGTTTTTCGCGGTGGGTGAGGTTGTGGGCGGTATTGACGAGGGCTATGTGAGAAAAGGCCTGCGGAAAGTTTCCGACCAAGCGCCGCCGCGAAATGTCGTATTCTTCCGATAGCAGGCCGACGTCGTTGCGAAGCGCGAGAAGCCGCTCGAACAATTCCTTGGCCTCGGCGTCGCGGCCGATCAGATGGTAGGCGTCCGCCAGCCAGAAGCTGCAGGCCAGGAACATGCCTTCCCCCGGCGGCAGACCATCCTTCGTCGCACCCGTATCGTAACGCCGGACGAAACCGTCCTGGAGCAATTCCCGTTCGATCGCCTGGATCGTCGAGATCACGCGAGGATCCTCGGGTGGCAGAAAGCCCACGGCCGGGATCAGCAGCAAGCTCGCGTCGAGTTGCGGCTCGCCGTAGACCTGGACGAAGGTTTTGCGCTCAAGGTCGTAGCCGCGCCGGCACACCTCGTCGTGGATCGCGGCTCGTTGCGCTTCCCACTCCTCGACGCGGCCCTTCATGCCGAACTCGGCAGCCGACTTGATGGCCCGATCGTAGGCGACCCACGCCATGATCTTGGAATACGTGAAGTGTTTCGCGCCGCCCCGGACCTCCCATATGCCCTCGTCCGGCTGGCTCCAGATGCTCTTGAGATGGTCGAGCAGCGCGCATTGTACTGCCCAGGCGCGCTTGTTCTCGCGGAGACCGCCGCGGCGCGCCTGATATAGGGCGTCCATCAGCTCGCCGTAGACGTCGAGCTGAAGCTGGGTGTGCGCCGCGTTTCCGATCCGGACGGGCTTGGAGTTCTCATATCCGGAGAGCCACGGGACTTCCCACTCGGTCAGCCTGCGTTCGCCGGTGACCGCGTACATGATCTGGAGCTGCCGCGGACTTCCCGCGACGGCGCGGACGAGCCAGTCGCGCCAAGCGCGCGCTTCGTCGAAGAAGCCCGCGCCCACGAGGGCCAGTAGCGTCAAGGTGGCGTCACGTACCCAGCAGAAGCGGTAGTCCCAATTTCTCGAGCCTCCGATCTGCTCCGGCAGCGACGTCGTAGCGGCGGCGACGATGCCGCCGCTCGGCCCGAACGTCAGCGCTTTGAGAGTTATCAGGGATCGCTGGACCGCCTCCGAATATGGCCCTGCCGTCTTGCAGCGGCTGGACCAATTGCGCCAGAAATCCTCTGCCTGTTTCAGAAGAGACGCAGGGTCCTCGGGAGCGGCGGGATCCTGGTAGGATATCTGATGGGAAAGCACGAAAGCCACGGTCTCGCCGCGCGCGACCGAGAACGAGCCCACAGTTTTCATGGCTTCGCCGCGCATCGGCACCGCGGTCCTGAGCAGTAGCATCGACGCGCCCGCGACCATGCTGACCGCTCCGTCCTCAAGGCGGCTGACCCAAGGTACGCTGGTCCCGTAGTCGAAGCGCGCGACAAGTTCGCTGCGCATCTCGACCTCGCCCTCCAGTCCTTCGACGATTCTGACGACCTTCGAGAGATCCGTCTTAGGCGGCATGAGATCGATGAGGCGGACCCGGCCGCAGTCGGTCGTAAAGGTCGTCTCGAGGATCAAGGTGCCCGGTCGGTAGCGTCGTTCGCTGCTCGAGCGAGCCTCGGGGCAAATCTTCCAGTATCCGTTGTGCTCATCGCCGAGTAGCTTCGCGAAGCAGCTGTCCGAATCGAAGCGGGGGACGCAGAGCCAGTCGATTGACCCGTCGCGCCCGACCAGACCCGCAGTCTCACAATCGCCGATCAAGGCGTAGTCTTCGATCCGAGCCATGCTGGGCATCCAACCGGAACGTTTGCCCTCCAGTTCCGCAGATCCCATTGCGGACGTTCATACTTTCGACTGAGGCTAGTGGTCGATGCGCCTTACGGGGAACCCGCGAACCTCTTCGCCCGTTCTCTCAAAATCGGAGGATCTCATGCGTGATAGGCGGAAGAAAACGGAAGGCGGCACCGCCCGCTTCTTCGGCGAGTTTGCTACCCGCACCTCGCAGGCTGCGGGGCGCGCGTCGACCTTCGTGCTCGCGGCCCTGGTGGTCATCATCTGGGCAGTCACCGGTCCGTTGTTCGGCTATTCGGACACGTGGCAGTTGGTCATCAACACCGGCACCACCATCGTCACCTTCCTGATGGTCTTCCTCATTCAGAATTCCCAGAACCGCGACAGCGCAGCCATGCAGGTCAAGCTTGACGAATTGATCCGCGTCGGGACGGCGCGAAACTCCCTTGTCGGTATCGAGCATCTCACGGACGAAGAGATCGAAGACCTGCGGGAGAAATGCGAATCGCGCGCCAAAGCGGAAAAAACGGCGAACGAGCGTGTGAAGACGACCGGACGACGGGCCCGCCGCGCCGCCGAGCAGGCGGCAAGTTAATCGCTGCGGCACCTATACCGCGAAGGGTGTCAGGGCCGCCCGCAACAGGGTACAGGTCGGTCGTCACGATAGAAGGAAGGTGCTCTCCAGACGTAAGTGGGTCCTTGGCCGATCACCTGCGCGAAGCGACGAGAGCTACGCTCCGAAGGGAGTTAGGTACTCGCCGGGCATTCGCGTAGCGAGCCGACGCTGAGTTGAACCGCTGCCTACCGATTTCTCGAATGGTCAGATCGGAGAGTGCGGCAGCATCGGTCACACCGCGCTGATGAAGTTCGAGCATCTTCCTTGCGACGACAGCGCACAAGGGCCCTCGCGATCGACGAGTTCGAGTTTTCGGAGAGCGGCCTTGAAGGCCAACTCGAGAGCGTTCCGCTATTCTGGCGCAATGGTGATGTCCGCGAGCAAGCGCGCAATAGGCATGGTTGTGCTCCACTTGGTGCGGGCGGGAGCGCAATCGGTCTCTCAGCCACCGACGCCTACGGGCAGAGCCTCGGCCAATGATGCTGGAAGTATGTACCTCTGGGACTATACGCGGGCCGTGGAACCCACGGGCCATGGTGATCGTTGCTTGGCCGCGGCAGCAGTAGCGAGGAGTACACGTGAACCGACGCCAGCTTGTTCAAGGGTCGGCGTTACTGCCGGCGATGCTACTCGCCTCGCGCAGCGGCTTCGCCGCTGCGTCGGACGAGACCTTTGGCCCGTCGACGGTGAGGGATCTTGCCCGTGCGATCGCAAGCAAGCCGTTCGAGGCGCCCGACGAGAAGCTGCCGGCCGGGTTGAAAGACCTGGACTACGACCAGTACCGTTCGATCCGCTTTTTGCCTGAGCGGGCCCTTTGGCGTGGCAAGAATCTTCCGTTCGAAGCGCAGTTCTTCCATCGTGGCTTCTTTTACAAGAACAGGGTGAATATCTTCGAGGTCGCGGATGGAAAGGTCGCCGAGATCAAGTACCGCAAGGCGGACTTTTCTTTCGGAGAGAAGGTCCCGGCGTTCGAGGAGACGGATCTCGGGTTCGCAGGCTTCCGCATCCATGCGCCCATAAACCGTCCCGACTATTACGACGAGGTCTGCGTATTCCTGGGCGCGAGTTATTTCCGCGCTGTGGCCAAGGGGCAGACGTACGGGCTCTCCGCCCGCGGACTCTCGATCGATACCGGCGAAGCCAAGGGCGAGGAGTTTCCGCTCTTCAAGGCCTTCTGGCTCGAGCGGCCGGCGTCGGGTGCAACCTCGATGGTCATCCAAGCTCTCCTCGACAGCAAAAGCTGCGCGGCAAGCTACCGCTTCACCGTCCGGCCGGGCGAAACCACGGTGTTCGACGTTGAAATGTCGGTCTATCCGCGCGTCGAAATGCAGCGCGCCGGTCTCGCGCCCATGACCAGCATGTTCTTCTACGGCCCGAACGACCGCAACGACATCGACGACTTCCGTCCGTCGGTCCACGATTCCGACGGCCTGGCGATCTTCAACGGCAAGGGCGAAAGCCTTTGGCGCCCGCTCAGCAATCCGCGCGATCTGCAGATCAGCACCTTTCAGGATCTCAATCCCCGCGGCTTCGGCTTGATGCAACGGGAGCGAAACTTCTTCGCCTACCAGGACATCGAGTCCAGCTTCGAAAAACGCCCAAGTCTCTGGATGGAGCCCATCGGCGATTGGGGCGAGGGCGGGGTCACGCTATTCGAGATCCCGACCAAGGAGGAGGTTCACGACAACATTGCCGCGTTCTGGCGGCCGAAGAACCCCCTGCAGGCCAAGGGCGAACACAACTACACCTATCGGCTGCACTGGGGCCCGGATAGCCCGAAGCCGCATTCGCTGGCGCGCTTCACGCGAAGCGGAATAGGGGCGCGGGGCGAGGATGCCCGCCTCTTCGTCCTCGATCTGGTCGGTGAGAACCTGAAGGGCATCGATCCCGCGGGCGTGAAAGGCGTGGTGACGGCGGAGAAGTCCGAAGTGAAGAACATCGTCACGCAGCCCAATCCCTACACCGGTGGCTGGCGGCTCAGCTTCCAGTGCGAGGTGAAAGGCGAGCCGATCGAGCTGCGCGCATTTCTGACCGAGGGCGACAAGCCCTTGTCGGAAGTCTGGGTCTACCGATGGGCCCCCTGACCACGGCGACGCGGCCGGTCGCCGGCGATATCGTGACGGAGCGCTTGCTGCCTCGCGAGACGCCGCTTCCGATGGCTCCTGGCGACCTCGGGAAGGGCCGGGTCCCCGACCGTGTTCCTGCAGCGGTGGGCTCCGCGATGGCTTGGCGACGCGGCCTCATCCTTTTCGCGACCACGGCGCTCACGAGCGCAGGCGGCTACGAGATGTATCGCGTGCTGGAGGTCGGCGGCGTCACAGTCCTCGAAGCCATGGTGCTGGCGCTGTTCCTCGTTCTGCTCGCCTGGGTGGCTTTCTCGTTCGCGTCCGCGCTCGCCGGCTTCTTCGTGCTGCTGACCCATCGTCCGGCCGCGGTAGATGCGGAGCTACCTTCGATCGCAAGTCGCACCGCCATGCTGCTTCCCACCTACAACGAGGACCCGCACCGATTGACGGCGCGGCTTCGCGCGATCATCGAATCCTTGGAGGCGACCTCGCACGGCGAGCTGTTCGACTGGTACGTTCTGAGCGACAGCACCGATCCGGACATCTGGGTCGCCGAGGAGAAAGCGTTGCTCGCGCTACGGCAGGCGGTGGGGACGCCGCGACTGTACTATCGCCACCGCGCCGACAACACGGCGCGGAAAGCCGGCAACATCTCCGAGTGGATCACGCGGTTCGGCGCCGTCTACGACTTCATGATCGTGCTCGACGCCGATAGTCTCATGAGCGGACAGACCATCGTCCGGTTGGTCCATGCCATCGAGGCCAATCCGACCGCGGGGCTCTTCCAAACGCTCCCGACGGTCGTCAACGCGCGAAGTTTGTTCAGCCGCGTCCAGCAATTCGCAGGCCGGCTGTACGGGCCGATGATCGCCGCCGGCGTGGCCTGGTGGCACGGCTCGGAAAGCAACTACTGGGGCCACAACGCGATCATCCGCGTGAAGGCATTCGCGGAAGCGGCGGCGCTGCCACAACTTCGTGGGCCCAAGCCGTTCGGCGGGCACATCCTCAGCCACGATTTTGTCGAGGCCGCGCTGATGCGGCGGGCCGGCTGGGGCATCTACATGCTGCCTACGCTCGGAGGAAGCTACGAAGAGGTCCCGCCATCGCTGCTCGATTTCGCGGCGCGCGACCGGCGCTGGTGTCAGGGCAATCTTCAGCATCTCGCCGTGGTGCCCGCTCGCGGTCTCCACTGGGTATCGCGCCTGCATTTTATGGTGGGGATCGGGGCCTATCTAACGGCGCCGCTGTGGCTGCTATTCCTGCTGCTGGGGATGCTGATCTCGCTGCAGGCCCGCTTCGTGCGCCCGGAGTATTTTCCCAAGGGCTTCTCCCTCTTTCCGACCTGGCCGGCCCAGGATCCCGTGCTCGCCATTTGGGTGTTCGTCGCCACGATGGGACTGCTGCTGTTGCCGAAGCTACTCAGCCTCGTCCTCGTTTGGACGCGGGGCCAGGTGAGGCGCCAATTCGGCGGCGCGTTGCGCACCTCGGCCGGAGTTCTCGCGGAGATCGTCGTCTCCGCGTTGATGGCGCCCGTGATGATGATCTTTCAGTCTATCGCGGTGATCGAGATCCTGGCCGGCCGCGATGCCGGCTGGCAGACGCAAAG
The DNA here is from genome assembly GCF_004114975.1 of Bradyrhizobium guangdongense. Taxonomy (NCBI): domain Bacteria; kingdom Pseudomonadati; phylum Pseudomonadota; class Alphaproteobacteria; order Hyphomicrobiales; family Nitrobacteraceae; genus Bradyrhizobium; species Bradyrhizobium guangdongense. The sequence continues at coordinate 730,003 of NZ_CP030051.1, forward strand.
GCGGGACGACGGGACGGTTGAGCGCCGGGAGCTGTATCGGAAATACGGCGTCCCGACCTTGTGCGGTGTTGCCATGGCCGCGAGCGCCTACGCCGTTTCGCTCCCGCTTTCGCTGTGGATGTCGCCGGTCATCGTCGGGCTGCTGTTCGCGGTGCCCATCGGTGCGCTGACGGCCAGGCCCGCACCCGGAAAACTGTTCGCCACCCCTGAAGACCGGGAACCGCCGTCAATCCTGCGGCGAGCCAACGAATTGAGTGCGGCGGCGGAGGTCGGCATCAAACCCGCTCTCGTGGAGCTTCGCGAAGCCCCCGAGCTGCTGGCCTTTCACATCGCTCAGCTGCCGCCTCCTCGCGCCGCCCGGCCCGATACGGTCGACGTCAACCTGGCGATCGGCCGTGCCAAGGCGGATGTGAGCGAGACGTTCGAGGAGGCCATCGCGCATCTGTCCTCGCGGGAGGTCTTCTCGATCCTGAACGACCGCTCGTCGCTTTCGACGGTGTTGCAGAAGCCCTAACACACACCGAATGCTTGGCGAGCGTCGCTCGGGCTCGGGCCAATCCTTGATCGGGCAACTTCCCGCGCGCTGCGCGACTCGGCGCCCCGCTCCGATTCTCAGGAAAATCTGGCAATTATGCTGCCGTCGCCCGGAACCTTGCCATCATTCGCGGGTTCTCGCATGCCGCATATGGCGGCGAGGAGAACAAGATGCACAAGCTGCTACTGACGACCGCGCTGGCGGCGCTGATTTCGACGGGCGCGATGGCGCAGTCGACGGTCGTCACAACCACCGGCACCGGTCACTCGGCCGCCGTGCAGATCGAGCCGGAATACCGCACCAAGATCCGCACCTACGTCACCGAGCACAAGGTTCGTCCGGTGCAGCAGAAGATCGTGGTCGGCCAGCCCGTCCCGCGCGAGGTCGAGCTCGAGGCGGTGCCCGCCGATTGGGGTCCTTCGCTCAGGAAGTACCGCTATGTCTACTCGGGCGAGCGCGTGATGCTGGTCGATCCGTCGACCCGGACGGTCGTCCAGGAGATCGACTGAGCATTCTAGCGGGTCGCTGATCGCAGCGGCCCGCCTCCCATCCGCCGATACCTTGATTTCCCATTTCCGAGCGGCCATCCATGCCGATCATTCGTTATTTCGTCTTCGTCGGCGGGTTCCTGCTGGCGTTGCTCTTCGCTGCGGATCGGTACCTGCCCGCTCCGGTAGAAGCCGCCGCCGTGGCCGACCCCGACAGGACCATCATCCGGATAAAATCGGCGAGGAGCCTTCCGGAGAAAATCGTCTTCGACACCAGCCAGCGCGCCGAGGTACCGATGATCGCGCAGGCCGATCCGATCCCGGAAGAGCTGCCGCGGGAAGTGCGAGAAGCCATGGCCGCCATGCCTGCCGCACCATCCGGCGAGGCCCAGAAGGAAGAGCCGGCCCACGTTGCGGCGGTCCTCACGCATCCGAAGCGGTCGGCAATGCTGCGGAAGCGGACACCCGACCGCCGTCTCGCCTTCGAGCGCGCCGATGCGACTGCCGGCGGATCGTGGTGAGCGGAAAGCCTGGGAGAGGGTCAAAGAAGGGGACCGAAGGAGCAGCTTTGCAGCCGGGTGGGCTGCTCGCACGTGGGGGCCGTTCATGCTTGGGGCGGGGCGGTTAACTTTGTTGAATTCGTCGCAAAGCTATTCCGCGGTAAGCTAACTCTTCCTGCGTTGGGGGTTTCCATGTTCGATCCGGCCACGACCGCGCTCTTGCGCGCCGTATCCGACGAGGTCTGCGAAGACGTCTCGCGCCACGAAACCGCGGCGCGCACCCATGTTGCTTCGAGGATTCTGGAAGCGGCGACGAACGGCGACAGCTCGCCGGAGAAGCTGAAGCAGGTCGGACGCGCGGCCCTCCACGACGCTCCGACCATGTGGCGATAGGTCGAGGAAGGCTGGGGTGAACTTCCAGGTCACCGTGCTCAAGATCCTGGTGAGCTATCCCGACGGGTTCGCCGTCATGGTCGATCTCAAGCGCGACATGGCGATCCTGGCGACGAGCGGGCGCGACTGGGCCGAGCGGACCAAGCGCCTTGCCGCTCGCGTGCCGGAGCTCGACATCTTCTCGCAAGGATTGGTCGAGCGTCTGAATGGCGGATGGCGGATCACGGAGAAGGGCCGTGCCGTGCTGGGGTTCATGGAAGCCAAGCCTGCCGAGACAACGACGGAGAGCGCTGCGCCCGCCGTGGAGCCGCCGGCTTCAAGTCCAGCGGCGTCCACACCTCTCGCCGCCAGGCGCTCCGGCCGAAGCCAGCGCCTGCAGCGCCGTCGTGCGGCACGCGAGCGGGCCCGCGCAAAAGCTTGCTGAACGCCCGCTTGTGCGTTGAGGCACGCGCTCGGGAAAAACTGGAAACTTTGCCGACTGTGTCGAGTTGCCAGCGATCGGATCGGTCGCCGGGAGCGCAGAAATGGTTGACGATGTCGTCTTGAAGAACGCCTCGGAGACCCCCTGGAACGTGTACCGCGCTCGGCGCCCCGACGTCGGCGCTCGCGACAGCCGACGCTGTTTGCTGGAGCGCCATCTGCACAGGAGATGGGAAGAGCGCCAGGGTGATACCGGAGAGCTCGCCAGCTTCGGGATCGCTTACCTGCACCGGCTTCCCAGAGACGAATGTTGACGTGCATGAAAATGCTATTGGCACGCGCAGCCATCGGAAGCACAAGGCCCGGTTGGACGCTGCTCGCGATTTCGTTTCTGATCTCCGCGATCATCGTGATCGGCTTGCGCATCGTGTTCGGAGCCTAGCTCGATGCGGATCGCCCAGCTTGCCCCGTTGGCCGAGAGCGTCCCTCCGAAGCTGTACGGAGGCACCGAGCGGGTGATCGCCTGGCTGGTAGACGAGCTCGTCGATCGCGGGCACGACGTGACGCTGTTTGCGAGCGGCGACTCGAGCACGAAAGCCAAGCTCCATGCCGTGTGGCCGCGCGCGCTACGCCTGGGGCGGAAAGGCGTCGATCCGAACGCCGCCTGCGCGCTCTTGATCGAGGCCATCGGCGAGCGCGCGCGCGATTTCGACGTGATTCATTCTCATGTGGATTGGTTGCCTCTGCCGGTCCTGGGCCGCACTGGAGTGCCGTTTCTGACGACCATGCACGGGCGGCTCGACCTTCCGGGGCTGCCCGATGTGATCGGCACTTTCCCGAAGGCTCCTTTTGTCTCGATCTCGGACAACCAGCGGCGTCCGCTCCCGGACGCGAATTGGATCGCGACGATTCCGCACGGGCTGCCCAAGGATCTGTTTCGTCCCTCCTACGAAGCCGGATCGTACCTGGCCTTCCTCGGGCGGCTGACGGCGGAGAAGGGGCCTGAAGCAGCGATACGCATCGCGCGGGCGGTTCAGATGCCGCTCCGGATCGCCGCCAAGATACCCCGGGCCGAAACGGCCTACTTCAAGAAGAAGCTCGAACCCGAGATCGATGGAGAGACGGTCCAGCTCATCGGCGAGGTGGACGAACTGCGGAAGCAGCCGTTCCTCGCCGGCGCCTCCGCCTTGCTGTTTCCGATCGATTGGCCCGAGCCCTTCGGCCTGGTGATGATCGAGGCGATGGCATGCGGGACGCCGGTGATCGCCTATCGCTCCGGATCGGTGCCGGAGGTCGTGGAGGACGGCGTCACCGGATTCATCGTGGACGGCGAGCAGGAGGCGATCGAAGCAGTCGAGAAGGTCATCCGCTTGGACCGACGAAGGGTCCGCGCCCGCTTCGAGGAGCGCTTCGTCGCGAGCCGAATGGCGAAGGAATACGAAGAACGATATCGCGAGCTGGTCGCTGGCAGGTAGCGCCTCCGAAGGTGGCCTGTTGCCCACAATTCGCAGGACTCCCTGTCGCAGTCCGTCGAGGTCCGGTTGGGTCTACATCCGAAAATTGTAACGGACCCCGTGCCGTTGAAGCCGCGCTTCACGTCGTCAGTGACTGGCCAGAAGCAAAAGAGTCTGCCGGCCTTGAAGACGTTCGCCACCCTATAAGAAATGCTAAGCCTTGTGGAACTTAAGTGTCTAATTGATATGAGCTATTTGGAATTATCGCGGCAGAGTGTTGCAAGCCGGCTACAGCAACGAGCGAGGGAAAGGTTAAGGTGTGCTCGGCAGTGGGGGTACGCGTGTCGTGCTTTCAACTCTTTTTCGGGGAGACACTTTAGTGAGAAGACTTCTGATGACAACGGCCGGGGCATTGGCGCTCGGTCTATCGCCTCCGGCCAGCGCGGCAGATCTGGCTGCGCGTCCCTACACGAAGGCACCTCCAATGGTCGCCGCGATCTACGACTGGAGCGGCTTCTACATCGGCGCCAACGGCGGTTGGGGCTCAAGTCGCAACAGCTGGGATTCGGTTGCCCCGTTCCTGGTGGGCCCCGAAGGTTCGCACGACGCAACGGGCGGCGTTGCGGGTGGTCAGATCGGCTATCGCTGGCAGACTGGAACATGGGTGTTCGGCCTCGAAGCGCAGGGCGACTGGGCTGACCTGCGAGGCAGCAACTTGAGCACGCTCTTCGGACCGGGCTTCCGTAACGAATCGCGGATCAATGCGTTCGGTCTGTTCACGGGTCAGCTCGGCTGGGCCACCAACAACGTCCTGTTCTACGTCAAGGGCGGTGCTGCTGTGACCGACAATCGAAACCGGATCTACTCGACTGCGACTGGCGCCTTGCTTGCCAGCACCGGCGATGACACCCGTTGGGGCGGTACCGTCGGCGTAGGCTTTGAATACGGCTTTGCCCCCGGCTGGTCGGCTGGTGTCGAATACGATCATCTGTTCATGCAGGATCGCACCCTTACCTTCACAACCCCCGCGGGCGTTGCATTCGGTGCGGATCGCATTCGTCAGGATGTCGACCTCGTCACGGTTCGCGTGAATTACAAGTTCGGCGGGCCCTCTGCCGGACGGTACTGACCGCAGCTTTCTCATATCCAGTAAACTGGCCTGGCCGCATTTGCGGTCGGGCCTTTTTCTTCATCATTTTGTTTTCGCTTCTTGATTGTCTTGAACACCAATGAGCGCCCGCCTGAAAGGCGATGAGGTGGAGTCCGCTGTGGGTCAAAAGTGGCCTCCAGTCGGCATGGCCGTGAAGGTCAGCTAGGGGCCAACAGCGGAAATCCAACTTGGGTTGAAATGAAGAGGGCCGCCAACCCGGGGGCGTCTTTAGTCAATGCGCGTCCGGGTGAAGACGCCTATGATCACACCGGTATGGTCCCGAACCGTCACAGTCTCTCGGCTTCGCTCTGCCAACTTCTTGCCCACTTGCAGAGCTTCCCGGGGGCGGTCTAGATCGAGAGAGATCAGCAAATATTTTGGACGGGACAGAGCCGGCCCATCAGTTCGCTCTGTAAGGACATGCCAGGGGGTATCCGTCCGCCGAAATGCTGGATAAGTTGCTCCCGGAGGGCTGAGACGGGCATTCGATGCGTGACGAGATGCTGACATTCCTGAACGGGGGAGGACGGATGGGAGAGCGCATCCGCCTGTTCGACTGGAGGTCAAATTCACTCGGGCCTCCGGATTCGTGGCCGCAATCGCTTCGTTCGGCACTGTCCATTTGCCTGTATTCGAGCTTTCCAACGGCGATCTATTGGGGGCCGGACTTCAGGCTCCTTTATAATGACGCGTGGTCTGTCATCCCGGGCGAGCGCCATCCCTGGGCTCTCGGCCGCCCCGCCAAGGAAGTCTGGTCCGACATCTGGCACGTCGTCGGCCCGCAGTTCGAGAACGTGATGGCCACGGGTGAGGGCTTTTCTACCTATGACGAAATGCTGCCAATGGTGCGTGGCGGCGTCCAGCAGGAGACCTACTGGAACTACAGCATCAGCCCGATCCGCGGCGAAGACGGCGAGGTTGCGGGCATCTTCAATCAAGGCAACGAGACAACTCAAATTGTCCTGGCGCGGCGTAGCTCCCAGCAGGAGATTGCGCGTCTCTCCCTGATGTTTGAACAGGCGCCAGGCGCGACGGCCGTTCTGCGGGGGCCACGCCATGTCTTTGAAATCGCAAACCCCGCTTACTTGCAGTTGGTGGGCCGTAACGACATCCTCGGCAAGTCGGTCGACCAGGCCCTGCCCGAGGTGGCGTCGCAAGGTTTCATCGAGCTACTCGACACCGTCTACAAGAGCGGAGAGCCTTACGCCGGGCGCGCCATTCCGGTCGTCCTGGATCGAAGTGGAATTCGCGAGCAGCGGCATCTCGACTTCGTCTATCAGCCGATAAGCGACGGCGCGGGCGACCGGTACGGCATTTTCGTGCAAGCGACCGATGTGACGGACACGATCCGGGCGGTGGCTGCTCTTCGCGAAAGCGAGGAACGTTACCAGGCCATCGTTAACTCCATCGACCAGATGATCTGGTCGACGCTGCCTGACGGCTATCATGATTATTACAACGACCGCTGGTACGAATATACGGGGATGCCCAAAGGTTCAACCGATGGTGAGGCCTGGAACGGAATGTTTCACCCCGACGACCAGGAGCGAGCCTGGAAATTGTGGCGCCACAGCTTGGCTACGGGCACCCCCTATCATATCGAGTATCGGCTGCGGCACCGCTCGGGTGAATATCGCTGGGTGATCGGACGTGCACAGTGCGTCCGCAACGAGGCGGGCGAAATCATCCGCTGGTACGGCACGTGCACTGACCTGCATGATTTGAAAATGGCCGAGGAGGCCCGGCAGCTGCTGATGCAAGAGCTGAATCATCGGGTGAAGAACCTCTTCCAGCTCTTCGAGGCCATGGTGTACATGACGGGCCGATCGAGCAATACGACGGCTGAAATGAGCTCCGCGCTTAAAGCACGTTTGCAAGCGCTATCGCGGGCACATGACCTCGTCCGGATCGGCGCAGCAGATTCGATGCCGGCGCATTCGGTGTTGCTCATCCATCTTGCTGAACAGATATTGGCACCGCATTTGAGTGACGCGCAACATGGCAAAGTGAGCTTGGCCGGACCGGAAATCCTGCTGGGCGAGAAATCAGCCTCCGCTATGGCGCTCATCCTGCATGAGCTTGCCACGAACGCTACCAAGTATGGCGCACTGGGTCGTGCAGACGGGAAGGTGATGATCGGCTGGGAACTTGCTGGAAAAGATCTGGTTCTGACGTGGAGCGAGCGCAATTCCTCTGCTGCGATTGCCAAGCCGACATCGACCGGTTTCGGCAGCAGGCTCATTAAGTCTGCGGTCGAAGGGCAGCTCGGCGGAAAAGTCGATATTGTTTGGAAGCCTTCTGGCGTACAACTCCGCCTGGAGTTAAGCCAGGCACGGCTGCGCGACTGATCGGAGCACTTCGCTCAACGCAGCATTGATCACAGCGGTACGCGATTTAGGACGCGGACTCATTAAGGCGCAGCCATAGCCTTATTGATGCGAGTTGAACGAATGCGAGGTAGTTGGCGGCGAGCCTATCGTAGCGCGTCGCCACCCGACGACATTGTTTGATCCTGTTGAAGAACCGCTCGACCTGGTTGCGAGCACGATAGAGGTGGGGGCTGAAGCAGATCGGATCGCTACGATTGCTCTTCGGCGGGATGTTGGCCCACGCGCCCTTCTTCATAGCCATCTCCCTGATCCAGTCCGCATCATAGCCACGGTCGGCAAGCAGCATCGAGCCTGCTTTCAGACGAGACAGCAGTTTTCCGGCGAGTCGAACGTCATGGGCCTCACCCGGGCTCAGCGCCAGCCGTACCGGCAAGCCATTGCCATCGACCACCGCATGGATTTTGCTCGTCAAGCCGCCGCGTGACCTTCCCATCGACTGGCGCTGGTTTCTTGTGATGCAGGCTCCATGCTGATGCACGCGGACAATGGAGGTGTCGATCATCTGGACAGCGGCATCATGGGCAGTGGCGAGCGCTTCTATGATGCGGCCCCAAACACCGGCCCGCCGCCACCTAACGAACCGGTTGTAGCAAGTGGTGTATGGGCCAAACGCCGTCGGCAGATCACGCCAAGGTGCTCCTGATCGGAGGACCCAGAAGATGCCATTCAGGACCCGTCTGTCGTTCACCCGACGAACGCCACGCGGCTTGTTCGGTAGCATCGGCTTGATGGCGGTCCATTCATGGTCCGTGAGTTCGTAGCGCATGATTCGACCTCCAGTTCAGGAGTTTGAATCACGGTAGTCGGGCCAAACGCAACGATCCTGGCTTGCTCCTGGTATGGCGCTTACGGACAGAGCGGACATCAACAGCCCTCAATCTCTGCCAGATGCGTCGAAAATGGGCCGATTCCGTTGAAAAAGGGCGGCAGTATTTCATTGTAATAGCTTCGTTGCGACGAGGCCGAACTGCCCTATCGACCCTATGCGAGCCTCGGGGTGGGCATCGGGATCAGCTTGGCCATCTTTCGAAGGTTCTGGGCGGTTGCCGCGAGGATGAACTCGTCGCGCGCGCCGTTGGGGCCTCGTAAACGCAATCGGTCGAGCTTGAGAATGCGCTTCAGGTGGGCGAACAACATTTCGATTTTCTTGCGGAGCCGGCGCGAGGTGCCTCCCTCCCACGATCTCGCGATCTGGCGCGCCATGTCGCGAGCGCCTTCGTAGATCGAGCGCGGCACCCTCCGTGATGCCTGCTTGGGGCAACACTGACCCTTCAATGCGCATCGATCACAATCGCGCTTGCTGGCGAGGTAGAGCATGGTGGCACCGTCATTCACCAACGTTCCGGTCGTGGTAAGAACTTTGCCACCAGGGCAACGATAGATGTCGCCAGCATGGTCATAGGTGAAGTCGTCGCGCGAGAAGATACCGTCTGTGCGTGCCGACTTGTCGAAGACTGTAACGTGCGGCTCGATGCCGTGCTCATAGACCAGCCAAGCCAGCATCTCAGCCGAGCCATAGCCGCTGTCACCGAGGAGCCGGCTCGGATAGAGATCAAACCGCTCCAGCGAGCGCTCAATCATGCGCTTAGCGGCCAATACCTCGGCCTGCCGGATTGCCGTCGTTGCCTCAACATCGACGATGATCGCGTTCTCAATGTCGACCAGGTAGTTCGTCGAATAGGCGAAAAAGGCTTGGCCGCCGTGCGCCCCCGTCCAGCGCGCCGCCGGATCAGAGGGCGATACGAACTTCGGGGTAACCTCGGTCGCGGCTCCGAACGCGGCATCATCCAGGACAGCCAGATACTCATCGATTGCTCGGCCAGCAGCATCCGGCGGAAGTCCCTTATCGCCTTCGATTCCCTTCTGCCGGTTGGCATCGGCCTTGATGAGGCTCGCATCGACTGCAAATCCTTCACCACCGACCAGTCGCTCCTCGATGCAGCGGCGCAACACGCTCTCGAACACGCGACGGAAGAGATTGCTCTGCCGGAAGCGGCCATGCCTGTTCTTGGAGAATGTCGAATGATCCGGCACCGCCCCTTCCAGACCAAGCCGGCAGAACCACCGGTAGGCCAAATTGAGGTGAACTGTCGCGCGGCAATCAGGATGGAAGGCAGCGTCAATCAAGGTGAGAGAGTTTCGCTGGGCCCGTGACGTAGGGAGGGCGTAGCCCGACCGGAGTTACGGGCCCAGCGTCGGCGCGATCCCGAGGAGGACCGCGCCGACTGGTGATCGCGGCCGGCGGGGTTATGCAAGTGGTTCTTCCGCCAAGAGGAATCACTCGCTTGCCCGGCCGACACATCACAGATCACCAGATGAGGCTCTACATGAAGTACCGTCAGACCGATAGCCCGCCAGTGGCGGCGGCCAAGGCGTCATTCAGTGCGTCGACCGCCTATCGGATCGAGAGAGACCCCCGATTTCCATCGCAAAGGAAGGCTCCCCGCGGCCGGCGACGACCGGACCCGTTGAGCAACGTGTTCGAGACCGAGATCGTCCCGATCCTGAAGGCGGCACCTGGCTTACGCCCGGTGGCGGTGTTCGAGGAGATGCTACGGCGTCATCCGGATCTCGGCAGCGGTATCCGTCGTACCCTGGAACGTCGGATCCGTGCATGGCGGGCGGTCCACGGCGAGGAGCAGGAGGTGATCTTCCGCCAAACCCACGAGCCTGGCCAACTCGGCCTCTCCGACTTCACAGACATGGACGAACTGGGTGTTACGATCGCGGGTGCTCCGTTGGATCATCGTCTCTATCACTTCCGTTTGGCCTATTGCGGGTTCGAGCACGCCCACGTCGTGCTTGGCGGCGAGAGCTTCGTTGCCCTGGCGGAAGGCCTGCAGAATGCCCTCTGGTCGCTCGGTGGGGCGCCGCGGGAGCATCGGACCGACAGTCTGTCGGCCGCATTCTGCAATCTCGATCGCGATGCACGGGACGATCTGACGCAGCGATACGAGGCCCTTTGTGACCACTACGGCATGCGGCCTTCCCGGAACAATCGAGGCGTTGCTCACGAGAATGGTTCGATCGAAGGGCCCCACGGTCATCTCAAGCGAGCAATCGCGGATGCCTTGCTGCTGCGCGGAACTGTCGACTTCGACGATCTTGCCACCTATCGCGGCTTCATCGACGAGATCGTCAGCCGCCGCAATGCCCGCAACGCCAAGCGGATCGATAGCGAGCGCGTGGTGTTGCAGGAGCTGCCCGATCGGCGCACCTCCGACTACGAAGAGGTGATCGTCCGCGTGACATCGTCCGGCGGCTTCACCCTGCGCAAGGTGTTCTACACAGTGCCATCGCGCCTGATCGGTCACCGGCTGCGGGTGCGCCTTTACGACGATCGTCTCGACGTGTTCGTCGGCGGCACCCATCTCGTCACCCTGCCGCGTGGGCGGCCGCATCCCAATGGCAAGTACGACCAGGTCGTCGATTATCGGCACGTGATCCATTCCCTGCGGCGCAAGCCGATGGCGCTTCTCAATCTGGTCTATCGAGATCGGCTGTTCCCGCGCGATGCCTATCGGAAGACCTTCGATCGCCTGCGCGAACGCTTGCCGGACAAAAAAGCCTGCCGGATCATGGTCGACCTCCTCGCGCTCGCTCATGACCGCGGCTGCGAGGCCGAACTCGCCGATCAGCTCACCGCCGACCTCGACGCCGGCCGACTGCCCGACCTCAACCGGCTACGTGCTCACTTCGCCCCCGATCCCGCCAACCTGCCGAACGTCGTGGTGCAGCTCGTGCCGCTTGCGACCTACGAATGCCTCATCGGTACCGCCGAGACCGGAGGTGCCGCATGAGCGTAACGAACACGGTTGATGCCGCGCGCCTCAATCTGTTGCTCAATGAACTCCGGCTGCCTGCCATCAAGGTGCTGTGGGCTCAATTTGCCGAACAGTCCGACAAGGAAGGCTGGCCGGCCGGCCGCTTCCTCGCGACCATCGCCGAGCACGAGATCGCCGAACGCGGCCGCCGTCGGATCGAACGACACCTTGTCGAAGCACGTTTGCCCGCCGGAAAGACCTTCGACAGCTTCGACTTCGAAGCCGTGCCGATGATCTCAAAGGCGCAGGTGATGGCGCTCGCCGCCGGTGACAGCTGGCTGGGCAAGGGCGCCAATTTGCTGTTGTTCGGCCCGCCCGGCGGCGGAAAGAGCCACTTGGCGGCAGCGATCGGCCTGGCCCTCATCGAGAACGGATGGCGCGTCCTCTTCACCCGGACCACCGATCTCGTGCAGAAGCTCCAGCTGGCGCGACGCGAGCTCAACCTCGAGGCGGCCATCAATCGTCTCGATCGCTTCGATCTCCTGATCCTAGATGATCTCGCTTACGTCACCAAGGATCAGGCCGAGACCAGCGTGCTGTTCGAACTCATCAGCGCTCGCTACGAGCGCCGCTCGATGCTGATCACCGCCAATCAGCCATTCGGCGAATGGAACAGGGTCTTCCCGGATCCCGCCATGACCCTCGCCGCTATCGATCGCCTCGTTCACCACGCCACCATCGTCGAGATGAACGTCGAGAGCTATCGCAGACGGACCGCCCTCGAACGAAAACGCGGTCCAGGACGGCCACCATCGCACGCGACACCCAAAACCGTCGCTGATTGACGCTGCGCGACAATCAGAGTTCAACAAAACTCTTGCGCGCGACAATCATCGCGGCAATCATCATCAGGCCGCGACACTGCCTCGCCATCCTGTTTGCCGCGCACTTCCCACCCAGATTGCCGCGCTACAGTGAACCTCATCGCACAGGCGCCGCTCTGACCGGATGCCGAAGCAGTAGCCGATCAGGAGCATCCGGATCATCAGTTCGGGATCGATCGAAGGCCGGCCGATGCGGCTGTAGAAAGGCGCCAAGTCTTGCCTGATCTCTTGCAGATCGACAAACCTGTCGACCGATCTCAAGAGATGGTCGGAGGGAATATGCTTCTCCAGCGAGAACTCATAGAACAACGCAGCCTGTTCGACTTGCTGATGCCCCATCATGATCTTCAGTCCTGCCAATTAGACAGACTGAATCACTGCTATCCTTGAGTCGCAACACCGCCTTTTTCAACAAAATCGACCCATAGCAGACACCGACGCGCCAACTGACTTCGGCATTGTTCGGCCCGCGTTCTCTGTGCGTCAGGTGCAAATTGCTCCAACTGAGCAATCAGCGCCTCTTGAGTAACTTGAGAATTTTTCCGGGTTTCATGTGCAATATTGTTTTGCACGTATCAAAAGATACTGAACCAGTGCCCGCTTCGGGTCATTATCTTCGATCGTAGGACTTCTGTTATGAGAACGCCGGTTGCTTTCTCGCTAATAAGCGTTGGATTTTGCCTATGCCGAAGCGTCGCCGCGTTAAACAGATCTTCTCTCTCGAAGAACGCCTATCTGTCGAGGCCAAGCGCCTGCGGGAAGAAGCCAAGCTGCTCCCCCCAGGTGCTCTCAGGGACACCTTGCTGAGAAGAGCGCGTCAAGCAGAGACGGGCTCGCACTTGAGCGAATGGCTCCGGTCGCCCGGACTGAGGCCCCCGGAGTAGGAACAACGGCAAAGCTGTGCTAGTTAACAACCATCATCGGCACGCGACCCGCAGGCGTCGATGGCTGAGAGATGTTTGCGCTCCCGCCTCGAAATCGGAGCGCGCCGAATGCCGCTATATTTTTTCGATCTGCTTAGCGCCGAAGGGTTAGCTCCCGACGAAGAGGGAACGGAGCTTTCCTCTCTAGATGAGATTCAAAACGAGGCGGCTTACGCTCTTGCCGATATGCTGAGAGACGAGGTGCGGGCGACCAACGGCAACCCGCGTGCTCGCGATCTGATGATCGTCGTTCGCGACAAAAATGGTCCGGTCTTGGAGGCGAAGTACTCTTTTCAGATCGCGCGCGTCCAGTAGGCATGCGTACCTCTTTCTCCGTCAGTGACAGAGCTGCCGATGGCAGCTTCTGGCCGCAGCAGACCTTCACGGCAATCTTGCTCAGAACCCCATTTTATCGCCCGTCTTGCCAATGCAAATCCTTAAGAGAGTAGACCTGTCCAAGTCCCAAACCAGGAGCTTTGCAACCAACCATTGACGCAGCTATTGTGTCCCCATCACCGGCTTCGGCTCTGCCCGTAGGCGTCGGTGGCTGAGAGATCATTGTGCTCCCGCCTGCGAGCCAGGGAGCGCCATGATGACCGAGCAGTATGGCCGGGAACTTCAAGATCTGTTTGATGCCGCCGATCGAGCGATTGCTCATAGTAGGGAAATCATCCGGCAGCGCCGAGAGATGTTGGCAGCTTGCGAAAACGACCGCCGCCAACAAGAGGATCGCTTCGCTTTTCGCCGGGAATTGTGGAAACCTCGTTGAATATTTGCGTTAGTTGGTGACCTGATGGCTTTGGTCCTATGCCTCAAGCGCCCCGACCAACCGCCCAAATGCAGATTTATCGACCCAGCGAGTTCGATCGCGAACTCATCGAGCGCGCGCGAGAGGTCGTACAGTTTGCAAAAAAGGTTCTGGCGGAGTCCGATCCGACTGTCCTGCTCAAAGGGTACCGTCCACTACTCCCTCAGAAGGTCAGCGAGACTGCCACATTTACGGAGGAGTAGCGGTCTTCAAAACCGAGAAAGGTTTAGGCATGGGAAAACTCCGGGTCTCTCGGCGGCTCGCTTACCACCTTGGCCAAGAGGCCCGACGCGGCGGTATACGTATCGACGAAAATCCTTTCCCACCTTACTCTGGAGGCCACAACCTCTGGCGGCTGGGTTGGGAAGAGGAGGATCATAAGCTCTCGTGAGAGGCGGTGGAACGTTAAGCCTCCTGGCCCATTGGAAGCCGGCTTCACGTTTCAGACTGAATGGTGCAGCAGTAAAGCCGCCTATTTGGCGAGATTTACATACATGCGGGAGCGCAAATGCCATCCATTGAACAATGCAGAGCGTATGCCGCTGATTTTAAAATCCGAGGAGCCGATTCGAAAAATTCAGCAAGGCGCTCTGCGGTTCTTTTGAGCATTTCACGAAGCTGGACAGCATTGGGGCACCAGCTCGAAAGCCTTGCAGAAATTGTGAAATCGGAAGGAAAGTGAAGTTCGCGCCCCGTTGGTTGGGCTGCTTGTCCCGCCATGAGAGCTTAGCAACCAGCCAAGATCGGCCCGGTTAGATCATCTGCATCATGGCCGAGGTTGCCGAGGCGTCGGTGACTGAGAGAGACGAGCGCTTCCTTTACGCTCCCCAACATGGCCAAAGGCACCGTGACTTACGCAAGCTGATATGGGACGAGTGATGCCCCCTCAGTTGGCGGTCTCCCAACGGCGACTTCCGCTTGGGGCTTATCGCGACATATTGCGCTGCCGCCCGAAGTCGGTCGCTGTAGGGGCAAAGGAGACATTGTTTTAGTTACATCATGGCGCCGGGTTTATGGGTACACGGCCTAGCTCGAAGTTCTATGTACTCCAGTCGCGTCCATAGAGCCCACTTTGTCTGATGTCTGAAAGGGTCAAGGGCCGTCCATGGCAGCCGGATGTCCCTGATGCGGTCATTCTTTGGAAGCGGAAATCGCAGCTCTGTGGGCGGAAGTCAGCCACGGGTCAGAAGCGCCGGTTTGAGCAGCGCCGCGTCACTTCCGGTATGCCCCCGATGCGCTAACAATACCTGAACTAAAACGCACTTCGCCATCGGGCCACAAGCGAAAGTCAACGTCGGCTGAATGATTGAGGCCGCCAACTGAAGCAGCCTTAGTTCAGCTTGCGCTTTAGTTCTTGGACGAACTTCCGCTGCTACTCGATGTCCTCTTCGACCATCTGGCGCAGTTCGTCGATGGGAGTGATCTTCCCCCGATAAAGTGGACGGGTTAAGCGGCTTTTAGCTCCATCTCGATCGGGGGGATATATCCGAGTGCGGAATGGAGCCTTGTCCGGTTATAGAATCCTTCGATGAAGCTGAAGATATCGCGCTGGGCCTCAGTGCGGGTCTTGTAGTTGCGATGATGGACGAGCTCGGTCTTCAGGGTATGGAAGAAGCTTTCCATCGGGGCGTTGTCGTAGCAATCGGCCCTGCGGCTCATTGATGCCGTCATGCCGGCCTCCATAAGGGTGCTGCGATAAGCGTGCGAAGCGTATTGCACACCCCGGTCGGTGTGACAGATCAATCCGGCCTGCGGCCGCCGCTCCCGGATTGCCATCGTCAGGGCTGCGGAGGCGAGCTCGACCTGCATGTGATCGCGCATGGCCCAGCCGACGATCTTCCGACTGAACAGATCCATGACGGCGGCCAGATAAAGCCACCCCTCGGCGGTCGGGATGTAGGTGATGTCGCCGAGCCAGACCCGGTTCGGGGCTTCCGCCGTGAAGTCGCGCGCGACCAGGTTCGGTGCGATCGGCAGGTCGTGACGGCTGTCGGTGGTGCGCACACGGCGTGGCTTTGCGGTGATGGCGCGGATGCCATGCCGGCGCATCGTCCGCTCGATCCGGCCGCGGCTGGCGCTGCGTCCCTGCCTGCGCAGAGCGGCATGGACGCGGGGACTGCCGTAGCGGCCGCTGCTGTCCTGATGGACCTGCCGTATCTCGGCCAGCAGCGCGGCATGGGATTTTGCCCGCTCGCTCACGGGGTGGTCGCGCCAAGCGTAGTAGCCGGCCGGCGAGACCTCGAGCACGGCGCACATCAGCCGCACCGGATAGGTGTTGCGATGGTCCTCGATGAAGCGAAAGCTCATGTTCGGGTTCCGGCAAAGATCGCGATCGACTTTTTTAAAATGTCGCGTTCCATCCGCAGCCGCTCGTTCTCCTGGCGCAACACGGCGAGTTCCGAAGCCTGGTCCGCCGACATCGGCGTCGCCTGCGTGGTGGGGCGCCACGCCGCCGATGCCGGCTCGCGCCGGAGCTTATCGACCCAGCGCCGCAGCACTGAGTCGCGCAGACCGAGCTCCTTGGCTACCGACCCGATCGAGCGGCCGCTCGACACCACCAACCCCGCCGCCTCGCGCTTGTACTCTTCAGTAAACGACCGACGTGCACGTTCCATTCAACACCTCCAGGCTCAACGAGCCTACTACAGGTGTCCACTCATTCGGAGGAAGTTCAGAGACGGCTTTTGACTTGCGCGGGGCTTCTTGGGTGGTTTCTTGTCGGTCATCAATCCTCCCAGATTAGCTCCCCGCATTGGCATTTGTACACGTACACGTAGTTTCCCGTCTTTGTGCTCCAAAGCCGTTCGAGAAGCCGCGTCCTCTTCCGGCACTTAGGGCAAAAGAGCGGGGTTTCGATGTGATGCTCTGGCATGGCGGCGGTCCTCTCGAATAGAGCCAGACGCTAAACCTCCTTTGACGTTCCTAAAAATAACCAAGGATACTCAAATGGGAACAAACGGCGACTTCTATACGGAATGAGAACGGTCCAAAAGTCTGCTCAGGGTCAAAGGCTGCCCTCAGCAGCCAGCATGCCCTCGGTCGGGTCATCTCTCGGAAGCCGACATTGCCGCGCGGTGGGCTGAGGTCACCCACGGGCCAATAGCTGGCATTGTAGTCGGCGCAATGCCTAGGCTTGCGATTCCGGAAGAAGCCTTCATCTCGGTAAAGCTCTGAGCGAGAGACCTGAGGCGCGCGGCGCTACAGCTCTCCGGGCGCAACTTCCGCTCCGGTTCATAGGCCGGCACCCGCGGCTCCGCTTCGGAACGGCCCTTGGGCCATTCCGAATCGATGCGAAGAAGCGGATCAGGCCTTGGCCTTGACCGGGAGCCGAAAGGGCGCCCCCAACCGGTTGAACGCGTTCATGGCCGCAATCGTGATCGTGAGGTCCACGAGATCCTTTGGAGCGAAAGCCGCGCTTGCGGCCGCATAGGCCTCGTCGGAGGCGTGCGTCTCGCTGACGAGCGTAACTTCCTCCGCCCACGCGAGGGCAGCCCGGTACTTGTCGGGAAACAGGTGGGGCACCTCGGCCCAGACCGGAACGAGGGCGACTTTTTCAAATGACATCGTGGCCAAGAGGTCCCGGGTGTGCAGGTCAATGCAGTGCGCACAGCCGTTGATCTGCGAAACCCGCAGGAAGACGAGGTGGATCAGTTCGTGGGGCAGGTCGGTACCCGTGGTGATGTAGTGGTGGATGCTGAAGAGCGCCTTTGCACCGTGGGGTGCCACTTCGTTCCAGACCAGCCGCTTGTTCTCGCTCATGACGTGCCTCGTTGTTCGGAACGCCGGAGATTCGACGCTCGGAGCGATGACGGGCCAAGCGGTCAGGGTGTGACATGACACTCGGCGGTTCCATTCAAAGCGGCCGATGTCACATCCACGCAGGTCCGATCGTCTTATTCTCGGGTTCGGGATGCGCGAGCGACGGTGACAGCGGATATGATCTGCGAGGAAACTGGGCGGATGGAGGCGATGGACGATCAGCGGACCACCGAGTTCGAAGCGGAGCGCAGGCGCCTGACACGCTTGGCCTATCGGATGATGGGCTCGCTCACCGAGGCGGAGGACGTCGTTCAGGACGCATGGCTACGGTGGGTCGGGGTGGAGGGTGGCGTCGATTCGCCTCCCGGCTATCTGACCCGCATTGTCACACGCCTGTGCCTCGACCGACGCCGCTCCGCGCGGGCGCGCCGGGAAACCTACGTCGGACCCTGGCTGCCAGATCCTCTCGTCGGTTCCGTGGAGCCGAACGAGACGGTCGCCGACGACGTCACGGTCACGTTGATGCTGGCCCTTGAGCGCCTGTCGCCTCTTGAGCGGGCCGCTTTCCTTCTCCACGACGTCTTTGACGTGCCGCTGACCGAAGTGGCCATCACGCTCGGCCGCCAGCCGGCAGCTGTTCGTCAGCTCGCGGCGCGCGCCCGCAAGCACGTGCAGACCGCACGTCCCCGCTTTGATGTCGAACCCGCGGATGCGGATCGGATCACCCGTGCTTTCTTCGCCGCAGCACGCGACGGGGACGTGGCGGCGCTTTCGGCGCTGCTGGCAAGGAATGTCGAGATCCATACCGATGGCGGCGGCAAAGTCCTTGCTTTCCGCAATGTCATTCGGGGGGTCGAGCGGGCCCTGCGCCTATTTGCTAGGCAGCGACGCAAATACGTCGTACCGCCGAAGCTGCTTCGTGTCGTCACCATCGACGGCCTGCCAGGCTACGTTAGCCTCGATGGACGCGGCGTTCTGCAGACGACTGCGCTCGACATCCGCGAGGACGGGATCACCGCGATCTACATCGTCAAAAACCCGGACAAGCTGTCGCACTTAGCGACAGAAATGGAATTTCCAGCTCGCATCTCGCCGATACCGCCAGCTTCATGAACTGCCCGAGTGACTGCGGCAACGTGGAGAGTCGTTCGATGGGCTGCATATGAGGCTCGCCCACGGTCGACGTCCGCTCCGGGTCATTCGCGTCGATCTGACCGCGTTCTCCGCACGTCCGGTGTCGCCTCAATTGCTGCCATGCTGAGCTCGACTTTCCTCCTTCGCCTGAGGACAAAAGCCCTCACTACAACCTTCTTACATCGCGCCATCGGTTTTGCATTTTAGCGGCATTGCATGCGACCGCTTCCCCTCCGGATATTCCGCTTGCAGAAGGATGAATTCTGACAGGCGTTCTTCCCTAACCACATCATTCCCTCCTATTGACACCTGCCGCAAATGGGCAAATCCTTTCCAAAGCGAATTTTCAGCACGATAAATTTCGGCGCTAAGGCCTTTCTTTGGCGCCTTCTGAATCCATTTGCTTCTAACCGAAAACGGAGGGGCCCATGCGCGCGCTCGCTTTAAAAAGCGTCTCTCTTCTCCTCGCCACTCTTGCTTCGATCTGCGCCACGGCCTGCGCCCGCGCACAGGATGCGACCGACGAGCAGTTTGGCAAGGTGCACTTCCAGACCACTTGCAACGAGGTCGCGCAACGCCGCTTTGATCGCGGCATGCGCTACCAGCACTCGTTCTGGTACCGGCCTGCGAAGGAGATTTTCAAGGAGACGTTGCAAGCCGATCCGGAATGCGCGATCGCCTTTTGGGGCATTGCACTGAGCCTGCTCTACAATCCTCATTTTCCCGCACCGAAGGAAAATCTCGCCGAGGGCCTCGCCGCGCTGCAAAAAGCCAAGGCACTCGGCGCCAAGAGCGACCGCGAACGAGACTATGTCGACGCACTGCTGGCCTTCTACTCGGGGGACGAGAAGACGACGTTTGGCCAGCGGGCACAGGCCTATCTCAAGGCAACCGAGGCCGTCGCGGAGCGCTATCCCAATGATGACGAGGCGCAGATCGCCTACGCCATCACCCTGAATGTCACGGCCTCACCAAACGATAAGACGTATGCTAACCAGCTCAAGGGCGCGGCCATCCTGGAGCCGATCTTCAAGCGGCAGCCGCGGCACCCCGGCGTCGCGCATTACCTGATCCACCTCTATGACTATCCGGCGATAGCGGAGCAAGGCCTCGACGCTGCCAAGCGCTATTCCGAGATCGCGCCAGCGGCGCCGCACGCCTTGCACATGCCGTCACACATCTTCACGCGCGTCGGCTACTGGAACGAATCCATCGATGCCAATAGCCGTTCCGCCAAGGCTGCCAAGGAGGGCAAGGACCCTAGCGAGCAGCTCCACGCCGACGACTACATGGTCTACGCCCTGCTCCAGCTTGCACAGGACAGCCGAGCCCGCGACGTCATCGCGGACATGCTTGCGACCACGGGCTATGCGCCGGCCGTTCGCGCCGGCCCCTACGCGATAGCGGCGAGCCAAGCGCGCTACATGGTCGAGCGAGGTGATTGGCCGAGGGCTGCCGCACTGAAGGTCGAGCCGAGCCGGTTTGCCTATGTCGATGCGATCACCTACTTCGCCCGCGCCCTCGGCGCCGCGCGCTCCGGCAATGCCGACGCAGCGACGGCGGACATCGCCAAGCTGGCGGAGTTGCGGGACAAGCTGCAGCAGGACAAGGACGCCTATTGGGCCGAAATCGTCGAGATCCAGCGGCAGGTCGCCACAGCCTGGCAGCTCAACGCCTGGGGGAAACCGGCGGACGCGTTGGAAGCGATGCGCCTTGCGGCCGATGCCGAAGACAAGACCGAGAAATCCATCGTCACGCCTGGACCGCTTGCTCCGGCACGCGAGCTTTATGGGACCATGCTGCTCGAACGCGGCATGGCGACGGAGGCATTGGTCGCGTTCGAAAGCACGATGCGCAAGGAGCCCAACCGGTTCGGCGCGATGATCGGCGCGGCTCACGCCGCCGAGAAAGCAGGGGATGCCGTGAAGGCACGCCAGTACTATGCGAAGGTGGTCGACATGGCACGGGATGGCGACTCCTCGCGGGAAGATCTGGCGGCCGCACGAAAGTTCATGGCTCAGAATTAGAGAGAGTTCGGCGGCAGGTGCTATGCGTCTGACCAGCAAATTCACCGCGATCGGCGCAGCCGCGGCACTGTTCTGTGCGGTCGCTGCGGTCTGGATGCTGCGATCCGGCGACCTGACACGTGCAACAGCGGCAACCGGGCAGATCCGCCCGGTGTGGACGGAAACCGAGTGGCCCTTCGGGGTAGATCCTTGGGGGAAAGGCAAGGCGTTTCGCTGCAATGCCAACGATTGCGGCGGTGAGGTCCAGCTTTACGTTCGCGCCAAGCTCGGCTTTTGCAATTGCACCACCGGCGTCGCCGACGATACTGACCTCGAGCAAATGGGCGACTTGGCGCTGATTGGTAAGACAACGCCGATCGGTGCCGGTCGGGAGATTGTCGTTGGGCCCATGCAAGGCCGCAGCCGCGCGTATCGGGTCGAGGGAAATGGTAACGCAGCGCTTTCGTTCGCTTTCAATCAGCGCTGCGACATGGTGGCTGCAACGGCCTTGGTTGGACGGGGCGTACCCGGCTCACTGGAGCCAGCGGTGCTGGCATTCCTCAACAGCGATCGCATGTTGAAGTGGGCCGAGATCGCGTTAGGTTTATAACTCGGCGCTACCTCGAAGCTCGCATTTCGGCACGTCAGCGTCGCTCCCTTATCCCCGAGCACAAATCCGCAAACTTAGCATGCCTCAATCGTAAGATCGGGAAAACTCGGCTAAGATGCTACTTTCCCTTGTTGGGGGCATTTCATGTTCGACATGGCAACCACGGCGCTTTTGCGCGCGGTTTTCGACGAAGTGTGCGAGGGTCTTCCGCAGCGCGAGATCGGCGCGCGGACGCATGTGGCTTCGAAGATCCTGGAGGCCGCCAATGGCGGCGAGCTCTGTCCCGAGGACCTCAGACAGGTCGGCCGCAAGGCCCTTTCGCACGCGCCCACCATGTGGCGCTAACTGAAAACCGGGACGCGGGCGTGAACTTCCAGGTCACCGTTTTGAAGATTTTGGCGGCATATCCGGACGGGTTTGCCGTCATGGAGGACCTCAAGCGGGACATGGCAATTCTGGCGACCAGTGGCCGCGATTGGGCGGACCGGACCAGGCGGCTCGCGGCACGGGTTCCGGATCTCGACATCTGGTCACAAGGGCTGGTCGAACGCATCAGCGGCGGCTGGAAGATCACTGTAAAGGGACGGGCTGTGCTCGAGTTCATGGAAGCTCGCCCTGCTGCGCCGGAGCCCATTCCGGTGCCTTCGGTTGAGCAGACGGTCGTCGCTTCGCCGACACTGGTTCCTCCGCTGCGGCAGCCGGCCGACCGGGCCAAGCGCCGCCGCGAACGTCGGGAACGGCGCCGCGAGGCGCGCGAAAGGGCTAGGGCCAACGCGTCCTAAGTAGGATCAGGCCAAGAAAAAGCCGCCGGTACGCGCGGCGGCTTGGATAGTGCCGGACTGCCGGTTACTTCCCCAGCCCCAAGCGTACCGCCGTTACCTTGTTTGCGGCCATGCCAGTCCGACCTACCGGACGAGCTTCGATTCGGCGATCGGCGAGCCGAGTTGTGCACCGGCTCCTACAAAGCTGGCAGAGGTCCAACGAGGAGGACGGAAGGCGAACCCGCGCGGCATCACCAGCTGCGAACGCCCCCGGCCCGTACCATGTCCAGCACACCGGATTCGAACGGAGGGCCCGTTTCCGCCGACGAGAGCACCTGCCGTTTCAGCCGGTCCGGCAGCGATCAGGACACAAGGAGGGCGCACGGGCGCTCAATGGCCGCCGTGGCATGGGATCAATGAACATCCCTAGGGGCACAGATGTCCAGTGGTGGTGATGATGTCGCCCAAGTCTTCCGCTGCGACTGCGAACTCGGCTCTGTAGGGGTCTAAAAGAGCCCGGACGCGATGAGGTGAACCTGCTGCAGGTTGGGAAGCTGGCCCGCGGACGGTGATATAGCGATGGTGACGAGGGGCCGGCTGGGCGTCGCCTTCGACACCCCGGCCGATCCGACCCCGTGGCGGCCTGCGACACACCGCGGAAGACGCCGCCGATGGGGCGGCCGATTAAATCGCTCCGGTGGTGCGCTCGCGGACAACTCCCTTCACGACAGGAAAGTCGCGCCCGACGATTTTATCGAGCCGGATCCACGTCGGCACCTCCTTGATCAGGCGACGATCTGTCCCTTCCACGATGATCTCTTTGCCTTCGACCTGCCGCCACGGCAGATATCCCAAGTACACCGCAACGAAATCGGCGATTTTGCCGCGGAAAATAACGTCGACTGCGAAGCCGGGATCCTTGGCGCAGACGTCTACGCCCTGCGGATCGAGGACCAGCCACAGAATGCTGTACTTCGTTCGGTTGGCCGGCACGCCGGCGAATTCGAAGCGAGCGACGACTTTCTTATCAATGGCGTCCCGAACCGCCCTCTTTCGGAAACCCCATACAAGGAAGAAGGGATCAAGGTCCGTCGGCTTGATCGCATCCCGCGCGTGTACCAGACCCCAATGTCCCATCTCGCTGACGATCGGCCGGAGTGCCTCGCCAGCGGGGGTAAGCCAATATTCGTGTCCAGTCCCGTTGGACCGCGCGCGCCTTTCGATGATTCCTTGATCTTCCAATTCGCGAAGTCGTGTCACAAGGACCGCTCTCGAGATAAGCGGCACGCCACGATGAACATCGTTGAATGTTCGGTTGTCAGCCATCAATTCGCGCAGGATCAGCGGCGTCCAACGCGTCGCCAGTACCTCAGCCGTTTTAGCGATGGGGCAAAATTGGTCATAGCCGTCTTGCATGATCGCGATTGAACCACCGAAGGCTTTGCTTCGCTAGTTCGAAAAACAGACTTGAGCGGAACCGGTAGCGATGTTTGCCTCGGCGCGCCCGGCTCTCACGCCTGGTCGGTCGCAGCAAACGGAGGCCTACATGAACCGAGCACCCCTGCGCCGCAGCATTCTCGCCGGACTGATGTTGTCGCTCCCTGTCACTTCTGCCTTTGCGGATGTCATTTCAGACTGGAATGAGCGAGCCGTCACTTTGCTGCTGGCCCAAAAGTTGGGACCGCCGGCGGCAGAGCGCGTGCTGGCGATGATGCACCTCGCCATGTTCGATGCAACCAACTCAGTGGAGCCGAGATACGCACCGTTCCTCACCAAGCTTCACATCAGCCGCGAAGTCTCCAAAGAAGTAGCGGCAGGCGTTGCTGCCGCAACCGTACTACTCGCGAGCAGCCCGGAGGCAAACGCGCCCGAGCTCAAACAAGCGCTCAGCAACGACCTTCAGCGCGTCCCCGACGGCCCAGCGAAGGAAGAAGGCATTAGAGTGGGCGAAACGGTGGCCGCGAAAATCCTGACGAACAGAAAGGACGACGGGTCCGCCGCGCCCGACGGCCATCGGCCCATCACCACTCCGGGCGTCTACGTTCCGACGCCCAGACTGGTCGTCGCACAGTGGCCGGGCGTTCGACCCTTCGCGATGAATAAGGCTGACCAATTCCGACCGGAGCCGCCCGTTGCGCTCTCCAGCTCGGAATGGGCGCACGACTTCAACGAGATTTCCAAAGTCGGCCGCTTCGACAGCAAGTCCCGCACCGCGGATCAGACCGAAGCGGCCAAGTTCTGGATCTCGATCGGCGGCGACGTGTTCTATCCGCTCGCACGCGCTCTGATAGCCGCCAAGAAGCTAGACCAAACCGATAATTCCCGCATCTTTGCCTTGATCGCCGTCGCTCGGGCAGACAGCCTGATTGCGGTGTTCGACGCCAAGTACCACTACAATTTCTGGCGGCCGATTACGGCGATCCGCAATGGCGACAGGGATGACAACGCCGAAACAGAGAGGGACCCATTGTGGCGTCCGATCGCGGATACTCCGATGCACCCAGAATACCCATGCGCTCACTGTGTGCAGGCGTCTGCTATGTGTGCGGTTCTCGAAGCCGCATTGGGTACGACCACGTTCTCTGAGATCAGCATGACGAGCACCACTGCGCCGGGGGCTGAGCGCCGCTGGACAGACCTTAAATCATTCATCAACGAGGTGTCCGAAGCCCGGGTTTGGGCAGGCTTTCACTATCGGTTCTCGACAAGGGTCGGTCGTGAGATGGGGTATGAGATCGGCAAGTACGTCGTCAAGAATCTTCTCAGGCCGGTGGAAAGCGCGTCTAAGTGACTAACAACAGTTATTTGACCGAGGCCGGCCGGTGCGCTTGGCGAGTCCAGGCATGAAGATAGGGTAGGCCGTCCTTCGCGGCGCCGCCAGCGTGGTAAGCGTCGCAGGAGGCACTAGTCGGGGGCCTTCAAAGAATCGAGGCGTTTGCGGAGAAACGCCAACACCATGACTTCATCCGACGTGAGCTTGGCATACTGTCGCTTGAACTTCCGAGCGATCTTGGCTTCGATCATCTTGACAAGATCACCGGACATGTAGGCGTTCAGGACTTCCGGGTGCACGTAGCACTTGCGGCAAATGGCCGGCGTATTCCCGAGCTGCTTGGAGACGCTTTCGATCGCGGCGACGACGTTGCGCTTCGCCTCGGCCTGGCTGTCGTACTTCTTGAACTCGGTCAGCGCCAACGCCGCCAGAACCGTCCCCGCCCAAGTGCGGAAATACTTGGCGCTGAAGTCCTCGCCTGTGATGTCCTTGATGTAGGCATTGACGTCGCCGGAATCGACGGTACGCGGCTGCCCGTCGTCGTCCAGGTACTTGAAGAGCTCATGTCCCGGGATCTCCGCGCAGCGCTTCACGATGGCGGCAATCCGCTTGTCCTCGACCCGAAGTTTCCACTGTTTGCCCGATTTGCCCGTGAAGTCGAACCGAAGCACGCCGCGGCCCACCGCAACGTGCTTTCGTCGCATCGTGGTGAGCCCGTAGGATTTGTTTTTCTCGGCATACTCGGCGTTTCCGACCCGGATCAAAGTCTTCTCCAGAAGACTGACGATCGTGGCCAGAACCTTCTCGCGAGGTAGCCCTTCCAGCTTCATGTCGGCCGCGACACGGTCGCGCAGCGCGGGCAGCGCGGCAGCGAACTGGACGATGTGTTCGTACTTGTTCTGGTCGCGCAGCTCGCGCCATTTTGCGTGGTAACGGTACTGCTTGCGACCCCGCGCATCGAGGCCGGTCGCCTGGATGTGGCCATTCGCTGAGGGGCAGATCCAGACAGATTCATAGGCCGGCGGGATACCGATGGACTTGATGCGCCGGATGACGGCGGCATCGGTGATGCGCTTGCCGTCCTTGTCGTAGTAGCTGAAGGTAGTCCCCGTCCGCTTGCGAGTGTAACCGGGCGCGGAGTCGCTGACATAGCGAAGGCCTTCTTCCGCAATGGTGGCTGCGACCTCTGCGGTGCGGTCCAGAACCTGTTCTTCGTTGCGAGTCTCTCGGAGCATGGGCCTGTCCCTCGGAAGCACCCAGGGATCGAGGCTCCTCTCCTTTCTAAAGGAATGAAGACCGCGGTTGGTTCCGTTCGTGAGATCGGCGGGTCGTAGATGCAGATCAGTAGCCGCGCAGCGTACCGGCCCCACCTAGAGCCGGTGGTTCCTCTCGACGGGGCGCTGCGCAGGGTGACGATGGCGGCACGGCCTGACTTCAGACAATCGCCACAAAGTTTACGGACACGCTTTCCCGATTAAGTCAGTGCGAAGGTCCTTATGTCCCAATATTCCCTGGACGTGTTGCGTCAGCGCTATGTCGTCGAGAAACGACCACTCGAGGCCAGCGTCGAGCAGATCCTGCGGGCTGACGGGCGCGCGGGAGCACGTGCCATCCTGGCCTCGATCGATAAGCGGCGCTTCGAAAACAGGTCCGAAGGGCAGCGCCTCCGCAAGATGCTGCGCTTCGAGACCTCTCTCTGGGAAGGAGGCCATCAGGCCGTGGCAGGCGTTGATGAGGCGGGCATGAGCCCTCTCGCCGGGCCGGTCTCCGCAGGCGCCGTGATCCTGAAGCCGGGCACGCGCATAGTTGGGATCGACGATTCGAAAAAACTCGACGCCGCAGCGCGCGAGGAACTTGCGAAGGAGATCAAGGCAAAGGCAGAGAGTTGGTGTGTGGCATTCGTCGAGGTCGAGGAGATCGACGCGATCAACATCTATTGGGCGGGCATCCAGGCAATGCAGCGTGCGGTCCGGGGGCTGGGATCGACGCCGCAGCATCTGCTGATCGACGCGAAGCGATTGAAGAAAATCGACATCCCTCAGCAGGCGATCATCAAGGGTGATGCCAAGTCCGCCAGCATCGCCGGCGCCTCGATCCTCGCGAAAGTCGAGCGCGACGCCGTGATGCGGGCGCTCGACGTGCGACACCCCGGCTACGGCTTCGCGGATCATAAGGGCTACCCGGTGCCGGCTCACTACGAAGCTCTTGCCAGGCTTGGTGCATGCGCAGCTCACCGGAAGTCGTTCGGACCTGTACGCAAGGCTCTCGGGCTACCGCCCCTGCCGCCGTGGCCTCCCGCAACAGAGCGCGCGGCCGGTTGACCGGGCCGGACGTCTCTTCCCGGCTGCGCTATTTTCGCGACCAGCTCTTTTCGCGAACGACGTCCTTGGCCTTCTTGTCGGACCGCAGGCCGAGATAGACCGGCTGGCGCAGCTCTCCCTTGCTGGTCCACTCCGCGAACTTCACCTCTGCAACCAACGAAGGACGCACCCAGGTCGTGAACTGCTCATCCTTCACCTTGGCGGGAAAGGGCGACTTGGCCGTCTTGAGCCTCACCAGCTTCCTATGAAGCTCTTCCAGAACCTGGCGGCTGAAGCCGGTGCCGACGTGGCCGATGTACCGCCACCCGCCATTTTCCCGCACTGCCAGCGCGAGAGCGCCGAAGAAGGGCCG
This sequence comes from Bradyrhizobium guangdongense, assembly GCF_004114975.1. Taxonomy (NCBI): domain Bacteria; kingdom Pseudomonadati; phylum Pseudomonadota; class Alphaproteobacteria; order Hyphomicrobiales; family Nitrobacteraceae; genus Bradyrhizobium; species Bradyrhizobium guangdongense. The sequence continues at coordinate 757,428 of NZ_CP030051.1, forward strand.
GGTTCGCCTCGGTGCCGTGAAGCCGGCGATCACTACCTCCTGCCGTTGCGCGGTCTTCACCTTCAGCCAATCGGCTGTCCGGCGTCCGGACGCATACGGGCTGTCGGCGCGCTTTGCCATGATGCCTTCGAGATGCCTTCGCTCGGCTTCTGCGAAGAACGTCGTTCCATTGCCTTTGCGGTGGTTGCTGAACGCGATCAGCTTGTGGCGCGGCAGGATGGCCTTGAGTCGCTTCTTGCGCTCCAGGAGCGGCAGCGCGCGTAGGTCCTCGCCGCCCGCGAACATGAGATCGAACGCGCAGTACAGAAGCTTGGCCTCACGGCGCAGGGCGTTCTGAAGCAACTGGAAATGGGAGGCCCCATCCTTGCCGATCGCGACGAGTTCGCCATCGATCACGGCATCCGCCTTCACGCCCTCTAGCGCTTTCGCGACCTCGACATAGGAGTGGCTGATGATCTTCCCGTTACGGCTGTAGAGCGCGACCCGACCACGCCGGATTTCGGCCACCATACGAAAACCATCGAATTTGTCCTCGAAGACCCAGTCGGAATCGTCGAACGGCGCATCGGTCAGCGTGGCCAGCATGGGCTGCAGGCGAGGAGGGAGTGTCGATTGTCGGGCCATGGTAGGGTCTTTCTACACGGCCGGCAGCGGCCGAAACGAGGAGGACGGAAGGCGAACCCGCGCGGCATCACCAGCCTCGACCGTCCCCCCGGCCCGTACCACGCCCAGCACCCCGGATTTGAATGGAGGGCCCGTTTCCGCCGACGAGAGCACCTGACGCTTGAGGCCTGCTCGGAAGCGGTCAATCAGGACGCAGGGCGTCCGGAGGCCGGTCAGCTCGACGACCGCAGAGGGCCCCAGCTCGATCAGGGTCCCCAGCGGCATCCGTTCGAGGTCCAATCCGGCGGTGGTGACGTTCTCGCCGAGGTCGCCGGCGCCAACTTCGAAGCCAGCTTCGAGAAGAGACGGGAAGAGTTCGGATGGGATCAGGTGGACCTGCCGGAGATTGGGCAGGCGGGGCCGGCGGCGTGCCAAATAGCGGTGCCGGACGAACGGGCCGGCGTGGGCGTCGCCTTCGACGCCGTGCCCCTCCACCAGAACGATGCGATCCAGGACCGGTTTGCTGAAGTGATGGCCGCGATCGGCAGCGACCGCCACGACCCTGCCCTCGAGCGCCAGATCGTGCCTCTGCTGCATCAGGCGGCGCGGGCGAGCGAGCGCCGCTTCTGGCGAAGGTAGCGCGCGATCTCCGCAAGCGTCATCGCGTTCAGGACCCGGTCGGCAGGGACACCGCCCTTGCGGGCCATCAGGACACCCCAGTGCATGTGATCGAGCTCGGGGATCGAGTGCGCGTCCGGATTGATGCTCAGCATGCAGCCGAACTCCAGCGCCGCCTGGTGCCAGCGCCAGTCCAGATCGAGCCGCCATGGGTGGGCGTTAATCTCGACGACAACGTCGTGCTTGGCGCAGGCCCGCAGCACCTTTTCGACGTCGATTTCGTAGCCCGGCCGCCGCTGGAGTTGCCGCCCGGTCATGTGGCCGATGATGGTCGTGTGAGGATCGGAAATGGCGCGCAGCAGCCGCTGCGTCTGCGCCTTGCGATCCAGCTTGAAGCGCCCATGGATGCTGGTGACCACGAAATCGAAGCGTTCCAGAACATCGTCGTCATAGTCGAGCGACCCGTCCGCCAGGATGTCGGACTCAATCCCTTTGAGGATCCGGAAGTCCTTGCCGAACCGCTTGTTCAGTCGATCGGCTTCCCGGTGCTGCTGCGCGATCTCCTCGACGGAGAGACCGCCGGCATAGTGGGCGGACTTGGAATGGTCCGCCACGCCGAAATACTCGAAGCCCCGCTGGCGCGTGGCCTTCGCCATGGTCTCCAGCGTCTCGGTGCCATCGGAGGCATCGGTGTGGCAGTGAAGGATGCCGCGCAAATCGCCGTCGGTGACGAGCTTCGGGAGCTTGCCTTTCAGGGCCGCCTCGATCTCGCCGCGCCCCTCCCGGAGTTCCGGATCGATGAAGGGCAAGCCGAGAGCCTGGTAGACGTCGGCCTCCTCCCCTGCGATCAGCCTGCGGCCCTTATGGAGGCCGTCCGCATCAAACCGCATGCCCTTCTCGGCGGCCAAGGCCTGAAGCTGCTCGATGTGGCCGGCGGAGCCGGTGGCAAAGAGAAGAGCGGCGCCGAAGTGCTTGCGGTCGGATACTAGGATTTGCAGCCCGTCGGCAGGTGGCGTCGATGTCGCGACCTGCTTGGCAGCCTCCGCAACGATCGCGAGATTGCCGACGAGTTCGCAGCCGCGACGAAAATCGCCGGCGATCGTCACACGCTTGAGTTCGGGGCGAGATTTGCGGATCGAGTCCTTCGCATGCGCGAGCAGCGCGGCGGCGCGGTGCAGGTGGAGGCGGCCTTCTCCGCTTTTGGCGATCGCGAGGTTCTGCAGGATCTTGGTCTGCAGCGCGGCGCCGAGTCCTTTCGCCTTCTTGATGCGCTCATCCTTGGCGGCGGCCTCCAACTCCGACAGCGAGCCGATGCCGAGATCCTTGTACAGGCGCAGCACCTTCTCCGGACGAAGGCCGGGCACAGCGAGCATCTCGAGCACGCCCGCGGGAATCTCCTTCCGCAGCTTTTCGAGGCTGGGATGACTGCCCGTCTTGTAAAGCTTGGTGATGATGTCGGCTATCGCGTCGCCGACCCCCGGGATCTCCGTAAGCCGGTCTTCGTCGATGAGCACGTCCACAGGAACGGCTAGGGCCGCCAAGCTGTCGGCGGCCCGAAAGTAGGCTTTCGCCCGGTAGGGATTGCCGCCCCGCAAGGCGGTGCGCTGCGCGTACTCTCGCAGGAGGCTTGCCACACCGCGCGCGTCGAGCGAAGGCATTCAGCCAGCCTCCCGGCCCGGGCGTCGCGGCGTCGCCGGAGCAGGCCAACCGCGGGAGCCGTCACTTGGCCCGCGATCGAGAGAGGCCTCGAGCTTCTGGGCTGCGCGAAAGTCCTCAAGATGCTGGACATTGGAGCCGTAAGCAGCCTCCTTCTTGAGGAGATTGTAGATCCGGCCTGCCACCAGTTGCAGATGCTTCATCTTGCCCCGCGGCATGGCTCTCGCTTTGCAGAGAGCCCGGACGGCGTAGGCGCGGAAATAGTCGAATGCGTCTGACATGATGTCAGTAAACGCCGGCTCTCGCCGGGAGTTCGATGGGCTCTGCCAAAACTGGATCGCCCGGCGCGGTCTGGCGCAAATGCGCGAAGAGTTGGTCCCTGGAACTCCTCGCCGCCTTCGAAGTTGCGAGACTCGTTGATTGAGGTAGGTAGACTGCCCGCCGTCGGCCCCAACCCGGCGGCGGGTTTTTTGTGAGTTGAGTAGCGTGGCAAAGCGTACGAAGGCGCCTCGGCCAACCGAGGTCCCTACAATGCCGGGGTTCATCGAACCCCAGTTGGCGACCCTGAAGATGAAAGCTCCTTCGGGATCTCCATGGATTCACGAAGTCAAGTACGATGGCTACCGCATCCAGCTCCGGATCGACGGTGACGACCGGCGGGCCTACACCCGCAACGGCTACAATTGGATCAGCAAGTTTTCGAGGATTGCGGCCGCTTTCGATATCGAAGGACAGGCCATCGTCGACGGCGAGGTTGTCGTCATCCATGATGGGCGCACGAACTTCTCCGAGCTGCAGGCAGACCTTGGCAGAGGCGATCAGGATCGACTGGTCTACTTCGCTTTCGATCTGCTCTGGCGGGACGGCCGAGATCTGCGGAAAGAGCCGCAGATCGAGCGGAAGAGGCTGCTCAAGGAGCTGATCGAGGAGCACGACCTCAAGGAGCCCGTCCTCTATAGCGAGCACCACGAAGGGGACGGCCAGGCACTGTTCGCGGCAGCCAGCAAGCTGAATTACGAAGGCATCGTCTCCAAGCGGGTGGATGCACCATACCGATCGGATCGGGTGGAGGCCTGGCAGAAGATCAAGGTCGTTCAGAAGGGCAAGTTTCCTGTGGTCGGCTTCATCAAGGACCCGTCTGGCGTGGCCGCTCTCTATCTGGGCAAGAAGGAAGGCAAGGATCTGGTCTACATGGGAAAGGTCGGGACCGGATGGAGCCGAACCACCTCGGCGCAGATCCGCAAGGCGCTCGACACCGTGGTAAGCCCGAAGCAAAAGCTGACCAAGACAATCAGGAAGCCCAGGGCCACGTGGGTCGAACCCAAGTTCTATGCCGACATCGAGTACCGTGACATCACCTCCGAAGGTCTGCTGCGGGCCAGCTCGTTCAAGGGGCTGAGGAAGGGAACGCGCCGATCATAGCCGCGTTTTCCTGCAGAGTATGTGGAGTACCGGTCATGAATCCGGAAAGGCGAGTTGCGAAGGCCTTGGAAGACGCACAAGGCATCTTGGCCCGGCATGTCGAGCCCGGCCCCAGAGATTGCGAGCAAACCATAAACAGACTGCTGGATGTGCTCGACGACGAAGCTGTCGTGCAGGCCCTCAAGGATTCGAAGATGGAAAAGCCCACAACAGAACAACTTGACGAGCTCAAGAGGCTCAGTGCAATCGCGCGCGTGCCGGACGAATCCGAGATCGTGACTTCGAAGGAAGAAGCCGAAATCCGGATCCGCGATCTGAAAGACAAGGCTCGGATGGAATGAGACTATCCGAGGACGACATCCAGAGCGAAGATCTCGGTCGGTGAAGGGACGTCGATCCCGGACATCCGGCATGAACTCGATGGACACGTTCGATCCCGATATGCCGTGCGGCGTTCGCGACGGGTGGGCGCCCATCGTTCCGAGCCATCCTTGCGGTCACTGAAGCGTCGCAGCGAAGCCGGCCGGGAACTCGCGATTCTTTGCGGCGTTGCACCTCATCAAACATTCGCAAGAGGAGGAGCCGATGGCGGCAGCGAAGAAGAATACCGCACGTGGACGCAAGCAGGACCGGGCCCGCGTCGCGAAGGGACAGGACTACGAAGTTCGCTACGAAGCTAAGAAGACCGGCCGCTCGGCATCGGCCGTCAAGAAGGCCGTCAAGAAGGTCGGGAATTCCCGCAAGCGCGTCGAGAAGCGTCTCGGCCGCTAGGCCGCCTCAGATCCCGCCGGAAAACCATGTTAAGGCGGCCAGCCTCTGCATGGCTGGCTCGACGTCCTGCATGTAGATCTGGGTCCGCAGGAACGCGATCTCGTCTTCGAGAGCGGTCTAGGCAACGCGAGGAAGGCGGTAGCTCTTCGACGGACGGACTTCTTGGAACGTACTCAGTCGTTCAGCTTTTCCCACGGCAAGACATTCAGCAAAGCGCTGGGAAATGTCGGGAGGAGATTTCGATGAGAGCGACGGCATGGGCGATGGCGTTTGCATGCGCTGCCTTAGCATCGGCCGTCTCGGCGCAACCGGTCAGGTGGACGACCTACAGCATCCCTCAGACAGGCACCTCGGTCGACTTCCCGTCCTCGATATTCACGGAGGAGGCGGGGCAACCGGATGGCTACGGTCAGCGCTTCCGGACCGCCGACGGCCGCGCCGACATCACGATACAGTCGGCCCCCAACATTGCGAACGATTCGCCGGCTGCGTTCCTCGCCAAAAAGCATCAGCCGCCGCGCATTCAGTACAAGCGAGTGACGCCTCGCTTCTTCGCGGTTTCCAGCTACAAGGGGGACAAGGTCTGGTACAACCGCTGCAACTTCGCCGGCCGGCTGGTTCATTGCGTGCTGATCAACTACCCCGCCAACGAGGAGCACGACTGGGACGATGTCGTCACGCGCATCAGCCTTTCACTTCGCAGCAAGTAGTGGTCCGAAGCGGGATCCGGTCTGATCGTATCCCCGGATTCCTACGGTCCGATCGCTCCGTGATCGTTTACCATCGGCGTCTATATATTAGCCGATGGACATCGAGTACGACCCCGAGCGCGAGGCGGTCGCGGCGATGAAGCTCGCCGCGGAAGCCGATGGAGCCGAACGGCAACGCTGGATCATGCTGGCGCTCGCCTGGCAGCAAATTGCCCGAATTCCGGGGCCGTCGCTCGGAGTCAACTCCGAACAGGCGGCCTAGCCCCGACTTGGCGGGCACTCGGCGCATCGAAAGGAACCGGACTGGCCTCTCCCGATTGGCTTCTCGCACCAGAACTTCGAAGGAGGTGCTGCGATGGCCGAATCCGTCCAACTTCGCAATCGCATGGTCGAGGTGCAACTTGCCGGCCGCGGCATTCGCGATCGACGCGTTCTGGATGCCATGGCAGAGGTCCCACGCGAGCGGTTCGTCGAATCCGGCTTCGAGGAATTCGCGTATGAGGATTGTGCGTTGCCGATCGCGAACGCGCAGACCATCTCGCAGCCTTATATCGTCGCGTTGATGAGCGAGGCGGACGAGCTGAAGCCGGCAGACAAGGTGCTCGAGGTCGGCACCGGTTCGGGTTATGCCGCGGCGGTCGCCTCGCGGCTCGCTGGAACGGTTCACACCGTCGAGCGACATGGGCATCTGGCGAGGATCGCCGCAAAGCGTCTCGCGGCGCTAGGATACGATAACTGCATCGTTCACACCGGTGACGGCACCCGCGGCCTGCCGCAAGAAGCCCCGTTCGACGCCATTCTGGTCGCCGCCGGCGGCCCGACCGTACCGGATGTGCTCAAGGCGCAACTAGCCGTCGGCGGGCGCCTCGTCATGCCGGTCGGCGATCTCGAAGGCGAACAGTCGCTGCTGCGGGTCACGCGCCTGAGCGAGACGCAATATGCCGAGGAAACCTTCGGCGCCGTCCGCTTCGTGCCCCTGATCGGACAGCACGGCTGGGCCGAGGACGGCACGCGCTCCGCCAGCAATCACGTCCCCGGGCGCACGCGCTTCCGCTCGCTGCCGGAAATGATCGGCGCCGCCATCGAACCCTTGCCGGACTTCGAAGATCCCACCTTCGGGCGCTTTCTGGACCGCTTCGCGCAGTCCCGCGTCGTTCTGCTGGGCGAAGCCACTCACGGCACGTCGGAGTTCTACCAGGCTCGCGCCGCGATCACCCGCCACCTGATCGAAAAGCATGGCTTCAAGATCGTCGCGGTCGAAGCGGATTGGCCCGACGCCGCCGCCGTCGACCGGTATGTTCGTCAGCGAACGTCCCGCGGCACGCGCGAGAGGCCCTTCGAACGCTTCCCGACCTGGATGTGGCGCAATAAAGATGTCGCCGCCTTCGTCGAATGGATGCGCAAACACAACGACGCGAAGACGGCAAGCGAGCGAGCCGGATTTTACGGCCTCGACATCTACAACCTGCGGAGTTCGATCGCAGCCGTTCTCGCCTACCTCAATGAGGTGGATCCCGACGCCGCGGCGGTAGCCCGCGAACGCTACGGATGCCTCACTCCTTGGCAGCGAGAGCCTTCGACCTATGGCCGCGCGGTCCTGACCGAAGGCTATCGGAAATGCGAGGCGGAGATCCTTCGACAGTGCCAAGATATCCTGAAGAAGGAACTGGACTACGCCGCGAACGATCCGGACAGCTTCCTGGACGCCGCCCAGAACGCCCGGCTGATCACCGCGGCCGAGCGCTACTATCGCATAATGTACTATGGCGGCGCCGAATCCTGGAATCTGCGCGACACGCACATGTTCGAGACCTTGGGCCATATTCTTGACGCGCAAGGCCCCCGGTCGAAGGCCGTGGTTTGGGCCCACAACTCCCATATCGGTGTCAATCGGCTTGCAAATTTGACCCCTCATCGGCGTCCAATTTTGACCCCTTTGTGCGGCGGGGTTTGCTGGTAGCGCTCGTCTCGTCGGAGCTGGCCGGGATAGCGGAGGCGAGACGAGCGCGGGTGGCGTGATCGTCGTCTCTGCTTTTGAACCGCCAGCTATCGTTGCCGGTCTCGACGATGTCGCAGTGATGGGTCAACCGATCGAGCAGCGCGGTGGTCATCTTGGCGTCGCCGAAGACGCTCGGCCATTCGCCGAAGGCGAGATTGGTGGTTACGATGACGGAGGCGCGTTCGTAGAGGCGGCTGACGAGGTGGAAGAGAAGCTGGCCGCCAGACTGGGCGAAGGGCAAATAGCCGAGTTCATCCAGCACGATGAAGTCCATCCGGGTCAGATGCTCGGCGAGCCGTCCTTGCCGTCCGTTGCGGGTCTCGGTCTCGAGGCGATTGACGAGGTCGACTACGTTGAAGAAGCGGCCGCGGGCGCCGGATCGGATGCAGCTTCTGGCGATGGCAATAGCCAGGTGGGTTTTGCCTGTGCCGGTGCCGCCGACCAGCACGACGTTGCGTTGTTGGGCGATGAAGCCGCCGCCAGCGAGATCATTGACGAGAGTTTGATTGATCGGCGTGCCATCGAACTGGAAGTCGGCGATGTCCTTTGCAAGCGGCAGCTTGGCAATGGTGAGCTGGTATTTGATCGAGCGGGCCTGCTTCTCGTTGATCTCGGCGTTGAGCAGGTCGCCGACAATGCGCTGGGGTTCGTGCTGTCGCTTGACGGCAGTTGCCATGATCTCGTCGAAGGCAGCCTTCATGCCGTAGAGCTTGAGTTCGCCCATGAGGTCGAAGATTTGGGTTCGTTCCATCAGATGGTCCTCCGGAGGTTATCGTAGCGGGCACAATCGGCGATCGGTGCATGACGGAGCGTCAGTGCGGCCGGCGTCATGATGTTGGCCGGTGGGGCGGGTTCACGTTGACGGGCCAGGATATTGAGCACGACATCGGCGGAATGGACGCCATGACCGAGCGCTTCGGCACAGGCCGCTTCCACCGCGGGCAGACCGTCAGTCAGCACCGCGTTGAGGATGTCGACCATCTGCCGATTGCCATCGTCGGTGCTGGCAAGCTTGCGCCGGATCCGCTCGATCGCGGCCGGCAGCACCCAGTCTTTGAAGGGAGCACCGTTGCGCAAGGCGCCGGGTTTGCGGGCGAGTACCGGCACATAATGCCAGGGATCGTAGACGGTATCGCCGCGGCCAAAGGATCGCGGGTGCTCGGCAACGATGCGTCCATCCTGACGGATCACGATGCGATCGGCATAGGCTTGAACTTCGACCGGTCGTCCGACTGCGCTGGCTGCGACCGAGTACTTGTTGTTGTCGAAGCGCACCAGGCAAGTCTTCGAGACCGATGCCGTCACCGCGTGGAAGCCGTCGAAGCGGCCGGCATAGGGAACAAGCTTGGGGCGTTCGGCTTCGAACACGTCCCAGATTGTCTGATCGACCAGCTCTGGATGGCGATGAGCCTTGGCGTAGGCGATGCATTTGTCCAGCAGCCAGGCGTTTAACTCGTCGAGGTTTTTGAACCGCAGCCGCGGCGTGAAGAAGCGTTCCCTGACCAGCCCGACCTGGTTCTCGACCTGCCCCTTCTCCCAGCCCGACGCTGGCGTGCAGGCGACCGGATCGACCAGATAGTGGCTGCACATCTGCAGGAAGCGGCGATTGTAGAGACGCCCTTTACCGACGAAGATCGTCTCTACAGCGGTCTTCATGTTGTCGTAGATGCCGCGGGTGCAGGTGCCTTTGAACAGGGCGAACGCCCGGTCGTGGGCGTCAAACACCATCTCCTGCGTCTCCCGCGGATAGGCCCGCACGAACAGCATGCGACTGTGACAGAGCCGAACATGGGCGGCCTTCACCATCACCGTGGTGCCGCTCAGCAGGACGACCTCGTGGCTCCAGTCGAACTGATAGGCTTCGCCTGGGGCAAAACTCAGCGGGACATAAGCGGCTGCGGTCGATTGCCCGCGTTCCTTGCTCCAGCGCCTGGCGTAACGCCGCACCGCATCGTAACCGCCGTCGTAGCCGCGGCCGCGCAGCTCCTCGAAGATCCGGATCAACGTCAGCTGTTCACGAGCCGATTTAGCCGCGTTCGCCGCCAGCAAACCTTCAAGCTCTACTGCCCATCGTCCCAGCTTTGGTCGCGGCTGCACCTGCCGCTCGTACTCGAAGGAGGTCTCTCCCGACCTCAGCACCTTCCGAACCGTGTTCCGCGAGACCTTCAGATCGCGGGCGATCTCCTTGATCGTCTTGCCCTTGATGAAGTGCTCGCGCCGAATCCGCGCAATCGTCTCCACGATCAGCATCCCCGACCACCTGCTTCATTCCAAAGCAGGCAGCGCAACAGACCAACCTGTAGGGGGTCAATTTTGGACGCCGATCCCCCGGCTTAGGGGGGCAATATTGCAGGCCGAATGACACTTACGGGCTCTCGCCTTGCCTTGCCGGGCCTCTGCCGCTGCCTCGCCGGGCCACGCCCCGCCACGACCATCCCCGCTAGGGGATGGGGACCTCCTTGACCACGTCGACCGTGAACTTCCCGAACTTCGGTCGCCAGTCGCCGACGCCGACCACTGCGCCGGCGATCCTGAAGAAGGACACGACCTCGTCGCGATCCAGAAGGGACGGCAGGTACGACGCCGTGAACGTGGCCGACCACACGGGGAAACGCGGCCTCGTCCTCATCGTCTTGGACTCGCGGATCCGCACCGCGGCGCGCTTGCGGAATTCCGGATCCTTCCAAAGCGTCGGCAGATCCCGGGGCCCCTCGTAGTCGAGCATCGCGGGAGCGGAGACCTCCATGCCTGCGGTCGCGGCCCGCCCCTTCCGTTTGGTCCGGGCACCGTCCACGAACACGCTTTCGAGCACGTGCTCCGGAAGGCATGGCAGCGACCGGTGCAGCCACAGGCCGCCGTACCACTCCAATTCGGCGATGATCTCGTGATCGGCCTTGGTCTTGATCCTCTTGCCGGTGAACTCCGCCAGATCGATCGACCGCTGCTCGAGCGGGTCGGCCAGCGCGCCGTTGTGCATCAGCAGCGGGCGGACGCCGGTCAGGCGCAGGGAAATATGCTCCACGTCAGCCATGGCGACGGAATCCCATCGTGGGGTCGAAGAGGGGCGTCCTGCGCTCGAACAGAGGAACGGTATCAACGGCGACCGGCCGGATCGACGCGGCGTAGCGCCTACGGCGGTGGGCGTCAGTAATGACGCGATGGCAGTAGCTGCACAGGGCGGTGAGGTCGCCGACGAGCTCGTGGCCGAGGCGCTCGTAGGTCCTGTGGTGCACTTCGAGCCACACTCCCTCCTCGCCGGAGCTGGCGTAGCAGGTGCGGCAGCGGTGGCCGGAAGCGTCGAGCTCCGCCAGACGCGCGGCGCTGGTCCGCCACTTGTAGCTGCCGATGTATTCCAGATAGGTCACGAATTCCGTCCTCGTCTGCCTTCATAAAGTACGTTAGAACGCATGCGTTATAACGTAATTTTTGAGAATGTCAATGGCGTTATAGATCACTAGGTTTCGGGACGATGGCAGATGCGGGAAAGAGCGGAAGCAAGAGGCTTCCGGAAGGCAAAAGACAGATGCTGTGCATCCTCGACGAGGACGTCATCAAGCGCGTGAAGATCGCCGCGGTCAAGAGCAACGCCCGGGTATCTCATGTCGTCGAACAAGCACTGAAACAGTGGCTCGACCGTCTAGAGACCGGGAGACTGGGCAAATTCTAGAACGCTACGACTTCCTCTTCTTCGGCGTCGTCTTCGTCTTCGTCGTCCTCTTCACCTCGGTGAGCAGATCGACCACGCCGGTGCCCAGGCCGTCCGCCAGCCTGCATAGCAACTCTAGGGTAGGATTCACGGCGTCGCTGTTTTTTTCGATCTCGGACAGGAGCGCCGGGCGCATCAGGTCGGCCCTCATCATGAGCTCGACCTGCGTGAAGCCGCGTTCTTTTCTGAGGCTGCGGACGTTGTCGCCCAAGACCTTACGGATTTCGATGAAGCTATCCGGCGGTACCCTGTCTCTGTATTGCTTCATGCGCGCCAATTCGATCTCGTCTCCGCGATGGCGAATCCTCTCAGATTCTTTCTCGCCAGTCCAACGTACGAGGCCAGGTCGCGCCGCCAAATCGCCGGTATACCCCGTCCACGGCTGGTCCAGGGCGTGTGACAGCGCAGAATCGGACTCCGCAGCCGCGTTACCAGGGGCCGCGAGCAGTCGAAAATTCTCCAGCCTCGGCATACCAACCGGAGCCGGCCGCGATTATGATCGAGCTCGGTCCCTTCCTCCTCCGAAATGCCGGCAAAGCCCGTTTCCGCCTCGCTATTGCGGTTCCTCTCGCCGAGGAGCTCGATTAGGTGACCGAAATCGCCCTGGCCTCTGCGGTGCTCGAAGGTCATCCGCGACTGTTCAACCCCCGTCACAAAGCCGGAGATCGACTGCTCGGCCGGCCTGACGGCGCCGTGGTGGCGCAAACCTCGGCTGAAAATTCGCGAGATTGCACGCGTGATGGGTGCCGCGGCTAAGCGTAGGCCGATTGACGAGCGCGGTCGGTGAACACGTCTCGGCTCTGCAACCCGTTTGCAAACAACGAACTTGAAATTCTAAAGCCGAAAATGGCTTCGTAGACGGTAGGTCGCCGCTGACGAAATCCGCTGAGCCTCGGAAGGGGACGCGAATCCCTCCCTCTCCGCCATAATAAAACGGCTTCAAGAAAGCCCCGTAAAATCAGGCCTTACTGCACGCCAGAGGTCTCTGGTGTAGCCCCAGGGTGTAGCCCCGAGGGTAGCTCTAACCTGCCATGGCAGGCCGAGAGTTTCAATGCCCGTGCCCGCGATGACCTTCTTGAGGTCGGGCTTGCGGCGGAGCAGCGGCTCCTGACTCGCGGTCGCTGCTTTCGTCCCAAGGGGCGGGATCCAGACGTCGTATTCCTCCGTGGTGGTCAGGATCACCGGCATGGCCGTGGGGTGGACCGGCTTCACCTCGGAGCCTGAGCTTCAGCCGCCGTCTTTGCAGTCCTTCTTCTCCACGACGGCCGCGCTGTCCACCACCTTGCCGTCGCGGCTGAGCGGCACGTACGCCGCCCTGCGCCCTTCGGCGTCTGTCACCTCGATCACTTGAGGCATAGTGTCAGGATGTTCGCCGGCGTGCTCGCGGGTCACGATACGATAGCCCTCGAAGCACATGTCGCTTCCGTCCATCCCGGGATCCTGCGGCCGCTTGTCAGGTGGCATCGGCGGCAGGTCCGGTTCGACCGAATTCCGGGGCGGAGAGCTCCACGAAGGCGCACCGCTCTTGAGCAGGCGCTGCAGTTCGTCGACAGCCTCTCGGCGCCTCTCGAGCTCCTCGACAGCGGCGACGACCTGGTCGCGATCGAGCACGTCCAGAAGATCGTTGATGGTCCGCTCGCAGTCCCGCTCGCCCGGTTCCACGTAGCTCGCCAGGATGGCCTGGGCGCGCTCGACGGCTTCCAGCACCTGCTTTTCCGCGGTCATCGGTCCAACTCCACGCAACTCGCACTCCCGATTCAATGGGGCGCACGGACGCCTTCTTCCTGTGCCGGCTCAGCGGGGAACAAGTGGAAAAGCGCAGCCCCGTTGATTTCGAATCCCTGGGCTGTGGTAGCAGCGCGGAACGTACGGCGGCCGACAAGGATTCGTCGAAGGCCAGAGCGATTTCGATGCTGATGTTCAAGGAAAGGCGGCCCGCGACCCGGACGCTGCGGGGCTGGGCGAAATCGATTCTGCAGGAAGCCGGCGCCATCCGCGAGTGCGGGGAGCACGGTTGGATGCAGGACCGTGCGGACCCGCACGCCCGCGACCGGGCCTTCGATCTCGCCCGCCAGGATTCACCCTCTGGCATCTCTCCGGACGATGGCGTCGCAGAAGTAAGGGACGTACTGGATTCGATCGGCGATACTTGCCCGGAGTGCTCCTCCGACGACTAGGCCGTCTCTTCTCGCGGCTCGCGGCCGAACGGGGCCCCGCAGACGAGTGAGTTCGATCCACGCCAGTGCGGCGTTGATCCATCTCTGCCGTTCGGCTCCATCGGCTTCCGCGGCGAGCTTCATCGCCGCGACCGCCTCGCGCTCGGGGTCGTACTCGACATTCATGGGCCGAAATATAATCGCGGATCGTAAACGATCCCGGAGCGCTCGAACCGTAGGAATCCGGGGTCATGAAGGCGGATGTCTCCCTAAGTCTCCAGGAGCGTCAGGCCATCCTGAGGGGCATCGGCCCTGGGTCGGCATAGTCGCTCCGATCAGAGCGGCGCGTCGATTCGGACTATTACTTGCTGCGAAGTGACAGGCTGATGCGCGTGACGATGTCGTCCCAGTGGTGCTCCTCCCTGGCGGGGTAATTGATCAGCACGCAATGAACCATCTGGCCGACGAAGTTGCAGCGGTCGTACCAGACCTTGTCGCCCTTGTAGCTGGAAACCGCGAAGAAGCGAGGCGTCACCCGCTTGTACTGAATGCGCGACGGTGGACCCTTTTTCGCGAGGAAGGCAGCTGGCGAATCGTTGGCGACGTTGGGGGCGGCCTGTATCGTGATGTCGGCGCGGCCGTCGGTCCGGAAGCGCTGCCCAAATCCATCCGGTCGACCCGCCTCCTCGGTGAAGATCGAGGACGGGAAGTCGACCGAGGTGCCGGTCTGAGGAATGCTGTAGGTGGTCCACCTGACCGGTTGCGCCGAAACGGCCGATGCTGAGGCAGCGAATGCAAGCGCGATCGCCGATGCCGTCGCTCTCATCGAAATCTCCTCCCGACCTTCCCAGCCCTTTGCTGAATGTCGTGCCGTGGGAAAAGCTGAACGACTGAGTACGTTCCAAGAAGTCCGTCTGTCGAAGAACTACAGTCGTCCGCCTTCCTCGACCGGTTCGTTGGACACCAGCACGTCAGGGCGGTCTCGATCTTGGCGAGCAATCTCTCGATATCATCGCGCTCGTTCGGGCTCGGATCGTTCTCCAGTCGCTCGAGCAGCTGTTGCTTCTGCGCGAGCAGGTTCGCCACCGTCGACATCGCAGTTCCTCCCAGCAGGCTCCTTGGTGCGCAGGCCTGCCTCGCTCCAGTGGCGGCCCTCCCTCAGAAGATTCCGAGGAGGGCAAAGATCGCGACTTCGCCGGCGAAGGCGATGGTCATTACGGCGACGGTGAGAACCATGTCGCCCACCGGCATGCTGGACATTGGCTGCGCCTCGCATTGCAGCCCCTGTCCTGAATTCATGAGGGCATGAAAAGGTTTCGGTTCCGGAAGTCCGGTTCCGGGTATAGCGTCCGCGCGGGCAGGAAGTTCGAGGGGGGACGCGGTATGCGATTCCTTGAACTATCATGCTGGTGCGTCACCGCGGCCGGTCTGCTCTCCATGGTAGCCATCGTAGCTCTGCTCTGAAGCACGAAGCTGCTCCCTCAGAGGGGCTGGTCCCACGTTGAGAAGCTGCGAGACGGCGGTGACGCGCATCTCCGAGCAGGCCTCGCAATTAGCGAGGATGTGCGCGCACTCGGACGCATAGTCCGGGATCTCCTGCCGCTCGTAGGTGAGCTCGCCTTCGAGCTGCTGCGTGAGAAGCTGGACGATCCGCGATCCCAAGCCGCCCGGTGCGGTGCCATCCGCCAGACCGACGCCGTTATCCGAAACCGACAGCTCGATCTTGTCCGCGTTCGAAAGCGTGACCGTGACATGACCTGCCCTTTCGTCCGGAAAGGCGTACTTCAAAGAGTTGGTGACGAGCTCGTTCGCGATCATGCCGATCGCGAGCGCATGGTTATGTTGCAGGAAGAAGTCGCCGCAGACCACCTGGAAGGCGACGGGCCCCGACGGCGCCAAGGACTGGAAGACCTTCTCGACGACGTCGTTCAGGAAGTAGCGCATGTTGACCGAGCGGGAGTCCTGCTTGACCGACAGGTGGTCGTAGACCTCGGCCATCACCTGCAGCCTGCGGGCGGTGGCCTCCAGTGCGGACGCAAGTTCGGGGCTGCCGTGCCGCGCCTCCAGCCGGATCATGCCCCCGAGGATCGCAAGGTTGTTCTTGGTCCGGTGCGCCATCTCCTGCAGCAGCACGGCCTTGGTCTTGTCGGCCAGCATCACCCGCCGTAGCTCCGCCCGCTGGAATTCAGCGACCATTGCGGTCCCGGCGGCGGTGATGGCGAAAAGCGAATTCGTGGCAAGGAAATCGAGGCCGACGCTGCCCGCGTAGCTGACGTAGGCGCCGACCGCCACGGCAATCGCGGCCGCGAAGATTCCCGAGCCTCGATCGAAGATCAGGCCTGACAGGAACACGCCGGGGAGCAACAGGAAGTACCCGGGCGCGCCCGTCTGCATCTGAAGGGCCATCTGCAGGACGGCGCAGACGAGCATGATGCAAGCCGAGATGCCGTAGCGGACCACGACCGGAAGCGAGTGCTCCAGAACCAGCGGATAGAGCCTGTTCATGGATTTCAAACCGCCTGCGGAAAGGTGCCGTTCCCTCGCTCGTGCAGCAATTCGGGACGTTGGTCGCGCGTGACCTGTGTACCCCCTCCGCGAGGCCTTTTCGCGTGCGTCATGCTGGTCCTCGGGCTTCTTGCCCCTCGATCGGCATTAGCATCTTCTTTTGGCCGGCTGACGCCTTCTTCGGCTTCTTGGCTGATGCCGCTCGCGGCACGGGAACCCGGAGCCAAGATCGTAAGTTGGTGATCCTGGATCACGCCTCGACAACGTGATGCCGACACACGAAGGCCTCAGCTGCACCAGCCCCGAGCTGAGGCCTTTTTGCTGCTTATGTACATTTTTGCACCCAAGGCGGAACGGAATGGTCGCTCCGGAATCATGCACCGGGGGTCATGTGTCGGACGGTCGAGATCGTGTCGCGCTTTAACTATTTCGCCCGTGAGGCAGCAGCCACGCTGCTGCGTATGGCGAGGACAACAAAGGACCCATCGGTTGCGGCTGGCTTGGTTCAGCGGGCGGCCGACCTTAAGGACCGGACCGGGGAGCTTCCTCCCGATGACATTGCGTCCATGGCGGAAGAACCGCAGAAGCCTCTAACGAGGAACTGAGTCCGCTTCAGTTCAGTTTGCGGTTTTCAGCCGGCCCGGCCGATGTGCACGCGACCACGGAGTTCGCAACGAAGTCGCCGAGAAGGCCCAAAAGTATGCCCGCTACGAGGCCTCTTCCAACTCTGGCTCAGGCGCGCTCGTCGGACTCGCTTGCGCAGCGAGACTTCGGGGCCGGCCGATCAGATAGCCCTGCATCTCATCGCAGCCCTCTTGCAGCAGAAGCGACATCTGCGCCTCGGTCTCGATCCCTTCCGCGAGCACCGGCACGCCAAGTCCGTGGGCGAGGCCGATCACGGCCCGGACGATGGCGAGCGACCGCTCGCTATGGCCGAGCGCGGCGACGAACGAGCGGTCGATCTTGATGCGGTCGAGGGGGAAGGCCTCCAGGTACGACAGCGAAGAATATCCAGTTCCGAAGTCGTCCAAGGCCATCTGGATCCCGAGCGCCTTGAGGGACTGTATCGTTCTCTTGGCGCGCGCGATGTCCTCGATCAGGACACCTTCGGTGATTTCCAGCTCGAGTAGTGATGCCGGCAAGCCGCTCTCGCGCAGCGCCTTGCGAACGTGCGCGTCCAGATTGTCTCGGCGAAACTGCGCGGCCGAGACGTTGACCGCGACCCTAAGGGGCTGGAGCCATGATGCCGCTTCCCGGCACGCTTCCATCAACACCCAGTCGTCGATCTGCGCGATCGAGCCGCTCTGCTCGGCGACAGGAATAAACTCTCCGGGCGGAATGACGCCGCGAACCGGATGGCGCCAGCGCCACGAGCGCCTCGTAGCCCTTCAGCGTGCCGTCCCTATGCTGCTGCGGCTGATACTCCGGAAAGAGCTCGCCCCGCTCGACAGCCACCCGCAGATCGTGCTCCAGCGCCCGGCGCTCGCGCAATTGCTGATCCATGGCAGTCGTGAAGAGCCGGATCGCCCCTCTGCCCTCATGCTTCGCGCGATAGAGGGCGGCATCGGCCAGCAGCGAGACGGCGTTGTCGGCGTCTCGCGGATACAGCGCGACGCCGACGCAGAGGTCGATCTCGAGGGCGTGGCCGTCGACCTCGATCGGCCGCTCGAACTGCGCGCGCATCCGCGTGGCCAGCAGTTCCGCGCCTGCAGGCAAGGGGATCTCGTCGGTGATGCCGATGAACTCGTCGCCCCCGACCCGGGCCACGTAGGCGCCCTGCGCTTGGTGTCCATCAAACCGGCAGCAGCTCATGGCCATGCCCTAAATTAGTTAGCAACCAACCGAGAACGGGAACCTTAATCTGGCGGCATCACCGAACTTGGCCCTGCGCGTGAGGTGCCGGTGACTGAGAGAGACGCGCGCTCCCGCCTTCGAGGGGTGCGCCATGAGTACGCCGAGGCAGCCTCTGCCACCGCGAGAGCCGCCTAGCCATTGTCCGATCTGCGATGGCGTCCCTCGGTTTTATCTCACGCTTCCGGACACAACCAAAGGCACCCTAGTGAACGTCTATCGTTGCCGAGAATGCCACAAGTTGATCTGGGAAGCGTAAGGGCCGTCTTAGTTGGGTCCGTCTCCATTGATCTAACTCAACGGTCTGGCCCGGCCCGGGACGACCATTTCGCTATGTCTGAGCACGACAAACAGAGCGAGGTGAAAGAGCCCAAGCCATCCCGGCTGGAGGAGGCGCGGCGCGTCATCGAGGAATATGCCGCCGATCTCCGAGAGCTTATCCAGAAGCTACGTCGTAAGATGAACTAAGAACGCACGCTCCGAGATTGCGGCCAAATTTGACGCGATTGGCCCTGAGCAGAGCTTGGAAGATCAGAGCTTGGGTTGGTTCCATAAGTGGCTTCTCATTGAATCTAACTGTCATGGGTGCTAAGCGATTGAGCCGCTGATGACAATTTTTGGCAGTCAGCGCTTGAGAGAAGCGGTTTTGACCGCACTGCTCCCGCCGCCCAAGGCATGGGAGTCTCGCGTGGAAAATTCTGTTGTGGTGCTTGTGGTCGAGGACGATGCGCTCGTTCATGACCTTCTCGGCGAAGCACTCGTGGATGGCGGCTTCAGAGTCGCCCAGGCGTCCACAAGTACCGATGCACTCGCCATGCTTGAGGCGCCGGAGGCCGCCTATCGAGCCTTGGTGACCGACATAAATCTAGAATCGGGACCTAGCACGGGCTGGGACATCGCGAAGCGTGCCCGCGAGCTCAACTCGGGGCTCGCAGTCGTCTACATGACCGGCGACAGCGGGCATCAGTACGCTTCGAACGGGGTGCCAAACAGCATCATCCTGGCCAAGCCATTTGCCCCAGCACAGTTGATCACTGCGGTTTCCCGGCTCCTCAATGAAGCTGAAAACGTTGGAGCAAGTGACAGCAGATGACCGGCTTAGTCTGGGACGTCAACAAGCTCCGGATCGCGACAGACGCGGCGGGCATCGCTCTCTGGTCGTGGAACGTCGATACGGATCAGCTAGAGCTAGACGAGCGGGGATATACCCTTTGGGGGATTCCGAACACCGGAACGATTACTTTCGAAGCGCTTTCTGCGTGTATCCATCCCGAGGATCTTGATAGAGTACGAGCCGCCTTTGCCGCGACGCGGGATATGCTCGGAGCCTATGAAACAGATTTTCGTATTCTATGTGACAATGAAGTCCGTTGGATATCGGCCCGAGGCAGGGGTGACGATGAAGGCATTGTCGAAAGGGTCATGTATGGCGTATTCATCGACGTAACCGAAAGAAAGAAAGCAGAAGAGGCTCGCGAAATGCTTGCGGGCGAAATGAATCATCGGGTGAAGAATATTTTTGCAATCACTTCTGCGCTGGCAATGATATCGGCCCGCTCGGCGACCACAAAAGAAGAGATGGTGCAGGACCTGCACCAGCGCATATTTGCCCTGTCAAATGCCCACGACATGATTCGCCCTGATGCCAGCCAACAGAATCGGGCAGCTCCGCTTGGACACCTTTTGGATACGCTGCTGAATCCATATGCAAGCAAGCATTCGGAAACAGAGCGGGTTCGCATCAGCACTCCCCGATTGCTGGTAGGGGAAAAAGCTGCCACAGCCCTTGCGCTGGTCGTGCACGAACTGGCCACCAATTCGATCAAGTACGGAGCGCTCTCGACCGCGAATGGTGCGCTTGACATAAAATGCTGCGCGAGCGCGGGAGCGGTAGAGCTCATTTGGAGCGAAAGTGGTGGACCGTTAACTCATAAGCCGTCCGGTCCGTCAGGATTTGGAACCAAACTACTTATGAGTAGTCTCCGCGATCAACTCGGCGGGGCTATATCGGCGAGTTGGCCGCCCACTGGAGCGGTAATCACACTCACCATGAGCGAAGCTCGGCTCGGCGGTTAGAAGGTCCGTCGTGGGCCGGGCCTAAGCGGACCTGCAACGCAACCGTACCGGATGCTTGCTTATGGCCCGAAGGGAAGCTCGCGAAGGGGATCCCCAAGGTCAGCTGTAGGCGTTAGGCGAATCATGGCCGAGACGAGCTAAATCGACGGGATTGCGCGTTAAACGACCTGCGGTCAAAACCTGCTGAGATTGTTGAAACCCGATCGATTTGCTAAGCCGATGCGGATAGGAACGACTTAACAAAGGTTGCATTGCCCTTCTAAGCGAAGGACCAAACCATGACCCGGTACTACTTCGACATCCGGGACGACGCTGGCCTTTGGCCGGACGAGGAAGGCTTGGACTTCGATACTCAGCAAGAGGCGGAGGTGGAGGCCGCCCAGTCGCTGGCTGGCTTAGCGAAGGAATTTGCCTCGATACGACAGGACGTTGCGGTCGAAGTACGGACGGACATCGAGCGTGTGTTTCAAGCCGCGTTCATCTTCGACAGAAGCACAACGAAGCAGTAAAGCTTGGCAGCTTCTCATCGCGTTGCATGGCAGGACTTTCAGGCTGTGCCGCGTCCAGGTCGCGCCTAGTTCTTGCGGGGCGCTTGGACCGTCTTAAAAATCTCGCCGTTGGCATCCCGGACGATTACGGTACGCCCGGTGTGCTCGTCGACCCGCGTGGCGATCGGGCGTAATGACTGCATCGTTTTGCCGTGCGCAGTGTCGGATACCTTCTCCAATCTCGCGACTATCGGGATTGGGCGCCGATGCAAACGATCAAAAGCTGGCCGCGGCTTGCGCGGCGCCATTCATCCCTTGAAACAGCAGGAAGTTTGAATGAGTGAACGACTTGATACGTTGAGGAAAGCCCGTGAGCGCATGATTGAGGAAAGGGACGCGCATGCGAAGGTGCTGGCGGCTCCCTTCGATTGGGACAAGGCCGAGCGGGCACGCAACAAGTTTGTCGAGATTCAGGTGCTGGTCGATGCCTTGGATCGCGCCATCAATGGAGAGGAGATCGCTTCGCAAAGAGGCTGATTCGCGGTGGCAGCGAGGCGCAGAATCGACTGAGAAGCCCGCGCTCGTTTGTATTGCTCGAAGCGACGGCGCTCCGATTTCACTCGTCGAGCGAATTGCGCGGCAGCTTGTAATTCACGGTTAGCAACGTATCGTTCGCGTAGTCGAAAATCAGATTGTCGAGTTCTGCCATTTCGGCCCGCATGGCATTACAGCAGAAGATCATCCATCTATTGGAGACCGGCCCCTTACAGATTGCGTGATAGAGTTCTTTGGCATCGATTATGAGACTGCAGCCTCCCCCAGCTGCGGCTGCGTCCAATCGAGACCGAATCTCCTGCCTGAACCGATCGGTTGAGATCATCACCTAGTCTTCGACCTGTTCAAAGGCATCTGCACCCGCGGCATCTACGACGACATGAAGACGGCGGTTGAGACGATTTTCGTCGGTAAGCGCGTCTCTACAATCGCCGATTCACAAGCTGCATACGAGGGTCGATTCCCTTCGGCCCGCTCCATCTCGTCTGTCGCGCGTTATCAACCTGTTGTAGCCTGGATGCTGCTCTTCTGGCGGCTTTCCCTGTCTATATTCTACAACACTTCTACAACAAGCGCTCTCCATTTTGGTAGTTTTGGAATGACTTGGTTCAATACGGGGCCGATTACACGATGCCCCCGAACGTGAATGAGCGATCCAACGCAGCACAGCTGCCACGTGGCGTGCAGATTAGTGAGTCGCCCTAACGAGCGTTATGGCCGCCAGTCGGGGGGAAGAAGTTTCAAGTCGCCGCCTGTGCGACAAACGTCTATTATGGGCCCCAGAAATGATTTGGGCAGCCAATGTCTGGATAGCCCGGGACCAACCGTGGGTGCGAGGATCTGGCAATGACCAAACTGAAGCGCTCCGCCGAGCAACAGGTGGCGGATGAAGCAGACCGAAAGGCGCAAAACCCCGTTGGGGCGCGGCAAACGATAGCGGACAGCCACGCCGATCCGGCTTTCCAGCAAAACCATAAACGTCTCAGGGCCGAGCGCCTGGCGCGAGAGGCCCGGCTCAAAAGCAAGAATTGACCCAACCCATACAAGCGAAGCATCAGATCGAAAAAGATGACAAAAATATTTGGTGAATACGAACCGCCCAAACCAATCAGTAAAGCGGAGCGTGAAGCACGCAAGGCCTTCCGCCAAGTCGACGCGGAGAAGGCCATGTCCGAGCACGCGCTCGCCGAGAAGGCCTTTGCCCAGAATCGAGAGCGATTGAACGCCGAGCGGCTGGCACGGGAAGCCGTAGCGAGCCCGGTGCCAAAGAAGCAACCCAAGGCGAAGAAGAAATGAACCGGCACGGACGGCTGCAGAAGTTGTCCTTGCTGGGCTCACGATGAAGCAGGCGACTTGGTGCCGATGGCAACGAAATACCTCCAGGGAATAGTGAAACGTTGACCGATAGATGCAGGAAAGGCCCGGGACATTGCTGCCGGGCCTTTGTGCGAGTGCCTGAGCGGCGAACTTAGAAGTCCATGCCTCCCATGCCGCCACCGCCAGGCGGCATGCCGCCAGCCGCGTTCTTCTTCGGGACTTCGGCGACCATCGCTTCGGTGGTGATCAGGAGCGCCGCAACGGACGCGGCGTTCTGGATCGCCACACGCACCACCTTGGTCGGATCGATAATGCCCTTCGAGATAAGGTTCACGTACTCGCCTGTCTGAGAGTCAAACCCGTAGGCGTAGGTTTTGCTCTCGAGGATCTTGCCGACGATCACCGAGCCGTCTTCGCCGGCATTGATCGCGATCTGGCGAGCGGGGTAGGACAACGCCTTGCGCACAATCTCGACGCCGGTCTTCTGGTCGTCGTTCTTCGCACGCAAGCCCTTGAGCTGCTCGGAAGCACGGAGCAAGGCGACGCCGCCGCCCGGGACGATGCCTTCCTCGACCGCAGCGCGGGTCGCATGCATCGCGTCATCAACGCGATCTTTGCGCTCCTTGACCTCAACCTCGGTCGCGCCGCCGACGCGGATCACCGCGACGCCGCCCGCGAGCTTGGCCAGACGCTCCTGCAGCTTCTCGCGGTCGTAGTCCGAGGTGGTTTCGTCAATCTGCGCCTTAATTTGATTGACGCGCGCCTCGATGTCAGCCTTCTTGCCGGCGCCACTGACGATCGTGGTGTTCTCCTTGTCGATCATCACCTTCTTGGCCCGACCGAGCATCGCAAGCGTCACATTCTCCATCTTGATGCCGAGATCTTCCGAGATGGCCTGGCCGCCGGTCAGGATCGCAATGTCCTGCAGCATGGCCTTGCGGCGATCGCCGAAGCCCGGAGCCTTGACCGCCGCGACCTTCAGGCCGCCACGGAGACGGTTGACGACGAGAGTAGCGAGCGCCTCGCCTTCCACATCCTCAGCGATGATCACCAATGGCTTGCCGCTCTGAACAACCGCTTCGAGCAGCGGGAGCAGCTCGTTGAGCTGAGACAGCTTCTTTTCGTTAATGAGGACGTAGGCATCATCTAATTCCACGCGCATCTTGTCGGCATTGGTGACGAAGTACGGCGAGATGTAGCCGCGGTCGAACTGCATGCCCTCGACCACCTCAAGCTCGGTCTCTAGCGACTTGGCTTCCTCAACGGTGATAACGCCCTCGTTGCCGACCTTCTTCATGGCATCGGCCAGGAACTTGCCGATCTCGGTGTCCCCATTCGAGGAGATGGTGCCGACTTGAGCGATTTCCTCGTTCGAGGTCACCTTCTTGGAGTTCTTGACGAGGTCGGCGACCACGGCCTCGACCGCGAGGTCGATGCCGCGCTTGAGGTCCATCGGGTTCATGCCCGCAGCCACCGACTTGGCGCCTTCGCGGACGATCGCAGCGGCCAGGACGGTGGCGGTGGTGGTGCCGTCGCCGGCCGCGTCAGCGGACTTGGAGGCGACTTCGCGTACCATCTGCGCGCCCATGTTCTCGAACTTGTCCTCGAGCTCGATCTCCTTGGCGACGGTGACGCCATCCTTGGTGATGCGGGGAGCGCCGAACGACTTGTCGAGCACGACGTTGCGGCCCTTGGGCCCAAGCGTCACCCTGACGGCGTTTGCGAGAATATCCACACCGCGAAGCATGCGATCGCGGGCGTCGACGCCGAATTTCACTTCTTTGGCGGACATTATGATCCCCTTGGGAACGGATGCTCATGCGCAGGCCCGAAGGACTTCTGGGCAATGAGATCATCTGGTAGGCTTGACCTCGTCCTGCGAGTGACCGACTGCGCCGGCTGCTCAGGACGGATCGGACAACGGCAGATTACGCCGCCTTCTTCTTGGACTCGCTGACCTCGAGCACGCCCATGATGTCGCTCTCCTTCATGATCAGAAGGTCTTGGCCGTCAATCCTCACTTCGGTGCCGGACCATTTGCCGAACAGCACGCGGTCTCCGACCTTTAGGTCGATCTCGGTCAGCCTGCCGGCTTCGTCGCGGCCGCCGGGGCCAACGGCGACGATTTCGCCTTGCGAGGGCTTCTCCTTTGCATTGTCGGGAATGATGATGCCGCCCTTGCTCGTTGCTTCGGCGTCGACGCGTTTGACCACCACTCGGTCGTGGAGCGGACGGAATTTCATGAGTGCCCTCTGTTCTATTTTCGGCCCCAGCAGTCTAATCTCGAGACTGCCAACCTTCTGCAACTATGTCCGCGCGAGCGACATACAAGACATTGCCGGAGCGATATTCGGCGGCGAGTGGTCTGCGTGAGAAATCGATAGCTATTTGCTGGGAAAGCGCGCACGGTGCCTTAGAGGCCAACGGCTTACTTTGTGCGTCCGCGCTGTGGCTCGCGGATGCGCAACGCGATGATGCGAGCGGGTCTCATCAGTGATTTTCTGGTCGATCTCGCGGTTGTTATCATGAAAGCCCGGGCTCGTGGCAAAGGCGCACTACGTGCCCGAGCTTTGCGCGAATCCTAGCGCTGACCGGTATGTACGATCGGAATCTGGTCGCCTCGGCACTTCTGAACCTCACGCCGCTCGCCGGCGAGAACTGAGCTGGCGCGAGCTGGTGGCCAACGAACAGGAGTCCATTTCGGGCTCTCAACAGAAAGAGTTTATATGCAGAATCTCTCACCGCGGCACGTCAAGTCGGAAGAATCCATTCGGCTCGGCGTGGTTTCCGGATGGTATTCGACCAAAGTCAGTGGAACGTTTGTGTCCGGTCCTCACGAGTCGGAGGCTGATTGCCTGCGCAGGATCGCCGAAATTAATCCTCCGCCCGCGAAGCGTAAATAATTCGATCTCTGGAGCTGCCAGTAAGAGCACACAGTTAACAAATAGCCGACACTGCAGAGCAACAGTTCATCGCGCAACAAGCCCGTCAGGAGGGTGATCGCAAGGGCTAACAAAGCAACGATCAGGAACGCATATGGAGTGCCGGCCATGTTCGCCGCACCAAGAACAGGCAGTGATGACGCGGCTGTCGTCTTTGTCAGGTGCCGCTGGTACACATTCGACGCACGACAACAACACTCCGCGAAGTGGCCGCGTCCTGATCGCTAAGGCCGCGATGCGGCAGATGTTCCGATCGTCAAAACTTTCGGACCTAACACGCTCGTCAGCTTCAAGGTCTGGACTGACGAGCTTGTGTAAGCACTGATTGAGTACCAAACGGGCTGAGATTGATCTCGCTAATTGGTTAGAAGGCTGCTACACGGTTCGCATCACCGCACGCTACTTGGCTGTTATCGGTGACTGAGAGCGTTGCGCTCCCGCCTCAACCCAAGAGAAGGCGGTCAGATGTTAAATTCCGACAAATTCGACATTCGAGAGTGGCTCGTACCACCTTTATTGGTACCGGCCTTCCTTGTACTGCTGATTGCGGTGACGGCCGTTTTATAGCGGTATCCGTTCAATCACCCTACGTCAGAACTGCAAACCGGGGCGTTGAGTCAGTTCAAGCCAAACGGGAGCCCGAAATGGCAAACACGGCAATCATCAGGGACGCTTATGGGGTTCCGGCAATCTTCGTTGGTTCGAAGACCGGCCGGGACGATGCGCCCTTTGTTTTCGTGAGGGTCGGAGGTGAGGAGCGCCGAATGCGTTGGTCCGAATGGGATGCTCTTCCGGCCTGGACGGGCGAGAGCCCCACCTGGGCGAGCAAAACCAAATAGCCATGGAGTGTCCAGCGTGAGGATGGTTCGAACCGGCACATGCACCGCGGCGTTCTTGCTTGCATCAGTACTGGGCATATTCACACCAGCGGCTTTTGCCGCAGAACCGAACTGCCGCGCGATCGAAAGCATCAGCGCACGCCTCTCCTGCTACGATGCGGCATTTCCTCCAAAAGCCAGGAAGCCCGCCGAAGCTGGCATCGACTCATCGTCAGGCTACAAGGATCCATTTCTTGCGGAGGAAGCCCGAACCGCCGCGAAGCTCAAGAATATTTGCCGCGGTTGCTGAGTTTCGCTTCCGAACATGCGCGTCAACTGAGAGAGCCTGAAGATGACGGACGATGATGCTAAAGTTCGCAGAGTTGGCCGCGAACGAAAGCGCGCTCTTCATCTGGCGGGCACGGTTTTGGATGGGAAGGCAGACCGCTCCGCGAGTTTTAAGGACCAGTCGGCTAGAAAGCAGGCCTGCTTGACGGGCCAGCGGAATTCACAGCGGTCCGCGTCGATCGTTCGAAGAAGACTCCAAACGATGCTGAGTGACCGAGGTTGGTCGACGCGCGCGGTTGCTCAGCACGCAGAGTCATGATGGTGCATGGAACATCAGGGCGTCAAATACACTGTGGTCCAGACGATCAATCCGCCCGGTTGGAAGTGGTCGTTTGAGCGGGAAGGTCGCTCACCCCGAACCGGAATTGCCTTCAATCGGGCGGAAGCTGTCAGCGCAGCGGAACGAGCAATCAGCCAAACGATCAGAGATCAGCAACGGCAATAGTGGCGACCGGTTTGCAGCTCTTGCTTCAATATCAATGGAGGAGGCGCCGTTCTCGGCATGTTGCCTTCCGGTGCCGGCCTCGCCATGGCGCAAGTGCGGGTCGCAAAAGCTCGCAAGCAGGCGGCGGAGAATTGCGAGAGAGTTGCTCCCGGCTTGTACCGTTACAGACCATCGATTAGCTCCAGCAATCGCAAATGTTCCCGCCTAGGATACGAACAAAGCGCTCGCTATTCGGCACATAGCGGCGCACTATCTCATTACCATCGAGCGGCCCATAGCATCTATCGCTGGTGTGGACGCAAGCTGCGCTCCCGCTCACCCCCGCAGCGGAGCGTTAGACATGCCGGCGAGACGGTCTCCAGTACAATCCCTGACATTCGAATACCGCCTCGCGCAAGAGGCGATCAATCTCCGCCTACAGGCCAACGGGATGCCTGCTGGCGTCCGCCGCACGGAGCTTCTGCGAAAAGCCCGGCAGATCGATGTTGCCGGGGAGATTAACAACTGGTTGTCCTCACCGGGACTACAGCCGCCCACCTGAATTTTAGTCTTGTTCTTGACGGACGTATTGAACTTCAGCATGCCAAGTGGAGACAAACCTTTATCGGGATTTTACTCTCACCCTCCCGGGGCTGGTAAGCCGCCGCCTGCGCTTGATTTAAGCGGGCGGCGTTTTTGCTTTGAGGTCGTAAGCCATTGGATGCGTCATCTAGCGGCCGATGGTGACATATGGCTTTTTAGGAACGCCGCTCGAAGATCGGATTTAAGCTTAATCACCTTTCCAAATCCCTGGGCACTATCGGTGACCGAGAGCTTGTTACTCCCGCTCGAAGTGGTGGGATGCACATGTGCAATAAGTGCGACCAGATAGACAACGAGATTGAACATCTTCGCGTGTTGATATCACCTGGGATGGACACCCTTAGCCTGGCGATGATCCGATGCGCCATCGAATTGCTGGAAGCCGACAAAGCTACCCTTAGGCATCAAGGCAGCCCGCATACATAAGTGTGCCTTCTTGCAGCCCTGCCTAAGGCCTGAAATCGATGCCTCGCAGCACGATGCCGGGCGGGGTGCCTTCGAACTCCGTAGCGCGATATTTGATTGCCGTGCTCGCTTCGATGCGGTCCCGAAGGCGGATGAACTGGGCTTCCCGCTGCTCGGGCCGGACTTGCGGGCCACACTCAAGATAGTCCATCGCAGAGGTCGTTATCGCGCAAGGAATCTCCTTGGCACCGTCGTGCATCGAGAACCGTACGATCATTCGGTCGTACTCGTGACCGATAAAGCGGCCGCTGGTCAATGTCATAGCCTGCTCCAGTACGCTTTAGCCGCCTCAGCACTCCCCGCCGAGCCGGAGGAAATCGTCGAACAGCGCCGATACCAGAGCGCGGTGGCGCGTGTCCTCGGCGGGGAGGCTCGCAACGTAAAGGTTGAGCAGATAGCGCGCCTTCACCGCCGCCTCAGGCCAGGAGGTGGCGGGCACCGTCATAAGGCGGTTTTCGAGATCGGACTCGCGTTCACGCAGTTCCCTGACATTGTTCTCGACCTCGGCCAGCGCGCGGCGCAGGTCGGTGGCCTTCTGCGCGGCCATGCCGCGGTGCTTGTCGAGCTCGACCGGGATGTCGGTCATCGGCGCTCCACATCGGCGCGTTGAGCGTCCGCGAGGTCGACCGAACCAATCGAGCGCACCTCTGTCGCGCCCCGCACCGCTTCGGACGGCACCGTAATCATGGTGGCGACACGGCGCCAGACCGCAAACGACAACCCATCGATCATCTCTTCGTCGGTGACGACCTCATAGGGGCCCGCCGGCAATTCCCGCGCGATGCCGCGGATGTGGAACGGATGCCTGAATGTGACGGTTTCCCGCCGCGAACGGATGGTCATGCGCGCCTGCCTTCCTGCGATAGCCGCCCCAACCGACACCGGCGATCACGACCATGCGCTCTGAACAGGGCAATAGCCAGCACTATCGAGGCCATCGTGCGCGCGGCGTTTTAGTCCTCGCTATCTCCTTGATGCAGGCGTAGGCTCATCCGCATCACCGCATGTTCTGCTACGGCATCGACCGGTGACTGAGGGTCACGTGCGCTCCCGCCGAGAAGCCAGTCACTGAAGCACGACTTCGTCGTGCTCGTGCAGGAGCATGCGATGCCGCGCTTTCGTGCCTCGGAATGGATCGTTCCGCCCGTCATCGTTCCCTTGTTCCTTCTGCTGCTCGTCGCGGCGGCTGCCCTGTTCCATGGCTAGGCCGATCCGCGTGCCCTACCTCGTCACCGGAACGAACGAATATGGCTGCGCCAGTCACGGCCGGGGCAGCCCGACCCTCGCGCTGAGGCTGGCGCGAAAACTGCTGCGCGACGGTTACATGGACGTGCGCGTCTGCACGCCGCGCGGTCGCGTGCTGCAATCTGACGAACTGGACGAACTCAAACCTCAAGAGGAGACCTGCATGGCAAAGGGAGAGCAACGCGGCAATCGCGAAGCCAAGAAACCGAAGAAGGAGAAGGCCAAGGTGATCGCTGCGGCGCCAAGCCGCAAGGAGGCCGCCTGGCAGCCGGATTTCGGGCCGGCAAAGAAGAAATAACGGAAGGTCTCCTCGTACGGACTGGTGCGAACCGACGATCTCAGCCGGCATCACCATCTTCTGGCCCGAAGTGGTCTGCGAGGGCAGAGCGAAGCGCGTCCGCTCTGCCTTCCAGTCGGACGTCTACCTGTTCTGCCATCGCCAGGGCATCGTCGACCTCGATGCTGAGATGGCGGACGGTACACTCGATTTTCGTGTACCCCAGAAGAAGCTGTACGCTCGCAGGTTGCCGGTTCGGCGATAGATCGAGGTCGCCTTGGTCCGGCGACGGGAATTCGTCCCGAACAGGTGCGGGTCGGGTCCGATGTCAGCGATCCAGTGAGATAGGAGTCGGGCATCCTGGCGGGTCGTCATATCGCCAGATCAACTGGGCCTGGGCATCGCGGTCCAGACAAATTGCATGGCGGTTGCCGACCGAATCCCGGGCGATCGATGACGATATCCCTGTAGCTCTCGGCTGACATTGAACGCCTGAACGAATAGCAGGTCTCCAAACTATGGGATTCTCCCTCGAACGGACAAATCGCACCGGGCGACGCCAGATTTAAGACATGGCCTGCAACAGCGCGGAGACCTTCATCGTAGCGAAGTGCGAATAAGTGTCGGAGACAGCATACGGCAGAATAATCCGGTCGTTATGCGCTATCGCTCCGCAGGTGTAGACGACATTGGGAACATATCCTTCGCGCTCGGACGGCTCGGGCCGCAGCAGCGGTTCGCTCGAACGCGCCAGCACCTTGGAGGGGTCGCACTTGTCGAGCAGCGCCGCGCCGATCGAGTATTTTCGGACCGGCCCGACACCGTGCGTGAGCAGCAGCCATCCCTCTTCCAGCTCGATGGGCGATCCGCAATTGCCGATCTGCACGAACTCCCATGGGAATTGTGGTTTCAGGAGGACTTGGCCACCTTCCCATCTGTACAAATCATCCGAATAGACCAGATACAGGTTTTCATTGTCCTGTCGCGCGATCATGGCGAACTTGCCGTCGATCCTGCGTGGAAACAGCGCCATGCCCTTATTGCGGGCGGCAGTGCCATGCAGCGGCGACATCCGGAACGAGATAAAGTCGCCGGTCTCGATCAATTCCGATCGGATTGCCGTACCTTGGTAGGCGGTGTAGGTCGCGTAATAGGTCTTCCGGCCGCCGTCGGTGAATTCGACGAAGCGGGCGTCTTCGATGCCATGCGACTGCGAGGCTGTGACGGGAAAGATGACGCGCTCGCTGATGTCATGATCCGGCCTGAAGGCGAGCTCTACCTCGTCGCCGATCGGCCCTGGAACGAGATGCCGAATCTGCGGACTTGAAGCGAGCCGAACCGTCGGTTCGACATCAATGCTGCCGTCAGAGGCGATGGTACCGGTGCGAAAGGTCAGCGACGACACATGTCCTTCGCCGACGGCACGCAGGCTGAGAATGAAGCGCAGGCTGCCTGCCGGCGTCCCCGACTGGTCGGGGTGTGATACAATGCTCGGATTGAACAGCGCCGAGGCTTCGAACGAATACTCATTCATGAAGTAGGCGCCGATTAGCTGGCGTTGCACGCTGGTAAATCTGCAATGCGCTGCCAGCGCCTGCTCCATCTCGTCGGCACGAAGCTCGAACGTCTCGAGCAGGTTACGATGCCTGCCTGCGAAGTTTTCAAGCACGTCGGCCAACTGGCGCGCCGCCTCCTCCGCATCGAGGTTGAGAACGCGCTCGACGATATGATTGGCCCGGGTCTTGTCGGTCGGGTTGAGATCGCGCGGTTCGGTCGCTGGCTTGAACGGGCGCACGATGACGCGCGCGGGGTCGGGGCGCAGATGGAGCGCCTGCCGGTTCAGAAATGTAGTGTGCAAAGGCGTGCCCTCGATTGGCCGGAGCGGATGTCGCATCAAGCTCCGACGGCGCATAGCGCCACGGGATCTGTCAGGTTAACACTCACACGGGCAAGCTGGCGAATCTCGGCAAGCCCCAGAAGATAGCACACCACCGATTCTCCCCCGCGATTTTCATTGGCCCGGTCGGGATGAAGTCCATCGCGACAACTGCCGGTCTCGGTATCGACGAGCGCAACCGAAAGGTCATTGCTGCCCAGGAACCAGGCGAAAACGTTGATTGCTTCAGCCTTCCATTGGGCGTTGTCCTCCGCGCGCAGCGCGGTTAGGCAGGCCGCGATGGTCGCGGTTGCTTCCACCGGCTGCTGATCGAAGGCGTGAGGCGGTCTCCGTTGTTCGCCGAAACCGGCGGTGCCGACCGGCCGGAAATGCCCCATCGGAGACGTTTGCTGCGTCATCAGCCACCGCAGGGATTTCAACCCGGCGTCGATATAGCCGCGGTTTCGCGTGGCCAAACCAGTAACGATCAGAGCCTCGGGCAGTCGGGCATTGTCATATGCGAGGCCTTCTTCGAACCAGATCCACTCCGGCGTCTCGACCGACTCCAGACAGAGCATTAGCCTGTCGGCCAGAACCCGCCGCAGGTCGCGGGCGCGGCGATCGTCGGGAATTGCGGCGCAATAGGCGTCGAGGCCCAGCAGCGTGAAGGCCGAGGCACGTGGCGAATCGAAGGATTTCGCGATCGGCAACGCCTCGGTAAATAATGCCGCCGCCCATCGGCGCCGGGCGCCGCTGGCGTCCCTGCGCGCACATTGGCCCAATGCCCACAAGGTCCGCCCATGGCTGTCCTCGGAGCCCTTCTCTTCCAGCCAGGTGCGGTCGTACCCCATGAAGTTGCGAAAGCGGCCGGTATCCGGATTCCACGCATGCTGGACAAAGGCGGCAAACCGGCCCGTTAAAACATCAGTCAGCGGCTGCTCGCCCGGCTCGTTGAGGGCGCAGGCCAGCAGCAGCGCGCGCGCGTTGTCGTCGACGCAATAGCCATGCAGCCGATCCGGCACCGAATGCACGGCATGCTGCAGCAGGCCGGTGTCATCACACATCGACAGAAAATGGTCCGTTTGCATAGCGGGCGCCACCGGAATTTGCGATGCGTCCGCGGCCATCGGGTCGCGCGCAACCGCATTCAACCAGTGGCTCTGCCGCCCGTTCGCGAATGTCGCCATGTACCGCTCGGCGGTCCGTTCCCATGTCATCGGACGACTGGCCGCATAGGCCTGCTCGCGCATGGCCTGCCGGCGCGGCTTGTCAGTCAGCAACTCCGCGATGGTGCGCCCGGTCTCAGGAGCGTCGTTAAACGCAACGAGCGCGCCGCGTCCGTCTTCCAGCAGCTCCCGTGCGTGCCAGTACGGCGTCGAGACAACCGCCTTACCGAGGCCAAAGCTGTAAGCCAGCGTCCCTGACGTCATCTGCGCCTCGTTGAGATAGGGCGTGACGTAGATGTCGCACATCGAAATGAACTCAAGCAGCGTCGCCTGGTCGACGAACTGGTCGAGAAATACGACGTGATCCTCGACGCCGAGCTGGCGCACCCGCTTCATCAGGCTTTCGCGATAGGCTTCACCCTGATCGCGAACCAGATTGGGGTGGGTCGCACCGAGTACCACGTAGACCGCCTCGGGACATTGCTTCAGAATCGACGGCATGGCGTCAATCATGATCTCAATGCCCTTACTGGGGGATAACAGGCCGAACGTCAGAATCACGGAGCGGCCGCTGAAACCGAGCCTGGCCTTTGCCGCATCGGGCTCGACAAACGGAAAATCGGGGATGCCATGCGCGATGATCTCGATCTTTTCGCCCGGCACGCGGTAGACGCTGCAAAGCAGTTCGCGTCCCTTGCTGGCCATCACAACGATCTTTGAGGACATGTCGACGATACGATCCATGATCGCGCGTTGAGCCGGCGTCGGCTCCGACAGAACGGTATGCAGCGTCGTCACCACAGGCATGGAAAGACGCGACAGAAGTTCGAGAATGTGGGAACCGGCTTCGCCGCCGAAGATGCCGAATTCGTGCTGCAGACAAGCAACATCGAACCGGCCCGCGTTCAGCAATGCTGCGGCGCGTCTATAGGATTCGATCGAGTCATCCCTGATCTGCAGGGCGACCGAATCGGGATAGACGTAGGCTTGGCCGTGATCGGTCATCGCCACGATGGAGGCCACGAGATTTGGCCGCGAATTCGCGATCGCGCGCTGCAGGTCGGTAGTGAATGTGGCGATGCCACAGCGGCGCGGCAACGAATTGCCGATCAACGCGATCCTGCCGAGCGGCGTCATGTGCGCACCTTGGAAACGCCGGTGGATTCGGGAACGGGGGTCGAGCCAAGGAGATCGATCGACGGCTCGCCCAGCATCTGCAGCAGGCCAGCAACCGGAGCAGCCGCCGGATAGGCGACCAACGTGGTCAATCCATTGGCGCCGACCTCGATACTAGCGCGGCCGCCGTTGGCGAAGACCGCCTGTCCAACGGATACCGCCTTCAATCCGATCGCCGCGTGACCGTCGAGGACAAGCATCCACGTCTCCCGCTCAGCGAGTAGGGCCCAGCTCGAGCCCGCTGGCAGCTGAAGTCTTTCGAAGACGAAATACCGGCTCGCGACAAGAATCGTCCGTTCGTTGGTCAGGCGTGCGACACGACCGCCGGATCGAAGCGGCCCGGCGTTGGCGACAGCGACAGCGTTGTCCTCATGCAATTCGCGCCCTCTGCCGTAGTCGAACAGCCGGTACGTCGCGTCACTATGCTGCTGAATTTCGACCAGTACTATGCCGGGGCCAAGCGCGTGGATCGTGCCGGCGGGGATGAATACGACATCCCCTGTCGCAACACAGCGCCACTGCACCAGCTCGACGATCGAGCCGTCCCTGATCGCTGCGCGCAAGTCCTGCGGCGTCACCCGATGTTTAAGGCCAATGCCGATCTTTGCGTCCGGCTTTGCGGACAGGATGTACCAGGCCTCGCTCTTGCCATTCAGCATTCCCATCGCGCGTGCGAACGTGTCATCCGGATGGACCTGGATCGACAGTGGTTCGTTCGTGAACAGCAGCTTGAGCAGCAAGGCAGGCTTCGACGCTCCCTCGTCGGCTCGCTCGAACCACAACTCTCCCACGGCATCTTGGGTGCCGTCGATGCCGCTCCAGGGCCGCAGATCGCTAACACCCCAAGGCTTGTGGACGACCCGAACGGAGGCGTACTCGATGGGCATATGTTGTCCTGACCCCTTACGCGCGCGTCAAGTCGACGCGCCGTCGGCCGATTTCGCTGATGTGAAGCTAAGGCGTCAGAACTGGGACTCGCTCCGGGGCGAGAGCCGGTCTGCTCCAAGAGCATATGGCTACGCTGACAACGGATAACAACCGTTGCGGTGAGGAATGCGTTCAGTTTGCGCGCCGGGCCGACGTGTTATCAAAACGGAGAAGACCACATTCGAGCGGGCGTCGGCGATAATGTCGCATTCCCTATCATTTGTTGCGCTTTCGCTCGACATTGCTACGGAAAGGGAGTCTGGTGTACCAATCACCGTTCATGCTTGGCGTCTGCCCGTCACTGAGAGCGTGTGCTCCCGCCACAACAAGGCGGTCGACAGTCCGGCATCCAGAAGACGATCTGCGGGAGTGGCTCGTGCCACCCATACTGCTCCCGGTGTTCTTCGGCTTAGTTGTCGCTGTTGCGGTCATCGTTCAATGGTGAACGAGAGGTCGTCATGAGCAGGCGCGAATATGTCGCGGAAAATTCCGTACGTCCATCCGATCGACCCGTTACTGAAGAGCAGAAGGCCTTCCGCAAGAACCTAGAACGATTGCGAGCTGAACGGCTCGCGCGCGAGTAGGCGAAATCAAGCGATGCTTGAAATCAGCAAGCTATGGCAGAGCACCAGCGGCAAAGCGCAGATGCTATGCTCACTATGAAAGCTCATGGCATAGCGCAGAGCGATAGCAGACTTAGACATGCCATTAGGAACCTTGGTCCGCATGACTGGTTCTCGGTCTATCACCGTTCCCGTACTCGGCAATTTGCCGGTGACAGAGAGACGCTGCGGCGCTCCCGCCAAATGGAGCATTGGTGACGGCGCACCTTAGCCATCGCAGTCTCGACGCAAGCGGCAACTTGGACAGCGCGGCTTAGAATACAGCGCCCTTTACACGACCAGGTTGGCGGTATAGCGTTTCGGCTACAGGTTAGCAGATGCTCACCTTGAAGCTGCCCATTAAGCAGCGACCTCCGAAGTCGCCGCCAGACCTCGTAGCAGCAGCTCCCGTGCCATCGGAAGGCGCAATCATAAGAATTATTCCCCTACGGTGCGCAAGCGGCGCAAGCGCGCATCTGTGTGCGCTCAAGAAAGGCGACCTTCATGAAACTTCCTGCAATCTTGCTAGGCGAGGCACGGACGCGCGTGCTTCAAGGCATCGCCTTCGGCGCGGTGGCGACCATGGCCATTGGATTTATCTGGGGTGGTTGGGTCACTGGGGAAACCGCCAGGATTATGCGCGCCACGGCGGAGAGCGATGGCAGAATGTCCGTTCTGGTACCGCTTTGTGTCGCGCAGTTCACAGCCGCGGACGGCGCTCTGGCCAAGTTCAAGGCGGCCAGCCCCTATTCAAGGGGAAACATCGTCAGCGAATTCGTGAAAGATGTGGCGTCCACCAGCATGGATTACTCGTTCGCCAAGGCATGTGCCACAGGGATCGAAACAGAGATCACCAAGACAGCGACAAAGACTTGACGGGCGCACCCGCAGGCCTGGTCGTGGATCGCCTGACTCGGGATCAGAGTGCGCGCTTGACGAATAGGAGTGGCACTGGCTCGATTCATTTCGTCATCGTGTAGCAGACCAATAGGCTCTAGCTGGGCCGCGCGGCTCGCGCGGAGAGCCGGCCCGCGCACAATCTGGCAAACGGATAGGGAAGCCGGACCGGATGCAACTCGAAGACGCCAGCAAATGGCCAGTCGTGCTTGTCGTTGAGGATGACGAGCTGTTGCGCTGGAGCGCGATGATAGTACTCGAAGATTCTGGCTACAGTGTTCTTGAGGCCTCGGACGCTGGGGAGGCGCTCACGACTTTGGAACAGCGGGCAGATGTCCGCATCATATTCACTGACGTACAGATGCCGGGAGCAATCGACGGAGTTCGGCTTGCCCACTTGGTGAGCCAGCGCTGGCCTCTGCTAAAGATCATCGTGACGTCCGGCAGAATGAGGCTCCACCAGGACGACCTCCCGAAGGGAGGGGTTTATTTGATGAAGCCATATTCGGCCACGGAGCTGACGACCGCGGTATACGAAGTGAGAGCGGGAGGTTGATCCTCCCTGGACCAATTCCATTGAAGGGTTGCTTCGAGTACTGCTCTGTCTCACCTGCGCAGCAGGGCATGCTTGCCGGGACCCAACAGTCTCGCGGAGCAACGCTTCACCGTCTCGTAGCATTCGCACGCGCCGTCTTGCAGCCATTCCATATCGAGGATGTGGCATGCGCCCTACTTCGGCGGATGCAAATCGCCTTGAAGGCACCGGCCCGCCTTGGAATGCATAGAGTCTTCACACGCGGCAAGGATCGTTAGTACGTGATTACACACGGCGCACTGAAAGCGATGTAAGTCGACGCCGGGACGTTCTGACTCAATGCTGACAAGCATCATCGGAGATTTGCAGATCGAACAGCCGGGGCGCTGCAATGCGATGGGCCCAACGTCGGGCAAACTGTCTTGAGAGTTGGGCATAGGGGCTCCCCCTCCGAAACAGGCGGGAGCACGACGCTCTCGGTCACCAGTAATGCCTGGGCGCGGACCGGCGATGATGAAAGTGTGCGCCTGATTGGTCTCAATCGCGAGTCAATTCGCCGCCGTGCGACCGCGGCTTTCGGTCCGTCCGATCGGCCTGTAGTGCAGATGGCGAAAGTTCCGACAAGCCATTCCATGCGGGCGGGCGGTGCCGATCAGGGCGTCTATGACCACCAGTACTTTACTCGCCGAACCCAGTCCCCTCGTGATCTTGAAACGTCCCACCCAAATTACGGTCCGTCTCATACTTCAATGTCATCGCCAACGTACTCTTCGTAGGAAGAGCGCTCCTGGCCAAGCGTCTGCATAAGACGATCTACCTTGGTCGCCCTAGCATCCACGCTTTTCGGCGAACTTGCAGAGATCAGAGACAACTCGCGGATACCAAGCTTGGGCCCGACTAATGAGAATGGTTCAGGACACCATACGTAAGGTGCAGACCATCTCGTAGATTCGTTATGCCGATGTGAGCGAGTTCACACGCGCTCCCCGCGTTCGGGCGTCAGCTTAGGCGTCACAGAATAGATGACACTACCACATCGCCCAGACGGTCGGAGGTAACATGCTTCACTATTCATCCCAGACGGCAGCGTTTCTCAGAGCAAAACCGGAGAACACCGAGGTTACTCCGTCACCGGTTTTGGACGAACATGCCTACGCCAAGGCGTTGGCTGAAGGCTTGCGCGTTTCCACGAAGTTTGGACGCGTGGATGTGCTTGGACCGCGAGCGCTCCGGGAGCCAATCGACGGGGTCTATTCGTTGGCGCAATGGCAATCGGGATTCAAGCTACAGAACGACCGCGGTACCTGCTGGGCGTTTGCGGGTGCCGCGGCGCTGGAGGCAGCATATCGACGCAAGTATGGTCTGCTCATCGACGTATCCGAAGAATACATCTTTCATATGGGCAAAGCCTTTGCTTTGAACCGAGACAGCGCGGGGGCGGCAGCGCGGCCGGTAGAGAACAACTCCTCTCTGACCGGATTCCAAGGCAGTGGCGATATCGCGGAGAAGATCTCAGAGAATGCTTCGCCTCCAGAGGAGGCGGCGCCATACTTGCAAAATCAACGGACGCTGTTGGACATCTTGCCCGTACTGGGATTTTCCGGCGTGGAAGCACTGGTGAGCCAAGAGGACTATGATGCCGTTGAGTTTTGCGAGCAACACATTCCGCTCCTCGCGCGGGTGAACGCTCGGTATAGGGCGGCGGGTTGGGGTTCTCTCGGCAACAACCCGAGCATCACTGCGCTAGAGAATACCATTCTCGCGGACCGCGAAGTAATCTGCGACGTCTTTCACAAGACCCCGAACATTGGAGGTCACGTGCTTTTGCTGATCGGCTTTGATCGCAATCGGCAGGTGTTCTTCGCCAAGAACCACTGGGGCGAAGGCAAATTCATCGAGATCGCCTACAACAACGATCCGAACTGGCAGATTAATTCGGGCTGGTACATCACGGATGTCGTCGATCCAACGTTTGTGCAGAGCGAGGCTTGTTGGCTCGGCAACTGGCGTGCAAGCGTGGGGGACGCATCGTTTCGGCTCCTCCTGCGCAGGTCAGAGGATTTCCCCAACCCAGGGGCGCCGACCAAGCTTGGGACGGCATACTTGAGCGATGGGCCCCATGACGTGAACGGATTATTCCTAAACGCGGGCGCACATCTGCGTATGTTCATTGCGCCGACAACCGCCCCAGTTCCCATTGGAACACTGAGCGGGTGGCAGATCGACGCCGACCTTAACTTTTCCGACATCTACAACGCGTTTGGGCAGGCCGGACAGGAGCCTGCTGCGCTCTCTCGCTTCAATACACGGTTCGCGGCTCTGTTCGACAAGGGCGACGGCTTGGCATGGCAAGCACGGCACGGGATCACCCCAGAGGCCTATCAGTCGATTTTTGATTTGCTGGTCGGTCAGGGCTACCGGCTGACCAACGTATGCGGATACAGCGAGGGGACAGCCTCCCGCCTTAACGCTGTCTGGCAACAGCGCGATGGCCCCGCTTGGCAGGCCCGCCACGGCCTGACTAACGACCAGTACCAATCGACATTCGATGATCTCGTCGCGAAAGGGTACCAACTCGTTTGCGTCAGCGGCTACGCTGAGAACGGTCAGCCTCGCTATGCCGCTATCTGGGAACAGCGGGCGTCTTCTGATTGGCAAGCGCGGCACGGGATGTCGCGGAGCCAGTACCAGCAGACCTTTGACCAGATGGCTGCCGACGGCTTCGCGCCCGTGCAGGTTTGCGGTTTCCGGGTCAACGTTGACGTGCGTTTCGCAGCGATCTGGGAACGGCGCCCTAGCCTCGAATGGGTGGGTCGGCACGGGTTAACGGCCAGCGAGTATCAAAAGGCCTTTGATGAGCAGAACGCTGCAGGTTTTCGTCTTGTTTCTGTGAGCGGGTACAGCGACACAGGGATCGCTCGCTATGCGGCAATTTGGCACAAGGACCAGGCAGGTGAATGGCAAGCACGGCACGGTCTAGATAGCGCGGGATATCAGCAAGCCTTCGACGATCTGTCGCGGCGAGGATTCCGTCCTGTGCAGGTGTCTGGATACGGTGATGGATTCTATCCGGCCTAGTTGGCCGGCTCTCGCCGCTTCGGAGCAAGCAAGCTCACGAACTGCGCGGCTCGTTTTACCGATCAGCCGGGCGAGGCATGAAGCCTCGCCCGGTTCTGATGATCACGCTACCTGCGCGTCTCCTGTCCGTTGTCCGCTTTACCCCGGCCTAAACTGGCGAATAGGTAGCAGCCAACGACTTGGATTCTATCTTCACGCGACAGCCTCTCGAACACGAGGGCACTAACGTGTTCGGCTCTTGCT
Organism: Bradyrhizobium guangdongense; assembly: GCF_004114975.1. Lineage (NCBI taxonomy): Bacteria > Pseudomonadati > Pseudomonadota > Alphaproteobacteria > Hyphomicrobiales > Nitrobacteraceae > Bradyrhizobium > Bradyrhizobium guangdongense. The sequence continues at coordinate 797,483 of NZ_CP030051.1, forward strand.
CAAGCCATTAACCAAGTAATTAAGTCGCCTTAATCCCGGCGGAATATGCTCTAGGGTCGATGCCTCGGTGTGGGGACATCGCTGTGATCAAGGTCATTGTACTTGGGTTGGTTTGCGTTGCGGGCGTCAGAGCTATTGCTGCCGCTACGTACAAGCCTGCTTCGGTGCCGATACCTTCGGTCGTCTATCCTGCTGTAGCCGGCAATAAAAGTGATCGACTGCCGCTTGTTAGCATCCAGGACATCCAGCCAACGGTCGACCAGGTTGCCCTTGTCAATACACGTCCTTCTGGGCCACCGGCACCGGTTCAGCGGCCGCAGAAAGAAGTAGCCACGGCGAAGGCTCCAGACTTCATACCTCGCCACTGGCACGACCCCGCGGATACCCGAGCCAGTGTGAAGAAGTTGAAGCCGGAGCCGCCGAGCGACACCTCCCGCAAAGCTACCTCTACCAAGGTAGCAGCGTCACAAGACTGTCGAACAGATGGCCTTGGCCCTTTGATGCGCAAACTTAGCTTACAGACAGCGTGCAGTCGTTGACGTCTCCAATTGGATTTCAGCGCCGACGCGGTCTACCTAGAACAACCTTTTCTTCGACTGGCGTCAGATGCGCGGGTACTTAGATTGCCGTCTTGGCCGTGACCGCCTGTTCGCCAACATGTCAAAGCGCGATATAACCGTCTTGGATCGCTTGCTGAAACAGATCGTTGCTGAAGGCGCCCGGATCGTGGCGGCCGACCTGGGTGGCGATTCGTAGGGCTGCGTGAACGCGCGGGTCGTCAGGTCGAGCGCGGACTGGATCGCGGTCGGCCAGGCTTCTGAATTCGGGGAGTTGTGGGGACCTATTTCTCTAGGGTGCTCCCGAGTCGATCTCCGCAAGTTCGAAGTCGGCACGCAGGTCATGCCCGCTAGGTGAAAGTCGGCGATATGGCTGCCGTAGCGGAAAGCCGACCGAACGATTTTCCGCTGCGTTCGGCATCGGCGCTGGCACCACGACCTTTTACGGCTGCAACAGATGTGCAACGTTAGGCGGTTAAGTGATTGATTTCATATGCCCCAAAACGGTTTCCTAAACCGTAGGTCGCATGTTCGAGTCATGCCGGGATCGCCATTACGGCTTCAGCACGCTTGAGAGAAAGTGTGAGGTCGCCTCGCGCACGTCCGGCCGGTTGAGGATGGTGTGTACGTCCGCTTCCACGACCAGGACGACCGCCTGGGGATTCCCCTTCAGCGCGTCAGCGCAATTGCCGGTTACGGCGTAGTCGCTGTTCCAGGGATTGCTCGGCGAGAAATATGGGTCGCGTGCCGAGATGGCGTTGAAGACCGGCTCCTCGGGGCCGAAGCCCAGGCGCGGGCGTTCGACGAAGTAATTCGCTTCGCAAGACCACGAGTAGATGAGGCGCGCTGCGCTCTCCGGACCCGCATAGCGGCTTGCCGCAACCGATCTTTCGCTGGTGCCGGCGATCACGATGCGGCTGCGGTCAACCCAGGCCCATGCCTTCGAAGCTTCCAGCGCATGCGTGAGTTCGGCGAGGCGCAGCGCGTGGACGCGTTCGTAGATCTCGACCGAGACCGGCGAAGGTCAAGCGGTCCTGGATCGCGAGGCTGTCGGGAGCAACTGAAGCGAGCCCCATCGTGTCGGCCAGCCAAACCTGAAAGTCCTTCACGGCCGGCGCGACGCCGCTCGATCCATGCAGCAGCACGACAAGCGGCGCCTTGCCGGTCACCTCGGGCGCAGCAGATGGAATCCCTTGCCAGCGCTCGCGGCCGGTCAGCGAAGCCGGCAGCACGAGATTGGCCTTGCGCCAAGTCGCAGCGAGGTTGTCCGCCGTGGGATCGAGCGTGGTGCCCCTGATGTCGCCGGGCTTGTCTTCGGCCACGACGGTGGTTGTGATCGCCGCAAGCACGCAGGCCAGGCCCGCGAAGCATGCGAACCGCACAGATCGCTGCCAAATCGTGGTCATGATGAAGCCCCCCAATCCGCGGCAGCGTCGCCGCTTTGCTGCGCTGTCGACGGCAATTTGCCTGCTCCGCGTGAAAATTGCTACACGCGGTGAGCAGCCATTCTGGCAGACCTTTGCAAGCCCTATCCGCGAATCCGGAGACGATGATGCCTTTCGATTTGATCCTGCGCGGCGGGCGGGTGATCGACCCCTCGCAAAAGCTCGATGCGGTGACCGATGTCGCATTTTCGGATGGCAAGGTTGCCGCAGTGGGCAGTGGGCTCAAGGCGGATCCGGCGACCGAGGTTCGCGACGTCTCGCAGTTCATCGTGACGCCGGGGCTGATCGATCTCCACACCCATGGCTATTGGGGCGGTACCTCGCTCGGCATCGATGCCGAGGAATTCTGCCGCGCCTCCGGCGTCACCACCTCGATCGACACCGGCAGCGCCGGCCCCGGCAATTTCGCGGGCTTTCGCAAGCATGTCATCGAGCCGAGCCAGGTCCGCATTCTGGCCTATCTGCACGTTTCCCATGCCGGCATCTTCGGCTTCTCGCACCGGATCATGGTCGGCGAGAGCGAGGAACTGCGGCTGATGAACCCGATCGAGGCGGCCAAGGTTGCCGATGCCAACCGCGATGTGATTGTCGGCATCAAGGTGCGCGTCGGGCTGCATTCTTCGGGCACGTCGGGCGTCGTGCCGCTCGATATCGCGCTTCAGGTTGCTGACGAGGTCGGCATGCCCTTGATGGCGCATATCGACCATCCGCCGCCGACCTATGAAGAGGTGCTGGCCCGCCTTCGGCCCGGCGACGTGCTCACCCATGCCTTCCGCCCGTTCCCGAATTCACCGGCGACGGCGCAGGGCACGGTGAAGAAGGCGGTGCTGGATGCGCGCGAGCGCGGCGTGCTGTTCGATATCGGCCACGGCAAGGGCTCGTTCGCGTTCAAGACAGCGCGTGCCATGCTCGCCAACGGCTTCTATCCGGATACGATCTCATCGGATATCCATCAGCTCTGCATCAACGGCCCGGCCTTCGACCAGGTGACGACGATGTCGAAATTCCTCTGCATGGGCATGTCGCTGCCGGACGTGATCGCCGCCTCGACCGAGAATGCCGCGATGGCGCTGCGGCGGCCCGAGCTCGGCAGCCTCAAGCCGGGCAGCATCGGCGATGCCACCCTGATTTCGGTCAGGCAAGGCCAGTTCGACTATGAGGACGTCGTCGGCGAGCACCTGATCGGCGATCGCAAGATCGTCTCGGAAGGCGTCGTCATCGGTGGCCGCTGGTGGCATCCGAACTAGGTTTGCTCGCGATAGAATTGCAGCAGCCGCGCGCCTTCCGGTGAGAGCCAGTCGGGTGCGCCCGCGATGTAGCCTTCGACGCGACCGCTCGTCCCAATAAGGTAAGTGATGGGCATGCCGATGATAGGGAACATCTCGGTCGATGCTTGCGCCGCCGCACCATAGGTGTCGACGTAGCAGGCGAGGTCTTTTACGGCGAGGTTGCCTAAGAACGCGCGGACCTTGCGCAGATCCTTCGTGTCCGTGCAGATCGCGACGATGTCGAGCCGGTCGGGCCGTGATCCCGCGAGGCGCGCCAGCGTCGGCAGGTCGAGCCGGCAGGCCGCGCACCATGTGGCCCAGAAGTTCACCAGGGTGATGCGGCCCGCCCTCGGCGATACGATGGTATCCCGGCCGTTCGGCTCCTGAAGCCGCATCGGCGGCATCGCGGCGCGAGGCCTCACGACCGTGAACTGGCTGCGCCCGGCTTCGAACACCGGCGGCCAGCTATCCTGGGCGCGGCTTGCGCGCAGAGAGGTGAGAAGCATCGGCGCAGCCATCAGGAGCGATCGCCGGGACAATGCCGGAGACGTCTCACGCATGGATGTAGGCCCAGCCCTTGAGTTGCAGGTCGACCACGCGTCCGATGCCGAACGGGACCAGGTTCGCGCCCGGGATCAATGGGATCGACACCTGCTCCTTGGCTTCCGCGATCGCTCTCGACGACGCGCACATGCTGTAGGCGAGATCAGGAAGCGATTGCCGCAACGTCGCGAGTGGCCCGGCCAGCGGAGTCTTGTCCGCGCGGAAGACGTCGATACCCTTGCCGTTGGCGACGACCTCGATCAGCAACCGCGCGCCCTTGTCGGCGAAGTGTTTTGCCAGATTGGCTGAATAGCTGATGGCGTGTCCCATCACATAAGGCTCGTTGCTGTCGATCAGGATCACGACGCCGTCGGTGAGACGATCCTCCTTGGCCGCGGCCGGGGCGCCGGCCGCGAGGATCGCGGTGCTTGCGAGCAGACCCCTGCGGGACCATCCGATGAAAGAGACCATAGCCGCCGCACCTCACCGATCAAAGCTGACGCGGCCTGATCGGCGCCCTGCTGTTGCGACCCCACAGCACGAACAGGCTGAGCGCCAGCAGGACCAGGTTGAGCGGCGTCACCTCGGCCTCGCCGCGCGAGAGATGGAAAACGAGCGCGAACACCTGCAGCACCGAGCAGCCGAGCGCGGCGAGCACGGTCAGCCGCGGCAGGATTCGCGTCAGGGCCGGCAGCAGGATGCCAATTCCGCCGGCGAGATCGACCAGTGCGATGGAGCGGACGAAGGTTTCGGAATGCTGGCCGGTCCAGGGCATCGCCGCGGCGAGCTGGGGAATGGGGGTCAACAGCTTGTACAACCCCGCCGAAATGAAGACGAAGGCGAGAAGGATCTGCGCGGCCCAGAGGCCAATGCGAATGGCGCGGCCGAGAGTGGCGGTCTCAAGGATGGTGGTCGACATGGCGTTATCCGAAGTGTGAGGGTTCTCACCATTTGATAGTTTCACCATTTTTGATCATTATGCATTTCAGGATTAGTTCATTTCCTCTGCGTTGATGATCTCATGGATTCCCTGGTCAGCATGAGGGTGTTTTGCCTGGTAGCCGAGCTGAGGAGCTTCGCGACCGCGGCGCAGCGCCTGCGCATGTCCCCCGCAATGGCGAGCAAGCACGTGGCGCAGCTCGAGAAGCGGCTCGGCACGCGGCTGCTCAACCGGACCAGCCGGCGCGTCAGCCTGAGCGAGAGCGGTGCGCTCTATTTCGAGCAGGCGCGGCAAATGCTGGACTCGCTCGACGAGGTCGAGGCCGCCGTCAGCAACGCCACGGTCGTTCCGCATGGCACGCTGCGACTCACCGCGCCGGTATGGATGGCGAATTCGATCTTCGCGGGCGTGCTGGCGGACTACCAGGCCCGTTATCCGGAGGTGCGGCTCGACATCGATCTCAGCGGACGGCTGGTCAATCTCGTCGAGGAGGGATTCGATCTCGCCTTGCGCGCGACCGGTACGCCGGACGAGGCGCTGATCGCGCGCCCGATCACCAGCGTTCCATTCTACATGGTGGCCGCCCCCGCCTTTCTGAAACGCGCCGGACGTCCGGAGACCCTCGCCGATCTCTCCGGCATTCCCCTGTTGCATTATGCGCTATATCCCGGCGAGAGCTTCTCCTTCGCCGGCGAGCACGGCCCGCAGACTGTCAAGCTCAACCCGGTGCTGCGCAGCGGCAACGAAACGCTGCTGCATCTGGCCGCGCTCGAAGGCATGGGCCTCGCTTTCCTGCCGAAATGGCTGGTCGCGGATGACATCGCCAGCGGCCGCCTCGAGCATCTCATGCCCGAGCACATCGTCTTCGCGGGCAAGCTGTTTGCGGTCTATCCCAGCCGCAAATATCTCTCGGCGAAGGTGAGGACCTTCATCGACTTCATCGCCGCCGACAAGCGGATGAAATAGGCTGACTACAGCGACCTCGCGATCAATAGCTTCATGATCTCGTTGGTGCCGCCATAGATCTTCTGGATCCGGGAATCGATGAAGATGCGCGAGATCGGGTACTCCTGCATGTAGCCGTAGCCGCCGAACAGCTGCAGGCATTCATCGGCGGTCTGGACCTGCTTGTCCGAGCACCAGTATTTCGCCATCGACGCCGTGACAGTGTCGAGGTCTTTGGCCACAAGGCGTTCGATGCACCAGTCGACGAAGACGCGCGCGATCATCGCCTCGGTTTTGCGCTCGGCGAGCGTGAAGGCGGTGTTCTGGAAGTCCAGCAGCGGCTTGCCGAACGCCTTCCGCTCCTTGGTGTACTCCGTGGTCAGTTTGACAGCGCGCTCCATGGCGGCGACGGCACCGACCGCGAGCGCAAGGCGCTCCTGCGGCAACTGCTGCATCAGCTGCACGAACCCGTGGCCCTCCTCCTTCCCGAGCAGGTTTTCCGGCGGGACCGTGACATTGTCGAAGAACAGCTCCGACGTGTCGGAGGCGTGCAGGCCGATCTTGTCGAGATTGCGCCCGCGCTTGTAACCGTCCGCGCCCGCGGTCTCGACCACGATCAGTGAGATGCCTTTCGCACCTTGCTCGCCGGTCCGTGCGACCACGATGACGAGATCGGCGGCCTGGCCATTGGTGATGAACGTCTTCTGGCCGTTGATGACGTAGGAATTGCCCTGCTTCTTCGCCGTCGTCTTCACAGCCTGCAAGTCAGAGCCGGTGCCGGGCTCGGTCATCGCGATGGCACCGACCATCTCGCCCGAGGCCATCTTCGGCAGCCAGCGCTTCTTCTGCTCCTCCGAGCCGTAATTGAGGATGTAATGGGCGACGATGGCGCTGTGCACGGAGACGCCGGTCGTCAGCTCCGGCACCGTGCTTTCGAGGTCGTCCAGCACTGCGGCGTCATAGGCGAAGGTGGCACCCAAGCCGCCATATTCTTCCGGCACGCTCGCCAAGAGCGCCCCCATCTCGCCGAGCCCGCGCCAGGCGAAGCGGTCGACCATCTTCTGCTCGCGCCATTTTTCGGCATGCGGCGCCAGATCCTTGGCGAGATATTTCCGGAACTGGTCGCGGAAGACGTCGAGCTCTTCGGTCATCCAGGAGGAGCGGTAGGACATGATTACCTCGATTGATGCGGCTTGCGGGCTTGGTAAGCCAGTGACCCCAGGCAATTATTGTGTTTTCAGGCTGCGTGGGTGAGGCTACCAAGGCCCCGGGAAACGCATCTGTTGGATGTTTGATTGTGGCCGTCAAAACCAGAGAGCTCAAGCTCGACATCGCGCGCATCGGCACGGTCTCGGCACTCCTGACGCAGCCGGATCATGCGCGGGCCTGTTACGTGCTCGCGCATGGCGCGGGCGCCGACATGCGGCATTCCTTCATGGCCAAGGTTGCGGAAGGTCTCGCCGGGCGCGGCATCGCCACGCTTCGCTTCAATTTTCCTTACATGGAAAACAAGCAAGGACGTCCCGACCAGCCGGCGGTCGCGCATGCGGCCATCCGCGCGGCGGTCGAGGAGGCGGCGCGATTGTGCCTCGGCATGACGCTCGTCGCCGGCGGAAAATCCTTTGGCGGGCGTATGACGTCGCAGGCGCAGTCGAAGGCCCCCCTACCCGGCGTCAAAGGACTCGCCTTTCTCGGCTTTCCGCTGCATGCCGCCAAGAAGCCGTCGAGCGAGCGCGCTGAACACCTTTCCGGCATCGCGATCCCCATGCTGTTCCTGCAGGGCACGCGCGATGCGCTTGCCGATCTCGGTCACCTCAAGCCCATCATCAAGGCGCTTGGGGCGAAGGCGACGCTGCATGAGGTCGAAGGCGGCGATCACTCCTTCGCGGTGTTGAAGAAATCAGGCCGCACGAATGACGACGCGTTGGCCGAGGTGGTCGACACGCTTGCAGCCTGGATCGACGGGATCTGAAAGTTCAGGCCGAATAGAGCCCCTTGTCTCGCGCCTTCTGGATCGCGAGCGCCGCAATGAGGTCGAGCGTCGGCGTTGACAGGTCGGCGGTGCGCGCGAAGGCCTGGGGCGCCCTCACCAGCACGTCGATCTCCATGGCGCGGCCGAGCTCGTAATCCTGCAGCAGCGACGGCTTGTGGTTGGGGGCAGGGCCGCTCCGCGTGACGCGCTTGACCTCCGGGATGAAGTGCTGCGCGATCTCGTTGGCCTCGTTCAGCATGCGCGGGATGACGTCCGAGAACGCCGGATCGTCGCGCACGCCGCGCGCGGTCTGGCCGGTGAGCAGGCACAGCACTGAGAGCGACATGTTGGTCAGCAGCTTCGACCAGATCGCCTCGCGGATATCGGCCACCGCCGGCGATTCCAGCCGCGCATCGTTGAAGGCGCCGCGGAGTTTCGTGATGCGCTCGCTATTGCGGTCGTCGCATTCGCCGATCAGGAGACGATTGCGGTCCGGCGTCAGGTTCTGCACCACGCCGGGCGCGATCACCTCATTGGAGGAGAAGACGACACCGCCGATGATCCGCTCCTTCGGGATGCAGGCGCGCAGGCGCCCGCCGGGATCGAGGAAGGAAATGTCCGGCGGCGTCGGGTGTCGCGGCGGCAGGCCGATACCGTACCACCAGGGAATGCCGTTCTGGGCGAACACGATCGCGGTATCGTCCTGCAGCAGCGGCTTGATGCTGGAAACCAGCCCCGTCAGCGCAGTGGCCTTCAGCGTCGAGATCACGACGTCCTGCGGGCCGAGCTGGGCCGGATCTCCCGAGGCATTCACCTTGGCGGAAACCTCGGAATCGCCGACGCGCAGCTTGAGGCCATTGGCACGCGCCGCCTCCAGATGTGCGCCGCGCATCACGCACGAAACTTCATGACCGGCGCGTGCCAGCCGTACCGCAAGATGGCTGCCGACGGCGCCCGCGCCGAAAATGCAGATGCGCATAATGATTCCGTCCCTGACCTCGAAGTGCCGCCCGGCGCCACCATGACACAAGCCGCCATGCGATGGACGCGGCCGCCCCACGCCGGAAAGATATGGATCAAGGCGTGCGGGCTCGGCCATAGTGCACGGCCAACAAACGACCGGAGGGATCGCCGATGACTGCCAACCCTGTGCTGTGGAGCCTCGATGAGCGTGGGGTTGCGACCGTCACGTTGAACCGGCCGGAGGTCAACAATGCCTACGACGGTGCCCTGATCGCGGGCGTGCTCGCGGCCATGGACGAGCTTGGGAAGAAGCCGAATCTTCGCGTCGTCGTGCTCAGGGGCAACGGCAGGCATTTTCAGGCCGGCGCCGATCTCAAATGGATCAACGGTGTGCGGCCGCAATCGCCCGAGGCCAACGAGGCGGCCTCGCGCGCGACGTTCGAGGCCGTGCAGCGGCTCAACACGCTGCCGATCCCGACCGTGGCCCTGGTGCAGGGCGGCTGCTTCGGCGGCGGCACCGGCGTGATCGCCGCCTGCGATGTCGTGATCGCCGCCGACAACGCGCTGTTCTCCATTACCGAGGTGCGTTGGGGCCTGACCGCGGCGATCATCATTCCGCAGCTCTGCGATGCCATTAGTGTTCGGCAAGTCCGCCGTTATGCGCTGACAGGCGAGCGTTTCGGCGCCGAGGACGCCCGCCGCATCGGCCTCGTCCACGACGTCGTGCCGCTGGCTGATCTCGATGCCGCGGGCGCCAAGCTGGTCGAGCAACTGCTCTCCAACGGCCCGGAGGCGATGGCCGAGACCAAGCGTCTGGCGCTGGAGAGCTCGTTCGGCGGAATGGCGGTGGATGATGCCGCCTACGCGCGGCTCATTCAGCTGCATTCGCTCAAGCGCCAGAGCGCCGAGGCGGCGGAGGGATTGGCGTCGTTTGCCGAGAAGCGCGCGGCCAAGTGGGGCGGCGGAAAGGACTGAGCGCTCGCCGCTCAGTAGGCGCGCAGCCCGGATGGAGCGAAAGCGCAATCTGGAGGCTCCCCGCATTCCGCTGCGCTTCATGCGGGCTACGGCATCCCAATTCACAGCGACGGCGCGAGCGACGTCTTCAGCAAAGTCAGCAGCGCCTGCACCGCGGCGGCATTGCGCCGCCGCTCGGGGATGGCGGCCTTGACCCACAACTCCGGAATTGGAAAGTCGCGCAGCACCTGTTTCAGCGTGCCGTCGCGCAGCGCGGCCGCAACGAGATAATGCGAGATCAGCGTGATGCCGTTGCCGGCGATCGCGCTGCGCGCCAGCACATGTCCTTCGTTCGACGACAGCAGCGGACTGACCTGGATGCTGATGCGGCCGCGCGGTCCGTCAAACACCCATTCGGGGCCAGTCGGCATGAAGCTGAGACAGCGATGCTCGACGAGGTCGCGCGGATGTTTGGGCGTGCCGTGCTTCTTCAAATAGGCCGGCGAGGCGCAAAGCAGCCGTTTCAACGGGACCAGCGGCTCGTCGACCACGCCGCCGAAGGCATGGGGGAAGGCGCCGATTGCGATGTCGAATCCCTCAGTGACGGGGTCGACCGGGCGGTCGATCAGCACGATCTCGAGCTTCAGCCGCGGGTTCTGCGTCTGGAACGCACTGAAGGCATCCGCGAGCCGCGCCACCGTCAAGGAGGTTGGCGCCTTGATGCGGAGATGATCGACAAGATCGTGGCCCTTCTCGCCCATGCGCGACAAGAGATCGGTCGCGTCAGCGACGACGCCGCGCGCGCGATGGACGTAACGCTGCCCGGCCTCGGTCAGCCGCAATTGCCGGGTTGAGCGGTGGAACAGCGGCGTGCCGATCCGCGCCTCCAGCTGCGTGACGCGTTTCGCCACCACCGAGGTCGAGACATTGAGTTTTCGTGCGGCCGCGGAGAAGCCAGCCGCGTCCGCTGTGGCGAGGAAGGCCTGAAGGTTCACCAGGACGTCCATGTCGACCCTTCTCGATTCGTGAAAGCTGATCGCATATTTTGATGGATTGTAGGCCGTCTCGCGTTAATTCATAGTCGTTCTCAAGCAAAGGATTTTGGGAAGGACGCGCGATGCGGGTCACGGTGATCGAAGAACCGGCACGTCAGGTGCCGCTCTATGGCGAATACGAAGTCGTGGTCCTCGGCGGCGGCCCGGCAGGCATTGTCGCCGCAGCTTCAGCCGCGCGCGCCGGTCGCAAGACGCTGCTGATCGAGCGCTACGGTTTTCTCGGTGGCATGGGCACCGCGGCCGGCGTCACCAATTTCTGTGGCCTGCATGGCAATGTCTACGGCGAGGCCGTCAGGCTGGTGCAGGGCATGGCCTCCGACCTGCTGGCGCGGATCGATCATCTGAACGGCCTCAACGCGCCGCATCTGATCCTCGGCAAGGTCTTTGCCCAGGCCTACGACACCGCCGCCTACAAGATCGCGGCCGACGAATTGCTCGCCAGCCACAAGGTCAACATCCTCTTCCACACCCTCGGCGCCGGCGTCGTGATGGGCGCAGACCGCCGCATCGACGCGCTGCTGGTCGAGACCAAGGCGGGCCGGCAGGCGGTGCGCTCGGAGATCTTCATCGACTGCTCCGGTGACGGCGATCTCGCGGTCTGGGCCGGCGCGCCGTTCGAGATCGGTGACGCGCACGGTCATCCGCTGTATCCGTCGATGATGCTGCGCCTCAATGGCATCGATCCTGAGAAGGCGGGCGAGGCTTGGCGGACCATCCCGCAGCTGATGGAAAAGGCGACTGCGGCCGGCACGCACAATTTCCCGCGCAAGAGCGCGATCGTGCGGCCGCAAAAATCCGGCATCGAATGGCGGGTGAACTTCACGCAGGTGGCGCGAGAGGATGGCCACGCCATCAATGGCGTCGAGCCTGACGATCTCACCCGCGGTGAGATCGAGGGCCGCAAGCAGGCGCTCGCCGCGTTCGAATTCCTGCGCACCGTGCCGGGCTTCGAAAAGTCCTACATCGTCGACCTGCCGCCGCAGCTCGGCATCCGCGAGACCCGCCGCATCAAGGGCGGCTACCAGCTCAGCGGCGAGGACGTGCTCGGCTGCGCTTCGTTCGAGGATTCGATCGGCGTCAATGGCTGGCCGATCGAAGCCCATGTGCCCGGCGACGTCGTCTTCACCTTTCCGCCGATCCCGGAATCGCGCGGCTATAACGAGCTGCCGTACCGGATGCTGGTGCCCGAAGGCGTCGACAATCTCCTCGTCGCCGGCCGCTGCGCCTCGATGACCCATGAGGGCCAGTCCGCGGCGCGGGTGTCCGGTGCCTGTTTCGTGATGGGCGAGGCCGCCGGTTCCGCCGCCGCGCTGGCGCTCGCCGGAAACCGGATTCCACGCGAAATCCCCATTGAAAAATTGCAGGAAACGTTGAAACAACAGGGCGCCTTCATCGGGCGGGATCAGCCCGTGCCAAAGGGCTTGTAAGCGGACTGCAAGAAGAACCATTGGAGGGAGCGGGATGATCGGGATTGCGCGGCTCGCGGTTGCCGGCCTTTTGGCAATGATGGCGATGGGCACGGCGAGGGCCGAAGACGCACTGAAGGCCAAGGTCGGCGTGCTCCGCCTGTCGTCGTCCGCGCCTGTCTTCATCGCGCAGGACAAGGGCTATTTTCGCGAGGCCGGTCTCGACATCGAGCTGAAATTCTTCGACGCGGCGCAGCCGATCGCAGTCGCCACCACGTCGGGCGATGTCGATTTCGGCGTCACGGCCTTCACTGCCGGCCTCTACAATCTCGCCGGCAAGGGCGTGCTGAAGGTGATCGGCGGCATGAGCCGCGAGAAGCCTGGCTATCCCCTGATCGGCTATTTCGCCAGCAACAACGCCTACGCCACCGGCCTGAAGACGCCGAAGGATCTCGCCGGCAAGCGCATTGCGATGACCCAGGTCGGCTCGTCCTTCCATTATTCGCTCGGCCTGCTCGCCGACAAATACGGCTTCAAGCTTTCGGACGTGAAGATCGTTCCGCTGCAATCATTGTCGAACGCAGCCGCTGCGCTGAAGGGCGAGACCGTCGATGCGGCGCTACTGCCGATCTCGACGGCGCGAAAGCTGATGGATGATGGCGGCGCGAAATTCCTGGGCTGGGTCGGCGACGAGACGCCCTGGCAGCTGGGCGCGGTGTTCGCCTCGCCGAAGACGCTGACCAACAAGGCGCTGGTGACGAAATTCCTCGGCGTCCTCGCGAAAGCCGACCGCGAATATCACGACGTGATCCTGGCGTCGATGAAGGATGGCATCGCCCCGATCAACGACAAGACAAAACCGCTGCTCGAGATCATCGCGAAGTACACTAATCTGCCGGTGGAGCAGGTGGTCGGCAATTGCGCCTATATCGATCCGGACGGCAAGCTCGACGTCAAGAACGTCGACAATCAGATCAAATGGCTCCAGGAGCAGGGTTTTGCCGACAAGGGCTTTGACGCTGATACGATCATCGCCAAGGACTATGTGAAGGCGGATTGATGCACCAGGCCGGGACGACACTGAGGCCGCATTCATGGACCTGATCGCCAACCACATCTCGCACCATTTCGGCGATCTTGCCGTGCTCGACGACGTCTCCTTCACGGTGAACGCCGGCGAGGTGGTGGCGATCGTCGGGCCCTCCGGCTGCGGCAAGAGCACGCTGCTGTCGATCCTCGGCGGGTTGTTGCAACCGACGTCGGGCGCGCCCGAGCTGCGCGGCGCGCCGCCGGCGGACAGTCTCAATCCTTTGACTTTCGTGTTCCAGGATTTTGCGCTGCTGCCCTGGGCCACCGTCGAGGAGAACGTCGAATTCCCGCTACTGCACACCCGGCTTTCGACCGCGCAGCGCCGCGCGCTGGTCGAGGATGCCCTGCGCCGCACGGGACTGACCGATTTTCGCGCGACCTATCCAAAACAGCTCTCCGGCGGCATGCGCCAGCGCGTCGGGATCTCGCGCGCGCTTGCGGTCAAGCCTGCGATCCTGCTGATGGACGAGCCGCTGTCGGCGCTGGATTCGCAGACCCGCGAGTTGTTGATGGAGGATTTCGTCGGCCTGCTCGCTGACGGCGGCATGGGCGCGGTCTATGTCACCCACAATCTCGAAGAGGCGGCGCGCCTCGCCGATCGCATCGTGGTGCTGTCGCGCCGGCCCGGGCGCATCCGCGAGGTCGTCAGCGTGCCGATGACGCGTGCCGAGCGCGGCGAGGCGGCGGCGCGCGAAAAGCTGCTGGCGCTGCAAAATCAGATCTGGTCCCTGATCCGCAACGAGGCGATCGATGCCGAACGCGAGGTTCAGCATGCTTGATCGCGCGGGTCTGTCGGCCAAGGACGAGACGACGCGGCGCGTCCGCTTCCGCGGCGCCGGCTTCGTGCCCGCATCGAGCCGGTTCGGCGGCTGGATCGCGCTCGCGCTGGTGATCGCGATCTGGCAGGCGGCGGGCAGCGCCAGGCTGGTCAATCCGTTGTTCCTGCCACCGCCCTCGGCGATCGTCCGGGCGATCTACGAGCTCGCGATGTCGGGCGCGCTCTGGCAGCATCTGTCGGCCTCGCTGCTGCGCATCGGCGTCGGCTGGGTGCTGGGAACGGCCGCTGGCGTCGTGGTCGGCTTTGCCATCGGTCTGTCGCGGCTGGCGCGCAGCGTCGGCATCACCTTCATCTCGGCGTTGTTCCCGATCCCGAAGATCGCGCTGCTGCCGCTTTTGATCCTCTGGCTCGGCATCGGTGAAGAGCCGAAGATCGCGACCATTGCGCTGGGCGTATTCTTCTCGACCGCGATCTCGGTCTATAGCGGCGTCGATGCGGTGCCGCGCAACCTGATCCGCATGGCGCAGAGCTTCAACGTTCCGTTCGCCACCATCGTGCGCAAGGTGATCTGGCCGGGCGCGCTGCCTGCGATCCTCGCCGGCTTCCGCATCACGGCGTCGGTCGCGCTGCTCCTCGTCGTCAGCGCCGAGATGATCGGCGCGCAATACGGCATCGGTGCCTTCGTGCTGCAGGCCGGCAATCTGATGCAGACCGATCAGCTGCTCGCCGGCGTGGTGATCCTGTCGGTGTTTGGCCTCGCGGTGGGAAAGGTGATCGGCTGGCTCGAGGTGCGGTTGTTGCACTGGCGGTAGCCACAATCCGCGCTGCCGTAGGGTGGGCAAAGCGCAAACGTGCCCACCATTCGTTGATGACTCGCGACGACGTGGGCACGGCGCAAGTGCGCCTTTGCCCACCCTGCGAGACCTGCGCCTCTCACGCGTTGCCGCGGTCCTCGCGGAACAGATCCAGTTTCTGCTGCACCGGCCGGTCCGAGAAACTGAACAGCACGGCATCGTCGTCCGCCTCGTGCGTCACCCGATGCCAGCTCGGCACGACGAACAGGTCGCGCGGGCCCCATTCGAAAACCGCGTCGCCGATGCGGCTGCGGCCGCGGCCCTCGATCGGGCAGAACACGGTCGCATCGGTCGAACGATAGCGCGCGGTCTTGAACCCCTTCGGCAGCAGCTGGATGAAGGTGCCGATGGTCGGCATCGCGAAATCGCCGGTCTCGGGGTTGCTGAACTTCAGCTTCAGCCCGTGGCAGGCGTCCCACTCCTGGCTCATCCTTGCTTTCTCCAGCGCCTCGCGGGTGTAGCTGTAGGGGTAGCTGAAGATCGGCGAGGTCTTGGACGTCCGCTTCACGTCGACCGGCAGCAAATTGTGGCCGTAGCGCGCAAAGCTGTCGCCGGCGGGCTTCGTGATCTTCTGCTGGTCTTCCTTGGAGCCTTCCGCGAAGGAACAGTCGAAGAACTGCACCAGCGGAATGTCGAGCCCGTCGAGCCAGAACATCGGCTCGTCGGTTTCGTTGGAATGATCGTGCCAGGTCATCGACGGCGTGATGATGAAGTCGCCCGGCTCCATCGCGGTGCGTTCGCCGTCAACCGCGGTGTACGCGCCCTTGCCTTCGAGTACGAAGCGGAGCGCCGACTGGCTGTGCCGGTGCGCGGGCGCGACGTCGCCGGGCACCACCATCTGCACACCGGCATAGAGCGAGGTCGTGATCTTGGATTGTCCGCGCAGGCCGGGGTTCTCCAGCACCAGCACGCGGCGCTCGGCTTCCTTGGCAGTGATCAGCTTGCCGGCTTCCGTCATGTAGTCGCGGATGATTTCGAACTTCCAGAGGTGCGGCCGGCAGCCGCTCTTCGGCTCCGGGGTGATCAGATCGCTCATCACCGTCCACAGCGCGGTGAGATTCTCGCCGTCGATCTTCCGGTAGAACGCCTCGCGTTCCGGCGTCTTGGTCACCGCTTCCATGGCGCGTCTCCTGCTCGTTTCTAATTTGACAGTATACTTACGATCTGACTAGCGTCAACGTGACGAACGACGTACAAGCAACGGGAAAACGGGAGGGTTCCGATGAAGCTGCATGGCTATTTCCGCTCCAGCGCCGCCTATCGCGTGCGGATCGCGTTGAACCTGAAGGGCCTCGGTGCCGAGCACCTGCCGCACCACCTTCGCAAGGGCGAGCAATGCGCGCCAGCTTATCTCGCCATCAACCCGCAGGGCCTGGTGCCGACACTGGAAAACGATGCGGGTGCGGTGCTGACCCAATCGGTCGCGATCATCGAATGGCTCGACGAAACCCACCCCAGCCCGCCGCTGCTGCCGAAGGATCCGCTGCGGCGCGCCAAGGTGCGGGCGTTTGCGCTGGCGATCGCCTGCGACACCCACCCGGTACAGAATCTGAAGGTGCTGGCACGGCTCCGCGAGCTCGGTCTGCCCGAGGAGAAGGTTCAGGACTGGGCGGCGTGGGTCAACCGCGAGGGGCTGTCGGCCTGCGAGACACTCATCAAGGACGAGCCCGGGCCGTTCTGCTTCGGCGATGCACCGACGCTGGCCGATCTTTGCCTGGTGCCGCAGCTCGCCAACGCCCGGCGATTCGGGGTCGATGTCTCGGCCTATCCGCGCCTGCTCAAGGCAGAAGCGGCAGCCAAGGCGCTGCCGGCCTTCGCCAACGCCGCACCGGAGAAGCAGCCCGATGCCGAGTAAGCTTTCTCCCCCGATCACGATGGACGCGGTCTATGCCGCGCCGGGCTATCTGTTCCGGCGCATGCAGCAGATCGCGGTCTCGATCTTCATGGAGGAGTGCAAGGCGTTCGACCTCACGCCGGTGCAATATGCGGCGCTGATCGCGATCCACACCCATCCCGGCATCGATGCGACGCGGCTCTCGGCCGTGATCGCCTTCGATCGCTCCACGCTCGGCAGTGTGATCGAGCGTCTCCAGGCCAAAAACTATATCGAACGCAAGCCGGCGGCCGAGGACAAGCGGATCAAGCTGCTCTATTTGACCAAATCGGGGGCTGCGATCCTGCGCGAGATCATTCCAGCGGTCGAACGCGCCCAGGCGCGCATGCTGGAGCCGCTCAGGCCTGCGGATCGCAAGGCGCTGATGGGGCTGATGGCGCAGCTCGTCGACCTCAACAACGAGGCCTCGCGCGTGCCGCTGCGGGCCGAGGATGCGCTGGAGCATCTGGGCAAGGCGGGGTGAAGGGGGAAGTGGGGCGGTGCTGTCGCCTTTATCTCCGCTGTCGTTCCCCGCGAAAGGGGGGAATCCAGTACGCGGCGGCTTCTCGGCTCAATCACACCCGCCTCTGGAATACTGGATCGCCCGGTTGAAGCCGGGCAATGACAGCGGTGGTCACATCCGCAGCAGCGCCTGCCGGTCGATCTTCCCTGTGCCGGTCTTCGGCAACTCGTCGATGAAGATCACTTCGCGCGGATATTTGTAGGGCAGCAGCTTGCCCTTCACGTAGTCCTGTAACCGTCGCGTCGCCTCGCTCTGATCCGTGGCACGGTTGTTCATCACCACCACCGCCTTTAGCGTCATGCGACGATCCGGCAGCTCGGCGGCAAATACCGCGCATTCGCGGATGTCGGGGTGATCGGCGAGGCACAGTTCGACCTCGAGCGGGTAGACCCACTGGCCCGAGATCTTGATGAGATCATCGGCCCGGCCGCGGAAGAAGTGGAAGCCGTCGCTGTCGCGGACGAAACGGTCGCCGGTGTAGATCCAGCCCGCCTCGCGGATTGTCTCGGCGGATTTGTCGGGCCGGTTCCAGTACAGGGGCGTGTTGGAATCGCCGCGCACCCACAAGATTCCCTCTTCGTTGTCGCCGACCTCGTTTCCTTCCTTGTCGCGCAGCGCGACCTCGTAGCCGGGCACGCGCAGGCCGGCGGCGCCGAGTTTCTTCTGCCCGGGGCTATTGCTGAGATAGATGTGCAGCACTTCGGTCGAGCCGAGTCCTTCGACGATCTCGAGCCCGGTCAGCGCCTTCCAGCCGTTGAAGACTTCCGCCGACAGTACTTCGGCGGCTGAGAGCGCCATGCGCAGCGACGAGAAGTCAGTCCTGGCTGCGCCATCGGCCTTGGTCAACGAGGTGTAGAGCGTCGGCAGGCCGAAGAAGACCGTCGGCCTGTACTGCTCGATCGCCGCAAAGATCACTGCCGGCTTCGGCTGACCCGGCAGCAGCAACGTCGCGGCACCTGCCGAGAACGGGAAGGTGACGGAATTGCCGAAGCCATAGGCGAAGAAGATCTTCGGCACCGAGAAGCAGATATCATCCGGCGTCAGCTTCAGCACATTCTGCGCAAAGGCGGCCTCGCTATAGGCCATGTCGTGCTGGAGATGCACGATGCCCTTGGGCCGGCCGGTCGAGCCGGACGAGTACATCCAGAACGCCATCTCGTTGCGATGCGTCGCCGCTTCCGCCAGCTCGGCGGGGAATTGCGAAAGCCACTCCGCGGCAGCGATCGCGTTCGGTACGGCGTGATCGGCGACCGTGCCATTCGCGACGATCAGCGTGCGCAGCTCCGTGTCCTTGCAGGCCTCGGCATTGAACCGCATGCAGAACTCGGCATCCGCGACCGCTACCGCCGCACCGGAATCGGCAAGATAAAACTGCAGGAGATCCGGCGGCGTCAGCGTATTGATCAGCAGCGGCACGAAGCCGGCGCGCACCGCGCCGAAGAAGGCGGCGGGATAGGCCGGCGTGTCGTCCAGGAACAGCAGCACACGGTCGCCGCGCTTCAGGCCGAGCGATGCAAAGCCGTTGCCCCAGCGGCAAGCCTCCGCGCAGAGCTCGGCATAGGTCCGCGTGCCCACCGGGCCAATCAACGCGAGCTTGTCGCCGCGCCCCTTGGCGAGGTTGTCGAACAGCACGCGGCTGGCGTTATAAGTTTCCGCAACGGCAAAGCCGATCTCGCGGGCGCCCGCGCTGTTGGCGGGCACCATGTCGCGTATTTGGTTGCTCATGCCGCGTCTCCGGCGTTCTTCGCGGCCTCGTAGCGGGCCATGAAGGCCGGCGACATCGCGCGCAGCCGCGAATCGTCGATCCGACCGGAGCGCGTGATGTAGCTGTAGGCAAAATCCATCAGGCCGAGCTGCATGTGCTGGGCAAAGTGCTCGTACCAGAACGCGCTGGTGCGGGCCGCATTGACGAGCTTCTGTACCACCGGCTTGCGCGCGGCTTGATAGCGGTGCAGCGCAGTCGCCAGATGCGCATCGGATTCGAGCGCCTTGACCAGCGCGATCGCGTCCTCGATCGCGAGCCGCGTGCCCGAGCCGATCGAGAAATGCGCCGAGTGCAGCGCATCGCCGATCAACACCATGTTCTTGAACGACCAGTGCTCATTCCACACCCAGGGGAAATTGCGCCAGACCGATTTGTTCGAGACCAGGCAATGGCCACCGAGCGTGTCGGCGAACACCTCCTCGCACACGCCTTTGGACTGCTCGACGTCCTTGTAGGCGAAACCATAGGCCTGCCAGGTCGCATGGTCGCATTCGACCAGGAAGGTGCTCATGGTCGGCGAGTAGCGATAGTGATGGGCGTTGAAGGCGCCCCGGTCAGTCTTCACAAAAGTCTGCGACAGCGTGTCGAAGCGTTTCGAGGTGCCGTACCAGACGAACTTGTTGGAGGAGTAGGACAGCGAGGTGCCGAAGTCGCCTTCGAAGGTACGACGGACCAGCGAGTTGAGCCCATCGGCGGCGACGATCAAATCGTGACCATTGAGCTGGTCGATGGCCTGGATCTGGGTGTCGAACCGCGGGATGACGCCGACCGCGAGCGCGCGCTGCTGCAGGAACTGCAACAACTCGAGCCGGCCGATCGAGGAGAAACCCACGCCGTCGATGGCGACGCTGTCGCCGCCGAGGTTCAACGTGATGTTCTGCCAGCTCTCCATATGCGGCGCGATCGCGTCGACCGTCTCGGGGTCGTCGGCGCGCAGGAATTCCAGGGCCTGGTCGGAGAATACGACGCCAAAGCCCCAGGTCGCGTCGGCCGGGTTCTGTTCGAACAGGTCGACCTGATCCTCGGGGTGACGCTTCTTCCAGAGATAGGCGAAGTAGAGCCCGCCGGGCCCCCCACCAATCACGGCGATCCGCAACGTCTGCCTCCCTAATTGACAGTATACTTACTATCTCAGGGTAGACTAATGGGCTCCGGCTTCCCACGCCAGCGGAATTATCGCTAAGGCGAGGTGCACCGCAGCACAGCCGCGGACACCGGCTTTCCACGTGTCCGAAACCGTCAGGTGGGAATCATAGCCAAACCACGCCGGCTTGACCACTCGCGCGTCAAACGCAGCGCTTCACGTAGACGCCGTTCACCAGCACCCGCGTGCAGCGGACGACCGGCACGGGGTGGCGGACCACGACGGCGCCGTTCGGCCCGGCGCAACCGGCGCGATAGACGCCGCGGGTACACACCACCGCATGGGCATCGGAGGACTCGAACGTCAGGGATACCCCGAACGCGATAAGCGCAGAAGCAACCAGCAGCAATGAACGCATAGTGTCCTCCCGGTCTTGACGTGATTGAAATCGGACGTCGCAAAAGGTTGGTCGCGGCAGGCGCGCGAAAATTCATTTGCGCGCGCCGTTCACACTTGCGTTGGACGCGTCATCGCGCAGCAAACGGCGCCAGCACATCCTTGCAAGCGGGCGACAGCGCCGCTGCGTTGCTGGCGATGCACTGCACGATGCGGCCACCGCCTGGAGCGACTCCGGCGCAGAGCGAGCGGATATCGGCGCTGCAGGCGGAGCGCACGATGAACAGCTCTTCGCGCGGCCGCAGCGGGCGGAGAACGATCACGGCAGGCGCGGCCGCCGGAGCCGCTCCTGCGGCCGGTGCAGCCGCCGCTGCTGGTGCTGCGGCCGCCGCCCCGCCACCCGCCGCAGCCGTCAGGGCCTTCTCGCAAGCCGGCGAGACCTTGGCTTTGTTCTTCTCCAGGCACTCGAGCGCGGGCGCGCCGCCCGGCGGCACGCTGGCGCACACCTTGGGATAATCTGCGCGGCAGGCGCTCTTGACCGCGGCAACCTCTGCGCTGCTCGGCTTGGCTGCGGCGGCTTTCGGAGCGGCGCTGGCGGCCGGCTTCGCCGCGGGAGCGGCCGCGGGCGCCGCTTCAGTTTTTGCGGGTTCTGATTTGGGAGGTTCAGGCTTCGGCGGTTCAGACTTGACCGGTTCAGATTTGGCAGGTTCGGGTTTGGCCGGCGCCGCTTCGGTCTTCGGTGCTGCGGCCGGCTCGACGGCGCGGACCGCACTCTGGCACCCCGCTGACAGGCTCGACATGTGGCTCTGCAAGCACTGATACGCTTCGACCCCGCCGGGCGTCACGCTGGCGCAATGCGCCATGAAGTCCGAGCGGCATGCGGAGCGGATGGCGCTCTTCTGAGCCTCGGTCGGCGCTTGCGCGACTGCGCTTGTTGCAGTTGCGAAGAGTGCTGCGGCGAGCAACGCGTGACGCCTTGATGCATGTTTCAACATGTTGAACATTTGAATGAATCCTGCCCTGTCGGGAACGCCGACGCATTATTAAAAGGGATGCAAGCAATCTCGCGGGCGATGCCGCACACGACATCCTTGGTCGCTTTCGCCACCACCGCAAATAGATCATACGCGCAGAATTACGACGTAACCAGATCGTCAGAGCCTGACCATGCGCTTGCCGCGGTTCTCGCCGGCGAGCAATCCGATCAGTGCCTTCGGCGTGTTCTGAAGGCCATCGATAATGTCTTCCTGCACCTTCAGCTTGCCGGACTTCACCCAGGCCTGGAGATCGGCGAGTGCGCGCTGACTGTCCTTCATGTAGTCCATCACGATGAAGCCCTGCATCACGAGCCGCTTCACCACGATCAGGCCGGGCACGCCGCGCGGACCGTGCGCCGACGGCGTGCCGTCATATTGCGAGATCGCGCCGCAACAGGCGATGCGGCCGTAATTATTCATCTGCGGAAGACAGGCTTCGAGGATGTCGCCGCCGACATTGTCGAAATAGACGTCGATGCCTTTCGGAGCCGCGGCGCGCAACGCCTTGAACACCGCGCCGTCCTTGTAGTCGACGGCCGCATCGAAGCCGAGTTCGGAGGTCAGCCAGTTGCATTTGTCCGCGCCGCCGGCGATGCCGATGACGCGACATCCCTTGATCTTGGCGATCTGCCCAACGATCGAGCCGACCGAGCCCGCGGCCGCCGAGACCACGACCGTCTCGCCCTCCTTCGGCTTGCCAATCTCGAGCAGGCCGAAATAGGCCGTGAGGCCGGCGATGCCGAACACGCTGAGCAGATGCGTCATCGGCTCGAGCTTCGGCATCTTCGTCAAATGTTTTGCCGGCACCGCGGCATATTCCTGCCAGCCGGTGTCACCGAACACGAGGTCGCCGGGCACAAGCCCCTCGGCCTTGGAGCTGATCACCTCGGCGATGGCACCGCCAGCCATCACGCTGTTGGCCTCGACGGCCGAGCGATAGGTTGCCCCGTGCATCCAGGCGCGGTTGGCGGCATCGAGCGAGATGTAGCATACGCGCAGCAGGGCTTCGCCGTCCTTCGGCTCCGGCACTGCGCTCTCCACCATCTTGAAATGCTCGGGCCCGAGCTTGCCGCTGGGTTTTTCCACCAGAAGAATTTGACGATTGACGTCGGTGGTCATGGCGTTTCCCCTCATTGCCTGGCGATTATTGATGCAGGTGACGCAAAGAAAGCGTGCAGACTGCATCGTTGTGCGTTGCACGAAGGCTAGATCGCCGCGTTCCCCGGCACAACGGGAACATCCGGCCAACGCCGCCACACGCAAAGCGTGTTGCGTCGCTCTGACATCTGCGACATCATGAAGCGCCGGTGTACGTGGGGGTAAGCGATGTCGAACAGGTTCACGCAATACATTCTAGGCGCGATGGTGCTCGGCATCATCATGGGCTCGGCGATCTACAATTTCCTGCCCGATACCCGCGCCGAGTGGGCCTCCGCCATCAACCTGATCGCCATGATGTTCCTCCGCCTGATCAAGATGATCATCGCGCCGCTGGTGTTCGCCACCCTGGTCGGCGGCATCGCGCATATGGGCTCGGGTGCCAAGCTTGGCCGCATCTTCGCCAAGACCATGGGCTGGTTCATCAGCGCCTCCTTCGTGTCGCTGATGCTGGGCCTGATCATGGTCAATCTGCTGCAGCCCGGCGCGAACTTCCCGGGCACGCTGCCTGCGGCGGGGCAATCGACCGGGCTGCCGGTCTCCGCCTTCTCGATCGAGAAATTCCTGACCCATCTTATCCCGACCTCGATTGCGGACGCGATGGCGCAGAACGAGATCCTGCAGATCGTGATCTTCGCCGTGTTCTTCTCGGTGGCGATGGGTGCATTGCCCGAGCGCTCCAAGCCGATCCTGGCCCTGATCGACGATATCAGCCACATCATGCTGAAGGTGACCAGCTATGTGATGCTGTTCGCGCCTCTCGCGGTGTGGGCCGCCATCACCGCGACCGTGGCCAAGAACGGCCTGCTGGTGCTCTGGAAGCTCGTCGTGTTCATGGGCGGCTTCTATCTCTCGCTGTTCCTCCTCTGGGGCATCCTGGTGATCGTCGGCTTCATCGTGATCGGGCCGCGTTACAGCCATCTGCTGCGGTTGATCCGTGAGCCGCTGATGATCGCATTCTCCACCGCGAGCTCGGAAGCGGCTTACCCGAAGACGCTGGAAGGGCTCAACCGCTTCGGAGCCTCATCGCGGATCTCGAGCTTCGTGCTGCCGCTCGGCTATTCCTTCAATCTCGACGGCACGATGATGTACTGCACGTTCGCCAGTATCTTCATCGCGCAGAGCTACCACATCGACATGCCGCTCGGCACGCAGCTGGCGCTGCTCGCGACCTTGATGATCACCTCGAAGGGCGTCGCCGGCGTGCCGCGCGCCTCCCTCGTCGTGATCGCCTCGACGCTGGCGCAGTTCAACATCCCCGAGGCGGGCCTGCTCATGATCATGGGCATCGATACGTTCCTCGACATGGGCCGCAGCGCCACCAATGTGATCGGCAACACGCTGGCGACCTCGGTGGTAGCGAAGTGGGAGGGCGAGCTCGGGCCCGAGCATGCGATGGGAGCGAGTGATGTCGTGCCCGGCGACATGGTGCCGGGCGAAGTGCCCGCGATGGCCGGCCATTGACGGGAGTGCGTCATGCGCCCTTTGACGGCGATTTCGAGCGGCCTGTTGCTGGCAGCGTGCCTGCTGGCGACGGACGCTTTGGCCCAGACCGGCGGCAACGAGGCGCTTAGCCCGACGCTGTCAGCCATCAAGAACGCGCACACCGTGCGGCTCGGCTACCGCGAAAGCTCGCCGCCGTTCTCCTTCCTCGATCAGGCGAACAGGCCGATCGGTTACAGCCTCGAACTCTGCGAGGCGATCGTCGAGGAGATTGGCGCCGAGGTCGACGATCCCAATCTCAGAATCGATTATGTCAAGGTCACCTCGGACGACCGTATCGACGCGCTGCTCCAGAACAAGATCGATCTGGAGTGCGGCTCGACCACGGCCAACTCCGAGCGTGGCAAGCGCGTCGCCTTCTCGCCGCTGATGTTCGTCGCCGGCACCAAGCTGATGGTGCCGAAGGCCTCCAGCGTCCAGCAGCTGAGCGATCTGAAGGGCAAGACCATCGTGGTGACGAAGGGCACCACCAACGAGCAGGCGATCCGGGCCGCCGACCAGAAGTTCTCGCTCGGACTGACCATCGTCGTCGGCGCGGATCACGAGCAGTCGTACCAGATGCTGGTCGACGGCAAGGCCGATGCGTTCGCGACCGATGACATCCTGCTCTCGGGCCTGATCGTCCGCCACAAGGCGCAGGACAAGTTTCGCGTCACCGGCGATTATCTGTCCTACGACCCCTACGGCATCATGTTCCGCAAGGGCGAGCCGCAACTCTCCGCCGTGGTCGAACGCGCCTTCCGCAAGCTCGGCTCCAACCACGATTTCGTGCCGCTCTACAACAAATGGTTCATGGCGCGGATGCCGACCGGCGAGCGGATGAACGTGCCGATCTCGCTGCAACTGGAAGAAGCCTTCAAGGCGATGGACGATTCCGCGAGCGCGAACAACTAGCTCTTACTTCCTTCTCCCCTTGTGGGAGAAGGTGGCGCGAAGCGCCGGATGAGGGGTTCTATCTCCGAGCAAATCTCTTGCGGTTGAGTTCGCTGAGAGAATCCCTCACCCGAGTGAGCCTGTGTCGACCAACTGAGCTGCCCTCTCCCCCGAGCGGCGGGGGCACAGCAATGCAGACCGCTCTTCGCTAGGCCGGTTTGCCGAACACCCGGTCCAGCGCGGCATCATACGTCGCCTGCACCAGCTCCGGATGCAGCTTGCCCAGCGTCTCCATCATCACGCCGGAATTGATTTCCAGCACTTTCCAAACACCCTCGACGCGGACCACGTCGATCGACGCGAAGGTGATGCCGATGGCGCTCGCGGCGTCGACCGCGAGCTTCACGCAGGCTGCGCGATCCTCGCCATCCTCCAGCAGCAGCGGCTTTGCGCCGGTCTCGAGATTGTGCCGCCAATCCGAGCCGCGCTGCTTGCTGTAGACGATGCGAGGGACGTCATCGAGCAGGATCACCCGGATCTCGTCCTGGATCGCGACATAAGGCGAGATCACGAGCCCGGTACTCATCGAGAAGGCCTCCCCGGTCGCGTGATCGAGCTCCGACCCGGTCGTCACCTTGAACACGGAGCGGCCCGACGTTCCCTCATTGGGTTTCACCACCACGCCTTGCGGATTGTCACCAAGCAGGGCGTGCATCGCCTCTCGCCCAGCGGGCCCGGCGACGTGCGCCCCAAGTTTCGGGTTGAGGAAGAGATGGTGGGGAATGCAGGGCACGCCCGCCATCTCCAGCACCTCCGCGGTTGCCGACTTGTCGTTGGCGAGCCGGTGCGCGATCGCACTGTTCAGCCCGATGTCGTAGCCGAAGGCGAAGCGGCTGATCTCCCTCCTGCGCATCCTTATCAGCCAGCTGCCGGCGCGCACGTCCACCGAGATGTCATGACGTGCACAATAGTGCCGTATCGCCGTTACGAAGATCCGTTCACGCGGGGGCATTGTCGAACCATTTTGCCGGATCGCCGACGAACGTGTCGCGGCCTTGCGACATCCTTAATGACTTTTTCGCGAGGGCCGACGGAAATTAAGTGCTGTTCCATCAGCGATTTGAGCAAAGAAATTGCCGCAATGCGGCATGGAAGAGAAAAACGTTAATTCTTTAGTGATTTCAAGCCGAAATGCGCCTTTGATCGGCGTCAATTGCATGCCGTTTCAGGTTGATTATTGGTCTCAATGGCGTAGATCACACACGCGAAATCCTCCGCCACGGCAATGGTGTCCGCCCCCGTTTTCTGGGCCGGGCAAGTTTTTGCCCTAAAACCGCAGACATTCGGAATATCGAAAATCATGAGCGCGTTTTACCGAGAGAAGGTCCTTTCCGTCCAGCATTGGACGGACACGTTGTTCAGCTTCCGCGCCACGCGCGATACCGGCTTCCGCTTCCAGAACGGCCAGTTCGCCATGATTGGCCTCGAGGTCGACGGCCGTCCGTTGCTGCGTGCCTACAGCATGGCGAGCGCCAACCACGAGGAAGAGCTCGAGTTCTTCTCGATCAAGGTTCAGGACGGCCCGCTCACCTCGCGTTTGCAGAAGATCAAGGAAGGCGACACCATTCTGGTCGGCCGCAAGGCGACCGGTACGCTGATCACCGACAATCTGCTTCCCGGCAAGCGGCTGATGCTACTGTCCACCGGCACCGGCCTTGCGCCCTTTGCGAGCCTGATCAAGGACCCCGAGGTTTACGACCAGTTCGAGAGCATCGTTCTGGTGCACGGCTGCCGCCAGGTCTCCGAGCTCGCCTATGGCGAGAAGCTGGTCGCGAATCTGCGCGAGGACGAGCTGTTCGGCGAGCTGCTTGCTGACAAGCTGGTGTACTATCCGACCGTGACCCGCGAGCCGTTCAAGAACCGCGGCCGCATCACCGACCTCATCAACTCCGAGCAGATCTTCAACGACATCGGCCAAGGCCCGCTCGACATCGCAACCGACCGCATCATGATGTGCGGCAGCCCGGCGATGCTCGAAGAGCTCAAGGTGATGTTCGAGAGCCGTGACTTCGTCGAGGGCTCGGGCAACAAGCCCGGCCATTTCGTGATCGAGAAGGCCTTCGTCGAGCGGTAAGCGCCACGCGCTCGTGCCCCGGACGCAGCGCTGCGCCTTTTCGGCGGTGCGCTGCAGAGCCGGGGCCCATCTAACTTTCCGTACGGTGTTGCATTCTGGGTCCCCGGGTCTGCGCCGACGCTTGCCCGGGACACGGCTGCTCAGCTTGCCGCCGCTTGCAAGCTAACCTCCTACCGCCCCTGCTGCACTGCAGCAGCCCTATCCTCTCGGCGGATTGATCTGCGGCCGCCGAATTCGCTAGCCTGAAACAAGGACCGCGTCATATCCGTATGACAGGCGCAGGCGTATCGTACCGCCTGTGCTGGCGAGAGGATGGCAATCGTGGCCGACGACAACAAGACGCAGGAATCTCCAAAACGGCTGCCGCTCGCGGAAGAGGGGATTGCCGAAATCCTGCTGCTTCCCTTCTCGCCGCGCTTCATCGTCCTGACGATCTGCGCGGTCGTCACTGCGCTGCTGGTCGGCATCGGCATCGCCGACCGCAAGATCTTCGACATCCTGCTGGTCCCGATCCTGATCTTCGGCGCCCTGACGCTGCTCGGCGTCCGCGATCTCATGCAGAAGAGCCATGCGGTGCTGCGCAACTACCCGATATTGGCGCATATCCGCTTCCTGCTCGAAGAGATCCGTCCGGAGATGCGGCAGTATTTCTTCGAGAGCGAGAAGGACGGCATGCCGTTCTCGCGCGACACCCGCGCGGTGGTCTATCAGCGCGCCAAGATGCAGCTCGACAAGCGTCCGTTCGGCACCCAGGAGGACGTCTATCGCGAGGGCTACGAGTGGATGCATCACTCGGTGTCGCCCAAGGCGCATGCCGAGGAGAAGTTTCGCGTCACCATCGGCGGGCCGGACTGCGAAAAACCCTATTCGGCCTCGGTGTTCAATATCTCGGCGATGAGTTTTGGCGCGCTCAGCCCGAACGCGGTGCGCGCGCTCAATGCCGGTGCGAAAAAGGGCGGCTTCGCCCATGACACGGGCGAGGGCGGCTTCAGCCCCTATCACGCCGAGATGGGCGGCGACATCATCTGGGAGATCGGCTCCGGCTATTTCGGCTGCCGCCATCTCGATGGCACGTTCGATCCTGAGGCATTCGCGCGCGTTGCGAGCCAGGACCAGATCAAGATGGTCGAGCTCAAGATCAGCCAGGGCGCGAAGCCCGGCCATGGCGGCGTGCTGCCGGCGGCGAAAGTTTCCGAGGAGATCTCCAAGATCCGGGGCGTCTCGATGGGCGAGGATTGCATCTCGCCGGCCTCGCACCGCGCCTTCTCCACGCCTGTTGGCATGATGCAGTTCATCGCGGAAATGCGAAAGCTCTCCGGCGGCAAGCCGGCCGGCTTCAAGCTCTGCATCGGCCATCCATGGGAGTTTCTGGCGATCTGCAAGGCGATGCTTCAGACCGGCATCTATCCCGACTTCATCGTCGTCGACGGCAACGAGGGGGGTACCGGTGCCGCACCGCTGGAGTTCATGGATCATCTGGGCATGCCGATGCGCGAGGGCGTCAATTTCGTCCACAACGCGCTGGTCGGCATCAACGCGCGTGGCCGCATCAAGATCGGTGCCTCCGGCAAGATCGCGACCGCCTTCGACATGGCCCGTGCAATGGCGATCGGCGCCGACTACTGCAATTCAGCGCGCGGATTCATGTTCTCGCTCGGCTGCATCCAGTCGCTGAGTTGCCATACCGACCGCTGTCCGACCGGGGTCGCGACGCAGGACCCGACCCGGGCACGCGCGCTCTACGTGCCGCTCAAGATCGACAGGGTGCACAACTATCACCACGCCACGCTGCACTCGCTGACCGAGTTGATCGCCGCGGCGGGCCTGGAGCATCCTCAGGAGCTGCGCCCGATCCACTTCACCCAGCGCACCTCGACGACCGACGTAAAATCCTTTGCCCAGCTCTATCCGGCGCTACGCCCGGGCGAGCTGCTTGAAGGCACCGAGGACCCGCGGTTTCGCGACGCCTGGCGGATGGCGCGGGCGGAGACGTTCCAGCCGGCGCTATGAATGCCCGTGTTGCATAAATTCATCGCGAGCGGGGTTGGCGCTTAAGGTTTAGTTCAACTTTGGGTGTAGATTACGCCCATGGACGAGCGGCGCAACAAACCCAGGCATCGCGTACTGAAAGCCGGAACCATCGAGTTCGGCGGCGGCGCGATCGATTGCACGGTCCGCAATTTCTCCGACACCGGCGCGGCGCTCGACGTTACCAGTCCGGTCGGGATTCCCGAGCAATTCACCCTCGCCATCAAAGCCGACGGGGCGCATCTTGCCTGCACGGTGGTGTGGCGCAAAGAGAAGCGGATCGGGGTCCGGTTCGGCTAAACGGGGCTGGGCTCGCTCATCCCGTCTCGACCTCCCCCAGCCGGGTCGCCAAAATCTTGTCGATCCTGCGGCCGTCGAGATCGATCACCTCGATATGCCAGCCGCCGAAGTCGAAGGCGTCGCCGACATCGGGCAGCGCGTTGAACTGCTGCAGCACGAGGCCCGCCACCGTGTTGTAGCGGTGATGCGGCGGCAGCTCGATGCCGAGCAATTCGCCGAACTCGTCGACCGGCATCCAGCCGGAGACGAGCAGAGAGTCGTCCGCGCGCTTCACATAGGCCGGCTCCGGCGGGCCTTCCTCGGAATGGAAGGCGCCGACGATCGACTCCAGGATATCGGCGGCCGTCACCACGCCCTCGAAGCCGCCATATTCGTCATGGACGAGGCCGATATGCACCGGCGCTGCCTTCAGGATCGCGAGCACGTCGCGCGCATCCGCGGAGGCGGGGATGATCGGCGCCTCGCGCACCAGCGCGCGCAAATCGGGCGTGCGCTCGCGCATATAGGCGACGAGTAGATCCTTGGCCTGCAGTACGCCGATCGGCTTGTCGCGATCGCCGTCGCAAACCGGAAAGCGCGAATGCGGGCTCTTCGCGATCAGCGCCTGGATCGCTTCCCGGTCGTCGTTCAAATCGACCTCGTCGACATCGGTGCGCGGCGTCATCACGGCGCCGACCGGGCGGTCACCGAGCCGCATCACGCCGGCGATCATCTCCTTCTCACCGGGCTCGAGGACGCCGGCGCTCTCGGCCTCGTTGACCAGATGATGGATCTCGTCCTCCGACACTTTGTCCTCGGCTCTGCCGCCACGACCGAGCAACGTGAGGATCAGCTTGCCGGAGACGTCGAGCAGAAACACCAGCGGCAACGAAACCCGCGCCAGCACATGCATCGCGGGCGCGACCTTGACCGCAATGCTCTCAGGGTCGCGCAGCGCCACCTGTTTCGGCACCAGCTCGCCGACGATCAGGGTCGCATAGGTGATGATGGTGACGACGATGCCGACGCCGACGATGTCGGCAATGCCGGCGGACAGGCCGAGCTCGGCCAGCCATTGCGTCAGCCGCTGCCCCAGTGTGGCGCCGGAGAATGCGCCCGAGAGCACGCCGACCAGCGTGATGCCGATCTGCACCGTCGAGAGGAATTTGCCGGGATCCGCGGCCAATGTCAGCGCGCGCTCGGCGCCGCGCACGCCCTTGGCGGCAAGCAGCGACAGCCGCGCCGGACGCGACGAGACCACGGCCAGCTCGGACATGGACAACAGGCCGTTGATGACGATCAGGACGACGACGATGATCAGTTCGACGGAGAGCATGGATTTCCAAGGTAAGCGAGTGTGGCTGCGGATCGCAGCACACGCATTGATATAGGTATTCTGCGAGGAAATGCCGGGAATCCTGTCGCATTCGCCACCGCGACGGAACCTCAACGATGCCAGCGTCCGGCCGGCCCCGCGACGACCTGACACTCCGCGGAACTACGGATTGTTGCTTAACGGGCTCTTAGTGGCCGCCAGTTAGGTTTTCCCACAATTTGTACAAGTCTATTCGGGGACCTGAGGATGCGGATCGGGAAGCTCTTTGCACTGTCGATGCTGACGGTGACGGTTTTTGCAGTCGTCCTCGGCGCCGAGGCGCTGATACCGCAGGCGCGTATCTTCACCGGCCGCTCCGACGCGATCAAGCGGGTCGATGCGTTCGGCGCCATCCTGATGGTCAGCCAGCAGGTCGCCGGCCTTCGCGCGCCCTACATCTCTCCGATCTTTCAGGAGGGAGTTGCGACGCAGGCTCAGACCGATGCTGCGACGAAGGCCGCGAAAGCGGCCGAAGCCTCGTTCGAGAGCGCAAGGCGCGTCCTCATGGTGCTGGATGACGGCGGAGCGATGGCCGAAAATCTCGACCGTGCCGCGCGGCGGCTGAAGGACATCACCACGGCTGCGGATCGCGCGATGAGCGTTCCTCTCGCGACGCGCGATACCGCTGTGATCAAGGGCTTCCTGCCCGGCGTGGCCGAGGTCATCGCCGACATCGAGCCGATCATGAACCGGCTGGAGGGGAGGGTCGTCAATGCCGATTCCTCGCTGGCGGCGCTGTTGAGCCTGGCGCGAACGGTGCAGGATCTCCGCGTCTCTGCCGGCAGCCGCGCGGCGACGTTGTCACCGGCGCTGAGCGCACGTCGTCCGCTCATGCCGGCCGAATTCTCGCTGATGGACCGCATGCAAGGCCGTGTGGAGGCTGATCGCGAACGCATCGAGGCCGGCATCGATCAGCTCGGCAATCCGTCCCGCATTGCCACGGCGTTCAAGGCGGCGACGGAGTCCTACTTCGGAAAAGCCGCGCCCGTGGTCGACAAGGAGATGCCCGCTGCGCGCGCCGATGGCAAGTACGACGTCACCGCCGATGAGCTGGCGATCGTGATCGTGCCCGCCATCCAGATGTTCTACGGCGTGCGCGACGCGGCGCTGGCGGAAGCGGCCGAGCGCGCCTCGGCCGCGCGCGATGGCGCGCTGGCGATGCTCGCCCTCGCGGGTGTTGCCGTGCTGGCCCTGCTCGGCACGCTCGGCGGCGTGACCATGATGCTGCGCCGCCGGGTGGTGACGCCGCTGGCAAGGCTTGCGGATGTGATCGGTGCGCTTGCCGCCGGACAGCATGACGTCGAGATTCCGGCGACGGGCCGCGACGACGAGATCGGCCAGGTCGCGGGTTCGTTGCAGCATTTCAAGGACTCGCTCCTCGCCCAGAAGTCCGCCGATGCGGCGGCTGCGATCGAAGCCGAGGCGAAGCTCAAGCGCAGCAAGCGCATGGACCAGATCGCCCGCGATTTCGAGGCCATGATCGGCGACGTCATCAACACCGTCTCGTCGGCCTCGTCGGAGCTGGAGGCCTCGGCGGGAACGCTGACGAGCGCCGCCGATCAATCGGAGAAGGTCACCGCGACCGTCGCGGCCGCCTCCGAACAGGCGTCCACCAACGTGCAGACTGTTGCCGCGGCGGCGGAGGAGATGGCGTCCTCGGTCGACGAGATCAGCCGGCAGGTGCAGGATTCCGCGCGCATTGCCGGCGAAGCGGTGCAGCAGGCCGGACGGACCAACGATCATGTCGGCGAGCTCGCCAAGGCCGCGGGGCGGATCGGGGACGTCGTCGAGCTCATCAGCCAGATCGCGGGCCAGACCAATCTTCTGGCCCTCAACGCCACGATCGAAGCTGCGCGCGCCGGCGAGGCCGGCCGCGGCTTTGCCGTCGTCGCCTCCGAGGTCAAGGCGCTGGCCGAGCAGACCGCCAAGGCGACCGGCGAGATCAGCCAGCAGATCACGGGTATCCAGAGCGCGACGGAGGATTCCGTCGGCGCCATCAAGGCGATCGGCGATACCATCACGCGCATGTCGGAGATCGCCGCCGCAATCGCCTCGGCGGTCGAGGAGCAGGGCGCGGCCACGCGGGAGATTTCCCGCAACGTGCAGCAGGCCGCGCGCGGCACGCAGCAGGTTTCCGCCAGCATCGTCGACGTGCAGCGCGGCGCGAGCCAGACCGGATCGGCTTCCGCCAACGTGCTGGCCTCGGCCAAATCGCTGTCGGGCGAGAGCACCCGTCTCAAGGCCGAAGTCGGCAAATTCCTGGACGCGATCCGCGCGGCGTAAGTCGCACAGTAAGCTGGCTCGATGCGAGCCAAGGAGAAGAACACCTCTCCCGGAGGGAGAGGTCGGATCGCATCGTGAGATGCGATCCGGGTGAGGGGTTACGGTCTCAGTCAATGCTGCGGCCGCTCACCCGGATTGCACTGGACGATGCTCCGCATCGCCAGACGCAATCCGACCTCTCCCCGATGGGGAGAGGTGAAGCAAGCCGACCACGATTCAGATTCGCCGCGCCCGAACGTCGCTCAGAACTCGCCGTGCAGGCGCCCTGAGAACACCGACACCGGCCCGCGGTCGGCGTTGTAGGCGGGATTGACGATGAACTGATAGTCGGCGGTGAAGGTCAGCGCCTTGTTCAGCGCGTAAGCGTAATAAGTCTCCAGCACGCGTTCCCGCCGGTAGTTGAGCGCACCGTCGCCGATCAGCGGGCCGAGCCCGCCGGCCGCGATGAAGTCGCGATGATCTTGCGACAAGGCGTTGATGGCGCCCGCAACACCGACGACGTCGTCGGGACGGCCCCATTTGGTGCCCTTGACCGAGACGCCGCCGGACAGGCTGCGATCGATGTCGGTGAACGCCATGATCTCGTTGTGGCCGTCGTTCCAGCTCCAGCGGCCGAACAGGCCGATGTCGTCGGTGACGGCCTGCTCGAGATTGAAGGCATAGCCGTATTTGAGCCGGCCGCGGCGGGTCTGGGTGATGTCGATGCCGAAGGCAGGGTTGTCCAGGGTCTCGCGATAGCTGCCGGCATAGGCGCTGTTGACGAAGCCGAGCGTGCGCAGCTTGCCGGGCTGTCCGAACAGCGAGTAACGCATCTCGAGCTCTGCGACATACTCGCCACGGCGACCGATATTCATGTCAAAATTGTTCGAGTTGGACGTGGCATCCATCAGGAAATAGCCGGCGCGCAGCGCCCATTGCTTCTGGTTCAGTTCGGCGGTCGCGCCATAGCCGAGGCCGAGCTTGTCGGCGGCATAGTCGAAGGCGCCGGAGGCCCAGACCGACCAGTTCATGAAATCCTTGCGCGGGTCGTGCGCGTAGGAATTGCCGTCGAAGACGTCGACCACGGAGAACTTGCCGACCTGCAAGGTCAGGCGCGACACGTCAACCTTGCTCGCGAGCTGCATCTGGCCGCTGGCAAGCTCCTCCTGCTCGCCGCCGAAGCCGAACGTCTGGCGCACAAACAGCCGCGAGGCATTGAAGTGCGGATAGGGGAAGCCGGATTTCTGCGCTTCGCCGTTGGGGAAGCCTGCAGCACCCGTCGTGTTGTTGAAGCCAAAGCCCTGCAGCAGTTCGGGATTGAAATAGACCTCGCCGCCGTCCCACAGCCGCGCATTGAGATAGAGCGAGTTGCTCCAGGTCTCCTGCAAATCCGGCGACGTGGTCAGGCTGTTCGGTCCGGTATAGGGCGCGTTGAACGACGGATGGCCCTGCGGCAGGAACGTCGACTGGCCGTGGATCTCCCAGCGGCTCGACTCAGTGTCCGTCACATCCGACTTCGGATTGGTGGTCGGCACATCAGGCCAATCGATCTTGCGGTTGAGGCCGACCCTAAGGCTCTGGAAATCCATCGACGACGAATATTGCGCGCCCGAGGGGAAGCTGACGGCCGCGTTCTCGAACTTGCTGTAGAGATATTCGAGCCGCGCGCTCCAATGCGGCGCGAAGGCGTATTCGACGCCGCCGCCGGCGGTCCAGCCGAAGCGCGTGTTCAACACCTTCTGTTCGTTGCCGCCTGTCGGCGTCGCGAGAAAGCGTTCGCCGGTAAAGGCTGCGCCACCGGTCGCATAGAGCAGCCAGTTGCCGGTGGCGTAACCGAGCCGCGCGCGCAGGCTCGCGACATAGTCCCACCGCTCCTCGGCGCTCGACAGCGCGGTCGCCGCCGACGACACGACGTGGTTGGACGGCAGGTAGTTCGGGAAGGAGATATCCCCTTCGACGCCGAGCAGGAGGCCCGAGTTAAGGCGCCAATTGTAGCCAACCTGGACACCGCCGGTCGCGCCGGTGAAGACGTTGCGGTCGGTCGCGACGGTGGGGTCGGTCAGCGTTGCGGACGAGGAGCCACGGGTTACGCCGGTATGCGCGCCGATATAGAGGCCTGTCCAATCATAGACGGCTTTCAGCGCCGGCGCCTTCAGTGGCAAATCGGCGGCGCGGGCGGAAGCGGGCAGCATGAGCACGCCCGAGGTGATCACCCCGGCGGTCCGCAAATACCTGTAACGGCGAACTCTCAACGTCAAAACCACGCCCCCAGAAGCGACCGCCCCCAATCGCTCCAACATCCCTGCCAATTCGCGGCGATCCTGTCATCAGGTCTTGGCTATTCAGGCGACCGGGCGAAATGATCTCGCTTTGAGTCGATTGCACCCGAGGTCTTGCCAAGTCCCTGTCCTCGTTGGGAAGCTTATTGCTAATCATTCGCAATAGCAATTACTGCATTGTGTCGCAGACGATGGTTCGCATCCTTCTGTGACGGGACTGCAACAAACTCCCAATGCGCCAAAATGGATGACCCGCCCGGGGGGACAGCCGGGCGGGTCGGGGCACGACACGGGGTGGATGAGGCGCCCGTGTCGGACGCGGGATCCACGTAAGATCGGCCTCAGAACTCAAATCAGTAGCAGGTGCGAACGCGGCCGATGTACTGGCCGAAGGCGTTGTACTGGGCGACCCAGCCACAGCGGTGATAGCCGTAGTAATAGGGGTCGTTGCTGGCGGCGACCGCAGCGCCGACCACGGCTGCAGTGGCGATGCCGGCACCGACACCCCAGCCCC
This sequence comes from Bradyrhizobium guangdongense, assembly GCF_004114975.1. Classification (NCBI taxonomy): domain Bacteria; kingdom Pseudomonadati; phylum Pseudomonadota; class Alphaproteobacteria; order Hyphomicrobiales; family Nitrobacteraceae; genus Bradyrhizobium; species Bradyrhizobium guangdongense. The sequence continues at coordinate 833,335 of NZ_CP030051.1, forward strand.
AGCCGAGCGGCTTCGCCTCGGCCTGCGAGGTAGTGGCGGCGATGCTGCCCGTGACGGCGAGGGTCGCGAGAGCGAATGCGGCAAGTTTGGCCTTGATCGACATGTGAAACTCCATCCGGGTTGAGGCGGTACGTTGGGATCCGCGTGCCCAGTTGGACGGAGGCTCGCCGCACCAGGTTCGAAAGCGCCTATGGGAGACTGAGGGGTTGGATATTCCCTGAACAATTCCCGGAAGATAAAGCCTAGCCGAGGGGGCCCTTGGCGAGCCTGTTCACGTCGAAGTTATCGACCTCGCCCAGCAACTCGCAGAAGGCGCGCGCACCCTGGTCGAGGAGTTGCTCGCCTTTTTCCGCGACCGCGAGCGTCGCGTTGCCGACGGCGCCGCTGGGGTTGAGATCCTGCGCCTGCCAGGCGAAGGGCGCGGGCCGCTGCGTCGACAGCCAGCGATATCGTCGCTCCATCGCGATGCTGTTTGCGGGAAAATCCGCGATCGCATCCGTGCGCACCTGGTCGGGATAGCGCGCCAGCATGATCGAGGTCTCGACGGCACCGCCGTGAATGCCGTGGCGTACTTCGTCTGATGGGAACAATTTGTCCGCAGCCGATAGCCGCGACCACGACGTCGTCACGACGAACAGGTTTTGGTGCGCGCGCAGATCCTGCGCCACCAGCATCATCGCCGCGCTGTTGCCGCCATGGCTGGTGATGATGACGAGCTTCCTCACGCCGCGCTGCGCGATCTCATCGCCGATGCCCGTCCAGCGCTTCAGCGCGACGCCGGTCGGCAGAGTCTGCGTGCCCGGATAGTCGATATGCTCGGTGGAGATGCCCACGGGTTCGACGGGCAGGAACGTCGCCGGGACGGATACGGGCAGCATCTCCCGCACGCGCGCAAGATAGGCCTCGGCGATCAGCACGTCGGTCTCATTAGGCAGATGCGGGCCGTGCTGCTCGGTCGCCGCCAGCGGCAGCACCGCGATCCAGCGTGCGGCGTCCGCTGGTGCGGCGTCGGCCCAGCGGATCTCGGTCCAGTCGCGGGAAGGCGTCATCAAGGTTTCTTTGCCCGAATTTGTCACGTAATTTGGGGTTATCAGGGGACGCGGGCCCGGCTGGGCCGGCGTCCCCTGATATCTTGAGGTTTTATCGCGTTGTTTTCACATCGGCTAGAAGCGATCGACGGAGTGCATTCATGAGCCCCTCTCATCGGCGGCGAGCGTTAACGGCGGGCTTGATCGCTACGGTCCTGTCGATCCTGCCGGCACACAGCGAGACGCTGGACAAGGTCACATTCGGTACCAATTGGGTCGCCGAGGCCGAGCACGGCGGCTTCTTCCAGGCGGTTGCCGACGGCACCTACAAGAAGTACGGGCTCGACGTCACCATCGTTCCGGGCGGTCCCAACGAGAACAACCGGATGCTGCTGATCGCCGGCAAGATCGACTTCTTCATGGCCGCCAACACGCTGATGTCATTCGACGCGGTCGCCAACAACGTCCCCGTCGTGACCATCGCCGCGGTCTTCCAGAAAGATCCGCAGGTGCTGCTGACGCAGCCGGATGCGAAGGTGACCAAACTCGAGGATCTCAAGCCGCTGACGCTGTTCGTCTCGAAGGAGGGCATGACCAGCTATTTCCAGTGGCTGAAATCCGAATACGGCTTCAGCGAGAAGAACGTCCGTCCCTATAATTTCAATCCGCAGCCCTTCATCGCTAATCCCAAGAGCGCGATGCAGGGCTACGTCACGTCAGAGCCCTTCGCAGTCGAGAAGGCCGCAGGCTTCAAGCCCAACGTCATCCTGCTCGCCGATGCCGGCTTCAACACCTATTCGACCCTGATCGAGACCCGTCGCGAGCTGGTCGAGAAGAAGGCGGACCTGGTGCAGCGCTTCGTCGATGCCTCCATGATCGGCTGGTACCATTACATCTACGGCGACAATTCAGCCGGCAATGCCATGATCAAGCAGCTCAATCCGGAGATGACCGACGAACTGCTCGCCTACTCCGTCGCCAAGATGAAGGAATACGGCATCGTCGATTCCGGCGACTCCGTGAAGAACGGCATCGGCGCCATGAGCGACGATCGCTATACTTCCTTCTTCAACAAGATGGTGAAGGCCGGCGTGGTGAAGGGCGATCTCGATTTTCGCAAGTCCTACACGCTGCGTTTCGTCAACAAGGGCGTCGGGGTCGAGCTCCGCCCCGCCAAGCCGTAACGCATGCCGGGATCAAGCCGAGCTGAGGCCGCGCCCTTCACCTCTCCCGAAGGGAGAGGTCGCATCGCATCGCAAGATGCGATGCGGGTGAGGGGTTACGCCCCCTCGTGGGACCTCTTCCCCCTCACCCGCGCCTTCGGCGCGACCTCTCCCCGATGGGGAGAGGTGGACCGCGCCGCGCCAGTTGGCGATCGATGGTAGAGAGCAGAACCTCGCCCATGGTCGAAGCCAGCCTGATGGCGCTCGCCGTCAGCCTGCGCGGGGTGACGAAGGTCTATGACAACGGCGTTATGGCGCTCGGTCCGCTCGACCTCGCGGTGCGCAAGGGCGAGTTCATCTCGCTGCTCGGCCCCTCCGGCTGCGGCAAGTCGACGGCGCTGAGGCTGATTGCGGGGCTCAGCGCAGCATCATCGGGCACGGTGCGGGTGGCGCGCCATGAAGGTGAGATGCAAATCGGCCACGGCATCGGCTTCGTGTTCCAGGAGCCGACCCTGATGCCGTGGACCAGCGTGCGCGAAAACGTTCGGCTGCCGCTGAAGCTCGGCGGCATCCCGAAGGCCGAGGGACGCGCGCGGGCCGATGCGGCGCTCGCCAGCGTCGGGCTTGCCGATTTCGCCGATGCCTTTCCGCGCGAATTGTCCGGCGGCATGAAGATGCGCGTGTCGCTGGCGCGTGCGCTCGTCACGGATCCGGACATCCTCCTGATGGACGAGCCCTTCGCTGCGCTCGACGAGATCACCCGCTTCCGCCTCAACAACGATCTGCTCGCGCTGTGGCGCAGCCTCGGCAAGACCGTCATCTTCGTCACCCATTCGGTGTTCGAATCCGTCTATTTGTCACAGCGCGTCGTGGTCATGACGGCGCGGCCCGGCCGCATCCAGGCCGATATCCGCGTCGAGACCGTCGAGCCGCGCGGTGAGGAGTTTCGCACCTCGGCCGCCTATTCCGATTATTGCCGGCGCGTCTCCGCGGCATTGGCGCCGTCTTATTCAGGGCAGTCGACGCTATGAACGCGCAAGCCCCCGTCACCGCAAAGTCGTCAGGCCCGCAAAGCGCAGTGCGCTTCGTGCTGCCCGTCATCGTGTTCGCAGCCGGCCTCGCCGCTTGGGAGTTGGTGGTTACGGTCCGGGAGATCCCGCCTTACGTGCTGCCGGCGCCGTCGGTGATTTTCCTGACGCTGATCAAGGACTGGTCGGTGCTGTCGCAATCGCTCGTGACCACGCTGCTGACGACGCTGGAGGGGTTTGCCGCCGCCAGCATCGGCGGTATCGCGCTGGCGCTGCTGTTCAACCAGTCCAAATGGGTGGAATATTCGCTGTTCCCCTATGCCGTCGTGCTCCAGGTGACGCCTGTCATCGCGATCGCGCCGCTGCTGCTGATCTATCTGGAGCAGCAGACCGCGGTCGTCGTCTGCGCCTTCATCGTCGCCTTTTTCCCGGTGCTGTCGAACACCACGCTCGGGCTCAATTCGGTCGATCGCAACCTCGCCGGCCTGTTCCAGCTCTATGGCGCATCACCGCCGCAGACCCTGCGCTTCCTGAAGTTGCCCGCCGCATTGCCGTATATCCTTGGTGGCCTGCGCATCGCAGGAGGCCTCTCGCTGATCGGCGCCGTCGTGGCCGAGATCGCCGCGGGAACGGCGGGCGCCGGCTCGGGGCTTGCCTACAGGATCGCCGAGTCAGGCTATCGATTGAACATACCCCGCATGTTCGCAGCGCTGCTTTTGTTGTCGCTGGCCGGGATTGTCATCTATGGGGTGCTGGCGGTAGTTTCCCACCTCGTTTTACGGCGCTGGCACGAAAGCGCGCTTGGAAAGGAAAACTGATGACCGCCGGTTCGATTTCGTCCGACAAGATCGACCTCCTGATCTATGGGCCGGTGCGGCCGATCCTCGAGAACGGGTTTTCCGATCATTTCGTCGTGCACAAGGCCGAGACGCGCGGTGACCTCGAGCGGCTGACGCCGGCGATCCGCGACAAGATCCGCGGCGTCGCCGTGACCTATCACACCGTCCGCGCCGACAAGGATTCGCTGTCGCAGCTGCCCAAGATCGAGATGGTGGCAAGCTTCGGCGTCGGCTACGATCATATCGATGCCAAATACGCCGCCGAGCACAACATCATCGTCACCAACACGCCTGACGTGCTGACCGAAGAAGTCGCCGACGTCGCGATGGGCCTTTTGATCTCCACCTTGCGCGAATTCATCAAGGCCGATCGTTACGTCCGCTCCGGGTTGTGGCAGACGCAGAACTATCCGCTCAGCGTCGGCTCGCTGCGCGACCGCAAGGTCGGCATCGTCGGCATGGGCCGGATCGGCCAGGCGATTGCGCGCCGGCTCGATGCCTCGCTGGTGCCGGTGGTCTATCACTCGCGCAACCCGTCGAAGGACGTTGCCTACAAGCACTATCCTGATCTGATCGAGATGGCGAAGGCGGTGGATACCTTGATGGTGATCGTGCCCGGCGGCGCCTCGACCAACAAGATGATCAATGCCGAGGTGCTCAAGGCACTCGGCCCGCGCGGCGTGCTGATCAACGTCGCCCGCGGCTCCGTCGTCGACGAGCCCGCGCTGGTCCAGGCGCTGAAGTCAGGCACCATCCTCGCCGCCGGGCTCGACGTGTTCGCGGCCGAGCCCAACGTGCCGGATGAGCTCAAGACCATGCAGAACGTGGTGCTGCTGCCGCATATCGGCTCGGCCTCGGTCGTCACGCGCAACGCGATGGACCAGCTCGTGGTCGATAACCTCAAGTCATGGTTCTCAGGCAAGGCGCCGCTGACGCCGGTCGCGGAAACGCCGTTCAAGGGGCGCTGATGCGAATTCTTCGGATCGTTGCATTCGCCGTCGCGGCCCACCTGGCCGCGATCGGCATCGCGCACGCGCAGGATGCGACGACCCTGAAGAAGGAGATGGTCGGGCAGTGGGAGCTCTCGACCACCGAACGCAGCAAGACCTGCGTCGTCACGATGAAGGGGGATGCGACCGCGCAGGGTTTCAAGCTCGAGCTCGAGCCGGCCTGCAAGACCGCGTTGCCGTTCACCAAGGACATCGTCGCCTGGAGCGTCAAGGGCCTCGGAGACATCGTTCGTTTGCAGGATGCGGCAGGCGAATCCGTGATCGATTTCACCGAGGTCGAGGCCGGCATCTTCGAAGGCCTGCGGCAGGGCGAAGGGGTCTACATCCTGCAGGACCTCGCCGCCGCCCGCTCGATGGCCAAGTCGATGGACCAGATGATCGGCGACTGGGCCATGGTCCGCAGCAACGGCCAGCCGATCTGCGGCCTGACGCTGACCAACACGGAAGCCGACCAAGACAATTTCCAGGTCTTCCTCAAGCCGAAATGCGATGCGGCGATCGCCCAGTTCAATCCGACGCAATGGCGACTGGAGCGCGGCCAGATCATCCTGATGTCGAAATCAGGCGAGGTCTGGCAGTTCGAAGCCGACGACAACGCGCAATGGCGGCGGGTTCCCGATACGGCCGATCCCCTGATCATGCTGCGCCAATAAGCGGTTTTTCGGTCAGCAATTTTTCTGGTGTCGATTTTTCTTGGGGCTCATGTCGATCAGGTCCCAGCTCGATCGTCATCCCCTTAGCGAGCTGATCGCGCGGCCAACCGGCTGCGTCTCGCCTTATCAGGAGATTTGCATGCGCTTCATGTACATCGTCACCTCCAGCCAGCCGATGAAAGGCCCGACCCCAGCGCTGATGGAGGCCATGCAGAAGATATCCGAGCGGGAGATCAAGGCCGGCCGGATGATCGACAATGGCGGCCTGATGCCGCTTGCTTCAGGCGCACGGGTGCGGATCCTCGACGGCGAGCTCAGCGTCATCGACGGTCCCTTCATCGAGGCCAAGGAAGTGGTCGGCGGCTACGCCATTTTCGAGCTGCGCGACAAGGCGGAGGCTCTCGTCATGGCGAAGGAATTCATGCAGCTGCACCTCGATCACCTGCCGGGCTGGGACGGCACCTGCGAGCTCCGGGCGTTCGCCACGCCTGGTATCGACGGCGGCTGTGACGTCAACGCGCGGTCGAGCGTAGCCGCCCACGCGTGATGGACAGCACTGCATGCAACGGTCGGCGGCGATGACGGCCGCCGACATCGATCAGACGGTCCGTGCCACAATTCATGCAACCTGGCGCGTCGTGCAGCCGCGGCTGATCGCGACGCTGTCGCGGATGCTGCGCGACGTGCCGCTTGCGGAAGAGCTGACTCAGGATGCGCTGGTTACGGCGCTGGAAGCCTGGCCGGCCATCGGCGTGCCCGACAATCCCGGCGCCTGGTTGATGACAACGGCAAAGCGCCGGGCGCTCGATCATCTGCGCCGCGGCAGGATGCTCGCGGACAAGCACGACATGCTGGCGCGGGACATGTTGCAGGAGCAGGAGACCGTGCCGGATTTTGACACCGCGCTCGACGACGACATCGGCGATGAATTGCTGCGTCTGATCTTCACCGCCTGTCATCCGGTGCTGTCGCGCGAGGGGCGAACGGCGCTGGCGCTGCGCATGATCTGCGGCTTGACGACGTCCGAGATCGCACGCGCCTATCTCGTGCCTGAGGCCACCATCTCCCAGCGCATCGTGCGCGCCAAGCGGACACTGTCGAATTCCGGCCTCGCCTATGAGACGCCGGGCGGCGAGGCGCTGTCGGAGCGGCTCGCTTCGGTGCTGGAGGTCGTCTATCTCATCTTCAACGAGGGCTATCTCGCCGCGCGCGGCGACGAATGGCTGCGGCCGCAGCTTTGCGAGGAGGCGCTGCGCATGGGCCGCGTGCTCGCAGGCCTCGCGCCTGATGAGCCGGAGGTTCATGGTCTCGTCGCCCTGATGGATCTGAATGCCTCGCGCACACGTGCCCGCACCGACGCGAACGGCGATCCCATCCTGCTGATGGACCAGGATCGCACGCTTTGGGATTGGCTGCAGATCCGTCGTGGCCTGCGCTCGCTCGAACGAGCCGGCGAGCTCGGCGGCGGTGGGGGATTTTACGCGCTTCAGGCCGCGATCGCAGCGTGCCACGCCAGAGCGGAGTCCCCCGGAGCCACCAACTGGCAGCGCATCGCGCAGCTCTACGCTGAGCTTTCACGGCTGGTGCGTTCTCCGATCATCGAGCTCAATCGCGCGGTCGCGGTCGGCATGGCCTCGGGACCGCAAGCCGGTCTCGATGTGCTGGACGCAGTCGCAGGTACGCCGGCGCTCGCCGCCTATCACCATCTGCCGGCCGTACGCGGTGACTTCCTGCAGAAACTCGGACGGCTCGTGGAGGCACGCCAGGCATTCGAAGCCGCCGCGCAGCTTGCGACCAACGGCCGCGAGCGTGCGCTGATGCAGCGACGTGCTGCGGCGATCGAGGCCCGGAATATCTAGGTCGTCGGCTTGGGTGGCGGCGCGGTGCCCTGCGCCCATTTCTCCAGCTTGCCGAGCACGCCCCAGGCCGTGAGCGCCAGCGAGATCGGCAGCGCGAACTGGCTCAGGCCCGGCACCGCCGACGCGATCGTTCCGAACAGTCCGGCAAGACCTCCCGCATTGGGGCTTGCCGTCACCGCGGAGAGCAGCGAGGTGATGAGGGCGCCGCCGATGCCGAGCGCGGTCTTCTTGCCGTCAAGCATCTTGCCGATGGTTTCGCCAAGCGCGCCATTGACCTGACCGAGCACGGGCTTGCTGTCCTTGCTGACCAGGACGCCGAGCAGATCGAGCACCGGCTTCAACTGGTCGACGGCAGTAGCATTGGTCGGTGTGGCTGTGCCGGGCATGGGCGCGGTCTTGTTGACGAGAGAGAGTAGCCGTTCGAGCAGGCTAATCGGATCGCTGGGGGACACCGTCGGGCCTCCGGACGTCGTGCCACCTGATGGCGCGCCTCCTTGTGACATGCCGGCGCCTTGCAGCAATTGCGCGAGACCTTCCAGCCGCTTCAGAATCTGGGACAGATCGACATTTGGCGCCGGGACGGGTTGTACTCCCGCACGCGTAATGGGGGCGATCGTGGTCCCGTCGAGCAGGCCGGTGTCTTCGAGGCCGTGCTGTTGCTGAAATTGCGAGACCGCCGCCTTGGTCTTCGGCCCGCTGATGCCGTCTTCGTCGAGCGGTGGATTGGCGCCGAGCTTGTTGAGCGTCTGCTGCATCAGCAGCACCGATGCGGCCATGTCCTCGTCGGGCTCGGAACGGGGCGCGATGGATGGGCTGTCGCCGATCGTGATGGACGAATCGAGCGACATCATCGCGTGCAGGATCACTGCGGTGCCGAGCTGGGTATCGGCGTGGTTCGGATCGAAGACGTGGTCGGCGACGAATTTGCCGCCCCTTGCCTCGGGTGGTCCGTAGAGGGTCGAGCCGCCGTAGAGATAGGGCGAGTTCACGCCCTTGGCGTGATAGCCGAGGCCGTTGAAGCATTCGAGCCGGTACAGGGTGCGCGCGATACTCCAGTCCTGCGCCCCCACCAGGTTTTCGATCCTGAGCGCATCCACGGCGCCTTCGACGAACGAGGCGAACGGGCCGCGCCCTTTGGGAACGAGGCATGTCACGCGGTGCAGCGTCTCGCCGTTGCCGAGATAGGTGTCGAAATCGAAGTTCGACTCGCGATAGTGGCACAGCGCGACGAAGTACCAGGGCACGCCGGTCAGCCGCTCGACCTGCTGGTAGGTCGCCTTGCCGTTGAGGGCCTTGCGTGCCGTCGCATTGGCCTCGCCCAGGCGGGCGGGCCGGATCTGGAGATTGGCCCAGTTCCTCTCATAATCGCTCTTCAGGCTCTCGTATGACGCCATCTCCCGCTCCCGCGAATAGATAAAATATCGGTCATCGAACAAATCAGGCATGAGCCGCGCCGCTGTCAGCGGCCACGCGCTCTGGGCGTGGTTCGGCAAATGTGACAGGCCGCGGCCTGAAAGCATGTGAAATGGCTTACAACTGCAGCGCGAAAAGATGGCGTTCGAACGACGCGACCTCGGCGAAGGCAGGTGATCGCTGCATTGCAGTCCCGGAACCCGCCGGGCGGCCATCCGTTAGCAACGGAGACGGTCTGCTGAGGGATTCCCGCGATGGCCAAGCGCGTGCTTGCGATCGGCATCGAACCCGGCAATGCGGACTACAGCGCGTTTCCGCAGCTCACGCCGGCGCTCGTGCGCAATTATATCGAAGCGCAGCTGCTGCGCCTGCGTGGTCTCGGCTATGAAGTCACGAGCTGCCTGATCGATCTCGACACAGCGGCCGAGGCTGCCGTGACATCAGCGCTGCGCGACGAGCGCTTCGATTGCATCGTGATCGGCGCCGGCCTGCGCGAGCCGAAGGAGCGGCTGCTGGTGTTCGAGAAGGTGCTCAATCTCGTCCACAGCCTGGCGCCACAGGCCGCCATCTGCTTCAACACGACGCCCGCCGATACCGTTGAAGCCGTGCAGCGCTGGGTCGAGCCGTAGCTGCGGCTTTCACCCCGTAGATTGTTCTGGCCCGGAACTGCGCCAAACGCTATGACTGCCCGGTCAAACGGGAGGATTCGGGATGCTTCGACGTCTTGGAATTGCAGCATGTTTCGCAGTCGCCATGGCCGTCCCGGTCCATGATGCGATGGCGCAGGATGCTGTCGGCGGCGCCATTCTCGGCGGTGTCGGCGGAGCGATCGTGGGCGGCGCGCTTGGCGGTGGCCGTGGTGCGGCCATCGGCGCAGTCGTCGGGGCCGGCACGGGGGCAGCGATTGCCGCCGAAGGCGAACGCCGCCGCTCCGGCTATTACGCCTATCAGCGCGGCTGCTATATGCAGCGCCCGGACGGCCGCTACGTCCCGGTCGATCCGCGATACTGCTACTGAACTCATGTTGCGCCGGCGCTGCCCTGCGCGCGCCGGCGTTGCCATGTCCAATCGCTGTGCTTAGGCAGCGCTGGCCCGGCTCGCTGCCTCGCCGAGCTCGGCATTGGTGTAGGCCTTGCCGCCGATGCCCCAAAGTCCGTCCACCGCATAGACCATGTTGACGAAGATCCGCTCGCGCGGATGACGGCCTTCCGCCGCCTTGAACGCGATCTCGGTGGCCTCCTTGATGAAGCCGGCCTTTTGCCCGGCGCTCGCCAGCGCGAAGGACGGGACTTTCAGCTCGATCACGACGATGTCGCTGGACGTTCCGCCGGCGAAGGACCGGCCTTTCGGGATGGTGCTGATCTCGCCGATCACGTTCGGCGTGAGGAACGCATTGCCCGCGAGATCATGATGCCTGAGAAACGAGGCGGTCAGCTCGGCGAACATGATCTTCTCGGCGGCGGCGCTGAAGATGCCATCCGTGGCGACGACGGTGATCGGCATGATTGGAGCTCCCTTGGTGATGTGAGCGCCGCGAGCGCCGGCTGCGGTCGCGGCTTGCGATAACATTGCGATCGTTATATAACGATCGTGATCGCATTCGCACGAAAGGGCGATGCCGTCAACATTAAAATAACGATCGTTATTCAAAGGTGCGGTGATGCGATATAAATCCGGACACAAGGAAGAGGCCCGCGCGCGCATGGTCGCTGCCGCCGGCCGCGGTTTTCGCCGCCAGGGCTATGGCGGCATCGGCGTCGATGGTCTCGCCAAGGAGGCGGAGGTCACATCAGGCGCGTTCTACGGACACTTCTCGTCCAAAGGGGAAGCCTTCAAGGCAGCACTGATCGCAGGCTTGCAAGAGCTGCGTCAGGGCGTCGAAGCGATGCGTGCCGAGCACGGCGCCAAGTGGGTCACGGCGTTCGTCGATTTCTATCTCGGCCAGAAGCGGGTCTGCGAGTTGGGCTCGAGCTGCGCCTTGCAGAGTCTGGCCTCCGAAGTGCAGCGCGCGGAAATTGGAATCAAGAGCGTGTTCGAGGCCGAAATCGAGGGCGTAGTGAACGCGGTTGCGGAGGGCTTGCCCGGCCGCTCCGCCAAGGACCGGCGCGCGCGCGCCTGGGCGCTGCTCTCGATCCTGTCCGGCGGTGTCACCATGGCGCGGGCCGTCGCCGACAAGGACGTCAGCGCTGCGATCGCGTCCGCCTGCCGTGTTGCCGCGCTCAAGGCCTGCGCAGAAACCTGATCGATTCAAGCGAGGAGCGCGAGATATGCGCCTGTCGAACTACCTCTTTTTCACGACTCAGTGCGAACAGGCACTCGCCTTCTACACGGCCTGTGGCCTCGGCCAAGTCACCGACATCCTGCGTCACGGCGATCCCGGCATGCCGCTCCGGAATCCTGCGATGCGCGGCAAGATCATGCATGCGAAGTTCGAAGGCCCAGGCATTTGCTTCTACGCATCGGACAACGACGATGCCGAGCCGATGCGCGGCTCCGCCCATATCCTCATGATGGACGATCAGGAGACAACGACGGATCTGTTCGCGAGTCTCGCCGAAGGCGGCACGATCACCACGCCGCTCGGCATTCAGCCCTGGGGCGACTATTACGGCAAGCTCACCGATCGCTTCGGTGTGCAATGGATGCTGAACTGCGCGCTGCCGCGCGCGCCGGCCTGAAAGCTGTTCAGATCAGCCGCATCCCCCTCAGGCTCGCATGCCCGCTCCTGCCGACGATGATGTGGTCATGCACGGCAATCCCAAGCGGTTTGGCGATGTCGATGATCGCCTTGGTCATCTGGATATCGGCTTGTGACGGCGAGGGATCGCCTGAGGGATGATTGTGCACCAGGATGAGGGCGGTGGCCGAAAGCTCCAGCGCGCGTTTGATCACCTCCCGCGGATAGACCGGCGTGTGATCGACGGTGCCGGTCTGCTGCACCTCGTCGGCGATGAGCTGGTTGCGTTTGTCGAGGAAGAGCAGGCGGAACTGCTCCTTGTCGGCGAAGGCCATGCTGGTGCGGCAATAGGCGATCACCTCATTCCAGGACGACAGTGCGTTGCGGCTGTTGACCTCGCCCTTGGCCACGCGATGCACTGCCGCCGCAATCAGCTTGAGCTGGTTGATCGCGGCCTCACCGACGCCGTCGACCTCGCGCAACCGCGCCACCGGCGCGTGGACGACCTCGGCGAACGAGCCGAACGTCTTGATCAGCGTCTTCGCCAGCGGCTTGGTGTCGCGCCGCGGCAGCGCCGGAAACAGCGCCATCTCCAATAGCTCGTAGTCGCTGAGCGCGTCCGCGCCGGCGCTGTAGAAGCGTTCGCGCAGTCGCTCGCGGTGGCCGAGATAATGCGGCGTGTCGTCGGGCTTGCTTTTGTCGTGGTCGGCTTTGGCGGGCATCGGCCGCAGCATTGCCGCGGTTGTTCGCTTTTGCAACCGTCAATTGCGACGGGCTAGGGGCGCGGTTTCGGCGAGGGCAGGGCGACAGCAACCACCCCGGTGAGAACCAGCGTCATTCCGGCCAGAATGGACCAGGTGAGCCGCTCGCCGAGCAGCGTTGTGCCGAGCATCACCGCAAAGCCCGCCCGCAAATAACTGCCGCTGGTAGTGGCGAGCGGGCCGAGCGTGCGGATCAGCCGGAAATAGATCACCATGGCGAGTGCCGTGCAGATGACCGCGAGAGCGATCACCGCCGCGATCGCCTGCGCCGTCGGCGCCAGTGTCCAGGGTCGCTCGACGATTGCGGCCATGGGCAGCATCAGGATTGCGGCGCAACTCATGGCGCCGGCTGCCGTGACGATGGCAGGAAGGCTGGAGAACCGCTGGCCCCAGATCGGCGCAAGCGCGTAGCAGAGGCTCGCGCCGAGCACGGCGAGCTGCGCCAGTGGCGCGGCCCCTGCGCCGGCACGCGCATCGATGCCGATCGTCAGGATCACGCCGGCGAGACCTGCCGCGACGCCGATGATCTTCTGGCCGTTGATCGTGCGTCGCCCGCGCCCGGTCATCAGTGCGATCAAGAGCACGAACAGCGGCGGAGTCGCGTTGAGCACACCGGCAAGTCCGCTTGGGATTTGCGTTTCGCCCCAGCTGATCAGCGTGAAGGGCAATGTGCTCTGCAATAGACCCTGCACGAGGAGAGCCGCCCACACCGATCTCTGGCGGGGAAGGGAATGTCCCTGGCCGATCGCGATGCAGATCAGGAGCATTGCCGCGATCGTGACCCGCCCGGCGACCATGGTGAAGGGCGGTACCGTCGCGAGCGCCACCTTGATCAGCGTGAAGGAGCTGCCCCAGATCAGCGAGAGCAACACCAACAGCCCGAACTCCAGCGATAGGGTGGTCCGCTCCGAAATTGCCCGTGGTGCCTGCATGCTCATGCGATTTGCTCCGGGATCGTTCGACATCATGCTCCGGACGCGGTGGCGCGGGCTGGCTGAATTCGGACCTCATCGTCCGATCGAGTCCGATTTCGGCTACTCGGAGCATCGCGACCCAACTATGATTTCGCGATGATGAAGGGCTTTCCGCAGCCGCAAGCGTTACCACCGCATCTCGACCGCGAGACGTGCGACCGGGCACGGCTGGCGCGTGCGCGCGCATTCGATGGTCTGTTCTTTTCCGGTGTCCGCTCGACGCGGATTTACTGCCGGCCGGTCTGCCCGGTTCGCCCCGCGCGCTCGGAGAACGTCACCTTCTATCCGACTGCAGCGGCCGCCGAACGCGCCGGCTTTCGCCCATGCCTGCGTTGCCGGCCGGAAGCCGCGCCGGGCTCGCCTGCCTGGATGGGAACAGCCACGACCGTGGCGCGCGGAATGCGCCTGATTAATGATGGTTTTTTGGACCGAGACTCGATGGCGGAGCTTGCGGAAGCGCTCGGCGTGGGGCCGCGCCATCTGCTGCGTCTGTTCCTGCGCCACACCGGCGCCAGCCCCAGTGAGATCGCCGCGACCCGGCGCGTGCAGGAAGCCAAGCGCCTGATCGATCAGACTGATATGACCCTGGCCGAGATTGCCTTCGCCGCCGGTTTCGGCAGCGTGCGCCGCTTTAACGATGCGTTTGCCGCGACCTACAAACGGCCGCCATCATCGTTTCGCCGGCCGCGATAGCCTGGGCGACAAGATCACCCGATCTGCTTCTCGCCGTGCCGCTCCGATAGCGTGAAGATCTCAACGCCCGTTGCGGTGACGCCGACCGAGTGCTCGAACTGTGCCGACAGCGAGCGGTCGCGGGTGACCGCGGTCCAGCCGTCGGACAGGATCTTCACATGCGGCTTGCCGAGATTGATCATCGGCTCGATGGTGAAGAACATGCCGGGCTTGAGCTGCACGCCTTCGCCGGGCCGGCCGATATGGATGATGTTCGGCTCGTCGTGGAACATGCGCCCCAAACCATGGCCGCAGAAATCGCGCACCACGCTCATGCCCTGCGGCTCGACGAAGCTCTGGATGGCGTGGCCGATATCGCCGGTGGTGGCGCCGGGCTTTACGGCGGCAATGCCGCGCATCATCGCTTCATAGGTCACTTCGATCAGCCGCTCGGCCTTGCGGGCAATCGGGCCGACGGCATACATCCGGCTGGAATCGCCGTACCAGCCGTCGACGATGAAGGTGACGTCGATGTTGACGATGTCGCCTTCCTTCAGCGGGCGGTCGCCGGGCATGCCGTGGCAGACTACATGATTGAGCGAGGTGCAGGTCGAGTAGCGGTAGCCGCGATACATCAGCGTCGCCGGATAGGCGCCGTGGCTGAAGGCGAAGTCGCGGACAAATTCGTCGATGCGCTCGGTCGGCACACCGGGGCCGACGATGTCGGTGAGTTCGTCGAGGCACTTCGCCACCAGCGCGCCTGCCTTGCGCATGCCGGCAAAGGCGGCCGGTCCGTGCAGCTTGATCTGGCCGGTCTTGCGCAGGGAGGTATCGGTGGCTTCGACGTAGCTCATGCGGATATTGTCTTCTGGGCTTGAAAGCCCGGTTTCAGTACGGGCGGAAAGGCTTGATTTCAGGCCCTAATTTAATGATTGCCGGCCCTAGTGCAAGGCAAGCTTGCCGCCCTTGCGTCCGAAACCGGCTTAATTCGGGACTTCTACGGTGGTTTCGACCGGCAGCGCCCCGCCGCGGACGCGGATTTCGCGGACAGGGTAGGGAACCCGGATGCCCTCGCGCTTGAAGGCCTCCCACAGCGCCAGCATCACGTCGCTCTTGACGGCATCCATGCCGTCGGGATCCGCGAGCCAGAGCGTCAGCGAGAATTTCATGCCGGCTTCGGCAAATTCGGTCAGCAGGCAGTTCGGCGGCTTGCCCTTCTGCGCGCGCGGATGGGCTGAGGCGGTCTCGATTGCGAGCTTGCAGACCAGCTTCGGGTCGGCGTCGTAATTGGTGCCGAAGGTGATCTTCACCAGCGTGTTCTTGTCGGTGTAGGTCCAGTTGACGACCTTCTGCGTCACCAGATCCTCGTTGGGCACCAGGAATTCGCGGCCGTCGCCGGCGGCCACGGAAATATAGCGCGTCTTCATCGCGCTGATGCGCCCGGTATTGTCGCCGATCGTGACGAGGTCGCCCGGCTTCACTGATTTGTCGGCGAGCAGGATGATGCCGGAGATGAAGTTGGCGACGATCTTCTGCAGGCCGATACCGATACCGACGCCGACCGCGCCGGAGAACACGGCAAGCGCGGAGAGATCGATGCCGACGGTGCCGAGCGCAATGACGATTGCGACGGCAAGCAGCCCGATGCGGATGATCTTGATCAGCAGCACCTGGACCGACGGCGTCAGATCGGTCGTCGAGTTGATCTTGCTCTCGGCGAAATTGCTGGCGATGTTGGTGAGCCAGAGCGCGAAGATCAGCAATGCGCCGGCCTTCAGCACCAGGAGCGGCGTCAGCCTGAGACCGCCGAGCACGATCGCATAGGAATCGAGCAGGTCAACCGTGGCATCGAGCTGGCCGAGGATGGACAGCGCGGCGACGAACCAGGCCGCGACCGACACCAGCCTGACGAAGAACGCGTTGCGCAGTACCGAGGTCACCAGCCGGACCGCGAGCCAGGCGAGCCCCAGCTTGGCGGCGACCATCAGCAGATAGCTGCGGCTCGGCCAGGTCGCGTGATACATCACCACGCGCGAGACGATGACGAGCAGGGTGAACACCGCCGTCGAGGCGCTCGCGACCATCACGCGGGCGAAATGCCGGAGCGGCAGCGGCCAGCGCATCGCCAGCGAGCTCATGTCGACGCGGTTACGCATGGCGGCTTCGGCCGCATAGGCGATCCCGGCCGCTGCCAGAATGAGCCCGAATTGCAGGTAGAACCAGGGCGAGGCGATCTCCGCCCCGACGCTGCGCGCGGTGGTCTGCACGAACTCCATGAGGTCTTTGAGATCCATGTCCATCGGGGCGGTCTCGTCGGGAAGAGTAGGCGGGAGGATGTGATTCGAAGGCGCCGCAGAATCCCACAAAGGCAGCGGCCGGGCCATCGATACACCGCGAAGTGAAGCGCGTTAAGGCCGCAAAATACGGTCAGATTGCCGCGAGCGGGAGAAATGGGTTGGCGCGCCGGTGCTGCGACGATAAGGATGCAATTTCAGCGAATTGTACCCGGAAGGTGGATGGCCTCCCTCGACTCCTTCAGCATCGCCATTCTGCTCGGCGCCGTCCTCGTCATGGCCGGTATCCTGTCGAGCCTGCTCGCGCTGCGCTTCGGCGCGCCATTGCTGCTGGTCTTCCTCGCGATCGGCATGCTGGCAGGCGATGCGGGCCCCGGCCAGCTCCAGTTCAACGATGTCGGCACCACCTATCTGGTCGGCTCGGTGGCGCTGGCCTTGATCCTGTTCGACGGCGGCTTGAAGACGCGCTTTGCCAGCATCCGCACCGTGCTCGCGCCCTCCGTGATGCTCGCGACCGCCGGCGTGCTGCTGACCGCGCTGATCACGGCGCCATTCGCGAAATACGCGCTCGACCTCAACTGGACGGAATCGCTGCTGGTCGGCGCGGTGGTGGCTTCGACCGATGCCGCCGCCGTGTTCCTGCTGGTGCACACCCAGGGCCTGCGTCTGCGCCCGCGTGTCGGGGCGACCCTGGAAGCGGAATCCGGCACCAACGACCCCTTCGCGATCTTCCTCACTTTGATGCTGGTCGAATACATCTCGCTGGGCGCGAGCTCGCCCGGCCATGTGGCGATGGAGTTCGTGCAGGAGGCGCTGCTGGGCGCGGTCGTCGGCGTGATCGGCGGACGTCTCGTCGTGATCGGACTGAACAAGGTCGCGCTGCCGCAGGGCCTGCACGCGCCGTTCGTCACCACGGCCGCGCTCGTCATCTTCGGCGGCTCGCAGATCATGCACGCCTCGGGCTTCCTCGCCGTCTATCTCGCCGGCATCATCATCGGCAACCGGCCGACGCGGGCGCATAACTCGGTGGTGGCGTTCCTGGATGCGGCGACCTGGCTGGCACAGATCGTGATGTTCGTGCTGCTCGGCCTTCTGGTGTCGCCGAGCCGGCTCGGCTCCAGCGTGCTGCCGGCAATCGCCGTCTCACTGGTGCTGATGCTGGTGGCGCGGCCGATCGCGGTGTTCGTGTGCCTGGCCCCCTTCCGCTTCAACTGGCGCGAAAAGATCTTCATCGCCTGGACCGGCCTGCGCGGTGCGGTCGCGATCTTCTTGGCCTCGATCCCGATGCTGGTCGGCCTGTCGAAGGCCTATCTCTATTTCGACGTCGCCTTCGTCGTCGTGATCATTTCGCTGCTGCTGCAAGGCTGGACCTTGGCACCGGCCGCGCGAAAACTGCATGTAGCGCTGCCGCGCGCCGAGCGCGGCCCGCGCCGGGTCGAGCTGGATCTGCCCGGCCAGCTCGAGCAGCAACTGGTCGGCTATCCGGTGCGGCCGAAGAGCCTCTATTTCCGTCGCGGGCTGATTCCGTCCTGGTCGAAGCCGACGCTGGTGATCCGCAACGAGCATATTTTGACACCGACGGAAGCCGAGCCGGTCGCGCCCGGCGACTACATCTATCTGTTGGCGCCGCCGGAAAAGGCCGAGGCGCTCGACCGCTTCTTCGTCGACATGCAGCCGAGCACGGCGCCCGACCCGCATCTGCTCGGCGACTTCATGGTGTCCGGCGAGCATACGCTCGCCGAGCTCGCCGAGATCTACGGCGTGAAGATCGGCGAGGACGAGGCCAAGCTGACGCTGGCCGATTATTTCGACGTCCATCTCGACCGCGCGCCGAAGGAGGGCGCCGAGCTCGCGCTCGATACCATCGTGCTGGTGGCGCGCTCGATCTCCGGCGGCCGCGTCAACGTCGTCGGCCTGCGCCTGCCGGAAGAGGACGAGACTTCGGCGCCGCTGACGCGCGGGCAAGCGCTGCGGCAGAAGCTGGCGGAGATATGGACCTCGGTGGCGGGCGTTTAGCTCCCTCATCGTCATTCCGGGGCGCGCGTAGCGCGAGCCCGGAATGACGGAAACCGCCACCAAATCGCCGCAACCGCCGACAATTTGCGCGGCTTCGTGACTCCTGGTTCCGGAACGCTCCGCGGCGTTGTCCGTTCTTAGCCGCGTAACGGTCAACGCAACTGACAGGAGCAATCCATGCGAAAACTCATCCTGCCCGCCATGATCGCGCTTGGCTTGGGATCAGCGGCGCCGGCCATGGCCTATGACACCGGCGACCAGGTCTCGATGCAGGTCGCGCTGGACGTCGCGACCGATCTTGGTGTGGTCACGGTCTCGGACACGAATTTCCTTGGCGACGAATGGCAGATCGAAGGTCGCGACATCAGGGGTCGCTGGATGGAGGTCGACGTCGACGCCCGGACCGGCGACGTCCGCAACGTCGATCGCGGCTGGTAGCCACAATCACGCTGTCATTGCCCGCGAAAGCGGGCAATCCAGTATTCCAGAGACGGCGCGTGGATACGGAGAGGCCGCGGCGTACTGGATGCCCCGGTCGAGCCGGGGCATGACTGCGGTGGTTGAGGCTAGAGCGGGGCAACTCTAGCCAGCGCACTCATGTCGGCCCTCACGTCAGCACCTTCACCCCGCCGAACGACGTGACGCGGCCCTGCTTCAGCATCACGATCTGCGTCGCGAGCTGGCGCAGCTCGGCGACATCGTGGCTGACATAGACCATGGGGACATTGGCCTCGTCGCGTAAGCGCACCAGGTAGGGCAGGATTTCGAGCTTGCGGGCCTCGTCGAGCGCGCCGAGCGGCTCGTCGAGCAGCAACAGGCGCGGCTTCGACAGCAGCGCGCGGCCGAGCGCGACACGCTGGCGTTCGCCCCCCGAAAGTTTTCCGGGGCGGCGGTCAAGCAGTGCGCCGATATCGAGCAGCTCGACCACCCGCGTGTGCTGGGCCGGATCGGACGCGAGGCGGTTCATCCGCCGGCCATAGTCGAGATTTTGCGCGACGTTGAGATGCGGAAACAACCGCGCGTCCTGGAACACATAACCGATGCGGCGGCGCCAGGTCGGCACATGAATGCCGGCAGCGGTATCGTCGACGGTCTCGCCGTCGATGACGATGGTGCCGCGGTCGGGCCGGAGCAGGCCAGCGATCATGTTGATCAGCGAGGTCTTGCCGGCGCCGGAGGCGCCGAACAGGCCGGTGACGCGGCCTTGGCTCGAGAACGAGGCTTCGAGCCGGAATTCGCCGAGCTGTTTTTCGACATCGACACGCAGCATGGTCAATTCCCGTGCAGGCGCTGCGTGGCGCGGCGGGCGAACCATTCGGCGGCGATGAGCGCGCCGAGGGCGAGCACGATCGAGACGATCACCAGCCGTCCCGCGGCGGCGTCGCCGTCCGGTGTCTGGATCAGGGAATAGATCGCCGACGAAATCGTCTGGGTCTCACCGGGGATGTTGGAGACGAAGGTGATGGTAGCGCCGAACTCGCCGATCGCCTTCGCAAAGCCGAGCACCATGCCGGCGAGCACCCCGGGCAGCGCGAGCGGCAGCGTCACCGTGAAGAACACCTTGAAAGGCGCGGCGCCAAGCGTTTCGGCCGCCTGCTCGAGCTTTCGGTCGATCGCTTCGATCGACAGCCGCATCGGCCGCACCAGCAGCGGAAACGACATCACGCCGCAGGCGAGCGCAGCTCCGGTCCATCGGAATGCGAAGACGATGCCGAGATGATCGGCGAGAAAGCCGCCGACGAGGCCGCGGCGGCCGAAGGTGAGAAGCAGCAGATAACCAGTGACGACAGGCGGCAGCACCAGAGGCAGATGCACGACGGCATCCAGCACCGACTTGCCCCAGAATTCCTTGCGGGCGAGCAGCCACGCCAGGGCAATGCCGAACGGCGTTGCCACGAGCGTCGCGATGATGGCGACCCTGAGCGAGAGCAGGATCGCCGTCCATTCGGCGGGAGAGATGTCGAACACGAAAATCAGATGGCAAGAATCATGTTGTCGGGCTGATCAGGAATTTGAAGCCGTATTTTTCCAGAATGGTCTTGGCGGCGGAGGTGCGCAGGAAGGCGAGATAATCACCGGTCTCGGCCTTCGCGGTCGTGGTCGCCGCCACGGGATAGATGATCGCCGGATGCGAGTCCGTCGGGAAAGTGCCGACGATCTTCACACCGGGCTCGACCTTGGCGTCGGTGGAATAGACGATGCCGAGCGCAGCCTCGCCGCGCGCCACCAGCGTCAGCGCGGCGCGCACGCTCTCGGCCATGGCGAATTTCGGCTCGGCCGCCTGCCAGGCGCCGAGCTTTTCCAGTGCCGCCTTGGCGTACTTTCCGACCGGCACGGACTTCACGTCGCCGGTGGCGATCCTGCCGTCGCCGGCGAGCTTGGCGAGGTCGAAGCCTTGCGAAATGGTGACGTTGTCGATCTTGGAATCCTTCGGCGCGATCAGCACGATGCTGTTGCCGAGCAGGTTGACTCTGGATGCCTCGTTGATGGTCTTCTTGGACACCGCATAGTCCATCCAGTCGGTGTCGGCGGAGACGAACACGTCGGCCGGCGCGCCCTGCTCGATCTGCTTGGCGAGCACCGAGCTTGCGGCATAGCTGACGCTGAACTTGACGCCGGTTTTGGCGGTGTAGGCGGCATCGACCTCGTCGAGGGCGTTCTTCATCGACGCCGCAGCGAAGATCGTGATGGTCTTGTCCTCGGCGGCGGCCGGCGAGACGCTCGTGCCTGCGAGCAGGATGAAGGCGGTGAATAGTCCGGCAAGTCGAGACATGGATGGCGCTCCGTGCGAGCCCGCGCGCGCAGGACGCACGCGCAAATCTGGCGTTGGGTCGGTCGATCGCGACGGGCGGAAGCGCTGCTCCACGTGGCCCCGCAACGGCTTACGGCCGGCGGGGAGATCGCAAGTGCGAAGATAGCAGGCTGGGGCCGGAGGTCAAAGGCGGTCGTTGATCCAGCCAATCCGCCTATTGCGCGGGCAGGATCGAAATCGAGAGCGAATTGTCCTTGGCGCCGCTGATCTGAAGCACGAACGGCTTGTCCGAGAGCTGGTATTTCATGGTCTTGCGGATGCCGTCGCAATCGGTCGCGCCGCTGAAAGCCACGGGCTTGAGGAAATGCCCCTCCTGGACGAGATCGACCCAGGCGCCCGAGGACAGGCTGATCGTGTAGAGCCCGGCCTTCGCGGCCTTGATGCTGGTGAAGCCGGCAAAGGTGCCGTCCTTCGGTGCCCGCTCTGGCGGCGAGGGCAGGTTCGCCTCCTGCGGCGCGACCAGCGCCAGCGTGATCGCCGATGACGGGATCGCGGCCTGTTCGCTTCCCGAGGCCAGCTTGGCACGATCAGGTGCCATCAGCGCGGCGCGCTCACGCTCGATCGGCCATTTGAACTTGTCGCAGCCGCTCGGCTCCTCCGCGGCAAGGGCAGAGGTCGCGCTGATCGAGAGCACGGCAAGGAGAGCGAGGATGCGCATGTCAAATTCTCGTCGTTGGCCACGCGGGATGCGGGCGTGCAGTCTGTTTTTTGTCGGTGAACGGGATGCGCATCCCGGAAAAGCCGCGGGCTGACGGCCGAGCGGCGCGATCATCCTAGCGCATTGGGAGTGCGCGAACCAACCAACTCCTCGTCGGTCCAAGCTCGCTTCGCGCCCCGGGACGACGGCGGGGGCTGAGGCGACAGCACTCGCTAGCGCTTCGCATCCGGCGCGTGCAGCACGGCTTTGCAGGCCGCCGGCATCTGGGCCAGCGTGATCGGCGGCTTCGGTTTCGGCGGCTCGGCGGGCGGCTTGGGATGCAGCACGCCCTCGCTGAACCAATAGGCGAAATCGGACGGCTTGCAGCCTTCGTCCTCGGATTGCGACGGTTGGCCCTCGCATTCGCCCGATCCCGCCGGGCAGCGCATGCGGATGTGGAAATGATAGTCGTGGCCCCACCAGGGGCGGATCTTCGACAGCCAGGAGCGATCGCCTTTGGCCTCGCGGCACAGCGCCTTCTTGATCGCGGGATTGACGAAGATGCGCTGCACTGCCGGCTCCTGCGCGGCATCGCGCAGCACCAGCACATGGCCTGGGGTGAACACGCGCGGATCGATGTCGAGGCGGTCTTCGCGCACCATCATCACCGCGGACATCTCTTCGCGCTCCTCGCGCGAGAGCCGATGGTCCGGCATCGGCGTCAGCCAGATGTCGGCGTCCAGACCGATCTGATGACTGGCGTGGCCTGACAGCGCCGGTCCGCCGCGCGGCTGCCCGATGTCGCCGACCAGAATGCCCGGCCATCCTGCGTCCTTGTGCGCCTTGGCAGCGAGGCGCTTGATCAGCGCGATCATGTCGGGATGGCCGTAATTGCGGTTCCGCGACAGCCGCATCACTTGCCAGACATCGCCGTTGAGCGGCATCTGCTGCGCGCCGCCGATGCAACCTTTTACATAAGAGCCGATGACGTGCGCCGGCCCGGCAGAAGGCAGCAGCTTGCGTGCGAACAGCTCCTTGGCAGGGGTCTTGGGGTCGTTCGGATGGGCGAGCGGCGGCAACGGCTTCGGGTTGACGCTGCCCTTGTCCTGGGCCAGCGCGCCGCCGGCAGCCAGGAGCGCCATGACAAGCAGGAGAGGGGCGATTCGGCGGGGACTCATGCTGACATCCTTATAGCCCAAGGCCGCGGCAGGGTCACCGAACGATCCGGCGCCGTGGTCCGGCGGCGATTCTTAACGGCGCGATAACTCTATCCCGCATTGACCAAAATTCGTGCGCGGAACGTGAGTCGCTCGCGACCTGCATGCAAGCGACCTCTGTTCCGGAATTGATTCATGGAGACTGCGCGTTTTTGCATCTCCTCGCGCGCCGATTGCGACGCGGAGCAAGTTCGGCGCGCTTTCTCGCGCCTTGCAAACGGGCAATCAATCCGGCGCGCAGCGGCCGCTCCATACCGGCGCCGGCCCGGATTACTTTTCTTTCAGACACTTGGAGCAAGACTTGCGGCGCTGGGTGCGGCTAGGACGTGTGAAGTTGAGTTTGGGGTCCAAAGAAACAAAAAAACGAAAGCGCACCGTGCTTGCTGGAGGCGGCCGACAGCCCCGCAAGCCGCGCTTTGCACGCACGCCCCGTCCGCTCATCGAACGCGACCAGCTCGTGCAGAGCCGTGCGGAGGCTGACGCTGCCATCGCGGAGGCGCGCAAATCGCACGAGCGGCTGCGCCAGGCCGTCGACCTCTTGCCGCAAGGCATCGTCATTCTGGATCCCGAAGGTCGCTACGTCCTCTGGAACAAGCAATATTCCGAGATCTACAGCAAGACCGCCGACCTGTTTCAGGAAGGCGCGCGCCTCGAGGACACGCTGCGCGTCGGCGTCGCCCGCGGTGACTATCCGGAGGCCGCTGGCCACGAGGACGAATGGATCGCCGCCCGGTTGAAGAAGCTCTACGAGCCCGGCAAGCGCCACGAGCAGACGCTGTCCGACGGCCGCGTCATCCTGATCGAGGAACGCCGCACCGATGACGGCGGCGTGGTCGGCCTGCGGGTCGACATCACCGAATTGAAGCAGCGCGAGGCTTCGTTCCGCCTGCTGTTCGACGGCAATCCCGTTCCCATGATCATCTGTGCGCTGGACGACGAGCGCATCCTCGGCGTCAACGATGCCGCGATCGCACATTACGGCTATGGCCGTGCCGAGTTCCAGCGGCTGAAGATCCGCTCTCTGCAGGCCTTCGACAGCGAGTCGCCCTGGACCGTCGATCGCTCCGGCGAGGAGCAGGCTGGCCGCACCTGGAAGCACGTCAAGGCCGACGGCGCGCTGATCGATCTTGCGATCTATTCCCGCGAACTGACCTACGACGAACAGCCCGCGGTGCTGCTGGCGCTGATGGACATCACCGAACGCAAGCGCGCCGAGGCGCGGCTCGCCTTCATGGCTCAGCACGACGCGCTGACCGGGCTGCCGAACCGCAACAAGTTGCGCCAGGCCATGGACGAGATGCTGCTGCACACGCGCCGCAGCCCCGAAAAGGCTGCGGTGCTGATGCTCGGGCTCGACAAGTTCAAGTCGGTCAACGACACGCTGGGTCATGCGGTCGGCGACAAGCTGCTGCGCGGCGTCGCCAAGCGCCTGCGCTCGACCTTGCGTGAGGAGGACATGCTGGCGCGGCTGAACTCCGACGAGTTCGCGGTCGTGCAAAGCGGCCTGACGCGGCCCGAAGACGCCGTGGGCCTCGCCAAGCGCCTGCTCGAAGCCATCGCCGATCCCTATCTGCTCGACGGCCATTCCGTGGTGATCGGCGCCTCCATCGGCATCGCGATGTCCCCCGGCGACGGCGAGGAGTCCGAAAAGCTGCTCAAGAGCGCCGGCATGGCGCTGTCACGCGCCAAATCCGATGCGCGCGGCAGCTTCGCCTTCTTCGAGGCCGCGCTGGATGCAAAAGCGCAGAGCCGCCGCAAGATCGAGGTCGAGCTGCGCGATGCGATCCAGAACGACGTGCTGCGGCCGTATTACCAGCCGCTGATCGACCTCTCCAGCGGCCGCATCACCGGCTTCGAGGCGCTGGTCCGCTGGCCGCATGCCGAGCGCGGCATGGTCTCGCCGGCCGAATTCATCCCGGTCGCGGAAGAAACCGGCCTGATCAATCCGCTCGGCGGCCTGATGCTGCGCCGCGCCTGCCTCGACGCGGCGACCTGGCCCGATGACGTCCGCGTTGCCGTCAACCTGTCGCCGCTCCAGTTCCGCAGCGGCAATCTGCTCTCGATGGTGACGGACGCGCTGAAACATTCCGGCCTGCCGCCGCGCCGGCTCGAGCTCGAGATCACCGAGACGCTGCTGCTCGAGAAGAGCTCGCAGGTGCTGGCGACGCTGCATGCGCTGCGCGCCCTCGGCGTGCGCATCTCGATGGACGATTTCGGCACCGGCTATTCCAGCCTGAGCTATTTGCGCAGCTTCCCCTTCGACAAGATCAAGATCGACCAGTCCTTCGTGCGCGACCTGGGGGCCAACCGCGAAGCCCAGGCGATCATCCGCTCCATCGTCAGCCTCGGCAAGGGCCTCGGGGTCATCATCACCGCCGAGGGCGTCGAGACCGAAGCCGAGCTGAGCTGCCTCCGCACCGAAGGCTGCGACGAGGGCCAGGGTTTTCTGTTCAGCAAGGCGCGGCCGAACGCCGAGATCGTCAGCCTGCTGGCGGCGCAGCGCGGCATCGATGCCGCGGACGAGGACGCCGCACTGGTGGCGTGACGTCAGGGACGCGCCGCTCTCTCGATGAACCTCTCCCGCTTGCGGGAGAGGTCGGCGCAAAGCGCCGGGTGAGGGTTCTCTCCTCTGGGCGAGTCTTTTGTTGTCGAGACACCCTCTCCCCAACCTTTCCCTGCAAGCGGGGGAGGGAGCGCAGCGTCATCGCGCCTCCCGTTCAACGTTCCCCGCTAAAATTATCCTCCCCACATCCTCAAAATGCGTATCGCGTGCCTGGATCTGCTGGGTGATCGCATGCATGTCGCGAAACCGCCGCTCGAACGGATTGCTCCGGAAGACGGCGGTCGCGCCGGCCATATGGTAGGCCGTGTCGACGACCTTGGCCGATTGCTGGATGGTCCAGGTCGCGGCGAGCCTGACAGCGCTGCGATGCGCCGGGCTGAACATGCCTGTGGCCGAGAGGTCGCGCCACATCGCATGCGCGGTCGCATAGAGGTAGGCGCGCGCGGCGCGCAGGTCGCCCTCGGTCCGGCCGATCAGGCCCTGCACCGCCCCGTTGTCGCGCATCGCACTGGCCGCCAATGACTGGTGCTTGGCGCGCGCCAATGCGATCGCCGCATCCAGCGTCGCGCGCGCGATGCCCAGCGAGACCGCGGCAAAGCCGAGGCTGAAGGTCGAGCCGGTGGGCAGGCGATAGAGCGGGCCGCTCTCGCGCAAGGCCTCGGGCACGTCGCGGAACACGGCAAAGCGCTCGGGGATGAAGAGGTCTCTCACCTCGTAGGAATCGGTGCCGGTGCCGGCAAGGCCGATCGCCTGCCAGACGTCGTGCAGCACGGCGCTTGCGAGCGGGAACATGATCGTGCGCAGCTCCGGAGACCCATCCGCATTCTTCCTCGGCCCACCATCAGCGTCGACGATGCGGACATGTGCGCCGAGCCAGCTCGCCTGCCGCGCGCCCGAGGCGAAGTCCCAGCGCCCCGTGACGCGGTAGCCACCCTCGACCGCGCGCGCCTCATGCGCGACCGCGCCCCAGGCGAGGATGCCGGGCGCGGTGTTGAAGATCTCGCGTGCGGTATCGTGGTCGAGCGCGGCCGCGATCATCGCGCAGACGCTGCATTGGCCGAGACACCAGGCCGTCGACGCATCGACCTTTGCGATCTCCTCCAGCATCTGCATGAAGATTTCCGGCGGCGCTTCCGATCCGTCAAGGCTGCGCGGCAGCAGCGCGCGGTAGAGCCCGTTTTCGATCAGTGCGCCCACGACAACAGGCGTCAGCCGCCGCGTCCGCTCGATCTCGTCGGCCTCGCGTGCAACCAGCGGCGCGACGGCCTGCGCCCGCGCGACGAGATCAATTCCGGCGATTCCGTCCATGTTTCCTCGCCCATTCTGCCGTGAGCGGTAGAGTGAGGCGATGGTGGTCTATTTCACAAACCCAATCAAGCGTCCGCGAACGGTCCTGCGCGGGCGCATCGAGCGCGCGTTCCATGATGATGGTGCGCCATAGTCCATGTCGGCAGCGTCGTCGGCAAGCGCGGCCCGGATCGTGCAGTCCATCCGTCGCTCCTGATCAGCTTGTCGCGCCATCGGGATCAATGCTACCTTTGATAGCATATCTCCGTCCGAGGGGCGCGTCGTGAAGAAGTCAGCCCGCAATGCGACGGGGCCAGCCGAGCTGCAGCTCGCGGATGCGTCGATGAGCGATATCATCGAGGCCCTCGCCAGCGGGCGCGTCACCGCGACCGCGCTGACATCGGGCTATCTGGCGCGCATCGCGGCCTATGACCGCGGCGGGCCGATGCTGAACTCCGTCCGCGCGCTCAATCCGGATGCGCTCGCGATCGCTGGCAAGCTCGACGGCACGAAGCCATCGGCCGGTCGCCCGCTGGCGGGCGTGCCCATTCTGGTGAAGGACAACATCGCGACGTCGGACAAGCAGCCGACCACGGCCGGCTCGCTGGCGCTGGAAGGCGCGCGTGCGAGGCGCGAGGCCACCGTCATCAAGCTGCTGCGCAAGGCTGGCGCGGTGATCCTCGGCAAGGCGAACTTGACCGAGTTCGCCAACATCCTCGCGATCGAGATGCCCTCGGGGTACTCGTCGCTGGGCGGTCAGGTGAAGAATCCTTTCGTGCCTGATCTGGTCGACGATCGCGGCATCCCGATCGTGGACCCAGGCGGATCGAGTTCGGGTTCGGCCGTGGCCGTAGCAGCCGGCCTGTGTGCGGCCTCGATCGGCACGGAGACCTCGGGCTCACTGCTGCATCCGGCCAGCCGGAATGGCCTCGTCACCGTAAAGCCGACGGTCGGGCTGATCAGCCGTGCCGGCATCGTGCCGATCGCGCACAGTCAGGACACCGCGGGGCCGATGACGCGGAGCGTCCGCGACGCCGCGCTGCTGCTCAACGTGCTGGCTGCGAAGGATCCGCGCGACCCCGCGACGGAGCGGCAGCACCGGCCGGCCGATTACACGGCCGATCTTGCACGCGATGCAATGAAAGGGGTGCGCATCGGCGTGCCGAGCGATCCCGCCGATCGGCTGAACGACTGCTACTACGGGAAGCTGTCACCCGACGGGGCCAGGCTGATGGCCCGCGTCATCGAGGTGCTGGAGCATCTGGGCGCCGTCATCGTGCGCGCCAACATGCCGACGCGTGGTTGGCTTGCCGGGCCGGGCACCGGCATGGCGGTACTCAACCGCAATCCGCTGAGCAAGAACAAGGGCAACCCGACCGGCGCGCCGATCGTGTTTCTCTACGAGCTGAAATACGGTCTCAATCTTTATCTCAAGGATTGGGCTACCCACACCGATGTCAAGACGATGACCGACATCATCGCCTTCAATGCGGCGAATGCGAAAGATGCATTACGTTTCGGCCAGGATCTGTTTCTCGCCGCCGACCTCACCAAAGGGAACCTAAGTGAGCGCGAATACAAATCCGCACGCGCTATGGATTTGCTCGCGGCCAGAACGCGCGGCATGGACGCCTACATGAATCGGCACAAGCTGGATGCCGTCCTGTTCCCCGGCGCGATGGGCGCAGCGATTGCAGCCAAAGCAGGCTATCCCAGTGTCATGGTGCCGTGTGGCCTCGTCTCCGGGGTCGATGGCAAGGACACGCCGGACTATCCGCTCGGCGTCACCTTCGCAGGGAGAGCCTGGAGCGAGCACAAGCTGCTGCGTCTGGCTTACGCCTATGAGCAGGCCTCGAACATGCGCAAGGCTCCGCCCGGCCTGCCGGCGCTGGAGGCTCTTTAAGGCGTTGAATCAAGCTGCGGGCTGCTCTGCCCCAGCCGGGGCTCCGTGCCCGCCAGCAGACGGCCGATATTGGCGCGGTGGCGCATGATCACGTAGAGGCCGCCTGCGATCACCAGCAGCCGATACGGCAGCGGGTGCGCCAAGCCGAAGACGAGAACGATGGCCGTCACCGCCGCGAGCATCGAGCTGAGCGAGACGATGCGGGTGATCGCCAGCACGAGGCCGAAGACAGCGGCCGTCCCCAGCCCCACCGGCCATGACATCGCCAGCACCACGCCGAGCCCGGTCGCCGCCGATTTGCCGCCCGCAAAATTCAGCCAGATCGAGCGTCCATGGCCGAGCAGCGCGGCAATGCCGGCGAGGCACACCATCCATGGCACCGAGACTTGCAATTCGGCCGCTGTCGGCGGCGTCGGCGATAGCTGGCTCGCGAGCCAGGGACAAAACCAGCGGGCGACGAGGACGGCAGCCGCGCCCTTCAGCACATCGATGACCAGCACCGCCAACGCAGGCCATTTGCCGAGCGTCCGTAACACATTCGTCGCCCCGGTCGACATGGAGCCGTGCTCGCGGATGTCGATTCCTTGAAGCAGTTTTCCTGCCAGATAGCCCGTCGGGATCGAGCCAAGGAGATAGGCGATCATCAATCCGACTGCGCCCGCGGTCCAGAAGGCCATGGTTTCGATTCCAGTATCCGGTCAGCCGTATTCTTATCGCCAACCTTGCCTGACCGCCATGGGCAGGATCTTGGAGCCATCTTCGCGCCTGGCAGCACGCGACGCCATCGGGTGTTCGCCTGCCTATAATCAAGGCGTTGATCGAGGCGGCGGGGGATTCGTCAGGCCCTCGCAGACGCTTATGCAAATCATGCATAATCATATTTTGACCCGACATTGGATTTTCGTCACCCGGGCCGGCACCTTCGGAGCAATCAATCCGCTTTGGGAGGGCGAACATGTCCGTTCGTGAGCAAGCAGAACGTCCGTCCGATCCGAGGCTGTCGCGGCGGCGCCTGATGGCGATGGCGGTGACCACCACGGGCGCGATCGGTTCGGTCATGCTGGATTTGCCTGCGCTCGCCGAGGAGAAGATGGCCATGCCTACCGACCGGATCGAAAAACTTTTGCCGGGCTTTCGTCACAGCCGCATCGAGACATCAGGCGCGGAGATCAACACCTTCGTGAAAGGCGAGGGCGCGCCGCTCCTGCTGCTGCACGGCCATCCGCAAACACTGGTATGCTGGCACAAAGTTGCGCCGAAGCTTGCCGAGCGGTTCACGGTCGTACTGACCGACCTCAGGGGCTACGGCGATTCCTCCAAGCCCGACGGCGGCAAGGACAGCATCGCCTATTCCAAGCGCGAGATGGCGCGCGACCAGGTCGAGGTGATGCGTTCGCTCGGCTTCGAGCGTTTTTATGCAGCCGGTCACGACCGCGGCGGGCGCGTCCTGCACCGCTTGCTGCTGGATCATCCCAACGCCGTGACCAGGGCCGCACTGCTGGATATCGCGCCGACCGCGACGATGTATGCAAAGGCGAACAAGGATTTCGCGATGCGCTACATGTGGTGGTTCTTCCTGAGCCAGCCGGCGCCACTGCCGGAAACGCTGATCGGCAACAATCTCGACTTCTATCTCCAGGCGCACATCAACAAGCAGAACAAGACGCCGGGCGCGATTGATCCGCTTGCGTTCGAGGAATACCGCCGTTGCTATACGCGCGAGACGCTGCACGCCGTCTGCGAGGATTACCGGGCTGCCGCCGGCATCGACCTGGTCCACGACGCGGCCGATTCGGACAAGCGGATCGGTTGCCCCTTGCTCCTGCTCTGGGGTGAGAAGGGCGTCGTCGGATCAAGCTACGACGTGCGTGCGACGTGGCGTGAAAAGGCAGTGGATGTGCGCGGCGAGAGCCTGCCTTGCGGACATTATCTGCCCGAAGAGGCGCCGGAGCTCGTGATCGACAGGCTCAGCGGCTTCTTCACGTGATCGCGGAGCGCGAGCGGGTCGGTCTGATCACGTCAAGCGGCTCCTCGCGCGGCCATGACCTCACTGGGGCTCCGCCTAAGACACGTTGACGGCACCTTCGAAAAAAATGCGCATTGACGGCCCGACCATGTCGGCGCCGACCGGTCTCGATCGTCCTTGGGTGGACACGTCGCAGATGTGCCGGATGGGAACCCGGCACGCGCGGCGTGATGTCGTCACCACGAGCCGTTAGTATCGAACTGGAGCAATACCCATGAGGATCACCGTCGAAACCAGCGTCGCAGCCCCGATCGACCAGGTCTGGCGCGCCTATACGACGCCTGCCGACATCGTGAAGTGGAACGCGGCGTCGGACGACTGGCACACGACCAAAGCGACGGTCGATCTGCGCGAAGGCGGCGTCTTCTCCTCGCGCATGGAGGCCAAGGACGGCAGCATGGGGTTCGACTTCGCCGGCACCTACACCACGATCGTCGAGCACAAGCTGATCGAATATGCGTTCGGAGATCGCAAGGCCGAAGTCGAGTTCATGCCCGCGGCTAAAGGCATCACCGTCCGCGTCGTCTTCGATGCT
Organism: Bradyrhizobium guangdongense; assembly: GCF_004114975.1. Lineage (NCBI taxonomy): Bacteria > Pseudomonadati > Pseudomonadota > Alphaproteobacteria > Hyphomicrobiales > Nitrobacteraceae > Bradyrhizobium > Bradyrhizobium guangdongense. The sequence continues at coordinate 864,702 of NZ_CP030051.1, forward strand.
GAATCGACTTACTCGGTCGAGCAGCAGCAAGGCGGCTGGCAGGCGATCCTCGACAATTTTGCGCGATACGTGGAAGCGAAGCAGAAGGCGTCGTAAGTCGGCCCGACGACAGGGCGCCTGAGTTACTGGGCTTCGGCGACCTTCGCTCCGGATGACAGCATCTGCGCGTTCGCCGCCGAGGGCCGGTTCGGCGGCGATGCCGGGTCCGGCGATCGCGAAGCGGTGTCGGACGGCCGGCGGGCAGCGGTCGTGGGAAGCACGATCACCTTCGCTCCGACCTTCACCCGCTCGTAAAGGTCCGTCACGTCCTCATTGGTGAGCCGGATACAGCCGGAGGACACCCGCTTTCCGATCGTATCGGGCTTGTTGGTGCCGTGAATTCTGTATTCGGTCTCGCCCAGATACATCGCGCGGGCACCGAGCGGATTGGTCGGACCGCCTGCCATGAACCGGGGCAGATAGGGCTGACGCACCAGCATCTCCGCAGGCGGACGCCAATCGGGCCATTCCGTCTTGCGGGCCACGGTCTGCTCACCGGACCATGTGAAACCTTCGCGACCGACACCGATGCCGTAGCGCATCGCCTGTGTGTCGTTCAGGACGAGATAGAGAAACGTGTTCTTGGTGTCGATGATCACCGTGCCCGGCGCCTGGTGACTGGTATAGTCCACCACCTGCCGAACAAATGCGCCGGGACCCTCAACGGCCTTTGGCGGTTCGACCATGGGCGCCGGCGCCGGACTTGGAGCCGGAACTGGCACTGATGCATGAACGGGAAGTGCCACGTAAACCGGAGACGAGGACGCCATCGCCTGGTGCGCGGCAGGTTTCTGCATCGGCTGAACGGTGGCGGGGCGGGACAGCAAACCATATCCCAACGCGGCGACGGCCACGGCGCCAATGCCAACTCTCGCGGCCATCGGCAGCGCGAACGTCTCCGTCTTCCCGCGTTTGGCCCGCTTACCCATGTGTTTCCCCGGATCGCTTCGACAGGCAAGAGCTACCCAGCAAAATTTAAGAAACTTCGAAGCGATGTTCGCGCGAGCTGGAACCGTTAAACGTCGTTAACGCCGATTCCTGTCGGACCCACGGCAGTTTGGGTGACGGTCAGCACCCTCGGCAGATGCCGCTGATCTTGCGGTCCACATTGGCATCCTCCTGATCGAGGAGATCGCGCGGTCCCATTGTCGTTGAGGGGATGTCGGCCGCGTGAGGCTGGCGGTGGCCAACCGGGGCCGTCCAGGGTTTTGTGGTCGTTTCCTTTCCGGCGACCGCCGGGCGGAAGGATTGCGCCGCCGCGGCGCCGATCGTCGATGCGAGCGTGAGCGCAACCAGGAGCTTCGAAATGATCATCGCGGCCTCCAAATGCCGTTCCGCGCATGATGCGCGGTTCCGACATTCAGATTGGCGCGGAAGACCTGTTATTCCGCTCATGGCGGAGGCGTGATGCCGCCGTGATCAGGCCGTCCGCAGCGTCGCCTTGTCAGGCCGGTGCCTTGCGGCCGATCAGACCGAACACGATCATGACGAGGCTGATGCCGCCGACGCCGCCGGACACCTCTCCGACCGCGCGCATCAAGGCGACAGGGTCATTGGACCACGCCGTCATGTCGCGCATCGAGAGGAAGAACAGCACGGCCAGCACCAGCAGCACCGTGCCCACCGCAATCAATCGCCAGTTTCGTTGCCGCATGCGAGATGCTCCCCGTGTCGCCCCCGGGACGGGCGAGGGCGTTCACTGTGCAGAGATAGTGTCGTCGAGATCGCTTCGGGTTCGATGGAGGTCATGCCTAACGCCTCACTCTGGTTCTCCGAACCATCGCCGAGCGGCCCGGGACGCGTCCTCAATGTCCGGCGTCCCCTCGCCGACCCAGCTCACGATGCCGTCGGGCCGCACGAGCAGGGCGGTCAAGCCCAGCCGATCCCCGGCATCGCGCGCGACATGGTTGATCCGCCCGCGCCAGCGGCGCGCAAGGATATCGAGCGACGGGCGGGCTTCGAAGTTGAGCAACAGCCCTTGTCCTGTCCTGAGCAGAGCGGCGGGTCGCGTTCCATCATCGAGGGCGAAGTCGGGCACGCTGCGGCCGACCAATGGATGGGAATCGCCGAGATCGTAGCGCAGCAAGACGCCCCAGACGCGCTCGGCGAAATAGGTGGCGCCGTCGCGCGTATCGATGAGATCGCGGATGATCGCTTCGAGAGCACGCGAACTCCTGCTCGGACGCATGAGTGCGACCTGGGCGCGCGACCAGTCGAGGATCCGTGCTCCCACCGGCTGCCGCTCGTCCGCATAACTGTCGAGCAGCCCGGCCGGTGCGTCGCCGCGAATGGTTGCGGCGAGCTTCCAGCCGAGGTTCATCGCATCGCCAAGGCCGAGGTTGAGGCCCTGGCCTCCCAGCGGCGAATGGATGTGCGCGGCATCGCCCGCCAGCAGCACGCGGCCCTTGCGATAGCTGCTCGCCTGACAGGCGCGGTCGGTCCAGGTGGTGGCGAGCGCAAGCCTCGTTACCTTCACATCGATGCCCGAGATTTTGCGCAGGACCGCCTCGATCCGCTCGCGGTTCGGCTCGGTGCGGTGGGCGGCACCGCCGTCGAAATCGACCATCGCGATCGTGCCGGGCGCTGCATAGGTGTACATGCCCGACGCGGTGTAGTGCCGGCCCGGCGTGAGCGCGGCCGGATCGGCCAGCTCGACCTCTGCGGAATAGCCGGTGAATTCCGGATCGGTGCCGGCAAAACCGATGCCGGCAGCCTTTCGCACCAGGCTGCGTCCGCCGTCGCAGCCGACCAGCCAGCGGCCCCGTGCCGTTGCACCGGTCGTTTCCACGGTGACGCCGTCGTCCGATTGCGTGAAGGACTCGACGCCGCAGCTGCGCCGGATCGCAACGCCCAGCTCTGCGGCGCGGATGGCGAAGACCGCCTCGATGCTGGCCATGTCGGCCGCCAGGCTGCCGATCGGGCCGGGCAGGCGATAGCGCCAATGCGAGCTGTCGATCCGATCGTGGAAGAACTGGATGCCGGCGAAATGGCCGCCCGGGCGGCGCTGCCGCTGCATCCAATGCGCGGCCGCCGGCGTGTCACCGCCGGCTGCGCGGTGCGTGAGATCGTCGAGCAGGTCGCGGCGATCCAGGCTCTCGATGCTCGGCACGGAAAGTCCACGCAGCCCGAACGGCAGGCTTTTGAGCGGCGAATGCGGGTCTTGCGCCTTTTCCAGCACCAGCACCGAACAGCCTGCCCGTCTGAGCTCGCAGGCCAGGAACAGGCCGACGGGGCCCGCGCCGGCAATGATGACGTCATAAAGGAATGTGTCGGGATGCTGCATGATTTGCTCCGTTGTCGACTGTCGATGTTCGACCGGAGCGTTTCCCGAACCTGAGAACCTCACGGACGAACCATGGATCGCCTCTGCGGCGACCGTTGTTCGTCGTGGGGATCTCCGGCGCGAGGCCAAAGACCAGAGCTTTCGTTACCGAAAGGACTTGGGCTTACCAGACCAAGTCTGCCTTTTCCGACAGGGCCATTTAACGTTGGAGCGTGGCTGCGTCAACCGGCGCGCATGGCGAGCCTCGACGGCTTCCGCTACGATCCCGTCGCACCATTTGCCGGAGACGCTGGGATGCAAACGATCGGCCTGATCGGCGGTATGAGCTGGGAGAGCACCGCGCTCTACTACAAGCTCATCAACGAACGCGTTCGGGATCGCATGGGCAAGCTGCATTCGGCCCCGCTGCTGATGTATTCCTACGATTTCCAGGAGATCAAGGAGATGCAATATGCCGGCCGCTGGGCCGAGGCGGGGGCGAGTCTTGCCGAGGTGGCGCAGCGGCTCGAGCGCGCCGGCGCGCGCGCGATCGTGCTGTGCACCAACACGATGCACAAGCTTGCCCCTGACATCCAGGCTAAGCTGACCATTCCCTTCATCGACATCGGCGACGCAACGGCCGAGCGTATCAGGGCGAGGGGCTACCGGCGGGTCGGGCTGCTCGGCACCATCTTCACGATGGAGCAGAATTTCTACACGGACCGCCTGCGCGCGCACGATCTCGATGTCCTCGTTCCCACGGCCGAGGAGCGGGCCGACGTGAACCGCATCATCTACGACGAGCTGTGCCTCGGCGTCGTCGCCGCGCCCTCGCGCCGCCGCTATCAGGAGGTGATGGCCGCGCTGGTCGGGCGCGGCGCAGACTGCATCATCCTCGGCTGCACCGAGATCACCATGCTGGTGGGGGCTGCGGACACGACGGTCGAGACGTTCGACACCACTGCCATTCACGCGGAGACAGCGGCCGATTTTGCGATGAGGTAACCGCCGGGTCACCGGGTGCGCTTGGCGCCGTGGGCGGATCCGGAATCCGCGATCGTCCGCACGACGAATGCGATGCGCTCGTCACGCGCCGCGGGCCTGATGCGGCCGGAACGTTCGAGCTCGGTGAGCCCGTGAAGCGCGGCCCAGAAGCTTTCGGTCACCACGGCGACGTCGCTGCAAAACGGGGTTACGACCGCCGCAAGCGCCTCGAAGGCCGCCTGCAGCTCCGGCCGGCTTCCGGCTTCGGCGAAGCGCAACTCGGTCGGCAGCACGAACATGGCCTGGTAGAGCGCAGGGCGGCTGAGCCCGAAGGCGAGATAGGCGGTGGCGACGTGCTTGAGGGCATTCCGCCCCGTCGATCCGCTTGCTGCCCGCCGAAGCGCGGCCGCGATCTCCCTGAAGCCCTCGAGGGCGACCGCTGCAACGATCGCATCCCTGCTCTTGAAATGCGAATACAGCACCGGCTGGCTGTATTCGATTTCGTCGGCGAGACGCCGGATCGTCACCGCGTCCCATCCCTCGCGCTCCGCGATCAGGCGTGCCGTCGTCACGATGCGCTGCTCGCGCTCGGCCCGCTCCCTGCCCTTCCGTTCCGCGATGCCCAAACCTTCGGCCCTCCCGGCGCCCATACTGGACGACGCTTGACGATCTAGCAATGCTAGATTATATGTCTAGCGAGGCTAGATAATACATCGGCGATAGGATGGGAAATCATCATGCATGTGTTCGCGCTCGGAATTGGCTCGGTCTTGGCCCTCGCGATCATCGCGATCGGTACTCTCTATGTTGCGCGCCCGTTGACGGCGACGCAGAGCTTCGGCTTGCCGCTTCCCGGGGAAGCGGACAACATCGCGGGGTGGCTGCGTCTCAAGGGGGTGCGCGACATCGCCTCCGGCTTGACCGTGCTGGCGCTGATGATGTGGGGTACGCCCTCGGCGGTCGGCATCGTGCTCTTGGTCGAAGCGGTCATCCCCCTCGGCGACATGCTGGTCATTCTTGCCGCGAAAGGCTCGATCAAGAGCGCGTTGGGCATGCACGGTCTCACGGCGGTGATCATGATCTTGACGGCGGCGGCACTGATCGTCGGCGTAGCCTGAGCGGCATCGACACTAACCCATGACATAGCGGCGGAGCCGAATCACCGGCATGCTCCTGTCCATGCTGATGTCGACCCCGCCGAGCACAAGAGTCAGGCCGCCTCCCTCCTGCGACGATTGCAGGATGCCGGCGATCTTCAGAGCCGAGATTGCTGATCCGCGATCCGCGCGGGCCGTGCGCGTCCACCAATGCGGCAACTGCGCCAAGGTCATCTGGGAGGAGTGAGGGGAAGGCTTGCTCGCCGCGTGAACTCAGCACTCGAACGAGATCCATGGTCTCAAATTCCACGCTGTTTCAACCGGCTCACGTAGGGAACGCCTTTGATCCAAAGCCGCAGCGCCTCCCAATGGATCGCGGCGATCACCTTGATGGTAAGAAAGGGCAGACCGAAGAATGCCGCCAGGAGACGGGGGCCGGTCAGCCGGCGCCGCCGTCCGAAAAAGGCGGCCGCAAACATGACACCCTGTTCGTTGCTCTGCAGGATCCTGACCCGCACATGGCGCGCCGGCGGGGAGATGCTGAAGCGGTAATGCATCTCCATCTCCATGAAAGGCGAGACGTAGAACTGCTTCGCCTGGTTCTGACGTATCGCCCGTTCACCCGGTGCCTCTTGCACCGGCAGGACGTAGGAATGCATCTCTCCGAAGGTGTTGCGCACCTCGTAGATCAACAACGCGAGCTCGCCGGGCGCGCGATAGCAAAAGTAGATCGAGAGCGGGTTGAACACGTAGCCCAGCACCCGCGGATAGCACAGAAGCAGAACCCGGCCTCCGGACAGGTCGATGCCGCGCTCGGCTGCCAGCTGCCGCACGTAGTGGCTCAGCTTCGCGCCTTTGCGGTCGCCGTGATCGCGCTCGTGGAAGCTGAAGATCGCGACGCGATTGACGGCGAACAAGCGCGACTGCCGATCCGCCTCGTCCAGTCGGTCCAAATCGATGAGAAGGTTCATCACCTCGTAGCTGAACCTATGCTGCACCGGCCGCCAGCGCGCGTGCATCACCTTTCCCCTGTAGAGCACGACCGGAGCGGGTGGATCTCTGTCTCTGGGCGGTCTCGACCCGAACATCGACGTTACTCGGCTGCTTGCGCCAGCACTGACATGGACTGGCGCCAGGGCGGCTCGCAGCCCATGGCCTCTGCTATCCGGATCCCGGACCGCAGACCGTCTTCGTGGAAGCCGTAGCCCGTCCACGCTCCACAGAACCACGTTCGACGACGGCCTTGAATCGCAGGCAGCCGTCGTTGGGCTACGAATGCAGCCATATCGTAGAGCGGGTGAGCGAAGCTGAATTTTGCAAAAGTCAGGTCGGCGGCCGGCTCGCGCGGCGGGTTGAGGCTGACGAACAGCGGCTTGCGATCGTCGATGCCCTGCAGCCGGTTCATCCAATAGGTCACGGCGACGTCGTTCTCGACTGGTGTTTGCCGCGGCCATTGCAGGAAGTTCCAGGATGCCCATGCCTGGCGGCGCTTTGGCATCAGACTTGGATCGCGATGCAGATAGACGGCGTTGGGGCTGTAGCGGATTGCGCCGAGAATGGACTTCTCCGCCGCGTTCGCGTCGGTGAGCGCCGCCAGGGCCTGGTCGCTGTGGCAGGCCATCACGACCGCATCGTAGCTTTCCACGCCGCCATGACTGTCGCGGATCGTCACGCCATGCTCCGTTCGGGTGACTGAAGTGACGGCACAGCCTAGCCGGATCACGTCCTTGAACATAGCGGTAAGCTTGTCGACATAGCGCCGGCTGCCACCCTCGACGGTGAGCCAGCGCGGGCGGCCCAGGTGCAGGAGCCTGTGATTGTCGAAGAAGGTGACGAAGTTCTCCGCGGGAAACGACAGAATATCCGCCGGCGTGGACGACCAGATGGCGGCCCCCATCGGTCCGAGATATCTGGAGAACAGGTGCGCGCCAAACGATTCCTTTTGCAGATATTCGCCGAGCGTCATCTTCTCGAGCCGGCCGGCGCGCAAGTCGGCGACGCTCTGCCTGTTGAATCGCACGACTTCGGCCAGCATGCGAAAGTGTGACGGCGAGGTGAGGTTGCTCGGTTGGGCGAACAGACCGCGTGCGGTTTGCAAGATGCCTTCGCCGCCCCCGCGCCATTCGAAGCGGCCGTGATCGGCGGACATCGCAAAGCTCATGCACGTCTCGACGGTCTTCACCCCCAGATGCGTGAAAAGGGATGTCAGCTCGGGGTAATTCAACTCGTTAAACACGATGAAGCCGACGTCGACGTCGATGGCTTCGCCATCATGGTCGATCCGAACGGTATGACTATGCCCGCCGGGTCGCAGCTCGCGTTCGTACACCGTCACAGCGTAGCGCTTCGACAGGAGCCAGGCAGCCGCATTGCCCGCAATCCCCGTCCCGATCACTGCCAAGCGCATCTTTCAACTGCCCCCATTGCAATATTGTCGGCCCAAAGCCGTAAGGAAACGTCCCGGCGTCAAAGCCGTCTGGCGCGGCCCGGGCGTCATCGATCGGCATTCCGTCTGCAGGCCGTGAATGGAACGCTGGCGGAGGCGGCTTGGATCACCGTGCCCCTCGGGCTGGCTTGGAGCCGACGATGAAACCGGTGCATAGGTTAGACGTATCAACGGAAAACAGCGCCGGTGAAGGATGCTTGTCCCGTACTTTCAGACCGTGGCCGGCATTGCTCTGGCTCTTTCCGCGTTGATGGCGCTGGCCTGGATCGTCCAACAGCGCACGGGCAATTCCGGCTGGGTGGACGCCATCTGGTCCTATTCGGTCGGCTTGGTCGGCGCCGTTGTCGCCCTATGGCCTCTCGACGATGGGTCGTCGGCTCGCCGGGTTCTCGTGGCAGGGCTGGTACTGTGCTGGTCGGCAAGACTGGGGACGCACATTGCGCGTCGTTCCGCCGCAGGTCTCGATGATCCGCGTTATGCCAACTACGCGCGCGAATGGGGCTCCGCAGCGCCACGCCGGATGTTCTTTTTCCTGCAATCCCAGGCGCTGGCTTCGGTCCCGCTGCCGTTTTCCATTTTTCTCGCCGCGCACGCTCCGGGCCCCGGCCTGGGACTGCAGGACTATGCCGGAGCGCTCATCATGCTGGCAGCGGTCATCGGCGAAGCCATCGCCGACGAGCAATTGCGTCGCTTCAAGCGCTCGCATCCCGAAGGCGGTCTGATTTGCGATACCGGGGTCTGGCGCTGGTCACGCCATCCGAACTATTTCTTCGAGTGGCTGGGATGGCTGGCCTACCCTGTCATTGCGCTGTCGCCTCAATACCCCTGGGGGTGGGCCAGCATCGCCGCGCCAGCCATCATGTACTGGATCCTCGTGAAGGTGACCGGCATCCCGCCGCTCGAGAAACAGATGCTGCGATCGCGAGGCGAGCGCTATCGCGCGTACCAGGCCAGAACCAACGCGTTCTTCCCGTGGCCGCCCAGACAGCCGCTGCAGTGATCGGCGCTCCGAGGCCAGGCGATATGCTGGCGAGCGGCAAGAGCGAATGCGCCGGGTAGGGTGATCCGTTTCGACCTGCGGGCCGTTAAACCCTCGTCAGGCTGGCGACTGAGAGCGCGGAAGGGAACGCCGTATGAATTTGGTCTTCACGTATCTCACGATCGCGATCACCTTCGTCGGTCTCGACATGATCTGGCTCAGGACCATGGTCGAAAGGCTCTATCGGCCGGTGCTCGGCGACATGTTGCGGTCCGAACCCAATCTGGCCGCTGCCGCGGTGTTCTATATGGCCTATCCCGCCGGGCTGATCTGGTTCGCGGTGCTGCCCGCGCAGCAGGACGGTGGCGCGCTGCGCGCGTTCGCTTCCGGTGCGCTGCTGGGCTGCTTCACCTACGCGACCTACGATCTGACCAATCAAGCAACGCTGCGAAGCTGGTCGACCGGCTTGTCGGTGGCGGACATCTGCTGGGGATCGGTTCTCGCCGGCGTCAGCGCCTGGACTGGCTTTCTCGTCGTTCAAAGGATGACGTCCTGATCATGAGCGCCACAGCCAAGCCGCCGATGGAGCAAGGCCGCAAAAGCGGGAATTGGTATCACCGCGCCGCGTTTCTCTGTCTCGTTCCCGCCGCGGGGCTTCTGATCGGTGTGCTCAACCGGCCCGGGGCCTGGTATGCCGCACTGACCAAACCGCCCTTCAATCCGCCGGATGCCGTCTTCGCCCCGGTTTGGACCATCCTGTTCCTGCTCATTGCCGTCGCGGGATATCGCACTTTCGAGGCAGGGCCGCGCGGCGCCGCCATGAAGATATGGATCGTTCAGATGATCCTGAACTTCGCCTGGTCGCCGATCTTCTTTTCGCTTCATCGCATGGACATCGCACTCGGCGTGATCATTGCGATGTTCGTCGCCATCGTCGCATTCGTCCGGCGGCAGTGGAGCGCAGACCGGCTGGCGGCGTTGCTTTTCCTGCCCTATGCCGGCTGGGTCGCGTTCGCGATGCTGCTGAATCTCTCGCTTCTTCTGCTCAACTAGATGAATCGCGCCATTTGCGAGAAAGCTGGCGTTGGAGGTGCCTCTCTCTCTCGTGGCTTCAACCGGAGGCGAGCCGTCCACCCAGGTTCGCGATGGCAGGCAGAGACATGAACGCTGGCCTCGCGAAGTAGTAGCCCTGGAAGAGCGTGATCCCCGCAGCCCTTAACACGGTCAGTTCAGCCTCGCTTTCAACGCCCTCCGCAAGTATTGTGATCCCAAGCTGCCGAGCGATCGACGCGATACCAGACACGATCACCTGCTTGGACGAACTGAGGTGGATGTCTCTGAGAAGCTCCATGTCAATCTTGATCAGATCGGGTTGTAAGCGCGCAAGAAGGTTCAGCCCCGCGTAGCCTGCCCCAAAGTCGTCCAGCGCCGTCAAAAATCCGAGCTTCTTGTAACTGGCAACGATGTTTTCCACGTGTGCGGGATCCTTCATCCGCTCGTTCTCGGTGAATTCGAACATCAAGTTGTGAGGAGGGAAGTTGGCTCTTTTGGCTGCCTCAAGCGATTTCTGGATGCACGCCCGCGGCTCATAGACGGCGTTCGGCATGAAGTTGATGGAAAGCCGTGCCGCCGGGTCGTGAAACAGCTTTCCCGCCGTCTCGATCGCCATCACGCGAGCAGCCTGATCGAACCGATAAAGTTGATCATCGGTCAGCTGACTCAGAACGCTGTGCGCACTCTCCCCATTCGGACCGCGCACGAGTGCTTCGTAACCCCAAATTCGATCCTGCGCGACCTCGACGATCGGCTGGAAAGCCATTTTGAAGGCGAACCGTAATTCGGTTCCATTTGCACATCCCAAGCACCTTGCAGCCATGCCTTCCCCCAATGCTCAATCGAAAGACAATAGGAAGTAGCGGTTAAGGAACGACTTGCGTGGTGACCCGACCCGGCCGTGACGTATGGCGACCGCGTAGCTCGGACAGCTGGGCCTTCGCGAGTGTTCCAAAGTGAACAGTTGGGGATGCTGAAGGCGTGCGCCGGGGGGTTTCTCAACTGAGAGCTCGTGCCGATGACTCAAGGACTCCTTCGCCAAACGGTGGCTGAGATCGACGCGTTCCGGTTGAGAGCACCGTGGAACTTGGAACGATATTTGGGCCATCTGATTGGCACGTTGGTCCACCTCAAGCTGAGGACCGGCAGTTCCTGGAAAGCGCATTGATCAGGGAGGACACAATGAACGACGAGCGAAAATCATCAAAAGCGGGAGAGCGGGCCGCAGAAGGCTTGCGCCAAGCAGCTTCCAAGGAAGAAGCAAAAAACGAGAGCAAGATGGGGCACGATCTGGCTAAGGGCGCTGATCGTTTCGAGGAGCGCTCCAAAAGCTCGGATGGAAAAAGCGCAGGCGAGAAGCAGAAAGACTAAATCCACAGCGGACCCGTCGCGGCCTCCCGGCACGAGGTTTCCAAAACGACCGCGTGCCTTCACGTACGAGGCGAAGGCGCGTCTCGTTGCTCGTACCTAAGAGGGGCGGCGAGACACCTCCAGGGACTCCGACCGAGGCCCTGCACCTTTCCTCATTTGATGTCTGCTTCTGGCCTGCAAGGTAAGCCGCAGTCATCCAGAGGTTTTTTGATGCGCGTCTGCGATAGTTTGCCCGATGCGCCACAATACTCCCGTCGGATCAATAACCACGAAATCCTGCATTGCCGAATTCTCCTCGTTTCGGGGTCGCCACCGCGTCTGGAGGCTGGCAGCTTCATTGGGTGATTTTTGGTTGGGATGTGCGTTGCAGCTTGTGCGCGGAAATTGTTAGGCGTCGAGATGCAAGACCGGCTGTGTGTTATTGGCTTTAGGCTACGAGCGAATGACAGCTATCGGGAAGAACTGGCAAAAACCAGAGGAACGACGAAACGCGGATCGGGTTGATCCATCACCGAGGATCGTTCGATGGACAGAGCTTCGATCTATGACGAACTGAGCCGAGTTGAGCGAGAGGTGGTTGCAGGAGAGCGCCAACTGGCAGAACAGGAGCGGCTGGTTCTCGACTTGAAACGGGAAGGTCAGAATACTTCCGGCCCTGAAAGGGAACTGGAAAGGCTGCGTGAACGCCAGCGCCTGCGCGATCAAGACCGCCAAAGACTGCTCTCCCTCCTGCAGCCCTGACTCACAGCGAAAGCATTGCCTCGGGTGAAGGCCGGTGAAGAGGACCGGATCCGGCTTGAGCGGCCTTCGTCAATCGACCGCGCACGCCGTCGAGTGCGGCCTTTGGGTTCGGAAGGCAATCAGAATATTCGGCAAATAATCGCCGATCACAGGGTGATGCGGCATTCCGCGTCTCTGCGCACTAGCAACCAATTCGAATCCTGCTTGTTGTCGCCGGCACAATCACTTGCAGGAGACAAAGAAATGTCACGTATAACTTTGCTGGCCGCAACCCTGTTGCTGCTCGCGTCGGCGCCCGCGGGCGCCCAGTCGCAGCCGGCGCAAAGCGGGCCTGGCAACAATGCCATCAACAGCTCCGATAAGAACAATGCGAACGCTCCCGTCGCGGGCCGCAACAGCTTCACCGAGGGCCAGGCGAAATCGCGGATCGAGGAGGCGGGATATTCCAACGTCTCCGGCCTGCAGAAGGACAACGAAGGCGTCTGGCGCGGCAAGGCCGACAAGGCCGGCACCAAGACAGACGTCAGCATTGACTTCCAGGGCAAGGTCAATTCCACGAAATAAGGAGCGGATAGCATGACGACCACCATTTCTCGTCTTTACGACAATTATTCCGACGCCGAGCGGGCCGTCACCCGGCTCGAGAGCGCCGGCGTGCCGCACTCCGACATCAGCATCGTCGCCAACAATTCCGACAATTGGTACGGATCACGGAGCGGTAAAGTCGACCGTGACCGCGACGGCGTCGACGATCGTGCTGAAGGCGCCGGTGCGGGTGCCGGCATCGGCGCCGGCATCGGCGGCGCGGCGGGCCTTCTCGCTGGCTTGGGTCTCCTGGCCATTCCGGGTCTCGGTCCGGTCGTGGCTGCGGGATGGCTCGCCTCCACGGCTGCCGGTGCGGCCGCTGGCGCTGCCACAGGCGGTATCGTCGGCGCACTCACCCAAGCCGGCGTCTCGAAGGAAGACGCTTCGCGCTACGCGGAAGGCGTTCGCCGCGGTGGCACGCTCGTCACCGCGAAGGTGCCCGACAACGATCGCACGCGTCTCGATGCCCTTCTCCATGAGCGGTCCGTTGACCTCCAGCAGCGCAGTTCGGCTTGGCAGAAGTCCGGCTGGACCGACTTCGATGCCGCGAGCCCGCCGTTGTCTCCGGAGGATATCGGGCGCGAGCGCGAGCTTTACGGCGCCGGAGCGCGGCGCTAGCTCTCCGTCGGTCTCGACAAGACAAAGGCCCCGTGCAGCGGGGCCTTTTTTCGGGACACTCCCGCTTTCCCACTGCCGTCGGCGGGGGCTGCCGCCGGCGTCGTCATGGATGCAGAGGTTTCCCAAGCTCACCCAATGCCTCCCTGGTTTCCGCGATCTTCTCGCATAGCAACGTGAAGGCCGTCTGCATTCGGCCGTTGGCATCGTGGTCCAGCAATAGCGATGACGTCTCGACCAGCCTGTCGCCCAAATGCTCCATCACGGTGAGCAGGTGATGCAAGCCATCCGCAGGCTGCTCGATCGCAATGCGTTCGATCTCTCGCACGATCTCCTCGAGCCTGATGACCGCGGACACAAGACTGTCGTCGTGCCTGCGCAGTGGAAATTCGATGATCTCGGCGGTCAAGGCCGGGGTTTCCCTCAGCATCAGGCGGTGCCGGATGCGGCGAGGCAGTCCTTGCGGACTGTCAGGAGAGCCCGGTGCAGCCAGGTCTTTATCGTCCCCACCGGCACGCCGAAGCGCCGTGACAGATTGGCTCGGCTCTCGCCTTCGAGATAGGCGAGCGCCACCAGCGCGCGGCGATCTTCCGGCAAACGAGCCAGTGCGCCAAAGGCGATGGGTTCGGCGCGGGCGTAGTCGAGCTCGTCGCTCGCTGATGGATTCTCGGCGGCCGCAATCGACAGCGCCTCATCGAACGCGTCAGTCGGCAATCTTCTGACGCGCAGATGATCGATCGCGGTATTGCGCACGATCGCGGAAATCCATGCCATCGCCGGAGCGCGCTCGGCATTGAACCGGGAGGCGTTGCGCCAGATCTTCAGATAGCTCTCTTGCAGGACGTCTTCGATATCGTGCGGCGGTACGCCGACGGCGAGCGCGGTCCTGCGCAGTCTGCCGCGCGTTATCATGTGCAGCGCCGAGAAAGCGCGTGCGTCCCCGCGTGACACACGCGCGAGCAGTTCGGGCAATCCGTCGCTCTGTGGCTGTGTTGCCCGACGTGAGCAGGCCATGTCCCGTCTCCCTTGCGTTCGGCTTTGAAACGCTGGGGGATCGCGGTTGGATCACCCCGGGGAAGAAGGACTGAAGAGGGATCTAAAGCCTCACGAACGGCCCGATCAGCCGGCCAAGCAGACCGTTCATGCGCAGATCACCTGTCATCGCAACCAGGCAGAGGCACGGGCCTTCGTCGCCGACGATCGGGCGATGATCGACCTCGTCGTCGCCATAGTCGAAATCGCCAGGACCAAAACGGCCGCCCTCGTGGCTGAAGCTGCCTTCCAGCACGAGCGTCAACTCGGTGCCGGTGTGCGTGTGTTCGAGCATGCGCGTGCCCGGCGCGGACCTCAGCAGGAAGGCCCGCGCCTTGCCCGCGCCGGACAGCTCGACCGGCCGCATGCTCAGACCTGGCGCAACGCGCCTTGGCTTACCGACCCTGTAGTTTCGAAGCGCCGGTGGAACGTCTCGCACCATTCCGAACGTCTCGGTCGAGGGCGGCGCAGCTCTCGGTTTGGGCGCGTCGTCGATCCGGGCCAGCACGCGCTCGAATGCATCCGATGCCACCGGCACCGGAGCGACCTCCTCGAGTGCCAAGCCCGCAAGCTGCTCCATCGCGCGCACGAACCGGGCGCACCCTGCGCATTCTGCGACATGCACCCCCACGACCAGATGGTGGGCCTCTTCCAGCCTGCCGGCGGCAAAGTCGGCCAGAAGATCTTCCGGCGGATGATGGCTGATGGTCATGCTTCTTCGTCCAATAGCTCTCTCAGGCGGTTCATCGCCAGCCTGATGCGCGACTTCACCGTTCCCAGCGGAATTCCGAGCAGGGCAGCGATTTCCGGATGCGGCCTTTCCTCGATGAAGGACAGCCTCACCACCCTGGACTGCTCCGCCGACAATAGCTCGATGGCGGACGTGATCCGGGCAGCATCCTGAACGCGCGAAAGGACCGCATCGACCGGTTCGGCGGGATCGGGCGTATCCGGCAGCTCGGCAACGCCCCGCACGCGGTCTGCCCGCGCCTTGCTGCGGAACATGTCGATCCGCAAGTTCCGCGCGATCGTGAAGATCCAGGCCGCGGCTCCCGATGTCGACGGATCGAACTGGCTCGCCTTCCGCCACACGGCGATCAACGTGCTCTGGGCGATCTCCTCGGCCTCGTCGGCGCTGCATCCGGCCTTCAGCATCAATGCCTTGATGCGAGGCGCGAAATGCTCGAATAGGCCTTTGAATGCCTCCCTGTCGCCGGAAGAGGCGACGCGTCCGATCAAATCAGCCCAGTCCACCTTCGCCTTCGGCCCTTTGCTCGCACTGGTCGACAGCCGCGCGACAATTCCGCGAGGCACGCCGGCCCTGGCGCGGATTGGCACAGTTAAAGCTCGGATAGCAGCGACCATGGTGGCTCGACAAGCAGCTTCTCGCGTTTGGAACGTATGGCAGGGGGCGATGGATCACTTGCCCCCGAAAGTTCCCGGGCTTGCCGGAAGGCAGCAAGGCGATTGCCTCTCAATAGACCGGCCCCAGGTTCGAGCCCCCCTGCGGCCACCATTTCAAGGTCCTGCTGATGCTTGTCGGTTTTTGTTTTGACTGATAGCCGCGCGGCGTTAATGCATAAAATGCACGTCCGGCGAGCGCGGCGGCGTGGAGCAAGAGGACCTGAGGGGTCAGGAGAGTTGGATTGGTTCTCTCCGGACCCCGACCGCAAACCAGACGGCGCTCAGCTCTTCGAACCGGAGCCCTTCAGTGCATTCCAGGCTGCCTGATTGGCTTGATCGAACGCCTTGCGGGATTCCGCGAGCGCTGCGCTCAGCACGGACCAGGACTCGCTGCCGGCCTGCTTGAGCTTCTGCAGTTGCGCTTCGGCCTGGGACGCATCGGATTTCATCTGCTTGAGGGCGGCTTCCAGGTCGCCCGCATGCGCTGCGGCGACCCTGCCGGCCGCCTCGCGGAACTTGTCGGCGGCCTCGCGCCAGGCCTTTCCCTGCGCGGCGGCAATGTCCTTGAAGGTCGCTTGCTGCTGTTCGAACTGCTTGCCGGCGCTTTCGAAGTAGGTCTTCATCTGCGCTTCAAAGCCGTCCCATTGCTTCTCGAGTTCGGTCCTGCCGCGCGCCCAGGCCGCTTCGCCGGCCTCGGCTTGCGCCTTGAGCTGAACCTGGAATTCGTCCCGGCGCTTCTTCAAGTCGGCGATGATCTGCTCGGCCTTGACTTTGGATTCGGCCTTGGCCTCGCCCGCCTTGACTTCAAACGAGGCGAGTGCGGCATCCATCTCGTCGATGCGTTCCTTGGCCCAATTCAGGTAGAAATGCACGCTGCTTTGCTCCGACATGACGGTCTCCTTTGACTATTCGAACTGGATGATCCCCGAGCGCGGCCTCGCTCGCGTTGACTTGGCTCAACCTTTCCTTGTCGTCCGATGTCGCATCCTTCAGGCCGGCAGATGGGGAAAGGTCCTTGCCCTATCATCACCGCTCGTTTGCCTCGACATTTCGGCACCCGCCATGCGGTTGAGAGCACTGATCGAGGCTGAAAGTTCACGGTGAGATCGCGCACTGGTCTTGATCCTCGTGCTAGGGACGAGCCGAGTTTTGCTTGCCGACTTTCGGCGGTTCGAGCATCACTTCCTTCAGATGATCCCCGGCGGCGACGACGATGACGAAATTGAGCTTGCCGTCCTGTCGCATCAAACCGCCGGCCAGCGCGCTGCCCGCCGCCGCCCTCTCGGCGACCTGCACGGCATCCGCCAATTCCTGCTTGATCCATTTCAGGGCAAGGATGTTGGCGAGGTCCTCCCGATCGAGCTCCTTCAGCGACGAGGTTATCTCCTTGCCCGTGATGCTTCCGGTATTTGCGTCGATGGTGTTCTCCCACACGCGCTCATTCCGGATCGTGCGAACGCGGTAAATGGGCGGGCCGTCGATCTCGAAGCTGATGTCGGCGGTCTTCGAGCCGTCGTGCAGGCGTTCGGCGATCGCCATGGCCCGGCTGAGCGGGATGCGTGTGGTGCGGAATTCCGCGAGAACGCGGCGGATAGCGGCCTCTTCTGCTTCACTTTGCGTAGTGGCGGTTCGGGTGCCCACATCCGCGGGAGCTTGGACATCGGCAACGGCTGCGGTCGCGGCGAGCGTCGCGGACCACATGATCAGGGCAAACAGATGGTGCTTCGACATCGGATCTCTCGGTCTGGTTGGTCAATCGCTTGCGATGGGCGCGTGAGCGACGACGATCTCCTTGTCGGAGAGCGCAGGCGGCGACTGATGGGTATCGATCACGACGCGCTCCGGCAGCCTCACGTCGGAGTGGATGCGGATCTGAGGCCGCGCGGGATCTGGCTCGGAAGACTGACCCGGCAGTTGCGCCGGCAGGACCCAGTTCGCCACCCAAAGCAAACAGACCAGCACGCCACCCACCCAAAGGAAGTAGCCGCGCAAGGGGAGGGCGCTATCGAGCGGCTGCCTCGCCCGCATGAACATCGCGGATCGCCGACTCATAGCGCCTCGCTCCCGGCAACGATGGGACTCCGCCTCATCGTCAGATACTCCAGGGGCGCGGGTGCCGGCGCGCGAGCTTGGCGTCGAGATAGCCGCCCTTGTCGAGCCACTCCGCCGGACAATAGGCGCCGGCTTTCGGATGGATCATGAAGCCGTCGCGCTCCAGCGCCGCCCTTGTTCCGGTGACGCCGGTCCACACGGTCTCTCCGCTGGATGGATTCACCTCCATTACGTCAAAGACTTCGACGAAGTTCAGCATGTCAGGATGCTCGCCGTCTCACGCCGCCTGCGACAGGCGGTCGAAATCCTCAGGCGCAACGCCTCTGCGGGCGAGCTCGGTCTCGATCGCGTCGAACACGCATTCGACCGGCGCGATCCAGACGTTGATCCAGTAGATGATGCAGCCGCGGGCAATCAGCAGAACCGGCGTCATGCGACCGTCCTCCGCTGCAGTCGAACCGGGGCGGGCTCGCGCGTGGCGAGGGAATGTGCCCACGCGATCATCGCGATCGTGATGCCAAGCAGCAGGCTCAGTGCCACGAGGCACAACGCGACAATCACGTTCAGCGATGCAGCGGCGAGGCCGGGCAACGGATTTTCGCGCATCAATGCAAACAGCAGTGTTGACATTCCGCGTCTCCTTAATAAAATACACCGTATAGTTCATATAAATCACGCGCCCTGGCCGGAGTCAAGACCAGTGCGTCACAAGCGCGTGTGCGGGATCAAGACTGCGAGGCTCCGCCTCGGCCAACCGAAAGAGAAAGGATCTGACATGAGGAAGTGGACGCAGGTGCTGTTCGCAGCGGTCGTGGTCGCGCTCGGGAGCGCGGCAGCATCAGCCCAGGAGAACCGGGGCACAGCGGAGCAGCGGGCGGCCTGTACGCCCGACGCTTTTCGTCTTTGCAGTGCCTACATTCCCGACCCCGCGGGAGTGGAGGTCTGTTTGCGGCAGAGGAAATCGGATCTGAGCGAGGCGTGCAAAGCGGTGTTCGATCATGCCGCCACCGGCTCGGCCAGGGGCAGATAAGGAGCGATGTTGCGGCGTGATGTGACGAGGCGCTGCCTTGAGCCACAATCGCACTGCGACAGGAGACAGGAGCGATCTTATGACCACGGTGTATATACCGGCCCTGGCTGCGTTCGGCGGCTCTGCGTTCGGCGCGCTCTCGACCATCGTCAGTGGATGGTTCAGCGGACGCCGAAGGCGTCGCGAGCTTCATCATGCCCGCTCGTTCTCAAGGCGCGAACAATTGTACCATAGCTTCATCGAGGAGGCATCACGGCTCTATGCCGAGGCCCTGGTCAACGATCAGGCCGAAATCCCGCAACTGGTCAGCCTCTATACGCTGGTCGGACGCATGCGGATCTTGTCGAGCACCGAGGTCGTCCAGGCCGCCGAGCGAGCCGGGCACCTGATCATCGAAACATATCTGTCGCCAAATCGCACCTTCGTAGATCTCCCCAAATTCATCGAGGAGATGGATCCGTTGCGCGATTTCGGCGAGGCCTGCCGCCGCGAGCTGATGAACATTCCGGCGCAGTGAAAGGTCAGCCAACGACTCTCAGCCGTAGCGCTAGTGCGGCCAGTCGGTCTCGCAGGCTGCCAGGAAAAAGCCGACGCGTTCGCGTACGAAGCCCGGAAGCTCCTTCTTCAGGTCTTTCGGGGTTTCACCGACGAGCGAGCGAAACAGCATCGGCAGCAGGATCAGGTCCAGGAAGATCTGAGCTGTCGCCCGGCTTCGCTTCGCGCTGAAGGGCCCCCTCGGGGTGCGAGTGAGCTTCTGCGTGGCATCGTCCAAAAGCTGGGACACCGCGGCCAGGGAGCGATCGCGCGCGGCGTCGTGAACGTTGCGGCTAAGTTGAGGGAATCGCTGCGACTCGGCGATGGTGGCGCGCACCATGCCCAAGGATTCCTCGACCACTCTCTCGACGATGGCGGTGCCGAGGCTCATCAACTTATCCTCGATGGTGCGGCCCTCGGGCGAGAAGCCCTCGAAGTCCGTCAATCCATCGATGGTGCGGGCCACCACCGCCGCGAACAGCGCTTCCTTGCCGGGGAAATGCGCGTAGATCGTCGGCTTGCTCGCAGGGGCGAGCTCGGAAATGTCGTCGATGCTGGCGCTGCGGTAGCCCTTCTCCAGAAACAGCTGTTGGGCCGCATCGAGAATGCGCGCCTGTGCGTCGCCAGCGAGATCCTTGGGCGGTCTGCCTCGCTTCGTCTTCTTCATTTTTGATCTCCGAAATCACGAGTCTGTGCGCTTCGCTTTCCCACTTGACATGCTCAGAGAAGAAAGGCAAGAAAAAGAAAATATACGGTATAGTTTATTAATTTGCGGATTTTGCTTTTCGCGAGCTTCGCGGGCGCTCCGGTCCGGGAGCGCACACGTTTTGGGTCGATCCCGATCGGAATGAGGAGAATGTCAATGACTGCCTTAAGTCCAACCCCGACCGCCTTGCAGGAAGGCGTGCTGCTCCGAGAGCTGAACCGCAGGGTTACCAACGGTGTTGCCTTCGCCATCGATCTTGTCTCCGCCGCGGCCATCCGGGTCGAGGGGACGGAAGCCAAGTGTGCGCTCCGCGATGTCGTCGAGCTGCTGCATGGCTATGCCGATGTGCATCGTGCGTTGGCCATGCCGGCGGGTGAAACGCTGATCCAAGCCGCGAGCTACATTCGCAAACTGGGCTGTGGCATGCGCCGCGCGGTTCTGGACCGGATGAACATTCCTCTGGCCCTCGCGACCCAATCCCTCGCGCTTCAGCCGGAGCGCTGCTGGCACCTGGGGTTGATCGTTCATGAGCTCGTGATGCACGCGGCAAGACACGCCTGCTTCGACGCCCGCGCCGGGCAGATCAGGATCAAGCTGACGCGCAACGGCGCGCTGGTGAACTGCGTGATCCTGGACAACGGCTGGCGTCCCGCGCGGGAGACTTCGGACCGCGAATTGCGAATCGTGAGGGATATCGCGCGGGCGCTCGGCGGCCGGATCGAGCAGGGTTTCGGCGCCGAATTCACCTCGATTGTCCTCTCGTTCCCGCTGACGGAACGCGAACGGGGGGCGAACTGGTCAATCGCAACGCGCCAGATGAGGGCTCCGCGCCGCACGAGAGCCGCCGGTTCAAATGCCGCGGCCCTCCGTTCCCTGCGCTCCCCAGATGCGCTTGGCGCCCTGTTGTCGCTTTCTCATCCAATGGACGCGTCATGACAAATCAGTGGTCCAATCCGATCCGTCAAAGGCGATGTGCGAAGGCGCTGGTCCTGGCTACCGCACTCGTCGGCCTTGCCCTGAACGGCTGCAACGATCACGCGGCGCCGACCGCCATGCGCGCCGCGCTGGTCCGGACCATGATCGTGCAGCCGCGCGACCGGCAAGCCGCCATCACCTTGACGGGCGAGGTTCAGGCGCGCTTCCACGCCGATCTTTCGTTCCGCGTCAGCGGACGCGTGATTGCCCGCGCCGTGGACGTTGGTGCTCACGTCAACAGGGGCGACGTCCTGGCCCGGCTCGATCCAGCCGAGCAACAGGCCGATGTCGATGCTGCGACCGCGGCGGTGGCTTCAGCCCAAGCCCAGCTGCGCGTGGCGAGAGCTACGTTCGAGCGGCAGAAAGGGCTGATCGCAAGCGGCTTCACCACCCGGACCGTTTACGACCAGGCCGAGGAGGGACTACGAACGACGGAGGGCGTGCTGGAAGCGGCCAAGGCGCAGCTCGGCACCGCGCGCGATGCGTTGGGCTATACCGTCCTGCGCGCCGAGGCCGATGGCGTCATCACAGCGCGAAGTCTCGAGGTCGGTCAGGTCGTTCCTGCCGCCCAACCCGTGTTTTCGCTTGCACAGGATGGGGAGCGGGATGCCGTCTTCGAGGTCTACGAGTCTGTCTTCCTCGGCCAGGCCGACGGCCGGCGCGTCACGCTGGCGCTGCTCTCGGATCCCGACGTGGCAGCGACGGGCGAGGTGAGAGAGATTTCACCCGTCATCGACCCGAAGAGCTCCACGATCCGCGTCAAGGTGTCGATCGAGAACCCGCCGGCTCAGATGACGCTGGGCAGCGCCGTCGCGGGGACGGTCAAGGCGAAAGCGCAGAACGAGATTGCCTTGCCATGGAGCGCGCTGATGGCGGCAGGCAGGAAGCCTGCGGTCTGGACCGTCGATCCGAAAACGCAGACCGCGTCGCTGAAGCCCGTCACGGTCGGCGCTTATGAAGCCGGCCAGGTGCTGATCAAGGCCGGCCTCGACCCCGGCGAGCGCGTCGTCGTCGACGGCGGCAAGCTTTTGAGCCTCGGCCAGTCCGTCACTGAAGAGGGAGGCCGGTCATGAAGCGCCAAGTCATCGCGATCGCCGGCACCCTCGCGACGGCCACGTTGCTCACCGGCTGTCAGCAGGACACGAACGCGCCGGAGCCCGTGCGCCCCGTGCTCTCGATGGTGGCGGAGCCGAACAATGCTCCCAGTTCGGTTGCCGTCGGCGTGATCGAGCCGCGCTACAAGACCAACCTTGGTTTTCGTGTGCTCGGACGGTTGACGTCGCGTCCTGTCTACGTTGGCGACATCGTCAGCGAAGGACAAATCATCGGGTCGATCGATCCTACCGCGCTCGATCTCGCCGTTCGTGCGGCGAGGGCACAGCTGGCGAAGGCCGAGGCGAAGCTTGCGACGGCCAAGGCCACCGAGGAGCGGCAACGCACGCTGATCACCAGCGATGCGACCACCAAGCAGACGCTCGACAATGCCGAGCAGGCGCGCGCGGGCGCGGAAGCCAACGTCGCGCAGGAACAGGCGAGCCTGACCAAGGCGATCGAGCAGCTCGGCTATGCCCGGATCAAGGCCGACTTCGGCGGCGTCGTCACCGCCGTTGGTGCGGAAGTCGGTCAGGTGGTCTCGCCCGGTCAAACCGTGTTGACGGTTGCGCGCCCGGACGTCAGGGAGGCGGTCGTCGATATCGGGGAAGACCTCACCGCGCCGCTCGAGGTTGGTCTTCCGTTCACCGTCAGCCTGCAGCTTCTTCCTGCTGTTCAGGTCGAGGGCAGGATCCGCGAGATTGCGCCGCAAGCCGATGCCGTGACGCGGCTGCGACGGGTCCGGATCGCGCTCGATGATCCGCCCGAAAGCTTCCGTCTTGGCGCGACTGTCACGGCAAAGCCCGGCAAGGACCAGAGCAAGGTCTTGCGACTGCCCGCATCGGCCGTGCTCACCAGGGACGGCGGCGATTTCGTCTGGGTGGTCGATCCGCCCGCCGGCACCGTGTCGCTGCAGAAGATCGACGGTGTCGCCGAACCGGCGGGCATCCGCGTCACAGGCGGGCTTGCCGCGGGCACCCGCGTCGTCACCGCCGGAGTTCACAGCCTCAAGCCCGGACAGCACGTCCGCATTCAACAGGACCAGGAGCCATGAAGTCGTTCAACCTCTCCGACTGGGCGCTCGGCCATCGCTCGCTCATCTGGTATTTCATGATCGCCTTCATGGCGGCCGGCCTGTTTGCCTATCTCCAGCTGGGACGGCAGGAAGATCCTGACTTCACCATCAAGACCATGGTGATCCAGGCGCAATGGCCGGGCGCCTCGCCGGAGGAGATGACCCGCCAGGTCACCGACCGGATCGAGAAGAAGCTGGAGGAGCTCGAATCGCTCGACTACACCAAGAGCGTGACGGTCGCGGGCCAGACCACCGTCTTCGTCTACTTGCGCGATTCGACCAAGGCGGCGGACGTGAAGCCGACCTGGGTCCGCGTCCGCAACATGATCGCGGACATCAAGGGCGATTTCCCGCAAGGCGTGATCGGACCCGGCTTCAACGACCGCTTCGGCGACGTCTTCGGCAATGTCTATGCTTTCACCAGCGACGGCCTCAGTCAGCGGCAGCTTCGCGATCAGGTCGAGGATATCAGGGCCAAGGTGCTGACCGTGCCCGATGTCGGCAAGGTCGATATTCTCGGTGCGCAGGATGAGGTCATCTACCTCGAATTCTCCACCCGCAAGATCGCCGCCCTCGGCCTCGACGTCCACGCCATCATGAATTCGCTGCAGGGCCAGAACGCGGTGGCGCCCTCCGGCGTGTTCCAGGAAGGGCCGGAGCGGATCAGCGTCCGTGTGAATGGCCAGTTCACGTCGGAGGCGAGCCTGAAGGCGGTCAATTTGCGCATCAACGACCGCTTCTTCCCGCTGACCGATGTTGCGACCGTCACGCGCGGCTACGCAGATCCGTCGTCTACGCTGTTTCGATACAACGGTGAGCCCGCCATCGCGCTCGCGATCGGTATGAAGTCCGGAGCCAACCTGCTCCAGTTCGGCGAAGCGCTGAAGCAGGAGATGACGAAGATCATCGCCGACCTGCCGATCGGCGTCGGCGTCCACCTCGTGGCCGATCAGCCCGTCGTGGTCGAGCATGCGGTTTCTGGCTTCACGGAAGCACTGTTCGAGGCCGTGATCATCGTGCTCGGCATAAGCTTCCTGAGCCTCGGCTTGCGGGCCGGCCTCGTCGTGGCGATTGCCATCCCGCTCGTGCTCGCGATCACTTTCGTCGTGATGGCCTATTGCGGCATCTCGCTGCAACGCATTTCGCTGGGAGCCCTGATCATCGCGCTCGGCCTCCTGGTCGACGACGCGATGATCGCGGTCGAAATGATGGTGGCGCGGCTCGAGATCGGGGATCCCCTCGAAAAGGCGGCAACCCACGTCTATACGTCCACCGCGTTCCCGATGCTGACGGGGACGCTGGTCACCGTCGCCGGATTCATCCCGATCGGGCTCAACAGCAGCAACGCCGGCGAGTTCACCTTCACCCTGTTCGTGGTGATCGCGGTCTCGCTGATCGTCTCGTGGCTCGTGGCCGTGTTGTTTACCCCGCTGCTCGGCGTCACCATCCTTCCTGCGAAGCTGAAGGGACATCACGAGCAGAAGGGCCGCGTGGGGCAGCTATTCGCGCGCCTGCTGCTGTTCTGCATGCATCATCGCTGGAGCACCATCGCGATGACGGCCGGCGCCTTCGGGCTC
This sequence comes from Bradyrhizobium guangdongense, assembly GCF_004114975.1. Classification (NCBI taxonomy): domain Bacteria; kingdom Pseudomonadati; phylum Pseudomonadota; class Alphaproteobacteria; order Hyphomicrobiales; family Nitrobacteraceae; genus Bradyrhizobium; species Bradyrhizobium guangdongense. Next base: position 889,351 of record NZ_CP030051.1, read on the forward strand.
GCCTTGTTCGGCTTGCAGTTCGTGCAGCAGCAGTTCTTCCCGTCCTCGGACCGCGCCGAGCTCGTGATTGATTGGAACCTGCCGCAGAACGCTTCGATTAGTGAGACCAACACGCAGATGGCGCGCTTCGAACGCGAGCAGCTGCAGGACAACGATTCGGTCGAGCATTGGTCGACCTATGTCGGCACCGGTGCGCCGCGATTCGTGCTGTCGTTCGATCTGCAGACCGCCAACGCCTGGTTCGGCCAGCAGGTGATCGTGACCAAGGGCGGAATCGCTGCACGCGACCGTCTTAAGGCGCAGTTCGAGGATTACTTGAGGAAGACCTTCCCGGGCACCGACACCTACGTCAAGCTGCTCGAGGTCGGCCCGCCCGTGGGACGTCCGGTGCAATACCGCCTGAGCGGCCCCGACATCGCCGAGGTCCGCAATCTCTCGCAGAAGCTCGCCGGCGTCATCAGCAGCAGTCCTGACCTCGGCAATGTGGTGTTCGACTGGATGGAGCCGGCGCGCGTCGTCAAGGTCGATGTGCTCCAGGACAAGGCGCGCCAGCTCGGCGTCACCTCGCAAGACATCGCCACCACGCTGAACTCCGTGCTCCAAGGCTCGCCGGTCACGCAGGTGCGCGACAGCATCTATCTCGTCAACGTCACGGGACGCGCGACCGCGCCGGAGCGCGCCTCGATCGACACGTTGCGCGACCTGCAGATGACCGGGCTCGGCGGCCAATCCGTGCCGCTCGGGGCCGTCGCCAATCTGCGCTACGAGCTGGAGCAGCCCACCATCTGGCGTCGCGCGCGAATCCCGACGATCACGCTGAAGGCCGCCGTGGTCAGCAACGTTCAGCCGAAGACGGTCGTCGACCAGCTCGCGCCGAAGGTGGCGGAATTTGCCAAGCAGCTGCCCGCGGGCTACCCGATCAAGATTGGCGGCTCAGTCGAGGAAAGCGCCAAGAGCCAGGGGCCGATCATCGCGGTCGTGCCCCTGATGCTGTTCGTCATGGCCACGGTGCTGATGGTGCAGCTGCAAAGCTTCTCACGCCTGTTCCTGGTGTTCGCGGTCGCGCCGCTTGCATTGATCGGCGTCGTCATGGCCATGCTGCCGAGCGGCGCGCCGCTTGGCTTCGTCGCCATCCTCGGCGTGCTCGCCCTCATCGGCATCCTGGTCCGAAACTCCGTGATCCTGATCGTGCAGATCGAGGATCTGAAGAAAGAGGGCAGGCCCGCCTGGGATGCGGTGGTGGAAGCAACCGAGCATCGCATGCGGCCGATCCTGCTCACTGCCGCCGCGGCAAGTCTCGCGCTCATTCCGATCGCGCGCGAGATTTTCTGGGGCCCGATGGCCTATGCCATGATGGGCGGCATCATCGTCGGCACGCTGCTGACGCTACTGTTCCTGCCGGCGCTGTATGTCGCGTGGTTCAGGATTCATCCAGAGTTCAGCGATGAAGCATCGACTCCGGAAATCATGGAAGGAGCGTGCGGTGCTGCTTCGCCGAAGCCTTTTGCCGGGCATGGCGCGCCAGCCCCTGTTCCGGAACCGGCTGACGGTTGACCATCAGCGGCTCCGATTCTCCTATTATGCGCCTGTTTTGCCCGACGGAGCAAGTCTATTTCTTAAAAACAGAAAAATACCAGCTGCCGACCAGGGGTCGCTACTGTGCATGGGGTTGTTTTCGACATTTGTCGTCGGGCGGCGAGTCGGGTCCTCGACCGGCCTCAGCTATCCACCTTCAGCGCGGCGATGAAGGCTTCCTGCGGGATGTCGACCTTGCCGAACTGCCGCATCTTCTTCTTGCCTTCCTTCTGCTTCTCCAGAAGCTTGCGCTTGCGCGTGATGTCGCCGCCGTAGCATTTCGCGGTGACGTCCTTGCGCAGCGCGCGCACCGTCTCGCGCGCGATCACCTTGCCGCCGATCGCCGCCTGGATCGGAATCTGGAACATGTGCGGCGGGATCAGCTCCTTCATCTTCTCGACCATGGCGCGGCCGCGCCCTTCGGCGCGGGTGCGGTGGACCAGCATCGAGAGCGCATCGACCGGCTCGGCGTTGACCAGGATCTGCATCTTGACGAGATCGGCCGGCTTGTAGTCGGTGAGATGATAGTCGAACGAGGCGTAGCCCTTGGAGACCGACTTGAGGCGATCGTAGAAGTCGAACACGACTTCGTTGAGCGGCAGGTCGTATTTCACCATGGCGCGGGCGCCGACGTAGGTCAGCTCCTTCTGCGAGCCGCGGCGGTCCTGGCACAGCTTCAGCACGCTGCCGAGATATTCGTCGGGCGTGAGGATCGTCGCCTCGATCCAGGGCTCCTGGATCTCCTCGATCTTCACCACGTCGGGCATGTCGACCGGGTTGTGGATCTCGAGCTCGGTGCCGTCGGTGAGCTTCATCTTGTAGATGACGCTCGGCGCCGTCGCGATCAGGTTGAGATCGAATTCGCGCGACAGCCGCTCCTGGATGATCTCGAGGTGGAGCAGGCCGAGGAAGCCGCAGCGGAAGCCGAAGCCGAGCGCGGCGGAGGTTTCCATCTCGAAGGAGAAGCTGGCGTCGTTCAGCCGCAGCTTGCCCATCGCGGCGCGCAGCGTTTCGAAATCGTCGGCATCGACCGGGAACAGGCCGCAGAACACCACGGGGATCGCCGGCTTGAAGCCGGGCAGCATTTCCGTCACCGGCTTCCTGTCGTCGGTGATGGTGTCACCGACACGGGTGTCGGCGACTTCCTTGATCGCGGCGGTGATGAAGCCGATCTCGCCGGGGCCGAGCTCGTCGACCTGCTGCATCTTTGGTGTGAAGAAGCCGACGCGCTCGACGTCATAGGCTGCGCCCGTGCCCATCATGCGCACGCGCTGGCCCTTCTTCATGGTGCCGTCGACGATGCGCACCAGCACGACGACGCCGAGATAGACGTCGTACCAGCTGTCGACCAGCAGCGCCTTCAAGGTCGCGTCGCGATCGCCCTTCGGCGGCGGCAGGCGGGTGACGACGGCTTCCAGCACGTCGGGAATGCCGAGGCCGGTCTTGGCCGAGATCATCACCGCGTCGGAGGCGTCGATGCCGATGACGTCCTCGATCTGTTGCTTGACCTTCTCCGGCTCGGCAGCCGGCAGGTCGACCTTGTTCAGGACGGGGACGATCTCGTGGTTGTTGTCGAGCGCCTGGTAGACGTTGGCGAGCGTCTGCGCCTCGACGCCCTGGCTGGCGTCGACCACGAGCAGGGAACCTTCACACGCCGCGAGCGACCGCGAGACTTCGTAGGCGAAGTCGACATGGCCCGGCGTGTCCATCAGGTTGAACACGTAATCCTTGCCGTCCTTGGCGCGGTACTGCAGGCGCACCGTCTGCGCCTTGATGGTGATGCCGCGCTCGCGCTCGATGTCCATGGAATCGAGCACCTGCTCCTTGCCCGCCATTTCGCGGTCGGAGAGGCCGCCGGTCATCTGGATCAGGCGGTCGGCCAGCGTCGATTTGCCATGGTCGATATGGGCGACGATGGAGAAATTGCGGATGTTGGAAATGGGGACGGTCGTCATGGGCGCGGGATACCACTCACATCCCCGTGCGGCAACCATATTGCTGTAATTTCAGGGCCTTTCTTCACGCCAAGCTGATTCCACCGGGCCCTAAAACGCGCTACGCAACGCCGATGTCAACGACCTCGATCTCTTCCGCCCGAACGCGGGTAAAACCCCGGGTGAGCTTCGACCGCTTCCGGGCCTGGCTGGTCGCCTACGCGACCGCCCCCTCGGCACGGCTCTGGCTGGTGATCCAGCTCGCCATCCTGCATGCGGTGATCTGGACCTTCATCCTGATCAATCTGAAGGCAGCCCAGGACGTTCACATGGACGTCGCAGAGGCCTATGGCTGGGGCCAGAAATTCCTGTGGGGCTACGGCAAGCATCCGCCACTGTCGGGCTGGATCGCGGGGCTGTGGTTCAGGGTCTTCCCGGCGGCGGACTGGGCGACCTATGCGCTCGCGATGGCGACGGTCAGCACCGGCATGGTGATCTGCTGGCTGGTGGCGATGCGCGTGGTGGATGCGCGGCGCGCGTTCCTGGTCGTGGTGATGGTCGCGCTCTACCCGATCTTCAATTTCAAGGGCTTCAAGTACAACCCCGATCTGCTTCAGCTGGTCACGCTGCCGCTCGTCGTACTCGCTTATCTCAACGCCTTCGAGAAGCGGAGCTGGCAGTCGGGCATCTGGCTCGGGCTTGCCGGCGCGCTGGCGCTGATGACGAAGTATTGGGTGCTGACGATGATCGGCGCCGTCGGCCTTGCTGCGCTGATCCATCCTGAGCGGACGAAATTCCTGTTGTCGCCGGCGCCCTGGGTCGCGATCGCGACGATGGTGCTGGCGATGATTCCGCACATCGTCTGGCTTGCGGACGCGCATTTCGTGCCGCTGACCTATGCCGGCGATACCTACAGCCTCGAGGATGCCAGTGAGGTGCGGCAGTTGGTGTTCGGCTATGTGCTGCACAATGCCGCTTTGCTCGCGCTGCCGGTGGCGCTCGCCGCGCTCGCGATGGCGTGGGTGCCGCCGTGGCTGACGCTGCTCATGCGCGCCCCCTCGCGCATCGTTACGCGAGCCTGGGCGCGCGGTGTCAATCCGGGCGTCGATGTTTCGCAGGCGCGCAACATCTGGATCATCCAGCTCATCGTTGCAGTCGGACCGCCGCTCGGCGCGCTCGCCTTCAGCATCTACATGAAAACCGATTGGGGCATCTCGCTGTTCTTCCTGGTGCCGCTCGCGCTGGTCGCGATCCCGGCGTTGCGGGTGCAGAGCGCGGTGTTGTTCAACATCACCGCGATCTGGTTCGTGCTCAGCGTCGCGACGCTTGCGGCTTCACCCTGGATCGCCGCGCGCGAGATGGCAGCGAACACCGGCAATACCGCGACCTATGGCGCGCGCTCGGAGCTGGCGCGCGAGCTGACCCAGGCCTGGCACACGCGCTTCGCCTCGCGCTGGGCGATCGTCGCCGGCACCATGGAATCGATCCAGCCGATGGTGTTCTACAGCCCCGACCATCCGGCCGCGTTCACGCCGAACGAAGCTTGGTCCTCCGGGCTGACGTCACTCGATGACGTCAAGACGTACGGCTTCATCGGCGTGTTCGATCCGACCGACGGCCGATTGCCGGCGTTCGAAAAATGGGTGTCTGAGATCGCGCCGAACGCCGAGCGCATGGTGATGACGACGCGCCGCTTCACCCACGGCAAGGCCGGCCCGTCAATGACATGGAACATCTACATCGCCCCGCCGGCGAAGTGATCGAGGGACCTAAACGCCTTCCTCGTTGAATTTGCTTTCAACGAGCTCGGTGATCGCCGCGAGCGCGGCTTCCGCATCTGCGCCGGCGGCGGCGACGGTGATCGTCGTGCCGGGTCCTGCAGCCAACATCATCAGGCCCATGATCGAGGTGCCGCCGACGGTTTCGCCGCCGCGCGTCACCCACACCTGCGCCTCGAAGCGCTCGACCGCCTGGACGAATTTCGCCGAGGCGCGCGCATGCAGGCCGCGCTTGTTGATGATCAGGAGCTCCTTGGAGATCGCGCCCGCGGGCACGCCAGTCCCCGCTTGTGGCGCGTCGTCGCTCATTTGCCAGCGAGCACGCGGCTGGCGATGGTGACGTATTTGCGGCCGGCCTCCTGCGCCATCGCGATCGCGTCGGGCAGCGGACGCTCCTCGCGCACCTTGGCGAGCTTCACCAGCATGGGCAGGTTGATCCCCGCGAGCACCTCGACCTTGGGTCGGCTCATGCAGGAAATTGCGAGGTTGGACGGCGTGCCGCCGAACATGTCGGTGAGGATCGCAACGCCGTCGCCGGAATCGACGCGGTTAACCGCCTCGATGATGTCGCTTCGGCAGAGATCGGAATCGTCTTCGGCACCGATCGTTATCGCTTCGATTTGCTTTTGTGGGCCCATGACATGTTCAAGCGCTGCCTTGAATTCGTCGGCAAGGCGCCCGTGGGTCACAAGTACTAGACCAATCATCGGAAAACTCCCGCGGGCGCTTTTGGTGCACCGCACGAACGCGCCACTTTGACCATCCAGAGCCCCCGCGCAAGAGGGGATGTTGCGTATCTCCCTGAATCTAGACGGATGGATGAGGGGAGCTGCGCCGGTCTACTCGGTCGCGAGTGTGGGGTTCATATGGTTACCATTTCCCTTCAAACAATCGGCGGAAGGGTTAGTGGGAGGTTAACTCTTGGTAGTGGTCAAGGCGGCGACAACCAACGGGAGCGGTAAATAGTCGCGGCTGACAGGGATTCGCGGTATTTCGACACCAAAAATGGCTGTTTTCAGCGATTCCGGCGGCGGCAGGCGTTCGGCGTCGCCGGCAACCAGATCAACCACCAGGCCGACCGTCGCATGCTCCACAAAGTCGCAGCGGCGGATTCCGAGCCCCCGAATCTCGATCAGCCCGGCCAGGCGCGGGATGGGACGAACCACAATTTCATCGCCGACTGTCGCCAGATGGACACGGTCGTCGCCGACCAGGATGGCGCTTCCGATCACGCCGGATCGGCCCGCCATGATCAAATCGAAGGCAAGACGCGACTTGCCGGAGCCCGAAGGCCCGCGGATCAGCACCGCCAGGGGCCCGACCTTGACTGCGGAGGCGTGAACGCTCGGGCCGCCGTCCTTCGAATTGCCGTCGCTCATAGCGCCGGCAGCCTCACCACGAAACGCGCGCCAGCGACCGTCGGCGCGCCGTCTTCGTCTGCGGGGCCAGCGCGATTCTCGGCCCAGATGCGTCCGCCATGAGCGTCGACGATCTGCTTCGAAATCGAGAGCCCGAGGCCGGAATTCTGGCCAAAGCCCTGATGCGGCCGGTCGGTGTAGAAGCGCTCGAAGATGCGCTCCAGCGCGTCGTCGCGAATGCCGGGGCCGTCATCGTCGACCACGATCTCGATCTCGCCGCGGACTCGGCGGCAGGTGAGGCGCACCTTGCTGCCGGCTTCCGAAAACGACTGCGCGTTGGAGAGCAGGTTGGAGACCACCTGCCCAAGCCGCGAATCATGGCCGCTGACGGCGAACGTGTCGGTCGGGCTCCGGCCCTCGAAGCGCGCCTCGACGGCGACGTCGTGGCCGAGCTTCGTTTCGTTGGCGACCGCAACCAGCGTGCCGAGGAGCCGCCTGAGATCGACCGGGATCGCATCCTGCCGCTGCAATTCGGCGTCGAGCCGGCTCGCATCCGAAATGTCCGAGATCAGCCGGTCGAGCCGCTTGACGTCATGCTCGATCACTTCGAGCAGGCGCGCGCGGCTGTTCTCGTTGCGCGCCAGCGGCATCGTCTCGACCGCGGAGCGCAGCGAGGTCAACGGGTTCTTCAGTTCGTGGGCGACGTCGGCGGCGAACATCTCGATCGCTTCGATTCGCTTGTAGAGCGCGCTGGTCATGTCACGCAGCGCGCCCGAGAGATGGCCGATCTCGTCGCGGCGACGCGTGAAGTCCGGAATTTCGACACGGCTCTTGATGCGCCGGCGAACACGTTCGGCGCTGTCTGCAAGCCGGCGCACGGGCCCTGCGATCGTGCTCGCAAGCAGCAGCGACAGCATGATCATGACGGCGGCAGCGACGCCGCCGACTTTCAGAATCGCGAGGCGCTCGGCCGTGACCATCTGATCGATCTCGTCGCCTTGGGTCGACAGCATCAGCGCACCGTGGATGGCGCGCGCCCGCTGCACCGGAACCGCGACGGAGACGATCACCTCGCCGCGCGAATTGACGCGCACCATCGAGCGCTTCTGGCCCTGGAGCGCATCGGCTACTTCGACATAGCCCTTGCCGTTCTCGCGGCCGAGTTCGCGATAGAGCGGCAGATCGCCGCGATTGAGCCAGGTCCGCACCGGGACCATGATGCGTTCGGCCAGCCCCGGCTTTTCCGACAGCGGCGGCAGCGGAAAGCCCCGAACACTGTCGAGATCACGGCTGTCGAGCAGCACGCTGCCGTTGGGATCGAAAATCCGCGCGCGGGTCTTGGTCGGCGAGATCAGCGTGCTCAACACCGGCGCAACGCGCTCGGGATTGATCGGGAAATCCAGCGAATCATCCATTCCGCCGTAGCTCTCGCCCAGCTTCAGGTCGAGCAGCTTCTCGGGGTCGACGGTGATCGCATTGGTCTGGACCGTCGCCGAGGCGCCGATCGCGCCGGCGATGATCTCGGCCTGCACCAAAAGGCTCTGCGCGCGCGCGTCGATCAGGCCGGCGCGGAACTGCGACAGATACAGGATGCTCGCAACGAGGGCGACAAGGCCGGCGAGGTTGAGCGAGACGATGCGGCGGGTTAGGCTGGAGAAGGACAGCGCGAAGAAGAACTGCCCGGCGCGCTTGAGCCAGTTCAGCGGTCCCCAGCCCTTCGCAACAGGCTTCTCCCCATGATCCAGGGCGCCGTGGGATGCGGTCTCCTCGGCGTTCGAACTCGGATCAGGCTGCGTTCGGTCAAGCAATGCTTACGCCCGCGTTAGGACGGCTCGTGCGACGGTCACTGTATCCTAGAGCATGATCCGGAAAAGTGTGCAGCGGTTTTCCGAAAGATCATGCTCAACAATAAACTGAAGCACGCCTGCGCTTCAGAGCATGTCCGGTTCTGATGGAATCAGAACCGGCGCAAACCCTCATCTGCTGTGAAGGCGCGTTGCGCCTCAGGCTTCCTTGAAGCGGTAGCCGACACCGTAGAGCGTCTCGATCATTTCGAACTCGTTGTCGACCACCTTGAACTTCTTGCGCAGCCGCTTGATGTGGCTGTCGATGGTGCGGTCGTCGACATAGACCTGGTCGTCATAGGCGGCGTCCATCAGCGCGTTGCGGCTCTTGACCACGCCGGGCCGGGTCGCCAACGCCTGAAGGATCAGGAATTCGGTGACCGTCAGCGTCACCGGCTCGTTCTTCCAGGTGCAGGTATGCCGTTCCGGATCCATGCGCAGCAGGCCGCGGTCGAGCGCCTTGGCGTCGTTCTCCTTCGGAGCGACAGTCGGATCCTTCGGCGCCGAGCGGCGCAGCACCGCCTTGACGCGTTCGACGAGGAGGCGCTGCGAGAACGGTTTGCGGATGAAATCATCCGCGCCCATCTTGAGACCGAACAGCTCGTCGATCTCTTCGTCCTTGGAGGTCAGGAAGATGACCGGCAGGTCGGACTTTTGGCGCAGCCGGCGCAGCGTCTCCATGCCGTCCATGCGCGGCATCTTGATGTCGAGGATGGCAAGATCGGGCTGGGTAGTACGAAAACCGTCAAGCGCGGAGGCGCCGTCGGTGTAGGTCATGATGCGGTAGCCTTCGGCTTCCAGCGCGATCGAGACGGATGTGAGAATGTTGCGGTCGTCGTCGACCAAAGCGATTGTGGGCATGAGCCTCTGCTTTCTGCTTTCCGTTTGGGTCGTGGCTTAAACGGCGAGCAATCCAGTGATGCGCCGCATACATGGGTGCCGAATTTGGCGTTCGAACCTTGTCACCGAGCAATGCAAGCTGGGCTGAAGTGTGACCAAGTTCCACGAAACACGGCGGATTCGCCGCATATCGACCCATAACCGGGCTCGGGTTTACCCGAAAAAAGGCCCGCTTTGCAACCACCTGAGCCGAGAAAGCCGATGCAACCGACCCCCGATTTCAACCCCGCAAAGCTCGCCAAGTCGCTGCTGAGGCGGTCACGGCAGGGGGCACTCGCAACCCTCATGCCCGGCAGCGGTGACCCCTATTGTTCCCTGGTCAATCTGGCGAGCCACCCTGACGGCTCGCCGATCCTGCTGATCTCGCGGTTGGCCGTCCATACCAGGAACATCCTCAGCGATAACAGGGTTTCCCTGATGCTGGACGAGCGCGCCGCCGGCGATCCGCTGGAGGGCGCCCGGATCATGCTGTCGGGCCGGGCCGAGCAGGACGATAAAGAGAAGGAGCTGCTGCAGCGGCGGTATCTTAATGCCCATCCCTCGGCCGAAGCCTTTGTCTCATTTGGGGATTTCTCGTTTTTTCGGATCCGCCCCACGGGAACCCATCTGGTCGCCGGTTTCGGCCGAATCGTCGACCTCAAACCGGAGCAGTTCCTCACTGACCTCACCGGGGCCGGGGACCTGCTGGCGGCGGAGGAGGGCGCGGTCGAGCACATGAATGCCGATCATCGCGATGCCATGGGCCTTTACGCAACCGGACTGCTCGGCGCGGCCGCGGGCGACTGGCGCTGCACCGGCTGCGACCCGGAAGGTCTCGACATGCAGGATGGCCAGACCGCACTGCGGCTGGATTTTCCGGAGCGGGTGACTGATGGCGCGGCGTTGCGCAAGATGCTGGTCCGCCTGGCCGGCGAAGCGCGCGCCACGATCGACCCGACGCCCTGACTGACTGCGACAAATTGAACGTCGCCTTCCATCGCTGCGACCCAAGATCGTGATCGGTCCGAGGTAGCAGCGAGGGTTCATGACACATCGTTTGGCATTGGCTGCAAGCCTGGCGCTCGCGATCGCCGCGTCGCCTGCCACGCCAAGTCTCGCCCAGAAGGGCGATCTCTCCGGGCAGAGCGCGCGGATCAATGCGCTTAGAACGGCCGGGAAATATGCCGAAGCGCTCCCATTGGCGCAGGCCATGGTGGCCTCGCTCGAGAAGACCAGCAACAACCGTGATCTTGCCGCGGCGCTCAACAACCTCGCCCAGATCCAAGCCGACCAGGGACACGACGATCAGGCCGAGCCGATTTACAAGCGCGCGATCGCACTGATGGAGAAGGGCATCGGCCTCGACAGCGTCGAGATCGCGCCGGTACTGAACAATCTCGCTGCGCTCGATCAGCGGCAGGGCCGCTTCAGCGATGCCGAGCCGCTGTTCAAGCGCGCGCTTGCGATTCGCGAAAAGGCGCTGCCGCGCGAGCATCCCGATGTCGGTCAGTCCCTGAATAATCTGGCCACACTCTATGTGAAGCAGGAGCACTTTTCGGAGGCCGAGCCGCTGTTTCAGCGCGCGCTAGCGATCTTTCAGAAGGTCGGCGGTCCCGAACATCCCGCGGTCGCGACACTCCTGAACAATCTCGGTCAGCTTGATCGCGATCTCGGCCGCGATGCTGATGCCGAAGCGCCGATCAAGCGCTCGCTCGCGATTCGCGAGAAGGTGTTAGGACCGGACCATCCCGACGTCGCGCGATCCCTCAACAATCTCGCCGGTCTCTACGAGCACCAGCAGCGCTATGCCGATGCCGAGCCGCTGTATCGCCGCGCGCTTGCCATCCGCGAGCGTGCGCTGGGTCCGGATCATCCCGATGTCACGACATCGACCAGTAATCTTGCTCATTTCCTCCACGTGTCCGGGCGAACCGCGGACGCGTTGCCGCTCGCGGAAAAGACGCTGGCGAATGATCGCGCGCAATTGCGTGTCGTGCTGCCGGTCCTGTTCGCCGCCCGCCAGCAATCCCTGTTGCCTGGGGACAAGGCTCTGGACGAGGCGCTCGCGGCGATCCAGCGCGGCACGCAATCCTCCGCCGCAACGGCCGTGAACAAGCTCGCAGTGCGGCTTGCGGCCGGCAGCGACCGGCTCGCCGAGTTGGTGCGCAAGGATCAGGACATTGCGGCTGAATCCGAGGCGCTCGACAAGGCGATCATCACGGCTGTGTCGAAACCGCCGGCGCAACGCGATGCCATCTCCGAGCAGCGCAGCCGCTCGCGGATCGCGGCGATTGCAAGCGAGCGCACCGGCTTGCAGAAGACGCTCGCGGTCGAGTTCCCCGACTACGCCTCGCTCTCCAACCCGCTGCCGCTGGCGGTGAAGGATGTGCAGTCGCTGCTGTCGGCTGACGAAGCCATGGTGCTCTATTCCGTCGTCGACAAGCGCAGCTATGTGATCGCCATCACGCGCGACGGCGCCGACTGGAAGGAGATCCCGCTTGGCGCGGACGCGATGGCGCAGAAGGTCAGTTCGTTTCGCCGAGGTCTCGATGTCGGCAAGGCGCGCGAGGGCTCCGGCAGATCAGGTCTGTTTGATCTCGCGCTCGCCAACGAGCTCTACGTAGCGCTGCTCGGCCCGGTCGAGGCGCTGGTCAAGGACAAGCGCAGCCTGCTCGCGGTGCCGTCGGGCGCGCTGACGGCGTTGCCGTTTCATCTGCTCGTCACGGAGCCCCCGCAAGCTGCAATCCCCGATACGCTCGAGGGCTATCGCAGCGCCGCCTGGCTGCTGCGGCGTCAAGCAGTCTCCGTGCTGCCGTCGGTGGTCAGCCTGAAATCGCTGCGCGCCTTTGCGCGGAAGGACGAGGGCGTCAAGCCGATGACCGGCTTTGGCGATCCCGTGTTCAACCCCGCTCAGGAGGGCCCGGCTGATCGTCGCGCTACGAGCGGCAAGGTCGCCGCGCGAAACATTGCGACATCGGCCTATACGGATTTCTGGCGCGGCGCGGGCGTCGATCGCGCACGGCTTGCGCAGGCGCTGCCGCAACTCCCGGATACCGCGGACGAGCTGAATGCCGTGGCGAAGGACGTCGGTGCTGGAGATGCCGACATCCATCTCGGCCGCGATGCCAGCGAAGCGACGCTCAAGCGTGCAGCCCTTGCTCAATACAGCATCATCTACTTTGCAACGCACGGCCTCGTCGCCGGCGATATCAAGGGGGTGGGCGAGCCGTCGCTCGCGCTCTCCATTCCCGAACAGCCTTCCGAACTGGATGATGGTTTGCTCACCGCGAGCGAAGTTGCGCAGCTCAAGCTCAATGCAGATTGGGTCGTGCTGTCGGCTTGCAACACGATCGCCGGCGACAAGCCCGGCGCCGAGGCCTTGTCGGGACTTGCCCGCGCCTTCTTCTATGCCGGCGCGCGTGCGCTCCTGGTCTCGCATTGGGCCGTGGATTCGGAAGCTGCTACGCGCTTGACCACGTCGACTTTCGATCTGCTCAAAAGCGAACCAGAAATCGGCAGAGCCGAAGCCCTGCGGCGCGCGATGTTAACGTATGTTGATGACGCATCGTCGCCCCGCAATGCCTACCCCGCGATGTGGGGAGCGTTCGCGCTCGTTGGCGAAGGTGCGATACGATGAAGCGGCGCAGCATTGTGCGTCGCAAAACATGTGATAACGCCGAAACCGCCGTTTGGTTGCGCGATCATGGGTGATTTTTGCATAAGCCTGATCGACGCTGATATGCGCGACGTTTGGCGCGGTCCTTGAATAAACCAATTCCTGCGGGATCAGCTTGGCAACGCCAGCGTTCACCATTATTAGGTCGTCCAGCCGAGGCCGGACGGCCTATAATTCACGGTGACCGCGAAGGCGCCAGAGCTTGATTGCGCTTGATGTCGCGGGTTCTAGGAGGATATTTCGTGCAAGAGACGGGCGTGCGCAACGGTGCCTTCGGCGCCGACAAATTCGGCTTAAAGAATCTCAAACGGGTTCACTGGAATCTCGGCGCGCCGCAGCTCTACCAATATTCGCTCGCTGCGGGCGAGGCGGTGCTATCCGCTGATGGCGCACTCTGTGCCGACACCGGCGAATTCACGGGCCGCAGCCCGAAGGACAAGTTCACGGTGCGCGATGCCACCACCGACAAGAAGATGTGGTGGGCCGGCAACCAATCGATCACCGCAGAGCAGTTCGAGACGCTCTATCAGGACTTCCTCAAGCACGCCGAGGGCAAGAGCCTGTTCGCGCAGGATCTCTACGGCGGCGCCGATCCGGCCTACCGGATTAAGACGCGTGTCTTCACCGAGCTCGCCTGGCACTCGCTGTTCATTCGCACGCTGCTCATTCGTCCCGAGGCGATCGAGCTGTCGACCTTCGTGCCGGAGCTCACGATCATCGACATGCCGAGCTTCCGTGCCGATCCCAAACGTCACGGCTGCCGTTCGGAGAACGTCGTTGCGATCGATTTCGCCCGCAAGATCGTCCTGATCGGCGGGTCTTATTATGCCGGCGAGATGAAGAAGTCGGTCTTCACCACGTTGAACTACTATCTGCCCGAGCGCGGCGTGATGCCGATGCACTGCTCGGCCAATGTCGGCGCCAAGGGCGACACCGCGATCTTCTTCGGGCTCTCCGGCACCGGCAAGACCACGCTGTCGGCCGATCCGAACCGCACCCTGATCGGTGATGACGAGCACGGCTGGGGCCCGAACGGCGTGTTCAATTTCGAAGGCGGCTGCTACGCCAAGTGCATCAAGCTCTCGCAGGAAGCCGAGCCGCAGATCTATGCGGCGTCGACGCGGTTCGGTGCGGTGCTCGAGAACTGCGTGCTCGACGAAGACACCCGCGTGGTCGATTTCGACGACGGCTCAAAGACCGAGAACACCCGGTCGGCCTATCCGCTCGACTTTATTCCGAATGCTTCGCGCACCGGCCGGGCGCCGCAGCCGAAGAACGTGGTGATGCTCGCCGCCGATGCCTTCGGCGTGCTGCCGCCGATCGCCAAGCTGTCGCCGGCGCAGGCGATGTATCACTTCCTCTCCGGCTACACCGCGAAGGTCGCCGGCACCGAGCGCGGCCTCGGCAACGAGCCGCAGCCGGAGTTCTCGACCTGCTTCGGCTCGCCCTTCCTGCCGCTCGACCCATCCGTCTACGGCAACATGCTGCGCGACCTCATCGCCCAGCACAATGTCGATTGCTGGCTTGTCAATACCGGTTGGACCGGCGGCAAGTACGGCGTCGGCAGCCGCATGCCGATCAAGGTGACCCGCGCGCTGCTCACCGCCGCCCTCGACGGCTCGCTTCGCAACGTCGAATTCCGCACCGACAAGTATTTCGGCTTCGCAGTTCCGACCGCGCTGCCGGGCGTGCCGAGCGAAATCCTCAACCCGGTCAACACCTGGAAGGACAAGGACGAGTTCGACAAGACCGCCCGCGCGCTGGTCGGCATGTTCCAGAAGAACTTTGCCAAGTTCGAAGCCCAGGTCGATGCCGAAGTTCGCGCCGCCGCGCCCGACGTGAAGCTGGCGGCGGAGTGAGGGCGCGGATCGGTTCGAATGCAAAAGGGCGGCCGCGAGGCCGCCCTTTCCTGTTTGTGGCTGCCTCCTTCTCCCCTTGTGGGAGAAGGTGGCGCGAAGCGCCGGATGAGGGGTTCTCTCTGCGAACTCGACGAAGTTTATCGCGCGGAGAACCCCTCATCCGTCTCGTCGCTTCGCGACGAGCCACCCTCTTCCGCAAGGGAAGACTGGAAGAAAGCTACGCCTTGTAATACGCGATCTGCGTGCTCGTCGCGAGCAGCCTGCCGTTCGGCGACCACAGCTCGGCGTTCTGGTCGGCGTAGCTCTTGTGCATGATCTTCGAGTCCGCCGTCGCCAGTACGCGCGTGATGTTTTCGCTGGCGAGCTCTTCACTGTCGGTGTGGAAATACGTCGTCAGTGACACCGTGCCGAACGGCACCAGTTCGCGCCGTGCGTGAAAGATGCGGCCGAAGAAAGCGTCCGACATCGACATCAGCGACAGCATGTCCAGCTTGCGCGGCTCACGATCGCTGATCCAGATCTTCGAATAGGTGCTGGCGGGTTCGGCATGCGGCGGGCCGATCCGCATCTCGCCCTCGACGAAGCGGAATTCATACTGGTTGGCCCAGGAGGCCGCGATCTTCGGGAACGGCAGCGTCGCTTCGAACGGCTTTGCGCCGGGATATTGCGCGACCCTGTGTTCCCAGGACGGCCGCCGCTCGGCGAATACGGCGGTGGCGAGCGTCGCGACTTCGCCGCCGCCCTGCGACAGTTCGACGCTCCAGTGCTGGCTGGAGCGGTTGCCCTTCACCAGCCGGACGTCGAGATCGAATGCGCCCTTGGCGATCGGCGCACAGTAATTGACGGTCAGCGCCAGCGGATCGCCGGCGCGTTCCGGATGGTCGATCAGCGCGCGCAAAATGGTCGCGGCGGTGGCGCCGCCGAACGGGCCGACAAAGGCCCAGTAATCGTCGCTGGTGTGCCCCTGCCAACTGCTGTCACCCGCGGTGATGCGCGTGGCGTCGTCGAAGGGGTGCGGGAGCTTGGCGTGCATTGTCGTCCTCGGCGTCACCGACGCCGCTTTGGGGATGATGAAGATCATATCATCATTCCTGGCGCCTGACGCAATAACGTCGCAGGTAACGCCGCTTCCACTCCGCGGAAAATCAGCCCGCGGCGTCGCGCAAATTCGGCAGCAGCGGCGTGCTCGGATTCACCGGTACGTTCCAGATCTCCTCGGCGTATTCGCGGATGGTGCGGTCGGACGAGAACCACGCCATGCGCGCGACGTTGAGAATGGAGGCGCGTGTCCAGGCCGGGGCCACCTGCCAACGCGCGTCAACCGCACGCTGCGCCTCGTAATAGGAATCGAAATCGGCGCTGACCATGTAATGGTCGAGATAGCGCAGCGCATGCGCGATGGATTCGAAGCGGCCGGGATCGCCTGGCGAGAACTCGCCGGCACCGATCGCGTTGATGGCGCGCTGCAGCTTCGGCGAATTGCGGATCACGTCGGAGGCATCCAGCCCCTGCTTGCGCCGGATCATCACGTCGCCGGCCTCCATGCCGAAGATCGCGATGTTCTCGACGCCGACCTGGTCGCGGATCTCGATATTGGCGCCGTCGAGCGTGCCGATGGTGATGGCGCCGTTGAGCGCCAGCTTCATGTTGCCGGTGCCGGAGGCTTCCATGCCGGCGGTCGAGATCTGTTCGGACAGGTCGGCCGCCGGAATGATCACTTCCGCGAGACTGACATTGTAGTCGGGAAGGAACACGACCTTGAGCTTGCCGCCGATCGAGGGATCGTTGTTGACGATTTCGGCGACGTCGTTGATCAGCTTGATGATCAGTTTTGCGTACTTGTAGCTCGCCGCCGCCTTGCCGGCGAAGATCTTCACCCGCGGCACCCAGTTGCCGTTGGGATCGTCCTTGATCGACTGATACAGTGCGACCGTCTCGATGATGTTGAGGAGCTGGCGCTTGTATTCGTGGATGCGCTTGATCTGCACGTCGAACAAAGCGGTCGGATCGACCTTGATCCCGAGCCGTTCGCCGATCAGGCGCGCCAGCGCCGTCTTGTTGTGAAGCTTGACGCTACGGAATTTCTTCTGGAACTCGACGTCGCTGGCGCGGGACTCGATCTGCGAGAGCTGCGTCGGATCGTCGAGCACGGCATCGCCGCAGACCTCGCGTAACAGGTCTGTGAGCCTCGGATTCGCCAGCATCAGCCAGCGGCGGAAGGTGATGCCGTTGGTCTTGTTGGTGATACGCCCGGGATAGAGATGATTGAGATCGTGGAACACGGTCTCGCGCATCAGGTCCGAATGCATCGCCGAGACGCCGTTGATGCGGTGCGAGCCGACGAAGGCGAGCTGGCCCATGCGGACGCGGCGTCCGCTCTTCTCGTCAATCAGCGAAACCGAGGCGCGGAAATCGATGTCGCCGGGCGCGCGCGCTTCGGCGAGCGCAAGGTGCTGGACGTTGATGCGGTAGATGATCTCGAGATGACGCGGCAACAGCCGCTCGAACAGCTCGACTGGCCAGGTCTCCAGCGCCTCGGGAAGCAGGGTGTGGTTGGTATAAGAGAGGGTGGCGACCGTGATCTTCCAGGCCTCGTCCCAGCGGAAATTGTGGAGATCGACGAGGATGCGCATCAGCTCGGTGACGGCGAGGCTCGGATGGGTGTCGTTGAGCTGCACCGCGACCTTGGACGACAGGCTGCGCAGCTGGCCGTCGGAGGCGAGGTGCCGCTTGACCAGATCCTGGAGCGAGGCCGAGACGAAGAAATATTCCTGGCGCAAGCGCAGCTCGCGTCCCGCCGGGCTCTCGTCGTTCGGATAGAGGAATTTGCAGATGGCTTCGGCGCGCGACTGCTCGGCGCTGGCGCTGACATAGTCGCCCATGTTGAAGGCGTCGAGCTTCAAGGGATCGGGCGAGCGCGCCGACCATAGCCGCAGCGCGTTGACGTGCTGGCCACGCCAGCCGACGATCGGCGTGTCATAGGCGATCGCCTGCACGGTCTCGGCCGGATGCCAGATCGCGCGGTCGCGGCCCTTGTCGTCGATATGCTCGACGCCGCCGCCGAAATTGACGTCGTAGATGACTTCCGGCCGCTGCAATTCCCAGGGGTTGCCGAAGCCGAGCCATTCGTCGGGATATTCCTGCTGCCAGCCCTGATTGATGATCTGCCGGAACAGGCCATAATCGTAGCGGATGCCGTAGCCGATCGCGGGGATCGACAGCGTCGCCATGCTCTCCATGAAGCAGGCGGCGAGACGGCCGAGGCCGCCATTGCCGAGCGCGGCATCCGGCTCGCATTTGCGCAACTCGGGCAGCGACACGCCGAGATCGCCGAGCGCGACCTCGAAGATCTTGAGCAGCCCCATATTGTTCAGCGCGTCGGTGAAGAGGCGGCCGATCAGGAATTCGAGCGAGAGATAATAGACGCGCTTGCGGCCGGCGTCGTAGCTGTGCTTCTCGACCGTGAGCCAGCGGTGCACGATCCGGTCGCGCAGCGCGAGCGCTGCGGCCTGGTACCAATCGTGCTTGGTCGCCATGCCCGCATCCTTGCCGATAGCAAGGCGCAGCTTCGCCAGGATCGTGCCCTTGATCTCAGCCAGCGCGAGTTCGTCGATGGGCTGGCCGGCCGCGGGCGAATTTGGCTGGAACGATTGATCTTGCAAGGCCGTCACTTCCTGGTCGACAGAAACACCACTGAACCTACGCGTCTTGCCCCTGCACCGGAACCATCGCTGGCGCGGCCATGCACAACTGCGCTGGCGCAAAATTATGCAAGGAACGGGCCGCTTTGGAAACCCGGAGCAGCACGGAGGAACGCCGATTTGGTGCTAGAATGAGCACAGATTCAGCCATCACTGTGGAGGAAACGCCCCATGAAACCGCTGCTGCGACTGCTGATCGAAATCACCACGGCTGCGCTGCTGGTCGTCTGTATCACCGCCTCCAGCGCCGCCTTTGCCGCCGGCAAGATGGGGCGCAGTGCCGACGGCCTCAGCTGCGCCGTCTCTCTCCCGCAAAATGCAACACCCGCGCAGCGCTGCGCCGCCATCAAGCGACAATGCGGCGGCAAGTTCTATGCGAGCGCGTGCGGGGACAAGCTGATGTCGGCAGTGAACTGAGGGAGTTGGCGCACCATGACTAATGTCATCCCGGCCGTGGCGGGACGACATTGTGGACTCTCCAGAACAAATTAAGAACACTTTAGCAAGTCTTTGATATATCATTGTGATTCGGCGCATTGCCGACACAACATCTAGGGTCTGACGTCAGTCGCGAGGACTACATGTCCACCATTGCCTTCGATCAATTTGCCCTCACCCGGATCGCCGATTTCGCGCGGTCGCTGTCGCGGCTGCATCAGGCGGCGCGACGCCATGCTGTCGATGACGACCAATTCGACCGCGAGTTCAACGCGGTGTGCCAGTCGATCTGGGGCTACACCATCGACGACATCAGCGACGATCTGTTCGCGCCCGAGGATCATCACTTTCTTGACACGCTGGACGAGGCGCATGCGCGAATCTTCGCGGCCGAGCAGGGTTATGACCTCGTTGGCGATCAGGGCATGCTGACCGACTGGTGGGGGTTCTGCTGGATGATCCTCGCCGAGAAGCGCGGTCTGCTGACGCCGGAGAACCGCGCCGCCGCGCGCGCGGCCATCGAGGAGAAATATCTGGCGGCGCCGAACGTGATTGGGGTGATTATCGGGCCGTGAGGCTCTCTTCTCCGGCATTGCGAGCGTAGCGAAGCAATCCAGAATCTTTCCGTGAAGGGATCCTGGATTGCTTCGTCGTAAGGGCTCCTCGCAATGACAGCTTGGCCCAGGGCCAGGGCCTTAATCCAGTTCCGCCCGCTTCGCCGGTTTCGCCTGTGGCTTCGGCGGCGTCACATCGGGCAGCCTCTCCCGCACGATCTCGGCGGGCGGCGCATCGGCCGCGACCGTTTCCGCCCGCACCGGCGCGACCTTCATTTCGCCGAGCCGGGTGCGGACCTGTGCGGTGAGGCCGGGATAGGAGGCCACAGGAGTGAATTCAGCGGTCTGCTCCTGGCCGAGGCGGACGCCGGTATAGGCGACGAGGCCGTCGGTGGTGGCGATGACGTCGCCGGCCTTCAGCGAGGAGTCGAGCGCCAGGTCGACAGGAGCGAGCCCGGCCGGCTCGCGGCCGTTGCAGGTGCAGTCGGCGCGCAGCGCCTTGCGATAGGCGAACGCGTTCTCGCTGTCGGCGTAGCGCTCGCCGGTCTGGCTATAAGCGCCGTCGATCGAAGAGCCGAAAAACACCTTGGTGGCGCTTGCAGGACAGAAGGCCTGACACATCTGTGCCGGCGAGGCGAGGCCGCGCATCAACGGAAAATATTTGCCGTCGCAGCTGCGCACGCAGAAGGCGGGTCCGGAGCCGCCGGCCGCTGCCGAGCGGGTCGGCGGCACATATTGCGGCTGAACGGCCGGGTTCTGCTGGCCGCTGAAGGGATCGGCGTAGGAATTCGCCTGCTGCGGCACGTCACGCTGCGGCCGCTGCTGCATTCCGCCGAAAAAGAAGTCGAACAGGCCTTCGGCCGAAACGGGGGCCGGAGCTGCGAGCAGCGTGCTTGCGAAAGTGGCGGCCACAAGCATCGCGCGACGCCGCCGGCGGGCATGGGACATGATCGTACGCAACGCTTACTCCACCCAACGCTACCGAACCGGCTGGGGCCCTCACGGGTCTCAGCACATGATTCACCATAAAGCCGGATGGTAAATGAGGCGTTGAGGATGGCTCGAATGCTGCGCAGCGCACCCGCAGCGAAAGGCTTTAATCCTTCAAAAATTCCGACGCCTTGTACAGCGAGCGGAACGGCAGACCCGCCGCGCCGAAGGTGTCGGTGGCGCCTTCCTCGCGGTCGACCATGGTCAGCACCAGCACGACTTCAGCGCCGGTCTCGCGCACGGATTCCACCGCCTTCATCGCCGAGCCGCCTGTCGTGGTGACGTCCTCGACGATCACGACGCGCTTGCCGGCCAGCGTCTCGCCCTTCGGCAGTCCCTCGATCGCGAGCCTGGCGCCATGCTCTTTCGGCTTCTTGCGCACGAAGAAGGCCGCGATCGGATGACCCTTGATCCAGGAGATCTGCGCCAGCGCGCCGGCCAGCGGCACCGCGCCCATTTCCAGCCCGCCGATGAAATCGAGATTGTCGTCCTTCAGCGCCTCGTAGGTCAGCTCGGCAAGCAGCGTCGCGCCCTCGGGGTCCAGCATGGTCGGCTTCAGGTTGAAGTAGAAATCACTCTTGCGGCCCGACGCCAGCGTCACCTCGCCTCGCCCGAAGGAGCGGCGGCGGATGATTTCGAACAGGCGGGCGCGGGAGGCAGATTTCGACACGGTGGTCCCTCAGGGGCGTTCTTGGGAGGTGGCGGAATTTATCCGCGACGGCCGCGACATTCCAGAGGGGGCGTCCCCCGTCAACAGGGATCGGCCATCCCGGTCGGGCGGTTGTGGGGCCGCAACTTTCCGGAGTAGGTGGATGCCCGCTACCTCGGGGAAGGAAACAGGAAATGACCATCGAGCTGTACACCTGGAACACACCGAACGGCCGCAAAATCTCGGTCGCGTTGGAGGAAATGGGCCTGCCCTACAAGGTGGTCCCGGTGAACATCACCAAGGGCGAGCAGATGGACCCTCGGTTCCTCGAGCTCTCCCCCAACAACAAGATTCCCGCGATCCTCGATCCCGAGGGCCCGGACGGCAAGCCCGTCAGCATCTTCGAATCCGGGGCCATCCTGCTTTATCTCGGCGAAAAGACAGGCAAATTCCTGCCGAAATCGCTTGGCGCGCGCATCCCCGTCTACGAATGGCTGATGTGGCAGATGGGCGGTTTCGGCCCGATCCCCGGCCAGGTGCATCATTTCATTGCGCTCGAAAACGAGCAGGACCGCGCCTACGGCCTGAAGCGCTTCATGGCCGAGACCCGCCGGCTCTACGGCGTGCTGGACCGCCGCCTCGAGGGCCGCGACTTCGTCGCCGGCGATCTCTCGGTCGCCGATTTCGCCATCCTGGGCTGGGCCTGGCGCCATCCCCGCCACAAGGTCGATCTGGCCGACTTCCCCAACGTCAAGCGCTGGTACGACGCCCTGATGGCCCGCCCGGCGGTGAGAAGGGGCATGGAGGCGAAGCTGGATTGAGGTGACGGTGTCGTCGCCCGGCTTGACCGGGCGACCCAGTACGCCGCGGCGGCTCGATTCAGCCGCGCTGTCTCGGAGTACTGGATGCCCCGCTTTCGCGGAGCATGACAGTGTGCCCCTTCACACCTTCCGCGCTTCCACGGCCATCCGCACGGCAAGACCGGCCAGCACTGTGCCCATCAGCCAGCGTTGCACCAGCATCCAGCTTGGCCGGTTCGCGAGAAACAGGGCGATCGAGCCGGCGGCGAGCGCGATCATCGCGTTGACGCTGACGCTGATCGCGATCTGGATGGCGCCCAGCGCGACCGACTGGGTCAGCACGCTGCCGGCGGTGGGGTCGATGAACTGGGGCAGCAGCGCCAGATACAGCATCGCAATCTTCGGATTGAGCAGGTTGGTGACGAACCCCATCGTGAACAATTTCCGCGGGCTGTCGATCGCGAGCTGCTTCACCTGAAACGGCGAGCGCCCACCCGGCTTCATCGCCTGCCAGGCCAGCCACAGCATGTAGCCGGCGCCGGCAAAGCGCAGCGCGTCATATGCAAAGGGAATGGCGAGCAGCAGCGCGGTGATGCCGAATGCCGCGCATAGCATGTAGAACACGAAGCCGAGCGCGACGCCGCCGAGCGAGACGATCCCCGCCGCCGGCCCCTGCGTGATCGAGCGCGAGATCAGATAGATCATGTTGGGCCCGGGCGTGAGCACGAGGCCGAGACAGACGAGGGCGAAGCCGAGTAGGGCGGAGGTGTGGGGCATGGATGAACCGGTGCGGGAGACGCGTCGATTCTAATATGCGCGGCGCTGAGGGGCCATCACGCAATTGCACGGAGGACAATTGAGTAGACGTTATCTCACCTCAGTGTCGTCCCGGCGTTCGCCGCCGCCTGATCGAGTGCAGGCGGAGGCAAGAGCAGCCTCAATGCGCCTCGTCCCAGTTCGTGGCCGCGCGGACGTCGACGTGCAGCGGCACCGACAGCAGTACGGCCGGGAACGGCGCGTCCTGCATGACGTGCTGCACGACGGGAAGCGTCTTTTCGACCTCCGCGTCCGGGACCTCGAAGATCAATTCGTCATGCACCTGGAGCAGCATCTGTGCCGAAAGCTTCTTCTCGGCCAGCGCGTCCTCGACCCGCGTCATGGCGCGGCGGATAATGTCGGCTGCGGTACCTTGAAGTCGCGCGTTGATCGCCGCGCGCTCGTTGAAGGCGCGCACCGAGGCGTTGGAGGCCTTGATGTCGGGATAGTGGCACTTGCGGCCGAACAGCGTGGTGACGTAGCCGTGCTGTCGGCAGAAATCGCGCGTCTCGTCCATATAGGCGCGGATGCCGGGGAAGCGCTCGAAATACTTCTTGATGTAGGCCGACGCCTCTTCACGGGCGATGCCGAGCTGGTTGGCGAGGCCGAACGCTGAGATGCCGTAGATGATGCCGAAATTGATCGCCTTGGCGCGGCGGCGGATCTCGCTCGGCATGCCCTTGATCGCCACGCCGAACATTTCCGATGCCGTCATCGCGTGAATATCGAGACCGTCGCGGAACGCCTGCTTCAGCACCGGAATGTCGGCGATCTCGGCCAGCAGCCGCAGCTCGATCTGCGAATAGTCGGCCGAGACGAGCTTGTGCCCCGGCGTTGCGATGAAGGCGCGTCGGATTTTTCGGCCGTCATCGGTACGGACAGGAATGTTCTGCAGGTTCGGCTCGTTCGAGGACAGGCGGCCCGTCGTGGTTGCGGCCAGCGCGTAAGTGGTGTGCACGCGGTGGGTCTGCGGATTGACATAGGTCGGCAGCGCGTCCGTGTAGGTCGATTTCAGTTTCGAGACCTGGCGCCATTCCAGGATTTTCCGCGGAAAATCGTGGCCCTGCTCGGCGAGCTCGTCGAGCACCTGCGCGGTGGTTGACCACGCGCCTGTCTTGGTCTTGGTGCCGCCAGGCAACCCCATCTTGCCGAAGAGGATGTCGCCGATCTGCTTCGGGCTGCCGACGTTGACCGGCTCGCCGGCGATCTCCTGGATCTCGGCCTCGACGCGCGCCGCCGTCTGGGCGAAGTCGCCTGATAGCCGCGACAGCACCTGGCGGTCGATCGAGATGCCACGACGCTCCATGCGCGCGAGCACCGCGACCAACGGCCGCTCCAGCGTCTCGTAGACGGTGTTCATGTGCTCGGCGACGAGGCGCGGCTTCAGCACGCGCCAGACCCGCAAGGCGATGTCGGCGCCTTCGGCGGACAGCGGCGCGGCCTTGTCGATCGGCACCTGGTCGAAGGTGATCTTGCCCTTGCCGCTGCCGAGCAGCTCGCTCTCCTTCAGCATGGCATGGCCGAACCAGCGCTCGGACAATGATTCCAGCGCATGCGAGCCGCGGCCGGCATCGAGCACGTAGGAGATCAGCTGCGCATCGTCTGTGTTGCGCAACGTGATGCCGTGCTGCGCCAGCATCACGGCGGTGAACTTGACGTCGAAGCCGATCTTGAGAATGCCCGATGATTCCAGCACCGGCCGCAGCGCATGAAGCGCGTCTTCGTGCCTGACCTGATCGGGCGCGAGGCCCGCGTCGAACAAGCCGCCGTCGCCGCCGGATTGCTTGTGCGCCAGCGGCACATAACAGGCCTCGTTCGGGCCCAGCGCCAGCGCGATGCCGCAGAGATCGGCCTGCATCGGATCAATCGAGTTTCCGCGCAGTTCGACCGCGACATGGCCGGTGTCATGGATCCGTGCGATGAAGGCGTTGAGCTCTTTCAGCGTCTTGATGGCTTGATACTTGCCTCGGTCGACCGGCAGCTTGCGCAGCGCCTCCTCGCGCGCCGCGGCAAGTGAGACCGGCGCACCCTTCGGGCTCGCGGCCTTGTCCTCCTTGCCCGCCGATTTGTTGGGCTCGCCCGGCCGGGCTTGCGTCGGGCTACCGGATCCCGGTGCTGGCACGACGTCCGAAGGCGGCAGCGGCGTGAATACGCTCGCGCCTTTCGCGTAGCCGGGATCGGCATCCACATTGGCCGGATCGATCTGCGAATATTCGGCGACGCGCCGTGTCAGCGTTGTGAACTCCATCGCCTTCAGGAAGGCAATCAGCTTGCGCGGATCGGGCTCGTGGACGGCCAGATCGTCCAGCGGCACCTCCAGTTCGACCTTGTCGTCGAGCAGTACCAGCTGCCGCGAGATCCGCGCCTTCTCGGCGTTCTCGATCAGCGCCTCGCGGCGCTTGGGCTGCTTGATCTCGGTCGCGCGGAAGAGGAGCTGCTCGAGATCGCCATATTCGACGATCAGTTGGGCAGCGGTCTTGATGCCGATGCCGGGGACGCCCGGCACGTTGTCGGTGGAATCGCCGGCGAGTGCCTGCACCTCGACCACTTTCTCCGGCGGCACGCCGAATTTCTCGATCACCTCCGGGATGCCGATACGACGATCCTTCATGGTGTCGTACATGGTGACGCAATCGGTGACGAGCTGCATCAGGTCCTTGTCGGAGGACACGATGGTCGCGCTGGCGCCGCGCTCGCAGGCCTGCCGCACATAGGTCGCGATGAGATCGTCGGCCTCGAAGCCGACTTGCTCCAGGCAGGGCAGATCGAAGGCGCGCACTGCCTCACGGATCAAAGCGAATTGCGGGATCAGATCGTCAGGCGCCGGCGGCCGGTGCGCCTTGTAGTCTGGATAGATCTTGTTGCGGAAGGTGATTTCCGACTTGTCGAAGATGATGGCCAGATGCGTCGGCCGGTTGTCCTCGGGCATATCGCGCAGCAGCTTCCACAACATGTTGCAGAAGCCGAGCACGGCATTGACCTGCAAGCCGTCGGACTTGCGGTTCAGCGGCGGCAGCGCGTGATAGGCGCGGAAAATGTAGGAGGAACCGTCGACCAGGAAGACGTGGTCGCCCTTGCCGGCCGCTTTGGCGGCAACCGGTCTGGCAGCAGCTTTGGCAGCAGTGGCCTTGGTCTCGGCGGGCTTTGGCGCAGCAGCCTTGGTGTCAGCTTTGGCGGTGGTCTTCGGGGATGTTTTGGGCATGGCCGCAATGTATGAACTTTTGCGACCTTTGACAGCCTTGGGAGGCGGATTTTTGGGCTGGTAGCGCGGCTATCCCCCGCTGTCATTCCCCGCGAAAGCGGAGGAATCCAGTACGCCGCGGCTTCTCGGTTCAATCGCTGGCGCCTCGGCGTACTGGGTCGCCCGGTCTAGCCGGGCGACGACACCGAGAACTCTGCTACTCCGCCGCCTGCAAGGCCGGCCCGGTCTTCCTCGGCGCGATCCAGAATGCATCTGGCCGCTCGAACAGGAAGTGTGCATTGAGCCGCAGCGCGGCGTGCCAGATGGCGAGCGATCCGAGTACGCCAACGATGGTGACGATCAGGGAAACCATGCCGATGTCGGGAATGATGCCCGTCTGCAGCAGCACTGTCCGGGTCGTCGCCATCGGCAGGAAGAAGGCCAGATAGATCACGATCGAATTCTCGCCGCAGAAGCGCAGGCCATTGAGCCAATGCGCGCGCGCGAGCAACGTGCCGGTCGTGATGATCGCGCAGGCGCCGGCGAAGCCGAGCAGCAGTGACACGATCTTCCACTCGCTTGCGCCTGATGCAACGAGGCCGGCATCGACCAGCGCCCAGGTCGCTAGCGCGGCGAGTGCAAGCGCGGGATGGTTTCGCGCGCGATCCGACAGTGCGAATACGTAGGGCGCGAACAAATAGCCCGAGTAGAAATAGACGAAGCGTGCGCAGAACTCGTCGATCACGGTCCAGCCGGTCGCGATGCGCGCGGTATCCAGCGCGGCGGCGGCGAACCAGATCGCGAGCGGCGGGAATCGGCGTGTCAGTTTTGTGACGACAAAGAAGATCGGCAGCAGGTAGATGAACCAGAGCGTGCCGAACGGCTCGATGAAGGATTCGAGATACAGCAGGCCCACGTCACGCCAGCCGATTTCAGCGGCAAAGGCGGGGGCCTTGAAGCCGAACTGGATTGTCACCCAGACGACATAAAAATAGGCGAAATGCACCACCTTGCGGTCGAGATAGGTTCGCCAGTCGCGATCGATCACCAAAGGCAGGAACAGGCCCGAAATCAGGAAGAAGTCAGGCATCCGGAACGGTTTTGCGAAGGCCACCACGACATGCATAAAACCGGTTTTTCCGGCCGCGAGCTCGACCCCCAGCACCGAATGCATCATCACGACCATGATGATGCAGATGCCCTTGGCATAATCGACCCAGTCGACACGCGCGGCCGCGGAGGCTTTGGGAAGCCCGCTGTCCGCTGCTGATGTGCCTGATCGTGCCATGTGTCCCTTTTCGAGGCGGGTTCCGCCCGATCCTGTACGGGCGTGGCGCAGTGTGGCGCCCAGTGGTTTCCGACTTCTTTACCGGTACAAATCGCGTGCCGGTTTCCGGGCGCGGGCTCTTCCTTCCCGACGGGAAAATGCTAAACCGCCCCGAGTTGGGGCTTCGTTAACCAAGCCAAACAGGGATTTTCATGCGAATCGCGATGATCGGAACGGGCTATGTCGGACTGGTGTCCGGAGCCTGCTTTGCGGATTTCGGTCACGACGTCACCTGCGTCGACAAGGACGAGAAGAAGATCGCTGCGCTCCATCGCGGCGAGATTCCGATCTACGAGCCGGGCCTCGACGAGCTGGTCGCCACCAACGTCAAGGCGAAGCGGCTCGACTTCACCACCGATGTCTCCAAGCCGGTCGCTGACGCCGACGCGGTGTTCATCGCCGTCGGCACGCCCTCGCGCCGCGGCGACGGCCATGCCGATCTCTCCTATGTCTACGCCGCCGCGAAGGAGATCGCGCAGTCGCTGACCGGCTTCACCGTCGTGGTGACGAAGTCGACCGTGCCTGTCGGCACCGGCGACGAGGTCGAGCGCATCATCCGCGAGACCAACCCCAAGGCGGACGTCGTCGTCGCCTCGAATCCCGAGTTCCTGCGCGAGGGCGCCGCGATCCGCGATTTCAAGTTCCCCGACCGCGTCGTGGTCGGCACCTCCGACGAGCGCGGCCGCAAGGTGATGGGCGACATCTACCGCCCGCTGTCGCTGAACCAGGCGCCGCTGATGTTCACCGCGCGCCGCACCGCCGAGATGATCAAATACGCCGCCAACGCCTTCCTCGCGACCAAGATCACCTTCATCAACGAGATCGCCGACCTGTCGGAAAAGGTCGGTGCCAACGTTCAGGAGGTCGCGCGCGGCATTGGCCTGGACAACCGCATCGGCACCAAGTTCCTGCACGCCGGTCCGGGCTTCGGCGGCTCCTGCTTCCCGAAGGACACCAAGGCGCTGATCAAGATCGCGCAGGACTACGACGTGAATCTGCGCATCGTCGAATCCGTGCTGGCGGTCAACGAGAACCGCAAGCGCGCGATGGCGCGGAAAGTGAGCCAGGCGCTCGGCGGCTCCTTGCGCGGCAAGACCATCGCCGTGCTCGGCCTCACCTTCAAGCCCGACACCGACGACATGCGCGATGCGCCCTCGATTCCGCTGGTGACGGGCTTGCTCGACATGGGCGCCAAGGTGAAGGCGTTCGATCCCGTCGGCATGGAGCAGGCCAAGGGCGAGTTGCCCAACATCACCTATTGCGAAGATGCCTATTCCTGCGCGCAAGGCGCCGATGCGCTGGTCATCGTGACCGAATGGGTCCAGTTCCGCGCGCTCGATCTCGACCGGCTGAAGACCACCATGGCGCAGCCCATCATCGTCGACCTGCGCAACATCTACCGCCCCGAAGACATGGCTGCCGCCGGCTTCACCTATGAGAGCGTGGGGCGGTCGCCCCAAGCCTGATCCACCACCGCACGTAATTCCGTCATGGCCGGGCTTGCCGTCTTCGCTTAGGCTTCGCCGGCCCGATTCTGTAGCCCGGCGATGCGTTCGCGGAGCCGGCTCCCCGCCATCCACGTCTGTTTTCTAGTCGAAGACGTGGATGCCCGGCACAAGGCTGGGCATGACGAGTGGATAGACCTTGCCCCGTAGCTTCGACACGCCCCTCCCGATCGATGCCGTGCTCGACGACCTCTCGCGCACGCTGGAGGCGCACAATGCGGCCGTGCTGGTCGCCCCTCCGGGCGCCGGCAAGACCACACGCGTGCCGCTGGCGCTGCTCGATGCGCCCTGGGCCAAGGGCAAGAAGATCATCGTGCTCGAGCCGCGCCGTATCGCCGCGCGCGCCAGCGCCGATCGCATGGCCAAGTCGCTTGGCGAGCGCACGGGGGAGACCGTCGGTTATCGTGTCCGGTTCGGTTCGAAGATCTCGCGCGCCACGCGCATCGAGGTGGTGACCGAGGGGATCTTCACCCGCCAGATCCTCGACGATCCCGAGCTCTCCGGCGTTGCGGCAATCTTGTTCGACGAATTCCACGAGCGCTCGCTCGATGCCGACATGGGCCTCGCGCTGGCGCGGGATGCGCAAACCGGTCTGCGCGAGGGCCTACGAATCCTGGTGATGTCGGCCACGCTCGACGGTGCGCGCGTGGCCAAGCTGCTGGGCGATGCTCCCGTCGTCGAAAGCGCGGGCCGCGCCTTTCCGGTCGAGACGCGCTATCTGGGCCGCAAGGCGGATGCGCCGATCGAGCGGCAGATGGCGGATGCGATTGCCTCGGCCCTGCGCGCCGACAGCGGCTCGGTGCTCGCCTTCCTGCCGGGGGCGGCCGAAATCCGCCGCACTCAGAATTTCCTCAGCGAGCGCGTGCAGGACGCCAGCACCGAAATTGTGCCGCTGTTCGGCGCGCTCGATGCCGCCGTGCAGGACCGCGCCATCTCGCCTGCGCCAAAGGGCATGCGCAAGGTGGTGCTGGCGACCTCGATCGCCGAGACCTCGCTGACGATCGAAGGCGTGCGTATCGTCGTCGATTCGGGGCTCGCCCGCGTGCCGCGCTATGAGCCCGACATCGGCCTGACGCGGCTCGAAACCGTGCGTGCGTCGCGTGCTGCAGTCGATCAGCGCCGCGGCCGCGCCGGCCGCACCGAGCCAGGCGTCTGCTACCGGCTCTGGGACGAGCCGCAGACCGCCTCGCTGGCGCTCTATACGCAACCCGAAATCCTGAGTGCCGACCTGTCCTCGCTGGTGCTCGACCTCGCGCAATGGGGCATTGCCGATCCCTCCGCGTTGTCCTTCCTCGATCCACCGCCGCAGCCGGCCTGGAAGGAGGCCAAGAGCTTGCTCTCCGAGCTTAATGCGCTCGATGGCGATGGCCGCATTACGGCGGAAGGCAAGAGCCTGCGCGCGCTGGCGCTGCCGCCGCGGCTGGCCCGCATGATCGTGGATTCGCATCGTGCAGGCTGCGGCGAAGAGGCGGCCGAGATCGCCGCCATCATCACCGAGCGCGGGCTCGGCGGCGACAGCGTCGATCTCGAGCACCGGCGTGACCAGTTCCGCCGCGACCGCTCGCCGCGGGCGGCGAGTGCGCGCGATCTCGCGCGACGCTGGGCCTCGCAGGTCGCAGCGTCCGAGAAGCCGGGACCGCAGGAGGATCTCTCCACCGGCCTGATGCTGGCCTATGCCTTCCCGGACCGCGTCGCCCGCAACCGCGGCAACGGTAGTTTCGTGCTCGCCAACGGCCGGGGCGCCGCGGTGGAGCAGAGCTCTTCGCTCGCGCGAGCGCCTTACATCGCGATCGGCGAGATGACCGGCACGGCTGCGAGCGGCCGCATCCTGCTCGCGGCGCAAATCGCCGAGGACGATATCGAGCGGCATTTCGCCGAGCATATCGAGAGCGCCGACGAGATCTCGTTCGACCGCGGCGCGATGGCACTGCGCGCCCGCCGCAAGCGCATGCTGCACGCGATCACGCTGTCCGACGCGACGCTTCCTGTATCGCCATCGGAGGATACTGCGCGCATCTTCGCAGATGGTCTCATCGCCGCCGGCCTCGACCGGCTGCCATGGTCGAAGGCCGCAAAACAATGGCGCGATCGCGTGATGTTCTTGCGCAAGGCCGAGGGCGAGAGCTGGCCCGATCTCTCCGATAGCGAGCTGATCGCGCGGCGTGACGATTGGCTGGTGCCTGTTCTCTACGACAAGATCGCGCTGAAGGACATTTCCGCGGGCGACCTCTCCGATGCGTTGATGGCGCTGTTGCCGTGGGAGATGCGCGCGCGGCTCGACCGCGAGGCGCCGACCCATTTCGAGGCGCCCACGGGAAGCGTGCTCGCGATCGACTACGAGGCCGAGCAGGGACCGACTATCGCGGTGCGGCTGCAGGAACTGTTCGGCCTCAACACCCATCCCTCGATCGCCGCCGGCAAGGTGCCGCTAGTGCTCGAATTGCTGTCGCCGGCGCAACGCCCCGTGCAGGTGACGCGCGATCTCCCCGGCTTCTGGCGCGGCAGCTATGCGGCGGTCCGTTCCGACCTGCGCGGCCGCTATCCGCGCCATCCCTGGCCGGATGATCCGGCCGGCGCGATGCCGACCCGGCGCGCAAAGCCGCGCGGCACCTGAAGCCATTAACCGTCCGCTCATCCTTTTCGTCAAAATAGCGCCGGCTCCGCCGGGCGTTCGCTCGCGGGCGGGCGTGCCGCGTGGTGAAATCGAGCTCTCCGGCTCGGAAGTGGTGTGATGCGTAACATTATGATCTTCGCGGCCATCATGATCGGCCTCGGCACCTTCATGGCGCAGATGGCGGACAGGGTGAGCTCCGCGTCCGCCACCTCAGTGCCACGCACGACCGTTGCGGTCGCGGCGACCGCGCCAGCTGGCGGCCGCAGCCTCAACATCCCCCGCGACATTCGCGGCCACTTCCAGGCCGAAGGCCGCATCGACGGTCAGCGCATCGGCTTCATGGTCGACACCGGCGCCTCCGCTGTGGCGCTGAACGAGACCTCGGCCGCGCGCTTCGGCCTACGTCCCTCGCGCAGCGAATACAACGCCACGGTCACCACCGCGAACGGCACCATCAAGGCCGCGCGCACCCGCATCGCGATGCTTGATGTCGGCGGCCTCATCGTGCGCGACGTCGATGCCATGGTGCTCCCCGACGCGGCGCTGTCGGAGAACCTGCTGGGCCTCTCCTTCCTGTCGCGTCTCAGGCGTTTTGAATACGCCAACGGCCAGATGGTGCTGGAGCAGTAGGGTCGGGCAGTAGCGCCCGGATAGTTTGGTCTTGCGCTGACCATCCGCGGGCCCCGCTTTTCGTTGCCAAACTGCCGCAATTGTCAGCCATAAGCCTTTATTCCTGCCTTCCGCTGCGGCCCGGCATTCGCTAAGGCTGCACCAATTCAAGCCCCTTTCACGAGACCGTCTCCATGTTTCCCAAGCCGAAATCCGTGCTTTTGCCCAACACCTACGCCTTCGAATCCGAACCGATGGTGAAGCCGACCGGTTTTCGCGAATACGACGCGCGCTGGCTGTTCCAGAAGGAAATCAACCTGATGGGGATCCAGGCGCTCGGCATGGGGTTGGGCGCGCTGATCGCCGAGCTCGGCGTCAAGCCGGAGATCGTCACAGGCCATGATTTCCGCGGCTATTCGGCCTCAATCAAATATGCGCTGATCTCCGGCCTGATGGCCGCGGGCTGCAAGGTGCACGACATCGGGCTTGCGGTGACGCCAATGGCGTATTTCGCGCAGTTCGACCTCGACGTGCCCGCGGTCGCCATGGTGACCGCCTCGCATAACGACAATGGCTGGACCGGCGTGAAGATGGGCGCCAACCGTCCGTTGACCTTCGGCCCCGACGAAATGACGCGGTTGAAGGAAATCGTGCTCAACGCCGCGTTCAAGAACAAGGCGGGCGGCTCCTACCAGTTCCACGAGAATTATCCGGCGCGCTACATCGCCGATCTCACCAATCGTCCGAAGCTCAAACGCAAGCTCAAGGTCGTTGCGGCTTGCGGCAACGGCACTGCCGGCGCGTTCGCGCCGCAGGTGCTGGAGGCGATCGGCTGCGAGGTGATCCCGCTCGACACCGAGCTCGACCACACCTTCCCGAAATACAATCCGAACCCCGAAGACATGGAGATGCTGCACGCGATCCGCGATGCGGTGCTGCATCACAAGGCCGATGTCGGCCTCGGCTTCGATGGTGACGGCGATCGCTGCGGCGTCGTCGACAACACCGGCGAGGAGATCTTTGCCGACAAGGTCGGCGTGATGCTGGCGCGCGACATGTCGGCGATCCACAAGGACGCGCAGTTCATCGTCGATGTGAAGTCGACCGGCCTGTTCATCACCGATCCGGTGCTGCAGAAGCAGGGCGCCAAAACCGCCTATTGGAAGACCGGCCATTCCTACATGAAGCGCCGCACCAACGAGACGGGCGCGCTCGCGGGATTCGAGAAGTCCGGCCACTTCTTCTTCAACAAGCCCTACGGCCGTGGCTATGACGACGGCCTGGTTTCGGCGATCGCGATCTGCGACATGCTCGACCGCGCGCCCGGCAAGTCGATGGCGGACCTGAAGAACGCGCTGCCAAAGACCTGGTCATCGCCCACGATGTCACCGCACTGCGCCGACGAGGTGAAGTACAGCGTCATCGACAAGGTCGTGAAGCACTTCGAAAGCCTGCAGGCCAAGGGCGCCAAGATCGGCGGGCAATCGATCCGCGATCTCGTCACGGTGAACGGCGTGCGCGTCACTGTCGAGGACGGCAGCTGGGGGCTGGTGCGTGCCTCCTCCAACAAGCCCGAACTGGTGGTCGTGGTCGAGAGCCCCGTCTCCGAGCAGCGCATGCACGACATGTTCGAGATGGTGAACAGCGTGCTGCGCACCCATCCCGAAGTCGGCGAGTACAATCAGAAGATTTGAGGTGAGGGAGGCGTGATGCAGGCCTCTCACACCGCTGTCATGCTCCGGCTTCACCGGGGCATCCAGTACGCTGCGGCTTCTCCGTATCCCCGCACTGTCTCTGGAAGACCGGATCGTCCGGTCTTCGCCGGGCGATGACAGCATCTGTATGGTGCGCCTTACGCCGCCACCACGGCAGGGATCGGCAGCGTCGTCACCGACTTGATCTTCTCCATCGCGAAGCGCGAGGTGACGTTCTTCAGCGGCACGGCGGCGATCAGCTTCTTGTAGAAGACGTCGTAGGCCTGCATGTCCGCGACCACGACGCGCAGCATGTAATCGACGTCGCCGGCCATGCGATAGAACTCCATCACCTCGGGCATCGCGCTGACCGCCTCGGCGAATCTCTTGAGCCAGGCGTCGGAATGATCGGAGCTCTCCACCGACACGAACACGGAGATACCCAGCCCGATCTTGTTCTGATCGACCAGCGCGACCCGTTTCAGGATCACGCCGTCCGCCTCCAGGCGCTGGATGCGCTTCCAGCATGGGGTCGAGGACAGGCCAACACGGTCGCCGATTTCGGCTACCGACAGGGAGGCATCCTCCTGGAGTACCATCAGGATCTTGCGGTCGATGGCATCGAGGCGGCGGCTGGTCTCAGGGATCTGGACGGCGGCATCGGTCATTTGAAGAACTTTGTTCCAATATGATGGCTGATTTCCGTCATATAGAGGAAAATCTTCTATCGCAAGCCCATAATCTCAGCGCGCCCCTGCAAAGGCTCTAACGGCGATCACATAAAAACTGTTCAACTTCAATGCGTTGGGGCGCGGCGGTGCCGCCGCCATGCCGGGTGCATTTCAGAGCTGCGGCGGCCGCGGCGAATCGCAGCGCGTCCGGCACCCCGGCGCCCTCGGCGAGCCGAAGCGTGAAAGCGCCGTGGAAGACGTCGCCGGCCCCGAGCGTATCGACCGCCTCGACCGGAAAGGCCGGCGTCTCCTCCAGCGTGCCCGTCTCGTTCAGCCAGATCGTGCCGCGTGGGCCGCGGGTGGCGGCGAGGAAGGCTGGCGTCAGCTTGGCCAAGCGCTTCAAGGCTTCGGCGTCGCCGGCGACGCCGGCGGTTTCCTGCGCCTGCTCGCTGGCGAACAGCAGATGCGAGGCGGCCTTCAGCAGGACGTCGGTCAGCGCCATCGCCCGGTCGACACCGACGATCACGGGAATGCCGCGCCGGTGCGCCTCGGTGCAAATATCGTTGCAAAAGGCGCCGCAGCGGCTCTCGACCAGGACGGCCTGGCAATCCGCGAGGAGTTCGGCTGCATCTGCTAGCTTCACGGTCCACAGCGCGGGATCGCGATAGATCGTCAGCGTTCGTTCGCCTGATGCGTCGATGATGATCGCGGAGACGGGTGTCGCCGCGCGCGGTATGCGCACGATATGTGCGGTGTCGATGCCCTCAGTCGCCATCTGGTCGAGAATGAAGTCGCTCGACGTTTCCCGCGCGTCGCCCATCGGTCCGGCAAACGCGACGCGCCCGCCGAGCCGCGCGATGGCGATCGCAGCATTGAGCGCGTTGCCACCGCAGATCTCGGTCATATGCGTCGCATTTGCCTTGCTGCCGCGCGCCGGCACGACCTCCACACGAAAGGTGAGGTCGCGCACGGGCATGCCCACGCAGAGGATGCGCGGCGCGATCTCGGATGGCGCCATCGCCGGTCAGCTCTTGTCGTGCACCCAGCGGCCGAGCAGGTGATGGGCGATGGCAAACGGATGCGGGCCGGCGAGCCCGTCCGGGTGCGTCCGCTTCAGCATCAGGGCCGCTTCCTCGCGCGAGAACCAGCGCGCATCTTCCAGCTCCATGCGATCAACGACGATGTCCTCGCTCACCGCCCGCGCGCTGCAGCCGATCATCAGGGATGACGGATACGGCCAGGGCTGCGTCATGTAGTACTGCACGTCGGTGCAGCGAATGCCCGACTCTTCGAAGATCTCGCGGCGAACCGCGTCTTCGATGGTTTCGGCGGCCTCGACGAAGCCGGCGAGGCAGGAATACATGCCCGGCGGAAACTGCTTCTGTCGGCCGAGCAGGCATTTTTCGCCTGATGCCACGAGCATGATCACGACCGGATCGGTGCGCGGAAAATGCTCGGCCTTGCAGGCGGGGCAGTCGCGTTTCCAGCCACCTTCCTTCATCGCGGTACGCGTGCCGCAATTGGCGCAATAGCCGTGGCGCTGATGCCAGCTGACCATCGACTTCGCCATTGCGATCGCCGAGAGCTCGTCAGGCGGGATCGCACCCTGCATCGCCATGCCGCGCAGTTCAGTGACGGTGTAGTCCTCGCGGCCGAGCAGCTTCTCGGCGGCGGCCTGGGCGAGACCCATGCCGAATATCGCCGCGCCATCGCGCAGGCCGAGGAAGATCGTGCCGGGATTGGCGCCGCATTTCAGCGCTTCGTCGATCGAGAGCAGCGCGCGCACCTTGTCGCTCTCGCGCTTCACCACGAGCGAGTCGCGGTAGACGACGTAGGCACGCGACGAGGATTTCTGCTCCATCGCGAAGAGTTTTTCGTCGTCGCGGCGCAGATGCGCGGCGCGATCGAGGATGTTGGTAACGAAGGCTGGTTGCCCCAGCGGAAACGCGTCGAATGCTGACATTTCTTGTTCTTTCAACCCAACCAGATTTTTCGGCGAAGCGCGCTGATGAAATTCTGAACCTCTGCGGCATCATGGGCCAGCGGCGGCATCACGCCCCAGACCGGCCGCGGCCAGGCGGCATCGCTGGTGCGGCGCGCGATGATGTGGACGTGAAGCTGCGGCACGAGGTTGCCGAGCGCTGCGACATTGAGCTTGTCGCATTTGGTGATCTCCTTCAGCGCGCGCGAGACGCGGGAGATCTCCGTCATCAATTGCGCCTGCTGCACTTCGTCGAGATCGATGATCTCGACTGCATCCACCCGCGGCACCAGCAGCAGCCAGGGATAGTGCGCGTCCTTGATGACCAGCACCTTCGACAGCGGCAGATCGCCGATGTCGATGGTGTCCTCTTTCAGGCGGGAGTGCAGCGACCAGGTGGGTTCGGACATGGATGCTTCCGGATGGCCCGATGGGAGCGGGCGTGTTCGGCTCCGACCATACGATACCGATTCCCTGAGGGGAAGGATCGTGCCCCGCTGTCACCGCATACACGGTCGTCGTACCGGACAAGCGCGCCTCGAGCGCGCGCGGAATTGTTTCCGAATCGCTTCGAGATGTCGAGCAATGCCATGTCGGCCGATCGCGCCGCCGCTCGACGTCAGCTCCAGCAACACGCGCTAGACGATTGCTTCGGTCATGTCAGGCCTCCGTTGACGTGCCAGACCTGCCCGGTGACGTAGGATGCTTTTGCAGATGCCAGGAAGGCGACGACCGCGGCGACCTCCTCCGGCCGTCCTCGGCGGCGCATCGGGATCAGCGCCTCTGTCGCCGCGATCTGATCCGGCGATAGCCGGCTCTCGCTGGGCTTGTCCTTGACGATGAGGCCAGGCGAAACCGCGTTGACGGTTATGCCGTCCTTCGCGAGCTCCATGGCGGTGAGTCTCACCAGTGCTTCCAGCGCGGAGCGGCTTGCCGCGGTTGCCGCGAACGGCGCGAATTCGGGCCGGATCGCATGCGCCACGAAGGACGACACCGCCACGATGCGCCGGTCTTGTCCGGCACGCAGCAACGGAAGTGCAGCCTCGACCATGCGCGTGAAGGCCAGCGCGGATTCGTCCATCGCCTGGCGGAACTGATTCGCCGGCATGCCGATGGCGCTGCCGCGGCGGGCGTGGCCGCCGACCAGGATCAATCCGTCGAGGCGGCTGAACGCGACTTGCGCGGCGGCGATGGCATTGATGACGGCTGCTTCCTCTGCGAGATCGCCGAGGCACTTTGCAACGACCGCACCCTTCGCTTCGGCCTCAGCCGCGGTGGCATCGAGACCTTCCGCGTTCGCGCGCGTGTGCAACAGAAGCGCGATGCCGGGTGCGGCAAGTAGCTTTGCGGTGGCGCGGCCGATTCCGCTGGCGGCGCCGGTGACGAGATAGACGCGGGTGATGTCTGACATCAGGATGCTGTGATAGCCGGCGGCAGGGCGCCGGTGCGGTGGAAATGGCTGAGGAAGGTGCGCCTCGCCGACTCCTGCGGATTACGCTCGGATGGAGTTCCGGCGGCCGTTCTTAGCAAGGTGGTCCGACCAGCGAAAGCGTAAGCCTATCGGCTGGGCAGGTCAGGAAATGCCCGGATGCTGGGCAAACTCAACCTGTTCAAGCCGATACCCGCTTGCTTTCCGCGTCCTTTGGCCCCAAATAGGGACCGGGAGATTGGCGGTGGACGAGCCACTCGCCAACCGGGTCAGGTCCGGAAGGAAGCAGCCCTAACGAGGTCCGGATCGGGTCGCTCGTCAGTCTCCTACCTGTTTTTTCGAGCGAACCAGCGCCGGCGGGCCTCCCGCCAGCGCGCTCCTTTCCGCAAAAGCCGGCCGAGAGAGATTTCATTGCGGATCGACCGATGACCGACGCTGGCGCCCCTCAAAATCCCGACAGCGCCGGCCCCGCCGGCAACGCACCCTACCGGGTGCTGGCGCGCAAATACCGCCCCTCAAGCTTCGACGATCTGATCGGCCAGGAGGCCGTGGTCCGCACCGTCTCCAATGCGTTCGAGACCGGGCGGATTCCGCAGGCCTGGATCCTCACCGGCGTCCGCGGCGTGGGCAAGACCACCACCGCGCGCATTCTGGCCCGCGCGCTCAACTACGAGATGCCGGACGGCTCGGTGAAGGGCCCGACTATCCACATGCCGACGCTGGGCGTGCACTGCCAGGCGATCATGGAAAGCCGGCACATGGACGTGCTGGAGATGGACGCGGCCTCGCATACCGGCGTCGACGACGTCCGCCAGATCAATGACAGCGTGCGCTATGCGCCGGCCAGCGCCCGCTACAAGGTCTACATCATCGACGAAGTCCACATGCTGTCGACGGCGGCGTTCAACGCCTTCCTGAAGACGCTGGAGGAGCCGCCGGAGCACGCCAAATTCGTGTTCGCGACGACCGAGATCCGCAAGGTTCCGGTCACCGTGCTGTCGCGCTGCCAGCGTTTCGATCTGCGCCGCGTCGAGGCCGATGTGCTGATGAAGCACCTTGCCAACATCGCGGCCAAGGAAAACGTCGAGATCGAGCCGGAAGCGCTCGGCATCATCGCGCGCGCCGC
Organism: Bradyrhizobium guangdongense; assembly: GCF_004114975.1. NCBI lineage: Bacteria > Pseudomonadati > Pseudomonadota > Alphaproteobacteria > Hyphomicrobiales > Nitrobacteraceae > Bradyrhizobium > Bradyrhizobium guangdongense. The sequence goes on from NZ_CP030051.1 coordinate 928,339, forward strand.
GGAAGGCTCGGTGCGCGATTCGCTGTCGCTACTCGATCAGGCGATCGCGCATGCGGCGGGGCAGGTGAAGGCCGATGCAGTCAGGCAGATGCTGGGCCTCGCCGACCGCACCCGCGTCATCGACCTGTTCGAGTCGCTGGCGCGCGGCGATATCGCCGCGGCCTTCAAGGAATTCCGCGATCAATACGACGTCGGCGCCGATCCCATCGTTGTGCTCTCGGACCTTGCCGAGTTCGTCAATTTCGTCACCCGCGTGAAGATCGTGCCTGCTACGGCCGACAACGTCGCCTATGGCGAGACCGAGCGTGTGCGCGCCAAGGAATTTGCCGCGAAGATCTCGATGCGGGTGCTCTCGCGGATGTGGCAGATGCTGCTCAAGGGCATCACCGAGGTCCAGGGTGCGACGCGCCCCGCCGCGGCCGCCGAGATGGTGCTGGTGCGCATCGCCTATGTCGCCGACCTGCCGGCGCCTGACGAAGCGATCCGGATGCTGGAACAGAACGGCGGTGGCTCGCCGGTCGTGAGCGGAGGCGGTGCGGCACGCAGTAACGCGCCGTCTGCGCCGATGGCCTCAGCTGCATCCGTTACGTCAGCTGCGCCAGTTCGCATGCCGACGTCATCGCCCTCAGCGTTCGGCGGTGCCGCGCGGCCGCAAATGGCGGCGCCCGCGCCGGATCCGCAAGGTGCGGCTCCCCAGCTGCGCATCACGAGCTTCACCCAGCTCGTCGCGCTTGCCAGTCAGAAGCGCGACGTCATGACCAAGGCCGCGCTGGAAGGCGACATGCGCCTCGTCCGTTTTGAGGAGGGCCGGCTCGAAATCGCGCTCGAGCCGAACGCCTCGAAGGCCATGGTCACCGAGCTTGCGCGGAAATTCGAGACGTGGACCGGCCGGCGCTGGACCATCATCGTATCCAACGAGCAGGGCCAGCCGACGCTGCGCTCGGTAAACCAGGCGGCGAAGCAGGAACATGCGCGCACGGCAGAGGCCGACCCGCGCGTGCAGGAGGTGCTGTCGCGCTTCCCCGGTGCAAAGGTCGTCGAGGTCCGCAAGCTTGCCCCCGAGACGCCGGAATCCAATATTAACGCGGACTATGGCAGCGACGATCCGATCGACGGTTCCGACGACGATCTCTGAGCCACTCTTTCCAAGGACGAATACCCATGGCTGATTTTCTCGGCATGATGAAGCAGGCGGCGCAGCTGCAATCCAAGATGCAGGAGATGCAGGAATCTCTCGCCAATGTGGAGGTCGAAGGCATCTCGGGCGGCGGCCTGGTCTCCGTGCGCATGACCGCGAAGATGGACGTCAAGGGCATCAAGATCGATCCCTCGCTGATGAAGGCCGAAGAGCGCGAGGTTCTGGAAGATCTGCTCGTCACGGCGCTCGGTGATGCCCGCCGCAAGGCCGAGACCGCGATGCAGGAGAAGATGCAGTCGCTCACCGGCGGGCTCGGCCTGCCGCCGGGGCTGTTCGGCCAGTAACATGGGCGCGGTTGCAGGTCCTGAGATCGAGCGGCTGGTTCAGCTTCTCGCACGGCTGCCGGGCCTGGGTCCGCGCTCCGCGCGGCGCGCGGCGCTGCATCTGATCAAGAAGCGCGAAGCGCTGATGATGCCGCTGTCCTCCGCCTTGCAGGTCGCGCTCGACAAGGTCCAGGTCTGCAAGACCTGCGGCAACATCGACACGCAAAATCCCTGCACGGTCTGCACGGATCCGAAGCGCGACCCGGCGATCATCGTCGTCGTCGCCGACGTTGCCGATCTCTGGGCGCTGGAGCGAGCCAATGCGACGCAAGGGCGCTACCACGTGCTGGGAGCGACGCTGTCGCCGCTCGACGGCGTCGGTCCGCAGGACCTGACCATCGACGCGCTGGTCGCGCGTGCGCATGCAGCCGAGGTGCACGAGATCATCCTGGCGCTGAATGCGACCGTCGACGGCCAAACCACCGCGCATTACATCACCGACCTTCTTCAGGACGCCAACGTCAAAATAACCCGGCTCGCGCACGGTGTACCTGTCGGTGGCGAGCTTGATTATCTCGATGAGGGCACCCTATCGGCAGCGATGCGGCAGCGGACCCTGTTCTAGAGCGTTTTCGAGCGAAGTGGATCCCGGTTCGCGTGAAGAAAACGCGTCAAAACGAGAATCTCCATCCAGACTTACGGAACGGACGACATGACGAAACTTTTCGCCACACGCTTTGCTTTGGTCGCGACGATGCTGCTGCTGGTGACCCCGGCGATCGCCGCGCAGCAGGAGGACGAGGCGCCGCCGCCCCCGAAGCCCGGCAAGCCGATCAGCGCCGGCGAGGTGCTCTCGGGCGAGCTGAACGCCATGAAGATTCGCGACGTCAAGAACGCCGGCAAGCGGATAGCGATGTACCAGATCACCTCCGAGCCGCGCCGCCTGCCGGCGCCGAACGGGCTGTGCGATCTCGAGACCGGGCCCGAGACGTTCCAGCTCGTCACCTCCAGCGACGCGCAGGCCTCGCAGCTGAAATCGTTCGTGGGCAAGGAGATCTCGGTCAAGGTGGACGAGATCACCTGCGCCAGCGATCCCGGCCAGATGAGCGAGGCCGTGGTGACGAAGTGGAGCTTGGTGAAGAAGTAGTAGGGAGCGAACCGCTCTCTCCCTGTCATTGCGAGGAGCCCTTGCGACGAAGCAATCCAGAGTCTTTCCGCGGATGCATTTCTGGATTGCTTCGCTTCGCTCGCAATGACAAGGGAGAGCGCCGCGTCACACCCTCACTGGCCCCAGCGCCTCGAAGTGCCCGCGCTTCTGCAGCCAGGCCAGCAGCACCAGGCTCGGGATCGCCACCAGCACGCAGATCACGAAGAACAATGGCCAGCCGGTTGCGCTGGCGACGAAGCCGGCGCCCGACGAGAGATAGGTCCGTCCCACCGCCGCAAGTGCGGTGAGCAGCGCATATTGCGTCGCGGTGTGCAGCGGGTTCTGACACAGGGCGGAGAGATAGGCGACGAAGATCACGGTGCCGACTGCGCTGGTGAAGTTCTCGGCGCAGATCGCGAGCGCCAGCGCCCATTGATTGGTGCCGACCACCGCGAGCCAGGAGAAGGTGAGGTTGGCCAGCGCCTGCACCACGCCGCCCAGCCAGAGCGAGGTCGCCAGCGAATAGCGCCGCGCGACGAAGCCGCCGGCAAAACCACCGATCAGGGTGGCGGCGAGACCGACGCCCTTCACGATCGCCGCGTAATCGTTGCGGGTGAAGCCGAGGTCGATCACGAATGGCGCCGTCATGGTGCCGGAGAACGCGTCGGTGAACTTGAACAGCACCACGAAAGCGAGCGCGGCGAGCGCATCCTTGCGCGACAGGAATTCCGAGAAGGCGCCGATTGCCGCGTGCAGCACGCGCGTGAACGCGGTCTCGTCGTGCGTCGCCGCTTCCGCCTGCACGGATTGCTCAGGCTCGGTCGCGACCAGCGCCGTGACCGTTCCGATCAGCACCATCGCCGCCATCACCACATAGCCCCACATCCAGGCTGACGGACGTGGAATGCCGCTGCTCTCGAAGCCCGAGACGATGAACAGCGCACCCGCAGTCGAGACCAGCATGCCGATGCGATACGCCGCGACGTAAGACGCCATGCCGGCCGCCTGCTCGCTCTCCGGCAGGCTCTCGACGCGGAAGGCATCGACCACGATGTCCTGGGTCGACGACGTCGTCGCCACCAGCAGCGCGCCGAGTGCAACGTAGAATGGCGAACTGGCGGGATTGGTCATCGCCAGCAGCAGGATCGCGACGATCAGCAGTATCTGCGAGAACAGCAGCCAGCCGCGCCGCCGCCCGAAGGCGCGGGTGAACAGCGGCACATGCAGCGCATCCACCAGCGGCGCCCACAGGAATTTCAGCGTGTAGGGCGTGCCGACCAGCGCGAACAGCCCGATGGTCTTGAGATCGACACCGGCCTCGCGCATCCACACCAAGAGCGTCGATCCCGACAGCGCCAGCGGCAGCCCCGAGGAGAATCCGAGGAACAGCACGATCAGCACTCGCGGTTGCAGATAAACGGCCAGGCTGTCGCGCCAGGACGTTGCGGGGGCATCGGTGCCGGCGGGCGAAGTCGCGTCGGGTGCAGTCATAGGAAGGTGTTAGCAGATTCTGGGGGCGCTGCCTCATCTCCCTCTCCCCGTTCTTACGGGGAGAGGGTTGGGGTGAGGGGCATCTCTCCACACGGGAGGCGACGACGGACCTGTACCCCTCACCCGGATCGCAAGAGCGATCCGACCTCTCCCCGCAAGCGGGGAGAGGTGAGCGGCTCACTCCCCCGCCTGGAGCTTCCTTGGAAACAGCTCGCCCGCTCCCGCCACCAGCCGCGGGCCCTCCGCCGGTGTGTCGGTCTTGCTGAAATCCAGCTCCTCGATCCGCCCCGCGCGCTTCTCGATCTTGTCGGCCGAGATCAGGATCTGTCGGACATCCTCGTTCGCGTCGGCGAAATGCTTCTGCAATTTCAGCACGCGGTCGCGCAGGCGGCCCAGATCATCGCCGAGCTTGATCACCTCGGTCTGGATCAGGTCGGCGGCGTCGCGCATGCGTGCATCCTTCATGATCTGCTGCATCACCTGGATCGCGAGCATCAGCAGCGAAGGCGAAACCAGCACCACGCGGGCGCGATAGGCTTTCTGGATTACGTCGTCGAAACCGTCATGGATCTCGGCGTAGACCGATTCCGACGGCACGAACATGAGCGCCATCTCCTGGGTTTCACCGGTGACGAGGTATTTTTCGGCGATGTCGCTGACATGCTTCATCACGTCGCCGCGCAGCCGTTGCGTGGCAAGGCGCTTCTCCTCGTCGGTGCGGGCGTCGTGCAGCGCGGTCATCGCTTCCAGCGGGAATTTCGCGTCGATGCAGAGCGGGCGCTGGTCGGGCAGGAATACGACGCAGTCCGGCCGCTTTCCGGTCGAAAGCGTGAACTGGAATTCGTAGGACCCTTTGGGAAGACCGTCCTGGACGATCGCCTCCATCCGGGCCTGGCCGAAGGCGCCGCGCGACTGCTTGTTGGCGAGCACGTCGCGCAAGGTCGTCACCTGCGTAGTGAGGTCGGTGAGGTTCTTGTGTGCGCTGTCGATAATTCCGAGCCGCTCATGCAGCGCGCGCAGGCTCTCCATGGTGTTGCGGGTCGAATGTTCCATGGACTGGCCGACCCGATGGGTCACCGAATCCAGCCGCTCGTTGACCGCCCGCGCCATCTCCGCCTGCCGGCCGGCCAGGGCCTGGGTCATGGCATCGACCCTGCCCGAGGCTTCGCTCTGGGCGTGCAGGACCTGGGCGAGCCGCTCCTCCAGCTCGTCGGCCCGGATCGCACTCGCCATCGCGAGTTCCGCGCCGCGGCGCCCGGATCGCGCGATCACGACGGCAATCACCACCAACAGGATGAGGACGAGCGCGCCGAAGCCGATCAGCGCATCGATCGTGCGCACCGGCCAGTCGCCCAGCATGAAAATGATATCGTTCATGGCTGCCCTTCTAGCCGATTCGGCGGCCAAGGGCGAACGAAGAGGGAACGGGCTCGGTTAACGGTCCCCTCGTTTTTATGGTTAACGAAAGCTGAAGTTTTATGGTTAGCGGAGCGTTAACGTGTTCCCGGCCGCATTGACCGCTTGTCGCGCGCGGCTTAAATCGCCCGCCATGGCCCTCAGAGAAATCATCATCCTGCCCGACAAGCAGCTGCGTCTGGTCTCCAAGCCGATCGAGAAGGTCACCTCGGAGATCCGCAAGCTTGCCGACGACATGTTCGAGACCATGTACGACGCGCCCGGCATTGGCCTGGCGGCGATCCAGATCGCGCAGCCGCTGCGGCTGATCACCATGGACCTCGCCAAGCCCAACCAGGACGGTGAGACCAAGCCGGAGCCGCGCGTCTTCATCAATCCGGAGATCCTCGCCTCGTCCGAGGAGCTCTCCACCTACGAGGAAGGCTGCCTGTCGATCCCTGAATATTACGAGGAGGTCGAGCGGCCGGCGAAGGTGCGCGTGCGCTTCACCGACCTCGACGGCAAGGTGCACGAGGAGGACGCCGAAGGCCTTTACGCCACCTGCATCCAGCACGAGATCGACCATCTCAACGGCGTGTTGTTCGTCGACTATCTGTCAAAGCTCAAGCGCGACCGCGTGATCAAGAAGTTCGAGAAAGCCGCCAAGCGCGCTGAGTGAGTCAATTGTAACCGACTGGTGTTGTCCCACGCTCCCCTGCGCTCCCTCCCCCTTGTGGGGGAGGGTGGGGGAGAGGGGTAGACCAGCAAATGGTGCTCTCGATTCTCGGAGTGCCAACAACAAAGCGCCCGCGCTCACGGCGAGAGAGCGCGTCGTGTGGCACCCCTCTCCCCCACCCTCCCCCACAAGGGGGAGGGAACGCAGCGAGTTCTGTTGATGCCCCTCCGCCTGATCTTCATGGGCACGCCCGATTTCTCGGTGCCGACGCTGCTCGAACTGGTCGCGCACGGCCACGAGATCGTGGCCGTGTACACCCGTGCACCGAAGCCGGGCGGCCGGCGCGGGCTGCAGATGCAGCCGACCCCGGTCGAGGAGGCCGCGCGAAAGCTCGGCGTGCCTGTGCTGACGCCGAAGACGCTGAAGACGGAGGAAGCGCTGGAAGAGTTTCGTGGGTTCGACGCCGATGCGGCCGTCGTCGTCGCCTACGGCATGATCCTGCCGCAGGCGATCCTCGATGCGCCCAAACTCGGCTGCTACAATCTGCATGCCTCGCTCTTGCCGCGCTGGCGCGGCGCCGCGCCGATCAACCGCGCCATCATGGCGGGCGATGCCGAGAGCGGCGTCATGGTGATGAAGATGGATATCGGCCTCGATACCGGCGACGTCGCCATGGCCGAGCGCCTTGCCATCTCGGACAACATGACCGCGCTCGATCTGCATGATCGCCTCTCCCGCCTCGGCGCCGATCTGATGGTGCGCGCGATGGCCGCGCTCGACCGCGGCGGGCTCCAGCTGAAGAAGCAGAGCGAGGACGGCGTCACCTATGCGGCCAAGATCGACAAGGCCGAAGCGCGGATCGACTGGAGCAAGCCCGCGCACGCGGTGCTGCGCCACATCCACGGCTTGTCGCCGTTCCCCGGCGCCTGGGCCGAGCTTGAGAACGCTCGGGTAAAAATCCTGCGCTGCGAGTTGGCCAAAGGCTCGGGCGATCCGGGCACGGTGCTGGACGATCAGCTCACGATCGCCTGCGGGGAGGGCGCCATCCGCGTTCTCGAGCTGCAGCGCGAAGGCAAGGCGCGGATGCAGGCCACCGACTTCCTGCGTGGCGTCCCTGTGAAGCCGCCGATGCGGCTTTCCTGATGCCGCGCTACAAGCTCACCATCGAATATGACGGCGCGCCGTTCTTCGGCTGGCAGGTGCAGGACACGCTGCCCTCGGTGCAGGGTGCACTGGAAGCGGCCGTGAAGGCGATGACCGGCGCCGATCTGCGGGTGCACGGCGCCGGTCGCACCGATGCCGGCGTGCATGCGCGCGGCCAGGTCGCGCACGTCGATGTCGAGAAGCAGTTTCCGCCGGGGCGCTTTCGTGATGGCTTGAACGCGCATCTGCGCCCGCATCCGATCGCGGTGCTCGAGGCGGAGATCGTGCCCGACAGCTTCGAAGCGCGTTTCTCGGCGGTGAAGCGGCACTATCGCTATCGCGTCGTCAACACCCGCGCCAATCTCGCGCTCGACGTCGGCCACGCCTGGCGCGTGCCGCGCAAGCTCGATGCCGATGCGATGCATGCAGCAGCGCAGCGCCTGCTCGGCAAGCACGACTTCACCACCTTCCGCGACACCGAGTGCCAGGCCAAATCTCCGGAGAAGACGCTCGACCAGCTCGACGTGATGCGCGACGGCCGCGAGATCATCATCGTCACGTCGGCGCGCTCGTTCCTGCACAGCCAGGTGCGCTCGATGGTGGGCTCGCTGGTCTGGGTCGGCGAAGGCCGCTGGACCGCAGACGACCTCTCCGCAGCACTCGCCGCGCGTAACCGCTCAGCCTGCGGCATCGTCGCTCCGCCAGAGGGGCTGTATTTGATGAAGGTGGATTACTAGAGAGGCGCAAGCTGGCGCAGCCTTCTCGGTGTCATGCCCCGCGAAGGCGGGGCATCCAGTACCCCGCGCCCTCTCGGTTCTATCACTGCCGTCTCGGAGTACTGGATCGCCTGGTCAAGCCGGGCGATGACGGTGGTGGTCGATGCGGCAGCAGCGCCTCACCCAAAATACCGCGTCAGAATCCCGCGATAGACCTTGGTCAGCTTCTCCAGATCCGTCACCGGCACGCGCTCATCGACCTGGTGCATGGTCTGGCCGACCAGGCCGAACTCGATCACCGGGCAGTAGCTCGAGATGAAGCGGGCGTCCGAGGTGCCGCCGGAGGTCGACAGCTCCGGCTTGCGGCCTGTCACCTCCTCGATCGCCGACACCGCGAGATCGGTGAACGGGCCGGGCTTGGTGACGAACACGTTGGAGTTCGACGGCTCCCAGACGATGCGGGCCTTGATGCGGTTGCCGCAGGCTTTGGCGAGGCGGGTCTCGACCAGCTCGCGCAAGGACGCTTGTGTGTGGTTGTCGTTGTAACGGATGTTGAACCTGGCGCGGGCCTCGCCGGGGATGACGTTGAAGGCCTTGTTGCCGACGTCGACCGAGACGAATTCGAGATTGGAAGCCTGAAACTGCGCGCTGCCATGGTCGAGGGGCTCGTCCGAGATCGCCACGATGAGCCGCGAAATATCTGGCACCGGATTGGCCGCGCGGTGCGGATAGGCGACATGGCCCTGCACACCGTCGACGTAAAGCGTGCCCGATTGCGAGCCGCGCCGGCCGACCTTGATGGTGTCGCCGAGCGACTCGACATTGGAGGGCTCGCCCAGCACGCAATGATCGAATTTTTCGCCGCGCTCGGCGGCCCATTTCAAGAGCTTGATGGTGCCGTTGATGGAGACGTCTTCCTCGTCGCCGGTGATCAGGAACGAGATCGAGCCTTTACCATCCGCGCGCGGTTTGCCGCCGTTCGCCGCAAGATGCTCCAACACCGCGGCGACGGAGCAGGCAATGCCGCCCTTCATGTCCACAGCGCCGCGGCCGTGCAGGAAGCCGTCCTTCACCTCGCCGGAGAACGCGCCGACGCTCCAGGCGCTCTCGTCGCCCGGCGGCACCACGTCGGTATGGCCGGCGAAGGTGATGTGCGGTCCATCGGTGCCGATCCGCGCATAGAGATTGTCGACGTCGGCGGTGCCTTCCTCGCTGAAGGTCACGCGGTGACAGGTGAAGCCGGCTGCGATCAAGGCTTTTTCAAGCACGCCGAGCGCGCCGGCGTCTTGAGGGGTTACCGAGGGGCAGCGGATGAGGTCGCGGGCAATGGAGAGAGCATCGGTCATGCTTCCGGCTTAACACGCCATTGCGGCGGCGGGCCAGCCTTCTGCGTGGACATTTCGAGCTCGCGTTGCTGATCCCAACCCGGCTTGCCCGCGGGCGAGACGTAGAGCGGATCGGCGCCGAAGCGGTTGGTCTTCCTCGAGCCGCGGAAGAACAGCAGTTCGATCCCGCCCCAGGTCGCGAGCACGAATGAGATCAGGGCCAGCGCGAAACCGATATAGCCGTTGCCGATCCGGTCCACGAACTGGTTGATCAGTCCGGGAAGGACGAAAAAGGGCAGCACCCACCAGGCGCTCTTGTCGCGGTCATGCAGCCGCTTGATGGACGTTGCGGCGAACACCCACGCAAACAGCGGCGTGCCGATCACCTTGGCCACGACCAACGGGAGGTCGGTGCGCGACAGCGTGCGATAGTTGTCGGGATCGACGGCCTTGAAGATGTCGTCGACCGCGAAACCGAACGAGCGGGCACCGAGCGCCGCCACGATGGCCGCCAGGAAGATCATCCAGCAGACGATGATGAGCCCGGCCAGCCAATATTTGGCCCGGTTGATGCGGCCCTCGAAGCGGAAGAGATACCAGGTCCAGTCCATGCGAAAGGCTCCGGGCGAGAGAAAGCACCCAGGAATTGGTCGCGATGGAGGCAGAGAGGGTTCGATGAAGAAGGCCGCGCGGGCTTGCTTTACCTCGCCCCGCTTGCGGGGAGAGGTCGGATTGCTTTGGCGCGCGACTGCGCGCCTGAGCAATCCGGGTGAGGGGGTACAGGTCTCGTGGCCATCTCATTCGTTGAGAGAGGCCCCTCACCCCAACCCTCTCCCCGTAAGAACGGGGAGAGGGGGTGGAGGGAGGCTCAGTCCCGCAGCAGCTCGTTGATGCTGGTCTTCGAGCGCGTGCGCTCGTCGACGCGCTTGACGATCACGGCGCAGGCGGTGCTCGGGCCGATCTGGCCGTTCTTCATCGGCTTGCCGGGCAGCGCGCCGGGCACGACAACCGAATATTCAGGCACTTCACCCATGAAGACTTCGCCGGTCTCGCGGTCGACGATCTTGGTCGAGGCGCCCAGGAACACACCCATCGCCAGCACCGCGCCCTTGCGTACGATCACGCCTTCGGCGACCTCCGAGCGCGCGCCGATGAAGCAATCGTCTTCGATGATCACGGGCTCGGCCTGCAGCGGCTCGAGCACGCCGCCGATGCCGGCGCCGCCGGAGATGTGCACGCGCTTGCCGATCTGCGCGCAGGAGCCGACGGTGGCCCAGGTGTCCACCATGGTGCTCTCATCGACGTAAGCACCGAGATTGACGAAGGACGGCATCAGCACGACGTTCTTGGCGATGAAGGCCGAGCGGCGCACCACCGCGCCCGGCACCGCGCGGAAACCGGCGTCGCGAAAACGGTTGGGCCCCCAGCCTTCGAACTTCGAGGGCACCTTGTCCCACCAGTTCGCCTGGCCCGGGCCGCCGGGAATGACGTCCATGTCATTGAGGCGGAAGGACAGCAGCACGGCCTTCTTCAGCCACTGATTGACCTTCCACTTGCCGTCGGTGCCGCGCTCGGCGACGCGCGCCTCGCCCCGGTCCAGAATCTCCAGCGACTGGTTCACGGCGTCGCACACCTCGCCCTTGGTCGAGGTCGAGATGGTCTCGCGCGCGTCGAAGGCGCTGTTGATGGTGGATTCCAGGGCGGACAGGGACATCGGAGGGCTTCCTCGAAACCGGAGTTGTCTTAGGGGAAATCGAGGGGGCTTTTTCGGGATTTGGGCCGAGAGAGTCAAGAACGCGACCCGCTATGTTCCGGGGACCTGTCGATGCACCCGGAACATGGCCGCTTCAGCGGGTCTTCAGAAGCCCAGGCCGCCGACAATGGCCTCGAAATTGCCGGCCAATTCCTCGCCGAGCGCCGTCAGCGCGGGCGAGCCGTATCGCGCGAAGGCCCGGGCGGGATCGAGCCAGCGCAGCTCGGTTCGTCCCTCAGGGAAGCCGATAACCGCGAACTTCAGAGGCGCCTCAAGCAGCGCTGCCGAATCGGCTGCCAGCAGGCGAGACATCAGGCGCGGGTGGAAGAAGAGGATTTGCCGTACCGGGCCGATATCATAGCCGCCGCGATGCAGCAGCATCTGCGGATCGATCTCGTGCAGCACCCAGAGGTCGGCTGCAATGATCTTTTCCTTGAGGCGTGCCACGACCTCCTCGACCGGCAGCGTGCCGACGCGCACGTGCTGGAACGAAGCGGCCATGCCGCCCGGCTCGGAAAAGCCGACAGCCTGAAGTCGAGGCTCCGTCATTGGACAGCCCCTTCGTTCTGCTTCGCTGTCCTGTTGGCCTCGAATGCGTCGAGCGTCCGGGCCGAATAAACCAGCGCAGCTCCGGCCCCGATCGCAATCGCGACGCCCAATGCTTCCGCCAGCTCCTCGCGGCTGGCGCCGTACTTCGCTGCGGCGTCGGCATGCACGGCGATACAGCCGTCGCAGCGCGCGGTTACGGCGGCTGCGAGTGCGATCAGCTCGCGAGTCTTGTTGTCGAGCTGACCGGTCTGTGCGCCGGCAGCGCTGAGGGCACGATAGCCCTTGACTGTGTCGGGGCTCAACTTGCCGATGTCACCGATACGCGCAAGCAGCTCGCCTTGATAGTGTTTCCAGTCCAACATCTCGGATCTCCTCGATCATAGTGGCGTCGGAGAACAGATAGTCGGCGATCGTGGTGACGCCCATCGGCTGCGGCCGTATGGCCACCATACGTCGGCAGGAGGTCATCAGCTGAGGTGAGGCATCCGTTCGGCCAGGAAGTCCACGACGCTGCGTACCCGCGGGATTGCGCGCGTATCGCGGTGAAATCCAAGCCACACGTCACGGCTGGGAATTGGTGTAGCTGTCGCGATGGCGCGCAGGGCCGGATACGCCCGGGCGAGACATTGCGGCAGGCATGCAAGGCCGGCGCCGTTCGCTGCGGCCGCCGCCTGGCCGTCGCGGCTGTTGCTGCGGAAGGCAATGTGGGCATTCGGAAAATGCTGGCGCAGCCATTTTGTCTCGGCGACCGTTTCGGCGAGTGCCGCATTCATGGCGATGAGGGCCACGTCGGCACCGCCTTGCTTGAAATCCGGGAAGCCGCGCGCCTCGAGATAGCCAGGGGAGGCATAGAGTCCGAACGGAAGACTGCCGATCTTCCGTTGCACCAATCCTTCCTGCTGAAAGCGAACGAAGCGCACCGCGATGTCGACCTCGCGCCGGGTCAGGCTCAGCGCTTCGGCATCCGTGACGAACTCGACACTCATTCCGGGATGCATGGTGCAGAATTCCGCGAGCAGCGGCGAGAGAACTCGCGCGCCGATCCACTCGGCCGATGTGAGGCGGACGGTGCCCGTGATTCCGGCGCTGCTGCCGGTCGCGATTCGCTGCGCGGCAAGCGCAGCCTCTTCCATCCTTGCTGCATGGTCGAGTATTTGCCGTCCGGTGTCGGTAAGCTCAAGGCCGGATGGCTTGCGTTGAAACAGCACCGCGCCGAGTTTCTTTTCGAACAGCTCAAGCCGGCGACTCATGGTTGGCTGCGTCGTGCCGAGTTTTCGTGCGGTGCCGGATAGGCTCTTCTCGCGGGCAAGGTTCAGGAAATAGCGCAGATCGTCCCACTCGATGTCGGACAGGCCCGTGGCAGGTAACTCTGGCGGCTTGCGGGACACCTTTGCTCCTCGCGTGGTTGCACTCAGTCGGTGAGCGATCGCAGGAATCCTGCCAGATTGTCCGTGACGTGATCGACATGGGCCGCATCGCGGCCCTCCAGTTCCCAGTCCTCACGCACCACGTCCTTGGTGCCGTCAGGCACCACCAGCACGGTGGTCATGCCGAGCTCGTGCGGAACGGTCAGGTTGCGGGCGAGGTCCTCGAACATCGCCGCGCGCGTCGGGTCGACCGCATGATCGGCGAGGAATTTCCGGTAGGTCTGCGCCGCCGGCTTGGGCTCGAATTCGGCGGCGATGATGTCGAACACGCCGTCGAAATGGCTGGCGAGACCAAGCCGCGCCAGCACCGCATCGACATGGTCGACCGAGCCGTTGGTCAGGATCAGCTTGCGTCCGGGCAGCTTTGCGATGGCTTCGCCGAGGGCCGGGTTCGGCTCCAGCGGCGAATGGTCGATCTTGTGGACGTAAGCGAGATAATCGTCGGCGCGAACGCCATGCAGGGTCATCATGCCGCGCATGGTGGTGCCGAAGCGCCGGTAATAATCCTTCTGGATGTTGCGCGCTTCTGCAGGGCCAACGTTCAGCCAATTGCACACGAACTCGCCGATTCTGGCGTCGACCTGCTGCCACAGATTGACGTGATGCGGATACAGCGTGTTGTCGAGATCGAACACCCAGGTGTCGACGTGAGCGAACGTGCGGGGGGATTTCATCGGAACGCTCTCAATCAGGGCAACGCAAAGCGCAGCGTCTTGCCGCCGCTGCTCATATCCACGGGCCCAAAACCGGTCGCGGCAAATCCGCGCGCGCCGCAATCGGCCTGCTCGGTGGTCTCGAACTTGGTGTCGCGGGTGCAGAGCTGCTTGTCGCCGCCCCAGTTCAGCGGTCTGTCCTTCAGCTTGATGGCGCGGTTGTCGGCATCGACGGCTTCCGCGAAGCTGAAGATCTGCTTGGGCTGGCCGGCAATGTCAGGGTGCAGGCATGTCTTGGGATCGATGCGGTACCAGCCCCGGCTGGTCACGGACTTGCCGTCGTCGGTCGCGATGGCCGCCATCACCTTGTGAGGCGTGTCGTTGCACCAGGTGAGACCGCTGGTGGACGGCGTCTGCGCCGCATCGACCATGGTCTTGAAGAAGTTCGGCGAGCCGACCACGTCCGAGGACAGCCCGCGGCTCTTCAGGAATGCGGCGAGTGCTCCTTGCGTCTTCGGTCCGTCGACGCCGTCGATCGCGCCGACGTCATAGCCGGCGATCACCAGCAGCCGCTGGATACCGGCAAGCCGCGCCTGCTCGTCGTCATATTCGGAGTCCTCGGCGAGATAGGCGACGAGATTGCCGTCGTCGGCCTGCGTCGGCGTCACTTGTGTGAACGGTGCCTGCGTCTGACCGCTACGGCACTGCCGCGCGGCCGCGATGACGAAATTGTCCTGGGCCACGCACAGCATGTCGCGGCCGTTCTGCGGAATCGGTGAGGCGCCATAGACGCCGAGCGCGCGGGCATTGAGCAGGATGCGGTCGGCGGTGAGCGTGCCCTGCACCACCACGCGACAGGTCGCAGGATCGATCCTGAACCAGCCCCGCGTCGCCGTCGCCGCCTTGTCGTCGATGCCGATCGCGGCCTCGACGACATAGGACATGCGGTTGCAGATCTTCAGATCGGCCAAGGCCGGCGCGGAGGAAAAGACGAACGAGACGGCGGCGGCCGGCAGCGTCATCAGCAGACGCGTGAGGGGCGAGCGGCTGGGGTACCGCGCCTTCGGCCCGGCGATCCCCGTCGCTCCTGTCGTCTTGTCGGTCACTTGTGGATCAGCGTTCCCGTGCCCTGGTTGGTGAAGAGCTCGAGCAGCACTGCGTGTTGCATCTTGCCGTCGATGATGACGACGCCCTCGACGCCCTGCTCAAGCGCGTAGATGCAGGTCTCGACCTTCGGGATCATGCCCCCGGAAATGGTGCCGTCGGCAATCAGCTTGCGTGCGTCCTTGACCGACATTTCGGGGATCAGCTTCTTCGACTTGTCGAGCACACCGGGCACGTCGGTGAGCAGCAGCAGGCGCTTGGCCTTCAGCGCGCCCGCGATCGCGCCGGCAAAGGTGTCGCCGTTGACGTTCAGCGTCTGGCCGTCATGCGACGTGGCAAGCGGCGCCAGCACCGGGATCAGCTCGTAGCCGATCAGCTGGTTGAGCAGGGTGAGGTCGACCTTTTCGGGGTCGCCGACGAAGCCGAGATCGACCACCTTCTCGATGTGCGAATCCGGATCGACCATGGTGCGGGTCGTCTTCGACGCCTTCACCATGTTGCCGTCCTTGCCGCAGAGGCCGACGGCCTTGCCGCCGGCATCGTTGATGTAGCCGACGATCTGCTTGTTGACCGAGCCGGCCAGCACCATCTCGACGACCTCGATGGTCGCGGCATCGGTGATGCGCAAGCCCGCTGCGAACTCCGATTGAATGCCGAGGCGCTTGAGCATGGTCGCGATCTGCGGCCCGCCGCCATGCACCACGACCGGATTGATCGCAGTCTGCTCGAGCAGCACGATGTCGCGGGCAAAATTCTTCGCGGTCTCCTCGTCGCCCATGGCATGGCCGCCATATTTGATGACGATGGTTTCTTCGTCGTACTGCTGCATGTGCGGCAGCGCTTCGGACAGGATGCGGGCCTGGTCGAGCGGGGAGATGTCGGTCATGTCACGGTCTCGCTGGCGGGACTAACGCGGGTTCGCCTTCTATCCGATTGGCGGGCGAGGCGCAAAGCGTGGCTGGCATGCTGCTCTCATGTCCCGGACGCGGTGCGGCGCGTAGTGCCGCGCCGCTGAGCCGGGACCCAGAAGCGGCATGGGCCCCGGCTCAGCGGCGCACCGCTGAAGCGCTGCGCCGCGTCCGGGACATGAGACCTACTTCGCCGCCACCACCGCCGCCAGCGTCACCGCCAGCCAGCTCGCAATCATCGCCGTCCCCCCTGTCGGCGCCGCGAACGGAAACAGCGAATGCCCGGCATATTGCCGCAAGGTGAGATCGCCCGCGAACAGCGCCGCGCCGATCACGAAGCCGAACGCGGCGATCAGGCCAATTCCGCCGTGCAGAAGGCCGCGCGCGAGCAAGGCCGCCACCGCCAATATGGCAGTTGCATGAAACAGCAGCATGGCGCTTGCGGAGGCAAGCCGGCTGGCGTCGGTGCCGTGAGCGGAGGCGGCGGCCAGCGCGACGCCGGCGGCGCCCATCAGGCCGGCGAGCGCAATCAGCAGGCGCGCCATCACGAGCTTCGCTCTTCCAGCAGCTTGGCCATGGCGGCGCGCAGCTCGGCCATCCCGCTCGACGAGCGCGACGAGGTCGCGATGACGTTCGGGAACGCAGCCGGATGCGTGGCGAGCGCGGCTTCGGTCTCGGCGATGCGTGATTGCAACTCGGAGGCCTTCACCTGGTCGGCCTTGGTCAGCACGATCTGATAGCTGACGGCGGAGCGGTCGAGCGTCTTCAGCACCTCGAGGTCGACATCCTTGAGGCCATGGCGCGCATCGATCAACACGTAGACGCGCGCGAGCGAGGCGCGGCCCAGCAGGAATGTATGGATCAGCTCGGTCCAGGACGCGACCTGGCTCTTGGGCGCCTTGGCATAGCCATAGCCGGGCATGTCGACGAGGCGAAGGTCGGTCTTGCCGGGGACCTCGAAGAAGATCAGCTCCTGGGTGCGCCCCGGGGTATGCGAGGTGCGCGCCAGCGCATTACGCCCGGTCAGCGCGTTGATCAGGCTCGACTTCCCGACATTGGAGCGGCCGGCAAACGCAATCTCCGGCCCCGCCATCGGCGGCAGCGTCTCGATCGAGGGCGAAGCCCAGATGAACTGCCAGTCGCGCGCGAACAGCTTTCGCCCGGCCTCGATCAGCTTCGCATCTTTGTCGTCGGTCATGCGAAGGCTCGCTGTTTCCTTGCGTCATTGCGAGCAAAGCGAAGCAATCCAGGAATGTATCCGCAGAGGGGACTCTGGATTGCTTCGGAGCTTCAGTGCAAAATTGCTTTGCAATTTTGTCACGAGCTCCTCGCAATGACGGCTACGTCGCTTTCCTCGCGAACGTCGCTTTGAGATTATCGAACAGCTCCACCTTCACACCGTTGCGGCGCATGATGAAGCTCTGCTGGAGCACCGAGAGCGTGTTGTTCCAGGCCCAGTAGATCACGAGGCCCGCGGGGAAGCCCGCCAGCATGAAGGTGAAGATCAGAGGCATCCAGTTGAAGATGATCTGCTGCGTCGGATCCGGCGGCGTCGGGTTCAGCTTCATCTGGAACCACATCGTGATGCCCATGATGATCGGCCAGATACCGAGCGCGAGATAATGGCCGAACACCGGCAGCGTGGTCGGATCGAACGGGATCAGCCCGAACAGCGTGAACAGATTGGTCGGATCAGGCGCGGAGAGGTCCTTGATCCAGCCGAAGAATGGCGCGTGCCGCATCTCGATGGTGACGAACAGCACCTTGTAGAGCGAGAAGAACACCGGGATCTGGATCACCACGGGAAGACAGCCGGCGACCGGATTGATCTTCTCCTTGCGGTAGATCTCCATCATCTCCTGCTGTTGCTTCACCTTGTCGTCGGGATAACGCTCTTTCAGCGCCTGAAGCTGCGGCTGGATCGACTTCATCTTCGCCATCGAGGCGTAGGACTTGTTCGCCAGCGGGAAGAACAACAGCTTCACGATGACGGTGACGAGCAGGATCGAGATGCCGAAATTGCCAAAGAAACGGTAGAAGAAGTCGAGGCCGAGGAACATCGGCTTGGTGATGAAGTAGAACCAGCCCCAGTCGATCAACAGGTCGAAATGGTTGAGGCCGAGCTCCTTGTTGTAGCCGCCGAGGCCTGCGAACGGGAACACGCCGACGACGCCGGCTTCCTTGGCGCCGGCGAACAGCCGCGCATTTGCGGTCGCGGTGCCGCCGATCGCGACGGTGACGGGATCGAGCAGATAATCGGTCTGATAGCCCCGGATGTTGTTGGCGAGGGTCGACGAAAAGCTCGCCTGGAGCTGGGCATTGGTGTCGGGCAGCAGCGCCGAGGCCCAGTACTTGTCGGTGATGCCGAGCCAGCCATTGGTGGCCTTGAAGTCGACCTTCTTGGCTTCGTCGATCTTCTTGTAGGCGTATTCCTGCAAGCCGTGGTCGCCGAGATAGCCGATCAGGCCTTCATGCAGGATGTAATAGCCCGAGACGTGCGGCGTGCCGTGGCGCGAGATCAGCGCGAACGGATAGAGCGTGACCGGTGCGTTGCCGACATTGCTCACCTCGTCCTTGATGCTGAAGAGGTAATGGTCGTCGACCGAGATGGTGCGGCGGAAGGTGAGGCCTTCGCCATTGTCCCATTTCAGCTTCACCGGCGTGGTCGGCGTCAGGCTGCCGCTGCCGTCCTGCTGCCAGAGGGTTTGGGCATCAGGCAGCTTGGCCGTCACGCCCGTTGCCGGCACCCAGCCGAACTCGGCGTAATAGGGCTCAGCCGTACCAGACGGAGAATAAAGAATGATCGGCGGCGACTTCGGATCGACGGTTTCGCGGAATTGCACCAGCGCGATGTCGTCGATGCGCCCGCCCTTCAGCGAGATGCTGCCGGCAATGCGCGGTGTGTCGATCTTGACGCGCGGGGTCGCTGCGATCGCGGTCTCGCGGCTCACGGTCGGCTGGGCTGGCTGGTTTGCGCCCGGAGCCGCTGATGGCTGGGTCGCGCCGCCCGCTTGCTGCGATGTGGTGCCAGGCGTCGCGGAGGCCGTCGGCTGCGGATTGGCCTTTTGGAGCTCCGCCTGCGCCTGCTGCTGGGCGCGCTGCTTCTCCATCGCCGGCACGTTGTAGAAGTACTGCCAGGCGATCAGCACCAGGCCGGACAGAATGACGGCGAGGATGGTATTGCGATTGTCGGTCATCTCGATGGTCTCGTCATCAATCCGGTTTGCGGCTGGTCGCCGGGGTACGGCTCTGGCCGCGTCCCTTGTGCGTATGCCGCGCGGGCTTCGTGAACGCTATGCGCAGATCGTCGATCATGGTGGCGAAGTCGCGCGACAGCGCGTCCCTGCGACCAACCAGCACGTAATCATGATGGGGTTGCATCGACACCGGATCGAGCCGCTTCACCAATTCGCGAAGTCGGCGCCGGATGCGATTGCGCTCGGGGGCGTTGCCGTTCTTTTTGGTAACGGTGAAGCCGATCCTGACAGGACCAACATCGTCGCGACGACGGCTTTGCAGGACGAACGCAGGACTATTCGCCCGCGCGCCATTGGCAACGGCGAGGAAATCCGCTCGCTGCCTCAGCCGTTCCATGATGAAATCCCGGAAAAGGGGGTCCGGCTCAGGCGCTCAGACGCTTGCGGCCGCGGGCGCGGCGGGCGGCGAGGACCTTGCGACCGCCGGCAGTGGCGAGACGGGCACGGAAACCGTGACGGCGCTTGCGCACCAGTTTGCTGGGTTGATAAGTCCGCTTCACGGGTTTTTCTCCGCTGACCGGGCAATTTGCCTGTAGAATTGAAGGTAAAGTCCGGAAGATGCGACCCAAAACGGGCCGTTTCCGGCCCCAGAAGAGCCGCTCCCGGTATCGCACCGGGTCATCGCGGACAATTTGCGCGGCTTATAAGGGAGCGTCTTGTTTTCGTCAACGCCGCAGGTCCGCGCAGTTCCGGTGAATATCGCTGTTTCCTTGCCTGTTTCCTGGGGGTTTTTACCCCTGAGGTGGCGGATAGCGATATCAGCACCTACATCCCACCTCGGCAGATTAGCGATCCGTAATTTGACCACCCCTAGGGTCGGGTCGCATCCTCCGTCAGCCGAACTCTATCAGAAGGCCAGCAGGGGCGAATTTCGTGGCAACGACAGACCTCCAGCAGCTGACCCAACAGCTGGATCCGGATCGGCCAACGGATCAGCCGATGGTGCGGTCGCGCGGTTCGGGTGGGCTTGGCCTATCCGGAAAATTGCTGCTGCTGACCGTGCCCCTGGTGATGATTGCGGCCGTCCTGCTCTATGTGCCCGCGATCGCGAACTTCTGGGTCAACCGGCTCAACGACCGCGTCGCCGCGGCCAACACCGCGGCGCTGGTGCTCGATGCCGCACCGCTCGGCATGGTCCCCGATTCGCTGTCGCGCGAGATCCTGAAGAGCATCAATGCGCGCGCGGTCGCGATCAAAATGGGCCAGCAGCGCCGCCTGCTCGCCAGCGACAATCTGCCTGCGACGATCGAGCACGACATCGACCTGCGCGACATGACGGTATGGGAGGCGATCACCGGATCGTTCCAGATGATGCTGGAGACCGGCAACCAGCCGATCCGCATCGTCGGCCCCGGCGTCGGCAATGCCCAGTTCATCGAGATCGTGACCGACGATCTGCCGCTGCGGCAGTCGATGTATCGCTTCTCCCGCAACCTCGTGGTGGTTGCGCTCATCATCGGCATTTTGACCGCCGGTCTGGTCTATCTCGCGCTCCATTACCTGTTCGTGCGGCCGATGCGGCGGCTGACAGCGAGCCTGGTCGGCTTCCATGAAAACCCCGAGAGTTCCGCTCGGATCATCGTGCCGAGCCAGCGCAGCGACGAGATCGGCGTTGCCGAGCGCGAATTGTCGGACATGCAGCGCGACCTGATGTCGATGCTGCATCAGAAGAGCCGACTGGCCGCGCTTGGCCTCGCGGTCTCCAAGATCAATCACGATCTGCGCAATCTGCTCGCCTCGGCGCAGCTCTTGTCCGACCAGCTCGCCAGCGTGCCGGATCCGCGGGTGCAGCGCTTTGCGCCAAAGCTGGTGCGCTCGCTCGAGCGCGCCATCGCGTTCTGCCAATCGACGCTCTCCTACGGCCGCGCGCAGGAGGCCGCGCCCGACCGCCGCATGATGCTGATCGAGCCGGTCGTGCAGGAAGTGCGCGAGACCGCCGGCCTTGCCAGCGACGCCTCGATCGCCTGGGTCGCAGCGATCGAGCGTGGGCTCGCCGTCGATGCCGATCCGGACCAGCTGTTTCGCGTGCTGCTCAACCTCGTCCGCAACGCCGCCCAGGCGCTGGAGAGTCACGCCTCCGGGGACGGGGGGCCGCAGCAGATCC
Organism: Bradyrhizobium guangdongense; assembly: GCF_004114975.1. Taxonomy (NCBI): domain Bacteria; kingdom Pseudomonadati; phylum Pseudomonadota; class Alphaproteobacteria; order Hyphomicrobiales; family Nitrobacteraceae; genus Bradyrhizobium; species Bradyrhizobium guangdongense. The sequence goes on from NZ_CP030051.1 coordinate 949,448, forward strand.
GCATCACCGGCAAGCGCGAGGGTGCGGTCGCCATCCTGGAGGTCTCCGATACCGGTCCCGGCGTGCCGCAGAAGACCCGGGAGCATCTGTTCGAGGCGTTTCAGACCTCCGGCCGCCCCGGCGGCAGCGGGCTTGGCCTCGCCATCGCCGCCGAACTGGTCCGTGCCCATGGCGGCGACATTCACCTGGTCGAAGGCACCATCGGCGCCACCTTCCGGATCGTCATCCCCGACCGCCCCGTGGAACTGCTTTCGATCCGCAACGAGCGGGCCCGGGCGTAATAGGCGGGGCCGACAGTCTCTCGTCGTTTCGGGACGGTCCGCAGGGCCGGAATCCATAACCCCAGCTGGTGGTTATGGATTCCGGGCTCGCGACTTCGTCGCGCCCGGAATGACGGTCGGGTGTGTGAGAATACGCCAAAATCTCCTCATTCCGGACCTTGCCAACGCCGGCAAGAGCGGTTAGTCAGAGCGCTCTTTCGCACCCCTCCGGCGCTGTCCGGAGGCTGCCTGCGGGCTTAGGTCCGCACTCCATGCGAAAAACGCGCCCGTAGCTCAGCTGGATAGAGCATCAGACTACGAATCTGAGGGTCGGACGTTCGAATCGTTCCGGGCGCGCCATTTCCAGGGTTACGGGATTGTTCCGTCCTTGCTTTGCCTGCCAGCGACGGCCGCTTCAAGAAGGTCTTCGCTCCTCACATTCGGATGCAGCGTCAGACGATCCCAAGCTTCCCTCCTCAGGGAGTTCGCGCTTCGAGGGGGGCGGACGTCTGCGTGACCCGGCAATCGGTCACGAACGGTTCGGAAGCTTCGAGGAGCGTGATCCGACTCTGGAGCCGCGCGGCCTCGCCGGAGAGCCAGTGAAGCTCGGCGCACATGTCCATCAACTCGGCTTGGTCTGATTTATCGATGGCGCGCTTGGCGCGGCGTTCGCATTCGTCGGCCTTCTTCCGCAATAGCTCGATCGCCCCGATCATCGCTCGCTCCTGCCCGTTGGATTCACAAGCTTCATTCCTGAGTAGCCGGGTGCAATTCGGTGAACGTCCCAGAAGAAATACGGGATGATTAACGAATGGGTAAGGCTCACCGCTTGTCTCGTATCGCCAACAATACCAGCGCAGGCGGCGGAATCTTTGTCGGAGATCAAGCTCGGGGGCGAATGGCGCCGTAGTTTGTGTCCAGACAAAGAGCTGTCGCCCGTCACGGCCTACGGTGTGTCCAGGCCCAGCTGCCATGGCGCCGATGCAGATGCATCGTGCCGGCTGCAGCGGCTGCGGCTCTCGTTCCGCCGAGACGGAGATCGTCATGTTCGAGAAATTCGGAAGCTTCGCGCTGGTCCTTGCGGCCGTTCTGGCGTTCGTCGGGTCCGCGCCTGGTCTCGCCGATCATGCCGACATCGTCGTCAGCCAGGCCTGGAGCCGTGCCACGCCGAAGGGTGCGAAGGTCGCGAGCGGCTATCTCACCATCGAGAACCACGGCACCGCGCCGGACCGCCTTCTGTCCGCTTCCAGCCCGGCTGCAGCGACGGTCGAGATCCATCAGATGACGCTGCAGGACGGCATCATGACGATGCGTCAGCTCGAGCAGGGCTTGATGATTCCCCCGGGCGAGGTTGTCACGCTTGCGCCGGGCGGCAGCCACATCATGTTCATCTCTCTGGCTGCGCCGTTCGAGGAGGGGCAGCGCATCCCTGTTACGTTGAACTTCCAGCGTTCAGGGGCGATCGAGACGACATTCGACGTCGGCAGCGTCGGCGCCAAGGGGCCCAGGCTTCAGATCGCCTCGACGGAAACCTCAGCCCCGACGCTGCCTCCGACGCCGCAGAAGACGAGCGCTTCTCCTGAGGCGGACGAACCGTTCTTCACCCACATCTGCGGCACGCGCGTGATGGCCGATGTCACCGTCACGCCCGGCCGCACCGGACCCGTCGAAGTTCTGGTTCAGCTCTACGACGGCGACGAGCGGCCGCTGAGCGTCGATGCGCTGTCGGTGACGCTGGCCAACCCTGACAAGGCCATTGCGCCGGTGACCGCATCCGCGACGCGGATCGCGGCCGACAAATGGCGCGTCAGCATGACGACCGCGGCAAGCGGGAAATGGTCGCTGGCGCTCGGCATCGACATGAAGAAGGACGACCGCATCGACATCGCCGCACCGATCCTGATCGAATGATCCCGTCTAGCCGTTGAGATCGGGAACAGGCGAGATCGGAGAACCGCCGGCTGCGAGCGCCTGACGCACACGTCCTTTCTTCCGCCGCCTCAGCCTGTCCAGGATCAGATACATCGCCGGCGTCGAATACAGCGTGAACAGCTGGGCGACGACGAGGCCGCCCATGATGGTGATGCCGAGCGGCTGGCGGATCTCGAAGCCCGGGCCGGTGCCGAAGGCGATCGGGACGGCGCTCAGGAAGGCAGCCAGCATGGTCATGGTGATGGGTCGGGCCCGCAAGCGCGCCGCCAGCAGGATGGCCTCGCGCGCGCTGAGGCCGCGATTCCGCTCCGCATCGAGCGCATAGTCCACCATCATGATGGCGTTCTTCATCACCATTCCGACCAGGAGGATGCAGGCGATCGTGGTCACCAGCGTGAACTGGGTGCGCGTCGCCCACAGCGCGACCAGCGCGCCGAACGCGGTCGGCGGCAAGGTCGAGAGAATGGTCAAGGGGTGGACGTAGCTCTCGTAGAGCATGCCGAGCGCGATGTAGATCGCGATCAGCGCTGCTGCGAACAGCGCCGCCTGTTTGGCGATCGACTTGTCGGCTTCCTTGGCCTCGCCGCGGAATTCCGCCTTGATATCGTCGGGCAGCTTGGCGGCAAGTTCCTCCTTGCGGATCGAGGCGATGGCATCGGCGATCGACGTGCCCGGCTTGATGTCGAAAAAGATCGTCGCGGCCGGAAACTGCGCGCTGTGACGGACCCACATCGCGGCGTGCGCGCGCTGTGGCCGGGTCAGGGCCGTCAGCGGCACCGCCTTGCCGCTGGCGCTCGGCACGTAGATCTGGCCCATGGACTCGGGACCGGTCGCGGCCTGCGGCTCGACCTCGAAGATCACGCGTGAATAGTTGGTCGGAAAATACAGGAGATTGACCTGGCGCTGGCCGAAGGCGTCGTTGAGCGTGTTGTCGACCGCCACAGGCGTCACGCCGAGCATCGCGGCGCGCAGGCGGTCGATGGTGAGGCCGGCCTGCAGACCGCCGGTCTCCCAGCTCGGGATGATGTCGATGATCTGGGGAATGCCGCGGACGCGGCGGATCATGTTCTCCGCGGCGCGCAGCACCTGCTCCTCGTCGATGCCCCAGAGCGTATATTGAAAGCGCGAGCCGCTGGATTGGACGCCGAGATTGAGATCCTGCAGCGGCACGAAGAACACTCGGACGCCGTCGATCCGGTTCATGCGTTCGCGCAACCGCGCGATAACCTTCTCGATCGGCAGTTTGCGAACCTCGGGCGGCTTGAGCGCCACCAGCATCTGCCCGACGCTGAGTGCGTTGCCGTTGCCCTCCCCGATGTAGGACGTCAAGCCCGAGATCGCGGGGTCTTCGAGGATCGCCTCGCCGACCGCGCGCTGCCGGTCCTCCATGGACAGGAACGAGATGTTCGAGGGCGCAACGGTTCGCACGAACATCACGCCGGTGTCCTGGGTCGGCATGAAACCCTTGGGCAGCTGCAGATAGACCCAGACGCTGGCGCCCGTCAGCGCGGCGATCGCGAGGGCGGTGAGGAAACGATGGCGCAGCGTCCAGTCGAGACTGCTTGCGTAGAACGTGCGGCGTGCGGGATCCGCATCCGGATTGTGCAGCCGTTGCCGGCCGCGATCGAGCAGATGTCCGCACATCATCGGCGTCAGCGTCAGCGAGATCGCCGCCGAGGACACGATGGCGACCACCAGCGTCACGCCGAATTCCCGGAAATAGCGCCCCACGATATCGGGCATGAACAGGATCGGGATCAGCGCCGCAATCAGGGCGACCGTGATCGCGATGACCGTGAAGGCCATCTGCCTGCTACCGTTGATGGCGGCCTGGAGTGCCGGCTCGCCCTCGGACATGCGGCGGATGATGTTCTCGATCATGACGATGGCGTCGTCCACGACGAAGCCGGCGGCGATGGTCAGCGCCATCAGCGAGAGATTGTCGAGGCTGAATCCGCACAGGCTCATCACGAACAGGGTCGCGGCCAGCGAGACCGGAATCGTGACGCTCGGGATTACGGTCGCCCAGAACCGCCCGAGGAACAGCGCGATGACGAGCACGACCAGCACCGATGCGACCACGAGCGTGAGCTTGACGTCGTTCACGGCGGCCCGGATCAGCGTGGTGCGGTCGTAGATCGTATGCAGCTTGATGCCCGGCGGCAGCCAGCGCTGGATCTCCGGCAGCTGCGCCTTGATGGCATCGACGGTCTCGACGATGTTGGCGTCCGACTGCTTGTAGACGAACAGCACGACGCCGCGCTCGGTGCCGTACCAGCCGGCAAGGCGGTTGTTGATGACGCTGTCGGTCACCGATGCGACGTCGCCGAGCCTGACAGGGGCGCCGTTGCGCCAGGCCAGCACGATGTCGCGGTATTCGGAGGCCTGGAGCAGCTGGTCGTTGGCTTCGATGGTGAGACGCTGGCCGTCGACCGAAACCGCGCCCTTCGGCAGGTTCTGCGATGCGCTGATCACGGCGACGCGTGCCGCCTCCAGCGACAGGTTCATCGCGGCAAGCCGGGCCGGCGACACCTGGATGCGCACCGCGCTTCGCTCCGCACCCGTCACGTTGATCCGCGCGACGCCCGGCAGCTGCGACAGTTTCGGCGAGATCACCCCGTCGGCAAGACTATACACCTCGCCCGAAGTGAACACGTCGCTGGTGAGCGCGAGCGCCACGACGGCGGCGCCGGCCGGATTCGCCTTCCAATAGACCGGCGGCCACGGACCCTTGGGCAGGTTCGGTCCCGCCGAGTTGATGGCGGCCTGCACCGCGCCGGCGGCGGCATCGAGATCGACCGAGAGCTCGAACTGCACCGTGATGCTGGTGCCGCCCATCGCGCTGAACGAGGCGATCTCGGTCACGCCAGGGATCAGCGCGAGCGTGGTCTCGAGCGGCTGCGCCAGCGCGTTCGCGACCGTGGCCGGGCTCGCACCGGGGAAGGGCGCGTAGATCCCGATGGTGGGCCGCTCCACCGCCGGGACCGAGGCGATCGGCAGGCGGAAATAGGCGACGCAGCCGAGCAGGAACACGCCGATCATCAGCAGCGTCGTCGCCACCGGCCGCAGCACGAATTGCGCGGTGATGCTCACGGCGCCGGCCGCTCGGCCTGCGGCAAGGCTGTCGCTTCGGATGCGGATCGCCGTCCGAACCGGCTGCGCAGCGAAGCGAAGGCCAGATAGACCACCGGCGTGGTGTAGAGCGTCAGCACCTGCGAGACGATCAATCCGCCGACGATGGCGATGCCGAGCGGCTGGCGCAGCTCGGAGCCGGTGCCCGAGCCGATCGCGAGCGGCAGGGCGCCGAACAGCGCCGCCATCGTCGTCATCATGATCGGGCGGAAGCGGAGGATGCAGGCCTGCCTGATCGCGTCGAACGAGGAGGCGCCGTCCTCGCGTTCGGCGGCGAGCGCGAAATCGACCATCATGATGGCGTTCTTCTTGACGATGCCGATCAGGAGGATGATGCCGATCAGCGAGATCAGGTTGAGGTCCTGCCGGTGCAGCATCAGCGCCAGCAGCGCGCCGATCCCGGCCGACGGCAATGTCGACAGGATCGTGATCGGGTGGATGTAGCTCTCGTAGAGCATGCCGAGGATCAGGTAGACCGTCACGATCGCGGCGAGCAGCAGCCACTTCTCGTCGCTGAGCGAATTGGCGAACTCGGCGGCGGTGCCGATCAGCTTGGTGGTGACCGCATCCGGCAGCCCGATCTCGCGCTCGGTCTGGCGCAAGGCGTCGGTCGCTTGGCTCAGCGACACACCGTCGGCGAGGTTGAACGAGATCGTCGTCGCCGGAAACAGGCCCTGATGCGAGATCAGCAGCGGCGCCTGCTGCCGCTCGATCCGCGCGAAAGCCGACAATGGCACCGGCGCGGAGGCCTTGCTGAACGCGCCGCTGAAGCCGCCGGTCTGCTGATCGATGGTGCTGGCCTGGGCCGCGGCGGCAGTGAGGTAGATCTTGCCGAGGATATCAGGGTCGTTGCGCAGCGCCGGATCGACTTCGATGATGACGTGATACTGACTGAGCGGACCGAACACGGTCGCGATCTGGCGCTGTCCGAATGCGTCGTACAGCGTCTGGTCGATCGTGTTCAGGCTGACGCCGTAGCTCGATGCGAGCTGGCGGTCGATGGTGACGGACATCTGCAGGCCTTCGTCCTGGCGGTCGTCGGCGACGTCGGCGAGCTCGCGCCGCTTGCGCAGGCCCTCGACCAGGCGGCGGCTCCAGAGGCGAAGCTCGTCCTCGTCCAGATCCTGCAGCGCATATTGGTATTGCGTGCGCGCGGCGCGCGATTCGATCTGCAGATCCTGCGCCGGCTGCAGATGCAGCGTGATGCCGCGAACGCCCTCGACGGCATGCTGCAGCCGCGCCATGACTGTAGCGGCCGACGACTTCCGCGCGTCGGGACTGCCGATTTCTATATAGAGCCGGCCGCTGTTCAGCGTCGTGTTGACCGAGCCGATGCCGACGAAGCTGCCGACGGTGACGACATCAGGGTCCTCGGCGATAACAGCCGCGAGCTGCTGCTGCCGTTCGGCCATCGCCGCGAAGGAGGTGTCCTGGGCCGCGTCCGTGGTGCCGATCAAGAGGCCCGTGTCCTGCAAGGGCAGGAATCCCTTGGGGATCGCGACGTAGAGCATCCCGGTCGCAACCAGCGTCAGCACGGTGAAGACCAGCGTGAGGTTGCGGTGCTTCAGCACCCAGTCGAGCCCCCACAGATAGAAGCCGGCGCAGGCACCGAAGCCGCGCTCGCTGAGGCGGAACAGAAAGCCGTGCTGCGCGTCCGCGTCCTCGCGTTGCAGCAGCTGGGCGCACATCATCGGCGTCAGCGTCAGCGAGACGAGGCCCGAGATCACGACGGCAAAGGACAGCGTGATCGCGAATTCCCGGAACAGCCGGCCGACCACGCCACCCATCAGCAGCAGCGGTATGAACACGGCGATCAGCGACACCGTCAGCGAAACGATGGTGAAACCGATCTGCCGCGCGCCCTTCAAGGCCGCTTGAAGCGGATCCTCGCCGTCCTCGACATAGCGCGCGATGTTCTCGATCATCACGATGGCGTCGTCGACGACGAAGCCCGAGGCGATCGTCAGCGCCATCAGGGAGAGATTGTCGAGGCTGAAGCCGCACAGCGCCATGACGCCGAAAGTTGCGATCAGCGAGACCGGGAGCGTGACGCTCGGAATCACGGTCGCCCACAGCTTGCGCAGGAAGATGAAGATGACGAGCACGACCAGCGCGACCGTCAGCACCAGCGTGAACTGCACGTCGTGGATCGCGGCCCGGATCGTCGTGGTGCGGTCGCTGACGACCGAGATCTTCAGCGCCGCGGGCAAGGAATCCTGCAGCTTCGGCAAGATGCCCTTGATGGCGTCCACGACCTCGATCGTGTTGGCGCCGGGCTGGCGCTGGATGTCCAGCAGCACGGCGCGCTCGCCCTGGAACCATGCCGCCTGCTCGGCGTCCTCGACGCCGTCGATGGCGCTGCCGACGTCGCGCAGCAAGACGGGCGCACCGTTGCGATAGGCGATCACCGCATCCTGGTACGCCTCCGCGGTGAACAGCTGGTCGTTGGTGTCGACGTGAAACGCCTGCCTCGGACCGTCGAGCGAGCCCTTGGGATTGTCCGCCGTGGTGGCGGCGATGCCGCGCCGGACGTCGTCGAGCGACAGGCCGAGCCCGGCCAGCCGGGTCGGGTTCATCTGCAGGCGCACGGCGCGCGTTTGTCCGCCCTCGATGCTGACGGCGCCGACACCAGAGATCTGCGACAGCTTCGGCACCAGAATGGTCGCGGCGTGATCATTGGCCTCGTGCAGCGCCATCGTCCTTGACGTCAGCGCCAGGATCAGCACCGGCGTATCGGCCGGATTGACCATGCGATAGGTCGGCGGGTTCGGCAGCTGCTCGACCGGGATCCAGCCGGCCGCCGCATTGATCCGCGCCTGTACGTCCTGCGCAGCCGCGTCGATCTTGCGCGACAGGTCGAATTGCAGCGTGATCTGGCTGTAGCCGTAGGAGCTGGTCGAGCTCATGTCGGTCAGTCCGGAGATCGTGCCGAAATAATGCTCCAGCGGCGCGGTGATCGAGGTCGCGACGACATTGGCCGAGGCGCCGGGATAGCGCGTCACCACCTGGATGGTGGGAAAGTCGACATTCGGCAGCGGCGCAATCGGGAGCTCACGATAGCCGAGCATGCCCAGCAGCACGACCGCGACGATCATCAGCGTCGTCGCGATCGGCCGAAGAATGAAAGGCGCGGACATAGCGGGCCTCAGTCAACCCGCGGCTCGGAACGCGGCTGAGTGGCGGGCTGCGCCTTCGCCGTCGGCATCGCACCCTCGATCGTAATGTGAACCCCGTTCTCGAGCCGGTAGGTACCGTCGGTCACGACGCGCTCTTCCTTGGCGAGGCCGCGCTCAATCATCGCGCGTCCGTCGAAGATCTGTCCGACGGTGACGGGACGGAAGGCCGCGGTGTCGTCCGCCTTCGCGACCCAGACGAAATCGCCGCGCGGTCCGTGCCGCACGGCAACCGCCGGCGCGGTCACCGCGTTCTTGCGCGTCTCCACGGTGATCCGCCCGTTGGCGAAATTGCCGGGCCAGAGTTTCAGGGCCTTGTTGGGAAAGCTCGCCTTCAGCTTGATGGTGCCGCTGGCCTGGTCGACCTGGTTATCGACCAGCGTGATCGTGCCCCTGTCGAGCTCGGTGGTGTTGTCGGCGGTGAGCGCAACCACCGGCGCTTCGGTCTGGCCGAGGCTGAGCCGGGTCTGGCCGACGGCGGCGGCGGCAAGGGTGAAGATCACCGAGATCGGCTGCAGTTGCGTGACGGTGACGATGGTCGTCGGCGACACTGCGCGCACGTAATTGCCCTGGTCGACCTGGCGGATGCCGAGCCGTCCGCTGATCGGCGCACGGATATTGGTGAAGCCGAGCTGCGTGCGCGCATATTCGATCTGGGCCTCGTCGTTGCGGACCTGCGCCTTGTACTGCTCGACCAGCGCGTGCTGCTGGTCCACGGTCTGGCGCGAGATCGCGGCGGTCTTGATCAGCGCGTCGTAACGCTCCCTGTCGATCTGGGCGCCGTCCAGCAGCGCCTGGTCCTTCTGCCTGACAGCGATCTGCTGATCGAGCTGGGCTTGGAACGGGCGCGGATCGATCACCGCGATGATGTCGCCTTGTTTGACGTCCTGCCCCTCCTGGAAAAGGATCTGGACGATCTCGCCGTCGACCCGGCTCTGCACGTTGACGGTGTTGGAAGCCTGGATCGTGCCGATTCCGGTCAAATAGATCGGGACGTCCTCCGCCTTCGCGGCGGCGACCTTGACCGCGACCGGGGGCCGTGGCGGAGGTGCGGCAGGGCTTTGCTCGGCCTCCGCCGTCCGCATGAAGGGCAGCGCGAACGGCAGCTTGAGGTCCCGACCATGATAGGCCCCATAGCCTGCCGGCACCACGACCAGCGCGCCGATGAGGAGTTTTGCTGCGCGTTTCACGTTCAAACCCATCACCTCGGCCGGGCACCATTTCAGAGACAGTCGTCCCGGGATTGAAAACCACGCGGCATAAAGAGGCAACCGGACGTTGATCCCGGCAGGCGCATACCCGCTATCAGTCGTAACACTAGCACGCGTAGCATATCGAGATCAACGGCGCTCGCGCGCGTGAAGGGCGGCTTGGCTGATGGTTTGCCGGAGGCCGGCGGGAATAACCCCTAGACGACTTCGACGGTGGCCGCGTCGAACTGGGTGCCGGCGCCGCGATGGCGTGCGAGCACCTCGGCCGGCAGCTCCGAAACCTCGTTTTGGGGGGTGCCATCCAGCATCGCTTGAACGCGCTTAGCTGAGGCCTTCAGCACCGCCGGATCGAGCTTGCCTGAATCGACGCCGTCGAGGATCGATTGCGCCAGGAAGCGGGCGCGTTCGGTGTCGGTCAGATGCGAGCAGATCATCAGCATGTCGTTGCCCGCCGCCATGAAGCGCGCACCGGCGTCAGGCGCATCCAGCCGGCCGGCCATCGCACGCATGCCGACGTCGTCGGACACGATCACGCCGCGGAAATTCATGGCCTCGCGCAACAGTCCTTGCGTGATCGCGCGCGACAGCGTGACCGGGTCGTTGGGATCGAGCTTGCGGTACAAGATGTGCGACGTCATCATCATCTCGATGCCGCCCTCGATGGCCGCTGCGAAAGGCTTCAGCTCGCGTGCCTTGATCTGGTCGAGATCGAGATCGAGCACCGGGAGTTCATGGTGCGAATCCACCTGCGTGTCGCCGTGCCCCGGGAAATGCTTGCCGCAGGCGCGCACGCCGCGGCGTTCCATCGCCTTCGTGAACGGCAGCATCGACTTGATGACCTCGTCGGCCGTGCGGCCGAAGGCGCGCTCGCCGATCACGGGGTTGGCGGGATTGGAGTGAATGTCGAGATCAGGTGCGAAGTTCAGGTTGCAGCCGAGCGAAGCGAGCTCGACGCCCATGGCGTCGCCGACCTGCTCGGCGGTCGAAGCCCAGCGCGCCGCATAGGAAAAGCGCGTGATCGGCGGCGGCGTGCGACACACGCGGCCGCCCTCGTGGTCGATGGCGATGAACTGCTTGTCGCGCTGGGAAGCATCGCGGATCGCGGCGATCAGGTCGCGGTGAACAGACAGCCAGTCCCGATAGGGCAGGTCGTGGCGGAAATTGCTCTTGTAGAGGATGACGCCAGCCGGCTTGAGATCCCGCAGCATCGCGCGGTCGCGATCGTCAAGAACGCTGGTCGGCCGCAGGCCAAGGAAAAAATGGTCGCCGACCGTTGCAAGAAGGGAATCGCTCATCCGCCGGGGCCGTCATGGATCGTTTGAGTTGATTGGGATGGAGCTGGACGCAACGCGAACTCTTAAGCTCCCGTGCGGGCCTTCCAACGGCCTCGCATCGTTACGACGATATTCCAAATTTCTTAACGGAATCAACCTTCGAATAACGGCACAGGCAGCCGCGCCGGCAAGGTCGGAGGTGAGTGCCTTGCCGGCGAGTCGTTATCTACGCCGCAGCCAGCGCAGGCTGCACCGGACGACGGCCGATCATCAGCGACAGCACTGCCGCGACGATGCCGGTCGCGCCGGCGATCATGAAGGCCTGCAGATAATCGCCCTGCGACGAACGCATGAAGCCGGCGAAGAACGCCGCGCAGGCCGCGCCCAGCTGATGGCCGGCGACCACCCAGCCGAAGATCAGCGGCGCGTTCTTGTCGCCGAACGCTTCGTTGGCGATGCGCACGGTCGGCGGCACGGTCGCGATCCAGTCGAGGCCGTAGAACACGGCGAACACCGACAGGCTGACGAAGGAGAAATCCGAATAGGGCAGGTAGATCAGCGACAGTCCGCGCAGGCCGTAATAGAAGAACAAGAGCTTGCGCGGATCGAAGCGGTCGGTGAGCCAGCCCGAGAGTGTGGTGCCGAACAGGTCGAAGAATCCCATCAGCGCGAGCAGGCTCGCGGCCTGCACCTCGAAGATGCCGTGGTCGCCGCAGAACGCGATCAGATGGGTGCCGACGAGGCCGTTGGTGGTGAAGCCGCAGATGAAGAAGGTCGCGAACAGGAACCAGAAGGTCGGCGTCCTGGTCGCGCGCAACAAGTTGCTGATCGCCGCGACGAACGGATTTCCTAACGCGGGCGCGGCCGGGTGATCGTCATGCGGGCTGCCATAGGAGCGCAGGCCGATCGCTGAGGGGCGCTCCGGCACCAGGACATACACCAGCGGAATCAGCGCCGCGCAGCATGCGGCGACCGTCAGCACCACGGGCTTCCAGCCGCCCCATTCGACCAGCGATGCAAGGCCCGGCATGAAGATCAGCGTGCCGGTGGCGGTGCTGGCCGTCAAAAGCCCCATGACGAGGCCGCGATTGGTGGTGAACCAGCGATTGACGATGGTGGCGCCGAGCACGTTGGCGACCGCGCCCGAGCCGATGCCGGAGAGCAGTCCCCAGGTCAGGAACAATTGCCACGGCGCCGTCATGAAATAGCTCGCAGCCGTCGAGATCGACATCAGCGTCAAGGCGCCGAGCACGGTGCGGCGGATGCCGAAGCGCTGCATCACCGCCGCGGCGAACGGACCGGCGAGGCCGTAGAGAAAGATGCCGATGGCGGCCGACGACGAGATCACGCTGACATCCCAGCCAAAGGCCTTCTGCAGCGGCAGCATCAGCACGCCCGGCGTGGCGCGCAGGCCCGCGGAGGCGAGCAGCGCCAGGAAAATCACGGCAACGACCACGAAGGCGTAGTTTGGGCCGAACGGCCGGCGGGCGACGGCGGAGGATTGAGCGGAGGCGTGTTGAAAGGAGGGTTCGGGCATGTTACTTACCGGTACGTATTGGGGTGCGGTACTAATACGTACCGGTCAGTAACATTGTCAAGCCCGAAGCCAAGCCATGCCTGAGACCAGACGAAGCCGAATGCCGAAAACAGCCGAGAAAGCCGAAAGCGCCCCGCTCCGGGCCGCCGACCGGATCAGAGCCTCCGCCAGCGAGCTGTTCTATCGCGAGGGCATCCGCGCCGTCGGCGTCGACGAGGTGGTGGATCGGGCCGGGGTGACGAAACCCAGCCTGTATCGCGCCTTCGCCTCCAAGGACGATCTCGCCGCCGCCTATTTGCGCGACTACGACCTGAACTTCTGGGAGAATTTCGAGCGGCCCGGCGGCAAGTCCTACAGCAACGCACGCGACCATGTGCTCGCCTATATCGGCCAGCTCGCCCCACGCGCTGTCGCCAAGGGTTATCGCGGCTGCGGCCTCAGCAACGCCGCCGTGGAATATCCGGCGCGGGACAATCCCGCCCGCCAGGTCGCCGAAGCCCACAAGAAAGTCTTCCGCAAGCGCCTGCGCGAGCTTGCCGCGCAGATGGGCGCGCGTCAGCCTGATGTGCTTGGCGATGCGCTGCTGCTGCTGATCGAAGGCATCTACGTCACCGGCCAGCAGTCCGAAGGCGGCCCCGCACAGTCGGCCCTCGCAGCCGCGAAGCTATTGATCGATGCGAGCGTGAAGGCGGGGTGAGGGCGCACCATCGCCGTCGGCAGGTCACGCGCTGCCGTCGTCGGTCGGGATGTGGCGCTGAAGATCCATTCTGTCATGGAGGATGCGCACGACCTCGATCATGCTCTCGGGCCCGACACGGTACATGAGGAAGTGGCTTCCGCGTCGACCGCGCCGTGCAATGTGGAGCGTGCGAAGGCCCGGCGCGATCTCGTCACGGGATTTGGACCCTGCGACCTCCGGGCCCTCGGCGAGTGCGCCAATCGCTTGAACGAGCGTATCTCGATAGATGCGGCGCTTGCCGCGGCCCGAAATTCTCGGTGGTCCATTTCAGAATGTTGGCAAAATCGACTTCGGCGGCGGCGCCAAGGCGCATGCGCCATGGGTGCGGAGCCACGATTTTATTCGACTGTTCCGGAGATGACCTTCTCCGAGAGATCAGTCAGATAGGATTGCAGGTCCTCGATCGTCCTGAATTCCTTGAATTCGCCTCGCTCCAATGACCCGATGCCGAGTCGAGCCGCGGCACGCAACGCCTTGAGCTTGCCGGCATCCTCGGCCTCGCGTTGCTCCACCAGTCGCAGTCCTTCCCGCAGCACCTCGCTGGCGTTCTGGTAGCGGCCGGACTCGACGAGCGCTTCAATGAGTTCCTGTTGACGTTTCGTCAGCACAACGTTTCTCGTCGGCATCGTGGCCTCGCTGTCCCAACCCCTATGGCATAGTATGCCGCAAGCGTTGTCACTTCAACCGCGTTACGGGCCATAGGGCGAATGGCTGGGGCCCGCGCATCATCGAATTGTCACTGCCCCGTCATTCGCGCTCTATTGATTGCGGCTCCTTTCGCTGCGCATGCATAGAGGCTGACATGACTCTCACTGACACGATTTCGTCCAACCGCCGGTCGATCCTGAAAGGCCTCGCGGCCGCGGCGATGGCCCCGCTGGCGTCGCCCGCGATGGCGGCCGAAGCCCTGTCGCCGGCGCCGGCCGGATCGGCGGCCGACATCGCCATGGACAAGGCCTATTGGGCTGACGTCAAGCGGCTCTATGCCGTGACGCCTGATATCGTCAATTTCGAGAACGGCTATTGGGGCATCATGGCCGAACCGGTGAGGCGCGAGTTCATCCGCCAGTCCGACATGATCAACTTTCAAAACGCCTATTACGCGCGGCAGCGCGTCGGCGCGGATTTCGAGGCGGTGCGCGCCAAGGTCGCGGAGGCGGTCGGTGCCGCGCCTGAGGAGATCGCGCTGACGCGAGGGGCGACCGAAGCGCTGCAGCTCCTGATCGGCGGCTACAACAGGCTCAAGCCCGGCGATGCCGTGCTCTACGCCGACCTCGACTATGATTCGATGCAATATGCGATGAATTCGCTGAAGGCGCGCCGTGGCGTCGACGTCGTCAAATTCGACATTCCGGAGCCGGCCACGCGTCAAGCGGTCCTCGACGCTTATGCCCGCGCCATCGAGGCGAACCCGAAAGCGCGGCTGCTCCTGCTGACCCATGTCAGCCATCGCACCGGCTTCGTCATGCCCGTCGCCGAGATCGCCCGTATGGCAAAGGCGAGAGGTATCGATACCATCGTCGATGCCGCGCATTCCTGGGGCCAGATCGATTTCCACGTCAACGATCTCGAATCCGATTTCGTCGGGTTCAATCTGCACAAATGGATCGGCGCGCCGCTCGGTGTGGGCTTCCTCTACATCCGGAAGGACCGCCTCGCCGCCATCGACCGCGCCATGGGCGACGAGGACTTTGCAGAGACCGACATCCGCTCGCGCGTTCACACCGGCACCGTCAATTTCGCCACGGTGCTGTCGGTGCCGGCGGCTGTCGCGCTGCATCAGCAGATCGGCGCCGCGGCCAAGCAGGCCCGCCTGCGCTATTTGCGCGACTATTGGGTGAGCCGCGCCCGCGGCTTCAGGGATATCGAAATCCTGACCCCGGATGAGGTGGGCTCCTACGGTGCGATCACGTCGTTTCGTCTCGCCGGCAGGACCGGCAAGGCCGACAACGAGGCGATCGTGGCGAAGCTGCGGGACAACCACAAGATCATGACGGTGCGCCGCGCCGGCGTCGCCAAGGGCCAGTGCATCCGCGTGACGCCGGCGCTGTTCACCGACGAAGCCGATCTCGACCGCCTCGTCGAGGCGCTGGCCGTCGTGACCGGGACGAAGACCGGATAGGCCGCGTGCGGCCGGTCCAGATCGCCCGCTGCGTCATCGGCTCCCATCGTGCGCCACCGGTGCCGCGAGGGGCGATGCCTCGCCGCGGGGCGGACCGATCAGGCAGGCGAGCCGGTCACGCCAGGACTGCGAACGCCAGAGATCGCGCAGCAGCGCCGCCCATTCGTGAGACGCAATGACAATCGGATTGTTGGAGCGCAGCGGCGTGACGAGCCCGTAGCGGCACGGCAGATCGTCGCGCTCCGCAACGAAGGTGCCGAACATGCGGTCGAACAGGATGAAGATGCCGCCGTAATTGCGGTCGAGATATTCTGCGTTGCAGGCGTGGTGCACGCGATGATGCGAGGGCGTGTTGAGCACATATTCCAGCCAGCCCAGCTTCGGAATCCACTCCGCGTGCAGCCAGAACTGGTAGAGCAAATTGACGGAGGCGGCGGTGAACACCGGGCCCGGGGCGAAGCCCAGCCAGATCATCGGCACGAAGAAGATCGCAGCGCCGGTCAGCCGCCCGGTCCAGCCGAAGCGGTAGGCGGCGGCGAGATTGAAGTCGTTCGAGGAATGGTGAATCGCATGTGTCGCCCAGAACCAGCGCACGCGGTGGCTGCAGCGATGGAACCAGTAATAGCTGAAATCCTGGGCAATCACGAGCACGGCCACGGCCAAGGGACCATTCAGCGGCAGGGTGAACAGCCGATGCTTCCAGGCCAGTTCGACCAGCGGCTGCGCCAGGCTGAGCGGCACAATCGCGTAGACGACATACTCCCGGCCGAGCGCGTCGGCCAGCGAAGCCAGATAGGCGCGCCAGTCGTAGGCGCGTCGCATCACCAGCGCCAGAACCAGCCCTTCCAGCGTCGCGATCACGATCAGGGTGGGAAGGGCGAACTTGAGCACCTGGAACAGCAGCGTCATGGCAATCTCCGCATTGCAGGCGCGTGGCCTGCCCGGAGCAAAGCTGGCATGGCGAAGATGTCGCGGCGCGCCGATTCCTGCAGGCGGATTGGCCGATTCCCGCAAACGGCCGCCCGGATTCAGAAATCGGTCAGGTCTCGGCCAAACTCGGCCCGGCGGCTCCTGCCGCGCCGGCAAGCCGCGCCCGCCGATACTCGGATGGCGTCAGTCCGGTCTGGGCCTTGAAGGCGCGATTGAACGGGCCGATCGAGCCGAAGCCCGCATCGAGGGCGATGGTCAGGATCGGGACGCCGGCCTGCGCGGGATCGCTCAGCGCGGCCTCGGCGTCGGCCAGCCGGTAGCCGTTGACGAAGGCGCTGAAATTGCGATGCCCGAGCTGACGGTTGATCAGGTGTCGCAGCCGGTACTCGGGAATGTCGAGCTTTTGCGACAGGGACGCGATGCTCAAGTCCGGCTCGCGAAAGACCTTGTCGTGCTCGAGCAGGTGCTGAAGCGCCAACAGTTGCGCCGAATCGGGTCCGGCAGCCGGCGCGGCCTGGGAATCGAATGCAGGCGCCGACGGCCTGGATTGTACGGCGGCGGGCGCCAGCTGCGTCTCCGCCGTCATGATCGAGCCCTGTACGGCGAACAGAAAGATCAGCGCCGTCAGGGCGGCTGCATTGGCGAGGCTGACCGAACTCGCCGAAAGGCCGCCGGGCCAGAGCCAGTCCGCCGCGATCGAGACCAGCGCATAAAGCACCGTGACGGCAGCGTACCAGACGCGAAGCCTCCGCCGCCCTTCAACCAGGTCGATTCCGCGCCCCGACCATGCATGCCAGGCGCCGAACAGCAGGAAGATCACCGACAGGCCGGTGCGTGCCACGTCGACGGACATCGGGTGCTTGAACTGGTCCATCACGGCGAGCGCCACCAGCGCCAGCCAGCCGAGCGCATGGGACCAGCGCGGCCGAAACCCGTCGGTGAACATCGCGCCCATGGCGATCCAGAACGCGGCCGGCAATCCCGCGCTGACCATTGCAACCGGAATGCGCAGGCGCAGATCAAGCGCACCGAAGCCCGGTGCGGACTCGACGATAAAGGCTGCGATACTCGCGTTCAGCAGCGCGGCATAACGGCTCACGGGGTCGCGCCGCGCATTGCGAGCGGCGACGGCCGCGCGGAGAAGAAGGATGACGACAGCTCCTCCACGCAGTGCAGCTTCCAGGGTCGACATGCAATTCAGGGGTCCGGCAGTGATCGGCTTCGACGGAGAATTGCATCAGGAGCAGTCCTGTCAACAGGATGCATGACGCCGTACAGGAACTTCCATTTTTTCCCGGCGTTGGACCTGCGGCGCGCAGCAGCGGCCGGCCATGAGATGAAGAACTTTTCCAACGCCGCATTTTCCCCCGAGGTGATCGAGCTGATGACCAGCGCCCTTGACGCTGCGGTCGCGACCTTGCCGGAGCCGGTGCATTCCTCGCATGTCACCGCGCTCGCCGAATCCATCCTGCGCACCGCGAGTGCCGGCGAGCGCGATGTAGCGAATTTGCAGAGGATCGCCTTGCTGGAGCTGCAACTGGCGCCGCGCAATTGATGAGGTCGACATGAAGACGATAGCCGCCGTCACACTTGCACTCCTGGTCGCCTCGCCGGTTCTTGCCCGGGCCGAGTCCTGGACCGCCTACCGCATTCCTCAATCCGGGACATCGGTCGACATTCCGATTTCGATCTTCACGGAACAGGCCGGCGAGCCGGACGGCTACGGCCGGAAATTCCGCACGCCCGACGGCGCTGCCGATCTCACGGTGCAGGCCGTTGCTCGCGAGCAGGGGATTTCGCCGGCCGCGTTCCTGGCCGCCAAGCAGCCGCCTGCGGGCATCGTCTACAAGCGGATTGCGCAAAACTTCTTCGTCGTGTCCAGCATCAGGCACGATAAGATCTGGTACGACCGCTGCAACTTCACCAGCCGCTACGTCCACTGCGTGCTGATCAATTATCCCGCGGCCGAGAAGCGGCGATGGGACGCGATCGTCACGCGCATCAGCCAGAGCCTGAGCGGCGGCTGAACCGGCGCGCCAGCAAAAGAGCTGCCCGATCGGATCGGGCAGCAGGTCGTGAGGATCGAAGCGTTCTCGGCGCTCAGCGTGCCGTCGTCGAGGTGGTCGACATGGTCGGCTTCGAGCCCGGCACGTGCGACATCGTCTTGGTGGTCGAGCCCACTTCTTCGCCGGCCTTCACCTTTGTGCGCGTGTGCGAACGGCTGAACGTGCCGCCCTCATGCGCTTGCGCGCGGGCGTTGGAATTCAGCACCGGTCCGTTGCCCTTGTTCATGCTGACGCCGGTCTGGGTCTTGCCATTGACGGCGGCGGCGCTTCCACCAGCCGCGATCGAGGAGCCCGTGCGGCCGCTTGCCGAGGTGGACGTGCCGCCGGTGCCGACGGTGGAGGCGGAGGTGCCGCCTACGGCGGCCGAGCCGCCTGATCCCCCGGTGATGCTGGTCTGCGCCAGCACAGGTGAGGTGGCGGCAAGCAGAAGTGCGACCGCCGAGGTCGTGATGAGTGTTCTCATGTTGCAATCCTTTGTTCAGGGTGACGAGGTCGAGATCGTGCAGCCGTTGACGGTGATGGTGCTGGCGCTGGTCGAGCCGGGGCCACCTGCCGTCGATGACGAGCTTGAAACGTTGCCGCCACCGGCCTGCACATGCACCGACGATCCGCCGGCCGAGCTCGAGCTCGACAGCGAACCGCTTGATGCCGTCGATCCGGTCGTGCCTGAGCTGGACGAGCCGAGCGCAGTGATGCTGCCGTCGGGATGTTTTTCGACCGTGACCTTGCAGGTGTCGCCGGAGGCCGTCTTGCCGGTCTTTTCGGTGGTTTCGGCCAGAGCGGTACTCCCCATCAAAGCCAATGCTGCAATCGCAATGATCGATTTGTTCATGGCAGTTCTCCTCCAACACGGACGAAGGAGCGGCATCGCTGCCGCTCCGTGGATCAAGGCGTCAATCCTTGTCTTTCTTCATCTCGTCCTTGTGGTGGCCCTTGCCCTTTTCCATGCCCATCTCGCTGGCATGGCTGCCGGACTTGCCGGCGTCGTCCATGTCGCGGGATTTCGACGAGCCGGACTGACCGACGGTCGAGCCGCCCGCTGCCGAGCCGCCGGTGCCGACGCTGGACGAGCTCTTGCCGCTGCCCGCCGACGAACCGCCGGTGCCGAGCGTGGAAGCCGAGCCGCTGCCCGAGCCGCTGCCCGCTGCCGAGCCACCGGTGCCGACGCTGGACGAGCTCTTGCCGCCGCCCGCCGACGAACCGCCGGTGCCGAGCGTGGAAGCCGAGCCGCTGCCCGAACCGCTGCCGGCCGCGGAGCCGCCGGTCCCGACAGTCGAGCTGCTGGTGCCGCCGCCCGCCGACGAGCCGCCGGTGCCGAGCGTCGACGCCGAACCCGAGCCGCTGCCACCGGCCGACGAGCCGCCGGTGCCGATGGTCGAATTGCTGGTGCCGCCGCCGGCGGACGAGCCGCCGGTGCCGACCGTCGAGCTCGATTGCGCAACGGCAAACGCCGTGCTGGCCAGCAGAGCGGCCGCAACTGCGGAAAGCTTCACTATCCTCATTGTCGTCTCCTCCAGTTTCCAAAAATCGCCAAATCAGGCTCGGGATAAATTGGCAATCGCGCAAACGTTCCTTTGCATGCGCGCTGTTCGCAGCTGATCCGCTGCGTCTGCAGTTTCGCGGTGTGTGGGCAAACATCGAGAGCGTCTATTCATCTGCGGTTCATGCGTGCGCGGCTCTTCGCGCAGCGCAGAGTCACGATCTTGGGCAGGGCGTGTGTGCGGAGCGAACGCGAATGATGGTTCGCTCGATCTCGTCGGCTGTCGAAGGTGCGGCGGTCGGCGGCAGATTCCTGGACTACAAAAGCAGCGCGACGATCAGTGCGCGTGCGAGCAGAATTATTGAGTGACGGGCATCGGCGCCCTGCAATGAACCAAGCGCATCCGCGGCGGGCCGCCCCACGGCCCGCCGCGAGCGGGGTTAGTCGACTTCCTGGACGACCATGCGCGATTCCGGATCGACCAGCATCACGTGGCTGCCGGAATAGACGTAGCGATACTTGGTGAGCGAGGGACCCCAATCGCTCGGGACGGTCGCGAGCTCGACGTCGCGCGGGACCGGCGAGCCGACCACGATCTTTTCGTGCGTCTCGACCGGGCGGATCTTGTGCTCGGTGACGTAGGAATGGATCCTGGTGCGATACTCCGGCTCGATCTGCACGGTAGCGCCGTGCGCCGCGCCGGTCGTGGTCGTCGTCACAGTGGTCTGCGCCATCGCGCCCGTCGACACGAGCAGCGCGGCGGCTGAAATCAGCATGAACTTCTTCATCGCGTTCTCCCTCGCCGCTGGATGCGGCGCTGCGATGAACTCGGTGATCCAGCCGGGTGTTCCCCTGGGAACAGGAACAATTGCCTGTTTTTCCTCTTTTCGGTTCCGCAAGCGCATTCGCGTCTGCAACGATGTTGGAACGCAGCCTTCGGCTACCTGTTGAACCGGCATGAAGTGGCTCGCCGCCGCGCTCGCCGTCGTGGCGCTGTGTCTGCTCGTCTATGCAGGTACGGCATTCGTGTCTCTTGCCGGGCTGGTCGCGGCTGCGCGCAGCGGCGATGCCGATCAGGTGCTCGCCCGGACCGACCTTCCGCGCGTGCGTCACGCCTTGGTCGATCAGCTCATCGATGCCTATCTGCGTCGCCTCGGACGCGAGCGCCCCGTCAAGCCGTTCGAGCGCCTCGCCATCAACACGTTCGGCGCCAGCGTCGCGGATGACCTCGCAAGCAAGCTGTTGACCCGGGACAACATCGCCGTTCTGCTTCAGACCGGGACGGTGCGAGGCAACGTCGAGTTCGGCAGCATTCCGCCGCTCGCTGAGATCGACGTCTCGAACATACCTGGGATCATCCGGCGCTTCACTCTCATCAAGCCCGTCGAGTTCTCGTTGCGGCTGGGTGCCAGTCGCGAGGCCGGCAGCATCAGCATGCATTTTGCCGGCGATGGCTGGCGGCTGTCGGCGGTTAACCTTCCGGCCGCCGTGTTGGCAAAGCTCGTGGAGCGACTGCCGACGCGCTAGAGAATGATCAGCAGGCTCACCGCCACCCCAGCGCCGGCGCGACATGCGTCAGGATCGCCTCGATCGCGTGCGCGCAATAATCGACGCCGAGCTGGTTCGGGATCGTCAGCAGCAGCGTATCGGCCTCGGCGATCGCCTCGTCCTGCCTGAGCTGCTCGATCAGCACGTCAGGCTCCGCTGCATAGGAGCGGCCGAAGATCGCGCGGGTGTGCGGGTCGATGAAGCCGATCTGGTCTTCGCCGCCGCGCTCGCCGCCGAAATAGGCGCGGTCGCGATCGTCCATCAGCGCGAAGATGCTGCGGCTGACGGAGACGCGGGGCTCGCGGCTGTGGCCGGCCTCCTTCCACGCCGCGCGAAACTTTCGGATTTGCGCGGCCTGCTGCACGTGAAAGGCTTCGCCGGTCTCGTCGTTCTTCAGCGTCGAGCTCTGCAAATTCATGCCGAGTTGTGCGGCCCACACCGCCGTCGCGTTCGAGCCGGCGCCCCACCAGATCCGTTCGCGCAGGCCTTGCGCATGCGGCTCGAGCCGCGACAGGCCCGGCGGATTGGGAAACATCGGCTGCGGATTGGGCTCGGCAAAACCCTCGCCGCGGAGCAGATCGAGAAACACTTCCGCGTGGCGCCGCCCCATGTCGGCATCGCTCTGGCCTTCGGCCGGGCGATAGCCGAAATAGCGCCAGCCGTCGATCACCTGCTCCGGCGAGCCGCGGCTGATGCCGAGCTGCAGCCGCCCGCCGGCGATGAGATCGGCGCTGCCGGCATCCTCCACCATGTAGAGCGGGTTCTCGTAGCGCATGTCGATCACGGCCGTGCCGATCTCGAGCTTGCTGGTCCTGGCACCGACCGCCGCGAGCAGCGGGAAGGGCGAGGCCAGCTGCCGCGCGAAATGATGCACGCGGAAATAGGCGCCGTCCGCGCCAAGCTGCTCGGCCGCGACCGCAAGCTCGATCGACTGCAGCAGCGTATCCGCCGCCGAGCGGGTCTGCGATTGCGGCGAGGGTGTCCAGTGTCCGAACGACAGGAATCCGATCTTTTTCATGGGCGCAAGGTAAGCGTGACCACGGCAATTTGCGATAGCCGGCCTGAAAAGAATGGCCCCTTGATCGGACCGGGCGATCTCACATAGACTGTCTAAGCGGGATCAAGCAGACTCCCGGCGAGACTTCGGTCCAAGCTCTGCGCAGCACGCAACACGTGGAGCTTGCGCATGAACACCGAACGACGATCCTCATCCCGACCAAGCGTTGCCATCCTCTCGCGAGGCGATGCCGTCGCCCGTCGAGAGGCCACCTCGAAAACTGGTCGCTTCGCCGACGTGTTCGCGGCGCTTGATGCCATCGGCGTCGAAGCTCAGCCAGCGATTTACGACGAGAGCTTCGCGGACGCCGTCCGCGAGCAACTGCTCGGAGTGGATGGCGTGCTGGTCTGGGTCAACCCGATCCAGGACGGTCGAAACCGTGCCGGCCTCGACGCCCTGCTGCGCGACGTCGCCGCGCAGGGCGTCTGGGTGAGCGCGCATCCCGATGTCATCCTCAAGATGGGCACGAAGGAAGTCCTCTATCGGACCCGCGCGATGGGCTGGGGATCGGACACGGCGCTGTATCGGACGGTCGAGGCGATGCGTGCCGGGCTGCCGGCGCGGCTTGCTGCCGGCCCGCGCGTCATCAAGCGCAGCCGCGGCAACGGCGGTCAAGGCGTATGGAAGGTCGAACAGCTCAAGACCTCGCCCATGGTGAAAGTGCTGGACGCGACGAAGGAGGCCTCCGAGGAGCTGACGCTGGACGATTTCATGCGGCGCTGCGCGGAGTATTTCGAGAGCGGCAGCGTGATCGATCAGGCATTCCAGCCGCGCCTCCACGAGGGCGTGGTGCGCTGCTACATGGCAGGCGATCGCTGCGCCGGTTTCGGCCATCACAAGGTCAAGGCCCTGGTCGAATCGCCGGCCGCGCGTTCCGAAGCCGGACCGCGGCTCTACACGTCGAACGCGGACCCACGCTTCCAGCGGCTGCGCCTGATGATGGAGGACGAGTGGACGCCGCAGCTGACCTCGCTGCTCGACATCGCGCGCGGTGACCTGCCCGCGATCTGGGACGCGGACTTCATGCTCGGCCCCGTTCAGCCCGACGGCAGCGACAGCTACGTGCTCGGCGAGATCAATGTCAGCTCGGTGCATCCCTATCCGAAGGAGGCGCCGGCGGAGATCGCAAGGCGCGTCGCCGATCGGTTGCGGCTCAAGACTTGACGCATGTTGACGGTCCGCGCACTCAAGCGCCTGCACCTCTGCGTGTCGTTCGAGTTGCAGGGCGGCGAATGCGTCGCCCTGCAAGGACCGTCCGGCGTCGGCAAGACCCTGCTGCTCCGCTCCATCGCGGATCTCGATCCCAACGAAGGCGCGGTCATGCTGCACGGGAGGCTGAGGGAAACCATGCCGGCTCCCGTCTGGCGCAAGCAGGTGACGTATGTTGCCGCCGAGCCCGGCTGGTGGTCCGACACGGTGCAGGAGCACTTCACGGCCTGGGAGGATGCGCTGCCGCTGGTCGAACGCTTGCGGCTGCCGCACGACTGCGCCTCCTGGCCGATTCAAAGATTGTCGACGGGCGAGAAACAACGATTGGCGCTCGTGCGCGCGCTCGTGCTGCAATCGCGCGTGCTCCTGCTCGACGAGCCGACCTCGGCACTCGATGCGGCATCGGCTGGGGCGGTGGAAGCCTTGATCGCCGAGCGGGTCGTTGCGGGAACGAGCGTGATCTGGAGTACGCATGACGATGCCCAGGCGCGGAGGGTCGGGTCGCGGGTCTTCCTGATGAACACCGGCGGCAGGATCGAGGAGAAGCTGATGTGACCTACATCCCCCTTGCTTACGGCGATCTGATCCTGCCCGCGCTCCTCGTCGTCATGGACGGGGTTCTCTCGCTTGCTCTCCACCTCAAGCTCGAGAGGCAGCTGGCCGTCGCCACGCTCAGGATGGTAATCCAGCTCGTGCTGGTCGGATACGTGCTGACCTTCCTGTTTGCCGCCGTCTCGCCGCTCTGGACCGCGCTTGCGGCCTTCATCATGGTCCTGTTCGCCTCGCGCGAGATCGTCGCGCGGCAGAAGCGGCGTCTTCCCGGCATCTGGAGCTACGGCCTCGGCGCGTCATGCACGCTGCTCGCCGCCGGCACCGTGACGATGTTCGCGCTGCTCACGCAGCTGCGCCCGGATCCCTGGTATCACCCCCGCTACGCGCTGCCGCTGCTCGGCATGATCCTGGGCAACACCATGACGGGGATCAGCCTCGGGCTGGACGTCCTGATCACCGGCCTCGTGCGTGAACGCAGTGCCATCGAAGCTTGCCTCGCGCTCGGCGGCACGCGGTATCAAGCCGTGTTGCCGGTCGTCAGGGATGCGCTCCGAAGCGGATTCACGCCGATCATGAACAGCATGGCGGCGATCGGCCTTGTCTCCTTGCCGGGCATGATGACCGGTCAGATTCTCGCCGGTGTCGCGCCGGTCGATGCGGCAAAATATCAGCTCTTGATCATGTTCCTGATCGCGGGCGGAACGGGCTTGGGTACGCTGGCCGCCGTGCTCGGTGGCGCAAGGCTGCTGACGGACCAGCGCCACCGTCTGCGCCTCGATCGCATTTCGACCGGAGAGCCGGCCTGATCGTTGCGCCTCGCGCGAGACGGAACCCGGACGGGGATTTGCCCGTTCCGGTCAGGCAACAAATGTGGAGCAACCATGAAATGGATGCTGGTGGTCCTTGTCGGCGGAATGACGCCGGTCAACACCGATCTGGTGTTCGATAAATTCGCCGATTGCCTTTCGGCCGAAGAACAGATGCGCAAGCACTACGCCGACGCGTTCGAGGCCTGGGACAAATGGGCGGCGATGAATATCGAGCGGCGTCACGACTATTCGAAAGCGCGTGATGCGCAAGCCAAGCGTCTCCTCAGCAACGTGGGAACGTGCGTGCCTCATGGTGACGGCTCCGTGGTGACACCGCAGGCCAGCCCGTCGCCGACGCCTTCCCCCAAACCCAGCCCAAACGGATTGAACGGAGCGTCCCAGGAGCATGTTTCGGGGCTGGCAGGTTCGAGACGGGAGGATTGCTTAGGCATTGTTAGCTTTTCTGGGCGAAAATCACCGCGTAGTTTTCAAATGATTCCCTTCCGCAATTTCCCGGATGATCCGACGTGCGCGCGAGATCTGCATGCCTGCCGGCCAACGGGGCGCCGATGCCTCGCGACGAGGCGAACAACATTCGGCCGATCCTGATTTGTGAGACATGCAGGAAGCCGATGGATTTCCTGGCATCTCTTCCTGCCATCGCAAGCCTTCCCGCCGTTCATGCCTATCGCTGCCTGCCCTGTTTGCGGGTGGCCACGGCCGCGCTTCGATAGCGGGGGCGATTTGCCAAGCAACGTCTTGGGAACGGATCAGCGAAGATTACGACAACGCCGAATCGATCGCGGCCTTGAGCTCAACCAGCAGACACGGCTTTATCACCACGGGGGTTCCTTTGAAGGCATCAGGGACTCCCGACGATCCATAGCCGCTCACGAAGAAGAACGGCTTGCCGCGACCGGCAACGGTTGAGGCGATCGGCGTGATCACGTCACCGCCAAGATTTATGTCGAGTATTGCGAGATCGAACTCAGCGCTGCTTGCAAGCGCGGCACCCCGGCTGACGTCGCCAGCCTCCGCAACGACCGAGTGCCCCGCCTCTTCGATCATGTCGACCAGCATCATTCTGATGAGGGCTTCATCTTCGACGAGGAGGACCGAAGCAGGCACGATTTGCGACCCTTAGGCGGGCCCCGTCTGCTGCGAACCCACGTTCAAGAGCTGAGAAACAGCCGCAACGACTTGCGCGGGCGCAAATGGTTTCTGGAGCAGAATGCTGTTTGGTACACCGAGTACGGGCCACTTATCGGCGGCCGCGCCGGTCATGTAAACCACGGGAAAATGCGGGTCGATCTCACGGGCAGCTCGTGCGATCTCCCAGCCGTCAAGACGTCCCAGCAAGTTGACGTCGGTCACGACAGCCCGATAGGGCCTGAGGCCGCTCTTCAGCAGCGTAATCGCTTCCTCACCCGTCTTCACGATTTCGATCTCGAAACCGCCCTCGGCGAGGGCTTCCTCGACGATGATCTGGATCGCTTCCTCGTCTTCGACGACCAGGATGATCGGAAGTTCCGTAGCCGCGTCTTGTCCTGCCATGTGTTACAAAGTGCACACACGGATTTTGTTCCGGCTGCGGAACGGGAGACCGCAAAATTAGGCCTGGAACATTCGCGCATTTGCCAAGTTTTCCCGGTGCCCTTCCCCAAGGGTGACCCCAATGGCCCCAGCTCAATGCCCCCCATTTCCCCGCGAGCTGGGGCCAAGCCGGACATCGGAAGCCAAGACGCGGTTCAAGGCAGCGCGGCTCGCGTCGAAGCCCGGCTCTGCGCCGAGGCGCGGCCCAATGTCTCGGAATGAGCGCGATCTTTCGGGACCACCGTGCGAGGTCAAAACCAAGCGGCCCAATCCACTCTTGCCAGAACGGATGAGGCCCCTTGCTTTGAACCGATGTTGCGAGCCTCCGGCCGGGCGCAAGCTCGTCCGGAGTCAATCGACACCCATGCAGCCTGCCCGTTCAGGCAGGCTTCGATATCGGCTTGTCCTTCTCGACGATGTAATTGATCAGGAGTCTCGTCTTGGTGTCCGCTGCCTTGCCACCAGCATGCGGCGTCTCCGGCGGGATCTGGAATGCTTCGCCCGCCTTGATGATGCGCATCGGCTGTCCCTCGACCGGGAGTTCGCCGCCTCCGCCCTCCATGCAGTAGCTCGACTCGATTCCGGGATGCGTGTGACGCGGGATCGAAACGCCCGGCTCGATCGTGACGTCCATGATGATCGTTGTGTACCCCGGCGCGGGGCCGTCAATCTGCGACAGGATTTTCCGGGTCACCCCGCCGGCGGCAGGTGGCTGTGCGCCCTGCGCGAAAGCCTCCGTTGCGATGAAATCGGTAATTCCACAAATTGCACACGACGCCAAACCGGCGAAACCTCGACGTGTTAACATGATTTTCCTCCCTTTATAATTTAGCGCCCGCGCTACGCGGGTGCTCAATCCTAGCGGGATTTCCAGGCTGCGGGGAGGCAAAGCAGGCGCAACTCTTTGCGGTAAAATCTGCGGCCGGCCCGGCGCGCAGGTGCGGTCGAAGTCCGGGGATGACCAGACCCAAGGCGGACCCCGATGAGAGGCGAGGCAGAAATCTGCCCCCGTTCACCACATTTAAACCATAAGGTTCTACGAAGGGGGACTTATCTGGGCTGCGGCGACATGCGCATAGCCTTCGTACAGAAGCCATCCATGGACTTCGGGCAATGAAGGTTTGGCAGACCGGCTGCATCGTGGCTCTCATCGCGTCCATTGGGGTCTTTCTGGCCGCCGGTAACAGACCGGCCGCGACGATGCCGGATGTCCTGCCGGCAGCGGCAGCGAACGTGGCTCCTGCGCTCGTGGTGACGCCTGCCTTGTACGCCGAGGCATCCGCCAGGCTTGCGGCGGCGCTTCGGGCCGACAGAGCAGAGCCTGGTCCGGCGACGTCGGCAGCTTCCGGGCCGTCGAGCAGCGGAGCCGAGATCGTCGCTGAACCCGTCGCGCCGAAACTGGCGTCGTTGGAGCCTGACACTGTCCAGCCGCTCTCCGCAGCGCGCGATGCGGTCAACGATGCTCCCAAAGCGGCGTCGGCGCCGGATTTCCGTTATCTGGTCTACTACGTCTGGTCCGAACTGCCGCCCGCCGAGAAACCGGCGGAGATCGTCTTGCGTGCGTTCAAGGACATTCCGGTGGGAACGCCGGCCGAAGAGATCAAGCGTGTGTCCGACGCCTTTGGTCTCGATGTCAATTTCATGATGGCGGTTGCCAAGATCGAATCCGGTTTCAACCCCAATCAACGCACCGGGTCCTATATCGGCCTGTTTCAGCTGAGCCAATATGAGTTCGGCAAGTTCGGCTTCGGGCAGATCCGCAATCCCAGGGACAACGCCGTTGCGGCCGCCTACAAGATCCTGACCGAGGGCGTCCAGTTCGGGTGGATCACGCACCGGACGCCTGACATGAGCGATCTTTACCTGATCCATCAGCAGGGCTGGGAAGGCGCCGCCGAGCACGTCAGCCACCCCGCCCGCACCGCCTGGAAATCGATGTGCGCCACCAGCGAAGGCAAGGAGAAGGGCGAGAGGTGGTGCAAGCGCGCGATCTGGGGCAATGCGCTTCCGGCGTTCAAGCGCGCCTGGAAATCGGTGGACAATGTGACGTCGGAGGCGTTCGTCGGCATGTGGCGCGGCCGGGTCGCCGAATTCTACACGAAATATGTGGCGACCGCCGCTGCGGCGGCGACAAGCCAGTAAGCGGGCACCGAGGCCGCTAAGCCGCATCCTGAGGAGACTGCGGAGCAG
Source organism: Bradyrhizobium guangdongense (assembly GCF_004114975.1). Lineage (NCBI taxonomy): Bacteria > Pseudomonadati > Pseudomonadota > Alphaproteobacteria > Hyphomicrobiales > Nitrobacteraceae > Bradyrhizobium > Bradyrhizobium guangdongense. Next base: position 978,262 of record NZ_CP030051.1, read on the forward strand.
TCGTCTCGGAGGAGGCCCGCGCCGAGACGCCGCCAAAGGCCAAATGCGATTGCCTTGCCATCGGCCGGCGGCTTGCTATTCCATCCAACGTGGAATGGGCAGATTCTTCTTGCGCAGGAATTCCGGGTTGAACAGCTTGGACTGATAGCGCTGTCCGCCATCCGCGAGGATGGTCACGATGGTCTTGCCCGGACCGAGGTCCCGTGCAAGTCGCATGGCTCCGACGATGTTGATGCCGCTCGAGCCACCGAGCACCAGCCCTTCGTGCTCGATCAGGTCGAAGAGAACCGGCAACGCTTCCTCGTCCGTGATCTGGTACGCCGCATCGATTGGCGTGCCTTCGAGATTCCTGGTGACACGCACTTGGCCGATCCCTTCGGTGATCGAGTCCCCTTCGCTCGTCAGCTCACCCTTGGTGAACCAGTTGTAGAGCGCGGCCCCCATGGGGTCGCTGAGCGCAATCCTGATGGCTGGATTTCGCTCCTTGAGGGCTCGTGCGACCCCACCCAAAGTCCCGCCACTGCCGACGGCGCAGGTAAAGCCGTCGATCTTTCCGCCCGTCTGCTCCCAAATCTCCGGCCCGGTCGTGCGATGATGGCCCTCGCGATTGGCAACGTTATCGAACTGATTGGCCCAGAACGCGCCGAGCTGTTCGGCTAGCTGACCGGAATAGCGCGCGTAGTGACCGGGATTCGAATAGGGAACGGCAGGGACCAACCGCAGGTCCGCGCCGCACAGCCGCAGCATGTCCTTTTTCTCCTGACTTTGCGTGTCAGGCATCACGATCACGCTTCGATACCCCAGTGCATTCGCCACGAGCGCAAGGCCGATGCCGAGATTTCCGGCCGTGCCTTCGACGATGACACCGCCGGGTCCGAGCTTGCCGGTTCGCTCGGCATCTTCCACCATGGCAAGGGCCGCACGATCTTTGATCGACCCGCCAGGATTGAGAAATTCGGCCTTGCCGTAGATCTCGCAGCCTGTGGCCTCCGACGCCCTTCGCAGCCTGATCAACGGCGTGTTGCCGATGGCGTCCAAAAATCCCGTTCGGATATTGTTCATCGCCTGCCCACCTTCGCGCCTCAGGCGACTCTAGGCTGCGCAGCGGATAATTCCGTTCTTTAGTTCAGGCGATATGAGGAACGGCTTTGGCGTCTAACCCGCCCAATCGAAAATTCCATTCCGGCGCTGTGGCGGCATTAGGCGTACGCGACCCAGCCGCGGAAGGCGAAGCCGGTGTAGAACAGCGTTGGCTCAGAGAACCCGGCCTCGCGCAGGACGAGTTCGTCCTGAGCAGGCGCCAGAATCTGCAGATGGTTGCTGACCGCATTCTGTGCGGCCGCGGCCTGCTCCGGCTCGACGCCGGATGCGGCCAGGAACGCTGAGTAGCGCGCCAGCCACAGCGGACGTTCCTTCTCTCCATCGGGCGCGCTCAGATGCGCGACCACGAACGGTGCGCGCGGTTTGAGCCGGCGGCGGACCTCCGAGGCGATGCGACGTCGTTCGGGAACATCCACGAAATGGAGGGTCAGGAGGCAGGTGGCGCCGTCGAATGGTCCCTCCGGGGCATCATCGATATAGCCTTGGTGAAAGCGCGCACGTGGTGCGAGCTCTCCCAGAGTCTGCCCGGCCAGCGCCAGCATCGGCCCAGAGGGGTCGACGCCGTCGAAGCGCCAACCGGGATGTGCCTGTGCAAAGGCTTTGAGCTCCAGGCCGCCACCGGCACCGAGGACGAGCACTTGCCCATCGCCGGGGACGCTTTCGGCCAGCAAAATTGACGCCATGGATTGCATGGCGTCGTAGCCCGGCACGAAGCGCCGTGGTCCTTCGGTGTATCGAGCCACGAATTGCGGATCCGAAAATGCGGCTTGAATGTCGGTCATGATGCAGTCCCGTGAATGGAGCCGTTCACGCGCCATGCGCGCTGATGTGATGGATCTTTCGAGACCCCAGCCGCTTGCGCAAATCCTCGCCCAGCATCGCCAGCGTCACTTCACCGAGGCGCGCCAGCAGCAGCGCCTCGGCATCGTCAAAGGCCTTTTCGAGCGCCGCATTGACGGCCTGCTCGACCAGGCAACCCGGTGCTTCCGTCCGGTTGCCCATGGCCAGAAGCGCAGGGCTGCCGAGCGCGACGTAAACGTCGCGCAGCGTCACCTTGGAAAGATCGCAGGCCAGCGTCCAGCCGCCCCCGTGGCCTTTTTCCGAGCGCACGTAACCGAGGTCCCGCAGCCCCGCCATGATGCGGCGGATCACCACCGGATTGGTGTCCATGGCTTTCGCCAGGGTCTCGGATGTGAACGGCCCCGGCTGCTGCGCCATGTGCAGCAGCACGTGGAGGACGCCAGAGAGGCGGCTGTCACGTTTCATGTAACTTTATATGTTACATGATCGAGGAAAGGTCAACCGGTTTCGGCATGCCCGACGCGAACGAATTCTCGTCACGTGTCGACAGACCACGAAACATTCCGCGCGCGGGATGCGGAGTGAAGCTTGAGGATATCGATGCGGAGGAGCGGGATGGCCCGGCCGAACAGGGCGCGATGATGACATCTTGCGCCTGTTTTGCCCGACGGGTCAAGCGCGTCTACGGTTTTTCGGAAATGTCGTGCTTCACGGACGAGTTGATGCGCGGACGACGCGCCATCCCTATCGCGTCGCGCTTCAAGGCTTGATTTCGCTACCCCCGGCTACTGTGCATGGGGTTGTTTTCAACTTTGTTCGAGGACGCGAACGCGGGAGGCGCAATTCGGCGCTCGGCCGCTACTTCATCAGCCGCACGCCCTTGGTCGTGAACTTCTGCGCCTTGCCGCCCGGTCGCACCGGGCGCCTGGTGCCGGCGGCCTTGCCGGTGCCGGGGGGCTGGTGCGCCGGCACGAGCTGGTGGGGCTGCGAGCCGATCAGGTCGCGGCGGCCCATCTCGATCAGCGCTTCGCGCAGCACCGGCCAGTTGTCGGGATCGTGGTAGCGCAGGAACGCCTTGTGCAGGCGGCGCTGGCGCAGGCCCTTGATCGCCTCGACCTTGTCGCTGCCGCCGTGGCGCACGCCGCGCAGGGGATTGACGCCGGTGTGGTACATCGCGGTCGCGGTCGCCATCGGCGAGGGCAGGAAGGTCTGCACCTGATCGGCGCGATAGCGGTTCTTCTTCAGCCACAGCGCGAGGTTCATCATGTCCTCGTCGGTCGTGCCCGGATGCGCCGCGATGAAATAGGGGATCAGGTAATATTTCTTGCCGGCTCGCTCGGCCGCCTCGTCGAACATCCGCTTGAACTTGTTGTAGGCGCCGATGCCCGGCTTCATCATTTTGTCGAGCGGACCGCGCTCGGTGTGTTCAGGGGCGATCTTGAGATAGCCGCCGACGTGATGGGTGACGAGCTCCTTGATGTATTCGGGGCTCTCGACCGCGAGGTCGTAGCGCACGCCCGATGCGACCATCACCTTCTTGATGCCTTTGGTCTCGCGCACCTTGCGATAGAGGCGAATGAGGTCGTCATGCGAGGTGTTGAGGTTCGGGCAGATCTCGGGGAAGACGCAGGACGGCCGCCGACACGCCGCCTCGACCTTCGGGTCCTTGCACGCCATCCGGTACATGTTGGCGGTGGGGCCGCCGATGTCGGAGATCACGCCGGTGAAGCCCGGCGTCTTGTCGCGGATCTTCTCGATCTCGCGCAGGATCGAGCCTTCGGAGCGGTTCTGGATGATGCGGCCCTCGTGCTCGGTGATCGAGCAGAAGGTGCAGCCGCCGAAGCAGCCGCGCATGATCGTCACCGAGAACTTGATCATGTCCCAGGCGGGAATCTTGGCCTCGCCGTAGGACGGATGCGGCGCGCGCGCATAAGGCAGGTCGTAGACCGCGTCCATCTCCTCTGATGTGAGCGGGATCGGCGGCGGGTTGAGCCAGAGATCGCGGTCGCCGTGACGCTGCACCAGCGGACGCGCATTGCCGGGATTGCTCTCCCGGTGCAGCACACGCGAGGCACGGGCGTAGGCTTCCTTGTCCTGCTCGACCTGCTCCAGCGCAGGCAGGCGGATGACGGTCAGGCCCTTCTGGCGCGTGGCGCCCTCGTCGGCGGAATCGAGATCGTCGGCGTGCAGCTCGGTGTAATCCGCTGGGACCTTGCGGAACAGCGCGACGCCCCTGATGTCGTCGAGCTCGCGCGGCGCTTCGCCGGCGGCGAGACGGTGCGCGACTTCGACGACGGCGCGCTCGGCATTGCCGTAGAGCAGGAGGTCGGCCTTGGCGTCGGCCAGCACCGAGCGCCGCACCTTGTCCGACCAGTAATCGTAATGCGCGATCCGGCGCAGCGAAGCCTCGATGCCGCCGAGCACGATCGGCACATCCTTGAATGCCTCGCGGCAGCGCTGGGCGTAGACGACGGTCGAGCGGTCCGGCCGCTTGCCGCCTTCGCCGCCTGCCGTGTACGCGTCGTCATGGCGCAGGCGCCGGTCGGCGGTGTAGCGGTTCACCATGGAATCCATGTTGCCGCCGGTGACGCCGAAGAACACTTTTGGCTTGCCGAGTGCCTTGAACGGCTCGGCCGACTGCCAGTCCGGCTGGGAGATGATGCCGACCCGGAATCCCTGCGCCTCGAGCAGGCGGCCGATGATGGCCATGCCGAAGCTCGGATGGTCGACATAGGCATCGCCGGTCACCAGCACGATGTCGCATTCATCCCAGCCGAGCGCGTCCATCTCGGCGCGGCTCATGGGAAGGAACGGCGCCGGCTTACGCGGGCGGGCCTGCGCCATCAGGGGTTTTGCGGCGGTAATGATCTGGGTGTCCATGAGGCCTACGCATAGGACTCCGGGCCGCCGAATTCAACCGATCGGTGGGCCCGCTCTGCCGATTGTGACGCCAGGCGGGACTGTGACACGGTCCACATATCGCTGCTGCATGCCGTGCCAAGCTCCCCATCCGTTGCGAGGGAGAAATCCATGCTGCTGGTCGATACGCTGCTGATCCTGTCGATGCTGTTTTTCCTGTTCCTGCCCATCACCGATCGCAGGACCGTTCGAATGAAGCTCTGCATGGTGTGTACGCTGCTGGCGGTGTTCTCGGTCTCCGCGAGCCGCACCCATGTCGCGCAGGTGCGGCTCGCCGGAATCGTCGCGCCGCGCTGAACGCAGGTTCCCGTCGGCGCACCTGAGCTGCGCAATTGGAACCAATCGCGGCCGCGAACATTCTGCGTGAGGGTTCGACGCGGGCCCGGGTCGCGTGCGCCTTCACGATGGTGTGCGCGATGTCGCCTCTGGCGATGGGGAAGCTGTGAGTACAGTCATTGAGAACTTGCTGCTGCGGAAGCAGAAGCTCGTCGAACAGCTCGATACGGCGCAGTCGGTGGAGGACCGCGACAAAATCGAGCATCAGCTCGAACAGATCAACACCGCCCTGGATTTCCTCGATCGACCGGGCTCGAAGCAGGAGAGATAGGCGATCAATCGACTTTCAACGCCTTGGCGTAGACCACACCCGAATTGGTGATGTGCGTGGTCATCAGCGCTTCGAAAGCTGCAAACTCGCCGCGCGCGAACAGGTCGAGCAGCTCGCGGTGCTCGTCGAACGAGACGCGGGTGCGCACGTCGATCGGCGATGTCAGACTGGTGCGGAGCGCGGCAACGCGGCCGGAGACGAGCTGATAGGATTCGGCGAGATAACGGTTGCCGCAATGCGTGAACAGCGCCTCGTGAAAGGCGGCGTCGGCGCGGCCATAGGCGATGTTGTCCCTCGCCTCGACGGCCGGCTCCATTGCCGCAATCGCCTCGCTCATCGCGGCGATCGCGCCGTCCCGGTCATGACGAAAGGCGAGCTCGGCGGCCTTGGGCTCGAGCGCGATGCGAAAGCTGCAAAGCGCGGTGATATCTTCTGCGCTCGGCGTGAACACGAAGCTGCCGACCTGCGGCCGGATCACCACGAGCCCTTGCGTCTGCAACTGGCCCATCGCCTCGCGCACCGGCGTGCGGCTGACGCCGAACGAATTCGCCACCATCTCTTCCGAAATCGCCGCGCCCAACGCGAACTCGCCGTCGATGATCGCCTGTCGCAGCCGCAGCATCACGCGCTGCGACAGCGATTTCGGCGCATCCAGCTTGAGCGAGCGCATCGGGGTTCTCAGATCACCTTGCCGGGGTTGAGCAGATGATCGGGATCGAGCGCGGCTTTCAGCGTCCGCATCAAGGCGATCTCCGGTTCGCTGCGGGCATGACCGAGCCATCTCTTCTTCAGCGTGCCGATGCCGTGCTCGGCGGAGACGCTGCCGCCCATGTCGCGGACGAGGCCGTAGATGATCTCGTCCATCTCCTCCTTCGGCTGCTGCGCGACGGGAAGGCCCGCGACCCAGGAGACGAGGTGCAGATTGCCGTCGCCGATATGACCGTAATAAACGCTCTCGCAGCCCTTGATGCCGTCAGCCAGCGCCGCCTTGCAGCGTGTCGCGAACTCGTCCATCCGCGCCACGGCAAGGCCGATGTCGTAAGAGATGTGCGGCCCGAGCACCTGTCCGAACTCGGCGCAGATGTCGCGCACGCGCCAGAACGCTTGCGTCTGCGCCAGCGATTGCGCTACGGCAGCATCCGTGAGCAGCCCGCGTTCCATCAGCTCCTCGAGCCAGGCCTGGAAGCGAGGGGCATCGGCGCTCTCGTCGGTGCCCTGCGCCTCGACCAGCACGTAGAGGCCATGGCCTGCGGCCACCGGCGGCTTGACGCCGGCGCGCGTCGTGATCACGTCCCAATAGTCCGGCCACATCACTTCGAATGCCGACAGCAGCGGACCGAGGCCGCTGCGAGCGGCACCGAGCAAGTCGATCACCGCGGCATAATCCTTCAGTGCGCAGAGCGCGGCCATGGTCGACCGCGGCTTCGGAAACAGTTTCAGCACCACGCGGGTGATGATGCCGAGCGTGCCTTCCGAGCCGATGAAGAGATGTTTCAGGTCGTAACCCGCATTGTTCTTCATCAGCTTGTTGAGGCCAGTGATGATGGTGCCGTCAGGCAGCACCACTTCGAGGCCGAGCACCAACTCGCGCGTCATGCCGTAGCGGATGACGCGGTTGCCGCCGGCATTGGTCGAGAGATTGCCGCCGATCGCGCAGGAGCCGCGCGAGCCGAGATCGAGCGGAAAAAAGCAGCCGGCTTCGTCCGCAGCCTTCTGAATCGTCTCCAGCGGTGTGCCGGCTTTCACCGTCATCGTCATCGAAGCGGGATCGATTTCCTCGATGCCGGTCATCCGCTCCAGCGAGATCGCGACCCAGCCTGCTTCAGGCGCGGCGCCGCGGCAGAGCCCGGTCAGTCCGCCCTGCGGCACGAACGGCAGGCGCGCCTGCCGGCAGGTCGCAATCGCATCAGCAACGCCCGGCGCATCAAGCGGGCGGATCACCGCGAGCGGGGTCTGCGGCAGGCTCGCGCTCCAATCGTTGCAATTGCGTGCGGGCACGTCGCTGCCGGTCAGCACGGCCGCGGCGCCGAGCCTGGCGCGCAACGTTTCGAGCAATGAGGCGGGATGTCCGACGGGCGTCAGCATGTCCATGTGAGACCTCTTGCAGATCTGGCCGCGCCGCCCTCGGGCGGAGGCACAGCAGGGAATTGCATAAGACTTGTATGTAAGGTACAAGATGGAAAGTAAAGCAAAAACAGCCTCATGGCCGCGAAGATCGTTATGGATCAGGGCCTTATTCGGGGCGCAGCAATCGGTGGTGCTATGACGGAGGCAATTCGCGGATTTTGGGTGGCGTCGGCGACGCCGCTGGCGGCGGACGGCAATGTGGACTCTGCGAAGCTCGCTGCCCATGCCAAGCAGCTGTTTAGCAAGGGGGTCGATGGTGTCGTGCTGTTCGGCACCACCGGCGAGGGGACCTCGTTCAATGTTGCTGAGCGCGTCGCGACCATCGATGCAGTGCTCAGGGCCGGCGTGCCAGCGGAGCGCATCGGCGTCGGCGGCGGCTTTCCGGCCATCAGCGACAGCATCGCGCTGACGCGCGCCGTACTCAGCCTGGGCCTGCGCCACGTGCTGGTTCTGCCGCCTTACTTCGATCGCAGCGTCACGGCTGACGGCATCGAGGATGCGTTTGCGGCGATCATCGACGGCGTCGCGGACGATCGTCTGCGCGCCTATCTCTATCATATCCCGCAGATCTCGGGCGTCGCGATCCCGACGACGGTCGCTGCGAATTTACGCAAGCGCTACGGCAATGTGGTCGCGGGCCTAAAGGACTCCAGCGGCGACTTCAAGCAGTTCCAGGCCTTCCGTGCCGCGGCGCCCGAGCTCGCCATCACGGTCGGCAATGAAACCGACATCGCGCGCGCGATCGCCGGCGGCGGCGCCGGCACGATCTGCGGCATGGCCAATATCGCGCCGGAGCTGGTCAAGGCGATGATCGACGGGAAGGATGTCGAAGCGCGGATGCAGGCGGCTGTCGATATCGTGGTGAAGTCGCCGTCCTTCCTTGCCACGCTGAAGGCCATTCTCGCCGCCCAGACCGGTGATGCCGGCTGGTTGCGCGTGCGTCCGCCGCTGCGTGCCTTGCCTGATGGCACCGCGCTCAAGGCGAAGCTGGACGAACTGACCAGCCGCGCGATCGCCTAAGCGCGCGCTTCATCGCTGTGATCGTTCGCGGTCCGCGCCGACATGGCGCGGACCGCGACGAGCGCAGCCGCAAAGCCAGCCGTTGCGCCCACGCCGAGCGCCCAACGGGGGCCCAGATGATCCGCTACCCATCCAACGATGGGTGCGCCGATTGGCGTGCCGCCCAACGCGACGCCGAGGCGCAATGCCATGACGCGCCCCCGCATCCGCGGTTCGGCGGAGAGCTGCATCATGGCGTTCGAGGTATTGGTGACCGTCAGCGCCGCGACGCCGATCAGGACAAGGCTGCCCGCAAACAGCCAATAGCTCGGCGCAAGAGCAGCCAGCGTGCATCCCGCGCCGAACGTTGCGGCGCCGAGTAGCAGCGAGACGAAGCGTGGCTGGGCGCGCCCTGCGGCCAGCAGCGCGCCCGAGATCGTGCCGACCGCCATCGTCGACGACAACAAGCCGAAGCCGCGCGCATCGGTGTGGAAAACGCTGACCGCCATGGTCGAGATGAAGATCGGAAAATTCAGTCCGAACGTCCCGATCAGGAACAGCATGATCATGATCGCCCTGAGATCCCTGCGCGACCAGACGTAGCGAAAGCCCTCGGTCATGACACCCTGTGCCCGGTGCGCCCGTGCATTCGGGCGAAGCTCCGATGTCCGCAGCAAAGCGAGCGAGCAAAGCACCGCCATGAAGGAGGCGGCGTTGAGCAGGAAAGCCCAACCGGTGCCGATCGAGGCGATGACGATTCCTGCCATCGCGGGTCCGACCATCCGCGCGGCGTTGAAGGACGTCGAATTCAGCGCGATCGCATTGGGGAGTTCACCGTCGCCGACGAGCTCGGCCACGAACGTCTGGCGCACGGGGGCATCGAAAGCCGCGGCGCAACCGAACAGGAAGGCGAACACATAGACGTGCCAGATTCACCAGACCGGTGACTGTAAGAAGACCGAGCACCAATGCGAGTCCGCCCATCGTCGCCTGGGTCGCGACCAGAAGCCGTCGCTGGTTGAAATGATCGGCCGCAAAACCGGTCCAAGGCATCAGCAGAAGCTGCGGCCCGAACTGGAGCGCCATCACGATGCCGACGGCCGAGGCGTTGTGCCGCGTAAGCTCGGTGAGAACGAGCCAGTCCTGCGCGGCGCGCTGCATCCAGGTCCCGGTGTTGGACACCAGCGCGCCCGCAGCCCAGACACGGTAATTGTAGTTCCGCAGCGAACGGAATGTGCCTGCAGCGGCCACGCTTACGAACCCGATGGCGTGTTGCCGCCGTGGAACCGGCCGAAGCGTCGCGCGAGAAAGAGGCTCAAGAGCAACGCGCCAAGCCCGAGGGCGACGACATCGTTCGTGTCCAGCAGAGCAAATTCTCCGACGCGACAAATGAGGAGGTATGCAACGACCACGTTGAAGGAGCCCCAGAGCACGTTGACCGTCGATGAAGACAGACCTTCGCCCGGCGGTTTTGCGAACGGACTCTGGAACGGTTCGCCGCGCTGCCCGCTGACTAGATGTGGGATGGCGTTCGCGAGAAATGCGCCGCCCCAAAAATAGGAAACGAGATGAAGCCAGTTCATGCCTGTGCGCTCCGTGCTGCCAGCAAATCGATGATCGCTTGCGTCGAGCCGCTCTCGCCGAGTCTCGGAAAAACGTTGGCGATGCTGTAGTCGTGCGCTTCGGCACGCGGGTCGGTCATGGCGTCGATCGCAAGGGTGACATTGAAGCCCGCCTCGTAAGCTTGCCGTGCCGTAGATTCGACGCCGGTGCCGGTCGCGACACCTGCGATGACGACCTGCGTGACGTCACGCTGCCGTAGATTGCTCTCGATGTCCGTGCTCGCGAATGCGCCCCATGTCTGCTTGGTCACGGTGAGGTCGTCGGCCTGCCGATCGAGCTCGGGAATAAGATCGGCCCACCCGTGGGGGAAGGGACCTTCGGGACGAGGCCGCTCGGTCCGACCGGGCGCACTGCCGGCGACATTGACCAGCACGACTGGCAGACGATGCCGCCGGAACGCGCGCGTAAGCGCGCCAGCGCGTGCCACGACGTCTCCCATGGGATGCACGGACGGCAGATCGACGATGCCGCGTTGCAGGTCGACGACAATGAGGGCAGTGATCGGGTCGAGCGTGGTGAGAGCCATGATGTGTCTTTCTAGCAGCCGACAGTTCTGCGCGCGTCAATCGTCGACGAGCCGCTTGAGCAGAGAGACGGCGGCGGCGAGTTCGTCCTGCTCTCGCGACGACAGCCGTGCCGAAATAGTGCGCGAGAGCCAGTCCTGCCGGGCCGCGCGGCCGACCCGGATCCACTCGCGGCACGCTTTAGTCAGCGACAGGATGGTTTGACGGCCGTCGTCCGGATCAGGCGCGCCACTGACAAGGCCTGCGGCCAGCAGAGCGGCGACCGCGGTGCTCATCGATTGCGGGCGCATCTTTTCCGATCGCGCCAGGCTCGACACTGTGGCGGGGCCGTCCTTTTCCAGGCGCAGCAGGATCGATACCTGGGATGGCGTCAAATCCTCAGGGCCTGCCTGCTCGCGGAGTCGCCGCTTGAGCTTGCCAACCAGTGAACGGAGGTCTTCCGCAAGCGCGCCCGCGCGCGCGGACGGGCGTTGGTCTGATGAATTTATCATGGCAAGGTAGCATGGCATTTTTACAGCTAATCTGTAAAGATTGCCTGTGCAGTTAGACTGAGCAAAAAAACGTGAGCCAGACGCGCCGGCTGCCGCGATGGCGACACCAGCCAGCGCGTGTCACGCGATCGCGCCTGCGCTTAGAACGATTCAAGACTAGAGCTATTCAAGTCGTCTTCATTCGCGGCGGCTGCTAGACGCGCCAGCGTCAATGCAGTGACTTGGAAGTGAATTGAAAGTGCGTGCCTCTGCGGATGGCCCTCGCGTCAGCGGCCATCGAAATCGCGCCGCCAAGAGCGGTGCAAGTCTTCTCCTCGGCGCGGCCGTGCTGGTGGCCGAATATCCCACCGGCAGCACGATCGCGCAGGCGCAAACGGCGCTGCCGCCGGTGAACGTGGATGCGCCGACGCAGCGACCGAAGGCGTCGCGCGCTTCGGGGCAATCGCAACGACGCACACAGGCAGCCGCGCGTCGCAATCAAGCCATCGTTCCGCCCTCAGCGCAGACTTTGTCCGAGCGTGCAGCGGCAGAGGCCGCCGCGCAGCAGTCCGCAAAGCTCGGCTATCGTGCCATGCCGAGCGCAACCACCCTGCGTTCGGGCGCTTCGCCGCTCGACACATCACAGTCTGTCAACGTCGTGCCTGCACAGGTCCTCAAGGACCAGCTGCCGCGCAACATCGACGATGCCTTGGTCAACATCAGCGGCATCACTCAGACCAACACACTCGCGGGCACCCAGGACGCGGTGATCCGACGCGGCTTTGGTGACAATCGCGACGGCTCGATCATGCGCAACGGCATGCCGCTGGTGCAGGGGCGCAGCCTCAATGCTGCAGTCGACAGCGTCGAGGTGCTGAAGGGGCCGGCCTCGCTCCTGTACGGAATTATGGATCCCGGCGGCATCGTCAACACCATCAGCAAGCGCCCGGAGCTCTATCAGCACGGCTCGATTTCGCTGCTCGGCTCGGCCTACGCCAACGATCGCAACGGCGCCGACGGCACCGTCGATGTCACCGGCCCGATCGGGAATGGCGGCCTTGCCTATCGGTTCATTGGTTACGGCGTCAGCGAGGATTACTGGCGCAATTTCGGTCGCCATCGGGAAATGCTCGTAAACCCGTCACTCGCCTGGTACGGCGAGACGACGACGGTCCAGCTCACCTATGAGCATCGCGAATTCATCTATCCCTTCGACCGCGGCACGGCCCTCGCCAACGGCGCGCCGCTGGCAATCCCGAAGACGCGCCGGCTCGATGAACCCTTCAACAACATGTGGGGCACGTCGGATCTGGTGCAGGGCTCGGTCGAGCAGAAGCTGAGCGAAGATTGGAAAGTCACTGCGGCGTACAGCTACAACACCGAGACTTACAGCGCCAACCAGCTTCGCATCACCGGCGTCAATGCGAAGACGGGCATTGAGACCCGCAGCAACGACGGTACCCAGAACTCGCTCAGCAACGCAAGCTACGGCACCTCCTACATGCAAGGCGACGTCTGGGTCGGCGGCTTCCGCAACGAGATCTTGTTCGGCGGCGAGGCGTTGTATCGCACGATCGATCGCCGCGACTTGATCCGCCAGGCGACTCCGAGCTTCAATGTCTACAATCCGGTCTATGGGCTGATCGCGCCGGGCACGACCGTTTCGCCTGTCGACAGCGAGCAGACCGACAAGCTCGGCACCCGCGGCTTCTTCGCCCAGGACACGTTCCATGTGACCAACTGGCTGTCCGTGATCGGCGGCGTGCGCTGGATGCAATATGAGCAGCTCGCCGGAAAGGGCCGACCTGTCTTCGTCACCAACACCAACCTGTCGGGCGACAAGGTGCTGCCGCTCGGTGGGATCATCGTCAAGCTGAGCGAAGAGCTCTCCTATTACGTGAGCTATACGCAATCGCTGAAGCCGACTTCGACGATCGCGGCATTCACCAGCGGCTTCGTCGTCGATTCTACCATCGCGCCTGAAGAGGGCACGCAGTGGGAGACCGGGCTGAAGTTCGATGTCAACAAGCGGTTGTCGGGTACGTTTGCGGTCTACGACATCAGAAAGAAGAACGTGCTGGTGCTGGATGACATTGGCGGTGGCAGGTCGACCGGGCGGGCCTCGGGCGCAGCCCGATCGCGCGGTGTCGAACTGGACGTCACCGGCAGGCTCACGGATCAATGGAGCATGATCGGCAGCTACGGCTATACCGACGCGCGCCTGATCGACGATCCCCAAGTCGGCAACGCAAAGTTATTGAACGCCGCGATGAACACCGCGTCGCTTTATCTCGTCTACGACTTCGGCGACCGGTTGCCCGGACGCCTGCGGCTCGGTGGCGGCGCCCACTATGTCGGCGACCGGCCGGGCGACACCGCCAACACGTTCTTCCTCCCAGCGTACACGGTTGCCGACATCTTTGCGACCTACGACACCAAGCTCGACCAGGTACCCGTGACATATCAGTTCAACGTCAAAAACCTGTTCGACAAGGTCTACTACACCTCCACCACCGGCAGCGCCCTGAACGTCGCGATGGGCGACGGCCGGCGCATTTCGCTGTCGGCAACGGTGAAGTTCTAGCCATGGCGATAACACGACAAGGCAAGAAGGCCAGCGCCGATGCGTAAGCTCGGGCTCGCAATCAAGGCTGCACTGCTCCAGGTCCATTCCATCGCCGGCCTCGTGCTTGCTCTGTTGCTCTCTTTGATCGCATTGACCGGCGCGATCATGAGCTTCGAGGACGAGATCGTCGATCACTTGAATGCCGGCATCATGCAGGTCGTGCCACGGACGCCGCCGCCACTGCTGCCGGACGAGCTGGTATCGCGCCTGAAGGCCGTGCCCGATGCCGGCGAGGTCGCGGCCATCACGCTGTCGAGCGATCCGGCTGCGGCCGTTCACATCCGCTTTGCCCGTGACGAGCAGGGTACGCGGCCGTCCTCGCTCTATGTCGATCCCTATGACGGGACCGTGCTTGGCGTGCCGCGCGGCGAGGACTTCTTCGCGACTGTGCGCAGGCTGCATCGCTGGCTGCTCGTTCCCGGCGATGGCAGGGGGTGGGGACGCCAGATCACCGGCGTTGCCGCGCTGGGCCTGATCGCGATGCTGATCTCAGGGCTCGTGCTGCGCTGGCCGCGTCGCCCAAGCAGCGTGAAGATGTGGCTGAAGCCAAATCTCGGGCTCAGCGGGCGCGGCTTGCATCGCTCGCTACACGCGGTCATCGGCACCTGGGTCCTGCCGGTCTATCTCGTGATGAGCCTCACCGGGCTCTGGTACTCCTTCGATTGGTATAAGGATGGTGTCGTCTGGCTACTGTCGCGTCCGCATGTGGCGGCGGCGAAGAGGCCGCCGCATCCATCCGGTCGTGCCGAGCCGACCCAACGGGTCGGGTTCGATCGTGCGTGGTCGACCCTCCGGCGCGAACAGAGTGCTGGCTTCGCCAGAGCCCAGCTGATGCTCCCGGCTGGACCGGGGACGGTCATGCGAATCCGGTCGTGGCCGAAAGACTCCACCCTCGAAAGCGCACGCGATGAATTCCGCATCGATGCCGCCACAGGCCAGCTGATCTCCGCCGAGCGCTATGCCGACAAGACGCTCGGTGAGAAGACGATTGCAGGCGTGTTCGATATCCACCGCGGCGCCATTCTCGGCTGGCCCGGCAGGCTTGGGTTCATGATCTCAGCGGCGCTGATGCCGCTGTTCGCGATCACCGGCGTGCTCCTGTACCTGTCGCGCCGCAAGCTGCGGCTCTCACGCCAGCGCGCAGCGTTCGGCGATAATGCCGCCGATGGCGCGGGCGAACGGCAGGTTGCATCCCTCGGCAATACCAAGAGCTAGCTCGACCGCGTTGAGCTGCGGCAGGCCCGCTAGATCGTTCGCGCGCCGCAGCGATTTGCGCTCGCCAAGTCTGGTCGGCAGCGCCGCGTAGCCGAGGCCGGCCTTGACGGCGCCGACCAGGCCCGAAAGGCTGCGCGCTTCGCAGGCGATGCCCCACGCTCGTCCGGCCAGATCCAGGCTGCGCAACGCCTCGCCGCGATAGGCACAGCCGTCCGCGAAGGCCACCAGCGGAACGGCATCGACGGATCGGCCGGATGCCGTCGTCTTGCCGAACCATGCCATCGGTTCGAACGCGATCGCGGCGCGGACCTCGTTTGTGGGGGCCCGCTTGTAGAAGGCAAGGTCGAGCCGGCCATGGCTGACGTCCTCGGCGAGCCGTGCCGACACGTCTGTGCGCACCGACAGCCGTGCCTTGGGGAAGCGCGAGCGGACTTCGTCGAAGGCCGAGGCGAAATCGCGCTCGAGAAAGTCGGCCGGCATGCCGAGCCGAACCCGCTCTTCTGGCGGCCAGCGCATCGCTGCGATGGTGCGGTCGTTGAGCGCGATCATCTCTCGCGCATGGGTAACGAGCTCCGCGCCCTTGGCGGTCGGTCCGAGCACTCGGCCTCGAATCCGCTCCAGCAGGGGATGGCCGACCACGGCTTCGAGCCGGGCGATCTGAAGGCTGATCGCGGATTGCGATCGTCCCAGCTGCTCGGCCGCGCGCGAAAAGCTCTTCAGCGCGACAATGGCGAGCAGCGCGCGAAGCGTATCGATATCGAGGGTTGTCGGCATGGGAAGGCTCCGGACGGCGCCGCCGGATGAGGCTCCGGCTGGACGGGCAGTCAGAATGAGATTTATCGATCAAGCGATTGCAGAAATCAATTTCTCCCTAGCAGGGTCCGCGCGCTATCAGGGCAGACAGCGCCAGCCGGAAATCGAAGGCGCGGAGGAAACACATGCAACGCCGCACCGTTCTGAAGGGCTTTGGATTGACCGCCACTGCCGCCATCGTCACCACGCCGGCCTTCGCGCAGGGCGCGGGCGGCGCCGCGACCGCACCGCCATCGTCGTCTCCCTGGCCATCACCGCAGCCGGCAACAGGCAGCCAGCTTGGCCATTGCCGCATCGGCAACGGCCCCGCGGTCTGTGTGGTGTTGCACGAATGGCTGGGCGATCACGTCAACTGGGAGCCGGTGCTGCCTTATCTCGACCCTGCGCGCTATACCTTCGTGTTCATGGATCTCAGAGGGTACGGTTGGTCACGCGCCATGGGCGGAAGCTACACGCTCGATGAAGCCGTCTCGGACGTGCTGCACACCGTCGATCAGCTTGCCATTACCCGCTTCCATCTGGTTGGCCACTCGATGTCCGGCCTTGTGGCCCAGAAAATCGCGCTTGAGGCCGGAAGCCGGCTTCAGAGCGTGACGCTGTTCTCGCCGGTGCCGCCCAGCGGCTTCCGGGCCGACGAGGCCGCGATGAAGGCGCTCAACGCCGTCATCGACGAGGACGAGGCGGCCGGACGTGCGATCACGGCCCGCACATCCAGTCGCTACGGCGCCGGTTGGCTGCGCCGCAAGCTCGCGATTGCGCGCGAGGCCTCGACGGTCGAGGCCAAGCGCGGTTATCTCACCATGTTCACGTCCTCCGTCATATCAGGCGAGACGCATGCGCTGGCTGCGCCGATGCATGTGGTGACCGGCGCCCTGGACATTCCGTTCTATCGCGGCGAGCCGCTGCGGAATTCCTTCGCGCTCGCCTATCCCGGCGTGACATTCGAGATCATCGACGATGCCGGCCATTATTCCATGTTGGAAACCCCGGTCCGGGTCGCCAGTATCATCGAGAAGCGGTTGGCGGGTGCGGGCTGAGACACACCTATCGCTTCGAACCTCATCCTGGAGATCCGGTACAAAATCTCGGATGGCCCAGGGGGATGATGATGTCGCCAATCCGAGGCTTGCTCGCATTCACGATCTGTTTTGCGGCGCTTCTCGGCCTGTTCGATACGCCGAGCCGCGCCGATGCAGTCTGTAAGGAGCCGGAAACGGGGTCGAAGGAGGCTCCGATGGTCTCGCCACCGACCTTGAATGTGGTGACAGGAGCCGGGCGGTTGCAATTCTACTCGGCGCCGAAACCGGGCTGTTCGATGAAAGGGATCTTCGTCATCCCCAGGGACGAACTGATCGTCTATGCTCGAACCGGCGATGGCTGGTCGTCGGTCATGTACATGAATCCGAGAACGACAGATAGCGTATCCGGCTGGGTCAGGTCGGAGCGGTTGAAGCAGACCGGGACCGTCGCGCCGAAGCAATGAGGGCCTGCGTACGGAGTGGCTAGCCAACGCGGTAGCAATGGTCCAAAAGCGTCGGATCCTTTCGACTTTCAGGCGCGTTTTCCCATGGCTATTCCCAGCGTAACTCCGGCCGATATCCGCCGCGCGTTGCTCCTGCGCGAGGAAATCGCGCTGCTCGATCTCAGGCATGAGGCGGCCTTCGCCACCGGCCATCCGCTGTTTGCGGCCAATATGGCCGTGGACCGGATCGCGATCGAAGCCGAGGTCCGGCTGCCGCGCAAGGATGTGCCGGTCGTGCTCTATGATGACGGCGAGGGACTGGTCGGAGCAGGCGCCGAACGCCTCGCAAGCCTTTCCTACACGAATGTCCGCGCGCTCGATGGCGGGCTGAGCGCCTGGCGCGGGGCGGGCTATGAGGTGTTCGAGGACGTCAACTCCTACTCGAAGGCGTTCGGCGAACTGGTCGAGGCGCGCCGGCATACACCCTCGCTCAGTGCCGACGAGGTGGCCAAACTGATCGCGGACAAGGCCAACATCGCCATCCTCGACGTTCGCCGCTTCGATGAATATGCGACCATGAACATTCCGGGCTCGGTCAGCGTGCCCGGAGCTGAACTGGTGCTGCGGGCCGGCCAGGCCGCGCCCGATCCCGACACCACGATCATCGTCAATTGTGCCGGCCGCACCCGCTCGATCATCGGCACCCAGTCGCTCATCAACGCAGGCGTGCCCAACAAGGTGCGGGCCTTGCGCAACGGCACGATCGGCTGGACGCTGGCGCGGCACACGCTGAGCCATGGTGCCGACCGGCGCGGCGCGATCGGGTCGTTCGAAGGCGGTCCGGCCAATGCCCGCGATGTCGCCTATCGCGCCGGCGTCCGCCATGTCGGCGCAAACGAGATGTCGGCGCTGGTCGCTGCGACCGATCGCACGCTCTATCGCTTCGACGTGCGCGATGCCGAGGAATATGCCGCCGGACATCTCCCCGGCTTCCGCCACTATCCCGGCGGTCAGCTCGTGCAGGAGACCGATATGGCTGCGCCGGTCCGCGGGGCGCGCATCCTCCTGACCGACGACAAGGGCGTGCGCGCCGACATGACGGCCTCCTGGCTCGCGCAGATGGGCTGGGAAGTCTATGTGCTCGAAGGTGGCTATGACCGCACGCTCGAGGTCGGCCCGCCGCTGGTGTTGCCGAAGCCCGACCCCGCGCATCGCTACCACCGTCCCTACGAGGGAACCGGCATCGCAGAGGGCGCGATGCAAGCCTATCTCGACTGGGAATACGGCCTGGTCGACCAGCTCCGCCGGGACGGCACGCATGGGTTCTACGTGATCTGAGCGCGGCGGCGTCGTTTCTTGCCTATTGTGCTGTGCGGCGTCCGCGGTCTAAGAGCTGCGGCAAAGCCGCCAGTCATGGAGATTCTATGTCAGCCCCAGGCCAAAACCCTGAGCGGAGCGCGAAGGCGCTGCTGCTTGAAGGTGTCAACGACAGCGCCGTGGATCTGTTCAAGGGCGCAGGCTTCACCAATGTCGAGCGCCTGACCAAGGCGCTGGACGGCGAGGCGCTGCGCCAGGCGCTCAAGGGCGTCTCGCTGCTCGGCATCCGTTCGCGCACCCAGATCACCGACGAGGTGCTCGGGGCCGCCGACGGGCTGCTCGCGGTCGGTTGCTTCAGCGTCGGCACCAACCAGGTCGATCTCCTGGCGGCGCGCAAGCGCGGCATTCCCGTGTTCAACGCGCCGTTCTCCAACACCCGCAGCGTTGCCGAGCTCGTGATCGGCGAGATCGTGATGCTGCTGCGGCAGATCTTCCCGCGGTCGGTGTCGGCCCATGAGGGCGGCTGGGACAAGTCCGCGGCCGGCAGCCGCGAGGTGCGCGGCCGCACCCTCGGCATCATCGGCTATGGCAATATCGGTTCGCAGCTCTCGACGCTGGCCGAAGCCATGGGCATGCGGGTGATCTATTACGACCGCACCGACAAGCTCCGCCACGGCAACACCGAGCCGGTCGAGAAGCTGGAAGAGCTGCTGGCGCAGAGCGACGTCGTCAGTCTGCACGTGCCCGAGACGCCGGAGACATCAGGCATGATCGGCGAGAAGGAGCTGCGCGCGATGAAGCCGGGCGCGTTCCTGATCAACAACAGCCGGGGTACCGTCGTCGACCTCGACGCGCTTGCGGGCGCCTTGCGCGACGGTCATCTCGCCGGCGCCGCCGTCGATGTGTTTCCGGTCGAGCCGTCGTCGAATTCGGAACGCTTCAAGAGCCCGATGCAGGGTCTCCGCAATGTCATCCTCACCCCGCATATCGGCGGCTCGACGGAAGAGGCGCAGGAGCGGATCGGGGGCGAGGTGGCGCGCAAGCTGGTCGACTATTTCATCACGGGCTCGACCATGGGCGCGGTGAATTTCCCCGAGGTGCAGCTGCATTTGCGCCCCTCCGGCGCGCGCTTCAGCCATGTCCATCGCAACGTGCCCGGCATGCTGCGCCGGCTCAACGAGGTCTTCCTCCAGCGCGACATCAACATCGCCGCCCAATATCTAGAGACCGCGGGCGACCTCGGTTACGTCGTGCTCGACGCCGATCTCGGCGGCCAGGATTCAGGCGCGCTGCTGGCGCAGATCCGCGCCCTGGAAGGAACGATCGGCGCCCGGCTGGTGTTCGAGCACTAGCGCTGCGTTGACGGCCGGCAGCAGGCCGTATTGAATGCGCGCGATGGCGACGGATTCACCCCGCCGCCATGGCCTGTGCGCCGCCGAGCAATTGCGCATTCAGCCTCCCGCCGGAGAACAGCATGTCGTCGAGCGCCTCGTCGATATCGGCTGAAATCACCGAATGGCCGCCGTCGCGCGCGAGGCTCGCCTGCGCCAGTCGTCGCATCAATTGCTTGATGAACGCGCAGCTCGTGCCCTCGCTGCGGCAGGCCGCCTCGGCGATGACCGCATCCTCAAGCGGCAGTCCCTTGCCGTAGAGCCGGACCAGCTTGGCACGGCCGGCCTCGTCCGGGAGCGGCACTTCGATCGCCTGATCGATACGGCCCGGGCGGCCGGCGAGGGCGCCTTCGAGGTCCTCCGGCCGGTTGGTGGTGAGGACGAACAGGATGTCGGCGTCCTCCTTCAGCCCGTCCATCTCGTTGAGCAGCTTGTTCAGCATGGATTCCTCGCAGGGTCCCATGTCGTCGCGATCGCGGGCGATGAGGTCGACATCCTCGATCACGACCATCGACGGCTGGAGCAATCGCGCCAGGCTCATATAGGCGCCGAGCAGGGCGATCTGCTCGGCCGTGATGATCAGCGTGGTATGTCCGGGCAAATGTGTCGCGAGATAGCGGATGGTGTGGGTCTTGCCGGTCCCCGGCGGGCCGTACAGCAGGATGCCCTTGCGGGTCGACTGGCCAAGCCGACGTAATTGATCGCGGCTGCCGACGAAGGTCAGCACGTTGCGATCGAGCAGCCGCAAGGTCCGCTCCGGCAGGATCACCTCGTCACGTGCGACCGGCGCTAATCGATGCACGGTGATGCCGCGCGAGTTGCCGCGATAGTCGGAATCGGCGTCGAGCGAGAGGATCTTGCCGCGATAGCTGCGCGCGGCTTGCACGGCCTGTTCCAGCTCGCCAAAACATTGCTGGACGAGAACCGCGCCTGCGGTGCCCACGGGCACCATGATCTCAAGACGAATACCCGGCTCGCGGCTGAATTCGCGATGTGCGCTGAGCAGAACCGCAAAGTGCAGGTCGTCCTGCTTGCATAGCCACAGGCCGTTATCGAGGCATTTGACCGGGCTCTTCTCGCCGACATCGATGTCGGAATATTGCAGCGGCGCAATTGCGAGCGCATTGCGGCCTTCCCGGAGAAGCCGCGACATCGACAGCGTTTCGTAGCGCTGTTCCTCGTTCAGCCCGAACAGCCTGATGGCCTTGCCGAACAGCCTGTCGATGGCCGTCTGGAGGTCGACCCGCATATGTCCGGGAAACTGGCGGATCGTGGTCACCAGCTTGCTGCGCGCGATCCCGGTAAAGTGCCAGTCCAGCACATCGCAAGCGTGTTCGAATTCCTCTTCCGGCTCTGCCGGCATGCTCAAGGTGTCTGCTGCCTGAATGCAGTCGCTGCACAGCCAGACCGTGCGGTTGCCGACGCGAATGTCCGTCTGTCCCTGCGGCTTGCCGCAGAGCTCGCAGGGAGTCTTGATCTCTTCAAGCGTGATCTTCAGCGGATGTTGCCCGAGCCAGACATATTGCTTGGCCGATTTGAACAATGCCTCCGCGACCGATTGTGGGTAGGGACCGCAGGCGACTTTCTCTTCGCGCTCGATCAATGTCACCAGCGCGGCGGCCTCGCGCTCCGTCTTGCCGAACACCTGGCGGAGCAGAGCGATGACGAAGTCATCCGGCGTATCGTCATCATTGTAAATTACGAGCTGAGCCGGCTCACGCTCGCCGCGCGCATCATCCATCATAACAACTCCGCTACAACTTTCACTAGAATGGAACGAATAGGGAACACAAAAGGGAGCAGCCGTCAAGCACGACGTTGCCGGGAGGTCGCAGACGTGCTGTGCAGCATGACTGCTGTCTTTTTGACAATCCGATTCGCTTCGGGTATCTATTTCGCATGCGAAATAAACTGCCCGAGGCGAGGCATCACCGGCTGATTTATCTGCTGAACGTCGCGCAACGCCGTTTGCAGCGCTGGATGGCGGCGCAGCCTTCGAGCGAAGTGACGCCGGCGCAGGCGGGGCTGCTGTTCATCCTCGGCAAGCAGGATGGTGTCCTCATGGGCGAGGCGGGCGCAGCGCTTGATATGGGGCCGGCCGGCATCTCGGGTCTGGTCGATCGCAGCGCTGCGGCAAAACTGGTCGAGCGGCGAGCCGATCGCGATGACGGCCGCGCCTGGCGGGTGTGGTTGACGCCGAAGGGCCGCAATGTGCTTTCGCAGGCGAAGAGCGATGCGGCCGCGGTCAATGCCGCGCTGACGGAGGGGTTTACCAGCGCGGAGGTCGACATCGTCGCGCGCTGGCTGACGAGTATTCAAGAGAAGTTTCCAAGAGATACCGCAAGAGATACAGAGGAATAGCAGGAGAGACCCATGACCGAGCATGTGCGAGTTGAGAAGAACAACAACGGAGTTCTCACGATCACTCTGGCGCGCCCAGACAAGAAGAACGCGCTGACGGACGCGATGTACGGCAAGCTCGCCGACACCATCGAATCCGCCGAGTCTGATCCGTCCGCGCGCGTGCTGCTGATCCGCGGCGAGGGCGACATGTTCACCGCCGGCAATGACGTCGGCGAGTTTGCAGCCGTCGCGTCAGGCAAGTCCGAAGGCAGCCGCAATGTCGGCCGTTTCATTCAGTCGCTGGCGCGCTGCAGCCGTCCGCTGGTCGCGGCCGTGCAGGGCCGCGCCGTCGGCGTCGGCACCACGATGCTCTTGCACTGCGATCTCGTCGTGCTCGCCGACAATACCCTGTTGTCGACGCCCTTCGTCAGTCTTGCGCTGGTGCCGGAGGCCGCCTCGAGCCTGCTGATGCCGGCGCGCATCGGCTATGCCCGCGCATACGAGATGTTCGCGCTGGGTGAGACTGTCCCCGCCAAGGCCGCGCTCGAATGGGGCCTGGCCAACCGCGTGGTGCCGCTCGACAAGCTCGACGCCGAGGCGCTTGCGCTGGCCCAGCGCCTCGCGCGCCAGCCGGCCGGTGCACTCATCGCAACCAAGAAGCTGATGCGCAATGGCGAGGCGCTGGTCGCGCAGATGCTGGCCGAGGGCGAGCAGTTTGCGCAGCGTCTGCGCACCGCCGAGGCGCGCGAGGCATTCACTGCGTTCGCCGAGCGGCGTCCGCCCGACTTCACAAAGATTTCGTGAAGTCCGGGGCCTGCTTAACGGTTTGGTAAGGCCAGAATTCCGGCGCCTGACAACAACCTTAACGGAACATTGGCAGGTCGCGGTGCAAGGTGGCCAATCTTTGAACGTAGGCCCCTTGTGTCTCATGGCATTCTTTAAGAAATCGGTAAGCTCGCTTCTCCTGACCTTGATGGCCTTGCTGGCGGCCGGTGCGCTGGCCTCTACGGCGATCCAGATGGTCGGGGCGTTCGGTCGCTACAGCGACAGTCTCGAGACCGCGCGGCTCGCCGCTGCCGACAAGGCAATTTTCCACGGCGTCCTGTCCTTGCGCAACAATCGCGGCGACGCCCAGAGTGCGCTGCTCGGCGACGATGACGCTCGGCCAAAGCTGGCCGAGGCCGAGAAAGCTGAGCAGGGCGGCTTTGATGGCGTCAGCGCCGCGATGGCCAGCGTCAACTTCGCGCGGCGCGACGAGCTTGCCGGCACGCTGAAGCAGCGCTGGGGTGAGGCCGCGCCGCAATTCCAGTTGTTCTACGACGAAGCCAAGCGTCCGCGTGCCGAGCGTAAGATCGAGCGGACCAATTCCTGGTACGACGCCGTCACCAAGGTCATCGAAACGGCGAACCTCGCCTCCACCGCGGTGTCGAACCGCGCCTGGATGGACGATCCCTTCATTGCCCGCATGATCCAGGTCCGCCGTCTGGCCTGGCAGGTGCGCGACCGCTATGGAATCCATTGTTCGGCATTGCGCTCGAACGTCAACAGCAGCAAGCCGCTCGACGACAATCAGAAGCGCACGCTGGCGCAATGGGACGGCACCATCAATTCCGGCTGGTCGGGCATGGACGAGCTTTTGGCCTCGCCAGACGTAGCCGCGGAGCTGATCACCGCTGCCAAGGAGGCGCGCGCCAAGACCGACGGCGCTCTCAAGCAGATCGGGGAGATCACCAGGAACTTTGACGGCAGCGGCAAGCCAGCCATGGCCGCTTCGGAATGGAATACGCTGTGCCAGTCGCCGTTCGCGTCTATCGTGGCCGTCGCGAACAAGGCGCTGGACCAGTCGATCGCGCGGGCCGAAACGGTGCAGGCGAAGGCGCTGACCAATCTCGTGGTCCAGTCGCTCGCCTTCCTGCTGGCGCTCGCCGTGACCTTGGCCGGTGTCTACGTCGTGCGCAATCGTCTCATGCGCCCGGTGCGTGCCATCCTCGACGCAATCGCCCGTATCAGCGCTCGCGATTATGCGACGGCGGTTCCGCAACCCCGATATCCCGACGAGTTCGGCACCATGGCTGCCGCGCTCGAAAGCCTGCGCGAGAGCGCGGCCACCGCGGAACGCCTCGGCCAGGAGCGCGAATCGCAGCAGGCGTTGCAACTCGCTCGTTCGGGTACGGTTGATGCCGCCTGTCGCAGCTTTGATGATACGGTGCAGGCCGTGATCGAGAGCGTCGCCGCATCGGCCAAGGAGCTCGATGCCACGGCGACCGATGTGCGCTCGCTGGTGTCGGAATCGAGCAGCCAGACCTCTGCAGTCTCGTCCGCCGCCGAGCAGGCCACCAATAATCTCGAGACCATCGCGGCCGCGACCGAGGAGCTCTCGGCCTCGGTCGGCGAGATCTCCGCGCAAGTGCAGTCGAGCGCGCGCGAGGCCCGCGAGGCCGTGGCTCAGGCCGAGCAGACCAATGCGACGGTCGAGATCCTCGACCAGACCGCAAGTCGCATCAGCGAGGTCGTGAAGATGATCCACGCCATCGCCGGCCAGACCAATCTGCTCGCGCTGAACGCCACCATCGAGGCTGCCCGCGCCGGCGAGGCCGGCCGCGGTTTCGCCGTGGTCGCCGGCGAGGTCAAGAGCCTCGCGTCTCAGACGGCGACGGCGACCGAAGAGATCTCGCGCCAGGTCGAGGAGATCCAGGGCGCGACCGGTCAGGCGGTTGCCGCCATCCGTTCGATCGGCAGTGCCATCAACGGCATCGATGAGAAGATGACCGCGATCGCGGCCGCCGTCGAACAACAGCGCGCAGCCACCACGGAAATCTCCCGCAATTTCCAGCAGGCCGCCCAAGGCACCCGTGAGGTCACCGACACCATCGGCAGTGTCGCCAGGCTCAACCAGGAAACCGGCAATGCCGGGACGGTGCTGTTCCAGTCCGTGACCAAGATGTCGGCCGACGCCGATCGCCTCCGGGTCGCGGTCGAGGGTTTCCTTGGCGCGGTGAAGACCGCTTAGGTTCCAGCCCCTGTTCGATGGCGCGCGGATCGGCATTGCCGCGCGCGCGTTCGCCCTGTAGATGGTAGCGGTACCATGATCTGACGCGCCTTACCGGCGCATCAGAACAAGCGACAGGACTCCAGGGAGATATTTTCGATGCCGGTCACCCCTCACAAGGCCCAGCGCCCCTATCGCGGCGTGTTCCCCGTCGCCCCCACCATCTTCGACGAGCGGGGTGAACTCGACCTCGAGGGCCAGCGCCGCTGCATCGATTTCATGATCGATGCCGGCTCGCACGGCATCTGCATCCTCGCCAATTTCTCCGAGCAGTTTGTGCTGACCGATGACGAGCGCGAGACCGTGATGCATGCAGTGCTGGAGCACGTCGCCGGCCGCGTGCCCGTGATCGTGACCACCACCCATTTCAGCTCGGCCGTGTGCGCCGCGCGCAGCAAGCAGGCCGAGGCGGCGGGCGCCGCGATGGTTATGGTCATGCCGCCCTATCACGGCGCGACGTTCCGGGTGCCTGAAAAAGGCATCGTCGAATTCTTCAAAGTGCTCTCGGGCGCGATCAACATTCCCATCATGATCCAGGACGCGCCGGTCGCGGGGACGCCGCTCTCCGTCGAGCTGCTGGCGCGGCTCGCGCGCGACTTCGCCAACATCCGCTATTTCAAGGTCGAGGTGCCCTTTGCCGCGGCGAAGCTGCGCAGCTTGATCGAGACCGGCGGCAGCGCGATCGAAGGTCCCTGGGACGGCGAGGAAGCGATCACGCTGATGGCCGATCTCGACGCCGGCGCCACTGGCGCAATGACCGGCGGCGGCTATCCCGACGGTATCAGGCAGATCATCGATCCCTATTTCGCCGGCGATCGCGAAAAGGCGAAGGCCGCCTATGAGCGCTGGCTGCCGCTGATCAATTACGAGAACCGCCAATGCGGCCTGATCGCATGCAAGGCGATGATGCAGGCCGGCGGCGTGATCAAGTCCGACACGGTTCGCCATCCGCTGCAACCGCTGCATCCGGCGACGCGCGCGGGCTTGCTGGAGCTGGCCAAGGAGCGCGACGCGCTGGCGCTGCGCTGGGGTAAGTAGAGTCTCTCCACTGTCATTGCGAGGAGCTCTTGCGACGAAGCAAGCCAGAGTATTTCCGCGGATACAGTCTGGATTGCTTCCCTGCGCTCGCAACGACCGAGTTTGTTGAGGCTATCGCGCCAGCTTCCACTCACCAATGATGCGAAAGCGTGCTTTCGCCTCATCCTGTTTGAACAGCGTGATGCGATCGATCTCAAGCGTATCGAGCTTCAGCGCCGCGAACCGTCTGCGCAGCATCTCCAGGATCGGCCCGTGCCGCTCGGCATCGAGCCTTCCCGTCAGCGTCATGTGGAAGCGGAATTCTTCCATCACGTAAGGGTAGCCCCAGCGATCGAGACATTCGCGCTGGCGCTGGCTCAGCTTTTCGGGCCTGCGCCGCGCGCGATCTTCCGCCGTGAGCGCTGGGCGAAAGCAATCGAAATCGCGGACGCAATCGGCGGCCAATTGCTGGAGAGCGTCGACAGGTTCGGCGGGGATGACGGCGATGAAGCCGCTGATGGCATCGACGATCGGCCGGATCAGCGGAATCGGCCGCACCTTGCCGGCGAATGTCGCGCACGCAGTCACGAGCTCCGCCTCGGTCCCGCCTGATGCCAGGGCCATCGGTGCCTTCAACGTGCCGTGAAATCCGTATTTGCGGGGATCGGCGGTGACGTCGCGCCAGTCCGGCGCGATGCGCAACGCCTCATCCGGAAACGAGACCTCGTCTCCGGTGTAAGCCTCATAGCCCAGCAGCTCGGCGCCGAAGCGGGTGAGCGCGTTGTCAGCGCCGGCGGCAAAGTAGATCGCGTAGCGGGGAAAACCTGTCATGGTCGCAGCATAACCAAATTATGCCGCAACGACAGTCTCGCGCGGCATTGTTGCCGCGCCGAGCAGCCGCGTTGCATCAGTCAGATGCACGAGCTTTCCGGCCGATATCACCGCAACCAATCGCGGTCGCAGCGGTACGCTGTCGTCGACGAGCAGGATATCGGCGCGATGCCCTGCGGCGAGCGTGCCGCGATCGGTCAAGCCGGTGGCTTGCGCGGGCGCCGATGAGATCAGCTTCCAGGCCTCGCCCAGCGGCAGCACGCCGTCCGCGGCGAGGCGGAACGCGGCGAGCAGCGGAGCGGGGTAATAGTAGTCCGAGGCCAGCACGGAGCAGAGCCCCTTGGCGATCATGTCCGATGCCTTGGTCCAGCCGGTGTGGCTGCCGCCCCGCACGACGTTCGGCGCGCCGTAGACGATGTCGTCGCCGGCGGCCGCGGCTTCGCGCGCGGTCTCCTCGTTGATTGGAAACTCGGCGAGCGTCACGCCCATGGTACGAAACTCCCGGCGCATCACCAGCGTCGCGTCGTCATGCGAGAGCATCCGCACCTCGGCGGCGCGCGCCGCCGCGGCCAGTCGGGCGATCGAGGCCGGAACATCGGCCGCACGCGACACGATACGCGCAACCAGCTTGTCGAACGCCGCGCTCGACAGTCCGGTGCGCTCCACCATGCGGTTGCGTTTGCGCGGCTTGGCCATGTCGCCGACGGTGCCGTCCATGTGATCGTTGAAGGCGAACAGGTCGACGCGGCCCTCGGCGAGCCACTGGCCGATCTCTGCCTCGGCATCGAGATTGTAGGTCTCATGCCGCAAATGGAAGCGGGTGTCGGCGGCGAAATGCGGACGCTGCCGCTCGATCGCCTCGAGCAGACGTCGCGCGTTGTCGCCGCTGCGCAAGCCGGGCTCCCACGACCAGGTCGTGGCGTGGAAAACCGTCGTGATGCCGTTGCTGATGACCTGGCGGTCCGTCTCCGCCAGTGCCACGTCGATCGGGAAATCGACGCCGGCGCGCGGCATCATCTGCCGCTCGAACGCGTCACCGTGCAGATCCACGATGCCGGGGAGCACCAGCAGATTGCGCGCATCGATCGCGAGCCGCGCCCGGCCGCGCGGGGCATCGATCTGAGCAATGTCGGTACTGGACACCGCGAGGGATGTCTCGACGAGCTCGGAGCCGATCAGGGTCCGGCCGCCTTCAAGGAAAATGTCTGTCACGCGACCGCGCTTCGTTTGGTGGAAGATGAACCTGCTTCGTATGCTGCCAGGAATTCTTCAATCGAGAGCTTGCGAAAATCGGGCAGTGCTGCACGCAATTTGTCGTGATCCCAGTCCCACCAGGCCAGCTCCGCGAGCCGTCCGGCAATCTCCTCGGAGAACCGGCGCCGAACGATGCGCGCCGGATTCCCCGCGACGATGGTGTAGGCCGGTACGTCCTTGGTGACGATGGCGCCGGCCGCAATCACGGCGCCGGTGCCGATGTTGCGGCCGGGCAGCACGATCGCGCCATGTCCGATCCAGACGTCATGGCCGATACGGACATGATGCTGCCGCCGCCAATCAAAGAATTCGGCGTCATCGCTCTCGCTCGGGAAGTAAGCACTGGAGCGGTAGGTGAAGTGGGCCTGCGTGGCGCGGTGCATCGGGTGATTGCCGGGATTGATACGGGTCATCGCCGCGATCGAGCAGAACTTTCCGATCGTCGTGTAAGTGATCTGCGCGTCGTTGACGACATAGGAGTAATCGTCCATCGCCACTTCATGCAGGATCGTGCGAGCGCCCACCTCCGTGTATGCGCCGAGCCGCGTATCGTGCAGCTTCGCGGAAGGATCGATGGTCGGCTCGACCGATAGCACCTTGGCCATGTTGCATCCGGGCGTTCGAGGGCGGGCGTCCCTCTTCGAGTCGCTTGATGACGATGTCGTGACGCGACGATGACAGGGGATGAGATGTGCTGGATCGCCGCACTGCGGTCTCGGTGTCACACAAGTGTTAAGCACGCGCGTTAGCGGTTGGCTCCAGCTGCTACTCGGGAGCTCTGCATGCTGGTGTTGGAAGGTCTGACGTGCCGCTTCGGCGCAAAAGCCGCGGTGGACGACGCTTCGTTTCAAGTCGCTCCCGGCAGCTTCGTCGGTGTGATCGGGCGCTCCGGTGCCGGCAAGTCGACCCTGCTGCGAACCATCAACCGTCTGGTGACGCCGACCCAGGGCCGCATCCTGTTCGACGGCCTCGACGTCACCTCCTTGCGCGGCGGGGAGCTGCGGCAGTGGCGGGCGCGCTCGGCGATGATCTTCCAGCAGTTCAACCTGGTCGGCCGGCTGGACGTGCTGACCAACGTGCTGATGGGGCGTCTCGCCACCATGCCGGCCTGGCGGGCGCTGTCGCAGCTCTGGTCCGAGCAGGACAAGGCGCTGGCGATGTCGGCGCTCGAACAGTTCGACATCGCCGCGCTCGCCGCGCAGCGTGCCGACCAGCTCTCCGGCGGCCAGCAGCAGCGCGTCGCGATCGCCCGCGCCCTGGTGCAGCAGCCCGACATCATCCTCGCCGACGAGCCGATCGCCTCGCTCGATCCGCGCAATACCAAGATCGTCATGGATGCGCTGCTGCGCATCAACAAGCATTTTGGCATCACCGTGCTCTGCAATCTGCATTCTCTCGACCTGGCGCGCGGCTATTGCGACCGCCTGATCGGCATGGCGGCGGGCCGCGTGGTGTTCGACGGCGCGCCGTCGGCGCTGACCGATCTCGTCGCGCGCGAGCTTTACGATCTCGAAGCCGCCGACGTCATGGGCGCCACGCCTGCGCCGATGCCCCAGGGCGTTCCAGCGCTCGGAACGGCCGCGGCGGCCTGAGCGACGTCGCGCTACTTGCTTTCGTACGAACCGACCTTAACCAAAGAAGGGGCTAACGATGATCACTCGCAGACTGGTTCTTGCCGGCGCAGCCGCGCTGACCTTTGCCGGATCCGCTTCCGCCGAAGACTGGCGGGCGAAATATCCGGAAATCACCTTCGCCGCGATTCCGGCCGAGAACGGCTCGGGCGTGACCGAGCGCTACGCTCCCTTCATCAGCTATCTGTCGAAGGAGCTCGGCGTCAAGGTGACGCTGCGCGTCGCCAACGACTACGCTGCCCTCATCGAAGGCCAGCGCGCCGGCAACATCCAGATCGGCTATTACGGTCCGGCCTCCTTCGCGCGCGCCCGTCTCACCGGCGTCAAGACCGACGCCTTCGTCATCGACGTCAACTCCGACGGTTCGAAGGGCTACTATTCCGTCTTCTACGTTCTGGCGAAGTCGCCCTACCAGAAGATCGAGGACCTCAAGGGCAAGAATCTCGGGCTTGTCGATCCGAATTCCACGTCCGGCAACAACATGCCCCGCTTCAAGCTGAACGCGATGGGCATCGATCCCGACGCCTATTTCTCCAAGGTCGTCTTCACCGGCAGCCACGAGAACGCCGTTCTCGCGCTGGCCCAGGGCACCGTCGACGTCGCCGCCAATTGGTGGAACGCGGACGACGATTCCAACCTGACCCGCATGCTCAACAAGGGCATGGTGAAGTCGGCCGACGGCACCGTGATGAAGAAGGAGGACTTCCGCATCATCGTGAAGTCAGACCTCATCATCAACTCGCCCTACGCCTATCTCAGCGACCTGCCTGAAGACATGAAGGCCGCGATCAAGAAGGCCTTCCTCGACGCGGCGCAGAAGGACCCGGAGGCGTTCAAGAAGCTCTCCGACGGCAAGAACAAGCCGTGGGAGCCGGTCGCCACCGAGGACTACAACAAGACCATCGAGCTGATTAAGTTCGTCGACAATCTGCGTAAGAAGGCGTCCTGAGCTCGTCGGGACGATGCACCTTGAGCCGGGTCGATGGACCCGGCTCTTTTTCTTGATGGACCTATCCGCCGAACAGATGACGATCGCGGTCTCGATTCTCCCGGAGCAGCAGCTCGCAGCACTGAACAGCGCCTATCGCAAGGCGGTTGCGCGCAAGCGCCTGCGTCTCCTGGCGGCCCTCGCCGTTTTCCTTGCCGCGCTGATCATGTCGTCGATCGGCGCCGAGGTGAACCTTCGCACCTTCTTCACATATTTCGGCAACTTCGTCAGCTATTTCGACCGCATCCTCACCCTCGACAGCGGCCAGCGCGTCTGGACCAATGTCGGCGAGTGGTTCTGGGGCCTGCACAAATGGCTGAAGCTGCTCGGCGAGACGCTGCTGATCAGCTATGTCGGCACGCTGCTCGGTGCCGTCCTCGCTTTCGCGTTGAACTTCTTCGCTGCTGAGAATACCTCTCCCGCGCGCTGGCTGCTCTTCACGGTGCGGCGCCTGCTCGAATTCGCGCGCACGGTGCCCGGCATCGTCTTCGCGCTGATCTTCGTCATCGCGTTCGGCCTCGGCCCGATGGCCGGTGTGCTCGCGATCGCGATCCACTCCACCGGCGCGCTCGGAAAGCTGTTCTCGGAGATCGTCGAGAATGCCGACATGAAGCCGGTCGAGGGCATTCGTTCCACCGGCGCGAGCTGGCTCTCCTGCATGCGCTTTGCGATCCTGCCGCAGGTCTCGGCGGGCTACGCCAGCTATGCGCTGCTGCGCTTCGAGATCAACGTGCGCGAGGCCTCTGTGATGGGCTTCGTCGGCGCCGGCGGCATCGGGCAGGAGCTGATCGTCGCGATCCGGAAATTCTACTACTCCGACGTCAGCGCGATCCTCGTGACCGTCATCGTCACGGTCTTCCTGATCGACATCACGACCGGCTGGGTGCGCGGCCGCCTGTTCGGCAAGGAGGCGCGGACGTGAGCAGGAAGCCGGAGGTGAATGCGGCCGAGCTCCGCGGCCGCTATCCCCAAATCTTCGATCGGCCCGCATCGTCGCGCATGGCGACGCCCGTCGTGCTTGCCGCTGCACTGGCGATCTTCGCGTTCGGCCTGGTCGATCTCGATTTCTCGCCCTCTCGCTTCATCTCGGGGCTGAGCCAGCTCGGCTGGATCAGCATGATGATGATCCCGCCAGATCCCGGCTCCTCGCTGCCGCTCTATCTGAAGGCGCTGGGCGAGACGCTGTCGATCGCGCTGCTCGGCACCACGCTCGCGGCGGTGCTCGCGCTGCCGGTCAGCCTGCTCGCGGCGCGCAACGTCGTGCCGTCGATCATCCTGCGCTTTCCGGTGCGTCGCTTGCTCGATTCGATCCGCGGCGTCGATACCCTGATCTGGGCACTGGTGTGGATCAACGTGGTCGGGCTCGGTCCGTTCGCGGGCGTGCTCGCCATTGCCGTGTCGGATTTCGGCGCTTTCGGCAAGCTGTTCTCCGAGGCGATCGAAGGCGCCGACCAGAGGCAGGTCGAGGGCATCCGCGCCTCCGGCGGCAGCGCGCTGCACGAGATCCGCTTCGGCCTGATGCCGCAGGTGCTTCCCGTCATCGCCGGTCAGGTGCTGTATTTCATCGAGTCGAACACGCGCTCGGCCACCATCATCGGCATCGTCGGCGCCGGCGGAATCGGCCTGCAGCTCGCCGAGCAGATCCGCGTGCTGGAATGGCAGAAAGTGTCGTTCCTGATCCTGATGATCCTGGTCGCCGTCGCAGGAATCGATTTCATCTCCGGCAAGCTGCGCTTTGCGATTATCGGGCGAAGGGCTGTGGCCTGAGTCCTTCGCCTCTCCCCGCTTGCGGGGAGAGGCCGGAATTTGCGAAGCAAATTCCGGGTGAGGGGAACTCTCCGCGAGTCTCACCGTCATTGCGGAGGCAGCCCCTCCCCCCAACCCTCTCCCCGTAAGAATGGGGCGAGGGAGAAGAGGCCGTGCCTTAAGGCTCCACCAGAAACTCCACCCGCTCCGCCGCGAAGCGCGAATGCTTCGTCACCAGCGGCTTGCCGTCGAGATGGTGGTCGGTCGCGTCGACCACCAGGATCGGCCGCCCCAGCGGCAGGTCGAGGCGCGCGGCGTCGGTCGCGTCGACAATGCCGGCGGTGATCCTCGTGGCGCCGCGGCGGTAGTCGCGGATTCCGTAATGCTCCAGCATCTTCGTCATGGAACGCGTGGCGGCAAACACCGTGCCCGCGCCCGGAAACAGCTCGGCCGACAGCCATGTGGTCGAGACGCAGATCGGGGTGCGGTCGGCGAGGCGAATCGCTTCGATCCGCACCAGGGGCGCGCCGGTCTTCAATCCCAATTCCCGTGCGAGCTCGCGCGTTGCGACATCGTCTGACGCCTCGATCATCTTTCCATGCGGCTCGCGGCCGTCCGCACCGACGATCTCGGAGAAGCGCGTGCGCGAGCGCAAGGGATAGGCGAGCTTCTGTGCTTCGACATAGGTGCCGCTGCCGCGCTCGGCGCGCACGAGGCCGCGCTCGGCAAGGGCCGCGAGCGCGCGCCGCACGGTGTGCCTGTTGACCCGGTAAGTTTCGGCGATCTCCATCTCGCCCGGCAATTTGTCGCCCGCGGCGAAGCGGCCGTTGGCGATGCCGCGTTCGATGCCATCGGCAACGAGGCGCCACAGCGCGACGCCCGAGGAGGCGGTGTCCTGCATGCTCATATCGCCGATCAGCCTAGCCCGAAAATCACACCCTTGTCACGAAACAGTCATGGCGCTCCCGTATCAAGTTGTCTAGTATCATAGACAACTTGGTTTCGGCAAGTTCTGCCTTAAGTTCGGTGGTTTCGGTGAGCCAACACAATACCCAGCAAGCCCAGCGCCAGGCCGCCATGGCCGTGCTGGCGCACGCGGAGGCGGGCGAGATCGCCGCCCGTCTCCGCACGATTCCCCTGCCAGGCCATCAGGACCTGCGTACGCCGGAAAACGGCCTCGTCATGCTGCGCGGCCGGGTCGGCGGGGACGGCGCGCCGTTCAATCTCGGAGAAGCCACCGTGTCGCGCGCGGCGGTGCGGCTTGCGAGCGGCGAGGTGGGGTTCGGCTACACGCTTGGGCGCGACGGCGAGAAGGCGCGGTTGATCGCCCTGTGCGATGCGCTGGTGCAGTCGCGCGACTTTGCTGCGACCGTCGAGCGCGATGTAATCGCGCCGTTGCGCGAGCAGCTTATGGTCCGGCGCAAGCAGCAGGCCGAACAGGCTGCGGCGACAAAGGTTGATTTCTACACCATGGTGCGCGGTGAGGGGTGAAGCCATGACCACGATTGCGGAGCTGCCGCCGGGATTCGCCGACAAGGTGTTGTCGGCGCAATCGACCTTTCGCTCGGTGATGGATGCGATGGCTCGGCCGGGTTCGGTGCAGCGCATCGTGCCGATGGCGGGAACGGCTGGCCCCATGATGCGCGGCACCGCCGCGATCGCGCTGACGCTGTTCGACCACGACACGCCGCTCTGGCTCGATGCACGGATGTCGGAAAGCTCCGACGTCCTGAAGTGGTTGAAGTTTCACACCGGCGCGCCCGTGGTGCAGGACACGTCGGTTGCCTCGTTCGCGCTGATCAGCGACGGCGGCGCGCTGCCCGCGCTCGAACGGTTCGCGCTCGGCACCAATGAATACCCTGACCGTTCGACCACTCTGATCATTCAGGTCGATAATCTGGACTCCGGCCGCAGCTTCGAGCTGCGTGGCTCCGGCATCGATGGCGTCGCGACGCTCCATGCCTCGATCAAGCCGTTCGACCTGTTCGAGCGGCTGCGCATCAACGAGGCGCTGTTTCCGCGCGGCATCGACCTGGTTCTGGTTGCCGGCGATGCCGTGGTAGCGATCCCGCGCACGACGCGCATCGTGAGCAAGGGAGGCTGACGCATGTATGTCGCAGTCAAAGGCGGCGAACGCGCCATCGAGAACGCCCATCGCCTGCTCGCCAATGCGCGGCGAGGCGACCAAAGCGTGCCTGAGCTCTCTCTCGACCAGATCTCGGAGCAGCTTGGGCTGGCCGTCGACCGCGTCATGAGCGAGGGCTCGCTCTATGATCGGGAGCTCGCGGCGCTCGCGATCAAGCAGGCGCGCGGCGATCTGATCGAGGCGATCTTCCTGGTCCGCGCCTTCCGCGCCACCTTGCCGCGCTTCGGCGCCAGCCAGCCTGTTGACACCGGCGCGATGCGGGTGCAGCGGCGCGTGTCCTCGACCTTCAAGGACATTCCCGGCGGGCAGATCCTCGGACCGACTTTCGACTATACACACCGTCTGCTCGATCCCTCGCTTGCGGAAGGATTCGTGCCGGAGGCGCCGGCCGTGGCCGAAGCCTCGACGGCGCCGACGCCGCGCGCAACCGATATTCTGGGCCGGGACGGGCTAATCGAGACCTCTCCGCGAGCCGAGGAGGGCGCCAGTGTCGGCGACCTCACCCGCGAGCCGCTCAACTTCCCTGCCGAGCGGGATCTGCGTCTGCAGAATCTGGCGCGCGGCGACGAAGGATTCCTGCTGGCGATGGGTTACTCCACCCAGCGCGGCTACGGCCGCAATCATCCCTTCGCCGGCGAGATCCGCTTTGGCGAGGTCGAGGTCGAATTTGCCGCCGAAGACGTCGGCTTCGCCGTGCCGCTCGGATCGATCGAGCTGACGGAGTGCCAGATGGTCAACCAGTTCAAGGGCTCGGCCACGGAAGCACCATGCTTCACGCGGGGCTACGGTCTCGCCTTCGGGCAGAGCGAGCGCAAGACCATGTCGATGGCGTTGGTCGATCGCGCCCTGCGTGCCCGGGAGCTGGGTGAAGAGGCCCTCGCTCCGGCACAGGATGAAGAATTCGTGTTGTCGCATTCGGACAACGTCCAGGCCACCGGCTTCGTCGAGCACCTCAAGCTGCCGCACTATGTCGACTTCCAGTCCGAGCTCGGCCTCCTGCGCAAGCTGCGCAAGGAATTTGCCGAATCCTCCTCCGAGACCAATACGCCCGATGCCATGAAGGAGGCCGCGGAATGAACGCGCCCGCCTACAATTTCGCCTATCTCGACGAGCAGACAAAGCGGATGATCCGCCGCGCGATCCTGAAGGCGATCGCGATCCCCGGCTATCAGGTGCCGTTCGCCAGCCGCGAAATGCCGATGCCCTATGGCTGGGGCACTGGTGGCGTGCAGGTGACGGCCGCAATCCTGGGGCCCGAGGATGTGTTGAAGGTGATCGACCAGGGTTCTGACGACACCACCAATGCGATCTCGATCCGTAAATTCTTCGCCAAGACCGCGGGCGTCGCGACGACGACCTCGACCGATGAGGCGACGGTGATCCAGACGCGCCACCGCATCCCCGAGACCTCGCTTCATGCGAACCAGGTGCTGGTCTATCAGGTGCCGATTCCGGAACCGCTGCGCTTCCTCGAGCCGCGCGAAACCGAGACGCGGCGCATGCATGCGCTCGCCGAATACGGCCTGATGCATGTGAAACTTTACGAGGACATCGCCCGCTTCGGTCACATCGCGACCGCATACGCCTATCCCGTGAAGGTGAACGCGCGCTACGTGATGGACCCGTCGCCGACGCCGAAATTCGACAATCCCAAGATGGACAATTGCCCGGCGTTGCAATTGTTCGGCGCCGGCCGCGAGAAGCGCATCTATGCGATCCCGCCGTATACCCAGGTGATGTCGCTCGATTTCGAGGATCACCCGTTCGAGCCCTACCGCTTCAATGCGCCCTGCGCGCTGTGCGGGGCCGAAAACTCCTATCTCGATGAGATCGTCACTGATGACAGCGGCAGCCGCATGTTCGTCTGCTCGGATACCGACTATTGCGAGGGCCGCCAGGCCGCCGGCCATCGTGGTGCCTTGAGTGCTGCGCCATACAAGGACCAGCCGCAGGGAGAAGCACAAGGGAAAGAAAATGGCTGATCTTCTGGAAACCGATCAGCCGCTGCTCATCGCTGATGGCTTGAGCAAGTCCTACGGCCGTATCGCCGCATGCCGCGATGTGTCCTTCTCGCTTTATCCCGGCGAGGTGCTGGCGATCGTCGGCGAATCCGGCTCCGGCAAGTCGACGTTGCTGCAATTGCTGTCGGGCCAGCTCGCGGCCAGCGGCGGACAGGTATCTTATCGCATGCGCGATGGTATCACCCGCGATCTCGCCTCGCTCGGCGAGGCCGAGCGGCGCCTGCTGTTTCGCACCGATTGGGGATTCGTGCACCAGGATCCGGCGCAGGGCCTGCGCATGGCCGTTTCCGCCGGCGCCAATGTCGGCGAGCGGCTGATGGCGGTGGGCTGGAATCATTACGGCCGCATCCGCGAATCCGCCTCCGACTGGCTCACGCGGGTCGAGATCGACGTCGCGCGCATCGACGATGCGCCGCGCACCTATTCGGGCGGCATGCGCCAGCGCCTGCAGATCGCGCGCAACCTCGTCACCGGCCCGCGGCTGGTGTTCATGGACGAGCCGACCGGCGGCCTCGACGTCTCGGTGCAGGCCCGTCTGCTCGATCTCCTGCGCAATCTCGTCGCCGAATTGCATCTCGCCGTCGTCATCGTCACCCATGATCTCGCGGTCGCGCGGCTGCTGTCCCATCGCGTGATGGTGATGAAGGGCGGCCGCGTCATCGAAACGGGCCTCACCGACCAGGTGCTGGACGATCCGCGCGAGCCCTACACCCAGCTCCTCGTCTCCTCGATACTGCCGCCATGAGTTCTCCGATGACTGCCATGATCGACATCGCCGGCGCCAACAAGACCTTCACGATGCACCTCCAGGGCGGCATCGAACTGCCCGTCGTGCGCGGCGTCACCTTTCAGGTCCAGCCCGGCGAGTGCGTCGTATTGTCGGGGCCATCAGGCGCCGGGAAATCGTCGATCCTGAAGATGATCTTTGGCAACTACCGCTGCGACTCCGGCCGCATCGGCATCCGTCATCGCGGGGCGCTGATCGACCTCGCCACCGCCGAGCCACGGCAGGTGCTCAACGTCCGCCGCTCCACCATCGGCTATGTGAGCCAGTTCCTGCGCGCGGTGCCGCGCGTGGCCACCATCGACGTCGTCGCCGAACCTCTGATCGCCGGCGGCACGGCTCGCGCCGACGCGCAGGCGCGCGCCGGGGAGCTCTTGCATCGCCTCAATATTCCGGAGCGGCTCTGGCAGCTTCCGCCCGCGACCTTCTCCGGCGGTGAGCAGCAGCGCGTCAACATTGCGCGCGGCTTCATCTCGGAGCTGCCGATCCTGCTGCTGGACGAGCCGACCGCCTCGCTCGATGCCGCCAACCGCGCCATCGTGGTCGAGCTCGTTGCCGAGAAGAAGCGCCAGGGCGTTGCCATGGTCGCCATTGTCCATGATGACGAAATCCGTCATTTGATTGCCGATCGCATAGTCGACGTCACCGGCTTTGCCGCCGCGGCCTGAAGGAACTGGGGAAAATGAAGCCGAAGGAAACAGTGATCGCCAACGCCAGGATCGTGCTGGCCGACCGGGTGATCGAACAGGGCTGGCTTGCTCTCACCGACGGACGCATCGCTGAGATCGGTGAGGGTAGGGCGCCCGCGGGTGCCGAGGATGCCGGCGGCGATCTCGTCATGCCGGGGTTGATCGAGCTTCACACCGACCATCTCGAAGCTCATTACGTACCGCGCCCGAAAGTGTTCTGGAATCCGGTCGCCGCGGTCATCTCCTATGACGGCCAGCTCGCCACGTCCGGTATCACCACCGTGTTCGACTCGCTCCGGGTCTGGCGCGAGGACGGTGCCGAGGAGGTCGACGGCCGCGCCGGCGTGCTCGCCGCCGCGATCACCAGCGCGCGCGAGGCGAGCCTGCTGCGCGCCGACCATTTCCTGCATCTGCGCTGCGAAATCCCGATGCCGAGCGTGGTCGAGGAGGCCAAGGAGCTGATCGACCGCCCCGACGTCAAGCTGATGTCGCTGATGGATCACACGCCCGGCCAGCGCCAGTTCCGCGACGAGGTCAAGCTGCGCGACTATTACCGCGGCAAAGGCGGTGGCAAGACCGATGCCGAGCTCGACGAGCTGTTTGCAAAGCGATTCGAGTACCAGAAGAAATATGCCGCAACCAATATGCGCGAGATCGTGGCCTTGGCGCACGAATACCGGATTCCGCTGGCGAGCCATGACGATACCACCGACGAGAATGTCGCGGATGCCGTGCGTGACGGCGTGGCGGTGGCGGAGTTCCCGACCACGATCGAGGCCGCGCGCGGCCTGCACCAGGCCGGCATCGACATCCTGATGGGCGCGCCCAACGTCGTGCGCGGCGGCTCGCATTCCGGCAACATCGCCGCCGTCGATCTCGCGCGCGAAGGCCTGCTCGATATCCTGTCGTCGGATTACATCCCGTCCAGCCTCTTGATGGGCGCGCTGCAATTGCCCGAGCATGCACCCTCGATCAGCCTGCCGGCGGCTGTTCGCACCGTGACCAAGGCGCCGGCCGATGCGGTCGGCCTCACCGACCGCGGTGAGATCGCGATCGGCAAGCGCGCCGATCTGATCCGCGTCCACATTGCGGGCAGCGTTCCCGTGGTCCGCAGCGTCTGGCGCGAAGGCGGCCGCGTCGCATGAGCGACACCGAGACCATGGCACAGGACAAGGCGGGCGCGATCGGCCCCGGCCGGCTCGTGCTCGTGGTCGGCGCGAGCGGCGCCGGCAAGGACACGCTGTTGCGGCTGGCGCAGGCCGCCTGCGCCGACGATCGGAATATCGTCTTTCCGCGCCGCATCGTGACGCGTGCCTCCTCGGCCGACGAGGACAATATTGCGGTGAGCCCGGACGAATTTGCCCGCGCGCGCGAGCATGGCGATTTCGCCGTGCATTGGGACGCGCATGGGCATGCCTATGCACTGCCGCTGGAGATCAATGACGACATCCGCGCCGGCCGCACCGTAGTCGTCAACGTCTCGCGCACCGTGATCAGCGCGCTGCGCCGGGCCTATGCCAACGTGGTCGTCGTCGTGATCACGGCGCCGCCGGACGTGCTGGCGCAGCGGCTTGCCGCGCGGGCACGACACAGCGACGGCAATATCGCGGAACGGCTGTCGCGCAGCGTCGATGATTCGTCGGCCAATGCCGATGTCACCATCCTCAACGCCGGCAGTGCGGACTATCACGGCCGACAGCTCGTACGCGTGATCAGGAATGAAGGCTGGCAGGACTAGTTGCCGGCACAGCAAGGAGAGCGGAATGACGGTGATCGAAACGGTCGAACAGCTGGAAGCCATCTATGGCGCCACCAACGACGCCTCGACCGTGAAAGTCGCCGACCATGTCACCCCGCTCTACCGCATCTTCATCGAGAAGGCGCCGTTCGCGGCGCTCGCCACCATCGGGCCCGAGCGCGTCGACTGCTCGCCGCGCGGCGATCTCCCCGGCTTCGTCCGCATCCATGATCCCAAAACGCTGATGCTGCCCGACCGGCGCGGCAACAACCGGATCGATTCCCTTCGCAACATCGTGCGTGATCCCAGGGTGTCGCTGATGTTCCTGATCCCCGGCTCCGGCAATGCGGTCCGCGCCAACGGCCGCGCGCACCTCTCGGTCGAGCCCGAACTGCTGGCCTCGTTCGAGGTCCAGGGCAAGGCGCCGCGTAGCGTCATGGTGATGAGTGTGGACGAGATCTACTTCCAATGCGCCCGCGCCATCGTCCGCGCCGACCTCTGGAATCCCGACAAGCGCGTCGATCCCAAAGCGCTGCCGACGCCGGGCCAGATCCTCGCCGAGATGAGCGAGAACAAGGTCGGCGGCGCGGCGTATGATCGCGACTGGCCGGAGCGGGCGGCCGCGACGATGTGGTAAGCCTCTTACACGTCGCGAGCCGGGATTCGTAGCAACCATTAAGTCGCCCCCGATGGCCTTGATGGTGACGCCGCGCTTGCGCCCATCAAGGCGTGGCCTGGCAGCAGCTGATGTAAGGCGGGAGCAGAGCGACGGCCAGCCTTGACGGCCGCCGCGCGCGGCGTCTTTGTTGCGGCAGGTCGGGACGAAGAAACGGTCGCCTAGTCGAACAAAGAAACGGGTCAGGCGGCGGGCCGCTTGGCGAGTTGAGGCAGCTCTGCCACCCAGGGAGTTCCGCGGGCGACGACGGCGTTGATCGTGACGAGCAGCTTTCTGGCGCAGGCGATGAGCGCGCATTTGTGGCCTTTGCCGGCGGCGATCAGGCGGGCGTACAGAGCCTTGAGCTGCGGATTCCAGCGGAAGGATGCCGCAAGGGCCGCGGTGTAGAGCGCCCGGCGCAGGCGTTCGCGGCCACCCTCGATGTGACGGGCGCCGGCGCGATTGCCGCTGTCGTCGTCGTAAGGCGCCAGCCCGCCGAGAGCTGCAGCGGGCCCACGCGTGATGTTGCCGACCTCGGGCATCCTGACCAGGACGGCAACCGCGGTCGGCAGGCCGCAGCCGGCGACGCTATAGATCAGATCGAGCCGTGCGGCCAGATCAGGGTGCTTGCGGATCGTCGCCAGCAGCGCTTTGAGTTCAGCTCGTTTGGACTTGGTCAGGAGCGCGATCTGCGCCTTCCAAACCCCTTGAATCCGCGTGTCGCGGCAACTCTCAAGCCGGTTCTTCAGTCTTGCGATGTCCTCCGTGATCTGGTCGATCATCGTCAGATGCTCGGCAAAGGGCTGCAGACGCGGATCCGGAGCGGGATGGATCGTTTTGACCGCAGCAGTGCACATCGCGATCAGCGCCGCGTCGATCGTATCGTTCTTGGCCAGCAGCTGATGGAACGTGGCATAGGCACGGACCTGCTTGGGCTGAAACAGGACGACGACGAACCGCTTGCGTCGCAGCTCAGCGACGACAGCCCGCTCATAGCCTCCGCTTGCCTCGATCCCTATCCGCTTGACCTTGTGGCCCTTCAGCCACTCCACCAGCTCCTGGCGGCCTTCTACCGTATTGTCGACCTGCAATCGCTCCGAGCTGCCGTCGACCGCCACGTCGAGCTTGTCTTTGCCGGTATCGATCCCGGCACAGATCATGATATGCTTGGCCATCTTCCTCGACCCTCCCTTGTGAATGCGAACCTGAAGTTCGTTCAACCATGCGGGTCCCGCTGAAGTGCCGACCGCGATCTTGCTACGAAACGCAGCCCTTCAGGGCTTCGGTGGGCATCGATCCGATCGATCGGCGGCCCAGCTCGGGCGGCCACCCGGGCTGGGCCATTCCTCACGGAACGTGGCCATCCTAACCCGGCGC
Source organism: Bradyrhizobium guangdongense (assembly GCF_004114975.1). Lineage (NCBI taxonomy): Bacteria > Pseudomonadati > Pseudomonadota > Alphaproteobacteria > Hyphomicrobiales > Nitrobacteraceae > Bradyrhizobium > Bradyrhizobium guangdongense. Next base: position 1,020,526 of record NZ_CP030051.1, read on the forward strand.
GCTAATACAAGGGTGGGCAAAGGCGCACTTGCGCCGTGCCCACGAATTCTCACCAATCACACGCAAAGGGTGGGCACGCATTCCCCGCGTTCGGAAGAGGGAGGCCCCCCTAATTGAACGCCATCCCGCCGCTCAGCGCGATGGTCTGCCCCGTCATGTAGGCGTTGTCGACCAGCAGCATCACCGCTTTCGCCACCTCGTCCGCGGTGCCGAACCGGCCGAGCGGGATGCGGCTGACGAGCTGCGGCTGGCCGCTCATCATGTCGGTCTCTATCAGCGACGGCGCCACTGCGTTGACAGTGATGCCCTCCTTCACCAGCCGTGCCGCGTAGCCGCGGGTGAGCCCTTCCATCCCGGCCTTTGACGCATTGTAATGCGGGCCGATCGAGCCGGCGCCCCGCGCAGCACCCGAGGAGATGTTGACGATGCGGCCCCAGTTTCGCGCGCGCATCGACGGCAGCACCGCTTGCGTGCACAGGAAGGCGGATTTCAGGTTGACCAGGATGGTGCGATCGAAATCCTCCTCGGTGAGGTCATCGACGCCGCGGGTGATCGCGATGCCGGCATTGTTGACGAGAATGTCGATGGGCCCAAGCCCGGCCGTGACGCGCTCGACCATTCCGGCCACGGCTGCGCGCTGCGACACATCGGCCGCGACTACGATGGCGCGGCCGCCCTGCCGGACAATCTCGCCTGCGAGTTGTTCAGCCGGGCCAATTCTCTCGCGGCAATTGATTGCCACCGCCACGCCTGCTTCGGCCAGCGCACGGCAGACCGCTGCGCCAATCCCGCGCGAGCCGCCGGTGACGAGCGCGACGCGCCCCTTGAGTGTCTCTGACATGAAAGCTCCGCTCGATCCAATGACCACCGGATCGTCAGTCGAGAGCAGCTCGCGTTCAACTCACAAGGCCGCTACACGCCATCAGCTTCGGCGGCGTGCCCTGGTGCGCGCCGCCTTCTTCGCGGCGGCGGAGCGGGCCATGGCGCCCTTGGTGCGGCTCGCCTTCCGTGCGGCGGCCGAACGCGACGCCGCGCTGCGGCGGCTTGCGGCGCTCTTGGCTTGTTTCGAGAGCGCGTTGCGCGATGCCGTCGAGCGCGGCTCCTTCTTCAGGACGTTCTCGACGGCGCGTGACACCTTCGGCCGCCGCTTCGGCGTGCGTTTACCCTGGCCGGCCTCATAGGCGTATTTGGCGCTGCGGCGCGTCGATTTCTTGGTGCGTCCTTTGCGCGGCGGCGGCAGATCGACGCCGGCGCGGCGCGCCTCGGACAGGCCGATGGCAATCGCCTGCTTGGTCGAGCGCGCGCCGTGCTTGCCTTTCCGGATCTTGTCGATCTGGTCCTTGACGAATTCGCCGGCCTGCGTGCTGGCCGATTTGCCGGCGCGCTTGTCCTGCTTGGCTTTGCGAATGACTTCTTGTCTTGGCATGGGTCAAGTTCCCTCTGGAGTTCACAGGGATGTCCGACCGCAACGCATGACGCGGACGATTGATCCGCTCAGTTCCTCAAGGCCGCCAGCAGTTCGTCCGGACGCTCGGCCATGATCATGTGGCCGGCGCCCGGCACCACGATCGTCTTTGCATGCGGAATCGCCGCCGCAAGCGCTTTGCCGGCCTTCGGCGGCGTCATCATGTCTCTTTCGCCGAGGATGAGGGTAACAGGCACTTTCACGCTCGCTGCTGCCTGAAGCGCGTTCGCATAGGCATTGCAGGCCGACAAATCACGGAACAGCACGCCGGGTTCGCAGTGTTTCAACACCGCCTGCGCGCCGCCATGCATCCACAGGCCCGGCGCAAGGCTGCCGCCGAGCTCGGCCCTGAAGCCGAGGCCCCAGATCGAGACCATGTCGTTCGCATCCTGCGAGTTGGCTTCCGCCGCTTTGAGCAGATCCGGGCCCACCGTCATGGTCGCGGCCGTGCCGATCAGGCTGAGCGCGGACACCTTGTGGGGATGCCGCGCGGCGGTCTCCAGCGAGATCAGCGATCCCATGGAATGGCCGATCAGGTGCGCCTTGGCAGCTCCTGTCGCATCGAGCAGCGCCGAGGTCCAATCGGCCATGTCGGCGATGCTTCCCAGAGACGGCCCGGCGGAGCGGCCGTGCCCGGGGAGATCAGGCGCCAGCACGCCGAAGCCGTGATGGGCGAACCAGCGCGTATGCAGCGCCCAGGTGGAATGGTCGAAGCCCGCGCCGTGGAGGAAGACGACTGTGGGCAGCGTCTTATCGAAGTCGCGGCCGCCGGTTGCGACGAACACCTCGGTGCCGTTGACGGTGAGCTGCATCCTGTCAAACCTTCTGCGAGATGCGCAGCGCCTGCGCGAGATCGTCGATGATGTCGGACGCGGTCTCGATGCCGACCGACAGCCGCACCAGCTCCTCGCCGATGCCGGCGGCCTTGAGCTGCTCGGCGTCCATCTGCTGATGCGTGGTCGAAGCCGGGTGTATCACCAATGTCTTGGCGTCGCCGACATTGGCGAGATGGCTGATCATGCGCAAGCTCTCGATGAACTTTCGGCCCGCGGGCCGGCCGCCCTTGATGCCGAACGAGACGATCGACCCCGCGCCGCGCGGCAGCAGCGTTTTTGCCAGCTGATAATCGGGATGGTTCTCCAGCGAGGGATGCAGCACCCAGTCGACCGCCTTGTTGGACTTCAGGGCTTCCAGCACCAGATGCGTGTTCTGCATGTGCCTGTCCATGCGCACGGCGAGCGTCTCGACGCCCTGCAGCAGCTGGAACGCGTTGGTCGGCGACAGGCAGGCGCCGAAATCGCGCAAACCTTCCGTGCGCGCACGCATGATGAAGGCGGCCGTGCCGAACTGCTCGTCGAAGACGATGCCGTGATAGCCGCCATAGGGCTCGGTCAGCACGCCGAACTTGCCCGAGCCGCGCCAGTCGAAGCGGCCGCCGTCGACGATGGCGCCGCCGATCGCGATGCCATGCCCGCCGATCCATTTGGTTGCCGAATGCATCACGATGTCGGCCCCGAGCTCGACCGGCCGGCTGAGATAGGGCGTGGCGAAGGTGTTGTCGATCAGCAGCGGGATCTTCGCCTCATGCGCAATCGCGGCGACCGCGGGGATGTCAAGCACCTCAAGGCCCGGATTGCCGATGGTCTCGCCGATCACGAGCTTCGTATGCGGCCTGATCGCGGCGCGGAACGCATCGAGATCGCGCGGCTTCGCGAAGGTCGTGGTGATGCCGAAGCGCGGCAGCGTATGCGCGAGCAGGTTGATGGTGCCGCCATAGAGCGAGCTCGACGCCACGATATGGTCGCCGGCATTGAGCAGCGTCGCGATGGCGAGGTGCAGCGCCGCCATGCCGCTCGCGGTGCAGATCGCGCCGACGCCGCCTTCGAGCGCCGCAAGCCGCTCTTCCAGCACGCCGGTGGTGGGGTTGGAGATGCGCGTGTAGATGTGGCCGGCGCGCTCCAGGTTGAACAGCGCCGCCGCGTGATCGGAATCCTGGAACACGTAGGACGTGGTCTGGTAGATCGGCACCGCGCGGGCGCCGGTCGCGGGATCCGGATGCTGGCCCGCATGCAGGCTCAGGGTTTCGAAGGCAGGCGGTTTTGGCGCGGGCATGCGTGGCCTCAAAGCTCGGTCGGCGATGGCGGCCCTTGTGCCACAAAACGAGGGAGCAAGTCAGCCATTGACAGCGCCGCGTGAGCTCCGGGAGCGCTAACCGCGGATCGCCTGCTCGATGACACGCGCCTCGCGCAACAGGATCTCCGCGACCTCCTGCTCGCGGCGCGGGCCGAGCCTCGTTCGAACGGCGGAGACGGTCATGGCCGCCGCGGGCCGGCCGTCCGGGGTCTTGATCCAGGTCGAGATCGATTTGGTGCCCTGAACGAGGCCAAGCTCCCGCATGCCGTAGCCGCGCCGCCGTGCCGCGACGACCTGGCCGAGCACGGTCGCAGCGTCGGTGCGGTAGCTCTCGAATCTCTTTTCATTGGCCGCGACAAGCTTTCGCGCATCCTGCGGCGGCAGCGCGGCGAGGATGGCCACCCCCGCGCTGGAAACGCCGAGCGGGCGGCGCGCGCCGACATCGATCGACAGCACCTGGATCGGATAGGCGCCGATCCGGCGATCGACGCACAGCGTGTCGTTGCCGGTCCGTACCGTCAGGAACAGCGTGTCGCCGATCGCGGCGGAAGCCCGGCGCAGCGAAGGTCCCGCCGCGACCAGCAGCGGCGAGGGCTGGGGACGCGCCAGCGCCAGCTCAGGCACCTGGTTGCCGATCGCATAGCAGCCGGTTCGATCGTGCCGTTCGACGATGCCTTCCTCGATCAGCACGTGCACGATGCGATGCACGGTCGGGCGGGTGAGGCCGGTCGCCTGCACGACCTCGGCCAATGGCACACCGTCCTCGCGGCCTGCGGCAAGAATGCGCAGCACCGCGAGCGCGCGCCGGATGGCTTGCGCGCCTTGCCGCGGTTCTGTGGGGCTGTTGGCCGGCTTGCGTCTCTTGTCCATATTGTGGACAAGAACGCCATAATTCACTCGACAGGTAAAGCGCCCATCGGGAGATTGCGCCGCAGTCGAGTGCCGTGCGCGTCATCGGGGCATGCGACCTGGAATTGGAAGCGCCGCCGGGAGGTTAACATGAGATTAATCGCAATTGCCATCGCTGCCGTCGCTGCGATGCTGGCAGGGCCGGTGTCGGCCCAGCAATGGCCGGCACGCAGCGTCAAGCTGATCGTGCCCTATCCCGCCGGCGGCAACGTCGACAGCGCCGCGCGCATCATCGCCGACAAGCTTCAGGAAAAGCTCGGCCAGCCCTTCATCATCGAGAACAAGGCCGGCGCCGGCGGCATGATCGCGGGCGAAGCCTTCGCGAAATCGGCACCCGACGGCTACACGCTGTTCGTCGGCGCCAACGGCCCGGTGCTGTTCGCGACCGAGATCAACAAGCGCGATGCCTACAACTGGAAGAAGGATTTCCTGCCGATCTCGACGATCTCGATGACGCCGCTGGTGCTCGAGGTCCATCCGTCGGTGCAGGCCAACACGTTCAAGGAGTTCGTCGACCTCGCCAAGCGCGAGCCCGGCAAGCTGACCATGGCCTCGCCCGGCCCCGGCACCACCAACCACCTGCTCAGCGAGTTGATGCAGTCGAGCCTCGACCTGCAATGGGTTACGGCGCATTACCGCGGCAACGCGCCTGCGATCAACGATCTCCTCGGCGGCCAGGTGCAGTTCGCGTTCGACCAGCTCACGGTCAGTCTCCAGCACATCAAGGCCGGCCTGTTCCGCGCGCTCGCGGTCACCAGCCCGCACCGTCTGAAGTCGCTGCCCGACGTGCCGACCTTTGCCGAGCTCGGCTACAAGGACTTCGACGGCCAGACCTTCACCGGCCTGTTCGCGCCCGCGGGCACGCCGGCGCCCATCGTCGACAAGCTGCACGAGACGCTGGTTGCGATCCTGAAAGACCCGAGCGTGGTCGACAAGTTCGACAAGCTGGGTGCCGAAGCCACGCCGATGACGCCGGACGAGTTCAGGGCTTATCTCGAGCGCGAGGACGCCAAGTGGATTCCGGTCGTGCGCAAGGCCAACATCAAGGCCGATTGAGCGATGCGGATCGATCCCACCGAGCTCGGCGCGGAGCGCATCTACCGGCTGATGACCGGCATCGTGGTGCCGCGCCCGATCGCCTGGGTGACCAGTCTGTCGCGCGCAGGCGTGCTCAATCTCGCGCCGTTCAGCGCCTTCACCTTCGTCTCGCAGAAGCCGCCGATGCTCGCCATCAGCGTCGGCCGCAAGGGCGCCGACTACAAGGACACCGCGCACAACATCCTCGACACCGAGGAATACGTCATCCACATCGCCGACACCCCGCTGATGTCTGCGGTGCACGACAGTTCGGTCGAGCATCCGCCCGAGATCAGCGAGGTCGAGCATCTCGGGCTCGAGACGCTGCCGTGCGAGCGCATCAAGGTGCCCAGGCTTTCGGCGGCGCCCGTGGCGATGGAATGCGTGTTCCGGCAATGTCTGGAGTTCGGCGACGCCCGCAGCCGGCTGATCGTCGGCGAGGTCGTGATGTTCCACGTCCGCGACGGCCTCGTGAACGACGGCAAGGTCGAGACCAGGGCGCTCGACCCGATCGCGCGCATCGGCGGTCCTCGTTATGCCCGCCTCGGCGAGATCGTGACGCTGAACACGGTGTTCCAGACTCCCAAATCAAAAGACTGAGCGCTTGGGCCCCCGAACGCGCCTCTCGACACCTGGAGAATGACAATGCGACTGGTGAGCTATCTGGTGGACGGAGAGCCGCGCTATGGCGCTGCCGTTGAAGCCGGCGTCATCGATCTGACCAAGCGGATCGGCCGCGACTTCTCCGACGTGAAAGCGTTGATCGCGGCGAACGCGCTCGGCGATGCGCAGGAGGCGGTGGCCGGTCAAAAGCCCGACTACGCGCTGGAAGAGCTCACGCTGTTGCCGCCGGTGCTGGCGCCGGAGAAGCTCTGGTGCATCGGCGTCAACTACGCCGAGCGCAATGCCGAATACAAGGACAATTCGGACCTGCCCAAATATCCGAGCCTGTTCGTGCGCAGCATGTCGTCGATGACAGGTTCCGGCCAGCCGCTCGAGAAGCCCAAAGTCTCCGACCAGCTCGATTATGAAGGCGAGCTCGTCATCGTGATCGGCCAGGGCGGCCGTCATATCAGCCGCGAGAAAGCCTGGTCGCACATCTTCGGCATGACGCTGTGCAACGAGGGCACGATCCGCGACTGGCTGCGCCACGGCAAGTTCAACGTCACGCAGGGCAAGAACTTCGACCGTTCCGGCAGCATCGGCCCCTGGATCGTCACCGCGGACGAGCTTGATCCGCGGGGGCCGCACGACATCATCACCCGCGTCAATGGCGAGGTCCGGCAGCAGGATACGACCGAGCGACTGATGTTCCCGTTCGACTTCCTGATCTCCTATCTCTCGACGTTCGCCACGCTCAAGCCCGGCGACATGATCGTGACGGGCACGCCGACCGGGGCGGGCGCGCGCTTCGACCCGCCGCGCTGGCTCAAGGTCGGCGACGTCGTCGAGGTCGAGTCGAGCCGTATCGGCGTTCTTCGCAACACCGTGGCCGCGGAGCAGTAATCATGCTGGACGCCGCCACGATCGAACGCCTGGCCGCTCGCCTCGATGAGCCGAGCGCAGCAAGGTGCTGATCCCGATGTTCTCGAAGGAGTTTCCAGAGTTCAGCATCGAGGATGCCTACGCGGTCCAGCGCGCCTGGACCAAACTGCAGCTGGGCCGCGGGCGCGTCATCAGGGGGCACAAGATCGGCCTGACTTCGAAGGCGATGCAGAACGCGGTCGGCATCTCCGAGCCCGATTACGGCGTGCTGTTCGCCGACATGTTCTATGCCGACGCCACGCCGATTCCTTTCGACCGTTTCCACGCGCCGCGGATCGAGGTCGAGCTCGCCTTCGTGCTGAAGGCGCCCCTGCGCGGGCCCGACTGCACCATCTTCGACGTGCTCAATTCCACCGATTACGTCACGCCCGCGCTGGAGATCCTGGAGACGCGCATGCATCGCGTCGATCCCGAGACCGGCAAGACGCGCAAGGTGATGGATACGATCTCGGACAACGCGGCTAACGCGGCGCTGGTGCTCGGCGGCCGGCCGATCCGCCCGATGGATGCGGATCTGCGCTGGATCGGCGCGCTGCTGTTCCGCAACGGCGAGGTCGAGGAGACCGGGCTTGCCGCGGGCGTGCTCAACCACCCGGCCAACGGCATCGCCTGGCTCGCCAACCGCCTTGCTCCGCATGATGAGCATCTCGCAGCCGGCGAGGTGGTGCTGGCGGGATCGTTCACGCGTCCGGTCGACATCCGCCGCGGCGACACGTTCCACGCCGACTACGGCGCGTTCGGCTCGGTGTCCTGCCAGTTCGTCTGAATCAACAACAAACAGGGAGCGCATCATGACGAGTCAATCGCGGCGCAAGAGCATTCACATCGGCGGCTTCAAGCACGCCAATCCGATTCCGAACGCCTGCCGCATCGGCAACCTCGTGATGTCGGGCGTCATCCTCGGCCGCGATCCCGCGACCAATACGATGCCCGAGAGTCTCGACGCGCAATGCGCCAACATGTTCGCCCATATGAAGGCGACGGTCGAGGCCGCCGGCGGCACCACCGATGACATCATCAAGATGACGGTGTGGCTGAAGGACCGCGGCAATCGTGGCCCCGTCAATGTCGCATGGCTGAAGATGTTTCCGGACGAGCATTCGCGCCCGGCACGTCATGCGCTGCCGATGGACAACATGGATGGCGGCGCACTGGTGCAGTGCGACTTCACCGCCGTGATCGACTGAAGGAGCCTGCCGCATGCCGACCTATCTGCCGTTCGATCCGAACCCGCGCCGCCCGATCAAGCCACCGCCGCCGAAGACCGTGGACAGCCAGTTTCACGTGCTCGGGCCCATCGAAAAGTATCCGGAGCGCCCCGGTGCGGCCTACCGGATGCCGTCAGCGACCTGGGAGGCCGCGCTGCGCATGCACAAGACGCTCGGCATCGAGCGCGGCATCATCGTGCAGACCACGACCTACGGCGCAGACCACGCCGTCGTGCTCGACGGGCTCAAAGCCATGGGTCCGAACTATCGCGGCTGCGCCAACGCGCTGGTGTTCGCGGAGGCGAACGACGCCTATCTGGCAAAACTGCATGACGCCGGCGTGCGCGGCGCGCGTTTCAGCTTCCGCCAGGAGCTCGGCGCGGTGCTGTCGGATGCCGATTTCGGCCGCGCCATCGCCCGCATCCGCGAGCTCGGCTGGTACGTGAAGATCCAGCCCGAGAAAGACGGCATCATGTCGAGCGTCGCCAAATACGAGAATCTCGACGTTCCCGTGCTGATCGACCACATGGCCCGCCCCGAGCCCTCGCGCGGCAAGGACGACCCGAACCTGCGCAAGATGCTGGAGCTGCTCGAGAAGGGCAATTTCTGGGTCATGCTCTCGCTCGGCGAGAAGACCTCGCAGGCCGGGCCGCCTTACGACGACGTCATCCCGATCGCGCGCGCCTATATCGAAGCGGCCGTCGACCGCTGCGTCTGGGCTTCCGACTGGCCGCATCCGGTCTCCGTGAAGCAGCCGCCGAACGATGCCGACCTGCTCGAACTGATGTACCGCTACGCGGCGGACCAGACCGAGCTGGAGAAGATCCTGGTGCACAATCCGGCCAAGCTGTTCGGGTTTGTGGATTAGGACGAACTCCCTCCGTCGTCATTGCGAGGAGCTCTTGCGACGAAGCAATCCAGGGTCTTGCAGCAGTGGCAGTCTGGATTGCTTCGCTGCGCTCGCAATGACGGCGTGGCCCCACGCTCACCCCGCCTGCTGCTTCGCCAGCCTGTCCCTTACCTCGGCGGCGATCTCGAACGAGCGCAGCCGCGCGGCGTGATCGTAGATCAGGGCCGTGGTCATCAGCTCGTCCGCCGCGGTGTCGGCGATCAACGCCTTCAGCTTCTCCTCCACTGATGCCGGCGAGCCGACGGCGGAGCAGGCCAGCGACTGCGCCACGCCTGCCTTCTCTGCCGGCGACCACAGCGCCTCCATGTCGTCAATCGGTGGCGGCAAAGGTCCGGGCGTGCCGCGGCGCAGATTGATGAACTGCTGTTGCAGCGAGGTGAACAGGCGCTGCGCCTCCGCATCGCTGTCGGCGGCGAATACATTGACGGCGACGATCGCGTAGGGCTTGTCGAGCTGCGCCGACGGCTCGAACCGCGCGCGATATTCACGCAGCGCCGGCATCATCATCTGCGGCGCGAAATGCGAGGCGAAGGCGAACGGCAGACCCAGCATCGCGGCAAGCTGGGCACCGAACATGCTGGAGCCGAGGATCCACAGCGGCACCTTCGTGCCCATGCCCGGCACGGCGCGGATGGTTTGGTTCGGTTTGACATCGCCGAGCAGGGCCTGCAGCTCCAGCACGTCATGTGGAAAGTTCTCGGCGGCGGTCGCAAGGTCGCGCCGCATTGCCCGCGCGGTGAGTTGGTCGGTGCCCGGTGCGCGGCCGAGCCCGAGATCGATCCGGCCGGGATACAGCGATTCCAGCGTGCCGAACTGCTCGGCGATGACCAGCGGCGAATGGTTCGGCAGCATCACGCCGCCCGAACCGACGCGGATCGTCTTCGTGCCGCCTGCGATGTGTCCGATCACCACCGAGGTCGCCGCGCTGGCAATGCCCGTCATGTTGTGATGCTCGGCCAGCCAGAACCGTTTGAAGCCCCACCTTTCCGCATGCTGGGCGAGATCGAGCGAATTGCGAAACGCCTGTGCGGCGTCGGAGCCCTGCCGGATAGGCGCGAGGTCGAGCACGGAGAAGGGAATCATGGGAGGGTACCGGTGAGGGGCTGCGCGTCTTGAGAGATCACATGTAGTGTTGGCGCCTCGGATGGGTAGGGCCCCGCGAGGCCCGCCCCATCCTGGTCCTGCTTGTCGCAAATGGTGGCGGAGCGTATCCTGCGCCGATGACCGCCAGTTCCCCCGATCTGAAAGCGTTCCTCCTCGCGACGCCGTTCTTCGGCGGTCTGTCGGATGCCAGCCTCGACCTCCTGATCTCGATGCTGGTCGAGCGCCACTTCGAGGTAGGCGCGACGATTGTCGCCGAAGGCGAGCCAGGACGCTCGATGTTCATCGTCAAGTCCGGCCGGCTGGCGGTGAGCAAGCGAGCGAGCGCGGGCGGCGTCATCCCGCTGTCCGCACTGGAGCCCGGCGATTTCTTCGGCGAGATGACGCTGATCGAAATGCAGAACCGCTCCGCCACGGTCGTCGCCGAAAGCGAGACGGTGCTGTACGAGCTGACGGCCCAGAAGCTCTACGCCTGCTACAAGGCCGACATCCACGCTTATGTGATGGTGCTGCAGAACATCAACCGCGAGCTGTGTCGGCGGCTAAGGCGCGCCGATGAGCGGTTCACGGGGCAGCGGGTCGGCAGTGAGGAAACCTCTTTGAAATGAACGCGTCTGCAACTCCCGAACTCATCATCTTTGATTCCGACGGCGTTCTGGTCGATAGCGAGGTCATCGAGCTGACCGTCTTTGCGCGCATCGCAGCCGAGGAGGGCGTGGCGATCAGCGTGGAGGACGCGGTGCGATCTTTCCGCGGAGTCAAGATGGCCGATTGCGTAAGCGAGGTCGAGCGCCGGCTCGGTCGCGGCGTTCGGGATAGTTCGTCGCCGACGTGCGACAGGCAACAGCGCTGGCTTTTGATGCCGAACTGGAGCCTGTCGATGGAATTCACGCCGCGCTGGCAGAGATCACAAGTCCCGTTTGCGTGGCGTCGAACGGGCCGATGTCGAAGCTCACGCATGCGCTCGCATTGACGAAGCTGCTCGGCCATTTCGAAGGCCGCATTTTCAGCGCCTACGAGGTCGGCTCGTGGAAGCCGGATCCCGGACTGTTCCTGCACGCGGCGCAAACGATGGGCGCGCAGCCCTCGGCTTGCGTCGTTGTCGAGGATTCGTTGTCCGGAGCCCGCGCAGCCAGGGCCGCTGGAATGAAGGTCCTCGGCTTTGCCGGCGGTCGTCCGGACGCCGAGCAGGAGTTGGCGGCGTTCTGTGACGGCGTCTTTCATCGCATGAGCGATCTGCCGTCGTTGCTGGCTTGTCCTGCGGTGAGGGCGTAGGCCGCTCTTCGAGTTCGTCGCCCGGATGGAGCGAAGCGCAATCCGGGGCATGTGTCCGCAGTTGACGCCCCCGCATTACGCTTGCGCTCGATCCGGGCTACGAAAGTTCGTTGCCGATGCGGCTACAGCAGCGCCAATGAGTGCAGCGAATTTCGATGAAGGCCGAAGGCAACCAGGCCGGAGAGAAGCAACGCAGTCCCAGTCACGATCAGGCAAAACGCAAACACTATTGAAGCCCCTGGTACGTCTTGAATGACCAGGACGATAATAGATAAAATTTTACCGACAATCGAAAGGAAGAATTAACCTTACCTGTGCGGTCGCACGACCCGTCGGGCAAAACACCCGCCTCCTCCCAAATCCCGTCAACCCCTCCACAAAAACATTCCGCTTTACCGAAATTCGGTTTTGCGACATTATTCGCGCCATCCCGGCCCGTTGGAGAGGGGCGATCGTACGTCGTCACGAACGTGGGCTGGGGATGCGGTGGACGCGGCAGCGCCGGCGCGGATGTGAGGGCAGGGCGGGCGGAGGATTGAGCCGAACCCCGTGAGCCCATCGCAAGCCGTGTCGTACGAACGGCGCCTGAACCCGGCGTAGCCCTTGGGCGAAGTCGGACTGCGTACGGCAAAACCGTGTGGTCCTGGCCGTCGTTGCTACGGTCAAGCACTTGCGGAGGCGGCACTGGCGTCAACCGGCGCGGTGCCGGTGAATTCCGTGAGGTGAGGGAGGCCAGAAGGAATTCGGCTCCCGGGAGAGCACGGCATAAGCCGTCCGACCACCGCGCAGGGAAGGCCGAGTGTTCGGCGCCACCTGTATGCTGCTGTGCGGTTTCCTTGCGCTACACACCTCGCGCAGCGGACCGCGGGTGCCCGTCGGCACCCGGTCTTCCCTGCGCCCTCTTCACAAGAGGAGGGCAACGGACAAGAGCAATACTCGGGCGTTTCGTGCCGCGAGAATGCCGATCCGTGATCGTTCTGGGAAGAATGGATGGTGCTGCCAGACAGGATTGAACTGTCGACCTCTCCATTACCAATGGAGTGCTCTACCACTGAGCTACGGCAGCATGTGCTGGGATAAGAATCGGCCGCCCGAGGGGCCTACCAAGCGGGCCGATATCTGCCACAGGCCTCCCCGCTGTGCAAGCTTGCAAGACCAGCCAAAACGAGAAAATCGGGGCGATATCGGGGGTATTACGGCTGTTTTTGCCCGGAATGACCGACTTTCCATCGATTTTGGTTCCGCTTCCCCCGCCCACCTGGCCAGTTGGCCCCTCCAGTGGATTCGACCCATTTTGGATTTCGCATGATCGGGACCATCAGGGCCTCTTGAGCTGCCGCATTCTCTGGGCATGGTATCGGCATCTGCTGGATGGACCCGTGATGGCTGACGAGACCGACAAGACCGCGAAACAGACAAGAGCATCGCGGGACGACCGCCTGAAATCGGCGCTGCGGGAGAATTTGAAGCGGCGCAAGGCGCAGGCGCGTGAACGCGCCGCAAGCGGTGATCCCTCGCAAAACGAAGATGGGCCCCTAAATCAGGGGACCGCCGGCGAGGCCGGCAATTAGAAATCTGGAGTGCAAGAACGTGGCGATGGGGCAGAACGAACAGGACCGAATCGATCGCGACGCGATGATGTCGCGTTTCACCCGCCCCGAGCAGACGTTTCCGGTGCTGACCTCAGCCGAGATCGAGCGCATCAGGAGTTTCGGCGAGCTCCGTACGTACAAGGACGGCGAGCTGCTATTCGAGACCGGCAAGCCCGGGCCGGGCATGTTCGTCGTGCTGAAAGGTCATGTCGCCATCACCCAGCGCGACGGTCTCGGCAACGTCACCCCGCTGATCGAGCAGGGGCCGGGACAATTTCTGGCCGAGCTCAGCCAGCTCTCCGGCGGTCGGGCGCTGGTCGATGGCCGTGCCGAGGGCGATGTCGAGACGCTGCTGCTGCCGCCGGAGCGCCTGCGTGCGCTGCTGGTCGCCGAGGCCGAGCTCGGCGAGCGCATCATGCGGGCGCTGATCCTGCGCCGGGTCAATCTGATTCAAGCCGGCGTCGGCGGCATCGTGCTGATTGGTCCCTCGCATTCGGCCGGCGTGGTGCGCCTGCAGGGCTTTCTCACCCGCAACGGCCAGCCGCATCATCTGCTCGATCCCGACCGCGACCGCGATGCCGCCGAACTGATCGCGCGCTATTCGCCGAAGCCCGAAGATTGGCCGCTGGTCGTCACCTCGGACGGCGCCGTGCTGCGCAACCCCGGCGAGACCGAGCTTGCGCGGGCCATCGGCATGATCGGCGGACCGCGCAATGACCGGATCTACGACGTCGCGATCGTCGGCTGCGGCCCGGCCGGGCTCGCCACCGCCGTGTATGCGGCATCCGAAGGGCTGTCGGTCGCCGTGCTCGATACCAGAGCCTTCGGCGGCCAGGCCGGCGCCAGTGCGCGCATCGAAAACTATTTGGGCTTTCCGACCGGCATTTCCGGCCAGGCGCTCACCGCCCGCGCCTTCAACCAGGCGCAAAAGTTCGGTGCCGATATAATGATTCCCGTCACCGTGAAGTCGCTCGACTGCACGCGCACGGGCGGCGCCTTTTCCATCGCGCTCGACGGCAGCGATCCCTTGCGCTCGCGCGCGGTCGTGGTCGCGAGCGGGGCGCGCTATCGCCGGCCCGAGATCGAGAACCTCGACACATTCGAGGGCCGCGGCGTCTGGTACTGGGCCTCCCCAATCGAGGCGAAGCTGTGCGCCGGCGAAGAGGTCGCGCTGGTCGGCGCCGGCAATTCGGCGGGGCAGGCGGCCGTGTTCCTGTCGGGACATGCCAAGAAGGTCTTGATGATCATCCGCGGCGGCGGCCTTGGCGCCAGCATGTCGCGCTATCTCATCGAGCGCATCGAAGCGACGCCGAACATCGAGTTGCTGTTCAACACCGAAATCACGGCGCTCGAGGGCGACGAGGCCGCGCTGCTGCGGCGGATCCGCTGGAAGAGCCGGCTGTCAGATGACGAGGATTCTGCCGACATCAAGAACCTGTTTCTGTTCGTCGGCGCCGATCCCGCCACGTCCTGGCTCGACGGCTGCGGCGTCACGCTCGACCGCGGCGGCTTCGTCGTCACGGGCGCGCAATCCGAGCAGAACCAGGGTCGGCTGGTCGCGCCGCTCGAGACCTCCGTCCCCGGCGTCTACGCCGTCGGTGACGTCCGCTCCGGTTCGGTCAAGCGCGTCGGCGGCGCCATCGGCGAAGGTGCGCAAGTCGTAGCCTCGCTGCACGGCTATCTCGGCGACGCCGCAAAACCGGCGCTTTAGTCAAGGATATGACAAGCAGACGGCAAGTCGAATGTGACTTGCCATCTCGCCGTGTCCCACGGACACTCGCCACGTCGCGAGATCAATCGCGCGAAGACAAAGATCAACTGGGAGGACTCAATGGCCGAACTCGTCGTGCTCTACAAAACGCCAAAAGACGCTGCCGCCTTCGACAAGCACTACGCCGAAACCCACATTCCGCTCGCCAAGAAGCTTCCTGGCCTCAAGAAATACGCCGTCAGCACCGGTGCGGTCGGCTCGCCCGCTGGACCATCAGGCATTCACCTCGTCGCCATTCTCACCTTCGACAGCGTGGGCGATATCCAGAAGGCCTTCGGCAGCGAAGCGGGCAAGGCAGCCGCAGGCGACGTGCCAAAATTCGCTAGCGGCGGTGCCGATCTGCTGATCTTCGACACCAAGGAAGTGTGAACCTGTGATTTCGTGGCCCGGATGGAGCGAAGCGTAGTCCGGGCTACAATTGCCGTCGTTTGTGACAGCGGTGCAAAAAATTCAGCCATGCGTTCTTCGACTCGCGCGAACACGCATGGCTGCACGCGCATGTGTGATGCGAGTGCAGGTGGTAATCCAGTGGGGGACGTACTATCAATCTCCAGATCTCAATGCAGAGAGTAGGAGAGATGCCATGGTCCTCGGCTTGAGCCTTCCCGCCTTCACCTTGGTCCACGTCGTCATCAGCCTGATAGGTATCGTCGCCGGCCTGATCGTGATGTTCGGGCTGCTCGGCTCGAAGCCGATGCCGGGCCTGACCGCGATCTTCCTGCTGTTCACGATCCTCACCAACGCCACCGGCTTTCTGTTTCCGTTCAAGGAGCTGCTGCCCTCGTACATCATTGCCGCCATCTCGCTGGTGCTGCTCGCGATCGCGTGCGTGGCGCTGTACGGCATGAAGCTTTCGGGCGCGTGGCGGCCGGTCTACATCGTGACCGCGATGATCGCGCTCTACTTCAACGTCTTCGTGCTGATCATCCAGTCGTTCCTGAAAGTGCCGGCGCTGGCCGCGCTCGCCCCGGCCGTGCCGCCCGCGCCGCCGTCCGGGCCGGTGTTCGCCGTCGTGCAGGGCATCGTGTTGGTGTTCTTCGTCCTGCTGACCATCGGCGCCTGGCGCCGCTACAAGCCGCTGGCGTTCGCCTGATCGTCAACACCTCGTCATTGCGAGGCGATGCGAAGCATCGAACTGTGGTGCGCAATTGCGCACCTGAGAATCTCGCGAGCAATCTCTGAATGCCGGGTTCGCGCTGTGCGCGCCCCGGAATGACATTTTCAATGAAGGAGTCCCCCAATGCCTACCATCACCACCAAAGACGGCGTCGAGATCTTCTACAAGGATTGGGGCTCGGGCCAGCCGATCGTGTTCAGCCATGGCTGGCCGCTGTCATCCGACGACTGGGACGCGCAGATGATGTTCTTCGTCACCCGCGGCTATCGCGTCATTGCGCATGACCGCCGCGGCCATGGCCGCTCGGCGCAGGTCGCCGACGGTCATGACATGGATCACTATGCCGACGATCTCGCTGCGCTGACGGCGCATCTCGATCTCAAGAACGCCCTGCATGTCGGTCATTCCACCGGCGGCGGCGAGGTGGTGCATTACATCGCGCGCCACGGCGAGTCTCGCGTGGCGAAGGCGGCGATTCTCTCGGCAGTGCCGCCGCTGATGGTGAAAACGGATGCCAATCCCGGCGGTCTGCCGAAGAGCGTGTTCGACGGCTTCCAGACCGCGCTCGCCGCCGGCCGCTCGGCGTTCTATCGCGACATCGCCGCCGGTCCGTTCTACGGTTACAACCGCCCGGGCGCGAAACCGTCGGAAGCCGTGATCCAGAACTGGTGGCGCCAGGGCATGATGGGCGGCGCGAAGGCGCATTACGACGGCATCGTCGCATTCTCGCAGACCGATTTCACCGAGGATCTGAAGAAGATCAACGTGCCGGTGCTGGTGATGCACGGCGACGACGATCAGGTCGTGCCTTACGCGGATTCCGCGCCGCTGTCGGCCAAGCTGCTCAAGAACGGCACGCTGAAGACCTACAAGGGTTTTCCGCACGGCATGCCGACCACCGAAGCCGAGACGATCAACGCCGATCTGCTGGCGTTCTTCAAGGCGTGAGGCGCGGCCTCACGCCAGGATCGCCCTGATCGCATCGAAGGTTCGCTTGACGAAGGCCTCCGGCTTGTCGCGTGAGCCTTCGCTGAGCCAGCTCTCGCCGCCGACGCGCATCGCGCCGGTGGCGATCATGGCGACAAGCCGGGCCTTCAACCGGTCCGACTTGCGGCCCGAGCGTTGCGCGAGACCGTCCGCCAGCGCGCGTTCCAGCTTTTCGTATTTGAGCTGGTCGCGGGCCTGAAGTGCGGGATTGTCACGCTTCAGCCGCGACATCGCCGCCGCCTCGGTCGGATCGATCCGTTTGAGCGCGGCTGCGATCGCGTTCTCCGCCGCCGTCAGCATGGATTCCTCCGCGGGCCGTGCCAGGATCTCGGTCACGAGGGCCGTCGCAGCATCCTCCTGCCAGGCAGCCACGACGTCCTCTTTCGAGGCGAAATAATGAAAGAAGCTCCGTCGCGACATGTCGGCTGCATCGGCGATGTCGTCGATGGTGGTGGTTTCGAAGCCGCGCTCCAGGAACAGCGCCATCGCGGCTCGCTTCAGCCGCTCGCGGGTCGCCTGCTGCTTGCGCTGGCGCAGACCGGCGGAAGCCGGAAGTTTCTCTCCAGGGATCAAGGGCTTGGGACGTTTCCCGCTCGGCTTCGACGCCTTCAATTATTTCACCTCTTGCAAAGTTGCACTGAGTGCACATTTAGACCCCTCGCGGGCGGCATTCCAGCCCCGAACGGAGATTGGCATGACCGACTGGACCACGGCAGACATCCCTTCGCTCAGCGGCAAGACCGCCGTCGTCACCGGGGGCACCGGCGGCCTCGGGTATGAGTCGGCATTGGCGCTGGCAGGCGCCGGAGCCATCGTCATACTCACCGGACGCAACGACGCAAAGGGCCTGCGGGCGATCGAAGGCATTTGCGCGCAGTTTCCCAACGCTCTGATCGCCTATGAGCATCTCGACCTCGCCAGTCTGTCCTCGGTCGCCGATTTCGCCCGGCGCTTCGCGGCCAGCAACGACCAGCTCGATCTCCTCGTCAACAATGCCGGCGTGATGGCGCTGCCCAAGCGGCAGCAGACCGAGGATGGTTTCGAAATGCAATTCGGCACCAACTATCTCGGCCATTACGCGCTCACGGCGCGTCTGTTGCCGCGTCTTCGCCGCGCCAAGGCGCCTCGGGTCGTCAATCTGTCGAGCCTTGCGCATCGCTCAGGCGCCATCAATTTCGACGATCTGCAGAGCAAGCGGTCCTATCGTCCGTTGCGCGCTTACTCCCAGTCCAAGCTCGCCGTCCTGATGTTTTCGCTCGAATTGCAGCGGCGGAGCGATGCGGCCGGTTGGGGCTTGCGGAGCATCGCCGCGCATCCCGGCTTTGCGCGAACCGATCTGATTTCGAACGGGCCCGGCGTCAGCACCTTGCAATGGCGCGTGGGGCGGTTGCTCCAGCCCTGGATCAGCCAGTCCGCGGCCGAGGGCGCTCGGCCCACGCTGTTTGCGGCGACCTCGCCGGCGGCCGAGCCCGCCGGCTATTACGGTCCGAACGGGTTTTACGAATTGAAGGGACCGCCGGGGATTGCGAGGATCATGCCACAGGCGAAGGATTTTGCCGCGGCAGCCATGCTCTGGGATGCTTCGGCGACGCTGACGGGTGTATCTTTCGACGAGATCGCAGCCGCCGCATGAGCCGCGACATCGATGGGAATGTCCCGATGCAGGTCATCATCTTCGGCGCGACCGGAATGGTCGGGCAGGGCGTGCTGCGCGAGTGTCTGCTCGACGACGGCGTTGATCGCGTGCTGGTCCTTGGGCGTAGCCCGACCGGCGTGCACAACGCCAAGCTGACCGAGGTCATCCATGACGATTTCACCGACTATACGGCGATTGAGGCGAAGCTGACCGGCTATGACGCCTGCTTTTTCTGTCTCGGTGTCTCGTCGATCGGCATGAGCGAAGAACGCTACCGCCGTCTCACCTATGACATCACGCTTGCGGCTGCGACGACGCTGGCGCGGCTCAATCCGCAGATGACCTTCACCTACGTCACCGGTGCCGGCACCGATTCCACCGAGCAGGGCTCGCGAATGTGGGCCCGCATCAAAGGCAAAACCGAGAACGATCTGCTCAAGCTGCCGTTCAAGGCCGCCTACATGTTTCGGCCCGGTGCGATACAGCCTTTGCACGGGATCAGATCAAAGACGGCCTGGGTGCAGGCGGTCTATGATGTCTCATGGCCGCTGTGGTCGGTGCTGCGCCGGATTTCGCCCAGGCTCGTCACCTCGACCGAGCAGATGGGCCGCGCCATGATCCATGTCGCTCGGGTCGGCTATCCCAGGCACGTGCTGGAGATGGAGGATATCAATAGCCTCTAGTCCGTTCGTCGCGGGATCGCTAGTTTGCGCGGAAATTTCGGCAGTTCCAGGCGTTGAGCCGTATCAGCCCTAGAGGAGAAATGTCGGGAATGTCTCCCCAGCTCAAACTGATCGCGCTCGATGCCGACGATCTCGCCGTGATCTCGACCCATGTACAGGATGCTCGCGTCCAGCCTTCCGACATCATCTGGCGGCAGGGCGAGAAGCGCTTAGTGGTCGGCATGAGCCGGCTGGACTGGGAGCAGACGCTGGACGGGGAGGCCGAACCGCGCCGGCTGGTCGCAGCGCTCCGCTTCGACCGCGTGCTCGCCTGCAAGTCGCGCAACATCGACTTGGGAGCTCCGGACAAGATCCTGGACCTCGTCGGCATCGAATTTCATCCGCAGGGCGGCCGCGACGACGAGCCCGGCGGCAGCGCGCTGTTGCTGTTTGCCCATGGCGGCGCCATCCGCCTCGACGTCGAATGCCTGGAATGTCAGTTGACCGATCTGGGGGCGGACGAACTGGGGACGGGCGTCGGGATCGAGGGGGAGGGTTGAGGTGGCCGGTATACCAGCTCCGTCGGGGCAGGCCCTCGCTGGATCGGTAGCTTCCAGGAGGTGGCAGCCAAGGGTTGACGCAGCTTCCCCGCCGCGCCATTGAGCAGGGGGGGCTGAGCCAGACTGCGCCCCCTCAACCAGCAGAAGCCTAGCCCCAAATGCCCGTTCGTCTCGACCGCAGCAGCGCCGATTTTGACCAGCGATTCCAGGCGTTCCTCGCCGCCAAGCGCGAGGTCTCGGCCGATGTCGAAGCCGCCGCGCGCGCCATCGTCGATGACGTGGCCAGGCGCGGCGATGCCGCCTTGCTCGAGGCCACCGCCAAGTTCGACCGCTTGAGGCTGGATGCAGCCGACCTTCGCGTCTCGGCCGCCGAGATCGAAGCGGCAACAAAGGCCTGCGAGCCTGAGACGCTGGACGCGCTGAAACTCGCGCGCGACCGTATCGAGATTTACCATCGCCGCCAGCTGCCGAAGGACGAGCGCTTCACCGACCCGCTCGGCGTCGAGCTCGGCTGGCGCTACACCGCGATCGAATCCGCCGGCCTCTACGTGCCCGGCGGCACCGCGGCCTATCCGTCCTCGGTGCTGATGAACGCTGTGCCGGCCAAGGTCGCGGGCGTGTCGCGCCTCGTGATGGTGGTGCCCTCGCCCGACGGCAAGCTCAATCCGCTGGTGCTGGCCGCGGCTTCGCTCGGCGGTGTCACCGAGATCTACCGCGTCGGCGGCGCGCAGGCGGTGGCCGCGCTCGCTCACGGCACCGCGACAATCGCGCCGGTCGCAAAGATCGTCGGTCCCGGCAATGCCTATGTCGCTGCCGCCAAGCGTTTGGTGTTCGGCAAGGTCGGCATCGACATGATCGCCGGCCCCTCCGAGGTGTTGGTGATTGCCGATGACACCGGCAATGCCGACTGGATCGCCGCTGATCTGTTGGCGCAGGCCGAGCACGATGCCAGCGCCCAATCGATCCTGATCACCGACTCGGCGCGGCTTGCGGCTGATGTCGAGAAGGCCGTCGAAGCGCAGCTGAAGACGCTGCCGCGCGCCGACATTGCGGGGCGCTCCTGGGTCGATTTTGGGGCCATCATCATGGTGAAGAATCTCGCTGAGGCCATTCCGCTCGCGGATGCCATCGCCGCCGAGCACCTCGAAATCATGACCAGCGATCCCGATGCGCTCGCCGCCAAGATCCGCAACGCCGGCGCGGTGTTCCTCGGAGCCCATACGCCAGAGGCGATCGGCGACTACGTCGGCGGCTCCAACCACGTGCTGCCGACGGCGCGCTCGGCGCGGTTCTCCTCAGGCCTGTCGGTGCACGACTTCATGAAGCGCACCTCGATCCTGAAATGCGGCCCGGACCAGCTGCGTGCGCTTGGCCCGGCCGCGATGACACTCGGACAAGCGGAGGGGCTGGATGCTCATTCGCGCTCGATTGGATTGCGCCTCAATCTGTCATGACAAAGCCGCCCGAACAGGACGACTCGACCAATCGCATCGTCGCGGTCACCCTCGACGAGGACTCGATCGGCCGTTCCGGGCCCGACATCGAGCATGAGCGCGCGATTGCGATCTATGATCTGATCGAGCAGAATCTGTTCGCGCCCGAAGGCGCCGACGGGAAGGGGCCGTTCACGCTGCATATCGGCATCAGCGGCAACCGGCTGATGTTCGACATTCGTCGCGAGGACGGCACGCCCGTGGTCGCGCATCTGTTGTCGCTGACGCCGTTCCGGCGGATCGTGAAGGACTATTTCATGATCTGCGACAGCTATTACCAGGCGATCCGCACTGCGACCCCCGACAAGATCGAGGCGATCGACATGGGCCGCCGCGGCATCCATGACGAGGGATCGCGCACGCTGCAGGAGCGGCTGAAGGGTAAGGTGCGGGTCGATTTCGAGACGTCGCGCCGCCTGTTCACGCTCATTACTGTCCTGCACTGGAAGGGTTAAACGCGGATGGCTGCGCCCCCACGCGCACGCGATCCGCAATCGGTGCTGTTCGCCTGCGCGATGAACAGCGTGCGCTCGCCGATGGCCGAGAGCCTGTTGCAGCACATGTTCCCGCAGGGCCTCTATGTGAAGTCCGCCGGCGCAAGGAAGGGCGAGCTCGATCCGTTCGCGATCGCCGTGATGGCCGAGCTCGGCCAGGACATCTCCGCTCACAAGCCGCAGACCTTCGAGGAACTGGAAGACTGGGAGGGGCTGAATTTCGACCTCATCATCACGCTCTCGCCCGAGGCGCATCACAAGGCGCTGGAGCTGACCCGCACGCTCGCTGCCGAGGTCGAATACTGGCCGACCCAGGATCCCACCACCATCGAAGGCAGCCGCGACCAGAAGCTCGCCGCCTATCGCGAAGTCTGCGACCAGCTTCTGATGCGCATCCGCCGCCGGTTCGCCAAGGTCGGCGCCGCGAACGGGTAGGTCGCAATGATCGTAACACCGGCGTCACAGACCGAGGGCACTCCATGTGGCGACTCCCGAATCAGCAAAGTCCGGGTTCCCGGGTTGTGAAATCAGCCCCCTTCCGATAGGTTCCGCGCGCAATTCACCTCCTGCCTCATCTCCTCAAATCACCTGATGCTCGGCCGCCCCAAATTCGTTCTTGCCTCCGGTTCGCCGCGGCGCTTGTCGCTGCTCAACCAGGCCGGCATCGAGCCGGACGCGCTCCGGCCGGCCGACGTCGACGAGACGCCGCGACGGGGCGAGCTGCCGCGCGCCTGTGCCAACCGCCTGGCGCGGGCCAAGGCCGATGCGGCGCTGAAATCGGTACAGCTCGACGACGAGCTGCGCGGCGCCTTCATCCTGTCTGCCGATACCGTGGTGGCGGTCGGCCGCCGCATCCTGCCCAAGGCCAATCTGGTCGACGAAGCCGCGCAGTGCCTGCGGCTCTTGTCGGGCCGCAACCACCGCGTCTACACCGCGATCTGCCTGGTGACGCCGCGTGAGGCCTTCCGCCAGCGCCTGGTCGAGACCCGCGTCCGCTTCAAGCGCCTCTCGGAAGACGACATCCAGGCCTATATCGGTTCCGGCGAATGGCGCGGCAAAGCCGGCGGCTATGCGGTGCAGGGCATCGCCGGCTCGTTCGTGGTGAAGATGGTGGGCTCCTACACCAACGTGGTCGGCCTGCCGCTGTACGAGACCACGACGCTGCTCGGCGGCGAAGGCTTTCCGATCCGCTTCGGCTGGCTCAACGCCACCGCGGTCTGACCAAAATCTCGAAAACAACCCCATGCACAGTAGAACCGGCCGGCGGCACGCGGGCGCCTGTTCAAGAGGAACCCGTTTGCCGAGAGACGCTTGAACCGTCTCTGCTGGTGTAGACTGCCCGCCATCATGGACGACCAGATCAAGAAGCCCACCGGCCCCCTCAAAACCTGCCCGATCTGCGGCAAGCCGCAGGTGCAGGCCACCCGCCCGTTCTGCTCCGCGCGCTGCCGCGACGTGGACCTGAACCGCTGGCTGAAAGGCACCTACGTCATCCCCGGCCGGGATGACGAGGTGGATGATATCGAATAGCTGAATAATATCAGCCTATTAGCCGCGCTTCCGACGCGCTGCCCGTCCGCCGCGGCGGGCCCGCCCGAGCTTGTGCACAGCCGGGCCGCACCGCGCGGGGCCAATGGCGAAGCGTGGGTGGACAGGCCGCTCTCGGCCCACTATAAACCGCCCGCTCGATGGGCTTTGGCCCCTCTCTTGGAGCACGCCCAGGTAGCTCAGTTGGTAGAGCATGCGACTGAAAATCGCAGTGTCGGTGGTTCGATTCCGCCCCTGGGCACCACGGCTCTTTTAAGAGCCTGATATCCAAAGCAAATCAGCAATTCCAACGGCTTACCCCTCCACTAGTGGTACAGAGAGGTGGTACAAATGCCGTTGCTCATGTCGCGTCCTTGGAAGCATCCAAAAACCGGTATCTATCAGCTCCGGCGAGCGGTCCCAGAAGACTTGCGCGCGCTCGTTGGCAAGCGTGAGGAGAAGGTAAGTCTCCAAACCCGCGATCCCGCAGAAGCCAAACAGCGGTTCGCAAAAGCCCTGGCGGAGCTGGAG
This sequence comes from Bradyrhizobium guangdongense, assembly GCF_004114975.1. Taxonomy (NCBI): domain Bacteria; kingdom Pseudomonadati; phylum Pseudomonadota; class Alphaproteobacteria; order Hyphomicrobiales; family Nitrobacteraceae; genus Bradyrhizobium; species Bradyrhizobium guangdongense. Next base: position 1,044,519 of record NZ_CP030051.1, read on the forward strand.
GTCCGCTGGGCGAACCTTCGCGCCGGTCCAAAGCCCCTGACCGAGCGCGAGGCGCACCATTTGGCTCTTGCCGAACATGATAGCTGGCTGCAGGCGTACAGTGACAACCGGAGCCAACAGACGAAATGGGACGTGAGACTCGGGGACTGGGTCTTTGGAGCTCGAGGAAGCTCCCCATTGGTCGAGCCAGGTTCTTTCCGATCGGACTCAAGCCAAGAGTGGCTCAAGATCCGCCTCATGGAGCACGACTGTCTTGAGACAGCGAACCGATATCTGGTTGCGCACGGTTTAAGTGCCGATTGGCAAAGCCGGCAGACGATGGCCAGAGCCATTGGCGCAGCAATACAGCGTGCATGCCTAGCTCTCGCAAAGCTTGCCAGAGGTGAAGGTCTTACGCAGTTTGCCTTCTCGCCTGCTGTCATGTTGGGCGGTGGACCGGCCGCTTCACTCGCGTCCCAGCGAACCACCTCGTTTCAGGAGCTTTTGGATGGCTGGGAGGCTGAACGCAGACCAGTAGCGAAAACCATTTATGAGTGGTCGCGTGTAGCGCGGCAATCTGGGTGGGAAGTGCGCGGCAAACAGGATGGCGAGGCAGTGTCGCGGCCTGATGATGATTGCCGCGATGATTGTCGCGCGCAAGAGTTTTGTTGAACTCTGATTGTCGCGCAGCGTCAATCAGCGACGGTTTTGGGTGTCGCGTGCGATGGTGGCCGTCCTGGACCGCGTTTTCGTTCGAGGGCGGTCCGTCTGCGATAGCTCTCGACGTTCATCTCGACGATGGTGGCGTGGTGAACGAGGCGATCGATAGCGGCGAGGGTCATGGCGGGATCCGGGAAGACCCTGTTCCATTCGCCGAATGGCTGATTGGCGGTGATCAGCATCGAGCGGCGCTCGTAGCGAGCGCTGATGAGTTCGAACAGCACGCTGGTCTCGGCCTGATCCTTGGTGACGTAAGCGAGATCATCTAGGATCAGGAGATCGAAGCGATCGAGACGATTGATGGCCGCCTCGAGGTTGAGCTCGCGTCGCGCCAGCTGGAGCTTCTGCACGAGATCGGTGGTCCGGGTGAAGAGGACGCGCCATCCGTTCTCGATGAGGGCCAGGCCGATCGCTGCCGCCAAGTGGCTCTTTCCGCCGCCGGGCGGGCCGAACAACAGCAAATTGGCGCCCTTGCCCAGCCAGCTGTCACCGGCGGCGAGCGCCATCACCTGCGCCTTTGAGATCATCGGCACGGCTTCGAAGTCGAAGCTGTCGAAGGTCTTTCCGGCGGGCAAACGTGCTTCGACAAGGTGTCGTTCGATCCGACGGCGGCCGCGTTCGGCGATCTCGTGCTCGGCGATGGTCGCGAGGAAGCGGCCGGCCGGCCAGCCTTCCTTGTCGGACTGTTCGGCAAATTGAGCCCACAGCACCTTGATGGCAGGCAGCCGGAGTTCATTGAGCAACAGATTGAGGCGCGCGGCATCAACCGTGTTCGTTACGCTCATGCGGCACCTCCGGTCTCGGCGGTACCGATGAGGCATTCGTAGGTCGCAAGCGGCACGAGCTGCACCACGACGTTCGGCAGGTTGGCGGGATCGGGGGCGAAGTGAGCACGTAGCCGGTTGAGGTCGGGCAGTCGGCCGGCGTCGAGGTCGGCGGTGAGCTGATCGGCGAGTTCGGCCTCGCAGCCGCGGTCATGAGCGAGCGCGAGGAGGTCGACCATGATCCGGCAGGCTTTTTTGTCCGGCAAGCGTTCGCGCAGGCGATCGAAGGTCTTCCGATAGGCATCGCGCGGGAACAGCCGATCTCGATAGACCAGATTGAGAAGCGCCATCGGCTTGCGCCGCAGGGAATGGATCACGTGCCGATAATCGACGACCTGGTCGTACTTGCCATTGGGATGCGGCCGCCCACGCGGCAGGGTGACGAGATGGGTGCCGCCGACGAACACGTCGAGACGATCGTCGTAAAGGCGCACCCGCAGCCGGTGACCGATCAGGCGCGATGGCACTGTGTAGAACACCTTGCGCAGGGTGAAGCCGCCGGACGATGTCACGCGGACGATCACCTCTTCGTAGTCGGAGGTGCGCCGATCGGGCAGCTCCTGCAACACCACGCGCTCGCTATCGATCCGCTTGGCGTTGCGGGCATTGCGGCGGCTGACGATCTCGTCGATGAAGCCGCGATAGGTGGCAAGATCGTCGAAGTCGACAGTTCCGCGCAGCAGCAAGGCATCCGCGATTGCTCGCTTGAGATGACCGTGGGGCCCTTCGATCGAACCATTCTCGTGAGCAACGCCTCGATTGTTCCGGGAAGGCCGCATGCCGTAGTGGTCACAAAGGGCCTCGTATCGCTGCGTCAGATCGTCCCGTGCATCGCGATCGAGATTGCAGAATGCGGCCGACAGACTGTCGGTCCGATGCTCCCGCGGCGCCCCACCGAGCGACCAGAGGGCATTCTGCAGGCCTTCCGCCAGGGCAACGAAGCTCTCGCCGCCAAGCACGACGTGGGCGTGCTCGAACCCGCAATAGGCCAAACGGAAGTGATAGAGACGATGATCCAACGGAGCACCCGCGATCGTAACACCCAGTTCGTCCATGTCTGTGAAGTCGGAGAGGCCGAGTTGGCCAGGCTCGTGGGTTTGGCGGAAGATCACCTCCTGCTCCTCGCCGTGGACCGCCCGCCATGCACGGATCCGACGTTCCAGGGTACGACGGATACCGCTGCCGAGATCCGGATGACGCCGTAGCATCTCCTCGAACACCGCCACCGGGCGTAAGCCAGGTGCCGCCTTCAGGATCGGGACGATCTCGGTCTCGAACACGTTGCTCAACGGGTCCGGTCGTCGCCGGCCGCGGGGAGCCTTCCTTTGCGATGGAAATCGGGGGTCTCTCTCGATCCGATAGGCGGTCGACGCACTGAATGACGCCTTGGCCGCCGCCACTGGCGGGCTATCGGTCTGACGGTACTTCATGTAGAGCCTTCTGTGGTTGCCGCCCGCAATGCAAGAAGTTTCTGACCCTTTGGCGTGTGATCGAGTGCGGTCTTCTGTCAGGCCTTCCTTTACGGCATTTTCAGAAGCCGCTGGCCGGTATGGTGATCCGCGGACCAGGTCCAATTCTCATCTCCGAGCACGTCGGCTCTTTGGCTCTAGCTGGTTTCCTGATCCAGATCTGTTCGATCGTTGCGCCCATTCGGGTCGTCGCCTTCTCACACCCCCTTCGCCAACGTCAGGCTATTTCGTGCTGCATGCAGTCATGCCGTCACTGCCTGCGCTGGGTTCCGATAATCCTCCTTCCGGGTGAGCATGGCCCAAATCGTCCGAGCCATCTTGTTCGCCAAGGCGATCGCCACAAGCATGCGCGGCTTCCTCGCCAGCATCTGCGCCAGCCAGGATCCGCTAGGGATCGACTTGCGCCCGAGCCAGTTCAGCCGCGACATCGCCCCAACGATGAGCAACTGGCGAATGTCCGCCTGTCCTTCCTTCGAAACGCGTCCGAGCCTTTCCTTTCCCCCTGAGGAATGTTGCCGTGGGACCAAGCCGAGCCAAGCCGCGAAGTCTCGGCCACGTCGAAAGGCCGCCATGTCGGGCGCGAAAGCCTCGATCGCGAGTGCGGTCAGCGGGCCGACCCCCGGCATTGTCTGCAGCCGCTGCGCCGTGACCGTCCGCGTCGCCAACTTCTTGAGCTGCTCTGCCTTGGCATCGATCCGCTCCGTCTTGTAGGCGATCTGATCAATGAGACTCCGACATTCCTCGCGGACCAGTTCTGGTAGATCGCTGTTCGGATCTTCGAGGATTGCGTCAATGCGTTTAAGTTGTTCGATTCCTTGCGGGATGATATGGCCGAATTCGTAGAGAACAGAACGCAGCGCATTCACCAGATCGGTGCGCTGATGAACAAGGCGCTTCCGAGCCCGAAAGAGCACTGCCCTGGCCTGCTGTTCTTCCGATTTCGGCTCGACGAAGCGCATCTCGGGGCGCTGTGCCGCGATCACGATTGCTTCGGCATCAGCCGCGTCGTTCTTTTGGCGTTTCACAAAAGGCTTCACATATTGCGGAGCGATCAGTTTCACTTCATGGCCGAGCTTGACCATCTCCCGTGCCCAATAGTGGGCGCTGCCACAGGCTTCCATCACCACCACTGCCGATGGGTGGCCCGCCATGAACTTCCGAAACTGAAGCCGCGACAGTTTCTTTCGAAATTTCAAGTGTCCCGCCATTGACGCCCCGTGGAGCTGAAACACATTCTTGGCTAGATCCACTCCGATCACCGTATCCATCAATTTGCCGTCCTCTTCGCTTCGGGGTTCAAACACTGCGTTCTTGGCACATTACGATGCCGTCTGGGGAGGGCGGCAACCATCCCATCTCATCTGGTGATCTGTGATGTGTCGGCCGGGCAAGCGAGTGATTCCTCTTGGCGGAAGAACCACTTGCATAACCCCGCCGGCCGCGATCACCAGTCGGCGCGGTCCTCCTCGGGATCGCGCCGACGCTGGGCCCGTAACTCCGGTCGGGCTACGCCCTCCCTACGTCACGGGCCCAGCGAAACTCTCTCACCTTGATTGACGCTGCCTTCCATCCTGATTGCCGCGCGACAGGTCGCGCGTGATCCGCGAGCTGGAGAGGTATCTCGGCCATACTGACGCCAACCGCTTGACGTCGGAGAACTTGGTCGATTGGAAGCGTGCGCTGGTTGCGGGCGGATTGCGACCCAAAACCATTCAAGGAGCCAAACTTTCGCCGGTGCGGGCGATCTTGCAATGGGGCGTTCAGAACAAGCTCCTTGGCTCCAATGCTGCCGAAGGCATTTCCCTCGAACTCAGAGCCAAACAAGGAGAGCGCAAGCGAAGCTTCACGGATGAAGAAGCGAAGACGATCTTGCGAGCTGCGCTCTTGGAGAAAGAACCAGTCAAGAGGTGGGTGCCATGGATCGGCGCCTACACCGGAGCGCGACTTTCCGAAATCTGCCAATTGCGCCGGGAGGACGTCCTAAAGATTGAAGATATCTGGTGCATAAAGTTCGTCCCGGAAGCTGGCTCGCTCAAGACGGCTGGATCGGAGCGCATCGTCCCTGCTCACCCGGCGCTGGTTGAGTGTGGCTTTCTCAAATTCGTCGCCGAAGTGAGATCCGGGCCTCTCTTCGCCGAACTCTCTCCAGACAAGTTTGGCAAGCGCGGTGGTAATGGGACCAAGATGATCGGGCGGTTCGTGCGTCAGCTTGGATTGAAAGACCCACGACTGTCTCCAAGCCATTCATGGCGCCACCGGATCAAGACACTCGGACGAAAACATGGACTTGCCCAAGATATATTGAATGCGATCACTGGCCACGGCTCGAAGTCGGTCGCCGACTCGTATGGCGAGTTTCCTGTGGAGGCGCTTTATCGAGAGCTTCGCAAGATTCCGGCTCTCAATTTGGGCGGCTTCGCGCAGGGAAAGGGGACTTAGAAGGCTGCTGGTCGCAAGCACAGCACCTACGAGAGCTACCGCAACACCGTGGCAAAGCTTGTGGGGTTCCTAACTGTTTATTGGGGCACCGATGGCGGTGGCAGGAGCTCCAAGATCCTTTGCATCAGCCATCACAACCATTGACAGATTCGTGTCGGTGAAGCCAACTAGCAGTGGGCCGCCATGCGGATGCTTCAGGTTCAGAGCTAGAGTGCGGATGGGACTTGGTAGCTGCTGCGCGAACGAAATGGCACGAGGCGAGAGAAGTTCAAGATATGGGAAGATCATGTTTGACCGCCTGTCATGCCCGCCAATATTGAAGCGCTAGGGCACCGGCGGCGCGTGAACAAGGACTTTGCCAAGCCGTGACCAATCTTCAGTTCAGCGTGAAGCCGCGTCTCCTAACTCTGCTGGGTGACCAGTTAATACGCGACGCCTCTATCGCCGTCTTTGAACTTGTCAAAAATGCCTATGATGCTGACGCGACTGAATGTCACGTAACGCTAGAACATCTTAATGCTCCAAGTGATGGCTGCGTTGTTGTTCAGGACAACGGCGTAGGAATGGATGCAAAGACCATACGTGAAGCCTGGATGGTCATCGCAACAGACTTTCGCAAGGTCCAGAGAGACGAAAACAGACGAACGCGGAAGTTTCATCGTCTTCCGTTAGGCGAAAAAGGACTCGGTCGACTGTCGGTGCACAAGCTCGGGCACCGCGTCCGGCTCGTGACAAAAGTAAAAGGCGGCCCCGAGATCGTCATCGAGATAGATTGGGACGAACTTGAGGAGGCGAGTAGTTTTGACCGCGCAGCCGCAGTCATGACAGAAAGAGAGCCGCGTATCTTTACCGGCAGCAAAACCGGTACGCGCCTCGAAGTGAGCCGACTTAGAGAGGAGTGGTCACGCGGCGAGCTGCGACGGCTTCATCGCTCAGTGAACAGCCTATGCTCGCCTTTCGAAGGGCCCACAGATTTCAAGGTAAGTCTGTCTGCTCCAACCAACGAGCGTTGGCTCGATGGAATGTTTGCCGCGAGCGACGCGAGAAAATGTGCGCTGTACCACGTCCGCGGCACTTTCGAAGGCTCCAAAATGCAGTTTGATTACCGGTTCAGACCCCCGCCGGGGTTTGAAAAGCAGCTCACTGCGCAGCATCGCAAGGCAACGCACCCCCTTGAGCGCAGGGCCGGAAGGAAGACGGAGCTACTTGATCTTTCGAAGTACGAGATCGGTAAAGTACGGTTCGAGTTTCTTCTTTATGATAGAGCGCCAGGAATTCTCCGATCTGTGACTGACGATGTGACCGGACTCAAAGACTTCCTTGATGAAAATGGCGGAATAAGAATCTATCGAGATGGCATACGCGTCTTTGATTTTGGAGAGCCTGGAAATGATTGGCTCAATCTTGATATTCGTCGGGTGAATACTCCGACCGCGAGAACGAGCAACAATCAGATTCTTGGAACTTTGCAGCTGAGTGCCGAGTCGAGTGCAGACCTGCGCGAAAAGACAAACCGTGAGGGGTTTATTGAGAACCCTGCATTTTCAGATTTTCGGGAAGCGGTAATAGGCGTTCTTACCCAGGTCGAAGCCGAGAAGACCAAAGAACAAAGAAAGCTTCGTGAAGCTCTGGGGCGCGGCACCGGCAAAAGGGTATTTCAGAAACTGGGCGACCTTCGAGATATTCTGGAACGCAAGGGTGTTCTCAAGGAGGTTGAGCCACGATTGAAGGCGGTTGAGAAGGAGATGGAAACCTACCGTGACCAGTTATTGCACGCCGCGGTACCCGGGCTAAGCGTTGGGATCATGCTCCACGGCGCCGAGAAGATTCTGGAAGAACTAAGAGCGGCGGCGGCAAAAGGGACAGACGTTGCAAAAATAAAGGGCCTGGTCGAGAGCCTTTATCGTGCAATGCGCCCCGTAACAAACCTTCTGAAGAACCCGGGCCTCGGGAAAACCGGCGCCAAATCCCTCATCAAGGAAGCGATATTCAGCACCGAGTTGCGGCTGAAGAGGCATGGCATCAAATTGATCGACGGCCTCGATGAGGGTGACGAAGATTTCCCGGTCAAAGGCTCCAAACAGATGCTGGTTGCATCAATAACGAACCTAGTTGACAACAGCATCCACTGGTTGGAACACAAGAACCCAAAAACGAAGCTCCTGTATATTGGAACGACGCGTGACCCCGAAGGAGGTCCTGCAATAGTTGTGGGCGATAACGGCCCGGGATTTGGCAAGGATGATCCGGAGGACCTTCTGCAGCCGTTCTTCACGCGCCGCAGCGGTGGAATGGGCCTGGGCCTCTACATTACAGATGAGGTCATGCGGGTGAACAAGGGGCAGGTCGTATTCCCCGGGAAAGGTGACGTTGACTTGCCAAATGGTATTGACGGCGCCGTCGTTGCTCTGCAATTTCTAGATGCATGATTTCACGGCTCTCCAATCCTTCGATCTGCGTCATTGATGACGAAGAGGACGACTACAGGCCTATCCTTGATGCGCTGAACGGGCTTTACGTGAGTTGCGTGCATCTGAAGGGAGACGCAGCCGGCCTCCCTTCCAAGCCGTTTCAGAGTTTGCGCCTGGTTTTTCTGGATCTGCATCTGACTGGCTCTGTTGGCCGAACTGGAGCGTCTCATACCGCAAATGTTTTCAGAAAGGTCGTCTCGTCGGAAACTGCACCGATCGTGGTGGTTATCTGGAGCAAGTTCGCGAGAGATACGCTGGGACAGGAAGACGTCCCACCTGAGGATCAGGAGACAGAAGCTGACCTGTTCAAGCGGTTTCTTATCGAGGCTGAACCTGCGTACAAGGAACGCTTGATCTTCATAGAAATGAAGAAGCCGAAGCAGAATGCGCGGCCAGGGCGGCGCGATTGGACGCAGCGTCTAAAGACACAGATCAAGAAGACGTTAAAGGGTCAGTCGGCTGTAGATGCGCTTTGGGCATGGGAGCTTCTGTGTCGTTCGGCCTGCAATATTGACCCCCTAAGCCGGGGGATCGGCGTCCAAAATTGACCCCCTACAGATTGGTCTGTTGCGTTGCCTGCTTTGGAACGAAGCAGGTGGTGGGGGATGCTGATCGTGGAGACGATTGCCCGGATCCGGCGCGAGCACTTCATCAAGGGCAAGACGATCAAGGAGATCGCCCGTGACCTGAAGGTATCGCGGAACACGGTTCGGAAGGTGCTGAGGTCGGGAGAGACCTCCTTCGAGTACGAGCGGCAGGTGCAGCCGCGGCCAAAGCTGGGACGATGGGCAGCAGAGCTTGATGGATTGCTGGCGGCGAACGCGGCTAAATCGGCTCGCGAACAGCTGACGTTGATCCGGATCTTCGAAGAGCTGCGCGGCCGCGGCTATGACGGCGGTTACGATGCGGTGCGGCGTTACGCCAGGCGGTGGAGCAAAGAACGCGGGCAATCGACCGCGGCCGCTTATGTCCCGCTGAGCTTTGCCCCAGGCGAAGCCTACCAGTTCGACTGGAGCCACGAGGTGGTCTTGCTGAGCGGCACCACGGTGATGGTGAAGGCCGCCCATGTCCGGCTCTGTCACAGCCGCATGCTGTTCGTGCGGGCCTATCCGCGGGAGACGCAGGAGATGGTGTTCGACGCCCACGACCGGGCGTTCGCCCTGTTCAAAGGCACCTGCACCCGCGGCATCTATGACAACATGAAGACCGCCGTGGAGACGATCTTCGTCGGTAAAGGGCGTCTCTACAATCGCCGCTTCCTGCAGATGTGCAGTCACTATCTGGTCGATCCGGTCGCCTGCACGCCAGCGTCGGGCTGGGAGAAGGGGCAGGTCGAGAACCAGGTCGGGCTGGTGCGAGAACGCTTCTTCACGCCGCGGCTGCGGTTCAAAAACCTCGACGAGTTAAACGCCTGGCTGCTCGACAAATGCATCGCCTACGCCAAGGCTCATCGCCATCCGGAGCTGGTCGATCAGACGATCTGGGACGTGTTCGAAGCCGAACGCCCCAATCTCGTTCCCTATGCCGGCCGCTTCGACGGCTTCCATGCGGTGACGGCATCGGTCTCGAAGACCTGCCTGGTGCGCTTCGACAACAACAAGTACTCGGTCGCAGCCAGCGCAGTCGGACGCCCCGTCGAGGTTCAAGCCTATGCCGATCGCATCGTGATCCGTCAGGATGGACGCATCGTTGCCGAGCACCCGCGATCCTTTGGCCGCGGCGATACCGTCTACGACCCCTGGCATTATGTGCCGGTGCTCGCCCGCAAACCCGGCGCCTTGCGTAATGGTGCTCCCTTCAAAGACTGGGTGCTGCCGGCCGCGATCGAGCGGATCCGGCGCAAGCTTGCCAGCACCGACGATGGCAATCGGCAGATGGTCGACATCCTCAACGCGGTGCTGACTGACGGTCTGCCCGCGGTGGAAGCGGCCTGTGCCGAAGCGCTCAGTCACAGCGTCCATTCCGCCGATGTCGTGCTCAATATCCTGGCCCGTCAACGCGAACCCGCCCCACCGGCCAACATCATGACGCCGGCCGCACTGACGCTCCGTCATGCACCGATCGCCGATTGTGCTCGCTACGACAACCTCCGGAGGACCATCTGATGGAACGAACCCAAATCTTCGACCTCATGGGCGAACTCAAGCTCTACGGCATGAAGGCTGCCTTCGACGAGATCATGGCGACTGCCGTCAAGCGCCAGCACGAACCTCAGCGCATTGTCGGCGACCTGCTCAACGCCGAGATCAACGAGAAGCAAGCCAGGTCGATCAAATACCAGCTCACCATTGCCAAGCTGCCGCTCGCCAAGGACATCGCCGACTTCCAGTTCGACGGCACGCCGATCAATCAGACTCTCGTCAATGATGTCGCTGGCGGCGGCTTCATCGCCCAACAACGCAACGTCGTGCTGGTTGGCGGCACTGGCACAGGCAAAACCCACCTGGCCATCGCCATCGCCAGAAGCTGCATCCGATCCGGTGCCCGCGGCCGCTTCTTCAACGTAGTCGACCTCGTCAATCGCCTCGAGACCGAGACCCGCAACGGACGGCAAGGACGGCTCGCCGAGCATCTGACCCGGATGGACTTCATCGTGCTGGATGAACTCGGCTATTTGCCCTTCGCGCAGTCCGGTGGCCAGCTTCTCTTCCACCTCGTCAGCCGGCTCTATGAGCGCGCCTCCGTCATCGTGACCACCAATCTCGCCTTCGGCGAATGGCCGAGCGTGTTCGGCGACGCCAAAATGACCACCGCGCTGCTCGACCGATTGACCCATCACTGCGACATCGTCGAGACCGGCAACGATAGCTGGCGGTTCAAGAGTCGAGACGACGATCACGCCACCCGCGCTCGTCTCGCCTCCGCTATCCCGGCCAGCTCCGACGAGACGAGCGCTACCAGCAAAACCCGCCGCACGAAGGGGTCAAAATTGGACGCCGATGAGGGGTCAAATTTGCAGGCCGATTGACAGATCGTCGGTGCGACCGCCCTGCTGAGGCATATTCGAAAGGGCCGTCATAAGCCCACACCATGGCTCGCTTCGCTGCTGCAGCGAAAGCCGCCAAAGTTGGTCGCAGTGGCCTTGGCCAACAAGTTTGCCCGCATCGCTTGGCGCTTGATGATATCGGGCGGCGTGTACAAGCAGCCGGTAGCCGTCATGCCGACTTGATCTGAAATCGGCCCGCGAGCAGATTGCTCGGCGGATTTCCCACGAACTTGCAGGACGCAGTAGATGGAAGGACCGATCGGTCGATACGCGCGAGCTTCCGAAGATTACACTGGCAACAAGAATGTCGCCCATGTGCTTGGAGCGCGCGTAGCGAACACCATCTCGGCCAGCGGGCTTTGTCCGCGCAAACAGGCCGGACATCTGATAGCAAGCGATCTGGCCAAAAGTCTGCTACAATCCTGACAAGTGGGGGCCGTCCACATCTGCAATCTCTACTCCATGACAAAAAATGTCGAGGCGATCCGCCGCCTGTTCGGCGCCCTGAACAGCGACGTCGGCAACCTGCCGTCCATGCCCGGCATCTTTCCCGATTATCCGGCGCCGATTGTCCGAAACGCAGCCGAGGGGCGGGAGGTCGTCATGGCGCGGTGGGGCATGCCGTCATCAGCCAAGGCGCTCATGGATGCGACGAAGAAGCGAGCAGAGAAACTCGCGGCGAAGGGCAAGGCCATCGACTTCAAGGAGCTACTCCGAATGGAGCCGGATGGCGGCACGACCAACATCCGCAACGTGAACAGCGCGCATTGGAAGCGGTGGCTTGGTCCGGAGAACCGCTGCTTAGTGCCGTTCACCTCTTTCAGCGAGTACGACGCGATCGACGGCAAGAAGGTGCCGGTCTGGTTCGCCGCGGACGAGAGCCGGCCGCTGCTGGCGTTCGGTGGCTTATGGACGAACTGGACATCGGTTCGAAAGGCCAAGGAGGGCGAGGTCAGGATCGACGTGTTTGGATTCCTCACTACGGAGCCCAACGCAGAAGTTGGCCGCGTCCACCCCAAAGCGATGCCGGTCATCCTGACGACGCCCGAGGAGTACGACGTCTGGATGCGCGCCTCTTGGGGCGAGGCCAAGGCGCTACAGCGGCCGCTGCCCGATGGCGCCCTGACGATCGTCGCCACGGGCGAGAAGGAAGATCCAGCGCCCGCCGCCTGAGCGCGGGTCAGCGAGCTGCTGGCACATTGGAATTCGTGGCTGTGCACATGCCGGCGGAATAAGTGGACAAGCGGCTGCTCTAGCGATTTCGAATCACTGCCCTGTGCTAACCGCCGGGAACGAAGCGGACGGCACATGGATTCGTCCGGGCGGGAGCGATCTCGATGCTGATGACGAAACAGAGAAGAACGGTGTTTCGGACACTGCACGGCTGGGCGACCTCGGTGCTGCAGGAAGTCGGCGCCATCCGCGAATGCGAGGAGCACGGCTGGATGCAGGATCGAGCCGACCCGCACGCCCGCGATCGCGCCTATGATATCGCTCGTCGGGATCCGCCGGCGGGCGTTTCTCCCGACGAAGCCACAGATGCGATCACAGAACTCTTGGATGCCGTCGGCGACGCTTGCCCCGAGTGTCCGCCCGAGGACTTGGTCTAAGCTGCGACGGCTGGACAGCAATGTCTATAATCCAGGATGGTCCGGTCCGATTCTGAGCAAGGTGATTCGAACACGCCCTACCGCAAGATCATCCATATCGACATGGATGCGTTCTATACGTCCGTGGAACAGCGCGACAATCCGGACCTGCGCAGAAAGCCGCTCGCGGTAGGCGGCTCGGCGGAGCGAGGAGTCGTGGCGGCCGCGAGCTACGAGGCCCGCAAATTCGGAGTTGACCTGATCTTCGTCAAGCCGCGGCTCGAGATCTACACAGCCGAAAGCTGGCGCACCGCGGGATGAGCACTTGGCCCCTGGGTAGCTATAGATGGCGCTACAGCTTCTCGACACCCTGGCTGATCTCAGTCAGCATGCGGTACGGAAACCTACGGCTTACCGACAAGGTGGTACACAATCCACACAAAAGTGATCAAAAGCGTATTCGCGAGGTAGATCAAGAAGGACACTACCGAGCTGCCTCTGAATGGAAGGTTGATCTCCCAATAGGCGAAGCGAAATGGAAGCGGGCCATCTTCGATCTCATACAGAGTATGGCCGCCAAGGTAGCGAAGGAGAAACAACGCCAACGCCATAAAAACGAGCACGTAGCAGATGATCAATGATGGATTGGAATACTCATAGAGAACACCGAAGCCGCTCGTCACGGCTGCAACCAAGGTTGGAGCGAGACCACTGACTTCGACGGCGCCCGTCGTTAGAGCCGCGGCGCGCCTGATGAGAAGATCATGCGCATCTTCCGAGGCCGTCTCGTAGGCCTTGAGATCTTGCTCAACATTTCGTTCGACGAGCTTCGAGGAAATGGGATTGAAAAGTTCAACGAGGATCGCAAAACCTGGTGGGATGGTTGCTAGAATAGCTGTTGCCTTCTCCAGCATCGCTACACCGCGTCGATAGTGTCCGCGAACGGGATGTGCGAGGATCGTACTGTATACAGCGGCTTGGGCGGGCCATCGCCAGCCTTTAGTCGAACGAGCTGGATCGGCTCATTCAGCGAGTTCGGACCCGACGTCCGCTCCAAATAGCACGACAATTTGCCTTCAGTGCCTCCAGCGATGGTGCCATGAGTCTGATCGGTCCATTGCGAAGCGCTGTAGCCTCCGACCAAGAATTCCAAACTGGTCGTCCCGTTCAACAGCGAGACCTCGACGCTGACCTGTTTCGGACTTGTGCTGAAATTCTTGACTGTAACGACGTGCCGACAGCCTATCGTTAAAGCATCTATCGAAGTAATTGAAGTGCCTGAATTGTCCAAAACATCGAGTGTGACTTGGAATACACCGGTTACCCGAACCGCCTTCACCCCTGCCTCCCCACCGCACCGTCTCTTAAACCAGATGCTGATGCCTGCTAACTAGGCCTTAGTCTTCGCGTCTGGATTGCGTTTGTTATCTCGTTGATAAGAACTTTTGCGACATTCGGTTTGAGTTTCATCGTCGCCGAAATTGCATGTTCAATTACAGGACGTATCCCCTCGCGGAAGAGAGACTGTGGGACACTTACACCAATGTTTTCTCCGCCTTCTTCAAGAGCGGCAGTCTTGTCGCCCGTGACATTTGCCCAAATGATAACTTTGCCAGCTGCCACTGTAAGTTCAGCGCGACATGCACCGAAAGATGGAAGATTGCTCTTTGGAGAAAGAGTTTCCGCAAGCGTTTCACTCATCGGGCCTAGGTGGATCTCGGTCTTGTCCGGATCCTTCGCTTCAACTCCGTAGGCTTCGAGCGTCGCGCTGACCTTCTGTCCTGCCTTAAGGAGAACAGTTTCGGTCTCTTCGATGAGGGAGCGGATCTCCTCGCGTCCAACCTGACCACGCCAATAGAGTGAGAGGTCGCCGTTGTAATCAGGGAGGTATACCCCGAGCTGAGCGGGCGCGCCTTGTTGGGTTGGTGCAAAGTACCGATAACCCGGAGACACGAGATCTCCTCCGCTGGTATCAACCATCGTGCCCCCTCGAGGAACTCCGGGCAACCGCATCTGTTCCCCCGAACAAGGCGGCATCCGGCCCCAAAACGTCGCAAGCCTACCGATTATCCGACTTTTATGCAACCACACGGAAAAGTGTGATTCGAATAGCATGCCATATGTTCGTGCTTTGAAAAGACCAAGATCGAGCGAACGCTGGGCAATTTGCTGCCTTTCTTAGCAGGTGGTTGATGCAATCACCCACCTGTGTCCGCAGCCAGGGCAGAGCAGCTTATGCCTACGTCGCACTGCGAAATGCTGGCAAAGGTAAGATGTTGGGTCGCCAATGTGGTCGTGCGTGTGCAACTTCGCCCACACCGATGAGGCCGAACGACTTGGACGCCTGACCAACGGCGCCGCAACACGGTGACATGCATGAGTACTCAGGCGGACAGCGCCTTGGCCGCGTCGAAGGATACCTTCGCGTGGTGCAGCTCGCGCGCGAGGTCGCGCTTCCAATCACCACAGAGGGAGATGTAGGCGATCCCATCAAAATCCGAGGGCTTCTCGACATTTCCCTTCAAGAGGGCGGCGACCTTGCTCGGTCCCAATTTGCCAATGAAGAAGCCAAGCTCGAAGACGACATTCTGACGTGCACGAGGTCGATGCGCACCGCTACCGGCGATCCCGCCCTCATCGTCGGGCGTCATCAAGACAACGGCGAATTCTGCGCCCTCTGACTCTTCCTGAAACTTCGTCAACAAGTGCCGGCCACCGTTCGGCCGCATGTGAAGAATGACCGGTTGAAGTCCAATCATTCCAAGGAAGAGCGCAACTTCGTTCTTCGTGGCATCGTCTCGCCCGTGCACAAGAAAGATCTTTGCGTTGGCTGTCGGCAATGTTGGCTTAGGTGTGACCGGCTGAGAGCTCGAGGGGACCATTTTGGCTATGTCCTGCGATGCGAATTTTACCCCGAAGGCGCGATAGCGCTTGTCTTGGATATAGGTCTCGAAATCGCCCATGGTCCAATTTTGCGTCAGAGCTTCATTCCCCTCGGCCCACCAAAACTCCTTGGGGACGTTCCGCGGGCCTGAAGGTTTGTCGTCAATGATAAATTGCTCAGCGCGCGCGCGGATCATGTTCGCGTGGGCGCGCTGGCAGATGACCATTTGCGCGGTAATTTTGCTTTCAAATGCCGTCGCCAACAAATGCAAGGCTTGCGCCGCGCTAATCCATTCTTCCTGCGCTTCCATTTTCTCAGCCTGGGTAAATCGCGATCCCCTTACAAGTCCAATCTCGACATTCCTCAACATGATATCGAGCCGCTGTTGAAAGACAGCCCGATATTGGTGCGTCAGCCGCTGGTGATCTTGCGGGAAACCGTTCGGTTGTACAACCCCGAGCACAGAATTATTGAGATTTTCGAGGTGTGGGCGCGCCCAACCGATAATCTCGGCCGGAGACGTCTGCATGCGCTCAATAAAGTCGAGCAGCGTGCCGTTGGCCTGCTCCATCGCAGACTCATGAAGGTCATCCGCCGCCTTGATTGCAGCAACCAAAATCCCGTTGCTATGAATTGCAAACGCCTTTATGGCCTCGGCCTTGATGCGGTTCACTTCATCTGCAAGCTTGTGCCGGGTTTCGTGCATGAGCATCGAAAGAGCCGTATCGAGATCGTTCTTCTTAGGACGCTCAAACAAATGATTATTCCGTTAGGAAGATGCGTTAGTTCGGCGAACGACTTGAACAGTGGGTCGCTTATGCCGTTACAGTATCTCAGCCCACTCGATTTATCTCGTCGAGGATCTGCTCAGAGTCGGGCGGGTCTCAAAATTCAATACGCGGTTGCGGTGATAGGCATCGGTATGTAGCGCCCGAGCCTTCGTGTCGTTCAGGAGAAAGGCTTCGGTCTGCGTGAAATTCGGATTAGCGTTAGAGCTAGGCCTTCCAATCATAGCAAATAACCTGAACGGGAAACGCGCGCAGGATCCTGATCGTTGTCCTCCGATCATCAGAGACGAATGTGCGGTCCATATTCCGTTCAAAATGAAATCAATCAAGTTGGCATTGGACAACTGGCCTTCCGAATTCAGAAGAATGGACGCTGCAGCAAGAGCAAAAGGTGCGCGGCGCTACAGCGACGAGCAATACAAGAACCTAGGTCTTTAGTCACAAGTGGGGCGGGCGGTACGCGATAACTACGGGCTGCTTTCGCCGTGCTAGTTGGCGTGGCACTCACTTGGGGCCATCGACTTCCGGCGGAGCAATCGGCAATTGCAGCTTCAGCGCAGCCTCGGCATATTTGGCGGCGCTTATCTGGTAATATTTCTGATTCATTTTTGCCATTTCATAGAGTGCTTTCGCTATTCCTATTAAGTCCATCGGATCTTTCTTCGAAAACTCAAATATCTTGGCGCTGAGTTCGTCCCAGCTCACCTCATCCTTTAGCAGGCCGGACAGCGAAAATTCTGCATCGGTGGGTACGGCCATCGAAACGTCCATTGGTTTGGAGATTTTTCGAATACTCGCCTGTATTTCGATGCTGCGAAGCTCGTTCTTTATGCTCGTAACGATATCGACGATAGCGACAAGGTCCTGCTCCGACGCATAAACGTGCTTCAGCAGATCGACGTACAGCTGATCAATCAATTTTCGCCGCGCATACCAGCAGGCATTGACCAAGTTATAGAGCATTAGCTCCTCGGGGTTCGCGGTATCGTGAATCCCGAAGATGGGGAGGTCGATAGGAGCTGCCGTGAAGTAGAATACCAAGCGCGAGGCATCGTTCACTTCCTCATAACGACGAAGGGTCAGGCGATAGAGCTCGTCGGACTGATGAGGTCGCATGAAGCAGCCTTGAGGCGCATCCTTTTGAATATGTGCTGTCCTTATCATTCTGGCGAGTTCCGGCTCGTAAAGGGACCGCCCGACCCAGTCCTTGGACAAGCCATGCCACCTCCAGCCGCCGGTCACCGCGTCCTTTCCAAAGAGTGTCTGCCAATTCTGGCTTCCCAGAAGCAAAGCCGGATCCGGGATCAGCTCGCTCTTCAACGCGCCCCAATTCTTGTCGGAATTTTCGAACTCGATTGAGAAGTTCGGAACGAGATCAAAATTTAGCGCCAAAACATCCGTTTGATGAAAGGCAGAGGAGATTCGCTGCGCAGCTTCGCGCAGGAATTTCAGATCTATCCCTGGATATATACGCCTGTCTACGTAGAGCTGCCTCAGAAATTCGAACAGGTTATCCTCAGATACCGGTACCGATATGTATTCCGTAAGCGGTTTAGGAACGTCAACGCCGGGATCGTGAAGAACGACAATCGACCGTCTGTTGGCGTCTGTAATGGTTGCCTGAAATTGACCAGCTTCCAGAAGGCAATAGCCCCAATCTTCGTCCTCTCCCGTGTAGAGAAGAATGAAGACGTCAGCGCTCTGGATTGCTGTGGTTATTTCAGGAGTCAGCCGCCCGCCTTTTGGGAAGGTTTCTGCCAATATGATCTCGATCTTGCTGCCAGAATTGGCTGCGATGAATTGTCCAATCAGGGAGGCGGCACCGCCATCCTTTGGCATCTTGTGACTAATGAAAATCTTCAAATCGCTCATTTTGGTCGCTCCCTCCGTCCCAGTATCATCAGCCTAGCTGAGACATTAACGAGTCCAGTGACATCGAGTGATCGGCGAATTAGTCCGCAGTTGCAGCGAAATTGCTACAATGCTGGCCTCTCTCTAAAGTTGCCGTTCGGGACCGGACCGACCGCAACTCTGTCGCAGAAGCAAACGCGCCTGTCGCGGCTACAAGCGTTGCCAGCAACACATGGAAGCTCACCTTTAGATAGATGGCAACAGAAATTAAACTATTGCGCTACCTTGCCTGCCGCAAATGGCGCTGGCGTTGGCTGGGCTGGGTGTGCTTGGCATAGTACGCTCCTGATCTCTTGGTGATTGGAAGGGGTAATTAAGGCCGCGATCCGCACTCGGTATTCAGCCCTGCAGGATACAAGATCTTTTCGCTCAACAGCTCCGGCGGGGCGGCTGAGCCGTGAGGTTTTTCCGCCAGGAGGCCGATGTGCCCGAAATCTAAAGATGCAGGGAGCTGAGTGCGTTTGGATTGGAGCCGAAGATCTCCTGGTCTTGGCATGACGACTCGCTTGGCAAAACAAGCCGTCACTTTATCAAAGCGGTCATGGTGGTTGCCGCTGTTGGTCTGGGCGGCGAGTACCAGTACCTCGCTGAAGGCGGTTTAGGTGCATGTGCCTGCGCGGCGAAATACGGGCTCAAGCCAGTCCTTGCGTGTTGTTTTGGATGGCTCTGGCCAGCCAGCTGTCGCGGGCCTCACATGAGTCGCTGGGTCTCCGTACAGGGGTAGGGATACCCCCCCGGGGGCCGATCTTTTTTTGGATAGAGACACAATTTGCCCCCCGGTCTGACGATTGACCGCCCAAGAAGCACCGCTTTACAGTCCAACTTGCGGGAATGGGGCGTTGCAGTTTCCCATTGTCCGCTAGAAAGCCCGCGCAAGTGTTGCCGCTCGGACATCGGCCGGGCGTACCGCCGAAGATCCGGGAGCGGAAACCCGAATGCGAATTTTCGTCAGTCACTGTGCAAAGCACGACCCTCGGTCAGCGGTTGTCGTGCAGCGCCTTGTGGATGACTTGAGCGATGGCGAAGTGCAGCTGGTCTGGGATCGCGATCTACTGGGGGTGGGGGACGACTGGAACGACAAGCTGTTAACCGAAATAGAGTCCTGCGACGGCGCGATCCTCCTCCTGAGTCTTGCAGCACTCAAGCGTCCGTACGTAGTGATGGAGTGCACAATTCTCGCTCAGCGCAAGCGCCACAGCGAGAAGTGGGGCGGAAATACGTTTGAGCTGCTATCGGTGCTTGTCGGCGGGCTCAAGCCCGAGGATCTGGCAGACCAGACAAAAAGCCACATGAAGGATCTGGGCCTCGGCAAGTATCAGGCTGGGGATGACGAGGATCTCGACGCGCTCATCGAGGCGCTGAGAGCGACGCTGGAGCGACTTAAGCTTGTCTATCGCCGAAGCGCGCCGCGCGATTTATTGCTGAGCGATATCGCTAGGCAGCTGACAAGCAGCAAGCTCGGCTCCGACGCCAAGTTGGCGAACCTCCTGAGGATCGAGCTGCCTGCATGGGTGCAAGCCGCATCCGCCGAGGTTCGCGCATTGGCCGTCGCCGCCGCAATGCCCGATAAGAAATTGCGGACTGTCGGTCGCGCCCTCGCAGAGGCAAGAGATGACATTAGGCAAAAGGATGCTGTCGCCATCGTCGAACGGCTCGCACCGTTCGCCGTACCTAGCGACGCCGCCGCCCGCATTCCATGCGTGGCTCATGACCTGACGAGGCCGAAGGCATTCGAAATCAATGCCGAGCATCTTGACATAGGTCGATGGTATGCGCGGCTTGCTTATGGGAGCATGCTCGTCACAACCATGACTGAAGTCGCGAACGCCGACTCCGGCCTCGGCTTCATGCATCTCGTCGAGGAGATCGTCGACGCCGTGATGGAGAAGGTCGACGCCGAAACGCTTGAAGAGGCCCTGGAAGAACTGAAAGACATCGGCACGCCCTTTTTCGTCCTGATTCCTTGCACGCGGCCGTTGTCGGATGTCGTTTCGAAGGTACATGAGAGGTTTCCGACGATCACGCTACTTTTCCTCTCCGGCTCCATGCCGTCGCGACCCCATCCGGTCGCAAACGTCAGCCTGCTCGAACCACTGCTGGAAATCGGTCATGAGCAGACGGTTCGCAGCAACTACGAAAAGACCATAGAAGCAGTGAGGAAAGCCCATGAAGCCCGCCTCCGCAAGTGAACGAACGAGCGCGTTGACGTACCGACCGATCTTTGATCCGGAGAAACCAGTTGAGGCCGAGTACGGATGCCTCGGCGCGATTTCTCCCTACGGACGGCCCAAGAGCGCAATCCCGTACGTATATCACTTGCCGGAAATCGCGCTTGCAGTGAACGTTGCGCTCGCGACGCAAAGACCGCTGTTGCTCAGTGGCCGTCCAGGCGCAGGTAAGAGCACGCTTGCTCGCCATGTCGCCTCGTGCCTGGCCTGGGAATACCAGGAGGAGACGATCACGTCGAGAACTCAGGCGAACGATCTGTTGTGGAAGTTCGATGCGCTTGAGAGGTTGAGCGATGCCAGTACGTCCGGGATCGCAGTCCGCGAGGAAGCCTACTATGTGGAACCGGGCGTTCTCTGGTGGACATTCGACCCGGTGTCCGCCTGCAATGCGAGCCGTCGCAACGCCGGAAAGCAGCGAACTTCGGAACTGGAGAGTATTCGAGGCGTTGTGGTGCTCCTCGACGAAATCGACAAGGCGGAGCCCGATGTCCCGAACGACCTCCTTGTCCCCATCGGCGGCGGCGAATTCCATCCGAAAGGACATGACCATCCGGTCCGTGCGCAGAAGAAGCGTCTTCTGTGCATCACGACGAATGGTGAGAGAGAGTTGCCGCAGGCGTTCGTTCGCCGCTGCGTAACGCTTTCGCTCAAGCGGCCTTCCGATTCGCAGCTGCGCGACATAGCTGCGAAGCATCACCCCGACCTGAAGCCGGAATCACAGCTGCTCGACCAGATTCTCTCGGCGTTCAACACGCTCGAAGTCGAAATGGCTCGCACAAACCGTCGTCCGCCGAGTACGGCCGAATTCCTCGATGCGGTGGACGCTTGCCGGGCGCTCGATCCGTCGGACGTCGTCGAGCTCGCGCAATTCACGATGCGAAAAATCGTCGAGGTTCAGGATCGGGACGAATGAGCATCGATCGAACATCGCTGGGAGATATTGCGCGGATCAAGAAGACCTTGTCTCCGCAAGGCGCAGCCACCTGG
This sequence comes from Bradyrhizobium guangdongense, assembly GCF_004114975.1. Taxonomy (NCBI): domain Bacteria; kingdom Pseudomonadati; phylum Pseudomonadota; class Alphaproteobacteria; order Hyphomicrobiales; family Nitrobacteraceae; genus Bradyrhizobium; species Bradyrhizobium guangdongense. The sequence continues at coordinate 1,065,794 of NZ_CP030051.1, forward strand.
AATGCGATTCTCGACCTGCTCGGGCTGCCGTTGGAAATGCCGGCCTCTGAAGCCGGTCCGCAACCCGGGAAAGTCGAAGTCCCGAGCAAAGGGGAGGTCGTTCGCCCGCTCCCCGACACCGACAAGCCGCCGCTCGAGACGAAGCCGCAGACTGCTGCACCGCAGCCTGTCTTTGCTCCCACCGGGGCGATCTCCATCAAGCACCTCGGGTCATTTGTAAGGCGGCCGGAATGGAGCTCCGACGGAAGGAGGCTCGCTGAATACGACGAGGTCCGCCCTGCTCCGAGCGTGCCTACGCTGTTTTCGCCCAGACAGGAGCGGTCCCTGATCACCGCCATCGCCCTGGCCCTCGCCGAGACAGGCGAGCTCGATGAGGAGCGGGTAGCCGAGCAGGTCGCTCGGGGTGAGCCGCTCACAAGGATTCCGCGGCGCTTGCGGCCCACGTCGCATTTCGGTGTGCAGCTTCTCGTCGACCGGGGACCGCGACTTGAACCACTGCGTGATGACCAGCGAACCCTGCGCAATGCATTGTTGCGTACAGTCGGTGTCCATCGAATTCAGATGTTGCGCTTTGCCAACTTCCCCGATCGTGTCGGTCCGGGCACGCCCCGTACATGGCGCCGATACGTGCCGCCCGCGTCCGGGACTGTCGTGCTCGTCATCACAGATCTCGGCCTTGGCCGGCTTGGTGCGATGGAGCGCACGCACTCTTTCGATGATTGGACCGACTGGGCAGGCCGAGTGCGCTCCGCCGGGGCCCACCCTGTCGCTCTCGTTCCACACGGCCCGCGCCATTGGCCGAGGAGCCTGCGACGGCACCTCCGTCTGGTGCATTGGGATCGGACGACGTCTGTCGGCTCGGTTCGCGCAGCCACCGCATTCAAGGGCGCGCCCACTTGAACGAGATCGCAAAAGAGCTGGGCGTCCTCGGTATGTTGAACGTCGAAGCACCGGAGGTCGTTCGTCTCGCCGCGGCAGTTTCGATTGCGTCGCGCATCGAGCCGTTTCTCCTGCGTCGGGCGCGCCTTGAGCTGTGCAGGGGCATGGATGCAGGTGTCGAACTGGAGCTATGGCACAGCGAGCTTGTGCAGGCTCACAGTCCCCGGGCAATGACCCTGCATCCCAGGTTCGCCCATGAGCTCCAGATCGAGCTGCGCGGGACTGGAAAGATCGACGAGGCCTACGAACTACTCAAGGAGTGCCATAAAGGTCTTCCCGAGGCGATCCTCCTCGAGGAGGAGATAACGTGGCGAATTCTCCGTGGCGAGATCGCCTCCGAGCGCGTGAAGCAGCTGCTGCGCAGGGCAACCGCGTCGCTCGTCGAGGGCGGTCAACCGGAGCTCGCGCATTGGGCTTCGCGATTCCTGACGCGGGCGCCCAAAGAAATCCAGAATCTACCAGAGGCGTGGGTCTTAAGCTTCGCGGCGAGCTCCCGCCTGGGAGGCGCCCGTGTCCTGCAGTCCGGCGAACCTCCCGCGGGGATCCAAAAGGACGAGCTGCACTGGGCAATCGCCAACGCCGGTCAAGACGGCACCTTGCACGTTGGCCTCCGGGATGACCGATTGGTATTGTCGCTCGTCGCCCCCAGCGACACCGCGAAGCCCGCGCATCCCGTTCCGATCCCGTTGACCGATCCGATCATCATCGAAGTCGACGATGGGCAGGCGCAGGGCCCCCAGCTTCACCAGCTTGATCACACCGGGAAACAGATTCTCGAGCTTCCCCTTACCGGGCCGACACTGAAGCTGACGACGGTGTCGGGCAACGTGTACGAAGTCGCCGTTCCAGTCGTCGCGGCCGCCAGTGCTTCGGCGTCTCCGGACTCCCCATCTCCCGGTTCGGAGACCTTCGAAATCGATGAGCCGGCCAGCGTCGATAATCGAGATTTCGAGCTGGAGATCAGCGGCTCCAACTCCAACACAGTTGGCGACGGCGGGCGCGAATATTATGCAAGAGTCATCAGATCTCCGGCGGGCGGAACGCCGAGATGTCCGGTGAGATTTGCGTTTTCTGGACCGCAGGCATTGGAGAAGTTACGCAGCGAGCTCGAATATGCTGTTCTTGAGATCGGCGACAAAAATCGCTCTGGTCGGTTGCAACGCGGAGAAAGCGCGCTGAGAGATTTTGGTCGTGATATTTTCCGAAGTATTTTTATCGATCCGGCACCCATTCGGAACATCTACGCGAGAAGCAAAGGTCTTGCTGCCCTAAGAATAAGACTTCGAATTGAGTGTCGGGAGTTGGAATGGCTGCCTTGGGAGTACCTTTACGACGAGGAGGAGATGCCGGCTTTCGTGAGCCTTTCGCGACCAGTCGTTCGCTCTTTCGAGACTCAGGGCACCGTCGCACGAATGGGGGTCAAAGGTCCCTTACGCATTTTGGGCATGATAGCCGACCCAGCAACCAGCGAGTGGCCGAAGCTTGATGTTTCTAGGGAAAGAGATCGAGTTAACCAGGGCCTTGACAGATTGCAGCGCGAAGGACGCGTTGATTTCCAATGGCTTCCCGGAGGCACCGGGAAAGACCTTATGAAGAAACTGCTTGAGGGGGACTGGCACGTCTTTCATTTCATCGGACACGCAGGAGTCGAGGCACCTGTTTCCAGTGAAGACGGCACCCCCGCCAACTTCGACGAACAAAGCTTCATCGTTATGTCTGACGACGATGGTAAGCCCGTCAAGAAATTTGCATCTGATCTCGCGCTCATGCTGCAGGGGGCTCGCAGAAGCCTCCGGCTTGTGGTTCTTAACCATCGCGAGAGTACCTGGACCAATGGTGGCTTAAGATTTGGCAACCCTGCGATCGGGTTAATACGGTCGGGCTGGTTGCCCGCTGTCGTAGCCACGCCATCTTGGATGAGCGACAACGCAGCCATTACAATGTCAGAGGGATTCTACGCGGCTCTTGCAAGCGGCCGACCTGTTGAAGAGGCCGTTACGCTTGCTCGTAAGTTCATACAAGAGAAATCGAGAGTAGAGTGGGGAATTCCGGTATTGTATATGGGCTCCGGTGACGGCAAGATTTTCGACATTGCCAGCTCGGTCCTCACGAAGCCGGCTGCAGGCGTAGCTCGCGATGACACGCTCTCGGGCGAAGAGCTAAGTCAACGCCGTCAAGAGTTTCTGCTCGATGCATCAAAGGCACAGCAGTCCACGGACGAATTGGAAAGGCTGACCGCGCGCGGTCGAGAACTTCTGCTACATGTCGGGGATGATCAGGAGCTGGCCGCGCGCGTCGCCAGATTGTACTTCGATCTTGGCACTCTTCAACATCGGCAGAAGGACATAGCAAAAGCCGCGGCCAGCTTTGCCTATATGCTGCAATTCGACCCCACAAAGCCTGAGTATCGAGTCCGGCGCGCCAATTTCAACGTAACGGTCGGGCTTTACGAAAACGCACTCACTGACATCGCGGAGGCGATCAGACTCGAGCCCGATAATGCAGAGTTCTATTGGATAAAGGGGATTATTTGCATGACAGCTACGGGAGCGGATGACAGCCGCAGCTACATCGAGGAAGCGATCAAGTCGTTTGACACGGCTATCTTGATTAAGCCTCTAGAACCAAAATATCTGGCATCGCGGGCTAATGCATATGCTCAGTTAAAGCGCTATTCCGAAGCCCTTAGCGATATCAACGCAGCGATCGCACTAGCTCCAGAAAATCCCGATCTCGTGACGCTGAAGCTGAAAATAACGAGTGAGATGAGTTGAGGTCGCAGTGCGGAGAAATTTCGATCACTCATCAACTATGTCAAATCAACTTTGCAGGAATGAATTATCAAGGATGCGAGAGTCCGATGGGACGGGGGCATGGGTTTCAAAGCCCGCCTCCACCTTCGGCCTGTTGGACGGTCTGCTTTGAGCAAGACCAGGCGGTGAGAATGCCGATCGTGAATCGAGTGCGGGCAGCTGGACTGCTATCAATCAAGCCGGCGCGCTCACTATGACGTTCAAAGTAGCTTAAGGGCGATGTTCCTCTCAATTCCCAGCGGTTTTTCGCCGGAACCGGGGTGATCACAGGAGTCGTTCCGCTCGTGATTCATCGGCTATGGGGGATGCTTCACCATGGGCAATAGGCAACCCCGCACCTGCATCTATTTGAAGATGCCTTCTGCCCGCAGACGCTCGAAGTCGGCTCGTCTCGCGATCTCGTAATCCAATTTCGATGCTTGAAAGAGGGATTCTGGCAACCGGGCATAAGCTTCGTTGAATGTCCTCCCTTGCTTCAAGTCTGACAGCAAGCGCCGAAAAGCTGCGACGGTATTTTCACCCCTTTTGCCATACGCCGAAATCAAGTCACACCCGCTCTCAAATAGTCTTGCTGCATGCTCGGGACACTGCCCGTCAGCATAGCACATGGCTAATGGCGTCATCAGTTGATCAAATGCGGCATCTATGGTGCAGAGTGGATACCCCTCTTTCTCCCGGGACCGCTCTATGATTACGTCAATTACGTCAAGCGCTTGAGAAATCAGCTCGGGATGAGCCGCCCTTGGGTGGGGCTCGCTCTTGTAAAACTCAAACGCCGCCTTACTCACCCGTTCGGCTTCTCTCGCGATCCACACACTGTTCGCTCCAGTCGGAGTTTGCTTGAGCAGCGCCTTGATGCACCGAGAGGCGAGAGCAAGGCGCTCTCTCGGCGATAAAGAGTCCGAGTTCAAATCGCGACCGGTGCGCACGCGACACTGGATGGCTTCTGGTAGGGAGGACAAGCAGACCTCATCGAGCCGCCCATGGGCGAAAGTTGACGCGGTCGCGATTGCAAGCAACACCACAGATCGCGCGTGTCCTTCAAGCCTACCATAGTGCCCGCTGATCCAGCGAAATGCCATGGAGATTACACCAGCATCTCGCTCCGTTGATAGAAAAAATATCAAACGGTCCCTGGCTTGCGGATCTCCTAATTCGGCTAGTCGCGCCATAGTGCCGATCGCATTTGCTCTGTTGTCGTTGTTTTTACTCATCGCTGGTTCGAAGCACGCCCTCAATAGCATTGAGCTTAGTCCAGGCACTGCTTCCAATTCAGACCGGTCCATGCGATCAACTGAGCATCTCATGCTCATCAAGGATTGACAGGGCTCATCGGAATCACGCGTACTAATACGCCAGGGCAACCCGAGGAGCAGATCTACGTTGCTGAGTTTCTTATTTCCACTCTTCATCACTTCAGCAATGTCGAAGTCAAAGAACTTGCGTGAGACCGCGGCTTTAACTTCGTCGGGTTCGAAGTCAAACCGGTTGCCTGTTTTGACAAACTCGGCCAACTCTGCAGGATTCTGAAGATCAAAAGCAACGCAGCTTGCCAAGTTGGCTGGGACGGTTACCTCCGGCTCCATTTTCACTACCAATACCCGTTTGTAACTCCACTCCGTTTCAGCGGCCAATCCGGTAGCAAACTCTGCCGTCATCCATTCCGACAGAGCAGCCTTAGTGCTCAGACATACAACGATGTAGCGCGCATGAAAAAGGGCATGGCCGATTCTCTCAAGAAGCTGTCCATCGCTTAGATCCTCATCGCCATTCTCATCCCACCAAAGTGAGAGCCCTAAACCATGCAGGAGTTCAGCTAGTCGATGAACTGCATCCGCGTCCGCGCGCCTGTAGCTCAAGATGGCATCATATTTGAACACTCTGGCGCCATACCCCGGCTTCCAGGGCGCCGCTCCGATAGATTCATCATCGTATGCCATCGGACCTCCAATTTAGTAGGGCACCGCATCGAACTTTCAGTTCAGCTGCAGTGGATAAAATGCGCAAAAATGTCGCTCAATCGAAGACCGTTGCACGAGAAACCTACATCTAACGGCATGATTTTAGCAACGCGAATGCATCGATCATGAATTTGTTCAACATTGCCGGGCATCTCAAGCTATCGGCCCGGCGTGGTGCAAGGAGCAGCCGGCGTGCCGCCGAGATAGTATTCGACCTCGTCTTGCGTCAACGTCCGTCCTGCGGCCGCGCAAGCCACCTGGACTAGGTCATCCAGGCGCAGCCGCCAAAGGCGCACCGTGCCGTCGTACGCCCCGGAAACGAGCCAGCGTCCCTCCGGGCTGAATGCGATGTGGGGCACCGAACCTTCATGTCCGCGCAGGGTAACCGGCGCAACGCCCGGCTCGTCGGGACGCCATAATCGGATCGTCCGATCCTCCCCGGCGGTGGCGAGCCATCGGCTATCCTGGCTGAAGCCGACAGCCAAGATTCTTCCGGCATACCCCTTGAGATGCACTACCGGGGAAGTCGCTGGCGCGCGCAGGTCAAGCAAGGCCGCGCTGCCGTCCCAAGACGCGAAGGCCGCCCATCGATCGTCCGGGCTGAACACGGCGCGGAACACGCGGTCCTTGAAGTCGATCTCGCGGACCAGTTTCGGCGACGCCTCGGGCGCCAACTCCCACAACCGTCCCTTCGTATCTATGCTGGCGGTGACGGCCCAGCGCCCATCGCTGCTAAGCGACATCTGGTAGACGACGTCGTCATGCGGCAGCCGCACCGGGGTCGCGCAGGGGTTCTCGCTCGCCAGACTCCAGAGGTAGGCAGCCGTGTCATGAGCAGCGGTCGCCAAGAATTTGCCATCACCGCTGAACGCGAGCTCTCGAACCGAACTTCTCGGTCGGCAGTGGTGCCGTGGCGTCAGCGAGGGCGTGTCGGCGGAGACGTCCCACAGATCCAGACTCGACCGCTGACCGGCAAAGGTACCGCTGACGAGCCAGTGGCTGTCGGGGCTGAAACGCAAGGTGCGATCGTCGCTTGATCCCTCTTGAACCATCACCAGCGGGGGCCTCGCGAGGTCGCGCAAGCTCCAAACGCTGATGCGCCCCTGGTCCTGGCTTTTGGCGGCCATCCAGCGACCGTCGGGGCTGAACGCGATCGAGCGCGCGAACCCCGGCATTGCCAGCATGTGTGGTGGCGCACGCAGGTTTTGCGTCGACCACAGCACGAGCCGATCGTCACTATCGCTGGACGATGCGATCCATTGGCCGTCCGCACTCACGGCCATGCCCCTAACCGGGCCGACCGGCGCCCGCAGCACGAGTGGTTCCGGCCCCGGGTCAGGCAGGCTCCACAGGCGTGCCGATTCGCCTTCTCCCCAACTCAGCAAGTAGCCGGTGTCGACTCCAGGTGAGAAGCGGAGCGCTGCAATCGACAAGTCGTGCCCGCGCAGCGGCATTGCGCGCAGCCCGGGATGCACCAAGTCCCAGAGGTACAAGCTACCGTCGGCTGCCGCGCTGGCCAGCCAGTGTCCATGGCCGCCGAATCCGACGACCGTTACCGGCCCGCCATGGCCAGAGAGAATAATGGGATTACGTAGCTCGTCCGGGTCGCCCGCCAAACGCCACAGGCGCACGTCGGTCGAACCAAGGCTGCCAAGCGCGAGCCACCGGCCGTCGGCGCTAATGTCGAGCGTCGTGATCCAGCCGCCGCCGCTTGCGTAGGTCCCGACCACGCTCGCTGGAGGGGCGGGCTGGGTCAGATCCCACAACTCAGCGACATATCCGTACGCCGCCGCCAACCTGGTGTCGTCCGCTGAGAAGGCGATGGCCAGGAGCGATGGTTCAGCCAGCTTAGTCTCGGGGACGAGCAGTTTCGGTCCGCGCGCCGCGCCTTGCGCTGACAGGTCCCATAGCCGCACCGGTGCGACAGAGTTGTCCTTGCAAGCGCCAGTGCAGGTGGTGGCCAACCAGCGGCCCTTAGGGCTGAACATGACCGTGGTGACAGGCACTTCGTCCCGCCAAGCCGGATCACATGGCGTTTCCTCCGGCCCGTCGGCCAGCCAGCGCCAGAGGCACAGGTGACCCGATTCGGTGCCGAAGGCGACCCATTGCCCATCGGGGCTCGCGGCCAGCGCACGGATCGCGCCCATTGCCTTCACCGAGATAACGGGGCCGGCGACGGGCGAGGCGGCGTCGATCTGCCACAATCGCAACGTGCCGTCGCTCCCGGCGCTGACCAGACGACGGCCGTCCCCGGCGAACACAAGGCCAGCAACGGGGCCGTGGTGGCCAGCAAGATCGTGGGCCGCGGAGTGCGGACCCGACGCTGTCAGGTCGTGCAGGCGGACCGATCCATCGGCAGTGCCGATGGCCAGCCAACGCCGGTCTGGCGAGTAGGCCGCGACCGCCACATCCGTCGTGTGACCATCCAGGGGCATGCCTGTGGCACGTAGTTGCTGGCGTACCCCGTCGATCGCGCCGATCAGGCCGCGTCCGTCGCTCGGCTGCAACGTCGCCGCATGCACGGCGAGCAGCAGGCTGCGCTGGGGGGCAGACGAGGGGTCGCTGGTATGACGGGCGATAGACTGGACCTGCACGACCCGAGACTCGTTGTCTTTGGCGGTCTTTTGCGCAGTCCTCGCCTCTTGCTCCGAATGAAGCGCAGCGGTCGCACTGGTTTGCGCGTGCTGTTCCGATTCCCGTGCTTGCAAGAATAGCATTACTGCCCCGGCTGCGATGATGGCCAATACCAAGGCAGCTGCGATCGAACCCCAGGTGATGATTCGCCGCGTCCTTTCTTTGCGGAGGGTCTCGGCTTCGGCGCGCGCTGTGCTGGCCTGAATGAACGCGCGCTCCTGCGCACTCAGCTGGTTCGGATACTCGATCAACCACCTGCGCGCGCGACTGAGCTTCAGTCCAGTCAGGAGAGCCGTGGCCTTGTCCGGCTTCGCCGCCTGGTCCCAGTCGCGCAAATCCTGCTCAAGCTGCTGCTTGCCGATCAGGAACGCGCGAGCGGAATCCAACCAGGATTTCAGTAGCGGCCATTTGCGCAATAGCGCCTCGTGCGCAACTTCGACCGCGCGCGCCTCGCCGTCCTGACGTACGATCAGGAGGCGCGCATTCGCGAGCCGCTCCAGCAACGGTTGAGCTTTGGTCGGCAACTCGTCCAGCCGTGCCGGACGGCGGGCATATTCACCCTGGTCATTGACGCGCACCATCGCCGGTACGAACGCCTCGCGCAGCGCCACCAGCTCGTCGTCCGCCGGCTCCGCTTCGGCCAGCACCGCGTCGGCAGCCTTTCGCACCGCGTTTTCCAGCGGCGTGAGCCCCGCCCTTTCGTCGCCGAGCGCATTGTAGCTGTCAAGACTGAGCACCTTGTTCGACGACCGGTCCCAGAGTTCGCGCAGCGCAAAGGCCAGAAGCGGAAGCGCGTCCTCCGTCGCTGCGTCTCGAGCGGCCTGCTGAACGAAGGTCTCTTCGACGTTGACGCCCGCCACCTTCGCCGGCCCCTGGATGATCTGCGGGATGCGTGTCAACGGCATCGGTCCAAGCGAGAATTCCTCAAACCGTGCCGTCAGCTGCGCCGCCGACTGAAGGCGCCCCAGGTAGTCCGACCTGACGGCCGCGATCGCCATGAACGGCAGGCTCTCGGAGAGCGCCTGGCTGAGAATTTCGAGAAAACGCCGTGCCTCGTCCGGATCGGCGACACCGAACAATTCCTCCGCCTGGTCGATGGGGATCAGGATCTGCGCTTCGCTTGCGCCCCCTTTAACGCGCAGGTCGTTAGCGAAGTCAGCGAGCGAGCGCGCGGCGTCGGGACCCAAGAGATCGTCCTTCAGCTTGCGCCAGTCGGCGCCGGACGCCCCGGCCAACGCCACTGCCAGTTCGTCGACCGGATGCAATCGCGGTCGCATCGGCGGTGTGACAATCCAATTGCGGCCGGCGCGTTTCAGCCGGGGAACAACGCCGGCCCGCAGCAGGGAGGATTTGCCGGATCCGGACGACCCGAGGAGCGCGATCAACTTGGCGCCGCCCTGAGCCCGGCGTGCGTCGAGCCGCTCGATCAGGCGGCGGATGTCGTCATCGCGGCCGAAATAGATCGCAGCATCTTCTTCTTGGAAAGCGAGCAGACCGGGAAACGGCGGGCGATTGGCGTCCCATTTGAAGCCGCCTTGGGCGTCAAGCGCGATCCGCACGAGCTCGCGCGAGAGCCGTTCGAGCCCGCCCTCGCGATCGCTGAGCAGATTGAGCGCTTGGATGTCGGGCGATATCTGAGCGTCACCAGTCGGTGTCTCAATGACAAGGAAGATCGCCTTGCCGAGCGCGCGCGCCTGCGTGAACTCGGCGAAACACCATTTTGAGGCCAGCCAGTTCGGCGTCTGAATGATGATGACGGCCTGGGACTGCTCGACCTCCCGGTAGAGCGTCTTCTCCCAGTCGGCTCCGGGCGCAATGCCGGCCGTCTTGTCGAAGTCGAGAAACGTTGCCTCGAACCCTTGGCTCGCGAGCCAGGCTTTCATCCGCGCGGCCGACTCATCGTCGCGGCTCGAATGAGAGATAAATATGCGAGCCATGGGGCGTTTCCCAGTTCTGGACTCGTTTCACGACCCGATCGTGCGGCGAGCGCCCCAAGACGTCGCCGCTCGACTGACCGAAGTTCTCACACTCGGACCAGGTGGTTTTTGTTCTTAAGTCAGGCCCGGAAGTTAGATGCCTGAACCTGCTGTGCCACGTCTTTCAAGTGCGCCGCGAGGGCATCGGCAATCTTAGTCGGATCACTCCCTGCTCCCGCGATATCGTCACCCATCTTGAGAAGTCCCGTTAGCACCGGCAGTACTGGGATCAACACTTTCAACTGCGGCACGAATATCGAGATGACAGGCAAAATGTTCGTAGCGAGTTGCACGAATACTTCCAGCTGCTTGTTGACGTCAGCAAGCTGGCTGAGATCCACGTTTTTCGGGAGAGTGAGTTGACCGTTCCCGCCCTGCTTAATGATTTGGTCGATCTGCAGGGCAGCCCCATTTTTGTGAATTAGACCATCGAGCTGGTTTTTGATCGCCTGCAATTCATTGAGAACATTCAACTGTGGAATATGGGTAGTGGATGCATCAGACATTGGTTCTGCTCCTGTTGTATCGAAGAACCAGACGACTTGGCCTTTGCCGTCGAGACCGATCGCCGCCGCTGCCGCCGGCGTGAGATCAATACCGGCGCCGTTCGTCCGGCGTCCCGACATGTCGGTGCCGGCCTCGGCCTGCGGGCGCGCAGCGGTCATCCAGTAAGGGTCGTTAATGTTCCAGGGACCAACATCCACGATGGGACACACGACAGATTTGCCGTTTGCCGATACTGTGACTTTAGGTCGCGGCCCGCGAAATTTGAAGGGCAGTGCAACGCCCGGATGTTTGGCCCAGTCGGGACCGACGTCGGGGTACGCGACCGGCTGGTCGTCTTGCGGGCCACCAAACACTGTTCCGGTCACAGTGAATTTTGTGTTCGCGGTTAAGTGTGCGCTGGAATTCGATATCGAAGCTGGCTGTTGTTGTCCAAGCGGCGCATCGGCGTGTCGGTTGAATGTCGCCTGAAAGTGCATGGGGTCGGGCGTTCCCGAGAAATCCCCTCCCCAAGACCAACCCTCCGCAAGAAATGCATCAATTGCCCAGCGTGGCAGCATTCGACCGTTATCATGCCAGGGCGCGCCATTTGGGTTCTCCGCGGCGGCGAGGTCGATTGCCGCGCCATAAGCGTGCAATGACAATCGCGACGGGGAATTGACGTTCACGCGGAAATTATAAGAACCGTCGAACTCGTCTAGGTGTGCTGCCTTGATCTTCGCTGGATCCCGCCCGGCGGATTCCCAGATTGCATTGAGAATACGGGTCAGAGAGTCCTTGCATTTCTTGTGTACCGTGATCTGGGAGACAGCGCCGCCGTCCGATCGCATCGCCCAGGGCGGTACGATCTTGGTCAAGTTTTCTTGGGCCCATGCCGAGTTGGCTCGGCCACCAGCTCCGCGCGGGTCGCCGTAGAAATTGTCCAGCTCTCCCGAGATCCATTCGCGCGGCCATTCCTGTTTGGACAACGAGGGAAAGGTTGGCATGTTGGCACCTGCTTGTTCTAGTCCGGACGGGGCAGATCGCTGCCGCGTACTATCGCCTTTCGGGGAGGCTCGGCGCCGTTTCCCCTTGTTTGGAATCGAGGTGGACGTCATCCTGAGCAGAAGAGCGAATAGCTTCCGCAGCCAGTGCGACAAATTGAAATCGAGATACTTCGCCATGACCGTCGGGGGCTGCCAAAATGATTACCGGCGATCGCCGGTGTACCCGCACGCAAGCCGATGCGTGGTTGATAGCGGTCCGACAATGTTACAGTCGTATTTGCATCATATTGCATTGCGCCCCTCCTATGCGCGGGAGACACCCAGCCTTCGCGCACTTTCAATCGGTACAGCGGCGATCATCTTGAAATAATTCTGTCGTCCCTCAACCCATCCCTTCAAAGGTAACGAGAACTGCCGTAAAGCATGTGGTGGTCCAGCCACCTTCTCAAATAGCCTACAAGCTAGTTCAGAGGGCTGTTTGTGAAGTATCTCTCACTTTCTTGCTTTTTTGCCGGAGGCGAACGAGACCCGAAAGGAATGCAAATAGCTGATCCTACAGCTGCAACGGGGCGAGCAGGACGAGCCAGGGGTCGGTTGGTCGCCAGCGGCGTTGCTCCCGGTTGCGGAGGGTTTTAACCAAAACGTCCAGCACTTGAGCAAACGGGCGATGGGTCGCTTCGACGCTGCGGACACCCTTCCGAATCGCGGCCACGTCAATGCTGTCCGGCTTCGCCTCGCAAGACGCGCACCTTCGCCTGCAGCTCTGGACGCCACTCCGGGTCCGCCATATTCATTGCCAGAATCGCTTCGATGTTGTCCGCGGCTTCCGCTGGCGCCCCAAGACGTTCGAGCACGCGCGCGCGTCCCTCTAGGGCGCGGAAGCGCTGCGAGCTCGATACATCAGCCCAGGCAAGCACGGCCGTGAAATCGTTGCGAGCATCCTCGAGCTTGCCGAGCTTTTCATACTGCACACCGCGATTGAATCGGGCTTGTGCCGCCGCGCGCGGATGATCCGCTTGCCGCTCGATAACCTGCGTCCAGTCTGCGATCGCCGCCGCCACTTCTCCAACGCTCGTAAAATGGAGCGCGCGATAGTTAAGCGCGCTCAGTCGCAGGTTGACATCCGGCTGGGAGTCGAGGATGTGCGTGTAGTCGTCGATTGCGCCCCGAAGGGCCTCCGATGTGCCCCGCTTGGCCTGAAGCACCGCCCGTGTGAATCGATGCACGACCTCATACGCCTTGTCTGGCGCCAATCTGACCGCTTCATCCATATCGGCCACTGCCGAATCGAGGTCACCTCCCGCGTCGTGCGCTAACGCGCGCGCCGCGTGGAGGCGATCCATGAGATCACCGCCTTGCGCGATCGCCTTGGTCAACAGCGCCACCGCCTCATCGGTCTCGTTGAAGCGCGCGAGCATGGTGCCGCGACGCAACAACGCGTCGGTGCTCAAGGACTCGATCGCGGGGGATAGTCGTCGTGAGCGCTCGACGATAAGTTGCATGGCCTCGAGCAGGGCGCGGCACGGGCGGCGGACCGGGCCGTGTCCGTCGTCCTGCAGGCTCCGCAGCGCAGGCTCGGCTTCGGCCCACCAGTCCTCGATCAACACACGCAGCTGTTCGCGTGTCGCGCTGGCGGTCACCTTGTCCGCAAGCGCATCGAGATTGGGCTCGCGCATGTAGTCATCCTCGTTGACGAGCCCGTCGCGCAGCTTGAAGGAGGTTAGCGGTTCGTGGCCGAAAGCCGGCAAGGCATCGAGCACCATGCTTCCGATCGGGTCATGCCGGTTCCGCAACTCGGCGATGTTGCACGCAAGCCAGAGCAGCTCGGCGATCGACTCTCCCGCGCTGGTGATCCAGCTATCATTGGGGTCTGTGCCGTGGATTTGGTAGCGACAGATCACGTTCAGACCGCCAGGCTCGTCTTCCTCGTACGTCAGAGCCCAACGCAGCAGCACCACCGGAAGCTGAAGGCTCGCAAGCATCTGGAGCTCGATGGCGGCTCCCTCGCTCGGCCGGCCATCACGCGGCGGGATCACCAAAACGGCCGAGCACGCGTTCAGCATCACGCGAAGCACGGCCTGATCGACCTCGGGAGCGCGCCCGTCCGGGGCAATTGCCCGCTCCACCCAGCTCCAGTCTTCATACTCATGCGCGAAGCGCCCCAGCTCCTCAAGACCGTGCTTCACGGCTAACGCGAACTTCGCTTCGATGGGTTGGCTTTTCGAGAACACGATGAAAACGTCGCGCTTTCTCGGCTGCTGGGAAGTGCTCATAGGAATCACCCTTCTCTCGAGAATCCCTGGAGTTTCCTCGTGACTACGGCGCCGTGCTGGCAAAAAGAAAGTCCGAAGCCGAACGACGCTGCTGGACGGAAGAGGGCAACGAAAACGGGCACAATATCTCTGGCTCCGTGGCAATGGATGACCGCGGAATTACCTGGGACCATTAGTACCTAGCTTTGGGCGGTTTTGAAATCCGACCGGTGGCCACAGTCGGCCGACGGCTTGGTGCACTGCATGCTGGCCGCTGGAAGGATATCTGGGCCTGAAGAACCTCGAAGTCGGCCAAGGCAGCGACCGACTGCTAACGCGAATTGCAACCCGATCGTCAACGACGAACTGCAAAACTTCCGGCTTCTATCTTGCAAACGCACCCGTTCTGGTTTAGACATGTGATTATTTCAGAAGCAACGATTTATTGCCAACGTCTCCACGCTGCGGCTCGTCAGCCGGCCGGAGGATACTATGGGTGGTAGCTGTTTTGTGATTATGGGCTTTGGCGAGAAGACCGATTTCCAGTCGAATCCTCAACGTGTTTTGAACCTAGATAAAACTTACGAAAATATCATCAAGCCAGCAGTGGAAGATGCCGGCCTCACCTGCATTCGCGCCGACGAGATCATTCATTCCACCGTCATCGACAAGCCGATGTACGATAATCTGCTCGCGGCGGATCTGGTCGTTGCAGACCTCTCCACGGCGAACGTCAACGCGGCCTACGAGCTCGGTGTTCGTCACGCGCTTCGGCCGTACCGGACCATCGTGCTCGCGGAGAAGAATTTCAGCTTCCCATTCGATCTCAGTCATCTCAGCATTATGAGATACGAACACCTCGGGAAGGATATCGGCGCCAGTGAAGCGAAGAAGGTCACGCGGGAGCTGAAGGAGAAGATCGTTGCGCTAATGGACGATTCCGAGCCCGATAGCCCGGTCTTTGTTTTCATCCCCTCACTGCAGCCTGCAAGCCTTACCAAGGCGGCAGTGGCCGCCGCCGCACCTACGCCCGAGCGGATCGACCAGAACAGCTTCGCCGAATTGCTCGCGAGCTTCCGCGCCGAGAAGGACAGCATCAAGTCGACCGAGGACTGGGCCGCGCCACTGGCCCTTCTGAAACGTTTGAGGAAGATGCAGCCAGACGATCCCTACATCGTCCAGCAACTCGCACTCGCAACGTACAAGTTCCAACAGCCGGACAAGAAGACATCGCTTGTAAATGCCAAGAATATTCTGGCCGCACTCGCGCCGCAGACGTCGAGTGATGCCGAAACTGTAGGACTGTGGGGCGCCATCCACAAAAGGCTGTGGGAAGAGATCGCGAATCCCCAAGACCTCGATGAAGCGGTTCGGGCTTATGCCAGAGGCTACTACATCAAAAACGACTATTACAACGGCATCAACTACGCATTCATGCTCAATGTTCGCGCGTTTCACAGGGCCGGCGATGAAGCTCTGGCGGACCGGGTTCTCGCCCGGCGCATTCGGGCGGATGTTCTGGTTATTTGCGACCAGCTGTTGCAGATAGAATCGGTCACAGACAAGGAGAAGCCTTTGTACGCTAATCCTGGACTGGGGAGCGACGATCCATTTTGGATTCAAGCAACAAAGGTTGAAGCCCTGTTCGGGTTGGGTCGGAAGGACGAAGCGGACCTTCTCAAAGCCCAGATCTTTGCCAAAGAACGCGAGAGGCTTGATAAGGCGGGTTGGATGGAAGACAGCCTAAACGAGCAGTTGAAGAAACTGGGCGCCCTGTTGGTTGCCTGACGAGATCGAAACGCGACAGCAATCGAGGTGACACATGCCCCATCTCAACAACTGGCAGGAAAAATTCGCCACCGAACGCCCGCGCCGGCTGCTGGCGCTCGACGGCGGCGGCATCCGTGGCGTGATGTCGCTCGAAATCTTGCGCAAGATCGAGGAGGACCTGGCGGCGGCCACCGGCAAAGGTGCTTCATTCCGCCTTGGGGATTTCTTCGACTATATCGGAGGCACCAGCACCGGGGCCATCATCGCGGCCGGCCTCGCGATCGGAAAATCAGTCCAGGAACTGGTCGATTTCTACGTCGAGACCGGGCCTATGATGTTCGAAAAGACATGGTTGATCGGCCGGCTGCGCAGTTTCTATCAGGCCGACCCGCTGCGGAAAAAACTGAACGAAGTGTTCGGGGATCGCAAGCTCGGCGCCGAAGACCTGCGTTCGCTGCTGCTGGTCGTCACGCGGAATGCAACGACGGATTCTCCGTGGCCGATCTCCAATAATCCCTTTGCCAAGTACAACGACCGCGGGCGCCCAGATTGCAACCTGCAAATTCCCCTATGGCAGCTGGTGCGGGCGAGTACGGCTGCACCGGTCTATTTCCCGCCGGAAATACTGGCCTGGGATGATAGCGACCCGGCAAAAACCTTTTTCTTCGTTGACGGCGGTGTCACGCCATATAATGACCCGGCATTCCAGCTGTTCCGGATGGCGACATTGCCGCAGTACCGGCTGAACTGGCCCACGGGCGAGACGAAGATGATGCTGATTTCGGTCGGCACGGGTGCGGCTGCGGCGGTCAGCCGCAACCTCAACGCAAGCGGACAATTGGCGCCGGTCAACGCCGCGCATCTCCCCGGCGTATTGATGGGAGGTGCTGCGATCGACCAGGACATCAATTGCCGTACCGTCGGCCGCTGCGTGTTCGGCGATGTCCTCGACCGGGAGATCGGCGATATGATTCCCCGGCGACCCGATCCGCTGACCGGAGATGTCATTCCGCTCACCGAGGATTGCGGCCGCCAGTTCCTTTATGCCCGCTACAATCCCGATGTGAGCCGGGAGGGCCTCGACGCGCTAGGGCTGAACCAAGTCAATCCTGATCACGTCCAGGCGCTGGACCAAATTGAGTACATCAAGGAGATGCAGTCGGTCGGGAAGGAATATGCCGCGAAGTTCGTCGACATGGCGCCGTTCCAACGTTTCGTGCAGTAGGGCTCACGAAAGCAAAGCTGACGGGTTAACTATTCCGCCTCAGGCCATAACTGCCGCGTGTCCAGCCAATGGATGCGGCCACTCTTGTTTTGCACCTCCTGCATCAGGTGCTGGGTCCCGCCGGGGCCGTCACCACCGACGCCATTCCACAAGCAGATGAAATCGACCTTCCCGGCGCCGTGACCCTCGGCTACCTGCAGCATCCACTGATTGTTGCGTTCGAACGGACTTTCGTCGTCCTTGAGCGGACCAAGCTCCTCGGTCGCGATGTGCATCGAGGCCCGCGACTTGGCGGCGAAATAACGCTTGCGCCACTCTGCACCGGCAAAGTTGACGGATTCCGCCAGAAACCTCTCTTCGTCGAACGGGAGATAGATCGCAAGATTCAATTTCCGGGCCAGCGCGGCCTCAGCGAACAGCAAATCCCCGCCACACGCGCCGCCGCATATCGCGAGATCGCCGGGCCCCGCTGCGATCCGATCGAGCACATCCCCGATCGCCTTGGCGGCAATCGGCTCCTTGTCTGCCGGAAAACGGGGCTTCTTGCGGCTCGGGCTGTCGATCATGTGGCCGCTGAAAAGTAGCACCTTGCGCGGTTGAGACGCCATCACTGAGTCCTCATCTTGTGCTCAGGAGTTTATCAGCGAAGCCCCGACATCAGCAGCGCACTATGAGCCAGCGGATATCCTGGCCGGAAATATTATTACTAGCAACGTGGAACATATGCGCTGGACCGATCGTGATGGCCCGCCGTTGGACCTGTCGGCGAACCGCGAGTATAGTCTACGGGTTCTTCGCCCTGATTTTTGGAGGGGGGAACCTGCTGCGCACCTCTTCAAGGTACTGCGCCAACTCGAGATCCATCACCGACGGCTTATGGCCGATATCCCATGTAGACAAATGCACATCGACAGAGCGCCAGATGTTTTCCCAGCGTGGGTGATGATCCATTTCACTAATTCGTTTTCTCGCGGAGTGACTGATGGTTTCGTTCCGATCGTTAAAGGAAGGGTACGAGCACAATTGGGCAAATTTGATTGTTCGGATGGAGCGAAGGGAACAGGCAACTGCAGCAGCCAATCGGCTTTTGAACGGAAAAGTTATCTATCAACAGATCGAATCCAAGAGCGGCGTGCCTTGGTGGTTCGTCGGGCTCTTCCATTACAGAGAATCTTACTGCAACTTCAAAACGTAGCTCGGAAATGGCCAAGCTTTGGATAAGACTACAACAATAGCTCCAAAAGGGCGGGGCCCATTCACCGGCGAAGATGCATTCGTGAATGGCGCCGTCGATGCCCTTACGCTGCAAGGTTTCCCTGCCGCGACTGATTGGAGTATTGCTCGGACTTTGTATTGTCTCGAGGGCCTCAACGGCTTTGGCTATCAATCAAGGGGAATAAACTCGCCCTATCTCTATGGGGGATCCAACCTCTACGGCCCGCCCGAGGCCAGAGGCGGCAAGTTCGTCCGCGATCATGTATTTGATCCGACCTTTGTCGACGCCCAACTCGGTGTTGCCACGATCCTCAAAACTCTCATGGAACTCGACCCGTCGGTCGAGTTGGGAGCGTTGCGCAGTTTGTCTCAAGCCGAAGAAACACTTACACAGCGCGCCCCATCCGTCGAGCAATCGCTCAACAATCTCAGAGCCGATCCCACTCTCGTCGCGCACGGAAGGAATGGGTCGAGACCGAGAGACGCGATTTCTGAATTCCACCAGCAAAGCCGATCGGCGGATAATCGTTTGATTTTCGTCAGCTATGCATCACCCGACAAAGATCGAGTCGTCAAATATTATGATTACCTGGTCTCGATAGGATACGACGTTTGGATAGATTGCCGTCGTTTGAAGGCGGGCCAAAACTGGGACTTCGAAATCAAACGTGCCCTAAATAGGGCAGCTATCATCATTGTCTTCATTTCAAATCAATCCGTAGATCGTCGCGGCTATGCCCAGCGAGAAATCAAGATCGCGCTGGATAAGGCTGAGGAAAAGCTAATCGACGATATCTACGTCATTCCCGTCCTGTTGAATGACGATGCGCCTTTACCGGATCAGATTAGGGGCATTCACATCGTCAAGGCCAGCGACCCTAGTTGCGAGGAGCAAATCAAAGATGCGATCTGCCATCAACTCGAACGTTTGGGAGAAAACATCTTACAAGCCCAACAAAGCGCTAATATCCGTTGGTCGCGGTCTACCCATCGAGAAGTTTGGGATGGTCTCCCCGGGTACGAAATCGAATATCAAGTATTGAGCTTTTCTTCAGATCAGTATTCGCACATCTCCGAGATCACAGACGTGATTAACCGAACTTTTCGGAGATGACCATGCCAACAGCGGGCTAGTCGTAAGCTACAATTGTTCCGCTTGTCGCATTTCACCGTCGGAAGAGCGGTCATCCAGCGGCTTCGCCTACTGGGCACGGTCTTGCCGATACAGATAGCGGTCGAGAAGCGACGGGTCACGAAGTCCCGATTGGGTCAAAGGCTGGCGCGATAGCCAGCATGACGTTGATAGGCGAACGCTGCCGCGATCCGTGTAATTCGGCATGCAAAATTTGCAAAACGATGACGTAGTTGCGGTCGATGCTCGGGAGGAAGGTACTCTCGCTGTAGTCGAGCTCTCGCAATCAATACGATTCGGAGCAGCTATGATGAAGCAATAGCTTGGGCTGGACGTCTCGCAGAGAGAAAGGACCATGTGCCAGCTTGCAATCGCCGAAACGTCGTTCTGAACCGGCGCACAGCCCTGCTTACTGCACCCGATCCACCGTCCGAAGCCGTAGTGACCTGCCACTGAGTTTTCATCCGGTGGCGGTTAGAGTCTCGGGGTTTTGTACGCCAAGTGGCGCGGGTGGAGCAACGGACGATCGGCGGAGCTGGTCGGGGTTGCGCAGCCGATCGTCCGTTGCGGTGAGGTGGGCGGCATAGGCCGCGGGGGTCAGGTATTTCAGCGACGAGTGAGGCCGCTGGAGATTGCAGTCGGCAACCCAGTTCGCGATCTTGGCGCGAGCATCGTCAAGTTCGAAGAACAGGGTCTCGTTGAGCAGTTCGTCGCGCATCCGGCCATTGAAGCTCTCGACAAAGCCGTTCTGCATCGGCTTTCCTGGTGCGATGAAGTGCCAGTCGATGGCTGCGTCCTTGCACCAGGCGAGCATGGCGTTGCAGGTGAACTCGGTGCCATGGTCGGACACGATCATTCCTGGCTTGCCCCGCCGCTCGACGATCGCCGTCAGTTCGCGGGCCACGCGCCGCCCCGAGATCGATGTGTCCGGAATGGCGCCCAGACATTCCTTGGTGACGTCGTCGACGATGTTGAGAATGCGGAAGCGCCGACCGTTGGCGAACTGGTCGTGGACGAAATCCAGCGACCAGCGCGCATTGGGCCTCGCCTCGACCAGGATCGGGGCACGGGTCCCCACGGCCTTGCGGCGAGCCCGCCGCTTGCGGACGGTGAGCCCTTCTTCCCGATAAAGCCGGTAGATCCGGTTGATCCCCGAGGCCTCTCCCTCCCGCCGCAGCAGGACGAACAGCCGGCGGTAGCCAAAACGTCGCCGCTCGTTGGCGAGGTCACGCAGCCGGCCGCGGAGAGCAACGTCCGGCGGACGGCTGGAGCGGTAACGAACCATCTTCCGATCCGCGCCCACGATCGAGCAGGCCCGCCGTTCCGACAGGCTCATGACGGCCTGCAGATGCGCGACAGCAGCGCGCTTGGCGGCGGGCCCTACCATTTTTTTGAAAGGAGCTCGCGAAGGGCGGCTGCATCGAGCATCTGCTCGGCAAGAAGCTTCTTCAGCTTCGCGTTCTCCTCCTCCAGGGCCCTCAGCCGCTTGGCCTCGGAGACATCCATGCCGCCGAATTTGCCCTTCCAGTTGTAGATCGTCGCTTCGGAGATCCCGTGCCTGCGAGCCAGATCGGCCGTCTTCGCCCCGGCCTCATGCTCCTTCAACACCGCGATAATCTGCTCTTCCGTAAACCTTGCTCGCTTCATCTGTCCGTCCTTCTTCAGGCCGGACTCTAACTCCTTCTGGAGGAAATACTCAGTGGCAGGTCAGTAGCGTCGAATGCCGCAATGAGGCCGTCGAAAATCGGATCAGAAAACTGATCAAGGACTGCAGGTGGTGACCTCCCCTGATCGACAGCAGTACATTTTAGTGGTACAAAGAGGGAATTGGGGAGCGTATTAAGTCTCTGATTTTGCTGGTCTCTTGAAGAAGCATGTCCAGTCCGCCCCTGGGCACCATTGCTCACCAAAAGCAGAAGATTCCCGTTCAGTGGTGATTTACGGTCGCAATAGCGGCCCACTTTAAGTTGCGTCTTGTTGTCTCCCGGCAACAGCCAGCTCCCGCGAATCCGGCTATCTTCGTCGATGTCGGAGGGGATCGAGATGAAGAAGCTGCTGCTGGGGGCCTTTGTTGTCGCTGCGTTGAATTTTGCCGGGCCGGCGTCCGCCGCCGACCTCGCAGCGCGCCCCTACACCAAGGCGCCGCCGATGCCGGTGGCCGCCGTGTATGACTGGACCGGATTTTACATCGGCGCTAACGGCGGCTGGGGATCAAGCCACAAGTGCTGGGACTTCACCACGCCCGCCGGCGTATTCGTCGCCAACGAGGGGTGCCATGATGCAACCGGCGCCGTTGCCGGCGGTCAGATCGGGTATCGCTGGCAGGCCAGCAACTGGGTGTTCGGCGTGGAAGCCCAGGGTGACTGGGCGGACCTCAAGGGCTCCAACACCAGCTTGGCGTTTGCGCCCTTCGTCAACGCTTCGCACGTCCGCGCATTTGGCCTCTTCACCGGGCAGCTCGGCTACGCCTGGAACAACGTGCTGTTCTACGTGAAGGGCGGCGCCGCCGTGACGGCCGACCGGTTTCATGTCGACACCGCAATCGGCGGGGTGCTGGCGGCGACTGCCGGCAACGACAACCGCTGGGGCGGCGCTGTTGGTGCGGGCTTGGAATTCGGCTTCGCGCCCGGCTGGTCCGCCGCGATCGAGTATGATCACCTCTTCATGCAGGATCGCCTGATCACGTTCACGGACACGACCGGCGCCTTCTTCGGCACCGACCGGATTCACCAGGACGTTGATCTCGTGACGGCACGCATCAATTATCGCTTCGGCGGTCCGGTGGTCGCCAAATACTAGGTGGACGCCACGCTGACGAAAGAAGGGCCGGCTCCTCGCCGGCCTTTTTCATGGGCAGGACGAAACAAGGAAGAGCGAAGATGGCGCCACCGGTGGATCTTGCGGCTCTCGCGATCGACGATTTCATCCCGCATCTCAACGCGACCTTCAATCTGCGCAGCGGCGAGGCCCTGGTGGCGCTCCGGCTGGCTCGCGTCGACCGCGCCGGCGCGAGCGGACGCGCCGGCGGCGCATTCTCGCTGTTGTTCGCAACGGCGCAGGGAGCCTGGTTGCCGCAGGCGATCTATCCTGTCGAGCACGCAGCATTCGGCACGATCGAGATTTTTCTGGTGCCGATCGGTCCGCTCGACGGCGGCAACGGCTATCAGGCGATCTTCACCTGAACCAAAGCGTCCGGGTTAGTCGCGGGGGAACATCGCACTTTTTCGTATCACGCTCTAATCGGCAGCAGCTGCCGGCGCGCGCCAGCGCATCAGGTCGTATACCCCCTTGTCTTCCTCGATCACGAAGCCGAGCCGGCGGTAGAGACGCATGGCCGGATTGAACTTTTCGACATGGATCGACACGTCTTTGCGGGCGCGCGCGGCGTCATCCAGCAAGTCGCGCAACAACGCCTGGCCAAGTCCCTTGCCGCGATGCTCCGGCAGCAGAGCGATGTCGATGATACGATACTGGCTCGGCCAGCGTTCGACGTAGAGACGGCCGATGTCGGTGCCGCCGTGCTCGATGATCAACCAGTCGGCATCAGGATAATGCTGCTGATAATGGACGTGCTGGGCCTGGAATTGCTGGCTGAGAAACGCATCTTTCACAGCCTGGCTCCAGGGCACGGGCGCAAGCTCTTCGGTGCGGGTCGAGGCGTAGACCCGGGCGAGGAAGGGTAAATCGGTCTCGGCAATGCGGCGGAAGCGGCATCCGGCCGAGGCCGCGCGCGCCCAGCCAAACATGGGCGCCGCGACTTCGATCGCCGGTGCGTCGCTCATGCGGCGTGCCCTAGCCCCGTGGTGGGAAGACGCCTTGCAGCGCGATGCAGAAATTCAGGGTCAGATAGGGCTGCATGTTGTTGTGCGGCAGGCCGCCGCCGGCGATGCCGATGGTCTGCGGTGACATCGTCACCAGGCTCGCCGCTGGTATATAGGCGTTGCCCTGTGCGGACTTTGCGAAAGAATTGCCGGTGGGCACGTTCGAATTGCCCGGGAAATTGGCTGGGGCGCTTTCGACGGCGTGCGAGTGTATGGGCATCTCTGTTTCAAGAAGCGTAACTGTTTCGGTCCCTCCCATCTCACCGAGGTCATGCAGTGAAAGGCCCGGCCCCTGGCCCGGGTGCATCGGCGCACTTCCCTGCATGTTGGGCAGCTGGAAATTGCTGATGCCGTTGCCGCCATAGGTGGTGCCGAGCAGGGAAAACAGCGCGGTATTCTGCGAGATCGGAAGCAACTGTCCATCGCAGAAAGCCCAGCCCTTGGGTGGGAAGTTGAAACCGAACATGCGGATTTCCGCGACAAACGGATCCATCAACGTGCTCCTAGGTCTGGCTCGGGAATATGCCGAACAACGAAATGATGAAGTCGACACACAGATAAGGCTGGAAATTGGTGTGCGGCTGGTCGCCCCCGGCGCTGCCGAGGAACTGCGCCGACATCGCAACAGTGGGTGTGGCGCTCAGGAACTGCTTGACCGCGCCAGATCTGCTCACGAGATTGTTCGCCGGGTTCGGCGAGTTGCTGACATCGGTCGAGCCGGCGAAGCTATGGCTGTGCTGGGGGATCTGGTTGGTCGTCAGGGTGACGCTCTCCACCCCGCCATTCTCGCCGATCTGGAAGCCGCCGCCGACGTGGATAGGAACGCGCCCGCGCAAATCCGGAAGCGCGAATGTGGATTGGCCGTCACCGCCATAAGTGGTGCCGATCAGCTGGAATAGCGCATCGTTTTCGGAGATCGCCTGGAGCGAGCCGTCGCAAAACGCCCAACCGACCGGCGCGAAGTTGCCGGCGAACATGCGAATCTCGCCTATGAAAGGTTGTGACAAGGGCAGCCCTCCTAGGTTTGCGACGGGAAGATGCCCTGCAGGGCGATGCTGAAATTGATGGTGAGGAAAGGCTGCATGTTCTGATGCGCCTGACTGCCGCCGACACTGCCGACGGTGGCCGTATTGAGTGGGGTCAGGTTCTGTGCAGCTCCGTACAGAAAGTTCGGCGCGGAATTGGCCAGCACGTTGCCCGCCGGCAAATCAACGGCCCCAGTGCTGCTGCTGGAGGCGTTCGCCTGATGCGTATGCGAGGGCGTTTCCGAAATCGTCAGCGTGTGGTTCTGCTCGCCGGCCTTCTCGCCGAGAGTATGACCATTGCCCACATGAACGGGAACTCGGCCCTGCAGATCAGGTAAGGCGAAATTGGTCTGGCCATTGCCCCCGAAGGTTGTGCCCAATAACGAGAACAGCGCCTGGTTCTGGTTGATGGGAATCAACTGTCCGTTGCAGAACGCCCATCCCTTCGGCGGGAAGTTGAAGGACATCATGCGGATTTCCGCAAGAAAAGGCTCAGACATCTCTTCCCCCCTGCACTACCTGACGTTTTACAATATGTCGTATCAAACGATGAAGTCGACATGATTTTGCAGGAGGAGCGGCAAATGACCGTCAATGCCGCCCGATGTCGCCAATGATCCGATCTCCGGTGTCGGTAGAGTCCCGAATCCCGCGGGTCCAAGGGCTACCGGGTGCGGCATGACGTGAGAGACGACATCCGTCACGTGTGTCGATTCTGAATTCGCCGTGAACTGAGAGAAGTCGAAACCGTCGGCCTTGATCAATGCTTGTTGCCCCGGCAGCCACTGGAAGCCGCCGGACGCTTGCTGGGCCGGTGCGGGCGAGGTGATGCCCACAGACTGGACTGAGGACGCCGCCGCATTGGCCTGCGCCACTTCGGCGGCGTTCGGCAGCACGCGCTCGCCCGGCGATAGGAAGGCGAACATCAGGTGGCCCTGATCAGCCGGCACAAACTGGTCCGAGAGACCGAGTTGCTCGCCCATTTCGTGCATGACTGTCGTGAGCAGGTCCATGTGACCGGCGGCAGCCGTGGTCGGATCGGTGACGAGATGGGTGCTGCTCACCGCGTGCGCGAACTCGAAATTGTCGAGCGGCGTCGGATCGACGAACCAGCCATGTCCGTCTGCATTGACGTCGATCGTGACGTGCTTCGCGGTCGACTGACCGAGCCAGCCCGACGTGATGTCAGCGACGTCGTAAGTGACGCTCTGGAGCAGCGCGACCTTGTCCGACGACAGTCCCGCCGCGGCCCAATCGGCGATCGTTGCCGCAACCACCTTGTTGAGCTCAGCCTGGGTGAGATGCATCTCGCCGGTGCTGCCGGTCGCGCTCGCCACGCCGCCGTCGGCTGCGAACAAGGCGTTGGGGTTCGACGGCGTGATGGTATGTCCGCCATTGTGGCTGCCAGGAATCGCCGACGATCCCGGCGCATTGAGCTCCAGCGTGGAGTTCAGCGGCGTGTTGCCGTTGTTGTTCCAGGTCGTGTTGGTGTCGGTATTGAAATTCTCGAGATAGAGATGCGAACCGGCTCCGCCGGTGTTCTCGATCACAAAGGCAACGTTGCCGTTCCCGGCCGTGATGCCCGTCACCGTATTGTTGTGGATGTTGGCGGTCATCGTCGTGGCGTCGTTGGCGTTGACGCCCGGGTTGAGCAGGATCGCGTTGTTGAAATTGTTGGCGTTGAGGTTGGCCCCCGTCATGTTGATGGTGTTGCTCGCCAAAGTAAGGTCGAGGCTGGCCTTGTTGTTGACGGTGCCGCCGTCGCCTGCTGCGAAGGCCACAATGGCTGCGTCCTGCCCGGCGTTGTTGATGGTGTTGCCGGTGGCCGAGATCGCAGCGGTGGCATTGTCCTCGATGTCGAAGTCGAGCGGGCTGCCGGCGCGATTGGTGGTGCCGGTGTTCGCGATATTGGCGTTGTTGTCGACATGACCGTTGATCACGGCGCTGTTGATGCCGAAGATCTCCAGGATTGGCCCGCCATAGCCGCTGATGGTGGTGTTGCGGTTGACGTTGAAATTGAGGTGCGCGGTGTCCTGCGCATTCAATCCAATGCCGCGCGAGGCCACGGTGCCTGCGGTGAAGCTGTTGCCGTTGCCGTTGACGCCGCCGTCGGTGATGTTGACGTTCATCGTCGAGGTCTGGCGGGCGAAGGTGTCGATGCCGCCGGTCTTCAGATTGGTGAAGGTGCTGCCGGAGACGTTGAGGTTGACCGTCGCAGAGCCCGTGCTGGTCATCTGCAGGCCGTCGGATCCGTTGGTGGAATCGGCGGTGTTGTGGAAGGTGGTGCCGGTGACGTTGAGGGTCAGAGTGCCGGTGTTGTTGCGGATGTCGACGAGGTTCTCGCCGGCCGTGGCATCGCCGGGCACGAAGCCGAAGGTCGAGTTGGTGATGTTCGAGGTGCCGGACAGGTTGAACAGTCGGACGTCGCCCTCGGCCGCATTGTCGCCGAAGCCGACGACCGTGCTGTTGCTGAGGGTGAGATCGGAGACGTTCTGGCCGGTGATACCGGTCTGGACGCCGCCTGCGCCCCCGTTGCCGTTCATGCTGAGGTGGTCGAGCGTCACGCCCGCGACGCTGCTCAGGTTGATACCGCCCTTGGCCGCGCTGTTGAACGTCGAATCGTCGGCATTGTTGACCGTTCCCGCGCCGGTATTGGGGTTGGTGAAGTTCATGTAGGACAGCGACAGCGCCTTGGTGCTGCTGAGGATTGCGCCTTGGTCGGTGTTCTGGATGGTGCCGCCGGACCCTGCGGAGCCGGTACCCGTTACCGTCAGGCCGCCATTGCCGGCAGCCGTGCCGGTGTTGTTGAGCACGATACCGTTGGTGCCGCCGTTGGCGCTGATGTCCTGGAACGTCAGGCCCGAGCTGCCGATATTGGTGTTGACGACGTTGAGCGCGGTACCGGTCGTGGTCGTCAGGTGGTTGGTGCCGGTGACGTTGACCGTGCCGCCGCCGGTTGCGCTGAACGCGTTGGACGCACCGGTCGACAGGTTGATGCCGCCGCTGAAGTCGAGCGTGGCACCGGTGTTGCTGCTGAGGGCGATGCCGGTGCCGCCGCTGCTGCTGATGGCACCGGTGAAGGCCTGCGTGCCGCCCGTCATGCTGGAGATCGAGATCGTCGATCCGGTGTTGTCGGAAATCGTGCCGTCATAGGTGAAGTTCAGCGAGCCGCTGCTGAGCGAGACGTCCGAACCTGTCGCGTTCGAGATCGCGCCGCCATGGGCATGGACGGTGCCGCTGGCGCCGTTGATGACGATGCCGTTGGTGCCGCCGCTGGCGGTAATGGAGCCGAAGTCGTAGGTCAGCGCGTTACCGGAGCCGGTGATGCTGATGCCGCCGCCGCTGGTGTTGGTGATCACGCCTTGCTTGACGTTGTCGATCGTCGACGTTCCGACATTGGTGCCCTGGAGGGCAAAGCCGCTGGTGTTGCCGAAATCGACGCCCTGGATGTTGTTGCCGCTGCCAAGCGTGACTGTGCCGTCGATCACGGCATTGGCGCCGCTGGCGGAGACAAGCGTGACCGTGCCGGCGCCGCCGCTGCCATCGGGCACGACCAGGCCCGCGCTCTGGCTGATCAGCTGCTCGTTGTTCTCGAGCGTCAGATTGCCGGTGTAGTGGGCCGAGGAGGTCTCAAGGAAGATGGTGTCGCCCGCGCCGTCGACGTTGTTGCCGACGCCGCTGTTGGCAAAATGCGTGAGCGTATTGAACGGGTGTTCGGACGAGCCGTCGCCGTCGGTCGCCGCATCGGCGTTGACGTACCAGACCTTCGGCGTGGTGACATTGATGGTGATCGTGCCGGTTCCGATGCCGGCGCCCGAGGCGCCCGCGTTCTGGTCCGAAACCTGGTAGTTGAACGAATCCAGGCCGGTGTAGCCGACCGGCGCCTTGTAGATGAAGTCGCCGTCGGACTGCATGGTGACGGTGCCGCCATGCGCGGTCGCGATGGTGCCGGCGACCACGACCAGCGGTCCGGGACCGTCGACGTCGCTGGCGCCGCTGAGGATGCTCGCGCTGATGGTCTTGTTGGGACCCGTCGTGCTCGGCGCCCCGTCGGTCGGGTCGTTGACCACAAGGTCGGTGTTGCCGGTGGCGCTGTTGGAGCCGTTGAAGGTGAAGTTGGCTGCGGTCGGCGCGTCGTTGATGCCGGTAACGGTGACGTGCAGCGTGGCCGTGGAGGTGTCGCCGGCCTGATCCCCATGCAGCGTGTAGGGAACGTCGAATGTGGCGCTCTCGCCGTCCTGCATGTGCTGGAAGTCGGAGCCGAGATTGACCACGACCTGGTTCGAGCCGTTGACGCTTACGGAAATGTCGGAAAGGACGATGCCTTCGCCGGCCGGTGCGGCCAGATTCGTGACGGTGCCAACCGTGACATTGTTCGGCGCGCCATGATCGGCATCGAGCGTATCGTTGGTGAGAACCGTAAAGGCGTGACCCGACTGGTCTTCGGTCATCGAGCCGCTGTCATCCACTGCAACCGGCACGTCGTTGACGCCGTTGACGGTGACGACGAGGTTGGCCGATGAGGTCTCGCCGGTGTCGCCGGTCAACGTATAGGGCACGGTGACGGTGGCGTGCTCGCCGGCCGCCAGCTGCTGGAAGTGGGCGTTGTTGAGGGTGACTTGCACCTGGTTTGCGACGATGGACGCGGTCGCGTCGGTATTGGCGAAGGTCTCGCCGGCCGGGCCGGTGACGGTGATGCCGCCCGCGAGCGTGATCACGTTGGACGCGGTGGAATCCGGGTCCTGGCTGTCATTCGCGATGACGTTGAACGAGGTCGGCGCATCGTCCTCGGTCATCGTACCAGTATCGGCGACGGCCAACGGCAGATCGTCGGCGCCATGAATCGTGAAGGTGATCGTCGCAGTGTCCTGCAGGCCGCCGGTGTCCTGGATCGTGTAGTTGAACTTGTCCTGGATCGTATCGGCCGACGTATGCAGCGCCTGCACCTGCACGTCAGTCTGGTTGACGCTATAGGTGTACGAACCGTTGCTGTTGAGGTGCAGCGTGCCATGGAGGCCGACCAGGTCCTGTCCGACCGTGCCGGTGCCGGTCGAGGCACCCTCCGCTCCGGTGTGGACCGCGACGACGGTCAGCGCGCTGCTCGCATCCTCTGCGTCGGTATCCTGGACGGCGCCGGCCGAGCCGGTGCCGAGGATGACGTTGCCGGACGGGTTGGAGCCGGGCACCGAATTGTTGGCACCGCCGGCTTCGGTCGCGGAGAGCGCATCGTCATTGGCGACGGGCGGTGTGTTCGGAATGACGGTGATGGTGAAGGTCTGCTGGCTGGTCAGCGTTCCGTCGCTGGCCTGGACCGTGACGTCGAAGGTCGGGCTGCCGGCGTTGTAGGGGATCTTGGTGGGATCGGCGACTTTCATCTGGCCGGTGGTCGCATCGATGGTGAAGCCGCCGCCGGAGGTGTCGCCGACCAGCGAATAGGTCACCGCCGGTCCGTTGACGTCGATCGACGAGGCCGTCACGCCGACATAGGTGCCGATCGGGGCATTCATCGACACCTGGTTGGCGGTGCCATCGCTATCGACCGGCACCGAGGGTGCAACGTCTGATACATTGATGGTGAAGCTTTGCGAGCTCGCCAGCGTGCCGTCGCTGGCCTGCGCGGTTACGGTGTAGCTGTGGGTCGGACCCGACGACTCGAAGTCGATCTTGGTGGAATCGGCGACGGTGACGACGCCGGTGGTCGCGTTGATGGTGAAACCGCCGCCGGAGGTGTCGCCGGTCAGGCTGTAGGTCACGGCCGGGCCGTTGGCGTCGGTCGACGAGGCGGTGATGCCCACGGTCGAGCCGTTGGCCGCACCTTCGACGATAGCGTTCGCAGTGGCGTCGGCATCGACCGGGGTCGACGGCGCGACGTCAGCCACGGCGATGGTGAAGGTCTGCGAGCCGGTGAGTGTCCCATCGCTGGCCTGCGCGGTGACGGTGTAGCTGTGGCCTGCGCCCGAAGATTCGTAATCGATCTTGGTGGGATCGGCGACGGTGACGACGCCGGTGGTCGCATTGATGGTGAAGCCGCCGCCGGAGGTGTCGCCGATCAGGCTGTAGGTCACGGCCGGGCCGTTGACGTCGGTCGACGACGCCGTGACGCCGACGGTCGAACCGGCAGCCGCGCCCTCGGCGACCGAATTGGCCGCGGCATTGCTGTCGACCGGGACTGACGGCGCAACGTCCGTGACGGCGACGGTGAAGCTCTGCGAGCTGGTGAGTGTACCATCGCTGGCTTCGGCGGTGACGGTGTAGCTGTGGCCTGCGCCCGACGTCTCGAAGTCGATCTTGGTGGAATCGGCGACGGTGACGACACCGGTCGCCGCATTGATGGTGAAGCCGCCGCCAGAGGTGTCGCCGATCAGGCTGTAGGTCACGGCGGGGCCGTTGATGTCGGTCGAGGACGCCGTGATGCCGACCGTGGAGCCGTTGGCGGCGCCTTCTGCCACCGTGTTGGCGGCGGCGTTGCTGTCGACCGGCACGGTTGGCGCGACGTCTGACACGGCGATGGTGAAGGTCTGCGAGCTCGCCAGCACGCCGTCGCTCGCCTGCGCGGTGACGGTGTAGGCGTGGCCGACCGCGGTCTCGTAGTCGATCTTGGTTGGATCTGCGACCGTAATCACGCCTGTCGTCGCATTGATGGTGAAGCCGCCGCCGGAGGTGTCGCCGACCAAGCTGTAGGTCACGGCCGGGCCGTTGACGTCGGTCGAGGACGCGGTGATGCCGACGGTCGTACCGGCCGCCGCGCCCTCGGCAATTGAGTTGGCGGCGGCGTTGCTGTCGACCGGCGTCGAGGGGGCGACGTCGGTCACGGCGATGGTGAAGGTTTGCGAACTGGTGAGCGTGCCGTCGCTGGCCTGCGCGGTCACGGTGTAGGCATGGCCGGCGGCGCTCTCGTAGTCGATCTTGGTCGGATCTGCGACGGTGACGACGCCCGTGGCGGCGTTGATGGTGAAGCCGCCACCTGAGGTGTCGCCGATCAGGCTATAGGTCACGGCCGGGCCGTTGACGTCGGTCGACGACGCCGTGACGCCGACGGTCGAGCCGGCGGCCGCGCCCTCCGCAACCGAGTTGGCGGCGGCGTTGCTGTCCACCGGCGTCGACGGCGCGACATTGGTCACGGCGATGGTGAAGGTCTGCGAGCTCGCCTGCGTGCCGTCGCTGGCCTGCGCGGTGACGGTGTAGGCATGGCCGGCGGCGCTCTCGTAGTCGATCTTGGTCGGATCTGCGACGGTAACGACGCCAGTGACCGCATTGATGGTGAAGCCGCCACCGGAGGTGTCGCCGATCAGGCTATAGGTCACGGCCGGGCCGTTGACATCGGTCGAGGATGCCGTGACGCCAACGGCCGTGCCGGCCGCAGCACCTTCCGTCACCTGATTTGCAGCGGCGTTGCTGTCGACCGGCGCCGACGGCGCGACATCGTTCACCACGATGGTGAAAGTCTGCTGTGTGGTCGTGGCGCCGCTCACCGCCTGCACGGTGATGTTGTAGCTGTGGGACGGCCCGCTGGTCTCGAAGTCGATCTTGGTCGGATCGGCGACGGTGACGACGCCGGTCGCGGCGTTGATGGTGAAGCCGCCGCCGGAGGTGTCGCCGACCAGCGAATAGGTCGTAGCCGGGCCGTTCGGATCCAGCGCCGATGCGGTGATGCCCACCGTGCTGCCGCCCGCGGCGCCTTCGGCCACCTGATTGGCAGCTGCATTGGTGTCGGTCGGCGCGCCGATCGTCACGTCGTCGACGGCGATGGTGAAGGTCTGCGAGTTCGACAGCGTGCCGTCGCTGGCCGCAATCGTGACCGAATAGGCGTGGCCTGGCGCGCTCTCATAATCGATCTTGGTTCCGTCAGCGACGCTGACGATACCGGTGTGCGGGTCGACCTTGAAGCCGCCGCCGGATGTATCGCCGGTGATTGCAAAGGTAACGGCGCCACCATTGACGTCCGTGGATGCCGCGGTGATGCCGACCGTGGTGCCCGCCGCGGCGCCTTCGGCAACGTGGTTGGCGCCCGCATTGCTGTCGACCGGCGTCGCCGGCGCCACGTCCGTCACGTTGATGGTGAACGATTGGGTGGAGGTGAGGATTCCATCGGAGGCCTTCACGCTGATGGTGTAGGCATGGCCCGGCGCGCTTTCGAAATCGATCTTGCTTGGATCGTTCACGGTGACGACGCCGGTCGCGGCGTTGATCTTGAATCCACCGCCTGAATTGTCACCCACCAGCGAATAGGTGACGGGACCGATCGCGCTCGTCGCCGACGCGGTGATGCCGACGAGGGTGTTCGCGGCCGCGCCTTCGGCAACGCTGTTCGCTCCTGCGTTGGCGTCAACTGGGGTCGATATCGAATCGTGCACCGGGGGCCAGGGCGTGCCGGGCGGGCAGCCGAGATACAGGGCTTTCAGGCCGTAGGTCGCCACGAATGTCGAGGCAGCATCGTCGAGGACGATGTTGCCGTACGAGTCCAGGTTGAGAGCGGGGCGGGTAATGCCGCCAGAGGTGTAGGCCGGAATGATCGACATCGGAAAGCTCCTACAACCGGCGTTGCGCCGGTCATTGGCTACGTCGGCTAGGCGAGGACGTGTATGAAGCCGTTCACACGCTTGAATTGTTGATCGCGTGATTGAACGTGGAGCGGGCCGGGCCGGCGTCGATCGGGCCGACGCGGGCGGCGGGATGAAAGTGCTGGCTCAAAAAGCAGATGGTCGGCGGAATCGAGATCGGCCAACATTGCGCAAACGCCTCGTACACAGACTCGACGCCGCGACCGGGATCAAAAACAAGGTTCAATAAAAAAGGGCGGCGACCAGGAAATTAACGCTTTGGTAACCAACACGTTTAATGGGACTACAACCAGGAGTCAATGTGGAGAAAATGTTCCCGAAGGGCCTCCTGGCAGCAACGTTAACGTGCTCCCTGAGGGCCTGGCCGTCCGCCAGTTTGCACGAGCTCAGCGGCCAACAAGCGCTCCCTTAGCGCTGCAATGCGCGCGGCCTACGTTTTTTTGGCCGGCCGGAACGATGCAGGCCCCGCACGTCCTGCTGTTGAAAGAGCTCTCCGCACAGGTCACGCAAC
Organism: Bradyrhizobium guangdongense; assembly: GCF_004114975.1. Lineage (NCBI taxonomy): Bacteria > Pseudomonadati > Pseudomonadota > Alphaproteobacteria > Hyphomicrobiales > Nitrobacteraceae > Bradyrhizobium > Bradyrhizobium guangdongense. The sequence goes on from NZ_CP030051.1 coordinate 1,099,119, forward strand.
CATTGGTTCGCCGGGTCGTGATGGAAGCGGGCGTGCCAATATTGCTTCACGGTAAAGCCGGCGATCGCCAGCGGGCAATCGAGCACGCGCAGTCCGTAATAGTGAGCCAGCGTTTCGCCGATGTGCCTCGGCAGGGTGGCGATCAGGTCGGTCGTCCCGACGATTGCGGGGAGCCCCAGGAAGCCGGGGAGCTCGAGTGCAACGTCCAGGACCATCTGCTGCTCATGCAGCGCGTCTGCGATCAATTGATGCCCGGTGCCGGAGCGAATGAGGACGTGCGCCTCTCGCCTGAAATCCTTTGTGGTGATGCGGTTGCGGATCCGGGCATGTTTTGCGTTCGCGAGGCACACCCAGTCCTGCGGAAAGAGCGACTGCTGGAAGTGTCCAGCGTCGAGGTCCGAAATGTAGCCGAGCGCCAGATCGGCCTCGCCGGACTGCAGCATGCGTGGCGTATCGCCGCCGATCTGCGCCGCCTCGATGCGGATGCCGGGCGCAACGCGCCGAACGTGGGCGAGGATGGCTGGAAGCAGCGTGATGTGGCTCGCATCCGTCATGCAGATGACGAACCGCCGCTTTGCCGTTGCCGGATCGAACTCGGGGCGAAGTTCGGCCAGACGTCGCAGCATCTCCAACGCCTGTCGGGCCGTGCCGATGAGCGCCTCGGCGCGCGGGGTCGGCAGCATCCCCTCTGCTGACCTGATGAAGAGCGGATCGTCCAATTCCTTCCGCAGGCGCGACAGCCAGATCGAAAGGGTCGGTTGGCTTTGACCGAGCTTCTCGGCTGCCTTGGTGACGCTGCCCGTGGTGAACAATGCGTCGAACAGCCGGAGCAGGCGCGGGTCCAGCAGGTTCGTTTCGGAGGAGGCTTGGAGCTTCATTGCGATCTGCAATAATGGTTATAAAGATCATAGCATATCCAAATACCTGATGGCCTGCTAGCACGCTTCCAACGCCAATACAGGGCGAGGGAGAGGCGTTCGGATGAGGATCTGCTTTATCGGAGCGGGAGCCTTGGGCTCGACTATCGGTGGGACGCTGGCGCGTGGCGGAGCCGAGGTCTGGCTGATCGATCCGTTCCAGGCCCATGTCGACGCGATCAATGCCGGCGGCCTCCGGATGCTGGAGGGCGACGCCGAGACCGTCGTGAAGGTTTCCGCCTGCACCTCCCCGACCGAGGTCGGCATTCTGGCGGACCTCGTCATCGTCCTCGTCAAATCCTATCACACGCGCGATGCGATCCGGGCGGCGGCACCGATCATCGGACCGCAGACGGTCGTGATGTCGCTTCAGAACGGTCTTGGTCACGAGGACATCCTGTCGGAAGAAGTCGGTCGTGACCGGGTCATGGCAGGCAAGACCTATGTCGGCGGCGTGCTGCTCGGCCCCGGCCATGTTCGCTCCGGGGTCGTCGGCAAAGAAACCATCATCGGCGAGCTCGATGGGCGCCTGACCGAACGCGCGCAGCGAATTTCCGAGACGTTCAATCGGGCCGGCATTCTCACGCAGCTCAGCGACAACATCCTCGGCACGATGTGGGACAAATTGTTCATCAACGTTGCCGGAGGCGGGATTACCGCCGTGACCGGGCTGACTTACGGCGGGCTCTATTCGCTGCCGATCCTGGAAGATTGCGCGCTCGCCGCAATCTCGGAGAGCATCGCGGTCGCGCAGGCAGCCGGCGTGAAGATCTCGATTGCCGATCCGCACCGGGCCTGGACGATGGCGTCTGCCGGCCTGCCGCTCGAGTTCAAGACATCGATGCTGCAGAGCCTGCAGTCCGGCAATCCGACCGAGGTCGATTACATCCACGGCTCGGTCGTGCGCTGGGGCGCCAAGCTCAACGTGCCGACCCCGGTCAATTCGACCCTCGTCGCGTTGGTCAAGGGGCTGGAATACGCCCGCAGCAATTATCCGGGAAAGGCGTGAGACAATGTCGTTGCCCCGCGCATACGTCGAACACGTCGCGATCCGCGTGCCTGACGTCAACTATCACATCGACTTCTTTCGTGAGGTGCTTGGTCTTGCCATTCGCGACGAGCAACCCGCCGACGGCGCGCGCCCGCGTCAGGTCTGGGTGCTCGGAAGCGTGCAACTGATCGAGGATCCGCTTTTTGTCGGACCGGAAGGCCGTCTCGCCCATCTCGGCATCATGGTCGACGACTACGACGGCGTGCTCGCCCGTGCCGCGGCCTGGGGTGCCAAGGCGTTGCCTGCCGGGCCGAACTGGCTCGAACTGCCGGGCGGACTGAACGTCGAGATCCTGCAAGCCAGCGCCGGGGCCGTGGAAGCGGCCCTGGCGATCAATCCCCGTGCCTAGAGTTTGAGGAAGACGCGACATGACCGATGAGCGCTACTGGGACGATGCCGAGGTCGGTGACGAATGCGTCACCCCTTCGGTGACGGTCACCGAAGCGATGGTGAATGCCTATGCCGAATTGACGGGCGATTTCACGCCTGTTCATGTCGACGAGGAATACGCCAAGACCACACCCTTCCGCACGCGCGTGGCGCACGGGTTGTTTGGCCTGTCGCTGGCCGACGGTTTGAAGACCCGTGCCGACTACCGCTTCCTTCCGGGAATGTCGCTGGGCTGGACGTGGGATTTCAAGCTGCCGATCAAGCTCGGCGACACCGTCCACGTGAAATTCCGCGTCGGCTCGATGCGCACCACCAAGCGTGATGGCTGGGGCATCGTGGTGCTGCCTTCGGAGCTGATCAATCAGCGCGGCGAGGTGGTGCAGCTCGGTGAGCATCGGTTGATGATCCCGATGCGCCCGAGGACCAGTGCCGCAGGAGAGCAGGCATGACCACGCAAGATCTGCCGCTCCAGAATCTTCCGCTCCAAAATCTGCCGCTCAAAGGCATCCGCGTCATCGACTACAGCCATTTTCTGGCTGGCCCGTTCATGGGCCGTTGCTTAGCTGCGATGGGCGCCGAGGTCATCAAGGTGGAGCGTCCGAAGCAAGGCGATGCGGGCCGCGCCCACGGCTATTTCAAAGACGGCCAATCCGGCTACTTCCTGCAGCAGAACATGGGCAAGCAGGGGCTCTGCATCGACCTGCGCGACAAGCGCGGCCTCGACATGATGATGAAACTGGTCGACACCGCCGATGTCTTCATCGAGAACTACCGCCCCGGCGCGCTCGAGCGCCTCGGGCTCGGTTACAAGGCGCTGTCGGCGCGCAATCCCGGACTGATCTACTGTTCGGTTTCCGCCTATGGCCACACCGGTCCCTATGCCGACCGGCCGGGCTTCGGCCTGATTGCGGAGGCGATGTCGGGCGCCCTGGCGCAGCTGGGCTCTCCGGGCGAAGCGCCGCCGCTGCTGCGCATGCCACTCGCCGACATGTATACCGGCATTCACGGCGTGGCCGCGATCAACGCAGCGCTGGTCGGCCGCGCTTCGTCCGGGCAGGGCCAGCATATCGACCTGGCGCTGTACGACTGCATGGTCTCGATGCACGACTATGCGGTTCAGCGCTACTTCCTCTCCGGCGGGTCCGATCTGCCGAAGCAGACCGGCAGCGGTCAGCCTGACTCGACCGTCTACGGAGTCTTTCCGGCCAGGGACGGCAATCTTGTCATCGCTGCGCAAGTCGACGACGCGTGGCGGCGTTTGGCGAGTCTGATCGGTGGAGACAATTTGGCATCCGACGAGCGCTTCACCACGCCGGCCACGCGCAACGCCCATTATGCCGAAGCGATGGACATCGTGCGCAACTGGACGCTGTCGCAATCGTCTCGAGATGCCTGTCTCGCGGCCCTCGACGAAGCAGGTGTGCCGTCCGCTCCCGTGCAGACCATCGAAGAGGTCGTGAAGGATCCGCAGATCCACGCGCGCGGCATGCTGGTCGAGCAGGAACATCCTGTGCTGGGCAAGGTGACGTTGCCGAACCTGCCGTTCCGCTTCTCCGGGTGTGACACCACGGTGCGGACCCCGGCGCCACTGCTCGGCCAGGACAATCGCCGCATTGCCGCCTCGCTCGGACTAACGGCCGACGCCGTCGATGCGATGGTGCGCGATGGCGTGTTGTACAACGAAGCTGCAGTGCAGGAGTGAGCCATGAGCGATCGTTATGCGGTGATCGGCAATCCGATCGGCTTCAGCAAATCACCGCTCATTCATGGCATGTTCGCCAAGATGACCGGACAGGACCTCGTCTATGAGGCGATCGAGACACCCCTTGATGGTTTCAGCGATCGGGTTGATCAATTCCGGACCGAGGGGGCCAAGGGGCTGAACATCACTGCCCCGTTCAAGCTCGATGCCTTCGAATACGCAAACGAGCTTTCCGAGAGCGCCGATCGCGCAGGCGCCGCAAACTGTCTGAAATTCGTCGGCGATCGGATCATCGCCGAGAATTTCGACGGGATCGGCCTCGTGCGCGACATCACGGTCAATCTCGGCGTCAAATTGGCCGGCCGCCGCGTCCTGATGCTCGGCGCCGGGGGAGCGGCGCGTGGCGCGCTGCTGCCGTTCCTGCGGCAGGAGCCGGCCGAGCTGGTTCTCGTCAATCGAACGCTGCCGAAGGCCGTCGCATTGGCCGAAGAGTTTGCCGGCTGTGGCCCCCTGATCGTCAGCGGCTATGCCGAACTGGCCGATCTCACCGAGGGCTATGACGTCGTGGTCAACGCGACATCGGCCAGCCTGCGAGGTGAAATGCCGCCGCTTCCACGCAATGTCTTCCGCGGCGCGGAGCTGGCGTACGAGCTCGCCTACGGCAAGGGACTGACTCCCTTTCTGCAAGCGGGCCGCGCCGAAGGCGTCGCCAAGCTCGCCGACGGCGTCGGCATGCTGGTCGAGCAAGCAGCGGAAGCTTTTGCCTGGTGGCGCGGCGTTCGACCGAGCACGGCGGAGGTCATCGCCGAACTGACCGTTCCTTTGAGCTGACGCGCGATGTCGAACATGCATCCTAAGTCCAGCTTTCTCGTCGGGTTGATCGGCAGCGGCATCGCGGCGTCCCGCACCCCGCCTATGCACGAAGCGGCCGCTGACGCCGCCGGCATCCGCTATCTCTACAAGAAGATCGATCTGACCGAGCTGAAGCTCGGCGCCGAAGCGCTGCCGGAATTGCTCACGGCCGCAAAGCGGATGGGCTTCGACGGGTTGAACGTGACCCATCCCTGCAAGCAGTCGATCCTTCCGCTGCTGGACGAGCTTTCGCCCGACGCGGAGGCGCTTGGTGCGGTGAATACGGTGGTCATCAGGAACGGCCGAATGACCGGCCACAATACCGACTGGTTCGGCTTCGCCGAGAACTTTCGCCGGAACATGCAAGGTGCGCCGCTCGGTCGCGTCGTCCAGTTCGGCGCGGGCGGAGCCGGAGCGGCGGTCGCTTTCGCGCTGATGAAGCTCGGCGCGCAGGAACTGACGGTCATCGACGTCGACGTGGCCAAGGCGCAGAGCATGGTCGATGGCTTGTCCCCTCGATTTGCAGAAGGGCGCTTGAAGGTCGGCCAGGATGTTGCGACGGCCGTTACTGGCGCCGACGGAATCGTCAACGCGACACCGATCGGCATGGACAAATATCCGGGCACGCCGCTGCCGATGGCTTTGCTGCGCCCCGATCTGTGGGTCGCCGAGATCGTCTACTTCCCGCTGGAAACCGCACTGCTGCGCGCGGCGCGCGCCCTCGGCTGCCGCACCGTCGACGGTGGCGGCATGGCGATCTTCCAGGGCACCGAAGCATTCCGCCTGTTCACCGGCATCTCACCCGATCCGGACGTCTTCTTCGCCACCTTTGCCTCCCTGGGAGGGTGACGTCGGGCCGACGGGCGAGCGGCACGTACAACGCCCGAGAGGAAACGCAAGATGGGCTATACGCTCGATTTCTCCGTGGTTTGGCACGCGATGCCCGCGCTGCTGTGGGGGTGCGTCGGTACGTTGGGCCTGGCGCTTGCCGGAATGACGCTCGCAATGCTGATCGGCATCGCCGGCGTCGCGGCGCGCGATGCGGGGGCGGCCTGGTTGCGGGCCATCGTGATCGGCTTCGTCGAGATCGTGCGCAATACGCCTTTCCTGGTGCAGATCTTCTTTCTGTTCTTTGCGCTGCCGCTCGTCGGATTGAAGCTCAATCCGACCGCCACCGCCATCATCGCGCTCGGCGTCAATGGCGGCGCCTACGCCATCGAGATCATCCGCGGCGGGGTGCAATCCATTCACAAGGGACAGGTCGAGGCGGGCTACGCGCTCGGCCTGCACAAAGGACAGGTCTTCCGCTTCATCGTGCTCAAGCCCGCGCTTCGCGCGATCTACCCCTCGCTCACCGGGCAGTTCATCATGCTGACGCTGACTTCGTCGATCTGTTCGGCGGTGTCGGCTTACGAATTGACGTCGGTTGCGCAGCGCATCGAAAGCGACACGTTCCGCAGCTTCGAGGTCTATTTCTCCGTCACCTTCCTCTACCTCGCGATTTCCTGGCTGCTGATGCTGGGTTTTGCGGTCGTCTCCCACCGCTTCTTCTCATATCCGACACGCTGAGGGGGAGATCATGGCGCCGCATTTTGGTTTGCCGGAGTTCGGCTTCCTGCTGCGTGGGATGCAATGGACGGTGCTGCTGACGCTGGTCGCATTCGTAGGCGGCTGCACGGCGGGGCTGGCTGTCGCCTTGCTGCGCACCAGTGGTCACAAGGGCGTGGAATGGATCACCCGCATCTACATCGGGATATTCCAGGGCACTCCGCTGCTGCTGCAGCTTTTCGTCGTGTATTACGGATTGGCGCTCACCGGGCTGAAGCTCGACGCCTTCGTCGCGGTGGCGATCGGTTTCACCGTGAATGCCTCCGCCTTCCTTGGTGAGATCTGGCGCGGCGCGATACAGGCCGTGCCGCGCGGCCAGACCGAGGCCGCGATGGCGCTCGGGCTGCACTACTCGTCCCGCATGCGCGACATCGTGCTGCCGCAGGCAATCCGCATCTCGCTGCCGGCGACCATCGGCTATCTCGTGCAGCTGATCAAGGGAACGTCGCTCGCCGCCATCGTCGGTTTCATCGAACTCGCCCGCGCCGGTCAGATCGTTTCGAATCAGACCTTCCAGCCGTTGCTCGTCTTCGGCGTGGTCGGCGCCATGTACTTCATCCTCTGCTGGCCACTCTCATGGTGGGGCAGCCGGATGGAGGCCAGGCTCGCCCTGGCCAATCAAAGGTAGGCGCACCTGCCCAATCAAGCACAGCCATCACCAGGAGGAGATACTCATGTTGTTTTCATTCAATCGTCGCCAGCTCGGGAGCGCGCTGCTGGCATTGGCGGCAATCGCCGCCGCAGGCAAATCGCAGGCGGGCACTCTGGAAGACGTCAAGAAGAAGGGCGTCGTCGTCATCGGCATTCAGGGCGACAATCCTCCCTGGGGCTATGTCGACAGCTCGGGAAAGCAGGACGGCATCGACGCCGACATGGGACGCACCTTCGCTGAATACCTCGGTGTGAAGGCCGAGTTCGTCCCGCTGGCGGTCGCCAACCGTATCCCAGCGCTGACGACGGGCCGCGTGGACATTCTGTTCGCGACCATGGCCATGCTGCCCGAACGCGCAAAGGCGGTGCAGTATTCCAAGCCGTATGTCGCCAACGAGATCACGCTTGTTGCTGCCCAGGCGACCCCGATCAACAGCAATGCGGACATGAGCAAATACGTCATCGGGGTTCCGAGGTCCTCCACGCAGGACACCCAGGTCACCAATAGTGCTCCGGCGGGCACCGAAATCCGCAGGTTCGATGATGATGCGGCCACGATCCAGGCGCTGCTTTCCGGTCAGGTGCAGGCCGTCGGAGCTAACAGCTTCTACCCGCAGCGACTGAACGCCGCAAAACCGGAGCTCGGGTTTGAGCCCAAGCTTCACTTTATGGCTCTGTACAACGGCGCCTGCACGCGTCTCGGAGAGAAGGAGTGGAACGAGACCGCCAACAAGTTCATCGATCAGATCAAGACGAACGGCAAGTTGGCCGGCTTTTACGCCAAATGGATGAAAGCGCCCATGCCGGTCTTCCCGGACTCGGTCCCCGGCGTTCCCTTCACCGTCCAATAGCCACCGCAAGCGGCCGACGCGCGATCCGCGTTGGCCGCTTCCCGACTGCGGAGACCAGCATGCAGGACCAGATCCTGATCGAAATGAAAGGCGTTCAGAAATGGTACGGCGGCTACCAAGCTCTGCGCAACGTCGATCTCAGCGTGCGCAAGGGCGAAAAGATCGTGGTGTGCGGGCCGTCCGGCTCAGGCAAGTCGACGCTGATCCGCTGCATCAACCGCCTGGAGGCGATCCAGCAGGGCAGCATCGTGGTGAACGGTCATCGGCTGGACGACAGCATCAAGGCCATCGACGTCGTGCGCCAGGACGTCGGTATGGTGTTTCAGAGCTTCAATCTCTTTCCGCATATGACGGTGTTGCAGAACTGCACCCTCGCGCCTATGCGCGCGCGCCGCATCGGTAAGACCGAGGCGGAAACGACCGCGCGAAAATACCTCGAGCGCGTGCGCATCGGCGATCAGGCCGAGAAATATCCGGCTCAGCTTTCGGGCGGCCAGCAACAGCGTGTCGCGATCGCGCGCGCGCTCTGCATGCAGCCCAAGGTGATGCTGTTCGACGAGCCGACGTCCGCCCTCGACCCCGAGATGGTCAAGGAGGTGCTCGATACGATGATCGGCCTCGCCAACGACGGCATGACCATGATCTGCGTCACCCACGAGATGGGCTTTGCCCGCCAGGTTGCCGATCGTGTGATCTTCATGGCCGAAGGCCAGATCATCGAAGAAGGCGCGCCCGATGCTTTCTTTCGCAATCCACAGCACGCCCGCACCAGGCAGTTCCTTGGCGAGATCCTCGCCCACCACTGAACGGAGTTCTTCCATGAGTCGTCTCGTCTACGTCCTGAACGGGCCCAATCTCAATCTGCTCGGCAAGCGCCAGCCCCACATCTACGGTCACGAGACGCTTGCGGACGTTGAGCGGGATTGCCGGGCGCTGGCCGGGGAGCTCGGTCTGGAGATTCGCTTCCATCAATCCAACAAGGAGTACGAGCTGATCGACTGGATCCACGAGGCGCGCGAGACGGCGACCGGGATCGTGATGAACCCCGCGGCTTTCACCCACACGTCGGTCGCCATCCTGGACGCTTTAAACACGTTCGAGGGGACGGTGATCGAGGTGCACATTTCCAACGTGCACAAGCGCGAGGAATTCCGCCACCATTCGTTCGTCTCGAAACGAGCCGATGGGGTCATCGCAGGCTTCGGCACCCAGGGTTATCTGCTCGGCCTGCGGCGCGTGGCCAAGCTGCTAGAGGAGAAGAAGGGGTAGCATCGCGTGAGAATCGCATGCGTGCCCCTTTCTAACCCACCCGCTTCCTCTGCCCCAGATACCGCAGCGCGAGCTTGATGAAATTGTGCACCACCATCGAGGTCTCGTCCTCCCTGAACACCAGGAAGACGTCGGCCGCAGGCGGTGAGGGCCTGATCGGGCGAAATGCGATATCGGCCGTCGTGAAACGCGCGATCGATTGCGGCACCAGCGCGACGCCGAAGCCCGCCGCGATCAGGCTCGGGATCGACTGCGCGTCGACGACTTGCTGGGATACTTTCGGCAGGAAGCCGGCATCGACGCAGCACGTCTGCACATAGCGCGCGAAATCGGAGCTGTCGGGGTCCAGGATGACATGCTCCTCCGACGCCAATTCACCGAGCGCCACGCGCTTGCGTTTGGCCAGGCGGTGGCTGCGGGGTACGGCCAGAACGACCTCTTCGCGCCAGGCCAGCTTGCTGGTGAGGTCGCGTTCGCCGGGAATGCCGCGAATGAGCGAGATGTTGGTGGTGCGGTTGAGGAGGGCCGCGATCTGCAGCGCCGGCGCCTGCTCGTGCACCGTCATCCTCACCAGGGGCGCGACCTCCCGGTAGGCCGCCAGCAGTTCCGCAAGACGGCCGCGCAGGATGGAGCCGGTCGCGCCGAGATCCAGCGTTCCGATCAGCCCGGCGCCGATCGAGCGCACCTCGTCTTCCGCTGACTTGACCTGCTGCAGGATGGCGCGCCCGCGCAGCAACATCGCTTCACCGGCCTGGGTCAGCTCGACCTTGCGGCTCGTCCTGTAGAGCAGCTGGGTGCCGAGTTCCGCCTCGAGGGCCTGGATATGCTGGCTGAGCGGCGGCTGCGACAGGTTCAGCCGCCGGGCGGCGGCGGTGAAGCTGCGCTCCTCGGCCACCGCAATGAAATACCTGACCTGGCGAAGGTCCATAGGGAAACCCTATCAATCGTGTCGTTCTATATATTGGACTTGATGTCGCAGCTGGTCAACGAATGACCGATGGAGCTTTGGTCTGCCCGGCAAGCGGCGGCTGGCTCCCTCCGCGGCGGCCTCATGCCGCTGCCAAAGACAACAATGGCGAAAGGCCAGAGCCGACCACGCCAGACCGACACCAGCCCTTTGAGCGAGGAAAGCCATGCCCAGAATTTTCAAGTCACTCTTCTTTCAGGTCGTCGTCGCACTCGCGCTCGGCATCGTGCTCGGGATGGCTTATCCCAGCACTGCAGTGCAGCTGAAGCCGCTCGGCGACGGCTTCATCAAGCTGATCAAGATGCTGGTGCCCGTCATCGTGTTCTGCGTCGTGGTGCAGGGAATTTCAGCGGCCGGGGACCTTTCGAAAGTCGGCAGGGTCGGCATCCGCTCGCTGCTCTATTTCGAGATCGTCACCACCGTCGCCCTGATGTTCGGCATCGCGCTGGCCTATTATTTCCAGCCCGGCGCCGGCATGAACATCGATCCCGCGACGCTGGATGCCAAGGCGCTCAGTGGGTTCAGCCAGACCGCGGCCCAGGTCGCCGGCGGCGGCGTCTCCGAGTTCCTGATGAAGCTGATCCCCGGCACGATCGTCGGCGCGTTCAGCTCCGGCGATGTCCTGCAGGTCCTGATCGTCTCGATCATGTTCGGCTGTGCGGTCTCGCTGTGCGGCGAGCGCGCCAGGCCGGTCGTCGATTTCATCGAACGTGTGAACGAGATCATCTTCAAGATGATGAACTTCGTCGTCCGGCTCGCCCCGATCGGCGTGTTCGGCGCGATCGCCTTCACCGTCGGCAAGTACGGCATCGGTTCGCTCAAGCAGCTCGGCGGTCTCGTCGGCCTGTTCTATCTGGCGGTGGTCCTGTTCGTGGTGGTCGTTCTCGGCGCCGTCATGCGGCTGTCCGGCTTCAGCCTGTTCAAGCTGCTCGCGTATTTGCGCGAGGAACTGATGATCGTGCTCGGTACGGCCGCGGGCGACAGCGTGCTGCCGCAGACCATGCGCAAGCTGGAACTGCTCGGGATCAAGCGATCGACCGTCGGCCTCGTCATCCCGACCGGCTACTCGTTCAACCTGGATGCGTTCTCGATCTATCTGACCCTGGCGGCGGTGTTCATCGCGCAGGCGACCAATACCCCGCTTGCCATGGGCGACCTGCTGGCGATTCTCGGCGTCGCCTTGCTGACCTCCAAGGGCGCGCACGGCGTCCCCGGCTCGGCCATCGTCGTCCTCGCCGCGACGCTGTCGGCGATACCTGCCATCCCGGCGATTGGCCTCGTGCTGATCTTGTCGGTGGACTGGTTCATTGGTATCGCTCGCGCGCTCGGCAATTATGTCGGCAACTGCGTTGCGACGGTCGTCGTTGCCTCCTGGGAAGGCGACCTCGATCGCGCCAAGGCCCATCGTATCCTGAACGGTGAGATGGTTGCTTCGGGCGAGACCCTGCAGGCCGAGCCTGATGTTGCGGCCGCGCCTGTTGCGGGGTTGTGAGCGTGGAGACAATTGAGGTTGACGATGGCGACAGTTTCGATCGAACCCCTGACCAAGCAGGCGTTCGCTCCGTTTGGCGAAGTCATCGAAACTGATGGGGTGACACCCCTGTCGATCAACCAGGGCTATGCCAGCCGTTTCAACGACCTCGCCAGCATCGACGTCGCCGCGGAGGGTGGACAGACCAACATCAGCTGGTTTGTCGCCTCGCTGCGTCCGGTGCCGATTGCAATTCGCCTGATGGAGCGCCATCCGCTGGGAAGCCAGCTGTTCATGCCGCTTGGCGGTGCGGACTGGCTGGTTGTTGTTTGCTCCGACCCGCGCAATGCCGCGACCTATCGCGCGTTCAGGGCGACGGGGCAGCAGGGGGTGAACTATGCTCGCAATTGCTGGCACCACCCGCTGCTGGTGCTCAAGGACGCTAGCCCCTTCCTTGTGGTCGACCGAAAGGGCAAGGGTGATAATCTGGAAGAATATTGGCTGGACGAGCCCATGCAGCTCGACCTGAAGCCGGATCGCCACGAGGCCTAAACGATGTCATCGCGAACTTATCACATCCCGCAGGGCGGTCTGCCGCCGCAGACCGATCTTCTCAGCGGCCGCGCGGTCTTCACGACCGCATACGCCGTGATTCCGGGCAGCGTGCAACGCGATATCGTCATCAGTTACCTGCCGCACTGGGACAACACGCGGGTCTGGGTTCTCGCGCGACCGCTGTCCGGCTTCGCCGAGACGTTCTCCCATTATCTGATGGAGATCGCGCCGGCCGGCGGCAGCGACATCCCCGAGCCCGAAAAGGACGCCGAGGGCGCGCTGTTTGTCGTGGGCGGACAAGTCGTCCTCAAGCTGGCAGGCAAGGAAAGCGAGCTGACGGCCGGCGGTTTCGCCTATATCCCGCCGGGTTGCGCGTGGAGCCTGCGTAATCGCGGCCGGGCCCCGGCCCAGCTGCACTGGATCCGCAAGCTGTACCAGCGCGTGCCGGGTTTGGCTGATCCCGAGCCGATCGTGACCAACGAGCAGTCGATCGGGCCGACGCCGATGCCTGATACGGAGGGGCGTTGGGCCACCACGCGCTTCGTCGATCCCGCCGACCTCAGGCACGATATGCACGTCACGATCGTGACGTTCGAGCCGGGGGCAACGATTCCCTTCGCCGAGACGCACGTCATGGAGCACGGGCTGTACGTGCTCGAGGGCAAGGCGGTCTACCGTCTCAATCGCGATTGGGTCGAGGTCGAGGCCGGAGATTACATGTGGCTGCGCGCGTTCTGCCCGCAGGCCTGCTACGCGGGCGGCCCCGGCCGGTTCCGCTATCTTCTCTACAAGGACGTCAACAGGCACATGAACCTGCGGCAGGGCGTGCCGCTGATATAGGGCGGGTGCGTCGGCTGCGCCCGTGGTCGCCGCCGCGTGTTGCAGCCCGCCCTCACCCCGCCTTGGCCAGATTGGCCAGGCTCGCCGCCAGCTCATCGCTTCGGAATGGTTTTGTCAGCCGCGACAAGTCCGGCGTGATGCCTTCGTTGTTGGCGTAGCCTGACACGACGAGGATCTGGATCTCGGGATATTGGCTGCGCAGCGCGAGGCCGAGGTCCGTTCCGCTCATGCCGGGCATCAGATGGTCGGTGATAAGCAGGTCCGGGCGCAGGCCGTCTTTGACGCGCTGAAGCGCATCCTCGGCTGAGCCTGCCTCGACGACCCGGTAGCCGAGCTCGCTCAGCATTTCGGCGGTGCTCATGCGCACCAGCGGCTCGTCGTCCACCAGCAGTGCCGTGCCGGTGTGCAGCGGACGCAGCTTTGCTTGCGGGGCGGCATCGATCGCGCCCGCGGCCGCGTGACTGACCGGCAGCCACAATTCGACCGTGGTGCCTGCCCCCACTGCGCTCCTGATCGTCAGGGCGCCGCCCAGTTGAGAGGCAAGGCCATGGACCATCGAGAGGCCAAGGCCGGTCCCTTGCCCGATGCCCTTGGTCGAGAAGAACGGCTCGACCGCGTGAGCCAGCGTGTCCTCGTCCATGCCGTTGCCGGTATCCGCAACCGAAATGCAGACATAGGCGCCCGGCACGAGGTCAGAGCCGTGCGCGCGTTCAACCGTGCGGGCCTTGGCCGAGATGCGCAATTTGCCGCCGTCGGGCATGGCGTCACGCGCGTTCACGCTGAGATTGAGGATCGCCATCTCGATCTGGTTGGGATCGGCCATGGCTTCGGGCAGCCCGTCCGGCGTGTCCACCGTCACCTGGATCTGCGGTCCGGTCGTGCTGGAGATCAGCTCGCCCATGTCGGCGACGAGCCGGCCGATATTGACCGGAACGGGCTGGAGCGGTTGCCTGCGCGCGAAAGCAAGCAGGCGCTGCACCAGCGTCTTGGCGCGCTCGGCCGCCTGCGCGGCCCCGGCGATCAGGCGATGCTCTCGCTCGCCGCCGATGCCCTTGCGCTGAAACAGGTCGAGCAGGCCGACGATCGGCGTCAGCAGATTGTTGAAGTCGTGCGCGACGCCGCCGGTGAGCTGGCCCATCGCCTCCATTTTCTGAGCCTGACGCAGCGCTTCCTCGGCTTTCGCCAGGCGTGCCTGCTCCTCGAGGCGATCGGTCACGTCCATCCCGGTCAGGAATGCGCCGATCCGCGTGCCATTGGGCGTGCGCAATGCCTCGAACTTCATCTCGTAGACACGGCGATCAAACCTGATGTCGCCGAGTTCCTCGATGGTCGTGAAGCTTTCGCCGGCCAGCGCCCGGCTCCAGATCGCGGTAGCTGCCGCGAGATGCTCGGGCCGGTCGGCGAGGAATTCCTGCAGGGAATCTCCGACCCTAGGTCGCTTGCCGTAGATGCGCTGATACGCGTCGGAGCAGGACGCGTTGATCGCAAGCCAGCGATAATCGAGATCGAGTGCCTGAATCTGCCCATCCGTGGTTTCCACGATGGTGGCGAGCAGATGACGCTCCGCCGCGCGCTCGGCCACGCGCTGCTCGAGCGTCGCGTTCAGCTCCCTGTAGCGTGCTTCACTGGCCCGCAATTGCGTCTCGCCGAGAACACGCTCGGTCGTCTCCGAGACGATGCAAAGGACGCCGCCGACCGAACCATCATCGTCAGGCACGGCCGAGTAGGAGACATCCCAGTAGCTCGTCTCTCCATAGCCATGGCGCTCGACGTAGAAGGGACGGTCCTTGGCGGCGAATGTCTTTCTCGTCTTGCGCACGCCCGACAGCAGCGGCTCCAGGTCATCCCACAGCTCGCCCCAGTTCTCGATGGCGGGCCGGCCAAGGGCGCGGGGGTGATTGGCGCCGATGCCGGGCGCATAGGCGTCATTGTAGAGCGCGATGTAGTCGGAGCCCCAGAACAGCACAATCTGGGCCTGTGCGGCCAGCAGCATGCCGACCGTCGTTTTCAGGGCCTGGGACCATTGGTGGGGAGAACCGAGCGGCGAGCCCGACCAATCGAGGGTACGCATCATCGCACCCAGCTCGCCTCCGTCGGAGAGGAAGCCCACATCGATTGACTGCCGAGCAGTTTTCTCCGACAGCACCGGACCCCCTTGCGACGCGTGACATGGGCGTCCTTGCCCATTCGAGCCCGGATTTCGAGGACCAGGCACTCGAGCCCCCACAACGTGCGGGGCAGCCCTTCGGTTCCATCGTGCTGGTTTCGTGCTGCCCTATGCTAATGCTGCCGCGCAACAATGCGAGGTCTGCATGCTCCCCCTTCCGGCCGACATCTTCACTGAGCCCGAGGACGTTTCTCCCGACAGTCTTGCCAATCTCGGGCCGCTGCGCCGGCTCGCCGGCACCTGGCAGGCGGACAAGGGCATCGACATCAATCCAAAGGCGGACGGGCCGGAGCGGCGGACCTTCATCGAGCGCATCCGGATGGACCCGATCGATCCGCAGGCCAACGGGCCGCAACTGCTCTACGGCCTGCGCTATCACGTTCACATCAACACGCCGGAAGAAGACATCACGTTCCACGACCAGGTCGGTTATTGGCTGTGGGAGCCCGCGACCGGGCTGGTCATGCAGACGCTGGCGATTCCGCGTGGACAGGTGCTGCTGGCCTCGGGCAAGGCGGCGCCGGAGGACAGGAAAATCTCCGTCACGGCGAAGCGCGGCGATACTGCTTACGGCATCTGCTCGACCGATTTCCTGGAACAGGCATTTCGCACCGACAGCTATCGTTGCGACATCACCCTTAATGACGACAGCAGCTGGAGCTATCTGATCCAGACCGAGTTGTTCGTCCGCGGCGCCCCGTTCAATCATCACGACAGCAACACGCTTCTGCTGGTCGCGCCGCCCAAGCTTAATCCGCTCGCGGCGATTGTGAACGAGCGTGCCAAGGGTAACAGGCCGGCCTGAGAAGGCGGCGCGGAGAATTGTCATGAAGCCCTACGTCATCTGCCTGATGCACGCGAGCCTCGACGGCCGCACCCATCCGAGCCGCTGGCGTCCAAAGGGCGCCGGCACCGACTGGTTCGAGAAGATCCATGACGAGCTCGGTGGCGATGCCTGGGTGATTGGCCGCGTGACCGGTTCCGAATTCGCCAAGGGCCAGCCCTATTCCGAGACGCCGAACCAAAAATTTCCCCGCGAAAACTGGTTCGCGCGACGCGATGCCAAAACCTATGGCGTCGTGCTCGATGCGTACGGCAAAATCGGCTGGGGCCGCGCTGAGATCGGCGGCGATCCCATCGTCGTGGTGCTGACCGAGAACGTGCCGGATTCGCATCTGGCCGGTCTGCGCGGCGAGGGCGTGTCCTATATTTTCGCAGGCAGGTCCGAGATCGACCTGGTGCTGACGCTGGATATTCTCAACCGCGAGCTCGGCGTGAAACGTCTGCTGGTGGAGGGCGGGGGTGTCGCCAATGGTGCGTTCCTGCGCGCCGGCCTGATCGACGAATTCAACCTGATCCTCAGCCCCGCGATCGACGGGGCCAGGGGCGCGCCCTTCGTGTTCGATTCGACCGAGGCCGACAGTGACAAGCGTGCGCCACTCGCCGCCATGACGCTGGAGAGCACGCGGGATCTCGGCGGGGGCGTACTGTTGCTGCGCTATCTCATCCAGAACGACGTCACGCGGCGATAGCGAGTTTCATGTCGGACACGCCAGAGCATATCGTCATCGTCGGCGCAGGCGCCGCCGGACTGATGGCCGCCCGCGAGCTTGCGCGCGCCGGCAAGCGCGTGACCATGCTGGAGGCGCGCGACCGCTGTGGCGGGCGCATCCATCCGCTTTCCGCAGCGGAGTTCGGCTACCCCGCCGATGCCGGCGCCGAGTTCGTCCATGGCGAGGCGCCGGTCACGCGCGCCCTCGCTCGCGAAGCCGGGCTGATGGTGCGGACGATCGGCGGCGCGCAGTGGAGCTTCGACGGTACGACATTCTCGCGGGAGAATCCGCGCGATCCCCACGACGGCGCGCTTCATGCCGCCGTGAAGGACCTGACGGACGATCTCACCGTCGCCGACTTCCTGCGCCGGCATTTCGCCGGTCCGGACCATGCGCGCCTGCGGCATGCCGTCGAGCGCATGGTCGAGGGCTATGATGCGGCCGATCCCGAGCGCGCCTCGATGCTGGCGCTGCGTGATGAGTGGATGAACGAGGGACATCAGGCGCAGGCGCGCATCGACGGCGGTTATGGCGCCCTGATCGATTTTCTGGCCGGCGCGTGCCGCAAGTCCGGTGCTGCAATTCACCTCGGTGCCGTGGTCACGGCGATCGAGGAGAATGGAAGCAAGGCCGTCGTCCGATGTGCCGGCGGAGCGGTGCAGATTTGCGATCGCGTCATCCTCACCGTGCCGCTGCCCTTGCTGCGCGAGATTGCGTTGTCCGCAGCCGTGCGGGTGAAGGCGGCGGCTGCTGACGACATCGGCTTCGGCAGTGTCATCAAGATCCTGCTGCGGTTTACGCGGCCATGGTGGCGCGAGCGGCGCGAAGATTTTTCGGACATGCTGTTCCTGCTGTCGGACGAAACGATTCCGGTGTGGTGGACGCGATACCCGGATCAGCATCCCGTGCTGACGGGATGGTTCGGCGGTCCGCGAACGGCGGAGCTGTCGCATCTCGAGCCGCAAGGATTGATCGACGCCGGGATCTCTTCGCTCGCCGCGATCTTCAGCATTCCGCGCGAGGAGATTGCGCGCGGTGTTGTGGCGGCTGCAGCGACCAACTGGGCGCACGAACCCTTCGCCCGCGGTGCCTATTCCTGGGCAACGCCGCGGACGCGCGCGGCGCAGGAACGACTGGCACGCGCCGACGGCCTGGTGCTGTTGTCAGGTGAAGCGCTCTATCGTGGTCGCGACATGGGAACGGTCGAGGCCGCGCTCGCGAGCGGAGCGGAAACGGCGGGATTGATCTTGCGCGGATAGGAAAGAAGGCCCGCATCTTTGCGGGCCTTTTCGTCTCACCAGCGACTGCCGCCGAAGCTGAAGGTCACGCCGGGACCGCCGCCGCCATAATAGCCGTAGGGGCCGCCGCCGTAATAACCCTGGTGCCGCGGGTAATAGCCGTAGCCGCGATAGTGCGGCCGATAATAGCCGTGGTGCGGGCGCCAATGATGATGGCGGTGGCCGTAATGGTTGTGGTGTCGGTGCTGCGCGCTGATGTCGGTCGATTGGCTGGATCGCGCGTTCGGCGCGGCCTTTCCGCCCGCCGCGTTGGCTGCGGATCCGCCGGCCAGCGCTGCAGCGCCGACAGCCATCGCGACAAAGAGATATTTCATGTCATCACTCCAGTTGAGATATCGAGTGACAACAGATGGGCATCGCTCGCGTTCCGGCGAGAGCGGGCGTCGAAACGACGCAGACGATCGAGGTGGCTTTGCGCTGAGGTCTATTGTCGCATCGCTATCAGCGAGGCGATCACTTCAGTCGTGGTCACGATGCGGGCAAATTCGCCGTTCAGATTCGACAGCGTCATCGCGTGAATGTCCTCGGCCGAATGCATGTCGCCGTCGGGACCCGTGCGGTCGAACGTCCAGGTCGCGTCGCGCACCAGGCGCGTGTCGAAGCCGAGATTTCCGGCCATCCGCGTCGTCGTCTCCACGCAATGATTGGTGGTGGCGCCGCAGATCACGAGCGCGGCGATGTCGCTCGCGCGCAGACGCGCCTCGAGGTCGGTGCCGATGAAGGCGCTATTCACGCGCTTGACGATCACGGGCTCGCCAGCCTGCTCGCGTGCCTCGTCCTTCACGGCGTAACCGGAGCATTCGGCGCGGAACGTCGAGTTCGGCTTGGTGCCTTCGTGACGGATGTGGAAGATCGGCGCGCCGCTCGCCCTGAACGCTGCGAGCAGATCGACAATGCGCGCCACCGCATCCGGATTGTTGCGCCGCTTGCCCGCGGCCTCCCATTCGTCGAATGCACGCTGGACGTCGACGACGATGAGAGCGGGGAGAGGATGGGACATGGCCGGCATTCCGCAGTTTTGGCCGAGTATGCGTGGCGATCGCGAGGCCGGGCAATGCCGATTTTCCCTCGTTTCGGGACGGCTCACGGATGCGGACCGGGAAATCCGTGGCGCTCGGACAGCGCGGCGAGGATGGCATCCTTGTCGGCGATGAAGGCGCGCCCCTGGTAGCTGCCGGTCTGGTGTCGCGATGTCGCGCCGTCGGCCAACACCAGCAGCGGCAGCCATTGGTTCTCTTCGCCGACGAATGCGATCACGGCCTGCCGCGGCTTCGGCCAGGCGATGCGTTCGACGTCGAGCTTTTCGGCCAGCGCCGGAAACGAGGCGAGCACGCCCTCGATCAGCGCGCAATGCCAGCAATAGAAGCGTTGGCCGGGGTAGGCCGGGTCTTCGAAACCGGGGTGCAGCAGAAAGAGGCGGTCGCGTGTCATGAGTTTGCTTCGAAGCAGGGCCGGCTCTGGCACTATAATGCATGGACGGTCGGATGCTACCCCCTGGCTCGTGAGTCGATGCGCATCTGCATCTCAATATGAGATGATCTCCGTAATGCTACGGGAGGGTCGATGCAATTCTGGCGGGACGATGGAACAAAAGCTTAAGGCGGCCAGCCTAGGCTTCCGACGAAACGCTGGGAGCTTCCCAATCGTTCGTTGCAGAAAAGGACTGTCCGGGCGCTCCGGGCAGTGAGTTCATGCCGGGTTTCGAGCCGCTGCCAGCGGCTGGCGATGTAGTTTCGTCCGGTCGCGATTCAGATCGCCGGCATCCCATGATGCGGGCGGCAAATGCCGTGCGCCGCATAGGAGCGAGTGTGTGGCGCAGTGTGCCGCTGCAACTCGCGGTGTTCTTTCTGCCGCTGGTGTGGATCAGCTATTTCGCGATCACCGTCTCGGAGAGAACGGAAGCGTTGCAGCAGGCGCGGTCGCACGGGGATAGCGTTGCAAAACTATTCCAGGAGAATACCGAGCGGATCTTCGAGCGGGTCGATCAATCGCTGTCGATCGTGCAGACGCTTTACGCCCAGGATCCGGCCGGCTTTGATCTGAAGTCCTGGAGCGACCGGGCGCATCTTGCGAGCGGCGATGTCGTTCAGTTCTCGCTGATCGGCCTCGACGGTTACATGTTCGCCACCACCTCGGGCTATTCCGGTCCGCCGCTCTATCTCGGCGATCGCGAGCACTTCATCAACACGCTCCGGCAGGCCGACGACAGGCTCTATGTCGCCAGGCCGGTCTTCGGCCGGGCGTCGAACAAGTGGACGATCCAGCTCGCGCGCAAGCTGCTCGATCAGCAGCAGGCTGCCTTGGGCGTGATCGTCGGCTCGATCAGCGTCGACATGGTCGGCAATTTCTACGAGACCGCGAAGCTCGGTGCCGGAGGCACTCTCGTTCTCCGCAACGCGAACTACGTGGTGCTTGCCGCGCGCGGCGTGGATCAGAACGGATTCGTCGGGCAAGTAGCTGCCGGGCACATCCAAAGCCGGCTGCCGAACGGCGGTGGACAGTACTGGAGCGAAGGGCGCACGGACCGTAGCAACAGATTGATCACCGTGCGCAGATCCGCGCTCTTCCCGCTGATTTTTACCGTCGGTATCGCCGAGCAGGAGATCTACGCGCATTATGAGTCCAGACGGGATGCTTATCTGGGCAGCGCGCTGATCTTGACCCTGGTGATCGTGGTCGCGACGACGCTGCACTGGCGAAGGCAACAGGCTCTCGACCGCGCCCAATACGAATTGCGCGATTCACTGGGCAAGTTCGAGGATGCCTTGCGCAACCTGCCGCAGGGGTTGAGCATGTTCGACGGCAATGATCGCCTGGTCGCATTCAATCGTCAGTGGCTCGATATGTACGGCCTTCCAGCTGACGATATTCACCTCGGGATGAACTTCCACGAGGTGTTTGCGCATCAGGATGCCGTGTCGGACCTCGGTGAATATCTGAGCGATCTGAAGCGCCGTCTTGCCGCGTCGGAACACGCGTCGAATACGCTGACATTCCCCAACGGCCGGATCGTCCACATTTCCTACGGTCGGCGCCAGGACGGCGGCTGGGTTGCGATGCATCAGGACATCACGGAGCGCAAGGCATCCGAGGACCGGATCGAGAAGCTCGCCCACTATGACAGCCTGACGGGACTCGCAAACCGCAACCTGTTCAAGGATCGGATCGAAGAGGCGCTGGCGAGGCACAGGCGGATGCACACGCCCTTCGCCGTGCTTCTGTGCGACCTCGACAAGTTCAAGTCGGTCAACGACGCTCTTGGTCATCAGTCCGGCGATGCGCTGCTCAGCCAGGTCGCCGGCCGGATCAAGGCCGAAAATACGCGAGGTCGATACCGCTGCACGAATGGGAGGCGACGAATTCGCGCTGATCGTGATGCCGGGCCGGGGCTCGCTCAGGGACGGCGCCGCCATCCTGGCGGACCGGCTCGTGAAGGCGCTTGCCGCCCCTTACGACATCGACGGCCATGCGATCGTGATCGGCTGCAGCATCGGCGTCGCAGTGGTGCCCGATCATGGGACGCGAATCGACGAAATTCTCCGCAATGCCGACCTGGCGCTGTACAAGTCGAAAAATGCAGGTCGCAATTGCTTCAATGTCTATTCGCCGGACTTGAAGGTCGAAGCCGACCAGCGCAGTCTCCTCGAGATCGAATTACGCGAGGCGATCTGGCGAGAGGAGATCGAGGTCTTCTATCAGCCGGTGGTCGAACTCGGCACTGGCCGAATGGTTTCTGTCGAAGCGCTCGCCCGCTGGCACCACCCGACCCGGGGCTTCGTCCCGCCGGCGGAATTCATTCCGATCGCCGAGGAGGCCGGGCTGATCGTCGAGCTCGGAAATCTGGTCCTGGCGAAGGCGTGCCGTGACGCCATGAAAATGCCTGACGAAGTCAAGGTGGCCGTCAATCTGTCGGCCGTCCAGTTCACCAAGAGCAACCTCGTCGACGTCGTGAAGTTCGCGCTCGCCGAGAGCGGGCTTCCCGAATGTCGGCTGGAGCTGGAAATCACGGAGAGCGTGTTCCTGGCCGACAGCGCCGAAAATCTCAAGACGCTCCGGAGTCTGAAGGCTCTCGGCGTGTCAATCGCACTTGACGATTTCGGCGTCGGCTATTCGGCGCTGTCATACCTGACCGCCTTTCCGTTCGACAAGGTCAAGGTCGACAAGGCGTTCATGGATCGGATCGACCGGCCGGAGACGCGCGCGGTGTTGGGATCGATTGTTCAGCTCGTGCGGACGCTCAATCTCGCGATCGTCGCCGAAGGAGTAGAGACCCAGCAGCAGGTCGATGAAATGGGCGCGCTCGGCATTCCCCTCGGCCAGGGCTATTTCTTTCACAGGCCTGTGCCCCTCGCCGATATCGCCTCGCCATCGTCGACCGCACCCAAGTGGCAGGCAGTCGCCTAGCGAGCCTGCGTGTTGCTCGATCACGGCCTGGCGTTTTGCTCAGGATCAATCTTGCCGGGGACCGGTTGGCATAGCTTGCGACCCGGTGGATTCCGCGGGAGTCCAGCATATCCTGAGTCAACGTCATGGCAGATCAGATTCCGCAACCCAGGCCCGGCACGCTCGCCCAAGTGACGACACTGCCGGAGCTCCTGCGCTGGCGCGTCGGCGCAACGCCCGCGGCGGAAGCCTATCGGCATTTCGACGCCTCGGTCGGACGCTGGATCAGTCAGTCCTGGCAGGAGATCAACGCGGAATTCGAGATCTGGCGATGGGCGCTCGCTGCCGAAGGCTTCGCGCCCGGCGAGCGCGTCGCGATCCTGATGCCGAACGGCACGGCGCATATCGCGATGGACCAGGCGGCGCTGTCGCGCGGTCTCGTGCCGGTGCCAATGCATGCGGTCGACAACCCCGACAGCATCGCCTACATCCTTGCCGATTCCGGCGCCCAGTTCTTATTCGTCGATACCTTGCAGCGATGGCAAGCAATTGTAGCGGCCGGCCAGCCGCTCGACCATCTCAGACGCGTCATCTGCGCGGATACGAGCGGACGAGCAACACCGGACGCGCGCGTCATCGCGCTCGATCGCTGGCTCGCCGCCGCGCCCGGCGCGACCGCGCCGATGGCGGATGTCACGGTGAAGCCGGACGATCTCGCCGCCATCGTCTACACCTCAGGCACGACCGGCCGGCCGAAGGGCGTGATGCTGTCGCATCGCAACGTTGTCGCCAATGTGAAGGCGATCGCGCAGCGCATCGCGGCAGCACCGGATGACGTCTTTCTGTCTTTTCTGCCGCTCTCGCACACGTTCGAGCGCACCGGCGGCTACTACTATCCGATCGCGGCGGGCGCCTGCGTGGCCTATGCGCGCTCGGTGCCGCTGTTGTCGGAAGACTTGAGACATGTTCGGCCGACGGTGCTGGTTTCGGTGCCGCGGATTTACGAGCGCATCTCGGCGCTGATCATGCAGCATCGCGCCGCAGCCGGAGCTGTCGAGCGCGCGCTGCTCGATCTCACGCTCACCGTAGGTAACAGGCGTTTCGACGCGCGGCAGGGCCGCGGTAGGCTGTCGCCGCTCGATCGGCTGATCTGGCCGCTGCTGAAGCGGCTCGTCGCCGACAAGGTGCTGGCACAGCTCGGCGGCCGGCTGCGGGTCGCGGTCTCCGGGGGCGCCCCGATCGCAGAGCCGGTCATCCGCCTGTTTCTCGCACTTGGGCTCGACATCCTCCAGGGTTACGGCATGACCGAGACTTCGCCGGTGGTCTCCGTCAACACCATCGAGGACAACGATCCGCGTTCGGTCGGTCACGTCCTTGACGGCGTCGAGGTCAGGCTGGGCGAGAACGATGAGCTGCTCGTCCGCGGGCCGAGCGTGATGCTGGGGTACTGGAACAAGCCGGACGAGACACGGCGCGTGAAGGAGGCCGACGGCTGGCTGCACACCGGCGATCAGGCGCGGATCGAGAACGGCCGTATCACCATCACCGGTCGCCTCAAGGACATTCTGGTCACCTCGACGGGCGAGAAAACCGCGCCGGTGGATCTGGAGACCGCGATCCTGGCGGATCCCCTGTTCGAGCAGGCGCTGGTGATCGGCGAGCAGCGCCCCTTCCTCGCTGCGCTTGTCGTGCTCAACGCCAAAGCCTGGGTACAGGAGAAAGAGCGGCTCGCAGCCGCCGGCGAGCAAGGCGGTGCGGCGGAGCGCGCCGCTCTGCTCGCAAGAATCGCAGCGGCCGTGAAGGCCTATCCGTCCTACGCGACGCCACGCGCGGTCTGGTGGACGCTGGACCCCTGGACCATCGGCGCCGGGCTGCTGACGCCGACGCTGAAGAACAAACGCCCGGCGCTCGAACGCCGCTTCGCCGCCGAGATCGAGCAGATCTACGCGAAGAAGCCTCCAAGCGTGCACGAAGCGCGCGGTGGATGAGGGGCACGTGGCAAGGCCGGCTCAACTCAATGTGATGCTCAGCGTTCCTACGCTTGATCCAACGCAACTTCGACCGATGCGCGCAGATGCAATGTCGTGCCGAAAATTGGACTGCAATCGAGGCAAGGCATGAAGGCATATTTCATTGGTGGCGGCATCGGGTCGCTCGCGGGCGCGGCGTTCCTGATTCGTGATGCGAAGCTTTCGGGACGCGACATCCTGATCTACGAGGCGCTGCCGCTTGTCGGCGGCAGCCTCGACGGCGCGCAGCTTGCGAACGGCGCCTATTCGCTGCGCGGTGGACGCATGCTCACCACCGACCATTACGAGTGCACCTGGGATCTGTTGTCGGACATTCCCTCGCTCGAACGCCCGGGCCACAGCGTGCGGGACGAAACCGTCGCGTTCAACACGGAGAACCCCGCGCATTCGCGCGCGCGTCTGGTGGATCGCAACCGCTTCAAGATCGACGTCTCGCATATGGGCTTCTCGGCGCGCGACCGGCTCGAGCTGTTGCGGCTCACCGAGGCCTCCGAGGAAACGCTCGGAAACAGTCGCATCACCGACTGGTTGTCGCCAAAATTCTTCGAATCCAATTTCTGGTACATGTGGCAGACCACCTTTGCCTTCCAGCCCTGGCACAGTGCGGTCGAGCTGAAGCGCTATCTGCACCGCTTCATGAACGAGTTTCCGCGCATCGAGACGCTCGGCGGCGTCAAGCGCACGGTCTACAATCAGTATGACGCGATCGTGCGGCCGCTCGAGGACTGGCTGAAGCGGCAGGGCGTGCAGTTCGTGCGCGGAACGCGCGTCACCGACATGGCATTCGAGCCGGAGGGAGAGAAGCTGCGGGTGCGCCAGCTCGTGCTCGACCGCGACGGCCGCACTGCCAACGTCCGCCTCGAGGACGGCGACCTCGTGTTCTTCCAGAACGGTTCGATGACGGATGCCTCGAGCCTCGGCACCATGACCGAGCCCGCGCCGCACCTGACGAAGGACGACAGCCAGGGCTGGGCACTGTGGGAGACGATCGCAAAGGGGCGTCCCGAATTCGGCAATCCGTCGGTCTTCAACAACTCGATCCCCGAATCCTACTGGCTGTCCTTCACGGTGACCTGCCGCGATCCGCGCTTCTTCGACCGGATGGAGGCATTCTCCGGCAACAAGGCCGGGACCGGCGGGCTCGTGACATTCAAGGATTCCAACTGGCTGATGTCGGTCGTGCTGTACCACCAGCCGCATTTCACCGGCCAGCCGAAGAACGTCCAGGTGTTCTGGGGCTACGCGCTGCATCCCGACCGCGTCGGCAATTTCGTCGCCAAGCCGATGTCGGATTGCGGCGGTGCCGACATTTTGACCGAGCTGTGCGGCCATCTGAATTTCGATCGCGCCGTATTCGACGATGCGATCTGCATCCCCTGCCGCATGCCCTACATCACCAGCATGTTCATGCCGCGCAGCATCACAGACCGGCCGTTGCCGGTGCCGGCGAATTCGGTGAACCTCGCTTTCGTCAGCCAGTTCGTCGAGATCCCCGATGACGTCGTCTTCACCGTCGAGTATTCGGTACGCGCGGCGCAGATGGCAGTCTATCAGCTGATGAAGATCGATCGCCCGGTGCCGGCCGTGACCCGCCACGACAAGTCGCTCGGCGTGATCTTCGCGACGCTGGAGAAGGCGTTCGCGTGAGGCCCGCTACTTGAACGGATCCTGGATCGACGGCGACGACTGCCGGATGCGGCGCACGCTCACCGGCGTACCGTCGGAGACGAACAGCAGTTCGTACGTCCGGCCTTCGTTGTCGGTCGCCGAGCAGGTGACGTCCTTCACCTTCTTGGCGGCGAAATTGCCGGTCTGGCGGCAGACGCCCGTGGAGGTCTGCTCGGCGGGGACGGGAAGGCCGTCGACCTTGGGGCGGTCCTTGGAGTTGAGCAGCATGCGGTCGATCGGCAACTCGTAGGAATTGTCATCGGCCCGCCTGCCGTTCTCGCCGGAGAACGACACCACGTGGTGCTCGTCGCTGGGATCGTCGACCGCGACCGCGAAGTTGACGCGGCCCTTATCGCCATGGGCATAGGCCACGGTCTTGCAGGCAAAGGTGCGCCCGGCCACCTTCAGTGTCTTGCAATGGCCTGACATCAGCGCCAGCAGATCGATGAAGGAATGCTGCTGGGCCGGCGGATTGTTCACCGGAATCGCAGTGGAAGACTCGGCAAAACAAGGGCTTGCGAGAGCGACGAGGATGGCAGCCAGGACCGGTCGGCGGAGGCGCATCGCCAGGCTCATGTGCCAGGGGGCGACGGACGGGCGGAAGTTCCGCCCAATAACCATCGAATCGCAAGATGGTTGCGATCCCGTTTGCCTTGCCAAACCAGACTGGAATACCACCGTGCCACCCATCGGCGATTCGCTTGGACCGCCCCCGACCATCCGGCCGCACTTGCCGCCAGGCCAATGTTTTTTTCGTGGCGGAGAGCGGTGCGATCACGCCGCCTGCTTCATGATCCGCGCAAAGGCCGGATAAGTCTCCGCGAGCTCGTCGAAAACCCGCCCGCGCAGCAGCGCCAGCGTTGCGGCATCGGGCCGCGGCGTTGCGCGGACAACGTCCGGCTCGGCATAGTCGAAGCCGGTGTTCTCCCTGATGTCGGCCGGCGTGAACGGCGGATGCACCGAGCGCAGGGCAAAGCCACCTGCCTCGCGGTCGAAGTCGAACAGCGCCATGTTGGTCAGCAGCGCATAGGGGCCGCCCCGGCGTGGGACTTCCGGCGTGATCGCCCGGGCGCTGACGAAATCGACCTTCGGCACGAACACGCGCCGCGAATGCTCCTCGCGAAACAGGATGACGCGCGGCACGAGATGATAGAGGTAGGCCGAACCGAACGAGCCGGGCCAGCGCACGTCGGTCTTTGGATAGTCGCCGGTGCCGACCAGGTTGATGTTGCCCTGACCGTCGATCTGGCCGCCGCCGAGGAAGAAGGCATCGACGCGGCCCTGCGCAGCGCAGTCGAACAGCTCGATGCCGCCATTGGTGAAGAAGTTGTGCGCCTGCGATCCCAGGATGGAGATGCGCACCGGCGGCTTGCCGTCATGCTCGTTGCGGGCGCGCAGCAGCATCGCGCCGGCCGCGGGGATCGGTGACGAGGCGCCGACAGCGACATGACGGATGCCGTCGAGCAGATCGGCGATGGCGGCGATCAGGATCTCGCGACGTTCGTGATCGGACGACATCAGGCCACCTGCTTGCGATGCGTCAGGAAGGTCGAGAGATAGGCGCGAAAGCCATCCTCGCTGCGCGCCATTGCCGCGTAACGCGCGATCTCGGCCTCGTCGGCCGGATATTCGTCCCACAGCGCCAGCGGCCAGGCGCCGTGCTCGGCGACCGCGATGGCATCGACATAGAGCGACGGCAGCACGCCGGCGGCGGAGTCCTCCGTCTCCAGCAGATTGCGCTCGACGATGCGTTCGACCGTGACCAACGTCTTCCTGGCCGCATAGGCCATGGTGGCAAGCTCGCGGAAGCGGCCGATCCGCACGTTCCCCGCGCGATCGGCCTCCGGCGCGTGGAACAGTGCAATGTCGGGCGTGATGGCCGGCACCACGACGACTTTGCGCGCCTCGCCGACCGGGCTGTCGATCACCTTCCAGTCGGGACGCACCTCGAGGAGGTCGCTGCCGATGATGCCGGCGATCGGCATGAAGGGCACGCCGTGCTGCGCCGCCATCAGACCGGCGTGAATGGCGGGGCAGGTGGCATCGCGCAAGGTCACGGAGCCAGCCCGCACCGCAGCGCCGAACCGCGGCGCGCCGCCGGCTTCGCCGAGCGAGATGGCGCTGGTCTCGAGCGTCTTGACCGCGCCGGCGCCGATCAGGAGATCGGCCTGCAGGCCGCTGATCGGAACACAGATCAGGCGAAGATTGTCGATGCCGGCCTCGATGATGGCGGCGGTCGCGGCCATTGCGACGCCGGAGCGATCGACCGGAACGGCCAGCGATTGGCCAGGGGCAACGCGCGCGGCCAGCGCCTCCAGCGCAACGATCTCGGTCATGGCGTCCTCCGTTGTGTTTTCGCTATCCTGCCTTAAGCCATCGCCGCCTGCCAGCGCGTATCGCGCAAGGAGGGGCGGCGATGCAGGCGGGCCGGAACGGCTTCGCGACGCCTCGCCGATCGGTTCTGATGTCAGGCTGTCAATGCCTCTGTCTCCGATGGAACCGGTGAGGCATATGGCTTCTGATCGAGACGCCCTGCGGCGATGGCGGTGATCATATCGTCCGACATGGCGCCACTGCCCACCGTATTCTGGTGACCAGCGTGGTACCAGTTCAGTCCGATGATATTGCCCCAATCGCTGTAACCGCCGATGAATTGCTTGACCTGCGCTTCCGCGCTGGCTTGCGGGAAACTGCTATCTGCGTCCCAGTAGGATTGCACGGTCGCAATGATCGGGTTTCCGATTCCGCTTTGGCGGAACGAGTCGACGCAGAGCTTGGCGTAGGCCACCGGCGTCTTCTTGTACCAATAGATCTGAGGCGCGAAGAACGAGACGTCATCAATGGCAAGCCGGTAGATCGCGGTGGCGTCGGGATGGCCGTTCAGGTTGCCGAAAGTCGACATGCCGAGATTGTCCTTGCCGAACGTCGACTTCAGGCTTGCCATCAGGTTCTTGAATGGCTGTGTTTGCCATTGATCGGGCTGACCATGCACGGGGTTGCCAGGCTCCACGTCTGCAATGAAGGCGTCGATCCCGTACTTGTTGCAGAGCTGCTTGGCGAGGTCGCCATCGGTCGCGGCATTCTGGCTGTAGCAATAGCCCCAGCCAGCACAGGCGATATTGGCCTGCTTGAGCGCCGCGACCAGTTCCCTGGTGCCGCCATTGCCATTGTCGAGGGTGCCGCTGGCCGTAAACAGCTGGATCCACACTGAGGCGATGTGCATGTCCTGCATCGCCTTGACAAATCGCGCGGCCTTCTCCTCGAGCGTTGTCGCGGTGCCGCCGCCATAAGTCGCATAGCGGTCAAGCGTCCTGAGCGGCCCGTATTCGAGAAACATGCCATGCCCGAGGAAGGCCCGGTTGATCCTTTCGGGAATGGTCAGCACATCGGCATGGAAGGCCGTTAGCTTGAGCAGGTTCGACGGCGTCCCGCTTGCCTCCGCGCCGCCCGGTGAGCCTCCTCCTCCCCCTCCACCGTCATCGCCTCCGTTTCCGCCCATTTTGCCGTTGTTGGCCTCGGCTCGGGCTCCCGCCAAGGCTTTCTGAGCGCTGACGACATTCGAGGCGCCGAAATAAAAGCTCGCGACGGCGGTGACGAGCGTGCCCAGCATGACGATCAATTGCTTGGCAAGATCGCCGGCCGGGCCGTTCGCTTCCTGGAAGGTCACTGTATAAACGGCGGCGGCTCCCGCCGCGCTGGCCGGCGCGGGCTCTGGTTGTTTCCGGATGATCATGACGCGCGCGCTCATGTCGTCGAGCCCGCTCTGAGTCACGTGCTCCAGAGTACGCAGGGGCGGCACGGACAGGCTGTTGTAGAGAAAGATCGACATGATCGAGAAGACGACCAGCAGCATCAGCGCGATGATGGCGCGTACCGAGCCGCTGGGCAGGCCGAGGGCTTCCTTTGGGTTGGCGAGCTTGATCGCCTTGAAGGAGAACGCGACGAGCCCGATCACGATCAGCAGTACCGTGACGCCCAGGACGACGATGAGCGGCAGACCGACGATGGTGCGAACCGTATCCGTCGTCCGCACGCTTGTGACCAGGTAGAGGATCCAGATCAACGCGATGGCGACGACGACGCCACCACCGAGCGCAATGGCCAGCGCGGCGAACCTGTCGTAGTCGCGAAACGCAAACGCGGGCGCGCCCTGTGCTGTGGGGACCTTGCGGAGCACGTAGGTTGTCAGCCCGGCGCCGATCAACAAGGCCACGGCGGCAGCGTGAGCTGGCGGGGTTTGGGTGAGGAGGGCGACCGCCCAGACGGCCGCAAGAATAACGATGATGGCGGCAAGGGCCGATCGGACAAAATCATTCATGAAAAGCCTCTACACTACTTAAAATTGATAGTTTTGACAGCGCATTCTGAAAAGTCAACATTGCTGGGCGATAACGCAACTGCGGTGTGGATGTTCGCAGACGCACATCGCCCGTCGGTGGGCGCCCGGACTGGGGAGAAGCTGTGCCGCTTTAACTTATCGCCGCCTGCCAGCGCGTATCGCGCAAGGAGGGGCGGCGATGCAGGCGGGCGTCGAGGAGCTTTCGGGCACGCGGCAGCTCGCCGCTGCGGATCAGGGCGAGGAGGAACGCGTCTTCGATCAGTTCGCGCTGGGCATGGCTGCCGCCGATGCGCGCGATTTCGGCAAGGACAGGGTCGAGCTCGCGCACGCACGCCGCGTAATTCTCATCCGCGAAGGCTGCCAGCCCGCGGCAGATCGCCGGCAGCACGGGGCCGGCCGGCAGCTTGCCGTCAGCAAGCCGCTGCTCGATCGCGGCAAGGCGGGCGGCCAGCGCTTCGCAATTTTGCGTCGCGGCAGCGAACAGCGCCATGTGGACGTCGGCGAAGGGCAGGCCCGATTTCGGAAACAGCTTTTGCGCGGCGGCGTCGGCCTCGACCCAGAGTGCCTTCGGCACGCTATGGCCATAGGCCGACAGTCGCCAGAGCAGCGAGGCGCCGTCGGTGATGGCGTTGAGCGGCGGCGCTTGTGTCGCGGAGGGTTGCAGCACGTCGGCATAGATTTGCAGTGCCCGTGTCGCATCGCCGCGTTCGAGTGCGCCGAGCGCCTGGTGCCAGAGGATATGGCCGTGCAGGATGCCGGCGCGGTCGTAGGTGGGGATCCAATCATCGACGAGATGGTCGGCGTCCTCGATCGAGCCGTCCTCGAACATCGCATGCAGCACGGCATGTGCGGCGTGGGCGTTGGCGCGGCGCAGATCGAAGCCGCGCTCGGTGACAGCGCGGCCGCGGACAACGTCGCCATTCTCGGTCATCGCCCAGCCGGACATGGTGAGAAACCACCAGTCTTCGCCGTAACGATGTGCGACGCTCTGGCAGAGCTCGTGCCGGGCACGGTCATGATCGGCCATGCCGGAGAAGGCGAACAGGCCGAACGCGCCGAGTGGCAATGACAGCACCACGGCATCGCGTGGCCAGCTTTCGACGTGCTTGAACATCGCCGCGATTGCGTCGGGCCCGCGGCCCTCGATCGCAAGCGCCAGCGTCTCGACATGGGAGCGCTCCCGCTCCGTGCCGCTGATGGCGACGAGCTCGCGCGCCAGGGCCGCCTTGCTGCGTGCGAGGTCGCCTTGCTGATAGAACGCATGCACGCGGGCGCGGGCGATATGGGCCAGCGCGAAATCCGGATCGGCCGCAATCGCGCGCTCCAGCGCCTCCGCCGTCCCGGTCCACCCCGAGAGCATGAGGTCGACGCCTTCGCGATAGGCGGACGCGGCCTGATCGGACGCGGTGGAAAGCGGCAGCCCGTAGCGGTCTTCAAGCGCCATCGTCGTCCCCTCACGCCGTCCGCGCGCGGCGTCCTTCGATCGGATAGGCTGGGTCGTTGTAGCCGGGCGTCGACGGATGGCCCGGCACGACCAGCCGGTCGATCAGCGCCTCGTCTTCCGCTGTGACGCGGTAGTCGAGCGCGCTGATATAGCCGTCCCACTGCTCCTCGGTGCGCGGGCCTGCGACGATCGAGGAGACGAACGCGGAGTTCAGAACCCAGGCCACCGCGAACTGGCCCGCGGTGATGCCCTTCTTCTCAGCGTGGGTCTTGATCTCCTGCGCCAGCTGGAGTGATTCCGGGCGCCACTCTGTCTGCATCATGCGGGCGTCGTTGCGGCCCGCGCGCGTGTCCTTGTCCGGCGCTGCATCGGGCTTGTACTTGCCGGTGAGCACGCCGCGCGCCAGCGGGCTATAGGGCACGATGCCGAGACCATAATAGGAGCAAGCCGGAAAATGCTCGACCTCGGGCATGCGGTTCATCGCATTGTAATAAGGCTGGCTCACCACCGGGCGATCGATGCCGAGCCGGTCGCAGATGTTGCAGATCTCGGCGACGCGCCAGGCGCGGTAGTTGGAGACGCCGAAATAGCGGATCCTGCCTGATCGGACCAGATCGCCCATCGCGCGCACCGTCTCCTCCAGCGGTGTCGCGTGGTCCTCCTTGTGCAGATAGTAGATGTCGATGTGATCGGTGCCGAGCCGCGTCAAGCTCTCGTCGGCGGCTTGCAGCACCCAGCGCCGCGACAGCCCGACGCGGTTGGGATCATTGCCCATCGGGTTGGCGAGCTTTGTCGCGAGCACCCAGGCGTGGCGATTGCTCGCGATGGCGCGGCCGACGACCTCTTCGGAGCCGCCTTTCGAATAGGCGTCGGCAGTGTCGATGAAGTTGATGCCCGCGTCATGTGCCTTCGCAATGATCCGCTTTGATGCCGCCTCATCCGTCGGTCCGCCGAACATCATGGTGCCCAGACAAATCGGCGACACTTTCAGGCCGCTGCGGCCAAGCTGGCGGTATTGCATGGGCTTTTCCTCGGAGCTTCTGTTGTGGAGCACCATAGCCGCCCTGTCCCGTCATTGCGAGCGCAGCGAAGCAGTCCAGAGATGCGTCCGTGGAAACACCTGAATTGCTTGATCGCTACGCTTCTCGCAATGAAGGCGTTTGCTGGCCACACCCTCAGCTGTCATCGCCCGACTTGATCGGGCGATCCAGTATTCCAGAGGCAGTCGTGATAGAGCCGCGAAGCTGCGGCGTACTGGGTCGCCCGGTCAAGCCGGGCGACGACAGCGGAGTGTGTGGTGTGCCGCGGTGGCAGCCTCGCTGAGTGATCCTACCCCGGCCCCTTCAGGATCTTGAACACACCGTTCGCCATCACGATGCAGCGATCATCCACGGTTACTTCGGTGCTCATGAAGATCAGGCTGCGGGTCGAGCGCACCACGCGGGGGCGGGAGATCAGGATGTCGCCGATCTGGCCGGCCTCGACGAAATGGGTGTCGAGCTGCACCGTCGCCATGTATTCCTTGCCGGAGACGTAGCGGGCGGTCATGCCGCAGGTGCGGTCCGCAAAGGTCATCATCACGCCGCCCTGGACCATGCCGCGGCGGTTGTGGTGCTTGTCCTCGGTCGCAAGTGCGAATTCGTAGTGGTCGTCGAGCTTGCGCTCCCACAAGGGACCGACCAGATGCATGAAGCCCGTGGTCTCCAGGATGCTCCAGCCGTCCGCTTTGAGCTTTGCTGCGGCCTTGCTCGTCATCGCTCTGTCCATCCTTGCAACGCTTGGTTCGTCCCTCGTTTCATCGAGCGCGATCCTGGTGTAGTCAAGCATCATGAGAGCTTTCGGCGATGCCACCAGACGGAATATCGCAGAGGCCTGCGCAGCGTTTGCGCGACTGCCTGATGCGGCCGAGCCGTCGGCACTGAAGCGCGCCGCAGTGGTGCTTGCGCTGACCGCGTCGGACGACGGCGACGACACTGCGTTTCTGCTCACCAGGCGCGCATCGAGCTTGCGTTCCCATCGCGGGCAATGGGCGCTGCCAGGTGGACGATGTGACGCCGGCGAGACGCCGGTCGAGGCGGCGCTGCGCGAACTCGACGAGGAGCTTGCGCTCCGGCTTCCAGCCGATTCCGTGCTCGGCCTGCTTGACGACTATCCGACGCGCTCCGGCTATCTGATCACGCCGGTCGTGGTCTGGGCGGAGGAGAGCGCCGCGATGATGCCGAACCCGGACGAGGTCGCCTCCGTTCACCGCATCGCGCTCGACACCATCGAACGCGACGGCGCCTTCGACTTTACTGACATCCCCGAGAGCGCCCGCCGCGTGATCCGCTTTCATCACCAGATGAGCCTGATCCACGCGCCGACGGCGGCCCTGATCTACCAGTTCCGCGAGGTGCTGGCCGGGCGGCAGACCCGCGTCACCGACTTGGAACAGCCCGTATTCGCCTGGAAATGAGATGGTAAACGGCGTGTTAACGTGACGGTTACCGGATGCCTGCTAAGAGGGCAGCATGCATCATTCGATTCGAAATCACCTGGCGCTGGTTCCACTCGCGCTCGTCCTGCTCGTCCCCGCCGCCCATGGCGGCGAGTCCGACGCGCTGCCATCAGCCGTCCGCAATGCGCATGCTCAGCTGTTGTCGCAGTTCTTCGCGCAAGGCGGGGGGGCATCGCCGGCCGTGCTCGAATATCGGCGCAAGCTGGCCGAATATCAGGCGGCGCGCGCCGCGTTCGATGAGGAGGCCGGCGCTTATTGGAGTCAGATCTCCGAGAAGCGGAAAGGCCGCAATGCCAAGCGACGCAACGGGCAGCAGATCACGCTGGACGATTACGTGCTCGAGCATCCGCCTGTTTATACCGGACCGAAGCGGCCGGTGAATCCCGAGCCGGAGGAGACGCCCGAGCGTCCCACCCGAAAGCCGATCCCGGTTGTCGCCGATCTCTTGCGCGCGGCGCAGGATCTCTATCAGTTCACGCCGCAGCGCCCCTCGAGCGAGGTCGAGTTCAAGCGCGCCTATGCGCGTTACGCGCTCGCGTCGGGCCTGACGCGCGAACAGGCGGTGCGGGTCTATTCCTTCGAGACCGGCGGCACCG
The DNA here is from genome assembly GCF_004114975.1 of Bradyrhizobium guangdongense. Classification (NCBI taxonomy): domain Bacteria; kingdom Pseudomonadati; phylum Pseudomonadota; class Alphaproteobacteria; order Hyphomicrobiales; family Nitrobacteraceae; genus Bradyrhizobium; species Bradyrhizobium guangdongense. The sequence continues at coordinate 1,134,218 of NZ_CP030051.1, forward strand.
GCACGTTCGACGTGCAGGCGGGCATCGAGCACGGCGGCAGGCGCGCGATCTCGACTGCGATGGGCTACAACCAGTTGCTGACCACCAACAGCGTCGAGCTGCTCGCCGAGCAGGGCCATGAACTCATTCGCGCGCTCTCCGACAAGGTGGCGCGCACCTCGGGCCCGGCGCGCCAAGCGCTCGAACATAAGCTCACCGTGCTGAAGAAGATGGTGGCGCATGCGAAGTCGGTGCCTGACACCTGGTCCGAGCACGAGAAGATCGGCAACACCGCGCAGGGCTGGGCCATGCATGCGATGGTGCTCGACGTCGACATCGGGCCGATGCTGCAGACCCACAAGCTCCTGACCTCGGTGCTGTTCGCGCGCGCCAAGGGCTACAATCGTCCGCTCACCGCCGCAGAGCTCGAGATGATGAACCTCACCGGCGACGGCACCGGCTTCGACATGGTGACGATGCCGCAGGCGATGCGGGAGCAGGTGCCGACTTCGAACTTCTTCCAGCGCAGTGGCTACGAGCGTAACCCGGTGGCGATCCGCCACAACACGGTGGCGAAGCTGCTCGCGGTCACGGACGCGCGGATGGACAGCAACAGCAACAACGCCGGCGCACGGGAGCTGGCGGCGGTGTTTTAGGACGGTGTTGTAGGGTGGGTCAGCGAGCTGCGGTAGGGTGGGCAAAGCGGAGCGTGCCTACCATTTTTCGTGGGCAGGGCGCTTCGCGCCATTGCCCACCCTAGGGCAGCTGCGTTTGTGGCGAGTGCCAGCGTCTCTTACTGATCTGGGCCGAACTTGAACCGGCCGTCGCCTTCCAGATATTGTCCGCTGCGCATGTAGAGCTGGCCGTTCTGGCCAATGAAGAACAGCGTGCCTTTGGGGACCTTCTTGGCGCCCTTCAGGAGCTCACCGGCATTGCTGGTGCCCATCTTGTAGGAAAAGGTCTTGCCTTCCTTGTCATAGGCATAGCCGGTATCCGGCTTGAGCTCCCACGGCGTTGCCGCGTTTTGCGCGCATGCGGGAACGGCGAACGCGCCAAGCGCGGCCGCGATTGCAAATGTCTTGATTGAAAATGCCATCATCTATCCTCCCCGCTATTGGGGTGTCCGCTTGAACAAATCACGAACAGCATTTGCGGGTCAATCCTCGATGTCGCGGCAGCGCATCACGTCTTGCCCAGCAGTTTGTGATTTTCCCTTCGCTCCCTCGCGACTATGTTCCGCTTTCCGTCTAGAACGCAATCCGACAAAGATATTGGTGGGGATGATTCGAATGCGCCATGTCGTTAAACTTTGCTGGGCTGCCTTGATGTCGCTGACGGCGCTGGCGCCGGCCGCCCGGGCCGATGATTACCAACTCAGCCACAACCAGCGGATTTCGTGCAGCCGCGGCCTCGCCCCGGGCAAGCTCAACACCGCGACCTGCAAGTCCTACACCTATCTCTTCAACACCAAGACCTCGGAATATTTCCGCTGCCAGGTCTCGTTGGCCCTGACCCGCGACAACAAGGAGGTCATAAACGTCCAGACCGACGGTGGCTGCACCAAGAAGCCCCGCATTTTCGAGACCGACGGGCACTATGATTTCGACGCGACCGAGACCGAGCCGCCGAACACCAACTCGTTCTTCGGCCCTGGCGGTTACTCGATCTGGGCGGCCGACATGACCGCGCAGAAGGTCCGCGGCTGCATCACCATCTCTTCGGGTCTCGGCTCCGACATTTCCAAATGCCTGGACATGACGTTCCAGTGAGGGGGCGCCAGGAAGGGCTTGCCAGTGACGGCGGGCGCGTGACTGCGCCACGTCGCCGCACCTGTCGAGTTCCCCGAAAAGCAAGGCAAAACGGCCATTTACCGCAGCCCTGTTTTGTCTTTTGGATGGGTTGACCCATGCCTCTCATCCGGCCAATTTCGCCGCCGGTTTGGGGAGTGTAACAACCATGAAACGGACGATTTTCGGTGCGGCCGCGGCTCTTGCTCTGGCGGCGTCGCCGCCTTGTGCGCAGGCGCAATCCTTCATCAACGTGCTGACCGGCGGCACCTCCGGCGTCTATTATCCGCTTGGCGTCGCGATCGGGAAGATCTACGGCGACAAGATTCCGAACGTGAAGACGCAGGTGCAGGCCACCAAGGCGTCGGTCGAAAATCTCATCCTGCTGCAGCAGGGGCGCGGCGAACTGGCGTTCACGCTGGGCGATTCCCTGAAAGCCGCCTGGGACGGCGACGAGGAGGCCGGCTTCAAGACCAAGCTCGACAAGCTCAGGACCATCGGCGCGATCTATCCGAACTACATCCAGATCGTCGCCACTGCCGACAGCGGCATCAAGACGCTGGCCGATCTCAGGGGCAAAAGCCTGTCGGTCGGTGCGCCGAAGTCAGGCACGGAGCTGAACTCGCGCGCGATCCTTGCCGCTGCCGGCATGAGCTACAAGGATCTCGGCAAGGTCGAATACCTTCCGTTCGCCGAATCGGTCGATCTCATGAAGAATCGCCAGTTGGCCGCGACCCTGCAGTCGGCCGGCCTTGGTGTCGCCTCGCTGAAGGATCTGTCGACCTCGAGCCCGATCACGGTTGTGTCGGTGCCGAAGGAGACCGTGGACAAGATCGGACCGCCCTTCATCTCGGCGGTCATTCCGGCGAACACCTATACCGGCCAGGACAAGGACGTGCCGACCGCGGCCGTGGTCAATTATCTCGTGACCAGCTCCGCCGTCTCTGACGACCTCGCCTATCAAATGACGAAACTGGTCTACGAGTCGCTGCCCGAGCTCGCCAACGCGCATGCGGCCGGCAAGGAGATCAAACTCGAGACCGCAGCCACCGGCAGCCCGGTTCCGCTGCATCCCGGCGCGATCCGCTATTACAAGGAAAAAGGGCTGATCAAGTAAGGTCGGCTCTCCAAGTAGGGCGTCATGGCCGGGCTTGTCCCGGCCTCCACGTTCTGAGGCTAGCCAAGAGAGTTCGTGGATGCCCGGGCCTTCGCCGCGCCGAAGCGGCTTCGGCCCCGCAGGCGGGACAAGCCCGGGCATGACTGCGCGGATAGACCGTGCCACTCTCACTGAACATGATGTTGGACTTGGGGCGATTTGAGAATGCTGGAAAAGGCAGAGGGCACGGGAGCCCCCATCAAAGTCGAGTTCGACAATTTCGAGCATGGCTTCCCGGAAGGCTTCGGGCCGGGCTGGTGGGGCGCGCTCGCCTACTGGATCGGCATCGCCTTTGCGACCTTCCAGCTCTATGTCGCCGCCTTCAACTATCTGCCGAGCCAGGTGGTGCGCGGCGTCCATGTCGGCTTCCTGACTCTGCTCACCTTCGGCCTGATCGCCAACTTCACCGCGAAGAGCAATTTTGGCCGTGCGGTGGGCTGGGCGATCGGCGCCGCGGGCTTCTTCTGCGGCCTCTATCAGTGGATCTTCTATGCCGATCTGATCGCGCGCGACGGCGATCCGACCAGGCTCGATCTCGCGGTTGGCACGCTGCTCGCGGTGTTGATCTTCGAGGGCACGCGGCGCCTGATGGGCGCGGCACTGCCGCTGATGTGCGGCGCGTGTCTCGTGTACTGGTTCTTCGGCCAATACCTCCCATCGCCGCTGAATCATCGCGGCTATGATTTCGACCAGATCGTCACGCATTTGTCCTACGGCACCGAGGGTTTTTACGGCGTTCCGATCTACGTCTCGGCGACGTATATCTTCCTCTTCATCCTGTTCGGCTCGTTCCTGGAGCGCGCCGGCATGATCCAGCTGTTCACCGACGTCTCGCTCGGCCTGTTCGGCCGCTCCCGCGGCGGACCGGCCAAGGTTGCGGTGTTTGCCTCGGGCATGATGGGCACGATCTCCGGATCAGGGGTCGCCAACGTCGTCACCGTCGGCCAGTTCACCATTCCCCTGATGATCAGGTTCGGCTATCGCCGCGCCTTCGCGGCCGGCGTCGAGGCGACCGCTTCGATGGGCGGGCAGATCATGCCGCCGGTGATGGGCGCCGTCGCCTTCATCATGGCCGAGACGCTCGGCGTCCAGTATTCCGAGATTGTCAAAGCCGCTGCGATCCCCGCGATCCTTTATTTTGCCTCCGCATTCTGGATGGTGCATCTGGAAGCCGGCAAACACGGCCTTACCGGCATGAAGCGCTCGGAGACTCCGAGCGCCTGGAACGCGCTGGTGAAGGGCTGGTACCTCGTGCTGCCGCTCGCCGCACTCGTCTACATGCTGTTCGAAGGTTTTACGCCGCTCTACGCCGGCAGCATGGGTCTTGCACTGACGGTGGCGCTGATCCTGGGGGCGAGCATCACAGCGGGCGCCTCCTCCAATGTGATCCGCACCATCTTCTGGATCGGCCTTGCGCTCGTCGTCGCGGCGCTCTCGCGCGACGGCCTGAAGATCGTGCCGGTCGGCTGTGTCGTCGTCGCGCTGATCCTGATCACCGCCTTCGTCCGCGGCGGGATGGCCGCGTTGCGCTCCTGCCGCGACTCGCTGGCCGAAAGCGCAAAATCCGCCATCACCGTCGGCATGGCCTGCGCGATCGTCGGCGTCATCATCGGCATGATGTCGCAAACCGGCGTCGGCACCATCTTCGGCAGCTGGGTGATCGGTCTTGGCGAGAAGAGCCTGTTCCTGGCGCTGATCATGACGATGCTGCTGTCCATTCTGCTCGGCACCGGCATTCCGACCATCCCGACCTACATCATCACCGCCGCGCTCGCAGCACCTGCGCTGGCGAAACTCGGTGTGCCCTTGATCGCGAGCCACATGTTCGCGTTCTACTACGGCATCATGGCCGACCTCTCGCCGCCCGTGGCGCTGGCCGCGCTCGCGGCGGCGCCGATCGCGAAGGAGAATCCGGACAAGATCGGCTGGGAGGCGATGCGGATTGCGCTCGCCGGCTACGTCATCCCCTTCATCTTCGTCTATTCGCCGGCACTCATGCTGCAGGCCGGCGATCCCATGGCGGCAAAGCTTGGTTTCTATGGCGCGGTGGCGTTGGCAAGCTTCAAGGCGCTGGTAGCGATCGCGCTGTTCGGCATGGTTGCGATCGGCTTCCTGTTCACGCGGCTGACGCTGATCGAACGCCTCGTGGCGCTCGGCGCCGCGCTCTGTCTGCTCGGGGACTTCCCGTTCAGCGACACGGCCGGCTTCGTTCTGTCCGCTGCGCTGGTGCTATGGCAGTGGCGGCAACGCCCGCCAGCCGTGGTCGAGCCGGCGTGAGCCTCTGCTTCGCAACAGCCGGCAGCGTGAAGGCGCTGGCGCTGTCCACGTTCACGCTGGTGTGGACGCATTCGATCGCCAAGGTCGACTGGCAGGAAGATTGGCGCGTCACGCCTGCAGGACTCGAGCTGGTGCAGGCCCGCGTCAAGGGCACCGGCCCCGGCATGGAGCCGCCGCCCGAGGCGCGGCTCGTCGATGGCTGGTTTCAGTGGCAGCCGACGCGCGCACCGATGCCGGAGGTCGTGCTCGGCAATTCCGGCGCCGCAGGGGAATGGCGGCTATGCCATGATGGACGCTGCCAGACGCTTTCGGAGATTGTCGGCCATCCCATCGGTGCTAACGTCACCACGATGCGTATCTGCGGCGAACAGCAGAAGGGAGACAAATGATGGACCGGCTCAAGGGCAAGGTTGCGATGGTGGTGGGCGCCGGCTCGATCGGGCCTGGCTGGGGCAACGGCAAGGCGACCGCGGTGACCTTTGCGCGCGAGGGCGCGCAGGTGTTTTGCGTCGATCGCAATGGCGCGGCCGCGGAGGAGACCGCCAAGATCATCGCCGGCGAAGGCGGCAAGGCGACCGCGTTCACCGCCGACGTCTCGCGGCCTGCCGAGATCGAGGCGATGGTCGCCGCATGCCTGAAGACCTATGGCCGGATCGACGTGCTCGACAACAATGTCGGCATCGCCGAGATGGGCAGCGTGGTCGAGGTCACCGAGGAGAGCTGGGATCGCGTCTTCAGCGTCAACCTCAAGAGCGCCTATTTCGCCATGAAGCACGTGATCCCGGTCATGGTGAAGCAGGGCGGCGGCTCGATCATCAACATCTCCTCGATCGCCTCGATCCGCCACATGGGCATCTCCTACGTCACCTATGGCTCGTCGAAGGCGGCAATGAACCAGATGACGCGCACCACCGCGATCGAGTTCGCGCGCCATCATGTGCGGGTGAATGCGATCCTGCCCGGCCTGATGAAGACGCCGATGGTCGAGCATTCCGCCGGTCTCGCCAACAGCTACGCCAAGGGTGATGTCGAGGCGATGTGGCGTGCCCGCGACGCGCAGGTGCCGATGGGCCACATGGGCGATGCCTTCGACGTCGCCAACGCCGCGCTGTTCCTGGCGTCGGACGAGTCGAAATATGTGACGGGGATCGAGCTCGTGGTCGACGGCGGGATCACGTGCAAGGCGGGGGCGTAGGCTTCGCCGCGCCCCCCCCGCAGTCGTTCCGGATCCGCACTTCGCTCGTCCGGGAAGAGGGTGGAGATCTACTGCGCCAGCGCCAGGATTCCGCCGGCGAACGCGTGCCACGCCGCGCTTTCGCTGATCGGCCAGTTCAGCACTTTCAGCGCCAGCAGCGCGAGCGTGCCGTAGATGTAGACCGGATGGACGCGGCCCTCGTTGCGCCAGTCCCGCACCATGGCAACGACGAGCAGGAGCGAGGCAACCACGGCCGGCGCGATCGTCACCGGCACCGGAGGCGGGCCGGGCGGTCCGGGAGGGGCCAGGAAAGTCAGGAACCAGCGCGCGATCGCGGCATCGAGGATCGAAACTGCCGCGAGCAGCATCAATCGCTTGTGGATCTCGGGTTTGCGTGTGTTCATGATCGCAAGCACGAACACCACGGCAAAGAACGCGATCCCGCTCATCGGCACGATCGCGAAGCCGATGCCGGCCTCGCGCTGCCCGAGCTCCGCGGAATGCTTCATCACATGCACGGAGGCGAGGAAGCCGAAGATCGTCATGGCGGTCGCGAGCGAGACCCCGACGACGCCGAACGACCGGTGATTGATCACGCGTCCCGAGGCCGCGAGCCAGGTCTGGACCACGAAATAGAAAGACCAGGTGAAGAAGATCAGTCCGTGAAAATGAATCACCGGGCTCCCGGAGAACGTCCGGTGGGCGAGCGGCACGAAATAGGTCGGTGCGAAGCCGAGAAACGCGGTGGCCGCGCAGGCCAGCGCCATGTGGAAATAGAAATACCGTGCAGGCGACGCATCACGCGCGCGTACACGACGGTCGTCGATCAAGGTCGTCATCTGGGATGAGTCTGGGCAGGCCGCATTTGGTTCAATGCGCCGACCTCCCGCCCTGACGCGCAGAGGCAGGCGAGGCGGGAAGGGCTCAGCCTCCCGCGCTCAGTTCCGCCCGATCCAGCTCCTCCTCGATCCGGTGGAACGCGTCGTCGCCGATCACTTCGGTGGCGCGGAGCTCGAAGATGGACCTGCGCGCGGCAGCGATGGCGCGGCGGCGCAGGGGATCGGCAGGCAGCTCACCGTTGGCGATGCCGCCGTGCGGATCGTCGTCGGCTTGCATCATGATGGCGCGGTATTCCAGCCGCAGGATTTCGGCCTCCTCGGACGGATCGTCCTCGATCGCGTCGAGCGCAGCCCGATAGGCGATGGTACGTGCGCGCGCGACCTCGATCCCGACGGGATCGTCGTCCTTGAGTCCGAAGGCCAGGATCAGCGGCCGCAGCGTCAGGCCCTGGACGATCAGCGATCCCAGCACCACCGCAAAGGCGATGAAGACGATGAAATCGCGATAGGGAAAATTCTCCGGCAGCGCGAAGGCCGTGGCGAGCGTGACGAGACCACGCATGCCGCACCAGGAGATGATGAGACCGCCCTTCGGGGAGGCCACGGTGTTCGGATCTTTCGGATGATAGATCCCTTGCGAGATCAACACGCGCAGCGTTGTGCGGTAGAACGTCACCCAGAGCAGCCGCACCAGCACCACCGTCAGCAGGATCCAGGCGGCGGCCATGCAATATTCCCAGCGCACGTCCGTTTCCAGCCGCGTCCAGATCGGACGCATCTGCATGCCGATCAACATGAAGGCGAGCACATTGAGCACGAACACGGTCGTCTCCCACACGGCATAGGACGGCACCCGCAGCCGCGCCGGCATGCGCATCCCCGCTCCGCGCGCCATCGTCATCGCATAGACGACGATGGTGAGAATGCCGGAAAGGCCGAGATGCTCGGCGGCGATCCAGACCAGGAAGGTGGTCGCGAACTGCACGATGATCGCGCTCGGTGCCTCCTTCACCCGTTCAATGAACAGGGGAATGATGCGCCCTGCAAGAAAACCGGCGATGACACTGCCGACGAGTGCCAGCGTCATGATCGGCGCAACCTGGCCCCATGTCAGATGCTCGGTGACGACAGCGCCGACCGCGATACGATAGATCAGCAGCGCGGTCGCATCGTTGAGCAGGCTCTCGCCTTCCAGCACCTTCACCATGCGGTAGGGCAGCTTCACCTGGCTCAGGATCGCGACTGCGGCTGCTGCGTCCGGTGGCGCCACGATCGCGCCCAGCGCCACGGCGGCGGCCCAGGGCATCCCGGGCATCAGCCGGTGCGCAACATAGGCAACGCCCGCCGTGGTCAGGCCAACCGCGGCGACAACCAGGGTGGAGACCGGAACCCAATTGCTGCGCAGATCCCGCAGCGAGGTGTCGAAGGCGGCATCGAGCAGGACTGGCGCGACAAAAAGGGCCAACGCCAGGTCCGGCTGCAGCGTCCAGGTCGGACTATCGGGCACGAAGGCGATCAGTGCGCCGCCGATGGCGAGAAAGGTCGGGTAGGGGACCTTGATCCGCCGCGCCAGCGCCGATAATGCAACGGCGCCGAGCAGAAGCACGATGATCCATTCGAATGTCGACAAATTGGTCCCCGAAACCGATGTGAACGGCGCAACAAGCTAGCACCAATCCGCCCGTATGATGGATAGTGTACCCAGAAAGCAAGGCGATCCGACTGCAACGAGCATGCGTTTTCAGAATCTCATTCGATTGTCAGCCGCCCTGATGCTCTCTGCGCTCTGGAGCGGCCTGGCCCGAGGTGCGACCGGCGGCGAGCCGGCTGCCGTCGTGCAGGTCGACGTCGCGGCGTGCCTTGCGGCAGCCGCGGCCGATGACATGGACAAAGCGGGCCCGGCCTGCGCTGCCGTCATCGACAACGAGAAGACCGCAAAGCCCGACCTGGTCAAGGCGCTGGTCGCGCGCGGCGCGTTGCTGGCACGACATGACCAGATCGATCGTGCCATCGCCGACGACAGCCGTGCCTTGCAGCTCGATCCCACGCTTGCCGACGTCTTCAACGCGCGCGGCGAGCTTTGGCTGAAAAAGGGAGACAAGCCGAAAGCCGTGCAGGATTTCGGCGCGGCGCTGAAGATCGACCCGAACCACGAAAAGGCCAAGGCCAATCACAGGGCGATGGCACGCGAGCTCGAACGGATCGGCGCGCAGATGGCGGTCGCCGGCAAGCCCAGCTTCAATTGCGCGGGCGCGCGCCGCCCGGTCGAGAAGGCGATCTGCGCAAACCACGAACTCGCCGATCTCGACCGCGAGGTCTATGCCGCCAATGCGCGCGTGATCCGCGAAGCGCGCGATGCAGATGAGGCCAGGAAACTTCAGCATGAGCAGGATGATTTCATCGTCCGCCGCAATGCCGGATTTGGCCGGCCGGGTTACGATATGAAGAAGGCGATGCAGGAGCGGCTCCAGCGATTGAACGGGGCGGATGGATATTAACGGTCTTTCGGCCTCCTGACGCTGAAAGCTGCCGCATTTTGAACCGATCCCTCGCCCGCCGCGACAATGGAAAAACCGATGTTGCGGAGCTTTCCTCATGTGCGGCACGCGTTCTTCCGCGCAAATCGTCCCGTTCACAAACCCATTGCGCGCCTTCCTTCTCGGAGCTGCAATCAGTCTTGTCCTCGCCGTTCCAGCATCGGCCGCCGCCGACTGCGTGATGGGCAGCAAGGCCGCCCCGGCGGAGATCATCAACTCGTGCAGCGCCATCATCGACCAGACCTCGAATCCGAATTCCGACCGCGTTGCAGCGCTGCTGGTCCGAGCCGATGCCAATGCGCGGACATCGGGCGGGCTCACGCAAGCGCTGCGAGACATTGATCGCGCCATCGCGCTCGACGCAAGGAACGCGCGCGCCTGGCGGCTGCGTGGCGACCTGTTGCGGCAGGCGGGCGGTGATCTCAACCGCGCCACGTCCGATCTCAGCAAGGCCATCGAGCTCGATCCGCAGGACGCCGAAGCCTATGAACTGCGCGGCGTCGCCTACACCAATCAGCGCCGGCTCGACCGCGCGATTGCCGACTACGACCAGGCCATCAAGCTGAAGCCGGATGATGCGCAGGCATGGTCCGATCGCGGCGCGACCTACTATCTCAACGGCGATAACGAGAAGGCGATCGCCGATCTCAGCGAGGCTTTGCGGCTCGATCCCAACCGGGCGCGCAGCTATACCAACCGCGGCGCCGCCTACAAGAAGCTCGGGCAGCTCGACAAATCGATTGCCGACGACAGCGAGGCGATCAGGCTCGATCCGAAAGTGCCGGAATATTACGACAATCGCGGGCTCTCCTACGCGGCAATGAAAGACTACGACAAGGCGATAGCCGATTACGATCAGGCGCTGCGATTGGCACCGCGGCCCAACTTCTTCACCAACCGCGGCGATTCCTACCAGTTCAAGGGTGAGTTCGGTGCCGCGCTCAGCGATTACGAGGCCGCGCTGAAGCTCGATCCCGACTTCGCGAAGACCTACAACAACCGCGCCGTGCTCTATTCCAAGATGGGCGAGCGCAAGAAGGCGCTGGCCGACTACGAGACCGCGCTGCGGCTCGACCCCGGTAACGAGAACGCCGCGAACGGCCGTCGCACCATGATGGCGGAGATCGCGAAGTTCGGCGCCGAATCGCCACGGCCGCTGGCCGCCAATTCCGGCAACGGACCGTCATTCGATTGCGCGGATGCGAAGCGCGAAGTCGAGAAGGTGATCTGCGCCGACCCGCAGCTTGGAATCCTCGACCGCCAGATCGCCGAGACCTATGAGCGCGTGCTGAAATCGATGAGCCGTCGCTCGGCGGCCGGCCTTCGCAAATCTCAGCACGAGTTCCTCGCCACCCGCGACGCCAGCTTCCGCCGCCCCGGGTATGACCTGAAAAAGGTCATGCAGGACCGCTTGCAGCGCTTGAACGCGATGCAGGGCTAGGTTCTTCCTCTCTCGCAGGCGGGGCGAGGGGTCCGCTACCCGTGCACAACCGTGCCTCCTCCAAAAAGCCTATCCTTATGGGCTTGAACCGCGGCGCGTTCCCGGGAAAATAGCTCTCAAACAAGGTCGAACTTGATCCGAGTCATGGCGGGACGCCGGTCCTGCCGCAAGGTTCAGGATGAGGCCAATAAAGGGAACGGGAGCGCGGGAATGAACAGCCAGGTGCAGAGCAAATATCACGAGGTCCATGCGCGCTCGCTGGCCGATCCCGAAGGCTTCTGGGCCGAGGCCGCGAAAGAGATCGACTGGATCGAGCCGCCGAAGAAGATCTTCGATCCGGCGCAGGGCGTCTACGGCCGTTGGTTCGCCGACGGCGTCGTAAACACCTGCTACAACGCGCTCGACCGCCATGTCGGAGGCGGCCGCGCCGATCAGGTGGCGCTGATCCATGATTCACCGCTGGCGGGCTCGCTCACCAAATTGACCTACGCCGAGCTGCTGGGCGAAGTGCAGGCGCTCGGTGCCATCATGCAGGATTTCGGCGTCGCCAAGGGCGACCGCGTGATCCTCTATATGCCGATGGTGCCGGAGGCGGTGGTCGCGATGCTTGCCTGCGCGCGCATCGGGGCGGTGCATTCCGTGGTGTTCGGCGGCTTTGCCGCCAAGGAGCTCGCGACCCGCATCGACGACGCGCAGCCGAAGCTCATTTTGTCCGCGAGCTGCGGCATCGAGCCGGGTCGTATCGTGCAATACAAACCGCTGCTCGACGAGGCGATCAAGCTCGCATCTGCCAAGCCCAGGGCCTGCATCATATTGCAGCGTCCGCAGCTCGTCTGCGATCTCACGCCAAAGCGCGACTATGACTGGGCGAGCCTGCGCCGCAAGGCGGTGAACGAGGGCAAGAAAGCGCCTTGTGCCCCGGTCGCCGCGACCGATCCGCTCTACATCCTCTACACGTCGGGCACCACAGGCATTCCCAAGGGCGTCGTGCGCGACAATGGCGGGCATCTGGTTGCGGTGAAATGGTCGATGTTCAACCTCTATGGCGTCAAGCCGGGCGAGGTCTGGTGGTGCGGCAGCGACATCGGCTGGGTGGTCGGCCACAGCTATATCGTCTACGGCCCGCTGCTGCATGGCGCGACCACGATCATGTACGAGGGCAAGCCGGTCGGCACCCCCGACGCCGGCGCGTTCTGGCGCGTGATCTCGGAGCACAAGGCGGTCGCCTTGTTCACCGCGCCGACCGCATTCCGCGCCATTCGCAAAGAGGATCCGGAAGGAAAATTCATCCGGCAATACGACTTGTCGAAATTCCGCACGCTGTTCCTCGCCGGCGAGCGTGCCGACCCGCCGACGGTGGAATGGGCTGAGCAGCAGCTGAAAGTGCCTGTCATCGACCATTGGTGGCAGACCGAGACCGGCTGGTGCATCGCCGGCAATCCTGTGGGCCTGGGCTTGCTGCCGGTGAAGCATGGCTCGCCGACGGTCCCGATGCCGGGCTATCAGGTCGATGTGGTCGACGAAGCGGCGAAGCCCGTCGGTCCCAATACCATGGGCTCGATCGTCATCAAGCTGCCGATGCCGCCGGGCTGCCTGCCGACGCTGTGGAATCAGGACGACCGTTTCAGGGAAGCCTATCTCAGCGAATTTCCCGGCTACTACAAGACCTCGGATGCCGGTTACAAGGACGAGGACGGATATGTCTTCGTCATGGGCCGCACCGACGATATCATCAACGTCGCCGGCCATCGTCTGTCCACCGGCGGCATGGAGGAGATTCTGGCCTCGCATCCCGACGTCGCCGAGTGCGCCGTGCTCGGCGTCAAGGACGCGATCAAGGGCGAGGTGCCCTGCGGCTTCCTGGTGCTGAAGGCCGGCGTGAAGCGGCCGCCTGCCGAGATCGAGAAAGAGATCATCGCACTGGTGCGCGACAAGCTCGGTCCGGTGGCCGCGTTCAAGCTCGCCATCACCGTCGGCCGGCTGCCCAAGACGCGCTCGGGAAAGATCCTGCGCGGCACCATCAAGAAGATCGCCGACGGCGAGGCCTGGTCGATGCCGGCCACGATCGAGGATCCCAAGGTGCTGGACGAGATCGGGGATGCGCTGAAGGGGAGGGTGTGAGGGGCGGGGACTTACATTCTCCGCATTCCGGGGTAAACAGGGCCGGCCAACAGGGGACCTTGTATGCCACTCGCCACCGCGCCGCGCCTGCTTGCAGCCATCCTGCTCGCCATCGCTCTGTCCGCCTGCTCGGCGCGTTACCAGACGCCGACCGCGATGGGCGGTGACGACGATGACGCGGTGTGCCAGAGCCGCGGCTATGCGGTGGGCTCGCCGGAATACGTGGCCTGCCGCAAGGACCGCGACGTCCAGCGCAGTGCGGCGATCTCCCGCTCAGATCGCCGTCAGCGCGATCTCGGCGAATACATGCTGAACCATCCCGAGCGCCCGTAATTCACACTGGACATGTTGGATCGAAGCGGCTCGCCGTCGTCGGCGCCGTTACCGCGCGTTTCCATGTACCGAGCTACCGCGCAAGTCGCTCGCAATGTCGTCTGCCGTGGCAGATGTGCAACGCTGTCGCTGAATTGTGACGCGCCAGTCCGGATTTGATGCAGGTCAAATCCGAGGGCCCCTCCTTTCTGCTCTGTCATGTCCGATCGCGCAACGGGGCGCGCATGGCTTTAAGGGGAATTCAATGCGAAGGACAATTAAGAGTGCCGCACGGCTGGCAGTGCTTGCCGCCGCGTTTGGTGGGGCGCTTGCATCGGCGCAAGCTGCGGATTTGCCGGTCTATACCAAGGCACCGCCGGCAGCAGAGGCGTGGAATCCCTGGATGATCCGTCTGCGTGTGCTCGGCGTGTTGCCGGATACCGGTGGCAGCTCAGTCAACGTCGCGGGCGTGCCTGCGCTGTCGTCGCCGAACTCGGGCCTTCACATCAGCAACCAGGTCGTCCCCGAGCTCGACATCTCTTATTTCTTCACCCAGAACATCGCGGCTGAGCTGATCCTCGGCGTCACCCGGCATCACCTCACCGGTTCGGGTACGCTCCAGGGGCTCGATATCGGCAAAACCACGCTGCTGCCGCCTACGCTCACCCTGCAATATCACTTCACCAATTTCGGCGCGTTCAAGCCCTATATCGGTGCCGGTGTGAACTACACCGTGTTCTTCAACAACTCGGCGTCTAACATTCCGTTCGCCGGCCTCGCCGTCACCAGTCTGCATGTCAGCAACCAGTGGGGCGGTGCCGTGCAATTCGGCTTCGACTACATGCTCAACAAGCATTGGGGCCTGAACGTCGACGTGAAGAAGCTGTGGCTTCAGCCGAACTACTCGGCCATGGTCAATGGTGCGATCCCGGTCACCGGCACCGCGCATATCGATCCGTGGCTGGTCGGCGCGGGCGTGACCTACAAGTTCTAACGTTTTCGCGGCGCCGGGCGAGACCCGGCGCCGCGAAATCATTCTCTCGATTCCTCACGGGCGCAGACGCCGTTATCCCGCGTGTACCGTGCGCGGATGGCGCTCGTGTAATAGCTTCGCCAGGGCGTCGCGATCGCCCGGGTGGTCTTTGACGGCAATTTCGAACAGCGCTTCCTGGATGTCCCGGGGCATATCTCCCCAGGCGGCCAGCACGGCCCGTCCCAGCATCACCGCAAAATCGTCTTCGTCGGCCCGCATCGCTGATCCTCCGCGTCGGACACAATGCGACGCGAGCAGCATCGTTCCCGCAGCCGCGCCGCAAAAGTTCCCGCTTGAAAACAAAACGCGGCGGATCGCTCCGCCGCGCTCGAACCGGATGCGGTGAGGGAGGAGCCTACTCCTCCTCTTCCTCGTGCTTCTTGCCGCCGAGGGTTTTCAGCTTGGCGAACACGGCGTCGACGTTGAGGTCGTCGCTCGACTTCTCCGACGGCTCGTACTCGTCCTTCTTGGTGGTCTCGGAAGCCGGCAGCAGGGTCGCGCCGCCATAGGCTGCGTCGACCGGCTTTTCCTTGGCCGCGCGGGCCACTTCGAAATCGAGCTCGATCTGCGAGCAGAGGCCGAGAGTCACGGGATCGATCGGCGTCAGCTGGGACGTGTTCCAGTGCGTGCGGTCCCGAACGCTGGCAATCGTGCTCTTGGTGGTGCCGACCAGACGCATGATCTGGGCATCCTTGAGCTCCGGATGGCTGCGCAGCAGCCAGAGGATGGCGCTGGGGCGCTCGTGGCGCCGCGACACCGGGGTGTAGCGCGGGCCCTTGCGCTTGGGCTGCGGCGGCAGCACCACCTTGCTCTCCTGAAGGCGAAGCCGGTAGTCCGGATTCTTCTCGCCCTTTTCGATCTCCTCACGGGTCAGCTGGCCGTTGGAAAGGGGATCCATGCCCTTGATGCCCTGGGCGGCGTCGCCGTCGGCGATCGCGCGCACCTCGAGGGGATGCATCTTGGTGAAATCGGCGACCTGGTCGAAGGTCAGCGCGGTGTTGTCGAGCAGCCAGACGGCGGTCGCCTTGGGCATCAGAGGTGCGTTGCTCATGGCAAATCTCCTTTGTGCTTCGCCCACCCCCTTAGGAGGCGAAACCGGTGGTCATCAGCGATGACAGGGAATTGGCGCTATATAAGCCCGGAGGGGGTAGCCACGCAATGGTTCTGCTATAGATAGTGCCTTGACAGCGCCCGAAAGGGGGCCCAATTCCCTCTGAAGTCGCTGCAAAGTCCAAGCAGACCGTTTTTAGCCCCTTTCCACCCATCGACCGCCCCCGCCAGAAGGCGAAACGGGTGATTCGGTCCCGAGATCGCTCAATGTCAGCCAAACCAGACCTCAAGATCGTGCTTTGTTCTCCCCGCGGCTTTTGCGCCGGGGTGGTCCGGGCGATCGACACCGTGGAACGGGCGCTCGATAAGTACGGCGCTCCCGTCTATGTTCGCCACGAGATTGTGCACAACAAGTACGTCGTCGACGGGTTGAAGAAGAAGGGCGCGATCTTCGTCGAGGAACTCGCCGAGATCCCGGAGAACACCACCGCGCCGGTGGTTTTCTCCGCTCATGGCGTGCCGAAATCGGTTCCGGCCGACGCTACCTCCCGTAACCTGTTCTCGCTGGATGCGACCTGCCCGCTGGTGACCAAGGTGCACCGCGAAGCCGCGATCCACTTCAAGCGCGGTCGCGAGATCTTCCTGATCGGCCATTCGCATCATCCGGAGGTGGTCGGCACGCTCGGCCAGCTTCCGGTCGGCGCGGTCACCCTGATCGAGACCGCCGAGGACGCCAAGACGATCAATCCGAAGGACCCTGACAACCTCGCCTTCGTGACCCAGACCACGCTGTCGATCGACGACACCGCGGAGATCGTGGCGCTGCTCAAAGAGCGCTTTCCGAACATCAACGGGCCGCACAAGGAAGACATCTGCTACGCCACCACCAACCGCCAGCTCGCGGTGAAGAAGGTGGCGCCGGTGGTCGACGCGCTCATCGTTGTCGGTGCGCCCAATTCGTCGAACTCGCAGCGCTTGCGCGAGGTCGCCGAGCGCGAGGGCTGCAAGATCGCGGTGCTGGCGCAGCGCGCCGCCGACATCGATTGGGACAAGTTCGGCAACATCACCAGCCTCGGCATCACCGCGGGCGCATCCGCGCCGGAAGTGATCGTCGAAGAGATCATGGACGCCTTCGCCGAGCGCTACACGCTCCATGTGGAGACGGTCTCGGCCGCGGAAGAGAACGAGTTCTTCCCGCTGCCGCGTCAGGTGCGCCCTGAAGCCGCCGCCGAGTAGACCTTGATGGCGGTCTACACCGACGTTGCCGCCGACGAGCTTGCGGATTTCCTGAGGCAATACGATCTCGGCGAGTTGCTCTCCTACAAGGGCATTGCCGAGGGTGTCGAGAACACCAATTTCCTGCTGCACACGAGCCAGGGAAATAAGCAGGCCTCGTTCATCCTCACGCTCTACGAGAAGCGCGTGGCGAAGAACGATCTGCCGTTCTTCCTCGCGCTGATGACGCATCTGGCCGAGCACGGCGTCAGCTGTCCGCTCCCGGTGAAGGCGAGGGACGGCGAGGCTCTGCGCGAGCTGTCGGGGCGGCCTGCCGCGATCATCACCTTTCTCGAAGGCATGTGGCCGCGCAAGCCGAACGTGACGCACTGTGCCGGTGTCGGCGAGGGGCTCGCCAGGATGCATCTGGCCGGCGCGAACTTTGCGATCAAGCGAGCCAACGCGCTGTCGGTCGCCGGCTGGCGGCCGTTATTCGACGCGGCTTCGAACCGCGCTGACGAGGTGCAGCCGGGCCTGCGCGCGTTTCTCGCGGCTGAGCTCGACTATCTCTCGAGCGGCGTCTGGCCTACCGATCTGCCCGAGGGCGTGATCCACGCCGATCTCTTCAACGACAACGTCTTCTTCCTCGGCGACAAGCTCTCCGGCATCATCGACTTCACGTTCGCCTGCAACGACATGCTGGCCTATGACGTCGCGATCTGTCTGAATGCCTGGTGCTTCGAGCCGGATCATTCCTTCAACGTCACCAAGGCGCGGGCCTTCCTCAACGCCTATGGCCGGGTGCGCAAGCTGAGCGAAGCCGAAGAGGCCGCACTGCCGCTGCTCGCGCGGGGCGCGGCGATTCGCTTCCTGCTGACGCGGCTGGTCGACTGGCTCAACGTGCCGCCGGGGGCGCTGGTGAAGCCAAAGGATCCGCTGGAATATGTCCGCAAGCTGCGCTTCCACCAAACCGTCTCCAGCGCGCGCGACTACGGGCTGATGCCATCGGGACTGGTCGCGTGAGCGAGCTTCCCAACGTCACGATCTTCACCGACGGCGCATGCTCGGGGAATCCCGGGCCCGGCGGCTGGGGCGCGATCCTCAAGTTTGGCGACAAGGAAAAAGAGCTGAACGGCGGCGAGCCGCACACCACCAACAACCAGATGGAATTGATGGCGGCAATCTCCGCGCTCGAAGCGCTGAAGAAGCCGTGCACCGTCGATCTCTACACCGACAGCCAATATGTCCGGCAGGGCATCACCGGCTGGATTCACGGTTGGAAGCGCAACGGATGGCGCACCGCGGACAAGAAGCCGGTGAAGAATGTCGAGCTATGGCAGCGCCTCGATACTGCGTTGAAGGCGCACGAGGTGCGCTGGCATTGGGTCAAGGGCCATGCCGGCCATCCCGAGAACGAGCGCGCCGATCAGCTCGCGCGCGACGGGATCGTCAAGGCGAGGCTGCAGCAGCGGGTGAGGGAGTAGGGGTCATTCCGGGGCGCCCGGAGGGCGAGCTCGGAATCCATTCCTCTGTGCGCTCTGAGGTGAGATGGATTCCGGGTTCGCGCTACGCGCGCCCCGGAATGACGAGAGTCTTACAGCTGCCCCAGCAGCGTATCGCCGCCGGACACCTCGACCTTGCCGGGCATCGCCTCGAGGTTCAGCTTCTTGACCACGCCATCCTCGACCAGCATCGAATAGCGCTTGGAGCGGATGCCGAGGCCGTTGCCGGAGGCATCTAGCTCCATGCCGATCGCCTTGGTGAAGTCCGCATTGCCGTCGGCGAGGAAGATCGCCTCGTCGCGCTGGTCGGTGTCGCGCTTCCAGGCGTTCATGACGAAGGCGTCGTTGACGGAAACGATGGCGATGGTGTCGATGCCCTTGTCCTTCATGGCATAGGCGTTGAGGAAGATGCTCGGCAGATGCATCTTGTGGCATGTGCCGGTGTAGGCGCCGGGCACTGCGAACAGCGCAACCTTCTTGCCTTTGAAGATGTCGTCGGTGGTCTTCACCTGCGGGCCTTCCGCCGTCATCACGCGGAATTTCGTCTCGGGCAGCTTGTCGCCAACTTGGATGGTCATCGCCGTTTCTCCATGGAAGGGGCCGGGCTGTTCTAGATCATTTTACCGCTGGATGGAAACGGGTTCGAAGAGGTGTGATGGGAGGGGGACGCCAATTTTCGGTCATTGCGAGCGCAGCGAAGCAATCCAGACTACTTCCGCGGGCACATTCCTGGATTGCTTCGCTGCGCTCGCAATGACGAAAGGGTGCGCAAGTGCGCGCCCCTTCGAGGAGAGAGGCGCGCCTTTAGGCCGCCTGGGCCTTCTTCTCGTCGCGCAGCTCGCGGCGCAGGATCTTGCCGACGTTGGTCTTCGGCAGGTCGGTGCGGAATTCGATGTGCTTGGGCACCTTGTAGCCCGTGAGCTGCTCGTGGCAGAACTTGATCACGGCTTCGGCCGTGAGGTTCGGGTCCTTCCTGACCACGAAGGCCTTCACCGCTTCGCCGGACTTGGAATCGGGAATGCCGATCACGGCGCATTCGAGTACGCCCGGATGGCTCGCGATGACTTCCTCGATCTCGTTCGGATAGACATTGAATCCGGAAACCAGGATCATGTCCTTCTTGCGGTCGACGATCTTGGTGTAACCCTTCTCGTCCATCACGCCGATATCGCCGGTGCGGAAATAGCCGTCCGCGGTCATCACCTTGGCGGTTTCCTCAGGCCTGTTCCAATAGCCCGACATCACCTGCGGGCCCTTGGCGCAGATCTCGCCGGCCTGGCCGAGCGGGACCTCGTTGCCGTCGTCGTCGCGAATGGAGATCCAGGTTGAAGGCACCGGGATGCCGATCGTGCCCGTGAATTCCGTTGCGTTCGCCGGATTGCAGGTCAGCGTCGGCGAGGTCTCGGACAGGCCATAGCCTTCGGCAATGAAGCAGCCGGTGATCGCTTTCCATTGATCGGCCACGGGGCGTTGCACCGCCATGCCGCCGCCGTTGGAAATCTTCAGTTTCGAGAAGTCGAGCTTCTTGAAGTCGGGATGGTGCATCAGGCCGTTGTACAGCGTGTTCACGGCAGGGAAGCTGTTGACCTGGTACTTCGCCAGCTCCTTGACGAAGCCCGCGATATCGCGCGGGTTCGGGATCAGCAGATTGCAGCCGCCGGCGCGCACCGCGAGCAGATAGCAGGCCGTCAGCGCGAAGATGTGATAGAGCGGCAGCGCGCAGACGATCATGAGCTGCTCGACATGCGGCGGCGCGTTGAGCGCCGGCTGCAGCCAGGCGTCGTTCTGCAGCACGTTGGCGACGATGTTGCGATGAAGCAGCGTGGCGCCCTTGGAGACGCCCGTCGTGCCGCCGGTATATTGCAGGAAGGCGACGTCGCCGGGCGAGAGCTTTGGCTTGTTGAAGGTCTGGCTGCGACCGGCCGAGAGCGCGTCGTTGAACGAGACCGCGCCCGGCAGCGACCAGGCCGGTACCATCTTCTTGACGCGACGGACGACGAGATTGACGATCACGCCCTTGAAGCCGAGCAGATCGCCCATGCTGGCGACGATCACGTGCTTCACCGGCGTCTTCGCGATCACCTGCTCGACAGTGTGGGCGAAGTTCTCCAGCACGATGACGGCTTCGGCGCCGGAATCCTTGAGCTGATGCTCGAGCTCGCGCGGGGTGTAGAGCGGGTTGACGTTGACCACGGCAAAGCCGGCGCGCAGCACCGCGGCGGTGGCAACCGGGTATTGCAGCACGTTCGGCATCATGATCGCGACGCGGGCGCCGCGTTGCAGGCCGCGCCCTTGCAAATAGGCGGCCAGCGCCAGCGACATCTGGTCGAGGTCGCGGTAGCTGATCGCCTTGTCCATGCAGATGAACGCCTTGCGGTCGGCGAACTTGGTAAAGCTCTCCTCCAGGAGGTCGACCAGCGATGCGTATTGCGTCGGCTCGATATCAGCGGGCACGCCGGGCGGATATTGTTTGAGCCAGATGCGCTCCATGGAAACTCCCCTCTCTTGCACCAGAGCCCGTTGTGTCTCGGGCTTGCCTCATTGCCGGCAGTATCGAGCCTGCCGGAACGGCTGGCAAGCGGTCGAGGCTTAGGGCAAAGGCTAGGGAGTGGCTACTGGAATCGTCGCAAATGGCTGCCGCAGGTGCGAATTGCGGGGTTTCTGCCCGAGCGGGGACTTGGCCCGTGAGCCTAGCTGTTGTTGGCACCGGGCTTCGGCGCAGGTTTTGTGGCCGCCTTGGGCTTGGCAGGCTTAGCCCCCTGATCGCGGGTCGCCGGCTTTTCTGCAGGCTTGGCCGCGGCATGCTTGCTCGCTGCCGGCTTTGCAGCGGTCTTTGCATCACCCTTTGCATCGCCCTTGGCCGAAGCGTCGGGCTTGGTCGTTGCCGGTTTCGCCGCGGCGGTCTTGCGATCGGTCTTCGCCTCGGTCTTGGCCTCGGTCTTGGCATCGCTGCCGGCGTCGGGCTTCTTGGCGACGCGCGACTTCTTGCCACGCGCCTTCGGCGGATTCTGCTGGTCGGTGTCGGCCGCGACGGCCGCGACCAGGGCTGCACCGGTGCGGGTCGGGCCGGTATAGACCACGACAGGCTCTGCGGCCGCAGGCGCGGAAGCCATCAGCTCGGAGGCCTTCATCAGCGGCGGCTGGAGCCCTGCGGTGAAGAAGGTGACCTGGGCTTCGCCGCCGGTGGCGGAGGCCGAGCCGCTGGTGCCGTTGGTCGCGATCAGCGCATCGTCGTCGTCGCTGGCCGGCCGCTTGTGGTGACCGCCGCACATCTCCTCGCGCAAATTCGGCGGCGAGGCATCGACCGGCACGAGGTTCTCGACGGTGCCGAGCGAGGGGCGCAGCCACGACAGATTGTCCTGGCTGAAGCCGCGCTCGAGCAGCTGCGCCGCCTTCACGGCGCGCGCCGTGCCGGAGTTGGCGCCGAGCACCACCGCGATCAGGCGACGGCCGTTGCGGGTGGCTGAGGCGACGAGATTGTAGCCGGAAGCGCAGATGAAGCCGGTCTTGAAACCGTCGGCGCCGGGATAACGGCCGATCAGCTTGTTGAAGTTCGGCGTGATGCGCTTGCCGAAGCGGATCGCGGGAATGTGCACGAAATATTCGTATTCCGGGAGGTCACGGAGAAACGCGCGCGCGAGAATGCCGAGGTCGCGCGCCGAGGTGACGTGTCCGTCCGCGGGGAGACCGTTCGGATTGACGTAGTTCGTCTGGGTCATGCCGAGCTTCTTCGCGGTGTCGTTCATCATCGCCGCGAAGCCGTCGATCGAGCCGCCGACGCCTTCGGCCAGCACCACGGCCATGTCGTTCGCCGATTTGACCATCATCATCTTCAACGCATTGTCGACGGTGAGCTGTGTTCCCGGACGCAGGCCCATTTTCGATGGCGATTGCGAGGCGGCGGTCGGCGACACCGTAAACAGCGTGTCGAGCGTGATCCTGCCGTCCTTCACCGCCTTCAGCGTCACATAGGCGGTCATGATCTTGGTGACCGAGGCCGGGTACCAGGGAATGGTCGCGTTCTCCGCCTGCAACACCTTGCCGCTGTCGGCTTCGATCAGCAGCAGCGCTTCGGCGCTTGCCGCGCGCGGCGCGAGAAGCGCACCAACGGCGAGCGCCGCAGCGAAAAGGTTGAACAGGGGTTTGCGAAGCAGCGGGCGTAAGGCGTGCACTATCCGATTTCCGGTCTTGGAGATCCGCCTGATGCGGACGGCTCTCGTGATCTGAGGTTCGGGTTCTGAAATCCAGCGCCGCCGCTTGCGGCGTCGCAAACCTATACCGGCTCGTGCGTCGAGAATAGGGGCTTCGCTTGCGTATTCCGCAATGAAATAGGCTGAATTTCGACGGTACTACAGGGATCTGTTAAGGCGACTTGGCGGCAGAAAAAGTGGCCTCGGCGGCACTCGCGCCGGCCTGTGCCTTCGGCAATGCCTGTTCCTGCACCATGAACTGGGCCTTGGCGAGCTCGGCGAAATGGCCGCCTTTGGCCACGAGTTCATCGAAAGTTCCACTTTCGATCACGCGACCATGCTCGAACACGAGGATCCGCGTGGCGTTGCGGATGGTGGAGAGGCGGTGGGCGATCACGAACGTCGTGCGGCCCTTCATCACTT
Organism: Bradyrhizobium guangdongense; assembly: GCF_004114975.1. Taxonomy (NCBI): domain Bacteria; kingdom Pseudomonadati; phylum Pseudomonadota; class Alphaproteobacteria; order Hyphomicrobiales; family Nitrobacteraceae; genus Bradyrhizobium; species Bradyrhizobium guangdongense. The sequence continues at coordinate 1,157,275 of NZ_CP030051.1, forward strand.
CATCGAGAGCGGCATTCACCTTGGCCTCGGTGACCGCGTCGAGCGCGCTGGTCGCCTCGTCCAGGATCAGGATCGGAGGGTCCTTCAGCAATGCGCGTGCGATCGACAGCCGCTGCCGTTCGCCGCCCGAGAGCATGCGGCCGCGTTCGCCGGCATTGGTCTCAAATCCGCCGCTGCGATCGATGAATTCGATGGCCTGCGCGCGCTCCGCAGCCTTGCGCATCTCGGCTTCGGTCGCATCCGGCTTGCCGACGCGCAAGTTCTCGGCGATCGAGCGGTTGAACAGCAGCGCTTCCTGGAACACGACGCCGATGTTCCGCCGCAGCGAGGTGAGCGTGACACCGCGCACGTCCATGCCGTCGATCTTGATGAAGCCGGATTGCGGGTCGAAGGCACGGTGCAGCAGCGCAATCGCGGTGGACTTGCCGGCGCCGGTCGGGCCGACCAGTGCGATGGTCTGGCCGGGCAGTGCGGTGAAGGAGAGATCCTCGATCGCCGGCCGCTTGCCGTCATAGGAGAAGGTGACGTCGTTGAATTCGACGAGGCCGGAGAGCCGGCCTGCGTCGATCGCATCGGGCCGGTCGTGAACGGCGGGCACGGCATCGAGCACGCCGAAGAATTCGCGCAGGCGCGGCGCTTCCATGAAAACGTTGTTGATGAAGCTGACGACCTGCTCGAGCTTCTGAATCAGCAGCGTGGCGAAGCTCACGAACATCACGATCTCGCCGACCGAGGTCAGGCCCTGGTCGTGCAGCGCGATGCCGAGCGTGAAGATCGCGAGCACGGTGATCGTGGTCGAGGCGCGCGTGATCACGGTGACGAGCGCCCACCAGGACAGCACCGGCATTTGCGCCGCGAGCAGCGCATCCGCGACGGAGCGCAGGCCTTGCACCTCGGATTCGACGCGGACGAAGCTTTGCACCAGCGCGACATTGCCGAGCGCGTCGGAGGCCCGCGCGGAGAGCTCGCTATACTGCTCCTCGACCGCCATCTGCATGCCGAACGTCTTGCGCACGACGAAGGTGGTCAGCGCGGTGAAGACGATGCACAGCACGAACAAGAGGATCGCCAGCCGCCAGTTCAAATAGAGCGACAGCGGCAGCAGCACCACGACCGACAGGATCGCGGCAAAGTGTTCGCGGAAAAAGCCGAGCCAGAGCCGCCACAGCGCATCGGTGCCGTTGAGCATGACCTTCATCAGCCGGCCCGAATGGGTGCCGGAATGGAAGGTCAGCGGCAGTTGCAGGATGTGTTCGAAATAGCTCGTCAGCACCGCCTGGCGCTGGCGATGCGAGAGCCGGTCGGCCTGCAGCGCCACGAGCGCGCTACAGCCGATCGTGAACAGTCCGAACGCGACCCAGGCGGCCAGAAACGGCCAGGCCGAGTCGGAGCCCGCTACCGTCTTGCCGGAGAGGACGTCGACGATCCGGCCAAACAGCACCGGCTCGGCAAATTGCGAGCCTGCCAGGAGGAGGTTGGCAATCGCAAGCAGCCAGCCGAGCCCCGCCTCCTTGCCGAGCAGTTCGAGAACGCGGGTATAGAGGCGGAGGATGGACATGTGGCAGGCGGTAACCTGTAAGCGGTGTGACGATGAGGTTGCATTTTAAGCAGGGATCGCCGGCGAGATACAGCGAAGCTTTTTGCATGTTTGGCCGGTGTGTCCCGCCCGCGAGGCTCAGCCCGCTTGTGCCGGCGCCGCGTGCTTCGTCCAACCTGAACGGAAGATGAGCGGAGGTTGCGTCATGATCGCGCAACCTCGTTCAGCTTGTGTTGGGGTGGGGGAACCCAACATGGGATGCGGGTGTTTGAAGGACATGAGCCTGTCTCGAGGCACCGTTGAAGGTCCCAAGGAGGGTCCAATCATGTTTGATCGAATTTCGAAACTGACCGGCCGCAAGGCCGTTCTCGTCGCCGCGGCGGTGCTGGCACTGACCAGTGTCGCTCCCACCGCATCGTTCGCAGGCGGCCGTCACTGGCATGGCGGCGGCGGTGCGGCCTTCGCGGGCGCGGCAATTGCCGGTGCCATCGGCACTGGCCTTGCGATCGCCGCGACGCGTGACGCCTACGCCTATGACAACGGCCCCTACTATGGTGGCCCCGCTTATTACAGCGGGCCGGCCTATTACGGTGACGGGCCCTATTACGGTCCGGGCCCTGACTACCAGTACCAGCGCTATGGCGGCACGGCTCCGTCCGAGCTCTGCGGCCAGGGCCACTACACGAACTGCTACTAGCTCTGGCTACCAGGGATTGACCACAACAGGCCGCCGCGCCTGCCGCGGCGGCCGTTTTTGCCTTTTATTGTCAAGCGTTAACGCGCTCGCCATTTGTTTAGAGTAGTTTTCAGAACCATGAGTGATTCGCTTGAGCGGCTATATCTGGCTGTGCTCGCGGCCAGGGACCTTGATCCGGCAACATCGCGCACCGCCCGGCTGTTTCAGCGTGGGCCCTCCAAAATGGCGAAGAAGCTCGCCGAAGAGGCGATCGAGGTCGTCATTGATGCGGTCAACGGCGATACGGAGGCCGTGGTTCGGGAAAGCGCCGATCTGCTCTACAATGTCACCGTGCTCTGGGCTTCCGCCGGCGTGCGCCCTGAAGATGTCTGGCGTGAAATGTCGCGACGCGAGGACATGCTGGGCATTGCCGAAAAGCTGCCGAAGTCGCCGATGAAGCTGCCCAAGGTCGCCTCACCGCGCGTCGCTGCCAGGCGGCCAATCGCCGCGCTCGAGGGCCGCGTCGCACGCAAGCGGCACTAAAGGGTCACAAAACTGGCGATGGACAAATCCGTCCCATGGTGCTTCATCCCGGCACCATGCTGAAACGTATCTACGACTGGTGCATCGACGCCGCCCATAAGCCCTACGCGCTCTGGATCATGGGGGCCGTGGCTTTCGCAGAAAGCTCCTTCTTTCCTGTTCCCCCCGATGTGATGCTGATCCCGATGTCGCTGGCGCGCCCGCAGCGCGCCTGGGCCTATGCGGCGATCTGCACCGGGACGTCGGTGTTGGGTGGCCTGCTGGGCTATGCGATTGGCGCGCTGCTGTTCGACTCGGTCGGCCACTGGCTGATCCAGGTCTATGGCCTCGGCGACAAGGTCGATGCTTTTCGCGCATCCTATGCCCAATGGGGCGCGGTGATCATCCTGCTCAAGGGCCTGACGCCGATTCCCTACAAGCTGGTGACCATCACCTCGGGCTTTGCCGGCTACAATCTCGTGCTGTTCATCCTGTGCTCGATCGTCGCGCGTGGCGGACGCTTCTTTATCGTGGCGATCTTGCTGAACCGCTATGGCGACTGGATTCGCGAGCGGATCGAGCGGCATCTCGGCCTTTGGGTGGCGCTCGGCGCCGCGGTGCTGGTGCTCGGCTTCGTGGTGGCGATCAAGCTGATCTAACCCGCAAAGCTTTGCCGCCGCGTCCGGTTCGGCTACGGTTGTGGCCATGATGGTTCGATCTGGCAGTTCGGTCCTGCGGCTGGGGACGCTGATAGTTGCAGCGCTTTCACTCCTGCTTAGCTCCAGCGGGACCGGTTGGCCGCAATCCGCGCCGCCGACGCTCGGTCTCCAGGAGCAGGGGCCGCAGGCCGCGCCGCCGCCCTCGACGCCCGCGCCGTCGAGCCCGGCGTCAGGCGAGGAGAATCCCGGGCTGATCCACGAGATGGGAAAGCTGTTCGACAAGCTGCCTTCGATCCTGCCGCCGATCAAAAGCCCCAGCGAGACCCTCGACGATCTATCCCGGTTGGCCAAACCCTCCGCCATGATCTCGGGACGCGCGGTTTGCCCGGTCTCCGCGAACGGCGCGCCCGACTGCAAGCCCGCGGCCGACCAGCTGTGCCAGAGCAAGGGCTACAAGGAAGGCAGGAGCCTCAACACCGACTCTGCCGAGAAGTGCTCGGCCAAGGTTCTCATTCCGGGCAGGCAACGCAAACCGGATGATTGCCGGACCGATACCGTCGTCACCAGCGCGTTGTGCCAGAACTGACGCCACGCGCGAGCAGCAAGGAGCGCCCATGAGCCGCTACGAGCAGGACTTCCTCGGACAGCGTGAGATCGCCGACGACATCTACTACGGCGTCCAGACCATCCGGGGTAAGGAAAACTTCCATATCACCGGCATTCCGATGAACCAGGAGCCTTACTTCGTGAAGGCGCTGGGTTACGTCAAGAAGGCTGCGGTGATGGCCAATCGCGATCTCGGCGCGATTGATACGAAGGTGGCCGACGCGATCATCATCGGCTGTGACCGCGTCATCGCCGGAGACATGATGGACCAGTTCGTCACCGACTTCATCCAGGGCGGCGCCGGCACTTCGACCAACATGAACGCCAACGAGGTGATCGCTAACCTCGCGCTGGAATCGCTCGGCTTCGTCAAGGGCGACTATCAGCACGTCAGCCCCAACGACCACGTCAATTACGGCCAGTCCACCAACGACACCTATCCGACTGCGTTTCGCCTCGCTCTCATCCTGCGCCTGGAAAGCTACATGACGGCGCTGCGCCAGCTGCAGGAGGCGTTCTTCGCCAAGGGCCGGGAATTCGATCGCGTGCTGAAGATGGGCCGCACACATCTGCAGGACGCGGTCCCGATGTCGCTCGGGGCCGAATTCAGGGGATGGGGTACCACGATCGGGGAGGAGGTCGACCGCATCTCGGAAGCACGTGCGCTGCTGCGCGAGATCAATCTCGGCGCCACCGCGATCGGCACCTCCGTCACGGCTGCGGTCGGCTATCCCAAACTCGCGGTCCGGCACCTGAGCGCATTGACCGGCGTCGACTTCATTCTCGCGGGCGATTTGGTCGAAGCGACGTCGGACACCGGCGCTTACGTGCAGCTCTCGGGCGTGCTCAAGCGCACTGCCAGCAAGCTGACCAAGATCTGCAACGACATCCGCCTGCTCGCTTCGGGCCCGCGCGCGGGCTTCAACGAGATCAACCTGCCGCAATTGCAGCCGGGCTCCTCGATCATGCCCGGCAAAGTCAACCCAGTCATCCCCGAGGTCGTCAACCAGACCAGCTTCCTGGTCATTGGCCTCGACACCACGGTGACGCTGGCAGCTTCAGCCGGCCAGCTTCAACTCAACGTGATGGAGCCGGTGATCTCGTTCGCGCTGTTCTTCTCGATCCGCACCATGGAGCGCGCGGTCAACAGCCTGCGCGAGAATTGCGTCGTCGGCATCACCGCCAACGAGGAGCACACCCGCAACATGGTGCTGAACTCGCTCGGCATCGTCACCGTGCTGAAGCCGCTGCTCGGCTACAAGCAATGCGCCGAGATCGCGCGCGAGGGCTACAAGAGCGGCAAGTCGTTGCATCAGATCGTCGTGATGGAGCGCAAGCTGTTGACGCAGGAAAAGTGGGACGAGATGTTCTCGTTCGAGCGGCTGATCAATCCGGATGTGGTGGGATAGGCGCTGGAATCACCTCCCGTCATTCCGGGGCGCGCGGAAGCGCGAGCCCGGAATCCATCGCACCATTTGCGCTGACGCTCGATGGATTCCGGGCTCGACGCTACGCGTCGCCCCGGAATGACACCTCAGGAATTCCGCGGGTTGGAATTGCGGTAACGACATCCGCCGCGACGTCCCAACGCAATACTTGACAGTGGAAAGATTGCCTTGTTGGTATGGTCCCCAACCTCCAATGGTCTGCCAACAAAGGATCGCTCCGCAATGTCCATGCCTGCTCTTTTCAAGGGGCGCCTGTCGATCCCCGTGATCGGTTCGCCGCTCTTCATCATCTCGGTGCCTGATCTCGTGATCGCGCAGTGCAAGGCCGGCGTGGTCGGCTCGTTCCCGGCGCTGAACGCGCGGCCGCCGGAGCTGCTCGACGAATGGCTGGCGCGGATCACCGAAGAGCTCGCGGCTTATGATCGCGCCCATCCGGAACGGCCGTCGGCACCGTTCGCGGTGAATCAGATCGTGCACAAGTCCAACAACCGTCTCGACCACGACATGCAGCTCTGCGCCAAGTACAAGGTGCCGATGATCATCTCCTCGCTCGGTGCGCGCGAGGAGCTCAACCAGGCCGTCCACGGCTGGGGCGGCATCGTCTTCCACGACGTGATCAACCAGAAATTCGCCCACAAGGCGATCGAGAAGGGCGCCGACGGTCTGATCCTGGTCGCGGCCGGCGCCGGCGGCCATGCCGGCACCATCTCGCCGCTCGCCTTCGTCGCCGAGACGCGCAAATGGTTCGACGGCCCGATCGCGCTCTCGGGCGCCATCGGCAATGGCAAGGCGATCCGCGCCGCGCGCATTCTCGGCGCCGACTTCGCCTATATCGGCTCGGCGTTCATCGCGACCAAGGAAGCCAATGCGGTCGAGAAGTACAAGGAGATGATCGCGGGCTCGAGCGCCGACGACATCGTCTACTCCAATCTCTTCACCGGCGTGCACGGCAATTATCTGAAGCCCTCGATCCTCGCCGCCGGCATGGATCCGGACAACCTGCCGACCTCCGATCCCTCCAAGATGAATTTCGGTACCGACGCCTCCGGCGAGCGCGCCAAGCCGAAGGCCTGGAAGGAGATCTGGGGCTCGGGCCAGGGTATCGGCAGCGTGGACAAGGTCGTACCCGCCGCCGAACTGATCGCGCGCTTCAAGAAGGAATACGACGAGGCGGTCGATCCGCCGTTGTAAACCGGCCTTGTGTCCCGGACGCGCTGCAGCGTGCAACGCTACTGCGCAGAGCCGGGACCCGCCGCTCCCCCTAGACCCCGGATCTGCAGCGCATCGTTTGCGCGCTGCGCAGCGTCCGGGGAACGCAGCTGCGATCGAGTGAAGCATGAGTGCCATCTACCGCGTCGACGGCAACAGCGTCGTCACCAGCCCCGCTGCCGCCGGTCCGTGGGACCGGCGCATGCAGCACGGTTCGGCGCCGTCGGCGCTGGTGACCTGGGCGGCGGAGCGGATTCCGACGCCGGTGCCGATGAACATCGCGCGGGTGACGATCGATCTGATGCGCCCGGTGCCGGTGGCGCCGCTCACGATCGAAAGCGAAGTTTTGCGCGAAGGGCGCAAGATCCAGCTCTGCGCGGTCAAGCTGCTTGCTGACGGCGTTCAGGTCGTCGGTGCCACCGTGCTCAAGATCAAGCAGCAGACGCAGCAATTGCCCGCCGACGTCGAGGACTTGCCGGTCACGTTGCCGTCGCCCGAGGATTCGCTGGTCGAGGACGGCCATGGCGCGACCAGTCCGTTCGCCGGCATGGTCTCGATGCGCGCGGCGCGCGGTCGTTTTGGCCAGGCTGGCGCCGGTGCGATCTGGTTTCGTCTCGATCATCCGCTGGTCGAAGGCGAGGCGGTCTCGCAGGTAATGCGCGCTGTGGTCGCCGCCGATTTCTCCAACGGCACCGCCTCGACGCTCGATTTTCGCACCTGGACCTACATCAACGCCGACCTCTCGGTGAGTCTTGCGCGCCAACCGGTTGGCGACTGGATTTTGCTCGACGGTGAATCCTGGATTGGCCCCGATGGCGCGGGTCTTGCCATGTCGCGTTTGGCTGATCGGCAGGGCTATTTCGGCCGCGCTGTGCAGAGCCTGGTGATCGAGAAGCGGTAAGCGTGACGGCGAGCGCCGCGACCATCTCTGGGGCCGATTGAACGGCAGACTTCCGCCGCCGCGGAAGGGATGCCCCAGCATCCTGCCAGTTCACAATCCGTAGAAGATCTTGATCTCCCACAGCACCACGACGATAGCCGTGATCAACGTGATCGCGGCGACTGCACTTTCCAGGGAAGCGACTCTCATTGCTTACTCCGCTTCCCAGCCCCGTCAGCGGTCTAGTTGATTCCCGGATTCGCGGGCAATCGCCCAGGCTGAGCGGCCGCACACTCCGTCGGGCATTGTGGTGCCGGAGCCACAACGACACCGTAGAATCCCGGGTGAGATCGCTCAAATGCCCGGGCTTTCGCGCGATACGTGTATTCCGAACTCGTCGCAGCAATCAGGGCGTTACCCCACCATCCGGTCCCGTCCGCTCCAGAAGCCCGCGCGCAGCACCTTCTTGTCGACCTTGCCGACGCCTGTCATCGGCAGCTGCTTGACGAACTGGATCTGCTTCGGCGCATGGGCCGAGCCCTTTCGCGTCCGCACCATGTTGATCAGCTCATCCGGATCGGGCCTTGTGCCCTCGCGCGGCACGACGATGGCGGTGACCGCTTCACCCCACTTCTCGTCGGGAATGCCGACGACCGCGACCATTGCGACGTCGGCGTGTTGCGACAGCACGTCCTCGACCTCGCGCGGAAAGATGTTGAAGCCGCCAGTGACGATCATGTCCTTCTTGCGGTCGAGGATGAACATGTAGCCGCGCTCATCCTGCCGCGCGATGTCGCCGGTGTGGACCCAGCCGTTCTTCAGCGTTTCGGCGGTGATGTCCGGTCGCTTCCAGTATTCCGCCATCACATGCGGCGCACGCACGCAGATCTCGCCGGCTTCGCCCGTCTTCACTTCCTGATCATCGTCGTCGAGGATCTTGACCTCGCACGCCGCGATCGGAAAGCCGCACGACAAAAACAGCTCGGGCGTCCTGGGATCGTGATCTCCCTTGCGCAGCACCGAAACGGGATAGCATTCGGTCTGGCCGTAAAGCTGCGAGAACACCGGCCCGATGCGCTCGATACCTTCGAGCAACCGGCTCGGCGACATCGCGGAGGCGCCGTAGAGTACGAGCTCGAGCGAGGAGAGATCGGTCTTGCCGAGGGCGGGATGATCGAGCAGCACATAGATCATGGTCGGAACGAATAGCGTGAAATTGATGCGCTCGCGCGCGATCGTCGCCAGCACGACTTCGGGGTCGAAGCCCTTCAGCATGTGCACGGTGCCGCCGCGCATCAAGGTCGGCAGCACCTTTGTGCCGGCAACGTGGCTGATCGGCGCGACGGTGAGATAGCGCGCGGCGTCAGGGATTTCCCTGATAGCTCAGTGATCCCCCGGGCCAGGCGAAAGCCGTCCGGTCGGGATAGCGCGCTAGCGCCCGTAGCGTCTGCGCACAAGTCGGGGACGATGCGTGGAGCGGATCGGCCATAAGTTTCCTCGTTGCTTTGTCATCGGCTTCTCGCGTGCCAATGTTGCCGACGACGCTAGCACAGGGAAAACGCGATGGAACGACAAAGCCCGCGCAGGGAGGCATGGTTGACACACAATCGACTGCAATGCTTCGGCGACCGCCTCGCTTTGCCGCTGATCGCGGCGCCGATGTTTCTCGTCTCAGGCGTCGAACTGATGGTCGCCGCCTGCCGTAATGGCGTGATCGGCAGCTTTCCTACCGTGAATTGCCGCAGCACGGAGCAGCTCGATGCCTGGTTCGCAGAGATCGCAATGCGGCTGCGGCAGCACGAGGATCAATCCGGCCGCAAGGCGGCGCCGCTCTGTCCGAACCTGATCGTGCATCGCTCCAACGCGCGGCTGGAGCAGGATGTCGCCGTGCTGCTCAAGCACACGCCTGAGATCGTCATTACGTCGGTCGGTTCGCCGGCGCCCGTGCTGAAACCCCTGCATGATGTCGGCGCGCTGGTACTGGCGGACGTTGCCTCGATCCGTCACGCCGAGCGCGCGGCGGAAGCGGGCGCCGACGGCTTGGTGCTGCTCACCGCGGGTGCGGGCGGACAGACGGGCTGGCTCAACCCGTTCGCTTTCGTCCGCGCAGTGCGCGCATTCTACGACGGCATCATCGTGCTCGCCGGCGGTATCGGCGATGGCCATGCCCTGTACGCGGCCGAAGTGCTCGGCTGCGATCTCGCCTACATGGGCACGAAATTCATCGCGACGCGCGAGAGCATGGCGGACGAACGTCACAACCAGATGCTGGTCGAGAGCAGCGCCGACGACATCCTGCTCACCACGGCGTTCACGGGCCTGCAGACCAGCATGCTGAAGCCGTCGATCGTCGCCGCCGGTCTCGACCCCGACGACCTGCCGGCGCGTGGCGCCATCGACATCGGCAAGGACATTGACGTCACCGCGCGCGAGGTCAGGCCCAAGCGCTGGCGCGATATCTGGAGCGGCGGGCATTCGACCTCGGGCGTGACGGGCGTGATGGCGGTCGATGACCTCGTGGCCCGGACGACCGCCGAATACCGCGCCGCATCGGGGCGATAGGCTTTTGCGCCGCAGCACGGTTAATCCCGCATAGCTCCGCAACACTGCACTTAACGGCAGATTAACCAAGCCCCGCCAAGAATCTCCCTCACGGCCGCCAATCGGGACGAGAGGGACAGGCGATGGATTTCGATTTTCTCAACAGCAAGACAGCCGCAACGCTGGACGAGATCCGCGTCCGCGTCGCCCATGCGCTGGCCCGTCACCCGCTCTGCCGCAATGTCCGCTTCGACATCGTCCGCGTCCCCCGCACCCGCCGGGGCGGTAATTGGACGGTGACGCTGCAATCGGTGGAGCCGCGCGCGGTCTGGGAGGCTTCCGAGATCGTCGCCGATATCCAGGATGCCTACGACCTGGCGATAGCTGCTTGATTTTGCTGAGTGTTTTGACTTTGTCGCGGCAGGCAGGATGATTGTCGCCGCAAAGGCACACTCAAGCCTTATTTCGCGCCCTTTTCCCGGGCATCTCTAACAACATCGTGAAGCGGTCCTTCCGGAGAGACGTTTGTCCAGAGCCATCACCATCACCGTGCTGACCTGCTTCCTCGTCCTCGGTGCCGCCACCACTGCCATTCTCGGCCGCGACAGCGTCCCCAGCGTCAGTGCCGAGATGATCACCCAGGCCCCGTCGAAGCCGCTCGCTCCCAACCGCGCCGCCAAGGCCGACCGGCTGGTTCCAACGCTGGCGCTAGCCTCCGCTGCGATTGAGCCGGTTCAAGTGCCAGCCGACAAGCTATCCCAGGCGCCGGTCCTGACCGAGCCGCTGCGTCAGGCCTTTGCTGCGGCCACGCCGTCAGACTTCCCAATGCCCAAAGCGGACATCAACGAGGCGCCCGCGCCTGCGGAAGCCCCGGCCGCCGTCGAAGCCCCGGCCAAGCCGAAGCTGGCGGCGAAGCCGCAGCCGCCCAAAACCTATTCGCTGCTCTCCGACGCGCAGATCGCGGGCATCAGGGATCGCCTGAAACTGTCGTCGTCGCAGGAATACTATTGGCCCTCGGTGGAAACCGCGCTGCGCAACGTCGTCCGCAAGATCTCGGCCAACAAGCTCTCAAATCCCCACGGACCCAACGTGCAGATCGATCCGGACTGCGACGAGGTCCAGCAGTTGAAATCGGCCGCGATGCCGCTGCTGTTCCAGCTGCGCGACGACCAGAAGGAAGAAGTGCGCAAGCTCGCCCGCATCATCGGGCTGGAGAAGGTCGCGCAGCAGATCTAACGCGCAAGTTCCTGCAGGAACTATGCTGGAGTCAGGAACATCCGGCAATTGACAGGCGTTGCACGGTCCAAAGAGGGAGTGGACCAATGCGCGCCTCGACAGCTTATTTCGTCGGTGCCGGGTCGATCGTCGCCGCCATCGCCATTGGTCTCGGCGGCGGCATCGTCGCTGGCAACATCATGAATCCGATCGCGCCCAAGCAGGGGCCTGACACCAGCAAGATGGCGCAGCGCTCTGGGGCCGCCGGAGCGGCCACCACGAACGCGCCCTCGGAGCGCGTGCAATATCTCACGGGCTCGCAGGCGTTCGGCGCCATGATCGCCGCGCCGGCTCAGGCCGAAGCCAAGCCGGACGTCAAGCCTGAGACCGGAACGACGCAGGCGAATGCTGAGCCGCCGGCGCCGCCGCAGACGGCGGCAACTGAGCCGGCCAAGCCAACACCTTCCCCGCCGCAAGCGGCAAGGCCTGCCGAACAGCAGGCCGCCACAGAGCCGGCATCCTCTCCTGAGAATGCCTATGCCAAGGCCAGGGAGTCTGACGTCAAGCGCGCCGCGTCTGAGCGGCGCCGGGCGGAGCGACATGCGCGCTGGGCCGAGCGCCGCCGCTATGACCAGCGCGATGCCCGCGGTGGGCGCGATCAGACCAATTGGGATGATGTCGCGCGCAACATCCGCGAGGATTCCGACTCACGCGACTATGCGAGCCGTCCGCGCGGCGGCTTCCCGCAGATCCGTCTGTTCGGCTCCGACGACGATGACTAGCGCCTGAGGCCGTAGGCCGCTTGTTGGCCTTCTCCCCATAAAGGGGAGAAGGAGCAGACGTCACCCCCCGTGCGATTCAACCACCTTGCGACAGGCGTCCGAGAGCTTGGTCTTGTTCTCGCGCAGGCAGGCATTCATCTGCGGCGGCTTGCCGATGTGCTCGGCGCAGAACTTGCTCGCGTCGCCGCGGCAGGCCATCTGCTCCTGCGGGGAGGGGCCGGATTGCGCTGAAGCGGGCACGGCAGCGACGGTGAGCAGCAGCGCGGCAAGAATTGAAGTCTTCATAAAGCACCTCTTCGAAATTGTGATTTCTCTCGCTCGGGATCGGGCGAGCCGGACCATCTCGCGGAGATCCATGGCCGGTCCATGCCATGTTCATGGCATCGGTTCGGAGGCTTGCCTGGCACACCCCCATCTTCATGGCATGTCTTGGCGCGTCGTCTTTTGCCATTGAAGCTGCACGTCGGCTGCGAGACCCGGTGATTGCACCGGGCGCCGGACGGGAAGCAGGAGAGCGAAATGTCGAAAAAAGCGGGAGCGCTGAGCGCCGGACTGACGGTGATGATGCTGGCCGGTGCGGCGACGGTGTCGTTGGGCACGAGCCCGGCGCAGGCGGTGGTCTATTGCAAGACGGTCGGTGTACCCAAAGGCTGCGTGGTGCGGCCGGATGCGGCGGTGGTGGTTGCGCCGGGCGCACCGGTTGCGGCCGCGGTCGTGGCGACGCCCGGCGTGGGCGCGCCCGGAGTCGGCGTCCGCGCAGGCACGCCGATGAATCGCGGCGGCCCCGTCAATCGCGTCGGCGTGCGCTGACGAAGGTGTTGGATTGAGTTGATTGCATTCTTCGGGCCAAGGAAGTCTTGCAAGAAAGCCCTGCAAGCGAGCCTGCGAACGAACCCCCCGTCCTTCGCAAGCCAACATCCCGGCCCGGTCCCTCTCTCCGAACGTCCCATGCGTTCGGGGAGAGGCCTTTCAACCCGCGGCCGCATCGCTGTCGGGAAACACTTGCGGCAATTGCAGCCGCACACATGTGCCCGATTGATCCGAGCTCAGATCGAGCACGGCACCGCAACGCGCGGCGCGGCTTCTCATGTTGCGCAGGCCACGCGCGGTCTGGTTCGCATCCGGCGCTTCGCCATCGCCATCAAGGTCAAAGCCGCCGCCGTCGTCGGCGACGCTGATGACGCCGTACGGTCCCTCGCCGTCGTCGCGCGTGTCGATGGTCACCGTGATGTGGCGCGCGGCCGCATGCTTGACCGCATTGGTCACGGCCTCGTCCAGGATGCGCACAATCTGGATGACGTGCCAGGGCCGCAGTTCAGGATGCAGCGGCAGGCCCTGCGGGGTCGCCACGCGCCAGTGAAGCTTGATGTCATGCGGCCGCAATTGCATCGCAGCGCGCTCGCGCCAGGAGCCGAGCGCGAGCATGATGTCACCGCCGATGTCGTCCATGGAATCGATGACCAGGCGCAAATCCTTCAGCGCGGCGCGGGCCGCATCTGTGATGGTCGCGCCCTCGTGCCCGCGCTCGGAGAGCGCGACGATGCTGATCAATTGGCCGCCCAGGCCGTCATGGAGGTCGCGCATCAGCCGGGTGCGCTCGTTGGCGAGGGCTGCGGCCCTTGCGCGCGCCTCCTCGCGGGCGAAGCTCGCCTTCAATCGCTCCTCGGCCTCGCGCACGCGGGCGACGAGCTGGCCGGCAAAGCTGTCGACCTGGTTCAGCGCACGGGCGAAGCGCCAGGTCAGCCCGGCACCGATCGCGACCAGCATTGCCGAATAGGACAGCCGCGAGACGAAGGTGCGTTCGTTGGTGACGAACTCGAACACCGACAGCATGTCGTGGATCCAGCAGGTCAGCACGATCGTCACCGCGCAGCCGATCGTGAGGCTCGCCGCATCCTGCCGTCGCACCACGGCGGCCGCGGTGACGCCGGCCATCAGGACGAGGCTGATCCCGACGGTGGGGATGCCGAGCAGCAGGAACAGGATGCGCGGCAGCGGCGGTCCTGCGATCAGGCCGACCGCGAACACGATAAGACCCGGCACGAACAGCAGCATGCCGTAGCGCGGCCAGCGCCAGCCGAAGAACAGCACCCCGAACACGACGATCAGCGCGCTCTCGATCGGCGCGGACGCAAGTAGTACGGAGGCGAGTCGCGATACGGTTCCCGGCGGCACCGGCGGCGGCATGAAGGCCTGGACGACGCCCAGCACCATCGCAGCCGCCAGCACGCCGTAGACCGGCTCGCGCCGCCGCATCAGCCACATGATCGCAAGGATGACGGCGAGGATCGATTGCCAGGCGGAGAACACCACGGGGAGTGTGACGAACAGGAGCGTGCGGGTCTCGAAAGCCGGACGCAAGGCAGCGTCCGGTCCGATATAGACGGTGTCGAGAAAGCCCTTCAGCGGACCCCACACGAACAACCGCACCGTGATCTCGTTGCTGCCGTCATGCAGCAGCGAGGAGGGGATCGCGGCAATCTCGGGCGTGTTGCGGTCGGGCCGGTTGGCATTGGCGTCGCGGCGGGAATCGAGCACGACCACGCCGTTGATTGCGACCTCCACCGCATTGCTGAAGCGCGGCAGGAACACGGACCATGCGGCATCGCCGTTTTTGAAGGCGAAGGCCCCGGTGTAGAGCGGAGGATCCGCAAGCGAATAGCGCGAGGACGTGAAATGCGGCAGCGTCACCGGGCGTGTAGTGCCGTCCTCCCGGAGCGAAAATCCGCTCAGCGCGAAATCGTCGGGGTCGCTGGGCTGGAGCAATTGCAGCCCGAGAACGGTCGCGATCACGATCAGCGCCTGAAGCAACAGATAAGGCACGAAGCGTGAAACGATCAGCCGGCGTCTCGGTCGCGCCGGTGCCTTGGCCGCGATTTCGCTCACAGCTTGATCAGGCCCTGCTGCACCGCCTCGAACACCGCTTCGCTGCGCGTGTGCACTTCGAGCTTGCGGTAGATGTTCTTGATGTGGCCGGGCACGGTCTGCCGGGACAGGCCGAGATGGCTCGCGATCTCGGCGTAGCTGAAGCCCTTGGCGATGCCCCAGAGGATGTCGATCTCGCGCGGCGTGAGCTTTGCGGTGTTGAGTGCCGGGCCCGGCGGCGGCTCGGATGAGCTCTGCGTTCGCCTTACGATGAAGCGGGCGATCGAAGCCGAGATCGGCGAATGCCCGGCGACGAGGTCGCGGACGGTGGTGGCGATGTCGGTCGGGAAGGCGTCCTTGAGCAGATAGCCGGTGGCGCCGACGGTGATGGCGGAGATCACGCTTTCCTCGTCGCCCAGTGCCGAGATCACCATGATCTCGGTGTCGGGGAAGCGCCGCCTGGTCTCGCGGATCAGCTCGACGCCATGGCCGTCGGGCAGCCGCAGGTCGGTCAGCAGCACGCGCGGCGCGCGGACCGCGAGCGCACTGCGGGCTTCGCCCAGCGTGCCGGCCGTGCGCACCTCGTAGCCCGCCTTCACCAGCGCGTCCTGGAGGCGCCAGCAGGTCGGTGCGTCGTCTTCGACGAGGAGGATGGTGATGGCCTCACCGGTCTCGCCTTGGTCCGTCATGATCATGGTCCCGGCCGCGTGTCCCCCGCGGCGCACGGCAAGTCTAGCCGCCGCGCGGCGGCCGCGACACCCATAATCATGGGAGCGACGGCGCTGGCAACCGCTGCACTCGGATCGTCGCCGTTCCACTGTTGTTTTTGTAGAACTGGACGCGTCGGCCCTGGACCCAAACGAGCCAGCGCGGCGCATGCCGCGTGGAGATCAGGCGAGGGAAGAGCTGGACGGCGTCGTTGACGTAGAAGAACAATTCGCCAGCCTCGGGCGCCTGGAATTCCGCGACGAATAGCTCCGACAATCCCTGCTTGCGCCACAGCGCCCGCGCTGCCGGCAGCGCCGCTTGCGGGATCGGCTCGAAATCCCCGAATGGCTTCCAGACACGATTCAATTCGCTACCAGGGGTCTTGAACTCGGGGGAGTCCTCGACATGGATCGGGTAGTTGTCCTTGCTATCGTCTTCATAATCCGGCAGCGTCGCGTTGACCCGCCGTGGCAGGTCGTTCGCCGGCAGCCCGTTGATGGCTTGCAGCGGCACGTCGTACGACCCGCGCGCGCCGATCCGCACGATGGGCTGGAACCAGTCTGCGCCCTGGAGCCGCAGGATGGGAACGGCCAGGCGATGGGGCGGATCCGGCGGGGTCCTAAATCCATTCAGGCCGGTCATGATGGTGCGGTCGAACCACGGATCGGCCATCTGGATCCAGACGCGGTATTTGCGGCCCTTCTCGACGGCGAGACGGCTGGGCCAGCAGAAATCGCTGACGTCGAACAATTCGCCGTCGCGAGCGGTCACCGGCGCGTCCCCGACAGCCCGTGTCGATGCGCTGCTCTTGCAGAAGTCGCCGACGCCCGAACGCCAGTCGAAATAGCCGCGGGAGAGCAGCAGCAGTCCCGAACCGAATATGGCCGCGAGGAAAACCGCCGGCATCAGCACATTGGTGAAGGCCATGCGCACGGGCCAGGTGTGCAGTCGCATCCAGCGGCCGATCGCAAGCAGCCAGCCGGACTTGCTGACCCGCTTTCGCGATGCCATCCGGTCCGGCCGGTACCAGGCCAGTCGGGCGCGCTCCTGAATGCTGTCGCGTAGCGCCGTATTCCTGTTCCAGGCGATCAGAATGATGATGACGAGAACCGTGGTGAGGAAGGGATAGTAGAGCGCGATGCCAAGCCAAGGTGCAGCGTAGGACGGCAGTACGCTCGCGAGCAGATCGGCGAATGGTTTGACGACGGTGCTCGTGCCGTTGTCGATCGCCGTGATCCATTTGAGCAGCGTGGTATCTTCGAGCCCGTGCGCCTTGGACGAGCCCACGATCGCGCGCGCGATCCAAGGCCATATCACGAAGATGACGAGCGCGATCACCAGAGAGAAGTAGGCTACGCGGCGCCACCACACCGTGTCGAGGACCTGCCGTGCCATCTCGGGATTCGGCGGGCTCATCGCCATGAACGCGTCGGCTTCGGCCGCCTTATGGCTGTTGCCTGCTCTCTTCGCATAAGCGGACCTCATGGCTTTGCGCGTTTCGTCGCGCGTCAGCGGCAGCACGTCTCCGTTTGGCAGCAGCACTCTGGCACTGGCCGGAAGCATCAGCGGCGCGTAATTGTCGCAGCCATGCAGCATCCGTTCGACCACGGCGAAGTGCACCACCGGCGGTCCGCCATCCTCGACGCGCTCATGGATCGGCCGCGGACCGTAGCGGTACAGCACGCCAGCACCGCTCCGTGAATCGTGCATCGGCCCGATCGCCGACTGATATTCGCGAAAGCGCTCGATGGTGCCGTCCTGGAACCGAAGCTGGTTGCCGAGCTGCTCGGCCATCCACACCAGCGGCACAAAGGACAGCGTGGATTCCGGATAACCGCCGCCGATGTCGGAATGGACGCCCGCAAACCACACCTCCTTTACGATCTGCCCCTTAGCCAGGTCGGCCTGGTCGATGCGTAGCGGATGGAAGGTGGTGCGTTCGTCGTCGAGCGCCAGCGCGTGGCAAGCCTGCTTCACCTTGTCGGAGAGCCGGTAGTTTCGAAACGAGATCGGCCAGATCGCCCAGTCGATAGCGACACGGAGTTCCTCGACCGGTACGCCGAACGCCTCGACCGTGTCGAACAGGCCGAGGAATTCGATCTTGACATCCTTGCGACCGTCCATCGCCTCGCGAACGCTGGCATAAGAGCGATGCCTGAGAATGAAGTGATAGAGAAAGATCAAGAGGTTGCGCAGCCACCGCGCAAGCCAGATTGTCGGCAGGCTGAAAAAGCCCACGGACTCTTCGCGATACTTTCGCCATGCGGCCATCGTGTTGCGCTGCATCTCCGCATGCGACACCGCCACTTTGTCGATCACTGCCGGCACCAGGCCCTGGCTCGCGATCAGGGCTGCCAGAGTGCGCGCGGTGAAGGCGCCGCGGCTGAAGCCGAAGATGTAGATCTCGTCGCCTTCGCGCCAGTTCCAGCACAGGAAGCGATAGAGCTTGCGGACGTTGGAAGGAACGCCGATGCCGGTGGCGCCGTCGAGAGCGGCGAGTGGCGCCCAACCCGCCGTGCCGACACCCTTGATGTAGTAGGCGATCTGATCGGGCTGGGTGTGATCGAGCGCCTCGTAGAGCCGCCAGACACTGGATTCCTGGGTTGTGAAGGCGTTGCCGGTGCCGTCGGCGAACAGCACCAGCTTGCGCGGCGATCGCGCGTCGGTCGCGTCAGCCGCAGCATCTGGATCATCGTGCGGGTGGGCTGGCCTTGCAGGGCCGCCATGCAGCGCTCCGTCCTGGTGCGTCATGGACTGCTCCGAAAATCAGTGAGGATGCTCCAAGCCCCGCTCGGGTGGCATCATCCGAATGCGATCACAAGTGTGTCATGAAACGTGCAAACAGGTGTATTCGTCCCGTAAGCGCGCTGAGGTAGCAAGAAGAATGGCGGTGTCTTGCTCCGGAGGTCTATGATCTGGGCCACAATTGGCAAAAGAAATGCCCGGGCAGCCGCCGGTCTCTCCGAGCGCTACGTCAACGAGCTCCTGTTCGAGGCCGGCGCGAGCTTCACCACACGCCTCACCGAGTTGCGCTTGCGCAAGGCGGCCGATCTGCTCGCCCATCGCGCAGGTCGCATCAGCGACATCGCCTTCGCCTGCGGCTTCAACGATCTCTCCTATTTCAACCGCTGCTTTCGCCGCAGGTTCGGGCTGACGCCGACTGCGGCAAGGGGCAAGTGATCGCGCCTACAACGTCTCCATCTTCGGCGGCGGATATCGTCGCGCCAGCATCGACAGCGGCAGGCGCCGCTCGTCCGCCGACAGCTCCCGCCAGGCCAGCACCAGCGGCCCCTTCCAGTCGCCGACGCCCAAATCCATGTCCACCCATTTCTGCGGCTCGGGCCTTTCGAGGCCGCGGACCCAGACGAAATAGCGGGGCAGGTCGTCGGCGTCCGTATCGGTCCTGGGTTTCCTGGCCATCACACGCTCGCTGCATCGACACGCATTGGCTCAGGATATAGGTACTTGCTCATCCATGTCGAATTCGGATCCAGAGGACATGAACGAAACCGTGATCGACGGCTGGGGGGACGCCTCCGAGGTGGTGACGAGGCTGGCCGGCTCCTGGTCGTTCAGCCGAATCGTCACAGGTCACGTGACCGTGGAGGGTGTCGCGGTCGTGATGCCGTCGGACGACGGGGCGTTCGCCTATCGCGAGCAGGGGCATCTGACGCTGGCGAATGGCACCACGCTCGAAGCAGAGCGCGAATATATCTTTCGCCGGGGCGAGCGCGGATTTTCGGTCTTCTTCAAGGAGACGCCGCCGCGGCTGTTCCACGAGATATCGCTATTCGCATCTGGTGGAGGCGCCCTCAGCGGAAGCGCCGGACATCTCTGCCATCTGGATCATTATCAGTCGGCTTACACCTTTTTCCGCAACGGTCGCTTCGTCGTGCGTCATGTCGTGTCGGGTCCACGCAAGGACTACACCATGGTGACGACCTATAGGCGGCAATGAATCAGGGAGCTGCGAACGGGGCCTCGTCAGAGAATTGCACGACACGCGGACCGCGGCGCCTGCTCGTCGAGAATTCGCCGTACCGATTGCGAGCAGCGTCCGCATCTGACAGTGCAGCCCAGGCAGTCGTAGACCTGGGCAGCCGAGAACGGTGCGTCGTCGGTCGCCACGACCGCGTCCCGGATGTCGTGATCGCTGATGACGTTGCAGGAACAGACGATCATGCCGGATTCCGTTGCGTGACGGAGCGCGCGGCGTGGAGCCTGACAGCCGCGGCCGTGGCGTTGGCAATGGCACGCCCGCGCTGGTCGGTTCCGGTCCATTGCGCGTCACGCCCGCGCGGGTCAATCTCGAGCAGCTTGACGCCGGCCGGCACCTCGCAGCCGTCGCGGGCGATGCCGCGCAAGATGCCGTCGCGCGGGGCGAGCAGAGGAATGCCGGAGAGATGGCCGAGCACAAGGTCCTTGTAGACGCGGGTGCCGATCTCGACCGGCGTGTGCCAGCGTCCCGCGAATTGCGCGTAGACGAAGCGCTCCGCGCCGACATCGCCGAGCGCGCTTGCGACGCCGTCGACGGGGTCGGTCCAGCGCGCGTCGGTGACCAGCCCGATCTTGCCGGGCCGGGTCTCCACCGCGACATCGCAGTTGAAGTTCGACGAGAAGCCTGGCCCAAGCCCGATGGCCAGCCGGGCCAGCCGCCTGAGGTCGGGCGTGATCCGGCGCTTCTGCAGGCGCGCGTCGATCAGGACATCGATGTGACGAACCGGAAGCAGGTCGAGCAGGCCGAGCCAGGTGACCATGACCTGCGGCGGCCGGCCAAGCGCCCGATAGACCTGCATCCCGTCGTCCACGCGCTCGGCCACGACGCCCTCGAGCTGCGCAGTGTCGGTGTAGAGTGCGTCGTGAAACGCCATCTTGCGCCGGATCACCGGTGGATCCGGATCGTGCGACAGCACCACGCAATATCCGGCGCGCATCAACTGGATGCCGATCGCGGATGCGATCTCATTGGTGCCGAGGATGACGGCAAAGAGTCGGCGGTCGTTCGGCTGGGGCATTTGAAACCAATTGTGCGAGTAAGTGCAGCAGGGCACGATCGGACTTGAGACACGCAGAGCAAGAGCCGGGCCATTTGGAACGATTGAAAACCAGCTCTCAACTGCCGACCAACACTAAGAAAGCGGCAACGCCCGTGAAGAGGCGTACGTGGTTCGAAATCGCACGCGATCGTGTCGCGAACCTTCCAGCGTGTCGCAAAGCCGACGTCCCGCGGCGAAATCTGCTGCGACCGAGCGGCGGCGCGTGGCCCAATTCCTGCAAAGTTGCTGCCATTGTCATTTTGTCAGGCGTTCGGTTGGACGCGGCGAGGAGCTTGCGTGACGCTCGATTTGCTGGATCGCGATGGGGAGCCGTCCGGCGCGCCACCGCCCGATGCCGCGCTGTGTCCGTTTCACGGCGACAGGTCGCGCGCGCAAGACGGCGAGCGGAAGACGCTCGTGCTGACCGGCGCCTCGCGCGGCATCGGTCACGCCACGGGAAAGCTGTTTTCCGACGCCGGTTGGCGGATCATCACCTGTTCGAGGCAACCGTTCGACGGCGGCCGCTGTCCCTGGGATTCAGGGGCAGACAACCATGTGCAGGTCGAATTGAGCGACCATCGCGCGCTGCCGCGCGCGGTCGCCGAGATCAAGGAGCGGCTCAACGGCAGCCCGCTGCACGCGCTGATCAACAATGCCGGGATCTCGCCGAAGGCCGCTGACGGCTCGCGGCTGAACTCGATGACAACACCGGTCGAAACCTGGATGAGTGTGTTCCACGTCAACCTGCTGGCGCCGGTGCTGTTCGCGCAAGGCTTGGTGGAGGAATTGAAGCGGGCCGCCGGTTCGATTGTCAACGTCACATCGATCGTGGGCTCGCGGGTGCATCCGTTTGCGGGTACGGCCTATGCGACGTCGAAAGCCGCGCTCGCGTGTCTCACCCGGGAGATGGCGCACGATTACGCGCCGTTCGGAATCCGCGTCAATGCGATTGCGCCCGGCGAGATCAAGACCGACATCCTGTCGCCGGAGACCGAGGCGCAACTGGCGCCGATCATTCCGCTGCACCGCGTCGGCACGCCGGACGAGGTCGCCAAGGTGATCTTCTTCCTGTGCTCGGATGCGGCCAGCTACGTCACAGGTGCGGAAGTACCGATCAACGGAGGGCAGCACGTGTGATCAAAAGGTAAGCGCCGATCGCCAAAGAAACTTTGCCGATTTGCGCTAGATCAATGCGGTAAACCGGCTTTCGCGCGTGGCGCCCTTTCCGGTGGAAAATTCCACGAACCGGATCACAAAGCGTGCAAGTGGGACGGAATCTTTTTGCAGCGATGCTGACAAGTTGAGCGCGACTCCCGACACAACATGAATCAGAATACGACAAATTCCAAAGAAGGCCGCAGGGAGGATGTCACAGGCAACGGAGATTCCGTCATGCTGCCCGCAGCTCCCACGGTTGAACGCCCGCAGACCCATGAGACCGCGCCGCTCGTGCCGCTGAACGAGATCGCGCTGACCGGCATTTTCGAGATTTCCAAGATATTGACGGCGCCGACGCGGCTGGAGACCACGCTCGCCAACGTCATCAACCTGCTGCAATCGTTTCTCCAGATGCGCCATGGCGTGGTGGCGCTGCTCTCCGACGACGGCGTCCCGGATCTGGCTGTGGGCGCCGGCTGGAGCGAGGGCAGTGACGAGCGCTATCGCACCCGCCTGCCGCAGAAAGCCATCGACCAGATCGTCGCGACCGCGATGCCGCTCCTTGCGGAGAACATCGGGACCCATCCCGCTTTCAATCCGGCGGACGTCGAGACCCTCGGAGCGTCGGAGACGACTCGTGTGTCATTCATCGGCGTGCCGATCCGGATCGATGCCAAGGTGGTGGGTACGCTGACGATCGACAGGGTCTGGGACGAGCGTCCGTTGTACCGGCTCGATTCCGATGTTCGTCTGTTGACCATGATCGCCAACCTGGTCGGGCAGACCGTGAAGCTGCACCGCGTCGTCGCGCAGGACCGGGAACGGCTGATGCATGAGAGCTATCGGTTGCAGAAGGAGCTGTCTGAGCTCAAGCCGGCGCGGGATCGCCGCAAGATCCAGGTCGGCGGGATCATCGGCGACAGTCCAGCCCTAAGAGGGCTGCTCGACAAGATCGCGGTCGTGGCGAAGTCGAACTCCAC
This sequence comes from Bradyrhizobium guangdongense, assembly GCF_004114975.1. Classification (NCBI taxonomy): domain Bacteria; kingdom Pseudomonadati; phylum Pseudomonadota; class Alphaproteobacteria; order Hyphomicrobiales; family Nitrobacteraceae; genus Bradyrhizobium; species Bradyrhizobium guangdongense. Next base: position 1,180,097 of record NZ_CP030051.1, read on the forward strand.
GGTGCTGCTGCGCGGCGAATCCGGTACGGGCAAGGAGCTGATCGCGAAGGCCATTCACGAGCTGTCGCCGCGCGCCAAGCGTCCGTTCATCAAGATCAATTGCGCGGCTCTGCCGGAAACGGTGCTGGAGTCCGAATTGTTCGGCCACGAGAAGGGCGCCTTCACGGGGGCGCTCAATTCCCGCAAGGGCAGGTTCGAGCTCGCCGACAAGGGGACCTTGTTCCTGGACGAGATCGGCGAGATCTCGGCCTCGTTCCAGGCCAAGCTGTTGCGGGTGCTGCAGGAGCAGGAGTTCGAACGCGTCGGCGGCAACCAGACCATCAAGGTCGATGTTCGCGTCATCGCCGCGACCAACCGCAATCTGGAAGAGGCCGTCGCGCGCAACGAATTCCGGGCCGACTTGTATTATCGCATCAGTGTCGTGCCGATGCTGCTGCCGCCGCTGAGAGAACGGCGCAGCGACATTCCGCTATTGGCCAACGAGTTCCTGAAAAACTTCAACACCGAGAATGGCCGCACGCTGAGCTTCGATCGGCACGCGATCGAAGTGCTGATGAGCTGCGGCTTTCCCGGCAACGTGCGCGAGCTCGAGAATTGCGTCCAGCGCACGGCGACGCTGGCGCCAGGTCCGGAGATCGTCCGGAACGATTTCGCCTGCTGTCACAGCCAGTGTCTATCCGCGATTTTGTGGAACGGTGGATCCGAGCTCGCCTCGCCGCGGTCCTTGCCGATCGTGCCGCTCTCGGTGCTTCCGCCCGCCGCCCAACGCGAGTCGGCCGGCGGTGGTTCGCAGCAACCCCTCGAGCCCGGGGGGAACGCCCCCAGCCCGTCGCCGGCCGCGGGCGCTGCCGACCGCGATGGCGTCATTGCCGCGATGGAGAAGTCCGGCTGGGTTCAGGCCAAGGCGGCGCGTTTGCTCGGGCTGACGCCACGCCAGATCGGCTACGCGCTGAAGAAGCACGGCATCGAGGTCAAGCGGCTCTGACGACTGTCGCAGATGCGACATGCTGTCGGGGCCACGACAATCGCCTTGGGCGAAATACCCGTTGAGTTTCCGGGGCTTCGCTGTTGGCATGACGCTTGAAGGGGAAGTGTTCGACGGCATCATCCACTTAAGGAGTCGAACCCATGGCCTACAAGATCGTCGCCTCGCAATGCACGGTTTGCGGCGCGTGTGAGTTCGAGTGTCCGAACGCCGCGATCAGCCTCAAGCGGGACATGTACGTGATCGATCCGAAGAAGTGCACCGAGTGCGAAGGGCACTTCGACACAGCGCAATGCGCGGTGGTCTGCCCGGTTCCCGACACCTGCATTCCGGCCTGAGAGCTGGTCGATGATGCAGGCTGCGCGATCTCCATTGCGAACGGAGCGATAGATGGCTGCGGTTCAGGAAACCGTCGAACGGGTCCGCGGCATCGACGTCGACCAGTATCGTTATGGGTTTGAGACCCTGATCGACTCCGAGAAGGCCCCCAAGGGGCTGTCGGAAGAGATCGTCAAGTTCATCTCGCAGAAGAAGAACGAACCCGACTGGATGCTCCAGTGGCGGCTGGAGGCTTACAGGCGCTGGCTGACCATGCAGGAGCCGACCTGGGCCCGCGTCGACTATCCCAAGATCGATTTCCAGGATCTCTACTATTACGCGGCGCCGAAGCCGAAGAAGACGGTCTCGTCACTGGATGAGATCGACCCGGAGATCCTGAAGACCTACGAGAAGCTCGGCATTCCCTTGCGGGAAGTCGCCATGCTCGAAGGCATCGAGCCCAAGGTGGGCGAGGAAGACCCGGCCCGTCGCAAGATCGCGGTCGATGCCGTGTTCGATTCGGTCTCGGTTGCGACCACCTTCAAGGCCGAGCTGAAGAAAGCCGGCGTGATCTTCATGCCGATCTCCGAAGCCATCCGCGAGCATCCTGAACTCGTGCAGAAATATCTGGGTTCGGTGGTGCCGACCTCTGACAATTTCTACGCGACGCTGAACTCGGCGGTGTTCTCCGACGGCTCGTTCGTCTACGTGCCGCCGGGCGTGCGCTGCCCGATGGAGCTGTCGACCTATTTCCGCATCAACGAGCGCAACACCGGCCAGTTCGAACGCACGCTGATCATCGCCGACAAGGGCGCCTACGTCTCCTATCTCGAAGGCTGCACCGCGCCGCAGCGCGACGAGAACCAGCTGCACGCCGCCGTGGTCGAGCTCGTCGCCCATGACGATGCCGAGATCAAATATTCGACGGTACAGAACTGGTATCCCGGCAATTCGGAAGGCAAGGGCGGCATCTACAATTTCGTCACCAAGCGTGGCGACTGCCGCGGTGCCAATTCCAAGATCTCCTGGACCCAGGTCGAGACGGGGTCGGCGATCACCTGGAAATATCCGAGCTGCATCCTGCGCGGCGATAACTCACGTGGCGAGTTCTACTCGATCGCGATCTCGAACGGCTTCCAGCAGGTCGATTCGGGCACCAAGATGATCCATCTCGGCAAGAACACGTCGAGCCGCATCATCTCCAAGGGCATCGCCGCCGGGAAGTCGCAGAACACCTATCGCGGTCTCGTCACCGCGCACCGCAAGGCGCTAGGGACGCGCAACTTCACCGCCTGCGACTCGCTGCTGATCGGCGACAAATGCGGCGCACACACCGTGCCCTACATCGAGGCCAAGAATTCCTCGGCGACGTTCGAGCACGAGGCGACGACCTCGAAGATCTCCGAGGACGTGCTGTTCTACTGCATCCAGCGCGGGCTCAGCCAGGAAGAGGCCGTCGGCCTCGTCGTCAACGGCTTCGTCAAGGACGTGCTGCAGCAACTGCCGATGGAATTCGCGGTGGAAGCGCAGAAGCTGATCTCGATTTCGCTTGAAGGGAGCGTGGGATGACGGTGCTTCTCGATATTCGCGGACTGAAGGCTGAGATCGATGGACGTCAGATCCTCAACGGTCTCGATCTCACCGTGAACAAGGGTGAGATCCACGCCATCATGGGCCCGAACGGCGCCGGCAAGTCGACGCTGTCCTACGTACTGTCCGGCAAGCCGGGTTACGAGATCACCGGCGGTGAGGTGTCATTCAACGGCGAGGACCTGCTTGCCATGGACCCCGACGAGCGGGCTGCCAAGGGGCTGTTCCTGGCCTTCCAATACCCGCTCGAAATCCCGGGTGTCGCCACCCTGACGTTCCTGCGCACGGCCCTGAATGCCCAACGCAAGAAGCGCGGCGAGGAGGAGTTGTCGTCGCCCGACGTACTCAGGCGCGTCCGTGAGCTTGCTAAGCAGTTGAGCATAGATCCGGAGATGCTGAAGCGGCCGCTCAATGTCGGCTTCTCCGGCGGCGAGAAGAAGCGCAACGAGACGCTTCAGATGGCGCTGCTCGAGCCAAGGCTGTGCGTGCTGGACGAGACCGACTCAGGCCTCGATATCGACGCGCTGCGCATCGTGGCCGATGGCGTCAATCGCCTGCGCGCGTCCGATCGCGGCATGATCGTCATCACCCATTATCAGCGGCTGCTCGACTACATCGTGCCAGATGTCGTGCACGTGCTCGCGGCCGGGCGCATCGTCAAAACCGGCGGCAAGGAGCTCGCGCTCGAACTGGAGGCGACGGGCTATGCGCAGTATCAGAGCAAGGCGGCGTGATCCCATGAATGCCGAGATTCGCCCCGTGAAAACCGCCGCCGAGATCGGCTTTGCGGATCTCTTCGCAACCACGCGACAGAGCCTGCCCGGTGGACCAAGGACCAAGGCTCTCCGGCGTGATGCTTTCGACCGTTTCGTAGCGCAGGGGCTACCGAACTCCCGGGTCGAGGCCTGGAAGTATACCGACTTGCGGCGTCTGGTGCGCGACGCCAAGCCGCTGGCGCCTCGCCCCGGCGCGGAGGCCCGGACTATCGCCCGCAGCGCTGGTGCGGCCTTCGCCGGCCTCGACATGCGCCGGCTCCTGATCGTCAACGGCGCCTTCGTGCCGGAACTCTCCGATCTCGCAGGCCTCGAACCCGGGATCAGCATTCGCGCGACTGCCGAGGCGCTGGGAGCGGACGAGACGGTTCTCCCGCTCGAGATGGCCGGGACCGATCCGGCCGCAGCGCTCAACACCGCACTCGCCGCCGACGGCGTCGTGATCACAGTCGGTGTCGATGTGGCTGTGGAACGGCCGATCCATCTCGTCTTCGTGACGACTGGCACTGCGCCTGCAGCAATGTTCACGCGCTCGCGACTGGAGATCGGCAGCGGGGCTGCGTTCACGTTGGTCGAGACGCATGAGGGCCCGGATCAGTCCGACTACCAGGTCAATGCGGCGTTGCAGATGAACATCGGCGACAAAGCTCGCCTCGACCACATCAAGATCACCGGTGAAGGTACGGCGGCGTTGCATATCGCCACGCTGGAGGCCTCGATCGGAGCCGGCGCGGACTACCGCGAATTCGGCTTTGCGGCGGGCGGCGCGGTGGTGCGCAACCAGATGTTTCTGCAGCTTGCTGGCGAGGGAACCAACGCAAGCGTGCATCAGGCCAGTCTGCTCTCGGGCCGCCAGCACGCGGATACCACGCTCACCATCGATCATGTCGCCGCGGGCTCGCAGAGCCGCGAGGTCTTCAAGGCGGTCGTCGACGACGAGGCGCGCGCGGTGTTCCAGGGCAGGATCACCGTGCAGCCTGGTGCGCAACAGACCGATGCCAGGATGATGGCGCGGGCGCTGCTGCTGTCGGACGACGCCGTCGCCAACTGCAAGCCGGAGCTCGAGATCTTCGCAGACGACGTACAGTGCGGTCATGGCACCACCACCGGCGCGCTGGACGATCAGTTGAAATTCTATCTGATGGCTCGCGGCATTCCGGAAAAGCAGGCCGAAGCGCTGTTGATCGAGGCCTTCGTCGGCGAGGTGATCGACGCCGTCGCGCGCGAGGATTTGCGCGATGCCTTGTCGCGGATGATGCTCGTCTGGCTCAAGGGACGGGAATGATGCCATGCATCCGGCGGTGAGCAATGGAAGCTATGACGTCGACCGCGTCCGTCAGGATTTTCCGATCCTTTCGACGCAGGTGTACGGAAAGCCGCTGGTCTATCTGGACAATGCCGCCTCGGCCCAGAAGCCGAGGACAGTGCTCGACCGGCTAACGCAGACCTACACCAGCGAATACGCCAACGTGCATCGCGGCCTGCATTACCTCGCCAATGCCGCGACGGAGGCCTATGAGGGCGCGCGCGACAAAGTCGCGAAATTCCTCAATGCGGACCGGCGCGAAGAGATCGTGTTCACGCGCGGCGCCACCGAGGCGATCAATCTCGTAGCGCAGACCTTCGGGCGCGAACGGGTCGGCGAGGGCGACGAAATCTTGCTCTCGATCATGGAGCACCACGCCAACATCGTGCCATGGCACTTCCTGCGTGAGCGTCAGGGCGCCGTGATTAGATGGGCGCCGGTCGATGATCACGGCAATTTCCTGATTGGCGAGTTCGAGAAGCTCCTGACGCCGAAGACGAAGCTGGTCGCGATAACCCAGATGTCGAACGTGCTGGGCAGCGTCGTGCCAGTCAAGGAGGTCGTCCGTTTGGCGCATGCGCGCGGGATTCCAGTCCTGGTCGACGGCTCGCAAGCGGCGGTCCACATGGATGTCGATGTCCGCGACATCGATTGCGATTTCTACGTCATGACCGGTCACAAGCTGTACGGACCGACCGGCATCGGCGTGCTCTACGGCAAATACGGGCATCTGGCGGCCATGCCCCCCCTTCAATGGCGGCGGTGAGATGATCCGGGAAGTCTCATGCGAAGACGTCAGCTATGGCGATCCGCCGCATCGTTTTGAGGCGGGAACGCCGCCGATCGTGCAGGCCATTGGTCTGGGTGCGGCGATCGACTATATCGAATCCATCGGCAAGACGCGGATTCGCAGCCACGAAAGCAATCTGCTGTCCTATGCCCAGGAGCGGCTGCGCGGGATCAATTCGCTGCGGATCATCGGGCTCGCCCTGGACAAGGGGCCGGTCGTGTCGTTCGAGATGAACAACGCCCACGCCCACGACTTCGCGACGGTCATCGACCGCTCCGGCGTTGCGGTGCGGGCCGGCACTCATTGCGCGATGCCGCTGCTCGACCGACTCGGCGTGACCGCGACCTGCCGTGCCTCCTTCGCACTCTACAATACCATGGACGAGGTCGACGCGCTCGCCGAGGCCCTGACGAAGGCGCAGGAGCTGTTCTCATGAGTGATCCGGTCGCCGCCAAACGACGGCCCGCCAAGTTGCGGCCCGTTGCCCGCATCGTCTGTGATGCCCGCCGGCGCCGGACGATGCGCAACATGGAGCGGCGGTTCACCGGCGAGTTTTCGCCCGGCGAGCCGGTCCGCGCCTCGGCTGTGATCAGGAACGATGGCATGTATCCGCACAAGGACGTCGGCGAGCCGCTGGTGCATCCCGGCGACACCGGGATCGTCCGCGAGAGCTGGCGCTTTCTGGGCGAAGTGTACTATACGGTCGAGTTCGTGGCCCGATCCGTGTTTGTCATCATGCGAGGCCACGAAATGGCACGAATGGGAGCTTCGTTCGACCACGCCTGACGCGCCGGCGGATATCACATGGCTTCGGCCATGACCGTGGTCGCGTCTGCCCGCATCCGTGACACCATCGATCGGAAGCCGTTCGAGCGTTGTGGCGTCAGATGCTCGCCGAGCCCGAGGCGCTCGAACAGCGCGTGTGGATCTTCGCCGACGATCTCCGCCGCGGAGCGCCCCGACAGAAGCGCAATCAGGATGGCGACTAGACCGCGCACGATGTGAGCATCGCTGTCGCCGGCAAAGCCGAGCAACGGCCGCCCATCCCGGTGCTCGACGGTGGTCGCCAGCCAGACCTGGCTGACGCAGCCCGGCACCTTGTTGGCGTCGGTGCGCTGCGCTTCGGGAAACGGCGGCAACCTGCGCCCGAGTTCGATCACGTAGCCGACCTCGTCGTTTCCCACGACCGAGACATCGTCACTCGTTCCGATGATTCCGTGGCGATGGTCGTCGCCGGCCGGACGCAGTTCATCCGCCGTGCCCGGGGCTATGTGCCCGAGCCGGTCCGCCTGGCGCGGCCGGTGCCGCCGATTCTTAGCGTCGGCGGCGCGCTGAAGTCGACGGTGACGGTTACGCGCGGCAACGAGGCCTTTGTCTCCCAGCACATTGGTGACCTCGATACCGCGGAAGGTGTTCGCTTCTTCGAGGAGACGGTCGACCATCTATTATCGACCTTGGACGTCGATCCGGTCGTCGTTGCGCACGATCTGCACCCGAACATGGCCTCGACCCGTTTTGCCGAGGCGAGCGGGCGGCGACTGATCGCGGTCCAGCACCACCATGCCCATGCCGCCTCGGTGATGGCCGAACACGGCGTCGTGGCGCCGGCGCTGGCTCTGGTGCTCGACGGCTTCGGCCAAGGCAGCGACGGCGGCGTCTGGGGCGGCGAATTGTTGCTGTGCGAGGGCGCACAGTTCCGGCGGCTCGGCCATCTCGCGCCGATGAAGATGCCGGGCGGCGATCGTGCCGCGCGCGAGCCGTGGCGCATGGCGGCGAGCGTTCTGCATGGGTTGCAGCACGGTGACGCTATCGCGACGCGATTTGCAACGCAGCCGCAGGCCGTGCGTCTCTGCGCGATGCTCGATCAGCCCGGCGTTCCCCTGACCACCAGTGCGGGCCGGCTGTTCGACGCCGCCGCAGGGCTGCTCGGTGTTTGTCCGGTGCAGGGTTACGAGGGCGAAGCCGCGATGAAGCTGGAGGCCCTGGTTCGCATGCCCCGCATCATGCACGACGGTTGGACCGTCACGCGCGGCGTGCTGTCTTTGTTGCCGTTGCTTAGTCGCCTGGCCGCCAAAGATATCGATCCGGTCGAGGGAGCCGAGCTGTTTCATGGCACCTTCGCGGCCGCCTGCGTCGACTGGATCGTGCGCGCGGCCCGCGAGACCGGCATCACGACGGTCACCTTGAGCGGTGGCTGTTTCCTCAACGCGATCCTGGCGGAGGAGGTCGGACGCGGCTGCGTGGCCGCCGGTCTCAATCCGCTGCTGCCGCGGCAATTGCCGCCCAATGACGGCGGTCTCAGCCTCGGTCAGGCCTGGATTGCCGCGCTCCAACTCGAACAGCACGGCCTGGAAGGAACCGCCTGATGTGTCTCGCGATACCGGCTGAGGTCACAAAACTCCTGCCTGACGAGATGGCGATCGTGTCCATCGACGGGGTCAGCAAGGAGATTTCGGTGGCCCTGATCGAGGACCTCGCTGTCGGCGACTACGTGATCATCCATGTCGGCTATGCCCTGACCAAGATTGATCCTGATGAGGCGAAGCGGACGCTCGACTTGCTGCGCGAGCTCAGCGCCGAGGCACAGGGAGCAGCGTCATGAAATATGCCGACGAGTTTCGCGATAAGGAGATCGCGCTCGGGCTCGCCAAAGCGATCCGCGCGGAGGCCGATCCGCAAGAGCCCTATCGCTTCATGGAATTCTGCGGCGGTCACACCCATGCGATCTCGCGCTACGGCCTCGAGGACATGCTGCCGAAGAACGTGCGGATGATCCACGGTCCAGCGTCCGGTCTGCGTGCTGCCGGCCGGGCGCATCGACATGGCCATCCGCCTCGCGATGCGGCCGGACATCATCCTGTGCGTCTATGGCGACTTGATGCGCGTTCCAGGCTCGCAAGGTGCCTCGCTCCTGAAGGCGAAGGCGCGCGGCGCCGACATTCGCATGGTCTATTCCACCATCGACGCGATCAGGATTGCCGAGGATAATCCCGGGCGGGAAATCGTGTTCTTCGCCATCGGCTTCGAGACCACGACGCCGCCGACGGCGGTCATGATCCGGCTTGCGGAGAAGAAGCAGCTCGAAAACTTCACCGTCTTCTGCAATCACGTGCTGACGCCGCCGGCGATGCAGAACATCTTGGAGAGCCCCGATATCCGCAATATCGGCCGGGTCGAGATCGACGGCTTCGTCGGGCCGGCGCACGTTTCGACTATCATCGGCACGGCGCCTTACGAGTTCTTCGCCGAGGAGTTCGGCAAGCCCGTGGTGATCTCGGGCTTCGAGCCGCTCGACATGATGCAGGCGATCCTGATGCTGGTGCAGCAGGTCAACGAGAACAGGCACGAGGTCGAGAACCAGTATAGCCGCGCCGTGAGCCGCGACGGCAATCTGCGCGCCAAAGAGGAAGTCTCCGACATTTTCGAGCTGCGCGACCAGTTCGAATGGCGCGGTCTCGGTCAGGTGCCCTATAGCGGGCTGAAGCTGAAGCGCGCCTACGCCCGATACGACGCCGAAATCCGTTTCGACATGACCGAACTGCGTGTCGACGACAATCCCGCGTGCGAATGCGGTGCCATCCTGCGCGGCGTGAAAAAGCCGGTCGATTGCAAGCTGTTCGGCACCGTCTGCACGCCGGAGACCCCGATGGGATCCTGCATGGTGTCCTCCGAGGGCGCCTGTGCCGCGCACTGGACTTACGGCCGCTTCCGCGACCACCAGCAGAGGCGGGCGTCATGAAAGCCTATCAGCGCAAGCTCGACATCAGGAACGGCTGCGTCGACCTGTCCCACGGCTCCGGCGGCCGGGCCATGGCGCAGCTGATCTCGGGCCTGTTCCACGAGGCTTTCGGCAACGAATGGCTGGCGCGCGGCAACGACCAGTCGGCGTTCGACGTCGGCGCAGGGCGCATGGTGATGACGACCGACGGCTACGTCGTCTCGCCGCTGTTCTTCCCCGGTGGCAATATCGGCTCGCTCGCGGTGCACGGCACCGTCAACGACATCGCCATGGCCGGCGCGAAGCCGCTCTATCTGTCGGCGAGCTTCATCATCGAGGAGGGCTTTCGGTTCGCCGATCTCAAGACCATCGCGGAATCGATGGGGGAGGCGGCGCGCGCGGCCGGCGTCCACATCATCACCGGCGACACCAAGGTGGTCGAGCGCGGCAAGGCCGACGGCCTTTTCATATCGACCGCCGGCGTCGGGGTTGTGCCTGATGGCCTCGATCTCTCGGCCGGGAACGCGCGCGTCGGTGACCGCGTCCTGATCTCCGGCACGCTCGGCGATCACGGTGTGGCCATCATGTCGAAGCGGCAGAATCTCGCCTTCGAAACCGAGATCGTCTCGGATTCGGCGTCGCTGAATGGGCTCGTTGCAAGCATGGTGGCGGCGGCGGGCCGCGGCATCCGCCTGATGCGCGATCCCACCCGCGGCGGCCTCGCCGCCACGCTCAACGAGATCGCCCAGCAGTCCGATCTGGGTTTCCACCTCCGCGAGGAGGCGATCCCGGTGAAACCCGGCGTCGCGGCGGCCTGCGAGCTGCTGGGGCTCGATCCGCTTCACGTCGCCAACGAAGGCAAGCTGGTCGCGATCGTGGCGCCTGAGGATGCAGGTGCGGTGCTGGCCGCGATGCGGGCGCATCCGCTCGGCCGCGACGCCGCCGATATCGGCGAGGCCGTTGCCGACGATCATCATTTCGTTCAGATGGCGACGAGCTTCGGCGGCGGACGAATCGTCGATTGGCTGTCCGGCGAGCAGCTGCCGAGAATTTGTTGAGGCACCACGATGCGCATCCTGCTCCTGTCGCATTCCTTCAACAGCCTGACGCAGCGGCTCCATGTCGAGCTGAGGGAGCGCGGCCACGACGTTGCGGTCGAGCTCGACATCTACGCCGACGTCACCCGCGAGAGCGTGGCGCTGCATCGGCCGGATCTTGTGATCGCGCCGTTCCTGAAACGGGCGATTCCCGACGACGTCTGGCGTAGCGTGCGCTGCCTGGTTGTCCATCCTGGACCGCCCGGGGATCGCGGCCCGGCCGCGCTCGACTGGGCGGTCCTGGAGGGCGTCGCCGAGTGGGGCGTCACCGTGCTGCAGGCGGACGACGAGTTCGATGCGGGTCCCGTCTGGGCATCCCGCAGCTTCCCGATGCGGCGTGCCGCCAAGTCCAGCCTCTATCGCAGCGAGGTGACATCATGCGCCGTTGCGGCGGTGCTCGAGGCCGTCGCGGCGATCGAATCGGGACGGGCCGCTCCGAGGCCGATGCGGGCGGACGATCCGCGCATCCGCGTCCGCGGACCTTGCCGCCAGGCGGACCGGGTGATCGACTGGCAGCACGACACCACGGAGGCTGTCCTGCGCAAGATCAACAGCGCCGACGGCATGCCGGGTCTGGTCGACAGCCTGTACTTCCAGGACGTCAGGCTGTTCGACGTGCACGAGGCGCACGACATCTCGGGTGTCCCGGGCACGGTCGTCGCGCAGTGCGACGGCGCACTGGCGCGCGCCACGGTCGATGGCGCGGTCTGGATCGGCCATGTCAGGCGGCTCGCGCCGAAGAGCCTGAAGCTGCCGACGGCCAAGGTCTTTGCCGCCGAGGCGGCGCGTCTGCCGCATCGGCGCGGCTGCGGCTACGCCCCGATCCGCTATCGCGAGCATGGCGAGGTCGGGGAGCTTGCCTTCTCCTTCTATAATGGTGCCATGAGCACAAGCGACTGCGAAGCGCTGCTCGCCGCCTATCGCGCAGCGCTCGCGCGGCCGACCAAGGTGCTGCTTCTGACTGGCGGCGAGGACTATTGGTCGAACGGGATTCACCTGGCCGCGATCGAGGCGGCCGACAGCGCCGCGGACGAGTCCTGGCGCAACATCAACGCGATCGACGATCTTGCCCGCGCCATCATCGAGACCACCGACCGCCTGGTCGTCTCGGTCATTCGCGGCAACGCGGGTGCGGGCGGCGTCTTCCTGAGCCTGGCCGCCGACGAGGTCTGGGCGAGCGACCAGGTCGTCCTCAATCCGCATTACAAGGACATGGGCAATCTCTACGGCTCGGAATACTGGACCTATCTGTTGCCGCGCCGGGCGGGGGCCGCAAATGCAAAGCGGATCACGGAATGCCGGCTGCCGATGGGCGCAGCGGAAGCGCACCGCCTAGGCATCGTCGATCGCGTGCTGTCGAGCGCGGAGCTTGGCGAGGCAAATCTGGTGAAGCATGGCGCCGCCATGGCGTCGGACACCGATTTTGCCGCGCGCCTGGCTGCCAAGCAGACGCGGCGGGCAGCCGATGAAGCCGAGAAGCCGCTGCAAGCCTACCGCGACGAGGAGCTGCGGCGAATGAAGCTGAACTTCTACGGCTTCGATCCGAGCTATCATGTCGCGCGCTACAACTTCATTCACAAGGTACCGAAGTCGCGCACGCCGCTGACCATCGCAAGTCACCGGTCGACGCGCGCGCATGGGCGCCCCACAGGCATGGCGGTGCCGTCGTGAGCATTCAGGGAACCATTCTCGTCGTCGACGACGAGGTCCGCTCGCAGGAAGCGCTGCGGCGCGTGCTCAAGGAGGACTTCGAGGTGCTCTGCGTCGGCAACGCGGCCGATGCCGAGAGGTTGCTGGAGGGCGAGATCGTCCATGCGATTCTCTGTGACCAGCGGATGCCGCATGAGTCCGGCGTGAGCTTCCTGAAGCGCGTCCGCGAGCTCTGGCCGGATCCGGTGCGGATGATCATCTCCGGCTATTCGGAATCCGAAGACATCATCGCGGGACTGAACGAGGCCGGCATCTATCAATATATCACCAAGCCCTGGCAGCCCGATCAGCTGGTCGAGACCGTCAAGGAGGCGGTTCAGCTTTATCGGCTGCAGAAGGAGACCGAGACCGCCGGCGTCGACGTCAAGGCGACGTCGGGTCACATCAAGAAAGTGGTCTCGGTCAAGCGTGGAGCGGCCAAGCAGCTCTACGATTTCGACCGCATCGTGCATTCGGTGGAAAGTCCGATGCACGGCGTGATCGAACTCGGCAAGCGTGCCGCCGATTACGATATTTCGGTGCTCATCACCGGTGAGTCCGGCACCGGCAAGGAGCTGCTGGCACGCGCCATCCACTACGGTTCGGCGCGGGCCAGCAAGGCCTTCGTCGTCGAGAATTGCGGCGCGTTGCCTGACGAGCTGCTGGAGAGCGAGCTGTTCGGCTGCAAGAAGGGCGCCTTCACCGGCGCCTATCAGGATCGCATCGGCCTGTTCGAGGTCGCCGACGGCGGCACGATCTTTCTCGACGAGATCGGCGAGACTTCGCCTGCGTTCCAGGTCAAGCTGCTTCGCGTGCTGCAGGAGAGCGAGATCCGGCCGCTCGGCGCCCAGCGCGTCCGCAAGGTTGACGTCCGCGTGGTGGCGGCGACCAACCGCGATCTGGAAGCCGAGGTCGAAGCCGGCCGCTTCCGGCGCGATCTCTATTACCGTCTCGCCGCATTCCCGGTGCACATGCCGGCACTGCGCGAGCGCCCCATGGACATCCCGCTGATTGCCGAGGGCGTGCTGTCGGCGGTGAAGGTCTCGTTCAACCGGCCCAACCTGCGCTTCGCCCGTTCGGCGCTGGACGAATTCGTCAAATATCACTGGCCTGGCAACGTGCGCGAGCTTCAGAACGAGATCCAGCGTATGGCTGTGCTCGCCGACCAGGACGAGCTGCGCGCTCCGCCGCTGCTCGGCCGTCGCAATGCGAAGCGATCCGCACCATTGCCGACCCATGGCAAGCTGAACGGATCGGCCTCGCTGAAAGACAAGGTGGAGGATCTCGAGAAGTCGGTTATCGTGAACTGCCTGGAGAGGTATGACGGCAATATCAGCCGTGTCGCCAGCGAGCTGGGCCTGTCACGGGTGGGTCTCAGGAACAAGCTGTCCAGGTATGATTTGAGAAAAAATGCCAAAGGCGACGCATTCTCCTGAAGCAAGCGAGACGGATTCGCTCCTGAAGCTGGTGACCAGCGGAGGCGCGATCGAGTTCGATCGCGAGCGCGAAGGCGCCTGGATCGAAGTCATTCGCAAGATGGACGAGGTCTATTCGGACCTGTTGCGCTACGAGGTCGACCTCGAGCACAAGAACGCGGAGCTCGAGGAAGCGCAGGCCTTCGTCACCAACGTCATCGAATCCGTCTCTGATATCCTTGTCGTCTGCGATGCCAGGGGACTGGTGCAGCAAGTCAATTCCGCGTTTCAGCACGCGATCGGCCGCAGCGTCGGGGACGTGGTCGGCAAGAACATTGCCGACGTCATCGATGCCGCGGACAGTCCCAAGCTGGTGCCGTTGTTGAAGCCGCGCGGGACGCCTGACGTCGTCGACGGCGAATTGAGATTCTTGACGGATGGCGGCAGCACGGATCTGTTCGCGATCAACAGCTCGCCGCGCCACGATCATCGCGGCCGCTTCATCGGCGTGGTGCTGACGGGCCGGCCGATCGGCGAGCTGCGCCGCGCCTATGAGGCGCTGCACAAGGCGCATCACGAATTGCAGCGTGCCCAGCGGCAGCTGGTCGAGCAGGAGAAGATGGCGAGCCTCGGCCGTCTGGTCGCCGGCGTGGCGCACGAGCTGAACAATCCGATCAGCTTCGTCTACGGCAACATTCACACCCTGATCCGTTACCGCGCGGCCATCGTCGCCTATCTCGATGCGATCCATGGCGAGGGGCGTGCGAGCGACCTTGCCGCGCTGAGGAAAAGCCTGCGCATCGACGATGTCCTGGAAGATTTCGGTCCGTTGATCGAGGGCACCATGGAGGGCGCGGTCCGCATCAGCGAGATCGTGAAGAACCTGCGGCGGCTCTCCTTCAGCAAGCTCGGCGAGGTCGAGCGCGTCAATATCGAGCGGCTGATCAACACCGCCGTGCTGTGGGCCGTCCGCACCAAGCAGGTCCGTATCGACCTGCAGATGGAGCTCGAGCCGGAGCTGTGGATCTCCGGCAACGAAGGCCAATTGCACCAGGTCATCGTCAATCTGGTCGAAAACGCGATCGATGCGATGCGCGGCACCGAAGCGCCCCGGCTGGTTGTCTCGGCGGCGCGTAAGGGCAACGAGGTCCTGTTCCGGATTTCGGACAACGGCCCCGGAATCGACAAGGACCATATCAGCCACATCTTCGAGCCGTTCTTCACGACCAAGCGCGTCGGCGAGGGCACGGGGCTCGGTCTCTGGATCAGCTACGGCATCGTGCGCGAGCACGGCGGCGAGCTGGTTGCGACCAACGAGCCGGAAGGCGGCGCGACCTTTTCATTTGCGCTGCCGCAGGCCATCGCAACGGTGGTGTCTGAATGATCGGGTGCTACGGAGCCGGACCACGATCCCTGAACCGGCGACCGTAAGGCGCCTCGCGGTGCGCCGGCAGGTCTGTAGTGGCTTGTTATTACTTCTATTTTCAGCGTGGTGCCCCTGGCCGGCAGTCACCTATTTCCTTAACTATCCGAATTTATGGCGATTTTAGTCACGGATTGCTGCCGATACCAGCAGAAATACCAGCAAGCTGAGACGCGCGGTACTCGCTGGCAAAAAATAAGCCAGCAGGCTCCCCGGCAGCAGGCGCGCCCCATGCCGTTCTGGTCTCCACAAGCGCCACGACCGGAATCGAACCCGGCTCCGACTCGAATCCCGATAGGATCGCCCAAACTTGATATCGCGAGGTCAAGGGAGCGCCTTGTCATGCGTAGTCTTTACACTTTGCCCCACGATGCCGAGCGAGATACGTACCTCGTGTTGAACGACTTCGGGGCGAGTCGGTTGCGCCTGGCCAGACCAACACTGAAAGCGCCGGCAGCGACCACTACGCCCGCGGCTTCCGCTCGATCGCCTCGACCCTGCTTAACGATGAGGGCACGTCGGCAACCGGAAAGCAGAAAGCCGCCGTGCGCCTCCGTTTGGCGTTTGCGTGATAGTGGTAATGAAATCATGACCGCAGGATCATGCCATGGCTGATGTGCCGAAGCTCGTCGAGGAATTGTGGAGCTTAACGCTGCTCGAAGCTATAGAACTCGCCGAGATTCTGAAGAAGAAGTGGCGACCGCCGGAGGTATCTCTAGCCGATATAAAGCGCTATCTTCCGCATTGGCCCGATGCAGTCATTGAACTGTGGCTGTTCTACCTCGCAAACCGCAGCGCTGGCGATACGGGTTGGCCGCCGCCGGAGCCGCTCGGCAATCACGCATGGGCAGCCATCCTTGGATACAGGCCCCTTTCATGGTGGCGAGAGGTTAGCTGGAAGCGCGAAACGACTGACTGTGGCTTTGCAAATCTCTGCCAGGGTACGAAGGTCATTGTGGCGCAGATATTGATGGAGAAAGCAAGCGGCACCATTGATGAGGAGACCGGGAGGCGATTCAAGAGGGGGGCCGATTACCTGATGAAGAATGGCGTCTTCGAAAAGCCGCTAGTTGCGATAAGGCTTCCCGATGGCTTGAGCATCCTCGACGGTAATCACCGGATAAGCGCATTCTGTGGCCTGCAAGAAACCCCCGCCGAATTACTGGAGCCGCGCGGTTTAAAGAAGCCGGCGCCCGAACAAGACCTATAGATTGGGACGCACAGCGGCGGCGAAGTGCCGCTGGATTATCTGCCTAGCCTTTAGGCCGCGCCGTCTACCGCTTTGATGCCGAGCTTGCCGAGTTCATCGCGGAGGAAATCGAGGTCGCAGCCGGGGCCGGGAAAAACCTCCGTGATCGTGCCATCTGTCATGGCCTTTCGATAATCAAAGCCGAGTTCGAGTCCGGGGGCAAATTCCATTTTCGTGCCATCGGCCAAGACAAAATGTCCCATGCCAATCGCCGAAAGCGAAATACGCAACTCGCGCTCATCAGCATAGCTCTTGTCCTTGACGTAGGTGTAGCGGATCGGATTGGGCATCCGATCGATATTTTCCCGCACCTCTTCCCACGACAAATAATCGACGATTCCGTAGTTTACGGAGAATATCTGCTTGCAGGCGTTTCCCCGGTACAGCAGTCCATTCCTGACGCTCATGATCTCATTGATGACGGCACGCAGCTTCGCGAAATCGAAAGCGATGCCGACTTTACCATGTGCGCTGCCGTTCCCGTACTCGTGCCAGATGTAGTCGGAGTTCTCCAGCGAGAAGCAGCACGCATAGGTCCGGTTTCGGCAGCGGTCATAATAGTCCGCCCCAGAGAAATCGGGTGCCCTTTCGAACTTGGCGGCCTCATTGGCGGCGCGATCTTGTTGCAACTGCTCACCGTCATGCCCGTCGGCATTCCGGAAGTCCTTGTAGCTATCGACCCGGTTGAAATAGAGGTATCCGCCGCTCACCGACCGGAGCAGGTTCTCAATCGTCATGATTTTGTAAAGCTGTTGCCCGTCCGGCGGTGCGGTCAGCGTTCCGGCGTGCGGTTCGATGGCCCCCAGCGCGGGGTCGAACGGAGCATTATCGGTGTTTTCGGTCATGGCAGCAGTGTGAGGACTTAGCGGCTGCGCAGATCGGCGGCCTAGCTTGCTCTCGTTTCGACCCTCGGCAGCGAAGCATGATATTCATCTATGCTGTTGAGATCAATCATGGTCTTGCCCCCCATCTTGTAGGCCCTGATCCTCTCGTGGGCGATCAGCTCATAAGCTTTAGTTCTTCCAAATTTGCCATAGCGGCAACCATCCTTGAACTCGACGAGCCGGCGCCGCTTGTTGTTATCACTCTCAACCATGAGTCCCTGCAAGCGCTTCGATGATCCCCCGATAAGATCAAAACCGCGCTGAGTGAGATGCGCATATCCATGGCGCGACGCTGTCGGTGCGGGCTCGCCAGAAGACCTACCGTTGTGGTGGCTGACGAGATTCCTGCTGACCCGTTTCGGCGCCATCTACGCGTAACCCAATTGCCATGCATCGATCTAAATTGTCTACGATGCCAAACAAAGGGTCCCCTGATGCCGCCCCCAAGTCCAGAGTGCTGTAGCGTGCAAATCGGATGGACGAGGAAGCGCGGCTCGCGGACGCTTGTATTGTCACCTAGTGCTTTTGACGTGAGAGGTTGCGCTGCATGCTGTGGAACAGGCCTGTGCTGCCAACTGCTCGAAGTTTGATATCGGGGACCTGCTCGCCGGAAATGGAAGGCTACAAGCGGTTGCGATCGAGACGCTTGCCTAACTCTCTCAAACTGGCATCGCGGTGAACTACGCGGAACCAGCCATCGGCTGTGTTTCCAAGAGGCTCCACCATGGCAGCGCCCAAGGTGCGCATGGGGCGTCCATCGACGTAGAGTTCGACACGGAGCATGCCCTGATCCGATGCCATTTGGGCTAACAATGTGATCTGGCCGGTCCGAGCGGTGATCCCTTCTCCGGAAGGATCGATTTCCTCGATTGTGAGGATCCCGTGATCGGCAGGACCGCGTACTACGAGGTGTATTCCCGATTGCATCTCTGAATGTCGTTTAGACGGCCGTCCCATTTCGCCGAACGTAAGGTGTGTCGTGACGGACCGAAGGTGAGGTTGCTGTTCCAACGCTTCACGCGCGCGATCGAATGTGTCGGTGGCCGCGTAGAGGTACCGCGCACTATGAACCGTTTGCTGATGATTGAGGAACAGGACCGCATCTTCATCAATATCGATCGGATTGCCGGACCTGAGGCCGTCTCTGTATCGGAACACTCGCTCCTTTTGATCTGCCTCGAGACTCGCTTGTTCAGCGAACTCATAGCGCTTCACAATTGTCGGGCAGTGCAAGGCAATCATAATCTCTGGTGAGATCGGCAGGACGACTAGTATGCCGTGCGAAGTAAGTCCGAGTTCCCCATAGGGAAAAGCATTCATCACTGCGGTGGGATGATCAGAGATTATGAACCGATGGTCCCCGTTTGCTCGGTATAAGGCGGGATACAGGCGCAGAAGCGCGACGACCTGCTCGCTGCGATCAAGGAATGTCCGTACTGCGCCGAGGCGCAGTGCTGCATCGGGGGGCGTCGCCATGGTCGGATTCTGATCCGGATCGTAGCCGAGCTGCCGTGTGATCTCCCGAAGACGATCAGCGAGGTGCGCCCGCGTGGTTCGACTGAAATGCGTGCGAAGCATCTGGGTGGCGAACAAGTCGGCCAAAGCAAGCCGATCATCCTCGGATAGCCAGGCTAGCGATTTGCGCGAGAGGATCTCCGCAATAAGCAAAGCCGACCGGGTGTCGACTTCCTGGAACAGATCTTCGAAGTTCCACTTGCTGGCGCCGAGACTGATGGTGTTGAAGTCGTTCTCTGAGCCAGCGTTGAGGATCGAAGTTCGGAATGATCGATCCGTTTGTTTGTCGAGCACATAGAGAAAACGGCGCTCCGCGTCCGCAGAGAAATTTCGAAGCTGCGCCTGTGGTACGAAGTGGTGCTTTTTAGAAGGCCGGTTCATTGTCTCTATGCGGTGTATTGACACAGAACATCCGAGTTCCTATCGACGCGAACGTTTCGTAGGTAGCAGCTCACTACACCGCTGCCGGGTAGCATCATCAACCGTGAACTCCTCCGGCGATTTACCACCTAATTCCCGCCTCCTGCCTCGCATCCATAAATTAGCTCGCTCGTCGTCGTAATACCGGGATTGGGCGAGCGCGGCGAGCTCCGCCACGGCTTTTGCCTTCCGCTCGCTTGCTCGATGCTGAACCTCAATCTCTCTTGCTCGGTAATGGAGCGCGCGGACCGCATCCTCGTGACCAGCTTCGCTATCCAAAGCGACCTCGATGGGAGGGCGTCCCCCAGTGTTAGAGTTTGTCGTCACGAGCCAGAGTTCCGCTTCTCTCCCGATCTGTCGAAGCGCGCGATGCTGCAGATCGGCGACGCGGGCAGCTTTATCTGCCTCGATTTTCGCTTGATTGGCGCGTTGACGTTCGGCTTCTTCTGCATGCTTGCGCTCAAGTGCGCGCGCCAGGGCGCCGTGGTAGGGAAGCCCAAAAAGGTCTAAGCGTTCTCGCGGCGAGAACCGGATTTGCGTCGCGATATTATCCAGGTCGTTCGTGAGCGATCGCCACTTCGTTTCATCGAAGTCGATCGCATCACGAGGTGAATGGCCGCGTTCCGGGAGCATTGAACTCCACCATTGTTCAAATACGAAAGCAGCGGTCTCATCCGCTGGAAGAGTGGCAATCAGCTCCTCAACTAATTGACGGAGCTCGCGCGTACGCTTGACCGGTCGCGCGCGGAGCTCGCGCGCCTTATCGATCCGTGCCTGTAGCGTATGTGAGGGCCGCCAAATCTCAGTCGGATCCGAATGAACGAAGCCAAGGCGCTCGAGTTGCGTTAGATATGCTTCGACGGCCTGGAAGGGGGAGTTGAACGGAATCCCGGCCGCTCGCACCCCACATACGATTTCGTCCGAAATGTCAGCAAACGATGAGTCGAGCCATCGTCTGCTTCGGAGTGCCGCGAGCCCATTTCGAGTTCGGAAAGGCGTTTTCGTTGGAGCGAGCAATGCTTCCAGAATAGCCGCTTGCCATTCCGCAACGGCCACTGTGAAGCAACCAGCCCCATATACCGGCAGATTGATGAGGTCGGCGAGGCCGTTTTTCCGGGCCGAAGATTCGCATGCCCCGCTTCCCGGGGATTCTGACGGTGAACGATGGCGATAGGAGCCGCGGTAATTTTCGATTTGCGTCCGCCTCTCCTCTGCTCGCTGTAGCGCTCTCACTTCGAGGCGTGCGCGCGCTTCACGTTCCCGCGGATTGTGCAGCCATGTTCGCGGCGCGTCGTAAAGTATCCGGTCTCCGATCTCGCTGAGCTTGTGGTCGCGGTACTGGGAGAGGTCGATCTCGATTGCGCCGACATCCATCGCTTGGATCCGGGCGATTTTTATTGAGTCGCACGGATGAGTGACCTTGAATTCTACGATGAGCCTGCGATCGCGTAAGAGCAGCACGACGTCGGGAACGATCTGCCCATCTTTGGTTTCTAGGATCGCTCGATCGAAAGTACGCTTCGCCGCCCGGACAACAACTTCGCGATCCTTCTGCTCCTCCACGACCTGCGCTGGCAAAGTAATTTCCAGGCGCTCATCCAAAATGAGTTTCGCAAACTTATGCAGGGCCGTCTCGCCGGCGGACGCGCATGACCGGCCATCTTGCTGAGCATTGTGCGCAAAATGGTGGGCCTGCACATCTCCCTTTTTCGCAACCATCCGCCTTCCGCAGCCGGGACAGACGCAGTTGCAGGCGAGCCCGGAGGGCACCTCGCCAATATGCAGGAGTCGACCATCGGCAGATTCGGCGACGAAAGCGCCGCCTTGCTCCGTACAGGCAAACAGTTCTCTCAGGCGTATAGACATCGTCCGGCTGCTCCCTGGCCGGTATCGCCAGGTGGAGTGTCAGCGCCACTCCATCCATCGTGCTACCCGTGATAGGTTTTCCAAGAATAGATCGAGGTATGCTTCACTGCCCAATGCGAACCCTGCTTTAAGCAGTTGTTGCCTGGTAGGAGTTGATTTCAGCTCGTGTTCTATTGAGCGTCGCCCCTCGCTTCGCCAGCCGATGCGACCGACAGACATCCTAGCCTTCCTGTCGCCGTTCTCCAGTTGATCCTTCAGTGCCCTTTCACTGTTCTCTTCAAGGTGGACCAACGCCCCCAGCGCCTCAAAACGATCGAACAGCAGAGCATTGTCTGTGGGGACGCCCAAAAACGCCGTGCCCCACTCGAAGGATACGTCGAATAGATGGTCGCTGAGTGGTGTTTTTCGGCGGTTGTTGCCTGTCGTGAAACCTTCAACGTTATTCCAGAGATTGTCGTCTGACCCCCTCCAGTCCCACAGGAAGAGCGAATTCACGAGACGTTTTGGGTCCCGCTCGTCCCTAGGCATCGAGAGAGAAAACAGGTCATGCAAGGTCTTCCAACGCTCTGCTCTCGCAAGTCCGAGCCCATATGCAGTCATGAGCAGAACGGCCGGATACGTCCTTAGATCAAGCCATATATTCAGGCCGCTGCCCACCTTGTTCGCCCTGGCAACGACGCCGCGGATCGTATCGGCAATGAGTGCAAGCTCGGCGTCATCCCCCCATCGTCCGAGAACACCAAAGGCTTTCGCGAGCGGCTCGGTAGTGGCCTCATAGAGTTTAAGGCGTCGGCGGAATTCCTCAACGGACCACACACCCTGCGGAGAGAGCTCCTTCGCGTCGAGGCGGTCGAAAAGCTTGTTAACTTCCTGTGTGATGACTTCATCGAGTCGAATGCGAAATTCCGGCCTCGCAACGTACCGCTTGATAGAGCCGACGAGGATATCAATCGTCAGCGGACTCTGCTTCCGAGTCTCGGCGAGTGTTTTCACCAGCTCGGCCAACTTCAGAAAAAAGCTATCGGCGTCGGCAACCGGAATGGTCACAGCCTTACGCTGACTGATGATGGGCTCTGCGCCGCTCCCAACTTTCCCCCGTATGCTCCAGAAAGTAGGGTAACGCCTGTTAGGAGCGCGCAACAATGCTGCCCGTAGCGCGTCATCCCACTCGCCTGACCAACCGCAAACTATAAGACCGTGCTCATCCAAAATGCGGTCGAGCAGCGCATCGTATTGCGGCGGATACACGCCTAACTCTTCGTCGGTATTCAGGATGCGTGCATCCTTGTAGTCACCATGAAGCTTCAGCACGTAGCACGGGCTATGTGTGAGCGGCTCGGCTCCTGACAAGCTGTCGACGGAGGTGACGACAGTTGGCTCAACGCCAACTTCTCGCAGTGCATTTTCTAATAGCCGATCGAAATTGGTCGTTAGTATCACTCGGACATACCCGTCGCGAACCAGGCCCGCGATTGCATGGTGCGCGGCTGTCGGAAGTTTCTTACCCTCTGCACGATCGTCTTCGTCAGGCTCGATGTACGAATGTAAGATGGATCGCCGTTCGGCAGGCGAGGCCGCCAGTCCTGCTAGAATCGCTGAATAATCGGGTTCCGCACCATACGTTTTGCGATACCACGTCGCCCAATCGGACTGATTCTTGACGCCTTGCGCGAGCGCGACTCGTCGAACTAGGTCCAAAGTGATTTCCCATCCAGTTGGAATCCCGGCTGCACGAGAGAGACCAGAGCCGAGAAGCAAAGCATAGACACCCTTGCTCTCGAACATCGAGAATGCGAGCTGAGTAATCGGATCGCTTGATAAAATGCTCATGGCAGGCGCGAATCACTAGGAGGGAAGGGTCCGAGCATAGCAAGATTGCGCAGCAATCAATCGCCGCTCGCGCCTGCTCGGGCGCGCCGCTTCTCGTCGTCGGGTACGAATCGGTCGGCGTACACGACGGACGTGCCGCGCTCGCCGTTGCGGACATTGCCGCCGAGCGCGAGCGCCTGGCGGAAGGTGGGCCCGCTCTGGCCCGAAAAGCCGTGCCGCGGCGCTCCAAAGGATCAGCACGTTGATCCCGGAATAATTCCGCCCGGTCGCGGCGTTTGGCAAGTGGCGCCTTCGCAGCCGCCGTCCTCCAAGGTTGGACCCAGGCACGCGCCCGGCCTCAAGTTCTGCGATGATATTGTCGGTAAGTTCATCGTATAGCTCGCCCGGTCCTGGCCAGCCCGAGCTTGTCAGGTCTTTCTGGACATCACCGATCTCCGCGACCGGCGCCGGGGCCCCTCTTTCAGCCCTCAACCCGTCACGGCGAAGCCGGTCCGCACTCTCACTCTGAAGGGGGCGTTGCGGGGGCTCCCCGCAAAAGGGGGCGGCTGAGACGAAGGCCGGCCGCAGGGGATGGCGTTCCCCTCAGAAGCGCAAAGCCGGGTTTCAGCTTCTCAGGATTGGCATCTTTCCGCCTTTCAGGACATCACTCGTCCGGCGGATACTCACGCGGATCGAGCTCGGAAAAGTCGGTCAGCGTGTCGCATCGGATGCAATAGTACATCTGCGAGGCTTCCTGAAAATGCATGCCGCATAGACATCCGCAGAACGGGCAGCATTCGTCGATTTCCAGATCGGCCCATTCCCACACGCCGAGGTATTCGGGAATGGCGTCGCGATCATAACCGACGATCTGGAAAGCATCGGCGTTCTTGGCGACAAATCCAGCGCGGCCGGCGCGCTTGAGAATGGCCAGGATGTCACCCGGCTCGATGTCGAACCATTCTCCACGCACATGGGTCGATCCAAAATGCTTGTGCAGCTCTCGTTCAAGCTGGAAGGCGTCGGTCGCTTCGATCCACCCGAGCAGTCGCAGCTCCAAAGGATTCCCCGTGTGGAGGTTGCGCTGGCGCGCCTCGATGTTCTTCGCCACGCCGATCTTGATCGGGGAGCATCCGTTTTCATCTTCGCCAATGAAATAGACCGGCACGTCGCGCTCCCCGCAGCGTCAACGGAGCCGGTCGAGCAGGGCCTCGACCATTTCCTGATTTGAGTACGCGATGATGTCGAGCGGCCGGCCCTCCTGCCTCATCAGCGTGATCAAAAGGCAGGCCGTGAAGGGCCAGAAGGACGAGCCGGGCGGCAGATTGTAGCCTCCGATCATCGCCGTCAGCCGCTCGGCGATCGGTGGATACTGCCGATTGCCCCAATGCGCGTGGGTCGGCGTCATCGCATGGATGATCACGGCGGCGAGCGCTATTCCCATCGCGCGCTTCTGCTGGACTTGAGCGTAGTTGTCCTATGCTCCTTCGCATAGGCGGCGAGGCCGCTGGTCATGAACTCGCGGGCCCAGTTATCGCAGCCGATTTCCTCCTCGGGCAGTGTCGACGGTGCGCTCTTGTCGGCGCAATACATGACGTGCCGGAATTCGTGCAGCAGCGCGAAGGCCAGGGCAAACGCGACGAGGTCGAACATCGTCTTGTGCTGGACATCTCCCAAGCTGTCGCGGTCAGCGGTCGGCTCGGGGATGTCCGCAGGCCAGGAAATCTGTGCGGTCTGTTCGGCCGCGATGAGCGATTGAGCGGTGCTGACGCGCTGCTTGTAATCGAATTCGTATTGCCCCCGTTCGGCATCGATCTTGAGGGCCTGATCAAGCGGCATTCCGGTCCATGTCGCCACCAGCAGGGCCGGCGAATACACCTCGATGGCACGCCATGCGCTGAAGCCGAGCAGCCAGAAAAAGTCGATCGTCTTGGTGTCGAACTGGATGCGCTTGTCATCGGCCTTCATCGTCACGCCCTTGGTGCTCGGCGCGACTTCCACACCATGACCATACTGGCTCCATAGGCCGCTGATCTCGTCGGCGCGCTCGGGTACAGCCCCGCGCAGGAGATGGAGGACGATGGTCCGGTCGGATGGTTCCGTTTCCATGTTCAACGATGCTCCTTTGATGGGCGAGGACGGCGACGCATGCATGGCGGGCAGATCATGGCCGCTCGCTTTCGCCTTGCGCGCCGGCCATGCGCAGATGAGTGATCGATGAAATGACCGAGTTCGCCCACATGGTGTTGCACTCGACGTCGCCGCCGCGCTCGAACCAATGGGTCGCGCCGGGTATGAGATCGAAGGGAATGGGGTGCGTCGCCTGTGGGTTGTGAAAGACCTCCAGTTCCTGACACCAGGCTTCGCCCCAAGGCCAGAGCGCTTGGTATTCGGCGCTGTCGACCGACAGATCGAAATCAATGGGCTCCAGCGCGCCCGGCGTTCGGTCGAAGAGAATGCCGCGGCGGGTCATCGTGAGGCCCGGCGGCCGCCATCCAGCGAGAAAGCCCATGCGGTTGAATTTGGCGAGCGTCGCCGCGTTGCTGAAGATGACGGCAGAGAGGTGAGCGAAGTCGGGATCGCGGAATAGCCCGGCCGGAATGCCGTGCCTGCCCGTAAGATTGTTGATCGGCGTGCCGATCGCACGTCGCCCGGCGCCTTCGCCTTCGACATCTGCCCGCAGGCCGTAGAGATAGGTCGGCAAAGCCTCGCGGCTCCAAACCATCGAGCCGGATTCATAGAAGTCAGCGATCGCCAGAGCGAAGGGTATCCCCTTTACATGATCCAGCTCATGATAGTTGCGCTGAAGCTTGCCGCGCAGCGTCTTGGCGAAGCGCTCAGCTGGCGCGCCGGTTAAGCGTTCATTTCGATCGACCGGAGCATGCACCCAGTCCCCGATCCCGCCGGAGCGGGGCGTCTCGGAATTCGCGGTCACGGCTTCGATCCAGCAGGCGGCGCCATCGTTCTCGATCAGGAAGTCCGGTGAGACATGCTTCTGCCGGACGATCAGGCCTTGCTCGCGGAAGCAGGCAAGAAGATAGAGTTCGAAGAGGCGGGACGCGAAATTGCTGGTCTGCAGATCGGGGACGAAATTGGCATCCGGATTGGGAAGCGCGAGGTAGCATTCGCCGACCGCCATCAGCGCCGGGAAATGGCTGATCGTGCTCGTCAGCAGGTCGAACTCCGGCGATGTGCCTCGCGATCCGGTCTTCAGCAGAAGCGGCCGTCGCCGTGCGCCCGGCGGCAATGGCTCGGGCGGCTCGCCAGCGCGCATGCTGATGGTGAGCTGATCCAGCGCGGCTTCGGGAGTGGGATAGGGGCCGCCTTCATCGACGCGGACCCAGCGATGATCGACACGCCTGCGCAAGGCCAGGGCGGTGAAGGTCCCGCGCTCCGGATCGAGGAGGATGCAGCCGCTCGCGCTGCCGTGTCCGGCTTGATAGCTCCCGAAGATCTGCGCGGGATCAAAATTGGGCCCACGTTCGAGCGACAGCGCATAGAGCTCAAACTGCCGCTGGCTGATCGGCGTGATCAGTCGCTGCTCATCGCCGACGGCCATGATCAACCTCACGGAACGGAAGGCGCCAGACGCGGGCACTCGGGCGCATCGTCATGATGCCTCCGCTGCGGCTTGCGCCAGAATGTCGTTGGCCTCCCACTCGTCGCCGCGCGGCGTGATGACGAACTCGCGATCCCAGACGCCCCAGCTTGTCGCCAGCGGAACCTGCGCCAAGGGGTTGTGGACATAGGTCAGCGGGCGGCTTCGACGCGAGAGGTTGCCGAGGCCAACGCGCGACCAGATCACACCTGAGATGTCAGCGAAACGCTCGTCGAGAAACGCCGTGCGCGGGATCGGATTGCGTTCGCGGTCGATGAAGGGGGCCGGGTGAAATCCTTCGTCAACGACGTTGCCGGTCTCGCGATCGATGGTGATGTAGGCATCTCCGATCGGAAATAACGTGGTCATGATCAGCGGCAACGGCTGGTCGGCGACATAGACGCCGAAGCGGCTCGCACTGATCGCGATGATCCTCGTGTCTTCCGGGCCGATCACACCCTGTTCGAGATAGCGCGCGATCCTCTGCGCCTTGGTCCAGAACGCCCCGGACGTGCGCAACTGCGCCTGACGGATCGGTGCGGCGAAGAGGCCGCCGCCCTCGTTGAGGGGGACCGGACGCACGATCTGGTCAGGACCCGGTGCGCCTTCATCTGGGGTAATGGCCTCGATCCAGATTCGGCGGCCATCTTCCAGGACGCAGAGGTCCGGCTGACCGCCTTCGCGCTGGCGCTCGACGACGGGAAGCAGGGTGCGGCCCGCCTCGAGCAGCGTGCAGCCCAGATACATCTCCCAAAATCGGCCATCGACATCGCGTGCGAAACCCTGCCGAAAGTCGGGGTCGGCATAAGGCTCGTAACGCCCCCACATCTCTTGCAGCATGGCGTGAAGCTGCTGCTCGATCGGAAGCTCGGCGGCTTTCAGGTTTTCAAACCCGCGATCGAGATTGGCGCCGTCGACATCGAATAGATCAGTCATCATCTGCTCGTCTCATGCCCGGCGCAGCATCCGCTCGATGCGAACACGGTGGAAGCCGTGCGAATGGACCTGCTGACGAAGCTGCTTGATGTCGTTGACGCCGAACGCCACCGCCGCTTTTAGCGGGCTGGCGAAGGTAGCGTAGAAGGTCCAGCGCGCGCCGTTCGGCAGCGTCGGATTTTGCCGGCGATCGGTGATAACGACGTCGCGCGGATCACTGCTGTTGCGGAAGGCGTGAAAGGTGAACCAGTCAGGCCGGCGATAGCGTGCCGCCTTGCTGAAGGGCACCGACTGAACTTTCACATCGGTCTGGTCGAGCACCCAATCTCGCTGCTCCAGGATCTGCCGCACCATATGGCCGACCATCTGCTTCACGCGGTCGGCCAAGACCTCCTCGCGGAATTCCGCCAGGAGCTGCTCCTCGATGCCTTCGACCGCGGGCTTGCCGAGTTCGGACGCGGTCTCCAGGCGGGCGACGTTTTCGGGCCGCGTGAGAAAGGCCCAGATGCGCTGGCCAAGTTCGGAGGCGTAGAGCGACGCAAATTTTTCGGGGCTATAGGTAAACATGACAGGCCTTCCTTTACCGGGCAAATATGGCCGGTTATAAGCTCCTGTCAATGGTGCGCGCTGCGCGTCCGCAGATATCGCGGGGAGGCTGGATTGGATTTCGAGGATCTCGTGACGGCGCTCGAGCCGCCGCCGAACCGCGCCGGAAAATCGGACGGCGCCCACGAACATCATCTGTATGAGGGCGCGGTGATGGTCGCCTACGCGATGCACTTGCTCCGCACGCAGGGCGCACGGGACGTCCGTGTCCATCCCGACGGCGAGCACGGAAAGCAGTTCGATTTCGCGGGCTGGCTGGGGCGGCGAGCGTTCACCAAGGTCTCCGGCGTCGGTAGCACCGCCTATGGCGGAGTCTATCGAAATCCGGCGGGCCAGACGATCACCGTCAACCCGAAGTCCGGGCTCGGTGATGTCGTCGCGAATATCGGCGACCACGTCATCTCGGCCGAATGCAAGGGCGGCATTATCAACGCGCGGCATCCAGGCCAGTTGTCGCGGCTCTACCGGGGTCTTTGCGAGACCGTAGGCCTGCTGATGGCCACGCCATCGCAGGGGCGTCAGGTGGCCGTGGTTCCGCTGACGGACGGCACCTTGCGCCTGGCCGAGCGGCTCGCGCCGCGGTGCGCCTTGGCCGGCATCGAGATCGCGCTCGTCGGCAGCCGCGGCGAGGTTTTGGAAGTGAAAGCTAGAGAGGCGGCCAAGCAGGCGGCGGAAAGGAACGACACGTGAAACGGGTGCTGACTGTCGGGCTGACTTACACCGGCGACAAGATCGATGGCGTGGAGATCGAAAATCTCGGGCTCTGCCAGCCCGATGTCGATCGAGAGCGGGCGGCCTATCCGCTCTACGAATACGACACGATCATCATCAATCCGGAGAGCTACACGCATTTTCTGTTCGGTAAGGCCGGAGAGTTTTCGAACGAACTTTACGAGCTGGGCAAGCTGAAGGGGCAGAATGACCGCTACGACCTCGACTCCGCCTTCGATGGCGAGGACCGACGCAAGGAGATGGAGGCCGCGATTGCGGGTGGCGCGACGGTCGTTTGGTGCCTGTCCGAGCCGAAGCGGGTGAACTTCTTCGGCTATCGCGAAACCCATCTTGGATATGTGGCGCCGAAAGTGGCGAGTTTCGTAAAGCGTTCGGAGCTTCTCATTAAGAAGGGGCGCAGGATGGGGCCGGTCGATCTCGACAGCCCCTTCGCGCGCTATTTCGAGGTTCTGTCGCGGACCGGCGGCTGGACGCTGTGCCTATCCGATCCCGGCGAAGGCTATGGGTCGATCGCCGCGACGCCGGAGGGCTACAGCCTCGGCGGTCAGCTGATGCTCGGCACCCCGACGGGCTGGCTGCTGACGCCGCCGACGTCGCAGGAAGCCCAGAACCAGCTCGTTCGCGACAGCCTCGCGTTGGAGAAGGCCGATCCGGCGCATGAGAAGTATCACGGCATCTTCCTGAGCCATACTGGCGTCGACAAACCCTTCGTGCGCCAGCTTCGCAAGGATCTGCTCGCTCATGGCGTAGAGCATGTGTGGCTGGACGAGGCCGAAATCGACATCGGGGACTCGCTGATCGCCAAGATCGAAGAGGGGATGAAGCTCAGCCGCTACATCGCCGTCGTCCTGTCGAAAAAGTCGATCGGCGCTCCTTGGGTGAAGAAGGAGCTCGACGTGGCGATGAACCGCGAGATCGCGAGCGGCGAGGTGGTCGTGCTGCCGCTGCTCTACGAGGAATGTGAGCTGCCAGAGTTCTTGAAAGGCAAGCTCTACGCCGATTTCTCCAAGCCCGAGGAGTACGAGGCGGTCCTCGGCAAGCTTTTGCGGCGGCTCCGGATCTCCTGATGAGCGAGACGGGTCCGAGAATGGCGATGCTGATGGCGATGACGGACCTGTGGCGCATACGACCGCCCGGGCCCGACAATATTCTTGCGCACCCGGCCTTCATGCGGCTGCGTGAGATCTGCCGCGACGACTACCCAAACGCCGGCAAGAAGGGGCCGAACTTCGCGCTCTCGACGGCATTGCGGGCGTTGGGCCTTCCATGTCACCTGCAGAAGGACACGGCCCATCTTGCCATGCCTGTGGAGGAAGCGGCGAAGGGATTGGACGCGGCGCTGCGCGCTACCCGGGCCAGGCGCATTCACCTTGCGCCGCTCGATCTTGCCGCCGACCTGCCGCCGCACGCATTCGGTCCGG
Source organism: Bradyrhizobium guangdongense (assembly GCF_004114975.1). Taxonomy (NCBI): domain Bacteria; kingdom Pseudomonadati; phylum Pseudomonadota; class Alphaproteobacteria; order Hyphomicrobiales; family Nitrobacteraceae; genus Bradyrhizobium; species Bradyrhizobium guangdongense. The sequence goes on from NZ_CP030051.1 coordinate 1,210,237, forward strand.
CCAGGGTGTGCCGGTTGAGCGCCGACGAGCTGCGCGGCGTGATCGATGCGCGCCGGCTGAGGCGGCTTTATCCGCGTCAGGACTTCGATGCCGAGCGCTTCGCCGAATTCCACTGGCTGATCGTTGAGGAGGTCGTGGTGCTCGAGCAGGAGCCGGAGGAACGCGCGGTCCCGGTCCTGTTCATGGACCTGAGCCTAGATCTGGGGCGGGTCGAACCGCATCAAGGGCGGTTCCCGACTGCCTTGGAAGAAGCGCTGTTCTTCCTCCTGCTGGCCCCCTGGGAGAGCTGGTCGACCATGCAGGAAGTCGATTGGCGGGGCTTCCGTGTGCCATGGGTCTACACGATCGACAGCGACATCTTCGTTCGTCCCAGTTCGCCGCCGTCCCCCGACACGTTGAGCTGGGAGGACCGGGTCTACGACGATGGCTATGGCGGGACATACGAGGAAGAGCGCCCGGTCGAGCTGCACCTAGAAGAGGATGCAAAGACCGAGCTGACGGTGTGGGACCAGAGCCGATGGACGACCGTCGAGCAGGCGAAGCAATCGGTTTTGTTTGAGACGCCGATCCCTCACTTCCTCGTCCGCGCGTTCCTGGCCGAGGGCGTGGATGAATTCCTTGCGCACATCACGACGATCGAGGCGGCGCTCGGCTTGCGCGCGGACTATCAGAAGAATTTTCGCATCGCGCCTGACCGCCACAAAGGGATGCGCGCCACGAATAGAATTCGGGGACGGGTGGCCGGCCTGCTGGGCGATCGACGCTTCGCCGATCAGTATGAGCAGCTCTTCAACGTGCGAAGCGCATTCCTGCACGGCCGAGCCATGACCGCCATCTCGACGAAAGAGCGGGTGATGGCGCGGTCGTTGGCCCGCCAGATCGTCGAGGCGTTGATCCTTGCGACGCTCGCGGGGCCGATCAGCTCGCGGGAGGATTTCCTGGATGGTCTACTCGACAGGGGTTCGCCCTTGATCTAGCCGAAATAGACGGCTCCCCAGCAAGTCCGCTGGCTTGAAAACTGTCAGAAAACCGCGTATATTTCTGACAGGAGAACGGCCATGCAACGGTTAACCGAACAGATTCTCGCGCATGCCGAAGGGTTGCCGGAAGGTACGCCCGTGGCGGCTAAGAGCTTGCTTCACCTCGGTAATCGCGCCGCGGTGGATCAGGCTTTGTCGCGTCTGACTGAGCGGGGCCAACTGATCCGGGCCGGTCGCGGCGTCTATCTCCGTCCCATCACGAGCCGGTTCGGAACGAGGGCCCCCTCCGTCCAGCAAGCGGTCGAGGCGCTCGCCAACCAGCGCGGCGAAGTCATCGTCCCGAGCGGGGCGGCGGCGGCCAACACTCTCGGCCTGACGACCCAGGTGCCGGTTCGGTCGGTCTATCTAACCTCCGGCCGCAGCCGAACGATGAATCTCGGCAAACAGGTTGTCGAACTTCGTCATGCTCCGCGCTGGCAACTCGCCCTGGCTCATAAGCCGGCTGGCGAGGCGGTGCGGGCGTTGGCCTGGCTTGGGCCGGAGAAAGCGGAAGCCGCCTTGAAAACGTTGAAGCGGAAGCTCTCGCCGTCCACTTTCAGCGAACTGGTCGCGGCAGCGCCGCAGCTTCCGACCTGGCTCGCGCGCAGCGTAGGAAAGGCGGCGCATGGCTGACGCCTTTCTCCACCTTCCGGTCGCTGACCGCCGCGAGGCGCTAAGCGTCGCGGCCGATCAGTCGGGACGACCGGCGCACCTTCTCGAGAAGGATGTGTGGGTGGTTTGGGCGCTCGCCACGCTCTACGGGTCGGCGCTCGGCGAGCATCTGGTGTTCAAGGGCGGCACGTCACTGTCGAAGGCCTATGGGGTCATCCGGCGGTTTTCCGAGGACGTCGACCTGACCTACGACATCCGGGCGATCGCGCCCGACCTGGTGGACGGCAACGGCGAGGCGTTGCCGAAAACACGTAGCGAGGAGAAGCGCTGGTCGAGCGAGGTGCGCAAGCGCTTGCCGGATTGGGTGGCGGGCACCGCGCAGCCGGTCGTCGCGGACGCGTTGGCTGCCGCGACGTTGGCGGCTGCCGTCCGCGTGGAAGGCGAGAAGCTGTTTGTCGACTACGAGGCGACCACCGCTGGCTCGGGCTACGTCGCACCGAGTGTGATGCTGGAGTTCGGGGCGCGATCAACGGGCGAGCCGGCGAGCCTCCGCGACATCAAATGCGATGCATCCGGCCTGGTTGAAGGCGTAACGTTCCCAACAGCGCGGCCGCGCGTGATGCACGCCGAGCGGACCTTCTGGGAGAAGGCGACGGCTGTCCACGTCTTCTGCCTCCAGCAGCGGCTGCGCGGTGATCGCTTCGCACGCCACTGGCATGACATAGCGCGTCTGGATGACGCCGGCCTGGCGGATGCGGCTTTCGCCGATAGGGAGCTGGCGAACGCGGTCGCGCGCCACAAGGGCATGTTCTTCGTTGAGAGGGCGGCCGATCGAAGTCCGATCGATTATGCGGCTGCCGTGAATGGCGGTTTGCAGCTCGTGCCTGGCGGTGATGCCGCGAAGGCGCTGGAAGAAGATTATGGTCGCATGGTCGAGGACGGTCTGCTGTTGGAAGATGCTGAAACCTTCGAGGTCCTCATGGCGCGGAGTGCAGATGTCGCGCGCCGGGCAAACGAGGCGGCGAAATAGAGATTTGGGGGGAATGCGGTGGCGGATGCAGACAAGACGGAGCCATCGAAGCTCACATTCAAGTTTATTCGCGGCGTCGAGGGTGAGAAGGCTGATTATGATTGGCCTGATGGGGCGGATATTGTCAGAAAGGCGTTGGCTGAGTCACTGAATGCCAAAAATGTGGCGTTCCTCCTGGGAGCTGGCTGTTCTTCGTCGTGGGCTAATGACAAGGAGGTCGGCATCCCAACGATGGCGCCCCTCGCGAAGGAATTCACGGCGGCACCGAAGGAAGGGGATCAATCGTTCCCGACAGCCGACGAACGTGATGCTCTGTTGAAGCAGTTTGGAATCGACCTCGGTGCCGCGGAGTATGCGCGCAACCTAGAGCGGCTGATGGAGCTTCTTTTCAGCCTGCGCTTCGTCTTAGTGCGCAGTTCGCTGAGTGATGCCGCCACAAGACTCAAGACTGTCGAATCGATCATCAAGAAGGTTCAAACATTTCTTTGGGCCAAATGCACGAACGGCGCCTTCGCGAATGGCGACCATACCGTCGTTGGCCTTTATGAATCCTTCTATCGCAAGCTTGTGCTGCGCGACCGATCTCTTCCGCGTCCTTGGGTGTTCACCACGAACTACGATCTCTTCAACGAGACCGCAATGGATAGGCTCGGCCTGCCATACACGAACGGCTTCTCCGGCGTTGTCGAACGGCGGTTCAATCCAGCGACGTTTCGGTACGCCCTCGCTGAACAGCTCGATGTCACCAGCCGCAAGTGGTCTGCGGTCGATGGCTTTGTCTATCTGTGTAAGATTCATGGGTCCATTAGTTGGACAGAGGACGATCACGGACTTTTCCCGATCCGAGAAACGGCCGTCTCCAAAGAACCGGGCAAGGTGATGATCTATCCGACGCCTGCCAAGCAGAATTCGAGCCTTGGGTCTCCCTATGCCGATCTGTTTCGGGAATTCCAGTCACGCATTGTTCGCGAACAGAGCGTGCTATTTACGATGGGGTATGCCTTCGGCGACGAGCACATCAACAATATCATCTATCAGGCCCTGACGATTCCCACGTTCCGGCTCGTGATCTTTGTAGATCCAGATTTGGACGGGGAGATTGCGAAGCTTCGCGCGCTAAATGATCCACGAATTTGGATCATTGGGGGTGCCGGACGCAGCGCCGGACGCAAAGCCCATTACTTCGACACCATTATCGAAGAGTTCATGCCGCAACGCCCGAGCGAGCGCATTGATGACGCCGTTCGGAAGGTGATCGAGGCGATGGCCCCGAAGAAGGAGGCCGCGGCTCCCCAGAAGGGGGAGGATGACGATGAGTCGTGACGATCGGAAGCGCGCAATCGGCAAGGTGGTCTCGGTCGCGGCCGACCGTTTCGTGATCGAGATGCATGCGGGCACCGACAACTTCACCGTCGTCGGATTCGACGACGTTCACTATGTCGCCAGGCTCGGATCGTTCCTGATGGTCGCGGTGCAAACCGAGTACGTGGTTGTCGAGGTCGTCGGCCTGCGTGAGCGCGACGTTGGTCATGTTAGTCGCAGTGAAGGGGAGCTGGATAAGGCTTCTTCGGCGAAGTACCTCGATGTCGTTCCCGTCGGGATGCTGCCTCAAGATCGGCGCGAAAGGTTTCGCTTCGGCGTCTCCGTGTTCCCGTCACTCTACGGCGACGCACTGTATGCGCTGGACGCTGAACTGGATCGAGTCTTCGAAACCGATCATCCTTCGGAGCCTACACCCCCGATCGACAATGTTCCACCCACGCCACCTGATGCCACCCGCTATCGCGCATTGACGATCGGCCGGTCCGTCATATTCGAGGGTTACGACGTTAAGGTCAGGATCGATGATTTCTTCGGCGGACACACTGCCGTCCTGGGAAACACAGGGAGCGGGAAGTCCTGCACGGTCGCATCGGTCCTCCAATCCTTGTTCGAAAAGGCGGAAGAACACCATGCTCGCGGTGCCACGTTCGTCGTATTCGACGTCAATGGAGAATATGCGAAGGCGCTGTCGCCGCTCGCAAAGCGCAAGCAGATCGGCGTGGACCATGTCATTCTGGACGGCACCGCACGCACGGAGCGTTTTCGTCTGCCCCATTGGTTTCTGGAGCAGTCAGAGTGGGAGCTGCTTCTGCAGGCCAGCGAGCGCACCCAACTACCGATACTGCGCATGGCGCTCGGGCTGGCAACATTGTTCTCAGCGGGCAGCGCGGCGGAGCTGAAGGGGATCAAGAACCACATTCTGGCAACCTGCCTGAGCCAAATTCTTCGTGACGACACAGGCAGTCCGTCAAAACACGATCGCATGGTCGGTCTGCTGCAAAGATTCAACACGCCGGAGATCAACAATCAAAAGATCGCGCCATTCATCAAAATCGGCTTCGGCCAGATGGCCAACCCTGCCGGTTTAACAACCTATTTGTTGGGAAACGCCAATGGCGGCGGATTTATCATCGAAGGTTTGAAATTCCCGGCATATGCCAACCTTCCCTTTGAGTTTTCCGCGTTGGGAGAGGCGCTCGATCTGGCGATCCTATACGAGGAGGCTCACGGTAACCGTCAGATCCGAGATTACTGCTCGCAGATGCTGACGCGTTTTAAGTCGCTCGAGGAGCGACCTGAATATGCGTTCCTGCGCTACGACCTTCAAGGAAGCCAAGCTGGGCCGTCGCTCGAAAACTTCCTTGAGCAGCTCCTCGGTTTGGCACGCGACGGAGCGGGTTGGGTCAAACGCAACCAGATCGTCATCATCGACATGAATGCGGTGGAGGATGAGGTTGTCGAGCTCGTAGCGTCAGTGCTCGCTAGAATGGCCTTTCGGCTGCTCCGACAAGCAGATCCACGCAATCGGTTTCCGATCCATCTGCTTCTTGAGGAAGCGCATCGATACATCGCGGAGAAGCCATCCCGCTATGCCATAGACGCCAGCAGAGTTTACGAGCGGATTGCCAAGGAAGGGCGAAAGTACGGGCTGTTCATTCTCGCCGCTTCGCAGAGGCCCAGTGAACTCTCGAAGACCATTCTTTCGCAGTGCTCGAATTTCGTCATCCATCGAATCCAGAATCCCGACGACCTTGCTCATATACGGCAGATGACCCCGTTCATCTCCGAGGCGGTCCTGAAGCGGCTCCCGTCGCTTCCGAAGCAGCATGCGCTGGTCTTCGGCACCTCCGTGAACCTTCCCACGACCTTTCGCGTGCGCGACGCAAATCCTTTGCCTGCAAGCGATGACGCGAGAATTAGAGATTTGTGGTTCCATGAGGAGGGGCGAGCGGCTCAGGTTCGCATTACGCCGGCAACTTTCGAACATGGCGATGATAGCGTCGCGGCTGAGGGGAAATGAGTCGACGATCGATAGTTGTCGAAGGGCCGCTTGCATTCCGTACAGCGCGGATCGCTGCCGCACAGCGAGCGGATTCTGGGCTGCAGATTTTCACACTTCCACTGCTTGCTGCACGTCTCGCCGGAGGCTTTAACCGACCGGCGCGATCCCAGGACCTCGACCCAGCCATTCGCGCTGCACTCGCCGCCGGCGGCTTGACGGAGCTCGAAGGTATCCGTCAGCTTCCGGGCACGACACGGTCAATCGCCCGCACGCTCGCAAAGGTTTGGCAAGCCGACCTCGATCTTGAGGGGCTCGCTAGCCACAATGCTCGGCTTGCCGAGCTTGCGGAGGTCGAGCGCCGCGTTCGCGCCAACCTCCCAGCAGGGGTTCTGACACCGCGCGACTTGCGCGATGCCGCAATTGCGCACGCGGCCCATGCGGCTGCAGCGCTCGGGTCAATCGATATCGATCAGCTCAGTGAGATTGCATCGGTCTGGCGTCCGCTTCTTGCGACGCTCGCGAAGACGGTCCCACTCGCTTGGCGCAATCCTGGAACCTCCGATGCGAACTGGTTTCCGGGCCAGTTAATTACCAGCGACCGCGAGATGGCTGCGGACATATCCTTAGTTTCCTGCGCGAACCCGCGCGCCGAAGCAGTCGAAGCGCTACGTTGGATGCGTGAACTCATTGCCTCTGGCCGCGCGCGACCCGATGAGATCGCGATCTGTGCCACGGCCACCGAGGACTGGGACGAGCACTTCCTGGTTCTCGTCGCGGACGCGGATCTCCCACTCCATTTCTCGCACGGCGTGCCGGTCCTCGCATCGCGCGAGGGACAAGCGTGCGCCGCACTTGCCGACGTCCTGCTCAACGGGCTTGGCCAGGATCGCCTCCGGCGACTGTTCGGCCATGCCGCGGGTCGAAGCCGTGCCTTGGCCGACTTGCCTGCGGACTGGTCGCTCGGCCTCCAGCCTGGTGCGGCGCTGTTCGAGATTGATCAGTGGCAGCGCGCGCTTGACGAGGCGACCGGCCGCCGCGCCGACGCAGGCGATCCAAGACCGGTCGTGATGCCCATTCTGCGGCTGCTTGCGAGTGGCCCCGAGGCGGCTGCGCAGGCCGGCGCGATGCTATTGGGCACAGCGGCCCGTGCGCTCTGGACCGAGGCGCTTCGACGCGCGCCGGCCGAAGGGCTCGAATTCTCACTAGAGGACTTGCGGCTGCCCGATGGACGCGATCCAGGCGCGAGCGCTGTCTGGTGCCCGGCGAGCCACCTTGCAGGTGCGCCGCGTCCCTGGGTGCGCCTGCTCGGCATGACATCGCGCTCTTGGCCGCGCCGCACGGCCGAGGACCCACTGATACCGGCCCACATCCTGCCGCGCTCTGTGCTTGACCCTGATCCCGTCGCCGAGCAAGATCGACGCGCCTTTGCCGTCATCACCAGTCAGGCGGCGCGCGGCTGCGTTCTCTCGCGAAGCCGGCGTAACGCTCAAGGTGGGCAGTTGTCCGCCAGCCCGCTGATCCCGCAGAGCGCATCTTTGCAGATCCTGAAGCGGGCGCGCATTCCGCAGCATGCATTCAGCGAGGCCGATCGTCTTCTTGCACGGCCGGACGAAGCGGCGACATCGCCGGCGCTCACCGCAGCCAATCTCTGCTGGCGCAACTGGCGGCGCCCGATCGTCACCGCCCACGATGGCCAGGTTCGCGCAGACCATCCCCAAATCGTCCGCGCAATCGGTGATGTCCAGTCCGCCACCTCCTTGCGGCTGATGTTGCGCGATCCGCTCGCCTTCGTCTGGCGCTACGCGCTGGGCTGGCGCGCGGTCCCAGAAGACGATCAGCCCCTCACGCTGGACGCACGCTCTTATGGTGAGCTGGTCCATGAGTTGCTGAAGCGCACGGTTGATGCGCTCGAACCTGTGCCGGGCTATGCGCGTGCGTCCCGGGAGGAAATCGAAGCTGCGCTCGCGACCTCGACGGAGACGGTCCGCACGCATTGGCCACTCAAGCGATCGGCGCCGCCCGCGTTGCTCTGGAAACACACGCTCGCTGCCGCAGCTCAGCTCGCCCTCAAGGCACTGACGCTTGACGAGACGTTCCAACCCGGTACGCGAAGCTGGACGGAGCTTGCTTTCAGTCAAGCTGGCGATGGTGCGATGGCACACGATCTACCCTGGCGCCCCGATTCCCTTGTTACGATTCCCGGTACCCAGGTGCGCATCCGAGGCAATATCGATCGGCTCGATCTCACCGGCGACCGTCGCGGCGTGCGCGTGTCGGACTATAAGACCGGCGTAGAACCGCGCCGAGCGGAGGAGATCGTGCTTGGCCGCGGTGCGGAGCTTCAGCGCGTCATCTATTCGGTCGCGGCCAGTCAGTTGCTCCCCGACAATCCGCGCGTGATCGCGCGCCTCGTCTTTCTCGGCAACAAAGAGCCGAGGCCCTATCGCCTACCGGACGTCGACCAGGCGATCGCCGAACTCGGCGGGCATGTCACGGCGGCCATCACCCTCCTGCGCGGTGGCCATGCCCTGCCTGGCCCCGACGCTCAGGAAGAGCACAATGACTTCCGCATAGCCCTGCCGTCGTCGCCAGCAGCCTATCTTCAGCTCAAGAACGGCGCGTTCATGCGCGCTTTCGGAGGGTTTGCACGAGTGTGGGGCTGCCGATGACACTCGCCGACGATCCCGCACGGCTTCGCATCCTGACTGATCTCGACGCCACGTTGCTCGTCGAGGCCGCCGCCGGCACCGGCAAAACGGCGCTAATGGCCGGACGCCTGACCATGCTGCTCGCGCGTGGCACCGAGCCCGGCGCGATCGCCGCGATCACTTTCACAGAGCTTGCCGCGAGCGGGCTGGCGACGCGCGTGCAACGCTATGTCGAGGAGCTGCTTGCGGGACGTGTGCCTCAACCTTTGCGGCTTGCTCTGCCCAACGGACTAAACGTGGACCAACGACGCGCACTTTCCGGTGCAGCGGCGAAGCTCGACGAACTGACAACCGCCACCATTCACGCATTTTGCCAGACGATCATCTCCAGCTATGCGGTTGAGGCCGACATTGATCCGGGCGCGCGCATTCTTGACGCCGTTCAGGCGGCGGCGGCCTTCGATTCCGTCTTCGAGCAGTGGCTGAAACGGCGATTGAATGCGCCCGAGCGGCCAGGCGATGCCATCGCGACACTCTCGCGCGATGATCCGCGTCGCATCGTCGATACTCTTCAGGAACTCGCACGCTTCCGTCTCAGATATCGCGGCGCACGCGCTCTGCCCGCCGAGCTCGGCGGTCGGCCCGACATCGACCTGGTCGACGCCGTCGCGGACTTCCGACGCTGGATTTCGTCGCAGCCGGTCGAGCCCAAGACCCTAGAATTGGTCGGAGAGCTTGAGACGCTCGCCAACTTCTACGCCGGTAGTTTCGACCCTCCACCGGATTTTGCCACGCTCTGGCGTCTCGCCCATCCGCCACAGCTCGCGTGCATGCGCCGACACAGTTTCGATCTTCTCACGCCGAGACGGAAATCAGCTTGGGAGCGTGTCGCGGGCAAAGAGCGAGGCGCGCTCCTCAATGAAGAGGCGACCGCATGCTTTGAGCGGGTCAATCGCTGCTACCGGACCGTTCTTGGTCGGTTCGCGACCGCGCTTGTCGCCCAGCTTGCGGCCGAGCTCGACGAAGTACTCGATGACTACGCCGCCTTCAAACGGGCCGCTGCAGTCTTGGACTTCGACGACTTGCTCGAGAAGGCGCGTGCGCTGGTGCGCCAGCATGACGACGTGCGCCGCGCGCTTGGAGAACGCTATCGCCACATCTTCGTCGACGAATTTCAGGACACCGACCCTGTTCAGACAGAGATCCTCTTCGGGATCGCGGGGAAGGATCGCGCCGGACGCTGGCAGGACAGCGTGCTGCGTGCCGGGGCTTTATTCATGGTCGGTGACCCGAAGCAGGCAATCTATCGCTTCCGAGGCGCCGATATCGGCTCATACTCGCAGGCGCGCGCCGCTGTTGAGCGGCAATTGCCGGAAAATATCGTTCAGGTCACCGCCAATTTTCGTTCGCGTCCCGACATCCTTAGGCACATCAACCGCTGCTTCGCGCGCCCGTTGTCGGGAGAAGGCCAGCCCGGTTACGTGCCGCTCACGTCGACGCTCGGCGACCCCGATCATGATCTGCCCTGCGCGGCGCGAATCACAGTGGATGTGCCGCCTGATTCTCGGCCCGCTCAAATCCGCGACGCGGAGGCCGAAGCCGTTGCCGATCTCTGCACCCGCCTTATCGGCAATCTCCCTATCCGCGACGAGGACGGCGCAATCGTACCGCTCACTGCCGGCGGCATCGCCCTGCTTGCGCCAACTGGCGCCGAGCTTTGGCGTTATGAGCGCGCGCTCGAGCAGCGCGGGCTGCCGATCGCCTCGCAGGCCGGCAAGAGTTTGTTCCGCCGGCAAGAAGTGCAGGACCTGCTCGCGCTAGCTCGCGTACTCGCCGACGCTGGCGACACATTGGCCTTCGGCGCGCTGCTGCGTGGCCCACTGGTCGGGCTTACTGAGGAGGAGCTACTCGACATCACCGTGGGTCTTCCGCCGCATCTCGATCGCGCCGAAGCGCCCCAGCGCTTCTCGGTGCTGACCGATGTCGATCATGTCGCCCATCCTCTGGCACGTCGCACGCTCGCGATCCTACAAGACCTCAGAAAACGCGTGCGGGCGACCACGCCTGCGCTGCTCTTGGCCGAAGCGATCGAACGCCTCGCGGTCCGTGCAACCCTCGCCGCGCGCGAGGGTGATCGTAGTGCGCGCGCGGCCGCCAATCTCGAAGCGTTCCTGGAACGTGCGCGGCCTTACGGTGTGCGAGGCCTCAGGAAGTTCGTTCGGGATCTCGCCCGGGAATGGCGCGACGGCGTGCCCCACAATGAGGGACGAGTTGATGCGGAAGGCGATGCGATCGAAATCATCACGATCCACAGCGCTAAGGGTCTCGAATGGCCGGTGGTAATTCCGATCAACACCGGCACCTTGCTGCGCTCGCGCGAGGCATTCGTCTACCGCGCCGACGACGAAACACTGCATTGGCTGATTGGCGACGTGGTTCCGCCGGAACTGCTTCGCGCACTCGAGTCTGAAGACGATAGCTTGGCCCGCGAGCGGGAGCGCCTCTGGTATGTCGCCTGCACGCGCGCCCGCGAACTTCTGATCGTTCCGGAATTGCCTCAGGCTGAGCAGCGGTCCTGGGCACGGATCGTTGATCTTGCGCATCGGGACTTGCCGCAGCTTGTCCTGTCGCACTTGACGCCGGTCGCCCGCGTGACCGACGTCGCGCCTCCGAATACGCAGACGCCGGAGCTGTTCGGGGCAGAGCGTGCCGCGATCGCCGCCGCGGCGATGCCGCTCCAGTGGCTGCGGCCAAGCGATCACGATCCTGATCGAGCGCCAAGAGGTGAGGCGATCGCGATGGAGCCTGGCGAAGCCCCAGAAACCGAATTGCCGGTCGGCGCCGGCCGCGTGCGGGGCCTTATTCTCCACAAGCTGATGGAGGAGATGCTTACCGGCGAACTGGCCGAGGAGATGCCGGTCGTCGCTGCACGTGCGCGAGTGCTGATGACGCAGCTTATAATTGATGCTGACAACGGAGCGAAGCTTCCGGACCCAGAGGAAATAGCGGTGACCGTCGCGCGCACCCTTGCACTGCCCGAAATCGCCGCACTCAGGCCAAGCCTCGCTCCGGAGTGGCCAATTTATGCGATGCTCTCGGCTTCACCCGCGGCGACTGCGCTGGCTGGGCGGATAGATGCCATCGCTGTTCAAGATGGTCAGCCTGCCGTTGTCCTGGATTGGAAGAGCGATGTCGCGCCCAGCGAGCAGGATAGGCGCGATCATGCCGCTCAGCTGAGCGACTATCTTCGTGCCACAGGAGCACCTCGGGGCGCCGTGGTTTACATGACGGATGGCGTCATTCGGTGGGTCACGACTAGAACGCCACGGTAAAATTCGTGAGGCGGTCTTTTGGACGCTCCCGATCGGGGCTGCCCACCCGGCTAAGCACTGCAAACGGGTTGCGTTATGACGGCGTGGCTTTCACGACGGCAGATTTTTGGGGGTCATACCGATCTTCGTCGTAGTCTGTAGGAAAATCGGCGAGCTCGGTCTGCTTTGTATTTATCAGGCGTTTTGGCTGCGCCTGATGATAGATGGCGAAAGGTTCTCTTTCCACCTTGAACAAAGAACTCAGCAATTTCAGCGCAATTGGCGCGCAGCGCGTTGACAATTTGGACGCAGCCCAAAATACGTGTCAGATACTAATCGTCGAGTTGACTCTCGAACTTCATTAGGAGGAACTCGGCTATGCCAGGCCCTTCCAAATGGAGGCCGATCTCGTCGAGAGGATTATCCGGTGAACCCGACTGAGAGCCCCAATTCATCGTGCTCACCACGACGTGATCTCTGTCCCACAAAAGAAACTTTGCATGGACTTGCGGATCCTCCACGGCGATCAGATCGACTACACCATGTAGCCGTTCGCGGTGGGCCTTGACGTGCCGCCGTTTGATCGGCCCGGTCTGGCGCGAGTAGTAAACACGGACGTCGTCGAGTCGGCGTCCTGCGATTTCGGCGGGGTTAAAGATCGCCGGCACCATGGGAGCTCCGACCTTGTTGGTACAGCAGACAAATCGCTCTTCGGCTTCGTGAGCAACCCTCCGAATCAATCGCTCATGATCGTCAGCCTGGAGAATGCTCATCCGAACTGGAATACTCCCTCCAGCATCGGCGCTAGATGTTAAGGCGCTCCGCGAGCGCCTTAAATCCGATGCTATGAATTGGAGCGTCTCAATCGAACGGCTGGCGCTTGAAAGAGGTGACACGATAGAACGCAAAAGATCCAGGCCCGCCGCGGCCGCGCGGTTCTCTGTCAGCTCGACAGACACCTCCAAGGCAGAAAAGGGCGACGACAGCCAATTGGAGGAGCCGAGCACGACGACAGCGCCGCCGTGGCCGTCATCCGCGGCAAGGCATTTCACATGGCTTCGAACAGAATCGCGCTGCGTGAACACAAAGCCACGCGCGCGACGGACCGACGAGAGCCGCATATTGAGCTCCTGCATCGCGATCGCGTTCTTTCTGTCGGTGTCTAGCGCAGTACCGTAGAACAAGTGGCAGCGCACGCCACGCTGCGCAGCCTGTTCAAGAGCTTTTCGAATGCGTTCATGTTGCTCCGTGTATTTTTCGCCGTGAAGCGTCACAAAAGTCGAAAGTACGAAAACGTCTTCCTCGGCCTGACCCACGATGCGTTCGAAGCATTCGAGATGCTGTTCGCCGCCGACGATCAATTGATCGGTGCCAATCATCGTATCGACGGTCACTGACCGGCTTGGCTGCGGATCGCTAGCTTCCGGCAGAATACCAGTCCTGATTGTTGCTTGAAGAGCGCCGATCAAGTCCTGGCTGGCCCCCTCAGGGAGCAATCCGTTCTTGACGTCGTTCAGTTCGATCGCGAGATATTTTCTTTCGAGAACGGAGTTGATCGTTTGAACGCCGCGCAGCCATTCGCCGGGACGGAGCATGCCGGCGACGAGCTGCGTTACGCGGACCGCCATTGTGTCATCGGTCTCATCTGGGCCCGGAGGAAAGTTGACCTTGTGATCTGTATGGGTCATCCGATAGAGTGGAGCGGTCTCGACGTCGCGGTTGCGAAAGACCGAGTGTCCGACCTTCTCCAGCACTAGACTGATGTGAATCTCCCGATCTTCAGTTCGCTCCGGCAAGGCGCCACCCAACCGGATGAAGTCTTGACCGACGCCGCTTGTCGCCAATTGAGGGACAGGAGCCAGGCGAAGCTCGACCAGGCCGAACTGCATCAACCGCGCGATGGTCGAGCCCGCGACCTGGCTTGGAATCCCGAGCGACGTTGCCACCTCTTCGATCGTTTCTGGGGTGCGATCGAGCGCGAGCAGGATCATTTCTTCGATTGGACTCCATCCCCATGTGCGTTGAACGATGGCGCGCGCGCGATAGTGCCAAGCGGGAAGGTAGATTTTCACGCCGGAAGCCTCCCGTTCTCGTCGATCGCGACGATGGATGCGCCTTTCACCTTAATGCTAGGAGCATCCTTCCTGACGAGCTCGTAATCGGTCCCGGCGAGGGTCGCGAGCTCCTTCAGCATCTTTCGTAGGAATTCAAGATCGTCCTTTTTTGCATCCGGATCGATTCCTTCGACCACTTCGCGAATGAAGCGCTGGCTTGTGGCAAGAATCAGCTTTTGCTTGGCGCGGCTGAGCAGCACATTCATGCGCTGTGGGCTTTTGACGAATCCGAGCGCGCGCGATCCCACCATGACATTGTTGCGCGTAAGGCTGGCGGCCACGACATCGGCTTCGCCACCTTGGAAGCTATCGCTGGTAAAGACGAACTCACCATTACTGCGCGGGCTCGCGAAGCCGAACAAGGTCTTGTCTTTCCTGACTTGGCCGCGCAGTAAGCGCTTGAACCATCTCACCTGCGCCGCGTAGGGCGAGATGATCACGAGGGTCGGTCGGCGGCCGTCCGCGCCAACTATCGGCCGCAACCCTTTCAAGGCCGCTATCAAGGCCTGCGCCTCAAGCTCGTTGCGGAATGATCGCTCCACTTTGTGTTCGAAATGTCGCCGTTTTGACATGCTGAGGGGCGGAAAATCGAGAAGAACGATTGGAGAGGTGAGGTACGCGACCGTGGACGTGACCGTTAGCGTGCGACGCTTGACGCGGTCGGAGGGAGCGAGCTTTCTGTCATAAAAAGTATTCGAGACGAGATCGCCGATGGCGGGGTGCATGCGGCTCTGTTCCAGCAGCGTGTTGACGATCGTGCTCGGACGCCCCGTGTCCTTTTCGCGCTCAATTTCGCGCTCAGCTATTGATCGAAACGGTTCTTCAAGACGCGCCGCTGTTGCGAGAGCCTCCCTCATCAGATGTTCGCTCGACTTAACTGTATCAAGCGCCTCAGTAACTTCCGGCGGTAGATCGGAGATGGTTTCAAGCCGCTCCTTCGCGTCCCGCAGCAGATCAACTGCGCGCTCGGGATCGTAGAATTGTTGCCGCTGGGCGGCATCGAATGGAGAGAGTTGGTTGTGATCGCCAACCATGATTCTTCTGTTGCCCAGCAATAGCGCGCCGATCAGTTCCGCACCGTTGGCGCGGGCCGCTTCTTCGACGATGACCCAGTCGAATTGATCGCCATCGGCAATCATCTCCTCGATGATGTGCGACGATGTCGTGGCAAGCGTGACATCGGAAGAGCGCAGCAGCAGATTGTCGGTATCGCGAAATACGCGTTCCGCAACCGTCGCTTCCGACGCATCAACGGGCCGGAGCGCCTGCTTGATTTGATAGCGTTGGTTGACCATCATGCTTTCAGCGGCGTGGTCGACCGTCGAAACGGACCTAAGAAGATCAACGGAGCTCGCACGCAAGGAGCTGACTTCATCGGTCGATCGTGTCCGCTCGACACGAACGACGATCTTCGTGCCGCTCGCCAGTGTCGCCTTGAGTTCGTCCTCCATTTGAATCAAGGTCTCGTGGTTTTGCGCCGACACTAGAAGCCTTGCGTCCGGTGTTTTGTCCAGAATGCTTTTGACAAGATTCGAAATTAGGAACGTCTTGCCGACGCCAGGAGGGCCAACAACGACATTGATGGACTTGCCTGATACGATTGCGTCCCATGCCACCTTTTTCGAACCGTCCATCTCGTCCGGCGGCACCGCATTCGGGGTCGCAATATCACGTAATACTTCGTCCAGCGCGACCTGCGCCGGATCGTCAATCGCTCTCAAGAGTTCAATATTCGTCCGGGCCGCCACAATATTTTGAAGGCGGCGGCGAATTGCGCGTTCAAATCCACCATCTCTTCGAGGACGAAGAAAAAGAAGCTGCCCCGGTACAACAGCTTCGCTTGTCGCGAACGTGAACGGTAGGCGGCCGTCGACGACACCGCCCGTTCCCTCATAACTGAGTTCCGGAAATCGCTCCCGATCGCCGGCGAGCGCGTCGCTGCGTGAAAGAGTCCAATTTGGTTTGCCGTCGTCGTACTTCAATTCGCGCGCCAAGGCGTCGTATGCCGGGCGCAGTCCCATCAGCTTGCGTCGCATGTCCCGGTCGGGATCTTCGCGGGAGGCGATCCAGGCCAAATCTGAATCCCCGCCGGACGGCGGGTGAAGCACTTCGACGGGATAGATTCGGAATTGCTCCCGCAGCCAAGTAAAGGCTTCGAGAAGAATGAGGGCGTACCAAGTGGGAATCTCTTCGACTGATCGGCTCACTCCTGTTGTGACACTCGCGTCAATCCACGGTTTGGCGCCAGGGCCAAGCCTGCGTACTCGCTCTTCGGCGCTTCTCCGAGTTCGCGCAAGATGAATCCGGTGGCGAACCTCGACGGCATCATAGATGTAGTCGTCAGGCCGCCTCTTGTTGGCGTTCTCGATCATGCCGACATAGTCATCGATGACTTTCACGCCATACGCGGCAAGGTCGGTGACGATACGCACGAAGGCCTCATCTACGACAACAGTGCGTACCGTTGGTCCGCTGAGATCCTCTTCGACAAAACGGAGGACCGCATCCCTATCGTCAGCCGGGATGGTGCCCGATGTAAGCGATGCAAGGTCGCTTTGGGTAACCTGGGTGGAAGGGTAGAGAATTAGCTCGCCTTCGCCGCTTGACCCCGACCGGTCAAGATCGGCCACGACCTCGGCGATCTCGTTTAGCACGATACTTCCGTCGAAAAGCTGGTAGCGTGGCGGATCGGCAAGACGATTAAGCATGCGTCGCTCGATCGACAGCAGGGAAGGACCGCCGCCGTCCTCGGTCAGGCCGAGGATCCGCGACGCTGCCTGCCCAAGATCACTCCAGTCCCGGCGAAACGAGACGGTGCCGGAGGGCCGCAGCAGATGTCCCGCGCCGCCCACATCGCCGTCGGCAATGTGTACGCACGCTTCGTAGCCGCCGAGTCGGAAATCCTCTTTTTCATCGCTATGCGAAAAGATCGTATGTTCGCTGACAGCGCCGTGCACGATGCCCGCATCATGACAAAGTGCAAGTCCTTCAGCTACGCGCAAGATATTGCGCCAAAACATCTTGCGGCCGGTCGTCGTAAGCAGCCGGCCTTCTCGCGCTCGAACCCTGTGCAATGACCCGCAGATCGGACTGCCAGGATCAACCATTAAGATACCGATCTCTTCCTGGTCCTCGACGATCTCAAGAACCTCGACCAATAACTGGCGCGCACGGCGTGACGACAGAACACGCCGGACACGCCTGAGGCCGTGCGTGATGAGCCGCTTCAGGTCCTCGTCCAGCGGGGTTCCGGTCTTCTTGAACAGACGAAGAAGATAGTCCTCGCCGTCGGCGATGCCGGTGGCAAAACGAAGTTGAGAATTCCAACCTTCGGTGCCGCTCGAAAACGCGGTATCAGCAAACTTGAATCGTGCGTCGAGCGTCGCTTTGCCTTGCATGGTAGCTCGCGCCATAGCGCCGTAATCCATCCTTGAAACAGTACAAATGCGGTGATTCGTATATGATAGCGCAGTATATGCTTTGGGTCAGAGTTATCGACTGCAAAGCGATATTTTGCGCGTTTTCCCAAGCATGCTCTGTGTAAATTGGGGGAGTGGATGGCACCTATTGCAAGCAGCAACGAGATGCGGTTGGACCCGCCAAATCAAGCCAGCATGAGTGGCAATTGATCATCATCGAGCCCTGACCCAACAAACCCCCGAAACAGAGATACCGATTAACCGGATCGGCCTCTTTGGCGGCATAAGTTGCGCTAATAGTTCAAGAGCCAGGCTAGAGAGATCGTCCGCGGTGTCGTTCATGCGTACGGACGTGCTGCGAGTGATCAGCTCGAAATCTGAAAAGGATCGCCGTTTGGCCTCGCGCGCCCGTCGCCTCGCAGTGTTGCCGGACCTTGTCGACCAGTGGGCGCAGTTCGATGGTCAGCGCTTCGTGGTCTGCCAAGTCCCGCGAAACGTGCTTTCGGCGCCGACGGACCTTCGGATTCGGTTGGCACGGACAGGACGCTCGTCAATCCCCCGCGAGATCCAGTAATAATACGCCCCAGCTTTCCCAAAATTGGCGTTCATGAACTCGAGCGACTGATTGCGCATATTCATGCCGGTGAAGATGCCAAGGCCATGCATCTTCGCACTGGTCGCCGGTCCGATTCAATGGAATTTGCCGACTGGGAGATCCTGAACGAAGCTCGGCCTCATCTTTGGCGTGATCACGAACTGTCCGTTGGGCTTCCGTTGGTCGGACGCAAGTTTTGCCAGGAACTTATTGTAAGAGATGCCGGCAGACGCGGTCAGGCCTGTCTCGCTCAGGATCTTGACTCTAATCAAGGTCGCGATCTCTGTCGCGATTGGGAGGCCTTGGATGTTCTCGGTGACATCTAGGTAGGCCTCATCTAACGACAGGGGCTCAATGACGTCAGAATGCTCCGCGAAGATTGTCCGGACGTGTCGAGAGACCTCCTTGTAGACTTCGAAGCGCGGCGGCTTTACGAAAATTAGCTCTTTGCATTGCCGTTTGGCTGTCACTGACGGCAATGCCGACCTAACTCCAAACTTTCGCGCCTCATAGCTCGCTGCAGCTACGACACCGCGCTCTTTCGATCCCGCCCACAGCGACTGGCTTGCCACGCAAGTCCGGATTGTCCCGCTGCTCCACTGATGCGTAGAAGATGTCTATATCGACAGAATGATCTTGCGCTGATGCGGTGCTGGCCCCGTTTGGTAGTCGGTCTCGTCCGTCACGTCGTCGGCCCTATTGGGTCTTCCTTGACGCCGCGAGCGACGACCCGGAGGCTTCCGTCCGGAAGCGGCCTTTGCAATTTCAGTACTTCGTCCGCAGGGGCCGTCATCCAGGTCTCGACTTCATCTGGCGTTGTCAGGATCACCGGCATCGCCTTGGGGTGGATGGCGCCGACCTCGGCGTTGGGCTCCGTCGTGAGGAACGCGTAGAGGTCGTTGGTCGTCTCGCCTTCCTTGACCTTCCGGACGGACGTCCAGTTGGTCCAGATACCGGCGAAGCAGGCGAGGGGACGTGTCTCATCGAGCGCGAACCAGATATCACCGCCCTCGGCCTTGTTGAACTCGCTGAACGAGTTGAACGGCACCACGCAGCGATTTTCAGTCCCCAGCCATCGCGTCCAGTGCTTGCTCTTCACATTGCGGATGTTGGTCGTGCCGCCGTCCGGCTCCATTCGCAGCAATTCCTTGAAATCCACTGCCTTGCCCTTGGCCTGCAGCTTCTCGGCTCGCTTCTTCGTGGCGTCCATCAGCGCCTTTGATGACGACGGCATTCCCCATCGCGCCGTAGCGAGCTCGCGGCCCTCCACTCCGTTGCGCACGATCGGTGCCTTGTAGTCGGGAAAATCCCCCGGCATCGGCGCCAGATTTCCAACGTATCGGTTGACAACGCGGAACAGCGCGTTGATCGCGGCTTGATTGGTCGTGATCGAATAAAGATTGCACATCGGTCAGGATTCGGCTCGAGGGTGGCGCGGCTGCCAGGTCAACTGTAGCAGAGTCGCGGATGGACGCCGGCCGGCCTTGGCACATTTGCGACAGCGCAGCCGGCTGGCGAGATCGTGCACGAAGGTGGTCGGCGGGTGCTTCATCGCGGCCAGGTCGACATCGCTCGGCGTCTTGCAGCGCGCGCACCTGATCTCCAGCCAGGGGAAGCCTCCATTTACGGCCTGATCGATGGTCGGCGACGGATCGATCGGTTCGCCGTCACTCCACATCCGCTCGTTCCAGCTTTCGCAAAGCAGCCTGTCGGCTTGCTGGATCATCGCCCCGCCTTTGGCCCGCATCTCCGCCGATTGGGTCGCCAGCATGCTGGCCATCGCGCGTGCCTTGCCGAGCTCTTTCGCCAGAGCCTTGCGATCGCCGCCCGACAAGGGCGTAGGGTGATACTTCGGGGCCATCCAGACATCCAGGCGCAAAGAGATCGGATCGGCAAATCCAGAGCGGCTACGGCGTCTCGAACGCTGGCCAGCACCCGTCTTCTTCATGCCTGCCGGTGCGCTGCCGGCAGGTATTGTCGAGCAGCCGCTGCGCGACGTCCTTCCAGAGCGCGTTGGCGCCATACAGTCGAACGGCATCAGCGGTCTGGATTTCCACGGTCCGCTCGCAGCGGCGGCAGGAGACGCGCAGCACGTGACGCTGAATCTCGGAAAGACGTCGCTGCCGCATCTGAGCCCCGGTCGTGCCGGCGCGTGCGTCTTTCAGGACCGATTCCCAATATTCGGCCGGGAGGGGGGCATCTGGACCCGCAGCGGGCGGCGCTCGTCTGCGGTCGGCTTCAGCGGCCAATTTTTCCATCTGTTTCGGGGTCGGCATGCGCCAGCTCGCGGGTCGGTCGGTCATGCCCGAATTAGAACATAACAAGAACAAATGTCGAGTCCGGCCAGGCAGGCCGATGAGAAAAATCCCGCTGTGGGGCGGGTCGCGATGTCGGAACCAAGCCCGGTCGTTCGTCTTTAATCCGGCATCAGTAATGGAGTTCCCCGCGATGGCCCCCCGCGCCAACTGGAAAGGCTTCCTGCGTCTTTCCCTCGTCACCTGTCCGGTTGCGCTCTATCCGGCCACGTCGGAATCCGAAAAGGTCTCGTTCAACCAGCTGAATCGAAAGACCGGCCATCGGATCAAGTACGCTAAGGTGGATGCCGATACCGGCGAGGAGGTCGACAACGAGGACATCGTCAAAGGCTACAAGGTCGACACGGACACCTTCATCGAGGTGACGAAGGAGGAGCTAGAGAACGTCGCACTGGAATCAACGCGAACGATCGAAATCGACGAGTTCGTCGACCGCAGCGAGATCGATCCGCGATATCTCATTCGCCCCTACTATCTGCGTCCCGACGGTAAAGTCGGGCACGATGCTTTCGCCGTTATTCGGGAAACCATCCGCGAGATGAACAAGGTCGCGATCGGCCGTGTGGTGCTGACCAATCGCGAGCACATCATCGCGCTGGAGCCGTTGGACAAGGGCCTGATGGGAACGCTACTGCGCTATCCTTACGAAGTCCGTTCAGCTGATGAGTATTTCGACGACATTCAGGATGTCAAAGTCACCAAGGACATGCTTGATCTCGCCAAGCACATCGTCAATCAGAAGGCGGGCCATTTCGAGCCGGACAAGTTCGAAGACCAATACGAAACCGCCCTCATCGAACTGATCAATCAGAAGCGCGCCGGCAAACCCATCACCGCGAAAGCGCGTCCCCGCGGCGAGAACGTGGTGGACCTGATCGACGCGCTGCGAAAGAGCATCGGAAGAGAGGGCGCCTCAGCGACAGAGGCACCCAAGAAATCAGGAAAAAAGCCGCGCAAGGCGGCGGCCGGGCAGAAGGAAATGCTGATGCCGATCGCAGGCAAGAAGCCGGCGAAGGAGGCCGCGGCGAAAAAGCCGGCGGCCAAGCCGCAGCGGAAGTCGGCTTAGGTGTCGTGAAGCATCCGGTGACGCCGGACGGCACTCCTTCGTCGTCCGTGGCAGGCTCTGGCGAATGGCAAATCCGTCTCAACGAGGTCACGCGAGATCATCTCGTCGCCGTCTAATGGCGACCCGGCGGGTAGGTGCGTGCGCCAGGAAGGCGGCCGAGCGCGAGGCCGAAGTAACGGTGCATAGGACCGCGGACGAAGCTAAGCAGGCGCTTGGCGAACGCGGTCCCGTATGGCGGGACGACGGCTCGCCGGCTCTCGATTGCTCTGCAAAGTAGGAGCCATATGGCTGCGGTGAAAAAGACTTCCAGGAGATCGACCTTGAGCGCGGGCATTCTCGCATACCGCAAGGGAGGAGCTCGGGGGCTCGAGGTTCTGCTCGTTCATCCCGGCGGTCCGTTCTGGCGTGAGAAGGATGATGGCGCCTGGTCCATTCCAAAGGGCGAAATCGATGCCAATGATGTTCCGGAGAACGTTGCTCAACGAGAATTTGCCGAAGAACTCGGCCCGAGCGCTTCGATTGGTCCACTCCAGGCGCTGGGGGAGGTCCGACAGCGAGGAGGCAAGCGCGTCATCGCATTCGGCGGCGAGGGACACTTTGATCCGGCAGCACTGACCAGCAATACCTTCGATGTCGAATGGCCGCCTCGAAGCGGTCGACGGCAGAGCTTTCCCGAAGTCGACCGCGCGGAATGGTTTGATATCGAGTTAGCGCGGACCAAGATGCTGTCCGCTCAGGTAGAGTTTCTCGATCGTCTTTTGGCGATCTCGGCTGAGAGCGTCGGGAAATGATGTTCAGGATTGGAGTCATTTCGGACACGCACGGCCTGTTGAGGTCCGAGGCGGAGCGAGGCCTGACGGGCGTCGATCACATCATTCATGCCGGCGACATGGGACGCCCCGAGATCGTCGACGCGCTTCGCCGGATCGCACCCGTCACGGCCGTTCGTGGAAACGTGGACAGTGGCAAGTGGGCTCGCGACTACCCCGACACGAAACTCGTCCGTCTGGCAGGTAAGTCGATCTACGTTCTGCACGACCTGAAGACGCTGAAGACCGATCTCGGCGCCGGCTTCGACGTCATCGTCTCCGGGCATTCCCACGTACCGAAGATCGACACGGTCGGTGGCATTCTCTACCTGAATCCCGGCAGCGCGGGACCTCGGCGTTTCAAGCTGCCGATCACGTTTGCGACGCTCGAACTCACGCCTGACGGCATGCGACCGGAAATCCACGACCTTGGAGGCGAGTGAGTGTCGGCGGAGAGTGCATCAATCCTTTTTGCCGGCTTTCGCCGAAGGGAAGCTACTTGCGCGGACGTTCTCGCTCACGCACGACATCCTTCGCCCGCTTGTCGGACCTGAGCCCGAGGTAGACGGGCTGGCGCAGTTCGCCCTTGCTCGTCCACTGCGCAAATTTGACCTCGGCGACCAACGAGGGCTTGACCCAGGTCGTGGCGGCCTCGTCCTTCACTTTGGCAGGGAAGGGTGATTTCGGGATCGTCAGCTTCACGAGCTTGGCGTGGAGGTCTTCCAGGACCTTGTGGCTGAAGCCAGTGCCAACATGTCCGATATAGCGCCATGTGTCGTCTTCCCGCACGGCGAGGACCAGGGCGCCGAAGTATGGTCTTGTACGCCTCGGCGCCGTGAAGCCCGCGATCACCACTTCCTGCCGCTTTGCTGTCTTGATCTTCAGCCAATCCGCCGTCCGGCTTCCGGACGCATACGCGCTGTCGGCGCGCTTCGCCATGACGCCTTCCAGACCCTTCCGCTCGGCCTCGGCGAAGAATTTCATGCCGTTCGCTTTGCGGTGATGGCTGAAGGCGATCAACTTGTCGCGCGGCAGTATTGCCTTCAACCGCTTCTTCCGCTCGAGGAGGGGGTGGTTGCGCAAGTCCGCTGCGTTCTCAAACATGAGATCGAAGGCGCAGTACAGCAGCTTCGCCTCATGGCGCAGCGCGTTTTGAAGCAACTGGAAATGTGAGACGCCATCCTTACCGATCGCGACAAGCTCACCATCGATCACGGCGTCGCCCTTCACGCCCTCCAGCGCTTTGGCGACCTCAATATAGCTGCGGCTGATTATCTTGCCGTTGCGGCTGTAGAGCGCAACTTTGCCCCGCCGGATTTCCGCGATCATCCGGAAGCCGTCGTACTTGTCCTCGAAAACCCAGCTGGGGTCGTCGAACGGCGCCTCGGTAAGCGTAGCAAGCATCGGCTGCAGGCGCTTGGGCAGGGTCGACATCCGGCTCATTCAAGGCCAATCCTTAAGAGCGCGTTGCGAAATGCATGGACGTCCTTCAAGGATTGGGGAACGCTTCGGGGCCGCGTCGTGTTCCGCAGGCATGGTGGCGTGCGAGACGTTGACGATCGACGAGGGCGGATCAGACCGATGGCCAGAAAACTGAAGACCTATCAGACCTCGCTGGGCTTCTTCGATCTGGCGATCGCCGCTCCCTCCATGAAAGCGGCCCTCGAAGCCTGGGGCGCTGACAGCAATCTCTTCCACCAGGGCGCGGCGAAGGAAAGCGACGATCCGGACGTCATCGAGGCGACTATGGCTGCGCCGGGCATCGTTCTGAAGAGACCCGTCGGCTCCAACGGGCCATTCAGGGAGCATGCCGAGCTACCTACCGACCTTGCCAGCGGCAGCTCAAAGAAGACAGGCCGCCGTCAACCGCGGAAGCCTTCTAAGCGGGCCCACGACGATGCGGCCGACCGGAAGGCTGCACTTGCTTTAGAGAAGGAGCAGATGCAACGGGAGCGCGAACGTGCCAAGGAGGAGGCCGTCCGGCAGAAGGAGCGTGAGCGACGGCAGCACGCCGTCGACAAGGCGCAAAGTGCCTTGGACGCGGCCCGTCGCAAGC
This sequence comes from Bradyrhizobium guangdongense, assembly GCF_004114975.1. NCBI lineage: Bacteria > Pseudomonadati > Pseudomonadota > Alphaproteobacteria > Hyphomicrobiales > Nitrobacteraceae > Bradyrhizobium > Bradyrhizobium guangdongense. Next base: position 1,234,556 of record NZ_CP030051.1, read on the forward strand.
ACGAAGAAAAGGCCGCTGACATTCAACAACAGCTCGAAGTTCTTGAGGAAAGCGCGCGGGACGAGGAAGCGCGTTGGGAAAAGGAGAAGGCCCGGTTGGAAGTCGCGTTACGACGCGCGCGAGGCTAGGTCTCAAAGTGCGACCATCTCGTGTCTTAGCGTTGACGCCTGATTTGCCGCCGAGACCGGAAATTGCCAGACTCTAAACTGCCAAGTCGCGAGCCTTAGCAGTTGCGCTCTTCCCGCAAGATGCGCTCCAGATCATCCTCGAAGATATTTTGCGTTGCTTCAAAGAGAGCCAGGAGCTTCAGAGCTTCTGCGATGTTTGCGCCACCCTTGCGGACCATCCGTTGCTGCCTTTCGACGATCTGACGTCCTTTGGCAACATGGTGACGGGCAAGGATGACACGTTCGGAATAATGAGACATTGGTGGCTCCTGCTGCAGGCGGGAGCGCGATTGGTCTCTCAGTCACCGGTGCCCGCGGGCAGAGTGCCTTTGCCGGTGATGACCAGATCATACTCCGTTTCGCGAATTCGGACACTGTCCAATTCAAGCAGGTCAATCTTGAATGGTGGGTCTCGAGCGGGCGCGCTCAGACTGGGCGCTCGCTGGTAACTATCGGTCGGAAACCGCCCGCCCTGCGGCCTCATTGACCTTTGCGCGGTCCCGCCTGTCCTCCGGAGACAGCTCCATAACCGCTCGATGGAGCTCCGCAGGGATCGTCAGCGGACTATCGAGCGGCTTTTCCGCCCACTCCCAGAAGCGGTCAAAGGCATCCATTACAGATCCTCCCGAAGCCCCCTGAAGAAGGGATGACGGACTTTTCCCTCCGCTGATTTTGCACGGTACTCTATCTCGGCCAGCAGCTTGGGCTCGACCCAGATTCCTTTGTGCGCAATCCGCTTTGCATAAGGCTGCGTCTTGCGGATCAGCGGCTTCAGACGCTTCTGAAGGTCGGCGGCTGATGCCTTGTCGAATCCATGGTCCACCTTCCCGGCGTATATTAGATCGTCGCCCTTACGCCGGCCGACGTAGATGCCGTCCCACTTCGTTCCATCGAGCGCGAAACCCGCAATAGTCAGGGTCTCACGCTGCACGCAGGTCTTCTTGACCCAGTCATTCGTGCGTCCGGCCGGATAGGCGCCGTCCCGGACCTTCGAGACGACACCTTCGAGGCCAAGCTTGCAGGCGTGCGCAAACATCTCGCGGCCGTCTATCGCGAAGCTTTCGCTGAACTGGATGTCGGTGCCGGTCAGGATCTTCTTGAGTTCGGCCTTGCGCTGAAAAAGCGGTAGCTTCCGGATATCTCGGCCGTTCAGATAGAGCAGATCGAACGCCACGAGCACGATGCTCCTCGACTTACCCTTGAGCTCGTTCTGCAGGACCGAGAAGTCGGTCGTGCCATCGGCAGCTGGCACCACGATCTCGCCGTCCACCACCGCAGAGTTCGCCTTGATCCGCCAGGCGTCATGAGCGACCTTCTTGAAGCGGTGCGTCCAATCGTGGCCGCGCCGGGTGGAGATCTTCGCCGTCTCGTTGGCCAGATGGACCTGAACACGGTAGCCGTCGAACTTGATTTCGTGGATCCAGCGCTCTCCCGACGGCACTTTCTCTGTCGAGGATGCCAGGGCCGGTTCGATGAAGGCGGGGAAAGGCGCCTTGACGCCGATAGCCGCCGGCTTGTTACGCTGAAACGCCACTGAAGAACTCCACGCTACAGCCGATTCAAATTGGCACAGTTCGAATCGTTCCGGAACCTGCGAATCCCTGTCGCGTTGCTTCGATGTCCCAACAGGAGGCACCGATGGCGGCAGCGAAGAAGAGCAAAACGGCGCGCGGACGAAAGCAGGACCGGGCGCGGGTGGCAGGCGGGCAGGACTACGAAGTGCAGTACGAGGCGAAGAAGACCGGAAAGTCGGCGCCGGCGGTGAAAAAGGCCGTCAAAAAGGTCGGCAACGCGCGCAAGCGGGTGGAGAAACGGCTAGGCCGCTGAGTAGCAGACGGGTCGGCGTCGGTGCTTAGCGCGGGTCCTCCTCGTCAGGGGGGCATTCTGGGCAGGTATCGCCAATCGAGTCGAGCACGTCGTGAAGCGCGGCCTCCGCGGCTTGACGGGAGACGTCTGCTGGCGGGTCTCGACGGGCAATATCGAAGGCTCGCTCTCGTGCATGCGGATCGGCGCGGTCCTGCATCCAACCATGCTCTTCGCATTCGCGGATGGCGCCCGCTTCCTGGAGCACGTGGATCGCCCAACCCTGCAGTGTCCGTATCGCCGGCCTTCGCTCACTGGTCATCAGCATTGAATAACTCCGAATACACGAATCTAGTGGTCCGCCGTTTGTTCCGGCTGCTAACACAAGGCTGGGATTCTCAGTCAGCAGAGGACAAGGTTTTCGCCCGTTCTGAGACCACTGTGAAATTGCCAGGCTGTTCTCGCAGGATTGCCAGCATCACTTTCGCTCAAGTCTTTTAGTGGTTGTGCGCGTGCGGCCAGGGCCGCACCGGGCTCTCGTGAACCGAGCCGCGCCGCGTCTCGGCCTGCGGCTTCGATCCCTCGCGCCAGAGCTTTGGTGCTCCTCGCCGGGGGCACTCGGAAAAGGGGCTCGCCTGCGGCGATCGTTATCACTGCCCCGTTCCCGGGTGCCCTTTTAACCGGTCTCGTCGCTGCACTCGGTCCCGCGTGCCGCCTTCGGCGTCGCTATGCTCACGCTCCTGCGGGTGCCATTTCTCTTGGGGCGATGCGCCCCTGGCGCACGCCGGATCAGGCCTGCGGCCTAAGGCAAGAAGCTGAGAGTAAGAGTGCAGGCTGGTTTTCCGTGACGGGTTACAATCTGCGAGAGAGGCTCGCGGTGCCCGTCGCGGAGACCCGCGATGTCAAACCCTAATGCTTGCGCGCGCGCCGGCCAGGACCGGGCGAACCTCTACAACGAAATCACCGACAAGATCATCGCCGAGCTTGAGGCCGGACGCGTCCCCTGGGTTCAGCCCTGGGGTACTGCCGCGGCGAAAGCGCCGCTGGCCATGCCGAAAAATGCGTCGACCAACCGGCAATACAGTGGTGTGAACATCCTCATCCTCTGGGGAGTCGTGATCGAACGCGGATTTACCGGTCAAAGTTGGCTCACTTTCCGCCAGGCACTCTCTCTTGGCGGCCACGTTCGCAAGGGAGAGCGCGGGACTACCGTCGTCTACGCGGATCGTTTCGTGCCGAATGATGAAAAGCGCCGCGCCGCCGAGACCGGCGAAGACGCGCAGGCGATCCCGTTCCTCAAGCGATTTACCGTTTTCAACACCGATCAGTGCGAGCAACTGCCCGACGACATTGCCACCGCTGCGCCGCCGCCGCCGGCCGGCCTCATCGAACCGACGGTCGATGCCCTGATCACGGCCAGCGGAATTCCATTTCGGATCGGTGGAGATCGCGCATTCTATGCAACAGCCGAAGACTATGTTCAGGTCCCGCCGCCGCAGGCCTATTTCGAACCCATCAACTGGCACCGTACGGCCTTGCATGAACTCGGTCATGCGACTGGGCACCCGTCGCGTCTCAATCGCGACCAGAGCGGATCCTACGGTACCAAGAAATATGCCTTCGAAGAGCTGGTCGCCGAATTGAGTTCCGCGTTCAGCTGCGCGTCGCTAGGGATCGTCCCCACCGTGCGCCATGCCGACTATATCGGCTCCTGGCTCGAAGTCCTGCGTGAAGACAATCGCGCCATCGTGCGGGCCGCCTCGCAGGCGAGCAAGGCCGCGGACTATTTGCTCGGTTTCGTTCCCGGGTCCATTGAGCCCGCATCGCTGGATTCGGCTGTCGCCGATCACGAGACGGCGTGATGCCTGGCCTCGCGCGAGAGTGAGAGGAGGGGAGGCTGTTCGCGACGGGTTGGAAGCCGAGAGAGAGTCTCACGGCCACCCGTCGTGGAGAGCCAAAATGACGAAAGCCGTACAAAAGATCACGCTGTCCCCTTCTCGGGACATTCCCTTCAACAAGCTCGTGCTCGGCCAGTCGAACGTTCGCCGCGTCAAGGCCGGTGTCTCGATCGAGCAGCTAGCCGAGAGCATCGCGCAGCGTACGCTTCTGCAAGGTCTGAGTGTCCGGGCCGTCGTCGATGCAGATGGCAACGAGACCGGCATGTTCGAGGTGCCAGCGGGCGGCAGGCGCTATCGCGCTCTCGAGCTCCTGGTAAAACAGAAGCGGATGTCAAAGACGCAGGCGGTGCCGTGCGTTGTGCGTGAAGGGGGCATCGCCGAGGACGATTCGGTGGCGGAGAACGATGAGCGGGTCGGCCTGCATCCGCTTGATCAGTTTAGGGCCTTCCAGACACTCCGCGATCTCGGCATGAGCGAGGAAGACATTGCCGCGCGTCATTTCGTGAACCCTGCAATCGTCAAGCAGCGCCTGCGCCTGGCGTCGGTCTCGCCAAAGCTGCATGAGGTCTATGCCGAAGACGGCATGACCCTCGAGCAGCTCATGGCGTTCTCGGTCACGGCCGATCACGCCCGCCAGGAGCAAGTCTGGGAGAATGTCAGCCGCTCCGGTTATGACGAGCCATACCAGATCCGCCGGCTGCTCACGGAGAACACCGTGCGCGGTTCCGATCCCCGGGCCCAATTTGTGGGCCTCGATGCCTATCAGAGCGCGGGTGGCGGCGTTCTGCGGGATCTGTTCGAGCACGACGACGGCGGCTGGCTTCAGGACGTCGTCTTGCTCGACCGCCTCGTAACCGAGAAGCTCAAGGCCGAAGCTGAGACGATTGCTGCCGAAGGCTGGAAGTGGATCTCGGTCGCCGTAGATTTCCCCTACGGTCACACTCAAGGCCTACGACAAATCGAAGGCAAGCCCGTCGATCTCTCGCCTGAGGAGCAGGCCACCATCGATGCGCTGAACGCCGAGCAAGCCAAGCTGGAAGTCGACTACCGGGATGCCGACGAGTTGCCCGACGAGGTCGATCAGCGTCTCGGCGAAATCGAGTCGGCCCTGGCTGCATTCGAAGACCGGCCGATGCTTTACGAACCGGCGGAGATCGCCCGAGCTGGTGTCTTCATCAGCATCGACTCCGAAGGACGCCTCGCCGTGGACCGGGGTTACGTCCGGCCGGAGGACGAGGTGCCGGCAACTGATCCTGATGTCGGGCAGGGCGCCGATGCGTCGTCGACCGAAGGTCTTGAAGTGGGCCCTTCCGTCCAGCGCACGGTCATCGCGGTCGCAGGCGGCGCTGCTGATGCCGAGGAGGATGATGAGGACGCGACCAAACCTTTGCCGGATCGTCTCATCATCGAGTTGACGGCGCATCGTACACTGACATTGCGTGATGCGTTGGCGGGAAATCCAGCGGTCGCGTTCCAGGCAGTTCTGCATAACTTCGTGCTGACGGCCTTTTACCGGTTCGCATCGTCCGGGAGCTGTCTTGAGATCAGCCTTCGCACGCCGAACTTTCCCGCCCAAGCTCCGGGGCTGAGGGAAAGCGTCTCGGCCAAAGCAGTCGAGGCGCGACATGAGGTCTGGAAGGCACGGTTGCCAAAGAGCGAGAACGATCTCTGGGATGCGCTGACGGCTCTCGATGGTGGTGCACAGGCGTCGCTGTTCGCCCACTGTGCGTCGTTTGCGGTCAACGCCGTCCATGAGCCAGCCAATCGCTACAATCAGGGTCGCGTCTCCGCCCATGGCGTTCGCACGCGTCTCGACCAGGCCGATGTGCTGGCGCGCGCGGTCGGGCTCGACATGGTGCAGGCCGGCTGGCGACCGACCGTCGACAACTATCTCGGCCGGGTTACCAAGCCGCGTATTCTGGATGCCGTGCGGCAGGCCAAGGGCGAGTCGTCGGCGCAACTGATCGACCATCTGAAGAAGGCCGACATGGCCAAGGAGGCTGAACGACTTCTGGATGGCTCGGGTTGGTTGCCGGAGCCGTTGCGTCTCCTCGATCCCGATGCGGCGTCAGAGCAGGAGAGCGAGGCGGGCCGGCTGCCCGAATTCCTCGCCGACGAGGAGGATCAGGAGACCGCCGCCGACGAAGATCCGCAACATCTCGACGCGGCTGAGTGATCATCACAGAGCGGGGCGGCTTTGGCCGTCCCGCGGTTGCTTGGGGACCGGTGTGTAGCGCTGGTCCCCATTCTTATTGGGAACGGCGGAGAGTGAGAGTCGGGCCGGGAAGGGTTTGAGCCGTCGGGGGCAAAGGAGAGCGCCTGATGGTTCGACCCATTCCTGCTCTCCGAAAGAATTCCTGCCATGACCGAATCTCTTGCCGGCGGCATCGCCACGCCGCTCTCCATGCGTGCCGCTGCAAATCTCACCTCTGCCGCTGTCAGGGCCGCGCGACAGGTCCTGACCGAGCTCGAACGCGGCCGTCGCATCGATGCCGCTGTTCTGCGTAGCGCCATGGAGTCTGCCTTTGGCGCCTCGGACACGGCCGGCGTTTGGAATTGGAAGACCGCCTATGACGTCTGCGAGGCGGCAGCCGTTCTGTTCCTTCGCAAGTTCGGCCCCGCGATGCGTGCCAAGGCTGGGTCGACGGCAGCAATGCTGCCGATGCTCACGAAGATCGCTAGCTGTCTGCCGACCCACACGCGGCGTTCCGAGGACAGCCAGGCGCTTCAGCAATTCTCGACGCCGATCCCGCTTGGGCTGGCCGCATGCGCCGCGGCTGGCATTACGCCGGCCGATCGCGTTCTTGAGCCTTCTGCTGGGACCGGTTTGCTCGCCGTCTTTGCCGAGCTCGCCGGCGGCGTTCTGGTCTTGAACGAGTTGGCCGAGGCCCGCGCGGCGCTGCTCGATCATCTCTTCGCAGGCGTTAAGGTCTCGCGGTTCGATGCTGCACAGATCGACGACCACCTCGACGCGAGTGTCGTGCCGAGCGTCGTTCTGATGAACCCGCCGTTCTCGGCATTGACGAACGTAGACCGACGGATGACGGATGCGGCTCTCCGTCACATCGCTTCAGCGCTCGCGCGTCTTGGCGACGGTGGACGCCTTGTCGCCATCACTGGCGCCAGCTTCGCACCGGATAACCCGGCATGGCGAGAAGCCTTTGTGCGGCTCCAGGAACGCGGGCAGGTAGCGTTTTCTGCGGCGATCGACGGCGCCATCTACGCGAAGCACGGAACACAAATCGACACACGGCTGCTTGTGATCGACAAGCTGCCCGCTGCCGATCCGACGGCTTTTCCGGCTTCGCCAGGCATGGCGGCCGACGTCGCTACCTTGCTCGACTGGGTGAACCAGCATGTGCCTCCAAGGCTGCCCGTCGCCATATCACCGGAGATCGTCGCTATCGAGCGGCCGGCTATGTCGCGATCGCTGGGCGCCGTTGCACCACGCTCATCGTCTTCTTCGAGAGACGCCGCGCCAGAAGGCGTCGAACTTACATACGAAACGGTCGAATGGTCGCCGCCGGAAGGCACCCGGCTCACCGATGCCCTTTACGAGGAATACGGATTGCAATCGATCCGTATTCCCGGATCGTGCGCACACCCGACCAAGCTCGTGCAGTCCGCGGCGATGGCGTCCGTTGCGTCACCGAAACCATCCTATCGTCCGCACCTGCCTTCGAGTCTGGTGGCAGATGGAGTTCTGTCGGACGCCCAACTTGAGAGCGTCATCTATGCCGGCGAGGCGCATTCTGAGTTTCTCGTGGGCTCCTGGACGGTCGATGCGACCTTTGATGTTATCGCCGCCGCGCGCGATGACGCAGAGAATGCCGTCCGCTTTCGCCGCGGCTGGTTCTTGGGCGATGGCACCGGCGCGGGCAAGGGCCGGCAGGTCGCCGGGATTCTGCTCGACAACTGGCTCAAGGGCCGCCGACGTGCCGTCTGGGTCAGCAAATCCGACAAGCTGATCGAGGACGCGCAGCGCGATTGGTCCGCGCTCGGGATGGAGCGCCTGCTCGTTACGCCCTTGTCCCGGTTTCGCCAGGGCACCCGGATCCGGCTTGCGGAAGGCGTCCTATTTACCACCTACGCCACGCTACGGACCGACGAGCGTGGCGAGAAGCTTTCGCGCGTCAGGCAGATCGTCGAATGGTTGGGCTCGGACTTCGACGGAGTGATCGTCTTCGACGAGAGCCACGCCATGCAGAATGCGATCGGGGGCAAGGGCGAGCGTGGTGACCAAGCGGCCTCTCAGCAGGGGCGCGCGGGCTTGAGGCTCCAGCACGCGCTGCCGAATGCCCGCGTGGTCTATGTGTCGGCGACGGGCGCAACCACGGTCCACAATCTCGCTTATGCCCAACGCCTCGGCCTTTGGGGCGGCGCCGACTTTCCGTTCGCCACCCGTGCCGAGTTCGTCGAAGCGATCGAGGAGGGTGGGGTCGCGGCCATGGAGGTGCTGGCGCGCGACCTCAAGGCGCTCGGCCTCTACGCAGCCCGCTCGCTCTCTTACGAGGGCGTCGAGTACGAGCTTGTTGAGCACCAACTGACGCCGGAGCAGGTCCGCATTTACGACGCCTATGCCGGTGCGTTCAGCGTCATCCATAATAACCTGGACGCGGCGATGCGGGCCGCCAACATCACCGGCGCAACGGGAACGCTGAACGGGCAGGCCAAATCTGCGGCACGCTCCGCCTTCGAAAGCGCGAAGCAGCGCTTCTTCGGTCACCTCCTGACCTCGATGAAGACCCCGTCACTGATCCGTGCGATCGAGAACGATCTTGAGGCTGGGCACGCCGCGGTCATCCAGATCGTGTCGACGGGCGAAGCGCTGATGGAGCGCCGGCTCGCGGAGATTCCAACTGAAGAATGGGGCGACGTCCAGGTCGACATCACCCCGCGCGAGTATGTCCTCGACTACCTCGCCCACTCCTTCCCGGTCCAGCTCTACGAACCCTTCACCGACTCGGAAGGTAACCTCTGCTCCCGGCCTGTCTATCGCGACGGCCAGCCGGTCGAGAGCCGGGAAGCCGTCGCACGCCGTGACCGCCTCATCGAGAAGCTTGCCTCGCTGCCGCCGGTACCTGGGGCACTGGATCAGGTCATCCAGCGCTTCGGCACCGAACTGGTCGCCGAGGTGACGGGCCGCTCGCGCCGCGTCATCCGCAAGGGCGACCGGCTGGTGGTCGAAAACCGCGCAGGCTCGGCCAATCTCGCCGAGACCTCGGCCTTCATGGATGACGTCAAGCGCATCCTCGTGTTCTCCGACGCCGGCGGCACGGGGCGGAGTTACCATGCCGAACTGTCGGCGCGGAATCGCCGGTTGCGCGTCCATTACCTGCTCGAGCCCGGCTGGAAGGCCGACGCCGCGATCCAAGGCCTTGGCCGCACCAACCGGACCAACCAGGCGCAGCCGCCGCTGTTTCGTCCGATTGCGACAGACGTGAAGGCCGAGAAGCGCTTTCTCAGCACCATTGCCCGCCGGCTCGATACGTTGGGAGCCATTACGCGCGGCCAACGTCAGACCGGAGGACAGGGCCTGTTCCGGCCCGAGGACAATCTCGAAAGCCAGTATGGACGTGATGCGTTGCGTCAGCTCTACACGCTGCTCGCGCGAGGCAAGGTCGACGGTTGCTCGCTTGGGAGGTTCGAGGATGCAACCGGTCTGAAGCTCATGGATGCCAATGGGCTCAGGAATGACCTGCCGCCGATCACGACCTTTCTGAACAGGTTATTGGCGCTCACCATCGACCTCCAGAATGTGCTGTTCACCGCCTTCGAGCAGCTCTTGACCGCTCGGATCGAAGGCGCGGTTGCATCCGGCACCTACGACGTCGGGTTGGAAACACTCCGTGCCGAGAGCCTTGTCGTCACCGACCGGCGGACGATCTATGACCAGCGGGGGACCGGCGCCGAGACCCGGCTGCTCACTGTCACACAGCGCCAGCGCAATCATCCGGTGAGTCTGGATGACGCTCTTGCTCGTCTTTCCGATCGTCAGGCCGTCCTGCTGGTCAATGAGCGCTCGGGACGAGCCGCCGTGCAGGTCCCCGCGGCGAGCGTCATGCTCGATGACGGCGAGATCGAGCGGCGCGTCCGTCTGATCCGGCCGATGGATCAGCACACGGTCCCCTTGAGCATGATGGCGGAGAGCCACTGGATCGAAGCGGACCGTGGGCGCTTCGCTGCGGCCTGGGTGGCGGAGCTTGCCGAGGTGCCCCAGTTCACGGAAAGCACGATCCACGTTGTGGCGGGCTTGCTGCTCCCTATCTGGAAGCGGCTGCCGAACGAATCAACCCGCGTCTATCGGCTCCAGACCGATGCGGGCGAACGCATCATCGGACGCAAGTTTTCGGCCACATGGGTCGCAAACGTCCTTTCGAGGGACGCGCCCGCGCTGACGCCGGACGCTGCCTTTGCCGCGCTGATGGAGGGACGCACCGTCCTCGACCTCGCGGAGGAACTCCAACTTCGCCGCGTCCGGGTGATGGGCGCCTATCGCATCGAGCTGTCCGGATTCAACGACACGATACGCGATCGCCTCCGTGCTTACGGCCTCTTTGGGGAGATCATCTCCTGGAAGCTGCGCATGTTCGTACCCACGGACGCGAGCGGCATCGAGGTCCTGTCCAGGGTGCTCGACACCTATCCGGTTACGGGCGTCAGTGAGCGGGAGGCCGCGTGATGGCCGGCGATGCTTCCGAACTGGCACGCCGCCTCTCGTGCGAGGCTGAGGCGGTGTGCCGACACTATCTCTCTAATGGCAGGCGGGCGGGGCGGTACTGGCTGGTCGGCGACGTCTACAATACGCCGGGCCGCTCGTTGTTCGTGCGGCTGCACGAATCACCGAAGGGACCCGCTGGGAAATGGACCGACGCCGCGACCGGAGAACATGGTGATCTCCTCGACATCATCCGCGAAAGTCTGGCCTTGCGAGACTTTCGCGAGGTCGCCGAGGAGGCGAGGCGCTTTCTGAAGCTGCCTCGTTCCGAGGAGCAATCACTCCCGAGGCCCGTTCGTCCAGTCGCGCCGGCCGGATCGCAGGAAGCCGCTCGTCGGCTCTTTGCGATATCCAACCCGATTGAAGGGACATTAGCCGAGGCGTACTTGCAGCGTCGCGGAATTAGTTGCATCAACCATGGTGGCAGCTTGCGCTTCCATCCTCGTTGCTACTATCGACCGGATGAGCATTCGTCGACCGAAACCTGGCCGGCGATGATAGCCTGTGTCACCGACCTCGATGGACGGATCACCGGCGTGCACCGCACCTGGCTAGATCCACACGGTTTTGATCGCGTGCGGCTCGGCAAGGCTCCGATCGACACACCACGACGCGCCATGGGTGACCTGCTCGGCAACGCCGTTCGCTTCGGCGTGGTCGATGATGTGCTCGCTGCCGGCGAGGGAATCGAGACCATGCTGTCACTGCGTTACGCACTGCCGGCCCTGCCCATGGCGGCCGCGCTTTCGGCTAATCATCTCGCAGCGATGATGCTGCCATCTGGCCTGCGTCGGCTCTATATCGCCCGCGATGACGATGCTGCCGGAGATACCGTACAGGCGATTCTCACGCAGCGCGCGGTAGAGGCCGGCGTTGAAGCGATTCCGCTGTCGCCTCGGGTGGGCGATTTCAACGAAGATCTGCACATCTTTGGCCTCGAAGCCCTCCGCGCATCGTTGCGGCTTCAGCTCGTACCAGAGGACGTCGTCCGTTTGCTGCATTCGTCGTTGGCAACCGCGGAATAGCCCCGGCAATTCGATGGGCATCGACAGGTCGGTCGCGGTGCGGCCACTGCCGGGAGAGCACGCGACCACGGCCTTCTAGAGGGCGATCGGACGGCAAGCGGCTCGGACCGGCAATGGCTGCGTCCGGCTATTTTCCGCCGCGCGCCGGCGACGAGAAGACACATTAGCCATCTGGCGAGCGCGCTTTGCATCGCGAAGCAAAATAGCCCGGCCTCCGCCATCCTCCGCTGCGCTTCGGCCCTCCGCTCTGCTCCGGGTTCTGGCCCGTTCCGCCTGCCGTCTGAGTGATCGCCACGAAGGCCGCGATGGTCGCGGCCGATCCGGCAAAGGATCGCCTCCATGACCGACCACGATGACATCGAACCACCGCACGACGCATCTCCGACCGAACACGTTCTTGCCGAATTGCAGCTCTTCGGTTACCGCCCCTTCGACGACCAGCCCGATCCACGGCCGCTTCCCGACGGCAGGATCATTACCGGTGCCGTCGTCGATATCTTCGATGCCCTGGTCGCGACGTTGAGCGACACGCGGCTCGAGCCGGACCTCGACGATCTGCTCTGGTCGACCGTCAACCTGTTCCACCGAGCCGTCGACCGCATCGGTCGCCAACTCGACGACAACGAACAGGCGCAACGGAAGAGTCAGCGCGAGCAGGACGGTTCCGAAGTTCGATCCGTCGAACTCGAACGCATCACGGCGGAAGGCACCACGTTGATCGAGCGACGCAACTGCCTGGAGCTCTTCCGTGACCAAGCCATCGAACGCTTCGAGACTCACACCGGCACATTATGGCGCCCCCGATCGGGATCGCTGGTGAACCACCGCACCCTGACCGCGGCGATGATCGACTCCCGCGACTTCATCGCAGCCAAGCGCCGCGCCGAGACCGAGATCCTGCTGCCCTCAGGGCCAAAGATCGCGCTCACCGGAGGGCTCGACTTCAACGACCACCACCTCATCTGGGATCGTCTCGACAAGGTTCATGCCAAGCATCCCGACATGGTCCTGCTGCATGGCGGCTCCCCGAGGGGGGCCGAACTGATCGCCTCGAAATGGGCGAGCAACCGCAAAGTGGCCCAGATCGCCTTCAAGCCCGACTGGACGAGGCACGCCAAGGCAGCACCGTTCAAGCGCAACGATGCCATGCTCGAACTCCTGCCGATCGGCGTCATGCACTTCCCGGGCACGGGCATCCAGGACAACCTCGCCGACAAGGCGAAACGGCTCGGCATCCCGGTCTGGATGTTCGGCGGCGCATGAGCGCCGTCTGCTCAACTGAAGTCTTTGAGGCGAAATTGCTCCCGCCGCAACTCCGCCTCGTTTCAGTCTCATATCCAGAGTTGCGCCGTGGTGGTGGTGGAAGGCGCGACTGGTAGATCTATGCACATGGAGCCACCACCATGCTCGCTATTGGGCTTGTTCTCAACACACTCGGCATCGGTCTGTTCTGCTGGGCGATCATTGCGCTTGCCGTGTATGCCCTGCCGTTTTTTGTCGCACTCATTATCGGGATGATGACGTTTCACAGCGACGCCGGCCTCATTGGCGCCATGCTTATCGCGACGGCCGGCGGTGCGCTGACGCTGGTCCTCGGCCAGGTCGCCTTTGCTGTTACTCGGTCCTCGGCCTTGCGCATCGCGATCGCAACAGCATTCGCTGTTCCCGCCGCCGTCGCCGGCTATCATGTGGTGTTCGCCGTGTCCAATATCGGGGTGCCCTCGCTGGCTTGGCGTGAAGTCTTCGCTTCCTTGGGCGCGGTTTGCGTTGGCGGCACGGCGATGACGCGCTTGGTGGTTTTGGCGAAGACCCGCCCGTTCGAGCCCGATGTGGTGGTGGAGAAACCGTCCTAGCCAATTCTTACGGCCGCATGGCCCCAGGGGCGATCGCTTACCGCTGCCATGTCGAATAGCTTCGTTTCGCGTAGATCGGCGCGGTGAACGGGATGATCGAACTTGAGCGCGGAGATCTCGTCCTGCTCGGAATTCATCGATCAAGCTGCCGACATTCGGTCTGGCCCACGCAGCCGCGGCAGAACGATCTTATCTCGATCCGTTCTTGGGAGACGATACCGCCTTTTGCAGGAGATTGTTTCTCTTTCCCCGCTGAATCGTTCACGCCTCTTGTTCATCAAAACCGAGATAGCCACGCTTCTCCAGATATCGTGGTTCAGCACGCGGACGCACGTGGCCTCGTTGATGGCTTGATCTGGCCGAAGACCGGCTTCGCCTCGATCGTCTGAGCCGCAACGCCGTTGATGCGACTTTCTTCCCCTGGGCTTCGCCCATTCCTCGCGAGGCAAGAAAGTCGCCACAACGACGTCCTCCGCTGCGCTCCGGCCCGAGCGGGTGCGTCGCCGATCGTCCTCGGCCCTAGATCGCCATCGAGGCCGCGGTGGTCGCGGGCTCGAAACACAACAGGAGAAGTGACATGGCTAACATCGGTTCTTTCAAGAAGGTCGGTAACGAATTCCAGGGCGAGATCGTCACCCTGAGCCTGAAGGCCAAGGGCGTCCGCATCGTCGCCGAGACCAACCGCTCCAATGACAACGCCCCCAGCCACCGCATCTATGTGGGCCGGGCGGAGATCGGCGCAGCCTGGTCGAAGCGTTCCGAGGAAGGCCGCGACTACCTCTCGCTCAAGCTCGACGATCCTTCCTTCAACGCGCCGATCTACGCGAACCTGTTCGACGACGAAGGCGGTGAAGGCTACACCCTGCTCTGGTCGCGGCCGCGCAAGACCGGCGAGTAGGCCACTTCATCAAGCCCCGTCCGGTCTGCCGGGCGGGGCTTCCCATCCTTCCAGGCGTCAGTGAGCGCGAACCGGCCGCCGGATCGAGCGGGTCGGCTCAATCACTCGGCCTGCCCCCGAGTCCTTTTCTTGGTGCTTGTGGGCGGGCGAGTGAGCAGGTCGGCGGCCTCGACACCCAGGCTGCGAGCGAGCCGATCGACAACGTCGATACCCGCCGCATAAACGCTTCGCTCGAGTGCGCTGATATAAGTGCGGTCAATTTCAGCACGATGAGCCAATTCCTCCTGTGACAAACCACGGGCCTGCCGGAGCTTCCGCAAATTGATTGCAAGTATCTCGCGTATATCCATACGCGAGAGGGCATGTCCTTGAAGAGTATTTCACCACGGAGTATTTTCGACAAAACGCGATCCGGACGGCTTCCGCGACAATTTTGGCGCTTCTGCTCCTTCCTGCCCGCGTGTTAGAAATTGTCTAAACTAAGGCGTGGAGTCTTATGAGGAAGCCGCCGCTCGACCCAGGCGTCGCCGACGCTGCGCCTGCAGATCAAATTCTCACTGCCTACGATGAGCAGCATGTCGTGACCTACATGCGCCTTCTGCAGGCCGAAAGCCAAGGGGCTGACTGGATGGAAGTCGCTCGAGTGGTGCTGCATATCGATCCGGTGCGGGAGCCGGACCGTGCGCGAAGCGCATATCAGAGTCATCTCGCGCGCGCCAAATGGGTGACCGAGCAGGGACGCCTCTTGCGCGGCACCGGCTCAAAATAGAAGAAAACCGCCGGCCGGCGACTTGCAGGCAGAACTATTTTCTTTTGCTGATCGGTGGTCATTCCGGTGCACCACGTGGTGCCAAACTAGGGGCTTCCTACAACCGCCTCGTTCATACCTATTGCGGCGCAATCGTTGTTAGCAGCGTGCAATGGGGCGGAAGCAATGCCTGAATTCGACTGGCGGTCGCCGGAATCCTACAAGAGCCTACAAGACGCCGAAATCACCGACATCGCCTGGGAATGTCTCCGCCGCAACGCCGGTTACCGGCGTGAGTACGAGGTGATGATTGCCAACAGCCCGAACGGCGAAGTGACTGACGAATTCAGGAGGAGGTGGGGCCTCTGCTTTCGCCCATGACCCGCGGCGGTCGTTCGATGAGCAGACGATCTTTTGGGCGCCTGAGGTTCTAGCGGCGGTCGTTCCGGTCAAGGTTGCCTCGGCCGCCGATCGCAGTTCAGCGCCTCAACCGCTGCTTGACCTTGCAGCAGGCCAGATGCGCCGCGCCGCCGACGGCTGGCACGCCGTGCTGCGCATCGGTGCAGTGGATCACCGTGTCTGGTCCAAGGATCCACCGGTGCTTGGCGCGTCATATGCAGCCGAACTGCCATTTGACGGCGATTTCGGCGCGCGTGCGTATGCAGCCCGCCGGCTGTGGCGCGCGATGAATGGACGCGCACCAGGTCCTGCCTTTCACCAACTATCTAAACAGCGGCGCGAACGCTTGAGCGCCGCGATCCGTGCGCTTGATGCTCGCAGCGCCGGCGGAAGCTATCGCGTTATCGCCGAAGCGCTCTTCGGCAAAAAGCGAATCCCCGACCGTGCCTGGAAGACCCATGATCTGCGCAATCGAACAATCCGCTTGGTGCAAGGCGGCCTTGCGTTGATGCGCGGTGGTTACCGCAAACTTCTGCGGTCCGGGCGCAGGGACGAATAGCCCTTCCGGTTGGGGGGTATCGAAAGCGGCCCCCTCCATATTCGGCATCCCCCTCCGAGATCTTGCTTCTCCATGATGACCGCACACACGCCGGCCTAGCCAGGCGTAGTGCGATGTCCTCCTGGAGTCCTCAAATGCCCGATCCGATGGCCGGTCTACCACCGCGATTCCTGCGTACACCTGAGGCCGCGCGCTATCTTGGCCTGTCCGGTCGCACGCTCGAGAAGCACCGCACGTACGGTACTGGACCGACGTATCGGAAGATCGGCGGACGTGTTGTCTACGCCGTCGATGACCTGAAAGCGTGGGCTGACCGCGGCGCCAAGACGTCGACGTCCGATCCCGGGAAGGGGACGGTACTGCCGGCCAAGAAGCAGCCCGCGCTGCGCCCGTATGCGGGCCAGGAACGTCGCTGATTGCCGCGTGAGAGTAGTGACCATGCGGCGCAAACACCATTCGGAGCGCGACCAGCTTGAGCTCTTTCGGGCGTTGCCCGGCGATCTTGCGCCGCGCGACGCGCAGGATCTGATGGCGTATCCGTTCTTCTCCCTCGCAAAGACTAAGCGGATCGTGCCGATCGACTTCCGTGCCGGTGCGATCGCAATTCGTGTCGAAGCCGTGCCGGAACACGGCATGGCGACGATCTGGGATGCAGACGTTCTGATCTGGGCCGCGTCCCAGATTGTCGAAGCCCGTGATGCCGGCCTGAAGACGTCGCGCCTGATGGCTGCAACGCCGTATGAAATTCTGACGTTCGTCGGCCGCGGCACCGGCGCACGCGACTATGATCGGCTGAAGGCGGGTCTCGACAGACTTCAGTCAACGACCGTGCTGACGTCGATCCGTCAGCCGGCAGAGCGGCGACGGCATCGCTTCTCCTGGATCAACGAGTGGAAAGAGACGGCCGATGCAAATGGCCGCCCATTTGGGATCGAGCTGATCCTGCCGGATTGGTTCTACGCTGGCGTCATCGATGACGCGCTCGTGCTGACGATTGATCGCGCCTATTTCGAGCTGACGGGCGGACTTGAGAGGTGGCTTTATCGTCTTGTGCGCAAGCACGGCGGACGCCAGGACGGCGGCTGGAGTTTTGATCTGGTGCACCTCCATGCCAAGTCCGGCATCCTCTCGCCCCTCAAGCACTTTGCTTACGACGTGCGCCAGATCGTCCAGCGCCAGACATTGCCCGGTTATCAGCTCGTGCTCACGCGCGACCCTGATGGCACCGAGCGACTGAACTTTGCACCCACGCCTGTTGATCCCTTAACGGCCCGCTTGCGCCGGCGCGGTCTCATTCCAAATTCGGAGGACAACCTGTGAATCAGCTCGTGCTATCGGGGACCGCAACCCTCGTGCTATCGGGGACCCGATCCTCGTGCTATCGGGGACCGGAATCGAGCTTAAGAGCTTGTTTCTCCGCGCTTTCCAGCCGCTCTAACTTTACTAACCGGAAATCCTTCGGATTTCTTCTAACGGAGCAGGCCGAAAGCGGCGTCGATGGCGCTCGGCAACGGCAGTCCGACAGGCCAGCCTGCCTTTGCAGGCGATACACACTCTCGACCGAGCCCCAAGCTCACGGCTGCCAGCCCCAGCGTCCGGGAGCCGCCGCATGAGCGATCTCACGGAAGTGGAAGTGTTGTGGCTCGAGAAGCGCATCGAAAACCGCATTCGGTTCGGTCGCATTGTCGGGGAACGGAAGCTTGATCGCCATCGGCGTGTCCTGTCATTCGCGCCAGGCAGCATCTTTGCCTTCGTCCGGTGGACCTCCAACGACTTTGGCACGATCATTTCGCGCATCGACATCTTGCGCGCGGTCGCACTGGGACAGCGCTGCTCGACCGTTCCTTATGTGACGCCCGGCGGTGAGATTCTGCTGCGCCTGTCCGGCTGGCCGAAGGTCGAGCGCGTGCTGCAGATGATCGATGCCGTTGAGGCGCTCGGCGTCGATCCGGCTGATGTCGCTCCCGACCATTGGCATCACGTTCACAACCGTCTGTCCGTTAATGAAAACCCGCGCCCGTATACGAAAGCGCGCCATCAGGCCTGGCTCCATCGCCAAAGGGTGATGCGATGACGGGCCGCCTACCGATGCTGGCCGTGACGATTGGGGTCGCTGCTGCGCTCATCGCGACGATCGTCCTGGAGCCGATTCCGCTATACATCTGGAACGCATCCGCGAGCGTGCCGATCGGTCTCTACCGCCTCCGACCGGCGGACCAATTCCAAGTTACTGAATTGGTCGCCGTGCAGCCGCCGGAGCCGCTCGCGACCTTCCTCGATTTGAACGGCTATTTGCCCATTGGCGTGCCCATGCTGAAGCGCGTGCTCGCCCTTCCGGGGCAGAGTGTTTGCAGAACCGGCCTCACGATTTCGGTCGACGAGGTCGCGGTGGGCGAGGCGAAGGACCGCGACGGACGCGGCCGGCCGCTGCCGAAATGGCAGGGCTGCCGCGTCGTCGGCGACGGCGATCTGTTTCTGATGAACTGGCAGTCGGACGACTCTCTTGATGGCCGGTATTTTGGATTTCTTCCGGCATCCAGCGTGATCGGCCGTGCGATGCCGGTGTGGACGTGGGAGGGGTGATCGTGCGTATTCGACGTGTTCTCCTCGCCATGCCCTTGTTCGATCGATTGCGGGATCATTCCTCCGTCTCGATCGATGTCTGCAAGGCTGGCGCGAGCCCGACCGCGTGCTTGGGTCGGTTGGGCACGCGCGTTTGTGCAGTCGTGCCCGTGATGCTTCTTCTGACCGCGTTCGACGGTGCTGCTTTGGCCCAGAGCGGATCAACCGCCCAGCCGGCGATCAGTCAGACCGCTCACTCATTTGCCGGCTTCATCAATGAAGCCGCACAACGCTTTGCGATTGCGCCGAACTGGATCCGATCAGTCCAACGCATCGAGAGTGCTGGTGACGTGCACGCCAGATCGCCAAAAGGCGCAATGGGCCTGATGCAAATCATGCCAGCGACTTGGGCGGAACTTCGTGTGCGCTACAATCTCGGGAACGACCCCTACGACCCGCACGACAACATTCTGGCCGGTACGGCGTACTTGCGCGAACTGCTCGATCGGTATGGCTCGCCTGGCGTGTTTGCGGCGTACAATGCGGGACCATCTCGCTATGAAGAGCATCTTGCGGGCGGCTCTCTGCCAGACGAGACGCGAGCATACGTCGCAAAGCTTGCAAATCTGCTTGCCGTCGAACTGCCGCCGAGGTGGACGTCCGGCGGACAGTCATCAGCAGCTGCGACGCTATTCGTCACGCGATCCGATCTCATGAAGACGCGTGATCGGTTGTTGGCGCTCATGCCGTCTAGCGGTGTCACGACCGCGTTCTCGGCGCCCGATGTTTCGCCCATGGTCCCCCGGCCAATTGGCATGTTCGTCCCTCGATCGGATTCGGGAGTATCGCGATGACCAGGTGTGCGGGTTCGCAAGCTGATGGTGTATGGGCGATGCCTTCGGCCCGCGCTCTACTCGTCGCTTCGCTCCTCACCGAGCCACCCTTCGGGTGTCTCGGCCCTTCGGGTAACGATCGCTATCGCAAGCGCTCGGAAGCAGTGGGGGCTTCGCGAGTTGGCGGCCAGGTCGCGGTGGCTCTTTCGGGAACCGGCGACCCGGAGACCACGACGGCAGGACGGCGAGATAAAAGGGGCTCGCCGCTCGAACCGCAAGCCATTGACATGGCTTGGGTTCCGGCGTGCCGGTCGGTCGGGGCGCGTGCCGCGCCTTGGATTTTTAAGAATGAGATCAACTACATTTTCGGCACTCTACGCGTTTTGGCGTCCTTCGAGGCGCAGTCATGACCACGGGCGACAGCGATCTGCGTATCCGGCCCGGGCGCATCCGCAGTACCCGCGCGCCGAAGCCGAAAAGCTTCATCAATCAGGTGCTACGCGCGGCGAAGAAAACCGGACACACCTCGGGTCAGACCCCGGCCGGCAGGCGTTCCGCGGCCCATGGGCGTTCGACGTTTGGCCGCGGGCGCCTCGCCTTTAGCCGGGCGAGATTGTTCAGCCCGACGCGGCGCGTTGTGGTGAAGGCGCGCGTGGTTCGCCACAAAGGACGAGCCTTCCGCTCAGCGCCGCTGACGGCCCATCTCTCGTATCTGAAGCGCGATGGCGTGACCCGGAGTGGTGAGCGGGCCGAGATGTTTGATGCCCGCGGCGACGGCGCCGATAGCGCGGCGTTTGCCGAACGCTGCAAGGACGACCGTCACCATTTCAGGTTCATTGTCTCGCCGGAGGACGCCGGCGATATGACCGACCTGAAGGCCTTCACCCGCGACCTCGCCAAGCAGATGGAAGCCGACTTTGGCACGCGACTGGATTGGGTGGCTGTCGATCATTGGAATACCGACAATCCTCACGTCCATCTTCTCGTTCGGGGGGTCGACGAAGAGGGCGCTGATCTCGTGATCTCCCGCGACTACATCAGCCGGGGCCTGCGTTCACGCGCCGAGGAATTGGTCGCGATCGAACTGGGTCCAAAACCGGAGCACGAGATCCGCAATTCGCTGGAGAGGGAAGTCTCGGCGGAACGATGGACGCGGCTCGACCGGGAGGTCCGACTGGCGGCGGAAGAGACCGGGTATATCGATCTTCGACCCAAGAATCCCGGCAGCGCGGATCCTGAGATCCGCCGCCTGATGGTTGGCCGTCTTCAGCACCTCGAGAAGATGGGCCTTGCCGCATCCGCCGCACCAGGGGAGTGGATGGTCGGACTCGAGGCCGAGCGCAGCTTGCGCGACCTCGGCATGCGCGGCGACATCATCAAGACCATGCACCGCGCCTTTACCGAGCGCGGGGAAGCGCGCGGCGTCGCCGACTTCGTCATCGAGGGTGGACAGCCGACGTCTCAGCTTATGGGACGACTGGTCGAGCGTGGATTGCATGACGAACTGACTGGCGAGGCCTACGCCCTGATCGACGGGACCGACGGACGCGCGCACCACGTGCGCTTTCGAGGTATCGAGGCCTTCGAACATGCTCCGCCCGTTGGGGGAATCGTCGAAGTCCGACGCTTCGGTCAAGCCGGCGATCCACGGCCGACCGTGGTGCTCGCCATCCGCTCCGATCTCGATCTTGCCGAGCAGGTCACCGCAAAAGGCGCGACCTGGCTTGACCACAGGCTGGTCGAACGCGACTCCATGCCGCTTGCCATGGGCGGATTCGGCCGAGAGACGCGCCAAGCCATGGAAGCCCGTACCGAGCATCTGATCCGGGAGGGCCTAGCGCGGCGGCAGGGCCAACGCATCATCTTGCAGCGCAACCTCCTGAACACGTTGCGCCAGCTTGAACTGGACCAGGTGGCCGCAAAAGTCTCGGCCGACACCAGCCTCCCTTACGTGAAGTCCGAATCCGGGGAGCATGTGGCGGGGACATATCGCCAGCGTCTGACGCTCGCCTCGGGACGCTTCGCCATGATCGACAATGGGCTCGGCTTCCAACTCGTGCCCTGGTCGCGCGAACTCGAAAGGAGGCTCGGCCAACACGTCACCGGCGTCGTGAAGGACGGCGGTGGAATCGAATGGGGCTTTGGTCGCAAGCGCGACCTCGGTCTCTAACAATCGCACCAATCCAGCTGCGGAAGGGCGTTCGGGATGTCCGGAACCAAAATCCTTTGGGGGCAGGTGATCGTGGTCGGCCTGATCGTTTTGCTGGCCATCTGGGGAGCAACCGAGTGGACGGCCTGGCGGCTCGCCTGGCAACCGGAGCTTGGGCGGCCCTGGTTCGAACTGTTGGGCTTCAAGGTCTATTACCCGCCCGTCTTCTTCTGGTGGTGGTTCGTCTACGACGCCTATGCGCCACGGGTCTTTGTCGAAGGAGCCTTCATTGCGGCGTCGGGGACCTTCGTTTCGATCGCGGTGGCGATCGGCATGTCGGTTTGGCGGGCGCGCGAAGCCAAGAATGTCGCGACCTATGGGTCGGCGCGCTGGGCTGGTGCGGACGAGGTTCGAGCGGCGGGACTTCTCGGTCCGGATGGTGTGGTGCTCGGCAAGCTCGACCGCGACTACCTTCGCCACGACGGGCCGGAGCACGTGTTGTGTTTTGCACCCACCCGATCCGGCAAGGGTGTCGGTCTTGTCGTCCCCTCGCTCCTGGCTTGGCCCGGCTCGGCCATCGTTCACGACATCAAGGGCGAGAATTGGCAACTGACCGCGGGCTTCCGCTCGCGACACGGCCGCGTCCTGTTGTTCGATCCCACCAACCCAAAGTCCTCAGCCTACAATCCGCTGCTCGAGGTCCGGCGCGGGGAATGGGAGGTTCGCGACGTCCAGAACGTGGCCGACGTCCTGGTCGACCCCGAAGGCTCCCTCGACAAGCGGAACCACTGGGAGAAGACCAGTCATTCGCTCCTGGTCGGCGCCATACTCCACGTTCTCTATGCCGAGGCGGACAAGACCTTGGCCGGCGTCGCCGCCTTCCTGTCCGATCCGAAGCAGCCGATCGAGACCACGCTGAGGGCGATGATGACTACACCGCACCTTGGCGAGCAGGGCGCCCATCCCGTCGTCGCCTCGACCGCGCGCGAACTCCTCAACAAATCCGAAAACGAACGCTCCGGCGTCCTATCCACCGCGATGTCGTTCCTCGGGCTCTACCGCGATCCCGTCGTGGCCCAGGTGACCTGTCGCTGCGACTGGCGGATTGCCGATCTGATCGCAGATGGTCGCCCGACGACGCTTTACCTCGTGGTGCCGCCGTCGGATATTTCTCGGACCAAGCCGCTGATCCGTCTGGTGCTGAACCAGATCGGCCGGCGCCTGACCGAGGATCTACACGCCCGCGACCGTCGGCATCGAGTGCTAATGATGCTCGACGAGTTCCCGGCGCTGGGGCGGCTGGATTTCTTCGAGTCTGCGCTCGCCTTCATGGCGGGGTACGGCATCAAGAGCTTCTTGATCGCGCAGTCGCTCAACCAGATCGAGAAGGCCTACGGGCCTAACAACGCCATCCTCGACAACTGTCACGTCCGCGTCAGCTTCGCGACCAACGACGAGCGGACCGCCAAGCGGGTATCGGACGCGCTCGGGACCGCGACCGAGATGCGGGCCATGAAAAACTATGCCGGCCATAGATTGAACCCGTGGTTGGGGCACTTGATGGTCTCGCGGCAGGAGACGGCCAGACCTCTCTTGACCCCGGGCGAGGTCATGCAGCTTCCACCGATGGACGAGATCGTCATGGTGGCGGGTACGCCGCCGATCCGGGCGAAGAAAGTTCGCTACTACGAGGATAGGCGGTTCACCGAGCGGGTTCTGCCGCCGCCAAATCCGGCGAGCGCCGGCCGATCATCGAGAACGGACGGTTGGTCAGCGCTAGGACCATTGAAGCCGACGGCGGGTCCAACTGACAAAGCCGCGGAGGTCGAGGAAGACACGGCGAACAGCGGACTCCGTCGCGAGCCCGAACTCCCCGATCACGTCGCGATCGCCAAGGAGACGACCGAACCGACGCCGGCAGAAGAATTTGCCGCCGTTCTTGACGATGACGAGGATGGGGTCCGCCAGTCCCGGCTCATACGCCAGCAGATGCGCGGCGTTGCGCGTCAGGTCGCCATGGACCCGAATGACGGTATGGAGCTCTGAGGCATTATGCGCGACCGGATGAACGTCTACTTCCCGCCAGAACTGCTGAAACAGATCTCAGAGCTCGCCGATCGCAAAAGACTTTCTCGGTCGGCGATCGTGGAAGCGGCAGTTGTTTCGTTTCTGTCCCCGGATGGAGCGGACAGGCGAGAAGCGGCGTTTACCCGGCGCCTCGATCGGCTGTCGCGCCAGATGCAGCGGCTGGAACGCGACGTGGGCTTGACGGCCGAAAGCTTGGCGCTCTTCATCCGCTTTTGGCTGACGATCACGCCGCCGCTACCCAACGACGCACAGGCTGCCGCGCAGGCAAAGGGCAGGGATCGTTTTGAAGGATTTGTCGAAGCACTCGGGCGCCGTTTGCAAAAGGGGCAAAGCTTTCTCCGGGAGATTCCAGAAGACATCGGTCGTCAGGAACCGGCCGAAGAAACTTGAGAGAGCCACGTAGACAGACCATTTCGCGGATCCTTCTTATTCTACGCCACCCTACGACCGCAGGGATTTACCCGAACTGACGAAAAGCTGGTCGCGCTATCGGCTCGCACGAGCTGACAGCAAGAGGGCCAGCATGCAAATTTCCGGGACATGGCGTCTCATCTCGCGCGTTTTTCTCCCGTTTGCTGCTGGATACTATCTTTCGTATCTGTATCGAACGATCAACGCTTTGATCGCCAGTCATCTCAGCTCGGATACCGCGCTCGGGACTGCCGACCTCGGGTTGCTTACGTCAGTCTATTTCCTGATATTCGCGGCGGCTCAGATCCCTGTCGGTATATTGTTGGATCGCTTTGGTCCGCGTCGCGTCCAGAGTGTTCTGCTCTTGCTAGCCGCAGCGGGCGCCGGACTCTTCGCGATATCGACCGGTTTCCTGTCGCTTTTGATCGCGCGTGCAATGATCGGGCTTGGCGTGGCGGCGGCGTTGACCGCAGGACTGAAGTCGATCGTCCTTTGGTTCCCCAGAGAACGAGTTGCCTTGCTTAACGGCTACATGATCATGCTGGGATCGCTAGGAGCGGTGACCGCTACGGTTCCCGTAGAATACCTACTCGCTTGGATGAGCTGGCGGCAGCTCTTTGAGATCCTAGCGGCGGCGACCGGCGCGACGGCCATTTTCATCTATGTCGTGGTTCCCGAGCGGGGCATTGTCCCATCAGCAGCCTGCGCCACTCTTAGCTCCGTTTTCAGCGATCGGCGCTTCTGGCGAATGGCCCCGTTGTCGGCGACTTGCGTCGGATCAGCCTGGTCTCTGCAGGGGCTGTGGGCATCACCGTGGCTGATCGACGTGGAGAGGCTTGATCGCACAAGTCTCGTCAGACAGCTGTTTACAATGTCCGTCGTACTAAGCGGCGGTGCCTGGTTGTTCGGTATGGCCGTCCATTACATCAAACGCAAAGGAATCGGAGCGGAGGCTATATTAGTGGTGGTTGCAGTGCTGTTCATCGCAGCCGATTCAGCCTTGATCTTGCGAGCGCCCCTGCCGTCCATCCTGCCCTGGTCGGTTGTCGCAATTGCCGGAACGGCAACCGTGGTCAGCTTCGCGGTAATAGCGGATTACTTTCCGCCGGAGCTTGCTGGTCGTGCCAACGGCGTCTTGAACGTCCTGCACTTTGGTTGGGCATTTCTGGCACAATACGCGACAGGCCTGATCCTGGAGCAATGGCACACGATCGATGGCCATAGGTCCGTCCAGGCCTATCAGGTCGCGTTCGGCCTCAACGTAGCGCTGCAGATCGCAGCCTTGGTCTGGTTCGCGCTGCCTTGGCGTAGAGTCTGCGCTTCATGGATGAGTTTAACTTCCCGCTCCACGCCAGCCTCTGTTTCCAATGGTGTCAAGTCGGTCGGCTTGTACGAGAATTCGCCCATCCTGATACCCGCGGACGACGGCGCGGAGTGGTGAGCGATAGCTCTTAGCGGACTGGTACGATTGAGCAGGAGTCCAATATCAGTTCTCAGTCTTCCTTTTTCTACGCCAGTCTACGATCACCGAAAGCGCTTGTTGCGCCAACTCCATAGGTGCTTTTTCTAATCATCCCATCTGAGGGCCCTTTGCGGACGCTCTCACTGGGTGGGGACGACGGTGCCAAGCCATTCCATTCAATCGGAAGCGAATTCGCGCGGCGCGCGCATGCTTCGTAGTGCGCTTGGCACAGCGATTGCCGGCTACCTCGAAGATGAAGCGATCATCGAGGTGATGCTCAATCCGGATGGGCGGTTGTGGATCGACAGGCTGTCGAGTGGCTTGATCGACACAGGCAAAACTCTCTCCGCAGCGGATGGCGAGCGCATTGTTCGCCTGGTAGCGCACCACGTAGGTGCGGAGGTGCATGCCGGGGCGCCACGGGTTTCGGCAGAACTGCCTGGAACTGGTGAGCGCTTCGAAGGCCTTTTGCCTCCGGTCGTTGCCGCCCCGGCCTTTGCTATCCGCAAGCCAGCGGTCGCGGTGTTTACCCTCGACGATTACGTCGCCAAGGAAATCATGACCTCGGAGCAGGCCGAGATCCTGAAGAGCGCGGTCGCCGCACGGAAGAACATCCTCGTCGCCGGGGGAACGTCGACCGGCAAGACGACTCTGACAAATGCGCTCCTGGCCGAAGTGGCAAAGACTGCCGATCGGGTCGTGCTGATCGAAGATACGCGCGAACTGCAGTGCACAGCGCCCAACCTTGTCGCTTTGCGTACCAACGATGGCGTGGCGACGCTATCGGACCTCGTTCGCTCCTCGCTGCGACTGCGTCCTGACCGTATTCCGGTCGGCGAGGTCCGCGGTGCCGAAGCCCTCGATCTGCTCAAGGCCTGGGGTACCGGGCATCCCGGTGGCATCGGGACCATTCATGCTGGTACCGCGCTCGGTGCCCTGCGGCGGCTTGAGCAACTCATTCAGGAAGCCGTCATCACGGTTCCGCGTGCCCTGATCGCCGAGACCATCAACGTTATCGCCGTGCTGGCGGGGCGTGGCGCTGATCGTCGCCTCGTTGAGCTCGCGCTCGTCCGGGGGCTTGGAGCTGCCGGCGACTACAGCCTTTCAACAGCAGGAGACTGACATGCGTCAGCAAATTCGTTTTCTTCGAGGTGCATCGGTGGCCGCCTTCGGCACGGTGCTTTTGGCGGCGGCGCCGGCATGGGCCGCTGGTTCGAATATGCCATGGGAGCAGCCGCTCAATCAGATCCTGCAATCGGTTGAAGGTCCGGTTGCCAAGATCATCGCGGTCATCATCATCGTCGTGACCGGGCTCACGCTCGCGTTCGGGGATTCGTCGGGTGGTTTCCGCCGGCTGATCCAGATCGTGTTCGGCCTGTCGATCGCATTTGCCGCCTCGAGCTTCTTCCTATCGTTCTTCTCCTTCGGCGGCGGCGTGGTGGTTTGATGGATGAACCGGTCACAGGTTTTGTCGTGCCCGTTCACCGCGCACTCACTGAGCCGATTCTGATGGGCGGCGCGCCGCGGTCCGTCGCGATCGTGAACGGCACGCTTGCTGCGGCCCTTGGACTTGGATTGCGGCTCTGGATCGCGGGTCTCATCCTCTGGTTCATCGGCCACATGGCCGCCGTCTGGGCCGCCAAGCGCGATCCCGCATTTGTCGATGTCGTGCGCCGACATCTGCGCATTCCCAGCCACCTCAACACCTGAGCGCTCCGCCATGATGAACCTTGCCGAATATCGTCATTCCAACGCGCGTCTCGCCGACTTCCTGCCCTGGGCAGCTCTCGTCGACGAGGGAATCATCCTGAACAAGGATGGTTCTTTCCAACGGACAGCAAAGTTCCGGGGACCTGACCTCGACAGCGCGGTGCCGGCCGAACTCGTTGCCGTCGCCGGTCGTCTGAACAACGCCTTGCGCCGCCTCGGATCCGGCTGGGCCGTGTTCGTTGAGGCGCAGCGTCATTCTGCGGGCGCTTATCCTCCAAACACCTTTCCGGATGTCGCGTCTGCGCTGGTCGATGCCGAACGCAGAGCGCAATTCGAGGAGGCAGGTGCCCACTACGAGTCCAGTTATTTCCTGACCTTCCTCTATCTGCCGCCGGAGGAGGGAGCGGCTAAGGCGGAGCGATTGCTCTATGAAGGTCGCGACCGCACCGTTGGAGCAGATGCCCGGGAGGTGTTGCGCGGCTTTATCGATCAAACCAACCGCGTGCTGCAACTCGTCGAAGGGTTCATGCCGGATTGCGCCTGGCTCGATGATCAGGCCACGCTGACCTATCTGCACTCGACGATCTCGACTAAGCGTCACCGCGTTCGCGTGCCCGAAATTCCCATGTACATCGATGCGCTTTTGGCCGACCAGCCACTGACCGGCGGGCTTGAGCCGATGCTGGGTTCAGCGAACGTGCGGGTCTTGACGATTGTCGGCTTTCCGGGCGCGACGACCCCGGGGGTCCTGGACGACCTGAATCGCCTGGCATTCTCGTATCGTTGGTCGACGCGCGCAATCATGCTCGACAAGACCGATGCCACCAAGCTGCTGACCAAGATTCGGCGGCAGTGGTTCGCCAAGCGAAAATCCATTGGCGCCATTCTCAAGGAGGTCATGACCAACGAGGCGTCGACGCTGCTCGATACCGACGCCCACAACAAGGCGATCGACGCCGACGCGGCGTTGCAGGAACTGGGGTCGGATCAGATCGGACAAGCCTTTGTTACGGCCACCCTCACTGTGTGGGACCGAGATCCCAACGCTGCCGATGAAAAGCTGAGGCTGGTCGAGAAGGTCATTCAGGGCCGCGATTTCACCTGCATGATCGAGACGGTGAACGCTGTCGAAGCCTGGCTCGGTAGCCTGCCGGGACATGTCTATGCGAATGTGCGGCAGCCACCGGTCTCGACGCTCAACCTCGCCCATATGATTCCGATGTCAGCCGTGTGGGCCGGTGAGGCGAGGGATCTGCACTTCAAGGCGCCGGCACTCCTGTTTGGCAAGACTGAGGGATCGACGCCCTTCCGATTCTCTCTCCACGTCGGCGACGTCGGCCACACCCTCGTGGTGGGCCCGACCGGCGCCGGAAAATCCGTTTTGCTGGCTCTGATGGCGTTGCAATTCCGCCGTTATCCGAACTCTCAGGTCTTTGCGTTCGACTTCGGCGGTTCAATTCGGGCGGCTGCGCTCGCCATGGGTGGCGACTGGCATGATCTCGGCGGTGCATTGTCAGACGGGGACGAAAACCCCGTCGCCCTGCAGCCGCTGGCCTGGATTGAGGATCCTTCCGAGCGCGGATGGGCGACGGAATGGATCGGCGCGATCCTGGCACGGGAAAAGGTCGAGATCACCCCGGAGGTCAAGGATCATCTGTGGTCGGCACTGACATCTCTCGCTTCGGCGCCGAGGGAGGAGCGGACCCTGACGGGCTTGTCAGTCCTGCTCCAATCGAACTCTCTGAAACGCGCCTTGCAACCTTATTGCCTCGGCGGACCTTCCGGGCGCTTGCTCGACGCCGAATTCGAGCGCCTTGGCGAAGCCTCGGTCCAGGCGTTTGAGACCGAAGGTTTGATTGGAACGGGTGCTGCGCCGGCCGTGCTGTCGTACCTCTTCCATCGCATCGGGGGCCGTCTCGACGGCCGGCCTACACTCCTTATTGTCGATGAAGGTTGGCTTGCCCTCGATGACGAGGATTTTGCGGGGCAACTCCGGGAATGGCTGAAGACGCTTCGGAAGAAGAACGCGTCCGTCATCTTCGCCACACAGTCGCTTTCTGACATTGATGGCTCCGCGATAGCACCGGCGATCATCGAAAGCTGCCCGACGCGCCTGTTGCTGCCGAACGAACGGGCGATCGAACCGCAGATCACCGCCATCTACCGCCGCTTCGGACTCAACGATCGCCAGATCGAACTTCTGAGCCGGGCAACGCCAAAGCGCGACTACTATTGCCAGTCTCGTCGCGGCAACCGGATGTTCGAACTTGGCCTTGGTGAGGTTGCGCTCGCCTTCACCGCAGCCTCTTCCAAGACAGACCAGGCAGCCATCGCGCAGCTCCTTGCCGAACATGGACCTGACGGCTTCGTGCCCGCCTGGCTCCAGCACCGCGGCGTCGCCTGGGCCCTCGACCTGATCCCCAACCTCGTCAATCTGGAGAAATCGCAATGAGACCTCTTGGCCTATTGGCGACCACGGCCGCCTTCGCGCTGCTGCTTGGCGTCACGGTGCCTGCACGGGCGCTGATCGTCTTTGACCCCACCAACTACGTCCAGAATGTCCTGACGGCCGCGCGGGAGCTCCAGCAGGTTAATAATCAGATCACCTCGTTGCAGAACGAGGCACAGATGCTGATCAATCAGGCAAGGAATTTGGCAAGCCTGCCGTATTCATCGCTGCAGCAACTGCAATCATCGATCCAGCGGACCCAGCAATTGCTGGCCCAGGCCCAGCGGATCGCCTACGACGTTCAGCAGATTGATCATGCCTTCTCGACAAGTTACGCGCCAGCGACCAGCAGCCAATCGAACCAGTTGCTGATCTCCAACGCTCAGTCACGTTGGCAGAATTCCTATGCCGCAACGCAAGACGCGCTTCGCGTCCAGGCGGGCATTGTTGGCAACCTCGACACCAATCGCATCCAGACATCCGCGCTCGTAACGTCAAGCCAGGGTGCCAGCGGCGCGCTGCAGGCAACGCAGGCTGGCAATCAGATTCTCGCGCTGAACGCGCAGCAGCTCGCCGACCTCACCGCCGTCGTGACGGCGCAAGGTCGGGCGCAGAGCCTTGAAGCGGCTCAGCGCGCCTCGGCCCAGGATCAGGGACGAGAACAGCTTCGTCGGTTCCTGACTCCGGGACAGGGCTATCAGTCATCCAACGTACAGATGTTCCACTGATGACGGACATAAGGGCATTCAAGGCGTTGTCGCTGCTTACGACAATCGGCGTGTTGGTCGTCACTGCCTGCACGATTCAGCTTCGCGGTGGTGACGAGCAGCCCGCGCTGCCGAAGGCCGCGCAGACGACAGATGCAACCAGCTCTGACCTCGCACGCTGCCGCAGCGTCACTGCGGAGGAAACGGCAGGTTATCAGCATTGCAGGCAGGTCTGGGCCGAAAACCGGCGACGCTTCTTGGCCAAGAAATCTGGTGCCGCGGTTCGTGGCCAAGAAGAACCCGCCGCTGCGTTGGCGCCGGCCCCAAAGGATCAGAGCCGGATCCCGCAGGGATATCTGCTACCGGCGACACCTGAGGCGAGCAAGCCATGACGGGTACGGGGATTATCGACCAATTCCTGGAAACGTTCACGCGATATATCGACAACGGCTTCGGCCTGCTCGGTAGCGACGTCGGCTATCTCGCAACGACCCTTGCCGCGATCGACATCACGCTTGCTGCGTTGTTCTGGAGTTGGGGGCCGGACGAAGACATCGTCGCGCGCCTCGTCAAGAAGACGCTCTTTGTAGGCGTCTTTGCCTATCTAATCGGTAATTGGAACAGTCTGGCACGCATCGTTTTCGAGAGCTTTGCCGGCCTTGGGCTAAAAGCATCAGGCGCAAGTCTCTCCGCGTCGGACTTCCTTCGGCCGGGAAAGATCGCTCAAGTCGGACTTGACGCTGGCCGACCGCTGCTCGATTCGATCTCCAATCTGATGGGCTACATCAGTTTCTTCGAGAATTTCGTCCAGATCGTCGTTCTCCTGTTTGCCTGGATCGTGGTGCTGCTCGCCTTCTTCATTCTGGCGATCCAACTCTTCGTCACCCTGATCGAGTTCAAACTCACGACGCTGGCCGGCTTCGTGCTCATTCCCTTTGGGTTGTTTGGCAAGACAGCCTTCGCGGCAGAGCGGGTCTTGGGCAACGTCATCTCTTCAGGGATCAAGGTCTTGGTCCTGGCCGCCATCGTCGGCATCGGCTCGACTTTGTTCTCGCAGTTCACCGCTGGCTTTGGTGGCAATCAGCCGACCATAGAAGACGCGATGACCCTGGTCCTTGCGGCGCTCTCCTTGCTTGGCCTGGGCATCTTCGGTCCTGGAATCGCCAACGGCCTGGTGTCGGGTGGGCCTCAGCTCGGTGCCGGTGCCGCGGTTGGAACAGGCCTTGCTGCCGGTGGCATTGTTGCGGCGGGCGCGGGTCTTGCCGCCGGCGGTGTTGGTCTCGCTGGCGGCGCGATTGCGGGCGCCGCGCGCGGTGGTGGCGCTGTCATAAGGGGAGCGTCAGCCGCCTATCGAAGCGGCGGCCTTGCTGGCGTCGCTGAGGCGGGCAGCTCGGCTGCCATGAGTCCATTGCGTCGTGCAGCGGCTGCCTTCGGGGGCGAGCAAGCTGGCGAGCAGGCCGCAAGCGCTTCGGCCGAAGGGCTGCCCGATTGGGCGCGCCGCATGAAGCGCGCCGAGACTATTCGGCATGGTGCCTCGGCTGCTGGTCACGTCCGCTCGGGCGATCATGGTGGCAGCGGCTCCTCCGTCGATTTGTCCGAAGGAGAGCGCTGAGACGCATCACCGCACTTTCGCCACCCGCCACGCGGCAGCGCCTCAAACCCAGACACTACACGGCTCAAAGCCGATCACTTGATCTCAGGGGCAATCATCAATGATCAAACGACCATTAGTTCACTACGGGCGCATGCCCGAACCGATCACGCCTTATCAAAAAGCAGCCCAAGTTTGGGACGAACGCATTGGATCCGCCCGCGTGCAAGCCAAAAACTGGCGGCTGATGGCGTTCGGTTGTCTCATACTGTCAGCCGGTCTCGCTGGTGGGTTGGTCTGGCAATCAAGCCATGGGTCGATCACGCCCTGGGTGGTCGAAGTCGACCATCTTGGCCAAGCCCAGAGGGTTGCGCCGGCCAACTTCGACTATCAACCGACTGATGCGCAGATCGCCTACCATCTGGCGCGCTTTATCGAGGATGTCAGAGGTCTGCCGGCCGACGGCATCGTTCTACGCCAAAACTGGCTCCGGGCCTATGATTTTACGACCGATCGCGGCGCCGCTGCGCTCAACGACTACGCGCGGAACAATGACCCCTTTGCCAAGCTCGGTAAGGCGCAAATCTCCGTCGACGTCTCGAGCGTCATTCGCGCGTCGTCGGAAAGCTTTCGGGTCGCATGGACCCAGCGCACCTATGACAACGGTTCGCTGAGCTCGACCGAACGCTGGACCGCAATTCTCACCATCGTGATCGAGATGCCCCGCGATGCCGAACGCCTGCGCAAGAATCCCCTTGGCGTTTACGTCCGCGCCATCAACTGGTCAAAGGAGTTGAGTCAGTGACCAAGACGCCGTTTGACGTTTATTCGAAGCGCCCCGCCCCGGACTGCGGGATCGGTCCCACTTGGCCCGCGTTCTTGACCGCGAAGCGAGCAGTTTTGTTTGCTCTCCTGCTTGGTTCCTCGGCGCTCGGTGGGTGCGCGACCTACATTCCTCCGGAGATCAGCTATGACGCCGAAGTGCCTCCGTTACCGGCTACGCCGGTGGCTCTCGACGACAGATCGCGACCGCTTCACATTCCACCCCTCTGGAAGCCGGCTCTCGGCGGCAAGTCGGGAGGGAAGGAAGACGCTGAACCTGTGAGCCGGGTTGAGACAGCAAATAGCGCGGCCCGGGTCGAACCGCGCAAGCGAGGGTATTTCAACGCAGCGCAAATCTACGCCTACAGTCCTGGGGCGCTCTATCAGATTTACGCCGCGCCGGGGCAGATCACGGATATCGCGCTCGAGGAAGGAGAACTTTTGACGGGATCAGGGCCGATCGCGGCCGGAGATACCGTACGCTGGGTCGTGGGCGATACCGAGAGCGGGAGCGGCGACACACGGCGCGTCCATATCCTGGTCAAGCCGACCCGAGCCTCGATCGAGACCAACCTGGTGGTCAATACTGACCGGCGCACCTACCTGATTGAGCTCCGCTCTCGCGAGCGGCCGTACATGCCATCCGTTGCTTGGTACTATCCTGAGACGGTACGCGAACGGTCGCGTTCAGCTGCTCTGAAGCCCGTTCTTCCGGACCCAGCGCAGCGTATCTCCCGCTATTCCATCGAAGGCGACAGTCCTCCCTGGCGGCCGCTAGCCGCATATGACGATGGCCGCAAGGTCTACGTCGAATTCCCGCTCGGCATCGTGCAGGGCGAAATGCCTCCGCTCTTTGTCATCGGCCCAGACGGCAAGACAGAACTCGTCAACTATCGCGCCTACGGCAATGTGTTGATCGTCGATCGGCTGTTTGCGGCCGCCGAACTCCGGCTCGGCGGTGAGCACCAGCAGAAGGTCAGGATTGTCAGGACCGACGGGAGACCGTCGTCATGAACACCCGGAATGAAAACGATCACGAGCAAGCAGTTCCGCCGGAGACACAAGCGGAGCAGTCCGAAAGTTTCCGCTTGAGAGCGGAGCATCCGCGCGTGACGCGGTTGTCGCGGAAGGTCTTGGCTGGCGGGAGCGCGGTTGCCCTGCTTGTTATCGGCGGAGCAGTGTTGTGGTCACTTCAGAGCAATCGTGCTCGAAATCAGGCGGCCGATGAGCTTTACAGCACCGACCATCACAATGTTGCCGACGGCATTACGACCCTGCCGAAGGACTATGCTGGCGTTCCGCGCCAGCCAATCCCGCAGCTTGGTCCGCCGCTCCCCGGTGACCTCGGTCGACCGATCCTTGCCGCTCAAGGCCAGTCGCCGACGAGCGGCGCTGATCCGGACCAGCAGCGCCGGGATCAGGAGACCGAAGCAGCCCGCATCAGTCATCTGTTCGCTTCGACCAATGGACGAGAAGTGCGTCCGTCCGCGACTGCGGCTGTTGGAAGCGAGCGGGTCGTGCCACCGAACGCAACGAGCACCGGCGACGATGGATCTGTGCAAAACGGTCAGGACCGGAAGCTTGCCTTCGTCAACGCCTCTGTGGACCGTCGCACGGTAAGCCCTGACCGCATCACCAGGCCGGCCTCACCGTATGTCGTGCAGGCTGGGACGGTCATTCCGGGTGCCCTGATCACCGGGATCCGATCAGACCTTCCGGGCCAGGTTACAGCGCAGGTAACCGAAAATGTTTTTGATACCCCGACCGGCCGCTTTCTGCTTGTGCCTCAGGGAGCGCGTCTGATCGGCATCTACGATAGCCAGGTCACTTTCGGCCAGTCCCGCGTCCTGCTCGTCTGGACCCGGCTGATCATGCCGAACGGACGTTCTATCGTTCTCGAGCGGCAGCCTGGCGTTGACGCTGCCGGGTATGCAGGCCTCGAAGACCAGGTCGACAATCACTGGGGTGAGCTGTTCAAGGCTGCGGCCCTATCGACGTTTCTGGCGGTCGGGACCGAACTGGGTGCCGGCTCGGACACCAACAGCAACGACAGCGCAATTATCCAGGCCTTGCGACACGGCGCCTCGGACTCACTGAATCAAACCGGACAACAGGTGGTTCGGCGCAGTCTCAACATCCAGCCGACCCTGACGATCCGCCCGGGTTTTCCGGTTCGTGTCATCGTCAACCGGGATCTCCGCCTCGAGCCTTACACAGGATGACAACCTCAATGACGAAGCTGAAGATCGCCGCCGTCCCAGACGACAAGCCGGTGAAGGTGACCGCGGAGTTGCCTGCATCCGTCCACCGGGACCTTGCTGCGTACGCGGAGGCAATCGCGCGTGAAACGGGTCAGCGCGCCGATCCAACAAAATTGATCGCGCCGATGCTGGCGCGGTTCATGGCGGCTGACCGAGGATTCGCCCGTCTACGACGCGCGTGTCAATCGCCGAGAGATGGGGAGGAATAGCGCTCCGCCAGCATTTCGAGAAAGCGGTTGAGGGCTGGATTCTCGTTGTCAGCGCACCAGTGTGCAGAAAAGCCGATATGGCTTGATCCTGTCCCGTCCCGTAGTTCGCGATATTTCAGTCCGGCGAAACTCGCGCCCATATCGGACTCCATGACGAGGCTAATGCCTAGTTTCATACTGACGAGACCCTTGATCATGCTTCGGCTGACGTCGTGTCGGTCGATCTTGGGCCGATCGTCCGTAGATACAAATTTCGATATGATGAGATCTTCAAACTCGCGGCTGGAATCGTGATGGCTTAGTAGTACGGTTTCGTCGCGAAGATCGGTCCAATAAACCGCGTCGCGCGCCGCCAAAGGGTGATCCTCAGGCAATGCAACGAGGACGCGTTCGCTCCAGACCCTGAGCGTCTTGTTGTCCGATGATGGCGTGTCGCTCGTAACGATGAGAACGTCGAGTGTTCCGCTCCGGAGCGCGTTCATAAGCAAAGTGCGCGGCCGTTCGGCTATAGCGAGTTCGATCCGAGGAAATCTCGTTCTAAAGTCGAGGAGGGTAGTCCGCAGATTGCCTGCTGAAATCGACGTGCAGAAGCCGACCGAAAGGTGGCCAGTTTCGCCACGACCAATTGATCTGCCGGTTGCAACGAGTGTATCAACCTGCTCCAGCACCATTCTTGCGATCCGCACGACTACTTTACCAGCAAGTGTTGGCTGGACTCCCGCGGTCGACCGCTCAAACAAGCTGGTCCCGACTAGGCGCTCGAGTTGGCCAATGGAGCGGCTCACGACAGAATGTGGAATGGAAAGTAATTCAGCGGCTTGCCGAAGACTTCCACAGTCGTTGGCAACGACTGCAAACCGAAGCAGGCGCAGGCCGATGACGGGCATTCCGGTCGTGCGCTGCTGGTTGTCAATGTTGTTGATTTCCATCATGCCTGTAGCCCGTCAGTAGGCGAAACTGCGTCCCAGGGGTCCGCTGTGCGACCGTTCTAGGCGACGCGCAATACAGGCGCCCAGAGCACTGGCCCGGAAAGTCCGCCTGCCCCACGGAGTTTCGCGAGCGCCGCACTGGAGATATCCAGATATCCAGCGACGGCGAGAGTGTTCCCAATCTTAGAGGGAGCGCCGATTCGACGTAGCGGCCACCCAGCGCGCCGCAGGATCCTTTCCATTCGGGCGTCGGTAACGGTAACAATATCGCTCAGATGCCGCGAAAGCCCAAATTCCACCATGCCAGCAAACAACTCGTAGGTGGCACAAGCTATTCCGTGTTCTCCTTTTGGTGTGTCGAGTCTAGCGTCGATCGCAAAGCGGCTGCTTTCCCATATCTGCGGACTCATGGGCATCGGCTGACCATTCAGAAGCGCGGGAAATGTGTCGCGGAGCATCGTCGGTCCCTTGGTTGGAAGCAGGCGGACGCAGCCTTGTACCCGGCCGTCGTCCGAGAGTTGGGCGAGGTATGCCGGATGCAACGAGTCGAACTTGTCAACTTCCATGTCGCCGCTAATTTGAACGTCCCAGTCCATCCGGACCTTGAAGACGCGATGTCGTAGTTGGTGTATTGCAAAGAGCGTATGGGAGAATTCGCCGTACCAAGGCTCCGTGATGAGCTGAATCATGACATCCTCCAAGGTTGCCATGATTCTTTGAGGCGAAGTTACGCTAAGAAGCATCACCCCTAGTTGTGGGAGGAGTTCGCCTTAGTTTTGCTGTTCTCGTTTGGCAGCGGCCACGCGTAGTGCCGCTTGAACAACGGTTCGCACTCCCAATTTTGCTTTCGCGTTGTTCAGGTAAGAGATAGCAGTGTGATGCGATATTCCCAGAATGCGTCCGATGTCCCAAGCGCTCTTGCCGCGGGCGGCCCACTCCAGACATTCGAACTCGCGGGCGGACAAAGCTGCTCCATCAACACGAAGATCGCTCGCGAGTTTGCGGCGAACGTGTGAGTGGAAGAACATCGCCATCAACTGAAGCATTCGAGGGTTCGACGTGACGAAGCGTTCGAATTGAGCTTCCCGTTGGTTGCCGGCAAAGGTGACGGCGGCAACGGGGCCGTGTCCGTCATGGATAGGAACGGTGAATCCTAGCCGAATGCCATATTGGGAGGCTTCGTCCAGCAACCGCTTCTGTGCCGGCGAAAGATATCGTTCGGTCGATCCGATTCCCCAGCGAAACGGCTCGGTGTCCCGTAGCGCCTGCATGATAACCGGATCGATCCGTTCGTAGTGGCTCCTTAGGTAGTGTGAAGTCCACTCCTTTGGGTATGTCGACATAAGACGGGGTGTCCCATCGAGCTTTTGCGGTAGCGCGAGGTACGCAAAGCAAGACAGGTCGAGAGCCGCGGCTGTGACGGCCATGGCTCCCGAAAGCTCTGCTTGATCTTCAGCGCTCGAAAGATGATCAATGAAGTCTTGAAATATGCGATGCATGTCGAGCTAGGTTAGGTGGCGTCGGTACTTGATCTCCGGCACGGCTGTCCCGGTTAAACCTTCCTTATCGAACGGTCAGAGCAGCACGGACATCGTTGACGATTGCGGGTGATGTCCAAAAGGGTACTCAAATCCATAAAAGAAGCCCGGGACCCGTCATCGGACCCCGGGCAGTCTAGGGAGGACGCCCTCAGGCGCTTGCTGCCATTTACTGACACCTTCGCGTCAGACCGCCGACAACGAGCGGGACCACGGGAAATCAAGCGATGGCCTGTGCGATGAAAGGCAGGGTTTCAGATTGTTCCTGCCATTGAGGGAGAGAACATTGGGTCACTTCCCGGCAATCAACTCTGCAGCTTTCTCCGCCATAGCCATGATCGGCAGATTGGTGTTTCCGCTGATCACGGTCGGCATAAGTGAACCGTCGATAACGCGTAGATTGTCGATGCCCCGAACCCGAAGCTTGCTATCGACCACGGCGTCGCGATCCTCACCCATGCGACATGTTCCGACCGGGTGGTAGATCGTTTCTGCGCGGGCTCGTATCCACTTTTTGCGGGATTCCGTGCTGGTAAACGGATCGATATCGAGTTTGCGCTTAATGTGTTTTCGGAGCGCCGGCTGATCGATGA
Source organism: Bradyrhizobium guangdongense (assembly GCF_004114975.1). Lineage (NCBI taxonomy): Bacteria > Pseudomonadati > Pseudomonadota > Alphaproteobacteria > Hyphomicrobiales > Nitrobacteraceae > Bradyrhizobium > Bradyrhizobium guangdongense. The sequence goes on from NZ_CP030051.1 coordinate 1,272,938, forward strand.
TCTCGCACATCTGCCGAACGCCTTCTTGCATGCTGACGAAATCACTTTCATCGGATAGAAAGCGGGGGTCGATCGCCGGCGCGACGAAGGGATCGGCCGACCGCAGGCGCAGCGTTCCACGACTCTTCGGACGAAGCTGGCATACGCGAATGGCAAAGCCGTGCGGGACGCGCTCGCCCTGCGGCGGGTTTCGCAGCGCGACGATGAGATGAGCCTGCCACTCAGGCCACGATGAGGTTTTATCGGGCCCCCAGAAGGCTCCGGCTTCGACCCCCTGTGAGGTGCCGGGCCCCGTGCCTCGGAGCATATATTGTGCGCCGGCCAAGGCACCTCTGAACAATCCGATGTACGGCGTCAGTGTGATCGGCTGCGACGCCTCCAATCGAATTGCGCAATCCAAATGATCTTGCAGATTGCTTCCAACGCCGGCGGAATCGAGCACCGGCTTGATGCCGAGTGAACGGAGGTGATCGGCCGGTCCAATTCCTGACAGCATCAGTAATTGCGGCGAACCAATGGCCCCGGAAGTCAGCAAGACTTCTCGTTCGGCCGAAACGGTGACCTCACGCCCGTTGTGGTCAATGACAACACCCCGAACGCGCGTGCCTTCGACCGCGAGGCGCCGAACCTGAGTGTTGGCCATGATGGTCAGATTGCTTCGTCCTTTCCCCTGGTCGAGAAACTTGAAAGCACCTGAACGCTTGCCGTCTGAAATCGTAAGTTCGTAGAAGCCTGCGCCCATCTGAGACGGACCATTGAAGCCGTTGTTCTCGGGGAGGCCTGCCGACTTGGCGCTCTCAATAAATGCCTTCGAGATTGGATGCTGCAACACGCCATAAGAAAGTCGGATCGGACCCGAATAACCTCGGTCCTGATCGGGCTGGGACGTTACCTGGGCGGCGTCCTCGATTTTTCTAAGGTAGGGGCGGAGGTTTTCGTACCCCCACCCACGACAGCCTTGCGCTTCCCATGAGTCGTAATCCTGAGGATTTCCCCGGATCGCAATCATGGAGTTGATGGCGGACGACCCTCCCACCACCTTGCCACGGGGAATATAGATCTTGCGATTGTTGAGTTCGGTCTGCGGTTCGGTCCAAAATTGCCAGTTATGCTTCGGACTCGTGTAGAGCACGCGAATGCCCGCCGGCATGTGAACGAAGATTGAAGAAGAGGGACGTCCGGCCTCGAGCAGCAACACCTTGACGTTGGGATCTTCGCTCAATCGAGCGGCGAGCACGCATCCTGCCGATCCTGCGCCGACAACGATATAATCGTATTTCGAGAGCTTCATCCTCCGTCCCCTATTTCAAAAGCCGACGATCGGTTCGTTTTTGCGACCAGTTTCGCCAAGGTCAGGCCTTCCCGACTTGCAAAAGCCATCGCCAAACTATAATTGGTCCTACCAATCAGGTCGATCCAATTATAGCGACGAAGGCCTGGTAGTCAACGGAGAGCTCGTCTCATGTTTCAATACCGGAGGATCGTGGCCGCGTTCCTGCTCCTCGGCGCAGGGCTCGCCGTTTTGCTGCTCGCTCCTGCCAAACCTGCCATCCAGCCGGACCAAGAGACGATTCGACGAGTGATATGGGCTCTTGGCCCCTAGCCGACTTCGGGACGTCCGATATCGATGATCCGTCGCTCACTTAGATCTTGGATGGCCGCCGAGTCGTACTTCAGTATCGACTTGAGGATGTTTGCAGTATCCTCGCCTCGCCGCGGCGGTCCTTTGGCATATTCGATCTTCGTTCCGGAAAACTTTATCGGATTGGCGACGAGAGGGGCTGTTGTTCCGGAAGAATGAGGAAGATTGACCTGCATCTCCCGATGGATAACCTGAGGGTGAGCGAACACCTGATCCAGCCGGTTGATCGGTGCGCAAGGCACGCCCACGGGCTCCAGAATGGAAATCCAATGCTGGGTCGTCTGCTGTATCAGATGCGCATCGAGTAGGGGGATGAGTTGATCACGATTCTTAAGCCGGTCGGTGTTAGTGACGAAACGGCTATCGGTTGCCAGGCCGCTTAAACCAGTAGCTGCACAGAACTTCCGGAATTGCTGATCATTACCAACGGCGAGCACGAAGGAACCGTCGCTGGTTCTGAAGACCTGATATGGAACGATGTTTGGATGCGCGTTGCCGAACCGTTTCGGCGGCGTGCCGGTCGTGAGGAAATTCAAATTTTGGTTGGCGAGAACCGCGACCTGGACGTCCAGCAGTGCCATGTCGATATGCTGTCCTTCTCCGGTGCGTTCGCGATGCAGTAATGCGGAGATGACGCCGGCGGCGCTATACATGCCAGTGAGAATATCGACGATCGGAACCCCGACCTTCTGCGGACCCCCGCCTGGCTTGTCATCACTCTCTCCGGTAATGCTCATCAGGCCGCCGATGGCCTGAATGGCCATATCGTATCCTGCGACGTCCTTCATCGGGCCGGTCTGGCCATAGCCGGTGATGGAACAGTAAATGATGTCAGGCTTGACCCTTTTAAGCGCCTCGTAGTCGAGGCCGTAACGCGCCATGTCGCCGACCTTGTAGTTCTCGATCACGAGATCGGCTTGCTGGGCAAGTGCGCGCACAATGGCGCTACCCTCGTCAGTCGATATATCGACGCATATCGAATGCTTGCCGCGATTGGCGCTCAGGAAATACGCGCTTTCGGTCGTATCAATTCCACCGTCTTTCCGCAGAAAGGGCGGGCCCCACTGCCGCGTATCGTCGCCGGTGCCAGGGCGTTCGATCTTCCAAACCTCGGCTCCTAGATCAGACAGCAACTGCGCTAACCAAGGCCCCGCGAGGATTCTCGAAAGATCCAGCACTCGATAACCTGCCAACGGTCCAGCCATCACGCTTCCTTGAAGTCTGCGGGTCAAATAGCCGCGCGCCGTGCGAGGCCGCACTAACTATATGTGGAGCGACCAGATTGGTCAAACCAAATGCTGCTTGACACCGCGCATCACGCGACATACGGTCCTGCCAAATTGGTTTAACCAATTAATGAAAATACCGGGAAGAACGTGAAGGTCTGGCTGTATGGCGCGAGTAACTCTCCAGAATGTCGCGAAATCCTTTGGAGGAGATCGAGGGCCATGGGCCGTTCAGGACTTTTCGTTGGATATTGCCGATGGCGAACTGGTCGTGTTCGTCGGCCCGTCCGGCTGCGGCAAGTCCACGACGTTGCGAATGCTCGCCGGTCTAGATGACGTCACATTCGGCAAGATTCTGATCGACGGAAGGGACGTCACCGCGCTTCCGCCGAAAGATCGCAACATTGCGATGGTTTTTCAGAACTACGCTCTCTATCCACAGAAGACGGTCTTCGAAAACATGGCCTTCGGCCTTCGGGTCCGTAGGACGCCACAGCAGGAGATCGATCGTCGGGTGCGCAGCGCGGCATCAAGTCTCGGATTGGAGGCCCTGCTGGAGCGCAAGCCACGCCAATTGTCGGGTGGTCAGATGCAGCGCGTAGCGCTTGGTCGCGCGTTAGTCAGAGATCCCGACGTATTCCTCCTCGACGAACCCCTCTCGAACCTTGATGCGAAGCTGCGGGTCCGGACGCGAGAAGAGATTGCGACGCTACACGCCCGATTGGGCGCGACGATGATATTTGTTACCCACGATCAGGTCGAGGCCATGACGCTCGGCGATCGTATCGTGATCATGCGTGACGGATTCATCCAACAGGCGGGCAGTCCGCTTGACCTTTATGATCGGCCCGCGAACGCCTTCGTGGCGACTTTCATCGGGTCTCCAGAGATGAACCTGATTGATGGCGGGTTGATGCGCGACGGGGGCGCGCTCGTAATGCGCTCCGGCGGTTTGAGCGTCAACTTGCCTGCCCAGTCATTCTCCGAAGCGGAAAGGGATGTCACGCTTGGCATTAGGCCCGAGCACATCGAGCGCGCGGAAACCTCCACGGCTTTTGAGCTGGTAGTCGGCTTGGTCGAGCAAATCGGCGCGCAAACCTATGTGCTGGGTAAGATCGATGGCAACAAAATCCGCGCGGTATTTGCTCGGGACGATGCGCTGAGGGCGGGCGACCGAATTTTTGTGAATTTGTCTCAAGAGAAGTTGCACCTGTTCTCGCGCGAGAGCGGCAAGACACTGAGGCGGACCTCGACGAAAGGCGAAAATGGCAACGGGAGAGAACTTCATGGACAAGCTCAGCTTAGGCGCGCCGAGTTCCAAGGCTAACGTGAGCGACATCGATCGGCGGCGTTTTCTCAAAACGACGGCTGGTGCAGCGGCTGGCATCGCGGGCTCACTTTCCGCGCCCTATGTCAACGCACAGTCCGGGGTAACGCTTCGCATTTTGAACGCTGAAACGACTGCTGCGAGCCAATCGGCCTTGCGCGATGCGTGCAATGAATACGAGAGCAAGTTCGGCGTAAAAATCGTCGTCGACTCGACGCCGATTAGTGGTGGTTATGCGAAGTCGATGGCGGCCATCAATGCTGGCGCTCCTTACGATATCGCCACGGCGGGATACATTGCGCACATCTTGCAATACGCGATGGCGGGTCACATCGTGCCGTTGACGGATCTTGTCAAAAAATATTCGTGGGGGAAGCAGGGAACCTGGTCATATAAGGGAGAAAATTGGTTCTATCCCTATGACTACAATTTGGTGACGGTTTTCTACAGAAAAGATCTGTATCAGGAGAAGGGCCTGAAGGTTCCCAACACATGGGCCGAGTTCCTTGAGAATTGCCGGGCGCTGACTGTCGCGAAGGATGGCAACATAGAGCGAGGGGGGTGCGTCATACCGCTCGCGAGTGACAGTGCCACCAACTGGGCGAGCTTCGGCAACTTGTTTGCAGACGCGCCGAAGTTTTATGACGACAAGTGGAACGTCGTTCTCGATGCGCCGGGGAATGCCGGACCGACCGGCCGTTTTCTCGATCTATATGCCGATCTTTATAAAACGATGCCGGCTGGCATGAACACGGTCAGCTATGCTGAGCTGATGAGTCTTTTCGCGACGGGAAAGGTTGCGCATACCGTCTATTCGGGCCGCGTAGTCGAGGCGCTGGAAGCTCGCAATCCGGACCTCGCAAACAAGTATGGTATTTTCGCTTCTCCAGACAGTGCTGGTAAGCAGAACGCACTGTCCTTCGCCTTCGATGGCTTTATTCTTTACAAGACTAAGCAGACTGAGGCGGCCTTTAAGTTTCTACAATGGTTTATTGACGCGCACTATATTCGCTGGCTGCACTCCGCCTGGATGAATTTCCAACCGGCGCGATTGGACATTTACGAAGATCCACGGTGGAAAAATCATCCGATGATTCAGAAGCATTGGGCGACGATGGAGCAGATGAAGTCGTTCATTGATGAAGACAGCAAGACGGTTCTTAACTCAATAGATATGACGGGTCCGTCGTTTGATCTGCGACCGTGCAAGGTCTTTGATGCGAACATTATGCCGGAGATGCTGCAAAATCGGGTTCTTAAGAACATGTCGTCAAGCGACTGCGTGAAAGCCGCCGCCGATCGAATCCGAAAAATTGGCTGAGCATCGGAACTGGTGAATAGAGGCCCGAGGCTATGCGACAGGACTGGCGAATCATCGGTTTGTTCATCGGGGGTGTACTGGTACTCGGTACAATTGTTGGCGGACCTCTCCTCTATTCGATAAAGCTCTCCTTCTACACAGCGGCGTCGTTCATCGACCCGCCGCAGTGGGTGGGACTTGGCAATTACGTGAAGGTTCTTAGTGAGCCGCTGTTCTGGGGCTCGCTGTTAAACGGTGTCACGATCGCCATCTCGGCGATCGTGCTGCAAGTCGTTCTCGGCGTCACCATTGCGCTCGTCCTCAATAGGCAGTTTGTGGGGCAGACTGTCGTGCGGGCGCTGTCAATCGTGCCGTATTTTCTTCCGACGGTCGTCGCCTGCCTCATCACGCAGTGGATTCTTGATCCCAACTACGGCCTTCTCAAGAGTGTCTTCGCGTCATTCGGATATGGGATGTTCGATTGGGGAGGTAATTCAACGAGCGCGAAGGCGACTATTGTCCTTGTTAGCGTTTGGATCTGGACGCCGTTTGTCGTGACCTGTGTTCTTGCCGGCCTTCAATCCATTCCGGCTCAACTGTATGAAGCGGCCCGGGTCGATGGAGCAGGGGTTATGAAGCAATTCTGGCATGTCACGCTGCCAGGATTGAGGTCAGTGTTGATCGTGGTCATCCTCCTGAGAGGGATCTGGATGTTCAACAAGTTCGACGTGATCTGGCTTCTAACGAAGGGCGGACCGCTCAACGAAACCGAGACGCTTCCCACGTTGGCCTACCGAAAAGCGTTTCTCGAGTTCGACTTGGGAGGGGGGGCCGCTGTCGCCACCATCTCGTTCTTGATGTTGGCGAGCATTATCTTGATTTACCTCAGGGTTTTTCCGATCGACGAGGCCAAGCAGGGACGATGACGATGTCGACTCAAAATCAAGCCCGCTCTGCTGCCGCTGTCGTCGTTGGTTCACGAGCGGTGCGGATGTTGCATAGCTCTAGCGGCTCAGGAAGAGAAATCTCAGACTCCACACCTTCAGTCTCGCACGGGAAAACGACGCGGTATTACGGCAAGTCGCTGAAGCAGATTGCCGGCCGCGTCGGTTTGTATGCCGCGGTTGCGCTAATCTGCATCTATTCCTTCTTCCCGATCTACTGGATGATCCTCTCCAGTCTGAGGTCGCCCGAAAAGCTATTTCTGGATTCATCCTTGGTTTTCTGGCCACCCGATCTAAGCTCTTACAAGTCACTCTTGCAGCTTACGAACTATCCGGCGAATTTCGTTAATAGCGTCATGATGGCTATGGCTACGATTGCCGTGGCGACGACGCTGTCATCATTCATTGCTTATGGAGCGACGCGTTTACGGTTTCGGGGCAAAACGACGTTGGTCGCGTCCATGCTGTTCGCCTACATGTTTCCGCCATTGATGTTGGTTATTCCGATGTCCGCCTTGTTCCGAATAGCTGGCTTAGCCGATAGCTTGTGGGGCCTGCTAATCGCTCACCTGGCGATTTCGCTGCCGCTGGCGGTGTGGCTGCTATGGGGCTTTTTCAAATCGATGCCGTTCGATCTGGAGGAAGCGGCAATGGTGGACGGCTGTTCCCAATTCGGCGCCTTCATCAAGGTGGTCCTTCCGCTTTCGGCCCCCGGCTTGATTACGGTCGGCATCTTCTCGTTTTTGCTGTCCTGGGCGGACTACGTATTCGCGCTCATCCTCATCATGAGTGATGATCGCAAGACATTGCCCGTGGGCTTGGCATCAATGCTTGGCGCGCAAGATCTGCGTTGGGGTGAGATACTCGCCGGCGCAACCCTTATTGCTCTGCCGTTGTTCGTTATCTTTATGTTCTGCTATCGATATTTCGTCGCAGGGCTGACGGCGGGTGCGCTCAAAGGTTAGGCACTGTTCGAGCGAAGCACGTCCTCGTGCTTCGCGCTAGACCGTGGGTATTTCGCGTAGAGATGGCGGACGGGGTGCCCGGCAAGACTAACGTTTTGTGACTTTGGTTTCCCCTAGAAGCGATTGCCATGCCTCCACTGTTCGCGAGAGGTGAGCGTTCATCTGTTGTTCGGCTAGGCCTACCCGCCGCTCTTCGATCGCTTCCAAGATGGTGCAATGGTCCTCATAAGATTGTCGACCTCGATTTTGGTCGGCAAAGTAGACCTTCCGTCGATGCCTGGACAGTTCGTAGAACGATCTCGCCACGCGCAGCAAAATGTCGTTCTTGGTTGCAGCAAAAATCGCAAGATGGAACGCCTCGTCCTCGCGCTCTATGCTTTGCTTTTTGGATAGGCGCTTGTTGGTCTCTTCAAGTATGGCGGTGATCTCGCGAATGTTGTCCGCGGTCCTGCGTGTGCAGGCCAACCTGACCGCCTGCCCTTCGAGCATGCGCCGGACCTCCATGACGTCGGCGATTTCCTTGGCCTCGAATGGAACTCCGGATTCAGCATAAAGCACTAGAGCATCGATGCTGCTCTCTTCGATCTTTCGCAGATAGATTCCAGAATTTGGGCGCCGTTCTATCACTCGCATGGTTTCAAGTGCGGCCAGAGCCTCTCGAACCGCGCCGCGACTGGTGTCGAACTTTTCCGCAAAGTCGCGTTCTGATGGCAACCGTTCGGAGGGCTGATAGCGGCGCTCACGGATGAAGGAAAGGATCTTTCCGATGGCGTTCGAAGGAGCCTCAAGCTTGTCGGTTCGATTTCGCTCAGTCATCTAAAATATCCTGCCTGGTCCTGCCGACCACTTGATTTCGATTTCCTCGGTAGCTAATCATGGCCGACCAAATTGGTCGACCAGTACTTTGGAGGAACCTTGAGGATCTCGGTCGAATCCGCCCTGCTTCAGTAGATATCAGGTTGAGGAAATTGAAGCATCTGAAACGCGCCAAATCCACCTAAAGAATTGATTTCCCAGCATGGATAGCTTTGAGACGGATCTGTTTGTCATAGGTGGCGGCTCGGGCGGCGTGCGCGCCGCGCGGATCGCCGCTGGCCATGGCGCCCGCGTCATGATCGCCGAGGAATATCGGATGGGCGGCACTTGCGTCATTCGCGGGTGCGTACCGAAGAAGCTATTCGCCTACGCCTCGCATTTCAGCCACGACATCGCGGATGCCGCGGGCTTCGGCTGGACCGTTCCGCCGGCGACGTTCGACTGGGCCACCCTGATCGCCAACAAAGACAAGGAGATCGCCCGGCTGGAAGCGGCCTACACCACCAACGTGGAGAAATCTGGCGTGCAGGTGATCAAGTCGCGCGCCGTGTTCGAGGACCCGCATACGCTGGTGCTCGACGGCGGCAGGAGGGTGCGCTCGAAGTATATCCTGATCGCCACGGGCGGCGCACCGAACCACGGCAAGGCCATTCCCGGCATCGAGCATGTCATCTCATCGAACGAAGCATTTCATCTACCCGAATTGCCGAAGCGTATCCTGATCCAGGGCGGTGGCTATATCGCGCTGGAGTTTGCGTGCATCTTCTCGGGCCTGGGTTCCCTCGTGACTGTGGTCTATCGCGGCGACAACATCCTGCGTGGCTTCGACGACGACGTCCGCGCCCATGTCCGCGATGAGATGGAGAAGAACGGCATTACCATCCTGACCGGTTGCACGGTCGACGGGATTGAGAAGCACGACGATTGGTACACGTCGCACCTGTCGAATGGCTCCAGCATCGCGTCCGACAAGGTGATGTTCGCCATCGGCCGTCACCCCGCCGTCGCAAATCTCGGGCTGGAGAAAGCCGGCGTCGCCATCAACCCGGATAACGGAGGCATCGTCGTCAACGAAGCCTCGCAGAGCTCGGTGCCACATATCTATGCGGTCGGCGACGTCACCCATCGCTTCAATCTGACGCCGGTAGCGATCCGTGAGGGCCACGCTTTCGCCGATACGGTTTTCGGCAAGCGGGCGGTCAAGGTCGATCACATCGATATTCCGACCGCCGTGTTCACGCAGCCCCAGGTCGGCACCGTGGGCCTCACCGAGGCGCAGGCGCGGGCGCAGTTCGCTATCGTTGATGTCTACAAGGCGGCGTTCCGCCCGTTGAAGGCGACGCTGTCCGGCAGCGAGTCGCGGGTGTTGATGAAACTGGTGGTTGACGCGGGGAGCGACCGCGTCGTGGGTTGCCATATCGTTGGATCGGACGCGGCCGAATTGGTTCAGGTCATCGCCATTGCCGTAAAGATGAAGGCTACCAAGGCGGACTTCGACGCCACTATGGCGCTGCACCCGACCTCCGCCGAGGAACTGGTGACTATGCGTACCCGCACTGCACGTTACGTGCGCGACGCGGCGGCTTAGAAAGCTCAATTTCGATCGATTGTGCAAATTCAGGCCGTTGGCGCGCGCGTTATGCGGCGCCGCTCAAAACGCACTTGACAATACGATTGTGATCATACCAAACTGGTCCTACCAGTATCGGTGAAAATCCAGCAACAGACTAACCTCGCCATCCGCAGCCGCTTGTAGTCGAGGAGCTGGATGCGGAAGTTCTGGCGAAGAAGATTGGGCCCACCATGGAAGTGGATTATTTGACTAGCCTGCCGCGACGCATCCACCTCATTGTGGATGAGGGGGCCAAAGCAGGAGCATCCCGGCCGGCTCTTACTGACGAGCGGGGCATCGTTTGGTCCTATCGGAGACTGATCGATACGATCGAGGCCGTTGCAGGTGACTTGGCGCGTCTAGGGATCCGTCCCGGTGATCGGGTCATGGTGGTGGGCGAGAACTCAATCGGCGCCATCGTCCTGATGTATGCGGCGAGCCGGCTTGATGCATGGGCAGTGATGACGAGCGCACGGCTCGGCCCGCACGAACTGGACGCCATTGAGGGTGATTGCAAGCCCAGACGCGTATTCTATACGCATGGAATATCGGCGGAAGCAGATGCTGCGGCGTGCCGGCGCGGCGCGGAAGCCGAAGCGTTCACGGGGATTGGAGCGATCAAGGTCGGTAAGTTGGAGGCGAGCGCCGTTCCCGAGGAGGTCTATGAGGATCCCGCCCGTCAGGTTGCAGTTCTCATCTACACGACGGGGACTACCGGTCGCCCGAAGGGAGTGATGCTCAGTCATCGCAACCTCGCTTACGTGGCGGGCCGGGGCAAAAGAACCAACACGCTCTTTCCCGAGGACGTCACGCTTTGCGTTATGCCGATCTCTCATTCGTACGGGTTGACGTTGCTGCAAGGTATGTTGTTTGTCGGCGCACACCTGCGGATCATGCCGAGGTTCTCTCTCACGCAAGCAATCGACGCCGTCGTGAATGGTTCGTTGACCGCCTTCAATGCCGTCCCTGCGATGTTGTCGCGGATCATCGCTTACGTCGATCAGAACAATATCAAGCTCACGCCCAATAACCTTCGTTATGTCTATACCGGAACGGCACCGCTCGATCTGTCTCTGCGACAGAGCGTCGAGCGAGTGTTCGGCGTGGTGCTTCATAATGGTTACGGGCTGACCGAGACGTCTCCGACCATCAGTCGGACGCTGTATGCCATGGGAAGCAACGAAATCAACATCGGACCGCCAATCCCGGGAATCGAAACCAAGATCGTCGGACCTGATGGGCGGGAAGTACCCGATGGCGAAGCGGGCGAACTGCTCGTTCGCGGGCCCAACGTGATGTTGGGGTATTATGGTCAGCCGGACATGACCGCGGAGGCGATCGATCGCGAAGGATATTTGAAAACCGGAGATATCGTCAGCCGGTCGCCGGGCGGCGAACTGGTGGTCCAAGGCCGGTCGAAGGAGCTAATTATCAGGTCCGGCTTCAACGTCTATCCGCCCGAAATCGAGGCTGTCCTCAATTCTCATCCGGCGGTTCTCAATTCCGCGGTAGTCGGGCGATCAATCGAGGGCAACGAGGAAATCATCGCTTTCGTTGAGCCGACCCCTGGAAGCACCATCGAAGTGGCCGAACTGCTCGCGCTCGTGGAGCGGCAGCTCGCACCATACAAGAAGCCGCAGCAGATCATTGTCTTGCCGCAACTTCCGGTAGCCCCGAACGGGAAGATTAGAAAGCACGACTTGAAAAAGCGCGCCGAGGAGTCGCTGTCAGCGGCTACCTCAGTTTAACGAATTATAGACCGGACGGACGGAAATGGTGACAAGTCGCGAGCAGATGTACCCCGATACAAAGTTGTTCATCGATGGATCCTGGCGCGATGGAACGAGCGGAAAGGTCGAGCCCATCCTGAATCCGGCGACGGGAAAATTGATCGGAACAGTTGCGCACGCGTCTATCCCCGATCTCGACGACGCACTTGAATCGGCCGTGCGCGGGTTCGAATTGTGGCGGAGGACGTCTTCCTTCGAGCGATACAAATTGATGCGTGGGGCTGCCGAAAAGCTCCGCGAGCGAGCCGCCTCAATCGCGCGTATCATGACGCTCGAGCAAGGCAAGCCGCTGGGCGAGGCGAAGATGGAGGTGTTGCTCGGCGCAGACATCATCGACTGGTTCGCGGAGGAGGCGCGTCGATCCTACGGTCGGACCATTCCGTCACGTTCCGGCGCCGTACAGCAGGTCGTGATCCGCGAGCCAGTTGGGCCTGTCGCCGCCTTCACGCCGTGGAATTTTCCGATCAACCAAGCCGTCAGAAAGATATCAGCTGCGATGGCGGCCGGGTGCTCCGTGATTCTGAAGGGACCCGAAGAAACGCCGGCAAGTTGTGCAGCTCTGGTCAATGCTTATGTCGATGCCGGCTTGCCCTCCGGTGTCCTCAATCTCGTTTTCGGTGTGCCGTCCGACATATCGGAATACTTGATTGCCCACCCTGTCATTCGCAAGATTTCGTTCACGGGTTCGACGCCAGTCGGGAAGCGGCTTGCGGCTCTCGCTGGAAGTCACATGAAGCGCGTTACGATGGAGCTAGGTGGACATGCGCCTGCGCTAGTCTTCGAGGACGCAGATGTCAAACAAGCGGCAAAATTGCTGTCCGCGGCAAAGTTCAGGAATGCCGGCCAGGTTTGTGTTTCTCCGACCCGGTTCATGGTCCATGAACGGGTCTACGACGACTTCGTTGAACAATTCACCGCTGCTGCCAAAGCTCTCGTCGTCGGGGACGGCCTCGACGAAGCGACCCAAATGGGACCACTAGCTAATCTCCGTCGAGTCGAGGCGATGGACGCGCTGGTCTCGGACGCCGTTCAGCGCGGCGCGCGCATCCGGACAGGTGGAAGGCGCCTGCGCAACGATGGCTTCTTCTTTCAACCGACGGTTCTGACGGACGTGCCTCTGGACTCGCGCATTATGAACGAGGAGCCATTCGGCCCTGTTGTGCCAATCGCGTCGTTCTCGACATTCGAGGATGCCATGGTCGAAGCGAATCGGCTCCCTTATGGCCTTGCTGCATATGCGTATACGAAGTCAGCGGCGACGATCGGCGCGCTCGGCTCGATCGTGGAGAGTGGAATGGTGTCGATCAACCACCAAGGCCTTGCCTTACCGGAGACTCCCTTCGGAGGAATCAAGGACTCCGGATACGGTTCGGAAGGTGGTACAGAAGCGATGGACGCGTATCTCAACACTAAGTTCCTGACCCAGATGCACGGTTAGCATGCGCGATCGGCAATGCTGATACGCCGTCGCGGAGCATGCGTCGCGCAGGTCAAACCTCGCGACGGTCCTTCGCCGCGCCAGACTCTAGGGCCCAAAGATCCAACGCCTAAAGCGAGTTAGCGAAGTGTTGTTGACCATCGACCGCGTTCAGATCGCGACGCCGGATGCCAAAAGTGCCGCGGAGATGTGGCGTCGCCGATTGGGGGCGGAACAAGTCTCTGCGGATCGGGTCCGGGGATTGGGCGCCAAACGAGTGACATTGCGTGCCGGGACCGGCGAGATTGAGTTGTTGGAGCCGGAAGGCAACGGCGTTGTCGCGGACGAACTGGCAAGACGCGGGCGATCTCATCTATTCGGCGCCGGCGCGACCTCACTCGACCCGCGTGCACTGGTGCATCATGCCACGTCGGTCGGAGTTGAGCATCAGCACGAAAATGGCCAGGATTTTCTCCGGTTCGAAATCGAGGGGAAGCCGGTCCATTTCGTAATCTCTCCCCCGCGTACGGTGGAGCCGACCGGCGGGATTGATTTCCTTTATGAGGTGACTTTGCTCGCGGCCGACCAGGCAGCCGCGGTAACGCGCTTCGCCGAAGTCTTTCGTCTTGATACACGGAATTTCGTGACGATTACCTCGGAGCTCTTTGGCTATACGGGCGTCCTCACTCTCTTCGCGCCTGATCGCCTCGACCGATTTGAAGTCATCACGCCGACGGACTTCACCAAGACGCTCGGCAGGTATCACGCCCGCCAAGGCTCGTCTTTCTATATGGCGTATGCCGAAAGCCGAGAGATCGGTCGCATCGAAAGATCGGCGAAGGCGGACGACGTGGGACACACGCTGGATCCGCGCGAGGAGAAGCGGAGCGGTCGAGATCCGGAGCAACTCTGGCTTCATCCTCCGGCCCTTGGCGGAATGATGCTAGGGCTATCGCGGCCGACGCTTGGTTGGCGCTGGTCGGGCCACCCTGAGAGGGTCGTGGCGTTAGTGCAATAGAAGCTCGATGGTGGATGCGTCGGGCTTATGTCGATTGCATCAGGCCGCGACTGACCCATCGGAAAAATATCCGATGACGAGGATACGATGAGCAAAATTAGGTTCACCGAACCAAATCGAGAAATCCTCGCGCGCCGAGATTCAATCATAAACGATCTAACCCGCCTTGTTGACCCCGCTGGGCTAATAACGTCGACGGACGAGTGTCGGGCTTATGAGACAGATGCGTTGACGGCCTATCGCAAGATGCCGCTCGCCGTCGTCCTACCGAAGACGACCGAAGAGGTGAGTGCCGTTTTGAAATACTGTCACGACACCGGCGTCAAGGTCGTGCCGCGCGGCGCAGGTACGTCTCTCGCCGGCGGGGCAATTCCGAGTGAAGACGCCGTCGTTCTCGGACTTTCAAAGATGAATCGGGTGCTCGCGGTCAACTACGATGACCGCTTCATCCGCGTCGAAGCGGGAGTCACAAATTTGAGCGTAACGGCGGTGGTGGCGGAGAACGGCTTCTTCTATGCGCCAGACCCTTCCTCTCAACTTGCCTGCACGATCGGAGGCAACATTGCCAACAACTCCGGAGGCGCGCATTGCCTGAAGTATGGAGTCACGACCAATAACCTCCTCGGCGTAAGGATGGTACTGATCGATGGATCGATCATCGATCTCGGCGGTGACTATCTCGATAGCGCTGGACTCGATCTGCTGGGCCTGGTCGTCGGCTCCGAGGGGCAGCTCGGGATAGTGACCGAAGCGACCCTCCGAATTCTGAAATCGGCCGAGGGAGCGCGCCCGGTTCTGTTCGGTTTCCCGTCTTGCGAGGGAGCGGGCAAGGCGGTTGCGGACGTCATTGCCGCCGGTATCATTCCCGTAGCCATCGAATACATGGACAAGGCCGCCATCGAGATCTGCGAGGCCTTCGCCAAGGCCGGCTATCCGCTCGATGTCGAGGCCCTTCTGATTGTAGAGGTCGAAGGGTCCGACGCCGAGATGGACGCGACGCTGGCGGACATCACCGCCATCGCTCGTGCGAATGGTGCGACGACAGTGCGCGAGAGCAGGTCGGCAATTGAGACGGCGGCAATCTGGAAGGGGCGGAAGTCGGCTTTCGGTGCGACCGGGCGAGTCGCTGACTATTTGTGCATGGACGGCACGGTGCCGACCGGCAAGCTGTCGTACGTTTTGGCGGAGATCTCCAAGATCGTACAGCGACACGGATTGCGTGTCGCGAATGTTTTCCATGCCGGTGACGGCAACATGCATCCGCTCATCCTCTACAACGCGAACGATCCGTCGCAGCAGTCGAAGGCGGAAGCAGCGGGAGATGACATTCTCAGGCTCTGCGTTGAAGTTGGTGGGTGCCTGACGGGCGAGCACGGTGTCGGTATCGAGAAGCGTGATCTAATGCGCTGCCAGTTTGACGATGCCGATCTGGCTCAACAGATTCGGGTGCGCGCCGCGTTCGATCCGCGATGGCTGCTCAATACGGATAAGGTGTTTCCCCTCGATTTTCGATGTCAAGGTTAGGGTGACGGGAGTGTGATGACCGATTGCTATAAGCCGCGCGACGAGTGCGGACTGTCGTCTGCCATCAAGGATGCGGCTACAGCAAAGATGCCTCTCGTCGTGCGCGGCGCCGGCTCCAAGTCGGCGATGGGCCGACCGCTGGGTGGATACGCTATGCCTCTAACGACCGAGCGCATGCGCGGAGTTTCACTTTATGAGCCGACAGAGCTCGTCATCGGTGCTTTGCCTGGAACGCCGGTTTCCGAAATCGATCGGATGCTCGCCAAGCACAACCAGATGCTTCCGTTCGAGCCGATGGATCATCGTGTGTTGTTCGGGACGAGCGCAGAGCCGACAATCGGAGGTATTGTCGCCGGGAATGTTTCGGGTCCGCGTCGTGTCGCGGTCGGAGCTTGTCGCGACAGCCTGATCGGCGTTCGCTTGGTCACGGGCCGCGGAGACATCGTGAAATCCGGCGGGCGCGTGATGAAGAATGTCACCGGGCTCGATTTGGTCAAGCTGACCTGCGGTGCGTGGGGCACGCTCGGCGTTTTGAGCGAAGCCATCTTCAAGGTGTTGCCGAAGCCGGCGCGTTCCCTATCGCTGGGATTGCGCGGCTTGGACGACATGACAGCGATTTCGGCGCTAACCGCAGCGCTCGGGTCGACTTTCGCGGTCTCGGCGGCGGCGCATATCCCGGCGAGTATTGGGTCGGACTCGACTACGATCGTTCGACTAGAGGGGTCCGAGGGCTCGGTAGCCTACGGATCCCGCGAACTTGCCAGGCTCTGGTGCTCCTTTGGGCTGCCCGACCTGATCGAAGGGGATGAAAGCGCAAACTTTTGGTTGCGCATCCGCGACGCGCACTGGCTGGCTCAGCCAATGGATCGTTCCATTTGGCGGTTGTCCTTGGCCCCCTCCAAAGCGCCGCGT
The DNA here is from genome assembly GCF_004114975.1 of Bradyrhizobium guangdongense. NCBI lineage: Bacteria > Pseudomonadati > Pseudomonadota > Alphaproteobacteria > Hyphomicrobiales > Nitrobacteraceae > Bradyrhizobium > Bradyrhizobium guangdongense. The sequence goes on from NZ_CP030051.1 coordinate 1,289,431, forward strand.
GCTCTTGCTGACATCCGGCGAAAACTCGGCGTGCGGTATTTCTACGACTGGGGCGGTGGTCTCGTGTGGCTCGCGGTCGTGGGCGCTGACGATGCGGGAGCGTCGGTCGTTCGGGAAGCTATGGTCAATACCGGTGGGCACGCCACACTCGTACGGGCTTCATCGGAGATTCGCCGCAGGATCGATGTGTTCGAGCCGCTTCCTCCTGCGGTGCTCAAGTTGACGCAGGAAATCAAGAAATCTTTCGATCCTGACCGCGTTCTAAATTTCGGCAGGATGTACGCCGGTATCTGAGGCGAGGCGGACTGGTATGCAAACAAACTTCTCGCTGACGGCCTTGGCCGATGCACATGTAAGCGAGTCAGAAAAAATCCTCCGTGCCTGTGTGCATTGCGGCTTTTGTACTGCGACATGCCCGACATATCTGCTTCTTGGTGACGAAGCGGACAGTCCGCGCGGGCGCATCTATCTGATCAAGGACATGTTGGAGGAGGAAAAGCCGGCGACCCCTCAGGTCGTCGAGCATATCGATCGATGTCTGACGTGTCTTTCCTGCATGACGACCTGTCCGTCCGGCGTGCACTACATGCACCTGGTCGATCACGCGCGAGCCCATATCGCCCGAACCTATACGCGTCCTCTGCCTGATCGGTTGCTTCGAGGCATGTTGGCGAAGGTGCTGCCGTTTCCGGGCCGACTTAGGTTGGCTTTACGCGTGGCTACCGTGAGCAGGCCGATCAGAAAGTGGCTCGCCAATCTTCCCGGCGGCGCGCAACTCGCCGCGATGATTGAACTTTCGTCGTCATTCAAGCGAAGAAGGCCGACCCGAAGGTTACCGGGCGCGACCGTCGATAGGCCGCGCGGTCGGGTTGCGCTTCTGAGCGGATGTGCCCAGCAGGTCCTCGGCCAGAACATCAACGAGGCTGCAATCCGGTTGTTGACGCGTCACGGTATCGAAGTAGTTCAACCGATCGACGAAGGGTGCTGCGGAGCTCTCGTGCAGCACTTGGGATACGAAAGTCGGGCGCTGGATGCGGCTCGACACAACGTGGATGTATGGACACGCGAAATCGAGAACGGCGGCCTCGACGCCATCGTGGTTACGACGTCCGGTTGCGGAACGGTCATTAAAGATTATGGCTTCCTACTTCGCAACGATAACGCCTACGCTCAGAAAGCCGTACGGATCTCGGCTCTAGCGCGGGACATCACAGAATTCTTGCATGAATTACCGCTTCAAGACGGTGTTCGGACTACCGGCCAGGTCGTGGCTTACCATTCGGCATGCTCGATGCAGCATGGACAGCAGGTTAGAGATCAGCCGAAGTCACTTTTGAGGCGAATGGGGTTTGTAGTGAGAGAAGTACCGGAAGGCCACATATGTTGCGGCTCCGCCGGAACATACAACGTACTGCAGCCTGAGATCGCCAATCGACTGCGCGCACGAAAGGTCACCAACATTGAGAAGGTCAAACCGCAAATCATTGCGAGTGGAAATCTCGGCTGCATAACGCAGATTGGTGCTGGAACACGCATTCCAGTCGTCCACACGGTGGAGTTGGTCGATTGGGCGATGGGCGGCCCGTTGCCTGACGTCCTAAAGGGGTGCTTGGGCTAGGTGCGGACAAGCGACCGCTCTGACGTCCTAGTTTGGATTGCCATTTCCGTCCATCGCGGCTTCGATTGCCTTATTGGCTGCTGTCTCATCATACAGATGGCAGGCGATCTGCCGATTGCCGTGCAACCGCAGCGGCGGAATTTCGCGGCTGCAGACCGGCATGGCGGACTGACAGCGAGGGTGAAATGGACAGCCGGGCGGGGGGGTGGCGACGCTCGGCACCTCGCCCTGAAGGAGCACGTGATCGCGGGCGCGCTCGATTTGCGGGTCCGGCACCGCTACCGCATCGAGAAGAATGCGCGTGTAGGGATGGAGCGGTTCGCCGTAGAGGTCGTCGCGCGTCGCGATCTCGACGATGCGTCCGAGATACATCACTGCGACCCGATCGCTCATGTGTCGGACGACGCCGAGGTCGTGCGAGATGAACAGATAGGACAAGCCGAACTGCTCCTTGAGGTCGGAAAACAAGTTCAGAACCTGGGCCTGCACTGAGACGTCGAGAGCTGAGACCGGCTCATCACAGATGAGCAGTTTCGGACGCAGTGACAGGGCGCGCGCGATGGCGACCCGCTGACGCTGGCCGCCGCTGAGTTGGTGCGGATAGCGGTCGAGGAAGCGAGTACCCATTCCGACCGTATCTAGGAGTTCGGCAGCCTTCGCGCGGCGCTCGTGGCCCGATCTGCCGACGCCCTGAATCGCCATCGGTTCGGCGATCAGGTCGGCGATTGTCATGCGGGGATTTAGCGACCCGAACGGATCCTGGTAGATGATCTGCATCTCACGCCTTAGCGGTCGCATCTGGCGATGACTGAAGCCCGTGATATCGCGTCCGTCGAACACGACCCGGCCGCCGCTCGGCGGCGTCAGTTGTAGTATGGCCATGGCCGTGGTGGATTTGCCGCAACCGCTTTCGCCGACGAGCGAGAGAGTTTCGCCGCGCTGGAGTGTGAGGGATATGCCCTTGACAGCTCGAACGGAGGGGGCGCCCGTTACGCCGAAAGAGGTTGTGCTTGCATAGTCGACGCACAGGTCCGAGACCTCGAGAATATTCGTTGCTACGTCGTTCATAGCGGATTCCAGCACGCGAACAGATGGCCGTTCCGTGTGCGTTCGTCGCCGCTAAGCGGAGGGCGTTCGTCGCACCGTTCGGTCCGACGTGGGCAGCGCGGTGCGAAGGCGCAGCCCCCGGTTCCGTCGGAGGGGGCGGGTGGCTGCCCAGCGATCGACTCGAGCCGATGAGCGATCGGACCGACGATCTTGGGCACGGAGGCGAGGAGGGCGTGCGTATAAGGATGGCGCCCATCGCGATAGAGGTCGTCGGCCGCCGCTGTCTCGACGATGCGGCCGGCATACATCACGTTGACCCAGTCGGCGTAGCGCGCCACGACGCCGAGATCGTGCGTGATGAGAAGCAGCGCCCCGCCCAATCCGCGGGTAAGGTCAGTGAGAAGCGTCAAAATCTGCGCCTGCACGGTGACGTCGAGTGCTGTCGTCGGCTCGTCCGCGATGATGAGTCTTGGCTCGCAGGAGATCGCGATAGCAACCATGACACGCTGGCGCATACCCCCACTGAGCTGGTGAGGATAGGCCTCGGCTTTGGTCTCTGCATCCGGGATGCGGACCTTCTTGAGAAGGTAGATCGCCTGCGCTTTGGCGGCGCTCCAGGACATCCGGCGATGACGCACCAGCGGCTCGGCGATCTGGCGCCAGATGCGCAGGCTTGGGTTCAGCGCTGTCATCGGCTCCTGGAAAACGATGCCGACCTCGTTGCCTCGGATGTCCCTGATCTGTTTTGGTGACTGCGTCTGCATATCACGGCCGGAGAGGCGTATTTCGCCGGCCGTGATCTTGATCGGTGGCATTGGCAGTAGATGGGTGAGCGACATCGCGGTGATGCTCTTGCCCGCGCCGCTTTCGCCTACGAGCGCCACGACCTGGCCTGAATAGGCCCGGAACGAAACGTCTGCGACAGCACTCAGCTCCGTCTTGCCCGACCAGATGCCCACGCAGAGCCCGCGTACATCCAGTATCGGGGGCCCCGACATTTCCAAAGTTCCGTGCATCGATCAGAAGCCCATCGACTTCTTTAGATCCTGATCGATCCAAGCGCGCGCCCAGACCGGCGCATCACGCCGAGCGGAGACCGAAATCTCACCATAGTAATTCTTGACCCACGGCCACCATACCGTGAACGAGCGCGGCCTGGGCAGAAACAGGAATGGCGCTCGCGCGGTCATCTCATTGGTGAGCGCGGCGACGCCCTTCTTGACCTTGTCCGGGTCCCTCTCCTGCTGGATGGTGTCGAGTGCCGCATCGACCTTCGGGTCGTTGACGCGGGCCGAATTCCAGACGGAAGAGGACCGGTACAGTTTCTCGATTGAGGCCGTCGGATTGCTCATGCCTGCGAAATGCCAATAGCCGGGGCCGTGCTTGCCGGTGGTCATCAGACTGAGAAACGCTCCATACTCCTTTGGCTCGATGGTCATCTTTACGCCGATTGCCGACAGATATCCGGCTACAATCTGCGCTTTCTTTAGCTGCTCAGGGAAGCTCGGAACCTGTGCCTTGAACTCGAAACCATTCGCAAGACCCGCTTCGGCGAGGAGCTTCTTGGCCTTGGCCGGATCGTACTGGAGAACCTCCCGGGCATCGTTCGGCATCTTTTCGGGCGGCGTGAAATAGCCTTCCCAAGTTTCGTCCATCGGCAGGTGCGGAAAGTCGGCGTGGCCGCCATAGATCTGCTTCGAGATGGCGGCCCGGTCGACCGCGAGATTCAAGGCGAGACGCACCTTCGGGTTGTCGAAGGGTGGTGCATCGACCCGCATTGCCAGTGCCTCACCCGCATAGTCGGGGTGTTCGATGACTTTGATTTTATCTTGGATCGGCGCCAGTGACTTGAGTTCGTCCCAGTTGATATTCGCCATGACATCGATCTTGCCGGTGCGGAAGGCGGCTAGGCGTGTCTGTGAATCCCCGATCGTCCGCATCACAAGGTTATCGACGAATGGGATCTTGTAAGGTTTGCCGTCGATCGTCTCGCGGTCCCAGTACTCCTTGTTAGCCTGATAATCCCCGAAGGCCCCGGCCTCATACCGCGTCAACCGGAAGGGACCCGTGCCGCAGGCATTCTGCCAGTTGCCAGCACCGCCGTTAGGGGCCTCCGTGATCTCTTTGGGATAGATGCCGGCGTAATAGCCGTAGCCGAGGCGGTACTTCCACTCCGAGTTGTACTCCTTCAGGAAGAAGGTCACCTGGTGCGGTCCCGTCTCCTCGGCCCTGTCGATGAAGGAAAAATAGACTTTGTTCGCCTTCGGACTAGCGACGAGACGGTTATACGCGAACACGACGTCTTTGGCGGTAAAGTCGCGCGCTTCCATGATGCCTTTGCAGGCCTGCCATTTCACGTTCTTGCGCAGGTTGATAACGATCGAGAGCGGTTTGTCGACGACCTCCCAGCTCTCTGCGAGTTCGCCGCGCAGCACGTCGTCGCTGAGCCAGGCCTCGCTGAAAAAGTTGTTCTTCCCGCCGCCACGTACGCCTTTGCTTAGATCGCCCACCATCAACTGCTCCATGTAGGGCCCAGCATCGATAGAGACCTTCCAGTTCCAGTCGGCGGGATCCCACGACAACGCCGCAATCCCCGGGGAGTAAGGAACGATGGTCAGCGTGCCACCGTATTTGGGTTCCTGGGCGCTCACGGCTTGGGTCGCAATCACAGTCCCGAGCGCGATAACCGCCATAGTTCCGAGATGTCGGCCTACCATTCCTTGCTCCTCCTTAGTGTTATGGTTTTTCGCTCAATTGCGCACTATTCCGCGTGGATCGAGAAGATCGCGGAGAGAGTCTCCGAAGATGTTCACGCAAAAAACGATCAGAGTTATCGCGAGGCCAGGGGCCGCGACCATCCAGACGTTCTCGAACATGTAAGGGCGGGCATCGCTCAGCATACGGCCCCACGCGGGTGCGGGCGGTGGCACACCAAGACCAAGGAAGCTGAGACTCGATTCGGCCAGGATCACGCCGCCGAGGCGCGTGGTGTAAAGCACGATGAGGGGCGCGGCGATCGTCGGCAGGATGTGCCGGAGAATAATGTGCCAGTTACCGGCGCCGAAGGAATGGCCCGCCTGCACGTACAGTTGCTCGCGCGCCGACAGGACCGCGCCGCGTACGATGCGCGAACCGGCAACGCCGTAGAGGATGCCGAGGAGGGCGATGATCTGCACGATCCCGGGGCCGAGAACCGCGACGCCCGCGATCAGCACGATTAGGTCGGGAAAGCTCTGCCAGGTATCGACGAACCGCTGAACCAGGGCATCGAGACGTCCGCCGAAATACCCGGACAGAACCCCGAGCGTGACCGATAGGGCGAGCGATAGCAGCGCGGCGGTGATACAGACGATAACGGAAGTACGGGCTCCATAGATGATGCGGCTGAGGATGTCGCGTCCGAGTTCGTCTGTGCCGAGGTGGTGCGACCAGGACGGCCCTTGCATCAGCGATGTAAGGTCGATCGCGTCGAAGTCGTACGGTGCGATCCAAGGTGCCAAGAGTGCGCAGACCACGATCGCGGCGAGAAGGCCGGCGCAAACCGTTCCGAGGATATCCTGCTTAAAAAGGCGACTGAAGAAAGTCCTGACGGGTGCTGCCCAAGCGCCTCGCCCGGGACCTGTTTCGATCTTCAGAGGTGACTCGATAGTCATGCGTTCAGCCCTGACGAATCTTGGGATCTAGGAGGGCGTAGCTGATGTCGACGAGCAGGTTGATCGTCATTACGCCGACGCCCACGAGAAGAAAGATGCCCGTAATGACCGGATAGTCCCGCTGCGACACCGCCATCAGGAGTAGTTGGCCCATACCGGAGATCACGAAGATCTGCTCAATCACGACCGCGCCACCGATCAGCAGGGGCAACTGCAACCCGACGATGGTTATGACCGGCAGAAGCGCGTTTTTGAGGACATGGCGCAGGACGACCGTCCGCTCGTCGAGACCCTTGCTCCAAGCTGTACGGACATAATCCTGGCGCATGACTTCGAGGACCATGGTGCGGGTCATCCGCATCGTCACTCCCGACAAGGCGATGCCGAGGACGATGGCGGGCGGCACCATCTGGCGGAGGCTAAGGAGGGGATCGTCGGTCAGCCGAACATATTGCACGGTCGGAGCGATCCCCCAGAGCATCGCCGGCACGACCACCACTAATGTCCCGAGCCAAAAAGGCGGGACGGACAGGGCCGTGATGGCAAAGACACGGCCGAGATAATCGACCGGCTTGTTTTGCCGGATCGCCGAGATGATCCCGACGGGCAGCGCGATCAAGAGCGCGAATATCATGGCCAGCACGCCTAGATACAGAGTAATCGGCATGCGCTCGGCGACGAGGCGGGTGACGCTATCTCCCGTCCAAAGCGAGCGACCGAAATCTCCGTGGAACACAATCGAGCTGATCCAGTGCCAATATTGTACAAGGACCGGCTGATCGAGCCCGAGTGCCTTGATAAGATCTTCGCGGGTCTGGACGCTGGCCGAGATGTCGTTCTGCGACATCATCATGTCGATCGTGTTTCCCGGTATCAGGCGAATGGCCGAGAACACAATAACGCTCGCTAACAGGAACGTCGGCACAAGGGCGACAAGGCGACGAATTAGATATCTCAGCATGACGCGGTCCATTGGAGGGCGCGCTCACCATGCAGATTGGCTTGGTCCGACAGCACCACGCTCTTGTCCCTCTCTATGTGAAAAAGGCCGCTGAACGCCCGCTCATCAAAAAATGAGGTGAGTTCTCTATTTGCAGATCAGTTGCAATCTGGCACATCCAATCTGGTCATACCATTCAAGCGTGCTCTTGGCGGCGGTGTCAAGGCGAATGTTGTCGCGGTGGCGTAGCTCCGGGGTGCTTATCTACTCCGAGAACCATTGACCGACCGAATTGGATATGCCAATTTGGTCGAACCAGATCGCGATGTCTACCAAAACGCATGCGCACCTGGATGGTTGATTTACGTCGAAAATCTCGAAGGAGAAGCGCTGTGGCGAAGGAAAAGAGTGGCTACTACGGCCAGCGAAGGAAGTTCTGGTCGTGGGGATATGAAGGTGAAGCTAATTCCAAGGACGAAATCCGAACCATGCGAGACCGCGTGGAGCAGCGGCTTGGAATTAAAGACATCGAAATTCTGTCAGACCCGACTCTGGACGAGATTGAACTTTATGCGTCGCGCATAAAGATCCCGCGAACGCTGGAGGATTTCTGTACCTCGGAAAAATGGGACAGAATTGTTCATACGTACGGTAAGGGTTTCAAGGACATGACCCTTATCTACCGGCGCGATTTCAAGAAGGCTCCGGACGTCGTGGCCTATCCGCGCGACGAAGAAGACATCGCTGCCATCTTCGACTGGTGCGGGGAAAATAGTTATGCATGCATCCCGTATGGCGGCGGATCGAGCGTCACCGGCGGCTTCTGGGGTCCCGAGCGCGACGCCTTTCCCGGGGTCGTCGTAATCGACTTGGGCAACCTCAACAAGATTCTCGAAGTCGACCCCGTGTCGCGCTGCGCGCGGATCCAGGCGGGCATTCTCGGTCCGGCTCTGGAAGAACAACTGAAGCCGCATGGCCTCACCTTGCGCCATATTCCGCAATCGTGGGAATTCTCATCGCTGGGCGGTTGGATCGCAACCCGCTCGTCCGGTCACTATGCGACCCATCTCACGCATATTGACGACATGGTGGAAAGCCTGCGCGTGGTCACCCCGGCGGGAACGATCCAGAACCGCCGCCTGCCAGGCTCGGGTGCGGGACCCAATCCGGATCGGCTGTTCATCGGGTCTGAGGGCTCGCTGGGCATCATCACCGATGCATGGATGCGTCTACAGGGGCGTGTGAAATTCCGTGCGAATGCGTCGATCTCCTTCAAGACGTTCTATCAGGGTGCCAAGGCCGTCCGTCAGATCACCCAAGCAGGACTGTTCCCGGCGAACTGTCGCTATCTGGACGAGCAGGACGCCAAATTCTACGGCGCTGGAGACGGCACCGATTCGGTCCTGTTGCTGGGCTTCGAATCCGCCGACCATCCGGTGGACGCGTGGCTGGAGCGTAGTCTCGAAATCTGCAAGGACTTCGGTGGCGTCGTGAAGCAACAGGCGGGAACTGCGGACAACGCGCTGGAGACCAGCCGTAGCGGGCCGCAGGGTAACTGGCGGCACCAGTTCAGATATCTGCCCCGGTTGATGCATACGCGCGCAGCGATGGGAATCGTCAGCTTCACGTTCGAAACTGCCTACACTTGGGATCGGTTCGAAGAAGTCGATACCGAGATCATGCGTCGCATCCGGAAGGCCCAGAAGGAAAATCTTGGCGGCGGCATCGTCTGCCGCAGGTTCTCCTTCCTGTATCCGGACGGCCCGGCTCCTTACTATTCGATCATGGCTCCTTCGACGCACGCCAACAGCCTTGAAGCCTATAAGATGCTCCACGACGTTGCGTCGGACGCGCTAATCGAACTCGGCGCAACCATCACGCACCACCATGCTGTCGGAAAATCGTTCCGTCCTTGGTACGACAAGGAAGTCGATCCGTTGTTCCGCCGTGTGCTGGCAGCCGCCAAGACCGAACTGGACCCGAAGTGGATGTTGAACCCTGGGCTGATCGTTGACAAGCCAGCAGGGCTCAAGATCGTCGGATAGGAGTCCTCTGCGATGATTGATCTATACTTCTGGCCAACCCCGAACGGGTATAAAGCAGCCATAATGCTGGCAGAGTTGGACTTGGAGTATCGTGTAGTTCCGGTTGATATAACGGCAGGTGAGCAGTTTCATCCGGAATTTCTGAAGATCAATCCAAATAACAAAGTGCCGGCCATCGTGGATCACGATGGCCCGCACAACAAGCCATATGCAGTTTTTGAATCCGCGGTCGTTCTTATCTATCTCGCGGAAAAGTCCGGTAGATTTCTCTCTCAGGATCCTGAAAAGCGCTACGATACGCTAAAGTGGCTTGTATTTCAGAATACGACGATGGGTCCAATGCTGGGCCAAGCGCACCACTTCATGGTGTATGCGACTGAGAAGATCGATTACGCGATCGAACGTTATGATCGGGAAGTTGGTCGAATATACAACATTCTCGAGAAGCGCCTTGGCGAATTTGAATATCTCGCCGGCGAGTATTCCATCGCTGACATCAGCACATTCCCTTGGGTTCGCACGCGAAAGCTGCATCGACGTGACTTGTCGGAGTACCCGAACATTGATCGATGGTACCAGGCGATCAAAGACCGTCCGGGGGTTAGGGCGGGCATAAATACGTTGTCCGACAGCAAACAATGGGAAGCGAAGCCGGGCACCGAGGCCTGGAAGAATATGTTCGGAAAGAACTGAAGTTCGCAACAATCCAAAAGCGAGCGTCGACTCGAATGACTAACTGGGTAAAAGCCGCTCTTACGAAAGATGTGTCGGATGACAGCATTCAGCAGCTCAATATCAACGGATGCAAAGTTGCGCTCTACCGCTGCGGCGAAGAGTATTTTGCCACGTCTGACGTTTGTACTCATGCCTATGCACTTCTGTCCGACGGTTGGCTCGATGGTTACGAGATCGAGTGCCCGCTTCATGGCGCCCGCTTCGATGTTCGAACGGGCGCGGCGTTGACCTCACCAGCAGAAACGGCCCTGGCAACCTATCCTGTTCGTGTCGCCGGTGATGCTGTGGAAATCGATGTCACCTCGGCACCGTCTAATCCCGACGCGTCAACCTAACTTAACGGCAAGGGGGGCGACGATGTCGCCATTTTGTGTGACGCCCCCATCTCGTCCGAAATAGCCGCTCCGCTTTGCTACAAGAAAAATAGAGGAGGTCGAATTGACCAGCTTCAGGTCGGAAGTACCCAGCCCTGTGAGGCCGAGCGACGGTGGTGTCAGAGGTGGGCCAATCACACCCGAAATGGTTTCGAAGCTGCTGGACGATCGACCCGATGACGGAATATTTCGGGTAGATCGGACGGTGTTCACCGACCAGGATATTTTTGAGCGCGAACTTACTCACGTTTTCGAGGGGACTTGGGTTTTCGTCGGGCTGGAAAGTCAGTTACGCAAGCCGAATGACTTCGTGACGACGTACATCGGGCGCCACCCCGTCCTGATTACAAAGGACGGGACTGGAGAAATTCGATGCTTCTTTAACACCTGTCGCCACCGCGGGGCGATCGTTTGCCCCTTTAAGAAGGGCAATCAGAAATTCCATGTTTGTCGCTATCATGGGTGGTCGTACGATAGTGCCGGCAAGAATGTTTCGATGACCGATGAGAAGGATGGCCAGTATCCGCCGTCCTTTCTTGCGGATGATCATGGCCTCAAGCCTGTTCCCAAGATTGCAAGCTATCGAGGGCTTCTGTTTGCAAGCGTGTCGCCCGACGTGCCGACGCTAGAGGAGCATCTTGGTGACGCGCGCGCGTTTATCGATCTCGTTGTCGATCAGGGCATCGAAGGGCTGGAGTTCGTTGACGGAAACGTAAGCTACACGTTCGACGCCAATTGGAAGCTTCAGTTCGAGAACGGGCTTGATTATTACCACTTCGCTTCAACGCACAGTTCGTATATCGACGTTCTCAAGAAGCGTGAAGTGCGGAGAGGACCGCTAGAAGTAAAGCCGTGGAATCCGACAGAGACCGACCCCGACGCGCAAGGAAGCTTCAGCCTGGCGAGGGGGCACGCGATGATGTGGTCCATTCATGCGTCAAGGGTTTATAAGCTCCGCCCTCTCAATCAGGATGGCAAACTTCTGTCGACGGTTCAGGGGCAGACTCGGGAAGACAAGCTCAAGTGGATGTTTCGTCAGCGCAATCTCACGATTTATCCTAACCTGCAGATCGTTGATATCGGCACGCTGCAGTTGCGGACGTGGCGGCCATTGGCTCCGGACAAGACGGAGATTACGTCTCACTGTCTTGCCCCAGTTGGTGAAAGTGACGAGGCGCGCCGCGTTCGCATCCGTCTGTATGAGGATTTCTTCAATCCGAGCGGTCTTGCGACGTCCGACGACAACGTCATGTACGAGCTTTGCCAGACCGGCTACGGAGCTCGTTTCGCTGGTCCTACGCAGGGGTATGCGCGAGGCTTGAGGCCGAAGTCCGGCGAGGCACTCAACTACTCTTCCGAATTGCAGGTTTCACCTGATCGGTGGACCTATGGAGCGCCCCTGTTCGGCGATGAGACATGCTTTCATTCCGGTTACCGGGAATGGCTGCGCCTTATGACTCGTGATCCCTCGGAAGGCTAGGTTAGCGACATGTCAGAGGATGATTACCTGAAGATTGCTACTCGCGTTCTCTTCACGGAGGCAAGACTTCTGGATCAGAAGAAATTCCGCGATTGGGTCAAGCTCTACGCTGACGATGCGATTTTCTGGGTGCCGGCCTGGAAGGACGAGTACGAGACGACGTCCAATCCGAACCGCGAGCTTTCAATGATATATCATGAGAACTCATATGGGCTGAGTGACCGAATTGACAGGATACAGTCGCGAAAGTCCATCACGGCGATGCCGCTTCCGCGCACGGTTCATTCCTATACGAACATCATGGTCGATGCGGCCTCGACGGATTCGATCGAGGGAAATGCCTGCTTCACGGTTCATACGTACGATCCGCGCGCTTGTAAAAGCCATACCAACTTCGGACGCCTTGAATTTCGGCTGCGCCGTCTTGGAGAGGCTTGGCTGATCGGATTCAAAAAGATTTCCCTTACGAACGATCAAATGGCCACTGCGCTCGATTTCTACAGCGTCTAGCAAGTGCGTCGCAGATGAATATCAGCAGAATCTGCCAACTAGCCTTCGGCTGAAGGTATTGAATGTGAGAGTGCTCGGCGCCTGTCAACGGCGGATAAGGAGGACGGGCGCGCCGAATGTGCCCTTCCCCTACAGGGAGCGCTAAAATGCGTTTTGTGATTGTCGGAGCAGGCCTCGCGGGGCACACAGCCGCCGTGCATCTTCGCGAGTTGGCGCCACAAGCCAAGATCGATATTCTCGGAGACGAACTCGGCCTGCCGTATGATCGCCCGCCGCTGTCCAAAGAAGTCCTTGGCGAGGGCGCACCGCGCTATCTGGCAAACGCGGAGACCTATCATGAGAACGGTATTTCGTATCATCCCGGACAAACCGCGACGCAGATCGATCGAAACCGCTCCGAAATTCTAACCGCTTGCGGAAATGCTTATGCTTACGATCGGCTACTCCTCGCGACCGGATCGCGGGCGAGAAAATTGCCGGATAGCGTCGGGCAAAGCTCGAAAATTCTCTATCTGCGAACGCTTGAAGACGCGGTTCGCTTGAAATCCGTGCTTCGGGAATCGCGTCGAATTGCTGTGATCGGCGGCGGGTTCATTGGGTTAGAGGTTGCTGCCGCCGCTCGAGCGATGGCCTGCGAGGTTTTTCTGTTTGAGATGACGGATCGGATACTATCTCGCGGCATGCCTGCTATCCTGAGCCGTTGGGCTGAGAAATTGCATCGCCTGAACGGAGTCCAGTTCGAATTTGGCTCAAAGATCGATTCAATTCATCATCAGGATGATGGTTCGTTGCGATTGCGCTGGAATGCATTCGCAGATGTCGACGCAGTCGTTGTCGGGATCGGGGTTCAACCCAACACCCAACTTGCATCGGACGCGGGGCTGGACGTCGATGATGGTATTGTCGTGGATGATCGCTGCCAGACATCTGATCCGGCGATCTTCGCTGCGGGAGAGGTGACGTCACACCCCGTCTTAGGCGGCGCGTTTCGTCAGCGACTTGAGTCCTGGAAGGTGGCCTCGGGCCAATCGCTGGTCGCGGCGAAATCCATGGCAGGGATTGACTCGCATTATGCGGAGCCGCCGTGGCTATGGTCGGACCAGTTTGGACACAACATTCAGTCGTTAGGAGTGCTGCAAAATGCTGACCGCAGTGTCGTGCTGGACGATCCTGAAACGAACAATTGGACGGCAATCTTCCTCGATAGTCACGATAAAATTGCCGGCGCAATCGCGGTGAACAACGGCCGTGATATTTCGATGCTAAAGCGTGCCTTGCTTCATGACGGAATCATTCCAGAGAAACTGCTCAATAGAGCCGCCAGATAGCGCTCCTATTACGTGTTCATCATGAGAACCGAGATACCGAGCGATATGCTTGGCTTCGACCAAACTCATTGCGCCTATGTTGGCGCGGTTCATGGCGACGGACAGAAGCTTTTTTGAAGGCTCGCCGAGTGCGTCATTTCGCTAAGCGAGCCGAAGGGTAGCCCTCGGAGAGCATCCTCAGGAAAGAGTCAGAGCGGGGTTCCCATTGTCGGCTCTCCAATAGGCCGAATAGTAAAGCCGGTTTGGGCCCGCGCCATGCGCAGTTTTCGTTGCCTATTCCGAAGCTCTAGCCGGGACCGCGTTCGCAGCCGCGCCTTCCCGATCCGGCTAAGCTGGTCCCGCCGATGTTCAAGTGCGTCATGGCGGCGGATAAGGGGCCGGAAGGCGAGAGGAAGTTGTCAGTTAAGGTAGATAGCATCAAAGCAGAAGGGGACGCCGCATGTATTGTAATATAGCCGTCAGATCCTCGGTTGCCGCGTCGCGCGACGCACCCGTCGACCATAACGCTCGTTATCCGTCGGATCGGGGTGCTTGCCGCCGCCCTTCCAGTCGTCGGAGATCAGCCAGTCCTCGAAATAGTAAAGCCACGTTGTGGCCCAGGGTACGAATGTCTGATCGATCCGCATCGTGCCGGTCCACTCGCGCGTTCCTGGCAACGTGAGGCACAGGCGCAGGGGATCATGATAGACGTGCGGCAGGGGCCGCTCACCCGCCAAAGCCGAAAGCTCGGGGTCCGTGACGAAGACGCTTGGTGTTTCGCCCCGCTGAAATGTAATGCGCATGGAGTATTCACGGCTAAGGGGCGTCGGCCTGTCACGATAATCCCAAATAAAGCCAGTCGCGTGCAGCCGGCCTGTCCCCGTACAGATGGGATTGGCGCGCAGAAACATAAACTGCTGCGCGGGCGTCAGGTCTGGGCGGTCACGCGAAAACACCTAGTCACCGAAGAACGTGTTGGAGCGAACCGGCGTCGCATTGGCCGCGCTGGACAGCGTGAGCCCGACCGTCGGCGCGACGTAGAGCTTCTTGGCCGTGCGTGCCTGCGAAATGCTGTCGGTGCGAGCATCGATAACTTTGCGAACGACCGAACTCCCGAGGCTTCCTTCCAAGCTCTTGCCGATAACGTCGATGCCCTGCAAATCCGGAAGGGCCTCGAAGTCCGCCAGTGCCTTCGCATGCCACTCGTAGAAGGCGGCGGCGCGAGCCGGCTCAGTATTCCAGCGCTCGGCGAAGTTCTCGCCGACCGTGGTTTCGTTGGCCACCACATAGATCCGCCGACCATTGACGACCGGCTTATCGATGAAGTGTGGCATCAACCGAATGGTCGCGATCAGAACGTCAAGTTCGGAATCGAAAACAAAGCTCTTGACGCAATACTCATACGACTGTGCCGCGAGCGTGGTGATGATGATGGAGATCGGTGCGATCTCCTCGACGACTTCCAGGAAATGCACATCACGATGCCGCTTGAGGATCTGCACCGTCCGCCGCAGGATGCCTTTGGCGGTGCCATGCACAGGGAAGGGCTCGACGGCCGCACGGTCCTCGGCAGCGAGAGCCTTTTGCATCCGCAAGGTGGGGATTAGGGCTGCCCTGCGTTCAAAGAGCGCCTTGTAGCCTTTCGGATTCGTCGGTTTGAATTCCCGCAGCTTCTTGTCGGGAACCAATTCGCCGCCGTTGGCGCATTTGGCATTGTTGATCGTCGGCGAGATGTCGAGATGATATTCGCGTGCGTAGTTCAAGCGCCAGCAGCGCTTCTTCTCTTCGAGCATGGCAGCGTAGCGCGCGTTCTCCTTCAGGCGATCGCCGACAATGCGTTTCAACTCTGCCGGTGGCCGGTCAGCGGTAAAGCGCAGCACCTTGCAGATGAGATCGACGTCGAAATCTTCGCGCCCGATCGGTTTGACCGTCGTGCCGAGGCCGGTCGAGCCGTGAGCATAAATATCGATCCACTTCAGAAGAGGGTTGTCCGACCCGGAGAGCCATTCCGCGACAGCCTCGTAGCTCGTCCGCGCAGCCTCAAGCTGAGCAGCGGTCAACTCCAGCGCTTGGCAAATCTGATCGAGGAGCGAGTAAACCTCGGCTTTGCGCAAAAGCAGATGCGTCTGGGGAGGCGCCGTGAACATCTGATTCATGGCTCAATTCCTTTCACGGTGTAGATAGGTTTGAACGATTCGGCAGTTTCCGTCAGAAAAACGGGTTCAATGCGAGGACGCTCCTTACGAGCTGATGAGGCGCCCATGCCTTTGAGTTGCGCGATCTTGCGCGTGTCATCGAGATTGAAGAAATCCTTCGGCACATCCGGGCAGCACCGGAAAATCGCCTCACGTTCGTATTGATGGCCGGTAAGCAACTTCGCCATACCAAGCGCGCCATGCGACTGGCCGTCCATG
Source organism: Bradyrhizobium guangdongense (assembly GCF_004114975.1). Lineage (NCBI taxonomy): Bacteria > Pseudomonadati > Pseudomonadota > Alphaproteobacteria > Hyphomicrobiales > Nitrobacteraceae > Bradyrhizobium > Bradyrhizobium guangdongense. The sequence continues at coordinate 1,305,554 of NZ_CP030051.1, forward strand.
AACAGGCGGGTCACATCCTTTGCGAGACCGCCCCAACCAGGCGCCTCGCCGATCATGTAGACCTCGTTGACGCAGCCCAGGCTCAGCACTCGCAGACTGCTGGCCGGCCAGTCGAGCAAAGTGACGGCCTCGACCACCGCCAACGCGATCGGGTTGTTGGCCCATACGCCGCCGTCGAGCAGACCGACATCCTCGGCGGTCCGGTGGCGCTTGTAGTAGGTGGGCGCGGCGGCCGTCGCCATCGCGGCATCGACGGCGAGGCGCTTGTAATCGGTCTTGAGGCGGGGATGATGCGCTGTCTTGAAAATATAGACACCGCGATGGTCGGCATCCCATGCGGGAATCACCAGTCGCGTTCTCGCATCCCCAATGCGCCTGCTGCCGAGAACTGTAGAGAGTTCGCTCCGCAGCAGATCAGCGTCATGCTTCGGGGTGACGATGTGCTTGAGGCGACGCCACGCGTCGCCGGCGAAGCTCGCCAGAGCGCCGCCCGACTGTCCAAAAATGTGTGGGCCGCGACGGACATAGAGGTCAAGGAGATCACGCGCGGGAAGACCCATCGCCAATCCGATCGCCAGAATGCCGCCCGTGGACGTTCCTGCGATCAGATCGAAATACTCTCCGATGGGCCGGTCGAGATCCTCTTCCAGAGACGTAAGAAAGGACGCCGGCTGCGTTCCCATGATGCCGCCGCCGTCAATCGAGAGAATTCGACGAATCGGCGGTTTATCTGAAGGAACTGCAACCTGCGTCATGTCGCTTAGCCCTTCGGAGGATAGGGATCGTGCCCGTAGGAATTCTTGTCGCGAATCCGACCGTCCGGCCGATGAATGACGACTTCGCTCTGCTGGTTGATCGCGATCTCCCGTGCAGCCCGTTCGGCATCTCCCTGGGTCGGATGGATCGAGGTTGCCCTCTCATTCCTTTCGCCACGCACGGCCCATTCGTCACCGTGCGGAACGACATGCTGATTCTTGCCTGCCATGCTCACAACTCCTGATTCCTTGACCTGATTCGCAAATCGTAATAAGTAGCTATACGCTCTGTCATAGCCTGAGCCGAAGAAATAGCCCCGCGGGGCTGTCGACGATCTAGACATGGAACTCTATACGATCTGTCATGGCCGAGTCAAGCGCACCAAAAGACTTCGCCTCTCGCCTGCGCAAAACGCGCGAAACGCGGGAGCTAAGCCAATCCGAACTGGCCAGGGAAGCCGGCATGCAACCTTCGGCCATCGCCCATTTTGAGGCTGGGCGCCGCAAGCCGTCGTTCGACAACGTGCGAGCGCTCGCGAAGGCGCTGAAGGTCTCGGCCGACTACCTACTCGGGGCGCAAGCCGCGACGACCGCCTTTCGCGACGAAGACAAGCTGAGCGCAAAAGATCGACTTTTTATTCAGAACATCATCGACACAATGATTAAGGACAAGAAATAGGGGGCGAAACATGGCGGGCTTTCGGTTGAAGATGGCAACCCAGCACGGCGAAAAGGTCGCTGAGGAATTTGGCTTCAATCAGTTTCCAGTTAGACCTCGAGAGATCGCCAAGGCCAGGGATATTGTCATCCAGGCGAAACCAGCCGAAGTGACGGGCGTGTCCGGCGCGATCATCTTCGCCGGTGATTCGGCCACCATCATCTACTCCACCGAGCACGGCAACGAAGGCTTCGAGAATTTCTCCATTGGCCATGAGCTGGGGCATTGGTTCCTGCCGGGCCATCCCGAGGAGATTATCAAGGCCGGCGGCGCGCACATGTCCCGCGCCAATTTTACACAGAATACGTCGATCGAGCTGGAGGCTGACCACTTCGCCAGCGGCCTTCTCTTGCCGTCCAATCTCACACGCAACCTGCTCTCCAATTATCAGATCGGCCTCGACGGCATTCTCAAGCTGGCTGAGAAGGCCCATTGTTCGATCACGGCTGCCGCGATTCGGGCCGCGGAGTGCGGCAGCTATCCGATGGCGATCATCGTCAGCAAGGGCAACGAGATCGCATATGCGTTTACCTCGGAGTCTTTCAAGAATCTCGGCAAGCTAGCGTTCTTGCGAAAAGGCGCTCCTTTGCCCGACGGAGCGACGCAGAGGTTCAACGCGGATGCGGCGAATGTCCTTCGCGCCGAACGCGCCGTTGGTGAAACCGACTTGGCGACATGGTTCGACGGCCCGGGTCGGATCACTCTTGATGAAGAGATCATCGGCCTTGGCAAATACGGCTACACCTTGACCGTGTTGACCAGCGAGGGGCTGCCCGAAGCCCCTCTCGATGAGGAGGATGAGGATGCTGAATTGGAGCGAAGCTGGACACCCCGCTTCGCTTATGGCCGGTAGCCACATCCGACATTGGGCCGATTAGCAGGGCCATGCTGCGGGCCGTGGGATTGCCCTCGAACTAATACGGGTGTTGCACCCCCCGCAACCATCCCCTCTTCGAAACAGTATTATGACCCTTCCGGTAATTTCGGCTGCCGGAGATGATATTTCGGACGTGGCCGTAGTCCAGGAAGGTCGAAAATGCTTTATCTTTCAGCGGGGGCTGACTGACACTCTCTCCGTCGCACTGCTTCTCCATTGTATCCGGCCGTTCGAAGCCACGGCAAAGCATTGGATCTAGGCGACAACGGCTGTTGCGGTTATCTCAGGCGGACAAGCGCAACGCGATGCAACGGATGCGAAATCGATCCTTCCAGCACGAGATGCACAAGCGTCGACGATTATCACATGAGCTTTGCGACGGGTTGAATTGGGCAACTTAACAGGCCTGATGATAGGCGACTCAAGCCTGCGCGCCTCCCTTGATCGGCATCACCTTCTTGGGATCGAGCCAGTGGTCGATCCGATCAGCCCAATGCTGCATCAGCTTCGTGCGCGAGCCGATCAGCGCGAGGGGTCCGTGCTTCTTGTAGAGACCTTCCACAGTAGAGTTATCGAGATGTGCGAGCTGCAGCTCGACGACATCGCCATCCCATGCCTTGGCGTCCTTGATCTCTTCGTGGTGAGATAGAGTCGAGAACGTGGTCCGGAATCCGTGGGCACAATGATCAGTCTTGGTATCAATGCCAAGCAGCCGCAAGCGCTTGTTGAGCGTATTGTTTGATAGCGGCGCGTCCTTCGAGCAGGAAAACGCGTACCGGCGATGGCCGGTCAGCTTCTGGACGCTACGCAGGATCGCGAGTGCCTGTCGTGACAAGGGCACAACATGGTCCCAACCGGTCTTCATCTTGGGAGCTGGAACAGTCCAGCGTTTGGCATCCCAATCGACCTCGCCCCATTCCATTTCATTGACCATGCCGGGGCGGGGAATGGTCAGCGCATTGAAGCGCAAGGCAAGGCCAACGACGTCACCAAATCTCGCTCTCGTCCACGGTGCGCTGATAAGTTTGAAGACGCGCGTGACGTCGCGTGGTTCGGTGACACCGGGACGCGGCGTCGAAATGTTGGCAATCATCTGTCCATTCAGGTTGCGGAATGGATTGTAGCCGTCGCCTTCGACGTCGGCATAGTCGCAGATCTGCTCGCCGATGCTGCGCACTCGGTCCCGGGTTTCCAGCCTTCCCTCTGCTTCATATGAACGCATGAAAGCGAGCACGTCGGGACGCTTGATGTCCTGCCTGCACAGCTTGCCGAAGCGAGCCTTGACGTAGCCGACGCGCAGCTCGAGCACCTCGACGGTCTTGGGGTCGCGCACTGCGACGATCCTGCCGCGCTTGACTTTCTCCACCTTCTTCTTGGCGAGCCACTCATCGGCCCATTGCGCGAAAGGCCGGGCGGCGGCCTGCTTGTGCTTGTCGAGCTGCTTCTCGATGCTCGGGTCTTTGCCTTCCTTGAGCAGGTCTTTGGCCTTGTCGCGCTCGCGCCGCGCGTCTGCGAGCGAGAACGTGCCATCCCTGCCGTTGCCGTAGGGGCCGATGGAGTAGGTTTTCTGGCGGCCGTGGAAACGGTAGTCCATCCGCCAGAGCTTGGAGGCAGCGTTGCCGGGCCTGCTCACGTCCGGCGTGACGAAGAGATAGAGCCAGCCGCCGGTCACGTCGGAAATCTTAGCGGGACTCCACGCGCCATTGTCGAATTTCGGTCGGGCGGCGCGGCAGTCGACGTCGGTCTTAATCTGCTTGGGATTGGCGCACGCGCCGTCGTTCTTGCCGCCCATCGGCTCAATTCCTTCATTCGGCAAAGCGAAAGTCGCCGTGAACGTTTGTTCTCCCGATACCAGCAAAAATACCAGCAAATCGGGCGGCTGGGATCGGAGGAGAACAAACGGTGACGAACTAGAACGTACGCGGAAGTGCCTATTTTTCAAGGCTTTCCGAGCACGGTGCGGACGGTTGCGGACGTTTCGGAACGGGCTTGAACAGCCTGGTTGGTGCCCCTGGCCGGAATCGAACCAGCACTCCTTGCGGAACTCGATTTTGAGTCGAGCGCGTCTACCAGTTCCGCCACAGGGGCCCTCGGTCGGCCCCTCCAGAGGAGGGCGTCGCGAAGCCGGCGGACTATAGCCATGGCAAGGGCGGGGTCAACCCGCGCCAAAGTGATCCCCGGCGTTCTCGACAGGCCCTTGGGTCGGGGTTAGAGCCTAAGAGCGTTTTCGAGCGAACTGCATCCCGGTTCGCGTCAGGAACACGCGTGAATATAGCGCCACGCCCACCCGAAGAGGCCGCCGTGACGACCCAGAGTGCAGCAATACCCGCGTTTCGCCCCGCTGCCGGGGGCCCTGCGCTGACCGCCTCGCTGGCCGTCACTCTGATTGCGACGGCGACGATTGCGGGCGCCTGGTTCTTCCAGCTCGTCCTGGAGATCCTGCCCTGTCCGCTCTGCCTCGAGCAGCGCTATGCTTATTATCTCGCGATTCCGGTCGGGCTGCTGACCGTGCTTGCGGCGCGGAGCGGCGCGCCGCGGCCGCTGCTGCTGGCGGGGCTCGCGATCCTCGCCCTGGTGACGCTCGCCAATGCCGGGCTCGGCACCTACCATTCCGGCGTCGAATGGGGGCTCTGGAAGGGCCCGACCGATTGCACGGGTCCGGTCGTCAATCTCGGCAATGCGGGCGATCTGCTGTCGCGGCTCGACACCGTCAAGGTGGTACGCTGCGACGAGGTGCAGTGGCGCTTCCTCGGCCTCTCGCTCGCCGGCTACAACGTGCTGATCTCGCTGCTGATGGCCGCGATCGCCGCCTGGGGTTTCGTGCGGACGGCGAAGCGAGCCTGATCAGATCGCGCTCGCGCCTTCGTGCTGGAAGCCGAGATAGCTCGCCGCGACGCGCTCGTTCGCCGCGATATCGCTGGCCTTGCCGCTCAGCACGAACTCCCCGAGCTCCATCACATAGGCATGGTCGGCGATCTTCAGCGCGGCCTGTGCGTTCTGCTCGACCAGCAGCACCGAGACGCCGCTGGCACGCAGCTCGGTGATGATGCGGAAGATGTCGGCGACGATGATTGGTGCGAGACCGAGGCTCGGCTCGTCCAGCATCAGCAGTTTCGGCGCGCCCATCAGCGCGCGGCCCATCGCCAGCATCTGCTGCTCGCCCCCCGACAGCGTGCCGGCGAGCTGCTTGCGTCGCTCCTTCAGGCGCGGAAACAGCGTATAGACCTGCTCGATCGAGGCCTTGGCCTTGCTCCGCTCGATGCGGAAGGCGCCCAGCTCGAGATTGTCCTCGACATTCATGGTGACGAACAATTCGCGGTGTTCAGGCACGAGCCCGAGCCCCATCGCGACGCGGTCCTCGATGTCGAGCCGGGCGAGGTCCTGCCCGGCAAAGGCGACGCGCCCCTTCAGCGGCAGGATGCCCATGATGGCCGAGAGAAGCGTTGTCTTGCCGGCACCGTTGGCGCCGACGATGGTGACGATCTCGTTCTCGCCGACCTCGAGCCCGACCGAGCGCACCGCCTCGACCTTGCCATAGGCGACATGCGCGTCGGTGACTGACAACAGCGCGCTCATGCCGCCACTCCGAGATAGGCCTTGATCACTTCGGGATTGGTCTTGATCGTGGCGGGCGTGCCTTCCGCGATCTTGGTGCCGAAATCGAGCACCACGATGCGATCGGCCAGGTTCATCACGAAGCCCATGTCGTGCTCGACCAGCAGCACGCTCATGCCGCCGTCGCGCAAATCGCGCAGCAGCTTCGCCAGCTGCTGCTTCTCCATGTGGCGCAGGCCCGCGGCAGGCTCGTCGAGCAGCAGCAGCATCGGATCGACGCAGAGAGCGCGCGCGATCTCGACGATACGCTGCTGGCCGAGCGAGAGACTGCCCGCAAGCTGATGCATCTGCTCGGTGAGACCGACGCGCTCGATCTGACGGGCGGCCTCCGCGAGCAATCTCGCCTCATCGGCGCGATCGAGCCGCAGCATCGAGGCGAGCGGCCCGGACTGGCCGCGCAGATGCGCGCCGATCGCGACGTTCTCCAGCACGGTCATGTCGGGGACGAGCTTGACGTGCTGGAAGGTCCTGCTGATACCGAGCTCGACGATCTCCTGCGGCGGCGCGCGATCGACCTTCTTGCCGAGCACCGAGATCGAGCCCGAGGTCGCCGACAACACGCCGGTGATCAGGTTGAAGGTGGTGCTCTTGCCGGCGCCGTTCGGTCCGATCAATGCGACGATCTCGCGGGCCTGGACGTCGAAGGAGACGTTGTTGACGGCGACCACGCCGCCGAACTGCTTTCGCGCCTTCTCGACCTGGAGCAGCACGCTTCCCTGGCCGGGCGAGCGGGTGCGGGTTTCGAGCTTCAGCGAGGTGTCTGGCTTCCTGCCGCCGGTGCGCTCGGGGAAGAAAGACATCAGCCACGGCCAGACGCCGCCGGGCGCGAGCTGGAGCAGCGTCACCAGCATGATGCCGAACACGATGGTCTCGACCTGGCCGGATCCGGGCAGGATCAGCGGCAAATAGCTCTGCAGCACCTCTTTCAGGATCACGACGATCGCTGCGCCGAGCACGCCGCCCCAGACATAGCCGGCGCCGCCGACGACCGCGATGAAGAGATATTCGATGCCGGCATGGGCGCCGAACGGTGTCGGCGTCACCGCGCGCTGCAGATGGGCGTAGAGCCAGCCGGACAGGCCGGCGAGCACGGCGGCGTGGATGAACACCAGAAGCTTGGCGCGCGGCGTGTGCACGCCGAACGCCTCGGCCGCGACATGGCCGCGCCTGAGTGCGCGGATGGCGCGGCCGGTGCGGGAGTCCAGGAGGTTCATCGTGAGCAGCGCCGAGATCAGGACGGCCGCCCAGATCGCGTAATAGATCGAGTCCGGCGAGAGCATCCTGAACGCGCCGATCGACAGCGGCGGGATTGCCGAAATGCCGTCGTTACGCCCGAGGAATTCCAGCTTGCTGAAGAGATAGAACAGGCCGAGCCCCCAGGCCAGCGTGCCCAGCGGCAGGTAATGGCCGGAGAGGCGGACCGTGATCAGGCCGAGCAGCACCGCAAACAGCCCGCTGACCACGAGCGACAGCGGCAGCGTCAGCCAGGGGGACAAGCCATAGCTCGTCGTCAGCACCGCGGTCGTGTAGGCGCCAAACCCAACGAAGGCGGCTTGGCCGAACGAGGTCAGGCCGCCGACGCCGGTGAGCAGCACGAGGCCCATCGCGACCAGCGCGGCGAGGCCGATATTGTCGAGCAGCACGATCCAGAATGGTGGCATGCCCGGGATGAACGGGATCGCCGCCATGAGAGCTGCGAAGACGAGGATGGGAAGCCGGCTCTGCATGCGCCTCAGTCCTTCTCTTCTTCGACCGCGGGCGCGGCCAGCGAGCGCAACAGCAGCACGGGGATCAGGAGCATGAACACGATCACCTCCTTGTAGTTGGAGGCATAGAAGGACGAGAACGCCTCGACGATGCCGACGAAGAGGGCCGCGACGGCGGTCAGGGGATAGCTGACGAGGCCGCCGATGATCGCGGCGACGAAGCCCTTCAGGCCGATCAGGAAGCCCGAGTCGTAGTAGAGCGTCGTGATCGGGACGATCATGATGCCCGACAGCGCGCCGATGACGGACGCCAGCAGGAAGGCGATCTGGCCCGACAGCGTGGTGCGGATGCCGGCGAGCCGGGCCCCGAGCCGGTTGACGGCGGTGGCCCGCAGCGCCTTGCCGTACAGGGTCAGGCCGAAGAACAGCCAGAGCCCGACGATGAAGGCGATGGTGATGCCGTAGACCGTGAGGCTCTGGCCGGTGAAGCGCAGCGAGCCTGCGGTGAAGGCGCCGGAAAGCACCGCCGGTCCGCGCTGGCCCTCGGCCCCGAAGAACAGCAGGCCGAGCCCCTGAAGCGCCAGATGCACGCCCACTGATGCGATCAGCAGCACCAGCACGGAGGTGTGCGCCAGCGGCTGGAAGGCGATGCGGTAGAGATAGAGGCCGATCATCGCGACAATCAGCAGCGACAGCGCGATGCAGACCGCGACCGGCGGCTTCTGAGCCGCGAAGTAGATCGTCAGGGCCAGCACGATGGCCGGCAGCACGATATTGGCGAGGACGCTGCGCAGGATCAGCCGGCCGTGCAGCGTTTTGCGGGCCACGAACAGGTCGAAGGCGCAGGCGGCGACGCCCATGGCGAGCGCGAGCCTGGCGGTGCCCGGCATCTGGCCCGACGCCAGCGAGGCATAGGTCAGTGCGCCATAGGTGACGAATTCGCCCTGCGGGATGAGGATGACGCGGGTGACGGCGAACACCAGCACCAGCGCGAGGCCGAGCAGCGCGTAGATCGCGCCATTGGTGATGCCGTCCTGCAGCAGGAACAGCATGATGGTGGTGTTCAAGACCGGACGCTCCCCCTTGTCGATCCGGACCCGCCTCGCGCGATTGCGGTGGATGGTCCGTTTACAGCCATTGAAATACGCTGACGATATTTGATATGGTCCATAACAATTATCAAATATAACATCAAGGGTGGGGAACGACCCGTCCCGAATTTAGCGGGATTGCGAGCATGAGGCGATGACCGTTTCGAAAACCGCTGAGAAGTCCTCCGAGAAATCCGGTGAGGCGACCAAGGGCCGCAAGGACGCGCCCGAGACGCTGCCCGAAGCCCTGCAGCTCGGCGAGCTCTCGGAACAGCTCGGCTATGTGCTGAAGCGGGCGCAGCTCAAGGTGTTCGAGAACTTTCTGCGCTGCATGGCTTCGCTCCAGCTGACGCCTGCGCAGTTTTCGGTGCTGCTGCTGGTCGAGAAGAATCCGGGCCGGAATCAGACCGAGATCGCCTCGACCCTCGGCATCCTCAGGCCGAATTTCGTCGCGATGCTCGACAATCTCGAGAGCCGCGATCTCTGCGCCCGGATCCGCTCCACCAACGACCGCCGCTCGCACATCCTGGTCTTGACCGACAAGGGCAAGGCCGTGTTGGCCCGCGCCAAGAAGCTGGTCGCCACCAAGCACGAGGCCCGGCTCAACGAGCTGCTCGGCCAGGCTAACCGCGAAGCCCTGCTGGGCATGCTGTCGAAGATCGCCAACGAGTTCTGAGCGGGGCAGTCATTCTTGAGCGCGCGCGAGCGCGCCCCCGGAATCTGGCGCCGCTACAATGATGCGTTGCATATACAAAATGATGCTTGAAACATCATTTTCCCTGCTCTAAGCTTGGGAAATCAATCGCTGTAACTGCCACGAACATGATCACTGCCGCGCAGCTTAGAGCCGCCCGTGCCTTGCTCAGGATCGACCAGCGCGAGCTCGCGCAGCTCTGTTCGCTGTCGCTGCCGACGATCCAGCGCATGGAGGCCTCCGAAGGGCTGATCCGCGGCAATGTCGATTCCCTGGTGAAGCTGGTCGAGGCGCTATCGGTTGCCGGCATCGAACTGATCGCCGAGGGGGCGACGTCGAGCGCCGGGGGCCGCGGTGTGCGGCTGAAGTCTCCATCCCCGAGCGCGGGCGGCCCATAGCAATGACGACGCGCGCGCAGATCATGATCGAGGAGCGGCCATGATCGCCGTGGCGCTATGGTCAGTGGCGGCTCTGCTGGCGCTGGCGCCTGCAGGGATCGTGCTGTCGACGCGACCGCGCGGCTCGATCATTCTCTATGGCGGATGCCTGCTCGCCACCTCGACGCTATGCGTCACGGCGCTGTCCGATCTGCTCTATGCCCCTCATCTGACGCAGAGCGCGACATTGCCGATCGGACTGCCCTGGCTCGGAGCCCATTTCCGGCTCGATGCGCTGTCCGCCTTCTTCCTTGTCGTCGTCAATCTTGGCGGCGTCGCTGCGAGTCTGTTCGCGCTCGGCTACGGCCGCCACGAGGATTCCCCCGGCCGCGTGTTGCCATTCTATCCGGCCTATCTCGCAGCGATGAACGTCGTCGTGCTGGCCAGCGATGCCTTCAGCTTCCTGGTCGCCTGGGAATTCATGTCATTGACGTCCTGGGCGCTGGTGGTGTCGCATCACCGGGCAGCCGAGAATGTCCGCGCCGGCTATGTCTATCTCCTGATGGCAAGTTTCGGCACGCTGACGCTGCTGCTCGCCTTCGGCCTGCTCGCGAGCGGTGCCGGTTACGATTTCGATGCGATCCGAGCCTCGCATCCTTCCGCTGCGCTGGCCGGCATGGTGGTGATCCTCGTGCTGCTGGGCGCCGGCTCCAAGGCCGGCCTGGTGCCGCTGCACGCCTGGCTGCCGCTCGCCCATCCCGCCGCACCCAGTCACGTTTCCGGCCTCATGAGCGGCGTCATGACGAAAGTCGCCGTCTACGGCTTCGTGCGCATCGTCTTCGATCTTCTGCCCGAACCGGTATGGTGGTGGAGCATGGTGGTGCTGCTGGTCGGCGGTCCGACGGCGACGCTGGGCGTGCTCTATGCGCTGATGCAGCGCGATATCAAGCGCGTGCTCGCCTATTCGACGATCGAGAACATCGGCATCATCTTCACCGGCCTCGGGTTGGCGCTGGCCTTCAAGGCGGAAGGTCTCGACTGGGTGGCAGCGCTCGCTTTCACCGCGGCGATGCTGCACGTCTTCAATCATGCGCTGTTCAAGAGCCTGTTGTTCTTCGGCGCCGGCGCGGTGCTGGGAGCAACCGGCGAGCGCGACATGGAGAAGCTCGGGGGGCTGATCCATCGCATGCCGACAACGGCGGTCGCGGTGCTGGTCGGCTGCGTCGCGATCTCGGCATTGCCGCCGTTCAACGGCTTCGTTTCGGAATGGCTGACCTTCCAGGCGATCCTCCTCTCGCCGCACCTGTCGTCCTGGGGGCTCAAGCTGGTCATTCCGGCAGTCGGCGGTTTGCTGGCGCTGGCGGCCGCCTTTGCCGCGGCCTGCTTCGTCAAGCTCTATGGCATCAGCTTCCTCGGCCGGCCGCGCTCGGACGTCGCCGCGGCGGCGCATGAGACCGACCGCTTCTCGCTGACCGCAATGCTCATGCTTGCCGCCTTCTGCCTCGTCGCCGGCATTCTGCCCGGGCTGTTCATCGATGCGCTGGCGCCGGTGAGCAGGACTATGGTCGGCAATGTCATGCCGCATCAGGTCGGAGTGCAGTGGCTCACCGTCGTGCCGATCGCGGAAAGTCGCAGCTCCTATAACGGTCTTCTGGTGTTCGTGTTCGCGGCACTCTGCGGCACGGCGGCGGCCTCGGCCATTCACCGTTTCGCCTCCGATCGCTTACGCCGTGCGCCGGCCTGGGATTGCGGCTATCCCGATCCGAACCCAACCATCCAGTACTCGGCCTCCAGCTTCTCGCAGCCGATCCGCCGCGTATTCGGCAGCGTCGTCTTTGCCGCGCGCGAGATTGGCGAGATGCCGCCGCCATCTTCGCCGCTGCCCGCGCGATTGCAGGTCGAACTGCGCGATCTGATCTGGGATGGGTTGTACGCGCCGGTTGCGATCGTCATCGATTTTGCGACGGACCGCATCAATATCCTGCAGTTCCTCAGTATTCGTCGCTACCTGACGCTGGTTTTCGTGGCGCTCATCGTGCTGCTGCTGGTGGTGGCCTTATGAGCGCGCTGCGCGATATCGTCTCCCAAGGCGCCCAGATGTCGCTGGTGCTGGGGCTCGCGCCGCTGCTGACGGGTTTCGTGCGGAAGGTGAAGGCTCGGTTGCTGCGCAGGCGGGGGCCTCCGCTGCTCCAGCCCTATCGCGACCTCATTCGTCTGATGCGCAAGGACGTCGTGCTCGCGGACAACGCATCCTGGCTGTTCCGCGTCATTCCCTATCTGATGTTCGCGGGCACCTGGGTTGCGGCCTCGCTGGTGCCGACTTTCGGCAACGGCCTGTTGTTCTCCTGGACCGCCGACCTCATCGCCATCATCGCGCTGCTCGGCAGCGCGCGCTTCTTCCAGGCGCTCGCCGGTATGGATGTCGGCACTGCCTTCGGCGGCATCGGCTCCAGCCGTGAGGTCATGATCGCCTCGCTCGCCGAGCCTGCGATGCTGATCACCGTCTTCTCGGTGGCGATGATCGCGGGATCGACCCAGCTCGCTTACGTCGCCGAGTTCATGGGCTCGGACGCGGTCGGTCTGCGCGTCTCGCTCGGCATGGCGTTCGTCGCGCTGACCATCGTGGCGCTGGCGGAGAATGCACGTATTCCCGTCGACAACCCCGCCACCCATCTCGAGCTCACCATGGTGCATGAGGCCATGGTGCTGGAATATTCGGGCCGTCATCTCGCGCTGGTCGATCTGTCGTCGCAGCTCAAGCTCCTGCTCTACGTCTCGCTGATCGCCTGCGTGTTCCTGCCATGGGGCACCGCAACTGCAGATGCGAGCGTTGCGAAACTCGTTTCCGGTGCGCTGCTCTACTTCGGCAAGCTGACGGTCCTTGGCTTTCTGCTCGCCGTGTTCGAGACGTCGATCGCCAAGATGCGCGTGTTCCGGATTCCGGAGTTCCTGGGTGCGGCATTGATGCTGGCATTGCTTGCCACCCTGCTGCGCTTCGTGTCGGGGAGCCTCTGAGAGATGAGCAGCCTGCAATTCGACATCGCCCATCTGCTCGCCGGCTCCCTCGTGCTGGCGAGCTTCATGATGCTCTACCAGGACCGGCTCTATGCGCTGCTTAATGTCTATGCGCTGCATGCCGGCGTGCTGGCACTGTCGGTGGCGTGGCAGGCCTATGTGCAGCAGGCGCCGCATCTCTATGTCACGGCGCTGATCGCGCTGGTCTTCAAGGCCATCATCATCCCGGTCGCGCTGCACCGGATCATCAAGAAGCTCGGCATCCACCGCGAGATCGAGAACGTGATCGGCGTCGGGCTGACCATGATGGCCGGCATCGGCCTCGTCGCGCTCTCGATGGTGGTGATGCTGCGGGTGACGCCGGGCGCGGATGCGCTCGCCCGCGAGGACCTTGCCTTTGCGCTGTCAGTGGTGCTGCTCGGACTCCTGATCATGGTCACGCGCCGAAACGCGGTGAGCCAGGTCGTCGGCTTCATGTCGCTGGAGAACGGGCTGGTGCTGGCCGCAACCGGGGCCAAGGGCATGCCGCTGGTGGTCGAGATCAGCGTCGCCTTCTCGGTGCTGATCGCCTTCATCGTGATCGGCATCTTCCTGTTTCGCATTCGCGAGCGTTTTGACAGCGTGGACGTGCAGGCGCTCGATCGTTTTCGCGGAGAGCGGCGATGATCGACGCCCTCAGCGCAATCCTCTTGATCCCGGCCATCTCGGCCGCGCTGCTCGCGCTCCTGCCGGGCTACAAGCTGACGGCGAAGCTCAACGTCGTTGCGGCGCTCGCGACCTTCCTCACCTCGCTGACGCTGTTCGTGATCGAGCCGACGTCAGGCCAGTATCTGCTGCTTGACGACCTCAACAAGGTCTTCATCGTGCTGACGACGTTCGTCAGCTTCACGACTTCAGTGTTCAGCGCGAGCTACATCCATCACGAAATCGAGACCGGACGGCTGACGCCGGCCTTCCTGCGCTTCTACCACGCGATGTACCAGATGCTGATGTTCGCGATGAACCTCGCGCTCATCGCCAACAACATCGGCCTGATGTGGGTCGCGGTCGAGATGGCGACGCTGACGACCGTGCTCATGGTCGGCATCTACCGCACCCATGAGGCGCTGGAAGCCGCCTGGAAATATTTCATCCTGGGTAGTGTCGGTATCGCGCTCGCGCTGTTCGGCACGATCCTGGTCTATATGGCGGCGCGCCCCGTGGTGGGCGAGGGAATGGACGGCATGGTGTGGACGGTGCTGGTGAAGCACGCCGCGCAGTTCGACCCGGCGTTGCTCAACGTCGCCTTCGTCTTCCTCCTGCTCGGCTACGGCACCAAGGTCGGCCTCGCACCGCTGCACGCCTGGCTGCCCGACGCGCATGCCGAGGGCCCGACGCCGATCTCGGCGGTGCTCTCCGGCCTGCTGCTCAATGTCGCGCTCTATGCGCTCCTGCGCTTCAAGATGATGCTCGCGGTCAACTCCGCGGCGATCACGCCTGGTCCGCTGATGGTGACCATGGGCCTGATCTCGGTGATCTTCGCGGCGCTGATGCTGTACCGGCGCCGCGACATCAAGCGGATGTTTGCCTATTCCTCGATCGAGCATATGGGCATCATCGTCTTCGCCTTCGGCATGGGCGGGCCGCTCGCGAACTTCGCCGGGCTGCTGCACATGACCATGCATTCGCTGACCAAGTCGGCCATCTTCTTCGCGGTCGGCCATATCGCACAGGTCAAGGGCACACAGAAGATCGCCGAGATCGGCGGGCTCACGGCGACCAGCCCCGCGCTCGGCTGGAGCCTGATGCTCGGCGTCATTGCCATCGTCGGGCTGCCGCCGCTCGGCATCTTCATGAGCGAGTTTCTCGTGGTGAGTTCGACCTTCGCCCGCGCGCCGTGGCTGACGGTGATCCTGGTGCTCGGCATCATCATCGCGCTCGGCGGGCTTTTCTTGCGGATCGGCCCGGTGATGTTCGGCGAGCCCAAGGGCAAGACGGCGCCCGCGGAGGCCTCCTACGTGCCGATGTTCACGCATCTCGGATTGGTGCTGATGGCCGGCGTCTATCTGCCGCCGGTGCTGGTCACCGGTTTCCAGAACGTTGCGAAGCTCCTGGGGTAGGCGATGGGCATCCTCGACAGCATCCCCCATGTCAATGCGGTGTTGTCGCACCGCCCCTGGCCGCGCGCGGCCGTGACGGAGACGGGTTGGCAGGCCGCGGTCGATCGGCTGGTCGAGGGAAGCCTCACGCTGCTTGGCTTCTGGGGCGAGCCGGCCGCGGTGCATTTGGCGCTGCTCGACGGCGGCTCGGCCGAGATCGCGGTCGTGACCTACGCGTGTACGGCCGGCACATTTCCAAGCGTGGCCAGCCGCCATCCGCCGGCGCTTCGGTTGGAACGGACCATTCATGACCTGTTCGGGCTTGTTCCGGTTGCCGCTGACGATCTGCGGCCAGATCTGCGCCCTTGGCTCGATCACCATGTCTGGGGCAAACCCTATCCGCTGTCAGGCCGCAACGCCTCGCGCGACGCGCTGCCATACCAGTTCCTCCCCGCCGAGGGTGAGGCATTGCATCAGGTGGCGGTCGGCCCCGTTCACGCCGGGATCATCGAGCCCGGCCATTTCCGCTTCACCGCCAATGGCGAGCATGTCGTGCGGCTGGAGCAGTGGCTCGGCTACACCCACAAGGGCATCGAGCAGCTGATGCAGGGTGCGAGCCTCGAGGCGGCGGCAAAACTCGCCAACCGCACCTCCGGCGACAGCGCCGTCGCCTACGCTTTCGCCTTTGCGCGCGCTGTCGAGGCCGCGCTGGACGTGCAGGCGCCGCAGCGCGCGACCTGGCTACGCGCCCTGATGGCGGAACTGGAGCGGCTCGCCAATCATCTGGGCGACATCGGGGCCATCTGCAACGACGCTTCGTTCGCGCTGATGCATGCCCAGACCGGTATTCTGCGTGAGCGCTGCTTGCGCGCGGCTGATGTCGCGTTCGGCCATCGCCTGATGATGGACGTCATCGTGCCCGGCGGAGTGAGGCGTGACATCACGCCGGACGGCGCTTCCGCGCTACGCGCGTTGCTTGCGGAGCTGCGTAAAGTCTTTCCGCGCCTGATCGAGCTCTATGACAATACGGCGTCGTTGCAGGACCGCACCGTCACCACGGGCATCGTGAAGGCGGACTACGCGCGCCTGTTTGGCGCCGGCGGCTATGTCGGCCGCGCTTCGGGCCGCAATTTCGATGCACGGCGCACGCTTGCTTACGCGCCCTACGATCAATTGTCGTTCGAGGTGCCGGTGCTGGACGCCGGCGACGTGAACGCGCGGGTCTGGATCCGAATCCGCGAGGTCGAGCAGAGCGTCGAGCTGATCGAGCAGATCCTCGACCGGCTCGGGCCGGGAGAGCTCGGGACCGCGCTGCCTCCCGGTGTCGGTCGCGGTGCCTGTGAGGGCATGGCGCTCGCCGAGGCGTTCCGGGGCGACGTTCTGGTGTGGGTGCGGCTCGATGGCGAGTTACGCGTCGAACGCTGCCATCTGCGCGACGCGTCGTGGTTCCAGTGGCCGCTGCTGGAGACGGCGATCGAGGGCAATATCATCGCCGACTTCCCGCTCTGCAACAAGTCGTTCAATTGTTCCTATTCCGGCGCGGACCTCTGAGCCATGCGCAACACGCTGCTCGAAAGCCTCACCCACGGTTCGCTGACGGAGCCTGCGCCGGCGCCGGACCAATCTGCGCTGGCGGAGCTTGCCACGAAGGTCGACCGCGCCGCCCAGGCCAGGCTTGGTCGTTCGCTTGCCATTCGCGAGGTCGATG
This sequence comes from Bradyrhizobium guangdongense, assembly GCF_004114975.1. Lineage (NCBI taxonomy): Bacteria > Pseudomonadati > Pseudomonadota > Alphaproteobacteria > Hyphomicrobiales > Nitrobacteraceae > Bradyrhizobium > Bradyrhizobium guangdongense. The sequence continues at coordinate 1,322,188 of NZ_CP030051.1, forward strand.
CCGGGTCCTGCAACGGCTGCGAGCTGGAGATTCACGCGCTGTCCAACGCTTTCTACGACCTCGAGCGTTTCGGCCTGCGCTTCGTCGCCTCGCCGCGCCATGCCGACGTGCTGCTGGTCACGGGCCCTGTGACGAAGAACATGCGACAGGCGCTGGAGCGCACCTACAACGCGACGCCCGATCCGAAATGGGTCGTTGCGGTCGGTGGATGCGCGATCGATGGTGGGATTTTCAGAGGCAGTTACGCCTGCGTCGGGGGCGTATCCGAGATCGTTCCGGTGGATTTGCACATCAAAGGTTGCCCGCCGTCGCCGACGGACTTGTTGAAGGGCCTGCTCGCCCTGCTGGAGCATGTTGGCGCCAAGCGGTGAGGCGCATCCACACCTTCGGTCGTTGCGAGGAGCCACGGGTCCGGCCTTCGGCCGTCCCAGTGGCTCGCGAGATCGATGTGATGCACGGCTAACGCCTTGCCCGCTCAATCCACCAGGATCACCCTGATGTCGTTGACATTGGTGAGCGTCGGGCCGGGCTGCAGCAGGTCGCCGGTCGCCTCGAAGAACGTCGTCGCGTCGTTGTTGTCGAGATAGGCCTGCGGCTGGAGCGCCAGCGCCTTCATCCCGGCAAACGTCGCAGCGTCGATCAGCGCGCCGGCGGGGTCGGTTGGGTGGCCGGCGCCACCGTCGGCGCCGTCGGTATCGCCGGCAAGCGCCGCAATATCGGGCGTGTCCTTCAACAAAGCGGCGAGCGCCAGCGCGTATTCCTGGTTGGGGCCGCCGCGCCCTTGGCCGCGCACGGTCACGGTGAGCTCACCGCCGGAGAGGATCGCAACGCGCCTGCCTTGGGCGCGGGCCTGAAGCGCCAGCCTGGCGTGATCGGCGGCGACCTCGCGGGCCTCGCCCTCGAGATCGGCGCCGAGATCGATGGTCTCGTAACCGGCCTCCTTCGCGAGCTTCACCGCGGCGTCGAGCGATTGCCTGGGCCGCGCGATCAGTTCGAAACGTGCGCGCGCGAACGCGGCGTCATCAGGCTTGCAGCTTTCATTCCGGGGATCCTCGAGCGCACGCCGCACCGCATCGTCGACAGCGAGCTTGTATTTCGCGACGATCGCGCGCGCATCGGCCAGCGTGGTCGGATCGGGCACGGTCGGGCCCGAGGCGATAGCGGATGGATCGTCATGTGGCACGTCGGAGATCGCGAGCGTCACGATCTCGGCGGCGTTCTTGCCGGCCCGCGCCAGGCGGCCGCCCTTGATGCGCGACAGATGTTTTCTGACGACGTTCATTTCGCCGATCGGCGCGCCCGAGCGCAGCAGCGCCTTGTTGACCGCCTGCTTCTGCGCGAAGCTGATGCCGTCGCTAGGTGCGATCCAGTTCGCCGAGCCGCCGCCGGTGAGCAGCACCAGCAAGAGATCGTCAGGGCCGGCCTCGCTTGCGAGCGCGAGCGTGTCGGCGGCACCTTTCAGGCCGGCTTCGTCAGGCACGGGATGGCCGGCCTCGACGACGCGGATGCGGCGCGTCGGCACGCCATAGCCGTGGCGCGTGGTCGCGATGCCGACGAGGCGCTCCGGCGCGAGCTCGAGCGTGTCGAGATAATGCCGTTCCGCAGCCGCGGCCATCGCGGCGGCGCCCTTGCCGGCGGCGAGGCAGATCACGCGTCCCTTCGGAGCCGGCCGCAGACGCGGTGCCAGAATCGTATTCGGATGCGCGGCGGCAACGGCTGCGTCGTAGAACGCGCGGAGCAGGGGACGGCGGTCGGTCATGACGATGGCCTTCGGAGTGGTGGCGGCGAGCCCGCCATCTCACCTGCCTACCCCATCGCGCGCAAAAGCGTAAGCACGCTTTACCATCATTCGATTGTGCAATCGCGTGATCATAATCGACCGGCCAAGCAAGAGCCCCCTGCAATCGTCTCGCAGGGGGCCCATTGTCGTCGCAAGCGAGGCGGCTAGCCGCCGGCGTCGGCGCTGATCACGTCGCCGAACAGCTCCCATTTCTCTCCCTTGAACCGCTCGAGCCGCAGCTGGCTGATCGGAGCAAAGTCGGTTGCGGAGGTGTTGATCTGGATGCCGGGCAGCAGCACTTCGGTCCGGTAATCCTTCAGGCTGGCGGCCTGCTTCATGACGTTCGCGCGGGTCAGATCGTCGCCGCATTGCTTCAGCACCTGGACGAGCGTCTGCGCCACGCCGTAGCCGACGATGGTGCCGTGGTCGAGCTTGTCGCCGTCAGGGAAGTACTTGGTCATGAAGGCCAGGAAGTCCTTCATGCCGGGATCATTGTTCCACTCGGGATCCGAGACGTCCTTGAGATAGTCGGCGGAGATGATGTCCTGGGAGTTCTCGAAGCCAGCGGGCTTGAGCACGCTGCCGACGGAGGCCGAGACGTTGTTGAGGAAGTGCAGCGGCTTCCAGCCGATCTCGGCGTTCTTCTTGATCGCCTGCGCCGCGAATTTCGGCGTGGTGATATTCATGAAGACGTCGGCGCCGGTCGACTTCAGCTTCACGATGTGGTTGTCGATCGTCGGCTCGGAGGTCTCATAGCTCTCCTCGGCGACGATCATCGAGGACGCCTTGGAGCCGAGGCCGTCCTTGAGGCCCTTCAGATAGTCCTTGCCGTAATCGTCGTTCTGATAGAGCACGGCGATCTTGGCGTCAGGCTTGTTCTTGAGCAGCCACTTTGCGTAGATCTGCGTCTCGCTCTGGTAGTTGGGCTGCCAGCCCATGGTCCAGGGGAACTCCTTCGGGTCGTTCCACTTGGTGGCGCCGGTAGCGACGAACAGCTGCGGCACCTTCTTCGAGTTCATGTATTTGTGGATCGCCGAGTTCGGCGGCGTGCCGAGCGAGTTGAAGATGAACAGCACCTCGTCGCTCTCGACCAGCTTGCGCGCCTGCTCCACCGTCTTCGGCGGCGAGTAGCCGTCGTCATAGGAGATGAAGTTGATCTTGCGGCCGTTGATGCCGCCTTCGTCGTTGATCTTCTTGAAATAGGCGGCTTCGGTCCGCCCGATGATGCCGTAGGCGGAGGCCGGTCCGCTGTAGGGCATGATGTTGCCGACCTTGATCTCGGTATCGGTCGCGCCGGTATCGTATTTCTTCTGGGCCGATGCGATGGAGGTCGAGGCCGCGATGAGCGCGAACGCGAGTGATGCGGCCGCTAGCTTGCCGGTGACAGCGGGCATTCCAATCTCCCTATTTTCTTGGTGTGTGTGCGCTCCTTTTCTTGACGCAATTGTTCTTGGCGACGCGGCCCAATTCAATACGATTTGGCCGACGGCTTCAACAGAAAGCCCCCGCGACGTCGTCGCAGGGGCTGCGTCTTTAGTAGTCAGGGACGCCTGTGCAACTGCGAGAAGGCGAGACTGTCTTGAGTTGCTGCGCCAATTCCGAGCTATTCTGAGTTGCCGTCAGTGCTCGACCTCACTCGAGATGACGTCGCCGAACAGCTCCCACGACTTGCCCTTGAAACGCATCATCTGGAGCTGCTCGATCGGGGCGAAATTGTCGGGAGCGGTGTTGATCTTGATGCCCGGCAGCAGAGTATCAGGCGCGAAATCCCTCAACGACGCTGCCTGCTTCATGACATTGTCGCGCGTGAGATTGTCGCCGCACATTTGCAGCACCTTCACCATGGTTTGTGCGGCCCCATAGCCGAACACCACGCCGGCATCGAGCTTGTTGGCCTTCGCATCGTACTTCGCGACGAACTCGTAGAACTTCTTCATGCCATCGTCGGCGTTCCATTGCGGGTCGGAGCCGTCCTTGATGTAGGTCGCCGACAGGATGCCCTGCGAGATCTCGAAGCCTGCCGGCTCGAGCACGCCGCCGACCGAGGCCGAGACATTGGAGAGGATGTGCATGGGGTGCCAGTTGATCTCGGCCGCCTTCTTGATCGCCTGGGCCGCGAATTTCGGCGTGGTGATGCTGACGAAGACATCGACGCCCGCTGTTTTCAACTTCACCACATGCTCGTCGATCGCAGGCTCCGAGGTGTCGTAGGCTTCTTCCTGCACGATCATGGAGGCCTTGGCGCCGAGGCCGTCCTTCAGTCCTTTCAGATAGTCCTTGCCGAAATCGTCGTTCTGGTAGAGCACGCCGATCTTCGCGTCCGGCTTCTCCTTCATGATGTACTTGGCGTAGATCTTCGCCTCGCTGGCGTAGCTCGGCTGCCAGCCCATGGTCCAGGGATAGGTCTTGGGATCGTTCCACTTCGAGGCGCCGCTCGCCACGAACAATTGCGGCACTTTCTTCTCGTTCATGTATTTGCGGATGGCGCCGTTGGTCGAGGTGCCGAGGGAGCCGAAGATCAAGAGCACATTGTCGCTCTCGACCAGCTTGCGCGCCTGCTCCACCGTCTTCGGCGGCGAATAGCCATCGTCATACGAGATGAACTTGATCTTGCGGCCGTTGACGCCGCCTTCGGCATTGACCTTGTTGAAATAGGCTTCTTCAGCCTTGCCGATCACGGCATAGGCGGAGGCCGGACCGCTGTAGGGCATGATGTTGCCGATCTTGATCTCGGTATCGGAGGCGCCGCTGTCGTAGGCCTTCTGCGCCGATGCGGGATTGCTCATTGCAGTGCACAACGTGAATGCGGCGGCAACCGCCGCAACCTGAAATCGAACGACCGTCATTGCTCTCCTACCCCACCTGGATCGGCGCAGCATTGAACAAGATTGATGCACGACGTCAACAAAAAGCCCCCCGCAATCGCTCGCGGGGGGCTCGTCAGTTCGGATGATGGCGTCAACCCATCACTCGGAGGGGACGTCGCCGCTGATGATCTCGCCGAACAGTTCCCATTTCTCGCCCTTGAAACGCTGCATCTGGAGCTGCGAGATCGGCGCGAAGTCGGTGGCGCTGGTGTTGATCTTGACGCCGGGCAGCAGGGTGTCCGGTGCAAAGTCCTTCAGGCTCGCCGCCTGCTTCATCAGATTGGCGCGGGTGAGATCGTCACCGCACATCTCCAGGACCTTGGCCAGCGTCGAGGCCGCACCATAGCCGTACACCGTGCCGGTGTCGGTCTTGTCGGCGCCCGGCATGTACTTGTCGATGAACTCGTTCCACTTCTTCATGCCGGGATCGTTGTTCCACTGCGGATCCGTCGAATCCTTGGCATAAGCCGCCGACAGCACGCCTTGCGAGGCCTCGAAGCCGGCCGGCTTCACCACGCTGCCGACCGAGATCGAGACGTTGGTGAGGATCTGGAGCGGCTTCCAGTTGAGCTCGGCGGTCTTCTTGATAGTCTGGGCCGCGAATTTCGGTGTCGCATAGATCAGCAGCACGTCGGGATTGGCGGCCTTGATCTTGACGATGTGGCCGTCGATCGACGGCTCGGAGACCTCGTAGCTTTCCTCCATGATGATCATGGACGAAGCCTTGGCGCCCAGACCGTCCTTGGTGCCCTTGAGGTAGTCTTTGCCGAAATCGTCGTTCTGATAGAGGATCGCGACCTTGGCGTCGGGCTTCTCCTTCATCAGCCACTTCGCGTAGATCTGAGCCTCGCTCTGGTAGGAGGGCTGCCAGCCGATGGTCCAGGGGAAGTTCTTCGGGTCGTTCCACTTGGTGGCACCGGTCGCGACGAACAGCTGCGGGATCTTCTTGGCGTTGAGATATTTCTGGATCGCGCTGTTCGAGGGCGTGCCGAGCGGATTGAACACGGCCAGCACCTCGTCGCTCTCGACCAGCTTGCGGACCTGCTCGACCGCCTTCGGCGGCGAGTAGCTGTCGTCATAGGTCACGAAGCTGATCTTGCGGCCGTTGATGCCGCCCTTGTCGTTGATCATCTTGAAGTAGGCTTCCTCGGTCTTGCCGATGATGCCGTAGGCCGACGCCGGACCGCTGTACGGCATGATGTTGCCGATCTTGATCTCGGTATCGGACGCGCCGGTGTCGTATTTCTTTTGGGCGAGTGCTGCGCCGGAGGTGAGTGTCGCGACCGCCGTTACCAGTGCGGCGGCTCGTAGTGTTCTTTCGAAAAGCAATTTGGTCTCCTTGGTTGAAACAACAGTCTTGATGATGGCTTAGTTTCGTCTGAACCGTCCGGCGAATTGCTGGCCCAGGATCGCGACCTGCCTTGCGCCATGCGGCACGAGGTAGATGACGAGGAACAGAATCACGCCGAACACGGCGCCGGAGAGGCCCTTGGAGATGCCTTCCGCGATGTTCGGCACGAAGATGATGAAGGCTGCGCCGACGATCGAGCCCGGCAGCCAGCCGACACCGCCGACGACCATGCCGAGGAACAGCTGGATCGCGAGCGTGATGGTGAAGCTGTCGGGAGCGACGAACTGCACCGCGATGGCGCTGAGGCCGCCGGCGACGCCGGTGATGCCGGCGGAGACACCGAAGGCGAGCGTCTTGTAGAGTGCGACGTTGACGCCCATCGCGGAAGCCGCAATCTCGTTGTCGCGGATCGCCATGAAGGCGCGGCCCGAGCGGGAGCGCAGCAAATTCACCGAGAAGATGTAGATCGCAAGCACGACGAGAAGCGTGAAATAATACAGCCACATGTCCTGCGACATCTTCAGGCCGAACGGCGCGTCGGGCTTGGTGACGACGAGACCCTGCACGCCGCCGGTCCAGGGCTCGAGGAAGTTCAGCTTGAGCAGCTGCGGCATCGCGGTCGCGAGCGCGAAGGTCGCGAGCGCGAGGTAGACGCCGGAGAGCCGCAGCGCCGGCTGGCCGAACAGGAAGCCGACGCCGAAGCAGAGCACGCCCGCGACCGGCAGGCAGAAGAAGTAGGGGATGTTGAACTGCTCCATCATCACAGCGGTGACGTAGGCCCCGATGCCGTAGAACGCGCTCTGGCCGAGCGAGAACTGGCCACTTCCGCCGGTCAGAATGTTGAGCGCCAGCACGGCGAGGCCCAGATACAGGAGCTGGGTCAGCTGGAAGATCACGAAGTTCTTGGCGAACAGGGGGACGGCGATGAGAAGCAGCAGCACCACGACCGACGTGCCCGTGCCCATCGTCATGGCTCGCTTCGGAACGGCTTCGACCGCCTCGTTGCCTTCGGTGACGACTTCTTCGGCTGCGCTCATGATCAAACTCGCTTGACGATGTGCCGGCCGAACAGGCCAGCGGGTTTGACGACCAGGACGGAGATGATCAGCGCGAGCGCGATCGGGAGTTTCAGCTCGTTGCCGACGCCGGGAATGTAGGTGCCGGCGAGATTCTCGAAGATGCCGACCAGGAAGCCGCCGACCACGGCGCCGAACGGGCTGGTGAGGCCACCGAGCACGGCCGCGGCAAAGCCGTAGATCAAGACGCCGCCCATCATGTTGGGCTCGAGGAACACCACGGGGGCAATCAGCATGCCGGCGATGGCGCCGATCGCGGAGGCCATGCCCCAGCCCAGCGCGATCATCCAGGAGGTGTTGATGCCGACGAGGCGAGCCGATTCAGGCACCGAGGCGGCCGCGCGCATCGCAAGGCCGATCCTGGTGTACTGGAAGAAGAAGTAGAGGCCGAGCAGCAGCAGCACGGTGACGCCGATCATGCCGGCCTGGTGGGTCGACACGAGCTGGCTGCCGAGAAACGGTGAGGAGCCGAACGGCGTCGGATATTGCTTGATGGTGAAGTCCCAGATCAGGCCGGCCGACGAGTTGATGATGGAAAACAGCGCGATGAAGCCGGCGACGTTGGTGAGAACAGGCGCTTTCGCCAGCGGCTTGAACAGGATGCGCTCGATCGCGATGCCGCCGATGAACGAGAGCACCAGCGTGATCACGAACGCACCCCAATAGGGCACGCCCCATTGCATCAGCTGCCACGAGATGAAGGTCGAGAACATCGCCATCTCGCCTTGCGCGAAGTTGAGATGATCGATCGCCTGGTAGATCATGACGACGGCGAGCGCCATGCAGGCATAGATGGCGCCGGTGGCAATGCCGGCCAGCACCTGGTTGGTAAACAGCTCCATCGTGCCGGCTCCTCAGTAACCCAGATAGGATTTGCGGATTTCTTCGTTGTTCGCGATGTCCTTGGCGTTGCCGGACATCACGATACGGCCGGTCTCGATCACATAGGCCTGGTCGGCGAGTTCGAGCGCGAGCTGGGCGTTCTGCTCGACCACCAGGATCGACACCTTGTCCTCGCGGTTGATCTTGCCGAGGATGCCGAACAGGTCGCGCACCACCAGCGGCGCGAGGCCGAAGGACGGCTCGTCCAGCAGCATCAGCCGCGGCCGCAGCATCAGCGCACGGGCGACCGCGAGCATCTGCTGCTCGCCGCCCGACAGCGTGCCGGCCTGCTGGGTGTGCCGCTGCTTCAGGACAGGGAAATGCGCATACATCCGCTCGATGTCGGAGACAATGCCGGCATTGTCCTTGCGGGTGATGGCCCCGAGCTGGAGATTCTCCTCCACCGTCATGGTGGTGAAGGTGCCGCGGCCCTGCGGCACATGGGCGATGCCGAAGCGCACGATGCTCTCGGTCGAGCGGTTGTTCAGCGGCTTGCCGTCGAACTCGATGCCGCCGGTGGAGCGCACCATGTTGCAGATCGCGCGCAGCGTCGTGGTCTTGCCGGCGCCGTTGGCCCCCAGCAGCGTCGTCAGCGAGCCCTCGTTGAGCGAGAAGGAGAGGCCATGAAGGGCCTGGACCTGACCGTAATAGGCGCGCAGGTCCTTGACCTCGAGCAGAACAGTCATTGGTCCTTGCTCCCGAGATAGGCCTTGATGACGTCGGGGTCCGCCTGCACCTGGGCCGGCGTGCCTTCCGCGAGCTTCTTTCCGAAATTCAGGGCGACGACGTGGTCGGCGATCGACATCACGAGACCCATGTGGTGCTCGACCAGCAGCACGGTCATGTGGCGTTCGTCGCGGATCTTGCGGATGAGGTCGCCGAGCACGTAGACCTCTTCATGGTTGAGGCCGCCGGCGGGCTCATCGAGCAGCAGGATCTTCGGATCGGCGGCCAGCGCCCGCGCCAATTCGACGCGCTTCTGCGTGCCGAACGGCAGGCCGGACACGGTGGTGTGGGCGACGTCCTCGAGGTCGAGATAGGCGAGGATCTCGTGCACCTTCTTGTTCACGCTGGTTTCGCTCTTGCGAATCCAGGCGAGGCGCAGTGAATCGCTGATGATGTCGGACGAGGTGCGCGCATGTGTGCCGACGCGGACATTGTCCATCACCGACAGGTTCGGAAACAGCGCGACATTCTGGAAGGTGCGGCCGATACCGATCTCGGCGATGCGGTGTGGCGGGCGGGACAGAATGCTGACGCCTTCCATCAGGATGTCGCCGGAGGATGGTTGATAGAGCCGCGACAGGCAATTGAAGAGCGTGGTCTTGCCGGCGCCGTTGGGGCCGATCAGTCCGAGGATCTGGCCCTTGTGCATGTCGAAGGACACGCCATTGAGCGCGACGATGCCGCCGAACACGACGCTGACGTCGCGAACGGCGAGCAGAGGCGATGTCCCCTGCGCGAGCTGTGCCTGCGTCATCTCGTCTCGCCCACACCATTCAGTGAGCGATGGAGCGATGCGGACCGCTCCCGATGATCACAAAGGCTATCTGAACCCCTCGGCCACACGAGCAACTTTTCCTCCTGGTTTCAGCTTTTTGCTGATTTCTTTTTTGGATTGCGGCACCAGACCCCCAAGCACCGCTTCGATGTTCCTTACCATCGCGAGCAGACGTGGTCCAATGTCGTTGATGAGACGTTCTTCCGTGAAGCGGAATGCAGGTGCGCCGCAGTTGAATGCGTAAGGTCCGGTTCCGTCATTGAGCTTGAGCGCGACACCTGCGGCGCCGATGTCGTCGTGCCAATCGCCTACCGACATCGCGAAACCGTATTTCGCGACGGTCTCGCCGGAGCGTTCCAGTCCGTCGCGCATCTTGGGCCAGCGGCTGCCGTAATGTTCGCGCAGGACGCGCGACAGCTCGGCGCGATCATCCTCCGCGAGCGCCCAGAAGTACGCGCGGCCCATCGCGCTGGTTGCAATCGGCACGCGGGAGCCGACGTCAAGTTGCACGCCCACCGTCTCGCTGCCGCGGCTCTGTCCGAAATAGATCATGCTGTGACGGTCGCGGCCGCCGACGGCGACGGCTCCTCCCGTCGCGCGCATCAATTCTTCGCGGAACGGTTCGGACAAGTGCCGAACGCCTAGATTGGCGAGTGCGGCGTAGCCGAGCGACATCGCGGCCGGCGTGAGCTGGTACTTCTCGAAGCGGGGAACCGGCGCGAGATAGCCGAGCTTGGTCAGCGTGTAGGTCAGCCGCGACACGGTCGGCTTCGGCAGATTGGTGCGGGCCGCAATCTCCTGATTGCCGAGCAGGCCGTCATTGGGTTGGAAAGCGCGCAATACGTCCAGTCCGCGGGAAAGCGCGACGACGAAATTCCGATCGGTCGCTGTCTTCTTTCCTGTACGCTTCATCCCTGATCTGCTTCTTGCGCGGAGTCGTTGACAAGCCACGTGCTTCAAAATAACCCTGCCGTCAAGATGCGGAATTAAATTCCGCATCGCGAAATCGAACAAAAGTAAATTCCCCACCAAGGAGGGACACCGTGAGCGAAGTGGTCAAGCTTGAGCGTCATGACGAAGTCGGGATCGTCACGGTCGACAGCCCTCCGGTCAACGCGCTGAGTGCCGCAGTCCGCGGCGGTATCCTCGAATGCATCAAGGCCGCGGTCGCCGATCCCGCCATCAAGGGCATCGTGCTGACCTGCGCCGGCCGCACCTTCATCGCCGGTGCCGACATCACGGAATTCGGCAAGCCGCCGAAGCCGCCGGCGCTCAATGACGTGCTCGCCGAGATCGAGAATTCGCCCAAGCCCGTCGTGGCCGCGATCCACGGCACCGCGCTCGGCGGCGGCCTCGAGGTCGCGCTCGCCTGTCATTTCCGCGTCGCGGTCAAGGAGGCCAAGCTCGGTCTGCCCGAAGTGAAGCTCGGCCTGCTGCCGGGCGCCGGCGGCACCCAGCGCCTGCCGCGCGCGGTCGGTCCCGAACTTGCCGTCAAGATGATCGTCGGGGGTGATCCGATCGGCGCGGCTGAGGCGCTGAAGAGCGGCCTGATCGAGGAGATCATCGAAGGCCCGGCCTCGGGCGGCGAGGCTTTCGTGCGCAAGCTGCTCGCCGAGAAGCGTCCGCTGCGCCGCCTGCGCGACGATGATTCCAAGATCGCGGCAGCCAAGGCCGACCGCTCGATCTTCACCAATGCGGTCGCCGCCATGACGAAGAAGTCGCGCGGCCTCGAGGCGCCGTTTGCGGCCGCCGATGCCGTCGGCTACGCCATTGACCTGCCCTTCGACGAAGGTCTGAAGAAGGAGCGCGAGGGATTCCTCAAGCTCGTCGCCAGCGACCAGTCCAAGGCGCAGCGCTACGCCTTCTTCGCCGAGCGCGAGGCCAACAAGATCGCAGGCGTGCCCGAAGGCACCAAGGGCCGTGCCGTCAACCGCGTCGCCATCCTCGGCGCCGGCACCATGGGCGGCGGCATCGCGATGTCCTTCGCCAATGCCGGCATTCCCGTCACCCTGATCGAGACCGGCGAGGAGCAGCTCAAGCGCGGCATGGGCATCATGCAGAAGAACTGGGAAGCGACCGCTGCGCGCGGCGGTATTCCCGCGGATGCGCCCGCCAAGCGCATGGCGCTGATCAACGGCGTCGTCGGCATCGAGAATGTCGGCGATGCCGACCTCGTCATCGAAGCCGTGTTCGAGACCATGGCGGTGAAGAAGGAGGTGTTCGGCAAGCTAGACCAGTACGTCAAGCCGGGTGCCGTGCTCGCCTCCAACACCTCGTATCTGAACATCGACGAGATCGCGAAAGCGACCAAGCGTCCGCAGGACGTGCTCGGCATGCACTTCTTCTCGCCGGCCAACGTGATGAAACTCTGCGAGATCGTGCGCGCCGACAAGACCGCACCGGACGCGCTGGTCACCGCCGTCACCATCGCGCGCAAGATCGCCAAGGTGCCGGTCGTGGTCGGCGTCTGCGACGGCTTCGTCGGCAACCGCATGCTGGCCCAGCGCAGCAAGCAGTCCGAAAAGCTGTTGTTCGAAGGCGCGCTGCCGCAGCAGGTCGACGCCGTCGTCACCAAGTTCGGCATGCCGATGGGGCCGTTCGCGATGGGCGATCTCGCCGGCCTCGACATCGGCTGGCGCTCGCGCAAGGATCGCGGCATCAAGTCTGAGATCGCGGACGCGCTCTGCGAATCCGGCCGCTTCGGCCAGAAGACCGGCAAGGGCTACTACAAGTACGAAGCCGGCAGCCGTTCGCCGCTGCCGGATCCCGAGGTCGAGAAGCTGATCGACGAGACGCTGCTGCGTCTCGGCCGCAAGAAGCGCGTCGTCAGCGACGAGGAGATCCTCGAGCGCATGATGTATCCGATGATCAACGAGGGCGCGAAGATCCTCGAAGAAAACATCGCGGCGCGTCCGTCCGACATCGACGTGGTCTGGCTCTACGGCTACGGCTGGCCGATCTACCGCGGCGGCCCGATGTTCTGGGCCGACAGCGTCGGCCTCAAGCACATCGCCGACCGTCTGTCCGTCTACGCCAAGGAGACCAACGATCCGAGCCTCGAGCCTGCCCCGCTGCTGAAGAAGCTGGCTGCCGAAGGCAAGACGTTCGCATCACTGGCCGCAGCGTCGAAAGCGGCTTGATGGGATGGCGCACTCTCGGCGTCATTCCGGGATGGCCCGCAGGGCCAGGCCCGGAATCCATTTCGCCCCTGAGTGCGCTGCCAGATGGATTCCGGGTTCGCGACTTCGTCGCGCCCCGGAATGACGACGGATTGTGATGCAGAGAATGACCCATCCCGGCGAACAATTTTACCCTGAGGGCGTGCATTGGGGCGACAGCATCGCCCAGGGCACGCTGCCTGACCTGCTGGCGACGGCGGCTGCAAATTACGGCCCGCGCACCGCGTTGGAATTCCGCGATCGTCCGATCACCTATACCGAGCTCGCGAGCATGGCCGAGCGCGCGGCGGCGGCCTTCCTGCGCGCCGGCTGCGGCCAGGGAACGTCGATCGCGCTGTTCCTCGGCAACACGCCCGATCATCCCGTCAATTTCTTCGGCGCGCTCAAGGCCGGTGCCCGGGTCGCGCATCTGTCGCCGCTCGACGGCGAGATCGCGCTGACCCACAAGGTCTCCGACTCGGGCTCGCGCCTGCTGGTCACCTCGAACCTCCAGGCGCTGCTGCCGACGGCGCTGAAATTCCTGGAGAAGGGGCTGATCGACCGCCTCGTCGTCTGCGAGGATGATGATTGGGGCAGGGTCGGCACGCCGCAGGCGGCGATCCCGAGTGACCCCCGCATCGTCACCTTCAAGGCCTTCGTCGAGGGCGCGCCGCTGCCAGCGCAATGGCCGGCTGTTGCCGTCGATGACGTCGCGCTGCTGCAATATACCGGCGGCACCACCGGCCTGCCCAAGGGCGCCATGCTGACGCACGGCAATTTGACTTCGGCAGTGTCGATCTACGACGTCTGGGGCAAGCCGGCACGGGCCGCGCGCGGCGACGTGGTCGAGCGCGTCATCTGCGTGCTGCCGTTGTTCCACATCTATGCGCTCACCGTCGTGCTGCTGTCCTCGCTCCGCCGCGGCAATCTGATCTCGCTGCACCAGCGCTTCGATGTCGAAGCCGTGATGCGCGACATCGAGGTCAAGCGCGCCACTTACTTCCCGGGCGTGCCGACCATGTGGATCGCGATCGCCGCGCTGCCCGATCTCGACAAGCGCGATTTCTCCTCGCTCACCGCCATTGGCTCCGGCGGTGCGCCGCTGCCGGTCGAGGTCGCGAGCTTCTTCGAGCGCAAGGTCGGCAAGAAGCTGAAGAGCGGCTGGGGCATGACCGAGACCTGCTCGCCCGGCACCGGCCATCCGCCTACCGGGCCCGACAAGCCCGGCTCGATCGGGTTGATGCTGCCCGGCATCGAGCTCGATGTGGTCGCGCTCGATGATCCCAGGCGCGTGCTGCCGCCGGGCGAAGTCGGCGAGATCCGCATCAAGGGCCCGAACGTCACCAAAGGCTACTGGAACAAGCCGGAAGGGTCCACGGAGGCCTTCGTCGACGGTCGCTTCCTCACCGGCGACATCGGCTATGTCGACACCGACGGCTATTTCTTCCTGGTCGACCGCAAGAAGGACATGATCATCTCCGGCGGCTTCAACGTCTATCCGCAGATGATCGAGCAGGCGATCTACACCATTCCGGGCGTGCACGAGGTGATCGTGCTCGGCATTCCCGACCCCTATCGCGGCGAGGCCGCAAAGGCCTTCATCAAGCTCAAGCCCGACGCAAAGCCGTTCTCGCTCGACGAATTGCGTGCCCAGCTCGCCGGCAAGCTCGGCAAGCATGAATTGCCCGCGGAGGTCGAATTCGTCGACGATCTGCCGCGCACGCCGGTCGGCAAATTGTCGCGCCACGAATTGCGCCAGCAGCGAAAACCATCACAATCCAACCAACCAGGAGGTCGTTCTTGACCGACGCCGTCATCGTTTCCACCGCCCGCACGCCGATCGGCAAGGCCTATCGCGGCATGCTCAACGCCACCGAGGGCGCCACGCTGCTGGGCCATGCCATCGGCGAAGCCGTCGCGCGCGCGAAAGTCGATCCGAAGGAGGTCGAGGACGTCGTGATGGGCGCTGCGCTCCAGCAGGGCGCGACCGGCGGCAACATCGCGCGCAAGGCGCTGCTCCGCGCCGGCCTTCCCGTCACCGTCGCCGGCACCACCATCGACCGGCAATGCGCCTCGGGCCTGCAGGCGATCGCGCTGGCCGCGCGTTCGGTGATCTTCGACGGTGTCGAGGTTGCGGTCGGCGGCGGAGGCGAGTCGATCAGCCTCGTGCAGAACGACAAGATGAACGGCTTCCACGCCCAGGACCCGGCGCTGCTCAAGATCAAGGGCGAGGTCTACATGCCCATGATCGACACGGCCGAGATCGTTGCCAAGCGCTACGGCATCTCGCGCGAACGTCAGGACGAATATTCGCTGGAGAGCCAGCGCCGCACCGCCGCCGCGCAGCAGGCCGGCAAGTTCAGGGACGAGATCGCGCCGATCACGACGCAGATGGCGGTCACCGACAAGGCGACCGGCACTGTCTCGATGAAGGAAGTCACGCTGTCGCAGGACGAAGGCCCGCGCCCCGAGACCACCGCTGAAGGCCTTGCGGGCCTCAAGCCCGTGCGCGGCGACGGTTTCACCGTCACCGCCGGCAATGCCAGCCAGCTCTCCGACGGCGCCAGCGCGACCGTCATCATGAGCGACAAGGAAGCCGTCAGGCGCGGGCTCAAGCCGCTCGGCATCTTCCGCGGCTTCGTGTCCGCCGGCTGCGAGCCTGACGAGATGGGCATCGGCCCCGTTTTCGCGGTGCCGCGCCTCTTGAAGCGCCACGGCCTCACCGTCGACGACATCGGCCTCTGGGAGCTCAACGAAGCCTTCGCGGTGCAGGTGCTGTATTGCCGCGACAAGCTCGGCATCGACCCCGACAAGATCAATGTCGACGGCGGCGCGATTGCGGTCGGCCATCCCTACGGCATGTCCGGCGCGCGGCTCACCGGCCACGCCCTGATCGAGGGACGCCGCCGCAAGGCCAAATATGCGGTCGTCACCATGTGCGTCGGCGGCGGCATGGGCGCGGCCGGCTTGTTCGAAGTGTTGCAGTAATTCTAAGGGAGGATCCGATGGATCTCGCATTCACGAAAGAAGAGCAGGCGTTTCGCGAGGAAGTGCGGTCATTCTTCCGCGACAACGTGCCGCCTGATACGCGGCGCAAGCTGGTCGAGGGCCGTCACCTCACCAAGGACGAGATGGTGACGTGGTGGCGCATCCTCAACAAGAAGGGCTGGGGCGTCAGCCATTGGCCCACGCAGTATGGCGGCACGGGCTGGACGTCCGTGCAGCACTACATCTTCAACGAGGAGCTGCAGTCCTACCCGGCGCCGCAGCCGCTCGCCTTCGGCGTCAGCATGGTCGGCCCGGTCATCTACACCTTCGGCAACGAGGAGCAGAAGAAGAAGTACCTGCCGCGCATCGCCAATGTCGACGATTGGTGGTGCCAGGGCTTCTCGGAGCCGGGCTCGGGCTCTGATCTCGCTTCGCTGAAGACCAAGGCCGAGCGCAAGGGCGACAAGTGGATCATCAACGGCCAGAAGACCTGGACCACGCTGGCGCAGCACGCCGACATGATCTTCTGCCTCTGCCGCACCGATGCGTCCGCCAAGAAGCAGATGGGCATCTCCTTCATCGTATTCCCGATGAAGTCGAAAGGCGTCACCGTGCGCCCGATCCAGACCATCGACGGCGGCCATGAGGTCAACGAAGTGTTCTTCGACGACGTCGAAGTGCCGTACGAGAACCTGATCGGCGAGGAGAACAAGGGCTGGGACTACGCAAAATTCCTGCTCGGCAACGAGCGTACCGGCATCGCCCGGGTCGGCGTCTCCAAGGAGCGGCTGCGCCGCATCCGCGATCTCGCCGGCAAGGTCGAATCATCAGGCAAGCCGATCATCCAGGATCCGGCGTTCCGCGAGAAGCTCGCAGCCTGCGAGATCGAGCTGAAGGCGCTCGAGCTGACCCAGCTTCGCGTCGTCGCCGACGAAGGCAAGCACGGCAAGGGCAAGCCCAATCCGGCCTCCTCGGTGCTGAAGATCAAGGGCTCCGAGATCCAGCAGACCACCACCGAGCTCCTGATGGAAGTGATCGGCCCGTTCGCCGCGCCCTACGACGTGCATGGCGACGACGGCTCGAACGAAGCCATGGACTGGACCGCCCAGATCGCGCCGAGCTACTTCAACAACCGCAAGGTCTCGATCTACGGCGGCTCCAACGAGATCCAGCGCAACATCATCGCCAAGGCGGTGCTGGGGCTGTGATCTACTCCCTCTCCGCGGAGGCGGGGAGGGCAATGTTTCCACCGTCATTCCGGGGCGCGACGACGTCGCGAGCCCGGAATCCATCGGGCCCCATATGCTGAGGCGAAATGGATTCCGGGCCTGGCCCTTCGGGCCATCCGGGAATGACGAAGCCAAATAGTCCGGGTACGAGGAACCAAAGAAATGGATTTTGATCTGAACGAGGAGCAGCGGCTTCTCAAGGAAAGCATCGACGGCCTGCTCACCGACTCCTACGATTTCGAGAGCCGCAAGAAATACATGAAGGAGAAGGGCGGCTGGAGCAAAGCCGTCTGGCTCAAGCTCGCCGAGCAAGGTCTGCTCGGTTTACCCTTCAGCGAGGCCGATGGCGGCTTCGGCGGCGGCGGCGTCGAGACCATGATCGTGATGGAAGCGCTCGGCAAGGCGCTGGTGCTCGAACCGTATCTGGCGACGGTCGTGATCGGCGGCGGCTTCCTGCGCCACGCCGGCACCGACGCGCAGAAGGCCGCGCACATTCCCGGGATCATCGACGGCAGCAAGACGCTCGCCTTCGCCCAGCTCGAGAAGAACTCGCGCTACGATCTGTTCGACGTCTCCACGACGGCGAAGAAGAAGGGCGACGGTTGGGTGATCGACGGCGAGAAATTCGTCGTGCTCAACGGCGAGAACGCCGACACGCTTGTCGTCACTGCCCGCACCAAGGGCAATCGCCGCGATACGGGCGGCATCGGCGTGTTCCTGGTGCCGGCGAATGCCAAGGGCGTCACGAAGAAGTCCTACCCGACCCAGGACGGCCTGCACGCCGCCGACATCACCTTCACCGGCGTCGAGGTCGGCAGCGATGCCGCGATCGGCAATCCCGAGGACTCGCTCGCGCTGATCGAGCGCGTGGTGGACGAAGCCCGCGTCGCGCTCTGCGCCGAGGCGGTCGGCCTGATGGACGAATCGCTCAAGACCACGGTCGAGTACATCAAGACGCGCAAGCAATTCGGCGTCGCGATCGGCTCGTTCCAGTCTCTGCAGCACCGCGCCTCCGACATGTTCGTCGCGGCCGAGCAGGCGCGTTCGATGTCGATGTTCGCGACCATGGCCGGTGATTTCGAGGACGCCAAGGAGCGCGCCAACGCCATCGCCGCGGCCAAGGCGCAGATCGGCAAGTCGGCCAAGTTCGTCGGCCAGCAGTCGATCCAGCTCCACGGCGGCATCGGCATGACCATGGAGGCCAGAATCGGCCACTACTTCAAGCGCCTCACCATGATCGAGAACACCTTTGGTGACACCGACTACCACCAGCGCCGCGTCGCGGATTCGGGCGGGTTGATTTGAGTTGATCTGAACCACACGAGGACTGTCATGCCCTGGCTGGACCGGGGCATCCAGTATTCCGCGGCAGCAGTTCGTTCACGCAACTTTCGCCGCGGACCACTGGATCGCCCGATCAAGTCGGGCGATGACACTGACCAAGCGGCATCAGAGGAGCCCAACACCCATGAAAAACACCCCGTTCGATCTCACCGGCAAGGTCGCCGTGGTCACCGGCTCCAGCCGCGGCATCGGTCGCTCCTCGGCTGAACTCCTCGCCAGGCTCGGCGCCAAGGTCGTGGTCTCCTCGCGCAAGGCCGAGGCCTGCAAGGAGGTCGCCGATGGCATCAACGCCTCCGGCGGCGATGCCACCGTCATCCCCTGCAACATCGCGCGCAAGAATGAGGTCGAAGCGCTGATCTCCGGAGCCACGAAACACTACGGCAAGATCGACATCCTCGTCTGCAACGCCGCGGTGAACCCGTATTACGGCCCGCTGCTCGACATCACCGACGAGGCCTTCGACAAGATCATGGGCTCGAACGTGAAGAGCAACATCTGGCTCTCCGCGCTCGCGATCCCGCAAATGGCCGAGCGCGGCAAGGGCTCGGTGGTCATCATCTCCTCGATCGGGGGCTTGCGTGGCTCGACTGTGATCGGCGCCTACGGTATCTCGAAGGCCGCGGACTTTGCGCTATGCCGCTCGCTCGCCGGCGAATGGGGCCCGAAGGGCGTCCGCGTCAATTGCATCGCGCCCGGCCTCGTCAAGACCGATTTCGCCCGCGCGCTGTGGGAAGACGAAGCCAACCTGAAGCGCCGCACCGCCACCACGCCGCTGCGCCGCATCGGCGAGCCCGACGAAATCGCCGGCGCGGTCGCCTATCTCGCTTCGGACGCGTCGAGCTTCATGACCGGCCAGACCATCGTCATCGACGGCGGCGTCACCACGGCGGCGGTGTAGGCGCGGTCTACTCCCTCGCCCCGTTCTTACGGGCAGAGGGTTGGGGTGAGGGGCCTCTCTCCGCGCACGAGATCGTCGTGAGACCTGTACCCCCTCACCCGGAATCCGCGCTTCGCGCGAATTCCGACCTCTCCCCGCAGGCGGGGCGAGGTGAAACAAGGCCGCACCGCTGGTATTGACCTTCCGGCTCCAATCCGCTCCCTTTGGCGCGACACAATGACCCCTCCAGGGCAACGCCAAGGTAAACCGCCATGTCTTTCGTCCTCGCCATCGACCAGGGCACCACCTCCTCGCGCGCGATCGTGTTTCGCGGCGACATCTCCATCGCGGCGAAGGCGCAGGCCGAGTTTCCGCAGCACTTTCCGGCCTCGGGCTGGGTCGAACACGAGCCGGAGGACATCTGGACCTCGACCGTGATGGTGTGCCGCCAGGCGATCGAGCAGGCCGGCATCACCGCAAAGGACATCGCCGCGATCGGCATCACCAACCAGCGCGAGACCACCGTGGTGTGGGATCGCGCGACCGGCCAGGCCGTGCACCGGGCCATCGTCTGGCAGGACCGCCGCACCGCCGACATCTGCGCGAAACTCAAGGCCGAGGGCCGCGAGCCCCTGATCTCGCAGAAGACCGGCCTGATCATCGATCCCTATTTCTCCGGTACCAAGGTCGCCTGGATCCTCGACCACGTTCCCGGCGCGCGGGCGCGTGCTGCGCGCGGCGAATTGATGTTCGGCACCGTCGATTGCTACCTGCTGTGGCGCCTGACCGGCGGCAAGGTGCACGCCACCGACGCCACAAACGCCTCGCGGACGCTGCTGTTCAACATCCATACCGGCCAGTGGGACGACGAGCTCCTGGAAATCATCGGCGTGCCGCGCTCGATGCTGCCGGAAGTGAAGGATTCCTCCGCCCGTTTCGGCGAGAGCACGCCCGACTTGTTCGGCGGCCCGATCGCGATCTCCGGCATCGCCGGCGACCAGCAGGCCGCGACCATCGGCCAAGCCTGCTTCCGCCCGGGCATGATGAAGTCGACCTACGGCACCGGCTGTTTCGCGCTGCTCAACACCGGCACCACGCCTGTCGTCTCCAAGAACAAGCTGCTCACCACCGTCGCCTACCAGCTCGACGGCAAGCGCACCTATGCGCTCGAAGGCTCGATCTTCGTCGCAGGCTCGGCGGTGCAATGGCTGCGCGACGGTCTCGGCATCATCAAGCACGCCGCGGAAACCGGACCTCTCGCCGATCAATCGGACTCGATGCAGAGCGTCTATCTCGTGCCTGCTTTCGTCGGCATGGGCGCGCCGTACTGGAATCCGCGCGTGCGCGGCGCGCTGTTCGGCCTCACCCGCAACACCGGCCCCGCCGAGCTCGCGCATGCGGCACTGGAGAGCGTCTGCTACCAGACCTTCGACCTCTGGGCCGCGATGCGCGCGGACTGGCCGAGCTCGGAAACCGCGAGCGTCGTGCTCCGCGTCGACGGCGGCATGACCGCCTCCGACTGGACCATGCAGCGCCTCGCCGATCTGCTCGACGCGCCGGTCGACCGTCCCGTGATCCAGGAGACGACGGCGCTCGGCGCCGCCTATCTCGCCGGCCTCAATGCCGGCGTCTATCCCGAGCCGACCAAATTTGCCGACAATTGGCGCCTCGAGCACCGCTTCAAGCCGAACATGAGCGAAGCGACGCGCGAACGAAAGCTCGCCGGCTGGGCGCGCGCGGTGAAGGGCGTGCTCGCGAGCGACGAGGGGGAGGGGTAGGCGGACTCTTGTAGCCCCGGACGGAGTCAACGGGTCGGCGCGCTACCAGCGCTCCGGCTTCCGCCCCTTCCGCCGCCAGATCGAGGTGGCCGATGATCCGCGGCTCGACGGCACGCTGCCGCGCGATGCAGCGAAGCATGTGCCGATCATCGAATAGCGGGCTACGCGGCTCCCTCCGGACGTCATTGCGGGGTGCCCCTGCGACGAAGCAATCCAGTCTGTCTCGGCGGAAAGATTCTGGATTGCTTCGCTGCGCTCGCATGACGGAGTGTGGGAACCATAGCCCCCTCTATCCGTCGAAATTCACCGCCGTCGTATTCGCCCCACAGAGCAGCACCGCAATCCGCTCGCCGGGCGAGGGTTGATAACGCCCCGAGAGCAGTGCTGCGAACGCGGCCGCGCCGCCGGGTTCAGTGACCAGCCGCAGGCGCGACCATAGCGCGGCCTGCGCCTGCCGGATCGCATCGTCGCTGACCAGCACGACGCGCTCGACGTGCGCGCGCGCGATGGGAAACATCAATTCGCCGACGCGCCGCGGCGCGAGGCTGTCGGCGGCGAGGCCGCCGGCTGGCGCGTCGACCGGGGCGCCTGCCGCGAACGCGCTGTGCAGCGTCGGCGATTGCTCCGGCTCCACGGCGATGATGCGGGTCCTGCCGGCGCTCCACGCCGCGATGCCGCCGATCAGCCCGCCGCCGCCGACGGCGACCAGCAGCGTGTCGATATCGGGTGCGTCCTGCTCCAGCTCCAATCCGACACTGCCCTGGCCGAGCAAGGTTTCGGGCTGATCATAGGCGTGCACGGCCATCGCGCCGGTGCGCGCAACATGCGCTTCGCTGGCGGCAAGCGCATCGGCGTAGCGGTTGCCCGCGATCACGAGCCCGGCGCCGTAGCCTCTGATCCGTTCGGCCTTGGCGGGCGAGGTGATGTCGGGCACGAAGATCGTGGCGGGAATGCCGAGCCGCTGCGCCGCATAGGCGACCGCCGCGCCGTGATTGCCGCCGGAGGCCGCGACGACGCCCGTTTCGGGCACCTGCCGCAGCAGCAGATTGGCGAACGCGCCGCGCGCCTTGAACGATCCGGAATGCTGCAACAGTTCGAGCTTGAAGCTGACCGGGGCTGCCGGCAGGCCGAAATCGGCGAGGTCGGCCGCAAGCAACGGCGTGCGCCTGATGTGCGGGCGAATGACGGCCTCGGTCGCCGCAATCCGCTCGCGATTGATGTCTGATGTCGCTGTCATGATGTCGTCCGTGATAGCGCATCGGGGCGACGCTGTCGCGGGGCGCTTGCATTAGCTGCAATGCTCCATTTCCAACATCGTCCTTGCGCCGCGCCGATCTTCTCGCGGAAACTGATCGGCCCCGCCTCATCCAGCGACTGAGAAGAGCGAGAACCATGTTCCTGATCGGCCAATATGATTCCCCCTTCGTCCGCCGCGTCGCGATTGCGCTGCGGCTCTATGGGCTCGCTTTCGAGCACAAGCCGTGGTCGACCTTCGGCGATGCCGACAGGATCGCGCCGTACAATCCGCTGCGCCGGGTGCCGACGCTGGTGCTCGACGACGGCGAGGCGCTGATCGAGAGCACGATCATCCTCGACTATCTCGACGAGCTCGTCGGCGCGGAGAAGGCGATGTTGCCGCGCAGTGGCGCCGAGCGCCGCAGGCACCTGCGCATCTGCGCGCTCGCCACTGGCCTGGGCGACAAGGCGGTCAGCCTGCTCTACGAGCGCGTGCTGCGCAAGGAGCAGCTCGCGCTGTGGGTCGAGCGCTGCCAGGCGCAGATCGGCGACGTGCTCGCCGTGCTGGAAGCCGAGCGCGCGAAGGTGACGACGCCGTACTGGCTGGGTGACCGCATCGGTCACGCCGACATTGCGGTTGCCTGCGTCGTCCGCTTCACCCGCGAGGCGCATCTGGAGCTGTTCGACGCGGCACGCTACCCGGCGCTGTCTGCGCACGCCGAGCGCTGCGAGGCGCTGCCACCGTTCAAGGAGATCGTGCAGCCGCTGGCGCCGCCGAAGGGGTGAGGCGCTGCCGTCATTCCGGGGCGCGCCCCTTGGCGCGAGCCCGGAATCCATTTCTTCACGTCACCGCCGCACGATGGAGTCCGGGCTCGCGCTCCGCGCGCCCCGGAATGACGACGGTGGCAAGGTGGCCGATCCTGCCTTGATACACCTGTTTTGCCCGACGGAGCAAGCGATTTTCGACAATACCGAAAAATCGCCAGCCGCTTCAAACCCCATCCCTACTGTGCATGGGGTTGTTTTCGACTTTCGCTTTCGAGGCGCGCCTATCCCGCGCCCGCGCGCTTCTTCTGCCAGACGAGATGCACCGCGCAGGTGCAGCCCGGCGGATGCGAGGCGAGGTCGTTCGAAGCCTCGTCGTTCGCGGGCGTTGCAGT
The DNA here is from genome assembly GCF_004114975.1 of Bradyrhizobium guangdongense. Classification (NCBI taxonomy): domain Bacteria; kingdom Pseudomonadati; phylum Pseudomonadota; class Alphaproteobacteria; order Hyphomicrobiales; family Nitrobacteraceae; genus Bradyrhizobium; species Bradyrhizobium guangdongense. The sequence continues at coordinate 1,345,415 of NZ_CP030051.1, forward strand.
GAACGCCTTGTCGGCCCCTTGCTGCGACGGGATGTAGTTCAGCACCGGCGCAAGCCAGCGCTCGGTCTCGGCGACCGTCATCCCCTTGCGCGCAGCGTAGTCCTCGACCTGGTCGCGCTCGATCTTGCCGACGCCGAAATAATAGCTCTCGGGATTGGCGAAATAGAGCCCCGACACCGAGGAGCCCGGCCACATCGCAAAGCTCTCGGTCAGCTTCACGCCGGCGGTTGCTTCCGCATCCAGCAGTTCGAACAGCGTCGCCTTTTCGGTGTGATCAGGCTGGGCGGGGTAGCCGGGCGCGGGGCGGATGCCCTGATATTTTTCGAGGATCAGATCCTCGTTGGAGAGCGCCTCGTCGGGCGCATAGGCCCAGAACTCGCGGCGCACGCGGGCATGCATCCGCTCGGCAAAGGCTTCGGCCAGACGATCGGCCAGCGCCTTGCACAGGATCGAGGAGTAATCGTCGTTCGCCATCTTGAAGCGGTCGACAACCGCGTCCTCGCCGATCCCCGCGGTGACCACGAAACCGCCGATATAGTCGGGCACGCCCGAAGGCGCGATGAAGTCAGACAGCGCGGCGTTGAAGCGGCCCTCGCGCTTCTCGAGCTGCTGGCGCAGCGTGTGCAGCGTCGCGATCCGCTTGGTCCTGTTCTCGTCGGCGTAGACCGCGATGTCATCGCCTTCGGCATTCGCCGGCCAGAAGCCGATCGCCGCGCGCGCCCGGAACCATTTCTCCCTCACGATGGTGTCGAGCATCTTGCGCGCATCGTCATAGAGCGAGCGCGCGACCTCGCCGACCTTGGCATCGTCGAGGATCGCAGGGAAGCGTCCGGCGAGCTCCCAGGTCTGGAAGAACGGCGTCCAGTCGATGCAAGGCACGAGCTCGGCGAGATCGTAATCGTCGAAGCTCTTGATGCCGAGGAAGGTCGGCTTCACCGGCCTGTTCTTGGCAAAATCGACCGGCACGCGGTTGGCACGGGCGTCCGCCAGTTTCAGCCGTTTCTTGTCGGCCTGCGCACGCAGATGCGCCTCCGAGATCTTGGCGTATTCGGCCCGCACCTCGGCGGCATAGGCCTCGCGCTTCTCGGGCGAGAGCAGTGAGGAGGCGACGCCGACGGCGCGGCTGGCGTCATTGACGTGGACGACGGGACCGGCGCGATAACTCGGGTCGATCTTCACCGCGGTGTGCACGCGGCTCGTTGTGGCGCCGCCGATCAGCAGCGGCAGCTTCAGGCCCTCACGCTGCAATTCGCCGGCGAAGAACGCCATCTCGTCGAGCGAGGGGGTGATCAGGCCCGACAGCCCGACGATGTCGGCCTTCTCGGCCTTCACGGTCTCGACGATCTTGGCTGCCGGCACCATGACGCCGAGATCGATCACCTCGTAATTGTTGCACTGGAGAACGATGCCGACGATGTTCTTGCCGATGTCGTGGACGTCGCCCTTCACGGTCGCGAGCACGATCTTGCCGGCAGACGAGGAGCCCTCGGTGCCGATACCGCTTGCCAGGTTGCGCGCCTTCTCCTCTTCCATGAACGGCATGAGGTAGGCAACCGCCTGCTTCATCACGCGGGCGGACTTCACCACCTGCGGCAAGAACATCTTGCCGTCGCCGAAGAGGTCGCCGACCACGTTCATGCCGGCCATCAGCGGACCTTCGATTACGTCGAGCGGACGCGAGGAGTTCTTGCGGGCTTCCTCGGTGTCCTGCTCGATGAACTCGGTGATGCCGTGGACCAGCGAATGCGACAGCCGCTTCTCCACCGGCCATTCGCGCCAGGCGAGATCAGCTTCCTTGCTTTCCGTCTTCTTGCCGCGGAATTTCTCCGCCAGCGCCAGCAGTCGCTCGGAGGCATTCGGGTCCCGGTTGAGGACGACGTCCTCGCACACTTGCCGCAGCTCGGGATCGATATCGTCATAGACGATCATCTGCCCGGCATTGACGATGCCCATGTCCATGCCGGCCTTGATGGCGTGATACAGGAACACCGAGTGCATGGCCTCGCGTACCGGCTCGTTGCCGCGGAACGAGAACGACAGGTTGGAGACGCCGCCCGAGATGTGCGCGCCCGGCAGGTTCTGACGGATCCACCGCGTCGCCTCGATGAAGTCAACGCCGTAATTTTTGTGCTCCTCGATGCCGGTCGCGATCGCGAAGATATTCGGATCGAAGATGATGTCCTCGGGCGGGAAGCCGACCTTGTTCACCAGGATGTCGTAGGCACGCTTGCAGATATCGGTCTTGCGCGCGAAGGTGTCGGCCTGGCCGACCTCGTCGAACGCCATGACCACGACGGCCGCGCCGTGCCGGCGGGCGATCTTGGCCTCGTGGATGAACTTCTCCTCGCCTTCCTTCATCGAGATCGAGTTGACGACCGGCTTGCCCTGCACGCATTTCAGGCCCGCCTCGATCACCGAAAACTTCGAAGAGTCGACCATCACGGGGACACGGGCGATGTCGGGCTCGGCGGCGACGAGATTGAGGAAGGTCACCATCGCGGCTTCCGAATCCAGAAGCCCCTCATCCATGTTGACGTCGATGATCTGCGCGCCGTTCTCGACCTGATCGCGTGCGACCTGCAGTGCCGCGGTGTAGTCGCCCGCGGTGATCAGCTTGCGGAAGCGGGCCGACCCGGTGACGTTGGTGCGCTCGCCGACGTTGACGAAGGGGATCGCGTCCGTCAGCACGAACGGCTCGAGGCCGGAGAGCCGCAAGCGTTGTTCGATCTCCGGCACGATGCGCGGCTTGTGCGGGGCCACCGCTGCGGCAATCGCCGCGATATGATCCGGCGTGGTGCCGCAGCAGCCGCCGACGATGTTGACGAGGCCGTCGCGGGCGAACTCGCCGATCAGGCGGGCCATATATTCCGGCGTCTCGTCATACTGGCCGAATTCGTTGGGCAGGCCGGCGTTCGGATAGGCGCAAACCAGCGTATCGGCGACGCGGCCGATATCGGCGATATGCGCGCGCAGATCTTCCGCACCGAGCGCGCAGTTGAAGCCGATGGTGACGGGTTTTGCGTGCCGCACCGAATTCCAGAACGCCTCCGGCATCTGGCCCGAGAGCAGGCGGCCGGATTTGTCGGTAATGGTGCCCGACACCATCACCGGCATGTCGATGCCGAGCTCTTCGGTGATCTCGGCAATCGCGTAGAGCGCCGCCTTGGCATTCAGCGTGTCGAAGATGGTCTCGACCAGCAAGAGATCGACGCCGCCGTCGATCAGGCCCCGGATCTGCTCGCCATAGGATTTGCGCAAGTCGTCGAAGGTGACGGCGCGATAACCGGGATTGGAAACGTCAGGAGAGATCGAGGCGGTGCGGTTGGTGGGACCGATGGCGCCGGCAACAAAGCGCGGCTTGCCGTCTTCGGCGGCGACGCGGCGGGCGGCATTGCCGGCGAGACGGGCGCCTTCGCGCGCCATCTCGTAGACGATGTCGGTGAGGTCGTAGTCGGCCTGCGCGATCGAAGTCGTCGAGAAGGTGTTGGTGGCGACAATGTCGGCGCCTGCGCGCAAATACGCCGCATGGATGTCCTCGATCGCCTGCGGCTGGGTCAGGATCAACAGGTCGTTGTTGCCGCGCAGGTCGCGATGGAAATTCTTGAAGCGCTCGCCGCGAAAGGCGGCCTCGTCGAGTTGCAGGTTCTGGATCATCGTGCCCATGGCGCCGTCGAGCACGAGGATGCGCTCGCGCGCGGCGTTGAGCAGGGCAATTCGTTTGGGCGAGGGAGATACGGTCATGGTGTCTTTACGCTGCCTTCTGCGCGCTGTTGGCGCGGATGCCGAGCAGATGGCTGATCGCGAACACGAGATCGGCGCGGTTCATGGTGTAGAAGTGGAAGGTATCGACGCCGTGCTTTGCCAATTTCTGCACCTGGCCGGCGGCGACGGTTGCTGCCACCAGCTTGCGGGTCTCGGCGTCGTTGTCGAGACCCTCGAATTTCGCGGCGAGCCAGTCTGGCACGCTGGTGCCGTTCCGGGTGACGAAATTGCGCGCCTGCTTGAAATTGTGCATGGGCATGATGCCCGGCACGATCGGAATGTTGATCCCGCGGGCACGGACGCGGTCGAGATAGCGGAAGTAAAAGTCGTTATCGAAGAAGACTTGCGTGATCGCGCGCGTCGCGCCGGCATCGACCTTGGCCTTCAGTGTATCGATATCGGCGTCGAAGTCGCGCGCCTCGGGGTGCTTCTCGGGATAGGCAGACACGCTCACTTCGATGTCGGCGTGCCGCTTCTTGATTCCCGCGACGAGGTCGGCGGAGCTCTGATAGCCGTCGGGATGGCTGGAGTAGGGTGTGCCGATGCCGCCGGCGGGATCGCCGCGCAACGCCACGATGTGGCGGACGCCGATCTCGTGGTAGCGATCGACGATCTCGTCGATCTCGCCGCGCGAGGCGCCGACGCAGGTCAGATGCGCCGCCGGCAGCAGCGCGGTCTCCTTGAGGATGCGCGCGATGGTCGAGTGAGTGCGCTCCCGGGTCGAGCCGCCGGCGCCATAGGTCACCGAGACGAATTTCGGCTCGAGCGGCGCCAGCCGGTTGATGGTCTCCCAGAGATTGCGTTCCATCTCTTCCGTCTTGGGCGGAAAGAACTCGAATGAAATCGCAGGCCGCTTCAGGTGCCCGTTTTGCCCGTCGGCTGTCGCGGACGTCGTCAGGTCGGTCATGGCACCACTCACTCCAGGAATATCGCTAAGCCTCGGCGGCCGACGGTCAGGTCTCAAGGTGCCAAAATAAGCCAAAGCCGTCGCACTCGACAGCCCATCGGGTGTGGGAAGTGGCCCACTTTAGGCCAGAAGCGTAAAATTATAGTGGTGGTAGACCTGTCGGTGGGAAGGGCGGTATATAGATAATAATTCATATAATTCAATAATTTACTTGTTTCGCGTTGCCTTGCTGAACGAGATTAGCGGATGGGCAATGTGAAACTAAGATTTAACTCGCTGTTTTGGTCCCACCACGACAGGTTGGACGGCGGTGGCCCGGGCTCGCGACGCGCGCCAGACCTGCGCCAACGGCCCATTGCCGCCGCGCGCCCCTCCACTACCTTAGCCCGCCATGATCCCGCTCTCCGTCCTCGACCTGTCCGTCGTCACCACCGGCACAAAGCCCGCTGCCGCGCTGCGCAACAGCATTGACCTGGCACGCCATGTCGATGGGCTCGGCTATGTCCGCTACTGGCTCGCCGAGCATCACAACCTCGCTTCGGTCGCTAGCCCGGCGCCCGACGTGATGATCGGGCAGATCGCGGCTGTGACGAAGCACATCCGCGTCGGCTCCGGAGGCGTGATGCTGCCCAACCACGCCCCGCTGGTGGTCGCCGAGCGCTTCAAGATGCTGGAAGCATTGTTTCCCGGCCGTATCGACCTCGGCCTCGGCCGCGCGCCGGGGACTGATGGTGCCACGGCCTATGCGCTTCGCAGCCGGCTCGATCGCCGCGAGGGCGACGATTTTCTGGAGCGGCTGCATGAGCTGATTTTGTGGGAGACCCGCGAGTTTCCCGCAGGCCACCCCTATCACACCGTGGTCGCGATGCCGGATGACAGTCCGTTGCCGCCGATCTGGCTGCTCGGCTCCAGCGACTATTCCTCGGAGCTCGCGGCGCAAGTCGGCATGGGCTTCGCCTTCGCACATCACTTCGCATCCCACGATGCGGTCGATGCGATGGTGCATTATCGCAACCGCTTCCAGCCCTCGGCCTGGCGGGCAACCCCGCACGCGATCCTCGCCGCGGCTGTCATCGCGGCGGACACCGACGAGGAGGCCGAAAAGCTCGCCGCCTCGTTCGATCTCAACCGCCTGCGCCGCGACCGCGGCCAATATCTGCCGCTGCCGAGCGTCGAGGAGGCGCTGGCCTATCCTTACTCCGAGGCCGAGCGGGTCTCGATCGCACGCAACCGCTCGCGCCTGTTCGTCGGCAATCCAGCGACGGTGCAGAGAAAGCTTCAGCCATTGATCGAGGCGAGCAGGCCGGACGAATTGATGGTGATCACGGCCGTGTACGATCACGAGGCGCGGAAGAAGTCGTATGCGCTGCTGGCCGAGGCGTTCGGGCTTGTGAAGCAGGTAGCGTGAGCTGCTCCCGTGCCCCGGACGTAGCGCAGCACGCAGTGATGCGCTGCTGAGCCGGTGCCCATCGCAGCCCCGAGCGTCGCAGCCTCTCGCGTCCCGGCTCGCGCTTCGCGCGTCCGGGACGCGAGTTCAATCCTGCTGCGTCTCGCTGAACGTCGCGCGGAACGGGTGGCCCGGATACACGCCGACGATGCGGAATTCGCGCGAGAAGAATTTCAGCTCCTCGATCGCGAAAGCAAGGCCCTTGTCTTCAGGATGGCCGTCGACATCGGCGTAAAACTGCGTGGCAAAGAAATTGCCGTCGACCATATAGCTTTCGAGCTTGGTCATGTTGACGCCGTTGGTGGCAAAGCCGCCGAGCGCTTTGTAGAGCGCCGCGGGCAGGTTGCGCACCCGGAATACAAAAGTGGTGACCAGCGGCCCGGAGGCTTGCGGCGCCCATTTCGGCTCGCGCGCCAGCACCACGAAGCGCGTGGTGTTGTGGGACTCGTCCTCGATGTCCTCGGCGAGGATGTCGAGGCCGTAGATCTTTGCGGCGAGGCGCGAGGCGATCGCAGCGACGGTCTTGTCGTTACGCTCGGAGATGTCGCGGGCGCTTCCGGCGGTATCGGCGTGCACGATGGGCTTGATGCCGAGCTTGCGGATGACGCGGCGGCACTGGCCGAGTGCGTGGACGTGGCTCTCGACGCTCTTGATGTCCTCGAGCCTGGTCCCCTTCACCGCCATTAGCTGATGCCGGACCGGCAAGAACCATTCGCCGATGATGAAGAGGCCGGAGGCCGGCAGCAAATGATGGATGTCGGCGACGCGGCCGGCGACCGAATTCTCGATCGGGATCATGCCGAGATCGGCCTCGCCCGAGGAGATCGCCGACAGCGCGTCCTCGAAAGTGGCGCAGGGCATCGGCTCGGCCTCGGGGTAGGCCTCGACGATGGCGATGTGGGAATTGGCGCCAGGTTCGCCCTGGAATGCGATTTTCAGCTTGCTCATGGTCGGCCTTGTAGCAGCGGCTCAGGATTTGGAAAGGATGCCGCGGGCGGTCTCGAGGTCCGCCGGCGTGTCGACCCCGCGGGGGACGGTATCGACGATGGTGAAGTCGATGCGCATCCCGGCCTCCAGCGCGCGGAGCTGCTCGAGTTTCTCCTGCAATTCCAGCGGCGAGGGCGGCAGCGAAACGTAACGCTCCAAGGCGGCGCGGCGATAGGCGTAGAGGCCGATATGATGGTAGCGCGGTCCGTCGCCGGTCGGCGCGGTCGCGCGGGTGAAATAAAGTGCGCGCATGCGCCGACCACCGAGCGAGGTTCCGATCGCCTTCACGACGCTCGGGGCGAGGTCCTCCTCCTCGGTATGGATCTGTGAGGCCAGCGTGGCGATGTCCACTTCAGGGTCTTTCAGCGGCGGCAGCACCTCGCGGATGTTGTCGACCGTGATGGTCGGGAAATCGCCCTGGAGATTGACCACGATTTCGGCTTTCCCCGCCGGATCGAGCTTCTGCATGGCCTCGTGGATGCGGTCGGAGCCCGAAGGGTGTTCCGGGCGGGTCATCACGGCCTCGCCGCCATGGGCGGTCACGACTGCGGCGATTTCCGCCGTGTCGGTTGCCACCGCGACCCGGCCGATATCGGCCGCCACGGCGCGCCGCATCACATGGACGATCATCGGCAGGCCCGCGATATCGGCGAGCGGCTTGCCGGGCAGGCGGGTGGCGGCCATGCGGGCCGGGATCAGCACCAGGATGCGGGAATCAGTCATCAGTTCAAGGGCCTGGAAACGGAGCGTTTTCCGCACCGAGAAATGGGTGGGGACGGGCTGAAAGCGGGACCGCTTATACGGGTTGCCAGACCCCGGGCAAACCGATATCTCAATGGCAAAACTCGGGGAAACAATCAGGAACGCTTTTGATTCTCCCGAGGCTCGTCCTGGCGGCCGCCCGGCCGCTTTTTCCTTCTTGCGGTGTGGGGCCTAGCCGGAAATGGACTCTTTCGAACTCAACAAGATTCTCGGTGCCGTGCTCGGCACCTGTCTCATCCTGCTGGTGACGAGCTTCACCGCGAATGCGCTGTTCTCGCCCAAGATGCCGGAAAAGCCGGGCTTCGAGATCGCCGTGAAGGAAGAGGCCGGCGACAAGGGCGGCGCGCCCGCGGCCGCTGCCTCCTCCGAGCCGATCGAAAAGCTGCTCCAGACCGCCTCCGTCGAGAAGGGCGCCGCCGCCGCCAAGAAGTGCGCCGCCTGCCACACTTTCGAGAAGGGCGGTCCCAACCGCGTCGGTCCGAACCTCTACGGCATCGTCGGCGACCACCGCGGTGAAGGCCGCAACGGCTTCAACTTCTCGGCCGCGATGAAGGCCAAGGGGGGCACCTGGACCATCGACGAGCTGAACAAGTTCATCGCCAATCCGAAGGGCGACATCCCCGGCACCGCGATGGGCTTCGCCGGCATCCCGAAGGATAGCGAGCGCGCCGACGTCCTTGCCTACCTGAACAGCCTCTCCGACAACCCGAAGCCGCTCCCGACTGCGGCGAAATAAGGCGCTTCAATCTTCGATCTCGGACATGCGGCCAGGCCCCAAAGCCTGGCCGTTTCCCTGTCCGGGCCTCGCAGCGCCGTGATCGGGGCGTTTGGTCGCATCGAAGAGGCCGCCCGGCCTTCCAAGATGAGGAAAAAGCAACATATTCGGTCGAAACCTCGCCTATATTGGGAACTTAAAGGAGTAGCCTCCTTCAAGACAGGGATGTTGATTTGGCCATTACCCGACGCGATCTTCTGCTCACCGGCGCGGCCGCTGCCGCGCTTCCCGCCCTCGGTTCTGCGGCGGGTGTTCCCCTGGTCGGATCGGCGGAAGCGCAGACCGGAGAACTGGCTTCAAATGGGCTGCCTTGGCGCCACGCGCTGTCACTGTTCGGCGACATCAAGTACCCGGCGGGTTTCAAGCGTTTCGACTATGTCAATCCGGATGCGCCCAAGGGCGGCGTCGCGCGGCTGATCTCGCTCGGGACCTTCGACAATTTCAATCTCGCTGTTGCCGGCATCAAGGGGTCTCTCGCGCCGGCCGCCGCGCTGATTTACGAAACGTTGATGGCGCGTGCTCAGGACGAGGTTGCGACCGAGTATGGCGAGCTCGCCGAATCCGCGCAGCATCCGGACGATTTCTCGTGGGTGACCTATCGCCTGCGAAAGGAGGCGCGCTGGCACGATGGCAAGCCGGTGACGCCGGAGGACGTGATCTTCTCGTTGGAGACGTTCAAGAAGCAGTCGCCTATGTACGCCTCCTACTACCGTCACGTCGTGAAGGCGGAGAAAGTCGCCGAGGGCGAAGTCAAGTTCACCTTCGATGCCCCGGGCAACCGCGAATTGCCGACCATCGTGGGCGAGCTGACGGTGCTGCCGAAGCATTGGTGGGAAGGCACCGATGCGCAGGGGCGCAAGCGCGATGTCAGCGCGACCACGCTGGAGCCGCCGCTCGGCTCCGGTCCCTACAAGATCAAGGAATTCGTGGCCGGACGTTCGATCAAGCTCGAGCGGGTGAAGGATTATTGGGGCGCCAACGTCCCGAGCCAGATCGGCCAGAACAATTTCGACGAGCTGCGTTTCGAGTTCTTCCGCGACAACCTCGTCGCGCTGGAAGCCTTCAAGGCCGATCAGGCCGATTGGATCGCGGAAAACTCCGCCAAGCAGTGGGCCACGGCCTATGATTTTCCGGCGGTGGCAGACAAGCGCGTGATCAAGGAAGAATTCCCGATCAACGATTCCGGACGGATGCAGGCCTTCGCCTTCAACATCCGCCGCGATCAGTTCAAGGACGCGCGACTGCGCCGCGCCTTCAACTACGCGTTCGATTTCGAAGAGATGAACAAGCAGCTCTTCTACGGCCAGTACAAGCGCATCGCCAGCTATTTCGAGGGCACGGAGCTCGCTTCGTCCGGCCTGCCGCAGGGGCAGGAGCTGGAGATTCTTCAGGCCGTGAAGGACAAGGTGCCGCCGGAGGTCTTCACCACGGTCTACCAGAACCCGGTCGGCGGCAGTCCGGAGGCCGTGCGGAGCAATCTGCGCGAGGCGGCAAGACTCCTGAAGGAGGCCGGCTTCGAGGTCAAGGACCACAAGCTGGTCGATAGCACCGGCAAGCCGCTCACGGTCGAGATCCTGGTGCAGGATCCGTCGTCCGAGCGCATCGCGCTGTTCTATAAGCCCTCGCTGGAACGCATCGGCGTCAGCACCTCGATCCGCGTCGTCGACGACGCGCAGTACCAGAACCGTCTGCGCAGCTTCGACTTCGACATGATCATCGATCAGTGGGGCGAATCGCTTTCGCCCGGCAACGAGCAGCGCGAGTTCTGGGGCTCGCAGGCGGCCGACATGCCCGGTGCGCGCAACACCATCGGCATCAAGAATCCTGCGGTCGATGCGTTGATCGAGAAGGTGATCTACGCCAAAAATCGCGCCGAACTGGTTGCCGCGACCCACGCGCTCGATCGCGTGCTGTTGTGGAATTTCTACCTCGTCCCTCAGTTCACCTACGGCTTCTCGCGCTACGCTCGCTGGGACCGCTTCAGCCATGCCGATCCGCTGCCGAAATACGGCCGGTCCGGCCTGCCGACGCTGTGGTGGTACGATGCTGAGAAGGCGGCGCGGATCGGAAAACGCTCTTGAGGAAGCAATTGCGCATGGCGCAGCTTTCACGCCGGCATGTGCTGGTCCTCGGTGTCGGCGGCGCGCTTGGCGCCGGCGCACTCCGCAAGGTGAGGGCGTCGGAGGCGGTGGCGGAAGCGCACGGCATCTCGGCGTTCGGCGACCTCAAATATCCGGCCGACTTTCACCATCTGGACTACGTCAACCCCGACGCTCCGAAGGGCGGAACGTTCTCGTTGATCCCGTCGGTGCGATCGTACAACCAGTCCTATTTCACGTTCTCCTCGCTCAACGCCTACATCCTGAAGGGCGAGGGCGCGCAGGGCATGGATATGACCTTCGCGGCCTTGATGGGACGCGCCAACGACGAGCCCGATGCCATGTACGGGCTCGCCGCCAAGTCGGTCCGGATCTCGCCGGACAAGCTGACCTATACCTTCACGATGCGTCCCGAGGCCCGTTTCCACGACGGCTCGAAGTTGACAGCGCATGATGTCGCCTTCTCGCTCAATGTCCTCAAGGAGAAGGGGCATCCGCTGATCGTCGTGCAGCTCCGCGATTTGGTGAAGGCCGAGGCGATCGACGACGCCACCGTCGCCGTCACCTTCGCGCCGAACCGCGCGCGCGACGTGCCGCTCTATGTCGCCGGCCTTCCGATCTTCTCGAAAGCGTATTACGCCACGCGCGCCTTCGATGAATCGACGCTCGATACGCCGCTCGGCTCCGGCCCGTACAAGGTTGGCAGATTCGAGGTCAACCGTTACGTCGAATACGACCGGGTCAAGGACTGGTGGGGCGCCGATCTGCCGCTCTGCCGCGGCAGCTTCAATTTCGATACGGTGCGCTACGAATTCTATCGCGACCGCGACGTCGCCTTCGAAGGCTTCACCGGCAAGAACTATCTGTTTCGCGAAGAGCTCACCGCGCGCATCTGGGCCACCCGCTACGATTTTCCCGCCGTCAAGGACGGCCGCGTCAAGCGCGAGCAGCTGCCGGACGAGACGCCGTCCGGCGCGCAGGGCTGGTTCATGAACCTCAGGCGCGACAAGTTCAAGGATCCGCGCGTGCGCGAGGCGCTGATCTACGCCTTCGACTTCGAGTGGACCAACAAGACCATCATGTACGGCGCCTATGCGCGTACGCGCTCGCCGTTCCAGAATTCCGACATGATGGTATCGGGCCCGCCTTCGCCCGAAGAGCTCGCATTGCTGGAGCCCTTCCGCGGCAAGGTGCCCGACGAAGTGTTCGGTCAGCCCTTCGTGCCGCCGGTGTCGGACGGCTCGGGGCAGGACCGTACTCTGCTGCGCAAGGCGAGCGAGCTGCTCAACGAAGCCGGCTTCGTCATCAAGGATCGCAAGCGGGTTCTGCCCAATGGCGAGCCGTTCACGATCGAGTTCCTGAACGACGAGCCCTCGCTCCAGCCGCATCACGGCCCCTACCTGAAGAACCTCGCAACGCTCGGCATCGATGCCACGTTCCGCCTGGTCGATGCCGTGCAATATCGCGCGCGAGTGGAGGATTTCGACTTCGACATGACCATGGAGCGGTTCTCGATGTCTGCGACACCGGGTGACGCCATGCGGCCGTTCTTCTCCTCGCAGGCAGCCAACACCAAGGGCTCGTACAACCTCGCCGGCATCTCCGATCCCGTGATCGATGCTCTGATCGAGAAGATCATCGCGGCCCAGAACCGGGCAGAGCTGACGACCGCCTGCCGTGTCTTCGACCGGGTGTTTCGCGCCGGCCGCTACTGGGTGCCGCAATGGTACGCCAATTTCCATCGCGTCGCGTATTGGGATCAGTTCAGCCATCCGGACAAGCCGGCGAAATATGCGCAAGGCGTCGGCGCGCCTGAAAACTGGTGGTACGATGCCGCCAAGGCGGCCAAGCTCGAGCAGGCGAAATAATCATGAGCGCCTATATCGCCCGCCGCATTCTCCTGATGATTCCGACATTGCTCGGAATCCTGTTCGTGTCCTTCGTCGTTGTGCAATTCGCGCCGGGCGGTCCGGTCGAGCGCGTCATCGCGCAGCTCTCGGGCGCCGATACCGGCGGCAGCTCGCGCATCTCGGGCGGCGGCGACTTTGCGCAGCGCGCGCCGGGGCAGCTCGGCGGCGGCGGCGATGCCATCAACTCGAAGTACCGTGGCGCTCAGGGGCTCGACCCCGATTTCATCAAGAAGCTCGAAGTGCAATTCGGCTTCGACAAGCCGGCGCCGGAGCGCTTTGCGCTGATGGTGTGGAATTTCGCCCGCTTCGATTTCGGCAAGAGCTATTTCCGGGACGTCAGCGTGATCCAGCTGATCAAGGAGAAGCTGCCGGTTTCGATCTCGCTCGGCATCTGGCTGACGCTGATCACCTATCTGATCTCGATCCCGCTCGGCATCCGCAAGGCGGTGAAGGACGGTACGCGCTTCGACACCTGGACCTCGGCGATCATCATCATCGGATTCGCGATTCCCGGCTTCCTGTTCGCGATCCTCCTGATCATCCTGTTCGCCGGCGGCTCGTTCTTCAACCTGTTCCCGCTGCGCGGCCTGACCTCGGACGGCTGGTCGCAATTTCCCTGGTACTGGAAGATCATCGACTATTTCTGGCACCTCACCTTGCCGCTGATCTCGATGGGCCTCAGCGCATTCGCGACCATGACGCTGCTGACCAAGAACTCGTTCCTCGACGAGATCCGCAAGCAATATGTCATGACCGCACGGGCCAAGGGCTGCAGCGAGAACCAGGTGCTCTACGGCCACATCTTCCGCAACGCGATGCTGATCGTGATCGCGGGCTTTCCGGGCGCCTTCATCCACGCCTTCTTCTCCGGCTCGCTGCTGATCGAGACGATCTTCTCGCTGGACGGGCTCGGGCTGCTCAGCTTCGAGAGCGTGCTCAACCGCGATTACCCCGTCGTGTTCGGCACGCTCTACATCTTTTCGCTCGTCGGTCTCGTGGTCAATCTGATCTCCGATCTGACCTATATGTGGATCGATCCGCGGATCGACTTCGAGGCGAGGGAGGTCTGATGACGCTGACCGCTCCGACTCCGATCGAGACCTCGGCCAAGAGTCCGCTCGGTGCGGCCGTGCCGATCACGCGCAAGCCGTTCGCGCCGTCGCCGCTGAACAAGCGGCGCTGGGAGAATTTCAAGGCGAACCGGCGCGGCTACTGGTCGTTCTGGCTCTTCATGGTCCTGTTCGTGGTGTCGCTGTTTGCCGAGCTGATCGCCAACGACCGGCCGTTCCTGATCAAATATGACGGTCATCTCTACTGGCCGGCCTTCGTCACCTATTCCGAGACGACCTTCGGCGGCGACTTCGAGACCGCGGCCGACTACCGCGATCCGTATTTGCAGAAGCTGATCAAGGACAAGGGCGGCAGCATCGTCTGGCCTTTGATCCGCTACTCCTACGACACCCACAATCTCGATCTGCCGACGCCGGCTCCGTCGCCGCCGACCTGGATGCTGACGGAAGCCCAGTGCAAGCCGGTGGTCGAGAAGAAGGGGCTGAAGAGCTGCCGCGACCTCGAATACAACTGGCTCGGCACCGACGATCAGGGCCGCGACGTGGTGGCGCGGTTGATCTACGGCTTCCGCATCTCGGTGCTGTTCGGCCTCTGTCTCACCATCGTCTCCTCGATCGTCGGTGTCGCCGCCGGCGGCATCCAGGGCTATTTCGGCGGCTGGATCGATCTCACCTTCCAGCGCTTCATCGAGATATGGACCGCGATCCCTTCGCTCTATCTGCTGCTGATCCTGTCCTCGGTGCTGGTGCCCGGCTTCTTCGTTCTGCTCGGGATATTGCTGCTGTTCTCATGGGTGTCGCTGGTCGGCCTGGTGCGCGCGGAATTCCTGCGCGGACGCAATTTCGAATATATCCAGGCGGCGCGGGCGCTCGGCGTTTCGAACGGGGTCATCATGTTCCGGCATCTGTTGCCCAACGCGATGGTGGCGACCATGACGTTCCTGCCCTTCATCGTCTCGAGCTCGGTGATGACGCTGACGGCGCTGGATTTCCTCGGCTTCGGCCTGCCGCCCGGCTCGCCCTCGCTCGGCGAGCTGTTGTCGCAGGGCAAATCCAACGTGCAGGCGCCGTGGCTCGGTTTCACCGGCTTCTTCTCGGTCGCGATCATGCTGTCGCTGCTGATCTTCATCGGCGAAGCCGTGCGCGATGCCTTCGATCCGCGCAAGACGTTCAAGTGAGGGCGTGATGGACGCGATCAACCAGCCATTGCTTGCCGTTCGCGATCTTTCGGTGGCCTTCCATCAGGGCGGCAACACGACGCTGGCGGTCGACAAGGTGTCGTTCCAGATAAAGCGTGGCGAATGCGTCGCGCTGGTCGGCGAGTCCGGCTCCGGCAAGTCGGTCAGCGCGCTCTCGATCCTGAAGCTCCTGCCCTATCCGACCGCCTCGCACCCCTCGGGCAGCATCCGTTTCAAGGGGCAGGAGCTGATCGACCGGTCCGAGCAGCAGATGCGGGAGATCAGAGGCAGCGACATCTCCATCATCTTCCAGGAGCCGATGACCTCCCTCAATCCGCTGCACACGATCGAGGCGCAGATCGGCGAGATCATCCAGCTGCATAATCCGTCCAGCAACTCGGAGGCGCGCAGGCGAACGCTGGAGCTGCTGACGCAGGTCGGCATCCCCGAGCCGGAGACGCGGCTGAAGAGCTATCCGCACCAGCTCTCCGGCGGTCAGCGCCAGCGCGTGATGATTGCTATGGCGCTTGCCAACGAGCCGGACCTCCTGATCGCGGACGAACCAACCACGGCGCTCGATGTCACGGTGCAGGCGCAGATCCTGGCCCTGCTGGCCGAGATCAGGTCGCGTCTCGGCATGAGCCTGCTCTTCATCACCCACGATCTCGGCATCGTGCGCCGCATCGCCGACACCGTCTGTGTGATGAAGGGCGGTGAGATCGTCGAGCAGGGGCCGGTCGAGCAGGTCTTCAAGACCCCGAAGCATTCCTATACGCGCGATCTGCTTGCGGCCGAGCCGAAGCCGGATCCGGCCCCGCCGCAGCCTGACGCCCCGGTGGTGATGTCGGCCGACGATTTGAAAGTGTGGTTTCCGATCAAGCGCGGCCTGATGCGCAAGACGGTCGGCCATATCAAGGCGGTCGACGGCGTCAGCATCGCCGTGCGCAAGGGCGAGACGCTCGGTGTCGTCGGCGAATCCGGCTCGGGCAAGACCACGCTGGGCCTGGCGCTATTGCGGCTGATCTCCTCGAACGGGCGCATCGTGTTCCTGGGCAAGGACATCCAGGGCCTCCGCTTCAAGGAGATGCGCCCGTTCCGGCGCGACATGCAGATCGTGTTCCAGGACCCGTTCGGCTCGCTCTCACCGCGCATGTCGATCGCGGACATCGTAGCCGAAGGTCTCTCGGTGCATCAACCCAACCTGTCGCGCGAGGAGCGCGAGGCGCGCGTCGTCAAGGCGCTCGAGGATGTCGGACTGAAGCCGGACACGCGCTTCCGCTACCCGCACGAGTTTTCCGGCGGCCAGCGCCAGCGCATCAGCATCGCCCGCGCGGTGGTGCTGGAGCCTGACTTCGTCGTGCTGGACGAGCCGACCAGCGCGCTCGACATGCTGTTCCAGGCCCAGATGGTGGAGCTGTTGCGCGAGCTCCAGCGCAAGCGCGATCTCACCTACATGTTCATCTCGCACGATTTGCGCGTCGTCGCCTCGCTCGCCAGCCATCTCATCGTGATGCGGAGCGGCAAGGTGGTCGAGGAAGGCCAGGCCGCCGAGCTGTTCAAGAATCCGAAGACGGATTACACCCGCGCGCTGTTCGCGGCGGCGTTCCGGCTGGAGACGGCGGGGAACGGGGCGGTGGCGACTTAGCTTTCGTCGGATGGGTTAGGCGAAAACCCACCAAGTCTCTCCGCGGAAGTCGAAGAAGTCCCCACGCGCCATCGCATTCGCTCTGCGCGCAATCCTGGCTTTTCCGTGTTCCGCGTCACCGTTGAAACGGGATCGGCACCTTCGCACATCGTCGCTGCCATGTTGAAGGCAGTCACCTCACTCAGCGGCATTTCCTCGTCAATCGTAATTCGCGTTGCTCGTACGTGACGAAAGGCAACTTGTGGTGCAAAGCGGACATCCAGTCCGACGCTCAGGTCCCCGAAGGGCCAGAAAGAGCAGCGTGCTTCTCAGCATCGGCGATCCGGCATGCGCAAGATCGGTCCTTGCGTTAGATCAATCCGCGCGTTTGTGTTGGGACTTATCAATTGGCGGCTCCTAACACATGGCGGAAGGAAGCTGACATGAAATCAAATCCGCTGAGGCCGCACACCCCTGATGATGATCCGGAACCCGGAACGCCAGGTACTGCCGAGGACCTCTGTCCCGAATGCGCGGGGACCGGCAGAGTGGCAGACAAGGCGACCGGCAAAGAGAGTGCTTGCGAACGCTGCGACGGTACGGGCCTCATCGTTCAGGGCGTCGGATAGCGCTCCACGCGCCGCAGTCCTCGGGCCGCCACTTCCACGAGGGTGCATCCCGCATCACCGCACGCGACCGGGGGATTATTTTTGATGCTTCACTTTCACGCGCTGGACGCTCCAACACCATTTCTGTTCTTTACTGGTAAGGGCGGCGTCGGCAAGACCTCGCTGGCCTGTGCTACCGCCATCGGTCTCGCCGACCGCGGCTCGCGTGTCCTCCTCGTCAGCACTGATCCTGCCTCGAACCTCGACGAGATGCTGGATGTCCGGCTAAGCGACAATCCGGTGCCAGTGCCGAACGCCGCCGGGCTGTTCGCGATGAACATCGATCCGGAGGCAGCAGCCGAGAGCTATCGAACCCGTGTGCTCGACCAGCTCGGGCCCGCGGTTTCCCCTGAGGAAAGATCGACCGTTCGCGAGCAACTTTCCGGCGCTTGCACCACCGAGATAGCTGCCTTCGACGAGTTCGTCGGCCTGCTGGATGGCGACATGGCGGGCTTCGACCATATCATTTTCGATACGGCCCCGACCGGCCACACATTGCGGCTTCTCAGCCTGCCAAAGGCATGGACCGGCTTTCTGAAGGACAACGACCGGGGGGCATCCTGTCTCGGTCCTCATTCAGGTTTGAAGATGCAGGAGAATCGCTTTCGCCAGGCGCTCCAAGCGTTGGGCGATCCCAAGCGGACGACGGTTGTCCTGGTCACTCGCGCCGATCGGAGCGCGATCCGCGAGGCGGCTCGAACGTCGGGTGAACTCGACGCGCTCAATCTCTCGAACCAGACTCTCGCCGTGAATGGACGTTTTCACGCGGCGGACCCTGCCGATGTTGTGGCGGTTGCCCTTGAGCGGGACCAGGACGAGTCTCTCGCCTCGATGCCGGCGTCGTTGACGAAGCTGCCGCGAGACGAAATTCCATTGTTTGGATTTGACATCGTGGGCCTCCCGGCACTGAGGCGGATGCTGGCGTCATCCAATCCACGGGATCCGAATGACGCCGGCGAGCGAGATGCCGAGCCAATCGACCTGCCGGGCCTCAACCGGTTGGTCGACGACATCGCCCAAGGCGAGCATGGCCTCATCATGGTCATGGGCAAGGGCGGCGTCGGAAAGACGACGATTGCCGCGGCCATCGCCGTGGGTCTCGCCAAGCGCGGACATGCCGTGCACCTCAGCACGACAGATCCTGCAGCGCATGTCAATTTCGTGGTCGATGGCGTGATGCCGGGCCTCACGGTAGACAGGATCGATCCCCGGGTTGAGACGGAACGCTATGTCTCGAAAATACTGGCGAGCCGTGGCCGCGACCTGGATGATCAGGGTAAGGCGCTACTGCTCGAAGACCTGGCTTCGCCATGCACTGAGGAGGTCGCTGTGTTTCACGCCTTCTCGCACGTTGTCGCCGAGGCGCGAAGCGCCTTTGTGGTCCTCGATACGGCTCCGACAGGCCACACCTTGCTGCTGCTGGACGCGACCGGCGCTTATCATCGTCAGATGACAAGCCAACTAGAACCGAGCGGACCGGGGCGTATCGTGACCCCGCTGATGAGGCTGCAGGATCCCACTCACACCCGGGTGATCCTGGTAACTCTGCCGGAGACAACTCCGGTTTCAGAGGCCGCTGCTCTTCAGCAAGACCTGCGGCGCGCCGGTATTGAGCCATTCGCTTGGGTCATCAACAAATGCCTGATCGCGTCGGGAACTCACGATCCCCTGCTGCGGTTGCGGCTCGCAGGCGAGCGGACGCAGATTGCTCGCGTTCAGGACGGTCTGGCGAAGCGGTCATACATGATTGGCTGGCGAAGCAAGCCTCCTGTAGGTGTTGAAGAGCTTGAGGCGCTGTCATGATTGACCCGATTTTTTGATGATGCCGCTCCGGGTCCGCCTTCCCAGGCTGGCGTAGCAAAGCATTCGCCGACGCGAGCTACATCCGCTTTATTGCGATAACCTCGCTCCCACCCGCCTTGATCCGCGCAATCGCCGGTTCGATCGGCTCGACCACCGTCGCCATGTGATGCGCGTTGGCGTGAACCATGGTGCTTCCGTCGCGCACGATGGCGACGTGGCCCTTCCAGAAGATCAGATCGCCGCGCAGCAGGCTGCTTCGCTCATGCGGTTCCAGTGCGCGGCCGAGGCCGGCCTGCTGCATGTCGCTGTCGCGCGGACACCCGGTGCCTGCGGCCGTCAGCGAAACCTGAACCAGGCCGGAGCAATCGATGCCGAGGCTGCTCTTGCCGCCCCAGAGATAGGGCGTGCCGACGAAGCGTTCGGCGACCGCGACGAAGTCCGGCTCGCGAGACTCGAGGGGGACGAGATGAGCCTTCGGCAGGAACGCGCCGTCGCGCGTGACAGCGAAAGGGCCGTCCTCGCGCGCAATCGTGAGCTTCGACCCCAGCACCAGTGCGTCGGCCGGCGGCAGCTTGATCGAGGGGCCAGGAAAGACGAGCGTCCGCAGTGCGCTCACCTTGTGCGTCGGCGCGGCCGCCGGCTTCATCAGTGCGGCATCCGGCAGCCACCCGACATAGCCATCGCTGTCGAGTTGGCCCCAGGCCCAGCCCTCGCCGTTGCGGTCGTAGACCGTCACCCGCTCGCCGCGCAGCGCTTCCGTCATCAGCATGGCGTTCGAGGAGGGCTGTTCGCGCGCCGGCGCGATCGGCGCGGTGACCTCGAACTCCTCGCCCACGACGAAGCGATCGGCTTGCACCTGGCCTTCGAGATATTTTGCGGCGAGGTCGCCGCGCGCGGGCGTCAGCCGCGGATCGTGGCTTGGATCAAGCATAGCGCTCGCTCAGCACCTTGTAGATGGCGCGGGCGGCTTGGCATTCGCCGCCCTCGGGCCGCGCGGGCTTCGCCGACGGCGTCCAGCCATAAATATCCACGTGAAGCCAGCTCTTGGCCTGCTCGACGAAGCGCTGCAGGAACAGCGCGCAGGTGATCGAACCGGCGAAGCCGCCCGATGGGGCGTTGGTGATGGTGGCGGTCTTGGAGTCCAGCCACGCATCGTAAGGCGGCCACAGCGGCATGCGCCACAACGGATCGTTCTCCTGCACCGCGCAGCGCGCGACGTCGGCGGCCAGCGCCTCATCATTTGTGTAGAAGGGCGGCAAATCCGGCCCCAGCGCAACGCGCGCGGCACCCGTCAATGTGCCGAGATCAATCAGCAGATCGGGTGTCTCCTCATCGGCCAACGCCAGCGCGTCGGCGAGCACCAGCCGTCCTTCCGCATCGGTGTTGCCGATCTCGACCGTGATGCCTTTGCGCGATGTAAAAATGTCGAGCGGGCGAAAGGCATTTCCGGCGACCGCGTTCTCCACGGCCGGAATCAGCACGCGCAGCCGGACCTTCAGCTTCGCGTCCATCACCATGCGCGCCAGCGCCAACACATTGGCCGCGCCACCCATGTCCTTCTTCATGATCAGCATGCCGCTCGACGGTTTCAGATCGAGGCCACCGGTGTCGAAACAGACACCCTTGCCGACCAGCGTCACTTTGGGATGGCTGGGATCGCCCCAGCCGATATCGATCAGCCGCGGCGCACGG
Source organism: Bradyrhizobium guangdongense (assembly GCF_004114975.1). NCBI lineage: Bacteria > Pseudomonadati > Pseudomonadota > Alphaproteobacteria > Hyphomicrobiales > Nitrobacteraceae > Bradyrhizobium > Bradyrhizobium guangdongense. The sequence continues at coordinate 1,366,099 of NZ_CP030051.1, forward strand.
CTCGAGGCCATGCCGACGGCATGGATCAGCGGAAAGTTTGTCTCCAGCTCCGCGCCGATGGTGCAGGCGTAGCTGGCGCCGAATTCGGCCGCGAGCTCTTGCGCGGCAGCGGCGAGTTCCTCCGGCCCCATGTCGTTGGAGGGCGTGTTGATGAGATCGCGCGCCAGCATCGCGGCATCGGCCATGCGGTTGATCTCGGCGGGATCGATACCGTCAGGCGGCACCAGCCGGGCATCGGGCCTGTCGGCCTTGCGATAGCGTGCGAAGCGATAGGCGCCGAGCGCGAAGGCGAGCGCCGCCAGTCGTGCATCGTGCGGTGCATTGGCAAAGCGATAGATACCCGGCGGCAGCAGGCCGGGCAGGGCGCCCGGCCTGAACGGATCACGCGACCTGGCGCCATCCTCTTCGAGGCCGAACAGCACTTGCGCGATCGTGCCGTCCGGCGCCGGGAGCGCCAGATAGCCGCCCGGCTTGGCGGCGTAGGCGCTCGCCACGGCGAACTGGCGTTGCGCCGGCGGTAGCGACTCGCGCACGGTCTCCCAGCTCGATTTGGTGACGAAGGTGATCGGGGTGGCAGTCGAGGACGTCTCGAACACGGAAGGCATTGGCGGGCCCGCAAGGTCATTCGGTTGGAGGAGACTTCGCAGAGTTTTGCCGTGGCCGCAATCGGCTTTGCGGTCACCGCCCGGTGAGCAGCTACTCGCAGATCAGGAGCCGTGCTAGGTTCCGGCAACGGTTGCGGGTCGGCTTGTCACCTGTCTAGGGACGGCAGCGGCCGAAGACGAAGCGTGCCGGGAGGAAACGCGAATGGAATTTGTGTGGAGCGTGGTCACATTCATCGGCCAGGCCATCGAGGCAGTCTTTGGCTATGTCGAGCATCACCACTGGGTATTTGCGTTTCTCGCCGGCGGCTACGTCTTCTACCTCCATGACCGTTCGATTCATGCGCGCTTCGATGCGCTCGACAAGCGCATCGACGAAATCCGCAAGCGTCTCGCCATCGAATATTGATTTGACTGTCTGAACCATCTGCGGCCGCGCTCGCATCTGGTTTGAGGCTGCCGTTCACGCGTGCGCGGGCGCAGGACTTTACTAGCGCTGCGGTTGTGGCATTATTGTCGAATATATTGTGGTTGTGCGGCGCGTCTCTGCACGCATGGAGCGCAAGAGCGCCGCTGACTCCCTGACGATACCGATACCAGACGTTATCTGCCTGAACTCTTCGAAGGCATTTCTCTCAATCGTTTGGGCGGCGCAACATTCGTTGTGACCGGCGCAAAATGAATAGATCGTTTGTCATTGCGCAGATCTCCGACCTGCATCTGGATGGGTCAGGCCGGTTGCTTCCGGCCATCGAGACTCTCATCGCTGCGCTACGCGAGCGGATGGCTGCCTTCGCGGACGTGCCGGACCGTATCCTGCTGATCACGGGCGACATCGTGAACGACCCGACCCCGCTCGCGCTCGACGAAGCGCTCGCGGTGATCGCCTCTTTCAGGCAGACGGGATTATTCACCGACATCCAGGCGGTCGCAGGCAATCACGATGTCAAGCGTCCGAGCCAGCGCGGCGGCCGGCACGACGCCTATGATTATCTGCGCCTGCCGCGGACCTCGAAGAGCGTCTACTACCGCGAGGCCGGTCTCGACCTGGTGCTGCTCGACTCCAACAGCGCAAGCCTCACGACGCTTGCCAGCGGCAACATCGACGAACAAGCTTACCATGCGATGGTCGCGCAGTCCGCCCGGCTGAGCGTCGAGCTTGCGGGCAGCATTGGTTCGGCCGGACGAGCCTGTTATTCCGAGCCTGCGGAAAGCCTGGTGCGCGTGCTGGCGCTACATCATCATCCGCTGCCGCAGGCGACCGGCGAGGGCAAGCGGTTTCTCGGCGTTCCGGACGAGCCGCTGATGTATCTCGCCGCACCCGCGACTTTTTTGGAGGCGGCGACCTCGCTCGGCGTCACCATGATTCTGCATGGGCATCGCCATGTCGAGGGCCTCAGTCGCTACTCGATTCCCGATCCGCGTGCGATGCGGAGCGGCGGGGAGGATTTCTGGCGCACGATCTATGTGCTGTCCTGTCCGTCCTCCACCGGGCATGGCGGCGACGACGCCGGCTTCAACATCGTCCATTTGGGGCCGACATCCGGGTCCGAGCGCTGCGAGTATCGGTTCACGATCGCCCGCTACTCCCAGCCACGCAACGATGCCGGTTTCAGGCCGCTCGATTCGAATCTGCCGGACGGGCTGATCAGACTGCCGGCGGGGCGGGATCTGTCCCGCGATCCCGCCGTCCAGTCGGTGATCGAGATCGCCTCATCCACGTCGCTGTCGCGGGACCAGGTTCTGGGGCTGGTCCGGCGGCTGCTGTCGCGCCCTGCGTTCTACGACGCCGGCGGGCAGGATTGGACGGACATGCTCTACACCTATCTCGTCACGTTTCACGCCTGGGCCGATCTCGACGGCAAGCTCGCCAGGTCGGCACAAAGGTCCGAAGCCACGGCGCGGACCGAAGTGAGGGCGCTGCTCCACCGACTGATTGGACAATCAGCCGACATGCTCGGCATCGACCATGCCACTCTGGAGGAGCTCCGCACGGATCGCCTGCTCAATCGTGACGACCTCCTGCGCCGGTGGCCGATGCTGCCGCGCGATGCCGCGGATGTCGCCGGGAGAACGCAACAGCGGTTGCATCTGCTGCGCGAGCTGAACGAGCAGGTGAAGCTGCTCGGCCTCGATCTCGACCTGGGCGGGGAGATGCCGCCGCAAGGCGGCCGTTCCCGGCATTAACCGACCATTAGGGTTAACAGTCTATTGCTGGCGCGTTCGGCTCGATCATCGGCTCGAGAGTCAAAGCGTCATGCGTCAACGGTTCCGTCCTGTCCGGCTTCTTGCCTCCGCCTCGCTGATTGCTCTGGTGGCCGCGAGCCTCGGCGGCTGCACTGCCATGTCAAAGCTGTCCGACGTCACGGGCTCGATCGGGCCGAAGGCGGAAGCTGTGCCGGCGGATCCGGCGCGCGCGGTCGAGGCCTATGGCGAACGCTACCGCGCCAATCCCAAGGACGCGGACGCGGCGCTGGCCTACGGTCAGGCCTTGCGCGCCAATGGCCAGCGTGCCCAGGCCGCCGCCGTGCTCGAGCAGGCGACCATCGCCAACCCCGGCAACAAGCCGCTGCTAGCCCTCTACGGCCGCGCGCTTGCCGACAACGGCAATTTCCAACAGGCCTTCGACGTGTTGTCGAAGGCGCATTCGCCCGACAATCCGGACTGGCGCCTGCTATCGGTGCAGGGGACCTGTCTCGACCAGATGGGCCGTCACGACGAGGCGCGCGCCTATTATGCGAGTGCGCTGAAGATCGCGCCTGACGATCCCGGCGTGCTGTCCAATCTCGGGCTGTCCTACATGCTGTCGCGGAATCTGCCCAAGGCGGAAGAGGTGCTGCGGCAGGCCTACGCTTCGCCGCGTGCGAGCTCGCGGGTGCGGCAGAATCTCGGCCTGGTGGTCGGCCTTCAGGGTCGCTTCGCGGAGGCCGAGGCCATCGTGAAGGCGGACCTGCCGCCGGACCAGGCTGCGGCCAATGTCGCCTATCTCAAGGACATGCTGAGCCGCAGCGATGCTCCGCGCGGCGTGCCGAAGCGCACGCCGGTCGCCTCGCTCAGCCAATCCGACTGATCTGCCGCTCTTGGCGCGATCAGGCGAAATTAACCCGATATTGCCAAGGCTTATCGCGATCTACAGGGCATAGAGCCGGCGGTGGCCGGCTACTGTGCATGGGGTTGTTTTCGCGTTTTTCGTTCCGCGTCAGTGCAGCTCGGAGATCTTGATGCCGGTCGGCCCGAGAATGACGACGAACAGCACCGGCAGGAAGAACAGGATCATCGGCACCGTCAGCTTCGGCGGCAGCGCGGCGGCCTTCTTCTCGGCCTCGTTCATGCGCATGTCGCGATTTTCCTGCGCCATCACGCGCAGCGATTGGCCGAGCGGCGTGCCGTAGCGTTCCGCCTGCTGAAGCGCCAGACACACCGACTTGACGCCTTCGAGCCCGGTGCGCTTTGCCAGGTTCTCGTACGCCACCTTGCGGTCCTGCAGGTAGGAGAGTTCGGCGGTGGTCAGGGTGAACTCCTCCGACAGCGCGATCGACTGGCCGACGATTTCGGTGGCGACCTTGCGGAACGCCATTTCGACCGACATGCCGGATTCGATGCAGATCAGCAGCAGATCGAGCGCATCGGGAAAGGCGCGCTTGATCGAGAGCTGACGCTTGGAGATCGCGTTCTTCAGGAACAGCATCGGCGCCTGCAGGCCGAGATAGGCCGCGCCGACGCAAATGCCGATCTTGATCGGCAGCGGCCGATCCATATGGGCGATCAGGAACACGTAGATCACCGAGCCGACGAGCAGCACGATCGGGGCCACCAAGCGCGCGAACAGGAAGGTAATGTAAGGCGCCTGGCCGCGATAACCCGCCATGATCAGCTTGTCGCGCGCAGCCTCCTGCGCCAGCCATTTGGTCAGGTTGAAGTCCTCGACGACCTTGGAGACGATCTGCTTGGGCGTCTGGCGCAGCGAGACCTTTTCGTTCTTGTTGAGACGCTCGCGCTCGCGCTGCCGGATCCGCTCGCGCTCGCTGGCCACCGCCTTCATCCGCTTGGAAAGGCCTTCGCCGGCGAACAGCGGCATCACCAGCGTATAGACGGTGGCGCTGGCGGCGATGGCCGCCAGCAGCATGGTCATGAAGTGGGCGTCATGCAGTTTCGTAACGAGGAACTCGACCATGCGGCACCGTCAGAAATCGAAGTTGATCATCTTCTTCATCACCATGATGCCGATCGACATCCAGACGACGCAGCCGACCAGCATGAGCTGACCGGTGGGATGGGTCCACAGCAAGGAGATGTAGTCGGGCGTCGTGAGATAGACGAGGAACATCACGATCGGCGGCAGCGAACCGATGATGCCGGCCGAGGCCTTGGCTTCCATCGACATCGCCTGGATCTTTTCCTTCATCTTCTTGCGGTCGCGCAGCACCTTGGAGAGGTTGCCCAGCGCTTCGGAGAGGTTGCCGCCCGATTTCTGCTGAATCGACACCACGATGCCGAAGAAATTGGCCTCCGGCAGCGGCATGCGGTCGTAGAGGCGCGAGCAGGCCTCGCCGAGCGGCATGCCGATCGCCTGCGTCTCGATGATGGCCAGGAATTCGCTGCGCAGCGGCTCCGGCGCGTCGGCCGCGACGACCTTGATGGATTCGAACAGCGGCAGGCCAGCCTTGATGCCGCGGACGATGACGTCGACGGCGTCGGGCAGGGCAGCCAGGAACTTGTTCTCGCGCCGCTTCTTCAAGAAGCCCAGCGCCCAGCGCGGCAGCCCGAAGCCGCCGGCAAAGGCGAGACCGGCGGCGCCCAGCAGGCCGCCGCCGCCGAACAAGGCGCCAAAGAAGAACACGCCGGCCACGACGCCGGACGCGATCCAGAATTTCTGCGTCGTCCAATCGAGCCCGGCCTGCGACAGACGAATGTTGAGCGGAACGCTCTTCTCCTGCGAGCGTCTCGCCTCGAGATCCTTGAGCGAGCTCTCGACCTGCTCGCGGCGCGAGCGCTGGGTCTTCTCGGCCTGGCGGGTCGCGGGCGCTTCGGCGCGCGCAATCGACGCGCGGCGGTTCTCGGCCTTCCGCTCGCCTGAGAGCATCGGATAGAGGAAGACCCAGGCGATGCCGCCGACGGCAGCGGTGGCGAGGAAGGCGAGGGCGAGGACCTGAATGTTCATGGCTGCGCCGGCCCGCTCACGTGTTCGGTTTCTTTTCCGCAGCGTCGAGCGCGGCGGCAAGGCGTTTCTCTTCGCCGTAATAGCGTGCGCGTTCCCAGAACTTCGGACGGCCGATGCCGGTCGATCGGTGCTGACCGATGATCTTGCCGTTGGCGTCCTCGCCGATCAGGTCGTAGAGGAAGATGTCCTGGGTGATGATGGTGTCGCCTTCCATGCCCATCACCTCGGTGATGTGCGTGATGCGCCGCGAGCCGTCGCGCAGGCGCGCGGCCTGGACGATGACGTCGATCGAGGCGCAGATCATCTCGCGAATTGTTCGCGAAGGAAGGGAGAAGCCGCCCATCGTGATCATGGATTCGCAGCGCGAGAGCGCTTCGCGGGGATTGTTGGCGTGCAGCGTTCCCATCGAGCCGTCGTGGCCGGTGTTCATGGCCTGGAGCAGGTCGAACGCCTCCGGGCCACGGACTTCGCCGACGATGATGCGTTCGGGACGCATGCGCAGGCAGTTGCGCACCAGTTCGCGCATCGTGACCTGGCCTTCGCCCTCGATGTTGGGCGGGCGGGTTTCGAGGCGCACCACGTGCGGCTGCTGGAGCTGGAGCTCGGCGGCGTCCTCGCAGGTGATGACGCGCTCGTCGTGCTCGATATAGTTGGTCAGACAGTTGAGCAGCGTCGTCTTGCCGGAGCCGGTACCGCCGGAGATCAGCACGTTGCAGCGTACGCGGCCGATGATCTGGAGGATCTCCGCGCCCTCCGGCGAGATCGCCCCGAACTTGACGAGCTGATCCAGCGTCAGCTTGTCCTTCTTGAACTTGCGGATGGTAAGCGCGGGGCCGTCGATCGCGAGCGGCGGCACGATGGCGTTGACGCGGGAGCCGTCGGCGAGACGCGCGTCGCAGATCGGCGAGGATTCGTCGACGCGCCGGCCGACCTGGCTGACGATGCGCTGACAGATGTTGAGGAGCTGTTGATTGTCGCGGAAACGGATTCCGGTGCGCTGGATCTTGCCGCTGACTTCGATGAAGACCGTGCCGGCCCCGTTCACCATGATGTCGGCGATGTCGTCGCGCGCAAGGAGCGGCTCGAGCGGGCCATAGCCGAGCACATCGTTACAGATGTCGTCGAGCAACTCTTCCTGCTCGGCGATCGACATCACGATGTTCTTGATCGCGATGATCTCGTTGACGATGTCGCGGATTTCCTCGCGCGCGGACTCCGAATCGAGCTTGGCGAGCTGGGCGAGGTCGATCGCCTCGATCAGGGCGCCGAAGATGGTCGCCTTGACCTCGTAATAATTGTCCGAGCGCCGGGTCTCCATGACCGGCACGGGCCGGGAGGGGGCGAGGGGCGGGGAAGCGATGGCCGGCGGGGGCGGCGCGCGCGACACCGTCGGCGCCGGAGCCGGGGCAGGCTCTGGCGACACGGCGCCGGGCTTGGGAGCCCGAAAGTCGGTGTCTGTTCCGCTACGCTTACCGAACACTTAACAACTCCATGCGGCGGCTTATTTTCCCCGCAACTTCTCAATCAGCGGTGAAAGCAGGGACGACTTTTGTTTCTTCGTCTCGCTGCGGCCGGTCAGGCGCTGGGCGATCTGGAGGAACATCTCGATCGACTTGTGGTTCGCGGAGATCTCCGCGATCATCTGGCCGTTGTTGGCGGCAGCGCCGAAGATCTGCGGCTCGAACGGGATCGAAACCACTGGCTGGCTCTCGATCGCCTTGGCGAATTCGCTGGCGGCGATCTCCGGCCGCTTGGGGATGCCGACCTGGTTCAGGCAGTATAGTGGCGGGCGGTCGTTGGGGCGCGCGGCCTTGAGCAGATCGAACAGGTTTTTGGTGTTGCGCAGATTGGCGAGGTCGGGTGCCGCCACGATCAAAATGTCGTCGGCGCCAATCAGAGCGCGCTTGGTCCAGCCCGACCATTGATGCGGGATGTCGAGCACGATGCAGGGCATGGTCGCACGCAGCGTGTCGAATACCGCATCGAAGGCGTCGGTGCCGAAATCATAGACCCGGTCGAGCGTCGCCGGTGCCGCCAGCAGGCTCAGATGGTCCGTGCATTTCGACAACAGGCGGTCGATGAAGGCGGTGTCGACGCGGTCGGGCGAGAATACGGCGTCTGCGATGCCCTGCGGCGGGTCCTGATTGTAGTCGAGCCCGGCGGTGCCGAACGCCAGGTCGAGGTCGGCGACCACGGCGTCCATCGCGAGGTCCCGCGCAATCGCCCAGGCGACGTTGTGTGAGATGGTGGAGGCGCCGACGCCGCCCTTGGCTCCAACTACGGCGATGATGCGGCCGACCGCCTTGGCTTCGGGAGCCGAGAACAGGTTGCAGATCGAGCGCACCACATCGATGGCACCGACCGGTGCGAGCACGTAGTCGCTGACGCCGCGACGCACCAACTCACGGTAGAGCATGACGTCGTTGATGCGGCCGATCACGACCACGCGGGTGCCGGCGTCGCAGACGGTGGCGAGCTGGTCGAGCCCGGTCAGCAGGTCGCTGCGGCCGTCGCTCTCGAGCACGATCACGTTCGGCGTGGGCGCCGAGCGATAGGCTTCGATCGCAGCCGCCATGCCGCCCATCTGGATCTTCAGATGGGCCTTGCCGAGGCGGCGATCCTCGCCGGCCGATTGCACGGCGGCGGCGGTCTCCACGGTTTCGCAGAAGGCCTGGACCGAAACGCGCGGCGCGGGCGCAATATGCTCCTCGACCGGCGGCGGAGGGGCTTCCGGCTGCTGTTCTTGTGTCTGGCGCGCGTAGCTGATCATTTGCCGGTGTCGCTGAGTTTGGCCCTTTCGGCCTCGGGATAAGAGACCGCCGTCGGATTACCCTTGCGATATTTCTCGAAGGCGGCGGTACGCCGCACCGTGTAGGCCGGTGTTTCAGGTCGCGGCTGTTCGAGGTCGGTGGGATTGTCGACCATCGCCGCGAGGTTGCGCTGGTAGGCGCAGCCGAAATTGTAATAGTCCTTGTTCTCGAACCAACTCTTGTTCTTCATCGAGGGGCCGATGTCCTCCGGCCACAGGCCGCACGGACCCGCGACCGCGGCGATCTTCGAATAGGTCAGCCGGATCGGCGGCAGGAAGCGCTTGTCCTCGGGCCGATAGGGGCGAGCGATGACGCCGCGCGGCGGCACGCCCGCGGCCGCCAACATCGCCTGGATCTCGTGCATGGATTCCGCCACCGGACGGGCGTTGGGCATCCCCGTCGGCACGTCGATGTGGATGGCACCGGTGCCCTCGTGCAGCCAGGTCGAGGCCAGGCCCATCACGTCGGCGCGCTGAGCGGCGGTCAAGCCGCCGCGGGCGTGACCGACAAAGACCACGATCGAGCGGTTCTGCTCCTCGATCGCGATCGGATGACGCTGCTTGTAGTCGTCGGGAATGGAGGCCGTAGTCACTTCGTCATGCTGGCAGCCGCCGAGCGCGAGCGCGATGCCGACCAGCGCGCTGCCGAGGGCGATGGCGCGCTTGCGAAGCTGGGGTGGTCTTATGGTCATCGTGAAGTCCCCGTTCCGCCTCAGTCGGTGATGAAGCCGTAGGTACCGCGATAGTTGCGCGCCGGCTCGGTCTTGCCGGGCACGCCGTAGATGCGGTTGATGTTGCCGATCAGTTCGGCCTGCGGATCCGCGGGCGCCGCGAAGCCGTCATCCGGGCGCGACAGGTCCTTTGGCGCCGTAGCGCGAACGACGTAGGGCGTCACGATCACGACCAGCTCGGTCGCGTTGTTGACGAAGTCGCGGCTGCGGAAGAGCGTGCCGAGGATCGGCAGCTGCATCAGGCCCGGCAATCCGCTCACCGCCTGCTTGGTCTGCTGCTGGATCAGGCCGGCCATCGCCATCGCGCCACCGGAAGGAATTTCCAGCGAGGTCTCGGCGCGGCGGGTCCGGATCGAAGGCACCGTCACCGAGTTCACCGACGTCGAGGTCACGGCCTGGGACAGTGTGATCGAATTTTCGTTCGACAGTTCCGAGACCTCGGTCATCACCCGGAGGCTGATCTTGCCTTCGGTCAGAACCACGGGTGTGAAGTTGAGCGAGATGCCGAACTTCTTGAAGCTGATCTGGGTGGTACAGACATGCGTGGTGGGATCGCACGCATAGCCTGCCGGCACCGGAAATTCGCCGCCGGCAATGAAGGTCGCCGATTCGCCGGAGATCGCGGTCAGGTTCGGCTCGGCCAGCGTACGGATCACGCCCGCGGTTTCCATTGCGCGCAAGGTGGCCTGGACCGAGGGGCCCCCGCCGAATTTCGTCGTCAGATTGTTGCCATCGACGAGATTGTGGCCGAGCGCCGTGAACGGGTTGGTGTTGGTGAAGCTCACCACGGAGGTGCCGTAGTTCAGGTTCGCGGACAGATCGATGCCGAGCTGCTTGACGATGTTGCGCTGGACCTCGGCCACCGTCACTTTCAGCATCACCTGGTCGCGGCCGCGGACCACGATCGAGTTCACCACCTTGTCGACGCCGCCGACGAGGCGCGCGGCGAGATCGTTGGCCTGCTGCGCTTCCAGCGGGTTGGCGGCCGTGCCGGTCAGGACGACTCCCTCGCCGAGACCGTCGATCTGGATGTCGGAATTCGGCAGGATCTGCTTGAGCGCAGCGCGCACGCCGTTGAGATCGCGCTTGACCGCGATGTCGTAGGCCGCGATCTGCTGGCCGGCGGAATCGAAGAACACGATGTTGGTCTGGCCGACCGTGGCGCCGATGATGTAGGCGCGCTGCGCCGAGCGCACTACGGCATTGGCGATCTTGGGATCGGCGACCAGCACGTCCTTGATGTCGCGCGGCAGGTCGATCACGATCGACTTGCCAACGCCGAGCGAGAGGAAGCGCGCGTTCATCTGGCCGTCGGCCCCAACCGGTGCCGCGGGACGGTAGTCTGCCGCGATCACGGGCGTCAGCGCGGGATTGAGCGTCAGCGCGAGAGCGGCCGAGAACGACAGGGCGCGAACGATCGAGGTCCGCATCGTTGCCAGATCTGCCCTGCATTTCATATCGACTGTCCTCATCGTGCTTTCGAGGTCGAGCTCGGGATGCCGTATCGAATGATCGAGACGCCGTCGCGCTTCTGTGCGGATTCGTCGAGCGTGATCTCGGTCGCCTTGACGTCGGCAATGCTGCGCAGCGCCAGCGATAGCGTTCCAGCCTGGCGGGCGGAGGAAAGCGCCTGGGTCTGCGCCGGATTGAGTTCCAGGGTCACGGTCTTGCCGATCACCGCATTCTGGCCGTCCTTCTCCTTCGGCGCCTGGTCGATGGCGAGGACGCGGACATTGGTCAGGATGATTTCGGACGTCACGACGTCCGGCGCGCCGCTGCTCTGGTCCGGATTCTTGAGGCGGCGGGTGAGCAACACGTCGACGCGATCGTTGGGAAGGATGAAGCCGCCGGCACCGGTCTCCGGAGAGATTTCGGTCGAGATGGCACGCATGCCGCTCGGCAGGATCGCGGCCATGAAGCCGGAGCCGTCGGCCTTGACCAGCTTCTGGTCGCGGATCGGCTCGCCCTGGATGAATGGGGCGCGCGCGATCGAGCCGACGACCTGGGTGGCGCCGTCAGGGCGCTCACTGCGGCGGATGAAGGTAGCGCTGGCCGTCGCGGTCGGCCAGGTCTGCCATTGTACGTCTTCGGGCTTGACGGTCTGGCCGAGACCGATGTCGTTCTTGGCGACCAGAACGTCGGTGGTGGGAAGCTGCGCGACCGGAGCCGCTGGAGGCGGCGCAGAGTCCGTGCTGCTCGCCAGATACGCGGCGATACCGCCGGCGCAGATGGCGACCGCCAGGACGACTATGCGTGCCCGATTCATACGCTTCACTTTCCACAGAACGCCGCGACGCTGCCGCCGCCGTAATCGGCAGTTGACCAGCTATTCGTCAAAGCATGGTTAATGAGGCGTATCTAAATCGCCTTAACGCCGGGTTTATCCGGAGCGTTCAGCGCAGTGCGAGGTGAGCGAGATCGATCGCCTTCACCCATTCGGTCTCGGGATAGATCATCAATGCGCCAAGCGCGAGCGCGATGCCGTAGGGAATGCCGCTCTCCTTGGCGTGCAGCCGCGCCAGCCAGGCCTGACCGGCGAGCCCGTAAGGCAGCGGCCATTGCCGAAATTGGAGTAGAAGCAGCGTCAGCGCTCCGCCGAACAGCGAGGCGTACAGCAGGAAGTCCATCAATTGAGCGAAGCCGAACCAGAGCGCCACCGAAGCTGCGACCTTGGCGTCGCCACCTCCCATCCAGCCCATCGCAAAGCAGGTAAAGGCCACGACGAGGAGCAACGCGCCGGCGCCGACATGGCTCAGCACCTCGTAAGGTGCCATGCCACCGGCGAGAGCAAGCACGAAGAAACCTGCGACCAGCGCCATCGACACGCGGTTCGAGATCGTCATGGTGAAGAGATCGCTGGCGGCTGCAAACGCCATCAGGGCCGGGAAGAGCAGAAGGCGCGCAAGGTCAAGGATCATGGGCTGCGTCTTGAGGCCTGGGTCGGTTGCCGGATCGGGGCGTCGGCGCATGCTAGCGCGCAGTGCTAAACAAACCGACAACGGCTGCGAGGAGTTCGGAATCGGCAGCCCGGCGCGGTCGCGTCACCACATGCTGGCGATACGGATTGCGAGCGTGCCCATGGCGAGCAGCAGCGCCAGGCAGACCCAATAGGCCGGCGCGTCGATGCGTGCCGTATCCGCCTCGTTCGCCGCAATCGCGGCATCGGTTCTGTGCTTACGCAACGCCACTGGAACTCGCACACTGCAGAAAAACAAAGGCCCCGGAGGTCCGGGGCATTTGCCGTCGTTCGTCGGTCGGCTTACTTCAGCGAGGAGCTGATCGAGGTGAACTTGGCGTTCAGCGTGGTGCCGAGCTGGTTGACGACGGTGATGATCGCCAGCGCGATGCCGGCGGCGATCAGGCCGTATTCGATGGCGGTGGCGCCGGATTCATCCTTGGCGAAACGCGCAATCAGGTGCTTCATGAAACTAAACTCCATCTGGGTGAGGTCGCCACGTTCGGCGCTGTCTTGACGGGACGACCATGTGAGCCGAGCTCTTTCGGCGGGGTTAATTCGACCAGTCAAACCCGCGGCCGGCGTGATGCTTTTGGCCAAAGTGAATTTCGCCTTAAGGCGGCCCTGCAATTCGTTCCAGTTCGGAAACGCGCCGCCAACTTCACCGTCCCTTAAATCTCGCGGAGTAGGCGTAGGTCGGATCAGCAGCCCGGAAAACAAGCGATGATGTCGAGCCTGCCCATGCAAGTCGCCCTGATGCTGGGCGAGACCATCGAGAAGGTCATCCCTGTCACGCTCGTGCTCGCGCTGGTGTTCACCGTGCTCGAGCATTTCTGGGCCTGCAATCCCGGACCGTCGTGGTGGCGCAAGCGCGAGATCGTGACCGACATCTGCTACTGGTTCTTCGTTCCGGTGTTTGCCCGCACCATGCGGATCGGCCTGTTGATCGTCACGGCCGGCATCGTCTTCAATATTCACGATGCCGACGAGCTGATCGCCTTCTACGACAATGGCCACGGCCCGCTGTCGCAACTACCGCTCTGGCTGCAGGGCGTGCTGTTCCTGGTTGCGTCCGATTTCATGCTCTACTGGCTGCACCGGCTGTTTCATGGCGGCGGGTTCTGGAAATACCACGCGGTCCATCACTCTTCGGAGGAGATCAGCTGGATTTCGGCGGCCCGCTTCCATCCGGTCAATCTGATGCTCGGCACCATCGGTGTGGACGTCGTGCTGCTGATGGCCGGCATTTCGCCGAACGTGATGATTTGGGTCGGTCCGTTCACGACCTTCCACTCGGCCTTCGTGCACGCCAATCTGAACTGGACTTTCGGTCCGTTCCGATATGTGCTGGCGACGCCGGTATTCCACCGCTGGCATCACACGCCTCTCGAAGAAGGCGGTGATACCAATTTTGCCGGCACCTTTCCGATCTGGGATGTGCTGTTCGGGACCTATCGCATGCCGAACGGCGAACTGCCGCAGGGCTACGGCAAGGATGAAGCGACCATGCCGAAGGAATTCCCCGGTCAGCTAGCCTATCCGTTCCGACACTAGCCGCCGGGCCGACAAAAACCGTTCAAACAATAGTTGCCGAATTTGCGGAACGTTCACGAATTACAGGCAGGTTAACCGGGTCGGGCGCCGGCTCCGCTTCCTGATCGATCATGCCGGTTTGTGACGTCCCGGGGTAAGAGTATGCGTAAAGAGTTCCTGCGCCGTCATGCGCGCATCTGTCTCCTGGCCGCGGCCGCTGTGCTGGCCTCGCCGGCCATTGGTCTTGCTGAGCCCACCGTCGATACCATCGCCGTCAATGTCGACCAAGCCAAGCTGGTGCGGCTGCCCGGCAAGGTGGCTACGATCGTGGTCGGCAATCCTCTGATCGCCGACGTCACGCTTCAGCCAGGCGGGATGATCGTCGTGACTGGCAAGGGCTATGGCGCCACCAACTTCATAGCGCTCGATCGCGGCGGTGAGATCCTGGTTGATCGACAGATCCAGGTCGAGGGCCCGAGCGACCGTCTCGTCACCGTCTATCGCGGTGTCGAGCGGGAGTCCTATAGCTGCATGCCGGTCTGCCAGCGCCGCGTCACGCTTGGCGACAGCGACAACTTCTTCAATACCACGATGGGTCAGGCGGGTGCGCTGAGCAACAACGCTAGCGGCAGTGCGAGCTCGGCCCCAAAGGCCAACTAGCGAGGCTGCACGACCTCCTGAGCGGGTCCGCTCTCCAGACATGAAAAAGGCCGTGCATCGCGCACGGCCTTTTCCGCTGTCAGTGCGCTCGCGCTGATCCGTGTGCGGCCTCTTAAGGCGCGCGGTGGATATCAGCCCGCGTCGCGGAGGTTGTCGGCAGCCGACTTGCCGGACCGGCGGTCGGCCACGATCTCGTAAGAGACCTTCTGGCCTTCGCGCAGCGAGCCGAGGCCGGCGCGCTCGACGGCGCTGATGTGAACGAACACGTCCTTGCCGCCGTCGTCGGGCTGGATGAAGCCATAGCCCTTGGTCGCGTTAAACCACTTCACGGTTCCCATGCTCACGGGGGTAGTCCCTTCTCAGATACACAATGTAAGAGCCCGCTTGCGCAGGCCGGTTAGATCGAATTTTGGAAGGGTCGTCAGCGTGTCTGAACCGGCTGTACCGGTGGATGCTAATGTCGTCCGGCCGAAAATCGATTGATTGATTTTATTGGAATTAAGGCACCAAAACAATCCTGACGTGCACGATTTTTTGATCCGCCGTGATGCCACGGCGGATCAGCAGACAGGACAGCAATTTTGTGCCGCGCTGGCGCGCGGGGCCGTTAACGGCGACGGAACTGGCCGCCGCGCTGTCCGGGACGCGGCGGACCACCCGCCGTGCTGGGACGTTCGTCCTTGTGGCGGAAAATCAGCCGGCCCTTTTCAAGGTCGTAGGGCGACATTTCCACCGTGACGCGGTCACCCGCCAGCGTCTTGATGCGGTTCTTCTTCATCTTGCCGGCGGTGTAGGCGACGATCTCGTGCCCCGCGTCGAGCTGCACGCGGTAGCGCGCGTCGGGGAGGATTTCGGTGACCAGTCCTTCGAACTGGATCAGCTCTTCCTTAGCCATGAATTTCTCCAGGTCGTGGACGGCTAGTGCGAATGGGGTTTGCGGTTCGGGTGGCCGTTCGGCCGACTCTCCCGGCGCAAAAAGGCCACGCCTTGTATCCCATTAGGGGCTCCGGCGCTATGCGCGGAACGCTGTTCCGAGCGGTCGTTTGGCGGGGAATGCATCTTTCCACCGGAGCGGCGGCGGCGAGATCCCTTCGAGCCGTTGCCGGCCCTTCCGTCGACATGCCTGCTGTCGCCCGGGCGCCCCTCGCCATGGCGGCCCTCACCGGGCCGTCCGTCGCTGGGCTTGCTGGAGCTGTGGTGACGTCCGTCGCCGTGCCGTTCCTCACCACGCCGTCCATCGCCATGGCGTGCGCCTTGCGGACGCTGGCCCGGGCGGCCGCCCGGCCGGCCCTGCCGCTGCTGCGGCGCGGGCGCGCCCGTATCGCGGCGGCCGGCATCGGTGCGCAGATCCTCGCGCGGCAGCACCACCCGGATCAGCCGCTCGATATCGCGGAGATAGCTGAGCTCCTCGCCGCCGGCGACCAGTGAGATCGCGGTGCCGTCGGCACCGGCGCGCGCGGTGCGGCCGATGCGGTGCACATAGGTCTCGGGCACGTTGGGCAGGTCGAAATTGATGACGTGAGTGATGCCGTCGACGTCGATGCCGCGGGCGGCGATGTCGGTGGCGACCAGGGTGCGGATCTCGCCGGAGCGGAACTGCGCCAGTGTCCGTTCGCGATGGTTCTGCGACTTGTTGCCGTGAATGGCGCTGGCGGCAATGCCGGCCCGTTCGAGCGTCTTCACCACCTTGTCGGCGCCGTGCTTGGTGCGGGTGAAAACCAGCGCGCGGTTGATCGGCTCGTCCTTCAGGAGCTTGGTCAGGAAGGCGGGCTTGGCCGAGAAGTCCACCTGGACGATGCGCTGGTTGATACGCTCCGCGGTCGAGGACACCGGGGTCACCGCGACGCGGGCCGGATCGCGCAGCATGGAATCGGCGAGCTCGGCGATGTCCTTCGGCATGGTGGCGGAGAAGAACAGCGTCTGCCGCTTGATCGGGAGTTTCGCGACGATTTTGCGGATGTCGTTGATGAAGCCCATGTCGAGCATGCGGTCGGCCTCGTCGAGCACGAGGAATTCGACGCTGCCGAGCTTCAGCCCATTGCTCTGCACGAGGTCGAGCAGGCGGCCAGGGGTGGCGACCAGCACCTCGACGCCCTGCATCAGGGCGCGCACTTGGCGGCCCATAGGCACGCCGCCGATGGCGAGCGTCGAGGACAGGCGGATGTGGCGGCCATAGGCGTTGAAGCTGTCGAGGATCTGCCCCGAAAGTTCGCGGGTGGGCGACAGCACCAGGACGCGCGCCGTCTTGGGTTGCGGTTTGACGCGGTTCTCGAGCAGGCGGTGCAGGATCGGCAGCGCGAAGGACGCGGTCTTGCCGGTGCCGGTCTGGGCGATGCCGACGACATCGCGGCCGGTCAGCGCGGTGGGGATCGTCTGGGCCTGGATGGGGGTGGGGGTGACGTAATTCTCTTCGGCGAGAGCACGTGCGATGGGTTCGGCGAGGCCGAAGTCCTGAAACGAAGTCAAAAGATGGATCTTTCCATGTCGAATGCGGTCGGCCGACGCAATCAGCGTGGCGCGCGCAAGGGTGTCGAGAGGACACCTGCGTGTTTGGGGTGTCGGATGGCTTGGATGAGATGGGGCAAGCCAGAGGCCCGTAGGGGCTTAAGAACACGCGGCTCGCTACGACCGCTCGATTCGCAAGCGATCTCCCCAGTCATATGGAACATTGACGGGGCGCTTTCAAGGCGGGTGATCACCGGATACCGCTGGTGGTGCAAAAATAGTTATGCCGGAATTTTAGCCAATAATGTCAATCTGCTTATTAATTAGACTGATTGCTACATAAGCATACAATTTTTTTGCTCAAGTTTTGAGCGGTTAAGCGGTGCCCACAGTTCGGACGAGGTTATTTTATCCAAATTAATCAATGGCTTGTTGGGTGCTTCGTCCATGGCATGGTTCTTGCGATTCCGTTAATCGCAGGCGGCCGTGGGGCCGTTTCGCAGCGTTTTTTCACGTCTGCGTCAGGGAGATGATACATCCATGCCTACCAAATCCATTCACGATATAGCGGCGTCATTGAGCCGCCGCGGCGTGCTCGCCGCGACAGCTGGACTGATGCTCGGTCTGGCGTCCATTTCCGGCGCAAAGGCCGCGGACGACACCATCAAGGTGGGCGTCCTGCACTCGCTCTCGGGCACCATGGCCATCAGCGAAACCACGCTGAAGGACACCATCCTCTTCCTGATCGACGAGCAGAACAAGAAGGGCGGCGTGCTCGGCAAGAAGCTCGAAGCCGTCGTCGTCGATCCCGCCTCGAACTGGCCGTTGTTCGCCGAGAAGGCGCGCGAGTTGATCACCAAGGACAAGGTCGCCGTCGTGTTCGGCTGCTGGACTTCGGTCTCGCGCAAGTCGGTGCTGCCGGTGTTCAAGGAGCTCAACAACATCCTGTTCTACCCCGTGCAGTACGAGGGTGAAGAATCCGAGCGCAACGTGTTCTACACCGGCGCTGCGCCGAACCAGCAGGCGATCCCCGCCGTCGACTATCTGATGAAGGAAGAGAAGGTGAAGCGCTGGGTGCTCGCCGGCACCGACTACGTCTATCCCCGCACCACCAACAAGATCCTGGAAGCCTATCTGAAGTCGAAGGGTGTCGCCCAGGAAGACATCATGATCAACTACACGCCGTTCGGTCACTCCGACTGGCAGACGATCGTGGCCGACATCAAGAAGTTCGGCTCGGCCGGCAAGAAGACGGCGGTGGTCTCGACCATCAACGGCGACGCCAACGTTCCGTTCTACAAGGAGCTCGGCAACCAGGGCATCAAGGCCAAGGACATCCCGGTCGTCGCGTTCTCGGTGGGTGAGGAAGAGCTCGCCGGCATCGACACCAAGCCGCTGGTCGGCCATCTCGCGGCCTGGAACTATTTCGAGTCGATCAAGACCCCGGCGAACGAGAAGTTCATCAAGGATTGGCAGGCCTACACCAAGAACCCGAAGCGTACGACCAACGATCCGATGGAAGCCCACGTGATCGGCTTCAACATGTGGGTGAAGGCGGTCGAGAAGGTGAAGTCGACCGATCCGGACAAGGTGATCGATGCGCTTCCCGGCATCGAAACGCCGAACCTCACCGGTGGCGTCGCCAAGATGCTTCCGAACCACCACATCACCAAGCCGGTGTTCATCGGCGAGATCAAGGGCAACGGCCAGTTCGATGTTGTCTGGAAGACCCCGAGCCTCGTCCCCGGCGACGCCTGGTCGAAGGAGCTCGACGGCTCCAAGGACCTGATCGGCGATTGGGTCGGCAAGAAGTGCGGCAACTTCAACACCAAGACCAACAAGTGCCTCGGCTCCGGTTCCTGATCCGGATCTGACATTCGACTGCACGCTGGGAGAAGACGGCGATTCCGCCGCCTTCTCCCCACTTCTGCCGGGGTGATCCAGTGCCAACCAAACTGACTGCTCGTCTTTCGACGTTTGTTCTCTCGCTATTCCTGATCGCGTTGGCGCTGCCGGCCCTTGCCGGTCCGTTCGAGGATGCGGTCGCCAAATTCGCCAACGACGATTTTTCCGAGACGGATGAGGCGATCGGCGCGGTCGCCAGCAGCGGCAACAAGCTCGCCTTTCCGATCATCAGCGCGCTCCAGGACGGCCGCCTCATGGCCGATCCCGATAGCAAGAAGGTTTACGTCACCGGCACCGACGGCAAGTCGATCGATGCCGCGACCGGTGAGCCGGTTGCCAGCGTGCCCGACAGCGCCAGCGCCGTTCGCCTCAACAATCGCCTGCGCCGTAGCGTCGATGCTGCGCTCGGCAGCCTGACGCTTCAGTCGCCGGATCTCGGCGCGCGGCTCCAGGCCGCGCAGTCGGTCTTCAAGTCGCACGAAGAGACCGCGCTCGAGCCCGTCGAAAGCGCGCTCGCCAAGGAGACCAACCGATCCGTCAAGACCGCGCTCGGCGAAGCGCGCGCGGCGATCCTGCTGTTCAAGTCCGATGCCACCGAAGTGCAGAAGCTCGAGGCCGTCGCCACCATCAGGGCGCGTGGCGACCAGGAAGCGCTGGCGCTGCTGTCCGACATCGGGACCGATCAGCCGGCCTCCGTCGCCAAGGCCGCGACCAGCGCGATCGGCTCGATCCAGAACACGCTCGCGATCTGGTCCACGGTGCAGAACGCCTGGTACGGCCTGTCGCTCGGCTCGGTGCTGCTGCTCGCGGCGATCGGGCTCGCCATCACCTTCGGCGTGATGGGCGTCATCAACATGGCCCATGGCGAGATGGTGATGATCGGAGCCTACACCACCTTCGTGGTGCAGGAGGTGATCCGCACCCGCTATCCCGCTTTGTTCGACTATTCGCTGCTGATCGCGGTGCCTCTGGCCTTCCTCGTCGCCGGCGGCATCGGCGTGCTGATCGAGCGCAGCATCATCCGCTTCCTCTACGGCCGTCCGCTGGAGACGCTGCTCGCGACCTGGGGTCTGTCGCTGGTGCTGCAGCAGGCGGTGCGCACCATGTTCGGCCCGACCAACCGCGAGGTCGGCAATCCCTCCTGGATGAGCGGCGCCTTCGAACTCGGCCAGATCACCATCACCTACAACCGGCTCTGGATCCTCTGCTTCACGCTTGCGGTGTTCGCGATCCTGCTCGCCATGCTGCGCTACACCGCGCTCGGCCTCGAGATGCGCGCGGTGACACAGAACCGCCGCATGGCGGCCTCGATGGGCATCGCCACCTCGCGCGTCGATGCGCTGACCTTCGGGCTCGGCTCGGGCATCGCCGGCATCGCCGGCGTGGCGCTGTCCCAGATCGACAACGTCAGCCCCAATCTCGGCCAGAGCTACATCATCGACAGTTTCATGGTCGTGGTGTTTGGTGGGGTCGGCAATCTCTGGGGCACTTTGGTCGGCGCCTTCACGCTCGGCATCGCCAACAAGTTCCTTGAGCCGGTCGCCGGCGCGGTGCTCGGCAAGATCGCCATCCTGGTCCTGATCATCCTGTTCATTCAAAAGCGCCCGCGCGGCCTGTTCGCGCTCAAGGGCCGCGCGGTGGAAGCATGACCCCTCACATGCTGACGCGATCGCTCGACCGCGGCGCGGCAATCTTCCTGATGATCGTCGCCGCCTGCGGCATCCTGATCCCGCTCTCCAACCTGCTGCTGCCGGCGGGCTCGGTGCTGCAAGTGCCGACCTATCTGGTCGCGCTCTGGGGCAAATATGTCTGCTACGCCATCCTTGCGCTCTCGATCGACCTGATCTGGGGCTATTGCGGCATTCTCTCGCTCGGCCACGGCGCCTTCTTCGCGCTCGGTGGTTACGCGATGGGCATGTACCTGATGCGGCAGATCGGCACCCGCGGCGTCTACGGCAACCCTGTCCTGCCCGACTTCATGGTGTTTCTGAACTGGCAGAAGCTGCCCTGGTACTGGTACGGCTTCGACATGTTCTGGTTTGCGGCGCTGATGGTGTTGATCGTGCCGGGCTTGCTCGCGTTCTGCTTCGGCTGGCTCGCCTTCCGCTCCCGCGTCACCGGCGTGTATCTGTCGATCATTACCCAGGCGATGACCTATGCGCTGCTGCTCGCCTTCTTCCGCAACGATTTCGGCTTTGGCGGCAACAACGGCCTGACCGATTTCAAGGATATCATGGGCTTCAATGTCCAGGCCGAAGGCACCCGCGCCGCACTGTTCGCGCTGAGCTGCCTGGCGCTGATCGGAAGCTTCCTGATCTGCCGCGCCGTGGTGTCCTCCAAGCTGGGAAAGGTGCTGATCGCGATCCGCGATGCGGAATCGCGCAGCCGTTTCCTCGGTTACCGCGTGGAATCCTACAAGCTGTTCGTGTTCACGCTGTCGGCCTGCATGGCCGGTGTTGCCGGCGCGCTCTATGTGCCGCAGGTCGGCATCATCAACCCATCCGAATTCGCTCCGGGCAATTCGATCGAGGCGGTGATCTGGGTGGCGGTCGGCGGCCGTGGCACGCTGGTCGGCGCGGCGCTCGGCGCCATCGTCGTCAACTACGCCAAGACCTTCTTCACCTCGGGCGTATTGGCGCCGTACTGGCTGTTCATGCTGGGGGCGCTGTTCATCCTGGTGACGCTCCTTCTGCCCAAGGGCATTGTCGGCACCTTCAACGCCTGGCGCGATCAGTCGAAAGAGAAGCGCTCTGCTTCAGCCGCTGCGAGTGCGGCTGCCGAAGACGGCGTCACCGAAGCCAACATGGCAGAGGAGCGGTCATGAACGTCATGGACACCCGCGCGACCTCCGCGATGCTCTATCTCGACGGCGTGCACGTCTCGTTCGACGGCTTTCACGCCATCAACAATCTGTCGCTGACGCTCGAGCCCGGCGAGATGCGCGCCATCATCGGCCCCAACGGTGCCGGCAAGACCACGATGATGGACATCATTACCGGCAAGACCAAGCCCGACGAGGGCACGGTGCTGTTCGACGGCGTCACCGACCTGACGCGCCTCGACGAGACGCGCATCGCCGAGCTCGGCATCGGCCGCAAATTCCAGAAACCGACGGTGTTCGAGAGCCAGACCGTCCAGGACAATCTGTTGCTCGCGCTCAATGTCGATCACAGCGTCAAGGGCACACTGTTCTGGCGCGGCAGCAGGGCCGAGTCGGAACGCATCGACAAGGTGCTGGAGACGATCCGCCTCACCAACGCCCGCAACCGCCTCGCCGGCAGCCTCAGCCATGGTCAGAAGCAGTGGCTCGAGATCGGCATGCTGCTGGCGCAGGACCCGAAGCTGCTGCTGGTCGACGAGCCCGTGGCCGGCATGACCGACGTCGAGACCCATCTCACCGCCGAGCTCCTCAAAGAGATCAACAAGACCCACACCGTCATGGTGGTCGAGCACGACATGACGTTCGTACGCGAACTCGGTGTCAAGGTGACGTGTCTGCACGAAGGCGCGGTGCTCGCGGAAGGAACCATTGACCAGGTCTCGTCCAACGAGCGGGTCATCGAAGTCTATCTGGGACGCTGAACGATGCTTGAGGTCAAGGACATCAACCTGTTCTACGGCGCTGCGCAGGCGCTGCGCGGCGTTTCGATCGCGGCCGAGCCGGGCAAGGTGACATGCGTGCTCGGGCGTAACGGCGTCGGCAAGACCTCGCTGCTGCGCGCCATGGTCGGGCAATATCCAATCTCCTCGGGCGCAATCGTGTTCGACGG
Organism: Bradyrhizobium guangdongense; assembly: GCF_004114975.1. NCBI lineage: Bacteria > Pseudomonadati > Pseudomonadota > Alphaproteobacteria > Hyphomicrobiales > Nitrobacteraceae > Bradyrhizobium > Bradyrhizobium guangdongense. The sequence continues at coordinate 1,388,671 of NZ_CP030051.1, forward strand.
CGCCGATATTACCGGCCTCAAGCCGTATGAACGGGCGCGCAAGGGCATCGGCTTCGTGCCGCAGGGCCGCGAGATCTTTCCGCTGTTGACGGTCGAGGAGAACCTCAAGACCGGCTTCGGTCCTCTCAAGCGCCAGGACCGGAACATCCCGGACGACGTGTTCTCGCTGTTTCCGGTGCTGCAATCCATGCTCGGCCGTCGCGGCGGCGATCTCTCCGGCGGTCAGCAGCAGCAGCTTGCGATCGGTCGCGCGCTGGTGATGCGGCCTAAATTACTGCTGCTCGACGAGCCGACCGAGGGCATCCAGCCCTCGATCATCAAGGACATTGGCCGGGCCATCTCCTACTTGCGCAATCTCGGCAACATCGCCATCGTGCTGGTCGAACAATATCTCGACTTTGCCTGCGAACTCGGCGACAGTTTCGCGGTGATGGATCGCGGCGCGGTGAAGTTCACCTGTGATCGATCCAATCTCGACCCAAGCGAGATCAGCCGCCAGATGGCGCTGTAGGAAGAAATCCTGCCGCAACCGGCGAGGGGAGACGGATGCGCAGCGATGCTTTGGCGGCATCTTCGGTGTTCGAAGCCAATCGCGCCAGGGGCGTGGTGCGTTTCGACGTGCATGCCCGCGACGGCGTGACGCGGCGCGGCGCCTTGCATGAATCCGGATCGCTGCGCGTGCGCTTTCCCTCGCCGGAGGACAAAGGCCTGTCCGGCGTGTTCGTCAACACGGCCGGTGGCGTTGCCGGCGGTGATCGCTTCGACATCGAGATCTCGGCCGCAGAGGCCGCGCGCTTGACGCTGACGACGGCCGCCGCGGAAAAGATCTATCGCGCGCCGGGCGCCGCGGCGCAGCTCAATATTTCCTTGAAGGTCGGCGCCGGCGCGCATCTCGGCTGGCTGCCGCAGGAGACGATCCTGTTCGATCGTGCGCGTGTCCATCGCCGCTTCGACATCGAGCTCGACGAGGCCGCCTCGCTCATGCTTTGCGAAATCGTCGTGTTCGGCCGCGCCGCCATGGGCGAGCGGATGGAGCAGGGGGAGTTCGTCGACCGCTGGCGGCTGTCCCGTGGCGGCAGGCTGGTCTTTGCCGAGACCATCAGGCTCGACGGCACTATCGGCGCGAAGCTGGCCCGATCCGCCGTCGCCAAGGCTGGTGCCGCGATCGGCACGGCGCTGATCGTGCCCGGCGATGAAGCTTTGGTCGAACGCATCCGCGAGGCATCGGAAGCTTTCGCCGGCGAGGTCGGGATATCCGCCTGGAATGGCTTTGCAATAGCGCGGTTCTGTGCCCAAGATGCGGCGCGTTTGCGCTCCGACATGATGACCGTGCTGGCGCGCACCGGCGCGGCCTTGCCGCGGCTCTGGCTGAATTGAATTGTTGAACCGAAGAGATTTCGCATGAACCTGTCTCCCCGCGAAAAGGACAAGCTTCTGATCTCGATGGCGGCCATCGTGGCGCGCCGCAGACTGGATCGCGGCGTCAAGCTCAACCATCCCGAGGCGATCGCGATCATCTCCGACTTCATCCTCGAGGGCGCGCGTGACGGCCGCACGGTCGCCGAGCTGATGCAGTCAGGCGCGCAGGTGCTCACCCGCGAGCAGGTCATGCCTGGCATCCCCGAGATGATTCACGACATCCAGGTCGAAGCGACATTTCCTGACGGCACCAAGCTCGTCACCGTGCATGAACCGATCCGATAGGAACATAGACATGATCCCCGGCGAACTCTTCATCCAGGACGGCGAGATCGAACTCAATGCCGGTCGCAAGACCGTGACGCTGACGGTGGCGAACACCGGCGACCGCCCGATCCAGGTCGGCTCGCACTATCATTTCTTCGAAACCAACCCCGCGCTGAAATTCGATCGCAAGAAAGCTCGCGGCATGCGCCTCGACATCGCCGCCGGTACTGCGGTCCGCTTTGAGCCCGGTCAGACCCGGGAAGTTCAGCTGGTCGCCATGGCGGGGAAGAAGACCATCTACGGCTTCCGGGGCGAGGTGATGGGGAAGCTGTGAGCGGCGCAGGAACGAGCGCGATGCGGCATCGTTGAGGCGAAAACGGAGGAGTTTGCCATGCTGTCACCCGTCCGCCTCGTTTCCGAAGCCGCAGAGCTCGCCGCACGCCGTCACAATGGCATGGCGCGCAAGGGGCGCGGCAAGGAGCCTTATATCAACCATCTCGCCGAAGTTGCTAACCTGCTTGCGACTGCGACCGACGGCGCCGACGCCGAGCTCGTTGCCGCCGGCTGGCTGCACGATTCGGTCGAGGATACCGACACCGAGCCCGAGGAGCTGGCGCAGAAGTTTTCTGAACGCGTCGCCGCTCTTGTCCTCGAATGCACCGATGATATGGGCCTGTCGAAGGCCGAGCGGCGGAGCAGGCAGGTGGTCGATGCGCCAAACAAATCCGCCGGCGCCAAGCTGATCAAGATCGCCGACAAGGTCAGCAACATCGGGGCGCGGATTCATCCCGATCCAACCACCGAAGAGCGCGACGATCTTCTCGATTACGTCGATTGGGCCGAGCAGGTCGTCGCCGGCTGCCGCGGCGGCAATCAATGGCTCGATACGGCATTCGACGACATGGTACTGAGAGCGAGAACCTCGCTGTGAGTGCTAATCCGATATTCCAACACAAACGGGGCTTGTGATGTCCGTGAAGATGAAGCGTTCCGTCTATGCCGACATGTTCGGCCCCACCACAGGCGACAGGGTGCGGCTCGCCGACACCGATCTCATCATCGAGGTCGAGAAGGATTTCACCACCTACGGCGAAGAGGTGAAGTTCGGCGGCGGCAAGGTAATCCGCGACGGCATGGGGCAGTCGCAGGTGACCAACAAGCAGGGCGCGGCCGACACCGTCATCACCAATGCGCTGATCGTCGATCACTGGGGCATCGTGAAGGCCGACATTGCGATCAAGGACGGCATGATCTCGGCGATCGGCAAGGCCGGCAATCCCGACATCCAGCCTGGCGTCTCCATCATTGTCGGCCCCGGCACCGACGTGATCGCTGGCGAGGGAAAAATCCTCACCGCCGGTGGCTTCGACAGCCACATCCATTTCATCTGCCCGCAACAGATCGAGCACGCGCTGATGTCCGGCGTCACCTCGATGCTGGGCGGCGGAACCGGTCCCTCGCACGGCACCTTCGCCACCACTTGCACGCCCGGCCCCTGGCACATCGCGCGGATGATCCAGTCGTTCGATGCCTTCCCGGTGAACCTCGGCATTTCCGGCAAGGGCAATGCCTCGCGCCCGGCCGCGCTGGTCGAGATGGTCAAGGCCGGCGCCTGCGCGCTGAAGCTGCATGAGGATTGGGGCACGACGCCGGCGGCGATCGACAACTGCCTGTCGGTCGCCGATGATTACGACGTTCAGGTCATGCTGCATTCCGACACGCTGAACGAATCCGGATTCGTCGAGGATACGATCAAGGCCTTCAAAGGTCGCACCATCCATGCCTTCCATACCGAGGGCGCCGGCGGCGGTCACGCTCCTGATATCATCAAGGTCGCCGGCCTGAAGAATGTGCTGCCGTCCTCGACCAATCCGACACGCCCGTTCACGCGCAATACCATCGATGAGCATCTGGACATGCTGATGGTGTGCCATCACCTCGATCCTTCGATCGCGGAAGATCTGGCGTTCGCGGAAAGCCGCATCCGCAAGGAGACCATCGCGGCCGAGGACATCCTGCACGATCTCGGCGCGCTCTCGATGATGTCGTCGGACTCGCAGGCCATGGGCCGCCTCGGCGAGGTCATCATCCGGACCTGGCAGACCGCCGACAAGATGAAGAAGCAGCGCGGGGCGCTGCCGCAGGACAAGGGCAAGGACAACGACAATTTCCGGGTGAAGCGCTACATCGCCAAGTACACCATCAATCCGGCGATCGCGCATGGCGTGTCGAAGCTGATCGGCTCGGTGGAGAAGGGCAAGCTCGCCGATCTCGTGCTGTGGTCGCCGGCCTTCTTCGGCGTCAAGCCGGACTGCATCATCAAGGGCGGCTCGATCGTCGCCGCCCCAATGGGCGATCCCAACGCCTCGATCCCGACGCCGCAGCCGGTGCACTACCAGCCGATGTTCGGTGCCTTCGGCAAGGCGCGTACGGCGTCCTCCGTGGTGTTTACCTCGAAGGCCGCGATCACCGGCGGCCTCGCACGAAAGCTCGGTATCGAGAAGAAGCTCTATGCGGTCCAGAACACCCGCAGCAAGATCTCGAAGAAGAGCATGATCCACAACGACGCCACGCCTGACATCGAGGTCGATCCTGAGACCTATGAGGTGCGCGCCGACGGCGAGCTGCTGACCTGTCCGCCCGCCGAGGTCCTGCCGATGGCGCAGCGATATTTCATGTACTGAAATAGCGTCTGGACGCATGTCCCCGGCGGGTATCCGGGGAGGCTTTTCCGGTTTTGCGTTCGATCCCGGCTGGTCTAATGTCCCGCCCGGTATCGAACCCTTCAGAAGAAAAGCCGGGAGGATTTCTCGTGATCTACGTTGTTGCTACCTTGACCATCAAGCCTGAAACCCGCGCCGAGTTCATTGCCGCCGCCGTCGCCTGCATCAAGGAGACGCGGAAAGAGCCCGGCAATATCGCCTATGATCTGCACGAGAGCGTCACCGATCCCACCAGGATGGTGTTCGTCGAGCAGTGGGAAAATGCCGAGGCGCTGGTGCCGCATCGCGCCCAGGAACACATGAAAACGTTCGGTCGAGTCGCGGTGAAGTGCTTTACCGCTCCGCCGAAGATCGAGATCATCACGCCCGAGAAGGTCGAGACGAGGTAACAGCGCATGATCCGGGCGACGCAGGTTAGGGGACAGCACCGCTTCACGGAAACGCCGGCGGATACGGTCGTGCTCGACTTCGACGATCGGCACCGCCGCCGCATGGCGATGACGGGGACGCGGGGGCTCGAGTTCCTGCTCGACCTGGAGAACGCCGTCGCGCTGCGCGGCGGAGATGCGCTGGTGCTGGAGGACGGAAGGCTGGTCGAGGTGGTCGCGGCGCCCGAGGCGCTGCTCGAGATTCGTGGTCGCGATCCGCACCACCTGATCCGCGTTGCCTGGCATCTCGGCAACCGCCATCTGCCGACGCAGCTGATGGCCAAAGCCTTGCGTATTCGCCGCGACCACGTGATCGAGGCGATGGTGAAGGGCCTCGGCGCGCGCGTGGTCGAGATCGAGGCACCGTTCGATCCCGAAGGGGGCGCCTATGCCGACGCTGGCCATGCGCATGCGCACGACGATAATGCGCATCATGATCATGGTCATCACGGTCATGGCCATCATCACCATGATCATCACGACCACGGCCACGGCCATGACCATGCCGCGCATGACCATGGCCACGATCACCACCATCACGACGATCATTGCGACCATCCCGACCATCACCACGGCCACAAGCATGCTCATGATCACAAATGAGCCTGTCGGCGCGGGCGACCTCGCCGAGCGTGAGGCGGCGGCGCTGTACCGGCTGATGACGTGGTTGTCGCCGGCGTTCCCCGTCGGCGGCTTCTCCTATTCCAGCGGCATCGAATGGGCGGTCGAAGCCGGAGATATCACCGATATCGCGACGCTCGCCGACTGGCTCGATGCCATGCTCGGTGACGGCTCTGGCTTTTGCGACGCGACGTTTCTGGTCCAGGCCTACCGCGCCGCTGAAGCCGGCGAAGACGCCGCCTTGAATAACATCGCAGAGCTCGCGGCCGCCTTTGTGCCGTCGCGCGAGCGGCAGCTCGAGACGACCTCGCAGGGCCGTGCCTTCATCGACATCTCCCGCGCCGCGTGGGATGCCGAGGGTTTGGATGCCATGGTCGCGGCATGCCGCACGCCATTGGTCTATCCCGTCGCCGTCGGGGTCGTCGCCGCGCTGCACGGCGTACCGCTGGCACCGACGCTGCACGCCTTCCTGCATGCGCTGGTCTCGAACTGGATTTCGGCCGCGAGCCGCCTCATTCCGCTCGGCCAGACCGACAGCCAGCGTGTACTGGTGAAACTGGAAGCTGCTGTCGCCGCGACCGCCAATCGTGCGCTGAATGCGATGCTGGACGATCTCGGCAGCGCGACCTTTCGCGCCGATCTCGCCGGTATGCGGCACGAAACGCAATATACGCGGCTGTTTCGCTCGTGAGCACGAGGCCATCCTGTCGCCGGGACGACATCAAGAGAGAGCAATTACATGACAACTTCTCACGGCCCGTTGCGTGTCGGCGTCGGTGGCCCGGTCGGATCGGGCAAGACCGCGTTGATGGATCTGCTCTGCAAGACCATGCGCGAGCGCTACGACATCGCCGCGATCACCAATGACATCTACACCAAATGGGATGCGGAGTTCCTTGTGCGATCGGGATCGCTGACGCCGGACCGCATCGCCGGTGTCGAGACCGGCGGCTGCCCGCACACCGCGATCCGCGAGGACGCTTCGATGAACCTCGCCGCCGTAGCGGATATGCGCGCGAAATTCCCCGAGCTCGACCTCGTGCTGATCGAATCCGGTGGTGACAATCTCGCTGCCACTTTTTCCCCGGAGCTCGCCGACCTCACGATCTATGTCATCGATGTGGCCGCCGGCGACAAGATCCCGTCCAAAGGCGGTCCCGGCATCACCCGCTCAGACCTCCTGGTCATCAACAAGATCGATCTCGCGCCCCATGTCGGGGCGTCCCTCGAGAAGATGAACACCGACGCCAAGCGCATGCGCGGCGAGCGTCCCTTCGTGATGACCAACCTGAAGAAGAGCGAAGGGCTCGACCGTATCGTCGGCTTCATCGAGGCCAAAGGTGGATTGAAACGGGCGGGCTGACGGGCCGCGGCGACATGGCGCAGGCATTTTCTAACGTTAACGTCTGAGGCAAGGCCGGCCAAGCGGAACTAAATTCGGACGTAGCGATTGTCTACCTCCGGTGCCCGGACCAAAGCCGCGGCTTGACGATCGGGGGCAGATTAAGCTTTTTGGGCGACCCAAGTTGCGTATAGATGCCTCCTCCGTCATTATCTCTTTCACGGGGCCCCACCCTGTTTCGGCACATGGCCGTTCGAGCGGCGTTGATATGCTCCGCGTTTATTGCCGACCTCCCGCTTTCGGTTGAGTAGTCCCGTGGTCCGGCTGGGTTTCATCATCGGCTTCATCGCTCTGCTCGGAGCCTTGCTCTCCGGGCTGGCCGCGTATCGCGTTCACGACCAGGAGCTGGCGTTGGACCGGATCGCGCTGGCGCGCGCGATCGATGTTCATGCGAGCCTGGTCCAGGACAGGTCGACTGAGCGCGAGCTGTTGGCGCGTGTCGCGTCAGGCCTGTTCCGCGCGCCCTCGGTGCTGAAGCCCAACATGCTGGAGCCGCTGCGCTCGGCCATCTACGCCTTCAAGACCGATTTTGTCGTGGCCGGCTGGGTTGCCCGTCTGCAGCCGAGCGAACTTGCCGCGGCACAGACCGCGCTCGCGACCGCCGGCTTCCCGAAGCCGCAGATACGCGACTACGGCGACAAGCCGATCGACCCGGCAAGCCTGACCCAGCCGGTCGACGTGCTGATGGACCTCGAGCCGCGCAGCGACGAGACCAAGGGGTTGCTCGGTCGTAGCTTCGATAACGATCCCGTTCGCAGCGCGATGCTGACGCGCGCCAGGGTCGAGAAGCGATCGATCGCCTCAGACCCCGTGCCGCTGCTGCGCGACAACGGTTCGATCGGCGTCATTGTGGCGGCCCCCGTCATTCCCGAAGGTGCAACCGAGCCGGCCGGCTTCGTCACGTTTTCTTACGAGCTGGCCTCGCTGATGCTGACGAATGACGATTTGTCGTTGTTCTCTGTCGCGCTGAAGGACCCGCGCAAGGAAGGCAGCGAGCTCGTTGCCAACGATCAGGGCGTCGTCTCCACCCGCATGACGTCGCCGGAGGGGCCGTCGCCGTCGGCGACCCGCACCATCAGCTTCGGCGGCCGGGACTGGCAGCTCGGCTATTACGCCAAGTCCAATTCGGCGCGTCGCGCCGAGCAGACCGCGATCATTGTCGCCGCCATCGGCTTTGCGATCACCGCGATGGTGTGCGGCCTGTTCGGCTACGTCGCCTACAACAATCTGAGACTCAGCCGCGAGATCCAGGTGCGGATCGGCTTCGAGCGGCGGCTGACCGCGGTGATCGACGAGCTGAATCATCGCGTGAAGAATATCCTCGCGGTGATCCAGTCGATCGTGACGCGCACGCTGCGCCATGGGTCGGACATCGATGTGGCGCGCGAGCTCCTGATCGGCCGCATCCACGCCATGTCCAACGTGGTCTCGCTGCTCAGCGAGAGTCAGTGGCAGGGCGTCAAGCTCAAGGGACTGTTCGAGGCGCGTGCCATTCCGCACGCCGATCGCATCGCCGTCAGCGGCCCGGACATCGCCGTCAGTGCGCGCGCCGCCCAGAGCCTGTCGCTGCTGTTCTTCGAACTCGCGTCGCATTCGGACGAAGGCTTGTCGCTGGTCGGCAAGCATCCGCATATCACCGCGAACTGGACGGTGACGGGCGAAGAAAGCGGCGAGATCTTCCACTTCCGTTGGGAGGAGTTCAACACCAGCGAGGCGACGCGCCGGCCGGATTCGGATTTCGGTCTGATCCTGCTCGACCGGGTCGCTCCGGAAGCGCTTGGCGGCACCGCCAAGCGCTACTTCACCGACGTGTCCTATGTCTACGAGCTGACGGCGCCGATGGAGACGGTCGTTGATATGACCGAGCGCGACCGTACGGACAAGATCTCGGCACCGGTGCGGCCTGCGAAGTAGATCTCGTGCCGGAGCTTGAATTCTAGCCGGGCCGAGCCGCCATTGCCGTCATCTCGAGTTTGACGTTCGGTCCGAGATCGGCCACGCCGACGGCGGCGCGCGCCGGCAGGTGAGCTTCGGCGAAATGCGCCTTCCAGGCGGCATTGAACGCAGCCTTCTCGCTCAGGTCGGTCATGAAGATGGTCACCTGCAAGACCTTGGACATATCTGATCCGAGAGTCGCCAGCAGGCGCGACATCTGGCCGAGCACATCGTTAGCCTGGCCAGACATATCGAGGCTCGTGTCCTCGGGGACGATTCCACCGATGTAAAGCACACCTGCATGCTCGACCACCTCGTGGAGCAAGCCTTCGTACGGCAAGATGCGTTTGATCATGACGAGAATGGTGCTCCTGTCGAAAGAGGGATGAGATTGGCCGAATCCAGCGCCGGTCTAGAACTTCGGCCGCAGCACCAGGTCGACCAGATTGCGCGCGTAGGCCGGCGTGATCGGCGCGATACCGAAGACGTAGCGGTAGAACAGGCTGCCATAGATGGCGTCGTACAGATCTTCCGGCGGGCCTTCGGCGAGAATGCTGCCATCCTTTTGCCCGGCGGCAATCATCTCCACCAGCGCGTCGCGGCGGAATTGCAGGTAGCGGGCATAGAACAGTTCGGCCGAGCCGGTTTTCGAGATGCATTCGGAGATGACGGCCAGCTGCACCTTGCCGAACTCGCCTTGCAAGGCCTCGGCATAGGCCGCGGCATGGCGGCGCGTGCGCGCCGCGGGCGTGCCCGCGCTCACCGGGGGCAGCGGCAGCATTTGGGCTGCCTGATGGAGAAAGGCGTCGATCAGCAGCGCCTCTCGCGAGGGCCACCATTTGTAGATCGTCATCTTGGAGACGTTGGAATGGCGTGCGATCGCATCAATCGTGGTTGCGACAAGGCCGGTTGCGGCCATCAGCGTGTAGGCGCTTTCGAGAATGGCGTTGCTGGTCTCGATCGAACGCGGCCGGCCGCGCCGGGGAGCGCCCTCGGCCGCATCGCTCGTGTCTTTCGCCATGACCAAGCCGGTCTCTCCTCGTGCAGAGGCCGCCATTCCGCGGCAGCCTCGTCACGCATAGCGTAGCGGGGGGCTCCGGCCTAGCGAAATCGCGCGGTCGTTGCGGCTAGGCCCGTTGACGCAAGGCCGCCGGCTCGTCCTGCCGCTTCGACCAGGAGATATAATAGGCCACAGCCGTCATCGCAGCGAAACCGACGAGGCTCACGCCGATCTGCATCACGACCAGATTGGCGCCGGTGATCAGGATGAGATGACCGGCGAAGGACAGGAATACGGCGACGCAGAATACGGCGAGCCATTCCTCGCCGCATTTGATGACCATCCGGAGCGGCTTCAATTGCAGCCCCGGATGGTCGGCCGGAATGACATAGGTTGCGATGAAGGCGAGCGCCAGGAAATGGACCACGCGATAGGGCGCGAGATTTTCCTTGTCGGTCGGCGAGATGCCGTTGAGCACGACATCAGGGAGATAGGCGGACAACGCCGGCGAATGGCGCATCAAGGTGATGGCCATCGCCGACAGCAGATAGACACCCGCGAGTGCACGCAGCCAGGACAGATTGCGCAAGCCGTGGCCCGAGGCGCCGGTGACCGCGAACCAGCCGCCCAGCACCATCAGCATCTGCCAGCAATACGGATTGAACGTCCATTCCCGGTCGGGAAAAGCGTGAAAATTCCAGCCGAACCAGCGCGCCGCGAGATACAGCGCGACCGAGGCAGCCAGCGTCAGGTTTGGGTGTCGTAGCAGACCCCACAAGGCGAACGGGAAGAACGCCATCAGCGGAATCATCAGCTGCAGGAGGTCGAGATTGAGCGGCTCCTCCTGTAGCACCAGTCCCTGGACCAGGATGCGCAGCGGGTGCTCGAGAATTCCCGAGATGTTGTATTCCTCGATGATCTCAGGCGCCATCGATTGAGAGGCGACGTAGGCAATGGCGTCGATATAAATCACGAACAGGACGACATAGGCCGCATAGAGCCGCCAGACCCGGCGGAAGATGCGGGTCGCGGCAACGACATAGCCGCGCTCGAATGCCATCCTGCCGTAGATGATGGCCACCCCATAGCCCACCACGAACACGAACAGGTCGGCCGCGCCGCTGAAGCCGAAATTGCGCAGCGTCAGCAAGTTGACGACATTATCGGGGATGTGGTCGACGAAGACCGACCAGTTTGCAATGCCGAGCGTCAAATAGAGCCTGGCGTCGTGTTGAAATGCGGCAAGGTTCGCCTTGACGGACGGTTTCATCGTGAAATTGACTTCTGGAATCAGGGGCGATGCTTGTAGCGGCAACCGCCAGCCTATCCGAGTAGCGATTGCGTGAGGCCGGACGGATTTACCGCGCCTTATGAAAATTTCGCAGAGGCGGGCCATCGGATTCCTGCCAGCCGGCGTCTCCCGGCCCGCAGCGCAACTTTCTTAATGCGGTCTCACTCTTACTCCGCCGGCTCGGCCGAAGTCTCGTCGATAGCGCCGCCGCGGCTTGCCATGATTCCGAGCGCGACGCCACCGATCGCCAGGATCGGCAGCAGCCGCTTGACGCCGATGGCGCGGACGATCTGCAGGCCTGTGGCGAGCAGCATGGGATCGGCGAGCATGCTCGGGGCCGCCTTCGCGGCGCGCTCGGCGGCGAGATGAGCTTCCCGACGCAGCTCTCGCTTGTAGGCCCAATAGCTCACTGCCGCGGTCAGGGTCAGCAGGAAAAAGACACCGGCACCTGCGAGGCAAGCCTGCACCGGACCGTATTTCTCCAGGACCGAGATAAAGGCCGCCGCGCACAGGAAGCACGTGGTGATGAAGAGTGCGAAGGCCGCGCCCGCTGCCAGCGAGGTCAGCCGGACCGTCGTGCCGGTTGAGGCACTGATGCCGTCGAGAATACGCTGAAACATGGCCTAGCTCCTCAAATCACGCGTCGCCATAAGCCGGCACCGGCGGCGCTGCCGCCGCGCTGTGCTTCCAAGATTGCTTCGCCTCTCACCGGCGCCAGGCGAACCCGATCAGGAAGCCGATGCCGAGGGCAATGCCGACGGTGGCGAGCGGCCGCTGCGTGATCGCGTCTTCGAGTGTTTCCTCGATCGAGCCGTAGGCGTCCTGCGCCGCGTCCATCATCGCGCTGCCCCGCTCCGAGAAATCGTCGAGCGTCGTATCCATGTTGTCGCGTGCCTGCTTGTAACCGCGCCGCGCCTGCTTGCTCGTGGCGTTGGCGAAGGTATTGAGCGCGTCGGTGATCTGGTCGGTGAGGGCGGCGATATCGCTTTTCACGGCTGCTACATCCTTCTCGAGACGTTCTGCATTGGCCTTGTCAGTCCAGCCTCTCATCCCGGCTTCGGTATCGGTCGTTGACATCGGGTGCTCCGAGCTGTTCGGCGGTTGAGATGGGCGGAAAACGTTTCGTCGAGACGGAAGTTCCGTCGCGGAAACCAGTCATTCCTCCGGCAACTGCGGCGAGTTCTCCGGCAACAGATGTTCCTTGAGGATCAATCCGACGATCAACAGCGGCGACGACAGGAACGCGCCCATCGGTCCCCACAGCCAGGTCCAGAACGCCAGCGCGACGAAAACGGCGAGCGCATTCAGCGCCAGTCTGCGACCGATAATGGTGGGCGTGACGAAATGCCCTTCCAGGAAGGTGATGCCGCCGAAGGCGATCGCCGCGGCGAGCCCGCCGCCGATGGTCGGAAAGGTCAAAACGCCGACGAGGGCCAATATGAGGAACATCGCGACCGGGCCGATGATCGGGATGAAGTTGAGCGTTGCAGCAAGGGCGCCAAGGCCGGCCGGATTGGGCATGCCCGTGATTGCGCAAACGATACCGGCCGCAATGCCCACGCCGACATTGATGATGGTCACCGTCAGCAGATAGTTGCCGAGATGGACCTCGATCTCGTTCAGGATTCGCAGCGTGCGCAGCCGGGCATCGCGCTCGGCGAACGTCATGATCAGCGCTCGCCGCAGATCGCGCCAGCTGGCGATGAACAGGATCAGGGTTGCGAAGAACAGCAGGAATTCGGCAAAGGTCGGCGACAGGAATTCCAGCGTCGGCTGCACCCATTCGATCTTGGGGAGCTGAAAGTTTGGCAGCCCGTCGGAGCCGCCGAGCATGCTTTGGAGCTCCCGCCAGAGTGACAGGGGACGGTCGAAGACGTGCATCTTGTCCTTGAGCTGGCCCGCAAGCTGCGGCAGGCGGGAGCTCCAATCCATCACTGGTGAAGCAATGAGTGCGAAGATGAACGCGACGATTGCGCTCACCGCGGCCACGATGAGCACGGCCCCGACGGCCCGCGGCACGCGACGCTTTTCCAGGAAGGTCGCGGCCGGCGACAGCATTGTACCGGCGACCACGGCCATGACGACAGGCAGGAAGAACGCCTTGGCGAAATAGAGCACCGCGACCACGGCGATCAGGAGCAGGCCGGCAAGGGCAAAGGCAACGAACTCGGTTCGCCGGATCACCGGCGGCAATTCGGCATGGCTGTCAGGGAGCGGGGTGCCCTCGTCGGGGCCGGACATCAGTCGTTCAGTGGGAAGGACGCGCACAATTTCTCTCCCCGCGCGGAAGTCTCCGTGCGCCCATTGATGGCATTGAAACGCACGAGCGGGCGCCGCGGTTCCATCTCGGCCTCGTGAAGTGGTGATCGCTTGACTGTGACACGCCGGTCGCAGCCGTCATCGGAACTTGAGTCGTCACCGCCGCGTTGAGGCGACAGCAGCATCACCCAGATGCACACATCCAACGGGGCACCACATGACAACGTTCTCCGGAATCCGTCGCAGCGTCTCGCCGCGCGTCGTCACCGCTTGTGCATTCGCGACAGCTTTGCTGGCCGTTCCGTTCACGGCTCAGGCGCAAACGCTGGGCTATGCGCCGATGCAGCCGCAGGCCTATCAGCAGGACCCGTCCTACGCGCAGGGTTACACCGGCGCGGCGCCGCAAGCCGCCGACGAGGATGCGGCGCTGCCGGATCGCCTTCGCCGGCAGATCGTGAGTTTCGACCGCAGCGAGCCGGCCGGCACCATCGTCATCGATACCGCGAACACTTATCTCTATTATGTGCTCGGGAACGGGCGGGCCATCCGCTATGGCGTCGGCGTCGGCCGCGAGGGATTTACCTGGTCGGGCGTGCAGAGCGTCAGCCGCAAGGCGGAATGGCCGGACTGGCATCCGCCGGCAGAGATGATCGCGCGCCAGCCCTATCTGCCGCGCTTCGTGGCCGGAGGGCCCGGAAATCCGCTGGGTGCCCGTGCGATGTATCTCGGCTCCAGCGAATACCGCATCCACGGTACTAACGATCCCACCACCATCGGCAAGTTCGTCTCCTCCGGCTGTATCCGCCTCACCAATGAGGACGTGACCGATCTGTTCAGCCGCGTCAGCGTCGGTACCAAGGTCGTGGTGCTGCCGAAGAACGCGCCGCTGATGGCGCGCGGCGGCGACGGCGTGCGCAAGCGGCCGGCGGTCACGACGCTGCCCTCGGGGCGCCAGGCGCTGAACGTCCCGGCGCCGTCGGTGGACTGAAGAGACTAAGTGAGGTCATATGATGAGACGTTCGATCAGCAGGCTGGCTTGCGGAACGGCCGCATTCGTCGCGATTGCTTCGCTTGGCCTCGCGCTGACGCCTTCGGCGCGTGCGGAGGATTTCTTCTCGGCGCTGTTCGGTGGCTTCCGCATGCGGCCGCCGCCGGAGATCAGGGTGCCGTTCCCGAACGACGACGGGCCGCGCTACGATGCGCCGCGCCAGCGCGCGTCCTATGGTGGCGGCACGGCCTATTGCGTGCGCGGCTGCGACGGGCGCTACTTCCCGGCGCAAGGCAATGATGCCGAGAGCAAGGCGCAATCCTGCAAGAGCTTCTGCCCGGCGACGGAGACCTCGCTGGTCTATGGCAACGATATCGACGACGCCACCACCGACAAGGGAAAATCCTATTCCGACCTGCCCAACGCCTTCCGCTATCGCAAGGAGATCGTCGCAGGCTGTACCTGCAACGGCAAGGATCCGGTGGGGCTCGCCCAGCTCAAGATCGACGACGATCCGACCCTGCGCAAGGGCGATATCGTTGCGGGCGCCGACGGCCTCGTCGTCGCCAATCGCAACGCCAACGATCGCCGCGGCGTCGCGATGAACTTCTCGCCGTTGCCTGACAAGATGCGCGCCAAGTTCCGCCAGATGCCGGTGGTGGCGAAGGAGTAGCGGGCTTCTTACGCGGCGCGGATCTTGCCGAGGAAGTCGCTGACCTCGTGGCCGAGCTGGCGGCTTTGGCGCTCCAGCACTTCCGAGGCGCTCTTCACATTGTCGGCAGCCGCGGCTGCCGCATCCGCATCCGCCTTCACGCCGGTGATGTTATCCGAGACGTTCTTGGTCCCCTGAGCGGCATATTGGGTACTGCGCGTGATCTCCTGCGTCGCGGCGCCCTGCTCCTGCACGGCGGCGGCGATCGCGGTAGCGACCTCGTTGACCTCGCCGATGATGCCGCCGATCGCCTGGATCGCGTTGATGGCGTCGCCGGCGACCTTCTGGATGTCGGCGATCTGCTCCGAGATTTCCTCGGTCGCCTTTGCGGTCTGGCTTGCCAGCGACTTCACCTCGGAAGCGACCACAGCGAAGCCCCGCCCTGCTTCACCGGCGCGGGCAGCTTCGATCGTGGCGTTGAGCGCGAGCAGATTGGTCTGCGCCGCGATCGTATTGATCAGGCCGACGACTTCGCCGATGCGGCCTGCGGATTGCGCCAGGCCCTGAACGGTGCCGTCGGTCTCACGTGCCTGGGTGACGGCACGGCTGGCGATGCCTGCGGCATGAGCGGCCTGCTGGCTGATGTCGTTGATCGAGGCGGACAGCTCTTCCGCGGCCGCCGCGACGCTGTCGACGCTCATGGAGGCGTCGCTGGAGGCCTTGCCGGCCACCTGCACCCGGTCGTTGGTTTGGCGCGACACCGCGGAGAGATCGCCCGAGGTCTTGCGCATCTGCCCCGACGCATCGTTCAGTTCGCCAAGCGTGTTACGCACTGCGCTCTCGAACTCGCCGACATAGGCTTCGACCGCGCGCTGGCGCGCGGCGGCGCCCGCATTGCGCTCGCGCTCCTGCTCTTCGATCCTGAGCTTGTCGGCGGCCTGCTGCTTGAACGTCTCGAGCGCGCCGGCCAGGGCGCCGATTTCGTCCCTGCGATCGAGATAGCCGCTGTCGACCGCAAGATCGCCGCCGGCGACCTTCAGCATCGCGTCGCGGATGGTGTTGAGCGGCTTGATGACGCGGCGGCTGACCAGCACGTTCGCGCCGACCGCAAGGGATACCGCGAGCGCGAGCAGCACCAGCTGCAGGATCAGTGCACGCTCCGCGGCGCCGCGCTGCTCCTGCGTATGGATTTTGGCGGCGTCGAGCGCGGCTTCGGCCACGGAGACCGCGCTGGCCATGCGGCCGACCGTGAGCGGGCTCCACTGGTTCGCGGTCATTTCGGCCTTCTCGCCCTTGAGCAGTGCGTCGGCGAGGCGGTCGCGCAGGCCCAGATATTGCGGCTCGAAATAGGCGGTCTTGGCCGCGGCCATGGCTGAGGTGAGCGCCGGTGGCAATTGCATGCCGGACGTCGACAGCTCCAGCGCCTTCCACATCGCAGCCGTTCCGCCGACATATTGGGTGTAGCTGTAGCGCCCCTCGGGCGTGATCTTGCCGGCCGCAAGTCCGGTCGAAACGATCAGCGAAGCCTCCCCAGCCGTGTTGCGCAGCAGCCAGGCGTTCTGCTTGATCGACAGCAACTGGTCGATCTCGGCGTCCTGATGGTTGACGGTGGCGGCCAACGTGTTCGAGAGATTATCGAGCACGTCAAGCAGCCCCTGCGTCGTCTCCATGTATTCCTTGGTCAGCCCCGCGCGGCGCTGCTCCTTTGGCTTGGCCACGTTCTCCCAGAATTCCTTCTGTTCCTCGATCAGCAACTTGTTGAGGCGCGCCAGCTCCGGCACCAGCGTGCCGGATTGTGGGAAATCCATGCCGGGCAGCAGGACCAGCGCCCGTGCCATGGCCGGCATCTGCGCATCACGCAGCGCGCGGAGGTACTTCTCGATCTCGGAGTCCATCGGCTCGGTCGCATTCAGGAGCCGCGAGGTTGTCGAGCGGTCGGTGCGCAGATTGTGCATTGCCTTGAACAGATCGGCGGAGGCGTCGGCGATCTGCGAAATGCGGTTGGCGGTCTTGAGGCGATCCCACGAGCCGTAGGCCGTGAGCGAGAGCGTGATTACCACGCAGACCGACGTGATCGCGATCACTGCCTTCAGCAGCGCAGATACGGTCAGGCGATTAAGCATCGAAGTCCCCCAAATTCCCATTTCGAAGTTCGCAAGCCCCGGCAAAATCGAGAAACAGGGGGCGTGTCACGATCGGCAATCACATCGTTCGCGGCTCGGGCCAGCGACGGTCTGCGATATCTGAAATGAAAAGGGTAAAATTCTAAGCAGACGCTCAGCCGGTAGAATTACGCATTTACTAGAAGTTGCAAGAGGTTGCGTTGGTGGAACCGATATGCGAGACAAACGTTAGGACCTCGTTAGCAATTGCCTGAAGGGGGCCCTGCGATGCTGGTCGGCGTACTCGTCACCTTTCTCGTCGTCATTCTCGTGCTCTATCTCATCAACATGCTGCCGATGGACGGCCGCGCCAAGCAGATTGCGCGCGTTATCGTCATCATCATCGGCATCGTTTCGCTGCTGAAATATCTCGCGGTGTTCTAGCCCGCTTTCTGATGCCGCAGCAAAAAAGCCCCGGCTTGTGCCGGGGCTTTTGATGTTCCAACAATCGGTCTCAAACCAGCGCCTTGGCCTCGCGGCGGCGCGCGGTCAGGATGTATTCCGTATAGCCGTTCGGCTGCTCGCGTCCCCTAAAGATGAGATCGCAGGCGGCCTTGAAGGCGACGCCGTCGAAGGCGGGCGCCATCGGCTTGTAGATCGGGTCGCCCGCGTTCTGCTGGTCGACGACGACGGCCATACGCTTGAGCGATTCCATCACCTGCGCTTCCGTGATCACGCCCTGGTGCAGCCAGTTGGCGAGATGCTGGCTGGAGATGCGCAAGGTTGCGCGGTCTTCCATCAGGCCGACATCGTGAATGTCAGGCACCTTGGAGCAGCCGACGCCCTGGTCGATCCAGCGCACGACATAGCCGAGAATACCCTGGCAGTTGTTGTCGATCTCCTGCTTGACGTCGTCAGGCGCCCAGTTCGATTTCGACACCGGAATGGTGAGGATGTCCGACAGCTTGGCGCGCGGGCCGCCCTTGGTCAGCTCCTGCTGGCGCGCGATGACGTTGAGCTGGTGGTAGTGCAGGGCGTGCAGCGTGGCCGCGGTCGGCGAGGGCACCCAGGCGGTGGTGGCGCCGGCCTGCGGATGGGCCAGCTTCTGCGCCAGCATGTCCGCCATCTTGTCCGGCGCGGCCCACATGCCCTTGCCGATCTGGGCATGGCCGGGCAGGCCGTCGATCAGGCCCATGTCGACGTTCCAGTCCTCGTAGGCCTTGATCCAGGCCTGCGCCTTCATCTCGTTCTTGCGGATCATGGGACCCGCCTCCATCGAGGTGTGGATCTCGTCGCCGGTGCGGTCGAGGAAGCCGGTGTTGATGAACATGATGCGCTTGGAGGCGCGCTGGATGCAGGCCTTGAGGTTGACGGTGGTGCGCCGTTCCTCGTCCATGATGCCGACCTTGAGCGTGTTCTCGGGAAGGCCCAGCATCTTCTCGACCCGGTCGAAGATCTCGCAGGTGAACGATACCTCGTCGGGGCCGTGCATCTTCGGCTTGACGATATAGGCAGATCCCGTGCGGCTGTTCCTGACCTTGGAATTGCCCTTGAGGTCGTGAATGGCAAGCAGCCCGGAGACGGCGGCGTCAAGCAGGCCTTCCGGCACTTCCTCGCCCTTCTCGTCGAGCACCGCGTCGGTGAACATGTGGTGACCGCAATTGCGCATCAACAGCAGGCTGCGGCCGTGCAGCTTCAGTTCGCCCTTGCCGTCCGGCGTCTTGTAGCTGCGATCCGCATTGAGCGAGCGCGTCAGCGTCTTGCCGCCCTTCTCGAAATCGGCGGATAGCGTGCCGTTCATCAGGCCGAGCGTGTTGCGGTAGACCAGCACCTTGTCCTCGGCATCAACCGCGGCAACCGAGTCTTCCATGTCGAGGATGGTCGAGACCGCGGCTTCCATGATCATATCGGCGACGCCGGCGGGATCGTCCTTGCCGATCGTGCTGCTGCGGTCGATCTTCACCTCGACATGCAGGCCGTTGTTGACGAGCAGCACCGCTGATGGTGCGGCCGCATCGCCCTGAAAGCCGGCGAATTGGGTGGCGTTCTTCAGCGCGGTGGCGTTGCCGCTCTTCAGCTTCACCGCGAGCTGGCCGGCGACGACGCTATAGGCGGTGACGTCGGTGTGGCTGCCGGTCGCGAGCGGCGCGGCGGTATCGAGGAACGCCTTGGCCTTGGCGATCACCTTGTCGCCGCGCGCCTTGTTGTAACCCTTGCCACCCTCGGACGGATCATGCGGGATCGCGTCGGTGCCGTAGAAGGCGTCGTAGAGCGACCCCCAGCGCGCATTTGCAGCGTTCAGCGCATAGCGCGCGTTAGTGAGGGGGACGACCAGCTGCGGACCGCAGATCTTGCCGATCTCTTCATCCACATTGGCGGTTTCGACCTTCTGTGTCGCCGGTTCGGGGACGAGGTAGCCGATCTCCTTCAGGAAGGCGGTGTAGGCGTCGAGGTCGAAGGCCTTGCCCTTGTGGGCGCGGTGCCAGTCGTCGATCTTGCCCTGGAGCGTGTCGCGGAAGGCGAGCAGCGAGCGGTTCTTCGGCCCCAATTCCTTGATGATGGCGGCAACCCCGGCCCAGAACGCATCCGGCGCGATCCCCGTTTTGGGGGCGGCTTCCTTGGCGATGAAATCGAAAAGGACAGGGGCGATCTTCAATCCGTGGGCGTCGACGCGTTTCATGATGGGCTTTCTTGTTGGAAATGGCTGTTTTTTGGCTGCTTTTGACCCGTCAGCAGCAAAATGCGCCCACGCGGGGCGGCTTTCGGGACCTATTAGCCCCAAAATCGGGGCGCTGAGAAGACCCCCCGGGGGTTGTCAAAATGTCAAGGAAAGGTGGGGGCGCGATACAAGCGGTCGAGCCAACGTCGCGCCACGCGCAACTGCGCTCCCTCCCCCCTTGTGGGGTAGGACGGGGGAGAGGGGTAGCCCAGGAAAAGGTGTTTGTTATCGCGAAGAAGATCTTTTGCGTGATCGCTAGAGTCCCCGCGCGGCACCCCTTTCCCTAACCCTCCCCCACAACGGGAGGGGGAGGGAACGCATTATCCGTGTGGTGGCAGTGCTCTAACCAAGGAAAGTGAGCCTCAAATATTCGCGGCGAGGTCCACGACTTCGTCGAACAGCACGCCCGATGACTTCAGCATCTGTTCGATCTCGTCGGCGGCCTCCGCGACTGTTCGCGTCGACGTGTCGATCACGAGCTCGGCAGCGTGCGGCGCCTCATAGTCGTTGCCGATGCCGGTGAACGACGCCAGCGCGCCCGCGCGGGCCTTCTTGTAGTGGCCTTTGGGATCGCGCTCCTCGCAGACCTCGGCCGGTGTCGCGACATGGATCTCGCGGAACGCGGTGTCGGCGATGCGGCGCGCGATGGCACGGTCCTCGCGGGCCGGGGAGACCGCCGCGACGATCGCGATATGGCCGTTGCGCGCGAGATGCGTCGCGACCTCGGCAAGCCTGCGGATGTTCTCGCTGCGGTCGGCGGCGGAGAAGCCGAGATCGCTGTTGAGGCCGGCCCGCAGCGTGTCGCCGTCGAGCAGGATCGGCGAGCCGCCATTGCTGAACAGCCGGCGTTCCAGCGCCTTTGCCAGCGTCGACTTGCCTGAGGCGGGAAGGCCGGTGAGCCAGACCACGGCGCCGTTGTGATGGTAGCGCGCTGAGCGCTCGTCCGGCCGCAGCGCGGATTCCACCGGAACAATATCGACCGGCACGGCGCGTTGGCCGGCGTCGACCGACAGCACCAGGCCGCCGCCGGCGATACGTCCCGACACCTCGATCACGAGGCGTCCGGTGCGCGGATTATCAGTGTAGGGATCGGTGGCAATCGGGTTCGACAGCGAGATATCGATTTCGCCGACATGGTTGCGGCCGATCGCCTTGTTCTCGCTGCTCGAGAGCTCGCCGGGATCGACGGCCTTCTCGATCGCGACGACGGTGGCGCGGCTTTCCTTCGGCCCCGACCGCACCAGCAACTGGTCGCCCCTGGCGAGCGGCTTGTCGTGCAGCCAGAAGATCCGCGCGCGCAGGCGGCGCGTCTCGCGCGGGGCAGCGTTCGCGTGGGCGATGATGTCGCCGCGTTCGATGAACAATTCGCGGTCGAGCGTGATGCCGACTGAACGGCCCGCGCCCTGCCGTCCTGCGACCGGCGTGACCGGCCAGCTCTCGACCGTCTTGATCCTGGCGATCTTGCCGGCCGGCATGATCACGATCTCGTCGCCCGCAACCAGGCTGCCGGACTCGATGCGGCCGGCGACGATGCGGCGGTCGTCGAACTTGTAGATGGCCTGCACCGGCAGGCGCAGCGCCAAGGCTTCCAGGGGCCGTGCCGGTTCGAGGGCGTCGAGCGCCTCGACTACGGTCGGACCCTTGTACCAGCCGATGCGGCCGGTACGTTCGGCGACGCCATCGCCATCGCGCGCGGAAATCGGGATCACGGCCGTCGGCTTCACACCAAGACCGCTCAGATGGGCCGAGATCTCGTCGCTGATCGCCTTGAAACGCTCGGCGCTGAAATCGACGCGGTCCATCTTGTTGACGACGACTGCGACCTGCTTCACGCCGAGCAGGTGCAGCAGATAGCCGTGCCGCCTCGTCTGGTCGCGCACGCCTTCGAGCGCATCGATGATCAGCACCGCGCCGTCGGCCTGCGAGGCGCCGGTGATCATGTTACGCAGGAATTCGGCGTGGCCGGGCGCGTCGATCAGTACGATGTCGCGCGAATTGGTGCGGAAGCGGATCTGCGTGGTGTCGATGGTGATGCCCTGGTCGCGCTCGGTCTGCAGCGCGTCGAGCAGGAACGACCATTCGAACGGCATGCCGCGCCGAGCGCTGACGGCCTTCAGCATTTCGAGCTTGCCCTCGGGCAGGCTGCCGGTCTCGTGCAGGAGGCGGCCAACCAGCGTCGACTTGCCGTGATCGACATGGCCGACGATGACGATGCGAACCTGCGGACGGGTGGTGCCGTTCGGCGTGGCGGGCGAAGTCGGGGTGACGAGCATGTTCATGACCGCGTGCGTCCTTCAGGGATCAGAGATAGCCGGCGACGCGCAGGCGCTCGAAAGCGTCTTCGGTCTCGTGGTCGAGCGCACGGCCGGCGCGCTCCGGCACCTTGGTCTGCTCGAGCTCGATCAGGATCTCGTCGATCGTCGACGCATTCGAGTTCACGGGATTGGTGATGTCCTGATCACCCAGCGAGCGGTAGCGCTTGCCGTTCTTGGCGAGATACAGCGGGATGATCGGGATGTTCTCGCGCTTGGTGTAGGCCCAGATATCGGCCTCGGTCCAATGCAGGATCGGATGGATGCGCAAATGCGCGCCTTGCGGCGGCGAGGCGTTGAAATGATCCCAGAACTCCGGCGGCTGGTCGCGCACGTCCCAATTGCCTTCGAGGCCGCGCGGCGAGAACACGCGCTCCTTGGCGCGGGTTGCTTCCTCGTCGCGGCGGATGCCGGCGATCAGGCCGTCGAAGCCGTATTTGGCCAGCGCCATCTTCAGGCCTTCGGTCTTGCGCGCTGCGGAACGGGCGGCCGGCGGCAGCGTCGGGTCGACGGCGTCGATGGGCGGGCAGGGCTCGACGCGCAGGTCGAGATCCCATTCCTTTCCGTAATGATCGCGGAAGCGGTACATCTCCGGAAACTTCTTGCCGGTGTCGACATGGAGGGCCGGGAACGGCATGCGGCCGAAGAACGCCTTGCGCGCCAGCCAGATCATGACGTTGGAGTCCTTGCCGAGCGACCACAACAGGGCGATCTTCTTCAACCGGGCAAAGGCCTCACGGAAGATGTAGATGCTCTGCGCCTCGAGCTGGTCGAGATGGTCCATGCTGGGCGCAACGTCGGCGGAAAATTCTTGCGAGCCCGAGCGTCCGATGAAGGCCGGGCTGCTCACTCCGATGTCCGCGGAATCGTCCTTGAGAAGATGCATCTCTGCCACTTTGCGTTTGGAGGCGAAAATTCTATAGTTGCAGTGCCGAAGAGAAGAAAAAATTTTCTCTTTGCGCGCTCGAAACGACACATATATAGAAAATAATTCCAGTCAACCCCGAATTGGGGGAAGCGAGTATCGCATGCGGTTCCTGCCGGTGTTTCTCGATCTCAAGGCCGGTCCGGTGGTCCTCATCGGCGCGGGTGAGCTGTTGCGCGCAAAATTGCGTGTGCTCGCGGCGGCCGGGGCGCGCGTTCGCGTGCATGCGATCGACGGCGATCATGAACTGGGCCTCAGCGCCGAGGACATCGCGCGTGTCGAGATCGCGACCTGTGATCCGCTGACCGCTGATCTCTCCGGCGTCATTGCCATCGTCTGTGCGGGAGCGGGCGACGTCGGCGTTGCCATGTCGGCGCGGGCGAAGTCGCTCGGTCTGCCCGTCAACGTCATGGACGATCTCGAACATTCCAGCTTCATCTTTCCGGCTATCGTCGACCGCGGCGATGTGGTGGTCGCGGTCGGCACGGGTGGCACATCGCCGGTGGTGGCGCGGCGCGTGCGCGAGAAGATCGAGGCGCTGCTGCCGGCGCGCATTGGCGAACTCGCCGAGTTCATCGGCAGCTTCCGCAAATCCATCAACGAGCGCATCGCCGAGTTTCCGCTGCGCCGCCGCTTCTGGGAGCGCGTCATCGACGGCCCGATCGGCGCCGCCGTGCTCGCCGGTCGCAAGGCCGAAGCGGATGCATCGCTCAAGGCGATCTCCGATCCGTCCGCGTTCGCGCGCGCCGACAAGCCGGAAGGCTCGGTGGCGCTGGTCGGTGCCGGACCCGGCGATCCCGACCTTCTCACCATCAAGGCGCTACGCGCTGTGCAGGACGCCGACATCGTCTTTCACGATGAGCTGGTCTCGCCTGAGATTCTCGACCGCATCCGCCGCGATACCACACGCGTTGCGGTCGGCCGGCGTGTCGGCAAGCCCGGCATAGGCCAGGATGCCATCAACAAACGCATGATCGAGGCCGCGCGATCGGGCCAGCGCGTGGTGCGGCTGAAGGGCGGCGATCCCTTCGTGTTCGGCCGCGGCGGCGAAGAGGTCGAAGCGCTGCGGGCGGCCGGGATCGCCTATTCGGTCATTCCAGGCATTACCGCAGGACTCGGCGGCGCCGCCGATTTCGAGGTGCCGCTCACCTATCGTCACGAAGCGACCCGCATCACCTTCCTCACCGCGCACAAGGCACGCGATGCGGAAGCGGTGGATTGGTCGACCCTGACCGACACCAGGATGACCGTCGTCGTTTACATGGGCATGACCGCGGCGCCGGCCGTGCGCGCCGGCCTGTTCGCGGCCGGCCGATCCCCGGAAACGCCGGTCGGCGTGTTCGCCCGCGTCACGCGGCCCGATGCGCAGAGCGCGATCGGTACGCTGCGCGACCTACCCGAGCTCGTGCGGCGGATCGATGGCGGTCCCGCCATTCTCATCATCGGCGACGTGGTCCGGCATGCCGGTACGCTTCGCCGTCAAACACCCAACCAAATCATCTCTGACCTATTGGATGCAGCCGAATGACCTCTCCGCTCGAACAGAAGAAGATCAAGATCGCCGGCCCCTCGGTGGTGACCGCCAACCGCACCTGGGACGGCATCGTGGTGTATCGCACCGCCGCCAAGAGCTGGTCCGCGGACCTCTCGGAAGCCGCCATCGTGCGCAACTCCGACGAAGCCAAGGCGTTGCTCGCGGAATCGGTCGCCGATGACGTCGGCGCCATCGGTCCCTATATCGCGCCGGTGCAGGTCGGCGACGACGGCAAGATCGAGCCCGGCAATCTGCGCGAACAGATCCGCCGCACCGGCGTGACCATCGGACAGCCGGCCCAGCTTTAAGGCATTCGCTTATGTACGCTTACGACGAAATCGACCGCACGCTCGTCAACGAGCGCGTCTCGGAGTTCCGCGACCAGGTGAAGCGCCGTCTCTCGGGCGAGCTCACCGAGGACGAGTTCAAGATCCTGCGCCTCCAGAACGGCGTGTATCTGCAGTTGCACGCCTACATGTTCCGTGTTGCCATCCCGTACGGCACGCTGGCAACCAACCAGCTGCGGGCGCTCGCCCATGTCGCACGTAAATACGATCGTGGTTACGGCCATTTCACGACTCGGCAGAACATCCAGTTCAACTGGATCAAGCTCGCCGAGCTGCCGGACGCGCTGGCCGATCTCGCCAGGGTCGGCATCCATGCGATGCAGACCTCCGGCAACAACATGCGCAACGTGACCTCCGATCAGTGGGCCGGCGTCGCCCCCCGCGAGATCGAGGACCCGCGCATCTGGTCGGAGCTGATCCGCCAGCACACCACGCTGCATCCGGAATTCTCGTTCCTGCCGCGCAAGTTCAAGATCGCGATCACCGCGTCGGACCACGACCGCGCCGCGATCAAGATCCACGACATAGGCCTGCGGCTGGTCAAGAACGAGAAGAACGAGACCGGCTTCGAAGTGCTGGTCGGCGGCGGCCTCGGCCGCACGCCGTTCATCGCCAAGACCATCAAGCACTTCGTGCATGGCCGCGATATCCTCAGCTATATCGAAGCGATCCTGCGCGTCTATAACCAGTACGGCCGCCGCGACAACATCTACAAGGCGCGCATCAAGATCCTGGTCCACGAGCTCGGCATCGAGAAATTCTCGCGCGAGGTCGAGGAGGAGTGGCAGCACATCCGCAACTCCTCGCTCCAGATCGACGACGAGGTGATCGAGGACATCCGCTCGCGCTTCACTTATCCGGCTTACGAGAAGCTGCCGCACATGCCGGACGAGCTGCGCCAGGCCGCGGCCGACCCCGACTTCGAGGCGTGGCGCAAGAACTCGGTGGCCCCGCACAAAGTCCAGGGCTATTCCATCGTCACCATCTCGCTGAAACCGATCGGCAAGCCGCCGGGCGATGCGACGGCCGAGCAGATGGATGCGCTGGCCGATCTCGCCGACATCTATTCCTTCGGTGAGATCCGCGTCGGCCACGAGCAGAATTTGGCGCTGCCGCACGTCGCCAAGCGCGACCTGCCGGCGCTGTGGAAGGCGCTCGACAAGCTCGGGCTGGCGACGCCCAATGTCAATTTGATCACCGACATCATCGCCTGCCCGGGTCTCGACTATTGCTCGCTGGCAAATGCGCGCTCGATCCCGATCGCGCAGGAGCTGTCGCGGCGCTTCGCCAACCACGAGCTCGCCAATCTGATCGGCCGGCTGCACATCAACATCTCCGGCTGCATCAACGCCTGCGGCCATCATCATGTCGGCCACATCGGCATTCTCGGCGTCGAGAAGAACGGCGAAGAGGTCTATCAGATCACCATCGGCGGCCGCGCCGACGAGGGCGCTGCGCTCGGCACCCTGATCGGCCCCGGCGTCAAGTTCGACGAAGTTGCCGACGTCATCGAGGACGTCGTGGAAGCCTATCTCGCGCTGCGCGAGCGGCCCGAAGAGCTGTTCATGGACACCGTGAAGCGCCTTGGCGTCGAACCCTTCAAGGAGCGCGTCTATGCCACTCGTTAACGGCGGAAAAATCGTCGACGACAGCTTCGTCAAGCTTGCCGTCGACACGCCGCTGCCGGAGAGCGGCGACATCCTGGTCCCAGCCGAGCGCTTCATTGCCGAGGCGGATGCGCTGCTCAAGCGCCCCGGCAAGGTGGGCGTGATCTGGCCTAACAACCGCGACATCGACGAACTCGTGCCGTATCTCGGCAAGGTCGCCGCCGTCGCGCTGGTATTCCCGACCTTCCGCGACGGACGCGCCTACAGCCAGGCGCGGCTGCTGCGCGAGCGTTACAACTATCGCGGCGAGCTGCGCGCGACCGGCCAGATCCTGCGCGACCAGTTCGTGTTCATGCTGCGCGCCGGGTTCGATTCGTTCGAGGTCAAGAAGCAGGCGGATGCGGAAGCCTTCATGCAGACCGCAAAACGCTATTCGGTGTTCTACCAGCCGACCGGCGACGGCCGCATCACGGCGCTGCACCGGCGCATGCAGCTGCGTCATTCCGAAGGTGTCGGCACGTGAACGCCATCGGCCCCCAGATCTCGTCCGCTGCCCCGCAGCCTTCGGCGGCAGAGCTCGATCGGAGCTTGCGCGATGCCTCGCCTGCGGAGGTCATCGCTGCCGCGCTGGAGGCGGTCGGTCGCGACAAGCTCGCGCTGGTGTCGTCCTTCGGCACGGAATCGGCGACGCTGCTCAAGGTCATGGCGGACGTTGATCCGGCGATCCCCGTGATCTTCCTCGATACCGGCTGGCTGTTCGAGGAGACGCTGGCCTATCGCGATACCCTTATCGCGACGCTGGGCCTGAAGGACGTCCGCTCGATCAAGCCGGCGGAGGAGACGTTGTCGCGCGAAGATCCCGACCGCGAGCTCTGGTTTTCCGATCCGGATGTCTGCTGCCGTATCCGCAAGGTCGAACCGCTGGCGCGTGCGCTAAAGCCATTCTCGGCCTGGCTCAACGGGCGCAAGCGGTTTCAGGGCAATGCGCGTTCGGACATTCCCGTGGTCGAGGATGATGGCGCACGGTTGAAGTTCAATCCGTTTGCGAATGTCTCGCGCGAGGAACTCGAGGCGATTTTCGTCCGCGCCAAATTGCCGCGCCATCCACTCGTGGCGTCCGGCTTTCGCTCGGTCGGGTGTATGCCTTGCACCAGCAGAACGGCCGAAGGCGAGGATGAGCGCGCGGGTCGCTGGCGCGGCCGCGCCAAGACGGAATGCGGCATCCACACGATGAAGATTTCGTAGTACGGTCGCGCTGCGATCTCGCGAACAAGAGAATCCGGTTCCGTTGACTTGAGAGCATTTCGCCGCGAGTTTCACCTGCATGCCTTCGTCGACATCGGCGTCGTCGAAGTGAATGGAGATGGACCTGATGCGCCGTATCGTTCCGCTCGCTGCAGGACTGCTTTGGGCAAGCTCGGCTCTCGCCGCTGACGTCAATCTTTTGAACGTGTCGTACGACCCTACGCGCGAGCTCTATGTCGAGTTCAACAAGGCGTTCGCGACCGCCTATCAGAAGGAGACCGGCAAGAGCGTCGAGATCAAGCAGTCGCATGGCGGCAGCGGATCGCAGGCGCGCAGCGTGATCGACGGCTTGCAGGCCGACGTGGTGACGCTGGCGCTCGCCTACGACATCGACGCGATCGCCGCCAAAGGTCTCACCGCGGCCGATTGGCAGAAGCGTCTGCCGCAGAACTCCTCGCCCTATACTTCGACCATCGTGTTCCTGGTGCGCAAGGGCAATCCCAAGGGCATCAAGGATTGGGACGACCTGCTCAAGCCCGGCGTCGCCGTGATCACCCCGAACCCGAAGACCTAGGGCGGCGCGCGCTGGAATTATCTTGCCGCCTGGGGCTTTGCGCAGAAGAAATACGGCTCAGTCGACAAGGCCAAAGAGTTCATCGGCAAGCTCTATCAGCAGGTGCCGGTGCTCGATACCGGAGCGAGGGGCGCCACCGTCACCTTCGTCGAGCGGGGTGTCGGCGACGTTCTGCTCGCCTGGGAGAACGAGGCGTTGCTCGCTCTGAAGGAGTTCGGCGCGCAGAAGTTCGAGATCGTGGCGCCGCCGCAATCGATCCTGGCCGAGCCGCCGGTCGCCATCGTCGACAAGGTCGCCGACAGAAAAGGCACCCGCAACGCCGCCGATGCCTATTTGCAATATTGGTACACCAGGGAAGGTCAGGAGATCGCCGCGCGCAATTTTTACCGTCCGCGCAACGCCGAGATCGCCAGGAAGTACGAAAATGCCTTTGCCAAGGTCGAACTCTTCACGATCGACGATGTCTTTGGCGGTTGGACCAAGGCGCAGAAGGACCATTTTTCCGACGGCGGTATTTTTGACCAGATCTACAAGAACTGATCTGATGCGTCGTAAGGGACTTTAGCGGGGGGCTTGGTGAGCCTAAGGGCAGCACGACGCCGGACTCTTCCGGGCTTCGGTCTCACGATGGGACTGACGCTGACCTGGCTGTCCGTCATCATCCTGATTCCGCTCGCTGGCCTGTTCCTGAAATCGCTGGAGCTCAGTCCCGAGCAGTTCTGGGCCATCCTCTCCAGTCGGCGCACCCTGAATGCGCTGCGCGTCTCCTTCGGCCTCGCGTTTGCGGCGGCCTGCGTCAATCTCGTGATGGGCAGCATCATCGTCTGGGCACTGGTGCGCTATCGTTTTCCCGGCCGGCGGATCTTCGATGCCATCGTCGATGTGCCGTTCGCATTGCCGACGGCTGTTGCCGGGGTCGCACTGACTGCGCTGTTCGCCGAGAAGGGCTGGCTCGGCGCGCCGCTCGCCGCTTTCGGCGTCAAGGTCGCGTTCACGCCCCTCGGCATCTTCGTCGCCATGATCTTCATCGGTATTCCCTTCGTGGTGCGCACGGTGCAACCGGTACTGCAGGATCTCGATCCCGAGATCGAGGAAGCTGCAGGCAGCCTGGGTGCCAGCCGCTGGCAGACCATCACACGCGTGATCCTGCCCTCGCTCGCACCGGCATTGCTCACCGGTCTCGCGCTCGCCTTTGCCCGTGCGGTCGGCGAATACGGCTCCGTGATTTTCATCGCCGGCAATCTGCCCAATGTTTCCGAGATCGCGCCGCTCCTGATCGTGATCCGCCTGTCCGAATTTCGCTATGCCGACGCGACTGCGATTGCGGTCGTCATGCTCGTCGTGTCCTTCGTCATCATCTTCGCCGTGAACCGGCTGCAGCGCTGGGCGCAGCATCGGGATGGGGAACGGTAGGAGGAGAGTATGGCGATGCAGATCACCGATTCGGCCATGCTCGACACGTCCGGAGCGAAGGCGCGCGTCCGAGCGGCCGCGCAGGAGAACATCCGCACCGAGCCTGCCGCGGTCCGCATCGCCATCATCACAATCGCAGTGTCGTTTCTCACGATCTTCGTCGTGCTGCCGCTGGTCCTGGTGTTCGCGCAGGCCTTTTCCAAAGGCGTCGTGGCCTATGTCGCGGCGCTGGCCGAGCCTGAGGCGCTGGCCGCGATCAGGCTGACGCTGCTGGTCGCTGCGATTTCGGTCACGCTCAATCTGGCGTTTGGTCTGGTGGCCGCCTGGGCCATCGCCAAATTCGATTTTCCCGGCAAGACCTTCCTGATCACGCTGATCGACCTGCCGTTGTCGGTGAGCCCGGTGATCTCGGGCCTCGTCTTCGTGCTGCTGTTCGGTGCGCAGGGTTATTTCGGAAGTTGGCTCCGCGAACATGACATCCAGATCCTGTTCGCGGTGCCCGGCATCGCGCTGGCAACCACCTTCGTGACCTTCCCCTTCGTGGCGCGGGCGCTGATCCCGCTGATGCAGGAGCAGGGCACCCAGGAGGAGGAAGCCGCGATCTCGCTCGGCGCCTCGGGCCTGCAGACCTTCTTCCGGGTCACGCTGCCCAACATCAAATGGGGCGTGCTCTACGGCGTCCTGCTCTGCAATGCGCGCGCGATGGGCGAGTTCGGCGCGGTTTCGGTCGTCTCCGGCCATATCCGCGGCGAGACCAATACGATGCCATTGCTGGTCGAGATTCTCTACGACGAGTACCAGTTCGTCGCCGCATTCGCGATCGCCTCGCTGCTCGCCATGCTGGCGCTGATCACGCTGATCGCCAAGACAATCCTGGAGCGTCACCTCGACGAAGGACACGACGTCAATGACCATTGAAGTCAAAAATCTCGTCAAGACCTTTGGCAGCTTCAAAGCCCTCGACGGCGTCGACCTCAAGGTCGAAAGCGGCGAGTTGCTTGCACTGCTCGGCCCGTCCGGATCGGGCAAGACCACGCTGCTGCGGATCGTCGCCGGACTGGATTGGCCCGACGCGGGCGAGGTCTTCATCAACGGCGAGGATGCGCTGGCGCAGGGCGCGCGCGAGCGTCACGTCGGCTTCGTGTTCCAGCACTACGCGCTGTTCCGCCACATGAGCGTGTTCGAGAACGTCGCCTTTGGCCTGCGCGTGCAGCCGCACGCGGTCCGCAAGGACGAGGCGGCGATCCGCAGCAGGGTCAAGGAGCTGCTCGATCTGGTGCAGCTCGACTGGCTCGCCGACCGTTATCCGAACCAGCTCTCGGGCGGACAGCGCCAGCGCATCGCGCTCGCGCGTGCGCTTGCGATCGAGCCACGCATCCTCCTGCTCGACGAGCCGTTCGGCGCGCTCGATGCAAAGGTGCGCAAAGAGCTGCGCAGATGGCTCCGTTCGCTGCATCACGAGATCAACGTCACCTCGATCTTCGTCACCCACGACCAGGAAGAGGCGCTCGAAGTCGCCAACCGCGTCGTGGTGATGGACAAGGGCAGGATCGAGCAGATCGGCTCGCCCGACGACGTCTACGAGACTCCGGCGACGGCCTTCGTTCACGGCTTCATCGGCGAATCCATCGAGCTGCCGGTCCAGGTCGAAGCCGGCGTCGTCAGGCTGGGCGAGCGGCCGCTGCGGCTCGCGGCAGACGGCCTTGCGCCTGGCGCGTCAAAGCTGTTCGTGCGGCGACATGATATGTTGATCGGCCCGCCCGGCTCTGGCGCCTTCGAGGGCGCGGTCCAGCACGTCCGCAATTTCGGCCCCGTGCAGCGGGCCGAGGTCGCGTTATCTGGTGGCCAGACCATCGAGATCGACGCCCCCCGGGACCGGGAACTGCGCGCCGGCGACACGATCGGGCTAAATCCTCGCCGCTACCGGATCTTTGCGGGCGCCTAAACCGCTCAAATCTTCTTCAAAATTCACCTTTCAGCCATTGTTGGTATGCAACAACGGCCCCTCATTTGGGGGCTCCTGTATGCGCGCTGCGGCCGCAATTCTCATCACTTTGCTTCTTGCCGGCTGCGCCGGGAACGAAGCGCCGGTCCAGCAGCCGTCGATGTATGCGGACATGTCGGTCCCGGGCGCCAAGCTCGATGCGCCGGCCGCCGCGATCATGATCTCGCAATACCGCCAGAACAACGGGCTCGGCTCCGTCGAGATCGACCCCGAATTGATGCGGCTGGCCGAATCCCAGTCCAACGCCATGGCCGCTGCCAACAAGATGGACCATGACGTCCGCGCGCCCCTGGGCAAGCGGCTCAATGCCGGCGGCTATCCCGCGACCGTGGCGGTCGAGAACATCTCCGCCGGCTATCATACGCTGGCGGAAGCATTTTCCGGCTGGCGCGACTCGCCTCCGCACCGCGCCAACATGCTCAAGAGCGGTGTCACAAAATTGGGCATCGCCGCAAGCTATGCTCCGGGCACCAAGTACAAGGTGTTCTGGACCATGATCCTGGCGTCGACCGAGCCCCGATAAGCCAGACTTGATCCCGGGATGCATTGACGCCGCGGCAGACTGTCGCCACGGTGGCTCGCATTTTGCTATTAGTCCCTGATGACAGATCATAGCCCGGAAGTCGCAACAGTCCCCGCAAAGGCGCAGCGCGTCCTGGTTCTCCAGGGCGGCGGTGCGCTCGGGTCCTATCAGGCCGGAGCCTATCAGGCGCTGTGCCATTTCGATTTCGAGCCCGAATGGGTCGCCGGCATCTCGATCGGCGCCGTCAACGCCGCCATCATTGCCGGCAACGAGGGCCACACCCGCGTCAAGCGGCTCAAGGAATTCTGGGAAATGGTTTCCGCGCCGGTGCCGTGGAAGCCGATCGGCAAGAGCGACCACAGCCGCGAGCTGTTCAATTCCACCAGCGCCGCGCTGATCGCGACCTTTGGCGTGCCGGGCTTCTTCGTCCCGCGCGTGCCGCCGGCGCCGCTCTGGCCGCCCGGCAGCAAGCAAGCCGAAAGCTATTACGACACCGCGCCGCTGAAGAAGACGCTGGAGCGGCTGGTCGACTTCGATCGCATCAACGATCTGAAGACCCGCCTGTCGGTCGGCGCGGTCGGCGTCACCTCCGGCAATTTCAAATATTTCGACAATTACGAGTTCAAGAAGCTCGGCAAGAAGATCGGCCCGGAGCACATCATGGCCTCGGGTGCCTTACCTCCGGGCTTTCCGTCCGTGGTCATCGACGGCGAACATTATTGGGACGGCGGCATCGCCTCCAACACGCCGCTCGACTTCGTGCTGGATGCGGAGCTCGACCGCGATCTCCTGATCTTCCAGGTCGACCTCTTCAGCGCACGCGGCGACCTGCCGACCTCGCTGCTCGAGGCCACGGAGCGCGAGAAAGACATCCGGTTCTCCAGCCGCACGCGGATGAACACCGACAAGAACAAGCAGGTGCACAACACGCGCAAGGCGCTGCGCGAGCTGATCGACAAGCTGCCTGATTATCTGAAGAACGATCCGTCGGTCGAGATCCTCAACAAGGCGGCGCGCGAAAGCACGGTCACCGTCGTGCACCTGATCTACCGCAGCAAGAATTACGAATCCTCGTCCAAGGATTACGACTTCTCGCATGTCGCCATGGTCGAGCATTGGGAGAGCGGCGTGCGCGACGTGCATCTGTCGATGCGCCACAAGGATTGGCTCGAGCGGCCGCAATCCGGCGAGACCATGGTGACTTACGATCTCACGGGGGACGTCACCGCGCCCCCGGCAAAAAGGAGCGAATAATATGGGTACTCTCTCAGGCAAGAACGCCGTCGTGACAGGTTCGACCAGCGGCATTGGCCTTGCTTACGCGCGAGCCTTCGCCGGCGCCGGTGCCAATGTCGTCATCAACGGCTTCGGCTCGCCGGAGGACATCGAGAAGGAGCGCGCCAAGATCGAGTCCGATTTCGGCGTGAAGGCGATCTATTCACCCGCCGACATGACCAAGCCCGCCGAGATCGCCGGCATGATCGCGCTCGGCGAAAAGACCTTCGGTTCGGTCGACATTCTCGTCAACAATGCCGGCATCCAGTTCGTCTCG
Source organism: Bradyrhizobium guangdongense (assembly GCF_004114975.1). Classification (NCBI taxonomy): domain Bacteria; kingdom Pseudomonadati; phylum Pseudomonadota; class Alphaproteobacteria; order Hyphomicrobiales; family Nitrobacteraceae; genus Bradyrhizobium; species Bradyrhizobium guangdongense. The sequence continues at coordinate 1,422,514 of NZ_CP030051.1, forward strand.
CCGGTCGAGGAATTCCCGGTCGAGAAGTGGGACCAGATCATCGCGATCAATCTGTCCTCGGCCTTCCATGGCATCCGCGCCGCCGTGCCCGGCATGAAGAAGAAGGGCTGGGGCCGTATCATCAACACCGCTTCGGCGCACTCGCTGGTCGCTTCGCCGTTCAAGTCGGCCTATGTGTCGGCCAAGCACGGTATTGCCGGCCTCACCAAGACCGTGGCGCTGGAAGTCGCCACCCACAAGATCACCTGCAACTGCATCAGCCCCGGCTACGTCTGGACGCCGTTGGTCGAGAAGCAGATCCCCGACACGATGAAGGCTCGCAATCTCACCCGCGAGCAGGTCATCAACGACGTGCTGCTCGATGCGCAACCGACCAAGGAGTTCGTGACGTCCGAGCAGGTCGCAGCGCTGGCGCTGTTCCTGTGCAGCGACGATGCCGCGCAGATCACCGGCACCAATTTGTCGATCGACGGCGGCTGGACCGCGGAGTAACGACACTGTCTGTCATGCCCCGCCGAGGCGGGGCATCCAGTACGCCGCGGCCCGTCGATTGAATTACAACTTTCTCGGAATACTGGATCGCCCGGTTAAACCGGGCGATGACAGCGAGAGGGGGCGCGGTTCGAGGCCTAATGACTCCATGCCAGCGCCGTCACGATCGCGGATTGCAGATTCAATTCCGCGAACATGATCTTGCCGGCGACCAGCATGAGGACGCTGGCCAGTGTCAGGCGCAGCACCATTTCGGGCACGCGTGTCGCGCTGTAGCTGCCCACGATGATACCGGGCAGCGAGCCCATCAAGAGCACACCCATAAGGCCCCAGTCGACATCGCCGAGCGCCCAATGTCCGATCCCGGCGACCAGGGTGAGCGGCACGGCATGTGCGATGTCCGAGCCGACGATCGTCGCCACCGGGAGGCGCGGGTAGAGCATCAGCAGCACGGTCACGCCGACCGCGCCGGCGCCGACGGAGGAGATCGAGACCAGCACGCCGAGTACGACGCCGGTGATGACGGTTGCCACAGCCGTGGTGCGCCCGTCGATTTGCTCGAGGCGGCGACGATAGCGCTCCATGATCGATTTGCGGAAGATCAGCGACGTGGCAGTCAGCAGCAATGCGAAGCAAAGCACGATGTTGACGAGGTTGCGCTCGGCATCACTCTTCAGGTCGAGCTTCCACAACACGAGCAGCGTCAGCGCGCTCGCCGGAATGCTGCCGCAGGCAAGCCGCAGCACCGCCGGCCAGTGCACGCTGCGCGACCAGCCATGCACGATACTGCCGCCGGTCTTGGTGGCGGCGGCATAGAGCAGGTCGGTTCCGACTGCGGTCGAGGGATGGACGCCGAACAGCAGGATCAGCAGCGGCGTCATCAACGAGCCACCTCCGACGCCGGTCATCCCGACAAGCAGGCCGACGGCAAATCCCGAGGCGACGTACAGTGGATCGATCATATCAGCAGAATCTAAGTTGATCTCGTCGATTGAGCAATACGACGTAGGATAAACTTTCCCTGCGATGCAACCTCTTGGACGGAATAAGAAAATTTTCGCTGTCCATTGCAGGTAGAGAGGTGTTTCGCCTTGTTCGCGGGCTCGTTGCGAAACAGTCGTTCCCCGGGGCGAGGGGCGCTACCGGATGTGTAATTCCTATTTACCAAACGCCAGGACGTGCAGCCCCAGACGCTGTCGCACGATCCAGAACAGCAGCACCGTCTCGAAGGTGAGCGAGATCGAGGTCGCTGCCGCGGCGCCATGACCGCCGAAGCGTGGTACCAGTGCCACGCACAGCAGCACGTTCAGCACGAACGCCAGCGCATAGGCCAATGCGCAGATCTTCTGCTGGCCGAGCATGTTGAGCAGCCGCTCGACCGGGCCGATCGCGGCGCGCACCACAAGACCGATCGCGGCGATGAACATGATATCGTAGCCGACAACGAATTGCGGCCCGAACAGCCACAGCAACGGCTTGCCGAGTGCGAGCAGCACGGCGGTGGCGGCGAGAGACGGCCAGAACGTCCAGACGATCGCGTGCGCGACATAGGCCGACAGCCGCGCCTTGTCGCCGCTGGCATTGTATTCGGCAAAGCGGTGCGCCGTCGTCGCCGACATCGCGTAGTGAATGAACGACACCAGCGCCAGCGTCTTCACCACGGCAAAGTAGACGCCGACCTCGTCGGAGGGGCGGAATTGCTGCAGCACCAGCACGTCGGTGTAGGACAGCAGCAGGTAGAAGCTTTCGACCAGCAGGATCGGCAGCGAGACGGCGAGCCAGCCGCTGACGTCATAGGCTCTGGGGCCGGGTGTGATGTGCTCGGCGAGCTTGCGGTTCAGCACCACCATCTGCCCGGTCATTGCGATCCAGACCGCACCGAGGCTCGCGACCATCGCCGCGACGGCGCCGAGATGAAAGCCGAGCAGGAAGGCGATGGCCGTGATGCCGATGATCAGCGCCTGGCGGATGATGAATTGCGGCATGAGGCCGAGCTGCATCCAGTCATGCGAGCGCGCGATGCCGTCCTGGGTGTTGGCGACGACGAAGGCCGGCAGCGTCATGCAGCCGATATAGAGCGGCAGCTCCTCGGCCGGATCGATCCAGGGCGACAGCAGTCTGACGAGGCCGGCAAGCGCCAGCGATATCAGCGTCGAGACGGCAAAGGTCAGCCAGCGGCTACCGGAGAGAAAGCCGCGCAGCAGCGCGTGGTCGCCGCTGGCGCGATATTCCGGAATGATCTTTTGCGCGGAAGCCGAGATGCCGAAGTCCAGCATGCTGCCGAGCAGCAGCACCCACGTCCAGACATAGACGTAGATGCCGTAGTCCGACGTGCCCATCCAGCGCGCGAGCAGCACCTGCGAGACATAGGCGAGGCCCGCACTGATGACGCGGATGAGGAAGATGGTGCCGGCCAGCCGCCGCGTCAGCGACGCTTCGCTCGAGCCGCCGGTCAGCTTGGCGCGCAGCCGCGCGATCAGCCCCGCCGGTCCGGTCGTTGCAGGTTCTGCATCCATCACGGCCAAATCGAGATCCCCAGGCGTGCCGCATGTTGCGGCAGGCTTGATGCGGTAGTCCTTGGGACTAGCAACCATTCGTTAAGATTCGGTTGGGCGGACGTGCTGTTGCCACATCCTTGGCGTCGTCCCCGCGAAGGCGGGGACCCATAACCACAGGGAGAGATTGTTGCGCGAGCTGGTAACTCCGAGTCTTCGGCCAAACCACTCCCTGTGGTCATGGGTCCCGGGTTCGCGCTCCGCGCGCCCCGGAGACGACAGCGGAATATAAGCGCCGGCAGGGCAACTCACGCGCCGCGTCGTGACTACCGCCGGGACGCCCCCGCGGGCTTACTCCAAGTTCGTATTGAACTCGTAGGATTTTTCCGGCCCGACCAGCGTGAACTTCAGCGCTGCGCCGTCAGGCTTGGCGCCGGGCGGCAATCCGTCGAGCTCGAACGAAAACCGCTTCACGCCGGGCGGGCTGTGCTCGACCTTGTCGGGGATCGGCAGCGACCATTCGGGCGTCGGCCCTTCCACGAACAGATCGACCTTGCTGCTCTCCGGCGCGACGACGTCGACCACGACGTTCTTGGGCCCGTCGAGCTTGACGTCGCGGATGGTCAGGGGATTGGGATCGCCGATATTGGCCGGCTTCGGCACGGTGTCGAGTGCCGCGCGCAGATTGGCATCTTCCGTCGAGGCGACATTGTTGAAGCCGAGCTCGACTTCGGCCGCGACGGGAACGCAGAGCTTCTCGCACACCGCGTAATTGATCTCGGCGCGCAACGTCACGGGCTTGTCCGCCGCCTTGGCGACGATGCGCAAGGGCAGCACGATCTGGTCGTGATAGCCGATCGAGTGGCCGCCTGCGCCATCGTCGAACTTTTGCGGTGCCGGCCACATGACGGTCACCGCTTCGACATTGTCGGACTTCGAGAAGTCGAACCGCGGTGGAACACCGGAATCGCCCGGCATGCGCCAGTAGGTTTTCCAGCCGGGCTGGATCTGGAACGCGATACCGCCGAGCAGCACTGCGCCGCTGCGCGATCCCGCCAACAGCCGCACCGCGGAATGGCCGTCGCGCTGCCACGGCGATGCATCGTCGGCATGGGCTACCGTCGCCAGCGATGACGCAAGCACAGTTGTCGCGACAGCAATCGCCGCATGCAGGGGAACTCTTGTCAGCATGGTACGTCTTTACAGGGTCATCCCAAAGCAAACCATTGAATTGCTTGTGATGGATGTACCCGAATCATGTCGCGGCAAGCCTTGATTTGACAGCGGCCCGGCCCGACATCAGGATAGGAATTGAAACCGGAGTGCTTCACCGATGGCTTCCACAGGCAAACGGACGGGCGAAAGCACCCGCAGTGCGGGTCCCGCGCTTCCCAGCTCGGCCGGTTATCTCGACGGACGGCTCCTGATCGCGATGCCCGTGATGGGCGACTCGCGCTTCGAGCGGTCGGTGATCTACCTCTGTGCCCATTCCGCCGAGGGCGCGATGGGCATTATCGTCAACCATCCCGCCGGCAGCATCGACTTCCCGGAGCTGCTGGAGCAGCTCGGCATCATCAAGAAGGGCGAGCATATCAAGCTGCCGGAAAATGCCGAAAGCATGAAGGTGCTGGCCGGTGGTCCGGTCGACACCGGTCGCGGCTTCGTACTGCATTCCAGCGACTTCTATATCGAGCATGCCACACTGCGGATCGACGACGGTGTCTGCCTTACCGCGACTGTCGACATCCTGCGCGCAATCGCCAATGGCTCGGGGCCCAAGCACGCCATCCTCGCGCTCGGCTACGCAGGCTGGGCGCCGGGCCAGCTCGAGACCGAGATCCAGAGCAATGGCTGGCTGCATTGCGATGCGGATGCGGACCTGATCTTCGGCGACGACGTCGATGAGAAATACAGCCGCGCCCTGCGCAAGATCGGCATCGATCCCGGAATGCTGTCGAACGAGGCCGGGCACGCGTAGTCGGTGATGGCATCGCGTGGCTCTCACCGCCGTCATTGCGAGAGCTCTTGCGACGAAGCAATCCAGGCTGTTTCCGTTGAAAGATTCTGGATTGCTTCGCTTCGCTCGCACTGACGGAATTTGTTGAGGCCGTCGGTTCTACTCCGCCGCCTGCTGCTGCACCGTCGGCTCGGTTCCCGCGACCGTCGCGCGCCGCATGTCGCGGGGCTGCGATTGGTCGTAGCGGCGGACGCGGTGCATGGTCTGACGGTTGTCCCACATCACGAGATCATGCAGCTTCCATTTATGAACGTAGACGAACTCTGCTTGCGTCGCGTGCTCGGTGAGGTCGCGCAGCAACAGCCGTCCTTCCGGGACGCTCATGCCGACGACCTTGCCGGCATGGGATGAGAGGTACAGCGACTTGCGGTGATGCACGGGATGCGTGCGCACCAGCCGCTGCAGCACGGGCTTGAACATGGCCTTTTCTTCGTCGGTATATTCGGTGAAGCCGAGCGATCCCCGCGAATACATCAGCGAATGTTCGCAGACGAGGTCGTCGATCTCGGCCTTGGTCTCGTCGTCGAGCGCGTCGTAGGCGGCGCGCATGTCGGCGAACTCGGTGTTGCCGCCCTTCGGATTCACCACGCGCGCCGACAGCAATGAGAATTTCGCCGGGATGGGGCGGAACGAGCTGTCGGAATGCCACAGGCAGTTGCCGAGATTGAACAGATGCGTGCGGCTGTCTTTCGCCAGCGGCTTGCCGTCCTTGCCGAGATTGGAGACGTCGTTGAGGCCGGACTGGAGCCGGTAGTCCTTTTGCTTCGTCACCGTGCCGCCACGCGCATCCTCGCGCTGGCCAAAATTCAGCGCAAAGTCCATCTGCTGCTCGTCGGTGATGTCCTGGTCGTGGAAGACCAGCACCGCGTATCTGTCCATGGCGGACTCGATCTCGCGGGCTTCATCCGGTGTGAGCGGCTTGCGCAGGTCGAGGCCGGAAACCTCGCCGACAAAATGCTTGTGAAGCTGCCGGATGGCGATCGTCATGGCGTCTCTCCCGCGAACCGCGAGCGGTTGGCCCGCTCTATTGACGAAAAAGCTACTCCCGCGTCTGGCGTTGTCAACGCTCCCCGCGCATGGCTCTTACGCGTTGCGCGCCATCAACCCGCCATCGACCGGGATCACGGCGCCGGTGAGGAAGGACGCCGCCGGCAGGCACAGGCTCAGCGTCATATGCGCGACCTCCTCGGGGTCGCCGTAGCGCAGAAGCGCGGTGCGGCGCTTGGCGTAGATGGTCTTGTGCTCTTCCGAGATGCGCTCGGTGATGGCGGTTCGGATCGGACCGGGACAGATGCAGTTGACGGTGATGCCCTCGCGGCCGAGCTCGACTGCGAGCGATCGCGTCAGGCTCGCTACACCGCCTTTCGCTGCAGAATACGGGCTGTGCAACGCGGTGGCGCCGAGCGCCTCGGTCGAGGCGATATTGACGATGCGAGGGGACTTCGATTTGCGCAGGTATGGCAGCGCCGCACGGATGATGCGCGGGTGAGCCGTCAGCATCACCGCGATGCCTTTGGCCCAGGCATCTTCGTAAGCCTCGTCGTCGATCGCGACGCGCACGGAGATGCCGGCATTGTTGACCACGATATCAAGCCCGCCGAAATGCGCCGCGACGTCGCCGACCACGCGTTTGATCTCGCCGCCGTCGGCAACGTCGAGCTTCCAAGCCTTGCCCGAGCCGCCGCTGGCCGCGATTTCCTTCGCGACGGCCTGCGCGCCTTGCTCGTCATGATCGGTCACGGCGACGTTGGCGCCTTCGCCTCCGAACACGCGCGCGGTCGCGCGGCCCATGCCGCTGGCGGCGCCGGTGACGAGAACGGTCAGGCCCTTGACGGAGCGGCTGAGCTCTTTGAACTCGGACATGCTGTTTCCTCGGGTCTCTTGTTTCTTGTGATGAGATGGACAAGGCTGGCGTCGATCCGCAGACAGGTCAAGCAAGCAAAACAAAAGGGGAGGCCGCGATGGCGAACGAGCTGGATTTCACGGGCAAGCAGGTTCTGGTCGTCGGAGGTTCCAGCGGCATCGGCAACGGCATTGCGCAAGCCTTTCGTGCCAGAGGCGCCAGCGTCGCGGTGTGCGGCACGCGTGCTCGTGCGGCGGAATATCAGGCGGAGGAGGGCTCCGATCTCAGCGGTCTTGCCTACGCGCAGCTCGACGTCAGCAGCCCCGGCGCGATCGAGGCGTTCAAGCCGTCCTTCGAGAACCTCGACATTCTGGTGCTCGCGCAGGGCGCCGTGATCTATCGCCGCGGCGAGTTTGAGATGGCCGGCTTCCGTAAGGTCGTCGAGGTCAATCTCATGAGCCTGATGGCGTGCGCGACGCGGTTTCATGCCATGTTGCGGGATTCGAAGGGCGCGCTGATCATGGTGTCCTCGACCGCGGCCTATCACTCGACCATGGGCAATCCGGCCTACAATGCCTCGAAGACCGGCGCCGTCGGATTGACGCGGACGCTGGGCGAGGCCTGGGCAGAAGACGGCATCCGCGTCAACGGCATCGCGCCCGGCCTCGTCGACACCAAGATGACGAAGGTGACGACCGACAATCCCAAGCGGCTCGAAGGCGCGTTGTCGCGCATTCCGCTGCGGCGGTTGGGCACGCCGGCCGACATGGCGGGCGCGGCACTGTTCCTGGCTTCGCCGCTGTCGTCCTACATCATCGGTCAGACGCTCGTCGTCGATGGCGGGCTCATCCTGTAGGGGACGACACTTTCGTCATCGCATGGAACTGCGCTCCTCCTGATCGGTTACTTGGGCAGACCCCGAGGAGGAGCATCATGGATACGGATCGGATTGTGGGATCGGCCAAGGAATTCGCAGGACGCGCGGAAGGCGCTGTCGGAGACATGGCAGGCGATGCCAAGACGCAGGCGTCGGGCAAGGCGCGGGAAGCCGCAGGCACCGTGCAGAATCTGTACGGCCAGGCCAAGGATGCGGTGCGTGACGCAGCCGACACTGCGACGAGCTACGCCAAGGACGCCTATGAGAACAGCGGCGATACCTTCCGCGATGGCTCCAAGGCGATCGCGCAGAAGGTGCAGGACAATCCGCTCGGCGCGCTGCTGGTCGCCGGCGGCATCGGCTTTGCGCTCGCGCTTCTGATGTCGCGCCCCGCGCGCCGTCCGCCGCCGCGCTGGCGCTATTACGGCTGAACGATCAGCACGCGTTCTCGTGCCCCGGACGCGCTGCAGCGCTAGAGCGCTGCTGCGCTGAGCCGGAGCCCATTCTCTGTTGATATTGAAAGAAGCTGTTCCGGCTCTGCGTCGCATCACCAAGAGGTGCTGCGCCGCGTCCGGAACACGCGATCGTCTACCGCACCACTTCCGCCGCCCGCCCGACGTTGCCCGGCGGACGCGGGACCGCGGGACCCGGGTTCGGGTTGCGCGGCGCCGGCGTGAATTGACGCGGCGCCGGCTGCGGCGAGCCGAAGCCGAAGAAGTCGCGCAAGGACGGCGTCGCCTGCGCCGGCTGCTGCTGTGATGCAGGCTTCTTCGGCGCGAGCGGCTTGGGCGGTGCGATCGCGGCGCCGGCACCCGGCGTGCCCGGCGCGCCGGGAGCCGCAACACCACCCTCAGGCGTCGTCGCCGCAACAGGCGTATCGCCCTTGGCCTGTTCACGGCCGACTTCGCGGCGCGGCCAGGCATAATCGTCAGCCCGGCCGGCGGGCGCCGCCAGCGGCTCGCCCTTCACCAGCGTTTTGGCGGCGAGGGCATCGACGGGGGCGGGGCGCGTGCCCGGTCCGCCCAGCAATTGATCGGTCGAGATCGAGGCCGCGACCAGCGGCACGATCGGGCCGGCGAGCGGCCGCGGCGCAGGCTTGCCGGGCTCGGCGCTGATGTCGGGCGTCGCCGGTTCGCTCGGCAGCGCGATCGGACCGGAGCGTCCGGCCAGCAGGCGCGTGATCTCGCGCTCGACATAATGGGCGAGTTTTCGTGCGCCCGGCTTGGTGAAGTAGACGCCGTCAGCGCTGCGGAGCTGGCGGATCTGGCCCTCGAAGTCAGGTCCCTTCTGCAGGAAGCGGCCGGCCTCGTCGACAAAGCCGTCCCAGACGTCGACATAGGTGATGCCGGCCTTGGCGGCGCCTTCGCGATAGAGCGAATCCAGGAACAGCATGTCCGCGGTGCCCTTCTGACCGCGGATTGCCGGCAGGCCGACCCAGAGCACGGGCACGCCCTTGGCTTTCAGCACACCCGCGAGCTCCTCGATCTTCTTGCCGTAGAGCTCGACCCAGCGGTCGTCGCGGAATTCGTAAAGGCCATTCGGATTGCGCGTGGCCTTCTCGGGCGTCGTCGCGGGCGTATCGGCGTTGTCGGCGTCATCCTGCGGCAGGTCGGTATCGACAGGCTTGTCCTCCGGCTTGGCGGCGGCGTCGGGCTTGGCCTCGCCGGGCTTTCCTTGCGGCTTGGCGTGCGCGCCCTTGTCGTTCTTCTTGTCCTTGTCAGCGGGCTTCTCGGCAACGGGTTCGCGGATCGCGATGCGGTCGTTGAGGCCGAGCATGACGACGATGACGTCGGGCTTCTCGGTCTCCAAAATGCCCTTCGCGGCCGCCGCCCAATCGGAGGGCTCACCCTTCGGCTGGTACTTGATCAGGCCTGAGGTGGTCCGGTGCTTGCGGATCACACCCATGTCGGGCTGTTCGGTGTAGGCGTCTTCCAGGCCATAGGCGAGCCAGTCGGCCATGGCGTCGCCGATCACCAGCACGTTCTTTTCAGGGACGGTGTCGCGCTTGGCGGGCGCGGGCGCGCGCGAAAAATCCTGGCGCGGGGCCTGCGGCTGCTGTTGCTGGAATGGCGCGAAGAAATCGCCGCCGAACCAGCCACCGCCGTGTCGCGGCGGCGGGGCCGCGCGTTGCGGCGGACCGCCGAAGCCGGGGAAGTTGAAGAACTGCGCCGAGGCCGGTCCCGCGATCGAGACCAGGATCGCAAGCGCCGTTCCCAGCGCGATCAGCGGGCCGGTCTCGGTCAGCGCCTTGAAAAAGGATTTTGGCTTCGACATGCGATCTCGGGCGGCGCGCAACGGGTCTGGAATTGGCTCGCTATAATAACGGAATCGGGCGCCAAACGGGCAAATTCTCTCGCGGATTTCTGCCCCATACACCGCCGAACGGCCGGAATCCCCGCTTCAAGGTTACTTTCGGCGCGCTTTTACTGCCCGCGCAGCCGGTCCAGCACGTCGGAGGAGGCAAATCCGTCCGCGGGGACCCCGATCGAGGCCTGGAAATTGCGCAGGGCCTCCCGGGTCTGGCCGCCGAACTGGCCGTCCGGGGTGCCCTTGTAGAAGCCGCGCTGAGCCAGAAGCTGCTGGAGTTCCAGCCGCTCGGTGCGGGACAATTCGCGCTCCTGCCGCGGCCAGGGCTGCACGAAGGGCTGCCCGCCGCGCAGGCGGTCGGCGAAGTGGCCGATCGCCAGCGCATAGGCCTCGGCCGGGTTGTACTTCATGATCACCCGGAAGTTCTGCAGCATCAGGAAGCCGGGGCCCTGCGCGCCGGCGGGCGCCAGCAGGTAGGCTTTCTCCGCCGGATGCGGGAACGGCTGGCCCGTCGCCCGCTTGAGCCCGAGCTTCTCCCACTGCGCGATCGTCATCATCTTGGCGCGATCGGCCAGCATGTAATTGAACCCTTGGGGCACCACCACCTCAAAGCCCCAGGTCTGGCCGCTCTGCCAGCCGTCCTTCTTCAAATTGTTGGCAGTTGAGGCGATCAGGTCGGTCGGATTGTCGACGACGTCGCGCCGTCCGTCGCCATCGCCGTCCACGGCAAAGCGCTTGAACGCGGTCGGCATGAACTGGGTCGGGCCGAACGCGCCGGCCCAGGAGCCGCGCATCTGCTCGGGGCGCAGATCGCCCCGGTTGAGGATCTCCAACGCGGAGAGGAATTCATCCTTGAAGTAGGCCTGGCGGCGGCCGATGCAGGCGAGCGTCGCGGTCGATTGCAGCACGCTGCGGTCGCCCATCTGCGTCGAATAATTGGACTCGATGCCCCAGATCGCGGCGATGATGTAACGGTCGACGCCATAGGCCCTCTCGGTCGCGTCGAACTGCGCCTTGTACTTGGCGAGGATCTCCTTGCCCTTGGCGAGGCGGTTATCGTTCACCAGGATGTCGAGATAGTCCCAGATCGACCTGGAGAACTCGGGCTGCGAATCCATCAGGTCCATGATGCGCAGATCGGGGGCAAGGCCTTCGGTGAAGCGCTGGAAATTCTCCTGCGTGATGCCGCGACGTGCGGCATCGGGCCACATGCCGGCGACGCAATTGCTGAAATTGCCGGCAGCCTCGCGGATCGCGGCCGCCGTCATCAGCGGATGACCGGACGCGCCGTCTTCGCCGCTCCAGGGCTGGGCACCGCCTGGCGCTGCGGCCTGGGGCGCCGAGCTTGGTCCGGAAAAGATGCCGCCGAACAGGTTCGACAAGCCGTTCTGGGCCTGCGCCTGCGCCGGAAGCGGGAACAGCGAGGCGACCGCAAGCATTGTTGCGCCGGTCAAGGATCCCGCTACGCCTGTCACCAATTGCCTCATGCCCCACCTGTCCGGCCAAAAATCCGCCTTCAGGAGGCCCCGTTACGGTTGCCAATATCTTAACAAAGGTGAAATTTTGTAGGCGGCCTTGTCATCAAGTCCCTAAGCAAGGGCCCTACATCCGCCTTTGTTACCGGCTGCAAACCGGCTAGCAAGCTCGCATTGCTTCGTTCACGCATCTCTCAAGGTATTCGATCACCACATGAAGATCCGCAAAGCCGTATTCCCCGTCGCCGGCCTCGGCACCCGCGTCTTGCCTGCCACCAAGGCAATGCCGAAGGAAATGCTCACCATCGTCGACAAGCCGCTGATCCAGTACGTCTATGACGAGGCACAGGAAGCCGGCATCGAGCACTTCATCTTCGTGACCGGCCGCAACAAGAACGTGATCGAAGATCATTTCGACAGGATGTTCGAGCTCGATGCGACCCTGGCTGCGCGCGGCAAGAAGGCCGAGCAGGAAATCCTGGCACAGAACCAGCCGGACGCCGGCGCCGTCAGCTTCACCCGCCAGCAGGCGCCGCTCGGTCTCGGCCATGCGGTCTGGTGCGCGCGCGACATCGTCGGCAACGAGCCGTTCGCGGTGGTGCTGCCGGACGAACTCGTGCTCAACACGCCGGGCTGCCTCAAGCAGATGATCGAGATGGCTGCAACGCTCGGGGAGAAATCCAATTTGATCGCGGTCGAGGCCGTGCCCGATCATCTCACCCATCAATACGGCATCTGCGGCGTCGGCAAGCGCACCGGCAAGATGTTCGAGGTCGACGGCATGGTCGAGAAGCCGGCCAAGGGCACCGCTCCCTCCAACCTCTCGATCACCGGCCGCTACATCCTCCAGCCCGAGATTTTCAAGATCCTGGAGACCCAGGAGCGCGGCGCCGGCGGCGAGATCCAGCTCACCGATGCCATGATCGGTCTCGCCAAATCGCAAAACTTCTACGGCGTCGAGTTCGAGGGCGAGCGCCATGATTGCGGCTCCAAGCCCGGCTTCCTTCGCGCCAACATCGCCTACGCGCTGAAGCGGCCGGAGCTGCGCGAAGGATTGATCGCGGAGATGAAGAAGTATCTGGGGCAGTAGCTGCTCGTCATTGCGAGCGAAGCGAAGCAATCCAGAGATGTTTCCGCGCAGGAAGTCCGGATTGCTTCGTCGCGCCAGCGCAAAATTGCTACGCAATTTTGTCGCGGGCTCCTCGCAATGACGGCGAGAGAGTAGGCCTCACGCCACCAGCGATAGCTGCGGCAGGCTCGCCACCACCGATTGGTTGCGGCCGCCGGCTTTCGCGGCATAGAGCGCCTTGTCGGCGGCCGCGACCAGGATCGGCCAGTCCATGCCGGCGCTGGGCACGAGGCTGGCGATGCCGCAGGAGACGGTCGATCCCGTCCCGCCGTCGGACCAGCCCTGCACTTTGGCGCGAATCGTCTCTGCGATCCTGAAGGCGTCTGCGGCCGAGGTGTTCGGCAACAGCACGGCGAATTCCTCTCCGCCATAACGTGCGGCGCAGTCGCCGGCGCGACGAACCGAATCGGAGATGCAGATGGCAATGCCGACCAGCACCTGGTCGCCGGCCTGGTGGCCGAACGTGTCATTATAGGCCTTGAAGTGATCGGTATCGATCATCAGGAGCGCGAGCGGCGTCTTCTCGCGCATGGCGCGCCGCCATTCGATGTCGATGACGGCATCGAACTTGCGGCGGTTGCGCAAGCCGGTGAGCGCGTCCGTCGTCGCCATCTCCTCGAGCTTGCTTTCGGCTTCGGCGCGGCGGCCGATCTCGCGGGCGAGCACCAGCGTCGAGCCCAGCATGAACAGGATCAGCGCGACCACCACCGCGCCGATGCGATAAGCTTCCTTCTGCCAGAGCTGGAATACGGCGCCCAAGGGTTTGCCTGCGACGACAAACAGCGGACCGGAGCCGCTGCTGCGCACATAGAGACGCGGCGTCACGTCGACAGGTCCCTTGCCGGCATAGGATCCGCCCGCCCTGAGGTTATCGGGCTTCCAGTCCTGCCGCGTTCCCAGGTTCTTGCCGATGACGTCGAGATCGAACGGCCGCCGCATCATAATGGTGCGGTCGCGCTTGAGCACGGTGATGGTGTCGTCGGGATCGAGGCTGAGCCGCTCGAACAGCTCGTGGAAATAGCTGAAGCGGATCGACCCGGCCACCACGCCCATGAAGCCGCCGTCGCTGTCGCTGATGCGCCGGCTCAGCACGATCGAATAGGCGCCGCGGAACAGCATCGGCCGGCTGATGAACAGCCCGGCTCCGGGATTGTCGCGGTGAACCGTGAAATAGTCCTCGTCGGCGCGGTTCTCGGCTTGCGGGTCGAGCGTGGACGCGTCGATGGTCAGCTTGCCGTCGGCATCGAACACCTGGATGGCGCCGAAATGCCGCGCCGTCGTGGCATGGTCGAACAGGATGAGCTGGCGGATCGGCTTTGCAACGGTGGCGATCTCGGGCAGCAGCATGTTGCTGGCGACCGCCTTCAGTGACAGATCGTAGACCTCGATGTTGCGGCTGATGTCGGCGTCGATCGTCGTCGCCAGGTTCTCCAGCGTCTGGCGGGCGAGCGCCTCCTCGCCGCGGCGCATGTCGAGCATGACGTTGACGCAAATGGCGGAAAAGCCGATCACCGTCACGACGGACGAGATGATCAGCAGCTTCGCCGAAATGCGCCACGGCCGCCGGGCCGTGACGTCGCGCCATCCAGACAGCATCGATTGCTCCTGCCGTTACTGGATGCACCTGAAATGTTGCACAGTGTTTAAGCCGCGACTTGGCTGCTGCAATGAGTTAAGAATTGGTTTCCGCGGATCACGCTTTTGCGCAGATCAGGCCGTGGATAAAGGATGAGGACGGCGGTGAACGATTACGACGCGCTCCGCGATTACCTACTGCGGCAGAAGCAGACGGAATTCGTGCTGAGCTTCGAGCAGATCGAGGAGATCATCGGCGCGGCCCTGCCGCGCGCGGCCAACCGTGCCTCATGGTGGGATAGCCTGCGCAGCCCCGACATCCAGATGCCCCAGCGTGAAGCCTGCCTGGCTGCCGGCTTCGTTGCGACCAGGATGCCTGACGGCCAGAGCGTGCGGTTCACGAAGCGGAAGAAGGACGGGCGAAGGTGAAGGGCTAAAATCTCTCGCCGTCATCCTGAGGTGCTCGTTCTGCAACGCAGGACGAGCCTCGAAGGGCGACGGCCCGGCTGCATCTCGGCCGCTCATCCTTCGAGGCTGGCCAAGCGCCGCTTCGCGTCGCATGGCTCACGCCCCAGGATGACGGTTTGATATTGCGCGCGAGTCGAGAGATCAGATCAGCTCGCCGCTTCCAGCCGCACTTCCGTGAGCAGCCGCATCGCCGCATCCGCATCCATCGGCTCGCCGAAGGCGAAGCCTTGCGCGTATTCGCAGCCCAATTGATAGAGCTCGACCGCGTCGGAATCCGTCTCGGCGCCTTCCGCCACCACGTCCATGCCGAGATCATGCGCGAGCGCGATGATCGACTTCAGGATCACCGGCCGCGTGCCGCGATTGGTGGTGCGGACGAAGGACTGGTCGATCTTGATGGTGTCGAACGGGAAGCGCTGGAGATAGGCGAGCGAGGAATGGCCGGTGCCGAAATCATCGAGCGACAGCCCGGTGCCGAGCTCTCGGATCCGCGTCAGCATTTGCGCGGCGTGCTCCGGATTCTCCATCACCAGCGATTCCGTCAATTCCAGCTTCAGCGTGCCGCGCGCCACCGAGGAGCGCGACAGCACGGTGCGGATGTCGTGGATGAGGTCGTGGCGCAGGAGCTGCCGGGAGGAGACGTTGACACTTGCGAAGATCGGCTCGCGCGAGCGCATCGCGCGCTGCCAGACCGAGAGCTGCTTTGCGGTCTGGTCGAGCACGAACATGCCGAGGTCGACGATCAGGCCGGTCTCTTCCGCGACGGTGATGAATTCCGACGGCGCCATGCGCCCGAGCTTGGGATGGTCCCAGCGCACCAGCGCCTCGAAGCCCGCGACCGAACGATCCTCCAGCCGCACGATCGGCTGGTACAGGATCGTCAATTCCTGCCGCTCGATGGCGCGGCGCAGCTCGCTCTCCAGCGTCAGTCGGTCGGTCTTTCGCGCGCGCATCGCGGGCTTGTAGACGTCGATGCGGTCGCCGCCGATGCGCTTGGAATGATACATCGCAAGCTCGGCGTCCTTGATGATCTCGTCCGTCAGTTGCGTCTGAGGGTCGGACAAAGCGAGCCCGATCGACGCCGTCAGGAAGATCTCGCGGTCGTTGAAGGCGATCGGCGCGCGGATCGTCTTGCGGATGGTCTCGGCGAAGGCGGTGATGCGGGCCGGGTCCTGCTCGGACAAGAGGATCAGGCCGAACTGGTCGCCGGCAAGCCGCGCCAGCGTGTCCTGGGGTTTGAGGATGCGGGTGAGACGGCGGGCCAATGTCAGCAGGATGGAATCGCCGACCGCGATGCCGACGGAATCGTTGACCTGCTTGAAGCGGTCGAGGTCGATCACCATCAGCGTCGGCCGCAGCGTCGGCATGGTCTTGGCGAAATTCGCCACCGCGCCCAGCCGGTCCATGAACAGCTTCCGGTTCGGCAGGCCGGTGAGGTTGTCATGCACGGAATCGTGCAGCAGGCGCTCCTCGGCGTTGCGCAGCTCCGTGACGTCGGTGAGCGTGCCGACCACGCGCGAGACCTCGCCGTCGGAGCCGACCACCGGGCGCGCCTTCAGCGCGAACCACATGAAATGGCCATCGGGGGTGCGCAGGCGGAAATCCTGCACCAGGCGGCCGCGGCGCTGGTCGAGCACGCTGTCCAGCGCGGCGCGGAACCGGTCCTGGTCGAGCGGGTGCAGCACCTCGAGCCAGGAGGCCGCCGGTCCCTCCAGCGTGCCGCGCTTGAGGCCGAGCAGGGCTTCGGTCTCGGGGCTGGTGAAGACCTTGTCGGCGGAGACGTCCCAGTCCCAGATCAGATCGCCGGAGCCGGCCAGCGCGAGCGCGCGGCGTTCGATGTCGGATACCACGCCGGTCGTGGCACCGCCGCCGGCAAAGGCGTGCTGCATCACCGTGAAGCCGATCAGCATCACGATCAGCACGAGGCCGCCGAGCAGGGCAGGGCCGACGATATCGTTGGTGACGGAGCCTGCCACCGTCATGCCGGCCGCGACCACCCAGACCACCAGGAGGAACCAGGTCGGGATCAGCAGCACCGCACGGTCGAAACCGTGGGTCGAGAGATAGACGATCAGCGCGAAGCCGGCGAAGGCGATCAGCACCAGCGAGATGCGGGCGATGCCGGACGCCACGGCGGGGTCGAACAGCGCGAGCGCGACCAGCGAGCCAAGGAAGGCGAGCCAGCCGACCGTGATGTGCGAATAGCGCACATGCCATCGACTGAGGTTGAGATAGGCGAACAGGAACACCAGGAGCGTCGCTGCCAGGATCGCTTCACCCGCCGCCCGCCAGATGCGCTCGGCGTTGTTCGACATATCGAGCACCTTGCCCCAGAAGCCGAAATCGACCCCGATATAGACCAGCACCGCCCAGGCCAGCGCCGCGGCCGCCGGGAACATGATGCTGCCCTTCACTACGAACAAGATGGTGAGAACGAGAGCCAGAAGTCCGGAGATTCCGATCACGATGCCCTGGTAGAGCGTGAAGGAGTTGACCTTGTCCTTGTAGGCTTCGGGCTCCCACAGATAGAGCTGCGGCAGCTTGTCGGTGCGCAGTTCCGCGACGAAGGTGACGACGGCGCCGGGGTCGAGCGTGACGCGGAACACGTCGGCGGTCGCGCTCTCCTGGCGGTCCGGCCGGTCGCCAATGGACGGCGTGATGGTCGCGATGCGTGACAGGCCGAGGTCGGGCCATAGCAGGCCCGAGGACACGATGCGATAATGCGGGGCGACGATCAGACGGTCGAGCTGGTCGTCGGTATTGTTGGCAAGCGCAAACACCACCCAGTTCTGGCCGCCCTCGCGGGCGCGCACCTCGATGCGACGGACGATGCCGTCGGTGCCGGGGGCGGTGGAGACCTGGATGCGGTCCGTGTCGCTGCGCTGATGCTCGAGCACACCGGTGAGGTCGATCGCCGGCGCGTCGCCGCGGACGCTGACGGCGTCAAGCGCGCGTGCAGGCGACGCGGCGACAAGAATCATGAGGCCCAGCGCAATGGGCGCGAGGCACCTGATCAGACGCAAGGTCAGTTCTCCGCGTTCGACGCAAACTCAGTCTGCAAGACGATTTCACGCCGAACGGAATTGGTTCGGCGGTTCGCGATAGATGCCACGAAAGCGAGGAAAATCAAAGGGTTTCCGCCTCGCTTGGTGGGTCAGCGGCCTAGACCTCCAACACAATTTTGCCAATATGTGCCGAGGTCTCCATGCGCCGGTGTGCGTCGGCGGCCTTTTCCAGCGGGAAAGCGCTGTCCATCAGCGGTTTGACACGGCCCTCGCGCAACAGCGGCATCACTTTCGCTTCAATCGCAGCCACCATCGCCGCCTTGTCCGCATTACTACGGGGCCGCAAGGTCGAGCCGGTATGGGTCAACCGCTTCACCATCACCTTGGCGATGTTCGCGGTGATCTTGGGACCGTTGAGGGTTGCGATCTGTACGATACGGCCGTCGACGGCGGCGGCGTCATAATTGCGGTCGACATAGTCGCCGGCGACCATGTCGAGGATCAGGTTGACGCCGACCTTGTCCGTCTCTTCCTTGACGACAGCGACGAAGTCTTCGGTCTTGTAATTGATCGCGCGGTCGGCCCCGAGCTTGAGGCAGGCATCGACCTTGTCCTGCGAGCCCACGGTCACGAACACCTTGGCGCCGAACGCCTTGGCGAGCTGGATCGCCATGGTGCCGATGCCCGAGGAGCCGCCATGGATCAGCAGCGTCTCGCCGGCCTTCAGGCCGCCGCGTTCGAACACGTTGTGCCAGACCGTCATCAGGGTTTCCGGCAGCGCACCGGCTTCCTTGATCGACAGTGCCGAGGGCACGCTCATCGCCTGGGCGTCCTGCGCGATGCAGTACTGCGCGTAGCCGCCGCCGGCGACCAGCGACATCACGATGTCGCCGACCTTGTGCCGCTTGGCGTTGCTGCCGACCGCGACCACCTCACCGGCGATTTCCAGACCGGGCAGGTCGCTGGCGCCGGGCGGCGGCGGATAGGCCCCGGAGCGCTGCGCGACGTCGGGCCGGTTGACGCCGGCAGCCATCACCTTGACCAGGATCTCATCGGGACCCGGCTGCGGAAGGGGGCGTTGTTCCGGCACCAGCACCTCGGGTCCACCGGGCTTGGAGATGGCGACCACGGTCATTTGCGCGGGCAGCTTGTCCATGATGTGTCCTTGAGCAAAGGTGCGAGGGGAACGAGGCCTTTGATTAGCCAGCGCAGTCCGGGCTGGCAACCGCCCAAGCCGTATATCAAGCGTGTGGTCCGGTCCGCGGACGAGAGGAGGAAGGACGATGGCGATGGAAGACGACGACCGTCCGCGCAAGAAGGTCACCCACGAGATCGGACAGGATCTCTCACTGTTGTCGGTCGAGGAACTGACCGAGCGCGTCGCCTTGCTGAAGACCGAAATCGGCCGACTGGAAGAAGCCGCCACCAAGAAGCGCGCCTCGCGCGATGCGGCGAACAGTTTCTTCAAGACGTAGGCGTCGCGCCGAACTCTTTCCGCCGTCATTCCGGGGCGCGACGAAGCCACAAGCCCGGAATCCATCAGGCAGCACAGGCGGCCGCGCAATGGATTTCCGGGCTCGGCGCTACGCGCCGCCCCAGAATGACGGTGGAAAGAGCACGCTGTTACACTCGTCCAATGACCGACATGACTAACGAACTCTCAAAAATTTGGCTCGTTTACGCGCCATTAAGCTTTCGAGTTTATGACTGGAGCTGTCCTCGTTTGGACACCGAGTGGCTCCTGTCCACTCTGTTTGACGCCTCCCTGTTATCAACTTTCAAAGCCGCCGGTTTCCGGCGGCTCTTTTTTTGTCCATTTCCGGTTGAATTCCGGGGGGATGACCCGCGGAAACCATATCCGCGCTTGTCGCTGGACTCCGCCCTTCCCGCGCGCAATGATTTGTTCATCATAAGCCGGCGCCAAAGCCGGACAGGTAAACAGTTGCGTAAGGGGCGTTAACCATGGAACGTTTGCAAGCCGACGGTGCTCTCGTTCAACTCAGCGAGCGGTTCACCAATTCTGCGGCCTTTGGCGCTCTGTTCCGCGAAGGCATGGATCTGGTCGAAGAAACCGCGGCCTACCTCGACGGCGCCGGCCGTACCGAGGCCAAGGCGCTCGACCGTGCCGTCAGCCTCACTTACGCGACCGAGAGCATGCGCCTGACCACGCGCCTGATGCAGCTCGCCTCGTGGCTGTTGCTGCACCGCGCCGTGAAGGAAGGCGAGATGACGCTGGTCCAGGCCAACCGCGAGAAGACGAAGGTCAAGCTCAGCGCCGCCGATCCCGGCCCCGCCGACACCATCGAGAAACTGCCGGCGCAGCTGCAGGACCTGATCCATCGCTCGATGAGCCTGCAGACCCGCGTGCGCCGCCTCGACAGCTCGATCCACAACCCGCCGGCCGAGCCCATGTCGATCGGCAATCCGCTCGTGCCGCACCTCAACGCCCTGAAGGCCGCGTTCGAGCGGTAAGGTCGATCAACAATCTCTTTCGTCATTCCGGGCTCGCCCTTCGGGCGCCCCGGAATGACGGACAAAAATAAAAACGCCCTCGGTCTCCCGGGGGCGTTTTTCGTCTCCAGCCTTGCGGCGGGATCAATCCTTCTTGAGGAAGCCCGAGAACTTCTTCTGGAAGCGCGAGACGCGGCCGCCGCGATCCATGATCTGGGCGTTGCCGCCGGTCCAGGCCGGGTGCGATTTCGGGTCGATGTCGAGGTTCAGCGTGTCGCCTTCCTTGCCCCAGGTGGAGCGGGTCAGGTACTCGGTTCCGTCGGTCATCACGACCTTAATCGTATGATAATCCGGATGAATTTCGGCTTTCATGGCAATTCCTAGGGCGACCGGCGCCTTGCTTGAGTGACTATCGAATGACGGATTTGGCCGGTCTATACCTCACGGGCCCCCTTAAAACAAGCCATTGTGGGGACAGGAGAACCGGGCGGTCCCCTAAGGGACTTACCGGATTTGCCACTACCCTTGCACCGGCCTATGTGGGGTTATCTCCTCTTCCTTAGGTCCGATCTCATGAGCGCAGTGGAACGGCTTGACGACCAGTACCGCGACGCGCGCGACAGCGCGCCGGCGGAGGCTCCCTCGGTCGAGGCCGAGCTGATCGAGCAGCCCGCCAAGAGTCGCGCCAAGCTGCGCCCGCTGATGGCCCTTGCGCCCTATGTCAGCCGCTATCGCGGCCGGGCGGCGCTGGCCTTTGTCGCTCTCACGGTCGCTGCGCTGACCACGCTACTGGTGCCGGTCGCGGTGCGGCGGATGATCGACTTCGGCCTGACGCCCGAGGGGATCGAGCTGATCAACAGCTATTTCTCAGTAATGATCGCGGTGGTGGCCGTGCTCGCGCTCGCGAGCGCTTCGCGTTACTATCTGGTGATGACGATCGGCGAGCGCATCGTCGCCGATCTCAGGCGCGACGTGTTCGGCCATCTGCTCTCGCTGTCGCCGTCCTTCTTCGATTCCGCGCGCAGCGGCGAACTGGTGTCGCGGCTCACCGCCGATACCACGCAGATCAAATCGGCCGTCGGCGCCTCCGTGTCGATCGCGCTGCGCAACCTCATGATGTTCTTCGGCGCTGCGGCGATGATGGTGATTACCAGCCCGCGGCTGTCAGGCTTCGTGCTGCTGGCGATCCCGCTGATCGTGCTGCCGCTGGTCGCCTTTGGCCGCTGGGTGCGGCGGCTGTCGCGCAACGCGCAGGACACGCTGGCCGATGCGTCCGCCTATGCCGGCGAGCTGGTCGGCGCGATCCGCACCGTGCAGGCCTATACCAGCGAAGGGCTGGCCGCGAAGCGCTTTGGCGGCGAGGTCGAGCAGGCCTACGAGGCCGCGCGCACGTCCACGCAGGCTCGCGCCGTTCTCACCGCCATCGTCATCTTCATCGTGTTCGCAAGCGTAGTCGGCATCCTCTGGATCGGCTCGCATGACGTCCTCACGGGTACGATCACGCCAGGCCGGCTCGGCCAGTTCGTGCTCTATGCGGCCTTCGCGGCCGCCGGTCTCGGCCAGCTCAGCGAGGTCTGGGGCGAGGTGTCGGCTGCATCAGGGGCCGCCGAACGGCTGTTCGAGATCTTGCACGTGAAGCCTGAGATCGCAGCGCCCGCATCGCCGCGCGCGCTGCCGGTGCCGGCCCGCGGCGAGGTCGGCTTCGATCGCGTCAGCTTCGCCTATCCCGCGCGTCCCGACGTCAATGTGCTCGATGCGGTGTCGTTTGCCGTGCGGCCCGGCGAGAAGGTCGCGATCGTCGGCCCGTCCGGCGCCGGCAAGAGCACGATCTTCCATCTCCTGCTGCGCTTCTACGATCCGCGCAATGGCGCGATCTCGCTCGACGGCGTGCCGGTGAAATCAGCCGACCCGCGCGATTTCCGCGCCCGCATTGCGCTGGTGCCGCAGGAATCCAACGTGTTCGCGGCGAGCGCGCGCGAGAACATCCGCTTCGGCCGGCCCGACGCTGATGATGCCGAGGTCGAGCGCGCCGCCGAGCTCGCGCATGCCGCCGAGTTCATCCGCCGCCTGCCGGAAGGTTTCGACACCCCGCTCGGCGAACGCGGCGTGACGCTGTCGGGCGGCCAGCGCCAGCGCATCGCCATCGCCCGCGCGATCCTGCGCGATGCACCGCTATTATTGCTCGATGAAGCCACCTCGGCGCTCGATGCCGAAAGCGAGACCTTGGTGCAGACCGCGCTCGAGGAGCTGATGCGCCACCGCACCACGCTGGTGATCGCGCATCGCCTCGCAACCGTGTTGTCCTGCGACCGCATCCTGGTGATGGACCAGGGCAGGATCGTCGAGCAGGGCACGCATGCCGAGCTCGTCGCCGCGAACGGGCTCTATGCGCGGCTGGCGAGGTTGCAGTTCGAGGGGGCTTAGGAGCTCTCTCCACCGTCATTGCGAGCGCAGCGAAGCAATCCAGACTGCATCTGCGGGACGACTCTGGATTGCTTCGCTGCGCTCGCAATGACGCGTAGAAGGAGTCGCGCACCCCCACTGTAACTGCGCTCGCGGAGTCTATTTACACTTCGGCGAGCCCATCGGCACGTTGGGCCACGGCCAGTTCTTCCAGCTCCCGCCCTCACCGATACAGGCCGATCCGCCGTCGGCGGGAGGCTGGCTGTTCGTCGGAGTTGGCGGATCCTTGCTCTCACTTGCAGCCTTGGGCGGCGGGGCCAAGCGCTGGTCGACATAAACGGTCGACACGTAACCCGCGACGATCACGCCCAGAAAGACCGAAGATCCTTTGGCCAGGTCGTTCAGCCGCATCGATTCACTCCGTCCATCAGTCACGGCCGCCACGCCATCTTCAGCACCGGCCGGCCCGAGGTCGGGTTCACGTCGTCGCCGGCATGGGCAAAGCCGTTGCGTTCGTAGAAGCGGATGGCGCGGGCGTTGTCCTTGTTGACCAGCAGCGTGACCCCAGAAGGCGACAGCCGCTTGGCCTCATCGACCAGCAGCCTTGCTGCATCCGAGCCCCAATGATCGGGATCGACCACGAGCTGGTCGAGATAGCCGTCCCCGTCGATGGTCACGAAACCGGTCAGTGCGCCGTCCTGTTCCGAGACGACGATCTGGGACTTCGGCACCAGATCCTTGCGCCAGCGCTCGCGCCACCAGTCGAGCCGCGCGGCGAAATCGATCTGCGGATAGGCCTGCTGCCAGGTGCGATGCCAGAGATCGATCGCCGCCGCTTCGTCAGTGGCCGCGTAGGGGCGGAGGTGGAGCGTGCTCACTACCGCTCCGTCAGCTTCAGCTCGATGCGGCGGTTGCGCTTGTAGGCCTCCTCGGTGTTGCCCGGGTCGAGCGGCTGGAATTCGGCAAAGCCTGCGGCGACCAGGCGCTGGGCCGGCACGCCGAGCGAGATCAGATATTGCACCACCGAGATCGCGCGCGCCGACGACAGGTCCCAGTTCGACTTGAAGTTCGGGCCGTTCACCGGGCGCACGTCGGTGTGGCCGTCGACGCGCAGCACCCAGGCGATCTCGGGTGGGATCTTCTTGTCGAGCTCGATCAGCGCGTTTGCCACGGTGTCCAGCTCGGCCTTGCCCTCGGGCAGCAGCGTCGCCTGGCCGGTGTCGAAGAACACTTCGGACTGGAACACGAAGCGGTCGCCGACGACGCGGATGTCGGGGCGGTTGCCGAGGATGGCGCGCAGGCGGCCGAAGAACTCGGAGCGGTAGCGCGACAATTCCTGCACGCGCTGCGCCAGGGCGACGTTGAGGCGCGAGCCCAGATCGGCGATGCGGTTCTGCGATTCCTTGTCGCGCTTCTCGCTGGCATCGAGCGCCTCTTCCAGCGCCGCCAATTGCCGGCGCAGCGCGCTGATCTGCTGGTTCAGCACCTCGATCTGCGCCAGCGCCCGCGCCGACACCGCCTTCTCGGAATCCAGCGCCTTGCCGAGCTCGGCGGTCTTGCCTTGCGCATCGTTGCCGGCATTGGCGAGGCCTTCATAGAGGCCCTTCATGCGGTCGCGCTCGTTCTCGGCCGAGGCGAGGCCGGCCTTCAGCTGCGAAACCTCGTCGTCGAGCGAGAGCTTGCCGAGCTTCTCGAGCGACAAGAGCTCGGTGAGCTGGGCGATCTTGGCGTTGAGCTGCTCCAGCGCCTTGTCCTTGCCGGTCACCTCCTGCGACAGGAAGAACTGCACGACCAGGAACACCGAGAGCAGGAAGACGATCGACAGCACCAGCGTCGACAGCGCGTCGACGAATCCGGGCCAGTAGTTGAAGGCGCCTTCGCTGCGGCGGCCGCGGGCTAGAGCCATGCTCGCCTCTCAAATGCTGATTGCCTAACTCTTCTCCGGCTGGCGCGCGATGCGCTCCAGCAGGCGGCGGATCTCGCGGTTTTGCTCGCCCTGGCCGTCGGCCCATTCCCGGATCATCTGCTGCTCGGTCCGCATGTGCGAGACCAGCGCCTGGATGGCCTCTGCGAGGCTCGCCATCGCCGCCGTGGTGCCGCGGCTGGCGCTGCCCTCCTCGAGCACGGAGCGAAGCCGCTCGACCGCCGCCTGGAGCTCGCCGCTGGCAACGCCGCCACTGCTCGCGACGGCGGTGACTTCGCTGCTGCCGTATTCGCGCACGGTGGTGGCGAGCCAGTCCTCGAGGTCGGTGTAGAAGCGGTTCTGCGCCTGGCTCGATTGCAGATCGAGGAAGCCGAGGATCAGCGAGCCGGCGAGGCCGAACAGCGAGCTCGAAAACGAAATACCCATGCCGCCGAGCGGGGCGGCGAGGCCCTCCTTCAGCGTGTCGAACAGCGCGCCGGCATCGCCGCCGACCTTGAGGCCGTCGATCACCTTGCCGACCGAGCCGACCGTCTCGATCAGGCCCCAGAAGGTGCCGAGCAGGCCGAGGAAGACGAGCAGGCCGGTCATGTAGCGGGAGATATCGCGGGCTTCATCGAGGCGCGTCGCGATCGAATCCAGCAGATGCCGCATCGTGGTCTGGGTGATCGACATCCGCCCGGTGCGCTCGCCGCCCAGGATCATCGCCATCGGCGCCAGCAGCTTGGGGTGCCGGGCCGGCGCGAGGCCGGGATCGGCGATGCGGAAATTGTTGACCCAGGAGACCTCGGGATAGAGGCGGATGACCTGCCGGAAGGCCAGCACGATGCCGATGAACAGCACGGCCCCGATCAGGGCGTTCAAACCAGGGTTGGCGAAGAAGGCCTGGATGATCTGCTTGTAGAGCACGACGCCCACCAGCGCGCACAGCACCAGGAAGACCAGCATCCGCACCAGGAAGACGCTGGGCGAGGACAGTTTTGTGTACTCGATCTCGATGGTGGAGCGGGGCGAGGCGCCTGACGGCATGGCCGGTATCATCCATTACGAAAGCTTGCTTGCTTCCGCACTATGGCACAGCGCCGGGGCAAAAAAAGCGCCGGCTGCGCGGATTTCGGTGGGAGGGGCGGGAACCCAAAGCTGAAACCGGGCTTTGATACGCACATAGGCTGCAAAACTTCGGCATCCCGCGGGCAGGGCTCGGTTTTTGCACGGCTCCGCCCGCCGGGACTGGACCAGGGGAGGGCTGCGTGAGCGTCGTTTCCGCGATCATGGGGACTGCCGAACGCGTGCCCTTGCCCGATGTGGTGGTCCGCGCCGCGATCCAGCGCCTGTGCTCCCGCACGGCAACCCGTCTCGCCGCGCATGATGCGGCCGACGATGCCGCCTTCGCCGGGCGGATGATGCTGAGGTCGATCGCCGAGCACGCCGACGCCGCCAACACCCAGCACTACGAAGTGCCGCAAACCTTCTTCGCGCAGGTGCTGGGACCGAACCGGAAATACTCCTCCTGCTTCTACAGGACCGACGCGACGACGCTGCAGGAGGCAGAGGAGGAGGCGCTGCGTCAGACCGTCGAGCATGCCGGTCTCGCAGATGGACAGACCATCCTCGAGCTCGGCTGCGGCTGGGGCGCCCTGTCGCTGTGGATGGCGCGGCAGTTTCCGCATGCCAAGGTGACCGCGGTCTCGAACTCACGGTCGCAGCGCGCCTATATCGAAGAGATGGCGCAGAGCCGCGGCATGACGAATCTGCGCGTCGTCACATCAGACATGAACGTGTTCGCCCCCGATGGCCAGTTCGACCGTATCGTCTCGATCGAGATGTTCGAGCACATGATGAACTGGCGCAAGCTGATGACGCGCGTGCAGTCATGGCTTGCTCCGGAGGGACGCTTCTTCATGCAGATCTTCACCCATCGCGTCGGCTCCTATCTGTTCGACCAGGCCAATCGCGAGGACTGGATCGCGCAGCATTTCTTCACGGGCGGCCTCATGCCGAGTCATCATCTCGTCCGGCAATATGACGATATCTTTGCAATCGAGAGGGAGTGGCGCTGGAGCGGCACGCATTATCAGCGCACGGCCAACGACTGGCTCGCCAATTTCGACGCTCATCGCGACGCCATCGAAGCCATTTTGCGCAACGTCTATCGCGAGGACACCGCGTTATGGATGCGGCGCTGGCGCTGGTTCTTCCTCGCGACGTCAGGCCTGTTCGGCTACGCCGACGGAACGGAATGGGGCGTCAGCCACTATCGGATGAAGGCGGCGGACCTTTGCGCCTAAGCAGCCTTGCTGGCTCGCGGCTTTGCTGTTTTGCGCGGCTTACTTGGCTTCCTGGATAAGGGGCGCGCAGTCAGACCTAAGCCAAGCGCGCGCAATACCCCCAGCATTGTCGAGAACTCCGGATTTCCGGTCTCGCCGAGGGCCTTGTACAACCCCTCGCGGCTCAGCCCCGTCGATTTTGCTATCTCGCTCATGCCGCGGGCACGCGCAACGGTATTCACGGAGTCACGAATGAATGCCGCGTCGCCTGTCTCCAGCGCAGCCGTAATGAATTCGGCTTGTGCTTCCGGCGTATCCAAATATTCCGCCGCATCAAATGGTGTTGTTTTCAGCGCCATTGCACTACTCCAGTTCCTCAAGCATGGCCCGTGCCCGCTTGATGTCCGCAGATTGCTTTCGCTTGTCGCCACCGCAGAGCAGGATGACCGTCACGGCTCCACGTTGTGCCGCATAGAGTCGATAGCCCGGGCCGTAGTCAATTCTGAATTCAGACAGGCCCGCTCCCAAAGACTTCACGTCGCCAAGTGCGCCGCGTTCGATCAATGCGATTCGGCTTGCGATGCGCGCAACTGCGCGACGGTCGTGTAATCCGGCAAGCCAGCTCCGAAATGCTTCTGTCTGTACAACATCGACCACGAACTGATCTGTAATCCATAGTTCACAGGAGGGCAAGTCCTCAAAGAACGAGGCAATCGCTTTGGCTGGGCGCGTTGTCACGCCGCGCTGGCGCCGGTTCTTCCTCGCGACGTCGGGCCTGTTCGGCTACGCCGACGGAACGGAGTGGGGCGTCAGCCACTATCGGGTGAAGGCCGCGGATTGATTGCGGTGTTCTGTCGCAGCACGCCGTGATGGAACCCGACTCACAATCAGGTGAGTCCCAAAAAATCACCAGAACTCAGAGCGATAGGGCGTGTGACATTGAGCCGCCCGGGCGATGCGTTGCGTCGCAGCACGTCCATTCTATTTTGACCGCATCAGCCAACAATTTTGGGGCACTTAACTTCATGTCAGGACTACGAGCGCGATCGGCATGCGTTGCACTGATGCTCGCGGCCTTTGCGCCGCTGCTCGGTGCTTGCGACGAATCCTCATCCGCCGTCTCCGCGGCGCAGCCGATCGAACCCGATGTCAGCATCGTCACCGTCAAGCCGCAAGCCCGCGCCGTGGTGCGTGAGCTGCCCGGCCGGATCTCGCCGACGCGCGTCGCCGAAGTGCGGCCGCGCGTGTCGGGCATCGTCGTCGAACGCCTGTTCCGGCAGGGCAGCGAAGTGAAGGCAGGCGATCCGCTCTATCGCATCGATCCGCGTCCGTTCGAGGTCGAGGTCATGGCCAATGAGGCCGGACTTGCCAAGGCTGAAGCCGCGTTGATGCAGGCGCAGCAGCAGGCGCGCCGTATCGCGACGCTGACCAGCCAGCGTGCCGCGCCGGAAGCCGAGAACGAAAAAACCATCGCAGCCGAGCGCCAAGCCCAGGCCGAAGTCGAAGGGCGCAAGGCCGACCTCGCGCGGGCCAAGCTCAACCTGGACTATGCGACCGTGCGCGCGCCGATCGACGGCGTGGTCGGCGCTGCCCTGGTCAGCGAGGGCGCGCTGGTCGTGCAGAACGAGACCAATCTCGCCACCGTGCAGCAGCTCGATCCCATTTATGCGGACTTCACCCAGTCGGTGACCGAGCTCAACCAGCTGCGCCGCGCCTTCGAGAGCGGCGATCTTGACCGCATCGAGGCGGATGCGGCCAAGGTCCGTCTCGTGCTCGACGACAATACGATCTACGCGCTCGACGGCAAGCTGCTGTTCTCCGATGCCAAGGTTGACGCGCATACCGGGCAGGTGACCTTGCGCGGCGAGTTCCGCAATCCCAAGCGCGAGCTGCTGCCGGGCATGTATGTCCGCGTCCGCATCGAGCAGGGCCTGGACTCCGACGCGATCGCGGTGCCGCAACAGGCTGTGCAGCGCAATGGCGGCGGCGGCAGCGAGGTGTTCGTCGTCAAGGACGACAATCGCATCGCGGTGCAGCCGATCCGCACTGGCTCGGTGCAGGACGGCGTCTGGTTCGTCACTGACGGCCTCAAGGCCGGCGACAAGGTCGTGGTCGAAGGCTTCCAGAAGTTTGCGGCCGGCGACAAGGTCAAGCCGCAATCCTGGTCCGAGGCCGAGGCGAGTGCGGACAACAGGCGCGCCCTCAAGGTCGTGCGGTAATCCGCCATGCCGAGCTTCTTCATCGACAGGCCGATCTTCGCCTGGGTCGTCGCGCTGTTCATCTGTCTGATCGGCGCGATCTCGATCCCGCTGTTGCCGATCGCGCAATATCCGATCATCGCGCCGCCCTCGATCTCGATCTCGACGAGCTACCCCGGCGCGTCGCCCGAAAACCTCTACAACAGCGTCACGCGGCTGATCGAGGAGGAGCTCAACGGCGCCTCTGGCATCCTCAATTTCGAATCGACCAGCGACTCGCTCGGCCAGGTCGAGATCACTGCGAACTTCCAGCCGGGCACCGACACCAGCGCAGCCTCTGTCGAGGTGCAGAACCGCATCAAGCGCGTCGAGGCGCGCCTGCCGCGCGCGGTGATCCAGCAGGGCATTTTGATCGAGGAAGCCTCCAGCGCGGTGCTGCAGATCATCACGCTGAACTCGACCGACGGCAGCCTCGACGAGGTCGGCCTCGGCGACTTCATGATCCGCAACGTGCTCGGCGAGATCAGGCGCATTCCCGGCGTCGGCCGCGCCACGCTGTATTCGACCGAGCGCAGTCTTCGCGTCTGGGTCGATCCCGCCAAGCTGGTCGGCTATGGCCTCACCGCCGATGATGTCAACAAGGCGATATCGGCGCAGAACGCGCAGGTCGCCTCGGGCAGCATCGGTGCGGAGCCGTCGACCGCGACCCAGCGCACCTCGGCGCTGGTGCTGGTCAAGGGCCAGCTGTCCTCGCCTGACGAGTTCGGCGCCATCATCCTGCGCGCCAACGCCGATGGCTCCACCGTGCGCCTGCGCGACGTCGCGCGCATCGAGGTCGGTGGCCTCAGCTATCAGTTCAACACGCGCCTGAACGGCAAGCCGACCGCGGGCCTGTCCGTCCTAATGTCGCCGACCGGCAATGCGCTGGCGACCGCGAGTGCCGTCGAAGAGAAGATGAAGGAGCTGTCGCGCTTCTTCCCGGCCAACATCAGTTACGAGATCCCCTACAACATCACGCCCGTGGTCGAGGCATCGATCAAGAAGGTGCTGTCGACCCTGCTAGAGGCCGTCGTGCTGGTGTTCGTGGTGATGTTCCTATTTCTGCAGAACATCCGCTACACCATCATTCCAACCATCGTGGTGCCGGTGGCGCTGCTCGGGGCCTGCACCACGCTGCTGCTCGCCGGCTACTCCATCAACATGCTCAGCATGTTCGGCATGGTGCTCGCGGTCGGCATCCTCGTCGACGACGCCATCGTCGTGGTCGAGAACGTCGAGCGCATCATGGCCGAGGAAGGCCTGTCGCCGAAGGAGGCAACCCGCAAGGCCATGTCGCAGATCACCAGTGCCATCATCGGCATCACCTTGGTGCTGATGGCGGTGTTCGTGCCGATGGCGTTCTTTCCGGGTTCGGTCGGCATCATCTATCGCCAGTTCTCGGTCACCATGGTCGCGGCGATCGGCTTCTCCGCCTTCCTGGCGCTGTCGCTGACGCCGGCGCTGTGCGCGACGCTGCTCAAGCCCGTCCCGGCCGGCCACGGTCACGCCAGGCGTGGCGTGTTCGGCTGGTTCAACCGCATGCTCGAAGGCGGCAAGGAGGGCTATTCCCGCACCGTCGGTTTCTCGCTGAAGCGCACCGGCCGTTTGATGATGGTCTATGCTGCGCTGCTGGTTGGGTTGTCCTGGGCCTTTGTCAGCCTGCCGGGCGGCTTCCTGCCGGTCGACGACCAGGGTTTTGTGACGACCGACGTGCAAACGCCATCGGATTCGTCCTACGGCCGCACCGAGGCGGTGATCGAGAAAGTGGAAAAATATCTGGCGCAGCGGCCCGGGATCGACAACGTCACCTTCCTCACCGGCTTCAGCTTCTCCGGCCAGGGCATGAACACGGCGCAGGCCTTCATCACCTTGAAGGACTGGTCGGAGCGCGGTCCGAAGGACTCCGCCGCGGCCATCGTCGATGACATCAACCGCGATCTCGGCGCCTTGATCCGCGATGCAAAAATCTCGGCGTTGCAGCCGCCGCCGATCGACAATCTCGGCAACTCCTCGGGCTTTTCGTTCCGTCTGCAGGATCGCGGGCAGAAGGGCTATCCGGCCCTGATGCGCGCCGCCGACCAGCTGATCGCGGAAGCCAATGCCAGCCCGGTGCTGCAGAAGGTCTATGTCGAGGGCCTGCCCGAGACGGGCGTGGTCAATCTCGTGATCGATCGCGAGAAGGCCGGCGCCTTCGGCGTCACCTTCGAGGACATCAACAACACGGTCTCGACCAATCTCGGCTCGAACTACATCAACGACTTCCCGAACCGCGGCCGCATGCAGCGCGTCGTGGTGCAGGCCGACAGCCGCGATCGCATGAAGACCGAGGACATCCTCAACTACAACGTCAAGAACTCTCGCGGCCAGCTGGTGCCGTTCTCGTCCTTCGCATCGGTCGAATGGTCGCGCGGTCCCACCCAGATCGCCGGCTTCAACTATTATCCGGCGGTGCGCATCTCGGGCGAGGCCAAGCCCGGCTTCACCTCGGGCGATGCGATCGCCGAGATGGAGAGGCTGGCCGGCAAGCTGCCGCGCGGCTTCGGCTATGAATGGACCGGCCAGTCGCTCCAGGAAAAGCTGTCGGGTTCGCAGGCGCCGTTCCTGCTGGCGCTCTCCGTCTTCGTGGTGTTCCTGTGCCTGGCCGCGCTCTATGAGAGCTGGACCATTCCGCTTGCGGTGCTGCTCACCGTGCCGCTCGGCATCGTCGGCGCGGTGGTGGCGGCGATGCTGCGCGGCCTGCCCAACGACGTCTATTTCACCGTCGGCCTGATCACCATCATCGGCCTCGCCGCCAAGGATGCGATCCTGATCATCGAATTCGCCAAGGATCTGCGCAAAGAGGGCAGGCCGCTGGTGGAGGCAACCATCGAAGCCTGTCGCCTGCGCTTCCGCCCGATCCTGATGACCGGCCTTGCCTTCATCTGCGGCGTGCTGCCGATGGCGATTGCGCATGGTGCTGGCGGCGCCAGCCAGCAGGCGCTCGGCAGCGTCGTGATGGGGGGCATGATCGCGGTGGTGATTTTGGCCTTGCTGATGGTGCCGGTGTTCTTCGTCTCGGTGCAGCGCGTGCTGGCGGGCGATCGGGAGAAGGTGGCGACGAGCGCCGAGGCGTATGGGCCACCGGCGCCGGTGAAGCCATAGGGCACATTGTCATTCCGGGGCTCGCGCCAAGAGGCGCGCCCCGGAATGACAAGCAGAGAGCTTGCCTTCCCGGGTTCGTCAATCCAGACTGCATCCCTGGATTGAAGGAGCTTTCATTCGCACCACGCTGAATGCACGGCCACCCTTGCCGATTGAGAGCACCTGATGCGTCTGACCGACATTGCAATCTCGAACTATCGCTCGATCAGGCGGCTCTCCATACCCATTCACCCCTTGTCCGTGTTCGTGGGCGAGAACGGCGTCGGCAAATCCAACCTCTACAAATCCCTGTCGCTGTTGCGCGACGCGGCGACCGGGCGGATCACGCGCACGATCGCCGACGAAGGTGGGTTGAATTCGGTCTGCTGGTCCGGCATCCGCAAGCGCGGCGAGGACGGACGACTGCGATTGTCGGCGAGATTCGAGCGCCTGAAATATTCAATAGAGATCGGATTTCCCAGCCCGCTTGCGGCGGCGTTTGCCGGCGAGCCGATGATCAAGGAAGAAAGCATCGAGGCGACGCAGGGCAAGCGAACGGTCAAGTTGATGGAGCGGAAGAATTCGCTCGTCAGCGTCCGCGACGACGGCGGCACATGGAGCAGCCACAAGGATGCGGTGCTGCCGTCCGAGACGGCGCTCGCGGGATTTTACGACGGCAAGCAATGCCCCGAGATCGATCTGATCAGAAACGCCATGCTGGGATGGCGGTTCTATCACGACTTCCGCACCGATCCGGCCTCGCCGATCCGAAAGCCGTGTCTCGCGATCACGACGCCCTCGCTCAGTGCCGATGGCAGCGATCTGGCAGCGGCCCTGGCGACACTCTATACGATCAGGCAGGACGCCACCGAATTGCAGGACGCGATCCAGGATGCGTTCCCAGGCGCCGATCTCCGCGCCTGGGAGCAGGGCGGTTTGTGCGATTTCGATCTGCAACTGGAGGACATGCCGCGCCCGTTCAGGGCGCATGAACTGTCCGACGGGACGCTGAAATACATCTGCCTGCTCGCCGTGTTCATGGGCTATCGGCTGCCGCCGTTCATCGCGCTGAACGAACCCGAGACCAGCCTGCATCCGTCGCTGCTGGCGCCCTTGGCCCGGCTGATCGCCAAGGCATCAAGCCGCGCCGATATCTGGATCGTCACCCATTCGGAGCAGCTGATGGAAGCCTTGCGAAGCGAGAGCTCGGTCCCGCTTCGCCGGGTGATCAAGCAGAAAGGCGCCACCATGATCGAGGGCCTGACCCTCGGCGGGGAATACCGCGAGGAGGAAGCGGAGGAGGATGACGAATGAATTCCGGGCTCAGCGCTTCGCGCTGCCCCGGAATGACGATTTGGAGGGGGTGCTCTCGCCTTACGCCGGCTTCCGCAAAATCCTCACCAATTCCCCGTGCACGTACTCGTTCCCGCACACCACGTCGCCCGTGACCAAGGCATCGCCCGGGGTGTTGATGTCGCTGATCGTCCCGCCCGCTTCGCGCACCATCAGCATGCCGGCGGCGATGTCCCAGGATTGCAAATTGCGCTCCCAATAGCCGTCGAGGCGGCCGGCGGCGACGAAGGCGAGGTCGAGCGAGGCGGCACCGAAGCGGCGCAGGCCCGCGACGCGATCCTGGATCGCGGTCATCTCGCGGCGGAATTCCTCGTGGTCGCCGCGGCCGATATGGGGCAGGCCGCAGGCCACCACGCATTCATTGAGCTGGCGGCGGCCGGCGACGCGCAGGCGCTGGTCGTTGAGGAAGGCGCCCTTGCCGCGCTCGGCGATGTAGAGCTCGTCATTGGCGGGGTTGTAGATCACGCCGGCGATCACGGTGCCCTCGCGGGCAAGGCCGATCGAGATCGCGAATTGCGGAATGCCATGCAGGAAGTTGGTGGTGCCGTCGAGCGGATCGACGATCCAGGTGTGGCTCTTGTCGGTGCCCTCGCGGGTGCCCCCCTCTTCGCCGATGAAGCCGTAGCCGGGCCGCGCCTTGGCGAGGTCCTGGTAGAGGATCTCCTCGGCGCGTTTGTCGGCGAGCGAGACGAAATTGGCGGGCCCCTTCAG
Organism: Bradyrhizobium guangdongense; assembly: GCF_004114975.1. Classification (NCBI taxonomy): domain Bacteria; kingdom Pseudomonadati; phylum Pseudomonadota; class Alphaproteobacteria; order Hyphomicrobiales; family Nitrobacteraceae; genus Bradyrhizobium; species Bradyrhizobium guangdongense. The sequence continues at coordinate 1,456,660 of NZ_CP030051.1, forward strand.
CGAGACCTGGAGATGCTCGATCTCGCCGAGATCGCGCTTGAGGCTGCGGCCGGCGCGGCGCGCGGCTTTGACCATGACGTTGATAGTAGCGGAATACAGCATGAGGTCAGTCTTTGATGGGGGAGGGGCGCGAAAGAGCGCCATTTGAGGAGATTGGGTGCCCCGCGGGGGGCCTCAGGTCAAGTCATTTGGTCCCGAGCCATCTCTTGGCGGCGGCCTCCGCCTTGGCACGGTCCTCCGCGGGCAGATCGGCCAGCTCCTTGTCGAGCTCCGGGTCGCCTTTGCCGCCGGTCTTGGCCACCAGATGCCATTTGAAACCCTCGACCTTGTCCACGGGCGCGCCCATGCCGTTGATCAGCACCCAGGCGAGGCGGTTCTGCGCGATCGCGCTGCCCTGGCGGGACGCCTTGCGCAGCAACGCCACGGCCGCGGGCTCGTTCTTCGGCGTGCCGGTGCCGTTGAACAGGGCGATGGCATATTCGACCTCGGCATCGACATTGTCGGCCAGCGCGGCCGCCTGGAGCAGCCGCACTGACCGTTCGAGGTCTTTCGGCACGCCGGTGCCTTCCTTGTAGAAGGTCGCGAGCGCGTATTGCGCCTCGGGCAGGCCGGCATCGGCCGCCTGGCGCAGCAGCTCGGCGGAGCGCTTGACGTCCTGCGGCAGGGTCTGGCCGTCCAGATAGAGCAAGGCGAGATTATAGGCCGCCTTAGGCTCGCCGAGCTTGGCGGCGGAGGCCATCAGCTTGACCGCCTCGGCCTTGTCGACGGGACCGCCGCGGCCGGCGATGCGCAGCATGGCCAGCGCGAACATCGCCTCGCGGTCGCCGGCGTCGGAGGCGCGCTTGTACCATTCCACCGCCTTGGCGTAGTCGCGCCGGATGCCCATGGCGTTGGAATACAGCTCGCCCAGCATGGTCATGGCCTTGGCGTCGCCGGCCTTGGCGCGCTCGCTGGCCAGGTTGAAGGCGGTCTTGTACTGGCCGCGCTGATAGGCACCGAACACCAGATCGACGTTGGGATTGTCTGATGGCGGCGCGGGGATCACGGTCGCAGGCAGGGTCGGGCTCGGCGAGGCCGACGGCTTCGGCGCCGGCGCGGCCTCCTTCTTCTTGGTGATCGTGTGCGGCGCGACCTTGGGCTTTTCCTTGGCCGGTTCTTTGGACTTCTGCTTTTCGGGCGCAGGACTTGGGATCGTGCCCGGCGGCGTGATCTGAAGCTGCGCGGCCGCAGGCATTGCCAGGAGCTGCGTCGCCAGCAGCAGCGCGGCCAGAAGCGTGATGCGAGGAAGCTTCATGGCACCCGCTAGCCCTGGCCCGCGGCAGCCGCCGCGAAGGCCTTCTTGATCGCGGCGTCGGCCTCGATCAGCGCGGCCCTGGGTCCGCGCGGGTCGGCCCAGACGAGATCGCCGACCAGCACGAAATCGGCGCCGCTGGCGGCGAAATCGTAGGCCTCCTCGAACGAGGTGGCGAAGCCGACGCAGGGCGGCTCGAACAGCTCGGCCCACCAGTCCAGCCGCTCGGCGATGGCCTCCGCGGACGGCCGCTGGCCTTTCGCATCGGGCTCGCCGAACAGCACGTAATCGGCGCCCATCTCGCCGGCGCTCATGGATTCGTGGCGCGTGGCGAGGCCGCCGACGCCGGCGATGCGATCGGGCTTGAGCGAGGGCAGTGCCTCCTCCAGCGTCGCGACATTTGCCAGATGCGCGCCATCGGCGCCGCTGCGCGCGACGATTTCCGGATGACCGTCGACCAGGAGGGCCGCGCCGGCGTTCTGCACGAGCGGCGCCATCGCCTTGATCCGCGAGATCATGGTGCGCTGGTCGGTCTCCTTCAACCGCACCAGCACGGCCGCGACATCGGCCGCCGCGAGCAGATCAGGCAGTTCAGCGAGCAGAGAGGCGGGATCGTCGACGACGGGCGTCGCGAGATAGAGGCGCGGCGCGGGGCGCGGCGGAGGCGATTTGTTCGACAAGATCTAGGCTGCCTTCTGTTCCAGGCTGCTTTGCCATTCGCCCCTGGAGGCGAGGCCGTTCATGCGGGCACGATGACTGAATGCGGCTTGCCCGGCCGCAACGTTCTCGGGCCGGCCGGACCAGGCCTTCTGCGGCGCGGCCTGCAGCGCGCGGCCGTAGGAGAAGGTCAGGCCCCAGGGCAGCGGACCGAGCCTGTGCATGGCGTTGAGATGCGCGGTGGCTTCCTCATCCGACTGGCCGCCGGAGAGGAAGGCGATGCCGGGCACGGCCGCGGGCACGCAGGCCCTGAGCAGCCGGATCGTCTTCTCCGCGACCTCCTCGACGGAGGCCTGCTTTGCGCATTTCTTGCCTGAGATCGCCATGTTCGGCTTTAGCACCATGCCTTCGAGCGCGACGCGCTGCACGCGCAGCTCCTGGAACGTCTTGTTGAGCACGCGGCTCGTCACCTCATAGCAGCGATCGATGTCGTGGTCGCCGTCCATCAGCACCTCGGGCTCGACGATCGGCACGATCTGCGCGGCCTGGCACAGCGCGGCATAGCGGGCCAAAGCGTGGGCGTTGACGCTGATCGCGGTCATCGAGGGGATGCCGCTGCCGATGTCGATCACGGCGCGCCATTTGGCGAAGCGCGCGCCGCGCTCGTAATATTTCTTCAATCGCTCGGCGAGCTTGTCGAGCCCGACCGTGACGAGCTCCCCAGGGCACATCGGCAAGGCCTGCGTGCCCTCGTCGACCTTGATGCCGGGAATGGCGCCGGCCTGTTCGATCAGCTTGACCAGCGGCGTGCCGTCTTTGGCGTCCTGCCAGATCGTCTCGTCATAGAGGATCACGCCGGAGATGTACTGGCTCATGGCCTCCTTGGCGCGAAACAGCATCTCGCGATAGTCGCGGCGGTTCGTTTCCGTCGATTCCACCCCGATCGCGTCGAACCGCTTCTTGATGGTGCCGGAGGATTCGTCGGCGGCAAGGATGCCCTTGCCCGGCGCGACCATGGCGGTCGCGATCCTGTTGAGCTCAGTCAGATTCATCGAGAGGTCCTCCCAAAACGATTCTGCCCTTGCCCGTAAAAATAGACCGTTCTCGGGCAATTGCCGAGACAACGTTGGTCGCAGGGCAAAACCGTTCCCCGTCATTCCGGGATGCGCCGAAAGGCGCAGGCCCGGAATCCATAACCCCAGGCTGTGGTTATGGATTCCGGGCCCACGCTTCGCGTGTCCCGGAATGACCCGGGAATAGGCTTGAGAGGTTTACGCCACCTTCACGATCGCTTACGCGACGCGGGGATCCAGCTCGCCCTTGGCGTAGCGCTTGGCCATCTCGGCCGGGGTCAGGATCTTCTTGAACTTGGCGGCCTGGCCTGCCGTGTTGAACTCCTGCAGCCGCTGCTTGCACAGCTTGGTCATGGCTTCCATCGCCGGCTTCAGGTACTTGCGCGGGTCGAACTCTTCCGGATTGTCCTTCAGGACTTTGCGGATCTGGCCGGTCATGGCCATGCGGTTGTCGGTGTCGATGTTGATCTTGCGCACGCCGTTCTTGATGCCGCGCTGAATCTCGGCGACCGGCACGCCCCAGGTCGGCTTCATCTTGCCGCCATAGGCGTTGATGATGTCCTGCAGCTCCTGCGGCACCGAGGAGGAGCCGTGCATGACGAGATGCGTGTTCGGCAGCTTGCGGTGGATCTCCTCGATCACGTTCATGGCGAGGATGTCGCCGTCGGGCTTGCGGGTGAACTTGTAGGCCCCGTGGGACGTGCCCATCGCGATCGCGAGCGCGTCGACCTTGGTCTCCTTAACGAACTTCACGGCCTCGTCCGGATTGGTCAGCAGCTGGTCGTGGGAGAGCTTGCCTTCGGCGCCGTGACCGTCCTCCTTGTCGCCCATGCCGGTTTCGAGCGAGCCGAGCACGCCGAGCTCGCCCTCGACCGAGATGCCGCCGAGATGGGCCATATCGGTCACCGTCTTGGTGACGCCGACATTGTAGGCCCAGTCGCCGGGCGTCTTGCCGTCGGCCTTGAGCGAGCCGTCCATCATGACCGAGGTGAAGCCGGCCTGGATCGCGGTCATGCAGGTCGCGGCCTCGTTGCCGTGGTCGAGATGCACGCAGACCGGAATGTGCGGATAGATCTCGGTCACCGCGTCCATCATGTGCTTGAGCATGACGTCGTTGGCGTAGGAGCGCGCGCCGCGCGAGGCCTGGATGATGACGGGCGCGTCGACCTGGTTGGCCGCGTCCATGATCGCCAGCGCCTGCTCCATGTTGTTGATGTTGAAGGCCGGTACGCCGTAATCGTTCTCAGCCGCATGGTCGAGCAATTGACGCAACGTGATCCGAGCCATCTGTCTTTTTCTCCGTTCGAGCCTGAAGGTCGCTGTTTCCAGCCGACTGTTTACTTGATGCGCAGGACTTCAACGCCGGGCAGCGGCTTGCCTTCCATCCATTCCAGGAATGCGCCGCCGGCGGTCGAGACATAGGTGAAGTCGCCGGCCACATGGGCCTGGTTGAGGGCTGCGACCGTGTCGCCGCCGCCCGCGATCGAGATCAGCTTCTTCGCCTTGGTGCGTTCGGCGGCGTGCTTGGCCGCCGCCACGGTGCCGCGGTCGAACGGCTGCATCTCGAAGGCCCCGAGCGGTCCGTTCCAGACCAGCGTCGCGGCGTCGTCGATCGCGGCGTGAACACGCGCGATCGATTGCGGGCCGACATCCAGGATCATGCCGTCGGCCGGGATCGCGTCCAACCCGTAGGCATGCGAGGGCGCGTTGGCGGCGAAATGATAGGCGACGGTGGCATCCACGGGAAGGATGATGGCGCAGTTGGCGGCTTCCGCTTTCTCCATGATGCGCACGGCGGTCGCGGCGAGATCCTTCTCGGCCAGCGACTTGCCGACCGCGACGCCCTGGGCGTGCAGGAAGGTATTGGCCATGCCGCCGCCGATCACGAGCGCGTCGACCTTGGTGACGAGGTTTTCCAGGAGGTCGATCTTGGTGGAGACCTTGGCGCCGCCGATGATGGCGATGACGGGCTTGGTCGGCGAGCCCAGCGCCTTCTCCAGCGCATCCAGCTCGGCCTGCATGGTGCGGCCGGCATAGGCCGGCAGCTTGTGGCCGAGGCCTTCGGTGGAGGCATGGGCGCGGTGCGCGGCCGAGAAGGCATCGCTGACCCAGATGTCGCCGAGCTTGGCCAGCTCCGCGACGAAGGCGGGATCGTTCTTCTCTTCTTCCTTATGGAAGCGGGTGTTCTCGAGGCAGAGGATGTCGCCATCCTTCATGTCAGCGACCGCCTTGGCCGCGGGCTCGCCGATGCAATCGTCGGCGAAAGCGACCGGCTTCTTCACGACCTTCGACAGCGCCTCGGCCACGGGCAGAAGCGAGTCCTTGGCATCGCGCCCCTTCGGCCGGCCGAAATGCGCGAGCAGGATGACCTTGCCGCCCTTGTCCGAGATTTCGGTGATGGTCGGCGCGACGCGCTCGAGCCGGGTCGCATCGGTCACGCGTCCGTTGTCCATGGGGACGTTGAGATCGACGCGCAGCAGCACGCACTTGCCCTTCACGTCGACGTCGTCGAGGGTGCGGAATTTGGCCATGTCCTGATCACTCGTTGGCTGGCGACGCTACGGCGCATCGCGCTCGGGTGGATTGCCTTCCTGCCTGGTCTTGATCTTACTCCCCTGGCGCACGCCATACGCGATCAATGCGAACAGCAGAATGACGCCAGGAATTCCGATCCAGGCAGGAAGCATTGCGCTCCCCTTAGATCACCTTCGCCATCGCGACGGCGGTGTCGGCCATGCGGTTCGAGAAGCCCCACTCGTTGTCGTACCAGGACATCACGCGCACCAGCGTGCCATTCTGCACCTTGGTCTGGTCCTCGTGGAAGGTCGAGGAGTGCGGGTCGTGGTTGAAGTCGATCGAGACGTTCGGCGCACTGGTGTAGCCGAGGATGCCCTTGAGCTGCTGCTCGCTGGCGCGCTTCATCGCCGCGTTGATCTCCTTGGCATCGGTCGCGCGCTTGGCGACGATCTTGAGATCAACGACCGAGACGTTCGGGGTCGGCACCCGGATCGCGACGCCGTCGAGCTTGCCCTTCAACTCGGGCAGCACGAGACCGATCGCCTTGGCGGCGCCGGTCGAGGTCGGGATCATCGACATCGCCGCCGCGCGGCCGCGGTAGAGATCCTTGTGCAGCGTATCCAGCGTCGGCTGGTCGCCGGTGTAGGCGTGGATCGTGGTCATGAAGCCGGTTTCGATGCCGACGAGATCGTTCAGCACCTTGGCGACCGGCGCGAGGCAGTTGGTGGTGCAGGAACCGTTGGAGACGACCAGATGATCCTTGGTCAGCGTCTCGTGATTGACGCCGTAGACGATGGTGGCGTCGGCGCCGTCAGCCGGCGCGGAAACCAGCACGCGCTTGGCTCCGGCGGTCAGATGTGCCGAGGCCTTGTCCTTCGAGGTGAAGATGCCGGTGCATTCCAGCGCGATGTCGACGCCGAGATCCTTCCACGGCAGCTTCGAGGGATCGCGCTCGGCGCTCACCTTGATCTTGCCGTTGCCGAGGCTGATCGAGTCGCCATCGACAGTCACGGTGCCGGGGAAACGGCCATGGACGCTGTCGTAGCGCAGGAGATGAGCGTTGGTCTCCACTGGGCCGAGATCGTTGATGCCGACGACCTCGATGTCCTTGCGGCCGGACTCTGCGATCGCCCGCAGCACGTTGCGGCCGATGCGGCCAAAACCGTTGATTGCCACGCGGACTGCCATGTTTCGTCTCCTTCAATGACCGTTGTCATCCCGCACAACGCGCTTCTGACGCGCCTGCGAGGGTTTTTTAGGGCGGACGCCCGGTTCGGCCGGGCGGTGCTTGATCATATGAGAGCTTTGGTAGTCCTTTTTTTTGACAAGCTCAACTCTCAGCTGACGCGCTTCAGCACGGCGTTAACCGCAGCCTCGGCGGTAATGCCGAAATGCTGGAAGATCTTGTTCAAAGGCGCGCTGGCACCGAACGAGTGCATGCCTACGAATTCGCCATCCTGGCCGATCACGGCATCCCAGCCCCAACGCACCGCAGCCTCGATCGCGACCTTGATCGGCGCATTACCGATGATCGCGTCACGGCGTTCCTTTGGTTGCGCTAGCAAAAGCTCGAGCGAGGGCACCGAGACCACCCGCGTCGGAATGCCGCGCTCGGCGAGCTGCTTCTGGGCGGCCACTGCCATCTCGACTTCGGAACCCGAAGCGAACAACGTCGCCTTGGCTTCGCCTTGGGCGGCGACCAGCTCATAGGCGCCATGCTGGCAGGGATTGTCGTTCGGCGCCGTGGTCCGGAGCTGCGGCAGGTTCTGGCGCGTCAGCGCCAGCACGGTCGGGCCGTCGATGCGGTTCAGTGCGAGCTCCCAGCACTCGGCGACCTCCATCGCGTCGCAGGGACGGAACACGCGCATGTTCGGAATGGCCCTGAGCGCGGCGAGGTGCTCGACCGGCTGGTGGGTCGGACCGTCTTCGCCGAGGCCGATGGAATCGTGCGTCATCACGTAGACGACGCCGGCACCCATCAGCGCGGCGAGGCGCATCGCGGGACGCGCGTAGTCGGTGAAGACCAGGAAGGTCGCACCGTTCGGCGCGAAGCCGCCATGCAGGAAAATGCCGTTCATCGCCGCCGCCATGCCGTGCTCGCGGATGCCGTAATGGATGAAGCGGCCCTTCGGCGTCTTGGCGGAGAAGGCGGTCGCCGACTTCGCCTTGTTGTTGTTGGAGCCGGTGAGGTCGGCGGAGCCGGCGAGGAATTCCATCGGCATCGCACCGGCGATCACTTCGATGACCGCTTCCGAAGACTTGCGGGTCGCCGCAGTCATCGGCTTTTCCAGGAGCTCCTTCTTGTAGGCGCGCAGCGCCTTGGCCAGCGAAGCGGGACGTTCATGGCGCAGGCGGCGCTCGAACTCGGCGCGCTTGCGGTTGCCGAGCTCGCCGAGCCGCGTTTCCCATTCCTGCCGTGCGGCCGCGCCGCGGCTGCCGGCGCCACGCCAGGCCTTCAGCACGTCATCGGGCACCGAGAACGGCTCGAGCGAGATGCCGAGATTTTCCTTGGCGGCCTTCAGCTCGTCGGCGCCGAGCGCCTCGCCATGCGCCTTCGCGGTGCCGGCCTTATGCGGCGCGCCGAAGCCGATGGTGGTGCGGCAGGCGATCAGCGTCGGCTTGTTCGACTTCTTCGCGCGGGTGATGGCATCGGCAATCGCCGCCTGGTCGTGACCGTCGATCTTCTCGGCCGCCCAGCCCGCCGACTTGAAGCGCTTCACCTGGTCGACCGAGTCGGAGATCGAGGTCGGGCCGTCGATCGAGATGCCGTTGTCGTCGTAGAGCACGATCAGCTTGTTGAGCTTCCAGTGCCCGGCCATCGCGATCGCTTCCTGCGACACGCCTTCCATCAGGTCACCGTCGGAGGCGAGCACGTAGGTGTGGTGGTCGACGATCTTCTTGCCGAACTCGGCGGCCAGCATCTTCTCGGCGAGCGCCATGCCGACCGCGGTCGAGATACCCTGGCCGAGCGGGCCGGTGGTGGTCTCGATGCCCTTGGTGTGGCCGTGCTCCGGATGTCCGGGGGTCAGCGACCCGAGCTGACGGAAGTTCTTGAGCTGGTCGATCGTCATCTCCGGACTGCCGAGGAGATACAGCAGCGAATAGAGCAGCATCGAGCCGTGGCCGGCCGACAGCACGAAGCGGTCGCGGTCCGGCCATTCGGTCGCGGCGATGTCGAATTTCAGGAATTGCGTGAACAGCACCGTCGCGATGTCGGCGGCGCCCATCGGCAGGCCGGGATGGCCCGATTTCGCCTTCTCGACAGCGTCCATCGAGAGGCCACGGATCGCGTTGGCCATGCGGTTGTGGTCGACTTGCGTCATGTCTGAAATCCGTCTGAAATGAAGCGCTTGGCGGTGGTGCGGGCCGCGCGGGAGAAGTCTGGCGGCAGCTGAAGGTCGGGGCTGGGATAGCACCTCGGTTCCGGGAGTCCAAGGCAATCAAACGCGCCACGGCGCGAAAAGCTGCTTATCGGTGCATAGTTTCGCGGCGGCGTTGCGCTCGGCTAGCTTGCCACGTAAATTTCTGCTTCTAACCGCTTGCCGAACCGAGTCTTTTGCTGGCCGGCAAGCTCTCGAGGTCAAGCCCACGGGCTTAAGCCCACCAGGTTCCGCCGCTGACTGCATGAACGATCGCGTGTCCAAAAGCTCTGCCATGACGGAATCAGCTGCCGTCGAGATCGAGATCGCGACCCGCAGACTCACGGCGGCGCTCGACGCGCTCGAAAGCGCGGTCGAGCGGCGGCGCGATGCCGATCGCGACGAGAACGAGCTTGCGACGCGAATCCAGGCGCTGGGCGCGGACCGCTCGCGCCTTGCCGACGAGCTCGACGGCGCGCTGGTCAAGGCACGCAAGCTCGAGCGCACCAACCGCGAGATCTCCGACCGGCTGGATTCCGCGATCGTCACGATACGCTCGGTGCTCGATACCGGAGAGGACGGATGAGCCACATCAACGTCACCATCAACGCGCGGCAGTACCGCATGGCGTGCGAGGAGGGCCAGGAGGTGCGGCTGCTCAAGCTCGCCGAAAGCCTGGAGACCCGCATCCAGTCGCTGCGCGGAAAATTCGGCGAGATCGGCGATGCGCGGCTCACCGTGATGGCGGCGCTGACCGTCTGCGACGAACTGGTCGACGCCGGCAACCGCATCCGCACCATGGAGCAGGAGCTGACCGAGCTCCGGGATTTCCGCAACGCCGCCGTCGAGCGCGCGCGGATGACGCAAACCGCCGTGGTCAACGCCCTGAACGCCGCCGCCGAGCGCATCGAGAAATCCACCCAGGTGCTGAATCGCACGGTCGGGAACGGCATCGCGATCGGGTGATCGTGGTTAGAACGAAAGATCGCGCCGCGGCGGAGGTGCTCACCTCTCCCCGCTGGGAGAGGTGGGCACCGAGACCGCAGCCGGGCTGGCGATTCAGCAGTATCGTTGTTACATTGCCCCCGCGAGGCTGCGACGCGCGTCAGGAGCCATATATCCCCGGGGCCTTATCGATCCTTTAGGGAACTGTCCCTGGCCGGGCCCGTGGGCCCGGACATATGGTGCCCACCTACTTTCGTAGGGAACTCCGGGATCGAGTGCTTCAACGGCGTCCGCGGCTTCGCACTGTTTCTTCCTTCTGGTTCGTGCCTGTTGAAATGACTGCGGCCAGCTCAACAGGTGTCATTCCCCGCGAAAGCGCGCGAAAGCGGGGAATCCAGTACGCCGCGGCGTCGAAGTTTTAGCACTGGCGTCTCTGGCATACTGGATCGTCCGCCTTCGCGGACGATGACGGCGGAGCAACATTCCGCCTCGGGGGACCAACGCACATGCCCAACACCAAATCCGAACTCCGCGCCAAAGCTCTCGCCGCGCGCGACGCGCTGAGCGAGAAGAAGCGCGCCGCCGCCGCGACAAAGCTCGCCAAGCGCGGGCTGCCGTTCGAGCTGCTGCCCGGCAGCATCGTCTCAGGCTATTCGCCGATCCGCAGCGAGATCGATCCGATGCCGCTGATGAAGAAGCTCGCCGAGGAGGGGGCGAGGCTGGCGCTGCCCTGCGTCACCGCGCGCGGACAGTCGCTGATCTTCCGCCTCTTCCATCCGAACGACCGCCTGATGCTCGGCCCGCTCGGCATTCCCGAGCCGTCGCCGGCGGCCGCCGAAGTGATTCCCGACATCATGCTGACGCCGCTCGCGGCGTTCGACCGTCTCGGCCATCGCATCGGCTATGGTGCGGGGCATTACGATGTCACCTTCGCCCATTTGCGCAAAGCCAAGCACATCGTCGGCATTGGGCTCGCTTTCGCAGCGCAGGAGATCGAGGCGGTTCCGGCACTATCACACGACGTGGCGCTGGATTATGTGCTAACGGAAACGGACGTGTTCGATTTCCGGAGTTCTGAAGTTGCGCATTCTCTTCGTGGGTGATGTCGTCGGCCGTAGCGGGCGCAACGCCGTCGCCGAATATCTGCCCGGCATGGTCAAGGATTGGTCGCTCGATTTCGTCGTCGTCAACGGCGAGAATTCGGCCGGCGGTTTCGGCATCACCGAAGCGATCTACCAGGAGTTTCTCGATGCCGGCGCCGATGCGGTGACGCTCGGCAACCATTCCTGGGATCAGCGCGAGGCGCTCGTCTTCATCCAGCGCGCCGAGCGCCTGGTGCGCCCCGCAAACTACCCGCGCGGCACGCCCGGCCGCGGCGCCGCTCTGGTCGAGACCAAGAACGGCAAGCACGCGCTCGTCGTCAACGCGCTCGGGCGCGTCTTCATGACCCCGTTCGACGATCCCTTCGCGGCGCTGGAGCGCGAGCTCGGGGCCTGTCCGCTCGGCGTTGCCGCCGATGCCATCGTCGTCGATTTCCATTGCGAGGCTTCAAGCGAGAAACAGGGCGTCGGCTTCTTCTGCGACGGCCGCGCCAGCCTCGTCGTCGGCACACACACCCATGTGCCGACCGCCGACCACCAGATCCTCTCGGGCGGCACCGCCTATATGACCGACGCCGGCATGACCGGCGATTACGACTCCATCATCGGCATGCAGAAGGAAGAGCCGCTGCGGAGATTCACCTCCGGGATTCCGTCAGGCCGCTTCGAGCCGGCCGCGGGCACGGCAACGCTGAGCGGCGTTGCGGTCGAGACCGATGACGCGACGGGCCTCGCACTGAAGATCGCGCCGGTGCGTGTGGGCGGAAGGCTGGAGCCGGCGACGCCGAAGTTCTGGTTGAGCTGAAGCGCGGCACCAAGCTCGGAAATCGCAGGGTGGGCAAAGCGCACCTGCGCCGTGCCCACGATATTTCTCTATCTTGGCAAGTGCGTGGGCGCTTCGCTTTGCCCACCCAGCCAGCCAGACGTTCAGCCGAATTTCGGAATAATGGCATTATGCGCCTGTTTTGCCCGACGGTGCAACTGTTGTTCGTCAGTGGGCGCCCCAGCACCCGAGTCACCTCTTCCGGAGAGGTGAACCCACGCTGCCAAACGGGTCTGACTTCATCAGGCGTCTAAGCCGTTGATTCCCCACACTCCGGCTACTGTGCATGGGGTTGTTTTCAACATTTTGGTCGGAGCGGCCGTCAGCTCTGCCGGAATCCCATCCGGAAGGCGCCCCAGTGCTTGCCGCGGATCATGATCGGCGAGGACAGATCCTTCATCAGCACGAACTGTCCGCCGCCCATGTCGCGGCGATAGGTCTGGAGCAGGAAGGGTTTTGTGTTGGCCGCGACCTTCTTCACCGCGCGGTCGGTGAACAGGCGGCGGTTGCGGCAATTGGCGTTGTTCCAGACCGGGTCCTTGCCCTGCGGCAGGCGATAGTTCGGATTGTGCGTCGGCAGATAGCCGCCTCTGGCCCAAGCGACGCAGAACACGATGCGCGGATCGGACTTCTGGATCGGATCCTGGATCGCGGGCAGCACGCGGTCGGTGAAGTCGACATAGGCGGTGGTGTACTGCTTGGGATCGGTGCCCGATATTTCCCGGTAGTTCTCGTCCATGAGCTGGTCGAGCGTGATCTCCCCGCGATCGATCGCGGCTTCGAACTCGGCCGAGATCCGCTTCGCGGTATCGACGACCACGCGGATCAGCGGCGCATCCGAGGTTTCGACGCCGCTGTCGGCGATCAATGCGATCAGGGTTTCGGAGGTGTCGAGCAGCTTTGTCACGCGCTGGTCGGCGCTCTTGAGATCGCGCGAGGAGAGGTCGACGCCCTTGGCGAGCTCGTTGAGCTCGCTGATCACGGTATCGCAATGGCCGAGATTGGAGGTCGCCGCGCGCGTGACGCTGTCGATCTCGGCTTCCACGGAAGCGAAGCCCTGCTGGACGCGCGAGATGATGCCGGAGATCGCTTGCGCGCCTTCGCCCGCGGTCTTGGCGCGCTGCGAGGCATCGCTGCTCTCGCCGATCAGCCCTTCGATCTGGCCGTCGAGATCGCGCACGGTATCCGAGATCTGGTGCGTGGCCTGCCGCGTCGCCTCCGCAAGATTCTTCACTTCGCTGGCGACCACCGCAAAGCCGCGTCCGGCATTGCCGGCACGCGCGGCTTCGATGGTGGCGTTCAGCGCCAGCAGATTGGTCTGCTTGGCGATCGCCTCGATCGATCCGGAGACCTTTGCGACCTGCGCCAGCGCCGAGCCGACGGCGCCGAGTCGCGCTTCGATCCGCTCCACGGCCGCGACCAGCTCGGAGATGTGGCTGACCGCGGTATCGACCGCGCTGCGCGACTGCGCGATCTCGCCGACCGCCGCCGACGTGGTCGATTGCACCGCCTGCGAGGCGTTGGCGATGTCGTGGTTCGCGGAGACCATGGTCTCGGCGGTCTGCTGGAGGTGATGGAACCGCTCGGACTGGTTGGCGACGCGGTTTGCAACTTCCTGGACGTTGCCGGCGATGTCGGCGAGCTCGACGCCGAGACCGCCGATGCGGTCGGCCAGCTGGTCGATCAATCGCTCGGCGAGCGTCCGGTTGGAGCCGGTGTCCATGACTGCAAGTTGTGCGACGGACATGTCAGATGAGTCCTCCAGTCGGAGCCGCCCGCCGGCCCCCGCGGCATTCCCATTCCAATTTCGATGTTAGAGGATGATTCGCGCCCGCCGTCTTGCCTGAGCGTGCACTACAGCTTGTAAGCCGTCCTGAATCCGCCCCAGTGCCGGCCCTGCACGCGGATCGGGACGTCGATCTCGCGCATCATCACGGTGTTGCCGTTGCCCATGTCACGGGCATAGCTCTGGATCAGGTACGAGCGCAGGTTGTGCGCGGCCGCGAGCCCCGCCGGATCGTTGAAGATGCGGCGGTTGCGGCTGTTGGCCGTGTTCCAGGCGACATCGCCCGGCCGCTGCGGATGCGAATAGATCTTGTTGTGCACCGGCAGGAAGCCGTTGCGGTCGACCATGGCGCAGAACGCCATGCGCGGTTCCCTGGCGAGAAAGGCTTCCTGGAACGGCGGCAGCGCGCGATCGGCCCAATCGAGATATTTGGTGCGGTATTGCTGCGGATTGGTGCCTGCGATCTCGACATAGTTGGTATCGAAGAGGTCGTCGATCCTGACTTCGCCGCGCGCAACGGCCTGCTCGAAGATCTTGGTCAGCGCGTTGCCCGCCTCCATCGCGCGGGTGACGAACTCCGTGTTCTCCTCGTGGATCGACCAGAGCTTGTCTTCGATCTTCTCGCGCAGCTCGGCACTGGGACTGACGAATTGCGTGCGCGCACCGGCCTTGGACTGCTCGACCACGCGCAGGCGGCAGGCGCCGACGTCTTCGAGGTTGCCGTCGACGATGGCCTGCGATGCAAGCCGGCCTGCTTCGGCGCCGCCGATCAACACGCCGTCCATTGAGATTTCGTAGGCCGGCAGCACGCCGCGCGCGCTCTCGAATTTGAGATGGCAGGGCAGCCGCTCCGTCTTGCGGCGGTCATCGTGCTCGCTCTGTTTGAGCAGCACCGCGCAACGCGACTTCAGCTTCTGCGCAAAAGTCGTCACGGCCTTGCCGGCGCTGGCGACGTTCTCGCCGTGGGTTTCGGCCGCCTTGGTCGCGGCGTCGATCTCGGCCGCGCTCTCGCCTACCGAGCTGATGAATTGCGAGGCGCTGGTCGCGTTGTCGGAGACCTCGCTGGTGGTGGCGTTCTGCTCGGCGACCGCGCCGTTGACGGTCTCGAACACCGGGCGGATCGCTTCGATGGCTTGCGAGATCCGGTGCACGGCGTCGGCCGACCCGGCGGCGTCGCGCTGCAGCGCGTCGATCTTCTTGGTGATCTCCTCGGTGGCGCTTTGCGTCTGCACCGCGAGCGCCTTGACCTCGGTCGCGACGACCGCAAAGCCCCTGCCGGCTTCGCCCGCACGCGCCGCCTCGATGGTGGAGTTGAGCGCAAGCAGCGTGGTCTGCCGCGCGATCTGGGCAATCAGATTGACGACGTTGCCGATGGCGGCAGAGGACTCGCGCAGGCGATCGACGTTGGCGCGGGCTTCCTGCGCGGCGGCGCTGGCCTGGTCTGCGAGCTTTCCGGCCTCTCGGACCTGGGTGCCGATGCCCTGCGCGGACTGGGTGAACTTGTCGGCGGCATGGGCAAAGCTGGAGGCGTTCGACTGCGCGGCATTGGTCCGCCCGGTCAGCGCGTCGGTGCGCTGGCGTATATCCGCAAGCGTTGCCGCCGTCGCCTCGGCGCCGCCCGCCACCGAATTGGCGGCACGCTCGAGCTGGCGGATCATGGCGCCGAGTTCGAGTTCCAGCAGTTCCAGGATCTCCTGGGCCGAATCGCCCTCGGCGGCCGGGGCCGGCTCGGAATGGGGCGCGGCCGCCGGAGCGGCCGCAGGCGCAGCCTGGTCCGGCAGACGCTTCCGAAATAATCCGAACGCCATCGGCTCTCTCTTGTCGGGGAAAACGGTCGGACGCTATTCTTGCAGTCCGGAATGAAATCAGGGTTAACAATGCCCGATCTCTAGGCAGCCGGCCGTACCCAGGGCTAGCTTTACGGTGCTACCTTAGGAGTAGGAGATCCCTTTGATTCCGGCGGGTTGGCGGCCTATAAGGCCGCGCTTCCCAGGCTCACCTTTGGCTGACGATTCCTCGAGAGACCACGCATGGCCGGACATTCCCAATTCAAGAACATCATGCACCGCAAGGGGCGGCAGGATGCCCAGAAGTCGAAGCTGTTCGGCAAGCTGGCGCGGGAAATCACCGTCGCGGCCAAGCTGGGCACGCCCGACCCGGCCATGAACCCGCGCCTTCGCGCCGCCGTGATCGCCGCGCGACAGGAGAACATGCCGAAGGACAATATCGAGCGCGCCATCAAGAAGGCGCTCGGCAACGACGGCGAGAACTATGACGAGATCCGCTACGAGGGCTACGGCCCCGGCGGCGTCGCCGTCATCGTCGAGGCGCTGACCGACAATCGCAACCGCGCCGCCTCGGACATCCGCTCCTTCTTCACGAAATCCGGCGGCAATCTCGGCGAAACCGGCTCGGTCTCCTTCATGTTCGATCGCACCGGGGTGATCGAATATGATCGCAGCGTTGCCGATGACGACTCGGTGCTGGATGCCGCGATCGAGGCCGGCGCAGACGACGTGGTCTCGGGCGAAGGCGGCCACGAAATCTACGCCTCGACCGAAGGCTATCGCGACGTCGCCAAGGCGCTGGAAGCCAAGTTCGGCGAGCCGCGCAAGGCCGCGCTGATCTGGAAGCCGCAGAACACGGTCGCGGTCGACGACGAGACGGGCGAGAAGCTGCTCAAGCTGATGGACCTGCTCAACGAGCACGACGACGTCCAGAACGTCTACGCCAATTTCGAGGTGTCGGACGCGCTGATAGCGAAGATGGGCGGGTAGGGGACGGGCGCCTTTCCCGGGGGACTTTTGTTCTGTTTCTGTTTCGCTATCATGGGCCAACCGCTATCACTGGCCCATGACCGCGCTCCCGATTCGCCAACCCGTTCGCATCATCGGCATCGACCCCGGCCTGCGCCGCACCGGCTGGGGCGTGATCGAGGCTGACGGCAACCGCCTGATCTACGTTGCCTGCGGCTCGGTGGAACCGCCGGACGATCTGCCGCTGTCGAGCCGGCTGCTGGCGATCCATCAAGGGCTCGCAGCCGTTCTCTCCAGCCACCAGCCGGCGGAAGCCGCGGTCGAGCAGACCTTTGTCAACAAGGATGGCGTCGCGACGCTGAAGCTTGGCCAGGCCCGCGGTGTTGCCATGCTGGCGCCCGCGATGTTCGGCATCTCTGTCGCAGAATACGCGCCGAACCAGGTGAAGAAGACGGTGGTCGGCGCCGGACACGCCGAGAAAGCCCAGATCGCGATGATGCTGAAGATTTTGCTGCCGAAGGCCGAGCCGCCATCCGCCGACGCTGCCGATGCACTCGCGATTGCCATCACGCACGCTCATCACCGCCAGAGCACCGCGCTCAGGCTGAGGGTCGCGGGACTATGATCGGCAAGCTCAAAGGCCTGATCGATTCCTACGGTGAGGACTATGTCGTCCTCGATGTCGGGGGCGTCGGCTATCAGGTGCATTGCTCGGCGCGCACGCTGCAGCATCTGCCCTCGCCGGGCGAAGCCGCCGTGCTCTCGATCGAAACCTATGTCCGCGAGGACCAGATCAAATTGTTCGGCTTCCGCACCGACCAGGAGCGCGAATGGTTTCGCCTGCTCCAGACCGTGCAGGGCGTCGGCGCCAAGGTCGCTCTCGCCGTGCTCGGTACGCTCGCGCCGGCCGATCTCGCCAATGCGATTGCTCTGCGCGACAAGGCCGCGGTGGCGCGCACCCCCGGCGTCGGGCCCAAGGTCGCCGAGCGCATCGTCACCGAGTTGAAGGACAAGGCGCCGGCCTTCGCCAATGTCGATCCCGCCGTCGTGCATCTTGCCGGCGCCGTCGACGACCAGCGCGCGCCGCGGCCGGTGGCCGATGCGATCTCCGCCCTTGTCAATCTCGGCTACGGCCAGCCGCAGGCGGC
This sequence comes from Bradyrhizobium guangdongense, assembly GCF_004114975.1. Classification (NCBI taxonomy): domain Bacteria; kingdom Pseudomonadati; phylum Pseudomonadota; class Alphaproteobacteria; order Hyphomicrobiales; family Nitrobacteraceae; genus Bradyrhizobium; species Bradyrhizobium guangdongense. Next base: position 1,474,115 of record NZ_CP030051.1, read on the forward strand.
CGCGGCGATCGCCTCGGCCTCGCGCAGCGCCGGTGAAAATGCCGAGACGGCGAAGCTCATTCGTCTCGGCCTGAAGGAGCTCTCGAAGTGAGCGATCCCAAGGCCAGCCGCATGGTTTCGCCCGAACGCCGCAGCGACGATGTCGGCGACACCGCGCTGCGTCCGCAATCGCTATCCGACTTTGTCGGACAGCAGCAAGCGCGCAAGAACCTCTCGATCTTCATCGAGGCGGCGCGCAAGCGCGGCGAGGCACTGGATCACGTGCTGTTCGTCGGTCCCCCCGGCCTCGGCAAGACCACGCTGGCGCAGATCGTCGCGAAAGAACTCGGCGTCGGCTTTCGCGCAACGTCAGGGCCAGTCATCGCCAAGGCCGGCGATCTCGCCGCGCTTCTCACCAATCTCGAAGAGCGCGACGTGCTCTTCATCGACGAGATCCATCGCCTCAGTCCCGCGGTGGAAGAGGTGCTCTATCCCGCGATGGAGGACTTTCAACTCGACCTCATCATTGGCGAGGGGCCGGCGGCGCGCTCGGTCAAGATCGAGCTGTCGAAGTTCACGCTGGTCGGCGCCACCACGCGTGCCGGCCTGCTCACCAATCCACTGCGCGATCGCTTCGGCATTCCGGTCCGGCTCAACTTCTATACGATCGAAGAACTCGAGAGCATCGTCACCCGCGGTGCGCGCGTACTCAATGTCGGCATGAGTGCCGACGGCGCCAACGAGATCGCGCGCCGCGCCCGCGGCACGCCGCGCATCGCGGGCAGGCTGCTGCGTCGCGTGCGCGATTTTGCCTCGGCTGCAAATGCCGACAAGATCGATCGGAAAATCGCCGATCATGCGCTCAGCGCGCTCGAGGTCGATGCCGCAGGCTTGGACGCCATGGACCGCCGCTATCTCACGACGATCGCGACAAACTACGGCGGCGGCCCGGTCGGCGTCGAGACGATGGCGGCTGCACTGTCCGAGCCGCGGGATGCGATCGAGGATATCATCGAGCCTTATCTCATTCAGTGCGGCTACCTCCAGCGCACTCCGCGCGGTCGCCTGCTGACATCGCACGCGTTCCGCCATCTCGGCATCGCCGAGCCCTCGCGCGATGCGGCCGCGCAGTTCGGCCTGTTCGGCACCGAGGATGACGACGACTAGCGCGTGATGGCATGGGCGCGCTTCGCTCGTCATGAACTTCCGGTAAGGTTGACGGAGGTTTGCAGGGCGGTGCAGATGATCTGCACGAACGCACCCCATTTCCGCTCCAATCGGATCCCATCAAGACGCAGCATCACTATCGGGCTTCCATGATCACGCGTCGTCATCTCATCCGTTCCATCGGGGGTCTCTCCGCCCTCGGCGTCTCGACGGCCGCCTATGGCGTCGGCGTTGAGCCGGTGCTGCGGCTCGGCGTCACCCGCTATCACCCGACGCCGCCGCAATGGCCTGCGGACTTCCCGCTGAAGATCGCCGCGATCGCCGACATTCATGCCTGCGATCCCTGGATGTCCCTGGAGCGGATCGAGGCGATCGTCGATCGCACCAACGCGCTGAACGCCGACCTCATCGTGCTGCTCGGCGATTACGTCGCAGGCCTGCACCAGGTCACGCGCTTCATCCCGGCGAACGAATGGGCCAAGGTGCTGGCCGGCCTCAAGGCGCCGCTCGGCGTCCATGCGGTCATGGGCAATCACGATTATTGGGCCGACAGGGCCGTGCAGCAGGTCGGGCACGGACCGACCGTTGCGCATCGCGCGCTAGAAGCCGCCGGCATTCCGGTCTACGAGAACGACGCGATCCGTCTTGGCAAAGATGGTCGCCCGTTCTGGCTGGCCGGCCTTGGCGACCAACTCGCCTTTCTACCCGCACGACGCTCCCGGAGCACGGGGCGCTTCGGCGCCGACGATCTCGGCGCGACGCTTGCCAAGGTCACCGATAATGCGCCGGTGATCCTGCTCGCGCATGAGCCCAATATCGCGCCGCGCGTGCCCGCTCGCGTCGCCCTACAATTGTCCGGCCACACCCATGGCGGCCAGATCCGCCTGCTCGGCTGGTCGCCGGCCGTTTCGCGGGAGCACGGCCTCCGCCTCGCCTATGGCCACTTCCGGCTGAAATGCGACGTCATCGTCTCCGGCGGCCTCGGTTGCAGCATCGTTCCAGTCCGCGTCGGCGTGCCGCCCGAAATCGTCGAGGTCAATTTGGGGCGGACACCCGTGGCACCCGTGTCCTAGCCGCGCTTGCGCGGCCGGCCGTTTTTGCGCAAAACGGGCCGGTACCGACAAGCTGAAGAGGCTCGTGACGTGACTGCCCATCTCGACGGCGAGATCCGCGACGGCCGCCACCACATGCAGGTCCGCGTCTATTACGAGGACACGGATTTTTCCGGCATCGTCTATCACGCCAATTACCTGCGCTACATGGAGCGCGGTCGCACCAATCATCTGAGACTGATGGGCGCCGAGCAGCAGGCGTTGTTCGACCAGCCCGAAACCGAAGGCGCCGGCTTTGCCTTCGTGGTGCGCTCGATGCATCTGGATTTCCTCAAGCCCGCACGGATGGACGACGTTCTCGATGTCGTAACCTGGCCCATTGCCGTGAAGGGTGCCTCCATCATGCTGGCGCAAGAGGTGCGCCGCGGCGAGGACGTGCTGGTGAAAGCGGAGGTGCGCGTCGCCTTCATCAGCGGCGGCCGGGCGCAGCCGATCCCGAAATCGATCCGCGCACTGATGAAGGCCGATCTGATTTCGTGATCGGGCGATAGGCGATCGCCTCTCGACTCCATCGTATGCAGGGATAGATTGCGGCCCCCAAACCGATGAGGCCATCATGTCGCGCCCGCCGCTTCCGCCGTTCACGAGAGAAACTGCCGCGCAAAAGGCGCGCATGGCCGAGGACGCCTGGAATTCGCGCGATCCGGTGCGCGTCTCGCTCGCCTATACCGAGGATAGCCGCTGGCGCAATCGCTCGGAAGTGCTTCAGGGCCGCGAGGCCATCGTCGCGTTCCTCACCCGCAAATGGGAGAAGGAGCAGGATTACCGGTTGATCAAAGACCTCTGGGCCTTCGACGAAAACCGCATCGCGGTGCGCTTTCAGTACGAATGGCACGATGCCGGCGGCCAGTGGTATCGCTCCTACGGCAACGAGCAGTGGGAGTTCGACGAGCACGGCCTGATGCGGCGGCGCGAGGCCTCGATCAACGACATTGCGATTGCGGAGAGGGACCGTCGGTTTCACTGGGCTGCGCCCGGGCCGCGGCCGGCGGACGTGCCGGGGCTGGGGACAGAGCCGTTCTGATTATCTAACTGCCCTCGTTGCTTTTGGCTCTTTGCTTTTGGGAGGTCCTCCCAGAACCACATGACGCCCAAGGCCGTCACGAAACCGGCGGCCATCAGCATCCAGCCCTTCCACCGAAGTGCAAAGAACAACAGATATATGAGAGCCACCAGCCCGACGACGATTAGGGCGAGTGCAAGCATCAGGCTTATCGTGCGACGAATTGGGCTCATTCCCGTCCAGCCTTAAGCCTCAGAGGGCGATTATGCCTCGTCATTGGCGACACTCAAGAGGAGAGAGTAGAGGAGCGTGCAACTAAATGGGTGTACGCCTTGCCAAAAACCTCGCAATCGCCCCACCCAGCTTCGCATTATCCAGTGGCTGCGCCAGCGAGTCCTTTGCCGCGGCCACGACGTCATCCGGCGCCTTGCCGTCGCGCAGTTCGCAGCACACTTGCGCGAACCCGACGTCGAACTCCGGATGCGGCTGCACCGTCAGCGTCGCGCCGTTGGCGTAGAGCAGGCCGGCATGCGGGGTGAATTCGGACGAGAGGATCGTGAGAGCGTCATCAGGCGGCGAGATCACCTGGTCCTGATGCGAGCAGGCGATGGCGACCGCTTCGCCCTCGACGACGCCGTTCTCCGGCAACACCTGATAGACGTGCCGGCCGATGCCCCACCCCTTCTCCGACTTGTGCACGGTACCACCGAGAGCCTGTGCAATCAGCTGGTGGCCGAAGCAGACGCCGACCATCGGCGTCTTGTTGGCGTAGGCGGTGCGCACAAATTCTTCAAGCTGCGCGATCCAGTCGAGCCCGTCATAGACGCCGGCGGCCGCACCGGTGATCAGCACGGCCTCGAGCTTGCTTGGATCAGGCAGAGGGTCGCCATTCGGAATGCTGACGACGTCCACGGTCGCCGTCGGATCCTCGGCGCGGACCATGCGCTCGAACATGTCCGGAAACGAGCCGTGCTGCTCGCGATATTCATGCGGAACCTGTCCGGTCTCGATGATGGTGATGCGGGTCATGCTGCTTGCGAAAGAGATTGCGACGTTCAGTCGCTGTCTGTCTGATGTTGCCGGTGTGGCGCTACGCGTTCCAGCAAGGTGCTCTCTTTGCGTACCTTGTTGAGAAAGGCTTTTGCCAGCCGCGACAGCGGCTCGGCTTCCGACCATAGCATATAGGCGACCGCATGCGTCGTCGGCGCGAACGGCCGAACGACGAGGCCGCTGCCGCTGTTCTGGCGCGGCGAGAACGGATCGACCACGGCGGCGCCGACGCCGGCGGCGGCGAGCACGCAGGCCGTATTGCAGTAACGCACCTCGACAGTCGGTCGAAATGGCGCGCCGTCCCGGGCAAAGCTGTCGCGCACCGCTTCGCCGAGCCGCGTGCCGCGCTCGAGCCCGATGAAGGGCAGGCCGGAAAGATCGGACGCGGAGATCATCGGTTTGTCGGCGAGCGGATGCAGCGGCGGAAGCACGCAGACCATTTCGCCGGTATGCACCACCTCATGCGCGATGCCGGGATGATGCGTCAGGCCAAGCGCGAAGCCGAGTTCGGCGACGCGGCTGAGCACACCTTCGATGATGCCCTCATAGCGCCGCACGTCGAAGAACACGCGCGTCTCCGGGCGGCGGCGCAGGAAGCTCGAGAGCGCGGATGGAATGATGCTGTAGGCGAGCGGTGGCGTCGCCACGATCGCGAGGTGACCGGCCCGGTTCTCGCGCAGATCGCGAACGCGGCTTTCGAGCTTGGCGTGAAGCGCGAAGATCGCCTCGCTCTCCTTGTAGAGCGCCATCGCCTCCGCAGTTGGAAACAGCCGGTTGTTGACGCGCTCGAACAGCGCAAAGCCCGCCTGCGCCTCCATCGTCTTCAGCGCGTTGCTGACCGCAGGCTGCGACAATGCCAGCTCGTCCGCCGCAGCGACCGTGGTGCGGTGGCGGATGACGGCACGCAGGATCTCGAGCTGGCGCAGGTTCATATCACTGCCGGTTATAGTCTGAGCCAAAACATCATAGCACGATGAATTGCTTTTGCAGCCCTGCTTGCGCCTAATGTCTTGGAATTTGCGTGCTGGATCAAGGGGTTCATTCGCCCATTGAGGCAGCATGCGCACAGATTGGAGGCAATCTTGGTTCGTGTCCTTCGCGCCGCCGCCGCTCAGATGGGGCCGACGCAAAAAGCCGATGCGCGTGAGCATACGCTGTCGCGGATGCTGGCCATGCTGGAGGAAGCGGCGAGCCGCGGCGCCAGCCTCGTGGTGTTTCCCGAGCTTGCCTTCACCACCTTCTTTCCGCGCTGGCTTCTGGAGGGCGCGGCGCTCGATCGCTATTTCGAACGCGGCATGCCGAATCCGGCCGTGGCAAAGCTGTTCGACCGCGCGCGGGCGCTGCGTGTCGGCTTCTATGTCGGCTATGCCGAGCTGACGCCCGAAGGCCGTCGTTACAATTGCGCCATCCTGGTCGATCGCGACGGCGAAATCCTCGGCCGTTATCGAAAAGTGCACCTGCCGGGCTCGGTCGAGCCTCGAGAGGGTGCGTGCTATCAGCAGCTCGAGAAGCGCTACTTCGAATACGGAGATCTCGGCTTTCCCGCGTTCCGTGCCGGCTCGAGTTGGGCGCACGCGATCATGGGCATGATGATCTGCAACGATCGCCGCTGGCCGGAGTCCTGGCGCGTGCTCGGCCTGCAGGGCGTCGAGCTGGTCTGCATCGGTTACAATTCGGCGGCCTATGATCCCAACGGCGGCACGACCGAGGACGCCTCCTTACGCACCTTCCACTCGACGCTCGTGACGCAGGCCAATGCCTACATGAACGCGACCTGGGCGATATCGGTCGCCAAAGCAGGCGAAGAGGACGGCTCCGGCCTGATCGGCGGCTCGTGCATCGTCGATCCCAACGGCCGCATCGTCGCGCAGGCGCAGACGCTGACCGACGAGGTCATCGTCGCCGACATCGATCTCGATCTCTGCCGCCAGGGTAAGGACAAGATGTTCAACTTCGCCGCCCACCGGCGGCCCGAGCAATACCGGGTGATCACCGAACGCGCCGGCGTCGTCGAACCGGCCGTGCTCGATGCGGACTGAGTTTTGCAAGGCGCTGGCAAAGGAGCTGACATGACACGCCTCTCGCACTTCCTCTCCCTCGCAGCGCTGGCTGCGATGACGTCCGCGCAGGCGGCCGAGCTCCCGGCGGACATCAAGCAGGCGGGCGGGTTCAAGCTCACGGTCAACTCCACCTACGCGCCGATGGAATATCGCGATCCCGCGACCAACGAGCTGGTCGGCCTCGACATCGACCTCGCCAATGAGCTCGCCAAGCGGCTCGGCGGCCTGAAGATCGTCTGGAGCGAGACGCCATTCGCCGAGCTGATCCCGTCACTCCAGACCAAGCGTGCAGATTTCATCATCTCGGGCATCTCGGATCGCGCCTCGCGGCGCGAGACCGCCGATTTCGTCGATTACCTCACCACAGGCCCGCAGTTTTTCGTGATGACGGAGAGTGCGGCAAAGGCTGCGACCGATCTCTGCGGCATGAAGGTCGGCACCACCCGCAGCACCAGCTTCCCGGCCGAGATCGAGAAGTGGAGCAAGCAGAATTGCGAAGCGGCGGGCAAGCCGGCGATCCAATATGTTCCCGGCGAGAACTCCATCGACGTCCGCAACCAGCTCAAGCAGGGCCGCATCGATGCCGCCGTGCAGGGCAGCGAGACGCTGCCCTATGCGCAGACGCAGGAGCCCGGCAAATACCGCGTGATCGGCGAGGCCTTTGCCAAGGGATATCAGGGCATCATGTTCCGCAAGGACGATGCCGCCTTGCGTGAAGTGGTAACGGAGAAGCTCGCGGCGATGATCGCCGACGGCGCCTACAAGGCTGTTCTCGACAAATGGGGCCTCGGGGCGAACGCTGTCGCCCAGCCCATGCTGAACGCGGCGCCGCAATGAAGCCGGCGCCGGCACTCGCGGAAGGTTTTCCCGATCTGTCGGGATTGCGTATCGCGCGCGAGCCGCACTGGTTTCGCTGGATCGGCGCGGTGTTGATCGTGCTCGTGCTGGCGGCGATCGTGCGCGCATTCGCTGGCGGTCAGATCGAATGGTCCTATGTCGGCCGCTTCCTGACCGCAAAGGTCATCCTCGAAGGCATCGTCAACACCATGGTGATGGCGGTGCTGGCGATGGCGCTCGGCATTGTCCTCGGCGTTGTCGTGGCGATCATGCGGCTCTCGCCCAATCCGGTGCTGAAGACGGTGGCGGCAGGCTACACCTGGCTATTCCGCGGCACGCCGCTGATCCTGCAGCTGTTGCTGTGGTTCAATCTCGCGCTGGTGTTTCCGACCATCGGCGTTCCCGGCCTTTGGTCCGCGCGCGCTGTGGATGTGATGACGCCGTTCCTCGCCGCGCTGCTCGGGCTCGGCATCAACCAGGGCGCTTATACGTCCGAGGTGATGCGCGTCGGCATGCTGTCGGTCGATATCGGGCAATATGAGGCGGCGCAGGCGATCGGCATGGGACGGCTCCGCGCGCTGCGGCGAATCATTTTGCCGCAGGCCATGCGGGTGGTGATCCCGACGCTCGGCAACGAGTTCATCAGCATGGTGAAGGCGACCTCGCTCGCGAGCGTCATCCAGTATCCGGAGCTGCTGCATAATGCCGAGAATATCTACTACGCAAATTCCCGCGTCATCGAGCTCCTGATCGTCGCGGGGCTCTGGTACCTGCTCGCGGTCTCGATCCTGACGCCGCTTCAGATGCTGCTCGAACGCCGCTTTGCCCGCGGCACATTGCGGCTCGCGCGATGACAAAACCCCTCGTCGCGATTCGCTCCGTCAGCAAGAGCTTTGGAGAGTTCCAAGCTCTCAAGAACGTCTCGCTCGATGTGTGGCCCGGGGAGGTGATGTGCCTGATCGGTGCCTCCGGCTCCGGCAAGACTACGCTGCTCCGCTGCATCAATCAGCTTGCCGTCGTTGATAGCGGCCGCATCTGGCTCGACGGAGAACTTCTGGGCGTGCGCGAGCAAGGCGGACGGCTGCATCGCCTCAGCGAGCGCGAGATCGGGCGGCAGCGGCTGAAGACAGGCATGGTGTTCCAGCGCTTCAATTTGTTTCCGCACAAGACCGCACTGGAAAACATCACCGAGGGCCCGCTTCAGGTGCAGGGGCGCAAAACCGACGAGGTGCGCGCCGAGGCGCTTGAGCTGCTGCGGCGCGTCGGGCTCTCGGCCAAGGCCGGCTGGTATCCCGCACAGCTCTCCGGTGGCCAGCAGCAGCGCGTGGCGATCGCGCGCGCGCTTGCAATGAAGCCGATGCTGATGCTGTTCGACGAGCCGACCAGCGCGCTGGACCCGGAGCTCGTCGGCGAAGTGCTTGCCGTCATGAAGGAACTGGCGAAGAGCGGCATGACCATGATGGTCGTCACGCATGAGCTCGGCTTCGCCCGCGAGGTCGCCGACCGTGTCGTCTACATGGACCAGGGCGGTATCGTCGAGCAGGGCCGTGCCTGCGACGTATTGGCTGCGCCCCGCGAGGAGCGCACCAGGGCATTTCTTTCGGCGGTGATCTGAAAAGGGGGCGTGTTGATGAAGAGACTTTTCGTTGCGGCGGCGCTTTTGACGACCATGATCTCATCGGCCTTGGCGGTCGAGCTGCCGCCCGACATCGCCAAGCGCGGCAGCATCAAGGTCGCGCTGGTACCGAACTATCCGCCGATGGAGTTCCACGATCCCGCCACCAACGCGCTCTCGGGCTTCGACATCGATCTCGGCGAGGCGCTCGGGCGCAAGCTCGGCGTCAAGATCGAATGGACCGAGACCAGCTTCGCCGAGTTCATGCCGTCGATCTCGACAGGCCGGGTGGATGCGATCCTGTCCGGCTTCACCGACTATGCGAGCCGGCACGAGATTGCGTCCTTCGTCGATTATCTGCGCAGCGGTCCGAAATTCTTCGTGCAGCAGTCCCGTGCGTCCGAGTTCAAGGATATGGCGGCGCTGTGCGGCAAGAAGGTCGGCGCCAGCCGCCGCACGATGTTTCCGGCCGAGATCGACAAATGGAGCCAGAAGAACTGCGCAGCCAATCCGATCCAGTTCGTCGGTACCGACGGCTCGGCCGATGCGCGCACCCAGCTCAAGCAGGGCCGTATCGACGCCGCCGTGCAGGGTAACGAGACGCTGCCTTATCTGATGGATCTCGAGCCCGGCGCCTATGCGCCGGTCGGCAATCCATTCGCGACGCAGTTCACGGGGATTGCGCTGCCGGTCAAGGAAAAGGCCTTGCAGCAGGCGATAGCCGAGGCGCTCGATGCGCTGATCGCGGACGGCACCTATCGTACGCTCCTGGCGAAATGGAAACTCAGCGACAACGCGATCGAGAAGGCCACCATCAATGCTGGACAGTAAAGCCCTCAAGAGCATTCCGCTCACCCCGGCCAACACCGCGGATCCTGCGCCGGACTATCCGTGGCCGAAGCCGTACACCTCGGCGATGTTTTTGTCGTTCGACGTCGACGCGGAGAGCGCGTGGACCAGCAAGGACGCGCTGCACGCGCAGCGCCTCATCACGATGAGCTACGGCGGCTACGAGGCGCGCGTCGGCACGCCGAAACTTCTGGAACTGCTCGATCAGCTCGATTCAAGGCGACGTTCTTCGTCACGGGATGGTCGGTCGATGCCCATCCCGCGATGGCCGAATCCATCCTCAAGGCCGGCCACGAGATCGGCCATCACGGCTACCATCATCTCTTGCCGGATCCCGGCGACCTCTGGATCGAGGAGGAGCTGGAGCGCGGTTTCGAGGTGCTGAAGCGCCGGCTCGGCGTCAAGCCGACTGGCTATCGCGCGCCCTATGGGGAGTTCACCGAGGAGCTGCGCGTCGCGCTGGTGCGTCACGGCATCATCTACACCTCGTCGTTTCGCGACGACGTCAGGCCCTATCGTCACCGGCTCGCCGACGGCAAGCCCGGCACGATCGAGCTGCCGGTGACCGCGAGCTATGACGACTGGATGCACGGCCTGTCCGCCCGCTTCAGCCCGCGCTCGATCTTCCCCAAGGAGCACGTGCTCTCGATCTGGAAGGACGAGCTGGACGAAGTCCGCGACTGGGGCGCGATGGTGACGACGGTGCTGCATCCGCAATGCAGCGGCCGTCCGATGCGGCTGCGTTTGCTGCGCGAGTTCCTCACCTACGCAAAGTCGTGCCCGGACGTCTGGATCACCACCGGCGAGAGGATCGCGGATAACTTCCTGCGCCACGAGGCCGCCAATCGTTGAGCCATGCCAGTGAGCCACGCCATGACCCGCCGCCGCATCCTCGTCATCAACCCCAACTCCTCGGCGTCGGTGACTGCGGCGATCGACGAGGCGATCGCGCCGCTGCGCATCGCCGGCGGTCCCGTGATCGAGGTGGTCGGCCTCGCCGAAGGGCCGCCGAGCATCAGCTCGCAGCGCGACGCCGATAGTGTGGTGATGCCGTTGGTGAGTCGCGTATCGCGCGACGATGCGGATGCTTTCGTGCTCGCCTGCTTCAGCGATCCCGGCCTGCATGCGGTGCGCGAGGCCGCCGGCGGCCGCCCTGTGATGGGCATCGCCGAATGCGGCATCTTTCGTGCGCTGATGCTCGGCGAACGCTTCGGTATCATCGCGCTCTCGCCGTCGAGCATTCGCCGCCAGCAACGCATGGCGCGGGTGTGGGGCGTCGACAATCGCTACGCCGGAAGCTGGTCGGTCGGTGCGAGCGCTGCGGAAACCGCAGGCGCCGACATTCGCGGACGGCTGATCGAGGCCGGCCGCGCGCTGGTCACGCAATACCGCGCCGATGTCGTGGTGATGGGGTGCGCCGGCATGGCCTCGCATCGTGCCGCGATCGAGGAGGCGATCGGTGTGCCCGTGGTCGAGCCGGCGCAACAGGCGGTGGCAGTCGCGATCGGCGCGGTTCTGCTGAACGCGTAAGATTCTTCCGGAGATTCTGGTAATGCCCATTTCTCGCCGTTCGCTTCTCAAGGCCGCCGCCGCAATGCCGGCGCTGTCGCTGCCGGGCATCGTGCGCGCCGAATCCGAGAGCACGTTGCGGTTCATCCCGGTCATCGATCTCGCCTTCGTCGACCCCATCTACTCGACGGCCCAGGTGTCGCGAAACCACGGCTTCATGGTCTACGACACGCTGTACGGCATGAGCTCGTCGCTTCAGGTCTCGCCGCAGATGCTGTCGGGCCACGTCATCTCGGGCGATCAGCTGCAGTGGGACCTCACGCTTCGCGACGGCCTGTTCTGGCACGACGGCGAGCGCGTGCTGGCGCGCGACTGCGTTGCGAGCATCCGCCGCTGGGCGGCCCGCGACGGCTTTGGCGGCGAGCTGATGGAGGTGATCGCGGAGCTTTCGGCGGCTGATGATCGCACCATCCGCTTCCGCCTCAAGCGTCCGTTCCCGCTGCTGCCGCAGGCGCTCGGCAAAGCCGCGATCAATGCCTGCTTCATGATGCCGGAGCGGCTCGCGAGCCAGGACCCGTTCAAGCCGCTGACGCAAGTGATCGGTAGCGGGCCGTTCCGCTATCTTGCCGACGAGCGTGTGCAAGGCGCGCGCAATGCTTACGCGAAGTTCGAGCGCTATCAGCCGCGCAGCGACGGCAAGCCGGATTGGACCGCTGGCCCGAAGATCGTGCACTACGACCGCGTTGTCTGGACCACCACGCCGGACGCCGGCACCGGCGTCGCCGCGCTCCAGACCGGCGAGCAGGATTGGCAGGAAACCACGCCGCACGATTTGCTCCCGATCATCAAGGCGGCCGGCGACATCGAGACACGCATTCTTGATCCGCGCGGTTACGCCTGCATGCTTCGCCTCAACCATCTGCAGCCGCCGTTCGACAATCCAGCGATCCGCCGCGCCCTGCTCGGTGCGATCGACCAGTCCGCATTCATGACGGCAGTGGCCGGCACCGATCCCGCGTTTCAGGTGTCGCCGATCGGCTATTTCGCCCCTGATACGCCGATGGCGAGCGATGTCGGCCTCGACCTGTTCCGCGGTCCGCGCAACTACGACAAGGTCAGGGCCGACCTGAAGGCCGCCGGCTACAACGGCGAGAAGATCGTGGTGCTCGTCCCCACCAATTCGCTGGCGCAGAAGCCGCTCGGCGAGATCGCGGTCGACAGCCTGCGCAAGGCCGGCATGAATGTCGAATATGCCGGGCTCGATTTCGCCGTCGTTTTGCAACGCCAGCTCAAGAAGGATCCGATTGGGCAGGGCGGCTGGAGCGCGGCGGTCGGCAACTGGCAGGGCATCGACTGGCTCAATCCGGCCGGCAACACCAACATCCGCGGCGAAGGCAAGATCGCCGGCTGGTATACGAGCCAGAAGATGGGCCCGCTGCGCAGCCAGTGGCTGGCGGCCTCCGAGCTCGCCGAGCAGCAGCGCGTCTGCCGCGAGATCCAGGCAGTGGCGTTCAAGGAGATCCCCTATATTCCGATTGGCGTGTACAAGCAGCCGACCGCCTATCGCAAAGACATCGCCGGCATTCTCGACGGCACCGCCGTGTTCTGGAACGTACGTCCCGCATGAGCACCACTGCAATCTTCGGCAGCTATGTGCTGTCACGCAAGGACGGCGCGCAGGATGTCCTGCGCGACCGCTGGGTCCTGGTCGAAGGCAAGACAATCGCGGCGCTCACGCGCGACAGGCCGCACGCGGACCAGGTCTACGATCGTCCGGGCCGTTTCGTGCTGCCGGGCCTGTTGAACCTGCACAATCACTGTTTCTCCGAAGCTGTCGCGCGCAGTCACACCGAGGACGGCAACGGCCGCAAGAACAACCAGAGCATCGTCTATACGGTGCTGCTGCCGCTGACCAGGCGCGGCGCCGACATCCTGTCGGCAGAGGAGCGGCTCGCGGTGGCGCGGCTCGGCATCCTCCAGTTGCTCAAGGGCGGTGCCACCACGGTGATGGAGCCGTTCCGCAATTCGATCCCCGAGATGTTCGACGCTGCAGAAGAGATGGGCATCCGCTTCTACGGCGCGCCGTATCTGTTCTCCACCTCCGACGCCAAGGCAGGGCCGGACGGTATCGTACAATATTCCGGCGACGATGGCGTCGCCGACATGGCGACGTGGGACACGCTCTACCAGCGCTGGAACAATCGCGGTGGCGGCCGCATCGGCCTCGCGATGAGCCCGCATGCCACCGATACCTGCGGCCCGGATCTCTTGAAGGCCTGCGCCGAGCGGGCGCGCGAACTCGACGTCCCCATCACCACGCACATGGCGCAGAGCCGCGCCGAGGTCGAGACTATCGGCAAGCGTTATGGCGGCCGCACGCCGGCGCAGTATCTGGACTGGCTTGGTCTTCTGGCGCCCGACCTGATGGCGGCGCATTGCATGTTCAGCAGCGATGACGATCTCAAGCTGATGGCCGCGCGCGGCATGACCGTTCTCAACTGCCCGCGCGTGTTCGCGCGCGCCGGCATCACCGCGGCATTCAGCCGCTTTGCCGAGCACGGCGTGCGCACAGTGGTCGGCACCGACGGCTACAATATGGACCTGCTTGGCGAGCTCAATGCGGCCTCGCTGATCTCCAAGGTCACCTCGCAGCGCGCCGACGTCGCGAACTCGCCTGAATTGATCGAGGCGAACACGGTAGTCGCCGCCGACGTCATCAAACGGCCGGATCTCGGTCGGATCGAGGCGGGCGCCACCGCCGACCTCACGGTGGTCGATCTCACTCATCCGCATCTCCAGCCGCTGTTCGACCCGCGCCGCGCGCTGATCGCGCTCGCCAACCGGGCCAACATCGACCAGGTGATGGTTGATGGCCGCATGCTGGTCGACGAGGGGCGCTATCTTGCCGCTGACGAGGCGGCGATCACGGCAGCAGGCACCGCCGCAATCGGCAAGATCTGGGACCTGCCGGAGGCACAGGCGGCGTTCAACGGCTAGCTCTCGAACTCCGCCAGCGACTTGCGCATCATTTCGACCAGATCGAGCGCCACCGGCGAGGGGCTGCGCTGCGCCGGAAACACCGCGGAGAATTCGAAGTCGATGCGCGGCAGGAAACGGCGTACGACGACGCCGCGGGTGGAAAACTCCTGCGCGGTGAAGGGATCGCAGATCGCAACGCCAAGTCCTGATGAGACGAGGCCGCACATGATCTCCGACAAGGCGGTCTCGACCCGCAGCACGCGGCGCACATCGTGATGATGGAAGACCTGGTCGACGAGATGTCGGCTCGATGACCCCGCCGATAGCGAGATGAATGTCTCGCCTTCGAAGTCGCGCGGCTCCAGCACTTCTTTCTCCGCGAGGCGATGACCTGTCGGCAGCACCGCGACGCGGGCGGGCGCCGGCAACTTCATGCTCGGCAGCCCGGAATGCGCGATCGGCACCTCGGCAAAGCCCACGTCGCACTGATTGTTCAGCACCCAGTCGACCACGATCGGCGAGATCACGCCGAAGAAGGCGAGATTGAGATTCGGCCGCTCTCTTAGAAAGTGACCGGTCAGCCTCGGCAGATAGCCGTTCGACAGCGCAGGTAGTGCTGCGATCCGCAGCGAGCCGGTGCGGCGGCCGCGGATTTCCTCGGCGGCAGCGGTGATGCGCTCCAGGCCCACGAAGGATCGCTCTACCTCGGTGTAGAGCGCCATCGCCGCAGCGGTGGGCACCAGCCCTGTGCCGCGCCGCTCGAACAGCTCCATCTTCAGCAGCGCCTGCAAGTCGCGCAGCAGCCGGCTGACCGCCGGTTGCGTCACCTTCATCAGTGCAGCTGCCTCGGTCACGCTCCCGGTCAGCATCGTCGCCCGGAAGGCCTCTACTTGCCGCGAATTGATCCGGGCCATCCCAATTTCCATTCATAACATTTTGGCATGTAAATGGTGCCATTATTCATTGGACGATGGAAGTATAGGTTTGCGATCTTTTTCATCAGGACTGAAGACAGCCCGCTTTTTCGGCAGATTGGAGATCGGACCACATGAAGACTTTCAGCCTTCTCACAGCGGTCAGCATCGCGGCGCTCGTCGCGGTCCCTTCGGCCGTCTCGGCCCAGCAAAAGACTCTTTACGTTGCCGGCTATGGCGGCTCGTTCGAGAAGACCATCCGCGACGAGGTGATCCCGGCCTTCGAGAAGGAGAACGGCGTCAAGGTCGAATACGTCGCCGGCAACTCCACCGATACGCTGGCCAAGCTTCAGGCCCAGAAAGGCAATCAGCAGATCGACGTCGCCATCGTCGATGACGGCCCGATGTACCAGGCAATCCAGCTCGGCTTCTGTGGCAAGCTCGACGGGCTGCCAGCCGCCGATCTCTACGACACCGCGCGCTTCAAGGACGATCGTGCGGTCGCGATCGGCATTGTCGCTACCGGCCTGATGTACAACACCAAGGTGTTCAAGGAGAAAGGCTGGGCGCCGCCGACCTCGTGGAACGACCTGAAGGACACGAAATACGCCAAGCAGCTCGTGATCCCGCCGATCAACAATACCTACGGCCTCGAAGCACTGGTGATGCTGTCGAAGATGAACGGCGGCGGCGAGTCCAACGTCGATTCCGGCTTCAAGATTTTCAAGGAAGAGATCAATCCGAACGTGCTCGCCTATGAGCCGTCGCCGGGCAAGATGACCGAGCTGTTCCAGTCCGGCCAGGCGGTGATCGCGGTGTGGGGCACCGGCCGCGTGCAGAGCTTCGCCAATACCGGCTTCCCGGTCGACTTCGTCTATCCGAAGGAAGGCGCGGCGACGCTGCTGACGACGGCTTGTCCGATCAACAAACCCAATGCCTCGCCGCTGGCCTCCAGCTTCGTCAAGATGCTGCTCGATCCCAAGATCCAACTCGTGATGCTGAAGGACTATGGCTACGGCCCGGTGCTGAAATCGCTGAAGGTGCCGCCGGAGCTCGGCAAGATGGCGCCGATCGGCGAGCGCGCGGCCAAGCTCTATAATCCTGATTGGACCACCATCAACGAGAAGCGCGAGGAGTGGACCAAGCGCTGGAATCGCGAAGTCGAGCGCTGACCTGATCGTTGGTAGCGGAGACAGCGCATGGCCTTTCTCGAGCTCGATCGGGTCGCAAAGCAGTTCGGCGCGCAGACGGTGGTCGACGACTTCAGTCTGTCCGTAGGGAAGGGGGAGTTTATCTCCTTCCTCGGCCCGTCCGGCTGCGGCAAGACCACGACGCTCCAGATGATCGCGGGCTTCCTCGATCCCACGCGCGGGGCGATCCGCCTCGAGGGCAAGGACCTGATTGCGATCCATCCGGCCAAACGCGGGCTCGGCATCGTGTTCCAGAGCTACGCGCTGTTTCCGCACATGACCGCTTCGGAGAACGTCGCATTCGGCCTCGAGATGCGCAACGTGCCGCGCGCCGAACGGCGCGAGCGCGTCCGTGCCGCGCTCGCGATGGTCGGGCTTGCAGGGTATGAGGATCGGCATCCGCGCCGCATGTCCGGCGGCCAGCAGCAGCGCGTCGCGCTGGCGCGGGCGCTGGTGATCAAGCCGAGCGTGCTGCTGCTCGATGAGCCGCTGTCGAATCTCGACGCGAAGCTGCGCGAAGAGATGCAGATCGAGCTGCGTCAGATCCAGCGCACCATCGGCACCACCACGATCCTGGTCACCCATGACCAGAACGAGGCGATGTCGCTGTCGGATCGCATCGTCGTGATGAGCCACGGCAAGATCGAGCAGATCGGCACGCCGCAACAGACCTATGAGCGGCCGGCCTCGGCGTTCGTCTCGCAATTTCTGGGCAAGACCAATGACTTTGCCGGCACGATTGACCGTGCCGCGACGCCTTCGCAGCTAGTGGCGGGCTCCTGGAGTGCGCCGGCCCCGGCTGGGCTCAACGGTGCAGTCACGATTAGCATTCGTCCGGAAAGAATCGGGTTCGGCGATGCCGGCCTCAGTGCAAAGATCGTCACGCGGATCTTCCAGGGCAATCATTGGCTGTTCCAGTGCGAGAGCGAATGTGGCCCGGCGATCGTCATTCGCCAGAATGACGGCGCGGCGCAGCCGGTCGAGGGGGAGGCGGTTCGCCTGACCTGGCGGCCCGACGACATGAGCGTGCGCGCGAGGGCCGGCGCATGAGTGCGGTCGCCGAGGAGCGCGGCGCGCGCGCGCCTTGGGCGCTGACCGCGCCCGCCCTGATGCTGTTCGTCGGCGTGCTGCTGATTCCGCTCGCGATGACCGTGATGCTGTCGTTTCACGATTGGGGCCAGTACAAGGGCATCGAGCCGGTCTTCATCCTGAAGAACTGGCGCGAGATCGCAACCGATCCCTATTATGCCGAAATGTTCTGGCGGACGTTTCGCATCGCTATCCTGACCACGCTGCTCGCCGCACTGTTGGGAGCACCCGAAGCCTACATCCTCAACCGCATGAGCGGCCGCTGGAAGAGCTTTTTCCTGCTCGTCATTCTCGGACCGCTCCTGATCTCCGTGGTGGCGCGCACGCTCGGCTGGGCACTGCTGTTCGGCGGCAACAATGGCCTCGTCAACAAGCTTCTGATGTCGCTTGGCGTGATCCGCTTTCCCATTCCCTTCATGTTCACCGAAACCGGCATGGTCGTCGCGCTCGCGCATGTGATGATGCCGTTCATGGTGCTGTCGGTGTGGGCCGCGCTGCAGCGGCTCGATCCGCAGATCGAGAATGCCGCGATGTCGCTCGGCGCCGGCCCTGTCACCATCATCCGTCGCATCATCATGCCGCAGATCATGCCGGGCGTGCTGTCGGGCGCCATCATCGTGTTCTCGCTTTCGGCCAGCGCCTTTGCGACGCCGGCGATCATCGGCGGCCGCCGGCTCAAAGTCGCGGCGACGCTCGCCTATGACGAATTCCTCAACACGCTGAACTGGCCGCTCGGCGCCGCCGTCGCCACGCTGTTGCTGGTCGCGCTGGTGCTGATCGTCGTCGGCAGCAACGCGCTGATCGAGCGGCGGTATGCGGAGGTGTTCCGATGAGACGGAATGGGCCGCTGGCGCTGGTCTTCCACACCATCTTCGTCATCGTCATGGTGGCGCCGATCCTGGTGGTCTGTCTCGTCGCCTTCACGCCCGAGGGATTTCTCTCGCTGCCGACCAACGGCTTTTCGCTGCGCTGGTTCAGGACGATTGCGCAATATCCCGAGTTCATCCATGCCTTCTGGGTCAGCCTCGGCCTCGGCGCGCTGTCGTCCTTCGTGGCGCTGCTGTTTGCCGTGCCGGCGGCGCTGGCCATCGCACGTTACCGCTTCCGTGGCCGTGATGCACTCGCGGCGCTGTTCCTGTCGCCGCTGATGATCCCGCATGTCGTGCTCGGTATCGCCTTCCTGCGCTTCTTTACATCAGTCGGTCTCGGCGGAAGTTTTGCGGCGCTGATCATCGCGCACGTCATCATCGTGTTTCCGTTCGCGCTGCGGCTGACCTTGGCCGCAGCGACCGGCATGGACCGCACCGTCGAGATGGCCGCGGTCTCGCTCGGCGCCGGCGGTTGGACGCTGTTCCGCCGCGTGACGCTGCCGCTGATTCTGCCCGGCGTCATCAGCGGCTGGGCGCTCGCTTTCATCCAGTCCTTCGATGATCTCACCATGACCGTCTTCCTCGCGGCGCCCGGCACGGAGACGTTGCCGGTGCGCATGTTCCTTTACATCCAGGACAACATCGATCCGCTGGTGACGTCGGTCTCGGCTTGCGTGATCGCTGTGACCATGACCGCCCTCATTCTGCTCGACCGCTTCTACGGGCTCGACCGCGTACTCGCCGGCAAGGGCGATCCGGGACGATAGGAGAACCCATGCGAACTGAATACGACGTCGCCGTTGTCGGCGGCGGATTGCTCGGCTCCGCCATTGCCTGGGGCCTCGGCCGGCTCGGCAAGCGCGTGGCCGTGCTCGACGAAGGCGACATCACCAAGCGAGCCTCGCGCGCGAATTTTGCGCTGGTGTGGGTGCAGAGCAAGGGGCTCGGCATGCCGGCCTACACGATCTGGACCGTGCAGGCCTCGCAGGCGTGGGGACGGCTTGCCTCCGAGCTGAAGCAGCAGACCGGACTTGATGTTGCGCTCCAGCAGAATGGCGGCTTCCATCTCACCCTTAGCGAAGAGGAATTCGGCCAGCGCACCGAACTGGTCAAGCGCATGCACAATCAGACCGGTGCGGCCGACTACAAGATGGAGATGCTGCGGCCTTCCGAGATCAAGAACGCGCTGCCGCTGATCGGTCCCGAGGTTTCCGGCGGCAGCTATTGCCCGCTTGACGGCCACGTCAATTCGCTGCGCACCTTCCGGGCCTTCCACACCGGCTTCAAGGCGTTCGGCATCGACTATTTTCCGGAACGTCCGGTCTCGGCGATCGGCAAGAGCGGCGGCGAATTCCGGCTGACCACGCCGAAGGGCGAACTCCGCGCCGCCAAGATCGTGCTCGCCGCCGGCAATGCCAACCAGACGCTCGCGCAGATGGTGGGCCTCTACGCGCCGATGGGCCCGACCCGCGGCCAGGTCGTCGTGACCGAGCGCACCATGCCCTTCCTGCCGCATCCGCTGACGACGATCCGCCAGACCGACGAGGGCACGGTGATGATCGGCGACAGCAAGGAAGACGAGCTCGACGATCGGACGCTGAAGCCTTCGATCAGCGGCGTGATGGCCGATCGCGCCCAGCGCATGTTCCCGCATCTGTCGCGGCTCAACGTCGTCAGGAGCTGGTCCGGCATCCGTGTGATGCCGCAGGACGGCTTTCCCATCTACGACCAGTCCGAGACGCATCCCGGCGCCTTCGTCGCCTGCTGCCATTCCGGCGTGACGCTCGCCTCCAACCATGCCTTCGAGATCGCGCGCATGGTGGCGCAGGGCGCGCTCGAGCCGGAGCTGGTCGGCGCGTTCTCCGCCAGCCGGTTTGGTTGCGCAAGCACCGCGAATAGCAGCGGCTACTAGAGTTACTGAAGGAGCCAAGAGGCATCCCATGTTTAGACGATCCGAACAGGACATGCGCCCGCAGGTGCAGATCTTCGTCGACGGCGTCGCCGTTGCGGCGCGCCAGGGCGACACCGTCTCCGCCGCACTGCTGGCGTCGGGCCACGATGCGCGGCGCTCGACCGCGGTCAGCGGTGCACCTCGTTTGCCCTACTGCATGATGGGCGTGTGCTTCGATTGTCTCGTCACCATCGATGGCGTCGGCAACCGCCAGGGCTGCCTCGTGCCCGTCGCGGAAGGCATGCAGATCGAAATCCAGAAGGGCAAGCGGGAGATCGGAAGATGAGTGTGGCTCCCAAGCGCGAAGATTACGACGTCGTGGTGATCGGCGCCGGCCCGGCCGGCCTTGCCGCCGCCGCGACCTCCGCCGAGGCTGGCCTATCCACGCTGCTGCTCGACGAGAACATCGGCCCCGGCGGTCAAGTGTTTCGCGCCATCTCCTCGACGCCGGTGACCGACCGCAACCAGCTCGGTGCCGACTATTGGGCTGGCGCCGATCTCGTGCAGGCGCTGTGTGCAAGCAGTGCCGAGGTGATCCATCGCGCCACGGTCTGGAGCCTCGACCGCAATCTCGACATTGCCGTCTCGATCGGCGGCGCGTCCGCCTTCGTCAAGGCCAAGCGCGTGATCCTCGCGACCGGCGCGCTGGAGCGGCCGTTTCCGATTCCCGGCTGGACGCTGCCGGGCGTGATGACCGCGGGCGCGGCGCAGACCATGTTGAAGTCGTCGGCGCTGGTGCCGGATGGACGCACCGTGATCGCGGGGCAGGGGCCGCTGCTTTGGCTGCTCGCCGCGCAGATCTTGCGTCTCGGAGGTCGCATCGATCGCATCCTCGACACCACCGAGCGCGGCAATTATTTCGCGGCGCTGCCACATGCCTTCGCGTTCCTGACCTCGCCCTATTTCAGCAAGGGCCTGTCCATGATGCGCGAAGTGAAGGCGAAGGTGCAGGTCGTCTCCGGCGTGACGGAGCTCTCTGCGTCCGGTGAGGGCCAGCTTGCCAGTGTCAGCTACGTTGCGGGCAGCAAGCGCGAGACCATTCCTGCCGATCTCCTGCTGCTGCATCAGGGTGTCGTGCCCAACGTCAACCTGGCAATGGCGGCCGGAGTCGAGCATCGTTGGGATGACTTGCAGCTGTGCTGGTCGCCCGTGCTGGACGGCAGCGGCAATTCGTCGGTCGCGGGCATTGCGATCGCCGGCGACGGTGCCGGCATCGGCGGTGCGAACGCTGCCGTGGTGCGTGGCCGTATCGCGGCGCGTGCGGCGGTGGAAGCACTCGCGCCCGCGGCTGCTGCGAAGCTTGCCACGATGACAGCGCTCCGTTCCGATCTCGCCAAGGCCGAGCGCGGTCGTATCTTCCTCGACACGCTGTTTCGCCCTGCAACGCAGTTCCGCATTCCCTCGGGCAATGCCATCGTTTGCCGTTGCGAGGAGGTGACCGCGAAGGACGTGCTCGATTCCGTCGCAATCGGCGCGACCGGGCCGAACCAGCTCAAGGCCTATCGCCGCACCGGCATGGGCCCGTGCCAGGGCCGTCTCTGCGGTCTCACCGTCACCGAGCTGATAGCGCAGGCGCGCGGCAAGACCCCGCAGGAGATTGGCTATTACCGGCTGCGCGCGCCGGTGAAGCCGATCACGCTGGCCGAGCTTGCCGCCGTCCCGAAAACAGAGGACGACGTCAAGGCCGTGGTGCGCGGATGACCTTAAATGTGGATGCGATCGTCGTCGGCGGCGGCATCCACGGATGCTCGACCGCGCTGCATCTGTGCCTCGCCGGCCTGAAGCCGGTGCTGATCGAGAAGGACTATGCCGGCCGCCACGCCTCGGGCGTCAATGCCGGCGGCGTGCGCCAGCTCGCGCGGCATATCCCCGAAATCCCGCTGTCGATCCGCTCGATGGGGATCTGGGAGAAGATCAACGATCTCCTGGACGACGATTGCAGCTTCGAGAGCTACGGCCAGGTCCTGGTCGCCGAGAACGAGGAGGAGCTCGCGGTCTGCCGCGCGCGCGTCGCCGAACTCAACGCGCTCGGCTTCACCCATGAAGAGCTGATCGATGCTGTCGAGCTGCGGCGCCTCGTGCCGGCGGTCGCCGAGACCTGTCCCGGCGGCGTGGTTTCACGGCGTGACGGCGCCGCCAATCCGGCGCAGACGACGACGGCGTTCCGCCGCAAGGCCCAGCAGCTCGGCGCGATCGTGCGCGAGGGCGTCGCCGCCAGCAACATCCGCTACAGTGACAGCCTCTGGCATGTCGATGCCGGCACGGAGACCTTCGCCGCCCCGGTCCTCGTCAACGCCGCCGGCGCCTGGGCCGGCAAGATCGCTGCTGATCTCGGCGAGCCCGTTCCGGTCGAGACCGTGGCCCCGATGCTGATGATCACCTCGCGCGTACCGCATTTCATCGACCCTGTCGTGATCCTGCGCGGGCGAAAGCTGTCCTTCAAGCAGTTCAAGAACGGCACCGTGCTGATCGGTGGCGGCCATCTCGCCACGCCTTACCAGGATCGCAACGAGACGGTGCTGGACTGGAAGAGTCTCGCGACCAGCGCGCAGACCGTGTTCGAGCTGTTTCCGGTGATGCGTAGTGCGACCATCGTCCGCGCCTGGGCCGGCATCGAAGCCAGGATGAAGGACGATATTCCCGTGCTCGGCCCAAGCTCCCGCCACAAGGGGCTCTATCACCAGTTCGGCTTTTCGCTGCACGGTTTCCAGCTTGGCCCCGGCGCGGGCGCCGTGATGGCGGAGCTGATCGTCAATGGCGGCACCCAGACCCGCATCAGCGATCTCGGCATCGACCGCTTTCATCCCTTCACGCTCTAAAAACAAGAGGATATCATGAGCATCACCCGCAGCATCCGCACGCCCATCATGCACCGCGCCGTCGAAGCGAATGGCTTCGTCTTCCTCGGCGGCACCATTGCCGACGACACCTCGGTCTCGATGGGCGAGCAGACCCGCAACATCCTCGGCAAGATCGCGGGCTATCTCAAGGAGGCCGGCACCGACAAGAGCCGCATCGTCAGCGCCTCGATCTTCGTCACCGATCTCTCCAGGAAGAAGGAGATGGATGCGGCCTGGACCGAGTTCTTCGGCGACGATCTGCCGACCCGCGCCACCGTCGGCGTCGCCGATCTCGGCGGCGGCGCGCTGATCGAAGTGGTGGTAACCGCGCTGAAGGGCTGATCCGCTTACTTCGGTTTGGCGAACATGCCGACCAGCGTCTCGCGCAGCCAGCGCTGCGCGGGCACGGTGTCGTTGCGCTGATGCCAGAACAGGCTGACGATGCGTGGCGGTGCCTGGAGCGGTAGTGGCATCGCGTGCAGGAACGGTGCGTGGCGGGACTCCGAGCGCAGATCGCGCGGCAGCACCGCGATGAGATCGGACTGCCGCACGGTCTCGTAGGCCGCGCTGTAATGGTTGACGGTCGCCACCAGATTGCGCGACAGGCCGCGTGAGGCGAGGAACAGGTCGTAGGACGGCTGCGTCTTGCCCGCGAGACTCACATCGATATGCCGCGCGTTGAGGAAAGCGCGCGTGCTCAGCCGCTTCCCCGTGGCGAGCGGATGGCCGCGCCGCATGAAGCAGGCATAGTCGAGGGTCCATAGCGAGCGCGAGCGTATCGCGGCCGGTTGTTGCGCCTCGTTGACATAGACGCTCAGCACGCAGTCGACCCTGTTGTCCTCGAGCTGGTCGGCGATCTCCACGATAGTATTGGGTGCGGTGTGAACGCGGGCTTTCGGCGCAACCTTGTCCAGATGCTTCAGCAAGTTCGGCATCACCAGGGATGCCACATAGTCCGACATCGACAGAATGAACTCGGTCTGGGCGCGGCCGGGATCGAACACCTGCTCGTCGAGCGCCCCGCGCACGGTCTCCAGCGCTTCGCCGATCGGCTCCCACAGCACCACGGCGCGCTGGGTGGGGCGAATGCCGGTGCCCGACCGCACGAACAGGGGATCGCCGAGTGCATCGCGCAGCCGCGCGAGCGCGTTGCTGACGGCAGGCTGGGTCATCGTCAGCGCGCTCGCCGCGCGCGTGACGCTGCCTTCGGTCATCAGCGCCTCGAAGACTTTCAACAAGTTGAGGTCGAGGGCGCGGAACGACACACATTCACCATGGTGATATATTAGATCAAGATTATAAATTATGACGATAATGTCACTTTGTCTATGGTTCCCTCCCGAACGACGCGCGGTGCGCCGGGCCCCAATCGAGGGGGACTTCCATGTCAATGATATCGGCGCGCATCGAGCGCCTTCCGTTCGCACGCTTCCACACGCACCTGCTGCTGATGGGCGGGCTCGGCTACATGTTCGACGCCATGGACGCGGCGGTGCTCGCTTTCATCCTGCCGGTGCTGCGCACGGCGTGGAATCTGTCGAGCGTTCAGATCGGCGTGCTCGGCAGCAGCACCTATATCGGCTTCCTGTTCGGCGCGTTGTTCGCCGGCACGCTCGGCGACCTGATCGGGCGCCGCGCGGTGATGATGTCTGCGCTCGCGCTCTATTGTGTGGCCTCCATCGTCAGCGCACTGGTCGACACCTGGCCGGCCTTCTTCGTCGCTCGCATCGTGGCCGGCATGGGCACGGGCGCCGAGAGCGCGATCATCGCGCCCTATCTCGCGGAATTCGTGGCGCGGCGCTACCGCGGCAGTTTCACCGGCGCATTGGCCGGCTTTTTCTCCTTCGGCTTTGTTGCGGCGGCCTTGCTCGGCTATTTCATCGTGCCTTCGTATGATAACGGCTGGCGCATCGTGCTGGTCATCACGGCGGTGCCGGTCGTCATGCTGCTATGGTGGCGCCGGGCGCTGCCGGAATCGCCGCGTTGGCTGGAAGCCCGCGGCCGCGAGAAGGAAGCCGAAGCCGTCCTCGACAAGATCGAAGCGGGTTTTGCGCGCGAGGGCCGGGTCCTGCCGCCGCCGGTGATCGAAGCTGCGGCGCCCACCGGCACCGGTGGAACGCTGCTCGCCAATTTCGCGGCGCTTCTCGCTGCCCGGCAGGCGCGCATCACCATCATGACCTGGATCATGTGGCTTGCGATCACCTTCAGCTATTATTCCTTTTTCGTCTGGATTCCGGGCCTGCTGGTCCAGAACGGCATGAGCATCACCAAGAGCTTTGGCTATTCGATCGCGATCTACTGCGCACAGATCCCCGGCTATTTCAGCGCGGCCTGGTTCAACGAGCGCATCGGCCGGCAGGCGACGATTGCGACCTACATGCTGCTCGGCGGCGCCAGTGCGCTCGGCCTCGCCTTCGCGCAGACCGATCAGCACATCATGCTCGCGGGAATTCTGCTGTCGCTGTTCATGAACGGCACTTATGCCGGCGTCTATGCGTACACCGCCGAAGTCTTCCCGACGCCGATCAGGACCACTGGTGCCGGGCTTGCTTCGGCGATCGGCCGCATCGGGGCCATCGTCTCGCCGATCCTGGTCGGCTATCTCTATCCCAATTTCGGCTTCGCCGGCGTGTTCGGTGTCACCACCACGGTGTTGCTGCTCGGCGCGGTCACCGTCGTCTTGATGGGCGTGCCGACGCGAGGGCGGTCATTGGAAGAGATCGCAGCGGGCGAGGTCGCATGACCAGGACGACAGCCAAGGCCGATCCCTGGCTCGTTAGCGTTGCGGCGGCACAGAGCGAGATGGATCAGCCGGATGCGCTGTTCGCGGCGCTCGATCGCGCCCTGAAGTCGGCGATCGGGCACAAGCTGTTCACGATCCTGACCTACGAGGATGCTACCGGCGAAGCGGCACGCGTCTATTCCAACCTTCCCGGCCCCTATCCCACGGGAGGACGCAAGCGCCTGGCGCCGGGTCCGTGGACCGAAGCCGTGCTCGACCGCGGCGAAGCCTATATCGGCCGCACGCAGGACGATTTGCGCAACGTGTTCTCCGACCACCAGCTGATCGTCTCTCTCGGCTGCGAAAGCGTGCTCAACATGCCCGTGCGCTGGCGCGGGCGCACGCTCGGCTCGCTCAATCTGCTGCACGAAGCGCACTGGTACGGCGAAGACGACGTTGCCGCGTGTCTTCCCTTTGCCCAGCTTACATTGCCGGCGCTGCTTGCGCCGGCGTCCTGACAGGAAATCATCATGTCCAGCATCCTTTTCCAGAATGCCGCTTTGCTCGATCCGCTGCAGCCGGAACTGCTGACCGGCCATGACGTGCTGGTCGAGGGCAGCATGATCAAGGAGGTCTCGGATCGGCCGATCAAGGCGACCGCGGATCGCACCATCGATCTGAAAGGCCAGACGCTGATGCCCGGCCTGATCGACCTTCACGTGCACACCATCGCGATCGAGCTCAACCTGGCCCAGCAGGTGCACATTCCCAACGTGCTGGTGACGCTGCGTTCGACCTTGCTGCTGCGCGGCATGCTGCGCCGCGGCTTCACGACTGTTCGCGATGCTGGCGGCGCCGGCAATGCGATGAAGCAGGCGATCGAGACCGGCCTGACCGACGGTCCGCGGCTGTTCGTGTCCGGCCGCGCGCTCAGCCAGACCGGCGGCCACGGCGACATGCGGGTGCGCTCGGATTACCTCGCCAGCGATACGGCCTGTCCTTGCTGCGTGCGCGTCGGTGCGCTAGCGCGCGTAGCCGACGGTGTCGATGGCGTGCGCAAGGCGGTGCGCGAAGAGCTGCAGATGGGCGCCGACCAGATCAAGATCATGGCCTCGGGCGGCGTCGCCTCGCCGACCGATCCGGTCGGGGCCTTCGGCTACTCCGAGGACGAGAT
Source organism: Bradyrhizobium guangdongense (assembly GCF_004114975.1). Taxonomy (NCBI): domain Bacteria; kingdom Pseudomonadati; phylum Pseudomonadota; class Alphaproteobacteria; order Hyphomicrobiales; family Nitrobacteraceae; genus Bradyrhizobium; species Bradyrhizobium guangdongense. The sequence continues at coordinate 1,501,024 of NZ_CP030051.1, forward strand.
CCGCGCCATCGTCGAGGAAGCGCAGGGCCGCCAGACCTATGTGCTCGCCCACGCCTATACCGCCGCGGCGATTGCGCGCGCGGTCCGCTGCGGCGTCCGCACCATCGAGCACGGCAATCTCGTCGATGAGCCGACCGCGCGACTGATGGCCGAGAAGGGCGCCTATGTGGTGCCGACGCTCGTCACCTACGAAGCGTTGGCCAACGAGGGCGCGCAATACGGCCTGCCGCCCGAAAGCGTCGCCAAGATCGCTGACGTTCGCGATGCCGGCCTGCGCTCGCTCGAGATCTATCGCAAGGCCGGGGTGAAGATGGGCTATGGCAGCGATCTGCTCGGGCCGTCGCAACGCCTCCAGAGCGACGAATTCCGCATCCGGGCCGAGATTCTCGGCGCGCGCGACGTCATTGCCAGCGCCACCGTCATCGGTGCCGAGGTGCTCGGCATGGAGGGCAAGCTCGGCCGCATCGTGCCCGAGGCGTTTGCGGATCTGCTGGTCGTTGGCGGCAACCCGCTGCGCGACGTCACGTGCCTGCTCGGCCAGGGCGAGCACATCCCGCTGGTGATGAAGGCGGGGAAGGTCCAGTTCGACAGGCTGGCGGCATAGCGCCGCCGCTGCAAACATAACGAAGATGTCATGATTGGGGGGCGCCGCGGCGCTTTGACGCACGGCGGTTTCCGTTTATCAGTAGGGGACACGGCTGGAATGCCCAATGTCCTCGCAGACGAACAACAACAAGCTGGCGATTAGATTTCGCTGCCCTCGGGAGCTGGAAGGGCTGCTGCCGCATCCCATGCCGGCCAATGTTGGCGTTCCCGACTGGCTCAAGTTGATGCCGACGACGGCGTTCAGCGCTCTCAACCAGCAGGACGACGACACCGTGAAGCGCTGCCCGCCTTTCATCGACGCGATGACCTGCGGCTTCCTGATCCCCCTGATCTGCGATCTCAAGGTCGAGGACGGCGAGATCGTCTGGGACAATGACATCCCGCCCGGCGGAGAGATCGATTTTCCGCGCTCACCGATCAGCTTCCACGATGAGGGCCAGCTCACCGGCTCCCCGCTGTTCGAAGGCGATCGCTTTGTCATCAAGTTTCACAATCTCTGGACCATCGAGGCGCCGGAAGGCTATGCGCTGTTCTTCACGCATCCGGTTAACCGCTTCGATCTGCCGTTCACGACGCTGAGCGGCCTCGTCGATTGCGATCGCTATCACGACAGCTGGATCCACTTTCCCGCGCACTGGCACAACACCGGCTTTCGCGGCGTGCTGCCCAAGGGCACGCCGATCGCGCAATGTATCCCGGTCAAGCGCGAGAACTGGACCGGGCAGACTTCCGCCTTCACTGAGGACGAGGCGCAGAAGGTTCATGCCTTGCGCTCCGCGCTCAAGCGCGAGCCGGGCCTGTATCGGCGGAAGTTCAGGGCGTAGCGACGCGCTCGGGTTCGCGTTCCAGGAATTTCGCCGCCGCGCTCGGACGGAAGAAGAAGCGGCCACGCGAGGAGGTCGCCATCGCCAGCGCGACGCGTCCGAGCATATGCGGCCGTCCCCGCAACACCGCGCGCAGCGCGGCCTCGCCGCTGCCGCGCTCACCAAGCTCCATCAGGCAGACCGCGAGATTGGCGCGGGACAGCAGGTCGTCGGGGCGAAGCCCGAGCGCGTGGCGGTAGGTGTCGGCAGCCTCCGCGTAGGCTCCATCGAGAAGCGCGGCCCGGGCGAGCTCGGTCAGGATATCGGTGCGTCCGGGCGCGGCAGAGCGCGCAGCCGTCAGGACACGGCGCGCTTCGCCGCGCTTGTTGTTGCGTAAATGCATGCGGCCGAGGTCGAGTTGCAGATCGACGCTGGCAGGCGCGAGCGCAAGGGCTTGCTCCATGATCCCGACCGCGGCGCCGATATCGCCGCAATTCGCGATCTGGCCGGCCAACTCCTGAAACGCCGGCAGATAGGGCGGGCGGCGGGCGGCGGTCTTGCGCAATTGCGCGATTCCGTCAGGTGTCCGGCCCACGCCGCATAATGCGTGGCCGAGCAGTGTCTCGATTTCCGGATCGTCATTGCGCTTGGCCGCCCGCTCGAGCGGCGTGATCGCCTCGTCCGTTCGGCCGAGGCCAATCAGCGCATGCGCCAGGATCATCACCGCATTGCGGTCGCTGCGATTGGATTTGAGGGCTTCGCCGGCGAGCTGCCTTGCGACGTCGAATTGCTTGGCGCGCAGCGCCATGAAGGCTTGTTGCAGCAGTTGGGCGAAGGCGTTGTTCTGCCTGCCGTTCACGAATTGGCCTCTTGGTTGCGATCCGGGCTTTGTTCGCCTCTATCGCGCGCAATGCGAAGCGTCCATCAACGAGTTCGTGAGGCATTGGGGCGTCGCCGGACATGCGGCTTGATCTCGCCGCCCGGCGGTATTATGAGCAGGCTCTCAATGAGGATATCCGCAGCCATGGATTTTACCCCGACCGCAATGCTCATCCGCTTTGCTCACGGGGGATTCCATGCCTGCTTCAATCATCCTGTCGCGCCTGTCGCTGTCCACGCCTGACGGTCGCTCGCTTCTCTCCAACCTTGATCTGACCTTCGGCACAGAGCGTGCCGGCCTCGTCGGCCGCAATGGCGTCGGCAAGACGACGTTGCTCGCCGCGATCACGGGCGAGCAGGTTCCGCAGTCGGGACGCGTTGTTGTCAACGGCACCGTCGGGCTTCTGCGCCAGGACGCCCAGCTTCGTGCTGGCCTGAGGGTCGTCGACCTCTTCGGCGCGGGCGCTGCGCTGGACCTGCTCCACCAGGCCGAGCGCGGCGATGCTTCGGCCGAGGAGCTCAGTGAGGTCGACTGGACCCTCGAGGCGCGGCTCGCAAAAGCGCTTGGCCGCGTCGGCTTTGATATCGCGACAGACACGGAATTGGACCGCTTGTCCGGCGGGCAGGTCACGCGTGTTCGTCTCGCCGCGCTGCTCTTCGGCGAGCCGGACTTCCTGCTGCTGGACGAACCGACCAACAATCTCGATCGTGACGGGCGCAAGGCCGTAATCGAGCTCCTGGCCGCCTGGCGAGGCGGCGCGATCGTCGTCAGCCACGATCGAGCCCTGCTTGAGACCATGGACGCGATCGTCGAGCTGACCTCGCTCGGCGCGACGCGCTATGGCGGCAATTGGAGCAGCTATCGCGCGCAGAAGGCGATCGAACTCGCCGCCGTCAGGCACGACCTCGCGCACGCCGAAAAGCATCTGTCCGAGATCGACGATAAGGCGCAGGAGGTGGCCGAGCGGAAAGCGCGCAAGGACAGCGGCGGCAAGAAGAAGCGCGCCAAAGGCGACATACCGCGGATTCTGGCAGGCACGCGTCGGGATCGAAGCGAGGACAGTGGCGGCAAGACTGCGCAGATCACCGAGAGGCGGCGCGTGGAGGCGCTCGATGCGGTCGACGCGGCGCGCCGGCGGATCGAGATTCTTCAGCCGCTGTCCGTGAAGCTGCCCTCGACGCAGTTGCCGGCAGGGCGGGAGGTCGTTTGGCTTGATCGCGTCAATGGCGGGTATCACCCGGAGCGGCCGGTCCTGCGCGATCTCTCACTCGCCATCGTCGGACCGGAGCGCGTCGCAATTGTCGGGCCCAATGGCTCCGGCAAGACGACGCTATTGAAGCTGATCGCGGGTGAACTGCGCCCCGTGTCGGGCGTCGTGAGGGTCAGGCCCGACTTCGCGCTGTTTGACCAAAAGGTCAGCCTGCTCGATCCCGCGGTCTCGATCCTCGACAACTTCAGGCGCCTCAATCCGAGAGCAGGCGTGAATGAATGCCACGCCGCCCTGGCGCGCTTCATGTTTCGCGCCGACGCCGCCCTGCAAGTAGTCGGCGGCCTGAGCGGCGGACAGCTGTTCCGGGCGGGACTCGCCTGCGTGCTGGGCGGATCGATCCCGCCATCGTTGCTGATCCTGGACGAGCCCACCAATCATCTGGATTTGGAGTCCATCGAAGCGGTCGAAGCGGGGCTGCGGGCTTATGACGGCGCGCTGCTCGTCGTCAGTCATGACGAGACTTTCTTGGAGGCCATTGGAATCACGCGCCGGCTGGATCTCGGCGGTCAGGCCGATTGTTCGACCCCGTAGAACAATGATGCCGGCCGGCGGCTGATTATCTCTCTCGGGAAAAGGGGCAAATCCGTCCGTGCCAGCCGCAGATAGCGGTCGGGACTCACGGAGAAGCAGATGTTCAACGCAAGCAAGAAAGTCGCCATTGTCACCGGGGGCTCACGCGGCATTGGCGCGGCGATCGCCGGACGGCTCGCCGCCGACGGCTTTGCCGTCGTCATCAACTATGCCGGCAGCGCGGCTGAGGCAGAAGCGCTTGCCGGAAAGATCGCGCAGGCCGGCGGCCGGGCCATCACGGCGCAGGCCGATGTCAGCGATGTGGCCGCGGTGTCTCGGATGTTCGACGCAGCGGAGAGTGCGCTCGGAGGTATCGACGTGCTCGTCAACAATGCCGGTGTCATGCGGCTCGCCGCGATTGCGGACGCCGACGATGCTGCCTTCGACAGCCAGATCGCGATCAATCTGAAAGGCACCTTCAACACGCTGCGCGAGGCGGCGCGTCGGTTGCGCAACGGCGGGCGCATCGTCAATCTGTCGTCGAGCCAGGCCGGCATCCTGTCTCCGACCTACGGCATCTATGCCGCCACCAAGGCAGCCGTCGAGGCGCTGACGCATGTGCTTGCCAAGGAACTGCGCGGCCGCAACATCACCGTGAACGCGATCGCGCCCGGGCCAACTGCAACGAAGCTCTTTCTTGACGGCAAGTCGCAGGAGCTGGTCGATCACCTCGCCAGGCTCGCGCCGCTGGAACGGCTTGGCCAGCCCGAGGACGTCGCCGCCGCGGTTGCGTTTCTTGCGGGCCCCGACGGTGGCTGGATCAATGGTCAGGTGCTGCGCGCCAATGGCGGGATCATTTGATCCCGCTCCGCAGGCCATGGTGACAATTCTACAAATACCCGACGCTCTGCCCCCAGCGCGTCGGGTGGAATGAATGAGTATCAATCGGTGATCCCAACGCTGGTGTTGTGACGCGTGCCGCGCCAATTGGCCACTCCGGGAAACTACCGCGTTGGAACCGGGCTGCGCCTGTTTGCGCGCCCGCCTTCAGGCGCTGCCGCCGGGTTCCAGCGCTTCGCCGATCTCCAGCGGATGCGCCATGGTCGCGTGCAGCGCCTCGCGGTCGAGCTCGCCTTCCGAGATGCTGATGACGATGCAGGCGACACCGTTGCCAACGAGATTCGTCAGCGCACGGCATTCGCTCATGAACTTGTCGATGCCGACCAGGATCGCGATCGACTGGATCGGAATATCAGGCACGATCGAGAGCGTCGCGGCCAGCGTGATGAAGCCGGCGCCGGTGACGCCGGAGGCGCCCTTCGAGGTGATCATGGCGATGCCCAAAATGCCGAGCTCCTGCCAGATGGTGAGGTGCGTGTTGGTCGCCTGCGCCAGGAACAGCGTCGCCAGCGTCATGTAGATGTTGGTGCCGTCGAGGTTGAAGCTGTAGCCGGTGGGGACCACGAGGCCGACCACCGAACGCGAGGCGCCGAGATGCTCCATCTTCTGAATCATCTGCGGCAGCACCGTCTCTGACGAGGAGGTGCCGAGCACGATCAGGAGCTCGTCCTTGATGTAGGCGATGAAGCGCAGAATCGAGAAGCCGGCCAGCCGCGCGATCGCACCCAGCACGATCAGCACGAACAGGATGCTGGTGAGATAGAACGTGCCGATCAGGGCGGCGAGGTTGAGCAGCGAGCCGAGTCCGTAGGCGCCGACGGTGAAGGCCATCGCACCGAATGCCCCGATCGGCGCCACGCGAACGATGATGCGGATGATGCCGAAGAACATCTTCGCGGCCTTGTCGACCGCCTCCGCGATCGGTTCCCCGGCCTTGCCGAGGAAGGCGATGGCGAAGCCGGAGAGCATCGAGACCAGGAGCACCTGGAGCAGGTCGCCGCGTGCAATCGCACCAAAATAGCTGTCGGGGATGATCCCCATCAGATGGGCGACGATGCCGTCCTCCTTGGCCTTCGTGACATAGGTCGCCACCGACTTCGGATCGATCGTGGCAGGGTCGATGTTGAACCCGTTCCCGGGCTGCAGAATCTCGCCAACTAGAAGGCCGACCGCCAGCGCAACGGTCGAGACCGTCTCGAAGTAGATCAGCGACTTCAACCCGACCCGGCCGACGCGCTTGAGGTCGCCCATCGAGGAGATGCCGTGCACCACGGTGCAGAAGATCACCGGCGCGATCATCATCTTGATCAGCGCGATGAAGCCGTCTCCGAGCGGCTTCAGCGCCTTGCCGAGATCCGGATAGAAATAGCCGATCAGCACGCCGAGCGCGATCGCGATCAGTACCTGGACGTAGAGGATCTTGTACCAGCGCTGGTGCCGCCGGGCTGGTTGGATCGCGATCTGTGTCATAAAGTGAGTCTCGAAATGCGTTTGAGCTTGCGTGATTTACATCATGTGATGACGGCCGCATAAGCAACAATCACGTTTGTCTGTTCGCGCGAACATCAATCGCTGCACTGCAATGGGGGGAACATGTCGAACGGGACGGGCGCCGGCGAGCAGGCGAATAGCTATTTTCCGCGTTGGAAGCTCAAGACCTCGGGCGTGATCATGCCGGAGGAACGATTGCCATGGGGCCAGACCATCGTCTCCGGTCTTCAGCATTGCGTCGCCATGTCGGGCTCGACGATCATCGCGCCGCTGCTGATGGGGTTTGATCCCAATGTCGCCGTCCTGTTCTCCGGCATCGGCACGCTGATCTTCTTCGTCATCGTCGCAGGGCGCGTGCCGAGCTATCTCGGCTCGAGCTTCGCCTTCATCGCCGTCGTCCTCGCTGCCACCGGCTATGCAGGGCATGGGCCGAACCCGAACATCTCGGTTGCGCTCGGCGGCATCGTCGGGGCCGGCGTGCTCTATGGCGTGATCGCGTTGATCGTGATGTGGTCGGGCGTCGGCTGGGTCGAGCGGCTGCTGCCGCCTGTAGTCACCGGCGCCGTGGTCGCCGCGATCGGGCTCAACCTCGCGCCCGTGGCGGTCAAGGCCGTGAGCGCGAACGGATTCGACACCTGGATCGGGCTTGCGACCGTCCTCATCATCGGCGTTGTCGCCGTCGCCGCGCCCGGCCTGTGGCGCCGGCTGCCGATCATTCTCGGCGCGATCGGTGGATATCTGTTGTATCTGCTGTTTGCGAACGGCCTCGGCTTCGGCAAGCCGATCGATTTCGCGCAGCTTTCGGCCGCGCCTTGGTTCGGCTTGCCGAATTTCATGACGCCGACCTTTCGTGCCGACGCGATCTTTCTGATCGCGCCGGTCGCGGTCATCCTCGTCGCCGAGAACCTCGGTCACATCAAGGCCGTCGGCGCCATGACCGGCCGAAGCCTCGATGCCTATCTCGGCCGCGCCTTGTTCGCCGACAGCCTCGCGACGATCGTGGCTGCCTGCGGCGGCGGCACCGGCGTCACCACCTATGCCGAGAACATCGGTGTCATGGCGGCGACCAAGGTCTATTCGACCTTGCTGTTCGCCTTCGCTGCCACGGTCTCGATCCTGCTCGGATTCTCGCCGAAATTCGGCGCGCTGATCCTGTCGATCCCGGGTCCGGTCATCGGCGGCCTTTCGATCGTGCTGTTCGGCTTGATCGCGGCGATGGCCGGCCGGATCTGGGTCGAGAACAAGGTCGACTTCGCCGATCCCGCCAACCTGATCACCGTCGCGGTGGCGCTGACTGCTGGGGCGGGCGATCTCACGCTCAAATTCGGCGCGTTCACGATCGGCGGGATTGGCACTGCGACCTTCGGCGCCATCATTCTCTATCAGATCCTGACCTCACCGATCGCACGACGCGCGGAATGAATCCCGGCGATGCACCAGCGGGATGGAACAAAACATCGGTTCCATCCATGATGAAGCATCCCCGGAGAAACCCTATGCCACAGACCGATCTCTCGACCACCTTTCCTTCGCGCCTCGTCGGCCGCCATGCGCTGGTGACCGGTGCCTCCCAAGGCATCGGCCGCGCCGTTGCCGTCAGGCTCGCTCAGGAAGGCGCGACCGTCGCCATCAATTATGTCGATCATCCCGGCAAGGCGGAGGAGACGCTGGCACTCGCGAGGACGGGATCGAGCGATCGCGGTCACGGCAAGCTCGATCATGTCATCGTCAAGGCCGATGTCAGCGACGAGCAGGAAGTCGCTGCGATGTTCGAGACCATCCTGGCGCGCTGGAAGCGCCTCGATTGTCTGGTCAACAATGCCGGCTTCCAGCGAGAATCGGCGAGCGAGGCGCTCGACATCGAAACCTATCGCCGCATCATCGACGTCAACCTCAACGGCGCCGTGCTGTGTGCGCAGAAGGCGCTCGCGCATTTCGTCACCCGCGGCGGAGGCGGCAGTATCATCAACTGCTCCAGCGTCCACCAGATCATCCCGAAGCCGGGCTATCTCGCTTACTCCATCAGCAAGGGCGGCATGGCCAATCTGACCCGCACGCTGGCGCTGGAATTTGCCGGCCGCGGCATTCGCGTCAATGCTGTCGGTCCCGGCGCAATCGATACGCCGATCAACGCGGCCTGGACCGGCGATGCCGGGAAGCGGGACACCGTCACCAGCCATATTCCGCTCGGGCGCGTCGGCGCGCCGGAAGAGATCGCAGCCGTGTTCGCCTTCCTCGCCTCCGATGATGCCAGCTACATTACCGGGCAGACCATCTACGCCTGTGGAGGATTGACGCTCTTTCCGGAGTTTCGCGAGAACTGGGCGAGCTAAGGGCCGGCGCCGATCAACCGGCCGTCGGCCGTTCGAAGCCGGCGATCAGTTTCACCAGCTCGCTCTGGCGTGCAGTCCGGGTCTTGCGGAAGAGGTTGTGCAGGTGGGTTTTCACTGTCGCCTGAGACAGGCCCAGCAGATCGGCCAGAGCCTGCACCCCGCTGACCTTCATGATGCCGTCGAGCACGCGGATCTCGCCGGCGGTGAGGCCGTATTGCTTTGCCAACGCTTCCAGCGGCGGCGGGCTGACGGGCGATGTCCTGCGAACGAACACCGCCGCAATCGCCGAATGCACCGCGCCGGCCCGTTGGCGGTCGCCCGCCGTCAGCGAGAGGACATGGGCGAACCAGCGGCGGGCGGGTGCATCAGACAGCGGAATTGCAGCGCCATGCCCTCGCGCCGTCAGGTCGCCGTTCTCGGCCGCCGTCACGAGATCGCGAAGCATACGCTGCGCATCGGGCGCGACGGCCGCCAGCGCGCCTCGCCGCTCTTGCAACAGCGTGCCTTCGTCGAGCATGCTGCGCGCCAGTTCATTCACGAAGACGATCCGGCCGTTCGGCCCCAGCAGGAAGATGGCGGCCTCGACGTTGTCGAGCGTTTCGGTGAGGACCGCCTGCGCCGTCTTGCGCTGATCGAACAGCCGGCCGATTGCAACCGCGCGCTGAAAATGCGGCACGATCAGCGCCGCCCGCTGTCTCGCCCCCTCGTCGACAATTCCGTGCGTGTGGTCGCGCCGGATGTTGAGCACCGACGAGCTCGTTGTGCCCTTTTCCAGGTTGACACAGACCACGTCGGCAATTCCTTGCGGTTCCACCCATTCCCGGTGAAAGCGTGTCTCGACCAGCTCCGCTTCGGGAACGATGTCGGTCGGCGTGTAGATCAATCCGGATTCGATGAAGGTCGCCGCCGGAAATACCGGATTCATCGGCATGTATTTCTCGAAATAGAGCTGCGTGTAATGTGGGTCGTCGTTGAACAAATGCAGCGCCGCAGAGCTTTCGCTGGCGACGTCGTGCCAATACAGCACGGCCGAAGAACCGCCGACGAAATCGCAGGAGCGTTCCAGCGCCCGCAGCCACAAGGTCGGATCGAGTGCGGCGTCGTAGATGTCGCCGATCAGCCCAGAGAGCATTGACCCCTCGGACGTCACGGCGAACCCAACCTGTATCGAACGTGCATTCCCGATCGTCTCGGCATTTGCGCCTGGCTGCAGCAACGAAACTGCAGCCGCTGATAGTTGCGCCAAATATTGCAGAATGTTTTCGAAGTTCAAGACGGCGAGATCGTGAGGACCGGATTGTCGATGGGCCGCTCCTGCCGCTTCTGTGGGCATTGTGACAGATTGAATGTTGTTTGGTGGGCGTCCCCGCTATTCTTTCACTGCGTTCCGATGCCGTTCAGCAACAGTCTGCAAAAAGTAACATTCCACCGCCACACCCCGCCGAACTTCAACCGAACGGTTGATGTCCGCCTTGTCGCCTTGATCCACATTCGGGGTCTCCCGTATCCGGGCCGATCGGCCAGGATCGGCCGTCATTCCGGAGCTCGCGGGGTCTAAGATGCTTCCTGCAGTCAAATCGGTCGCAGTCTCCGCGGCACTTGCAATGTTCGGCATGGCGCTTGATCCAGCGCCGGTCATCGCCCAGACGGTGTGCGGCCAGGCCGGGACGGGCACGGCTCTTGGTTCGGCGACAGGTTCTTTCGCGCTCGCTTGTGGTGGTCTCAGCTCGGCGGCTGGCAACGGTGGCACGGCGATCGGCTTTCAAAGCGAGGCGGACGGTCGAGTGGCCAAGGCGCTCGGTTCATTGAGCCAAGCAACAGGGAATTACACCACGGCGACAGGTTCCGAATCCAAGGCCATTGGCGACTCCAGCACGGCGACCGGAGTCCTCAGCAACGCAGCGGGTGTCGGCAGCACCGCAATGGGCGGCGGCAGTATCGCAAACAGCATCAGCGGTGCCCTCGAGGGCGCCAATCCCTTCGCGCTTGGCGCGACAGCGCTGCTCTATGACGGCAAGAGCTAGGCGGTCGTCGCCAATGCCGGCGGCGGCGTCGGGCTCGAACGCAGCGTTGCAGGCGGCCGCGGCGCCGTTTCGATCCAGTGGTAGGAAGAACGTGCTTACCATCGGACTGCGCTGGCTGGGTGCAGGACTGGCTCTCCTCGTCGTCGCGCTCCTGATTTTTGGCGCGGTGACGACATCTGCGCAGCAGACCCACCGCAGTCGCATCAGGCGCCCCAGCAGCAGGCAGCCAAGCCGGCCAATAGCGATCGTAACGGCGTGCTGATGCTGGTCCGCTCGACCCTGCTCGCACTCGACCATGCCAACAAGACCGGGAACTACACTGTGCTGCGCGACCTCGGCGCACCCGGATTCCAAGTCAACACCGCGGCGAAGCTCGGGGAGATCTTCGCCGAGCAGCGCGGCGAGAAGCTGGATCTCTCCGGCGTGGCGGTCATCGATCCGCAATTGTCGCTGCTGCCGCAGATCGAGCCGAATGGGCTGCTGCACATGGCAGGATTTTTTCCGTCGGTGCCCTCCCAGGTGAATTTCGAACTGCTGTTTGCGCCGGTCGAAGGGCAGTGGCGCGTGTTCGGTGTGTCGCTGTCGGTCGGCCAGTCCGCGCCGGTGGCTCCGTCTGCTCCGGAGCCTCCGCCCGCCAAGGCCGTGGTCTCGCAGAAGCAGGTCGCGGCGCCGAAGCCGGCCGTGCCTGCGAAATAGCCGATGCGTCTTCATTGCGACGATCGTCGAGCTACGGCCTTCGCACATTGGAGATCGCGTGCTGCTTCGTCCTGCGGCCTGCTTCTCAAAATTCGCGTGCACGATGTTTTGCAGACGTCATCAACCTTGTGGTAGAATGTTACTGGATTCACCCATGCCTGCATACCATTCAAGATGATGAAGAGTTGATTGTGACGTCTGAAGCCGCCTTGCTTTCGCAGCTGATTGCTCTCGTTTACGACGCCGCGCTCGATCCCACCCTTTGGCCACGTGCCCTGGAGCAAGCCTGCCTGTTCGTCGGCGGCTCCTCCGGCGCCTTGTTCTGGCACGATGCGGCGACCGAGCAGACCGCGGTTCTGCATCTCTTCAATGAAGGACCCGAATACACAAAACTCTATCTTGAAAAGTACCTTGCCTTGAATCCGTGCTTTCCGGCGGCAACGTTCTGCGAGGCCGGTCTCGTCTATGCATCCAGCGATTTCGTCCCATTCGAGGAAATGGCGCAGACGCGCTTTTATGAAGAGTGGATGAAACCGCAGGGCATGGTCGATGCGCTCGGATCGAATCTGGAAAAGGGAGCGACCAATTCATCGATCGTCAGTGTCCGGATGCATGGGAATGACGGGCTTGTCGATGCCGATGATCGCCGCCGCTTTGCGCTGCTCGTGCCGCATTTCCAACGCGCGGTGTCGATCGGGCGGCTGTTCGATCAGAGCAAGACCGCGCAGGCGGTCCTGACCCAGACGCTCGACCACGTCTCGGCTGCCGTGTTCCTGGTCGGGTCCAATGGGCGGCTCGTCTTCGCCAACGCGCCGGGGCGGACGGTGCTGGACGAGGCCGCACTGTTCACCGAAAGAAACGGGCTGCTGTTCGCCGTTGCGCCCGATGCGCAGCGCGCGTTGCGCGAGGCATGCCTCGCGGCCGAGACCGGCAACGCCGCAGCGGACGGTAGCGGACCCATTCCGCTCGCGACCTCGCAAGCCGGCTGGTTCGCCAATGTGCTGCCGCTGACCTCGGGCGACCGGCAGCGTACCGGAGCGCTGCATTCCGCGGTGGCTGCCGTCTTTGTCCGCAGGACCTCGCCGGCAAGCCCGCCGCCGCTGGAGGCGCTGGCAAAGCTCTACAAACTCACCGCCAGCGAAATCCGCCTGGTCGATGCGGTCATGAAGGTCAGTGGGGTGAAAGCCCTGGCCGATCTGCTCGGCTTGACCCAGGCCACTGTGAAGACGCACCTTCACAACGTCTTTCGCAAGACCGGCACCGCGCGGCAGAGCGAGCTGGTCAAGCTGATCGCCGGCTTCGCGCCGCCGACGCAGGAGTGATCTGGAAAAACGCGCCGGCGCGGACTACATCTGCCTCATGGCAAACCATTTGCTCCAGGATTTCGTCGAACGGCACGAAAAGCTCTTCGTGCTGACCGGCGCCGGTGTCAGCACGAATTCAGGCATTCCCGACTATCGCGACAGGGACGGCAACTGGAAGCGGACCCAGCCGGTCAATTTCCAGGCCTTCATGTCGGAGGAGCCGACGCGCCAACGCTATTGGGCGCGCAGTCTGATCGGCTGGCGGCGGTTCGGACAGGCCCGGCCGAACGATGCGCATCACGCGCTCGCCCGGCTCGAGGCCGACGGGCGCTGCGGGATGCTGCTGACGCAGAATGTCGACCGTTTGCATCAATCTGCGGGCCACCGTCAGGTGATCGATCTGCACGGGCGGCTCGACCTGGTCCGCTGCATGGGCTGCGGCGCGAAGGCGCCCCGGAGCGAATTCCAGGATGTGCTTGGCCGTGCTAATCCCGAATGGCTGACGCTCGAAGCTGCGGATGCGCCCGACGGCGATGCCGATCTGGAGGACGCGGAATTCTCCTCGTTCAAGGTGCCTGCCTGCGAAGCCTGCGGCGGCATCCTCAAACCCGACGTTGTGTTTTTCGGCGAGAACGTCCCTCGCGACGTGGTTGCTGTTGCGCAAGACCATCTATCGCAGGCCGACGCTATGCTGATCGTTGGCTCGTCGCTGATGGTCTATTCCGGCTTTCGCTTTGTGCAGGCTGCGGCGCAGCGCAACATTCCGATCGCCGCGGTCAATCTCGGACGCACCCGCGCCGATGATCTTCTGACGCTGAAGGTCGAGGCGCGCTGCGAAGCAGCGCTTGCATTCCTGCTCTGATCTCACGCCAGGCGAACATGCCTTGCGTATTGCATAGGTGCCGCGCAGAATAGCTTGGCACAGCATTTCAGCATGCTCGATGGCATGGAAATTGCTGCGTTTTCGCCTTGAGTCTTGACGATCAGCACGGAGATTTCTGGAATGCTTGAGGGAGCCGAGGTGCGGCTTGCCGTCGATATCGGTGGCACGTTCACCGACATCGTGCTGGACGTGGGTACGGTGCGCAAAACCCGCAAGGTGCTGACGACGCCCCAGCGCCCGGAGCAGGCGGTGCTGGATGGGATGCGTCTCATTCTCACCGATGCACGCGCGCATGTCAGCGATATCGACGTCTTCATTCACGGCACCACGCTCGCGACCAACGCCATCATCGAGCGCCGCGGCGCCAAGACTGCGCTGATCGCGACCGACGGTTTTCGCGATGTCCTCGATATCGGCACCGAGAGCCGTTACGACCAGTATGATCTCACGATCGACAAGCCGAAGCCGCTGGCGCCGCGGAGCCTGCGCTTCACCGTGCCCGAACGCGTCGATGCGCATGGCGCCGTTCGCCTCCCGCTCGACGAAACGGCGGTGCGCGCACTCGCGCCGAAATTGCGCGCGCTGAATGTCGAGAGCGTTGCGATCGCTTTCCTGCACTCCTACGCCAACCCGGAACACGAGCGCCGCGCGGCGGCGATCATAGCTGAGGAAATGCCCGGGATCTCCGTGACCATGTCGTCAGCCGTGTGCCCGGAGATCCGCGAGTACGAGCGCACGTCCACGGCCGTCGCCAATGCTTATGTCCAGCCGCTGATCGATGGCTATCTCGCGCGCATGGCGGATGCCTTGCAGGTCGAACAGTTCCGTGGTGCGATCTATCTCGTCACATCAGGCGGCGGCGTCACCTCGATCGAGACGGCGCGACGCTTTCCGGTGCGGCTCGTCGAATCCGGTCCTGCCGGCGGGGCGATCTTCTCGGCGCAGATCGCCGCGCGCCTCGGCGAGAGCAAGGTGCTCTCCTTCGACATGGGCGGCACCACCGCAAAGATCTGTTTGATCGAAAAGTTCCAGCCCGAGACCTCGCGCGTATTCGAGGTCGATCGCGCGGCGCGCTTCCTGAAAGGCTCGGGCCTGCCCGTACGTATTCCCGTGATCGAGATGGTCGAGATCGGCGCCGGTGGCGGCTCGATCGCGCATGTCGACGCGATGAAGCGGGTCACCGTCGGCCCCGAGAGCGCCTCGTCGGAGCCCGGGCCTGCCTGCTACGGTCGCGGCGGCCAGCGTCCGGCGGTGACGGATGCGGACGTTGCGCTGGGCATGATCGATCCCGGCGCCTTTGCGGGTGGCACGATCAAGCTCGATCCGGAGCTCTCGAAGCAGGCGCTGCTGCGGAGCGTCGGCGAGCCCCTGGGCCTGTCGGCCGAGACGGCAGCCTACGCTGTGCACGAGGTCGTCTGCGAGAACATGGCGAGCGCGGCGCGCGTGCATGCGGTCGAGCGCGGCGAGATTGTCGGCCAACACACGCTGATTGCCTTCGGCGGCGCGGCGCCGTTACATGCGGCGCGTGTCGCCGAGAAGATCGGCGTCTCCCGCGTGATCGTGCCGTCGAATGCCGGCGTCGGCTCGGCGGTCGGATTCCTGGCGGCGCCCATCGCCTATGAGCTGGTGCGCAGTCGTCACGTCCGGCTGGACGATTTCGACACCGAAGCGGTTTCGGACCTCTTGCAGGAGATGGCGACCGAGGCCCGTGCGCTGGTCGAGCCGGGCGCTGCCGGTGCGCCGGTGCGCGAGCGCCGCGCCGCCTTCATGCGCTATGTCGGCCAGGGCCATGAGATCTCGGTCGAGTTGCCGAACCGGCCGCTGACCCCGGCTGATCTCGCAGGTCTCCGCCAGAAATTCGAAGCGGATTACTCCGCGATGTTCGAACGTCCGATCCCGGGCGCAGCGATCGAAGTGCTGAGCTGGTCGGTGCTCGCGACCACCGAGGCGCGCAATCCTCCGACGGTTGCTGCCGTCGCGCGCAAGCCCGCGGGCAAAGCGTCCGGCAGCCGCAAGTTCTTCGACGGACGGGCAGGGGAAGTGATCGAGATCCCGCTCTATCGGCGCGAGGACATGGCGCCCGGCGCGACCATTGCCGGCCCCGCCGTGATCGCGGAGGACGAGACCTCCACCTTCGTCTCGACCAGTTTTGACGCCCATATCGACGGTGCCGGCAGCATCGTCATGGAACGGAAGGCGGCCTGATCATGAGCAAGCCGAGCGGCGCGAGCCTGATCGATCTTCAGATCATGTGGCACCGGCTGATCGCCGTAGTCGAAGAGCAGGCGCAGGTGCTCTTGCGCACGGCGTTCAGCCCGATCGTGCGCGAATGCGGCGACCTCTCGGCCGGCGTGTTCGACCTCAAGGGCCGGATGCTGGCGCAGGCGGTGACCGGCACGCCCGGTCACGTCAACTCGATGGCGGAATCGGTCAAGCACTTCATTGCGCATTTCCCGATCGAGACGATGAAGCAAGGCGATGCCTACATCACCAATGATCCCTGGATGGGTACCGGCCATCTCAACGACTTCGTCGTGACCACGCCGTGCTTCAAGGACGGCAAGCCGGTGGCGTTGTTCTCCTGCACCAGCCATCTGATGGACATCGGCGGCATCGGCTTCGGCCCTGATGCCACCGACGTGTTCATGGAGGGCCTCTACATCCCCATGCTGAAGCTGATCGACCAGGGTGTCGTCAACGAGACGCTGATGGCGATGATCCGCACCAACACACGGCTCCCAATTGACACCGAGGGCGATACCTATTCGCTCGCCGGCTGCAACGACGTCGGCTGCGAACGTCTGGTCGAGATGATGACCGAATTCGGCATCGATACGCTGGACGAGCTCGGCGATTACATCTGCGACCGCTCGCGCGAGGCCGTGCTGGCCGAGATCGCAAAGCTGCCGAAGGGCAGCTGGCGTAACACCATGGTGGTCGACGGTTACGACGCGCCGGTGACGCTCGCGGCGACGCTGACGATCTCGGAGCATGGCATTCACGTCGATTTCGAGGGCACCTCCGCCGCTTCGAAATTCGGCATCAACGTGCCCTTGTCCTACACCACGGCCTATACCGTGTTCGGCCTCGGCTGCGTCGTCGCCTCGCAGATCCCGAACAATGCGGGCTCGCTCTCGCCGCTGACGGTGTCGGCGCCATCAGGCGCGATCCTCAATGCGTCCAAGCCCGCGCCGGTCGCCTCGCGCCACATCATCGGCCAGATGCTGCCCGACGTCGTGTTCGGCTGCCTGCGCCAGATCATTCCCGAGCGCGTCCCCGCGGAAGGCACCTCGTGCCTGTGGAATCTGAACGTGCGCGGCCAGACCCGCAGCGGCGTCGGAGGCAATTACGGATTCTCGATGGCGGTGACCTCCAATGGCGGCACCGGCGCGCGCTTTACGAAGGATGGGCTGTCGGCGACCGCCTATCCCAGCGGCGTGCGCGGCACCCCGGTCGAGATCGCGGAAACGCAGACCCCGCTGATCTTCTGGCGCAAGGAGCTGCGACCCGATTCCGGCGGGGCAGGACGTACCCGCGGCGGCCTCGGCCAGATCATCGAGGTCGGCAGCGGCGTCGATGCGCCGTTCGACATTCTCGCCGCCTTCGACCGCATCGATCATCCGCCGCGCGGGCGCGATGGAGGCAGGAATGGAGAGGCCGGCTATGTCGGCCTGAAATCCGGCAAGAAGCTGCGCGGCAAAGGCTTTCAGCAGGTGCCGCCCGATGACCGGCTGGTGGTGATGACGCCCGGCGGCGCCGGCATCGGCAACCCCACGGAGCGGGATCGCGCCGCCGTCAACGACGACGTCGCGAGCGGCCTCGTGTCTTCAGAGAATGCGGTTAAGGTTTATGGGTATGCGCGGTGACGCATAAGGCGTCGCACGCTGGGTAAGACGGAGGGGCTCAATGATCACGCGACGAGGCTTCACCACGGGCGCTGCGACGTTGCTCGCCGCCGGCCACTTCTCGACCCGCGCGCGGGCCGCGACCGTGAGCTGGGACATGTCGACGGTGTGGCCCGAAGGCAATTTTCACACCCAGAACGCGATGGCGTTCGCGGACGAAGTGAGGAAGCAAACCGGCGGCGCGGTCGCCATCACCGTGAAAGCCGGCGGCCAGCTCGGCTTCAAGGGACCGGAGCATCTGCGCGCAGTGCGTGATGGCCTCGTGCCGCTCGCCGATGTCCTCAACATCCAGCAGGTCGGCGACGAGCCCTTCATGGGCGTCGAGAGCATTCCCTTCCTCTGCGGCTCGATGGAGGAATTGAAGGTGCTGCACAAATATGTGCGGCCGGAATACGAGAAGGTTGCCGCGCGCAACAACCAGAAGATCCTCTACATCACGCCGTGGCCGACGCAGTATCTGCATCTCAAGGTCAAGGTTGCCGACGTCGACGGGTTGAAGAACATCAAGATTCGCGTGCCCGACAAGAACGCCGTCGACATGCTGAATGCGATCGGCATGGCGGCCGTGATGATTCCTTGGGGCGAGACGATCCCCGCGCTGGCGTCCGGCGCCGTCGCCGGCGTCTCCACCTCGGCGGTGTCAGGTGTCGACGGAAAGTTCTGGGAATTCCTGAAATACGTCTACCCGACCAATCACGTCTGGTCGTCGCAGATGCTAACCGTCAATCTCGATTCCTGGAAGGCGCTGAGCGCCGACCAGCAGAAGCTCGTCGCTGATATCGCGGCCAAGATGGAGCCGGGCTTCTGGGCCAACTCGCTCAAGGCCGACGTCGACAGCCTCAACCGCCTCAAGGAGGGCGGCATGGAGGTGGTGCCGGTCTCGGACGCGATGATGGCGGACATTCGCAGCAAGACCGCGCCGCAGCTCGACGCGTTTCTCAAGCACGTGCCTGCCGCCGACAAGCCGGTGCGGGCCTATCTCGCCGAAATGAAGCGCGGCTGAGGGAAGCCGTGGTGAGCGTCTCGCCCGAAGCTCCGCAGAGCCTCAACGCGGCGGCGCCGGCGCCGCTGCGCATCCTGCTCGATGCCATCGACCGGCTCGGCCGGCTCGACGGCTGGATCGGCGGCGGGTGCCTCCTGACCCTGACGCTGCTGATGCTGTGCGAGGTCGCAACCCGCTTCCTCTCGAATTTCCTGTCGTTCTTCCCGCCGACGATCTCGATCGCCTGGGAATATTCCTCCTATCTGATGGCGGCCTCGTTCACCTTCGGCGCCGCCATGACCTTGCGGGTCGGCGGTCACATCCGCGTCGTGCTGCTGCTGAAGAACGCACCAGCGCCGGTGCAACGCGCACTCGAGATTGTTTCGGCTGCCGCGGGCTTCGCCTTCATGGCGTTCCTGACCTCGGCGATGGCGAAATTCGCCTTCGGCGCCTATGTGCGCGGCCAGGTCTCGACCTCCAGCGATACGCCGCTGTGGTTTCCGCAAGGCGTCGTCACCTTCGGCATGCTGCTGCTCACGCTCCAGTTCCTGGCGCGTGCGATCCAGGCGGTGCTCGGCCTGCCGCTGGAGGATCACCGCATGAAGGCCTCTCCCGTCGAATGATCGCGCTAGCGCCGGATATCGGATCATGAGCATCGAAGTCGTCGCCCTGTTCTCGATCCTGTTTGCGCTGCTGGCGTGCGGCGTCTGGATCGGCCTGACATTGGCGCTCACTGCGACGCTGCTGCTCGCGATGTTCCGCTCGATCCCGCTCGACAAGCTGCTGCCGCAATATGCCTGGAACATCCTGACCACGCAGGAGCTGCTGGCGCTGCCGCTGTTCATCCTGATGGGCGAATTGCTGTTTCGCACTCGCCTGTCGCGCTCGCTGTTCCAGGGGCTGGCGCCATGGGCCGGTCTTCTGCCGGGCCGCCTGCTGCATGTGAACGTGATCGGCTGCACCATCTTCGCCGCGATCTCCGGCTCCTCGGCCGCGACCACGCAGGTGATCGGCCGGATGTCGCTCAACGAGCTCTTGCGCCGCGGCTATTCGCGCGACATCGCGATCGGCTCGCTCGCCGGCGCCGGCACGCTCGGTTTCCTGATCCCGCCGTCCAACATCATGATCATCTACGGCGTGCTCGGCGACGTCTCGATCCTGAAGCTGTTCACCGCCGGCGTGCTGCCCGGCCTGCTGCTGGCCGCCACTTTCATGGGCTGGGTGATGCTGCACACGAGCCTCAAGCCCAGCATGGTGCCGGAAACGGAAGCCAAGCTTTCGCAGGTGTCGTGGGGCGAGCGCTTCGTCGCGCTAAGGGATCTCGCGCCCGCGCTGTTTCTGATCGCCTGCGTGCTCGGCTCGATGTATGGCGGGCTGGCGACACCGTCGGAGGCCGCCGCCGTCGGTGTGCTCGGCGCCGGCCTTGTCGCCTGGGCGCAGGGCTCGATGTCACAACAGGTGATGCGCGACGTGCTGATCGGCTCGGTCGTGACCTGCTCGATGATCGCGCTGATCGTGCTTGGCGCCTCGATCCTCGGCAATGCCGCAGCCTTCCTCGGCATTCCGCAGGCGGTCGCCGCCTTCGTGAAGGGGCTTGGCCTTTCGCCCTTCATGCTGATCGTTGTGCTGGTCATTTTCTACCTGGTCCTCGGCTGCTTCCTCGACGGCTTTTCGATGATCGTGATGACGTTGCCGATCGTGCTGCCGATCGTGAAAGGCGCCGGCTTCGACGAGATCTGGTTCGGTATCTTCCTCGTGCTCGCCGTCGAGATGGCGCAGATCACCCCGCCTGTCGGCTTCAACCTGTTCGTGATCCAGGGTCTGACTGAAGACGGTCTCGGCTACATCGCGCGCGTGACGATGCCTTATCTGATGATCATGATCGGCTTCGTGCTGCTGCTGACGCTCTGGCCCGGCATCGTCACGATCCTGCCGCGGGTGCTGTACGGATAGATGTCGGCCGCCCCGGCTCTGAAACCGGGGCGACGTTCTTGAGCGGATCGCTTACGCCGCCGCCTTCTTCCGCGCCTGCTCGGCCTTGTACAGCTCGAACTCCTCCGCGATCGCCCTCGCGATCGACGGCCGCTGCCGCAGGCGCTCGTAATAGGCCTTCACGTTCGGCCATTTTGCGAGCTCGATCGGCGGCGTCGCCATGGTCCAGTTGATGACCGTGACGAGGTAGGCATCGGCGACGCTGAAATGGTCGAGCAGGAACTCGCGCCCCTTCAGGTAATTGTCGAGATAGTCGAGCCGCGACAGGTTCTTCTCCAGCACATAGGCCTTCGCTTCCTGCGGCGCCTTGCGGTCGAGCACGGGGATGAACAGGCCCTTGTGCAGTTCGGTGCCGATGAAGCAGAGCCATTGATGCAGCCGCGTGCGATCGATGCCCTGCGTGGCGCCGAGCCCGGATTGCGGAAAGCGGTCGGCGACGTATTGCAGGATCGCAGCGTTCTCGGTCAGCACCACGCCCTCGTCGGTACGCAGCGTCGGCACCAGCCCGATCGGGTTCACGGTTCGGAAGTCGGCGCCGTCCTTCAGCACTGTCTTGGTCGGCGGATCGACTTCGAGATAATTTGCCTCGGCGCCGGCTTCATAGAGCGCGATGCGCGTGGCCATGGAGCAGGCGAGCGGCGAGAAATAAAGATCCATCTGGGGTCTCCTTGGGCAATTCCTGTGACTCTCTGGAGTGTCGCTCAACCTGGCCAGATTGATTTTTGTACCATCTTGCATAATATGGAGCGGGTCAAGGATTAAATTGCGATATGGTACAAAAATCGAAGCCGCCATCTACTGCCGACCAATCTCAGCGCCGCGTCGAGCCCAAGCGCCGCGGGCGGCCGCGCGCCTACGAGCCTGATGTCGCTTTGGGCAAGGCGCTCGACCTGTTCCGCCGTCAGGGCTTTGCCGCGACCTCGCTCGACGATCTCAGTGAAGCGACCGGCATGAATCGGCCGAGCCTCTATGGCGCCTTCGGCGACAAGCGCGAGCTCTACATCAAGAGTTACCAACGTTACCGCGAGGATGCGCGGGCCTCGATGACGGCGATCTTCCGCGAGGAGATGCCGCTGCGCCAGCGGCTCGAGCGCATCTTCGCTTCGGCGCTCGACATCTATCTCTCCGGCGACACCGGTCCGCGCGGTTGCTTCACCGTGGTGACCGCGGCATCCGAAGCCGTCGGCGATCCCGAGATCCGGGCCATGGTGCTCGACGGTCTCACCGAACTGGACAAGGCCTTCGCCAATTGCTTCCGCCGCGCAAAGGAGAAGGGCGAATTGCCCGAGAGCGCGGATCCGGCCGCGTTGGCGCAGATCGCATCTGCGACAGTGCACACCGTCGCCATCCGCTCCCGCGCCCGCGTGCCGCGCAAGGAACTGGAAGCGATCGTCAAGGGCGCGATCGACGTGATGGTTGGGGCTAAGCCTTAGCCTTGGTCTGACTAAGCCGCCCGGATCTGCGCGAGAAAACGATCCACCTCGTCGCGCAGGCGCTGCGACTGCTTCGACAGCTCGATCGCCGAAACCAGCACCTCTTCCGCGGCCGTGCCCGTCGCTGCGATGCCGTCGGTGACCCCTGCGATGTTCTGCGAGACCTCGCCGGTGCGCGCGGCGGCCTGCTGGACGTTCTGCGCGATCTCCTGGGTCGCCGTGCCCTGCTGGCCGACGGCCGCCGCGATCGCGGCGGAGATTTCGTCGACTTCGCGGATGGTCGCGCAGATCGACTGGATCCCATTCACCGCGCCTGATGTCTCGCCCTGAACGGCCGTCACCTGCGCGCCGATTTCTTCCGTCGCCTTTGCCGTCTGGGTCGCCAGTGCCTTGACCTCGGATGCGACCACCGCAAAGCCGCGGCCGGCTTCGCCCGCGCGCGCCGCCTCGATCGTCGCATTCAGCGCCAGCAGGTTGGTCTGGCCGGCGATGCCGTTGATGAAGGAGACGACGTCGCCGATTTTTTGCGCGGCATCCGCGAGGCTCTGGACGCGCGCATTCGACGCCTTTCCGTCGCTTGCGGCTTTGCCCACCACTTCGGTCGCGTGCGCCAGGCGACGGCTGATCTCGGCCATCGACGAGGACAATTCCTCCGCCGCAGCCGCCACGGTCTGCACGTTCTCGGAGGCCAGGGCCGAGGCCGACGATACCGTGCGGGTCTGCTGCCGCGACTGCTCGACGATGGCGGACATCGAGCGCGCGGTATGCTCCATCTCGACCGCAGCGGAAGACACCGTGGTGACGACGTCGCGTATGGATGCCTCGAAATTGTCGGCGAGTGCTGCAAAGGCGCGCCGTTTCTCGGCCTCGGACTGCACCTTGGCCTCGAGCTGATCGGCCTGGAGCTTGCTGAAATTGACGGCGTTGTCGCGGAACACACCGACCGCCTTCACCATCGCGCCGACTTCGTCATTCGCCTTGCTCTCGGGAACGGCGACGTCGAGCCGGCCGTCGGCGAGCTCGCGCATCACTGATGTGATCGACAGGATCGGACGCGAGATGCTCCGGGCGATGAGATAGCCGACGAGGGCGGCGAGGATCAGCCCGAGGACGGCGATGCCGATCGCGAGCATCCATGCGCGGTCGGCCGAGCTCACATAATCGGCGTTGTCCATCACCAGCTCGACCGCGCCGAGCGGCTTTCCGGAAAAGTCCTTGATCGGCCCGAGCAGCGCGGCGACCGGCGTGGTGTCGAGCTTGCCCTGGCGCAGCGTGAACTCGCCGGCGGTTGCGCGGCCGTAATCGGCTGGCTCGAAGAAGCTTTTGCCCTTTAGCGTACCGCCGAACAGCTTGAAACCCGAACTGTCGGCGAGATGGAAGGCGATATCGACGTGGCGGTTGAGCTTGAAATCCTCCAGGAAGGACTGGCCGAAGGTCAGGCCGAATTCCACCGAGCCGAGATGCTTGCCTGCTTGCGCGATCGGCACCACGCCGCGGATGCCAAGACCGGCGACGCCGCCTTCGAGGCCGACCACGACCTTGCGTTCCTGATTGGCGTCGACCACGGTTTTGCGGAAGCTCGAGAGGTCGTCGCCGAACTTCGCCGGCTGGTGCACGCGCAGGAAGGACGTCGCGGGCGGCGTATGGAACTGGAACTGCTCGACGCCGTATTCCGATTTGGTGGCAGCGAGCACAGGTCCGAACAGCCGCACCAGGGCCTCGCGGTCTTGCTTGGCCATCGCTTCCTGCGTCGCCGGCATCGCGGCCACGACCGTGCTCATGGCGGCGGCGCGGTGGGACTCTTCGGCGATGCGCGACAGCAGCGCATCATAATGACTGCGCAGTTCCCGTTGGTCGGCGCGGTCGATGATGCCCGCAATGATCCACATCGCGCCGAGCACCGCGATCAGCGCGGTTGCCGCCGCTGTCACGGCGAGCGCAACCGTGATCCGCATCCTGAGGCCAAGGCTGGTCCGCATGTCCGACCCGTTCGTTGAGCGTTGCTTAACAACGGCTATCAACTTCTCGCTAAAAGAGGGTGAACGGGATACCGGCGCAGCGAGAATTGTGGGGGTGAGACGGACGGTGGGAACCACTAACGTTGGGCGGAGCAACCGCCCCGCCTAATATCCCCTCCCGCGATCCACCACGTTCTGCAGCGCGCCGCCCGCCTCGAACGTCGCGATCTGCTCGGCGACATAAGCCGAGATCGCATCCGCATCGGTGTCGGCGGCGTTGTGCGGCGTCAGCACCACCTTGGGATGGGTCCAGAACCGGCTGTCCGCGGGCTGCGGTTCCTGCACAAACACGTCGAGCGAAGCGGCACCCAGCGTGCCGTCGTCGAGACAGGCGAGGATATCGGCCTCGTTCTGCAAACCCCCTCGGCCGGCATTGATCAGCACGGGCGCGCCGAGCGGGCTGGTGCGGTTGAGCTTGGAGAAGACGTCGCGATTGAGGATGCCGTGCGTGTCAGGCGTCAGCGGCAACAGCGACACCAAGATATCAGTCTTGCGCAGGAATGCGTCCATGCCGGCGCTGCCATGAAAGCATTCGACACCCTCGATCGTGCGCGGGCTGCGGCTCCAGCCGATGACACGGAAGCCGAGCCGCCGCAGCACCTCGGCGGCATCGGCACCCAACGTGCCGAGGCCCATGACGCCGACCGCGACTGCGCTCGCAGGCCATTGATATTTCGGCTCCCAGCGCTTGGCGCGCTGACAGTCGCGCAGGTAAAGCTCCTGCCGATGGTGCATCAGCACGTGCAGCACGACATATTCGGTCATGCGGTTGGTGAGATCAGGCACCGCGACGCGCACCAGCGGCACATCAGGCAGGCTCTTGTCGGCCATCAATGCATCGACGCCGGCGCCGAGGTTGAAGATTGCCCGCAGATTGGGGAATGAGCCGAGGTCACCCGGCACCGGCTTCCACACCGCGGCATAGTGCACTTCGGCCGGATCGAGCGAGGCATCGGGCAGCAGCACCACGCGACGGCCGCTGCAGATGGCGTCGAACCGGGCCTTCCAGCGCTCCGGCAGCCAGTTCTGCTGGGTGCTGTTGATCAGGACGGCCAGTGTGCCCATGCTCATTCGAAGTGCCTCGTGGGGTTCCGGTTTCGAAGGCCCTCCTTGGCACGATCCGCCGGATTTTTCTCGCAAATTATTTCCGCAGCCCTGTCGGGGCAGGGCATAGTGGATCGTCTTCACAATAAGCATTCGAGGAAGGTGCTGCCCATGCTTTATGCGATCCTTTGCTATCATGACGAGGACTTCGTCGGCTCCTGGAGCAAGGACCAGGACGAGGCCGTGATGAAGAAGCTCGCCGTGGTGCAGGAGAAGCTCACCCAGCAGGGCCGGCTTGGGCCGGTGGCCCGGCTGCTGCCGACCACCGCGGCGGCGACCTTGCGCAAGGAAGACCCGCCGCTGGTGCTCGACGGTCCGTATGCCGAGACCAAGGAGCAGTTGCTCGGCTTCTACATCGTCGACTGCAAGAACCTGGACGACGCCCTGGACGTCGCGCGCGACCTTGGAGCTGCCAATCCCGGCGGCGCCTATGAGGTGCGTCCCGTCGGCGTGTTCCGGCCCGGAGGAATTTCGGCGTGAGCGACACCGATACCGCCTGGATCGAGACCGCGCTGACCTCGGCGCGACCCCAGGCGGTCGGCGCACTGTTGCGCTATTTCCGCGATCTCGATACGGCCGAGGAAGCCTTTCAGAATGCGTGCCTGCGGGCGCTCAAAACCTGGCCGCAGAACGGACCGCCACGCGATCCCGCAGCCTGGCTGATCATGGTCGGCCGCAACGTCGCGATCGACGAGGTCCGCCGCACCCGCAAGCAGCAGCCGCTGCCCGAGGACGACCAGGCGATCTCCGACCTCGACGATGCCGAAGGCGCGCTCGCCGAGCGGCTCGACGGCTCGCACTACCGCGACGATATCCTGCGGTTGATGTTCATCTGCTGCCATCCGCAATTGCCGGCGACGCAGCAGATCGCGCTGGCGCTGCGCATCGTCTCCGGGCTCACGGTGAAGCAGATCGCGCGCGCCTTCCTGGTCTCGGAGGCCGCGATGGAGCAGCGCATCACCCGCGCCAAGGCCAAGGTCGCGGAGGCGGGGACGCCGTTCGAAGCGCCGGGCGCGATCGAGCGCTCCGAGCGGCTCGCCGGCGTCGCCGCGATGATCTATCTGATCTTCAACGAGGGCTATTCGGCGAGCGGCGACACCGCCGAGATCCGCAAGCCGCTGTGCGAGGAGGCGATCCGGCTGGCGCGGCTGCTGCTCCGGCTGTTCCAGAGCGAGCCGGAGATCATGGGCCTGACGGCGCTGATCCTGTTGCAGCATGCGCGCAGTGCGGCGCGCATTGCCGCGGACGGCTCGCTGATCCTGCTCGACGACCAGGACCGCTCGCTCTGGAACCGCACCATGATCGCGGAGGGTCTCGCGCTGATCGACAAGGCGATCCGCCACCGCCGCAGCGGTCCCTACCAGATCCAGGCCGCGATTGCCGCGCTGCATGCGCGCGCCGCGACGCCCCAGGAGACCGACTGGGCTCAGATCGACCTGCTCTACGGCGCGCTGGAGGTGGTGCAGCCCTCGCCGGTGGTGACGCTCAACCGCGCGGTTGCCGTGTCCAAGGTGCGCGGGCCGCAGGCCGCGCTCGATCTGATCGAGCCGCTGGCCCCGAAGCTTGCCAATTACTTCCATTTCTACGGCGTGCGCGGCGCCTTCCTGATGCAACTCGGCCGTAACGACGAAGCCCGCGTTGCCTTCGACCGCGCCATTGCCCTCGCCAACACCTCGGCCGAGGCCGCCCATATCCGCATGCACATCGATCGCCTGATCCGGGACAGCCAGCCGAAGGGGGCGAGGGCGGGTTAGCCGGTGTCCTTCCCGGCTCATCGCCCCGCGATGCCCCGGAATGACGGTCGACAATGCGGCGAAAAAATCATCTCCAACCTGTCGGCACCCGCCATCTCCCTTCGTCTTCATCCCGTATCGAGGGAGTCATTCATGCTGAAAGCTGTTGCCATTGTCGCTGTCGTGCTTGCGATCGGGATTGCGGGCGTTCTCGTTCTCGCATCGACAAAGCCCGACACGTTCCGGGTGGAGCGCTCACTGGCGCTGAAGGCGCCGGCCGAAGCCGTCTATCCACTCGTCGCCGATTTCCACTTCTGGACCAGCTGGTCGCCCTATGAAGGGCGCGATCCCGCAATGAAGCGGACCTACGGGGGAGCTGCGGCAGGGAAGGGCGCGGCCTATGGCTGGGACGGCAACAACAATGTCGGCGCCGGCCATATGGAGATCCTCGAGGCGAGCACGCCATCGAAGCTCCGCATCAAGCTCGATTTCGAACGCCCCTTCGAGGGGCACAACACCGCCGAGTTCACCTTTGTGCCGCAAGGTGATGCCACACTGGTCACCTGGGCGATGTACGGTCCGGCTCCGTTCATGTCCAAGGTAATGCAGGTCTTCGTCAACATGGACAACATGATCGGCAAGGATTTTGAAACTGGTCTCGCCAGTCTGAAGAAGCTCACCGAGAAGTAATGCGCGTACTGCCCAGAGAAGCAAAAAGGAGAGAAACGATGCTCAACCCCTATCTGTTTTATCAGGACACTTGCGAAGCGGCGTTCAACTTCTACGCCAAGGTTCTCGGCGGCAAGATCGACGCAATGATGCGCGCCTCCGATGCACCACCGGAGATGCCTGCCACGCCCGGTCGCGAGAAGACGATCATGCATGCCCGGATGTCGCTGCCCGATGGCAGCGTGTTGATGGCCTCGGACGCGCCGGGCGAGCATTTTCACAAGCCGCAGGGGTTTTCGATCTCGCTCACGATTGCTGACCCCGCGGAGGGCGAGCGCAAGTTCAACGCGCTCGCCGACGGCGGCAGCGTCACCATGCCCTTCAGCAAGACGTTCTGGGCCAAGGGCTTCGGCATGTGCGTCGACAAGTTTGGTGTTCCCTGGATGGTGAACTGCCCGGCCGAAGGCATGTGACGGGCGGCCGCCTGATGTAGTGAGGTGCGGCTTCCTCTCTTGTCATGAGAGGAGGCTCGCTCTGTCAGCGGATTGATCCGGTCGTGTCCTCGCTCGGCGGCTGGGTGACGCAGATGCGGCAGATCACGAGCTTCGAGCCGAGCTGCCGGTCGTTTTCCGCCTCGATCTCATCGTGGACCGCCCACCATGCGTCGGAATAAGGGCGCAAGGTGGAGAGCACCTTTTGCCGCTCCAGATTGGGATCACTCTCGGGGGCTGCTTGATTGGCGAGGCGCCGTTTTGTGACCGCAGGACGATTGGGGTCCTGACCGAGTCCGTCCCACGCGATGGGCCGACGCTCAGCCGCGGGCGCGCTTGCGCATCCCGCGAGCGCTGCGCAAAAACTAAGCAAGACGAGAATGTGTCGAGCCATGCCGGACCTGTTGTGCGGTACGCCACGCCAATCCGCGTGGAAACTTTGCATTGCGACGCTTAAGCGGGACTTGAGGGAAAACGACGTCGCCGGCATGGCCGAAACGAGATTCGTGCTTTCGTCTTTGAGAACAGCGCGATCGTCTGTGATTCGGCGCGGATCGCATCGCACAACAACTGGCGCAAGATTAGGCTGTGAACTTCGCGCCCGAATCGCTAATCATATTCACAATACCTACAAATTAGGGCGGGCGTGACTTGGAAGGGAGCGACCGATGGCGGCGGCGCTACAAATCAATTTTGCTATGTGGGGCATGCTCATCTGCGCGAGCGTGAAGCTCGCGCCCATGATTCAGGTTGCCTTCCACTAGTGGAACGGCCAGTTCGTGACGACTGTTCGTCGGCACGTGGCGCCGTGCCTCAGCTGATGAAGAGCGCAATCAGCATGAAGCTCATGCCCATCACGACGATCATGGGAACCACAAGGTTGCGCTGTCGCGACGGCCGACGCGACTGAGGGCTTCGCGGTCGCAATGTCTCGCGCACGTGCGATGACGGCTGCGATGGTGCAAGCGAAGCCTTGGCGTCCGAGCCGATGTACTTCACATACAGTTCGAGCAGCCGCAATTCGGACGTCAGGTCGATCAGGCCCTCGCGGTCACGCCGCGTCAGATCCTCGAATTCGAGGGTTTCTTCCGAGCTTAATGCGCCGAGGACGATTCGTCCCTGATCCGACAGGCGGTAGCGAAAATCGATGGCCTCCATATGCGGGCCATTTGAAAATGACTGATCTTGAAAATGTGGAACCATTCTCGTCCGCGGCCGCTCTGCCGAGATGTGACGGTCGCAGTCATTGCGATGCGTGAATCTCTCGGTTTGGCCCACATCATCATAATCGCCACCGAGAAGCTGGAAATCGCGTAAATTGGGCAAGCATTGCGAAGCTGTTGAGCGGATTTCGCGCCGCCGAGGCCGGAATTGCGGAGAATTGCCTAATCGTCGGACAGCAGAGGATTCATTGCAGTCACGCCGCCGCCTGAGGCCGAAATGTCATCGACAGCGCGGGTAGATCGCGGCGAGGTCCCGGCCCTTCAACAGGAGCAGTCGTGAGGTGAGGCCGCCGCGGCGGCTGATCCAGTCGCGGATCGGGCCGGGATAGGCCGCAAGCACGGCTTCGGATGCTTCCGGCTCGGCATAGAAACGCCCGCGCCGGTCGACCGAACGCGCGGCGTGGAAGCCGAGCACGGCGCGCTTGGTGACGCAGATTCGCTCGCCCGGCACGATGCTGAGCACGAGCGTGCACGCCGACAGGCAGGGACCGTCGATCACCACGCGCTCGCCGCTCTCGCGCACCTTCTCGAACAGGTCGAGGAACGGTCCGACTTGTCCGCCCGGGCTTTGGACGATGCGGATCTCGGCGTGGGCCGAGGTGGCGGCGAGCAAAGCTATCGACATGGCGAACAGAGCGAGGCGTCGCATGGCGTCTCCACAAACTCGATCTCGTAGGATGGGCAAAGGCGCATAAGCGCCGCGCCCACGTCGTTTCTCAATCGCCCGCGATGGTGGGCACGTGACGCTTTGCCCACCCTACGAGATTTGTGCCTACCCGTTTCTTCGTTCGCCGCGCAGCGTCGGCAGGCCGATGCCCGCCGCATCGAAGCCGCCATCGACGGCCAAAATTTGGCCGGTGATGTAGCTCGCCCGTTCCGAGCACAGGAAGAAGATCGCCTCGGCGAGTTCCTCCTCCAGACCGTACCGATTGAGCGGGATGGCGTCGTGATAGTCGGCGCGGATCTCCCTGGTGTGCACTTGCTTCGCCATCGCGGTGTCGACCGGCCCGGGCGCGACCGCGTTGACGCGGATGTTGAGCGAGGCTAGCTCGACCGCGAGCTGCTTGGTGAGGTGCGCGAGCCCGGCCTTGCTGGTGCCGTAGGCCGAACGCAGCGTCGAGGCGCGAACGGCCGAAATCGAGGTGATGTTGACGATGGCGCCGCCGCCCTGCTCGCGCATCAGCGGCACGGCCGCCTTGGTGCAGAGGAAAGGACCGGTGAGATTGACCGTCATGATCCTGTTCCAGTCGGCGTCGCTGGTTTCCAGCACAGGCGCGAACACGGCGACGCCGGCATTGTTGATGAGAGCATCGAGCCGGCCGAAGCGGCTCATCACCGCGGCCATCGCAGATGCCACGGCGGCTGCGTCGGATACGTCGCAGGTGATCGCCAGCGTGGTGTCGGGACTTTGCAGCGCTGCTGCTGCGCTGGCCTGCTGCTCTCCGGCGATATCGAGCAGCGCCACGCGCCATCCTTCGGCGAGGAAGCGTTTCGCCGTGGCCAGCCCGATCCCGCGGGCGGCACCGGTGACGAGGGCAACTTTGGCCGGGGAGGAGGTCATGACGCGGTCCTTTGCTCGGACCTGCGGCATGACAGTTTAGTTGGTCCCACGCAAGGGATCGCAGGGATCAGAATTGGGGGCCGACATATCTGAGACGGCCGATGTCGGATTGTCCTTGCTCAGGAAATTCAAGCGTCGGCGTGACATGGCCGACAAGGATGCCGGCCGACACGGCCGTCTTGATGTATTTCGTCTCCCCCGCGGCTAATTGGAACGTCACCGCGTTTTCGACTTCGGTTGTCGTTGTCACGACGTATTTCCCCGGGGGACGATCGACAAAAGTGAACCCGCCAGGCACCGACCTGCCGACCACTTCGTTGTTCATCCGAATCTCGGGTTGAACAGCGTACCCGGCAAATTCGCCAGGCCGGATGAAGTAAACTCTGCCAAGACCTGGCCTTAGCGGTGGAAGTTGGAGAGGCGGTTCATCAAGGCCTCGTGGGCTCGCGCAACTCGCCAACAAAAATCCGACAAGCAAAAGGGCCAGCGCCCCGACCTTCGACTTCATATGCCCCCGTCCTATATATTGGAGCGCCCAGCTCCAAGTCGGCGGCAAACGGCGAATGGCTAGCAATTGCCTCGCTGTTTCCGCGCCCCCCAAGGCTCAATTAGGCATACACGCACTGATTGTGCAATCGTTTTCCGATCGGAAGGCCGATACCGATGACGTGCCGATATGGGGTCCTCTCGGGCACGGATCCGAGCGGGCGAGCCGCAGTGGCGTCCGAAATAATTTCACGGGCATGTCGGCTTTGGAGGACGCCGTTCGTCTTACAAGGAAACGACGAAGCTAGTGAGGAACCGCATGCGATTCATGATGCTGATGATCCCGCTCGGCTATGAGACCGCGCCGGCCGACGTGCAGTTCGATCCCGAGCGGGTTGCCGCGATGATGCGCTACAGCGAGGATCTGAAGAATGCCGAGGTGCTGATCACCTTGGATGGCTTGCATCCACCGTCGATGGGTGCGCGCGTCTCGTTTGCGAGCGGCGCGCCTGTCGTGACCGACGGTCCCTTTGCGGAAGCCAAGGAAGTGCTGGGCGGCTACTGGATGATCGAGGTCGGCTCGCGCGATGAGGCCATCGCCTGGGCGAAGAAGTGCCCGGCCGCGGCCAACGAGATCATCGAGATCCGCCAGGTGCAGGAAATGGCCGACGTCCCGTCCGATCTGCAGGCCGCCGCCGCCGGTTTCGCGATTTGAAGACGTAAACAAGGAGAGAACCAATGAGCACCGACACCTATCTCGCCGTATTCCTCGGCAGCAAGACTAGCCCGAAATGGACTGCGTGGAATGCGATGTCCGAGGCCGAGCGAAAGGCGAAGGAACAGGAAGGCATGGCGGCCTGGAAGAGCTGGGTCGAAAAGCACCAGGGCGCCATCCAGGCGATGGGCGGTCCGCTCGGCAAGACCAAGAAGGTCGACGGAGGGGGCGTCACCGACATCGCCAACGAGATGGGCGCCTTCACCGTGGTCCGCGCCGCCTCGCACGAAGCGGCTGCAAAGATGTTCGAGAACCATCCGCATTTCGCGATTTTCCCCGGTGAGCGTGTCGAGATCATGCCGGTGCTGCCGATCCCGGGCGGTTAGGCGGTTTCGTCATTCCGGGGTGGTCCGCAGGACTGAGCCCGGAATCTCGAGATTCCGGGTTCGATGCTGGCGCATCGCCCCGGAATGACGGGGGAGAGATAGTGACCTTCACCGCCGGCTCATGTAAAAGTCGTTCACATGAGCTGGCGCAAGGAGCAGCGCCGCGCCGAGCGCGGCTATCACCACGGCAATCTGAAGGAAGCACTTCTGCAGGCCGCCCTCGGGCTGATCGCCGAGAAGGGCGCGGCCGGCTTTACCTTTGCCGATGCCGCACGCATGGCCGGCGTCAGCGCCGCGGCGCCTTACCGGCATTTTCGCGATCGGGATGAATTGTTGTCCTCGATCGCCCAGCGCGGGTTCGAGCAGTTCGAAGCACGTCTCACCGCAGCTTGGGACGACGGGCGCCCCGACACCGTCACCGCGTTCGAGCGCGTCGGCCGGGCCTATCTCGCCTTCGCCCGCGAGGAGCCGGCATTCTACAATGCGATGTTCGAATCCGGCCTGCCGGTCGATGCCAATCCGGCGCTGCAGGCCGCAAGCGAACGCGCCTTTAACATTATTCGCGCTGCCGCCGAGCGGCTCGCGGCGCTCGCGCCGCCGGGCATGCCGCGTCCGCCGGCGATGATGATGGCGCTGCACATCTGGTCGATGTCGCACGGCGTCGCCTCGTTGTTCTCGCGCGGCGATGCGGCGCGACGAAAGCTGCCGATGTCGCCGGACGAGCTGCTCGAGGCCGAGGTGCTGATCTATCTGCGCGGCCTCGGCTTCCCAACCGATCGCCGGCCGGCGGGCAAGGGCGCCGAGCCGCCCCCGGTGCCGCCGGAGGCCTCCTCCGGTTCTGGCGTGCCGCCCGGCGGTCCTTGGGGCAAGCCGAAAATAAAATTGCGCAAATAATCTCGAGACCGTGTCTGGCGGCCAGCTTGACAAAATCGTGGGATGGTCTAGCTATGTAAATGTTATTTACATTCACAACGGCGCTGATGCCGTGATGGAGAAGGGAAATGGCCTACACCGCTGATGTCAATCGCTGGCGCGGCCCCTCGGACCAATACCAATCCTACGAGCGGCCCCGCATGCTCGATACGCCCTGGCATCCTGGCTGGATTGCCGTGACCATCCTCGGCTTCATCATCTGGTGGCCGATCGGACTTGCCCTTCTCTTTTTCACACTCGGGAGCAGAAGAATGTCGTGCTGGAGCAATCAGGATCGCTGGCAGAACAAGATGGAGCGGATGCAGTTCAAGATGGACCGCATGCGCGACCGCATGGAGCGCCGCGGCTTCGGCTTTGGTTTCGGCCCGCCGTCCTCCGGCAACCGCGCCTTCGACGAGTACCGCTCTGAAACGCTGCGCCGTCTCGAGGAAGAGCAGGTCGAGTTCAAGAACTTCCTCGATCGTCTGCGTCACGCCAAGGACAAGGAAGAGTTCGACCAGTTCATGGCCCAGCACAAGACGCGTCCGACGCCGCCGCCGGCCGACCAGCAGCAAGGCTGAGACCTCTCAAAGCCTTCAGGCGCATGCCCCCAAAGTCCTGATGGCCCCGAGCCGCCCGCCCGCGCACCGCGCAGGCGGGCGGTTTGGTTTTCGGTGACAGAATCTGCGCGCTCCTTGCGGTTCGTCGGGACCAGGTCGAGATCGCTGAAGGCGGTCGGTCAGCGCCGGCTGAAACGTCCGGCTCCTGTTTGCGTTCAATGTATTGGAGGTGTGGCCTCTCCGTTGAACGCCGCGCGATTCCTGCCGCGCCTCCTCGCCATCCGCTCCTGCGAACCGAGGCCTCGATGACAAAACACCGTCTGTTGATTGCGACGTCTCTCTGTGCCTGCCTGGTTGCCCTCCCTTTGTTCGCCGCCATTGCTATGCAGGGCGACGAGTCTCAGGCCGCCGATCTCGGCTTGATCGGGGGTGTCATCCAGCTCGTGAATCGCAACTATGTCCATCCGATCGGTTCGGATGAGCTGACCAAGGACGTGCTCAAGGGCATGCTCAACCGGCTCGACCCGCACTCCGATTACATGGACGAGGGTGAATTCAAGCAGTCTCAGGCCGACATGGCGGGCCGATTCGGCGGTTTGGGCATCCAGATAAGCGAACAGGACGGCTTGCCGAAGGTCATTTCGCCGATTGACGGCACACCTGCGGCGCGTGCCGGAATCGAGCCGGGTGACCAGATCCTTCTGATCGACCACGTCAGCGCGCGGGGCATGCCTCTGAGCAAGGTGGTCGCGGTGTTGCGCGGCAATCCGGGCTCGAGCGTGACACTGACGCTGCTCCGCGGCAAACAGGAGCCGCTGGAGGTCACCTTGACGCGGGAAATCATCAATGTGGAATCGGTCAAGTGGAAGCTGGAGCCGGACGGCGTGGGCTACGTTCGCATCAGCCAGTTCGGCGAAGACACCTCCAGCGGATTCAAGAGCGCGCTAGAAAAACTTCAACGCGAGTCCAGTGGCAAGCTGAAAGGACTCCTGGTCGATCTGCGCAACGATCCGGGCGGACTGCTGACGGCTGCCATCGACGTCGCGGGCGACCTGCTCGACGGCGGCACGGTGGTGAGCATCCGTGGGCGGGATGCCAGCGAGAACCACAGCTTTGCCGCACCCGGCCACGGCGACATGCTGGCCGGGGTTCCGGTTGTGGTGCTCATCAACGGCGCTTCCGCCTCGGCATCGGAAATCGTAGCCGGCGCTTTACAGGACCGTCATCGCGCCACGGTGATGGGCACCCAGAGCTTTGGCAAGGGATCGGTGCAGACTGTGATCCCGCTGAAGGGGCATGGTGCGGTCAGGTTGACGACAGCGCTCTATTACACGCCGTCCGGTCGCTCGATCCAAGATGAAGGGATTGCGCCCGACGTCGTAGCGGAGGCGCCCAAGGATCAGCAGATCGCGGGTGGAGCAGTGCTGCGGGAAAGCTCGCTCACCGGCGCGCTTGCCAACCCGGGCTCGCTCAACGGGAGCCCGGCGCAGGCGCAAACCGGCCAGGCTAAGCCTATCTCGTCACCACCGATCAAGGCGGAGCTGATCGGGAAGCCCGACGACGCGCAACTCAAGCTGGCGCTGGCCTATCTCGATCACAGCAATCAAAGCAACGGGCAGGCGCGGTGAGGTGGAGGAGGGCGCGCCTGTGAGACTCAGGCGCACGCCGTTTGGCCGGGCCATGGTCTTTCAGATCACCTTGGCCACCCGGGCGCGAACCGAAGTCAGAAAATGTTCGTAGGCGTGATCGACGATTTCGTTGAGCGATCGCGTTCGCGCAAACATCGATCGAGCCTCCGCGAGAAACTCCTCGCGGCTCGGTAACTTCGGCAGATGCAGATGCGTCAGCGCGTCGACGCCTTCATGGGCCCGGTTGAGGATATCGTGCAGCGACGGCAGTTGCAGTTGGGCGCGATCAGCCCGGTGCAGCGCCGACGAGATCGCGTGCGCCAGAGCGTGCGCATCGAACCGCCCGGCGAGGTCGCGGGCGGCCCGCTTGATGACGCGGGCGCCGAGCGGCTGCTCGTTGCGCAGCACCAGCTCGGGCGGCGCCTTCATGTTCCAGACGATTCCGGACCAGGACAGGACCTTTAGCACATAGTAGGTCACGTCGACTTCCCACCAGCGAAAGCCCTGTCGGACGCTGCTCTGGTAGGCGTGGTGATTGTTGTGCCAGCCTTCGCCCAAGGTGAGCAGCGCCAGCAGCCAGTTGTTGCGGGAATCGTCACCCGTCACGTAGCGCTTGCGTCCATGCACATGGGCGAGCGAATTGATGCAAAAGGTCGCGTGGTAAAGCAGCACGGTGCTCCACAGGAAGCCGACGACAAGACCCGACCATCCCGCCACCAGGAAGCAGAGCACCGCAAGCGTCGCGGCCGGCAGCAGCTCCAGCCGATGCAGCCACATCAGCTCCGGATAGTCGGTGAGATCGCCGACCTTGACGAGATCGGTCGCGTCGTGCTGCCGGTGAAAGATCCAGCCGACATGGCTGTAGAGGAAGCCGCGGTGACGCGGTGAATGCACGTCGTGTTCAGTATCGGAATGCAGATGATGGTGCCGATGCTTGGCCGCCCACCACAGCACGCTCTTCTGTGCGCTGCTCTGTGCGACGCAGGCCAGGATGAATTGAAACACCCGGCTGGTCGCAAAAGCCCGATGGGAGAAATAGCGGTGGTAGCCGGCCCCGATTCCGAACATGCGCACGACATAGAGCGAACCGCAGATCGCAAGCGCCTGCCAGGTGATTCCCGACCAGATCGCCGCGACGCAGCCGAGATGGACCAGCAGGAACGGCACGGCGGAGGGGTACATGATGTCGTCGTGGTGGTCGTCGGCGGGCGCGTGGGTCGGCATATCTTGGCGTAACCTCGGGTAACGGTATCTGGGATCTGCTTCGGCCCGGCCGAAGGCAATCGGGTACGAAAAACCCGCGGATGGCGGACCACCGCGGGGTCTGGACGATATGGTTTGCGTGCACATCCCCGGCCGATGCAGCATCAGCCGGAAATTTGCGGGACTATATGGTCGCGGACGTCTGGCATACAAGCTCGTAGCCTTACGGAGCTCAGATGGCCCGTAACGATTCGCAGCTCTCGGCAGTGGCGTGGCTGCGGCTTGAGGCGCTGTTCGCTCAAGCGGCGCGGCGGTGACTCTGGCCGCCATGATGCGGCGTGACCGGCTCCGAGCTGGTCTGGCCCGGCGCGTCCAGCACGGCGACGTGATGGCGGTAGACCATCTCCCAGCCCTTCCATCCCGTGAACAGGAGGATGCCGACGACGATCAGGGAGAGCACCACGCCCCACGGCTTGATCGCGGCCTCGGTGCCCTGCGCGTAGCGCAGATAGAAATTGACCAGGGCCAGCACGACCGCGGCAAGGTTGCCGACCATGTGGTACCAGGCATCGTTGAGGCTGCGAATGCGGGCATCATTGAAGAAGTCCGTGAAGCCGGCTGCTGCCGCGATCAGCGCCATGACGATGCCGGCGCCGATCAGCCACATGGCGGCGCGAGCCCAGAAGGCGTCGCCGGTTCCGATAAACGCCAGGTCGGCAATGGGCGCGCCGACCAGGAACGCCACGGGGAAGGGGATGATCATGGGGTGGAGTGGATGGTCGCCGATGGCGGCGGTCGTCTTGGGGTTGATGCTCATGGCAAATCCTCGCCAAAAGTGATTTTCGGGATAATTTGCCGGCGGGAGCACTGGTTCCTGCGAGCGGGTAGCAGCCAGGGATGAAGCGGAACTCTCGTGTCCCCATCCCCCTGTGTCGCCTTGCTTTCCCGGAACCAAATTCGTCCCTGGTAACCCGGCATTAACTATCGCCGGGCTCTGGTATTTATGGACAATCGCGCCCGGAGCCGTCGTCGAGGCCCATAGTTTTGACATCTTGGCAGGGAATGCAGGCGGCGGCTTTGGACGAGCCCCTGCATCCCAGAAAGACAAGGCTTTGAGCGGGCTTGCCGGCCGCGCCGGTTCTAGCGCGGCTAAAGGGGAACCGGACGCCATTTGGCCGACCGGGACATAGGTAACGATCGCCTTGAGAGGATATTTTAGATGAATCCGGCCGACGTGGCTCAATCCGCCCTTCCGGTTGCCGCCTCCGCCGACGTGTCGCTGATCGCGCTGTTCTGGCAGGCTCACTGGATCGTGAAATGCGTCATGCTGGGCCTGTTGTCCTGCTCGGTCTGGGTCTGGGCGATCGCGATCGACAAGATCTTCCTTTACGCGCGCACGCGGCGTTCGATGGATCGGTTCGAGCAGGCATTCTGGTCCGGCGAGTCGATCGAGGAGCTCTATCGCACGCTCTCGGCCAAGCCGACCCATTCGATGGCGGCCTGCTTCGTCGCCGCGATGCGCGAGTGGAAGCGCTCGTTCGAGAGCCACGCCCGCTCGGTCGCGGGCCTGCAGATGCGCATCGACAAGGTCATGAACGTCTCGATCGCCCGCGAGGTCGAGCGGCTTGAGCGCCGCCTTCTGGTGCTCGCGACCGTCGGCTCCGCCGGACCCTTTGTCGGCCTGTTCGGCACGGTCTGGGGCATCATGTCGAGCTTTCAGTCGATCGCGGCGTCGAAAAATACCTCTCTGGCGGTGGTGGCGCCCGGTATCGCGGAAGCGCTGTTTGCGACCGCGGTTGGCCTTATCGCCGCCATTCCTGCCACTATCTTCTACAATAAGTTCACCTCCGAGGTGAACCGGCAGGCCCAGCGGCTCGAGGGCTTCGCTGATGAATTTTCGGCCATCCTGTCCCGCCAGATCGACGAGCGGGGCTGACGGGCGGCATGTATAGTGTGAAGGCGAGATTGGGCACCAAGCCATGGGCATGAACGTTGCGAGCTCGTCCGGAGGCGGCGGCCGTCGCAGCCGGCGCAAGCCGGTCATGGCCGAGATCAACGTCACGCCGATGGTCGACGTGATGCTGGTGCTGCTCATCATTTTCATGGTGTCGGCGCCGTTGCTCACCGTGGGCGTGCCGCTCGACCTGCCGCAGACCCAGGCCAAGAGCCTCGACCAGAACGACCAGAAGCCGCTCCAGATGTCGGTCGACATCAAGGGCAAGGTGTTCATCAACGACACCGAGGTCGCGCTGACCGATCTGATCCCGAAGCTGAAGGCGATCACGGACGCGCGTGGCGGGCTAGAGGAACGCATCTATCTGCGCGCCGACAAGAAGGCGGATTACGGCACGGTGGCGCGGGTGATGGGCCTGTTGTCCGGCGCCGGGTTCAAGAAGCTGGCGCTCGTCACGGAAGCGGATCAGGGATCCTAAGCCGGTGAAGGTGAACGTCGACAAGACACTCGTTGCGTCGATTGCCCTCCACGTCCTCGTGCTGGGATGGGGGCTGCTGACCTTCAGCAGCAAAGCCTTCATCGCGCCGGAAGAGTCGCTTCCG
Organism: Bradyrhizobium guangdongense; assembly: GCF_004114975.1. Taxonomy (NCBI): domain Bacteria; kingdom Pseudomonadati; phylum Pseudomonadota; class Alphaproteobacteria; order Hyphomicrobiales; family Nitrobacteraceae; genus Bradyrhizobium; species Bradyrhizobium guangdongense. Next base: position 1,540,281 of record NZ_CP030051.1, read on the forward strand.
ATCGACATCATCTCCAGCGACCAGCTGGCGCAGATCACCAACGGGCAGAAGACCGGCAAGAAAGAAGAGCCGAAGCCCAAGGTCGAGAAGATCGCCGAGGCCAAGCCCGAGGAAGACGCCGTCGGCAAGGTCACCGAGAAGAAAGAGCTGATCAAGACCAACTCGACCCCCGATACGCCGCCGCCGAAGCCCGTCGAAAAGCCGGTCGAGAAGAAGCCCGATCCGCCGAAGCCGGTCGCCGAGACCAAGCCGAAGGAAGAGCCGAAGCCGCAGGAAAAGAAGCCTGATCCGGCCAAGGAAGATCCGATCGCGGAGCTGCAAAAGAAGCTGGAGACCAAGAAGCCGCCGCCGAAGCCGGTGGAGCAGAAGGTCGCGGCGGTGCAGCCGCAGCAGCAACCGAAGCCGAAGGAGCGTACCTTCGATCCCGCGCAGATTGCCCGCGACCTCGACAAGCGGGCCGCGACCCGGCACGAACTTGCCGGCTCGGCGCTGAATGCGTCGGCCTCGCTGGGCTCGACTTCAGGGACAGCCGCTACCAATGTCGCGACCTGGCAAGGTGCGTTCCAGGGCGCAGTCAAGCGCTGCTTCACGCCGACCTATAACGGGCAGGATGCCAACCAGTACGAAGCCGACATCGACATTCCCATGAGGATCGACGGATCGCTCGCGTCCGAGCCCGTCATCGTCGCGGTGCGCGGACCGTCGCGGTCGATCGCCCAGGCGGTGGCGGAGAGCGCCAAGCGCGCGATCGTGCAGTGCCAGGTCTATTCGTTCCTGCCGAAGCAGCAATACGACAGCTGGAAGGTCATTCCCATGACCTTCGGCCTTAAAGACATGTTGTGACATCCGAACAAAAGAATTTTGCGATGAATGACGTCCGATCGATGAACCGCCGCCGCTTCATGACCCTGACGGGATCGACGCTCGCGATGCTCGGGGGCGGACATGCCTTGGCTCAAGGCCAGCCGCGGCTTCGCATCGATCCCACCGAGTTCCGCCCGATCCCGATCGCGGTCACGAATTTCGTGCCGGGCACGCCGGCCGACGGCGATGTCAGCAACGGCGTCACGCAGGTCATCACCAACAATCTGAAGCGCTCGGGACTGTTTGCCCCGATCGATCAGGCCGCCTTCATCGAGCGCATCAGCAACATCGACGTCGCCCCGCAATTCCAGAACTGGAAAACCCTCAACGCCCAGGCCCTCGTCACCGGCCGCATGACGCGACAGCCGGACGGCCGGCTCAAGGCCGAATTTCGCCTGTGGGACGTCGTCACCGGCCAGCAGCTCGCGGGCCAGCAATATTTCACCTCGCCGGAATATTGGCGCCGGATCGCTCACATCATCTCCGACCAGATCTACGAGCAGATGACCGGCGAGAAGGGCTATTTCGACAGCCGCGTCGTGTTCGTCGACGAGTCCGGGCCGAAGGAGCGCCGCGTCAAGCGGCTCGCGATGATGGACCAGGACGGCGCCAATGTGCGCTATCTCACCCGCGGCTCCGACCTCGTGCTCACGCCGCGCTTCTCGCCGAACTCGCAAGAGATCACCTATATGGAGTTCGGTCAGGGCGATCCGAAGGTCTATCTCTTCAACATCGAAACCGGCCAGCGCGAGATCGTCGGCAACTTCCCCGGCATGACCTTTGCGCCGCGCTTCTCGCCGGACGGCCAGCGCGTCATCATGAGCCTGCAGCAGGGCGGCAATTCCAACCTGTTCGTGATGGATCTGCGCTCGCGCTCGACCACGCGTCTCACCGACACGCCGGCGATCGACACCTCACCGTCCTACTCGCCTGATGGTACCCGCATCTGCTTCGAATCCGATCGCGGCGGCCGGTCGCAGATCTATGTGATGGCGGCGGGCGGCGGACAGGCGCAGCGCATCTCCTTCTCCAAGGACGACAACAACGCCACCTATTCGACGCCGGTGTGGTCACCGCGCGGCGATTACATCGCCTTCACCCGGCAGGGCGGCGGCCAATTCTCGATCGGCGTCATGAAGCCTGACGGCAGCGGCGAGCGGCTGCTCACGTCAGGCTTCCACAATGAAGGCCCGACCTTCTCGCCGAACGGCCGCGTGGTGATGTTCTTCCGCGATCCCGGCGGCAATTCCGGACCGTCGCTGTTCAGCGTCGATATCTCCGGTCGCTTTGAACAGAAGGTTCCGACGCCGGGCTTCGCCTCCGATCCGGCATGGTCGCCGCTGCTCTCGGCGACGGCGGGCCAGTAGATCGATCGCGCGCCGCAACGCGCGATCTTCTCGAAAAAACAAAGCCGATTTTCCGCTTTCTGCGAACGCGGCAAGGTTTCCTTCACCTTGCGCTCGGCAAGGCTTGCCTAGCTGCTTGATTTTTCAGCAGAAATATCTTCGCTATTGCCGAAAAACAACTCGACTTTAACGATGTTCCCTCAGAAAGGCTTCATCTGGTCTGGGTAAGACTACGTCCCAAACAGGACGCGCGTACAAACAACAGATGCAGCTCGCAAGGCATAGCGGAGAGCCGGAACAGCGGCCGCCGAAAACTTCGGCGGCGCAAATCGATTCGCTGTTCGAAGCGCCTGGCCCGCTGCTGGCGGGTCTCATCTTCGTGTCGATCGGTGCGAGCCTGACCGCGCTGAGGACGGGCGAGCCGCTGATCTGGGCGTGCGTGGCGCTTCTTGTCCTGGCTGGTACCGCCCGGGCCATCGACTTGCAGCGCTACCAGGCCCGCAAGACTATGATGACGGCCGAGGCGGCCGAGCGCTGGCAGAAGCGCTACCAGATTGGCGCGAGGATTCAGGCGGCAGCGATCGGCATCTGGTGCGCCACCGCACTTCTGGCCACGGACGATGCCGTCGCCCACATGATCGCCTTGTCGGTCACGACCGGGATCGCGGCGGGCGGTGCGGGCAGGGCGTACGGCCGGCCGGCAATTTTCCATCTTCAGGCCATGCTCATATTCGGTCCAGCGGTGCTCGCATTGGCGCTGCGTGGAACGCCCTACTACATCGCGATGGCCCTGGTGAGCGCTGCCTTCCTGGTGGCGATCATGCAGCTCTCGGTGAACCTGCACAGGATCTTCATGGGGGCCGTGGTGGCCCGTGAGCGCGAGGCCGCGCTCGCCGGACAGTTCGATACGGCGCTGAACAACATGCCGCACGGACTCTGCATGTTCGGTGTCGACGGACAGCTTGCGGTCATGAACTACCGGTTCGCCGCAATGCTGAACCTGCCTGAAGTTCTCACGCAGAACGGCACCAGCGCGCGCGACGTCGTCGGGGCGTGCGTCGGCGCCAGATCCATCTCGGCTGCAAGCGGCGAACGCATCGTTGCGGATATCGAGAGATCGCAGGCCGAAGAGATCGTTACCGTCGATCTCAATCCGCAACGAAACCGCTCGCTGTCCTGGACCGTGCAGCCGATGGCCGATGGTGGCGCCGTGGTGTTGCTCGAGGACATTACGGAGCGGCGCAACGCCGAGGCCAAGATCACGCATTTGGCCCGTTACGACGATCTCACCGCGCTGCCCAATCGGGTCCATTTCCGCGATGAGATCGAGCGTCTGCTCGCCCATTCGAACCATTCCGAACGGCTCTCCGCGCTGCTGTTCGTCGATCTCGACCAGTTCAAGCAGGTCAACGACACACTCGGTCATCCCTGCGGCGACCAGCTCCTGTGCGCGGTCGCCAACCGTTTGCGCGAGATGTTGCGGCCGGAGGATTTCGTCGCCCGCTTCGGCGGCGACGAGTTCGTCGTGTTCCAGCAGAACATCAATGCGCCCGAAGACGCTGCGAGCCTCGCCCGCCGCATCGTCGAGCGGCTCAGCGAGCGCTATCGCATCGACAATCATCTGGTGGAGATCGGCGCCAGCGTCGGCATCGCGCTGACGTCGCCGGAGAGTGCCAGCGCCGACATTCTGCTCAAGAATGCCGACATGGCGCTATACCGGGCCAAGGCCGACGGCCGCGGTACCTTCTGCTTCTTCCGTGACGAGATGGCGGCGACGGTCGAGGCGCGCCGCACCCTCGAGCTCGACCTGCGCAAGGCGCTCGCCAACGAAGAGTTTGAGCTGTTCTATCAGCCGCTGGTCAATCTGAAGTCGGGCAAGATCACCACCTGCGAGGCGCTGTTGCGCTGGAATCATCCGGTGCGCGGTACCGTCTCTCCGATCGACATCATTCCGGTTGCCGAGGACATGGGCCTGATCGTCGATCTCGGCCGCTGGATCCTGCGCCGTGCCTGCATGGAATGCATGAAGTGGCCGGAGGGCGTCAGCGTCGCCGTCAACTTCTCGCCGCAGCAATTCCATCAGCGCGACGTGCTGAGCGAGATCCGTTATGCGCTCGAAGTCTCCGGCCTGCCGGCTCATCGCCTCGAGATCGAGATCACCGAATCCTCACTGCTGCGCAACACCCAGCTCACCCACGACATCCTGTCGCAGCTGCATGCGCTCGGCGTGCGCATCTCGCTGGACGATTTCGGCACCGGCTATTCGAGCCTCAGCTATTTGCACAATTTCCCGATGCAGAAGGTCAAGATCGACCGCTCCTTCCTGGAGGGTATCGACACGGACCGTCCGTTGACGCTGCTACGTGGCGTGGCGCGGCTGTCGGCCGACCTCGGCATGTCGGTCGTGGTCGAGGGCATCGAGACCAACGAGCAGCTCGAGCTGATCAGCGCCGACGGCACCGTGACCGAAGGGCAGGGGTACCTGTTCAGCCGGCCCGTTCCGGCCGTGCGAGTCCGGCAGTTGCTCAACGCCTCCTATGGCCGTCGCATGCCTGACGACCAGATCACGATCGTGTCGTCGCGATCGATCGCCTGATCCATTCCTGACACTCCTTCGCCAAAATCAGCTCTCGCGTGCCGTAGTCTTGCGGGCCGCAAAGGTTAACCCTAACGATTCTAAGGCTTTGCAATTCTGTTAAGGAACCATTAATCTTCGGCCACTCGCGGAAGTTGCTTGGAGTTTTGAGGTACCAGATGAAGTCCGGAGCCGAACCGAACGCGGCGCATCTTCCACGAGGCGCCGCGTTATTTGACCGCATCGACTACCGGCTCATCGAGACTTCCGAGGACAAGGACAGTCTGTACCTGATGCGCTACCGGGCCTATCTGCAGGCCGGTTTGATCGAGCCGTCAGCTTCACTGCGCGTCACCGATCGCTTCGACGAAACGCCAAACACCTGGAATTTCGGGATCTATGTTGACGGAGAGCTCTGCAGCTCCGTCCGCATCCACCTTCTGACGTCCGAATGGCGGATGTCCTATACGACCGAAGTCTTCGGCGACGTCCTGCACCCCCGCCTCGATCGCGGCGAGGTTTTTGTCGATCCGTGTCGGTTTGTTGCGGATCCCGACAAGCAGCAGCGCTTTCCCGAATTGCCGTATCTGACGGTGCGCCTCGCCTTTGTCGCGTGCGATCATTTCAATGCCGACACCGGCCTTGCGATGATACGGACCGACCATCAGGCGTTTTACCGCCGCGTCTTCCTGCACGAGACCATTTCGCCCGAGCCGCGGGGGTTTCCGGGGTGGCCGACCAAGAAGGCGGTTCTGATGGCCACCGACGTCCGGAGGCAGCGGGATCGGGTTCTGACCCGCTTTCCCATCATGCGCTCCAGCGCGTTCGAGCGGCGCATGCTGTTTGAACGCAGTCCCCGCCAGGCAGCCCCCCGCCCGATGCTGCTGACCACCCCGCGGACTCTCGATGTGGCGGCTCCGGCACTCGGTTCCATCTATTAGGCCATCCACTCTCCACGGCCGTCCAAATCCGCGAAAGCGGGCATTTTGCCTGTCGATGCGGCTTGCCTTCACCCTCGCGCCACATTTACAACGCATTAACCATGACGGGTGCTTTTCGCTGGTTGGGGGCATTTGACCGGCTGAGGCAAGGTTCCGATAAGGTTGACGGAACGTTCGCTTAACCAACCCCCTGTAGACCGGACGGCAGTGGACGAACGTGAGCGTGGAGGCTCCGGAATGAAATATCCTATGCGTATCCTCCAGGGATTGAAGCTGGCTGCAGTGGTCGCAATCGCGCTGTCGATGGGCGCCTGCGCCAAGCAGAATGCGGGCCTGGACGCCAATGCGAGCGCGGCGACGCCGGGCAGCCAGCAGGACTTCGTCGTGAACGTGGGCGACCGCGTGTTCTTCGAGAGCGACCAGACCGACCTGACCCCGCAGGCGATCGTGACCCTGGAGAAGCAGGCGCAGTGGCTGCAGACCTATCCGCGCTATTCCTTCACCATCGAAGGTCACGCCGACGAGCGCGGCACCCGCGAGTACAACATCGCGCTCGGCGCACGCCGTGCCCAGTCGGTGCGCTCGTTCCTCGCCTCCCGCGGCATCGATCCCAACCGCATGCGCACGATCTCCTATGGCAAGGAGCGGCCGGTGGCGGTCTGTAACGACATCTCCTGCTGGTCGCAGAACCGTCGTGCTGTGACCGTGCTGAACGCGAGCTCCTGACGCTTCAGGCGCCGTTCATCTTTGGAAACCGAATATGCCGGCGCCCTCACGGGCGCCGGTTTCGTTTCAGCGACCTGTGATTTAAAACCGCTTGGTGGCAGTCACAGTTTTGGCGTACTCCCCTTCAATGTGTGGCGCGTCGCATGTTCCGTCGCAGGCCATTTCGCTTTCGTCGTCAGGGCAAGATGTCATCCAGATTTAAGGTCTTTACCGGCACCGTGGCCATCGCCGCGCTGCTCCCCTTGTGCACGCCTGTCTTCGCGCAGACGGACGATGATCCCGAGATGCGGATCGAGCGGCTGGAGAACCAGCTGCGCCAGCTCACCGGACAGAACGAAGAGCTGCAATATCGCAACCGCCAGCTCGAGGATCGCATCCGCCAGCTCGAAGGCGGCGCGCAAGGCGCGCCCGGGCAGGCGCCCAATGCCGCCGCGATGCCGCCGGCCCAGATCGCACCGAACCAGGTCGCCCCCGGCTATCGCCAGCCGCCGCAGCAGCAGGCGGTGCAGCCGAATTACGAGCAGCCGCAGATCGCCTCTCCCGCACCGATCGTCCAGGAGCAGCCCGGCCCCGGCGCGCCCGGCAGCCGCCGGCGCGGGGATGCGTTCGACCCGAACCAGAATCCGAGTGCACCCGGTGCGCCGCGGGCGCTGGGCGGCGGCCAGCAGCCGCTCGATCTCAGCGCCAATGGCGGCCGCTATCCGCAGGCCGCAGCGGCGCCGACCCAGCAGGCCTATCCACCCGCCCAGCAGGGCTATCCGCCTGCCCAGCAAGGCAATCCCGCGCAGGGTGGTGGCCCGGCTCTGGCGACATTGCCGCCGTCGGCCACGCCGCGCGACGAGTTCGATCTCGGCATCGGCTATATGCAGCGCAAGGACTATGCGCTGGCCGAGCAGACCATGAAGAATTTCGCCGGCAAATATCCCAACGACCCGCTGCTCGGCGATGCGCAATACTGGCTCGGCGAAAGCTATTTCCAGCGCCAGCAATATCGCGATGCCGCCGAATCCTTTCTCGCCGTCACGACGAAATACGACAAATCGGCCAAGGCGCCGGATGCACTGCTGCGGCTCGGCCAGTCGCTCGCAGCGCTGAAGGAGAAGGAGGCGGCCTGCGCCGCTTTCGGCGAGGTCGGCCGCAAATATCCACGCGCCTCGGCCGGCGTCAAATCCGCCGTCGACCGCGAGCAGAAGCGCGTGAAGTGCTGAACTGCGGCGGCGCTCGCTGACAAGGCGCATGGCGCTGCGCTAGACTTGCGCCGCCATTCGCCGCTGTCAGGGCCGCGTCATGTCAGACGACGACAATTCTCCGATCTCCGCGCGTGCGGCGAAGCAGCTCTTCGCCGAGTTCAAAAGCGCGCCGGCGCTGGTGCTCGCGGTGTCCGGCGGCCCCGACTCTGTCGCGCTGATGTGGCTCGCGGCGCGCTGGCGGCGCAGCCTTGCGCGCGGCCCGGAGCTCAACGTGGTCACCGTCGATCACGGCCTGCGGACCGAGGCGGCGCGCGAGGCGCGCGAGGTCAAACGGCTCGCGACCGAACTCGGCCTTGCCCACCGGACGCTGCGCTGGCGCGGCGCCAAGCCGACGACGGGATTGCCCGCCGCCGCGCGCGAAGCGCGCTATCGCCTGCTGGCGCAGGCCGCACGCAGTGCCGGCGCGAGCCACGTGCTGACGGCCCATACCCGCGACGACCAGGCCGAGACGCTTCTGATGCGGCTGCTGCGCGGCAGCGGCATTGCCGGGCTGTCGGCGATGGCGCGCCTGTCGATGCGCGACGGCATCGTGCTGGCGCGGCCGCTGCTCGACGTGCCGAAATCGCAGCTGATCGCGACCCTGAAGCGGGCCAGGATCGGCTTCGTTGAGGACCCCACCAACCGCGACGCCTCTTTCACGCGGCCGCGGCTGCGGGCGCTGCTGCCCCAGCTCGCGGCCGAGGGCGGCGATATCAGAACCTTCGCGCGGCTCTCGGCGCGGCTTGCCCGGGCGAACGCGGCCGTCGAGGTGCTGACCGACGGCGCCGAACGTTTCCTCCGCCTGCGGGATCGCGGCCCTGCGCCGCAGCCGGGCGTTCGCAGCTTCGAGGCCTCGTCCTTCGCGAGCCTGCCGGAAGAAGTCCGGCTGCGACTGCTGCTGCGGGCCATCAACGCCCACGGACACGAAGGGCCGCCGGAACTCGGCAAGGTCGAGGCCCTACTGGCCGCGCTCGATCAGGCCGTGGAGCTGTCGATGACCGGAAGGCCCCGCATCGGCGCAAACGACCGTACCCTTTTGAAGCAGACCCTTGCGGGAGCCTTGATCAGCCTTGCCGGGGGGCGTATCCACATCGCGCCTGCGCCGGCCCGGCGGTCCAAAGCGGGATCCAGGGGCGAATGAGGGCGGATCATGACACCGGCTGTTTCCGCAGCCTGCCGTCAGGACACCTTAACCAGGCAGGAAAAACCCCGCCTCGGGCGCCATTATTTCAGCGGGAATCGCGCTAAGATGGGCTAAATAGTCCCATCGCGTTCCCTTGGCAGCGACCGGGACGGCACCTAAATTGTATGCGTCTAACGATGAGGATTCCTTGGGGATTTCCTCGTAGAGCCCAAGGATGAGGCCGCGATCCGCGCGACCACGAAGGAAGATCGATGAACGCCAATCTGCGCAATTTCGCCCTCTGGGTCATCATTGTTTTGCTGCTGTTGGCGTTGTTCACGCTCTTCCAGAATCCGGGTCAGCGGGCCTCCTCGCAGGACATCGCCTTCTCCCAGCTGCTCAGCGAAGTTGACCGCGGTAATGTGCGCGACGTCGTGATCCAGGGGCCTGACATCCACGGCACCTTCACCAACGGCTCGAGCTTCCAGACCTATGCGCCGAACGATCCGACGCTGGTGAAGCGCCTGTACGACAGCAAGGTGCAGATCACCGCCAAGCCGCCCGGCGACAACGTGCCGTGGTTCGTCTCGCTCTTGGTCTCCTGGCTGCCCTTCATCGCGCTGATCGGCGTCTGGATCTTCCTGTCCCGCCAGATGCAGGGCGGCGCCGGCAAGGCGATGGGCTTCGGCAAGTCGCGCGCGAAGATGCTGACCGAAGCGCATGGCCGCGTCACCTTCGAAGACGTCGCCGGCGTCGACGAAGCCAAGCAGGACCTGCAGGAGATCGTCGAATTCCTCCGCGACCCCGGCAAATTCCAGCGCCTCGGCGGCCGCATTCCGCGCGGCGTGCTGCTGGTCGGCCCTCCCGGCACCGGTAAGACCCTGATCGCGCGTGCGGTCGCGGGCGAAGCCAACGTGCCGTTCTTCACCATTTCGGGTTCGGACTTCGTCGAGATGTTCGTCGGCGTCGGTGCCAGCCGCGTGCGCGACATGTTCGAGCAGGCCAAGAAGAACGCGCCCTGCATCATCTTCATCGACGAAATCGACGCGGTCGGTCGTCACCGCGGCGCCGGTCTCGGCGGCGGCAATGACGAGCGCGAGCAGACGTTGAACCAGCTGCTGGTCGAAATGGACGGCTTCGAGGCGAACGAGGGCGTGATCCTGATCGCCGCGACGAACCGCCCTGACGTGCTCGATCCCGCGCTGCTGCGTCCGGGCCGCTTCGACCGTCAGGTCGTGGTGCCGAACCCCGACGTCGTCGGCCGCGAGCAGATCCTGAAGGTTCACGTCCGCAAGGTTCCGCTGGCGCCCGATATCAACCTCAAGACCATCGCGCGCGGCACGCCTGGATTCTCCGGCGCCGACCTGATGAACCTCGTCAACGAAGCAGCCCTTACCGCCGCCCGCCGCAACAAGCGGATGGTGACCCAGGCCGAGTTCGAAGAGGCCAAGGACAAGGTGATGATGGGCGCCGAGCGCAAGTCGCTCGTCATGACCGAGGAAGAGAAGCTGCTGACGGCCTATCACGAGGGCGGCCACGCCATCGTCGGCCTCAACGTGCCCGCGACCGATCCGATCCACAAGGCCACCATCATTCCGCGCGGCCGTGCGCTCGGCATGGTGATGCAGCTCCCCGAGCGCGACAAGCTGTCGATGTCCCTGGAGCAGATGACCTCGCGCCTCGCCATCATGATGGGCGGCCGCGTCGCCGAAGAGCTGATCTTCGGCCGCGAGAAGGTGACCTCGGGTGCCGCCTCCGACATCGAGCAGGCCACGCGGCTTGCCCGCATGATGGTGACGCGCTGGGGTCTGTCGGAAGAGCTCGGCACGGTCTCCTATGGCGAGAACCAGGACGAAGTGTTCCTGGGCATGTCGGTCTCGCGGACGCAGAACGCCTCCGAGGCCACCGTCCAGAAGATCGACTCCGAGATCAAGCGCCTGGTCGAGGAAGGCTACAAGGAAGCGACCCGCATCCTCACCGAAAAGCACGCCGATCTCGAGGCCTTGGCCAAGGGCCTGCTCGAGTTCGAAACGCTCTCCGGCGACGAGATCGTCGATTTGCTCAAGGGCAAGAAGCCGAACCGCGAGTCGGTGCTCGAGCCGACCACGCCGCGCGCCTCCGCCGTGCCCCCGGCCGGCAAGTCGCCGCGCCCGCGCCCCGATCCGGATCCCGGTCTGGAGCCGCAGCCTCAAGCATAACGGCAAGCGTCTGATGGCCGGCACTTCCGGCAAACCTTTAGTGCAGAAGCTCGGCATCAAGCCGGGCTTTTGTATTTTCGTGGACGGTCTCGTGACGTCCTATCGGGATGTCGTCGGCGAACTACCTGACGGTGTGAGCATCGCAAGCACTGCCATAGCCCGGCTGGACATGGTGCATGTCTTCGCCGCCGAGGCGAAGGGCCTCGCCGCCAAACTGCGCAGCTACCGCAAGGCGATCGCACCCGACGGCATGATCTGGGCGTCCTGGCCGAAGAAGGCCTCAGGCATCGCGACCGACGTGACCGAAGCCCTGGTGCGCGAGACCGCGCTTGCGAACGGCCTCGTCGATATCAAGATCTGCGCCGTCAACGATATCTGGTCGGGCATGAAGCTCGTGATCCCCGTCAAGGATCGGGGCGAGTGAGCGAACTAACTCCGCTCCACCCTACGATTGCTGTTCCACAAACCGTCATTGCACTTGCGACCGTGTCCAGGACATCCCCTCACGACGCGAGCCGAAGCCATACGTCCCGGCTCGCCAGCGTGCCATCGGGCGTGGCGATCTCCATGTCCATGACATGCAGGGAGCCCGGCTCGTCTCCGTAGACGTATTTGAGATGCCACATGAGCCCCAGATCCGGCGTGATCACGAAGTCATCGAGCCCGTCGGTGATCGCCCGGACGGCCTCGCGGTGCGTCAGCGGCGCCGAAAACATCGCCTCGAGCAAATTGGCGAGGCTCATGCCTTCGACCAGCATCAGTCGTGCGATATCGTCCCCGTGGACGTGACGAAGCGCCGATACGATGGCAGCGACAGCCTCCGGATTCTTCAATGACACGGAAAAACGAGCCTCCGCCTCCATGATGCCGGAGGCGGATCAGTGCGCGCAAGTGCTCTCTCGGCGGTGCCGCCAAGCATAGGGCTCGCCTGGCTCGCGCTCTCTACTTGCGCACGCGCCAGACGGTCCAGCCGGGCTTCGATACCGCCTGTATCCGCTCCAGATAATCCGGAGCTTCGCCGCGGCCGAGCTGTGCGGCGAGGCCCTCCGGCGCGAGGCGGACGAGATCCTCCTGATCGACGGAACCGTTGCATGTCAGGATGTAGTCGACCCCTCGCGCGCGGAGCACCTCGCGCGCAGCTTCCGGTGTGTCCATCATCGTGTGCACCATGACGAGGTTGCCGTCATTGTTGCGGTGGTAGGGGGCGGCGAAGACGGAATGCCTGGTCGCAGTCAGGATCGCCGGACCCGAATCGATCGGGGCCATCATCCGCCCGGGCGGCAGATCGGCGAGCGGCGCGGCGCTGGAGATGGTCTGGCAGGATGCGGCGAGGTCCGGCATCGCAATCCCGGGGGCGACCCTGCCCGCGGCGAGGGCCGGCCAGACCGCGAGGCCGATGCCGCCGAGCGAGGCGGGCGACACGAGCAGCGCGACACGGACCAGCCGCCAACCGGCCACCACCTCCGTGCGAAGCCTGACGATGGCGGCGACGCATAGCGGGGCGGCAACGATGTTGGCGGCAGCGGCGCCGCGCAATTCCCACAGGCTCACGCCGAACAGCGCTGCGAGCGTGGCGGTCGAGACGATCCAGCGGAAGCGGCTTTGCGGCGTGCAGCCGATCACGGCCGCAACACACAGGCCGAGCGTCAGCAATGGAAAGGCATAATAACCCAGCAGCTTCTGCGGCTGCAGCTGTGCGATCTCGCTCACCGGCATGGTTTCGGCGACGCGGCCAAGCCAGAAGCTGACGAGCAGGGGATCGACCTGCGCGTAGGGCGAGGCCACGCAGCCCGGGTACGACTTGAAGAATGCGCCCAGCAGCAGCGCGCCGGCGAGCGCGCTCGCGGTCAGCCGCGTCCACAAGCCCTGCCGAAGCCAGCTCGCACCGGCAATCGCGAGCAGCGCGATGCCGCCGCCCGCGCACAGGAGCAGGATGGGGCCGCCGAAGGCATCGCAGACCGGATTGAAGAGACTGCTCATCGGAAGCAGCAGGAGCGCCAGCAGCAATGACGAGACGGTCAGGCCCGCACCAAAAGCGCAGGCCGGGCGCAGGACGTCAGTGCCTTTCCACACCAGCAGTCCCACCACCGCCATGCTCGCCATGGCGATCGCGGGCAGCATTTCCAATCCGATCGACAGCGAAAGCGCGGCGAGAAATCCCGCCAGGGCCGCCTTGGCCGTATGGTGTTCGGAATCGGAAACGCAAAGCACCAAGCCGAGCAGCAGCACCATCTGCAGATTATGATGGTCGATCGCGCCGGCACGGAAGTGGATCAGGGCAGGGATCGACAGCGCCGTGACCAGGATGGCTGCAAGCCGTGCCCGCGACCTGTCGGCCGGGGCGCTTGCCTGGCTTGCAATCGTCGCTGCGAGCCATAGCGCGGCGGCCATCAGCAGCGAGGGCCACAGCACCAGCGTGAGCGCTTCGGCATGGTGCTGGCCGAGCAGCGGGCGGAACAGGAGGATCAGCACGGCGAGGGGCGCATCGACGATGCGGGACCAGTGCATGGCAATTCCGGGTGGATCGAGCCGGTATTGAGTGAGGTCGAACCAGCCCTGGCCGGCCAGAAGATCGCGCACTTCGACCAGACGCATGGCATCGTCGGTCGACAGCGCGTCGAACACGCCGGCCTTGATCGCGGGCCATCCGAGCGCCGCGACGATGATCGCCCAGGCGACCGCGAGCACGATCGCGGGCTTCGGCTCCGTGGTCGATCCTTGCCCGGTCGGCTGGACGCGCGGCGACATCGTCCGGCGGTTCAGTTCGAATGCGCTGGCATCGGCGTTTCCGCGTCCGGCGGATCATCGCGGACATGGATCACGGCGATGTTGTCGGTATAGAGCCGTTTCCATCCCTTGAGGTAATCCAGGATTTGCGGACCCGGCGTATCAGCCCCCAGCAGCGTCGCGTCTATCTTGTACTCGTCGAGCAGGCGCGGCAGCAACTCGGGCCTCTTGCCCTCGGCGGCCTTGAAAAAATCCATCACGAACTTCTCGCCGTAGAGCTCGGCGCGGCCGTCGACGAACACCGGCACGTCGCGCGAGATCAGGTAGCCGCCGAACTGGTAGCCGTTGAAGATGCGCTGCGCCTTGCGCTCTCGCAGCAGGTCGACGGCAGCGACCGGTGTCTGGTCCATCGTGAAGGCGAAGCGGTGATGCGACATGTAGATCGAGGTCGAGGTCCACGCCGCGGCCGCGATCATCAGCGCGCCCGTGATGGTGACGTAGCGCGCCGCCCAGCTCTGGGTCGCCTCGGCGCCAAATTGCGACAGCGGCGATGTTTCGCCGAGGGGCTTGGCCAGCACCAGCGGCACCAGGAAGGCAAAGGCTTCGATGCTCCGGACATGGGTGAGCCCCATCCAGGTGAAGAGCAGGATCAGCAGGATGCGCGGCGGCGACAGCGTGAGTCCGCGAAACAGGCCGAGCGCGATCAGGCCGAGGATCGCGGCTTCGAACGCCGAGAAGGAAGCGAAATTCACCGGCATCCATTCCGAGATGACCGACAGCAGCTCGCCGAGATTGAGGATGTTGGTCGCGCCCAGCAGCGTGCGCCAGCCATAGGGCGTGACGCAGGCGGCCGCCAGCGCGGCCACGCCGAACAGGAACCAGCGCGCGAGCAGGCGGATCTGCTTCGCCGAATCCAGCGTCCAGATGGCTTCGATCGCCATCGGGCCGATCAAGGCGAGGCCGAGCACGAAGCCGCCATGGAGATTCGCCCACAGCGACATCAGAGGCAGCCAGGCCCATGACGGCGGGACCTTGCGGTCGGCCGCATTCATCAGCACGCCGACCCAGGCGATCATCACCGGCAGGGCCAGCATGTGCGGACGCGCCAGGATGTGGTGCAGCGACAGCACGACCGCCAGCATCGCGAACAGCACCGAGCGCGGAATCTCGAGATGTGCATCGAGCAGATAGACCAGGATCGCGGCCGATGCGGCCATCGCGAGCGCGGTGAGGATCACGGGCCCGGCCCAGTCCCATTGCGCATAGGAGACGGCGAACAGGACTTGCGACAGCCACGAGGTCGAAATCCAGGGCTCGCCGGGCCGCGTGAAGGAATAGAAGTCCGTGTAAGGCACGGCGTGGTGATCGAGGATCCACTGACCGATCTTGATCTGCCAGAACGAGTCGGAATCCTGAAGCAGCGTGTTGCCGACAGAGAGGAAGAACAGATAGGCGCCCGCGCCGACACACAACGGCACCAGCGCCCGCGCGCGGCCCTGCACGGCAATATTGTTCGTAAAGGAAAGGGACATGCCGCCTCGTCGTATTCTTAAGTGTTGCCGAGCGGGCGGCATTGGACCACGGCGGTCATAACTTCGAGTAAATCGGCGGAACGAGAACGTGCTGCGATGCGACTCGATCACCGCCGCGACAAAGGTCCGTTCCCTCCCCCCTTGTGGGGGAGGGCTAGGGAGGGGGAGCCCAGGAAAAGGTGCTGATTATCGATATGTGCTGGGCACGCGGCGCGATTGATAGAATCCCCGTGTGGGCCCCTCTCCCTGCCCCTCCCCCACAAGGGGGGAGGGAATGGAGAGAGCGCTGCGCTCGGCCAAGATGTCGTGCGAAGTCGTGCATCCGCGCAATTTAACCGATTGTTTTAGATTTCAGTTTACCATCGACGAATACGCGCAAACCGTTCCGTGTTTACGTAGCCGAATTAACTGCGGCGCAATTCTTTGCCCCTAGGTTGGGTTCCATGGTCGGGCGGCGCTGGGAAGCCGGAATGACCAGACCATTAATGCCCTCGTGTACCCTTTGGAGCAGTTTATGAAGAACCTCGTTTCGCGTTTCGTGAAGGATGAATCCGGCGCCACCGCCATCGAATACGGCCTGATTGCCGCCGGCATCGCGCTGGCGATCATCACCGTCGTCAACCAGCTCGGCACCACGCTGAACGCCAAGTTCACCTCGATCTCGTCCAGCCTCAAGTAAGCCGGACGGTCGACGGAAATAGCGAAGAGCCTCGTCATCGACGGGGCTCTTTTGCTTTGCCCGGAGCATGCACGGGCCATTCGACAGCAAAGGCTTAAGCCTCCTGCAAGTCATCAGGGTGTATGGCTCGAACGCATCCGCCTTATCGTGTTGCGTCAAAGGAAGCCGCATGGCCGAAGTTTCGATCGTCCCGCCAGCTATCGCCCGTCACGGCGCGCTCCCTGCGACACTCCTCAACATCTCCTTCGCGCTGGCGATCGTCACGCTGGCGTATTTTCCGGCGGCCTATCTCGCGCATCTGTGGATCTTCGACGCAGACGGCCGCGGCATCCCGACGGACTTCGTCAATGTCTGGGCGGCCGGAAAGCTGGCGCTCGAGGGCCATCCCGCGCAGGCCTGGGATTGGGACATCCAGAAGCAGGTTGAGCTCGCGCTGCTCAAGCAGGATTTCGTCGGTCATTTCGCCTGGCACTATCCGCCGCCCTTCCTGTTCGTCGCCGCGTTGCTCGCGCAGTTTCCCTATGCGGCGGCCTTCATCGGCTGGGCGGCGTTCAGCATGGTGCCGTATCTGGCCGTGATGCGCGCGATCGTCGGGCGCAATGCGGGCCTCGTCATTGGAATCGGCTTTCCCGCCGCCTTCCTCAACATCCTGGTCGGGCAGAACGGCTTCCTCACGGCATCCCTGATCGGCAGCATGCTCTATCTGCTGCCGACGCGGCCGGTGCTGGCCGGAGTGTGTCTGGGCCTTCTGAGCTACAAACCGCAATATGGACTGCTGTTTCCGCTGGTGCTGCTCGCCGCCGCCGAATGGACCGTGCTGTTCACCGCCGCACTCGTCACGGTGGCGATCGCGCTGGCGTCCTGGCTCGCGTTCGGGACGGAAAGCTGGCAGGCCTTCTTCCACTGGATTCCGATGTTCTCGCAGGCCTTCCTGACCGAAGGCCGCGCACCCTGGTTCAAGATGCAGAGCATCTTCGCGCTGGTGCGCTATGTCGGCGGCACCGAGCAGCTCGGCTGGATCTTCCAATGGGTGTTGACGGCCGCGGTCGGCGTCGTGCTGGTGGCGGCGTGGCGGAGCAGGCTGCCGTACGCGCTGAAAGCGGCGATGCTTGCGGCGGCAACGCTGCTCACGACGCCCTATCTCTTCATGTACGATCTGGTCGTGCTGGGCATCGCGGTGGCGTTTCTGATCCGCGCCGGCTTAGATGAAGGTTTCGCGCGCCATGAGGTGATGGCCCTGGCGCTCGTCTTCGCCCTGCTTGCGAGCTTCCTGTTTCTCGGCCAGCCGGTCGGCTTCCCGGCGATCCTCATCGTCTTCGCCCTGATCCTCAGCCGCTGCGCGGCTTGGCGGACGGCCGAGGTGGCGTCGCCGCGGCTCTTAGGCTCGCAGACGAATTGAGAGGTTCGATCGGGCTTGGATCGGGGCTCCGGCGCGAGACCTCAGGGCGCGTACTGATGCGCGCGCTCACTCGTAACCTGCGCTGCAGCGGGCTACTCTAGTTGGCTGACATAAGCCGCCACAGACTTGATTTGCGCCTGCGTCAGCTCGTGCGCAATCGGCTGCATGATCGTTGAGCTGTCCGGATTGGCCTTGTCCTGTCCTCGCTCCTTGTCCCAGTTCGTCAGCTTTCTGGTGACGTAGTCGTTGAGTTGTCCTGCGAGCCGCGGAAACTGACCGTCGCCCTTGGCATCGGCTCCGTGGCACGATGCGCAGGGCGGTACGTTGGCGCTGGGAACGCCCTCCTCATAAATTTTCTTGCCTTCCGCGACGTTCGCGGTCGGCGCGCCACCCAGCGGCTTTGGATTCAGATTTTTGAATTCCGTGGTCAGCGCCGCCAGCATGGCGGGGGTGAGCACATGTGCCACGTTGAACATCACGGGGTTGTTGCGACGGTGTTCGACGAAGGCCTTCAATTGATTTTCGATGTATTCCGGCTGCTGCCCCGCCAGTCGCGGCATTGGGTATGATCCGCGAAAACCTTGCGCGTCGATGCCATGACAGGTCTTGCAATATTCAGTCTTTGCCTTGAGGTCGTGCGACGATACTTGCACGCCTTTCTCTTGCGCCTGCGCGATCGTCGATATCGAGGCGACGACGATCGCGGCCGCTATCCGCCCGAGCGATTGCAGGTTCATGAGCGCCCCCGCTTTGATGAGCGCACGCTACGCGCGGCGACGCACTTTGGTCCAGTTGATTCTCGTCGAGCGTGACCACGATTTTCGCAGAAGCGCACGAGAGGTAATGCGATGCGGAGTTCCGCGGTAATCAGCTGCCTTATGCAACCGCTTCCTACAAGCGTGTGCATCTAACGTTGCGGAAAAGTCTCGCGAGATTTGAAAACGGCTGACGCGCCGCGAATGTCGCTTGGCGAAACGTCGGTGTGCTGGCCTACTTGGAAACGCAAGCGGTTCGCAATATCCCAAGTTAATTGAGCGCAACGGGACAGGCGCTATGTGGGGTTACCGTTACAGTGTCATCGCGAGCAACGGCAGGTGGCTTTTCGCCGCACTCGCGTTAGCGGCTCTCTCGACGGCCGCATCGCTCATCGGCTCGACCACGCCGGCGCAAGCCTTGCCGAGCTTCGCGCGTCAGACAGGGCAACCTTGCGGCACCTGCCACACCGACTTCCCTGCACTGACGCCCTATGGCCGCCGCTTCAAATTGCTCGGCTACACCGCCGGTGGCGGCCAATTCAGGACGACGCCGTTCTCGTCCGAGGGCGGGCGCGCGGCTCGCGCTGAACTCGACAAGCTCCGCGGCTACGTGAAGGCGTTGCCGCAGGAATCGCAGACCGATGCTGACCGCAAGGAGTGGGTGCCGCCGATCTCGTTCATGGCGATCGAAGGCTACACGCGCACCCAGGGACCGACCATTCCGGATCCAACGGAGCCGTTCAAGACAAACGACAATATCGTTGCCTCTCCCGTCAGCGTGTTCTGGGGCGGCGCGATCACGGATCACATCGGCGCGTTCGCCCAGTACACATATGCTGGCGCGACCCCGCTGTCGTCGTTCTCGGGCACACCGGCGGACCAGTTCATCCACAGCTGGGGATGGGACAATACGGACGTCCGCTATGCCAACACGGCGAGCGTCGGGCCGTTCGATTTCGTCTTCGGCGTGACCGCCAACAACAATCCGTCCGTTCAGGATTTGTGGAACACCACGCCGGCTTGGGGCTTCCCCTACGCGTCATCGACGCTGGCCGCGGGTCCTCCCGGCACGACGCTTGAAGGCACTTTTGCAGCGCATGTCGGCGGTGTCGGCCTCTACACGATGATCAACGACCTGCTCTACCTGGAAGTCACCGGATACAAGTCGATCGGCTTCCACGCACTGAATGCGCTCGGAGCGAATCCGTTCGATACCCCGGGCCAGCTCGGCGGCGTGGCCCCCTATTGGCGCGCGGCGATCGAGCCGCATTGGGGACGGCACACGCTGATGGTCGGCACGTTCGGGATGATTTTCGACGTGCATCCGTGGTTCGACACGACGTTCGCTTCGGGCTCGACCGCGGTGTTGCCGGTATCGGACAGATTCACCGACGTCGGCTTTGACGCGCAATATCAATATCAGGGCGACAATTATTGGCTGACCCTGCGTGGCAGCTACATCCGCGAGTTCCAGCGCCTCGATGCAAGCTTCGCCGCTCTCGGCATTGCGTCCAATCCGACCAATCAGCTCAACAGCATGAAGCTGCAGGCCTCGCTGGCGCTGGGTGCCGACAACCGTGTCGTTCTCACCGGGCAGTACTTCAATGTCTGGGGCACGTCCGACCTGCTTCTCTTTGGGCCCGATCCCGTCACCGGCCAGGCATTGACTCCCGACACCAACGGCTGGACTGCCGAGATCGCCTACATCCCATTTGGGGCCAGCAAGATGATCGGTTGGCCGTGGTTCAACGCCCGCATCGGCCTGCAATACACCTACTACAACAAGTTCAACGGCACCACGGTCGGCGCCCATGACAACAACACCCTGTTCCTGCACGCATGGTTCGCCATGTAGGCCGCGCCGCAAAGGAGATTGTCAGATGAAGAAACTGCTTTCCGCTCATCTTGCAGCCTTCGCAGTCGCGCTGGCAGGATCGGCGTCTGCCGCCGATCTGGCCGTGAAGGCCCCGCTTCCGGTCGCGGCACCCTTCAACTGGACGGGCTGCTATATCGGCGTCCATGTTGGGGCGGGCTTTGCGAAGAAGGACATCACTGATCCCGTGCAGCTCGTGCAGGATTCCTTCAATGGTCTCGGCTCCACGGTTGATGTCACCACGGTCAGCCCGGCGCCGCGCGGTGCCGTCATTGGCGGCCAGGGCGGCTGCGACTATCAGTTTGCTTCCTCCCCGGTCGTCATCGGCATTCAGGGTGATGCCGCCGGTGCAACGCTGAGGAGCAACAGGTCTGTCGCCCTCCCGCTCGGCAATCCCGGTGAGACCGCGGTCGTGGACGCGAAAACCGAGTTTCTGACCAGCGTGACCGGCCGCATCGGCTATGCCTTCGACAACATCCTGCTCTATGGCAAGGCCGGCGCGGCGATGGCCGGTGACAAATACGAGGTCAGCGGCACGTTCACCGGCGTGCCGTTCGATTTCAGGGGGCTGGAGGACCGCTGGGGCTGGACCGCCGGCGCGGGCGTCGACTGGGCCTTCGACCGTCACTGGTCGGCCAATTTCGAATACGACTACTACGGGTTCGGTACCCGGACCTCGACCTTTGCCGATCAAGCCAACGTCTTCCAGGGGCCGGTGAGCGTCAGGCAGTCGATCCAGGTCGTGAAGGTCGGGGTGAACTTCCACATGTGGGCGGGACAATAGATGCTCCCGGCCTCTGGACCAGGGCGGTCATCGTTGCGGCGCGTTGGTCGCCTGCGTGCGGTGCTGTGCGCCATGGCCCTGACGGTGGTCGGCTCCGCCGCTTCTCACGCGCAGGACAGGAGCGGCTTCGAAGCCAAGATCGAATATTGCAAGACCTGCCACGGACTGTCGGCGCAAGGCTATCGCGGCTGGTTTCCGATGCCGCGACTGGCGGGACAGCAGCCGCAATATCTCGAGAACCAGCTTCGCGCTTTCCTCGAGCACCGGCGTACCAATCCCGTCATGGCCAATGCTGCCCATGGGCTGAGCTCGGCGATGATCGCCTCGCTTGCAACTCACCTGAAAAACCTCGATCCAAAACCGATTGGCGGCGCACCGAGGGGGTCGTTGGCCGTCGGCAAGCGCATCTACGAGGAAGGTCTTCCCGATTCCAACGTGCCGGCCTGTGCTGCCTGCCATGGCAGCGACGGCAAAGGGCAGAACGAAATTCCTCGGCTGGCCGGGCAGCTCTATGAGTACACCGTGGGTCAGCTCGCCGGCTGGACGAAAACGCGTGGGTCGGCGACCGACACCTCGGCGATCATGGCGCCGACGTCGCATAACCTGGCGCGGTCTCAGGTCGAAGCGGTGGCTGCCTATGTGAGCTACATGCAATGAGACGCGCGAGTCCGGACATGCAGAGCGGGCGGACCACATTGCGCAGGGGCGAGAGGTCATGAAGCGCATCGGACTAAAGACAGCGCTGCTCGCAATGCTGGCTTGCATGGGCCCCGCAATGGCGTGGGACGGTGCCAGCGTCCGCAACTGCACCTGGTGTCATGGGACGTCGGCGCAGGGCTACACGGTGGCCCCAAGACTAGCCGGGCAACGTCCGGCCTATCTCGAAAGCCAGATGCGGAGCTTCCGCGATCACAGCCGGGATAATCCCTTCTCGAAACAGTACATGTGGGGAGCCGTCGCAGCGCTCGATTCCCGCGATGCGCGCGATCTTGCGGCTTACTTCGCAACCATTCCGCCAAGGCCCGCCAATGACGGCGACCGCAATCTGATGGCGAAGGGAAAGGCCATCTACATGGAGGGCATTCCCGAAGCCAACATCGCGTCCTGTTACGCCTGTCACGGCCCGAACGCCGAAGGCGTGCGGGAGATTCCCCGCCTCGGCGGCCTTGCCTATTTCTATGTCAAGGCACGGCTCGAGCAGTGGGGCCAAGGATATCATTCGGGCATGGGAACGCCCATGCCTGTCGTTGCGCGCTCCCTCGGCCCGAACGAGATCGAGGCCCTGGCCTCGTATCTCAGCTTCGTCAGATAGCCGTCAATCGAGACAGCAATTCTGGACGTCAGCCTGCCCGCTCGGAGCGGCCGGGTGTATCGCCGATGGCCCGTTCCGGTCACAAGCCGCTGTGATGCCAAGCATTTTCTGCGAGCAGATATTTTCCGCCCGGCTGTCGGCAACACCGCCTCGGGAGTCCAGTTCTAACGCGCGGTCCGCTCGATCAGCGGACAGCTTTCGAGCACGGTGCGGGGGCGGGCGCCCTCGATGCTGACGCAGGGCCGGGAGCGGTCGATGGCGAGCCCGTAGCGCTCCAGCAGCGCGCTGCGGTCGGATTCGCCGCGCATGTGCAATTCGCGGACGCCGCCGGGCAGGGGAGCCTGCAACCCCGCGCGGATGCGCTGGTCGAAGATGCCGCCGGGGATGATGGGCACGCCGATATCGGCGAGCTGGTAGAAGCGCGACTGCGAGGGGAGCTGCGGCGCGATGTAAGCGAGCGGCTTGCCGAGGATGAAATAGGTCGCGGGCTGCGCGAGCTCAGCTGCAATTTTCGGTCGGTAGGTTTCGGACCAGGGGCGATGCCACCAATCCGCAGGCTGCGACCACAATGCGATTCCCGCTGCAACCGTCAACGTCAGTACGTTCAGCGGAAGCGAGGACGTCGCGGGCCATGTCAGGCCAGCACTCGCAGCGAGGCGTGCGAGCAGCACAACGATGAGGGGGGCGCACAACAATTCCAGAACGACCGCGTAGCGCTGGATTGCAAACAGGCCGAGCCACGCCAGGTATGAGACGGTAAACATCACCACGAGCTGCACGTCACGCCGTGTGAGGATCGCGCTATCGCGGATCATGCGCACCGTCAGGGCGAGCACGAACAGCACCGTCACGATCGCGAACCGTGCGTCCCGGAACGGATGCTCCGCGCCTCTGTGGTCGCCGACCAGCCAGTAGAAGGGATAGGCGAGCGCGTCGAGCAGTCCATGCGGCATGAACTGCGCGTCCATCAGATTGACGGCCGCCACTTCGCGTGACTGGAACACCGCATTGAACAGCGGGAAGATCGGATTGCCGGTGTCGCGCCAGGTGATCAGGCACCATTCGCCGCCGGCGAGCGTCGCGCCGAGGATCCCGCCAATCGCAAGAAGGGTCGTCGCGCGAAGTGGCCGCGCGGCAGCGAGCACGCCCGCGGCGGCGCCGACTGCGTAGACGACATTGGTCAGCTTCAGCCCGACCGCGGCGCCGATCAGCAATCCCGCCAGCAGACAGCAGGCTGCGGGCCGGCGATCCGCCACCAGGATCAGAAGGAAGCCGCCGATCACGGGCAATGCCAGCAGCACGTCGGAAAAGCTCGTGCCGACTTCCGAAAGCGTCATTGGGCCGAAAGCCGCGATCACAACCGCCGCCGCGATCACCGCGACGCTGGCCGCCTCGCGCAACACCAGGCGCGCAAACAGGCAGATCAGCGCGAGGTTGAGCCCGTGAACTGCGCCAAGGATCATCAGCCCATATGGCGACGGCAGGAAATGGCGAAGATAATAAACCGGAAAATAGACGATCGGATTGAAGTAGGTCTGAAAGCCCGGCGGGACGGCATCGATGGCATAGCGGCCGTTGAGCACGGCCCAGACATTGTATTCGTGATAGTTCTGCCAATCCCAGTTGACGTCCTCGCCCATCGCGAGCGTGTAGAGCGCCCCCAGCAGCATCGAGCAGACGACGATGGCGACAGGCGCCAGTGCTTTGCTGCGCAGGCGCGTCATCCCTCGTCGTAGGCCTCCGGCCCCCGGCATGGCGTCGGGCAAGTCAGCAGCGGTTGGCGTACGTTGCAGCATCAACGCGCCACGCTTGAGGTGCGTAACCCGTCTTCGGCAAGGTGATGCGACGCGGAAGGCAGGCTCGTGGGGCGCATGGCCGAATTCCGGAATTCCGGTTGATGTCCGTAAGGACTATGTCCAGCCAGTTAAGGTTGCATGAATCGATGCAGGAACCGTTTGGCTGGCGTGTCCCTCGCGAGGAATTCCGACGTCCGTTGACGCGCGCGGAGCATCACGCATTTGCTTCTTGTCATCTCTCCTGAATAGTTGTTCAGTCCTTGGGGCGATTTGCAACGATATCAGTGACGAAGCGTTCGGCCGCAGGGCGTGCGGGCGGCGTGTGGGACAGGAAGCGCGCCATGGTCTATCGGCGGACGCATCAAGTGGTGAAGCGCCTTGCGGCTCGGCGCAGCGCCATCCTGGCGGCGGCACGGGAAGCCGCAGCCGAAGGCGGCATGGCAGCGGTGCAGATCGCGCCGGTTGCGGTCAGGGCCAATGTGGCGGCCGGCACCGTCTATCGCTACTTCCCCTCCAAGGCCGAATTGATCTCCGAACTGATTGCCGAGGTCTCCCGCGACGAGCTCGCGGCGATCAGGCGGGCGGCCGATGCCGCGCCGGGGCCGTCCTCGGCACTGGCGGCGGCCGTGACGACGGTGGCGGTCCACACCCTGTCGCAGCGGCGCCTCGCCTGGGGCATCCTGGCCGAGCCCGTCGATGTCGACGTCAGCGCTTCGCGCCTCGCCAGCCGCCGCGAGATCGCCGGCGAGCTCGCCTCGCGGATCGACGCTGCGGTGCGCGCCGGCCATCTGCCGGCGCAGGACACGGCGCTCGCTGCCACCGCCCTGCTAGGCGCGCTGCATGAGGCGCTGGTCGGCCCGCTCGCACCCGACAATCTCGAAGATCCCGTGAAGATGCGCGACGCTGTCCAGACCGTGACGCTGCTGGCGCTCCGCGCCGTCGGCGTCATGGACGCCCGCGCCCGCGGCCTCGTGGTGCAGCAGACGCTGCTGCCGACGACCAAGGCGCTGGTCGGGGCTTGAAGTGCCGCTGCTGATGGGAGCGGTGGCCTGACCGCGCTCAGGTCTCTGCCTGAGCACATCTTTTCGAAAACGCCGCGCAAAGCAGCCGGTTCGGCCGGCTACTGTGCATGGGGTTGTTTTCGCGTTTTGTGTCGGGGACGGGTCCGCCGCCTCACATATTCGCGTCGCCCTCGGGGCCGACCGAGGCGATGCGCACCATGTTGGTGGTGCCGGGGATGCCGAGCGGCACGCCGGCGACGATGATGACGCGCTGGCCGGCGCGGACAAAGCCGTCGCGGAACGCGATCTGGCCGGCGCGGTTCACCATGTCGTCCTGGTCGCGCGCATCCTCCGCCACCACGCAATGCACGCCCCAGACCGCCGCGAGCCGGCGTCCGGCGGTGATGTTCGGCGTGATCGCCACGATCGGCGGCTTCGGCCGCTCCCGCGCGACGCGCGTCGCGGTCGAGCCGGATGAGGTCCAGCAGATCAAAGCGGGCAGGTCGAGCGTCTCGGCGATCTGCCGCGCGGCGTCGGCGATGGCGTCGCCCGCGGTCGATTCCGGCGCGGGGCGCTGCGCCGTGATCACCGACCGGTAAGTCGGGTCGCGCTCGACCTCCTCGCCGATGCGGTTCATGGTCGAGACCGCTTCGACCGGGAATTTGCCGGCCGCCGATTCCGCCGACAGCATGATGGCGTCGGCGCCTTCATAGACGGCAGTGGCGACGTCGGAGACTTCGGCGCGGGTCGGCACCGGAGACTGGATCATCGACTCCAGCATTTGCGTCGCGACCACGACCGGCTTGCCGGCGCGGCGCGCCATGCGCGTCATTTGCTTTTGAAGGCTCGGCACGCGTTCCAGCGGCAGCTCGACGCCGAGGTCGCCGCGCGCCACCATCAGCGCATCCGAGGCATCGATGATGTCGGCGAGGCGGTCGATCGCCTGCGGCTTCTCGATCTTGGCCATCACGGCGGCGCGCCCGCGGATCATCTTCTTGGCTTCGAGCACGTCGTCGGCGCGCTGCACGAAGGACAGCGCGATCCAGTCGACGCCGGTGACGAGCGTTGCCTCGAGGTCGGCGCGGTCCTTCGGCGTCATCGCCGAGACCGGCAGGTCGGTATCCGGCAGGCTGACGCCCTTGCGGTCGCTCATCTTGCCGCCGACCACGACACGCGTCACCGCGTGCTCCTTCGAGGTCTCCTCCGCGATCAGCCGCACCTTGCCGTCGTCGAGCAGCAGCGCGTGACCGGGCCGCAGCGCAGCCAGGATCTCCGGATGCGGAAGATTGACGCGATTGGCATCGCCCGGCGTCTTGTCGGAATCGAGCGTGAAGGTCTGGCCGTTCTGGAGCTGGACCGAGCCTTCGGCGAAGGCACCCAGCCTGAGCTTCGGGCCCTGGAGATCGACCAGGATGCCGATCGGCCGGCCGTAGCTCGATTCGACATTGCGGATGGTCGCCACCAGCTCCCGCATCTTGTCATGCGGGGTGTGGCTCATATTGATGCGGAACACGTCGGCGCCAGCCTCGAACAGGCGGCGGATCATCGCGAGGTCTGAAGAGGCAGGACCCAGGGTCGCGAGAATCTTGATACGGCGAAGACGCCTCATGGCTTATTTCCAGGCGGGGGCGAGGGCGGGGCAGCGGCCGGTGGCAGGCCGGGCGAGCCCGGGGGCGTAGCACCGGGCGGGCTATTGGGCAAACCCGGAACGCCGCCACCAGGGCCCACAGGGCCGGGCATGCCGGGGACGCGCGGCTGCGAGGGCTGCTCGTTGGCATCGGTGAGTTGCACCGTCCATGCCCGCTGCTCGCCGGTGTCGACCTCGAAATAGCCGGTCCGGTCGTAGCCGCGCGCCAGGCAGTCCTCGGTGCCGCGGATGGTGAATTCCTTGTCGCGCGAGCACATATAGGCCTGCCCCGACCATTCGCCGCCGCGGTCATAGTCGATTGCGTAGATGTAATAGTAGCGGGCGACCAGCGTTCCCCTGAGCAGGGTCTCGCAGGAGCGGGACGAGATGTTCCACCAGCCCTCGGTGGTCCAGCCGTCGGCGTCCTTGTAGCCGAGCGCGATGCCGACCCGGCTGGATGTGTTGTTGCAAAGCCGGAAGTCGGCCGAAGCCGGACTTGCCCAGAAGCACATGAGAGCAACCGCCAGCACCGGGACCAACCGGGCGAGCAGTCGAAGGGGGAAGGGGGAAGATTCGGCGATCATTGTCGCGGAACGTATACCAGATGATTGACGATTTGGCGTAGGGCCGGGGGAAATGCCCCCTGTGCCGTCTCAGCGGCCGTTTGCGCCGCGATATGGCAAAATCTGTGACAGAACCCCACCTGATCCCGTAAGGGTGACCACCATCAAGGTCGGAACGCGAGACAGCTGAGAGGTCCAGCCATGGCAATCGACGACAAAACCAGAACGGAGCTCGAGGCAGCCGCTTTCCGGCGCCTGATCGATCATCTGAGGACGCGGACCGACGTCCAGAACATCGATCTGATGAATCTGGCCGGCTTCTGTCGCAATTGCCTGTCCAACTGGCTCAAGGACGCGGCCGATGCCCAAGGCGTGCCCCTGAGCAAGGATGAGAGCCGGGAGGCCGTCTACGGCATGCCCTACGAGACCTGGAAATCGAAGTATCAGGGCACGGCCACGCCCGAGCAGCTTGAGGCGATGAAGAAAGTGCATCCTCACAATCACTGAGGGACTGTCCGAAGCCGGCGCTGAGTCGCACCACACAACAGCTTTCTTTGTACGCCCGCAGGAAGATGTGGGCGCGCTGTGGACGAGCGTGATGCTTGCTTGAACGTGGCCGGCACGAACCCTAACAGTTCTGCCAGCACGCGCGGTGAGGATGCCGGCGTCACCTCGTTTTGCCAGTTCCATTGGGAGTACCAAGATGGCCACCTCCGCCGCCGTCCGCGACGACGAGCCCGCGACGAAATTTGCCAAGGACCAGCTCAAATCCATCATCGAGCGCATCGAGCGGCTGGAGGAAGAGAAGAAGGCGATCTCCGACGACATCCGTGACGTCTATGCCGAGAGCAAGGGCAACGGCTACGACGTCAAGGCGCTGCGCACCATCGTGCGCCTGCGCAAGCAGGATCCCAACGAGCGGGCCGAGGCCGAGACGATTCTCGAGACCTATATGCAGGCGCTGGGGATGCTCTGAGGCGAATGGTCGTCCTCGCTTTGCGCCAGGACGACCAGGCAATCTCCGAAGCAGCGAAATGCCGAAGCGTCAGCGCAACGCGGCGGTGCGCATGACGAACGAGGTCGTCTCGATCTTGGCGGTCGCACTGCCCGAGAAGCTGTCGCAGGACAGGCCCTGCATGGGATCGTCGGTAAAGCCCATGGCGACCACGGTCTGCGGCTTCACGAAATAGCCGCGCAACGCCACCATATCGAGCTCGCCCATCAGCGTGACCGACATCGCGCGGCTGGCGCTCGGCGACAGCATCACGATCTTGAGCCAGATGCTCTCGCCCTTGGCAGCGGACAGCCGGGTTGCAGTTGAGATCATGCCGTCGGTGCTCTTGCCGACGACCGTGTTGATCTCAGCGGCGGGCGCCTGATTGCGCGCGGTGGCCGGGCGCGCCGTGCGCGGAATCGGCGCGGAGGCGGCGACGACTTTGGTGCGATCCGGTGAGGCGGCCGGCGCGAAAGCCAGCGCCTCGAGCGCTGCGTTTGAGACGCTCGCGGTCGGTTGCGGATCGGCGGCCGCGGCAAGCGCCTGGCGCGCCTTCAACGCGGCGACCTGGGCCGGCGTCGCTTGCTGCGGCGCGGACGGAATATCATCCCAGAAGCCGCGGGCATTGATGATGTCGGAGGGGGTCTCGGGCTTGCCGGGCGCCGGCTTGTCGGCCACAGGCGCCGGCTTCGGCTTTGGCGGCGCGGCGAGCTGCGCGTCGGCGGAGGCGAGCTGGAGCGCCGAGGCGATCTGCGGCTTGGCGCGGGGCGTCGGCACCGGATCGGCGGACTTGACGGCGGCGGCAACCATACTGGGCGCAGCGGGCTTGGCGGCCGGGGCGGGTGCGCCCTCGTCATCCTCGTCACTGGCGGCTGCCGAAGCCGACTTGCCCTTGAACAAGGCGGCGAAGAAGCCCGGCTTACTGGCGCCATCGCCATCGCTGCGCCGCTCGATGTCCGCCTTCGCGAGCTCATACCCTTTCAGCGGTACGCCATCGGTCGGGATATGGACCGTGCGTTCGTCGGGGAACACGCGGACGAGTTGGTCATGCGTCATGCGCGGCCAGTGCCGGACGTTGCCGGTGTCGAGATGTACAAACGGCGAACCCGAGGTCGGATAGAAGCCGACGCCGCCGCGCTGGAGGCGCAAGCCCGCGAAGCGGATCTGCTCCAGCGGCACGCCCGGAATGTAGAAATCCATCGCATGGCCGAGCATGTGCTGGCTGAAGCGCGCCACGCCCGTATGGGCAGAGCGGCGACGGAGCATGGCGTTGGTGGCGGGGGAACGATAGGAGGAGATGATCTGGATCGGCTGCTTGCCGTCGACGTCGCGATAGACTTCCCAGAGAATGTCGAACAGGTGACGGTCCATCACCGTCTCGTCCTGGGTCCGCCAGTCGCGCAGGAAGTGATTGAGCTGCTTCAGCGCGGCGTCGTCGTAACGGCCATCGCGCTTGAAGGTGACGGTGAGGTCTTCGCCGGAATGGGTGTGGTGGAACGAGAGCGTCTTGGTCTCGTTCAGCGCGGCGGCGTTATGGACTGAACCTGCGGCAGCCAGCAGCAATGCGGAAGCAAGGCCGATCCGAGATCCGACCTTCACTCCCGCATGGGACAACGACAACGCAGCGAATTGGCGTGCGAAACCAGCCAGCACGTATGAGCCCACCCAGTCGACGAGCGTTCAAAATGGACTCTCCCGCCAACCCCGTTAGCGCGCGAAAGAGGATGAACGCTTTCTTAAAGCGAGAAGGTTAATTCGAGGTTGACCTTCCCGCCCCCAAACCAAGTCAGACTACAATCCTAAACGGTTGACTGTGGCAAAAAAACGCCGAGGTGGCCGGGCTCAGGAGGAGAATGGTTAACGTTAAACGGCCCCGTCCAGAGGAGGGGGCCGTTGATTTCATTGCTAAAGCTGGCCGGACGGGGCTTAGCGGGTGAATACCCGCTGCGTCCGGCGACCGACCGGAGCGGGCGGCGGGGTCGGCGCCCCACCCCCGAACAGCCGCTCGAAGAAGTTCAGACCGGACGAGCCGCCGCCATTGTTGGCGATCGCAACGCCGTTCGGCAGGGTCGTTGCCGGGCGCGAGTAGCTCGGCTGGGAATGCGCGACGACCATTTCGAGGTCCTTGCCGCGGCCGTTCTTCAGGATGTTGATCATGGTCGCGTCGCGGCCATAGACGTCCTTGCGGAACTGCAGCTTGCCGGCGTCGTCCACAAACGCGGTCTGGTAGGTGATGTTGACCGGAATCGGCGTGGGGAATTTCAGGTCGACTTCACCCGAGCCGTACATGGAGCGTACGCGCTCCGGCGTGTAGTGCTCGTTCGGCATGGCGATGTTGAGCAGCACGGAGGCGTACTGATCCGGATATTGCACGCGCATGCAGCCATGGCTGAAGGCGCGCTCGTCCTTGGCGAACAGGTACTTGTCCGGTGTGTCGTGCTGATAGACCAGGAACTTGTTCGGGAAGTTGAAGCGGATGCGGCCGAGCGCATTGGCTTCACCGGGCGGCTGCGAGATGTGCACCGAGCCGTCGCGGTTCTGCTCCAGCTTCAGGCCCATGCGCTGAAGCACGGTCGGATCCTGCTGCAGCGCCGGCAGATATTCGCCATAGACGATTGACGGCGGCACGTTCCAGGTCGGGTTGACCGTGATGTACTTCATCGTCTCGGTCAGCAGCGGGGTCGCGTGCTGGCCCGGCTTGCCGGTGACGACGCGGGTGGTCCAGACCTGCTGGCCGCGCTGCATCACCTTCAGCGTGTAGTCGGGAATGTTGAGGATGACATAGGCATCGCCCAGCGAGGGCACGCCGAGGTCGCGCGGCAACCAGCGCCAGCGCTCCATGTTCACAAGCACGGTGTCGATCTGCTTGTCGCGCTTCGGGCTGTTCAGCGCCTTGACGGTCTTGTCGTCGAGCACGCCGGTCGCTTTCATCTCGGCGCCGTCCTGGAACTTGCGCACGGCTTCGGCGACCGTCGCGTCATAATGATCGTCGCTCGCGTTCTCGCTGATGCCGAGCTTGGCGCGCAACTGCGGCACGCGCGGATCCTGCACGACGATCTCGGCCTGCTTCTTGCCCTTGGCGGGCGTGTATTTCAGCGCCGGGCCGTCGGCAATCTCGATCACCGGGCCGTCGCCCTGGCCGCGCAGCTGCGCGAGCTTGGCCTTCAGCTCCTTGTAGAGCTTCTGCGGCGGGTTGTAGCTGTCGAGCGCTGCGGAAGCGTCGGCTGCCGTGGTCACCTTGGCGAGCACTTCGTTCGGATCGACCGGATGCTCGGGATAGAGGATGTCGGCGCTGACCTGGGACCAGTGCATGCGGCCGCTCTGGGCCTGGCGTGCATAGTCGAGCATGCTGGCAGTGAGCTTCAGCTCGGCATCGGCGAGCGCATCGGGCGTCGTCGCAGCGGCGAAGTCAGGCACGGGATAATCCGCGGGATTGAGACCATCGGAGGCCGCATCCTTCAGCCGTGCGATCACGCCCTTGGCCGTAGCGGTCAGGGCGCCACCCTGCGTCCAGACTGGAGCGAAGTCGCGGGCGCCGTAGAATTTCTCGACGGCGGCGCGCTCGTTCTTGCGCTCGAAATGACGCGAAGTCTTGGCGCCGATGATGTCCTTGAGCTTGTCGGCGACCGGCTGGTCGGCGGCGGGAACGTTGCTCGCGGCTTTCACCGGCTCGGCGGCCGGCGCTGCTGCTGCCGCAGGAGCTGCGGGAGTGGCCGCCGGTGCTGCTGCGGTGTCAGCCTTTGCAGGCTCAGCTTTTGCAGGCTCCGATTTCGCCGGCTCTGTGGTGGCCGGCTCGTTCTTGGCCGGCTCGTTCTTGGGCGCGTCGGCTGCTGGCGTCGCGGCGACGTCGGACGGCTTGGTCTCGACCTTGACTGGGGCTGGAGCAGCTTCGGCCTTGACCGGCTCCGTGGCCGTGTCCTTCGGGGCGTCCTGCAGCGTCGCGGTGGTGTCGAGCTTGATGTCGGAGGCGGTCGGGGGCGGGACGTTGGCAGGCTCGGGGCGCGGGATCGCGGCTTCGATCGCGAGCTCGGCGGCGCTGCTGCGCGCCTGATCCTGTGCCAGCGCCGAGCCGGCGGAGACCGTGAGGAAGGTCGCTGCGACCGTCGCCAAAACACGGTCAAATCCTGCACGGTGGTTCAAACAGTCACGCATTGTGTCGCACCCCTTGGGTGAACTGTCCCTCGCGGAACAGCTTTCGTTATCGCCTAATTGAGCTTGCGGCTAAACCGCGCCGGCCTCTCGGAAGTTGAACGCCTGCACGCAACGATTCATACGCAGACGATATACAGGCCCCGTTTTGGCAGCTAGCGCTAGTCCGGGAAACTCACGACAAACTGACTTCAAGACAGCGCGTTTGCAACGGATTGTGCGCCTTCGCCGCGCGCTTTTCCCGGTGTCTGTCACTTCCAGGTCACGGTCTGAGTCGCAGCCGAATTTTGCCGTAATTCAACGGCTTGCGGGTACATCGTCGCCTCGCGAGAACCTCCGTTCGCATGAGGTTCAGTGCGTCTCTTCACCGCTTTTCCCGCCATGTCCGGGAACCCCGGCTTCGTCGAGTTTGCGATACAGCGTGGACCTGCCGATCTTGAGGCGACGTGCCACCTCGGACATCTGCCCGCGGTAATGCGAGATCGCAAAGCGGATGATCTCGTTCTCCATGTCCTCGAGCGGGCGCACATCGCCGGTCGAGGTCAGCATCGAGAGGGACCCTGCCAGCGGTAGCGGCGCGATCGGTATTTCGTTACCGGATACCACGGAAGGCGCCGCCATCGGCTCGATCATCAAGGGCGCGGTCGGAATTTCCGTTGCGGCATGCGGCTGCGAGGTGAGAAGCGGGAAATCGTCGAGACCGAGCTGATCGCCCTCGCTCATCACCACCGCACGGTAGACGGCGTTTTCGAGCTGGCGGATGTTGCCGGGCCAGTCGAGCTGGGTGAGATGCGCCACGGCCTCGCCAGAGACGCCGGAGATCGTGCGGTTCTCCTCCGCCGCAAAGCACGCCAGGAAGTGCCTGAGCAGATGCGGGATGTCCTCGCGCCGGGCCCTGAGCGAAGGGATCGTCAGCGGCAGCACGTGAAGGCGATAGAACAGATCTTCGCGGAAATGACCCTGCTTGACCCGCTCCAGCAGCTTGCGGTTGGTCGCGGAAATGATGCGGACGTCGACCTTCACAGGCTTGCGGCCGCCGACGGACTCGACTGCGCCCTCCTGGAGCGCGCGGAGCAGCTTGACCTGGGCGGTCAGCGGCAGCTCGCTGACCTCGTCCAGAAACAGGGTGCCGCCATGAGCTTCCAGGAATTTGCCGGTGTGCCGTTCGGTCGCGCCGGTGAAGGCGCCCTTCTCGTGGCCGAACAGGATGGATTCGACGAGATTGTCGGGGATCGCACCGCAATTGACCGCGACGAACGGCTTTGCCTTGCGCTCGCCGCTGCCGTGGATGGCGCGTGCGAACATCTCCTTGCCGACGCCGGACTCGCCTTCGATGAGCACCGGGATCGAGGAGTTCGCCGCTTTCTGCGCCGCGCGCATGACCGGCGCCATGGCTTCCGCACGCGTGATGATGTCGGAGAAGGTCAGCCTGCCCTCGCGGCTGTGACGGATGCGTTGCAGTTCGCCCTTGAGCGCGGAGGCGTTGAGCGCGTTGCGCAAGGAGACCTGGAGCCGCTCCATTCCGACCGGCTTGATCACGAAATCGGCCGCGCCGGCGCGCATCGCCGAGATGACGTTATCGATGCCGCCATGGGCGGTCTGCACGATCACGGGGATGCTGAGGCCGGCTTCGCGGATTTTCGCCAGCACGCCCATGCCGTCGAGGCCGGGCATCACCAGATCGAGGATCACGGCATCGATCGCTGGTGCGTCGGGGGCCGTGAGGGTTGATATCGCGGCGTCGCCGGACTCGACAACGATCGTCTCATAGCCGCATTTCTGCACCATGTTCTCGACCAGCCGGCGGGCTACAGCGTCGTCGTCGGCGATCAAAATACTGGCAGCCATGGTGTTCCCCGCACGCTACTACTATCTGTCTCGAATCGGGTCACTCTGGCCGAAGCCGATTAACGCCCTCTTAAGCCTTGCTGCCCCCGTCCGCCGTCGCGACTGTTGAACACAGGTTTTCCACACGATGAATTCGCGCCCCAGCTCCGCTCTTAAAAAGCCCGCCGTTCGCAAGCCAGCCACCAAGACGTCCGTCGCCAAGAAATCTGCCGTCAAGGCAAAACCCTCCGCAAAGCCTGCGAGCAAGACTGGCAAGCTTCCGGAGTGGAACCTCGCCGATCTCTATTCCGGAATCGATGCGCCGGAAGTGGCGCGCGATCTCGAAAAGATGGATGCCGATTGCGTCGCGTTCGAGACGGATTACAAGGGCAAGCTCGCAACAGGCACAGCAAACGGAGATGGCGGAAAATGGCTCGCCGAGGCCGTGCGACGCTATGAGGCGATCGACGACCTCGCTGGCCGCCTCGGCTCCTACGCCGGCCTCATCCACGCCGGCGACAGCGTGGACCCCAAGATTTCAAAGTTTTACGGCGATGTCTCCGAGCGGTTGACGGCGGCGTCGACGCATCTCTTGTTCTTCGCGCTCGAGCTCAACCGCATCGATGACGATCTTTTGACCCGCGCGATGCAAGCGCCCGAGCTTGCGCATTATCGTCCCTGGATCGAGGACCTCCGCAAGGAAAAGCCGTATCAGCTCGACGACAAGCTCGAGCAGCTGTTCCTGGAGAAGGCGCAGACCGGCTATTCCGCCTTCAACAGGCTGTTCGACCAGACCATCTCGAGCCTGCGTTTCAAGGTCGGCTCCAAGGAATTGGCGATCGAGCCGACGCTGAATCTCCTGCAGGACCGCGATGGCGCCAAGCGCAAGGCTGCGGCGGAAGCGCTGGCAAGGACCTTCAAGGCCAATGAGCGCACCTTTGCGCTGATCACCAACACGCTCGCCAAGGACAAGGACATCTCCGACCGCTGGCGCGGTTTCAAGGATGTCGCCGATTCCCGCCATCTCAACAACCGCGTCGAGCGCGAAGTGGTGGACGCGCTGGTCGCCTCGGTGCGGGCGGCCTATCCAAAACTGTCACATCGCTATTACGCGCTGAAGGCGAAGTGGTTCGGCAAGAAGCGGCTGGCCTATTGGGACCGCAATGCGCCGCTGCCCTTCGCCGCCACTGACGTCATCGGCTGGCCCGATGCGCGCAACATGGTGCTGACGGCCTATCGCGGCTTCTCCCCCAAAATGGCCGACATCGCCGAGCGCTTCTTCACCGACCGCTGGATCGACGCCCCGGTGCGTCCGGGCAAGGCGCCGGGCGCGTTCTCGCATCCGACCACCCCGTCCGCGCACCCCTACGTGCTGATGAACTATCAGGGCAAGCCGCGCGACGTGATGACGCTCGCGCATGAGCTCGGTCACGGCGTCCACCAGGTGCTGGCGGCGAAGAACGGCGCGCTGATGGCACCGACGCCGTTGACGCTCGCCGAGACCGCGAGCGTGTTCGGCGAGATGCTGACCTTCCGGCGGCTGCTGGCGCAGACCAAGAGCGCCAAGCAGCGCCAGGCGCTGCTCGCGGGCAAGGTCGAGGACATGATCAATACCGTGGTGCGGCAGATCGCGTTCTATTCGTTCGAGCGCGCCGTCCACACCGAGCGCAAGAACGGCGAGCTCACCGCGACGCGGCTCGGCGAGCTCTGGCTCTCGGTCCAGGGAGAGAGCTTAGGTCCCGCGATCGAGATCAAGGCAGGGTATGAGAATTATTGGATGTACATCCCGCACTTCATCCACTCACCGTTCTACGTCTATGCCTATGCCTTCGGCGATTGCCTCGTGAACTCGCTCTATGCCGTCTACGAGAACGCGGCCGAAGGGTTCGCCGAGCGTTATCTCGACATGCTCGCGGCCGGCGGTACCAAGCACTATTCCGAGCTGCTGCGCCCGTTCGGGCTCGACGCCAAGGACCCGAAGTTCTGGGACGGCGGCCTCAGCGTCATTGCCGGCATGATCCATGAGCTGGAGGCGATGGGCTGACGGCGAGCGTGCCTTATTTTTGAGCGGCGGCGTAAAACATCTGTTGAACCGACCCTCCGACAGCGTTATACATGTGTACAACACTGTCGGAGCGAGATCATGAAGATCGAAATCAAAAAGATCGGCAATTCCGATGGCCTGCTGTTGCCTCGTGAATTGATGCAGCGGCTCGATCTCAAACGCGGGCAGCAATTGCATATTGTTGAATTGCCTGGCGGCGGCTTCCAGGCACTGCCTTATGACCCGGATTTCGAGCGGACGATGGAGATCGCCGACGAGGTGATGGACAAGTATCGCGACGCGCTCGCCGCGCTTGCGAAATAGGGTTTGCTGCACAGATGAGCGATCCCCAGGAGCCGCTGTGGATCACCTACGAGCAGGCGGTCGCAATCCACAGCCGACAGCTTCGGCGCTTTGGCGGCGCGGCAGGGCTGCGAGACGAAGACATGCTGCGCTCGGCCCTCG
Source organism: Bradyrhizobium guangdongense (assembly GCF_004114975.1). NCBI lineage: Bacteria > Pseudomonadati > Pseudomonadota > Alphaproteobacteria > Hyphomicrobiales > Nitrobacteraceae > Bradyrhizobium > Bradyrhizobium guangdongense. The sequence goes on from NZ_CP030051.1 coordinate 1,576,810, forward strand.
AGCGGCCGATCCATGAATGGCGCTATGAACAAGCGACGATGGACGAACTCGCTGGAGCATATGCATTCGGCTTGGCAAAAAACCATGCATTCGTCGACGGAAACAAGCGCCTCTCGTTTATGGCGATGATGGTCTTTCTGCGCAAGAATGCCGTGGCCTTCAGTCCCGATCCCGCGGAAGCGACAACCATCATCCTTTCCCTCGCCGCCGGCGAAGTCAGCGAGCCGAACCTCGTCCGCTGGATCCGCGATAATCTGGATTCCAAATGACCTGATTTGCGGGAAAACCACGCTTCCGTGCCGTTGCCCTGCTCAAATGTTTAAGGTATCCCAGCCGAAGAATTGGACTTTCGACTGGGGACATCCATGGCAGATCATAGCGAAGTTGCGTACAGCACCGCCGATGGCAACGACTACGTTGCGCACGAGCAGACCTACGAAGGCTTCATCAAGCTGGTGAAGTACGGCACCGCGTCGGTCGCCCTGATTGTGATTCTGATGGCGATCTTCCTCACCTAAATCGACTTTGGCGGCTGCCCACGCTTGCGGCGGCGGCTGCCCACAAAATTTGCAAACAAGCCGGCGGCAAAGCCGGTATGCAACGCTGCGGGAGTAACGCTACTTTTTTGTGCGTGCGCTGTCCCGCGCCGCCGGAGGACCTATGAAGATCGCCGTTGCCAAGGAAATCGATCCGTCGGAGCCGCGGGTCGCGGCTTCGCCCGATACGGTGAAGAAGTTTAAGGCGCTCGGGGCCGAGATCGCCGTCGAGCCCGGCGCAGGCATCAAGTCGGGTCTGCCGGATTCCGAATTCACCGCCGTGGGCGCCACCGTCAGCGCCGATGCGCTCAAAGATGCCGACATCATCATCAAGGTGAAGCGTCCCGAGGCCTCCGAGCTCTCGCAGTACAAGCGCGGCGCGCTCGTCATCGCCATCATGGATCCCTACGGCAACGAGGCTGCGCTGAAGGCGATGGCCGATGCCGGCGTCTCCGCCTTCGCGATGGAATTGATGCCGCGCATCACCCGTGCGCAGGTGATGGACGTGCTGTCTTCGCAGGCCAATCTCGCCGGCTACCGCGCCGTGATCGAGGGCGCCGAGGCCTTCGGCCGCGCCTTTCCGATGATGATGACCGCCGCCGGTACGGTTCCGGCCGCAAAAGTATTCGTGATGGGCGTCGGCGTTGCCGGCCTGCAGGCGATCGCGACCGCGCGCCGCCTCGGCGCCGTCGTCACCGCGACCGACGTTCGCCCTGCCACCAAGGAGCAGGTGGAATCGCTCGGTGCGAAATTCCTCGCCGTCGAGGACGAGGAGTTCAAGAACGCCCAGACGGCCGGCGGCTATGCCAAGGAGATGTCGAAAGAGTACCAGGCCAAGCAGGCCGCACTCACCGCCGAGCACATCAAGAAGCAGGACATCGTGATCACCACCGCGCTGATCCCGGGCCGTCCGGCGCCGAAGCTCGTCAGTGCCGAGATGGTCAAGTCGATGAAGCCGGGCTCGGTGCTCGTCGATCTCGCCGTCGAGCGCGGCGGCAATGTCGAGGGTGCCAAAGCCGGCGAAGTCGTCGATCTCGATGGCATCAAGATCGTCGGCTACACCAATGTCGCGGGCCGCGTCGCGGCGTCGGCCTCCAGCCTGTACGCACGCAATCTGTTCTCCTTCATCGAGACCATGGTCGACAAGAAAGAGAAGAAGCTCGCCGTCAACTGGGACGACGAACTCGTCAAGGCCACCGCGCTGACCAGGGACGGCGCGGTCATCCATCCGAACTTCCAGCCGAAGGCGTAAGGAGAGCACGTCATGGAGCATGCTGCACAGGTCGTCGACCCCTTCATCTTCCGGCTGTCGATTTTCGTCCTCGCCGTCTTCGTCGGCTATTTCGTGGTGTGGTCGGTGACCCCGGCGCTGCACACGCCGCTGATGAGCGTCACCAATGCGATCTCCTCGGTGATCGTGGTCGGCGCGCTGCTTGCCGGCGGCGTCGCCAACGTCTCGAGCGGTTCGGGATGGGCGCGCGCCTTCGGTTTCGTCGCGCTGATTTTTGCCTGCATCAACATCTTCGGCGGCTTCCTTGTCACCCAGCGCATGCTGGCGATGTACAAGAAGAAGTCGAAGTGAGCGGCCACCTCGGGCTGATGGGATCAATGGGGACCTGAGATGAGCGCTAATCTCTCTGCATTCTTGTATCTCGTGGCGGGGGTGCTGTTCATCCTGTCGCTGCGCGGACTCTCGAGCCCGGCGTCGTCGCGCCAGGGCAATCTGCTCGGCATGATCGGCATGGCGATTGCCGTCGCCACCACGCTGGCCAACCATCCGCCTGCGGACGGTCTCGCCTGGGTGCTGGTGATTGTCGGCATCGCCATTGGCGCTGCGATCGGTGCGGTCATCGCCCGCCGCGTGCCGATGACCTCGATGCCGGAACTCGTCGCCGCCTTCCACTCGCTGGTCGGCATGGCCGCGGTGCTCGTTGCGGCGGGCGCATTCTACGCGCCCGAAGCCTTCGACATTGGCACTCCAGGCAACATCCACACCCAGAGCCTGGTCGAAATGTCGCTCGGCGTCGCCATCGGCGCGCTGACCTTCACCGGCTCGGTGATCGCGTTCCTGAAACTCTCCGCACGCATGAGCGGTGCTCCGATCATCTTGCCGGCTCGCCACGTGATCAACGTCGTGCTCGCGGTGGCGCTGGTCGCCTGTATCGTCGGCCTCGTCATCACCGGCAGCCCGGTGTTCTTCTGGCTCAACGTCATCCTGGCGCTGGCCCTCGGCGTGCTCATGATCATCCCGATCGGCGGCGCCGACATGCCGGTCGTGATCTCGATGCTGAACTCCTATTCGGGGTGGGCTGCGGCCGGCATCGGCTTCACGCTCGGCAACTCGGCGCTGATCATCACCGGCGCGCTGGTCGGCTCGTCGGGCGCGATCCTGTCCTACATCATGTGCCACGCGATGAACCGGTCCTTCATCTCGGTCATCCTCGGCGGCTTCGGCGGCGAGACCGCGGCGGCCGGCGGCGGAGCAGGTGGCGAGCAGAAGCCCGCCAAGCTCGGCTCGGCGGACGATGCCGCCTTCATCATGAAGAACGCCTCCAAGGTCATCATCGTGCCCGGCTACGGTATGGCGGTGGCGCAGGCCCAGCACGCGTTGCGCGAGATGGCCGACATGCTGAAGAAGGAAGGCGTCGAGGTGAAGTACGCCATTCACCCGGTCGCGGGCCGCATGCCCGGCCACATGAACGTGCTGCTCGCCGAAGCCAACGTGCCCTATGACGAGGTGTTCGAGCTCGAGGACATCAATTCCGAGTTCGCCCAGGCCGACATCGCCTTCGTGATCGGCGCCAACGACGTCACCAACCCGGCCGCCGAAGAGGACAAGACCTCGCCGATTTACGGCATGCCCGTCCTCCAGGTCTGGAAGGCCGGCACGGTGATGTTCATCAAGCGGTCGCTGGCGTCGGGTTACGCGGGCATCGACAACCCGCTGTTCTACCGCGACAACACCATGATGCTGCTCGGCGACGCCAAGAAGGTCACCGAGAACATCGTCAAGGCGATGTAGCGCGAGCCGCGCGCCGCTTGCACGTCGCCGCTGAGGCGGCGTGCGCCTGCCGCGGAGGCCCGCGATGACAATCCTCAAATGGATCGCCATCATCCTCGCAGCCGGCTATTGCGCCGGGCTCGTCCTGCTGTTCGCAAAGCAGCGCAGCCTGCTGTTTCCGATCCCGACCACCGAGCGCACCGCGCCTGCCGCCGCAGGATTTCCGCAGGCCGAAGAGCAGGTCCTGACCACCTCCGATGGCGAGAGGGTCATCGTCTGGCATGTGCCGCCCAAGCCCGGCCATGCCGTGGTGCTGTACTTCCACGGCAACGGGGATTTTCTCGCGGGACTTGCCGGGCGTTTCAAGGCGATCACTGCCGACGGCACCGGCCTCGTGGCGCTGTCCTATCGCGGTTACGCGGGCTCCAGTGGCGCGCCGAGCGAAGACGGCCTGCTGCGTGACGGGGCGGCCGCGTATTCATTCGCGGCGGCGCGCTATGACCCCCAGCGCATCGTCGTGTGGGGATTTTCGCTCGGGACCGGCGTTGCCGTTGCCGTCGCGTCGGAGCATCCGATCGGCAAGCTGATCCTCGAGGCGCCCTACACGTCGATTGCGGACGTCGCGGCCGCGCATTTCCGCTTCGTTCCGGTCCGCTTCCTGATCCGCGATCCGCTCCACTCGGACCGGCGCATCGCGCGTGTCGCAGTGCCGCTCCTGATCGTGCATGGCGCGCAGGATCAGACCATCCCGATCGCATCAGGCGAGAAGCTGTTCGCGCTGGCGCACGAGCCGAAGCAGTTCGTTCGCATTCCTGCGGGCGGGCATGACGATCTCGGCAATTTCGGCATGGTCGAGATCGCGCGAGGTTTCATCAACGGACCCTGAGGGCTGACGGGCGCGATCTTCTCGCGCATAATCGGTCCGTCGAATGAGGGAATCGCCTGCATGAGTGCGCACGGACCGATGCCGCGGTCGTCCTGGATCTTTCCTGCCCTGGCGGTGCTGCTGTTCCTGATCGTCGCGGTGAGCGGCTACAGCTTCACCCTGTCGGCCGGCGGGGGCCTGTTCGCCATCGTCCTGCTGGTGATCCTGTTCGGCACCGTGTTCGCGGCCGTGCATCATTCCGAGGTGATCGCGGAGCGGATCGGCGAGCCTTTCGGCACGCTGCTGCTCACGCTCGCGGTGACCATCATCGAGGTCGCGCTGATCACCACGATCATGCTGGGCGACAAGCCCGCGCCGACGCTTGCGCGCGACACGGTCTTCGCGGTGGTGATGATCGTCTGCAACGGCCTCGTCGGCCTCTGCGTCTTCATCGGCGGACTCCGCTACCGCGAGCAGGGTTTTCAGGTCTCGGGCGCCAACGTCTATCTCAGCGTGCTGATTGCGCTCGCGACGCTGACGCTGATCATGCCCAACTACACGCTGTCGACGCCGGGGCCGGTCTATTCGACGCTCCAGCTCGGCTTTGTCGACCTCGTGACCATCGTGCTCTATGGCGTGTTCCTCTACACCCAGATGGTCCTGCACAAGGACTATTTCGTTCATGAGCGGGCGGAGGGCGAGAGCGGCGGAATCCATCTGTCGGGCATGATGCTCGCGCTGAGCATCGCGCTGCTCCTGATCTCGCTCCTGGCCGTCGTCCTCCTCGCCAAGAAGTTCTCGCTGGTGGTGGACGCCGTCGCCGACAGGATCGGCGCCCCTCCGGCGTTCGCTGGCCTCCTGGTCGCGCTCCTGATCCTGATGCCGGAGGGCGTTTCCGCGATCACGGCGGCCCGCAAGAACGACCTCCAGAAGAGCATCAACCTGGCGCTGGGGTCCTCGCTGGCCACCATCGGCCTGACCATCCCGGCGGTCGGGCTCGCCACCTATGTGATCGACCAGCCGCTGGTGCTGGGCCTCAATCCCCAGAACACGGCGCTTCTGATCCTGACATTCTTGCTGAGCATGCTGACCTTCGGCACGGGCAGGACGAACGTGCTGTTCGGACTGGTTCATATGGTGGTATTTGCCGTCTACACGTTCATGGTGTTCGTGCCCTGAACCGCTTCCCCGAACGAGGTTCCAGATGCTTGCCGCCAGGTCCGAAGTCCAGGTCGATAACGAAGAGGTCCGGGTGACCGAATGGCGGCTCGCCCCCGGCAGCGCGACCGGACATCACATCACACCCACGGGATGGACTACGTGATCGTTCCCGTCGTGGCCGGCGAAATGACCATCGTGGCGCCGGGCGGCGAGCGTTCCAAGGCGCAGCTTGCGGCCGGAAAATCCTACTTCCGCAAGGCCGGTGTCCAACACGACGTACTTAACGAAACCTCAACCGAGATCGTGTTCCTTGAGATTGAGCTGAAGCCGTAAGGCACGCGTAGACTTTGCCATCGATCCGTCGCAGTTGATCCCTTACAATGCCCCAAAGTTCCCGCATCAGATCGCGCGGGGAGTGGCCGAGAAATGCTGAAATACCTCGCTAAAATCTCGATGGATATTTTCCCCTCGGTGCTCGCGACGATCATCGGGGCCTACATCGTTAATCACTACATTAACGCCAAGCCGGCGGCAGATACGCCAGCCGCGGTGGTGACCCCTGCCGATGCCGCCAAGAACGGCAAGCCCGCCGACGTCGCCAACCTCCCGGGCCCCGGCGTCAAGGCCAAGGGCGTCTCCGAGAAGAGCATTTCCGAGAAGAACGCGTCCGACAAGCCCGCGGCTGAGAAGCCTGCCGAGACCAAAGCTGCCGACGTGACGCCCGGCGAGACCGCTTCGCACGGCCGTACCCCGGCCCACGAGAAGTCGGTTGCCAAGTCTACCCCGGCGGCGCCTGCTGCCGCGCCGGTGGTTGAGGCCAATTCGGCGCCGGCGGCCGCATCTCCGGCCGCGACCCCTGACGCCAACGATCTCGCGCGGGCTGCCATCGAGCGCCTGCGGAAGTCGCCGGAGGGCAAGGCCGCTGAAAAGGCGGCCGAGGCCAGACCTTCCGAAATCAGGCCGGCCGAGGCCAAGGCCGCCGAGCGGACGCCGGAGCCTGCGGTGCAGGAAGCGTCCCGGACGCCTGAGGCCCCTCGCGTCGTGACTGCGCTGCCGTCGACGGTGCGTCCGTTGCCGCCGCCGATCAACGTGTCCACGCCAGCGCCCGAGGCCTATGGCAATGGTGGCCCGTCGCAGGCGAATCCGCCTTACACGGCATCGGTCGGCAACGACGATCCGAATCGGTTGACGCCGCCGGCCGATATTCCGGTGCCGATGATCGCTCCGCCGCTCGACCTCCGCGCCGATGCCGGCGCGACCGCGCCACGCCCCAAGACCAATGTTGCCGACGAGATGCTGTCGGGCATGAAGTCGATGTTCCATGCGGTTCTGCCGAAGGGCGCCACCCCCGATTAAGGGGGTGGATGCGCTCTCCCGGCGCGCTTTCGCCCGGGGGATGCCGGTCGTGTCACGACAACGCGTCAGGTTCAACCTTAAGGAATTCGTCAGCCGCCGACGCGGGCAAGGCCGCTGCGGGCGGCGTCATCGCGTGGGCGCAATGCGAGGGCCTTGCCGTAGGAGGCCGCCGCCTTGGTCTTGTCGCCCAGCCGTTCATAGGCCTGTCCCCGTGTCGTCCAGACCTGAGCGTTGTGCGGATCGGCTTCGGAAGCCTCGTCGAGATCGGCCGCGGCCTCTTTGACCTTGCCAATGGCGAGATAGCTGACGGCACGGCCGAGCAGCGGTTCAGCCTTCTGCGGATTGAGGCCGCTGGCGGCACCGAAATCGGCGATCGCGAAGTCGTGCTGGTTGTTGCCCTGGTAGAGCAGGGCGCGGCCGTAGAGCGCCTGGGCATTATAGGGATCGAGCGCGACGGCGCGATTGAACTCGTCCAGCGCGGCCTGGGTCTCGCCTGACTTCGCCAGGCCTTGCGCTTTTGCCGTGTGGGCCTGGGCCTCGGTGACGTTGGCGGCGCTGACTGCGCTATCCGGCGCAGCCGCCGCCTTGGGCGCCTCTTGCGGCTTTTCCTTCTCCGGCATCAGCGAGCCCAGATCGAAGGAGCAGCCGCACAACGCGATCCCCATCACGGCCAGCGCGAGCGGCTGACGCCAGATCCGGCGCCACCGCACCAAGCCGGGCTCGGGGAAAGGGGAGGTCATCTACGGTTCGCTCGTGCCGCATCTGTAGTGCCCCGTCCCAGAAAGGCACCGCTCACAAAATAATAACGCGGGCCAGGAGCCCGCGTTATCGAAAAACTCAGTCCTGCACTGTCGGCAAGATCAGCGCGGTCCGCGCGGACCAGCACCCGGGCCGCCGCGGCCGCCACGCTCGCCACCGGGGCCAGCGCCGAACACCGGCTTCGGCTTCATCGGCAGCAGGCCTTCGCGCTGCAGCTTCTTGCGGGCCAGCTTGCGCGCGCGGCGCACGGCTTCGGCCTTTTCGCGGGCCTTCTTCTCGGAGGGCTTCTCGTAGTGACCGCGGAGCTTCATCTCGCGGAAAATGCCCTCGCGCTGCATCTTCTTCTTCAGCGCCTTGAGGGCTTGGTCGACATTGTTATCGCGAACGAGAACCTGCACGCGGCATCCTCTTCAGTGGATCGGATTTGAATTCTGGTAAGTCAAAGGGGATGGCAAAACGCGCAAGCCCTTAACCTGAGGGCGCGGATGTATCAGACAAAAGCTGGGATGTCCACCTGCCAAGCGGGGTTTCGGGCCAAGTTCAGCCACTAAATGCGGCGAAAATGCCCCCTTGCGGCCCTGATTTGGGAGAATCGGCGCTAAGAAGGGCCGCAGCGGACCTTGTCCGGAATCTTGCAATCAGGGGAGACGCCTCATGGACATGAAGAAATACGCGGCCGAAGCCATCGGCACGTTCTGGCTCACATTCGCAGGCTGCGGCAGCGCGGTGATTGCGGCCGGCTTTCCGCAGGTCGGGATCGGCCTGGTCGGCGTGTCCCTGGCCTTCGGCTTGAGCGTTGTTACCATGGCCTATGCGATCGGCCATATCTCCGGCTGCCATCTCAATCCGGCCGTCACGGTCGGCCTCGCCGCCGGTGGACGGTTTCCGGCCGGCCAGATCCTGCCTTATGTGATCGCGCAGGTTTGCGGGGCGATCGTCGCTGCCGAACTGCTCTATGTGATTGCCAGCGGCGCCCCCGGTTTCGACATCACCAAGGGCTTTGCCTCCAACGGCTATGACGCGCATTCGCCCGGCCAGTACAGCATGATCGTCTGCTTCGTCACCGAAGTGGTGATGACGATGATGTTCCTGTTCGTCATCATGGGCGCGACCCATGGCCGCGCGCCCGCAGGCTTCGCGCCGCTCGCGATCGGACTTGCTCTGGTGATGATCCATCTCGTCAGCATCCCCGTCACCAACACGTCGGTGAATCCGGCGCGCAGCACCGGCCCTGCGCTGTTCGTCGGCGGCTGGGCGCTGTCGCAGCTCTGGCTGTTCTGGGTCGCGCCTTTGATCGGCGGCGCATTGGGCGGGGTGATTTATCGCTGGCTCAGCGAGGAGCCCGCTGGCGTCGTCGTGGGCGCGAAGATGGCTTAGCGGAGAAGGGGGATCGGAGCTCTTGCTGCGGTCCCCTTACTTGCCCTTCGAGGGGCGGACTTCGGTGACGTGGCCCATCTTGCGGCCGGGACGCGGAGCGCCCTTGCCGTAGATGTGCACGGTCGCGCCCGGCACGCTCAGCCACTTCTCGTAATCGTTGATCTCGTCGCCGATCAGATTGGTCATGGTGACGACCTCGCCGTGGCGCACAGGCTTGCCGAGCGGCCAGCCTGCGATGGCCCGGATGTGCTGCTCGAACTGGGAGACGGACGCGCCGTCGAGCGTCCAGTGGCCGGAATTGTGCACGCGCGGGGCGATCTCGTTGACCAGCACCTTCGATCCGCCGCCATTGGCGAGCACGAACATCTCCACGCCGAGCACGCCGACATAGTCGAGCGCGGTCGCGATCTTGCCCGCGATGCTGCGCGCCTCTTCAGCCAGCGCATCGGGGATCGGCGCCGGCGCACGCGATATCTTCAGAATGTGGTCGCGATGCTCGTTCTCGGTCACGTCGAAACACTCGACTTGGCCTGATGCCGAGCGTGCGGCGATCACGGAGATCTCGCGCTCGAACGGCACGAACGCCTCCAGGATCGCCGATTTGGTGCCGAGGCTGGTCCAGACTTTCGCGATGTCGTCGCCCTCGCGAATGATGGCCTGGCCCTTGCCGTCATAACCGAAGCGGCGGGTCTTCAGCACCGCGGGAAGGCCGATTCTGGCGATCGCCTCGCGCAGCGAGGAAACGGAAGTGACGTCGGCATAGCCTGCAGTACCGATGCTGAGCCGCGTCACGAAATCCTTTTCGGCGAGGCGGTCCTGGGTGGTCTCGAGGATCTTGCGGTTGGGCAGCACCGGGCGGCGCGCGTCCAGCACCATGGCGGCTGCGGCCGGCACGTTCTCGAATTCGTAGGTGATGACGTCGACGTCGTGAGCGAACAGCTCGAGCGCCTCGACGTCGGCATATTCGGCGCAGGTCGCGTTCAGCACGACGTCGAACGCCGGCGAGTCCGGATCGGGTGAGAATACCTGGCAGCGCAGGCCGAGCCGTGCTGCGGCCATGGCCAGCATCCGACCGAGTTGTCCGCCGCCGAGGATCCCGATGGTGTCGCCGGGCTTCAGCTTCACCTGCTTTGCGTCAGTCACGCCTTGTCCTCCGGGCGCTCGGCAACCGCCTCGGTCTGGGCCTTGCGCCAGGCGGCGAGACGGTCCGACAGATCAGGATCGGACAGCGCCAGCACCGATGCCGCGAGCAGCGCCGCGTTGATGGCGCCGGCCTTACCGATCGCGAGGGTGCCGACCGGAATGCCGGCGGGCATCTGAACGATCGAATAGAGCGAATCGATCCCCTTCAGCGTCCTGGACTCGACCGGTACGCCGAACACCGGCAGTTCCGTCAGCGCCGCGGCCATGCCGGGCAGATGCGCAGCCCCTCCGGCGCCGGCGATGATGACCTTGAAGCCGGCAGCCTTGGCGCCCTTGGCGAAGGTAAACAGGCGCTCCGGGGTGCGGTGTGCCGAAACGACGCGGGAGTCGGAGGCGACGCCGAGCGCTGCAAGCGTATCGGCAGCGTGCCGCATCGTCTCCCAGTCCGACTGGCTTCCCATGATGATGGCGATCGGCGCGGTCATGACGTCAATTGTGCTCGGAAAACAGAAGGATAGGCCAGATTAACGGTTCCGGCCGGCGGCTCGCAAGGCGGTGGCAAGGAGAAGGGAATGCACTATCCTGTCTTGGTGAATCCCCGCAAGCCTTCATTGAGCAGGAAGCCCATGAAGAAACCAAAAAGGGCGACCGCCGCGAAGGCCAAAAAGGGCCGGAAAACCAGCGGGAGCCGCACGAAAACTGCACCTAAGCGGGTTGCGGCGTCGCGCCGCGCGGCCGCCGCCAATGACGCGGGCAAGGATGGCAGCAAGGCCGTCATCCGCAGCCTGCGGACCAAGCTGGCGAAGGCGCTGCGTCGCGTTGCCGAGCTCGAGGCTGCGGCCGACACTGATTTCCTGCTGGATATACCCAACCGGCGGGGCTTCGAGCGCGAGCTCCAGCGCGCCATCGCCTATATGAAGCGCTACCGCGCCAGCGGCGCGCTGATCGTGCTCGATGTCGACCGGCTGAAGCCGATCAATGATTCCTTCGGTCATGCCGCGGGGGACGAGGTGCTGAAGGCGATCGCCACGACGCTGACGCGGCAGATCCGCGCCTCCGACGTGGTCGGTCGTCTCGGTGGCGATGAGTTTGCCTTGCTGTTGTGGAATCTCAGCGAGACCGATGCCAAGGCGAAGGCCGCCATCTTCGAGCAGGCGATCGACGATTTGTCATTCACCTTTCGCGGCCAGCACGTCACGGCGGGCGCCTCAGCCGGCATCTCGCTGCTTGGTGTGCACTCAGAGGCCGTCCGTGCGCTCGAGGAGGCCGATGCAGCCATGTATGTGCGCAAGGCCCATCGACGGCACGAGCCGCGGATCAGGCTCGTGAGCAGCTGACCCCCTAGAGGGTGGCGAGATCTTCCGGCACGTTGCCGAATTTGCGCAGTAGCGTGGCATCGCCGAATTCGCCCGTCATGGGATCGCCGCTGCGGCTGAATGCGACCGCGCCGATATGACCGGTGCCGCGCGCCAGCGCCTCGGCGCGCCGCAACGCGGCTGTCGAGCTCTGGCATTCCTCGGCGGCGCCCGCGACAGGCGATCCGTCGGCATCAATCAGGAAGGGCATTGCAACGTAATAGGTCACATCAGACATGGCGTTGCTCCTTTGAAGCTCAGGCGGCGCTGCTGTTGCTCCGCACTTTGCTGCGCGACGTCTCGGGGATGCAGCCGGCCGAAATCGCCGCCTGCAATTCCTCCAGCTCGGCTTCCAGATATTCGTTGGCCATGATCAGCGCCTTGATGGTGCTGCGCAGATTGCCGTCGCACATCGCGATCGCCTGATCGCAGGCCTGTTCATAATGGCTGTTGTCGAGAAGGGCGGGGACTGACATCGGCAGCGTCCTTGCGGGTTGTCTTTGGGCGTTTCCTGGGGGCCGGGGGCAGTATTTATGTTCCTCTTTTGTTCTTTTTGAGTCAAGCGATTCACGCGCGGCAATTCGCCGGCGAAGCCAACGAGAGCAGGTGCTCGCGGGTCAGGCGATGATGTCGGGCGTGATCTGGTCTTCGATGAAGGCGATGCGGTCGCGCAACAACAGCTTGCGTTTCTTCAGCCGCTGTAACCGCAACAGATCGGGGGCAGGCGATTGATGCAGTGCATCGATCGCCGCGTCGAGATCTCGGTGTTCCTGCTGCAACCGGGTGAGCTCAGCTTCGAGCTCACGCTCGTTTTCATGGGTCATGTCTGCGGTGGCCGAAAACCGATAGCTTGAGATCAAGGCTGTGGATGCCCTGTGGAAATTATCGTCCTTGCGCGGCGTGATCGCAAGCGATCTGCCTCTCCTCACACCGCCATCCCGCAAGATATTTCAATGATTCGGAGCCGCGTTGCGCAAGCGCATTGATATCATGGATCTTTCGGCGCGTGGTTCCTTACTCACGCTTCATTACATATGAATTTTCAAAAATGACGGTGCGACGACGGATACCCATCGACAGAACGAATCGGTGATGTACACTTCCTCGTCCGGATCGAATCCAAGGTTCACACCTACCGAGGAGGTTTCGAATGACAATTCAGGCACATCTGGTTGAATTGGAACGGAAGCATAAAACTCTCGAAAACGAATTGCACGAAGCTCTCGTGCACCTTTCAACAGACGACCTGCAAATTGTTGAGTTGAAGCGCCGCAAGTTGCTGGTCAAGGACCAGATAGAGCGACTGAAGCAGTCCGGCGACACGCTTCACTAGTAACCCCCGTAACAGCGTCAAGTTCGATCGTAGCCCTTCAGACAGGGATGAGACGCTTGCGCTCATCCCTGCTGTAAGGTGCGCGCCGCGCGATGATCGTTGCGCGGCATGAGCTTTTGTTTGGACGCGTTTCCTAACGCGAACCGGTCTCCACCCGATTTGAAACCGATCTAGATCTCGGCGAGCTCCGCGACGTGGTCCGCAATCGCGAGCGACGACGTCAGGCCCGGCGATTCGATGCCGAACAGATTGATCAGGCCTGCAACGCCATGATCGCGCGGACCCTGCATCAGGAAATCCTGTGTCGCCACCGCCGGCGGCACGATCTTCGGGCGGATGCCCGAATAGCTCGGCATCAGTGCGCCGTCGGGCAGTGTCGGCCAGTATTTGCGGATCGCGGGATAGAAGCGTTCGGCGCGTGACGGATCGACCTCATAGTCGATCGTCTCGATCCATTCGACGTCGGGGCCGAAGCGCGCCTGTCCCGCCATATCCAGCGTCAAATGCACCCCCAGCCCCCCGGGCTCGGGCACCGGATAAATCAGGTGGGAGAACGGCGCGCGCGCATTGCAGCTGAAATAATTGCCCTTGGCGAGATAGGCCGGCGGAATCCGGTCGACAGGCATGCCGTCGATGTGACGTGCCACGCTCGTTGCGGAAAGTCCTGCGGCGTTGACGAGCAGGCCGCATTGCAGCGTCATCGGCGCTTCGCCGCCGGCTTCGATCTCGATGATTCCGCCATCCGCCTTGGCGCGGATCAGCGGCGTGTGAAAGGCAAAGGCTGCACCTGCCTCCTCGGCCTCGCCGCGCAGCGAGAGCATGTAGGCATGGCTGTCGATGATGCCTGTTGAGGGCGACAGCAGCGCGGCATCGCAGGCCAGCGCCGGCTCCAGCGCGCGTGCGGCCTCGCCCGGGAGCAACTGCATGTCGAGCACGCCATTGGCCTCGGCATGCGCCTTGATCGATTGCAGCTTCTCGGTTTCCTTCGGATTCGTCGCGACGATCAGCTTGCCGCAGTTCTTGTGCGGGATGCCGCGCTCGCCGCAATAGCGGTACAGCGCGTGCTTGCCGCTGACGCACATGCGGGCCATCCAGCTTCCGGCACGGTAATAGATTCCGGCATGGATCACCTCGCTGTTGCGCGAGGAGGTCACGGTGCCGATGGCCTCGGCTTCCTCGAGCACGATCACCTCGCGGCCGGCCTGTGCGAGCCGCCTTGCCACCGCGAGCCCGACCACGCCGGCTCCGACGACGACGCAGTCGACCCTATCCATGGTTGTGCTGGCGCCCTGTTGAAGAGGCTGATGGCGCCGGTTTGCCTTGCAGGCCTGCCGTGCGGCCGTTTTCCGTTAAGGAAGCATTTATCATGTCAGGGCAATTGCCGTAATTCACGTCACATTTTTCTGTTGGGCGTACAGGCGTTTACCCGATCCAAACCCGTGAAGCCAGACAATCCGCAGTTGAAATCGCGGGTGGCTGATGGCTGAGAAGAACTGGCAGGAAGGCAGCATGCTTCCGATTGCTGTGCAGGCCGTCGTGGGCCTGACCGGCGCGGTCGCGCCTTCGCGTGCCTATGCGGAGAGCCTCGCGGCGCCGAGCCGGCTCGGCGATCTCGATCCCAATCTGATCTGGGAAGTCCTGATTGGGGGCATCGTCGTCTGCGCGTTCCTGGTCGCCATCGCGCTGTGGATCCATTCCGCGCTGCGTCGGAACAGGCGTGCGCAGCTGCGCCGCAACGCCTTCATCTCTTCCGCTATGAACAACCTCAATCAGGGCGTAGTGATGACGGATGCGCAGCGTCGCATCATCTTCTGCAACGACCGCTATCTCGAGATCTACGGCTTGGCGCGCTCGGATCTCCGGGCCGGGATGACCGGCTACGACATCCTTGAGCTCAGGCGAAAGCGCGGGGTCCTTGGCGTCTCCGACGACGACTTCTACGAGAAGGCGTCAAGTCCCAACGGCCTGATCACCGAATTGCCCGACGGTCGCGCCATTCTGGTCAAATATTTCATTCTGCCCAACGGCGGCTCGGTGGCGACCCATCTTGACGTCAGCGAGCAGCGCAAGCTGTCGCGGCAGCTTGCCGCGACCAAGCAATTCCTGGAATCGGTGCTGGACCACGTGCCCGCCTGCGTCGCCGCCAAGAACATCGAGGACGGCTGCTATATCTTCGCGAACAGCGCCTATGAGCGGTTCTGGGGATTGTCGCCTGACTTCGCGGTCGGCAGGAAAGCGCGGGAGCTGTTTGCGCCCGGCTCGGCGGCCAGCATCGAGGCGGCCGACCGGGCGGCGCTCGATTCGCCCGATGGCCAGTACCGCAACGAGTTCGAGGTCGATCGTGCCGGTGCGCGGCGCATGGTTGCCTCGATCCGCATCGTGGTTCGCAACGAGAGCAACAAGCCGGAATTCCTGCTGGTGGTGTTCGAGGACATTACCGATCGGCAATCGCTGTCCAAGGAGCTGGAGAGCACCAAGAAGTTCCTCGAGCTCGTGGTGGACAACATTCCGGTCGCGCTGATCGTGGAGCAGGTCAAGGATGGCCGCTACCTGCTCGCCAATCGCAGCGCCGAGACGATCCTCAACCGCAGGCGCGAGGAAGCCACCGGCCTGACCGCCTCCGATATCTTCAATGCCAAGGAAGCCAAGCTGATCATCGCGCGCGACGAGGCCGCGATCAAGAAGCGCGGGATGATCACCGAGGAGCATCCGATCTCCACCAAGGACGGCTTGCGCCTGTTCCTGACCCGCCGTGCCACGGTGCTCAACGACGCCGGCGAGCCGCAATATCTGATCAAGACCCACGAGGACGTCACCAACCGCCGGCAGACCGAGTCGCGCATGGCGCATATGGCCTATCACGACGGCCTGACCGACCTGCCGAACCGCGCCGCCTTCCTCCAGGCGCTGAACCAGATGATCGAGGCCTGCGAGGGCACCGACGAGGAGTTCGCGGTGCTTTGCGTCGATCTCGACGGCCTCAAGGAGGTCAACGACGTGTTCGGCCACGCGCTTGGCGACAAGCTGCTGGTCGAGGTGGCGCAGCGGCTCCAGGATGCCGCACGCGGCGGCCTGGTGGCGCGCCTGTCCGGCGACGAATTCGGCCTGATCATCGACGGCAAGCAGCCCGATGCAGGCCTTGCGCTGGCGCAGCAGCTCGGCGAGGTGCTGGCGCCGGAGTTCCACATCGATGGCCGCGCGGTTCGTGCCGGCATCACCACGGGCATGTCGATCTTCCCGCACAATGGCCCCGATGGCGCCGCGCTGCTCGCCAATGCCGGCGCGGCCCTGTTCCGCGCCAAGCAGAAATCGCGCGGCACGATCAGCCTCTACCAGCCCGAGATGGACCAGCAGATCCGCGACCGCCGCGTGCTGCATCAGGACCTCTCGATGGCAATCAAGAACGGCGAGCTGTCGCTGGCCTTCCAGCCGCAGGGCATCGCGCGCAACAGCGTCGCCGAGAGCGAGATCATCGGCTTCGAGGCGCTGGCGCGCTGGCAGCACCCGGTGCGCGGCCAGGTCTCGCCCGCCGACTTCATCCCCATCGCCGAGGAAAGCGGGCTGATCGTCGAGATGGGCGAATGGATTCTGCGCGAGGCCTGCCGTGAGGCGGCGTCGTGGCCGAAGCCGCTCCAGGTCGCGGTCAATTTGTCGCCGGCGCAGTTCATGCACGGCGACGTTGTCGGGCTTGTTCATTCGATCCTGATCGAGACGGGCCTTGCGCCCGGCCGGCTCGAGCTCGAAATCACCGAGGGCGTGCTGATCGAGGATTTCGATCGCGGCCTGGCGCTGCTGCGTCGGCTGAAGGCGCTCGGGGTGCGGATCTCGATGGACGATTTCGGCAGCGGCTATTCATCGTTGAGCTATCTGCAGGCGTTCCCGTTCGACAAGATCAAGATCGACCGCGCCTTCATCGTCAATCTCGGCCGCAATCCGCAATCGGCCGCGATCGTCCGCGCCGTGATCGACCTCGGCCACGGCCTCGAAATGTCGATCATCGCCGAGGGCGTCGAAACGATTGACCAGCTCGCGTTCCTCGCGCGCGAAGGCTGCGACGGCGTGCAGGGCTATCTGCTCGGCAAGCCCTTGCCGATCGGGCAATATGCCGGCCTCGTCGGCCGCGTCGAGACCATGGAGCTTGCGCTCAAGACGGGCTAGAGCGTTTTCGAGCGAAGTGGCTACCGGTTCGCGTGAAGAAAACGCGTCAAGACAAGAATCTAGAGCCCCGTTCCGATTCCATCGGAACGGAAAAGGCTCTAGTGAGGAGAGACTTGGCTCGCTCCCTCTCGACGGTTTCATGGCGGATTACGACCTCGCGATCATCGGTGGCGGCCTCAATGGCGTCAGCCTCGCGCGCGATGCGGCCGGCCGCGGCCTGCGGGTCATCCTGATCGAACAGGGCGATCTCGGCGGAGCAGCCTCGTCGGCGACGCCGCGGCTGATCCATGGCGATTTGTCGGTGCTGGAGCGTCGCGGCTTCCGGCGGGTGCGCCGAGCTCTTGCCGAACGCCGAACCTGGCTGCGGATCGCGCCGCATCTGGTGCGGCCGATGAGTTTTGTGATCCCGGCGCATGCGGACGAGCGTCCGCCATGGCTGTTGCGGGCCGGATTGTATGTTTATGACGCGCTGGCGAACCGCGGCGGCCTGCCGCAATCGACCACGCTCGACATCACGCATCATCCGGTCGGCAACGCGCTGAAGCGTCCGTTCGGTATCGCATTTGAATACGCTGATTGTATCGTCGACGATTCGCGCCTCGTCGTGCTTACGGCGCTGGATGCCGCCGAGCATGGCGCCACGATCCGCACCGGGGCGCGCTGCGTCCGCGCCGACAGGACCGACATCTGGCGGCTCGCGCTGGTCGATCGCGGCCATCGCCGGGTGATCACGGCACGTGCGCTGGCCAATGCCACCGGGGGCTGGACATCGTTGGTCGCTGAGACGGTGCTGCGACAGCCGCTGCCGGCAATGGCAGCCGTACAGATGAGCCAGATCGTCGTGCCCAGGCTGTTCGAATCCGACAACGTCTATGTGTTCCAGAACAATGACGGTCGGCTGATTTTTGTCAGCCCGTTCGAACGCGACTTCACGCTGGTCGGCACGGTCACGCACGACTTCACCGGCGATCCCGCGGTTGTCGCAATGCCGGGTGCCGATGTCAGCTATCTCTGCGAGGCCGTGAGCCGTTACTTCCGCGAGCGCGTCGCCCCGACCGACGTTGTGCGCACGGTCTCCGGCGTCAATTTGACGCTCGCAGCCGCACGGCGAAGAGACGTCACCACGCTGTTCCACGCGCGCCGGCGCAAGGCGCCGCTGCTCACGATGTTCGGTGGCGACGTCACGACCTCGCGGCTGCGCGCCGAGCGGGCGGTGACACGGCTGACGCCGTTCTATCCGATGTCGCGGCCCTGGACTTCAGACGCAGCATTGCCCGGCGGCGATTTCGCCTGGGATCGTTTCGAAACCGAAGTCGATCTGGCGCGCCACCGCTGGCGGTTTCTTTCCGAGCCGCAAGCGCGCCGCCTGGTCGCGGGCTACGGCACGCGGCTGCCTGATGTGCTGGGCGAGGCGAAGACACGCGAAGAGCTCGGCCCGGCCTTCGGTCCTGAACTGACCGGCGCCGAGGTGCGCTATCTCATGGCCCGTGAATGGGCGCGCTTTCCCGACGACATCCTGTGGCGCCGTTCCAAGCTCGGCCTGACCATGCCTGCCGCGGGTCGGGACGCACTGGCGGCCTTCATAGCGGACTTGGCTCGAACCAGTTGAGCAAAGGACGTTCCGCGGCTAGCGTGCGGCGGCATTGGGGTTGGCTGGGACGATGACTGACGAATTGCCTGGAACGGATACCGCGGTCGCTGCGGCAGGAGATGTGTCTCCGTCCATCGGCCAGCCGCTGCTGCGCATCGAGGGCGTGGTGAAGACGTTCGGAACGTTCCGTGCCGTCGACGGCGTATCGCTCGACATCAAGGCCGGCGAATTCTTTGCGCTGCTCGGGCCGAGCGGCTGCGGCAAGACCACGCTGCTGCGCATGCTCGCGGGGTTTGAGGCCCCGGACGAAGGGCGCATCCTGCTCGGCGGCAAGGACATTGCGCAGGCGCTGCCGCACGAGCGCCCCATCAACATGATGTTCCAGAACTACGCGTTGTTTCCGCATCTGTCGGTGCGCGACAACATCGCCTTCGGCCTCAAGCGCGCCGGCATGTCGCGCGCCGACATCGCCCCCCGTGTCGCGGAGATGGTCGCGCTGGTGAAGCTCGAGGGGCTGGAGAAGCGCAAGCCCGACCAGCTCTCCGGCGGCCAGCGGCAGCGCGTCGCGCTGGCCCGCGCGCTGGCCCGCCGGCCGCAATTGCTGCTGCTCGACGAGCCGCTCGCAGCGCTCGACAAGAAACTGCGCGAGAACACGCAGGGCGAGTTGATGGAGCTCCAGCGGCGACTCGGCATGACCTTCATCATCGTCACCCACGACCAGGAGGAGGCGATGACGATGGCCAGCCGGATCGGCGTGATGAAGTCAGGCAAGCTTGTGCAGGTCGCGTCTCCGCGTGAGCTCTACGAGGCACCCCGCTCGCGCTGGGTCGCGGAGTTCGTCGGTGACATCAATCTGTTCGACGCCGAGTCCAAATTGCGCGATGGCCATCGCTTGGTCGTCGGCACGCGTGATGCGGGGACGCTGGTGGTGGCCGAGCCGCGCCAGCCGCTCGGTGACGTCAAGTTCTCGGTCGCGATCCGCCCCGAAAAGGTCAAGCTGTCGCGTCGTGGACCGGTGAGCGAGGTGGGTCGTGGAACCGCGATCAACGTGCTGGACGGCGTGATCGCCGACATCTGCTATCTCGGCGGCACCACCACCTACAAGGTCAAGCTCGATGCCGGTGGGATGGTGCAGGCGTCCGTCGCCAACAGCGCCCGCCTCGATGTGGATGCCTACAGCCTGAACCAGCATGTCGTCGCCTGGTTCACGCCCGACGACTGCGTGGTGCTGCCGTCATGAGCGCGCGCCGGATTTTCGCGCGGCCGGCGCGCTTTGCCGCGATCGCGCCATATGTCTGGATGGTGCTGTTCTTCCTGGTGCCGTTCGGCTTCGTGCTGAAGATCAGCCTGTCGCAGACGGTGATCGCGCAGCCGCCTTACGAGCCGCTGTTCGATCTGACGGCAGGGTGGACCGCAATCCAGGCGGCTTTTGCCGCGCTCTCGATCGACAATTTTCGGCTGCTCGCCTCCGACGACCTCTATGTGTTCGCCTACCTCCGTAGTCTGACCGTTGCCCTCACGGCGACCGGCTTGTTGCTTCTGATCGGCTATCCCATCGCTTATGGCATGGCGCGATTGCCGAAGCGCTGGCAGGCGGTGGCGATGGTGCTGGTGATCGTGCCGTTCTGGACTTCGTTCCTGATCCGCATCTATGCCTGGATCAACATCCTCCAGCATGACGGCCTGCTCAACCAGATCCTGCTGGCGCTGCGCTTGGTCAGCCAGCCCGTGGTGTGGCTGTCCACCGACACGGCGATGTATATCGGCATCGTCTATTCCTATCTGCCGTTCATGATCCTGCCGCTCTACGCCACGCTCGCCAGGATGGAGCCGGCGCTGGAAGAGGCCGCCAGCGATCTCGGCGCGCCGCCTTGGCAGGTGTTCTGGCTGGTGACCTTCCCGCTGTCGCTGCCCGGCGTCGGCGCCGGTGTGCTGCTCTGCTTCATCCCGATCGTCGGCGAGTTCGTGATTCCGGATCTCCTCGCCGGCTCCAATTCGCTGATGATCGGCCAGACGCTGTGGCTTGAATTCTTCACCAACAAGGACTGGCCGGTGGCCTCAGCCGCGGCGATCCTGCTGCTCGTGGTGCTGCTGTTGCCGCTTCTCTTCTACGAGCGGCTGCAGCGCCGGCAGCTGGAGGAGCGCTGAGATGCGCAAGGTCTCCCGCCTGTCTCGCTTCAACATCGCTTCGCTCGCGCTGGGCCTCGCCTTCCTGTATCTGCCGATCCTCATTCTCGTGATCTATTCCTTCAACGCCTCGCGGCTGGTGACGGTGTGGGGCGGCTGGTCCCTGCGCTGGTATCACGAGTTCTTCGCCGACCGGGCCATGATCGAGGCGTCCTGGATGAGCCTGCGGGTCGCGGTCTCATCCGCCACGATAGCCACGCTGCTCGGCACGCTGGCCGCCGTGGCGCTGGCGCGCGGCGAGCGCTTTCGCGGCCGCACGCTGTTCTCCGGCATGCTCTATGCGCCGCTGGTGATGCCGGAGGTGATCACGGGACTGTCGCTGCTCTTGCTGTTCGTGGCGCTGAACGCCGAGCGCGGCTTCTGGACCGTGACGATCGCCCACACCACGCTGACGATGTGTTTCGTCGCCGTGGTCGTGCAGTCGCGTCTCGGCTCGCTCGACCGCTCGCTGGAGGAGGCGGCGATGGATCTCGGCTGTGCTCCGGTTCGCGCCTTCCTGTTGGTGACGTTACCGCTGATCGCGCCCGCGATCGTCGCCGGCTGGATGCTGGCTTTCACGCTCTCCCTCGACGATCTCGTGATCGCGAGCTTTACGACCGGCCCCGGCTCGGCAACCCTGCCGATCCGGATCTATTCCGAGGTGCGGCTGGGCGTGAAGCCCGAGATCAATGCGATCTGCACGCTGGTGATCGCGCTGATCGCGGTGGTCATCGTCATCGCCTCGCTTGCTTCAAAACTGTCGAGCTCGCAGGGCGAGAGTGCAGCGCCTCTGTAGAGGAGAACAGGCCATGATGTTCGTATATCAGATAGTGATCCATACGCCGCCATGGGTCTGGATCCTGCTCGCTTATCTGGTTTGGCAGGGCATCAAGTCGATGCAGCCGCGCAAGGCGCCGATCTGGCGCGCGCTGATCGTCCCGGTCGTGTTCATCGTCTGGGGCGTCTCGCGGATTGGCTTTGGGCACCAGGATAACCAGTGGCCGCTCGTCGCATGGATCGTGGCGGCGCTGGCGCTGCTGCCTTTGGGCGTGTTGACGCCGCGCCCGTTCGATGTCGATCGCAAGACCGGGGAAATCATCCGGCCGGGCAGCGCGTTCGGGCTGATCCGCAATCTCGTCGTGTTTTTTCTACAATATACGGTGAGCGTGATCTCGGCGATCGACGCCGGCGACCGCGCCGTGGCCATCATTGTCGGCCGCGCCATCTCGGGCGCGACCGCCGGCTATTTCTTTGGCTCGATGATCGCGCTGCTGATTGCATATCGCAGGAAGCGCGCGGCCGATGTCTAGGACTTCACCGCACCGGCCGTCAGCCCGCCCACCATGTAGCGGCGGAAGGCGTAGTAGACCGCGGCCGGCGGCAGCGCGTAGATGAAGCCGGTGGTCATCAACAGCTCCCACGGCGAATCGTCGGCGGCGAGGAAGTTGCCGAGCGCGACGGGAAGCGTGATGTCCTGGTCGTTCGAGAGCAGCAGGAACGCGTAGAGATATTCGTTCCAGGCGAGCAGCACCGCATAAGTGCCGATCGCGACCAGCGACGGCATCATCAGCGGCAGATAGACCAGGCGGAAGATCTGCAGCGTCGTGGCGCCGTCCATCACCGCGGCTTCGTCGAGCTCGACCGGCAGCTTGTCCGAGGCCTGCTTCAGCACCCAGATCGCGTAAGGCGAGGCGATCGTCACCATGGCGAGGATCAGCGACCAGCGATTGTTGAGCAGGCCGTAATTACCCATGGTGCGGTACATCGGCACGGCGAGGAACGCGGCGGGGATGAAATAAGTGAACAGCGCGAGGTTCAACACCATGCGTCCGCCCGGCACCTTCAGCCGCGAGATCGAGAACGCCGCGGCAGTTGCGACGACCAGTGTCAGCGCGCCGACGGCGGCTGCAATCACCACCGAATTCCAGAACTGGACGTAGAAGTCGCGCAGGAAATAGTGCTGCTGCTTGAACACGATCTCGAAGTTGTGCAGCGTCGGGTGGTCCGGCCACAGCTTGCCCGAGAAAGCGTCTTCCTTCGGGGAGATGGCGAACAGGAACATGTGGTAGATCGGAATCATCGTCCACAGGAAGACGGGAATGCCGATCAGCAGCAGCCGCGCTTCGGTGGCGACGTCACGCCAGGAAAATTCGCTTACGCCGGGGAGCTTCATCGCGACAACCGTTTCATCATGAAGTACACGAGCGGCAGGACGAACGGCATCGCGCAGACGATGGAAGCCATCGCCAGCGAGAGCTGGTCGAGCCGGAGATAGCGGATGCCGAGTGTCGACAGCACATGCGTGAGGTCGGCCGGCCCACCGCCGGTGAGAAGGTAGACGCTGTTGAAGTCGCCCAGCGTCCAGATCATCGAGAGCAGCGTGCAGGTCACGTAGAGCGTCTGCATCGACGGCCAGGTGATGAAGCGGAATTTCTGCCACCAGCTGGCGCCGTCGACCTCGGCGGCCTCGAACAGATCGTGCGAGATCGCAAGGCGGCCGGTGATCAGGATCAGCGTCCAGAACGGCAGCGACTTCCAGATGTGCACGGCGATCGCCATGGTCAGCGCCACGGTCGGGTCGTTCAGCCAGTTCGGGCCGTCGTCACCGGTGAAGGCGAAGATGTAGTGATTGATTATGCCCCATTCGGGATTGAGCATGAACCGCACCGACAGGATGGTCGGGATCGACGGCACCGCCCAGGGCAGGATGAAGATCACCGAGAGCCATTTGATCCAGGTGCGCTGCTGGGCGAAGAAGCCGGACAGGAACAGCGCGATCAGCATCTTGATGTTGATGCCGATGACCAGGAAGATCAGCGTGTTGACCGCGGCGCGCGCGAAGATCGGGTCGTTGTAGAGCGCGACATAGTTCGATGGGGCTCGCGCCAGCCAAAGCCCGTAGCAGACGGGGTAGACGACGAAGGCGAGGAAGACGAGGAAATAGGGCGTGAGCAGCACGATGCCCCAGACCTGCGCCGGGCTCAGCCGCGACGACAAGGGTGGGGCGATCGCCTGATCGCCAGAGAGCGTGATCGCCATTCTTTTCGGACTCTTCAAAGAGAAGCCGGCCGCGAAACGCGGCCGGTGTTGTTCTTACACCTCTCCCCGCGAGGCGGGGAGAGGGAGGATGGACTTAACCCGCGACCTGCTTGATGCGGGCGATCAGTTCGTCGACCGCTTTGTCGACCGGAACCTTCTCGCTGACCACCCGGTTCATCGCCTTGGCCCACACGTTCTCGTTGTTGAGGATCGTGAACTTCCAGTTCTTGGTGAAGTCGAACGGCGCGGTTCCGCCCTTGAACTGCGCGTACACGGCCTTGCGGTGCTTGTCAGCCTGCCAGAACGGGCTTTCCTGGCTTTCCTTGGTCACCGGGAACCAGCGGCCGAGCGCGCCCTCGATATAGGGGCGAACATTATCCTCCTGGAGCAGGAAGCTGATGAACTGCTTGGCCTCGGCCTTGTTCTTGGCCGCGGTGAAGATCAAGCCGGTCTTCACGTCGGAGCGGTACTTGATCGTCGAGCCATCCGGCGCCTTGGGGAAGGACGCCGTGATGATGTCCTGCTCATAGGCCTTCTTGCCAGCGTCGCGCTGCTCCTGGGTGAGCGCCTGGTTCTGCGAGTCCTCGTACCACTTCGCCGCGATCGAGATCGTGAAGTTGTGGGTCATCACGATGGTCTTGTTGTGGAAGGCGACGTTGTTGTCCGGATCCTTCCAGGTCGTGGAGGACGGCGGCGTGCAGCCCTTGATGTAAGTGTCGGTGTAGTCCTTCATCGCCTTGATCAGGCCGTCGCGGACCTTGGGATCGTCGACCAGGAGCTTACCGTCGTCGTCAACCAGCTTGACGTGATAGGCATCCATGAAGGTGTAGAACGACTGGAAGGCATCGGTGGATTCCACGCCCATCGGCTGGCCGACGGCATAGATGCGCTGACCGGTGGCCTTGCGGATCGCCGGCTGCACCTTGTCGCACCAGAACGACCAGTAGCCGGTCCAGTCGTTCGGAATGTCGCTCTGCTTGAAGCCGGCCTTCTCCAGCATGTCGTTCCAGATCTGGACGTGCATGCTCTGCTGCTTCAGCGGGAAGCCGTAATAGGCCTTCTTCTTGGCGACGTCGTTGTAGAGGATCGAGGCGTCAAGCGTGTTCTGCACGAACCGATCCTTGATCGGCTCCATGACGTCGGTGAGATCCTCGAGCTTGCCTTCATAGGCCCACTTGCCCTGTGCCTGCACGTCATAGGAATCGGAGTAGGCGACATCCGGCACGGTGCCGGCGTCGAGGGCGGCGACCGTCTTCGGAATCATGTCCTGGATCGCATACTGCGACAATTCGACCTTGATGCCGGTCTTGGCCTCGAATTTCTTGATCGTCTCGATCAGTGCGTCGTCTTCGGAGCGGTAGAAGCCCTTGCTCCACCAGACCGTAATCGTTTTCTGCTGCGCAAAGGCGGGTGCGGCGGCTGCAAACAGCCCGACCGCAGCGACCGCCAATGATACTGCGCCAATAACCTTGGATCTCACGTTTTTCTCCCTCAAACGGCCGGTGTTTTAACCGGTCGGATAAAACACTAGCGCATGGCGGAAGTCCGATCTAGCGCCATCTTGTCAGACCAATGTCGCGGGGACAGAGCCTCAGGGAGATGCTTAACGCGCGCATCGATCCAATCGCCGCATCAATTCGCGGCAATCAATTCGCCTTGTGCGTCGCGGCTCAGCCCGACCAAGCGCAGCGCCACGCGCCTACGAGCCTCTATTTCGAACGGCTTGACCGCGGCTTGCCTTGCCCGCGGGCTTGCGGAGGAGAACGCCATGCCTCGAGCAGCATCTTGAGGAATTGGCTGGCATGCGGAGAGAGTGTCGCCCCGCGCCTGCGCACGATGCCGATCGTCCGCGACACTTCCGGCTCGGTCAAGCGAATGGTGTGAATGATCGGATGGCCGGCGGCGGGTGTCGCCAGCCGTGGCAGCACGGCGATGCCGAGGCCCGCTTCGACGAGGCCGAGCGAGCCGGAGAGGTGAGCGACTTCGTAGGACCAGTTCAGCTGCAGGCCGTGTCGCGCCAGCGCATTGTCGATCAAGGCGCGATTGCCGCTGTTGCGGCCGACGGTGATGACCCGGTGCGGCACGATATCCGGCCAGCTGACCTGTTTGCGCGATGCCAGCGGATGGTCATGGCGGCAGGCCAGCACGAAAGGATCCTCGACCAGCTTCTCGAATTCGATCTCGGCATGCGAGGCCCCGATGAAATTGATGCCGAAGTCGACCTCTCCGCGCGCGACCGCTTCCAATCCCTCGTTGGCACCGATGTCCAGGATGCGGACGCGAATGCGCGGATAGGCTTCGGCAAACCGGCCGATCGCGCGCGGCAGGAAGTAGAACACCGTTGTCGGCACCGCCGCCACCGAGACCAGGCCCGAGCTTCGCGCGCCGATATCCTGGATGGCGAGCACGGAAGTCTCGAACTCGTCGATCAGGCGCCGCACCTTTGGCAGGAAGTCGCGGCCGGTCATGGTGAGATTGACGTGGCGCGTCGACCGCTCCAGCAACGGAGCGCCGAGGCTTTCCTCCAGCTTCTGAATGCGGCGGCTCAGCGCTGGTTGAGACAGGTTGAGCGCCTTGGCGGTCCGGACAAAGCTTCCCGTTTCCGCGACGGTGATGAACGCCTTGAGGTCGAGCAGTTCTGCGTTCATGGCGAGCTCCTATTATACCGATATACGAAATAATACCTCAGATATTTGCATTTCACAAAAGAGTTCGGAGGGAGGATGTTCTGGGTCAGGCGAAGAGTTCGCCGAACGGAACAGCACCATGAACGATCAGATTGCCATTCCCTGTGTGGTCATGCGCGGTGGGACCTCGCGCGGGCCGTTTTTCCTGGCCCGCGACCTTCCGGTCGATCCGCAGCAGCGCGATGCGTTGCTGTTGTCGGTGATGGGAGGCGGGCACGATCTCGGCATCGACGGGATCGGCGGCGGCAATGCCGTCATCAACAAGGTGGCGATCGTCGGACCGGCATCGGTTCCAGGCGCCGATGTCGACTACCTGTTTGCCCAGGTCCGTGTCCGCGAAGGGGTCGTGGATACGTCGCCGAACTGCGGAAACATGCTGGCGGCGGTGGGGCCGTTCGCAATCGAAGCCGGCCTGATCGCCGCGACAGCAGATATCACCCATGTGCGCATCCACAACGTCAACACCGGCAAGCTGATCGATGCGGCGGTCGCCACCCCCGGCGGGCGCGTGACTTACGAGGGCGAGGCGCGGATCGACGGCGTTCCGGGAACGGCCGCGCCCATCGAACTGTCGTTTCCGAACGCGGCCGGCGCACGCACCGGTCGCCTGCTGCCGACGGGACGGCCGG
Organism: Bradyrhizobium guangdongense; assembly: GCF_004114975.1. Taxonomy (NCBI): domain Bacteria; kingdom Pseudomonadati; phylum Pseudomonadota; class Alphaproteobacteria; order Hyphomicrobiales; family Nitrobacteraceae; genus Bradyrhizobium; species Bradyrhizobium guangdongense. Next base: position 1,603,966 of record NZ_CP030051.1, read on the forward strand.
TCGACCGCATCGATGGGATCGACGTGAGCTGCATCGACGCGGCAATGCCTGTGATGCTGGTCCGCGCGGCGGACCTGGGCTGCACCGGCCGTGAGGCGCCTTCGGACTTCGCCGACAGCAGCTTTCGCGCGCGTCTCGAAACGCTGCGCATCGAGGCCGGGCGCCTGATGGGTCTTCCTGACGCCGCCAACATGGTGATCCCGAAGCCGGTTCTGATTGCACCGGCAAGCGGGGCGACGTTGAACGTCAGGTACTTCATGCCGCATGACTGCCATAGCGCGCTGGCGGTGACCGGCGCCGTCGCGATTGCGACGGCGTGCCTCACGCCCGGAACGATCGCCGCGGAGATGGTCGGACCGCTGACGGCGCCGGTGCCGATCACGCTCGCCCATCCCTCCGGCCAGCTCCTGGTCCGGCTGGAGCCCGGGCCGGTCGCCCGGGTGCAGCGGACGGCCCGCCGGATCTTCGAGGGCCAGATCTTCGCTCGCCGGTCGCACGTGCCTCATGCGGTCCTGGCGGCCTGAGGGCCACCGCTTTTGCAGCCATCAAGAAAAAATCAGAGCCATGGGAGAAGCGATCATGCACAAGGAAGCGCGGATTGGATACGAGGTCATCGAGGCGCGGAAGCCGTTCTACCGGATCCTCTACGTCCAGGTCCTGATCGGCGTCATGCTCGGCGTCCTCACGGGCCACTTCTGGCCTGAATTCGGCGCCGCGCTGAAGCCTTTCGGCGACGGCTTCGTCAAGCTGGTCAAGATGATGATCGCACCGATCGTGTTCTGCACCATCGTGAGCGGCATCAACAGCATCAGCGATTCCCGCGAGGTCGGCCGCACGCTGGTGAAGTCCATGGCGCTGTTCTATCTGCTGACCGTGCTCGCGCTGCTGGCCGGGCTGATGGCCGTCTCGTTGATCCAGCCGGGCGCGGGCATGCATGTTTCAGTCGCGACGTTGGATCCGTCGGTGGCTGCGAAATTCACCAAGCAGGCAGCTGCGACCGGCTTTGCGGACTTCATGCTGCACATCATCCCGCATTCGTTCTTTGGCGCGTTTGCGGACGGCGAGGTGCTGCCGGTCCTTCTGGTCTCCATCCTGATCGCTTTTGGTCTCAGCCGTGCCGGCGACCAAGGTGTCGCGGTGACAAAGGCGGTCGCCTCGTTCTCGCACGTGCTGTTCGTGTCCTTCGGCTTCATCATGAAGCTCGCGCCGCTCGGAGCCTTCGGCGCCATGGCGTTCACGGTCGGCCGCTACGGTGTCCGTTCGATCGGCTCCCTCGGACTGCTGATCCTGACCTTCTATATCGCCTGTTCCGTCTTCGTGGTCGTCGTGCTCGGGACGCTGGCGCGGCTGAACGGCTTCAGCCTGTGGAAGACCATCCGATATTTCAGGGAAGAATTGCTGATCGTGCTCGGCACGTCCTCGTCGGAGCCGGCGCTGCCTGGCGCGCTGCGCAAGCTGGAGCAACTCGGATGCCGGAAAGGCGTGTCGGGGCTCGTGCTGCCGATGGGCTATTCCTTCAATCTGGACGGCAGTGCCATCTATCTCACCCTGTCGTCCATCTTCATCGCGCAGGCCTGCGATATCAACCTGTCGTGGGGGCAGATCGCGGCGATGCTCGGACTGATGCTGCTGACGTCCAAAGGGGCGGCAGGCGTCACCGGCAGCGGCTTCGTCGCACTCGTCGCGACCCTCACCGTCATGCCGGATCTGCCGGTGACCGCCGTGGCGCTGCTGGTCGGCATCGACCGCTTCATGTCGGAAGCGCGGGCCCTGACCAGCATGATCAGCAACTGCGTCGCGGCGATCACTGTTTCCCTGTGGGAGAATGCCTGTGACCGCGAAGTGCTGGCCCGTGAACTCGGGCAGAGCGGCGCTCTGCAAGCCCCGGCCGGCGCGGGGATCCGCGAGGCGACGGTAGCCGAGGACAAGAGCTGGATCGCGACGACGCGATCGGCTGCCTGACGGAAACCAGCCGCTCGCCGCGTTCAACCCGGCAAGTCGCGCCTGAAGTTAAGGAGACGACCGAACGGAGAGAGCGGCATCGATCGCGCTAGTTGGATTTGGCGTTCTCTTTGGCGTTCTCCGCCGTCGGCGATCCCTCAGGCTCTTGCCGCTTTCCGCCGGTGATGCGCTGCTTCAAGAGGTCGAGGAAAGGAGACGCGGCGGGCGAGTGGCGGATCAGGGCCTCGGGGTCGGGGAAGATCAGCGGATCGTCCCAGGGACCCTGCACCATGAAGGGCAATTGAAAGCCGGAGGCCGTGTTGAGGCTGGCGACACCCTTCATGTCGTATTCGCGCGTCGGCACCGACGCGGTGCCGGTCAGCGTGATCTTCGCCGAAGGCCCCTCGATGCGGATGTCCTCGGCGGTGGCGATCCCGTCGGCGAATTTCACCGCAATGGTGAGGTTGTCGTAGGGCGTCGAGCCGTTGCGGAAATTGCCGCCGCCGGACAGCGGGCGGCGCTCGAGCCGCTTCAGGAGCTGCTCGGCATTGAAGCCCGAGATCGCGCCGTCGTGCCCGGTCACCGTGGCGGTACCGTCGAGCGACTGCATCAGACCGAACGGGCTCGAGCCGGAGGCGACGAGAGACACGTTGATGTTGCCGCGGCCGGACAGCTTGCTGAGGCCGAACAGTTCGGTGGCACAGGCCTGGAGGTCGACGTCGGTGAACTGGAATTGCGCCTTGATGTCGGCGACGGTGTCGGCGCGCGAGATGCCGAACGAACCCTTGGCGATGCCGCCATAGACCTGCGCCTCGCCGACCGAGAGCGCCAGCGTGCCGTTGCGCAGATTGGCGCCGATCGCGGTGCGGCCGAGTTTGGTCGGGCCGACCGTCAGCTTGGCTGCCGACAGGCGCATGTCGAGGTCGGTGGTCGAGAGGCCGTTGAGGTCGAACAGCTGCCTGTTCCAGTCGCGCGCCCCGCTCGCGAGCAGGCGGAAGGTCGAGATGTAAGGCGTGAAGTCGAGCGCGTCGGCGGCGAGCGTCGCCTGCAAGGTCTGCCGGCCGTTGTTGGCATAGGTCATCACGCCCTCGGCGGCGTTGCCGTCGAGCTCGACATTGACGTTGGTGAGTGCAATCGAGGCGCCGACGACGTTGGCGCGCGCCTTCAGCGTGAACCGGCCGAAGCCGCCGCTGCCGGGCTGCGGCTGCCCGGTCCAGCGCAGCGCGTTGCGCAAGGACGGGCTATCGATGGTGAGGGTGCCTTCCATCATCGGGCTGGTGCGGTTGGCGACGCTGCCGTCGAAGGCGAGCTTGAGCGGCGCGCTCGCGATCCGCGCCTTCAGCCCGGAACGGTCGCCGGAGAGGGCGGCGACGAAATCGGCAAAGCTGATGGAGCCGTCGACGCGCTCGCCGCGCCAGTCGAATTGCCCGGTCGCAGCGAAGGAGCGCGAGATGGAGGGCCAGGCCAGCGACAGATCGATGTCCTCGAACTTCTCGGTCGCGTGCGTTGCCATGTCTTCGTAATTGAGCACGCCGTCCTGGATCCTGATTTCCGAGAACGAGACCTGGTTGTCGGCGCCGGGCTTCATCGTGCGTGCGATGGTCTGGATGAAGGGAGTCCAGTTGCTCTCGCCATCCGGCTTCAGGCTGACATGGATGTGAGGCCGCAGCAGCGTCAGGTCGGCGATCTCGAATCGTTGCAGCAACAGCGGCAGCAGGCGGAGATTGGCGGTGAGTACGTCGACATGGAGCGCGGGGTCGGCCGTGCCGCCGCCCTTGAGGCCGACGTCATGGAAGGAGATGTAGCTCGCCGGCAGCACGGAAATGTCGATGCTGCCTGCCACACTGAGCTCGAGCCCGGTGACGTCGCGGATCTGCGCTTCCACGGCCTTGCGCAGCGCGTCGCGGTTGATGAGCCAGGAGGTCGCGATCAAGGCGATCAGCGCAACGCCGAGCAGCGCCGCGATCGGCGTGCCGAGGCGCTTCATTCCTTGGGCCATGGTCAATGGCATGTCCTGATCGAGTTGGTCGCTGGAGCCAAATGGGCGGGGCGGGAAACCTGAGCGCCCCCACGCCCAACCCCTGCAACTTGATGGGTTTTCTTGTCGCTTTCAAGGCCGCGGACGGGTCTGCCCACGGTGTGGGCAGCTTCTAGCACCGGGCCGCGATGCGGAGAACCCCGTATCATTGACGGCTTCGGACGATTTCGCCTAATAATCGCCGCCAATAGGGCGCGACGCCTGCAAGCCGAAGGTTTCCTGCATGAATAAGGTCTATCCCGACGCGAAGTCGGCCCTCGACGGTATTCTGAAAGACAATATGATGATCATGTCGGGCGGCTTCGGCCTCTGCGGCATCGCCGAGGAGCTGTCGGACGCGATCCGCGAGTCCGGCGTGAAGGGGCTGACGGTCGTCTCCAACAATGCGGGCGTCGACGGCATCGGTCTCAGCCGCCTCTTGGAAACCCGGCAGATCAAGAAGATGATCTCGTCCTATGTCGGCGAGAACAAGCTGTTCGCCCAGCAATTCCTCGCCGGCGAGCTGGAGCTCGAGTTCAATCCGCAGGGCACGCTGGCCGAGCGCATCCGCGCCGGCGGCGCCGGCATTCCGGCCTTCTACACCAAGACCGGCGTCGGCACGCTGATCGCCGAAGGCAAGGAAGTGAAGGAGTTCGACGGCGAGAAGTATCTGATGGAGCGCGGCCTGTTCGCCGACCTCGCCATCGTGCACGCCTGGATGGGTGACACCGCCGGCAACCTCATCTACCGCAAGACCGCGCGCAACTTTAACCCGATGATGGCGACCGCGGCCAGGATCACGGTCGCCGAGGTCGAGCATCTGGTTCCGGCGGGCCAGCTCAATCCCGATCACATCCACACCCCCGGCATCTTCGTGAAGCGCATCGTCGAGGTCGGCACGGCCAAGAAGCGTATTGAGTTCCGCAACACCCGGCCGCGTCCCTCTGCGGCTGCAACGGGAGAAGAAGTCTGATGGCCTGGACCCGCGAACAGATGGCGGCGCGTGCCGCCAAGGAGCTGCGCGACGGCTACTACGTCAATCTCGGCATCGGCATCCCGACGCTGGTCTCGAACTACATTCCCGACGGCATGGATGTCTCCCTGCAGAGCGAGAACGGCATGCTCGGCATGGGCCCGTTCCCGTATGAGGACGAGGTCGATCCGGACCTCATCAACGCCGGCAAGCAGACCGTCAGCGAGCTGCCCTCGACCTCCTATTTCTCGAGCGCGGATTCCTTCGGCATGATCCGCGGAGGCCACATGGACCTGTCGATCCTGGGCGCCATGCAGGTGGCCCAGAACGGCGATCTCGCCAACTGGATGATCCCCGGCAAGATGGTCAAGGGCATGGGCGGCGCGATGGATCTCGTCGCCGGCGTCAAGCGCGTCATCGTGGTGATGGAGCACTCCGCCAAGGACGGCGCCAAGCTGCTGAAGAAGTGCAATCTGCCGCTGACCGGCGAGCGCGTCGTCGACATGGTGGTGACCGATCTTGCCGTCTTCACCATCGACAAGCACGGCAGCGGCGGCATGGCCCTGATCGAGCTCGCCGACGGCGTCACGCTCGACGAGGTCAAGGCCAAGACCGAGGCCGAATTCCGCGTCGCGCTGAAGAACACGTAAGGTCTTCGCCAAGGGGGCGCGCATGACGATCCGGTCTGCGCGTCCCGAAGACGCCGATTTCATCGCCGGAATCATCCTGTCATCGATGCGCGGCTATCGCTCGCGCGGCTGGTTCGACGTCGCGCTCGGCTGGCCTGAAGCGCGGTGCCTCGATTTCATTGCGCGCGTTGCGACGGCACGCGCGGTGTCGATGTGGCATGTCTCGCAGTTCCTGGTCGCGGAGATTGACGGGAAACCGGCAGCGGCGCTCTGCGCCGTGCCTGCGGCGAACACCGGCCTTTTGGCCTGGCGCGCGATCGAGGAGGTCGGTTTCGCGACAGGGCTCGCCGCGGCGGAACTGGACGCCATCCGACAGCGCGGTGCCTACACGCGAGCCTGCTGGGTTCAGGGCGGCGAGGGCGACTGGATGATCGAGCATGTCGCCACCGATCCGGCCTATCGCGGCCGTGGTCTCGTGCAGGCCTTGATCGCACACGCGCTGGAGAAGGGGCGGGCGGCCGGATTTGCCCGCGCGACGATCTCGTTCCTGATCGGCAACGAGCCCGCCGAGCGCGCCTATGCCAAGGCGGGCTTCGCGTTTGCCGAAGAGAAGCGCGATCCCGCCTTCGAGTCGATCATCGGCGCGCCGGGCTTTCGCATGTTCGCGCGGACGATGTGATTGCGCCGCGCCTCGATTGGAAGCGATCCGGCGACGACGTGGCCTACGACCGCGCCGCCCAGACCTTGCTCCACCGTGCCGACACGCTCGCCATCCAGGTCCTCTCCTCCCGCACCAGGCGGAAGCCGAGATTGGCGGGCGGCACGCCCTGCGCGCAGCCGCCGGCGCGGGCGTCGCGAATGAAGTCGGTGACATAGGCGCGGTGGGCGCCCTCGGCGACACGCACGCCGCAATTCACCGTCGGTCGGCCGGCATTGCCTGACGCATCGAGGTGCGAGCGTACGAAGCAGGTCGAGGTCCACTCCCAGACATTGCCGGCGAGATCGGAGACGCCGCGCTCGTTCAGGCCGAACTTGCCGAACGGATAGGCCCTGGTGTCGGAGGAGCCGCGCTCGGATTCGCGCTCATAGCGGCTGATCCAGCGCTTCGAGGGATCGCTTTGATCGACCGGCACGCCGTCATCCCTGAACCTGGCGCCCGCGGCGAACGCCCATTCCTCATCGCTCGGCAGGCGATAATGCTTACCCGTCTTGCGCGACAGCCAGACCGCATAGGCTTCCGCATCGTGCCAGTTCACCTGCACGACGGGGCGGTCGGGCGCGATCACGACGTCCTTGTCCAGCGCGCGGCAGGCGCCATCCTCCACGCAAAGCTGATAGTCGGCGGAAGAGACCTGCTCTCGCATGATGTGAAGCGGTCTGTCGAATTGCAATGTACGCAGCGGCGCTTCGGCCTGCTCCCCGCCGCGGGTGAAATCCCCGGCCTCGCGATATGCGAAGCTGCCGGCGGCGATCTCGACGATCGCGGGCTCGCTTTGTGTGCCGTGAGCCGTCATCTCGGAAACCAGCGGCGCAACGGCGAGCGGTCCGGCGAATCCGGCCGCGCAGGCGAGCACCAGTTTAAGCTTGAATGCGATCAGCATGGTCGCCCCCGGAAGGAAGAAGGGGCCGGCTGTTGCCGGCCCCGCGTCGCGTCTAGTTGGTGGTACCGGGCGGGATTTCCGCAGGCGCCTTCACCTGGGTCATCAGATCGTCGTTCCACTTGCCTTCGACCTTGAAGTGCGCGGTGGCACCGAGATCGGCCGCCTCGATCAGATTATGCGTGACATAGGCGTAGATGCCGGGTTGCAGGAACTTGTACATCGCCGCTCCCGCCGAGCCGCCGCGGATGAACCAGGTCTCGAGCCCGGTCTCGGGCGGATTGGAGAACTTGCCCGTTTCCCAAACATAGTCGCCATGGCCGCCGATCAGATGCGGACGGCTGTCGCGGTTGGCCTGAGAATGTACGATCAGCACGTTCTCGCCGACATTGGCGGTCAGCGCGTTCTTGCCGGTGAGTGCGCCGACCTTGCCGTTGAACACGACATGGGTGGGGATCAGCTTCTTCATCACCTCTTCGGTGTCGGTGAAGGCTTCACCCGGCGAGTCGTAGGACTTGAAATTGCCCTTCTCGTCGCGCGGCACGTACATGTCCTGCTCGCCGATATAGTAGATCTTGTCGTACTTCAGGGCGTGGCCCTTGCCGTCGTTGAGGCCGTCGCGCGGCAGCACCATCACCGCGCCGTTCATGCCGGAGACGACATGCCAAGGGATCATCGGGCCGCCCGGGGCGCAGTGGTAGACGAACACGCCGGTCCGCGTCGCCTTCCAGCGCAGCACGACCTGCTCGCCGGGATTGATCAGGGTGAGCGCGGCGCCGCCGAGTGCACCGGTTGCGGAATGGAAGTCGATGTTGTGCGCCATCGTGTTGCTCGCGGGATTGACCAGCGTCACTTCGACGTAGTCGCCCTCATGCGCGACCATCAGCGGACCCGGCATCGAGCCGTTGAAGGTCATGGCCTGGAACGTGGTGCCCTTCTCGTCGATCACGACCTTCTTCTCCTGGATCGTGAGCGTGAACTCGAGGATCTTGGGACCCTGCTTGGTCGCCTGCTCGTGCGCATGCACGAAGGGTGGTGCGACCAGTTCGATCTTCTGGCGCGGCAGCTTGAGATCCTCGGCCGCGAAGGCGGGGGCTGCCAGCATCAGGGCCGTCGCGGCGGCGCTGATCAATGCGGCTCTGCGGGTGAACATCGGAAGCATCCTTCATGTGAAAGGGTTTTGATGACGGATGCAGTGTGCGCCTGTTGTGGCAAGAGTGTTTGCGCTGCGACAAGCTTTCGCCGGATTCGCCTCCGGTAAAATCCTTAAGAGCGTTGCCGAAGGACAGGCAGAGCGCGCGGCCGCAGATCGCGGGACATACTTCGCGTCGTCGGCCGCGTCAGCGGCAACTCGTTCGCATGTTCAATGGTGTTCGATAGCGAATATCGGATGCGTCGATCAGAGAAGCCCGATCGCGATCCGGACCGTGCCCCAGACCGCGAGCGCGACCACGGCGAGCACCGCGATCACGATGGCCAGCACGCGTACGGGATGGCTTCCGCCGGCATCCGGCGTGACGGGGACGGGACGAAAATCGTCGAAGCGCGGGATATGGCCGCGAATACCGGCAAGCCAGAGAACGAGATCGAGCGCGAACGACGCCATGGCCTGTCTCCCAAAGGGTAATGATCGTTATCATGGTCTCAATCCGGTGCTCTGACTTTGAGCGAGCGCAAGGTGACCCCCGCGAAAGCGGGTAATCTAATGCCATCCGGAGCTTGCCGTGACTGCAAGCGAATGAATTTACGAATGGATAAGCTATGAGGACTGATCTCGCTGCGAGCTACGGCGAAGAAAGATTGCCGCGCTACACGAGCTATCCGACCGCGCCGCATTTTTCGGCCGCGATCGGTGCCGATACCTATGCACGCTGGCTGGCCGAGCTTCCCTCGAACGCCAGCGCGTCACTCTATCTTCACGTGCCGTTCTGCCGCGAGATGTGCTGGTATTGCGGCTGCCACACCCAGATCGTGCGTCGCGATGGCCTGATTGCAGCCTATCAGCGCACGCTGCGGAGCGAAATTGCGCAGGTCGCCGACACCATTGGCCGCCGCATCAAGGTCGAGCACATCCATTTCGGCGGCGGCACGCCGACGATCATGGCACCGGATGCCTTTGCCGAGCTGATGGCGGAGATGCGCCACGCTTTCTTCGTGCTGCCCTCGGCCGAGATCGCGGTCGAGATCGACCCGCGCACATTGACCGCGGAGATGGTCGAGGCGATGCGGCTCTCTGGCGTCAACCGCGCCAGCCTCGGCGTGCAGAGCTTCGATCCGGTCGTGCAGCGTGCCATCAACCGCGTGCAGAGTTACGAGCAGACCGCTTCCGTCGTCGACATGCTCAGGCAGGCCGGAATCCAGGGACTCAATTTCGACCTGATCTATGGCCTGCCGCACCAGACCATCGCATCCTGCCTGGATACGGTGCGGCGTTCGCTCGCTCTCGCGCCGGCTCGTTTCTCGGTGTTCGGCTACGCGCATGTGCCTGATTTCAAGAAGCACCAGCGCATGATCAACGAGAGCCATCTGCCTGACGGTCCTGCGCGTCACGACCAGGCCTGCGCCATCGCCAACGCGCTGAAGGAGGCCGGCTATGTGCAGATCGGCCTCGACCATTTCGCCCGCCCCGATGATGCCATGGCCGTGGCCTTCGAGCAGGGGACGCTGCGGCGAAATTTCCAGGGCTACACCACCGACCAAAGTGAGGTGCTGCTCGGCTTCGGTGCCAGCGCAATCGGACATCTGCCGCAAGGCTATGTCCAGAACGAGGTGCAGATCGGTGCTTATCAGCACAGCATCGCGGATGGCCGCCTCGCCACGGCGAAAGGCTACAGGCTCACTGAAGACGACCGGTTGCGCGCCGACATCATCGAACGGATCATGTGCGAGTTCGGCGCCGATCTCGCCGACATCTGTGCGCGACATGGCACTGAGCCGGAGGCGATGTTGCAGTCTGCGCCACGCCTGAAGTCGCTGATCTCCGACGGCGTGGTGCGGCTGGATGGCAGCCATATCGCGGTTGCGAACGACTCGCGCTTCCTCGTCCGCAGCGTTGCTGCCGCTTTCGATGCGCATCTGGATCCGGGCAAGCAACTGCACAGCCGGGCTGTGTAAAGGTTCGCCGTCATTCCGGGCTCGCGCTACGCTCGCTGCGGAATGACGGCAGAGAAGCAACCGCCAGCTTGCGCTTCCACAAAGAAACTATGATCCCCTCCGCTATCGTCATTTCGGAACGGAGTTGTCCATGCCTTTCCGATCTGACGATTTGGTCGATGACATCATGCGTATGGCGCCGCACACGATCCGCGTGTTCCTCGCCTTCAAGATGGCCTGTGTTGGCTGTCCGATCGCGACCTTCCACACCGTGGATGACGCCTGCCGCGAGCATGGCATCGACCGTGACAAATTCCTGGCCGCGCTGAGCGATTGCGTGCCGGCGTGAGGCGGATCGGAGTCTGCGCGGAGGGCGCGCGGATTCCAGGGTGAGGGAGAGCTTTCGCCGCAAGCGAGAGTGCCCTCACCCGTTTCTTCAGGCCGCCCCGCTATCCGGGTTTCGCTCTGCCAGCACGACGATCCGGTGCGGCTCGCGCAGGATGATGCGTTGCCGGCCGCTCTCGACAAGTCCCTGGCTCTCCCAGCCGCTGAGGATGCGGCTCACGGTGTGCAGCGTGGTGCCTGTCATCTGCGCAATGTCCTGGCGGCTGATCGGGAAGTCGATCTCGACACCGTGGTCGAGCTTCTTGCCGGATTGGTTGGCGAGCCGCAGCAATGCGTGTGCGACGCGCTGCTCGACCTGCTGGGTCGACATTTCCAGGATGCGGGTATGGCTTTCCTGCAGTCGCTTGCCCACGGTCTGCATCGTGTTGGCGGCAAGCGCGGGAAACCGTTCGATCAGCCGCGGCCAGGCGGAGGTCGGCCAGATCAGCACCACGCTGTCGTCGACCGCCATCGCGGTCGCGGGATAATGGGCGGAGCCAATCGCCATCGCGAGCCCGAAAGTCTCTCCGGGCGCCACGTAGCGCACCACGATCTGCTCCCCGGTCGGCGTGGTCTTGGCCGCGCGGACATGGCCGTGCAGCAGCAGGAAGAAGGACTGCGCGTCCGCGCCCTGCTCGAAAATGGCGGTGTTCTTGGGATAGCGCGCCGAGCGGGCCTCGCGCAGGATCTCGTCGAGTTCCTCCGGCTTGACGCCGGCGAACAGCGGCAAATGTGCAACCAGCGATGTGTCGACCTTGGCCATTCTGCCTCCTCAGGCTTGGGAGTGTGATGGCACCTGCAATCGTCGGACAGTTTGCGATAGCGCAAAACGGGCTGGCCGTGCGGCAGTATTTTTCCAGACAACCGTTTGAATTCACAGGAGTTGCCCCATGGCTGGTGCCCGATCCCGCAATTTTGCGGGCTGGCCGTTGTTTGCGAACAGTTTCCGGCCCTTCTTCCTGCTCGCTGCGGTCCAGGCCGGACTGTCGATCCTCGTCTGGCTGCCGATGTTCTATGGCGAGTTGTCGGTGACCTCAGCCTTCGCGCCGCGGGACTGGCATGTCCACGAGATGCTCTACGGGTTCCTGCCGGCCGTCATCACCGGGTTCCTGTTCACGGCGATCCCGAACTGGACCGGGCGGCTGCCGATCCAGGGCAAGTCGCTGGGGGCGCTGGTGGTGGTCTGGCTGGCCGGGCGTGCCGCGGTGGCACTCTCCGCCGAGACCGGCTGGGCGTTCGCGCTTCTCGTCGATGCCGCCTTCCTGACGCTGGTCGTCGCGGCCGCAACCCGCGAGATCATCGCGGGTAGCAACTGGCGCAATTTGCCGGTGGTGGTGCTCGTGCTGCTGCTGCTCTCAGGCAATATCGCCTTCCATCTCGAAGCCCATTACGAGGGGGCGGCCGATCTCAGCATCCGCATCGGCATCAGCGTGGTCATATTGCTGATCTCGCTGATCGGGGGCCGGATCATCCCGAGCTTCACCCGCAACTGGCTGGTCAAGTTCAATCCCGGCCGCCTGCCGGTGCCGTTTGCGCGGTTTGACGGCGCGGTGATCGGGCTGAGTGCACTCGGGCTGATCGCGTGGATCGCGGCGCCGTTGACCATGATCACCGGCGTCATCATGGGGCTCGCCGGCGCACTGCACCTGGTGCGGCTGGCGCGCTGGGCCGGTGATCGTACCACGCGCGAGCGGCTGCTCGTGATCCTTCACGTCGGCTACGCTTTCGTGCCATTGGGCTTCCTCCTGAACGCCTTGGCCGGCTTCGGCGTGCTGCCGTCGAGTGCAGGCATTCACGCCTGGATGGTGGGAGCGGCCGGGATCATGACGCTGGCGGTCATGACGCGCGCGAGCCTCGGCCACACCGGGCAGGCGCTGACGGCTTCGCTCGTGACGCAGGGCATCTATGCCGCGATCATCATTGCGGCGCTGGCCCGGGTGTCTGCGGTGTTGCTGCCTGCTCATAGCGATGTGCTGCTGCACATCGCCGCCTGCGGCTGGATCGTGGCGTTCCTCGGCTTTGCCGCTGCGTTCGGACCGCTGCTCGCCGGCAATCCCCGGCGCGCGCTTGCCATCATGGGCGTGCCGGCTGCGGCGCGCTGAAGTCAGGCTGCGCTGGCTGGCAGCATATTGGCCGGCTGCGCCAGCGGGCGTGCGCCCTTGCGCCAGTCGGTGATGGTGCAGCCGAAGCGGCCGCGGAACCAGCGGGCCATGGCGCTCTGCGCGGAGAAGCCGAGCTGTGCGGCGATATCGGCCAGCGGCCGGCCGGGGTCCTCGATCAATTGGATCACGAGGTCGGCGCGTTGCGCCTCGAGAATGGCCGAGAAGCTGGTGCCTGATGCGGCCAGATGCCGGTGAATGGTCCGCCGGGTGCAGGCGAGATGCTCGGCCACGCGTTCGACCGTGCAGTCGCCGCTCGCGAGCAGGCTGCGCACGACGTCGTCGACCTTCTCCTCCCAGCTCGCCGGCCGGTTCTCGATCGCCTCGATCCGCTTGCGCAGATAGTTCGCGACCAAGGGATGCGCGCTAGGAATCCGCCGCTCCATGTCGTGCACCGACAGCAGTATCGCATCGTCATCCGCGTTGAAGACCACGCGGCAGCCGAAGAAGTCGCGGTAGCGTTTGCGGTCGTGCGGCGGCGGGTAGTGCAGGTGAACTTCCTGCGGCCGCCAATCGCTGCCGAACAGCGACTGGATGATGCGGTGGACGCTGCCGAGCGCGGTGTCGATCGACTGGCGCGGCGCGGTCGGTCGCCGTCCGCGCAGATGCAATCTGACCGTCACGGTCTGCTTGTCCCTGACAATGTCGAGCTTCATGCCCTCATGGTGGACATGGATGAAGCGGGAGAAAGCCTCGATGGCCTCGCCGACGGTTGCCTGTTCGCGCACGATGAGGCCGACCGCGCCGAAATTGGTCAGGCCGCCGCGCTCGGCCAGTCGCAAGCCGAAATCTTCGGCGCCGGAGGCCGCCGCCGACATCTCGAGCAAGCGGCGCAGGCTTGCGACGGGGATGGGCGTATCGGGCTTGTCGAGAACGGCCAGCGGCAGCCTGGCCTTGCGCATCATCTGCCGGGGGTCGAGCCCGACCGACCGGGCGATCTCCGGGTAATAACTCAGGCTTGCGCTGCGAATGAGATCGGCCATGCGACCAAGTCCTGCCGGCTGTTCCCGCAGATGTCCCGAAATGTAAAGTTTCTGTCCCGATCCGTCAAATCGGGGAACAGCGCGGAACATACATAAAGGAAAGCGACGCACCGGCGCGAATGCCGTGCTCATGACGGCGGGGCGCGATGAGGCCCCCGGCCGTCTCGCATGATTTGACCAAGACATTGCTGGATCGGGGATTATTCCGGGGAACATGGTTTCCAAGGGCGAGGTATTCGTCATCGACACCGACGCTGCCTGCCGCGAAGAACTGTCGAACGCGCTGCGGCAGAGCGCCTACGACGTGATCTGTTTTGCCGACGGCGCATCGCTGCTGTCGGAAGCGAAGGCGCGGATACCCGCCTGCGTGCTGCTGGAGATGCCGCCGGATCGCTCCGCCCTCGAGGTGCTCAGGCGCCTGCGCGAGGAAAACTGCATGGCGCCGGTGCTGGTCACTTCGGCGAACGGCAACATCGCCATGGCGGTCGACGCCATCAAGAGCGGAGCTGCGGATTTCATCGAGAAGCCGTTTCGCACCCACGATATCGTCGGCCGGATCAATGCCGCGATCGACGAATCCGCCCAGCCCACTTCGAGGCGGCAGCGCTGGTTGCCCGGTTGCGAGCCCCTGACCGCGCGCGAAGGCGACGTGCTCGCGCTTCTCGCGGCTGGCCTCACCAACAAGGAGGTCGCCCGGCGCATGCATCTGAGTGCGCGCACGGTCGAAGGCTATCGCGCCAGCATTTTGAAGAAAGCGGGCGCACGCAACGTGACTGACCTGCTCCGCCGCATCTACGGTCAGGGCTCGCCCAGCCAGGTCTGACCGCTCGATGTTGCTTGCTGTCGCGGCCTGGTGACGCGTTCCGCGGCCATGGTGCTGCCGCAGCGGCGCCCAATGGAAACCCCAATCGAACCGGTTCCTTCCCTGCCGCGTCTCACCACGATGGTGTGGCACGTTTTCGCGCGTCCGGCTGGCGGCGCGGCGATATCGGCAGGGAGAAATTGATGCGCACGATCGCAAGATGTCTGGCGACGACGAGCCTGGTGCTGGTGACCGCGATGCTGGCGCCGCCCTCATGGGCCGCCGATGTGGATGCCACGTCGGCGATCGACGCCGTCACGGTTTACCCAGACGGTGCCACCGTCACCCGCGTGATCGCGATCGACCTGGCCTCCGGCGACAGCACGCTTGTCGCGAAGGATTTTCCGCTTTCGCTCGATCCGTCCTCGCTCCGCGTCGAGGGCGAGGCGGGGACCAAACTCACCATCGGCACCATCGATGCCCGGCCGCCGCGGGCGGCGCCCCCGGTCAATCTGCCCGAGCTCGACAAGCGCATCGAGGCGCTCAAGGATGAGCGCGCCGATCTGCAGGGCGCGATCGATGCGGCCACCGCACGGCGTAAATTCGCCGAGCGCTTTGCCGAAGCATCTCCCGCCGGCATCGGCGAGAAGGGCGAGGCGCGCCCGATCACGGAGTGGCGGGCGGCCTTTTCCGCCGTGGCCGAGGAAGTCGCAGCCGCCGACACGGCGATCCGCGATGCCGCCCGAAAACAGCGCGAGATCGATCGCCAGATCGCGCAGCTCGAAGCCGACCGATCCGCCAAGCCGCCGAGCAAGCTCGAGGTGCGCATCGATATCGCCTCCGACGCCGCAACGAAGGCCAGGCTGCGGGTCACCTACACGGTGCGCAACGCGCGCTGGCTCCCGCTCTATGACGCCCGGCTCGATACCGGCGCCAGGGACCGCAAGCCACAGCTCGAGCTGGTCCGCCGCGCCGAGGTGACGCAATCGACCGGCGAGGATTGGTCCAACGTCACGCTCGGTGTCTCCACCGTGCGCATCGCCCGCGGCGGCAGCGCGCCCGAGCTGGGCTCGCTGGTGGCCCAATATCCGCAGATGCCGAAGCCAACGGCACTCGGCTCGGTTTCGGATCTGGCAAGGCCCGCTCCCGTATTGCGTCAGATGCAGGCTCCATCCTTCGCTGCCAAGCTCGCGGAAGCATCCGAGCCGCGCGAGCGCGCCGATGAACAGCAGGCCGTTGCCGAGATCGGCGACTTCCAGGCCACCTTCAAGATTCCCGGCCGCGTCAGCCTCGGTGCCGCCGAGGGTGCCAAGAGCCTGCGCATCGCCTCGATGAGCGTGCCCGCCGAGCTCGCGGTCCGCGCCGCACCGGTGCAGGACCCCACCGCTTTCCTCGAAGCCAGCTTCAAGCAGACCGACGATATGACGCTGTTGCCGGGCAAGGTCGCGATCTATCGTGATGGCATCTTCGTCGGCCGCGGCAAGCTGTCGGCATCAGCCAAGGACGACATCGTGCGGCTCGGTTTCGGTGCCGACGACAAGGCCAAGGTCGAGCGGACCGTCCTCAAGCGTAACGAAGGTTCCGCCGGCCTTCTGGTCACGACCTCGAAGACCGACGAGCGCGCCTTCAAGACCACCATCCGCAACGGCCATGACTTCCCGATTCACGTTGCGATCGAGGATCAGCTGCCGGTCAGCGAAAACGAAGATATCGTGGTCGAGATGCTGCCCGCGACCACGCCTCCCACGGCCAAGGACATCCGCGACAAGCGCGGCGTGCTGGAATGGTCGTTCGACGCCAAGCCCGGCGAGGTCAAGGACATCAACTTCGCCTGGCGCGTCCGCTGGCCGAAGGACAAGAGCATGGTGATCGTGCCGTCGGGCTAGGACTTCTTCGCCACGGAGGAAATGCGCTCCCTCTCCCGCCTGCGGGAGAGGGCAGGGGTGAGGGCTCTTTCCTCTTGGGGAGTCTTCGTCGTCGAGACACCCTCTCCCCAACTCTCCCCGCAAGCCGGGGAGGGGGAGGACTGTCTTCGTGGTTCGCGCGTTGAGCCGATCTGACTCTTGTGACGGTCGTTCGCGAGCAAACGAGAGAGCTATTCCTTCACCGCGCCTGTGAGCGAAGACACGTAATAGTCCACGAACAGCGAGTAGAAGATCGCAACCGGCAGCGAGCCGAGCAGCGAGCCGGCCATCAGCGCGCCCCACTGGTAGACGTCGCCGGTGACCAGCTCGGTCAGGATCGCGACCGGCACGGTCTTGTTGGCGCCGCTCTGGATGAAGGCGAGCGCGTAGATGAACTCGTTCCAGGACAGCGTGAAGGAGAAGATGCCGGCCGAGATCAGGCCGGGCACCGCCAGCGGCAGCGTGATCCGGCGCAGGATCTGCAGCCGCGTCGCGCCGTCGACCAGCGCGCATTCCTCGAGCTCGTAGGGGATCGACTTGAAATAACCGATCAGCAGCCAGGTGCAGAACGGCACCAGGAAGGTCGGATAGACCAGGATCAGCGCCAGCGGAGAATCGAACAGGCCGAACTGCACGACGACGGTGGCAAGCGGAATGAACAGGATCGAGGGCGGGACGAGATAGGCGAGATAGATGCCGAGGCCGACATAGGGGCTGCCGCGAAAGCGCAGGCGCTCGATCGCATAAGCGGCCAGCGTGCTCGCGACCAGCGACAGCGTGGTCGCCCCGATCGCGACCAGCATGGTGGTCCACAGCCAGCGCGGATAGGCGGTCTCGAACAAGAGATGCTTGATGTGCGCCAGCGTCGGCGAGGAGATCCAGAACGGGTTGTGCTCCCGGTAGTTCATCAGCTCCGCGTTCGGTTTGAACGAGGTGATCGCCATCCAGTAGAACGGAAACAGCAGGATCAGCACGAAGCAGCCGAGCGGCAGATAGATCATCATCAGCCGGCGCAGCCCGGAATCCCAGGCCATGGTGTCGGGCGCCGCTTTGGCGTTGGCGATAGTGGAGGCTTGCGCGACGCTGTCAGTCATTGGCCTCTCCCTGCTGCCATTTGCGGCGTGCCAGGCCGAAATACGAAAACAGCGTCGCGAACACCAGGAAGGGGATCATCGACACCGCGATCGCGGCGCCTTCGCCGAGCTCGCCGCCGGCGATGCCGCGCTGGAACGCGAGCGTCGCCAGCAGATGCGTCGAGTTGCCCGGACCACCGCGGGTGATGGCGTAGACCAGCTGGAAGTCGGTGAAGGTGAAGATGATCGAGAACGTCATGACGATGGCGAGGATCGGCATCATCATCGGGAAGGTGATGTAGCGGAAGCGCTGCCACGAACTGGCGCCGTCGAGCATCGCGGCCTCGTAGAGCGAGGGCGAGATGGTCTGCAGGCCGGCCAGCAGCGAGATCGCGACGAAGGGAATGCCGCGCCAGATGTTCGCGGCGATCAGCGAGAACCGCGCCGGCCAGGGCGAGCCCAGGAAGTCGATATTGCTCGATTTCCAGTGCAGCACATCGACCAAGAGATAGGAGATGATCGAGAATTGCGGATCGTAGATCCACCAGAATGCCAGGGCCGACAGCACCGTCGGCACGATCCAGGGCAACAGGATGATCGCACGCAAGAGGCTCTTGAACGGAAAATGGTTGTTGAGCAGCAGCGCCAGCCAGAAGCCGAGCGCGAACTTTCCGAAGGTCGCGATACCGGTGTAGATCACACTGTAGGACACCGCGCCCCACCACAGGGGATCGCTGAGCAGATATTGAAAGTTATCCAGGCCGACGAAGATGCCCTTCTGGCCGATCGTGGTGTCGGTGAAAGCGAGCCAGATGCCGAGCCCCAGCGGATAGGTGAGGAACACCGCGAGCAGTCCGATCGCGGGCGCAAGACACATCGCGATCAGAAACGGCTTGTAGTCGAACAGGCGAACGAGCCAGTTCGGTTGCCGCTGGGGCAGGACGGGAGAGGAGAGGGTGGTCACGGACATCAGGGCGTTGTCCTGTCGTTGAAGGTCACCACACCCGTCATTGCGAGGAGCCCGCGACAAAATTGCGAAGCAATTTTGCGTTGGTGCGACGAAGCAATCCAGGCTGTAACCGCCGAGAGACTCTGGATTGCTTCGCTTCGCCCGCAATGACGGATCGCTCTGTTCGATGCTACCTCTGTCGCCTGAAATACCGCTTGCAGCGCTGCTCGGCTTCCGCGGCTGCGGCCTCCGGCGTGGCCGCCCCGGTCGCAACGGAAGCGAACATCTGGATCAGCACGTAGTCGGCGCTGACGGCACCCGTTGCCGTCGAGATCGGACCGGCATAGCCGTCGTAGTAGGTGCTGTTCATGGTGTCCTTGAAGATCGCGACCTTGGGATCACCTTTCCACACGGCCGCCTCCGCATAGGCCGCGAGCGGCTGCGCCCAATAACCGGAATTGGCATTCAGCCACGGCTCGTACTGGTCCTTCTCCAGCATGTATTGCAGGAACGCCTTTGCGGCGTTGGGATACTGGCTGTGCTTGAACACCATGGCATTCAGCGTCAGGCCCGCCATCGGCGAGACCTTGGCCACGCCCTTCGGCAGCAATTGATGCTCGCTGTCGTCGGCGATCGCCTTGGTCGCCGGATCGTTCTTCAGCGAGAAATACAAAGAGACGCCGTTGGCCGTCAGCGCGATCTCCTGCGCGGAATAGGCGCGGTTGTTGCTGACGTCGTTCCACGACGTCGTGCCGGCGATGAAGGTCGGGTAGAGCTGCTTGACCCAGTTCAGCGCGGCGATGGTCTCCTTGCTGTTGATGGTGACGTTGCCATCGGAGTCGAGCAGGGCCGCGTTGTGCGACCACAGCGCCCAGCTCGCAAAACCGTTGCCGTCGCCCTTGGCGTTGCCGAGCGCGAAGCCCGCCGGCTTGCCGGCCTTTTGCAGCTTCTGGCAGAGGTCGAGGATGCCGGCGTGGTCTTCCGGTACCTTGTCGAAGCCGACCGATTGGAGGATCGACTTGCGGTAGATCAGCGGACCTGCGGTCGCGCCGAACGGGAGGCCGATCCAGGTGTCGCTCTTGTTCTTCTTGCCGTAGCGCTGCGCCAGCGGCAGCCAGCCGCCATAGCGCTTGCCGACATAGTCGGCGACGTCGGTGAGCTCGATCAGCTTGTCGACATAGATGTGCGGCGCGTCGGAGAAGCCGATGATGATGTCGGGGCCGGCGCCGGAATTGGCGGTCACCGCGGTCTGCTGGCTGATGTCCTCCCAGCCGACGAAATCGACCTTGACCTCGACTCCGGTCTCCTTGGTGAATTTCGCCGCGTTGGCGCGGAACACGTCCTCGTCGGCCTGCACGAAGCGCACCGGCCGCAGCATGCGCAAGCTTGCGCCCTTCTCGATCGGCAGCTTCGGTGCGGGGACGTCGGCGGCCTTGATTGCGGATTGAGCGTGCGCTGCAACACCCGTGGCAGCGACCGTTGCAGCGGACAGGCCCAGCGCCAAGGCATCACGACGCGTGATGTCGTTCCTCATCGGTTCCTCCCTATGATGTCTCCCTTCCCG
This sequence comes from Bradyrhizobium guangdongense, assembly GCF_004114975.1. Lineage (NCBI taxonomy): Bacteria > Pseudomonadati > Pseudomonadota > Alphaproteobacteria > Hyphomicrobiales > Nitrobacteraceae > Bradyrhizobium > Bradyrhizobium guangdongense. The sequence goes on from NZ_CP030051.1 coordinate 1,624,035, forward strand.
GCGTTGATCGCCGGTGAAGGGCCGTTTCAGTCCTTCGGCGCGTTGTGCGCCGGCCGCCTTAGCTGTTCGGGCCGCGATCCATGCTGACGGGTTGCCAGCGGCGGAGCGCGGTGTTCTGCAGCACCGACGGATTGACACAGCTTACCGGCCACATGCCCTGAAGCACCAGTGACAATTCGTAGCCTACGCGCCGCTTGCGCGCTTCGTCGAACCGTGCCGAGGCCGAGGCGACATGGGCGGTCAGCGTCACGTTCTCCATGCCGAGCAGCGGGTTGTTGTGCGAGGGCGGTTCCTTCTCCAAAACGTCGAGTGCGGCATGTGCGATCCAGCCCTCCTGCAGCGCCTTGATCAGGCTCTCCTCGTCGACGGTGGCGCCGCGCCCGGTGTTGATGAAGATCGAACCCTTCTTCATCTGCCGGAAGTGCTTCTCGGTCAGCATGTGATGCACCTCGGGCCGGGCGGGCGCGTGCATCGAGACGAAGTCGGATTGCGACAGCACCTCGTTCAGCGTCGCCGGGATGACGCCGTGGTCGTACATCAGCGTTTCCTGGATGAACGGGTCGTAGGCCATCATGCGCAGGCCGAAGGGAGCGGCGCGCTTCGCCACCGCACGCGCGACGCGGCCGAACGAGATGAAGCCGAGCGTCTGGCCCATCAGCCGCGGGATCCTCAGCAGCGCCGGCCGGCCCTCCGCCCAGCGGCCGCTGCGCACCATCCTGTCCTGCTCGACCAGGCGGCGGAAGCCTGACAGCAGCAGCATCATGGCGTGGTCGGCGACCTCCTCGATGAAAGTGTCGGGGATGTTGGTGACGGGAATGCCCCGCGCGGTCGCGGCCTTCACGTCGACGCTGTCGACGCCGACCGAGCCGAGCGTGATGACCTTGCAGCTCTCCAGCGCATCGATGATCGATTTGGTGATCGGCATGCCCTTGGCGTAGATCGCATCGGCAGTCCTGGCGGCGGCGATGAACTCCGCCTCGTTGGCCGGCGCCTCGACGATTTCGGCATCGATCGGATCGAGCGCCTCGCGCTCGTAGGAATAATCGCTGCCGGCGACCGTGAAGCTCGCGCCCTTCGGCGTCACCACCCTGTATTTCGGCATGTCCTGCTCCCGATTTGGTTTCTTGTTGTGACCCGGCCTTCTTGGGCGGGCCTTTGCGTCTTTTACGCGAAATCGGCGGCGCCGCGTACAATTCACGGTTGCCGTCGGAGCCATTATTTGCCGTTTTGCTCGGTGTCGTCCGGGCTTCTACGGAGGCCTGTAAGTAACTTGCTAAGGGGTCTGACACTAAAAGTTGATTCAAATCAAAACTGCCTGGCGGTGCATTTCCGCGTCATTCGAGGAGCCCATGGTGAAGTTGAGCAATCTGAAGATCGCCCCGAAGCTGGGCATCCTTGTCGGCGTCACCTTGTTCGGCCTGTGCGTCTCCGGGGTTCTGGCCGGCTATCTCATGAAGCAGGAGATGGTGAACGCTCGCATCGAGCAGGCCAAGGCGATCGTCGACATGGGGCGCAATTATGCCGTTGCGCTGAAGAAGCGGGTCGACGCCGGCGAGATGACGAAGGACGCGGCGATGGCCGATCTTCGGCGCTATGGCAATGCGATGACCTATGACAAAGGCGCCGGCTATCTGTTCGGAACGTCCTACGACGGCATCACGCAGTTGGCGCCGGATCCAAAGCAGATTGGCACGAACCGCATGGAGGTCGTGACCAACGGACGCAAACTGTCCTGGGAATTGATGAACGGTGCGAAGGCCAACGGGTCGATCCTGCTGACCTATGAATACGCAAAGCCGGGCCAGGAAGGGCTGATCCGGAAGATGGGTTACGCCGTGGCCGTCCCCGAGCTCGAGATGTATCTCGGCACCGGCGCCTATCTCGACGACATCGACGCCAAGATGGTCCCGGTCTACTGGCTGCTCGGGCTTGCCATGCTCGGCATTGTCATCGTCGCCGGCAGCGTCGCCTGGATGCTCGGGCGCAGCATCAGCCGCCCGCTGGCGCTACTCGGTATTCGCATGAAGGATCTCGCCGACGGCAAGCTCGAGGGCGACATTCCCGGCGTCGGCCGTGGTGACGAGATCGGTGAGATGGCCGCCACCGTCCAGATCTTCAAGGACAACGCGGTCCGGATTCGCGAGATCGAGAAGAGCGAGGCGGACGCGAAGGAGCGTGCCGCAGCGGAACGCCGCCGCGCGATGGAAGACATCGCCAACGATTTCGAACGCAGCGTCAACGGCATCGTGCGCTCTGTCTCCTCGGCCGCAGCGGGCATGCAGTCGACGGCGCAGTCGATGACTGCGACCGCCAGCGATGCATCCTCGCGCGCGGCAACGGTCGGTGCTGCCTCGCAGAAGGCCTCCGGCAATGTCGGCACGGTTGCGGCCGCTGCCGAAGAACTGTCGAGCTCGGTTGCGGAAATCTCCCGCCAGGTGACGCGCTCGACGGAAGTGGCGAGCCGCGCCGTCAGCGACGCCGAGCGCACCAACGCCACGGTGCAGGAGCTCTCGACCGGCGCCGAGAAGATCGGCGAGGTAGTCAAGCTGATTCATTCGATCGCGGCGCAGACCAACCTGCTCGCGCTCAACGCCACCATCGAGGCGGCGCGTGCCGGTGAATCCGGCCGCGGCTTCGCCGTTGTCGCCTCCGAGGTCAAGGCACTCGCCAACCAGACCGCCAAGGCGACCGAGGAGATCTCCGCGCAGGTGGCGGCGATGCAGACCTCGACCAGCGATGCGGTCGCGGCGATCGGCGGCATCACCCAGACCATCGCCGAGATGAGCGAGATCACCGCCGGCATTTCCTCATCGATCGAGCAGCAGGGCGAGGCGACGCGCGAGATCGCGCGTAACATCCAGTCGGTCGCGGCCGGCTCGAGCGAGATCAACGCCCATATCGGCAGCGTTACCTCGGCCGCGGAAGCGACCGGCACGGCGGCCGGCGACGTGCTGACCAACGCCCGCGAGCTGGATCATCAGTCCGGCGCGCTGCGCAGCGCGGTGGACGGCTTCCTCGCCAAGGTGCGCGCGGCGTAAGATCTTGCGCTGAATTCGTAAGGTGGGCAAAGACGCGGAAGCGTCGTGCCCACCTTTTCATTGTGGGATCGTTGTGACGTCTCGGTGGGCACGCTTCGCTTTGCCCGCCCTACGAGACCTGCTTACTGCTTCTCGATCCCGGCGTCCCTGATCAGCTTCTCCCACAACACCAGCTGCTCGTTGACGAACGTGCCGAGCTCTTCGGGCGTGCCGGAAAAGGCGTCCATGCCGAGCGTGGCGAGCTGGGTCTTGATCTCCGGCTTCTCGACGATCTTGCGGATCTCGGCATTGAGCCTGACCACGATCTCCTTGGGCAGGCCGGCGGGCCCGAAATAGCCCTGCCATGACGAGATGTCGAAATCAGGCACGCCCGCCTCCTGCATTGACGGCAGGCTGGGCACCAGCGGCGAGCGGTCCTTGGTGGTGACGGCGAGCGCCCGCAATGCGTTGCCCTGGACGTGCGGAAGGCCGGTCAGGATGTCCACGAACATCATCGAGACGCGCCCGCCCATGACGTCGTTGAGCGCGGGCGGCGAGCTCTTGTAGGGCACGTGCAAGAGGTCGAGCCCGGCATTGTGCGCGAAGGTGGCGCCCGACACGATCGCCGAGGACGAGCCTGAGGCGTAGCTCAGCTTGCCCGGATTGGCCTTGCCGTAGGCGACGAGCTCGGCGACGGTTTTGGCCGGCACGTCCGGATTGACGACCAGCATGAACGGCAGATCGCCGGTGCGCGCGATCGGCGTGAAATCCTTCACCGGATCGTAAGTCAGGCTCTTGAGCAGATAAGGATTGGCCGAATGCGTCGTGTTGGTCGTCACCAGCAGGGTGTAGCCGTCGGGGGCGGCCTTCGCGACATAGGTCGCCGCAATCATGCCGTTGGCGCCAGCCTTGTTCTCGATCACGATGCCGACGCCGAGCGCCTGCGACAGGTGCTGCGAGATCAGCCGCGTCGTGGTGTCGGTGCCGCTGCCGGCCGCAAACGGCAGCACCAGCGTGATGTTGCGGCTCGGCCAGGTATCGGCTCGTGCGGTGGATGCGGCGGCTAGACACAGTGCGGCGGCGCCGGCGGTGCGCAGAGTGCGCACAAGTGATGACAGCATGGTTGGACGTTCCCTCTTTTTTCGTTGGCGAGGAACCTAGCCGGTTCGCATCAAAGGCGAAAGGCGGCAGCGCGCCGCGTCCGCAGCGCGGAATTATTTCGCGGCGGAGCCCTGGCGCGAGGCGAAGACGACGCCGGCGAGCACCAAGGCGTAGCCGATCAGGTGGAACGGTCGCAGCTGTTCACCCAGCAGCAGGATCGCCATCGCCGAGCCGAATACCGGCACCAGATGGAAGAACGGCGCCGCACGGTTCGGCCCGATCAGCGCGACGCCACGGTTGAAGAAGAGGTAGGCGAGCGTGGAGGGGAAGATCAGGATGTAGCCGAGCGTCATCAGCGTCACGGCGTCGAACTGAATGACGTGGCCCTGCCAGGCCTCCCACACCGCCGTCGGCAGCAGCATCGTGGCGCCGCAGCAGGTGGTGAAGGACAGGAACGACAGCTGGTGGATCTTCGGCCGGCGCGGGATGAAAGCGGAGTAGAGCCCGAAAGCCACCAGCGAAGACGCGAACATGATGTCGCCCCTGTTGAACGAGATGCCGGCCAGCGCCGCGAGGTCGCCGCGCAGGATGATGATCAGCACCCCGATCAGCGAGATCGCGATCCCGGCAAGCTGCGCGGGCGTCAGCCGCACGCCGAACAGCACCAGCGACCAGAGCGCCACGAACAGGGGGCCTGCGGACTGGATCAGCAGCGCGTTCAGCGCCTCCGTATATTGCATCGCCCAGTAGGAGATCGCGTTGTTGAAGGCAAAGCCGACCAGCGACAGGAACAGCATCAAAGGCAGGCTCTTGCGTAACGCCCGCCAGTCGCGCTTCAGATGCGGCCAGGAAAACGGCAGCAGGATCAGGAATACGCCGAACCAGCGGATCGTGGTCACCGTCAGAGGCGGCACATGTGCGCCGACATGGCGCGCGAGCACGATGTTGCCGGCCCAGAACAGCGAGCTGAGGCTCAGCAGCAGATAAGGCTGGTTGTTGAGCCAACTGGCGGGATTGGTGGCCGGTGGCGCAGGCGAAGCAATCGTCATGGGCGTCGCGTGCGACCTTGCGCCGGATTGCCGTCGTGACACAAGTCACGCCGCCGCAATGCTACAATGCAGGCACGACCAGAGGAGGTGCCATTGGCGGTCAATATGTTGAACATTTGGGGTCTCGAAGCGCTCGATCAGCATGCGCCGGTGGTGATGCTGAACCTGATGCGTTTCCATGTGCGCTCGCGCGACGGTGACGGCTCCGGCTGGGACGCCTATTTGCGCTACAGCGCGATCACCGTGCCCATGATCAAGGCGCGCGGCGGCACCCTGCTGTGGACCGGCGAGGCCAAGGCCATCGCGCTCGGCCCGCATGGCGGCAACGACTGGGATTTCGTCGCGCTGGTCTACTATCCCTCGGTCGCAGCGTTCCTCGACATGATGACGTCGGAGGCTTACGAGCGAGAGGCAGATCCGCATCGCGTCAACGGCTGTGCCGAGCATGTCATTATCGCGACCAGCGAGGCGTACAGCAAATTCAGGATGACCTAGCTCGTCTGCTTCCTTGACGCCACGAACACGCCCGACAGCACCAGCGCGAAGCCGATGAAGTGGAAGGCCTGCGGGCGCTCGCCGAGGAAGGCCATCGCCATGATCGAGCCGAACACCGGCACGACGTGGAAGAACGGCGCGGCGCGGTTGGCGCCGATCAGCCTGACGCCGCGGTTGAAGCAGAGATAGGCAAGCGTCGAGGGAAACACCGCGACATAGAACAACGTGAGCAGGTTCGGTCCGTCCAGCTTCATGACGGGGCGGGCCGATATCTCCCAGATCTCCAGCGGGATGAGGCAGGCCGCGCCGGCGCCGAAGGTGAAGGCGAGGAACGACAGGCCGTGGATCGGCGGGCGTTTCAAGGTCAGCACCGAGTAGAGCGCGAAGATGATCAGAGCGACGATGAAGATCAGGTCGCCCTTGTTGAAGGCGATGTTCGACAGCGTGGTAACGTCGCCGTGCAAGAGGATGATCAGCACGCCGCACATCGAGAGCAGCACGCCGAAGGCCTGCGCCGCGGTGAGGCGGATGCCGAGGATGACCAGCGACCACAGCGCCACGACGAGGGGCGCGGCCGACTGCAGCAGCAGGGTGTTGAGCGCCTGGGTGTGCTCCAGTGCCCAATATTGCAAGGTGTTGAAGGCGCCGATGCCGGTGATCGACAGCACGATCATCAGGCCGAGCTTGTCGCGGATCGCCGGCCAGTCCTCCGCGAGATGCTTCCAGGCGAACGGCAGCACCAGCAGGAAGGCGAAGAACCAGCGCAGGAAGGAGAGCGTCACCGGCGGGATGTGGCCGGCGGCAAGCCGCCCGACGATCGCATTGCCGGCCCAGCACAGCGCGGTGATGCTGAGCAGGAGGTATGGCTGGTTGGCAATCCAGTGGTGGCCGGATGTTTCGGCGTTCGTGGTCTGGCCGGTGGCGGACATTGTGATTGTTGTGGCCCCGCGTCATGCGCCGAGCCTCGGCCCGGCGGATGTCCAGGCCGTCCCATGGCCCGGCACGGTCCAAAGACACGGAAATCGGCTTGATATCAATGGGGCGGTGTGCATCGCCTCCATGCGTTGGGCGAGCCGGGGAACTTCAACTCCTCCGCCCCGCGCGGATCGCGAACGGCTTCAATAGCTCGGCGCAGCCGAGATAGACGACGACGAGAACCGCGATACCGGCCGTCATGATCGGCGGCGGTGCGACGAAGCCGAACCAGGCTCCGAGCGGCGTGAACGGCAGGACCATCGCGACGAGCAGCGCGACCAGCGAGGAGGCCGCGAGCGCGGGATCCGGCCAGTTGCGCCATGGCCGCCCGTTGGTGCGGATGACGAAGATGACCAGGATCTGCGTCGCCATCGATTCGACGAACCAGGCGGTGCGGAATTCGTCCGGCGAAGCCTGGAACAGGTACAGCAGCGCGCCGAAGGTCAGAAAGTCAAACAGCGACGACAGCGGTCCCATGATTGCGGCGAAGCGGACCAGTCGCGACATGCTCCACACCTGCGGCTGCGCGGTCGCCTCGGCCGAGACGCGGTCGAACGGAATGCCGAGCTCGGAGAGATCGTAGAGCAGATTGTTGAGCAGGATCTGCGTCGGCAGCATCGGCAGGAACGGCAGCGCGATCGAGGCGGCCGCCATCGACAGCATGTTGCCGAAGTTCGAGCTCGCGCCCATGCGGACATATTTGAGGATGTTGGCGAAGGTCCGCCGTCCTTCCTCGACACCGTCGGCGACGACCTCGAGATCCGATGCGAGCAGGATCATGTTTGCGGCGGCTTGTGCCACGCCCGTTGCGCCGTCGACCGACAGGCCGACATCGGCGACCTTCAGGGCCGGCGCGTCGTTGATGCCGTCGCCGAGGAAGCCGACCACGTCCTTGCCCGCCTGCAGCGCCTTGACGATGCGCGACTTCTGGTCCGGCGCAAGCCGGCCGAACGCATCGGTGGAGCGCACCTGCACGATGAGGGCCTCGTCGCTCAGCTCGGCAATCTCGGCCCCCGACAGCACCCGTTCGGCATTGAGGCCGACCAGGCCGGCGAGCCGCTTCACCACCACGGGATCGTCACCCGACAGGATCTTGAGGCTGATGCCGCTCGCCGCGAGGCGGGCGATTGCAGCAGCGGCCGTCGGCTTGGGCGGATCGGCGAAGGCGCAAAAGCCTTCGAAGACCAGGTCGGTCTCGTCCTCCGTTTCGACGTTGCGCAGCGCGCCGTTCCAGGGCCGGGAAGCGACGGCCACTGCGCGCAGGCCCGCGGTCGCGAGCTCATGCACGCGGGCCATCGCCGCCTGGCGCGCCTGCTCGTCCAGCGCGCACAATGCGAGCACGGCCTCCGGCGCGCCTTTCACGATCAGGAGCTCGCCTTCGGGACCCGTCGCGAGCACCGATCCCAACCGGCGCGAGAAGTCGAAGGCCTGCCGTCCGGCCAGCGTCCAGCCCTGGGCGGCGTCCGGTCGGCCGGCGACGAGCGCGGCATCGAGCGCGCCGCGGTCGCCGCCGAGCGATGCCGCGATGGCGCCGAGCTGTGCGGCGCGGACCTCGTCCTTGCCCGCGGCATCGAGGCTTCTTGCAAGCGTGATCTCGGCCGAGGTCAGCGTGCCCGTCTTGTCCGTGCACAGCACGGTCATGGCGCCGAGGTCGTGGATCGCGGCGAGCCGCTTCACGATCACCTTGCGCCCGGCCATACGCAGCGCGCCGCGCGACAACGTCACCGTGGTGATCATCGGCAGCAGCTCCGGCGTCAGCCCGACCGCGAGGGCGACGGCAAACAGCAGCGAATCGAGCACCGGGCGGCCGAACACGACGCGGATGGTGAGCACGACCAGCACCAGCGCCAGCGTGGCGCGCGCGATCACGAGGCCGAATTCGCGCAAGTCGCGTTCGAAGGGCGAGGGCGCCTGGGTTTCGGCGAGCGCCGAGGCCGCCGCTCCGAACACCGTGTCGCGACCGGTCCGGACCACGAGTGCGATTGCTTCGCCGGTCTGCGCCACGGCCCCGCGGAACAATGCATTCGATGTGTCGTCGGGCCCGCTGGCGGTGCCGGCCTGCTTCTGCACGGGATAGGGTTCGCCGGTGAGCGCGGCTTCGCCCGCGGTGAAGGCCGTAGCTTCCAGGATCAGCGCGTCGGCGGGAATGATGTCACCGGCGCGGACGCGCAGGATGTCGCCGGGCACGACCTGATCCACCTCGACCTCGCGAAAGCCGCCGTCGCGCTTGACCTCGGCCTTGAGTGCGACGGAGCGGCGCAGGATCTCGGCGGCACGTACCGCATGGCCCTCCTGGACGGTGTCGAGCCCGATCGAGAGCGCGAGAATCAGCACGATGATGAGGCCGCCGATCTCATCGCCGGTCAGCATCGAGATGATGCCGGCCACCAGCAGGATCAGGGACAGCGGCTCGAGCAGCCGGCGCAGGATGGCGCGCGCGGCGCCCTCGATGCGCGGGGGCGCATCGCTGTTCCGCCCGAAACGGTCGAGCCGTCCGGCTGCCTCGGCCGAGGTCAGGCCCGTGAGCCCGCAGCCGAGGCGAGCGGAGAGGTCGAGAGGGGACAGACGCCAGAAATGGGTGTCAGGACGGCTTGGATTTTCCAGCAAACATTGCTCCCGCTATCAGGGCCTCTCATGGCGGCAGATGCATCTAAATTCGGCGTAACCTCTTGACCTAGAACAATCTCGATTTTCGACGGCACGGTAGCGTCGCGGCCAATCAGTCGAGTTGCGCCGACCCCTTTGGGCCAAGATCCGGATTCAGCGGCCGGCGCGGCGCGCGTTGCGGGACGATGTCATGGCCGAACAAGCTATCGTCCTGACACAGCACAGGCGATGGTTTTCCGTCTCCGCGTTGTGGTCGGGATTTCTCAGTCACAAATGGTTCATCCTTGCGGTGACGGCGCTGCTCGGCCTCGGCGCCTGGCAGGGCGCGCGGGTGCTGCTCGGGCCCGCTATCGTGGTGGACCAGGTCAAGCTCGGTCGCCTCGTCGAGACGGTCGTGGCCAGTGGCCATGTCGAAACGCCATATCGTGTCGAGATTGGCAGCCAGATCACCGGCACGGTAGAGGACGTGCTGGTCCAGCAAGGCGAAAAGGTCACCAAGGGCCAGCCTCTGATCGCGCTGGAGTCCCGCGAGCTGAGGGCGACCATGGTGCAGGCGCAGGGCGCGGTGGCGCAGGCGGAAGCCCGCATCAAGCAGCTCGAGGAGCTCACCCTGCCATCTGCCAAGGAGGCACTGACCCAGGCGCAGGCGACACTGCTCAACGCCCAGCAGACCTACGACCGCACCGCCCAGCTCGAACACAACGGCTACGCGACGCGGGCCGCGCTCGACGATGCCCAGAAGACTCTCGACGTCGCGCGCGCCGCGACGCGTTCGGCACAATTCCAGGTCTATACGGCGAGCCCCGGCGGCAGCGACTACGTGATGGCGCAGACCCAGGCCAACCAGGCGCGCGCCAATCTCGACACCGCGGAGTCGCGGCTCGGCTATGCGACGATCGTGGCCCCCCGCGACGGCGTCCTGATCTCGCGCAGTGTCGAGCGCGGCACGGTGGTGCAGCCCGGCAAGACCTTGCTGGTGCTGGCGCCAACCGGCGACGTGCAGCTCGTGTTGCAGATCGACGAGCGCAATCTCGGCAAGATCTCGCTCGGGCAGAAGGCGCTTGCGTCTGCCGACGCCTATCCGGACCGGCGTTTCCCGGCCACGATCACCTATATCAATCCCGGCATCGATATTTCGCGCGCCTCCGTCGAGGTCAAGCTGACCGTCGCCGATCCGCCGGATTATCTGCGCCAGGACATGACCGTCTCGGTCGATGTCGAGGTCGCCGCACGCGACAATGCGCTGATCCTGCCGCTGCGTTCGGTGCACGACGTCCTGTCGGGAAACGCCTGGGTGCTCGGTATCAAGGATGGTCGCGCCAGTCAGCGGCCGGTGAAGATCGGGCTGCACGGCAACAGCCAGGTCGAGATCATCGATGGACTTGCCGCCGGAGACGTCGCGATCCCGCAGAGTTCCGGCGTCCTGACCGGACAGCGCGTGCGGCCCGTGCTGCAATGAACCGCTGGCTGCCGATCGAATGGGCGATGGCCGTGCGCTTCCTGCGCGAAGGCCGGCTGCAGACCATCTTCATCATCGGCGGCATCTCGATCGGCGTCGGCGTCATCGTCTTCATGTCGGCGATGCTCGCCGGGCTCCAGGCGAATTTCATCAAGCGCGTCTTGACCTCGCAGCCGCAGATCCAGTTGCTCTCGCCGGATCAGATCGCGCGCCCGCTGCGCAATGCCAAAGGCGAGATCGAGGACGCGGTGGTGCAGCGTCCGAGCCAGCGGGTGATCTCGATCGATCAATGGCCGAAGATCAGGACGCAGATGCAGGCGATGCCCGAGGTCGTCACGGTATCGCCGACGATCCTGGGCTCGGTGCTCGCGGTGCGCGGCGATGCCAGCCGCTCGGTGAACCTGTCGGGTGTCGAGCCGGACTCCTACTTCAAGATCGTGAAGGTGCCGGACTACATCGTCGCCGGCGAACCTCGCCTCACCAGCGAAGACATCATCATCGGCACCGAGCTTGCGAAGGATCTCGGAGCCACCGTCGGCGACAAGCTCAACATTCGCGCCGCGTCCGGCGCAACGCGCGTGCTCACGATCTCGGGCATCGTCGATCTCGGCAACAAGAGCGTCAACCAGCGCGTCTGCTACGCCGCGCTCCGCACCGCGCAGTCGCTGCTCGGCATGATCGGCGGCATCACCACGATCGACATCACGGTTACCGATATCTATGCGGCCGAGGAGATCGCCCAGCGCATCCAGGCCGCCAACGTCGTCGAGGCCGACAGCTGGATCAGGACCAATGCGCAGTTCTTCACGGCGGTGCAGGCCCAGCAGAACACCAACACCCTGATCCGCCTGTTCGTCGGACTCTCCGTGGCGTTCGGCATCGCGGCGGTGCTGATCGTCTCGGTGATCCAGCGCTCCAAGGACATCGGCATCCTGCGTGCGATGGGAACGTCGCGAGCTCAGATACTGCGCGTCTTTCTGGTCCAGGGCGGCCTGCTCGGCTTCGTCGGCTCGCTGGTCGGCGCAGCCATGGGCGCATTTGCACTGGTCTATTGGCATTCGGTGGCCCGCCAGGCCGACGGCACCGAATTGTTTCCGCTGATCCTGGAGCGATCCCTGTTCATCTATACGGCACTGCTTGCCACCGGCACCGGCATCCTGGCCGCGATGGCGCCGGCGATCCGGGCGGCCAAACTCGATCCAGTGGTGGCGATCCGTGGCTGATGCGATCCTGAAGCTCGAACGGGTGTGCAAGGCATATAATGTCGGCTTGCCGACCGAGACCGAAGTGCTGCACGACGTCGATCTCGAGCTCGACCATGGCGAGTTTCTCGCCTTGATCGGTCCATCGGGCTCCGGCAAGAGCACGCTGCTCAACATCGTGGGCCTGCTCGATCGTCCGACCTCCGGCCGGCTGTCGATCAAGGGCCACGACACCGCTTCGCTGGGCGACGCCGAAATCACCCGCCTGCGCGGCCATACCATCGGCTTCGTGTTCCAGTATCACCTCCTGATCTCGGCTTTCACGGCCCGTGAGAACGTCATGATGCCGATGCTGGTCGATCGCGGCTTTGCGAGCGCGGAGATCGAGGCGCGGGCCGACCGCTTGCTGGCGCAGGTGGGCCTCGAGAAATTCGCCGGCAATCTCGCCAACAACATGTCGGGCGGCCAGCAGCAGCGGGTGGCGGTGGCGCGCGCGCTCGCGATGGGGCCGGACCTCGTGCTGGCGGACGAGCCGACCGGCAATCTCGACACCAGATCGGCCGATGCCGTGTTCGAGCTGATGCGCCAGGTCAATCGCGACAGCGGAACGAGCTTCCTGCTCGTCACCCACAATATGGACCTGGCGCAGCGCTGTGACCGCATCATCGAAGTGATCGACGGCCGCATCCGCGCCTAACGTCGTAGACGCCGGCCCCGCAGGACGGATTTTTAGGGGATATCAAGGGCTTGGATCGCGTATTGGGCCCGAAAAAAGCCCCGTTCTTGCTTGCCTAGAGGGGCTGCATCCTTTATCCGGTTGGCTGCCTCGCGTGCGAGCGGCCTTGGGCTGTGGATTGGCTGGGCGCATCTAAAATCTTCGAAGGGAATCCCCGCGAATGGCCAATGTTGTCGTCGTCGGCGCCCAGTGGGGCGACGAAGGAAAGGGCAAGATCGTCGACTGGTTGTCGGAGCAGGCGGACATCGTCGTCCGCTTCCAGGGCGGCCATAACGCCGGCCATACGCTGGTCATCAACGGCAAGACCTACAAGCTGGCTCTGCTGCCCTCCGGCGTGCTGCGCGAGGGCAAGCTGTCGGTGATCGGCAACGGCGTGGTGTTCGATCCCGCCGCCTTCCTCGACGAGGTCACCAAGCTGCGTGCGCAGGGCGTTGCGGTCTCCCCGGAAAATCTGCGTGTCGCCGAGAACGTCACCCTGATCCTGCCGCTGCATCGCGAGCTCGACGCCTTGCGCGAATCCTCCAACGCGGCGACCGCGATCGGGACCACGCGCCGCGGCATCGGACCGGCCTATGAGGACAAGGTCGGCCGCCGCGCCATCCGCCTGATGGATCTCGCCGACCTGAGCACGCTGCCCCACAAGATCGACCGGCTCCTGGCCCACCACAACGCGCTGCGTCGCGGTCTCAATCTGCCGGAATTCGACGGCAAGGAGATCTTGAAGGAGCTGAGCGCGCTGGCGCCGCAGCTGCTGCCTTACGCCGAGACGGTGTGGCGCCTGCTCGACATCGAGCGGCGTGCCGGCAAGCGCATGCTGTTCGAGGGCGCGCAGGGCGCGCTGCTCGACGTCGACCACGGCACCTATCCTTACGTCACCTCGTCCAACACGGTGGCGGCGCAGGCCGCGACCGGCGCCGGCCTCGGTCCGGGCGCTGTCGGCTATGTGCTGGGTCTCTGCAAGGCCTATACGACCCGGGTCGGCCAGGGCCCGTTCCCGACCGAGCAGGACAACGAGACCGGCCGCAAGATCGGCGAGCGCGGCCGCGAGTTCGGCACCAACACCGGCCGTCCGCGCCGCTGCGGCTGGTTCGACGCCGTGCTGGTCCGCCAGGCGGTCCGGACCTGCGGCATCAACGGGCTGGCGCTGACCAAGCTCGACATCCTCGACGGCTTCGACACGATCGAGGTCTGCACCGGCTACAGGCTCGACGGCAAGGAGATCGACCATTTCCCGGCCGGCGAGGGCGCCCAGGCCAGGGTCGAGGCCATTTACGAGACCATCGAGGGCTGGAAAGAGCCGACCGCCAATGCGCGGTCCTGGGCCGACCTGCCGGCCCAGGCGATCAAATATGTCCGGCGGATCGAGGAATTGGTGGGGTGCCCGGTCGCGCTGCTTTCCACCAGCCCCGAACGCGAGGATACTATCCTGGTGCAAAACCCGTTTGAGGCTTAACGATCTCTTACCAGGACGCGGGTATAGTTGAGTAGAAATGGCTGATTACTATCCGCTGATCGCCCGCGCTATTGCCGCCCTGGACCCCAATGCTCCCGGCGAAAGCCGGCGCGCGCTCTATGAACGGGCGCGCACGGCCCTGATCGCGCAGCTGCGCAGCGTGCAGCCGCCGCTCTCCGAATCCGAGATCACCCGCGAGCGGCTGTCGCTGGAAGAGGCCGTCCGCAAGGTCGAATCGGAAGCCGCCCAGCGCGCCCGCGAGGCCTCGCGCCCCGGTGGCGGTGCCAGGGGGGCCAGCAGCAGCGGGGATGCGTTCCGAAAGGCGAGCACCCGGGCGGCCGACAACAATCCATCCGCTCCGCCGGCCGCGCCGCGGGCTCGTCCCGCCGCGCCGCCGCCGCCGCGCAACGATCGCCCGCCGCTCGGTGGTGACGATCAGGGCGATGCCCCGCGTCCGCCGCGCGCTCCGCGTTTCGATGCGCCGCGCCCGCCGGAGCCGCCGGCCGCGCGTGATCGCTCCGCTCCACGCCGCTCGCCGGAGGGCGGACCGCCGCCACCCATGCCGCCGGCGCCGGGCGTGCGCGGCTTCCGCGACATCACCGCCGATGCCAACGATCTCGGCGGCGCTGCCGCGCAGGCCAATCGCGCCGCGCGTCGCACCTACGCCAACGTGCCCTCGCCCTCGCCGGAATTCGACCGGCTCGAGCCGAGCCTGGAAAACCGCGTTGCCGAAGGCGATGCGCCCTATTCCTATGACGAGTCGATCGAGGAGGCCGAGCGCTACACGCCGCAGCCGCCGTCGCCGCGGCCGCGCATCGCGCCCAATCGCGACGTCAAGAAGCGCGCGCGCACCGGCTCCATGTTCCCGTTCAAGAGCGCGATCGCGATCGGCATCGTGCTGATCCTGGTCGGTGCCGGCCTGCTCTGGGGCAAACAGCTGGTCCAGACCGCGACCAATCTGCTCAAGCCCGCGCCCACCCAGGTGGTGGAGGCGCCGAAGGACACCTCGCAGCCGCAGAGCAAGCCCAAGATTCCGGATCGCGTCGGCCAGCCCTCGGCAAGCGACCAGCCGGTCGCGCCGGTGGCGCAGAAGGTCGTGCTCTATGACGAGGATCCGTCCGATCCGAAGGGCAAGCAATATGTCGGCTCGGTGGTGTGGCGGCTCGAGCCGATCAAGGCGTCCGGCAACCAGAAGGCCGACGTCGCGGTGCGCGCCGACATCGAGATTCCCGATCGCAAGTTCAAGATGACGATGTCGTTCCGCCGCAACACCGACTCGTCGCTACCGGCGAGCCATACGGCCGAGCTGACCTTCGTCCTTCCGCCGGACTTTCCGGGCGGCAGCGTCTCCAACGTGCCGGGCATCCTGATGAAGTCGAACGAGCAGGCCCGCGGCACGCCGCTCGCCGGCCTCGCAGTCAAGGTCACCGACGGCTTCTTCCTGGTCGGCCTCTCCAACGTCGATGCCGACCGCAGCCGCAACGTCCAGCTCCTGAAGGAGCGCTCGTGGTTCGACGTGCCGCTGGTCTACGCCAACCAGCGCCGTGCCATCATCGCCATCGAGAAGGGCGCCCCCGGCGAGCGCGCTTTCAACGACGCCTTCGCGCAGTGGGGCGATTAGGCGATCTGTCATTCCGGGGCGACGCGTAGCGTCGAGCCCGGAATCCATTTTTCATCGTTACGTGCAGCCTGATGGATTCCGGGCTCGCGCTTCGCGCGCCCCGGAATGACGCCTGGACGATGGGCTACTGCGCCGCCGCTTCCCGCTTGCGCGAGGCCGTGGCGGCGGCGTGCTCGCGGTCCATCACGGCGCGGCAGCCGGGGCTGACCTGCGACTTGTTCCGGACCATGCAGGCGGTGATGCGCGGGATGTCGGGGATTTCGTTGGAGCACAGCCGCATCGCATCGCCGGAGCACATCTGCTGTGCTTCGGGCGAGAAGGCGAGACCGGGTGAGGTCTGCAGCGTGAAAGCGGTAGCGGTGAAGGCCAGCAGCGAAGCGGTGGTCTTGAGCAGCGAAGCGATGGTCCGGTAGCGTGTCATGAACAATGCGTCCCCGAGTTCCGTGGATTGAACCACTTGGTTTTGGGGCGCCGCACGCGACTTGATCTGCCGCATGTCACAGCCTTCACGCCGGGAGCTCGATCCCGGGTGTGGTCGCTCGATTTCTGATGTTCGAATCGAAAAGTGCTGCGCCGCCCGATTCGAGTATGCGCCAAAGCCGCGAAGCTTCAATGGGAGACGCGAAGGAATTCGCAGCTGTTGCGCGACCGTCACGCAAAAGGATTGGGCACGCGCTCAGATCAGTCGATCGGACGATGCGCCGGCCTGTTCCATGTCGTCAGCCGCAAGCGCAGCAGCGTGTTCCTCGACCGCGGTGATGCCTTTCGCCGTGAGCTCGAACAAATCGCCGTCCTTCATCACGTAGCCGTCGGCGATCAGCTCGCCGATCTTGCCGTGACGATCGTCGGCGAATGCGATGGACTGGCTGATGTCCTTGAGGATCGAGAGCTGTTCATCCCGCAACATCGCTTCGTCCTCCATTCGCCGGGATCGCCGGCTCCTCACATGCCGTGGCTCTGAAAAACCTTGCTGCAGGACCGCGACAGCTTGGCGCGGTTGGCCTGCAGGCAGTTCTGGACCGCCCCGTCGTTGCCGAGGTCCTTGCGGCACAACCGCGAGGCATCGCGCGAGCAGGCGTTCTGCTCCTGCGACGTGCCCATATGACCTTGCGCGA
This sequence comes from Bradyrhizobium guangdongense, assembly GCF_004114975.1. NCBI lineage: Bacteria > Pseudomonadati > Pseudomonadota > Alphaproteobacteria > Hyphomicrobiales > Nitrobacteraceae > Bradyrhizobium > Bradyrhizobium guangdongense. The sequence continues at coordinate 1,640,865 of NZ_CP030051.1, forward strand.
GAGCGGGGGCACTGGACAGTCCGCCAAGGGACAGGAGGGTGATCGTCGCCAAGAACAGTTTACGTGACATCGGCCGCTCCAAATCTGCCAGGTCAATTTCAGGTCAGGTCAATTTCAGGTCCTGTCAGAACTCGTCGCTTTGCCACTTGTTCCCCGGGAGGCCCGAACCGCTATCCAAGGTTCCCGCCGCGCTGCTATAACAGCCCTCGGCTATGAGGAGTCCTTGATGAAACGCTATCTGGTGTTTGCGCTCGTTGGTCCCTTCGTGGGCGGCTTCCTGTTGCTGCTGACCACCACCTACCAGTCGGGCTACTGGACCCAGACCAGCCTCGGAGAGGTCGGCAAGCTGTTCGTCGTATTCTTCAAGACCCTGCAATACAGCTATCTGTTCGGCTTCCTGCCGTCGCTGATGATCGGTGCGGTCGACGACATCCTGACCCATGTCCGGCGGATCCGGCCGGGCTTGCGGATGCTGCTGGTGGGCCTGTTCGCCTTCATCCTCGCCGCCTTCACCTACGGCTCGCGCGGGTCGGATTCGGGCGCGGTGCAGTTCATCCTGTACGGCCTGGTCGGCTTCGTGCCGACGGTGATTTCATCCTGGCTCGTGCATCACTATGTCGAGGAGCGGCAGCCGGCAGCGGCGGCGGGCTGAGCGCGACCTCGGACGCGGCGCAGCAACCTTCCGCCGCGCTCGCGCGTTTCCCGATGGCCATGACCATGCCAGACGACGACATTCTCGCACCCCGCAAGTCCCGCTCCGGGCCGCATTCGCCCGGAGATTTTTCCGCGCGCGGACCGATCATCGACCAGGAGGGGCATGAGATCCGCCCCGAGACGCTGGAGCAGGGCTTTCGCGAGTTTCGCTTCGAGTTCGGGCAAGGATTCGGAAACGGAAATCCGTTCGGCAATCTGACGCGCGAGCAGCGCATCGCGCGCTTCGAGGCGATCGCCAGACTGCTCGACGTCGCCTTCATCCTGCCGGGCACCAATATCCGCTACGGCATCGACGGGCTGATCGGCCTGATCCCCGTGATCGGCGACCTCATCACCACCGCGATCTCGCTGTGGCTGGTGCGCGAGGCCCGCGCGCTCGGCGCGCCCTGGTACATCACCGCGCGGATGCTCGGCAACGTCGCGGTCGACGGCGTGGTCGGCATGGTGCCGTTCGCCGGCGATGCCTTCGACGTCATGTTCCGCGCCAACATGCGCAACGTCCGCCTGTTGCGCCGCTGGCTCGACAAGCAGCCGCGGATGTAGTGGCAATTGGTCGAGAATGCGCCGGATTTCTCTACGTGGTCATTGCCGAGGGGAGAGAGAAGAGCGCCGCCAAACGCAAAAAGCGCGACAACCTTTCGGCCGTCGCGCTTCCTGCGCACATCGGAGGCTTGCGAAAAAACTTACGCCGCGTCGGCGTCGGCCTCGGCGGCCGGGGCCGGCTTGGGACGGCGGGGCAGCGGGAAGGCTTCGCTCTCATAGAGGGAGCGGATGCCGTTCTGGTCGAAGCGGGCTTCCTCGACCTGCAGATAGGCGCCGTTCAGCGAATCCGTCGGCAACTGCTCCATCGCGAATTGCACAGCCTCGGCCGCGGTGCCGAACCGGCGATAGGTGAAGCCCGCACGTTTCTTCTTGCGGATGGCGGCGGGGAAGAGCTCGGCGGAAGTGTTGAAGTTGAACGGACGCAGTGGACGCATGGTCAAAGACCTCGTGATCTTCTCTGGGGCTTTAAGCGCGTGGGGTTTGGGAGGGCAGGGGCCGCAATCAAGCGAGCCCGCCGCACGTCATTTTCGCCCCCTAATATAGGCCGATTTGACAGAAATGCGACCCCTGCGATGGAAGATGATGAATCCATGCATGGCAGCCCCGCAGCGGCAATAAATCAAGTCATTTCAAAGAATTACCGGATTAAAGCTTGCCGACAAGCAGCAGGACGATCAGCACCACCAGAACGACCCCGCCGATCCCCATCCCGGAATGGCCCATGCCGTAGCCATAGCCGCCGAACCGGCCGGACATGCCGCCCAGCAGATAGATGATCACCAGGATGATCAGGATGGTCCCAAGTGTCATGGCATCCTCCCTGACGGTCGCCGGATCGCGCTCAACGGCCGCATCGCCAGACAAGAAAAGCACATCGGACCGCCGGGTGCCATGACGGAACCCGGCGGTCTGCAACCTTATTTCGGCTCGAGCTTCAGCGCCGCCGAATTGATGCAGTAGCGCAGTCCGGTAGGCCCCGGTCCGTCGGGGAAGACATGGCCGAGATGGCCGCTGCATTTGGAGCAGAGCACCTCGGTGCGGATCATGCCGTGGCTCGTGTCGCGCTCCTCGTCGATATGGCTCTCGGCGGCGGGCGCGGTGAAGCTCGGCCAGCCGCAGCCGGAGTCGAACTTGGCAACGGACTCGAACAGCACATTGCCGCAGCCGGCGCAGACATAGGTGCCGGCGCGATGGTCGTGCTCATATTCGCCGGAGAAGGGACGCTCGGTCGCCTTCTCACGCAGCACGGCGTACTGCATCGGCGTCAATTCGCGGCGCCACTGCTCGTCGCTCTTGATGACCTTGTCTTCGGTGGTTTTCGTTTTGGTGTCGGGCATGGGTCTCCCGCTGTTTCCAGTGATTTTGCGATCAGTTGGTGGCCTTGCTGGCGCTCACCAGCGTCGGCTTCTCGATGTAGTTATCCGCGAACAGCTTTTTCAGGTTCTCGATCTTCGGGATGTCGTTGTAGGCGATGTAGGGCTGGTTCGGGTGCAGCGTCAGATAGTCCTGGTGGTAGGCCTCGGCCGGGTAGAACGCCTCCAGCGTGCCCACCTTGGTCACGATCGGCCTGCTGAACACCTTGGCGGCGTCGAGCTGGGCGATATAGGCCTCCGCGATCTTCTTCTGCTCGTCGGAGGTGGTGAAGATCGCCGAGCGATATTGCGTGCCAGTGTCCGGTCCCTGGCGGTTGAGCTGGGTCGGATCGTGCGCCACCGAGAAGTAGATCTGGAGGATCTTGCCGTAGGAGATCTTCTGCGGGTCGAACTTGATCTCGACCGACTCGGCGTGACCGGTGCGGCCGGTCGAGACGGTCGGGTAATCGGCGGTCGCCTTGGTGCCGCCGGCATAGCCGGAGACGGCGTTGACGATTCCGGCCGTGTGCTGGAACACGCCCTGCACGCCCCAGAAACATCCGCCGGCGACCACCGCGGTCTGGATGCCGCTTGCGGGGGCCGCATCCATGGCAGGAGCGGGGATCACGACGGCGTCTTCCGCGGCCCGGGTCGGTGCGGCAAAGCCCAGCGACAAGGCGGCGGTGGCGGCGAGCAGGGACAGGACGGAACGGCGCATGGCGGGTCCTCTTTCGAAAGGCCTGGCAGTCTAGGGCGGTTGAGGGCGGGCGAACAGCCTGCCCGGCGATTTCAGACACCGGAGATACGGACCTTCAGGGCGATTGTTACGGACGGAGAGACACGTCTCCGTGAAGAACCTGCATCCACCGGCCCGGCTTGGCGGAGTGGGAACTCCGGGGTAGATGAACCGGCGCGATCGCTGATCGACTTAAAATGTGATGGCTGGAGCTGATCGGACAACATGCTGCGCGTCGTCGCCCTGATCTCGGTCATATTCCTCTCGGGCGTCGCGATGGCCGCGGCCGAACCGCAAGCCGGCGACGATCTCGCCACCTGCCGCGACCGCCAGGCCGAGACCCAGGCGCGGACGACCGCGTGCGAAAATCTGCTCAACGCGAACCGCGTCACCGGCCGGGACAAATCGCTCGCGCTCGTCATTCGCGCCCAAGCGCTGATCAGCAAGCGCGATGATGACCACGCGATCGAGGTGCTGACGTCCGCCATCGAGCTCGATCCGGACAATGTCGGCGCCATCAACGTGCGCGGCATCGCCCATGAGCACAAGGGCGAGGACGATCTCGCGATGGCCGGCTACAACCTCGCCATTCAGAAGCGGTCGAACTTCGGATACGCCTACAACAATCGCGGGACCATACAGCTGCGCCGGGCTGCGCTGCAGAGCGCGCTCGACGATTTCAACCTGTCGATCAAGTACACGCCCAAATTCCTGCTCGGCTGGACCAATCGCGCCCGCGTGCGCACGTTGATGAAGGACTACGACGGCGCGATCTCCGATTTCGCGGAGGCGGAGAAGATCGATCCGGCCGCGCAGCAGATCGCCGCCAATCGCTGCATCACCTACGGCCTGATGGGCAAGTTCGACCAGGCCTTTGCCGACTGCAACGGGCTGATCGAGAAGCAGCCCAAGAACATCTACGCGATCAACAATCGCGCCGACGTCAGCATGATGAAGGGCGATTTCGACGCTGCGCTGAAGGACTACAACATCGCGCTGCATCTCAACCCGAACAATGTCCGCGCGCATTCCGGCCGCGGCCAGATCTACGAGCGCAGGAAAGAGCTCGCCCAGGCGCGCGCCGATTATCGCTCCGCGGCCTATTCGCTCACCAAGTTCGACGAGCTCGATGTCGCGCGCGCCAGAGCCATCGCGCAGGAGCGGCTCGCCGCGCTGACGCCGCAGGCTCCCGCGGCGGCTGCCGCGCGCCGCGTGGCGCTGGTGATCGGCAATGGCGCCTACAAGAACGTCCACGCCCTGCCCAATCCGCCGCGCGATTCGAAGCTGATCGCGAGCGTGTTGAAGGAGGTCGGCTTCCAGACCGTGATTTCAGTCAGCGACCTGACCCGGGACAAGTTCTTCGAAACGTTGCAGACCTTCGCCGCCGAGGCGGAGAAGGCGGACTGGGCCGTGGTCTATTACGCCGGCCACGGCTTCGAGATCGGTGGGGTGAATTACCTCGTTCCCGTCGACGCCAAGCTCGCGGTCGACCGGGACGCCGAGACCCAGGCGGTTGTCCTCGAGCAGGTGATCGCCGCGGTGGGCGCTGCGCGAAAAGTGCGTCTCGTGATGTTGGATGCCTGCCGCGACAATCCGTTCGCGCCGACCATGCAGCGCACGTTGTCGCTGAAGCTGGTCGACAAGGGCTTTTCCAACATCGAGCCGGGCGCCGGCTTCATGGTGGTCTATGCCGCCAAGCACGGCGAGACCGCGATCGACGGCGAGGGCAGCGCCGACAGCCCCTTCGCCACCGCGCTCGCCCGCGACATCAAGGAGCCGCGCGTCGAGATCCGGAAGCTGTTCGACATCGTCCGCGACGACGTCTGGGCCGCCACCAGACATGAGCAGCAGCCGTTCACCTACGGATCGCCGCCGGGACGCGAGGACTTCTATTTCATGGCGGGGAAGTGAGGCCGCCGGAGCGGCTCATCGCAGCGAATTAAACCAGTCGAACGCGGTGGATTGTCCGTTTAGCGTCGTGCCGTCCCCATAGAGGCTCGCCAGGAACGTGACGCGGTGGCTGGCGCCGCCGACCGGAACGCCATCCGCGAAATGCCCGCCGGCGGCGACCGCCGGCTTGACCAGCCGCGGATGCAGCGCCTCGTCCGCCAGACCGTAATAGAAGCGGATCGGGGAATCGTAGTCCCAGAAGGTCGCGCCGTTATTGCCGAGCCGGCGCAGCAGCCCGCTGTTTGTATCCTTTGTGAAGCGCTCGAACAGCCCATCCACCAGGAAATCTCCCGCCGGCGGAACGCTGCTCGCGGTCTCGCCCGCCAGGCTGTAGTCGGCCCAGTATTTTTCAGCGAACGCCTGATATTGCGGCTTGATCGCAGTCTTGAACAGATCGCTCAAGCCGTAATACTGACGATAGCTTCCGAGTAGCACGATCAGGCAGGGCGTGATCCATGCCGGCGGCATCGGATAGGATGTTTCCTTGGCCGGAATATAAGAGGCCGGGTCCACCCAGTAATGGAAGCTCTCGGCCAGATTGTTGAACGGGCTCTGCACGGCGGTCGCCGTCACCTTCATGCCGCGGCGCTGCATCTCCTGCTTCAGCCATTGCGTGTTCAGCGCGCCTTGCGACCAGCCGTTCAGAAACAGCGCCGCTGGGCGGAGGCCGGCCGTCCGCAGCTCGCGCAACCCGGCACTGAGCACGTCGACGCAGCATTGCACCGTGGCACCCTTCACCGCATAGGCCTCGCCGCGACCGTCGCGATAGGGGCCCTTGCCGACGTAGTCGGCGGCGATGACGGCATAGCCGTTGCCGGCGAAGCGCTGGACGTTGAACAGCGTCTCCAGCGAGTCGATGTTGTCGCGGAGCTGATAGTTCTCATCGCCGAGGCGCAGCAGGTTCGACGGAACCTGGTCGAACGACAGGATCGTGCCATGCTGCCAGGATACGACCGGCAATGCGCCGCGGACGCCAACGGGGACGGCGACCAGCGCGCTCACCTTCACCCGCTCGCCGGTCTCCGGTATGCGCGTGAAGGTGACGATCCGGCGCAGCTCGACGTCGTAACGTGCGGCATGCTTGTCTGAGAAGTCCTTGGGCAGAATGTCGTGTTCGTTGAACACGGCATAGAATTTCGCCGCGAGCGCATTGAGGCGTTCCCTCGAGACCCGCACCGATTTCTCCGAACGTGCTGTGCGAAGCGGAGCGGACAGTGCGATAGCAGGCGCGGCGAGCGAGGCCGCGAGTGTCCCAGCCGCGACGCCGGTCATTTTCAGAACGTCGCGACGGCTCGCGCGGGCTGGATCCAACGTGTTGAGGTAGCCGGGTCTTCCGGTGTTCATGCGCATGCCCCATGCCGATTGCATGGTGATATCAGTCAAAGCCTAGCGCCTCGTGAACGCATCGCGCGGCGCTCTGCATCACACCACAATACTCAACCTTTTCGCCGCCCGTGTGATTCCGGTATACAACCACCGCTGCCGCGAGTCCTGAAACGCAAAGCTCTCGTCGAACAGCACGACGTCGTCCCATTGCGAGCCTTGCGACTTGTGCACGGTCAGCACGTAGCCGTAGTCGAACTCGTCATAGGGCTTGCGCTGCTCCCAGGCGATCTGCTCGACCCCGCCCTCGAAGCAATCGGCGCGCACCGAGACCTTCGTGACCTTGTGGCCGAAATCCTCGTCCGGCGACAACCGCATCGAGAGGATGCGCGATTTCGAGCGCGATGTGTTGCGCGACTTCACGCGCCACAGGCCGCCGTTGAACAGGCCCTTCTTGCGGTTGTTGCGCAGGCAGACCAGCTTGTCGCCCGCGACCGGAAACGTGTCCTCGATGTTCTGACGCTGGCGCACCCGCATGTTGTACGCGCGGCGGGTGTTGTTGCGACCGACCAGCACCTGGTCGGCGCCCATGACGCGATCGGGATCGAGCTCCTTGCGCGACACCACTTCGCTCTCGCCGTAGCGGCCGATGTCGAGCTCGCGGCCCTCGCGGACGTCCATCGACATCCGCACGATCGGATCGTCCTGGGCCTGGCGGTGCACCTCGGTCAGCATCGCGTCCGGTTCGGTGTTGGTAAAGAAACCGCCGCCCTGGATCGGCGGCAGCTGCGCGGGGTCGCCGAGCACCAGCAGCGGGCACTCGAACGACATCAGGTCGCGGCCGAGCTCGGCGTCGACCATCGAGCATTCGTCGATCACGATCAGCTTCGCCTTCGAGGCCGGCGCATCGTCCCACAATTCGAAGCTCGGCTGCTCTTCGCCGGATTCGCGGGCGCGGTAGATCAGCGAGTGGATGGTCGAGGCCTCGTCGCAGCCCTTGTTGCGCATGACCAGGGCCGCCTTGCCGGTGAAGGCGGCGAACTTCACCTCGCCGTCGACGCCCTCGGCGATATGCCGCGCCAGCGTGGTCTTGCCGGTGCCGGCAAAGCCGAACAGGCGGAAAATCGGCGGCGTGCCGCCCCTGCCGGGCTTGGCCTTGAGCCAGTCGCCAACGGCCTTGAGAGCGGCATCCTGATGCGGGGTGAAAGTGGCCATGTCTGTCTTGAGGAGGGACGGAATCGAGGCGATTCGCCGGACCTCAAAACTAACCATTCGCCCCGCTGGTTCAAGCGGGGCAAATCCGGTTGCGCTCGCCCCTACTGCCAGCCCGGAACGCCGCGCATGTCGGGCAGGTGATGGGCGATGCCCTTGTGGCAGTCGATGCAGGTTTTTTCACCTGAAAACAGGAAGCGCTGGTGCGCCACCGAGGCCCGCGGCGACTGCTTGGTGATGTCCATGGAATCGGCGCTGTGGCAGTTGCGGCATTCCAGGGAATCGTTGGCCTTGAAGCGCGCCCATTCATGCGCGGCAAGTTCGAGCCGGTGATCCAGGAACTTCTCCCGCGTGTCGATCGTGCCGAAGATTTTGCCCCAGACTTCCTTGGAGGCCTGCATCTTGCGCGCGATCTTGTCGGTCCAGTTGTGCGGCACGTGGCAATCGGGGCAGGTCGCACGCACGCCTGATCTGTTGGAGAAGTGGATGGTCGATTTCAGCTCGGCGTAGACGTTGTCCTTCATCTCGTGGCAGCCGGTGCAGAATTTCTCGGTGTTGGTCAGCTCCAGCGCGGTGTTGAAGCCGCCCCAGAAGATCACGCCGGCGGCAAAGCCTGCGAGCACGAGCGTGCCGAGCGCGAACACGGTGCTCGGCCGCGACAGCACGTGCCATAGCTCGCCTGCGAAATCCCACGCGCGCGCGATGAAGCCGCGCTTGGCTTTCAGCTCCGCATTGGGCTCGTCAGCGGTCGTCGTCATCGCCGGCCACCGGGACTTGCGCGCGACAGCAGCGTGTCGATGTCGGTGAAATCGTTGCTGACGGGCGGATTTGCGGTGCTCTGCGGCACGTGGCACTCGGTGCAGAAGAAGCGTCGCGGCGAGATCGAGGCCAGGAACTGGCCGTCGCGGTCCATGAAGTGGGTGATCGACACCATCGGCGCCTGCGATTCCGCCGTGCGCGCCCGCGCGTGGCAGGACAGGCACTTGTTGCCGTTGAGGTCGACTTGATAGCCGTCGATATTGTGCGGGATGACGGGCGGCTGTTCTGGATAGTTGCGCGACTCCCGCTCCGACGTGTTGCGGTTCGGCAGCATCGGCGGCGCCGGCCCCTCGTCATTGAGCGGGGTCGCGCCGCGCAGGCTGGAAGAGACCGTCTGTGCGGCCAGTGAACTCGCGCCGGCTGCGATCGCGAACGCCAGCAGCGCAATTGCGGAACGTTTCATCATGACATGTTCACCCGCTCGATGCGCACGGCGCATTTCTTGAAGTCGGTTTGCAGCGAGATCGGATCGGTGGCATCCAGCGTCACCTTGTTGATCAGCTTGGACTCGTCGAACCACGGCACGAACACGAGGCCGCGCGGTGGCCGGTCGCGTCCGCGGGTCTCGACCCGGGCGCGGATGAAGCCGCGGCGGGACACCACCTTCACTTCGTCGCCGCGTCGCAGTTTCATGTCCTGGGCGTCGTCTGGATGCATGAAGCAGACGGCTTCCGGGAACGCCTTGTAGAGCTCGGGCACGCGGCGGGTCATGGTGCCGGAATGCCAGTGCTCCAGCACGCGGCCGGTCGAGAGCCAGAACGGATAGTCGCCGTCGGGCGATTCCGCCGGCGGCTCGTAAGGCAGCGCGAAGATGCGCGCCTTGCCATCAGGGTAGCCGTAGAACTGCACGTCGGTGCCCTGCTTGACGTAGGGGTCGCTGCCTTCGCGGAAACGCCACTTGGTCTCCTGGCCGTTGACGACCGGCCAGCGCAGCCCGCGTTCGCGATGATAGGTGTCGAACGGTGCAAGGTCGTGGCCATGGCCGCGGCCGAACGAGGCGTATTCCTCGAATAGGCCCTTATGGACGTAGAAGCCGAACGCCTTGGACTCGTCGTTGAGATAGCCCGCCTCGATGTCGGACACGGGAAACTTGTCGACCTGGCCGTTCTTGTAGAGCACGTCGAACAGCGTCTTGCCGCGCACCTCCGGCTTCTTGGCGATCAGCTCCTCGGGCCAGACCTCCTCGATCTTGAAGCGCTTGGAGAATTCCATCAGCTGCCAGAGGTCCGATTTCGATTCTCCGGGCGCGGCGACGAGCTGGTGCCAGAACTGGGTGCGCCGCTCCGCATTGCCGTAAGCGCCTTCCTTCTCCACCCACATCGCGGTCGGCAGGATCAGATCGGCGGCGAGCGCGGTGACGGAAGGATAGGCATCCGAAACCACGATGAAATTGTCGGGGTTGCGGAAGCCGGGATAAGTCTCCTCGTTGGCGTTCGGGCCCGCTTGCAGATTATTGTTGACCTGTACCCAATAGGCGTTGATCAGTCCGTCCTTCAGCATCCGGCTTTGCAGCACGGCGTGTGCGCCGGGCTTGTCCGGAATGGTGCCCTCGGGCAGCTGCCAGATGTGTTCGGCTTTGGCGCGGTGCTCCTTGTTGGTGACGACCATGTCGGCGGGCAGGCGGTGCGAGAAGGTGCCGACCTCGCGCGCGGTGCCGCAGGCGGAAGGCTGCCCCGTCAGCGAGAACGGGCTGTTGCCGGGCGAGGAGATCTTTCCCGTCAGAAGATGGATGTTGTAGACGAGATTGTTGCACCAGACGCCGCGGGTGTGCTGGTTGAAGCCCATGGTCCAGAACGAAACCACTTTTGTCTTGGGATCGGCATAGAGCTCGGCCAGCGCCTCGAGCCGGTTCACCGGCACGCCGGACATCTCTGCCGCCTCCTCCAGCGTGTAGTCCGAGACGAACTTGACGTATTCGTCGTAGGTCATGTCGGTGGAGTCGTTGGCCTTGGCGGCGCCCGTCGCCTTCTTCTGCAGCGGATGTTCGGGCCGCAGGCCGTAGCCGATGTCGGTCTGACCGCGCCGGAAGATCGTATGCGCCGCGACGAAGTCCTTGTTGACGCGCCCGGTCTTGATGATGTGGTTGGCGATCGCGTTGAGGATGTAAAGGTCGGTCTGCGGCTTGAACACCATGCCGATGTCGGCGAGGTCGAAGGAGCGGTGCTCGAACGTCGAGAGCACGGCAACGCGGACATGCGGCGCGGACAGCCGGCGGTCGGCCACGCGCGTCCACAAGATGGGATGCATCTCCGCCATGTTGGAGCCCCACAGCACGAAGGCATCGGTCGCCTCGATGTCGTCATAGCAACCCGGCGGCTCGTCGATGCCGAAGGTGCGCATCATGCCGGCGACGGCGGAGGCCATGCAGTGGCGCGCATTGGGGTCGATGTTGTTGGTGCGGAAGCCGGCCTTGAACAGCTTCGAGGCCGCATAGCCTTCCCAGACCGTCCACTGGCCGGAACCGAACATGGCGACGCCGTTCGGTCCGCGCTTCTTCATCGCCTCCTTCCACTTCAGCTCCATGACGTCGAAGGCTTCGGTCCAGCTGACAGGCGTGAAGTCGCCGTTCTTGTCGTACTTGCCATTGGTCTTGCGCAGCATCGGCTGGGTCAGGCGATCATGGCCATACATGATCTTGGAGAGGAAATAGCCTTTGACGCAGTTGAGGCCGCGATTGACCTCGGCCTTGATGTCGCCGTGGGTGGCGACGACGCGGTTGTCCTTGGTCGCGACCATCACCGAGCAGCCTGTGCCGCAGAAGCGGCAGGCGGCCTTGTCCCATTTCAGCTCGGAGGAGTCGCGCTCGGTCACGAGATTGGCGGCGAGCGAGGGTGCCGGCATGCCGGCAGCGGCGGCCGCGATCGCGGCAGCCTCGAGCTTGAGCATCTGGCGGCGGTCGAGCTTTGGCGATGTCATGATGGCTCTCCCGGCCGTTAGGCGGTTTCGATGGCGTGAAAGACCAGCGCCGCGGAATAGACGTCGCGCAGCGACTGGATGGTGTTGAGCATGGTGCCGAGGCTGCCGGCGTCGGGCGCCTCGGTCACGACGACGAGTTTTCCTCTGATGTCGCGGCCATGGATCTCGCAGCCGGGCAACGCGGCGATCTCGGCTTCCAGAGCGTCGAGGCGCTCGGGGCGCGCCTGCACCAGGATGCTGGCGATCTCGCAGCCCGGAGGAGAGATGATGCGGTCAGTGTTGAGCACGCGGCCTGTGATCAGTGCGCGACGGTTCAGTGTGGCGTGTGCCATGATGCCTGTCTTTTCGTTTGTCGGGATCAATGGGGGGAGGGCGGCGGACCGGGAGGGCCGGCGAACATCTGGTAGATCCAGACGCCTAGGCCGTAAGAGCCGACCGTTCCGACCGCGAGAACGGGCATCACGACCGCGGTCAGGAACAGGAACGCAAAAATTTCCATGCGCTTACGGCGCACGCGGGAAGGCGCGTCGTCAGGGGCCGACATATTCGGTCTCTCTGAAATGATATGGGGAATCGGGACGGCATCCGGGCCGTTGCCTTGCCTCACATTAGATGCAGCAGGCCGATAGAAGCGTTGATCTGGATCAACCGGTCGCTTTCGCCGCACGCAGCTGTCGTGGCCCCTTGCGGTCTCCCGCGCGGCGGAATTGCTGCTCCGTAGACAGCCGTTCCTCGTGCATTAAGATGACGTTAACAACAATAAGCGGGAGAGCGACGCCATGAAGTTCGGCATCTTCTACGAGCTGCAACTGCCGCGGCCCTGGACGCCCGGCGACGAACTCGCGCTCTATCAGAACGCGCTCTTGCAGATGGAGCTCGCCGATCGTCTCGGTTACGACCATGCCTGGGTGGTCGAGCATCACTTCCTCGAGGAATATTCGCACTCGCCTTCGCCGGAGTCGTTCCTCGCCGCCGCGAGCCAACGCACCAGGAACATCCGGCTCGGTCACGGCATCCTCCAGCTCACCACCAACCATCCGGCGCGAATCGCCGAGCGCGTCGCAGTGCTCGATCTGCTCAGCAACGGCCGCTGCGAATTCGGCATGGGCGAGAGCGCCTCGATCACCGAGCTGACGCCGTTCGGCCGCGACATGGAGACCAAGAAGGAGGTGTTCGAGGAGGCGGTCGCCGCGATCTTCCCGATGTTCAGGGACGCCGGCTCCGAGCATCACGGCAAGTATTTCGACATCCCGTTGCGCAACGTCGTGCCCAAGCCGGTGCAGAAGCCGCATCCGCCGCTGTGGATGGCCTGCTCGCAATTGCCGACCATCGAGCGCGCCGGCCGTCACGGTTTCGGCGCGCTCGGCTTCCAGTTCGTCAGCGCCGATGCCGCGCATGCCTGGGTGCATGCCTACTACAATGCGATGACCAAGCGGCTCACGAAGCTCGCCGACTACGAGATCAACCCGAACATGGCGCTGGTGTCGTTCTTCATGTGCGCGAAGACCGACGAGGAGGCGCGCGCCCGCGCCGACGGCGCCACCTTCTTCCAGTTCGCGCTGCGCTTCTACGGCGCCTCGCAGAATCGCCAGCGGCCGGCGCCCTACACCGTCAACATGTGGGACGAGTATATCAAGTGGAAGCGCGACAATCCGGAGGCGCAGGAGGCCGCCTTGCGCGGCGGCCTGATCGGCTCGCCCGAGACCATCCGCCGGAAGCTGAAGCGCTTCCAGTCCTCGCATATCGACCAGGTCATCCTGCTCAAACAGGCCGGCAAGAACAGCCACGAGCACATCTGCGAATCGCTGGAGCTGTTCGGCCGCGAGGTGATGCCGGAGTTTCAGAACGATCCGGCGCAAGCCGCCTGGAAGCAGGGCGTGATGAGCGGCGAGATCCAGCTCGAAGAGATCGACACCGAGGCCTTCACCGACCGTTACGGCAAGCTCGCCATCAACGTCGCGCGCGCCGGGTAGCGCAAATCCGGTGGCGCGAATGCCGCCGCGCGGGTCCCGTCGTCCGGTCCTTCAGAGGAGGAACCATAGCCGGCCGCGCTGCTTGGGACGGAGACCCTATGTCGTCCAGATGACATAGGTTAATCCCATCGCGCGGAGCAGGCATGGACAACAAGCTTCTGGCAAGGCTCCCGCCGGCGGAGCTGAAGCTCATCCAGCCCCACTTGCAACCCGTCGAGTTGCGCTACGGACAGGTGTTGGCGGAGCCCGATGAGCCGATCAGGGACATGCACTTCCCCACTCAGGGTGTGCTCTCCATGGTGAACGAGCCGGAGGATGGGGACGTCATCGAGTTCGCGACGGTCGGCAACGAGGGCATGGCGGGAGTTCCGCTTCTCCTGGGCGCATCGACCATGCCGAGCCGCGTCTTCGTGCAGGTGGGCGGTTCGGGTTTTCGGGGCGAAGCAAGCAGGCTTCTCCACGTCCTGAAAGAGACCCCCACGTTTCATGCGCGGCTGATGCGATACGTGCTGGCGCTGTTCAATCAGGTCGCGCAGGGGGCGTCGTGCAACCGCCTGCACGACGTGCAGGAACGCTGCGCGCGATGGCTGCTGCACACGCATGACCGTGTGAATGGCGAGAGCTTCACGCTGACCCAGGAATTCCTGAGTCAGATGCTCGGGGTGCATCGTCCCACGGTGACGATTGCCGCGCGGATGCTCCAGCAGGCCGGCCTGATACGCTACAGCCGCGGCCACATCGAAGTCATCGATCGGCCCGGTCTCGAAGCCGCGTCATGTCCGTGTTATCGGCTGATATCGGATCAATATGCGCGGTTGCAGAACGAGACTTGAACTGCTCGAACGAAGACCGCAGAACCTCGTAAGCCGCTGCCGCCGAGAGCCACGAGGCGCGCAACAGCGGATCTCGGCTGCGCTCCGCGGCGACCGTGCAATGCATCTGCAAGCGGCGAAGCCGCAACACCTCGGTCACAAATCTTTCGGCGGCTGCAAGCCCGGCGAGTTGATCCATGCTTCTTCCCGCTGTCTCCACGATGTCGGCTCTTGCTCGCCTTTGCGTGCCGGTAAATCATCCGGCTTGAACATCCGCGAGAGCCGGCGACACCAGAGCATGAGGCGATTCATGCCACAGCGTTAGCGGGAAGACGGGCTCGCGTCCGTCATGTACCCGACGGATGTACGCAAATTATGTGGCGTTGGTTGCTGTTGCTGATGGGAACAGCGGCGGCAGCGGCCGGACAGGTTGTCCGTCAAGTCATGCTGCTGACGCATTCTCTGTTTTAGACGGCGACAACTTAAAACACTGCGTGGGAACCACTTAAGGTTCGCACCACGGTTCCATCGCCAAGGGGTTGGCGCGAACCCGCAAAAATCCGGTGCAAGCCCGATGAACGCTGTCGCGTTCGCTTGTGCTGTTTGCGGTGTCGGGAACCGACGACGAAAAAATCACAGGAGTTATGATGCTGTTCCGCTCGAGCGCCGCGATTTGCGGCGCCCTGGTCGCACTTGCCGTGTCTGTTACCGCTGCCAAATGTGAAACGCGTGGGGGTCGCTCAAACGCCGTCGCCGATACTGCCTCCGGGAATGCGGTGGTCGGCGCGGCATCCATGTACAATCCGTTCAGGCCCGGCAAGGAGGAGGGCGGTCCGCGCACCGCCTCGGGCGAACGCTATGATCCCTCGGCCTGGACAGCGGCCATCAAGACGACTTTGCGCCGCAAATTCGGCGGCGTCCAATTTGGTGTGAAGCCGAAATTCGCGCTCGTCGAGGCGGCCGGCAAGAAGGTCATCGTCAAGATCAATGACGTCGGCCCGCTCAGGCCCGGCCGCGTCATCGACCTCAACGAGCGGACGATGCGGCATTTCGATCCAGGCCTGGAGCGCGGAGTCATCAAGGACGTAAGGGTCAGCCCGCTCTCAGGCGACGACTGGACATTGGGACCGGTGGGCTGAACATCCCACGCGAAAGAGATCGTGAACGTCTCGGGCAGCGGACCGCCTTCAGGTGGCTCCGCCTTCCGCGGAAGCCGCTTCGCTGCTATCCTCCCGCACAACAATGGTTCGTGGAGGAAGCAATGCGGTCTCGGGCGGTGCGCGCAAATTTGGCGGCCGGCGATGTCGCGCCCGCGGTGCTCGCCATCGGCCGCCCCGACTTTCCTGATGTCCTGATCGACACGCTGCGCCGGCAGGCCGGCGTCGGCCATTGCATGGTGTTTGCGCTGACGCGCACCGGTGCTGCGAGCTGCCTGCTCGATGTCGGCAATATCCCTGTTGGCGGCGATCTCGGTGCCGCCTATGCCGGCCAGTTCCACGAGTCCGATCCCAATCGCGATGCGCTGTTCGAGGCCGAGGCCGGCGCGCCGATCCTGCTGCCGAGCTTCGCGCCGCGCATGTACGGCGCGCGCTACCGGAAAATCTTCTTCAACGATTCCGACATCGTCGACAAATGCGCGACCGCGATCTGGACCGGCGGTACCTGCTTCTACGTCAATTTCTACCGCATCAGTGCGCAGGGGCGCTTTGACGACGCCGCGCGTGCCCGGCTTCAGGCCATTGCGCCGACGATCGGAGCCAGCGTTGCGCGTCATTTCCAGCAGGCGGCGATCGCGACGCCGGACCAATCGCTCACCGCGCTGTTTGCGACGCGCGCGCCGCTCTCCGCGCTGACGCCGCGCGAGCAGGAGGTCTGCCGCGGCATCCTGCTCGGCTTCAGCTCCGAGGCGATCTCGCAAGATCTCGGCATCAGCCTGCATTCGACCCTGACCTACCGCAAGCGTGCCTATCAGCGGCTCGGCATTTCCTCCCAGAACGAATTGTTTGCGATCGTGCTGCGGCTGCTCTCGGGCGCATCCAGCCTGAATTAGCGGTATGTACTCATCATCGCTGCAGACGTCTCTTTGACCTTCCGGCCTTCACCATCTCGGATGAGTGCGGAGCATCGCCGTTCGGGCTGTTTCGCGGCTGGCCCCTACCAGGCGTACCGCACTGCGCCCTTGCCGGCGTAGGAGCGCGTCATATTGGAGAACTCGCCCTCGAAGCTCGCGCCGATCGACCAGCCGCTGGACCATTTCACCTCGGCTGTTGCCGTGGTGAGGGCGGACTCGCTGGCCTGGCGCGCGCCGTTGACGACGAACGCTGTGCCTGGCAGCGACTGGAACACGGCGCCGATGCTGCGGTCCGGGCTGAAGTCATGGGCCCAGGCCAAGCGGCCGCGCAGCGTCAGCATGGCGTCCTGCATTGCAAACGACTTGTCGCCGCGCAGGCCGAGTTCGCTGCGAGTGTCGGTGACGCCCTTGGCCGCATAGGTCAGGGCAAAGGTGCCGGCTCCCGAGACGACGCTCTCCGCGTAGTTCGGCAGGTTGAAGGTCGTGACCTGGCCTGCGGCATAGGGCGTGATAGCGACGCCGCCGATCCACGGCGCAACGAAGTGGTAGCCGCTTTCCACGCGCCCCGACCAGGCATTGGCGTTGAACTCCGCGCGCAGGTGGTCGACGCCCGTCGCCGTGACGATGCGGTCGGTGGTCACGTCCTGCCAGCCGTAGGCTAACGCGGCGGTGAGATAGGCCGGGCCGACAGTGTGGCGCGCGAAGGCGCCGGCCTGGAACAGATCCGAGCGGCCCCAGCCGAGGCCGTTGACGCTGAAACTGGTGCCGCCGCCGGCGAGTGCGAAGCCGGCGATGGTGTCCGGCGAGAAGCGGTAGCCGGCACCGACAGCCGTGCCGTAGATGCCGCTCGTCGTGTTGGCCGAGCCGAGCGCAGCGTTGCCGCTTGTGGTCTGCGAACCGCCGAAGCCCGCGGCCCAAACGCTCCAGCGCCGGTCGGAGGCAAGCTCTGCGGCTGCGGCCTTGCGCGGCATGCGGGCGAAGGCGTCGCGCGCATCGCCGGCACGCGCGGCGGAGGCGAGCGACGAGTTCTCCTCGGCGAACGGCACCACGCCGCCGCTGCCCGCCGTGCTGCCGTCGCGGCCCGTGACGAACGGATCGGTCAGCAATCCCAGGAACTGGCTCATGGCGTCGAACGTGGTCTGCTGCGATCCTGTCGCGCTCTCGCCCGACAGCTGGGTCAGGTCGCTCGCAGAACGCCCGGCAAAGGCGACGTTGATGCCACCGTTGGCGTCGAAGAAGTTCTGCAGCGTGGCCGCGACTGCGCTCTGGTTGGCGTTGAGACCGGTCCGGGTGCCGTAGTCGAGCGCAAAATTCAGATAGGCGTGGCTGCTGTCATAGCTGAGGCTCGCGGCAACGCCGGCCGGCGCGCCCGTACCATCGAGGCTGGTGAACGTGCCGCTGACGCCACCCGCCGCGGACAGGATCGTGTATTGCTTCGCCACGGTGCCGCCGGTGGCGACGCTGATGCCGACCGCTCCGCCGAGCGCCGCGGTGCCGGTCACGTTGACCGACGAGGCGCCATTCGAATTGAGCGTCACCAGGTACAGCGCGCCCGACTGGAAGGCGAGGTTGCCCGCGATTGTCATCGCTGAGCCCGCCGGCCCGCTGCGGGGCAGCAATATGCCGCCGCTGGCAATCACGGCTTCGCCGACGGTGCCGCTGCCTGCGAGTGCGCCGCCAGCATTCACCGTTGTCAGGCTCGAGGATGCGATCGAGCCCTCGACCCGCAACACACCGCCATTGACCGTCGTGGCACCGGTATAAGTGTTGGCGCCCGACAGGGTCAGGGTGCCGGCACCCACCTTCACCAGCGAGCCGCCGACGCCACCCGCCGGATCGCCATCAAACCTGCCATCGGAAATGACCCCGCTGACGGTGGTGGAGAGATTGTTGCCGCCGACGGTCAGCTCCTTTGCGCCGAGAAAATAGTTTCCGGCGCCCTCGATCGAGCCGGCCGTCATGCCGGCGGTGGCCAGCCCTGAGATGTCGACCAATCCATTCGCACTGGTGATGAAGCGCGCGGTTCCGCCGGTGGCAGCGCCGCTAAATCCGGTGCCGGCGCCGGCATTGGTGATGATCGTGGCGGCGTCCGCCGTGCTGCCGCCTCCAAAGACGACAGCGCCATTGAGGCTGAGAGGGGCGTTGTTGACGATGGTGGCATTGCCCGCGGTGCTGCTGTCGATAAAAATGATCTCGCCGGTGTTGTTGGCGATGGCGGCACTGCCGGCCGTGCTGCTGTCCTGGAACACGACCCGTCCCGCCCCAGGGGTGGCGTTATTCGTGATGGTGGCGTTGGCGCCACTGCTGGTATTCGAGAAAACAACACTACCGCTGCCGCTGTTGTTGATTGTGGCACTGCCGGCGGTGCTGTTGGTAAAGCCCGAACCAATGTCCACACCGAAGACCACCGCGCCGGCATTCGTGATGCTGGCGTGCCCGGCCGTGGCACTGTCCTGGAATTGGATGGTCCCGCTGCTGCTGTTCGTGATGGCCGCGTTGCCTGCCGCGCTCGTGGACTTGAAGACCAAGCTGTCGTTATTCAAAATGCGGGAGCTTCCGGCGGTGCTGCTGCTCGAAAAAAGAAAAACATCTCCGACGTTGATCGTGATGGTGGAATTGCCGGCCGTGCTGCTGCCACTGAACTCCCCATGTCCGTTGATCGTGGCGTTCGCGGCCGTGCTGGTTCCATAAAAGAGCGTATAGCCGTTGATGGTGGCGCTACCCGCACTGCTGGCGATATTGAAAATCAGTGTACCCCCGTTGATCGTGGCGCTGCCGCCATTGATCACGATACCGGCCCCGTCGAACATGAGGTCATGATTGTTGGTGAAGGTGTAGTTCGACGCGCCGGGGTTGAACGTGAGGCCCCCGATCGTCGTATCGCCTGCGAACGACAATGCCGTGGTGTTCGACGTGTTGAAGAACGCGGTGCCGGTGGGGACCGCGGCGGGAGTCCAGTTGGTCGCCGTGTTGAAATCGCCCGAGCCCGGATTGGTGAGCCACGTCGCGTCCTGCGCCTGCGCGCCGGTCGCTGAAAGGCACACCGTAGTGAACAACATCGTTGTGAGGGTCCGCAGGGAGCCGCCGCGAAACGCGGTCAGATCCGACCTGCAAAGCCGCCAGTTGCCTGAGACTCCAATTTGGGACGACGGTTTTGCCCCACCGAAATCATCCGAAACCAGTTTCATTATCCGACTCGATCCAGTTTCAATTTTTGGCTGCGAAACGCATGAGAAACCATGACCCGCGCACTCTGGTACCGATCGGATATTTGCGCCTCAACCGTTCGGTTGAATGCGGCTGCCAAACCTTCGATCGAGTGTGAATCACCACCTTGTGTTGCCAAACCGCGACACCGGATATCTGACCGGGAGTCGCGCGACGGCGCACAGCGGACCCAGCGCGGTCACCATGTATCGGGCAATACCTTCAGTCGCACCTCATATGAGGAACGAGCGAAGTGCTGAGCATTTGATAGCGAGGTGCGCGCCGCTGCTCGGCGCGCGCGGTGGCCGGAAATGAAAGCGCCTGTGATGCCCTCTTCTGACGAACCCGACGTTCTCGACTGCCTCGTCATCGGAGGCGGACCGGCCGGGCTCACCGCCGCGCTCTATCTGGCGCGCTATAAACGGTCGGTGGCGGTGTTCGATGCCGGACGCAGCCGGGCGGAATGGATCCCGAGGAGCCACAATTACCCGGGCTTCCCGTCCGGCATTTCCGGTCATGAGCTCCTTGGCCTGCTCAGGACCCAGGCGTCTTCCTACGAAATCTCGCTCGTCAATGCCCGCGTGGACAGTCTCGCCCGGGCCGGTGAGCTGTTCGAGGCGCGCTTCGAGGGCGGCACGGCAAGGGCGCGGAGCGTTCTTCTCGCCACCGGCATCATCGATGTCGAACCCGAGATCGACGGGCATGACGAGGCCGTCCATCGCGGCCTGATCCGTTACTGTCCCGTTTGCGACGGCTACGAGGCGGCCGACAAGCGCATCGGCGTCTATGGCGCCGGCATCGGCGCCGTGAACAAGGCCAAATTCCTGCGCAGCTATTCGCGTGACGTCGCTCTCGTTCTCTCCGGCGACGAGCCCCTCGACGAGGAGGATCTCCGCGCATCCGGCATCACGCTGATCCGCGCTCCCAATCGATTGCGCATCGACGAACGGAACATCGTCGCCCTGTGCGAGGGGAAAGAAATTGCGTTCGATGTGCTCTACCCCGCGCTCGGCTGCAAGGCGGGCTCGCCCCTTGCAACCGGCCTTGGCGCGACGTGCAATGATGTGGGATGTCTCGACGTGGACGAGCATCAGCAGACCACGGTGCCGGGCATCTATGCGGCGGGCGATGTCGTGTCCGATCTCCACCAGATCGCGGTCGGCACCGGCCACGCCGCGATCGCAGCCACCCACATTCACAAGACATTGCCGCCGAATCCGCGGTGAGAAGGGCGAGGTCGAGATGCGGGAAGGCCTGCGCGATTTTGGCGGGCGCGCGAGGCCGATCTGCTCAAACCGTCCGGTGCCTGTTGCGGGCTCCAATCAATTCCGCCACCAGCGGATTCGGATAACGGCGCTGCTGGGTCACGGCAAAGAACTGCTCCTTCAGCGCGTTCAGCCGCGCCCGCTCGACGAGCAAGCCCGAGCGCAGCTCATCGATCACGACGATCGAGGGCACCAACGTCACGCCGCTGCTCTCGCGAGCCATCAGGCGCAGCATCGCCATGTCGTCGACCTCGGCGGTGATGGTCGGACGGATACCGCTGCTGCCCATGAGCGCATCGAAAGCGGAACGCAGCGCGCTGCCGCGTCCCGGCAGCACCACCGGCGTATCTGCAAGATCATGCGGGAAGCGGAAGCGGGAGGGCTTTACCGGCTTGCGGCCGACCAGACTGACCCGCTGCTCGTCGATCAGCGTATTCTCGAAACTGCTGCTGGCATCCGGCGGCGCCGGATGGTTGGCGAGCACCAGGTCGAGCCTGTGTAAGTCCAGCAATTTCAGGAGATCGCCGAACAGGCCGGTGTGGATGATCAGTTCCACCTCGCTGCGACCGATCAGCGGTCGCAGAAACGCGATCTGGAAGTTGCGCGACAGCGTTGCAGCTGCGCCGACCCGCAACAGCTGGCGTCCGGGCCGCAGGCCCGACAGGGTCTCGATCAACTCGTGCCCGGACTTGAACACGCTGCCGGCGTAATCGAGCGCGATGCGGCCCGCTTCGGTCAGCTGCAGCGTGCGGCCGACCCGCTCGAACAGCTGTTGGCCGAGCTGCTCCTCCAGTGCTTTGACCTGAACCGACAGGGACGAGGGCGAAACGTTGAGCCGCTGCGCCGCACGGCTCATGCTGCCTTCGGTGGCGATGATCCAGAAATAGCGCAGATGATGGTAGTTCAGGTGCGGCATCTTGATCGTTCTATTTGAACTAACGATTGGGTTCAATAATTGAATTTTTCTTAAATAGCGGGACGCGCTACGCACTCGGCCGCCGGACCAACCCAGCCGAGATGCCATGATCAAGCTCCTGCCTTGCCTCGCCGCGCTGGCCCCGCTCACGCTCTGCGCGGTCAGCCTACTTCCATCGCGTGACAGCACCCCCGGTTTCGTCCGCGCCGCGATCGTTGCAGCGGCGGCTGCGCTTGGCTTCGCCGTCGCGGCGGGGCTCGCTTGCGCTCTTGACGGGGCCGGGCGATCAGCGCTGCTCGGCGGATATGGGCTCGGGCTCTCGCTCCACGTCGACGCGCTCGCCGCGACTCTCTGCGTGCTGGTCGGCTTCATCGGTCTCGTCGTCGTCAAGTACAGCCGCAACTATCTGGGCGGCGATCCCGGCCAGGTCAGGTTCATGCGCTCGCTTCTGCTTACGCTCGCCTCCGTTTTGACGCTGCTGATCTCCGGCAATCTGGTGCTCCTTCTGATGGCCTGGGTCGCCACGAGCGTCTCGCTCGGCAGGCTGCTGCTGTTCTACGACACGCGGCCCGCCGCGATCCGCGCATACCGCAAGAAGTTCGTCGTGAGCCGGCTCGGCGATGGCTGCCTCGCGCTTGCCGCCGTGCTGCTCTACCTCCATTTCGGCACACTCGAAATCGCCGATCTCGCGGCCGGGGCGCGCAGCAGCGCGGCGACAGGTTCGCCGGCAATCACGGCGGCGGCGCTGCTGATCGTGGCGACAGCCATGCTCAAATCCGCGCAATTGCCGCTGCATGGCTGGCTGATCGAGGTGATGGAGACGCCGACCCCGGTGTCGGCGCTGCTGCATGCCGGCATCATCAATGCCGGCGGCTTCCTGGTCCTGCGGCTCGGCGACGTGCTGCTGCTGGCGACGCCCGCGCTCGACGTGCTGGCCGTCGTCGGCGGCGCCACGGCGCTATTCGGCTCGCTGGTGATGCTGACGCAGACCTCGGTGAAGGTCCAATTGGCCTACTCGACTGTCGCCCAGATGGGATTCATGCTGCTGCAATGCGGCCTCGGCGCCTTCTCGGCTGCACTTTTGCATATTGTCGCGCATTCCCTCTACAAGGCGCACGCCTTCCTCTCCTCAGGCAGCATCATCGACCTCGCGCGTGCCTCCTGGACCCCCAGCCCGGGTGGTCAGCCCCATCCGGCGCGGCTGATCCTGGCACTTGCCGCGGTCGTGGGTCTGACGCTGCTGATGGGCTGGGCTCTCGGAGTGACCTTGCGCAGTAATCCCGCGCAGATCGCGCTCGGCTCTGTGCTGCTGATGGGGCTGGTGCATCTCATGGCCAATGCCCTCGACGAGCGGCCAAACGTTTTCGTTGTCGTGCGCGGCGCCGCAACCGCCATCGCTCTCGCGGCGGTTTACTTCGCGCTCCAGGCCGCGACGGCCTGGCTCGTTGCGGGCAGCGTTCCGACCGGCCGCCCAGTCGATGGCGTTGCACCGATGCTGATCGCGATCCTGGCGGTGATCTCCTTTGCAGCCGTGACCCTGTTCCAGAACCAGATGATGCGCCGCGCCGACGCACGGTTCTGGATCGCTGCCTATGTGCATCTGCGCAACGGGCTCTACCTCAACACGCTCGCCAACCGCCTTGTCCTCGCGATGTGGCCGCAGGCTTCCACCCAACTCTCGACCAAACCCTGACGCCGAGATCATCATGATCCAGACTGCCCTTGCCATCCGGACCGCTTCGATCGACACCGATTCCGATATCCGGCTCGAAGAGCGCATCGAGGCCGCATGTGCGCGCGTCGCGCCGCTCTGGCCGCTCAAGCATTTCGTCGCCGTCAATCCATTCCTCGGCTTCACCGGGCAGAGCTTCGCGGCCACGGCCGCGACGTTCGAACGGGTGGTTCGCACTCGGATCCTGATGCCGCGCGCCTTCTACCGGAAGGCGCTCGATCAAGGCCGCATCGACGATGCGGCGCTGGCGCAGGCGCTGCAACTCCACTCCGAGGCGGGTCTCGACCTCGATGGGCTCAAGCGGGCGCTTGGCTCGGACGCGCCGCCTGGTGCGCCGCCGGCCGTGGTGGCCACCGTTGCTGAAGTGCTGGACCGTCTCGCCACCGGCGACCGCTATGTCTCGCTGGTGTCGTTCATGATCGACGAGATCTCCGCCTTCTGCGCCAGCTATTTCGACGAGGGCCAGGCAAACTGGCAGAATCCGGCGCGCAGGCTCAAGCCTTACACCGCGTGGCGCACCCTCGCGATCTACGATCGCAATCCGGAGGTGATGGGAATTGCCGGCTTCCGCAAAACGGTGGCGGCGCTTCCTCGCAATCCCGTGCAGGCAATCGCAGTCATCGTCGAGCGGCTCGGCATTCCCGCGCGCGCGGTGGAGGATTATCTCGTGCGCGCGCTGTTCGACCTCAATTGGTCGGCTTACGCCCGTTATGTTGGATGGAGCGCTCAGCTCGAAGGCCGGCGCGACGATACGCTGGTCGAGCTGCTCGCGATCCGGCTGGCCTGGGGTTTTGCGCTGTTCGAGGCCAGGACCGATGCGGCTTTCAGGGCGGCCTGGGCCGAGGCCATGGACGAAGCCGCAAAGCTGCCGGTCGATCATCGACTCGACGAGAGGCCTGAACTTGCCGTCGATGTCATCCTGCAGGAGGCGTACGAGATCGTGTTTCGCCGTAACCTCGTGGGGCAACTCGCGGCCAATGCTTCGGCCCAACGAGCAGCGCGGCCCGCCGTTCGGCCGGCAGTGCAAGCGGCATTCTGCATCGACGTGCGCTCGGAGATCTTCAGGCGCGCGCTCGAGACGGCCTGCCCCGAGGCGGAAACGATCGGCTTTGCCGGCTTCTTCGGCTTTCCGATCGAGTATGTTCCGATCGGTCACTTCCGCGGCGGGGCGCAATGTCCGGTGCTGCTCAAGCCCGCCTTCATCATTTGCGAGACGGTCAAGGATGCCGATGCCGTCGAGGAAGCCGAAGTGCTCGGCTTGCGGTTGCTGCGCCGGCGAGTTGCAAAGGCCTTCAAATCGTTCAAGGTCTCGGCGGTGTCCTCCTTCTCCTACGTCGAGACGGCGGGCCTCGGTTTTGCCGCCAAGATCGCGACCGACAGCGCAGGGGTGACCCGGCCGGTGCCGTCGCCCGTCATCGACGGCCTTGATCCTGATATCGCCGCCCGGGTCAGCCCGCGGATTGCTCCGGGCCAGCTGGAAGGCCGCCCCACCGGGTTTGCAGGAACCCAGGCCGTCGACATGGCCGAGGCGGTGTTGAAGGCGATGTCCCTCACCGGGCCTTTCGCGCGGCTCGTGCTGCTGGCCGGCCATGGCAGCAGCACGACCAACAACCCGCATGCTTCGGGGCTGGACTGCGGCGCTTGCGGCGGCCACACCGGCGAGGCCAATGCACGCGTCGCGGCGGCAATCCTGAACGATGCCGGTGTGCGCGAAGGGTTGCGCAAACGCGGCATCGACATTCCCGCCGATTGCTGGTTTGTCGGCGCGCTGCACGACACCACGACCGATGACGTGAAGCTCTTTGACGAGCAGGATGTGCCCGCCGGTCTCGCGGCCGATCTGGCGCGGCTCAAAACGGCTCTGGCACAGGCCGCGCATCTGGCAAGGCTCGAACGCCGCGCGTTGCTCGGCATCAAGGATGCCGTCAGCGTCGACGACGCGATCAAAGCCCGCAGTCGTGACTGGTCGCAGGTTCGGCCCGAATGGGGCCTCGCCGGCAACGCTGCCTTCATCGCCGCCCCGCGCAGCGTCACGCGCGGTCTCGATCTGTCCGGGCGCGCCTTCCTGCACTCCTACATGCACGAGCAAGACCGGGACTGTCGTGTGCTGGAGCTGATCATGACGGCGCCGATGGTGGTCGCGAGCTGGATCAATCTGCAATATTACGGCTCGACCGTGAACAATTCGGCGTTCGGCAGCGGCAACAAGGTGCTGCACAACATCGTCGGCCAGCTTGGGGTGCTCGAGGGTAATGCAGGCGATCTCCGGGTCGGACTGCCGTGGCAGTCCGTTCATGACGGAAAGCGCTTCATCCACGAGCCGGTTCGTCTCAACGTCTTCATCGCGGCGCCGGAGGCCGCGATGGACGATGTTCTGCGTCGGCATCCCGGGGTCTGCGATCTCGTCGTCAACGGCTGGGTCATGCTGCATTCGCTCGGCGACAGTCAGGAGACTATCCGCCGCTGCGTGGAGCCCGGCGTCTGGACAGAGGTTCAAGGTGTTCTGCCCCCGTTGGGGCGGCCACTCCTCGGTGATCCAAATCCATAATGAACGAGTTGAGAAACCAAAATCACTGTCCAATCAAACGCCGGTCATGACCGATGAGCAAATGCCGCCATCCCCGCGGCCGACTGGCGAACGGGGGCGCCGCTGCCCCAACTGCGCAGGCCTTTTCCGTCTCTCCCATTCGTTCCTCGACCCAATAAAGGGAAACACGGTTCGACTTTATCGGTGCGCCTGCGGCGAACACATCTGGGATGATTGAGCGGGAGCGCTGCGAACGTCTGTTTCCTCCCATCGGCGAGGGTCCGTCGGCGCTCTCCGCTCCGAGGTCGATCTCGGCCGTCAACACGTTGCGATGGCATCCGTCCCCATCGCTAGGGACAGACAACGGCGCCCGAATTCGTTAGTCTTGTCCGAAAGACAGGAGAGACCCGGAGGAGCCCGCCTTGAGCACCGCGCCGCGCATCGACATCGACCCCGTCGCGTTCTGGGCCGACCCCTATCCGATGCTCGCCAAGATGCGCAAGGAAGCGCCGATCGCGTTCGTGCCGCAGCTCGGCTCGACGCTGTTGGCGAGCCGCGACGACATCTCGATCTCCGAGAAGCAGATCGACGTGTTCTCTTCCCACCAGCCCGCCGGCCTGATGAACCGGCTGATGGGCCACAACATGATGCGCAAGGACGGCGAGGCGCATCAGCTCGAGCGGCGCGCGATTTTTCCGACGGTGTCGCCGAAGACGGTGAAGGCGCACTGGACGGCGCTGTTCCAGGCCCATGCCGACCGCATCCTCGATGCGATCGCGCCGGGGCGGATCGATCTCATGCGCGACTTCGCGCTGCCATTCTCCGGCGAGTGCCTGAAGTCGATCACCGGCCTCACCAATATCGGCTTCGCGGACATGGACGCGTGGTCGCAAGGAATGATCGAGGGCATCGCCAATTACGGCGGTGATCCCGCGATCGAGGCGCGCTGCCATGCCGCGACCTCGGGCATCGATGCCGCCATCGACGACATCCTGCCGGTCATGAGGAAAAACCCGGACCAAAGCATTCTCGGTGTGCTCCTTGCCTCCGGCATGCCGATGGAGAGCGTGCGTGCCAACGTCAAGCTCGCGATCTCAGGCGGCCAGAACGAGCCGCGCAAGGCGATCGCCGGCACGGTGTGGGCGCTGCTGACGCATCCCGCGCAGCTCGATCTCGTGCGCAGGGGCGAGGTGACGTGGCTTGCGGCGTTCGAGGAATATGCCCGCTGGATCTCGCCGATCGGCATGTCGCCGCGGCGCATCGCCAAGCCCTGGACCATTCGCGATGTCTCCTTCGAGCTCGATGAGCGCGTGTTCCTGATGTTCGGTTCTGCCAACCGCGACGAGAAGCATTTCGAGCGCGCCGACGAATTCGACGTGCGGCGCGACACCTCCAGGAGCGTTGCCTTCGGCGCCGGCCCGCATTTCTGCGCCGGAGCCTTCGCCTCGCGGGCGATGATCGCCGACGTCGCGCTGCCGACATTGTTCGCCCGTGCCAGGAAACTCGAGATCGCCGACGATGAGCCGATCCGGATCGGCGGCTGGGCGTTCCGCGGGCTGCAGAACCTGCCGGTGAGGTGGCACTGACTTTCAACGCACCCTCGCCACAAAGACAGTCTCACATCCGTGTGCGGAAAGAATCTCCCTGCATTCCTCGCCAGGGTCGAAAGATTAATCATGCGCATCGCACGAGGCGCAGTGCTCGCATCGCTATTTTTCCGCGCGTCTCGACACGCCCGATAAGCCGCACCATCATTCCCGACGCGAATGAATGACGGCCACGAGCGGCCGGGAGTGTGGAATGCAGCGTCGGGACTTTCTGAAACTTTCGATGGGCACCGCGGCGGTTGCCGCGTTCGCATCGCATGCGAACGCGCAAGGCGAGGTGAAGCAAATTCGTATCGGTTACCAGAAGACTGGCGTGCTGGTGATCGCGCGCCAGCAGGCCGTTCTGGAAAAACATTTCACGCCCCAAGGCATCGACGTGAAGTGGATCGAGTTCTCCTCGGGGCCGCCGATGATGGAAGCGATGAACGTCGGTAGCGTCGATTTCGGTGCGGTCGGCGACTCCCCGCCGGTGTTCGCGCAGGCGGCGGGAGCTGCGATCGTCTATGCCGCGGGCCAGCCGATCACCAACGGGCAGGGCATCCTGGTGCCGAAGGAGTCGCCGATCCGCAGCATCGCCGACCTGAAGGGCAAGCGCATCGGCTTCACCAAGGGCTCCAGCGCGCACAACGTCGTGGTGCAGACGCTCGAGCAGGCGGGCCTCATCTATGCCGACATCACGCCGGTCTATCTGACGCCGCCCGATGCGGGCCCCGCCTTTGCCAATGGCAGCATCGAGGCCTGGGCGATCTGGGACCCCTATTTCGCCATCGGCGAAACCAGGCAGAACGGCCGCATCCTGATCAATGCGCGCGAGGTCACCAAGACAAATTCGTTCTACATCGCCAACCGCGATTTCGCGAGGAATCATGGAACGATCCTGCAGCAGATCGTCGACGTCACGACGGCCGCGGGCAGATGGGCCGAACAGCACCGTGACGAGGTCGCCAGATCGCTCGCCGCGATCACCGGGGTCCCGCTGGATATCCAGACGGTCGCGGCCAATCGCGCGAACTTCGTGGTCGGTCCCGTCACCGACGATATCGTGGCGACTCAGCAAGGCGTCGCCGACCGCTTCTACAAGATCGGGCTGATCCCGAAGCCGATCGTCGTCCGCGACATCGTCTGGCGCAGCACGGCGATCTGATCGTGCCGACCAATCTCCCCGTTTCGAAAGGTCTGAACATGAGACGCATCATTCAGCGCCTGATTGCGGCCATCGTGCTGTCGATCGGCATCGTCGCCGCCGCGGTCGGCACCTCCTACGGGCAGGACAAGGTGGTCCGCATCGGCTACCAGAAATACGGCAAGCTCGTGCTGCTCAAGAGCAAGGGAACGCTGGAGCCGAAGCTCGCTGCCGACGGCTACAAGGTGGTGTGGACCGAATTCCCGTCCGGTCCGCCGCTGCTCGAAGCGCTCAATGTCGGCGCGATCGATTTCGGCAACACCGGCGAAGCTCCGCCGATCTTCGCGCAGGCCGCCGGCGCGCCGATCCAGTATGTCGCCTACGAGCCGGCGGCGCCGAACGGCGAGGCAATCCTGGTGCCGAACGCCAGCCCGCTGAAGTCGGTCGCCGATCTCAAGGGCAAGAAGGTCGCGCTGAACAAGGGTTCCAACGTCCACTACCTCCTGGTCAAGGCGCTGGAGAAGGCAGGCGTGAAATATGCCGAGATCGAGCCCGTCTTCCTCGCGCCCGCCGATGCGCGCGCCGCCTTCGAGCGCGGCGCGGTCGATGCCTGGGTGATTTGGGATCCGTTCCAGGCCGGAGCGGAAGCCGCGACCGGCGCGCGCACGCTCGCGGATGGCACCAACACCGTCGCCAACTACCAGTTCTATTTCTCTTCGAAGAAATTCCTCGATGCCAATGCCAAGGTTGTCGACGCCGTGCTCGCCGAACTGAGCGCCGTCGACGATTGGGCCAAGGGCGACATCCATGCCGTGGCCGAGCAGCTCGCGCCCTCGATCGGCTTGTCGGTTCCGGTGGTCGAGGTCGCCTTGAGGCGGCAGGCCTATGGCATCAAGCCAGTCAGCGAAGCCGTGATCGCCGATCAACAACAGGTCGCAGACGCGTTCTTCGCGCTGGGCCTGATCCCCAAGGCCATCAAGATTGCCGACGTAGCGCGTAAGTCAGGATCGTGAGCATAGTCATGAGCAAGCAAAGCAACACCAACATTCTCTGGTTCCTGCCGACGCACGGCGACGGGCGCTATCTCGGCACCGGCATCGGCGGCCGCGAGGTCAATTTCAACTATCTCCGCCAGATCGCGCAGGCCGCCGATCAACTCGGTTATTTCGGCGTGCTGATACCGACCGGGCGGTCCTGCGAAGATTCCTGGATCGTCGCGTCCGCGGTGGCGCCGTTCACCCAGCGGCTGCGCTATCTCGTCGCCGTTCGCCCCGGGCTGCAATCCCCCAGCGTTGCGGCGCGCATGACCGCGACGCTGGATCGCGTCACGGGCGGCCGGCTGCTCGTCAATGTCGTTACCGGCGGCGATCCCGTCGAGAACAGGGGCGACGGCGTTTTCCTGGGTCATGACGAGCGCTACGAGGTGACCCGCGAGTTCTTGGGCGTCTATAGCGATCTGCTGGCCGGCAAGACCGTCACTGTCGAGGGCAAGCACATCCGCATCGAAGGCGGCAAGTTGCTGTTTCATCCCGTGCAATCGCCGCGGCCGCCGCTCTATTTCGGCGGCTCCTCGGATGCCGGCATCGACGTCGCGGTCGACACCGTCGACAAATATCTCACCTGGGGTGAGCCGCCGGCGCTGGTCGCCGAGAAGATCGCGAAGGTGAGAGACGTCGCCGGCTCACGCGGCCGCAAGTTGTCGTTCGGCATCCGTCTTCACGTGATCGTCCGCGAGACCAATGAAGCGGCCTGGCGCGCCGCTGGCGAGCTGATCAAGCATGTCAGCGACGAGACCATCGCGGCCGCGCAGCAGAACTTCGCGCGCATGGATTCGGTCGGTCAGCAGCGCATGGCGCAGCTCCATGGCGGCAAGCGCGACAAGCTCGAGATCGCGCCGAACCTCTGGGCCGGTGTCGGCCTCGTGCGCGGCGGCGCCGGCACGGCGCTGGTCGGCGATCCCCAGACGGTCGCGGCGCGCATCAGGGAGTATCAGGACGTCGGCATCGACACCTTCATCCTGTCCGGCTACCCGCATCTGGAGGAAGCCTATCGCTTCGCCGAGTTGGTCTTCCCGCTGCTCTCGCTGGAGCAGCCGAGCAACGTGACCAGACTGCACTTCAACGGCGGCCCGTTCGGCGAGACTGTCGGCAGCGACTACCGTCCGCAGCATCGAGTGTCGCAATCATGAGCCTCATCGACGGCGTCTCCCTCCCGCGTAAGTTCCGCTTGCCGCGCGTGGATGGTCTGGTGCAGTGGATCGTGCCGCTCGCCATCATCGCGATCTGGCAAGCGGCCTGCGTCACCGGTCTCGTGCCGGTGCGCGTCCTGCCGGCGCCGAGCGATGTCGCACTGGCGGGTTGGAAACTGCTGCTCTCCGGCGAGCTGGTCCGCAACATCTGGGTCTCGTTCTGGCGTGCCTCGATCGGCTTTTTGATCGGCGGCAGCATCGGCTTCGCCTTCGGACTCGCCAATGGCCTGTCGCAGCTCTCGGCCACGCTCACTGACACCACCCTGCAGATGGTGCGCAACGTGCCGCATCTGGCGTTGATACCGCTGGTGATCCTGTGGTTCGGCATCGACGAGAGCGCGAAGCTGTTCCTCGTCGCGCTCGGGGTCTTCTTCCCGATCTATCTCAACACGCTGCACGGCATCCGTACCGTCGATCCGCAGCTGATCGAGATGGGACGCATCTACGGCATGAGCGATGGCGAGCTGTTTCGCCGCGTGATCTTCCCCGGCGCATTGCCGTCGATCTTCGTCGGCATCCGCTTCGCGCTCGGCATCATGTGGCTGACGCTGATCGTGGCTGAGACCATCGCGGCATCCTCGGGTCTCGGCTACATGGCGATGCAGGCCCGCGAATTCATGCTGATTGACGTCGTCGTGCTGTCGATCCTGATCTACGCGCTGCTTGGCAAGCTCGCCGACAGCGCCTCCCGCGTGCTGGAGCGGGCGACGCTCGCCTGGCACCCCGCCTTCCAGAAACGTTGAGAGTGACAATGCAGACAGCGCTTCGTACAGCCTTTTCCGACAGCGAACTCGCCCGCCCCGCCAATTTCGTGCCCCATGCCCGCGTGGCGGAGCGGCCGGTTCACACCAGCGGCCTGCCGCTCAGCATCCGCGGCTTGCGTAAATCCTTCGGCGACAATGAGGTGCTGCGCGGCATCGATTTGCACATCCCGGCCGGCCAGTTTGTCGCGATCGTCGGCAAGAGCGGCTGCGGCAAGAGCACGCTGCTGCGCCTCATCGCCGGCCTCGAAAAGATTGACGCCGGCGACATCAACTTTGGCGACGAAGTCCAGGCGGAAGACATCCGCGTGATGTTTCAGGAGCCGCGGCTGTTGCCTTGGGCGCGGGTGCTCGCCAATGTCGAGGTCGGTCTCGGCCGCGACCGTGCCTCCGGTGACGCGCAATCGCGCGCGGACAAAGCGCTTGCCGAAGTGGGCCTCGCCGACAAGCGCGAGCAGTGGCCGTCGGTGCTGTCGGGCGGCCAGAAACAGCGCGTCGCGCTCGCTCGCGCGCTGGTGTCCCGGCCGCGCGTGCTCGCCTTCGACGAGCCGCTCGGTGCGCTGGATGCATTGACCCGGATCTCGATGCAGCGGCTCCTGGAGCGGGTCTGGCGCGACCAGGGCTTTACCGCGATCCTGGTGACCCACGATGTCTCCGAGGCGGTCGCGCTGGCCGACCGGGTGCTCGTGATCGACCAAGGCCGGATCGCCCATGATGTCGTGGTCAACCAGGGCAGGCCGCGCGAACGCGGCTCCGCCGAGCTCGCCGCCCTCGAAGCCTGGATCCTGGGGCATCTCTTGTCGGCGGACGATCGTGACTAGGCAAGGAAATGACAGCGGAGGCCGTGGGGGAGTCTGTCGCCGGCAGCCGATCCCATGATGCCATCATGCCCCTGTTTTGCCCGACGGGTCAATAAAAATTCGAAAAAAGAGAAATATGATGTTTGTCGGTGACGGTGGCTACTGTGCATGGGGTTGTTTTCGCGATTTCGTCGTGTGGCAGCTCGAGCCCTGGATTGGCGCGGGCACTTTCGTCGGCGGACGATCGTACCTAAATACAGCGGACCCCGCTTCGGGGAGCATGCCATGAATCTGGTCCCTCGCGAGCTCATGACCGAAACTGCCGTCTCCTCCGCCGATTTCCGCGGCGCCATGCGCCACCTCGCCGGCGGCGTCAGCATCATCACCGCCGGACGGGGCAAGGACATCACCGGCATGACGGTGACCTCGGTCACCTCGCTGTCGATCGATCCGCCGACGCTGCTGGTCAGCATCAACCGCGATGCCTCGTCCTTCCCGCTGATCCGCCGCTACGGTGCGTTCGGCGTGAACATCCTCGCCGCCGATCAGCTCGACGTCGCCGAGCGCTTTGCCGGCAGGGGTGGCCTGAAGGGGGCGGATCGTTTCGCGGGCAGCCAGTGGGTCACGGCCGTCTCCGGCGTGCCGCTGCTGGTCGGCGCCTTGTCCGCGGCCGATTGCGAGGTCGAGGACATCGTCGAGCGGCACTCGCATGGCATCGTCATTGGGCGCGTCAGGACTATCAACAACTCGGCCCGCACCGCCGCGCTCGCCTATTGGCACGGCCAGTATGTGGCGGTGGACCGGGACGAAGACGCCGCAAGGCTCGCCGATGTCAGCGTTCCCGCGCGCAGCCGCCGCGGCGTTTGACCGCCTCAGGCCGGCGCAGGCTGGCCTTTTCCGCATCATCGCTCTAGAAGCGCCTCGA
Organism: Bradyrhizobium guangdongense; assembly: GCF_004114975.1. Lineage (NCBI taxonomy): Bacteria > Pseudomonadati > Pseudomonadota > Alphaproteobacteria > Hyphomicrobiales > Nitrobacteraceae > Bradyrhizobium > Bradyrhizobium guangdongense. The sequence goes on from NZ_CP030051.1 coordinate 1,674,397, forward strand.
GCCGTCCCGCCGGACGGCAATGGAGCGGAACGATGAAGCGCGTCGGGACCTGGGCCTTCTATGCCGTCGGCGCGCTGGCGATTGCCTACCTCGCGCTCTACGCCTACGCAATGTTCCGCGGCCAGCCATTCGTGCCCGGCGATCCCATCCACATCTTCCGCAAGCCAGATGCGCCGAGCTATTCGTAGACGCTGGAAGTTTCGTTCGCGCATCTGCAGGGCTAACCCACCCTATGCAGCGAGGTGTGCCCTTCAGCCCTTTAGAATCGCCAGCGCCAGCGCCTGCGCGCGCGGGACGATGCTGTCGAGCTCCAGATATTCCTCCGGCGTGTGCGCGAGCCCACCGACCGGCCCGAGACCGCAAATGGTCGGCGTGCCCACGGCGGCGGTGAAGCCGGAATCGGCGCAGCCGCCGGAGAACTCGCCCTGGAGCGTGGTGAGGCCAACCTGCCTTGCGGCGGCCTGATAGCCCTCGAACAGCGCCTTCGAGGCCTCGCTCTGCACCACCGGCACGAACTCGCCCTTGATCGTCAGCGTCGCACTGGTGCCCGGCACGTCAGAGGACGCGACGATCTTCTCGATCGCGGCCATCACCCGCGCGCGGTCGGCCGGATCGACATAGCGCATGTCGATCTGGCCTTCGGCGTAAGGCGCCGTCGTGTTGACGGACTGCCCGCCCGAGACGAGGCCGACATTGAGCGTGATGCCCTTGTCGAGATCGGTCAGCGCGTGGATCTGAACGATCTTGTGCGCGAGCTCGCCGATCGCGCTGACGCCCGCGGCAAAGTTCGCGCCGGAATGCGCCGCCTTGCCGGTGATGGCCAGATGCATGAAGATTCCGCCCTTGCGCCCGGTGACGACGTTGCCCGTGGGGCGGCCCGGTTCGGAATTGAAGACGGCGCGGGCAGAGCGCCCTTCGCGCTCGATCACGGGTCGCGACGACGGCGAGCCGATCTCCTCGTCCGACGTGATCAGCACCTTGATCGGATGCGGCGAACCGCCGAATTTGTGGAAGGCGGTTGCCACGAAAACGTTCATGACGAGGCCGGACTTCATGTCGGCGACTCCGGGTCCGTAGGCGCGACCATCCCGGATCGTGAAGGGGCGGCGCTTGGCTTCATCTTTGCCGAACACGGTGTCGCGATGCCCCATCAACAGCACCGGCTTTTCGTTGCTGCCGGGTTTTGCCACTTCGGCATGGATCGCGTCGCCGAACGTGGCGTTGGCCTCGCGCCGGAACGGGATGCCGTGCTCGGTAAAATGCCGCTCGAACCGCGCACCGACCGCATCGACGCCTTCCTTGTCATAGGACCCGGAATCGATGTTCACGACGTCACGGAGCAGATCGATCATCGCCTGCTTCTGCGACGCCAGCCAATCCGTGATCTGAGCTTCAGACATGTGCTTCCTCGCGTGGTTCTCGCGAGCGGTTATAGGGCCTGGAGCGGCGATGACCTAGTCGCGAGATGCGGTCCGGCCATGTGTTCGCTCCCTGCGGGGTACCATTTGCCAAAACAAAATGCCCGGGATTGAGCCCCGGGCATTTTCATCGTCACTTTTGCTGGAGCCCTACGCCCCGATCATCGGCAGCCGCGAATGTTCGCCCGGCCCTCCCGCCGGCGTGATCGGGATGCCGCCGTCGGCGTATTCGTTGAGCTTGTTGCGCAGCGTGCGGATCGAAATCCCCAGGATGTTGGCGGCATGGGTGCGATTGCCGAGACAATGCTTGAGCGTCTCCAGAATCAGATCGCGTTCGACATCGGCGACAGTGCGCCCCACCAGAGCCCGGGTCACCTGCTCGGCGGCCATGGTCGCGTGCGCCACGGCCGGCGGCGTCTTGGCGAGGTCGAGGCGATCGCCGTCCGGGGTGAGGATCGCATCGGGGCCGATCTCGTCGCCCTGCGCCATCAGCACGGCGCGGTGCATGGTGTTTTCGAGCTCGCGGACGTTGCCTTGCCAGCGGTTGGTGGAGAGCACGCGGCGGGCTTCCGCAGAGATCGGACGCAGCGGCACGCCGTTGGCTTCCGCATATTTCTTCACGAAGTGCTGGGCGAGCTCCAGGATGTCGGCGGGGCGCTCGCGCAGCGGCGGGATCTTCAGGTTCACGACGTTGAGGCGGAACAAGAGGTCTTCGCGGAACGTGCCTTCGCGCACGGCATCCGCCAGATTGCGGTTCGACGTTGCGATGATGCGGATGTCGACCGGGACCGGCTTGGTGCCGCCGACGCGGTCGATCACGCGCTCCTGGATGGCCCGGAGCAGCTTCGACTGCAGACGAACGTCCATCTCGGAGATTTCGTCCAGCAGCAGCGTGCCGCCGGTCGCCTCCTCGAACTTGCCGATGCGGCGGGCGATTGCGCCGGTGAAGGCGCCCTTCTCGTGGCCGAACAGCTCGGATTCAAGCAGATGCTCGGGGATCGCGGCGCAGTTGATCGAGATGAACGGGCGCTTGGCACGGGCCGAACGGGAGTGGACGTAGCGCGCCAGCACCTCCTTGCCCGTGCCGGATTCGCCGGTGATCATCACCGAGGCGTCGGAGCCTGCGATCTGCTGGGCCAGCTTGATCACGCGCGCCATGGCGTCGTCGCGATAGACCAGTTCGCGGGAATCGTTGGCGACGGCGGCGAGAACCGCGGCGATCAGCTCCGGGTCCGGCGGCAGCGGGATGTATTCCTTGGCGCCGGCGTGGATCGCGGCGACGGCGGCGCGGGCGTCGTTGGTGATGCCGCAGGCGACGATCGGAGCGTGGATGTGCTCGGCCTCGAGCCGCATCACGAGATCGCGGATGTCGAGGGCGACGTCGACCAGCAGCAGGTCGGCGCCCTTGCCGCCGCGCAGCACGCGCATCGCCTGCTCGTGATCCTCGGCGTGGGTCACGGTGGCGCCGTTGTCCATCGCGATCTTGGTGGCGGTGGTGAGCTGGCCCTTCAATGTGCCAACGATGAGAAGCCGCATGTCAGTCTCCTGTCCGTCTGGTCGCGCTGTCGCGCGTCATTCGCTTTGCGTGCATGATCCGGAAAAGTGCGAAGCGGTTTTCCGACAAGATCATGCTTGGAAAAAACTTAGCCGCGTTCCGTCCTGATGATTTCCGTCATGGTGACGCCGAGCTTGTCCTCGACCAGCACCACCTCGCCGCGGGCGACGAGCTTGTTGTTGACGTAGATGTCGATGGCCTCGCCGACGCGACGGTCGAGCTCGAGCACGGTGCCGGGCCCGAGCTTGAGGAGCTCGCCGACATCCATCTTGGAGCGGCCGAGCACCGCCGAGACCTGCACCGGCACGTCGAAGACGGCCTCGAGGTCTGCGGCGACACGCGCTGCATATTCGTCCTCGTTGTAGCCGACGTCGGCGCCGGTGGGCGGCAACGGGCCGTTGAGATCGGGCAGCGGGACCTGTCCGTCGGTGTCGCTCATGGCTTAGTTCCCCTTGCGGGACGCGATATAGCGTCCGACCATGTCGTCGATCTTGGCCGCGATGGCGCTGCGCTCCAGCACGACACCGCCATCGGCCCATTCGATCCGGCAGTCGCCGGTGGCAATTTCAGGCTCGGCCAGGATCACCAGCCGTCCTTCGAAGCCGCTCTGCTTGGCGAGCCGCTCGATCTTCTCGCGCGCGCTGTCGTAGAGGGCGTCGTTGATGCGGACGACCAGATGCGGCGTCGCGACCAGATGCGAGAAGCAGTCCTTGACCAGCGCCATGATCTCGCCGAGCGGCTCGGCGGCGATCAGGTCGGCGCACAGCTTGCGCGCCACTGCGATTGCGACCTCGACCGCCTCGGTCTCCATCTTCGTTTCGATGTTGCCGATGCCCGACGCGACGCCCCGGATGCCGATACCGATCTCTTCCATCGCGAGCGCAACGCGGCGGTCGCTCTCGGCCTTGGCCTCGCGCTGGGCGGCAGCAAAGCCGTCCTGATAGGCGCGCGCCTCGGCTTCCGCGACCTTCTGCGCGATCTCGGCCGCGGTCGCGGCTTTCTCGCGCGTCCGGTCCGGCGCGGCGAAGTCGGTATCGAACAAGAATTTGGCGGGAGCGCCCATCAATACACCAGCTCGTCGTCAGCGCGATTCTTGGTCAGCATGATCTCGCCCTTGGCGGCGAGGTCCTTGGCGAGATTGACCAGCAGCGCCTGGGCCTCGTCGACGTCGCGCAGGCGCACTGGCCCCATCGCCGCCATGTCGTCCTGCAGCATCTTGGCCGCGCGCGAGGACATGTTGCCGAAGAAGAAGTTGCGGACGTCCTCGTTGGCGCTCTTCAGCGCCACGCCGAGCTTGTCCTTGTCGACGTTGCGCATCAACGTCTGGGCCGAGCCGGAATCGAGCTTCACGAGGTCGTCGAAGGTGAACATCAGCGCCTTGATGCGCTCGGCCGATTCCCGATTGTCCTCTTCCAGCGAGGTGATGAAGCGGGTTTCGGTCTGGCGGTCGAAATTGTTGAAGATTTCCGCCATCACCTCGTGGGCGTCGCGGCGGCGGGTCTGCGACAGGTTCGACATGAATTCGGTGCGCAGCGTCTTCTCCACGCTCTCGATCACCTCCTTCTGCACCGCCTCCATCTTCAGCATACGGTTGACGACATCGAGCGCGAGGTCTTCGGGGAAGATGCCGAGTACGCGCGCGGCATGTTCCGGCTTCAGCTTCGACAGCACCACGGCGATGGTCTGCGGATATTCGTTCTTGAGGTAGTTGGCGAGGACCTCTTCCTGCACGTTGGAGAGCTTCTCCCACATGTTGCGGCCGGCGGGGCCGCGGATCTCGTCCATGATGCCGTTGACGCGCTCCGGCGGCAGGTACTGCTGGAGCAGGCGCTCGGTCGCGTCGAAATTGCCCATCAGCGCGCCCGAGGCCGACATGCGCGAGACGAATTCGAGCAGCATGTCCTCGACCGTGTCGACCTCGACGGTGCCGAGCGTCGACATTTCCAGCGACAGCTGACGCACCTCGTCGTCGTCGAGCAGGCCCCAGATCTTGCCGCCATATTGCTCGCCGAGCGCCAGCATCAGGATCGCAGCGCGGCGCGGGCCGGTCAATTGCTCGGCGCCCTTGCCGTCCCTGGCGCGGTTGCCGGCGCGCTGGCCGAGCGTCGAGATCACGCTGGTGATGTCGTTCGAATTGGCGTTTTGCAGGGAAGCAGCCATGTCAGTTCACTTCTCGGTCATTTCGCGGGTTCGGCCAGCCATTGACGGATGATGGCGACGGTTTCGTTGGGATTGCGCTCGGCGAGCTCGCCGACGCGATGAACGGACTGGGCGTGGACCTGGCCCTGGATGGTGGCGACGTCGATCGCGCTGGCGGCGCCGCCCGGGATCAGCGCCTGACCGGCGGCGGCCGGCGCCGCGTCTTCGGACGCTGCGGGGCCGGAGAGCACGCCTGAGATGGCGGCGGCGACTTCGTCGGAGGCGAGGATGCGCTTCACCAGCGGGCGGATCACCATGAACATCACGACGAGGCCGAGCAGCATCATCACGCCGAGCTCGACGAAATACATGACGTCGTCCTTGGTGAACTGCAGCATGCCGAGGAAGCCGGAGGGCTCTGCGATCGGAGCGGTGGAGGGCGCGTCGGCGAAGCGCAGATTGACGACCTCGACCTGGTCGCCGCGCTTCTGGTCGAAGCCGATCGCCGAGCGCACCAGGGTGGCGATGCGGTCGAGCTGCTCCTTGGTCCGATCGGTGTAGGCGAGCTCGCCCTTGTCGTTCTTGGTGTAGATGCCGTCGACCAGCACCGCGACCGAGATGCGGTTGACCCTGCCGGCCTCGGTCACCTCGGTCTTGGTGGTGCGGGAGATCTCGTAATTGTTGGTCTCCTCGGACTTCTTGCTCTGGTCCTTTGCCGGCACGCCGCTGTTCTGCTGGTTGCCGGGGAGCTCGTTGTTGACGGTGACCTGGCCGTTGGTGTCGGCGGTGAGGCTGCTCTCTTCGCGGGTCTGGCTCGAGCGCAGCACGCGGCCCTCGGGATCGAACTTGTCCGAGGTCTGGGTGATCTTGTTGAAGTCGAAATCGGCGGAGAGCTGGACGCGGGCGCGGCCCGAACCGACCACGGAGGAGACGATGTCCTCGACCTCCTTGCGCAGCCGCTTTTCGAAGGCGATGCGCCGGTCGTCGCCGGCGGCCTGCTCCGGATCGGTCGCGGCCCCGTCGGCGAGCAACTGGCCGGCCTCATCCACGATCGAGACCCGCTGCGGCTTCAGGCCGTTGACGGCGGAAGCGACGAGATGACGGATGGCGCGGATCTGCTGGGCTTCGAGCGAGCCGCGGACCCGCACCACGATCGAGGCCGACGGCTCCGGCGCCTCGCGCGCGAACAGCGGACGCTCGGGCAGCACCAGGTGGACGCGGGCGGCCTGGATCCGGTCGATGGCGCGGATGGTGCGGGCGAGTTCGCCCTCCAGCGCGCGCAGATGATTGATGTTCTGGACGAAAGAGGTGGTGCCGAGGGCGTCCGACTTGTCGAACACTTCATAGCCGACGCCGCCACCCTTGGGCAGGCCGCCCTCGGCGAGCTTCATGCGAAGGCGGGTGACCTTGTCCTTGGGCACCATGATGATGCTGCCATCATTGCGCAGCTCGTACTGGATACCCTGGCGCTCCAGGTCTTTGATAATGCTGGAGGAATCCTCCATGCTGAGGTCGGTGAACAGCGTCGTCATCTGCGGTGTGGTGACGCGCATGATGACGAAGGCAAAGAAGCCGATGAGCGCGGCGGTGACCGCGATCATCGCCCCGAAACGGGCGGCGCCGATACCTTTTAAAAAGTCCGCAAGACCTTGCAAGCAACCGCCCCGACAGATTCGACCCGCATTCCAAGAGCGGACGAGTGGGCAATTATTGCCTAGGTGATGGTTTCGATATGGTTAACGAAGGTTAAGAGCTGGGACAAAAGTAGCGAACATGAAAAAAATCGGCCTCGCAGGGCGAGGCCGATTTTCGTCAAACACAGCAGATTTCCGCAGCGCTTACTGGCGATATTGCTGGATGCGGGTGGTGCGAAGACCCGCCAGACCATGCTGGTCGATGGAAAACTGCCAGGAGAGGAATTCGTCGACCGTCAGGGTATAACGGCTGCAGGCCTCCTCGAGCGAGAGAAGTCCGCCACGCACTGCGGCGACGACTTCGGCCTTGCGGCGGATGACCCAGCGTTTGGTGCCGGGTGCGGGCAGATCTGCAATCGTCAGCGGACTGCCGTCCGGCCCGATGACGTATTTTACCCTCGGGCGATGGGGTTCTGTCATGGCGTACTCACAAACTCTCAACCACTGAACTCACGCCGTAACCCTACGCGTGCCGGCTTAAAAATCCGCTAAGCCTAAGGCTTCAATACAATTCTCGTTGAATCCGGCTGGAACGACGCCGGCCCGGCGGGCTGAAGCGGTGATTCAGCCGGCCGAGCGGGGTCTTCGTAAATACTTTACTAACGAACGAGGGGGCGGGCGTTGAGGCGCTGCCAAGGCCCCTCCTGTCATCCCGGGGCGCAGCGCGAGCCCGGGATCCATAACCCCAGGGAGGGGTTTGATGAACACTCGGAGTTCTCAGTCTCGCGCTACAACCGCTCCCTGCGGTTGTGGATCCCGGCCTTCGCCGGGATGAGACCATGAGTGGCGAAGCAGCGTGGCCCTCATTTAGTTGCTGCTGGTCGCGATGATGCTCTTCACCTGGCTCAGCGTGTAGCTGTTGCCGTCGATCGAGAGCAGCGGCGGCGACTGGGTCAGGTCGACGGAGCTCACCACGCCCTGCACCTGCGCGGCGATGCCGACATTGTTGTTGGCGACATCCTTGCCGGTCGCGGTGATCGTGTACTTGCCGTCGGGCCATTGCGTGCCGTCGTTGCCCTGGCCGTTCCAGGTGAAGGGAACATCCGAGGCGGCGCCGGCCGTGTATTTTCCGGTAAACACGGTCTGGCCGCTGGAATTCGCGATCGAAATATCGACGGTCGCATCGGTCGGCACATTGAGATGCCAGGTGGCCGACGAGCTCTTCATCGTCGCCGTGGTGCCGTCGACCACCGCGGTCTTGCCGACGAAGCCCAGCGCCTGGGTCGCCTGCGTGGTCTGCTGCAGGGTGACGAGCTGCGACAGCGAGTCATTGGTCTTGAGCTGCTGCTCGACGCCGGCGAACTGCACCAGCTGCTGGGTGAACTGGTTGGTGTCGAGCGGATCGAGCGGGTTCTGGTTCTGCAGCTGCGTGGTCAGCAGCGTCAAAAAGGTCTGGAAGTTGCCGGCGAGCGTCGCGCCCGTGGTCGAGCTCAGGCTCGAATTCGAGGAGGACTTTGGCACATCGGTGGTGCCTGATACGACTGACGGCGCGGTGGCGGCATTCGTGGTGGTCATGGCGAATACTCCTCACACTCTGATATCGACGCCGCTGCTCGATCCGAGCATGCGGCCATAGCTGCGGCTGACGGGCGCCGTGGTTGCAGAATCGTCCTCGCTGATGATCAGCCGGCGGGCATTGCCGGAATTGTCGTTGTTCTGGCCGGTGTTCTGTCCCGACGAATTCTGATCGCGAAGGCTGAAGGAGAGCCCGTTGCTGCCGGTCTTGAGGCCGGCATCGTCGAGCGCGCGCTGCAATTGCGGCGCATCCTGCCGCAGCATCTGCAGCGTCTCCGGCTTCTCGACGGTGACATGCGAGGTGACCTGGCCGTTGCGGTCGACATTGATGCGCACGTCGATGCGGCCGAGATCGACCGGATCGAGGCTGATGTCGAAGCGGGTCTTGCCGGCGCGGGCGGCAGCCGCGATCTCGACCGGAATGCCGTTGATCGGTACTGCTGCCGAATTCGCAGCGGTCGCGGTCAGCGTCGCGGTGGAGGCGGTGGCCGCCGAGGTCGTGGTGGTCAGTGGCGCCTGCACGGCGTTGGCGGCTTGCGTGCTGGTGTCGGTCGCGCCAGCTGCGACAGTCTGCGTATCGGCATGGGCGTGTGGGGTAGGTGCCGCCGGGATCGCATCGGCGGTGCGACTGGCGGCATCGGCCTTCGCATCGGTGGCGGCGCTATCGGCCTGCGGCTTCGCGGCTTGCGGATGGGCGGCCGTGGTCGCGGTCGCGGCATTTTGTGCGGAGGTCGCCGCCTGAGCCGTCTTGCCGGCGTCCTGGCCGATGTTGGAGACATCGCTCTGGCCCTGCGCCGTCGCGGCGGCCTTGAACGAGACCTTCGGCGTGCCCTGGTCGGCCGCGGTGACCTGCGCGGCTTTCGCTGTGACGTCGGTTGCGGTGGCGTCGGTGCCCGCAACGGTCGCCTCGGCAGGCGAGCCCTTTGCGTCGGTGGTCTTGTCGCCGGTCTTGGCGTCGCCGCTCTTGGCCGCCTTGCCGGTGGCATCCGTTTTCGTGCCTGCGATCTGCGCCGCTGTCGAAGCGCTGGCGGCAATGCCGGCCGCGGCGATCGTCAGCGGCGAGGAACCGGTGCCCGCCGGTTGGTTGGCGGCGGCATTCGGGTCGGCGGGTACAACGGGCGTGGCGACCGGGACGGCGGTCGGATCGGGCGCAGCCGCCGGCGTCGCGGCGGCCTGCGCGGCGGCGGAGGCGTCCACCGCGGCAGCGAGGCCGTCGGTGCTGTCCGTCTTGTCGCTCTTGGTGCTGTCCGGCTTGTCGCCCGACTTCGACGCGGAGGCGTCCGCCTTGTCCCTATCCTTGGATTTGCCGGCGGGCTTGGTCGGATCGGCCTGGGTATCGCTGGTAGCCGGCGTTGCGGAATCCGGAGCGTCGCTCGCGTTGCTCTGCGGGCCCTGATCGGTCGAGGAGCTGTCGCGCGCGCTCTTGTCCGACGAGGAGGACGTCGAGGAGGAATCAGTCCGCCGCGGTGCCGGATCCTGGCTCGGTGACGGTGCGCTGTTGCTGATGGCCTGGGTGTTGCTGTCGACCAGCGCGCCAAAAGAGTCGCCCGGCGCGGTGTCCTTGCTGGTCTGGGAACGGGCAGGCTTTTGCTGCGCGCTCGAGACTTGCGCGCTTGCCGCTACGTCTGACGTGACACCGACCACAGGCGACCCCTTGAAAACATCTTCGGATCAGGAGGTGAGCAAGGAGCGGGCCAGTCTCCCGAAAATCGATTTTCGGTAGTAAAACCAATGGTTTGATGAATCGATAGCTCTCCCGCCAGCCACCCCGCGGCCCCGTCATTTCTGCCGCCCCGGCAAGAATTGCCCGAAAGCCCGGGGCACGCGTGATTGCTTCAGTGGAATGCCCCCTATATTAAAGGCTGCTCTCAGCCGCTTTCGACCGGGCAGGCCAGTGCCCTGCGGGAACTCGAGTTCCCGAAGGACGCCTAGCGGCCCGGCCCAAGGCATCAGCAATCGCGGAAAAACGCCGCCGTCACGTCAGCTTAGGCCCATGCTCAACAGTCTGGATCTCGAAGGCCGTCCTGAGGACACCAGGGTCGTCGTTGCCATGTCGGGCGGCGTCGATTCCTCGACGACGGCTGCGCTGCTCAAGGCCGAGGGCTACGACGTCGTCGGCATCACGCTGCAGCTCTACGATCATGGCGCGGCGACCCACCGCAAGGGCGCCTGCTGCGCCGGCCAGGACATCCACGACGCCCGCGATGTCGCGGCCAAGCTCGGCATTCCCCATTACGTGCTGGACTACGAGGATCGCTTTCGCGAGTCCGTCATCGACAACTTCGCCGATTCTTACGCGCTCGGCGAAACGCCGGTGCCCTGCATCGAGTGCAACCGCTCGGTCAAATTCCGCGACCTCTTGAAGACCGCGCGCGAGCTCGGGGCGCAGGCGCTCGCCACCGGCCATTACGTCGCCTCGCGCCGCCAAGCCGACGGCTCGCGCGCGCTGGTCTGCGCCGCCGATGCCGACCGCGACCAGAGCTACTTTCTGTTTGCGACCACGCAAGAGCAGCTCGACTTCCTGCGCTTTCCGCTCGGCGACATGACCAAGCCCGAGACGCGCGAGCTCGCGCGCCGCTTCGGTCTCTCGGTCGCCGACAAGCACGACAGCCAGGACATCTGCTTCGTGCCCACGGGGCGATATACCGACATCATTACCCGGCTGCGGCCCAATGCGATGGATCCCGGCGACATCGTCGATCTCGACGGCCGCGTTCTCGGCCAGCATCAGGGCATCGCCAATTTCACCGTCGGCCAGCGCCGCGGCCTCGGCATCGCAGCGAGTGCGCCGCTGTTCGTGGTGCGGCTGGATGCGGCCAACCGCCGCGTCGTCGTCGGCCCGCGCGATGCCTTGAAGATGCACCGCATCGCGCTTCGCGACGTCAACTGGATCGGCGGCGGCGATATCGACCGGGCCATCGGCGACGGCCTCGAGCTGTTCGTGCGCGTGCGCTCGACCCGCAGCCCGCAGCCGGCCTGGCTGCGCGGCGCCGGTGGTCACTACGAGGTCGAGCTCGTCGGCGGCGAAGAGGGCGTTTCGCCCGGCCAGGCCTGCGTCTTCTACGACGCGCCATCGGGACAGGCGCGCGTGCTCGGCGGCGGCTTCATCCAGAGCGCCGCGGCGAAGGTCTCAGCCGGGACATCGCGCCCGCTGGCGGAAGCCGTGCGCGGCTAGCGCAATGAGATTGAGTCCGACTGCAGCCACCGAAAAGGTGCACCCCCTCTCCCGCTTGCGGGGGAGGGTTGGGGAGGGGGCTCTCTCCACACGTGATATGTCGCGAGCGGAAAAAGCCCTCACCCGCCACGCTCTTGCGAGCGCGTCGACCTCTCCCGCAAGCGGGAGAGGCGCTAGACCAATTTCGGGGCTGGCTTCGATCTCATCACTTATCAATTCTCGTTTCGTGTAAGGCAGGGGGCATGGCAGCAGATATCTCGCGGGCCGGGGTCGAGAAGGCCTATGGCCGCTGGGCGCCGGTCTATGATCTCGTGTTCGGCAAGGTGTTCGACGCCGGAAGGCAGTCGACCATCGCGGAGGCCGATCGCATCGGCGGCCGCATCCTCGACGTCGGTGTCGGCACCGGGCTCTCGCTGTCGGACTATTCGCGCACCACGAAGATCTGCGGCGTCGACATTTCCGAGCCGATGCTGCGCAAGGCGCAACAACGCGTGCGGACCCTTCGCCTCTCTAATGTCGAAGTGCTCTCGGTGATGGACGCGAAGAACCTCGCCTTTCCGGAAAACTTCTTCGATGCGGTGGTCGCGCAATATGTCATCACCGCCGTGCCCGATCCCGAAGGCACGCTCGACGAGTTCGTGCGCGTGCTGAGGCCCGGCGGCGAGCTGATCCTGGTCAACCACATCGGTGCCGAAAGTGGTCCGCGAAAACTGTTCGAGCTCGCCTTCGCCCCCATCGCCCGCCGCCTCGGCTGGCGCCCGGAATTCCCGTGGGAGCGCCTCGTCAAATGGGCCGCCAAACACGGCGGCGTCACGCTCGCCGAGCGCCGCCCCATGCCGCCGATGGGCCATTTTTCGCTGATCCGCTACCACAAATCGTAAGCGCAAGCGGCAAAGCCCTCACCACCCGTCATTGCTTCGCTGCGCCCGCAATGACGAGGGGGATAGCTCAGGGGACTCCACCCCGATCACATCGCACTCCCCCGGGAACATCGCCCGCGCCCTGCGCGTTTCCCTGCCATGCGCACCACATCGAACCTCATTCTGGCCGGCCTCCTGATCGCAGCCTCTGCGCCCGCGATCGCGCAGGCCCCGCCCGCCCCGGCGACGCCGCCGCAAGCGACCGCGCCGCCATCCCCGCAACACGCGGCAGCCGATTGCGCCCCGCAGGATCGCCCGAACCGCGCCACCACGCCCGATGGCACCACGACAGGGCAATCGAGGGAACCGCTCGGCGACAAACTGGCAAAATCCGACGGCGTGCTCTGCCCGCCAGCAGGCGTCGACCCCGAGATGCACGCCCCGGCGCCGAGCACCGACGGCAAGATGCCCGTCATCCCGCCCCCCGGCAGCCCCGGCGGCGACCCGAATGTGAAGCCGAAGTAAGAGAATTTCCGCGCGCTCTGCGTTCCCTGGCCTCTCACCGCCTGCGGGGAGAGGCCGCAATCCGCGCAAAGCGCGGATTGCGGGTGAGGGGGACTCTCCACGACCCGGGTGCCTAAAGCTCGGATTACACAGCCAAATCAGCCGCGTCAGATCGTAAGCGACCTTAGCTTGACTTCCCACCGCCCCCTTCCTTATATGCCGCGCATTCGCGAGATCGGCCTTATTCGCCGCCGCGAACCCTGTGGCGGGGTAGCTCAGCTGGTTAGAGCACGGGAATCATAATCCTGGGGTCGGGGGTTCGAGTCCCTCCCCCGCTACCAATCATCCGATGTTCAGCCCGGACACATAGGTAACGAAACGTACCTGACACATAGGTGACGACCTCGCACCGGTGTGCGGTCGACGCAAGCGCGCTGTAATCGCTGAGCGCTTGCGAAACCGATCACACCTGTCGTCAGTCGGAACTTCGAAGGGTTTAGCTGCGCTCTCCCCATTTTATGTTAGAGCAATTCAATCAAAGTATGTGATCGTCTTTTTCACGACGATTGGCTTTCCCTCGTCAAACAGAATTTTCGGAGATTCGTCCCCGGATCTCAACAACCAAAGCGCTTTGCTCAAAGACACTACATAGCTGTCCGGGGTGACGACCCTTTGTTGCAGGCAGACGAGCAATGAGTCACTCACTGTGAGTCGAAAGATATTCGGGAACACGATACCTTGTTCTCCGAGCGGCTTGCCCGAGAAACCGAAGGCATATTTGAGGTCCCGGATGTCGGTAATCTCGCCAGGCTTTATTACCATCGATGAAAAATCAAACCGCGGGTAAATCTTCGTATCTTGCTCGCCTTCGTCGCAACTCGCGTCTGTCGGAGTCCTGACGTCGTCGTACTTCAGGGCAACCAAGCCAAGATTGCTGGTGCGAGCCTGCCGATTTCCTGAGTTGATGTAAGTGAGTCCGATTGGCTGTGCAAATCCAATCCGGTCGATTGCCCTCGTTATAAGGGGTGCAGGAGAGGTGATCAGTACGCGCAAATCGTCAGTTTGTCGTAGCTTTGCCCAAAATCCAAAAGCCGAAATACCGAAACCAAACACCGTGATCAAAAATGTTACGACGCTGGCTAGGACGGCTCCCGACCATCGATTTTCATGAGTTGTCGAGCTTTGCGATTGACGGGTCTTTAGTAAGGCACGCATCTGCCTGCGATGCATCTCGGCATCTCCAACCTATATGTACATTGCTAAAGTTCGATTGCAATTTATGCGAGTGTTCGGCAGATCAGTCAATCTCGTTAGAGGAGTGCTCTTTTGGCGAATGGTCGACGCGACCGCTTCCTGTTTCGCCTCCGTCAACCTCTCCCCATAAAAATATTCCACTTTGCCGAAATTCGGAAATAGCGTATGTGTCGCCCATCCCGGCTCATCCTTGAGGGGCGGTCTCGAGTCGTCTTGATTGCGAGCCGGGGATGCGGTGGACGCGGCAGCGTCGGCGCGAGAGGTGCGGGCAGGGCGGGTAGTCCCTGTGAGCCCGTCACCGCGCGCAGACGAACGGCGCTGTCAGGTTCGTCTCGCCAGCATGCTTCCGGCAACGTCGACGAAGCCGGGTGATCATGCGGCGAACAAGCGAGCCGTGCGTACGGCAAAACCGTGTGGTCCTGGCTGTCGTTGCTACGGTCAAGCCTGTCGCGGAGGTGTGGAGCGTCCAACCGGATCAACCACATCGTCAATTCGCGGGGCGAGGGAGGCCAGAGGGAAATCGGCTCCCGGGAGAGCACGGCATAAGCCGTCAAACCATCGCGCAGGGAAGGCCGAGTGTTCGGCGCCACCTGTATGCTGCTGTGCGGTCTTCTTGCGCTACATTTTCGCGCAGCGGACCGCGGGTGCGAGGTCGGCACCCGGTCTTCCCTGCGCCCTCTTGGTTCGAGAGGGTAGAACGGAAAGCAAGAGCTCGGGCAGATAGTGCCGCGAGGGCGCACACGCGCGTCGCTTCTATTCCACCCGCTCCATGGATTCGCGCCCCGGCTGCCACGGCCAGCGACCCTCGATCTCCAGCGTCAGCGTCCAGCTCAGGAAAGTGCGAACCACGACGAGGCCGGCAAGCAGGCCGAGGCTCACGAAGGTCAGCTCGATCGCGATCGTCTTCACGATGTCGGCGGCCACCAGCACCTCGAGGCCGAGCAACAGCGATCGTCCAATGCTGATCTTGTAACTGTCGTATCGGGACGCGACGTCTCGGCCGAACAGGTACCGCGCGGACCAGATGATCCCGATGACGATGATGAACACGCCGAAGATTTCGATCCCGATGCCGACGAGGTGAATCCACTGGCTGGTGGCGGTCTCGAAGGAGGGAGAAGGATCGGCGGCGGAATTCATGTTCAGAGGCTGCGTTGCGGCATGGCGTCTCGAAGGCCGAGGGGCCGTCCAATGAGCGCGCATTGATCCACGCGCACGGTACGCATCATTGATCAAGATCAACGAACCGCTCGCAGGCGCGAAGATGCTGCCGTCGTCGACCGATCGGAAGCCGTGGATGGGAAAGGAAGTGGCATGCAGCTCTGGCTGATCCCCACGCTCTACGCGATTGCGAGCGTCGCGGCCGGCTTCCTGGTGCCGCGCCTGGAATCGACGTTCCTGGCCGTCAGCCTCAACCTGTCGACGTCCTCCGCCCAGGCTTACCTGTCGGCGGTCGCCTCCGGCATGATGGCGCTGACCGGCATCGTGTTCTCGATCGCCTTCGTGCTCGTCCAGTTCAATGCCGTGGTCTATTCGCCACGCCTCGTCGTCTGGTTCGCGCGAGACCGACTGTTGTTTCATTCGCTCGGCATGTTCGTAGCGACTTTCATGTACAGTCTCTCCACGCTCGCCTGGGTCGATCGCCAGGGGACCGAAGGCGTGCCTCTGCTGTCCGCGGCGATCGTGGCCGCCATGCTGGTGGCCAGCGTGCTGATGCTTGCGCAGCTCGTGCAGCGTTTGAACAATCTCCAGATCATCAGGGTGCTGCAGGCGCTCGGCGATACCGGCCGGCAAGTCATCGCCAGCACGTATCAGTCCACCCCGTGGCGGAGATCGGGCAAGGCTGCCCCAGCCCAGCAGCAGGCCTATCCGGCGGAGGTGACCGTCAGGCACGTCGGCAATCCGCAGTCGGTAGCTTCGATCGATATCGGCAGGCTGGTCGACCACGCGCGCCGGCTGGACATCGTCATCGTGCTGGAGTGCGGTGTCGGCGACACGCTGCTCGAAGACAGTGTCGTGCTCCGCGCTCGGGGCGGGACGTATCCGGCAGCCGAGAAGGAGCTGAACGCATGCGTTCATCTCGACGAGCAACGCACCTTCGAGCAGGACCCGAAATATGCGATGCGGCTGCTCGTCGATGTCGCCATCAAGGCGCTGTCCCCGGCCATCAACGATCCGACCACCGCCGTGCAGGCCATCGATCAGATCGAGGACCTGCTGCGGCGGCTGGCGAAATGCGATCTGGAGGCCTGTTGGGCGTTCGACGACGAGGGTGTTCCAAGGGTGCTCTATCGGATGCCGACCTGGGAGGATTATCTCGCGCTGGCCTTCGATGAAATCCGGCAGTTCGGATCGACCTCCATCCAGGTGATGCGCCGCCTGCGCGCCGCGCTCGCTGAGCTCGCCGAATGCGGCGAAGAGCGGCGCGCGAAACAGGTTCGCGACTATCTGGGTCATCTCGACGCCGGGATCGAGCGGTCCAGCTTCGATTCCGAGGATCGCGCTGCGGCCCGCGTCGAGGACCGCCAGGGTCTCGGCTTGTCGCACCCTCATGAGGTGCAATCTGCAAATTTCGCGGGCTCCGGCGAGAAAGGACGGGCAGTCTCGTGATCGTGCAAGCGACCGGATTGACACGTGCCAGACTGCGAGCCCCGCGCGTCGCGGCGGTGGCGGGAATCCTGTTTTCGGTGCTGCTGCTCGCGGTGTTCTGGCTGATGCGGCGCTCCGTCCCGGCCGATCCGCTCGAGCCGGGCGCTTGGCTTCACGGCGGCACCGGCAATGTCGCCTTGGCGCTGAACCTCGTGCCCTTCGCGGGCGTGGCATTCCTGTGGTTCGTCGGCTTCCTGCGCGACCGGCTGGGCACGCGCGAGGACCAGTTCTTCGCAACGATCTTCTTCGGCAGCGCGGTGCTGCTGCTCGCGATGTTGTTTGCCGCCGCTGCCGTCATCGGCGCCGTCATTCTGGCCTTCCACGCCGCGCCAAACGTGCTGATCAATTCCGCGACATTTCATTTCGGCCGGGGCCTGGCCTACGGAATGGTCAACATCTATCTCGTCAAGACCGCCTCCGTATTCATGATGACGACGTCGACGATCGCGCTCTATACGGGACTGACGCCACGCTGGCTCGCCTATGGCGGCTATGCAGTTGCCGCCATCCTCCTGATCGGAAGCTACTACATCGACTGGAGCCTCGTCGTCTTCCCGTTCTGGGTGCTCCTGGTGAGCATCAACATCTGGCTCAAGAAGGACGAGCGCGAGGTGCGCTCGTGAGGACGCTCCGCCAGCTTCTTACGGGAGAGGAGTTGATACGGCTGGTGATCCGTATCGGATTGCTCGCTCTGCTGATCATTTGGGCGCTTGTCCTGATCCGCCCGTTCGGGACGATTCTCGTCTGGGCGTTCGTGCTGGCCGTCGCGTTCAACCCCGTCTTCGTCAGGCTGGCAAAGATTCTCGGAGGACGGCCGAAGCTCGCAGCGGGCCTTCTCACCGTGGTCAATCTTCTCGTTCTTACCGGGCCGGCGGCGTGGCTCGGTATCGGCGCGGTGGAGGGACTCAGGGATTTTGCCGGGCAATTGACGGCCGGCGAGCTCAAGATTCCGTCTGCACCGGCGGCGATCAAGAGCTGGCCGCTCATCGGACCACAGCTCCATGAGCTCTGGGACCAGGCCTCGTCGAACATTCGCTCGGCTCTGCGCACGGTCGCTCCCTACCTGAAGCCGTTTGCCGGAACGCTCCTCGGGCTCGTCGGCGACGCCGGCGTCGGCGCCGTCAAGTTTCTGCTGTCGGTGGCAGTGGCCGGATTCATCCTGCCGTATGGCCAACTGTTCGTGGCGGCGGGACGGGGATTTCTGTCGCGGATCGTGCCCGAACAGAGCGAGCACTTTCTGGATCTCGCGGGGGCGACGATCCGCGCGGTATCCCAAGGTGTGATCGGTATCGCGGTCATCCAGGCCCTGCTTGCGGGGATCGGCTTCAACCTAGCGGGCATTCCGATTGCCGGCCTGCTCGCATTCGTTGTGCTGCTGCTCTCCATCGTGCAGATCGGCGCGGCAATCGTCATGCTGCCCGTGATCATCTGGATCTGGACTGACAAGGACGTCACCACGGCAGTTCTGCTGACGCTGTTTCTCGTGATCGTCGGTCTGCTCGACAACGTCTTGAAGCCGCTGCTGATGGGCCGCGGGCTGACCACACCGACCCTGGTGATCCTGCTCGGCGTGATCGGCGGGACCCTCGCGCACGGCATCGTCGGCCTCTTTATAGGGCCCATCGTTTTGTCGCTGCTCTGGGAATTGTCGGTGGCGTGGATCGCCATCGACCGTTCTGCCTCCGCTCGCAGTTCGGCCGACCGTTGACCTAGGTCAACGTATCTCCCCGCGCGCGGGCTCTCTATGAAGGGGCGGACAGAAGAGGTCGGAACATGTCGATGGAAACTCCAAATCTCCCAGGTGGTCCCATGTCCGGGCTCGTCGCTTCGGCGGTGGAGTATCTAGTGGACGCAGGACAGCGCAGCGTGCTGTTCCTGGACGTCATGCGCCGACGGGGGGACCAATATCGCGAGCACGTCGCGCAGACGGCGCCCCACGTCCTGCAATATGCCGCCGAACTGATCATCGACGGCCGCAAGCTCGACGAGCCGGTCAATTATGCGCTGGTCCGCATCATTCCCCCCAAGGGCGTCGAGATCGATCCCGAGCGGCGGCCGTTCATCGTGGTCGATCCACGCGCCGGACACGGCCCGGGCATTGGCGGCTTCAAGGCCGATAGCGAGATCGGCGTTGCGATGAAGGCGGGTCATCCCTGCTATTTTGTCGGTTTCCTGCCCGAGCCAATGCCGGGGCAGACCATCGAGCGCATCGCCCGCGCCGAGGCGCTGTTCATCGAGAAGGTCATCAGCCTGCATCCCAAGGCCGACGGCAAGCCTTGCGTGATCGGCAACTGCCAGGCCGGCTGGGCCGTGATGATCCTGGCGTCGCTGCGGCCGGAGCTGTTCGGGCCGATCATCGTCGCCGGCGCGCCGCTCGCCTATTGGGCGGGCGTGCATGGCAAATATCCGATGCGCTATTCGGGCGGACTGCTGGGGGGAAGCTGGCTGACCGCGCTCGCCAGCGATCTTGGCGCCGGCAAGTTCGACGGCGCCTGGCTGGTGCAGAACTTCGAGAACCAGAATCCGTCGAACACGCTGTGGACCAAGCAGTACAACGTCTATTCCAAGGTCGACACCGAAGCGGATCGTTATCTCGAATTCGAGCGCTGGTGGGGCGGCCACGTCAATCTGAACGCCGAGGAGATCCAGTTCATCGTCGATGAACTGTTCATCGGCAACAACCTGGCCGCCGGCAAGATCGAGATGTCCGACGGCCAGAAGGTCGATTTGCGAAACATTCGATCGCCCATTCTGGTGTTCTGTTCCGAGGGCGACAACGTCACGCCCCCACAGCAGGCGTTGGACTGGATTCTGGATTGCTACGCGGATGTCGACGAGATCAGGGCTTACGGGCAGACCATCGTCTATACCGTCCACCAGAGCGTCGGGCATCTCGGCATCTTCGTCTCGGGCGGCGTCGCCAAGAAGGAGCATACGGAATTCTCGGAGAACATCGATCTGATCGATGTGCTGCCGCCGGGGCTCTATGAGGCGACCTTCGAGGCCAAGGACGAGGAGACGACGAGCTCGGATCTCGTCGTAGGCAAGTGGGTCATGCGTTGCGAGGCGCGCACGCTCGACGACATCCGGGCGATGGGCGGCAATTCGCCGGAGGACGAGCGGCGATTTGCGGCCGCCAAGCGCCTCTCCGAGATCAATCTTGCGGCCTACCGGAAGTTCGTCCAGCCCTGGATCAAGAACGTCGTGAGTCCGCAATTGGCGGAGACGATGCGCAGCCTGCATCCATTGCGGCTGCAGTACGAGGCCTTCAGCAGCCAGAACCCGCTGATGGCCTCCGTCAGGACTGCGGCAGAAGAGATCGAGGACAAGCGCAAGCCGGTCTCGAAAGATAATCCGTTCCTGGCGTTCCAGGAGCAGATATCCAAACAGATCGTCCATGCGCTCGATAGCTGGCGCGACGCAACGGAAGCGCTGAGCGAGACGGTTTTTCTCAATCTCTACGGATCGCCTGCGGTGCAGGCTGCGCTTGGGATCGATCCGAAATCGGAGCCGTCGCGCCGGCGGGAGATGTCCGCCGAGCACCGGGCGATGCTCGAGGCGCGGATCGCCGAACTGAAAGCCAAAATCGGCGAGGGCGGCCCGCGCGAGGCAGCCACCCGAAGCCTGCTCTATATCGGTTCGGCCCGCGGAATGGTCGACGAGCGCAGCATCGAGGCGCTGCGCCGGGTTCGGCGTGATTATGGTGGCCCTCGCCTGTCGCTGGCCGAGTTCAAGATGCTGGTTCGTGAGCAGTTCTTCATGCTGCTTCTGGACGAGGAAGGTGCGCTCGCAGCCATTCCGAAACTGATGCCTGATGACGCCAATCAACGCCGAGCTCTGTTCGGATCCCTGCGGGACGTGCTGTCTGCCAGCGGCGCGGTGGTGGGTGAACCTGCAAACCGTCTTCAGCGAATTGCGGCGCTTCTTGGAGTCGATACGGGAGAGGGGAGGAGCGCGAACAAAGTTGCCCCTTTCGACCAGGCGAGAGCGTCGTAGCGGCCATTAAGAGGATCGGGAGCAACGTCATGGCAGCCGAAACCGGACAATCGCAATCCTCCAGCAAATATGACCGGCTGATTGCGGCAGCCAAGGCGATCCCTCCGGCTCCGACTGTCGTGGTGCATCCCTGCGACGAAACCTCCCTGCGCGGCGCGGTTGACAGCGCACAAGCCGGCATCATCCGGCCGATCCTGGTTGGCCCCGAAGGCAAGGTCAAGGATACGGCCAGAAAGTTCGATCTGGACATCTCGGGCTTCGAGGTTGTCGATGCCGCGCATAGCGAGGACGCCGCCGCCAAAGGGGTCGAGCTGATCCACGCCGCCAAAGGCGAGCTGCTGATGAAGGGCAGTCTGCATACGGACGAGCTGATGCGTGCTGTTACGGCCAAGGTCGGAGGCCTGCGCACTGATCGTCGCATCAGCCATGTGTTCGTCATGGACGTCCCAGCCTATGCCGAGACGCTATTCGTGACGGACGCTGCGATCAACATCTTCCCCGACCTCGACGCCAAGCGCGACATCATCCAGAACGCGATTGATCTCTATACGCAGGCCGGCTTCGGCAAGGCGCCGCGCGTCGCCATCCTGTCGGCGGTCGAGACCGTCACCTCCAAGATTCCGTCGACCATCGAGGCGGCCGCGCTGTGCAAGATGGCCGATCGCGGCCAGATCACGGGCGGCGTGCTTGACGGGCCGCTGGCGTTCGACAATGCGATCGACCCTGAGGCAGCGCGCATCAAGGGCATCAAGTCCGAGGTCGCCGGCCGGGCGCAGATCCTCGTCGTTCCGGATCTAGAGGCCGGGAACATGTTGGCTAAGAACCTCGCCTACTTCGCCAAGGCTGATGGGGCCGGCATCGTGCTTGGCGCGCGCGTGCCGGTCGTCCTGACCTCGCGGGCCGATACGCCGCGCGTGCGAATGGCCTCTTGCGCGGTGGCATCGCTTTACGCCAACGCGCGTCGCCAGCATGCTCCCACGATAGCTGCGTGACCGCCATGGATACGATCCTCGTCGTCAACGCCGGCTCCTCCAGCGTCAAGTTCCAGATCTTCTCGGTCGAGTGCGAAGGACGACTCCGGCGGCAGATAAAGGGGCAGATGGACGGCATCGGCGCTCGTCCGCGGCTGAAGGCGAGCGGCGCGGGGGGCGAGTCCCTGGCCGATCGCGCCTATCCGATCGAGGCGGTGCCGGACGTTTCAACTGCAATGGGCGTCGCCGGCGCGTGGCTGCGCGAGGAGCTTCGCATTCACCCGATTGCTGTCGGGCATCGGGTCGTGCATGGGGGGCCGGATTACGACAAGCCTGTCCTGATCGACCATGGCGTGGTGGCTCGGCTGGAGCGCTTCATCAATCTCGCGCCGTTGCACCAGCCGCACAATCTGGCGCCGATCCGATCGATCCTGACGAATTTTCCGACGCTGCCGCAGGTCGCCTGCTTCGACACCGCATTTCACCGAACGCACGGTGCTCTCGCGGATTACTACGCGATCCCGCATCGGCTTCATGCCGAGGGGGTGCGGCGCTATGGCTTTCATGGCCTGTCCTACGAGTACATCGCAAGGACCCTGCCGAGCGTCGCTCCCGAAATCGCAAAGCGTCGGGTAATCGTCGCTCACCTCGGCAGTGGCGCCTCGATGTGCGCGATGAAGGATGGCCGAAGCGTCGAGAGCACCATGGGTTTCACTGCGCTGGACGGTCTGCCGATGGGTACGCGGCCGGGCCAGCTTGATCCCGGCGTCGTGCTCTATCTGTTGGCCGAGAAGGGTATGTCGGCCGCAGGCGTGCAGGATTTCCTCTACCGCGAATGCGGCTTGAAGGGGCTTTCCGGCGTCAGCAACGATATGCGCGAGCTGGAAAGGAGCGAGGATCCCAAGGCAAAGCTTGCGATCGACTATTTCGCCTATCGGATCGGCCTCAACGCCGGCATGCTGGCAGCGGCCTTGCAGGGCTTGGATGCTTTCGTCTTCACGGCCGGCATCGGCGAGAATTCCGCAACTATTCGTGCTCGCGTGGCCGAGCAGCTGGGCTGGCTCGGGGTCGCGCTCGACCCGCTCGAAAACTCTCGCCACGCACCGCTGATCTCGCGCTCCGGAAGTCTGATCCCTGTTTACGTGGTGCCGACCGACGAAGAGCTGATGATCGCACAGCATACGCTGTCGCTGCTGATGAGCACACCATCGAGCAACCCCAGACAAGAGAGGGTGTCATGATTCCCGTGTATCCGGAAACCAAGGTTGCCTTGAAGGGCAAGAAGGGGCTCGTCGTCGGTATCGCCAACGATCAATCCATCGCCTGGGGCTGCGCCAGGGCGTTCCGTGCCCTCGGTGCCGAGCTTGCAGTGACTTATCTGAACGACCGAGCGAAGAAGCACGTCGAGCCGCTCGCCCAGGCGCTCGAAGCGCCGATCTTCATGCCGCTCGACGTGATGGTCGAAGGCCAGACCGAGCAGGTTTTCGAACGCATCGCGAAGGAGTGGGGTCAGCTCGATTTCCTGCTGCACTCGATCGCCTTCTCGCCCAAGGAGGCGCTGCACGGCCGGGTCGTCGATGTCGGCCGCGAGGGCTTCCTCAAGACCATGGAGGTCTCGTGCTGGTCGTTCCTGCGGATGGCTCATCTGGCTGAGCCGCTGATGAAGAACGGCGGCACGATGTTCACCATGACCTATTATGGCAGCCAGATGGTGGTCGAGAACTACAACATCATGGGTGTGGCGAAAGCCGCGCTGGAATCAGCAGTCCGTTATGCCGCGGCCGAACTGGGGCCGAAAGGAATCCGCGTGCACGCGATCTCGCCGGGCCCGCTGGCCACCCGTGCGGCCTCGGGCATCCCGGAGTTCGACGAACTGATGGACAAGGCGCAATCGAAGGCACCGGCGCGGAGCCTGGTGAGCATCGACGATGTGGGCAATGCCACCGCGTTTCTGGCGCTCGACGGTGCCAAGCTCATGACCGGCGGGGTGCTCTACATCGATGGCGGCTATCACATCATCGACTAGAGGACTGGATCGCGCCGATCGCGCGAGCACTCACCGATAGTGCAGCGCGATCAGCTCGGCGACACAGGCCGGCTTCGTGCCGCCCTCGATCTCGATCACGAGATGATAGTTCACGCGCAAGCCGTCGGGAGGCA
Organism: Bradyrhizobium guangdongense; assembly: GCF_004114975.1. Classification (NCBI taxonomy): domain Bacteria; kingdom Pseudomonadati; phylum Pseudomonadota; class Alphaproteobacteria; order Hyphomicrobiales; family Nitrobacteraceae; genus Bradyrhizobium; species Bradyrhizobium guangdongense. Next base: position 1,698,287 of record NZ_CP030051.1, read on the forward strand.
CGTCTTCAGCTTCGGCAACGGTCACGCGTCCTCGTAGTCTGGATCCTGCCGGCACGGGCGCCAGGTAGCGGATCCGGTCCGCGCCATAGTTGAGGGTATTGCGCAACCCCTTCAGGCCGATCACTGATCGGATGAAGAGAGGCGCGAGCGCCAGCGACAATAGTCCGTGGGCGATGGTCTTGCCGCCCGGCATCTCCTTCCTGGCGCGCTCCTGATCGACGTGAATCCATTGCTCGTCGCAGGTCGCTTCGGCGAACTGATTGATCCGTTCCTGGGTGATCTCGACCCAGTCGCTGACCCCGATCTCGGTGCCGACGGCCGCCTTAATCTCTTTGAAATCGCTGAATATGCGCATATTCCCTCGCCCGCTCATATCTTCATTTCGGGAACGCGGTCGCCGACAACCAGCTCAGCCTCCGTGACGGCCATTACCTCGCCGACGCTAATGCCGGGAGCAGTCTCGAGAAGTGTGGCCTTGCCGCCGGGAAACCCAATCACGGCGAGATCGGTGACTACCAGGCTGACCGGCCGGCTGGACGTCAGCGGCAGGTTGCACTGCTTGACGATCTTCGACTTACCCTTCGCCGCATGTTGCATGGCGACGATGACCCGTCTGGCGCCGCTCACCAGATCCATGGCGCCGCCCATGCCGGGCACCATCTTGCCGGGGATCATCCAGTTGGCGAGATGGCCGCCTGCATCGACCTGCAGACCTCCGAGCACGGTGACATCGACATGGCCGCCCCGGATCAGTCCGAAGGACATGGCGCTGTCGAACGTGCTTGCGCCCGGCAGCGCGCTGATCGGCTTTCCGCCGGCATCGGTGAGCAGCGGGTGCTCCAGTCCCTGTTCGGGAATTGGTCCAGTGCCGATCAGTCCGTTCTCGGACTGGAAGAACACCTTTAATTCGGGCGAAACATAGTTGGCGACCAGTGTCGGAATGCCGATGCCGAGGTTGACGAGATTGCCCGGCTTGAGCTCCTGCGCGACACGGCGGGCGATGATCTCCTGTGCGTCCATGATCTCACCCGTTCGCGTTGGTGACGAGATAGTCGACGAGCGGCGCCGGCGTCATGACGTGGTCGGGCGCGATCACGCCAACGGGCACGATGTGCTCCGCGGTCACGATCACGGTATCGGCCGCCATGGCCATCACCGGGTTGAAATTGCGAGAGGTTAGCGCGTAGGAGAGATTGCCGAGGTAATCGGCGAGGAAGGCGTGCACCAGCGCGAATTGCGCGCGCAGGGCGGTCTCAAGCAGATACGGCCTGCCGTCGACCTCGATCTGGCGCTTGCCTTCCGCGACCAGCGTGCCGACGCCTGTCGGTGTCAGCACGCCGCCCAGGCCGCAGCCGCCGGCGCGAATGCGTTCGGCAAAAGTGCCCTGCGGAATCAGATCGACTCCGATCTGATTGGTGAGCATCTGCTGCTGCGCCTTGGGGTTCAGGCCGATATGGGTGGCAGTCAGCCGCGAGACCAGCGCTGCGTCAAACAGCTTGCCGACACCCTTGCCGGGGGTTGCTGCGTCGTTGCTGATGATCGTGAGGCCGCTCTTCTTCTGTCGAACGACCTCGTCGAGCAAGCGCTCCGGTGTCCCGACCCCCATGAATCCGCCAACCATGATGCTCGCGCCGGTTGGGATCATCGCCACGGCTTCTTCGACGGATACGGCCCTCATGGTCGGAACTCCGGTCAGTTCGTCGACGGAATGTTGGCGGGCGGTCAGAGTAGTCCTTTGACCTGAGTCAAGGCTTCACGCCATTTTCGTCGCCCGAAATATCGATGCTCTCGAGCATCTCGCGCCACAGCTTGCGCACCTCGGCGTGGCGCCGTTCGAGCGCGGCGCTCACGGCGTCGCGAAATGGCAGGAGGCTTTCTCCCTTCAGGAACATAATTTGCGCTTGCAACAACCGGCCGCTCTCGAACTCAACGCGCCGCAGCGCCATCGCGAAGGGATCGTTCGCGTTCGCCTCGACCGGAAGCAGAGCCGCCGGCCTGATACCGGCGTGGATCGCGTGAGCGAGAGTTGCAAGATCAACGGCAAACGCCAGCGATTGATCCGGAATGCCATCCGCCGCCGCAGGAAACCAGGCGGTCTCCCAGGCCGCCGCGAGATAGCCGAGGGCGAGGTCCGGCGTCCAATGAGTTGCGCGCAGGAGCAGAGAGACAATTTCGGACTCGTTGTAGAACTGCGCGTTCAGCTCGGTCTGCCAGGCTGATTCCAGCCTCAGAGGAAGGGCGAGAGCGAAGCGACGCCCAAGCGCGCCATGGGCCGAGACCAGGAAGCTCGCGACACGGGTCTGCTGCCGGGCAGGTACGCGCCCATCGGAATCGAGCGGACCGAAGAAGGTACTCATGCGATCGCTCCCTTGACCGGGATCGCGCGCAGATGGTCGTAACCGGCAGGAAACGGCATGAGCTCGCCGCCCGCCTCGTCCGGGGCGATCCAGACCGACTTGTTGCCTTGCCAGCGTCCAGCCATCACGTCATCCGCGAAGCGGGCGAGTAAATCGGCCGTCAGTGCTGGCTTCTCCAGCGTGAAGGCATGGTAAGCCCGCGGGATGATGACGAGGCTGCTGTTGGGAATTTGAACGCGCAACGTCTCGTGCAGCGCGCGTGGCGTGAGGAAATCGAACTCGCCGTTCAAGATCATCGTGGGCACGCCGATCGACGCCAGTTGCGGCGTCAGCGGCTGGAAGTCGAGGAAGGATTCCATCAGGTTCTGCAGGGCGTAGACGTCGTTCACGAGCCAGCCCTGCCGCTTCACGCTGTCGAGCTTGTCCAGCACCGGCGCCAGCCAGTGGTCGGAGACGTTCATCGGCAGCAGCAGATCCTGCAGATAGCTGGTACCGCCGAGGATCAGGCCGGTGCGCAGCGCGTTTCCGAGCAGGAAAAGTTGCGGTGGCAGCTCGGCGAAGCAGCTCATCGGCACCAGCCCTGATAGTCGGTCGCCATATGCGATGGCATAGCGCAGCGCTATCAGGCCGCCGAAGCTGATGCCGCTCAGGAACACGGGCCCACTGCCGAGCTCCTGGATCAGGAGGTGCAGGGCCATAACCTGATCGTCCTGGCTGATGAAGAGCGCAGGTTTGTCGGACTCGCCCTGACCCAGCAGATCGAACGTTGCGACGCGGAAACCGCGCGCGATGAGCGCATCGCGATAGGCGGCCCACAGCTCGGCATATTGCGTCAGGCCGTTGACCAGCACGTAAGCCGGTGCGTCGGCAGGGCCGTCAAGCTCGTAGCGGATCCGATGCGAGCCGTGGCTGAGAAAGGGCATTGCGGCGATCCCGCGGGTAATTCGGTGCCGAAACATCCTTGGCCAGTACTTCCGCAATCCGTTGAGTTAAGTCAAAGGATGCCGCGCAGCCGCTCCTAGCCTTCGATCAGAACAATTGCCGGAGGATATCGCCATGAAAGGGAGCGAGCCTATGCGCCGTCTTCTCGTAAGTGTGGTGCTGCTGTTGATCGGCACTTCATTTGCGCTTGCGCAGCCATTCACGCGCCGCTCGTCGCAGATGCAGCATGACGAGCTGAAGAAGACCTACGAAATCGCAAACTTCCGCCTCGGTGGCAAATACGACCTCTCGGATCCCTCGAAGTGGGAGAATGGCGGAGAGGGCGGCGTCACGTTGGAATCGTTGGGCGCCGGCAAGCTGCGGACATCCTACATCGCGATCGGCAATGCCCGCCGCAACGCGGCGGGTGAAATCACCAATGCTGTGATCGTCAATTCCTACTATTCCGGCGACTCCACCGACATGTACGAGCAATGGGTCAAGGGCGCTGCCTTGTCCGGTGGCGTGCCCATCATCGGCCCGGGCCGGCCGATCGATACCGATCGCTATTATGTCGTGATGGTCGATCCGCTTGGCACCTGGGGCGCGAGCAAGCCCTCCGACGGCCTTGGCGTCAAGTTTCCGCAATACAGCTACTATGACATGGTGCAGGCCAACTACCGCATGCTGCACGACGGACTGAAGATCGCTCGCGCTGCGTTGGTTACCGGCGTCTCCATGGGCGGCACCCAGACGTACGTCTGGGGCGTGATGCATCCGGAATATGTCAGTGCAATCATGCCCATCGGCGGCACCACGCAGTCCGATGGCGATGATCCCGTGGGCAACTGGACTTTCCAGATGATGACTGCCGCGATCGAGGCCGATCCCGTCTGGCAGGCCACCAAGGGCGACTATTATAAGCTGCCCAAGGAGAAACACCCGGTGCCAGGCGTCGCTTTCGGTTGGTCGATCCTTGGCATGACTGGGTACGACTTTGCTTTCCGCACGAGCCAGAACTGGAAGGCGGTTCAGCCGGAGATCTTCTACTGGGACCCGCCTAACGAGAAGGCGGGGCTGAACGTCACCAATCGCGCCAAGCTTTATGACGCCGTCGATCTTGTCTGGCGCAACCGGGTTGGCGAGACCCACAACATCAATCCCTATCTGGGCCGCATTCGCGCGCGCACGCTGGTGATGCACATCACCAACGACCTCTGGCTGAACTTCAAGCTGGCCGAGAAGGCGGTCGACCGCGTCCCCGGCGCAGACCTCATCGCCCAGGAAAGCCCAGTCGCGCACTACGGTGTGTTCCCGATCATCAACCAGCGCAAGAACGATCCGAAGTTCGTCGCCTTCATGGACGACGTCGCGGCGCTGGATCGCGCGCAGAAGTTCGAGGACAAGAACTACCGCGTCCCCGGCGTGGCCGAAAACATCGACTCAAATAAGTCCTTCTGGAAGGATTTCGTGACCTATCCCTATCCGGTCAAATACGCCAACGCGAAGGACAGGAGCGGCAACTCCTGGCAGATCGGCTACATGGACGAATATGCCGGCACCGACAAAGATCCCAAGGTGCTGGTGATCATCCACGGCAAGGGCGCGTTCGCCGGACACTACGGCAACGTGATGCAATATGCCCTGCGCAGCGGTCTGCGCGTGATCGCGCCTGATCTGCCGCATTACGGCATGTCCGGGCCCGGCAATCTCGACAAGAGCTCGGCTCGCACCATGCAGGACATGCGCGAGGTGATCTACGACCTCGTCGTCAACCAACTCGGCGTCAAGAAAGCCTATTACCTCGGCCATTCGCTAGGCGGGCAATTTGTGATGGGGTACGCCTTGACTTGGCCGGATGCCGTCCAGGGCCTCGCCCTCGAGGCTCCCTCCGGCCTCGAGGAATATCCGCGCGACATCACGATTGCCAAGGACAAGAAGGCGAGATTGTTCGATCAGTCCTTCGACCACGACTTCGACAAGTGGAAGGCAGCCTGGGGGCCGACCGGAATCCTCGACGCCGAGATCAAGCGCTCGGAGCAGAACGTCCGCGACTTCTTCTATTTCAAGAAGCGCGATCCCGAGACCAACGCGGTCTCTGCGGCCAAGAGCGGCTACTTCTTCAGCGACAGCGAGTACGCCCGTTTCCACACCGAGCAGCGCGTCGGCCTGATCAAGGGCAACCCGAGGGAGCTCGAACAGTGGTGCAACGTGTTCATCTACGACATTTACACTATCGGCGCAGAGCTTCAGCAGGATGATCCGAAGAACCTCTACGAGCGGCTCACCCAGATCAAGGCACCGATCTTCCTCGCCTTCGGTGACAAGGAGCCGTTCATTCCGACGCCCGCCTTCAATGGATTGACCGATCTGGGCCGCGACGCGATCACGCCGTTCATGTCGCGCATGACCAATGCGGGCAATCGGCCGATTTTGAAGATTTACCCAGAGACCGGGCACTTCATCCACACGGACAATCCTGTGGAGTTTCCGGCCGACGTCGTCGATTTCGTGATCAAGGGGACGGTCGACACGTCTTCTCCGATGGGCACGGATCGCATGATCAAGGGTGCCGTGGTCTCGGCCTTGCCGGTGGCGCCGACGCCCCCGGGCGCCGCTCCGACGGCTGGCTTGAACAAGTAGGCCCGGATCATGCCCAGAGTGCAGGCGGGTGAAATCCAGCTGGGTTGGCGGGAGTGGGGACGAGGCGACGTCACAGTCGTGTTCGTCCATGGCAATCTCGCCAGCAAGGACTGGATCGAGCTCGCCGCACCGCTGTTCCCCTCCGGGGTTCGCGTGATCGGCATCGACTGGCGCGGTTGCGGCGACAGCGACCGGCCGAAGCCAGCTGCGGACTACGTCAACTACGCGATGCAGCAGCATGCGCAGGATCTGCTGGCCGCACTCGATGCGCTCGGGATCGAGTTCTGCCATCTCGCCACCCATTCCACCGGCGGCATCATCGCCGCGCGGATGCTGCTGATGCAGCCGCAACGGTTCGGGCGGGTGTTCGCGCTCGATCCGGTTACGCCGCTCGGGATGGCCTTCAATGCTGATCAGATTGGCGTGTTTCGCGCGATGATGGCGAGCAAGGAGGTGACGCGGGCGGTGATGGCCACTGCGGCGTCCTCCCTGTTCGTTCCCGACAGTCTTGCACCAAACGCCGTGCCGCGGTTTCGAGAGGGGCTTGGAGATATCCAGCGCCTGTTTGAGCGTATCCTCGAGCAGACCTTCAGCGTCTCCGAGGGTATTTGGATCGGCACGCCCGTCAATCTCAATCGGGAGTGGGAAAGCAAGGAACTGGAGCGCCGGATGGCCGAAATCCGGCATCCGCACCTGGTGCTCTGGGGAGAGCGGGACGGGTGGATCCCGCCGGCGGACCTGAGGGCCATGGCGGCCGCTATGCCGGACTGCCGGCTCGTGATCGTGCCCGGTGTCGGCCATTCGATGAATCTCGAAATCCCGGCGCTTTTTGCCGGCTATTTCGGTGCCTGGTTCGGAGGACTAGCGAGGTAGCGGCATCGCTATCGGCAACGGCGGGACGAGGAGAAGATTATGGCCAGCACGACCAAGCTCTCGGTTGAGAAGGCGCTCGAAAAGCTGCGCCGCGACGAATTGCAAAAGACCGGGACGGAACAGCGCGACGAGAAGACCGAGGCGCTGCAGAAGGAGATCAAGCGCATGAGAGCGCAAAGGCAGCGTCTCGACCCGATCTCGCGCAAGCGCAGTTGAGCTGCGTTCGGCCCGGATGGCAGTCCAATTTCTGGCTGGCAGCTTCGTCAGCGCGATCAACATCATGATCCACGCGATTGTGACGGTCGGTGCAATCGGCATCGCTCGCGCCGCCGGGTTGAGGCACACGGGCCGACCGAGGCTGCATCTGATGGCGGTGATGGTCGCGACGGCAGCGGTGCTCATGCTCGCGCACACGCTGGAGGCCCTGGTCTGGGCGCTCGCCTATTTGATGCTCGGCGCTGCACCAATCGGATCCGACCTGCTCTATTTTGCCTTCGTCAATTACACCACGCTGGGTTACGGCGATATCACCCCAGTTCAAGCATGGCGCTTGACCGGGCCGATGACCGCCATGAACGGCATTCTTCTGTTCGGCTGGTCGACCGCCGTGCTGTTCGAAGTCCTGCGCAAGACGCTGGAGCACCTCGCCGCGATCGGCGCCGGCGGATTCAGCCCTGCAGATCGATAGTGGCGAGCTTTTGACGGTCCGACAGCACGATCTGGCGCTGCGTGTTGCCGACAAATTCGATGATGCCGAACTCGTGGAGCCGGGACAGGGCGCGCGACACCGTCTCCAGCGTCAAGCCGAGATAGTCGGCGATATCGCGTCGCGACATCGGCAGCGCTATGACGTCGGCCCCGGTCAGTCGCTGATCCATTTCCAGGATGAAGGCAGCGACCCGTTCGAGCGACGTCTTGCGACCCAGCAGCAACATGTGATCTTCGGCGTGCTGGAGGTTCGTCGTCGTCATGTTGAGCAGGTTGTTGGCCACGACGGGATCATTGTCCGCCACCAGCTCCAGCGTTTGCCTGCGGATCAGCCGCACAGTGGTGTCGACAATCGCCTCAGCCGTGAAGCGGTGCGAACTTCCGTTCTCCAGGCCAAAGATGTCGCCGGCAAGGTGAAACGCACCGATCTGGCGCCGCCCGTCCGAAAGCAGCTTGTAGCTTCGCACCGCGCCCGTCTTGACTTGATAGACGTACTCGGCAGGCTCCTTCTCGCCATAGATCTCCGTTCCCTTCTTGTAGCTGAATTCGCTCAAGCTGACCGCGGGGTTCAGATCGCTGGTCATTCCAAGGTCGCGAAGGGAACTGGAGCGGGAGGTCACATCGCTGTTGCGCACAAACATGGGCCAACTCCTCAACGAAATCGCTGAATTGGTCTCAGATCAGAATTCCATTGCCAGGAATGCGCCGCGCAATCCCACTCCCGCCGAGGTTGATTTACGGCTAAAGAGGATATTCCTGTCCATTGTCTCAAGGGACAATGTACCTTCGCACGGGGGGGCGAAGCTTCGTGCGCGGGATGAGAAGCCGAGAGCGAAATGTATGATTTGAAGCAATGTTTCGTTTGAAAGTTCTGCTAAGCACAATGTCATTCATATGGATGGAATTGCCTTCAGATCTAAACGCTTTGGGCTGCCGTCCGCTCAAGTGGGCTCTGCGGCGACATAGCGGCTGAGAGGTGGAATTGCCCGGCCTGGTTCATGTGGTAGACGACGATGCTTCGTTTCGCACCGCGATAGAGCGCCGGCTGCGATTGGCAGGTTACGACGTCGTCGTACATTCATCGGCGGCGGAGTTGCTCGATCACCTTCCACGCGGTGAAACACCTGCGTGCGTGCTGCTCGACGTGAAGATACCGGGCCTCAGTGGTCCTGATCTGCAAAGCCGGTTGAACGAGCTCGGTTCGACATTGCCGATCATCTTTGTCACCGGGTATGCCGATACGGCAACGACTGTGCGCACGATCAAGGCCGGTGCGGAGGATTTCCTGACGAAGCCGGTATCGTCTGAACAGCTGATTGATGCGATAGAGCGCGCCTTGGCGCGTCACAATGCCGCACAGAGCCAGCGGATCAAGCTCGGCATGTTTCGCGCCCTCCTGGCATCGCTGACGCCGCGCGAGCGGCAAGTCTTCGATCTCATCGTACGCGGCAAGATCAACAAGCAGATCGCTCACGAGCTCGGAACGACGGAGCGAACGATCAAGGCACATCGCCATCAGGTGATGGAGAAGATGCGGGTGAGTTCGTTCGCAGAACTCGTATCGCTCGCTGAGCGACTTGGCATGCTGGATCCGAATAGCCACTGAAAGGTCCTGATGTGCGGCCTCTTGAGGCCGAGAAGTCGTCGCGCCCTGTCCAAAGGGACAATATCGCATGTTATTGACGGACTGGCTTTCCAGGCGCGCAATGCCTCCCGATCTTGGATGGTCAAGCGGATCGTAGCGAAGGTTGCCCGCCCTGATCCTCCTGCCAGGCTCGAAGGAAAGCTGGTTATCTTGCCCGAGTACAAGTCCGTTTACGTCGTCGACGATGATCCCTCCATGCGACGAAGCATGAAGCGGCTGCTCCGCGAGCATGGGTACGAGACGGTGTTGTTCGACTCGGCAGGAGCGTTGATCCGGCACGGCAGATTCGAGTGGGCTCTTTGCATCGTTCTCGACATCGATCTCAATGGCAGCTCCGGAATCGATTTGCGACGTCAGCTTGTGACCCAAGGTATTGCCGTGCCGATCATTTTTGTGACCGGCAACGACAGTGAGGCCTGCCGCTCGGCGGCGGTGGAGTCGGGGTGCGCCGCTTACCTCAACAAACCGTTCATGCCGCAATCATTCATTGCGTCCATACAGGCGGTATGCGGGCGTGCAAATTAGCGAGATATCGGTCTTTCGGCGACAATCGACATTCCATTGATTTTAATCAACGGCCCGATCAAGCGTTTGGGCTCACGTCGTGTTCGATCACCATCAGATCGGGAGAGACGAGCATGACGGGAATTGCCAAGTTCTTCGGACTGATCGCGGCTGCGTCGTTCTTTGCGGCAGCTCCGCTGTCACTCCAATCATCGCAAACAAACCTGCTCACCGTATCGGTGGATCAGGCTGAAGCCAGGGTCGGGCGGCCGCTGACGCCGATGAGCGTGGCCGGCGTCCATCGCCGGGTCCACCGCCGCGCCTATTACGGCGCTGCCGCGGCGGGCGCTGCCGCTTACGGTGCGTACCGTTATCAGCGAGCCTGCGGGTACTATCCCTATCCGCCTTGTTACTGAGGCCTAGTGTGGGGCTCGCCGCAGCATGTCCACAATCGATATGCGCGCTGAGCCTCACGTCCTGCCTTTCGTGTTATGAAAACAGGAGGTGTTCGTGAATTTGTTCTCCAGACCAATCACATCGAGGACGCTTGGCGCGTTCGCGCTTGGCTTGTCACTCGCAATTCCGGGCGCCGTGGTCGGCAGTAGCCCCGCAGGCGCGGTGGTGTACTGCCAATACGTCGACTATCCGCCGAGTTGCATCGCCAGGCCCGGCGTCGTGCTGCGACCGCGCCCGGTCGCCCGTGCGGCGGCTCGAGAAGCGGTGCGGCCCGGAACACCGATGAATCGCGGCGGCCCGGTCGATCGTGTCGGGCGTCGATGAGTTCTCGTTGATAACTTGCACAACATAGCCCCGGCTTCTCAGCCGGGGTTTTGTTTTGTCGGGCGGAGCGAGCAGGCAGCTCAGGAGAATTTCTGCAGCTATCGAGGTGACGCAACGGGTCTGCATCAAGGCGAGATCTCGTTCGTTGTATTCTGAGGTCCCTGAGCCTGGATCAATTCGAACAGCGATTGCGCTTGTTCTGGCGCCAATCGGATGCAGCCGTGAGACACGGGGCGCCCGAGATTGCGGACGTCGAATGTCCCATGAATTGCATATCCTCCGTTGAAGAAGATCGAATAGGGCATCGGCGTGAAATCGTAGAGCCTCGAATAATGCATGCTCTGGAGAGAATAAGGCCGGTATGTGCCGATGGGAGTGCGGTATCCCCGCCGGGCCGTCGACACTGGCCAAGTCGCAAAATCGACTCCGTCGACGGCGACCAGCATTGTCTGGGTGGAAAGCTGCACCCGGATTGTCACTGATGCGTGCGCATTTTGAACGTTGAGGCCGAGGAGCAGCAGTACGGCCAAAATCAGGGCCGAGGGTGATCGTGCAGGCATTTCGCTTCTTCCAACTGTTCGCTGGCCCGACGGAAAAGTTGCGCCGGATCTGCGGCCAGGCCGGCCGCCTTCCAGCGTCGAGCATCACGATGGCTGGGAGTGTCCCCACCCCAGCTTTGCTGCAAATTAGGTGAGTTTCGGCGTGCATTGTTGATCCCGCGCAACACATTGCCTCTGCAATTCCTATCGGCTTTCGGCAATCCGGAACTTCTGAGGTGCTTTGGATGGGGGCTTCGCGCAGCCTATGCGACCGGGCCGCTTACGGGCAAATACGTAGGCGGGACCTAAGTTGCTGCAGATCAAATTCGTTCGGCCGCGGCGTGCCTAGCATTCATGCATCGTTAATTCAGTCGGAGTCTTTCCACGATGCTGCTCAGGACCCACACCTCCAGCAGCCGTCCGGTTGACGGGCATCTCGCAGCTCTCGCTGGCGAGCGCGTGTTCTGCAGTGAATTCAGATATCGCAGAGGCACCGAAATCTTCGGAGAAGGAGAGGAGACGGAGTACGTCTACCAGATCATCTCTGGCGCAGTACGCACCTACAAGCTGCTCTCCGACGGCCGTCGTCAGATCAATTCGTTTCATCTGCCAGGCGACATGTTCGGGCTCGAGAATGGCGCAATGCATCGTTTTACGGCGGAAGCGGTGATTGAGACGAGGGTTCGCATCACCAAGCGGCGCAGCCTGCTCGAGACGATGCAAAGCCGGGAATCGGGCGCTTCCAGTTTCCTCGGCCTCGTCACGCGAAGCCTGCAGCACGCGGAAAATCATATGCTTCTGCTCGGGCGGAAGACGGCGCTGGAGCGCGTAGCCGCATTTCTGCTTGAAATCGACGAGCGGCTCGGCCATCCCAAGGTCATGGCGCTGGCCATGAGTCGTCGCGACATCGCCGATTATCTCGGATTGACGCTCGAGACGGTGTCGCGCGCATGCTCAACGCTGCGTGACCGGAAGATGTTGATGTTCGCGGACGCGACACAGCGAAAGATCGTGCTGCTCGACCGCGAGGGTCTCGCGGAGTACGATGCGTGATCCTGGCGGCTCGATGAGCCCGCTCACTCCTCGATGTCCTGCTCGAGCGTCTGCGCCGGCGGTCCAGTGTGAGCGGTGTTGAATTGAGCGAGTGGCAGGGACGTCGTCAGCGACAGCAGATTGGAATCGACGACTTCCAACGTCAGCGTTTTTCCCGCGTCCATTTCCTTGATCAGCTTCGAGCTTGCCACGCCAGCTGCGATGCAGCTATTGCTGAGGCACCAATTGTAGGGAATGGGCTGGTAAGTGCCGTCATCGACTTTCAGCTTGGCGGGTATTCGCAGGTACATGCCTGAGGGCACGAAGATCTGCACGCGTGCGTTGCCGGCTTTCTCTCGCTCGATCAGATCGATCCGAACCGCCATTTGTCCGGTTTCATAGGTTCCCGAGATCGAGGTCCTGCAAAGAAGCGGGGCGCCGGCAGCCTTGAAGCAAAGCTTCTTCCATTCACCATACGTGATGTCGTTGGCGGCCCGCTGCCCTCGTGGCGCGATTTCGGCAAGCGCGGGCGCTGCGATCGTGAAAGCGATCGATACCAGCGCGGCAAGTGAGATCTTGGCAGTCCGGCTTGATACCAAATTGCGATGGCAAAGAAGCATAGCGTCCTCCTGGCCCAAACAATGCATTCACTTCAGCGCTGCGAGAAATCCGGTCACCAGGGGCGACCAGATCGGAATGGCATCGGGCGAACCAATGAAATAGTGCCCCTCATTGCCGAATGGCGGCATCAGGTGATACTCGGCGCGGCCGCCGGCGGCGGTAAAGGCTTGGTGCATCCGCTTCGACAGATCCGGGCCGAAGAACGTATCGTTCTCGATGTAGATCCACAGCATCGGCACCCGCGAGGTGCGGCCGAACTCCTCTGTTGTTTCGACTAGCCTGTCCGGTGCGCAGTTGTTGTTGGGCTTGCCGCCGACCCGGCCGCCGCGACCGGCGGCGAAGGTGATGATCGCTTTGACCTGTGGCGGGTTGAGGCTCGACAGCGCGATGGAAGCCCAGCCTCCTGCTGATTGTCCGACCACGATGACGCCGTCGGGCAGGACGCGCTTCTCGGCGATCATGTATGAGATGATCCACAGATCGACCTGGGCGACAGCGAGGCCCGCATCGCGGAAATTCGGATTGGTGCACTTGCCGACCTTCGAGAAGAACGGGCCATAGATGCCGCGCTCGGGGATGTCGATCGCGGAAGCGCCGTATCCGGTGCCGACGGGCGCCACCACGAGATAGCCTTGCTTGGCGAACCATTTGGCGGCATCGCGAAACTCGACGAGGGGAAAGAAGCTGCGATCGGTCGGGTTGAGCGAGACGCCATGGTTCATGATCACAAATGGAAACGGACCGTCGCCTACCGGGCGCACGAGATACGCAAACATCGGGAGCGGCAATGGCAGAGCCCAGATCTCCTCTTGAATGCGTCGTGGGGCCGCCTGATCATCGGCATGGGCGGCTCCGATCGACCAGATCAGAACGAGCGGCGCCGCCAGCAACAGCCGTCGCACCGAGGAATTGAAGCGCATCGCATCCTCCTCATCCGGCAAACGTGGCCGCTACGATGATGGGGCCAAGCACCGTCAGGACAACGTTTCCGACGGCATAGGGCACTGCGACGCCGAGCACCGGCGTTTGGCTTTCGGCGACCTCGCAGGCGCCGGTTACGGCGGCATCGACCGTCATCGCGCCGGCCAGCGCACCGCAGGTAACGACAGGGTTCATGCGCAGCACATGGTAAGCGAACAGAGTCGCCACGATCAGCGGCACCAGAGTGACGACGAGACCCATGCCGACCAGGAGCAAGCCATGCGCCTGGATCGCGATCCAGGCGGCATGGCCGTTGCCGAGGCCAATGGCGGCAATGAAGCCGCCGAGGCCAAGGTCGCTCAGTGTTTGCTGCGCGGCGGGCGGCATGGCGCCGAGCGTCGGCCGGCGCGAGCGTAACCAGCCGCAGACGAGGCCCGCGATCAAGGCGCCGCCTCCGCCGCCAAGCGTCAGCGCGATGCCCCCGACCTTGAAGCTGATCAAGCCGGCCAGCAGGCCGGCGGCAATGCCGGCTGCGAGAAAGGCGATGTCGGTACGATCGCCGGCACGCAGGATCTGTCCGACATGCGTGGCGGCGCGCTCGATGTTGCGACTGGTGCCGACCAGCGTCATCACGTCGCCGACATAAATGCGTGTGTCTGCGCTCAGCGGCACCTCTCGCCCCATCCGAGTCAGAGCCCGCAGGAAGACGCCACGTGCATTGCTGCCGACGCGGTCGGCGACATCCTGGACCGAGCGGCCGTGGAGATTGCGGTTATCGACCAGCACGTCGACCACATTGCCCGGCATGGCCTTCAGGATCTCATCGGCATCGATTTCGGTGCCCAGCACGGGGCGCGCGGCGACGATGGCGGCCGTCCGGCCGGCGATGACAATGTCGTCGCCGGACTCGAGGATCGTGTCGAGATGCGGCTCGATATCCGCGCCTTGACGCACGATGCGCTCGATCACCGTGCGGCTGCCGATCTCGTCCTCGATCGCCTTTACAGTCCGCCCGGCTGCGGCAGAGACGCGGTAGGCGCGGGCCTGGAATTTTCGATAATGCAGGTTCTCTGACTTGGGAGGCTCGCCGCCGGACAGCTCGATCTCGAGCTTTTTGGCCTCGTCCTTGAGATTGACGCCCATCAGCTTGGGCGCGACGAACGGGACATAGATGAGCGTCAGAATATATCCGAGCACATAGGTGACCGCATAGCCGGCTGCGATGTTCGCCTCCTGCTGCTCGAGCAAAGCCTTCGGCAGGCCAATCTGCGCGAGCGCCCCCGAGGCGGTACCAATGACCGAGGATTGCGTCAGGGCACCGGCGGCAAGACCGGAGGCGGTGCCTGGATCAAGCCCGAAAGCGAACGCAAAGGTAAGCACGATGAGGAGACCCGTGCCGCCAAGCACGAGCGCCATGGCAACCTGGGCGAGGGTGCGGAGGCTCAAGGAAGCGAAGAACTCGGGACCGGATTTGTAGCCGATCGTGAACACGAACAGGCTGAACAGGATGACTCTCAACACCGACGGAAAGGCGAAGCTGCCGAGTTGACCGATCAGCACGGCCACGATGAGCGTGCATGCCGTGGTGCCGATCGAAAAGCCCCGGATCTTGACCCGGCCCAGCACGGTCCCGAGGGCGACGGCGATCAGCAGAAAGATTTCCGGAGCGGTGGAGATGATCCACCTGACGGTGTCCATGGTCGCTATTCCCCAGCGCATTGTTCCCCTGGAATTGAATCCCCGAAGCCGCCTGGAGGCTTGATTCAAGTCAAACCTTTTCTCCGCGCGCACGGCGTCAATAGGCGACGGTCAGATCGGTGACATCAGACGTTCCAGCCATGAGCACATTGCGTATTGCCGCCACTCCATTGCTGCGCCGCGACGAAACGATCACCGTCGCATTGCTGCTGGCTTTCGCCGGCGGGTGTCTCGATGCCTATACCTGGATCATCCATGGTGTCATGGCCAATGCGCAGACGGCGAATCTCGTCCTTCTGTGGGTCCACGGAATGGAAGGCGACTGGATGAGAGCGCTGCAATTCGGCCCCCCGATCCTGGCTTTCGCAATTGGTATTGTGATCGCTGCCTGGCTGCGCCGCGCGACGGGGGAGAGAGCCAGCGCCGTCAGTACGTTGCTGGAGATTGTTTTCCTGATCACTATCGGCATTCTTCATAATCGAATGCCCGAGGTCGCCGGCACACTGGGAATTTCGCTGGTTGCGGCGATGCAGGCGGCGATCTTCACCAAGGTCGAAGGCGCGACCTATAGCACGGTGATGATCACCGGTAACATGCGCCAGGCGATCGAAGGCATGTTCGCAGCGGCTTCCGGCGGCGTTGCCGCCGGGACATTGCGGCGATCTGGCATTTTCACCGGCGTGTGCTGCGCCTTCGGCCTGGGTGCGGCTCTTGGCGCGCTGACGACGAAGACCGTGCCGGACCTCGCATTGGGTCTTCCGGTCATCGTGCTGCTGATCGTGCTGCTCCGATGCGAAGCCGCGCACTTCGAGGCGAAGTCATGAAGCCGACATTCGAACCATCGGGCGGCTGGACTCGGTTCTTTCCGCCCTTCAACTGGCTCTCGGGTTATCAGATCGCCTGGCTGCCCTCCGACACGGTAGCGGGTTTGACGCTGGCCGCGTACGCGATCCCGGTGTCGCTGGCGTATGCGGCTCTGGCAGGCCTGCCGCCGCAGATCGGCGTTTACGGCTACATTCTGGGCGGCATCGGATATGCGCTGTTCGGATCGTCGCGCCAGCTTGCTATTGGTCCGACCTCAGCCATCTCGCTGATGATTGCCGGCACCGTGGGCTCGCTCGCGGCGGGCGATCCGGCTCGCTACGCGCAAATTGCAAGCCTCGCCGCCTGCGCGGTGGCGCTGCTTTGCCTGATTGCCTGGCTGTTCAAGCTGTCGAGTCTCGTCCGCCTGGTCAGCGACAGCACCCTCGTCGGCTTCAAGGCGGGCGCCGGGCTCACCATTATCATGAGTCAGCTGCCGGCCCTGTTCGGTATTCCCGGCGGCGGCCGCAATTTCTTCAATCGGGCCTTCCACATCGCAGGCCAGCTCGGTGATACGAATCTGCTCGTATTGGCCGTCGGCGCCGTCGCACTCGTGCTGTTGTTGCTCGGCGAGCGGCGCCTGCCGGGCCGGCCCGTCGGCATTACTATCGTCGCGCTCTCCATCCTGGCTGCGACGTTGCTCGGATTGCCCGCCATGGGGGTGCCCGTCACCGGCAAGATCCCCGAGGGCCTGCCGACTCTCGCCTTTCCAACCTTCGGCCTGGTCGAGCCCGAAGAGCTGTTCCCCATTGCCGCCGGCTGCCTGCTGCTGGCCTATATCGAAGGCGTGTCCGCCGCGCGCAGCTTCGCCGCGAAACACGGTTATGCGCTCGACGTTCGCCAGGAGTTTCTCGGCTTGGGCGCCGCCAATCTCGCCGCGGCATTTGGCCACGGTTATCCCGTCGCCGGCGGATTGTCCCAATCGGCCGTGAACGACAATGCCGGCGCGCGGACACCGCTGGCACTCCTGATCTGCTCCGTCGCCCTGGCGCTATGTCTGTTGTTCTTCACTGGCCTGCTCACCAACCTGCCAAAGGCGGTGCTGGCCGCTATCGTTTTTGCCGCGGTCTACCGGCTGGTGGATGTCCCCGCGTTGGTGCGCATGTGGCAAGTCAGCCGGATCGACTTCTACGCCGCCGCCATTGCGCTCGTCTCGGTGCTGCTCCTGGGCATCCTCCAAGGCGTGCTGCTCGCTGCGATCGCGTCGATCTTCCTGTTGCTGGCGCGGGCATCGCAGCCGAACATCGCGTTTCTCGGACGCTTGCCGGGAACCGGCCGCTATTCCGACAGCGCCCGACATGATGGCGTGGAACCTCTAGTCGGCGTGATCGCCTTCCGACCCGAGGCCTCGCTGCTCTACATCAACGCCGAGACGATCCTGTCGGCCGTGCTGAACGCACTGCAAAAATCGGCCGACATCCGGCTGGTCGTCTGTGATCTCTCGGCATCGCCCTATATCGATCTCGCCGGCGCGGGCATGTTGCACGCTCTTTACGACGAACTCGCGTCCCGGCGCATCGCGCTCTGCATTGTCGGCGCCCACGCGCAGCTGCGCGATCTTCTGCGTGCGGAAGGACTGGCAGAAAAGACCGACAGCGCGCAATGGCTGCGGACGCTCGACAGTGTTCTGGGTAGTCCTGATGCAAGAGGCGCATGAGCGCGCATTTTGCGTTGCGACATGAGCCTCATGCCGCGGCTGACGAGAAGCCCCGGACCGTTGACTTGAATCAACGAAGCCCAAGCGCGCAAGGCCACGATCCCGCATCATTTGCCGACAGATCGGGAGAGCGACATGTCCAAGGAATCAAAGCCCGCACAGAAGCGTATCGATCGATTCTTCTCCGGTCCCGGCGGACGGGCTGACGATTGGCGCGATCTCGTGGAGGCAGCCAAGATCTGGGCGCGAGTCGGCAATCGCGCGGCCTATGATGCGGCGCTCGCCGAGCTCTCTGTGACTGAGGAGTTCCACGGCTATCCCGGTCTCAATCTGATGGCAGCACTGCGCGAAGCGGCAGCTGCGGGCGACGGACCCACATCGTTTGCGCTTGCAACCAAGATCGCCCAGGCACTAGCGACGCGCTCTTTCCGCCAGCATGCCGGCGACTGGAACGCGAAGGATGAAGGCAATGGCGACGTGCCCGAGCTGGTGCCGCCGTCGTTCGGCGCGCACACGGCGCGGCGGCCCTATTTCGAAACCCTGATCGTGACGGGCGTACCGTCAAGTCAGTGGCCGGCACTCGCCGCCGAATGGCGCAAGCTGCGCCGTCCGGTCGATGGCTTCATCTACGAGCCTGTCATCGTCGGTAGCCTCGAAGACGCGTTCTGCGCGACCATGCTCAACCCCGACATCGCCGCCGTCATCATCAACGAGGGCTTCGGACTGCGCTCGCGGCATGATGCGCCGGTGCTCCGCTCGATCATGGCCACGGCGGCTCTGAATGACGAATCCGACGCGTCCGCACTGCGGCTGGCTCAGATCATCAAGAAGGTTCGCCCCGAACTCGACCTCTATATGATCTCGAACCGCGACGTCGAAGAACTGGCCGGCAATCCCGACGCCAGCGTCGTCCGCCGCATCTTCTATTCGGTTGAAGAGCTGCTGGAGCTGCATCTGTCGATGCTCGAAGGCATCCAGGATCGCTACGACACGCCATTCTTCGACAATCTCAAGAAATACGCGCAGCGTCCGATCGGGACGTTCCACGCCCTGCCGATCGCCCGCGGCAAGTCCATCTTCAAGTCGGACTGGATCCGCGACATGGGCGAGTTCTACGGCCCGAACCTGTTCCTGGCCGAGAGCAGCGCAACCACCGGCGGCCTCGACAGCATGCTGGAGCCGACCGGAAACATCAAAAAGGCGCAGGAGAAGGCCGCCCGCGCCCTCGGCGCCGACCGCGTCTTCTTCGTCACGAACGGTACGTCGACCTCGAACAAGATGGCGGTGCAGGCGCTGCTTGCGCCCGGCGATATCGCGATCGTCGACCGCAACTGTCACAAATCCCATCACTACGGGATGGTGCTTGCCGGCGCCCAGCCGCTCTACGTCGAAGCCTTCCCGATGACCGAATATTCGATGTACGGCGCCGTGCCGCTGAAGACGATCAAGCAGGCGCTGTTGAGCGCGAAGGCCGACGGCCGGCTCGACCGCGTCAAGATGGTCGATCTGACCAATTGCACCTTCGACGGCCACATCTACAACACTCGCCGCGTGATGGAGGAATGTCTCGCCATCAAGCCGGACCTGATCTTCCTCTGGGACGAGGCCTGGTTCGGCTTTGCGCGCTTCTCGCCGTTCCTGCGTCGGCGCACGGCCATGGGCGCCGCCAACGAGATCGAAGCGTGGATGCACGACCCGAAGTCCGTCGCGGCCTATGACAGGCAACAGGCCGAGCTCGGCAAGAACCCGACGGACGAGGTGCTGCTCAAGACGAGGCTCATCCCTGATCCGCGGCAGATCCGCCTCCGTGTCTACCAGACCAATTCGACCCACAAATCGATGTCGGCGATCCGACAAGGCTCCATGCTCTCGGTGAAGGACGTCGAGTTCCACACCGTCGAGCAGCAGTTCAAGGAAGCGGTGTTCACCCACGCCTCCACCAGTCCGAACCAGCAGCTCATCGCCAGCCTCGATATCTCGCGGCGGCAGATGGAGCTTGAAGGTTACGGTCTCGTGGCCAATGCGATCGAGATCGCCTTCGCGATCCGCCACGCCGTCAACAACAATCCGCTGATCTCGAAATACTTCCGCGTGCTGGGCGCAGACGCCATGGTGCCGGCGCAGTACCGCCAGAGCGGCTTCACCGACTATCTCGCGGCCGGCGTGAACTGGGCGAATACGCTGAAAAGCCTCGACGAGGACGAGTTCTGCCTCGACCCGACACGCATGACCTTGGTGTGCGGAACGGCCGGCTACGACGGCACCCAGTTCAAGGGCATCCTGGCAAGCGAGTACAACATCCAGGTCAACAAGACCTCGCGTAACTCGGTCCTGGTCCAGTCCAACATCAACAACACCCGGAGCGACGTCGCGCATCTCATTCGCGTGCTCGCCGAGATCGCGGGCGAGATCGATCGGGGACTTGCTCAGGGCGGGGCCAATGCGCGGAAGACCTTTGAGGCACGGGTGACGAGCCTGATGAAGGATGTGCCCGATCTGCCGAATTTCTCGCATTTCCATCCGAGCTTCCGTGGCGATGCCGGGGCGAAGACCAACGAAGGCGACATCCGCACCGGCTTCTACACCGCCTATGACGTGGCGGGCTGCGAGCACATCCGCCTCAACGATCCCGAGATCGACCGGCGGCTGAAGGCCGGTCCCGAACTCGTCTCGGCGAACTTTGTCATTCCGTACCCGCCCGGCTTCCCGATCATGGTGCCAGGCCAGGTCATCACGCAGGAAACCATCGACTTCATGCGCAAGCTCGATGTGAAGGAGATCCATGGCTACGACGCCAAGGAGGGACTGAAGCTCGTGCGCACCGAGGCCTTGGCGAAGATCGGCAGGCCCAAGCCTGCGGCCGCGCCGAAGCTCAAGGCTGCATCTTAGAGGGGATCGAACATGCAGGGCTTTTTCACATTCCTTCAGCAGTATCCATACCTGCTGCTCTTCTTCGTCGTCGGCCTCGCCGTCTATATCGGCCGGGCCAGCATCAAAGGCTACGGCCTCGGCATGGTCGCCGGTGCTATCGTGGTGGGGGCAGGCCTCTCGGTGTGGGCCTCGACCTACGGCGTGAAGCTCGAACTGAACAACTTTGCCAAAAGCCTGTTCTACTATCTCTTCATGTACGGTGTGGGCCTGCGCGTCGGTCCCTCCTTCATCAACAGCCTGAAGGGCGACGGCCTCAAGTTCTGCATTCTCGCTGTCGTTTCGAGCGTGCTCGGCCTTGCTCTGGTGGTTATCGGTGCAAAGCTGTTTGCTCTCCCGACGGGAGCGGCCGGCGGCATGTTGGCAGGATCACAGACGATGTCCGCCGCCATCGGCTCGGCCGAACAGGCCGTCACATCAGGTGTCGTCAAGCTGCCCGCGGGCATGAAGCCCGAGGATGCATCCGGCATGATCGCGCTGTCCTACGGGATCACCTATATCTGGGGTACCGTCGGCATCATTCTCATCTGCAAATATCTGCCGCGTTGGTGGGGTGTCGATGCCAAAGCCGCCGCGAAGCAGTATGAGCAGGAGTTCGGCGTGAGGGATCTCGAAGGCGGCGCGCTGACCGGTTATCGCCAGTTCGGCCTGCGGGCCTATCGGCTGGAGAATCCCGCAACCGCCGGGATGAGCATCGCAAAATTCCGCGCGATGAACCCGGAATACCGGATTGTCAACGTCGGACGGAATGGCGAGCCGCAAGGTGCCGATGCCGACCTCGTGCTGCAAAAGGGCGACATCGTCGCGCTTGGCGGTTCGACCGAGCATCTTGCCGACAAGATGGGCCTGATCGGTCCCGAGGTCGCCGATGCCAAGACCCTGGGCGTTCCCATGGACCAGGCGGACATCCTCGTGACCAACAAGGAGATGGTTGGGCGCACCTTCGAATCCTTCCGCGACTCGGCGATCGCCGGCCAGTTGCAGGTCACCAAGGTCGAGCGCGGCGGCGTGCAGATTCCGGCCGGTCTCAAGACCAAGCTCGAGCGGATGGACATCGTGTCGGTGGTCGGCCTGAAGTCCGCGGTCAACGAGCTCGGCGACATGTGGGGCCGCATCGCGCGGACCAACACGTCGACGGACCTGCTGACCCTGTCGGTCGGCATGATCATCGGCTTCCTGATCGGCATGGTCGAATTCCCGGCATTCGGGGCCAAGGTCGGTCTCGGCAACGCCGGCGGGCTGTTGCTATCGGGCGTGATCGTGTCCTCGATCGTGTCGCGGCTGCGCTTCTTCGGCAACACGCCGAATGCGGCCCGCAACGTGCTCGAGGATCTCGGCCTCGTCGTCTTCGTCGCCATCGTCGGCGTCAACGCCGGTGCGGGACTGCTGTCGCAGCTCACGGGCGCGATCGCCTTGAAGATCTTCATCGTCGGCTTCATCGCCTGCACGATCCCGCCGTTCATCGTCTGGGCGATCGGCTTCCATGTCTTCAAGATCAATCCGGCAGTGCTGATGGGCGGCGTGGCCGGCGCGCGGTCGCATTCCGGCCCGTGCCGCGAGGCCGCGGTTGAGATCCAGAGCTCCGTGCCCTGGATCGGTTTCCCGGTCGGTTACGCCGTCTCGGGCATCCTGCTCACGATCTTCGGTTACTTCGCAATGCTTCTGGCTCAATAGGTGAGCCAAACTCAGGGGAAAGTCATGAAGAAACTGGTTGCTGTAGCTGCTCTGCTCCTCGGTGTCGCTGCCTTCAGCGCGCCCTCGCGCGCCGAAACCGGCAGCGTCGCCGTGGTCTTCACCAAGGGCGGCTTCATCGTCGGTGTGGGAGGCGGCGAAGGGGTGCTGCACCTTCGCGGCAAGAATTATCCGTTCACCGTCTCCGGGATGAGCGTCGGTTTGACCGTGGGTGCCTCGACGACCAAGTTCGTCGGGCGTGCCTTGAACTTGCGGGGGCCTGCGTCGATCGAAGGTTCTTACGCAGTGGGCGGCGCCGGCGGCGCCGTTGCGGCCGGTGCCGGAGCGGTTCAATTGCAAAACGCGAACGGCGTGATCCTGCAGCTCAGCGGCCCGAAGGTGGGCGCCGAAGTGTCCGCAGCTGTCGGCGGCGTTACGATCCGGCTCAAATAGGCCGCATGCGCAAAGAGAATAGGCCGCGCGTTGGCGCGGCCTATCTATGTTCGGTCAACGTGTCCCACCAAAATCAGTATCGCTCTTCGACGAATTTCCGCCCGCGCAGGCTGGCCTGGTCATTGTAGCGCCCTTTATGAGAGCGTGGCGGCAGCTTGACCTTGTCGCGCTTGATCTTCTTGTAGGGGATCGTTTGCAGGATATGCGAGATGACGTTGAGCCGTGCGCGCCGCTTGTCGTCGGAGCGGATCAATCGCCACGGCGCGTGCTTGGTGTCGGTCGCCTCGAACATCATGTCGCGCGCGCGGGAATAGTCGTACCAGCGGCCGAACGACTCGGTGTCCATCGGGCTCAACTTCCACTGCCGCAGCGGATCCTCGATGCGAGCCTTGAAACGGAGTTCCTGCTCCTCCATCCCGACCTCGAGCCACAGTTTGATCAGGATGATGCCGGCGTCCACGGCGAACTTCTCGACCAGAGGACATAATTCCAGGAAGCGCTTGTGGTCGGCCGGCGAGCAGAAGCCCATGACATATTCCACGCCGGCCCGGTTGTACCAGCTGCGATCGAAGATCACGATTTCGCCGCCGGCCGGATATTGCTCGATGTAGCGCTGCAGGAATAGCTGGGATTTTTGCCGGTCGGAGGGAGCGGGCAGCGCGCAGACACGAAAGACGCGCGGACTGACCTTTTCGGTCAGTGCCTTGATGGTCCCGCCCTTGCCGGCGGCATCGCGCCCTTCGAAGATGATGATCACTTTCAGTTTTTGGGCCTTGACCCATTCCTGCAGGTGACACAGTTCGACTTGGAGCTTGCCGAGCTCCTTCTCATACTCCTTCCGCTTCATCTTGTTCGCGGTTATGTCCTTGGCCATGCCTGTCCTTTCGCTGCTGCGTTTCATTCAGCCCAAGTCGCGCATTCCACGTCATTCAGGCCGACTTGTTCAGGTAAGTCAGTCGCCCCAGGAGATCGTGACGCCGATGTCGCCCGGCACGCCGCCAGGAAAATCGATGATCTGATAGCCGATGCGATAGCCGCGCGGCTTCAGATAATCGCTCCAGAGCTGGAAGATTTCTTTCGGGATACCCGTCAGCGTCTTCTCCCAGCCCGCTTCTTGCTGATTGATGGCACGGCCCTTGTCGGTGCATAGTGTGTTCGGAAAGCGATAGACCAGCACCTCGGTCAGCCCGTTGCGCACCGCACGCTGGATGATGCTGGCGGCAAGCTTGATTTTCTCGTCCTCGGTTTTGCCTGACGGTTTGCTCAGCCGTTCGATCAAGGCATTCTTTTCGGCCTCCGCCGCAGCGGCGAGCTTTGCATATTCCTCCGCCTTTTCGGCCTCCTTGAGGGCCGCTTCCTTGCGGATCTGCATGGCGTTGGGGATCAGGGTGTCGAGATTCGCGGACATTGCCGATGCCTCCTGCTGCTCTTTTGAGTGTTCCAGTGAGGCTAGATCGGAAGGGCGCCATTCCGTTGATTCAAATCAAGCAAAGCGGTGCCCTGGGACGGCAAAGTCGCGTGAAGTCCGTGACTGCTGGACCCCTGATCAGGAGAGCACGTTGAGCGAGCAGCTTCATCCGCTGGCACCACATCACCTGCCGTTCTACATCATCTCGCCTGGCGAGACCGATGTGCTGATGATCGTGACGGGCCTGATCCTGATCGGCGCCGTTTTCGGGGTTGGCGTTTTCTATTGGAATCTGCACAGCCTTCCGGAGCGGATGGCTCACAAGACTCAGAAGCTGCAATTCGAGATCGTGGCCGTGCTGGGACTGATTTCCCTCTTCTCGCACGAACACATCTATTGGATCGCCGGACTGATCCTTGCCCTCATCGATTTGCCGGACTTCAGCACGCCGCTCCGAAGCATTGCGGATTCCGTCGAGAAGATCGCGGAGACGCCGTCGGCCGCGAGCGCACCGACAGAGCGAGAGCCCGGCGCCACGGCAGTTCCGGTCGAGCACGACCGCCAAGACGTGATCGCCGGAGAGAAGGTGCACAGCCATGCTTGAACTTCTCATCTGCTCACTATTGACCATCGTTCCCGATTACCTCTTTCGCCGCTTTGCCCAGGGCAAGCGGTTCGGCAAGGAAATTACGCTATTCTCGGTCTGGTACGAGCTGCGATGGGGTATCACCGGCTGCCTGATGCTCACCGTCTGCCTGATCACCAGCGTCTTCTTCTTCCACCCAGCCACCACCAATGCCGCGCTGCTGTTCCGGACTATTCCGATTCTGCCTGAGGGCTCAGGGCGTGTCGCGGAGGTCAATGTCGGCTACAGCGAGGACGTTAAGAAAGGACAGGTTCTTTTTCGGCTGGATAATTCGAAACAGGCGGCAGCTCTCGAAACGGCCAGGCGCAAGGTCGCGGAGGTCGACGCGTCAATGGCAACCGCAGCGGCTGAAGTGGTCAAGGCTGATGCGCAGATCCAGGAAGCCAAGGCCAACTACCAGCAGGCCAGGGATGAGCTAGAGGTCAAGACCGAGTTGCAGCGCCGAAATCCGGGGATCGTACCGCAACGGGACATCGAGAAGCTTCAGGTCCTGGTGGACCAGCGCCAGGCTGGCATCGATGCCGCAACCGCCGCCAAGGAGTCGGCGGCCCTGCAGGTCTCGACATTGTTGCCGGCCCAAAAGGCGAGCGCGCAGGCCGTGCTCTCGGAAGCGCAGGTGGAGTTCGACAAGACGTTCATCCGCGCGGGAGTGGATGGGCGCGTCGAGCAGTTCCTCGTTCGTGTCGGCGACGTCGTCAATCAATTGATGCGGCCGGCGGGCGTCCTGATTCCCGAGGGCGCCGGCCGGCAGCGGCTGCAGGCTGGATTTGGCCAGATCGAAGCTGGCGTAATGAAGGAAGGCATGGTTGCAGAGGCAACTTGTGTCTCGAAGCCATGGGTCGTGGTCCCCCTGATCGTGACTTCGGTGCAGGATTACATCGCTGCGGGCCAGTTCCGCTCGGGCGAGCAACTCATCGACCTGCAGAACGTCGCCAAGCCCGGAACGATTCTCGCCTTCCTCGAACCGCTGTACAAGGGCGGACTTGACGGAGTGACCGCCGGCAGCACCTGCATCGTTAACGCCTACACCAGCAATCACGACGAGATCGTAGATCCGAAGACCTCGACCGGGCGGCGGATCGTTCTCCATGCCATCGATGCGATCGGCTTCGTTCATGCGCTGCTGCTGCGGATCCAGGCTCTGTTGCTGCCGTTCAAGACGCTGATCTTCAGCGGTGGTCACTAAACAAAACTGATTTCAAGGAAATTTTTGGATGTCAAAATTCAGAAAGTCGGTCGTTGCGATCGCGCTGACAATTTCCGCAATCTTTGCGTTGGCCGAACCTGCCGGTGCCGTTGACCTGAACGGTGCCTGGGCCACCAGCGCCGATCAGTGCGAGAAGGTGTTCACCCGTGAAGGAGGCAAGCTCGGCTTTACCGAGATGTCCGAGGTCTATGGCGGCGGCTTCATCGTCGACGGTGATCAGCTGATCGGCAAGTTCGCACGCTGCAAAGTGAAGGCCAGAAAGGACAACGGCTCGAGCGTCAACCTGATCGCGGCCTGCGCCACCGACATCATGCTGTCCAGTATTCAGTTCAGCGTGAAGGCATTGGATGCCGACAGCATCGTGCGGCTCTTTCCGGGTATGGAAGACATGGAGATCCGGTATCACCGATGTTCGTCGCAATAGACGGCTTCCAGCAGCGCGGTTGCAACCT
This sequence comes from Bradyrhizobium guangdongense, assembly GCF_004114975.1. NCBI lineage: Bacteria > Pseudomonadati > Pseudomonadota > Alphaproteobacteria > Hyphomicrobiales > Nitrobacteraceae > Bradyrhizobium > Bradyrhizobium guangdongense. Next base: position 1,724,812 of record NZ_CP030051.1, read on the forward strand.
GCACTAGTGCAAGAACGCCCAATGTGCTGTGATGGCGCCGTCCGCAGGACGCGCCGGAGAGAAACATGAGCAGGCGCAATTTCATTGCGTCGACCAAGCGGAAAGTTGCCAAGGTTGCGCTGTTGTGCCTCGGATTGGCGCTTTGGTGGGCCGCTGGAATAGGGCCAGCTCATGCTGACGAGCGCCGCGCACCCAAGCGCGTGTTGTTGTTGCATTCCTTCGGACGGGACTTCCTGCCCTGGAGCGAATACGCGCGCAACATCAAGATGAATCTCGAGCAGCGCTCGCCCTGGCCGCTCGACATTCAGGAGCACACGCTGCTGACCGCGCGGTTCACCGGGCCAGGTCCTGAAGGACCCTTCGTCGAGTATCTGCGCTCGATCTACCAAGGGCGTCCACCTGACATCGTGATGAGCATCGGCGGGCCTGCCGCCGGGTTCGTGCAGAAGCACCGCACGGATTTGTTTCCGAACGCGCCGATGGTCCTTACAACGGTGGAAGAACGGCTGATCGACCGCGCGAGCCTGACCGAGCAGGACACCGTGGTGTCGGTTCGCAACGACTTTGTTGCGGCATTCCGCAACGTGCTTCAGGTGCTGCCGGATACGCGGACGATCGCTCTCGTCATCGGTGCGTCCGAGCTGGAGAAATTCTGGCTCGATGAGGTCAAGAAGGATGTCGAGACGCTCGGAAATCGTGTTTCGTTCGTCTGGTACGGCGATCTGCCGTTCGACGAGATCTTGAAGCGCGCCTCGGCGCTCCCCCCACACACGGTTTTGTTCTGGGGCTTGATGTCTGTCGATGCAGCCGGGGTCGTTCATGACGGCGATCGCGCGCTGCAGCGCCTCCGTGCCGTTGCCAATGCCCCCATTTTCTGCTTCGAGGAGTCGTTCTTCGGACGCCACATCGTCGGCGGTCCCATGCATTCCATTCCCGAACTGGGCGAAAAGACTGCCGATGCGGCCCTGCGCATCCTCGGCGGCGAGAAGCCGGCAGACGTCAAGATCGAGCCTATCGTCTATGCTGCGCCGAAGTACGACTGGCGCGAATTGCAGCGATGGGGAATCAGCGAGAGCAACCTGCCTGAAGGCAGCGAGGTCCTGTTCCGGGAGCCAGGCATTTGGGAAGAATACCGTTGGCAGCTGGCTCTGATCGCCGCGGTGATTCTCATCCAGGCAGGGCTCATCAGCGGCTTGCTTCATGAGCGCCGGGGGCGACGCCTCGCCGAGGTCGAATCCCGACAGCGCCTGGCCGAGCTCGCGCATGTCAATCGTTACGCAGCCGTCGGAGAACTGACCGCGTCGATCGCCCATGAGCTGAATCAGCCCCTTGGTTCGATTTTGACCAACGCGGAGACGGCGGAGCTGATGCTGAAGGGCACTGCGCTCGATCTCGCCGAAATCGGCGAGATTCTTGCCGACATCAGGCGTGACGACCAGCGTGCCGGCGAGGTGATCCGCCGGTTGCGCAGCGTGCTCAAGAAGGCGCCGTTCGAGATCAAGGATATCGAGTTGAAAGAAACGGTGCGGGAAGCGATCGGCCTGGTCGGTGATGTCGCCGCAAGGCGCAACATCGTGTTGGGGTTCTATGCCCCGCCGGAGATGGAGCTGCACGTCAAGGGCGATCCTGTCCAGCTGCAGCAGGTCGTCCTCAATTTGATCCTCAATGCGTTGGAGGCGATATCGGAAAGCAAGGCAGGCAAGCGCGAAGTCAGCGTCACCATGGGACGCTCGGCAGGGGCTGCCGAAATCCGGGTGGGCGACACGGGACCAGGCATCGCAATTGCCGATCTCAAAACCATCTTCGAGCCCTTCTTCACCACCAAGCCGGAGGGCATGGGCATGGGGCTGGCGATCGTGCGAACGATCGTCGAGGCGCACCACGGCACGATTTCCGCGGAGAACCAGCCGTTCGGCGGTGCTCTGTTCACGGTTCGCCTCCCGATCGCGAGTTAGCATCCCGCGCTGCAATGGGCGACGCTCCCGTTTCGTTGATTTTTGTCAATGAACGTCCCTCTCTCGGTCTCATGCTTATCGGCAGGACTGAAATGGAGGATGCGATGATCCGCTGCGGCAAGACGTTGCTCGCGCTCGCGCTGGTGCTGGCCGCGCCGGTTTGCGTGTCGGCCCAGACAAGCGACAAGTCGGCCGGACCAGCCCCGCAGGCGCAACCGGCCAGTCCCGCAACGCCGACGGCCGAGCTCCTCAAGCCCGAACAACTCGAAGCCCTGGTCGCGCCGATTGCGCTCTATCCCGACGAATTGCTGGCCAACGTGCTGGCCGCCTCGACCTATCCGTTGGAGGTAGTTCAGGCCGACCGGTGGCTGAAGGAACGCAAGAACCTCAAGGGCGACGCGTTGAAGACAGAGGTGGACAAGCAGGGCTGGGACGACAGCGTCAAGGCGCTGGCCAGCACCGCCGACGTCTTGACCATGATGAGCGATCAACTCGACTGGACCAAGAAGCTCGGCGACGCCTTTCTCGCGCAGCAGCCCGACGTGATGGACGCGATCCAGCGGCTGCGCAACAAGGCCTATGACAACAAGAAGCTGGTCACCACCAAGCAGCAGAAGGTCAGCGTCCAGTCTCAGGAAGGCAGGCAGGTCGTCGTGATCCAGCAGGCGGATCCCGCAGCGATGTATGTGCCGTATTACGACCCGGCCACCGTCTACGGCAGCTGGCCTTATGCGGAATATCCGCCGTATTATTGGGGCTATCCGTCCTATATCGGTGCGGGAGTGGTGGCGGCGGGCATCGCCTTCGGTACGGCCTGGGCGGTCGGACGCTGGGGCAATTACTGGGGCGGTGGCTGCAACTGGGGCAACCGCAACGTCTACGTCAATCACCGGACGACGAACATCGGCAACGGCTGGCAGCACAATCCGGCGCATCGACAGGGCGTGCGCTACAACAATGCGAACGTTCAGCAGAAATTCGGCAACAGCAATCTGAAAGCGGGCGCATCGGACCGGATGGACTTCCGCGGTCGCGACGGCAACCAGGTGCTGCGGCCCAATCAGGGGACGGGAGACCGAGCGGGCGACCGCGTTGGTGATCGGAATGGACCGGGTGATCGCGGAGGTGATCGCGCGGGGAATCGCGGCGATCGGCCCGGCGGCGGTGATCGCGGCGGTGCCGGAGATCGTGCCAAAGGCGGCGGTGATCGCGCCAAGGCCGCTGCCAAAGGAGGCGGCGATCGCGCAAAGGCCGCAAACCGCGCCGGCGGCGGCGGCAATCGCGGCGGCGCGATGAACGTCTCGTCCGGTCGGTCCGCGGCCGCGGCGTCAGCGCGCGGGCGGTCGAGCATGGCAAGTATGCCGCGAGGTGGTGGCGGCGGACCGAGCATGGCTGGCCGAGGCGGCGGAGGTGGGATGGCGATGCGCGGCGGTGGAGGAGGCGGCGGTCGTGGAGGTGGCGGGGGCGGCCGGCGCTCCGATATCGCGCTGAAGCACGACATCGTCCTGCTCGGGCACCTCGCAAATGGCCTCGGCTATTATCGCTTCAGTTATATCGGCAGCGACAAGGCCTATGTCGGTGTGATGGCGCAGGAGGTCGAACAGGTGATGCCTGACGCAGTGGCTCGCGGCAGCGACGGCTATCTCCGCGTCTATTATGAAAAGCTTGGCCTGACATTCCGCACCTACCGCGATTGGCTTGCCGGCGGCGCGAAGATCCCTGCGGAGGTGATGCCATGATCAGTCTGAAATCGCTGCAGCGCGCGGTGTTGCCGGGCATGTTCGTGTTTGCGCTGCTTGGTTCCGTGGCCCAGGCACAGCAATCCTACAAGACGCCAGAGGACGCGGCAGCAGCGCTTGCTGCCGCAGTCAAGAGCGGGCCTCGTGATACCCTCAAAGTGCTCGGCAGGGCAGCCGAGGACATCGTCTCCTCCGGCGATGAGGTTGCCGACAACGACATCCGCCAGCGCTTCAGCTCGATGTACGAGGCCAAGCACGGCATCAAGGCGGAGGGCAACAAGAGCGCAACCCTCATCCTGGGAGCCGACGATTTTCCGTTCCCGATTCCGCTTGTCAACACCAAGGCGGGCTGGGAATTCGATACCGACGAGGGACGCATCGAAGTGCTTCGCCGGCGGATTGGACGCAACGAGCTCGACGCGATCCAGACCGCGCTCGCTTTTGTCGACGCGCAGAACGAATATGCCGATAAGGACCGCGGCGAGGGCGTCGGCGTCTACGCGCAGCACATCATGTCCTCGCCTGGCAAGAAGGATGGACTGTTCTGGCGCGACGACAACGATCCGAGCCCGCTAGGACCCCTGGCGGCGCAAGCCTCGAGCGAGGGCTACAAAGCCGGCGAGAGCATGACGCCCTATCACGGCTATTACTTCCGCATCCTGAAGGGGCAGGGGCCCGACGCCCCCGGGGGCGCCTTGAACTACGTCGTCAAAGGCAAGATGATCGGCGGCTTCGCGCTGATTGCGTGGCCGGCCGAGTACGGCAATTCCGGCGTGATGACCTTCCTGGTCAATCATGCCGGCGTCGTCTACCAGAAGGATCTCGGCAAACGCACCGACTTCGTCGCCAAGCGCCTAACGCTGTTTGATCCCGACCAGACCTGGAAGAAGGTCGATGCCGCGAAGCCGTGAGATGACGGGCCCGCCGCTGCGGTCGCTCGGCCGCCTTGCCGCGATCGCGTTAATCGCCGTCACGATTCCAGCCGTTCCCGCGCTTGCGCAAGCTGCCGGCCAGGTCCGGGTCAAGATCGTAAAGGCGGGCCTGCTTTTGGGTGGCGGTGCCGGCAGTGGAGTATTGAACTATCGCGGTCGCAGCTATCCCTTCCGGGTCACAGGAATAAGCCTGGGGATCACGGCCGGCGCGACGGCCGGCCGCCTGTCAGGTTGGGCGTCCGGCATCAGGGAGGTCCGCGACTTCGCCGGCACCTACAGTTCGGTTGGTGGTGGCGGCGCTCTCGTCGGCGGTGTGGGTGGTGTTCACCTTCGAAACGACAATGGAGTTGTGATGGTGCTGCAAGGGCCCAAGGCCGGCCTTGAGATGGCCGCCAATCTCAGCGCGATCACGATCTCGCTGAAGTAAGCCAAATGCATTCTCTGCGGGATCATTTGGCCGCGGGCCGTTCAGATCCGGATTCCGGCGCAACGTCTTTCGCGCGATTTTACTCCCGCATCACCCAAATGGGTCATCATTGGGAAGCCTGGTTGGTCTAGTGATTTGTTCGCTTTCGTACCACCAAGCAGGGGTTTTGGTTGAGTCACCTTGGTAAAGATCGGGCGCCTGTCCAGATGAGCCGGAAGGACGGGTCCAGTTACTTCGCGATGTTCGATATCAAAGTCCGGAAGCGCTCCCGCTCCTGGGAATGGACGGTCTGCGCCTTGCCCGGAAAACCCGTGATGCTTGGCCGCGAGCGTAGCCGCGAGGCAGCCAGCTACAAAGGCGCGAGAGCTCTCTTCCTGCTGCTCTCGGCCCAACATACCGCGCCGCGTCGGGACCAGATCCGCTAGTCCCGGCGCGAAGCGTCCCGGACAGCGGCGAGCGCGCCGCTATCCTCACCTGCGTCCTTAAAACGCGTCGGGTCCGTGGCGTGGCCGGCATAGGAACCCTCCTCATCGTCAATGCTTGAATCTCCGGGTCAGCGTCGCCGCCGATGGCTGGCCTGCGTGGCCCCGCCTCCAAGTCCCCCCAGCCCCCCAGGGTGGGGCCGCGCGTCAGGAGAGGAGATGCAATTGTCCGAGCCGAGCGAGCAGGAGATCAGAGAGCGCGCGCACCAGCTATGGGAGCGCGCCGGCAAGCCCGAAGGCCGCGAGGACGAGTTCTGGCACGCGGCCGAGCAGGAGCTGCGCAACGAGGACAGGTCGGACACGATGCGGACGCCGGATACGCTATGAAGACGCCATGTCTGTTCTGCCGCGGTCTGGGCTGGGTTTGCGAAAACCACCCGCTACGCGCCTGGACCGAAGAGGCGGGCGGATGCCAATGCGGCGAAGGCATGCCGTGCACCTGCAACACGGTTGAGGACCCCGAGACGAGGGCCGTCATCGTCACGGCGGACACGACCTGGCACTAGAGGCGAGTGCATTCAACTGCGCTCGGCAATGGCGCTCTCGATCAGAAAAAAGCCGCCGGGCTCTTCACCTCGGCGGCTTCAAAAAGTCCGTAGCTGTTGATCGCCTCCGCAGCCTCGTGCGTACCGCCGTTACCTTGTTTGCGGCCATGCCGGATCCTTGTAGGCAAGGCGGTCCGATTCTGCTGTGACCCAAAGCACACAGAGAAGAAGCATGTCGGCAAGGCGATGTTGCTGCGGAGCCCGGCTGCTATTTCCGGCCGGATCCCGAAGTGCCGGTATTCGGGGCCGCGCTTCCCTGCGTCGTGCCGGCACCCGTCGCGTCCGGCGATGCGGGCGCGGATTTCGCCGGGGCACTCGATCCGCCGCCATTGTTGTCCGCCGGTGTATTCAAGCTCGAGGCTCCGGCGCCTGTCGTGCCGCCGGTGCCGGACGAATTGATGCTGGACCCGGTGTGGGATGCACCCGATCCGCTTTGCGCGCCGGCCGGCGATGTCGTGATCAGGGCCGCGACGAGTGCGACCAGGGCAGGGATCTTCATGTCGGTTCCTCCGGTTGAACGAGCAGGGATGAAAGGCGGCCGCTGAAGCACGATGTTGCGCGCTCATCGAACGGCAACTGCCGCGACGACTGAAAGTGCCTAATCGCGCGCAGCATTAGGAACTGGCGCATGTCTCCCGCGGTTGCCCGCCGAAGGGAGCCGACCATGCGCAGCATCAAGCTCGGACAGGTTCTTCTCATTGCAGCACTGTTCGCCATGCTCGGCCTTGTCGCGTTCGGCATCGCTTGGGCGTGGGATGCGACCAACGGCGTGAACGACGTGCCCATGGAGGCGAACGGCTGGATCGCGCTCGGCCTCGGCTCGTTCTTTTCGCTGCTGATCGGCTGCGGCCTGATGGCACTGATGTTCTTCGGCAGCAGGCGTGGCTATGACGAGGCTGCCGATCCGTTTCGAAACAAGGAGCCAAAATAGATCATGAAGTGCATCGCGATCTTTCTGAGCCTCATGTTCGGCAGCCTGCCGTTCGCCCTCGCGCAGAGCAATTCGGGCGGGTCGGCCGCCGGGCAGACCACGACCAGTTCCTCGAGCGTGCAGGGCACAGCAGGAACCAACGTCGGCGGCACCGTGAACACCAACCAGGGCAACAGCTACGGCAACAACGCCACCGGCGGAGCGAACCCCGGCCACGATCGCACCGGCCAGCCCGCAACCAGCAATTCGACCTCGGGTTCGTCCATTCAGGGCGGCGGCAAATAGCATCGATAGGCGCGCGGTCGTCGCGTGGCTGTCGCGAGCCGCCGCTTGAGGCCGAGCGAGATTATCGCCCTGGACTCGCACCTTCGGATCCCGATTTCACGGATGCTCTTCAACCCGGATCAAATCCAAAGGTCTATCGGTCCTGATCTGCGACCTTGAGCAGGCCGCGCGCCGGACCTTTCTTCCGCGGCGCGAGAGCCGGTACCAGCGTCGGTGTCTCGTCCGCGATGCGCAATGCGAAATAGGCGATCGTGGCTTGAAGACCATCCTTCAGCGCCACGCGTGGGCGCCATCCCAGGAGGCGCGTTGCGGTGTCGATGACCGGCTTGCGGCGCTTCGGATCATCCTTCGGCAGCGCCTCGAAACGGAGCGGTGACGTCGATTCCGTGTATGTCAGGACCTCCCGGGCGATGGTCTCGATGGTGACCTCGTGCGGATTTCCGAGGTTGCACGGGCCGGTCACCGAGGCAGGACTCTCCATCAACAGTTGGAGCCCGCGCACGAGATCGTCGACGAAACAGAAGCTCCGGGTTTGCGTGCCGCCGCCATAGATCGTGATCGGCTCGCCGCGCAGGGCCTGCACGATGAAGTTGGAAACGACGCGGCCGTCGTTCTCCAGCATGCGCGGGCCATAGGTGTTGAATATGCGCGCGACCTTGATCTCGGTTCCGTGTGTGCGGTGGTGGTCGAACATCAGCGTCTCGGCGGCGCGCTTGCCCTCGTCGTAGCAGGCTCGCGGTCCGATCGGATTGACGTTGCCGAGATAGGATTCCGGCTGCGGATGCACCTCCGGATCGCCATAGACCTCGCTGGTGGAGGCCTGCAGGATTCTGGCGCCCTTCAGGCGCGCGAGTTCGAGCATGTTGATGGCGCCGAGCACGCATGTCTTCATCGTTCCGATGGGGTCCTTCTGGTAATGTCGGGGCGAAGCGGGACAGGCGAGGCTGTAGATGCGCTCGATCTGGTCGTCGATTTCGATCGGCTCGCGGACATCGTGATCGATGAAGCGGAAGTGCGGATGATTCAGCAGCGGCCTGATATTGTCGATGCTGCCCGTGAACAAATTGTCCAGGCAGATCACCCTGTGGCCGCGTTGCAGGAGCGAGTCGCAGAGATGAGAGCCGATGAAGCCCGCGCCACCGGCAATCAGGGCGGTCGGCGAGCGATGAAGGGACGGAATGCGGGTCTGGAGCGTCATGGCAAGCTCTCTTTAGAGTTCGGCGACTTGCATCGGGCGGCGGGCGGGAAGCCGCGCGGATTTGCGGCGGCGTCGCGCGGCCGCTTCGGCGTAATAGCTCTCCAGCTGGCGAGCCCGCTGGTCGGAGGTGTGGTCGGTCAGAACGCGCCGGCGTGCACTCTCCGCGATGGCACGGCGACGCTCCTCGGGCATGTCGCGCAGGATCTCGATGACGTCGCGCGCGGTCGAGGCCAGCAGGATTTCGCGCGACGGCTCGAAGATGGTTTCTATGCCCGGCCATCGGTCTGAAATCACGGGCGTGCCGCAGGCTGCCGCTTCGAACAGGCGAACGCTCGGCGAGAAGCCCAGCGCGCGCATGTCGGCGCGGGTCGCGTTGAGGGTAAACCGCTGCTCCGCGTAAAACGCCGGGTGCTGTTTCGGCGGGAGGTGCTCGATCCGCATGACATTGCCGGGCCAGGCGATATCAGCGGGATATTGCGCGCCTGCGACCGCGAATTGGGCCGACGACAGAGTACGCGCTGGCGACAGCAGCAACTGTTCAAGAACCGGCTGCCGGTCTTCGCTATAGGTTCCGAGATAGCCAAGGGCCCATCTCGCCTGCGCCTGTTGCGGCGTGTAGGCTTCCGTGTCGGCACTACAATAGAGAACGCGCGCCATCGGGCTGCCGTACCGCTGTTCGATCATGCCGGGCACCGGACCGCCGGCAAATGACAGATAGAGATCAAAGCGCGGGATCATCGCGGCCGACAAATAGTCGAGGCCGTGGTCGAGCTTCGCCAGCGTCACGGGGGTATCGATGTCGTAGAACGCGGTGATTCCCCGTGCCTGACTCGTGATCCACTCGGAGATCGCGATGCCGTCAGGCACGTAAGAGCCGATCATGACGAGGTCCGCGTCCCGGATCAGCTTGCCGAAGCGGCGAGGCACGTCCTTGGGCGACTGATAGAGCTCGACAGTCCAGGACGACGGCTTCGTGAGATCGCGATGCTGCCGATACCAGGCGACGTCGCGTTCAAGGAACGTGACATGGTGGCCTCGTCGCGCGAGGGCCTCGATCAGGGCGCGGTAGGTCGTGGCGTGACCATTGCCCCATGACGATGTGACCGAGAGACCGACGACGACGATATTGAGGTTCATTCTGCTGCCTCGATGCGCGAGCTGCTTCCGACAAAGAGATCGTTGAATTGACGGGCGCGTTGCCGATAGGTGTGCTGGCCCAGGATGCGCGCGCGGGCTCGGCCGGCGATCGCAGCGGCGCGATCGGGATCGAGGGCGTCGAGATGGCCGGCAATTTCGGCCCCGCTCGCAGCCACGAGCACTTCGCGATCCGGCTCGAGGAAATGGTCGATGCCGTCCCACTTATCGGTGATCAGGCAGGCGCCGGCGCCGATCGCCTCGAACACCCGCGTCGGCGGCGAGAAACCATAACGCGCCATGCTGTCGCGATTGACGTTGAGCGTGGCGAGACCGGAGCCGAAGAAGGCGTTGTGCTCGCTGGTGCCGACATGCCCGACCTTGCGGAGGTTGCCGGGCGTGTCTTTCGTCTCCCAGCCGGAGCCGCCGAGAACGAACGTCTTGCCAGGCAGCTCGCGTGCGACGTCGAGGAAGAAGTGTTCGACCCGCTGCTCGCGATCGGGCAGGCGATTTGCCAGCAGGCTGAGATCGCAGGCGAAGTCCGGCTTGGACGGGGACGGAAAATGCGTCTCGGGATCGAGCGCGTTATAGATCGGCACGCAATCCCGCGCGCCCATAGCGCGGTAGGCCGTTACGACGCCGTCGCCACCGCCATAGGTCAGGACCATGTCGTAGGATAGAATCGCGCGCCGCAGATGATGCGCGGAATCGTTTGCCATCGCTTCGAGCGTCGCGGGAGCATCGACGTCCCAGTAGATCCGCATGGTTCGGGAGGGCAGGGCCGCAACCGCGATCTCCAGCTCCTGATCGAACACACCGACGCCGCTGGCCTTGATCAGCATGTCGGACGAACGCGCAGCTGTCTCGAGCGAGCCGCGCCAGCCATCGGCAGTTGCGGGGTAGACGACGACTTTGGCCCAGTCGGGATCGGCGATGTCGCGATGGGCCTGTCGCTCGAAGGCGTCGGGCTCGAAGAACGTGATGTCATGTCCGAGCGCCGCAATCTGCTTGAGCATACCGCGGTAATAAGTGGCGGCACCGTTCCAGTAGGACGAAACGAGGCTTGATCCGAAGAAGCAGATCTTCATGCGGAAGCTCCGATGTAACGCTCAGGCCGTGACGAGGTGTCGGAGGCACGAATGGCCTCGACAATGCCCACAAGCTGTTGTGCGCGATGGCGGCAAGTATGGCGCTCCCGGATCGTCCGCAGCCCGGTGGCCACCATGGCGGCGGACAGCTCCCGATCATCGAGAACAGCACGGAGTGCACGCTTCATCTCTGCGCCGTTGGCGGCCTGGAGATAAGCGCGATCCGGAAACAGGCTTTCCTCGTCGGACCACGGCGCGGAGACCAAGGGAATGCCGCAGGCGAGCGCCTCGAACACACGGATGGTGGGAATGCCTGGAAGCGACCGCACATAAGGGCCGCGAGGAACGTGGACGGTCGCGCGCGCTCCGGCGAAGGCGACCGGAGCCCAGTGCGCCGGCAGCCATCCACCATATCGGATGCCCGCAGCCTGGATGATCTGGAGCGCATCGTCGGAGTAACGAACGCCGTAGACGTTCGCTCGCAAGCCAAGTTCGGCGACGGGCTCGACGAGGAACTCATTGAGCTCGGCGCTCCGTTCGCCGTCGCCCCAATTGCCAATCCAGACCAGATCGTCGGTGCGCTCGACGTGCGGCAGGGGGTGATACATGGCGGTGTCGGCGGCCTCGTGCCAAGTATAGGCTCGATCCCCCCAGCCGAGCTTGATGTAGATCTGGCGAAGCACCTCGCCGAAGGCGAGCACGCCGTCGAACGCATCGAGGTCGAACTGCGCGAGCTCATCCGGCGCAGTGATCGCGCGATGATGGGTGTCGTGAAACAGCAACGCGAACGGAGCTCCGTGCGCGCGCCTGTATCCGATCTGCTCGATCACCTCGGGCGAATTCCATTCGTGTACGATGACGAGATCGGCACCATCCAGTGCTTCGTCGAAATCGAGTGAAGCATCGTAGCGACGAATTGAGACGCCGGGGAACAGCCGGCCGATGTCTTGCAGCGCCTGGCTGCCGCTCTCGCGGATGGCGTTCAATCGGCTCCAGCCATCGACCGGCTCGAACACGACGACCTCGTGACCGAGCGCATGCAGCTCGCGGGCATAGCCGCGCAGGAAATGAGCGTTGCCGTTGTTCCAGCAGGAGGTGAACGCGTGGTAGAACAGGACGCATTTCATGCGTGCACCTCGACCTGACCGGCTTGGGGCGACGGGCGATTGGAAGCGAGCAGCCCTTGGTAGAGCTTCAGATAGGCGCTGGTCGTGCGCGCCAGCGAATAGCTCAGGGAATGTTCATAGGCGGCGCGCTGCAGGCGCGTTCTCTCGATATCATCGGCGCAGAGTTCGGCGAGTATGCGGTGCAGCGCCTGACTGTCACCGGGCTCAAAGAACCTTGCCGCTCCGCTCCACAATTCCCGGAATGTTGCAATATCCGACAGCACGAGCGCACAGCCGGCAGCGGCGGCCTCCAGAACCGAGAGGCCGAACGGCTCGTACAGCGCGGGGCTTGCAAAGATAGCGGCGTGCTGGAGGTGTCCACGCAAGGCGCTGTGGGACAATGGGCCTAGCCAGCAGATGCTCGCAGACGGATCTGCGTCAGCAGGTCCCGCGACCTGAACCGGCCAATCCAGCCCGGGCGCAGCCGCTGCCAAAACCTCGATGTTCTTGGCACGATCCCACAGCCGGCCGGCCGCGAAGATCAGCTCCCGCTTGCGATTGGGAAAGGCGCTCGCCGCAATCCCGTTCCAGATCACGGCTCCGGGTGAGCGGGGACGATAGATCTCCACGAGGTCATCGTGAAAGGACCGGCTGGGGCAAACCCACGCCTGCGTGCTGTCGAGCGCCGCGGCCACCCGCTCCGTATAACGCGTCCACCGGGGTTCGCCGAGCCAGTCCGAATCCCGGCAGGCCAGCGCCCACGAATTGACGCAGGAATGCGCCACGAGAACGGTCGGCGCGCGCCACGACAAGGTCGCCTCCCGGAAACTGTTAAGGTGGACGATGTCCGGCCTGAACTGCGCTTCGAGCGCGGCGAGGGTGCGGTGGGCATTGGGCAGGTCTCGTCCTTCCGGGTCCTGCCATTCAAGAGCGAGGTCGGTTTCGATCAGGCGGACTCGGGAGTCACACAGCATTTCGTGCTGGTCGGCACGCGCGCGGGGGCCCAGCGTTGCCAAGGTGACTTCGGCGCCCGAGGCGGCAAGGCTCGCGGCGAGGGCGCAGGAATAGGTCCACACGCCGCCCACAGTGTCGGTCGTCATCAGGATCCTGATGTCCGAACCTTGGCTCATGGTGCCTCCGGATGTTCGAGGGCATCGAGCGGAATTGGCCGGTCGTTTTGCACGTCGCTGAACTGATCGAACATCCCGAGATAGTGCCGATGCGCGCGCTCCCAGGCGAAATCGTCGGCTTCGCCCCACAGCTTTCGGTAATCCGGCGAGCCGGGATAGGGATACAGCGGGACCGGATCGTTCGCCCAAATGCCGGCATCCTGCATCTTGCGGCGCCAGCGCTGCACCACGGGATCGTCGTCCTCGGGCACCTCGATCAGATTGGCCTGCACGAAGGGAACGTGGCGGCGAGCTTCGACCAGCCGGTCGGCGAGCTGGTCGGTTGTCATCTTGCAGTTCTTGGCGAGCACCGCGCGCCCCTCGACGGTGAGGCTCTCGATTCCGGCCTCGATCGAGACGCAACCGGCGCGGCCGAGCAGTGCAAGCATATCCGGTTTCCAGAGATCGATGCGCGTCTGCACCCCGAACTTGAGGCCGCGCGTGCTCAGCCCTTCCAGGAGCTCGGGGTTTGGCAGGAAGATCTCGTCGATGAAGTAGACATATTCGACGCCTTGCTCGCGCAGGCGATCGATCTCGTCGAGAATGATCGATGGCGGCCGCTTGCGATAGGCGTTGCGAAAATTCTCCTTGGCGCAGAACGTGCAGTTGTAAGGGCATCCTCGCGACGCCTCGACTTCTGCGCCGGGGCCCACCGGCTCTGCCTCGAACCGGTGATGGTGGTGACGATGCCGCCGGATCATCTCGTCCGGCCAGTCGAGCGCTGGCTGATCCCTGAACTCGACGGCCTGCGGCCCGCCATTGACCCTGACCGAAGTGCCGTCCGCAAAGCATAGGCCGGCAAAGTCCCGCTCCCCGTTGGCGAGGCGCAGCAAGGATCGTTCACATTCGCCCATCACGATGATGTCGACGCCGAGCTTCCTGAGGGCCGCTCGCGGCGTGGTCGAGCCGTGCGGACCGACGGCGACGAGCACTGGTGCCAGATCCCGCACCGCCAGCGCCAGCTCCTGCGGAACGCGAAGCTCCGGCGGTGCGCACCGCCAGAACAGGTAGGTCGGGGCTGTCGTGATGACGATCAGGTCGGGACCGAACGCGCGCAATTCGGCCTCGATGTCCTGGCACGACAGATCGAACATGTGCGCGTCGAGCAACAGCGTCCGGTGCCCGGCCGCTTTCAGATAATGCTCGGAGATGCCGAGCTCGAGCGGAAGGTGAGGGGACCTGCAGCCGAAATAGATGCTGCCACCAAAATCCCAATTCGGATTGATCAGGGCGACCCGCGTCATGCGAGAGCCCCACGGTTGCCTTGTGTTTCTCCGAAACGGCCGTCCAGCCAGGCGTGCAGCGAGCGAAGGCCCTCGGCGACCGACACCTGCGGCGCCCATCCGAGGGTCGTCGACAGCGCGCGGGTGTCAGTGACGTACCAGGGCTGATCGCCGGGGCGCCAATCGGCAAAGCCGTAGGTGACCTCGCGGCCGGTGAGTTCGGCAATCTGCTCGATCAATTCCCGCAGGCTGATGGCGTTGGCCGGTCCGCCGCCGAGATTGAACACGCGTCCGCGCGCGAGCGCGACCCGATCGAGCACGGCGAGCCAGGCAGAGGCTGCATCCGACACATGCAGCGCGTCGCGGACTTGATAGCCATCGCCATAGATCGTCAGAGGCTTGCCGCGGATCGCGCTCAGCAGGAAATGTGCGATCCAGCCCTGATCCTCGGTGCCGAACTGGCGCGGCCCATAGATGCAGCTCATGCGCATCACCACGGTCTGGAGACCATAGACCCGCGCATAGTCATGGACGTACTGATCCGCGGTCCCCTTGGAGCAGCCGTAGGGACTGTAGAAGTCGAGTGGCGCATTCTCGGAGATGCCGCCGGCCAGGAGGTCGCTGGTAGGCGTATAACGACGGCCGGTGAGGGCGATCTCACTGTCCTCGATCAGGCGGCCATAGACCTTGTTGGTGGACGCAAACACCACCGGCGCGGTGCTGTTATGCAGTCGAACCGCTTCGAGCACGTTCAGGGTGCCGCGCGCGTTGATCTCGAAATCGGCGGACGGGTCGCTCACGCTGTCGGTCACGGCGACCTGAGCGGCCAAATGCAGCACGGCCCGGGCCTCGCGCACGGCGTCGATCACCGGGATCGGCTCGCGAATGTCTGACATCGTGATGGTGACGAGATCGCCATGCCTGGATTTCAGCCATTGTGCGTTCTCGCGCACGCCGGCGCGGGCCATATTGTCCAGCACCAGCACGCGCTCGCCGCGCCCTGCCAGCCTGTCCGCAAGATTGCATCCGATGAAGCCGCAGCCGCCGGTGATTAGGACGGGCTTGTTGTCTCGCTCATTCATCACGCAACCAATCCTCGTTGCAGCAGCTCCTGGGTGGCCCGTTCGGCCTGGTCATCGGCGATCTGGTCCGCGAGATAGTCCGCGAGCTCCTCGAGGCCGTCCTTGAAGGTCACCTGGGGCTCGAAGCCGAGCAGGTCGCGCGTTTTGCCGATATCCGCAAAGCAGTGCCTGATATCGCCGGCGCGGTATTTTCGCGTGATCTCGGGCGCGATGTCGCGCCGCCCCATGACCTCTGCGAGGTCCTCGGCAACAGACAGGATGCTCCGGCTTTGGCCGGAGCCGACATTGAAGACGTCCTGCGCATGCTCCGCTTCCAGCGCGATGCGGCAGGCACGGGCGACGTCATGCACATGAACGAAGTCGCGCCGCTGCTCGCCGTCCTCGAACACCAGCGGCGGTCGTCCGTTGAGCAGCCGCGCGGCAAAGATCGCGAGTACGCCGGTGTACGGGTTTGACAGGGCCTGGCGCGGACCGAACACATTGAAGAAGCGCAGCGCCGCGGTGGGGATGCCGTAAGCCTTGCCCGTGATCAGGCACATGCGCTCCTGCGCAAATTTGTTCAGCGCGTAGACCGAGCTCAGGGAAGGCGGCTTGGTCTCCGGCGTAGGTACGGGCTGGAGCGGATGGCCGGCCGTGTCGCACAATTCCCATTCGCCGCGGCGGAGCTGTTCGATTGATCGCTCGTCGCAGGCAACGACGCTCTGATCGGGCCGCCGATAGAGGCCTTCGCCGTAGACGCTCATCGAGGAGGCGACGACCAGCCGTTCGACGGGACGCCTCGACAACGCCTGGAGGAGAACGGCGGTGCCGAGCTCGTTGGTCCGCACGTAAGGCTCGATATCATACATGCTCTGGCCGACGCCGACGGCGGACGCAAGATGCAGGACCATGTCGGCCCCGCGCAAGGCGTGCTCTACGGCGAGGCTGTCGGTGACGTCGCCGACAACGAGTTCGGCATCGTCGGCGAGGTAGGATGGACGCTGGCGGTTGCCGCCGTGGACCTGCGGCGAGAGATTGTCGAGCAGGCGAACCTCGTAGCCGGCGGCAAGCAGCACATCCGTCGCATGAGAGCCGATGAAGCCCGCGCCCCCTGTGATCAATACTCGCGTCATTCACCGCTCCGTACAATCGTGAGACCGATCCGTTCGGGATCGCTCGATGATGTGAGGTGAAGCGCACCTGTTGGGTGGTCGGACGACCTGCGCGCTGGTCACGTTTGGAGTCAGAAGCGATGCAAGGAATGTTCGTTCCTCGAAACTGTACAAACGAATATTTCTCTAACCTGGATCAATAACCCAGGTGAATCGGGGGCGCTGCCGCCGACTAAAAATGCGCGCCCTGCATCGGTTCGGGCAGGCCCAGATGCCTTGCCGCGGTTGCGCCCATATCGGCGAAGCCGGCGCGACGGCCGATCCGAGAAGATGATTGCGTCGACCAGGCGAGGATGGGCACCTGCTCGCGGGTGTGATCAGTGCCGCTCCAGGTCGGATCGCAGCCGTGATCGGCGGTGATGATCAAGAGGTCGTCGCTCCGTAGTCGTGACAACAGCTCGGGAAGGCGATTGTCGAAGGCTTCGAGTGCTGCCGCGTAGCCGGCGACGTCGCGGCGATGACCATGGAGCGTATCGAAGTCGATGAAATTGGCGAACAGAAAGCCGCTGTCCGCAAGGCTAGCTAGCCCGTCGAGCGTGGCGTCGAACAACGCCATATTGCCGTCGCCGCGCATGTTCCGCCCTGTCCCCCGATGGGCAAAGATGTCATCGATCTTGCCGATGGTGACGACGTCGCGACCGGCGCCTGCGGCGTGGTCCAGGATGGTGTCTTCGGGAGGCGGTACGGAAAAGTCGCGCCGGTGGGACGTGCGCCTGAAGTCTTTCGAGCTTGTTCCGACAAATGGACGGGCAATGACGCGGCCAATGTTGAGAGGGTCGATCAGTCGCCTTGCGATCGCGGAGATCTCATACAGACGTTCGAGCCCGAAGGTCTCTTCATGCGCTGCGATCTGGAACACGCTGTCGGCCGAGGTGTAGCAGATCGGCATTCCGGTTCGCATGTGACGCTCGCCGAACTCGGCGATGATCTCCGTGCCGGAGGCGTGGCAATCTCCGAGGATGCCGGGCAATCCAGCTTGCTCGCAGAAGGCCCTTGTCAGCTCTGCGGGGAAACATGGCGTCGTGCGCGGGAAATAGCCCCAATCGAACGGGACAGGCACTCCGGCGATCTCCCAATGACCCGACGGGGTGTCTTTGCCCTTCGAGACCTCGCAGGCGCAGCCGAATTGCCCGCGTTCCACCCGACCCTCGAGCCCGGGCGGCACGCGGCCGGTAGCCAGCCGGCAGGCTTCGCCAAGACCGAGCGCGACGAGATTGGGAAGCCGGAGCGGTCCCTCGCGGGCGGAGCTGTCGGCGCGACCGGCCATGCAGGCCTCCGCGATGTGACCGACGGTGTCGGCGCCTTCGTCGCCATAGCGCTCGGCATCCGGCGCGCCGCCGATGCCCACGGAGTCCATCACCAGGATCAGGGCACGCATGTGGGCTCTCTGGCGGATGTTGGGGAGGATGCAACGCCGGTTCGCATGCAATAGCGGTCGACCATCGATGCGCAGAAATCGGCGAATTCGTTGACGTCCAGCGGCGGGCTGGTGTGATGTGGCTCGATGCCCCGATGCTCGGGGGTGAAGCAGAACGTCACCGTGACCTCAAATTCCGCCAGCGCCTCCATCTGGCGGTCGAACCAGTCGTGCGCGTTGGGACGGAAGCTGTCGGCCCATGACAGGCCTGTCCTGAGATGGGTCACGCCGAGACGACGCATCCAGCGGACTGCTTCGTCGAGTCGATGATCCTCGAAATGGAACCACTGGCACAGTCCCATGGCGGGCGCGTAGGCTCCAAATAGATCGGCGGCCGCTTTCGGCGTGCCGTCCTCACGCAGCAGGCCCATGTGGAAATGTCGGTAATAGGACGAGCCTTCGGCTTCCTTGTGCCGTGTCGTTGCTTCCCAGGCGGACGGAAGGTCGTAGAGGCTGTACCAATGGATGCGCGGTGCACGGCCGATCAGGAGCTCTGCGGTGCGCGACAGCCCCCAGGCCTGCACCTCTTCCGCGCCGAACGAGGAGACGCCGACCTCCGTCACCCAGACGGGCAGGGTGGTGACCGCCTTGATCTCCTCGAGCTTCGCCGGCCATTGGCCGATCTGCCACAGGTTCCAGTCGAGCGGAAAGCCGTGCACGGCGACTGCATCGAAGTGGTCGAGCACGCCGCGGTTCTGCATGTTGCGCATGAAGGAGGGATCGATTGGCGAGATGCCGCCGAGGACGATCGGCAATGCGGGGCGCGCGCCGCGGATCGACTTGCCGGCGGCGATCGCCAGGTTTGCGAACATCGCCCAATCCGGATCGATCAGCAGGTCCCAATGCGACTTGTTGTTGGGTTCGTTCCAGATCTTGGCCGCCTCGATCATCAGCTTGTGCTCCGGGATGGATAGACGGGCCCGTCGGCTTGTGGCCGCCCGGTGCGTTTGCAAAGATAGACTTCCTCTTCCGGATGGGCGGTGATCGCGAAGCCGGCGCTGCGCAACATGGCCTCGACGCAGGCCCGGTTCGGGACCCACCAATTGGTGGGATCGTCGGCATATTTGTGCTCGATGAAGTGCAGCTTGGGATAGCCCGCGGAATCGAACTGATCGGTGGTCCAGAAATCGTAATTCTTCTCGACGGTGTCGACATGGCTGGCGCCGCGCTGCATCGACTGGAACAGCAGGAGATCGGTGGCGACATGCTCGTGGATGAGATCCAGCGCCAGAAGCGGATGACGCAGATGATAGAGCACGCCCATGAAGATCACGAGGTCGAACTTCTCGCGGAGTTGTCCGACGTCGTAGGCCGACATCTGGCGGAATTCGATCCTGAGGCCGTTCACCTCGGCGGCGAAACGGGCCTGCGCCAGATATTCCTCATCGGTATCGAGGCCGAGCACGCGTTCGGCGCCCCGCCGCTTCATCTCCATGGCGTAGAATCCGGCGTTGCAGCCGATATCGAGGACGGTCTTGCCATCGAGGCGATCCGGGATAATTCCGGCGAAGCGGCGCCATTTCACGTTGGGATAGTCGCCGAGGAAGTGGGTGGGCGCGGTCGGCACGCCCTTGAGGTCGAGATTGTGAAACCAGGGCCCGAGCGCGTCGACGCGCCGGCGAATTTCGTCACGCGTGAGCAGCGCTCCCGTCATGCAGTTGCTCCATTCTCCATTGCGGGGATCGGTCGAGCCCCATCGCTCGAGCTGCCGGCCCGCAACCTCGACCTGCCGTCGGCGCCGGCGCTTTCCGCGAGCAGGGCCATCGCGGTGCGATAACCGCCGATGGTCCCGACGTCGACATAGGATTCGCCGGCCTTGACCCCGATGCCGAGGCCGCCTCCTTCGATATAGGCATTGACCAGAGTCCCGAAATATTCGTCTCGCCGCTCTCGTGCGTGCCAGAGCTCATGTAACTGGCGAAATCCGGTCGCGGACATCTTGAAAGCACCCCATATCCATCGCGAGGTCGGGTTGGGTTGCTTGACCTGGATTTCCCTTACTCTGTCGCCATCGAGAACGACGGCGTCGAAGAATTCCGGTCGCTCGACAGGGAAGAGTAGGAAGGAGAGGTCGGCATCGGGCAGAGCCTGCAATGCGACTTTGGGAAACCAGATGGTGTCGGGCAGGCCCACGATGACGTCCTCGTCATGGCCGACCACGGTGCCCGCCCGAAAAACGGCATCGCAGAGGCCGGAGGCGTCGGGCTGGACGACATAGGCGAGCTGCGCGCTGCCGTAATGATCGCCGAAATATTCCAGAATATCGGACTTGCCCGGCGAGATCACAAAGCAGATCTTGTCCGCGCCGCCGAGGATCAGGCGCTCCAGCAGATATTCGGAGACCGCACAAGGACGCTCGGTGCCGTCGTCGCGCCGGCTGCCGACGGGCAACAGCTCCTTGGAGAACGCCAGCGGTTGGATGCGGCTGCCGCGACCCGCGGCCGGAACGATGCCCCACATGGTCAGGCCTCCTCGGATTGCTGCTGATGTGCGCCGCTGGATTCCGCCTGCTCGAGCAGCAACACCAGCTCGCGCGCGCGTCTATCGGATGTGTGCTGATCCATCGTCCGCTCATAGGCGCACCTGGCGATGGCTTGCAGCTCGGCGTTCGACATCGCCAGCGCGGCCAAGGTGTCCTGCGCGTCGCGCGCGATCAGGATCTCCCGGCCGGGCGTGAAGAACGCCTCGATGCCCGGCCAGTCGTCGCTCAGGAGCGGGACACCGCAGGCCGCTGCCTCGAACAGGCGGCCGGAGGGGCACCAGCCCATCTCCGCCATGGCCTTGCGCGTGACATTGAGGGTCAGACGGGAGGACGCAAAGAAAGGCGCATGTTCGGACGGCGGCAGATGCCGCACGAAGTAGATGTTGGACGACCACGGAAAGTCGTCGGGATATTGCGCTCCGCCGATCAGGAACCGGAGGTCCTGCCGGGCTCGTGCCGGTTCGACGAACAGAGCTTCGAGCCCACGCTGGCGGTCTTGGGAATAGGTGCCGAGATAGGACAGATCCGCGCGATAGTGCGGTTGGGGCGGTACCGGGCGATGAATATCGCTATCGACGTGGCCGTACAGGGGATGGATGTCAGCGGCGCCGAGCCGATCGCGGAATTCTTGGGTCACGCGCGGTCCGCCGGTAAAGCTGAGGACAAGCGCAAAATCCCGCAGGCCTCGCGGGCCGATGTAAGGAACGGATTCACCCGCCAGGAGCCGCGCCAGTGTGATGGGCGTATCCAGGTCATAGAAGACGGGGATAGCGCGCCCTTCGGACATGATCAGGTCGGTCGCCGCGATCGCATCGGGACAGTACGACGTCACGATCGCGACATCGGCATCACGGACGTCGTCGCGGGCGAGGGAGCGAGTCTCCTCCCAATGCGAAAACAGTCGTAGCCGGCCACCCGGCAGCTCATTGAAGTCGCGGGCGCCGGCGTAATAGGGAACGTCGCGCTCGTAGAAGACGACGCTGTGGCCGAGACGTGTCAGGTGCTTGCAGAGGCCGCGCCAGAGCGTCGCGTGGCCGTTGCCCCAGGAGGAGGAGATGGTCAGGCCGAAAATGACGATCTTCACGCCGGCACCCGCTGATTGACTCCGGTTATTCTGTATCCGCCCCTGCCTGCGCTGAGGGTACTGATGCTGGACGGGTCGATCTCGATCGCAAGGAAGTCGTCCAGCCGCATGCGCGCGTAGTGCAGCAGCGCGGCGCGGATCGGCTCGGCATGGCTGACGGCGATGGCTGTGCCCGCGGAACGATCGTTGCGCAGCTGCTCCAGATGGTTGACGATACGATTCTGGAGCGACCGCATGCTCTCGCCGTCTGGTGGACGGGCGCTGCCACGCTCCCTGTTCCAGCGCGACCATTGCGGGTCCCGACCGAGCTCCTCGAAGGACCGGCCGGTCCATTCGCCATAGTCGAGTTCGTCGAGAGCGGGAACGATCTCGACCGGCAAACCGAAATGCGCGGCCAGGATGCAGGCTGATTGCATGCAGCGCCGCTGCGGGCTCGATTGGATCAGGTTCGGCCGCGGGCGCAAATTAGCCGCACAGCGCGCCATCTCCGCGCAGCCGACGTCGTCGAGCGTGACGCCATTCATCCGCCCGCATAATGTACGGCCGAGCAGGGCGTGATGACCATGGCGGACAAGATGGATGATTGCGGCCATCAGGTGTAGGCCTTGTCATCGATAAAGGCGCGCGTTCGCCGTCCAGCCTCCTCGTCGGTGAACTGTTGCGGCGGCGACTTCATGAAATAGCTGGAGGGACCGGTCAGGGCGCCGCCCTGACCGCGATCCATCGCCAGCTTGGCGCAGCGGACTGCATCGATCACGACGCCCGCCGAGTTCGGTGAATCCCACACTTCGAGCTTGACCTCGGCGCTCAGGGGCACGCCGCCGAAGGTCGTGCCTTCGAGCCGGATGAAGGCGAGCTTGCGGTCGGTCAGCCAGGGCACGTGGTCGCTCGGCCCCACGTGAATGTTGTCTGGGTCCATCGGGACGTCGAACTGGCTGGTGACGGCCTGGGTCTTCGAGATCTTCTTCGAGGTCAATCGCTCTCGTTCCAGCATGTTCTTGAAATCGGTGTTGCCCCCGACATTGAGCTGGTAGGTGCGATCGAGCCGTACGCCGCGATCGCGAAACAGATTGGCAAGCACGCGATGCATGATGGTCGCGCCGACCTGGCTCTTGATGTCGTCTCCGATGATCGGAAGTCCTGCGTCCTCGAACCGCCGCCGCCAGTCGGGATTGGAGGCGATGAAGACGGGAATGCAATTGACGTAGCCGCAACCGGCTTCGATGGCGCGGGCCGCGTACCATTCGCTTGCGCGCTGCGAGCCCACAGGCAGGTATGAGACCAGAACGTCGGTTCGCGACATCGCCAGAACTTCCGAAACGTCGGCCTCCGGGACGTCGGCGACCGGAACGTCGTCTTGGAGATAGTGCCCGATGCCATCCAGCACCGGACCGCGCTGGACAATCACGCCGGTCTCGTCGACGTCCGCGAAGCGATGCGTGTTGTTCGGCCTGGCAAAGATGGCCGCGGCGACATCGCGACCGACCTTGCCCGCGTTGACATCAAAAGCCGACGCAATCTGAATGTCGCTGATGTGATATCCGCCTAGATCAACGTTCATCAGGCCGGGCACAGGCTCGTTCGACTTGGCGTTACGATAATAGGTGAGCCCCTGGACGAAGGAACTTGCGCAATTGCCGACGCCGACGATGCCGACGCGCACGCGGCGCCTGTCCTGAAGACGGGAATGCATGGACGAAAACCTCCGGGAAGACGCGTGGCAGCAGTGTAAGTAGATCGGCGAACGTATCGGAAGGTATGTTCGTTCCTGCGTTGGAGACGCCACGCCGCGGCTGTGGATCGATTCCGGGCAACAAAATGCAGCGGGCTTAACCTGGGATAGAATCCGCGGCTGCACGCAGGGAACGAAGATCTTCCTGGATGAAGATGAAGAAGATGATGCAGGTTGCCCGGCTTCAGCCACGGCGTGCCGCGAAGAACGAATCCCGGCCGCCCGCGTTTCACCGCAAATGGTCCAGGCGATGACAATGTCATTGCCGGCCCGGTCAGCGAGCGAGGTGCCACATGACGTCCAAGACGCAGAACAGCGAAGCCGAAGCGACCACCGATCACGCCGCGATCCGCAAATGGGTGGACGAGCGCGGCGGGCGGCCGGCAACGGTCAAGGCGACCGAAGAGGATGGACATGCCGGCATCCTGCGCATCGATTTCGATCCGCCAGATGAAGGGCTCGACCGCATCGGCTGGGACGAGTTCTTCGAGAAGTTCGACGAGGCGGGGATTGCCTTTCTCCACCAGGATCGGACCAAGGACGGCAAGCTCAGCCGTTTCCACAAATTCGTCCGCCGCTAGTCGGTCCCGGACGTGGCGAACGAGTGGGTAGAGGCGATGCGCGCGGGCGATTTCGAGCGCGCCTGGGCCGTCAACGACCGCGATCTCGCGGCGTCGTCGCATCCGCCCAAGCACACAGGACCGCGGCATCTGCAGCGGATCTGGCGAGCAGAGCCGCTCGCGGGCAAGCACGTGCTGGTGCGCTGTTATCACGGGCTCGGCGACACGATCCAGTTCCTGCGCTTCATGCAGCCCCTTCGGGGCGTGGCGAGCAGCGTGTCGATCTGGTGCCAGCGCGAATTGTTGCCCCTGGTCGAGCGGGCCGCAGGCGTCGATCGCGCGCTGGCTCTCCATGACGGTACGCCGGAACTGGAGTTCGAGGTCGATATCGAGATCATGGAGGTTCCGCACGCGCTCAAGGTCGGGCGAGGGCAGATCGAGATGGGAGCGCCGTATATTAAGCTGCCGCCGAAGAGCATGCCCGTCTCGCTCGATCGCGAGGGTCTGACCGTGGGGCTGGTTTGGGAGGTTGGCCAGTGGGATAAACGGCGGGCCATTCCGCCTGAATTGCTCCGACATCTCGCTGTTCGTGGCGTAGCGCTCCACTCGCTGCAGCGGGATGCCACGACTGAAAGCCTCACAGGGATCGGCGCGCGCGACATCAGTACGCCCGAGATCGCAACGCTTGGTCATCTGCTCCGCGAGGTCGACCTTGTCATTTGCGTCGATACCATGGTCGCGCACCTCGCGGGCGCACTTGGGTGCGAAGCCTGGGTGCTGCTGCATGCCGATTGCGACTGGCGGTGGCCTTCAACCGGAGGCCGCTCGTTGTGGTACCCGAGCGTGCGGCTGTTTCGTCAAACGACGGCCGGCGACTGGAGCACCGTCATCGCGGAGGTGAGAGAAGCGCTGCAGGAGCGAGTGACGGCCGAGCAAAGGGTCGCATGAACATGATCAGGCCGGCACATTTTCGACTTTAGCTGGTTCCGATTGCGCTGGACGGGCACCCGGCTCGCGAGCACGGATGCCGAGATAGGCGGGATCGAAACCCGCCAGCCGGACCAATCCGGGCCAGTTCGAGATCACCAAGGTGTTGCCGTGCCATTGCAGCAGGTTGGAGCGGCGTAGTTCCTGGATAGTGCGATTGGCGTGGACGGGGGAGATGCTGCAGGCTGCGGCGAGGTCGGCCTGGGTGAAAGGCGAGGACAATCTGAAATCCTTCGCGAGCCCGACATTCTGCAGCCGTGTCGTGATTTCGCAGAGCAGATGCGCCACGCGCGTCAAGGCGTTCCGGCTGCCGAGATTGATCGTCCAGTTCCGCTGCATGGCATGGTCGGCGAGCAGCATGAGCAACAAGGCGCGAGACATTCGCGGCGACCGCGCCGACAATTCGCGAAAGAAGCGATGAGGAACCTGCGCCACGACGGCTGGGCCGAGCGCAATCAGATTACCGGTGATGCGCGGCTGGTACAGTGTCTGGAGATCTGCGATGTCGCCGGGGACCGCGATCGACGTGATCTGCCCGTCCGCCCCTTGGGCATCCTGCCAGGACAAATAACCCTGGAGCAGCAGGCAGCATTGATTGCCCTCGTCGCCCTGACGCAGGATCGCCTGACGCGAGCTGAAATGCGCAATGGTACTGGGCATTTCGGCCAGCAGATCGAGATCCTCGGTGGTCACGTCAGCAAGACTCGCCAGGTGATCGGCGAGTTTGGAAAAAGCAAAACCGGTCTGCATTGGTTACCCGATCGCCCCGCCACCGGCATCATTCTGACCTAGTGGCGAAGAGAAGACATTAACTCTTGATAACGTCCGCCCGAACTCAGAGGATGCATCAATGGATACAGATCGACGTCCGCCCGTCTTCAACGTTCCTATTCATCGGAGCTAATTCCGACTGCAATCGAGCTGCTGATCGTCGCGTTCGAACACGACGTTCGAAAGCGCCCTCCGGAACTCGTGGGCATCCCGATCAAGTCCATTCCCGGCGGATGAGGGCCGACCGAGAGGCGAAGCAGAAGCGATAGGCACAATCACGATATCCGGCGTTCAAGAGCCTTCACGATGATCAGAAGGGTCAGGACGGCGATCAGAAAGCTTCCGGCAGATATCGACCGCTGACGGTCCGCTCTTGGGCTTGCTCGCATGAACATCGTCCGGATGGTTGCCTACCAAGGAATCGGGTGAACTTCGGTTCCTAGGCCCGGCAAAATCCTGGTGAACTCACCGGATGGCTTCACCACGCGGGGACCTCAACTAAAGATACCGCGAGCCCGCGCTCCCCGAGACCCCGCCGCCTCGCTTCGATGACGACTGCAGGAACGAGCGTCATTCCCGGGATTTGCACCGGGTTACTAACGGGAAGGCGCTCATGAACAGTTCTGATGCCCTATTGTCGTCCGTCCTCCTGACCAGGGTGACTGATGATATCTGGATCGCGGATGACGCGCCGATCAGTGCGGCCGGCCTGCGTCTGCCCATTCGTATGACGGTCATTCGGTTGCCGAATGGCGATCTCGTGCTGCACTCGCCGGTGCGATATTCGTCGGCTCTGCGCGAGGAGCTGGAGCGGTTAGGCCCCATCAAATATCTGCTCGCACCCAATGTTGCGCACTGGATGTTTCTGCCGACGTGGCAGAAACAATTGCCGCAAGCACGGATCTTCGCGGCGCGGGGACTGGCTGCGCGGAAGCAGGTGCGCGAGGCCGGTCTTCATATCGACCGCGAACTGGGCGACGTCACCCCCGATGAGTGGGCTGCCGAGCTCGAGACCATCTCCGTGACTGCGCCGATGTTCGCGGAGGTGGAGCTATTCGACAAGCGAAGCCGCACATTGGTCCTGACGGATCTCGTGCAAAATCTGGACCCGAAGCATCTCTCCCCGCCAAATCAGGCTGCGGCAGACCTGCTCGGCAACGCCAAACCTGACGGCAAGGCGCCGGTTTATCTTCGGCTGCTGTTGCGGCTTGGCGGCCGTTCGACGCAGGCCGCGGCGGAGCGACTGGTGAGCCTGGCACCCGAGCGGGTCATCTTCGCGCATGGCGACTGGTTCGCATCTGAAGGAACCGAGCGGCTCCGTCAGTCACTGCGCTGGCTTCTTCCCGCCGGCGTTTCGGAAACCACATCGCGGTCAATGAAAGGCACACGCGTCGTCATCACGGGAGCGTCGAGTGGAATCGGTCGCGCCGCAGCGCTGGCGTTCGCGCGAGAAGGTGCGAGCGTAGCTCTCGCTGCGCGGCGCGGTGGGATCCTGAAAGACCTTGCGGCGGAGTGCGGGGCTCTCGGAGGTCGTGCCGTGGCGATCCCGACCGATGTCACCGATGCCGAGGCGGTGCAGCGATTGGCCCGGGAGGCGGAAGATGCGTTCGGCGGCATCGACGTCTGGATCAACAATGCCGGCACGGGTGTGTTCGGCGCCTACCAGGACGCCGATCTTGCGCTTCATCGGCGAACGATCGAGGTCAATCTGCTTGGGACCATGCATGGCGCTTTCGCGGTGCTGCCGATCTTTCTCCGTCAGAAGCGGGGGATCCTGATCAATAACATCTCGCTTGGAGGGTGGACGCCGACGCCGTTTGCTGCCGCGTACACCGCGAGCAAGTTCGGCCTGCGCGGGTTCACGGCAAGCCTGCGCCAGGAACTCGGCGCACATCCCCAGATCCACGTCTGCGGCGTCTTCCCGGCGATGGTGGATACGCCGGGTTTCATCCACGGCGCCAACATGTCCGGAAAGAGGCTCGATCCCGGCCCGCTTCTGTACCAGTCCGAAGATGTCGCCCAAATCTTCTTGAGCCTCGTTCGCGCGCCGCGCGATGAAGTGGCCGTCGGATGGCCGGCCCGCGCGGGCCAGATCGGTTACGCTCTCGCGCCGAGATTGACCGAGTATCTGACGGGAGGTGCATTTCGATTTCTGCTGTCGCGCGCCCGGCGCGCCCCGATCAGCGAAGGAAGCATGATCGAGGCGTCGTCACCAGGCACATCCGTCGACGGAGGATGGCTGGCGCGAAAGCAGCTTCCGCCGGCCGGGGTCATCAGCAAAGGGCTTGCGGTGGTTGGAATAGCTGCGTGCGCTGCTTTGGTCGCCTCGGCAGTTGCTCGCCCGCGCCGGCCAATCGGGACAAGACGCCGCCGAGCATAAAGGGCGTGCTGACGGACATCATGGCAGCGCGTAGGCCCGCACGTAGTCGCCGAGCTTGGTGCCGAATGAGCCGTGGCCGCCGTCGACCGTCACGACGTATTGCTTGCCGCCGACTTCATAGGTCATCGGTGTCGACTGACCGCCGGCCGGAAGCCGGTCCTCCCAAAGCTGCTTGCCGTCCTTGATGTCGAAGGCCCTGATATAATAGTCCATCGTTCCCGTGATGAAGGCGACACCGCCCGCGGTCACGATCGGCCCCCCCAGCATGGGGACGCCCAGCTTGAACGGCAGCGGTAGCGGCGCCTCATCGCGGATCGTGCCGATGCGATGCTGCCAGACGATCTTCTGGGTCTTCAGATCGATGGCTGCGATATTGCCCCAGGGCGGTTCGAGGCAGGGAATGCCGAGCGGCGAGAGGAAAATGCCGAGATCGACGCCATAGGGAGCGCCATACATCGGCTGCACCCCGAGTTCGGTGCCGGGTGGATGCGCCGCGTTGGGCGCAGCCGGATTGTCCTTTCCGCGCGGCACCAGGCGCGAGATGAAGGGAATGGATTGCGGATTTGCGATCGCGATCTGGCGCTTGGGATCGACGGCGATGCCGCCCCATTCGAACATGCCGAAGTCACCAGGGAACACCAGTGTGCCTTGTTCCGAGGGCGGCGTGAACGGTCCTTCGTAGCGCAGGCGCTTGAACTTGATGCGGCAGGCGAGCTGATCGAACATCGTGCTGCCCCACATCTGCGCATCCGTCAGCATGCCAGGTGGACGGAAGCTCAATTGCGAGAAGGGCTGGGTCGGCGACAGCCGGTCTCCGGGCGCGGGCCCTTGCGGCACCGGCTTCTCCGGCGTGGGCACCAGTTGATGCCCGTCGCGGCGGTCGAGCACGAAGATGTCGCCGGTCTTTGCCGGGATATAGATCGCCGGCGTGACGCTGCCGTTCGAGCGCAGATCGACCAGGCTCGGCTGCGACGGCATATCCATGTCCCATAGGTCGTGGTGCACGTTCTGGAACGACCAGCGCAGCTTTCCCGTGCCGATGTCGAGTGCAATCAGAGCCGAATCGTAACGCTCTTCGTCGGCGGAACGGCCGCCGCCCCAGATGTCCGGAGAGCCCGAACCGAGCGGCACGTAAACCAGACCAAGATTTTCGTCGACCGCGGAAATGCTCCACGAATTGGGCGAGCCGGCGGTGAAATGATGCGAAGCCGACGGCATCTCGTTCGGGTCGGGATTGCCGGCATCGAACGCCCAGATCAGCTTGCCGGAATAGATGTCGAAGCCGCGGATCACGCCTGACGGTACGCGATCGGAATAATTGTCGATCACGGCCCCGCCGACGATCAGGACTTTGTCGGTCACGACCGGGGGCGACGTCCCCTCATAAAAGCCGAGCGTCTGGATCTCGCTACCTTGTTTGAGGTCGATCTGGCCGTGATCGCCAAAGCTCTCGCAGGGCCTGCCGCTCTGTGCATCGAGCGCGAACATTCGCCCGTCATTGGTGGGGATGAAGATGCGCGCCGGACAATCGGAGGGAGCGGGCCCGCCGCCGGCAGTCACCGCGCCGGGCTTGGTCGCGTGATAGGACACGCCGCGGCAGGTCATGTGCTGAAATGCCTTGTTGTGCTTGACCTCAGGGTCGAACTTCCAGCGAAGCTTTCCGGTCGCAGCCTCCAGCGCGAACACGATCTGGTGCTGCGAGCAGGTGTAGAGCAGGTCGCCGACCTTGAGCGGGGTTGCCTGGTTGGTGATCTCGTCGGGATCGTCAGGTCCCTTGTGGTCGCCCGTGCGGAATTCCCAGGCGAGCTTGAGGTCCTTGACATTGGCGTCGGTGATCTGGCTGAGCGAGGAATAGCGCGTGCCGAAGCCGGTGCTGCCATAGGCCGTCCAGTCCTGGCCGGCAGCAGGCGCAGACGAGGCGGAGGAGGCGGCGTCCGACGTATTGTTCTCGGGCAGCGTTCCGGCAATCGCACGGCGATCCCTGGCAAGAGAAACGCCGAGCACGACAATGGCGATGATCAACACGAAGCCAAGCGCCGCTCGCGCCATCCGCACGCGCGGCATCAGACGTGACGATACGAACGGCAGCAGCAACCACACGCCGAGCGGCGCCAGGATGTCACCGCGGGGTGCGAGCGACCAGAAATCAAGCCCGACCTCCCACACCGCCCAACCCATCGTGCCGAGCAGCAGCAGCGCATAGACCCAGAGCGCCGCAGCGCTGCGGTTCGCAAGCAACCAGCAGGTGAGCAGGAGAGCGATCCCGGCAATCACATAATAGGCGGAGCCACCCAGAGTTGCGAGCCAGATGCCGCCAAGGAGCAGATACAGCGCGATGAGCGCAAGGACCACGATGGTGATGGCGAGCCAAGGCGTTTCGCGGAATAAGGTCTTGATGGAGATCATCGGGGACTGCTCGGCTATTTGAGCGTGTAGAGAAAGGCGGCGATGTCGCGCGCGTCCTTCTGCGGGATTCCCATTCTGGGCATTGCGTTACCGGGTAACGCTTTCTGCGGATCTTCGATCCAGGCGGCCATGTTGTCGGGAGAGTTCCGGATGTAGCCGGCGATATAGGTCCGCGTGCCGACCCGATGCAGCGGCGGGCCGACATTGCCGTCCGCGCCGGCAATGCCGGGAATGTCGTGACAGCCGCCGCAATGATAATTCTTGATGAGGTCGGCGCCGCGCTTGGCGTCGCCAACGAAATTGTCAGGGCCCGCGGCATCGGCCTTGCCGCAGCCGATCATCGCCAGCCCCACCAGCGAGGCGATCAACAACCGTGCGGCCAGATTGTCGCCCATTCGCCGCTCCGATCAGGGCTTCTGGCCGAAATTGAAGGTCTTGGTGGCGGACCATGGATCGGTCGTCGAGACCTGCTCGCTCGGGACCTGCTCCACTTGGGGCGACAGCGGATTGGCCGCAAAGGTGCGACCCCATTGCCGGTTCGGCTCATTGCTGATCTTGCCGATATAGGTGACGAGGTCCCAGATCACGCTGTCGGGCAGCACGCCGCCCCAGGCCGGCATGCCATTGGGCCGCCCCTGGTAGATCGACAGGTAGATGTTCTCGGGTTGCGAGCCATAGGTGAAGAGATTGTTGCTCAGCGCCGGTCCCATGCCGCCGCCGCCATTCGGCGCATGGCAGCCGACGCAATTGAAATTGACGAAATAGGTCATCCCGCGCTGCTCGGCATTGGGATCGCCCTGGACGGGGTTCTTGATCTCGGGCGGATCGGGCTGAGCGCCGGGGAAAAGATGGCTGACGGGCACCTGCATGAAGACGCCCCGCCTGCCGTTTCCCACGCTGCCACCGAAATTCGGACGCGGCGCCAGGGTAGGCAATTGCGCCTCCTGGGATTGCGGCAGAGTTTGTTGCGCGAACACGGCGCCGCTCGGCGTGGTCGCCAGCAGCAGGGCGGCGGCGCTCGCGCGCAGCGATGGGGCAGACATCATTCGTGTCCTCCTGATGCCGTCACTGACTCGTCGACCAGAGGCACGCCGTAGCTCCGCAGCAGCGCGGCGATCTCGGATCGATGCTCGTCGATGAACGTGTTCAAGCGGTCGCGTAGAGCGTGGTCTCCCTTGCGAACCCCCATCGCGATGGCGAACTGGAATTGCTGCGGCGTGAAGCGCGCGCCGTCCTGGATCGGGGTGACCGTCAGCGGCACCCTCGAATGCTCGGCGAAATAGCCGCCCAGCGGCCCCCATGCGGCGGCAACGTCGATCTCGCCGCGTTCGACCGCCTCGATCAGGCGCGCCGGCGGGTCGGCCTGGCGATAGTCTCCATAGATCGAGTAGCCGCGGACATTGTCGACGATACCGAGCTGGCCAAGGGCCTGCGCCGGTGGCGGATTGTTGCCGTCGTCGCCGACGAGGTGCACGCCGATCACGAGACGATGCAGGCGCGGGTCGAGCAGCGAAGACAGGTCAAGATGCTCGTCCTGACGACTGACGAAGACGTAGGTCGAGCGATAATAGGGCTTTGTGGTTTCGACCAGATCGTAGCCGGAGGGCACACCGATCACGAGGTCGCATTTATCGGCCTTCAGCGTGTTGCGGATGAAGCCACGACGCTGCGCCCACCAGGTGTAGGACAGGGATCGTCCGAGGGACTCGGCGACCATCGCCGCGAGCTTGTTCTCGAAGCCGGCCTCCGCGCTGTTGGAGAACGGCAGATTGTTCGGATCGGCGCAGACTCGAAGCTCGCCATTCGGCGCGGCCGTTGCCGGGGACACGATCCCGACCAGGCAGGCAAGCACAACAGCGGTACAATCACTGCGGAGGCGCATGGCTGTTGTCCTGACCGTCGGCGCTGCCGAGCTTGAACACCAGGAGTTCGCTGCCGCCAGTGGTGTAGAACGGCAGATCCTGCATCGCGCCGGTGAAGCCCAGCGCGGCATTGCGCACGCGCTGATCGACCTCCGCATTCGCCACCACGCCGGGCCAGCCACCGACGCCCGAGAGGATGGCGATGTATTGCTGCCCGTCCGAGCCGCGGTAGGAGATCGGCTGGCCTATGAATCCCGAGCCTGCACGAAACTGCCAGAGCACTTTGCCCGTCTTGGCGTCCACCGCCTTGAACAAGCGGTCCATCGTTCCATAGAACGCGACATCGCCCGCCGTCACCAGCGCGCCGCTCCAGACCGGCAGCTTCTCGTGGATCTCCCAGACCTTCTTGCGCGCGACCGGATCCCACGCCATGAACTCGCCGCGATGCCCCCCGGGGCCGGCATACATATCGACATCGGCGCCGACATAGGGCGTGCCGGCGATGTAGCCGACCTGCGACGCCTTGAAGTTCATGCAGAGATGCTGATGCGGAACGTAGAGCAGCTTCGTGCGCGGTGACCACGCCGTTGGCTGCCAATCCTTGGCGCCCGGCGCGCTCGGGCAGATGTTCTCGACCGTCTTGCCGGCCAGCGGCGTCTTCTCCTCGTTGGGGATGATCTTGCCGGTCTTGAGGTTGACGCCCTTGTAGGCATTCACGAATTCGAAGGCATCGGCGGAGATCACTTCGCCGGTGGCGCGGTCGATCACGTACATGTAGCCGTTGCGGCCGGGATGGATCAGCACCTTGCGCGTCTGGCCATTCAGCTCGAGGTCGACCAGTACGTTCTCGTTGATCTCGTCATGGTCGAACAGATCGTGCGGGTTGACTTGGTAGGCCCATTTGGCATGCCCATTATCAGGATCGCGCGCGAAGATGGTTGTGCTCCAGAGATTGTCGCCGCTGCGCTGGTTCGCATTCCAGGGGCTGGGATTGGCGGTCCCGTAATAGATCAGGTTGAGATCGGCATCGTAGGAGATCCATCCCCACATGGTGCCGCCGCCGACCTGCCATCGGTCGGCAGGCCAGCTCTTGACGCCGAGATCCTTGCCCTTGAGGCTGTCGTAAAACGGCTTGAAGTCATCGCCGATCAAGACGTCCTTGTCGGGGCCGGTCGCATACGCACGCCAGGCGATGGCACCGGTGTTCTCGTCGAGCGCGGTGACCCAGCCGCGCACACCCATCTCTCCACCGCTGTTACCGATGAGAACCTTGCCCTTGACGATGACCGGCGCCATCGTGATGGTCTCGCCCTTGTTGATCTCGCCGAGCTTCGTATGCCAGAGCTCCTTGCCGGTCTTCGCGTCGATCGCGACGGAATGATTATCGAGCGTATTGAGAAACACCTTGCCGTTGTCGAAGGCGAGCCCGCGATTGACGACATCGCAGCAGGCAACGCCTGCCGCGGCAGGTTCGGGTTTCGGTGCATACGACCATTTCAACTCGCCCGTTGTGGCATCGAGCGCGAACACGCGGTTCGGATAGGGACCGGCATAGGGCCCAACCACGTACATGGTCCCGTCGACGACGAGTGGGGCGGCCTCCTGGCCGCGATCGGCTCCGATCGAAAACGTCCAGGCGAGCTGCAGGCGTGACGCATTGCTTGCGTTGATCTGGTCGAGGGCGCTGTAACGGGTGTTGGCATAGTCACGCGCAGCCATCGGCCACTGGCCGGGATCTTTCATGCGGCTGGCCAGATCGGTCTGGGCAAAGCCGGGAGACTGCGATGCGCAGCAGGCGCAGATCAGGCTCAACGTCCCCCACAGCAATTGCCTGAGGCCGGGCATTAACATAGGTGAAGATCTCCACGGCATTGATGAGGCCCTGCCGCGTTGCAGGCCGGATTGCGAACGTACAAACGTTGCACGCGCGCTTGGTTCCTAAGTGCTCGACTGCACCTATCTCACGACATTCCCCGAGACACCGGCGCCGAGATCGACGGCGATCTGGTCTTCCTTGCCGTTGCATTTCGGGTGACCAAATCCGGACGGGCTTTTGCCGTCCGGGCCGATGTCGTAGATGATGGCGTCCTTCGCGTTCGGGCTGACACCGGCCGGTACGTGATCGAGGCCGAGGAGGTGACGCACGCGCCAGGCGACATTGTGGTCCGCGCAGGAGCTGTCGCCGCTCACGCCGAGCGCGCCGGCGATGCCGTTGCCGTCATAGAGCGCGAGCCCGCCGCCGAACACGATGACGCCGCCGACAGGCTTGCCGACCATCGGATCATGCGCGGTTCCGAATTCCTCCGGCGTGCCCGCATAAATCACCTCCGGTGACGGTGGATTGCTGAGCGCCGCACCGAACAGAAAGCCGCCGGGCTGTGCACCCGCATAGAGGTTTGCGCTGGCCATCGCTTTGTTCGTCAGGCTGAACGCATTCGCCGTGTTGGCCTTCTCGGCGGCGATGGCACGGCTGCCCGGCCATTGGTCGTCGGCCTTGCTGCCGCTGTAGGCGACGGCGCAGACCACGCCCTGCCGGTTCACGACGGCAGCCCATTCGTTGTTGTCGAGGCCGCCGTTGCTGGGGCCGCCGCCCGGCTTGACGCTCTTCTTGAGGATGTCCGCCAGCTGGTCATGGTCGACCGGACACGACATTCCCGGGCGCGGCTGATCTTGCGCGATCACGCCTTGCGGCAGGGCAAGGCCAGCCGCGAGGATGACGGTCGCCAGGACGGTTCTTTTGCCCATGTGGCCTCCTTGGAGTGTCGAAACTCAGCAGGCGAACGTCGTGGTCCGACTTGCGGTTCCTATGTCCCTTGCCATCAAGCGGATCGTTCAGCCGGCATGCCGAACCATCGGCACGCGGGACGCGTCGATCGTGATCAGCCAGCGATAGGCGAAGAACAATGCTGCGCCCGTGTAGAGGATGCCCATGGGCACCCACATCAGAATGCCCGCGAGCTGCTGATCCTCGAGCGGCGACAAGCCGAACTCGCCCGCAAGGGCGCCCTGGCCGGGAATCCAGATGCGCGTCGACAGCGTCAACAAGGCGCCGAGCACGCCGGAATGAAGCACGGTGACGAACAGGCATGCGACCGCGATCCCATCCCGAAGTCGCACGCTGCGCCCGAGGCCGCGGCCGTGCAGCAGCACCCACCAGAACAACAGCGCGGTGGCGAAGAAGCTGATGTGCTGAAGGCGATGGACCGCGGTGTTTTCGAGCGCCCACGCATAGAGCGGCGGCGCATGCCAGACCCAGAGAGCCAGGCCATGCAGGGCTGTCGCGCTGACAGGGTGGCTGACGAGCGCCCACGGCCTCGCCACGCCAGGCCAGTTGAGACATCGGCCCACGGCGGGACGAAGCGAGGCGGGCAGGCTCCACATCACCGGCCCGTTGATCCGGGCGTAGGCCATCAGCGGCGCGCCGACGATCATGAGCAACTCGTGCTCGACCATGTGGGCCGTGAACAGACGCTCGCCGAGCCAATGCAGCGGCGAGGTGAGGGCGAGCGCGACGATCAGCCATCCCGCCCAGAATGCGCCGACCTGGCGGAAGTTGACGCCGCGTCCGCCGCCGGCACGGCGCCAGAGCCGCTGCGTGCCGACATAGAAGGCGGTCCCAACGGCGTAGAGCGGCGCCAGAAGCCACGGATCGAAGCTCCAGAGCGAGCCCGGATCGACGTCCGAGATGCCATGGGCCATCGCCGGCGCCGCAACCAGGCTCAGCAGGAGCGCCAGCAGGCTCAGCGCAGGCATGGGCTGATCATCAACGACGCCGCGAGCTGGTTCGCGATCACCAGCGCGAACAACACACCGGAGCCGACGCCCAGCCAGGCCATGAATGTGCGGGGACCACCGCCCTGCGCGTCGGTCCACTCCGCCCCGGCGCCGCGACGGACCGCACGCGCGGATATTGCCGTTCCCGCGAGGGCGACGATGGCCAGGACGGCGCTCATGATCGTGCCGCTCAGCTTCGTCGTCTCGCATGAGAAATGGGCGAGCGCGTAGACCCCTTGCAGGTTGATGCCCCAGGCCAGCGGGCCGAGCGCGACGCCGGCCCAATAGAGCAGTTTCGGAGCTCGTTCAGGATCGGTCATAAGCGCGGCACCCAGTCGAGCAGGACGTAGAGCGGCAGCCAGGCCAGCACGACGAAGTTCCAATAGAACACGTTGTCGGTGACGTCGCTGAACCGGCGCGGCTTGGCGTGGCGTGTGAACATCAGGACGGCCAGCACGACCGTGTCGCCGACGTCGGTGGCAAGATGGGTGGTGTGGAGTCCCAGGATCAACCAGACGATCGATCCGTAGGCGGAGTTGTCCCAGCGCGTGTTGAGATGGGCGAACTCGAAACCGCGCAGCACGAGCAGAGCGATGCCGATCAGCGACATCACGATCAGGCCGATGCGCACCCTGGCAAGATCCTGCCGGTGCGCCACGCGATTGATCATTTCGTTCGGGATGATGCTCAAGAGATAGATGATCGTCTCGGCCGTGCCGGGCCAGAGATCGGGCGGCGCAGCGCCGATCGGCCAGTTCGGATTGACGGCATAGAGATAGAGGTAGGCGCCGATGGCGATAGCAAATCCCATGCCCTCCAGCGCCATGAAGCCCATGGCGCCCCACCAGGGGCCGCTGCGCGGGCCGTAGCCATAGGTCGGCAGCTCGGCGACATTGCGGACGATGGTCTGTCTCACTCCTCGTCCTCCTTGCTGCCGCTCGGCCAGAACCAGCCGATCAAGGTGACCGCCATCGGCGGCGTGCCCCACAGCACGGCCCAGGGCGTGAAGATCGAGCCGATGAAGAACACCGTGGTGGCGATCGCCGTCAGCAGCGGCCAGATGCTCGGCTCGGGAGACGCTTCGCGGACCTGCGGCTCGGCTTCCGCAAGCGAGGTCATGAGCACCTCGCGGCGCTCCACGCTGAGACCTGCGACCACAGGCAGGCTCTCGTTGTCGAACCAGAGGGGATCGCGATGTTTGACGATGGGAATGCGATCGAAGTTCTGCGGCGGCGGCGGCGACGTGGTCGCCCATTCCAGGGTCGAGGCGTCCCAGGGATTGTCGCCCGCCAGGGCCCCGCTGCGGAGGCTATGAATCGCATTGACGAGCAATAGCGCGAAGCTGATCGCGAAGATGGCGGCGCCGGCGCTGGAGAGCAGGTTGAGGTGGGCCCAGTCCATGTCGGCGGTATACGTGTAGACCCGCCGCGGCATCCCGATCAGTCCGAGAATATGCATCGGGAAAAACGCGACATTGAAGCCGACAAAGGCGAGCCAGAAGTGCCAGCGTCCGAGCCGCTCGCTCAGCATCCGGCCGGCGATCTTGGGAAACCAGTAGTAGACGGCGCCGATGAGCGGGAACACGGCGCCGCCGATCAACACGTAGTGGAAATGGGCGACGACGAAATAGGTGTCGTGCACCTGGGTGTCGATCGGCACCGAGGCGACCATCACGCCGGACAGACCGCCGATCACGAAGATGACGATGAAGCCGAGGACGAACAGCAGCGGCGTGCGGTAGACAGGGCGGCCATCCCAGAGCGTCGCAAGCCAGCAGAAAATCTGGAGCCCGCTCGGCACCGCGATCAGCATGCTGGAGGCCGTGAACAGGCCGGCGCCGAGCTGCGGCAGGCCGGTGACGAACATGTGGTGGACCCACAGGCCGAACGACAGGAAACCCGTCGCAATCAACGAGAGGATGACGACGGGGTAGCCGATCACCGGACGGCGCGCGAACGTTGCGAGGATCATCGAGACCATGCCGGTGCCGGGGATGAAGATGATGTAGACCTCGGGATGGCCGAAGAACCAGAACAGGTGCTGCCAGAGCAGGGGATGCCCGCCCGAAGACGAGTCGTAGAAGCGCGTGTTGACGAGGCGGTCCAGGATCAACGAGGTCGATGCGACCATGATCGAGGGCATCGCGAACATCACCAGGAAGCTGGTGACCAGCATGGCCCAGACGAAAAGCGGAATGCGGTCGAGCGTCATTCCCGGCGCGCGCAGCTTGAAAACGGTCACGACGATCTCCACGGAGACCGCGAGCGCGGCGACCTCCGTGAAGGTGATCATCTGCGCCCAGACATCTGGCCGCTTCGTCGGGGTGTACTGCAATGACGAGAGCGGAACGTAGGCAAACCAGCCGACGTCAGGGCCGACATTGAGCATGAAGGAAATCCAGAGGAAACAGCCGCCGAACAGGAACATCCAGTAGCTGAAGGCATTCAGGCGCGGGAAGGCGATGTTGCGCGTTCCGACCATCAGCGGCACGAGATAGACGGCGAATGCCTCCATGACAGGCACGGCGAAGAGGAACATCATCGTCGAGCCGTGCATGGTGAAGATCTGGTCGTACTTGTCGGCCGACAAGAACGTCTTCTCGGGGCCGGCGAGCTGAACGCGCATCAGCACTGCGAGAACCCCGCCGAGCAGCAGGAACACGAATGCCGTGACGATGTAGCGGCGCCCGACAACCTTGTGGTCCACCGACGCAAGTGCCCCGAAAAAGCCGGACGGCGTCCGCCAGAGGTTCTCGAGCCGCGTCGAAAGCTGCAGACCATTGAGCGCGTCGTCGCGCAGCTCGCGTTGCTCGGCCACAATGCTCACTTGAGCTGCTCCAGATAATGAAGAATCGCGATGAGCTCGTCCGATTGCAGCGGCATCTTCGGCATGTAGTTTCCGGGCTTGATGTGCTGGGGATCGGCGATCCAGGCCGCAAGCGTTGCCGGGGACATCGGCAGCGTTCCGGCCGCGACCGTCGTCCGGCTGCCGACATGGGTGAGGTCAGGGCCGAGCTGGCCGCCAGCGAGCGTACCGCGGATGCTGTGGCAGAGCGCACAGCCTCGCGCGCGGAACAGCTGCTCGCCCAGCCTGCCGAGCTGGTCGGCCGGATCGCGCGCGCTTTCGTTTTCGTGGTCGCGCCAGCGGCCGAATTCGTCCGGCGGCAGCGCGAGCACCGCGAAGGCCATATGGGCATGCTGAAGGCCGCAGAATTCGGCGCATTGGCCGCGATAGACGCCGGCATTCTTCGCGGTGAATTGCAGCTCGTTCTTCTGCCCGGTGATGAGGTCCATCTTGCCGGTCAGGCTGGGGACCCAGAAGCTGTGGATCACATCGGCGGACTCCAACTCGACCTTCACGGGCTTCCCGGCCGGAATGCGGATCTCGTTTGCGGTCACGAAGCTCCGGGCGGGGCTGTCGTCCTCGTAGCGGACTTCCCACCACCATTGATGCCCGATGATCTTGAGCGTGAGCGCGTTCTCGACCTTGGCGAAGACGGTGCGTTGGCCGGCATAGCTGACGATCGAGAGCCCGAGCACGATGACCAGGGTTGCAAGCCCCAACACGAAGATGACGCGACCGCTGGCTCGCTCAAACGGCTGGTGCAGCGCGAGCGGCTGGTCGGCCGCGCGCTTCCGGCGCAGCATGCTTAGCCCAAGGACGATCACCACGGCGATCCAGACGAGGGCCGCGACGATCAGGAAGACGGAGAGAGTGTGGAATATCTCGCCGGATTGAAGTCCCTGCGGGTCGAGCGCGGACTGCCGGCCTGCGCAAGCGGCCAGCGGCAACGTCGCAGATGGCACCAGAGCCGTTCGCATCCGGACAGGCATCGATGTTCGCCATGCTCCCCTTTTCCGGGAGCGAACCGGACAAACGTTTGAAGGTTCCTATTCGTCATCGGAGCGGTTGGCGGCGTTGGAGCCGCCAAGCTCCGGAACGTCGGCGAGCGCGCTCGATCCGAGCTGCTTGATGACGCTGAATGTGCCGTCGGCCTCGAGCACGACCGCGCCGACATTCTCAACGCGGTCAATGCCTTGGTGCCGGATCGCGGCACGCACATCCGCCTCGGCGACGCGCTGCCGGCGCATCGCATCGTGAACGAATTTCCCGTCGAGCAGCAGCAGCGTGGGTTGTGGATTGACGACGACCCGCAACTGACTCCAGTGCGCCACGGCGAAGGCGATCACGAATTGCAGGCCGATCAGGATGGCGAAGCCAACCAATGATTGCGCAACACTGATGTTGCCGGAAAGAACGCTGTTGGCGAAGGTGGAGCCCAGCGCGACGGTGACGATCAGGTCGAAGGCGTACCATTTCGCCAGCGTTCTGGGACCCGCGACGCGGAGCATGATGACCAGAGCGACATAGGTGAACGTGGTGCCGATGGCAGTTCGTAACAGCGGCGCCCAGCCTTGATAGAAAATATGTCCAACATCGACCATCGGACTGCCTGACTAGAGCGGCCAACCCCGGGTCGCGATGAAGATTGCGGCGTCCGCCGCCGCCATCAAGAGCAGGATGATCAGGACAGCGATGACAGCTCCGGGCTGGGTAATCGCGCGAAGGTCTTCAGGCATTCATGGTCCTCCGCATCCTGGCGCTGAGCGGCGTCCATTTCCCGCGCCGCTATTGCTCATTCGCAGGCTCCCGCTAGATATTCGGGCAATGCGCGCGTGCCGCTGTGGTTCCTACGTTGGTTGCCGTGAGGAGAGGTCCTGTGTCCAGAATTGGCGTGATTTCGGATACTCACGGTCTGCTGAGGCCGCAGGTTGAACAATACTTGGCGGGCGTCACGCATATCATCCACGCCGGCGATATCGGTGCCGAGCATGTGCTCGAGGGCCTGCGCAGGATTGCGCCTGTCACCGCCATCAGAGGCAATGTCGACGTTGGCGGTTGGGCAGACCGGTATCCGGCCGCGGAGACGCTGCGCCTGGGTGATCACCGCTTCTATATTCTGCACGATCTTGCGGAATTGAAGGACAAGCGGCCGGGCGCTGTTGATGCCGTCATCTACGGTCATTCGCATCGTGCGAGCGTCAGGATGGATGCTGGAGTCCTTTACCTCAATCCGGGAAGCGCCGGGCCGCGGCGCTTCAGGCTTCCGATCACGCTCGCAACGCTTGATATCGGTGAGGGTGGCGAGCTGCTGCCGGTCATTCATACCCTCGACGAATCTCCCGGGCGGCCCGCATAAGCCGTCTTGAATGGTCGATTTCATACCAAAGCCGAAATGCAGACGTCGGGCAAAACACCTCGCCCCCCCCTGTCAATCCCTTCTCATAAAAATATTCCACTTTACCGAAATTCGGAAATGTCGTATGTGTCGCCCATCCCGGCTCATCCTTGAGGGGCGGTCTCGAGTCGTCTTGATTGCGAGCCGGGCTTGCGGTGGACGCGGGCGGCGTTGGGCGCGAGAGGTGCGGGCAGGG
Organism: Bradyrhizobium guangdongense; assembly: GCF_004114975.1. NCBI lineage: Bacteria > Pseudomonadati > Pseudomonadota > Alphaproteobacteria > Hyphomicrobiales > Nitrobacteraceae > Bradyrhizobium > Bradyrhizobium guangdongense. The sequence goes on from NZ_CP030051.1 coordinate 1,766,149, forward strand.
CGGGTAGTCCCTGTGAGCCCGTAACCGCGCGCAGACGAACGGCGCTGTCAGGTTCGTCTCGCCAGCATGCTTCCGGCAACTTCGACGAAGCCGGGGGATCATGCGGCGAACAAGCGAGCCGTGCGGACGGCAAAACCGTGTGGTCCTGGCCGTCGTTGCTACGGTCAAGCCTGTCGCGGAGGTGTGGAGCGTCCAACCGGATCAACCACATCGTCAATTCGCGGGGTGAGGGAGGCCAGAGGGAAATCGGCTCCCGGGAGAGCACGGCATAAGCCGTCAAACCATCGCGCAGGGAAGGCCGAGTGTTCGGCGCCACCTGTATGCTGCTGTGCGGTCTTTTTGCGCTACATTTTCGCGCAGCGGACCGCGGGTGCGAGGTCGGCACCCGGTCTTCCCTGCGCCCTCTTGGTTCGAGAGGGCAGAACGGAAAGCAAAAGCTCGGGTGAAACACGCCGCGAGGCCGCAAAACTGCGTGCAGCGCTCGGTCCCATCGCTCGATTCAAGCGAGCACCGTAGCTCCCCGGGTTCGCTCGGCCGTCTCCATGTAGTTTCGGTCGACGACCCGCAGCGTCCTCCGCACCATGCCGTCGACGATTGCCGCCGACTTGCTGGGGCGCACATAGATCGCCGTGGATTTGAGCAACCACGGCAACACGGCCTGCTCCAGTCGTTCCTGATAGGCGTCGCGCATCATGTCGAAGGCCTGCAAGCCGGGACCGGCGAGAACGACGTGATGCGGGCGCAGCACCGATATTGTGGCGGCGACCGCCTCCGCGAGCGCGTTGCCGGCCTGCCGGAACAATTGCTCGAGGCGGGGATCGCCGTCCCGTGCCCTGTCCCGCAGCAGGGCCATCTGCGCTTCCGACGGTTGTTGCGAGGTCGCGGGCGGCAGGTCGATGATGGTGCGAGCGTCGCGGTAGAGCGCATAATCGGCGAGATAGGCCTCGACGCATCCGCGCTGGCCGCAGCGGCATTGCGGCCCGTTCGGGGCCAGCTTGACATGGCCGATCTCGCTGCTGGCGCCGACGCCCCAACGTGCCTCGCCGTCGACGACGACGCCCATTCCGACGCCGTGGCCGACCGTAATCGTGGCTGCAAGGCCCTCCGCCAGCGCCGGCTCGGCTGCAGCGAGGGCCAGAGCGACCGGGACGGCGTCGTTCGCAATCACCACGTCCACCTCGAAGGTCCGGCGGATCGGCGTCGCCAGATCGACGTCGGTGACCGACAGCGCCGGGCTCCAGAGATGCCGTCCGGTATCGGCATTCACGATGCCTTGCAGCGCGATTCCAATGCCGAGCAGCCGATGGCGCGGCGTGCCCGTCGCCTCCAGCATGCTGTCGATCTGTGCGATCACGATATCACACAGCGCCGTTGCATCGAGCGCGCGGGTCTCGAGGGCGAGCCGGGATTGCGCCAGGTCCGAGCCGCTGAAATCGGCGAGCAGCGTCTCGATCAGGTTCATGCGCAGCGAGACCGCGATGATGCGGCCGAACCCTGGATTGAGCGTCAGTTGGATGGCCGGCCGGCCGCGACGGCGGCCATTGCCGTCCGCGTCGTCTTCGCCGCCATCCTCGGGCCAAGCCGTCGTCGCGTCCGTCTCGGACAGCAGCTCTTCGGCCATCATCCTCGATGTGATCGCCGAAATGGCCGGGAAGCTCAGCCCGGTGCTGCGGGCGAGCTCCACGCGCGGCATCGGGCCCTGGCGCCGCAGGGCTTCGATGAGGCGGCCGCGGTTCGATCCGCGAGCCTGGCTGGAAGTGCGCGTCGGCTTGAGCTCATCGTCCATGCGGCGTCCTTTAATTCGTCGGTTGAAATTATTCGACTATTCGACTTTCGTACATGCGGCACGGTGTCGTTCCAAACGCGGCAAATACGTCACATGTTACCGGCAATACTATTGCAGAGTGAAGACAGACTGCAGATCACGCTTGACGAGCTAATTACCCCCTCCTAATTTATTCACACACAAAATTAAATAGGGCGCAACAAGCGCTGGACGTCAACGCCGGGGGATACCGGTCTGACGAAAGGGAGGTAACACATGAACGGTTTGCTGAAGAAATGGATCGTGCCGTTTTGTGCGAGCGCAGCCGTGCTCGCCATGACATCGGGCCTGGCCGAGGCGCAGCAGAAAAAGACCATTGCGCTGGTCACCAACGTTGCTGCCGACTTCTGGACCATTGCTGGTCGTGGCCTCGAGAAGGCGCAGAAGGAGCATCCGGACTACAACATCGAATTAATCGTCACCAACGAGGGCACCGCCGCCGGTCAGCGGCGGGAGCTGGACGATCTCCTGGTGCGTGGCGTTGCCGGGATCTCCATCTCGGTGGATGACGCGCCGCACGCGACCGAAGAGCTCAACAAGGTCGCGGCCAAGACCGTGTTGATCACGACCGACAGCGACGCGCCCCAGAGCAAGCGTCTCGCCTATATCGGCACCGACAACATCGCGGCCGGCCGCCAGGCGGGCGAGGAGATCAAGAAGGCGCTGCCGAACGGCGGCAAGATCGCCTTGTTCGTGGGAACGATGGACGCGGACAACGCGCGTGAACGGGTGCAGGGCATCAAGGACGCGATCGCCGGCACCAAGGTCGAGCTGGTCGACGTGTTCACCGATCAGGTCGACTTCGCCAAGGCCAAGGCGAACATGGAGAACGTTCTCGTCAAATACCCTGATATCGCGCTGTTGTCCGGTCTGTGGAGCTACGAGACGCCGCTGATCTATGACGCGGTCAAGGCGGCGGGGAAGGCCGGCAAGGTGAAGATCGTCGGTTTCGACGAGGATCAGCGCACGCTGCGGGGTATTTCCGACGGCACGATCGAATCGACCGTCGTGCAGCAGCCCTATGAGTTCGGATACCTCTCGGCGACCAACATCATCAAGACGCTGAACGGCGACAAGTCCTGGATTCCCAAGGATAGCAAGCTGATCGTTCCGACCAAGGTGATCAGCAAGGCCAATGTCGCCGAGTTCACGGCGCAGTTGAAGGACCTGCTCAAGAAGTGACGTCAGCGCATTTCGGTGCCCGGCAGCTGTCTCTGCCGGGCGCTGGATGGGAGGGAGCGCCGAATGGTGGAGACGCTGCTTGAGCTCGCGGGGATCGGGAAGACTTATCCCGGCGTCAGGGCTCTCGATAATGTCAGCCTGCGCCTGCATCGTGGCGAAGTGCTGGGCCTTATCGGCGAGAACGGCGCGGGCAAATCGACGCTGATGCGCGTCTTGGGCGGCGTGATCGAGCCGAGCGAGGGCGTCATCCGCATCGCTGGCACGGAATACGCCCGCATGACGGTGGGCGAGGCGACGCGGGCCGGCATCGCCTTTGTGCACCAGGAGCTCAATCTGTTCGAGAATCTGGATGTTGCAGCCAACGTGTTCATCGGTCGCGAGAAGCTGACCGGCGGCCCGTTGAAGCTGGTGGACAGCGCACAAATGCGCGCCGGCGTGACGCCTCTGCTGGCGCGGCTGGGCGCCGACTTCACCCCCGATACGCTGGTCGGCGATTTGTCGATCGCGCAGCGCCAGATGGTGGAAATCGCAAAGGCCCTCTCGATCGACGCCCGTATCATCATCATGGACGAGCCGACCTCGAGCTTGACGATTTCCGAGACCGAACGGCTGCTCGAGGTAATTGCGGACCTGAAGACACATGGCATTTCGGTGATCTACATCTCGCATCGGCTGGGCGAGATCATGAGCTGCGCCGATCGCGTCGTGGTGCTGCGCGACGGGCGAACGGTGGGCGAACTGGCGCGGCATGAGCTCAGCCATGTCGCGATGATCCGGCTGATGATCGGCCGCGATCTGAAAGCGCTGTACACGCCGCCGAAGCGCCCGCCGCAGCCGGGCGGCTGCAACATCGTCGATCTCGTGACCACCGCTTTTCCCGACAGGCACATCAATCTCTCGGTCCGTCGTGGCGAGATCCTCGGGCTCGCCGGTCTCGTCGGCGCCGGCCGCACGTCCCTGGCCCGGACCGCCTTCGGCATCGACCCGCTGCTGGGTGGCGAGATCAGGATCGACGACGTGCCGGTCGGCGTTGCCTCGCCGCGCGACGCGATCGAACAGGGCATCTACCTGGTGCCGGAGGACCGCAAGAAGTCCGGACTGGTGCTGGAGCTGCCGATCCGGGAGAACGTGACGCTTGCAAGCCTGCTGAATTACGCGCGGATGTGGCTGGTCGACGGCGCGGCCGAGCGCAAGGCCGCGAATGAACAGGCGAGGCGCCTGTCGATCAAGGCGCCGAGCGTCGATATCGAGGCCGTGGCGCTCTCCGGCGGCAACCAGCAGAAAATCGTGCTGGGCAAATGGCTGTCCATGCAGCCGCGCGTGATGTTCTTCGACGAGCCGACCCGCGGCATCGATGTCGGCGCCAAGAGCGAGATCTACGCGCTGATGCGCGATCTTGCCGACCGGGGCGTGGCGATCGTGATGATCTCCTCGGACATGGAGGAGGTGATCGGCGTCTCCGACCGGGTGGCGGTGATGCATGAAGGCGCGGTCAGCGGCGTTCTGGAGCGCGATCAGCTCAGCGAATACAACGTGCTGCGGCTAGCGATGGGCCAGGCGGTGCAAACCACGGAAGTCGCTGCGTCATGACGAAGAAGGAACTTGGCCTCGCCGTGTTGCTGGTGGTCATCTCGGCCATCACGGGCATCATCAATCCGGCCTTCCTGTCGCTGGTGAACCTGCTGAACATGGCCAATCTCATCGGCCTGTTCGGCGTATTCGCGCTCGGCGAGGGGCTGGTAATCATTACCGGAGGAATTGATCTCTCGCTCGGCTCGATGTTCGCGCTGCTCGGCGTCGTCTTCATCGACCTGCTGACGACGTATCAGGTCCCCTGGCCGCTGGCGCTGTTGCTCGTCCTGCTGGGCGGAGTGGCGCTCGGCGCCATCCAGGGTTTCCTGATCACGCGGCTGAAGATGCAGCCGTTCATCGTGACCTTGTGCGGCCTGCTGATCTATCGCGGCACCGCGCGCTACTATACGAGCGACTCGACGCGTGGCTTCGGTTATGGCGACGAAGCCGCCACGCTCAGCAACATCGCCTCGGGCAACGTCGCGGGTATCCCGAACACCTTCATCTTCCTGGTCATTCTGGCGCTGATCCTCGGCGTTCTGCTGCACCGTTCGGTGTACGGGCGCTGGCTCTATGCCGTCGGCAAGAACGAGGAGGCGGCACGCTTCTCGGGCATCAGCACGAACCTCGTGATCGCGGCCGCCTATATCATCAGCGGCGGCCTGGCCGGCGTCTCGACCGTGATGTTCGTGTTCTACACCAATTCGGTCTCGCCGAGTTCGTTCGGCAATTTCTACGAACTCTATGCGATCGCCGCCGCCGTCCTGGGCGGGTGCAGCCTGCGCGGCGGCGAGGGCTCCATTCTCGGAATCGTGCTGGGGACCGCGCTGCTCCAGGTGCTCCAGAATCTCGTCAATATCCTCGGCATCCCCAATTCCCTGAACTTCGCGGTGATGGGATCGGTGATCCTGATCGGTGTGCTGGCGGATCGGCAATTGCAGACCCGGCGGCAGCGGAAGATGGCGTTGGCCAGCATGGTCCGCACCCCATCCAAAGCGACGACGTCGCAAGGCGAGTCGGGCGCGCCACGCGGATCGGCGGCTTTGACGACAGGCACGGGCGATCGCCGATGACAGCTTAGCGCGTTACCCGCTGCAGGGCTTTGGGCGGGAGCGCGACAAGAAACAGACAAAGCCGGGGACGCTTGGAGTACTACAAATGCCGTTGCATAGATCAGTTTACGTCGCACGTCTGTGCGGCGCGGGGGTCGTTTTGTCATCACTGCTGAGCGGTGGAGCGAATGCCGCCGATCTTCTCACGAAGGCACCGCCGGTCCCTTATGCGACCGATGATTTCTGGACGAGGCCGTATCTGTTCGGCGATCTCGGCAGGACGAAGCTCAAGGAGCAAGGCATCGAGCTGGGCCTGACGCTCGGCGACGAAGCCGTCGGCAATCTGTCGGGCGGAAGCAAGAACACGGCGGCCAATGCCGGGCAACTGTGGTTTGGCGCGAAGTTCGACATGGGCAAGCTTGTCGGCATCCAGGGTGGCACCATCGGTCTTACATTGGTCGATCGTTTCGGAAAGAATCTGAATACCGAAGCGGGCATTCCCGCCTTGCAACTGACCAACGAAGTGTTCGGCCGCGGCAACATTCTGCGACTGACGCAGCTCTACTACTCGCAGAAGCTCTTCGATGACCGCCTCGAACTCAAGGGCGGCCGCCTTCCGGTCGGTTCGGACTTCTTCTTCGGTCTGTGCGAGTTCATCAACCTGACCTTCTGCGGCGGTCAGCCGGGCAACATCCAGGGCGGGTACATCTATAACTGGCCGGTGAGCCAGTGGGCCGGCGTCGTCCACTACAAGTTCGCCCCGGAGTTCACGATTTCTGCCGGCGTCTACGACGCCAATCCGAATTATCTCACGACCGACGATCCGACCGTCTATTTCCTGCCGGGCGTTCCTCACTCGACTCCCGCCAGCGGCGTGCTGGTGCCGGTGGAGTTGGTCTGGACACCCAAGGCTCCCTTGACCGGGACCTGGAGATTTGGCGGCTGGTATGACAGCGCCTCCACCATTGATGGCGGCATGCCGGGTATCATCTCCACCGTTCCGGGCGTCGGCGGCGTCCCGGATCAGAATCTCGGGGATCAGCGCGGCCGCTACGGCGTCTACGAATCGATCCTGCAACGCTTGACAGTGGATGGGGCCGGCGCGGTCGGGTGGTACGCCTTCCTCAATACGACGGTTGCCGATCACCGGACCTCGTACCAGGACTACCAGATCGCCGGCGGCTTCAAGCACACCGGAACGTTCGCCTGGCGTCCCCAGGACGAAGTCGGCTTCGCCGTGGGCACGACCCACGTGAACTCGGCGGCCCTCAGCCCCAACGCCGGCGGCAACGAAGTGCCGCTCGAAGTCTGGTACGGATGGCAGGCGACCGGCTGGATGAATCTCAAATTCGACGCGCAATACGTGATCAATCCCGGCGGGCGCGGCTACAACGGCGCGGGCGTGAAGACCGACAATGCCGTGGTTCTTGGTATGCGTACCGAGGTCCACTTCTGAACGGTGGCGCGTTCGATCAGAGCGCGCCGCACGACTTCGATGCATGCCCGTACTCGGGCATGCATCGTCGTCGTCAGATCCGGGCCGGCAGGAGCTCGCGCGCTGAGCCTACTGACGAAAAGGGCGCAGCGGGCGTCTCAGACCCAGCCGCCATCGACGATGTAGTGCTGCGCGGTGCAGGCGGAGGCTTCGTCGGAAGCGAGGAAGACGGTGAATTTCGCGACCTCGTCCGGCACGAGCCGGCGCTTCAGGCACTGTCTCTGCTGGAGTTCGATCTCGCCCGCCGGCGTCATCCATTTCTCGAGCTGACGCTCCGTCATGATCCAGCCCGGTGCGATCGCGTTGACGCGGATATTATAGGGGCCGTAATCGCGCGCCAGCGAGCGCGTCAAGCCGATCACGCCTGATTTGCTGGCGGTGTAGGCCGCCATGCCGCCCTGTCCCGCGATCCAGGATACCGAGCCGAAATTGATGATGGCGCCGGCGTTCGCGGCCTTCATGTCCGGCAGCACGGCTTGGGATGCAAAGAACTGGTGCTTGAGGTTGACGGCGATGCGGTCGTCCCAATATTCGGGTGTCATCTCCTCGGTCTTGTGCCGTTCGTCATGCGCGGCATTGTTGACGAGGATATTGATCGCGCCGTGCGTGTTGCGCGCCTCCGCCACGCCTGCGCGTAGCGCGGGGATGTCGGTCAGGTCGACGTGCTGGAAATGCGCAGCGAGGCCCCGATCGGACAGCTCGCGCGCCAGGCGTTGTCCCTCGTCGACCTTGATGTCGAAGAACACGACTTTCGATTTCTGCTCCGCGAACCGCCGCACGATCGCAGCCCCAATTCCCGCCGCACCTCCGGTGACGAGCACGACCTTGCCGGCGAGGTCGGAGTAAATGGCAGCCATGGATATCTCTCAATGTGTTGCGGCCGACGCGACGGGTCGCCCTGATTCTTTTCCGGACCTTAGCCATTCCTTTCGTGAGGTGCATAGATCAGAATTTTAGTTGCGTACCTCAAAAATCGAGAGCAGGATTGCGCTCAAAGAATAAAAGCTGCCGGGAGGATCTGATGAGACTGCTCGAGAAGCTGGGACTCGCCGCTGCCGCATGTCTCCTTGTGGTCAATGTCGCGGTCGCCGATACCACGGTGAAATGGCTCCACATCGAGGTTAACCCGGCCCAGGTGAAGATCTGGGAGGACGTCGCGCGTGCCTATGAGGCGTCGCATCCGGGCGTCAAGATCGAGATGCAGTTCCTCGAGAACGAGGCCTACAAGGCCAAGCTGCCGACCATCCTGCAATCCAAGGATCGGCCGAACATCATCTACAGCTGGGCCGGCGGCGTCCTGAAGACGCAGATCGAGGCCGGTGTCCTCGAGGACATCACTGATCAAGTGAAGGGATACAGCGACAGCCTCACCCCGGCAGCGCTCGCCGCCTTTACCAGCAACGGCCGTGTCTATGGCCTGCCTATCGCGCTCTCGCAGGTCGGCTTCCTCTGCAACAAGGAGCTGATGGTCAAGGCCAAGGTTGATCCCGCCGCAATCAAGACCTGGGACGATCTGCTCGCCGCGGTGAAGACACTCAAGGCCGCCGGCGTGACGCCGATCGTGGTCGGCGGCGCCGACAAATGGCCGCTGCACTTCTACTGGACCCACCTTGCGGTGCGCATCGGCGGTAAGGCGGCATTCGATGCAGCGCTGCGCGACGAGAATGGCGGCTTTGCCGGCGAAACCTTCCAGAAGTCCGGCGAGCTGTTCAAGCAGCTCGTCGAGCTCCAGCCGTTCCAGAACGGATTCCTCGGCTTCAAGAACCCGCAGGCCGTCGGCTATTTCGGCGACGGCAAGGCGGCGATGACGCTCGCGATCTCCAGTGCCTATAATCTGCAGCGCGCGCTCGCCGCCGACAAGGTCGGATTGAGCGAAGACAAAATCTGCTGGTTCGATTTTCCGGTCGTAGCCGGTGGCAAGGGAGAGCCGACGGACACGCTTGGCGGCATCACCGGCTGGCTGGTCACCAAGGGCTCGCCCAAGGAAGCGGTCGATTTCCTGAAGTACTTCATTTCGAAGGACGTGCAGACGAGGCTCGCTGCCGGCAGCTACATCATCCCCGTGGTGCAGGGCGCGGAGGCCGGCCTCAACAATTCCTTCATGAAGATGATCGCGGCCAATCTCGCAAAGTCGCAGTATCACCAGAACTTCTATGACCAGAGCCTCGGCCCCTCGGTCGGTCGCGTCGTCAACGACGTCTCGGCGGAGATCGCTGGGGGCAGCATGAGCCCGCAGGACGCAGCGAAAGCGATCGAAGCGGCGTTCAAGCAGGGTAACTGACGGTGGCGCGGCGGATGGCGATGACCTCGCCGATCAGCGTTGCTGGCAAGGCGGCCCCTCAGGCGCTGCGCGGACCGAGCTGGGACGGCCGCTTCACCGTCCTGATCTTGTTCCTGCCACCGGCATTGCTGCTGTTCACGCTGTTCGTGGTGCTGCCGATCGGCGAAGCAGCCTGGTATTCTGGTTTCAACTGGAACGGCTTTGGCCGGCCGAGCAACTGGATCGGCTTCGACAACTACCGTTTTGTGCTGGAGACCCGCGCCTTCTGGCTCGCGCTACGCAACAACGGGCTGATCATCGTGGTCTCGCTCGCCATCCAGTTGCCGCTCGCGCTCACGCTGGCCTTGATGCTCGCCGAGCGCTTTCGCGGGGCGGTGGCGCTGCGCATGCTGTTCTTCATGCCCTACATCTTGGCTGAGATCGCGACCGGGTTGATCTTCTCGTTCGTCTATGACGGCGATTACGGTCTCGTCGCCTCGATCTGGCGGACCTTCGGCGCCGAGCCGCCGCATCTCCTGGCCTCGACCGACACGGCCATGCTGGCGGTGCTGATCGTGATCGTCTGGAAGTACTTTGGCTTCCACATGATGTTATTCATCGCAGCGCTGCAGAGTCTCGACAAAAGCCTGGTCGAGGCGGCGCGGATCGACGGCGCAACGCGCGCGCAAGCCCTGCGCCATGTCGTCATCCCCCTGCTGTATCCAACGATCCGCTTGTCCGTGTTCTTCGCCATCGTAGGGTCGTTGCAACTATTCGACCTCGTCATGCCGCTGACGCGTGGGGGGCCTGCGGACTCCTCCAACACGATGGTGAGTTTCCTCTACAACAACGGAATCTCGCGGATGCGGGTCGGCTATGGCAGCGCCATCGGCGTCATCCTGTTCGTGATCTGCGTGACCTTCGCCTTCACGTACAAACGATGGTTCATGCGCGATGAGTAGTGCGGAGACCAACCGTGTGCCGTTCGATCCCGCCGTGCCGTTCAAGGTGGCGTTCCTCGCCGTCGTCGCCGTCTTCGTGCTGGTGCCGCTGCTCGCGACCGTGCTCGGTGGCTTCAAGTCGCTCGGCGAATTGCGCGTCAATCCGTTCGGCCTGCCCAGTCATTGGGAATGGCAGAATTATGCGGATATCCTGTTTTCAGGGCGATACTGGCAGCTCTTGCGCAACTCGCTGATCATCTCGACGCTCACGGTGACGTTGACACTGATCACAGCCTCGATGGCGGCGTTCACCTTCGCTCACGTGAAGTTCTTCGGGTCGTCGATGCTGCTGAGCTATTTGACCCTCGGCCTCTTGTTTCCGGCGGCGACCGCCGTGCTGCCGCTGTTCATCAAGGTGCGCGATCTCGGCCTGCTTGACACCTATTTCGGCGTCGCGCTGCCGCAAGTGGCCTTCAGCCTCGCCATGAGCGTGCTGCTGTTACGCCGCTTCTTCAAGGACATCCCCTATGAGCTGCTGGAGGCTGCGCTGGTCGACGGCTGCAGCTACATCAAGTTCTTCCGCTATGTGACGCTGCCGTTGTCCCGGCCAATCCTGGCGACCGTCGGGACCATCACCTTCGTCAACAGCTGGAACGCCTATCTGCTGCCGCTGGTGATGCTCAACACCGATGCACTCTATCCATGGCCGCTCGGCATCATGGTCTATCAGGGCGAGTATTCGTCGGAGTGGCACCTGATCCTGGCCTTCATCACGCTCACCATCCTTCCGACGATCATTCTGTTCCTGCTGGCGCAGAAGCACATCGTCGCCGGACTCACCGCAGGCGCAGTCAAGGGATGATCGATACGTCACGGAGACAGAAATGAGAAAAGTCGGCGTCGGAATCATCGGGTGCGGTGTGATCAGCACCGCCTATCTCAAGGCGGCGCAGCGCTTCCCTGTCATGGAGGTGAGGGCATTGGCCGACATGCGCAGCGATGTCGCGGAGCGGCAGGGCGCCGCCTTTGGTCTACCGGCGATGCGGGTCGATCAGCTGCTGAAGCGGGACGACGTCGAGGTCGTCATCAATCTCACGGTGCCGCTGGCCCACACCGATGTCAGCCTCGCGGTGCTGAATGCCGGCAAGCACGTTCACTCCGAGAAGCCGCTCGGCATCAACGTCGCGGAAGCCCGCAAGGTGATGGATCTCGCCGCGCAGAAGAGCCTTCGCGTCGGCTGCGCGCCGGACACCTTCCTCGGCGGCGGACACCAGACTGCACGCAAGCTGATCGACGATGGTGCGATCGGCACGCCGGTCGCCGGCAGCGCCTTCTTCGGCTGCCCCGGTCACGAGCGCTGGCATCCCGCGCCCGGCTTCTACTATTTGCGCGGTGGCGGGCCGATGCTCGACATGGGGCCGTATTACATCACCGATCTCGTGCAACTGCTCGGTCCGGTTGCCAGCGTGATGGGCTCGACGGCACGCCCGAAATCCGAGCGTCTGGTCACCAGCCAGCCGATGAACGGCACCATGATCCCGGTCGAGGTTTCCACCCATGTTGCCGGCACGCTGGAATTCGAGAGCGGTGCCATCGTCTCGATCGCGATGAGCTTCGATGTGCCGAAGCACCGGCATGCGCCGATCGAGATCTACGGCGACAAGGGCAGCATCCTGGTGCCGGATCCGAACCGCTTCGGCGGCGAAGTGCAGGTCGCGAGGACCGGCGGGGAATGGGAAACGATGCCGTTGACGCACGGTCATGTCGAAGGCGAGTTCCGTTCGATCGGTGTCGCCGACATGGCCTCGGCGATCCTGCACAACCGGCCGCATCGCGCTAGCGGCGCGCTCGCATTCCACGTGCTGGAGGTGATGGAGGCGTTCCAGACCTCGGCTGATGAGGGCCGCCGCGTCAAGATCGAGAGCCGCGTCGAGCGGCCGGCGATGCTGCCGGCCGGACGCGAGACCGGGCAGATCGACTGAGGGAATGACCATGCGCAAGGCAATGATTGTATGGGGCGGCTGGTCGGGGCACGATCCCGATCTCTGCGCCTCGATGATCCGCGGCTGGCTGAAGGCCGAAGGTTTCGAGGTTCGGATCGAAACGACCACAGAGGCGTTCGGCGATCCAGGGATTCATGACCTCTCGTTGATCATCCCGATCTACACCATGTCGAAGATCGAGAAGGCGGACGCGCTCAATCTCTGCGCCGCCGTACGGGGTGGGGTCGGGCTCGCCGGGCATCATGGCGGTATGTGTGACGCGTTCCGTGATTCTGTGGACTACCAGTTCCTGTGTGGCGGGCAGTGGGTTGCGCATCCCGGCAACATCATCGATTACAAGGTCGACGTGTCCAGGCCCGACGATCCCATCATGAAGGGGCTGAAAAGCTTCGAGCATCGTTCCGAGCAATATTACATGCATGTCGACCCCGCCATCGAGGTGCTGGCAACAACGACTTTCACCGGCGAGCATGCGCCCTGGATTGATGGAGTGGTGATGCCGGTGGTTTGGAAGAAGCGCTACGGTGCGGGCAGGGTGTTCTATTCCTCGCTTGGCCACCGCGCCTACGAACTCGACGTGCCGGAGATCCGGACAGTGATGACCCGGGGCATGCTATGGGCGGCGCGCGAATGACAGCTGGCGCGCCGCAGCCGACGGTTCGTGCCACGCTGGAGGACGTCGCGCGCGCAGCAGGCGTTTCGCTCGCCACCGTCGATCGCGTCGTCAACCGGCGGGAGGGCGTGCGTGCCAAGACCGTCGCGCGTGTCGAGGCCGCGGTCGCCAAGCTCGGCTACCGTCCCGACATCGCGGCCGCGCGTTTGGCGCGCGGGCAAAGCTTTCGCTTCGCCTTCGTGCTGCCGACCGGAAGCAACAGCTTCATGACCAACCTGACCGAGCAGGTCCAGCGCACCGCGGACTGGCTCGCCAGCCAGCGCGGTTTCATCGATATCCTCCATGTCGACGTGTTCGATCCGGACGTGCTGGCGCGCGCGCTGGAAAATCTCTCGCCGGCCTATCAGGGTGTCGCTGTCATCGCGCTCGACCATCCCCGGGTGCGCGCCGCGATCGACGAACTCTCTGCGCGTGGCGTGGCCGTCGTGACCCTGGTGTCGGACGCGCCGAGTTCGCGCCGTCTGCACTATGTCGGTATCGACAACCCCGCCGCGGGCCGAACCGCGGCAACGCTGATGGGGCGCTTCCTCTCCGGCCGCGAGGGGAAAGTCGCCGTGATCGCGGGATCATTGTCGCTGCGCGATCACGCCGAGCGGCAGTTCGGCTTCCACCAGATACTGTCCAGCGAGTATCCCAACCTCATCGCATTGCCTGTCATCGAGGGCCGCGACGACAGCGAGCGCACACGGGAGCTCACCGCCGCGCTGCTCAAGCGGCATGCGGACCTGCGCGGCATCTACTGTTGCGGCGCCGGCAATCGCGGCATCGCCGAGGCGCTGGAGGCGTCAGGCCGCGCGCACGAGGTGGTCTGGATCGCCCATGAGCTGACCCAGCATACGCGACGGTTCCTGGTTCGTGGCACGCTCGGCGCCATCATCAACCAGGACCCCGGTCACGAGGCGCGCTCCGCGGCGCGAGTGCTGCTGGCGCATTGCATGGAAGAGCCGATCAGCCCCGATCAGGAGCGTATCCGTATCGACATCTTCCTGCGGGACAATCTGCCGTAAGCTTCAGTTTGCGCGCATCTCGCTCAGAACTGCTTCGCCATCTCCGCGAGGCGGCGGTGGGCGGAGCTGCGGGCAGCGAGGACCGGTTCGGCAGGACCTGCCGTCGGCCCGATCGGCACGAAGCGCACGTCGTTGACGCCGATGAAACGGAGCGCCTCGCGCAAGTAGGGCGTTGCCATGTCGATCCGGCCGCGGTTCATGCCGGTGGCGAAATCGCTGCCGGAGGCGATGATGACGATGGTTGGTCGGTCCTTCAGGAGCGGAAGATAGCCTCCAACCGGATCGAACCGGAACGTCAGGCCGGGCTGAATGACAATGTCGAACCATTGTTTCAGCTTGTAGGGGATGCCGAAATTCCACATCGGCGTCGAGATCAGCACGCGATCGGCCAGCGAGAAGCGCAACGCCATCCGTTCGGCCTCGGCAAAACTGTCCCGCTGCGCGTCGTTGAAGGCTTGCGCCTTCATGCGCGCATATTTGGCTTCGACGATGGGACCGGCAAATTCCGGCATCCGCTCGCGCCAGAGATCGACGACGTCGATATCCCAGTCGGGGCGAGCCTGGCGAAAGCCATCAAGGAAGACGCGCGCGGCGGCGCCCGATTCGGAGTCGGGGCGGGGCGAACAGGATAGATGCAGGAGCTTCGCCACTGCTCATCCCAGCGCTCTGATGACGGCATCTGAACGGGTGACCACGGCGACGTTCTGCATGGCGAAGTTGATCGAAGCAGAGTGCCAATCGGCATTCATGGTCGAGCAGCAATCTTCCGGCACGATCATGAAATAGCCCTTGTCGGCACCGGTGCGTGCGGTGTGCTCGACCGACATGTTGGTCCATGCGCCGGTGTTGATGATCATGTCGCGGTCGGTGGCCTTGAGGATCGTCTCGAGCCGCGTGCCTTCCCAGGCGCTCATCCGCATCTTCTCGACGACGAAGTCGCCAGGACGCGGCTCGAGGCCGGAGACCGGCGCCGCACCCCAGCTTCCGCGCACCATCGCCTTGCTGTCGACCAGACCCTCGAACAGCGGCGCGTTCAGGGTCACGCCGGGCGCGCCGGGCTCGACCACGAACCAGACGTGGATGACGACAACGCCGCGGGCGCGGGCCGCCTCCGCCAAACGCCGGACGTTTTCGACAACATGCTGCTGTTTCGCGTGGCCCGGCGCACCGGAGTCGGCGAATGCACCGCCGTCCATGATAACGTCGTTCTGCAGATCCTGGATGATCATGGCGCAGCGGGTTGGATCGAGCCGCATCTCGCCGTCGGCGAGGATCGGTGCTGAGGCCGCAGGGCCCGCGCGAGTCGTCTCGCCTCCGCCGCGCCGGCCGCTCATATAGGGCTCGTGGCGCGGTCCGGTCTTGGTCGGAATCGCGTAGACTGAATGTGTCGCGGTGAGATAGAGCGTCCGGAAGTCGGGTCCGCCCCAGGCGAGATTGGCGACGAGTTCGGGCACACGGACTTTTCCGAGCAGCTCGCCGCGCGGCGAATAGACCCAGATGCCGCCGGGGGCGGTGACCCAGACGTTGCCGTGCTGGTCGCACTTCATGCCATCGGGAACGCCTGGCTCCAGCTCGGAGCGGATGCCGCTCGCGAACACGCGCACGTTCGACAGCGTGCCGTCAGCATTGACGTCGAACACGCGGATCAGCGCCTGCACGGTGTCGTTGACGTAGAGCAGCCCTTCGTCGGGCGAGAAGCACAGCCCGTTCGGCTGGTCGAACAGGTTGCGATCCACCACCAGTTTCGGCTCGCCCCCAGGCACGACGCGATAGACGCCTTGGAAGCCGAGCTGCCGTGGCCGCTCGACGCCATAGACCGGCATGCGGCCATACCAGGGATCCGAAAAATAGATCGCGCCGGAGGAGTGGACGCAAACGTCATTGGGACTGTTGAGCTCCTGTCCCCCATAGTGCGAGGCGAGCACCTCGCGGCGCCCATCAAGCCGCTCGCGGATCAGAGATGAGGTCGCGTGTTCGCAGACGATCAGATTGAGCTCGGCATCATAGGTCATGCCGTTGCACTTGTTCGACGGACGCTTGACCTCGACGACGCCGCGTCGTGCATCCCAGCGCCGTCGCACGTCGCCCGGCATATCCGAGAACAGCAGATAGTGATCGGCCGGATGCCAGATTGGCCCTTCCGTGAACTCAAAGCCGGTGCCGACCTGCGCGACGGGCGCGTACGGATCGATCAGGGTCTCGAATTCGGAGCGCAAGGTGACGTGCGTCATCGGTCGTTCCTTAGATCGCTCAGGCGGGGAACCAGTTACGGGCGGGCAAGGACTGCACGATCGGGCCCGGGACCTGGTCGTGCAGCCTGCCCACGACATTGCCGCCTTCGATCTTGGCGGGACGGTCGTGCACCGGCAGCAGGTAGCGCGAGTTGCTGAGCAGCTTCTTGATGGCGGCCTTCTCGGCACGCTTGCTGGTGCCGTGGTTACCGGTCGTGCGTGGCTCCCAATCCTGGATCTCGTTGAACGGCGTGACGATCTGGTCGTTGAAATCGTAGATCACGTCACCGCAGATGGTGGCGATGCCATCAGCCGTCTCGACAATGATGTTCATCGAGCCCTCGGTGTGGGCGCCGGCAGCATCGCAATAGACGCCGGGCATCAGCTCGATCGGGCCGGTGATCTCCAGGTCCAGGAAGCGCAGCGCGCTCTTGGTGTGCAGGCGATCGATCAGATGCTTGATGTCAGGGGCTGGATATTGCGGATGCATCAGGCCCGAGACGGAATATTCGAGCTCCTTGCGGTTGAGCACGACGGTCGTGTTCATCGGGAATAGATCGTCCTTGCCGGCGTGGTCGATATGCAGGTGGGTATGGCAGACGAACCTGATGTCGCCCATGCGCACGCCGTGGCGCGCAAGCTGGTTCTCGATCATGTTCTCATGATACTGCAGGCCGCGCATGCCCAGCGTCTCCATGATCTGGTTCGAGCGATAGCCAGTGTCGACCACGACAGGATATTTGCCGCCGAGGATCAAAAAGCCCAGCGTGAGGACGCGGCGGACGCGGCCGCAGTCGCGGCCGAGCACCAGAAAGCTCGATTCCAGTTCGATATCGCCGTAGTCCAGGATCTTGATCTCCAGCGCCATTCGTTGCTCTCCCTCGATTGTTTCTTGTCCGTCAAAGCCGGTAGACGCGCGTTGCGGTGGTGCGGAAGATCGCGTCCTGTTGTTCGATGCTCAGCGGCCCGGTCGCGTCGCGAAACGCGTCGACGAGCTCGCGATAGCTGGTCCACAATTTCTCGATCGGAAAATTGGAGCCGAACAGGCAGCGCTCGGCCCCGAAGATCGCGACGGTGTCGCGGATCACGGCGGCGATATGCGCGGGGTCATTGCGATGGATGAAGGTGCCGAGCCCGGACAGTTTTGAGACGACGTTTGGGCAGGTTGCGAGCCGGGCCATGCCAGCGCGCCAGGCGGCCCGGCCGGCCGGCGAAAGATCTTCGAGCATACCGGCATGCTGCAGGATGAAAGTCACCTTGGGGCAGGATTCGGCGAGCAGCGCCCCATCGGGCATCTGCGGTGTGAACAGCTGCAAATCAAAGCTCCAGCCATAGTCAGCGAGATGCGCGATGTTGCGGCGGACGATGGGATCAATGCAAAGGTCGGGTCTCGCCGCGAAACGATAGAGAGGGTTCTGATGCCAATGCAGCTGCATGCGGACGCCGCGCACGAGGGAATAGCGCTTGAGGCGGTCGAGCTGCGGGCGGACGTCGTCGACCGCGAAATCGGCATAGGCGACGATGGCGTGGGGCCACCCGTGCGAGTCGGCGGTCCGCTGCACCCAGGCGGTTTCGTCCTCGAAACGGTCGTTCGCCCAGTTGGTCTGGACATAGACCGAGCGGGCGACACCGCTGCCCTTGAGATCGTCGAGATATTCCTGAATAGGGTAATCGCGGCGGATGGCCTCGTACGGCCCGAAGATGCGAGGCTGCATCGGCCCGACCAGCCAGGGCAGGTCGGCCTGCCGCCAGATGTGATGATGGCCGTCGACTATCTCGGTCACGCAACTCTCCTTCGTCCCAATGCCAGCATATGCGCGACGATCGAAGTCGTGGATCCACCGTCGACGAGATCGTCGACGAAGCGCTCGATGGCAACGAGCGCTTCGGTCTGCGGGCGGAAACCTGGGCCGGTCGCCAGCGGCGTCAGCCAGCTCAGGCGCCAAGCCCGTCGCGACAGCTTTGCCACGGCGTCCCGCAGCGCATCGGGCTCTCCGCGTTCGAGCCCGTCCGAGACGATGACCACGGTCGCCCCGCGCGCATAGCCGCCGAACCGAGGTACCGCGAGGAAGGCCTGCAGCGCATCGCCGATGCGGGTGCCGCCGTCCCAATCGCTGACGAGATGCGCGGCCGCATTCAGCGCCTGCTCGCGGCGCTTCAGCCGCAGCGCGCGCGTGACGCGGGTCAGCCGCGTGCCGAAGGTGAACACCTCGACGTTGGGCGCGGCCTGCACCAGCGCATGCGCGAGCTTCATGTTGTCCTCGGTGCGGCTCTTCATCGAACCGGAGACGTCGATCAGCAGCAGGAACTTTCGTGGGCGCTGGCGGCGCTTCATGTGGCCGAGGCGCAGGATCTCGCCGTCGCTGCGAACGCTGTCACGTAGGGTGCGGCGCAGGTCGGCAAAGGAGCCGCGGCGCGCCCGCATGCGGCGATGACCACGCCGCCTGGGCAGCCGCCGCGGCGCCTCTCGCGCCAGGCGCCGGAGCGCGTCGGTGGTGGAGAGCTGGGCGAAGCGGCGCTCGACCAGCGCCTCCGTGCGCGTCGCGGTCAGGCCGGACTCATTGGCGTCATCCGCGAGCAGCGGCTCCTCGTCGCCGCGGCCTTCTTCCTGCAGGCGAACGGTCTCGTCGTCCTCGACCTCGTCGGAATGTTCAATCGCCTCGCTACCGCGGAAGTGAAGATCGAACAGTCGTTCAAAAGTCGCGCGGCGCTCGGGCGGCGGGGCAAGAGTGGCCAGTGCTGCCTGTCTGATATCGCTGAGGTCGTGCGGGCCGAGCAGCTCGATCGCAGCGAGGAATGCAGTGGTCTGCTCAGGCGCGACGGCGAAGCTGTTGGCGCGCAGCAGCGCGACGAATGAGACGAACACGCTGGCGGCGCGGGGAAGCCGCGGCTCAGTGCTCATGCGGTCGCCTCCGCCAGCATGGCGTCGAGCCGCGGTGAGATGAAGTGCAAATCCTCCTCGTCCTTCAGCGCCACGCCGATCGAGCGCTTGAACGCATCGGGCCAGCGCGCGCCACCCTTGTGCAGAAGGGTCGCGGCTTCGGCCCAGTCGACCGCCTCGGCAATCCCCGGCGCCTTGCTGAGGGGTTCGCGGCGCAATTTCTCGACTGCCGCCACTACGGCGCGCGCCGTGGACTCCGCAACACTGGAGGCGCGCATCATGATGATCCGCGCCTCACGCTCGGCCGTCGGATAGTCAATCCAGTGATAGACGCAGCGTCGGCGCAAGGCCTCATGCAAATCGCGGGTCCGGTTCGACGTCAGCACCACGACCGGGCGCTCGACGGCCCGCACGGTGCCGCGTTCGGGAATTGAAATCTGGAAGTCGGACAGGAACTCGAGCAGGAAGGCCTCGAACTCCTGGTCGGCGCGATCGATTTCGTCGATCAAAAGCACCGTGGAATCGGGTGCTCGCAGCGCCGCCAGCATGGGTCGCTCGATCAGGAATGTCTCGCCATAGATGTCGATGCTCTCGTCGCCGGCCTGGCGGATCGCCAGCATCTGGCGCGGATAGTTCCATTCGTAGAGCGCGGCGGAGGCGTCGATGCCTTCATAGCATTGCAGGCGGATCAGACGGCGACCAAGCACAGCGGCAATGGCTTTCGCGGCTTCGGTCTTGCCGACGCCCGGTGCGCCCTCGAGCAGCAGCGGCTTGCCGAGCGCGAGACCGAGATAGGCTGCGGTGGCAAGACCCTCGTCGGCGAGGTAATAGGCCGCGCGCAGCGCCTTCTCCAGCGCCTCCGGGCTGTCGATGCCGACGATGTTGCTGCGGACCGCCATGACCAAAACCTCTAGCGCCGCGCCTGCGGCCGTGCGCCGCCCTGGGCCTTGATCGCGCGCAGCACTTTTTCAGGCGTAATCGGCAGATCATCGATGCGCACGCCGACGGCGTTGAAGATCGCGTTGGCAACGGCCGGCAGCACCGGATTGGCGCACATCTCGCCGGGACCCTTGGCGCCGAACGGGCCGTCAGGGGCGGGGCGCTCCAGCACCGCAATGTCGTGCGGGCAGATGTCGCCGGGGCCGGGCATCAGATATTCGACGAAGTCGCGTGGGCCGTGCACCGGCTCGGGGTAGTATGGTTCCGGCGTCTCATAGAGCGCATGGCTGACCCCCATCCAGGCGCCGCCGACGAGTTGCTGCTCGACCAGCCGCGGATTGAGTGCGCGGCCGAGCTCATAGGCGGAATCCATGCGCACCATCGCGACCTCGCCGGTCTCGTCGTCAACCTCGACCTCGGCGACGAGACAGGCATGGGCGTAGCAGGTCGCGGGCGACATCTCGCCTGTCTCCGGATCGACGTCCGAGAGCGGCACCAGGAAGATGCCGCGACCGGAGATGGTCTTGCCCTGCTTGAACTGCGCGGCGATCGCGACGTCCTTGGTCGAGATCGAGCGATGTGGCGCGCCTTTCACGTGGATGTTGCCACGTCCGTCGGTTTCGAGATCGGCGGCGTTGACCTCCAGCTCTTCGGCGGCGGCTTCCATCATCACGCCGCGTGCCTCCCGCGCCGCCGCCATCACGGCATTGCCGACGCGGTGAGTGCCGCGCGAGGCGAACGAGCCCATGCAATGCGGGCCGGTGTCGGAATCGGCGGTGTCGACATAGACGTCCTCGACCGGCACGCCCAACGTCTCCGCGCAGATCTGCCGCGTCACCGACTTCATGCCCTGGCCGAGATCGATCGACGACAACGCCACAGTGAACTTGCCGCTCGGGTTGGAGTGCACCAGCGCCTGGCTGGGATCGCCGCCGAGATTCATGCCGATGGGATAGTTGACCGACGCGATGCCGCGTCCACGATGCCGGGTCATCTAGCGCCTCCTGGTGCCGAACACGGAGGAAAAGCGGGTGGCGCCATGCGAAGGCGCGGCCGGCCGCGGCGGAGGTGGTGGCGGCTCACGCGGCGGTTCGCCGGTGACGGTGGGCGGCAGCCGGTCGTAGCTGGTGCGCTGCTGAACAGGGGCGGTTGGCCTCGCGCGAGAGTCCGTCGGCGTCGGCGGGATCACGGCGCGGCTGCCGCCGCCGTCCTTGCGCGAGGATGCGCGCTTGAACTCTTCGCGCAGCGGCCATTTGGCCTTCTCGGCCGCGACCTGGACGCACTCGACGAGCGCGGTATTCTTGGCTTCGCGCCGGTGAGCCTTCATGTCGCCGTCGCGATAGGCGTTGAGGATCCGGAATTCCATCGGGTCCATGCCGATGAGGCTTGCCAGCTTGTCCATCTGGCACTCGATGGCAAAATCCATCGCGGTGACGCCGAAGCCGCGCATCGCGGTCGCAGGAGTGCGGTTGGTGAAGACGCAATAGACGTCGCCGTAGACATTCGGGATGGTGTAGGGCCCTGGCAGATGCGCGGCGCATTTCACGGCTGCGTAGCTGGACAGCCGCGTATAGGCGCCGCTGTCGAAAAGGGCGCGGATCTTGCGTGCGACGATGCGGCCGTCGCGCATCACGCCGTCCTTGATATAGATGCGCTCGGCGCCGCGTGGCGGGCCGTATTGCATCTCTTCCTCGCGGCCGAACACGTAGCGTACGGGCCGCCCGGTCAGCATCGCGCCAAGGATCGCGAGCGGCTCAGTCAGCGTGTCCACCTTGCCGCCAAAGCCGCCGCCGACGGTGCCGCCGATGAAGTGGAAGGTGTTGGAGGGCACGTCCAGGATCTTGGCGCAGGTGTCGACCGAGAAGAACAGCGCCTGTGTCGATGTGTAGACAACGTAGCGGCCGTTCGTATCAGGGGCGGCAATCGCGCCGTTGGTTTCGGTCGGCGCGTGCTCGATCGGCGACATCTGGTAGCGTTGCTCCAGCACATGATCGGCGGTTGCCAGCGCCGCGTCGGCGTCGCCGAAGCGCAGCCTCTGGTGATCGTAGGTCTCGTGATAGGTGAACGTGTTCTTTGGATAGGTCTCGTTGACCACGGGTGCGCCGGGCTTCAGCGCGTCCTCGACGTCGAACACTGCCGGCAACGGCTCGTAATCGATCCTGACCTTTGCGATCGCTTCGAATGCCTCGCGCTCGCTGTCGGCGACGATGGCGAGGATCGGCTCGCCCTTGTAGCGGACTTTGTCGACCGCCAGCGACGGTTCGTCATCCTTGCCGAAATTGATCAGGCTGAGCAGCGTGTTGAGATTTACCGGCACATCAGTGCCTCTGATGATCCGGCGCACGCCGGCCGAGCGTTCCGCCTCTGTGGTGTCGATGCGGCGAATGCGTGCATGCGCCTGCGTCGAGCGGACGACCTTTAGATGCAGCATGCCTTGCAGCTTGTGGTCGTTGAAGTAGCTCGACGTGCCAGTGACATGGCCGAGCATGTCCTGCCGCTGCGTGCCCTTGCCGATTTCCTTTAAGTTGTCGTCGCGCTCGTCGGCGAAGATGTCCTTGCGCAGTTCCAGCATGGCCCACGTTCCCTTACGCGCTGACCCGGCCGCCGGCGGCGGCGAGGATGGCATTGATGATCGGCTCATAGCCGGTGCAGCGGCAGATGTTGCCGGAGATGGCCTCGATGACCTCGTCGCGGCTCGGCGAAGGATTGCGGTCGAGCAGGGCCTTTGCGGCCATCAGCATGCCCGGCGTGCAATAACCGCACTGGGCGGCAAAATTGTCGGCGAAGGCGCGCTGCAGCGGATGCAGGTTCGGACCCTGCCTCATACCGTCGAGCGTCTCGATGGAGCGGCCGGCGACGGTTTCAGCCAAGGTCAGACAGGAGAGGTGAAGCTCGCCGTCGATGAGCACGCTGCAGGTGCCGCAGCCGCCCTGGCCGCAGCCGAATTTCGGCGTCATGTCGCCGATCAGCTCGCGCAACGCGACCAGGAGATTGGTGCCGCCGTCGACGAAGATCGCGACGTCGCGGCCGTTATGGCGAAATTGCAGGGGAATTTTCGACATGGGGCTCTATTCCTGTCCCGACAGCAAACGGCGCAGATGTACGCCGACGATTTCGCGACGATACCAGGCGCTGCCGAGTGCGTTGTCGGCTGGCGATGCTCCTTCAGTCGCGGCGGATGCTGCGGCTGCGATGGTTGCAGCATCCAGCGAGCGGCCCTCAAGAGCCCGCTCCGCAGCGCGGGCGCGGATCTGCGTCGGCGCCATCGAGCCCAGCGCGACCCGCGCGCCGGCAATGCGGCCGCCGGAGATTGGCAGATGCGCGGCCAGCGTGATGACCGAGCCACCCTTCGGCTTGATGCGCGCGATCTTTCGATAGCGGAACGCCTCGGTACTCGCCGGCCGGGTGCAGGAGACCGACAGCACCAGAGTCCCGGCCTGCCGGCCGCGCGCCTGCAAGAACTCCTCGATGGGAATGTCGCGCGAGCCGAAGCCGCCAGCGACGGCGACAGTCGCATCGAGCGCCAGCAGCGCGACGGTGAAATCGCCATAAGGATTTGGCGCGAAGAGATTGCCGCCGACGGTGCCCATGTTGCGGACCGCGGGGCCGCCGATCGAACGGGCAGGGGCGTGCAGGAAGCCCAGGTCGCGCTCGGCAAGGACGCGCGCGAAGGTCACGCCGGCGCCCAGCGTGACGCGCGGGCCCGAGGCATCGATGCGGCTCAGCGCCTGGTCCTGGGCGCGAACGACGGTCGAGATCGACACATCGCCCTCGTTCAGCGCCCGCATCACCAGCGTGCCGCCGCCGAGATAGCGCGCGCTGCGGTCCGAGGACAGCGCGCCGGCCGCCTCGCTGGCGCTTGAGAAAGTCTTCACGGTCACGGCCATCTAGGCGGCCTCCTTCAGATGCCGGCGGATTGCGTCGAACCCGGCCTGGTAAATGTCTTCGGCAACCATGTGGGTGATGCGGTCGCGATCCTCGGGCCGGGTGGTGAAGCGCGACTCCCAGTGCCAAAAGGTGCGATCGCCGTCGGTGACCGGCAGCAGGCGGACATGGGCGACGTAGTTGAACATGGGGATCGGAGTATCGAGCAGGCAGTAGCTGAAGCTTTGTTCGAGGTCCGACAAGGCGAGCAATTGCTCGCGCAGCTCGGCGCCGTCCCTCAGCTTGAACCGCCTGACGCAACCGATCTTGTCGGAAGGATGCGCGCGCTCGATCGAAGAGGTCGCAACCGCCGGATGCCAGTGATCATGCCCGTTGAAATCGCGCAGCAGCGCCCACGCCGCATCCGTCGGCGCGTTGAGGATGGTGCTCTTGACGATGTGCGGCACGGCTAGACCCCGGCGATCTTCTTCACCTCGCCCCGCTTGCGGGGAGAGGTCGCGCCGAAGGCGCGGGTGAGGGGGAGCCTCCGCGAGTCTAACTGCTTTCGTCCCCGGGGAGACTCCCCCTCACCCCGCAGGGGGGGCGAGGGGGCGCAATGTGCCATGGTGTGAGTGTTTGCGATCATCGATCAGCCTCCAAACACGCGCTTGAGGGCATCGAACCCGCCCTGGAACACGCCGCCGCCGATGTTGCCGACGAGCTCGGCCTCGCGCTCCGGCGCGCAGTCGAACTCGGCTGTCCATTCCACGAAGGTCTGATCGCCGTCGGTGACCGGCGTGAGGCGCAAGGTCGCGACGTAGTTCTCGACGCCCATCGGCGATTCCAGGATCGAATAGGTGCAGAACATGTCGTAATCGGAGAGGCCCAGCAGCTTCTCGCGGATGCGGTCGCCGTTGCGCAGGCGAAAGTCGCGCACACAGCCGATCTTGTCCGCGGGCTCGCCGCCCTCGATCCGGCTTTCGGCAATCGCGGGATGCCAGTTCGGCAATCCGTTGAAGTCGCGCACGCGCGCCCAGACGCGATCGTTGCGCGCTTTGACGACGGTGGAGACGTAGACGCGGGCCATGGGTCGGACCTCAGCTCTTCTTGCGCGGACCGCGCTCGGCCGGCGGTTCACCGCCACCTTCAGCCGCAGGCGGCGCTGCCGCCGACTTGTCGCCACCGCCCTTGCGTGCGGAATCCTTGATGCCTTGCATGTCGCGAGCCTCGCGGATCAGGCCCGGCATTTTGGCAAGGCTGCCGCCCTCGACGCCGATATCGGACAGTATGGAGTCGATCAGCGGCGCCTGGACGCGGTAGCGCAGCGCGGAGTCGATCACCTCGTCGGTGGCGCTGCGGCCGCCATTGCCGCCATTGCCATTGCCGTTGAGACCATCGACCTGCAGGATGCGGATGCCCTCGATCTTTTCCATCGGCTTGACGCTCTCGCGCACGATGCCCTCGATCTTGTCGAGCAGCTTGCGGCGGAACAGCGAGTAGCGCGCCTGATCCGTCAGCACGTTCTCAGCCTCGTTGAGCATCCGCTGCGCCTCAGCCTCGACTGCGGCGCGGACACGCTCGGCGTCCGCGGCGATCCTCGTCTCCTCAGCCTGCTTCTCAGCGAGCAGCACCTCGACCGTCTTGCGGCGTTTGGCAATCTCGCTCTCGCGGGCGGTGACGACGCGCTCGGCCGCTTCCGTCGCGCGCATGCGGGCCTCTTCGGCCGCGGCCCGGGCAGCGGATTCTTCGAGCGACTTCTGGTGAATGGCGATCGCCTTTTCCATCAGGACCGTCTCGACCTCCTTCTCGCGATTGACCTCCAACTTACGCAGCTCGCGCTCGCGACCGATCCGGGCCTCGTCGAGGCCACGGTCGGAGGCGATGCGGGCGCGTTCGACCTCTTCGCGCGAGGCGATCTCGGCTTCTTGCAGCGACTGGACGCGCGCGACCTCGAGCTGCTCGATGGCGCGCCGCCGCTCGAGCCGCGCGGCTTCCAGCGCCTGCTCGCGCGAGACATCGGTGGTCTCGACCTCCTTGCGGGCGACGATCTCCGCCTGCCGAACCTGGCGGTCCGCATCGATCCGCTCGGATTTTTTCACCGAGAGGGCGATGACGCGGTCCTCGTCCGCGATCTCGATCGCCTTTTTCTGCTCGATATTGAGCACCTCGCGCTTCTTGGACGAGTTGATCCGTTCGGCCTCCAGCGCGAGATCGACCGTGATGCGCTGGCGCTCGATTGCGTCGCGCCGCTTCAGCTCGGCCGCTTCGAGGACGCCGGTCCGTTCGATTTCGAGCGCGCGGGTCTCGCGTTCGGCCTGGATCCGCTCGGCCGCAACTGCCTTCTCCTGAGCGATACGGGCCGCCTCGATCGCCTCGCGCGAGGCGATGTCGGCTTCTTCGACGGCGCGGTTGCGAGCGATCTCGAGCGAGCGCACGCGCTCTTCCTGGGCGATTCGGCTGGCCTCCGTGGTCTCGCGCGCGGCAATGCCGGCGACGTCGAGCGCCTGGTTGCGCTCGATTTCCAGTTGCCGCGTGCTCTGCTCGGCGGCGATGCGCTCGGCGGCGAGCGTCCGCTCCCTGGCGATGCGGGCGGCTTCGACGGCGCGCTGCGCCTCGATCTCGGCCTCCTGGATGGTGCGGACCTGCTGAATCTCCAGCGCGCGGGTGCGCTCGTCCGAGGAGATACGCTCGACATTCACGATCAAGGTCTGGGCGATACGCGCTTTTTCGGTCGCCTCGCGCGCGGCGATCTCGGCCTCGTCCACGGCACGGGAGCGCTCGATCTCGCGGCGCCGCGTCTCCTCTTCGTTGGCGATGCGGGCATCGGTCACGACCCGGTCCTGCTGGATGCGAGCCTTCTCGATGGCTTCGCGCGCGGCGATCTCGGCCTCCTCGACGGTTCGCATCCGCTCGATCTCGCGTTGACGGACCTCGCGCTCGGAGGCGATGCGGGTGGTATCGATCGAGCGCTGGTTGGCGATCCTTGTCTTCTCGATCTCCTCGCGCGCCAGCAGCTCCTTCTCCTCGATGGTGCGGGTCCGCTCGATCTCCTTCTGACGGGTCTCGCGCTCCGAGGCGATGCGGGCCTCGGCAATCGCCTGGTCGTTGGCGATGCGCGCGCGCTCGATGGCTTCGCGCGCCGAAATCTGTGCCTGCTCGGCTTCGGTCTCGCGCAGGGCCCTTTCGCGGGCAACTTCCGTGCGCTGCAGCGCGCGTCGCATCTCGATGTCGCGTTCCTGCTCCAGTCGCGCCGTCTCGCTTTCCCGCTCGATCTCGAGTGCCTGCCGTTCGGCTTCCAGATTGCGGGTTCGAATCTTGATCATCGAGTCCTGCTCGATGTCGTTGCGCAGCTTGCGCCTTTGCTCGATCTCCTCCATCAACCGGGTCAGGCCTTCGGCGTCGAAGCGGTTCGAGGGGTTGAAGAATTCAAGGTCGGTCTGGTCGAGATCGGTGATGGCGACGGATTCGAGTTCGAGACCGTTCTGGGCGAGGGCTTCCGCCGCATTGGTCTTGACCCGGGCGACATAATCGCCGCGCCGCTCATGCATCTCCTCCATGGTCATCTCGGAAGCGACGGAGCGGATCGCGGAGATGAATTTGCCGGCGAGCAGCGCGTGGAGTTGCTCCGGCTCCATGGTGCGGCGCCCGAGCGTTGCGGCCGCAATCGAGACGGCCTCGCGGGTCGGCTGCACGCGGACATAGAAGTCCGCCTCGATGTCGACGCGCATGCGGTCGCGCGTGATGACGGCATCCTGCCTCGAGCGTACGATGCCCATCGGCAGCACGTTCATGTTCACAGGCGTGTAGGCGTGGATGAAGGGCATCACGAAGGCGCCGCCGTTGATCACCACGCGTTCACCGAGGAAACCGGTCCGGACGAACGACACCTCCTTTGAGGAGCGTTGATAGAGCCAATTGACGATGTAGACGCCGACCACGATGACGATAACAGCGACGATCAGCCAGAGGATGAGCTCGCCGACCAGGATCCCTGACATGTTTCCCTCCCTCGATCTTTCAGGCGTTATGGCGCGCCGATCGCCTTGAATTTGCGGACCTGCTCCGTCAGAGCCCGTTCCACCGGCAGTCGCTCCATCGAGGAAGCGCCGTAGAAGCCGTGGCAGTAGCGGGTGTTCTTCATGATGAAGTCGGCATCCTGGGGATCCGCGATCGGGCCGCCATGGGCAAGCACCAGGATGTCCGGATTGACGCTGAGCGCGGCCGAGGCCCAGGTGTCGATGCGCGCCGGACAGTCCTTCAGCTTAGGCGCGGTCTGCGCGCCGATGGTGCCGCCGGTGGTGAGTCCGAGATGACAGACGATGATGTCGGCGCCGGCGATCGCCATCGCGGCGGCTTCCTTCTCGCTGAAGACGTAGGGCGTCGTCAGCAGGTCCTTCTCGCGCGCCTTGGCGATCATGTCGATCTCCAGCGCATAGGACATGCCGGTTTCTTCAAGGTTCGCGCGGAACACGCCGTCGATCAGCCCAACGGTCGGAAAGTTCTGCACGCCGGCAAAGCCGAGCGTCTTGAGCTGGTCGAGGAATACGTCCATGTCGCGGAACGGATCGGTGCCGTTGACGCCGGCGAGCACCGGCGTCTTGCTGACGACGGGGAGCACCTCGCCGGCCATCTCCAGCACGATGGCGTTGGCGTCGCCGTAGGGCATCAATCCCGCGAGCGAGCCGCGCCCGGCCATGCGGTAACGACCGGAATTGTAGATGACGATGAGATCGACGCCGCCGGCTTCCTCGCACTTGGCCGACAAGCCGGTGCCGGCGCCGCCGCCGACAATCGGCTCGCCGCGTCTTGCCATCTCGCGAAACCGTTTCAACAGGGCTGCGCGTTCAAAACGGGCCATCGGTCACCTCGACACTCTCCGGCGCGCCCCGGCGCGGCCGAACAGCGTTCGGAATGCGCTCACGATGGTCGAGGCGAACTCGGGATCGTTGATGTTTTGCTTGAGGCGGATCAGTTGCCGATTGCCCGTCTGCCGCACCGTGCGCTCCAGCGCTCGGAACAGGGCGGCGTCGGCCTCCGGATTCCAGAATGGCCGACCGCGGGCATCAAGTGCGGAGACCCCGCCCTCGGGCAGGAAGAAGCGCACCGGTCCGTCCATCTGGTTCAGCCGTTCGCCGATCCAGCGGCCGATGCGCTCGTTCTCCTCCGCCGTCGTCCGCATCAACGTCACCTGCGGATTGTGCACGTGGAACTTGCGGCCGCGGTAGCGCTCGGGGATGGTGTCGGGTGCGCCGAAATTGACCATGTCGAGCGCGCCGACCGAGCCGACATAGGGCACACGGGTGCGGATAACAGCGCCGAAGCGATCCTCCGTGGCGGGAAACACGCCGCCCATCAGGAGGTCACAGATCTCGGTCGTGGTGAGATCGATCACGCCGGCGAGCTGGCCGGACTCGACCAGCTTCTCCATCGAGCGGCCGCCGACACCGGTGGCATGGAAGACGAGACATTCGAAGTCGCCGCGCAAATCGGCGGCAATCTTCGAGACCGCCGGCGTGGTGACGCCGAACATGGTGATGCCGACCGAGGGCAAGGCGGCGCTAGTACTTCGCTCGCTGGTCTCGCGTTGATCGAGTCGCGCCTTGACCATGCCGGCGATCGCATGGGCGCCGTTCGACAGCACCGCGCGCGAAATCGAGTTGAGACCCTGCACGTCGGTGACCGAATACATCATGGTGATGTCGGCGGGGCCGACATAGGGGCCCACGTCGCCCGAAGCGACAGAGGAGATGATCAGTTTTGGCACCCCGACCGGAAGGGCACGCATGGCCGGCGCGACCAGCGATGCCGCGCCCGAGCCGCCCGCCGAGATCACACCGGCGATATTGCCCTGGCGCTTGATCCAGTTCGCGAACGCATCCGCCATCGCCGTCACCGCAACACCGCGGTCCGGGCCGAACACGGCAGAGCCACCGCGGCCGTGATTCAGCGCGATCTCCTGGGCCGAGACATCGCACGTGCCGTGCTTGCCGCTGGTGGAGACGTCGACCAGGCGGGTGCGGAGGCCGGTCTCCGCAATGATATCGCGGATGAAGCGCAGTTCCGTGCCCTTGGTGTCGAGCGTGCCGACGACCAGCACGACGGGCGGCCCCGAAGCCTCCGTCGTCACCGGCTCGCGCCTGCGCCGCGCCGTCTCGTCGAGGCGCGCGACCTGGGTCGAGAGCGTACGTGCCGCGGCCTCGATACGTCCGATCGGGACCGGCTGCGACCAGCGTGTCGGCGTGACAGGATTGGAAATGTAGATGCGGATCGGGCCGCTGCTACGCGCAGGCTGCGGGGCCGGCTTCGAGTCGCTGTCAGCGGCGGGCGCATCAATGTCCGGTTCGAGTTCGGCGTGAAGCCCGACACCGAGCAGGCGCTGCTGCAACTCGCGGTCGGCGGCGAGCCGCACAGAGTCGATGATGCGATTGATGCGGCCGTTGACCATGATCGCGACATTGCGCGAGATGGCAGTGGCGACACCGATGTTCTGCTCGATCACGAGTACGGACATATCGCCGTCCTCGCCGAGCTGGATCAACATTTCCTCGACCTGGGCGACGATGACGGGCGCAAGCCCCTCGGTCGGCTCGTCCATGAT
Source organism: Bradyrhizobium guangdongense (assembly GCF_004114975.1). NCBI lineage: Bacteria > Pseudomonadati > Pseudomonadota > Alphaproteobacteria > Hyphomicrobiales > Nitrobacteraceae > Bradyrhizobium > Bradyrhizobium guangdongense. Next base: position 1,796,672 of record NZ_CP030051.1, read on the forward strand.
CAGCAGATGCGGATTGGTCAGCAGCGCGCGCGAGATCGCGAGCATCTGCTGCTCGCCGCCGGAGAGCTGGCCACCGCCATGGTCCCGTCGTTCGGCGAGCCGCGGGAAGGTGTCGTAGATGCGCTCGACCGTCCAGGCGCCGGCGCGCATGCCGCCGGCGAGCCGCAGATGCTCGTCGACGCTGAGCGAGCGCCAGAGCCGGCGGCCCTGCGGGACGTAGCCGACGCCGAGCCGCGCGATCTGGGCCGGTGGCCTCCGTGTGATGTCCTCGCCGCGGACGCGGATCGATCCGCCGCTGACCGGCACAAGGCCCATGATCGCCTTGCACAGCGTGGTTTTGCCCATGCCGTTGCGGCCGACCACGGAGAACACGCCCGTGTCGAGAGAGAGGTCGACGCCCTGCAAGGCATGCGAATGGCCGTAATAGACATCGAGACCGCGGACCTCGAGTGCTGCGGGGGAGCGGCGGACGTCACTCATGGCCGCCTCCGAGGTAGAGTTCCTGCACCTCGGGGTCGGACTGGATCTCTTCCGGCACGCCCTCCTTGAAGATGCGGCCGTTATGCATCATCGTCACGCTCTCGACGACGCGCAGCGCCACGTCCATGTCGTGCTCGATGATGATATAGCCGATATGGTCCGGCAGCGAGGTGAGGATCTCCACCAGCTCGCCGCGTTCGGTCGGCGAGAGACCGGCGGCCGGCTCGTCGAACAGCACGAAGCGCGGCGCACCTGCGAGCGCCAAGGCGATCTCGAGCTGACGCTGCTGTCCATGCGCAAGCTCGGCGACGCGCTGGTCCTTCACCGCGCTCAAATGCACCGCCTGCACCAGATTGTCAGCGGCGTGCATCAACGCATCGTTCTGCCCAGGCCGCAGGAACGAGAACCGGCCGCGCGAGACCCCGCGGCAGGCGAGGTAAACATTTTCCTGCACGGTGAGGCCCGGGAACAGCGCGGAGATCTGATAGGTGCGCCTGAGCCCGCGGCGGATGCGCTCATAGGGCGGGAAGTGCGTGACATCCTCGCCGAAAAAGCGGATCGTGCCTGATGTCGGTGGGAAGTCGCCGGTGATGCAGTTGAACAGCGTGGTCTTGCCGGCGCCGTTGGAGCCGAGCACGGCGCGCCGTTCGCCGGGGCGCACCGTGATGGTGATGTCGGTGAGCGCCGCCAGTGCGCCGAACAGCCGGGTGACGCCGCGCAGCTCGAGCGCCGCACCGGCACCGACTGCGGAAAGGCGCTGGGCGACACTATCCATGGCGGCGCCCTCCGCCCGCGGGATCCGGCTGAAGACGATGGCTCCGACGCCAGCGCTGCCACAGGCCGATCACGCCGTCCGACGACCAGAACACGATGGCGAGGAAGCCGAGTCCGATCAGCAGGCGGAAACGGTTGCCGTCGAGCCCGATCTTGACCAGGAAGTCGAGCGCGAAGGTGCGCAGGAGCACGAAGACCAGTGCGCCGATATAGGGCCCGACCGGCCGCGTGATGCCGCCGACCACGGCGATGATAAGGATATCGATACAGGCGCCGACGCTGACCGAGCCCGGCGAGATCTGGCGATAGTTCCAGACCTGCAGCACGCCCGCGAGGCCCGCGATGAAAGAGGCGACGGCATAGGCTGCGACGCGATGCGCATTGACGTTGAAGCCGAGCGCGGCCATGCGGCGGGGATTGTCGCGGACGCCCTGCAGCGCCAGGCCGAACGGCGCGCGGGAGATGTAGTCAACCGCGAAATAGCAGAGCGCGGCGATCGCAAGCACGACATAATAGAAGGGAATGTCCGCCCGCCAGTCGACGTCCCAGAAATGCGGCGTCGCGACATTGTTGATGCCGGTGTGGCCGTTGAAGATCGCCCAGTTCTGGTTGGTGAAGTAATAGAAGGCCGCGCCGATCGCGAGCGTGATCATGATGGTGTAGATGCCCTCGGTCCGCACCGCGAGCGCGCCGCCGAGCGTGCCGAAGAGCGTCGCCAGCGTCAGCGCCATCGGCACCGCCAGCCACCACGGCCAGCCCAGGCTGATATTGGCGTTGCCGCTGACGCCGAACACCGCGACCATGTAGGCGCAGAAGCCCGCGATGGTTAGCTGCATCAGGCTGACCATGCCGCCATAGCCGGCGAGAAACATCAGGCTGAGCGCGATGGTGCCGAGGATCAGCGTAGTCGCAAAGATCTCGATCAGGAAGAAGCCGTTGGCGATCAGGGGCATGATCAGGAGAATGACCGCCACGATCCAGGCCGCGGGATTGTCGATGTCGGGCCAGCCACGCACGGCCGGCCGCTGCGCCGTCGCGGCGGAGTTTCGGACCTGAATGGGCGCATCGTGGGTGACCGACATGTCAGCGCCTCGCAAGCAGGCCCTGCGGCCGAAGCGCCAGCACCAGCACCATGATCAGAAAGGTCACGACGATGGCGTAGGTCGGGATGTAGACCGAGCCGAGCTGCTCGGCGAGGCCGATGATCAGCGCGCCGAGCGCGGCCCCCGGGATCGAGCCCATGCCGCCGACGATCACGACGACGAGCGAGGCGAGCAGGAAGCGGATGTCCTCGCCGGGTGAGAGCGACTGGAAGGTGCCGCCAACCACGCCGGCGATGCCGGCAAGGCCGGCGCCGAGCGCAAAGACCAGCACGAAGACGACCTGGATACGCACGCCGGTCGCGGCGAGAATGTCGCGATCGTCGACGCCGGCGCGGATGATCATTCCGATCCGGGTGCGGTTGAGCGCGAGCCACATCGCGATGCCGATGATCACGGAAGCCAGGAAGATCACGAGGCGTACCAGCGGGTAGCGCAGGTAAACCGGTTCGCCCGAGGATTTCACCGCGGTGATCAGCGGCAGCTCGATCGGACCGATCAGCCAGTTAGGTGTCTGGATCTGGTAGAAGTCGCCGCCGCAGGCCCACAGCATGAGATCGGCGAACACGATCGAGAGCCCGATCGTCACCATGGTCTGGCGCAGATCCTGGCCCTCCATGCGGCGAAATACGAGGACCTGAAGCAGCACGCCGACCAGTGCCGTCAGGATGAAGGCCACAATGAAAGACAGGATCCAGGAGCCGGTCGAGGCGCTGATGGCGTAGCCGACATAGCCGCCGAACAGGTAGAGCGAGCCGTGCGCGAGGTTCACATTGCGCATCAGGCCGAAGATCAGCGTGAAACCGCTGGCGACGAGAAAATAGAGGCCGCCGAGCGTGATGCCGTTGAAGAGCGCGTTGAGGAATACCCGCTTGCGGCCGATGGCCTCTTCGAGGCCGGGCGGCCACACCGCGAAGATCAACCACAGCGCCACGGCGACCGCGATGATGACGATCAGCGCCCAGGCAGGATGGCGCTCGACAAAGCGGGTCATGATCGCCGCTCCGTCTTCCCCTCTCCCCGCAAGCGGGGCGAAGGGGCACGCAGACCGTTGCCGGCCGCAAGCCCTGCCATGATTATGCGCTCCCTACCGTGCACGATCCTCTTGCCGGGATCGCGTTCCGCCTATCCTAATGGGGCTGACAGAGGGGCATTTGATCGTGAGTATCTTTTCGCGCGCCCCTTAGGCGCGCAAAACCTTGGCCGCGCGGCGATAATCCGTCGGCGCCATGCCGACATTGGCGGCGAAGAAGCGGGTGAAACCGCTCTGCGAGGAGAAACCGAGATCGAAGCCGATGTCGGCGATCGGCACCTCGCTCGCCACCAGCGCCTCCAGCGCCTGCTCCATCATCAGCGTGTTGAGATAGAGGTGGGGCGTGACCCCGGTCTGGGTGCGGAACAGCCGATAGAAGTGCGGTCGCGACAGTCCGGATTCGCGCGCGATGGTGTCGAGCTCGATCTCGGCGCCGGGGCTCTCCGACATCATCTTGATGCATTTGCGCACGCGAAAATCGGTGACCGAACCGTTGGCACGCGGATCGCGCGCGATCCTGGCCTGTTGCCAGCTTTCGTCGTAACAGACGTCGATCAGACGTCTCAGCTCGCCGTCGAGGCTGTTGAGCGAGGGGGCACCGCACACGAGGGCGGCAGCATGCCTGATTTGCCTGTCAAGCGCCTGCGTCCGGGTGAATTGCGTCCGACCGAAGCGCAGCCGGTCGGCGCCGGGCACATCGGGCGCAAACCACTCCGCATTGACATAGAGCACGAAGAAGACAGCACCGCCGTCGAGATCGGAGGGCAGGAAATTGTGCGGCTCCCATGGATTGACCGCAACCACGGAACTTTCCGTGAGCTCGTAACGTCCATCGCTGACGTCGATGGATGCGGGACGCCCCCCGACATGGAAGATCAAATGACCTTCGCGATGTGCGTGGATATTGAAAGGGCGGTTCAACTGATAGACCGTCGCCCGGCCGAAACGGCCGTGGAAGACGGCGAGCGCGCGGCTCATGCCTTCCCTCCCAGTAGCTCTTGCTTTTCCGACAGCGTTCAACAACCTGGGAGAGAATGCAAGGGGGAGCAATATAGCGCCCTTTGCAAACCTCTCCCTGGCCAGTCATCGCTCGCGAACGAGACTACGTCAGTACTTCTTACATTCCGGTACTGTACGGCTTGGCAAACCAATCTTGGCGAACACCGCGGGGTCGTAGCCCAGCGTCTGGTTCACGTCCGGGATCACCTTCACGACTTTCGAGAACAGCGCGCCCTTGCCGTCGTCGACCACTTCGGTGACGAAATTTGTGCCGATCGCCTGACGGTTGGAATCGAGCTTGATTTTGCCGTTGGGTGCATCGAGCTCGATCTTGGCAAGGGCTTCCTTGTACTTGGCCTGGTTGTTGGAGAGATCGCCATTGACCTGGCGGAGCGCCAGGATCAACGCCATGGTCGAGCCATAGTAGTTGGTGGCGAGCAGCGACGGGCTCGGGAAGCGCTTGTTCGGCGGGAAGGCGTCCTGATAATCCTTCACGAACTTCTGCCAGCGCGGATCTTCCCAGGTATCGGCTTGGCCGCTCGCAGCCAGCGTGCCGATCAGTGCGCTCTTGGCATTGCCCTTGGACGACAGAATGGTCTGGTCGATCATGATCGAGCCACCCATCAGATGCGCCTTGCCGCCGGCCTGCTGATATTGGTTGAGGAAGTTGACGGCATCCGCGCCGCCGAGGCCGAGATAGATTGCGTCGACATCGTCGGGCAGGGCGGCGATGACCGAGGCAAAGTCCTTGGTGCCGAGCGGCACCCATTGCCGGTTGGTGACCTGGCCACCGGCGCCGCAAAATTCGAGCACGAGGCCGAACACCTGGGTGTAGATGAACGAGTAGTCTTCGCCGACGGTCGCGATCTTTCGGTAACCCTTGGTCTCATAGGCATACTTGCCGAGGCCCACCTGCCACTGTGCGCCGTCCATGTTGTAGCGGAAGAAGTTCGGCGCAGGATCGACATAGGTCGTTTCCTGGGCGCCCGAGGCGGCGTTGATGAAAGTCAGCTCGGGGTGGGTCTTGGCGAAGTTCTTGACCGCGATGCCTTCGTCTCCGGACAGCGGTGACAGCAGGATCTGCACCTTGTCCTGCTCGATCAGCTTTCGCACCGCGCGGACCGCGGAATCAGGTGTGGCGTCGGTCGAGGCGATGACGAATTCGAGCTCCTTGTCGCCGACCTTCTTGCCGAGCACGTTGAGTGCGGTCTGGAAACCGCGGATGCCGTCCTCGCCAAGGACGGTGTAGGTACCTTCGAGCGTCGCGGTGACGCCGACCTTGATCTTTTCCTGTGCGAAGGCGGTGCCCGACAATAGCAGGCTGCTCAGCGCAATCAGTCCTAGACTGCCTTTCAACATTGCTCTCCTCCCTGGGGCGTTCTTGTCGTTGTTCGGCACCGCACCTCGCGCAACCGCCGCGTGGTGCGATGCTTTTGCAAGGTCGGCGCTTCTTGGGAGGAAGGCTAACCGAACTCGGATGCAGCGCACGCGTCGAAGCCGTGTGCGGCTTAACGGGCAGTCTCATTTTGAATGGTGCGTCGCAAATCGTTCCGCGGTGCAGCAGGTTCGCGCGTTCCGCACGCGGACTGGCGCTGCGTCTGACGTCACGTGCGGATCACAAAACCCTGGGCGAGGTGATTTCGCACGAAATAGATCATCGCCATTCCGGGGACGAGAGCGAGGACGGTCATGGCCATGACGAGGCCGAAATCGGTGCGGAAGCCGAACAGAGCGTTGATGGCCATGGTGATCGGCTTGCCGCCTGTGGTCGTCAGGATACGAGCCAGTACCACCTCCACCCAGGAAAAGATGAAGCAGAAGAAGGCGGCCACGCCGATGCCCGGCGCGATCGCCGGAACGAGGTGGCGGAAGAAGAAGCCGGGAAGCGAATGGCCGTCCAGGAAGGCCGTCTCGTCGAACTCGCGCGGCACCGAGGCGATGAAGCCCTCCAGAATCCAGATCGCGATCGGAATGTTGAAGACGCAGTGAACCAGCGCGATGCCGACCGGGGTATTCTCCAGGCCGATCTGCGCGAACAGAACGAAGATCGGCAGCGACAGCACGACGGTCGGCGTGATGCGAAACACCAGCAGCAGGAAGAACAGCTGCCGGTCGCCGATGAAGCTGTAGCGGGCGAACGCATAGGCGGCGGGCAATCCGACGCCGAGGCAAAGTGCGACGTTCAGGACGACATAGATGATGGAGTTGAGAATCGATTGTTTCAGAATCGGCGAATGAAGGATGTTCTGGTAATTGACGAGGCTGAAATGCCCCTCCGTAATCCCGGCTCGGGGCAAGGTGGATACGAGGCTGGTGATGATCGTCTGCGCCAGCGGCACCAGGACGAAGGCGCCGACCACCACGAACAGTGCAATGCGCCCGAGCGATCTCAGCGACTTCACTTGGCGGGCTCCATCGCGACGGGCGCCCTTGTGCTCGTGGCTGCCTTGAAGGTCCATGCGACCGTCAGAACGATCAGGAAATAGACCATCGAGCGGGCGGCTGAGGGTCCGTAGTTGAACGCCTGAATCTCCTCGCCGAGATCGAGACTGAGGAATGCGGTGGCGCTGTCGGGGCCTCCGGCGTTGATGCGGAAGGCTTCGACATAGATCATGAAGCTGTCCATGAAGCGAAGCAGAACCGCCATCGACAGCACGGTCTTCATCTTCGGCAGCTGGATGAAGCGAAACACCTGCCATTGCGATGCGGCATCGATGGCTGCGGCCTGATAGTAGGCGGGCGAAATGCCGGAGATGCCGGCATAGGCAAGCACGACGACCAGGCCGAGCCAATGCCAGGTGTCCATCACCACAAGCACGATCCAGGTGTGCAGCGGGTTGAACTTGTAGTCGAAACCCGCGCCCAGCCAGGCCAGCAACCGGCCGGCAAGACCGGCATTGGGATTGATGAAGTTGAGCCAGATCACCGGGATCATGTTCCAGGGCACCACCAGCGGCAGGGTGATCAGGACGAGGACGGTGCTGACGATGAAGCGATGCGATCGCTGCAGCAAAAGCGCAATCCAGATGCCGAGCGGCAGCTGGATCGAGAGCACGATGGCCGCAAACAGAAAGCTTCGCAATAGGCTCGCGTAGAAGCGCTCCGACGTGACGATGTTGCGGTACCAGTCGAGGCCGACCCAATAGGGATTGTTCAGGCTGAACAGGTCCTGAAAGGAGTAATTGGTGACGGCGACCAGAGGGAGGATGCCGACGAAGGTCATGATGACCAGCGCGGGGAGCACCAGGAACCAGGCTCTGTTGTCGTAGGGCTTCATTTCGAACGATTGCAACGGGGACGCGCCCGGTCACGAAAAAGGGCCTCGATTGACACCGAGGCCCTTCAGCATTCCCGATCGAGGGTGAGTTAGCGCCTCACACGGTCCAAATCCAAGAGGCGGTAGCGCAGCCCAGTTCCGCGCGGTGCTCATGCGCGGTTGATCAGCTCCGATACCAGCTCCCCAGATTCCACGTCGTCACATCCCAGCCCGAGATATCCGTCATGAGGTTGTTGACGGCGCCGCCGACGATGTAGCGCGACAGCAGCGGGAGAAACACGTCTGCTTCGCAGAAGATCTCGTTCACCTTGATCAGCAGCGCGGCGCGCTTGACCGGATCGAGCTCCTGCTGTGCGGCCTTGTAGGCCTTGTCTGCCTCTGGATCGGACCAGCGCGAGACATTGCGGCCGAGCCATTTGTTGTCCTTGCTCGCGATCTCCCAGGAGACGCACTGGTTCAGGAACCGCTCCGGATCGGGCTGCGGCATCGTGGTGTTGTACATCTCCATGTCGCAATAGAATTTCGAGTAGGTGTCCGGGTTGCCGACATCGGACGAGAAGAACACCGAGGCGGTGACCGATTTGAGCTCGATCTCGATGCCGGCTTTCTGGCAGGCCTGCTTGACGATGGCCTGCGTCTTCTGGCGCGGGGCGTTGGTCGAGGTCTGGAAGACGTATTTGAGCTTCTTGCCGTCCTTCTCGCGGATTCCGTCCGCGCCCATCTTCCAGCCGGCCACGTCAAGGATCTTGTTCGCCTTGTCGATGTTGAACTCGTAAGCAAGCTTGGGCGACTTGAACTGCGTCGGCTGGTTGACGAAGCTCGCGGTGGCGACGGCAGCGCGGCCATAGATGAATTTCTGGATTCCGTCGCGGTCGATCAGCAGGTTGATCGCTCGGCGTACCGCCGGGTCCGATAGCGTCGGGTGCTTGGTCTTCGCGTTGGAGCGTTCGCCGTCGACTTCGGTCCACGGGTCCGTTGTGTTGAGAATCATGAACTCGACGCCGCCGGCGGTCGTGAACTCCACCTTGCCCTTGCCGCCGGCCTCCATGCGCTTGAGGATCTCGTCCTCGACCAGCAGGTTCCAGGCATAGTCGTATTCGCCGGTCTGGAGCACGGCCCGCGCAGCGGAGACCGCATCGCCGCCACCCTTGATCTCGAACGTATCGAAATACGGCTGGTTCTTGACGTGATAGTCGGGATTGCGTTCGGCGCGAACCAGATCGCCCGGTTTGAACTCGACGAATTTGTAGGGGCCGGTGCCGACCGGCTTCAGATTGCCCGGCGCATCGCGCGACTTCGCGCCGGCATAATCGGCGAAATGATGTTTTGGCAGGATCTGGCCGACCGAGCCGACGAAGGGATCGGCCCAGAACGGGGTCGGCGCCTTGAAGATCACCTTGACGGTGTAGTCGTCGATCTTCTCGACCGTGATGTTCTGATAGGACCCGGTGGTGTAGGCGGCGGTGGCGAGATCGGCGGCGTAAGCCCACGTGAAGACGACGTCGTCGGCGGTGAACGGCTTACCGTCGTGCCACTTCACGCCTTGCTTCAGCTTCCAGATCACGCTGGTGCCGTCGGCCGAGAGGCCGCCATTGGCTTTGGTCGGGACCTCGGCGGCAAGGCAGGGGATGAGGTTGCCCTCCCTGTCCCAGCCGGCGAGTGGCTCGAAGAAGACGCGCGAGGCGACCTGGTCCTTGGTGCCGAGCGCGAAATGCGGATTGAGCAGGGTGGGGGCCTGCCAGACCAGCATCCTGAGCGGACCGCCGCCGCCCGCCTTAGTCGGCTTGTAGGCGAGCGTGGCGTCGGCCATCGCCACGTCGTTCCAGAGCAGGATCTGGCTGGCGAGTGGCGCAGCGATGCCGACCGCGCCCATGGCCTGGATGAACGAGCGCCGCGACAGCGTGCCCTGCTTCACCTCCGCGATGAACCCGCGGATGTCGTTTTCGTCCATCAGATGACCTCCACCTGCCACAAGAACAGTCGTCACCGGCTGAAACCCATCATGTTGCATCCAGGCCGAGGCGGCAATGGCGGCAAAGGTCGAAGGCGTGCGGCGAAATAGCGAGGGAGATCCCTTTCCAAGTTCGAAGGCCGGCAGAAGATCGATATTGTCGCGCCTTGCTCCGTCATTGCGAGCGCAGCGAAGCAATCCAGAATCTCTCCGCGATGGTGGTCTGGATTGGTTCGCTGCGCTCGCAACGACGCTGTGGAGGCATTCTGCTCCCTCAAGGCCTGCATCTCGCGGGATGCCGCCATGCGCCTGGTTCCCGCTCTCGGTAATCCATTGCCCTGCACGTGCGGCCCTCATTATATTAACGCGATGATTGCGACCGGAGCAGCCTGCGCGGCGCGTTCCGCGATGAGGGCCACGCGATGGACGATATGATCGGCTTCCCCGACCCCGGCCTCGATTTGTCCGATGGATTCAAGCCGCACACCTCGCATTGGGGCGTGTTTTCGGCACGCAACGGCAAGGCTGGGCTGGAGGTGAGGGCCTATGCGGGCGATCCCGATCCGAACGGCATCATCGACAATTTCCCGGGTGCCTTGCGCCATCAGGCGCGCATCGCCCAGCCGGCCATCCGCCGTGGCTGGCTCGAGCGCGGGCCCGGTCCCGACAACCGGCGCGGCCGCGATGAATTCGTCTCCGTCAGCTGGGAGAAGGCGCTCGATCTGCTCGGCGACGAGCTGGCGCGCATCCGCGACACGCGGGGCCCCGGCGCCGTGTTCGGCGGCTCCTATGGCTGGGCCAGCGCGGGTCGCTTCCATCACGCGCAGAGCCAGGTGCACCGCTTCCTCAACATCGCGATGGGCGGCTATGTCCGCTCGGTGAATTCCTATTCCTCCGGCGCATCCTCGGTGCTGCTGCCGCAGATCATGGCGGGCTACGAGGACATCACCAAGCGCAACGTCACCTGGCAGCAGATCGCTGATGAGACCGAGATCGTGCTGGCGTTCGGCGGCATGGCCTTGAAGAACTCGATGGTGGCCGGCGGCTCGATCAGCAAGCATGTCGAGCGTGGCGCGATGGCGGCGGCACGCCGGCGCGGCTGCGAATTCATCCTGATGAGCCCGCTTCGCGAAGACCTGCCGGTCGAGGCCGGCGCGGAATGGATGACCTGCATCCCCGGCACCGATACCGCGTTGATGCTCGGCGTGGTCCACACACTGGTCAGCGAGGGTCTGCACGATCAGGCCTTCCTCGATCGCTATACCGAGGGCTGGCCGGTGTTCTTGCGCTATCTCAGCGGAGAGAGCGACGGTCAGGCCAAGGACGCGACATGGGCGGCTGCGATCTGCGGTATCGAGGCCGATGCGATCCGCAACCTGGCGCGGCGCCTCGTCGGCAAGCGCGCGCTCATCACCGTCTCGCACTCACTGCAGCGCGCCGAGCACGGCGAGCAACCGGTGTGGATGGGCATGGTGCTCGCTGCGGTGCTGGGCCAGATCGGGCTTCCCGGCGGCGGCTACGCCTATTCGCTGGGCGCGATCGGCTATTACGGCCGCCGCGTCAACGACGTGCCGGGGCCGACGCTCGGGCAGGGGCGCAACGGCGTCAGGGATTTCATTCCGGTGGCGCGCATCGCCGACATGCTGCTCAATCCGGGCAGCACCTATCGCTACAATGGCGAGACGCGGACCTATCCGGACATCCGCCTGGTCTACTGGGCCGGCGGCAATCCCTTCCATCACCACCAGGACATCAACCGCCTGCGCAAGGCGTTTTGGCAGGTCGACACGCTGGTCGTCCACGAACTCGCCTGGACCGCAACCGCGCGCCATGCCGACATCGTGCTGCCCTCGACCATGACGCTCGAACGGGACGACATCGGCTATTCCAGCAACGATCCGCTGATGGTCGCGATGCACCGCATCGCCGAGCCGTTCGGGCTTGCACGCGACGACTACGAGATCTTTGCCGACCTCGCCGATCGCCTCGGCGCTCGCGAGCCGTTCACCGAGGGGCGCACCTCGCGGCAATGGCTGGAGCATCTCTACGAGCCGACCCGCGCCTCGCTCGCCAAGCGCGGCCTTGAAGCTCCGAGTTTCGAGGAGTTCTGGCGGCGCGGCAGCCTGGTCGTGCCGCAGCAGGCCGACGATGGCGGCCGCTTGCGCAGCTTCCGTGAGGATCCGGTTGCGCATCCGCTGCCGACGCCGAGCGGGCGCATCGAGATCTACTCCGCGAAGATCGCCGGACATGGCGATGCGGATTGTCCTGGCCATCCGGTCTGGCTCGAAAAGAGCGATGTGCCCAAGCCTGCTGCGCCGTGCTTCCTCGTCGCCAATCAGCCGGTGACGCGGCTGCACAGCCAGCTCGACTTCGGTGGGCATTCGCTTGGCGCCAAGCATCGCGGCCGCGAGGTCGCGCGCATGAATCCGCGCGATGCGAACGCACGCAGCATCGTCGATGGCGACATCATCCGCCTGTTCAACGAGCGCGGCGCGTGCCTCGCCGCCGTTCACGTCACCGACGACATTGCGCCCGGTGTCGTGCAGCTGCCGACCGGTGCCTGGTACGATCCGATGGATCCTGAAGACGACGCCCCGCTCTGCGTCCACGGCAATCCGAACGTGCTGACGCGCGACATCGGCACCTCGTCTTTTGCGCAAGGCTGTACCGGCCAGCTCACGACGGTGGAGGTTGAGAAGTTCACCGGCAATCTGCCGCCGATCCGGGCGTTCGATCCGGTAGCCTAACCGCCGTTGAAAAATGAAACTGGACCGCCGCCTGACGGCAGGGTCAGGTGGCGGCCCAGTGCGAACTCAGCGAACTTGGGGAAGTTGTAAGGCCGCGCGCAGACGCTAGCCCGGCCGCCGCGGGCATATCAAGTTTCGCTGTGTTGCAACGGCCAGAGATTGATTGCAGCCGCCTCCAAACCGCCACAGATGGCCTCCGGATATTTCGAATGGATCAGCTTTCGCTGGCGATTGTTACCGCCGTTTCCGCCGCATCCTCCAGGATCTCGTCGGACAATTCCCTGTCGTTGACCGCGCGCGCCAGTTGCAGGGCGCCGACCATGGTCGAATAGATCGCGATCGCCTTGCGCCGACGCTCTTTGGCCGAGCCCTGCCTGATCTGCTCGGCCATCAGCGAGATGATGTCAGCGACCTTGCCGGTGAAAGCATCGCGCGTGGCCTTGGGATGTCGCGCGATCTCGGCCACCAGGGCAGCGGTCGGGCAGCCGGTGCCGGCGCGGTCGCGGTGTCGCGTCGAAAGGTAGTCGCGGATCGTGGTTTCGAGCGCGATGCCGTTTTCCAGATTGGCCTTGTGCCGCTCCTCGCGTCTTGTGAGTGCGTCATTGAGCACCTCCCGCACCAGCTCCTCCTTGGAGGCGAAGTGCGTGTAGAAGGCGCCATTGGTGAGGCCGGCCTCCGACATGATGCCGGCGAGGCCGACCGCGGCAATTCCGCTCTTGCGGAACCGGGTGGAGGCAACATCGAGGATGTGCCGGCGGGTGTCGTCCTTGTGTCCTTTGTCGTAGCGCATGGGACCTCGCTCGCTCCTGATGTCGGCCTCGACGGGCGGCCACGGGATCGTGAGCGATCGGCTATTGCATTACGGTCATAATATTGCATTATAGCCGTAATGCAATGGCTGCGACCGTCTGCGGCCCGGAAAAAGACAACAGGACCGCAGGAATGTCTGTCGAGGATGCCATCGCCCCGCCCATGTCCGTCGTGGAGGCGGCCGCGCCTCGACCCGCGGCGACATCCGCTGACCAGCGCCGCGCTGCGCTGTTGACCGCTCCGATCCTGTCGACGCTGTTCAAGCTCGCGGCGCCGACCGTGACCGTCCTGGTGGCGCAGACCGCGGTGAACATTGCGGAGGCCTACTATGTCGGTTTTCTCGGCACCGATGCGCTGGCCGGCGCGGCACTGGTGTTCCCGATCTTCATGCTGATGACGATGATGTCGAACGGCGGGTTCGGCTCCGGCGTCGCCTCGTCGGTAGCGCGTGCGGTCGGCGCCGGCCGCCGGGGCGATGCCGACGCGGCGCTGTTCCATGCGATTATGCTTGCGATCATTGCGGGTGCGGTTTTCACGCTGGGAGTGCACTTTGCCGGCCCGGCGCTGTTCCGTGTCCTTGGCGGGCGGGGCGGCGCGCTCGAAGCCGCCGTCAGCTATTCCAGCTACCTGTTCGCAGGCGCGATCCCTGTGTGGGTCGTCAACCTCCAGGCGGCCGCGCTGCGCGGCTCCGGGAACGTCAAAGTGCCGGCGCTTGTGACCTTGATCGGCGCAATCGTGACCATTCCGGTCTCGCCGCTGCTGATCTTCGGCTTCGGGCCGGTCCCGAGCCTCGGCATCGCCGGGGCCGGTCTTGCTTTCGGGCTCTATTACGGCGCGGCAATGCTATTCCTGCTGCGCTACATGTCCTCCGGTGCGTCCGGCCTGCGGCTGCACATCGTGCCGCTCCGTGCGAAGATCTTCGGCGATATGCTGAAGGTCGGCATCCCCACCGCTTTCAACGCCGTGTTGACCAATCTCACCGTGATCCTCGTCACCGGCGCGGTCGGCCTGTTCGGCACCTCGGCGCTCGCCGGTTACGGCATCGCCTCGCGGCTCGACTACATCATGATCCCGCTGCTGTTCGGCATCAGCACGGCGACGCTGACCATGGTCGGCGTCAACATGGGCGCCGGGCAGACCGCGCGGGCGCAAAGGATCGGCTGGGTCAGCGGCGCCGCCGGCCTGATCATGACCGGCTTCATCGGATTGCTGGTCGCGATCTTTCCGACGGCCTGGCTGCATCTTTTCAGCCGCGACGCTGACGTCGTGAGCGAGGGGGTGACCTACTTGCGCATCGTCGCGCCGGCCTATGCGGCGCTGGGGTTCGGCTTCGTCACCTCCTTCGCAGCGCAGGGCACGGGCCGGGCGATGGGCCCGCTGATGTCCGCGGTCGCGCGCATCCTGATCGCGGCCGGCGGCGGCTGGATTGCGGTGGCTTATTTCGGCGCGGGCATGACCGGGCTCGCCAGCCTGATCACCGCGTCACTCGCCGCCTATGCGATGATCTGCGTGCTGATCATGCTGTCACCGTCGACCTGGGGTGCCGAGCGGCGTGCCTAGGTAGGGCTTGCACGCGGCGGTCACGGCCCCAATCTGCCCTCGTTTCCTGTTTGGCGGTGAATGGAGAAGCGTCGCCCGCCGCGGGCGGTCAATATGGATTTTCATTTCATTGATTTCGCCCGGCGGAGAAGCGAATACGGTCCCTGTTACCATTGCTGAGTTATGGAGACCCTCGATGTCATTTCGTCCCGCCTTGATCCTCGTAACCGTGCTCGCCGCATGGTCGGCAGCAAGCTCCGCCGAGACCATCAAGATCGGCGTGACGCCAGGCCCGCACGCCCAGATCTTCGAGGCGGTGAAGCCGGTCGCAGCCAAGCAGGGCCTCGACATCCAGCTGATCGAGTTCTCCGATTATGTCGTGCCGAATGCCGCACTCGATGCCGGTGATATCCAGGCCAATTCGTTTCAGAACCAGCCCTATCTCGACAACCAGAAGGCGGATCGCGGCTACAAGATCGAGTCGGCTGGCCTCACCGTGAATTTTCCGATCGGCGTTTATTCGAAAAAGCACAAGAGCTGGGCTGACGTCCCGGATGGCGGCAAGATCTCGATCCCCAACGATCCCACCAATGGCGGTCGCGTGCTGCTGCTCTTGCGCGACAAGGGCGTGATCAAGCTGAAGGACGGTGTCGGCTTCAAGCCGAGCGTGCTCGACATCACCGAGAACCCGAAGAAGCTGAAATTCGTCGAGGTCGATGCGGCGCAGGCGCCGCGCTCGCTCGACGACGTCGACGCCGCCGCGATCAACACCAATTATGCGACCCAGGCCGGCCTCGATCCGGTCAAGGATCCGATCCTGCGTGAGGACCCCAAGGGTCCCTACGTCAATCTGATCGCAGTGCGCAGCGCCGACAAGGACAAGCCCTGGGTCAAGATCCTGGTCGACAGCTATCACACGCCCGAGGTGAAGGAGTTCATCCTCACCAAGTTCAAGGGCGCGGTGTTGCCGAGCTGGTAGGCAAGCTGCCTAATCAAAGTCCTGCGCTGGAGGCCGATCCCGGCCGGCAGCCTTGCGCATTGCCCGCTTGTCTCGGGCCGCGGCAACCGACATCATCGGGCCGTGGCCATCCTCGCCCGACAGGGGTCGTATGAAACGCTTTGCCAACCTGAAACGCCTGGGATTCTTCACACGCCTGCTGGACGAGGCGCCGCCGGCGGAGCGCTACCGCTTCGCGGCCGAGCAGATCGTGCGTGCCGAGAAGGCGGGTCTCGATTCCGCGTGGATCGCGCAGCACCATTTTCACGAGCGCGAGGGCGGGCTGCCGTCGCCCTTCACCTTCCTCGGCTACGTCGCCGCTCAGACCTCGCGGATTCGCTTAGGGACGGGGATCGTCACCCTGCCGCTGGAGAGCGCGGTGCGGGTGGCGGAGGACGCCGCGGTGCTCGACCTGCTCTGCAATGGCCGGTTCGAGCTCGGCGTCGGCACCGGGGGGAACCCGTCCGCCTTCGCCGCCTTCGGCCTCGACGGCGCCCAGCGCAACGAGATATTTGCCCGCAATCTCGACGTCGTGCGCAAGGCGCTGACCGGCAAGCCGCTCGAGGGCGGCGACACGCTCTATCCGCAGCGGCCGCAACTGGACAAGCGCATCTGGCAGGCGACGTTCTCGGTGGCGGGCGGCGCGCGCGCCGGCAAGGCAGGCGACGGCCTGCTGCTGTCGCGCACCCAGCCGCGGGCCAAGGAGGCGCCAAACGCCACGCTTGCCGAGATCCAGAACCCGATCATCGATGCCTATCTCGCCGCGCTGCCACCAGGCGCCGAACCACGGATCATGGCATCGCGCAGTGTCTTCGTCGCCGACGATCATCGCGAGGCATTGCGGCTTGCGGATATTGGGCTGCGGCGCGCGCTGCCGCAGTTCATGAAGGGCGGTCACCTTCCTCCGGGCGAGACGCTGGAGGAGATGATCACAGCGTTCGACACGCATGTCGGCGGCACTGATGAGGTGATCGCTTCGCTGCGCACGGATGCGACCCTGGAGCGGGTGACGGATCTCGTGTTCCAGGTCCATTCGGTCGATGCACCCCATCCTTACGTCCTGCGCTCGATCGAGCTGGTCGCCGACAAGGTCGCGCCGGCGCTGGGCTGGAGCCGGACTGCGTCGGACGTGGCTCTGGCGGGCTAGTCAGAGTTTACGGAATTGCACGAGGTTTGAATGATGGCGCCGACTGATATCATCGACACGCTCGCCGGAATCGAACCGGGATCGGCGCTGGACGCCATTCGCGCCAAGCGTCTGCAGGCGCGCGAGAACGCGCAGAAGAGCTATCTCGCCTTGTTCGAGCCGATCGACGCTGGCGAATTCTCGCTGCTCGAACGTGCGGCGGTCGCGGCTTTCGTGACCGGACTGCATGGCGAGTCCCCGGTTGCCACCTTCTATCGCGACAAGCTTGCGGCGAGCGCCGGTGGTGCGGTTCTGCTTGAAACGATCGATGCGGAGATCGCGCGCGGCAAGACTTCCGGTCCGTATGGCTCGTTTCCGGCCGGTCCGCTGTCGGTCGAGAACACGGCAGGCCTGATTTACCGCGTGAGCGCGGCAAGCAAGCCCGTGCTCGGCGCCAGGCTCGTCGCAGCGTTCGAGCATGCGCACCTCCTGGTGTTCCGGCCGCGCGATGCGGCGTCCAGCGACATGAAGGCGCTGCTTGCCGCCGGCTGGTCTCCCACGGGCATCGTCACGTTCTCACAGCTCGTCGCGTTCCTTTCGTTCCAGGTCCGGGTTGTCTGCGGCCTGCGCACGCTCGCCACCGTGAACGCATAAGAGGAGGCTGGCACATGAGCGCCGCTGTCAATCCGCCCGTCGTCTTCACCCAGGATGAGCTCGGCTGGGTCTCCTGGATCGAACCGCTGCCGGAGGCCGAACTGACCGAGCGGCACTTCGCCGGCCTTGTCGATCGCGCCCGCGCCAAATCGGAATATTTCCGCCTGCTGGTGCGCGATCCCGAGGTGCTGGAAGCCCGTACCAAGACCGACAAGGACATCTTCTACAATGTCGCCGACGGCCTGCCGCGCGCCGAGCGCGAGCTGGCTGCCGCTGCGACGTCGCGCTACAATGGCTGTATCTATTGCGCCTCGGTTCATGCGCGCTTTGCTAGCACCTATTCCAAGCGCCGCGATGACGTGCAGAAGCTGCTCGATGAGGGCGTCAATGCCGATCTGGGCGAACGCTGGAATGCCGTGGTCAAAGCCTCGGTGGCGCTGGCCTCGACGCCGATCGCGTTCGGCCCTGATAACATCGAGGAGCTGCGGAAAGCAGGCCTCGACGATGCCGAGATCGTCGACGTCATCAACGGCGCCTCGTTCTTCAACTGGGCGAATCGGCTGATGCTGTCGCTGGGCGAGCCCTCGAAATAGTCTTTTCAACATCTGACTGGATGGAGCCGTACATGAGCAACATCAATCGTCGAACTCTGATCAAGGGCTCACTCGCCGCTGCAGTGGCGGGGACGTCGCTCTCGCGCGCCGCTTATGCCGACACCGATCCGATCCTGCTCGGCGTCAGCGGTCCGCTCACGGGGCCCAACGCGCAATACGGCACGCAATGGAAGCAAGGCTTCGATCTCGCCCTCGACGAGATCATGGCCGCCGGCGGCATCAACGGCCGCAAGCTCGCCTACACCTTCGAGGACAGCCAGAGCGACCCGCGCCAGTCGGTGACGATCGCCCAGAAGTTCGTGTCCGATCCTCGGATCGTGCTGGAGCTTGGCGATTTCTCCAGTCCCGCCTCGATGGCGGCTTCGCCGATCTATCAGCGCGGCGGACTCGTGCAGTTCGGCTTCACCAATTCGCACCCTGATTTCACCAAGGGCGGCGATTTCATGTGGAGCACCTCGGTCAGCCAGGCCGACGAGCAGCCGCTGCTCGCGCGATATGCGGTCAAGGGCCTCGGCCTCAAGCGGCTCGCGGTGCTGCACCTCAACACCGATTGGGGCCGCACCAGCCGCGACTATTTCAACAACGCGGCCAAGGAATATGGCGCCGAGATCGTCATCACCGAAGGCTACATCGCCGAGGAGCGCGACTTCCGCTCCACGCTGGTCCGCGTGCGTGACGCCAATCCTGATGGCCTCGTCCTGATCTCCTATTATTCTGACGGTGCGTTGATCGCGCGCCAGGCGCGTCAGATCGGGCTGAAGCAGGTGATCTGTGCCGCGAGCTCGGTCTATTCGCCGAAATTTCTCGAGCTCGGCGGAGATGCCGTCGAGGACGTTCATGTCGGCACGCGCTATTTCCCGGAAGATCCGCGGCCCGAGGTGCAGAAATTCATCGCCGGCTTCAAGAAGAAGTACAACGGGCAGGAGCCCGACGCGTTCAACGCATATTCCTATGATGCAATGAACATGGCCGCCGCCCTCGTGAGAATCGGCGGCACCGACCGTCGCGCCATCCGCGACGCCTTCGCCAAGGTCAAGGACGTGCCCAGCGTGATCTTCGGCACCGCGACCTTCGACGTCGCGACCCGCCGCGTCAAGGGCGCGATGAATGCCGAGCTCGTCGTGCGCAAGGGCCAGTTCGCGCTTTGGGACGGCAAGCCGACCTGAATGATGGCCGGAGCACTCGCCACCGGCCTTTCTCCCTCCATTAGGAACCCTGCGTGTCTTCCTGGCTCGACTACACCATCAACGGCCTGATCGTCGGCAATGTCTACGCTCTGGTTGCGGTCGGGCTCGCGCTGATCTTCGGCGTCAGCCGGCTGATCAACTTTGCGCAAGGCTCGATCTATTTGGTCGGCGCCTATATCGGCTGGGTCGCGGTGGTGCAGCTGCATACGCCGCTGCCGCTCACCATCATCTTCGTGGCGGTGCTGGCGGCACTGGTCGGACTGGTCATCGAGCGGTTCGGGCTGCGGCCGCTGCAGAACTCGGTGCGCATTGCGCCGCTGCTGGCCACAATCGGCATCAGCTTCGTGCTCGATCAGCTGGTGATGCTGACCTTCTCGCCCAATCCGCGCGCGCTGCCGAGCCAATTGCCTGACGTGCGTTTCCAGGTCGGCGGCGGCACGATCGGACCGCTTGACCTGCTCATTGCCGGCGTCGGCATTTCCAGCGCGCTTTTGCTGTTCGTGTTCCTGCGTTATAGCAAGCTCGGCTGGGCGGTGCGTGCGGCCTCGCAGGACCGCGACGCCGCGATGCAGATGGGGGTCGACGTCAACCGCGTCAATCAGACCGTGTTCGGCATCGCGGCCGCGCTCGGCGGCGTCTCCGGCCTTCTGGTCGGCATGTACTACAATCAGATCGACACTGCGATGAGCCTGCAGGCGACGCTGAAGGGCGTCGTCGCCGAGGTCGTCGGCGGCGCCGGCAATGTGCCCGGCGCTGTGGTTGGTAGTCTTCTGCTGGGACTGGTCGAGAGCTACGGCGTCGCCGTCTTCGGCACCAGCTATCGCAATCTGTTCGCCTTCCTGCTGCTGGTGATCGTGCTGGTGCTGCGGCCGAACGGCCTGTTCGCCAGCGCCCGGCAGGCGCCGCCCGAGCCGCTCACCGGCACCTTCATCGCACCGAGCCGGCCGGTGCGGATTCCGCGCTGGGCCTTGGCCGTCGCGGTTGCCGTGTTCGTGCTCCTGCCGCTGCTGCCGGTGTCGTTCTACGTGCTCCAGACCCTGATCAACGCCTGGCTGCTCGGCATGCTCGCGCTGAGCCTCACGCTGGTGGCCGGCACGATCGGCCAGGTCTCGCTCGGGCACGCCGCGCTGCTTGCGATCGGCGCCTATACTTCGGCGCTGCTGTCGCTGACACTCTCGGTTCCAGTCGGCCTCGCCATCATTGCCGGCGGGTTGATGAGCGCCGCGCTCGGCACGATCCTGATCTCGCCCTCGTTCCGCCTGCGCGGGCATTACGTCTCGATCGCGACGCTCGCCATCGGCGAGATCGTCTCGCTGGTGATCTTGAACTGGGAAAGCGTCACGCGCGGGCCCATTGGCATTTCCGGCATCCCGCCATTGTCGCTGTTCGGCTATGATCTGATCAGCCCTGCGTCGGTGTACTGGTTCGCCTTTGCGGTGATGGTCGTGCTCGCACTGTTGCAGGCCCGCCTGCTCGGCTCTCATCTGGGCCGCAGCTTTCGCGCCATCCGCGACGACGATATCGCCGCGCGTGCCTATGGGCTCAGCCTGAACCGCTATAAATCGCTGGCCTTCATCTTCGGCGGTTTCGCGGCCGGAATCAGCGGCGGCATTGCCGCGCATCTCTACTCCTACATCAACCACGAGACCTTCAACACGCAGCAATCGATCCTGGCGCTGACCGTCGTGATCCTCGGCGGCCTCGGCAATGTCGTCGGCGCCATTGTCGGTGCGGTCGCGCTGGTCGGCCTGCCCGAAATGTTCCGAATCGCAGCCGAGTATCGCATCCTGATCTACGGCATCGTGCTGCTGCTGCTCGTGCGGTTCAGGCCGCAGGGCCTGCTGGGGACGATCTGATGGGGGAGCCGCATGCACCGCTGTTATCACTGCGCGGGCTGACGCGCCGCTTCGGCGGCTTGACGGCCGTTGACGGTATCGATCTCGATCTCGCCAAGGGCGGGCTCGTCAGCATCATCGGCCCGAACGGCGCCGGCAAGACCACCCTGTTCAACCTCGTCGCCGGGCTCGACCGGCCGGACGCAGGCGAGCTTCGTTTCGAGGGGCAAGACATCACCGGCCTGTCGCCGGAACGACTGGCGGGGCAGGGCATCGCGCGCACCTTCCAGCTCGGCCGCGTCTTCGGCAATCTCAGCGTGATGGACAACGTCCTGATCGGCGCCCACACGCGCCTGCGTGCGGTGAAGCCTGCCGTGCCGGTGATCGGCCCGCTGCTGGAATTGGGACTGGCGCTGCTGCGTCCTCCAAGCGTCAGGAACGAGGAGGAGCGGCTGCGCGAAGAGGTCAAAGCCATTCTCGCCCGTTTTGGTGAGCGGCTCTTACCGCGGATCGACCAGCCCGCCTACAGCCTTTCTTACGCCAATCGCCGCCGCGTCGAGATCGCGCGCGCTTTGGCGCTGAAGCCGCGTCTTTTGCTGCTCGACGAACCCACCGCCGGCATGAACCCGAGCGAGACCGCGGAGATGCAGGCGTTGGTCGCCGAGCTGAAGGCGGAGGGCCTGACCATCCTCCTGATCGAGCACAAGCTGGAGATGGTGATGCGCCTCTCCGACCGTGTCATCGTCATGGACGAGGGCAAGAAGATCGCGGAAGGACCGGGCGAACAGGTGCGTGGCGATCCCAAGGTGATCGAGGCTTATCTCGGCCACGGCCTCTCGGGAACGACGGAGCAGGAGAGCGCGGCATGACGACGAGCGCACCCGCACCGCTGCTGGCGCTGACCAACGTCAACACCTTCTACGGCCAGGCCCAGGTCCATTTCGACCTCTCCATCACGGTGGGCCGCGGCCACATCGTGTGCCTGCTCGGCGGCAACGCCAGCGGCAAGTCGACGACGATGAAGATCATTCTCGGCCTGGTGAAGCCGCGCTCGGGCGAGGTGACGTTCGACGGCGCCTCGCTGATCGGCCTCACGACGCCGCAGATCGTCCGCCGGGGCATCGCCTCGGTGCCGGAGGCGCGACGGCTGTTTGCGGATATGAGCGTGCGCGAGAACATCTTGATGGGCGCTTTCGTACGTAACGACCGCAGCGCCGTGGCGCAGGATCTCGACAAAATGCTCACGCTGTTCCCAAAGCTCGGCCAGCGGCTCTCGCAGCGCGCGGGCTCCTTGTCCGGCGGCGAGCAGCAGATGGTCGCGATGGCGCGCGCATTGATGAGCCGGCCGCGCTTGATCGTGATGGACGAGCCGACCATGGGCCTGTCGCCGCTCTATGTCGATCGCGTGCTGGAGCTGATCCGCACCATCAACCAGGAAGGTGTCTCGATCTTCATGGTCGAGCAGAACGCCAGCCTTGCGCTGGAGATCGCCCACGAAGCCTATGTGCTCCAGACCGGCAAGATCGTTCTTTCGGGTCCGGCACGTGCCTTGAAGGATGATCCTCGCGTGCGCGATGCCTATCTCGGCGGCTCCGAGGCGGCATAGGGCACCTATGCACGACCATCGTTCCGGCAGCGTCGGATCGCACTGGTCAGTATGACCATCTTGTGAAAATATCATACCGTTGGGCAATGGGCGTGCGGCGGAATGCGTGTCGTGACCAGATGGTCTGTGCGGGCGGTCGAGCCCGAAATGGTGCTGCTGTTCGGCGGGCTCGTTGCCGCCAACATCGCTGCGTGGACCTGGGCTTTTGCGGCGTTCGGCGACCGGCCCGCGGTGATGGCCACCGCGCTGCTCGCCTGGGTGTTCGGCCTGCGTCACGCGGTCGACGCCGATCACATCGCCGCCATCGACAATGTCGTGCGCAAGCTGATGCAGGCGGGCGATACGCCGCGCAGCGTCGGCCTTTATTTCGCGCTTGGCCATTCCAGCGTCGTGGTGGTCGCGTCCATGTTGCTCGCTTTCGGCGTGGTCAGCCTCGGCGGCGACAGCCTGTTGAAGGAGGTCGGCAGCCTGATCGGCACCTCGGTGTCGGCGCTGTTCCTGCTGGCGGTCGCGGCGATCAACCTCGCCATCTTCGCCGGCTTGTGGCGGACCTTTCGCGCGGCGCGCGACCAAGGCGTTCACGACGCCGCCGGACTGGATGCGCTGCTTGCCAACCGCGGATTTCTCGCGCGGCTGTTCGGTCCGATGTTCCGCCTGGTGACCAAACCTTGGCACATGTTCCCGCTCGGATTGCTGTTCGGCCTTGGCTTCGACACCGCGACCGAGATCGGCCTGCTCAGCATCTCCGCCTCCGAAGCCGCGCGCGGTGCTTCGCTTGCCGACATCCTGGTTTTCCCCGCGCTGTTCGCGTCGGGCATGGCGCTGGTCGACACCGCCGATTCCGCGCTGATGGTGAGCGCCTATCGCTGGGCCTTCGTCGATCCCCTGCGCAAGCTCTGGTACAACCTGACGATAACAGGCGCGTCCGTCGCGGTCGCGCTGTTCATCGGCGGCGTCGAGGCGCTTGGCCTGGTCTCCGATCGGCTTGGACTCGACGGCGGCGTGTGGGCGCTCGTCGGTGTTCTCAATGAATCGCTCGCCAATATCGGCTTCGCGGTGATCGCGCTGTTTGTGATCGCCTGGATGGTCTCGCGCCTGTTTTACCGCCGCGTGTTTGCGGCAGCTTGATAGCGTCAGGCCGACACCGCGCTCGGCATCTGCTCCGCCGGCTGATCGTCGGCGTTAGGATCGCCCGGCGCGGTCGCCCAGGCCAGTTCCACCAGCGTGACGATCCGGCGTCCGCCGCCGTCGAGCTGGACCACGATCAGGCCTTGCTCCTCCATGTAGCCGAGCAGGCGCTGCGCCCGGCGCAGCGAGTGCGAGCCGTAGGCGCGGGCGATCGCGGCATCGCCGGGGCAGGGCCAGCCTTCCTTGGCGGCGCGCGCGATCATCATGAACACGCCCTGCATGTCGTCGGGCAGAATCGAAGCGCGGAGCGTCACCTCCTGCCACGCATCGTCCTCGGCCATATCAGTGCCGAGCCCGGCGCGCGCATGCGTCAGCATGCGGCGGAATTCGCTTAAGTCAGGCACGGACGCGCCGAGGCCCTCGATGCGGCAGCGGACCACGAATTCCTGATAGAGGACGCCGATGGCGCGGAAGCCGGCATCGGGCGCAGCCAGCACGGCGCGCAACGTGCGATCCACGCGCTCGCGCCGTTCCGCGAGCTCCTCGGCGCTGATCGCGACCTCGACCACCTCCGGGCTGATCTCGGGAGCTGCTGCCTTCGCGGCACGGAGCTGCTCGAGCAAATCAGGCGCCGGCCGGCGCGGTGGCCGGCTGGCATCCGGCGGCGGTGCGGCCAGGATCACCGCGCGCGCATCTTCCAGCGTTGCTCCAGGCAGCGGCATCAGCCGCGGCGTCGAATTGCGGGGAGATGTGTCGGTCGGGCCGATGTTCAGGCGCAACGGACGGCGCGACAGCGCGGGGCCCAGCGCCATGAATTGGCCGCGCTCGAGATCGCGAAAGGCTTCCGCCTGCCGCCGCTCCATGCCGAGCAGATCGGCGGCACGTGCCATGTCGATGTCGAGGAAGGTCCGGCCCATGAGGAAGTTCGAGGCTTCCGCCGCGACGTTCTTGGCGAGCTTTGCCAATCGTTGCGTCGCGATGATGCCGGCGAGTCCGCGTTTGCGGCCGCGGCACATCAGATTGGTCATGGCGCCGAGTGAGAGTTTGCGCGCCTCGTCCGAGACTTCACCGGCGACGGCCGGCGCAAACAGCTGCGCCTCGTCGACGACCACCAGCATCGGGTACCAATGGTCGCGCTCGACGTCGAACATCCCGCCAAGGAAGGCGGCGGCGCGCCGCATCTGGTTCTCGGCGTCCAGTCCCTCGAGATTAAGCACGGTGGAGACCCGATGCAGCCGCGCGCGCTCACCCGCGACTTGCAGGCCGCGCTCGGTGTGATCCTCGGCGTCGATCACGAGATGGCCGAATCGTTCGGCCAGCGTGACGAAATCGCCTTCGGGATCGATGATGGCCTGCTGCACCCAGGGCGCGCTCTGTTCCAAGAGGCGCCTGAGCAGATGCGACTTGCCGGAACCGGAGTTGCCTTGCACCAGAAGCCGGGTCGCCAGGAGTTCCTCGAGGTCCATGGCCGCCGCGGCGCCCGCCGTGGTCAGCCCCATCTCGATCGCAACCGTCATGTCCCCGACTCAAATCCCGCCATTCGCGGACAGGGGCTTATCAACCGGATCGGGACGCGTCGAGGGAAACAGGGCGAATCAGGCCGCGTTGCCCACGGGGGACTTCAGGCGTGACCGGATAGCCGTAGAAGTGCGGGCCGATAAGGTGCGCGAGGATCGTCGTCGTCATTCTCAGGGATCGCGCAGGAGCCGAATTCCTGCCGGATCCGCTCGATCTCGACGATGCGCTCATGCAGCCGCTGCAGATGCTCCGCCGACGTCGCCCGCCAGAATCGAAAGGTGTCTGCGGTCAGCGGCAGAAATGCCGTGCCTGATAGCGTCGGTTCGGGAACGACCGTGCGTCCGAGCAGTAGGAACCGGTTCGCGCCGGAGACCACGAGGGTCGCATAGCCGCGGTTGCCGATTCGCCTGATCCCGTTCAGCGACCATTCCGCGAGTTTGCTGAAATAGGGTTCTTCGCGCCAGCGATCGGGGCAGTGGTCATCGACCGTGACGTTCACGGCATCCTGGCTGAAATGCACGACGATGCCGGACTTCGCGGGAAACCATTCGTCGTCGAGGTGGCCTTGCAGCCAGGCGCAGGCGAAGGCGCGGCACATCTGTGGGCGGCGGTCGTAGATGGTGCAGCCGGTGCCTGTCCGCCAGTGCTTGCAGAGTTGGTGCGCGGCTTTGTCGACTGCGGCGACCTCGAGAATGTCGCAGCAGGCGTTGCACGATCCGCACTGCCGGGTCAGCGGCGCGGACTTCGGCAGGCCAGTCGCGCGAAAGCCCCGGCTGTCGCGAACCAGCAGCATCTGCTTTTCGAGCGCATTCAACGCACGTTCGATTTTGAGACGGGATAGTCCGGTGGCGTCGATCACGCCCTTCATAGTCGTCGCGCCTGCCTCTACCGCGCGGACGACGCTCAGCATCGCCTGGTCCATTGTTGTTGTTCTTGTTGCCTCGGTTTTCCTGCCTGGCCTTCCGGCCGGGGCCGAAACAGCAGACTGGCAAACAGGTCACGGACACCTGACTTGAACAGCTATAATGATCACCTTTCTGCTTCAGGACAAGAAGACGGGGCCTGCCGTGTGCGCATGCAGCGCTTGCGGAAATGCAAGATCACGAAGCGTGGTCACACCCGTCATTGACGTCATTTGGAGCGTGAATTCGGCCGCGCGGCTCAATTCGCGGCCTGATGAGGCCGTGGCGGTGCGCAGAGTCGCCAGAAGATCGAGCGTGACAGGCGTTGTCGTCACGCAGTCGTGATATCGCTCGATCTCTCCTGCCGAACTTGCGCGACGTCAACGCCGGAGGCGAGCGCGCGCGGCATCCTCGTCGAACACTGCAGGGCGGTCTTGCATGCTCAACCGACGACGTTTCATGGCGGGAATTGCCTGCGCGGCTGCAATGCGGTCACAGCCGTCGCACGCGGCCGCAGCCATGACATACGCGGAGGCGGTGCGCGCCACCTGGGCACCGTTGCGCGCCGAAGGCGGCCTTGGCGAAATCGTCCGCTATGCGACGCTGGCCGCCAACAGCCACAACACCCAGCCCTGGCGCTTCACCATGGGGCCGCGCAGCATCACCATCGCGCCGGATTTCTCGCGTCGCTGTCCCGCGGTCGATCCGAACGATCATCATGTTTTCGTCAGCCTCGGCTGTGCGGCCGAGAACCTGACACATGCGGCCCCCGCCCTCGGGCTGCGGCCGACGCTGCGGTTCGAAGCCGATGCGATCATGGCAGATCTCGAAAGCACTGCGGCGGAGCAATCAGCGCTGCTGGCCGCGATCCCGCACCGGCAGTCGACCCGCGCCGTCTATGACGGCAAGCCTGTGGCGACCGACCTCTTGCGCGAGCTGGAACGGGCCGGCACGGGGGAAGGCGTTGCGATCCTTCTCGTCACCGACCGCGGGCAGATGGCGGCGGTGACGGATTACGTGGTCGAGGGCAACACGATGCAGATGCGTGACGCCAGGTTCATGGACGAGCTCAAGGCCTGGATCCGCTTCAGCGAGAGCGAGGCGGTTGCGACCATGGACGGCCTGTTCTCGCGCGCTTCGGGCAATCCGGCTCTGCCGCGCTGGCTGGCGCAGCCGCTGCTGCCTTTCGTGCTCACCGAACGCAGCGAGAACGACAAATACCGCGCCGGTATCCAGAGCTCCGCCGGCCTTGCGGTGTTCGTCGCCGAGCGTGACGACGCCGCACATTGGGTCGAGGTGGGACGCGCCTGCCAGCGCTTCGCCCTGCAGGCGACGGCGCTCGGATTGAAATATGCCTTCGTCAACCAGCCGGTCGAGGTGCCGGGCCTGCGCCGTCAACTGGCGGCCTATCTCGACCTCGGCGCGCGCTTGCCCGATCTGGTGGTGCGTTTCGGTAACGGGCCGGAGCTGCCGAAGTCGTTGCGCCGCCCCGTTGCTCAGGTGATCGCGAGAGGCGCGAAATAACGCCGCCGCGCTAAAGCCGTCACTGCGCGCCCGATCCGCCCTGCACGATCTTCTCGTTCAGCTTCTGGTCGACGGTCTCGACCGTGCGGTCGATCTCGGCATTGGGCACGCCGAGTTGATGCGAGATCAGCTTCACCAGCAGGTCGACGCGCTCGATGAAGGGCGCGCCGCTGGCCACGGCCCGAGCCGCCGACGACGGCTTCAGCAGGCTCTCGGCGGCCTTGGCGTATTTCGCGAACGGCACCTGGTCCGCGGGGTCGGCGCCGAGGCGGCGCGCGATCGCGTCGACATGGTCGTAGATCGTCTGCGAGCGCTTGAGGTCGCCATGCACGGCATCGCGGATCGACTGCGGCTCGTGCGGCGTGATGCAGCGGTAGTTGCCGGTGAGCAGCATCGACCATTTCGCCAGCGGCACGAATAGCGAATCGAACACCTTCAGCTTGACCGGCACATCCTTGCCGTCGAGCGTCACCGCGTCGATGTCGGATTCGAGCTCGCGCAGCACCTTGTTGTGCTTATCGTCGGCGAAAACGGAGGCCTTGAAGTTCGTGGGCAGCCCGACATGCAGCACGTTCGCCGCCTCTTCCGGCGGACGGAAGGCCTGCGGATCGGGCGAGCACAGCGTGACCAGCCCCGGTTCGAACCGCTCCCACACCTGCGCATTGGTGTAGGCCTCTTCCAGGTCCATGTCGGCGAGCGCCGGGATGCGCTTCAGGTACGGCAACGGCGGCATGTTCATGATCGACAGGCACGGCAGCTTCGCCGCGGCGATCTTGACCATGAGCATGCGGACCGTGTGGTTGGTATATTGCGGCTCCTGCATCGCCAGCCCGACCATGTCGTAGCGGGACACGTCGACATTCTGCGGCGTCACCGCATCCAACTTGCCGGGCAGGTCGCGCGAGAAGATCGCGCGGTGCACGGCTTCGTCGCGCAGCTTGATGCGCACCTCGGTACCGTCGCGGTTGATCAGCTCCGCGGTCTTGGCGCGGCAGACCAGGGTCACGTTGTGCCCGGCCATCAGCAGCTTGGTGCCCAGCAGGGATCCGTAGGAAGCCCCTAAAATCAAAATGTTACGCGCCATGTTTCGTCCCCTCGATATCTGGTGTGATTTTTGAGCCCCGGTCCGTGATCCCAGGTGCGTTGAGGGGCATGTAAGTCAAATGGGTCAGTGATGGCAACTGGGATAATGCATACAAGGACCGCCGCCTTTTCCGAAGCCGGCTGGCCCAGGCGGCCGTCATTGCCCGATTGAACAGGATCGCCGACTGGCCCTCCGCTCAGAGGCCTGCTGTTTTACGGAAGCCGGGAGTCGTCGGGCATCGGCGAGGCGGCAATCCGCCGCACATCCTCGTGCCTTCAATGTCATCAATGGGATCTATTTTTAGTCGTTGGTGGCAACAAAAAATTGCAAAGCCGGCGTCGCAAAAATGGCAGAGTGCGCGGACTATGACAGACGTCAGCAACGGAGCTGAGACGTGACGATTGAGTTGAGGCGGCGCGACGTTCGCATCGAAACGGGCTCGGTGGAAAGACCGGCGGTTTGGTCCGGCCGGGTCGCTGCGCGAAGGCCGGAAGGCCCGAGCGCATATCCCGCCAATTGCTGACGAGCGCGCCGAGATGCAAGCTGATCATCGCTCTCGTCCCTCGTGCAACGGCGCCGGGCGAAACCTGGCGAGGTTGCGAAGCCGCGCGTCCGGATTCTTCGAGAGCCTGTCCGTCGCAGAGCTCGTACGCGAGACGCGCAGGCATGTGTGGATTTCGGACTGGTCGAGGATCGCGGACGAGCACCTGGCGTTCGCGGCGACCGCGCGCAAGGACGGCTCTGCGCAAGATGCGCGGGAGGCGTGGCTGTGCGGGCTGACGGCGCTCGAGGTTGCGCGCAGCCTGGCCTGTCCGGGAGACCTCGATGGCACCGATCTCGCGGAGAAGGTCGGTCAGGGCCTGCGAGGCTTCGCGGATGACGCCGGTCCGGCGATCCAGCCGGTCGAGATCGATGGCCCCGATGAAGCGGTGCTTGCCGGCTTCTTTCTTCCGGCGCGCCATCACGGATCTTCCGCACCCGTGGTCATCTGCGTCGGCGACGAGGGCATGGCCCGGGGCTCGATGATGAGCCGGTTGCTGCCGGGCTCGCTCTGCGGGACCATGTCGCTGCTGTTCATCGACGTCGGCCAACCCTCCGTTCGCCGTCCGTCCCGGCAGGAGCAGGCGCTTCATGGCTGGCTGGATTATCTGGAAGCCCGTTCGGATGTCGATCCGCAGCGGATCGCGATCTATGGCGAAGGAGCGGGCGCCGCGCACGCGTCCCGGCTTGCGTTCTCGGATCGCAGGATTGCTGCCGCCATATGTGACGGCGGTGTTGCGATGCCGGCCATGCGTCGGGCGTGGCTGCGCCGGACCATCGGCATGGGCCCGTCCGTCGATGACGGCACCGCAGCGGCATCGTTGGTACCGTCGCGCCGGATCGCATGTCCGCTGCTCGTGGTTGTCGGCAGCCGCTCCATGGTCTGGGAGCAGGACGCTCTCGAATTGCAAGCCGGCTATCGGCAGGCCGGAGCCGATTGCTCCGTCGCCGTGCCGAACCGCATCCCGCATCCTCTCGGCGAGGTCGAGAATTTCGTCGCGGTCGACGACTTTATCTTCGAATGGCTGGACGGCAAGCTCGGAGCCGAGCGGAAGCTCGATGCCGTGACCTACCTCTGACGCACGATTCCGAAAGTGCGCGCTCTAACAATTGCGGCGCCGTGAGCCCGGGCCGTCGCTGCGCGTGGAATGATCGACGGCTCAGGACGCATCGATCGCCAGCAGGCGCGCAGCCAAGCGGGCGTTCTTGGCGATCGTTGCGAGCGTGGCATTGAGATCAGCCAGGGTCTTCTCGTCGAGTTCGTTGAACATGGTCGAGTTCAGAGCGAGTTTGCGCTTGGATAGTTTTTCGATGTCGGCCGTCGCCTTTGTCGTCAACGACATCAGGACGAAGCGTGCATCGTCGGCGCCGGGGCGCCGCGACAAGAGGCCTGCCTTTTCGAGACTCTTGGTCTGGTTGGTCACGAAGGCCGGGTGGACCCGCAGCTTGTTCGCAATGTCGATGCCGGCCACGCCGCGCCCTTCGTCGAGCTCGGTGATTGCCATCAGGATCAGCCACTGCGGCTCGGTAATACCCAGCAGTCCAGCCCAGCTGGTGTGGATGTCCTCCAGCTGAGAATGGATCTCGACGACGTTCCAGATGAAGTCTCTGATCGCTCTGTCGAGTTTCTTCTCGATCATGCGGCTTGTCCCCTCCGTTTGGCTTGGTCATTTTTTTGATGAGATATGGACAGGCCTTGCCCGCCCGCGCAAGCCATGTTGGGGCCGTAGACCTATCATACCAAAGCGCAAGGACGCTTATTGCTTGCAAAAAGCAATTAATTAAATTAGGTCTGTGGTCCTCAGAATTTGCTGCTCTTGACCTTTCGACGACAGCGATGTGAGACCTCCAAGAAAGCCCTCGGGATGCCCCCCGAGGGCTTTTTCCGTTAATCGGGCCGGTTAACTGAAGGTTACTAAGCCGGATGCGGGCCCTGTTGCCCCCGTGCAACATTCGGTTCCGAAGTTTCGATTTACCAAATCAACAAATTGAGGCGGTTGTTTTTATAAACTATACGTGAGTCCACGATGGAGGGGGCACCTCGCTGTCGTTTCAGTTCCGAACCTTCTGTGCGGACTGGATTGAACGGAAATTGAAGAGGGCAGAGCGGCCTCCCATCGGGGAGCCGAGCCCCCGGAACCGACTTGGAGGCTTACTAATGAAGTTGACGAAGATGCTCTTTCTCGGCACGGCCGCCAGCCTGATGGCTGTCTCGGGCGCGTTCGCAGCCGATCTCCCCGTGAAGGCCAAGGCGGTCGAATACGTGAAGATCTGCTCGCTGTACGGCGCCGGCTTCTACTACATCCCGGGCACCGACACCTGCATCAAGCTGGGTGGTTATCTGCGTGCGGATGCCAACCTCGGCACCAACTCGGACTTCAATCCGAACCAGGGCGGTACTGCGGGTGCCCGCAACCGCCTGATGAACTACTACACCTTCCGCGCCCGTGAAGACCTGAACATCGATACCCGCACCGCGACCGAATACGGCGTGGTCCGCACCTTCTTCGATGGCGTCTTCACCTGGACGACCGGCAACTACACCCCGACCGGTTCGGCAACGGGCGGCACCGTGTATAGCGGCGCGCTCGGTCTGAACGCTGCGGGCACCGCCCTCGTCGGTTCGAACGGCAGCGGCAGCGTCAACGGCACCGACGGCAACACCTCGGCCGGTGCACTCGGCGTCTACTACGCTTTCATCCAGTTCGCCGGCTTCACGATGGGTAAGGCCGTGTCGCAGTTCGACGCGCCCTGGACCAACTATCCCGGCAACCTCACCGACAACCTCGTCGGCGGCGGCGGCACCGTTACCGGCGTCACTCAGTTCACCTATACGGCCGACTTCGGCCAGGGCGTGACGGCGTCGTTCTCGGCTGAAGATGCCACGGCTTACTATCAGGCCGGCAACCTGAACATGAGCGGCGCGACGGCGGGCGGCATGATCGGCGGCTCGTATGGCACCAACGCCATCGGCGGTTCGCGTTCGCCGAACCTCGTCGGTGCGGTGCGAGTCGACCAGGCCTGGGGCCTGTTCCAGGCGTCGGTGGCTGCGCATGACAACCACGTTGGCTATTACGGCGCGACCGAAGCCACTGGCCACCCCGACGACAAGTGGGGCTGGGCCGTGCAGCTCGCTCTGTCGATCAAGAACATCCCGACCGGCGCGGGTGACACGATCAACATCCAGGGCGTCTACACCGACGGTGCGACGCGCTACAACTTCCAGAACCTGTCCGGCAGCAGCTATGCTCTGTACGGCAGCTCGAGCGCTGCCGGCGCATACGGCAGCCTCGGCTTCGCCCAGGCGCCCGACACGGTGTTCGTGACCGGCAGCTCGCAGGAAACTGTCAAGACCTGGGGCTTCCGTGGCGCTTACACCCACAACTGGGATCCCTACTGGAACTCCTCGCTCTACGGCGCCTACGCTCAGGCCCAGTTCGGTACGCTCGCCAAGACCACCCTGTGCGGCGCCGGCGGTACTGGCGGCGTGTTCGGCGGCCTGGCTGGTGTCACCAGCTGTAACCCGGACTTCGCGATCGGTCAGATGGGTGTCGTCACCCGCTGGACTCCGGTCAAGAACCTGACGTTCTCCGCGGACCTCTCCTGGACCCACCTCGACCAGAAGTACGCGGGTTCGGTTGGTATCTCTCCGAGCGTCACGACTGCCAAGCCGGTCGCGGTTTACGAGCTGAAGGACCAGGACTCGCTGGCTCTGATCCTGCGCGCCCAGCGCAACTGGTAAGCTCGATCTATCCAGACACGTAACGAGCACCCGGCGGGAAACCGCCGGGTGTTTTTTTGTGCGGGATAGGGCTGTGGGGCGACGGGCAAAACACTGCGGAGGCTGTCAATCCGCTCGCGCTAAAATATTCCGCTTTACCGAAATTCGGAAATGACGTATGTGTCGTCCATCCCGGCTTGGTCTTGAGGGGCGATCGTCCGTCGTCACGTTCGCGAGCCGGGGATGCGGTGGACGCGGCAGCGTCGGCACGATGGGGTGCGGGCAGGGCGGGTAGTCCCTGTGAGCCCGAAACCTGCGTGGGGACGAACGAGGCTGTTCAGTTCGTTGCGCCAACATTCCTGCAGCGCGTGTGCACACTGCTGCAAGACCCTGTGGCCGGCGAATGCGCGTACGGCAAAACCGTGTGGTCCTGGCCGTCGTAGCTACGGTCAAGCTGTCGCGGAGGTGTGGAGCGCCCAACCGGGTTAACTGCATCGCCAATTCGCGAGGCGAGGGAGGCCAGAGGGAAATCGGCTCCCGGGAGAGCGCGGCATAAGCCGTCAAACCATCGCGCAGGGAAGGCCGAGTGATTGGCACCACCTGTATGCTGCTGTGCGGTCCTTTTGCGCTACATCTTCGCGCAGCAGACCGCGGGTGCGAGGTCAGCACCCGGTCTTCCCTGCGCCCTCTTGGATCAGAGGGCGGAAAGATCAAGCAAAGCTCGGGCAAAACGCGCCGCGAGATCGCGAAGGCGTGTCTGCGTCTACAAGCTCGCTGTCATCGCCCGGCTTGACCGGGCGATCCAGTACTCCGAGACGGCCGTGATCGAACCGAGAGGCCGCGGCGTACTGGATTCCCCGCCTTCGCGGGAATGACGCCGCGATTTGGAGAGCAACGTCACACGTCGCAACGAACTGCGCAGCTCAACCCTGGCTTGCGACGCGCGCGCGATCGAAATGTTCCTCGATCTTGGGACGGTCGCGGGTGCGTTCGAAGCTGGTGCAGAGCAGCTCCGTCTCCTCGAGCGAGACGGGAGCGCGATACAACCGGCACATGAATTCCGCGGTCGTGCGTCCCTTGCCCGTGCCAGGGCTGCGTTCGGCGAGGAACATGCAATCGCGGCAGATGCTGGCGTCGAGCCGCTGATGAGCTGCATCGAGATGATTGAGAATCTCGCGGAGCGAGTCGCGAAGCCTGATGCACTCCTCGGTGCCGAGCGAGTTGACCGCATTGACCACGTGATTGATCGGATCGTGCTGGCTCAGGCATTTCTCACCCTGTGGGGTGACGTGCAGAACGACAGAGCGCTTGTCCTCCTGCGACGGTTTGCGCACCAGGAAGGACTTGCTCTCCAGCGTCTTCACGATCTGCGAGGCGGTCGCCCTCGTCGCGCCGATGAACCCGGCGAGTGCGGACGGTGTGCGCGAGAAGCGGTTGGCGCGCCCGAGAAAGCGCAGCGCCATCCACTCCCGATCACGCAACCCGTGCTGATTGCCTTCGAAATACCAGGCTCTGGCCGCCTGAACCAGCAGCTCGACTGCTTCGCGTGCCAACGGCATAAATTCCTACCTCGCTCCGGGAATCGCGTGTGCGGCATCCCGAAGCCGCTCTCCGCCGTCGCCCACGAATGCCTCACGAGATGCCGGATGCGCAGCGATGTCCGATGCGTGCCTCGTACCCGGCTTCAGCGCGAAGGCTTGGACTGCAGGGCATCCGACCTGGACAGATCGGCGTCGCAGAAGTCTGCGCGAGAAACGAGACCGATGGCATGCCAACCGCGGGGCCGTCGAACGAAAGCCCGAGCTGCCGTCACTGCTGGACGATGGATCGGAGTTGTTCAACCGAAGCCCCTGAGTTTCAAAACACACGCAGACGTTTCTTATGTTCGACCGAAACGATGAATGAGCTTCTCAACAAAATCAAGTCAAGACACTCGCGGAGATCGGATGTCGTTGCAGTGGAATGTAAAGTTCAAGACAATCGCGATCTTCAGGACACATGATGGTGAGCGCAATACACGGCCTAAAAGCCGGCATGCACGTAGTTCTACGCTTACCTGGTTGCACGGATATTGCCGATCATGTCGATGCAACCTGATCGAAGCTTGTGCACGACAGGCGAGCGGACCACGGAAATCATCCACAACTTCCGCGATCTGCTTCGGGTCGCGCCAAGAAAGCGTGAGGGGAATTCGGAAGGATTGCACGCGCCGGTTGCTGCGACGTTGTGCCCCGCTATCGCGCGCGTCGGCTTGCAGGCTGAGGCGGGTCGTTTCACCCGAACGGATGAGAGCCGCCTCGCAAACATTGGGGACAATCAAACGCCTGCGCAGCTCGCGCTTCGTGATGACATGCGTTCGTCACACGCGGCGACGCGCGGCTTGCGCCTAGCCGCTGCGCTGCCGCTAGCCGCCCTTGAGCATGTCCCTGAGCTCGCGAAACGGATCGGCGCTCGGCGGAGCGGAGGCATCTTGTCGCATGGCGTCGTAGATTCGCGGAACCATGTCGACCGCCTGGTCGAGCCCGGAATCGCGTCCCGACTGGTAGCCGCCCATCAGGCGGAGATCGCG
Source organism: Bradyrhizobium guangdongense (assembly GCF_004114975.1). Taxonomy (NCBI): domain Bacteria; kingdom Pseudomonadati; phylum Pseudomonadota; class Alphaproteobacteria; order Hyphomicrobiales; family Nitrobacteraceae; genus Bradyrhizobium; species Bradyrhizobium guangdongense. The sequence goes on from NZ_CP030051.1 coordinate 1,832,387, forward strand.
GGTGTCCTCGTATTTGGCGATCAGGGTGCGCAATTTGCTCACCAGCTCGCGCTCCTCGGGATCCCAGACGTTGTGGGCGAGGCGGGAGACCGAGGCCAGCACGTCGACGGCAGGATAGCGCGCCTGGTCGGCAATGTGCCTGGAGAGCACGATGTGCCCGTCCAGCGTACTGCGGATGGTGTCGGCGATCGGCTCGTTGTGGTCGTCGCCGTCCACCAGCACGGAGAAGATGCCGGTGATGGTCCCGGATCCCTCCTCGCCGGGCCCGGCACGCTCCAGGAGGCGCGGCAGATCGGTGAAGACAGTCGGCGCATAGCCGCGCGCCACCGCGGGCTCGCCGGCCGCAAGCGCGACCTCGCGGGCGGCATGGGCGAAGCGGGTGATCGAATCGACCACAAGCAGCACCGATTCGCCGCGGTCGCGGAAATATTCGGCCACCGCCATTGCCGTCTTCGGCGCCAGCCGGCGCATCATCGGGCTTTCATCGCCCGTCGAGACGATGGTGACCGCGCGGTTGCGGTCGTTGCCGAGCACGTCCTCGATGAATTCGCGCACCTCGCGGCCGCGCTCGCCCACCAGCGCCAGCACGACCGTGTCAAAGCCCTGGCTGCGGGCGAGCATCGCCAGCAGCGTCGACTTGCCGACGCCCGAGCCGGCGAAGATGCCGACGCGCTGGCCGGCGCAGATCGGCGCGAACAGGTCGATGACGCGCACGCCGGTGCGCAGCGGCTTGTGGACGCGCGCCCGTTTCATGGCCGGCGGTGCCTCCGTCTCGGCCGAGACGGTCCGCGATCCCGGCGTGAGAGGACCCATTCCATCCAGTGGTGCGCCGAGCGCGTTGATGACACGGCCCTTCCAGCTCGGATCCGGTGCGAACGACAAGGCCGGCATGCGGTAGGCGACCGAACCGAGCCCGCCGGCAAAGTGCCGATCGAACGGCTTGGCGACAATGCCGTCGCTGTCGATCCGTACCACCTCGCCGATTTGCGGCTTGCCGCCGGAGTTGACGCCGATCAGCTCGCCGAGCCTGACCGAACGCGACAGGCCGGAGACGCGGAAATGCGTCGGCGCGATCTCGGAGATTGCGCCGCTGATGCTGGCCAGCGGTGTACTCTGCTGAAGTTCGAGCAGCGCCCACTCGAGTTGGCGAAGAGCGTTCAAGGAAACCGTCCACCCAAATTACGCGCGAGGCGCAGTCTACTTACCGGGATCGCCCAGCGTCTGAATTGCATTCCGGAGCGTGCTCTCGGTGCCGTCGATCAGCGAGTTGGTGCTGTCGAAAGCGCGCGAGGCCGACATCAGTTTCGTCAATTCCATCATCGGATTGGCGCTGGAGCCCTCGACATAACCCTGCTTGAATCCGTCGCGGCTGAAATCGGCGATGGCGGTGGCGGGCCGGTCGGGCGTGACGCCGGAATTGCCGTAGCGGTCGAGATTGGCGTCGGGTGGAATGTTGAATAGGCCGATGGTGCCGATCTCGTTGTTGTCCTGGGTGATCGCACCGCTGCGCGAGATCGAGACCGGACCGCCGTTCGGATCGAGCGTGAGCTGCGCGCCGCCGGAATCGATGACGGGGAAGCCCGAGACCGTCTGAAGGTCGCCGTTGGGGGCGATCTGGAGCCGGCCGTCGCGGGTATAGACCGTGCCGTTGGGGCCGGCGAAGGCGATCCAGCCTTGTCCGACCACGGCGACGTCGAGCGGGTTGCCGGTCTCGGTGATGTTGCCTTGCTCGCGCGAGATGATGTTCTCGCCGGGCGAGGAGAACGCGACCGGGTTGGCGGCGGCCTTGGAGAGGACCGTCTCGAATTTCACGACGTCGGTGCGAAAACCCGATGTGTTGACGTTGGCGACGTTGTTGGCGATCGTCTGGAGACGCTTCTCGAGCGCGACCTGCGCCGACAACCCCACGTAAAGAGCCGATTGCATGGCTTACCTGTTGAACTTGATGTTCTGAAGTGTCGTGAGCGTGTTGGTGTCCATGCTGGCCGACGCTGTCGACGCGCCGGTGATCAGGACCAGGGCGGGGTTGGTCGAGGTGTCGCTCTGGGCCTGCGTCGCATCCCACATCGCGGCGAAACGCTGCACGAATTTGGTGACCTTGGCCGGGTCCTTGAAATCCGTGAGATTGATGCTCTTCGTGATCATCTTGGCCTGGCCATCGATGTCGCCGGAGCTGACGGTCGGCGACCAGCCGAGCGCGGTCTGCACCACCTGGGTCAGCGCCTTGTCGGCGAGGATCTGGTAGGCATTGCCGATCGAGGAGGCCTTGCGGGTGAAATAGAGCGCGAGCCGCAGGCCCTCGTTCTGGTCGCCGGCGTTCTGCTCCATCGTCTGCGTGACGTATTGGGTGGCCGTGCCGGTGGTCGCTGCGGTGGTCGAAGTTGCGTTGGCGCCGTTTGCGGCGAAATTGAAAGCCGTGGCGAATTCGCGGTAGCGGGAGTCGCTCAGCTTGTTGGCGAAGGAGTCCTTGTTCGACACACCTTCGGTCAGGACCTTCCGCATGAAGGCCTTGGCGTAGGTCATGTCGCTGAGGCCATAGGCCTTCATCGCATAGGAGTACAGCCGGTAGTCCCCCAGGAACTCGTCGATCGTCTTCACCTTGCCGATATGGCTCAGGAAGTAGTCGGTCTCGCGGCTGACATCGGGCTCAGTCGCGACCTGGGTCATCGACTTGCCCATGTTGCTGGTTATTCTGGTGTAGTCCGCGATGGTCGATAGCATGGCACGCGCCCCTTTGGCCGTCGTTGCGACCGCGTTGCAAGCTGCCGCGAATTGCTTGCGCGGGGCTGGCCATGCGCAAGCCAGCTTCGCGCAAGGCTCGCCGACTAGATATCCCCGGTGGGATCGGCGATGGAGTGGCGGGTTGCTCAGTTTCGTGGGGATTTTCATCACGGTGGTGGCGCTGCTCGGCGGATTTGCCGCGATGGGCGGGCACCTGGCCGTGCTCATGCAGCCGTGGGAATTCGTGATCATCATGGGTACCGCAGTCGGCACCTTCATCGTGGCCAATCCCTGGAAAACGGTCGTGGATACAGGGGTCGCCTGCGTGCAGGCCATCACCGGCGCGGTGCCGGGTGAGCGCTATTATCTCGATCTGCTCGGAGCGCTTCATGCCCTGATGCGCGAGCTGCGCGGCAAGGGCCGCAACGAAGTCGAGGCGCATATCGACGATCCCTCGTCCTCGGAGATCTTCAAGGCTTTTCCGAGCGTGCTCGGTGATCCGGCGCTGCTCCAGTTCATCTGCGACTACGTCCGTCTCATCATCATGGGCAATGCGCGCACCCATGAGATCGAGGCCCTGATGGATGAGGAGATTCATACCATCGTGAAGAGCAAGCTGACGCCCTACCATTCGCTGGTGACGGTGTCCGAGGCGCTGCCGGCGCTCGGTATCGTCGCCGCCGTGCTCGGCGTCATCAAGGCCATGGGTGCGCTCGACCAGTCGCCGAAGCTGCTCGGCGGCTTCATCGGCGCGGCGCTGGTCGGTACCTTCGCCGGCATCTTCCTGTCCTACGGCATCATTTCCCCCTTCGCGCTGAAGATCAAAATGACGCGCGAGAAGAAGTGTCGGCCCTACATCATCGTCAAGCAGACGCTGCTGGCGTTCATGAACGGTGCCATGCCGCAGATCGCGGTCGAGCACGGCCGCAAGATGATCTCTAGCGGTGAGCGGCCGTCGATCGACGTCGTCGAGAACGAGACGATCGCAGGCCCCAAGGCCGTCGTGGCCGACGCTGAACCCAAGGCTGCACGCGCATGACGATGGAAGACGTCGAGGTGGATCAGCGAAAGCAGCTGCCGAACTATCTGCTGGACGCGGCCGGCATCTCGATCGAACGCATGCCGATGCTCAATGTGATCTTCGATCGCATGGCGGCATCATGCACGGACAGCCTGCAGCCGATGGCCGGAACGCCTTGCTATTTCTCGGTCAACGGCATCACCAACGATCGCGTCGGCGACATCATCAAGGACTACGAGGGCAATGCGGTCGCCGCCGTGCTCTACGCCGAGCAGTGGGACTCCCGCGTCATCATCGTGCTCGACCGCGACTTCGTCTTCACCATGGTCGAGGCGATGTTCGGCTCCGACGGCGCCGAGCCGCCCCTCGACGTCGAGCGTTCGTTCTCGAACATCGAAATCCGCCTGGTCCAGGCGCTGTTCGAACGGTTCGCCAAGGCGCTGCAAACCGCTTTCGCCGGCACCTCCAACGTCAGTTTCCGTGTCGAGCGGGTCGAGACCGCGATGGCATCGCTGGCGATCGGGCGCAGCGGCAACATGTCGATCTGCGCGAACATCATGCTGCAGGCGCTCTATCGCGGCGGCCAGATGTTCCTGATCATTCCGCACTCGGCGCTCAACCCGCTCAGGCAGAAGCTGGCGCATGTCGTCGTCAGCGAGGGCGGCGCGGCCGATCCGCGCTGGCGCGAGCAGATGGAGAGCGAAGTTCACCGGACCGAGGTGACGCTGAGCGCGGTGCTGGACGAGAAGATGATTTCCCTCGAGGACGTCGTGAAGTTCAAGGTTGGGCAGGTCCTTGAGCTCGAGGCCACGCCGCGCACGCTTGCGCGGCTCGAGAGCAACAACCAGGTGCTGTTCTGGTGCCAGATCGGTCAGCTCGATGGCTACTACGCCATGCAGGTGGCAGATCCCGTCGATCAGAAGCGGGAGTTCGTCGATGATATCCTATCTCGTTGATGCGGTGTTGTTGATTGCGCTGGCCTTCACCAGCATGCGGGTGACCCGGATGCACCGCGAGCTGGCGCGGCTGCGCAGCTACCAGGGCGAGTTCTCGACCATCGTCCACGAGACCGCAGGCGCCTTCGATACCGTGATCAACGCGGCGCATGACTCCACCGCAAATCTGGGCCGGCTCGCCAACGTGCTGAGCACGAAGATCGACCAGGCTCACGAGGCGATCGCGGCGCTCGATGCGCGCAATGGGCTCCGGCCCGCGGCGAGCGTGAGCGGCGCCGAAGCCAACAAACATTAGGACCGGCACGGCCGAAGACGGAACTGAACGTCGCGACGCTCCGGGACTGGAAATACCAAGAGGCGATACCAAATGGCGCAATCCTTCGACTACGAATCTGCAACTGCATCCGATGATGCCGAGACGTCTTCGCTGGAGCGGCTGGCGGACATCGCCGCGCGCACGGCCGAGGAGGCCGGCAAGTTCGCCAATGTCGACGCCATCCTGCGCATTCCCGTCACCATGCAGGTTGTGCTGGGATCGGCGACGATCCCGGTCGCCAACCTGATGAAGCTCGGTCGCGGTGCCGTGGTCCCGCTGGATCATCGCGTCGGCGAGCCCGTCGATGTCGTGGTCAACGGCCGCGTCGTTGCCCGGGGCGAGGTGGTCGTCGTGGAAGAGGACAATTCCCGCTTCGGTGTCTCGCTGACCGAGATCGTCGGACCTCTGGGGCAGAGTGATTCCTGACCATGGCGGCACAGGTCGGCATCGCTCCCATCAAGCAGCGAGGCGTTGCCACGCTCGGCGGAACGGAAAAGGTCGCGGCGCTGCTGCTGGCCATGGGCCGCCAGGCGGCCGCGAGCGTGCTCGCGCAGTTCGAGCCGCAAGACATTCGCATCGTCACCAAGGCCGCAGCTGAGCTGCGGCCGATCACGGCGCAGGAGCTGGAGGCGATCGTCGAGGAGTTTGCCCAGCAATTCTCGATGGGCGCGAACATTCTCGGCACGATCGGCGGTCTCGAAGCCGTGCTTGGCGATGTGCTTCCGGCCGACCAGGTCACGGCGATCATGTCGGACCTGCTCGGCAATTCGAGCCGCTCGGTGTGGGACCGCGTCTCGTCGGTGTCGGAGAACTCGCTGGCGACCTATCTCTCCAAGGAGCATCCGCAGACCGCGGCGCTGATCCTGTCCAAGGTCAAGCCGTCCTGCGCCGCCAAGGTAATGAGCCAGTTGCCGTCGAGCCTGCGCAACGAGCTGATGCGGCGCGTGCTCAGTCTCAAGCCGATCGTCGATGACGCGATGAAGGTGCTCGAGAAGACCCTGCACGAAGACCTGACTCTGAATTTCGCTCGCAATTTGGGAGCCGACACCTACGCCCGCGTCGCCGATATCATCAACAAGATGGAGCGCGGCCATATCGAGGACATGCTGAAGAGCCTGTCGGAAAAGCGGCCGAAGTCGGCGGAGGTGCTGAAGGAACTGCTGTTCACCTTCGACGACGTCGTCAACCTGACGCCGAAGGCGCGGACCATGATCTTCGATCAGGTGCCGACCGATCGCATCGTCATTGCGCTGAAGGGGACCGACAAGCAGTTCCGCGAGCTGATCCTGTCGTCCGTCGCCTCGCGCGTTCGTCGCGTCGTCGAGCACGAGCTGGCGATCGGCGAGCCGTCGAACCAGCGCGACGTGCTGGAGGCCCGACGCGTGATCACCGACCTCGCTCTCGACCTCGCAGAAAAGGGTGAAATCGAGCTCAACCCCGAGCAGGAGGATGAGCTGGTCTTCCGCTGACCGCTGAACCGGCATGGCAGAGACATCCGACCAGGAGAGCAAAACAGAAGAGCCGACCGAGAAGAAAGTCCGCGATGCGCTCGAACAGGGCAGGATCCCGGTCTCTCGGGAGGCGTCCATGTTCGCGTCCATGGCGGCACTGATTATCATTCAGGCGTTCCTGATCGGGCAGGGCGTGCAGCAGCTGACGCCGACCTTGATGGGTTTCATCGACGATCCTGGCGGCTTTCGGCTCAGGACCGCGGCGGATGCGCAGAACCTTCTCACCGTGGTAGGCCTCGAGGCCTTGCGGTTCCTGGTGCCACTGGTCGTGATCCTGGCGGTGTTCGGGCTTGCGGCCTCGCTGCTGCAGAATGCGCCCCGTCTGGTGCTGGATCGCATCATGCCGGATTTCTCGCGCATCTCGCCGGCCAGCGGCTGGAGCCGCATCTTCGGCACGCAGGGTCTCGTGGAATTCGCCAAGTCGGTGTTCAAGCTTGCCTCGGTGACATCAGTCGTCTGCTTCGTGCTGCGATCGTCGGAGGCGAGGGCGTTCGAGGCGATGTATACCGATCCGGTTGCGCTGCCCGAGATGATCCTCACCATCGCGATGCGGATCGTATCGGCGATCTGCATCGCGACCATCGTGCTGGTCGCGATCGACCTTGCCTGGGCACGCTTCCACTGGCGGCGCGAGCTGCGCATGACCAAGCAGGAGATCAAGGACGAGCACAAGCAGGCCGAGGGCGATCCGTTGATCAAGGCGCGGCTGCGTTCGCTGGCGCGCGACCGCTCTCGCCAGCGCATGATCTCATCGGCAGCACGCGCGACGCTGGTGATCGCCAACCCGACGCATTTCGCGATCGCGCTGCGCTACCAGCGCGAGGAGAATCCCGCACCGCTCGTGGTGGCCAAGGGCATGGATCTGGTCGCGTTGAAGATCCGCGAAGTCGCCGAGCAGAACAAGATCCCGGTGATCGAGAACAAGGCTCTCGCACGCGCGCTCTACGAGGCGGTGCAGGTCGATCAGGTGATCCCGGCCGAATTTTTCCGCCCGGTCGCCGAGATCATCTACTTCCTCCAGTCGAAGCAGACGCCGCGACCCGAGAAGGTGCGGTAGAGTTCCGAGGATGCTGCTTCGCGCAACAGCTTGACGAAAGCTTAACGCCCTAGGGTTCTTTGCAATGAACCATAATGGGGCCGTCGTGGGACCGCTTTATCTCTTCGAACTCGCATCGTCGCAAGCGCGCTGGCTCGAGCTTCGCCAATCGACCATCGCCACCAACGTCGCCAACGCCAATACGCCGGGCTTCAAGGCGCGCGACGTCGAGCCGTTCAACAAGGTGCTCGACGGAATGCCGGTGAGGCTCGCGACGACGTCGCCCGCGCATATGCAGCTGTCTCCGGCCGAAACCGATACGCGCGCGACGGCGAAGAAGGACAGCTGGGACGTCGTCCATTCCGGCAACTCGGTCAGCCTCGAGCAGGAGATGATCAAGGGCAACGACGTCAACCGCGACTACTCGATGAATTCGGCGATCGTGCGGTCGTTCAACCGCATGATTCTGACAGGTGCGAAGGTCTGAGGTGAACTGACATGCTTGACCCTCTCTCGGCTTCATTGACGGTTGCGAGCTCCGGGCTCGAAGCGCAATCGACCCGCATGCGCATCGTCTCGGAAAATCTTGCCAATGCCAGCTCAACGGGGCGCACGGCCGGTGCGGATCCGTATCAGCGCAAGACGATCACGTTCGATGCGGCGATGGATCGCGCATCGGGCACGCAGCTGGCCAAGGTCAAGGAAATCGGTGTCGACACCACGCCCTATCGCGTCGAGTACGACCCGGGACACCCGGCGGCCGACAAGGCGGGCTACGTCAAGATGCCCAACGTCAACATGATGATCGAGATGGCGGACATGCGGGAAGTCAACCGGTCCTACGAAGCCAATCTCCAGGTCGTGAAGCAGGTCCGGTCGATGCTCGGCATGACCATCGATCTCCTGAGGAGCTGACAATGCTTGAGGCAATTTCATCCACCGCGATCACGGCAGGGCAGGCGGCCTCCCGCGCCACTGAAACACAGTCCATCGCGCCGACGGCGACGTCTGCGGTTCAATCCGCTGGCGACCTCGGCTTCGATTCCGTGATGAAGCAGGTAACCACGGACGCCGTCGGGACGCTGAAGGCGGGTGAGGCGGCCTCGATCTCGGCGATGCAGGGCAAGGAATCGACACGAAAGGTCGTGGAGGCGCTGATGTCGGCCGAGCAGGCCCTGCAGACGGCGGTCGCGGTCCGCGACAAGGTCGTGCAGGCCTACCAAGAAGTCGTTCGCATGTCGATTTGATCTGAAGGAGTGACGATAGTGAAATCGCTCGCCATCGCGGCCACGGGCATGAATGCCCAGCAGACCAATATCGAGGTCATCGCGAACAACATCGCCAACATCAACACGACGTCGTTCAAGCGCGCGCGTGCGGAGTTCACCGATCTGTTCTACCAGATGGACCGCATGCAGGGTGTCGCGAATGTCAACGGCTCCTCGCCGATCCCGGAGGGCGCCAATCTCGGCCTTGGCGTCAAGTCGGCAGCAATTCGCAAGCTGCACATCCAGGGCGCGCTGACTCAGACCGGCAATCCCTACGACCTCGCAATCAACGGCCGCGGCTGGTTCCAGGTGCTCGGTCCGAACAACGAGGTGCAGTACACCCGCGCGGGTTCGTTCAACACCAATGCCAACGGCCAGCTGGTGACGATCGACGGCTACCTGCTTGATCCCAACATCACGGTGCCGCAAGGAACGGTGCAGGTCACCGTCAACCAGACCGGGCAGGTCTTCGCCAAGCTCGACACCGAAGTCAATCCGCGGCAGATCGGCCAAATCAACCTCGCCAACTTCGCCAACGAAGCTGGCCTCGAGCCGCTGGGCAGCAATCTCTATCGCGAGACCACGGCGTCGGGCACGCCGGTCGTCGGCCTCCCGGGCGATGCCGGCTACGGCAAGATCAACCAGCAATATCTCGAGGCCTCGAACGTCGATCCCGTCAAGGAGATCACCGAGTTGATCTCGGCGCAGCGCGCCTACGAGATGAATGCCAAGGTGATCCAGGCGTCGGATGACATGGCGCAGACGGTGTCGAAGAATCTCAGTCGCTAGTTCTGGTATATCGATGTTGAACTGGGTGGGCCTGATCGCGCGCGGGTTGGCCGCCGCGCTGCTGGTGCTCGTCTCCGGGCGGCTTGCCGCGGCGGACGAGCGGCGGCTTCCCGTGCCGGCGGTAGCGATCCGCGCCGGCGAGCTGATCAAGGACGACATGATCATCGAGCGCAGCTTTGCGCCGAACGTGCTCGGTGTCGCCCTGTTCGTCGAAGGCCGTCAGGTGCTGGTCGGCCGCATGGCGAGGCGAGCGCTGCTGCCGGGGCAACCGATCCCGACCAATTCGGTGGAAGATCCCTGGACCATTGCCCGTGGCGCCACGGTCAAGGTCGTGGTCGAAGACTCGGGCCTGTCAATCGTGACCTACGGTTCAGCCATGCAATCCGGCGCGCCCGGCTCGCTCATCACCGTGCGGAACACTGACACAGGCGTGATCATCAGGGCGATCGTCCAGGCGGACGGCACCGTCAAGGTCGCGGACGGGTCATGACAAGATTGCTGATTGCACTCATCCTGATTCTTTCCGCCGCCGGCGCCCAGGCTGCCGTCCGCATCAAGGACATCGCCGACATCAAGGGGCTGCGTGAAAACCAGATCGTGGGTTACGGCCTGGTCATCGGCCTCAACGGCACCGGCGACACTCTGCGCAACGCACCATTCACGGAACAGTCGCTCCAGTCGATGCTCGAAAACATGGGCATCAACGTTCGGAACGAGACGACCAGCACCACCAATCCGCCGCGGCCGACGACTCTGCGCACGCGCAACGTCGCGGCCGTGATGGTGACCGCGGACCTGCTGCCGTCGATCGGGCCGGGCGAACGGATGGACGTGACGGTGTCGTCGCTCGGAGATGCAACGTCGCTGCTCGGCGGCACGCTGGTGATGACGTCGCTGCGCGCGGCCGACGGCGCAGTCTATGCGGTGGCGCAGGGGGCGGTCACCGTCGCCGGTTACAGCGTCGGAGGCCAGGCGCAGAACGTCAGCCAGGGCACGCCGACGGCGGGCCGCATTCCGAACGGTGCGCTGGTCGAGCGTGAGGTGCAAGGAAGCCTCCATGAAATGGAATTCCTGGTGCTGGAGCTGAAGAACCCCGACTTCGTCACCGCGACGCGAATCCTCGATGCCGTCAATCGCTATGCCGGTGGTCGCTACCGGTCCCAGATCGCCTTCGAGCGCGACTACCGGACCATCGTGCTGTCCAAGCCGCGCTATGTCGGTCCGGTCCGCTTCCTCGCCGAGATCGGCGAGCTGACCGTCGAACCCGATACGCCGGCGCGCGTGGTGATCAACGAACGCACCGGCACGGTGGTGATCGGACGCGACGTGCGGATTTCGACGGTCGCCGTCACGCATGGCAATCTGACGGTCCGCGTCACCGAGCTGCCCGTGGTGTCGCAGCCGGCGCCGTTCTCGCAAGGACAGACGGTCGTCGTGCCCCAGACGGTCGTCGAGGCCAACGAGGCGGGATCGCAGGTGGCGATCCTGAGCGGCGTCGATCTCCAGCGCCTCGTGCGCGGGTTGAACCAGATCGGACTGAAGCCGTCCGGCATCATCGCGATCCTTCAGGCGATCAAGACGGCCGGCGCGCTGCAGGCCGAAGTCATCGTGCAATGATGCATAAGCGTCATGCAAGCTTGGTCGCTCAATGCTCTGGTCTCGACCGAGAATCGCACGCCACCCGATGCTGAAGCTGGATCACAAAGCGCAACTTCTTCTCCTCGCAGCAATGTTCGCGCTCGCGGGCACATTGCCGGCGCTGGCGCTGGACGAGCCGAAGCCGTCGAAGCCGCTCAACTTGCTGTCCTTCGCGCGCGCCCGCGCGCCCGGGCCGCAGAAGCCGCATGCATCGGCCCCAGGCGATAACACCCGGGCAACCGCGTGGGCGGCCGAGGATTCGGGACCCGCGACCACCGGCGCCGTGCCGATGCCGGAGGCTCCGCCGCCGCCGGCCGCCACTCCCGCTCCACCGCCTGTGCCGACGCGTCCGGTGAAGCCCGGCAGCGTTGCGGCGCCGCCGAAGCCAGCGCCCGCGCAAGCAATCGCGCCTACAGACAACGAGATAGCGCTGTTCTGTAGCAACGTAGCGGATCCTGCCGTCGATGCCAGGCTCGCCTGGCAATTGAAAGAGCTGGAGAAGGCCGAGACCCAGTTGCGGGAGCGGATCGCCGAAGTCGAGGCGAAGCGGGCCGAATACGAGAAATGGATGGCGCTACGCGACGACTTCCTGAAGAAGGCCGAGGCGAGCGTCGTCGAGATCTATTCGCGGATGAAACCGGACGCTGCCGCCACCCAGATTGCCGGCATGGCGGACGAGACCGCCGCCGCGGTGCTCGCAAAGCTCAGCCCGAGAAGCTCGAGCGCGATCTTCAACGAGATGGAAACGTCACGCGCGGCCCATCTCGCCGATCTGCTCGGCGGAATGCGTCGCGTGGACGACGGAAAGACCAAGTGAATGAAGACGCCGATCCTCATCCTGTTGCTCGTGCTTCTTGCCGGGTGCTCGCACGATCCGGCGGAGGTCCTGACCGGTCCGCAGGTGTCGCCGGTCGGTAGTGGCTTGAGGTCGCAGGCCGATCCGATTCCGGTAACGCCGCGTGTCCGCACGCCCGTGAGCTATCGCTCGACCTGGGACGACGGCACCGATCTGTACCGCGATCCGCGCGCCCGGCACACCGGCGACGTCGTGACGGTGATCATCTCGATGCAGGACAAGGCGAAGCTCGACAACAAGACCGGTCGTTCGCGCGATTCGCAGATCAAGTTCGGGCTCGATTGGCTGATGAATGTCGCCGGATGGAGCGACACAGGTCAGGCCAACGCCAACCTCTCGACCAACACCCAGATCAAGGGCAACGGCCAGATCGACCGCGCCGAGGACATCAAGCTCTCGATCGCCGCGATCGTCACCGACGTGTTGCCGAACGGAAATATGATGATCAGCGGCTCGCAGGAATTCAAGGTTAATACGGAAATGCGTGTGCTGAACGTCGGCGGCATCGTGCGTCCACGCGACATCTCGCGCGGCAATACGATCTCCTACGAAAAGATCGCCGAGGCGCGCGTATCTTACGGCGGTCGCGGAAATCTGTCCGACGTGCAGCAGCCGGGATGGGGACATCGGATCTATGATGCCGTGGCACCGTTCTGAGGCTGGATCGTCGTGGGAGCAGGAGGCGTCATGCGCCTGATTGCCGCCATCGTCGTGCTGACTCTGGTCGCGATCGGCGCGGGCGCGCTTGCGGGCCTGCACCTGTTCGCTGCCGTCGAACGCGTCGCCGACGCGAAGAAGGGCGCCACACCGCCGCCGATCGCGTCGAGCTACGCCGGCAGCGCACGCCTCAGGAAGCTGTCGCCGATCGTGACCAATCTCGCCGCTCCAGCCAACAACTGGGCCCGGGTGGAGGCCTCCATGGTGACCGATAGCATGAGCGACGAGGATGCCGGCATTCTGGCGGCTCATATCAGCGAAGACATCGTCACCTATCTGCGGTCGGCCTCGGTCACGCAGTTCGAGGGCACGCGCGGACTGCAACATCTGCGCGACGATCTGTCCGAACGCGCCAGCATCCGCTCGTCCGGAAAGGTCCGCGAATTGATCATTGAGACGTTGGTGATCCAGTGAAATTGAAGGTCCTGCTGCTCGCGTTGCTGCTGGTCGTGTTGCCCGAGGTGGCATTCGCCCAGATTCCCGACCTCGATTCGCTGCTGCCGCCGGGTAACGGTTCGACCAGCGGCCGGATCATCCAGCTGATGGCGCTCCTGACGGTGCTCTCCGTCGCTCCGGGGCTGCTCATCATGGTGACGAGCTTCACACGCTTCGCCGTCGCGCTGTCGTTCCTGCGCGCGGGCCTCGGCCTGCAAACGACGCCGCCGAACCTCGTGCTGATCAGCCTCGCGATGTTCATGACGTTCTACGTCATGGCTCCGACCTTCGATCGCGCCTGGGAGACCGGCGTCCAGCCGTTGATGAAGAACGAGATCTCGGAGGAAGAAGCCTATCTGAAGATCAGCGATCCGTTCCGCGAATTCATGCTGTCACACGTCCGCGACAAGGACCTGCAGACGTTCGAGTCGCTTGCCGCGGAAAGCTTCCGCAAGAAGTTCGACGACAAGCGCATCGACATGCGCGTCATCATCCCGGCCTTCATGATCTCCGAACTCCGGCGCTCCTTCGAGATCGGATTCCTCATCATCCTGCCGTTCCTCGTCATCGACATGATCGTGGCGACGCTGACGATGTCGATGGGCATGATGATGATGCCGCCGTCGATCCTCGCATTGCCGTTCAAGGTGCTGTTCTTCGTGTTGATCGACGGTTGGAACCTGCTCGCCTCCGGCTTGGTGCGGTCGTTCTCGTAACAGAGAGCATCGTCTTAAGGATTGGTTAAGGTTAGCAAGTGGTGATATTAACCATATGATTTTGCTACATAATTCCAGTTTGCATTAAGCCGGAAGCAAGATTCGGCGTGCTAGCAATGCGGCACGGCGGGTTGGACCCCACCCACATCGTCCAAAGGCATGATGCCGCCCTGTCGTACCGGTGAAAGCCCGGTATGTCCCCTCGTGAAAATGTAACGCGTACATAAAGGGACATTCGCAATGTCAAGCCTGCTTACGAACTCGACTGCCATGACCGCTCTCCAGACCCTGCGGTCTGTGAGTTCGCAACTCGCCACCACGCAGACCCGGATCTCCACGGGCCAGCGCGTCTCGACCGCTTCCGACAACGCCGCCTATTGGTCGATCGCAACCTCGATGCGCGCCGACAACGCCGCGCTCTCCGCCGTTTCCGACTCGCTCGGTCTGTCGGCCGCGACCGTCGATACTGAGTATACCGCTTTGACCTCGGTGGTCGGTGACAGCAACGGTGGTCTCACCAAGCTGCAGTCGCTGCTGGTCGAAGCCAAGACCGCCGGTATCGACCGCACCAAGATTCAGGCTGACATCACCCAGATCCAGCAGCAGATGAAGGGCACCGCCTCCGCGGCGACCTTCAACGGCGTGAACTGGCTCAGCACGACGGCGACGACCCCGACGACGGTCGACCTGGTGTCGTCCTATTCTCGCGTCGGTGGCACGCCGACCACGGGTGCCATCACGCTGACGGTCGCCAACTACTCGCTCTATACCTCGACCCAGGGCGGTATCCTGGACAAGGTCAGCGGCAGTGCGTCGGTCGACACGATCGACATCAGCACGCTGACCGACTCGGCAGCGGACCAGACCACACTCAGCGGCTACATCTCGCAGGTCACCGGCGCGATCAACTCGGTGGCTTCGGCCGCCGCCAACCTCGGCGCCGTCAAGAATCGTATCTCGACCAACACGGACTTCGTGAAGTCGCTGATGGACTCGGTGAGCCGCGGTATCGGTCAGCTCGTCGACGCCGACATGAACCAGGAATCCACCCGCCTGTCGGCCCTCCAGGTTCAGCAGCAGCTCGGCGTTCAGGCGCTCTCGATCGCCAACAGCAGCAGCCAGAGCATCCTCTCGCTGTTCCGCTAAGTCTGACGACCATCCGAGGGGGCCGCGCTTCTCGCGAAGCGCGGCCCTTTCCGTTTGACGCGACATCTCGCCCGCGTCGCAATCTCGGCGGCCCTGTTGCGGCCGGGACACAGAGCCACAAGCCCCGCACAAGCTTCGCGCGATACGGTCGCCGTACGACAGGTTGGGCCCTAACCGCTTTTCGGAGCCCAAAGGCATGACGCCGCCCTGTCGTACCGGTGCAAGTCCGGTATGTCCCCCATCATCAATCTTCGAAGGGACATCAAAATGGGTTCAAGTCTTCTCACCAACTCCGCTGCAATGACCGCGCTGCAGACCCTGCGCAACGTCAGCTCCAGCCTCCAGACTACTGAAAACCGGATCTCGACCGGCCAGCGCGTCGCGACCGCGTCGGACAACGCCGCCTACTGGTCGATCGCGACCTCGATGCGTGCCGACAATGCCGCGCTCTCCGCCGTGTCCGACTCGCTCGGTCTGTCGGCTGCGACCGTCGACACCGAATACACCGCTCTGACCTCCGTTGTCGGTGACAGCACCGGCGGCCTCACCAAGCTGCAGTCGCTGCTGGTCGAAGCCAAGACCGCCGGTATCGATCGCACCAAGATCCAGGCTGACATCACCCAGATCCAGCAGCAGATGAAGGGTACCGCCGGTGCGGCAACTTTCAACGGCGTCAACTGGCTGAGCACGACGGCGACGACGCCCGCGACCTTCGACCTGGTGTCGTCGTTCTCCCGCGTCGGTGGCACGCCCACCATCGGCTCCATCACCCTGACGATCGCCAACTACTCGCTCTATACCTCGACCCAGGGCGGTATCCTGGACAAGGTCAGCGGCACCGCGTCGGTCGACACCATCGACATCAGCACGCTGACCGACTCGGCGGCTGACCAGACCACGCTCAGCGGCTACATCGCCCAGGTCACCACCGCGATCAACTCGGTGGCCTCGGCCGCCGCCGGCCTCGGCGCCGTCAAGAACCGCATCGCGACCAACACCGACTTCGTCAAGACCCTGATGGACTCGGTGAATCGCGGTGTCGGTCAGCTCGTCGACGCTGACATGAACGCGGAATCCACCCGCCTTCAGGCGCTCCAGACCCAGCAGCAACTCGGCGTTCAGGCGCTCTCGATCGCCAACCAGAACAGCCAGAGCATCCTCTCGCTGTTCCGCTAGGCCTGAAAACCATCTGAGCGGGCCGCGCTTCTCGCGAAGCGCGGCCCTTTCGTTTGCTCTGTGTTGCTTGCGCGCCGAGATCTCAACTTGGCGCTTCGAAATCGCCACCTGGCTGTGATCGAGCCACAAGCTTCGCACAAACTTCGCGTGCTATCGCCGCCCTTACGGCAGGTTGAGCGCGCTTTTCCGCAGCCCAAAGGCATGATGCCGCCCTGTCGTACCGGTGCAAGCCCGGTATGTCCCGACACATTCAATTCGTTTTCAAGGGGACGTCAACATGAGCTCTAGCCTTCTCACCAACTCCGCTGCAATGACCGCGCTGCAGACCCTGCGCAACGTCAGCTCCAGCCTCCAGACCACCGAAAACCGGATCTCGACCGGCCAGCGCGTCGCCACCGCGTCGGACAACGCCGCCTACTGGTCGATCGCGACCTCGATGCGCGCCGACAATGCCGCGCTCTCCGCCGTCTCCGACTCGCTCGGTCTGTCGGCTGCGACCGTCGACACCGAATACACCGCTCTCACTGCGGTCGTCGGCGACAGCACCGGCGGCCTCACCAAGCTGCAGGCGCTGCTCGTGGAAGCCAAGACCGCCGGTATCGATCGTACCAAGATCCAGGCCGACATCACCCAGATCCAGCAGCAGATGAAGGGCACTGCCTCGGCGGCAACCTTCAACGGTGTGAACTGGCTGAGCACGACGGCGACGACGCCTGCGACCTTCGACCTGGTGTCGTCGTTCTCCCGCGTCGGTGGCACGCCCACCATCGGCTCCATCACCCTGACGATCGCCAACTACTCGCTCTATACCTCCACCCAGGGCGGTATCCTGGACAAGGTCAGCGGCACCGCGTCGGTCGACACGATCGACATCAGCACGCTGACCGACTCGGCGGCTGACCAGACCACGCTCAGCGGCTACATCGCCCAGGTCACCACCGCGATCAATTCGGTGGCGTCGGCCGCCGCCGGTCTCGGTGCCGTCAAGAACCGCATCGCGACCAACACCGACTTCGTCAAGACCCTGATGGACTCGGTGACCCGCGGTGTCGGTCAGCTCGTCGACGCCGACATGAACGCGGAATCCACCCGCCTCCAGGCCCTTCAGACCCAGCAGCAGCTCGGCGTTCAGGCGCTCTCGATCGCCAACCAGAACAGCCAGAGCATCCTCTCGCTGTTCAAGTAAGCTCCGGCATCGAACACGACCGTGCTCCCTCGGGAGCACGGTCCCGCCGCGACCGGCGGATGTACCGGCACATGACGTGCCCGCCATGATCTCCTGACACCAGACGTCATGCTGTGCGTGCTTCGCGCGACAATGCGCGCGCCCGCCTGTCGCCGTGGGACCGATGGCGTCGACCCAGACTCCTGAAAAATTGCCACGTCTCGCCTGCGAACGGACACATTCCAGTCTGCGCGCAACCTTCAGACAAGGTTGGCAGCGGAGTGTCCTTGCCATTCGCATTGGTACGAGGTCATATGCTCAGTCGCGCGCAGCTACAGCAGCTGCTCAACAATCTGCTGGAACTTGGGCCGCGACGTCTGATGGCCTTGGGATTGATCGGCTTCGCCGTCCTCGTCACCGTGGTCGGGGGGGCCTACTATCTAAGCCGCCCGGAGTTCGAGTCTCTTTATACCGGCCTGACCCGCGAAGACGTGACACGCATTGGCGCCGCGCTGCGCGAGCAGAATATCGCATTCGACGTCAACGCGGCCGGTGACACCGTCTCTGTGCGTCCGAGCCAGACCAGCCAGGCGCGCATGCTTCTCGCCGAGAAGGGCCTGCCGACCAGCGCCAATTCCGGTTACGAACTGTTCGACAAAATTGGATCGCTCGGGTTGACCTCCTTCATGCAGGAGGTCACGAAGCTTCGCGCACTTGAGGGGGAGATCGCGCGCACCGTTCAGCTGATGAAGGGCGTCAAGGCGGCGCGGGTGCACATCGTGATGCCGGTGCGCGGCTCGTTCCGCGCCACGCAGCAGCCGCCCTCCGCTTCCGTCGTGCTGCGCACCGACGGCGCGATCGAAGCCCGCACGGCTCAGTCGATCCGTCATCTCGTCGCAGCCGCCATCCCTGGCATGACGCGCGACAAGGTCACCGTCCTCGATGCCGACGGCTCGATGCTGCTCGCCGAGGAAGACGAGGCCAGCGCTGCGCCGACCAAGATGGCGAGCCTTCAGAAGACCGTCGGCGGCATGGTACAGGAGAATATCCGCAAGGCACTGACGCCCTATCTGGGCCTGGACAATTTCGAGGTCAGTGTCGCGCCGCAGCTTTCGACCGACAAGCGGCAGATCAATGAGACCGTCTACGATCCCGAGGCCCGCGCCGAGCGCTCCGTTCGCAACGTCCGCGAAAACGAGAAATCATCCAACGCAGATCGTTCGACGCCGACCACAGTGCAGCAGAACCTGCCGGATCAGCAGGTCAATTCCGGCGGAACCAAGAACTCGAGCGAGGACAAAACGCGCCGCGAGGACGTCACCAATTTCGAGGTCTCGTCCAAGACCACGACGACCGTGAGCGATGGTTACTCGGTCAAGAAGCTCTTCATCGCCGTGCTGGTCAACCGCGCGAGGCTCGTCGCCGACCTCGGCGACAAGACCAACCAGGCCATCGTCGACAGCAAGCTCGCCGAGATTAGCCAGCTGGCAGCAACCGCGGGCGGCCTGGACAAGGCGCGCGGCGACCAGATCCAGGTGACCGCGGTCGACTTCGTCGAGGGCTCGCGCGATCTCGCTCCGGTGCCGCCGATCAGCTTCGTCGAGATGATAAACAAGCAGCTTGGCAGCGTCATCAATGCGGTGACGATCCTGGCCGTCGCCTCGATGCTGGTCTGGTTCGGACTTCGGCCCGCCGTCAACGGCATTCTGACCCATCGCGCGCAGCAGGAGCAGACCGAGGCGGCGGAAGCTGCTGAACTCGACTCTGCGGCGGCCCTCGCGTTGGCAGACAGCCAGGATCCCGAGCTCAACCTCGTCGAGGATCTCGAAGGCAAGATGCAGCGCACGCCGCAGAAGCGGCTGGAACAGATCGTTCGCCTCGATCAGATGCAGGCGGCAGCAATCCTTAAAGACTGGATGCGACGCGAGGAGGCGGCATGAACGCGGCAATCGGAAAACTCCTGACGCAATTCGACGCCAACGGCCGGGCCAAGTCACCGCCGCCTCCGCCGCCCAAGATCCAGGACGTTCTGGCAAGGAAGGAAATCCGGCGCGAGCCTCCATCGCAGCCGCAACTTCAACCGCAGCGTCAGGAGCGCCCGGCGCCGGCGCAGCCGCAACTTCAACCGGCGCCGGCGGAAGCTGCACCGGCCAATCTCCTCGACGATGCCTATCGCCGCGGCCATGCCGCCGGCCTCGCGGAAGGTGAAGCCAAGCTGGCCGAAGAGCGGGTCCGCAGTGCGATCCGGCTCGGTGAGGAACGGGCCAAATGGTCCGATCAGCAGGCGGTCGCAATCGTCAACGGGTTTGATGCGGCGTGCCGCGAGATCGAGAGCAACATCGCAAGCTCGGTCGCGCGGATATTGCTGCCGTTCCTCGCTGAGGCGGTCCGCGACAAGGCGATCGCATCCCTGGTCGATCAGATATCGGCGCTGACTTCGAATTCTCCTGTGCCGGCGTTCCGTGTCACCGGCCCAAGCGAACTCATCGATCTCGTCAGGACGCAACTCAATCTCGCGGGCCGCACGGGTGTCGAGTATCAGTCCGCCGACACCGTCGAGGTTCGCGTCCTCGCTGACCAGACCACGATCGAGACGCAGATCTCGATCTGGATGGATCGGCTGAAAGAGGCGCGCCGGTAGCTTCACCATGGAGGAGGTCAAGCACGAGCTCGTCATCATCCGCCGGCGGAGCGCCTTCGAGGACGAGAAGGCGCACGGTGGCGTCTGGAAGATCGCCTATGCGGACTTCATGACCGCGATGATGGCGTTCTTCCTGGTGATGTGGCTGCTCAACGCGCTCAACCAGGACCAGAAGCAGGTGGTCGCGAGCTACTTCAACCCGATCAAGCTCGCCGAGAACGCGCCCGCGCCGAAGGGCCTGAAGGATCTCACCAAGAAAGAGCCGACGACGTTCGACGGTCAGGACGGCAAGCGTCAGCCGGCGGGGCCGAACGAAGAGCGCCGCGGCGACTCGCCGACGGCTGAAAAGCCGCCCTTCTACGAAGAGAAGGTGTTGTTCCGCGATCCCTACGCGACGCTGGCTGAAATCGCCGCGAGCTCGAACCAGGCATCGGGCCAGCGGCGCGCCGGCGCGCTGACGTCGGTCGAGGAAGACGGCCTCAAGGGCGGTGAAGCCTATCGCGACCCGTTCGATCCCGGCTATTGGAAACTCGCGCCCGAGGCGTCGAAGGAAGCCGACCGCATCATGGACGGCGAGCCGAAGCCTGACGCATCAGCGCGCGACAATACGGCTGCGACAAATCAAGGCGAGCCGCGCCGCGGCAGGACGGACGATGCCGGCGGCAGCGTGGCTCCCGACGCGCAGGCCTCGTCGACGAGTCTGTCGCCGTTGCTGCCGCCGGGACCGCCACCGTCATCGGCTGCGCGCGATGGCAACACTCAACCGAACCCGCAGGCCAATCTTCAGGCCAATGCAGCACCGCAGGCGCGCGCCACCGATGCGCCGAAGGAATCCGAGTCGCGTGACACCGCCCAGACCCAGCAGCCGACCGTCAAGCAGCTTCAGTCCGCGATTGCCGATGCGCTGTCGGACATCAAGGCCGGAGCCGGACCGGTCGCCGAGGTTCGCCAGGTGGAGGAGGGCCTGCTGGTGAGCCTGACCGACGATGCAAGCTTCGGCATGTTCGCGGTCGGTTCGGCCGAGCCGCGGCCCGAGCTGGTCCGCGTCATCGACAAGATCGGTCCGCTGATCGCGAAGCGCCGCGGCATGATCATCGTGCGCGGTCATACCGACAATCGTCCCTACAAATCGGACAATTACGACAATTGGCGATTGTCCTCGGCGCGCGCGCAGATGGCCTATTACATGCTGGTTCGATCCGGGATCGATGCGCAGCGGATCGAGCATGTCGAGGGTTATGCCGATAGGAGGCCGAAACTCCCGAACGATCCGGCGGCCGCGCAGAACCGTCGGATCGAGATCCTGATCCGGGAGAAGCGCCCTTGAAGAGGTCGCTGCTCGGTGCCGCGCTGCTGACGATGTTATCGCTCGTGGCGACACGTGCGCTCGCTGATCCGGCACGGCCGTCCGGCGAGCCGTATGAGCTCGTCCGTGCGCTGCAAGCGGTGCAGGATGGGATAGCAAACGGCGACACCGCCGCGCACGGCAGCCATATCGCGCTGATCCGGCAGATCGGCGAAAAATTTCTCGCCGCCGATCCCACCGTGTGGAGCAATCCGCAAAACGGCCAGGCAGTCGTGATTTATCTGCTCTCCGGCGGCGCGCCCCAGATCGTCCGCAAGTTGCCGCGCGACAAGATCAATGTCGATGCGCGGCTGTTCGACGGCGCGCTGGCCTATGTCGAAGGCCGGCAAGACGAGGCGAGGGACCTGCTCAAGGACATCAAGCCGCGCACGATCTCGTCCGGCATGGGCGGCCAGGTCGCGCTGGTCCAGGGCGCGCTGTTCGCTCGTTCCGAAGCCTCGCTCGCGATCGAGCGTCTGGACGACGCGCGCCTGCTGTTGCCCGGCACGCTCGTCGAAGAGGCGGCTCTGCGCCGCGAGATCCTGCTGGTCGGGCAGGCCGAGGATTTCGACAAGTTCGAGTTCCTGACGCAGGCCTATATCCGCCACTACCGGAACTCGGTCTATGCCGGCGATTTCTGGCAGCGATTCTCCACGGGCCTGACGCAATCCAGCCTTGCCCTGGACGAACGTCGTTTTGCGCGGATCGCGGCCTTGCTGGAACAGGTCGACCGCGCCAGCCGCCTCAAGCTCTATCTGGTGATCGCGCGCGGCGCTCTGATCCGCGGCAGGCTCACCGTCGTCAGGCTCGCGGGCGAGCGCGCTCTGACGCTCAGCGCCGATGCTGCGGCCGATCGCGAGCGCGCCCATTTTTATCGGGGCGCCTCCCGCGCGCTCACCGACGAGTATGACGGCGGTTTGGCCGAGCTGAAGGCGCTCGACAGATCGAAGCTGGCCGAGCGCGACGTCCAGCTCCTCAACGCAACTCTTCAGCTCGCACTCGACATCCGTAAGCCGATTGCAGCTCCGCCCGCGCTCGCATCGGCCGAAAAACCGCCACTGACGCCGGCGCGGATCGATCTCGCATCATCCGATGCGACGCTCGCGCGCGCCAAGACGCAGCTCGGCGAACTGGAGCTTCTCACGAGGGATCGCCGTCCATGACCAAGCTTAGTGGAACCTCCGGACAGCTTTTCGCAGGCCTCGCCGAATCTCTCGTGCGCGGGGTCTCCCGCTCGGTGAAGGGATCGGCGACGACGGGTGCAAAAACACCCGACGACTCCTCGTTCCACGATCTGCTCCACACTGTCTCGAACATGGCCAAGCGGGCTCTGGACGACCAGAACGGCGACACGACCGCCAAGACCGCTGCTCCGGTGCTTCCGCGCATCGCCCAGCTCACTGGGCGCGACACGCCGAAGGATGAGACCGCGCACGAGCGATCCGGAGAGAGCAAATCGTCGCGCAAGCAGGATCGGATCGATAAATCCGCAAAAGCGGAGGTCCCGAACCGGTCAAACGTTCCTACGATCATGGGGCAGGAGCTCGCCGCCGCGCCGGCCGTGACAATGCAAACGGCCCAGCCGTCAAGCGACAAGAAGGAGACGTCGGCTCGGGACGAGCGGCCCGCTGCAACGAAGCGCGAGGTACAGAGCACGACAAGCACGGCAAAGGCAGATGTCGCGCCATCCGCCACCATGCCGTCGACAGCCGCCCATTCCGCGAGCGATGCATCCGGGCCGCGCCCGCAACCGGCGATGGCCGCTCAGGCCTCGGCGGCCGGCCAGGCGATGCCACAGGAAAGCGACGTCCAGCCGAAAGGCCTACCTATGCCTGGCTTCGAAGCCGTCGCGGCGAATGTCGAGCATGCTGCAAAGTCCGCAGGCCGAGACGCGCTGCCCGAGACAACAAAGGTCACGGTGGTTCAGCAGGAGACGCATCTGCCTCCCGTGGCGCAGTTCGGCGCGACCCAGCAGGTCGCAAATGCCGTTGTGTCGGAATTGAAGAGTTCGCCCGCGCCGGCTGCATCCGCCTCGCCCGGTATCATGGGTGCCCAGAGCAATTCGCCGGATCAGCCGCTCAGGATACTCACCGTCAATCTCGAGCCGCCTGATCTCGGCAATGTCACCATGCGCCTTCGTCTCGTCGGCAACGAAGTCTCGGTCCAGCTCGCTGCCGAACGCAAGGATACCAGCACGATGCTGGATCAGCAGCGCGACCAGATCCGCGACCTGATGCAGTCGGCGGGCTATGTGGCCGACGTCGCGCCGGTACAGCACGGCTCGCTCGACGGATTCCAGTCCGGATCCGGCCAACCGCAGCCGCAGCTCTCGGGCCAGCAACAGCAATCGTCCCAGTCGCAAGGCGCGTTCGGCGGCGCGGGCACGTCGTCCGGTCAGTCCGACGGCGGAGCCAGGCAAGCCCGACAGGAACGGCAGCTTAACCAGGAGGCACGCCATGACCAGGACGTGGCGCCGCACACTCGTCGCGGCCCTGTTTATCTGTAACACCGGCTCCGCCGCAGCCGCGGCGACCGACGTTGCACGCTCCTGCGAGCGAGAGATGGCGCGCGCCTCGCAACAACACGGGATTCCGCTCGGCATTCTCTATGCGGTCGGCCTCACCGAGACCGGGCGGCGCGGCGCGCTCTATCCCTACGCACTCGGGGCCGAAGGACAGACCGTGTTCGCCAAGGACCTGGATGACGCGATGGCGAATTTCGAAGCGATGCGAGCCAGGGGCATCAAGCTGATCGATCTCGGCTGCATGCAGATCAACCACTATTTTCACGGCGACAAGTTCACTTCGGTGCGGGCGATGTTCGATCCGGCCAAGAACGTCGACTACGCCGCGCGTTTCCTCAAGGAGCTTAAGCAGCGCGAGGGCAGCTGGACCATGGCGGTCGCCCGCTACAATGCCGGCCCCAATAACCAGCCGGCGCAGAAGCGCTATGTCTGCCACATCGTCGCGCATCTCGTCTCCAGCGGCTTCGGCGCGTGGACCGATAAGGCACGCTCGTTCTGCCAACCCAAGATGACCTGAATGACCAAGCGGCGCATCAAGTTGTGCATCGTCGCCAACCATCAGCCCCGCGCAAGCAAGACCCCCCATTGTAAATCCAATCTGCCAAAGGAGCCCACTACATGAGCCTGTATGGTGTTATGCGCACCGGCGTTTCCGGGATGAACGCGCAGTCCAACAAGCTGTCGACGGTCTCGGACAACATCGCGAACGTCAACACGGTCGGCTACAAGCGGGCTTCAACGGAGTTCTCCTCCCTGATCCTGAAGAGCGGCTCCGGCAATTACGACTCCGGCGCGGTCGAGACCACGGTCCGCTACGCCATCACCGATCGCGGCAATCTTCAGTTCACGACCTCCGCGACGGACCTTGCGGTCCAGGGCAACGGCTTCTTCGTCGTGCAGGACGCGAACGGCAACAATTTCCTCACCCGCGCGGGCTCGTTCGTGCCTGACAGTAGCGGCAACCTCGTCAATACGGCCGGCTTCCAGTTGATGGGCTACAACATCCAGAACGGCGCCGCACCGAACGTTGCCGCCAACGGCTTCGGCGGGCTCCAGGTCATCAACGTCAACAAGATGGCGCTGCAGGCTTCGCCGTCGACCTTGGCGACCGTGGCCGCCAATCTGGATCCGAGCGCGGCGGTTGTCGCTGCACCGGCCGCTGCAGCTGGCCCGAGCAACTACACCTCGAAGACGTCGATGGTAACCTACGACAATATCGGCAATGCCGTGACGCTCGACGTATATGCCGCAAAGACCGCCGCGAACACCTGGGACATCGAGGTCTACAATGGTGCCACCGCGCTGACGAGCGGCCCCTCTGCCGCGACCACTTTCAAGTTCGACGTGAGCTCGACTGGAAAAGGCAAGCTGGACCTCGTGGGCCCGCCGCCAAGCGCGACCTCGCTCACGGTTGCAATTCCCGGCGGTTCCGGCACGTTCAAGATCGATATGTCGGCCATGACCCAGGTCGCCTCCAGCTTCGATTTCAAGGCGACTGTCGATGGCAATGCGCCGTCTGCCGTCGACAAGGTCAATATCGACAGCAAGGGCGTGGTCACCGCGGTGCTCAAGAACGGCACCACGTTGCCGAGCTTCCAGGTGGCGCTCGCGACCGTGCCGAGCCCGGACCATCTGACGCCCGAGGTCGGCAACGTCTATTCGCCGAACCTGGACTCCGGCAACGTGCAGGTCGGCCTCGCCGGCCAGGGCGGTCTCGGAACCATCCAGTCGGGCGCGCTGGAAGACTCCAACGTCGATCTCGCCAACGAACTGACCTCGATGATCGAGGCGCAGCGCGGCTTCACCGCAAACTCGAAATCGTTCCAGACCGGCGCCGATCTGCTCGACGTCGTCGTCAACCTGAAGCGCTGAGTCCCTCAGCGCGGTTTGCGGGCAAGAGCTCCCATGTCCCTTACATCTGCCCTCGACTCTGCCCGCTCTTCGCTTATGGCGTCGGGCATCCAGTCCTCGACCATTTCGCGCAACATTGCCGGCGCCAGCACCACCGGCTATTCGCGCAAGATCACCGAGCTGGACAATCTCCCCGGCGCCGGCGTCTATGTGGCGGCGATCCAGCGCGCGGCGTCGTCGGGCCTGTACAGCAACGTCCTGACCGCAACCTCAGCGGCGGCCACGCAGAGCGCGATCTATGACGGTCTCCAGAAGATCGCGTCCGCCACGGTGGACGATCCGCAGCTCGATCAGTCGCCGACGGCTCAGCTCAATGCGCTGAAGCAGGCGTTGCAGCAATATGCCAACGCGCCTGACAACACCACGCTGGCGCAAGCAGCCGTCACGTCCGCCAAGGACATGGCGACAGCGCTCAACCAGGCGACTC
The DNA here is from genome assembly GCF_004114975.1 of Bradyrhizobium guangdongense. Taxonomy (NCBI): domain Bacteria; kingdom Pseudomonadati; phylum Pseudomonadota; class Alphaproteobacteria; order Hyphomicrobiales; family Nitrobacteraceae; genus Bradyrhizobium; species Bradyrhizobium guangdongense. The sequence continues at coordinate 1,858,702 of NZ_CP030051.1, forward strand.
AGACCGTGCAGTCGGTCCGCGAAGGCGCGGATGCCGACATGAATATATCGGTCCAGAACATCAATCAGTTGCTCTCCCAGTTCCAGACTGTCAACACGGCGATCGTGAAGGGAACGATCGCTGGCGACGACGTGACCGATTATCTCGATCAGCGCGACAACATCGTCTCGAAGCTGTCGCAGGAAGTCGGCGTCACGATGTCGATCCGCACCAACGGCGATGCCGCGCTCTACACCGACAGCGGCGTGGTCCTGTTCGACAAGACCGCGCGCACCGTGAGCTTCGCCCCGACCACCTCCTATTCGGCGAGCATCACAGGCAACGCGGTCTTCATCGACGGCGTGCCCGTGACCGGCGCCAATTCGGTGATGCCGATCAAGTCCGGTAAGCTGGCCGGTCTCGCCCAACTGCGCGACAAGGATACGGTCACCTATCAGAGCCAGCTCGACGAAGTCGCCCGTGGCCTGATCAACGCTTTCAGGGAAAGCGATCAATCGGGCGCTGCGCTGCCTGATGTTCCCGGCCTCTTCACCTATCCCGGCGCGCCCGCGATGCCGGCGAGCGCCACCGTCTCGGTGGGTCTAGCCGCCACGATCTCGGTTGCCGCATCGGTCGACCCGGCCCAGGGCGGCAACCCCAATCTGCTGCGCGACGGTGCGATCAGCGGCAACGTCGCCTACAAATACAATACGGTCGGCAACGGCGGCTATTCGACGCGGCTTCAGCAGCTCATCAGCAATATGGATGCCTCGCAGCCGTTCGATGCAACGACGCAAGGCAAGCCGAACGGCAGCTTGATCGATTACGCGTCGTCATCGACGAGCTGGATCGAAAATCAACGCAAGACCGCCAACGACAGCTCCCAGTATCAGACGACGCTGCTCAACCGCAGCACGACGGCGCTGTCGAACGTCAGCGGCGTCAACATGGACGACGAGATGTCATTGATGCTCCAGGTCGAGCGGACCTACTCGGCGTCATCCAAGATCATTTCGACCGTCGATCAGATGATGCAGAGCCTGCTGGCCGCCGTGGGGAATTAAGTCATGATGAGCGCAAACTACATTTCCACCCTGATGTTGTCCTCGTCGTTGAGGTATTCCATCACGAACAACCAGGCCGCGCTGAGCAAGGCCTCGACGGAAGCAACCACCGGCCGCTTCGCCGATGTCGGCCTCCAGCTTGGTGCGACCACGGGCGGCGACGTCACCCTGCGGGCAGACCTGAACTTCGCCGACCAACTGGTCGATACCAACGGGCTCGTCGCAGGGCGCCTGGATGTGACCCAGGACCGCATCACCCAGCTCAGCACGACCGCCACGGATTTCCTCAAGGATCTGATCGCTGCCCGCAGCACCGACGGCGGCGGGCGTATCATCCTGCCGCCTGCGTCCTCCAACCTCCAGGATCTGATCGGCGCGCTGAACATCTCGTACAACGGCTCTTATCTGTTCTCGGGCATCAACACGCAGAACCAGCCGATTACGGCTTACACCGCCGGCTCGGCCAGCAAGAACCAGGTCGACAGCGACTTCCTTGCTTCTTTCGGCTTCTCGCAATCCTCGGCAAGCGTGAGCAGCATTACGCCGGCTCAAATGCAGACGTTTCTCAACACCAGCTTCGATGCCGAATTCGCAAGCCCGGCCTGGAACACCAACTGGTCGACGGCGACCGACCAGGTCATGCAAAGCAGGATCTCCACGACCGAGATCGCCGATACGTCCGTCAGTGCCAACCAGATCGCCTTCCGCAAGCTCGCCGAGGCCTACACCATGATGGCTGATCTCGGGAATGCGAACCTCAATCAATCGACGTTCCAGGTGGTCGTGGACAAGGCCATCGGCCTCGTCGGCAGCGCCATTACGGATCTTGCTGCGCTCGGCGGCAGCGTCGGAACGGTCCAGCAGCGGATCACCACCGCGACCGACAAGCTCAAGACCCAGAAAGACATTCTGAGCAACCAGATCGTCGGCATGGAGAAGGTCGATCCGGCGGAAGCGTCGACGCGGGTCAATGCCTTGCAGACCCAGATCCAAACCGCGCTCGCGCTCACCTCGCAGCTCCAGAAGATCAGCCTGATCAACTATCTCTGAGCCCGGCGACCGTCGCTCCCGATTCAGTTTCCTGTAATATCCTGGCAGAGTTGTCCGCATGACTTTTGAAGCCTATGAGACGGTCGTTGAAGACAGCGGCTACGAGGCGCGAGGGCGCGAGCGCCAGGCGCTCAGCCTCGGCATCGAGCGGTTGGAGCGTCTCCAGAAGGAGCAGCGCTTCAGCATCGAGGACCAGGTCCAGAGCCTGCTCTATGTCCGGCGGCTATGGACAATCTTCATCGAGGATCTCGCTCATCCCGAGAACGGGCTGCCCGAGCAACTGCGCGCTGACATCATCTCCATCGGCCTGTGGGTGGTCAAGGAGACCGATCGTCTGCGTGAAGATCGCTCGAACGACGTCATGCAGCTCGTCGAAATCAACCGCCTGATCCGAGACGCGCTTTAATGAAGATTTCCTTGCGCGCGGGTGAACGAATCTACATCAACGGTGCGGTGCTGCGCGTGGATCGCAAGGTCTCGCTCGAGCTCGTCAACGACGTGATGTTCCTGCTCGAAGGGCAGGTGATGCAGGCTTCCGACGCCACCACGGCGATGCGCCAGCTCTATTTCATCGTCCAGCTCATGCTGATGAACCCGACGGACATCGGCGCCGCCGCTTCGCTCTATGGACAGCATCATGCGGCCCTCCTTGCCGTGTGCGAGAACCGCGAAATGCTAGACGGGCTCGCCGCGATCGACGAGATGGTCGGCGGGACCCGATACTTCGAGGCGCTGAAGCGGATCCGGGCGCTGTTTCCCCTGGAGCAGGCCATCCTGGCCGGCGCCACGGAATCCCCATTCAAGGCGGCCTGACAGCGGAGAGGCACATGAACGTCCCCAGCGCGACCGATACCAGCGGCACCAATCCGGCCGGTTCGACTTCAACCGGCGCGACCTCGATGAGCAAGGGCGTCGACTACAATACCTTCCTCCAGCTCCTCATCGCAGAGATGAAGAACCAGGATCCGACCAATCCGACCGATACCTCGCAATATATGAGCCAGTTCGCCCAGCTCTCGACCGTCGAGCAGGCGATGCAAACCAATACCAAGCTGGATTCGCTATTGTCCTCCCAGTCGTTGTCGCAGGCGGACGGGTTGATCGGGAAGACCGTCAGCTTCACCGACTCGACCGGTGCCACCTTCAGCGGCAAGGTCGCCTCGATCTCGATCAACAGCAACGGTTCCGTCGCAACCCTTCAGGACGGTACCAAGGTTGCGGTCGGCCCCGGCCTCACGATCAGCGGCTAGCGATGAACGAGCGGGATGCTCTCGACATCGTCCAGGCCGCGATCTGGACCATTCTCGTCGCCTGCGGACCCGCAGTCGGGGCGGCGATGCTGGTCGGCATCCTCATCGCGCTGATCCAGGCCCTGACCCAGATCCAGGAGGCGACGCTGACCTTCGTTCCGAAGATCATCGTCATTCTCGTCGTCGTGGCCATCTCCGGCTCCTTCATCGGTGCGCATCTCTCCACCTTCACCGAGATGGTCTATTCGCGGATCGAGCACGGCTTCTGATCCGCGGAACCTCCAGCCACCATCCTCGCGTAAGCTTTGGGGGGCAGATTGCGGGGCGGACCCTGCTGCCGGTGACCCATGGCCGATACGTTAGCTGCTAGCCTGCCGAACCCGCGACGCTTCGGCGCGGATGCCTTCTTCGCGGGCGGTATCGTGACCATGCTCACGATCCTGTTCCTGCCGATTCCTCCTGTTCTGATCGACCTCGGTCTCGCCTTCTCGATCGCGCTGTCCGCGCTGATTTTGATGGTTGCGTTGTGGATCCAGCGGCCACTCGACTTCTCCGCTTTTCCCACCGTTCTCCTGATCGCGACGATCCTGCGGCTGGCGCTGAATATCGCGACCACCCGCCTGATCCTGTCGCGCGGCGGAGAGGGTGAGCAGGCTGCCGGCCATGTCGTCGCCGGTTTCTCGAAATTCGTCATGGGCGGCGACTTCGTCATCGGCCTGATCATCTTCGCGATCCTGGTCACGGTGAATTTCGTCGTCATCACCAAGGGCGCGACGCGTATCGCGGAAGTCGGCGCCCGCTTCACCCTGGATGCCATTCCCGGCAAGCAGATGGCGATCGACGCGGATCTATCGGCCGGTCTGATCGACGACAAGGAAGCGCAGCGCCGGCGCCGCGAGCTCGAGGAAGAGAGCGCGTTCTTCGGTGCGATGGACGGTGCATCCAAGTTCGTTCGCGGCGACGCCATCGCCGGCTTGATCATCACTGCGATCAACATTTTCGGCGGCATCATCATCGGCGTCACCCATCATGGGCTGACCTTGTCGCGCGCCGCCGACGTCTACACAAAGCTCTCGGTCGGCGACGGCCTGGTGTCGCAGATGCCGGCGCTGATCGTATCGCTGTCGGCGGGTCTTCTGGTGTCCAAGGGCGGCACCAGGGGCTCGGCCGAGCAGGCCGTGCTGCGGCAGCTCGGCGGCTATCCGCGCGCGGTGTCGGCGGCCTCCTTGATGATGTTCGTGCTGGCGCTGATGCCGGGCCTGCCGATGGCGCCGTTCGTACTATTGGGCGGCGTCATGGCCTTCGTCGGCTACTCGCTGCCGAAGCGGCAGGCCGCGGCGAAGCAGAAGGATGACGCGCGCAAGGCGGAGGAGCGGGCGCAGAACGAGGCCAAGGAGTCCGTCAAGGAATCGCTCAAGACCGCCGAGATCGAGCTGTCGCTCGGCAGCCATCTGTCGGTCCACCTGCTTGGTTCGCGCAACGAGCTCGCACACCGCGTCAGCAAGATCCGCAAGAAATTCGCCAAGCAGTACGGTTTCGTCATTCCCGAGATCAAGCTGTCGGACAATCTGTCGATCGACCCCAAGGCCTACCAGATCCGGATCCACGATACCCGCGTCGCCCACGGCGAGCTCAGGATCGGCGAGGTGCTGGTGCTCGTAGACAAGGACGGCAAGCCCGACGTGCCCGGCGATGAGGTGATCGAACCCGCGTTCGGCATGAAAGCGCTGTGGGTGACGGAAGCCTTCACCGAGGAGGTCAAGAGGCAGGGCTGCAAGCCGGTCGACAATCTGTCGGTGCTGCTCACGCATCTGAGCGAAGTGCTGAGGGCAAACCTCTCGCAGCTGCTGTCCTACAAGGACATGCGAGGACTGCTTGACCGGCTCGAGCCCGAGTACAAGCGCCTGGTCGACGACCTCTGCCCATCGCAGATATCCTATTCCGGCCTGCTGGCGATCCTGAAGATCCTGCTTGGCGAGCGGGTGTCGATCCGCAATCTTCATCTGATCCTCGAAGCGATCGCCGAGATTGCACCCCATGTGCGGCGCTCGGAGCAGGTCGCCGAGCATGTGCGGATGCGCCTGGCTCAGCAGATCTGCGGCGACCTCTCCGACAATGGCGTGCTTAATGTCCTTCGTCTCGGCAACCGCTGGGACCTCGCCTTCCACCAGAGCCTCAAGCGCGACGGCAAGGGCGATGTCGTCGAGTTCGACGCCGACCCGCGGCTGATCGAGCAGTTCGCGACCGAGGCGAGCGCCGCGATCCGGAAATTCACCGAGGACGGCACCAGCGTGGTGCTGGCGGTAACACCGGAAGCACGGCCCTATGTCCGCATGATTCTCGAGCGTGTGTTCCCGACATTGCCGATCCTCTCGCATGTCGAGGTCGCCCGCAGCGCCGAGATCAGGGCGCTCGGAGCCATTTCGTGATTAGCGGTCTCACCGACAACGTGCTCGCCACGTTCATCGTGTTCTGCCGCATCGGTGCCTGCCTGATGCTGGTGCCAGGCTATTCCAGCGTGAACGTTCCGCCGCAGATCCGGCTGTTCGTCGCGCTGGTTACGACGTTCGCGCTGACGCCGATCCTGGTCTCAATCCTGAAGCCGCTCGTGGACGACGCTTCGCCACTGACGCTGGCGCTGCTGATCGGCACCGAGTTGCTGGTCGGCAGCGTCATCGGTCTCGGCGGCCGTGTGTTCTTCCTCGCGCTCCAGACCATGCTGGCCGTGATGGCCAGCGCGATCGGCCTGAGCAGCATCCCGGGCACGCCGGTGGGTGACACCGATCCGGCCCCGCCCGTGGTCCCGCTCATCATGGCCGCGGTCACCACGCTGTTCTTCCTGACCGACCAGCACTGGCAGGTGCTGCGCGGGTTGATGAACTCGTACGACGTCTGGCGCCCCGGAGAGAAGCTGAGCGGCGAAATGGCGCTGAACCAGCTCGTGAACCGGCTCACGGACGCGTTCGTGCTGACGCTGCGGATCACCAGCCCCTTCATCGTCTACTCCATCGTCGTCAATTTTTCGGTCGGTCTCATCAACAAGTTGACGCCGGCGATTCCGGTCTATTTCGTCTCGGTGCCGTTCGTGCTGTTCGGCGGCTTCCTGCTGCTCTACCTCACCAGCGACGAGTTGCTGACGCAGTTCATGCTCGGCCTCTCGTCCTGGCTGGCGGGGTGACCGGCCATGGAATCGCGCGCGGACAAGCTCGGTCGCATCGTCTCGCTGGTGAAGCTCCAACTGCGGCTGTCTGAATGGCAGCTCGCGCAATTGCGGCAGCAGGAAAGAACCATGCAGGACGAGCAGGCATGGCTGGTCGGAACCTTGAACGAAGGCAAGGCGCCGGCGGGTTCGTCCAGCGACTCGATCGCGCGGCGCCTCAACAAGACCAGTGTCGGTGCACGCGCTGTGCAGGAGCGCGCTTCGATGCAGCTCGACAAGGTCCGTTCGGAGACCAGGCGCGTGAAGCAGCTCGAGGAGGTCGCCAGGGTGGCGCTCGCCGACAAGCTGCGCGATGCAGAGAAGCGCTCGCTCGAAGACATCACGGGGACCCACGCCGCTGTCCGCGATTTGACGAGGCGGCCAGCCAGCCGGAACAAGCCATGATCGTGACACCGACATCCGACCTCGTTCTAGACGTTCTCGACGCCGCCGATCCTGTGGCGCAACACGCGGCGACTGCCAAGCTCCATGCGCTGAAATCGTCCGACGCCGATTTTGCCGCAACGATGGACGCCGCCGGCAAGGCGGCGGATCAATCCGCCGCAAGCGTCGCCGAGGCGCAATCGGGCGTAGTGAACGGGGCGCCGGTGCATGTGATCAAGAAGCCCGGGCCGGACGAGGTCTATCGCAAGTTCGAAGCCTTCATCCTCCAGACCTTCGTCGAGACGATGCTGCCGAAGGAGTCGGAGGAGGTCTTCGGCAAGGGCACAGCCGGCGGCATCTGGAAATCGATGTTGGCCGAGCAGCTTGGCGCCCAACTTGCGAAGGGCAAAGGGATCGGAATTGCCAAACAGCTCGCAGCTGCGCATCCGGCGGGGCCGGACGTGACGGGCAAGGCCGGATGATGAAGCCAGACAGGGATGACGAACGTTGAGGGATGAATTTGCTATGCAGGTAGAACAGGGCGCGACGGCCCCGGTAATGGAACAGCCGGTCGTCGACATCGAGGCCGTTGCGACTGAGGCTGCACGGGGCGACGTTCTGCTGCCCGCCCTCCTGCTCAGTTCCGGCGGCGAGATGACATCCGACGATGCTGAATCGGCAGGAGCGGAGGCGACGCGCTCCGAGGAGATCCGCGGCCTATTGGCCGCGATTCGCCGGCTCGAAACCATCGTCGTGGAAGAGACCACCGCGCTCGCGACAGGACAGAAGGTCGACTTCGACGACTTCAGCGCCCGGAAAAGCCGGAGCATGCTGGAGTTCGTCCGCCTGATGCGGGCGCGGATGCATCTCGGCGGCGAAACCGAGATCACCGAGGAGATCCAGCGGCTCCGCGAGAAGCTGGAGCGAAATCGCTCCCTCCTCGAGATGCATTACGAGGCCGTGCGCGAGGTCGCGGGCATCATCGTCAAGGCGATCAAGGATGCCGAGTCGGACGGCACCTATACCGGTCGTGCAGTGCGGGATGCAAAATGATCAAACTGGTGCTGGCCGGGCTCTGGGTATGCATCCTCACCGCGGGCACGAGCTACGGCGTGGCCTATTGGAAGGAAAACGGCAGCTTGCTGTCCGCCAAGGACGAATATCTGGATGGGCTGCAATACCAGAAAACGCGTGCTTTGAGCGTGCCCATGGTCGAGGGCGGTGCCGTGCAGGGCTACATCGTCGCGCGATTCGTCTACACGGTGGACGCCAAGACCATGCACCAGCTCACCGTTCCACCCGAGCCGTTCGTCGTGGATGAGGCCTTCCGCAGGATCTATGCGGACGAGCGCCTCGATTTCAGGAAGCTCGCCCGCTACGACCTCTCCCTTCTCACCGCAGCGATCAAGCAGCGCGTCAACGAGCGGATGCAAGCCGATATCGTTCAGGACGTGCTGGTCGAGGACTTCAACTACGTCTCCAAGGAAGAATTCCAGCAGAAGCCCTAGCCTGCCGGGCCGCGAAGCCGCGCCTGCGCAACGACGTTTCTGGCCTCAAAAAGCAAGCCGGCCTCTGCAGGATCTCCCGCAGAGGCCGGTCGTCGTTTGCGAGCCTTCCTCCAGCGCGTCAGTTGCCGGCCGGGTACGCCGCCGGGGCGGCATGGGCCCGGTTCAGCAGGATGCCGACGTCGTCGAGATCCTGCATCGGCTCGTCAATGGCCTCGTTGGCGGGGATGTTGAGCCGGTATCCGACATAGCGCCGTGCCACGATGGCGTCGAAGCCGAGGCGGTCGCGAAGCTTCTTGCGCAGCTTGCTGACGTGGCTCTCGATCACGCTCTCGTCGAAAGTGGATTCGAAGATGCCGTAGACGGCGTTGAAGATCTGCGTCTTGGTAATCCACTTGCCGTGGTTGCTGACCATGTATTCCAGGATGCGCAGCTCGCGGCGAGGCAGGGTGAGGGCGTGGCCCGCGATCTCGGGATCACGTCCGTTGAAGAAGACCTGGATCCTGGTCTCGCAGGGCCGCGGCAACTCGCCCACCCGGCGGCGTGCGATCGCGGCCGTTCGAGCGAGGATCTCGCGCAGGTGAATCGGCACGTGCACGACGTCGTCGACACCCGATTCGAACAGCTCCAGCGTGTTCTTGAGCATCTTCTGGCCGCTCATCGCGATGATCGGAGCCGCAGACCGCTTGCGCATCGCCCGTGGCAGGCTTCCGCGGGCATCGCACTCCCCCAGAAGGAAGGCATCGACGGCTGCGAGGTCCGATTCGTTCGCGGATTGCAGCCAGTCCCAGAATTCTCCGGAGGAGAAGCCGATCGACGATACACCCTCGCGAACGAGTCCTCCTACGTAGCTGTTCGCGACGCTCTCGCGATCATCAACGATAATATACATCAGTCAGTCGCCCCTGTTTCGCACTTGCCGCGGCCGGGAGGTTTATTGTGATGCCCCGGCTCGGCAGCCATGCTGTTTGACGATATTTCCCTCCCGCGAACCGTTATTATGGTTTCGATATTCGCGGGCAGCCCTACGCATTCAGTGCCTGCGCGAGCAGGCCTGCTACTTCGACTCGATACTGAACGCTACTGCGTGAAGCCCGGCGGGTGTCTTACGATCACCTTGCGGAGCGGATTGAGAAAACGACCTGGTACAGTGGCGTCACGTTACGCATTGCGTCCGAACACTACCGAACTCAGTCGATCTCCTCGCCAACGGGCGCGAATCACTTGATGTAGACCGTAACAATTGCCGATTTCCGATCAAGCGTGCGAAACAAAGCGTTTGCTACGTGTGCTTGATGCTGTTGATTCGTTTCCGGTTGTTTCTTTATGTGTCGCCTCGCATCAGTTGATTTCAAATCCGAACTAGTTTTGCACCGTGGTGGTCATAAAGTTCCATATACCCGTAAAAATTCAGCTATTTTGGGTGGTACTGCCGGATCGCCGCAGTGAAGGGTTTTCAACCCCGGATTGACTCTCCTTGCCGCGCAGCCGCGTGCGACAACTCGACTGATTTGTAGCGACGCGACTTCAGCTTGGCGAAATCTTGGCGAGGGTGTGTCTTTCGAGTCGCACTTTTGCCTTATGCAGTTGCGTCGGACTCGCCAACGATCATCCGCGACCAACAGTTTTTCGATGCGCACGTTTCAAGCAAGCTTCACCAACTAGCTTCGCTCGAAGATCGAAATGAACGGAGCATTTTCAAATGTTGTCCGATGGAAAAACGCGTCCCGTCGAAGCTGCGGATCTGTCCGCGACGGCGAAGCCCGCTCCGGACGCGCGCGATGCGAAGCTCAATACGAATGCGCGCGGCGCCAGGCCCGCGACCGTCGCGAAGCCTGCAGCGGCGTCGAGCGATGAGGTCGCAGCCAAAGAAGCGCTCGAGGGATTGAAGCGTATTCGCGCCAAGGCGCGCCTGGACAAGATGGCGATACCAAAGCCCGTGCCGACGGTGATCAAGCCGGCCGTGATCGTCGCCAAACCGCCGCCGCCGCGTCCGACCTGGGTCGCGCCGCTCGCGACGTTGGCAGTTGCCGCCATCCTCGTCGTCAGCGCCTGCACCGGTGTCATCGCCTATCTCACGATGCAGCCGAGCCAGCCCAATGTCGCGGCCAACGCGGAGATCAGGAATTTGCGCGACACGGTCGCCCAGCTGCGCAAGCAATTATCGGGTGTCTCCGAGAATCTCGATGGCCTGCGCACGGCGGTTGATCAGTCAAGCAAGGCGACCAGCGACCGGTTCGGCCGGTTTGCCGAGAACCTTGATCGCATCGAGCGGGTGAGCTCGTCCTCGACGGCGAAGCTCGACAGGCTGGCTCAGGCCCAGGTCCAGCCGCCGACTCCCGTCGCCGCGCAGCCGCTGTCGCCGGCACCGGCGATGCCGATGATGGCCTCGGTCACCGCGCCGGAGACCACGGGATCAGTGTCCCCGGTCGAACGAAGCTCGGCACTACGAAGAGTGGTCAAGGGGTGGTCAGTCCGCCAGGCCTATGAAGGCATCGCGATCCTTCAGGGGCCGAACGGTGTCGTCGAGGCCGTGCTCGGCCAACAGGTTCCGAACCTCGGCCGTATCGAGGAGATCAGGAACGAGAACGGCCGTCTGGTGGTGGAAACCAGCGGCGGCGTCGTCTATTCCGCGCGGAAGTGAGAGGCCGATAATTCTATTGGCGGTGATGTTCGTAGCTGGTGCATAGCAAATCCACCTCGCTCTCCGCGATCGGCGCGCGAAACAACCGGCAGGTGAACTCGACCGTCGTCTTGTTCTCGGAGCTGATGCGATCCTCGCGGAGGAAGATGCATCGCTTGCAGACGTCGGTGTGGTGCCGCTGTTCGGCGGCATCCGCCTGATCGAGCACCTGTCGCAAGGTGTCGCGAAAGCGGATCTTGCTGTCCTCCTCGAGGACGGCGATAGCCTCGATCAGGCCATTGACGGGATCGCGCGCCAGAAACTTCTTTCCCTGCAACGTCACACTCAGCATCACAGAGCGCTTGTCCTTGGCGGAGCGCTTGCGTTCCAGATAGCCGAGCCTCTCGAGCTCGCCGATGATGAACGAGGCGGTGCCACGTGTGGTGCCGACATAGCTCGCCAGCGCCGATGGCGTCCTGGAGAAGCGGTTGGCACGGGAGAGGAACCGCAGTGCCATCCACTCGCGATCGCGCATGCCGTGCTTGGTGCCTTCGAACCACAGGATTCGTGCCACCTGTCCCAGTAATTCAATCGCTTCGCGGGCCAAAATCATATGGGTGCCAGATCGGATAAAGCTTTATTCAATTGAGCCTTTGGTGCGCGATCGCTGCGGGACGCAATGAAGCTGTCGAGCGTTGCTTCGCCCGAAGCGAGAACAATTGCCGCGCTTTGAAGACGCTTCTCCGTTCTGGAGATGGAACATTCGCGAGTGGAACTAGAGCGCCACGAAGAAAGTTCGAGTAAATATGACAGCTCGACTGATCTGAAAATTTCAGTCAAATGGCGCGGTCCCGCGTCGATTATTGGGTGCTGTGCTGCGCCTAAGCAACATGATGTGGCCATATGGCCGCGATCGGGCTCATTTGTTGCGGCAATGCATTCCCAATCGCGCGAAGCCGCACACAATCTGCGGCACGCTTTGGTGCGGCAGGTCACGGGAGAACCCTTTCTTTCGGTTAATGGATGTTGCGGCGCAACGCGGGGACGCGGTTAAATCGGGCACATCATCAGATCGGAGAGGTCAGGCGTGTCGTCAGCAAAAGAGCAAGCCGCGCCGTTCAGCGTCAAACGCGCGGCACTGGCCGCCACCGTTGGCAATATGCTCGAGTTCTACGATTTCATCACCTACAGCTTCTTCGCGATCCAGATCGGGCATGCCTTCTTTCCGACCGGAAGCGAGTACGGCAGCCTGATGCTGTCGTTGGCGACATTCGGTGCCGGCTTCGTGACGCGTCCGATCGGCGGTATCGTGCTCGGCATCTATTCCGACCGGATCGGCCGGCGGCCCGCGATGCTGTTGAGTTTCGCGCTGATGGGGGCGGCGATCCTGACCATCACGTTCACGCCGTCCTATAATTCGATCGGGCTTGCGGCGCCGATCATCGTCATTGCGGCCCGCATGGTGCAAGGCTTTGCGCTCGGCGGCGAGGTGGGGCCGACCACCGCTTATCTGATTGAGATCGCGCCGCCGGAGCATCGGGCGCTGGTGGTGGCCTGGCAGCCGGCGAGTCAGGAGATCGCAGCAACGGCCGGAGCGCTCGTCGGCGTCATCCTGAGCAGGACGATGGCGCCGGAGATGTTGGATCTCTATGGCTGGCGCGTGGCGTTTCTGATCGGGGCGGTCTGCCTGCCGTTCGGAGTCTGGATGCGCCGGACCCTTCCCGAGACGATCTCACCGGCTGACGTCGGTGTCGCGGCAAAGGAAAGCACGGGTCATCTGTCGCTGGCTCGCTCCCACACCGGCCTGATCGTGCTAGCGTTGATGGTGCTGGCCAGCGGCACGATCTCGACCTATGTCACGCAATACATGACGACCTATGCGCAGAATACGCTGCATGTCTCGTCGACTCTGGCGTTTGCCGTATCGCTCGTCAGTAACGGCATTCAGTTCGTCGGCGCGCTGGTTGGCGGTTGGCTCGCCGATCGTCTCGGCCGCAAGCCTGTGATGATCTGGCCGCAGCTTGCGACCCTGCTGCTGACCTATCCTGTCTTCCTCTGGATCGTCCATGCGCCGGGCATGCTGTCGCTGCTGGTTGGCTTCGGCTTGCTGTCCATCATCGGCTCGCTGCCGTTCACCGCGTTCTACGCCACTTTCACCGAGGCGCTGCCACAAAGTATCCGCGGCGGCGTGTTCGCCACCGTCTACGCGGTCGCGATCGCGAGCTTCGGTGGCACCGCACAGCTCGTGGTGACCTGGCTGCTCCATGTCACCGGCGATCCGCTGGCGCCGGCTTGGTACCTGCTGCTTGCGGCGATCGTCGGACTGGTTGCGATGAGTCTGATGCCGGAAACTGCACCGGTGAAGCAGCGCGATCGTCGGGTCTGAAAGGTCCCGCGCTCGCAGGCTGGTGATTTGCGTTTCGCCGGCAATTATTGGCGAATGCGTCGCCTGCAGGATCAGGGCAAGAAACTAGGGCAAGACATCAGGGCAAGGCATAAGGAAGGATCAACCCATGAGTATTGAAACCACCATGACGGCCGATGTCGTCGGGCTGACGAAAGTCGCCCCGGTCTCGCGTCGCGGATTCATGAGCGCCACCGCGGCCGTCGCCGCCGGCTACACGCTTGCGGCAGGTCCCGTCCGCGCTGAGGTCATCACCACGGATACCAATGGCCTTCAGGCCGGCGACGCTAGGGTCAAGGTCGGCTCCGAGGAGATGCCGGCCTATTTTGCGCGGCCCGCGGGCGACACCAAGGCGCCGGTGATCATCGTCGCAATGGAGATCTTCGGCCTGCATGAATACATCAAGGACGTGACGCGGCGCCTCGCCAAGCTCGGCGCCTTTGCGGTCGCGCCCGATTATTATTTCCGCAAGGGCACTGATCTCACCAAGATCACCGACATCAAGGATCTGCTGCCGATCGTCAACGCCAAGCCGGATGCCGAGCTGCTGTCCGATCTCGACGCGACGGTGGCGTGGGCGGGATCGCAGGGCGGCGACACCACGAAGCTCGGCATTATCGGCTTCTGCCGCGGTGGACGCACCGTCTGGGAATATGCCGCGCATAGCGGTGCGCTCAAGGCCGGCGTCGCCTTCTACGGTCCGCCAGTGGATGCACCCAATCCGCTCTGGCCCAAAAGCCCGCTCCAGCTCGCGCCCGAGATGAAGGCTCCGGTGCTCGGCCTCTATGGCGGCGCGGATACCGGCATTCCCGTTGCCCAGGTCGAGCAGCTCAAGGCGGCGCTCGAACAGAACAAGAAGACGGCCGAATTCAAGATCTATCCGGATGCGCCGCACGGCTTCCACGCCGATTATCGCAGCAGCTACCGCAAGGATGCGGCGGAAGATGCCTGGAAGCAGGCGCAGGCCTGGTTTAAAAAGTACGGCGTGTTGAGCTGACGCTGGAAATCAAGGGGCGGCCTGACCGGCCGCCCTTGTTTGCCGTTTCAGAAAGCAAGTCTCACTTCGTCATCGCGCCATAGACGATATCCTGAACCTGCTCGCGATAATATTTGCGCAGCTCGCCCGGCGCGGCCGTTCCCACCACGACAACAAGCCGCTCTTTCGGGTCGCAGAAGAACTGCGTGCCGTAGGCGCCATTCCAGGTGAACTCGCCGGGATTGCCGGGAACCGACGACAATCCCTCGCTGGTGCGGACCGCGACCGCGAGGCCAAAGCCGAAGCCGGCGCGATGCGGCTCGATCACCGCCACGTTGTTCTTGATCTCGGGACCAAGGTGGTTGCTCGTCATGTGATGCACGGTCTTGGGCGACAGGATCCGCTGGCCGTCGAGCTCGCCGCCGTTCAGCAGCATCTGGCCGAAACGGATATAGTCGCCGACCGTCGCGAACGAGCAGGCACCGCCGCAATCGAACCTGGTCGGAGTGTCGAGCAGCTTGATGGCCTGTGGTTTCCCTGTCAGCGGATCATTGGCAAACGGACGGGCGAGGTGAGGGCGTTGCGCGTCGCTCGGATGGAAGGTCGCATCCTTCATCCCGAGTGGCTGCCAGACATTGGCGGCGAGATAATCGCCGAGCCGTTGCTCACTGACCTTCTCGATGACGGCGCCGAGCACGTCGATCGAGAAGCCGTATTCGAATTCGGTCGAGGGCTGATGCGCCAGCGGCAGCTTGGTGATGCGCTCGATGAACGCCTGTGTGTCTCCTTCGATCGCCGGCGCGGTGCCGTCAGGATATTGCCGCGCCAGCGCGCTGGACGAGTCCGGGCGACCGCCATACATCAGGCCGGACGTGTGTCGATACAGATCGTGGATGAAGATCGGCGAGGCCTGCGACTCGAGCTTCAAAGAACCGTCGGCCTGCTGGACGCCGACTTTCATGTCGGCGAAGGCAGGATAGTAATCGGACAGTTTGGCCTGCAACGGCAGCCTGCCCTGCTCCATGAGCGTCAGGCCTGCGACAGCGGCCATCGGCTTGGTCATCGAGGCCAGTGCGAACATCGCATCAACCGGCATCGGCGTGCCCTTGTCGGGATCGAGCATGCCATAGGCCTTGTAGCGCACGAGCTTGCCGTCGCGCGCCACCGCGACGACAGCACCCGGCACGCGCTTGGCAGTGATCTCGCGCGCGAAGAAGTCGTCGAGCCGTGCAAGTCCCTGTTTCGAGAAGCCGACATCTTCAGGGGCGGCTTCAGGCAGCGGTGCGGCGCGTGCTGCTCCGAAGGCGATGACGGCGGCCGCCGCCGCGATCGTGGCGATCGTCTTGTTCATTGCATCCTCCCGGCCGCGAGCTCTCGGCTCGCTCGACCTCTAGATCACGACCGACCAAACGCGGAGTCAAGCGCGGACGGGGCATGTCTGGGACGCGCCTGGAACCTCATCGACCATCCCCATCACGCCACAGCGCATCGAGGCCGTGCCGGTAGGTCGGATAGGCCAGCGTGACGCCGAGCTCGCGCTTCACTCTCGCGTTGGAGACGCGGGCGCTGCTGGCATAGAAGCTGCGCGCCATCGCCGACATCTCGGCGGTCTCGAACGCCTCTTCGGGCGGCGGCGCAATGCCCATGAGCTGCGCGGCATAGGCGATCACGTCCTGCGGCGGAGCCGGCTCGTCGTCGCAGACGTTCCAGGTGCCGCCGTTATCGTGGCGGATGGGCGCCATGATCGCGCTCGCGATATCGTCGACATGAATGCGGTTGAAGACCTGACCGGGCTTGATGATGCGCCGGGCGGTGCCGCTGCGCAGCGTCACCAGCGCGTTGCGGCCGGGACCGTAGATACCGGCAAGCCGCAGGATGGCGACATTGCCTTGGGCGGTTTCAGTCCATGCCTGCTCCGCCGCGACCCGCATCCGAGCGCGGTCGAGCGAAGACTGTGGCGGCGTGCTTTCGTCGACCCAACCGCCGGCGTGATCGCCATAGACGCCGATGGTGGAGAGATAGACCACCTTGCGGTGACCCTTCGCCACGACGTCGCCGAGCGCCGCCAGCGCGGGATCGCCGGTGTTGCCCGGCGGGATCGATATCAGGAGGACGTCGGCATCACGGATCCGGTTGACCGTCGAGTCAGCCGGGCGATTGCCGGAGAAGCCATGCAGCTCCAGGCCGGCCAGGTCGTCCCGCTTGGCCGGATCGCGCACCGTGCCGGCGACATGCGAGAAGCTGCCGCTGAACCTGCGGACGAAATGCCGGGCGGTATAGCCAAGACCGAGGATGAAGAGCCGCATGCGTTTGCCGTGCTAGATCCGAGTTCCCGTTCGCGCTGTCAGCGCGTGCTTGCTCATAAGAGATTTTTGGGTTCGGCAAAAGATATTGCGATTTTACTCGCCCGCCCGTGCAGGCGATGGTCGCGCCATCCAGGGAGGCGTCGATCATGCAGGCGGAAGCGGCCACCATCACGCCTTCGGGCGCGGCAGAGCTGATCCGAAACGCCGCCGCGCTGGTCTTCGATGTCGACGGCACTCTGGCCGAGACCGAAGAGCTGCATCGGCGGGCCTTCAACCTTGCCTTCGCCCGTGCCGGTCTCGACTGGCATTGGAACCAGGCCGTCTACCGGGATTTGCTGCGGGTGACCGGCGGCAAGGAGCGCATCCGCGCCTACCACACCATGCTGTCGATCGCGCCGCCGCTATCGGACGCTGACATCGCCGAGCTTCACCGCACCAAGACCGTACATTATGCCGAGCTGGTCGACACCGGCTGCTGCCGGTTGCGGCCTGGCGTGGCGGAGCTGCTCGCCAGCGCAAAGGCGCGCGGCCAGCGGCTTGCGATCGCGACCACCACCTCGCACGGCAATATCGAGGCGCTGCTGTCGCGAGCGCTGGGGCCGCGGTGGGCGAATAACTTCGAGGCGATCGTTGCCGGCGACGACGTCGGGCACAAGAAGCCTGCGCCGGATGCCTATCTGGAGATCCTGACGCGGCTGAAGCTGGAGCCATCGGATTGCGTCGCGATCGAGGATTCCGCCAACGGGCTGGTGGCGGCGACGCGGGCCGGCATTCCCGTGCTCATCACCCGCAGCATGTACTTCCGGGAAGACGACTTTCGCGACGCCCGGTTCGTGCTGGACGAGTTGTCGGAACTCGCCACCAAACAACAAAACGCAAAACAACCCCATGCACAGTAGATCACGCCGGCGTGAGGGCCGGTGTCAGTGAACCCGGTGGCTCGCTCTATCGTCCTCGGCCTGCTCGACAATCTGCGCGATCGGGCTCGACTGGTGGTGCACCAGCCTCCAGTCATCGCCGACGCGGCGAAAATGGTTGGCGGCGGCGAGCGCGGTGCCGTCGACGATCTCGATGCAGAGCACGCGGGCGCTGTCGCCATCGACGATGGCCTGCGGCTCGGCGCAGACGATCTGCGGCCGCTCCGGGTTCTGCAGGATGTCGCGCCAGCTTCCGATCACCGTAGCGTGGCCGACGATCGCGGGCCAGCCGGGATGAATGCAGGAAATGCCGTCGTCATCCGCCCACATCCGCTTCATCTCGTCGAAATCGCCCGTCGAGAACGCGGCGTAAAAAGCCGCGTTGGCGGCGATGACCTTGCTGTCCTTTGCCATCCTTCTCGGGTGGGCCAATGGCAGGCAAAAATCAAGCGCGACTTCAGGCGCACTTTGAACGCAGTGCAGCATCGCTGCCCAGTTCGTGGTCACGCCGAAACCAGCGTCTCCACTGCGCGCCGCGCGCCTTCCTTGTAGAGACGGCCGAGCGCCGCAGTGACGGCCTCGCGCAGGCGCGGCTCGGCGCCGAGCGGCCCGAACACTCTGGCGACGCCGAGCAACGCGGGTGCGAGCCGCTCGGCGACGGGGCCGGCCTCGCGCGCCAGACTTGCAAGCTCGGCGGCGAGGGGATCGCGCACGTCGATGGCGCGGCCCTGCTCGTCGATCGCGCTGACGTAGCGCATCCAGCCGGCCACCGCGAGCGCATGGGTTGCGATCGGCAGGTTCCTGGCGAGGCGATCCTGCATCGCGCCGAGCAGGCGCTGTGGCAGCTTTTGCGAGCCGTCCATCGCGATCTGCCAGGTGCGGTGATGCAGTGCCGGATTGGCAAAGCGCTCGAGCAGCGAGGCGCGATAGGCGGCGAGGTCGGTGCCAGATGGCATCGTCAGCGTCACCGCGGCATCTTCCATTACCCGCGCGGCGAGCCGCGCGAAATGCGGATCCTGCATGGTATCGGCGATGGTCTCGTAGCCGGCGAGATAGCCGAGATAGGCCAGCGCCGAATGGCTGGCATTGAGCAGCCGCAGCTTCATCAGTTCGAACGGCTTGACGTCGGTGACGAGCTCGACGCCTGCAGCGGCGAGATCGGGACGGCCCGCGCAGAACCGGTCCTCGACGACCCATTGTGTGAACGGTTCCGTCATGACAGGCCAGGCGTCGCGCATCCCGAGTGCCGCGGCGACCGCGTCACGATCCGCATTGGTCGTCTCCGGCACGATGCGATCGACCATGGTGCAGGGGAATGCGACCGTATCGGCGATCCACTTGCCGAGATCTCTCGAGCGGAGCGCAGCGAATTGGGTCACGATCCGCTGCACGGTGTGGCCGTTGGCGGCGAGGTTGTCGCAGCACAGCACGGTGAAGGGCGGAATGCCCAGCGCCCGCCGCCGCGCCAGCGCGGCCACGATGAAGCCGGGCGCCGAGCGCGGCGCATCGACATTGTTCAGGTCGTGCACGACGTCAGGATGGCGCTCGTCGAGATCACCGGTCTGCGGCGTGTGGCAATAGCCTTTCTCGGTGACCGTGAGCGAGACGATGCGAATGGCGGGATCGGCCATCCGCTCTACGAGTGCTGCCGGCTTCTCGCGCGCGACGACGCTGTCCAGCAGCGCGCCGATGATGCGGTGCTCGGTGCCTTCGGCAGCGCGTACGGCGACCGTATAGAGATGATCCTGCGGGGCGAGAGCATCGCGCGTGTCAGGGCTGCGCAGGCTCGCACCGATGATGCCCCAGGACGAGCTGCCCGCGGCAAGACAATCGTCGATGACGACGGCTTGATGGGCGCGATGAAACGCGCCCAAGCCGAGATGCACGATCCCAGGCGTGATGCGCGAGCGGTCATAGGCCGGGCGGCGAATGCCAGCTGGCAGCCGATCGAGATTGGCGCGACCAAGGCGCATCGACGTCTCCCCTTTGCTTTGGCGGCTGCTTGACATGGCGGCCATATCAGGTCAATGCTTCGGTCAATTGGTAAGGCCAATTATCCAAAATTGGCGGGCCGCCGGGCTGGAAGCCTTCCCGGCGAGACCCTTTCGGGAGGACCAGCGTGCCGCTGGAAGCTGTGGAGGCGAGACGGCTCTATCGCCAGGTCGCCGATCAATTGCGAAGCCTGATCGACAGCGGCGAATACGCGGTCGGCAGCCGCTTGCCGACCGAGCGTGAACTCGCCGATCAGCTCAAGGTATCGCGGCCGACGGTGCGCGAGGCGCTGATCGCGCTCGAGGTGGAAGGGCGCGTCCGCATTCGCGTCGGCTCCGGCATCTATGTGACCGAACCCGCCGAGGCCACGCCGGCTCCAACAGCCGTCATCGAGGGGCCGTTCGAGCTGCTGCGCGCCCGCGAATTCCTGGAAAGCGCCATTGCCGAGCAGGCCGCACGGGTGGCGACCAAGGACGATGTCGCGCGCATCGACGCGGCGCTCGTCGCGATGGAGAATGTCGAGCATCCCGGCGAAGCCTCGATGATCCATGACCGCGCCTTCCACATCGCCATCGCCGGGTGCCTCGGCAATGCCGTGCTGGTGCGGGTGGTCGGCGAGCTGTTCGATCAGCGCCTCAATCCCTATTTCGCGCAGCTGGCGCATTATTTCGAGAACCCCTCCACATGGCGCACCGCGCTTAGCGAGCACCGGGCCGTGCGCGACGCGATTGCGGCGCGCCGGCCGCTGGCGGCTCACGACGCCATGCGCGACCACCTCGCGCACTCGCAGGAGCGCTTCGCGCAGAACTTCGGCGCCGAGACATCAGCGGGGGCGCCGGCAGCGCGATCCGGGGCTCAGCCCGGCAAACCAAAGCGGCCGTCGAACAAACAGGCCAAGAGCGGCAGCGGACGACGACGATGAGATTGGGCGGTCCGCCTCTTTATTTGAGGGCGGGCGAACAAGAAGCAGACTTAAGTTAGTGGAGGAAGATCAGTGTTGAAGACAATGACGACGGTGCTGGCGATGTCGGTCGCCGCCACATTTGCGACCACCGAAGCCAGCCTGGCGCAAACCAAGCTGAAATGGGCCCATGTTTACGAGACCTCGGAGCCGTTCCACACCGCGTCGGTCTGGGCCGCGCAGGAGATCGGCAAGCGCACCAACGGGCGCTACCAGATCGACGTCTATCCGGCCTCGCAGCTCGGCAAGGAAGCCGACATCAACCAGGGCCTCTCGCTCGGCTCGGTCGACATCATCATCTCCGGCTCGAGCTTCGCGGCCAAGAGCTTTCCGCCGATCGGCGTGACCTATTATCCCTACACCTTCCGCGATGCCGATCACCTGCTCGCCTACACCAAGAGCGACATCTTCAAGGAGCTCGCCAAGGGCTATGAGGACAAGAGCGGCCATCACATCGTCGCAGTGACCTATTACGGCGTGCGCCAGACCTCGTCGAACAAGCCGATCAAGACCTGCGCCGACATGAAGGGCTTGAAGATGCGCGTGCCCGACGTGCCGGCCTACCTTGCGATGCCGCGCGCCTGCGGCGCCAACACCGCACCGATCGCATTCGCCGAAGTCTATCTCGCGCTCCAGAACGGCACGGTCGAGGCTCAGGAAAATCCGCTGACCACGATCGAGGCGAAGAAGTTCTACGAGGTGCAGAAGCACATCGTGCTCACGGGCCATATCGTCGACCACCTCAATACGGTGATCGCGGGCGCGCTCTGGAAGAAGCTTAGCGACGAGGACAAGAAGATCTTCACCGACGTCGCGCAGGAGGCCGCCGCCAAGGCGACCGAGGCGATCAAGGAGAAGGAGGCCAAGCTCGTCGCCTTCTTCAAGGAGAAGGGCTTGACCGTGACCGAGGTCGACAAGAACGAGTTCCGCGACACCGTGCTGAAGAACGTTCCGTTCGAGACCTTCGGCTATCGCAAGGCGGATTGGGAACGGATCCAGGCGGTGAAGTAAGGCGCGCCGTCGTTCCGGGGCCCGCGAAGCGAGAACTATGGTGCGCAATTGCGCACCTGAGAACCTCGAGATTCCGGGTTCGGCTCTTCGAGCCGCCCCGGAATGACGATTGAGATGTTTGGAGAGTAACCCATGTCCACCGCCGAAATACACCGGCAGATCACCGGCGACGAGATCGCCCATACCTTCGAGGAGGAGGGGACGCCGAAGATCGATCTCGGCGTCTACGCTTTCGAGGACTGGGTGGCGCTGGCGATCTTCTGGGTGATGGCGCTCGCCGTCTTCCTGCAGTTCTTCACCCGCTACGTGCTCAACGACAGCTATGCCTGGACCGAGGAGATCGCGACCTACTGCCTGATCGGCGTGGTGTTCATCGGCGCCTCGATGTGCGTGCGGCTGTCGCGGCACATCCAGGTCGACCTGATCTACCGCTATCTGCCTGGTGCCGTCGCGCGGACGCTGTCTACATTGATCGACCTGATCCGCATCGTCTTCTTCGGCTACGCCATCAAGCTGGTCTGGGTCTACATCCAGATCATCGGCGACGAATCCATGACCACGATCAACTTTCCCAAGAACTACGTCTATTACGCGGTGCTCGCCGGCTTCGTGCTGATGTTTGCGCGCTCGCTGCAGGTCGCTCTGCAGCATCTGCGGCAGGGCTATTCGATCCTCGAACGTCCCGGTGCCTACGACGGTTTTGAAGGGTAGTCTCATGCTGCTGTTGCTTGGCGGTTTTCTCGTTTTGATGCTGCTCGGCGTTCCCGTGGCGATTGCCATGGCCGCCTCGTCGCTGCTCTACATCCTCGTCAGCGGCGTGACGCCCGACGTCACGCTGGCGCAGCGCATGATCGCCGGCGTCGAGAGCTTTCCGCTGCTCGCGGTGCCGTTCTTCATCCTGGCCGGCAATCTCATGAACATCGCCGGCGTCACCGGGCGCATCTACAAATTCGCGGTCGCGCTGGTGGGCTGGATGCGGGGCGGCCTCGGCCACGTCAACATCATCGGCTCGGTGATCTTCTCCGGCATGTCCGGCACCGCGATCGCCGATGCCGCCGGTCTCGGCACCATCGAGATCAAGGCGATGAAGGACCACGGCTATACCACCGAGTTCTCGGTCGGCGTCACCGCGGCCTCCGCGACGCTCGGACCCATCATTCCGCCGTCGCTGCCGTTCGTGATCTACGGCATGATGGCGAACGTCTCGATCGGCGCCCTGTTCCTGGGCGGCGTCATTCCGGGCGTCGTCCTGACGCTGCTGATGATGGCGACCGTGACCTATTTCGCGCACCGCAATAAATGGGGCAGCGACACGCCGTTCTCCTGGCCGCAGCTCGGCTCCGCCGGGCTCGAGATCGTCGTGGTGCTCGCGTTCCCGCTCGCGATCTGGCTGATGGTGATGGCCGGCCTGTCGACCAATCTTGCGGTCGTCATCGGCCTCGGCGCGCTGCTCGCGATCGACTGGTACTTCGACTTCTCGGCGGTGATGGCGCTGATGGCGCCCGTCATCCTGATCGGCGGCATGACGCTCGGCTGGTTCACGCCGACCGAAGCCGCCGTCGCCGCGGTGATCTGGTCGCTGTTCCTCGGCCTCGTGCGCTACCGAACCATGACCCTGAAGACGGTGGCGAAGGCGACCTTCGACACCATCGAGACCACGGCCTCGGTGCTGTTCATCGTCACCGCAGCCTCGATCTTCGCCTGGCTGCTGACGGTGTCGCAGGCCGCCCAGCTGCTCTCGGACTGGATGCTCAGCATCACCCACAACAAATGGGCGTTCCTGGCGCTGGCCAATGTGCTGATCCTGTTCGTCGGCTGCTTCATCGACACCACGGCGGCGATCACCATCCTAGTGCCGATCCTGCTGCCGATCGTGCTCAAGCTCGGCATCGATCCGATTCATTTCGGCCTGATCATGACGCTGAACCTGATGATCGGCCTGTTGCATCCGCCGCTCGGCATGGTGTTGTTCGTGCTTGCCCGCGTTGCCAAGCTCTCAGTCGAGCGCACCACGGTCGCGATCCTGCCCTGGCTGGTGCCGCTTCTGCTCGCGCTGATCGCGATCACCTACATTCCTGAACTGACCCTCTGGCTGCCGAAATACATGGGACTCTCCAAATGACCTCGACCTCTCTCGCCGCAACGCTGTTTGGCCCCGAAGACCTGCGTATGGTCGAGCATCCGCTCGGTAAGCTCGCTGATGGCATGGTGCGCATCCGCTTCGGCGCCGGCGGCATCTGCGGCTCGGACATGCATTACTTCCGTCACGCCCGGACCGGCGACTTCGTGGTGAAGTCGCCCCTGGTGCTCGGCCACGAGATCTCGGGGCAGGTTGTCGAGATCGCAGGCTGGGCGGCGAATCTGAAGGTCGGCGACCGCGTCGCGGTCAACCCCTCGCGCTGGTGCGGCCATTGTGGCGCCTGCCGCGAGGGCCGGCAGAACCTCTGCGAGAACATCTACTTCATGGGCTCGGCGTCGAAGACGCCGCACATGCAGGGCGGCTTTGCCAATTACTTCGACGCCGTCCCCGCGCAGTGCGTGAAGATCCCGGATCATGTCTCCTACCAGGCTGCGGCGCTGGCCGAGCCTCTGGCGGTCTGCCTGCACGCGGTCGCGCGCGCCGGCAACATCAAGGGCAAGCGCGGCATCATTTTTGGTGCCGGCCCGATCGGGCTTCTCACCATGCTGGCCGCGCACCGTGCCGGCATGGACGACGTGACGGTCGCCGACATCGCGCCGGCACCGCTGGCTTTCGCGACCAAGCTCGGTGCGTCCCATGTCGAGAACGTCTCCGGAGGGGAAGAGGGTCTGAAGGCGCAGGCGGCCTCGCGTCCCTACGACGTCGCGTTCGAAGTCTCCGGCACCGCCGCGGGGCTTGCCAGCGCGATCGGCATCGTCAGGCGCGGCGGCGTCGTGGTGCAGATCGGCAATCTGCCTGGTGGCCAGATCCCGACGCCGTCGAATGCGGTGATGGCCAAGGAGATCGACCTGCGCGGCTCCTTCCGCTTCGGGCTCGAATTCATGACAGCGGTGGAACTGATCGGCGACGGCAGCGTCGACGTGCTGTCGCTGGTCACCGCGGAGCGGCCGCTCTCGACCGCGCCCGATGCGCTGCGCCTGGCCCTCGATCGCTCGCAGAGCGTCAAGGTCGTGCTGACCGCGAACTGATCGGAGAAGACCCATGCTCGAGGGATGGCGCTGGTACGGGCCGGACGATCCGGTCTCGCTCGACGATGTCAGGCAGGCCGGGGCGAGCGATATCGTCTCGGCGCTGCATCAGGTGCCGATTGGCGAAGCCTGGACGCGCAAGGCGGTGGAGGAGCGCAAGAATTTCATCGAGAACGGCCAGCCGGGCCGCTCGCAGCTGACCTGGTCGGTGGTGGAATCGATTCCGATCCCCGACGACGTCAAGCGTCTCGGGGCCAAGGCCACGAAATCCATCGACGCCTGGATCGCGAGCCTGGAGGCGGTGGCCGCCTCAGGCATCAAGATCATCTGCTACAACTTCATGCCCGTGGTGGACTGGTGCCGCACGGATCTGGAATGGGAGCTGCTGAACGGCGCCCGCGCCATGCGCTTCGACCAGGACCGTTTTGCCGCGTTCGAGCTGCACATCCTGAAGCGGCCTGCGGCCCTGCAGGAGTATTCGCCGCAAGCACAGGCGCGCGCGAAGGCGCTTTTCGAGCAGATGAGCCAGGCCGACATCGATTATCTT
This sequence comes from Bradyrhizobium guangdongense, assembly GCF_004114975.1. Classification (NCBI taxonomy): domain Bacteria; kingdom Pseudomonadati; phylum Pseudomonadota; class Alphaproteobacteria; order Hyphomicrobiales; family Nitrobacteraceae; genus Bradyrhizobium; species Bradyrhizobium guangdongense. Next base: position 1,884,038 of record NZ_CP030051.1, read on the forward strand.
GTCATGGTCATCGCCAGCGCGCTGCCCGGCTCGACCACCGAGCCGATGACGATCCCGCAATTCCGCGACCGGCTGGAGACCTATCGCGACATCACGCCGAAGATCCTGCGGCAGCATCTGGCCGAGTTCCTCGCGCGCGTGACGCCGGTCGCCGAGCAGCTCGGCGTGTCGCTGACCCTGCATCCGGACGATCCGCCGCGGCCGCTGTTCGGCCTGCCGCGCATTGCCTCGTCCGCAGAGGATTATCAGGCGCTGTTCGATGCCGTGCCGTCGAAGGCGAACGGCATCTGCCTGTGCACCGGCTCGCTGGGCGTGCGGCCCGAGAACAATCTGCCTGAGATGGCCGAACGGTTCGGCCCGCGCATCGCCTTTGCCCATCTGCGCGCCACCAAGCGCGAGGCCGACGGTCTGTCGTTCTACGAGTCCGATCATCTCGATGGCGACGTTGACATGGTCGCGGTGCTCAAGGCGCTGCTGAAGGAGAACGCGCGGCGGGCTCCCGACAAGCAGATCGTGTTTCGCCCGGATCACGGCCACCGAATGCTCGACGATCTCGCCGCCACCAAACGAACCAATCCCGGCTACACCGCCATTGGCCGCCTGCGCGGGCTCGCCGAGCTGCGCGGCGCGATCCGCGCGATCGGGCATCGGTGATTGGCAGTTTCCCCATCGCCGCTGCTGGTGCTCTATTCTCCGTGTCATCGCCCGACTTGATCGGGCGATCCAGTACTCCGGGATAGTTGCGAGTCCTCGATCGGCCGCGGCGTACTGGATGCCCCGGTCAAGCCGGGGCATGACAGCGAGTGTATGGCGCTGCTGCCGTCTGTCTAGCGCGAGGGCGCAACGCTTGCCTGTCAGCCCGCGGTCGAAGAAGGCGGGCACCTTGGCCATCATCTCGGGGTTGCTACATGACCGAAGATGTGGCCGGCGTTTTCGCCTTGGCCCAAGACCGCCCGCCAGCCGCACCTGTAATCTGTTTCACAGGCGGATGCGCCGATCTGCGCTAGATGAGATCAGGCCCCGCCACCGCGCGGCCGGCTTCGGAGCTGGCGATGATTGCTGCATTGGCAAGAGCAATATCCCGCGCGACGGGAACCAACGTCGATATCGAAACCCTGAACATCCTGGTGATCTTCTCGGGCGCGGGCCTCCTGATCTCGCTCGTCGCCGCGATGATCTACGGACAGGCCATCAACGCCGCTCTGTTCTGAGCCCGTTTGGTCGGTCAGGCGACGGGATCTTCGGAACGGCTGCGCTCACGTGGCGCCAGCGGCGGGGCCTGCTTCAGGGGACCTGCCTGGCGTGACGCATCGCCGCTTGATGCGTGCTCGACCGGCGCGGGGCCGATGTCGCGATAGGCGAAAATCCAGATCAGAAAGCCCAGAACTGCCAGGCCGGCGCCGACCGGGCCGGTGGAGGTCCAGCCCAGCCCCTGGCGAATGGCGAGGCCGCCGAGGAAGGGGCCGAGCGCGTTGGCGGTGTTGAAGGCCGAATGGTTGAGCGCGGCGGCGAGCGCCTGTGCATCTCCAGCCACGTCCATCAACCGGGTTTGCAGGATGGCCCCGAGCGCGACACTGGCGCCGATGGCGAAGATGTCGATCGCGAGCAGCCAGGGATTGCCGGCGACGAGCGGAAAGACCGCGAGGGCCACGGCGGCGAAGACCAGGATGCCGCCCGCCGTCGGCATCAGCGCGCGGTCGGCGAAGCGCGGCACGAAGAGATTACCGAGCGTGGCGCCGATGCCGAAGATCGCGAGGAAAAACGGGATGACCTCGGTGCTGACCTTGGTGACCTCGATCAATGTCGTCGCCAGATAAGTGTAGACGGCGAACATGCCGCCGAAGCCGATAGCGCTGATCGCGAGCGTCGTCCAGACGCGGCGGCTCCTGAGTGCGCCGAGCTCGCGCAGCGGATCCGACCGGCCGGCCCGGTCGCGCGGGGCGAACAGCGCACAGAGCAGGACGGTGAGCAAGGCGAGCAGCGACACGAGGCCAAAGCTCGCGCGCCAGCCGACCATTTGGCCGATCAGATTGGCCAGCGGCACGCCGATGATGGTGGCGACGGTCAGGCCCAGCATGACCTGGCCGACCGCCTGCGAGCGGCGATGTTGCGGAACGAGCGAGGCCGCAACCAGCGCGGCGATGCCGAAATAGGCGCCGTGAGGCAGGCCCGAGAGGAAGCGGGCCGCGACCATCGAGCCGAAGCCGGGTGCCAGCGCGGTGAGGGCGTTGCCGAGTGCGAACACGGCCATCAGCGCCAGCAGCTGCGTGCGCCGCGCGAACTTCGCGCCGAGCACGGCAATCAGCGGCGCGCCCAGCACCACGCCGAGCGCGTAGGCGCTGATCGCGTGCCCGGCGGTCGGCTCGTCGATGTGAAGATCGGCCGCGAAGAACGGCAGCAGGCTCATCGATGCGAACTCGGTGGTTCCGATCGCAAAGCCGCCCATCGCGAGCGAGAACAGGACGATGGCGAGATGAGGAGGCGCTGAAGCCGGTTTCGATGTCGTGCTTGGCGAAGTCGCGGGAGGCGAGGGCGTCATGGGGCCTGCATGGGGCAAGGGAAGCCAGCCCAGCGAACGTCGCCACCCCTGCATTATTTCTCTCACCTACTTAAACGCGCATGTGTCTGCGTCAACACCGGAAGCTCGACGTCGGGCGGTGCGCATATCAGCGTCCCGGTTTGCTCAGAGCATCCGAAACGCGGAACGATGCCGGGCTGCTGTGCAGTGTTTCGGCTTGCACCTTATTTCCGCTTGTCTTACGCCACCTCGGAACAAATTTGCGCGAGGCCTTCAAACGCATCGCCGGAGCCTGCAGGGAGCTGTCATGACCATCCGAAACACCCGCACCGGGGGCCAGATCCTGATCGATCAGCTCGTTGCCCAGGGCGTCGAGCGTGTCACCTGCGTGCCGGGCGAGAGCTATCTGGCGGCGCTGGACGCGCTGCATGACAGCCCGATCGACGTCGTGATCTGCCGCGCCGAGGGCGGCGCCGCGATGATGGCCGAGGCTTATGGAAAGCTCACGGGACGGCCTGGAATCTGCTTCGTCACCCGGGGCCCCGGCGCCACCAATGCCAGCCATGGCGTCCACATCGCGATGCAGGATTCGACCCCGATGATCCTGTTCGTCGGCCAGGTCGACACCGGCATGCGCGAGCGCGAGGCGTTCCAGGAGCTTGACTACAAGGCCGTGTTCGGCTCGATGGCGAAATGGGCGGTCGAGATCGATCGTCCCGATCGCATTCCCGAGCTGGTCGCGCGCGCCTTCCGCGTCGCCATGCAGGGTCGCCCCGGTCCCGTGGTGATCGCGTTGCCGGAGAACATGCTGACCGAGACCGCAGCTGTGGCCGACGCCATGCGCATCGAGCCGGCGGCGAGCTGGCCGGCGCCTGCCGATATCGAGCGCGTCGGTGCGATGCTGGCCAGCGCCAAGGCGCCGCTCGTCATCCTCGGCGGCTCGCGCTGGACCGACGATGCCACCAGGAGCATCGCGCGTTTTGCCGAGCGCTTCGACCTGCCGGTCGCCACCTCGTTCCGCCGGGCCTCGCTGATCGACGCCGATCATTCGCATTATGCCGGCGATCTCGGCATCGGGCCGAGCCCTGGCCTGAAGGCGCGGATCGAGGGCGCCGATGTGATCCTGCTCATCGGTGGCCGCATGTCGGAGATGCCGTCCTCGTCCTACACGCTGTTCGACATTCCCTCGCCGAAGCAGAAGCTGATCCACGTGCATCCGGGCTCGGAAGAGCTCGGCCGCGTCTACCAGCCGGAGCTTGCGATCCAGGCGACGCCGGCCGCGTTCGCCGCCGCGGTCGAGACGCTGAAGCCTTCGGGCGCCGTGGCCTGGAAGGGCGAGGCCGCCAAGGCGCATGCCGATTACCTCGCCTGGACCGAGAAGGCGCGCGAGCTGCCGGGTTCGTTCCAGTACGGCCAGGTCATGACCTGGCTGCGCGATCGGCTGCCGAAGGATGCGATCGTCTGCAACGGCGCCGGCAATTATGCCGGCTGGATTCATCGCCACCACCGCTTCCACAGCTTTGCCTCGCAGCTCGCGCCGACCTCGGGCTCGATGGGCTATGGCGTGCCGGCGGGCGTGCTGGCGAAGCGGCAGTTTCCGGATCGCGTCGTGGTGGCTTTTGCCGGCGACGGCTGCTTCCTGATGAACGGCCAGGAATTCGCGACCGCCGTGCAATACGACGCGCCGCTGATCGTCATCGTCGTCGACAATTCGCAATACGGCACCATCCGCATGCATCAGGAGCGCGATTATCCCGGCCGCGTGGTCGGCACGCAGCTGAAGAATCCTGATTTTGCGATGTACGCTAAGGCGTTCGGCGGCCATGGCGAGCGCGTCGAGCGCACCGAGGAATTCGCGCCGGCGTTCGAGCGCGCGCTCGCCTCCGGCAAGCCGTCGATCCTCCACTGCATCATCGATCCCAGGGCGATCTCGGTCGGCAAGGATTTTACGCCGGCGGCGAAGGCGTAAGCGATGCCTACAGGCCGCCACGTCGCGATCATCGGAGCCGGCGCGGTCGGCGTGATCAGCGCCATCGAGGCGCTGCGCGAGGGGCATCGCGTCACGCTGATCGATGCGGGCGAACCCGGTGGCGAGCAGGCGGCGAGCTACGGCAATGCCGGCTGGCTGTCGTCGCATTCGGTGATCCCGCCGGCGGAGCCGGGCGTCTGGAAGAAGGTGCCGGGCTATCTGATGGATCCGCTCGGCCCGCTCGCGATCCGCTGGTCGTATTTGCCGAAAGCGCTGCCCTGGCTGATCAAGTACCTGCGCTCGGGCTGGACCGCGGCGCGAGTCGAGAAGACCGCGTTCGCGCTACGCGATCTGCTCAAGGACGCGCCGCTGTTGCATCGCAGGCTCGCGGAAGAGGCCGGCGTGCCCGAGCTGATCGAGCGCAACGGCGTGATGCACGTGTTCACCTCGCGCGGCAATTTCGACAACGATCTCGGCTGGCGCCTGCGCAGGAAGGTCGGCGTCGAATGGCTGGAGCTTTCCGCCGACGAAATGCGCCAGCGCGAGCCGGAGCTGCATCCGCGCTACACTTTCGGCGTGGTGGTGGAGGAGGCCGGACGCTGCCGCGATCCCGGCGCTTATGTCACAGCGCTCGCCCGGCATGCGCTGGCGAACGGCGCCGAGCTCGTGCGTGCCAGGGCGACGGGCCTCAAGCTCTCCGGCGACAAGCTGGTCGCCGTCCTCACCGAGACCGGCGAGATCGCTTGCGATGCCGCGGTGATCGCCGCCGGCGCGCATTCGAAGCAGCTCACGTCTTCGGTCGGCGATCCCCTGCCGCTCGAGACCGAGCGCGGCTATCACGTCATGATCGAGAACCCTGAAACAGGTCCGCGCAGCTCGATGATGGCCTCGGACGCCAAGATGGTGGTGAACTGGACCGACAAGGGCCTGCGCGCCGCCGGCACGGTGGAGATCGCGGGTCTCGAAGCCGCGCCGAACTGGAAGCGCGCCGAGATCCTGCGCAACCATCTGCTCGGCATGTTCCCGAAATTGCCGAAGGACATTCCGGCCTCGCGCGTCAAGACATGGTTCGGGCATCGGCCGAGCATGCCGGACGGTCGTCCCTGCATCGGCTATGCGCGCGCCTCGCGCGACATCGTCTATGCTTTCGGCCACGGCCATGTCGGCCTGGTCGGCTCGGCCCGCACCGGCCGCCTCGTCGCGCAGCTGTTGAGCGGCAAGGAGCCTGAGATTCCGCTCGCGCCGTTTTCGCCCAACCGCTTCTTCTGAGGTCGCGCCATGACTTACGCAGCCAACTCGACCTCCCGCATCGCCCGCGGCGGCAAGGCCATCTACGGCGCGCCGCTCGGCATCCTGATGCTGGAAGCGCGCTTTCCCCGCATCCAAGGCGACATGGGCAACGGCACGACCTGGCCGTTTCCGGTGCTCTATCGCGTGGTGAGCGGCGCCTCGCCGGAGAAGGTGGTGTTGAAGGGCGCGGCCGGGCTGCTGCCCGACTTCATCGACGCGGCGAGGGATCTGGTGCGGCTCGGGGCCGAAGCGATCACCACCAATTGCGGCTTTCTCTCGCTGTTCCAGAAGGAGATCGCGGCCGCCGTCGGCGTTCCCGTTGCGACCTCATCGCTGATGCAGGTGCCGTGGGTGCAGGCGACTTTGCCGCCAGGCAAGCGCGTCGGTCTCGTCACCGTATCAGGCTCGACCCTGACGCCGGCCCATCTCGAAGGCGCCGGCGTGCCGCTCGATACACCTGTGGTCGGCACCGAGCACGGCAAGGAATTCTTCCGCGTCCTGATCAAGGCCGAGAAGGAGGACATGGACATCGCGCAGGCGGAGCGCGACGTGGTCGAGGCGGGCAAGGAGCTCGTCGCCAAAAACCCCGACGTCGGCGCTATCGTGCTCGAATGCACCAACATGCCGCCCTACGCGGCGGCGCTGCAGGCCGAGGTCGGCCTGCCGGTCTACGACATCTATTCCATGATCACCTGGTTTCATGCCGGACTGCGCCCGCGCGTGTTCGCCTGATTTGCGGCTGTCGCGCAGCGCTTTACAACCTCTGCTTTCGTCTGAATTGCAATCGTTGCCGCGGGCCCGGTATATTTGCGCCGTGTTCGGGCATGAATGCAGCTGATGATGAGCAACGTGGAACTGGCTTCCGATAGTATCGTCGATCGCGTCTATGAGCAGCTCAAGGCGATGGCCGTGAGCTACGAGTTCAAGCCGGGTGAGCGGCTCAACGAGGGCGAGCTGGCAAAGCGCCTCGGCGTCAGCCGTACGCCGCTGCGCGAGGCGCTCAACCGTCTCAACACCGAAGGTTTCCTGCGCTTCGCGCCGGGCAAGGGCTTCTTCTGCCGCGAGCTCGACGCGCACGAGATCTTCGATCTCTACGAGCTGCGCAAATCGATCGAGGTCGCCTCGGTCCGCCTCGCCGTCAAGCGCGCCAGGGACGAGGACATCGATGCGCTCTTGAAATTCCTCGAAGCCACCGGCCCCGATCCCGGCGAGCGTTCCTCGATCGAGCTGGTCGAGCTGGACGAGACCTTCCACGAGCGGCTGATGGCGATGTCAGACAATGCCGAGATGCTGCGCGTCCTGCGCAACGTCAACGCCCGCATCCGCTTCGTACGCTGGATCGACATGGACAGCATCAACCGCTCCAAGACGCAAGCCGAGCACCGGGCCGTCGTCGAAGGCCTGAAGGCGCGGGACGAAGAGGCTTGCGTGTCGGTGCTCGAGAAGCACATCGACCGCCGCCTCGATCGGATCACGTCGGCGATCAAGGAAGGCTACGCGCAGATCTACATGCCGGCCGCGGCGCGAACGGCGGCGAATTGACGTCCGGCAGGGCGTCCATGTTGTGAGACGGCCGGTTGGCCCCTCACTCCGCCGCCGCCGTCATCCCGTAACCCAGCCGCTTCGAAATGCCGCCCGCACATTCCCGCAAGGCATGAGCGATCGGGCTGTCCCAGTGCGCGTCGAAAGTGCCTTCCGGTCCCATCGCGGTGATGACCAGCGCGACATGGCCGGAATGGTCGAACACGGGGGCGGAGAATGCGTTGACGCCGGGCAGGGGATCGCCGAGGGCGCGGGCGAGGCCATGCTTGCGGACCTCGGTGAGCATCTCGGCGACCTTGGCGCCTTTCACCGCGCGCTTCGGATTGTAGCCGACGCCCTGGCGATCGAGCCCGCTCTCGAGCGCGGCACTGATGGTCTGCTCCGGCAGGAACGCCGCGAAGGCGCGTCCCGTCGCGGTCTCCAGCAACGCCATCACCGAGCCCGGTCGCATCACGATGTGGACAGGCTGGGCCGGCTCTTCGATCTGCACCACGGTCGGGCCATGCGTGCCCCACACCGCAAGCGAGACCGCATGCCCGATCTGGCTCGCGAGCGCGGCGATCTTCGGCCGCGCGATGCGGACGCCCGAGAGACGACGCAGGCTGATCAGGCCGAGCTCGAGCGCCAGCGCGCCGATTTCGTAGCGGCCGGTGGTCTCGTCTTGCTCGATCAGGCCGATGCGGGAGAAGCTGGCGAGATAAGGATGGGCCTTGGCCGGCGTCATGCCGGCCTCGCGGGCGAGATCGCGCAGCATCATCGGCTCGCCGCATCTGGCGAGCGCGCGGAGCAATTCTCCGCCGACCTCGATCGACTGAATGCCGCGGCTTTCTCGCTTCATGCGCCTCCGATGCGCCTGAGTTCTCGTTTGAGCATGCTCTTTTCGGAAAACCGCTGCACACTTTGCGCTAACGCGGCCCTTCGGGTCCGGATCATGCTTTACGCCGCGTCGCGCTTGGCGGCGCTGTCGGCGAGATGACGGCCGGCAATGTAGCCGAAGGTCAGCGCCGGCCCAAGCGTGATACCGGCGCCCGGATAATTGCCGCCCATGATGCTCGCCATGTCGTTACCGGCGGCATAGAGCCCGGGAATCACCCGGCCCTCGGCGTCGAGCGCCCGGGCGTTCTCGTCGGTGACGATGCCGGCATAGGTGCCGAGATCGCCGATCATCATCTTGATGGCGTAGAATGGACCACGCTCGATCGGCGCAACGCAGGGGTTGGGGCCGTGCAGCGCGTCGCCTTGATAGCGATTATAGGCTTTGGAGCCCTTGCCGAAGGCCGCGTCTTGGCCCAGCGGTGCGGTCGCATTGAATTGCCTGACGGTTTCGGTGAACGCTTTCGCGTCGATGCCGGCCTTTGCCGCCAGGGCCTCCAGCGTGTCGCCGCGCATGAGATAACCGGTATTGAGGTGATGACCCAGCGGCATCGGGAAGGGCGGCACGCAGCCGAGACCGTATTTCCGGAGCGTCTTGTGATCGCAAACGAGGTAGGCCGCGATCTCCTCGCCCGGCTTGGCCGCTTTGATCATGGCTTGGACGAAGTCGTGATAGGAATTGCCTTCGTTCGCAAAACGCTTGCCGTCGCGCATCACAGCGATCACGCCCGGTTTGGCGCGGTCGATGAAATGCGGCATCACGCCCTTCGAGCCGTCCTTGCGCGTGGTCAGCGAGACCGGCACCCAAGCTGCTGCGTTCGGCAGCCGATCCTCGACATGTCCGCCCGCGTTCTCGGCGAGGCGCAAGCCGTCGCCGGTATTGCCGGTCGGCCCAGGCGAATAATGCTCCTGGCCGGTCGGCGCGTGCGGGAACATCTTCTTGCGCCGTTCGACATCATGCGGGAAGCCGCCGCAGGCGAGCACGACGCCTTGCCGTGCCCGGACACGGACGTCGCGCCCCTCGCGCGAGACGATCGCGCCGGTGACCGCGCCGTTCTCCACCGTGAGCTCGCGCACCGGCGAGGACAGCCACATCGGGATCTTCAGATCCTGGGCGGACTTGGCGAGGCGACCGGCGAGGGCATTGCCGTTGGTGAGCGTCATGCCGCGGCCGTAGCGAAGCACGTCCATCAAATGCCGCGACAAGCGCTTGGCGACGTACACCGCCGACGTCAACGACTTCGTCACGCGCATGAAGTGGATGATCTCCTTGCCGGAGCCCAGCATCATGCCGAACACGGTGAGCTCGGGCAGCGGCATGCCGAGCACCTTGATCTGATCGCCGAGCTCGCGACCGTCGAACGGGCGCGTCACCATGGAGCGGCCGCCCTGCGCGCCGCCGGGCGCTTCGGCATGGTAATCCGGAAACACCAGCGGCATGTCGAAGCGGAGCGCGGTCTTGGTGTTGAAGAAGTCGACCGCTTCGGGGCCTGCGGACAGAAACGCATCGACGCGCGCGGCGTCGAAATTGTTGCCGGCCTCGTGCCGCAGATAGGTGCGGGCCTGCTCCGGTGTTTCCTGGATGCCATAGGCCTTCGCCAGCGAGGTGCCGGGAATCCACAGCCAGCCGCCGGAACGGGCGGTGGTGCCGCCGAACCGCGGTTCCTTCTCGACAACAAGCACGTCGAGGCCGCGATATCTCGCAGTGATCGCGGCCGACATGCCGGAGCAGCCAGATCCGGCGACGAGCACGTCGCATTCGTAAGTTTCAATTGCGCTCTGCTCGCTGCCGGTCATGTCTCACCTCACTTCTTCAGGAGTGGGCATTTGGATTCGGAGACCGGGCGGAAGGCGTCCTCGCCTTTCACCGTCTTGATGATCTCCAGATAGTCCCAGGGCTCCTTGGACTGCTCGGGCGTCTTGACCTTGGCCAGGTACATGTCGCGGATGACGCGGCCGTCCTCGCGCAACTTGCCGCCATGGACGAACGTATCCTCGATCGGCAGCTCGCGCATCTTCGCCATCACCTTGGCCGGATCGTCGGTGCCGGCGGCCTTGATGGCCTTGAGATAATGCAGCACCGAGCCGTAGACACCGGTGTGGATCATGGTCGGCATCACGTTGGTGCGTGCGAAGAATTTCTTCGACCAGGCACGGGTTGCCTCGTCCATGTTCCAGTAGGAGGCCGTGGTCATGTAGGTGCCCTGCGCGGCCTTCAGGCCGATGGCGTGCACGTCAGTATCGAACATCAGGAGGCCGACGAGCTTCTGGCCGCCCTGGACCAGGCCGAACTCGCCGGACTGCTTGATGGCGTTGTCGGTGTCCTGGCCGGCATTGGCGAAGGCGACGACGTCGGCTTTCGAGCTCTGCGCCTGCAGCGCGAAAGAGGAGAAGTCGGCAGTGTTGGTCGGATGCTTGACGCCGCCGAGCACCTTGCCGCCCATCTCGTTGATGAAGCGCGTGGCGTCCTTCTCGAGTTGCTGGCCGAAGGCATAGTCCGCCGTGATGAAGTACCAGGACTTGCCGCCTTCCTTGATTACGGCCGAGGCCGTCACCTTCGACAGCGCGTAGGTGTCGTAGGTGAAGTGCACGGTGTTCGGGCTGCACAGCTCGTCGGTCAGCGAGCTGGCGCCGGGGCCGGAGAGCAGGGCGATCTTGTTGCGCTCGCGCACCATGTTGTGCACGGCGATCGCAATGCCGGAATTGGGGATGTCGACGACGGCGTCGACCTTGCCGTTGTCGAACCAGCCGCGCACGATATTGACACCGACGTCGGTCTTCATCTGATGGTCGGCGCTGATGATCTCGATCGGCTTGCCGAGCACGGTCGGCCCGAACTCTTCCACCGCCATCTTGGCGGCCTCGACAGAGCCCGGCCCGGAATTGTCGCGACCCCAGCTCGACAGATCCGTCAGCACGCCGATCCGCACCACGTCGTCGGAGACTTGCGCGGTGGCGGCCGTGGTCACGGCAGCTGAAGTCATGGCCGCGAGCATGGCGCAGGCCAAAAGCCCTCTCATCGTCGTTCCCTCTTCTTTGGGCCGCTTGGATGCGGCCGGTTGTTCTGAGGCTAAGTTAGATAATAGCAAATTAGTTTGTCAATGACGAAGAGCGGCTAGCTGGGCTTCCATGGCTGCCGCGAGGACTTGCGGAGAGGGGTGCACTGTTGTCTCAACAGCCGTCATTGCGAGCGAAGCGATGCAACCCAGACTGTTTTCGCGGAGACATCCTGGATTGCTTCGTCGCAAGAGCTCCTGGCAATGACGGGCGTTGTGAGAGAAGCGACGGGAAAATCTCGCACGGTGATCTCGGCGGCATGCAACACTCTCGCAAGTTGCAACCTTTATTGCGATTGGCCATGATGCCCCCTGGAATAAGGGGCGGATGACATGGCGGCAGCAACGGGGGTCTCCGCTGCGGCGGAGAGGTCGACGACGGCGCATGTGGTGTGGGCGAGCGCGCTCGGCACTGCGATCGAGTGGTACGACTTCCTGATCTACGGCACCGCGGCCGCACTCGTGCTCAACAAGCTGTTCTTCCCGAGCTTCGATCCCTTTGTCGGCACGCTGGCGGCGTTCTCGACCTATGCGGTCGGCTTCGTCGCGCGGCCGATCGGCGGCGCGATCATCGGGCATTATGGCGACCGGCTCGGCCGCAAGACCATGCTGGTCGCGACCATGATCGCGATGGGGCTCGGCACTTTCCTGATCGGCTGCCTGCCGACCTACAGCCAGATCGGCGTGTGGGCGCCGATCCTGCTGGTGATCCTGCGCTTCGTGCAGGGCATCGGCCTTGGCGGCGAATGGAGCGGCGCAGTGGTCATGGTGGTCGAGCATACGGGCTCGAGGCGCGGCTTCTACGGCAGCCTGGTGCAGATTGGCTTTCCCGTCGGCGTCGCGGCTTCCACCGGCATCTTCGGACTGATGACGCAACTGCCCGAGGCCGACTTCCTCAGCTGGGGTTGGCGCGTGCCGTTCTGGATCAGCATTCTGCTGGTCGGCGTCGGTTTCATCGTGCGCATGAGGCTCGCCGAGACGCCGCACTTCAAGGCCGTGGTCGAGCGCAAGGAAGTCTTGGCGCAGCCGGTCTGGGACGTTCTGCGGCGCGACTGGCGCAGCTTTCTGCTCGCGATCGGCATCACGGTGTCGGAAGTCGGGCTCGCTTATCTCCTCACCGTCTTCACCGTGGTCTATGCCACGACGAAACTCGGCCTGCCGCGCCAGGTGAGCCTGAATGCGGTGGTCTATGCCGCGCTCGTCGAGTTCGCGACGCTGCCGCTGGCCGGCTGGCTCTCCGACATCTTCGGCCGCAAGGCGCTCTATCTCGCCGGCGGCGTGTTCTCGGTGGCGCTGGCGTTTCCGCTGTTCTGGTTCCTCGACACCAGGGAGCCGGTGCTGATCACGCTGGCGCTGGTCGTCACCATGACGCTGACGCATGCGCTGCTGTTCGGGCCCAAGGCCGCGTTCATGCCGGAGCTGTTCCGCACCCAGGTGCGCTACAGCGGCGCCTCGCTCGGCGCAAATGTCGCAGCCGCCTTGAGCGGCGGCTTCTCCCCGCTGATCGCGGCCGCGCTGCTGGCCTGGGCCGGCACCTACTGGCCGGTGTCGCTCTACATCGTCGCGCTCTCGATCGTCACCATCGTCGCGACTTTGCTGGCGCCGGAGACCGCCCGCGAGGGATTAAGATCCTGAAAACCATTGCTCCGTCGCCCCTCCGCGGCCCCAAAATTTTTTTGGAGGGGTCCCTTGAAATCGCCGGCGGTTTTTCTAAGTCGTTTTTCGCCGCGAGAGCGGTGTGCCGGGCGCCAGATCGGGTCCGGCGCGGGCGCCGGGCCGGTCTTCGGACCCTGTCTGATACCCTGTTCCTGCGCTCCTTCGTATCCATCTTGCTCTCAGGAGGACTTGGTTATGAGGACCAGTTTCGACTTTGCGCCCCTGTGGCGTTCCACCATCGGCTTCGACCACCTGGCCGACCTCGTCGACAGCACGCTGCGCCAGGCGACCGAGGACAACTATCCCCCCTACAACATCGAACGTTCCGGCGAAGATCACTACCGGATCAGCCTTGCCGTGGCGGGTTTCGGCGCCAGCGACATCACGGTGACGGCCGAGCAGAACGCGCTCACCATCGAGGGCCGGAAGCCCGAGACTGCTGCGCGCGAATACCTGTACCAGGGCATCGCCGCGCGCCCGTTCCGGCGCGTGTTCAACCTCGCCGACTATGTCCAGGTCAAGCAGGCTTCCTTCCAGGATGGTCTGCTGATCATCGACCTCGTCCGCGAGGTTCCGGAAGCCATGAAGCCGCGACGGATTCCGATCGCGGGTGGCACTCCTGCGGCATCGCAGATCGAGCAGAAGAAAGCAGCCTGAGCGCTCAATCGGTCCAGTGGCGGAACGCGGCGTGCGAAGCGCGCCGCGTTCCCCGATGCATCAAGGAGAGAACCATGGCTTTTCGTGACCTCATTCCCTGGTCTGGAAAACAGGAGCTTGCGCCTGCGCGCGACAATTTCGATCCCTTCCTGACGCTGCATCGCGAAATGAACCGTCTGTTCGACGACGTCTTTCGCGGATTCGGCGGCACCGGCCTGTCGCCGCTGATGGAAGGCCGCTTCGGCTGGCCGAAGGTCGAACTCGGCGAGACCGACAAGACGGTGACCGTCTCGGCCGAGCTTCCCGGCCTCAACGAGAAGGACGTCCAGGTCGAGATTGCCAACGGCGTCCTGACCGTGCGCGGCGAGAAGAAGGCGGAGCGCAACGGCGAAGGCCGGTACTTCACCGAGCGCTACTACGGCGCCTTCGAGCGGCAGATCCCGCTGGAGGGTGTCGATGAGGACAAGGCCGAGGCGTCGTTCAAGGATGGCGTCCTGACCGTGTCGCTGCCGAAATCCGAGAAGGCGCGCGAGGGCGTCAAGCGCATCGCGATCAACACGCATTAACGTGAAACCCGGGCGGCGGCGACTGGCGCCGCCGTCCTGGTCAACAAACCCGTCCCTTTGAAAGGAGCATGAGGGAGGCACTGCCAATGACCAACGTGAATGCCAATGCCGGCACTCTCAATCCGCTGTTTCATCCCGCCGCCCATTACGACTCGCCTGCCGAGGTCCTGAATGCGCAGGAGCTCTCGACGCCGGAGAAGCGCATCATCCTGTCGTCCTGGGCGTCCGACATGTATGCGGTGGAATCCTGTCCTGGCCTGCGCGAGATTCCCGGCATGAGCCATACGGTCCGGCTCGTCGAGATCCTGGCTGCCTTGCGCAAGCTCGACGGGGACAACGACAATGACGACCCGCCGCGCGGCGGCGGCGTCCCGATGCGGCTGCGGCGGCCATGGGCCGCCGTAGAGGGGCGAAGTGCATGATGCTCACGCAGACCGTTCTCGGACTCGTGCTGCTCGGCCAGGTCTCGGCGGCCTGGGCTGTTCCGTTTCTGGCTCTGCAGGGCCTTGTCGCCACGCCACGTGGCGAGAGCTGAGGCCAAAGTCTTCCATTCGATCCGAGGCAAGGTGGCAGGTGATGACGATGCGTGCTGTGCGTCCGTTCTTGCTGGCGATGCTGGTGCTGACGCTCACGGCGTCGCAGCCTGCCGCCGGCCAAATCCCCGATTTCAAGACCGGCGGCTCGGTGCCGACCTTGGCGCCGCTGGTGCGTCAGGTGACGCCGGCCGTCGTCAACATCTCGGTCCACGGCCGGGTGCGCGAGGACAATCCGCTCTATCGCGACCCGGTGTTTCGCGAATTCTTCGACGTACCCCGCCAGATCGAGAAGGAGGTCAGCGCGACTGGCTCCGGCGTGATTGTCGATGCCCAGCGCGGCTACGTGCTGACCAACAATCACGTGGTCGAAGGCACCTCCGCCGTGCAGGTCACGACCAAGGACGGCAGGCAGTTTTCCGCGAGGGTCATCGGGCGCGATCCGCCCACTGATATCGCGGTGCTCCAGCTCCAGAGCCCGGCCGGGCTCAAGGCGCTCGCCTTCGGCGACAGCGACGCGCTGGAGGTCGGCGACTTCGTGCTCGCGATCGGCAATCCCTTCGGCCTCGGTCAGACGGTCACGTCCGGTCTCGTCAGCGCGCTCGGCCGGACCGGGCTCGGCAAGCAGGGTTATGAGGATTTCATCCAGACCGATGCCGCGATCAATCCCGGCAATTCCGGCGGTGCGCTGGTCAGCCTGCGCGGCGAACTCGTCGGCATCAACTCCGCGATCATCTCGCCCGCCGGCGGCAATGTCGGCATCGGCTTTGCGATTCCCGTCAACATGGCGCGCAAGGTGATGGAGCAGATCATTGCCAATGGCCGGGTGGAGCGCGGCCGTATCGGCGTCTCGCTGAGGGAGCCACATCCATCGGTCAACAGAGGGCTGACCGAAGGCGCCGTCATCGCCGAGATCGCGGCGGATTCGCCCGCCGACAAAGCGGGCTTGCGGAAAGGCGATATCATCACCAGAGCGGATGATCGTCCGATCCGCACCGCCGCCCAGCTCCGCAATACGATCGGCCTCGCGCGCATCGGCGAGGATGTGAAGCTCGCCGGGCTGCGCAACGGTGTGCCGTTCGCGGTTGTCGTCAGGGTGGCGCCTGCGACGGAATCGAGCAGTGCGCTCGCAGGCCCCGGTCGCCTCGTCCGCTAAAAGCGCGATGAGATCAAGTTCGATCGGCGCCCCGAGGCACCTCTCCCGAAGGGAGAGGTCGGATCGCATCGTAAGATGCGATCCGGGTGAGGGGTTACAGTCTCAGTGATTGCTGCGGCCCCTCACCCGGATTGCTCTGGACGATGCTTTGCATCGCCGGGGAGCAATCCGACCTCTCCCCTCCGGGGAGAGGTGAACCCGGGCCGAGCCCTATTTCATCAGCCGCTCAGGCCGCGCGGTGATCCAGCCCGTCCTGCAGGTCCCGGATCAACCGGTGCTCGCGTTCGATGCGTTGCCGGAAGAGCTCGCGCTCGTGCTCGCTTTTCGCGCTTGCAAGCAGAAGCTTGTAATGGCCGATGACTTTCTCGCTGCCGCGGATGAGCAGTTCTCGCTGACGGATCATTGCACCGCTCCCCGCACATCGATCGGCGCATGGGTCGCAGCGAAAGCCACGGGGAAGGTCGTCGCGGTCAAGCCCTCGAGCGCCGACCGCTCCTCTGCAAGCCGTCTCTCGATGAAATGACGCTCCAGCTCCGACAGCCTGGTCTTGAGCAGCCGCCGGTAGCGGTGGATGTTGTTGCGGTGCGCACGAATGCGGGCCAGATTCTCATCGAGCATCGTCGTCTCTCCAGACGGTCGCGTTTGATTCCTTGATTTTTGAGAGCGAGAAAGCGAGCTTTCTCGGCGAAAAAAATAGGCGGCCGGAATTGCGTGTCAAGAGGTTAGCGCGCGTGCCATGGTGCCGTGTGCGAGCATTGGCGCGGCCCTCGATTGGCTCTATGACTGTCGCCGACAACGATCGGCGAAATGCAGGGAGTGACGCCATGACAAGAACCAGCCGCCGTAGCGTGCTGACCGCCGCAGCCGCGATGACCGCGGCGGGTATCGCCGAAGCAACGCCGGCCGCAGCACAGGCCGCACCCAAGCCGATCTTTCCGGTGCCCATGGTGACGATCCCGATCGTCGGCGAGAGCCAGGTGTTTCAGGTCCGCCGCATCTACTGCATCGGCCGCAACTATGCCGCGCACGCGATCGAGCGCGGCTCGGATCCGAACCGCGAGCCCCCGTTCTTCTTCCAGAAGCCGACCGACGCGATCCAGAACGTGGCGATCGGGGAGGTCGCCGATCATCCCTATCCGTCGCTGACCAAGAACTATCATCACGAGGTCGAGCTGGTCGCCGCGCTGAAGTCAGGCGGCACCAACATCCCGGCCGACAAGGCGCTCGACCATGTCTATGGCTACGCGCTGGGCCTCGACATGACCCGGCGCGATCTCCAGAACGGCATGGCCGCGGAGAAGAAGCCGTGGGAGATCGGCAAGAGCTTCGATCACGCCGCGGTGCTCGGCCCGATCCATCCCGCGACCAAGACCGGCCATTTCGAGAAGGGCGCGATCTCGCTCGCCGTGAACGGCACGGTGCGGCAGAACTCGGACCTCAGCAAGATGATCTGGAGCGTCGCCGAGCAGATCGCAAAGCTGTCGGAAGCGTTCGAGCTCAAGGCCGGCGACATCATCTATTCCGGCACGCCGGAGAATGTCGGCCCGGTGGTGAAGGGCGACGTGCTGCTGTGCAAGCTCGAAGGCCTGCCTGACATGTCGATCAAGATCGTCTAGCGCGCGCGGGCCGCCGCCGGGAACCGGGAGCGCAGGCTCGGGTTCCATCGGCGATTGCCCCGTCTTGGGCCATAAACAAACCCGCTGTGGCCATATTTGAATAAGAGTGATCTCCCATGAGGGAGACGCTTCGATGAACAGGGCTCTGATCATTGCCATCCTGCTGCTGGCTGGCGTGCCGGCAAGCGCAATTGCGCAAGAGCGCGCCGGTTCTGCGGCGTTGGGCGCCGTGTCCGGTGCTGTCGTGCTCGGTCCGGTCGGTGCCGTCGCGGGCGCGGTGATCGGCTATACCGCCGGACCTTCCATCGCGAGATCATGGGGCTTGAGAGGCTCGTCGCGGTCGGCAAGACATCGGCAGCCCTCGCGTCGCGAGGCGTCCCCCGTTGCCGCGGCCAGCGCTCCGCCGCGCACGCGCCAGGCGATGGAAGCCAACGGTCAGATGAGAGCTGCAAGCAATCCGCCGGTGCAGGCCGCCCCCGCGGCGCAGCCGGCTCAAGCTGCGCCCGCGGAGACCACGATGCCGCCCGTTCAGGGATTCGAGTAGAGCGAGGCCCTAGCTCAGGCCGAGGATCTTCTGCGCGGCACGAAGGTGTGGCTTGTCGATCATCTGGCCGTCGAGCCGCAGCGTGCCGGAGTTCGGACTACTCGCGAACGCCGCGATCACCTTCTCCGCCCAGATGCGCTCGGCCTCGGTCGGCTCGAATGCCGCGTTGACGATGTCGACGTGCTTGGGGTGGATCAGCGCTTTCGCCGAAAACCCATCGCGCCGCGCCGCGCGCGTTTCCTGCTCGAGGCCTGCGAGATTGTCGATGTCGGTATAGACGGTGTCGATCGCTGCGACCTCCGCCGCGGCCGCCGCCATCAAGCAGAGATCGCGCGCCAGCCGATAGGGGCTATGGAATACGCCGCCGGTGGCCTTTTCGGTGGCGCCGAGTGAGGCCGAGAGATCTTCCGCGCCCCACATCAGGCCGGCGAGGCGAGGGGAGCAGTTCTTGTAGCTGCCGAGACCGAAGATCGAACTCGCGGTTTCGGTGGCGACGCAGACGATCCGCGTTGTGCCCACCGCGATGCCTGATGCCGCCTCGAGCGCTTCGAGCCAGGCCGCGACCTTTCGCACGTCGTCGCCGCCTTGCGATTTCGGCAGCACGATGCCGTCCGGCCGGCCCGGCATTACCGCGGCGAGATCGGTCAGCGTCATGCCGGTGTCGAGCGCGTTGACGCGGACATAGAGCTGGTGCGAGCCCGGGCGGCTCTTCAACATCTCCAGGGTCAGGCTGCGCGCCTCCGGCTTCTTGTCGGTGACGACGGAGTCCTCGAGATCGATGATCAGCGCGTCGGCCTTGCCTTCGCTCGCCTTCGCGAATTTGCGCGGGGAATCGCCCGGCACGAACAGCATGGAGCGCATCAGACCGGCCTCTCGTGCATCATCGCCATGCGGCGGCATTTGAAAAATCCTCGAAACAAGGCCCTGCCATCGCGCTTTCCTCCCTGCGAAATAACGGCGCGCCCGTTGCTTCGCGCCGCATGACGCTTTGCATCATACACGCACTTGACAGACAAATTCACGTCTATCTACTCAGTCTTCGAACCCAGGGAATGCTCGGGAGGGTGGGACAAGAACATGGATTTCGCGCTCACCGATCAACAGGAAGCCATTCGCGACGCCATCGCCAAGATCTGCGAAGGCTTTCCCGATGCCTATTGGCTGAAGAAGGACCACGACGGCGGCTTCCCGCACGATTTCCACAAGGCATTGGCCGATGCCGGCTGGCTCGGCATCTGCGTGCCGGAGGAGTACGGCGGCTCCGGTCTCGGCATCACCGAAGCTGCGATCATGATGCGGACCATCGCGGAATCAGGTGCCGGCATGTCCGGCGCCTCCGCGGTGCACATCAACGTGTTCGGACTCAATCCGGTCGTCGTGTTCGGCACCGAGGAGCAGCGCAGGCGCATGCTGCCGCCGATGGTCGAAGGCCGTGAGAAGGCCTGCTTCGCCGTCACCGAGCCCAATACCGGCCTCAATACCACCCAGCTCAAGACCCGCGCGGTCGCCAAGAACGACCGCTACATCGTCAACGGCCAGAAGGTCTGGATCTCCACCGCGCAGGTCGCGCACAAGATCCTGCTCCTGGCGCGCACCACGCCGCTGGAGGAGGTGCGCTCGCCGACCCACGGCCTCAGCCTGTTCTACACCGATTTCGACCGCAACAGGATCAAGGTCCACGAGATCGAGAAGATGGGGCGCAAGATCGTGGATTCCAACGAGCTGTTCTTCGAGGATTTCGAGATCCCGATGGAGGACCGCATCGGCGAAGAAGGCAAAGGCTTCCAGTACATCCTCGAGGGCATGAACCCCGAGCGCATCCTGATCGCGGCCGAAGCCGTCGGTCTCGGCAAGCTCGCGCTGTCGCGTGCGACCGAATACGCCAAGACGCGCACCGTGTTCAACCGGCCGATCGGCAAGAATCAAGGCATCCAGCATCCGCTCGCGGTGAACTGGGTCGAGCTCGAGGCGGCCTGGCTGATGGTGATGTCGGCGGCCTGGCAATACGACAAGGGCATGCCTTGCGGTGCTGCGGCCAATGCCGCGAAATATCTCGCGGGCGAGGCCGGCTTCTCGGCCTGCGAGCAGGCCGTGATGACCCATGGCGGCTTCGGCTATGCCAAGGAATTCCACGTCGAACGCTATTTGCGCGAAGTCCTGATCCCGCGCATCGCGCCGGTCAGCCCGCAGCTTGCGCTCAGCTTCATCGCGGAAAAGGTGCTGGGGCTGGCGAAGTCTTACTAGATCTGATGGCGCCAGCCGGATCGTCGCCCATGTGGAGACCGTGACGACGCCCCGCGCCAGCTCAGTTCATCATTGAGAGTGACGGGCGTTGAGTGTCGTTGGCCCCGATGATTCCCGGAAGCTCCTCAGCGCCGCCGGCAATCATGTCGGACATCCGCCAGAACAAATGGGCGAGGCGGCTGAACACCAGCCGCTCGCGCTCGGCGGCAACCGTTCCATCAGGAATCGTCACGGTTTCGAGGCCCACCACCTTCTTGAAATCCGGCCAGATCATCATCGATTGCGCGATCACGGAGTAGCAGCTCGGGGCCTCATCGTTCTCGTCCGGTGGCGACGGCAGCCCCGGATATTGCGTCGGCGCGGCGTAGAACTTGTAGGCGCCGTAGCCGAGCTGCAGCAGGAATTTCTCGGGGACCGCGACGTCGGCGGCAAAGGACACCAAACGTGCCTCGCCCAGAATCTCCGGTTCGATGGCGCTGAGGTCCTGGGCGCGCAGCGCGGAGCAGAAGGCGAGTTCGCGATTGTGCTCGCGAAGCAGATTGGCCAGCGGCTGCTGCTGTTGCACGGTGTCGGTGAGCAGGATGATGGTCTTGAGCATCGCGCGATGGTCCTCAGGGGAAGAGATGGCGGGCGGTCATGACGGAATCGTCGGCCGCGTGGTGGGCAAAGAAGTCGTTGGCGATGTGCTGTCCCGGCGCGATCTCCAGGATGCGGTAGCGGGCCTGAGTCGCCGCCTCGCGCGCCGCGCCCACGTCGTCCTGCCAGGCGCAGAGCGACAGCTCGAGGCGGCCGTAGCCGCCGCAATCGGCGGCATAGGCGCCGGTCACGGCCTCCACAGTGGCGGCAACCGCGCCGGCGTTGGTGGCCGAGATGTCGCGCAGGATGACGGCGATGCCCTTGTCCGCTTCGGCTTTCGACGTCATCACCAGAAAGGCATCGCGCGCGCCGGTGCGGCCGGCGCGGCGGGCGGTGCGCACCAGGCCCGCAAAGGCAGGATCGGGCCCGAGATCGAGCGTCGTGGTCTGCTCGCCGTGCAGCACCGTGGCGCGCATCGCGCCGAGATCGCCCGCGAGGGCATGATAGGAGCGCGGCAGCCATACCGTGTCGAGCGGCACCTGCGAGGAGGTCAGGCTCCAGGCCTGATCGAGCAGATAGCCTTCCCAGATCGCAGGGTAGGATGCGGCGAGATGCTGCCACGTCCGCAGCAGCATCTGCGCAGCACTGGTGCGGCCGATATAGAGCGTCCGCGCCGACATCTCCCAGCGGTTCCATTTGTGGAGCGCGACGTCGCAGCCGAGAAAGCACGGCAGCAGCGGGGCCTCGCGGAGCACGGCGCCGGCCTCGACGAACAGCAGCGGCTCGCGATACCTATTCCACATGCGCAGCATGAACTCCGCTTTCTCGAAGCAGAGCAGGCGATCGCCGAGCTGGGCGTCGATCGGCTCGATGTGACTGGCGAGACCAAACCGCTCGAGCGAATGCCGGAGCGCGAAGGCCGCCGCCGCGTCGCTGCCGCGCGGGTAGCAAGAGACGACCCGTGGGCGGAGGGTGCAGGCAGCAGCGGCGGCGTGGAATTTCGACCAGCCGATGCCGCCCCACCACATCTCGTGCGGGCCATCCACCCCGCAGGGGCCGACGGTGCCGAACTCGGTCAGCTTGGATTTGAGGAAGTCGAAGCCGGGGTTTTCGCTCGAGGCAATGACGACGGCAGAGGCGGGATTGAGCGAGCGGTAGAAGAGCTCGGCGGCCGCGCCGCTGGGCGGCTCCTTCAGAATAACCACGCCGTTATGCCTGATACCGCCGCTGTCGTCGAGCGTCGGCGCGCCATACTGCCCGGTCAGCCAGTCGAGGCGTTGGCGTTGGGCGCGGCCAAGCCGGATGCCGCCGGATTGCAGGAGGTCATCAAGGTTTGCGTGCGTCCCCTCAGTCAATTCCGTGTCCCCTCGCGTCACCGCCCGGCCCTCGGGCCAGCCCTTGGATTTGAACGGCCGGGACGGTGCGATCAGGCGCACTATTTGAGGCAGGAGCCGAGCGGGTTGATCGCGACCGAATAGATCGCGATATCCTGCGTCATCGGAACCGTCGGAATCAGCAGGCAGGCATCTTCGGTCTCGACACGATAATGCGAGCCGGTCCGCTGCATGCCGGCATAGACCAGGCTTTCCTCGGGGATGTCGACCACCTCCTGGCTCTCGGCTGCGTCGCTGACGTCGTCGGCGGATTGGATGGTTACGCCAAGAAGCAGGCCTTCGGGAGCAAATTTCGGCAGCGGCAGCGCGATCATGGTGATGCCCATGGCGCGCGAGACCGGAATACGCAAGCGCAGCTCGCCGAGGCCGGTGCGGTAGAGGGTTGCGGTTTCCAGCGTCGCTTCGGCGTCGGTGCGGAACAACCCGACCTGGACCTGGCCGCAGGGGCTCTCCTCGAAGACATCAGCGGGCAGACGGTTGGCGCCGAACAGCGCGTAGAGATAGGCGTTCGATGGCGACAGGCTTGCAAAGCTGCCGGCAAGCCACATCGGCGGTGCCGCCGACGTGCAGGCGGCGGAGACGCCCCGGGCGGTGATCTGCCGGCGGACGAAGTCGCTGTCGATCATCGGAGCCAGCGCATGCGTGCCGAGATTGACGTCGTGCTTCAATCCGCCGAGCAGCGCCAGTTCGTCCTCGTCAGGCAGCAACAGCAAACGTGCCAACGTCGCCGCGCACCAGCGCGCCGCCACGTCGGGCGCCGTGTAGGGATCGAGACGCAAGTCGAGCGCGGCATCGCCGGCACTCTTCGCAAAGGCGATGCTGCCTGCCTGAATTTCCGCGGCAAGCGCGACCTGGCTGGCGGGGCGCGGATTGATCTCGCGCAGCACCCGGCCATTGTCATAGTCCCGGACCGAGCCATCGGCGGAGCAGCAGATCTGCTCCAGCAGTGCGACATTGCGGATCAGCATGCGCTTGATATGCGGCGTCACCACGAGATCGGAGATGAAGCCTTCCGCGCTGTCTTCTTCGGCAATATCGTCGAAAGCATCGTCGAGCGAGAGCAGATAGGTGCCATGGAGGCGGATCCTGATGCCCTCCATCTCGAAGACGCGGCGCAGCGCCTTCTGCACGCTGCCGGAATAACCGAGGTCCGCGAGCACGAGGTCGGTACAAGAGTCGAACTCAGGGACGGTGTGACGCAGATAAGCCAGCAGCCGTGTGCGTAAATCCGCAGCGAGGCCGACAATCTCGTTGGCATCCATCAGTTCCGGCAGCGCTTTGGCGAGATCCTCGCCCGGCGCTATTCCATTGGGATACCCCGCGAAGAACAAAGCGACTTTCCGCGGCAGGAACTTCATCATGTCGCCGAATGTCGGCGCGTCGATCTTCAACACCTTGCTGAGAAGGTCGATGAGCGGCTGCATGGTGTCGGCCGAGGCGATCAGGCTGACGCGCCGGTTGATCTCGAGGTAGGCCGATATGGCGCCGTGCAATTCCTGCCAGATCCGGTGCGGCAAGAAGCCGTCGCGACCGAGGAAGGCGAGGGCGACTTTTCGGCCGGGGCCCGCGACCTCCTGGCACCGCCGGGCGATGAAGGCGTCGAAGGCCGTCATGACAGGGCCGAGCACGGTCATGCCGAGATGAGAGGCCGGAGACTTCTCGGCGCTGCGCGCGGCGACCACGCGCCGCAAGGTCCGCGCGCCGTGATCGAGCCTGGACGGCGCACCGCCGCACAGCAATTCGAACAGCGCCGTCTCGCGCTGGAACTTGGAAGCCAGCTGCGGCGTCGCCTGCGGATAATAACGCGGACGAATGCCGTGGCGCTTCGCGCCCCTGACATCCGCCCTGTCGTTGTCGCCGACGTGGAAGGAGGCGCCGGCATCGATCGCCTGCTCTGACAGATATTTTGCGAACAGCGCTTCGCCCTTGCCGCTGCCGTGGTCGCAGGAGGCGTAGAGGAAGTCCCAGCTCAGTCCGGGGCAGCACGCGCGCAGCAGCCGCGCCAGCCGATCAGAATCCCAATAGGTGTCGGAGATGAACCCGACGGGATGCCCGGCACGTTTCATGTCCAGATATTTCCCGACCATGTCCGGATTAGCGCGACAGAGCTCGAGCTCGGCTGCAAATTCCGATTCGATGAGATCGGTCAGATGATGCCGCGCAAGGCCGAACAGCCTGAACGGAAAGCCGGAATAGATTTCATCGATGCGAACTTCGCCCGTGCCGCGCGTCTGCTTCGCGGTTCTTCGCGCGCGTGCTTCGGCCTGGATACGATGCTGAACGAAACTTGCGGAAACATCAGGACATGTCCGTGAAATGCCGGAGAGCTCGTAAGTCCTTTCAAATACGCCATCCGGCGTCGTGCAGGCGCGCAGCAGAAATGTATCGAAAACATCGAACGACCAGGCAGAAACAATTTGCGCGCGCCGCTGCGCGCCGGCCGTTGCGATCGTCATGTGCACAGTCCCCGCCAATCAGATCAATTAACGTGCATCCTCACCAAGTCAGGCGGCATGCACGCGAAAAAAACTCGCGCGCGATTCAAAAACGCGCTCGTCGCGACTGACAGATTCAAAAAAATCGCTAGGTTCGAAAAAGGTGATTCGGAAAAAATTGCCGAGTGCGTGAAACGTCTCGCGTTCATTCACACTCGGAAACAATCGCTTCCTGGTGCGCTTCGCGCGCATCGCGTTTGATCACCTAGTGCCGCGTAATGTCAGCGTTTTCTCTCAACGACATCTGCTCAGGATGATTGATCCGCCATGGCGCGAGACGATGTGATGATTGCCGGTGCGATGCGCGAGGGGATCGCGCGCCCGGCAATTATTGCCCGATACTCGGCAAAACATACCGGCTAACATTTTGAAAAATAACAAAAATTCTTCGCCTGGATTGTTTTGGAGCCGCGTTCAACGCCTGGAAGCCGTGTGGCATGTGCGCCGGCATTGCGGGTTGGAGATTGCGGGATGAGTTACGCGGCCGATGTCTGGACTCCCGCGGAGGCCGAGATCACGACGGCGCTACCGGCTGACGGGATCGTGTCCGTGACACCGTCGGTGCCGCTGGCGCCGGACAGCACGCCCGATGCTGCCGATGTGGTCTACGACGAGGACAGCGAGCTTCTGGACAAGCTTGCGCTCGGCGACGAAGCCGCTTTCCGCATGCTGGTCGAGCGTCACATCGATCGTGCCTACGCAATCGCGCTGCGCATCGTCGGCAATGCCGCGGATGCCGAGGACGTGGTGCAGGACACCATGCTCAAGGTCTGGAGCCATCGCGGCCGCTGGCAGCACGGCCGCGCCAAATTCTCGACCTGGCTCTATCGCGTCATCTCCAACCGCTGCATCGATCTGCGCCGCAAGCCGCGCAACGAGAATGTCGAGACGGTGCCTGAGGTTGCCGATGGCCAGCCCGGCGCCGTCGAGATCATCGAGCGCAACGAGATGAATCATATGCTCGAGCTCGCGATGCAGCGGCTGCCCGAGCAGCAACGCATCGCAGTGATCTTCTCTTACCACGAGAACATGAGCAACGGCGAGATCGCCCAGGTGATGGACACCACGGTGGCGGCGGTGGAGTCCCTGCTCAAACGTGGGCGCCAGCAGCTGCGTCAGCTGCTGCGCAAGCACGAGCGCGACATTCGCACCGCCTTTACCGATTGCTAACCATAAAATCCCGCTCGCGAGAATTTTCGCGCCTGATCTCCTTGCGCTCCACCGTTTGAGCGAACGGACGGGGCTGCGGTCCGCGTCGTCAATCGTCTTCGATGCGGCACGCAATGCCCATCAGCACAGGAGTTTCCAATGCCTGCAATCTCCACCAATACCGCGGCCAACTCCGCGGTCCGCTACCTCAACATCAATTCCGCGCAGGAGAGCAGCGCGCTCGCCAAGCTGTCGAGCGGCTCGCGCATCACCTCGGCCTCGGACGACGCGGCGGGCCTCGCGATCTCGACCCGCATCTCGTCGGACGTCACCACGCTGCAGCAGGCCGCAACCAACTCCTCGCAAGCGACCGCGATCCTGCAGACGGCCGACGGCGGCGCCTCCAACATCTCGGACATCCTGGCCCGCATGAAGTCGCTGGCTTCGGAGTCCGCGTCGGGCACCACGACCGACTCCAGCCGCGCCTACATCAACTCGGAATTCTCGCAGCTTACGAGCGAAATCGATTCGATCTCGACCGGCACGCGCTATTCCAGCCAGAGCCTGCTGGACGGCTCGAGCGTGTTCTCCTCGGGTGTCTCGGTGCTGGTCGGCTCCTCCGGCTCCGACACGATCACGATCAAGCTCGCCAGCCTGACGTCGTCTTCGCTCGGCGTGTCCTCGCTCGACGTCAGCTCGCTGTCCGACGCGACCTCGGCGCTCAGTGTGCTGGACACCGCGATCGATACGGTTTCCGCCGCCCGCGCCAGCATCGGCGCGCAGGAATCGCGGTTCAACTTCTCGTCCGATTCGATCTCGACCCAGACCCAGAACCTGCAATCGGCGAATTCGGCGATCAAGGACGTCGATATCGCGTCGGAGCAGGCCACGCTGTCCTCGGCCGAGGTGAAGACCCAGGCTGCGGTCTCGGCCGAATCCGCGGCGAACCAGATGCCGCAATATCTGCTCAAGCTGCTCGGCTAAGCGCCCGGCTTGACGATTTCCGGGCCGGCGTGACGCCGGTCCGGTCCTCCTCGCGATGGATCCAGCAGCACAGTGACGTCAGTCAGTTCGAGCACCAGCACCGCGTCGACCAGCTCGAGCACGTCGAGCGCCGCCACCGTGACCACGACCGGCACCACGACGTCGTCCAGCGTCGATTGGAGCGCGCTGATCACCGCAGCGGTGAACGCCAAGCTCACCCAGGCGACGACGATCTCGACCACCATTACCAACAACGAGGCCAAGATCTCGGCCTACCAGACGCTCCAGACGGACCTCTCGACGCTGTCGAGCGGACTATCCTCGCTCGCGACGGCTGTCGTCAATTCGCTCGCCACAAACGTCTTCGCCACGCGCTCGGCGACCATCAGCTCGACCGGCGACGTCAGCGCGTCCTCCGCGCTCTCGATGTCAGTCAGCAACGGCGCGGCGACCGGCGACCACACGCTGACGATCAGCCAGGTCGCGACGGCGCAGAAGGTGGTCGGAACCTCGCAGTCGAGCCAGACCAGCGCGCTCGGCTATTCCGGCACGTTCTCGCTGGGTCTCGGCAGCGGCAGCACCGCAGATATCACGGTCACAAGCACGATGTCGCTTCAGGACGTTGTCGACGCCATCAATGCCCAGACCTCGACCACGAACGTGCAGGCCTCGATCGTCCAGGTGTCGAGCGGGTCGTACGAGATGGTGCTGTCGGGCACCGAGGATGCCGCCGACATCAGCTATTCCAGCACATCAGGCGACGACATCCTGAACAAGCTGGGCGTGACCGACAGCACC
The DNA here is from genome assembly GCF_004114975.1 of Bradyrhizobium guangdongense. Taxonomy (NCBI): domain Bacteria; kingdom Pseudomonadati; phylum Pseudomonadota; class Alphaproteobacteria; order Hyphomicrobiales; family Nitrobacteraceae; genus Bradyrhizobium; species Bradyrhizobium guangdongense. Next base: position 1,911,654 of record NZ_CP030051.1, read on the forward strand.
GGTGCGTTCGCCGACGTGCTGCAGACATCGCAGGCGGCGAAATTCTCACTCGATGGCATCTCGATGACGCGGGATACCAATGACATCACCGACGTGTTGACCGGCGTGACCTTCAACCTGCTGCAGGCAACGCCCAGAGGAGCATCGCTCAGCATCAGCATCGAGCCAGACACCAGCCAGATCTCGACGGCGGTGCAGAACCTCGTCACCAACTACAACACGTTCCGCGACGCGGTGATCGCGCAACAGGCGACGGCCTCGGACGGCACGGCGGATACGAGCGCGGTGCTGTTCGGCGACGGCACCATGCGCGATATCATGGATTCGCTCCAGAACGCGCTCAACAGCACCGTGGGCGGGCTCACCATGGCCGACCTCGGTCTGTCCTTCAACGAGAAGAACGAGCTCGAGCTCGACACCTCGACGCTGTCAAACGTTCTCAGCACCAATCTGAGCGGCGTCACCACGCTGTTGTCGGCGCAGACCAAGACCTCGTCGAGCCAGCTCAGCGTCGTCAACACCGGCACCTCTCCACAATCCTTCACGCTGGACTTGACAGTGGATTCGTCCGGGAATCTCACCTCCGCCTCGGTCGGGGGCGATTCCTCTCTGTTTACGGTCAGCGGCACCACGATCATCGGTACCGCCGGAACGGCCTATGCCGGCATGGCCTTCAGCTATTCGGGATCGACGTCGCAATCGATCACCGTGACTTCGACATCAGGCATCGCCACGCAGCTCTATCAGCTGTCCAAGAGCTATTCGTCGAGTTCCGGCTCGCTGCAGACGCTGATTACGAACCTGACCGATCGCGACACCGAGCTTCAGCAGAAGGTCGACGACATCGACAGCGCGGCGTCCGCCTACCAGTCGCAGCTCCAGACCCAATACGCGAATTACCAGGCCGCGATCACGAGCGCGAACAACACGCTCACCTATCTCAAGGCCCTGCTTAACTCCAGCTCGAGTGGTTGATGATGCATAATCCGATGGCGTACATGGCCAATCAGGCCTATCGGGGCGCGGCTACCAGCGTGCCGCCGCTGAAGGCGGTCTCGATGCTGCTCGGCGGCGCGATCACCTTCCTCCAGAAATCGCTGGCGGCGCAGGAAGCGCGGCGCTTCGAGGAGGGGCACGAATATCTGCTGAAGGCGACCGCGATCCTGCGCGGGCTCAGCCACAATCTCGACTTCACCAGGGGCGGGGCGGTCGCCGAGAGGCTGTTCCAGACCTACAACAGCGTGATCGTGGCGAGCCACAGGGCGTTCGGACGGCCGCACGTCCGCGAGAGTTTTCGGCGGATCATTGCGGCTCTCACCGAGCTGCGGGAGGCCTGGGAGTATGTGGACGCAACAGTGCGGGCCGGCAAGCCCGCGCCGGCTGATTCGGCCCGCATGGGCTGAAATGCGAGGGGCATCGGGGCCCGCGAACCCTCCGCGCGATCGCCTGTCCCGCCGTTTGGGCCTGTTTCCGTAGTGCTCCGGGTGGTTTTGGCCCACGCGGACGTCGGAAACCCGTTTCCGCCCCACTTGCAATGCTTTATGACGGCCTGACCGAGGCGGGATCGGCGGGCGATGGACGTCACCGAGTTTGAGCAACTGATCGATCGGCTGGGCGAGGATCTCTCCCTCTGGCCCGACGACCGGCGCTTGCCCGCCGAAGAGCTGCTGAAGCATTCCTCCGCCGCCCAGGCCTTACTGGAGGAGATGCGCGCTCTGCGCCAGGCCCTCGCCGCTCCCCCGGTGCGAGCGCCCGAAGGCCTCACTGATCGCATTGCGGCGGCGGCAGCGAAAATGAAGAGCGACACCGCAGAGCCGCGCACCGAAGGCGAGACGGCGGAGAGCTGAACGGCTCTTCTTCTGTACTTTGATGTGCGCCTCTTCACCCCTCCCGCAAGCAGGGCGAGAGGGCACGCCTCCATCGCCGCTGCAAATCGGCTCGAGATAGCCTCTCACTGCGCACGCGGCAGATTTTGCCAAATCGAAAGGTTTATCGCAGCGGCGAATCCGCGCCTGAATCCGCGCGCCTCCGCGTTTCATCAGCACACAGATTTCAAGCGCGCTGACCGGCATCCGTCTCGCCGGCCGCGCCGGAAGGTCGGAGTTCCTGATGACAGTTTCCGCAGTGAGTTCTGCAACGACCGCGAGCACGGCGACGTCGTCATCGTCGAGCACCTCCTCCAGCTCAACGCTGACGTCCAGCGATTTCCTGAGCCTGCTCGTCAGCGAGCTCCAGAACCAGGATCCGCTGAATGCGACATCGACGACCGACCTCGTCAATCAGCTCACCTCCTACGCCAATTTCAGCTCCCAGCAGTCGATCAACTCCAGTCTGACCTCGCTCGCGAGCTCGTTCTCGAGCCTCGTGACGCTGAACTCGGTCAACTATATCGGCCACACCGTCGAGGCGAAGACCGACACCTCGACCTTGAGCAACGGCTCGGCGACGTTCGGCTACTCGCTGTCATCGGCGGCCTCCGACGTTTCGATCACCGTCAAGGATTCTTCGGGCAACACGGTCTACACCGGCGCCGGGACCGGCAATTCCGGTTCCAACACCTTCACCTGGGACGGCAAGAATTCCAGTGGCACCCAGCTCGCTGACGGCGGCCAGTACACGATCTCGGTCACCGCGACGGACAGCGCCGGCAACTCGGTCCTCAATTACACGACTGTCACCGGTACCGTGACCGGCATCGACACCTCGACGTCCACGCCCTCGCTCACGGTGAACGGCGTCTCCGTCAGCGCTTCCAACATCATCGGCGTCACGTCCTGATCCCGCGTCCAGATCTCCTCGGAGTTTCATCATGAGTCTCACTGGTGCCCTTTCTTCGGCGATCTCCGCGCTCAGCGCGCAGAGCCAGTCGCTGTCCATGATCAGCGACAACATCGCCAATTCCTCTACGACCGGCTACAAGACGACGTCGGCGATGTTCGACGACCTCGTCACCGCCTCGAGCAACGCGACGTCCTATGCCTCGGGCGGCGTCATGGTCTCGGGCCGCGCCAACATCACCCAGCAGGGCCTGCTGGCCTCGACCTCCAACGCCACCGACGTTGCGATCCAGGGCTCGGGCTTCTTCGTCGTCACCAGCGCGACGTCGGGCGGCACCACCTCCTACACCCGCAACGGCGCCTTCTCGACCGACAATGCGGGCTATCTCGAGAACAACGGCAGCTATCTCGAGGGCTGGCGCACCGATGCGGACGGCAACGTCGTCGGCAATGAATCGGCGAGCAATCTCCAGGCCATCAACACAGAGATCGCCTCCACCAGTGGCAGCGCCACTACCAAGACCACGATTGCGGCCAACCTGCCATCGGATGCCGCCACCGGCGACACCTACACCAGCTCGATGACCGTCTACGATTCGCTCGGCGCTGCGAACTCGATGCAGGTGACCTGGACCAAGACCGGGACCAACACCTGGAGCGCGAGCTTCGCCAATCCGACCTCGACCTCGGATACCACCACCGCGACCGGCACGGCCTCGGGCTCGGTCGCCATCACCTTCAACAGCGACGGCTCGCTTGCCAGCACCAGCCCAAGTCCCGCGACCGTCAAAGTCACGGGCTGGACCGATGGCGCGACCGACAGCACGATTACGATGAATCTCGGCACCGCCGGCAAGACCGACGGTCTGACGCAATACGCCTCGGGCGAGACGACGCCGACGGTCAACGTCACCAGCATCTCCTCGGACGGCCTGTCCTACGGCAAGCTCTCCAGCATTTCGATCGGCAAGAACGGCGTGGTCGACGCCACCTATTCCAACGGCCAGACCATCGCGATCTACAAGATCGCGGTGGCGACCTTTGCCGACCCCACCGGACTATCCGCCGCCAGCGACGGTCTCTATTCCGCGACGGTCACCTCGGGGAGCGCCGCGCTGCAGGCCTCCGGCGAGAACGGTGCGGGCACGATCTACGGCAGCGAGCTGGAATCCTCGACCACCGACACCTCCAGCCAGTTCTCGAGCATGATCTCCGCGCAGCAAGCCTATTCGGCTGCGTCCCAGGTCATCTCCACCGTCAACAAGATGTACGACACCCTGATCTCGGCGATGAGGTGAGCGATGCGTCGCGACAAGGCGAGCGCCGCCGGAGAAGCGCTGCTGCGCCGGCTGCAACGACTGGTCGCGCGGGCCGCAACCGTCGCGGAGATCGATCGCAAGCAAATCGTTGCGCTGCTCGACGATCTCGAGACGACGCGGCGCGGTCTGCTGAAGGAATGCGCTGATGTCGACAGCGAAATGAGACAGGCGACCGTCAGGACGACCGCGATCGGCACATACTTGCGCAACGCGCAAGCCCGTCGCGGCAAGCGGCACAATTAGAAGAAGGCGATGATCATGAGTGTAGCCCAAGCCAATAGCCAAGCCACCAAAGCCGGCGCCGCAACCGGCGATGCGCGGATCAAGTCGCTGATCGCGCTGATCGACGTCCTGATCGCGCTGATCGCGGAAGAGAACGCCGAGCTCGCCAAGGGCCTGCCGGCCTCGCGGCTGAAGCAGGTCGATGAGAAGAACCGCCTGGCAGAGATTTTCGAGCGTACGGTCGCCGAGTGCGCGGCCGGCACGACCACGCTGAACGTGCGGGACCGGATCCTGCGCGAGCAGCTGCTGGACCGGATCCTGAAGCTGCGCGCCGCCATGGACGAGAACCTGGTGCGTCTGCGGGCCGCGATCGAGGCCAGCAACCGACGGATCGAGGCGGTCATGCAGGCGATCCGTGAGCAGATCGCCGCCGTGACGCCCTATGGCGCCTCGGGCCGCGTTTCCGCGCGCGCCGTCTCCAGCGGCACCAGCCGCAGCGCCTGAAGAGCAGGGGAGGCCTCCGTGTCGCTCGATATCGCACGATCGATCGCTTTCAGCGGCCTGTCGTCTACGTCGGTGCAGATCAGCGTCACGTCGTCGAACATCTCGAACGCCGACACGACGGGCTACACCAAAAAAACCGCGAACCAGTCGAGCAGCGTCACCAACGGCGTCGGTACCGGCGTCACCGTGACGGGCATCACCTCGACGGTCGACAAGCTGCTGCTGAAGTCGCTGGTCAGTGCGGATTCCGATCTCGGTGCGGCCGACACGACCAATACCTATCTGACGTCGCTGGAAAAGCTCTACGGCTCGACCAGCAGCACCAGCAGCTCGTCAACCGGAACGTCGCTCGCCAACAGCATCGCTTCGCTGGAATCGGCTCTGTCGTCGCTGGCGAGCACGCCGAGCAGCGCCTCGCTGCAATCCAACGTCGTCAGCGCGCTCGACGACGTCACCAGCCAGTTGCGGGAGACCTCGAGCGGGATCCAGAAGCTCCGCTCCAATGCCGACCAGGACATCGCGTCCTCGATCGACGACGTCAACACGGACCTGCAGAACATTTCGGATCTGAACGCCGAGATCAAGCAGACGGCCGCGGCCGGCCAGTCGACGGCCGACCTGGAGGACCAGCGCAACACCGCGCTCCAGGACGTCGCCTCCAAGATGAACGTCAGCTACTACACCGCCTCGAACGGCGATCTCCAGGTCTACACCACGACCGGGCAGGCGCTGGTCGACTCGTCCGCGCACAAGATCAGCTATGCGGCTGCGGCCAACGTGTCGCCGTCGACGACCTACACGGCGGGCTCCTCGTCGAGCGGCTTCAGCGCGATCTCGGTGAACGGTGTCGACATCACGTCGCAGATCACTGGCGGCGACATTGGCGCGCTCGTCACTCTCCGCGACAAGACCCTGCCGGCGGCGCAATCGCAGCTCGATCAGCTCGCGAGCCAGCTTGCCTCGGCGGTCAACACCGTCTCGAACAGCGCCTCCTCGGTGCCGGCGCCGACGAGCCTAACCGGAACGACCAGCGTTACCAGCGGCACGGCGCTGTCCGCCACCGGTACGGTGCGCCTTGCTGTCACCGACCAGAGCGGAAATCTGGTCTCATACGGCGATCTCGATTTGTCGTCCTATTCGACCGTCGGCGATCTCGTGACGGCCATCAATGGCATCTCCGGGATGTCGGCCTCAATCGATGCGAACGGCCATCTCTCGATCTCGGCGACCGCTTCGGGCAATGGCATCGCCATCAACGAGATGACGAGCTCGGTGGGAAGCTCGAACGAGGGGTTTTCGAGCTATTTCGGCCTCAACGACCTCATGACCGGAACCAGTGCATCGGATATCGCGGTCGACAGCAGTATTCTGACCGGCACCAAGGGGCTGCAGCTCGCCACGCTGAATTCCTCATCGAGCCTCACCGCCGGCAACAGCGTGCTGACATCGGGGTCGGCGACCACAGTCAATGCGCTCTACAGCGCATTGACTGCGTCCCGGACGTTTTCCTCCACCGGAGGTCTCGCTGCCACCACCGGGTCGTTCGCCGACTACGCCTCGACTATCGTCGCCGACGTTGCGAGCAAGTCCTCGCAGGCCTCGACCAATTACACCGCCAAGGAGACCGCGCAATCGACCTATGCAAGCTCGCTGTCGTCGCAGTCGGGCGTCAACCTCGACGAGGAATCGGCCAATCTGAGCACGCTACAGAACCAGTACTCGGCGGCGTCCGCGCTGATCTCGGCGATCAACACGATGTACTCGGCGCTGATCACCGCCGTGCAGTCGTCGTAACGCGGGGAGCAGGCCCATGGTCGCGATGCGGATCGCCACCTTCGCCCAGTCGAGCCAGATGATCGCCGACGCGATGCGCGTGGAATCGGTGATGGCCAGCGAGCAGGTCCAGGAATCCTCGGGCGTCGTCTCCACCGATTTCGGCGGCTACGGCTCGAACGCGCAGCATGTCGTCAATCTCCAGGTGTCGGTGACCCGCGCCCAGTCCTATATCGATGCGGCGACGCTCGCCGACAGCAAGGTGCAGGTGATGTATTCGGCGGTCGGATCGATGACCGACATCATCACCCAGCTCCGCACCCAGCTCAGCGCCGCCTCGACCGGAAGCTCGACTGAAACTACATCCGTGATCTCCTCGGCACAGCAGATGCTGCAAGAGATGGGCTCGCTGATGAACACCCAATATGACGGCCAGTATGTCTTTGCCGGCGGTAAGACCGACACGGCGCCGGTCGACCTCACCAGCTTTTCGTCGGGGACAGGCTCCACCACCACGGTGGATGCCAGCTACTACAAGGGCGGTAACGAGATCGCCTCGGTGCGTGTCGCCACCGACAACACCGTGTCGTACGGGGTCAACGCCGACAATTCGGCGTTCGAGGAGGTGATGCGCGTGCTGAAGTTCGTGGCCAACAGCAGCTCGCTATCGTCCTCGGACATTTCGAGCGCGCTCGATCTGGCGAGCACCGCGCTCGACGACACCGCCGCGGTACAGGCCAAGCTCTCCAGCTCAGCGTCCTCGATCGAGGCGGCGAGCACACGCCAGACCGATTACAAGAGCTATGCCGAGAGCCTGTCGAACGACCTCACCGGGGTCGATGTCGCCGCCATCACCGCCCAGCTCTCGACCTACCAGACCCAGCTCACCGCGTCCTATTCGGCGATGTCCAAGATCCTGGGCATGAATCTGGCGAGCTATCTGAAGTAGGCCTATTCGGCCGCGATCCGTTCGATCGCCATGGCGCGGAGCTTTGCGCGCTGGATCTTGACGCCGTTGGCGCTGTCGGTGACCGGGAAGGCGTCCACGAGATAGATCCGTGCCGGCACCTTGTAACCGGCGAGCCGCTCGCGCAGGCGGGCGAGCAACGTTTCCTGCTGCGGGGGCGCGCCGGCCGGGATGACGAAGGCCACGCAGCGCGCCTGGCCGTTCAGATCGACGGCGACGACCTGCGCATCCGCAACGCCCGCGCAGGATTTGAGCTCATCCTCGACCTCGCCGGGCGCGACCAGGAAGCCGCCGAGGCGCATGGCATCGCCGGCGCGGGTTTCATAAACGAATGAGCCGTTGCCGCGGAGCCGGCCGATATCGCCGGTGCGGAAGAAGCCATCCGCAGCGATCGCCTCGCGCGTCGCATCGGGATTGTTGAAATAGCCGAGGAAGCGCGACGGCGCGCTGATCTCGATTTCGCCGGAGACACCGGGAGCGGCGAGTTGGCCGGTCTCGGTGTTGCGCACGCGCACCTTCGCCTCCGATGACATCGGCCAGCCGCCGCCCTCGATGCGATCGGCAAAGGCGTCGGTGCCGCGGCCGATCGAGAACAGCGCCTGCACTTCGCTCGAACCGTAGAGGCCGAACAGCGACAGGCCGCGCGCTTCGGCCTGCGCAGCCAGCTCGCGCCAGCCGGGCTGGAAGGCGGCAAAGCCGCAGACTTCGAGATGCGGGTATGGCCGCGGCGCGTCGCTGAGAGCGAGAATGCGGCGGAACATCTCGTCGGAGCCGAAGGCGTGCGTGATCCTGTGTTCGCTGAGGATCTTCGACGCCGGCGTCGCCTCGAAGGCATCGAGCACGTGGATTGTCGCGCCAGCCGCGATGAAGCCGAGCAGGCTCGTCATGCCGAAGGTGCCGCAGAAAGGCAGCATTGCCAGCAGCGAATGGCGCTGCGGAGAGAGCCGAAGCGCGCGGGCCACAGCGTTGGCGTGGCTCGTCAGCGTCCGCTGCGAATGCGCCACCAGCTTGGGCCCCTTGGTCGTGCCCGATGTGGTGTAGAGCAGCACCGGCAGGTCGATGTCGCCTTGGGCACGTGCCGACGGGTAGGGCTTCTCGAACGCATCGAAGCGTGCGCAAGGCCATTGCGCGGATACCGCGTGCGGGCCGATCACCGCGAGCTTCTGCAGCGCGGGCACCTCGTCTTTGGAGATGTCGGCGAGGATCGCCGCGAAATCGATCGCGCGGAACGCCGCCTCGATCACCAGCAGCTTGGCGCCGGACAATTTGATGAGATGCGCGACCTCCGCGCTGCGGTAGCGTGTATTCACGGCGGCGACGATCGCGCCGAGCCGGGCGGCGGCGAACAGCAGCGCGATCCATTCGATCCGGTTGACCAGCCAGACCGCGACGACGTCGCCCTTGCCGATCCCCTGCGCGGCGAGCCAGGCCGCGGTCTGCCCGATCTTTCCTGAGAATTCCGCGCGCGAGACAGGCGTGTCGTCGAACACGAAGGCCGGCTCGGCAGCGGTGTCCGATCCGATCAGCGAATGAAGTGAAACCTCGTCGGCATGCATGGCAACCGGAGTAGCCCGATCGCGCCAGCCTGTCTACTTGGTGCCGAACATCCGGTCGCCGGCATCGCCAAGGCCCGGCACGATGTAGCCGTGATCGTTGAGCCGCTCGTCGATCGCGGCGGTCCAGATCGGCACGTCGGGATGCTCGCTCTGGAACTGAGCGATGCCCTCCGGCGCCGCCAGCAGGCAGACGAAGCGGATGTCGCGGGCGCCGCGGTCCTTGAGCAGCGAGGCGCCGGCGCAGGCCGAATTGCCGGTCGCCAGCATCGGGTCCATCAGGATCACGGTGCGGTCGGACAGGTCCTGCGGCGCCTTGAAGTAATATTCCACGGCCTGCAAGGTCTCGGGGTCGCGATAGAGCCCGATATGGGCGATGCGGGCCGAGGGCATCAGCGCCAGCATGCCGTCGAGGAAGCCGACGCCGGCGCGCAGGATCGGCGCCAGCGTGAGCTTCTTGCCGGCGATCTTCGGCGCCTGCATCGGGGAGATCGGCGTCTCGATCTCCACCAGCTCCAGCGGCAGGTCGCGCGTCACCTCGTAGCCGAGCAGCATCCCGACCTCGTTCAGGATCTCGCGGAAGCTCTTGGTCGAGCGATCCTTCTCCCGCATCAGGGAAAGCTTGTGCTGGACCAGGGGGTGGGCGACGACGTTGACGCTGCTTGTGCTCATGCAAGCGATCTAACACGGTTCCGCGAAAATGCGCCAGATCGGCTAGGCGTTTTCAGCAAGCGGCGGGGTGGCTGGCCGGTTGCTCGCCGCGTGGGCAGCCATGGTCAATTTGCGGTCGATCGCGCGGAAGCGTGGGGTCTAGACGCCAAGACCGCGCGCCGCGAGCATGATCACGATGGCCAGGATGCTGCCCCAGACCAAGCTCAATGTCATGGCCAGGATGGTCATCGTGACCGCGTGCTCGAAATGTCCTCTGAAGAGTTTCATGCCAGGCGGGACTATCGGATGACCATGGGGTTGCGGCGTTCGCTCAGCTGAAATTCTCGCAAGACGCCGGCTCGTAGAGTGGATCTGCCGCAGGGCGCACGCTGGGAACGCTCGGCCGCGAGGCTTCTACGCCTATGGCCTGGACTTCCTCGAAAGCCGACAGCAGGGCGATTGCGAGGTCGCCGTGGCATCCCTCGACGGCCGTGTCGAGCCAATCCGGGAGCTCGCGTTCACGGGAGATCGCACAATGCCATTCGCCTTCGTCATAGGCGATGCGGCGGATGTGCCACAGCGGCAGTTCGAGCTCGAGCAATGCCAGCGCCGCGTCGGCCCACGCCTCCACGTCGATCAGGCGCATGACGCGCGCGGTGCGCTCGGACTGTCCAAGCGAGGGAAAGCGGCGGCAGGCCTTTTCGATGATTTCGAGCATCAACGGTCGGGTCATGCCTTGCGCGTGACGCAGGCGCTCGCTGAGGGAGGGTGGCTCGTAGTGGGGGAGAGTGGCGGTCATGCAGCCTCCTGGAAGGGGCGTCGGTCAGTCGGCCGGCCTCTTCAGGGTGGCGGGGACGCCATTTGAAAACGAGAGGGGAAGGGGATGGCAGATATAGGAATCTCATAAAGGCCGAGGGGCGCGATGCATCGCAGGCTGTCCGGCCTTTATGAAATTCCTATAACTTCGCCACAGTCCCCGTCTCGAAAACCTATGGCCGTGATGGCATTTCAGCACGGTCAAAAGTCCCGGCTTCTTTCTACGAGCTCCGCCGGGTCGGTGAAAAGTGTTGCTCCCGATAGAGGGTGCAACGAGGAGCATCTCCATGATGGACATTCTGATGCTGGCGCTGGGCTTCGGCTTCTTCGCGCTTGCAATCGGCTACACTTACGTCTGCGAACGACTGTAACGGAGCGGACCATGATCTTCGATTATGTGCTCGCCGGCAGCGTCTCGTTAGGCCTCCTGATCTACCTCACCTATGCACTGTTGCGGCCGGAGCGGTTCTGAGCCGTGCTGCTGCTTGTCGAATTGCTGCTGGCGGATGTTGCGCTGGTCGGCTGCCTGCTTGTGGTGCTGCTGCCGCTGCTCCGCCGGGCACCAAGCCTGAAGGGTTGATTCCATGACCGTGACCGGTTGGCTCCAGATCATTCTGTTTTGCGTCGTCATCGTCGCGCTCACAAAGCCCCTCGGCTGGTACATGACGCGCGTGTTCAACGGCGAAAAGACATTCCTTTCGCCGGTGCTGCGCCCGATCGAGGCCGGCATCTATTGGGTTTCCGGCGTCGACGAGAAGCGCGAGCAGCACTGGCTGACCTACACGGTCGCCATGCTGCTGTTCCATGTCGGCGGCTTCCTGATCATCTACGGCGTGATGCGCCTGCAGGCCGTGCTGCCGTTCAATCCGGCCGGGCAGGGGGCGGTGGCCGAGGATCTGTCCTTCAATACCGCGGTCTCCTTCATCACCAACACCAACTGGCAGAACTACGGCGGCGAGAGCACGCTGTCCTATCTCGTGCAGATGCTCGGCCTGACGCACCAGAATTTCCTGTCGGCGGCGACAGGCATTGCCCTCGCGGTCGCCCTGATACGCGGCTTCTCGCGTGCATCGATGCGCACGGTCGGCAATTTCTGGGTCGATGTGACACGTTGTACGCTCTACGTGCTGCTGCCGATCTGCATCGTCTACACGCTGTTCCTGGTCTGGCAGGGTATGCCGCAGACGCTCGGAGATTACGTCGAGGCCACGACGCTCGAAGGCGCCAAGCAGACCATCGCGGTCGGCCCGGTGGCCTCGCAGGTCGCGATCAAGATGCTGGGCACCAATGGCGGCGGTTTCTTCAACGCCAATGCCGCCCACCCCTTCGAGAACCCGACCGCGCTGTCGAACTTCGTGCAGATGATCTCGATCTTCGCGCTCGGCGCCGCACTGACCAACGTGTTCGGCCGCATGGTCGGCAACCAGCGCCAGGGCTGGGCGCTTCTCGCCGTGATGGGCGTGTTGTTCGTCACCGGTGTCGCCATCACCTATTGGGCGGAAGCCGGTGGCACCTCGATGCTTCAGGCGCTCGGGCTTGCCGGCGGCAACATGGAGGGCAAGGAAGTCCGCTTCGGCATCGTTGCCTCCTCGTTGTTCGCCGTCATCACCACGGCAGCCTCCTGCGGCGCGGTCAATGCTATGCATGACAGCTTCACCGCGCTCGGCGGCATGATCCCGCTGATCAACATCGAGCTCGGCGAAATCATCGTCGGCGGCGTCGGCGCCGGCATGTACGGCATGCTGCTGTTCGTCATTCTCGCGATCTTCGTCGCAGGCCTGATGGTCGGCCGCACCCCGGAATATGTCGGCAAGAAGATCGAGGCGCGCGAGGTCAAGATGGCGATGCTGGCGATCCTGGTGCTGCCGCTGATGATCCTCGGCTGGACCGCGGTCGGCGTGGTCTATCCGGCCGCCGTCGCCTCCATGGCGAATGCCGGCCCGCATGGCTTCACCGAAGTGCTCTACGCCTACACATCGGGCACCGGCAACAACGGCTCGGCCTTCGCCGGCCTCAGCGGCAACACGTTCTTCTACAACCTGACGCTGGCAAGCGCGATGTTCGTCGGCCGCTTCTTTATGATCGTCCCGGCCATGGCGATCGCGGGCTCGCTCGCCGAGAAGAAGTCGATCCCGCCGTCTATGGGCACGTTCCCGACCACCGGCGGCCTGTTCGTCGGCCTCGTCGTCGGCGTCATCCTGATCATGGGTGGCCTGACCTTCTTCCCGGCGCTCGCGCTGGGCCCGATCGTCGAACATCTGGCGATGAACGCCGGCAACCTCTTCTGATTGTCTGGAGTGACCTCCATGGAAGCCATGAAACAGCAAAAGCGTGCGTCCGTCTCGGCGATGCTCGATCCCAAGATCGTCGTGCCCGCGATCCGCGCATCCGTCACCAAGCTCAATCCGCGCTTGATGATCAAGAACCCCGTGATGTTCGTCGTCGAGATCGTGGCCGCCCTGACCACCGTGATCTTCCTGCGCGACCTCGTCACCGGCGGGGCAAATCTCGGCTTCACCTTCCAGATCATCGTCTGGCTCTGGTTCACTGTGCTGTTCGCCAACTTCGCCGAAGCGGTGGCCGAAGGGCGCGGCAAGGCCCAGGCCGACTCGCTGCGCAAGACCCGCACCGAGAGCCAGGCCAAGCTCCTGACCGGCTCGGGGCAGGATTTCAAGCTGGTGCCGGGCACGAGCCTGAAGGTCGGCGATGTCGTGCTGGTCGAGGCGGGCGATACCATCCCCTCCGACGGCGAGGTGATCGAGGGCGTCGCGTCCGTCAACGAGGCCGCCATCACCGGCGAATCCGCGCCCGTGATCCGCGAGTCCGGCGGCGATCGCTCGGCAGTGACAGGCGGCACACAGGTTCTGTCCGACTGGATCCGAGTCCGCATCACCGCGGCGCAAGGCTCGACCTTCATCGACCGCATGATCAAGCTGGTCGAGGGCGCCGAGCGGGCCAAGACGCCGAACGAGATCGCGCTCAACATCCTGCTCGCCGGCCTCACCATTATCTTCGTGTTCGCCACCGTCACCATTCCGAGCTACGCCGCCTATGCCGGCGGCTCGATCTCGGTGATCGTGCTGGTCGCGCTGTTCGTGACGCTGATCCCGACCACGATCGGCGCGCTGCTGTCGGCAATCGGCATCGCCGGCATGGACCGCCTGGTGCGCTTCAATGTGCTGGCGGTGTCCGGCCGCGCCGTCGAGGCCGCCGGTGACGTCGACACGCTGCTGCTCGACAAGACCGGCACCATCACGCTCGGTAACCGGCAGGCGACCGCTTTCCGCCCCGTGCGCGGCGTGACCGAGCAGGAGCTGGCGGATGCCGCCCAGCTGGCCTCGCTCGCCGACGAGACGCCGGAGGGGCGTTCCATCGTCGTGCTCGCCAAGGAAAAATACGGCATTCGCGGCCGCGAGATGGCGGAGCTTGGCGCAACCTTCTTTCCGTTCACGGCGCAGACCCGCATGAGCGGTGTCGATGCCGGCGGCTCGTCGGTGCGCAAGGGCGCGGTCGATGCCATGCTCAACTACATCGGCGGAGGCGCTCCGACCGCAGTCGCGTCCGGCAACACGGCGCGGGCGATACAGCCTGCTGCCCTGTCCGAGCTCGGCCGCGAGATCCAGGCCATTGCCGACGACGTGTCGAAGTCCGGCGGCACGCCGCTGGCCGTCGCCAAGGACGGCAGGCTGCTCGGCATCGTCCAGCTCAAGGACATCGTCAAGGGCGGCATCCGTGAGCGCTTCGCCGAGCTGCGTCGCATGGGCATCCGTACCGTCATGATCACCGGCGACAACCCGATGACGGCGGCCGCAATCGCCGCGGAAGCCGGCGTCGACGACTTTCTGGCGCAGGCAACCCCGGAGGACAAGCTCAAGCTGATCCGCGACGAGCAGGCCAAGGGCAAGCTGGTGGCAATGTGCGGCGACGGCACCAACGACGCGCCGGCGCTCGCCCAGGCCGATGTCGGTGTTGCCATGAACACCGGCACCCAGGCCGCGCGCGAGGCCGGCAACATGGTCGATCTCGACTCCAACCCGACCAAGCTGATCGAGGTGGTGGAGATCGGCAAGCAGCTCTTGATGACGCGCGGTGCGCTCACGACGTTCTCGATCGCCAACGACGTCGCCAAGTATTTCGCGATCATCCCGGCGATGTTCCTGGCGTTCTACCCGCAGCTCGGCGTGCTCAACGTCATGAACCTGTCGAGCCCGCAGAGCGCCATCCTGTCGGCGATCATCTTCAACGCGCTCATCATCATCGGCTTGATTCCGCTGGCGCTCAAGGGCGTCGCCTATCGTGCGGTCGGTGCCGGCGCGCTGCTTCGGCGTAACCTCCTCATCTACGGCCTTGGCGGCATCGTCATTCCCTTCGTCGGCATCAAGGCGATCGATCTCGTGGTCGTTGCCTTGCACCTGGCCTAACCCCGTCATTGCGAGCGAAGCGACGAAGCAATCCAGAACGTCTCCAAGGAAAGATCCTGGATTGCTTCGCTTCGCTCGCAATGACGACGTAACTGGAGACCCAACATGCTCAGAGAAGTCCGCCCCGCCATCGTCCTGTTGCTCGTGCTCACCGCCATCACGGGCTTGGCCTATCCGCTCGCCATGACCGGCATCGCCGGCGCGATCTTCCCCGCCAAGGCGCAAGGCAGCCTAATCGAGAAGGACGGCAAGGTGGTCGGCTCCGCCCTGATCGGGCAGGAGTTCAAGGACGACAAATATTTCCACGGCCGCCCCTCGGCGACGCTGGCGCCGGACCCCAATGATTCCACAAAGACGGTCCCCGCGCCCTACAACGCCGCCAATTCGGGCGGCTCCAATCTCGGTCCGACCAGCAAGGCACTGGCCGATCGGCTGAAGGAGGATGTGGACAGGCTGAAAACCGAGAACCCGAACGCAGCGGTCCCGGTCGATCTGGTCACGACCTCGGCCAGCGGTCTCGATCCCGACATTTCGCCGGAAGCGGCGCAATTCCAGGTGCCCCGTGTGGCCAAAGCGCGGAATATGTCGGAGGATTCGCTGAAGCAGCTCGTCGCCTCCAACACCGAGGGTCGTCTGTTCGGCCTGCTCGGCGAACCCAGGGTTAACGTTCTTGCGCTGAACCTCGCACTGGATCGTGCATCCGCGAAGTAGCGCTCTAGGCTCGGAATATCAGGACGATTATATTGGGCTGATGGTTCAGCAGCGCCGCGATCCCGAACAACGTCCGTCGCCGGAGGCGCTGCTGGAAGCCGCGCGCCGGGAGGAGAGCGCGAGCGGCAAGCTGAAGATCTTCGTCGGCGCCGCTCCCGGCGTCGGCAAGACCTACGAGATGCTGCAGAGCGCCCACGCCAAGCGCAAGGCCGGCGTCGACGTCGTGGTCGGTTTCGTCGAGACCCATGGCCGCGCGGAAACCGAAGCGCTGGTGCGAGGGCTCGAGGTCGTCCCGCGCAAGCGGCTCGATTACTGCGGCCAAATCGTCGAGGAGATGGACCTCGATGCCGTGATCGCGCGACGGCCGAAGATCGCTCTGGTCGACGAGCTCGCCCACACCAACGCTGCCGGCAGTCGTCATCCCAAGCGCTATCTCGACGTCGAAGAGCTGCTGTCCCACGGCATCGACGTCTACACCGCCGTCAACATCCAGCACATCGAGAGCCTGAATGACGTGGTCGCCCAGATCACGCATGTCCGCGTGCGCGAGACTGTGCCTGACTCGATCTTCGACCGCGCCGATGCCATCGAGCTGATCGACCTCACGCCGGACGATCTGATCCAGCGCCTCCGTGAAGGCAAGGTCTACGTCCCCAAACAGGCAGAGCGGGCGCTGGAGCACTACTTCTCGCCCGGCAACCTCACTGCGCTGCGCGAGCTGGCGCTGCGGCGCACGGCCGAGCGGGTCGACGAGCAGCTGCTCAACCACATGCAGGCCAACGCCATCGCCGGTCCCTGGGCTGCGGGCGAGCGCATCCTCGTCTGTGTCAGCGAGGATCCGCGCGCGGCCGGGCTGGTGCGGTATACGAAGCGGCTGGCCGACCGGCTCCACGCGCCGTTCACCGCGCTCTCGATCGAGACGCGGCGCTCGCTGCAGCTCTCGGACAAGGAGCGCGACCGGCTCGCCGATACGCTGCGGCTCGCCGAATCGCTCGGAGGCGAGGCGCTGACAATTCCGGCGGTCGGCCGCCGCATCGCCGACGACGTCATCAACTTCGCGCAAGGCAACAACGTCACCCAGATCGTGATCGGCAAGTCGAGCCGCTCACGCTGGTTCGAGATGACCCGCGGCTCGGTCGTGCACGACCTGGTTCGCCGCGCCGGCAACATCACTGTCCATGTCATCGCCGGTAACGAGCTGCCCGACGAGGCCGCGGCCGGGAGCGCGGTGCAAACCGCCGTGCGGGCCGAGCCGTTTGATCCGCTGCCTTACTTGAAGGCGCTCGGGATCGTGTTGATCGGTCTCGGCGCCGCCGAATTGATCCAGCCCCATTTCGGCATCGAGAATGTCGATCTCGTGCTGCTGACGTCCGTCGTGGCGGTTGCCGTCCGGTACGGCCTGTGGCCGTCGTTGCTGGCGACCGTGGCGGCGTCGCTCTGCTACAATTTTTTCTTCATCCCGCCGATCTACACTTTCACGATCACCGATCCGACCAACGTCGCCGCCTTCGTCCTGTTCACGGTGGTCGCCATGCTGGTCTCCAATGTCGCAGCGCGCGTGCGTACTCAGGCCGACACCGCGATCGGCCGGATCAGGATGACCGAGCAGCTCTATGCCTTCAGCCGCAAGCTTGCCGGTACCGCGACGCTCGACGACGTGCTGTGGGCGACGGCCTATCAGATCGCGTTGATGCTGAAGGTCCGCGTGGTGCTGCTGCTGCCGGAGGACGGACTTTTGACGGTGAAGTCAGGCTATCCGCCGGAGGACCAGCTCGATCAGGCCGACCTTGCCGCCGCCAACTGGGCCTGGAGCAATGATCGTTCCGCCGGTCGCGGCGCAGATACGCTGCCGGGCGCAAAGCGGCTGTTCCTGCCGATGCGCACCGGGCGTGGTCCGATCGGCGTGATCGGCATCGACAACGATCGCACCGGCCCGTTGCTGACGCCGGATCAGCGCCGGCTGCTGGACGCCCTGGTGGATCAGGGCGCACTTGCGATCGAGCGCGTGCTGCTGGTCGAGGACATGGACCGCGTCAAGCGCACCGTCGAATCCGAGCGGCTGCGTTCTGCGCTCCTGACCTCGATCTCGCATGATCTGAAGACGCCGCTCGCTTCGGTGCTGGGCGCGGCCTCGACCATGCGCGATCTTGCCGGCGCGCTGTCCGACACCGAGAAGCGCGACCTGCTCGGCACCGTCATCGACGAGTCCGAGCGGCTCAACCGCTTCATCGCCAATCTCCTCGACATGACCAAGCTCGAGTCCGGCGCCATCGTGCCCAATACGGCGCTGCACGATCTCGGCGAGATCGTCGGCAGCGCGCTGCGGCGCGCTTCGAAAATCCTCACCGCTCACAAGGTAGAGCTGGTGCTGGCAGCCGATCTGCCGATGCTCGAGCTCGACGCCGTGCTGTTCGAGCAGGTGCTGTTCAACCTGCTGGACAATGCCGCGAAATATTCGCCGCTCGACACGACTGTCGCGATCAGGAGCCGGCGCGAGCGCGACCAGGTGGTGCTTGATGTCGTCGACGAAGGCGCCGGCATCCCACCCGACGAGCTCGAGAGCGTGTTCGACAAGTTCTACCGAGTCCAAAAGGGCGATCACGTCCGTCCTGGCACCGGACTTGGACTCGCCATTTCCCGCGGCTTCGTCGAGGCGATGGGGGGCACGATCTCAGCCGCCAATCGCAGTGACCGCAGCGGCGCGATCCTCACCATCCGTCTGCCTGTGCCGGCGCAGACCCACGCATTGGATACCGCCGCATGAGCGCCGCCCCGATCAAGGTCCTGGTGATCGACGACGAGCCGCCGATCCGCAAATTGCTGCGGATGGGGCTGTCGACGCAGGGCTACGAGATATTGGAGGCCTCGAACGGCAGAGGCGCGCTGGAGAAGCTCACGGAACAGCCGGCGCTGATCATCCTGGATCTCGGCCTGCCGGATATCCAGGGCCACGAACTGCTGCGGACCATCCGCGCGCGCAACGAGAGCGTGCCCATCGTGGTGCTGTCGAGCCGCGGCGACGAGGCCGGAAAGGTGCAGGCGCTCGATCTCGGTGCCGACGATTATCTGACCAAGCCATTCGGCATGGACGAACTGCTGGCACGCCTGCGCGCCGCGCTGCGCCATCAGCTTCAGGTGCAGGGCGAGCGCCCGGTGTTCCGCACCGGCGATCTCTCGGTCGATCTCGTGCGCCGCATCGTCAAGCTCGGCGAGCGCGAGATCAGGCTGTCGCCGAAGGAATATGATCTGCTGCGCGTGCTGGTTCAGCACGCCGGCAAGGTGCTGACCCACAGATTCCTGCTCAAGGAGCTCTGGGACGAGCTGACCGACGCACAATACTTGCGCGTCTATGTTCGCCAGCTGCGCCAGAAGATCGAGGCCGACCCGGAACGGCCGCAATATGTGCTGACCGAGACGGGAATCGGGTACCGGTTGAAGGCGGCGGATTAGTTTCAATGGTCATTCCGGGGCGCGCGCCAGCGCGAGCCCGGAATCCATTTCTCCGCTCAGCATGCGTGGCATGATGGATTCCGGGCTCGATGCTTCGCATCGCCCCGGAATGACGACTACCCTGCCTTGCGATGCCGAGCCGTCGAGCGGTGCGCCTTCTTCGCAGCTTGCCGCCGCCCCGTCGCACGTCTGGCATGGGACCTCGTCGCCGTCTTCTTTCCGCCGCGGCCCTTCAGGCTCTGCTTCAGTGCATCCATCAGGCTGACCACGTTGCTCGGCCGCTCTTCCGGCTCGGGCAGCTCGATGGTCTTGCCGCTCGCCTTGCGTTTCACCAGCGCCTTCAGCGCGGTCTCGTACTCGTCCTTGAACTTGCTCGGATCGAAATGCGCTGCCTTGGTGTGCAGGATGTGGCCGGCGAGATCGACCATGTCCCTGGTGATCTTCGGGCTCTTGATGTCGTCGAAGAACTGGTCCTCGTCGCGCAGCTCATACGGAAAGCGCAAGGTGGTGCCGAGCAGACCCTTGCCGAGCGGCTCGATGGCGATGATGTGCTCGCGATTGGTGAGCACGATCTTGGCGAGCGCCACGCGGTCCTGATCCTTCATGGCGTCGCGGATCACCGCGAAGGCGTCGACGGCCGCCTTGCCGTCGGGCGCGATGTAATAGGGGTGGTTGAGATAGCGCTGGTCGATCTCTTCGCTCGGCACGAAGCTCTCGATGTCGATGGTGTGGTTGCTCTCGATCTGGACCGCCTCGAGCTCCTCGGGCTCGATCTCGACATATTTGCCCTTGCGCAGCTCGTAGCCGCGGCCTTTCTGATCGCTCTCGACCACCTCGCCCGTCTCCGAATCGATCATCTGCTGCTTGAGCCGGTTCCCGGTCTCGCGGTTGATCAGGTGAAACCGCGTCTTCTCGGCCGCGGTGGTCGCGGGATAGAGCACGACCGGGCAGCTCACCAGCGACAGCTTCAACGTTCCCTTCCAATAGGCGCGCGGAGCCATTCCATTCTCCAGTGATTCCAAGGCCTTTCAGGAACTCCAACCGGGCTCCGGGGTTTTGGTTCCGGGTGGGACTTTGGCCGTGATAGGCTGAAAGCTGAAAGAGAAGCGGGACCGGTCGTGCTGCAGAAACTCTCCACTTACCGAAAGAAGCGTGACTTCGAGAAAACGCCCGAGCCGTCGGGCAAGACCGCTGTGGCGCCGTCGAAGCAGCGGCGCTTCGTGATCCAGAAGCATGATGCGACCCGGCTGCATTACGATCTCCGTCTCGAATTCGACGGCGTGTTCAAGTCGTGGGCCGTGACGAAAGGGCCCTCGCTCGATCCGCACGACAAGCGGCTGGCGGTCGAGGTCGAGGATCACCCGCTCGACTATGGCGATTTCGAAGGCACGATTCCGGAAGGCCAATATGGCGGCGGCACCGTGATGCTGTGGGACCGCGGCACCTGGGAGGCGGAGGATCCGGAAGCCGGCTTCAGGAAAGGCGATCTCAAGTTCACGCTGCACGGCGACAAGCTGCATGGCAGCTGGGTGCTGGTGCGCATGCGCAACCGCGGCGGCGAGAAGCGAACCAATTGGCTCTTGATCAAGCACCGCGACGAATATGCCAGCGAGGACCAAGACATCCTCGGCGAGGACAAGTCGGTCGCCTCCGGCCGTGCGATGGAGCAGATCGCCGAAGGCAAGGGGCGTGCGCCCAAGCCGTTCATGCTGGCGAAGGGCACGGGCAAGGCTGACGCGGTCTGGCAGTCCAATCGCGCCGAGGAGACGAAGGGCCGCACGGTCAAGCCCGCGCCGCGCGCGGCCTTGAAGGCCCGAAAGTCGGGAAAGAAAACGACGACGGCCACGAGTGCCAAGAAGGTCTCGGAGATGCCGGATTTCGTCGCGCCGCAGCTTTGCACCTCGGTCGAGCGGCCGCCGGCCGGTGAAGGCTGGTGCCACGAGATCAAGTTCGACGGCTATCGCGTGCAGCTCCGGGTCGAGGATGGCGAGGCGACGCTGAAGACGCGCAAGGGCCTCGATTGGACCGACAAGTTTGCGAGCATCGCGAAGGAGGCCGGCGCACTGCCGGACGCGATGATCGACGGCGAGATCGTCGCGCTCGATCACAACGGCGCGCCGAATTTCTCCTCGCTTCAGGCCGCGCTGTCGGACGGCAAGACCGAGGACCTCATCTTCTTTGCGTTCGATCTGCTGTTTGCCGAGGGACAGGACTGCCGCCGTCTGCCGCTCGGCGAGCGCAAGGCACGACTGAAGGAATTGCTGGAAGCGCGCAAGCGCAAGTCGGTGCAGATCCGCTATGTCGAGCATTTCGAGAGCGGCGGCGACGCGGTGCTGCAATCGGCCTGCAAGCTCGAGCTCGAAGGCGTGGTGTCGAAGAAGCTGGATGCTCCCTACCGATCGGGGCGCACCGAAAGCTGGACCAAAGCGAAATGCCGCGCCGGTCATGAGGTCGTGATCGGCGGCTACAAGACCACCAATGGCAAATTCCGCTCCTTGATGGCCGGCGTGCATCGCGGCGACCATCTCGCTTTCGTCGGCATGGTCGGCACCGGCTTTGGTGCCGACAAGGTCAAGCGGATCATGCCGTCGCTGAAGGCGATGGAAGCCAAGGAGAGTCCCTTCGGCGGCAAGAATGCGCCGAAGAAAGCCCGCGAGGTGCATTGGCTGAAGCCCGAGCTCGTCGCCGAGATCGAATTCGCCGGCTTTACCGCCGACGGTAACATCCGCCAGGCCGCGTTCAAGGGCCTGCGCCAGGACAAGCCGGCCGAGGAGGTCGAAGCCGAGACGCCCGTCGATACCGAGCTCGCCGAACCTTCGACGGGGCGGGCGAAGCCCGCCGCAAAAGCCAAATCCGCTCGCTCGGCGAAACAGCCAGGTGGAACCGCGGAGGTGATGGGCGTCGTCATCTCCAAGCCGGACAAGGAGCTGTGGCCTGACGATGGAGAAGGTTCTCCGGTCACCAAGCTCGATCTTGCGCGTTATCTCGAGGCCGTCGGCGACTGGATGATCGTCCACCTCAAGGGCCGGCCGTGCTCGTTGATCCGTGCGCCTGACGGCATCAAGGGCGAGTGCTTCTTCCAGCGCCACGCCATGCAGGGCACCTCGAACCTGCTCGAGCTCGCAAGAGTCTCCGGCGATCGCAAGCCCTACCTGCAGATCGACCGGATCGAAGGGCTCGCGGCCGTCGCGCAGATCGGCGGGGTCGAGCTGCACCCCTGGAATTGCGCACCTTATGCCTATGACACGCCGGGGCGGCTGGTGTTCGATCTGGACCCGGCGCCGGATGTCGACTTCGCCGAGGTCGTGCAGGCGGCCAAGGAGATGCGGCAGCGTCTGACCGATCTCGGCATGGAGAGCTTCTGCAAGACCACGGGCGGCAAGGGCCTTCACGTCGTGGTGCCGCTGCTTCACGGCGCGCGCGACAAGGTGACCTGGAAAGAGGCCAAGGCGTTCGCGCAAGGCGTCTGCCAGTGGATGGCCGACGACGATCCCGAGCGCTATCTGCTCAACATGTCCAAGAAGCTGCGCAAGGGAAAGATCTTCCTCGATTATCTGCGCAATGACCGGATGTCGACGGCGGTGGCCCCGCTGTCGCCGCGCGCGCGCGCCGGCGCCACGGTCTCGATGCCGCTGACCTGGGCGCAGGTGAAGAGCGATCTCGATCCGAAGAAATATACGCTGCGCACGGTGCCCGGCCTGTTGCCACGGTCGAAGGCCTGGGAGGGCTATGACGACGCGGCCGCCTCGATCAAGGCGGCGGTGAAGAAGCTCGCGGGGAAAGTGAAGTAGATCTGCGCTCAGGCATAGCTACCGTAAGGGTGGGCAAAGCGGAGCGTGCCCACCAGCTTTTGTTCCAACGAAAAGGTGGGCACGGCGCTGACGCGCCTTTGCCCACCTTACGAGATCGTCGCAGTGTCGCTAGATCCGTCCCATCAACAGCAGGATCAGCAGAATGATGATGACGAGCCCGAGGCCGCCGCCGCCGTAATAGCCGGTGCCGTAGAACGGCCCGCCGCCGATGCCGCTGAAGCCGCCGAGCAGGGCGATGACCAAGATGATCAGAATGATCGTACCGATAGACATGCGAATCTCCTCCAGCCCTTTGTGAAAGGGTCGTTGCAACCTGTCCCGTGGTGCGGGGGCAACTTGCCGCACGTTTGTTAGTTCCGGGTTTGAAACAGTACGGCGGGCTCCAACGTGCATGGAACCTTTCTCCGTCCGCCCGGCATGACTATGTGAGATCAGTCACCACAGGGCGCCGCCATGTCAGCACCGCTTGTCGTTTCCATTCCGCATCGCCTCGGCCGAGAGGAGGCGGTTCGCCGGCTCAAGACCGGCCTCGGCCGCGCCGCCGCGAGCATTCCGTAATGCAGGTCGAGGAGGAGCGCTGGAACGGCGACTCTCTGGCCTTCCGCGTCCGCGCGCTCGGCCAGATCGCGAGCGGTCAGGTCGATGTCGCCGACGATCACGTCAAGGTGCAGGTGGTGCTGCCGTGGCTGCTACAGCGCTTTGCCGAGATGGCGCAGGCAGCAATCAAGAAGCGCGGGCAATTGCTGCTGACCAAGGACGAGGGAAAGTAGGTTTCAGGCGCTGAGGCGCTGCCGAGAGGGTTTGGCGGCGCTTGCCGTACGGGCTTCGATGATCGCGGCGGGAAAATCACGGAAGGCCTGCACGACGGGGAGCTGATTGCGCGCAAGACCAGGTGCGGTATAGCCGGTGATGTCGACGGTTGCGTCAAATCCTTCGAACGTGGGCCATTCGCGGCCCGCTTGGGTGAAGGCAGCGAACTGGCGTGCGACCACGACGATCGCCGCAGCGCGGCCGCGGCGGCGAGCGAAGGCGATGACATGATCGGCGTGCGCACCTTGGACGTCGAGCGGCTGGTAATCGCCCTGCGCAAAGATGTCGGGGAGTGCGTTCCGCAGCTTGAGCAGGCGTCGCGTCCAGGCCAGCTTGAGCCGGCCGTCGGGACGGGACTTGACCAGGTCATGCCAATCCGGATCGTCCAGCACGCCCAGCGCCGCCTCTCGCGCGGCAAAATCCACCGGGCGGCGGTTGTCGGGATCGACCAGCGACAAGTCCCAGAATTCGGTGCCTTGGTAGAAATCGGGCACCCCCGGCAGGGTCGCCTTCAGCGTGAGCTGGCTCAGCGAATTCAGCGCACCGAGCAGCGCGACGCGACGGGCAAGGGTCTGCAGCGCGTCCAGGAATTCGCCCGATAGCGTGGGATCGAGGATCTTCGCGATGAAGTCCTTGATGCCGCTTTCATAAGCTTCGTGCGGATTGAGCCAGCTCGTCTCCTCCTTGCCTTCCCGGGCTGCTTTCAGCGCATAGGCCTGGATGCGCTCGACGAAAGCGGCGTCCGGCCCCTCAGGCGGCCAGGCACCGAGCAGGGTCTGATAGAGCATGTATTCGAAGGTTGCTGATGGCGCGCGCAGATGGCCACGAAGCGCGAGGTGCGGCGCGTTCAGCACCTTCCAGCGTGCCACCGCGCTGGTCCATTCGCCGGGGATCTCGCTGAGCGCCGCGATGCGCGCGCGGGCGTCCTCGCCGCGCTTGGTGTCGTGGGTCGCGGTCGCCGTCATCCCCAGCGGCCATTCCCTGGCGCGGGCACGCATCGCCTCGTGGAAGGCGGGAATGGTGAGGCCCTTGCTCGCGGGATCGCCGCCGACCTCGTTGAGCGCCAGCAGCCGGTGGAATTGATAGAACGCAGTGTCCTCCAGCGACTTGGCCATGACAGGTCCGGTGAACTGCTGCACCTTCAGCGCGAAGCGGCGCACGCGCGGGGCGCTGTGCGGCGGCCGGCCGGGCTTGAGCAGGTCCATGGTCAGGGCATCGCGCAGGAAATCGAAAATGCCTTCGTCGGCCGCGAACCATTCGGCGCGGGCGCGCGCGATGGTGTCGTCGATCAGCTTGCGGTCGAGTGCCGTCGGGCCGCTGTGGGTCAGATAGGTGCGATAGACCGGGAAGTGCAGCACGTACAGTTCCAGCGCTTGCCGCAGGCTGTCGGCGGAGAAGTCGCGGGTCGAGTAATGCCCGTTGGCGATGCGTGCGAGCAGGCGCGTCAGCACGGTGAATTCGCTGGTCAAGAGCGTCTCCAGCACGCGCCTTTTGGCTTCCTTGACGTAGGGGGCGAGCCGCGGCGGCCGGTTGCTGATCTGCCGCCAGGTTTCGTCCAGCGCTTCCAGCCCCTTGGCATCGACCAGCACCTGGGTGATGGCATTCATCCATTCATAGCCGGTGGTGCCTTGAACGCCGGCGAAGTGCGGCAGCCGTTCGTGCTCGCACAGGATCTTCTCGATCACGGTGTAGAATGGTTTTGCGTTGCCCTGCGCGTCGCGCACCAGCCGGCGCAGCCGCTGGCAATATTGCGCGGGATCGCGCAAGCCGTCGATATGATCGAGGCGGATGCCTTGCAGCCTGCCCTCGCTGACGAGCTGCTTTACCAGCCGGTGCGTCGCGGCAAAGGTGCTCGCGTCCTCGACGCGCAGGCCGGCAAGGCCATTGACGTCGAAGAAGCGGCGATAATTGATGTCGCTCGAGGCAAGCCGCCAATGGCCGAGCTTGTAGTTCTGTCGCTCCAGCAGATGATGCAGCGCCAGCGTCTGCGCCGGGCGATCCTTGCCGGCGCGGTAAGCGGCGAGGCCGTGGCTGATGACGTCGGCCGCTTCAGCGATGTCCTTCAACTCGGTCTTGAAGGCGGGAGCTTCCTTGCGGTTGGGGCGCCGCAAGCCGGTGTAGCGCGCGGCGAGCGAGAGCAGGCGCCTGCCGGCTTCGGTCTCGGCGGCGTCTGCCTCCTTCACGATCATCCGCAGGATCTCGCCATAGCGCTCCGGCGCGATCGGCAGCCGATGTTCGAAATACCAGGCGGAAAAGCTGCCTTCGCCGGCATCGTAGCGCAACTGGATATCGCCGCCCTCCAGCGCCTCGCCATAGGAGACGCCGAGGATCGGCAGCAGCACGCCGCCGCGGGCGCGAAAGGCCAGCTGGTCCCAGTCGATATCGAAGGAGACTGCGTGCGGCGACGCCTGGCCCCATTCCAGCACGTCCAGCCACCAGGGATTGTCGGAAAAATGCACGCCGACATGGTTGGGCACGAAATCGATGATGAGGCCGAGGTCGTGACGCGCCAACGCTTCGCTCAGCCGCGCAAAGCCGGCTTCGCCGCCAAGCTCGGGATTGAACTGGCTGTGGTCGACCGTGTCGTAGCCGTGGGTCGAGCCCTTGCGCGCCTTCATCACCGGCGATGCGTAGAGATGGGTGATTCCCAGCGCCTTGAGGTAAGGCGCGACTGCGGCGGCCTCGTCGAAACCGAAATCCGCGGTGAGCTGAAGCCGGTAAGTCGCAAGAGGGATCGCCGAAGGCATATCAACCTCCGAGATGCCAGATCACCGACCAGGGTGGCAGCCGGTCGCCGGCCGCGGCGCCCCAGATCGGCGCGCCCGTCATGCTGTTGGAGTACGCAACATCCTTGTCCGAGAGGTTGGCAACGAGACGTAGCGTCGTGCCGCCACCCATGCGCCAATGCGCAGTGACGACGCCGTCGTCCGCCGCCTCGGCATTGCCGAACCGCGCGCCCTTCAGCCGCGGCATGATCTCGTTGCGGCGAACTGCGAGCAGCTCACGCACCAGCGCGAGGCGTGCATTCTGCTCCCGCGAGCGCCCCGTCCAATCGAGTACGGCTGATTGCGGCGTCGCCGGGTCGAGCGGGTCGGGCACATCGTCGCCGTACTTCTCGTAGGCCCAGGCATATTCCTGCTTGCGGCCCTTGCGCACGGCGTCGGCCAGTTCGCCCTGGAAATCGCAGAAGAACGGGAAGGGGACTTTCGAACCCCATTCCTCGCCCTGAAACAGCATCGGCACCATCGGTGCGAGCAGCATCACCGCGAGCGCGGCTTCGATCTGCTTCGGCGATGCCAGGCTCTCGAGCCGCTCGCCGAGCGGCCGATTGCCGATCTGGTCGTGGTTCTGCAGGAAGTTGACGAAGGTCGCCGGCGGCAGCTCGCCGCTCGGTTCGCCTCGCGGCTTCTTGCCCCAGAACTCCGAGATCTCGCCCTGATAGACGAAGCCGGAAGCGAGCGCGCGCGCCAGATCCATCCGCGGCGTCTGATAATCCGCGTAATAGCCGGCGTGCTCGCCGGTCAGCATGACGTGCCAGACGTGGTGGTAATCGTCGTTCCACTGCGCGCGGTATTTGCCGTTCGGCGGCTCCTGCGCGGCGTCGAGCAGGCTGGCGCAGTTGTCGCCGTTCTCCAGCACGAGATGGATGTGCCGTCCCGTGGCCTTGGCGAGCTCGCCCGCGGCAACGCTGAGGTCCTGCAGCATCGACTGCTCGCCGGGGACCGCCATGATGTGGTTGGCGGCATCGAGTCTCAAGCCGTCGAAGCGATAGTCGGTGAGCCAGGACAACGCGTTCTCGACCGCGAAGGCGCGGACCTGCGGCACCCGATAATCGATCGTGCTGCCCCAAGGAGTGTGCGCGTCGGTGAAGAAGCCTGGCGCGTAGCGGCCGAGGTAATTTCCTTCCGGTCCGAAGTGATTGTAGACGACGTCCAGGAACACCATCAGCCCGCGCAGATGGGCCTCGTCGATCAGCGTCTTCAGCTCTTCGGGTCGGCCATAGGCACTATCGGGCGCGTACCACAGCACGCCGTCATAGCCCCAGCCGCGGCGGCCGGCGAAATCGGCCAGCGGCATCAGCTCCAGCGCGGTGATTCCGGTCGCAACGAGATGATCGAGCTTGTCGATCATGGCGCGGTAGCTTCCTTCCGCGGTGAACGTGCCGACATGGGTCTCGATCAGCACCGTCTCTTCCCAGGGGCGGCCGCGCCAGTCCTTCGCGCGCCATGCGAAGGCATCGTGATCGATCACTTCGCTCGGGCCGAACACGTCCTCAGGCTGGAACGCCGAGGCGGGATCGGGCACGTCGATCTCGTCGTCGATCCTGAACTTGTAGGGACTGCCGACCGGCAGGCCGGCAATCTCGGCGACATACCAGCCATCCTGCCGGCGCTGCATAGCGTGTCGTCGTTCGAGTAGGAGATCGACCCGACGCGCACCGGGCGCCCATAGTCGGAACGACACGCCGTCCTTGGTCGGCTTCGCCCCGAACGATGGCCTCATAGCGCCCCCGCAAAGGCGAGCACGGAGCGCGGCGGCGCCTTGCTGTCGCTTCCCGGCAGGAAATCGACGCTGTTCAGCTTGGCATCCGTCGTGTTCAGGATCTGCTGCCAGCTCTTGTATTCGGGCATTTTGGGCAATTTGAATGCGATCTCTTCGGGGGCGGCGTTCAGTACGATAAAGATCGCCGCGCTGCCCGGTTCCATCGGTCCCATCACATAAGAGAGGAACCGCCCGTCCGGAAATGTCCAGTCGCTCTCAGTCATCTCGTTGCCTTCGGGCGTCAGCCACAGCGCGCCATACGAAATGCCGTCCTTCGGCCGGCCGTCGAGCCAGCGATGGCTGCGCAATTGCGAGAAGCGGTGGCGAATGTCGGCGAGACCGGAGACGAAATCGACCATGTCGTCGCCGCTCTTGCCGAGATTGTCCCAGGAGACCCAGCCGATCTCATTGTCCTGGCAATAGGCATTGTTGTTGCCGGATTGCGAATTGCCGACTTCGTCGCCGGCGAGGATCAGCGGAATGCCCTGTGCCAGCATCAGACAGGCCAGCACGTTCTTGCGCAGCTGGCGGCGCAGGCCGAGAATGTTGGGATCGTCGGTCGGCCCCTCGACGCCGCAATTGTTGCTGTGGTTGTCGTTGGAGCCGTCGCGATTGTCCTCGCCGTTCGCCTCGTTGTGCTTCTCGTTGTAGCTGAAGAGATCGGCGAGCGTGAATCCGTCATGCACGGTGATGTGGTTGATGCTGGCGCGCGGCCGCCGTCCGTCGTGGTTGAACAGATCGGAGGACGCCGTCATGCGGCTGGAGATATCGCCGATCAGGCTGCCTTCGCCGCTCCAGTAGCGGCGCATGGCGCTGCGATAGCGGTCGTTCCACTCCGACCATTGCGAGGGGAAGGCGCCGACCTGATAGCCGCCGAGCCCGAGATCCCAGGGCTCCGCGACCAGCTTGACGGTCGCCAGCACCGGATCCTGCCGGATCGCCGTGAGAAACGAGATGCCGCGATCGAAGCCGTTCGGGCCGCGCGCGAGCGTGGTGGCGAGGTCGAAACGGAAGCCGTCGACATGGCAGACCTCGACCCAGTAGCGTAACGAATCCATCACCATCTGCAGCACGCGCGGGTGGGTCAGGTTCACCGAGGAGCCGCAGCCGGTGAAGTCGTCGTAGTAGCGCGGGTTCTCGCGGTTCAGCCAGTAATAGGAGGCGTTGTCGATGCCGCGATAGCACAGCGTCGGTCCGAGATGGTTGCCCTCGGCGGTGTGGTTGTAGACAACGTCGAGCATGACTTCGATGCCCGCGTCGTGCAGGCGCGCGACCGTGGTGCGAAAGGAATCGAGCGCATTGTCCTGGGCGTAGCGCGGCTCGGGCGCGAAAAATGACAGGGTGTTGTAGCCCCAGTAATTGGCGAGCTTCTTCTCGACCAGGATGCGGTCGTCGACGAAGCTGTGGATCGGCAGCAGCTCGATCGTGGTGACGCCGAGCTTCTTCAAATGCTCGATCATCGCCGGCGACGACAGGCCGCCATAGGTGCCGCGCAAATTCGGCGGCACGTCGTCGCGCTTCTGCGTCAGGCCCTTGACGTGGGCCTCGTAGATGATGGTGTCTTCCCAGGGGATGTTGGGGCGGATCTCGCGCCGGCCCCAGTTGAAGGTCTCGTCGACCACGACGGCCTTGGGCATGCCGCGCGCATTGTCGCGCCGGTCGAACGACAGATCTTCGCGCGCCGACCCGGTCCGGTAGGCGAAATGCGCGTCGCTCCACACCAGCCGGCCTGCGAGGCGCTTCGCGTAGGGGTCGAGCAGCAGCTTGTTGGCATTGAAGCGGTGGCCGTGCTCGGGCTCGTAGGGGCCGTGCACGCGATAGCCGTAGAGCTGGCCCGGCGAGACGTCGTTGAGATAGCCATGCCACACGTCCTCGGTGCGCTCCGGCAGCTCGATGCGTTCGAGCTCGCGGCGTCCTTGGGTGTCGAACAGGCACAGCTCGACCTTCTGTGCATTGGCGGAGAACAGCGCAAAGTTGGTGCCGCGGCCGTCCCAGCTTGCACCGAGGCGTGCGGACGATCCAGCAGTCAGGCGCATTGGTCAGCTTTCTGGAACGAGGAAGATCGCGGCGAGCGGTGGAACCGTGAGGCGAAGCTCGGGCGCCTTACCGGCAACGGTCTGAACCTCGCCGATGTTCCCGACATTGGTGCCGCCATAATGGGCGGAGTCCGAATTGAACACCTCTTTCCACTTGCCGGCAAAGGGCACGGGGACGCGGTAGTTGCGATAGACGTTCGGCGAGAAGTTGACGACCACGAGACACCGCGCGTGCTCGTCAAAGCCCTTGCGCAGCCAGGCGAACACGTTGCGGTTGGCATCATCAGTAATCAGCCATTCGAAGCCGGCCTGGTCGCAATCCATCTGGTGCAGCGCCGGCACCGCGCGATAGATCCGGTTGAGGTCGCGGACCAGCGCCTGGATGCCCTGATGGTACTTGTATTCGAGCAGGTGCCAGTCGAGCGACTGGTCGTGATTCCATTCGCGGCTCTGCGCGATCTCGCCGCCCATGAACAGCAGCTTCTTGCCGGGATGGCCGAACATGAAGCTGTAATAGGCGCGCAAATTGGCGAAGCGTTGCCATTCGTCGCCGGGCATGCGGCCGAAGATCGAGCGCTTGCCGTGCACGACCTCGTCATGCGACAGCGGCAGGATGAAATTCTCCGAGAAGGCGTAGTGCAGGCCGAACAGGATCTCGCCGTGGTGGTATTTGCGGTGGATCGGATCCTTGCTGATGTAGTTCAACGTGTCGTGCATCCAGCCCATGTTCCACTTGTAGCCGAAGCCGAGCCCGCCGAACTCCACCGGACGCGAGACCTGCGGCCACGCAGTTGATTCCTCAGCCGCCGTGGTCGCCTGCGGAAAACGCGCGAACAGTTCGGTGTTGAAGCGGCGCAGGAAATTGATCGCTTCGATGTTCTCGCGGCCGCCATACTGGTTCGGAATCCAGGCGCCGGGCGGGCGGCTGTAGTCGAGGTACAGCATGGACGCGACCGCATCGACGCGCAGGCCGTCGATGGCGTAGCGCTCCAGCCAGAACAGCGCATTCGACACCAGGAAATTGGTCACTTCGGTGCGGCCGTAATTGTAGATCAGCGTGCCCCAGTCGAGGTGGCGGCCCTGGAGCGGGTTGGCGTGCTCGTAGAGCGAGGTGCCGTCGAAGCTGCCGAGCCCGTGCGGGTCGTCGGGGAAATGGCCGGGTACCCAGTCGAGCAGCACGCCGATGCCTTCGCGATGGCAGGCATCGATCAGTGCGGCGAAATCCTCCGGCGAGCCGAAGCGGCTGGTCGGCGCATAGAGCCCGGTCGGCTGATAACCCCAGGAGCCGTCGAACGGATGCTCGCTGACTGGCAGGAATTCGAGATGGGTGAAGCCCATGTCGCGCGCATAGGCCGGCAGCTGCTCGGCGAGCTCGCGATAGGTCAGCCATTCGTTGCCGTCCTTGCGCCGCCACGAGCCGAGATGGACTTCGTAGATCGACATCGGCGCCGACAGCGCGTTGATGCCGTCAGGCGCGGGCCGCGGCCGCGGCAAGTGCGCCTCGTCGAACACGATGGAGGCTGTCTTCGGCCGCAGCTCGCTCGCAAACGCCAGGGGATCGGATTTCAGCGGCAGCAGATGGCCGTGCGGCCCGATGATTTCGAACTTGTAGTGATCGCCCGGCTTGGCGTTCGGGATGAACAATTCCCAATAGCCGGCGCCGCGCACCCGCATAGGGTGACGCCGCCCGTCCCAGAAATTGAAATCGCCGACCACCGAGACGCGTCGCGCATTCGGCGCCAGCACCACGAAGCCGATGCCGTCGACGCCTTCGAGCCGCATCGGATGCGCACCGAGCTTGTCGTAGATGCGCTGATGGGTGCCTTCGCCGAGCAAATAGAGGTCGAAATCGGTCAGGATGGTCGGAAAGCGGTAGGCGTCCTCGAACTCGACGACGTTGTCGCCGAACTTTGCGCGGAGCTGATAGTGCTTCGAGCCATTCGGCAGCGCGCCGATGAACAGGCCCGAATCGTGGACGCGGTCGAGCCTGGCGATCTCGCCATGCTCGCCGACCGCCTCGACGTTGGTGGCGTCGGGCAGGAACGCGCGCACCACGCTCTTGTCTCCCTCGGGATGCAGCCCGAGATAGTGGAACGGGTCGGAGTGGCGGCCCTCGATGATCGCATAGGCTTCGGCAGGCAATTTAGGCATGGGCTTCGCTCGCGGCACTGGACAGAATGCGAAGCAGGCCGGTCAGCGGCGCGTGGAGCCCCTCAGGCCGGTGGGACAGCTCGTACTCTACCTCGTCGAACGCTTGATCAAGCAGGAAGAACCTTAACATGCTTTCCGCGAAATGGTTCTCTTCCGGCCAGAGCCGCCGGTCGGTCATGGCCTCGCGGTAGGCGGACAGGAAGGTCGCCGTGGCATGCTCGCGCCATTCGTCGAGCGCGGCAGTGAGCCGGCCCTGTTCGTCATTCCCGCCCGCGAGCGCCCGGGTGAGCGCCGCGTTAACCGAAAGATCAATCGAGCGGATCAGGCCGGCGACGTCGCGGGCGGCGGGCAGCCTGCGCCGCTTGTCGGCCAGCGCCAGATGTGGATCGCCGTCGAAGTCGATGATGAAGATGTCATCCTTCACGATCAGAGTCTGCCCGAGACGGAAGTCGCCATGATGACGGATGTTCAACCCGCCGATCTCGGATGGCAAGAGCGCGTTGACATGGTCCGGTAAGGTCGTGCGCAACGCGACGAGTCTGTCGACCAGCGGACGGTCGGCTTCGCGCAGGCCGTCCCTGCTATCGGCGAGCCGGCGGAGAACACGCTCCGCACGCGCCTTGAGATCGCTCGTCCAGCGTTTGATGTCGGCGGGGCCGACCGGTTCAGGGGCCAGGTCGGCGGATGTTGCGGCGGCGAGCGCCATGTGCAACTCGGCGAGCCGGCGGCCGATCTGGGCCATGAAGTGCAGATAGGGCGCCTGCCCCTGGGTCTCGCGATGGGTTTCACCGGCCGGGAGCACCCGCTGCTCGTCGATATAGCGGTCGAGATAGCCCGTGGTGACGGTCCAGCCGTCCCCCTGGTTCTCGACATAGGCATGCAGCACGCCGAGCGCGCTGCTCCTGTCGCCCTCGACCAGCTCGACGCTGCCGAGCAGCGCCGGTGTATTGGGGAAGCGCGCGACCTCGGTGAGATAGCGACCGATCTCGATCTCAGGGTTGGCACCGCTTTCGAGCCGGCGATAGATCTTGGCGACATATTGGTTGTCGACCAGCGCGGTGCTGTTCGACTGCTCGACCGCCCGGATGCGCGCGGGCTCCTTCACGGTGTAGTCGGCGAAGCAGCTGGTGGGCTTGAACTCGAGCCGCAGATTGTTCTCTTCCACCACCAGGTTCTGCGACAAGCCTCGCAGGAAAAGCCCGATGAAGATCTGGTCGGTCGCGACGTCGAGCAGCGTGCCTTCGCGGGCGCCCTGGCGCACGGCGGCGAGTGCCTTCGGGTTGAAGCGCTCGCGGTCGAAACGCACCCACTCGATCTGCATCGGCAGCACGTAGCGCGTTGCGTCGTCCTGCCCCGTCTCGAAAAACGCGATCCAGGGCCTGTTGTCGCCGATGTCGCTGAAGGGCACCGCTGACGTCAGCGTAGCCTTGATGTGCTTGGGATTGTGCTCGGGATACCAGCGCGCCCGTGACAGGAATCCGGGCAGCACGTCGCGCTCGAACACGCCGCGCTCGCGAGCAAGCGAGACCCAGTTCGAATTCACCGGCACCACCAGCGTCTCGAATTCCGGCACCGCGCGCGGCACGACCGGCTCGGACTTGTCGCGCTCCTGGAGCTGGAACCAGTAGAAGCCGTAAGGGCCCAGCGTAATCATGTAGGGCAGTTCGCCGATCGCCGGAAACCGCGTGCGTCCCAGCATCTCCTGCGGGATGCGATCCTTCCACGGCGACAGATCGAGCTCGGTCGCCTGCGCCGCGCGCGACAGGTTGGCCACGCAGAGAATCACTTCGTCGCGATATTGCCGGACATAGGCGAGGACGGCGCGGTTTGCTGGGCGAATGAAGGTCATGGTGCCGCGGCCGAACGCCAGGGTCGACTTGCGCACCGAGATCAGCCGCTTGGTGGCGCTGAGCAGCGACGACAGGCTGCGCGACTGCGCTTCCACGTTGACGGAATCGTAGCCGTAGACCGGATCCATGATCGGCGGCGCGTAGAGGCGGGCGGGATCGGCGCGGGAGAAGCCGCCATTGCGGTCCGGGCTCCATTGCATCGGCGTGCGTACGCCGTTGCGATCGCCGAGATAGATGTTGTCACCCATCCCGATCTCGTCGCCGTAATAGATGATCGGCGTGCCCGGGAATGACAGCAGCAGCGAGTTCATCAATTCGATCTTGCGCCGGTCATTGTCCATCAGTGGCGCGAGCCGCCGGCGGATGCCGACATTGATGCGGGCGCGCGGGTCGTTGGCGTAAGTGGTCCAGAGATAGTCGCGCTCGACGTCGGTGACCATCTCCAGCGTCAGCTCGTCATGGTTGCGCAGGAACAACGCCCATTGGCAGCTTGCGGGGATATCAGGCGTCTGGCGCAGGATGTCGGTGATCGGAAAGCGGTCCTCCTGCGCGATTGCCATGTAGATGCGCGGCATGAGCGGAAAATGATAGGCCATGTGGCACTCGTCGCCGCGGCCGAAATATTCCTGCACGTCCTCGGGCCATTGATTGGCCTCGGCCAGCAATAGCTTGCCCTTGGAATAGGCGTCCAATTCCTGGCGCAGGCGCTTGATGATCGCATGCGTCTCGGGGAGATTCTCGTTCGAGGTGCCCTCGCGCTCGCAGAGATAGGGAATCGCATCCAGCCGGAAGCCGTCGACACCGGCATCCAGCCAGCGCTTCATCACCTGGATGATGGCGCTGACGACGCGCGGATTGTCGAAATTGAGATCGGGCTGATGCGAGAAGAAGCGGTGCCAGTAGAACGCGCCGGCCTCGGGATCCCAGGTCCAGTTCGACTTCTCGGTGTCGGTGAAGATGATGCGCGTGCCCTGGTATTTCTGGTCGGTGTCGCTCCAGACATACCAGTTGCGGGCGCTCGAGCCGGGATGGCTGCGGCGCGCGCGTTTGAACCATTTGTGCTGGTCCGAAGTGTGGTTGACCACGAGCTCGGTGATGACCCGCAAGCCCCGCTTCTGCGCCTCCTGGATGAAGCGCTTGAAGTCCTTCATCGTCCCGAAATCGGGATTGATCGAACCGTAGTCCGCGATGTCGTAGCCGTCGTCGCGGCCGGGCGAGGGATAGAACGGCAGCAGCCACAGGGCGGTGACGCCGAGATCCTGGAGATAGGGGAGTTTCTCGGTCAGCCCGGCAAAATCGCCGATGCCGTCATTGTTGCTGTCGGCGAAGGCCTTGACGTGGAGCTGGTAGATGATGGCGTCCTTGTACCAGAGCTCATCCACGATCTCGGCAGCCTCAGCCTTCTTGGTGTCGACGGAAGACAGAACATTCATGGCGTGACCCCTTACGCCAGGCAGCGGAATACGAGCGCCGGATCGCGGTCGGGATCGATACGCAACCTGATCCCGCCCCATTCGATGCGGGACTGTTCGCCGGTGAAGAGATTCTCAAGTGCCGTCACATGGCGTCGCTGCCCATCGACGTCAACCATGACATCACCGAGCGGCAGCCAGAATTCGCGCACATGGCGCGAGAGCGCGATGGCTGCGACGACCGTGTTGGCTGGTTCGGCTGCCTCCTTCACGAAGGCGATGGTCTCGCCGTCCTCGATGCCGAGGAACCGCAGATCGACGGTCTGCTGCAG
The DNA here is from genome assembly GCF_004114975.1 of Bradyrhizobium guangdongense. Lineage (NCBI taxonomy): Bacteria > Pseudomonadati > Pseudomonadota > Alphaproteobacteria > Hyphomicrobiales > Nitrobacteraceae > Bradyrhizobium > Bradyrhizobium guangdongense. Next base: position 1,947,763 of record NZ_CP030051.1, read on the forward strand.
GGCTGCGTTGTCGTTGCGGATGCGGTTGAGCGCCGCGATGTAGGGCTTGATGTTGCCGGGCTTGTCCCAGTCGCGCTGGCGGATCTGGTACTTCTCGGAATCCAGATATTCTTCGTGGCCCGGCACGGCCGCGTGCTCCAGCAGCTCGAAACCGCTGTAGAGGCCGTAATTGCCTGATAGCATGGCCGCCAGCGCGACGCGCGACTTAAACATCCAGGCTTCGCCGCTCTGGAGATGATAGGGCAGCAGGTCCGCGGTATTGACGAACAGGTGCGGGCGATAGAAGTCGCGCTCCGGATAGCGGGTCATTTCGCCGAGATACTGCTCAAGCTCCCACTTGCCGGTGCGCCAGGGGAAATAGCTGAAGGATTGCGAGAAGCCGAGCTTGGCGAGGCCCTTCATCAGCTTCGGCCGCGCAAACGTCTTGGAGAACAGGATCACCTCGGGATGCCGCGAGCGGATGTCGCGGATCAGCCACTCCCAGAACGGCAGCGGCGCGGTGTCGTGATTGTCGATCGCGAAGATGGTGACGCCATGATCGATCCAGAACAGCATGGCATCGCGAAACGCGTTCCACAGCCCGATGCGGTCGACGGAGGCGAAATCGGGGATGACGATGTCCGAATAGGGGCCATCCGCCGTCCGCACCGAACGGTCTGGCCGCCATTTGAACCATTCCGGATGTTGCGTCAGCCAGCGATGATCCGGCGAGCATTGCACGGCGAAGTCCAGCGCGAGCTCGAGGCCGTATTCGAGACAGGTCGCGACCAGCGCCCGAAAATCCTCGATGGTGCCGAGTTCGGGATGCAGCGCATCGTGGCCGCCTTCGGCCGCGCCGATGGCGTAAGGCGAGCCCGGCTCGCCTTCGGTCGCAACAGGTGCATTGTTGCGGCCCTTGCGCCTGGTGCGGCCGATCGGGTGGATCGGCGTGAAATACAAGACGTCAAAGCCCATCGCCGCGATATCGGGCACGCGCGCGATGCAGTCGCGGAGGGTGCCGTGCTGGCCCGCGACCGCGCTCTGGCTGCGCGGCATCATCTGATACCAGGCGCCGAAGCGCGCTCTGTCGCGGTCGATGACAACAGGGAAATTCGCAGAACGCGTCAGATCGGGGCGGGCCTGGCTCTCGGCCATGGCCTCGCTGAGTTCAGTCGCAAGCAGCGGGGCGACATCGCCGCTGCCGAGATAGTCCTCGCATTGCCTCGCGATCACGGCCGCCGCGTCCTGTCGCGCGCCATGCGCCTTGGTCAGCAGGCCCGCGCCCTCGATCGCATCGAGCGTGACATCGCCGCCGGCGAGCTGCTTGCGTTCGAGTCCATGACGCCAGGTGGCGAATTCGTCGGTCCAGGCTTCGATGGCATAGACATATTGGCCCGCTTCAGCCGGCACGAACGCACCGGACCAGCGGTCATTGCCGTGATGGATCATGGTCTCGCGTCGCCATTCCCGCTCCTGCTCGCCACGCCAGACCAGCGTGGCGCTGATGGTGGCATCGCCGTCGCGATAGATGTCCGCCCACACTTCGACCGGATCGCCCGCAATCCGCTTCACGGCGAAGCGGCCGCCGTCGATCGAGGGATAGACGTCTTCGATCAGGAAAGCGCTGCCGGCAGCGGCACTCTCGACAGTTTGAATTGTCTTGTTCACGGTGATGCCATTGACAAGAAAGCAGGGGCCCGTTTCCCTTGCCGGGAACCTACGCTTGATACCACTATAGAAAGCCGCTTGTGTGTCATTGGTTCCCTTGGGAACAGCAAGCGCAGTTTGTGAGTTAAGTCCGACTAACCTCTTCCGCGACCACGTTAAAATCGATGCCACCGGCCTGATAAGGGCCTGCAAGCTGCGTGCCGAATGGACCTTTTAGCTCAAGCCCGGATCAAGGGCGTCCAATCCGAATTCGTCGATGCGCTCGGAAAGTTGCGGATCACCGCGCCCGAAGCGCTCAAATCCATCCTCGAGGCCCTGCCGGAGAAGCGGGTCTATCGCTTCGCCAGCGGGCCGGTAGTGGTGCGCGCGCTGGGCAATCCGCGCACCGAGCTTGCGGCCGTCGGCACCGCGCCGTTGCAGTGGAAAATCACAGGTAATGGCAACCTGATTGCACAGGGCGAGACGCGCGAGCCCGTGATCGCCTGGCCCGCCGGCCTGCCACTCGGTTATCACCGGCTGACGCTGACTGATGGCGCGGGCGCGAGGGAAGAGGTGCCGATGATCGTGGCACCCGAACGGGCCTTCGGCGGCGATTTCGACCGCGGCTGGCTGCTCGCCGTGCAGCTCTACAGTGTTCGCTCGAACCGCAATTGGGGCATCGGCGATTTCACCGATCTGGCCGGCCTTGTCAGGCTGGCAAAACAACTGGGCGCCGATGGCGTCGGGCTCAATCCGCTGCATGTCCTGTTCGACGATCAGCCGGCCGATTGCAGTCCTTATTCGCCGAACAGCCGGCTGTTTCTCAATCCGCTCTACATCGACGTCGAGGCCATCCCGGAATTCTCCGCGGACCTCGTCCCGGACGCGGCCGCGACTGCCGCGCGGCTGCGCGAAGGCGATCGGGTCCCCTATGCCGATATGGCCGCGCTGAAATGGCTCGCCTTGCGCGCGGCCTTCGACAGTTTCATGAAAAGCGCGAGCGGCGTCCGCCGCACCCAGTTTGATGCTTTCCGCGCCGACCGAGGACCGCTGCTGTCGCGCTTTGCCTGTTTCGAGGTGCTGCGGCATCGTTTCAACAGACCATGGTGGGAATGGCCGGCGGAATGGCAGCAACCGGACGATACAAAATGCGCAAGCTTGCGCAACGGCGCCGAGAAGCGCGAGGTCGAGTTCGTCGAATTCGTGCAATGGACGGCGGATAGCCAGTTGCACGCGGCCAAGCAGCTCTCGGCCGAGCTCGGCATGCGCGTCGGGCTTTATCTCGACGTCGCCGTCGGCGTGCAATCCAACGGCTTCGATGCCTGGAACGAGCAGGCGGCGATCTCGCGGCATCTCGCGGTCGGCGCACCGCCGGACGTGCTCAACACCGTCGGGCAGGATTGGGGCTTGGCCGGCTTCAACGCAGGCGGCCTGGAGACGCAATCCTTCGTGCCGTTCGCGAACATGCTGGCCGCCTCGATGCGCCATGCCGGCGCCATCAGGCTCGATCACGTGCTCGGCTTGAAGCGGCTTTATCTGGTGCCGCGCGGCTTCAAGCCCGATAACGGCGCCTATGTGCAGATGCCGCTCGAGGCGCTGCTCGCCGCGGTCGTCCGCGAGAGCGTCGCGCACAAATGCATCGTGATCGGCGAGGACCTCGGCACGGTTCCGGAGGGCTTTCGCGAGACCATGCAGGATTTCGGTATCTGGTCGTACCTCGTCATGATGTTCGAGCGCGACGATGCCGGCCATTTCCGCAATGTCGATCATTACCGGCCGAACGCGCTTGTCACTTTGAACACGCACGATCTCTGCACCTATGCGGGCTGGCGCTCGTTCAGCGATCTCAGGATGAAGCGTTCGCTCGGGCTCGATCCCGGCGAGGACGATCAGGCCCGCTGGAATGCGCTCGGCGGGCTCGACCAGATCTTGCGCCAGAACGGCATCAGCGCCAACGATCTCTATTCGGTGCTCACCTTCCTGTCGCGCACGCCGTCGCGGCTGCTCGCGGTCTCGATGGAGGATCTGCTCGGGGTGATCGACCAGCCCAACATTCCCGGCACCATCGACGAGCATCCGAACTGGCGTCAGCGGCTTCCCGTCGCGCTCGACAAGATTGCGACCAAGGTCGATCTCGCGGCTTTGAAGGCCGCGACGCGGGAACGTTCGCTGCACGGCGGGAGTTGACAGGCCAGGGGAATTCCTGGACTCGCACGACATTGTCTCAGAGGATCGAAGACTATGCACTGATCGGCGACTGCGAGACCGCGGCGCTGGTGGGGCGCAACGGCTCGATCGACTGGCTGTGCTGGCCCGCCTTCGATTCCGACGCCTGCTTTGCCGCAATTCTCGGCACCCACGAGAACGGCCGTTGGCTGATCGCGCCGAGCGAGAACGCGACCGCGATTTCGCGCCGCTATGTTGGCGACACCCTCATCCTGGAAACGCGCTTTGAAACCAAGAGCGGCACCGTTGCGCTGATCGATTTCATGCCGCCGCGCGGCAAGGCGTCCGACATCGTGCGACTGGTGCGCGGCCTCCAGGGCGCCGTGAAGATGCGGATGGAGCTCGTGCTCCGCTTCGGCTTCGGGGTCAACATTCCCTGGGTGCGCCGGATCGACCATTCGCTGCTGGCGATCGCCGGCCAGGACATGACGGTGCTGCGTACGCCGGTCGAGACGCGCGGAGAGGACCTGACCACGGTCTCCGAGTTCGAGGTGAAAGCCGGCGAGACCGTACCATTCGTGCTGACCTACGGCCCCTCCCATCTCGACCCGCCCGAGCCGATCGACCCGGAGACCGCGCTTGGGGAGACGCAGAAGTTCTGGGAGGAGTGGTGCAATCATTGCACACGCGACGGTCCGTATCACGACCTGATCGTGCGCTCGCTGATCACGCTGAAGGCGCTGACCTTCGGTCCCACCGGCGGCATCGTCGCCGCGCCCACCACCTCGCTGCCGGAGAAGCTCGGCGGCAGCAGGAACTGGGATTACCGCTTCTGCTGGCTGCGCGATGCCACCTTCACGCTGCTGGCGTTGATGAACTCCGGCTACACCGAGGAAGCCTCGGCCTGGCACAATTGGTTGCTGCGCGCCGCGGCCGGCTCGCCCGCCAACATGCAGATCATGTACGGCATCTGGGGGCAGCGGCGGCTTCTGGAATGGGAGGCCGGCTGGCTCGACGGCTATGAGGGCGCGCAGCCGGTGCGTGTCGGCAACGCCGCGCATGCACAGCTTCAGCTCGACGTCTACGGTGAACTGATCGACGCCTTCCACCAGTCGCGCATGGCCAAGCTCAAGCTGAATGAGGAGAGCTGGGCGCTGGAATGCGCCGTGCTCGATCATCTCGCCGAGGTCTGGGACCATCCCGACCACGGCATCTGGGAGCGGCGCGGCGAGCCGAAGCACTACGTCTTCTCCAAGGTGATGACCTGGGTTGCGTTCGACCGGGCCATCAAGAGCGCCGAGACGTTCGGCTTCAAGGCGCCGCTGCTGCACTGGCGCGCTTTGCGCGAGGCGATCCATCGCGACGTCTGCGACAGGGGATTTGACGCGCAGGAGAATACGTTCGTCGAATCCTATGGGTCGAAACTGCTCGATGCCAGCCTGCTGCTGTTGCCGGGTGTCGGCTTCCTTCCGCCGGAAGACCCGCGCATCCGCGGCACCATCGCGGCCGTCGAAAAGCACATGATGCGCGACGGTTTCGTGCTCCGGCATGATCCGCGCGAGCTGGCTTCGGGGCAGCCGCCGCTCGAAGGCGCGTTCCTGGCCTGCAGCCTGTGGCTCGCCGACGCCTATGTGCTGTCCGGCGATCCCGACAAGGCGCAAGTGTTGTTCGACCGCGTGGTCGGGATCGCAAACGACGTCGGGCTTTTGGCCGAAGAATATGATTCTGACGCCAGGCGCCAGACCGGCAATTTCCCGCAGGCGCTGACGCACATCGCCCTGGTCAACACCGCGCACAATCTGTCGGCGGCACGGCAGAAGAGCGAGAAGCCGGCGATGCAGCGGTCGAAGTAAGGGACGTAAGCCTGATTGCCTCCGCGAGGAAGGTGCGCTCCCTCTCTCGCTTGCGGGGGAGGGCTGGCTTGGGGGTGTCTCCGTTGGCGAGAACCCCCGAGAGGAGAGAGCCCTCACCCGCCGCTTCGCGGCGACCTCTCCCGCAAGCGAGAGAGGTGGAAGCCAGCAAGCAGTCTGTCTAGACTAACCCGCCCCGTTCCGTTTCAGGATCATCTCCATCGCCTCGGCAAAACCATCCTGCTCGTTGCTTGCCGTGACGTGCGTGGCCTGATCCTTGACGTTATCGGTAGCATTACCCATCGCGATCGAGGTGCCGCTGACGCTGAACATCGCGAGGTCGTTCTGCATGTCGCCGATGGTGGCGACCGCATCCAGGGAAATGCCGAGGCGCTTGGCCATGGCCTGCACGAACGTGCCCTTGTCGAAGCCGGGCGGGGTGATGTCGAGATAATAGGTCTGCGAGCGCACCGCGGTGGCCTCGCTGCCGAGCGCCTCCTGCATCGCCTTCTCGCAATGTTCCAGACCTGCCGCATCGGCGCTGGCGCCGACGATCTTGCAGGCGCTCGAAAGGTATGGCGAGAAGTCCGTCACGATGGTCGGATCGGCACGGATCGTGTGCTGCTCGTGGGCAACATAGCCGCCGCGCGGATTGTCGATCAGCCATTTGTCCGCGGTGAACAGCCAGATATCGGCGCCGAAATCCCTCAGGATCTGCAGCGATCGTTGCGCCGCGTTGGCCGGAATGAGGTGCTGTTCGACCGGCCTCATCTCGGGGTCGATGATCGAGGAGCCGTTGAACGGGCCGACCGGCAACCACAGCGCCAGCGGATCGATCAGGAAGCGCATGCCGATCGCGGGGCGGCTCGAGGTGATGGTGAAGCCGATGCCGGCCTGGTGCAGCCGCTGCACAGCGCTCCGCGCGCGGTCCGTCAGTGTCTTGTCCTTGGTCAGCAGCGTACCGTCGACGTCCGAGACCACGAGTGAGATTTTCGTCATGTGATGGCCTTGCTTGTCCCGCTGTCGATCTTCAGCTGCCGCACGATGCCGTCCACGATCGCCTCGACGGTTTCGTCGATCGACGCGGTGATCACATGCTCGCTCGCCTCCGGCGGTTCCAGGGTGTTGAACTGGCTGGTGAGGAGGCCGGGCGGCATGAAATGGCCCTTGCGTTGGGCGAGGCGATCGGCGATCAGCTCCTGTGTGCCCTTCAGGAAGATGAAGCGGACGTCGTCCCGTCCGCGCAGCAGTACGTCGCGATAGGTGTGCTTGAGCGCGGAACAGGCGATGATGACGTGCTCGCCGCTGTTGCAGACCCGCGCGATCTCGTCGGCGATGGCATTGAGCCAGGGCCAGCGGTCCTCGTCGGTGAGCGGATGGCCGGCCCGCATCTTCTCGACGTTGCTCGCGGGGTGAAAGCTGTCGCCGTCCTCGAACCGCCAGCCGAGGCGCTCACTGAGCGCCGCTGCAACTGTGCTCTTTCCCGAGCCCGACACGCCCATCACGATCAAGGCACAAGGTGCTTTAACGCCCGCCACGAATTTCCTCCGGAAGCGCGGCTCTGTCGACCAGCCAGACGGTCTCACCATTCGAGCGCGCGCGTAAGGCCGGCAGATTCTCGCCATCCAGCAGGCGCGTCAAGATCGGCTGCTTGTCGTGCCCTGATATCTCGAACAGCATCTCGCGGCACGAGGCCAAGGTGGGCAGGGTGAGCGAGACCCGCGGCACGAAGGGCGCGACATTGGCCTTGGGGACGCCGACGACCCAGCGCGCGGTCTCCTCGATGGCGGGATAGCCGGGAAACAGTGAGGCGGTGTGGCCATCCGGGCCTACACCCATCAGCACGAGATCGAACAGCGGTCGCGCCGGATCGAGCTTTTCAGATCCGTAGAAAGCTTGCAGCTCGTGCGCATAGGCCGCGGCGCTCTCGTCCGGATTTTCGACCGCGGTCGGAATCGGATGAATATGGTCTGGCGGCGCGTTGCGATCGAGAAACGTGCTGCGAGCGACCGCCATGTTGTTGAGAGGATCGCTCTCGGGCACGAAGCGCTCGTCACCGATGAACCAGTGCACGCGCTCCCACGGGATTTTGCCGCGCCAGCCGTCGCTGCCGAGCAGCTGGTAGAGCTTCTTCGGGCTCGAGCCTCCGGTGAGGCAGATAGCGATGCGGCCGGAATTGGCTGACATCTGCGCGAGCACCCGTTCGGCTGCGGCTTGCGCCAGGGCGTTGGCGTCGGCGACGACGATCAGCTCCGGCGGGTCGGCCGCCGCCATCACGAGAACTTCCGCCAGCTGCGGCCGTCGCGCCGCAGCAGTTCATCCGCGCATCTGGGGCCGTCGCTGCCCGCTTCATAGGTCTCGATGCCGTTGCTGCCCGCCGTCTTCCAGGCGTCGAGGAACGGTTGCACCGCCTGCCAGCCGGCCTCGATGCCGTCGGCACGCTGGAACAGGATGTTGTCGCCGATCATGCAGTCGTAGATCAGCGTCTCGTAGCCGGTGGAGGGATCGGCCCGGAAATAATCGCCGTAGCGGAATTTCATCTCGACGCCGTCGATGGTGATGCTCGGCCCCGGGATCTTGGCGTTGAACTGCAGCTCGATGGTCTCGGTCGGCGCGATGCCGATGGTGAGGAAGTTCTGCGAGAGGCGGTCGACCGTCGTGCCCGAGAACATCGACAGCGGGGCCTGCTTGAACTTGATCGCCACCTCCGTGCGCTTGTGGCCCAATGCCTTGCCCGTGCGCAGATAGAAGGGCACGCCGGCCCAGCGCCAATTGTCGATCATCAGCTTCAGGGCGACAAAGGTCTCGGTGGTGCTGCCCGGCTTGACGTCCTCGGTCTTGCGGTAGTCCGGAATGTCCTCGTCGCCGATCCGGCCTGAGAGATATTGCGCGCGCACCGAATTCCTCAGGGCCTCCTCCAGGCTAGGCTGCTGAATCGAGGTGAGCACCTCGGCCTTCTCCGAGCGGACGGAATGGGCGTCGAACCGCGCGGGTGGCTCCATCGCTACCAGCGACATCAACTGGAACAGGTGGTTCGGCACCATGTCGCGCAACGCGCCGGTGGCATCGTAGAAGCCGCCGCGATGGCCGACGCCGAGCTTCTCTTCGACCGTGATCTGGACGTGGTCGATATGGTTGCGATTCCAGATCGGCTCGAACATGCCGTTGGCAAAGCGCAGCACCAGGATGTTCTGCACCGTCTCCTTGCCGAGATAGTGATCGATCCGGTAGATCTGGTGCTCCTGCATGATCTTGAGCAGTTCGGCGTTCAGCGCCTTGGCCGAGGCGAGATCGGTGCCGAACGGCTTTTCGATCACCAGCCGGCGCCAGGCGCCGTTCTCCTTCATCATGCCGGTACGCCCGAGCTCGCGCGCGGTCGGGGCGAAGGCAGCCGGCGGGGTCGCGAGATAGAACAGGCGGTTGCCGCCGGTACCTTGCGAGCACTCCAGGCCATCGAGGTGCTCGCGCAGGCGATCGAACGACGGCGGGTCTTTCGCGTCGGCTTCGACGAAGGTCACGCATTGCAGCAGTTGCCTGGCGATATCGTCGTCCACCGGGCGCGTCGCGAACTCGCGCAGGCCCTGCATCAGGCTGTCGCGGAGCTCGTCGTCGGTCTGCGGCTTGCGGGCCACGCCGACGACGCAGAACTTTTCCGGCAACAGGTTTTCGGCGGCGAGATTGTAGAGCGATGGCATCACGAGGCGATGGGTGAGATCGCCGGTGACACCGAAAATGACGAAGGCGCAGTTTTCCGGCTTACGCTTGGCTTGCGGGTCTTTTGTCACGAACGAGGGGCCTTCGCTTGATGGTATTTCTTATTTGATTTTCGCGGCGTCGGGCTGCGTCGGCTCCTTGTGGCCGCCGAATCCCGCACGCATCGCGGAGAGAATTTTTTCGGCGAAGGTGTGTTCCTTGCGGGAACGGAAACGTGCGTAGAGCGCCGCGGTCAGCACCTCGGCCGGCACGGCCTCGTCGATCGCCGCATTCACGGTCCAGCGTCCTTCGCCGGAATCCTCCACGAAGCCGGAATATTCCGACAGTTGAGGGCTGTCGGCGAGCGCTGTCGAGGTGAGGTCGAGCAGCCAGGACGGGATCACGCTGCCACGCCGCCACACTTCGGCGATGTCGGCGAGGTCGAAATCGTAACGGTGATCGGCGGGCAAGGCTTCGATATTGGCATTCTTGAGGATGTCGAACCCTTCGGCATAGGCCTGCATCAGGCCGTATTCGATGCCGTTGTGGATCATCTTGACGAAATGCCCGGCGCCGACAGGGCCGGCATGGATGTAGCCCTGCTCGATGCGGGGATCGCGCCCCTCGCGTCCTTCGGTGCGCAGAATCTCGCCGGCGCCGGGCGCCAGCGCGGCGAAGATCGGATCGAGCCGGTCGACCACCTGCTTTTCTCCGCCGATCATCATGCAATAGCCGCGGTCGAGACCCCAGACGCCGCCTGAGGTGCCGACGTCGACATAGTGGATACCGCGCGTCTTCAGCGCCTTGCCGCGCCGAACATCGTCCTGCCAGAAGGTGTTGCCGCCGTCGATGATGACGTCGCCTTCCTGCATCACGCCCGCGATGGTGTCGATCGTCGTCTCGGTGATGTGGCCTGCCGGCAGCATCACCCAGGCGGTGCGCGGCCGCTCCAGTTTCGAGATGAACTCCTCGAGACTTGCCGAGCCCACCGCGCCGTCCGCGGCGAGACCGGCAACGGCCTTGGCGTCCTTGTCATAAACCACGGTCGAATGACCATGGCGCATCAGCCGGCGAACGATGTTGCCGCCCATCCGGCCGAGGCCGATCATGCCGAGTTGCATTGCGATATTCCCTTTAGTTCAACGCGTCGTTCAGCGCCGCATTGAGTGCCGCGAGGCCTTTCTTGAGCCCGCCCTTGAGATGCACCCGAAGCGCGCGCCGGCCGCGCTCGGTGAGCACGTCGAAATCGCCGCGGGCCTGCGCCGCCTTGATCACCCCAAAGCTCGCCTTCTGGCCTGGCACCGGAAGGTCCTTGGCATCGTCGGCGGTGATCTGGAGGAATACGCCGCTGTCGGGTCCGCCCTTGTAGGCCTGACCGGTCGAGTGCAGGAAGCGCGGGCCGAACTCGGCGCAGGTCGCCACATGCCGCTTCTCGCGCACATCCAGCCGCATCGCCTGGAGCGCGTCGATATTGGCCTTGTCGCGCGCGATGTAGCCGAGCAGGGCGACGTAGTCGCCCTCACCCGAGCGCGACAGATGCGCCTTCAGCCATGAGGTGAGGTCGCCATTGGCGCCCGCCGCACGCAGCGCAGTGGCATTGGCCTCGTCGGTGTAGAGATCGGCCTCGATGGTGCTGACCACGGGCTTCTCGGGCGGGAGCGCGCCGCTCTTCTCGTATGCCGACGTCAGCTCGCGGGTCTTGATCTTGGCGGCTTCCACGTCCGGCTGGTCGAACGGGTTGATGCCGAGGATCGAGCCTGCAACTGCGGTTGCCATCTCGAAGCGGAAGAATTCCTGGCCGAGATGTTCGATCGACTTCATCACGATGCGCACCACGGGATGTCCGGCCGCCTCGATCCCGGCAAGCGCCGAGTCATGGGCGGCATCCGTTTCGCCTTCGGTGCGGATGTCGATGAAGAAGCGGTCGTTGCCGTAAACCGCGGACTCGCCCGGCGGCTCGCCGGCAATCGGGATCAGGCCCTTGCCTTCCTTGCCGGTCGATTCCGCGATCAGCTGTTCGGCCCAGGCGCCGAAATCGGCGATCTTCTTCGACGCCAGGATCGTCACCTTGTCGCGACCTTCCAGACCGGCATGGCCCATGGCGAGACCGAGCTGCACGCCGGGGTTTTCGCTCGGCGGCACGTCCGGTCCGCAGGAGCGGACCATCGCGAGCGCATGCTTGATGAAGGTCTTGACATCGATGCCGGCTGTCGCCGCCGGCACCAGGCCGAACGGCGACAGCACCGAATAGCGTCCGCCGATCGACGGCTCGCCGTGGAAGATGCGGGCGTAGTTCAACTTCTTGGCCGCCTTCTCCAGCGAAGAGCCGGGATCAGTCACGGCGATGAAGCGGAAGCCGGTCCTCGCCTTCGGGCCGAGCGCCTTTGCGACGCGTTCGTGGAAATAGTCCTTCATCGCGTTCGGCTCGGTGGTGCCGCCGGACTTGCTGGAAACGATGAACACGGTGTTGGCGATGTCGATCTTGGCTTCCATCGCCCGCACCTCGGCCGGGTCGGTGGAGTCAAGCACGTGCAGCTTCGGGAAGCCCGGCTTCCTTGCAAAGGTCTCGGCCAGCACCTCCGGTCCGAGGCTCGATCCCCCCATGCCGAGCACGACGGCGTCGGAGAATTTCTGACCCTTCACGCGGTTGGCATAGTCCTCGTAGTCGGCGACGTCGGCTTTCGCAGCGCTGTCGAGCCAGCCGAGCCATTTGTCCTCGTCCGTCCCGGTCCAGACCGATTTATCGCGCTGCCACAGCCTGCGGATCTTGGCCGAGGCGCGCCATTCCTCGGTGCTCTTGGCCACGGCCTTGCCGAGGCCGTCGCCGAGCGAGAGCTGCTGGCGGTCGATCGCCGCCCCGAGCACGGTCGCGCGCTTGTGCGCGACGGCGCCGTAGAGCTTGTCGGCGGCGTCCGCGAACAACTTGACGCCGTCCCTGACCAGCTCCTCGGTGATGGCGTCGAGCGAGATGCCGGAGCGCTCCAGCTCTTCCAGCACGCGGTTAGCCTCGTCGACGTTCTCTTCCAGGCTGTCGCGCAGTTTGCCATGGTCGCGGAAGGCGTCCAGCGTTGCCGGCGGCACGGTATTGATGGTGTCGGGGCCGATCAGCTCCTCGACGTAGAGGACGTCGCTGTAATCCTTGTTCTTGGTACCGGTCGAGGCCCACAACATGCGCTGCGGCTTGGCGCCTTTGGCGGCGAGCTTCTCCCAGCGGGGGCCCGAGAACAGCCGCTTGTAGTCTTGATAGGCGACCTTGGCGTTGGCGATCGCGACCTTGCCCTTCAGCGCGGCGAGCCGCTCCTTCTCGGATGGATCGTTGGCGCGGGCAATCTTCTCGTCGAGCTGCTTGTCGACGACGCTATCGATGCGGCTGACGAAGAAGCTCGCCACGCTCGCGACATGCGAGGGATCGCCGCCACCGGCGACGTATTTTTCGAGACCCGCCAGATAGGCTTCGGCGACCTGGAGGTAGACGGCCCTGGAGAACAGCAGCGTGATGTTGATGCTGATGCCGTCGCCGATCAGCGTCTCGATCGCCGGCAGGCCCTCCGGCGTCGCCGGCACCTTCACCATCAGGTTCTTGCGACCGACGTCCTTCCACAGGCGGCGCGCTTCGGCGACGGTGCCTGACGTGTCCATCGCCAGATAGGGCGAGACCTCGAGGCTGACATAGCCGTCGCCGCCCTTCAGGCGATCATAGACCGGACGAAGCACGTCGGCGGCAGCCTGGATGTCCTCGACTGCCACGGCCTCGAACAGATCGGCCACGGTGCGGTCGCCGCGCTTCAGCGCCTTGCCGATCGGAGCGTCGTATTCGTCCGAGCTGCCGATCGCCTTCTCGAAGATCGATGGATTGGAGGTGACGCCCTTGACGCCGTCGGTATCGATCAGCCGCTTCAGGTCGCCCTTGGCGATGAAGCCACGGGCCAGGAAGTCCAGCCAGACGGCTTGTCCGTGCTTTTCCAGTTCTTTGACGGGATTCATGATGATTATTTATCTCCAAGCCTTCGGGCGAGGGGTTTCCGCCCCGGTCCTGACGCGCTATTCTTTAGCTGACATGCTCCCGGGAGGGAACCAATCAAGGGTACGAGCGTCATACTCTTAGTTTAACTCCGTCGCGATCATGGCGATCCAGGCGGCAGTGATGATTTGCGTAATATAATTTGGCCGGAACGGATTGGCCGAAGCGTGTTGCGTGAGGTGCGTCTATCGCGTCGGAGTGTCATCAGGGGATCTCGATCTCTCTGATCGTCATAGGTTCGGTCGCGAATGGTTGTGCTTGGGGGGAAAGCATGCACGCACGTCCTGATGGCGTACCCATCGGGGGCAGCCGGCAATCGGTCGTCCCGTCCGTCTGCACCGATACCTCGCGCGATTTCGAAATCGGTCGATGCGCCACGCGCCTGCGGCTGCTGGTCGCGGCGGGCTTTGCCATGACATTGCTCAGCGCAAGTCTGGTTTTTAAATCAAGTCTTGTTTTCGAATGGTGGGACGACATCGGCAGCTACGACACGACGATGGGCTATCTCGGTGTCGCGCTGTTCGGCCCCATCACCGCCTGGCTGATCTGGAAGCTGCCAGCCGAACGCGGGCCGGTCGTGATCATCACCCCGTACGGCATCCGCGACTTGCGGATCGGCAACGAATTTCTGCCGTGGGACTCCATTGCCGATGTTTCGGCGGACGAGTGCCGGGGGCAGAAGGCGATCGTGCTGACGCCGACGCCCGCGTTGCAGCAGCAGCTCGCCGGCATCCGAAGCGTGGCGCGCGGCACGCGGCGCGATCGGATTGTTATCCGTTCGGGGGGGCTGGCGACCGATTTTGATACATTGCTGTGTGCTTGCCGCGATTGTCATGCTGCAAGCACCCAAGCCGCTGCAAGCACCCAAGCCGCTGCAGGCACCCAAGCCACCGCATTGCAGCAGGAAGATGAACGCGGCACGCAAGGCGTCGCCCTGCAAGCGTCATAAGTTTGCCGCTCGCGGATTGTCATGTTGCAGTGCCGGAGGGTCTCGCTCCGGTATTTGCCCGGATGTGGCGAGCCAGTGACAATTTCTGGAAATAAGCCAAGATGGACAGAGATTCGCACAAATTAAGGGCAAGTGCCTGTTCGTAATTCACGGAGTGCCTACCTTGTGCGTTGCGTCGCGTCGGCAGCCGGGTGTCCAATGATGGTCATGTGCTCACGCTGATTCGAAAGACGGCCTGAGGAACGGTCTAGTAACTGCTTTCGTTTCAGCTTGTAGCGGAACTCACGCGGAGAGGGATCATGTACAACGATTCTCTATTCAACGCCTTCGCCCGGTCGTTCGAGGCGCGAAGCCAGCACGACATGTCGATGGCGGAATATCTGGAATCGTGTCGAAGCGATCCCATGAAATACGCGAATGCGGCCGAACGACTACTAGCGGCGATCGGCGAGCCCCAGACGATTGACACGGCCAAGGACCCACGCCTTGGCCGTATCTTTTTGAACCGTACCATCCGCACCTATCCGGCCTTCGCCGGCTTCTACGGCATGGAAGAAACCATCGAGCGCATCGTCGGTTTCTTCCGCCATGCGGCGCAGGGCCTGGAGGAGCGCAAACAGATCCTCTATCTGCTCGGGCCGGTCGGCGGCGGCAAGTCCTCGCTCGCCGAACGGCTGAAATCGCTGATGGAAGTGCATCCGATCTACGTGCTCAAGGCCGGCGACGAGCTCTCGCCGGTGTTCGAGAGCCCGCTCAGCCTGTTCGATCCCGATCAGCTGGGGCCGATGCTGGAAGAGAAATACGGCATTCCGCGCCGGCGTCTCACCGGGTTGATGAGCCCGTGGTGCTACAAGCGGCTGGAAGCTTTCGGCGGCGATATTTCTCAGTTCCGGGTCGCAAAGATCCAGCCGTCGCGGCTGCGCCAGATCGCGATCGCCAAGACCGAACCGGGTGACGAGAACAACCAGGACATCTCCTCGCTGGTCGGCAAGGTCGATATCCGCAAGCTCGAGACTTACGCCCAGAACGATCCCGACGCCTACAGCTATTCCGGCGGCCTCAACCGCGCCAATCAGGGCGTGCTCGAGTTCGTCGAAATGTTCAAGGCGCCGATCAAGATGCTGCATCCGTTGCTGACCGCGACGCAGGAAGGCAACTACATCGGCACCGAGAATATCGGCGCGATCCCGTTCACCGGCGTCATCCTCGCGCACTCCAACGAAGCGGAATGGGCGAGCTTCAAGTCGAACAAGAACAACGAAGCCTTCATCGACCGCATCTGCGTCATCAAGGTGCCGTACTGCCTGCGGGTCACCGAAGAGCAGAAGATCTACGAGAAGCTGATCCAGGGCTCCGAGCTCGCGGCCGCGCCGTGCGCGCCCTCGACGCTGGAGACGCTGGCGCGGTTTTCGGTGATGTCGCGGCTGCGCAAGCACGAGAATTCGACGCTGTTCGCCAAGATGCGGGTCTACGACGGCGAGAGCCTGAAGGAGTCCGATCCGAAGGCGCGCAGCGTCCAGGAATATCGCGATGCCGCCGGCGTCGACGAGGGCATGGACGGCGTCTCGACGCGCTTTGCCTTCAAGATCCTGGCCGCGACCTTCAACCACGATCCGCAGGAGGTCGCCGCCGACGCCGTGCATCTGATGTACGCGCTGGAGCAGTCGATCCGCAGGGAGCAACTGCCCGAGGAAACCGAGAAGCGTTATCTCGAATTCATCAAGGCCGAGCTCGCGCCGCGCTATGCCGAGTTCATCGGCAACGAGATCCAGAAGGCCTATCTCGAATCCTACTCGGATTACGGCCAGAACCTGTTCGACCGTTACGTCGACTACGCCGATGCGTGGATCGAGGATCAG
Organism: Bradyrhizobium guangdongense; assembly: GCF_004114975.1. Lineage (NCBI taxonomy): Bacteria > Pseudomonadati > Pseudomonadota > Alphaproteobacteria > Hyphomicrobiales > Nitrobacteraceae > Bradyrhizobium > Bradyrhizobium guangdongense. The sequence continues at coordinate 1,963,927 of NZ_CP030051.1, forward strand.
GACTTCAAGGATCCCGATACGGGCCAGCTGCTGGATCGCGAGCTTTTGAACCAGGAGCTGACCAAGATCGAGAAGCCGGCGGGCATCGCCAACCCCAAGGACTTCCGCAACGAGGTCGTCAAATTCTCGTTACGGTCCCGGGCCCAGAACGGCGGCAAGAATCCGACCTGGACCTCCTACGAGAAGATTCGCGATGTGATCGAAAAGCGGATATTCTCCCAGGTCGAGGACCTGCTTCCGGTCATCTCGTTCGGATCGAAGAAGGACGGCGAGACGGAGAAGAAGCACGGCGAGTTCGTCGCACGCATGGTGGAGCGCGGCTACACCGAGCGTCAGGTTCGCCGGCTCGTCGAATGGTACATGCGCGTGAAGCAGGCCGGTTGAGGCGGATGGTAAAGTGCCCATTCACATTATTGACAGGCGCCTGAATCCAGGCGGCAAGAGTCTTGAGAACCGTCAGCGGTTCTTGCGTCGGGCCAAGTCCCTGGTGCAGGGCGCCGTCAAGAAGACCTCGCAGGAACGCGACATCAAGGACGTCCTGGAGGGTGGTGAGGTCACGATTCCGCTGGACGGCATGCACGAGCCGCGCTTCCGCCGTGAAGGCGGAACGCGCGACATGGTGCTGCCCGGCAACAAGAAGTTCATCGAGGGCGACTATCTGCAACGCCAAGGCCAGGGCAGCGCCAAGGATTCCGGCCCCGGCGAAGGCGACAGCGAGGACGCCTTCCGCTTCGTGCTCTCCCGCGACGAATTCGTCGATCTCTTCCTCGATGATCTCGAGCTGCCCGATTTGGCCAAGCGCAAGATCGCGCAGACCGAGAGCGAAGGCATCCAGCGCGCCGGCTACACCACGTCAGGTTCGCCCGCCAACATCTCGGTCAGCCGGACCGTGAAGCTGGCGCTGGCCCGCCGCATCGCGCTCAAGCGTCCCCGCAAGGATGAAGTCGAGGAGCTGGAAGCCGAGATCGCGGCCTGCACCGACGAGGACGAGCGCGCCGAGCTCATCGCCCGGCTCGAAAAGCTGAAGGCCAAGACCAAACGCATTCCGTTCATCGATCCGCTCGACATCCGCTATCGCCGCTACGAGAAGGTGCCGCGGCCGGTGGCGCAGGCCGTGATGTTCTGTCTGATGGACGTCTCCGGCTCGATGTCAGAGCACATGAAGGATCTCGCCAAGCGCTTTTACATGCTGCTCTACGTGTTCCTGAAGCGGCGCTACAAGCATGTCGAGATCGTCTTCATCCGCCACACCGACCGCGCCGAGGAGGTGGACGAGCAGACCTTCTTCTACGGTCCGGCCTCCGGCGGCACGCTGGTTTCCAGCGCGCTGCAGGCGATGCACGAGATCGTGCGCGAGCGCTTCAATCCCTCGGACTGGAATATCTACGCCGCGCAAGCCTCCGATGGCGACAATTCCTATTCCGACGGCGAACTCACCGGCCTGCTGCTGACCGAAAAGATCCTGCCGGTCTGCCAATTCTTCGCCTATCTCGAGGTCGGGGAATCAGGCGGCAGCGCCTTCGATCTCTCCGATTCCTCGCTCTGGACCCTCTATGAGCGCCTGCGCAACAGCGGTGCACCGCTCTCGATGCGCAAGGTCTCCGAGCGCAGCGAGATCTTTCCGGTGTTCCACGATCTGTTCCAGCGCCGCGAAACTGCCCAGGAGAAAGCCGCTCCATGACGGAACGCTTGTTCGAAGGCGCCGATTGGGATTTCCAGACCTTGCAGCGGATCACCGACGCCTGCGAGGAAGTGGCGTTGAAGGATCTCGGGCTCGACGTCTACCCGAACCAGATCGAGGTCATCACCGCCGAGCAGATGCTGGACGCCTATTCGTCGGTCGGCATGCCGCTGTTCTACAAGCACTGGTCGTTCGGCAAGCACTTCGCGTTTCACGAGGCCTCCTATCGCAAGGGCCTGATGGGCCTTGCCTATGAGATCGTGATCAACTCCTCGCCCTGCATCTCCTACCTCATGGAGGAGAACACGGCGACGATGCAGACGCTGGTGATCGCGCACGCCGCGTTCGGCCACAACCACTTCTTCAAGAACAATTATCTGTTCAAGCAGTGGACCGATGCCGAAGGCATTCTCGATTATCTCGATTTCGCCAAGAACTACGTCATGCAGTGCGAGGAGCGCTACGGCCGCATCGAGGTCGAGCGCACGCTGGACGCGGCGCATGCGCTGATGTCGCACGGCATCGACCGCTATCCCGGCAAGAAGAAGCTCGACCTGCGCGCGGAAGAGAAGCGGGCAGGGCGTCGTCGCCAGCACGAGGAGGAAGTCTTCAACGACCTCTGGCGCACCGTTCCGACAGGCAAGAGCAAGAGCCGCTCGGCGCTCTCGGTCGAGCGTCGGCGCAAGCTGCTCGGCCTGCCGCAGGAGAACCTGCTCTATTTCCTGGAGAAGAGCGCGCCGCGGCTGGCGCCCTGGCAGCGCGAGCTGCTGCGCATCGTTCGCCACATCGCGCAATATTTCTATCCGCAGAGCCAGACCAAGGTGATGAACGAGGGGACGGCGACCTACGTCCACTATCGCATCATGACCAGGCTGCACCAGCAGGGCCGCATTACCGACGGCAACTTCCTCGAATTCCTGGGCTCGCACACCAATGTGGTGTTCCAGCCCGAATTCGACGATCAGCGCTTCTCGGGCTTCAATCCCTATGCGCTCGGCTTCGCGGTGATGCAGGACATCGAGCGCATCGTCACCAATCCGGAAGACGAGGACCGCGAGTGGTTCCCCGACATCGCCGGCAAGGGCGACGTGATGGGCGTGCTGCGCGACGTCTGGGCCAATTACCGCGACGAGAGCTTCATCGGCCAGTTCCTGAGTCCGAAGTTGATGCGGCACTTCCGCATGTTCCACCTCCACGACGATCCCGAGGAGCGCGCCGGCATCCGGGTCGATGCCATCCACGACGAGCGCGGCTTCCGCCGCGTCCGGCGCGAGCTGGCGCGGCAGCACGACGTCGGCTTCATCGACGCCAACATCGAAGTGGTCGACGTCGATCTCTCCGGCGACCGCCGGCTGATCCTGCACCACCACGTCATCAAGGGCTCGCAGCTCAACGAGACCGATGCCAAGCGCGTGCTCCAGCATCTCGCCGATCTCTGGACCTATGACGTCGCCCTGATCGAGGTCGACGCCAACGACAAGGTGCTGCGCGAATACGTCGTCAGCCCGCGCCCGATCCCGGCGGCGGTGGCGTAAGGATAGCGCTCAGGAGGAGGTGTGCTCCCTCCCCCGCAAGCGGGAGAGGTTGCACCGAGTCCGCGGCTGCTTATGCGATGAAAATCAATTCATGCTATCTTAGGCGGAGCGCTTCTTCGCCGGCTTCTTCTTCGTCGCATTCAGCTCCACCGCCGCACGGATCAGCGCCTTCAACGCTTTCTCGTTGATTTTCTCGCCTTCGCGAATGTCGATCGCGCGCCGTACATTGCCGTCGAGGCTGGAGTTGAACAGCCCGGCCGCATCGTCCAGCGCCGCGCCCTTGGCAAAGGTCAGCTTCACCACTTCCTTGTAGGTTTCGCCGGTGCAGATGATGCCGTCGTGCTCCCAGACGGGAACGCCGCGCCATTTCCATGCCTCGACCACTTCAGGATCGGCCTCCTTGATCAGCGCGCGGACGCGCTTCAGCGTCTCGCCGCGCCAGTCGCCGAGTTCCTTGATCCTGCCGTCGATCAGTTTCGAGGGCGACGGCCCGTCCGTTTCTTTCTTTTTTGCGGCCACGGCTTTCTTCACGACCGCGCCTCGCTGCGACGGCTGAGATAGGGCAGCGCGAACAGATAGAGCCCGGTCGCGAGCAGCGGAAGCAGCGGCACGAAGGCCATCAGGCCGATCCAGGCGGCCTGTATCTGCATCGTCAGCGCAACGATGTTGGCGATGACGGCAAGCGTGAAGGCAATCGACAACCAGCGATGGATCTGCCTGATCCACATGTTCGAGCTCATCTCAATCTCCTCTGGGACTATTCAGTATGGACGGGCTCGGCCGGGCTATTCCGTCCGCGCCAGCAGCTCGTCCAGCTTGGTGAAGAACTGCTTCCAGCCGGCATGCGCGCCGCCATAAGCCTGCTTCTGGCTGGGCCGGAAGCCCGCCTGTTCGACGCGCAGATGCGTGCCCGATCCTCGCGGGGTGAGCGTGAAGGTTACGACGCTCTTGAGGTCGTAGGCCGCGTCCTCATGCGTGAAATTCCAGGTGTAGGCGAGGGTACGCTGCGGCTCGATGGCGAGCACCTCGCAATCCAGCACGCCGCCCCACTCGCCGCGCAGATTGAAGCGGTGACCCACGTCAGGCTTGAAGTCGTTCTTCATCAGCCATTCCTCGATCAGATGCGGCTGGGTCAGCGCGCGCCACAGCCGCTCCGGCGGATAGGCGAACTCGCGCTCGATGACCACGGAACGTGTTTCGGTCGCAGCCTCAGTCATTGGTCCATCCTCTTCAGGAGATCGTCGAGCGCATCGAGCCGGTTCTGCCAGAAGCCCGCCATCTGGCCGGTCCAGTCGATCAGTGGATTGAGCGCACCGGGCTGCGCGCTGTAGTGGGTCTGGCGTCCTTCGTGGCGGTCGCGCACGAGGCCCGCCTGCTTGAGCGCGCCGAGATGTTTTGACACCGCCGGCTGGGAAACGCCTGATCGGGCCGTCAGTGCCCCGACCGTCTGCTCGCCCTCGCGGCACAGCCGTTCGAAGATCGCCCGCCGGGTGGGGTCGGCGAGCGTCCGAAACAGAAGATCGTGCGCGGCGGACATGCGAAATCCATAACTCGGAAGTTATGGATTGACTCATAACCGCGGGGTTATGGGTGTGTCAAGTGCGGCAGGGAAGCGGTGATGGCTCGCGCCGACCTCTCTCCCGTCATTGCGAAGACCTGCGAAGAAGCAATGCGGACTGTCTGCGCGGACGGACTGGATTGCTTCGCTTCGCTCGCAATGACGGAAGAGGCAACGGCGCCCTACGGCCGCAAGTACAGATATCCCTGCGACTGCAGCTCGGCCAAACGCACCACGCCGCCTCTTTCCGCGCTGACGAACCCCGGCAGCAGATCCTTCAGCGTGATGTTTTGCGCCTTCATGGTGTTGCCGCAGGCGGCGAGCTCGACGCCGTCCTTGGAGAAGTCGCTGATCCGCCTGCCGACGTCGGGATTGGCCTGCGCCGCGTGAAACGCCTTCAGCGCCGGCCCGTGGATCACGAGCGCGAGCGTGACATGGTCGGGGCCGCCGACGCCGTCGATGTGGTTCTGGATGTTGCCGAGCACGAAATTGACCTTGTCGGCATCAGCGAGGTGATAGACGACCTTCAGCTTGCTCGACGGTGCGGCCTCGGTCGCAGCTTTGGCGCGCGAGGCGGCAAAGGCCGCGCCCAGCGCCGAGACGGTGCTCCACAAGATGTTCCGGCGGTTCATGGCGATCTCCCTGGCGCATGATCTGAAGCGGTTTTCCGAAAAGATCATGCGCAAACAACAACGGCAGCCGGAGACATATCACTTGTGCCGGAGCGCGGCGAGTTCCTTGCGGTCGGTCACCAGCGCGGCGCATTCGCTGTTGTCGACCCGGTCGAGGCGGAAAATCCCGTCGTCGCTGCCTGCGACCAGCGACCGCTCGGCCTCGTCGTCAGGCTTGTTGTGCAGCCAGACCCTGATGCTGTCGAGCCGCACGATGGCCGATTTGTCGTCCTTCGACAGCGCGATCCCGACGCCGCCGCCCTCGCAATCGACGCCGCAGCCGAGCCGGACCTCGCTGCCCTGCTTGGTGAGCACGGTGTGGTGGCAGGAGCCGCTGGAATCGAAATCGCCGCTGCGGTGGCGATAGCGGAAGCCGAGCCGGAAGGAGTTGTGCAACTGCTCGTCCGCTTCAAAGGTCTCCGCCGAGACCAGCAGCTTCATCGACGCGACCTTCTGCTTGGGATGCCGCGCCAGATGGTCGGCGTCGTAGCGGCGGACGAAGCAGGCATAGGCGGTCTTGCCGGGCGCGCCCGCATAGAGGCGGGCGTTGAAAGTCTCGGCTTCGGACGTGGTGGCCTCGCGAAAGTCGTCGGCCTCCTCAGCCCGGGCGACGCCGATGAAGGCTGCGAGGGCAAGCGGAAGGATGAGGGCAAGCTTCATGATCGCACCGGGATCGTCAGGTCTTGGCGGCCCGCATCGCGCGCGATGGGGCCAATTGTCGGTTAGTCGCAAGCCCGGCGCCGTGCGTTCAACTGCGAATGCCTCGCACTCCCGCGGGCAGCCTCGCGCAAGGTTCCAGGCTTAACCCCTGACATGGAGGGGCGCGGATAGAGCCCAGGTTGTTGCAAATGGCTGGAGGCGGTTGAAATGTCCGAAAGTCCGACCTTGCCCAATCTCGCGATCGGCTATTCCCGAGCCCGGCTGCTGACGTTGTTCGGCGGCAGCCTGCTGTTGACGCTGCTTTGCACCGTCCTCGCCTTCAGCTGGCAAGAGGGCAATGACGTCACCAAGGTCCTGGTGGCCATCTGTTATGTCGGCGCGGTGTTTTTCGGCCTCGCCACCTGCAGGATGCTCTGGCGGCTGGCCACTGCCAGGCAGCCGGTGCTCTTCATCAGCCGTGTCGGCATTCGCGACACCAGGCTCGCCGGCGAGACCATCGCCTGGAGCGCCGTACGCAAGATTTTCTCATGGGAGCAGCGCGGGCAGAAATTCGTGGTGCTCAAGGTCGATCCCCTGATCGCCCAGCGATTCTCGAGGAGTATTGCGATGCAGGCCCTGACGCTGTTGAACAAGGCGCTTGGCACTGACAGCGTGATCGTGAATGCTGGCGGCCTGACCGTGGACATGGAAACGTTGCTCGAGACCTGCCAGCAATATTGGGGCGCCGGACGACCTGCCCAGGCAGACGAGGCCGCGGCGGAGGCTGAGGCCCAACCCGAGCCTGTCGGCTGAATCTGGAGGCGGTGCGAGTTCGGCGCTCAGCGCCGTAGGGTGGGCAAAGCGAAACGTGCCCACCATGCCTATCAACTGTGCGGAGAGATGGTGAGCACGGCGCGCTGCGCCTTTGCCCACCCCACGGCTTCATCGAAGCCGCCAATCATCGCAAACTGGCGTTGATCTTGTCCAGCACCGCCGAGCCCGGGCAGAGCGTGTCCGCTTCCAGCGTGTTGAGCGGCGTCTCGACCGTGTTGAGATGGGCGTGCAGATCTTCAGCGTCCGGATCGACATAGAGCAGACCCGTGACGATCTGGCCCTTGGCCGCGTGCTTGGCGAGGAAGGTCTGGGCCCCCAGCCGGTCGTGCGGATCGTAGTCGGCGTCGATCTTGCGCAGCGCGATCTTGCTGCCGTCGTGCTGCTCGACCACTTGCACCGTACCAGGCGCGTAGTCCACCGCAATGGGATCGCGGCCGACCAGCACGTCGAGCCGGTTCACGGCATCGTTGTGCTCGCGGACATAATCGAAGCTCTTGGTCGAGCCGGCGTGGTTGTTGAAGGCGATGCAGGGGCTGATGACGTCGATGAAGGACGCGCCCTTGTGGCGGATCGCGGCCGCGATCAGCGGCACCAGCTGCGTCTTGTCGCCGGAAAAGGAGCGCGCGACGAAGGTGGCGCCAAGCTGAAGCGCAATCGCGACGAGGTCGATGGCGTTGTCGGTGTTGGTCACGCCCTTCTTGCTCTTCGAGCCGCGGTCGGCCGTCGCCGAGAACTGGCCCTTGGTCAGGCCGTAGACGCCGTTGTTTTCGACGATATAGGTCATGTTGACGCCGCGTCGGATCGAATGCGCGAACTGGCCGAAGCCGATCGAGGCGGAATCGCCGTCGCCGGAGACACCGAGATAGATCAGGTCGCGGTTGGCGAGATTGGCCCCGGTGAGCACTGAGGGCATGCGGCCGTGTACGGAGTTGAAGCCGTGCGAATTGCCGAGGAAATAGTCCGGCGTCTTCGACGAGCAGCCGATGCCGGAGATCTTCGCCACGCGATGCGGCTCGATCGACAGCTCGTAGCAGGCCTCGATGATCGAGGCTGTGATCGAATCATGACCGCAGCCGGCGCACAACGTCGAGATTTTTCCCTCGTAGTCGCGATGCGTATAGCCAAGCTCGTTCTTCTTCAGGCCCGGATGATGGAATTTCGGTTTGGCGATGTAGGTCATGACACGGCCTTGCGGAGTGGGGTCACCTTGAGGTGATCCTGGTGGTCGCCGATGGCTTTTGCGATGAAGCGGGCGGTGATCGGCGTGCCGTCGTAATGCACGATCGGCACGAGGCGGACGGGATCGATGCCGTTCTCGTTGACGATGAGCTGGCGCAGCTGGCTGTCGCGGTTCTGCTCGACCACGTAGACGAAATCGTGCTCGGCGAGGAAGCTCGCGACGCTGGAGTGGAACGGGAAGGCACGGATGCGCAGGCGATCGAGCTGATGCCCGCGCGCCTCCAGGAGCCCGATGGCCTCGTCCATCGCCGGCGAGGTCGAGCCGAAATAGATCACGCCATATTTGGTCGGCCGTTCCGCATTGGCCTGCAGCGGGCGCGGCACGAGGTCCTGCGCGGTCTCGAACTTGCGGACCAGACGCTGCATGTTGTCGGCATAAACCGAGCCCTCCTCGGAGTAACGCGCATAACGGTCGCGCGAGGTGCCGCGGGTGAAATAGGAGCCCTTGGTCGGATGCGTGCCGGGATAGGTGCGATAGGGGATGCCGTCGCCATCGACGTCGAGATAGCGGCCGAAGTCGCGCCCCTCTTCCAGCATCTCCGCGGTCATCACCTTGCCGCGGTCGTATTGCCGCGAATCGTCCCATTTCAGGGGGCGGCAGAGCCGGTGGTTCATGCCGATGTCGAGATCGAGCATCAGGAAGATCGTGGTCTGCAGCCGCTCGGCGAGATCGAAGGCGGCCGCAGCGAACTCGAACGCCTCGGCCGGATCTTCCGGAAACAGCAGCACATGCTTGGTGTCGCCATGCGAAGCATAGGCGCAAGCGATGATGTCGCATTGCTGGGTGCGGGTCGGCATGCCCGTGGACGGGCCGGCGCGCTGGATGTTCATGATCACGGCCGGAATCTCGGCAAAGTAGGAGAGGCCGATGAACTCGGTCATCAGGGAGATGCCGGGGCCCGACGTCGCGGTAAAGGCGCGCGCACCGTTCCAGGAGGCTCCGATGACGATGCCGATGGAGGCGAGTTCGTCCTCGCCCTGGACAATGGCGTACTTTGCCTTGCCGGTCTCGGGATCGTGCCGGTACTTCTTGCAATGCGCGGTGAAGGCTTCCGCCACCGACGAGGACGGCGTGATGGGATACCAGGCGCAGACGGTGGCGCCGCCATAGACCGCGCCGAGCGCGGCGGCGCTGTTGCCCTCGATGAAGATGCGATCGCCGACCTTGTCGGACTTCTTCACCCTGAGCCCGATCGGGCACTTCAGGTTCTGCAGCGCCCAGTCGCGCCCCAGATGCAGCGCGTGGACGTTGGAGGAGAGCAGCTTCTCCTTGCCCCTGTACTGCTCGCCGATCAGCTGCTCGATCACCTTCGGGTCCATCTCGAGCAGCGCACTGAGCGCGCCGAGATAGATGATGTTCTTGAACAGCTGGCGCTGCCGCGGATCGGTATAGGTCGAATTGGTGATCGCGGTTAGGGGCACGCCGATCACGGTGATGTCGTCGCGGAATTTGGTCGACGGCATCGGCTTGGTCGAATCGTAGAACAGGTAGCCGCCCGGCTCGATGCCGGCGACGTCCTTGTCCCAGGTCTGCGGGTTCATCGCCACCATCATGTCGATGCCACCGCGGGCGCCGAGATGACCGGCTTCGGTGACCCGCACCTCGTACCAGGTCGGCAGGCCCTGGATGTTGGAGGGGAAGATGTTGCGCGGAGAGACCGGCACGCCGTGGCGGAGGATCGCGCGCGCGAACATCTCGTTGGCGCTGGCCGAGCCCGAGCCGTTGACGTTGGCGAAGCGAACGACGAAGTCGTTTACGCTGCTGATCGGCTTTTTGTCGGGCATGTCGAACCTGCGTGGGTCATCTCGATGAAGTATTTCTGCATGTCCCAGGCGCCGGTGGGACAACGCTCGGCGCACAGCCCGCAATGCAGGCAGACGTCCTCGTCCTTGACCATGACGCGGCCGGTCTTGAGATCGGAGGAGACGTAGAGATCCTGGTCCGGATGCGCCGAAGGCGCCTTCAGGCGATGGCGCAGATCGTCTTCCTCGCCATTGGCGGTGAAGGTGATGCAATCCATCGGACAGATGTCGGCGCAGGCATCGCACTCGATGCAGAGCGAGGTCGAGAACACGGTCTGCACGTCGCAGTTCAGGCAGCGATGCGCTTCGCCGAGCGCCAGCTTGACGTCGTAGCCGAGCTCGACCTCGGTGCGGATGTCCTTCAGCGCGACGACCTTGTCGCGATGCGGCACCTTGAAGCGCTTGTCGATGGAGATGTCGTTGTCATAGCTCCATTCGTGGATGCCCATCTTCTGCGAGGAGACATGCACCTCCGGCAGCGGGCGTTCGGTGATGTCCTCGCCCGACAGCATCTTGTGGATCGACAACGCCGCGTCGTGCCCCTGCGCCACCGCCCAGATGATGTTCTTCGGGCCGAACGCGGCGTCGCCGCCGAAGAACACTTTCGGGTTGGTCGAGACGAAGGTCTTCGGATCGACCTTGGGCATGTGCCATTTGTCGAACTCGATGCCGCAGTCCTGCTCGATCCAGGGGAAGGCGTTCTCCTGGCCGACTGCGACCAGCACGTCGTCGCATTCGAAGGTCTGGTCGGGCTCGCCTGACGGAACGAGGTTGCGGCGGCCCTTGGCGTCGTATTCGGCTTTCACCTTCTGGAAGGTGATGCCGGCGAGCTTGCCGTTGTCGTGGATGAAGGTGGTGGGGACGAGGAAGTTGAGGATCGGGATGTCCTCGTGGATCGCATCCTCCTTTTCCCAGGGCGAGGCTTTCATCTCCTCGAAGCCGGAGCGCACGATCACTTTGACGTCCTCGCCGCCGAGGCGGCGCGCGGTGCGGCAGCAATCCATCGCGGTGTTGCCGCCGCCGAGCACGATGACGCGCTTGCCGATCTTGTCGGTGTGCCCGAACGACACGGAGGAGAGCCAGTCGATGCCGATATGGATGTTGGCGGCGGCCTCTTTGCGGCCGGGGATGTCGAGCTCGCGGCCGCGGGGCGCGCCGGAGCCGACGAAGATCGCGTCGTATTTCTCCGCGAGCAGCGCCTTCATGCTCTCGATGCGATGCCCGCCCTTGAACTCGACACCGAGACCCAGGATATAGCCGGTCTCTTCGTCGATGACGGAATTGGGCAGGCGAAATTTCGGGATCTGCGTCCGCATCATGCCGCCGGCTTCGGGATCGCCGTCGAACACCGTGCAGTGATAGCCGAGCGGCGCCAGATCGCGCGCCACGGTCAGCGACGCCGGGCCGCCGCCAACGAATGCGACGCGCTTGCCGTTCTTCGGCGTGGGCTTCGGCAGGCGCTGCTTGATGTCGTCCTTGAAGTCGGCGGCGACGCGCTTGAGGCGGCAGATCGCGACCGGCGTCTCCTCGACGCGTCCGCGGCGACAGGCCGGCTCGCACGGACGATCGCAAGTGCGTCCCAGGATTCCGGGAAACACGTTCGATTTCCAATTGATCATGTAGGCGTCGCTGTAGCGGCCTTGTGCGATCAGTCGGATGTATTCGGGAACGGGGGTGTGCGCAGGACAGGCCCATTGGCAATCGACCACTTTGTGAAAGTAGTCGGGGGCCGCGATATCGGTCGGTTTCATTCCTACCCTGTCCGCGCAGGCCCAAAGACCCGGCGGCCTCTTCTTGAGCTTGGCGAACGCTTAATGCGTCTCGATGTGGTTTCTGAATGACGTCATTGGGTTAGCTTATTAGAACCGGTCCGAAGTACAACGGCAATTTTGGGTGATCACCGGCTTTCATGGGAGCCAAGCGCGCACAGCATTAACGGCTACGTGCGTTCATGCGGCGGTGCAGCATCATGCGATACTCCATCCCCGCCACTGCGAGGAGCCCGTGCGACGAAGCAATCCAGAGTGTTGCCGCGGTCGCAGTCTGGATTGCTTCGCTGCGCTCGCAATGACGGCGGCAGTCAGTCGCTCGCAATATCGCTCTTCGCCAGGTCCCACATCAGGCAATACGTGCCGACCGAGACAGGCGGCGGGAAGGGCGCTGCTGCGGGGCCGGTGAAGCGTTCTGCGATCGCGGTCGAGACGGCGCTGACCTGGGTGCCGTCGATCAGCACGTACCAGTCGCGTGCGCCCGCGTTGCGCACGGCCGGAATTTCAGGCGTTGCGCCCGACAATTCCGGCTCGCCCTCGAGCAAGTGCATCGAGACGATGCCTTCGAGCTTTTCGGGCGCCAGCTTTTCATGCAACGCGTCGCGCCATGCGCCGGCGTTGTCGGCTGTTGGGCGCAGCCGCACGAGCCCGAGCGCGGCGCCGCGGCCGGTGCCCTTGCTGATGGTGATGCGCGCGACGACGCGCAGCATGTCCTTGAAACGCGCCATGGTCTGCCGCGACCAGTCGGTCGGATTGGCAAGCCGCGCCCGGTAGGCGGGACTGTCGAGCACAGCGAGCGTCTCGGTCGAATACAGGCAGAGATATTTGGGATTGGCGGCGTGCGCGACATAGCGCCGCGCTTCGAGAAAGCCCTCGATCGCAACGCGCTCTTCCAGGTGCTCGCGATCGTACCAGCGGTTGAAATCCGCTTCATCGGCGGCGTCGACGTTCATCGACGTCAGCAGCATGCCTTTCCCGGCGAGGGGCATTTCCTTGTGACCTCTTATCGCCCGATCTTCGACGCGAGATCGGCGATCGACTTCATCACCGCATCCCGTACGCCGGCATCATAGAGCGAATGGCCGGCTTCTTCCACGATCCTGACCTCGGAACCCGGCCACACTTTCGCGAGCGCGTGGGATGTCTCAGGCGGGCACAACAGATCGTAGCGGCCTTGCACGATAATGCCGGGAATGCCTTCGAGCCTGACCGCATTCCGCAACAACTGATCCGCGCCCAGGAAGGCATTGTTGGCGAAATAGTGCGCCTCCATGAACGGCGTCGCCGGCAGCGTGCGCCAGACGTTGAGGGAGGGGAGGTCGAGGCGCGTCTTGGCCGGCTTGTGCTCCGACAGGGCGCGCTCCGTGTCGTGCCAGGCGCGCGAGGCGGGGCCGTGGACGGCGGGATCGGCATCGAGGATGCGGCGATAATAGGATTCGACAGGCCGCGCGCGCTCCTCCGGCGGCAGCACGGTGAGAAAGTCCTCTGAGAGCGCCGGGTAGAATTGCGCGAGGCGCGAGGTGAAGGCGGTCTCGACCTCGGCTTGCGTGCCGAGAAAGGTCGCGCGTAGCGCGATGCCGGAGACGTGCTCGGGATGGGCCTGTGCATAGGCCAGCGCCAGCGTCGCGCCCCAGGAGCCGCCGACCACCATCCAGCGTGAGATGCCGTACTTCTCGCGGATCTTTTCCATGTCCGCGATCAGATGCGCCGTGGTGTTGTGCTCGCGCGATCCCTTGGGACGGCTGCGGCCGCAACCACGCTGGTCGAACAGCACCGCGTGCATCCGCTCGGGATCGAACAGCCGGCGATGATCGGGCTGGCAGCCGCTGCCGGGCCCGCCATGCAGGTAGATGGCAGGGATTCCGCCTTCGCGGCCGACGCTCTCGACGTAGAGCTCGTGACCGTCGCCGACGTCGAGCATGTCCGAGGTCAGCGGCGCAAAGGGATCGGCGCGCCTCGCCGCTGTGCCTGCGTCGGCGTCAGGACCCATTCTCGGATTCCAGGGTGCCGCCGGCAAAATTGCGATAGAGGAAGCGGTTGGTCTCGCCCTCGGCCTCGGCTTCCGCCTGCTTGAAGATGGTCTCGTGCAGCGGCGACAGCGCGCAGGCGGGATCGGTGTTGGCGGCATCGCCCGTCAGCGCGAAGGCCTGGCAGCGGCAGCCGCCGAAATCGATCTCGCGGAATTCGCAGGATTTACACGGCTCCTTCATCCAGCCGGTGCCGCGATAGCGGTTGAAGGCCTCGGAGTTCTGCCAGATCCAGGCGATCGAATGGTTCGAGCGCACCGACTCGAACTCCAGCCCGGTGATGCTCTCGGCGGCGTGGCAGGGCAGCACCTTGCCGGCGGGCGAGATGTTGAAGAACTGCCGGCCCCAGCCGCCCATGCACTTCTTCGGCCGCAGCGCGTAATAGTCAGGCACGACATAGTCGATCGTAAGCCGGCCCTTCAGCCGCTCGCGCGCTTCCTCGACGATGGCCGTGCACTCGTCGAGTTGCGCCACGGTCGGCATCAGCGCGGCGCGGTTCTTCAGCGCCCAGCCGTAATATTGCACATTGGCGACTTCGAGCCGGTCGGCGTCGAGATCGACCGACATCTGGATGATCTCGGAAAGCTGATGCAGGTTCTGCCGGTGCATCACCGCGTTCACCGTGAGCGGCAGATCGAGCTCGCGCGTCCATTTCGCGACCTCGAGCTTCTTGCGGTGGCCCCCCTTGTAGCCGGCGACGCGGTCGGCGAGGCCTTCCTCGATGCCCTGGAACGAGATCTGCACGTGGCAGAGCCCGGCGTCGGCGAGCTCGCTCAGCTTCTCGCGCGTCAGCAGCACGGCCGAGGTGATGAGGTTGGTGTAGAGCCCGACGTCGCTGGCGTGCTTGACCAGCTCGACGAGGTCTTTCCGCGCGGTCGGCTCGCCGCCGGAGAAATGCACCTGGAGCACGCCGATCTCGGCGAGCTCGCTCAGCACCTTCTTCCATTCGTCCGTGGTCAGTTCCTTGCCCGAGCGGTCGAGCTCGACCGGGTTGGAGCAATAGGGGCATTGCAGCGGGCAGCGATGGGTGATCTCGAGCAGCACGGCGAGCGGAATGCCGAACGTCTCCGCCGTCGAGCGGCTCTTCTCCAGCACCGCGAGGCCGTCGCTGGGCGGGGGCGGGTTGCCGAGCACGTCGGTCATGACGTCTTCTCCCGCGCTTCGGTGAGAAAGCCCTTGTCGGCGAGATCCTGCAGCATGGCGATGACGTCGGTGAGGATCGCCTCGCGGGGCGCTGCGTATTTCCCTGCCAGCTGATCGGAGACGTCGCCGACGCTGCGCTTGCCGTCGCAGAGCTGCAGAACCTCGACCGCGATCTCGTCGGGCGCGAGCACGCGCTCCGGCGCCAGGATCACCCAGACCTTGCGCGTCTCGTCATATTTCAGCTTGGCGTGCCGCGGCAGCACCGGGCGGCTTGCCTCGCTGACGCTGATGTTCCGCGGCCCGGCCATTGCGCTATCCCTTAACCCGCTTTGGGCACGAACGCGCCCGGCGGAATGTTGCCCTCGACATAGGCGTAATACAGCGCATCCAGCTGCACCCACAAGACATTGGTCTTGAAGATCAGCGCGTTGCAGACCGCGGCGCGCTCCTCCGGATTGCGCGCATGCGTCCTGACATAGTCGAGCGCGAAATTGGCATCGCGCGGCGCCTGGGTCAGGCGGCGCTTGAAATAGCTCATGGTGTCGGAGTTGACGAAGTCGTAGTGCTGCAACATGCCGGCAATGCGCTCTTCGTGAATGCTCGGTGCGAACAGCTCGGTGAGCGAGGAGGCGATCGCCTCCAGCGGGCTCTTCTCGCGGCAGTAATGCACATAAGCTTCCACCGCGAAGCGCGTCGCCGGCAGGATGCCTTCGGTCGATTCCACATAGGCCGTGTCGAGCCCGAGACCTTCGGTCAGCTTGATCCAGCGCTCGATGCCGCCTTCGGAGCCGACATCGCCGTCATGGTCCTCGATGCGGTGGCGCCATTCCAGGCGTGTGGCGCGGTCGCGGAAGCGCGAGATCACCACCGCGTCCTTGATCGGGATCGTGCTCTGGTAATAGTAGCGGTTCAGCGCCCAGGCCTGCACCTGGCCCTTGTTGAGCTTGCCGCCGTGCAGCAGCTTATGGAACGGATGCAGGCTGTGATAGCGCGTCGCGCCGATGTGGCGCAGCGTCGCCTCGAGCTCTTCAGCCGAGTTGAGCCTGATATCCTTGCCGATCGAGAGCGCGGTCATTCCAGTCATGGATGCGGCATTCACAGCACGATCTCCGTTCCGTCGGCGGGAATCTGCCATCCCGCGTGTTCAGCAGTCTTGCGTTCAGGCGAGGCTGGCAGCAGCGCCGGGTTCGAGTTGTTGATGTGCAGAAAGATCTTCCTGTCGATGTTGAGGTCCGCGAGCCGCGCGATCGCGCCGTCCTCGCCCGACATCGCGACATGCCCCATGCTCTTGCCGGTTTTGTGGCCGAGGCCGGCCCGGATCATCTCGTCGTCCTGCCAGACCGTGCCGTCGAAGAACACCAGCGCGGCGCCGTCGATCTCGGCCTTGAGCGCGTCGGTCACCTCGGCGCAGGCGGCGATGAAGTAGAAGCATTTGCCTGATGACTTGTCGGTGATCTTCAGGCCCAGCGTATCGCCGTCGCCGCTCTCGCCGCCGGGATGCACCTTGCCTTCCAGGTACCAGGCCGATTTGCCGGGCACTGCGAACGGCAGCACCTCGATCCCTGAGCGCGCGCCATCGGGCAGTCGCGGCTCGAAGGGGTCGCCGATAGCGATCGGCTGGCGCTTGACGTGCTTCTCGTTCAGCACGTTGAAGATGCTGTTGCTGGCCAGGATCGCCAGCACTTTCTCATGCGCATAGACTGTGAATGGCGAACTCTCGCGCATCGAGAGCAGGCCCGCGACCGCGTCGACTTCGCTGTTGGTCAGGATCACGCCTGCAACAGGCGTATGGCGCAGCGCGCCGGCCTTGGGATGCAGCTGCGGCGTAGCGTTCAATTGCTGGCGCAGGTCGGGGGAGGCGTTGATCAGGAACCAATGCTCGCCGTCGCCGCTGAAGGCAACCGAGGCTTGGGTTCGATAAAGCTCGCGGCCGTTGGCGCGGGCCGCCCGGCAGCCCTCGCAGCCGCAATTCCACTGGGGAACTCCGCCGCCGGCTGCGGCACCCAGGACGACGACGCGAAGCATGATCCGTCTCCTGGAAGGAACACGCGCGGTGGATCTCAGGCCGACGCAGCTGCCGACACAGATTCTTTCTTTCGGAGACGCGTTGTGACCGAAAAATCCACCGGCGCGAGAAGCGCGAGATCGCCAGCCGCTTACTTGCGGGTGGCGCTCACATACATGTTGATTTCCATGCCGCAGGGCACTTCGACGATCTTCGGGGCTTTCCAGGCCATTTTGGCTCTCCATCTTTGCGAATTCGGACGTATCCGCCCACCGCTAAGTTAGTGCGGGCGGAAAAGTTCGCCAGTGAAATTTTCCCGGACATAGGTAGTAGGCCGGCGGAATTGCTGCACTGCAAGGCACGCGTAGCACGGCCTGAAAAAATATGAGCCAATGGCATGCGCAAGAGCGTTGATAGGTCGTGCTCCCTGCCGGGATAAACCAGTTGTGAGCATAGAACGGCTTCCAATCGTTTGCAGGCGACCCCATTGGATCAGGCATGCCCAGATATTTCTTCAACACCCGTATTGGCGACGAACTGATCGTGGATCCTGACGGCGAGGATCTGCGCAACCCCGATCGCGCCTGGGAGGTTGCCCGCCAGATGATCCTGGAGGTGGTGAAATCCGAGGGGGCCCAGCCGGCCCTGCTCGAGGCCGTCATCGAGGTCACCGACGTCGCCGGCGAGATCGTGCTGGAGTTCCCCTTCAGCGAGGCGTTGCTGGACATACCGGACGCGTCGGCGACGCGGCATTAGAGGCGTCCGCTCTCTGCCGTCATTGCTTCGTCGCTTCGCTCCTCGCAATGACGGAGAATGAGGCACCAGTCGGGGCCAAAGGCGCTCTTCCTCCCTGCGAAATCCGCATGGCTTTGCCGCGTTCCCGGCGCTAAAAGACGCCGGTCACACGGAGCACGTCATGCAAGATCTCTGGCGCCTGTCGGCCGCCGACCTCGCCACCCTCGTCAAATCAAGGAAAGTGTCCGCCCGGGAGGCCGCCAAGGCCGGCCTCGACCGCCTGGATGCCGTCAATCCCAGGCTGAACGCCGTGATCGACCACCGGCCCGAGGACGTGCTCAAACAGGCGGACGCCGTCGATGCCACCATCGCCAGGGGCGAAGATCCCGGCGTGCTCGCCGGCGTGCCCGTCACCATCAAGGCCAATGTCGACCAGGAAGGTTTCGCCACCACCAATGGCCTCAAGCTGCAGCGCGATCTGATCGCGCGCGAGGACAATCCGGTCGTCGCCAATTTCCGCAAAGCCGGTGCGGTTCTGCTTGGGCGCACCAATTGTCCGGCCTTCTCCTATCGCTGGTTCACCACCAACCTGGTCCATGGCGACACCAAGAATCCGCGCGACGCCTCGCTGACGCCGGGCGGCTCGTCCGGCGGTGCCGGCTCGGCGGTCGCGGCCGGCATCGGCCACATCGCCCACGGCACCGACATTGCCGGCTCGATCCGCTACCCCGCCTATGCCTGCGGCGTGCACGGCCTGCGCCCGACCTTGGGCCGCATCCCCGCCTTCAATCCGGCGCTGCCGGAGCGCCCGATCGGGCCGCAGATCATGGCGGTCTCGGGCCCGCTGGCGCGCACGGTCAACGATCTCAGGATCTCGCTCGAAGCGATGGCGGCCCGCGACATCCGCGACCCCTGGTTCGCACCGGTGCCGCTGCAAGGCCCTGCGCGCGCGAAGCGCGCGGCGCTCTGCCTCAACCCGGACGGTGTTGCCACCACGCCGGAGGTGAAGGCCGCGGTGAGTGATGCCGGCAAGCGGCTCGAGCGTGCCGGCTGGACCGTCGATGTGATCGAGAACACCCCGCCGATGCGCGAAGCGGTCGAGTGGCAGATCAAGCTCTGGCTCGGCGACGGCTATGAGGCGCAGCTCGAGGCGGCGGAACGGGAGGGCGATCCCGGCGCGCTGGCGTGCCTGCGCGGTATCAGCGCCAGGGTCACGCCGATGGATCAGGCGACTTACGCCAAGGCGCTGACCCGAAGAGCCACGCTGACGCGTGATTGGATGCAGTTCTTCGAGACCTATGCCGTGCTGCTGACGCCGGTGTCCGGCGAGCTGCCGTTCCCCGATCATCTCGACCGCAAGAACGACGAATCGTTCAAGCGCGTCTGGGAAGCGCAACTGCCGCAGATCGCGATCCCTTTCATGGGCCTGCCGGGTCTTGTGGTCTCCACCGGCCTCGTCGGCAAGACGCCTGTCGGCGTGCACATCGTCTCGGGCCGCTATCGCGAGGATCTCTGCCTGCTCGCCGGCGAGGCGATCGAGGCGGGCGGCGTGCCGCCGTCGCCGATCGATCCCGTGGGTTAGCGATGTCCGTCATCTACGACTTCAAGGCCGTCTCGCTTGCGGGCGAAGAGGTCGAGATGCGCCGCTTCGAAGGGCAGGTGCTGTTGATCGTCAACACCGCGAGCAAATGCGGCTTCACGCCGCAATATCGGGGCCTCGAGGATCTGCATCGCGATCTGTCGCCGCGCGGATTCTCCGTGCTCGGCTTTCCCTGCAACCAGTTCGGCGCGCAGGAGCCGGGCCAGGCGAGCGAGATCCAGGCCTTCTGCTCGACGAATTACGACGTCACCTTCCCGCTGTTCGAGAAGATCGACGTCAACGGGCCGAAGGCGCATCCCTTGTATGAGTACCTGAAGCGCCAGCAATCCGGCCTGTTGGGTGCCT
This sequence comes from Bradyrhizobium guangdongense, assembly GCF_004114975.1. Classification (NCBI taxonomy): domain Bacteria; kingdom Pseudomonadati; phylum Pseudomonadota; class Alphaproteobacteria; order Hyphomicrobiales; family Nitrobacteraceae; genus Bradyrhizobium; species Bradyrhizobium guangdongense. Next base: position 1,983,511 of record NZ_CP030051.1, read on the forward strand.
CCATCAAATGGAATTTCACCAAATTCCTGGTGGATCGCGCCGGCAAGGTGGTCGCCCGCTACGCGCCGACCGCACGGCCCGAAGGCTTGCGCAATCAAATCGAAACCCTGTTATGAGCGAGACATCAATGAGCGACGAATTTCCGGACCGCCTGTCGGTCGATCCGAACAGCCCCTATTACAACGCGGACATCCTGTCGCGCGACGTCGGCATCCGCTTCAAGGGCGTCGAGAAGACCAATGTCGAGGAATACTGCATCAGCGAAGGCTGGGTCCGCGTCACCGCCGGGAACGCCAAGGACCGCTACGGCAACCCGTTGACCATCAAGGTGCACGGGCCGGTCGAGCCATATTTCAGGGACAAGAAGTAGTTTCTGCTCAGCGCGCTGCGCTCTCTCCTCCCGAGGAGCGCACACTCCCTCCACTCGTTATTGCGAGCGAAGCGAAGCAATCCAGAATCTTTCCGCTGAGACAGTCTGGATTGCTTCGTCGTTTCGCTCCTCGCAATGACGATAGAGAAAGCCCCGCCCATGTCCGTCCGCATCATCGACGTCCGCGAGATCACCAAGCCGATCTCGTCCCCGATCCGCAACGCCTATATCGACTTCACCAAGATGACGACCAGCCTCGTCGCCGTCGTCACCGATGTCGTGCGCGACGGCAAGCGCGTGGTCGGCTACGGCTTCAATTCCAACGGCCGCTACGGGCAGGGCGGCCTGATCCGCGAGCGCTTCGCCAAGCGCATCACGGAAGCCGATCCGAAATCGCTGCTGAACGCAACAGGCGACAATCTCGACCCCGACAAGGTCTGGGCCGCGATGATGACCAACGAGAAGCCGGGCGGCCATGGCGAGCGCTCGGTCGCGGTCGGCACCATCGACATGGCGGTGTGGGATGCGGTGGCGAAAATCTCAGGCAAGCCGCTGTTCCGCCTGCTCGCCGAGCGGCACGGCCTCACCGCCAATCCGCGCGTGTTCGTCTACGCCGCCGGCGGCTATTACTATCCCGGCAAGGATCTCGCGATGCTGCGGGCCGAGATGCGCGGCTATCTCGATCGCGGCTACAATGTCGTCAAGATGAAGATCGGCGGCGCCCCGATTGACGAAGACCGTACCCGCATTGAGGCGGTGCTGAAGGAGATCGGCAAGGACGCGCAGCTCGCCGTCGACGCTAACGGCCGCTTCAACCTCGAGACCGGAATCGCCTACGCCAAGATGCTGCGCGATTATCCGCTGTTCTGGTACGAGGAAGTCGGCGATCCCCTCGACTATGCGCTGCAGGCCGCGCTCGCCGAATTCTATCCCGGCCCCATGGCGACGGGCGAAAACCTCTTTAGCCATCAGGACGCCCGCAACCTCATCCGCTACGGCGGCATGCGCCCCGACCGCGACTGGCTGCAATTCGACTGTGCGCTGTCCTACGGCCTGTGCGAATACCAGCGCACGCTGGAAGTGCTGAAGACCCACGGCTGGTCGCCCAGCCGCTGCATCCCGCACGGCGGCCACCAGATGTCGCTCAACATCGCCGCCGGTCTCGGCCTCGGCGGAAACGAAAGCTATCCCGATCTGTTCCAGCCCTATGGCGGCTTCCCCGACGGCGTCCGCGTCGAGAACGGCCACATCACCATGCCGGATCTCCCGGGCATCGGCTTCGAAGGCAAGTCAGATCTCTACAAGGAGATGAAGGCGCTGGCGGAGTAGGCGCCGGGTAGACTGAGCGCATTGAGACGCAACGGCGGCGCCATACACTCCGTCATTGCGAGCGAAGCGAAACAATCCAGAGTCCTTCCGCGGACACGGTTCTGGATTGCTTCGTCGCATCCGCGCAAAATTGCTACGCAATTTTGTCGTTGAGCTCCTCGCAATGACGAGGAGAGAGCATAGTCCCTTACGACAACCGCATATCCAGCAGCCGTCGCCCTTCGCCCTTGAGCAGCTTCTTCACCGCGCTGGAGGCCACGACCTCGCCGTCGTTGGCGTAGGCTTCGTGGTTCTTCTCGATGTCGTCGAGGCGGTAGAGGTAGTTGACCATCACGCCGGCGGATTCCCGCAGGCCCTTGGGCGAGAGGTCGCCGAGCCAGTTGATGCGCTCGAGGCGGGCGCCGTTGCCGAGGTGGAAGCGGGCGACGGAATCGATCAGGCGGCCCTTCGACGTGCGCGCCTTCAGGAAGTAATGCGCGGCGAGCGGCTCGATCACGCCGCGCAGCTGCGTGGTCGTTTCAGGGTTCTCGAACCATTTGGGATCGTCGAGCCGCTTCAGCAATTCGCGGTCCTCGTCCGACAGCGGCAGCTCCTTGTCCTGCTTGATCCATGGCATGAAGCCGGGCACCGGCGACAGCGTCACGAAGGTGTCGAGCTTGGGCAGCTCGCGGCGCAGCTCCTCCACCACCTGCTTGATCAGGAAGCTGCCGAACGAGATGCCGCCGAGGCCACGTTGCGTATTCGAGATCGAATAGAACACGGCGGTGCGCGCCTTCTCGGTCGGCAGGTACTGGCGATCCACCGCCAATAGCGGCGCGATCGCGCCTGGGATCGTCTCGGTCAGCGCCACCTCGACGAAGATCAAGGGCTCGTCGACCATCGCGGGGTGGAAGAAGGCGTAGCAGCGGCGGTCGACCGGATCGATGCGGCGGCGCAGATCGTCCCAGTCGCTGATCTCGTGGACGGCCTCATAGCGAATGATCTTTTCGAGGATGTTGGCCGGGGTCGACCAGTCAATCCGGCGCAGCACGAGAAACCCCCTGTTGAACCATGACGAGAGCAGATGCGAGATGTCGTGGTCGAGCGCGGCGAGATCGGTGTGTCCGTTCATCATGCCGAGCAGGTCGGCGCGCATGGCGACGAGATCGCCGGTGCCGCCAGGCGCGCGGTTGAGGCGGCGGATCAGCTCCTGCCGTCGCGGTTCCGAGGCGAAATGCAGCGCGCTCGCGTCCTCGTCGGTGGGCTTGGTGCGCCACGTTTCGATCGCCTTGGTCAGGCGCTCGCGGTCCGGGCCGAAATCGCGCACCAGCCCTTCGAAGAAGGCGCGGCGTCCTGCCGCATCCAACTCCCGGTAGATGTCCAGCACCTCGCGCGCCATGGCAGTGCCGGAGGCCTCGCCCCGACCCGACAGTAGCGCGCCGCAGAGCGCGATCAGCCCGTCGGCGTCCTGCCTGGTATCGGCGGAATCCCCCCGTCGCAGCAGCGTGCGGCCGCGCTCGGAAATGGTGGCAAGCAGGTCGGAGAAGAAGGCATTGGCCATCTGGGCTTTTCGAATCCGGGTTTGTGCGGTGCGGAAGCTTACACGGGATTTAAGCGGAAGCCGATCACAATCAAGCGGCGGAATGCGGCATCTTTAGTCGGGCTGTGCGCTTGGAGAATGCCGTCATGCCGGGTGAGGGTTGAGTGGCGCCACACATCGCTGTCATGCCCCGGCTTGACCGGGGCATCCAGTACGCCGCGGCTTCTCGGTTCTAGCCGCGCTGTCTCGGAGTACTGGATCGCCCGGTCAAGCCGGGCGAGGACACCGAGTGTGTTGCAAACTCCGTCGGCGTCCGCCCGGTCACCTGGCGAAACGCCGCTGAAAACGCCGGGACGCTGGCATAGCCGAGCTGGGTCGCGAGCTGCTTTACCGAGACATTGACATCGGTTGACAAAAGCTGGATCGCGGACGCGATGCGGGCGCGCTGGCACCAGCTCTTGAAGCTGAGCTGCGTCTCGGTCGAGAACAATCGCGACAGCGTCCGTGCGGAGGTTCCGACCTCCCGCGCCAGCGTGTCGATGTCGTGGAGGCCCGTGGGATCGTCGAGCACGATCATTGCGGCGCGGCGGCAGCGCGGCTCGTGCGGCAGCGGCACGAAGGTCGCGGAATCCTCGGCCTGCTGCAACTCCAGCATCACCAGGCGGACCAGGAGCTCGGTGCGCTCTTCGGTGTTGCGCGAATCGAACAGCGCCAGGATCGCCTGGTTGAGCAGCGGCGACACCCGCACCACGAACTCCCTGGTCAGTCCCTCATAGCGCTTTTCGCGCTTCAACCAGGCGAGGTCGAAATAGAGCGTGCGCATCTCGATGTCGGCAAGCAGGTCGATGGCGTGCTGGAGCCCGGCCGGCACCCAGACCGCACGGTCCGGCGGCACCAGCCAGCGTCCGCCTGGTGTCGTCACCTGCATCGTGCCCTTGGCGGCATAGATCAACTGCGCCTCGCGGTGCATGTGCGGATCGATCCGCATGCCCCTGGGGTAGTCGCGCGCGACCAGGTGCACGCCCGCCGGCGAGCGGTGGTTGCTCCGGACCTCCCGCAGGATTGGCGTTTCCAAGACAGTCATTGGCAGCATCCCGTCATGGCCATGACATATAACTCATTTCGGAGCAGGAGAGGATTCCGAATGAACAGCCCCGGCAGGGTCATCAGTTTCGTCAACGCAGGCCATTTCATCGACCATTATTCGATGCTGATCTTCGCCGCCGCCGTAATCATCATGGGACCGGCGCTCGGCATGGCTTATTCGGAACTGCTTCCTTACGCGACTCCGGGCTTCATCGCCTTCGGCGCCGGCTCGCTGCTGACCGGCTGGCTCGGCGACCGCTGGAGCCGCCGCCACATGATGCTGATCTTCTTCCTCGGCATCGGCCTCTCCATGATATCGGTCGGCTTCGTGCAGACGGCGCTGCAGCTCGGCGCCGCGCTGCTCGCGATCGGCGTGTTCGCCTCGATCTATCACCCGGTCGGCACCGCGATGATCGTGTCCTATGCCGACAGGCTCGGCCGCGAGATGGGTATCAACGGCGTCTGGGGCAATCTCGGCGTGGCCTCATCCGCGCTGGTCACCGGCGTGATCGGGCAATATCTCGGCTGGCGCTTTGCCTTCATCATTCCCGGCATCGTCACCATCCTGATCGGCTTCGCCTTCGCGATGATGGTCGTGCACGAGGACCGCAAGGGCTCCAAGCAGGCGGCCGCGCAAGCGCGCGTCGCCAAGCAGGACATGTGGCGCGTGGTCCTGTCGCTGCTGATCGTGGTGATCGCGATCTCGACCACGTTCAACGCCGTCACCGTCGCGCTACCGAAACTGTTCGCGGAGCGGCTCGCGGATCTGACCAGGAGCCCCGCGCTGCTGGGCGTCATCGCGGCCTGCGTCTACGTGTTCGGCGCCATGACGCAATACACGATCGGCCGGCTGCTCGACCGCTATTCGCTGAAGACGGTCGCCTTGCCGCTGTCCTTCATGCTGGCGCCGTTCCTCTATCTCGCGGCGAGCCTGAGCAATCTGCCGCTGATCCTGGTGTCGATCGGCATCGTGATGGGCGCGTTCGGGCAGGTCACGGTGAACGATGCCATGGTCGGCAAATACACCAGCGAGGAATGGCGCTCGCGCGCCTATGCCGTGCGCTATTTCATCGGTTTCACCGCGGCGGGCGCGTCGGTGGGCCTCGTCGCCTGGCTCTACGAGCAAGGCGGCTTCGTCACCATGCTGCACGCGTTTGCAGCGCTGTGCCTGCTGGCGATCGCGGCGGCGATCATTCTGCCGCGCGAGATCCGCACGCCGGCGGCGGCGTGAGGGCGAGACTCTCTCCACGCGTCATTGCGAGGCGCTCAGCGACAATTGCGTAGCAATTTTGCGCGGCTGCGACGAAGCAATCCAGACTGCGTCCGCGGAGGGACCCTGGAATGCTTCGCTGCGCTCGCAATGACGGCGGATGGGACGGCACCTTGACCCGCCCGAAAGTCAGGGAACCCCGTCCACCCCCCGCAAGTTCTATCCCGGTGCCCCGGCACTCCGCCGGGTCAGCGAACGGGGGAAAAGCACCTGCATGCAGTGGAGCCTGCTCCGACCGGTCGGCCTTGTCCCCGCGGCGCTCATCCTCACCACCATCGCCGCCGGCGCGGAGGGCGGCAAATCGGCCGGCCCGTCCGAATTCCTGCTGGTGACGCAGATCGTGCTGCTGATCGCGGTCGGCCGCGGTCTCGGCGAGATCATGCAGCGGATCGGCCAGCCCTCGGTGATCGGCGAATTGCTCGCCGGGATCCTGCTCGGACCGTCGCTGTTCGGCTGGCTCTGGCCCGAGGCGCAAGCCGCGATCTTTCCGAAGGCACCCGAGCAGAAGGCGATGCTCGACGGCATCGCCCAATTCGGCATCCTCCTGCTGCTCCTGCTCACCGGCATGGAGACCGACCTCAAGCTGGTCAGGAAGATCGGCAAGGCCGCGATCGCGATCTCGATCGCCGGCATTCTGGTGCCCTTTGCCTGCGGCTTCGCGCTCGGCGAGTTCCTGCCCGATGCGCTGCTGCCGAAGCCGGAGCAGCGCCTCGTCGCATCGCTGTTCATGGGCACGGCGCTATCGATCTCCTCGGTGAAGATCGTCGCCGTGGTGGTGCGCGAGATGAACTTCATGCGCCGCAACGTGGGCCAGATCATCGTCGCGACTGCGGTGATCGACGACACCATCGGCTGGATCATCATCGCCGTCATCTTCAGCCTCGCCGCGCAAGGTGCGCTGGACATTGCCTCGGTGGCGAAGGCGGTGCTGGGCACGCTCGCCTTCCTCGCGGTCAGCTTCACCATCGGCCGCCGGCTGGTGTTTCAGCTGATCCGCTGGGCCAACGACAATCTCGTCAGCACGGCGGCGGTGATCACCGTGATCCTGTTGCTGATGGGCGCGATGGCGCTGATCACCCATGCGATCGGCGTCCACACCGTGCTCGGGGCTTTCGTCGCCGGCATCCTGGTCGGCGAGTCCCCGATCCTGACGCGGCAGATCGACGAGCGTCTGCGCGGGCTGATCTCCAGCTTCTTCATGCCCGTGTTCTTCGGCCTTGCCGGCCTCAGCGCCGATCTCTCGGTGCTGCGCGATCCCAATCTCCTGATGCTCACCGGGCTCCTGGTCGTGATCGCCAGCGTCGGCAAGTTCGGCGGCGCCTTTGTCGGCGGCACCGTCGGCGGTTTGAGCACGCGAGAGTCGCTGGCGCTCGCGAGCGGAATGAACGCGCGCGGCTCGACAGAGGTGATCATCGCCACCATCGGTCTCTCCATCGGCGTCCTCAGCCAGAATCTGTTCACGATGATCGTCACCATGGCGATCGTGACCACGATGGCCATGCCGCCGATGCTGCGCGCGGCGCTGGCCGGGCTGCCGATGAGCAAGGACGAGATGGAGCGCCTCGAGCGGGAGGAGTTCGAGAAGCGCGGCTTCGTTGCCAATCTCGAGCGTCCCCTGCTGGCTGTCGACGAGAGCGTCAATGCCACCTTCGCTTCACACGTCATCGGCCTGCTCGCCGGCATGCGCGGCCTGCCGATCACCGTGCTGCATATCGGCAAGCGCGCCAAGGAGCAGGAGAGGGGCCGCGACGAGGAGGAAAGCCACGAGACCGTGGTGAAGAGGGCCGCCGAAACCGTTTCCGCCGGCGGAGACGGCGACACCGGCAGTGTCGATGTCGTCACCCGCGCCAGGCGCGCCGAACTCGGCGAGACCATCACCGACGAAGCGCGCAAGGGCTTTGATCTCCTCGTCGTCGGCATCGACAAGGTCGCCGTCGCCAAGGATCGCTTCGATCGCAGGATCGAAGACATCGCCACGAAATTCGAGGGGCCGCTCGCGATCGTGGCGGCGAAGGGCAAGCATCTGAAGCAGCCGATGCCGGATGCGCTCAACATCCTCGTCCCGGTCTCCGGCAGCGGCATCTCCAAGCGGGGCGCCGAGGTCGCGGTGGCGCTGACGCAGGCCGGATCAGGCTCGCTTCGGGTGATCTATGTCGCGACGACCCGGGACAAGGGCGCGCAGCGCGGCGCCTCTCGCGGCTTGAGCCAGGAAGCCGGCATCCTCAAAGACGCCAGCGATCTCGCCGCCCGCTACGACGTCGACATCACCACCACGTTGCGGGTGAACCGGGCACCGGAATCGGCGATCCTGCGCGAGATCGACACCACCGATGTCGACCTCGTCGTCATGGGCGTCGACCGCATCCATGCCGATCATCTCTCCTTCGGCGGCGTCGCCGACGCCGTGCTCAGGCAGTCGAAGGTGTCGGTGCTGCTGGTGTCGAGCGGGGAAGCGCGGCAGGTGTCAGGCGAGAAGGCCTAGCTCCGCCGTCATTGCGAGCGCAGCGAAGCAATCCAGAATCTTTCCTCGGAGACAGCCTGGATTGCTTCGTCGCATCAGCGCAAAATTGCCACGCGATTTTGTCGCGAGCTCCTCGCAACGACGGAGGAGGCACCTTACCCATGCGGCCCATCATGCCATTATGCCGGTGTTTTGCCCGACGGCGCAAGCAATTTTCGGTATAATCGAAATTGTCGTGCCTTTTCAATCCCGTCCCTACTGTGCATGGGGTTGTTTTAGGATTTCACCTCCGCGACCGCCTTCGGCGCCTTCTTGCTCACGCGCCAGTTCTCGAACCGCTGCACCACCACGAAGAAGGCCGGCACGAACAGCACCGCGAGGCAGGTCGAGGCCAGCATGCCCGAGAACACGGTGATGCCGATCGACTTGCGCGCGCTGGCGCCGGCGCCGGTCGCGAGCACCAGCGGCACCACGCCGAGGATGAAGGCGAACGAGGTCATCAGGATCGGACGGAAGCGGGCGCGCGCCGCTTCGATCGCGGAGTCGATGATCGGCTTGCCGTCGCGGCCGTGCAGCTCGAGCCCGACCTCGACGATCAGGATGGCGTTCTTGGCCGACAGCGCGATCAGGAGGATCAGGCCGATCTGGCAATAGAGGTTGTTGTCGATCTTGAGACCCGAGAGGATCAGCATCGGCCCGAGCAGCGACAAGGGCACGGCGAGGATCACCGAGATCGGCGCGTACCAGCTCTCATACTGGCCGGCGAGCACGAGATAGACCAGCAGCATGGCAAGGCCGAACACCCAGTAGATCTGGTTCGAGACGGCCTTCTCCTGGTAGGACATCGCGGTCCATTCATAACCGGTGCCCGGCGGCAGCGTCTTGTCCGCGATCTCCTCCATCAGCTTGAGCGACTGGCCGGACGAATAGCCCTGTGCCGGCAGCCCGATCACGGTCGAGGAGGGATAGAGATTGTAGAGGCTGATCAGGGAAGGACCGGTGGCCGGCGTGATGGTGGCGACGGTGCCGATCGGGATCATGTCGCCGTTCGAGTTGCGCACCATCATGTTGGCGATGTCGCGCTCGGTGACGCGGAAGGCAGGATCGGCCTGGGTGTAGACCTGGAACACGCGGCCGAATTTGTTGAACTGGTTGACGAAGGACGAGCCGAGATAGGTCGACAATGCCGCGAACACCTGGTCGGTCGTCACGTGCAGCGTCTGGGTCTTGATGCGGTCGATCTCGACATTGAATTGCGGCACCGACGAGCGGAACGAGGACTGCACGCGCTGGAGCGCGCTCTGGCTCTGACCGTTGCTGACCATCGCCCCGGTGATCGCCTGGAGTTTCGCGAAATCGCTGTTGCCGTCGCGCAGCTCGACCTGCATGGAGAAGCCGGCGGCGTTGCCGATGCCCTGAATGGGCGGCGGCGGCAGCACCAAGGTGCGTGCCTCCATGATATCGGCGACCTTGTCGTTGAGGCCGTAGACCAGCGAGCGCAGATCCTCGCCTTTGCCGCGCGCCTCCCAGTCCTTCAGGATGATGTAGGCGACGCCGGCATTGGCAAGGCTGGCGCTGTTGTCCAGCGCGGAGATGCCGGCGATGGTGATGACCTGCTGGACGCCGGGCGTGTCCTTGATGATGTCGGCGGCCTTGTCGAGCACCTTCTGGGTCCGTTCCAGCGAAGCGCCGTCGGGCAGTTGCACGGCCGCGATCAGATAGCCCTGGTCCTCGATCGGCAGGAAGCCGGTCGGCACCCGCGACAGGCCGTAGCCGCTGGCTCCGATCACCAGCAATGCGAACGCGACCGAGACGGTGGCGTGCTTCACCAGAAACGTGATCAGCCTGGTATAGCCGCGCTCGACCTTGTCGTAGACGGCGTTGAAGCCGCGGTAGAAGACGTTGCGTTGCTCGGGCGGGACCGCCGGCCGCAGCCATAGCGCGCATTGCGTCGGCTTCAGCGTCGCCGCGTTGACGGCGGAGAGCAGCGCGGTCGCGGCGATCACCAGCGCGAATTGCGAGTAGATGCGCCCGGTGAGGCCGGCAAGGAACGAGGCCGGCAGGAATACCGAGATCAGCACCAGCGTGATGCCGACGATCGGCGCGAACAGCTGGTCCATCGCCTTGATCGCGGCGTCGTGGCCGTTCATGCCTTTCTCGATATTGTGCGCCGCGCCTTCCACCACGACGATGGCGTCGTCGACCACGATGCCGATGGCGAGCACGATCGCAAACAGCGTCGACATGTTGATGGTGAAGCCGAGCGCCGCCATCGCGGCGAAGGCGCCGATGATGGTGACGGGCACGGTCGTCGCTGGCACCAGCATCGCGCGCCAGTCCTGCAGGAACACCAGGATCACGACCAGCACCAAGAGGCCGGCCTCGATCAGGGTCATGTAGACCTCGTGCACCGAGGCGTTGACGAATTTCGTGGTGTCGAACGGCGTGTCGTACTTGATGCCCTCCGGAAAGCGCTTGGCAAGCTCCACCATCTTCTTCTCGACCGCCTGTTCGACCTCGAGCGCGTTGGCGCCGGGCGACTGGAATACGCCGATGCCGGTGGCGGGCTGCTTGTTCAGCGAGAAAATCTGGCTGTAGGTCTGCGCGCCGAGCTCGACCCAGCCGACGTCGCGCACCCGCGTGACGTCGCCGCTGGTGCCCGATTTGACGATGATGTTCTCGAACTGGCTGGTGTCGTCGAGCCGGCCGTTGACGTTGAGCGTGTACTGGAACGCCTGTCCCGGCGGCGTCGGCGGCGCGCCGACCTGTCCGGCGGAGACCTGCTGGCTCTGCTGCTGGATCGCGTTGATGACGTCCTGCGGCACGAGCCCACGGACTTGCAGCTTGTTTGGATCGAGCCAGACCCGCATCGAATACTGGCCGGCGCCGAACACGGTGACGTTGCCGACGCCGGGCAGGCGGGAGAGCTCGTCACGGATGTTGATAGTAGCGTAGTTGCTCAGGTAAAGGCTGTCGAAGGTCTTGTCAGGCGATGTCAGCGTCACGAACAGCAGGATCGAGGTCGACCGCTTCTGCACGGTGACGCCCTGGTTCTGCACGGCTGAGGGCAGTTGCGACAGCGCGCTGGAGACGCGGTTCTGCACCAGCACCTGCGCGAAGTTGAGATCGGTGCCGATCTTGAAGGTCACGGTCAGCGTGTAAGTGCCGTCGGAGCCGCTGTAGGACTGCATGTAGAGCATGTCCTCGACGCCGTTGACCTGCTGCTCGATCGGCAGTGCCACGGTGTCGATCACGGTCTTGGCGCTGGCGCCCGGATAGCGCGTCGTCACCTGCACCGTCGGCGGCACGACATCGGGATATTGCGCGATCGCGAGGTTGAACAGCGCGACGCCGCCGATCAGGATCATCAAGAGCGCGATGACGTTCGAGAGGACCGGCCGCTCGATGAAGAATTTTGAGATCATGGCTGCCAGCCCCTACTTGCTCGCGGCCTGCGGCTGCTCGATCTTGGTCTGCTGCGGGTCGATCTTCTGGCCCGGAATGACGCGCAGCAATCCTGACGTGACCACGCGATCGTCGGGCTTGAGGCCGCTTTCGATCACGCGCAGGCCGTTGTCGACTGGCCCGATCTGCACCTTGCGCTGCTCGACCACATTGTCCTTGTTGGCGACCAGCAGATAGCGTCCGCCCTGATCGCTGCCGAGCGCCGTATCGGGGACCAGGAGGGCGTCCTTCTCCTGGGTGAAAGGCACCCGGACGCGGACGAAATAGCCTGGGAGCAGCACCCGCTTGTCATTGGGCACGAGTCCGCGCACGGCAAGCGTGCCGGTCGATGAATTGAGGGTCGGCGCGACGTAGTCGAGCTTGCCCTCGTGCGGATAGCCGGTCTCGGTCTGGAGGCCGATTTCGATCGGGAATTGCTTGAGGTCGGCCGCGGTCAGTCCACGGCGTGCGGCCTCGGCACGGATGCGCAGCACGTCCTGCTCGTTGACGGTGAAGTTCACATAAATCGGATCCATCGCCACGATGGTCGCGAGCTGCGTCGGGGAGGAGACGCCGACGAGCTCGCCGACCGAGACCATGTGCGCGCTGACGATACCATCGAATGGTGCGGTCACCCTGGTGTAGCCGTAATTGACCTCGGCGAGCCTGGTGTTGGCCTGGGCCTGCTGGAGGTTGGCTTGCGCGTTGTCGCGGGTCGATGTCGAGGTGTCCAGGGTCGCTTGCGAGACCGCCTGTCGCTGCACGAGGTCGCTCTGCCGCTTGAAGTCGGCCTCGGCCTGGCGGAGCGATGCCTGCGCGCCCGTCTCTGCCGCCTGCGCCTGCTCGAGCTTGAGCTTGTAGGTCTCGGGCTCGATCGTGAACAGCTGGGTGCCCTGCTTGACGAAGGTGCCGTCGGTGTAGTCGATCGTTTGCAGAAAACCCTGCACGCGCGCGACCAGATCGACGCTCTTGATCGGCGCGGTGTTGCCGGTGGCCTCGACATAGCGCGTGACAGGACGCTGCACCGGCGTTGCGACATCCACCTTCGGCGGCGGCGGCGCGATGAACGTGTTCTTGTCCTCGCAGCCGGCGAGCGCAGCCACGGCTGCCGCAGCGGCCCAGGCCCGTCCGATATGCCTCCGCGCACGTTGGAATTGCGCGGGATCGGCGGGATTCGTTGCGGTCATTCGGTGGCCCCCGATGATTGTCTGTTGCCGGGGCAGGCTACCAACAAATGCCGAGCCGTGAAACACCATAGCCATGGCAGTCACAGCCCTTGCACTGCAAACAGTGGCGTGGCCTGTGACAGCTTTGTCATGACAAACCGCTTTTCATCGCGGGCACGATCGACCAGAATTGTGTCAAAGGCAGCGTGGCGCAGACCATCGGGCCACGTGGATTTCGACCTGGGGGCACATGCTCGGACGTTGGATTGCAATCGGGACGATGTCGCTGGTGCTGATGATGCAGAGCGCCCAGGCCCAACCCCTGACGGTCGATCCGGAGACCATCGTCCCGTTGCCGCCCCGGTTCGAGATGGAGCCGCCGGCAACCGACGTGCCGCCGGAGATCGCACGCTTCCAGGGCGCGTGGATCGGGACCTGGCAAGACGACCGGCACATCCTCGTGGTCGAGCGCGTCAGGCCTGACGGGCACGCCGATCTCGTATTCGCCCGCTCGGACTCGGCGTTCAACGGCATGAATCGCGAATGGTGGCGGGACCAGGCGACGGTCGTCGATGGCGTCTTGACCATGACGGGATTTCGCATCTTCCGTTACGCCTTCGATGGCTCTGATCGCTTGTATATGACGGCGACGCTCAAGAATGGGGTCGTGACGTCCGGAGCGTTGGTCCGCGCCGATCCGGCACGTCTGGCCGCGGGCGATCGACCGGACGAATGGCCGTGGCCCGGCGAGCGCGTCCGGATTCCGCACCTCTCGGTTCGAACGCCCGACGGCACTCGGCCGATCACGCTCGAGGGCACCTTTTATCCGCCGTCAGGGCAGGGACCGGCACCGCTCGCGGTCATGACTCACGGATCGGACGTCGGCCGCAACCAGCTCAGGTCCTGGTCGTTCTCCACCGAGGCGCATTGGCTGCGCGATAACGGATTTGCGGTGATGGCGCTGATGCGCCGCGGACGCGGCAGCTCCGAGGGCATCAATGGCGAAGAAACTTTCGGGCGCGATCACGATGGTAGCCTGATCGATGTCGCCTCGGGCGTCGGCGAGGCCGTCGAGGATCTCCAGTCCGCGTCGCCTATGGTCGCACGCTACCTAACGTCAAGCCGGGCAAGGTGCTGCTCGCCGGCCAGTCGCGCGGCGGCTTCCTCGCGATGCACTACGCAGGCCTGAAGCCAGAAGAGGTGATGGGCGTCGTGAACTTCAGCGGCGGCTGGTACCCGTACGGACCGGTGACTACACCTTACTATGCGAACGCCGGTCGCGGTGCGGGCGACAAGGTCAAGCAGCTCTGGCTCTATGCCGACAACGACCGCCTCTACAAGGAGGAGCTGATCCGCGAATATCACCACGCGTTCGCCGCCGCCGGCGGCAGCGCACGTTTCGAGCTGCTGCACGGCGTCCCCGGCGACGGCCATTTGCTGCGGCTCTATCCCGAGCGGTGGCGCGCCATCGCCGACGAGTATCTCAGCTCGCTTGATCGATAGCTCACTTGATTTCTGCGTATTTCACCATCGCCTTCTCGAATTTCCGCTTGAACGGCCACATCGCGCCGAGAATCTCGCGGAAGCTGGCCGAGCTTCGAGCCCGGTCTGTCTTGCCGAACGCGAAGATGCTGTTGTTGCGCAGGTGCTTCATGATAGTGGGATTGGACACTCTGTAGTTCAGCAGGTCGCCCGAGCTCAGCGCGGAGCGCGTCGGTGTCGGGACGATCTGGATCAGCTCGAACAGCTTCATCTGGTCGATCGGGTCCGGCAGGGTCTTCACGATTGTGGGGATCTCGCGGAACAGATCGGCGTGCGCGTTCATCAGGCCGTCGCGCACATTTGTCCAGTGATTGAAGCGGCGGTCGGTGCCGCGGGAGCGGGCTTCCTCCTTGTCGTCCCGGGCGCTTAATGCCGGATCGAGCGTCGCGATCGTGCCCTTGATGGCAGCCCATTTGCGCTGGCCGTTGCGGTCCTCCGAGGGGCCCGTCTGAAAGCTGCCCATATAGGTGTTCGAGCGCGCATTGCGGACGTTCTGCTTGCCGTTGGTCTCGGCATAGAACAGCCCCAGGCTGATGCGGCCCGCGGCTTCGGCGTCCTTGGATGCAAGTCCCTTGGCGCGCGCAATCGCGGTGCCGAGATCGATGACGTCCTTGAACGGCGTTGCCGAATTCTGAGCGTCCTCGGGCGGCGCCTCCATGATGTCGAAGATGTCAGCATATTCGTCGACCAGCGGCTCGATTGCGGCATCGAAATATGCAGGAGGAATCCCGAACTTGTTTGGCTTGCCGATCCGCGACGGCATGGCGTCGGTGAGATCCTTGTAGGTGCTGATCACAGCGACGCGGGCGAGGTATAAGGCCTGGCCCGGCAGGTTCGGCAGCGGCTGCCTGGTTTCGATCTGGCGGCGCCGTTCGGCGAGGATCGATTTGAAATCGGCAAGCGCCCGATCATAGGCGGCTTGCGCGTCCGCTTGCGTTGACGTCAGCGGTTGCGCCCGGCTCGCGGCGGGCGTTGTGAGCAGTAGTAGCCCAAGCACCGCCGCGGCGGCTGCGGCCCGGCATCGTTGTCCCATGGCGAGTTCCCGTCTCTCCCGGAGATTCATCGTCATGGGATCGTAAACGTCAGCCGCATCGCCTGGCGAGGTTCAAATCGGGTGCTCCGGTGTCATCCCACTGCTCGGTACTCCGGCGCCGTCGCCAGGAACTTGGCATAGGCATCCGCGTCCGGCGGCAGGAAGCGTCCCCCGAGCCCGCCGCGTTTTTGGGTCTTTGCGCCCATGTCGGCCATCAGCTCGTCGAAATGACGATAGTGATACGGCGCGACGCACAGGCCGCCATAGACGCCCGCGGCCGGCCGCTCGACGCGCTTGAAGTGCAGCATCATCTCGATGTTGTCGTGCATCTGCTGCGCCGTCGGCTGGTTTTTGAGTTGCCCGTCGGCATAGCGGACCAGCCAGTTGGCCGCGAGATCGGCGCAGAGCACGGTGCAGAACGACGAGTTGAAACCGACGAAGCCGAGGTCGGGCAGGTCAGGATTGGCGATCAGGCGATAGAGGCGGTACTGCCCGTCCGCATCGACCAGCTTTTGTTGATAGGCCTCGGGGAGAAACGGCACGCCGAGCTTGTAGCCGATCGCAAGCACCGCGACGTCGGCGCCGACACGCTCGCCGCCGCTCATCACGATCGTGTCGCCTTCATAATGATCGAACGTGCCGAACACCGCCTTGATGCGGCCGTCGGCGACCATCGGATAGAAGCCCGGCGTTGCGATCGGTACCGAGCAATTGATGCCGTCCTCGATCCGCTCGTTCGGGACCATCCTGCACTTGTTGAGCTTGAGCTGCGCCTTCAAGAGGCTCTCCAGCCCGCGCCAGTTCGCCCAGGCCAGCGGCGCGGTGACGCGGTGCGCGAGCCGCGTCAGAGGGCTCGCACCCCAGCCCTGAAACATCTCTTCCTGCGCGCGGATGTAGAGGATCCGCTTGAAGTTGACGAGCCCGCCGATGAAATAGGGGATTCGCCACACCGGCTCGCGCATCACGATGGTGACCTCGCGCGCGCCCGACTTCACCGCGTTCACGGCAATATCGGTCGCCGATTTCGATCCGCCGAGCACGACGACGCGGCGGCCCTTCGCCAGCGTGGGGTCGCCGTATTTCGACGAATGCAGGACCTGTCCGCCCTGCGCCAGGAAACTTTCTTCGCCGCGGCAATGCAGCTCGCGCGGCTCGTTGAACTGTCCGATGCAGACCGCGACGAAATCGAAATCCTCGTTGGTGCTCGCGCCGTCCTTGGTCGTCAGCGTCAGGGTCCAGCCCGGCTTGCCGTCGGCGCGCCGCGCCATGCCCACGACCGAAGTGTTGAAGCGCAGCATGTGGTCGAGACCGAAGCTCCTGGCGTAATCGGCGAGATAGGCATGGACCTGCGGCCCCGTCGGCCATTCCGGATAGGCGTCCGGCATGGCGCGATCGGTGTAGCGGTAGAGATCCTTCGGGCTCTGGGTCTGGACGTCGGGATAGGAACGTGCCGGTTCCCAGACGCCGCCGAGATCGGCGCTGCGCTCGACGATGGTGACGCGGTGGCCACGGGCGGAGAATGCTTTTGCGGTGGCGAGGCCGGAGACGCCGGCGCCGATCACGCAGACATGTTTTTGGCTGACCATGGGAGGGCTCGCAATCAATCTGTTTCGCGCGCAAGCGGCCTGGTTCGGCCGCAAGGCACGGCCGGCCGAGCTGCAAGCAGATGAAAGGGACGAGGAGGCGTGCCGCTTAGTCGTTGGCCTCGGGCGGCAGGAAGTCGACCTCGTGCAGCGCCGAGATGCGCACGACTTCGGCCGGGTCGGTCAGATTGTGGAGCTGGTTGAACAGCGCCTCCAGCTTCTGCGTCGGCGAGACCCAGAACAGCGCGCGGCACGGCTTGTCGGATTTGTTGAAATAGCCGTGCGGAATGCCGCGCGGCATCCGCACGAGATCGCCGGCATGCGCCTTGACCCAGACGCCGTCGAGCTTGAGGTCGAGCGTGCCTTCCTGCACCAGGATGAATTCGTCCTGCGTCGGATGGATATGCACCGGCACGAACTGGCCGGGATCGCTGTTGGTCTCGAACGCGAAGGTGGACTCGGTGACGGCCTTGGGGAAATAGACTTGGCCAAGGATGTTCCAGCTCTTGCCGCCATAGCCCGTGCCGTTTGCAGTAATGCCCTTTTCGAGTGCAGTCATGGCTTGCTCCTGATGGATTCCGGCAGGGACGGAGCTTCGGCCAGCCATGGCCTCCTGTCTATCCGCTAAACGAATCCGGTAAGGCTGCTGCTATGCAGCACGACGATTTCGAGAAACGGCTCTTTTCGCCTCCGGGCAACTATTATAAGCTTAAAGCAATTCCGTGACGCCATGCGTGGTCGATGATGTCCGCAGCCGTGCAGGAAATGAGCGCAAGGGTGTCCGAAGCCGAACGGCTTGCAGCCTTTGCCCGCGTCACCACCGATGATGTCGATGAAGCGGCCGAGCAGATCGGGCGTATCTTCTGTCCGCATGATCTCAAGCCGGCACGGCCCCGTGCGGCCGGGTTCTCCGCACGGCACAATTGCGCTGATTTCGACGGCTTTTCGATCAACTACGTTGCCTATGGCGGATCGGTGAGCATCGATCCCGGCTGCCTCGATCGCTTCTTCCTGGTGCAGATCCCGCTCTCGGGCACAGCTCACATTCACGCCGGCGCCGGCGAATTCGATGCTGCTCCTGGCCGGATCGCCTCGCTGCTGTCGCCGACCATCCCGACCCGGATGATGTGGAGCGATTGTGCGCAGGCGATCCTGCTGCTCGATCGCCGCATGGTCGAGCAGCGTGCCGCGGCGCTGTCCGGCGCGGCGGCCGGCGCGGTCGAGTTCGATCCTGTGGTCGACCTGAACACGTCGTCGGGCCAGGCCTTGCGGACCAGTCTTGCCGAGTTGATGACGCTCGCCGAACGGCTCGGACCGTCCGGCCTGATGTCGCCCGTCACGATGGCTGATTGGCGCGAGGTGCTGTTCGATCGTCTGCTCAACGGCCTGCGGCATGACCGGTCGGATGCGATCAGGACGTTTTCGGGGCAAGCCGAGCGTTTGCCGCGCGCACTCCGCGCCGCGCGCGATCATCTCGCCGACAATGCCGGCGAGCCGCTCGACCTGGTGCAGCTTGCCTGCGCGGCCGGGATCGGCATCCGCGCGCTCCAGCTCGGCTTCCGCCGTCACTTCGGGCTCTCGATCTCGCAGATGTTGCTCGACATGCGCCTTGCCGGTCTGCACGCCCGGCTCGCGCAGGCGTCACCCGACGTGTCGATCACCGACATCGCCTTCGATCTCGGCTTTACCCATCTCGGCCGCATGGCCGGCGCCTATCGCGCAAAGTTCGGCGAGACGCCGTCGGCGACGTTGCGGCGACGGATGAGCTAGAGCATGATGAGACTAGGTTTCATTTGCCGCGACAAGAAAGGTGCGCTCCCTCCCCCGCCTGCGGGGGAGGGTTGGGGAGAGGGTTTCTCCGCAACGGGACACTCCCCCAGAGGAGAGAACCCTCACCCGGCGCGTTGCGCCGACCTCTCCCGCAAGCGGGAGAGGTGCACCGAGCCCGCGGCGGCTTGATTCAACCCAATCTCATCGCGCTTTAGGTCATGTTCACGATCGCGAGCCGCGGTCTTCGGCGGCCTGCCTGCGCAGAAAACCCTCGAGATCGGCCTGCACCGAATAGGGCGTCGGGATGGCGTCGCCCACTGCGTCGACGGCGGTGTCGAGCGAGCGGCGCAGCATGCGTGCCAGTTCGGCCTTGCGATAGGGTTTCGTCAGAAGCGGCGCTCCCATGGTGACGCCTGCCTGCGCATGCTGGGAGTCGTGGGCATAGCCCGACGTGAACAGCACGCGAAGCGAAGGACGTGCGGCCACCATCTGGTCGGCGAGCTCGCGCCCGTTGATGCTTCCGGCCATCACGATGTCGGTGAAGAGCAGGTCGAACGGCGTGCCGGCGGCCGCAATCGCCAGCGCTTCGGCCGCGTTGGTGGCAGGGAGGACCTTGTAGCCCAGGCTCTCCAGCTGGACGGTGACGTATTGGCGGACGTCGCGGTCGTCCTCGACGCAAAGGATGGTCTCAGTCCCTCCCACGATCTTGCGCGCGTCATAACTTGCGGGGCGAAGCGCGCTGGTCTCGGCCTTCGGCAGATAGATCGTGAAGACCGTGCCGTGGCCTTCCTCGGATCTGACCTTGATGCCGCCGCCGGATTGCTTGACGAAGCCGAACACCATGCTGAGCCCGAGGCCGGTGCCCTTGCCGACCTCCTTGGTCGAGAAGAACGGATCGAAGATGCGTTCGAGGAGCGCCTGCGGAATGCCGGTGCCGGTGTCTGCGATCTCGATCTCGACATAGTCGCCAGCATAGCCGGCGCCAACTGCGAAGGCTTCGCGCACGCCGAACACCACGTTGCGTGTGGTCAGCGTCAAGCGGCCGCCTTCCGGCATCGCATCGCGGGCATTGATCGCGAGGTTGAGCAGCGCCGAGGAAAGCTGTCCGCGGTCGGCGAACGCCAGCCAGACGCTGCGGTCGAACTTCCTGACGATCTCGATCTTCTTGTCGAAGGTCGCCAGCAGCAGCTTCGCAAGCTCTTCGAGCAAATCGTTGACGTCGATCTCGGCCGGTTGCAGCGCCTGCTTGCGCGCAAAGGACAGCAGGCTCGAGGTCAGGGCCGCGCCGCGATCGGCGGCCTCGCTGATCAGCTTGGTGATGGTGGCGAGCGGCGGATTGTCCTTCACGGCCTCGGCGAGGATCTCGATCGTGCCCGTGATCACCGTGAGCATGTTGTTGAATTCATGCGCGATGCCGCCGGTGAGCTGGCCGATGGCATCCATCTTCTGGGCCTGGATCAACTGTTCTTCGGCCGCGCGCTTCTGCGTCAGATCCTTGACGAAGACATTGATGATGGTGCGGCCGCCGGCGTGGAGCGCCGTGCTCGATGCCTCGACCAGCATCGCATCGCCGTTCCGGTGCACAAGGCTCGCCTCGAAACGGATGCCGATCGGCGTATCGGATAATTCCGGCAACATCCGCATCATGCGTTGTCTGAAGCCTGATCGCAGCGGTTCGGCGAGCAGCAGTTCGACGACGTCCGCGCCGACCGCCTCCTGCCGCGACCATCCGGTCAGAGCCTCGGCCTGCACGCTCCACTCCAGCACGATGCCGGCAGCGTCGGTCTGAATGAACGCGTCGAGGGCGGTCCTGATGACGGCTTGCGTCATCTGGGCACTGTCAGCGCGCGCCCGCGCCTGCTCGGCCAGTTGTCCGGCAACGTGCTTGTCTTGGGACGTTGCGATTCTGTCTGCGCAAAACCGCGCGAGCAGCACCGCAGCGGCGGCGCTTGTCAGCAAGGCGATGATTTGGGCAATGCCGAACCCGGGTCCGGCCACGACATAGGAGACGAGGAGGGCCGCAGCGGTCACGACGGCTTGCGCAGCCATCGCGCGTGTCAGAAACCCCCTGAGTTTCATGGTCTGATCACACCCACGACGTTAGCCGCGAACCCCAGGGACCTTCATTGGACTTCCAGGTCCGCCCGGTCGAATGAGTCCGGCTCCCTGTGAGCTACAGACTCCCTGCGGCGCCGTCGAGGGCAATTTCCGGCGGTATCGAGACGGGTGCGTGTCGGGTGCTCAACCAGCAGGCGAATCGGTCTGGCGCAGTGTCGTGACCCAGATCACGCGCGCGGTCTGTTGGGTCGGGTTGTCGAACATGTGCGGCACGATGCTCGGGAAGCGGAAGCTATCGCCTGCTTCGAGCACATGAGCCTGGTTGTCCAGCCACAGCCGCAGGCTGCCGGAGAGGATATAGCCGGCCTTCTCGCCGGTATGTTGCAGGAAGTCGGTGCCTGAGGAGGCACCCGGATTGAGCGTGAGCTCATAGAGCTCGAGCTGGCCCTTGCCCTCCGGGGTCAGCGCTTCCTTGACGACGCCGCTGGCGGTGAGACGCAGCAGGCGCCGGTTGTTCTTGCGGACGATATAGCGCTGCACGTCGCCGGGATCGCTGCTCTCGAAGAAATAGGAGATCGGCACCTCTAGCGCGATGCTGAGCAGCCGCAGCGTGCGAATCGAGGGCATCGCGCGCGCGCGTTCGAGCTGGCTGATCATGCCGGTGGAGAGGCCGGTCTTGTTAGCGACGTCCTGGATCGACAGACCGGCCCGCTGACGCAGCAAGCGCACGGTTTCGCCGAGGCGCTGGTCCACGGCATCGTCAGTCTCGATCGCCGGGACGTCCTTCGGAGCGTTCGTGTCGCCGCGACCATCCATGTCGCTCTCCCATGCATCGTCCGAAGCACCCGAGTGCATCGGTCCGCGGCTTCAGCCGGAGTGAAAAGGTCGCGCATACTAGCAATGCGATTGACAGCTGTATTTAGTCGTGATGAAATTTTGTTTGAAAAATTTAGAAGCACTAAAGCTCACTCCTGTCCCTTTGCCGGGGTTTCGGGGGCGCGGGAGACGGTGCCGCGTGCGGGAACGGAGACTGGTCATGGCAGACAGCACCGGCAAGCTCGGCGTTGGGAGACTGCATCACCTCGGCATTCCGACGCGCCGTCAATTCTTTCAGCTTGGCGCAGGTGCGGCGGCGTTGACGCTTCCAGGCAGCGCCTTTGCGCAGACGGAGCGTCCGGGCAATCCGCCGGACAAGCCGCGTGGCCAGGTGATCGCGGCGCTATCGCAGGAGCCGACCGTGTTTCATCCGCTGATGCCCGGCATCGAGGTTGATCAGGGTGTCTGGTGGCAAGTGTTCTCGCTGCTCTGGTTCATCGATCCCGAGGGCAATTTCGTTCCGGACCTGGCGCGCGAAGTCCCGACCATCGAGAATGGCGGATTGTCGGCCGACGGACTGACCTGGAAGATCAAGCTGCGCAGCGACGTAAAGTGGCACGACGGCACGCCGTTCACGGCCGACGACGTCAAGTTCTCGCTCGAGCTGATCAACGATCCCAATTTCCGTGCGCGCAGCCGCGTCGGCCACAGCCTCGTCAAGGACATCGAGGTGGTCGCGCCGGACGAGATCCACTGGCGCATGGAAGCGCCCTATTCGCCCTACATGTCGATCCTGGGCTCGCTGACTTTCATCGTGCCCAAGCACATTCTGGAGAAGGTCTCCGATCCCAACGCCTCGCCGTTCCACAATGCGCCTGTCGGCACCGGGCCGTTCCGCTGGGGCGAGCGCGTGCCCGGCGATCATATCCTGCTGAATGCCTACACGGGCTATCACGGCAAGGGGCCTTACGTCGAACGCGTGGTCTTCAAATACATCCCCGACCTCACCGTGCTCTACACCCAGTTCCGCACCGGACAGGTCGACTACACCGGGCTGCAAGGCATCCTGCCGAACTTCGTGCAGGAGGCGAAGACGCTGAAGGGCCGCAAGATTGTCGTCTCGTCGACCTCCTCGGTGGAGCACATTGCGCCCAATCTCGAGTTCGGTCCTTTCGCCGACCGTGCCGTGCGCGAGGCGCTCTATTACGCCATCAACAAGCAGGCGATCATCGACGCGCTCTATTATGGTCTGCCGACGCAGACCGAGACGTTCGTGCCGCAGCAGGCCTGGTCGTTCCAGCAAGGGTTGCCGCAGCACAAATACGATCCCGCCAAGGCCAATACGCTGCTTGATGCCGCGGGGTGGGTCCGCGGCTCCGGTGGCGTGCGCGAGAAGAACGGTGTGAAGCTCGAATTCACCAATTCGACGACGGCGGGCAGCGCCGTGCGCGAGCAGTGCCAGCAGCTCCTGATCCAGGACTGGCGGGCCATTGGCGCTGCGATGCGCGTCAACAACATGCCGGCGGCCGTAATCTGGGGCGACTTCTGGCAGCAATCGAAGTTCAATTCGGTCATCGTCGGCGTGAACTTCATGCTGGGCAGCGACCCTGATGTGACGCCGCGGTTCGGCTCCGGCGCGATTCCCGCCAAGGGCGGCCGTGGCTACAACACCTATCAATACCAGAGCGCGGAGGCCGATCGGCTGCTCGCGCAAGGCGCCAAGCAGTTCGATCTCGCGCAGCGCAAGACCACTTACGGCGAGCTGCAGAAGCTGATCCGCAGCGACCTCGCGATCCTGCCGCTGTTCCAGGGCTTCATCGCCGAAGGCGTGAAGGAGGGGCTGCAGGGCTTCCGTCCCAACATCAACACCTCGATCAACAGCTGGAACATGCGCGAATGGTACTGGGCCTGATCAGGATCGCCTGAGATGGCCCGTTACGTCCTCAATCGCCTGGCGCAGGCGGCCATGCTGCTGGTGATCGTCTCGGCGATCGGCTTTGCCATCCTGCATCTGGCGCCGGGTGGTCCGCTCTCGCAATTTGCCGCGTCCGCTCAGATGACGCAGGAGGACCTTGACCGCGTCACCAGGCAGCTCGGCCTCGATCGCCCGCTGCCGATCCAGTATCTCGACTGGTTCGGCCGCATGTTGAAAGGCGATTGGGGCAAGTCCTATCGCGACGGCGAGGCGGTGCTGTCGGTGATCTCCTCGCATCTCGGCGCAACGCTGGAGTTGATGACGACCGCGACCATCATCGCCGTGCTGCTCGGCTGCTGGATCGGCATCTCTGGCGCGCTGCGACGCTACTCGCTGTTCGACTCGCTCGCCACCGTCGGCGCCATGATCGCGCTGTCGATCCCGACCTTCTGGTTCGGTCTTGTCACGATCTACGTGTTCTCGGTGAAGCTCGGCTGGCTGCCGGCCGGCAACCGCGAGACCGTCGGCGACGGCTCCTTGCCCGACCTGCTGCATCATCTGATTGCGCCGGCCATGGTGCTGGCGCTGGTCGAGACCGCGATGTGGGGGCGTTTCATGCGCTCCTCCATGCTCGAGGTCATTAACCAGGATTACATCCGCACGGCGCGCGCCAAGGGTATCCCGGAATGGCGCATTCTCACCGTGCACGCGCTGCGCAATGCGCTGCTGCCGATGATCACGGTGGCCGGTCTTCAATTTCCCACACTGCTCGGCGGCGCGCTCGTGGCGGAGACCGTGTTCACCTGGCCCGGCATGGGCCGGCTGTTCCTCGATTCGATCGGCTACCGCGACTATCCCGTGGTGATGGGGATCCTGATGTTCTCGGCAATGATGGTGCTGATCGGCTCGCTGCTTGCGGACATGCTCTACGCCGTCGTCGATCCGCGCATCCGGGTGGGCTAGGCGATGGCGACCGCAGTCTTGTCCACCGCTCAACCCCCGCCCGGCCAGGCCGCATGGCGGCGCTTCCGCCGGCATCGCCTGGCCCTCGCCGGTGCCGTCATCATTCTGGTGCTGGTGCTCGGCTCCGTCTTCGGTCCCTATCTACTGCCGTTCGACGACACCTATATCGACATCATGAAGCGGTTCGCGCCGCCGCTCTCGGGTGCGCATATCCTCGGCACCGACGAGCTCGGCCGCGACGTGCTGGCACGCCTGATGATGGGCGCACGCATCTCGCTGTCGATCGGCTTCGTCGCGATGGTGATCGCGATGGCGGTCGGCATCGTCGTCGGCGCCTTCGCCGGATTCTATGGCGGCGTGGTCGGGGCGGTGTTGATGCGGCTGGCCGACGCGGTGCTGTGCTTTCCGACCATCTTTCTGCTGCTGGCGCTGGCCGCGCTAACCGAGCCCGGCTTCGTCACCACCACCGTGCTGATCGCAGCGACCGCCTGGATGTGGGTGGCCCGCGTCGTCGAGGCCCAGGTGCGCTCGCTGCGGGAACGCGAGTTCGCGGTGGCCGCGCTCGCCTTCGGCTCGTCCAATCTGCAGATCATGTTCCGCGAGCTCGTGCCCAACGCGATCGCGCCGATCGTGGTGGCCGCGACGCTCAACGTCGCCAAGGCCATCCTGCTGGAATCCTATCTCAGCTATCTCGGCTACGGCATCCAGCCGCCGGCCGCGAGCCTGGGCAACATGCTCAACAACGCGCAGATCTATCTGACCAGCGCGCCGTGGCTCGCGATCGCGCCGGGCCTCGTCATCACCCTCGCGGTGACCAGCTTCAACTTCCTCGGTGACGGCCTGCGCGATGCACTCGATCCGCGAATGAACATCTCATGACAAAAAGACTCGAACCAAGCTTCAGGAGTCCATCATGTCCCCGCCGCTCAACCGTATAAACAGCGACGAGCGCCTGCCGGCCCAGGCGGATGTCGTCGTCATCGGCGGCGGCGTGATCGGCGTGTCTGCGGCCTATCACCTAGCG
The DNA here is from genome assembly GCF_004114975.1 of Bradyrhizobium guangdongense. Taxonomy (NCBI): domain Bacteria; kingdom Pseudomonadati; phylum Pseudomonadota; class Alphaproteobacteria; order Hyphomicrobiales; family Nitrobacteraceae; genus Bradyrhizobium; species Bradyrhizobium guangdongense. The sequence goes on from NZ_CP030051.1 coordinate 2,008,860, forward strand.
AAGAAGGGCCTCTGCGTCGCGCTGGTCGAGAAAGGCCATGTCGGCGGGGAACAGTCGAGCCGCAATTGGGGCTGGTGTCGCCAGCAGGGACGCGCGCGCGAGGAAATCCCGCTCGCCCGAGAAGCGCTACGCTTGTGGGAGGACATGCAGAACGATGCCGGCGTCGATGCCGGCTTCCGCCGCACCGGCGTGCTGTTCCTGACCAAGAGCAAGGACGAACTCGCAAGCTGGGAACGCTGGGCTGCGGTCGCGCGCGAGATGCAGGTGCACTCGACGGTCCTCACGCCGGCCGAGGTCGCCGAGCGCATGCCGGGGAATACCGATCAATGGGTCGGCGGCCTGCACACCCCGAGCGATGGCCGCGCCGAGCCGTCGATGGCGGTGCCTGCGCTGGCGACTGCCGCGCGAAAGCACGGTGTCACCATCCACCAGGGCTGCGCCGCGCGCGGGCTGGAGACTTCAGGCGGAAAGGTCAGCGCTGTCGTCACGGAAAAGGGCACCATTCGCACCCAGGCGGTGCTGCTGTCGGGCGGCGCCTGGTCGTCGCTGTTCTGCCGCCGCCACGGCATCGAGCTGCCGATCGGACTCGTCAATGCCACGGCGTGCCGGACCACGCCGGGACCCGAGATCACCTCCGGTGCGCTGGGCACCGACTTCTACTGCATCCGCCGCCGCCTCGACGGCGGCTTCACGCTGGCCCTGCGCAACCGTGGCACGGTGGAGCTGTCCCCGGATCTGCTGCGCTACGCCTGGACCTTCTGGCCGACATATCTGCATCGCAAGAACGGATTGAAGATGTCGTTCGGCAAGTCGTTCTTCGACCAGCTTATGCGCGGCACCAGCTGGAGCTTTGACAGGCCGTCGCCGTTCGAGACCGAGCGCGTGCGCGATCCTGCGCCCGACATGTCCCTGGTCAACGCGGCGCTGGCCTCATTGATCAAGGCGAACCCTGAGCTGAAGGATATCGAGATCGCGGAAGCCTGGGGCGGCACCATCGATTGCACGCCGGATACGATTCCCGTGATCTCGCCGGTCGACGCGCTACCAGGCTTCTTCCTCGCCACGGGCTTCTCCGGCCATGGTTTCGGCATCGGGCCCGCCGCCGGCAAGCTCGCTGCCGACATCGTCACCGGCGCGACGCCGCTGGTCGATCCCGCCGCCTACAGCCACAAGCGCATGATCGATGGCCGTCGGCTGGCGCCGGTCAGCCCGTTCTGAGGGCCGCATGACGGTCCTCTACAAGGCCAACATGGTGCGCGGCGCCGAGTGGGCGCGCTTCTTTGCGGAGCGCGCGCCTGATGTGCCATTCCGGCTTTGGCCCGACATCGGCAATGCCACCGACGTTCGTTATCTCGTGGCCTGGGTGCCGCCTGACGATATCGCGACGACCTTTCCCAACCTCGAACTCGTCTTCTCGGTCGGCGCCGGCGTCGACCAGTTCGACGCGACGAAACTGCCCCCGCACATTCCACTGGTGCGCATGCTGGAGCCCGGCATCGCCGAGACCATGGTCGAATACGTCACCCTTGCTGTGCTGGCCTTGCACCGTGACCTCCTGCACTTCATCAACCAGCAGAAGGAGCAGGTCTGGCGCGAGATCCGGATCACGCCGGCTAGGCGTCGGCGGGTCGGCGTGATGGGGCTCGGCCAGCTCGGCCAAGCCGTGCTCGAACGGCTCAAAGCGTTCGGCTTTCCACTGTCGGGGTGGAATCGCTCGCTACGCGAGATTGCGGGCGTGGCTTGCTACGCGGGCGCGGGCACCTTGCCGGAGTTTCTCGCACATGCCGATATCCTCGTCTGCCTGTTGCCCCTGACCGACGAGACCCGCGGCATCCTCAACGCCGATCTGTTCGCGCGCCTGCCGCGCGGCGCAGGGCTCGTCAATGTCGGGCGCGGTCCGCATCTCATTGAGGCCGACTTCCTCGCGGCGCTCGACAGCGGCGCGCTGTCGGGGGCCGTCCTCGATGTCACCGATCCCGAGCCGCTGCCGGCGGCCCATCCGTTCTGGAGCCATCCGCGCATCCTGCTGACGCCGCACAATGCCAGCATGACCTCGCCGGATACGGCCGTCGATTTCGTGCTCGACGTCATCGCCCGCCACCGGCGGGGCGAAGCGCTGCCGGGATTGGTCGATCGCGGCCGTGGTTACTAGGACATTCGCATGAGCATGAGCGCAAGCGGAGCCGACCACGTGATCGCCGAAGCGCGGTCGTCCGTGCTGTCCGTCTCCGGCCTGACCACCTCCTTCATGCTCGAGCGACGATGGATTCCCGTCGTCCGCAATGTCTCCTTCGACATCGCGCCGCGGGAAACCGTGGCGATCGTCGGGGAGTCCGGCTCGGGCAAGAGCGTCACCGCCCTGTCGATCATGCGGCTCATTCCCAGGGAGATCGGCCGCGTCGAGGGGCGCGTCATGCTCGCCGGCCGTGATCTGCTGGCGCTGCCCGAACCGAGTATGAAGGACATCCGCGGCAACGATGTCGCGATGATCTTCCAGGAGCCGATGACGAGCCTCAATCCCGTGCTCACCATCGGTTTCCAGATCGCCGAAGCATTGATCCAGCATCGCGGCCTGTCGCGTGCGGCGGCGGAGGCCGAGACCATCCGTCTGCTCGATCGGGTCCGCATCCCCGCGGCGAAGTCACGCTTCCACGAGCATCCGCATCGCTTCTCCGGCGGCATGCGCCAGCGCGTGATGATTGCGATGGCGCTGGCCTGCAAGCCAAAACTCCTGATCGCGGACGAGCCGACCACCGCGCTCGACGTCACCATCCAGGCTCAGATCCTGGAGCTCCTCAAGGAGCTTCAGCAGGAGGAGGGGATGGCGATCCTCTTCATCACCCACGACATGGGCGTGGTCGCCGAGATCGCCGACCGCACCGTCGTCATGTATGGCGGCCAGGCGGTGGAAACGGATGCAACCGCGCGCATCTTCGCCGCGCCCTCGCATCCCTACACCCGCGCACTGCTGTCCGCCGTGCCGCGGCTCGGCTCCATGGAGGGACGCGCGCGACCGATGCGTTTCCCGATCGTCGACAAGGTGACGGGCACCTCGGACGAGCCGGCGGAGACGCCCGATACGGTCTCGACCGCCGAGCGGCCGCTGCTGGAGGTGTCAAATCTCACCACGCGCTTTCCGATCCGCTCGGGCCTGTTCGGCAAGGTCTCGGGCCGCGTCCATGCGGTCGAGAACGTCTCCTTCACCTTGCGCGCCGGCGAGACCCTGGCGCTGGTCGGCGAGTCCGGCTGCGGCAAGTCGACCACCGGCCGCTCGATCCTCAAGCTGACCGAGCCGGATAGCGGCACCGTTCTGATCGACGGCCAGGACGTGCTCGCCATGAACGGCCGCGCCTTGCGCGACTTCCGCAAGCATATGCAGATCGTGTTTCAGGATCCTTTCGCGAGCCTCAATCCGCGCATGTCGGTGGGCACCGCGATCGCCGCGCCCTTGCTTGCCAACGGGCTCGCCACTGCGTCCCAAGCGCGCGACAAAGTCGCCAATCTGCTGGTGCGCGTCGGCCTCGCCGCCGACATGGCGGCGCGCTTCCCGCACGAATTCTCCGGCGGCCAGCGTCAGCGCATCTGCATCGCGCGCGCGCTCGCGCTCGGACCAAAACTGATCGTCGCCGACGAGGCCGTCTCCGCGCTCGACGTCTCGGTGAAGGCGCAGGTCGTCAACCTGATGCTCGATCTCCAGGCCAGCATGGGCCTCGCCTATCTCTTCATTTCCCACGACATCGCGGTGGTCGAGCGGATGAGCCATCGCGTCGCCGTGATGTATCTTGGCGAGATCGTCGAGATCGGCCCGCGCGCGGCCTTGTTCGGCAATCCCCAGCACCCCTATACGAAGAAGCTGATGGAAGCCGTGCCGGTGCCCGATCCTGCACGCCGCGGCACCAGGCGCAAAGCGGCGAACGACGAGATCAGGAGCCCGGTGCGCGCGACGGATTACCAGCCGCCGGTGCGGCAATATCGCGAGGTCTCGCCCGGCCATGTCGTGCAGGTCTGGGGCGAGGAGTGGTCGGCCTGAGGAGCCGTCATGAATTCACGTGCACGAAATCCCGCAGCAGCGGATAGATCTCGTTGTTCCAGCGTTTGCCGGAGAATACGCCGTAATGGCCGACGCCGGCCTGCATGTGATGGACGCGACGATAGGCGCGCACGCTGGTGCAGAGGTCTTGCGCCGCCAGCGTCTGGCCGATCGAGCAGATGTCGTCCTTCTCGCCCTCGACCGTCATCAGGCCCATGCGGCTGACGGCCCTGGTGTCGACCGGGCGGCCGCGATGCATCAGCTTGCCCTGCGGGAGCAGGTGCTCCTGGAAAACATCGCGCACGGTCTCGATGTAGAACTCGGCCGGCAGGTCCATCACCGCAAAATACTCGTCGTAGAAGGTCTTGATCGTCGCCGCCTTGTCCGTCTCGCCCTTGGCGATGTGGTTGGCGAGATCCATGTGCTGCTTGATGTGGCGCTCGAGATTCATCGAGACGAAGGCGGTGAGCTGCACGAAGCCGGGATAGACCTTCCGGAATGCGCCGCGGCACTGCACCGGCACGTAGTTGATCAGGTTGCGCTCGAACCATTCGATCGGCTTGCTCTTGGCAAACTCGTTGACCTTGGTCGGCTGGATCCGCGTGTCGATGGGACCTGCCATCAGCGTCAGCGTCGCCGGGCGAGAGGGATGATTGCCCTCGCACATGATCGCCGCGGCCGCGAGCGCAGAGACGGACGGCTGGCAGATCGCCACCATATGCGGGCGCGGTCCGAGCTGGCCGAGGAAGTCGATCAGGTGTTCAGTGTAATCGTCGAGCCCGAAGCGGCCTTCGCTGCGCGGAATGTCGCGCGGATTGTGCCAGTCGGTGATGTAGACGTCGTGATCCTGCAGCAGCGTCTTGACGGTGCCGCGCAACAGCGTGGCAAAATGGCCCGACATCGGCGCCACCAGCAGCATGCGCGGCTGCTCGCTCACGCCGTGTTTCCTGAAGTGCAGCAGCGAGCCGAAGGGCGTTGCGTAGGCGATCTCCTCGGTGACGCCGACCTCGCGATTTCCGACCATCACGCTGTCGATGCCGTAGGCCGGGCGGTCATAGGTCAGGGTGGAGCGCGAGATCAGCTCCAGCGCCGCCGACAGCCGGCCGACGACCTGGTCCGACATCCCCTGCGGCATCAGGTTGAGGAATTTCAGGGCGGACGAGGCGCCGGCCCGCAATGGCGCGGTCAGGTCCATCTGGTTCTGAAAAGCCTGATAATACATCGACATCATACGGAAGCGCCCACCTGTCCGCTGCCGTCATGCAATATCGGAGCCAGACGGGGACGGACGTCCTCAAATTGGCACGTCGCTTGCTGCTCGTTGGGCCGGAAAACGTGAGGGAAGGGCCCTATGGCGAAGGCGACACTGACCATCAGCAGCAAGAACTACTCGTCCTGGTCGCTGCGTGGCTGGCTGCTGACGAAATTTTCCGGGCTCGAGTTCGAGGAGATCGTCACAGCGCCGGACGACGCGTCGGCGCGCGCCGAAATCCTGCTGCTGTCGTCCTCGATCCTGGTGCCCTGCCTGCGGCACGACGGCGCCACCGTCTGGGATACGCTCGCCATCGCCGAATATCTCAACGAGGTGATGCCGGACGCCGGCCTGTTGCCTGATGACCGCGTCCAGCGCGCGCATTGCCGGTCGATCTGCGGCGAAATCCATTCCGGCTTCACCACGTTGCGCGCCTCTCTGCCGGTCAACCTGAAGAGCCATTTCCCCGGCTTCAAGATCTGGTCGCGCGCGCAGGCCGATATCGAGCGGGTCTGGTTCATCTGGCGCGACTGCCTGGAGAAGTCAGGCGGACCGTTCCTGTTCGGCGACAAGCGCACCATGGCGGATGCGATGTACGCCCCCGTGGTGACGCGCTTCGTCACCTACGACGTCAAGCTCGAGCCCCGGTTGAAGGCCTATGCCGACACCATCATGGCCATGAGCGAGATGAAAGAATGGATCGCGGCCGCGAGGGAAGAGCCGGCTGAGATCGAGGAGCTCGAGGTCGAATATTAGGCAGGCTCAGCGAGGCCCTGCCTGTTTCCGGGGCGAGCACGGCGAACGTTCGCGCCGGCCTCTATGTCTTTGCCAGCATTAACTTTTGGCGGTGGTCTGCGGCCTTGGGCAGCAATCGCGTTGCGCAGATCTTGTGCGTGCCCGTGGAGCCTTGCCGAGATCTAGCCGTGAACAACTGCGTACAGGCTTATCAGGCTGATTCGGACGTGATTCGTTCGGGCCGCGTTCCGTTCGTTAAGTTGGAAGCGCGGCCCCGTTGCATTTTGAGACAGAAGGGCGCCGTCAAGCAGCGCCGGAGTGCTTCACCCGGGGCATGCGCCAGCCGATGACGGTGGCTTCCACCGCGATGCCGGCCTCGTGGTTCTGCCAGCGTCCCTCGACGTAGCGGCAGGCGAACGGCAGCTGATACGTGCCGCTGTGGTCCTCGCACAAAACCTCGACCGGCAGGCCGGGTGGTGGTTCGCCGGCACCATCGAATTCCGCAAGACGTCTGTCGCGCGTTGCCATTCCAAAAAACTCCCCTAATCAAAGCCGCGGAAAGAGCGCCCAGTTCTTCCGCGCGCGGTTTACTGCTCCCCCGTCCAAAGGGAACACGCCAAGCTCAACGCGAGAATGCGGTACGAGTGTGGTAGCCTTACGCGGCTGTGCGCAATCGGCGCACATTGCCGTGATCAATTTGCTGAGGAACCTTTCATGCCGCGCCGGATCGCTGCCGCTTGTTTCGTCATGTTACCGCTCGTCGCGCATACGCCGGTCGCGGCGCAGGACGTTCCCGGCATCGAGATCTGCACGGTCGAGAAGACGATGGAGCGGCGCACCAGCTGCCTGCAGAGCAATGTCGATTTCCTGCAGAAGACCATCACCAAGCTCAATCTCGATCACCAGCAGAAGATCGACGCCGCGACCCGCCAGATCGATACGCTGAAGGTGACGCTCGCAGGCCTGCAGAAGACCATCGGCGATCTGCAGGCGGCGCAGGCGAAGCAGGCGGACGAACTGAAGAAGAAACAGGATGTGCCCCGGCCGAAGGATGCGGCGAAGTAGCAGCAGCGCCGTAGGGTGGGCACGGCGCTTGCGCGCCTTTGCCCACCCTCCGATTTTGGCATTCGGGCCCGAGAGCAATCCTGATCAAGCGCGGCGCGCGATGACGGCGCATCATCCCCCCGCTTCGAACGAGAGCCGTGACCCATGAACCCAGCCCAGCGCGCGCTCTGGTACATCGAGAGCCATCTGGCCGAGCCGATGACGCTCGACGAGATCGCCGCGATGTCAGGCGTGTCGCGGTTCCACATCGTGCGCGCGTTTGCCGCGGCCACCGGTTATCCGGTGATGCGTTACGCGCGCGCTCGGCGGCTGACGGAAGCGGCGCGCAGTCTTGCGAAAGGCGCACCGGACATCCTCAGCATCGCGCTGGAGGCGGATTACGGCTCGCACGAGGCATTCACCCGCGCGTTCCGCGACCAGTTCGGCACCACGCCCGAAGCGGTCAGGGCCGCGAAATGCACCGGTCATCTCAAGCTGCAGGAGCCGATCCTCATGGACTCCACCATGTCAGACAATCTCAAAGCCCCGCGTTTCGAAACGGCCAAGGCTTTCCTCGTTGCCGGTCCCGCCGAGCGCATCTCCTGCGACAACGGTGCGGCCATTCCCGGCCTGTGGCAGCGCTTCCACCAGGAGGTCGCCGATATCCCCGCGCGCATCGGCAAGCTCGCCTACGGCGTCTGTTGCAATGGCGACGATGCCGGAAATCTAGATTACATCGCGGGCGTCGAGGTCGCCGATTTCTCCGGCCTGCCGCGCCGCTTCGGCCGTATCCGCATTCCCGAGCAGCGCTATGCGGTCTTCACCCATTCGGAGCATATCTCCTCGATCCGCCGCACGGTCAGCGCAATCTGGAATCAGTGGTTGCCGGCCTCCGGCCTGAACGCCGCGGACGCGCCGAACTTCGAGCGCTACGACGAGACGTTCGATCCTGTGACCGGCAATGGCGGGCTTGAAATCTGGTTGCCGGTGCGAGAGTAACGCGCAACGCTGGCATACCGTCCCGCTTGCTTGGCAAGCGGAAGCGACTTTGTCATAACCGCTGGCAAACCTTGCCAGCGGGGCCCGTGCCGGACATCCCGCGTAAGCCATAACAAGCAAGCCGGGAGGGCCCCAAATGTCCACTGCCACGCCCAACGTCCGCGTTCTCGCGACCGACCTCGAATTTCCCGAAGGGCCGGTCGTGATGCCCGATGGCTCGGTGGTGTTGGTGGAAATCCGGGGACAGCGCCTGACCCGCGTTTATCCCGACGGTCGCAAGGAGATCGTCGCGAAGGTGCCGGGCGGACCCAACGGCGCCGCGCTCGGACCTGACGGCAAGATCTACATCTGCAACAACGGCGGTTTCTCCTGGATCCCGACCCGCAACATGATCATGCCGGGCCCGCAGCCGGAGGATTATCTCGGCGGCTCGATCCAGCGCGTCGATCTGCAAACGGGCAAGGTCGAGACCATCGTCACCAGATGCGGCGAGCACGACCTGCGCGGGCCGAATGATCTCGTGTTCGACAAGCAAGGCGGCCTGTGGTTCTCCGATCTCGGCAAGCGCCGGGCGCGCGAGATGGATGTCGGCGGCATATACTATCTCAAGCCCGGCATGACCGAGATCGTCGAGGTCGTGCACGGCATATTGCCGGCCAACGGCATTGGCCTCTCGCCGGACGAGAACATCGTCTACATCGCGGAGACGCCGACCGGCCGGCTCTGGGCCTATGAGCTCTCCGCGCCCGGCACGCTGAAGCCGCGCGACGTGATCTATCGCGGCGAACGCGGCAAGCCGATCTGCGGCCTCGGCGGTTACCAGATGTTCGACTCGCTCGCGGTCGAGGCGAACGGCAATGTCTGCGTCGCCACGCTGGTCTCAGGCTGCATCTCGGTGATCGCACCCGACGGCACCCTGGTCGAGCAGGTCCCGACCGGCGATCGCGTCACCACCAACATCGCCTTCGGCGGCCCCGAGCTGAAGACTGCTTATATCACGCTCTCGGGCAAGGGCGAGCTCGTCGCCATGGATTGGCCGCGCAGTGGTTTACCTCTCAATTTCCTAAACAAGTAAACGGTGCTAGTGACCGTCGTTGCGAGCGGAGCTAAGCAATCCAGGAATGCCTCTGCGGAGTTAGTCTGGATTGCTTCGCTTCGCTCGCCATGACAACGGAGAGAGACTTCAATGCCCTGGCCTGATCCCATCACCCTGCGCGGACAGCACGCTCGTCTCGAGCCGCTGTCGAAAGAGCATCTTCCGGGCCTGACGGAGGCGGTGAAGGACGGCGAGCTGTCAAAGCTCTGGTACACGGCAATCCCGCTGCCGGAGAACATGGGCAAGGAGATCGACCGCCGCCTGGGCCTGCAGGCCGCAGGCTCCATGCTGCCGTTCACGGTCTTCGACGCTGGCGGCAACATCGTCGGCATGACGACTTATATGAACATCGACGCCAACAACCGCCGCGTCGAGATCGGCTCGACCTGGTACGGCAAGAGCGCGCAGCGCGGCCCGCTCAACACCCAGTGCAAGCTGCTTTTGCTTCGGCACGCCTTCGAGACGCTGAATTGCATCGCGGTGGAATTCCGCACGCATTTTTTCAACCATCAGAGCCGCCGCGCCATCGAGCGCCTGGGCGCCAAGCAGGACGGCATCCTGCGCAGTCACCAGGTCGCGCCGAACGGCACCCTGCGCGACACCGTCGTATACAGCATCACCGCGGCTGAATGGCCGACAGTGAAGGCGCATCTGGAATATCAACTCAACGACAAGCCGCGCTAGGGGCGGCCGAGGCACCATGGATAGATTCGACTATGTGATCATCGGCGCGGGCTCTGCCGGTTGCATTCTCGCCTCCAGGCTCAGCGAAGATCCTGATGTCAGCGTCTGCGTGCTGGAGGCGGGGCCTTCCGACTGGCACCCCTACATCCATCTGCCGGCAGGTTTCATCAAGACCTTCCACATGAAGAGCATCAACTGGGCTTACCAGCAGGAGCCGGGCCCCTACACCGGCGGGCGCAGCATCTACGCGCCGCGCGGCAAGACGCTCGGCGGCTCGTCCTCGATCAACGGTCACATCTACAATCGCGGCCAGCGCATGGATTTCGACACCTGGGCGCAGATGGGCAATCGCGGCTGGAGCTATGCCGACGTGCTGCCCTACTTCCGGCGGCTGGAGAAGCGGGTCGGCGAGGGTGAGGCGCTCTATCGCGGCCGCGAGGGCAGCCTCACCGTCACCACCATGGACTGGCGCGATCCGCTCTGCGAGGCCTTCATGGAAGGCGCGGTCTCGCTCGGCATCCCGCGCAACCCCGACTACAACGGCAAGACGCAAGAGGGGGTGTCTTACTGCCAGCGCACCATCAACAACGGCCTCCGCGTCTCCGGAGCAACCGCGTTCCTCAAGCCCGCGATGAAGCGGCCGAACGTGCATGTGCACACCCATGCGCACGCGACCGAGATCATCTTCGAGGGCAAGCGCGCCGTCGGCGTGCGCTACATGAAGGGCGGCCGCGGCGGAACGCCTGTCGAAGTACGTGCCAACAAGGAAGTGATCCTCTCCGGCGGCACCTATAATTCGCCCCAGCTCTTGCAACTCTCCGGCATCGGCTCGCCCGATCTGTTGCAGCAGCACGGGATCGCGGTGCGCCACGCGCTGCCGGTCGGCGAAGGGCTGCAGGACCACTATGCGCCGCGCACCGTGGCGCGCGTCAAGGACATCAAGACCATCAACGAGCTTCGCCGCGGCTGGCGTCTCTGGGTCGAGGCGATGAAATGGGCTACCCAGCGCAAGGGCCTGCTCTCGCTGTCACCGACCATGGTCTATTGCTTCTGGCATTCCGGCGAGAGCGCCGAGAGCTCCGACCTGCAACTCACCTTCACGCCGGCTTCTTACAAGGAAGGCGTGCAGGGCCAGCTCGAGGACGAACCCGGCATGACGGTCGCCTCCTGGCAGCAGCGCCCGGAGAGCCGCGGCTATGTCCATATCCGCTCGTCAGATCCCTTTGCGCCGCCGATCATCCAGACCAATTATCTTGATGCCGAGCTCGATCGCCGCGTCATCGTCGGCGGCATGAAGCTCGCGCGGCGCCTTTTGAAGTCCGCGCCGCTGTCGCCCTATTACGCCTATGAGGATTTCCCCGGCCCCAACGTCAACAGCGACGACGAATTCTTGCACGCCGCCACCGAGCGCGGCACCACCACCTTCCACCCCGGCTGTACCTGCCGCATGGGCCCGGCGGATTCGACCTGGGCCGTCGTCGACGACCAGCTCCGCGTCCACGGCCTCGAAGGGTTGCGGGTGATCGACGCCTCGGTCATGCCCCGCATGATCTCGGCCAACCTCAACGCCTCGACCATGATGATCGCCGACCGCGCCTCGGACCTGATCCGTGGCAAGGCACCCATGGAAGCCGCAAGAATTCCGGACGCCGCGGTGGCGTAGGGCACTTGGTAGGGTGGGTAAGGCTGACCCAAACCCACCCTAATACGTCGTAGTCACATGAGCACGCGAGTCGGAGAGCGACGCCGTCGCCCCTCGGCAATGACGATGTAAACAGAGCCGCGAATGCTTCTCTGGCGTCGTCCTGGCGAAAGCCAGGACCCGTTACCCAGGGAGGGTTTTGCGAAAACTGTTCGGTACTCCGACGATCAGCAATCGATAGAGCATGCGGCATGGGTCCTGGCTTTCGCCAGGACGACACCGGCAGTGTGACTAGCCGCGTGCCTCAAACTTCCCGTCGGCTCAAGAACGCCAGCCGCTCGAACAGATGCACGTCCTGCTCGTTCTTGAGCAGCGCGCCGTGCAGCGGCGGGATCAGTTTGCGTGGGTCGCGTTCGCGCAGTTGCTCGACGCTCATGTCTTCGTTGAGCAGCAGCTTGAGCCAGTCGAGCAGCTCCGACGTCGACGGCTTCTTCTTCAAGCCGGGCACCTCGCGGACCTCGAAGAAGATGCGCAGCGCTTCTTCCACCAGACGCTTCTTGATGCCGGGGAAGTGGACGTCGACGATGCGGCCCATTGTGTCGGCGTCGGGGAACTTGATGTAGTGGAAGAAGCAGCGGCGCAGGAAGGCGTCCGGCAGCTCCTTCTCGTTGTTGGAGGTGATCATCATGATCGGGCGCTGCTTGGCCTTGATGGTCTCCCCGGTCTCGTAGACATGGAATTCCATGCGGTCGAGTTCGAGCAGAAGATCGTTCGGGAATTCGATGTCGGCCTTGTCGATCTCGTCGATCAAGAGCACCGGGCGCTGCTCGGCGGTGAAGGCTTCCCACAGCTTGCCGCGCTTGATGTAGTTCTTGATGTCGGACACCCTGCTGTCGCCGAGCTGGCTGTCGCGCAGGCGCGACACGGCATCGTATTCGTAGAGGCCCTGCTGCGCCTTGGTGGTGGACTTGATGTGCCAGGTCAGCAGCGGCGCGTTCAGCGCTTTCGCCACTTCCTCCGCCAGCACCGTCTTGCCGGTGCCGGGCTCGCCCTTCACCAGGAGCGGGCGCTCCAGCACGATCGAGGCGTTGACGGCGACCTTGAGATCGTCGGTCGCAACATAATCCTTGGTGCCCGTAAATTTCATTTCGCGTCCTTGTTGGTCGTCGTCCGGAGCTCTGTCCCGGTCGCGACAAGGGAACGGCCGCGGATGGCGGCCGTTCCTGGTTCGGTCAGGCTTTCAGACCCGTCTTATCAGCGAAAGGATCACCAGCACAATCACCGCGCCGATCGTGGCATCGACGATGGCGCCGAACGTGCCGGTGGCGAGCTCGATGTGCAGCTGCGGCAGCACCCAGCTCGCCACCAGCGCGCCGATGATGCCGACCACGATGTTGCCGATCAGCCCAAATCCCGCCCCGTGGACAATCTTGCCGGCAAGCCAGCCGGCGATCGCGCCGATGATCAGTGCTGCGATAATTCCCATTGCAAACGTCCCCCAAACATCCCGTTGAAGCGGGCAATTCTAGAGGAAAAAGCCTCCCGGTCCAGCGTGGAACGCCGGTCTCCGCCCCTTGACGTTCGCCACCCGACGGGCAATCTGTCAGCCATGTTCCTGCAATTCTTCACTTCTCTGCGCGATGCGCAGGTCCCCGTGACGCTGCGCGAATACCTCACGCTGATGGAGGCGCTCGACGCTGACCTCGGCGACTATTCGGTCGAGAATTTCTACTATCTTTCGCGCGCCTCGCTGGTGAAGGACGAGCGCAATCTCGACAAGTTCGACCGCGTCTTCGGTACGGTGTTCAAGGGTCTGGAAAGCCTGCTCGATGCCATGGAGAAGGCGGAGATCCCCGAGGAGTGGCTGAAGAAGCTCGCCGAGAAATATCTCAGCGAGGAGGAGAAGAAGCAGATCGAGGCGATGGGCTGGGACAAGCTCATGGAGACGTTGAAGAAGCGCCTCGAGGAACAGAAGGGCCGACATCAGGGCGGCTCGAAATGGATCGGCACCGCCGGGACCTCGCCGTTCGGCGCGCATGGCTACAATCCCGAAGGCGTGCGCATCGGTCAGGAGAAGAACCGCAACAACCGCGCCGTGAAGGTGTGGGACAAACGCGAGTTCAAGGATCTCGACGGCAATGTCGAGCTCGGCATTCGCAACATCAAGGTGGCGCTGCGCCGCCTGCGCAAGTTCGCGCGCACCGGTGCGCCCGACGAGCTCGATCTCGACACCACCATTCGCGAGACCGCCAATCACGGCTATCTCGACGTCCACATGCGCCCCGAGCGGCGCAATGCGGTGAAGCTCTTGGTGTTCTTCGACATCGGCGGCTCCATGGATTCGCATATCGAGCAGGTCGAGGAGCTGTTCTCGGCGGCGAAGAGCGAGTTCAAGCACATGGAGTATTTCTACTTCCACAACTGCCTCTACGAGGGCGTGTGGAAGCAGAACAAGCGCCGCTTCACCGACCGCACGCCGACCTGGGACGTGCTGCACAAATACCCGCACGACTACAAGGTCGTGTTCGTCGGTGACGCCTCGATGTCGCCCTACGAGATCATGGTGCCCGGCGGCTCGGTCGAGCACGTCAACGAGGAGCCGGGCTCGGTCTGGCTCGATCGCATCATCCGCACCTATCCGCACACGGTGTGGCTCAATCCGGTTGCCCAGAAGCACTGGGACTATTCGGAATCCACCACGATCATCAAACGTATTTTCGCCAATCGCATGTACCCGATCACGATCGAGGGTCTGGAGAATGCGATGAAGGAATTGACGCACTAGCTCCACGCGCGGCCGACAAGAGGGAGAACCATATGCCCCAAAACATCACCCGCGGCATCAAGGCGCTGATCGACGAGGCCAATGCCGAGATCGAGACGCTCTCCGCCAAGGAGGCCATCGAGATCTCCAAGAACGGCGACGTCGTCATCGTCGATATCAGAGACCCCCGCGAGATCGAGCGCGACGGCCGCATTCCCGGCGCGTTCTCCTGCACCCGCGGCATGCTCGAATTCTGGATCGATCCGCAGAGCCCGTATGCAAAGCCGATCTTCCAGGAAGACAAGAAGTTCGTGTTCCACTGCGCCGGCGGCCTGCGCTCCGCGCTTGCGGCCAAGACTGCGCAGGACATGGGCCTCAAGCCCGTCGCCCACATCGCCGGCGGCTACGCCGCCTGGCGCGATGCCGGCGGCCCGACGGAGAAGTGGGAGCCGAAGAAGAAGGGGTGAGGGCCTCGCTCTCTCCACTCGTCATTCCGGGGCGCGACGAGGTCGCGAGCCCGGAATCCATTCATCTACCAACGCTGCCGCACGATGGATTCCGGCTCGTGCTGCGCGCGTCCCGGAATGACAAGAAAGACGTAGCATGACCACCGATCCCCTCGTTTCCACCGAATGGCTCGCCGCCCACGTCAACGATGCCAACGTTCGGGTGCTCGACGCCAGCTTCAAGCTGCCGGGCGTGCTGCCGCTGCCGAAGGATGACTATCTCGCCGCGCATCTGCCGGGCGCCGTGTTCTTCGACGTCGATGCGGTGTCGGACCATTCCAACCCGCTGCCGCACATGTATCCGAGCGCCGAGCAGTTCGGCCGCGATGTCGGCAATCTCGGCATCTCCGACACAGACACCGTCGTTATCTACGATGCCGGCGGCTGGGTCGCCGCGCCGCGCGCGTGGTGGATGTTCCTGGCCTTCGGACACAGCAATGTGCGCATCCTCAACGGCGGCTTGAAGAAATGGCGCGCAGAGGGGCGCCCTGTCGAGGGCGGTGAAGTGAAGCCGAAGCCCGCAAGCTTCAAGGCGAGCTTCGATCCGAGGCGCGTGCGCAGCATGCAGCAGCTGATTGCGAATCTCGAAAGCCCTGCCGAGCAGGTGATCGACGCCCGCGCCGCCGATCGTTTCGAAGGCCGCGCGCCCGAGCCGCGTGCAGGCATCCGTTCCGGCCACATCCCCCGCGCGCGCAACGTACCCTACAATCTGCTGTTCGATGCCCCGACCGGCATCATGAAGCCGCTCGAGGATCTCCGCGCAGCCTTCGTGAATGCCGGCGTCAAGCTCGATGCACCGATCGTGACGAGCTGCGGCTCCGGCGTCTCGGCAGGCGTGCTGACGCTCGCGCTTTATCGCCTGGGGATCACCGACACCGCGCTCTACGACGGCTCATGGTCGGAATGGGGCCAGGAGAAGGGCCCGCCGATCGCGACGGGGCCGGCGTAAGGTCAGCGCGCGCGAGTGGCCGTCGTGGCGAGCGTCTGCTGTGGCTGGCCGAACGGGTCGAGTGCCTGCTGGATCTGCTGCGGCGGTGGGCGCCGAACGACGCGGTGACGCTTCTTCGGCTTGTGCGCGCGCGGCTTGCTTTCTGGCCTAGCGCTGTCGGCCTTGGGCCTCGCCGGCGGATCCTTGCTGGCCGTGGCCGCAAGCTCGTTCAGCGCAGCTAAGCGGGCGGCGGCCATGTCGTTCACGCGCGAGGCCAATGCCGGTGTCGCGGTTCGCGGCACGTCGGTGGCGGACATTGCCGGGGCCGGCGGCGGCGCGGCGATGGAAACGGTCGTGTCGGCCGTGGCGAGCGTGTCGGTCGGCGCGGGAGAAGCAGCCTCAATCTTGGCCGGCTCGGGGACCGGTGCTTCGGTGGCGGGCGGAGCCGTCTCCACAGCCGGCGCGATCGCCGCGACCTGAGCCTCAGGTTGGGATTCGAGCGTCACCGCGGCCATCTGCGCGGGATCGGTCTCGACGGCGGGCAGGGCGATGCTCGGGATCTGGTCCTGCATCGCAGGTGTCGCCTCATCGGGGACCTGCGCGACCGGCTCAACGCGCAACGCTGCGAGCACCGGCCGGGCCGGTTCGGGCGCTTGCGCGAACACCTGCTCCTGCGGACCGTTCCGCCAGGCCGGGTTATTGACATACTGCTCGTGGGTCGCCCGGAGCAGCGAGGCGGCGCCCAAGCCGAACACCAGGATGGAGGTAGACAGCAGGATCGCGCCAAGCAGGAAGCGGAAGCCGGGAAGCATCGAAGGGTTACGAATTTCCGCCCCGGCGGCGTATGGCCGGGGCCCATGAGCCATCTGAACGCGGTGACGGTACTGCTTGCCGCGTTCGCCACGCGGGGGATTCGAGCTCAAAGCGGTGGCGAATCAGGCTGATTCGAACATATCGCAACGTCTCCGCGCCGTTCCGTAAAAAACGGGGTGGAGAACTCCGGCATTCTACGGCGTGATGCGATTTCCGCCCCGTGATGCAACGGGGCAACTGTGTGCGATTGCATCACAAATCGCAAAATCAGGCACAAATCAGCCTGTTGTGTCTTGAATGTGCCGCTATCTTCGGTCATCTGGCCCATGACGGCCTGGACGGGGCCCGGGGACGACACAAGAGCGATGATGATCAAACATTTTCTGACGATATGCGCTGCCGCAACGGTCGCTGCGGCGGGAACCTCGCTTGTGCAGGCCCAGAGCTATCCGGTCCAGCAGGCGCCGAGTTACGGCGCCCCCGCTGAATACCGGCCCGGTGACCGCACGCCGAATTTCGACGCGCTGGAAGATGATGACGACGCGGCGCCGCAGGCTGCGCTGCCGCCGCCGGGGCCGAACGGCCCGATCACTTCGCCGGACGATCCGCGCTACGGACGCCCGGCCGGTGGTCCCCCGGTCTACTCCGCTGCCCCGCCGCAGGGCCCCGTGATGTCGCCGGATGATCCTCGCTACGGCCGTCCGGCTGGCGCGCCGCCGGTTTATTCCGCCGCGCCGCCGCAAGGGCCGGTGATGTCGCCCGACGATCCCCGTTACGGCCGCCCCGCGGCTCCGCCTCCGGTGATCTATGCCGACCGTCCGGGCCAGGCGCCCGCTAACGACGGCATGCGTCCGCCCGAGGCCGTTAGCGGCCCGGCTGCGACCGGAGCGGTCTCGCCGCAACCCGGCGCCGGTGGCCGGCCGATGTCGGTTGCTTCGCTGCCGCCCGAGGAGCAGCCCGACGCCGCGCCAGCGCAGCTGTCTCCGAACCTGCGCCGCCAGGAAGTCGCGTTCCAAACCAAGGAGCCCGCCGGCACCATCGTGGTCGATACGCCGAACACCTACCTCTATTACGTCCTCGGCAATGGCCGCGCGATCCGCTACGGCGTCCGTGTCGGCCGCGACGGCTTCACCTGGACCGGCGTGCAGAAGATCACCCGCAAGGCCGAGTGGCCGGATTGGCATCCGCCGGCGGAAATGATCGAGCGCCAGCCCTATCTGCCGCGCTTCATGGCCGGCGGCGAAGGCAATCCGCTCGGCGCCCGCGCCATGTATCTCGGCTCGACCGTCTACCGTATCCACGGCACCAACCAGCCCTCGACGATCGGCAAGTTCGTCTCCTCCGGCTGCATCGGCATGCTGAACGAGGACGTCTCGGACCTGTTCGATCGCGTCAAGGTCGGCACCCGCGTCGTGGTGCTGCCGGGCGGTCCGGCGCCGGGAACGGCGACGGCTTCCGCGGCGCCGACGCCGGGCGCTGCTGGTCCGGCTCCGATGGCCGCCCAGGCCGGCCCGGTTCCAGGGACCCAGCCGACCGTGGTGCCGCCGTTGCCCGCGCCGGTCACCGTGCGCTGAGCGCGGAGATCATTGAGATTGCGAAGGGCGTGCCGTCGGCGCGCCCTTCGTCGTTTCAGGCGAGCTTGCGCGGCAACTCACCGCCGTTGGTCCAGGCATCGATCGCCTCGACCATCTGGGCGTAATGCATGCGCAGCCCGTCTTCGGTCGCGTAGCCGAGGTGTGGCGTCAGCACGAGATTGTCGAGCTTGCGGAAGGGATGATCCACCGGCAGCGGTTCGACTGAGAACACGTCAAGGCCGGCCCCGGCGATCTTCTTCTGTTGCAAGGCCTCGAGCAGCGCCTGCTCGTCGACGATCGGCCCGCGCGCGGTGTTGACGAGGAAGGCCGTCGGCTTCATCCGCGCGAGATCCGCACGGCTGACCAGGCCCCGCGAACGCTCACTCAGCACCACATGGATGGTGATGATGTCGGCCTTGGCGAACAGCTCCTCCTTGGTGGCGTAGCCGACGCCCGCGCCCGCACACTTCTCCGGTGTCAGGTTCGGGCTCCAGGCGATCACGTTCATGCCGAAGGCCTTCGCAATGCCGGCCATCTTGGTGCCGAGCTTGCCGAGGCCGACGATGCCGAGCGTCATGCCCTCGATCTCGACGCCGGCAAAGGTCTGCCAGGGCTCGCCGGCATGCATGCGCGCGTTCTCGCGGCCGATGCCGCGGGTCAGTTCGAGGATCAGGCCCATGGTCAGCGGCGCGGTGGGGTCGCGCGAGTATTGCGTGCCGCCGATCGCGACGCCCTTTGCCTTGGCGGCCTCCATGTCGATCGCGGCATTGCGCATGCCTGACGTGAGCAGCAGCTTCAGGTTCGGCAGCTTGTCGAACAGGCCTTTGGGGAACGCGGTGCGCTCACGCATCGCGCAGATGATCTCGAAATCCGCCAGCGCGCCGGCCGTAGCCTGCTCGGAGGCGAAGGAGTGGGTGAACACGGTGATGTCGACGCGGTCGGACAGCTTCGACCACTGGGCGACGTCGAGGGCGAGGTTGAAATAGTCGTCGAGAATTGCACAGCGCAGCCGGCTCATCAGCGTTCATCCATGGCGAGGGGTGAAGGCGCGTGCGGGCGCCACCGTCGGACCGGGGCCATGGTTGCGCGCATTGGGGGCTGCGCGCAAGCAGCTTGCGTCTTCAAAAATCCGCAGCCGGCGACTAGCGGTCGCGGGGCTTGAGCCGGATCGGCGCATCCATGCCATGCTTGGCGCGCCAGGCGGGGCCGGGGCCGCGCATGTAGTGCAGTTCGGGCCGGTAGGGGCTGAAGGCGGTGGTGAAGAAGCGCTTCCAGAAGCCCTTGACCTCCGCGACGAACCCGGAGACGTGCCCGGCTTCTACCGGAACGTGATGAGAGGTGGTCTCGATCAGAGCCATGATGCGGCCTCGCTGTGCTCCCGGTCATTCTGAGCGGGTGGCGCTGTTTCCGCGCGAAACCGAGCTTTGGCTTGATTTATTAAAAGATGGTTTCAATTGTCCGGATCGGCGGCCGGATGGTGTCCGTTCCGTATTCATCCGTGGTGAACGGACGGAAAACGTTGCCCTTTCAGGGCGGGATCGCTACATCGGCGGCAAGCAAATTTCCTCAAATCGAAGGTTTCACGGGACCGATGGCGCGCCAGTTCATCTATTTCATGCAGGGCCTGACCAAGAGCTATCCGACCCGGAAGGTGCTCGATAACATCCATCTGAGCTTCTACCCGGACGCCAAGATCGGCGTACTCGGCGTCAACGGCTCGGGTAAATCGACGCTGCTCAGGATCATGGCCGGGCTCGACAAGGAGTACACCGGCGAGGCCTGGGTCGCCGAGGGCGCCCGCGTCGGTTACCTCGAGCAGGAGCCGCAGCTCGATCCCAAGCTGTCCGTGCGTGAGAATGTCATGCAGGGCGTCGCCAAGCAGAAGGCGATTCTCGACCGCTACAACGAGCTTGCGGTCAACTATTCGGACGAGACCGCCGACGAGATGACCAAGCTGCAGGATGAGATCGAGGCCCAGGGCCTCTGGGATCTCGACAGCAAGGTCGACCAGGCGATGGATGCGCTGCGCTGCCCTTCAGACGATGCCGATGTGACGAAACTTTCCGGTGGCGAGCGCCGCCGCGTCGCCTTGTGCCGGCTCTTGCTCGACCAGCCCGAGCTGCTGCTGCTGGACGAGCCGACCAACCATCTCGACGCCGAATCCGTGTCGTGGCTCGAAGGCCATCTGCGCAACTATCCCGGCGCCATTCTGATCGTCACCCACGATCGCTACTTCCTCGACAACGTCACGGGCTGGATCCTCGAGCTCGATCGCGGCCGTGGCATCCCCTACGAGGGCAATTACTCGTCCTGGCTGGTGCAGAAACAGAAGCGCCTGGAGCAGGAGGGCCGCGAGGACGCCGCACACCAGAAGACGCTGGCCCGCGAGCAGGAATGGGTCGCATCCTCGCCGAAGGCACGCCAGGCCAAATCCAAGGCGCGCTACCAGCGCTATGAAGAGCTGCTCAAGAAGGCGAGCGAGAAGCAGACCCAGACCGCGCAGATCATCATCCCGGTCGCCGAGCGGCTCGGCGCCAACGTCGTCGACTTCGAAGGCCTCAGCAAGGGCTTCGGCGATCGTCTCCTGATCGACAATCTCACCTTCAAGCTGCCGCCCGGCGGCATCGTCGGTGTGATCGGCCCCAACGGCGCCGGCAAGACCACGTTGTTCAGGATGATCACCGGCCAGGAAAAGCCCGACGCCGGTACGATCACGGTCGGCGAGACTGTTCATCTCGGCTATGTCGACCAGTCGCGCGATGCGCTCGACGGCAAGAAGACCGTGTGGGAGGAAATTTCAGGCGGCAACGAGCTGATCCTGCTCGGCAAGAAGGAAGTGAACTCGCGCGGCTATTGCTCGGCATTCAACTTCAAAGGCGCGGACCAGCAAAAGAAGGTCGGCGCGCTCTCGGGCGGTGAACGCAACCGCGTGCACCTCGCCAAGATGCTGAAGTCGGGCGCCAACGTGCTGCTGCTCGACGAACCGACCAATGACCTCGACGTCGACACGCTGCGCGCGCTCGAAGAGGCACTGGAGGATTTCGCCGGCTGCGCCGTCATCATCAGCCACGATCGCTGGTTTCTCGACCGCATCGCGACTCACATTCTGGCCTTCGAAGGCGACAGCCACGTTGAATGGTTTGAAGGCAACTTCCAGGACTACGAAAAGGACAAGATGCGCCGGCTCGGCCAGGACAGCATCATCCCGCACCGCGTGAAGTACAAGAAGCTGACGCGGTGATTGCGGCATGATGCGGCGGACGCTCATCGCTGCGGTGATCGTGGTCACCTGCGGCTGGTCGTCCGCGCACGCCGCCGATGCTGCGTTCACCCAGTTCATTGCTTCGCTCTGGCCGGAAGCGCAGGCCGCGGGTGTATCGCGCGCGGCCTTCGAAGAGCAAACGCGCGGGCTCGACCCGGATTACAAGCTGCCTGACCTGATCCTGCCGGGACGGCCCGCGACCGGCGCGCCGTCGCAGGCCGAGTTCGTGCAGGTGCCGGCCGACTACATCAAGGAAGCTTCGATCGCGCGGCTCGCGGGTGAGGGGCAACGGCTGCTGCAGAAATACAGCGCCGCGCTGGCGAAAATCGAGAAGAGCTCCGGCGTGCCTGCCACCGTGATGCTCGCGATCTGGGGGCGCGAGACCGATTACGGCCGCTATAAACTGCCTTACGATCTCGTCCGGGTGCTCGCGACGCAGGCCTATGTCGGCCGGCGCAAGGATACCTATCGCAATGAATTCATCCTCGCGCTGAAGATTCTCAGCGAGGGTGTGGTCACGCGCAAGGACTTGACCTCATCCTGGGCCGGCGCCACCGGGCTCACGCAGTTCCTGCCGTCCGAATATTACAAGCACGGCGTCGATTTCGACGGCGATGGTCGCATCGACATCTGGCACTCGGTGCCGGATGCGCTGGCGTCCGCGGCGCAGCAGCTCGTCAACAAGGGCTGGCAGAGCGGGGTGCGCTGGGCCTACGAGGTACAGGCGCCGGCGAAGGTCGATTGCACGATGGGCGTGCCGGAGGTGACGAAGCCGATCGGCCAGTGGTTGCGCGATGGCTTCGTGCCGGTGCGCGGGCAAAAGCTCAGTGCCGCGGAGCAGGCGGAGCCGGCCTCGTTGCTTCAGCCGGAAGGCATCTATGGTCCGTCGTTCCTGGCGACGAAGAACTACTTCGTCATCAAGGAATACAATTTCTCCGACCTCTACGTGCTGTTCGTCGGCCATCTCAGCGATCGCATGACGAGCCCGCTGCCCTTTGCGACGCCCTGGTCGGCATCGAAGCAATTGCGCACTCGGGATGTTGAGGCGATGCAGCGCGGGCTCACGCGCGTCGGGCTCTACAAGGACAAGGTCGACGGCAAGGCCGGCATGCAGACCCGTGCGGCGCTCGGCGCCTATCAGAAGTCGGCAGGTCTCAAGGTCGATTGCTGGCCCAGCGAAGAGGTGCTGCGTTCGATCCAGGCTGCGCGATAGCGCGGGACCAAAAGAAAAGCCCGGTCGAGGGTGCTCGACCGGGCTTCGATCGGGGCGCCCAAAAGCGCCGTGCGATCAGATCAGTAGCAAACGCGAACCGGGCGGATGACCCAGCCATAGCCGTCCCAATAGCGCTGGCGCTGCCAGTAGCAGGGCGGGGGCGGCGGGCCGGGCTCGGCGACGTAAACCGGGCCGCCATAGGCGGGACGGCTCGAGGCGATGGCGCCGCCAATGATCGCGCCGCCAAGCAGGCCGGCTGCGATGCCGGCACCGACGCCGTCGTGGGCCTGGGCGGACGGCGTGGCGGTCACCAGCGAACCGGCGATCGTCGCAACCGTGAGGGCGGCAACAATAGTCTTCTTCATGCTCTTGGCTCTCCTGGGAGAAGGACGTCCCTTGTTAGGAGCGTCCGGGGTTCAAAGGTTCACGCAGACTTTGATGGAATTGGCCTTGTGGCTAGGAAGCGCGCAAATGGTCAATCCACGGTAAACGCACACGGAGCTGTGACGAGAAAAAGCGGTCTTTTTCGGGCCCTGAGATGAACGGCCCCTCCGTAGCGAACCGGCCCTCTACGGACTCAGCCGCAGACCCGGACGCGGCGGATGCGCCAGGCATAGCCGTCCCAGAAGCGCTGTTTCTGCCAGACACAGCCACCGCCATAATAGTCGTCAGCGAGATAGCCGGGACCCGGCGCGTAGTAGCGGGGCGGGTAGTAGCCGGGTTCATAATAGCCCGGTCCAGGTCCGTAATAATACGGAGACGCCAGCGCACCGCCGACGATGGCGCCGCCGATGATCCCCGCGGCCACGCCGGCAGCGACACCGCGCTGTGCATGGGCCGGCGTTCCCGCCGTCAGGACCAGGGTTGCGGTGGCAGCGACTGCCATAAGCATCTTCTTCATCGGAGCGACCTTTCACAGCGAACGCGGAACTCTTGCGGCCAAAGTTCCATATTTCGCTTGAACGATCAATGAACGGTTCGTGGGCCGGGTGCGACCAAATGCTGGAAGGCACGGCTTTTTGCCCAGGAGACGACGATGAACATCCTCACCGATGCCCTGATCGCCTTCGGGGCCGTCGGCGTGATCGGCTATGCCCTGATGACCCATTTGCAGAGCCGAGCGCCGCGTCCGCGCGCCAGAGCAGGCGGCGACGGCGGAGGCGGTGACACTTATTCAGATACGCCGAACGACGGTTTCTCGCTGGGAAGCTGGTTTTCCAGCGACAGTTCCGGGAGCGCGACCGAGGGCAGCACCTGCTCGTCCAGCGATAGCAGCGGGGGCGGCGATTGCGGCGGAGGCGGCGACGGTGGAGGAGGCGGTGGCGGCGACTAGGACCGATCAGGGTATCCCCTTGATCCAGCGCAACG
The DNA here is from genome assembly GCF_004114975.1 of Bradyrhizobium guangdongense. Lineage (NCBI taxonomy): Bacteria > Pseudomonadati > Pseudomonadota > Alphaproteobacteria > Hyphomicrobiales > Nitrobacteraceae > Bradyrhizobium > Bradyrhizobium guangdongense. The sequence continues at coordinate 2,032,770 of NZ_CP030051.1, forward strand.
CCCTGTTTTAGAGCCGTTCTAGGCTATGAACGGGCCAGTTTGGAATAGCTTCAAATACCGGTTTTTCCTTTTGCATCGGGCCGGCCCGTTCAATATCGATGATGGCGCATCACCGAAGGGCCTACCACTTCCATGATCGTTTGTTCCTGTAACGTGCTGAGCGATGACGACATCCGCGCCGCCGTCGCCGAGTCCGACGATGCCGTGCGTCATGCCAAGCAGGTCTATGGATGTTTGGGCTGTAGCGCCGAATGCGGCCGTTGCGCGCGCACCATCAAGACCATCATCGACGAAGCGCTTGGCCCCTGTGCGCAGTCCTGCTGCGCCGGTTGCCCGCACAGCCACACGGTGGCTGCGAACGATGAGATCGCTGAACCCGTCCAGTTCGCCCTCGCGGCCTGCTGAATTTCACGCCATTGGCTGAGCTTTTCCCCGGCTGCGTCCCCGTAGCCGGTTGCCCCCATATTTGACCTGACTTAGAAACTTTCTAAAATCGGACACGGCCCATTTGAACTGCAAGAGCTGGAGTGAACCATGCAGGGCGACGCAAAAGTCATCGACTATCTCAACAAGGCGCTGCGTCATGAGCTGACTGCGATCAACCAGTACTGGCTGCATTATCGCTTCCTCGACAATTGGGGCCTCCTCGACATGGCCAAGGTCTGGCGCAAGGAGTCCATCGAGGAGATGGAGCACGCCGACAAGCTCACCGCACGCATCCTGTTTCTCGACGGCTTCCCGAACATGCAGGTGCTCGATCCGCTGCGCATCGGCCAGAACGTCAAGGAGATCATCGAATGCGATCTCGCCGCTGAAATGAGCGCTCGGGCGCTCTACCAGGAAGCGGCGACCTATTGCCACGGCGCCAAGGATTACGTCACTCGCGACCTGTTCGAGAAGCTGATGAGCGACGAGGAGCACCACATCGACTTCCTCGAAACCCAGCTCGACCTGATCGGCCGGATCGGTCTTGAACTCTACACCCAGAAGCATGTCGGCGGGCTCGAGGGCGAGGGGCACTAAGCTCAGCGCCAACATCAGCAGCACGCCTCGATGTCGTCCCGGTTTTCCGGGACGACATTTTTATTTGGGCGCGAGCTATAGCTGCGCCTTGTAGCGTTCTTCCACAATCTCCTGGCTCTCCGGCTCGCCGAGGCTGGTCTGGTCGTGGATGACTTGGCTGATGCTCGGCATCACCGAGCGCTGCACTTTCTCTGGCGACCACAGCTTTGAGCGCATCAGCGCTTTGCCGCAGTGGAAATAGACTTCGCTGACGGCAACGTTCAGCACCGCGCGCGGAGGCTTGCCGAACTCCACCATCGAGGCGAGCAGATCCGGATCGGCCGAAAGCGTGCCGCGTCCGCCGACGCGCAGTGTCTCGTCGATCCCAGGCACGAAGAACAACAGGTGCACGAAGCCCGACCCCTCGACGACGTTGCGAAAGCTGTCGATGCGGTTGTTGCCGGCACGGTCCGGCATCCGCAACTGATTAGGGCCGGTGACATGGACGAAGCCAACGCTGCCGCCGCGCGGTGAGGCGTCGACGCTGCCGTCGATGCCTGACGTCGCAAGCACGCAGAATGGCGACATCTCGATGAACTTCCTCGCATGCGCATCGATCGCGGGGCGCGCCTTCGCGATCACACGCGCCGTCGGCTTTGCATAAATGGTGGCGAGCTCTTCAGCGCAAAGGTCGGTCAACGGCGTACCTCCGTATTGGTTTGGGGCAAAGTACCCGATCGGCCGGTCTCCAGCATGGAAGCCATGCCAGACAGGTGCCGAAAGTAGCTGATGAGGATCGCAGCGCGATGAATCCGGCCTACATCGTGCGCTGCGGCGCGGTTTGCAGCAATTGGCGGACCTGCTCGCTGTAGAACTTCGCATTCCCGGTGGTGCCGTGGCCGCGCGTCTCGGTGCTTGCAGGGATGAGATACAGTTTGCCGTTCTTGACCCGCTTCATTGCCGCGTCCGTGATGCCGGTTTCCGGCGGATTGCGCTCATCATCGGCGGAATTGATCAGCAGCAGCGTTGCCTCGATCTGCTCCAATTTGTCGCCGGCGTTGTAGTCGTGCGAGGACTCCCACTGGTAGACGTAGTCGTTGGCGTCCGCCGTGATCGGCGTCCCCAGCCGTTCGTCGACGATCTTGTCGGCCTTAGCCGCGGTCGGCGCCTGCTGCTGATAAGCGAGCGTGCCGCCGATGCTGGCGATGCCATAGGCCGTGATGGCGTATTTCATCATGCGCGGCTGGCTGGTGTAATTGCCGCCATTGTAGTCGGGATCGTTGCGGATGGTGTCGAGCATGATCCGCCGCATCATCCAGTTGCGCGATGCCATCTCGGTCGGCTGTGAGGCCATCGGCACCAGCGCGTCCATGTCCTTGGGATATTTCTCGCCCCACAGCCAGGTCTGCATGCCGCCCATGGAGTTGCCGATCACGAGGCGCAGGTGCTTGATGCCGAGTCCTTCAGTCACGAGACGATGCTGAGCCTCGACCATGTCGTCGTAATCGTATTTGGGAAAGCTCGTCTTCATCCCATCGGACGGCTTTGACGATTTGCCATGGCCGATCGCATCGGGAAGGATGATATAATATTTGGAAGCATCGAGCGGCTGTCCGGCACCGAACATCTCGCCCGCGAAGGCGGGCGTCAGCATGCTCGCACCCGAGCCGCCGGTGCCGTGCAGCACCAGCACCGGTTGTCCGCTTGGGTCACCGATGGTGGTGTAATGGAGCTTCAGGTCCGGCATGACCTCGCCGGTGTGGAATTTGAAATCTTTCGCGATCCAGTCGCCTTGCTTCGGCGCAGGGTAATCGGTTGCCAGCGCCGGAATCGAGAACGACAGCAAGGCTGCGGCAAGCAGCGCGCTCGAGAACTTCATGAGTTTCCTCCCCGCTGCGGCCGCTGGAATCCGGCCGCTTCGCACTCGATATTATCAGCCTCACTCGGATGATCGAGTGCCGATGTGCTGTCCGCAGCCAAAACTTTTCGCAATTGATGCGTCGCGCAAGGGGAATATCTGGAGGCGGCGAGGCTGGCGGCCTAATGCTCCCGGAGCAAACCAAGCGCATACCAGCCCCAGTAGACTCTGTGACGCTGGATCAGTCCATTGTCGATCTCCATGATCTCGACCAGCTCCATCTGCTCGCCATCGGGAGCGACGCGTGGATATTCCCAGGTGACGATCCGGCCATCGGTGAAGAAGCCCTGCTTGAAGCGCTTTCGCTGCGGCGGATTGGTCTGGAACACGCGCGTAATGAAGACACGCAGATTGTCCCTGCCCTGGACGATCCCGGTGGGAGTGTTCATGAGATGCTGGACCAACGGGCTTTCGATGGATGCGTCATCGGCATAAAGTGCGAGCGACGCCTCGAGGTCCTTGTTGCCGAGGGCTTCATCCCAAAGTCTGCAGATGCGTTCTGCATCGCTCCGGTGGGCTTCGTAGACCATTGTTGTACTCCTCTGGATTTGGGACGGTATCTCGGGAGATCGCAAAGAACGCGGCCTTGAAGTTTCATTGAATTCTGAAATGTCCGGCTCTGGAACGATGCGATGACGTGGCGGCAGGTCCACATGGGCGGGAGGTTTTGATGGGCGCAGCCAGACAATCGGTACACTCGGGGTTTTCGCGGCTTACCGATGCCTTGAGCGATCCCGCGCGCGAGGCCATGGTGAGTGCTCTGTTCGGCGGCAAGGCGCTACCCGCAGGCGAGCTGGCACTGCTTGCCGGCGTATCGCCGCAAAGCGCCAGCGCGCATCTTCAGAAGCTGACCGAGGCGCGTCTGCTCTCGGTGTGGCAGCAGGGTCGGTTCCGCTACTACCGGATCGCGGACGATGAGGTCGCGGGGCTGATCGAAAATCTCGTTAATGTCGCGGCCAGGACCGAGCATGCGGAACGTGCGCGAGGCGTGCCGATGCCGCTCCGTCAGTCGCGGACCTGCTATTGCCATCTCGCCGGCCAGCTCGGCGTGGCGCTGAGACACGGGTTGCTGGCCAGGAAGCTGATAGCTCTGCGCGGGCGCGAGGCTTTCATCACCGACGAGGGACTCGCCTGGTGTCGTGCGGAGGCCGTCGACTTCAAGCCGGGTCGTGATGCACCTTTGCGGCTCTGCAACGATTGGACCGAGCGTGTGCCGCATCTGGCAGGACCGTTCGCCAATGCGATCCTGAAGCGGCTGATTGCGACGCATGCGCTGGCGCCGCACCGCGTTCCACGCGCGCTCCGTCTCACCCCGAGGGGCCGGGCGTTCTTCGAACGGCTCGGCGTTTCAATTCCGTTCTGAAGCCGCGCCGGATGACGGTGACACTGGCAGATCCCGCATGTAGCATTCGGCGGCCGCCGATCGTCCTTGAGCAGGATCGCCTTCCAGGAGGAACTATGTGCCGCAACATCAAGACGCTGTTCAATTTCGAGCCGCCGGCGACCGAAGACGAGATTCATGCCAGCGCGCTCCAGTTCGTGCGAAAGCTCTCCGGCTTCAACAAGCCGTCGCAGGCCAACGAGGCCGCATTCGAGCGCGCGGTGGCTGAGGTCTCGGAGGCAGCTCGGCGGCTGCTGACCTCGCTGCATACCCACGCGCCGGCGCGCGACCGCGAGGTCGAGGCGGAGAAGGCAAGGGAGCGTTCGCGGCTGCGCTTCGGCTAGAGGGCGGCAAGCTCCACCGTGACCTGACTCACGGAAGCGGGGGGCGCTCATGCGCGATGATGTGCGCCGGGGTTTTGACAACCCGGAGCAGGACCATGAACCGCCCCCTTATTCCGCTGAAAGCAGGTGCCATCGTTTTCACGCTGTTGTGGACCGCGTGGATGATGTGGTGGAGCGGCTCGTTCTCGAGCGCGAATGTCGTGATCCTCGCCTTCTGCGGGACAGCGGTCGGCTATCTCTGGTATCGCGCCATGCGCTGGCAATTCGAGCGCATGGGCATGTTGCCGGGGCCTGAGGATCAGGCCAAGTAGACCGGCTAGTCTTTGTGGCCGTGCTTCTTCTTTTTCTTCTTCTTGCGCTCGCCGCCTTCGCCTTCGTCGCTCTCGCCACCTTCATCGGAGCAGGCATCGCCGGCCTCGTGCACGGCGGCTTCGAGTGCCGCGCGTTCGGCGGCCTCCTGCTCACGCCGGCGGCGGCGTTCGTCCCAGGCATCGAACAACTGCTCGAGCCACGGCAGCACCTGCTCGATCGACGGCAATTGGCCGGGCGGACCCGCTTCGCCGCGCGGGCCTTGAGGACCGGCGGGTCCCTGCGGACCAACGGGTCCTTGCGGACCGGCCGGGCCCTGTGGTCCCGCTGCTCCCCGCGGACCTGCTTCCCCTGGCTTGCCCGGCACGCCAGGCTTACCCTGCGGGCCAGCCTTTCCGGCCGGACCTGGCTTGCCCTGCGGTCCCGGCTTGCCGCGTGCGCCATCCGGGCCGCGCTTGCCGGGATGCCCCTGCGGTCCCGGCCGTCCCGGCTCGCCCTGTCGTCCGCGCGGACCCTGAGGTCCCGGCCGTCCCTGTTCGTCTGCCACGCCGCTGCTCCTTCTGCGCACGCAAGCTACTTAGCGGCGTTTGGCGACAGCAGCAATTCCGCCCGCACATCATGCCGGGCTTGATCAACATCAATCCGCGACAGGGTGCGCCGTGTGATTGATGTCGCGGCCACAATCCTTGCGGGGAGCGACCGATGCGCGCGGCGTGGAAAGTCTTTTGTCTGGCGGCAATCGTGCTCGCGGCGGCGATCGGCCTCGCTCATCTGCTCGTGCCGGATGTCGTGCCGGTCGGCTACGCCGAAGAGCCGCAGGCCTCATGGGCGATCCTGACGGCCTTTGCGCTACGCGCAATCGCGCTGACCGCGGCCTGGGTCGCGATCATCACGTTGTCGGTGCTCGTCGGCAGCAAGCTTCATCAGATGGTCTTCCGCGCAGATAGCGCGCGGAACGATCGCACCGTCACGCGCTAGTCATGATAGGCCGGCACCTCGATGCCGGAAGCCGCATAGAGCCTGATCTTGTTGCGCAGCGTCCGCACTGACAGGCCGAGCACGCGCGAGGCGCGCGTGCGGTTGCCGTCGCAGCGTGCGAGGGTCTGCAGCACGAGCTCGCGCTCGACCTCGCCGACAGTTGCGCCGATCAGCAGTGGAACGATCTCGTTGGGTGCAAGGAACTGCGCGCCCCGCTCGGGCGCCGCGACATGAACAGTGGTCATCAACACACTCCCCGATCAACGCCCGCTTCCATCGTTGGAAGCGGATCGAGAACAAACGACCCCCAAGCCGTAGATCTACGGTCGGCGGGTTTGGTTAATGAAAGGTTAATTCGGCGCGAGCGCACGAATTGACCTTGGGAATGCCGCCGCGTTGCCGCGATTGGCACGAGATGCGTCGTGAAGCGGGCCTAACTTGCTCACACCGTGCGATATCCGCCGTCCACCATCACGATCGTTCCTGTGACGTAAGACGACAGGTCCGAGGCGAGGAAGATCGCGGGGCCCACGATGTCCTCGGGCTTGCCGGTGCGCGCGAGCGGAGTGTGGTCGACGAAGGCCTGCACCAATGCGGGATTGGTGGCGCGTACATTGGCGTTGATGTTGGTCTCGATGAAGCCTGGCCCGATCGCGTTGACGCGCACGCCCTCCTTGCCGAGCTCGACCGCGAGCGCTTTGGTGAAGCCGAGCACGCCGTGTTTTGACGTGGTGTACGCCGCCGAGCTCGGCGTGCGCAGATGCACGAAAGACTGGATCGAGCCGATATTGACGATCCGGCCCTTGCTTGCGCGTAACGGCGCGAGGAACGCCTGCGTCATGTTGAAGACGCCGTTGAGGTTCAGCGAGATGATGTCGTTCCAGTCCTTCGCCACGGTTTCCGTTTCCGCGGTGAAGGCGTTGCGGCGGGTGATACCGGCGTTGTTGACGAGGATCGAGACCTGCCCGACCTTGTCGGCCACCTGTTTGGCCAGCGCGAAGCAATCCTCGCGCCTGGTCACGTCGAGCGCAAAGCTCTCGGCCTTGCCGCCGGACTTGCGGATCTCCCCGGCGGCCTCCGCGACCGTCTCGGCATTGACGTCCAGCAGCACCACTTGCGCGCCCTCGCGGGCGTAGCCGGCGGCGATCGCCCGGCCGATGCCGGAGCCTGCGCCCGTGACGACGGCGACGTGGTTTGCGAGCAATGCCATGACGGTTTCCTTCCGGATTCGTTTCTAAGTTTCATGAAAGGCTAACCCGAAATTAAGGGGTCGGAAACGGCCGCCTTGGCATACTCGTCTTCATTGCTAAACGTTGCGCGCATGATGGAACGACTTGAATCCTGGAAACTGGCGCTGGAGCGCCTGCGGTCGGCGGTTGATGCCGATTGGGCCGAGGCCGGCCGGCTCGTGGCCGAAATCGTCAGGATGAGCACGGATGCCACGTTGCGGCAGGCCGCCGAGCAGGCGCTGCCCGTCCTCCGCCAGGCCGCGGACAATGACGATCACGGCGTCACGCTGGCCGCCCGGCGCCGCGTCGGCGTGATCCTCGATGTCGTCCATGATCTGACCGCGCCGCGCTTCGGCCGACGCAATGCGACGCCGAAGAAGCTGTCCAGCGAAGATCGCGCCCGCAAGATGCTGGGCCTGCCGCTCGCGGTGCAGCTAACCTGCGACGACATCAACCAGGCCTATCGCCGCGCCGCCAAGGGGATGCATCCCGACCAGGGCGGCAGCGCGCAGGCCTTCATCGACCTCTCCGCCGCGCGCGATGTGTTGATTCATCCCGGCGCGCACAAGGACGCCTGAGGGCGCTCAGCTCTTGTCGACGCAGCTCGGATAGGGCGCATCTTCGCCCGCGACGATCGGACAGAGATCGATCGGGCCGAGATCGCGCAGGCGCGCGTCCCAGCTGATGTCGTGGATCGGCGGCTCGTCGCTTTCGGGGCCGCGCTCGGCCCATTGGATGGTGTAATAATCGGTCGCGCCCCTGAGCGTGATCAGGAGCGTCGTCTCGCTGTGCCGGGTCGGGCCGCTGTCGATGCGGCCGCAACCGATCACCGCGACGAAGCCCTCGAAGCGGCCGAATGTCGTCTCGCCCACAGCCCTCGCCGCGAAACTGTCGGGGCAGGCCGACTTGAACCCGGCGGCGATCGTGCTCGCAAAAACTTGCGGCGAGTGACCTGGCGTCAAGGCCATGCCCTTCTCGCCGGTGATCGTGATCATCTGCGTCCAGCGCTCGGGCGTCTCGCCGTTCAGCACGGCTTCGCGGATGTAATGACCGCCCTTGGTGTTCTCGAACACCACGGTGAAATTCGACGGCATCGCGAAAGAGACGAGCTGGCCGAAGATCGGCGAGATCACGCGGAAGGATTGCGGCGCCTGGGCCTGCGCCGCCACCGCGAGCAGGAGCGAAGCCGCGAGGGCTGAGGCTGTGATCACGCGCATCGACCGGCTCCAATCCGCGAAATGAAAAACGACCGGGCAAGGATGCTAGCACCGCAGCCTTGCCCGGCCCTGTCGTCCGCCGATCGAATTGTTACCAGCTGCAGTGACCGGCCTTCAGCGCCTGGTCCTTCAGCGCGAGCGCGTCGAGGAAGGTCGGCACCGAGGCGCTGGCGCGGTGATAGCCCGCCGGCCACGGTGTGGTCGGGATGCTCTCGTCCCAGATCTGGCACACGCCGCTGTCGTGCCAGCGGATCAGGTGATAGCCGGCTTCGGCCGGGCTCGCGGCGACGAAGGCGGCGGCGGCGAGACCGGCGGCCGCGCAGAGCATGGAAATACGACGCATGGATCAGCTCCTCAAATTGAAAGATGTGATGCGCCTCCCGGCAATGCGGGGAGGGGAGTGCGGGACGCTCTTTAAGCGTGCGCCCCGGACAAGGGGTGAGTAGTTCCATGCGCCGATCAGGTTCAAAGCGCGCCTGTGGGCCGGTGCAAAAGAAAAAGGCGGGCTGCTCGCGCAGGCCCGCCCTCCGGCAGTGGATCGTCGTGACAGCTCAGAGCGTGCAGCGGTGCTCGGCGCGCATCTTGATCTGCAGGTCGGACGCCTGCGTGAAGGTCGGGAGCGGCTTGCTGACGACCTTGTAGGTCGAGGCGCCCCACTGGAACGGCTTGTACTTCAGGTCCTCGTTCCAGACCTGGCAGATCCCCGTGTTGTCCCAGCGGATCACGTAATAGCCTGTCTTCGCGGACGCGGGCACGGCGAAGACGGAACTGGCGATGCCGGCAACGGCACAAAGGGCGAGAACGCGACGCATGAAATATCTCCTGGTGGGGAAGGGTGAGCGGAAAATTCGTGCGGTAAAAACAGCCCCTTTGCAAGCCGGCGCGCCGGCTTTCACGGACATGTCAGACCGGCGCGGCCACTTGGTTTGCTTGCGTGCCCCGCAGGACACACAGGCTCACGTCACCAGCGATGCCGGTGCCGCGATGGCCATCAGCAACGGAATCGTGAAAACAACCCCATGCACAGTAGAAACGATTGGCAAAAATTCGAATTCGGAAAGGAGGAAATCTGGGTTGACCCGTCGGGCAAAACAGGAGCAGGATGGCATGGTTGTAAAGTGCGGGTGCGACCCATGCAGCGTCGAACGCCGCTGTCATGCCCCGGCTTGACCGGGGCATCCAGTACGCCGCGGCCTGTCGGTTCAATCATAGCCGTCTCGGCGTACTGGATCGCCCGGTCGAGCCGGGCGATGACAGTTGAATGCGGAGCTGCATCTTGCCCCTCGCACCCGTACCCTCATCATGTTGCCGCCGCGTTCGATCGGATAAATTGCGGCGTCTGATTCGTTTTCCCTCCCTTGAAAAATAGCCCTCGGAGACGCCCCATGAAGATTGCTTCCACCTTGCGTGCCGCGCTCGTCGTCCTTGCCGCGCTGGCCGGCCTCTCGACCGCGGCGCGGGCCGACGACGGCACCGTGGTGCTGACGATCTACAAGGCGGGCTGGATCATCGGCGGCTCCGGCGGCTCGGGCGTTCTGAACTTTCACGGCCGCTCCTATGGCCTCTCGACCGGCGGGCTCGATTACGGTCTCGTCTTCGGCGGCTCCAAGACCGTGCTGCGCGGCCGCGTCTCCAACATCTATCGTCCCTCCGACGTCGCCGGCGTCTACGGTGCCGCCGGTGCGGGCCTTGCCGTCGGCCGCGGCGCGCGCGCCATCGTGCTGACCAACCAGAAGGGCGCGGTGCTGGAGCTGACCGGCACCCAGGTCGGCCTGATGGCGAACGCGGATCTCAGCGGGCTTGCGATCACGATGCGGTAAGGCGCGCGGCATCAACACCGTCATTGCGAGCGCAGCAATCCAGAATCCCTCCGCGGAACAACTCCTGGATTGCTTCGCGGAGCCTGTCATCGGGCCGCGCCTTGCGCGGACCCGTTGGCTCGCAATCGCATGCACCCGCCCGTAAGGCCCGCGCTCAGCGTGCCGGCTGCTTGGCCTTGTCGTCAGTCATGCTCGCCTGCGCGCGTTTTCCCGAGCGGATCATCAGGAACGATCCCGAGGCGCCAGGCAGCCGCCAGCGCCCGTCGATCTCGGTCGCCTCGCCGTTGATGATGCCGTCGTACTGGACGGTGTCGAAGCCGTAGCCCGGCGGCTCGTAGCGTTTGACGAAGGACACGACGCTGCCGGCGCGATGGCCCGAGATCGAGGCGCTGTGGGTTCGTATCGGGCAGTGCGGATTGGAGCAGGGCTCGCTGATGCTGCCGCTCAGCGCACCGCCGGCCTCGATCAGGGTCGCCGTAAACGTGACCATTCCCGTGCCAGGCTGGATGTAAGTGCCGTCCCAGACACCGGAGAGATCGTCGCTCAAATTGGCGGCTTCCTCGAATTGATGTGAGCCGGTTGATGTCCGGCGCGAAGCTGTTCCACTCAAAGTCGTATCCCTGCCGTCACGCGCTTGCAATAGTCCCTGCGCGACGTTGCTTTCCGTCGTTATACTGCCTGACATCAGCGAAATGGTGATCTGAAATGGTGATCTCATGGGAAACGAATTGAAAGGCAAGGTGGCTGCCGTGACCGGGGCCGCCTCGGGCATCGGGCTGGCGAGCACTGAAGCGATGCTGGCCGCCGGCGCGCGCGTGGTGCTTGTCGACCGCGACGAGGCCGCGCTGCAGGCGCTCAGCCACAAGCATGGCGAGGCCGCGATCCCGCTGGTCGTCGACCTTCTCGATCCCAAAGACTGCGCAACGCTGCTGCCGCGTATTCTGCAGACGGCAGGGCAGCTCGACATCCTGCATGCGAATGCGGGCAGCTATGTCGGCGGCGACCTGGTCGATGCCGACACCAGCGCGATCGACCGGATGCTGAACCTCAACGTCAACGTCGTGATGAAGAACGTGCACGACGTGCTGCCGCACATGATCGCGCGCGGGAGTGGCGACATCATCGTGACGAGCTCGCTGGCGGCGCATTTCCCGACGCCATGGGAGCCGGTCTATGCCTCGTCGAAATGGGCGATCAACTGCTTCGTCCAGACCGTGCGGCGCCAGGTCTTCAAGCACGGCATCCGCGTCGGCTCGATCTCGCCCGGCCCTGTCGTCACCGCGCTGCTCGCGGACTGGCCGGCGGAGAAGCTGCAGGACGCAAGGGACTCCGGAAGCCTCCTCGAGGCCAGCCAAGTCGCCGAAGTCGTGATGTTCATGCTGACGCGGCCGCGCGGCATGACCATCCGCGACGTCGTGATGATGCCGACGAATTTCGATCTGTAGCTTTAGGCATGCTCTCGTAGGGTAGGCAAAGGCGCGCGTCCTCGCGCGACGTGCCCACGTTCTCTATCCATCACGGAGAAATCGTGGGCACGGGGCTGACGCGCCCTTGCCCACCCTACGGGACTGCGAATTTATCGGCCTGTGGGTCGGGTGCCAGGGCCTTCATGAGTTCGGGAAAAGGATAGAGCGGCTTGCAGCTGCCCATCCCCAATTCGACCGGCTTGACCCGACCGCCGTCGTTCTCGAATGCCCAATTGTCCTGGACGACGATCCCGAGAGGGTTGTCGCGAAAGACGGCAACGCAGACTACGGAAAACCTGCCGCCCCTGAGCAGGCCGCCCCATTGCTCGTAAGGCTTCGTGATCTTTGCATCGCGCACTACGTAGTGATTGCGTTCGCTGAGATAGGTCGCGATGTAATCGCGATAGTTCGCCGGCATCGGCATTGCAGTGGGCTGGCTTTGTGCCAGCGATTGGACAACACCCGTGTTGAAGAGGACGAAGGAGAGTAGCAGGATGACGAAATTCCGCATGATTTCCAGTTTTGCTTGATGCGCTCTAGCCATCATACGCGCTGTTGATCCATTGCGCGAGGTCCTGCCACGGCGCCAGTGTCCAGCTGCCGGAGGCTGTTCCCGATGGCGAAGCCAGCACGAAGACGTGGGGAAAGCCGCTCTCGGTTGGTTGCCGTCCCAGCACGATCCCGCTCGACGGCCGGCCATAAAACAAGCTGGCCGCCTTCTTGCTCGTGAACGCAATCGTCCGCGGCCGGTATTTCACCATCTTCGCCCTGAAGCCGGGCACGTCGATCGTCTCCGCCGCAATCTGGTGATCCATCCCCGCGCCCGACTTGGAGAGATCGGTGAAGCCGATGCCGAGCTCGATCAGCGATGCAAACTCGCTCGGCTGATAGCGCCGCGGCGTGATCCCGGCCTCATGGATCGCGCGCCAGAAGCGGTTGCCGGGATGGGCATAGTAGTGCCCCAGCTCGGCCGAGCGCGTCGAGGCGGCGGTGCCGACGAAGACGAGGCGGAGGTGCGGCCGGAGCTGGTCGGGGAGGCGGTGGAAGCTATTGGACATCTTCGATGCGACTATTGACTTGCTTCTTGCCTGAATCTGTCGTCGATATTGTCAGCGGCGTGCGACCGCCGTGCGCCTCACGCCGGTTGGGGGAACGATGCAGAACCAGTTCGCGTGGCCCGAGCCCGAGCCCGAGCACGAAGCCGACCACGTCATCTTGCGCAACGTCCGCAATCACGGCTGCCATATCACGGGTATACAAGATGGCAATCCGCCGTTTGCATTTTCAATCGGCCTCTACCTGAATTACGGCCACCCCGAGCTCATCATCTTCGGCCAGAGTGCCCAGAACGCCCAAGCCATCATCAACCTTATCCGCGATCGCGCTGCCGTGGGGCACAAATTCGCCGACGGTGACATCTCGGAGGACCTGCTGGAGAACGGCTACAAGCTCGGCTTCTGGACGGTGCCGTTCGGGGCCTATCCGGATTATCTCGGTACTGCGCTCTGGTTCTATCGGAAAGCGCGGCTCGCATTCCCCTGCCTCCAAATCGTCTGGCAGGACGTTGACCATCGTTTCCCCTGGGAAGCGGAATGCGCGCCCGACGTCAGGCGCGATCAGCCGTTGTTGAAGAATATAGTCTCTTGATGTTGTCTTGCGAAACGTCCTGATAATGACCCGCGAAGAATTAGCTGCCGCGTACACTGCGCCGGGCCGCCACTACCACAACCTCGCGCATATCGAGGACTGCCTTGCCGCGCTTGCGCAGGTGGAGGGTCTCTCGGCGCGCGAGCGCTTGGTTCTGTCGGAGGCGATCTGGTGGCACGACATCGTGTACGATCCGACGCGATCGGATAACGAGGAGCTCAGCGCACAATTGGCCGAACGGCACGTGCGTGCCGATATCAGCCACCAAGTCGGCCGCCTGATCCGCCTGACTAAGACGCATGACGTCGAGGCAGACGATCGCCTCGGCGCCATCCTGATCTCGATCGACCTCAGCATTTTGGGCGCGGAGCCGTCGCGCTATGACGACTATGCCGCCGCCATCCGGCAGGAGTTCATCCAATTCGGCGACGCCGGCTATCGCGCCGGCCGAGCCGCGGTGCTGCGCCGGTTCGCCACCCGCCCGGTGATCTATCCAGATGCGAGCTTCGCCGCGACATATGATCGGCAGGCCCGCGACAATCTTGCGCGCGAGTTGGCGTCGTTGAGTTGAGTCGAGCAGCGTGGGTCAGCGGCTCATGAGTGCGGTCGTTCAACGGTGACGACGCAAGGCGTAACCCACCACGTCTGGAGAGGCTGTGGGTGCCAAGTGGTGGGTTACGCTACGCTACCCACCCTACGAGCTACGATTGCTGCCCGACCCTCGCCATACGCTGGAGTTCTGCTTGCACGCGCGGCTCCGTACACAACTGGTGGTATCGTTCCGCGCGCCATACGACGTCAGAAGAATCTAAGTAGCCCCAAAGATTGCCAATAAATCGGTGTAGCCATTCTAGGTCTTGAGCGATCGTCTCCAAATCATCGGCTTCGTAGACGAAGACTTCTTCCAGATACTTGGTGTGCATCTGCGCGTAATCTGTACCCCAGACGGTAGCGGTATGGCGTACATAATCTTTTTGGTCTGTCCAGAGAACTCCGTCCTTGACGACTGTAGAGCCGCCAATCAGCCCATGAACAAGATGATTTCTTGCTCCCTCCATCGTCCGTCGAATATTCATGATCGCTTGGAATAGTTTGAAGTCGTCTGCCGATAGCGCTGTCCTAGCCGCGGCCGTCAAAACGTCGATCTGAACGCGTGAACTTTGCATGGCGAGAAACATCGCCAAGGCCGGTTCCGTGTTGATCTTGAGTATTTTAGCCAACAAGAGTGCCGTTTCATTTTCTACGTAGCTCCACTTGACCACACAGCGAGCGAATATAACTGCGCATTCGGGCTGATCTTCGATGAAACGTATGCCGAAGGTGGCTTTTGCCTTTGGATAGCGGTTTGATAGCTTCTGTCGTGCTTTCCCTGACGGTTTTCGGCGTGGAAGGGCAGGGCTGCCAAGTAGGTCTTCGTGTGCCTGCAGGGGTACCAGCTCGTGAGTGCCAAACAAGATTTCATCTGTTTCGCACGATCGACAAGGCACGCTGAATTTTGCTTCTCCAATCGCAACAGGACCCTTCGTTCCACCCTGTGTGGGATCGTCCAAGGAGTAAATGTTTGCGCCGCAGTGTGGGCAGATGAAGCCAAAATACCATCTACCCTTTTCAATCTTCATTCGGCTCGCTAGCCGCGATATTCCCTTCTCGAGGACAATTGGAATTGGCATCGGTTATTCCCCAAGGAGCAGTTCAATGGCGGTCTTAGTAGAGTTAGAAGCGCGATTTCGACGGCCGTATCAGAGCGTGGTGCCGCCACGACTTATATATGTCGAATGCTTCTTAACGTCGACTGAGGGAATCCGATGGCGCATCGGTTGAACTTATCGTTCCGACCAAAAAGAAAGCCGGGCGGTTAGCCCGGCATTCTTCATTAGTAGCTCATTCAAGCTCCGATCTTTGTGCGCGCCCCCTTACAGCACCCTATTGCTCTCCTTCACCTTCTCCGCATCCAGATACAAGCTCTCGCCCATCTCCTTGAATTTCGCGCTCATCTTGGCCATGCCGTCTTCCGCCGTGCCGTGCATCGACATCCCCACGCTGTTCGGATCGTTCAGCGTCGCCGCGTAATCCCGCACGTCCTGGGTGATCTTCATCGAGCAGAATTTTGGTCCACACATCGAGCAGAAATGCGCGACCTTGTGGGCTTCCTTCGGCAGGGTCTCGTCGTGGAAGCTCTTGGCGGTATCAGGATCGAGGCCGAGGTTGAACTGGTCGGTCCAGCGGAATTCGAACCGGGCGCGGGAGAGGGCGTCGTCGCGCAGCTGCGCGGCGGGGTGGCCCTTGGCGAGGTCGGCGGCGTGGGCGGCGATCTTGTAGGTGATGACGCCGGTCTTGACGTCGTTGCGGTCAGGGAGGCCGAGATGCTCCTTCGGCGTGACGTAGCAGAGCATGGCGCAGCCGAACCAGCCGATCATGGCGGCGCCGATGCCTGAGGTGATGTGATCATAGCCCGGCGCGATGTCGGTGGTCAGCGGTCCAAGCGTGTAGAACGGCGCTTCGCCGCACTCCCTAAGCTGCTTGTCCATGTTGATCTTGATCTTGTGCATCGGCACGTGGCCGGGGCCTTCGATCATGACCTGGCAGCCCTTGTCCCACGCGATCTTCGTGAGCTCGCCGAGCGTCTCCAGCTCCGCGAACTGCGCGCGGTCGTTGGCATCCGCGATCGAGCCCGGACGCAGGCCGTCGCCGAGCGAGAACGAGACGTCATACTTGCGCATGAGGTCGCAGATCTCGTCGAAATGCGTGTAGAGGAAGCTCTCCTTGTGATGCGCCAGGCACCACTTCGCCATGATCGAGCCGCCGCGCGAGACGATGCCGGTGACGCGGCTGGCGGTGAGGTGGATGTATTGCAGGCGCACGCCGGCATGGATGGTGAAGTAGTCGACGCCCTGCTCGCACTGCTCGATCAGCGTGTCCTTGTAGAGCTCCCAGGTCAGCTTGACGGGATCGCCGTTGCACTTCTCCAGCGCCTGATAGATCGGCACGGTGCCGATCGGCACGGGCGCGTTGCGCAGGATCCATTCGCGCGTGGTGTGGATGTTGCGGCCGGTGGAGAGGTCCATCACGGTGTCGGCGCCCCAGCGGATCGCCCAGACCATCTTCTCGACCTCTTCCTCGACCGAGGAGGTCACCGCCGAGTTGCCGATATTGGCGTTGATCTTGGTCAGGAAGTTGCGGCCGATGATCATCGGCTCCAGTTCGCTATGGTTGATGTTAGAGGGGATGATGGCGCGGCCGCGCGCGATCTCGTCGCGGACGAACTCCGGCGTGATGAAGGCGGGCACGGCGGCGCCGAAGCTTTCGCCGTCGGCAAGGGCGGCTTCGGCGCGCTCGAGTTGCTGCTTGCGCCCGAGATTTTCCCGCGCGGCGACGTAGATCATCTCCTTGGTGATGATGCCGGCGCGGGCGAATTCGAGCTGGGTGATCTTGTGGCCGTCGAGGCCGCGCAGCGGCTTGTGATAGGCCGAGAAGGCGCGCGCGGCGTTGTCGGTGGAGACGCTGCCATTGTCCTCCGGCTTGATCTGCCGGCCCTCATATTCCTCGACGCCGCCGCGCTCCAGCACCCATTGCTTGCGGCCCCGCGGCAGGCCGGCGTTGACGTCGATGGTGACGCTGGGGTCGGTGTAGGGGCCGGAGGTGTCGTACACCGGCAGGTTCGGCTCGCCGGCGCCTTCGGAGAGCATGATCTCGCGCAGCGGCACGCGCAGATCGGGCGCGGCATCCGGGGATGCGAAGATCTTGCGCGAGGAGGGCAGCGGGCCGGTGGTGACGGCGGGGATGGTCTTGTCGGGGTTGGAGCGGATGTTCATGGGATCCTCCGGTTTAATTCTGTTGGTTTCGCTGCGCGAGCGTCGATTACAGCTGTCATCCCCGCCTAGTGCGCAATTGCGCACGGGGGGCGGGGATCCAGTACTCCGAGGCGGTGCGGCTAGAACCGAGAGGCCGCGGCGTACTGGATCGCCCGGTCAAGCCGGGCGATGACAGGGGTGTGTTTGGAGAGAGCGTGTGCATCACGCCGCCTCCTTCAGCCCGAGCCATTGCCGCACGCGGGCGTCGGGATCGGGGTTTTGTGTGACGTCGGACACCACCGCGATCGAATCCGCGCCCGCGGCGAAGATCTCCGCGGCGTGCTCGAACTTGATGCCGCCGATCGCGACCAGCGGGATGTTGCCGATACGCTTCTTCCACTCGGTGATCTTCAGAATGCCCTGCGGCTCGAAGCGCATCGATTTGAGCGTGGTGAAGAAGATGGGGCCGAGCGCGACGTAATCCGGCTTGGCCTTGAGCGCGGTTGCGAGCTCCGCGTCGTCATGGGTGGAGATGCCGAGCGAGAGGCCGGCCTCGCGGATCGCCTTCAGGTCGGCCTCGGCCAGATCCTCCTGGCCGAGATGCAGATATTTCGCGCCGGCGACGACGGCCGCGCGCCAGTAGTCGTTCACGACCAGCTTGGCTTGCGTGCCCCTGGTGATCGCCAGCGCGTCGGTGACAATCTGCAGCGCCTGCGCGTCGTCGAGATCCTTGGCGCGCAGCTGGATGGTGCCGACGCCGAGCTTGGTGAGGCGTTCGACCCACTTGATGCTGTCGACGACGGGATAGAAGCGATCAGGAAACGGCATGCCAGAACGGGGTCCCAACGACAGGGGTTGAAGGGGAGGCGAAGTCGCGGGCGTTCATCAGCCCGGCCTCGTATGCGGTGCGGCCGGCCTCACAGCCGAGGCGGAAGGCATTGGCCATCGCGACGGGATCGGCGGCCTTGGCGATTGCGGTGTTGAGCAGCACGGCGTCATAGCCGAGCTCGAGCGCTTCGGCCGCGTGGCTCGGTGCGCCCAGGCCGGCGTCGACCACCAGCGTGATGTCGGGCAGCCGCTCGCGCAACAGCCTCAAGGCGTCACGGTTGGTGATGCCTTTGGCGCTGCCGATCGGCGCTGCCCACGGCATCACCACCTTGCAGCCGGCGTCGACCAGGCGGTTGGCGACCGAGAGGTCCTCGGTGCAATAGGGGAACACCTCGAAGCCGTCCTTGATCAGGATGGCGGCGGCTTCGATCAGGCCGACGACGTCGGGCTGCAGCGTGTCGTTGTCGGCGATCACTTCCAGCTTGATCCAGGTCGTGCCGAACAATTCGCGCGCGAGCTTGGCCGTGGTCACGGCCTCGCGCACGCTGCGGCAGCCGGCGGTGTTCGGCAGCACCGACACGTCGAGCTCGCGGATCAGCTTCCAGAACGCGTCGCCAGTCTTGCCGCCGGCGGATTCCCGCCGCAGCGACACCGTGACGATGTTCGCACCGGAGGCGCGGATCGCCGACTGCATGATCGCGGGCGAGGGATAGAGCGCGCTGCCGATCAAGAGGCGGGAGGAAAAGGTTTTGCCGTAGAAGGTCACCATGTGGGAGGTGTCTCCTTGAATGACGGTGTCATCCCCGCGAAAGCGGGGATCCAGTACTCCGCGGCAGCGCGGCTGGAAACGAGACGCCGCGGCGTACTGGATCGCCCGGTCAAGCCGGGCGATGACAGCGGAGTTTGTGGTGAGAGCATCACCATCACCCTCCCTGCCGCGGCGTGATGATCTCGATCTCGTCGCCGGCCTTCAGGCGGGTCTCGGCCCAGCGGCTCTTCGGCACGACGTCGTAATTGAGCGCGATGGCGAAATGGGTGCCTTCGTAATCGAGCTCGGAGAGCAGCGCATCGACGCTGACTGAAGCCACCTCGCGCTGCTCGCCGTTGACGATCACAAGCATTGCATCACCTCGTTGTCGATCTGGCCGCGTTCGACGTAATTGAGCGTCAGCTCGGCCAGCGCGGGGGCGATCAGGAAGCCGTGGCGGTAGAGACCGTTGATGCTGATCTTGCCGCCGCGGATGCCGATGCGCGGCAGATTGTCCGGAAAGGCGGGACGCAGGCCGGAGCCGAACTCGAGGATCCGCGCTTCCCCAAAGGCCGGATGCACGGTGTAGGCCGCGCCCAACAGCTCGAGCGCCGAGCGCACGCTGACGCCGGTGTCCTCGGCTTCGATCGAGGTCGCACCCAGCATGAACAGATTGTCCTCGCGCGGGATCACGTAGAGCGGCCAGCGCGGATGGATCAGCCGCACCGGGCGCGCAAGCTGCACCTCGCCGGTTTCGATCAGGATCATCTCGCCCTTGACGCCGCGCAAGTCGGGCTGCTCGTCGCGTGCCGAGAGGCCGCGGCAGTCGATTACGAGGCCGTCCAGATCCTCCTTGGCGACGTCGCTGTTGAACTTGATGGTGCCGCCGGCAGCTCTGATGCGCTCGTGCAGCTTGGGCAGCACGCGGCGCGGCTCGACATGGCCCTCGTTCGGGAAGAACAGCGCATCGCGGAAACGCCCTTCCAGCGATGGCTCGAGCTCGGCGAGGCCGGCGGCGTCGAGCCGGCGGTGCTCCTCGGTCATCCGCGCGAAGCGCTCGAAGTCGTTGCGCTCGCGCGGATGGGCCACGACCAGCGAGCCGTTGAAGGGCGTATCGGGCAGCTCGCGCCGCCAGATATCGAGCGAGCGCAGGCCGAGCCGGGAGATGATGGGTTCGGCAACCTCGGCCTCGCAATAGGGCGCGAGCATGCCGCCGGCCCAGTGGCTGGTGGCATCGGTCATGGTGGCGTCACCGCGCTCGTGTAACGTCACGGCATGGCCGGCCTGTGCGAACAACAGCGCCTGCCACGCGCCCGCAATGCCTGCGCCGATGATGGATACCGGTGAATCCGGCCGTTTGCTCGTCTGCGACATCCCTGTCCCTTCGCCGGCATGACCCGGATCAGGTTCAAAGGGTCACCGCGGTCCTGGGCGTTATTGCCCATTTAGCGGTATCTCAGCTCCTCCTCGGAGCACCCCTCGGAACGGTGCTAATGTAGGCCAGTAGAGGCCTGTGTCAACGCGTTTGGCTGGAACAGGGGACTATTTGGGCGCCTGTGCGCGCGCGTTGCGGACGCGCTGGGCCAGCTTTTTATGCGGCGCGGCGCCGAACATCGGCTGCGGGTTGCCGTTCGGCTCCAGCCAGGGCTCGTTGCTGGCTTCCTGCAGCATCGCCCGTTGCTGCTGCTGGCGCTGCTGCTTTGCAACGTAGTAATAGCCGCCCGCGAAATAACGCACGGCTCGGTCGTGGTCGCCATTGGCGGCGTGATAGGCGCCGGCGAGGTATTTCACCGCGTAGGTGAGGTTGGTGTTGGGGTCGCGCAGGCCGGCCGCATCGCCGGTGTAGCCGAGGCCGCGGGCGGTCGCGAGCTTGATCTGCATCAGCCCGATCGTGCCGCCATGGCCGATCAGGCCGGGCTGATAGCGGCTCTCGCGCATGATGACGCGATGCACCAGCGCTTCCGGCACGCCGTTGGCGCGCGCATGCATCGCGACCATTTCGGCATATTCCGCCTGCCCCGCGAAGGCGGCCTGCGACGACATCAATCCGGCCGC
Organism: Bradyrhizobium guangdongense; assembly: GCF_004114975.1. Taxonomy (NCBI): domain Bacteria; kingdom Pseudomonadati; phylum Pseudomonadota; class Alphaproteobacteria; order Hyphomicrobiales; family Nitrobacteraceae; genus Bradyrhizobium; species Bradyrhizobium guangdongense. The sequence goes on from NZ_CP030051.1 coordinate 2,053,503, forward strand.
GACCAGCGCGGCGATGCGTAAAATCTTCATCAGAAATCCCGGATGTTCCTTGAGGAACCTGCACCCGGCGCCGTTTAGGCCTGCCGAACGCGGCGATGATGTGGCAAGACCGCCGTTAACGATTTTGCGGCGCAGAGCCGTCGTGACGCCGCAATGTCGGCGCAGCAGTTCGGAAAACGGCGGATACGCGCGACAGCAGCCCTGTCTATTCGCGCAGGGACGCGAAAGCGCGTATGAAGCGCCTTCCGATACGGGAGAGGTGCCATGACACAAGCAACCATGGTCAACACCCACAGCGGCGACATCCCAACCCAAAATCCGTGTGCCCAATGCGGGGCGCCGATCGCGCAGCCCGACTGGATTGAGCCGGGCGAGGGACGCGTGTCCTATCTCTGGAGCTGCCCGGCCTGCGGCTACCGCTTCGAGGCGATCGCGATCTACGACGAGGCGGCGATCCCGCTGGCCGCTTAAGCGGCGACTTGCCTCGCCAGCTTGGGCTGCTGCCACCCCGGCAATTGCATCCGCACGATCAGGCCGTGCGGCTGGCGGTCGTGCAGCGACAGCTCGCCGCCATGGGCGAGGGCGATCGCGCGCGCGATCGACAGGCCGAGGCCGAAGCCGGTGGACTCGTCCATGGTGCGGGCGTCGTCGCCGCGCACGAACGGCTCCAGCATCTCCTGCTTGCGCGCATCCGAAATGCCCGGGCCGTCGTCCTCGACGTCGATGACGAGATGGGTGCCTGATACGTCGAGGCGGATCGTCACCTCGGCGCCGAAGCGCACGGCGTTCTCGACCAGATTGGTGACGCCGCGATGCAGATCGTCGGGGCGCGCGGCGGCGGTCGCAGATAGCGGCCCGTCATAGTGCACGACGTGGCCCATGTCGCCGAACTGGTCGGCGATGAGCTGCAGCGTAGAGGCGATATCGACCAGCGTCACCGCCTCGATTTTGCGGTCGTTGCGCAAAAGCGACAGCACGCTTTCCAGCATCGAGCGCATCTGGTCGAGGTCGATCAGCATGCGCTTGCGATTGCCCTCGTCCTCGATGAATTCGGCGCGCAGGCGCAGCCGCGTGATCGGGGTGCGCAGATCGTGGCTGATCGCCGCCAGCATCTTGGTGCGATCCGACATCAGCCGCGCGATCCGTTCGTGCATGCGGTTGAGCGCGCGGGCGACCGAGCGGATCTCCTCCGGGCCTCGCTCCGGCAGCGGCTCCGCCTCGCCGTCCAGGCTGAAATTCTCGGCCGCCTTGGCAAAGGACGACAAGGGTGCCGCCAGCGCGCGCGCCGCCCACAGGCCGAGCACGGTGATGCAGATGAAGGCGGTCATCAGCGTGATCAGCCACGGCGCGCCCCAGAACCACGGGTGCGGCCCGTTTTCGACATGGCCTGCGATCACGGTGCCGTCGGGCAATTCCACGCCGAGGCGATGGCTGTCGCCCTCACTCGCGAGTTGCACCACCTTGTAGCCGCGACCGAGGTGGCGGCGGATCCCGCGCAGGTGCTGGCTGTCGCTGACCTCCACCATCGCTGCCGTGCCGGGCGCCGATATCGCGATGTCGAGCTTCGGGAAGGCGCGCGCGAGATCCGCGAGAAGGCGCGGCCGGTCGTCGGGCCTGGCCGAGCCGAGCAGCAGTGCGGCGTCTGCCAATTGATGGCCCCCATCCGGGGGCGCATCCACGCGGTCGGGCCGGCTCATCAGGAAGGCGGTGGTGACGACGAGATGCAGCGCGACGGTCGAGGCCAGCACCAGCGCGGCGATCTGCCCGCCGATGCCCTTGAGGTGGAAGAACCCGAACGACCTCATCGTCCCGAAAGCCCCGTCAGTTGCCGAGGGGCGTCGTAACCGCTTCCGTTCGGGGCGTAAACAGGTAACCGCCGGAGCGCACCGTCTTGATCATGGACGGATCGGCCGGATTGGGCTCGATCTTGCGCCGGATGCGGCTGACCAGCACGTCGATGGAGCGCTCGAACGAGCCGGTGTTGCGCCCTTGCGTGAGGTCGAGCAGGCTGTCGCGCGACAGCACGCGGCCGGGCCGCTCGCAGAACGTCCTGAGCAGGTCGAACTCGGCGCTGGTCACGGCGACGCGGGCGCCTTCCGGATTGCGCAGCTCGCGCAGGCGCAAATCGATGTGCCAGCCGTCGAAGGCCAGCGTCGAGGCGCCCTCGATCGAGCTTGCGGCCTGTGCCGAGGCCTGGCGCCGCAGCACTGCGTTGATGCGGGCGAGCAGCTCGCGCGGGTTGAACGGTTTCGGCAGGTAATCGTCCGCGCCCATCTCGAGCCCGACGATGCGGTCGACATCCTCGCCGCGCGCGGTCAGCATGATGATCGGCGTCTGCGCTTCCGAGCGCACCTTGCGGCACAGGCTGAGACCGTCCTCGCCGGGCAGCATGACGTCGAGAATGATGAGATCAACGCGGTGGTCGGCCATGGCGCGCGACATCTCGCGGCCGTCGCTCACAGCGGTCACGTTGCAGGAGTTGTTGCGCAAATATTTCGCAATCAACGTCCGGGTTTCGCGGTCGTCCTCGACGACCAGGATGTTGGGAGAGGGGATGGCCATGAGCCTTGTTTGTCCAAGATTCGGGCCAAAAGGCGAAGATTTTTGTTTCGATTTGTTTCCATAGGCAGGTCCGCAACGCCACGCAACGACCAGGTACTCCTACGGCAAGATCTCGTTAAGCCCGTTAACCACACTTCTTACGAGCGGCTCGGCCGGGACAGCCCGGATCCGTCCTACGGAGCCAATGGCGCGATGCGCGCATCGGGACCTTCGGATTTACGAGCTGACCTGAGGCGACGCCAGGTCGGCGTTCCTCGCCACGATCGTGCTTCATCCCAGGGCGCATGGTCGTCGGCGGGGAACGGTGCACCCCGCACGTTCCTCGCCTCAGGAACCTTCGTCGCATTGCAGCGCCGCAATGGCGCAGCGAAATTGCCGCACGCAAGGAACTGCAGCTGCACGTAAGGGTTCTTTCCGCACGAGTTTTCTGCTGAAGGAGAGGACGAAAATGTTGATGAAATCGATCGCCGCCGGCCTCGCCGGCACGGCTCTGCTTGCGACCGTTGCGTTCGCGCAAAATCCGACCACCACCACCGACAAGTCGGCGCCTGCGGCTAGTGCGACGACGACCAGCGCGTCGGGCGAATGGCGCGCCTCGAAGATGGCAGGCGTGAAGGTCTATAACGAGGCCAACGAGAATATCGGCTCGATCAACGATCTGCTGATGGACAAGAGCGGCGCGGTCAAGATCGCGGTGATCGGCGTCGGCGGCTTCCTCGGCATGGGCGAGCATCTCGTCGCCGTCCCCTACGAGAAGCTGAAATTCGTCAACGAAGCCGTGGCCTATACCGGCACCGGCGCGAACCCGGCCAATCCGAACGCCAAGCCCGCCGCGACCACGACGACCGGCGCCGCGACCGGCACCGACAAGACGGCGACCACGACCAGCTCGTCCTCGTCGAAATGGTATCCGGACCACGCCGTGTTCAATGCGACCAAGGACCAGCTGAAGAGCATGCCCGAGTTCAAGTACTCGGAGTAATGCGGATCGCGTGAGTGCCTAAACGAAGCGCGCCCGGTTTTCACCGGGCGCGCTGTCGATTGCGAAGGAGCCTGGATTGCTTCGCGGCGCCCGCAATGACGGAGGATGGAGCGAGCCTCACTTCACCAGCGGACAGCCGCCCTTGTCGAGCGGGCGGAAGGCTTCGTCGCCGGGGACGGTGGCGATCAGCTTGTAGAGGTCCCATTCCCCCTTGGATTCTTCCGGCTTCTTCACCTCGAACAGATGCATGTCGTGGACCATGCGGCCGTCGATGCGGATCTTGCCGTTCTTGGCGAAGAAGTCGTTGACCGGCGTCTTGCGCATCTGCTCCATCACCTTCGGCGCCTCGTCGGTCTTGATGGCTTCGATCGCCTTCAGATAGTGCATCGTCGCCGAATAAAGTCCGGCCTGGATCATGGTCGGCATGTGGCCGACCTTCTCGTTGAATCGCTTGGAGAAGGCGCGGGTCTCGTCGTTCGAGTCCCAATAAAAGGCGTCGGTGATGATCAGCCCTTGCGTCGCCTTGATCCCGAGCGAATGAACGTCGGTGATTTCCATGAGCAGCGCGATCATCTTCTGACCCCCTTGGGTCAGGCCGAACTCGGCCGCCTGCTTCAGCGCATTGGTGGTATCGCCGCCGGCATTCGCCAGCGCAACCACCTTGGCCTTTGAAGCCTGGGCCTGCAGCAGGAAGGACGAGAAGTCCGACGAGTTGAGCGGATGGCGAACGTCGCCGAGCACCTTGCCGCCGCTCTCCTTGACCACGTTGGCGGCATCACGCTCGAGCGCCATGCCGAAGGCGTAGTCGGCGGTGACGAAGAACCAGGTGTCCTCGCCGCGCTTCACCATCGCCTTGCCGGCGACATTCGACAGCGCGTAGGTGTCGTAGGTCCAGTGCACCGTGTTGGGCGAGCAGGCGGTGCCGGTGATGTCGGAGGAGCCGCCGCCGGAATTGATGTTGATCTTGTTCTTCTCGCGCGTCAGCGCCGAGACCGGCAACGCGACCGAGGAGGTCGGCACGTCGAGGACCGCGTCCACCTTCTCGTTGTCGTACCAGTTGCGGGCGATGTTGACGCCGACATCGGGCTTGTTCTGGTGATCGGCGGACACGACCTGGATCGGGACGCCGGCAACCTTGCCGCCGTAATCGGCGACGGCCATCTCGACGGCGGCGAGCGAGCCCTTGCCGGTCGCGTCGGCATACAGGCTCGACATGTCCGTGAGCACCCCGAGCTTGACGACATTGTCGGAAATCTGCGCCTGCGCCGCGCCTGACGTGGCGGCGAGGGCAAGGCCTGCCGCGACGGCGGCGATGAGTTTCTGCATGGCTGTTGTTCTCCCTGTGTGTTGTTGTTTGGGTGTTGTTGCGGCGCTGTTCTAGCGACAAACAGCCGGGATCGCAAAGCAGAGGAGGCATGCTGTTATCATCGTCATTCCGGGGCGCTGGGCGCGAGCCCGGAATCCATTCATTCATGCGGACTGATGGATTCCGGGTTCGCGCTATGCGCGCCCCGGAATGACGGAGGATCATCAGCCTCCGCCACCCTTGAGCCGCTCGTTGCGTCGGCGCAGGGCTTCCAGGGTGGCGAGGAGGATGACCGAGACCGTGGTCAGGATCACTGCGGCTGCCGTGATGGTCGGGCTGATATTCTCGCGGATGCCGCTGAACATTTCGCGCGGCAAGGTCCGCTGCTCGGGACCGGCCATGAACAATACGATCACCACCTCGTCGAAGCTGGTTGCGAAGGCGAACAGCGCACCCGACGCCAGCCCCGGCAGGATCAGCGGCAGGATCACGCGGCGGAACGCTTCAAGCGGCGAAGCGCCGAGCGAAGCGGCGGCGCGCGCGAGATTGGTGTCGAAGCTTTGCAGCGTCGCGCCGACAGTGATGACAACGAAGGGCGTCGCGAGCGCGGTGTGAGCCAGGATCAGGCCGAGATAGCTGCCGGTGAGGCCAATCGGCGCGAAGAAGAAATAGAGGCCCACCGCGGTGATGACGCCGGGCACAACGACCGGCGACAGCACGAACGCCAGCACAAGCGGTTTGAACCGGCTCTTCCACTGCGCCAGCCCAAGAGCTGCGAGCGTGCCGAGCGCCATCGACAACGCCGTCGAAGCGACGCCAATGATCATGCTGTTCTTCAGCGAGTTCATCCAGCGCGGCGAATTGATGAAATCGTCGTACCAGCGCAGGGAGAGGCCGGGCAGCGGATAGGTGAGGTAGGAGCCCGAGCTGAAGGACAGCGGCATGATCGCAAGGATCGGCGCAATCAGGAAGATGAACACCAGCGCGGAAATCACGATGGTCGTGGTCCAGGCGATGCGCTGGCTCGGCGTGCGGAGGGAAGGAGCGTCGCTCAATTCTTCATCCCTCCGGTGACTTGCTGACCCTGCACCAGCTTGCCGTAGACGAGGGCGAGCAGGACGGTCGCCAGCAGCAGTACGGCCCCGAGTGCCGAAGCAAGGCCCCAATTGGCTGTTTCGGTGGTGTAGAGCGCGATGAAATAGCTGATCATCTGGTCGGCGGCGCCGCCGACGAGGGCCGGCGTGATGTAGTAGCCGAGCGCCAGGATGAAGACGAGCAGGCTTCCGGCGCCGATGCCGGGCAGGGTTTGCGGCAGATAGATGCGCAGGAAGGCGGTGAGAGGCGGCGCACCGAGCGAGGCGGCGGCGCGCATATAGGCCGGCGAGATCGCCTTCATGCTGCTGTACAGCGGCAGGATCATGAAGGGCAGCAGCACGTGGGTCATGGCCACGCAGACGCCGAAGCGGTTGTAGATCAGCCGCAACGGCTCGTCGATGATGCCGAGCCAGTGCAGGCCGTCATTCACCACGCCCTTGCTCTGCAGCAGAACGATCCAGGCGCAGGTGCGGACCAGCAGCGAGGTCCAGAACGGCAGCAGCACGAAGATCATCAGCAGGTTCGACCGGCCGGGCGGCAACGAAGCGAGCAGATAGGCGACCGGAAAGCCCAGGATCAGGCAGAGGGCCGTGACGCCGAGGCTGATGAGGAAGGTGCGCGCGAAAATTTCGCGGTAGATCGCCTGATCCGGCGCGGCCGCGACGATCGCGCCGTCCGCGTTCCTGACGAGGTCGAGCGCCGCCAGCAGGTAGAAGCCGGTCACCGGGCCACTCGCATTCTTGATCGTGGTCCAGGTGGTGCGGTCGCGCCAGGCGGGGTTGATCCTGCCCAAGGTCTCCTTGGCCGTGCCGGGCTCCGGCAGCGTCTTCAGATTGCGTGCCGTGCTGGTGAGGATGGTGCGAAAACCGTTCAGGGCATAGTTGAGCCGCTTGGCTGCGATGGCAACGGTGCCGGCGGCGCGCGCGGCCTGGAGGTCGCTTGCCAGCGCCGCATAGGCCTTCTCGTCCGGCAGATCCTTGCCGTCCCACTCGGCAAGCGCGGTGATGGTTTGAGGCAGCACATGGCGTACCTCCGGGTCATTGATCGCGCGCCACAGCATGCCGGCGATGGGCCCGGCGAAGGTGAACAGCAGAAACAGCAGAAGCGGCAGAACCAGCGCCAGAGCCTTGATCTGCCGCGCACGCTCGGCCTGTTTCAGGCGCCGCTTGAGCGGCATCTTGGTCTCGGCATCCGCGCCGGTCAGGGAGGCTGCTGTCATGGGGCGGTTACTTCGCGTATGAGACGGGGCACAGGCGAAGGGCTCTCGCCCGTCCGCCTGCGCCATAGACCGATTTGATCGCGCGTTACTTCGCGGCCCATTTGTTGAAGCGCTCGGTCAGACGGTCGATGTTCTCGAGCCAGAAGGCGACGTTGATCTCGACCGCGTTCTTGATGTTGTCAGGCGCGGTCGGCAGGTCCTTCAGGACGGCGGGCTGCAACAGGCCGGCCGCGTCCTTGTTCGAGGTGCCGTAAGCGATGTTCTCCGACAGTTTTGCCTGGTTCTCCGCCTTGCCGGCGAAGTCCAGGAACTTGTAGGCCGCGTCCTTGTTCGGGCTGCCCTTCAGGATGACCCAGCTGTCGAGGGTGAACAGCGCGCCGTCCCACACCATGCCGAAATTCTTCTTCTCGTTCTTGTTCGCGGTGTCGATGCGGCCATTGTAGACCGATGTCATCACCACCTCGCCGGAGGCGAGCAGTTGCGGGGGCTGGGCGCCGGCCTTCCACCAGACGATATCGTTCTTGATGGTGTCGAGCTTCTTGAAGGCGCGCTCGACGCCCTCGTCGGTCGCCAGCACCTTGTAGACGTCCTTCGGCGCGACGCCGTCGGCCATCAGCGCGATTTCGAGCGTGGTCTTCGGGCCCTGGCGCAAGGCGCGCTTGCCCGGAATCTTCTTGGTGTCGAAGAAGTCGGCCCAGCCTTTGGGGACGTCCTTCAGCTTGTCCTTGTCGTAGCCGAGCACGAAATCGTAGAGGATAGCGCCGACGCCGCAAGGATTGACCGACGGCGGGATATAGGCGCCTTCGCCGCCGATCTTGGAATAATCCATCTTCTCGAACAGGCCTTCGTCGCAACCGACCGCGAGCTCGTCGCTCTCGACCTGGACGACGTCCCAGGTGGCGGCGCCACCCTGCACCTTGGCGCGCAGCACGCCGATGCCGCCGTCCCAGGACTCGTCGTTCATGGCGATGCCGGTCGCTTTCTTGAACGGCTCGAAATAGACCTTCTTCTGGGCCTCCTGATACGCGCCGCCCCACGACACGACAGTGAGGTCACGCGCCTGCGCCACCGTAATCAGCGCAGCGCTGGCGCTGAACGCCGCGGCGAAACCCAGAGCAATGTTGCGCTTCAGCATGGTCGTTGTTCCTTCTTCATGTGCATTGCGTTGAGGTTGATCGATCGGATCAGGCGGGGTCGAGGGCCAGGCAGTCCTCGGGGCGGAAAGTGATGGAGACGCTCGCGCCGTGCTTCAGGCTGTCATGCGCTCCCGGCTGGAGCTTGACCATGAATTCGGCATTCCCGGCGACATCGAGCACGGCCAGTGCGTGATCGCCGAGATAGATCGTGCTCTGCACCTTGGCCGGCAGCCGGTTCGGACCGTCGCTGGCGTTGCCATCCGCGATGATGGCGATCCGCTCCGGCCGCACCGACAGGGATGTCGCCGCGCCCGCGCCCGCTACATTGGCCGCCCGCGCCGTGACGGTGCCGCCGGCCGCCAGCGCGACGCGGCAATAATCCTTGTCGACTGTCTCCACGGTGCCTGAGAGCACGTTGTTCTCGCCGACGAAATTGGCGACGAAGCTGTTCACCGGACGCTCGTACAGTGCGTCGGGCCTGTCGACCTGCTGCACGATACCGTCGTTGAACACGGCGATGCGATCCGACATGGTGAGCGCTTCGCTCTGGTCGTGGGTGACGTAGACGATCGTGATGCCCATGGTCTCGTGCAGCTGCTTGATCTCGAGCTGCATCTGCTCGCGCAGGCGCTTGTCGAGGGCGCCCAGCGGCTCGTCCATCAGCACGATTTGCGGGTTGAAGACCAGCGCGCGGGCCAGCGCCACACGTTGCTGCTGGCCGCCTGACAGCTGTCCGGGCCGCCGCTGCGCCAGGGTCTCCATCTTGATCATTCGCAACGCCGCCTTGACGCGCTCCTGCGTTTCCGCCTTGCTCGTCTTGCGAACGGACAGCGGGAAGGCGACGTTCTCCTCGATCGTCAGGTGCGGAAACAGGGCGTAGTTCTGGAACACCATGCCGATGTCGCGCTTGTGCGGCGGCATGTTCTTGATCGGACGCTCCGCGAGGTAGATCTCGCCCTGGGTCGGAACCTCGAATCCGGCCAGCATCATCAGCGTGGTGGTCTTGCCCGAGCCCGACGGGCCGAGCAGGGTGATGAACTCGCCCTTCCTGATGTCGAGATCGAGGTTCTTCACCACGAGGTGCTCGCCATCATAGGTCTTCTGAATGCCGGAAAAGCGCACCAATGCCGGCGCAGGCGTGACCATGCCGGCTTCCATGTTGTCCTCGCTGTGTCCCCTACGATGCCGTCGGCACCTCGTTGGAGGTTGCGACGATCAGCTTAGCAGCCTGCAACGAGAATGCCAGCAGCGCAAGCCACAAGAGACTGCGCGGATTTCGTGCATGACAGCGCGCTACATCCCCGACAGCTTGGTCACGTATACGTTCAGTGTGCCGCCAGCCTCCGCGACCACGCGCAGCGTCTTGGAATCGAAGGCGATGTCGGCCAGCGTGAGGCTGCTGATATTCGCGTCGACCTTGAGGCCGTCCTCGCTCTTCTGGTAGTCGGCGATCGCGGCTGCGATCTTTTCGCGCGCGTTGGCGGCGATCGGCTTCAAATCGAGTGTCGCCTTCCGTACCAGCGCCTGCTGCATCTGCGGCACCACCGCGCGGGCTGCGGCGCCGAGCAGGCCGAACGCCGCCTCGGACTCCACCGCGAGCTGGATGTCGGCGAGCCGCAGCGTCTGCTGCTCCTGGTCGAGCATCGGCCGGCCCCAGATGTGCACGGTGGCCTCGGCGCCGAGCCCGAGCCAGCTCTTCTTTTCCTTGGCACGCACCAGCAGCGAGATCAGCAGCCGCTCGCCCGACGGGACCACGTTGACGCTCTTCACGGTGACTTCGACCGGACCGGAGCCGTCCTCGGGATAGGTGTGGCCGACCATTTGCGCCGCGATCAGCTTGTTGATCTCGGTGAAGGGCACGTCGATGGGAACGCCGATATTTACGCCGGTGCCGGTCGGCGGCACGATCGAGATCTTGTCGGGGAACGGGCAGTCCGGCTTGGTCGGCGTCGAGGTCACGCGCGTCTCGGCCTCGAGGCCGAGCAGCAGCGTCACGGCCTGGGCGTCGACGCGCGGCTGCGCCGCGATGGCGCGGGTCGGCTTCATCTCGAGCCAGAGCGGGGGCAGCGCTGTCGACGCACCGCCTTGCAGCGGGATCGAGCGGCAGGCCTTGGCCCATTGCAGCTTCGCGTTCTCGCGCAGGCTGGGATCGTTGCGGATGCGCTCGGCGACGATGTTGAGCTGATCGCCGACCGTCTTGTCGATCAGCGGCTTCACTTGCGCGGGCACGTTGACCTTGGCGCCGGCGACATTGACGTTGGTGTCGCCGAGATTGACCTGTGCGCCGAGATTGGGCTCGAGATGCCAGGCGGCCGCCAGCTTGGGGCGCGAGGTGACGACCACGTTGCCCTTGATCTCGGCGCTGGCATTCAGATTCTTGATGTTGACCGCGCCGATCCGTTTCGCCGCGTCGCCGCCGAGCACGCTGCTCAGCGCATCGCCGAGCGCGCCGGTGGCTTTGGATGACAACGATCCCGTCACGTTCAGCTTGCCGGTGATCGGCGTCGACAGCGTCAGCACGTCCTTGTCGCCGGTCGCCGCCATCGGCCCGCGGGCGGCGGTCCAGCCGATATCGGCATTTTCCAGGATCTGCGAGATCGGGTTCTCGGCCTTGCCGGCAAAATTGCGCGGTGCGGCCTTCTCGGCCTGCTCCCGGATCGCCGACAGTGCGATCGCCACCGGCGCCACCACGATCGAGCTTTTCGACGCGGGCGGCAGCGGCGGCAGCTCCGCAACCGGCGGCGCCGAATTGGTCGCGCGCGGCGACAGGAAGTCCATCACCTTCAGGCTGATGAAAAACGACGCCGCGAGCACCGCAACGGCGATCAGCACAGTCTTCAAGTTCAGCGTCAGACGCATCAATCCCCCAAGCCGCCCCGGCACGGATTTTACAGGGCTGGCGAGCAGGGCGCTAGAGCGTACCGATGGGGTGGAATTGCGGCGAAGGTGTTAACGGCTGTGGCGCACCGTTGCCGCGCCACGGTCGTCGCGCATCTGGACACAATGAGATTGGCTCGGTCGGCCATTCCGGGTTCACCTCTCCCCGGAGGGGAGAGGTCGGATTGCTATGGCGCGCAGTTGCGCGCGCGAGCAATCCGGGTGAGGGGCCGGTGAGACCATAACCCCTCACCCGGATCGCATCTTTCGATGCGATCCGACCTCTCCCTACGGGAGAGGTGAAACTACCTGCGCTTCGGGCGCCGCACCGCTCTCACCTTGCCGGAAGCGCCGCCGCCGCAGAACAGGCGATCGCCGCCGTCGGATTCCAGCCCTGAAACCATCGTGCCCTCAGGCATATCGAGCTGCTCCAGCACTTTGCCCGTGTCAGGATCGATTCGCCTGATGTCGCTGTCCTCGCCTTCCCAGGTGCCATGCCAGAGCTCGCCGTCGACCCAGGTCACCCCCGTCACGAAACGCTTGCTCTCGATGGTGCGGAGAATCTTGCCGGTGTCGGGATCGATCTGATGGATCCTGCGGTCGCGATATTGCCCGACCCAGAGCGAGCCTTCGGCCCAGGCCAATCCGGAGTCGCCGCCTCCACCGGGGGCGGGGATCGTGCCGATGACGGCGCCGCTTGCCGCGTCGATCTTCTGGATGCGATCCTCCGCGATCTGGAACAGGTGCCGGCCGTCGAACGCCGTGCCCGCATGTGCGGCGACGTCGAGCGAGCGCGCGATCTTGCCGTTCGCGGGGTCGACGGCGTTCAGCCTGTCGCCCGATGCGAACCAGAGATGGGTGCCGTCATAGCTGACGCCATGCACGGCCTCGACGCCGGGGAAGGGCCCGTACTCGGTGACGATCTCTGCCGCGGAACGCTTCATCTGCTCGATCCTGTGATGCGACTTCATTGCTTGCGCATGATCTTCTCGGAAAACCGCTGCGCACTTTTCCGGATCATGCTTTAGCCTACGCCTTCAGCAGCGGCGTGGGGAGTAACAAGCCTGTCGGGAATCCCGGCACGGGCGGGGTCATCCAGCGCCGCGCGCGGCCGTGTCCGAATGACTGAACCTTGTTCGATCGCGCCAGCTCGTCGAGAGCCCGCTGCACCGAGCGTGCGCTCATTTGAAGCGCGAGCGCGAGCGCCGAGCTCGACCACGGCTCGCCATCGGCGAGAATGGCGAGCACGGCGGCGTGCTTCTCCTCGACCGGGCGGGCCAGCACCAGGACGTCGTTTGTCTTGCGCGGCGCGAGCTCAAACCCCTGCTTGGTCGCGCTGATCTTGGCGAGCGGCTCGAGCTGGGTGCGGAGCCGCCCGATCTCGACGCGCAAGCGCGCGCGGTGGGATTCATCGGCGTGCCTCGCCTGAAACGCACCCGCTATCAATGCCTCGCGCGAGACATCGGCGGGCCAGGCCTGGGCCAGCAGGCGGGCGAGCGCGAACAGCACGGGCCGCGTGCCCAGCGATATGGCAACGCCTTGCTTGCGCACGACATGATGGAAGGTGTCGACGACGAGCGCGGTCGAGGTCGCCAGCCGCTCGACCTCGCCGAGCAGCAGGGGGTGCTCGCTGCCGCGCGCGATCAGGCGCGCGGCCGGCGTGTTCAGGATCAGGTTCGCGCTCTCGACCTCGGCGACGAGTGCTGCGATGCCGGCCTGTCGCGCGGCCTTGCCTGCGCGGTCGAGTGCGGCGCGCGCCTCCTGTGTCTTCAGCCGCCTGATCGCGATGCCGGCGAGGACCAGCTCGCGGACGACGAGAGACGCGGGCGGGAGCGGGGCGGCGCCGATCTCGGCCAGCGTGCGCTCGGCCTCGTCGATCCGGCCGAGCAGGAGCAGGCGGCGCGCTTCGATATGGCCGGCATGCGCGGCATTGGCGAGATCGCCGTGGCTTGCGAGCGTCGTCCGCGCGGCCGCGAGCGCCTTGGGCGGCCAGTTCAGCTCGCGCGAGACCAGCGCGATCTCGGCCTCGGCGACCACGCATCTGGCGCGCGCGACGGCTTCCCGCGGACCGAAGGCGCGCGCGGCGCTCCGCAGCAGCGTCTTGGCTTTGGCGAGATCGCCGAGCTGCGCCATCGCGATGCCGCGCAGCGCCAGCGAGGGTGCGTCATTGCGCAAGGCGACGCGGTTGAGGGCGCCGAGCGGATCGCCGGCCTCCAGCGCACGCGCGGCGGCAATGATCAGCGACTCCATGAAAATCCCGCCACACTTGTTACTCCCACCGCGCCACCGCTTGGTGCCAGAAATCGCCAGCGGCCGACAATGGGCGGTAAGCGAGAGATCTGGAGAGCCATGATGAATTCAGTCAACAAAGCAGCGACCAATGGACAGATTGCCATGCAAACACCGCCGGTGGTGTCGGCGCAGGAGTGGGAAGCAGCCCGCCAGCAGCTGCTCGTGAAGGAAAAGGCGCATACCCGCGCCCGCGACGCCCTCGCCGCCGAACGCCGGCGCATGCCGTGGATGGCCGTGGACAAAACCTACGCATTCGAGACGCCCTCGGGCAAGGCCAGTCTGCTCGATCTGTTCCTGGGCCGGCGCCAGCTGATCGTTTACCGCGCCTTCTTCGAGCCCGGCGTGTTCGGCTGGCCCGACCATGCCTGCCGCGGCTGCTCCATGGTGGCCGACCAGGTCGCCCATGTCTCGCATCTGAACGCCCGCGACACCACGCTGATGTTCGCCTCGCGGGCGCCGCAGGCGGACATCGCACGGCTGAAGGCGCGGATGGGCTGGACCATGCCATGGGTCACCATCACCGACAGTTTCGATGCCGATTTCGGCGTCGGCGAGTGGCACGGCACCAACGTCTTCTTCCGCGATGGGGAGCGTATTTTCCGCACCTATCTGATCAAGAGCCGCGGCGACGAGCAGATGGGCGGCACCTGGAACTATCTCGACATCACACCGCTCGGCCGCCAGGAGGTCTGGGAGGATTCGCCCTCCGGCTATCCGCAGACGCCGACCTACAAATGGTGGAACTGGCACGACAGCTACGAGGATGGCGCGGCGCCCGACAAGAAGTGGGTCGAGGTCTCGGATGCCGGCGAGATCGCGCTCCGCACGCCGGGTGCGCAGTGAGCGACGTCCATCCCGCCGGCGTCGGCCGCGATGGCCGCGAGGCCGCATCCCATCTCGTCCGATGGCTGGGTCTGGCGGCCACGCCGACCTTCGCGGTGATGGCCGTGTTGACAGCCGTCTTCAGCGGCGGCTCGGCGGACATGCTCTGCAACGCCGGACACGGGCTGTCGATGGACGGGATGGTGCCGATGTATCTCCTGATGAGCGCGTTTCACTCGGCGGCGTGGCTGCGGCTGATCCCCGGGCGGCGGGCGTAAACAGGAGACCGGCAGAACTCGAAGACGGCGCTCGTCTCGCGTGGGCCGTCTTCGCTATTTGCCGCTTCCGTCGACGAACATTTTCATCAGGACTTCATCGAAATATCGGCCGTTCTGCTTCAGCGCCTTCACCTCGCGGCCATATTCGACGAAGCCGGCGGCCCTATAGAGGCGGAGCGCCGGTTCGTTCTGGCTCGCAACGGACAGTTGGAGCTTTTCGACGTGCTTTGCGGCATGGGCAACCACGGTGTCGACGAGACGCCGGCCGACGCCTGATCTCCCCGCCGATGATCGCACATACATGCCCCACAGATCGGCCTTGTGCATGGTCTGCAGACCATCCTGCCGCCAGAAGCCGGCGACGCCGACGAGCTCACCTGCGATGAAGGCGCCGAAAACGTCCGAGATGGTGAGGCGCTCCTCGAACCATGGGAGCGGCTTTTCCTGTTCGCGCGCGAAGGTGCTGGCGAAGGCCTCGGGATGCGCGGCGAGCGCTTCCAGCCTGATCCGCCGGTAAATCGCCGCGTCTGCGCGCGTGAGCAGCCTGATCTCGAGAGTGGCGTGCGGCACGGGTCTCAAACCTGTTGTCTCTCACGGAACGAACTGACCATGCGGGTTGCGCCCAGGCAAGCTTTGTTCGTACATGGACCGCAACAGACACATCAAGGGAAACGCCATGGCGAGCACCGTTTTCGATTCCGCGCTGTTCCGCGACATGTTCGGCACGGCCGAGATGCGCGCGGTGTTTTCCGATGAAGCCCTGGTCGGCCGCTACCTGGAAACGGAGGCGGCGCTCGCCCGCGCGCAGGGCCGCGCCGGCGTGGTGCCGAAGGACGCGGCGGCCGCCATCGATGCCGCCTCGCGCAGCATCAAGCTCGATTTCGACAAGCTGCGCCGCGAGACCGAGATCGTCGGCTATCCGATCCTGCCGCTGGTGCATCAATTGTCCGAGGCCGCCGGCGAAGCCGGCCGCTACGTGCATTGGGGCGCGACCACGCAGGACATCATGGACACCGCCAACGTGCTCCAGATCCGCGCCGCGCTCGACATCGTGGCGCGCGACCTCAGGGAGTTGCGCACCATTCTCGCCGATCTCGCTCGCAAACACCGCGACACGCCGATGGCCGGCCGCACCCATCTGCAGCAGGCGCTGCCGGTGACCTTCGGCTACAAGGTCGCGATCTGGCTGTCCTCGATCGACCGGCATATCGAACGTGTCGACCAGGCGCGGCCGCGCATCCTGCTCGGCGAGTTCTCCGGCGCCGCCGGCACGCTCGCCTCGATCGGCGAGGGGGGCCTCGAGATGCAGCGCCTGTTCTGCGAGGAGCTCGGCCTGCGTCAACCGCCGATCACCTGGCACGTCGCGCGCGACGGCATCGCGGAGGCGGTGACGCTGCTCGGGCTGATCACGGGAACGCTCGGCAAGATCGCCACCGACGTGATGCTGATGTGCGCGACGGAGTTCGGCGAGTTGTCCGAACCCTTCGTGCACGGGCGTGGCGCGTCCTCCACCATGCCGCAGAAGCGCAACCCGATCTCCAGCGAATTGATGCTCGCCGCCGCCAAGGCCGTACGCCAGCACGTCGCCACCATGCTCGACGGCATGATCCACGATTTCGAGCGCGCCACCGGCCCCTGGCATCTCGAATGGGTGTCGCTGCCGGAGAGCTTTCTGCTCACCGCGTCCTCGCTTGCCAACGCGAAGTTCATGCTGGCCGGCCTCGTCGTGCACGAGAGGCGCATGCGCGCCAATCTCGGCCTGACCCACGGCCTGATCGTCGCCGAAGCCGTGATGATGGCGGCGGCGACGCAGCTCGGGCGGCAACACGCGCATGACGTCGTCTACGATGCCTGCCGCAAGGCGATCGAGCAGGGCGGCGACCTCGCCGATATCCTGTCCGGCGTGCCGGAGATCGTCGCCGCGCTCGGTGGCGTCGACGCCATCCGCCGCCATTGCGATCCCGCCAATTATCTCGGCCTCTCCGGCCGGATGGTCGATCGCGTTCTGGGCGGCTAATGTTATCGTTTCTCCTGAAACGAAAAGGCCCCGGCGTCACCGGGGCCTTTTACGTTCAAAGCGAGTTTACAGCGTCGCCTACCTCAGTTCGGCGCGGCGCTCGGTCATCGGCAGCACGATCACCTTGGTGCCGACGCTGACGCGGGAGTAGAGGTCGGAGACGTCGTCATTGGTCAGGCGGATGCAGCCGGACGAGACGTGCTTGCCGATCGTATCAGGGGCGTTGGTGCCGTGGATGCGGTAGACGGTGCCGCCGAGATACATGGCGCGGGCGCCCAACGGGTTGCCGGGCCCGCCGGCCATGTGGCGCGGCAGATAGGGCTGGCGCTGGATCATTTCCGGCGGCGGGGTCCAGTCCGGCCACTCGGCCTTCTTGGTCACCGACTGCGTGCCCGACCAGGTGAAGCCGTCGCGACCGACGCCGATGCCGTAGCGGATCGCCTGGCCGTTACCGAGCACATAGTAGAGATAGGTGTTGGGCGTATCGATGATGATGGTGCCTGGCGCCTCGCGCGTCGCGTAGGAGACGGTCTGGCGGCGGAAGCGGGCCGGCGTCTCGACGGCGTCCTGATCCTCTGACGGCGCGGTCTGGTAGGTCGGCGCCTGATAGGGCTGGTATGGCTGCAGCGGCTGCGGCGCGGTCAGCGGCGGGAAGAACGGGAAGAGCTGCACGGGCGCGGCCTTGGCCGGTCCTGCGAATGCGATTGCGGCAACGGCCACTGCGCTGACGGCAGCGCCGCGCGAGAACGTCTTCATCGTGTTCAGCTTGAACATTGGTCGCCCCTGTTTGCTCGGTGTTCTCTGTCACCCGGCACCGTTTCGGTGCTCCGTTGCCTAAACTCCTAGCGGCAAATGGTTTCGGGACGTTTCCGCGGAAAACCGAAAACGGTTTCGTCGCGGAAAGGATTGTTTCATGACAGTTTCGTGGCCGCAGGGGGCCGTTAACGAACAAAACAACGGGCCGACACTTCTGTGACGTCACACGCCTGAAATATCCTTCGTTGATGGTCGGTGCCTGAGAATCATCAAACTCTCGGGATTTCCCCATGCGGGTATTAATCGCGACCGACGCCTGGCATCCGCAGGTCAATGGTGTGGTGCGCACGCTGACCTCGCTGGCGAACGCGGCCAAGGCCCTCGATGTCGAGATCGACTTCCTGACGCCCGACGGCTTCCGATCATGGCCGCTGCCGACCTATCCGGGCCTGCGCATCGCGCTGCCCTCGGCGAAGGAGATCGCGCGGCGGATCGAGAAGTGCGCGCCGGACGCTCTGCATATCGCCACCGAAGGCCCGATCGGCTGGGCTGCCCGGGCCTATTGCCGCCGCAACCGGCTCGCCTTCACCACCTCCTACACAACGCGCTTTCCGGAATACATTTCAGTGCGGACGGGTCTTCCGGTCGCCATCGGCTATGCCGTGCTGCGCCACTTCCATGATGCCGCCGCAATGACCATGGTGGCGACCCCGTCGCTGCGTCAGGAGCTCGCAGGCCGCGGCTTCAAGCGGCTCGGCTTCTGGACGCGCGGCGTCGACACCGAGCTGTTTCATCCAGATGGCGCTGCGCCCCTCGACCTGCCGCGTCCGATCTTCATGACCATGGGCCGCGTTGCGGTGGAGAAGAATCTCGAGGCGTTCCTCGCGCTCGATCTGCACGGCACCAAGGTCGTCGTCGGCGACGGTCCGCAGAAGGCGGCGCTCGAGAAGAAATATCCCGATGCCGTTTTCCTCGGCGAAAAGAAGGGCGCGGATCTCACCGCCCATCTCGCCGCCGCCGACGTCTTCGTGTTTCCGAGCCTCACCGACACCTTCGGCGTGGTGCAGCTCGAAGCGCTCGCCTGCGGCACGCCGGTTGCGGCGTTTCCGGTCACGGGTCCGAAGGACGTCATCGCCGGCCATCCGATCGGCGCAATCGACGATGATCTGCGCGCCGCGTGCCTGCGCGCGCTCACCATGTCGCGCGAGACCTGCCGCAGCTTCGCGCTGGAGCGCTCCTGGGAGAACAGTGCGCGCCAGTTCGTCGGCAATCTCACCTCACTTCAGCCCAGCCGCGCCCTGCGCGCCTCGCCTCGGATGGCGCGGCGGCCGGTGCGCGGTTGATCCATATTTGACCCACAGCGAGAACCTCATCGATGGCTAAGATCATGAACCTTGACGGCACCCAGCAGCTCGACCTCACCCGTGGTTCCGTCGAGCAGGCCTATGATCGCTGGGCGCCGGTCTACGATCTCGTGTTCGGCGGTGTGTTCGCCAAGGGCCGGCAGGCGGCGATCGCAGCGACCAACAAGATCGGCGGGCGTGTGCTCGAGGTCGGCGTCGGCACCGGCATCTCGCTGCCGCTCTACGCCCCGAACCTGCGCATCTTCGGCACCGACATTTCGGACGCGATGCTCGACAAGGCGCGCCGCCGCGTCAAGGAGGGCAATTTGAAGAATGTGGAGGGCCTCGCGGTGATGGATGCCGAGAAGCTCGAATTCCCCGACAATTCCTTCGACGTCGTGATGGCGCAGTACGTCGTCACCGCCGTGCCGAATCCGGAGAAGGCGCTCGACGAATTCGCCCGCGTGCTGCGGCCGGGCGGCGAGCTGATTATTCTCACCCGCGTCAGCGCCGACACCGGCATGCGCCGGTTCATCGAGCAGAAGCTCCAGCCGGTGGTGCGTCCGCTCGGCTTCCGCACCGCCGAGTTCGCCTGGTCGCGCTATGCCAAATGGCTCGCCGGCGCGAAGGGGATCGAACTTGCCGAGCGTCGCCTGATTCCACCGCTCGGCCATTTCTCTCTGGTGCGCTTCCGCAAGATCGAGATCGCCAAGGCGGCCTGATCGCGCTCATGTGCGTGCGTCGCCGCGTCGCTGCGCACCGTCACATGACAAAATGATGATGTCACACCGCGTACATCGAATCTCTGTAAATCCTGAACCCGAAGCATTTTGGGGGAGAGCATGATCAAGAATTATCTCGAGCAGCTGCGGATCCAGCGCTGGGACGACCATCGCTACTATCACCACAGCCGCATCAATCAGAGCCTGCACTTCGTCAGCGCGCTGAGCTTTCTCTTCGCCTATGTCTGGCTGTTCGTCGATCCCGTGATCTCGGCGCTGGTGGGCTGGCTGGTCTCGATGACCTCGCGCCAGGCCGGTCACTTCTTCTTCGAGCCGCACGATTACGACCACATCAACCAGGCGACGCACGAATACAAGGAAGAGATCAAGGTCGGCTACAATCTCCAGCGCAAGGTGGTGCTGATGGCGATCTGGGCGGCTTCGCCCCTGGTGCTGTTTGCCGATCCCACGCTGTTCGGCCTGTTCAAGCCCTGGGCGAGCGCGACCGACTTCATGCGGCAGGTTGCCAAGATCTGGCTCGTGGTCGGCGGGGGCGGCCTTCTGTTCCGCACCGTGCATCTGTTCTTCATCCGCGACGTCGAGACCGGCCTCGTCTGGATGACCAAGATCCTGACCGACCCGTTCCACGATCTGATGCTCTATCGGAGTGCGCCGCTCGCGTTGATGCGCGGCGAACTGATGGATCCCGGCCTGCATCTCAACCCGGAACACACGCTCGGCCTGATTGCCGAGCCCGTGCTCGAAGAGCAGCACGCCTGAGCGCGCTGGTCTCACTAAACATCCCGATGTCTGATGGTTACCTCATGCCCGGGCTCGTCCCGGGCATCTACGTGTTGGAGGCTGTCGCTGCGGCGGCTCCTTCGCCTCTCCTCGCGTGCGGGGAGAGGCCGACGCGCGTAGCGCGGCGGGTGAGGGGGGCTCTCCGCGCGCGCGTTGCTAGTGGGGCGTCCGCCAATATTCACCGAGCCTGCGGAGAGTCCCCCTCACCCCAATCCTCTCCCCGCAAGCGAGGAGAGGGGGAGGAGAGAGCTCGCCCCGGAATGACGGTTGTGGTGGAGGGAAGAGCCTCAGCGACCAAATCGTTTGGCCAGCATCTCTTTCAAGATCTGCCGCTTGATGGTCTTGTTGGTGAGCGCGCCGTCGTGCCACCAGAAACCGTCAGCCTTCATCTTCCCGGCCGCGCGGACGAAGCGGTCGGCGACCTCAGCGAAATCGGCGTCGGTGTAGTTGAGGCTGAAGATCAGCCGGCCGGTGCCGACCCAGCTCAACGCCAGGCCCTCGGCGCGCAGGTAATATTGCAGCATCCAGTTGTAGCGCGACGGAATGGTGTATTTCACGGTCCAGATCGACGAGAAGTTGGCGAACCGCACCGGCAGGTCGGCATCGCTCATCATCTGGTTGAGCTTCTGCACGCGACCGTTCCAGGTCGCGTCGAGGCCGTCATAGATGGCGCGGAAGTTCGGGCTGGCCAGCCGGCTCAAGAACTCGTCCATCGCCGTCATGACGTAAGGATGCGAGTTGAAGGTGCCGCGCGCGAAGCAGATGTCGGCGGGACGATCGTCGCGGAAGCGACGCATCAATTCGCGCTTGCCGCAGACCACGCCGACAGGCAGGCCGCCGGCGAGACTCTTGCCGTAAGTCACCATGTCGGCCTTGACGCCGAAATATTCCTGGGCGCCTCCGGCGGCGAGACGGAAGCCGACGAACACCTCGTCGAAGATCAGCACGATGCCGCGCTGGTCGCAGACCTCGCGCAGCTTCTTCAGCCACGCCGTGTAAGCCGCGCGATCAAAATTGCCGCCACGGGAGGAATCCACCAGCGAGGAATCGCCGGGCGCGTTGACGTTCGGATGGAGGCCTTGCAGCGGATTGACCAGCACGCAGGCGATGTCCTTGCGCGTCTTCAGCACATGCAGGGTCTTCTCCGACATCTCGGAGAGGGTGTAGGTTTCATGCGCGGGAATCGGATTGCCGACGCCGGGCTGCACGTCGCCCCACCAGCCGTGATAGGCGCCGGCGAAACGGACAAGGTGCGTGCGCTTGGTGTGGTAGCGCGCCAGCCGCACCGCCTGCATCACGGCCTCGGTGCCGGACATGTGGAACGAGACCTCGTCGAGACCCGAGATATTGCAGAGCCGCTGCACGTTTTCGAGGATGACGGGGTGGTAGGGGCCGAGCACCGGACCGAGCGCATGCGCGCGCCTCTCGGAGCCCTCGATGCACTCCTTGTAAAAGTCGTGGCCGAAGATGTTGACGCCGTAGGATCCCGTAAGGTCGTACGAACTGTTGCCGTCGACATCGGTCACGGTGACGCCGCGCGACGATTCCATGAAGGTCGAGGTGCCCAGATGCTCGCGGACGAGGCGCGAGAACTGGAACGGCACGCGATAGCTTTCGGTGAAGTTGAGGTCGGAGATCGTCTCGGCCGCTTCCTTCGTCATCGCGCGGCCCTTGGGATAACGCTCGGCGTAGAGGCCGGCGAGACGAAAGAAGCCGTCCTTGCGCTGCTTCACCACATTCGCGGGCGCGTCGTCACAGCCGAAATATCTGTCGCCGTCGAACTCGTAGAAGGGCAGCAGCTTTGCCACCCGGCGCGACATCTTGGAGTGGCCGGCGAGCGAGCGGTGCTTGGCGCGGGACAGTTCGACCCGCGCCTTGATCTTCGGGAGGACGGCGGCAGCGGATGCTGCGGCGGCCACGGATATCGAGAGAATCGGGAGTGTCGTTTCCATGACAACAAGCGCTAATACTGTGAGCTGACAGATTCATGACAGTCAAAGCCCTCATCGCCTCTTTCACCCAGCAGGAAGACCTCAACTTCCTGCTGACCAACCGCATCCCTCGCGCGGGCCTGACCCGCTTCATGGGCTGGTTCTCCAAGATCGAGAATCCGCTGGTGCGGGATTTCTCCATCGCACTCTGGAAGCTGTTCTCCGATCTCGACCTCTCGGAGGCGAAGAAAGACCATTTCAACAGCCTGCACGACTGTTTCACGCGCGAGCTGAAGCCGGGCCTGCGACTTTTTGATCCCGACGCTTCGGTTGTCGCGAGCCCCTCCGACGGCATCGTCGGCGCCCACGGCCGCATCGCCGACACCGAGTTGTTCCAGGTCAAGGGCGCGCCCTATTCGCTGCTCGATCTGCTCGGCGATCCCGCCCTCGTCGAGCAGCATCGCGATGGCAGCTTCGTCACGCTGCGGCTGACCTCGAGCATGTATCATCGCTTCCATGCGCCTTATGATGCGCATATCGAGCGCGTCACGCTGATCCACGGCGACGTCTGGAACGTCAACCCGATCGCCTTGAAGAGGGTCGAACGCCTGTTCTGCAAGAACGAGCGCGCGGTGATCCGCACGCGGTTGTCGACCGGCGAAGCGGTGACGCTGGTGCCGGTCGCCGCGATCCTGGTTGCGAGCATCCGGCTGCACTTCCTCGACACGGTGCTGAACGCGCAGACCAGGGGACCGGTCAATTTCCCCTGCGACGTCAACGTGGCCAAGGGCGAGGAGCTCGGCTGGTTCGAACACGGCTCGACCATCATCATCCTCGCGCCCGGCGACTTTTCATTCTGTGAGGGGATCACCGAGGGGACGCGCATTCGCGCAGGTCAGGCCCTGCTTCGGCGGAGTCTTCATTCCGCCGCGGGTTGCGGCTATATCGTTGGCGGGGACGGCTAGACGATACGACGGGATCTGTGATGGTGCGGACGCCGGTAATGGCGGCGGGTGGGATCGTGCTGCGGCGTGGCGAGGCGCCGCTGATTGCCGTCGTGCGACAGCGCAAGCGCAACGAATGGGTGCTGCCCAAGGGCAAGCTCGACGACGGCGAGACGCCGAAACAGGCCGCCCACCGCGAGGTGCTGGAGGAGACCGGCCACGACGTCGCCATGCACGAATTCCTGGGCACGCTGGTCTACCAGTCGGGTGGGCGCTCGAAGGTCGTGCACTTCTGGCGGATGGAAGCCGAGGGCGGCCCCGTCCGCAAGCTGATGAGCGACATCAAGACGGTCGACTGGCTGACGCTGGACGATGCGCTTGCGCGCCTGTCGCGCGAATATGAGCGTGCGTTCCTCACCCAGGTCGGCCCGATCGCGATCGCGGCGGCGGGGCTTCCGATTGCGACTGAGCCGACGCCGACGCTGGCGGCCGATGATATCGATGCCGCCTTGCAGACGTTGACTCCCGCCGAAGCCGCCTCGGTCGACGAACTCAGGCATGGCCTGTTGCAGAAGGTCCGAGCCTGGCTGCGCGGCGAGGCGTGAGCTTTCCCATTCGTCTCTCTCTCTACGCCGTCATTGCCGAGAAAGTGGTGGGCACGCTGCGCTTTGCCCGACTCCGATACATCGCTGCTTCCGCAACGACGGAGGGGAGGCGCGCCCTTCCAACTACTGCCGCTTCTTTTCCCTCGGCGCCGGAGCCGGCGCAGGTCTGCGCGGCACGACGGGGCGTTGGACGCCGGGCAGGCGCTGCTGCAGGCCGGGCTGGCGCTGGACGCCGCCTTGTTGCGGCTGGACGGCCGGCTGCGGGCCGGGCTGCAGTCCGGTGCGCGGCGCTTGCGGCGGTGGCGTCATGCCTGGCTGAGGCGTGACCGCGCCTGGCCGCTGCGGAGGTTGTCCGCCGCGCGGTGGCTGGGTCTGCGGCGTCGCGCCGGGCTGCGTGCCTTGTCCGCTGCGCGGCGGAGCAGCCGGTAGTCCCGGACTCTGCCGCAGGCCGGGTCGCTGCGGACCATGTTGCTGCGGACCTTGGCCCGCGCGCGGCGTGCCCGGTTGCACGGCGCCGCCTTGCCGGCCCGGTGTCTGCGCGCCGGGCGGCTGCTGACCCGGACGGTTGTTCTGGCCCGGCTGAGCCGGCTGACCGTTCGGCCGCTGCGGCTGCTGGTTCGGCGTCGTCGCCGGACGCAATTGCTGTTGCTGGGGCGGCTGCGCCGGGCGTGGGATGCGACTGACCGCAGCCGGATTGGTCCGGCGGAAGTCGCGCTGCTCGGTGACGATCTGGCGACCCGTGGTCTGCGCCGCATGCACCTGGCTGACGAAGCCGCGGTCGCGCGCAATCTGCTGCGGTGGAATCGTGATCGGCACCGCGGCGAAGCGCATGCCGGCTGGGCCGCCCGCGCCCGGCCGGATCGCAAAGCCGCTCGCGGCTTGCGTCAGCGAGCCGAGCCGCGTGCCGCTGGTGCGGTCGCTGACCTCGATATGGCCGACCCGGCCATCGGCGTCGGGATAGAGCTTGATGTTGACGTTGTTGGCGCTGCTCGCGGCCGCGCCCTCGGGCACGTCGACGACGCCGGTGGTGCCGCGAATGCCGAGGGTCGCGGTCGGGGTTGCGATCTTCATGTCGCCGGTCTTCGCCACGGCCGCGGCAACGAAGGCGACGGTGCCCTTGCCGATGTCGAAGATCGCCGAATTCTGCTTGCCGCCGTCTTCATAGACGTAGTTGTCGATGGTGATCTTGGAGCCGGCGGAAAGATTGAACGTGGTGGCGTCGTTGAAGGTGATGCCGAGCGAGGAGTTCGAGGACGTCTGGACGACGTCGTTGAGATAGATGTCGTCGCGCACCTTCAGCGGATAGGAGTTCTTGTCGCGGATCACGGTCGCGATTCCCGTCACGGTCGCGACGTTGCCGATCGGCTCCACAGCGGCGGGTTGGGCGTCGGTGGCCGGTGCGGGCGAGGCCGATGGCGCCGGGGAGGGCGCGGGCGTCGGCTGCGCTTGCGGCTGAGCTTGTACTTGAGCTTGTACTTGAGCTTGTAGTTGGGCTTGCGCGAGCTCGACTGCGTCGGATGCGCACGCGCGGTCAGCACCCGCCAGCGGCAGCGCCAGCAGCGGCAAAGCGAACACGATGCGGCGCCAAGCCACCATCAAATCCACGAATGAGGTCCCGGTGAGAACGCGAGGCGAGGTCAGCCGATATCAGCCTGATATGGCTGAATGGCGGATGAACGTGTGTCGCATGGGACGGGCGGACGTTCAAACGCCACGTCCCGATATCAAGGACGTGGCGCCATCATGAGAACAAGAACGCTTGCCAGCGGCGGCGTCAGCTCACCCGCTTCCAGGTCTGGCCGCCGCAGAACAGGCCGCCGAAGGCGCAGCCCTGCACGCGCATCGCGTTCGGACCTTTCATCGCGATGGTCGAGTCGTAGTTGCGGCCGGAGTTGGGGTCGTGGATGCGGCCGCTCCACTTGGCGCCATCGGGCTTCATGTTGATCAGGATCCGCTCATTGGTTTTCTCGGCATAGCCGCAGAGATTGGTGCCGCACTGTTCGACGCGAACATTGCCTTTGTTCTCCTCGGTGGCCCAGACGCCGATCGGTGTATTCGCGGCCTGCACGGGCGCGGCCTGCACGGGCGCGACAGGCGCCGGAGCGGGCGGCGGCGTATAGGCGGGCGCCGCGGCAACCGGCGCGGGCGCGACAACCGGAGCGGGAGCTGCAACCGGCGCCGGCGGCACGGTCGTGTCGAGGGGCGGCGCGGCAGCAACATTTGCCGGAGCGGGGGCAGCGGTCGGCGCTGCCGGAGCGGGGCCAGGCACCGGCGCCTGCGCCACGGGCTGCTGCTGCACCGGAGCGGGCGCGGGCTGTGCCGTCGTCGTCGACGGCGTGGTGTCGTCGTTCCTGGAGCCGCCAAGGCCGTTGAGATTGATGTTGTTCAGCTTGATCGGCTTGTCCGACAGGCCGGGCGCCACGATGGTGACGCAATCGAGCGAGGCGCAATTGCGCGGCGTCTCGATGCGGATGCGCTGGCCCTCGATCTGGAACGAGAGCGAATTGCCGGCATGCGCGGCGGCGGTCGAGGCCAGGAAGAGCGCGGCGGCGGCGATGCTGAGCTTGTTCATGACAATCTCCGAAATGGCGTGGGTCCGAGCTGGACTGAAGTCGGTCGCGGACCGGATGTGGTTCGACCTTATGCCGGCGCTATCGGGCGTTCTGTGATGGACCTCACAACGGCTGCCCGAGCCCGGCATGGTTAAGGAAGGCTGAAATCAACGTGTTGAAGAGTCTTTAAGTAAATTCACCGAACGTGCGCGCATGACGCGCGGAGTTCGTTTGTATCTCGTCGGCTCCATCGTCCTTGTTTCGCTTGCGGGTTGCGGACGCGGCTGGTTCCAGGCCGAACGTGAACCGTGGCGGGCCGAGGCCGAAGCGGCGTGCCTGAAATCGGGCGCCGTGAAAGAGAGCGCCGACATCGTCCGGGTCGAGCCGATCTCCGGCCCCGGAATGTGTGGCGCCGAGTTTCCGCTGAAAGTCGCCGCCCTGGGTGAAGCCTCGAGCAGCTATGGCTTTGCCGACGAGGAGCTGCGCCCGCCCGGCACGATCGGCAATCAGCCGCGCTGGCCGGTGAACCAGCCGCAATCGAATTATCCGGCACCCGGCTATCCGCAGCGGTCGAACTACCCTGAAAGCGCGGTGCGCCAGCCCACCGGCTATGGCGCCTCGTCAGGCCCGGTGTCGCTCAATGCGCCCGGCGTGGCGCCGCAGGACGACGAGATCGACCTGCCGCCAGAGGGCACGGATGCCGCAGGTGCGGCGCGCTACATGAACGCGCCGAGCTATCCGGCTCGGCCGGCGCCGTATTCGCAGGCTCCGTATTCGCAGGCGCCGGCGCAGCAGCCGCTGCCGCGGCTCGGTCCTGCCCAAGGCAATCCCGTCGCCGCCGTCGGTCCCGTCGCGATCAAGCCGACGGCGACGCTTGCTTGTCCGATCGTCTCCGAACTCGACCGCTGGCTTGCCGACAGCGTGCAGCCTTCGGCGATGCGCTGGTTCGGCGCCCGTGTGGTCGAGATCAAGCAGATCTCCGCCTATTCCTGCCGCGGCATGAACGGCAATCCGCACGCCCATGTTTCCGAGCACGCCTTCGGCAACGCGCTCGACGTCGCCGCCTTCGTGCTCGCTGACGGCCGCCGCATCACCGTGAAGGACGGCTGGCACGGCATGCCGGAAGAGCAGGGATTTTTGCGCGACGTGCAGTCGGGCGCGTGCGCGCATTTCACCACCGTGCTCGCGCCAGGCTCGAACGTCTATCACTACGATCATATCCACGTCGATCTGATGCGCCGCGCCAGCCGCCGGCTGATCTGCCAGCCGGCCGCAGTCTCCGGCGAAGAGGTTGCCGGACGCGCCCAGCGGCGCAATCCCTATGCGAACTCGCGCGATCCCTACGTGACCGGCTCGCTCGGCACGCACAAAAGCAAGCGCGACAAGATCAACGAGGAAGACGAGTTCTCGGACGACTGACAATAGTCTTGCGAGAATCGTCCTCCGTCGTCATTGCGCGCCAACGGGCCCGCCCGAAGCGCGGCCCGATGACAGGCTCCGCGAAGCAATCCAGATTGTCACCGCGGCGGCAGCCTGGATTGCTTCGTCGCAAGAGCTCCTCGCAATGACGAGGAGAGACAGAGATTCCTGATAGCCGACGACGTCATCTGCTACCCTTGGCGGGGCTAGACTAAGCCATCATCTCGTGCTCGGCTTCGACGATGCCGGCGCCAGCCCCATGCACAGCTGCACTTCGGCCGGGACGTTGTAGGTCCGCATGATGTGGCGGCTGTCGCGCAGGCCGGTTGCCTCGCGTTGGACGACGAACATCCAGAGCGCCTGGCCGGCTTCCATCACCAGCTTCCGTCTTGCCGATTGCAGCGAGGCCGGCATTTCCAGGCGTGGATGGGCCGCGTCGAAGTCGCGCAATTGGGCCAGCGCCTGTTCGAGCGTGCGGCCCATTCGTCCAAGCGCCGAGGCCTGTTCCTGGACAAGCTCGTAGTGGAGGATATCGACCGGCGGGCGAAGATCACGGGACATGGCGCTCAATATAATGGCGCGCGTCCCGGACGTGCAACGCGGGGTCCGGGCTGCCGTTACTTTGCCTTGTAGGCGGCCAGGAACATCCGCGTCGCGCTGTCGACGACTTCCGTCATGCGCTGTTCCGATGGCGGCGAGGCGGCCTGGAAGATGAGCGGCAGGAACAGCGAGGCCTTGCACAGTTCCATAAACTGCGAGGCGGCGAGGTCGCAATCGTCGATCTCGAGATCGCCCGAGGCGACATGGGCTTTGAGATATTCGGACAGCCGGTTGATGGTCTTGTCCAGCACGCGCAGATAATAGCGGCGGCCGACGTCGGGCATGCGCTCGGCGATGGCCATTACGGTGCGGATCGCCGATCCGCCGCCGGGCCGGCAGAGCAGGTGGTTGTAGGCCTGGCCAAAGTCCTTCAGCGTGGTCTCGGCGTCGCGCGCAGGGTCGAAATTGAACACGACCTGGCCGTGAAAGAGCGCTTCCTCCTCCAGGATGGCTTCGAACAGCGCGCTCTTGTCGGCGAAGTAGACGTAGAGCGTGCCCTTGGAAACGCCGGCCGCGCGGGCGATCTCGCCCATGCTGGCGCCGTCGAAACCCAGATCCATGAACACCTTACGGGCGCCAGCCAGAATCTGGCGGCGTTTGGAGCTGTCCTCCTCCTGGAGGACGTGCAGATGTTCGCGACTGGCTACAACCATTGGTTCAGCGTCTCGGAAGGTTTCTGAAGCGGGCTCGAAGCATGAAACCTGAATAAAGGATTCGAGCTAGTAGGATCGGCCCGGGAATATTTATTAGATTGACCGAACCGTTCGGTCAATGGTATTTGGGAGGGCGAGCGGGAAACCGCGGCTGTGCGACGGCCGCCCCGAATCGCGTTTTTATGGGGGAGGCCTTTATGGCCGCATCGAGAGACCAGGCTGCGCGCGTCCTTCGCCAGGAAGCAGTGGAAACGGCACCCGCGAACGGTGAAGCTGCGACCGGGACATCAGCAGTCCTCGCCGAACAGCTGCGCTCTCATGTGGCCGAAGAGACCAAGCGCCGCACCAGCGAGGCGCCGGAGAAGCCCGTGACCGACCAACCGGCCCCGACTGCATCCGCGCCCGCTGCCGCGCCAAAATCCGGCAAGCGCAAATTCGTCATGATGGGCATCGGCCTCGTGCTGGCGCTCGCGGCCGCAAGCTATGCCGGCTATTACACGCTGGTCGGCCGCTTCTTCGTCTCCACCGACGATGCCTATGTCCGCGCCAACAACACCATGCTGGGCGCGCGCGTGGCCGGCCACATCTCGTCGATCCTTGCCCGCGACAACACGCCGGTGCATGCCGGCGACACTATCCTGCGCATCGACGACGGCGACTACAAGATCGGGGTCGATGCGGCTGCGACCCGGATCGGGACCCAGCAGGCCACCATCGATCGCATCGGCCGCCAGATCGCGGCGCTCGACAGCCAGGTCGTACAGGCCAAGGCGCAACTCGTCTCCGCCGAAGCCGGCCTCAAGCGCGCCGATCTCGATTATGAGCGCCAGCAGGCGCTGAGCAACAAGGGCTTCGCCTCGCGCGCGACATTCGAAACTTCGGAAGCCGGGCGCGACCAGGGCGCCGCCGCGGTGAAGGCCGCGCAGGCGGCCTACGACGTCGCGGTCAGCAATGTCGACGTCGCCAAGGCGCAGCAGGCCGAAGCCCAGGCGCAGCTCGCCGAGCTCAAGACCACGCTCGCCAAGGCCGAGCGCGATCTGTCCTTCACGGCCGTGCGTGCGCCGGTCGACGGCATCTTCTCCAACCGCCTCGTCAACGCCGGCGACTTCGTCGCGGTCGGCCAGCGGCTCGGCAATGTCGTGCCGCTCGATGACGTCTATATCGACGCCAATTTCAAGGAGACCCAGCTCAAGCGCATCCGCCCCGGCCAGCCGGTAACGATCAAGGTCGACGCCTACGGCATGCGCAAGTTCTCCGGCGTGGTCGACAGCATCGCGGCCGGCGCCGGTTCGGTGTTCACGCTGCTGCCGCCGGACAACGCCACCGGCAATTTCACCAAGATCGTGCAGCGCGTGCCGGTCCGCATCCGCGTGCCGAAGGCAGTTGCGAACCAGAACCTGCTCCGTGCCGGCATGTCGGTCTACGCCACCGTGGACACCAACAAGGGTGCTGCCGACGCCGACAGCGAGATCGACCTCGACGATCCCACCATGATCCATCCGCAGTAAGCGCGCCTGGGCGCTGCGAGGTCAGACCATGGCTACCGCCACGACTGCTTCACCGGCCATGATGGCATCGGCCGCCTCGGAGCGCATCGCGCCGAAGCGGCTGTTCGCCTTCATCATCATGGTGTTCGGGATGTTCATGTCGATCCTGGACATCCAGATCGTCTCGGCCTCCTTGAACGAAATCCAGGCCGGCCTGTCGGCGAGCTCGAGCGAAGTCTCCTGGGTCCAGACCGCCTATCTGATCGCCGAAGTGATCGCGATCCCGCTGTCCGGCTTCCTGTCGCGCGCCTTCGGCACGCGGCTCTTGTTCGCGATCTCCGCGGCCGGCTTCACCGCATCGAGCCTGCTCTGCGGCTTCGCCACGACGATCGAGGAGATGATCCTCTGGCGCGCGCTCCAGGGCTTTCTCGGCGCCGGGATGATTCCGACGGTGTTCGCCTCGGCCTATACCGTGTTCCCGCGCACCAAATTCCACATCGTCGGTCCCATCATCGGCCTCGTTGCGACGCTGGCCCCGACAATCGGACCGACCGTCGGCGGCTACATCACCGATTTGATGTCGTGGAACTGGCTGTTCTTCATCAACGTCGTTCCCGGCATCGGCATCACCTTGGGCGTGCTGGCGCTGGTCGATTTCGACGAGCCGCATTTCGAATTGCTCGACCGCTTCGACTGGTGGGGCCTCTTGTTCATGGCCGGCTTTCTCGGCACGCTGGAATATGTGCTGGAGGAAGGTCCGCAATATGAATGGCTGCAGGACACCTCGGTGGCGATCTGCGCGTGGATTTGCGTTCTCTCGGCGATCGCCTTCTTCGTGCGCGTCTTCACGGCGACTGAACCGATCGTCAATTTGCGCACCTTCTCCAACCGCAATTTCGCCGTCGGCTCCACGCTACAATTCTGCATCGGCATCGGCCTCTACGGCCTGACCTACATCTACCCACGCTATCTGGCCGAGGTGCGCGGCTACAGCGCGCTGATGATCGGCGAGACCATGTTCGTCTCGGGCATCACCATGTTCCTGGTCGCGCCGCTGGTGGGCCGGCTGATGGCGAGCCTCGACATGCGCTACATGATCGCCTTCGGCCTGATCGTGTTCGCGATCGGCTCCTACCAGATGACCTGGATCACGCGCGACTACGATTTCTACGAGCTGCTCGTGCCGCAGATCCTGCGCGGCGTCGGCATGATGTTCGCGATGGTGCCGACCAACAACATCGCGCTCGGCACACTACCGCCCGAGAGGGTGAAGAATGCCTCGGGCCTGTTCAATCTGATGCGCAACCTCGGCGGCGCGGTCGGTCTTGCCGTCATCAACACCGTGCTCAACGACCGCACCGATCTGCACATCACGCGCCTGCAGGAGCGCGTGACCTGGGGCAATGCGACCGCGACCGAAACGCTGACCATGCTGGCTCAGAAATTCCAGGGGCTCGGTGACTCCACGCTGATGGCGATGAAGCAGCTCAGCCAGATCGTGCACCGCCAGGCCGTGGTGATGAGTTTTGGCGATGCCTTCTTCATCCTGACGCTGTTCTATCTCGGTCTCAGCCTGCTGGTCACGCTGCTGAACAGACCGGCCTCGCCATTCGGCGGCGGCGACGCGCATTGACGCTGCCCCACACGCGGTGTCATCGCCCGGCTCCCGCTTTCGCGGGGAATGACGTGGAGTGTGAGGCCGGGGCAACCCGCACCAAAATGCAACACTCGTGCGTGATCTCGTATGTGGCCCGTTGCAAATCGCGGATGACACATCTATAAAGCGCACCTCATTCAACCGAACCGGGGAGGGATTTGCATGATTTCGTCGCATTCGCAGATCGTGCGCCCGCGCTCGGTTTTCTGGCTCGGTATGTGCTCGGCCCTGTAGAGGCCTCTTCCGCCAGCTTCGATTGGGTTCTCAGTCCCGATCGCTCCGCTTCCCAAGTCAAACTCAGTTTTAAGTGACGCCGCCTCGGCCCTCGTGGCCGGCTTGCGTCCATCGATGGGGCCGGCCCGCGCCAGCAGCGGCCGGATGATGCCATGACCACTCTGTCAAAAAAGCCCGCGGCGATCCGCGTGGTCCTGCCCTTCGTGTTCCGGCACTGGCTGAAGCAGCCGGGGCGGACGCTCGCCATCGCTGCCGGCCTGCTCGGCGCGACCGTCGCCGACCTGTTCATGCCCGTTTTTTCGGGACATTTGGTCGATGCCCTGACGCAGGGCCCATCCAGTCCCGAGGCGCGCCACGCCGCGCTGGTGGCGCTCGGCGGCATCGTCGTGCTGGGCGCAGCCTCGATGGTGCTGCGCCTGACCGGGCTGCAGGCGATCGTGCCGTTCACGCTGAAGATCATGTCCGACGTGGCGCAGGACGCGTTCCTGCGCGTGCAGCGCTTCTCGACCGACTGGCACGCCAACTCCTTCGCCGGCTCGACCGTGCGCAAGATCACGCGCGGCATGTGGGCGCTCGATCTGCTCAACGACACGCTCCTGCTGGCGCTGTTGCCCTCACTGGTCGTGCTGATCGGGTCGATGATCCTGCTCGGCGTGCACTGGGCCTCGCTCGGCGCGGTGATCGCACTCGGCGCGCTTGTCTATGTCACGATGACGGTGCTGTTCTCGACCCGCTATATCGCGCCGGCCGCGCGTGTCTCCAATGCCTGGGACACCAAGGTCGGCGGCACCCTGGCGGATGCGCTGACCTGCAATGCGGTGGTGAAGTCCTTCGGCGCCGAAGCGCGGGAAGATGCGCGGCTGGGACGTGTCATCAAGCGCTGGCGCGTGCGGGTGAAGCGGACCTGGTTTCGCTACAACTACACCGCCATGGCACAGCTCTCGCTGCTGCTGTGCCTGCGCGGCTCCGTGATCGGCGGCTCAGTGCTGCTGTGGATGTACGGGCATGCCTCGCCCGGCGACGTCACCTACGTGCTGACGAGCTATTACGTCATCCACGCTTATTTGCGCGACGTCGGCATGCACATCAACAATCTCCAGCGCTCGGTCAACGACATGGAGGAGCTGGTGGCGATCCATGACGAGCCGATCGGCATCGCCGATGCCGAAGGCGCGCGTCCGATCGCGATCGAAGGCGGCGAGATCGTGTTCGACCATGTCACCTTCCACTATGGCGGCCATCGCGCGCCGCTGTACGACCGACTGTCGATCAGGATCCGTGCCGGCGAGCGCGTCGGGCTGGTTGGCCGCTCCGGCTCCGGCAAGACGACCTTCGTCAAGCTGGTGCAGCGGCTCTATGACGTCACCGGCGGTCGCGTGTTGATCGACGGACAGGACATCGCGCTGGCAACGCAGCAATCGCTGCGCAGCCAGATCGCGATCGTGCAGCAGGAGCCGATCCTGTTTCACCGCTCGCTTGCGGAGAACATCGCCTATGGCCGGCCCGGTGCCAGCCTGGAGGCGATCGAGCAGGCGGCGCGGCTGGCGAATGCGCACGACTTCATCCTGCGCCTGCCGAAGGGCTACGGCACCCTGGTCGGCGAGCGCGGCGTGAAGCTGTCGGGCGGCGAGCGGCAGCGCGTGGCGCTGGCGCGCGCCTTCCTGGCTGATGCGCCTGTGCTGATCCTGGACGAGGCGACCTCGAGCCTGGACTCGGAGTCGGAGGCCCTGATCCAGCAGGCGATGGAACGGCTGATGAAGGGCCGCACCTCGATCGTGATCGCGCACCGGCTGTCGACGGTGCGCAGCCTCGATCGCATCCTGGTGTTCGACCGCGGCGAGATCGTCGAGCAGGGCACGCATGCCGCGCTCGCGGGCAAGCGCGGCGGCATCTATCGCAGTCTGTTCGAACGCCAGGTGGTGGAGCTCGGGCACATCGCAGCGGCGGAATGAGGACGTGGAATGGCGCGTGGCCGACGGGCGATCGTCGGCCACGCCGCCGAAGGATGGAATGAGATGAAAGACCTGACGCACGGCTCCATCGCGAGCCATATCCTGAGCATGGCGCCACCGATCGTGGTCGGCATGATCACGATCATGATCTGCCAACTGGTCGATTTGTACTTCGTCTCGGGCCTGGGCGAGGCGGCGATCGCCGGCGTCGCTGCGGCGGGCAATGCGGGCTTTCTCGTCAATGCGCTGATGCAAGTGCTCGGCGTCGGCACGGTGGCGCTGATGTCGCATGCGGTGGGGCGCAAGGACCGCAGCGATGCCAATCTCGTCTTCAACCAGTCCGTCGTCTTGTCGGTGCTGTTCGGCCTGCTGACACTGGCCGGGGGTCTTGCGCTGTCACGTCCCTATATGCGCGCGATTGCAGCGGACCAGGCCACGATCGAGGCCGGTACGACCTATTTGCTCTGGTTCATGCCGGCACTTGCGCTGCAATTCGCGACGCAGGTGATGGCGTCCGCATTGCGGGCCACCGGCATCGTGCGGCCGAGCATGCTGGTGCAGGCCCTCGCCGTGGCCATCAACATCGCGCTGGCGCCGGTTCTGATCACGGGGTGGGGCACCGGACACGCGCTTGGGGTCGCCGGAGCGGGCCTTGCAAGCTCCATCGCGGTTGGCATCGGCGTGCTGATGCTGCTGCTCTATTTCCACAGGCTGGAGCGTTACGTCGCTTTTCACCCGGCGCAATGGCGTCCGCAGCTTCGGCAGTGGAAGAGAATCCTCAGCGTCGGGCTGCCTGCCGGCGGCGAGTTTGTGATGGTCTTCATCGTCATGGCGGTGGGCTATTACGTGCTGAGCGTATTTGGCGCGGCGGCGCAGGCGGGATTCGGCATCGGGACGCGGCTGCTCGGGCTGATCCAGATGCCGGCGCTTGCCATCGCGCTTGCTGCAGGACCCATCGCCGGCCAGAATTTCGGCGCCGGCAATGGCGCGCGCGTGCGGGAGACCTTTGTCAAGGCATCGCTGATGGCGACCGCCGTGATGACGGCTTTTCTGGTCGTCGCGCAGCTCGCGCCGGGTCTGCTGCTTGCAGGGTTCTCGAGCGATCGGGAGACGATGGCGGTTGCCTCGCTTTTTCTGCGCATCGTCTCGTTCAACATGGTGTCGCAGGGGCTGATCTTTGTCTGCTCCAGCATGTTCCAGGGGCTGGGCAACACCAAGCCGGTGTTGTGGACCTCGGCCATGCGGGTCTTGACCTATTCCCTGCCGTCGATCTGGCTCTCGACCTGGCCGGGCTTCCGGATGGAGCACGTCTGGTACTTGTCGATCGCGACCAACACGCTGCAGGGCGGCTTGAGCGTGTCGCTGTTGCTGCGCGAATTCAGGAAGCGTCTTGCGCTGCCGGCCCGGCAGAGAGCTACGC
This sequence comes from Bradyrhizobium guangdongense, assembly GCF_004114975.1. Classification (NCBI taxonomy): domain Bacteria; kingdom Pseudomonadati; phylum Pseudomonadota; class Alphaproteobacteria; order Hyphomicrobiales; family Nitrobacteraceae; genus Bradyrhizobium; species Bradyrhizobium guangdongense. The sequence continues at coordinate 2,089,165 of NZ_CP030051.1, forward strand.
CGCCGACGGATCCTGAGCCTGTCGCATCGCCGCTGCGCGAGCCGGCGTAGCGAGGCTACCTCGCTTTGCCTCATCCGCGGCTCCGGCCAGCCTGCCGCGCCGTGGAAAAGCACGACTAGTGCGCGCCGACGCTGTTCCAGACCAGGGTGGCGCCCGACAGGAACAGCAGGCCGAGCACGACATCGCCGAAGTGCTTGTCGCTGAGCGCGTGATAGACGCGCGCGCCGGCCCATGCCCCGATCAGCGTGCCCGGGAATGCGACCATCGCAAGCCAGACCACCTTGAAAGCGACCAGGCCCGAGATCGTCTGCAACACCAGCGCGGTGGCGAGCACCGTGAAATTGAACAGCTGGAAGATGCCGCGCCGCTCATGCTTGTTCCAGCCGCGGATGTTGGCCCAGAGGATCGGCAGCGGGCCGGACAATCCGGCGAGCCCGCCCAGAATGCCGCCGGCAAAGCCGATCGCGCCGTCGGCGATGCGGCCGCCGAACGTGATGGCGAGCGGCCTCTTGTTGAGGTACAGCGCGGTCGGGAAGATCAGCAGCAGCACGCCGACGCTGAGCTTGAACACTTTGGGATCGGCGGAGGCGACCAGCATGGTCCCGAGCGGAACGCCGAGCAATCCGCCGATCAGGAACGGCCAGACCAGGGAGAGGTCAAAGCTCTTCCACATCGACGGCAGCGTGGAGGTCTGTGCGATCACCGAGCAGATCAGCACCAAGGGGACCGCGAGCGAGGGCGGCAGCACGTAGAGCCAGATGCCGAGCGCCATCAGCGCCGTGCCGAACCCTGCGAGCCCCGAGACGAATCCGCCGGCCAGTGCGCCGAACAGAATCAGGGCGTAGGAGGACGTTTCCACCAGTGACTTCCCGTCGTGATCTGCGATCCCGAAGCCGTGATCGCCTCATGGCGCATAGCACAGATGCGGCTTGGAAGGTCAATTTCAAAACCGCACGCAAGCGTGATTCCGGATGGCGGGCATTCCCGAAAGACGCGCCTACATGCTGATCGTCCCGCGACTTGGGAGGCCTGCGGCAAGCCATTCGCGCTTCGAGCCGCCTGGCCCGTGAGATGATGGAGCACCCAAATGACCCGCATGCATCTTGCCGTGACGGCCGCGCTGCTGTCGGCGGCAAGCCTGATGCCGACCTTGGCCGAGGCGCAATTTTCCGAGCCCGCGGCCTACCAGGCCGCACATCCCGATCGCGACGTGCTGAACGGCGGACAGCTCACGCCGGCGGCCCGCGCAGCCCGCGGCGAGCCTGCCGTGTCGAGCGATGCCTACGCGGCCTATCCATCGCCTGCCGCGCCAGCCGTCCGCAGCCGCCATCGCCGCCAACATCGATAGAAATTTGCTAGACGATCTGTCTTGTCTCGGCAGGCCTCTGCAGCGCGCCAACGAGGATGCGCAGCGCCTCGCTCAATTCGGACCGGTTGCGCGCAGCGCCGAGTGAGACCCGCACCGCATGCGGCGAAGCTCCGTCGACGGTGAAGGCGTCCCCGACGACGATCGCGAGCCCGTTGCGCAAGAGATGTGCTGCGATATCCAATGGCCTTTCCGGCAAGTGCAGCCACAGATGATGCGCCGCCGGCTTCGCCTGGAATCGAAACCCCTTCAATGCGCGCTGCGCCAATCGCTGGCGGCCGACGGCCTCGTTGCGAATCGCGGTGATGATCCGATCGGCGACGCCGCTCTCGACCCAGTGCGTCACCAGCGCGACCATCAGCGGCGCAGGCATCTGCACGGTCGCCTGCAGCAGGCCCCGCATCTCCTGTTGTGCTGCGCTGTCGGGCGTCAGCAGGTAGGCGACGCGCAGCGCCGGTGCGATGCATTTTGACAGCGTGGTCGCCAGATACGTCCGCTCCGGGATGAGGGTGGCGATCGGCGAGGCCGAGCGGTCGAGCAGGCCGTAGGCATCGTCCTCGATCAGAACAGTATCGGCATCGCGGATGATCTTGGCGATAGCGCTGCGCCGCTCGGGGGCAAGCGTCGCCGTGGTCGGATTGTGCAGCGTCGGAATCAGATAGATGGCCTTGGGCCTGTGCGTGCGGCAGGCCTTCGCCAGCGCATCAGGCAGGATGCCGCCGTCATCCATGGTGACGCCGACGAGCTTGATACCGAGCTGCGACGCTGCGGCCTTGATACCCGGGAAAGTGATGGCTTCCGTCAGCACCACGTCGCCCGGACGCGCGAGATGCGCGAGCAGGTTGAACAGGATCGTCTGTGTCCCGGGAAAGATCACGAGCCTGTCCGTCTGCGTGTGCGGAACGCGCGTCCGCATCCAGCGTGCGGCGACCTCGCGCTCATGCGCGCTGCCGCCGGGCGGTTGGTAATTGAGGAATGCGGTCAGGCCCGATTGCGCGCGAATGGCTTCGAGGCCGGCGATGATGCGCTCCTCGAGCTGCGCTTCGAGCGGATGCGGCGGCACGTTCATGGAGAGGTCGATCGCGACCGGATGCGGCAGGTCGACCGCGCGGCGCGCGCTGGTCTCCGACACGAACGATCCCTGGCCGACCCGGGCTTCCATGATGCCGCGCCGCCGCGCCTCGGTGTAGGCGCGCGTCACCGTGGTGAGGTCGATCCCGAGCGCCTTTGCCAGCGCACGCTGCGTCGGCAGTTGCTGTCCTCGCACCAGCCGGCCGGCAGCGATGTCGGCCTCCATGGCATCGACGATGCGCTGGTAGCGCGGCCCCGACAGCTCAGAGATTGTAGGGGTCCATTCCATGCAATTTAGGTTCATATCCCTTCAATGTATGGATGCAAGCTATTATTGTATGGATCGTTGGAATGGAAGGGGTGTGGTCATGGCGACCGGTTCAGTCTCTCTGGCGAAGGCGATGTGGCGCGGCTTTCGCGGCAAATGTCCGAACTGCGGCGAAGGCCATCTGTTCGGTCGCTTCCTGAAAGTGGCGGATGCCTGCGACCATTGCGGCGAGGAGCTGGTTCATCAGCGCGCGGATGATTTTCCGGCCTATCTCGTGATGGTCGTGGTCGGCCATCTCGTGGTGCCGGCGATCCTCGCGGTCGAGACCGCCTATGCACCGCCGGTGTCGCTGCAACTCGCGGTGTGGCTGCCGGTGACGCTGTTTTCTTCTCTCGCGCTATTGCAACCGACCAAGGGCGCCATCGTCGGCCTGCAATGGCAGATCGGCATGCACGGTTTCGAGGCGAGCAAGCTGCGGCGCGAAGCCGGCCAGCTCGCGCCTGTGCTGGTGAAGGCACCGCGCGCAGCCTGAGGCACGCGGCGTTTACATCGCCCAGCCCATCGCTACACTCCATCGCATCAAAAACAAGAATTATGGAAACGCCGATGGCCGCGCGCGCAACAGCCTTCCTGCTTTGTCATGGCGCGTGGTCCGGCGGATGGGCCTGGAAGAAGATGCATCCGCTGATGGCCAAGGCCGGCCACCGCCTGATCGCGCCGACCTACACCGGGCTCGGCGAGCGGTCGCATCTCGCAAGCCCTGCAATCGATCTCGAGACGCATATCCAGGACATCCTCAACGTCATCTGGTTCGAGGATCTCAGCGACATCGTGCTGCTCGGCCACAGCTATGGCGGCATGGTCGCGACAGGGGTTGCCGATCGCGCCCGTGAGCGCGCGACACAATTGATCTATCTCGACGCCTTCGTGCCCGGAGACGGGCAGTCGCTGTTCGATCTCAACGAAGGCGGCCGCGAGCCGATGCGCAAGGCGGCTGCCGCAGGTGACGGCTACCGCGTCCCGCCGAACCCGCCGCCGCCGGATACGCCGCAGACCGATCTCGACTGGCTCAATGCGCGCCGCATCAACATGCCGCTCAAATGTTTTGAAACGAAGCTGAAGCTTCAGCACGGCGAACCGCCGATGCCGCGGAGCTACATCTACTGCAAACGCATTCCGCCGGGCGATGTGTTCGGCCAGTTTGCACGACGCGCGAAGAGCGAGGAGGGCTGGCGCTATTTCGAGCTCGACGCCAGCCACGCGCCGAACGTGACGGCGCCGGAGGCGCTGATGGGTGTGTTGAGCGAGATCGTGGCGTAACACTCACTGTCATTCCGGGGCTCGCGAAGCGAGAACCCGGAATCCATTCCTCCACCGTCTCTGCGGCCTGATGGATTCCGGGCTCGTGCTGCGCACGCCCCGGAATGACACCGTTCGAATGGTTGCGCGTTCGCCCCAAATTGGTGAGGGGTCCGATGCGCTGGCATCGAACCCCTCGTCGCAAGACATCAGCCGGCCTGTAAGCCGGGTTCTGTAGGGCACCGCCGGCTTGCGCAAGCGATACGTGACGGCCATTCCTCTGGGGCCATGTTCGCACATGGCCTCGAGCAACCTACCCGGACGGCGGGCCTGACATCGCCCCGCGGCGTTATCGCTTGCGCGAACAGCCCGCTTAAGTCGTCCCTATTCGGTTTTGCTCCCGGTGGGGTTTACCATGCCGGCTCCGTTGCCGGAGCCGCGGTGCGCTCTTACCGCACCTTTTCACCCTTACTTCCTCCGAGGAGGGAGCGGTTCGTTCTCTGTGGCACTTTCCCTGGGGTCGCCCCCGCCGGACGTTATCCGGCACCGTATGTCAAGGGAGCCCGGACTTTCCTCCCCGGCGGCCTTTCGACACTTGCAGGGGCGGCCGTCCGGCCGACTGACGGCCTAGCCAATGGGCATTTGTGACGGTTTCGTCAAGGCAATATCCTCACGCACGCCTCGCTCGAAATAATTTATCCTGAAGATGTCGTTTGGCGCGTGATCCGTTCGACTGGATGTCGGTGATCCCACCGAACAACAGGAGCCAGGCAATGCAATATCTGCTGATGATCTACCAGAACGAGGCCGAGTACGCGAAGGTCGACCCGGGAACCAGCCAGAAGATGTCGGCGGAGTATGAGGCCTTCACGCAATCCATCGTCCGGAACGGCAATTTCAAGGCCGGCGACCGGTTGCGGCCGACCACGACCGCGACCACGGTGCGCGTGCGCGATGGCAAGACGCTGACGACCGACGGTCCATTTGCGGAGACGCGTGAACAGCTCGGCGGCTATTATCTGATTGAGGCCAAGGACCTCAATGCGGCAATCGAGATCGCGGCGCGCATTCCCAGCGCGCGCATCGGATCGATCGAGGTGCGGCCGATCTGGGTCTACGACAAGTGACGGCCGGGCCTCGCATCGACGCATGACGCCGACCGACATCGACAAGGTCTTTCGCGACGAGGCGGGGCGGGCGCTGGCCACCCTGATCCGCCTCGTCGGCGATTTCGATCTCGCCGAGGATGCGCTCCAGGACGCGTTCGCAGTCGCGCTGGAGCGCTGGTCGGCGGGAGAGCTTCCCGACAATCCGCGCGCCTGGCTGGTCAATGTCGGCCGCAACAAGGCGATCGACCGGGTCCGCCGCCAGGCCGTCTTCCGCAGCAAGCAGCAGGCGCTTGTGCACGAGCTCGAGCACGATGCCGATGCCCCGGCCGAACCGCCGGCGATGCTCGATGACGACATGCTGCGGTTGATCTTCACCTGCTGTCATCCGGCGTTCGCGTCCGAAGTCCAGGTCGCGCTGACGCTGCGCACCGTCTGCGGCCTCTCCACGGCGCAGGTCGCGCGCGCGTTCCTCGTCAGCGAGGATGCGATGGGACAGCGCCTCGTTCGCGCCAAGCAGAAGATCAGGCTTGCCGGCATTCCCTATGAAGTGCCCGAACGCGACGCTCTGGCGCCACGGCTCGACGGCGTGCTCGCCGTGATCTATCTCGTTTTCACCGAAGGCTATGTCGCAACCTCTGGCGCGGACCTGATGCGGCCCGATCTCGCGGCCGAAGCCATCAGGCTCGCGCGCTTGCTCGACGGTCTGATGCCCGATCGCGCCGCGATCAAGGGGCTGCTGGCCCTGATGCTGCTGCACGATGCGCGCCGCGCCGGGCGCGAGACCGCGGCCGGCGACATCGTGTTACTGGAAGAGCAGGACCGCTCGCTCTGGGATCGGGCGCAGATCGAGGAGGGATCGCGTCTCGTCGATGACGCGCTGCGCGTGCCGGGGCGGCCGCAGTCCTATGTGGTGCAGGCCGCGATCGCCGCGCTTCATGCCCGCGCGCCGAGCTACGGCCAGACCGATTGGCCGCAGATCGCGGGACTCTACGAAGTCCTGCTGCGCATCAACCCGTCGCCGGTGATCGAGCTCAACCATGCCGCCGCGATCTCGATGGTCGACGGCCCGGCACGCGCGCTCGACCTCGTCGACGCGGTCGCCGCACGCGGTGGCCTCGACGGCTACGAGCTGCTGCCCGCCGTGCGCGCGGACCTGCTGCGGCGGCTGGGGCGGAAGGATGAAGCGCGCGATGCCTATGCTGCTGCGACGGCGGCGACGCAATTGGAGCCGTTAAGACGATTGTATGCGCGGCGCGTGAGGGAGATGGAGTAGGTGCCGCCGCACACTCCGTCATCGCGAGCGCAGCGAAGCAATCCAGGCTGTCTCAGTGGAAACAGCCTGGATTGCTTCGTCGCAAGTGCTCCTCGCAATGACGGAGTGTGTGGTGGTCGCCGTCACTTCGACGCGACAGTGGTCCCGTCCGCCGGCAGGCTCGCCAGCAGCGCCTGCAGGGTCGTCAGCGTCGAGTGATCCGCAACGCCGTCGAGCCGCGCGGGACGGAAGTGACGCTGGAAGGCGGTGACGACTTCCATGGTCGATGCATCGTATTTGCCCGTGAGCGGCACGCCATAGCCATAGCGAGCCAGCGCCTGCTGCAGGCTCAGCACCGCGTCGCTGATGGTGCCGAGCATCAGGGTTTCGCCGCGCACGACCGGCGCCGGAGTCACCCAGTGCCCGACGCCGGAATTGGCGAGCGAATGCCAGGGAAATTTCTCGCCGGGATCCTTCTTGCGCGCCGGCGCGACGTCGGAATGACCGAGCACGCGCTGCGGCACGATCTTGCGGCGGAGGATGATGCCGCGGCATAGCGCGATCACGGCGGCGATCTGGCGCAGCGGATATTCCGGATAGCCCCAATCGTGGCCGCGGTTGATGATCTCGATCCCGATCGAGCAGGAATTGATGTCGTCCTCGCCGGCCCAGGACGAGACGCCGGCGTGCCAGGCGCGCCGGGCTTCCGGCACGCATTGCACGATGCGGCCGTCCTCCAGCACGACATAATGCGCCGACACTTCGGTGCCGGCCGTGCACAGCCGGGCCAGCGCGCCCTCGACGTCGGGCATGCCGGTGTAGTGCAGCAGGATCATGTCGGGCTGCCGGCCCTTGCTGCGCTCGCCATGGTTGGGCGAGGGGATGATGTCCGAGACGATCGACGAATCCGGCTCGAACGTCCGCATGGTCGCCGCCGCCTTGGGAATCGGCAGAGCGCGCTGACGCTTCGAATCAGTTCCAGACGGCGTGGACGGACCGGACGGCATAAACAACTCAGAATCTGACGACGAGTGGGCCAAGCCCTTCTCTTTACTATTCCTTTACCCTCCGCTCCGCGCAATCGCGCAGGTCGGTTAACGCGCGCATTTTGGGTCAGTGTGTGGATGAGGCATCACCACCCAGCGAACGTCCAAAGACCTTTTCAAGATGTAACGAGCCGATCAACGCTTTCTTAACGCTAAGCGCCGTTACTGAGAGGTGAAGAGCCGACCCGCGTCCGGAGGCGGCCAAAAGCGTTTTTGGCTCGAAATCCCATGGTTGCCCGACATATTCCACTGGGAGCACCGGGTTTGCCGCCTGGGACGACCGGGCTCGGCTTGCATGCTGGCAAGGGTGCTGAAGAGGGGCTTTGTCGTGGAACCGCCGCGACGCGGAATCATTCGAGGCGTGATGGGCTGCTTCGCCCCAAAATTGACCTGCTTGCCCTCCTGCGCACGCGGCAGGCGCGAGGCATGAGCGACGCGCCCCACATCCCCGTGCTGGGCCGCGAGGCGGTCGCGCATCTCGCACCGCGCGACGGCGGCATCTACGTCGATGCCACCTTCGGGGCCGGCGGCTACAGCCGCGCCATTCTCGACGTATCAGGAACCCGCGTCATCGCGATCGATCGCGACCGCACCGCAATTGCGGGAGGTGCCGAACTGGTCGCGCAAGCCGCCGGGCGGCTGACGCTGGTCGAGGACCGATTCTCGAATCTCGCCGAGGTCTGCGCTTCGCAAGGCGTCCAGGCCGTCGACGGCGTCGTGATGGACGTCGGCGTGTCGTCGATGCAGCTCGACCAGGCCGGGCGCGGTTTTTCGTTCCGCTTCGATGGTCCGCTCGACATGCGGATGGGGCAGAACGGACCGACCGCGGCGGATGTCGTCGCGCGCGCCTCGGAAAGCGATCTGGCTGACATCATCTATCTGTTCGGCGAGGAGCGGCAGTCGCGCCGCATCGCCCGTGCCGTGGTCGCCGACCGGCAGGAGACGCCGTTCACCACCACGCGCGCACTCGCCGATCTCGTCGGCCGCGTGGTGCGTTCGAAGCCCGGGGACATTCATCCGGCGACACGGACATTCCAGGCGCTCCGCATCCTGGTCAACGAAGAGCTCGATGAGCTCCAGACCGCGCTGATGGCCGCCGAGCGCGTGCTCAAGCCGGGCGGGCGTCTCGTGGTGGTCTCGTTCCACTCGCTGGAAGATCGCATCGTCAAGAATTTCCTCGCCGAGCGGTCCAAGACCGGCGGCGGCTCGCGGCATCTGCCGGAAGTGGCGCAGGCGGCGCCGAGCTTCCAGCTTCTGACGCGGCGGCCCGTGATCGCGGGCGAAGCGGAAGTCGCGCGCAATCCGCGCGCCCGGTCCGCAAAGCTGCGTGCCGCCGAGCGTACCTCGGCGCCGGCGCATGCCGACGACCAGCGGTCGTCCTGGCCGAAACTCTCCGACGTGATGAGGGGCGGCTAGCACATGCGCTTCATCCACCTCCTCGTCATCGGCGCGCTGATCTTCGCGGCTGCCTATGTCTACCGGATCAAGATGGATTCCACCGCCCGCGTGGAAAAGGTGCTGCGGCTGCACGCCGAGATCCGCGAGCAGCGCGATGCGATCGCGCAGCTGCGTTCCGAATGGGCCAAGCTCGATGCCCCCCTGCGCCTGCAGGGCCTCGTCGAGCGGCATCTGCCGCTCAAGCCCGTCAACGGCACGCAATATGATTCACTGAAGAACCTGCCGGACCGTCCGCCGCGGATGTTCCGGCCGGGCGAGCCCGATCCGATCGGGTCCATGATCAACACCATCGAAGCCGCCAGCGATCCTGACAGCGTGACGGGTTCCGTGTCTCAGCCCGAGGACAAGCAATGAGCGCTGTTCCGGCCAAATCGACCGTGCGGCCAGCAGAACCCTGGCGGCAGCGCCTGATCCGCAGTCTGCTCTACGGGCGCAATGTCGATCGCGCCGCGAAGGCGCGCGCGCGCGTCGGCCTCGCGATGCTGGCGTTTGCCACCGTCTATGCCCTGATCGGCGGCCGGCTCGTGATGTTCGCGATCGGCGCCGACGCGCACAGTGCGCGGCGTGCGGCGGCGCAGGAGGTGGTCGCGACCGCGCGGCCCGACATCGTCGACCGCAACGGCGCGATCCTCGCGACCGACGTCAAGGCGTCCAGCCTGTTCGGCGAGCCGCGCCGGATCATCGACAAGGACGAGGCGATCGAGCTTCTGACCGCGACCGTGCCCGATCTCGACGAAGCCGAGGTGCGCGAGCGCCTGAGGACGCGCAAGGGCTTCGTCTGGCTCAAGCGCGAGATCACGGCGAAGCAGCAGCAGGACATCCACAAGCTCGGCATCCCCGGCATCGGTTTCCTGCGCGAGAACAAGCGCGTCTATCCGACCGGCAACGAGGTCGCCCACCTCATCGGTCTCGTCAACATCGACAACCAGGGCATCGCCGGCATGGAGAAGTGGCTCGACAACCAGGGCCTCGCCGATCTCCACCGCGCCGGCTTTGCTATCGACCGGTTGCAGAAGCCGATCGAGCTGTCGGTCGATCTGCGCGTCGAGCACGCGCTGCGCGATGAGCTGCTGAAAGCCAAGGAAAAATTCCACGCCAAGGCGGCCTCCGGCCTCGTCACCAACGTCAACACCGGCGAGATCGTGGCCATGGTCTCGGTTCCGGATTTCGACCCGAACAATCCCAAGGAAGCTCACGACCCTGACCGCATCAACCGCCTGACCACAGGCGTGTACGAGATGGGGTCGACCTTCAAGGCGTTCACGCTGGCGATGGCGCTCGACACCGGCAAATACGGTCTCGATTCGCTGTGGGATGCACGCGGACCGCTGCACTACGGCAAGTTCGCCATCCATGACGACGAGCCGAAGGGCCGCTTCCTGAACATGAAAGAGGTGTTCACCTTCTCCTCCAACGTCGGCGCGGCGCGGATCGCGCTGTCGCAGGGCGTGGAAGCGCACAAGGCGTTCCTGCGCAAGATGGGCCAGCTCGAGCGGTTGCGCACGGAGCTGCCGGAAAGCGCCTCGCCGATCCTGCCGCGACGCTGGAGCGAGCTCAACACCATCACCATCGCGTTCGGCCACGGCATCGCGGTCGCGCCGCTGCAGGCCGTGATGGGCGTCAGCGCGCTCGCCAATGGCGGCCTGCTGATTCCCCCGACGTTCCTCAAGCGCTCCGAGGAGGAGGCGCGGGCGATCGCCAAGCGCGTGATCAAGCCCGAGACCTCGGACAAGATGCGGTTCCTGATGCGGCTGAACGCCGAGATCGGCACGGCGCGCAAGGCGGACGTGAAGGGCTATTATATCGGCGGCAAGACCGGCACCGCGGAAAAGGTGGTCAACGGCCGTTACGCCAAGAAGCGGGTGCTGACCGCATTCACCGCGATCATGCCGGCCGACAAGCCGAAATACCAGCTCCTGATCATGCTCGACGAGCCGCAGCCTCTGAAGGAAACCTACGGCTTCATCACCTCGGGCTGGAACGCCGTCCCGACCGCGGGCAACGTCATCGCCCGTATCGGGCCGCTGCTCGGCATCGAGCCCCGCTACGACCTGCCGCCTGCGGACCGCCTTATTCTTGCAGCATCCAGGACAACCCAGTAATCAATCGGGTAGGCCGTCGCCGCTGCTGAGTCGGAGATTTTCCCTTCGGTTTCGGCTTTCCGGCACGGCAACTGGAAGACCATGAAGCTGCGTGACCTCCTAGGCAATGATGCCGCAATCGAGCCCGCCGTCGCGGCGCTCGAAGTTGCAGGCGTTGCGCTCGACAGCCGCGTGGTCAAGCCCGGCGATCTCTTCTTTGCGCTGTCAGGCAGCAAGACCGATGGCGCGCGCTTCATCGATGCGGCCATCGCCGCCGGCGCGGTGGTCGTGGCCGGCGATCACGCGCCTGACGGCTGCAAGGTACCGTTCGTCGCTGTCGCCAATCCGCGCCGCGCGCTGGCGCTGGCTGCGGCAAGATTTTTCCCGGCGCAGCCTGCGACCATCGCGGCAGTGACCGGAACCAGCGGCAAAACCTCGGTCGCCGCGTTCACGCGCCAGATCTGGGAGCGGCTGGGCCATGCCTCGGCCAGCATCGGCACCATCGGCCTCGTCTCGCCCAAGCGCACCGTCTACGGCTCGCTGACCACGCCGGATCCGATCGCCTTGCACCGCCAGCTCGACGAGATCGCGCGCGAGGGCGTGACGCATCTTGCGTTCGAGGCCTCGTCACACGGGCTCGATCAATACCGCCTCGATGGCGTGCGGGTGTCCGCAGGAGGCTTCACCAATCTTTCGCGCGACCACATGGATTACCATCCGACCGTCGCGCATTACCTCGCCGCAAAACTCCGGCTGTTCCGCGAGCTCATCCCCCCTGGCGGAGCCGCGGTGATCTCCGCCGATCATGATTGCTCGGCGGAAGCAATCGATGCGGCGAAGGCGCGCGGTCTGCGCGTGATGGCAGTGGGCCGTCAGGGCGATGGGGCAGGCGAGGGCATTCGTCTCACCGCGGCCGTGGTCGAAGGTTTTTCGCAGAAGCTGACGCTCGAGCATCGCGGCAAGCATTATGCCGTGCGGCTGCCGCTGGTCGGCGAATTCCAGATCGAGAACGCGCTGGTCTCGGCCGGCCTTGCCATCGGCACCGGCAGCGATGCAGCCAAAGTGTTTGCCAGCCTCGAACATCTCGAGGGCGCCAAGGGCCGGCTCGAGCGCGTCGGCGAACGCAACGGCGCGCCTGTCTTCGTCGACTACGCGCACAAGCCCGACGCGCTGGCGAAGGCGCTGCAAGCGCTGCGCCCCTACGCCAGGCGCAGGCTGATCGTCGTGTTCGGCGCCGGCGGCGATCGCGACGCCGGCAAGCGGCCGATCATGGGCGAGATCGCGGCTCAAAATGCCGACCGCGTCATCGTCACCGACGACAATCCGCGCAGCGAAAAGCCGGAAGCCATTCGCGCCGCGATCCTCGCCGCCGCCAAGGGCGCACGCGAAATCGGCGACCGCGCGGCCGCGATCCGCGTCGCGATCGAGGAGCTCGAAGAGGGCGATGCGCTGCTCATCGCCGGCAAGGGGCACGAGACCGGGCAGATCGTCGGCGGCGAGGTCCTGCCGTTCAGTGATCACGAGGCGGTCGCCGCCGCATTGGCATCGAGGGACGCATGAGCGGGCCATTATGGACGGTCGCCGAGGTGGCGCACGCGCTGGGTGCGGCCGGATCATTCCCGGACACCCCGATCGATTTCGCCACCCAGGACAGCCGCCTGGTGAAGCCGGGCAGCCTGTTCGTGGCGTTATCAGGCACCCCGAGTGGCGGTTTCATTTCAGCGTTCGCCAGCGCGCGCGACGGCTGGGAGTTTGCGGACAAGGCGGAAGCATCGGGCGCCGTCGCGATGATCGTCCCGCACGAGATCGCGGGTATCCGCATTCCGCAGATCGTCGTGAAGGACACGCTGATCGACGGTCTCTGGGGCCTCGCGCGCGCCGCACGTGCGCGCTTTCATGGGCCGGTGATCGGTCTCACCGGCAGTGCCGGCAAGACCAGCACCAAGGAATTCCTCGCCGCCTATCCCAATGCCTATGCGAGCCCCTCGAGCTTCAACAATTTCTGGGGCGTGCCGCTGACGCTATGCAACGCCCGGCCGGACGCCAGCCTCTGGGTCGTCGAGATGGGCATGAACCAGGTGGGCGAGATCGCGCGGCTCAGCGGATTGACGCGGCCGACGGTCGCGCTCGTCGTCAACGTCCAGCCGGTGCATCTGGAGAAGCTCGGCTCGCTCGATGCCATCAGGCGCGAGAAGGTGTCGATCGCGCACGGCCTGCCCGAGGACGGCGTGCTGGTGCTGCCTGCAGGCATCAAGGCGCCCGACTGGAAGGGCAAGGTGGTGCGCTTCGGCGAGAAGGCCGAAGTGCATGAGGTCACGCACGCGCCGCACGGCGAGAGCTGGCAGGTCGTGGCCCGCGTCGGCAAGAAGGAGATCGCCTTCAGCCTGACGCCGGGCGCGCCGCATCGGGTACAGAATGCGCTTGCCGCGCTCGCGTCTGTTCATGCCGCCCATCTCGATGTGGCGACACTTGCGATCAAGCTCGAGCGCGTCGGCATCATGACCGGCCGCGGCGTGGAACAGGCGGTCGGCGGTATCACCGTGATCGACGACAGCTTCAACGGCAATCCGGCGAGTGTGACGGCTGCGCTGCAAAGCCTTCAGGCGCGCAACACGAGCGGCGGCCGCCGTATCGCGGTGCTCGGCGACATGCTGGAACTTGGCGACGACGCTCCTCACTACCACACCGCGCTCGCCGCGCATCTCGACGGCATCGATGGCATCTATTGCGTCGGCCCCCTGATGCGCCACCTTTACGACGTGCTGCCCGCCGGCAAGGGGCTCGGCTGGCACGACGATCCCGCCACGCTGAAGCCGGGCGAGGTAGCTCACCTGCTGAAGGCAGGCGATGTCGTGGTTGTCAAGGGCAGCAAGAAGATGTTCTGGGTCAACAAGTTTGTGCCGGGCCTAGTGGCCGCCTTGCAGGCAAAGGCGTAAACTGCTTGGAAGGCGCAGTTCCCGAATCTTAACCCTTTGCGGCGCGCCGCCGTTCGGTTTCTTGAGGTCGCTCGACCCCATGATCAAGACCTGCGAATGCGCGTGCGGCGATGCGGCCTGAACGAAGGCCGCGTGCGAAAGGCGCCATAGGACCGTCTGAATGTTTTACTGGCTGATCGATCTCTCCAACACATTTCCGGGCGTCGGTGGAGTGCGCACCGTTCTCAACGTCTTCCGCTACATCACCTTCCGCACCGGCGGCGCGATCGTCACCGGCGCGCTGTTCGTATTCCTGTTCGGGCCCTGGATCATCGACCATTTGCGCATCCGCCAGGGCAAGGGCCAGCCGATCCGGACCGATGGTCCGCAATCGCATCTGGCGAAGAAGGGCACGCCCACCATGGGTGGGCTGATGATCCTGTCCGGCCTCACGGTCGGCACCGTGCTGTGGTGCAATCCGCTCAACCCCTATGTCTGGATCGTGCTGGCGGTGACGCTCGGCTTCGGCTTCGTGGGCTTCTATGACGACTACCTCAAGGTCACCAAGCAGACCACGAGCGGCTTCGGGGGCAAGCTGCGTCTGTTGATCGAGGCGATCATCGCGCTGGCCGCCTGCTATGCGCTGGTGCGGCTGAACCGCGATCCCGCGTCCACCGCGCTGACCATCCCCTTCCTGAAGGATACCGTGCTGCATTTCGGCTGGTTCTTCGTCGTGTTCGGCGCCTTCGTCATCGTCGGCGCAGGCAATGCGGTGAACCTCACCGACGGTCTCGACGGTCTCGCCATCGTGCCCGTGATGATCGCAACCGCAAGCTTTGCGATGATCGCCTATCTCGCCGGTAATGCGGTGTTCGCCGACTATCTCCAGATCAAATATGTTGCCGGCACCGGTGAACTCGCGGTGCTCTGCGGCGCGCTGCTGGGCGCTGGGCTCGGTTTTCTCTGGTTCAATGCCCCACCCGCCTCGATCTTCATGGGCGACACCGGCTCGCTCGCGCTCGGCGGCATGCTGGGGTCGATCGCGGTCGCGGTGAAGCACGAGATCGTGCTTGCGGTGATCGGCGGCCTGTTCGTGCTGGAGGCGGTCTCGGTCATCGTGCAGGTGGTGTCGTTCAAGCTGACCGGCAAACGCATCTTCCGCATGGCGCCGATCCATCACCATTTCGAGCAGCTCGGCTGGACCGAGCCGCAGATCGTGATCCGCTTCTGGATCATCTCGGTGATGCTGGCGCTCGCCGGTCTCTCCACGCTGAAGCTGCGTTGACGGTATCACGATGATTCCGGTCACATCCTTCGCCGGCAAGACGGTCGCAGTGTTCGGCCTCGGCGGCTCCGGGCTCGCCTCGTGCCACGCGCTGAAGGCCGGCGGCGCCGAGGTGATCGCGGCCGACGACAATGCCGAGAACGTCGCCAAGGCGGCGCAGGCCGGTTTCGTCACCGCGGATCTGCGCAATGTGTCCTGGGCGAAATTCGCCGCGCTCGTGCTCGCGCCGGGCGTGCCGCTCACCCATCCGGTGCCGCACTGGAGCGTGCTGAAGGCGCGCGAGGCCGCGGTCGAGGTGATCGGCGATATCGAGCTGTTCTGCCGCGAGCGTCGCCGTCATGCGCCGGACGCCCCGTTCGTCGCCATCACCGGTACCAACGGCAAGTCGACGACGACCGCCCTGATCGCGCATCTGACGAAGGTCGCCGGTTATGACACCCAGATGGGCGGCAATATCGGCACCGCGGTCCTGTCGCTGGAGCCGCCGCGCATGGGCCGCGTCCACGTCATCGAGATGTCGTCCTACCAGATCGACCTCACACCCTCGCTCGAGCCGTCCGTCGGCATTTTGCTCAATGTCAGTGAGGATCACATCGATCGCCACGGCACGATCTCGCACTATGCCGCGGTGAAGGAGCGCCTCGTTGCCAACGTGCAGGCAAACGGCACGTCGATCGTGGGCGTCGATGACGGCTATTGCCGCGACATCGCTGATAGGCTCGACCGCGCCGGCAAGAACGTCGTGCGGATTTCCGTCAAGAACCCGCTGGCTTCAGGCATTCATGTCGAGCACGGTACCATCGTGCGCACCTCGGGTGGCGCCCGCAGCGAGATCGCCACGCTCGGCGGCATCGGTTCGCTGCGCGGCCTGCACAATGCGCAGAACGCGGCCTGCGCCGCTGCCGCTGCGCTCGCGATGGGCATCAGCCAGGACGTGTTGCAGAACGGCCTGCGCAGCTTTCCGGGCCTGGCGCATCGGATGGAACAGGTCGGCCGCCGCGGCAACGTCCTGTTCGTCAACGATTCCAAGGGCACCAATGCCGACGCCACGGCGCATGCGCTGTCGTCTTTCGCCGACATCTTCTGGATCGCCGGCGGCAAGCCGAAAGCGGGCGGCATCACAGGCCTGACCGGCTTCTTCCCGCGCATCCGCAAGGCCTATCTGATCGGCGAAGCCGCTCAGGAATTCTCGGAAACGCTGAGCCAAGTGCCGCACGAGATCAGCCAGACGCTCGACGTCGCCGTCGCGCACGCCGCGCGCGATGCCGAAGCCTCCGGGCTCGCAGATGCGGTCGTGCTGCTGTCGCCGGCCTGCGCGTCCTTCGACCAGTACCGCAACTTCGAGATCCGCGGCACCAGGTTCCGCGAGCTGGTGCAGGCGCTGCCGGGTGTGAAGCCGGTGGTGTGAGGATGTCGCGGCGACGCTGGATCGGACTTGCCGTCGCTCTCGCTGTACCGGTCGGCTTTCTCTGTGTTGTCCTCATTGACCACGTCATGAGCGGACTTGGCGCATGCCGCGTCGTTCGCCAGCGTGCGTTCGCCTCCCCAAGCGGCAGTCAATTGGTTGTCGTGGTCTGGAAGACGTGCGGGGCAACCGACAGCACGCAAGCCAGTATCATCGCGCGCGGCCGGACCTTCTCGCCCGAGGACACGCCGACCTTTGTCAGCGTGCGTGGGCATCCCGAGGCTGTCGTCGCCTGGAGCAGCGAGCGGGCGGTCAGGATCGGCTTCATTCCTGAGCCGGGCGAAATCTACAAGCGCGACCAGCGCGCGGGGGATGTCGCGATCAGCTACGAATAGCCCTCTCGTGTCCCGGACGCGGTGCGGCACGAAGTGACGCTCCGCAGAGTCGGGACCAAGAGTGGCTGGGCCCCGGCTCAGCAGCGCACCGCACCGGACGATGCTTCGCATCGCCGGAGACGCTGCGCTGCGTCCGGGGCAAGAGACTCTTCAAAACTTGAACGATCCATTAACCCCCCGGTAACCAACCTCGGCGACCAATGGACGGACCTCTGTCCGAAAGCGGCCGCCCATGCTCTCCCGTGAAGAACGCACCCCCTTTACCGAGTGGTGGTGGACCGTCGACAAGCCGCTGCTCGGCGCCATCCTGGTGCTGATGCTGACCGGCGTGATCCTGTCGCTGGCGGCGAGCCCGCCGGTCGCGACCCGCATCGGGCTCGATCCGTTCCATTTCTTCAATCGTCACGTCATGTTCCTGGTGCCGTCGCTTCTGGTGCTGATCGGGGTGTCCTTCATGTCGCCGCGCTCGATCCGGCGTAGCGCGCTGCTCATCTTCACGATCAGCATCATCCTGATCGTGGTGACGCTCGCGATCGGCCCCGAGGTGAAGGGATCGCGGCGCTGGATCACGCTCATCGGCATCAACATCCAGGCCTCCGAAATCGCCAAGCCGTCCTTCGTCGTCATCGCGGCCTGGCTGTTTGCGGAATCGACCAAGCGTCCGGAGATGCCCGCGACCTCGATGGCGCTGGTGCTGCTGCTGATGCTGGTGTCGCTGCTGGTGATGGAGCCGGATTTCGGCCAGACCATGCTGATCCTGATGGTGTGGGGCTCGCTGTTCTTCATCGCGGGCATGCGCATGATCTGGGTGTTTGGCCTCGCGGGGCTCGGCGCGGCCGGACTGTTCAGCGCCTATCTTTTTGTTCCGCACGTCGCAGGACGCATCAAACGCTTCATGAACCCGGCCTCCGGCGACACTTTCCAGGTCGATACCGCGATGGAGGCCTTCTACAACGGGGGCTGGTTCGGGCTCGGACCGGGCGAGGGCATCGCCAAGCGCAGCCTGCCGGACAGTCACACCGACTTCGTCTTCGCGGTCGCCGCCGAAGAGTTCGGCATCATCCTGTGTCTTGCCATGCTGGCGCTGTTCGCCTTCGTCGTCATCCGCACGCTGTCGCGCGCCTACGCCAATGAAGACATGTTCTCGCGCTTTGCGGCCTCGGGCCTTGCGATCCTGTTCGGGGTGCAGGCGGCGATCAACATGTCGGTCAACCTCCAGCTCATTCCTGCCAAAGGCATGACGCTGCCGTTCATTTCGTACGGCGGTTCCTCGATCGTGTCGCTGGCCTATGGCGTCGGCATGATGCTGGCCTTGACGCGGCTGCGGCCGCGCACCGAGGTCGAGGCCAGCGGCCACGCCGACGCGATGCGCAGCTACGCTTAAGTCGTCATTGCGAGGAGCGTAGCGACGAAGCAATCCAGAATCCCTCGGGGAGACAGTCTGGATTGCTTCCCTGCGCTCGCAATGACGGCGGAGGCCCTGTAAAAGGGCAGATATGACCACGTCCCCCTTGATTCTTCTCGCCGCGGGCGGCACTGGCGGCCATCTGTTTCCGGCCGAGGCGCTCGGCGTCGAATTGATTCGGCGCGGCTTTCGCGTGCGCCTCGTCACCGATGAGCGCGCGCTGCGCTACAGCGGGCTGTTCAGCAAGGACATGATTGACGTCGTCGCGAGCGAGACCGCGCGCGGCCGCAATCCGCTGCAGCTCGCCTATGCCGGCCTCACGCTCGCCACCGGCACGCTGTCCGCCTACGGCCTGATCAAGCGATTGAAGCCGGCTGCCGTCGTTGGCTTCGGCGGTTATCCGACATTGCCGCCGTTGGTCGCGGCGAAGTTCGCCGGCGTGCCCGGGATCATCCACGAGGCCAACGCCGTGCTCGGCCGCGCCAACCGCTTCCTGTCGGGCCGCGTCCGCGCCATCGCAACCTCGTTGCCCGGCGTGCTCGACCGCGATCCCGCGCTCTCGGGCAAGACCACCACGGTCGGCACGCCGATGCGGCCGGCGGTCCTCGCCGCTGCCGCCGTGCCCTATGCCGCGCCCGAAACGAACGGTCCGCTCCGCCTGCTCGTCGTCGGCGGCAGCCAGGGAGCGCGTATCATGGCCGACATCGTGCCCGGCGCGATCGAGCGGCTCGAGCCCGCGCTGTGGGGACGGCTCATCCTGACCCAACAGGTCCGCGACGAGGACATGAGCCGCGTGCGCGCCGTCTACGACAAGCTCAAGATCAAGGCCGAACTGGCGCCATTCTTCACGGATCTGCCGGCACGGTTCGCGTCCAATCATCTCGTGGTATCGCGCTCCGGCGCCGGCACGGTGGCCGAGCTTGCCGCGATCGGCCGGCCCTCGATCCTGGTGCCGCTGCCCGGCTCGATCGACCAGGACCAGTTCGCCAATGCCGGCGTGCTGGCCAAGGTCGACGGTGCCATCCGCATCCCGCAGACCGAGTTCACCTCCGATCGCCTCGCCGCCGAGATCTCCGCCTTTGCCGCCGAGCCGGCGCGCCTCGGTGCCATGGCTGCTGCGGCAAAAGGGGCAGGCCGGCTCGATGCCGCCGAGCGGCTCGCCGATCTGGTGGTCAAAGTCGCGGGAATCTGACGCGAAAAAGCCCTTGTCTTCGTCTTCCAAAGCGGGGCATCCAGTAGGAACGGCGCGGCTGATTTGGCCGTGATGTCAGCCAGATGCCGCCGTTTCAGGCGGCGAGGTCAGGGAACACAGAATGAGACTGCCGCGCGAGATCGGACCCATCCACTTCGTCGGGATCGGCGGGATCGGCATGAGCGGCATCGCCGAGGTGCTGGTCAATCTCGGCTATGCCGTGCAGGGCTCGGACGCATCAGACAATTACAATCTCGACCGTCTGCGCAAGAAGGGCGCAAAAGTCTCGGTCGGTCACAAGGCCGAGAATATTGATGGTGCCGAGGTGGTCGTGGTCTCCTCCGCGATCAAGCGCGACAATCCGGAATTGATGGCGGCGCGCGAACGGCGCATTCCCGTGGTGCGGCGTGCCGAGATGCTGGCCGAACTGATGCGGCTGAAGAGCTGCGTCGCGATCGCCGGCACCCATGGCAAGACCACGACGACCACGATGGTCGCAACGCTGCTCGATGCGGGCGGGCTCGATCCGACCGTGATCAACGGCGGCATCATCAACGCCTACGGCTCCAACGCACGTCTCGGCGCCGGCGACTGGATGGTGGTCGAGGCCGACGAGAGTGACGGCACCTTCCTGAAGCTGCCGACGGACGTGGCGATCGTTACCAATGTCGACCCCGAACATCTCGACCACTTCAAGACGTTCGATGCCGTGCAGGATGCGTTCCGCCACTTCGTCGAGAACCTGCCGTTCTACGGTTTTGCCGTGATGTGCATCGATCATCCCGTGGTGCAAAGCCTGGTCGGCAAGATCGAGGATCGCCGCATCATCACTTACGGCGAAAATCCGCAGGCTGATGCGCGGCTGCTCGATCTCACCCCAATGGGCGGCGGATCGAAGTTCAAGGTCGCGTTCCGCGATCGCAAGACCGGCGCCGTGCACGAGATCGCCGATCTCATGCTGCCGATGCCGGGGCGTCATAACGCCTCGAACGCGACGGCGGCGATCGCTGTCGCACGCGAGCTCGGTGTGTCGGACGAGGCGATCCGCAAGGCGATCGCAGGCTTCGGCGGCGTCAAGCGCCGCTTCACCAAGACAGGCGAGTGGAACGGCGTCACCGTGATCGACGATTACGGTCATCATCCGGTCGAGATCGCGGCGGTGCTGAAGGCGGCGCGCGAATCCACCAACGGCAAGATCGTCGCCGTGGTGCAGCCGCATCGCTACACCCGCCTGCAATCGCTGTTCGAGGAATTCTGCACCTGCTTCAACGACGCCGATGCGGTCGTCGTCGCCGATGTCTATGCCGCAGGCGAGGCGCCGATCGACGGCATTGACCGCGATCATTTCGTGACAGGCCTGCGCGCCCACGGGCATCGCGAGGTGATCCCGCTGCCGGCAGCCCCGGAGCTTGCGGGCATCGTGAAGGGGCTCGCGAAGTCGGGCGATCTCGTCGTGTGCCTGGGTGCCGGCAACATCACGCAATGGGCCTATGCGCTGCCGGATCAATTGAAGGCGCTGGGGTGAAGTGGTGACTTTGATCTCATCAATTGCCACACGACGCACTGCGCTCCCTCCCCCCTTGTGGGGGAGGGCGGGGGAGAGGGGTGGCCACAGGCGAGGTCTCAGTTCGTGGCTACCCCCCTCCCTGACCCTCCCCCACAAGGGGGGAGGGAACGGAGACAGTTCCTCACGCGGGGACGCCGCATGAGCTTTCCCGACATCACCCCCGCTCTCAAAGGCGCGATGCCGGAGTTGCGCGGGCGGTTGCTTGCGAACCAGTCGCTGGCGGAGCTCACCTGGTTTCGCGTCGGCGGCCCGGCCCAGGTGCTGTTCACGCCGGCGGATGAGGACGATCTCGCTTACTTCCTCGCGCATCTCGCCCGCGACATCCCGGTCTATGTCGTCGGCGTCGGCTCCAACCTCATCGTGCGCGATGGCGGCATCGCCGGCGTGGTGATCCGGCTTGCGCCGCGTGCTTTTGGTGAAGCCGTTGCGAACGGCGACATTGTCACCGCCGGCGCTGCCGCGCTCGACAAGCGCGTGGCGGAAGTCGCGGCTTCCGCCAATATCGGCGGGCTCGAATTCTACTTCGGCATTCCCGGCACCATCGGCGGCGCGCTACGCATGAACGCGGGCGCCAATGGCGGCGAGACCAAGGACGTGCTGATCGAGGCGCGTGGCGTCGGGCGCGACGGCACCAAGCACGTCTTCTCCAATGCCGACATGAAATTCGTCTACCGCAACAGCGGCGTCGATCCCTCCATCATCTTCACCTCCGCGCGTTTCCGCGGCGAGATCAGGGATGCTGATGCGATCCGCGCGCGTATGGCGGAGGTGCAAACCCACCGCGAGACCGCACAGCCGATCCGCGAAAAGACTGGCGGCTCGACCTTCAAGAATCCGCCCGGCCATTCCGCCTGGAAGCTGGTCGACGCCGCCGGTTGCCGCGGCTTGCGCGTCGGCGGCGCGCAAGTGTCCGAGATGCACTGCAATTTCCTGATCAATAAGGGCGATGCCACAGCGCACGACATCGAGACGCTCGGGGAGACGGTGCGCGAACGGGTGAAGGCGAATTCCGGAATTGAGCTCAACTGGGAAATCAAGCGGATCGGGATTTTTTAGCCTCTGTCATTCCGGGGCTCGCGAAGCGAGAGCCCGGAATCCATCGGACGGCAGAGGCGGTGGGGAAATGGATTCCGGGCCTGCGCCTTGCGGCGCATCCCGGAATGACGAATAGAGAGATTGGGACCAAGAGAACATGCGCACCACCATCCTCTTCGGGGGCTCCAACCGCGAGCGTCTGGTTTCCGTCGCGTCGGCCCAGGCGCTGCAGCAGGCGCTGCCCGAGGCCGATCTCTGGTTCTGGGATGTCGAGGACAAGGTGCATGTCGTGCAGTCGAACCAGCTGCTCGAACATTCCCGGCCCTTCGAGGACGAGTTCAAGCCGGGCACATCAGGCATTCCACTCGCGCAGGCGCTCGACAAGGCCAAGGCGGAAGCTCGCGTACTCGTTCTCAGCCTGCATGGCGGCAGCGCAGAGAACGGCGAATTGCAGGTGATGTGCGAGGCGCGCGGCGTGCCGTTCACCGGCTCCGGCTCGGCATCCTCGCATCTCGCCTTCGACAAGATCGCGGCCAAGCGCTTTGCCGCGCTCGGTGGCGTGACGCCGCCCGTGGGCATCGCGCTCGAGAAGATCGACGACGCCTTCGCCGAATATGGCAGGCTGATCGCAAAGCCTGCGCGCGACGGCTCGAGCTATGGCCTGATCTTCGTCAACGCCAGGCAGGATCTCGTCGCGGTCCGCAATGCGGCCAGGCACGAAGAGTATGTGATCGAGCCGTACATCGCCGGTGTCGAGGCGACCTGCGGCGTTCTGGAGCGCACCGACGGCTCGATCATCGCGTTGCCGCCGATCGAGATCATCCCGGGCGAGGGCAATTTCGACTACGCCGCAAAATATCTCTTGAAGTCGACCCAGGAAATCTGCCCGGGCCGCTTCACACCCGAGGTCACCGCCGCGCTCAAGACGCAGGCCATGCTGGCGCATCGGGCGATGTCCTGCTCCGGCTATTCCCGCTCCGACTTCATCGTCTCGGAGAAGGGGCTGGTTTACCTCGAAACCAACACGCTTCCCGGGCTCACCAAGTCCTCGCTCTACCCCAAGGCGCTGAAAGCCGAGGGCATCGCCTTCGTCGACTTCCTGCGCGACCTGATCGAGCTGGCCGTCCGGCGGGCGCGGAAATAGTTAGGATTGGTTAACGGCCGGATCGGCCAAAAGGGCCAATTTGGCGGCCAAACCCGGTAAAATGCCGGACATCGTGGCGCAACTGCCTCACTTGCCTTGGCAAAAAGCATCCCGCGTTAACGAATTTTACCTTTTGTTTACCAGGACGTCCGAAGGTTAACGCTGGCGGCGCATATGGCGTTTTGGCTGCCGGCGCGTGAGCCGTTTCGGATGTATCCGGCCGGCAAGCGCTTTGAAGGGGAGCGGCTTCTTCTACCGAAGACCATCACCCGGCCCGGCACGACCGAGACGTCATGTTCGCCAGGACCCGCGCGGTGTCGCGGGCAAACTGTTGACGAGCTCGTGCAATGGATGGTGCAGGAAGCCTCACCCGGTCGTTTGTGAGATCGCTGAGGCCCCAAGCTGACCTGAAGGCGGCCGCTATCGGAGCGGTCGTGCTTCTGCGCGAGTGGGTACAGGACAAGCGCGCTGAACAGCGCGCCGCTGCCAGGCAGAAGATCAAGGCCAAGGCCCTCGTCGAGCGCGAGCCGCCGCCGCGCATCGTCGCGCTGGTCGAGCGCTATCTGCCGCGCCGGGTCGGAATCACCATGACCGTGCTGCTGCTGATCGGCAGTTGCGGCCTTGGCATCGTCAAGGGCGGCCATCTGCAGGATTTCATCACCGCCGTCAGCGACGCGCGCAACGCCATGGCCAATTCGGCCGGCTTCCGCATCACCTCCGTCGTGATCAACGGACGCAAGCAGCTCAGCCAGGACGAGATCCTTGCGATCGGCGGCGTCAGCGGCCGCTCCTCGCTGCTGTTCCTCGATGCCGACGACGTCCGCGACAAGCTCAAGGCCAATCCCTGGATTGCGGACGCGACCGTGCTGAAGCTCTATCCGGGTCAGCTCATGATCGAGATCACCGAGCGCAAGGCGTTCGCGCTGTGGCAGGAGGCCGGCCGGCTCTCCGTCATCGCCGACGACGGCGCCGTGCTCGAACCCTATGTCTCGCGCCGCTTCCTGACCTTGCCGCTCGTGGTCGGCAAGGGCGCCGACACCCAGGCTCGCGACTTCCTGGCGCTGCTCGCCCGTTATCCTCAGGTGAATTCGGTGACCAAAGCCGCGATCTATGTCGGTGAGCGGCGCTGGAACCTGAGGCTGAAGGACGGTCTCGATGTCCGCCTGCCCGAGCAGGATGTCGGCAACGCGCTCGCCGCGCTCTCCAAGCTCGACAAGGACGAGAGGCTGTTCTCGAAGGACATCGTCGCGGTCGACATGCGCCTGCCTGATCGTCTGGTGGTGCAGCTGTCCGACGACGCCGCCAAGGCGCGCGACGACCTGTTCAAGGACAAGAAGAAAAAGAAGGCCGATCCCGTATGACCGGTCTTGATCGCACCCAGACACCGAAGACGCGCCCGATCCCGCACAAGCGCGGCGGCCTCGTCGCCTGCCTCGACATCGGCACCAGCAAGATCGCCTGCATGATCGCGCGACTGAAGCCGTCGGCACCCAGCGAGGCGCTGCGCGGCCGCACCCATGCGGTGGAATTGATCGGCTACAGCCAGATCCAGTCGCGCGGCATGAAGGCCGGCGCGGTGGTCGATCTCGGAGAATGCGAGCATGCCGTGCGCCAGGCCGTCGGCATTGCCGAGAAAATGGCCAAGGTGCGGGTCGAATCCGTTTTGCTGTCGGTCTCGGGCGGCCGGCTCGCGGGTCAGCTGGTCGAAGCCGCCGCCGACATTCGCGGCGGCGCGGTGACGCCGGCCGACGTCAGCCGCGTCACCTCCACCGGCATGCGCCACGCCACCGGCGAGGGCCGCACCGTGCTGCATGCGCTTCCGGTCGGCTACACGCTGGACGGCGTGAAGGGCATCCGCGATCCGCGCGGCATGGTCGCGCATCAATTCGGCGTCGACATGAACGTCGTCACCTGTGACGCCACCGTGGCGCGCAACCTGATGCTGGCGGTGGAGCGTTGTCATCTCAACGTCGAGGCCATGGCAGCGAGCCCCTATGTGGCCGGGCTGTCGGTGCTGACCGACGACGAGGCCGATCTCGGCGCCGCGGTGGTCGAAATGGGCGCGGGCACCACCACGATCGCCGTCTATTCCGGCGGTCGCTTCGTGCACGCGGCCGGATTTGCGGTCGGCGGGCAACACATCACGATGGATCTCGCGCGCGGACTCTCGGCGACCATTACCGATGCCGAGCGAATCAAGACGTTATACGGCACCGTCATCACCGGCGGATCGGACTCGCGTGAGCTGATGTCTGTGCCGACAGCCGGTGACGACCAGGATCTGCCGCAGATCGTTTCGCGCGCCACCATCGCCAATATCGTCAAGCATCGTGCCGAGGAAGTCTTCGAAATGGTTCGGGACAAGCTGAAGGATTCGCCCTTCGCGGCAGAGCCCAAGGGCCGCGTCGTGCTCTCGGGCGGCGCCTCCCAGCTCACCGGCCTCGTCGAGCTTGGAACGCAAATTCTCGGCCGGCCCGTGCGGGTCGGACGTCCGCTCGGTTTTGGCCGGCTGCCCAACGAGGCGAAGAACGCCGCGTTCGCGGTGCCGGCCGGACTTCTCGTCTACCCGCAATATGTTCACCACGAGCATGTCGAACCGCGGCATACGCGGCAGCAGGTCAGGACAGGGACCGGCGGTTATTTCGGAAAGGTCGGGCGATGGCTACGCGAGGGCTTTTGATGACCGCTTTCCGCAAATGTCAGATTTCACCAACTCCCGCGGCCGCAGGCCGGGGCGAACCCACGCGCGCGTGATCGAGAGGCAAACATGACCATCAGCATCAACGTTCCTGATATTCACGAGTTGAAGCCCCGCATCACCGTGTTCGGCGTCGGCGGCGCCGGTGGCAACGCCGTCAACAACATGATCACGGCGGGCCTCCAGGGCGTCGACTTCGTGGTCGCCAACACCGACGCGCAGGCGCTGACGATGTCGAAGGCGCAGCGCATCGTCCAGATGGGCACCGCCGTGACGCAAGGGCTCGGCGCAGGTTCGCAGCCGAACGTCGGCGCCGCCGCCGCCGAAGAGGTGATCGACGAGCTGCGCGACCATCTCTCGGGCGCCAACATGGTGTTCGTCACCGCCGGCATGGGCGGTGGCACCGGCACCGGTGCAGCTCCCGTGATCGCCAAGACCGCGCGCGACATGGGCATCCTCACCGTCGGCGTCGTCACCAAGCCGTTCCACTTCGAAGGCGGCCGCCGCATGCGCACCGCCGAGGCCGGCATCGCCGAGCTGCACAAGGTGGTCGACACGCTGCTGATCATCCCGAACCAGAACCTGTTTCGGGTCGCCAACGAGAAGACGACCTTCGCCGACGCGTTCGCGATGGCCGACCAGGTGCTCTATTCGGGCGTCGCCTGCATCACCGACCTGATGGTCAAGGAAGGTCTGATCAACCTCGACTTCGCCGACGTCCGCGCCGTCATGCGCGAGATGGGCAAGGCGATGATGGGGACGGGCGAAGCCTCCGGCGACAAGCGCGCACTGACCGCCGCGGAAGCCGCGATCGCCAACCCGCTGATCGACGATTCCTCGATGAAGGGTGCCAAGGGCCTCTTGATCTCGATCACCGGCGGCAAGGACCTCACCTTGTTCGAGGTCGACGAAGCTGCGACCCGCATCCGCGAGGAAGTCGACCAGGACGCCAACATCATCGTCGGCGCCACTTTCGACGAAGCCCTCGATGGTCTGATCCGCGTTTCGGTCGTTGCCACCGGCATCGAGCAGGCTGCGATCGCCCGCAACAGCCAGGCGACCTCCGCTCCGGTCGCGAACGCCGCGCCGCAGCAGATCCAGCAGGCTCCCGCGGCTCCGGCCGCCGCTGCCGAGAGCCGTCTCGCCGACCTGACCGCGCGCCTGCGCGCCGACAACCAGCGCCTGGCCGAGCGCGCCCAGAAGCTCGAATCGCAGATCCCGGCTGCTGCACCCGCCGCTGCTCCCGCAGCGCCGCGTCCCAATGTCGAGCGCGCCGCGCTTGCCGCCATCGCCGCTGCCGTTGCCGAAGTTCCGCCGGCGCCCGCGCCGCAGACTTATGGCGACGTCACCGTGCGCCCGATCGCACAGAAGCCCACGCTGTTTCCGGAGCCCGAGCAGGCACCGCTTGCCATGCATGAGCCGATGACGCCGGAAACCTTCATCCCGCCGCAGGCCGAGCGTGCCCCGCCCCGCGCGCCGCGCATGCCGCGCCTCGACGAGCTGCCGATGCCGGCCCAGGCCGAGCTTCGTCAGGCCCGCGGCGAGGTGGAAGAGGAGACCCCGCAAAAGACCCGCCTATCGCTGCTCCAGCGTCTCGCCAATGTCGGCCTCGGCCGTCGCGACGAGGAGACGGAAGCTCCGATCGCCGCCCGCACCGCCGGTCCCGCCATGCCGGCGCTGCCCGAGCGCAAGCCGCAGCGGACGGTGCAGCAACAAATCGCCGCCAGCGAGCCGGTATCTGAATATGCCCGCCGGCCCGCGCCGCAGGGGCTCGATGCCCATGGTCGCCCCGCGCCTGTTGCGCCGGCGCCACAGGGAGACGACCATCTTGATATCCCGGCCTTCCTGCGGCGGCAGGCGACCTGAGGATTGTTACAATAAGGCAGACGCAAAAAGGTCCCGGCGAGACGCTCGCAGGGACCTTTCCTTTTGTCCCGTGCATGTCCGGATTGCGTATTCAAGCAACTGATTTTAAATCATTAATTACCTGTTGGGTGCTTCACTAAAGCTACCGCTATCGGTCCAAAACCCCTGCGCAATTTGGTTAAGCCTTGGCGCGAATACGGCGGGTTTGGGGTAACAATCGGTAAAAAAGCGTGAGTTGGCGCTGTTTGGGGCAGTGACTATGGTTCGGGCGTGACTTGGGGATACGGAGATTCGGACGGTCGATCTCAATCGATCAGTCGGGTCTAGTATAAGTCGCAATGGGTCGTAGTGGGGCGGGTTCCTGATGAAATTTAGCCGGCAAACAACGCTTCGTGCGCAAGCCACCGTGGCCGGCGTCGGCGTTCATTCCGGTCTTCCCGTCACCGTGACTCTTGGGCCTGCGCCGATCGACGCGGGTTTTATTTTTGTCCGGACCGGCCTCGACGGCTGCGACCGCGAAGTGCAGGCCACCGCGGAGCAGGTGGTCGCGACCGACTTCCAGACCGTCCTGGGCGACAGCAAGGGTCCGCTGGTTTCAACCGCCGAGCACGTGCTCGCCGCTTTGCGCGGCATGGGCGTGGACAACGCGACCATCGAAATCGACGGTCCGGAAGTGCCGATCATGGACGGCAGCGCGGCACCCTTCGTCGCGGCCATCGACCAGGCCGGCATCGCAACCCAATCGGCACAGCGCCGCTTCATCCAGGTCCTCAAGCCGGTGTCGGTTGCAACGGGTGATTCGTTCGGCGAATTGCGCCCGTACGCCAACGGCTTCCGCACCGAGATCGAGATCAATTTCGCCAATCCCGTGATCGGCCGGCAGAGCTATGCGCTCGATCTATCGCCCGAGCGCTTCCGTCGGGAAATCGCACGCGCCCGCACTTTCGGCCTGATGTGCGATCAGGCCCGGCTCTGGGGCGCGGGCTATGCCCGCGGCGCCTCCTTCGACAATACCGTGGTGTTTGACGACGAGCGGCTGCTCAACCCCGAGGGCCTGCGCTACGCCGACGAATGCGCCCGCCACAAGGTGCTGGACGCGATCGGCGATCTCGCGCTGGCCGGCCTGCCGCTGCTCGGAGCCTATCGTTCGGTGCGTGGCGGCCACAAGCTCAACCACGCCGTCCTGACCGCGCTGCTCGCCGACCGTACCGCCTGGCGGGTGGTCGAGGGCGAGGCGGCCCGCCGCACCACGCGTCCCGTGGTCGAGGTTGGCAGCGGGATCGTTGGCGGCCGGATCGCCGCCGCCTACGGGCCGGACGTGTCCTGAACGGCTGCTGCGGCAGGCGCCGAAGCGGCACTTTCTCCGGGAAACTCCTGGTAACCATGATGCACTAGGATTGCGGCGTTTTCGCCTTAATCCGGGCGGAATGCCTGCCTATCCGATGGGTTAACAATCGATTTTCGATTACACCGACGTGGTCGCGTGGCAGGCACCACGGTACATTTCGCACCCATGATGGGGATCATGGGCCGGCGGGCACCGCATCACAGGGCGTCAGGTCTAGAATTCATGTCGGCACAGCGTATGACGCGCGGATATCTCTTGGTTTCTCCGATCGGAACTCGTCGGCTGCTTCAGGCGGCAACTCTCCTGCTGCTCGCGGTGCCGCTGGCTGGCTGCGGTACCGGGTCGCTCTGGGACAAGTTCACCCAGAAGGACGACACCTTCGTCGAGGAGCCCGCCGACAAGATCTACAATGAGGGCTTGTACCTCATGAACGAAAAGAAGGACATGAAGGCGGCGACCAAGAAGTTCGAAGAGGTCGACCGCCAGCATCCTTATTCCGACTGGGCGCGCAAATCGCTGCTGATGTCGGCTTACGCGTCCTACCAGGGCGGCGACTATGACGGCTGCATCGGCGCCGCGACGCGCTACGTCACCCTGCATCCCGGCAGCCCGGATGCCGCCTACGCGCAGTACCTGATCGCCGCATCCCATTACGACCAGATCCCGGATATCAGCCGCGACCAGGCCCGCACCGAGAAGGCGATCGCCTCGCTGGAAGAGGTGGTGCGCAAATATCCGACCTCCGAATACGCGACCTCCGCCAAGGCCAAGATCGAGGGCGCCCGCGATCAGCTCGCCGGCAAGGAAATGAACGTCGGCCGCTACTACATGCAGAAGCGCGACTACACCGCCGCAATCAACCGCTACAAGACCGTGGTGACGCAGTATCAGACCACGCGCCACGTCGAGGAGGCGCTCTACCGCCTCACCGAGGCCTATATGTCGATCGGCATCGTCGGCGAGGCCCAGACCGCCGCCGCTGTGCTCGGCCACAATTTTCCTGACAGCCGCTGGTACAAGGACGCCTATAATCTTGTAAAATCGGGCGGTCTCGAGCCGAGCGAGAATCAGGGGTCCTGGATCAGCCGGACCTTCAAGAAGATAGGCCTCTAGGTCTCGGCTAGGAAATTTGGTTCCATGCTGGCGCGTCTGTCGATCCGTGACATCGTCCTGATCGAACGGCTCGATATCGAATTCGCCACCGGGCTTGCGGTTTTGACCGGCGAGACCGGTGCGGGCAAATCCATCCTGCTCGATGCCTTTGCGTTGGCGCTCGGCGGCCGCGGCGACGCCGGCCTCGTGCGCCATGGCGCGGA
Organism: Bradyrhizobium guangdongense; assembly: GCF_004114975.1. NCBI lineage: Bacteria > Pseudomonadati > Pseudomonadota > Alphaproteobacteria > Hyphomicrobiales > Nitrobacteraceae > Bradyrhizobium > Bradyrhizobium guangdongense. The sequence continues at coordinate 2,119,686 of NZ_CP030051.1, forward strand.
GCAGGGTCAGGTCACCGCCGTCTTCGATGTCCCGAAGAATCACCCCGCGGCGAAGATCCTGGCCGAAAACGGGCTCGACGATACCGGCGAGATGATCCTCCGCCGGGTCCAGCTCGCCGACGGCCGTACCCGCGCCTTCATCAACGACCAGTCGATCAGCGTGCAGACGCTGAAAGCGGTCGGCGCCGCGCTGGTCGAGATCCATGGCCAGCATGACGAGCGCGCGCTGGTCGATGCCGCCACGCATCGCCGCCTGCTCGACGCCTTTGCCGGCCTCGAAAAGGACGTGGCGGCCGTCGAAGCGCTGTGGGACGCGCGCCGCTCGGCCAATAGCGAGCTGGAAGAGCATCGCGCCGGCATGGAGCGCGCCGCGCGTGAGGCCGATTATCTGCGTCACGCCTCCGACGAGCTCAAGCAGCTCGCGCCCAAGGACGGCGAGGAGACCTCGCTGGCCCATCGCCGCACCACCATGATGCAGGGCGAGAAGATCGCCTCCGATCTGCGCGAGGCGCAGGAGGTCGTCGGCGGCCATAATTCGCCGGTTGCGGCGCTGTCGGCCGCGGTGCGTCGGCTGGAGCGCCGCGGCGTCAATTCACCGGCGCTGGTCGAGCCCGCGGTGAAGGCGATCGACGTCGCCATCAACGCGCTGGAGGAGGCCGATCAGCATCTCCAGGCGGCGCTTGCCGCGACCGATTTCGATCCCGCCGAGCTCGAGCGCATCGAGGAGCGGCTGTTCGCGCTGCGCGCCGCCTCGCGCAAATATTCGACGCCGGTCGATGGGCTGGCGGCATTGGCCGCCAAATACGCCGCCGATGTCGTGCTGATCGATGCGGGCGCCTCGCGCCTGAAGAAGCTGGAGCAGGCCGCAATCGAGGCCGATAGCCGCTACGCGACGGCCGCGAAGAAGCTCTCCGCGGCGCGGCAGAAATCGGCCGAGAAGCTCAACAAGGCCGTTACCGCCGAGCTTGCCCCGCTCAAGCTCGAACGCGCCAAATTCATCACCCAGGTCACCACCGACGAGGCTGCCCCCGGGCCGCAAGGCTTCGACCGCGTCGAGTTCTGGGTGCAGACCAATCCCGGCACCAAGCCGGGTCCGATGATGAAGGTTGCCTCCGGCGGTGAGCTCTCGCGCTTCCTTTTGGCCCTCAAGGTCGTCTTGTCCGACCGCGGCTCCGCACCGACGCTCGTGTTCGATGAAATCGACACCGGCGTCGGCGGCGCGGTTGCGGATGCCATCGGCGCCCGGCTGGCGCGTCTCGCTGGCAAGGTCCAGGTGATGGCCGTGACCCACGCCCCGCAGGTCGCCGCCCGCGCCGACCAGCATCTCCTGATATCCAAGGATGCGCTGGACAAGGGCAGGCGCGTCGCCACGCGCGTCAATGCGCTCGCCGACGACCACCGCCGCGAGGAAATCGCCCGCATGCTCGCCGGCGCCGAGATCACGGCCGAGGCGCGGGCGGCCGCGGACCGGCTGCTCAAGGCGGCAAGCTAGATTCCGCCTCCCGGACGCGCGTAGCGCGAGCCGGGATCCAGAATTCCCGCTGTATGGGCCGCGGCTCTGCAGCGCACCGCACCGGTCGACGCTTTGCATCGCCGGGGGCGTTGCGTTGCGTCCGGGGCGCGAGATTTCCACACGCCTTTACCGAGCAACCCGCTCCGTCGTATCCAAGCACCATGGCAAGAGCAGCAAGATCAAAACCGCTCCGTGACGTCGCCGACCTCACCAAGGCGCAGGCCAAGGTCGAGCACGTCAGGCTCGCGCTCGAGCTCGAAGAGCACGACAGGCGCTACTACCAGGAAGATGCGCCTACCGTCACCGACGCCGAGTACGACGCGCTGCGTCAGCGCTTCAACGCGATCGAAAAGCGCTTTCCTGAATTCGTCAGCGGGGATTCGCCGTCGCAGAAGATCGGCGCGGCGCCGTCCGGCCGCTTCAGGAAGGTGCGGCACGCCGTGCCGATGCTGTCGCTCGACAACGCGTTTGCCGAGGAGGACGTGCGCGACTTCGTCGGCCGTATCGTGCGCTTCCTGAAGCTCGACGACGACAACGTCAATTTCTCCGCAGAGCCGAAGATCGACGGCCTGTCGATGTCGCTGCGCTATGAGGGCGGCGACCTCGTCACCGCGGCAACGCGCGGCGACGGGACAGAGGGCGAGGACGTCACTGCCAACATCCGCACGCTCGAAGACGTGCCGCAGAAGTTGAAGGGGCGCAACATCCCCGACATCTGCGAGGTGCGCGGCGAGGTCTACATGACCAAGAAGGCCTTCCTCGCGCTCAACGAACGGCAGAAGGCGGAAGGCGCCACCATCTTCGCCAATCCGCGCAATTCGGCCGCAGGCTCGTTGCGGCAGAAGGATCCGACCATCACCGCCTCGCGCCCGCTCGGCTTCTTCGCCTATGCCTGGGGCGAGATGAGCGCGATGCCGGAGGACACGCAGAGCAGCATGATTCACTGGTTCGAGCGCTGCGGCTTCAAGACCAATCCGTTGACGAAGCTCTGTCATTCCGTCGAGGAGCTGCTCGCTTTTCATCGTTCCATCGAGGAGCAGCGCGCAAAACTGGACTACGACATCGACGGCGTCGTCTACAAGGTCGACCGCATCGACTGGCAGGAGCGGCTCGGCTTCGTCTCGCGCACGCCGCGCTGGGGCATTGCGCATAAATTTCCGGCCGAGCGCGCCATGACGGTGCTGCGCGCCATCGAGATCCAGGTCGGGCGCACCGGCTCGTTCACGCCGGTCGGCAAGCTCGAGCCGGTCGGCGTCGGCGGCGTGATCGTGCAGAACGTCACGCTGCACAACGAGGACTACATCAAGGGCATCGGCAACAAGGGCGAGAGCTTGCGCGATGGCCGCGACATCAGGATCGGCGATACCGTCGTGATCCAGCGCGCCGGCGACGTCATCCCGCAGGTGGTCGATGTCGTCCTCGACAAGCGGCCGAAGAGCGCTAAGGAATTCCACTTCCCGAAGAAGTGTCCATGCCCGCTGCACACCGACGTCACGCGCGAGGAGACGGCGACGGGAGAGGAGGGCTCGCGTGCCCGCTGCACCGGCGAGTTCGCCTGCCCCTATCAGAAGATCGAGCACCTCAAGCTGTTCGTGTCGCGCCGCGCTTTCGACATCGACGGTCTCGGCGAGAAGCAGCTCCAGTATTTCTTCGATGAAGGATGGGTGAGAGAGCCCGCCGACATCTTCACGCTGGAGAAGCGCAACGCGAAGCTCAAGCTCGAGGAGATCGAGGGCTACGGCACGACCTCGGTGCGCAATCTGTTCGGCGCCATCGAGAGCCGGCGCAGAATCGCGCTGGAGCGCTTCATCTACGCGCTCGGCATGCGCCATGTCGGCGAGACCACCGCCCTGGCGCTGGCGCGCGGCTACGGCTCCTGGGAAGCCTTCCACGACGCCTGCCTCAAGGTCGCCAAGGGCGACGAGGAAGCGATGGCGGAGATGGATGCGCTGGACCAGATCGGCGACACCGTGATCAGGAGCATCGCCGATTATTTCGGCGAGAGCCACAATCGCGGCATCGTCGAGCGGCTGACCCGGGAGGTCGAGATCGTCGACGCCGAGAAGCCGAAGAGCAACTCGGCCGTCGCCGGCAAGACGGTCGTATTCACAGGCTCGCTGGAGAAGATGACGCGCGACGAGGCCAAGGCGACCGCGGAGCGGCTGGGCGCCAAGGTCTCGGGCTCGGTGTCGAAGAAGACCGATCTCGTCGTCGCCGGCCCCGGCGCAGGCTCGAAGCTCGCGGACGCCAACAAGCACGGCGTCAAGGTGCTGACCGAGGACGAGTGGTTGAAGCTGATCGGGGAGTGACGGGGTGCGCCTGGCCTAGTTGCGCGCCGGCTCTTTCCACCGGTTGATGATGGCGCTCTTGATCCGGCCTTCCTCGATCCAGACTTTGGCCGTTCGGCCTTCGGTCGGGCAGCAACGCGCATCATCTTCGCCGATGCTGAGCCCGTCGATTTCGACATAGGACGTCGAGGCGTTTGCGTCCTGCTTGAAGCTTACGTTCTTGACCTGCGAAAACAGCGTGTCGTCGACCACGTTCTTTGCCAACGGTATCTTCCTGACCTGGGCAGCGGCCCGGAAGGGCTGCTTGACATAAAACGCGCTCGTTGATGTCGCCCAATTGTTGCCGCCGCCGCAGCCGTCGACACCGTAGACCCAGAACACGATGAATTCATCGACGGGTCCATTATAGTTGCTGGTTATCGTTCCGGTGGCCTTGAGCGAGAAGTTGCACCCCGCGGTCTCCTTCTTCAGGATCTGGAGCATCGTCACGAGGGTATCGGTAGATTGTGATCGCGCCGCACTCGGCGCCAGCATCGCCGCCGCCAACAGCAGCCAATAAAGTACGCGCTTCGACGAAATCATCGGTTCGCCCCCCAAGCAGGTGTCCGCGCAGTATTCGTGAGCGCAACGCGCTTGGCAATCGGCGGGCTACATCATCCCGGTCTCTTCCTCTTCCGCCTGCTCGATCAGTGCCTCGCTCACCATGATCTCGCCGCGCGGCACCACGAAGATCATCGTGCAGGCGCAGAGCAGCGAGATGGCGAGGACGGCGGAGGTGAGCGCCAGCGTGGTGGCCGAGTGGCCGCCGAGATAGGCGCCGAATTGCGACATCAGCGCGCCGATACCCTGTTGCAGAAAGCCCATCGCGCCCGAGGCGGTGCCGGCGGCTTCGGGACGGATGCTGATGGCGCCGGCCGCGGAATTCGCCATCACGAAGGCATTGCCGACCATCACGATCATCTGCGTGCCGAACAGCCAGCCAGGTGCTTCGTTCCAGCCGGTCAGACTCCACATCAGGTTCAACAGGCTGCCGCAAAGCTGCAGGGCGAGCCCGAACCAGATCAGCTTCTCCAGCGCGTGCCGCGGCGCAAAGCGCACGCAGAGCAGATTGCCGATCAGATACGCAAAGCCCGTCGTGGCGAACCACGCGCCGTATTCGGCGCTGGTCCGCCCCATCTGGGTCACGACGATGTAGGGACCGCCGCCGGCGAAGGTGAAGATGATCTGCGACGCCAGCACCTGGCACATCACATAGCCGATGAAGGCGCGGCTCTTGATCAGGCCGCCGACGTCGCTGCGAAAGCCGCCGCTGCCGACCGCTCGATCGCGACGCGTCTCCGGCAATGCGATGGCGATGCCGACGGCCACCGCAAGCGCACCGGCCGTGACGGCGTAGAAGATCGCGCGCCAGCCGAACGCGGTCTCGATCAGGCCGCCGGTGAGCGGCGAGACCATCTGGCCGATCATCAGGGCCGCGACCACGAGGCTGATCATGGAGGCAACGCGGTCGCGCTCATAGATGTCGCGGATGATGGCGCGGCTGATCACCATGCCGGAGGCGCCGCCGAGCGCCTGGAAGAAGCGCGCGGCGATCAGTTGCGGCAGGGTCTCGGTGAACATGCAGGCGACACTCGCCCCGACCATCAACGCGAGGCCGCCAAGCAGCACCGGGCGCCGGCCGAACTTGTCCGACAGCGGTCCCATGATGAGCTGCGACAGGGCGATGCCGACCATATAGAGCGACACCGTCATCTGCGCGATCGAGATGTCGCGACCGAACGTCGTTGCCAGCACGGGCAGCGCCGGGACCAGGATGTACAGCGAGATCGGGGCGACCCCTGTCATGACGACCAGAAGCAGCAACACCACGCGCGAGGTCGCGATGTTCTTCGTCGCCGCCTCCGGCGGCCCGCTGATCATGCCGTGCATCGCCGGACACTAGCCGTATCGCATCGCGAGCGAATACGGCCATTTCGGAATACGGCTATGCGCGCGGCGTCAAGGCGCGGCAGTCTTGGGACGGATTCAGGCCCGCAGCTCCGCCGTCGCTTGGTCGAGCCAGCTCTTCGTCGCCTCATCCAGCGCCGGCCGCACCTCGTCGCGGACACGCGCGTGGTAAGAATTGAGCCAGGCGAGTTCCTCCTTGCTCAGCATCGATGTGTCGATGAGCCGGCGGTCGATCGGCGCGAGCGTCAGCGTCTCGAACGCGTTCATCGACTTCTCGGCGCCCTTGATGCTGGCTTCGACCACCAGCTCGAGGTTTTCGATGCGGATGCCGAAACCGTCGGTCTTGTAATAGCCGGGCTCGTTGGAGAGGATCATGCCGCGCTTGAGCGGCGTGGTGCCGAGCTTCGAGATCCGCGCCGGTCCTTCGTGGACCGAGAGATAGCTGCCGACGCCGTGGCCGGTGCCGTGCTCGAAATCGACGCCGGCGGCCCAGAGATATTGCCGTGCCAGCGTATCGAGCTGCGCGCCGGTGGTGCCGTCGGGGAAGACCGCGCGGGCGATCGCGATATGGCCGCGCAGCACGCGGGTGAAGCGGTCGCGCATCTCCGCCGTCGGTTCGCCGACAGCCATGGTGCGCGTCACGTCGGTGGTGCCGTCTTCATATTGCGCGCCGGAATCGATCAGCAGGAGATCGCCGGGTACGATGCGCCGGTTGCTCTTGCGGGTGACGCGGTAGTGCACGATGGCGCCGTTCGGACCGGTGCCCGATATGGTCGGGAACGACACGTCCTTCAGCGCGCCGGTGTCGCGGCGGAACGTTTCCAGCGCTTCGACCGCGTCGATTTCGGTCAGCTTGCCGCTTGCCGCCTCGCGATCGATGAAGGCGAGAAAGCGCGCCAGCGCGATGGCGTCGCGACGGTGCGCGGTCTGCGTGCCCTTGATTTCGGTCGCGTTCTTGACCGCCTTCAGCAGCGCGATCGGATCGCTGCCGCGCACGGGCTTGCCGCCGGCGCCCGCGATCAGCCGGCTCAGGGCGTCGGCCGCGGTGGCGCTGTCGAGCGCGATTGCCCCGCCGCTTCTCGCCAGCGCCATCAGCGTCGGCGTCAGCGCATCGGGCTCGCGCACGTCGGCCGATTGCTCGAGATGATCGCGCGTCAGGTTCGAGAGCTTGCGGTGGTCGATGAAAACAGTGGGCCGCCCGACCTTGGGCACCACCGCATAGGACAGCGGCAGCGGCGTATGTGCGACGTCGGCGCCGCGGATGTTGAAGCTCCAGGCGACCGCATGGCTGTCGGACAGCACCAGGGCATCGGCGCCCAGCTTCTCGATCTCGGCCTTGATCTGCGCCAGCTTCTCGGCCTCCGCCACGCCCGCATATTGCAGGCCGTGGATCGCCACCGGCGCGATGGGCGGCTGCGGCCGGTCGTGCCAGACCGCATCGACCGGATTGCTGTCGACCGCCACCAGTTCGGCGCCCGCCTTGGCGCAGGCGGCGGAGAGCCGCTCGGCTGCCGCAAAAGTGTGCAGCCACGGATCAAATCCTAGGCGATCGCCTGATTTGAGATGCGCCGAGACCCAGCTCTCGGGAGGCGGATCGATTAGCGATTCCACCGCCCAGGCCTTGGCGTCGACCTGCTTGGCTGCCTGGATCGTGTAGCGGCCGTCGACGAACAATGCGGCTTCCTGGGCCAGCACCACGGCAAGGCCGGCCGAGCCGGTGAAGCCGGTCAGCCAGGCGAGCCGCTCTTCGGAGGGCGCCACATATTCATTCTGCTGCTGGTCGGCCCGCGGAACGACGAAGCCGCTCAATTTGCGGCGGGTGAGTTCTTCACGGAGCGCAGCCAGCCGCGCCGTCAATGCGACGCCGGCCTCCGGCTCCTCGAATGTCTGGAAGTGTGCTTCGAACATGGCTCAGTTTAGGATCATGGGGATCAGTCCGCAATCTAGACGCAATTGCCGTCTCATCTGGCATGGACTGTGCTTGAAAATGTTCCATTCGAATTGAGTGGAGTAATGGATGCGGCAGTTGCGCTTCGTCCGGATGTCGGGAAAATTCGAGCAAGTGGTTCGTCTCAACGGCGAGGGGACACACGATGCCAGCGTTCACCTTTGAGAAGATTTCGCCGCCGGTGCGCCGCGCACCCGCAGCCAAGACACCGAAAAAGCCGCGCGGCCTCATCAGCCAGATGATCGACCGCGTCGCCGAGCGTCGCGCCAGGCGCGCCTTGCAGGGCGAGCGCGCGATGCGCGGGGACGATAAGCCGGCGGAGTAGGGCAGCCTCGACAGTCTTGTAGCCTGGGCAAAGACGCAGAGCGCCGTGCCCACGGATTACCTCGTATCGGCGGACGAAAGTGGTGGGCACGCTACGCTTTGCCCACCCTACGAGAGCTCGCTCAATCCACTTTCCGCAGCAACAAACTGCTCCAGCCCTCGATCCGCAGATGCCGAAGCGGCACGAGGCCGCGCGCGCGGTAAGCGGCGATCACGGCGGGCGCCTGATGGGTCAGCAGGCCGGAGAGGATGACGCGAGCGCCGGGCGCGAGATGCCGGACCATCGGGCCCGCCAATTGCCGCAGGGGATTGGCAAGGATGTTGGCGAGCACCAGGTCGAACGGACCGCTCTTGGCAAAATCCGGCGCAGCGAAGCCGGTGGCGCGGATCACCCGCACATATTGGCCTGTTTCGTTCAGGGCTGCGTTCTCGGCCGCGACCCGTACAGAAGGCGGATCGATGTCGGAGGCCAGCACCCTCAGATGCAGCGCCTTGGCGGCTGCGATGCCCAGCACACCGGTTCCGGTGCCGAGATCGAGCACGCGCTTCGGCCGCGCATGTTTCAGGACATGGTCAAGCAGGAGTAAACAGCCACGCGTAGTGCCGTGGTGTCCGGTCCCGAAGGCGAGTGCCGCTTCGATCTCGATGGCGAGCTTGTTCGGCGCCACGCGGTCGCGGTCGTGGCTGCCGTGGACGACGAAGCGTCCGGCCGGGACCGGGACGAGGTCCTCCAGGCTCGCCTTGACCCAGTCCTTTGCCTCGACCGTGTCGAAGGCAAGCCTGGCGGCGACGTCATTTCCTGCTGAATTTGCAACGAGTTCGCGTAGGCCCGCCTGATCCGGCGCCGCGGCGAAATGCAGCGTGACGTCCCATTGCCCGTCCGGTCGCTCGAAGGCGGCGACCGCGGCATCGCCCTCGAAAAAGACCTCGGTCAACACATCGACCACGCGCCTGGCTGCGGCTTCGGTGCCGATCGAAAAGCTGGCGCGATGGGTAGGGGAAAGCTGCATCCTAAGGTTCCGTTGGTTTCAATTTGGGGAACTTTTCTTCCCAATTTTCCGCACAAGTTGCGGTTCCCGGCTTAACTCGATCGTAGGCGGTGCGACCGTACATTTCCGGATGATGGAGCTAACCGGCACATCCTTAAATGGAGATGGAGGCGAGTCTTGAAGCGCATGGTTTCGAAGTTCTGGTCCGATGAGTCTGGCGCGACTGCGATTGAATACGGGCTGATCGCGGCCGGTATCGCGCTGGCGATCATCACGGTGGTGAACAGCCTGGGCACCACGCTGAACGACAAGTTCACCTCGATTAGCAGCTCCTTGAAGTAATTTCTGCCTCCCATTTTCCGGCGGCGGCCACTTTCTTCATAGACGGCATTTTCGACGACCAGCCCGCCCAGAGGATTCTCCCTTGGCGGGCGAAGTCGTGTTGGGGGGAGCCCGAGGCGGTGATCGCTGCCTGTGTCCACGGGTTATCCACGCGTGACCCGGGGGGTCATCCACAGCCTCGTATCGGGCCTATCCGCCGCCCTCCCACAGTTTGGTTCGCGGCTTGTACCCAGGGGCCGCGACAGACTTCCACAGCTTCATCACAGCGCTGCGAGCAGGCCTGTCCACAGCCCGTCCACAGACCTATCCACGGCTTGCGAACAGCCTGCGGTGATCTCTCAGTATGGCCTGCGCTGCATTGTGGCCAGGGGCTCCGGTGACGCCGCCGCCGGGATGGGCCCCGGAGCCGCAATGGTAGAGCCCCTTCAACGGCCCGCGATAATCGGCATGGCCCAGCATCGGCCGCGCCGAGAACAGCTGGTTCAGCGTCAACGCGCCGTGGAAGATATCGCCGCCGAGCAGGCCGAATTGCCGCTCGAGATCGAGCGGGGACAGGATCTGGCGGCCGAGGACGCTCGCGGCAAAACCGGGCGCGTAGCTGTCCACCGTCGCGATCATGAGATCGGCAACCTCGTCGCGATGGTCGTCCCAGGACCTTCCATCGGGCAGTTCGGGCGCGACATGCTGGCAGAACAGGCTCGCGACGTGGTGTCCGGCAGGGGCGAGCGTGTCGTCGAGCGTCGATGGAATCAGCATCTCGACGATCGGCTGACGGCTCCAGCCCTGCGCCCGCGCATCGAGATAGGCTCGGTCCATATAGCCGAGATCAGGCGCCAGGATGATGCCGGAGGTGAGGTGATCGCCGTCGCCGGGTAGCGCGGCGAAGGAGGGCAGGCGGTCGAGCGCCACGTTCATGCGGAAGGTGCCGGAGCCGTTCTTCCAGCGGCGGATGCGGGCGAGGAAGTCCTGCGGCAGGGCGTCCGCCGCGACCAGCCGCGTGTAAAGCAGTTTTGGATTGACGTTGGCGGCCACATATTTTGCGCGGATCGCCGTGCCGTTCTCCAACACCACGCCGACGGCGCGGTCGCGCTCCACGATGACTTCGCGCACGCCGGCGTCGAGGTCGATCGTGACGCCCCTGGCACGCGCGGCGCGCGCCATGGCCTGCGTGATCGCGCCCATGCCGCCGATGGCGTGACCCCAGACGCCCTTCTTGCCGTTCACCTCGCCAAAGGCGTGATGCAGCATCACATAGGCGGAGCCGGCCGCATAAGGGCTCGCATAATTGCCGACGATGGCATCGAAGCCGAACAGTGCCTTGACCAGATCGTGCTCGAACCGCTCATCCAGCATCTCGCCGGCCGAACGCGTGAAGAGATCGAGCAGGCTGCGGCTTTGTTCCAGCCTCAGGCCGCGCAGGATATTGGCTGTCGTCAGTGCGTTCGCGGCCTCGCGGATCGCGCCAAGGCCAAAGCTGGCAAGCAGATTCGGCGGCGCGCGCAGCACGAACTGCCTGAGCACATCGGCGATATCCTCGAGCTCGCGCGAAAAGCCGTCGAGGGCGTCGGCATCGCGCGTACTGAGCCGCGCAACGGCGGCTTTCGTCCGGCCTTCGCCGGTGAGGAGGTAGTTGCCGTCCGGTGCGGGCAGAAAATTCTGCGCGCGCCGCTCGACGACACGCAGGCCCTGCTCTGCAAGCCCCAGATCGCGGATGACCTGCGGATTGAGCAGGCTCACCGTGTAGGCCGCGACCGAGTTGCGGAAGCCCGGATGAAACTCCTCCGTAACCGCGGCGCCGCCGACCACCTTGCGCCGCTCGACCACGCGCACGCGCAAGCCCGCGCTCGCGAGATAGGCCGCGCAAGTGAGGCCGTTATGGCCAGCGCCGATGATGACGACGTCGGTATCTGTCATGACTTCCTTGGCGTCATTCCGGGGCGATGCGCTGCATCGAACCATGGTGCGGGCTTTCGCACCGGAGAATCTCGAGGTTCCGGGCTCGATGCTCTGCATCGCCCCGGAACGACCGTCTAATAGCAAGCAGTCGCCGCGGCAACATCACGACACCATTTATTGCCCGTTCAGGCGCGGTGTGCTCCATTGCGCGCGCCCGGCGCCCGCCGGAAGTAAGCCGGAGCTCCCATGGATTCGATCGCGCAACCCGCCGCCGCGGAGCAGCCGTCCGCCTCGCGCAATAGGCTGCTGCTGATAATCTACACTGCAGCGATCTTCGTCAGCGCGCTCTTGCTGTTCTCGGTGCAGCCGCTGTTCACGAAAATGGTGCTGCCGCGGCTCGGCGGCTCGCCTGCCGTGTGGTCGGTGGCGATGGTGTTCTTCCAGTCGCTGCTGCTGGCGGGCTATGCCTATGCCCATCTGCTCATGCAGATCAAGAATCGTGTGGTCCCGGTCGTGGTCCATCTCGTGCTGCTGATCGCCGCCTTCGTCACGCTGCCGCTCGGCATCGCCAGCGCCTATGGCGAGCCGCCGGCGTCCGGCTACGCGTTCTGGCTGCTCGGCCTGTTCGTGACCTCGATCGGCCTGCCGTTCTTCGCGCTCGCCGCCAACAATCCGCTGCTACAGGCATGGTTCGTCCGGACTGGTCACCCTGATGGTCACGATCCGTACTTCCTCTATGCGTCCTCCAATATCGGCAGCTTCCTTGCGCTGCTGTCCTATCCGTTCCTGCTCGAGCCGATGTTCACGTTGCATGCGCAGAACCGGCTGTGGACCGGCGGCTACGGGCTTTTGATTCTGCTGATCGGGGCTTGCGGCGTGATGCTGTTGCGCTCGCCCAAGGTTGCGGAGGCCGATACACGGACCGATGACGCAAATGCTCCGGCTCCAGGCGTGGTGACTCGGCTGCGCTGGATCTTCCTTGCGGCCGTCCCCTCGGGCCTGCTGATCGCAGTCACGGCGCACATCTCGACCGACGTCGCGGCGGCGCCGCTGCTGTGGGTGCTGCCGCTGTCGCTGTATCTGCTGACCTGGGTCGTGGTGTTTCAGTCACGGCCGCTCCTGCCGCACAAATGGATGCTGATGCTCCAGCCGCTGGCGATCGCGGGGGTCATCTTCCTTCTTGCCTTCGGCGGCGAGCAGAATCTGCTGCTCACGCTCGGCGGCCATCAACTCTGCTTCTTCATCATCGCCATGGCCTGCCATGGCGAACTGGCGCGGACCCGCCCCGCGGCCAGATATCTCACCGGGTTCTATGTCGCGCTGTCATTCGGCGGCATGGTCGGCGGCCTCTTTGCCGGCCTCGTGGCGCCGTTCACGTTCTCCTGGATTGCCGAATATCCGATCCTGGTCGCGCTTGCCGCACTGTGCCGGCCGTCAGCGAACGAGCGTCTTGCTGGTCTCGTGAGATGGTATTGGCTGGCGCTTGCCTTGCTGGCGGCGGCGCTGGTGGTGCCATCTTATACCTCGGGCGATCTCTCGACCTGGTTCGAGGATCACCGCGTCTGGGTTGCCGGCGCCGTCAGCGTGCTTGCAGCGCTTCTGGCGCTCGCGCTCAATGCCGATCGCTGGAAGATCTTTGCCACCGTGGCGCTGGCGCTGGCCTTGACGCGGATTTATCCGGCCGACGAGGGCCGCGTCACCACCGTGCGCAGCTTCTTCGGCGTGCACAAGATCGTGGTGACGCCGGGCGGCTATTTCCACGTGCTGATGCATGGCACCACGATTCACGGCGCCGAGCGCTTCCGCAACAATGACGGCACGCCCGTCACCGGCCGGCCCGAGCCTATCACTTATTATCACAAGGACGGCGGCATCGGTCAGGCGATCACCGCGATCCGCGAGCGCAAGGGCGCTCCCTTGAAGGTCGCGGCGATCGGCGTCGGCTCAGGCACGCTCGCCTGCGCCGCTGCGCCCCGCGAGGACTGGAAATTCTTCGAGATCGACCAGTCCATGGTCGATGCCGCGCGTGACCCCAAGAACTTCCGCTACATCTCGAGCTGCCTGCCGGACCTGAAGCCGGTGATCGGAGATGCGCGCCTCACCTTTGCCAGGGAGCCCGACGGCATCTACGACCTCATCATCGTCGACGCCTATTCGTCGGATGCGATCCCGATTCACTTGGCGACCCAAGAGGCGATGAAGATCTACAAGGAGAAGCTCGCCCCGCATGGCGCCGTGGTGATGCACGTCTCCAACCGGCATCTCGATCTCGAACCTGTCGTGGTCGGCATTGCCGATGCCAATGATCTCAAAAGCTGGGTCTTTGATGAGGATTCCGGCCGCGACGCAGATTACATCTTCTCGACCGACGTCGTCATCTCCGCGCGCGAAGCCGATGACGTCGGCAGGCTGGCCTCTTCCAAGCAGTGGGAGGAGACCGACGCGGACGAGAAGGTGCGGGTCTGGACCGACGACTATTCCAACATCCTGGGTGCGCTGTATCGGCGCTTGCGGTTCGGAGAGCAGTAGCTCTTCGAGCTACCAGTCGAGGCTTACGGTTCGACCGGCGTCCCGGGCGGCAGCGCTATTCCCTTCTCGCCGGCGACCTGCCGCAACAGGTCCGGCCTGTCGGAGATGATGCCGTCGACGCCGATCTCGATCATCCGCGCCATGTCGTCGGGCTTGTTGACCGTCCAGACCACGACGCGCAATCCCTGCGCATGGGCCTCGGTGACGAGCGCCGCGGTGACGTCGCCGAAATAGGGAGACCATACTGCGCCGCCCGCGGCCTTGATCGTCCGCGGCAGCGAGCCGCCGTGATCGGCCGGGTTGAAGCCCGCCGTCCAGCTGGTGGCTTTATCGAGGGCGATCGTTGGCGCCGAGCCGCGCTGCAGTGTCAGGTACACCGTCGGAATGGCCGGAGCTTGCTGTTGGACGAGCAGCAGGGTTCGCCAGTCGAAGGACTGGATCATGACACGGTCGGAAAACTTTTCGTCCGCGATCACTCCCAGCAGCTTGGTGACGAATGCCTGAGGCTGCAGCGATTCATCGGGATGATCCGGATCGATCTTGGTCTCGATATTGAAGCGCACGCGTTCGTTGCCGGACTTGCGCACCAGCGCGAACAACTCCTCCAGGGTCGGAATGCGGGTGCCCGGCACTGCGCGCTGGTCGGGAAATTGCTTCGCATAGGCGCTGTCGGGCCGGATCCGGCCGACGTCGTAAGTTCTGACCTCGGCGAACCGCAGCTTCACGAAAGGCGTGCCGGGCGCCGCGACATAGGCGCCGTTCGGATCCCGCGCGAGATCGGGATTGAGCCCGCGCTCATGCGACACCACGACCTCGCCATCGGCGGTCACGCCGACGTCGAGCTCCAGCGTGTCCACGCCCATCGTGAGCGCGTTGGCAAAGGCCGGCAGCGTGTTTTCCGGCATCAGCGCGCGCCCGCCGCGATGCGCCTCGAGATCGAAAGCCATCGCTTTTCCGGTCATGGTTTGTCCTGTCGTGAGAACCGAAAGCACGGTCAGAATTGTCGCAATGCGTGAATGCATCTCGGTTCGCGGCCCAAATGAAAGGAAAAACATATGAAATCTTCGCTCGTTTCGTCCAGTCCCGCGGTTGACGGCGGCTGGAGAAAGCGGAAACTGTTCCGCAAAAAAGACCGGGAGCGATTTACATGCGGCTCACCTTCCTCGCAACGATGGCGGCTCTGATGGTCGGACAGGCGGCAGCCAAGGATGTGTTGTCGGGCGCGAGCCTCTATGCCGACGTGGCGCGCTATGCCTCCTTCGGCCTGCACCGCTTCGGCTCATCCGGCGATCGCGCGACGGCCGACTGGATCGCGGGCGAACTGTCCGGGGCCGGCTTCGCCATCAAGTTTCAACCCGTCGTGCTCGGCCGGCAATATGTCGTGGAGCGTGCCAGCGCCGAAGCCTCCGGCACCGCGGCCGAGGCGACGCCGTTCTGGTGGCCGCCGGAGGACAAGGCCAGCTTTCATCTGTCCGCGCCGCTCGCGCGGGAGGGCGATGTCGCCGGCAAGATTCTCTGGGTGGATCTGCCGTTCGATCGCGGCGCCTATCTTGGCCCGGCCCACCGTGCCGCGATCTCCGAGGCCGCAGCAAGGGGACCCGCTGCCATCCTGCTGACGATCGGCAATCCCGCCGATGACCGCTTTGCCTACAACGTCACGCAGGAGGACGCGCCCTGGCCGGTGCCGGTGATGGTGGTCGGCGCCAAGTCGCGTGCTCCATTCGATCGCGCACTCGCCTCGGGCGCGCCTGTGACGTTCGAGGTCAAAGGCCATTACGACCGCAACGTCTCGGGACGCAACGTCGTCGCGGAGACCGGCATCGGTCGCGGGCCCACCATCGTCGTCTCGACGCCCATGACCGGCTGGTATTCCTGCGTCTGCGAGCGCGGTCCCGGCATCGCCAACTTCCTCGCGCTGGCGCGCATTGCGGCGGCGGAAAAATGGCCGGCGCATTTCGTCTTCATCGCGACCGCCGGTCACGAGATCGGCCATGGCGGCATGGAGCTGTTCTTGAAAGACGGCGCGCCTGCGCCGAAGGACACGCTGGCCTGGATCCACTTCGGCTCGTCGAACGCGTGCTACGCGTTTGCGAACGGCGCGCGCACCGCAAGGCCCGAGGAAGAGCGCTATCTGGTGCTGAGCAAATCCGCCGTTGCGCTGACCGACGAGGCCTTCGTCGCGGTCGCGGCGAAACGTCTGGTGACGGAGAAGCAGGCGGTCGGCGAACTGCGCGACGTGCATGCGGCGGGCTATGCCAATTTCCTCGGCATGGCCGGCCGCCATCAAACCTTCCATACGCCCGCGGACGATCTCGGCGCGACCGGCCCCGAGATTCTCGAACCGGTCGCCCGCGCCTTCGTCGATGTCGTGCGGAAGATCGTCGAACGCGGCGACGCCGCGTTCAGGTAACGTCAGTTCTGATAGAAGTAGTTGCGCGGCTGATAATATTGGCGCGGCTGCGGCTGATAGTAATAGCCCTGCTGGCCATAGCCCTGGTCGTAAGTCTGCTGCGGCTGCGGCAGTTGCTGGTAGACCTGCGCGCCATACGGGCGGGTGATCGGGCGCGGCGCCGGGTAGCGCGCGCCGGTGTCGCTGCCGTCAGCGGGATAGATGTAATTGTCATCCTGCGGCATGTAGCGGCGTGCGGGTTGCATCGGCGGCGTCAGGTTCACGGGATCGCCTGTGGTTGCGTATTGCTGCTCGTCGGCGCCCTGCTGGGCGCGCGCGACCGCAGTGTTGGCGCGGCCGCGTGGGTTGCGGGCCAGCGCCACCTGTGCCGAGCCGGTCAGCGTCACCGTGGTGTTGAGCACGCCCTGATCCTGCACCAGCGCGTAGAGGGTCGAGGCGTTCTGGCGCGACAGCCGCACGCAGCCATGCGAGGCGGGCGTGCCCAATCGTCCGACCGAGTCGGTACCGTGGATGGCGTGCCCGGCCTTGGTGAAGAAGATCGAGTGCGGCATCGGCGCGTCGTCGAATTCCTTGGAATAGTGATCCTCTTCCATGCGGAAGGCGCGGAACGATCCGTTCGGCGTCTCGCGCGAGGGAATGCCTGTGGACACCGGCCAGTGGTAGCGGGTGACGCCGTCGACCGCGACGGTCATCTGCTGATTGTCCTTGTCGATGGTAATGTCGACCTTGGCTTGCGCGGTGCCCGCGCTCGCAAGCATCAGCGAAGTGAAAGCGATGAAAAATGCACGCATCTGACGTCTGGCCTCCGGCCTGTTCACGCTGGAGCATGATCCGGAAAAGTGTGTAGCGATTTTCCGAAAGGGATCATGCTCAAACCATAACACCGCGGCTCACCGTCCCCGGCGTGCACTATGCCTGCAATCCGGCTTTCGTTCCAGCGGCCTGCCTGCCCATCGTTAACGTGATGCCGGGCGTAAGCAAGGCCGCTTTGTGCCGCGCATCTCCCGGCGACGCTGACATTTTCGCGAGCGCGGCGTGCGTTCACAACGCCGACAATTCGTCACAAAGGCGCAACCATTTGGCCGCTTCGGACGTTGACCATGCCTGCCCTGACAGGCGGCTTCCGCCGCAATTATTCCCTTGGGATTGAAAATGAACAAAGCTCGTATCGCCGCCGCAGTCTTGCCGGCCGGCTTGCCCGTCCGCCTGCTGTTTGCAGCCGCTGCTGTCTTTCTCGCGCTGTTGTCTCTTCCGCACGCCAGTCACGCCCAGGGCATCGTCCGCGGCGCCCAGGAAGGCTCCTATGAAGGCAACCGGATTGCCGGTCCTGTGGGCGGCGCGGTCGGAGGCGTGGTCGGTGCCGGCGTCGGCGGCGCCGTCGGAGCGGTCGAGGGCGTGTTCGGCGTTCCCCACCATCGCTACTATCGCCATTGTCACGGCTATTACGACGGCTATCACCGCTTCCACTGCTATCGGTGAGGCTTCAGCTGTCATTCCGGGGTGCCCGAAGGGCGAGCCCGGAATGACAGCAAGGCTCAGTTCTTCAGCCGGTATCCCGTGCGGAAGATCCACCAGATCACGGCCAGGCACACCACGAGGAACGCCGCCGTCATGCCGATGGAGACGGACACGCTGACATCGGCGATTTCGTAGAAGCTCCAGCGGAAGCCGGAGATCAGGTAGACGACCGGGTTGAGCAGCGCCACGGTGCGCCAGGTCGGCGGCAGCATGTCGATGGAATAGAAGCTGCCGCCGAGAAACGTCAGCGGCGTCACCACCAGCATCGGGATCATCTGCAGCTTTTCGAAACCGTCGGCCCAGATGCCGATGATGAAGCCGAACAGGCTGAACGTCACGGCCGTCAACACCAGGAAGGCCAGCATCCAGACCGGATGATGGATGTGCAGAGGCACGAACAAGCCGGCCGTCGCGAGAATGATCAGGCCGAGGATGATCGATTTGGTCGCGGCGGCGCCGACATAGCCGAGCACGATCTCGAAATAGGAAATCGGCGCGGACAGGATCTCGTAGATCGTGCCGGTGAATTTCGGGAAGTAGATGCCGAACGAGGCGTTGGCGATGCTCTGCGTCAGCACCGAGAGCATGATCAGGCCCGGCACGATGAAGGTGCCGTAGCTGACGCCCTCGACCTGGCTGATGCGCGAGCCGATCGCGGCGCCGAACACCACGAAATAGAGCGAGGTCGAGACGACAGGCGAGACGATGCTTTGCAGCAGCGTGCGCCAGGTGCGCGCCATTTCGAACAGATAGATGGCGCGGATGGCGCGATGGTTCATGACGTCCTCACGAGGTCGACGAAGATGTCCTCGAGCGACGACTGGGTCGTGTCGAGATCGTTGAAGCGGATGCCGGCGGTGCGAAGGTCGCTGAGCAGGCTGGTGATGCCGGTGCGCTCGCCCTTGGTGTCGTAGTCGTAGACCAGCGTCGCGCCGCCGTCGCAAAGGTCGAGCTCGTATTGGGCGAGACTATCGGGCAGCGCGCCGAGCTTGCCCTGCAGATGCAGCGTCAGCCGCTTCTTGCCGAGCTTCTGCATCAAGGTGGTCTTGTCCTCGACCAGCACGATCTCGCCCTTGTTGATGACGCCGATACGGTCGGCCATCTCCTCGGCTTCCTCGATGTAATGCGTGGTCAGGATGATCGTGACGCCGGACTGCTGAAGGCCGCGCACCACCTCCCACATGCCCTTGCGCAGCTCGACGTCGACGCCGGCGGTGGGCTCGTCCAGGAACAGGATCTGGGGTTCGTGCGACAGCGCTTTGGCAATCATCACGCGGCGCTTCATGCCTCCGGAGAGCGTGATGATCTTGTTGTCCTTCTTGTCCCAGAGCGAGAGGTCTTTCAGCACCTTCTCGATGTGCGCAGGATTCTTCGGCTTGCCGAACAGGCCGCGGGAGAAGCTCACGGTCGCCCACACGCTCTCGAAAGCGTCGGTGTGCAATTCCTGCGGCACGAGGCCGATCAGCGAGCGCGCCTTGCGGTAGGAGGTCTGGATGTCCTCGCCGCCGACCAGGACACGGCCCTCGCTCGGATTGGCGATGCCGCAGATGATCGAGATCAGGGTGGTCTTGCCGGCGCCGTTGGGGCCGAGCAGCGCAAAGATCTCGCCGCGGCTGATCTCGAGATTGACGTTCTTGAGCGCCTTGAAGCCGGACCCATAGGTCTTCGACAGATTGGCGACGGAAATGATGGAGGACATGTGAGCCGGTCAGGGTGGGGAGGGAGGCGCCGGAGTCCGTACCTGGGCGGCGGAAGACCGGCGGAGCCCTGAAATAGGAAGGGCGTTGCCTGCCCGCAATTGCCCGGAGAAAAATGGTCTCAAAACAGGCCCTTCGGTGGCAGGTTTCGGGCAAGTGTTGCGCGATGGTCACGCATTGCGGCTAAGATCGCCGTTCACGCGCCTCTTTGTTGCGTCTGCGAGCAGGCCGTGGCTACGATTCCGGCCAATCGCCAAGCGTATGTCCCCAGGGAAACAATCGATGAGACCGAACGGCCGTCACACCGCCGGCGCCAGCCAGTTGCTCGCTCTCCGCATGTGGGCGATTTGCCTGCTCCTGCTGTCAGCTGTTGCCATGAGCCCGACCACCGCCAAGGCAGCGCCGAGCCAGGCGGCTGCGACCACGCACGTCTACCTGCTGCGCGGCGTGCTCAACATCTTCTCGCTCGGGCTCGACACGATCGGTGCCCGGCTCGAGGCGCAGGGCATCCCGGTGACGGTCGCCAACTTTGTCTCCTGGTCCTCGCTTGCCGATGAGGCCGCTGCGAATTACAGGGCCGGCCGCGTCAAGACCATCGTGCTGGTCGGGCACTCCTCGGGCGCGACCGCGCTGCCCGACATGATCGCCAAGCTCAACCACCTCGGCGTCCCCGTGAAGCTCGCGATCGGCCTCGACTCCGTGTTCAAGACCAAGCTGTCGACCGGTGCCGAACGCTACATCAACATCTATATCGGTGACGGTCCGGGCGAGCCGGTGCGGGCCGCTGCCGGCTTCCGCGGCAAGCTCGACAATGTCGACGTGCGCGGCAGCGGTGTCGGCCATATCACCATCGACAAGAACGAGGCGATCCAGCGCCGCGTGATCGCCGAGATCGACGCTGCCATCGCCCGCTCGCGCGGCCCGGCAGGCCCGATTGCTGCACCCGGCGCCGCTCCGCGGAGCGCGCGCTCGGCAGCGGCGGTGCCGCCGGCGAGGAACTAAAGCGGCGCGCGGCGCCGGATCAGGTTCCGTGCCCCAAATTCCACCCAATCGGCGCTCACTAAGCGCCGCGGTGGAGGGCGCTTGCCCTCCCGTGGTGGGACTGCGGGACTTGATGATTGATCCAAGGCGACTTGTGGTGTTGGCGGCGGTTGCGCTGCTCGCCTTGACCCCCGGATTGGCCGCGGCCTCGCCTGCCAAGTCAAAGCGCGCGGCCATGACTGCCGTGGTGCCGCCGCCTCCCACTCCGCCATTCGAGCCGCTGCCGCCACCGAAGATCTATCTGTTTCGCGGTGCGATGGGGCCGATCTTCTCGACCGGCATGGATCGGCTCAGCGAGAAGCTGACAAAGGCCGGCTTTTCGGCCGATGTCTACGAATTCACCCTGTGCCGGCTGATCGGCAACCGCGCCATCGCCAGCTACAAGGAAAGCCCGGCGCCGATCGTGCTGATCGGTCATTCCATGGGCGGGCTGTGCTCGGTGATCATCTCCGAGATGGCGGCCAAGGAGAACATTCCGATCAGCCTCGTCATCACCATCGACCCCGCGCATGCGACCGATGACGTGCCGCTCAATGTCGAACGCTTCATCAACATCTTCCTCTCCGACAGCGTGCTCGGCGGCGGCGACGTCGTGGCCGTGCCCGGCTTCCGCGGCCATTACGCGAGCTACGACCTGAAGGAGAACAGCCGCGTCTCTCACATCAACATCGAGAAGTCCGACGACATCCATCGCCAGATCATCGAGATGGTGACGCAGCTGCCGCGCATCTCGCCGCAGACCGAGGCCGATGCGGTGCCACTGCGCTATCTCGTTCCGGCCGATACGCTGGTCGAGTTGTGGGACAGCGGCGTGCGTCTGCCGGTACGCGCGGGAGATACGATGGAGAGCATTGCGGCTGCCAATCGCGTGCCGGTCTGGACGATCGCGCAAAGCAATTCGTTGCCCGAAAACGCAACGCTCACCCCGGGGCAGTCGATCATCGTGCCGCGGCACCTGGTGCCGCCGGAGCCTGCGGCCGCTGCTGCGATGGCGGTGCCGCCGCCGGCCGCACCTTCGGGGCGCAAGAAGTAGGTTTGCTCACACGTTCGAGCCGTGGATCGCGTCGATCACGGCGTCGGTGACGTCCTTGGTCGTCGCCTTGCCGCCGACGTCAGGCGTCAGCACGCCGGCCGCGCAGACCTGCTCGACCGCCTTCATCAAACGTGCGGCGGCATCCTTTTCACCGAGATGTTCGAGCATCTGCGCACCGGTCCAGAACGTCGCGACCGGGTTGGCGATGCCTTTGCCGGTGATGTCGAAGGCGGAGCCGTGGATCGGCTCGAACATCGAGGGGAAGCGGCGCTGCGGATCGATGTTGCCGGTCGGCGCCACGCCGAGGCTCCCGGCCAGCGCACCGGCGAGGTCGGAGAGGATGTCGGCGTGCAGATTGGTCGCGACGATGGTGTCGAGGCTCTTCGGGTGCAGCGTCATGCGCACCGTCATGGCGTCGACCAGCATCTTGTCCCAGGTCACGTCGGGGAATTCGGTCGCGACCTCGGCCGCGATCTCGTCCCACATCACCATGCCGTGCCGCTGTGCGTTCGACTTGGTCACCACGGTGAGGAATTTGCGCGGCCGCGACTGCGCGAGCTGGAAGGCATAACGCATGATCCTGCTGACCCCGACGCGGGTGAACACCGCGACTTCGGTGCCGACCTCTTCCGGCAGGCCCTTGTGCGCGCGGCCGCCCATGCCGGCATATTCGCCTTCCGAATTCTCGCGCACGATCACCCAGTCGAGATCGCCGACGCCGACATTGCGCAGCGGAGAGGCGACGCCCGGCAAAATCTTGGTCGGCCGCACATTGGCGTATTGGTCGAAACCCTGGCAGATCGGCAGCCGCAGGCCCCACAGCGTGATGTGGTCGGGCACGTCAGGGGCGCCGACTGCGCCAAAATAGATCGCGTCGAATTTCCTGAGCTCGGCGAGGCCGTCGGCCGGCATCATCACGCCGTGCTTCTTGTAGTAGTCAGAGCCCCAGTCGAACGTCTTGACGTTGAAGGCGAGATCGCCGCTGCGCTTGGCCAGCGCTTCCAGCACGCGCACGCCGGCCGAGATCACCTCGGGGCCGATGCCGTCGGCGGGAATGGCTGCGATCGAATGGGTGCGCATGGGAAGGCTCCGTTTGAGAGATCAATGGGATTGCGTGACGGCTTCGACGGGCGCGGTTTTCGCGCGCGACAATAGCAGGGTCAGGGCCGCGGAGAGAACCAGCAGGCCGCTGACGAAGTAAAGCCCGCCGATGAAGCTGCCGGTCTGGTCCTTGATCCAGCCGATCATGGCGGGACCGACGAAGCCGCCGAGATTGCCGATCGAATTGATGGTCGCGATGCCTGCGGCGGCCGCCGGGCCGGACAGGAACAGCGTTGGCATGCTCCAGAGCGGCGGTTTCGCCGAGGAGATCCCGATGTTCACCAGCGTCAGCGCAACGAGGACGGTGACCACTCCGGCTGCAAGGCCAGCATAGGCAAGGCCCGCGGCCGAGAGCAGGCAGGCAAGCACGACATGCCAGGTACGTTCGCCGGTGCGGTCTGAATGCCGCGCCCACAGCACCATGGCGACCACGGCAGCGGTTGCCGGCAATGCGTTGAGGAATCCGACCTGGAGCGAGGACAGGCCGAATTGCTTGATGATCTGCGGCGCCCAGACGCCGAGCGTATAGAGACCCGCCGAAGTGCCGAAATAGATCAGCGACAGTGCCAGCACGCGGGGATCGGCCAGCCCGCGCCAGATGCTGTGGCTCGCGGTCGCAGCTTTGCGCGTGGTCTCTTCGTTCATGGTCTCGACCAGCCAGCGGCGCTCGTCCTCGCCGAGCCATTTCGCCTTCTCGGGCCGATCGGTCAGGAGCGCCAGCACGACGAAGCCGAGCAGCACGGCAGGCAGTGCCTCCAGCACGAACAGCCATTGCCAGCCCTTGAGGCCGAGCATTCCGTCCATCTCCAAGAGCGCGCCCGAGACCGGCGAGCCCAGCACGGTCGAGAGCGGTGCGGCCGCCATGAACAGGGCGGTCACAGCGGCGCGCTGGCGTGCCGGGAACCAGTAGGAGAGATAAAGGATGATGCCGGGAAAGAAGCCGGCCTCCGCGACGCCGAGCAGGAAGCGCAGGATGTAGAAGCTGGTCGCGCCTTGCACGAACGCCATCGCCGCCGAGACGAGGCCCCACGTAATCATCACCCGCGCGATCCAGATTCGCGCGCCGACCTTGTGCAGAATGATGTTGGAGGGCACCTCGAACAGGAAATAGCCCCAGAAGAAGATACCGGCGCCAAAACCGTAGACGGTCGGCGACAGGCCGATGTCCTTGTTCATCGTCAGTGAGGCGAAGCCGATGTTGACGCGGTCGACGAAGGCCACGAAGTAGAGCAGCATGATGAAGGGAACGATGCGCCAGGTGATCTTGCGCAGCACGCGCGTCTGAATCTCGCTCGCCACCCTGGTCTCCCTATATGCGTTCTCGATGTGCGGCACCGAACCTAGGCGGGGGCGGGAGCCTGACTCAATTGGCGCTGGTTTATACAAAAAAATGATATAATCGTCCCATGGTCGCCCGACAGCCCGGGCATGGCGACTGGTGCAGGCGAGAGGATTTGCGAATGGAATTGCATCAGCTTCGATGCTTCGTGGCGGCGGCCGAGCAACTGCATTTCGGCCGCGCCGCACAGCATCTCCAGATGCTGCCGTCGGCGCTCGGACGTCAGATCAGGCTATTGGAAGAGGATCTGGGCACGCGGCTGTTCGCGCGCACGACCCGCGCCGTTTCGCTTACCGAGGACGGCGCGACGCTGCTGCGCGACGCCCGCGCCATCCTTGCCAAGGTCGAAGCCGTCGAGAGCAACTTGCGCAACCGCTCGCGCGCGGGCGCGGCGCGGCGGCTGCGGATCGGTGCCATCGACAGCGCCGCAGCGGGGCTGCTACCGCCGCTCTTGCGCGACTTCCGCGCCGGGAATCCGGATATCTCAGTCCAACTCCTGGAAGACAAGACCGTCCGGTTGCTGCCAAAGATCCTGACCGGTGCGCTCGATCTCGCCTTCGTCCGACCGCCCGACCGGCCGGACAAGCGGCTGGAGTTTCGCCCGTTGCTCCAGGAGACCGCGATCGTGGCCTTTCCGCAGCGCCATGCGCTCGCCGCGCGGAAGTCGGTGATGCTGGCCGACATCGCCGACGAAGCGATGCTGGTGCCGGACCGCCGCTCGCGGCCGCACAGCCACGACCTCACGGTCAAGCTGTTCGAGCAGGCCGGGCTGACGCCGCGCATCGTGCAGGTTGCAGACGAGAAACAGACCATCATCAACCTGGTCGCAACGAAGCTCGGCGTTGCGATCGTGCCGCGCTGGACCACGCGGATGGCGGTCTCGGGCGTGCGCTTCGTGCCGCTCCGTCCCAAGCAGAGCGGTCCCGTCGGCCGGCTGCCGCTGGCCGCAGCCTGGCTGCGCGGCTCGCGCGATCCGGCTCGCGACGCCATGCTGTCGGTGCTGGAGGCGCGCCTGCGCAGCTATGCGCGGGAGGCGTGAGCGGTTATGACACTGACGTGGACAAACAGTGAGATACGATGACGGATCAGAATGCTTCAAGCGAATTGCGGGTGGCGATTGCAGGCCTCGGTTCGATCGGCACAAAGGTAGCAAGCGCGCTCGATCAGGGCATCGAGGGATTGGCGCTGTCGGCGCTGGCAGTGCGCGATCCCGCCAAGCACCAGGCGTTTCTCGGCGGCCTGCGCCATCCGCCGCAAATCCTGCCGATCGATCGGCTCGGCGACGCCGCCGATATCGTGGTGGAATGCGCACCGAGCAGCCAATTGCGAGGGATCATCGAGCCAGCGGTGAGACGCGGCAAGTCCGCGGTCGTGGTCAGCGTCGGCGGGCTGCTCGACAATTACGATCTGGTTGATCTCGCCCGCGCCAATGGCGGCCGCATCCTCGTGTCGACAGGCGCGCTGATCGGACTTGATGCGGTGAACGCCGCCGCGATCGGAACCATCCATTCGGTGAAGATGGTGACGCGCAAGCCGATCGATGGACTCAAGGGCGCGCCGTTCATCGTTCAGAACAACATCGACATCGACAATCTGCGCGAGCCGCTGAAACTGTTCGAGGGCAGCGCACGCGACGCGGCGAAGGGCTTTCCGGCCAATGTCAATGTCGCGGTTGCGCTGTCGCTGGCGGGCATCGGACCCGATCGTACTCAGATCCAGGTTTGGGCCGACCCGACGGTGACGCGCAATGTTCATCGTATCGAGGTCGAAGCGGATTCGGCGCGGTTCTCGATGAGTATCGAGAACATCCCGTCCGAAAATCCCAAGACCGGTCTGATCACCGCGCTGTCCGTGATCGCGCTGCTGCGCAAGCAGCGCGCCACGCTGTGCGTGGGGACGTGATCCTTACGCCCCCGTCACGCGCCAGATCACGTTGCCGACGTCGTCGGCCATCAGCAGCGACTTCTTGTCGGGGCCGATCACGACACCGACCGGTCGGCCGTAGGATTCCTTCTCGTCGGGGGACAGGAAGCCCGACAGGATGTCGCGCGAAGGGCCGGACGGCTTGCCGTTCTCAAACGGGACGAACACCAGCTTGTAGCCGGACAACTTGCTGCGATTCCACGAGCCGTGCTGGCCGATCACCATGCCGTCTCCGAAGCCGGGCAGGGTCCCTGCCGGCATCCAGCACAGGCCGAGCGACGCGGTGTGGCCGCCGAGCGCGTAGTCCGGCTGCAGCGCTTTCGCGACCATCGCCGGATCCTGCGGCACGCGGTCGTCGATCGTCTTGCCCCAGTAGCAATAGGGCCAGCCGTAGAAGCCGCCATCGCGCACCGAGGTCAAATAATCCGGCGGTGTCTCGTCGCCGAGCCCGTCGCGCTCGTTGACCACCGTCCAGAGCACGCCCGTCGTCGGCTCCCAGGCAAGCCCGACCGGATTGCGCAGACCGGCGCCAAAAATGCGGTGCGTGCCGGCGACGAGGTCGAGTTCGTAGATTGCGGCGCGGCCCTCCTCGACCTCCATGCCCATCTCGGCGATGTTGCTGAGCGAGCCGACGCCGGCATAGAGCTTCTTGCCGTCGGGGCTGGCGAGCAGGCTGCGGGTCCAGTGGCCGCTGGGCTTGAAATTGGTGAGCCGCTTGCCCGGTGCAGTGATGCGGTCGGCATTGGCGACGTAAGGAAACGCCATCACGCCGTCGGTGTTGCCGACGTAAAAGGTGTCGCCGACCAGCGCCATGCCGAACGGCTGGTTGAGGTTCTCCATGAAGGCGCCGCTAACTTCCGCAACGCCGTCGCCGTCCTTGTCGCGGAGCAGCGTAATACGGTTGGCCGAGACGCCGAGCGCCGCGGCGCGGCGCATCGTTGCCTGCATGGCGTAGTGAAATACGCTGCGCGGGGGACCCGCGACCTGCGTCGCCTCCGCGATCAGCACGTCGCCATTGGGCAGCACCTCGATCCAGCGCGGATGATCGAGGCCGGTCGCGAACGCGTTGACCTTGAGCCCGGCCGCGACGGTCGGCTTTTGCCCTTGGCTCCAGCCGCGTGCAGTCGGCATCTTCAGGGTCGGGATCGCGCCTTGCGGCTTGGCTTCGGGAATGGCGGGCGTCTGGCCCCAGGCCGGTGCCGGCTCGGTGCCGGTCAGCTTCCGCCATTGCAGCGCAATGCCGCCGAGAACCGCGACGAATTGCGCGAAGATGCTGGAAAAGGTCATGCGAAGCCCCTGTTTGCGGGCGCATCCAACTGGCTGTCGGGGCAGACGTCAACCTGTGCGGTACGCCGATCCGGCCTATTCCCTGGGAATGGCAGCCGATCAAATTTGCATGGAGAGGCGCGAAGCAGTTCCTCCCGGGAGTAATAGCAACGCTGCTCAGGGAAGGCTTTAGCGCTCGCGCGCTATCACTGCGGCGATGTGAACGGAATGATCATCGGCACGCGGCGGCAATAGGCGCCGTAGGCGTCTTCGCCGAGCTCCTTCGACAGGAACACCTCTTCCATCCGGCCCTTCTGCCACATGCCGAGCGAGATCAGGATGGCGCCCAGGATCGTCGTGACCAGGCCGATCGCGAATCCGGTGACCAGCATGCCGAAGATCAGGCCGGTGTAGATCGGGTGGCGCACGATGCCGTAGGGGCCGGTATCGATGACGCGGTGGTCTTCCTTGTGGGTGATGGTGTTGGACCAGAATTTCCCGAGATGCAGCCGACCCCACCAGGCGAAGGCGATGCCGGCGACCGAGAGCAGCGCGGCGATGGTGATGCCAGTGTTGCCGAGCACCCAGAGCGGCTTCCAGCCCAGGATCTCCGCAATGAATGGCGTGTAGAGGATGCCGCCAATCAGGATCGGCAGGCTATAGCGCTGCGATTCCCGCGTCATCACCTGCTTCTTGGTCCGCCCCTGCCAGAACGAGGCGCCCACCCAGCTAGCGAGAAAGGCAAGCCAGATCAGGGCCAGGAGTTCGGTCGGCCAGGTCGTGGTCCAGCCACCCCAGGCCACGGAGAGAAGCTTGCTGAAATCGAAGGACATGCGGAAAGGTTCTTTGCTTTGGGCGGCAGATCAGCTCGCGCGCGAGGAGAGCGCGTGATGCTTGATGGTGCCGGTGGGCTGCTGGCCGTTGCGGGCGAGCAGATGGGTGATGGTTTCGCGCAGCACCGGTTCGATCGGTCGCGGCGCATAGCCGAGCTCGGTACGCGCCTTGCCGATCGACAGGTCGCTGGCGGCAAGCGCGATGCGGACGCCTTCGGCAGTGCCGTTGGGCGGCCGGCGCGTGAAATGATCGGAAATGAATTCGAGCATGATCGCGGAAAGCTCAGCGATCCGGCCGGGCACGACGATAGGAAACTGGCGGCGACCGCTCATCGCCGACATCATCCGCAGGATGCGCCCGAGCGGAACGCAGTCGCCGCCGAGAATATAGCGCTGACCGATGCGGCCGCGTTCCATGGCGAGCACGAGGCCCGTGGCGACGTCGCGCACGTCGACCAGGTTCACCAGGAAGTCGAGATGCGGCTGCACCTTCTTCTGGAGGAAGTACCAGAGCATCGCGGTCGGCGGCGTCAGATTGTGGTCGGCAGCGCCGATCGGCATGGTGGGCGTGCCGATCACGAGCGGGAAACCCGCTGCGGCCGCTTTCGCGGCGTGATGCTCGGCGAGCGATTTCGACCGCGTATAGGCGCCGGGCATCGCCTCGGCCGGCTGCAGCGCTTCTTCGGCGGCAACGCCATTCAGGCTGGAGTAGGGGAACAGGATCGATTCCGTCGAACAGTGCAGGAAGCGCGACACGCCGCGCTTCATCGCCGCCGCCAGCACGATCTCGGTGCCGCGGAAATTGACGTCGTGAAAATCCTGCTTGTTGGCGACCCACATGCCGGGCAGGCCGGCCAGGTGATAGACCTGATCGACGCCGGCGAGCGCGGCATCGACCGCGGCGGCGTCGAGAACCGAGCCTGTCACGTAGTCGACGTCGGCACAGGGTGCGGCAGGCGGTCGCACGTCGAGCACACGCACCCGCTGCTCCCTGCCGCGGAGCGCTTCGACGAGATGATGTCCGATGAAGCCGCTGCCACCGGTAACCAGTACGAGAGCCATGAAGTAGGTTGCTATTATTCCGCTTCGGGAAGCCTATCGGGTTGAAAGGGAGTTGGTCGGAAGAGGCGCGAGAATCGCGGCAAGGTCACGACGAAAACCCAGTGCAATGAATAATTTTGCCATGACGAACATCGGTCCGAGCAAAAGGTGCGAAGGAAAAGTGAACAACGAGGCCTCGCGCCCCTCAAAAACCTTGTGGCCGATGGTCTGCGCGGCGAGGCCGAGCACGATCAGGGCGGTGAAAATCGCCCACATCGCCATGATGTTGACCTGCGCGGCAACGGTCGAGGCGATGGAAAACAGCACGATGGAAACGGCCAGGATCCCGAGCCCGAGCGCCACGTCGAGCAGCAGCCAATAGATCAGAACCGGCACGGCCAGGATCACCGCCAGGCTGACCTCGGCACCGAACAGCGGCAGCTTCACCAGCGTCAGCGGCATCACAGCGCCGGTGAACAGCAGGAGGATGCCGACGACATGCATCGCCGTGTTCCGGGGATCGCGATGGTACTCGACATAAACGGCAAGTTGGCGTTGAAAAAAGCCACCCATCTCGGTCTCATGCAGTACAGGGTCGGGGAAGGACGAACAGAGCCTATAGCACCGGATAGAGCAGTGCACAAACCGGGGCATTTGTCGCGCAGGACCGCGCCGTCGCGCGCTGAGACAGGTCACAAAATAATCGAGACTTCAAAGGGTTCCCGTAGCGGCCGGGACGCGCATGCTCAGTGCCTCTTGGCGGGCTTTTTGGTCGCAGGCGGAGGAGCTGCTGCGGGACGTGCCGGTGCATCCTCGGGGAGTTTGGCAAAGGTCATGATTTGCAACTGGCCGTTGACGGCCGAGGTCGGTTTCGCGCGGTCGAGGAACTGCTCTTCGCCGAGGCCGATCGGCACAAGCCGCTTGGTCGAGATCTTGAAGGTGTTGACCAGCACGTCGCGGATCGCGTCAGCACGGCGCTGGCTCAGGATCGCGTTGGCCTCGCGCGTCTTCGAATTGGACTCGACGTGGCCGACGATGAGGAACGTGTAGGGCAGCAGCGAGGCATGAACCAGCGCGTCGGCGATCCGGCCGACGGTCTGGTAGGATTCCGGCTGGATGATCGGCGTGTCGGCGTCGAACTGGATCTGGGCGTTGAAGGCCGGCAGCTTGGCCAGGTCAGGCGCGATCAGCGGCCGGTTCACCGGACCGGGATCGTTCTTGATGCGCGCCCTGGCCCGTTCCATCACCTGCTGCTTCAGTGCTGGAATGTCGACCTCGACGGCTTCCTCGAAATGGTTGAGCTTCCCGACGATGTCGTCGCGGGTCGGTGCCGTCTGCGCGCCGGCTTTGCCTGCGAGCAGAGCGAGGCCCAACGCAACACCGATTGCAAGGCGGACGTGCCCGGACGCGCGCATCAGCGATACCCCGCGTCGTCGACGGCCTTCAGGCAGTTGTTGCTGATGCCCTTCGGCGTCGAGATCAGGCAGGGGATCGACTTGCTGGTCTCCTTGGTCGAGCCGCCGCAGACCTTGACGATTTCACGCTGGCAGGCGTTCGCGACCGTGACACGGGCGCCGATGCGCTTCTGGATGGCATCGAACACGGTGAGGTAGTCGCTCAGGCACTGCTGCGAGAGCACGTCCCGATTGCGGGAGAGACACTCCTTCAGGCGGGTGGAGTCCGGGTTGACGCCGCGGCAATTGGCGACGATGTCCGCACCGCAACTTTTCGCCAAGAGCCCGATCGAATCGCCAAAGCTCATGGTCTCCGCCGCCGCAAGCGACGGCATCCCCAATGCCAGCAAGATCAGTGTGATGGAGCCCCGGACCATGGCTGCATCTGATACGGGGAAGTTCGCGATGGTCAAGGGCTGTTCGCCGCGGAATTGTCGACAGTCCGGCCAGTGCGGCGAACAGTCCTCACTCCTCGCCATCGGCATTGGGAGGAAATTCGATCAGCACGGCGGTGTGGTTCCGGATCGCATCGGCAAATTCGGGGTCGGCCTTGAGCTGGTCCAGGGTTCGCGGCGAGGGAAGCTTGCGCCCGTCCTCGGTCAGATCCTGCGCGTAAAATCCGATCGCCTCGGCCGCGTTCTCCAGGGCTTCGTCGACATCGTCGCCGCCGGAGATGCAGCCGGGCAGGTCCGGAAACCACAGGCTGACGTCATCGGGGCCGGCATCCTCGATGATGGCGACGTAGTGAGGCATGC
Organism: Bradyrhizobium guangdongense; assembly: GCF_004114975.1. Lineage (NCBI taxonomy): Bacteria > Pseudomonadati > Pseudomonadota > Alphaproteobacteria > Hyphomicrobiales > Nitrobacteraceae > Bradyrhizobium > Bradyrhizobium guangdongense. The sequence goes on from NZ_CP030051.1 coordinate 2,150,873, forward strand.
CTCACGCCCGCTGGACAAAGCTGTCCACGACCTTCTTCTCGCCGGCCTTGTCGAAGGCGATGGTGAGCTTGTTGCCGTCGATCTTGGTGACACGGCCGTAGCCGAATTTCTGGTGGAAGACGCGGTCGGACAGCGAGAACTCCGAGGTCGTGCCGGTCGATTTGGCGATCAGCTCGCCCTCGATCGTCAGCGGGCCGCGGCGGCGCGAGGAGAAGCTGCCGAAATCGGGGCCGGATGACGATGAGGACGAGAACGTCGCGGCCTCTTCCTCGAAGCCGCCGCTTCTGCCGCCATTGCGGCCGCCGCCGCGATTGCGGTTCGCCTGGGCGCGCTGCCAGCCCGGCGTCGAATAGCTCGAGCCGAACGCCTCCATGTCGTCGAAGCGGGAGGCGCCGTAGCCGCCGGTGCCGCCCCAGGCCGAGCCGCCCTTGGATTCCGTGATCTCGACATTGGCCGCCGGCAGCTCGTCGAGGAAGCGCGAGGGGATCGTGGTCGACCAGGTGCCATGGATCCGGCGGTTGGTCGCGAAATAGATCATGGCGCGGCGGCGGGCGCGGGTCAGGCCGACATGGCCGAGCCGGCGCTCCTCCTCGAGCCCGGCGCGGCCCTGTTCGTCCAGCGTGCGCTGGCTCGGGAACAGGCCTTCCTCCCAGCCCGGCAGGAACACGTTGTCGAATTCGAGGCCCTTGGCGGAGTGCAGCGTCATCAACGACACGGCGTCGTCCTCGGCGCCGCCCTCGCGGTCCATCACCAGCGAGATGTGTTCGAGGAAGCCTTGCAGGTTCTCGAATTCCTCCATCGAGCGCACGAGTTCTTTCAGATTCTCGAGCCGGCCCGCGGCGTCGGCCGAACGGTCCTTCTGCCACATCTCGGTGTAGCCGCTCTCGTCGAGCACGATCTGGGCGAGATCGGTGTGTGCGGTGACCTCGCGCTGGGCGCGCCAGCGGTCGAACTGGGCGACGAGATCGCGCAAGCTGCCGCGCGCCTTCGGCTTCAGCTCGTCGGTCTCGACCACCGCGCGCGCCGCGTCGAACAGCGGGACGCGGCGCTTGCGGGCATGGTCGTGCAGCATCTGCACGGTGGCATCGCCGAGGCCGCGCTTGGGCACGTTGACGATGCGCTCGAAGGCGAGATCGTCCGCCGGCGAATTGATCACGCGCAAGTACGCCAGCGCGTCGCGGATTTCGGCGCGCTCGTAGAAGCGTGGACCGCCGATGACACGATAGGGCAGGCCGAGCGTGACGAAGCGGTCTTCGAACTCGCGCATCTGGTAGGACGCGCGCACCAGGATCGCGATCTCATTGAGCTTCTCGCCCTGGCGCTGCAGCTGCTCGATTTCCTCGCCGATGCCGCGCGCTTCCTCTTCCGAATCCCAGGAGCCGGTGACGGTAACCTTCTCGCCCTCGACGTCCTCGGTGCGCAGCGTCTTGCCGAGCCGGCCTTCATTGTGCGCGATCAGGTGCGAGGCGGCGGCGAGGATGTGGCCGGTCGAGCGGTAGTTGCGCTCGAGGCGGATGACCTTGGCGCCCGGAAAATCGTGCTCGAAGCGCAGGATGTTGTCGACCTCGGCGCCGCGCCAGCCATAGATCGACTGATCGTCGTCGCCGACGCAGCAGATGTTTTTGGTCTTCTCCTTCTCCCCGCTTGCGGGGAGAAGGTCGGGATGAGGGGGAGTCTCCACGAGCGCGGTCTGCGGAGAGTCCTCCTCACCCGCATCGCTTTGCGGTGCGACCTCACCCCGCAGGCGGGGAGAGGTCGAAGAGGGCGCCTGCGACAGCAGCCGCAGCCACAGATATTGCGCGACGTTGGTGTCCTGGTACTCGTCGACCAGGATGAACTTGAAGCGCTGCTGATACTGCCTGAGGATGTCAGGATGCTCGCGGAAGATCCTGATGTTTTCCAGCAGCAGGTCGCCGAAATCGGCGGCGTTCAGGATCTTCAGCCGCTCCTGGTAGCTCGCATAGAGCTTGCCGCCCTTGCCGTTGGCGAACATCGCGGCTTCGCCCGACGGCACCTGTGATGGCATCAAGCCGCGGTTTTTCCAGCCGTCGATCAAGCCGGCCAGCATGCGCGCCGGCCAGCGCTTGTCGTCGATGTTCTCGGCCTGCAGCAGCTGCTTGAGCAGGCGCACCTGATCATCGACGTCAAGCACGGTGAAATTCGACTTGAGCTGCGCGAGCTCGGCGTGGAAGCGCAGGATGCGGCCGCCGATGGAGTGGAAGGTGCCGAGCCACGGCATGCCTTCGACGGCGTGGCCGAGCATCTGGCCGAGCCGGTGCTTCATCTCGCGCGCGGCCTTGTTGGTGAAGGTCACCGACAGGATCTCGGCCGGCCGTGCGCGGCCCTGGCTCAGGATGTGGGCGATGCGCGTCGTCAGCACGCGCGTCTTGCCGGTGCCGGCGCCGGCCAGCACCAGGACCGGTCCGTCCAGCGTCTCCACTGCCTCGCGCTGCTCGGGATTGAGCCCGGAGAGGTATTTCGGGCCCACCGAGGCGCGCGCACGCGCGGCGATGCCGCCGGCTGCGGGCTGGTGGTCGGGAACGGCTGTGATCTTGCTCGGCTCGGTCATGCGAATCATTGGCCCCACGATGGCACCGCGGGGTGGCGGAAGGGAGCCTTCTTAACAGGGATTGGTGGCTATATGGGGCGCCGGAAAGAGGTTTTCCACGTACGCCGCGGGCCGATTTGTTCCTCGGAACGGCATTAAATTCCGGCCAGCCTGCACCGGAACCATCGTTCCCGGGTCGAGATTGTCAAGGCATGAGGCGCGGCCAGCCGCGTCGATCGCAGACAGACATCAAGACAGAGGTTTCACCATGCTAGGCTGGGTCGTAACGTTTCTGGTCATCGCACTGATCGCCGGCATCCTGGGCTTTGGCGGCATCGCCGGCGCTTCCGTCGAAATCGCCAAGATCATCTTCTTCGTCGCCGTCATCCTGTTCCTGGTCTCGGCCGTGGTCGGCCTGGCGCGCGGGCGCAGGATATAGCTACCGCTTCGAGGGCATCGCCACGTTCCGGCCGATGCCCTCGGGCCGCGGCACGGCGCGGTGAGCGCTGACGACGGTTGCAATGCGCTCGCGAATGTCGGGCGGAAACGCCGCCACCTTGCGCGAGCCCATGTCGATGTGCAGCGACATGTTCTCGGAGGTCGCCGACAGCCAGCCTTCGGTCGCGTGTCGCAGCTCCTCGAAGGTATGCAGCCGCTTGTCGTCGGCTTCCAGCAGCCAGACCGAGACCTGCACGGGATCGCCGAGATGGATCTCGCGCAAGTAGCGCACGTGGCATTCGGCCGTGAAGGTCGAGCCGCCGCGCTCTTTCATGTAGGTGGGCCCGATCCCGAGCTGCAGCCACATCTGGTCGATCGCGCGGTCGAACATCACGTTGTAATAGGCCATGTTGAGATGGCCGTTGTAGTCGATCCATTGCGGCTCGATCTGCATAATCGAGGCGCGGAACGGTTCAGGCGTAGCGGCTGCGGCGGCACTCTCCGGCATGTGTCCTTCCCAAGCTATGCGTCCGGTCGCTTGACTTGACCGGCTTTATGTCCTTTGCCACGGTTTCTTCTGTCGGGAGGAATGTCCGTGGGTACTGTTATCACCAATAATCCGCCGCGGCCGGCGCCGGAAGCCCTCGCAAGCGCGCTGGAGCAGCTTGCCGCACGGTTCGGCAACCGTCTGATCACCTCGCAGGCTGTCCGCGAGCAGCACGGCCATACCACGACATGGATCGTCAACCAGCCGCCCGACGGCGTGGTGATGGCGCAGGAGACCGCCGACATCCAGGACGTGGTGAGGATCTGCGCCAACCATGGCGTGCCCGTCATTCCCTTCGGCACCGGCACCTCGCTCGAGGGCCAGGTCAATGCGCCCGCCGGCGGCATCTCGATCGATTTGCGTGACATGAACAAGGTGCTGGCGGTGCATGCCGAGGATCTCGACTGCGTGATCCAGCCCGGCGTGACCCGCAAGGCGCTCAATGAGCATCTGCGCGATCAGGGCCTGTTCTTCCCGATCGATCCCGGCGCGGACGCCTCGCTCGGCGGCATGGCCTCGACCCGCGCCTCCGGCACCAACGCGGTGCGCTACGGCACCATGCGCGAGAGCGTGCTGGCACTGAAGGTGGTGCGCGGCGACGGCGAGATCATCACCACGGGCACGCGCGCCAAGAAGTCATCGGCCGGCTACGACCTCACGCATCTGTTCGTCGGCGCCGAAGGCACGCTCGGCATCATCTCGGAGCTGACCATCCGCCTGCGCGGCATCCCCGACACGATCGCGGCCGGCGCGGTGTCGTTCGAGACAGTGCACGGGGCGTGTCAGGCGGTGATCCTGGCGATCCAGACCGGTATTCCCGTGGCGCGCATCGAGCTGCTCAATGCCGCGCAGGTGCAGGCCTGCAATGCCTATTCGAAGCTGACTTTGCCGGAGACGCCGCTGCTGCTGCTGGAGTTCCACGGCAGCGAGATCGAGGTCGCCGAGCAGTCCAAGGCCTTCGGCGAGATCGCGAAAGAATGCGGCGGCGGCGATTTCTCCTGGACCACCAAGCCGGAGGATCGCACAAAGCTGTGGCAGGCGCGGCATGATGCCTATTGGTCCGTCAAGGCGCTGCGCCCGGGCGACAGCATCGGCGTGGTCGCGACCGACGTCTGCGTGCCGATCTCGCGGCTCGCCGATTGCGTCAGCGAGACCGAGGAAGATCTCAAGCGGCTCAAGCTGCTGTCGCCGATCGTCGGCCATGTCGGCGACGGCAATTTCCACTGCTCGCTGGTGTGTGACACCAACGATGCAGCCGAAATGGCGCGCGGCGAGGAGTTCATGCATCGCCTGGTCGAGCGCGCGCAGGCGATGGACGGAACCTGCACCGGCGAGCACGGCATCGGTCAGGGCAAGCAGAAATACCTCAAGGCCGAGCTCGGCCCGGAAGCGCTGGATGCGATGCGTGCGCTGAAAAAGGCGCTCGATCCGCAAAACATCTTCAATCCCGGCAAGATCGTGCCGGAGGCGTAGCGCGCCGGCCGGTCGCCGTTTATGCTCGCTCCGTCACGGCGGAGCGATGCAATGCAGTGGTTTGCGCGCAAGACGCGACAGGAGATCTGGGACGAGGCGATCCAATGGCCGCTCGGCGACATCGAAGCCGCCGCGCGCATCCGCGCCATCTGTGACGCCGCGGCCCAGAGCGCCATGGCCGCTGCGCAAAACGACAAGGGCGAGAACGTCCGGTATGAGCGCGCGGCGAAGGTCGCAATGGAGATCGCGATGAAGATCTCCGACGATCTGATGCGCGACGACGCGGTGCATCGCATCGTCGACCTCTGCATGAGCGCGAGCGATCTCAAGACGGCGCAGATCCTGTTCCGCGCGATCCACGCCAGCTGGATCCGCGAGACGGTGCAGCGGGATCATCCGACTTTGGTGTCGTGATTACCTCGCCAGCCTGTGCACGGCCTCATCCACGCTGTGGAAGACGTGCTCCCTCGGCAAGGCGTCAAAAAGGCGGAAACGCTCGAACGCGTCCTGCGCGCGCACCGATTCCAGCCGGGCCAGCGCGACGGTGACGCCTTGCGCGTTGCACACCTTGAAGACGTCGAGCAGGATCTGCGCGGCGGTGAAGTCGATCTCGACCATGCCGCTCGCCTCCAGCACCAGGAGTTGCGGCATTGCCGTGCCGAGCACTTTTGCCACGTCGCTCCGGAAGCTCGGCGCATTGAGGAACGACAGCGGCGCCTGCAGCCCGATCACGGCAACGCCCTCGACGCGCTCTCCGGTCATGTGCGGATGCGCCGGCCACCAGATCGTGGTGCCCGGCACGCGCTCGAATTCGACCAGCCTTGCGCGCGTCGTGCTCCAAATGCCGTGCAGCAGCGACAGCATGATGCCGAGGAACGCACCCTGCTGGATCGGCAGCACGATGATCAGCGCGGCGGTGGCGACGATCAGCAGAAATTCGCTGAACGACTGGCGGTAGATCGTGACGATCTGCCTGGTGCGGATGATCCGCAGCGCCACGAACAGCAGGATGCCGCCGAGCGCTGCGTCGGGTACATGGCGCAGCAATCCCGTTCCGAAGGCGAGCAGCGCCAGCACGATCAGCGCTGCCGCAAGGCCGGCGAGCTGCGATTGTCCGCCGGTCTCGGCGACGATGCCCGTGCGCGGCGGGCTGGCATTGACCGGAAAGGCGCCGAACAGGCCGGACAGCACGCTGCCCGCGCCGGTGCCGAGGAAGTCGCGGTCGACATCGGCGGGCTGGTCGGGATCGGACGGGAACGATCGCGTGGTGGCCGCGGTCTGCACCATCACCACCACGGTGACCACGAAGGCGAGCGGCACCAGGCGAACCCAGAGCTCCGGTGCAAGGACCGGGAAGGTCGGTCGCGGCAGCGTGCCTGGCACGGCGCCGACGACGTTGACGCCCTTGCTCTCGAGGCCAAGCGCGATCGTGGCCAGCGTCGCGGCAACCAGCCCGATCAGCGCGCCCGGGATTTTTGCGCTGATCTTCTCGGAGATGAAGACCACCGCGAGCACGCCGAAGCCGATGCAGAGCGTGACGGGATTGGTGCGGCCGATCTCGGTAGCAAGCACGCCGATGCGATCGAGTGTCGGGCCGTCAGGCGAGTCCAGCCCGAGCACGCTCGGCAATTGCGACACGATGATGTGGACGGAGATGCCGGCGAGGAAGCCGACCATCACAGGCATCGACAGGAGGTTGGCGATACCGCCGAGCCGGAACGCGCCGCCCGCGACCATCATCGCGCCGACCATCAAGGCCAGCGCGATGGCGAACCCCTGATATTCCGGTGAGCCCGTGGCGGCGAGCGCCGCAAGTCCGCCGGCGAAGATCGGCGTGATGGTGGAATCGGCGCCGCAGGACAGGAAGCGGTTGCCGCCGAGCAGCGCAAAGCCGAACGAGCCTGCCATGAAGGCGAAGAATCCGATCTGCGGCGCAAAGCCGCCGAGCCGCGCCGTTGCCATCTGCTCGGGGATCGCGATCGCCGCCAGCGTCAGTCCCGCCATCAGGTCGCCCGGTAAGGAATAGGAGGCGAGCGATCGGAGTAGCGGCCAGGCAGGCTTGGCGTCGGCGTCGTGCGGCATCGAGGTCCCCGGAAAACTGTGCGTCAAACAACAACACTACAGCATTTCGGGATCGGAAGGCGCCAGACGCGATTTCTCACCATCCGCGTCGTTGCGAGCGCAGCGAAGCAATCCAGAATCCCTCCCAGGAAAGACTCTGGATCGCTTCGCTGCGCTCGCAATGACCGAGGAGAGATTGGTTCTCGGTATCGCTGGCGAAAACCTCAGTACCGGCCGCGCTCGTTGCGATAATCGCCGCCGCGGCCTCCGCCGCCCATTCCCATGCCAATTCCAATCCCGATCCCGATGCCTTGCATCACGGCACCGGCGGTGGACCGGGAGGCGGTGCGCGTTCCACGACGACTTCGTCGGGCGGCGGCCGGCGCTTCGGCGGTGTATCGACGACCTTGCGCTTTGGCGGCGTGTCGTCGACGCGCTTCTTGATGACGGGCGCAATCGTCGGATTGATCGGCGTCGCCGGCGGCGTCGGTGCCGAGCATGGACAGGTCGGCGCCATGGCGACGGCGACGGGAACCGCCGCGGCCGCAACCGGCACGGCATAATTGCGGTTCTGCACGCGCAGCAGCAGCCGCCGCGCGGTTGCGGCGAGATCGCTGTTGCCCCAGTTCGCGAGATAGGCCTCGAAGGAGGCGCGGGTGTTCATCGCGACCGCGCGCTCCCACGCCAGCATCTGGCGCCGGCGCTCCAGCACCGTGCGCAGGCGCGGCGTGGTGGAGGCCTCCGCGTAGAGTTCGATATAGGCCTGATAGGCCTCTACGGTGTCCTCAGTGATCACGAGATCATAGGCGGCGCTGGCATCCTTGCCCTGCAAGTCCTTGCGCCACTCCGCGACGCTGCGCGGGGTGCTGGCAAGCGCCATCGCATTTGTGACAGCAGCAGCCGGCTGGCCGCTGCTGTCACCGAAGAATTTGAAGTCGGTGGTCAGCGACGAGCTTTCCCACGGGATCTGTCGCCCGTCGGTCGATTGCGCCACGGCGATGCGGATGCGTTTGAACACTTCCTCGATCGGCAGGTTCGGTTGCTTGGCGACCGTCAGTGCCGCCGTTGTGTAGGGACTGTCGGCGCCGGAGCCGTCCTCGGCCTCAGCGCCGGGCGAGGTCGAATACGAGATGAAGGACCCGGGCGCGCCCGCTTTGGTATCGACGATGGCAAGCCCATGGCCGGCGCCCGAGAGCGCCGGGAACGGATTGTTGCGGCAGGCATCCAGCATGAAGATGCGCGCCCGTGTCGGCAGCGCGCCAAGCGTGTTGAGCAGATCGTTCAGCCGCACGCCCTGAAGCGGAATGTCGGCTTCGCGCTTGGGATCGAGATCGACAGGCACCAGATAGTTCTCGCCGTCGATCTGCAGGCCGTGGCCAGCGTAGAACACCAGCGCGACGGTGTCGGCGCCGCTGGCGCTGACCTTGTCGGCGAAATCCGAGATCGCCTGGCGCATCTCGATCTGCGCGAGGTTCGGCGCCGCAGTGACGGTGAAGCCGGCATTACCGAGCAGCTCGGCCATGCCCTTGGCATCGTTGGCAGCGTTGGGCAGCTCGGGCACGGTGCGATAGGCGGACTGGCCGATCACCAGCGCGAGCCGCGCTTCGGCGGCAGCCTCCGTCGGCGTCATCAACTGGCTGAGGGCAAACAGGCCGGAGGCAAGAAGCAAATTGCAAAGGACTGGACGGCGCATGGTGTCACCTCCATCGGCAATGGCGCGAGGATGTCACCTTTTGTAGTGGTCCGCCATGGCGCCGTCTGTGCGCTAGCTCACGGACGCGCGTGCGGCAAAGTGGGGCAGGGCCGCTGCCGGAGCCGACGCATCATAGGCCACGGTCCCATGGAGGGTCCGGCGCAAAGCGCGCGGCGAGGAAATCGATGAAGGCGCGCACCTTGGCCGGCGGACGACGATCGGGCAGGTAGACCGCATGGACCGCGGAGGACTGGATCTCCGGCTGGTCGAGCGGCAGCGCGACCAGCGTGCCGGCCCGCAGATCATCGGCGATGATGAAGGTCGGCTGCCGGGCGATGCCAAGGCCGGCCAGCGCTGCCGCGCGCAGCACATCGCCATTGTTGGCGCGCAGGTTTCCCGACACCTGGACGCGGATCTCGCCATCCGCCCCGAACAGCCATTCCGCCGCGCTCGCCTGCTGCGAAAGCGTGTAGCCGAGACAATTATGCGCGGCGAGATCGCCCACGCTGCGCGGCGTGCCGTGCTTCGCCAGATATGACGGCGCGGCGCAGACGACCAGGCGGTTCGGCGCGAGCTTGCGCGCCACCATGCTGGAGTCGCGCAGCTTGCCGATGCGGATCGCGAGGTCCCAACCCTCCTCGGCGAGGTCGACGAGACGATCATTGAGGCCGAGCTCGAGGGTGACTTCAGGGTGGCGCTCGGAGAATTCGGCAATCAGGGGAGCGATCTGTCGAGTGCCGAATACCACGGGCACGTTGACCCGCAACGATCCGCGCGGCTCGACCCGCTCGCGCGCGACCGCGGCATCCGCCGTCTCCATGTCGGCGAGGATCCGCTCGGACGATTCCAGATAGAGGCGGCCGGCCTCGGTGATCGACAGTCGCCGCGTGGTGCGGTGGAACAGCTTGACGCCGAGCCGCGCCTCCAGCGACGCGACGTGCTTGGTCACCATGGTCTGCGACAGCCCCATCGCGCGGGCCGCGCCGGACAGGCTGCCGTTCGCCGCCACCTTGGCGAAGACTTCCAGGCTGGTCAGCCGGTCGAGCATCTATTTCACTCTAGAGGTGTGAGGTATATTTCCAGAATAGCAGATTATCATTCTATCGGGAATAGATCATAGATCTTCGCAACAATGGAGACACCGATGATCGATTCCCGTACTGCCCCTTACGCGGCCCTCGCGTTGCGTGTGACCTTGGGCGCCCTGTTCCTGGCCCATGCGAGCCTGAAACTGTTCGTCTTCACCCCCGCCGGCACGGCAAAGTTCTTCGGCAGCCTCGGCTTCCCGCCGGAGCTGGCCTACCTCGTGATGACGGTGGAAGTTCTCAGCGGCATTGCGCTGATCCTCGGCGTCTGGACCCGCTATGCGGCGCTGGCAGGCATTCCGGTCCTGCTCGGCGCGATCTTCACCGTGCACGGCGCGGCGGGCTTCTTCTTCACCAACCCGAAGGGCGGCTGGGAATTTCCCGCATTCTGGGCCATCGCGCTGGTCGCGCAGGCGCTGCTTGGCGATGGCGCCTTCGCATTGCGGCCCTCGCGCGAGGTCGAGGCAGCAAGCGGGCAGCTGAGCGTGGCGCCGTCGCGCTGATCGCAACGATCGTTTGAAATGAGAGAGCTGCGGGACCTCGGTCCCGCAGCTCTTTTGCTTGGTCCCATCAATATGCGTTCGGCATTGATCCATGCCCGATTTGGATCGATCGTCGTCGCTCCTGCATGCCGGGCCTTGTCGCTGCCGTGCGGCATCGTCGAAAACATCGGAAAACATAGGCGTTCCGCTGCGATCTCCGTCAGCGATCCAATCCCTCGCGCACGCGTGTCGCTCCCTGCCGCGAGCCTTGCCTGCTCCGTCGCTTTGGCCATACAGTCTGCGCAACAGGCCGTGTCAACGAGCGCGGCTACAAACAAGAATATTGGGGAGAGAAACCATGGCCCTCGTGCCCGTCAGCCGTCGCGCGTTCCTGAGGTCGTCGACCGGGGTGACCGCCGGTTTCGTGCTCTCTCCCGCCATCATCGGCCGCGCTGAAGCTGCAACGCTGAAGCTAAAATGCTCCTCCTCGCTGCCGAACGATCCCAAATTCGCCAACGGTCGCGTCTACTATGACAATCTCGTCAAGAATCTGAAGGGCAACGGGCTCGGCGAGCAGGTCGAGGTCGCCTTCTTTCCGGACAATCAGCTCGGGCAGGAAATCGACGTCATCAATTCGGTGAAGCTCGGCGTCATCGACCTCATGGTCTCGGGCTCGTCGATCTCGGCCAATCTGGTGCCGCTGGTCGGCACCTACGATCTCGGCTTCCTGTTCTCGAGCTTTCCGCAGCAGACCAAGGCGTTCGACGCCGGCGCCGCCAAGCCGATCGAGGACGCGCTGCTCAAGGGCAGCAACATCCGCATCATCGCCTGGGCGTATAATTTCGGCTCGCGCAGCGTGTTCGCGAAGAAGCCGGTGAAGACGCCGGAGGATCTCGCCGGTCTCAAGATCAGGACGCTGCCCAATCCAGTCATTACCGAATGCCTGCGGCTGATGGGCGCTGCCGCGACGCCGCTGGCGTTCGGCGAAATCTACACGGCGCTGCAGGCCGGCGTGCTGGACGGCCTCGAGCACGATCCTCCGACAATCCTCGCCAGCAAGTTCTATGAGACCGCGAAGTTCTACGCGCTGACGCAGCACAATTTCTCACCGCTTGCGATCTACTTCAGCGATGCGACCTTCAACCGCATGGATCCGAAGCTGCGCGAAGGCTTTCTCGACGCCGCGAAGAAGGCCGCGGCCGATACGCGGACGCACGGGCTCGCGGTCGAGAAGGAGGCACTGGCTGCGCTCACCGAGAAGGGCGTGACGGTGGCCGAATGCGACCGCGAAGCCTTCAAGAAGCGCGTGGCACCGCAGACGGAGAACTTCATCAAGGCGCGGCCGGAATCCAAGGCGGTCATCGACATCATTCGTTCGACGCAAGCCTGAGATGGCCAAATCCGAGATGGCCATGACCGGCGCCTTGCCCCTCTCGGGCGGTCGACACGGCAGCATTGCGCTGCTGCTCCGTTGCAGCGACACGATCGCAGCCATCTTGCTGGCTGCCGATCTCGCGGTCGTCTGCGGCTCGGTGCTGTTGCGTTTCTTCTTCAACGCGCCGGTCGAATGGTCGGATGACGTTGCGCGCGGATTGATGGTCGGCTCGGCCTTCTTCGGCGCGGCGAGCGCACTCGCACGCGGCGAGAATGTCGGCGTGTCCTTCTTTCGCGATCTGTTGCCGCAGCGGCTACGAACGCTGGTCGACGCGGCGAGTGCCGTGCTCGTCGTGCTGATCTCCGGCTATGTCGCCTACAACGCGATCAAGCTGGGTTCGCTGACATCGGGCCAGACCACCGGCTCGGGCCTGCCGCTGGAGCTCACCTTCTATCCGATGGGCATCGGTGCGCTGTTCATGACGGTGTTCGCGGTCGATCATCTCTGCGCGCGGCCGCTGCCGGAGATCGTCAGAGGCCTGGTCGCCGTCGCCATCGTCACCGGGCTCTATCTCGCCTGGGATTACCTGTCGCCGTCATCGGTGCCGTCGGCGGGCACGCTGATGCTGATCGGCTTCTTCGCCACGTTGTTCGGCGGCTTGCCGATCGGATTTGCGCTGGCGCTGGCCGCGCTGATCTTCATCTGGGTCGAGGGCGCGCTGCCGGGCGTCATCTTCGCCCAGCAGATGGCGCGCGGCATCGACAATTTCGTGCTGCTTGCAATCCCGTTCTTCATCCTCGTCGGCTACCTCATGGAAGCCAACGGCATGTCGGTGCGCCTGATCGAGCTGCTGCAGCGCGCTGTGGGGCGCATGCGCGGCGGACTGAACGTGGTGATGGTGGCCTCGATCGTGCTGTTCTCGGGCATCTCGGGCTCTAAGATGGCCGATGTCGCCGCGGTCGGTTCCGTGCTGATTCCGGCGGCACGCCGCTCCCGGCAGAATCCCGGCGGCGCGGTCGCGCTGCTTGCGGCGTCCGCGGTGATGGCGGAGACCATTCCGCCCTGCATCAACCTGATCATTTTGGGCTTTGTCGCGAACCTGTCGATCGGCGGCCTGTTCATGGCGGGGCTGTTGCCGGCGGCGCTGATGGCGGCGGTTCTGATCGCCTTCTCCATCATCTCCGGCAAGCCACGCGCGGACGCCGAAGAGGTCGAACCGCAGGTGGCGGTGTCGGGCCTGTGGAGCGGCGCGATCGCCTCGTTCGGTCTGATCTTCCTGATCTTCTTCGGCTTCAAGAGCGGCTTTGCCACCGCAACCGAAATCTCGGCCTTCGCGGTCGCCTATGCGCTCATCGTTGGCAGCGTGGTGTTCCGCGAGCTCAGCTTCAGATCGGCGGCGCACAGTTTCGTGCAGGCGGCGACGCGTGCGGGTCTCGTGCTGTTCATCGTCGCCGCCGCGCAGTCGCTCGCGTTCACGCTGACCCTGCAACAGGTGCCGCATGCGGTCGGCGACTTCATGCTTTCGTTGTCCAAAACCTCGGGCGTCTGGCTGTTCATCCTTCTCGCGATCGCCGTGCTGATCGTGATGGGCTCGGTGCTGGAAGGCGCGGCCGCGCTGATCATCTTCGGGCCGCTGCTGCTGCCGGTTGCGGTGCAGCTCGGCATCGATCCCCTGCATTTCGGCGTCGTGCTCGTGATCGCAATGGGCATCGGCCTGTTTGCGCCGCCGCTCGGGCTCGGGCTCTACGGTGCCTGCCTGATCGGCAACGTGCCGATCGAGCAGACGGTGAAGCCGATCCTGGGCTATCTCGGCCTGTTGTTCCTCTGTCTGCTCGTCATCGCCTTCGTGCCCTGGCTCTCGACCGCCTTGCCGCGCGCATTCGGCTATTGAAGGAGTGCCGTTGTGAAAGTCCTGCTGGCCCATACGCCGGAGATGCGCCGCAATTACTACGGCGATCGCAGCCTGAACGGCCTGCGCGCGATTGCTGACGTGATCCTCCACGAGGGCGATCAGGCGCTCGATGCGGCCGGCCTCGTGACTGCGGCCAAGGATGCCGACATCATCGTCGCCGATCGCATGACCGAAGGCCGCGGCGAGATCTTCGCGCTGTTGCCGCGCCTGCGTGCCTTCGTCCGCTGCGCCGTCGACATCCGCAACGTCGATGTCGAGGCGGCCTCGCAGGCCGGCGTGCTGGTGACCCGTGCCGGTCCCGGCTTCGTCCAGGCGGTGGCCGAGCTCGCGGTCGGCTTCATGGTCGATCTGTCCCGCGGCGTGTCGCGGACGACGGCGGATTACCACGCCGGCCGCAAGCCGGAAGCGCGGATGGGCCGCCAGCTCGCCGGCAGCACGATCGGCATCATCGGCTATGGCAGCATCGGCCGCTATCTCGCCGAGATTGCCAAGGTGCTGCGGATGGAGGTGCTGGTCGCCGATCCTTTTGCCACTGTCGCTGACACCGCGCTCAGGCACGTCGCGCTGGAGGAGCTTCTCGCGGCCTCCGACTATGTCGTGTGCCTTGCCATCGCCAACGAGCAGACCGAAAAGCTGATCGGGGAGGCGGCGCTTGCGCGGATGCAGAAGCATGCCGTCTTCATCAATCTGTCGCGCGGTAATCTGGTCGACGAAGCCGCGCTCGCCAAGGCGCTGCTGGAGAACCGCATCGCCGGCGCGGCGATGGACGTCGGCCGCGCGCCCGACCAGATGCCGACGCCGGAGCTGGCGAAGCTTCCGAACGTCATCGCGACGCCTCATGTCGGCGGGCTGACGCCGCAGGCGATTGAATATCAGTCGCTGGAAACCGTGCGGCAGGTCGAGGCGATCAGCAAAGGCGAGGTGCCGCCGGGCGCCGTCAATGCCGAGCACTGGACGAGGCGCCCTTGAGCGGCTCTACAGCCGGTCCACCGCCTTGAACGTCCCGTCCTTCTGGATCACCGTCAGAAACACCTTTGGCGGTGCCTCGCCGGCGCGCGCGCCGACGGTGACGAGGCTGCCGCTGATGTCGAAGCGGCCGGTCGCGTTGATCGTGTCCAGCAGGCCCGCGCGCGTCGGATTTGGTCCGGCTTTTTCCAGCGCGGCTGCGGCGAGGCGGCCGGAGATGTAGCCTTCGAGCGAGACGAAGTCCGGCGTCGTCGTGGGATCGAGCGCGGTCTGTGCCGCCTGGTAGTCGGCGACGAGCTTGATCGAGCGATCCCAGGGAAACGGCACGACCTGGGAGACGATGACGCCTTCGCCGTCCGGGCCGAGCTCGCGGGCAAGCGCGGTGGCGCCGACGAAGGAGATGTTGACGAAGGTGGGATAGGCACCGTTGTGATGCGCGAGCTTGATGAACTCGGCGCTCGGACCGTATGTGCCGACGATCACGATCGCCTCGGGCTCGGCGCGCTTGATGGTGCGCCAGCCCGCGCTGACCGCACGCGTGTTGCGCTCGAAGGTGCCTTCGGCGGCGAGTTCGAGCCCGCGCCTGGCAAGCGCGTTCTTCACGCCGGCAAGGCCGTCGCGGCCGAAGGAATCGTCCTGGTAGAAGATGCCGATCCGGGTGAACTGACGATCCTCGGTGAGATGCTTGATGAGGGTCTCCGTCTCCGCGCTGTAGCTGGCGCGAATGTTCACCACATTCGATAATTCGGGATCGCGCAGGAATTCGGCGCCGCTGAACGGTCCGATGAAGGGAATGTTGCGAGCGCTGGTCATCGGGATGGTCGCGATCGCAGTCGGCGTCCCCACCGCGCCGATCAACGCGAACACCTTGTCGTCTTCGACGAGCCTCAGCGTTTGCGCCACCGAGCGGTCGGGATCGTAGCCATCGTCGCGGCTGATGAGCTGGAGCTTGCGGCCGTAGACGCCGCCTCTGGCATTGATCTCGGTGAAGGCTGCGACGATGCCGCGCCGCATGTGTTGCCCGAGCACGGAAGAGGGACCCTCGAGCGCCGCGGCTTGGCCGAACAGGATTGCGTCCTTGCTGACGCCGACCTCGTCGCCGCGCGCCGTCAGCGTTGTCGCCGCCGAGAAGGCGGCGGCGAGTGCGACGCCTATCGCTGCGCGCGATCGTTTCATGAGTGAGCTCGCCGGATGCACAAAGTGACGCCGACGATAGGTCCGCAGGCTGAACAGGGCGCTAACCGGAGCCGACGGAGTGCTCCGTAGGACTGCGGGTAAAAACAGCAAATGGCTACCTGATTTTGGCAATGCGAAGGTCATTCGTTAACTACATCTCGCGATGCGAGATGGACGAGTTCCAATGTTGTACGGTTCTTAACTCCGATCCTTGTCCGATAGTCACCGCGGTGGCTCAACCCTAAGTTCGGACGCCGCGCCGAGGGACGTGACGGGATTAAGATGGGCGATCGCGATCAGAACGATCCGGGTCGAAGGCGTAAGACTGGCCGCTGGCGCGTTGCGACGCTGCTCGGCCTGTATCGCCCTGCTCTGGTCGCGGCCGCCCTTGGCTTGCTGTTCTCGCTCGCAGGCGCCGCGGCGGTGGCGCGCTGGGAAGATCGCGTCAACAAGATCGAGTTCGAGAACGCGGCCGAGACCCAATCGATCGTCATGCAGAACGGCATGAACGAATATATCAGCCGGCTGGTGGCGCTGCGGACGCTGTTCGAGTCCTCCAACGAGGGGGTCACGCGCAGCGAGTTCGAGACGTTCAGCGGCCGCCTGTTCGAGCGCTATCCCGGCTTGCTGCGCGTCGGCTGGCTGCCGGGGATCTCCCGCAAGGAGCGCGCCGAATACGAGGCTGCCGCGATTGCCGACGGCGTGTCCGGCTATCGCATCAAGGCGCTCGATGGCAAAGCCTTCGTCACCGCGCCGCAAGGGGAGGAGTATTTCCCCGTCTTCTATTCGACGCAGCCGAAGACATCGCCCGTCTACGGCATGGACTACATGAGCGTGCCGGACCGCAAGGCGGTGCTCGAGCGCGCTCGCGACAATGACGACATCGCCGCCATCCGCACCGAGCTCTATGCCCGCAACGAAGACAGCAAATTGCCGAACGTTCTGGTGATCGTGCCCGTCTACGCCAAGGGCACCTCGCGTGAGACCATCGCCGATCGCCGACGCAACATCACGGGGTTCGTTGTCGGCATCTTCGACCTGCCCTTGCTGATGCAGGCCATCCGCGTCAGGACCGGGGCGAGCCCCGCCGTCAGCGTGAACGTCTATCAGCCCTTCAACACGCGTACCATCAGCCTGGAAGGCATGCTGCCCGATTACGCCTCCGCAGCGGCCGCGCCGCAATCGATCGGCGATGTCGCGCGTGGCCGGCACTGGTCGGGCGGCCTCAGGATCGGCGACGCCGATTGGCAGGTGCGGGCGGTTCCGACCGCCGGCGGTGCGTTGGAGACGAGTTACGACCGCGCGGGCGCCGTGCTGACCGTCGGCATGCTGCTGACGCTGTCGCTTTCGACCTATCTGATGCTCGCAAGCCGCAATTCGCGGCGGCTGTCGCTGGCCAACCGTCGCGTGCTCGAGTTGGCGCAGACCGACGTGCTCACGGGCTTGCCGAACCGCGCCTTCTTCCTCGCCCGGCTCGACGAGCTCAACAGCCAGCTGAAGGATGGTGGCTGGACCTTCTCGATCCTGATGCTCGATCTCGATCGCTTCAAGAACGTCAACGATTCCCTCGGTCATGGCGCCGGCGATGCGCTGCTGCGACTGGTGGCGCAGCGGCTGAAATCCGCGGTGCGCTCCACCGACGTGCTGGCGCGCCTCGGTGGCGACGAATTCGCCATCATCCAGGAGGGCTGCGATGACCAGCGCGCCGCTTCGACCGAGCTCGCCGCGCGGATCGCCAAGCTCGTCTCCGAGCCGTTCCTGCTGCCGGGACATCGCGTCGAGATCGGCACCAGCATCGGCATCGCGATCGCGCCGGATCACGGTAGCGACCAGGAGCAGCTGCTGAAGAAGGCGGATCTTGCGCTCTACCGCTCGAAATCGGCCGGCCGCAACTGCTTCACCATCTACGACGAGGCGATGTCGGCGGAGCTCGAGGCGCGCAACACGCTGGAGGGGGATCTGCGCGATGCCATCGCGCGTTGTCAGCTCGAGGTGCACTATCAGCCGTTCATGGACGCCGGCACCGGCGCGCGGCGCGGCTTCGAGGCGCTGGTGCGCTGGCGCCATCCGGTGCGCGGGCTGATCCCGCCGGATCAGTTCATTGCGCTCGCCGAGGAGACCGGGCTGATCGTGCCGCTCGGCGAATTCGTGCTGCGCCGCGCCTGCGCGGATGCCGCGAGCTGGCCGTCCGATCTGATGGTCGCGGTGAACCTGTCGCCGATCCAGTTCAAGGAAGCCGATCTGTTCGACGTCATCTGCGCCGCCTTGCACGATTCCGGTCTGTCGCCGCAGCGGCTCGAGATCGAGATCACCGAATCCGTCCTGCTGGAGCGCGGCGCCGAGAACCACGCCTTTATGGAACGGTTGAAGGGCATCGGCATCGAGCTCGCGCTCGACGATTTCGGCACCGGCTATTCCTCGCTCAGCTATCTCACCGCGTTCCCGTTCGACAAGATCAAGATCGACAAATCCTTCATCCGCAGCCTCACGCACCAGCCGCGCTCTTCCGCCATCATCTCCTCGATCGTGACGCTGGCGCGCGGGCTCGACATGGCGGTCACCGCCGAGGGTGTCGAGACATCGGAGGAGTTCGAGCGGCTGAAGGCGCTCGGCGTCAATTTCGCGCAAGGCTATCTGTTCGGCCGCCCGCGCCCGATCGCCGAGATCGAGCTCGACGGGCCGAGCTCGCGTTCGCAACGCGACGCAGCCTGAGCGCTCGGCCCCAAGCCGCGTCCGTGAAAATCGCTTGACCCGCGCGTCCCCAGATGGTCCGAAGGATCGTCCAGGGATGAAACAAGAAAATGCGACTTCCGTTCTTCTACGGCTGGGTCGTGGTTGCCGTGACGTTCGTCACCATGGCCATCGGCGTCAACGCGCGCACCGCCTTCTCGCTGTTCTTTCCGCCGATCATCTCCGAATTCGGCTGGGAGCGCGGCGTCACCGCGGGCGCTTTCTCGTTCGGATTCGTCGCCTCGGGCGTCGCCAGTCCGTTGATCGGACGGCTGATGGACCGTGCAGGCCCGCGCGCGGTGATGGAGCTCGGCGTCGCGCTGATGGCCGGCGGGCTGCTGCTCGCCCCGCTCACCAGCCAGCCCTGGCATCTCTATCTGACGCTCGGCGTGATGGTCGGCGCCGGCTCCGTGTGCCTCGGCTATTCCGGCCAGTCGCTGTTCCTGCCGAACTGGTTTATCCGCAAGCGCGGATTTGCCATCGGTATCGCCTTTGCCGGCGTCGGCATCGGTTCGATGACGCTGCTGCCATGGGTGCAGCACATGATCGAGCAAACCGGCTGGCGCACCGCCTGCACCGCGATGGGGCTGACGATCCTGATCGTGCTGGCGCCGATCAACCTGCTCCTCCACAAACGTCCCGAAGACCTTGGCCTTCAGCCGGACGGCGACGCCACGCCGGCCGTGGGTGCCGCAAAGCCGGTCTCGAACATCGTCGATCCGGCCTGGGCCAGCACCGATTGGACGCTCGCACGGGCGGTTGCGACGGCCCGGTTCTGGTGGATCGCGTTCGGCTATTTCTGCGGCCTGTACATTTGGTACTCAGTGCAGGTGCATCAGACCAAGTTCCTGCTCGACATCGGCTTCAGCCCGAGCATTGCGGTCTGGGCGCTCGGCGCTGTCAGCCTGCTCGGCATTCCCGGCCAGATCCTGCTCGGCCACGTCTCCGACCGGATCGGACGGGAATGGGTCTGGGCGATCAGCTGCGCCGGCTTTGCGATCTGCTTTTCGGCGCTGATCGCGCTGAAATATCAGCCCTCGCTGTGGCTGGTCTGGCTGATGGTGTTCACGCAAGGGGCGCTCGGCTACGGCCTCACCTCGATCATGGGGGCGGTGGTGTTCGAGATTTTCCAGGGCCGACATCAGGGCAGCATCTTCGGCACGATCATGCTCGCGGCACTCGCGGGCGGTGCCGCCGGTCCCTGGTTGACGGGCCTGCTCTACGATCGCGCCGGCGATTACACGCTGGCCTTTGCCATCGGCATTCTCGTGAGCCTGCTCTCGGCGCTGTCGGTCTGGCGTGCCTCGCCTGGCAAGGTGCGGGCGGTGGCGGGCCGGCTGCACAGGCTTCGCACGACAAACTAGGTTCCTTCTGCAACGGATTACCGTCGCGCCTTTCAAAGACTGTTAAGCATGTCGCGGCTTGCCGGAACCGAGGCCAGCGACAAAAACGTCTTGGACACTATCGCAGCGTTAGCTTCGGGCTCATTGCCATATCTTCCCGATCCTGCCGGGTCCAACGATGTCTGCTGACGCCCCCGTGACCGAAATGCCTGATGTGCTGCGCGCGGCGCTCGAATGCGCCGACGACGGCATCGTCATCGTCGATGACGCGCGTCGCATCACTCATTTCAACGCCGGTGCGGAGCGGATCTGGAAGTTCGCGCGGGCCGATGTGCTCGGCCACGACGCTGCAATTCTCACGCTCAAATGCCTTCAGGCCGACCCGGTCGCGGATTTTCGTGACGAGATCAGCCTGGTTCGTTGCGACGGCAGCCGGATCAAGGTCCAGATTGCGCTGTCCTCGGTGACCACAGGCGGCGCGCTCCATCACATCGTGTTCGCGCGCGATGTCACTGCCGATGCCGAGCGCCGCGTCAGGATCGGGCTGCTCAACACCGTCTCCGACCAGACCAACCGCGCGGTCATCATCAGCGATGTCGAGCAGAACATCGTCTACGTCAATTCGGCCTTCACGACACTGTTCGGCTACAGCAGCGGCGAGGCCGAAGGGCGCCGCGCAGGCGATCTCATCGCCGGCTGCCATACCGATCGGAAGGCCATTGCCAGGGTCATCGAACGCCTGATGCGTGGTGGCCGTCGCGGCGAGGCCGAGGTGCTGGTCTACGACAAATCCGGCCAAGAGATTTGGGTTTGCGCCCGGATCGATGCCTTCCGCGACAAGAAGGGGCGGGTCAAGCATTTCTTTGCGCTGCTCGAGGACATCACCGAGACCAAGCAGCTGCGCTCGCTCCAGCAACTGATCATGAGCGCGCTCGCCGACGAGGTCCCGATCGCCGAGATCGCCGACAGGCTGTGCCGCCGCGTCGAGGAAATCGCGCCCGACGTGGTCTGCTCGCTGCTGCACATCGATGCCGCCGGCCTGGTCCATCCGCTCGGCGGTCCAAGCCTGCCAGAGGACTATTCCCGCGCGCTGGATGGCCTCGCCATCGGGCCCAATGTCGGCTCCTGCGGCACAGCGGCCTTCTATGGCGAGCCGGTGCTTGCGACCGATCTCGATACCGATCCACGCTGGCAGCCCTACAAGACGATGCCGCTGGCGATAGGCTTGCGTGCCTGCTGGTCGACACCGGTCAAGGCCAAGGACGGCCGGGTCATCGCGACGTTTGCTTTCTATTATCGGGAGCCGCGCGCGCCGAGCAACTGGCACCGGCGCATCGTCGAGGCCTGCGTCGACCTCGGCGCTTTCGCGATCGAACGCAAGGAGGCGCGCGCCGAGATCGCGCGGCTCGCCTATCACGATATCCTCACCGGCTTGCCGAACCGCGCGCAATTGCGGCACCTGATCACGACCGCGATCGACGCCTGTCCGACCGGCGGCCATGTCGCGCTGGCTTTTCTCGACGTCGACCATTTCAAGGACGTCAACGACACGCTCGGCCACGCCGCCGGCGACGAACTGCTGGTTCAGCTGGCGCAGCGCCTGCGCGAGCAGATCGGGCCTGAGGACATGTTGGGCCGGCTAGGCGGCGACGAGTTCGTGGTCCTGCTGCCGCACCGGAATGCACAGGACGCCGAGCGCGTCGCAGCCGGCATCACCGAGGCGCTGGCCGCTCCCTTGCGGCTCGGATCGAAGCTGATGCCGATGTCGGCCAGCATCGGCATCAGCCTCTATCCCGACCACGCCACCGACATCGACACGCTGATGCAGCAGGCCGACGCCGCCATGTACATGGCCAAACAGGCGGGCCGGTCGACCCATCGCATGTTCAGCGCCGAGATGAACGGCCTTGCCGAGCAGCGACTGGCGATGATCGCAGCGCTCCGCCGCGCCATTGCCGACAATGCGCTGAGCCTGTTCTATCAGCCGCAGGTCCGCAGCTGCGATCGCGCCATCCACGGCGTCGAGGCGCTGGCGCGCTGGCACGATGCCGCGCTCGGCGACGTCTCGCCGGCCAAGTTCATTCCGCTCGCCGAAGAGTGCGGCCTGATCGAGCAGATCGGCCTGTGGTCGGTGCGCGAGGCCTGCCGGCAGATGGCGATTTGGCGCCGCGCCGGGCTCAACATTCCGAGCGTGTCCGTGAACCTGTCGCCGCTCAATTTCCGCAACGTCGCGCTGGCCGCGCGGCTCAAGGACATTCTCGCCGAACATGCGCTGCCGCCCGATGCCCTGATGCTGGAGATCACCGAAGGCACGTTCATGCAGGACGGTGCCGCCGCGCTGGAGACGATGCATGCGATCCGCGAGCTCGGCGTCGGGCTTTCGGTCGATGATTTCGGCACCGGTTATTCCAGCCTCAGCCGGCTCGCGCATCTGCCGATCCGCGAGCTGAAGATCGACCGCAGTTTCATGCGCGACATCGACAAGGATGCAGCCGCGCTCGCGATCGCCACCGCCGTGGTGCGCGTCGGCCAGGGCCTCAGGCTGACCGTCGTCGCCGAAGGCGTCGAGACTGAAGGCCAGCGCAAGATGCTGACCGAGCTCGGCTGCGACGTCGTGCAGGGCTTCCTCTACGCCCCCGCGCTCGCCCCGGTCGCCTTCGAGCGCTGGCTGATCGAACATTGCGCCGAGCAGGCTAGGGCGATGCTGGGGCGGCTCGATGTTAACCCGGCGGGACGAGACGCGGTGAAGCGGTCGGCTTAGCCGTCGCTCACTCACCAGCTGTACTTGAGAACTCCTTTGCCGGCGTAGCTCGTCAGGTTGCCGGAAAATTCGCCTTCGAACGTCGCACCGAGCGAGACTCCGTTGAGCCATGTCGTCTCGGCAGACGCGCTGACCAGAGCGGAATCGGGATCTGGTCGGGCGCCGTTCACGACAAAGCTCGTGCCCGGCAGCGACTGGAACGCCGCCCGAACCGCTCGGTCGGGGTTGTAGTCATGCGCCCACGCCAGCCGGCCGCGGAGCGTCAGTACGCTATCCCTGATCGCGAATGACTTATCGCTGCGGAAGCCGAATTCGGTGCGGGTATCGGTTGTGGTCTGTGCCCCATAATTCAGCGCGAACAAACCGCCGCCGACAAGACTCTGCTCGGCATAGGCCGGCAGATCGAAGTTGATCGCCTGCACGGCCGCATAAGGCGTCAAGCCCGCAAACGGCGTCGTAAACCGATAGCCACCTTCGAACCGGCCCGAGAAACTGTCGGCGCGAAAGCGGCCTTCGAGCCTGTCGATGCCGGCGAGCGCCACGCTGCGCGTGGTGGTGACGTCGTGCCAGCCGTAGGCGAATGCGGCGGAGACATAGGCGCTGCCGTACTGATGTCGGCCATAGGCGCCGGCCTGGAAGAGATCGGCCGAGCCGGAGCCGAAGCCGTTAGCCACGGCATAGGTCGTGCCACCGCCGCCGAGTGCAAAACCAACGACCGTATCCGGCGAGAGCCTGTAGTCGGCTCCTGCGGCGACGCCCCAAACCTGCGCTCTGGTGTCCTGCGATCCCACCACCGCGTTGCCGGCGATAGTTTGGGCGCCACCATAGCCTGCTGCCCACGAGCTCCACGGATTGAATGCATGCGATGCGTATTGCGGCGCCTTGGCGACCATTGCGTAGGTCTGGTCTGCGCTTCTGCCGGCCGGTCGTCCGGCATAGGACAGTGCTGCCTCGCCAGTCGCGAAAGGTGCTTCCTCCGGCGCAAAGCCGCCGGCGCGCCCGGCGGTCGTCTGGTCGAGCAACAGGTTGAGGAACAGGTCGTCAGCCTTCAGCGATGACTGAATGACGCCGGTGCCGAGCTCGCCGGAGGCCACCGACAGACCCGCCGGTGTCAATGCACCGAATGTCAACGGAATGCCGGAGGTCGTATTGAAGTAGTCGGTCAACGTGCTCGCGACCTGCTGCTGGTTGCTGTTGAGGCCACTGCCAAAATTCAGGTTAGCGAAGTTCAGCGTCAGATTGAGATAGGCGTTGTTGGTGTCATAGCTCAGCGAGCCGAAGAAGCTCGCCGGCAGGTTCGTGTTCACTGCGCCGCTAAAGGTGCCGTTGACGCCTCCGGCGGCGTTGAGGATCGTGTAGCGCCTGGCGACGTAGCTTCCCGGCGCATAGCTCGCGGCGACCGTCGCGCCTCCCAGGGTCGCCGTCCCCGTCACGTTGACCCGGTCGGCATTGGCCGGCGAAACCTCGACCGAATAGGTCGAGGCCGATGTGAAGGTGAGATTGCCGGCAACTGTCAAAAGGCCGATGGAATTGCCCGGCGAGAGCGTGCCGCCGTTGATCAGCGTGTTGCCGACCGTGCCGCTGCCGCCGAGCGTGCCCAGTGCTCCGACGATCACCGTGCCGCCAAGCGCGGCGCTCGGAGTGCTGGCATCGCCGACCTTCAGCGTCCCGTCCGCGACCGTCGTGGTGCCGGCGAAGCCGCTGCTCACGCCGTTCAGCACCAGCGTGCCGGTGCCTTGCTTGGTGAAAGAGCCGCTGCCGATCAACGTGCCGTCGAACGACCCGTTGCCGCCCATCGTGACCGTCAAGGCGTTTGCGCCGAGCACGATGTGCGAACCGGCCACGCCGGAGAGATCGGCAATCGATTGCGCGCCGGCAGCGGACAGGTCAAACGTTGCGCCGCTGCCAGCCAGTGCGAGGCGCGTGGCCGAGGACAGGCCGCCCATGCCAGCCAATGCCAGCGTGCCGGCGTTGATCGTCGTCGCTCCCGTATAGGTGCTGGTGCCGGTCAGCCGCTCTGTCCCCCCATTCAGCGTCAACCCGCCGCTTCCCGCGACGGTCCCGCTGAACGTTCCTGCGGCGTTCGTCAGCGTCAGTGTGCCGGCACCGAGCGCGACCGTGCCGCTGCCGGCAAGGCTCGCCACCGATGCGCCGCTCGCCGTCGCCGAGATATCGAGCGTCCCGTTGGTCGTGACTCCGCTCGAGGCGGCGATACTGCCGCCGGCGCCGAGCGCGAGTGTCGCGCCGTTGCCGACGATGGTCGCGCCCGAATACGTATTGACGCCGGTCAGCGTCTGTGTACCGCCGGCGATCATCACGCCGCCCGCGCCGCCGATCACGCCGCCGAACGATCCGATGGCGTTGCTCAGGGTCAGCGTTCGGCTGCCGAGCGCCACGACCCCGCTGCCTGTGAGTGCGCGGATCGAGGCGCCAGCGCTGGTGCCGGAAATATCGAACACGCCGTTGTCGACGAGGCCGGCCGATGCGGCGATGCTGCCGTTGCCGGACAATGCAAGCGTGCCGCTGCTGATCGTCGTCGCGCCCGTATAGGTGTTCACGCCCGACAAGGTCAGGGTATGGTTCCCGATGAACGTCACCGCACCCGCGCCGGAGATGGCGCCCGAGGCGACAAGGCTCGTAGTAGAGGTCTCGAGGGTCAGGGCGGAGGCGCTGTCGGCGAGAGAGATCGCGTTGCCGAGCGTGAGTCCGGCATTTTGCCCGGCGATGGTCGCCGACGCGCCGGCATCGATCGCAATACTGCCGATGATCGTCGATCCCGTTAGCAGATCGAGCCTGTTACCAGTGCCGCCGAACTCGATCGCAGCGGCGCGCGTTCCGCCGGCAAGGCCGCCACTGATCGTGCCGGCATTTACGATCAAATCCCGGCCGCGCGTGATGATGCCCACGCCGGCAGCGCCGCCGTTGCTGCCGCCGCCGGTGATCGTCCCGGCATTGGTGAGCACATTGAATCCGCCGACAAGGTTCACGCCGGCGCCGCCCGCACCGCTCGCGCCCCCGGCGAAAAAGCCGGCTCCGCCCGCTCCACCGTCGCCCCCAGTGATGGAGCCAACGTTGGTGATCATCGCGGAACTTCCCAAAGAGAGCAGGCCGTCGCCGCCGCCACCACCACCGCCGCCGAACCCGCTGCTGCCCCCTGTTCCGCCCGCGCCACCGATGAGCGAACCCCAGTTCTCGATTTGCACGGCTCCCAGGGTGGCCGTCAGCCCGCTTCCGCCGCCGCCGCCACCACCACCATTGCCCGTACCGGCGTTCAAGTTGTCGCTGCCTGCGCCGCCCCCTCCGCCGGAAATCGTGGCGCCGTTACTGATCGTTATGGACGTCCCGCTGTAATAGATACCACTGCCGCCACCCGCGCCTCCCGCGCCGAAGTTGGTGCCCTGGGGACCCGCTGAACCGGTTGCTCCCGCAACGCCGGCATTGAAAACGATTGAACCCGCACTCAGGGCTACGCCTGGTGCGGCGCCTGTCACGCCGCCCGCATCGCCGGGCGCACCATCTCCGCCGCTGCCGTTCGTGCCTGGGCTGCCCGGATCCTGGATAGTTGTGCCACCGGCGCCAAGGTGACTCGCGCCGCCGCCTTGGCCGTTACCGGCGCCACCATTGCCGCCGCGTCCCGGGGCGCCGCTTCCACCGGCGGCGCTGCAGGTTGTCGTATCAATAGCCGTGCATGCAGCCCATGCTGATGAGGGCACGCAGGCGAGTGCGAATGTGAGTACGACCTGTCCGGCAGCGCAATGAAGTCGGCGGAACAACGCGGATCGATGAGAGGCTGTTTCGGCGGAACCAATGCCGTCGTGGACGGCCGGCCAGACATCGGAATCTATCGGCAGACTGCCGATCGCGACCCCTCGCATTCCCAACTTCATGGCATTCCCAGCAATGGCACGCTGCAAGGCGTGCTGCACCATAGCACCGTGCAGTCGTATTTCTGCAGATTGCTATTTCATGTCAATCCGGCCGGCGTGAGCCTGCCCATTTCGCAATCTCGTGTTGCATTTGAAGCACGCGGGTGCAGCGTGCGGAGCGTTCAAAAGCGCAGCGACCGCTTGCCAAAGACAATCTGTCGCAGTTGCGCTCAAGGATGGACCTGGTCGTCAACTCGGGAGCTAACTCTGGTTCGGCCCCAGCCCCGTGCGCCGCCGCAAATCCGTGATCGCGCGTAGAAAACTGTCGGCCGGCGTCGTCTCGGGATCGATCAGCCGATGCAGACGAAAGCCGTCTTCCAGCGCCAGCACGACCGAGGCCATCCACGGCGGATTCAGCCTCTCGCCATTCGCCTTGTCCTTCAACGTCGCCTCGACGATGTCGGCAATCAGCTTGCGCCGGGCGCGCAGCCGCTTGGCGAGCTCGGGCCGGCGCTTCTCGGCGCGCGCGACGAACAGGATCATCTCGATGTGCAGCAGTGGGGAGCGGGTGAGGGGATCCTGCCGGCCGCGGTCCATCGACTTAAGCGCTGCGATGAAGTCGTCGAGGTTGTCGTGCTGCGCCAGGATCTCCATGTTGCGCCGGATCGATCGCTCGACGTGATCCTCCAGCATCGCGAAGATCAGCTCGTCCTTGCTCGCAAAGTTCGAGTAGAACGCGCCGCGGGTGAAGCCCGCCTCCGACGCGATCGCCTCGATGCTGGCGCCACCGATGCCGTCCTGTTCGAACACGCGTGCAGCCGCCTCGAACAGCTTATCGCGCGTGTCGTCCCTGGTCGGTCTGGTTCTCACCCTTGACATCGGCGCAGGGTAGGGCAGAATGCAACTCGATACAATAATGTATCGAGTTGATAATTCACAGGGATGGTTACGCCGGGGCTTCGGGCTGCCTCGCGTATCGTGTCATGCGGCAACCGGTGCGAGGTCCACCATGAACGAGCAAGTGCAACCCGCAGGCGATCCGCTGTTCAATCCGCTGGCACCGGACTTCATCCGCGATCCCTATCCGCATTATGAGCGGCTGCGCACGATCGATCCGATCCATGTGACGCCGTTCGGCCAGTTCGTCGCCAGCCGTCATGCCGACGTGAGCCTGGTGATGCGCGACAAGCGCTTCGGCAAGGACTTTGTCGAGCGCACGACGCGCCGCTATGGCCCCGACATCATGAACGAGCCGGTGTTCCGCAGCATGGGCCACTGGATGCTGCAGGCCGATCCGCCCGATCACACCCGCCTGCGCGGTCTGGTGGTGAAGGCCTTCACCGCCCGCCGCGTCGAGGACATGCGGCCGCGGATTCAGGAAATCGTCGACCAGACGATCGATGCCGTGATCGATCGCGGTCAGATGGACCTGATTGAGGATTTCGCCTTTCGCCTGCCCGTCACCGTGATCTGCGAGATGCTCGGCATCCCCGAGGATCATCGCGAGGTCTTCTACAAGAGCTCGCGCGACGGCGGACGGCTGCTCGATCCCGTCCCCTTGTCTCCTGAGGAGATCGCGAAAGGCAACCAGGCCAACTTGATGGCGCAGATGTACTTCCAGCAGCTGTTCGAGCTGCGCCGTCGTAGTCCCGGCGACGACCTCATCACCCAGCTTGTGCAGGCCGAGGAAGACGGCAACAAGCTCACGAATGAGGAACTGACCGCCAACATCATTCTGCTGTTCGGCGCCGGACACGAGACCACCGTCAATCTGATCGGCAACGGCCTTTTGGCGCTCCACCGCAATCCGGATCAGCTTGCGCTTCTGAAGGCGCGGCCGGACCTGATCACCAACGCGATCGAGGAGTTTCTGCGCTACGATTCCTCGGTGCAGATGACCGGACGCGTCACGCTGGAGGAGATCGACGATCTCGGCGGCAAGAGGGTCCCCAAGGGCGAGAGCGTGCTCTGCCTGCTCGGGTCGGCCAATCGCGATCCCGCTGTTTATCCTGACCGCCCCGACAGGCTCGACATCACCAGGCCCAACGTCCGGCCGCTGTCGTTCGGAGGCGGCATCCACTTCTGCCTGGGCGCCCAATTGGCGCGTATCGAGGCCGAGATCGCCATCGCCACGCTATTGCGGCGGCTGCCCGACTTGCGCATCGACGACGTCGAAAACCCGGAATGGCGGCCGACTTTCGTGCTGCGCGGCCTGAAGCGCCTGCCGGCCAGTTGGTGAAGCCGGACGGGTTAACCTCCGCGCGCAACAGTCGCTGTGACTTCGCCACACTTCCCCCTATATAAGGGGCAGTTCCGGCGCGCCTGAAGCTTGGTTTGTCAGCTTGGGTTTGACCCGGGTGCCGGCTTGGCCGAGGGGAGACCCGTGCAGACGACACTGCTCGGACTGGCGATTGCCTTTATTCTAGCGCTGCTGGCCGCGCTGATCGGGCCTTACTTCGTCGACTGGAACCAGTTTCGGCCCCAGTTCGAGGCGGAAGCGACCCGGATTATCGGCGTGCCCGTGCGCGTTGCGGGCGAGCTCGATGCGCGGCTGCTGCCCACGCCGACGCTGCGCCTGCGCTCTGTCACCTTCGGCGGCAACAACGATCTCGGCCGCCTGCGCGCCGACAAGCTCGATGTCGAGTTCAGCCTGGGCTCGCTGATGCGGGGCGAATGGCGCGCCACCGAGCTTTCGGTCGGCGGCATGGCGGTGGATCTCGGCCTCGACGCCAGGGGCAGGGTCGACCTGCCGTCCACCGCGAACGGCACCTTCAACCTGGCTTCGCTCGCGATCGATCGGCTCAACCTCACCGGCCGCATCGCCCTTCATGACGCCGCCAGCCATTCGACGCTGGAGCTGAACGACATCGTCTTCTCCGGCGACGTGCGCTCGCTCGCAGGCGCGGTGCGGGGCGACGGCAGTTTCGCCGCCGCGGGCACCCGCTATCCGTTCCGGATCTCCTCCGGCCCGAGCGCTGACGGCAGTGCCACCCGCGTTCACCTCAATATCGATCCCGGCGAGCGCGCCGTTCTGGCCGATCTCGAAGGCGTGCTGGCCTTCGACAACCGCCAGCCGAAATTCGACGGTGCGCTGACGCTGGCGGTGCCGCCGGCGAAGAAAGCCGGCGAGGCGGGGCCAACGCCATGGAAGCTCGCCGCGAAACTCAAGGCTGATCCGGCCGGTGCCAAGTTCGACCAGATCGACGCGAGCTTTGGCCCTGAGGACACCGCGCTGAAGGTCGGCGGCGTCGGCGATCTCAGGTTCGGCGCCTCGCCGCTGCTGCGCGCTGTGCTGTCGGCGCGGCAGGTCGATGCCGACAAGCTCGCGGGCCGCGACGATACTGAGCCGCTTCGCATCCTGCCCGCCCTGCGCGCAGGTCTGGCTGCGATCCCGCAGGCGCCGATCCCGGCGCAGATCGAGTTCAACTCCGACCAGATCATGCTGGGCGGCCGTCCGCTCCAGAACATCACGACCGAGCTACAGACCGATGGCCGGTCCTGGACCTTCCAGCGGCTCGAGCTGCGCGCGCCCGGCATGACGCAAGTGTCGCTCAACGGCGCCACGCCCGGCGCCGACAGCTTTAGCGGCCGCCTCAGCGTCGAGTCCTCCGATCCCGATACGCTGGTGGCCTGGCTGCAGGGCCGCAACGAGGTGATCAGGCGCAGCACACGGCCGCTGCGCCTTTCCGGCGAGGTGACGATCGCCGCCAATCATCTCGCAATCGACAAGCTCCAGGCCGAAATCGAAGGCGGCGCGGTCGGGGGCCGCATCGCCTTCGTGCAGACAGGCGCGAGCAAAGGCTCGCGAATCGATGCCGACCTCAAGGCCGACCGTCTCGACCTCGATGCCGCCGCGAGCTTTGTCCGCGCGCTCGCCGGTCCGCAAGGTGAATGGCCGGACGAGGCAAAGCTCTCGCTCGACATCGGCCGCGCCATCTCGGCGGGCCAGGAGCTGCGGCCGTTCGCGGCCAAGCTCGGCTATGGGCCCGCCTCGCTGTCGCTGGAGCAGTTGCGGTTCGGCCAGGCCAGCGGCGTGACGACGGAGGCGAGCGGCAGCTTTGATCGCACCAAGGCTACCGGCAAGCTCGCGCTGAAATCGTCGGCCAATTCGCTGCGCGATCTCACGGCGCTGCTGGAGCCGATCGCTCCTGCGGTGCGCGCACGCCTCGACGCCATCCCGGCACTGTCGGGCGCGACGCGCCTGACGCTCAATCTCAGCCTCGACAAGAACGCCGAACATGCCGATCGCAGCGACGCGCGCGTCGTGTTCGATCTCGATGCGCCGCAGCTCAAGGCCTCCGCCACGCTTGCCGCGCAGATGCCGGTCGGGGCCGTTAACGGCCTCGACATGGACCGTTTACGTAACAGCGACTTCACGCTGGACTCGAAAGTATCGACGCCGCAGGCGAACGCATTGTTGGCGCTGCTCGGCCTCGATCGCGTGGTCGCGGCCGGCGAGGGCGTCTCACAGATCGAAGGCAAGTTGAGCGGCGCGTGGCGAAAGCCCTTGCAACTGAACGCCAGGCTCGGTGGCGGCGGGTTGGATGCGGATGCGCAAGGCAGCGTCGAATTGTCGGGGCCGGAGCCGAAGGGCAGCGTGAATCTGCACGTGCGCAACGCCAATCTGGCGCCGCTGCTCGGGACCAATCCCGCCGACAAGTCGATCCAGAAGGTGAGCTTGTCGTCCCGCCTCACGCTGGCAGGCAATCGGTTGAGCTTCGACGATCTCGACAGCGGGGCTCTAGGCTCGCATCTGCGCGGCCATCTCGCGGTGACGCTCGATCAGGAGAGGAGCGTCGACGGCGAAGTCGGGCTCGACACGCTCGATCTGGCGCCTGCGCTCGCGCTTGTGATCGGCGCCGCCGGGCATGATGGCGGCGAACCGCTGAGTGCGGGCCTCGTCAGCGGCTGGCGCGGCCGAGTCGCCTTCCAGGCCTTGCGCGGCAGCCTGCCCGACGGCATCGAGCTGCGTCCCTTCAGCGGCACGATCAGGAGCGACGGCCAGTCGCTCGCGCTCGATGGGCTCAAGGGCGGCCTCGCCGGCGGCGAGATGACGGCAAGCTTGGACGCGCGCAACGGCGCCAATGGTCTGGCGCTGAACGCGCATCTCGATCTCACCAATGTCGATGCGGCCTCGCTGCGCTACCGTGATCTGGCGCTGCCCAGGGGGCGCGCGTCGGTGCAGATGGCGCTGACGAGCCAGGGCCGCAGCGTCTCGGCACTGACGGGCGCGCTTGCCGGCAACGGCACCGTGACGCTGGACTCGGTCGAGATCAGCGGGCTCAATCCGCGCGCCTTCGAGATCGCCATCCGCGCCAGCGACAGCGGTCAGGTCCCCGATGACGTCAAGCTGCGGCAGCTGGTCGAGCCCGCATTGTCGGCTCCCATTACGGTCCCCTCGGCCCAGATCGCCTTCACGATCCGCGACGGCCGGCTGCGCGTCGGCGCGACGCCGCTGGACGCGAAGAACGCGCGTGCCATCGTCTCAGGCGGTTACGACATTCCCGCCGACCAGGCCGACATCCGCGCCAGCCTGACGCCGATCATGACCGGCCTCTCCGGCGCGCCGCCGGAGATCCAGCTGTTCGCGGCAGGTCCGCCCGACAAGCTCAGCCGCACCGTCGATCTCACGCCGCTGTCGTCGTGGCTAGCGGTGCGCACCATCGATCGCGAGACGCGAAGGCTCGATGCCATCGAACGCGGCGAGCCGCCGCCGGCGACGGCCGCGCTGCCGACGCTGGTCTCGCCCGAGCCCGCGCCGGAGCCGGCGCTGACCGACGTGCCGATGCCCGGTCGCGATCCGCGCCGCCCGCCGCCGAAGGCGAAGGTCGAACCCAAGGCTGAGTCAAAGACTGCACCGACGCCGAGGGCGCCGCAGGCCGCGCCGGCCGTGCCGAACCCGCCGCTGGCAAGCCAGCAGGCCGCGCCCCTGCCGCCGCCGATCGACGTGCGGCCCGCCCCGGGCTCGCCGCCCGCCAAGCCCCGGCCGAAGCCGCCGCTGGTCCTGACGCCGCAGAATCCGTAAGGCGGCTCGACTCGGTGTCCGCCTCTCGCTCCGCGAGAGGTGAGCGGCTTACGCTTCCGTAACCACACTCGCTCGCATTTGACCGAAATCTCGTCGGCAAAACTGATGTGACGGTTTTACTGGATTCTCGCGTTTGTTCCCTAGTGTCGGCTCCCAGAGGAATCCGAGAGTCCTGCCCGTACAGGCAGGATGGCGCCAAAGAACTTCCAAGAACTGGGGTTATCGAGATGGACGGGGCGAAGACGCTTCTACAGGATCTGGACGACGCAATCGCGCGCGGCACCGACGAAAGCCGGGCCAAGGCGCTGTGGCATGCGACCGATCTGTTGATCACCGGTCGCTACGTCGACGACGAGATCAGCATGTTCGGCGAGGTCATCGGCCGGCTGGCCGACGAGATCGAGGTCGCCGCGCGGGCGCAGCTCTCCGAATTGATGGCGGGCTGCGATCATGCCCCGCTCAACGTCATCGAGAAGCTCGCTCTTGACGACGAGATCGCAGTCGCCGGCCCCGTGCTGCGCGACTCGAACCGCATCGGCGAGAAGGTTCTGGTCGAGAGCGCGATGACCAAGGGCCAGGCGCATCTGCTCGCGATCTCCCAGCGTGAGGAGATCGGCGAGGCCGTGACCGACGTGCTCGTCAAGCGTGGTAACCAGGAGGTTGTCACCTCGGTCGCCCGGAACGAGGGCGCGCGCTTCTCCGGCTCGGGCCTGCTGCACATGGTCCGCCGCGCCGAGGGCGATTCCATCCTCGCCGAGCAGCTCGGCCTGCGCAAGGACGTGCCGCGCCACATCTTCCAGCAGCTCATCTCCAAGGCCTCGGAAGACGTCCGCCGCCGGCTCGAGACCGAGCGCCCCGAAATGATGTCGCAGATCCAGAGCTCGGTGACCGAGGTCACCGGCGATCTGCAGTCCAAGTTCGGCCCGTCCTCGCGCAGCTATTTCGTCGCCAAGCGCGTGGTGACGACGCAGTACCGGCAGGGCAATCTCAACCAGGACTCGATCTCGAACTATGCGCGCCAGCACCGCTTCGACGAGGTGCAGATCGGCCTGTCGCTGCTGTCGTCGCTGCCGGTCGACGTGATCGAGCGCGCGCTGATGGACCGCAACCGCGAGATGATCCTGGTGCTGTGCAAGGCGCTCGACTTCTCCTGGGACACGACGATGTCGCTGCTGTTCCTCGGCGCCAAGGACCACCTGATCACCGCGCGCGAGCTCCACGACAACGAGCGCGATTTCAACCGGCTCAAGATCGAGACCTCACGCAGCATCTTGAAGTTCTACCAGTCGCGCAAGAACAGCGCCGGCGCCGATCCCGCGACGGGTCGTCAGGCTGAGCTCCAGGTTCACTGAACGGGACATCGAGGGAGTATTTGCAATGTTGCCTCAATTCGGCACCGCAGTTCGCAAGAACAAGAGCCTCACCAAGACCGTCGCCGCCGAGCCGGGCGGATCGGCTCCGGAGAAGGCCACGGTCGACGCCGCATGGCTCGTGCTGGAAGCCGCCAACGACCTCGGCGACCATGCCGCGATCGACGCCTGCCGGCGCGTCATCGATGCCGAACTGAACGGCACGGTGCCGGGCAGCGCGGATACCGAGCTCGTGCTGGGCTATTTCCGGTAAGACCAGAGCCGCCGGCTGTCCCGGCCGCTGTCGGCCACAGCCCATCTCTACCTTTGCGCTTATTTCCGGCATGATGTAGCCTCCACTTGCGGTCGTCGAACGGTGGCCGCGGGCAATGGGGTTCGGAGCGGTCGCTATGGGGCGGCGTGGCTTCCTTGTTGATGGTTTGGCGCGGGCGCGCGGGCCTGCGCGTAGTCGTTTGCATGAAAATTTCTGGAACGCCTCCGGTGCTGCACGCAGCGCCATCGGTGGCGCATGATTGCTGATTGCCTGGTAGCGACGGCACTGACGCCGTCACGATTGAAAGCTTCACGTTGATTGGAGCGGATCATGAATTTTGATGTGCGCGTCCCGTTGATCGCCGTCGTGTCCCTTCTCGCCACCGTCATCGCCGTATCGGCTGAAGACAAGCCCGCGCCGGGGGCTCCCGTCCATCTGCAACAGGGCTGGAGCGAGGAGACCGCCGATCGCTGGCACTTCATCTCGCAGGGAACGGCGCTGATCCCCTATGAATGGTTTGTCGCGCTGGAGCAGCCGGGGCAGCCGCCCGGGCAAACCGCCCTGATCAAGGCGCCCGAGAATCTGCAGCGGCTGGGTTTCCTCCCCGAGCCCGCCAGCGCCACCAATCCGGATGGTTTGGCGATCGGTCTCTACAGCACCCCCGTGGATATTCCCGACGGACGGCATGCGTGCTGGAAAGGCAACTGGCTCGGCCTCGGCTGCGCCGGCTGTCACACCGGGCAGGTCAGCTACCGCGGCCAGCAGATCCGGATCGAGGGCGGCCCGTCCCACATCGATATCGACGCCTTCGTCGCACAACTGGTCGGCTCGATCGGCGCGGTCCTGCAGAATCAGGACGGCGCCGCACAGCGCTTCA
Organism: Bradyrhizobium guangdongense; assembly: GCF_004114975.1. Taxonomy (NCBI): domain Bacteria; kingdom Pseudomonadati; phylum Pseudomonadota; class Alphaproteobacteria; order Hyphomicrobiales; family Nitrobacteraceae; genus Bradyrhizobium; species Bradyrhizobium guangdongense. Next base: position 2,185,854 of record NZ_CP030051.1, read on the forward strand.
TGGCGCGGGTGAAGGCGCCGCCGGCCGACGTGCAGAGCGGATTGCAGTGTTTCGGCGGCGTGTTGCAGGCGGCCGCGAAATTCAACCAGGTGGTCGGTGCGAACTCCGGCGATACGGCGGGCGGGGCGGGCAGGCTGGATGCACATGGCGCCGGCCTGAATCAGCTTCTGGCCGGGCCTTTCAGGCTCATGACCGATCCGGCGGACATCGGCGAGACCAGGAACTACGCGCACCTGACCGCGCCGGTGCGCTATCCGGCGCTGTGGGATACGCCGCGTTTCAACTGGGTGCTGTACAACGCCTCGATCCGTCAGCCGCTGACGCGCAACATCGTCGAGGCGCTCGGCGTGCTCGCGCCGATCAAGCATGACGCGACGATGATCGGACCCGACGTGATGCACGGCATCCAGATGGAGAATGTGGTGTGGGGACAGCGCAAGCTGATGGACCTGCGCTCTCCGCGCTGGCCGGAAGCCGTCCTCGGTGCGCTCGACCCGAAGCGGGCGCTGCGCGGCCAGCTCGTCTATGTCAGCGCCTGCGCGAACTGCCACGATGCCGCGCCCACCGAAGCGGCGTCGGGCGCGTGCAGCGAGATCCAGATCCCGCTGGTCGATCTCCGCAAGATCGGCACCGATCCCGAGCAGGCGACGACGTTCAACAGACGCAAGATCGCGCTGTCGAAGATCGGCGGCCCCGATGCGATGTCCAACTACAAGGCGGCCGAAGTGCTGACCGGAAACATTGCCGCGCTGTGGATTGCTCGCTCGAAGGACAACGCGGCCAGTGCCGCCGAGATCAATTGCGGCCGTCCCAACCAGTTCAGGGCGCCGCTCGCCTACCGGGCAAGGCCGCTCAACGGCATCTGGGCGATGGCGCCATACCTGCACAACGGCTCGGTGCCGTCGTTAAACGATCTGCTGCTGCCGCCGAGCCAGCGGCCGAAGACCTTCTATGTCGGCAATTGGGAGTTCAACCCCGACATCGTGGGATACGACATGAAGGCGCAGACGCCGGGCGCATTCCTGTTCGACACGAGCGTCCGCGGCAATTCGAATGCCGGGCATACTTACGGAACTGATATGACCGAGGACGACCGCAAGGCGCTGATCGAATATCTCAAGACGCTCTGAGTGGCCGCATCAATCCTTGCGGCAGGTGAAGCTGTAATAGGGGCAGGTGCCGTTCGCGAAGGACGCATGCAATTGCGTGCCCGGAATGCCCGCGAATTCGTGCGAGACGCCGAGCAGTACGCGCGGCACGATCTCGTCCGCCAGCGCTGTCCGTCGCGCACCGTCCAGCTCCAGCGCGCGCGCGACATTGGCGGTGATGTCGTCCTCGTGCACGAGGCGCAAGCGTGACTTCGCCAGAGCCTCGCGCGGATAGACCTCCTTCGTCCGGTCTTCGAAGCACGCCATCAGGAACGCGCCGCCGGGCCTCAGCACGCGGTGGACTTCATCCAGAAAGCGTCCCATGTCGCCGTAATGCTGCGCGCTTTCGACGTTGACCACGACGTCGAAATTCTCGTCCGCGAACGGCAGGCTGAGCGCATCGCCGACGCGGAATGCGAGATTGTCCTGGTCGGCATAGCGCGCCTTGTTGAAGCGGATCGCCGGCTTGCAGATGTCGAGCCCGGTGTAGCTCTTCGGGTGGAGATAGCGCGCGATGTAGGATGCTCCGCCGCCGCGGCCGCATCCGACCTCCAGCACGTCTTTGCCGGCGATCGCGGCCCCCGATGCGACATGATGATAGAGCTGGATCGCGTAGCGATCGGGCTCGTCGGCGGCCTGCAATTCGACTTGCGCTCCGTTCAGCGGGGCATAGCCGTAATTGAGGAAGCGGATGGCGGCATCCCTGTCGAGGTTGCTCAGCAGGGAGTACCAGGCGTTGGTGAAAAGATGGCGCGCGGCGCGCGAATAAAACAGTTTGACGACGGCCTGATGGATCGGGCTTGCCGCTGTCGGATACGGATCCTGCTTCACGGATGAATACTCTCACGCGAAAATGGGGAACGCTTCCACCATCGAGCATGGGCCAGTGCCTGCGATGCGTCAACAATGGCGACGCTTGCCTGCCACGATTGACTTCATTCCGACGGGAGATATATCCTAGGTTTAGTACGGATAATGCTGGACCCGCGTGATGACTGGGCAGGTTGCTGCCTGGTTGGAGAAGGTCGGCCTCCCTCAATACCTGAAGTCCTTTTCCGACCACGGCATTGATTTCGATATTCTTTCCGAAATTACGGATCGCGATCTCGCGACCATGGGCGTCGTGCTCGGGCATCGGCGCCGGCTGCTGCGTTCGATTGCAGAGCTGGACGTTCCGAAAGCGCGCCTCGGCGTGCCTGAGATCGATGCCGGTGCCGAGCGCCGCCAACTCACGATCATGTTCTGCGATCTGGTCGGCTCGACTGCACTGTCGCAGCAGTTCGATCCCGAGGAGATGCGCGAGATTCTGCAAGCCTATCGCGAGGCCGCGACCGCGGTCATTGCGAGCTATGACGGCATCGTCTCGCGCCTGGTGGGCGACGGCATCCTGTCGTATTTCGGCTATCCGGCCGCGCATGAGGACGATGCCGAGCGCGCCGTCCGCGCCGGTCTCGAGATCACGGCCGCCGTGCAGGCGATCGATATCCAGCCGGGCTTGCGGCTGGAGGTGCGGATCGGCATCGCCACCGGGCTCGTCGTGGTCGGCGATCTCATCGCAAAGGGCGCCTCCAGCCGGCTGGAGGTGATCGGCGAGACGCCGAACCTTGCGGCGCGGATGCAGGCCTTTGCCGAGCCCGGATGCGTCATCATCGCGGCTTCGACGCGGCGCCTGATCGGCAATCTGTTCGAGCTGCGCGAGCTCGGCACCCGCGCGATCAAGGGATTTGGCGAGCCGGTCGAAGTCTGGGCGGTGGATCGTCCATCGCCGCTTGCGAGCCGCTTCGAAGCCTATCACTCCGCGCGCCTTGCCGGCTTCGTCGGCCGCGAGCACGAGCTCGCGCGCTTGGCCGAATGCAAGCAGCGGGCCTGGCGCGGCCAGGGCCAGGTCGTGCTGATTTCAGGCGAGCCCGGCATCGGCAAGTCGCGGCTATCGGAGCATTTCCTCCATGAGCGGATCGGCGCGGAGCCGCACGTCCTGCTGCGCTATCAATGCTCGCCGCATCATCGCGCCAGCGCGCTCTATCCCGTCATCACGCAGCTCCAGCGCGCGGCGAAGATCGCTGCAGGCGACAGCAATGCACAACGGCTGCGCAAGCTCGAAGCGCTGCTCGGGCGCAGCGACCTGAAGGCGCCGGCGCTGGTGCCGCTGTTTGCGGATGTGTTGTCGATCGCCACCGACGGACGCTATCCGCCGCTGGACTGGACGCCGCAGCAATTGCGGCGCAACACGCTGGCCGCGCTGATGCAGCGCCTGCAGCGCCTCAGCGCCGAGGCGCCGGTGGTCTGCATCGTCGAGGATTTGCACTGGGCGGATGCGACCTCGCTCGAACTGCTCCATCTTGCGGTCAGGCTGGCCGACCAGCTTCGCCTGCTGCTCGTCCTGACGTTCCGCGACGACTTCACGCTGCCGTGGATGGGGCCGGCGAATTTGACGACGCTGGAGCTCGGGCGTCTCAAGGAGGTCGACGTCGAGCGCATGGTCGCGGACCTGATCGGAAGCCGCGCGGTTCCGTCCGAGCTGGTGAGGCAGATTGCGACGCGGACCGACGGCATCCCGCTGTTCGTCGAGGAGCTGACGCGTACCGTGCTCGAGATCGGCGTCCTCGAAAAGGCGGCCGGCGGCCGCTACCGGATCGCCGGCAGCCTGCCCATCCCTACGACGCTGCAGGATTCGCTGATGGCGCGGCTCGACCGGCTCGGACCTGCCAAGGAGGTGGCGCAGATCTGCGCCGTCATCGGCCGCGAATTCTCCGACGAGCTGCTGCGCGCCATCGCCGACAAGGAGGATGCGGAGATCGACGCCCGGCTTGCCCAGCTCGAAGGCGCCGAGCTGATCTTCCGCAACAGGTCCGCGGGAGACGGCGCCTATGTGTTCAAACACGCGCTGGTGCAGGACACCGCCTATGAGAGCTTGCTGAGGAGCAGCCGCCGGCGATTGCACGAGCGGATCGCGGCCGTTCTCCAGGAGAAGTTCCCGGAGGTCGCCGCCGCGGCGCCCGAAATCGCCGCGCATCACTTCACGCAGGCCGGTCTCGTCGAGGACGCGGTCGAATGGTGGGGCAAGGCCGGCGATCGATCCTTGCGCAGCTCGGCCTATCCCGAGGCGATCGCGCATCTGACCAAGGCCATCGGCCTTGCAGAAGGCCTGAGCGAAAGCCCGGCAGGGCGGAGCCGCCGGCTGCAATTGCAGATCGCCTATGGCAACGCGCTGATCGCCACACGCGGCTATGGCGCGCCGGAGACGTCGGTCGCTTTCGCCCGTGCGCGCGAGCTTGCCTCCGGGCTCAAGGGCGCGCCCGAGCGGTTCGCCGCGACTTACGGCCTGTGGGTCGGAAGCCTCGTTCGCAGCGAGCTCGGATCCATGCAGGAGCTCGCGCAGGCGTTCCTGCACGACACCGCCGACCGGCCCGATGCGCCGGAGGCGGGGATCGCCCGTCGCGTCTGCGGCATGACCCGCTGGTTCGAAGGCAATTTCGTCGACGCCAGGCAGCACCTCGAGCAGGCGCTCACGATCTACCGCGACGAGCATGATCGCAATCTCGCGTTCCTGTACGGCCACGATTGCGGCATCGCGGCGGCGATCTACCTTGCGCTGGTGTTGTGGCCGCTCGGCGAGGTCGATCGCGCCGGGCAACTGGCGCAGCAGGCGATCCGCCGTGCGGCGGAGAGCGGCCATGTGGCGACCATGGTGTACACGCATTTCCACAAGATCGTACTGGAGGCGATGCGCGGCAACCCTGAGGGCGCGAGGCCTCATGTCGATGCCGTGATCGAGCTCAGCCGCGAGCACGGCCTTCTGCTCTACGCACGCACCGGCAAATTCTGGAACGGCTGGATCCGTTGCCATCTCGGCGAGCCGGGAGCCGGGCTGCAGGAGATGGAGGAGTCCATCGCGCTGCCGCTGGTCGGAAAGATGGCGACCGGGCTGTACGTGCCCTTGACCTGGACGCTGCTGGCGGAAGCAAAGGCGTGCGAAGGACGGTTCGACGAGGCGCTCGCGATCCTCGACGAACAGCTCCTCGAAGTGGAGCGGACGGGACAGCAATGGTTCACCGCGGAGATCCAGCGGCGGCGTGGCGAATTGCTGCTGCGCAAGGATCCCATCGATATCGTCGCCGCGGAGACGGCCTTCACGCGGGCCATCGAGACCGCGCGGGCGCAGAAGACCGTGACGTTCGAGCTGCGCGCCGCGCTCTCGCTTGCCAGGCTCTATCAGGCGAGCGGAACGGATGCGCAGGCGCGAAGTGTGCTCGGTCCGGTGATCGGATTGTTCGATGACGCAGAGGAATTGCCGGAGATTTTCGAAGCACGGGCGGCCATGGAGCGGTCCAGCCAGACAAGCCCATGCGCCATCCCATGCGACTGAAAACTTTCTTGTACTTTGCCGACTTCGTATTCTATCCCCTCGCAAGCGCTGCACTGGTTGCGGTCGCGTTGCTCTTGAAGCAGCCGCCGCGCTGGGATGAGGCGGCGGTCGGCTTTGCGTGCGGGCTGCTGCTCTGGAGCCTCGCCGAATACGTCATTCACCGCTTCGCCCTGCATGGTCCGGCCTATCTCGCCGCCCTGCACGACATGCATCATGCCGATCCGCGCGCGCTCGTGGGCTCGCCGCTCTGGCTGAGCCTGAGCTCGATCTGCCTGGGATCGCTGCTGCCGGTGTGGCTGCTGGTCGGGTTTGGATCCGCCTGCACCGTCACGGCGGGACTGATGCTGGGCTATATCTATTTCGGCGCGCTTCACCATGTCATTCACCATTATCGCCTGAAGCGCGGCAGCTATCTCTGGCGCCTCAAGCGCCGCCACACGCGTCATCACTACGGCAAGACGCCGTGCAATTTCGGCGTCGTCACCAGCATCTGGGACCGCGTCTTCGGAACGTATTGTCCTGAGTGAGTGCGCCGCCCTCATTGAAGTGCGGCCGGACGATGCCGCGGCTATTAAGTGCGCTATGATTTCTGCGCGCCGTCTGTTCATTCGGAGAGGTGCTCGTTTCACCTCTCCCGAAGGGAGAGGTCGTATCGCATCGATGGATGCGATCCGGGTGAGGGGTTACAGTCCCACCGGTTGCCGCGGCCCCTCATCCGGATTGCACTGGACGATGCGTCGCATCGTGAGGCGCAATCCGACCTCTCCGCATCGGGCAGAGGTGAAGCGGTCAGCCGCAATTCCAGATCGCGCCGATCGGCGTGCGCGTCCAGCACGGACCGAAGCTGCCGCCATTGTAGCGGGGGCCGCCGAAGCCGGGCCGGCCGAAATAGTGCCATTCGCCGTCGAAGTAGCGGTAATAGACTGGCACGGGATCGATATACCAGGGACGCTGGTTCTCACGCGCGTAACGCCGAAACCCGTTCTTCTGTGCGTAGATCGGCTGGCTGTTGCTCAGCGGCTGGCGATAGCCCGGCAGGAAGCCGTAGCCGTGCCAGGCCTGCGAGGGCTTCTTGTGAGCGGACGCGGCCGGCGCAGCGACGGGCAGCAGCGACAGAATGGCAGCAACAAAAAGACACAAAAGGCGCGACATGCACCGACCATAGAGAATCGATGGCGGGAAAGCCATTCAAATTCGAGTGGGATCCATTTGCCATTCGATGACCGCAGCAGGTCTGCGCCGACTGCGACTTCGCAACGCGCGACGCGGCGCTCAGCAGGAATTTGACCGTTTGGCCGCAGCATCGAGCCGCAGGCCTGACCTTGCCGCGGACAAGGCCGCGGCCAGCTCTTCGAGTTGGTAGGGCTTGGGCAGGATCTGGATGCCCGCATTCTGTGCCTCGTGCACCGAGGCTTCGGCATAACCGCTGGTCAGCAGCACGGGAATGTCGCTGCGTCGCCGCTTGATCTCCCGCGCGAGCTCGACCCCGTTCATGCCGCCGGGCATCATGATATCGGAGAAAATCACATCGACGGGGCGGCCATCGGCCAAAGCACCGAGCGCAGCGGCCGCGCTGGCGGCGCGCGTCACGCCGTAACCGAGCTGAGCGAGCATCTCGCCGACCAGCGCCGCAACCTCCTCGTCGTCCTCGACCAGGAGAACCTGGCCCTGATCGTTCTTCTTGGGCCGTGCCTTGTTGAAGTCGATGAGGTGCCGGTGCTTCGAAGGGATATCTTCGGAGCGCGGCAAGTACAGCTCGATGGCGGTGCCCTGGCCCAGCTGCGATTTGATGCGAACCGTTCCGCGCGACTGGGTCGCAAAGCCATGGACCTGCGCGAGCCCGAGGCCGGAGCCCTTGCCGATCTCCTTCGTCGTGAAAAAGGGTTCGAAGACACGGGATAGGATTTCCGGAGGCATGCCGACGCCGGTGTCGACGACGGATAGGCGGACGTAGTCTCCCGAGATCTCCTCCTCGCTCACGTCGGGCAGGTTCTCGCCGCGCACGACGATCGTGCCGCCATTGGGCATGGCATCGCGGGCGTTGACGGCCAGATTGAGAATGACCAGTTCGAGCTCCCCGGGATCGACCTCCACCGGCCAGAGCTGATCCGGAAAATCGAACTCGACATGAACGTCGCCTCGCAGGCTTCGATCGAGCAATTCACGCATTCCGCCGATCTGCATGGCAACGTCGACGGGCTCGGGGCGAAGCGTCTGGCGGCGAGAGAACGCCAGCAGCTGCCTGGTCAGGCTGGCACCGCGTTGCGCGGCCTGGATCATCCCGTCCATGAGGCGGCGCCTGCGGTTCGGATCGGTCTGGCGGTCGAGCATGTCGAGCCCGCCCGATATCACCATCAGCAGGTTGTTGAAGTCATGAGCCACGCCGCCGGTGAGCTGACCGATCGCTTCGATCTTCTGGGCCTGGCGGAGGGTTTCCTCCACGCGTGCCCGCTCCTCCATTTCCAGGCGCAACTGCTCGTTGGTCTCTGCCAGCGCGCGCGTCCGCTCGGCCACGAGTTTTTCGAGCTCCTGAGCGATCTGCTCGCGCGCGGCGAGCAGGGTGCGGATCTCGTATTGACGTCGCCGGGCGCGCAACGCCGATTGCACGGCGCTGGTCAGCGTCATCGGCTGCACCGGCCGTTCGAGCAGTGAAACGTTGCGCAGAAGCGAGACGATACTGCGGCGCCAGGCCACAACCGCCGGCTGGTCGCGATGGCTGGTCAGGACGACGAAGGGCAGATCGGACCAGGGCGGCTGGCTCTCGATCCATTGTGCCAGCGGCCCCGTGTCCTTGCCGAACAAGGCTTCTTCGGCGACGAAAACGGCGCCGACGCCATTGACCATCTCGGTGACGAGTTCGGCAAGATCCCGGCAGTTGATTGCCTCCAGGCTCGAGCCGCGGAACAGCTCGACCGAGGCAGGCCCGTCCCGTCCAATCGGAGCAAAGACGAGAACCCGTTGATCGTGCGCGCCGCTCATTCAACGGTCCCTTCGGACATCGCCGGGCCGGTATAACGTGGTGTGCCGGAAAAGATGCCGCTGAAATCCCTAAGCGGCGGACCGAGCTTGATACCAGCGCCGGTGAGCCGAAATTCGCGGATCGTATGCTCGTGGTTGCCACTGCGCTTCTTGACCACGGAGAGCGCGCGCCGCACCGTTCCGCCGAGCTCGAAGTAGCGCAGCATCAGCACGGCATCGCTCAAATAGCTGATATCGAGATTGGACTCTGTCGGCCCTACCAAACCGTGTTGAGCAAGGATCAGAATGGTCAGTACCCCCTGCTGGGCCAGATAACTGAGCAGTTCGTGCATCTGCAGGATGAGAAAGCGCTCGTCCGGCATCGCGTTGAGATAGCCGTTCAGACTGTCGATGATGACGATCCGGGCATTGTCGCGCTCGACGCTCTCCCTCACATTGCTGGCGAACTCGCCGGGCGAGAGCTCGGCCGGATCGATTTGCTGGAAGCGGATGCGGCCGGACTCGAGATGATTGTCGAGATCCAGCCCCAAGGTCCTGGCGCGCGCTTCGACCGTGCCGCGGCCTTCGTCGAAGGCGAAGAACACCGCGTGCTCGCCGCGATCGGCTGCCGTGATGGCGTAGGTCAGCGCGAGCGACGATTTACCTACGCCTGCCGCCCCGATGAGAAGCGCGTTCGTGCCGCGCTCCAGGCCACCGCCCAGAAGCTGATCGAGCTCCGGGTTGCCGCTCGATGTGAAATTGCCGAGAAACGATTTGTGATGTTCTGCCGCCACGAGGCGAGGGAAGATCTTGAGGCCGCCCGTTTCGATGATGAAGTCGTGATAGCCGCCGCGAAAGCGGATGCCACGCATCTTCATGACGCGAAGCCGGCGCCGCTCCGCGCCGTAGTCGAGTGCGAGCTGCTCGAGCATGACGACGCCGTGTGCGATCGAATGCAGTTGCAGATCGTCCTGAGCCGAAGACAGGTCGTCGAGCAGGATCACGGTGCAGTTGCGGTTGGTAAAGAAGTGCTTCAAGGCCAGCACCTGGCGCCTGTAGCGCAGCGGGTTCTGGGCGAGGAGGCGAAGTTCGGACAGGCTGTCGAGCACCACGCGGGCGGGGTTGATCCGCTCGACCTCCTTGAAGATCAGACTGGTGGTCTCACTCAGCTCCACCTCGGCCGGATGAAAAACCGTAAGCTCGCGGTCGGGGTCGAGCGTCGTTTCCGGCGGCACCAGTTCGAAGATATCGACCCCGCTCAGAGACCATCCATGCCGCTGCGCGACCACGGTCAGTTCACGTTTGGTTTCGGACAACGAAATGTAGAGCACGCGCTCGCCATCCCGGACGCCCCTCAGCAGGAACTGCAGCGCAATGGTGGTCTTGCCGGTTCCGGGCCGTCCCTCGTAGAGGTACATCCGGTTGGCGTCGAACCCGCCCCCCAGGATGTCGTCCAGGCCCTCGCTGCCGGTCGAAATTCTCGGCAAATCCGCGGGATCGCTGCCTGAAGCTGCTTGAAATGAACCGGTCATTGAACCCCTACGCATTGTGGAAGCCCGCTGTCCGATGTCCAGGGGCCGGGGCTCGAAAAACTGTTGGGCCCCCGGAATAGGAACTCTCCAGCGGGGACCGAGTTCCCGGCAGCCCGAGCGGGCCTGCCGGGAACAGTAGGCGGAAATGCTTCACGCCTGTCGGTTCACGATTGAACGTAGGGAGTCAGGCAAGACAATGGGTTTTCCGAAATGTGTGCCGCCTGCGTGTCGCAGAGCGGTCTCCGCGTTCTGACACTCCTCCACGCCGACCTCGGTCGCAGGTGTTTCAGCTGAACGCAAAAAGGCCTCGCCAAAGCGAGGCCTCCCTGTGTCATCGTGCTGGTACGAACTAATCGTCGTCATCCCAGTGATGGCGACGGATTACGACGCCGCGGTCGTAATCGCGGTCGTGGTGGTACCAGCCATGATGCCAGCCGCGGTCATGTTCATAGAGGCGCGCGCGGGGGCCATAGTAGTCACTGTCGCCGCCGACGTAGAAGCCGACGCCCGCCGCGTTGGCGATGGTAGGGGCACCGATTGCGAGCGTCGAGACGGCCGCAAGAGCGTATATCAGCTTTCTCATCTGTTCCTCCTTCCGCATTGTCGGGGAGTCAACGGCTGTCGCGCCGGCCTGTTGCCGGAACGGGCAAGAAACTTTCTTGAATGGGTGTTCATGTTTCGGGCGTTCCATCGTGAGAAAGAACGATGAGGGGTGTCGCGTTCGATCTGGAACGCTTGTATCGGCAGCACCCATGTTGTGCACCGCCGGCATTCGAGCATTACCGCTGGATGCGGTAGATCACGACGTCTTCGCCGTGATGTATCGTGGTCTTCTCCAACAGATAGTTCGATTTTTCCAACACGCGGCGCGAGGCGCCATGTTCGACAAAGACGAGACCGATGAGCGAGGATAAGTCGAGCCGCGACAGCCCAATTTCCGTCAGCGCAACCGCGATCTCGCTCGCAAGCCCCCGGCCCCAGAGATCACGCTTGAACGCGTAGGCAATCTCGGTCTCGTCGACGCCGTCCACGAGGATGCGCCGGATGCCCGCGCGCCCGGCGAACGCGCGGTCCTTCGTGCGCAATGCCCACAGCCCATAACCGTGCTGGTCCCAATGGGTCATGTTGGTCGCGACATAGGCTTTCGTCGTCTCCGCCGAGCGCACCCCGCCGAGAAAGCGGGAGACTTCGGGATCGAGGTGGAGCGCGACGAGATCGGCGAGGTGGCTTTCGTGAAGCCGCTCGGCGGTGAGTCGGTCGGTGCTGAAGTGATCGATGGACACGGATGGCCGCGGTGAAGCTGGTTGCGATCTTGATGCCGCAAGAGCCGACGATGCCATCATGCCAGTGTTTTGCCCGACGCGTCAACGGATTTTCCGAAGCGCAGAGCGTGTGTTGCCGGCGCATGATTTTTGCGCGTGCTAAGCCCTTGATCTGACAAACCCCCGTCTACTGTGCATGGGGTTGTTTTCGCAATTTGGGTTGTAGGGGCTAACCCGCGCCGAGCGCAACCGCGACGTTGTAGGTCAGGAGGCTCGCCGCATAGGCCAGCACCAGCATGTAGCTGAAGGTCACGGCCATCCAGGTCCAGCTTCCGGTCTCGCGTCTGATCACGGCGAGGGTGGACGCGCATTGCGGAGCGAAGATGTACCAGGCGAGCATCGACAGGGCGGTTGCAAGCGACCATTTGGTTGCCAGCACCTGGCCGATCTGCTCGGCCGCTTCCTTGCCGCCCTCGATCGCATAGACGGTGCCGAGCGCTGCGACCGCGACCTCGCGCGCCGCCATGCCCGGGATCAGCGCCACCGCGATCTGCCAGTTGAAGCCGACCGGGGCGAGCAGAGGAGCGATCGCCTTGCCGATGATGGCGGCGAGGCTGAAGTCGATCGCCGGCTCGGTCGCGCCTGCCGGCGGCTGCGGGAACGAGGCCAGGAACCAGATCAGCACCATCATCGAGAAGATCGTGGTGCCGGCGCGCTGCAGGAACATCTTGGCGCGGGTGTAGATGCCGATCGCGATCGATTTCAGCCTGGGCACCTTGTAGTCCGGCAGCTCCAGCATGAACGGCGCCGGCGCATAGTCGCGCAGCATGAAGAACTTGATCAGGAACGAGACCACGAGCGCGCTGGTGATGCCGGCGCCGTAGAGGCCGAACATCACGAGGCCCTGCAGGTTGATGAAGCCCCAGACGTCCTTGGCCGGAATGAAGGCCGAGATGATCAGCGTGTAGACCGGGATGCGCGCCGAGCAGGTCATCAGCGGCGCGATCAGAATCGTGGTCAGCCGGTCGCGCTTGTTGTCGATGACGCGCGTCGCCATGATGCCGGGAATGGCGCAGGCAAAGCTCGACAGCAGCGGGATGAAGGCGCGGCCGTGCAGCCCCGCGCCGCCCATGATGCGATCCATCAGGAACGCGGCGCGCGCCATGTAGCCGAAATCTTCCAGCAGCAGGATGAACAGGAAGATGATGATGATCTGCGGCAGGAACACGATGACGCTGCCGACACCGGAGATCACGCCGTTCTGCAGGAAGCTCTGCAACAGGCCGGCGGGCAGGGTGGCATGCACGAACTCGCCGAGCGCATCGAAGCCGGACTGGAGCAGCTCCATCAGCGGCTGCGCCCAGGCGAACACCGCCTGGAACATCACGAACAGGATCGCGGCGAGCACGACCAGCCCGCCGACCGGGTGCAGCACCACGGCATCGATGCGCGAGGTCAACGTGTCGGGCCTGGCAGGCAGGCTGACGCAATCGGCGATGATGCGGTCGGCCTCGCGCTGGGTGGCGCGCAGCTCGGCGACGCTGAGCGCGCGCCAGCTGTTCTCGGAAGGCTCGGCGGCGAGCTTGGCCGAGATCTCGTCGGTGAGCGCCAGGAGGTCGGCCGTGCCGCCCTTGCGCACCGCGATCGAGGTGACCACGGGCACGCCGAGCTCCTTGGCGAGCCTGTCGACGTCGACCGAGATGCCGCGGCGGCTCGCGATGTCGAACATGTTGAGTACGAGGATCATCGGCCGGCCGGTGCGCTTCAGCTCCAGCAGCAGGCGGATGGTCAGGCGCAGATTGGTGGAATCGGCCACGCACAGCACGAGATCGGGCAAGATCTCGCCGGAGGCCTTGCCGAGCACGAAGTCGCGGGTGATCTCCTCGTCCGGGCTGCGGCCGCGCAGCGAATAGGTGCCGGGCAGGTCGACGACCGAAACCTGGCGTCCCAGAGGCGTGACGAAAAAACCTTCCTTGCGCTCGACGGTGACGCCCGGATAGTTCGCGACCTTCTGCCGGCTGCCGGTCAGGGCATTGAACAGCGACGTCTTGCCGCTGTTTGGCGTGCCCACCAGGGCGACATGCAGAAGAGGTAATTCCATGGATCAGGTGTCCGGCCGCGATCTCAGGCGACGATGATGGCCATGGCCTCGCGACGGCGCACCGCGATGGTGATGTTGTCGACCCGCACGGCGATCGGATCGCGCCCGACCAGCCCCTCGTGCAGGACCTCGACCCGGGCGCCCTCGACGAAGCCGAGTTCGATCAGCCGGCTCTCGAGCTCGATGTCCGAGAGCGCCGATCCCGCGTCCTTGGCGGAGAGGTGCTGAATGACGCCGGTATAGCCGCGCTGGGCCAGGCCCAGCGGCATCTCGCGGCGCATGTCATGGAGGTCGGTCATGCCCTGTATTTTCAATGCAGGGCATTGAGGTCAAGCGCGCGCCCCCGCTGAAACTGCACCTTAGAGCGATTTTAAAGTGCGGATCACGAAGCCGTGGGCGGCGTGCCCGGCGCTACTGCGCCGGGACCTTGTCCGGCTGCATGGCGGCCATGGCGCGGCTCTTGAAGTAATCGAGCACGAACAGACGGATCGCCGAGGACAAATTGCCCTGCTGGCGCGCGCCGTCGATCTCGCCGACGAGCTCGGACAGCGTCATGTTGCGCAGGCCCGAGATTTCCTTCATGCCGTTCCAGAACGCCTCTTCCAGGCTGACGCTGGTCTTGTGGCCGGCGACGACAATCGACCGTTTTACGACGGGCGACTTCATGGCCGCTCCTCGCGATCGATCCGATGCTGGTCCAGATGCGCCTTCGCCTGGTCCGCCTGCTTCTCCGCCGCCGATCGCTCGGCTTTCGTGCGGCCGAACTTCGTTCGGTTGGCGTCCGCCTGCTTCGCCGAGGCTTCCCGCTCGGCGCGCTTCCTGAAACGATTCAGGTTGATGACGTTCCCCATGCCGCGTCTCCATCATCCGATCCTTTCCAGGCAGGATGAAACTAACAGGGGGCCGCTTTGCGCCCCAAAAGAGTTGATCGTCATTCGCTCATCCTCGTCAATCGGCCCCTGGGGCCACCAAACGATGAATTTCACCCGGTGGAGGGGCGGAAAGGCTGCGTAACACGCCGTCCTGCCGCAACATTGACGGTAATCAAATCCCGTCCCCAAAGTCGCATATTTCTGCGCGCCGGGGGTTCCGTATCATTACGGATGGCTATCGGAATTCGGAAGTCTAGCCCGGGCTTGTCATCTTCTCCGGGCGGACCAGGCGATCGAACTCGTCGGCCGAGACGAAGCCGAGCCGCAGCGCCTCCTCCTTCAGCGTGGTGCCGTTGGCGTGCGCGGTCTTGGCGACCTTGGCCGCGTTGTCGTAGCCGATCTTCGGCGCCAGCGCCGTCACCAGCATCAGCGAGCGCTGCATCAACTCCTTGATGCGCTTCTCGTCGGCGCGGATGCCGCTGACACAATGTTCGGTGAAGGAGCGCGCCGCATCCGCCATCAGGCGGATCGAGTGCAGCATGTTGTAGGCGAGCACGGGCTTGTAGACGTTGAGCTCGAAATGGCCCTGGCTGCCCGCGACCGTGATCGCGGTATGATTGCCGAAGATCTGGCAGCACACCATGGTCATCGCTTCGCACTGCGTCGGATTGACCTTGCCCGGCATGATCGACGAGCCCGGCTCGTTCTCCGGCAGGATCAACTCGCCGAGACCCGAGCGCGGGCCCGATCCGAGCAGGCGGATATCGTTGGCGACCTTGAACAGGCCTGTGGCGACGGAATTGATGGCGCCATGCGCAAGCACGTAGGCATCGTTCGATGCCAGCGCCTCGAATTTGTTGGCGGCGCTAGTGAAGGGCAGCTTGGTGATCTTGGCGACGTGCTTGGCGAACAGCTTGGCGAAGCGCGGCTTGGAGTTGAGGCCGGTGCCGACGGCGGTGCCGCCCTGGGCCAGCGGATAGAGCTCTTTCACCGCGACCTTCAGTCGCGCGATGCCGCTTTCGACTTGGGCGGCATAGCCGGAAAATTCCTGGCCTAGCGTCAGCGGCGTCGCATCCTGGGTGTGGGTGCGGCCGATCTTCACGATCTTCGCGAACTCCTTCTCCTTCTTGCGTAGCGCGCGGTGCAGCTCACCGAGGGCGGGAACGAGATCGGCATTGATGCGGTTTGCGGCAGCAATGTGCATCGCGGTCGGGAAGGAGTCGTTCGACGACTGGCTCATGTTGACGTGGTCGTTGGGATGCACCGGCTTCTTGGCACCGAGTTCGCCGCCGAGCAGCTCGTTGGCGCGGTTGGCGATGACCTCGTTGAGGTTCATGTTGCTTTGGGTGCCCGAGCCGGTCTGCCACACGACCAGCGGAAAGTGATCGTCGAGCTTGCCCTCGATCACCTCGTGCGCGGCGCGGATGATGGCGGTGGCGCGGCGTTTGTCGAGCAGACCGAGTTCGAGGTTGGTCCGTGCGGCCGCGAGCTTGACGATGCCGAGCGCGTGCACGAGCGAGATCGGCATGCGATCGCTGCCGATGCGGAAATTCTGCCGCGAGCGCTCGGTCTGCGCCCCCCAATAGCGATCGGCGGGGACCTCGATGGGACCGAAACTGTCGGTCTCGGTGCGTGTCGCGGGGCGGGCGGTCTTCGCGCGGGCAGCTTTGGCCATGAGCACATCCATTCTGCCGTGCGGAATTCCGCGCGGCTTTCGTGCTCATCTATATAGGGAGTTTGGCGGGGCGCGATGGCTTCGCGCCCAGGCTAGATCATTTCTTGCGGAAACGGTCGAGTCGGACAACTTCGGCGCCGCCCTGGTTCGGCGGTGGCGGCTCGTCCGTGCTCTCCGCCGCCTCGGTGGCGGGCGCCGGCACCGCGACCGCGGACGTAGCAGGCGCCGCCGGCAAGTTCTCGCCCGCGACCTCGGTCACATCTGACGTATCGAATTGGAGGCCGAATTTCACGGAGGGGTCGAGAAAGCTCTTGATGGCGCTGAATGGCACGACCAGCCGCTCGGGGATGCCGCCGAAGGAGAGGCCGACCTCGAAGCGGTCTTCGAGCACGGTCAAGTCCCAGAACTGGTGCTGCAGGATGATCGTCATCTCTTCCGGATACTGCGCCAGGAGCCGCGGCGACAGCTTCACGCCCTCGGCCTTCGATACGAAGGTGATGAAGAAATGGTGTTCGCCCGGCAGGCCATGGGCCGCGGCGTCGGTCAGCACCTTGCGCAGCACGCCGCGCAATGCGTCGCGGGCAAGCACATCGTATCGGATATGGTCGGTCGCCATGGTGGTCCTGTTGCATCCCGAAGCCGGACCCGCGGTCCGACTCGCCAAGCTGCGATAGTATCGCGCCTGAGAGGTCAGCAGGAGTCCCCGCCGGGAAGGAAATCAGAGGTAAGTGGAGGCTTCTGTTGCCAGGTGCCTCCGAACCCCGCCTAACGGAGCTTAACCCGTTAGGACTTTAAAGTGGTCTTTCAAACTGCGTTACGCAGCCTGAGCAACCGGAGCAAAGTTGTCGTTGGCAACTATTGCAGTAGCCCGATAACGGCGGAACAATACCGGGAAAAAGCACGCCCTTTACGCCCTCGTCGATCCTATTTCGCCCCCGCCAAAGCCCGCTTTGGAGGTAGCCCGCAAATGGGCTTTGGTGGAGGCGCCGGGTACCGCCCCCGGGTCCGAATGGTTTATTGCGACGACCGTTTATTTCCATAGCCGGCGAACCGGCACCCCCAATATAGGGGGCAAAGGTTTCAAAAAACAGGGGTTTCGAGTGGGCAGGGCGCGGTTCCCTTTGGATAGGTCGGGGACGGCCCAAGGCGCGATCTTGGCCGCATCGCGGGCCGCGTTCTAAGCTCCTGACATGTCCACGGATTCAGCACCGGCCATGCACGAGCCGGATCAGGCGCCGGCTATCCCTGCCGCTCGCGTCCCGTCGCCCGGCCTGCTCGCGCTATCCCTGGCCTTTGCCCGGATGTCGCTGGCCGGCTTTGGCGGCGTCCTGGTCTTTGCCCGGCGCGCCATCGTCGAGCAGCACTGCTGGATGACGGCGGACGAGTTCAACGAAACCTTTGCGCTCTGCCATTTCCTGCCGGGGCCCAACATCGTCAATCTGTCGATGGTGTTCGGGTCGCGGCTGCGCGGGATTGCCGGCGGGGTCGCCGCCTTCACCGGATTGCTGCTGCCGCCAACGCTGATCATGACTGTGCTCGCGATCATCTACGCCCGGTTCGGCGACGTGGAAATGCTCCGTCGCAGTCTCGCAGGCATCTCTTGCGCCGCGGTCGGTCTCTTGATCGCGGTGGTCTTCCGTATGATGACGCCGCTGCTCAAGCGAATGGAGATCGTGGTGCTCATCCTGATGCTGGGCGTGTTCCTGGCCATCGGCGTGCTGCGCCTGCCACTGCAGGCGGTGCTCCTGGTCGCGATCCCGCTCAGCATCGGCATCACCTATGTGATGCGACGGAAGGTAGCAGCATGAGCACCGAGAACCCGATCTGGTCGCTGATCTCCACCTTTGGTCTGATGTCGCTGTTCGCGGTCGGCGGCGCAGCCGCCGCCGTGCCCGAGATGCATCGCATCGCCGTCGATGTGCACCACTGGATGACCGACAAGCAGTTCACCGACGCCTATGCGATCGCGCAGCTCTCGCCGGGTCCCAACGTGCTTATCGTCACGTTAATCGGCTATGCCGTGGCCGGCGTCCCTGGCGCGCTGGCGGCAACGCTGGCGATGTGCCTGCCCACGGCGCTGCTTGCCTATTGTGTCAGCCGTCTCTTGAATCGGCCGAGCCAGTCCCGCTGGCCCGGCCTGATTCAGGCTGCACTGGTTCCGCTCTCGATTGGATTGATGGCAGCCAGCGCTCTGATCCTGGCCCAGTCGACAGATCGCAGCATTGCTGCACTGCTTCTGACCGCGATGGTTGCGCTGATCGCCTCGATCTCGCGCGTCAATCCATTGTGGCTTCTGCTCGCAGGAGGACTGTTGGGTTTTGCTGGCATTGTGTGATGAAAATCGCTAGGCAGTGATCCGGGCGGGTATCCAGTTCCAGCCGATTTAGAACAACAGTGCTCGTGACTTGCGGGTCGCGGAGGAGACAAGCATGGCCGATACGATGGGCCACTCGGCGACAGTCACCCGAAACACCTCGGTGGCGCTCGGCTTCTGTCTATTGGCGCTTGCGCCGCAGATTTTCGAATTCATCTGGTCGATCGGAACGATCTTCGGCTGGGGTGCGGGACGCGGTCCGGCTACGGTCCTGATCAGCCATGCCACGGCGCTGGTTGCGGGCGGTCCCGCCGCTCTGCTCGGCGCGGTCGGCGGTGAGACCAAGAAGACCTCATCGGATGTGCTGCTCGCGCTGATCTATTCCTACCCGCTGTTTGCGGTGGCGATCGTGACGCTGTTCATGACGATCAGGTCGGGCCAGGACTATATCGGGGGCGTCATCCTGATGGCGCTTGCACTGTTCGCGCTGTGGGCTTCGAGCGATTTGCAGGGCATGCGCGGCTTCTCCTTCGGTGCCGGCACCGCACCGCGGATGTTCGGCGGACTGCTGGTGGCGTTGTCCGCCGGTATCGCCTTGACCGGTCTTTTGAACGAGGGGCCGGCGCTCGCTCATTATTCCTGGCGCGGGCCGCTGTTCGTGATGTGCGCGATCCTGTTTTTTGCGCTGGCGATCCGGCCGCTGGGCCTCGTGGTCTCGGCCTTCGTGAGCTTCATGATCGCCGCTCTCGGATCGCATGAAACGCGCTGGGTGGAGGCCGCCATCGTCGGCGCTTGCCTGACGGTCGGCTGCGCGCTGTTGTTCCCCTACGTGCTCGGCTTGCCGATGCCGATGTTCCCGCGATTCCTGGCTCAGTGAGGCTGTCATGGAGCTCTTTGCCAACCTCGCCCACGGTTTTGCCGTCGCCTTCTCTCCAATCAACCTTCTGATGTGCCTGATCGGTGCGCTCGTCGGCACGCTGGTCGGCGTGCTGCCGGGCATCGGCACCATTGCCACGGTCGCGATGCTGCTGCCGATCACCTTCGGTCTGCCGCCGGTGGGTGCGCTGATCATGCTCGCAGGTATCTATTACGGTGCCCAGTACGGCGGCTCGACCACGTCGATCCTGGTCAACATTCCAGGCGAAGCGACATCGGTCGTCACCGCCATCGACGGCCACGCGATGGCCAAGCAGGGCCGTGCCGGTCCGGCGCTGGCGATCGCCGCGATCGGCTCGTTCTTCGCCGGCTGCGTCGCGACCGTGCTCATCGCCGTGCTCGGCGCGCCGCTGACCAAGCTGGCGCTCGCCTTCGGTCCGGCGGAATACTTCTCGCTGATGGTGCTCGGCCTGATCTTCGCGGTGGTGCTCGCCAAGGGCTCGGTGCTGAAGGCAATCGCGATGATCGTGTTCGGCCTGCTGCTGTCGATGGTGGGCTCCGACATCGAGACCGGCGCCTCGCGCATGGCCTTCAACATTCCGGAGCTTGCCGACGGTCTCGGCTTTGCGACGGTGGCGATGGGCGTGTTCGGCTTTGCCGAGATCATCCGCAATCTCGACGCCGGCGCCGAAATGAACCGCGACCTCGTGCAGCAGAAGATCACCGGTCTGATGCCGACCAGAAAGGATCTGATCGACTCGGCGCCCGCGATCGGACGCGGCACCGTGCTCGGCTCGATCCTCGGCATCCTGCCGGGCGGCGGCGCGGTCATCGCCTCGTTCGCGGCCTACACGCTCGAGAAGAAGCTGGCCAAGAACCCGTCGCGGTTCGGCCGTGGCGCGATCGAGGGCGTGGCGGCGCCGGAAAGCGCCAACAACGCGGCGGCGCAAACGTCCTTCATCCCGCTGCTCACCCTCGGCATCCCACCGAACGCGGTGATGGCGCTGATGGTGGGCGCGATGACCATTCACGGCATCGTCCCCGGCCCGCAGGTGATGCAGAAGCAGCCGGATCTGGTCTGGGGCATGATCGCCTCGATGTGGATCGGCAATCTGATGCTGATCATCATCAACCTGCCGCTGGTCGGCATCTGGGTGCGCCTCTTGCGCGTGCCGTATAGGCTGATGTTCCCCTCGATCGTGATCTTCTGTGCGATCGGCATCTACTCGGTGAACAACGCGCCGGTCGACGTCATCCTTGCGGGCGTGTTCGGCCTGGTCGGCTACTGGCTGATCAAGCACGATTTCGAGCCGGCGCCGCTGCTGCTCGGCATGGTGCTCGGACCGCTGATGGAAGAGAACCTGCGCCGCGCGCTGCTGATCTCGCGCGGTGACTGGAGCGTGTTCCTGACCCGTCCGCTCTCGGCGGTGCTGCTCGCGATTGCGGCTTTCCTGCTGGTGCTCACGGTGCTGCCGGTGCTGCGCGCCAAGCGCGACGAGGTGTTCACCGAATCCGAGAACTGATCGCGGCCCCGGCCTGCGTCGGCCCGCCATGGTCAAAAGCAACTTGGGCAGTACTTTCAAAGCGATAGGCAATGGGGCGGGACGCGAGTTCCGCCTCTTGTCGTTTGCGCCGGGAGCTCTCACTTTTCCGGGTATAATCGGTGAAGGCAGCGAATCGATGCTGTCGCAGCGCAAGGGCGGCCGTTAAGTTCGCCGCCTCCCCAAAGGCTGCCGTGTTTCTAAAGGTTTGGGCACATGCACCAATATCAGGACCTGCTCGAGCGGATTCTTTCAGACGGCGCCGAGAAGACCGACCGGACAGGTACCGGCACGCTGTCGGTGTTCGGCCATCAGATGCGCTTCAATCTGTCCGCCGGCTTTCCGATGCTGACGACCAAGCGGCTGCCGCTGAAGGCGATCGTGCACGAGCTGTTGTGGTTCCTGAAGGGCGACACCAACATCAAATATCTGCGCGACAACGGCGTCACCATCTGGGACGAATGGGCCGACGCCAATGGCGATCTGGGGCCGGTCTACGGCCATCAATGGCGCTCCTGGCCGGCGCCGGACGGACGCAGCATCGACCAGATCGCCAACGTCGTCGACATGATCAAGCGCAATCCGGATTCGCGACGCCTGATCGTCACGGCCTGGAATCCGGCCGACGTCGAGAAGATGGCGCTGCCACCCTGCCACTGCCTGTTCCAGTTCTACGTCGCGAACGGCAAATTGTCCTGCCAGCTCTATCAGCGCTCGGCCGATGTCTTCCTCGGCGTGCCCTTCAACATCGCTTCCTATGCGCTACTCACCATGATGGTCGCTCAGGTCACCGGCCTGAAGCCCGGCGACTTCGTGCATTCGTTCGGCGACACCCATCTCTATTCCAATCATCTGGAACAGGCGCGACTCCAGCTCACGCGCGCGCCACGCGCCTTGCCGGTGATGCGGATCAATCCGGATGTGAAGGACATCTTCTCCTTCCGTTATGAGGATTTCGAACTCGTGGGCTACGATCCGCATCCGCATATCAAGGCGGAAGTCGCAGTCTAGCGCCGATGTCGCTCAGCATCCGCCGCGCACGTCCTGGCGAGGCCGGGCTCGTCCTTGATTTCGTCCGCGAGCTTGCCGAATACGAAAAGCTCTCGCATGAGATCGAGGCGAGCGAAGCCGATATTGCCGGAGCCTTGTTCGGCAACGATCCCAGGCTGTTTTGTGCGATCGCCTGTTGGGACGGCGAGCCGGTCGGCTTTGCGGTTTGGTTCCTGAATTTCTCCACCTTCAGCGGCCGCTACGGCATCTATCTCGAAGACTTGTATGTGCGGCCGTCGCATCGCGGCAAGGGTCTCGGCAAGGCGCTGCTGGTCTACCTGGCCCAGGAATGCGTCGACAATGGCTGGCCGCGCCTGCAATGGGCCGTGCTCGACTGGAACGCGCCGTCCATCGCATTCTACAAATCGATCGGCGCCGTCATGCTGGACGATTGGACGCTGTGCCGCGTCTCCGGTGCTGCACTGGCTCGGCTTGCGGGGAGAGCATCCTGATGGAGATCGTGTTCGTCGTTGCGGTCGCGGAGAATGGTGTCATCGGAGCCGGCAATGCGATCCCCTGGCGGCTGAAATCCGATATGGCGCGCTTCAAGGCTCTCACCGTCGGCAAACCCGTCATCATGGGCCGCAAGACCTTCGAATCCCTGCCCGGGCGCCGGCCGCTGCCGAACCGCACCAACATCATCATCACGCGTGACGCGGACTATCGCGCCGCGGGCGCCATCGTCACGACATCAGCAGCCGACGCGGGAGCGGTTGCGCGTGGTGACGCCCTGCGGCGTTCGGTCGCCGAGATTGCGGTGATCGGCGGCGCCGAAATCTACCGTCAGTGGCTCGATCGTGCCGATCGCCTCGAGATCACGGAAGTGCATGCGCGTCCCGACGGTGACACGCATTTCGCCATCGACAAGACGCAGTGGCAGGAGACCGAGCGTGTTCGCCATCCGGCCGGACCTGACGACACCGCCGACTACTCCTATGTGACATATCGTCGGCGATCACCCCATTAACCGCGTTCGCCAATGTTAACATTGACTTTTCTGCCTCCGAGCTTAGCTCGAAGGGCGGTCAGGCTTGCGTTGTAAGGGCCCTTTCGGTCCCCTATAAAGCCGGACCGGACAATGCGGGCCGGCTGAAGTTCTAGTCCCGGTCTGCCGAGGAGAGCGTCGAATGCCGTGGAAGAATCAGGGCGGTGGCCCTTGGGGCTCGGGTCCGAAAGGACCATGGGGCACAGGCCCGCAACCGGTCGGGCCGAGGCCGCCGGATCTGGAAGACCTTCTGCGGCGCGGTCAGGACCGGCTCCAGCAGATCATGCCGGGCGGCTATTTCTCCGGCATCGGCATCACGCTGATCCTGCTCATCATCATCGCGCTCTGGCTGCTGTCGGGCTTCTTCCGCGTGCAGTCCGAAGAGCAGGGCGTCGTGCTGCGCTTCGGCAAGCATGTGCGCACCGTCGATCCGGGCCTGAACTATCATCTGCCCTATCCGATCGAGACCGTGCTGCTGCCGAAGGCGCTGCGCGTCTCCACCATTTCAATCGGCATGACACTGATCGATGATCCGGCCCGCCGCGGCCGCTCGATCCGTGACGTGCCTGAAGAGAGCCTGATGCTGACCGGAGACGAGAACATCGTCGACGTCGACTTCACCGTGCTGTGGCGCATCAAGCCCAACGGCGTCGGCAACTTCCTGTTCAACATCCAGAACCCCGAGGGCACCGTGAAGGCGGTCGCCGAAAGCGCGATGCGCGAGGTGATCGGCCGCTCCAACATCCAGCCGATCCTGACCGGGGCGCGGACGCAGACCGAGACCACCGTGCAGGACCTGATGCAGAAGACGCTCGACGGCTACGGCGCCGGCATCCAGATCACCCAGGTGCAGATGCAGAAGGTCGACCCGCCGGCGCAGGTGATCGATGCGTTCCGCGACGTGCAGGCCGCGCGCGCCAATCTCGAGCAGCTGCAGAACGAAGCGCAGACCTATGCCAACAAGGTCGTGCCTGAAGCCCGCGGCAAAGCTGCGCAGATCCTGCAAGCGGCCGAAGGCTACAAGGAGCAGGCGGTCGCCGAGGCCAAGGGCCAGAGCGCGCGCTTCCTGAAAGTGTACGAGGAATACAAGAAGGCGCCCGACGTGA
Source organism: Bradyrhizobium guangdongense (assembly GCF_004114975.1). NCBI lineage: Bacteria > Pseudomonadati > Pseudomonadota > Alphaproteobacteria > Hyphomicrobiales > Nitrobacteraceae > Bradyrhizobium > Bradyrhizobium guangdongense. The sequence goes on from NZ_CP030051.1 coordinate 2,209,640, forward strand.
CGCGTGAACGGATCTATCTGGAGACGATGGAGCGCGTGCTCGGCGGCTCGGACAAGCTGATTTATGACGGAAGCTCGTCGGGCCAGGGCGTCGTGCCCTATCTGCCGCTCAATGAATTGTCGGCCAAGAAGCCTACGATGACCGGCCAGCAGCCGAGCGGAGGTAGCCGATGAGGTCTCCCGTGACAGGCTTTGTCGCGCTGCTTGCGGCGCTTCTGGTCGTGATCGTCGGCTATATGTCGCTGTTCACGGTGCAGCAGACCGAGCAGACCATCGTGCTGCAATTCGGCAAGCCGGTGGATGTCGTCACCGATCCCGGGCTGCACTTCAAGGCGCCCTGGAACTCGGTGATCAACATCGACAAGCGAATCCTCGATCTCGAGAACCCGTCGCAGGAGGTCATTGCCTCCGATCAGAAGCGGCTCGTGGTCGACGCCTTTGCCCGCTATCGCATCAAGGACGCATTGCGCTTCTATCAGAGCGTCGGCTCGATCCAGGCCGCGAACCTCCAGCTCACCTCGCTGTTGAACGCGGCGCTTCGTCGCGTGCTGGGTGAGGTCAGCTTCATTACGGTGGTGCGTGACGAGCGCGAAAAGTTGATGGGGCGCATCCGCGACCAACTCGACCACGAGGCTGACGGTTATGGCATCGAGGTGGTCGACGTCCGCATTCGGCGCGCCGACCTGCCGGAGCAGAACAGCCAGGCGGTGTACGACCGGATGAAGTCCGAGCGCCAGCGCGAAGCAGCCGAGTTCCGCGCGCAGGGTGGCCAGAAGGCGCAGGAGATCAAGTCGAAGGCCGACCGCGATGTCACGGTGATCATCGCCGACGCGAACTCTCAGGCCGAACAGACGCGCGGCGTGGGTGATGCCGAGCGCAACCGCCTGTTCGCCGAAGCCTATGGCAAGGATGCTGACTTCTTCGCCTTCTACCGGTCGATGACCGCTTATGAGAACGGGCTGAAGAAGGACGACACCCGCTACCTGCTGCGGCCGGACTCGGATTTCTTCCGGTATTTTGGTAACCCGTCCGGCAAGACGCCAGCCGAGACGCCGGCGAAGCCGTAAGCTAGACAGGGGCGGCGGCTTTCGCCGCCCTTCGTCCAACCAAGAACAGCACCACGGGAGGTTCCATTCCGATGAGGTCCATTGCGTTCGCCGACTTCCTCATCGGCTTAGGCATCCTGTTCGTGCTCGAAGGCTTGATGTTCGCGGCAAGTCCGTCCTGGATGCGCAAGGCCATGAAGAGCGCCATCGCCACGCCGGACAACATCCTGCGGGCGGTCGGGATCGGTTCGGCTGTGGCCGGCCTGATCCTGATCTGGGTTATGCGACGTCCGATCTAGCCGCTGCGCCAGCGCCAAAGTGAAGGCGAGAGGCCGGATTTCGCCGTATTATGACGGACTTGAGGCCCGTTAAGCTCCGCGCTTGCGCGTGCCCCCCCTTCGAGCGCAGTCTTGACGCCGAATCCTTTTCTCTGGAGACCACAATGACCGCTGCCACCATTGTCCCGACCCGTTTGCGCCAACACGCGCGATTTGGGCTGGCCGCGCTCGCGCTCGGTGCTTTCAGCGTGTTCGGCTCGCCGGTACATGCACGCGGACCGGAGGGCATCGCCGACGTCGCGGAGAAAGTGATCGATGCGGTCGTCAATATCTCGACGTCGCAGACCGTCGAGGCCAAGGGCGGCGGCAGCAACACGATGCCGCAACTGCCGCCCGGCTCGCCGTTCGAGGAGTTCTTCGACGACTTCTTCAAGAACCGCAAGGGTCCCGGCGGCGGCAAAGGCGGCGACAACGGCGGCGGCCCGCCGCGCAAGACCAACTCGCTCGGATCAGGCTTCATCATCGACACATCAGGCGTCGTCGTGACCAACAACCACGTCATTGCGGACGCGGACGAGATCAACGTCATTCTCAACGACGGCACCAAGATCAAGGCCGAGCTGGTCGGTGTCGACAAGAAGACCGACCTCGCCGTGTTGAAGTTCAAGCCGCCGAAGCCGCTCGTTGCGGTGAAGTTCGGCGATTCCGACAAGCTGCGTTTGGGTGACTGGGTGGTCGCGATCGGCAACCCGTTCAGTCTGGGCGGCACGGTGACGGCGGGCATCGTCTCGGCCAAGAACCGTGACATTTCCTCGGGGCCCTATGACAGCTACATCCAGACCGATGCCGCCATCAATCGCGGCAATTCCGGCGGCCCGCTGTTCAACCTCGAAGGCGACGTCATCGGCGTCAACACCTTGATCATCTCGCCCTCGGGCGGCTCGATCGGCATCGGCTTCGCCGTGCCGTCGAAGACAGTCGCTGGCGTGGTCGACCAGCTCCGCCAGTTCGGCGAATTGCGTCGCGGCTGGCTCGGCGTGCGGATCCAGAGCGTCACCGACGAAATCGCCGAGAGCCTCAACGTCAAGCCGGCGCGCGGCGCGCTGGTCGCCGGTGTCGACGACAAGGGCCCGGCCAAGCCCGCCGGCATCGAGCCCGGCGACGTTGTCGTCAAGTTCGACGGAAAGGACGTCAAGGACCCGAAGGACCTGTCCCGCGTCGTCGCCGACACCGCGGTCGGCAAGGAGGTCGACGTCGTCATCATCCGCAAGGGCGAGGAGCAGACCAAGAAGGTCACGCTCGGCCGCCTGCAGGATCCGGACAAGGTGCAGGCCGCGGTGAAGAGCGATGAGCCTCCGCCGGAGAAGCCGGTGACGCAGAAGGCGCTCGGCCTGGATCTCGCGGTGCTGAACAAGGATCTGCGCGCGCGCTACAAGATCAAGGACAGTGTCAAGGGCGTGGTCGTCACCAATGTCGACGCCAATTCGGATGCCGCCGAGAAGCGACTCTCCGCCGGCGACGTCATCGTCGAGGTCGCGCAGGAGGCCGTCTCGAGCGGCGCCGACGTCCAGAAGCGGATCGACCAGATCAAGAAGGACGGCAAGAAGTCGGCGCTGCTGCTCGTGTCCAATGGTGACGGCGAGCTGCGGTTCGTGGCGCTGAGCGTGCAGTAGTCGCAGGCTCAAATCTCGTAGGGTGGGCAAAGCGAAGCGTGCCCACCACCTTTCACCATCGCGAAGAATGGTGGGCACGGCGCAAGGGCGCCTTTGCCCAGCCTGCGGCGCCGCAGTGGGGCAACGGAGGCTACGCCTCCACGAACTCGTCGCGCCGATATCCTTGCGCATACAGCAGTGCGGTGAGATCGCCATGATCGATCCGCGCGGCTGCTGCCGCCGCGACCGCCGGCTTGGCGTGATAAGCCACGCCGAGCCCCGCCGCCTGAATCATCGCCAGATCATTGGCGCCGTCGCCGACGACCACCGAGTCGACATCGTCGAGATCGAACGATTCCATCAGATCCACCAGCGTCGCGAGCTTGGCCGCACGGCCCAGGATCGGCTCCTTGACCTCGCCGGTGAATTTGCCGTCGCGCACGACGAGCTCGTTGGCGCGATTTTCCTGGAAACCGATCTTGGCGGCGACCGCGTTGGTGAACAGCGTGAAGCCGCCGGAGACGAGACAGGTATAGGCGCCGTGGGCGCGCATGGTCGCGACCAATTCGCGGCCGCCCGGGGTCAGCGTGATGCGCTTGGCCAGCACTTCGTCGACGACGCCGGCGGGCAGGTCTTTCAGCAGCGCGACGCGCTCGCGCAATGCCGGTTCGAACTCGATCTCGCCACGCATCGCGCGTTCGGTGATGGCGGCCACGTGGGCCTTCATCCCGACGAGATCGGCAAGCTCGTCGATGCATTCTTGGCCAATCATGGTGGAATCCATGTCGGCGAGAAAAAGCTTCTTGCGCCGGAAGCCGGCAGGCTGCACCACGATGTCGATCGGCAGGTCGCCGCGAAGCTCGCGGAGGCGCTGTTCGATGGCGTGACGGTCGCTTTCGAGGTTACTGTCGGCGCCGAAAGGAATGTCGACCGCAACCCCGTCGAACAGCCAGTGCGCCGGTTGCGCCTTCGGCAGCACGGCGCGGGCGCCGTCGACGATGGTGGAGTCGAGCGCGGGATTGGCGGGATTGCAGATCAACGTGGCGACGAGGGACATTTGAGGTTTTCGTGAGCGAGGGGCATCCGATCAAGGCCGTGCTTATCGCAGGCCCGACCGCCAGCGGCAAGTCGGCGCTGGCGCTGGAGCTTGCCTCGCGCGCAGACGGCGACGTCATCAATGCCGATTCGATGCAGGTCTATCGTGACCTCCGCATCATCACCGCGCGTCCGACGCCGGATGAGGAAGCGCGCGTCCCGCACCGCCTCTATGGCTATGTCGATGCGGCCGTGAATTTCTCGGCGGGGGCCTGGGTGGCTGATGCTGCGAAAGCGCTGGAAGAAGCGAAGGCCGGGGGCCGTCTGCCGATCTTCATCGGCGGCACCGGGCTGTATTTCAAGGCGCTGACAGCAGGTCTTTCGGTGGTGCCGCCGATCCCGGTAGAGGTGCGCGAAGGCGTCCGCGCACGCCTGGAGCGGAACGGCGTCGAGGCGCTGCATGCGGAACTCGCAACCCGCGACCCGCGTGCGGCCGAGCGATTGAACTTGCGCGACCGCACGCGGATCGCGCGTGCGCTCGAAGTGATCGAGGCGACCGGCCGCTCGCTGCTCGACTGGCACCATGACGAGCAGCCGCCGCTGTTGCCGAAGGACAGTTTTCGCGCCGTGTTTCTCGCTCCCGAACGCGACGAACTCTATGCCCGCATCGACGCCCGGTTTGGCGCCATGCTGGGCGCGGGGGCCCTTGATGAGGTCGAGCGGCTCGCCGCCCGCGGCCTCGACCCGCTGCTGCCGGCCATGAAGGCCCATGGCGTGCCAGCCCTGATCCGGCATTTCCGCGGTGAACTCAGCCTGGAAGAGGCGGCCACGATCGGTCGCGCCGATACCCGCCACTATGCCAAGCGGCAATTCACCTGGTTCAGGCACCAATTGCCGGAGTTCGAATGGGTGAAGCCGGAGGAGGCGAGGGGATGGCTGGCGGCGGCCGTCACGGCCCGGGCTCCCGGCTGACACGCTTTTGTGCCGGGCTTGCTCGATTTTACCTCTCGCCGAACCCCGGGAACGCCGCTACACTGCTAAAATCGCGCGGGAACAGCCGCATTGCCTTGACATCCAGGCTTTGGCCGCTATGTTTCGCGCAACCTTTGGGAAGCCGAGCGCCTGCCATGCGTAACATTATTACCAAACTCCTTATCGCCGTCGTACCCAGGCACACCGCCGGGGGTGGCTAGCTGCCATCCACATGACAGGCGGTGTGCAGGGTCCCTCTTCGGGGCCTTTTTTATTTCCCGAAACCGACACGAACGAAGCCGCTGACGTCAGCGCATCCGGAGCAAGCCAATGACCGACAAGAGCCACGATCCGAACCAGATGACCGGCGCCGCAATGATCGTCCGCGCGCTCATCGATCATGGCGTGACCGACATTTTCGGCTATCCCGGCGGCGCGGTGCTTCCCATCTATGACGAGATCTTCCAGCAGAGCGAAGTCCAGCACATCCTGGTCCGCCACGAGCAGGGCGCCGGTCACGCCGCCGAAGGCTATGCCCGCTCGACCGGCAAGCCCGGCGTCGCGCTGGTGACCTCAGGTCCGGGGGCGACCAACATGGTGACGCCGCTGACCGATGCGCTGATGGACTCGATCCCGCTGGTTTGCATCTCCGGCCAGGTGCCGACGCATCTGATCGGCAACGATGCATTCCAGGAATGCGACACCGTCGGCATCACGCGTCCCTGCACCAAGCACAACTGGCTGGTGCGCGACGTCAATGATCTCGCAAAGGTCCTGCACGAAGCCTTCTACGTCGCGACCACGGGCCGTCCGGGCCCGGTGCTGGTCGACGTTCCCAAGGACGTGCAGTTTGCGATCGGCACCTATCATCCGCCGCGCAAATCCGACGTTCATCGCTCCTACGCGCCGCGCGTCAAGGGCGATGCGACGCAGATCCGCAAGGCCGTCTCGCTGCTCGCCAGTGCCAAGCGTCCCGTGATCTACAGCGGCGGAGGCGTGATCAATTCCGGCCCCGAGGCCACCAGGCTGCTGCGTGAACTGGTCGAAATCACCGGATTCCCGATCACCTCCACGCTGATGGGCCTCGGTGCATATCCGGCGTCGGGCAAGAACTGGCTCGGCATGCTCGGCATGCACGGCACCTACGAGGCCAACATGACCATGCATGATTGCGACGTCATGTTGTGCGTCGGCGCACGCTTCGACGATCGCATCACCGGCCGTGTCGATGCGTTCTCGCCGGGCTCCAAGAAGATCCACATCGACATCGACCCGTCCTCGATCAACAAGAACATCCGCGTCGACGTGCCGATCATCGGCGATTGCGGCAACATCCTCGGCGACATCCTCCAGGTGTTCAAGGCGGAGGCGAAGAAGCCCGACATCAAGGCGTGGTGGCAGCAGATCGCGCAGTGGCGCGCCCGCAACTCGCTCTATTACAAGAAGAGCAACGACATCATCCTGCCGCAGCACGCGATCCAGAGCCTGTTCGAGGCGACGCGCGGCAAGGACACCTACATCACGACCGAGGTCGGTCAGCATCAGATGTGGGCGGCGCAGTTCTATGGCTTCGAGGAGCCGCATCGCTGGATGACGTCGGGCGGTCTCGGCACGATGGGCTACGGCCTGCCGGCCGCGGTCGGCGTGCAGGTGGCGCACCCCGACAGCCTCGTCATCGACATCGCGGGCGACGCCTCGGTGCAGATGACGATCCAGGAGATGTCGACGGCGGTCCAGTATGAGCTGCCGATCAAGATCTTCATCCTGAACAACCAGTACATGGGCATGGTGCGGCAGTGGCAGCAGCTGCTCCATGGCAACCGCCTGTCGCATTCCTACTCCGAGGCGCTGCCGGATTTCGTCAAGCTCGCGGAAGCCTATGGCGCAGTCGGTCTTCAGGTCACCAAGCCTGCCGATCTCGATGGTGCCATCAAGGAGATGATCGCGGTCAAGCGGCCGGTGCTGTTCGATTGCCGTGTCGCGGCGCTGGAGAATTGTTTCCCGATGATTCCCTCCGGCAAGGCCCATAACGAGATGTTGCTGCCGGAGCAGGCCAACGATGAGGCCACGGCCAAGGCCTTCGCGGGCGGCAAGGCTCTGGTGTGAGCACGATAGATTTGAGGGGATGACAATGAACCAGCCCGCATCCGCGTACTTCATCGAAGAACGCCACGATCCGAACGAGACACACACGTTGGCCGTGCTGGTGCAGAACGAGCCGGGCGTGCTCGCGCGCGTCATCGGCCTGTTCTCCGGCCGCGGCTACAACATCGAGAGCCTCACGGTCTCGGAGACCGAAGCGCAGAAGCATCTGTCGCGCATCACCATCGTCACCACGGGGACGCCGATGGTGATCGCGCAGATCAAGCATCAGCTCGACCGCATGGTTCCGGTTTACCAGGTCGTCGACATGACGCAGACCCGCCGATCGATCGAGCGCGAGCTGGCGATGGTGAAGGTGCGCGGGCAGGGCGAACACCGCGTCGAGTCTCTGCGTCTGGCGGATGCCTTCCGCGCCCGCGTGATTGATGCCACCACCGAGAGCTTCGTGTTCGAGATCACAGGCAATACGGACAAGATCAACCAGTTTATCGACCTGATGCGCCCGCTCGGCCTTGTCGAGGTGTCGCGCACCGGCGTTGCCGCGATCGGTCGCGGGCCTGAAGGGATGTGAGCCATGCTGGCGCGCGACTGGTACTACAACGAGCGGAACCGGATGGGCATCGAGCCCGCGGTGGCGTCGATCTACGATGCCCACGACGATGCCGATCTGCGGGCGCGCGCCGCACTGAAGGTGCTTGGAGTGCAGCGCGGCTGGCGCATCGCCGACATCGGCTGCGGCAACGGCGTGCTCGCCACCGAGGCCGCGCTGATGGGCGCCGAGGTGGACGCCATCGACATCTCGCCGGCGATGCTGGCGCTCGCCGAGATCTATGCGCGTGACCGCAAGGCGCCCGTGCGCACCCAGTCCGCCGGCCTGCTCAGCTTCGCCTACCGGCCGGAATCGTACGATTTGATCGTCAGCGAGTTCACGCTGCATCATCTGCCGGACTTCTGGAAAGTAGTGGCTATGTCGCGGATATTTCGTGCGTTGAAGCCCGGTGCGAGCTTCTACTTGCGCGACATCGTCTATGCGTCGATGCCCGATGCGATCGAGCGCGACGTCGAGCAATGGGCCGACTACCAGATCAAGAACCACGATTTCTCGCGCGAGAGCGTGGTGACGCATATGCGCGACGAATATTCCACCTTCGGCTGGGTGATGGAGCGGATGCTGACCGATGTCGGCTTCACGCTGGTCTCGACCGATTATCACGCCCCGATGCACGGCACTTATCTCCTCCGCAAACCGAAAGCCGGCGAGCAAGGCTAGACGAAGAACAACAGGGCTGCACGACAAGCAGGACCGATAACAACAATGAAGCCGGCCGACATCCTCATCGCCCTCATGGTGGCGATCATCTGGGGGCTTGCCTTCGTGGCGAGCCGGATCGCGCTCGACGAGTTTTCGCCCGAGCTGATGACGGCGATGCGTTTTTCGATTGCCGCGCTGCCATGCCTGTTCATTCCCAAGCCGAAGGTCGCCTGGTCGCTCCTGATCGCGATCAGTTTCACGCTGTTTCTCGGGCAATTCCTGTCGCAGGCCTACGGCATTGCCCATGGCGTGCCGGTGGGACTGACCTCCGTTGTGGTGCAAAGCCAGGCGCTGTTCACCATCGGTTTTGCCGCGATCGCCTTCGGCGAGCGTCCGACGCCGGCGCAGACGGTGGGCATCGTCATCGCTGCAGTCGGGCTGCTGATGATCTGCGGCACCGTCGGCTATGATTTCAGCGTGGCTGCGTTTGCCGTGCTGATGATCTCGCCGATCAGTTTTGCCGCGGGCAATCTGCTGTTGCGCGGCGCACGCGGCGCGCCGATGTTCGATCTGTTCGCGTGGCTGTGCCTCGCCTCGGCGGTGCCGCTGTTCGTACTGGCGCTCGTCGCCAACGGGCCAATGCCGACCTTCCAGTCGTTGAGCCATATGTCCCTGACATCGGCTCTCTGCATGCTGGCGCTTGGCGGCGTCTCGACGAGTATCGCCTATTGGCTGTGGGGCCGGCTGCTGCGCGACTATCCAGCGGCCCAGGTGGTGCCGTTTGCGCTGCTGGTGCCGTTCGTCGGCTCCGCAGCCTCCAGCATCGTATTCGGCGAGCGGTTCGGTCCGCTGCGCCTCGCCGGCATGTTGACTGTGATCGGCGGAATCGCCGTCATGGTGCTGGCCAGACGCCCGCAAACGTTGCCGAAGACTGCGTGAGGTAACTATGGCCTATTCGCTGTTCTACGCTTTCCTCGCCTTTATGGTGGTGATGTATTTCACGCCGGGGCCGAACAACATCATGCTGTTGTCCTCCGGCCTGACCTACGGTTTCCGCCGCACCATTCCGCACATTGTCGGCATCGTCCTCGGCTTTGCGTTCATGGTCGGCACCGTCGGCCTCGGGCTCGGCACCGTCTTCCTGGCCTATCCGATCCTCCAGACCATCCTGAAATATGCCGGCGCCGCCTACCTGATCTATCTTGCTGCCGTGATCGCCATGTCCGGCCCGGCCAAGCCGGGCGAAGCGGACGGCCGCGGCCCGATGACCTTCTGGGGCGCTGCCATGTTCCAGTGGATCAATGCCAAGGGCTGGGTGATCGTGATCGGCACCATCACGGCCTATGCGGCCATTGCCCAGTTCCCGATCAACATCGCGATCCAGACCCTGATCAGTCTGCTGGTCGGCACGGTCTCGACCGTGGTCTGGGCTTTCTTCGGCACTGCACTACGGCCGGTGCTGACCTCGGAGCGGCTGGTCCGCGCCTTCAATATCCTGATGGCGCTCCTGCTGCTCGCCTCCCTTTACCCCGTTTTCATGGATGCATGATGCCGCGGATTTCCATGCAGAAACGGGTTTCCCTCAGGGCTGAAAATGCTCTAGACAGCCCCCGAAATCCGCAAATTCCACCCTTCGGACACTGACCATCGGCCGATTTTGGCCCTCAACGAGGAAACGACTATGCGTGTTTATTACGATCGCGACGCCGACCTGAACCTGATCAAGGGGAAGAAGGTCGCCATCGTCGGCTATGGCAGCCAGGGCCACGCCCATGCGCTCAACCTGAAGGACTCCGGCGTCAAGGAAGTGGCGATTGCGCTGCGCAAGGACTCGAGCTCGGTGAAGAAGGCGGAAGCCGCCGGTTTCAAGGTGATGGAAGTCGCCGAAGCCGCCAAATGGGCCGACCTCGTCATGATGCTGACCCCCGACGAGCTCCAGGGTGACATCTATCGCGAGCACCTGCACGACAACATGAAGAAGGGCGCCGCCCTGGTATTCGCGCACGGCCTCAACGTCCACTTCAATCTGCTCGATCCCCGCGCCGACCTCGACGTGCTGATGATCGCGCCGAAGGGCCCCGGCCACACCGTGCGCTCGGAGTATCAGCGCGGCGGCGGCGTGCCCTGCCTGATCGCTATCGCCAAGGATGTCTCGGGCAACGCCCATGACCTCGGCCTGTCCTACGCCTCGGCCGTCGGCGGCGGCCGCGCCGGCATCATCGAGACCACCTTCAAGGAAGAGTGCGAGACCGATCTGTTCGGCGAGCAGGTGGTGCTCTGCGGCGGCTTGGTCGAACTGATCAAGGGCGGCTACGAGACCCTGGTCGAGGCCGGCTATGCCCCGGAGATGGCCTATTTCGAGTGCCTGCACGAAGTGAAGCTGATCGTCGACCTGATCTATGAAGGCGGCATCGCCAACATGAACTACTCGATCTCCAACACCGCCGAATACGGCGAGTACGTCACCGGTCCGCGCATCATCACGGACGAGACCAAGAAGGAGATGCGGAAGGTTCTGGCCGACATTCAGGGCGGCAAGTTCGCTCGCGACTGGATGCTCGAGAACAAGGTCAACCAGACCTCGTTCAAGGCGACCCGCGCCAAGCTCGCCGCACACCCGATCGAGGAAGTCGGCGCGAAGCTGCGCGACATGATGCCCTGGATCAAGAAGGGCGCGCTGGTCGACAAGTCGAAGAACTGACGGCATCGCCGTCATTCCCGGGGCGGGCCATGCGCGCCCCGGATGACGAGCCAACCAAATCTTAAATCTTCGCGGATATATTGGAGCGAGATCGCCAGACAGCGGTCTCGCTCTTTTCATCTCCCGCGAAGCATTGCGGCTTCATTCAAATTCTTCGCGAGTTGAAGTACTCCCAGAGAGCCAAGGACTGACGCTTAAACCACATTCTTGGGCCCGCGTCGTTCTTCAGAGTCTTTTCGGGGCTTCTCGATCGCCAAAAGCGCTGGGTCTTCAGAGTCTAGGGTTCGGCTCTTCATCCGCGCTTTCAAGGCACAATCAATCGCTCTTCGCGACGTTCGCGCGCCACTTCAGCTTAAGAGGCGGCATTGACATGCCTGCTTGCACGGCATCGCGGTTGCGAAAAGCTCGTCCGTGCGCGGCTTGAGAAGCTGGTAGCATTGCGTTGTCGCGGCGTCCTCCTACATGATCGCCGGGGCACTGGAAGGGGGGAGGACTATGCGATCTGTCGTCGTCACCGGCGCGTCTACCGGCATTGGCTGGGCCATTGCCAAATTTCTGGTCGGGCGCGGCTATCGTGTCTTTGGCAGCGTTCGCAAGCAGGCCGATGCCGACCGGCTGCAGGGTGACTTCGGCGCGAACTTCACGCCGCTGCTATTCGACGTCACCGACGAGCCTGCGGTGCTGGCCGCTGCGCGCCAGGTGCGCGAGGCGTTAGCGGGCGAGACGCTGGCGGGCCTTGTCAACAACGCCGGCGTTGCCGTCGCCGGCCCCGTGCTCGAATTGCCGGCCGATGATTTCCGGCGCCAGATGGACATCAACGTTATCGGCCCTGTCATCGCGACGCAGGCCTTCGGGCCGCTGCTTGGCGCCGACCCGTCGCTGAAGGGCCCAAAGGGCCGGATCGTGATGATCAGCTCGGTCGCTGGCAAGAACGGCAATCCGCTGTCGGCGCCGTATTGCACCTCCAAACACGCAATCGAGGGCCTTTCGGAGAGCCTCCGCCGCGAGCTGATGCTGTTCGGCATTGACGTCATCATCGTCGCTCCCGGTGCGGTAAAGACGCCGATCTGGAGCAAGGCCGAGGAGATTGATCTCTCCGTCTACAAGAACTCGCCCTATCTGCCGGCGCTCACCAAGGTGATGGCTTTCATGATGGAGCTCGGCGCCAATGGGCTGCCCGCCGAGCGGATTGCCGAGATCGTGTTCGAGGCATTGACCGCGGTAAACCCCAAGGTGCGCTACCAGATCACGCCGGACCGGCTGCGCCATCTGATCGCCGCCGTGCTGCCGAAGCGGACATTCGATCGCATCATCGCCAAGCGGCTTGGGCTGCTGCCGCAGGGTTGAAGGATGCGAAGCCTTCTCATCGCCGCCCTTTGCGCCGTCGCCACAGCTGCGAAAGCCGGCGATCAGGGTGATCAGCAATCCTGCGGCGGTTCGACCGCCGATATGGTCGAGTGCCTGAAAGTGCAGACCGCGCAATGGGACAAGCGCATGACCATCGCCTATCAGCAGGCGATGAAGAATGCCGGCGAAGCGCAGCACGATCAGCTTCGCGCCGCGCAGCGGCTCTGGATCCAGTACCGCGACGCCAATTGCCTGTATTACGGCCTGGGCGAGGGCATCATTGCCCGTATCGATGCCGGGGAGTGTCTGCGCCGGATGACCGAGGCCCGCGCCCGCGAGCTCGAGAGCCTCGGTCGCTAATTTAGCACGACTATGCCTCGGCAATCCGCTGTCTCGGACGCGCGGCCATCGCGATCAGCCTCAGCGTCATCACAGCGAGCAGCGGAAGGAGGAAGGCGGCATAGAGCGGCATGGCCGGTACGCGCTTGCCGAACGACACCATGAACTGGAACCAGAGGTAATAACCACCCGCGAGGTGCAGCGCGCGCCAGGCGCGCGGACCGATCAATGCGGCCGTGCGGTCGAGCGAGGTCGCGCTCATGGCGATGATGAGGGCATACCCGATGCCGCCGAAGATGTAGGAGGCCCGAGAGGTCGCCTGCGCAAAAGCCGCCGGATCCATCTTCGCGAAGGCGACGATCGCCATCGCATGGATGGCGTGGGACGCCGCAAAGCTCAGGCCCAGATAGCGTCGGTTGCGGCGCTGCCAGCGCGTCCAGGCGTTGGGGCGGAGCCCCGCCAGCGCCGCGGCGCTGAACGCCAGGCAAAACAGCAGCAACGAGCTGCGCGCCGTGAAGCGGATCACCATGCGGATGCCGTCGACCTCGAACTGCCGCATCGATGCGATCCAGAGGCTTAAGGCGATCAGACTCAGCGTGAGGACGGCGAGCAGCCGCCACCCTTCGAGCCAGCTCCGACGTTGCGGCATGGTGGTCTCCTTTATTATGTAATCAATGATTACATTGCGAGGAGATGCGATCGTCAATGGTGTAATCGCTGCTTACATTCACGTTGAGGTGATGCTAAGAGGCGCCATGTCTCCCCGCCAGACACCCAAGCCTCGCGCTCGCCAGACGTCCGAAGCCCGGCCGTATCACCACGGCGACCTTCGCCGAGTGCTGATCGATGCTGCGTTGCAGCTGGCAGCCGAAGGCGCCGAGGTCTCGGTGCGGGAAGCCGCGCGCCGGGCTGCGGTCTCGCCGGGAGCGCCATTCCGGCATTTTCCCAACCGCGACGCCTTGATGGCTGCCGTGGCCGAGGAGGCGCAACGGCGCTTTCGCGTCGAGATCGAAGCCGCGCTGGCAGACGCTCCGGCCGCCGATGCCCTGGCCCGCTTCCGCGCCTTCGGGCTGGCCTATGTGCGATGGGCCATGCGCAACCCCGCGCATTTCGAGATCGTCTCCACGGGGCGCTATTTCGTCCATGGGAGCTCTGCCGAGCTGACGCGCGACAATGCCGAGCTGATCGCGCTGACCGAACGGATGCTGGCTGAGGCGGCCGCGCAGGGCCTGCTGCGCCCAGCCGATCTGAAGCGCATCCTGATCGCCGGCCGCGCCCTGATCTACGGTTTCGCCCGGATGAACCTCGATGGCCATTTCCCGCGCTGGGATGTGGAGGAGGACGAGATCGAGCAGATGGCAGAGGAGGTGATCGACCTGTTCATCGCGGGGATCACCAAGTCCTGACACGTCGTGACCCCTGGCACGTCCAGACCTGGCGCGGCTGCGGCCCTTCGCCGCCCGCTAACATTAAGCGAAGGTCGGACGCCGGATCGCGTTGCCTGCCCGTGACCGTTACATTACAGTTTTGTGACACGGTGCAGCCGGCTGCGCCGGACGCTCTGGCCGTCTTGAGGTCGGCCAGAGAGCTTGGCATCACCGCGCCGGAACGTGTTCAGCGTGTCCTCGATGGCGTCCGCGCCCAATCCAGGTCCTTTCGCCACCACCGCCGTTCTGGCGAGCGTCGCTGCGCTCGGCATCTGGCGGCTGCTCGCGGTGGCCGCGCCACATCTGGCAGCGCTATGGCTGATGTACGAGACCGAGACCGATTTCGGCTCGCGCCTTTCCTTCCTGCTCGCCTGGGGCATCCTCAACTTCTTCTGGATCACGCTGCTACGCCGGCCCGCCCTGTCGGGCACGCTGTCGCTGACCATGGTCGTGGTGCTGGTGCTGCTGTCGCGGCTCAAGCACGACGTCGCGCAGATGACGGTCAACTTCATCGACCTGATGATGATCGACCGTGACACGGTCGCGTTCCTGTTCACGATCTTCCCGAACCTGCGCTGGTCGGTGATTGGGGCCGGCCTGCTTACGCTGCCACTGATGTATGCGCTGTGGTGGCTCGATCCATTTCGGATTCGCCGTCTGCCGGCGCTCGCTTGCAAGCTCGCCTGCCTCGCCACCCTGGTCTTCTATTCCATCTATCATCCGGATGAGGCCTGGCGCGGCTATTACGACGACGGCTACCTCTCGAAATTCTTCCGCTCCGGTGTCACCGCGGTCTCCGATTTCGTGCAGTACGGCTTCATGGAGTCGGCCGCCGCGGCGGGCGAGCGGCTCAACATGCCGCTGGTCGACGCCTGCCATCCAGCCGGCCGCCGGCCGAACATCATCATGATCCATGATGAATCGAGCTTCGATATCCGCGCCGCGCAGGGCATCAAGGTGCCGCCGGGCTACGGCAGCCACTTCAAGTCCTGGGACGGCAAGCAGCGCACCTTCCTGGCCGAAAGCAACGGCGGGCCGAGCTGGTTCACCGAATACAATGTGCTGGCCGGTCTTTCCTCACGCTCGTTCGGCCGTTTCGCCTATTTCGTGACACGCATCGCGTCGGGCCGCGTCGAGCGGGGCCTGCCGCTGGCGTTGCGCCGCTGCGGCTATGAGACGATGTCGCTCTATCCCGCCTATGGAGGCTTCATGGGCGCGCGCAGCTTCCAGATGACGACCGGCATCGAGCGCTTTCTCGACGCTCACGATCTGGGCGCCAGGAATGTCGAGCCCGACAGTTTCTTCTACGACAAGGCGTTGGGATTGATGGGCGAGCGGACGCCCAACACGCCGCTGTTCACCTTCATCTACCTCGGTGCCAATCATTTCCCCTGGGGGACGCGCTTTCGCCCCGATCTGATGCCGAACTGGCGCGCGCCGGGCAACGTACCGTCCATCGACGAATATCTGCGCCGCCAGGCGATGAGCGCCGAGCAATACAAGGGCTTCATCGCAGGCTTGAAGAAGACTTTTCCGGGCGAGCCCTTCCTGATCGTGCGCTATGGCGATCATCAGCCCGAGTTCGCTCCCGCTATCCTCGAGCCCGGACTCGACGAAGGCGCGATCGGCAGGAAGCTCGATGCTTACGATCCGCGCCTCTACGCGACCTATTACGCGATCGATGCGGTCAATTTCGAGCCGGTCAAAAGTGACGCCGTGATGGACACGATCGATGGTCCCTATTTGCCGCTGGTGATCCAGGAGGCCGCCGGCATTCCGCTGGATCCCTCCTTCGCCGAGCAGAAGGAGATCATGCTCCGCTGCAAGGGCATATTCTATGGCTGCAACGACGGCACTGAAGCCCGGCGGCTGAACCGGCTGCTGATCAACGCGGGGATGATTCACGGTCTTTAACGCATCCGGTTTGTCGGCCCGTATAGCCGGGATATATATCGTATTACGATATATTAATCTTTCGTCATGATCTCTTCAAACTAAAGTCTGAGCCGGAAAACGCCTGAAATCACCGACTTGTAATTGGCGGCGCGCCTCGCTTCCCAAACTTCGTCACGATTGGCCCCATCATCCGACGCGCTGCCACCAGCGTCTTTTCCGGCGGTGAGTTGTCCAACCTCATGCCCCTTTCTTGCAGGAGAACATCCATGCGAGCGCTTGATGCCGCGCGCCTTGCATTCGCCCTCATGCTGCTGAGCCCGGCTGCCTATGCGGCCGAACCGGCGCACGACATCAAGGGCCTGTACCTCATGACCGACTATCCGGCGGTCACCGTGCGCCCCGGCACGACCAGCAACATCTCCCTGCGCCTGCAGAATTATGATCTGTCGCCGCAGCGCTATCAGCTTTCGGTGACCGGCGTGCCGAGCGGCTGGACTGCAACGCTGCTCGGTGGCGGCCAGCCCGTCGCGGCGGCAATGCCAGCGCCTGACGGCAGTGTCGCACTCCAGCTCAGGCTCGATGTTCCCGCCGGCAATGATCTCAGCGCGCATACGCTCACGGTGAAGGCCGAAGGGCAGGGCAGCAGTGCGGAGCTTCCGATCGCGGTATCGCTGGCCAAGGAGCTGCCGGCGAAGCTCACCGTCAAATCGAGCCTCCCGTCTCTGCGTGGCAGCCCGAAGTCCAATTTCGATTACACCCTCTCGATCAAGAACGATTCGGGTCGCAATCTCATCGCCAGCTTTGCCGCCGAAGCGCCCGCTAATTTCGAGACCTCCTTCACCGAGGCCTATGGCACCCAGGAGCTCTCCTCAATCCCGATCGACGCCGGTCAGTCCAAGGACGTCAAGCTGAAGGTGCGTCCGCCCACCACGATCGATGCCGGACATTTCCCGGTGAAGGTCACAGTGAAGGCGGAGGACGCCTCGGCATCGACCGAGCTCGCGCTCGATGTCGTCGGACAGCCGCAGCTCCAGATTTCAGGACGCGACGGCCTGTTGAGTGCGCGCGCTGTTGCGGGCAAGCAAAGTTCGATTCCAATCGTCGTGACCAACACCGGCACCGCGCCCGCCGAGAACATCGCGCTGGCGGGCACCGCGCCGAATGGGTGGAAGGTGACGTTTGAGCCGGCGACGATCGATCGTCTCGTCCCCGGCAAGGACAGC
This sequence comes from Bradyrhizobium guangdongense, assembly GCF_004114975.1. Taxonomy (NCBI): domain Bacteria; kingdom Pseudomonadati; phylum Pseudomonadota; class Alphaproteobacteria; order Hyphomicrobiales; family Nitrobacteraceae; genus Bradyrhizobium; species Bradyrhizobium guangdongense. The sequence goes on from NZ_CP030051.1 coordinate 2,226,910, forward strand.
GAGGTCCAGGCGCTGCTCACTCCCGGCGACAAGTCGCTGGCCGGCGACTATCAGACTACCATCCGCGCCTCCTCACGTGGTGAAAGCGCTTCAAGCCAATTCCGCATCACTGTCGCCACCTCGACCGTGTGGGGCGTGGCGGGTGCCGGCGTCATCGGCGTCGCGCTGTTGTTGATGCTTGGTGCAGTCGCAAGGTACGGACGCCGATGAGCGAGCAACAAACCGAGGCCAATAGTGCGCCCCGCGATCTCGTCATCAGCGCGCGTGGACTTGTCAGACAGTATGGAAAGTCGATCGCGGTCGATTCGATCGATTTCGGGATCGCACGCGGTGAGGTGTTCGGCCTCCTCGGCCCGAACGGCGCCGGCAAGACCACCACAATCCTGATGATGCTCGGCCTGACCGAGATATCGTCGGGCGAAGTCAGCGTGCTCGGCTTCGATCCGGCGCGCGAGCCGCTGAAGGTCAAGCAGCGCGTCGGCTATCTGCCCGATGCCGTCGGCTTCTACGACCAGCTTACGGCCACGGAGAATCTCGCCTACACGGCCAAGCTGATGGGGCTTGCCCGCGCCGAGCGGGCGGTGCGGATCGAGGCCGCGCTCGCCCGCGTTGGCCTTGTCGAGGTTGCCGACAAGCGGGTCGCGACCTTCTCGCGCGGCATGCGGCAGCGGCTGGGCCTGGCCGAGATCATCATGAAGCGCGCCGAGATCGCAATTCTCGATGAGCCGACATCCGGGCTTGACCCGCAAGCGACGCAGGAATTCCTCGGCTTGATCCGCGAGCTGAAAGCCGAGGGCGTCACCGTGCTGCTGTCATCCCATATGCTCGACCAGGTCCAGCGCGTCTGCGACCGGGTCGCGCTATTCCGGGACGGGCGCATCGCGCTGATGGGGGCGGTGCCGGAGCTTGCCGTCAAGGTGCTCGGCGCGGGCTTCGTCGTCGAGGTCGAGGCGGAAGGGCCGGGCATCGCCCGCCGGTTGGCAATGATCCCGGGGGTGACCCAGGTGGAGACCCTTGCTGCCGACCGTTTCCGCATGACGGCCGAGCGTGACGTGCGGCCGGATGCGGCGCGCGCCGTCGTTGCGGGCGACGGGGCGCTGCGGCGGTTGTCGGTGGACGAGCCGAGCCTCGAAGCGATCTATGCGCGCTACTTCCAGGGGCTGCCCCCGGGGGACGTTCGTCATGCGGCGTGAAGGATCTCCGTTCCAGGGCTTGTCGACCGTGTTCGTCAAGGAGCTGTCCGACCACGTCTCCAGCATCCGGATGCTGATGCTGGAGCTGCTGATCGTCTCCACTGCGCTTGCCGCGCTCTACGAAGCGATCAGCAGCCTCCGGCAGAACACTGCGGAAGATCCGTTTCTCCTGCTGCGATTGTTCACCATCGACCAGGCGCCTTTGCCGTCGTTTGTCGCGATCCTCGGCTTTCTCATTCCGCTGATGGCGATCGGGCTCGGCTTCGACGCCGTCAACAGCGAGCACAACAGGCGGACGATGTCGCGTATTCTGGCGCAGCCGATCTATCGTGATGCGCTGTTGATGGGCAAGTTCCTTGCAGCCCTCGCCACCATCGGGATCAGCCTCGCCGCCTTGTGGTTGCTGGTGATCGGCCTCGGACTGATCTTCCTCGGCGTGCCGCCGGGGGGCGGGGAGATGGCGCGATCGGCGGTGTTCCTGATCGTGGCGATCTTCTATGCTGGCGTCTGGTTGTCCCTGGCGATGCTGCTGTCCACCATATTCCGGTCGGCTGCCACCGCGGCGCTGGTCGCGCTGGGCATCTGGCTGTTCCTGACGGTGCTCTGGCCGATGCTGGCTCCAGCGCTGGCGCAGGCGATCGCACCTGTCGATCCGCGCTACGCGCTGCTCGGACTGAACGATCCGGCCACCGCGGTCTGGATGCAGGAGCTGCTCCGGCTGTCGCCGAACGACCTGTTCGGGGAAGCGATGCTGGCGGTGCTGTCGCCGACGACCCGCACGCTCGGACCGGTGTTTCTCGATCAGCTTCGCGGTGCCGTCATGGGTGCGCCGCTGCCGTTCGGCGAAAGTATCATGATCGCATGGCCGCAGACCGTCGGCCTGATCGCCGGCACCATCATTCTGTTCGCCTTCAGCTACGTGCTGTTCCAGCGCCAGGAGGTGAGGGCGTGAGCTGATGACCTGATTGTGCTTTGCCCCTCTCGTCCTCCAAGAGATGGGCAGGAGGGGGTAGCCGGACGTCCCCTGCGGCTACCCCCTCGACTCGTCTACGGTCGTCCGACCTTCTCCCACAGCCACTTTGCCACCGCATCGGGCGAGGAGTTCGCATCGTTGCCACTGGCGCGCAGGTTCGCTTCGCGCATGGTGGTGATGTCGATCTTGCCGAGCAGCGGTTTCAGCGCCGTCTTGAGCCGCTCGTCGCCGGCGCGCTTGGGAGCGAGCAGCAGGATGGCATCATAGGGCGGGATCGCCTGCCTGGGATCATCGAGCGCCACCAGATCGTATTTCGCGATCAGCCCGTCGCTGGTGTAGCCGGCGATGACATCGACCTCGCCGCTCGCGACCGCCGCATACATGAAGTCCGGCTGCATCTGGCGTTGTGCGCGGAACCGAAGACCGTAGGCCTTTTGCAACGCCGCCCATTCCGGCCGGGAGAAGAACTCGTAGTCGCCGGCAATCGACAGCGTCGATGCGTGCGCGGCGAGGTCGGCAATGGTGCGGATGCCAAGCGCTTCGGCGCGCTTTTTCGGCATCACCAGCGCATAGGCATTTTCGAAGCCGAGCTCACCGAACAGGGTGATGTTGTCCTTGGCGAGCGCCGTCTTCAACTCCGTCACCAGCTCCGCGCGCGGCTTGATGTCGGTGCGGTGCAGCTGGTTGGCCCAGAGCGTGCCGGAATAGTCGACATAGAGGTCGATGTCGCCGGCTTTCAGCGCCTCGAAGATCACGCTCGAGCCGAGCCCCGATCGTGCCGTCGCGGAAAGGCCGGCCGCCTGGAGGCGGTCGCGGAGCAGGGCCGACAGCACATATTGCTCGGCGAAGGTCTTTGCGCCGACCACGTAGCCGGACGACGAACGCCCTGTCGTCGGCACCAATGTCGCCGCAACCAGCGCCGCGATCCCGATCGCGCCGAGCCCGGCGCGCAGGCGGTTGCGCTGGCGCAGCCCTTGCTCGATCAGGCCGAGGAGCTGGTCTACGGCGAGTGCGAGCAGCGCCGACGCAAAGCAGCCGAACAGCACGAATACCCAGTTCTGGGTCTGCAGCCCTGCAAAAATGTAGTTGCCGAGACTGGTCTGCCCGATCGGCGTCGACAGCGTCGCAGTGCCGATCACCCAGACCGCCGCGGTACGGACGCCGGCCATCATCACCGGCAACGCCAGCGGCAACTCGATCATGAGGAGCGACTGCCGCGGTGTCATGCCGACGCCTTTGGCGGCTTCGATCAGGGCGGGGTCGATGCCGTTCAGCCCGGTGATGCCGTTGCGCAGCACCGGCAGCATCGAATAAAGCGCCAGGGCGAGCATCGCCGGCAGGAAGCCGAACGCAGAGAAGGAGACGCCGAACCAGGCCAGCGTCAGGGATGCCGCCAGGAGCAGCAGCGGATAGAACAGCGCGAGCAGGGCCAGTCCCGGCACGGTCTGCACGATGCTGGCGAGCGCGAGCAGGATGGCACGCGGCGTCGGACGATTGCGGGTGGCGATTGCGAGCGGCAGGCTGACGGTAAGGCCCAGCGCGAGCGCGGCGAGGCTCACGTTCACATGATTGCCGAGATAGTCGGGCAAATGCGACAGCGCCTCGCCCCAGCGCGGATCATTGAGGAGGCTCATGCCGCACCGCTCTGCGGCAGGACCGCGTTCAGCCGCTCGACCTGACGCCGCGGGGTTCGCAGCAGCTCAAGCACATAAGAATCCCCACTCTGCGACAGCTCGGCGGGCGTGCCTTGCGCCAGCAGCCTTCCACCCCGCATCACCGCGATGCGGTCGGCGAGGAGGATCGCCTCCGTCATGTCATGCGTGATCATCACGGTGGTCAGTTCGAGGCGGCGATGCAGTGAGCGGTAGTCGTCGCCGAGCGCGTCGCGGGTGAGGGGATCGAGTGCGCCGAACGGTTCGTCCATCAACATGATGCGTGGCTTTGCTGCGAGTGCCCGTGCAACGCCGACACGCTGGCGCTGGCCGCCCGAGAGTGCTTCGGGTAGTCGGTCCCGGTGCGTGGTGCCATCGAGCTGCACGAGCTCGATGAGCTCGTCGACGCGCTCCGCGATCTCGTGCGCGGGCGTGCCCAGCAGCTTTGGCGTGATCCCGATATTGTCGGCGACGCTCAAATGGGGGAACAGCCCGCCGCTCTGGAAGACGTAGCCGATCCGGCGCCGCAGCGCGACCGGATCGATGTTTTGGATGTCCTCGCCCTCGACCGTGATGGTGCCGCCATCGGCCTCGATCAGCCGGTTGGTGAGCCGCAGCAGCGTCGTCTTGCCAGATCCCGACCCGCCGACGATGGCCAGAAACTCGCCCTCGGCAATGCCAAGCGACAAATCGTCGACGGCCCTGAGGGGGCCGAAGCTCTTGGTGACGTGCATATAGCCAATCATCGGTCTGGAAGGCATCAAACGTCCACTCAGCTCGCTTGCCCTCCAGAGGGAGGGTGGTCGAGACCCATGCGTAGCACGCTTGGCCGGTTGATTGAACTTGGCCGCGTGAGCGGCTAAGGCATCAAGCCAAATTCGGAGGAAACAGATGACAACGCCCACGGCAGTGGCGCTGGAAGATGCCAAGGTTGCGTTCCGGCTCGGGGACGGGCGGGTCTACACGGCGGTGGAGAAGGCCCATCTGACCGTCGCGCAAGGCGAGTTCGTCGCTATCGTCGGTCCGACCGGCTGCGGGAAATCGACGCTGCTCAATGTCGCCGCTGGGCTGCTTAAGCCCGCCGCCGGCAGCGTCAGGATATTCGACCGGCCGCTTGCGGGGCTGAACCGGGACGCCGGCTACCTGTTCCAGGCCGATGCGCTGTTCCCCTGGAAGACGGCGCTCGACAATGTCGCGATCGGGCTCGAGATCAAGGGCACGTCGCGCACTGATGCGCTGCCGCTGGCGCAGCAATGGCTGACCTCCGTCGGCCTCGGTGCCTTTGCGGCCCGCTATCCGCATATGCTTTCCGGCGGCCAGCGCAAGCGCGTGGCGCTGGCGCAGGTGCTGATCCGCGATCCCAAGATCCTCTTGATGGACGAGCCGTTCGGGCCCCTCGATGCGCAGACGCGCCAGGTGATGGGCAACCTTCTGCTCGACTTGTGGAACGCCGACCGCAAGGCCGTGCTGTTCGTGACCCATGATCTCGAAGAGGCCATCGCGCTCGCCGACCGCGTCGTGATCATGTCGGCGGGGCCGTCCTCGCGGATCATCGGCGACTGGCGCGTCACGTTGCCGCGTCCGCGCGATATCTTCGAGGTGCGGCTGGACAAAGAATTCCATGCGCTGCATCGCGAGATCTGGAGCGTCCTCAAGGACGAGGTGATGAAGGGCTACGCGCAGTCCACCCAAGCGGCGGAGGCGGTCTGATGTCGCGCGTGACGCTGCTCGCCCTGCAAGTCCTGGTCGCGATCGTCTGCATCGCGCTATGGCAGTTGCTGTCATCAGTGCCGGTGTTCGGCAAGATCCTGCTGCCGCCGTTCTTCTTCTCGAACCCGCTCGATGTGTTCGATCAGATCGCCAAATGGTTCGTCTCCGGCGTGATCTGGAAGCATCTCTGGATCACGCTCGTCGAATCGATCCTGGCTTTTGTGATCGGATCGCTCGGCGGCGTCCTCATTGGCTTCTGGTTCGCGCGCCAGCCATTGGTTGCCGCGGTGTTCGATCCCTACGTCAAGATGGTCAACGCGCTGCCGCGGGTCGTGCTCGCGCCGATCTTCGCGCTGTGGCTGGGTCTTGGGATCTGGTCCAAGGTCGCGCTCGGTGTGACCTTGGTGTTCTTCATCGTCTTCTTCAACGTGTATCAGGGCGTGAAGGAGGTCAGTCGCACCGTGCTCGACAATGGTAGGATGCTCGGTATGAGCGAGCGGCAGTTGATGCGGCACGTCTATTGGCCATCGGCGCTGTCCTGGATGTTCTCTTCGCTGCACACCTCGGTCGGCTTTGCCGTCGTCGGCGCCGTTGTCGGAGAATATCTGGGCTCGGCGGCGGGGCTCGGCTATCTCATTCAGCAGGCCGAGGGCGTGTTCGACGTGGCCGGCGTTTTCGCCGGCATGTTCGTGCTGTCGGCCTTCGTCATCCTGATCGACTTCGGCGTCACTCTGGTCGAGCGGAGACTGTTAGTGTGGCGGCCGACCGTGGACGGTCGCAGCTAGTGGAAAAGGGCCCGCGCACAAGCGCGAGCCCTCATCGCTCGACCTCAATCCAGCAGCTTGACGTCATCAGGTGCCTGCGGCGGCGTCTTGATCGCGATCGCCTTGACCTGTCCGCTGATCGGCTTGGTGCCGCCGTGCGGCGTGCCCTTCGGAATGATGACGAGGTCGCCCGGCTTCACAGTCACTTCCTTGTCGCCGAGCCAGATCGTCCCGGTGCCGTCCAGGATGTACTGGATCTCGTTGGTGTTGGGATGCAGGTGCTTCGGCACATTCCCGACCTGGATCGAGACGGTGGCGCCGTCGGCGGTCATGAAGGTCTTGGAGCGGTAGCCCACCTTGTTGGCGGGGCCGAGCGCATCGCCTTCCATCTCTCCGGTATGGATGATCTGGGCGGTGATGTTTTCGGCGGCCAGCGCCGGCCCGAGCAGATAGGTCGCGCCGCATCCGGCGACAAAAGCCGCAGTGATCGACAGCCAGGCAGCAATGCGATTCATGGATGATCCTCCCCATCAGGAATGTTGTTGTGCGCCCATGCTATTGCGCCAAAAGGCTGATGGCCAGTGCGGCCAGGCAGTCCTTCTCAAGCCAGTGCCGCTGCTCTATGGTGCCGCCAGCCGAACGGAGGAAACCAATGAAGAATACGATTGCCAGGCTCGCTGGCGCGTTGCTCGCGCTGACGCTGTCCACCTCGCTTGCCGCAGCGCAAAGCAAGGTGACGATTGCGGTCGGTGGCGGCGCCTGCCTATGCTATTTGCCGACGGTGCTGGCCAAGCAACTCGGCGAGTACGAGAAGGCCGGTCTGAATGTCGACCTGGTCGACCTCAAGGGCGGCTCGGACGCGCTCAAGGCCGTGCTCGGCGGTAGCGCCGACGTGGTCTCAGGCTATTTTGACCATTGCGTCAACCTCGCCGCCAAGAAGCAGGAGCTCCAGGCGTTCGTCGTCTATGACCGCTATCCCGGCCTCGTGCTGGTGGTTGCGCCTTCGCACACCGCGGACATCAAGTCGATCAAGGACCTCGCCGGCAAGAAGGTCGGCGTGAGCGCGCCGGGCTCCTCCACCGACTTCTTCCTGAAGTATCTCCTCAAGAAGAACGGGCTTGATCCCGCCGGCACGGCCGTGATCGGCGTTGGCCTCGGTGCCACGGCGGTGGCCGCGATGGAGCAGGGACAGATCGAGGCCGCGGTGATGCTCGATCCCTCCGTCACCGTGCTCCAGGGCAGCCACAAGGATCTGCGCATCCTCAGCGACACTCGCACGCAGAAGGACACGCTCGAGACGTTCGGCGGCGAATATCCTGGAGGTGCCTTGTACTCGACCGTGGCCTGGATCAATGGCCACGAGAAGGAAACCCAGGCGCTGACCAACGCAATGCTCGCCACGATTGCCTGGCTCCATTCGCACTCGCCCGAGGAGATCATGGCCAAGATGCCCGACGAAATGGTCGGCAAGAACAAGGACCTCTATCTCGCCGCGCTGAAGAATACGATTCCGATGTTCTCCGAGACCGGCAAGATGGACCCGAAGGGTGCTGATGCCGTGCTGGCGGTGTTCAGCGTCGGCTCGCCCGAGGTGGCCAACGCCAAGATCGACGTCAGCAAGACCTTCACCAACAAGTTCGTCGATCAGGCCAAGAAGACCACGGGGAACGCCAAATAACTGACGCGAAGGCTTGCTAGTCGAGCGTCATGACATCATCGACCATTCATCGCGTCACGACGCTTGACCTTGCCGTGCGCGCCGTCGCTTGGCCGTTCGCCGAGGAGCGGCGCGCCGAGATCGCTGCGCATTTCGCCGAGCAGCAGCGCGCGCGGCCGAAACTCTGGAACGGGCGCGTTCTGCTCGGGCGCGATGCCGTCTTCACGGGCGGTCATCTCGCCGCGACCTATTTCGAGACGGATTTCGCCAGCTTCCTGGCTTGGCGCGACTGGGGCTTTCCCGATCGGTCCGTGTTCAACGGTTTCGGCATGGGAGCGCTACGCGCCTCTGATGGCGCCTTCGTGATGGGCGAGATGGCGCACCACACTGCCAATTCGGGGCGCATCTACTTCCCGTCGGGCACGCCCGACCTCGACGATATCAAGGACGGTCGGCTCGACATCCCCGGCAGTGTTGTCCGCGAGATCGAGGAAGAGACTGGCCTGTTCCCTGCCGACTATGTGGCCGAGACGGACTGGCACTGTGTCGTCACCGGCCACTCGATCGCAATGATGCAGATCCTGAACCTGGATATGCCCGGTGAGGCGGTTCGCGCGAGGATCGAGGCCAATCTGGCTGATCAGGACGAGCCGGAGCTTTCGGCCATCCATCTCGTGCGCGGAATGGATGATCTCACGCCAACCATGCCACGGTTTGTCACGGCCTTCATGGCGCAGCAGTTCGCCTCGCGCTGATGCGCAAGGCTTGACATAGCGCGGCCCAGCCCATGTGATGGGCGAAACCAAAGCAAAAGACTGCAATGCACAATCGTCCAGGGAGGTTTAGATGCGCCTGCGCATGGCTGCCCGCTTGGTACGTGGGCCGTTGATCGCGATTGCAGCGATACATCCGACCGCTCGGGTGCGGCGTGAGGCCATCCTGTCGCCCGGCAGCTAGCGGAGCGGGCGGTGCTGGAGGTCAGTGAACTCGTGAAACGGTTCGGCGGCTTCACCGCCGTCAACAACGTCTCGTTCCGCGTCGATCAAGGCGAGATCCTTGGCCTGATCGGCCCCAACGGATCGGGCAAGAGCACGATCTTCAACATGCTCTCCGGCACGCTTTCGCCGAGCGGCGGCTCGATTCTGCTCGATGGCTCCGAGATCGCGGGGCTGGCGCCGCACCGGATCATCAACCGCGGCATCGGCCGCACCTTCCAAATCCCGCGGCCGTTCCGACGCCTCACCATTTTCGAGAACGTCGCGCTCGCCGGTTTCTACGGCCAAGGCCGCCATAGTCGCGCCGAGGCTGAGAAGGCGGCCGAGCGCGCGCTCGCGCTGGTCGGCTTGCCGACCGATCGCCATGCCAGTGTGGACGGCTTGGGCGCCGCCGGCTTGAAGAAGCTCGAACTTGCCAAGGCGCTCGCCACCGCGCCAAAGCTGCTGCTCGCGGACGAAAGCCTCGGCGGTCTAGACGAGGCCGAGATGGACCAGGCGGCCGACATGCTGCGCAACATCCGCGACGAGCTCGGCATCACCATCATCTGGGTCGAGCACATCATGGGTGTGTTGATGCGTGTCGTCGATCGCGTCATGGTGCTCGATCACGGCGAGAAGATCTCGGAAGGACTGCCGAGTGCCGTCGCCGCCGACCCGCGCGTGATCGAGGTCTATCTCGGCACCGATGCCGGAATCACGCAGGCCGCAGCCGCCGAAGCGCGCCGCCGCGCGGGAGGCCAATGATGCTGGAGCTTAGGGGCGTCAACGCCGGCTATGGCACCTTCCAGGCGATGTTCGATGTCGATCTCGACGTCGAGGCCGGCGAGGCCGTCGGCGTCATCGGTCCGAACGGTGCCGGCAAGACCACCTTGATGCGCGTGATCTCCGGTCTCATCCGCCCCACCCGCGGCTCGATCACCATGGAGGGCGTCGATGTCCTGGCGACGCCGGCGCATAAGATCGTCAGCCTCGGGATCGCGCATGTCCCGGAGAACCGGCGGCTGTTTCCGCAGCTTTCGGTCGACGACAATTTGAAGATGGGTGCTTTCATGAAGGAGGCGCGCGGCTACTACGCCGAGCGGCTGGAGGTCGTGTTCGATCTGTTTCCGCGGCTGAAGGAGCGTCGCCATCAGATAGCCGGCACCATGTCGGGCGGCGAGCAGCAAATGTGCGCGATCGGCCGCGCGCTGATGTCCAATCCAAAACTGCTGCTGCTCGACGAGCCCTCGGCGGGTCTGGCGCCCGTGGTGGTGCAGCAGGTGTTCGAGCTCGTGAAGCGGATCCGCGCCCGTGGGCTGACGGTGCTGATCGTCGAGCAGAACGTGCAGCAGGTGCTGCGCGTGGTCGACCGCGCTTACTTGATCGAGGCCGGCACGATCCGCGCCTCGGGCACCGCGGCCGAGATGCTGGCGAGCGACACGGTCAAGGAAGCGTATCTTGGGGTGTGAGGAATATATGCAGGCGTTCCTGGACATTTTCGATATCTATCTGCTGGAGGCCGTCATCAACGGCATCCTGCTCGGCGGCGTTCTGGCGTTGCTCGCGCTCGGGCTGAACCTGATCTTCGGCGTCATCGATGTGACCTGGATCTGCTACGCCGAGCTCGTCATGATCGGCATGTACGCGATGTATTTCATGGTCCAGTATTACGGCATCAGCTATTTCATCGCGGCGCCGCTGACCATCCTGCTGGTGGCGATGCTCGGTGCTCTCCTGCATTATCTGGTGATTGCGCCGCTCTTGACGGCGCCGCCGATCAACCAGCTGCTCGCGACCGGCGGCGTGCTGTTCGTCCTGCAGAGCTTTGCCACCGTCGCCTTCGGCATCGACTTCCGCAACCTCGGCATCCGTCTGCCGGTGCTCGCCTTCGGCGACATGAACTTCAGTTACGCGCGATTGCTGTCGTTCCTGGCTGCGCTGGTCGGCATGGTTGCGGTCTATCTGTTCATGACCCGCACCTTCACCGGCACTGCGATCCGCGCTATCTCGCAGGATCGGCAGATCATGGCGCTGATGGGCGTCGACACCAAACGGATCTATCTCATCACGTCAGCCATTGGCGGTGGGCTGGCCGGGCTCGCCGCCTGCCTTTTGGTGCTGCAATACGACGTGCATCCCTTCGTCGGCCTCTCCTTCGGACCGATCACCTTCCTGATCTGCGTGCTCGGTGGCCTCGGCAATTTCATCGGCGGCTTCATCGCGGCTTTCGTCTTCGCCGAGATCATCTCGCTCGGCGGCCTGTTCTCCGATCTCGAATGGGGCTACGTGCTCGCCTTCGCTTTCTTCATCGTCATGATGTTCATCCGGCCCGCGGGCCTGCTCGCGAGGCGCCGATGATCGGGCAGGGCCGGCTCGTCGCTTGGGCGATAACGCTGGCGGCGCTGGTCGCGCTGCCCTTCGTCTATCGCGATCCCTATCATCTGCACATTCTCGTGCTGATCCTGATCTGGTCGTTCGCCTACACATCTTGGTCGATGATGGGCCGCTTCGGCCTGGTCTCGCTCGGGCATGGCGGCTTCATGGGGATCGGCGCCTATGTCACCGCATTGCTTTGGAATCACTTGGGACTGTCGCCATGGATCGGCATTCCCGCCAGCATGGTGGCGGCCGGGGCGCTGGCGATGATCGTCGGCTATCCCTGTTTTCGCTTCCGCATCACTGGCCACTATTTCGTGCTGGTGACGCTGGCGCTGTCGGGCATCGTGCTCCAGATCATCACGGCGACGCGCGACTACACCGGCGGTTCGCTGGGCTACACGCCGAACCGCGCCGCCGGCAACAAGCTGCTGGCCCTGCAGTTCGACGACAAGACCAGCTGGTATCTGATCGCGCTCGCGGTCTGGCTCGGTGGCATCGCTGTCTGGCATCTGATTGATCGCAGCATGAGCCGTTACGCGTTGGAGGCGATCTCGGAGGACGAGGACGCCGCGGCCGCCGCCGGCGTCGACGTCACCGCGGAGAAGCTCAAGATCACCTTGATCAGCGCCGTGATGACGGCGCTGGCGGGTGCGATCTATTGCCAGTACCAGATGTTCATCACGCCCGACACGGTCAGCGGCATTGCGGTGTCGCTCCAGATGGTGTTCGCGGCCATCGTCGGTGGCTTGTTCGTCTCGCTCGGTCCGACCGTCGGTGCCGTCATCACCATCCTGCTGGCGGAAACCCTGCGCATCGGTTTCGGTACCAAGGCGGTCGGCTGGGACAATCTCGTCTATGGCGTGCTGCTGGTGCTTTTCATCATATTCCTTCCCAAGGGCATCCTTGGTAGTCTGCTCGACCGATTGAAGCCGCAACGCAAGGTGCCCCGCGCTCATGAGCAAGAAGCCGTCCAAATCGCTCGCCCAGGAACTTGACCGCTACATCAGGCCGTTCCGCCACGACGGAGCCGGCAAGTTTCACCTGCAGGACTACAAGACCAACGAGAAGGGCGATCTGGACAAGGAGACGGCGCAGGAGATTCTCGACGCCAACAAGAAGCGGCTGATCGCCTTCCAGGAGAAGCTCTACGCCCAGGACCGCTGGTCGGTGCTGATCGTGTTCCAGGCCATGGATGCCGCCGGCAAGGACAGTGCGATCAAGGCGATCTTCGAGGGCATCAATCCGCAGGGCTGCGAAGTCACGGCGTTCAAGGCGCCGAGCAGCAAGGAGCTCGACCACGACTTCCTCTGGCGCCATGTCGTCGCGCTGCCCGAGCGCGGCCGGATCGGCATCTTCAACCGCTCCCATTACGAGGAATGCCTGGTGACGCGGGTGCATCCGGAGATCCTTGCCAAGGAGAAGCTGCCCTCGAGGCTGATCACCAAGAACATCTGGAGGGAGCGGTTCGAGGACATCAGCGCCTTCGAGCGCTATCTCTGCCGCAACGGCACCGTGGTGCTGAAGTTCTTCCTCAACGTCTCCAAGGAGGAGCAGCGCGAGCGCTTCCTCGACCGGCTGGAGCAGCCGGCCAAGCAGTGGAAGTTCTCCATGGACGACATCAAGGAGCGCGCCTTGTGGCCGCGCTATCAGGCTGTCTATCAGGACATCGTGCGCCATACCGCGACGCCTCATGCGCCCTGGTATGTCGTGCCGGCCGACCACAAATGGTTCGCCCGCGTCGTCATCGGCTCGGTGATCGTCGCGGAGCTGGAAAAGCTGGACCTGCGCTTTCCGCGCGCCGACAAGGCTTCGCTGGCCGAGTTCGAGAATGTGCGCAAGGCGCTGGAGGCGGAGGAGAAGGGAGCGAAGAAGCGGGCCAAAGCAAAAAAATGAAACAACCCCATGCACAGTAGCGGACCCCAGCAAAATCAACAGCATGGTCCCGATATTCGGATTTTAAGAATTTAGGTTGACCCGTCGGGCAAAACAGGGGCATAATGCCATCATCGCGACAGGTCTCGTAGGGTGGGCAAAGCGTAAGCGTGCCCACGCGAATTCTGCGATCGAGAGAGGTGGTGGGCACGGCGCGTTGCGCCTTTGCCCACCCTACGAGATCTGCGCAAGCCGCCTAATACCCCCGGCTCCACCAGTAGCAGAAGCGCTCCACATTGGCGGGAAGGCTCGCCTCGTAATTCGCCCATTTCTCGTATTTCGGCAGCTTCACTTCCTTCATCGCGGTGTCGAAGCATTTGCCGGCGTCGGCCGCTTTCTTCACCTCGGCCGAGAGGTCCTCCATGTAGGCGATATCGTCCTCGACGTCCTTCTTGGTGCCGAGCCGGCCGCCGGCATAGGGATGGCCGGGGATCATCCGCTCCCAGTCGAGCGAGGCCAGCTTCTTCAGCGAGGCGATGTATTCGATCGGCGAGGCGTTGTCGGGGATGTTGCGGAACTGGACCGACTCGATCGGCGCGAAGTCGACGGCGAAAACGATCTTCTCTTTCGGCAGCCGCATCACCAGCGAATTGTCGGAATGGTTGCGGCCGACATAGTCGAGCTCCAGCGTGGTGCCGCCGAGCGTGATGATCTTCCTGTCGTCGACCACCTGGTCCGGCAGCACGATGTCGGCCAGGAGCGAATTCTGCTTCTTCAACTCGAGCAGCCGTTCCCTGGTGCGACGATGCGCAATGAAGGTGGCGCCGAGGTCCTTGAACGGTTGGCCGCCGGCGATGTGGTCGTAGTGATGATGGCTGTAGACGACGTATTTGATCGGCTTGTCGGTGACGGCCTTGATCGCATCGATGTAGGGTTTTGCGGGACGCAAATACGAGATGGGATCGGTCGCGATCACGCCCTTTGGCGTGACAACGAACATCGATTGATGGCCGCCATAGCGGAAGATGTAGACGTTGTCGGTGCCCTCGACCTTTCTTGTCGAGGTCTGGGGCGGGGTCTGCGCGAAAGCGGAGCCGGTGACGAGGGCAGCGAGAACGACGATGCAAGATAATGCTTTCATCTCTAGGCTTTCTGAAAAGGGATGAAACAAGGCGGCGGATGTGTCTCTCACACAAACGCTGCGAAGAGGGGTTTATTCCGCGCTCTTAGGCGGTCAGTCTGTCGCGGGACAAGCGTGCAAATGTGATCCGCGGCACCATCGATCGCGCTTGACAGTTTTGTGTCGGGGGAGGACCATGCATGTGGTCGCACACAAGCGACGTTACGTCCACCTCATGAGCAAGGGGAGGTCTATGACACCACCTCCGCAAATCCAGCCGCGTTAAGTGCGATGGAGCTCGTTCGGACTATCGCATAGCGGCATAAACCGCGAACGGCACGCCGGGTCCAGGTCTAGAGGGCTGCATCAGTGAGGCAGAGCCCCTACCTGCCCGGCGCTGTGCGTTTTGAGCCCCCTGCAATGCAGCAAATGCCAAGACATTGTCGTCGGGTCGGCAAACTTCCGACACAGGATCGGGGCGAATAGCGGCTCGGCATGACGCATGTGCTTCGCGGAAACGTCTTCCGACTTCGCCGGCGCTTGCGTTCTTTCAGGGAATTCGCGTGTCGCATAAGCTTGCCTCGGCGCTGGTCGCAGCGCTCTTCCTCGTCCTCTCGGAGGAGATCAGCGAAATCTCGCGCGACGTCGCCGACATGGCGCGGACGCTCACGCATTTTTGGGCGTTCTATTACTGGATCGTGGATACCGCCAACGATCCGCAAGCCTACAATCTGCTGATCGAAATCACCTGGAAGCTGGCGCTGGTGTTCGGCTGCGCGCTGGCGGCCGAATGGGTTGCCGTCCGCCTGATCCGGCGTCCGGTGGCGTTTCTCGAAGGCCACGTGCCGCCGACTGCGCGCCTGGCGGCGCAGACGCTGCCCATTGCCGAGCCGCCGCCATCGGTCGTGGATGTCACCCCGGGGCCTGAATTGCACAAGCACCGGCACAGTCTGGCCCGCGTCTGGCAGCTGTTGCTGCGGCTGCCCTTCGTGCTGGGCCGGCTGTTGCTCGAGCTGCTTCCGGTGGTCGTTTTCGTCGGTCTGGCGACCGCACTGCTCGGGACGGAAATCGGCGAGCCGGCCACCGTTCGCCTCGTGATCCTCGCTGTCGTCAATGCCTATGCGTTCTCGCGGGGGCTCATCTGTGTGGTTCGCGCACTGGCGGGCCCGTTCGGTCTGTTTCCGGCGCGCGCCGAGACGGCCGCCTATATCGAGATCTGGGCGCGCCGCATCGTCGGCGTCGCCGTATCAGGCATCGCCTTTGCCAACGTGGCGCTGCTGCTCGGCCTGCATCGCGCCGGCTACGCTGCGCTGCTGCGCATGGTGATGCTGGTGGTGCATTTGTTCGTCGTCGTCATCATCCTGCAATGTCGCCGCCACGTCGCCGATGCCATCCGCGCGCCGGCAGAGCGGCAAGGACTCGCGGCGCGCCTGCGCAATCGGATCGCCGGAGGCTGGCATTATCTGGCCATCGCGCTCGATCTGGCGCTGTGGGCGGTCTGGGCACTGAACATCCACAATGGCTATTCGCTGCTCTTGCAATATTTCGTCGGCACCATCGCAGTAGCATTGATCACACGGGTTGCCATCATGGTGACGCTGAGCCTGATCGACCGCGGCTTCCGCATCCAGCCGGAAATCCTCCATCGCTTTCCGGGACTGGAGATCCGCGCCAACCGCTATTTGCCGCTGTTGCGCAAGATCGTTTCCGGCGTCATCGCCTTCATCGGCTTTGTCGCCGTGCTCGAGGTCTGGGGCGTCGATGCCATCGTCTGGTTCTATGGCGGCCAGATCGGCAGCCGGCTGATCTCGGCGGTCGCGACGATCGGCATTGCCGTCGCTATCGCTGCGGCGATCTGGGAGGTCAGCAACGCGCTTCTGGACCGGCAGATCAATACGCTGTCGCGCGACGGACATTATGCCCGCGCGGCACGCCTGCGCACCTTCCAGCCGATGCTGCGGACGGCGCTGCTGTGCCTGATCGCCACCGTGGTCGGCCTCACGGCGCTCAGCGAAATCGGCGTCAATGTCGCCCCGCTGCTCGCGGGCGCCGGCATCGTCGGCATCGCCATCGGCTTCGGTTCGCAGAAGCTGGTGCAGGATCTCATCACTGGCCTGTTCCTGCTGCTGGAGAACACGGTCCAGGTCGGCGACACCGTCAGCGTGTCGGGGCTGTCAGGCGTGGTCGAGAATGTTTCGATCCGTACCATCCGCCTGCGCGCCGGCGATGGTGCCGTGCACATCGTGCCGTTCAGCGCCGTGACCACCATCACCAACGCCAGCCGCGGGGCCGGCAATGCCTCGGTGAGTGTCAATGTCGCCTACAAGGAAGACACCGATCGTGCGGGCCAGATCCTCAAGGAGATCGTCGAGGAGATGCGCCGGGAGACGGAATTCCGCCCGTTGATCCGCGGCGACCTCGAACTCTGGGGCGTCGACAAGGTCGACGGTGCGATGGTGTCGATCGTCGGCCAGATCCGCTGCACCGAGGCGGGCCGCTGGCCGGTGCAGCGCGAGTTCAACCGCCGCATGAAGCAGCGCTTCCAGCAGCACGGCATCGAGGTCGCGTCCGCGACCCAGACCATTTTGATGCACGTCGCGCCGGCGGCTGATCATGCCGCGAGCCTCACGCCGCGGCGCGCCGCCGGATAGCTGCCGGGCCAACTTACCGCTTGCCTCCACCCACCTGGCAGCGTTCACTCGCGCTCCAGTCCGCTGACGACATGCGGGCGACAAGAAGCTTGGGAGAGAACGATGCGGGGGCCGTGGGCCGGACTGCGCGGTCATGTGATCGTCATTGGTGCGTTGATCGGATGCGCGGCGTGGAGCGCACCCGGTCACGCCCAGTCATTTCCCTCTCGTCCCATCACTCTGATGGTCCCGTTCGCAGCCGGCGGGCCGACCGATACGCTGGCGCGGATTTTGTCGGAACGGATTGCGGCCGAGCTGCATGCGACCATCGTGGTCGAGAACGTCGCCGGCGCTTCGGGAAGCATCGCCGGAGCCCGCGTCGCGCGTGCGACACCTGACGGCACGACGATCACCATCGGCCATTGGGGAACGCATGTGCTCAACGGCGCGATCTTCAAGCTGCCTTATGACGTGATCGCCGATTTCGAGCCGGTCGCGCTGGTGGCGATGGGCACGCAGTTGATCGTCGGCCGGAAGTCGCTCGAGGCCAACAATCTGAAGGAGATGATCGCCTGGCTGAAGGCCAATCCGGGCAAGGCCACTGCGGGGACGGCTGGCGCGGGCACCGGCGCGCACGTCGCGGGCGTCTTTTTCAAGGGGAAGACCGGCACCGACTTTCAGTTCGTGCCCTATCGCGGCGCGGGGCCCGCCATGATCGATCTCGTCGCGGGACAGATCGACATCATGTTCGACCAGGCCTCGAACTCGCTGCCCCAATACAAGAACGGTGCGATCAAGGCATTCGCGGTGACCTCGCCGACGCGCCTCGCGTCCGCGCCCGACATCCCGACGGTCGATGAGGCGGGGCTGCCCGGGCTTTATATTTCCTATTGGCACGGCATCTGGGCACCGAAGAATACACCGAAGGAGATCGTCACGAAGCTGAATACGGCGATCGTCTCGGCCCTTGCCGACCCGTCCGTGAAGCAGCGCTTTGCCGAACTGGGCCAGGAAATTCCGGCGTCGGACCAGCAATCGCCCGCAGCGCTCGGCGCCTTCCAAAAGGCCGAGATCGAGAAATGGTGGCCCGTCGTGAAGGCTGCGGATATCAAGCCGGAATAGCGTTGGCCGTATGGTCCTTCCTGATAGTCATTCCGTGGCGCGACGAAGTCGCGAGCTATGGTGCGCAATTGCGCACCTGAGAATCCGTCGAGCCGCAGAGACGGTCGCGCCATGGATTCCGGGCTCGCGCTGCGCGCGCCCCGGAATGACGAGGCCAGAAGATCTCGCGAAAAATTTCGCTGCGGTGCGAGATCACAATCATCCCGCGCCTCGCTCGGTCCTTGATCTCAATTGAGCGGTGGCCGACAATGTCGCGGTTCAGTGTGAAGCTTCCTGGGGGAATTCGTGAATAGACCTGCCCGCGTCGTTGCCCAACCGGCACTCTCCGATTCTGCACGTGGCATGACGCTGCTGCGCGATCCCTTGCTCAACAGGGGCACGGCCTTTACCGAGGCGGAGCGTGCCAAGCTGGGCCTGCGCGGCCTGCTGCCGCCCTGCGTGCTGACGATGGAGACGCAAGTCGAGCGCGTGCTGACCAATCTGCGCGCCCTGCCGACCGACCTGGAGAAATACGTCGCTCTGAACGCGCTGCATGACCGTAACGAGGCGCTGTTCTTCCGCGTCGTCGTCGACAACATCGACGAGATCCAGCCGATCATCTACACGCCGACGGTCGGGCTCGCCTGCCAGAAATACGGCCTGATCTTTCAGCGGCCACGCGGCATGTTCATCTCCTCGCGCGATCGCGGCCAGATCGCCGACATCCTGAGGAACTGGCCCTATCCGGCCA
The DNA here is from genome assembly GCF_004114975.1 of Bradyrhizobium guangdongense. Lineage (NCBI taxonomy): Bacteria > Pseudomonadati > Pseudomonadota > Alphaproteobacteria > Hyphomicrobiales > Nitrobacteraceae > Bradyrhizobium > Bradyrhizobium guangdongense. The sequence continues at coordinate 2,245,686 of NZ_CP030051.1, forward strand.
AGCTGATCGTCGTCACCGATGGTGAACGGATTCTCGGCCTCGGCGATCTCGGCGCCAACGGCATGGGCATACCGGTCGGAAAGCTCTCGCTCTATTCGGCCTGCGCCGGCGTCCATCCCGAACAGTGCCTGCCCATCGCGCTCGATGTCGGCACCAACAACGAGGAGCTGCTGAGCGATCCCTATTATCTCGGCCTGCGCGAGCGACGCCTCACCGGCGAAGCCTATGACAGCTTCGTCGACGAATTCATGACCGCGGCGCGGAAGACCTTTCCCGGCGTGTTGATCCAGTTCGAGGACTTCGCCAATCATTCCGCGTTCAAGCTGCTGCACAAATACCGGGATGAAGCCTGCGTCTTCAACGACGACATCCAGGGCACCGCAGCGGTCGCGCTCGCGGGCCTGTTCTCGGCGCTGCGTGTCAACGGCGGCAAGCTCAGGGACCAGCGCATCCTGTTCCTCGGTGCGGGCGAGGCGGCGACCGGCATCGCCGATCTCGTGGTCTCCGCCATGATGGCGGAGGGCGCGAGCGAAGCCGAGGCGCTCCGGCGCAACTGGCTGGTGGACTCCCGCGGCCTCGTCGTCGGCGGCCGCGAGGGTCTCTCCGGGCACAAGCTCCGTTATGCGCATAAGGACCAGGCGCCGATCGCCGACTTCCTCACCGCGATCAAGACGCTAAAGCCGACGGCGATCATCGGCGTGGCCGCGGTCGGCGGCGCCTTCACGCCCGAAGTGCTCAAGACGATGGCGGAGCTCAATGAGCAGCCGATCGTGTTCGCCCTGTCCAACCCGACCTCGAAGGCCGAGTGCTCGGCGGAGGATGCCTACCGCTACACCGAGGGCCGCGCCCTGTTTGCCTGCGGTAGCCCGTATGATCCGGTCAAGCTCAACGGCCGCACCTTCGTGCCGCGCCAGGGCAACAACTCCTACATCTTCCCCGGCGTCGGTCTCGGCGTGATCGCGAGCGGCTCGCGGCTCGTGACCGACGAGATGTTCATGGCGGCTGCCCATACGCTGGCCAATTGCGTCGGCAAGGAGGACCTGGATCAAGGCAGCCTCTATCCGGCGCTGCCGCGCATCCGCGAGGTGTCGGTGCGCATTGCGGCTGCCGTCGCCGACGTCGCCTTTCAGCGGGGGCTCGCCGACGGACCCGCGCCCAACGACGTCAAGGCCCTGGTCCAGTCGCAGATGTACGAGCCGAAGTACTAGCGCCGCCAAGCCGCGTTCAGAACGACTCGGCTAGTGCGCCGACGGGGCTACCTCGTCATGGCCGGGCTTGTCCCGGCCATCCACGACGTATGGCACGGAGAACGTGGATGCCCGGGACAGGCCCGGGCATGACGGCGTAGCCAGGCCGCGCGCTGCCAGAATCGCCGTTGTCTGCCGTCGCCTTATGTGCGACGCTCTGTAGCGTTACAAGAATTCCAACTTAGGTAAGCCACCATGGACGATCGTTTGCCCGACCTGGGCGATCTCGAGCACGAGGTCATGCAGATAGTATGGGCCCATGGGCCGGTCACGGCCGAAATCGTGCGCGAGCGACTATCGCGCCATCTGAAGGAGTCGACGGTGCGCACCGTGCTGCGCCGGCTGGAAGAAAAGGGCTATGTTCGCCACACCGTGGACGGGCGCACCTATGTCTACCACGCCGCCGAGGCGCGCGCGCGCGTCGCGGCCAAGGCGGTGCAGCGCATCGTCGACTGGTTCTGCAACGGCTCGATGGAGGAAGTTCTCGTCGGCATGGTGGACAATGCGATGCTCGACCAGCAGCAATTGCGCGCGCTGGCCGACCAGGTGGCCAAGGCGAAGAAAGCGAGAGGTGTGAAAAAGGAATGATCGCAGCTCTGGCTGAGGCGGCGTTACGCTCCTTCGCGCTGGGAGGCGTCGTCTGGATCGGTCTCAACCTGTTTCGCGTGCGCAATCCGCACGTTCACATGACGGCATGGATCGTCGTGCTGCTGGCGTCGCTGGCGATGCCGGTCGTGATGCATTGGCCGACGCTCACCATCGACCGGCTGCCCTTGTCCGTGCCGGTGCCGGTGGAATCCTGGCCGGCCGACATATCGATGCTGGAGCGGCCACAACCGTCGCTGCCGATCGCGCCGGGTGCTGCAATCGCGTCGACGGCGAAGGCGGGTATTTCGATCGATTGGTGGATGGTCGCCACCGGCGTCTATGTCGGGATCGCCGGCTTGCTGCTGCTGCGGCTGGCCATCGGCCTCTGCCTGACCTGGCGTCTGGCCCGGGCCGCAAAGCCGGTGAAAGGCATGATCGATGCCGATGTGCGTGTCAGCCGCGACGTCGGCGGCCCCGTCACCTTCGGCTCGACCATCCTGGTGCCGCCGCAGTTCTTCGGCTGGGACGCCAAGAAGCGCCTCGCCGTGCTGGCGCATGAAGGCGCGCATGTCGCCAACAGGGATTTCTACGTCCTGCTGCTCGCGTCGCTGAACCGCGTGGTGTTCTGGTTCAGCCCGTTCTCGTGGTGGCAACTTGCGCGTCTTGCCGAGCTCGCCGAGATCATCAGCGACGCCCGGGCGATCGAGATGATCGACGACCGGCTGTCCTATGCCGAGATCCTGCTCGATGTCGCCGCCTCGGTGAAGCCGCGGCCGATGGAGCTGGCGATGGCGCAGGCCGCGACCGTACGCGCGCGCATCGAGCGCATCATCGCGGCCGCTGCCATGCCCGTCGCGGTCGGCTGGCGCAAGCGGCTGTGGATCGCGGCTGCTATCGTGCCCGTCGTGATCGCATCGGCCGGGATGATCGCCTACCGGACGCCGGACCCCGTGGCATCAGGTGCCGATCTCGGCGATGTGCCGGCCGAGCATTACCGCCCGTTCGTCAATTTCTACGCCATGGGTCCGGCCTCGGTGTTCGCCATCTTCCGCGAGGGCGATGAGGTGTACGGGCAGCTCACCGGCCAGCGCCGCTTACGCATCAGCGTCGCGAGCGACGGCACGGCGTCCTATGCGGCTTCGTTCGGCGAGATCACGTTCCCTGTCGATGCGGAGCGCCGCTCGTCCGAGCTGATGCTGCACATGAACGGCCGCAATGTGCGGGCTGTCCGCGTGGCCGAGATGCCGACGCCGGCCGCAGATCCGGTCTCGCTCGATCAATATGTCGGCTGGTACCGGGTCGCGCCGAACCGCGTGCTCACGGTGCGGCGCGACGGCGATGGCCTGCAGGTGCAGGAGACCGGGCAGGGTCGATCACTGGCCCTCGCCGAGGGCCTTGATGCCTTCTCCGTCCACGGCGATCGCCTGCTGATCTTCCTGCGCGACGACGCGGCCAAAGTGTCACGCGTGCTGGTCCACAACGCGGTCTCCGGCGCTCGCCTCGCGCAGCGGATCGATGCGGCGCAGGCTCAGGCGATCGAGGCCGACTTCGCCCGGCGCCTTGCGGAAGTGCCCGACAGGTTCAGGGAGCAGGTTCCGGCTGCCGGCAGCAAGGAGATCATTCTCACCGGAATCGAAGACCTGCGGCGCGGCACGCCGAATTATGGCCGCATGAGTGCGCCGCTCGCGGCCGCTATCCACGGTCGGCTCGACGAATTGCGTGCAACATTCGCAGCGCTCGGGCCGATCGAGTCGATCTTCTTCCGGGGCGTCGGGCCCGGCGGCTACGACATCTACGGTGCCAAATTCGAGAACGGCACGGCGGAATTCCGAGTGCTGCTCGAGCCCGACGGCAAGGCCGGCGATGTGACCTTCCGGCCCGACGGCAATGACGAGCTCGGCGGGATCTTCTCCTGCGCCGAAGAGGCGCGCGTGCGCGGTCGCGCCGGCACCTCGCCGATCCGGATCATGCTCTACAACGAAACGGAAGACGACATTCAGGTCTTCAATCTCGGCGCGGACGGCGAGCGCAAGGCGCAGAGCGTCGTCCGGTCGGACATGACCTGGGTCGCGCTGACCAATGTGAACAGTCCCTGGGTCATCGCCGACAAGTCCGGCAAGTGCATGGAGATCCTGGTGCCGGGCCGGCAGACGCGCTTCCACAATGTGGAGGCCTCGAACCTCGTGGCGCGGCCGGGGCGCGCCGCGCGTCGCGCCGTCCCGATCGTCAATGGTGAAGCGATGCTGCGGCTGTATCTCGAGGGCATCGCCAAGGGCCAGCCGGACTACGATCACATGACGACCGAGGTCGCCAACATCACGCGTGCGCAGCTTCCGTTCGATCAGGCGATCCTGGCGCGGCTCGGGGCGCTCCGCGCGGTCTCGTTCCGCGGCGTCACTGCGCTCGACAGCGACATCTATGTCGCCCAGTTCGCCAACGGCGCGGCGGAATGGCGTATCGGCGTCAGAAACGGGACGATCACCAAGATCGCGCTGGGGCCGAATTTCTAGCGCGCGGCGGCCGGACCGAGCGGCGATGCCACCGATCCGGCTTGCGCTCGCCCGTCCGAAGCGTTACGATACGTAACACTACCTTGGGTAGCCTTGCGCGCGGCCGCGGGCCTGGAGGATGGCACGGCCCGCAGTCGGATCGGGTTCATGATGTGCACGCTGACGCAACGGGAGCTCGACTTTCTCGCCAGCCTGAAAACCGGCTGGCGGCTGCTCTATCGGCGTGAACTGATACGGCTCATCAGGGGCGACGCCGAGACCACAGACCTGCGGCCCGAGATGCGCCCGATCGTTTGGCGCGTCATATCGAGCTGATTTCTCGGCGATCTGTGTCGATTCAGGACACCGACTGTGGTGGATTCATCACAGCGGGCGCGCGAAACGAAGCTGGCCGCACGGCCGCTTTTGTTCAGCCAAGGTTCTGCCCTCATTGCCCACCGAAACTTGGGGTTGTTCGGAGGGCGCATCATGTCTCGCATTGCACGTGCCGAAACTCCCCTGACCTCGCTGGCAAGCTCGAGCAGGTTGATGCTCGCTGTCATCGGCGCCGCTTCGCTCGCCGCGTGCGCGCAATCACCGGTCGGCCGCCAGAAGGCCGATCTTGCCGCGACCAGCCGGCAGGCGGCAATCGAGCGGCCGCACCGCGTGGCGGCGTTCCACCCGCATCCCGTCAGCCGGGCGCGTGTCCCGGATGAACCTGCCGATGCCAAGCCGACCGCCTTGCGCGGCGTGGCGAGCTTCTACTCCGACACCGAGACCGCGAGCGGGGAGAAATTCGACAAGGACGAGATGACCGCGGCTCACCCGACGCTGCCGTTCGGCACTCGCTTGCGCGTCACCGACGTCTCCTCCGGCCGCTTCGTGACCGTCAGGGTCAACGATCGCGGACCCTTCGTGCGCGGACGGGTGGTCGACATCTCGCCGTCGGCGGCCGAGGCGCTCGGAATGCTCGACAAGGGCGTCGCCAACGTCCGGCTCGACGTGGTGCAATAGGGCGCTGCGAGCGCATTGCGCTTAACCGGCTGTTAGCGGCTCTCACGCACTATGAGCGTCCGGCAAATTCGGGGCTTCGGGGAGACGGCGCTTGAAGACGATCCAGTATCTCGAAGATCAGGCTGCGCGCGCCGAGCGGCTCGCCAAACGGATCACGGATACGCCGACGATCGAGAAGCTCCTGACCTTCGCCGTCGAACGCCGCCGCGAGATCGAGGTCATTGCGGGCGGCCGGCGCCGCAACTGAGTCCAGCGTTCCATGCTCTGATCGCATTCCGCCTCGCTGCAGGGCGCGGAACTTCTTCTTTGTCCCGGCGTCATTCCGGCGATGCAATTGGAGGAGGACATCATGGGTTTCGGACGAGGTGCTTTGCTTTGGTTGCTTGGTGTGCCGCTGCCGGTCATCCTGCTGCTGGCGTTGTTCTGGCATCACTGAGCGCGTGACACGAAAAGCGCCGCGGAAGCGGCGCTTTTTTGTTGCCTGCGATGTGTGCCGCGAAGGCGATGCAAGATCAGCTGTGGCTCTCCACGAAATCGCTGAGATAGTCGGGCAGCGTCACACCATCGATATCGCAGCGCGCCTGGATCTCGCCCGCGACATCGGTCGAAATGTCGTGCATCCAGTGTTCGAGCGTGTTGAACGAGATCACCTTGATCGGATCGTTGAAGCAGCCTGCAACCATCTCGCGGATTGCGGTGTCGAGATCGTTGCGTTCGACGCGGATCTCGGTTGCCTCGTCGAGGCGATCGATCACCACGAACAGGGTCTGGTCGGCGCCATAGGGCACGACCGCGGATGGCACGCCAGCATCAAGCATGTGAGACGCTCACGTCTTGCTGTTGTCTCTTGGCGTCCTATTAACGGGAAAAATCGGGAGAAGGTTCCTGCCGCCGGGGCGAAGTCACAGCTTCGTGGTGCGCACTCAGAGAAAATCTCTCAGCCGCGACAGCTCGATGATGTGCTCGGGCGAGAGGATGTCCGTGACCAGCGGCGGCTGTGGCGCCGTGCGGATCTCGTAGAGATGCCTGGATGGCGCGGGTTTTTGCATGAAGGCCGAGATGCAGGCATCGAGCGTGCCTTCGCTGACCTGATAGGGCACGCGGTCCTGAAGGCGCTGATTTCCGAGCGACGGCCATTTCTGCAGCACCGCGGGCGCGGCGAAATCGACCTTTGAATCGCTGACAGATGCGTCCCCCATATCGTCCCCGCCTCACGCAAAAAGAACCCCGGCACGCAAAGGCTCGCGTGCCAGGGCCCATACCCATCGCTGCATCTCAATGCCACGCCTCGACAACGCGGCGGCCGGGAAAAGGTTCCCGGCCGGTCGCGGGCTAACTCGCGGCCGCCGCGATTTTGTGCCCCGGGCTAGCGCCATGGCTGCTCTCGTCGCCGCGTCTGACCTCCGGCGGAATTCCTGCAAAACGCCGCAAGGCTTCCGCCATTTGAACCCGGCCCTGGACGCCCGTGATCACCACGTCGACCATCGTAAACGACGAGTGGAAATGGCCGCGGGCCTTGAGCTGCTCGACCGGGACGCCGGCGGCGGCCATCGCCTCGGCATAGGCGATGCCTTCGTCGCGCAGCGGATCGAACTCGCAGGTGACCACGAAGGCCGGCGGCAGCCTATCGACCTTGCCGCGCAGCGGCGAGACGCGCGGGTCGGTGCGGTCATCGGGCGAGCAGTAGAGGTCCCAGAACCAGTACATCAGCGACCGCGTCAGGAAATAGCCTGATGCGTTGTCGTTGTAGGACGGACGATCGAAGCTGCAGTCGGTCACCGGACAGACCAGGAGCTGGCCCGATATCTCGGGCCCGCCGCGGTCGCGCGCGAGCTGGCAGGTCACGGCAGCGATGTTGCCGCCGGCGCTCCAGCCTGCGACCATCACCGGCCCCTGGATGCCGCCAAGCTCGGCCAGATGCTCCGAGATCCAGCGCGTCGCCGCATAGCCGTCCTCGGCCGCCGCCGGGAAACGATGCTCCGGCGCATGGCGATAGCCGACGCTGACGAACATCATGCCGGTCCGCCGTACCATGTCGCGGCAGAACGGCTCGTCCGACTGCTCGTCGCCGAGCACCCAGCCGCCGCCGTGGAAATAGACCACGACCGGATGCGGCCCCGGCGCCGCCGGTTTGTAGACGCGGTACGGCAGAGGGCCGTCGGCGCCGGGCAGTCGGCCGTCGACGATCTCTCCGATCGGCCGTCCCGCTGGCCGGCTCTTGTTGAACTCATTGACGAAGGCGCGCGCGCCGATCGCTCCCATCGACTCGATCGGCGGCAGGTTCAGCGAGGCCAGCAGATACAGCACCAGCCGCACGTCCGGCTGCAGCCGCACCACCTCGCCGTCATTGCATTGCGCTGCGACCTTGGGGCCCGACAGCTTGAAGCCGAGCATGCCGCGGCTGACCACCTCGTCGCAGATGCTGCGATAGGGACCGACGCCGCCAGTGTAGGGCATCAGGCCCTGCACCTTGCCGGGCACGTTGGCGCCCGTGTACCAGGTGTTGGCGAGCCGGTGCAGCGTCAGCATCGAGCAATCCGCCATGTGCCTGGCCCAGCCTGCCTGCGCCGTTTCGGTCGGCTCGATCGTGGTGAAGCCGGCGTCGCGCAGCGCGACCAGGCGATCCACCACCCAGTCGACATGCTGCTCGATCGACACCGCCATGTTCGACAGCACCGACGGGCTGCCGGGCCCGGTGATCATGAAGAAGTTCGGGAAGCCCTCGACGGTGAGGCCGAGATAGCTCTGCGGCCCCTGCGCCCAGACGTCGCTGAGCGACTTGCCGCCGCGGCCGGTGATCGGATGCACGGCGCGGATCGCGCCGGTCATGGCGTCGAAGCCGGTCGCGAACACGATGACGTCGACATCGAAGTTGCGCTTGCCGGTGCTGATGCCGCTTGCCGTGATCGCCTTGATCGGCTCCTGGCGCAGATTGACCAGCGAGACGTTGGGCCGGTTGTAGGTCGTATAATAATTGGTTTCGAGGCAGGGGCGCTTGGCGCCGAACGGATGATCGTCCGGCATCAACGCAGCCGCGGTCTCGGGATCGTTGACGGCCGCGCGGATTTTTTCGCGGATCAGGTCCTGGACGATCCTGTTGCCGTCGAGGTCGACCGCCTGGTCGGCCCAGAGCTGCGACAGGATGTGGACGAGGTCGCCGGCCGCCCAGGCGCGCTCGAACCGCTCACGACGCTCGGCATCGCTCAATTGCCAGCTCACGGCCGTCTGCTGCGGATAGGGCACGCCGGCCATCGACTGCCGGGCCTGCGCGCGATAGGCCGCGCGATCGCTCTGGAACAGCTCCATGCGATCGGATGGCGCGGGGCCGTTATGCGCAGGCAGGGCGAAATTCGGCGTGCGCTGGAACACGGTCAGATGCGCGGCCTGCTCGGCAATCAGCGGGATCGACTGGATGCCCGACGAGCCGGTTCCGATCACCGCGACGCGCTTTCCCGCGAGATCGACGCCGTCGTGCGGCCAGCGTCCGGTGAAATAGACCTCGCCCTTGAAGTCCTTGACGCCGTCGATCTCCGGCGGCTTGGGCGCGGAGAGACAGCCGGTGGCCATGATGTAATGGCGGCAGGAGACCGGCGCGCCGCTGCTGGTGGTGATGAGCCAGCGCTCGGCTGTCTCATCCCATTTGGCTTCGGTGACCTTGGTGTTGAAGCGGATGTCGCGGCGCAGATCGTAGCGATCCGCGACAAAGCCGAGGTAACGCAGGATTTCCGGCTGGGTCGCGTATTTCTCCGACCAGGTCCAGGCCTTGTCGAGTTCCGGATCGAACGTGTAGCTGTAGTCGATGGTCTGGATGTCGCAGCGGGCGCCCGGATAGCGGTTCCAGTACCAGGTGCCGCCGACGTCGCCGGCTTCTTCGAGCCCGACGGCCGAGAGGCCGGCCTTGCGCAACCGATGGAGCAGATAGAGGCCGGCAAATCCGGCACCGACCACGGCGACGTCGACCTGCTGTGGGGTTCCGCGGTCTTCGGAAGCACGTGTAGCAACCATTGCGTCAGACATCGCATTTCCTCCCGTATGTTTTGTTTTGCCGGCAGGCTATCGCTGCAGGTTCAGCTTGTCATCACGGCAAGTGCAATCTTCGGTGGTCGTTTGCGGCGGCATCGTGGCCGGGTGAATCTTTGCAGCGCTACACGCATCGCGATGCACAATGGCCGTGATTACCCGGGCTAATCATGCCCGATCCGTCTGTGTATGCTTGCGGTTACAAGCCACGCGTACCGGCCCGGCGTCATGACAGAGTTGAGTGAGCGAACCAAAGCCAACATGGACGTCGTCCTGGAGGAGACGTGTCGCCAATTGCCGCATGGCGGCGACCATGACAGCCGCAAGTTCATTGCCGAGCGTCTGATCGAAGCCGCGAAGGCCGGCCACTCCACCCTCGGCGAACTCGGCATCATCGCGCGGCGTGCCCTGGCGGAGATCATTGCCAAAGGCAATTAGCGCGGTGCCGCGGAGCTTGCCTCGCCACGAACCGCAGACGTAATCTGCAGGCAATCCTTCCCGCACCTCGAGATTGCCAAGATGCGGTGGCTGTTTGCGCTTCTCGCGGCCTCTTCATGTCTTTGCTGCACCGGTGCCGCCGTCGCCCAGGCGGTCGGCCAGTTTCCGTTTGCGTTGACGCGCGAAGGCCAGATGCTCGGCGCCGTCAACGGCGAGGTGGCCTCCTTCAAGGGGCTCGCCTATGCAGCGCCGCCCGTCGGCAGCCTGCGCTGGCGTCCGCCGGAGGCCTTGCCCGAGAGTTCGGAGATGAGCACGGCCTACGAGTATGCCGCGCCGTGCCTGCAGCCTTCGCTGCCGGCCGCACGCGAGGATTGCCTCACGCTCAACGTCTTTCGTCCCTTCGGTGTCGACGGGCCGTTGCCGGTGATGGTGTTCATCCACGGCGGCGGCTTTGTCGCGGGCACCGCCAACGATCCGTTGTTCGACGGCGCAAGGCTCGCACAGGCCGGGCTCATCTTGGTCACCTTGAATTACCGCCTGGGCGCGCTCGGCTGGCTCAGGAATCCCGCACTGTCGGACGACGGCTCCGGCAATTTCGGCCTGATGGACCAGATCGCAGCGCTGCGCTGGGTGCACGACAACATCGCGGCCTTCGGCGGCGATGCGAGCAACGTGACGCTGTTCGGCACCGGCGCCGGCGCGACATCGATCGCGCTTCTGATGCTGTGCAGCCAATCACGCGATCTCTTCCAGAAAGCGATCCTGCAATCGATCCCCGGACGCGCGCGACTGCCGTCGTTGCAGGAGGCCGAGGCGACGGGCCGGCAGTTCGTCGCCGCGCTCGGCCGGGCAGCGGATTTGCGCGACGTCGCACCCGCGCGTCTGCTCGCGGCTGAAAAGCGTGTGCTGGAAAAATCTCCGCGCAGCTTTGTGCCTGTTGTGGACGGAAGCCTGGTGACGGAAGATATAGCTGCCGGATTTGCCGCAGGACATGAGAGCCGCATTCCCTTGATCATCGGCTCGAATGACGATGAGACCCGCTTCGATAGCGAGCTTGAGGTCAAGGAGGCGCTGTCGTCATCGGATGAAAGCATCGACGAGCTGCGCAAGACCTATCCTGATGCCGTGAGGCCGTCCGACCTTGCCGCGCGCATCTACACTGACAAGGTTTTCTCCGAGCCGGTACGAATGCTTGTCCGGCTTCATGCCGCAACCGGCGCGCCGACCTTCCGCTATCGCTTTGCCTACGTGCCGGAATCAAGGCGCGCCAATCCCGACGAAGGCCACGGCCGCGAATTGCAGTTCATCTTCGGCGTGGAGGGAGTGCCCGGCGCCGGCATCTTCTCGCGGCGGGATCGCGAGGTCGCAAACAGCTTGCGAGCATACTGGATCAACTTCGCCCGGAGCGGCGATCCCAACGGCGCAGAGCTGCCGCATTGGGACGCGGCCGCGGACCGCGATCATCTGCTGCTGATCGGCAATGATCGCATCGCCAGTGGTGACGACCCCTTTGCGGACCGTCTGGACCGGCTCGGACGCGGGAGCAGGAATTGAGTTGGAGTCAGGCCGCGAGCTCGACGCGCGGCGCCAGCGTCAGGCGTTCTTCCTCCAGATAGTCCATCGCGCCGTCCTTCTCGACGGCATAGAACTGCTGGCCATCCTTCGATCGGTAGGCGGCGCGAACGACGCCGCGGCGGCCCTTGTCACTGTTGACGACGTCCCCCAGCGCAAACTTCTTCATCTCACAACCCGCTTGTCTTCTGGCCGATTGCTTCGGCCACATCAGGATTTTGGGCGGCAAATCGTTAACGACTTGCTAACCATACGGGTTTGCCTATGCTCGCTGCGAAGCGCGCGGGCGGCTGCGCGCGGATGTTGTCCTTGAGACGAGCCAGCACAGATGACGCGATTTCCCACCCTGTTTGTGTCCCATGGCGGCGGCCCCTGGCCCTTCATGGAGGACCGGCGGGTGCAATATGCCAAGACCGCCGCGGAGTTCGCCCGGCTGCCGCAGCTTCTGCCCGCGCGGCCGAAGGCGGTGCTGGTGATCACTGGCCATTGGGAGGCCGATGCTTTCACCGTGTCGACCTCGGCGCATCCGCCGATGGTGTACGATTATTACGGTTTCCCCGAGCATACCTACCACGTCAAATATCCGGCGCCGGGCCAGCCCGCGCTCGCAGCAGACGTGAAGGCGCTGCTCGGGCGCGCCGGGGTCGAGTGCCGCGAGGACGCCAATCAGGGATTTGACCATGGCACCTTCGTGCCGCTCGGCCTGATGTATCCGAATGCCGACATGCCGATCGTGCTGCTGTCGCTGAAGTCGAGCTACGACGCGGCCGAGCACATCAAGGTCGGGCAGGCGATCGCCTCGCTCCGCGACCAGGGCATTCTGATCGTCGGTAGCGGGCTCACCTATCACAATATGCGCGGCTTCGGACGTGCGGAGTCGAAGCCCGTCTCGTACGATTTCGAAGCCTATCTGAACGAGGCGATCAGCAACCCGGACGCGGCGCGCCGCAACGCCATGCTGATCGCGTGGGAGGCCGCGCCGAGCGCGCGTCTCGCCCATCCGCGCGAAGATCATCTGCTGCCGTTGATGGTCGCGGCGGGAGCGGCCGGCAACGACGTGGGCAAGCGTGTCTTCGTCGACGAGGTCGCGAGCGTCGCGATGGCATCGTACGTGTTTGGGTGAAGGTGTCGCCGGCGAAGGACGATCGGGTCGCGCGTATCTCCAACCATGCGGCGTCATGACTGCAACCACGTCCGCTGCGAAAGCGCTTCCGGTCTACACTCGACAGCTGACATTTGGACGAACTTCGAGCAAGGCAGCGTTGGGCACAAATGCAGACGTTAGGCTGGTCGCCAATTAGTGGGATTTCAGATCGCGCCGCTCTTTGAATTTGCGTCCGACCAGGTATCCCACAGATGCGAAGGCCAAAATCGACGGCAATGCAAACACTGCGGAATAGGCAAGCAGTTCGATCAAACTCGGCGGGTGACGGAAGCTTTGCTGAACGCGCGTAAGAGCGAGGAGCCCTATCGCGGCGGCATAGCTGAGAAGGACGCACAGAAACCATCGTCCCACAAGCCGCCCAACTGCTGCGCCAACAATCAGGGCAGGAATAAAGGAGAGTAAGCCTACGGTACCCCATAAGTAGATTAGGTCTCTAAACAATCGAATATCCCACACCGGAAACCTCCGCGACTCCTACCGCGAACAATGAGCTACTGCGCTGCGTAGCCGTGCGTCCGGTTAAAAGCTGCCATCCGGACGCGGAAACCCTCGCCCCTTCGGAGGTGCTTGTTCGACACAGGTCTTCGCCCGTGCGACAATTTCCTTCGGTGATAGCTCATTGAGAATTCGATCACGTTCCTTTCCAAAGATGAAAGCAAGCTCCATCAGACGTTCACGCTTACCTTCAGGCTCACGTGTGTCCAACCTTCGGAAAGTCGCAGAGGCATTCTGATGATTGATCTCGGCGTCATTGGCTTTTTGTCGTAGCGCAGGGTCAGTCGGGACTTTGCCTGTTTCCATAAGCTTGTCCGCGACAAAAATAGTCGCCGCACAGGTGAGATGGGCGTCCTCCTGGGGAGAACAGGCGCCCAGATATAAGCTCGCAGCAACAAGTTGAGCCAATACTGCGGTTTTGCAGAGAGGTTTCACGGCAAACCTGGGTTCGGAGCGGGTGACAAATGACCTCAGACGCGCAAGTCCACTTGTCGGTTGCAGAGGAGCGCTCCGTCAACCGAGATCACAGTGAATGCTCAATTTTCCCTAACAGAGGAAGTCCGCTTCGGGTCAAAAGCGACCGTAGAGGCCGTTACGACCTCGCGACAGCTCCACCATCCATAGCCGGCATCAGGATGACCTCGGCTTATTCGGCCAAAAGGGGTCAGGGGCCGTCGTTACGGTGGTGCTTGGGGCAATTGCGGCATCGTGGCCAAGAGTGTCGGTCTGTTGGAGAGCGCAGACCACCAATGACTGAGCCTGATGTGCTTCTGAAGAAGGGACAGTCCTTCGGGGGCCAACACGAAGTAGCCAATCATCGGTGCGAGGTGGACGTCGGCTAACGACAAGTCCTTACCGGTCAGGTATTGCCCCTGGCCGGCTGTGGCCTCCAGAGCCGCAAGTACCTTGGTCGCTGCTTCGAGGCCCTGCTTGACCTCGCTCTCGTCGACCGGTCGTCGCAGGGCAGGCCTGAAAACCTTGTGCGAAAAGACCTGTCTTACCAGAGGCCAATAGGCGTAGCTGTCCACGATCGAGATGACCTGATTGCAGCGCGCTCGTTCTCTTGGCTCGGTCGGCTGAAGCTTCGGACCATCAAAGGCCTCATCCACGTATCGCGTGATCGCGCTGGTCTCGTAAACGGCGAAGGCGTCGTGAACCAGCGCGGGCACGCGCTTGAATGGGTGAATGGCAAGGTAGCTGGCGGGCGTGTTTTCGGAGAACGGATCGACTTCCGTCCAGGTGTAGGTCACGCCCTTTTCATGGAGAGCCAGCCGGGCAATCCAGGAGTACACGCTGTAACGATAGCCATGCAATGCAACCGTCATTTGCCCGTCGCCTCATCAGGTGGTGACGAGAGTCTGCCGGCTTTTTTCGAATCTGCAAGAACAGGAGAGGGTCAGCTTCACCCGTATCGCAGCTTCATCAGCAGAATGCCGCCGGCGAGCAGCATGGTGACGGCGTTCGAGGCAATCAGCGGGCCGTCGCCCGAGAGCAGGCCGTAGATGAGCCAGAGCGCGAGGCCCAGCACCATGACCAGGAACATGCCGAGCGAGATGTCTCCGGTGGAGCGCGTCTTCCACACCTTGATGGCTTGCGGCGCGTAGGCCACGGTGGTGCAGGTGGCGGCGGCAAAGCCGATCAGCTTGATCACGAAGGGTTCCATGGCCGCTCTATAGCATGGATTCGATCGAGGTCATGTCTTAGGCGCGGCGGGATGCCATCAGGCCGCGGTAGAGCGCGGCGTACTCGCCGGCGCGGTTGCGCCAGGACACGTCGGTCGCAAGGCCGCTTCTTTGCAGCCGTCGCCAGGCCGCCTTGTCATGGAAGGCAGCATTCGCCTTGCGCAGGCTGCCGGCGAGGGCATCTGCCGTGACAGGGGCGAACTTGAAGCCGGTGGCCTCACGTCCGGCTTCGCCGATATCGACGATGGTGTCCTCGAGGCCGCCGACGCGGGAGACGATGGGGATCGCGCCATAGCGCAGGGCGCAGAGCTGGGTCAGCCCGCACGGCTCGAACCTGGAGGGCACCAGCAGCGCGTCGGAGCCGGCCTGGATCAGATGCGCCAGCACTTCGTCATAGCCGATCGTGACGCCGATCCGGCCCGGGTTGGCGCGCGCGGCGGCCTGATAGCGGTCCTGGAGATCGCGGTCGCCGCTGCCGAGCAATGCAAGCTGCATGCGCTGGTCCAGAATCGTCGGGATCGCTTCGAGCAGGAGGTCGAGCCCCTTCTGCCAGGACAGCCGGCTGATGACGCCAAGCAGCGGCGCTTCGTCGGAGGAATCGAGGTTGAACTGTTGCTGCAGCACCGCCTTGTTCGCGGCCCGGAACGCCAGGTCTTCGCTGCTGAAGCGGTAGGCGATGTGTGGATCGGTCTGCGGATTCCACACCTCGACGTCGATGCCATTGAGGATGCCGCTCAGCACGCTCGAGCGCTCGCGCAGCAGGCCGCCGAGCCCCATGCCGCCTTCGTCGCTCTGGATTTCATGCGCGTAGGTCGGCGACACCGTGGTGATGCGATCGGCGAGCTGCAGGCCGGCTTTCAGGAAACTGATGCCGCCGAAATATTCGAGGCCGTGGACGTCGAATGTGGCGTGGCTGGGCAGGCCGATCGCGCTCGCCAGCGAACGGTCGAACTTGCCCTGATAGGCCATGTTGTGAATGGTCATGACCGTGCCCGGTCGCGGTCCGCCGTCGTAGTGCAGATAGGCCGGCGCGAGTCCGCCCTGCCAGTCGTGGGCATGCACCACGTCAGGCACGAAAGCCGGGACCAGGCCGCGGCCGATGTCCGCCGCCACGCGCGACAGCGCCGCGAAGCGTACGCCATTGTCCGGCCAGTCGACGCCCTCGGCAGTGACGTAGGGATTGCCGGGCCGCGCATAGAGATGCGGCACGTCGAGCACGAACAGGTCGAGCCCGTCATGGGAGCCGGCGAGCAGGCGGCCGGAGCCGCCGAAATAGTCCGGCCAGCTCCGGAGTTCGGCCGCACCCGCGAGCCGCCGCATCACGTCGGGATAGCCAGGCATCAACGTGCGCATCTCGACGCCGTGCGCCTTCAGCGCAATCGGCAGCGCACCGGCGACGTCAGCGAGGCCGCCGGTCTTGATGATGGGGTAGACTTCAGAAGCGACCGCGAGGACGCGAACAGGCGTCATGTATTGAGCCTGTCGAGCATGGGCTGGGTGATCAGCGAGATCCCCTGCTCGGTGGTGCGGAAGCGCTTGGCGTCGAACTCGGGATCCTCGCCGACGACCAGCCCCTCGGGGATCTCGACGCCGCGGTCGATCACGACGTTCTTCAAGCGAGCGCCGCGTCCGACATTGACGTAAGGCATGATCACTGCGTTCTCGACATTGGCATAGGAGTTGATGCGCACGCCGGTGAACAGCAGCGAGCGGCGCAGCGACGCGCCGGAGATGATGCAGCCGCCCGAGACCAGAGAGCTCACGGCCTGGCCGCGCCGGCTCTCCTCGTCGTGGACGAATTTGGCGGGCGGCGTGATCTCCGCATAGGACCAGATCGGCCAGGCCCGGTCGAACAGATCGAGCTCCGGTACCACGTCGGTGAGGTCGATATTGGCCGCCCAATAGGCGTCCACCGTGCCGGCATCGCGCCAGTAGGCGCGGGGATCGTTGCCGGAGCGGACGCATGAGGTCGAGAACTGATGCGCGATGGCGCGACCGTTCTTGACGATGTAGGGGATGATGTCCTTGCCGAAATCGTGGTTGGAATTGGGATCCTCGGCGTCGCGCTTGAGCTCGTCGAACAGGAATTTCGCGTTGAACACGTAGATGCCCATGCTGGCGAGCGAGACGTCGGGCTTGCCCGGCATCGGCGGCGGATCCTTGGGCTTCTCGAGGAATTGCTTGATCCAGCCGTTCTCGTCGACATGCATGATGCCGAAGCCGGAAGACTCCTGGCGCGGCATTTCGAGGCAGCCGACCGTGACGTCGGCGCCGCTGTCGACGTGCTGGCGCAGCATCACCTCGTAGTCCATCTTGTAGATGTGGTCGCCCGCGAGCACCACGATGAAGCGGCAGGCGTGCGACTCGATGATGTCGATGTTCTGGTAGATGGCATCCGCCGTGCCGACATACCACATGTTCTCCGAGACGCGCTGGCTCGCAGGCAGGATATCGAAGCTCTCGTTGCGTTCGGGGCGGAAGAAGTTCCAGCCCATCTGCAGATGCCGGATCAGGCTGTGCGCCTTGTACTGGGTGGCGACCGCGATGCGGCGGATGCCGGAGTTCACCGCGTTGGACAGTGCGAAATCGATGATGCGGGATTTGCCGCCGAAATAGACCGCGGGCTTGGCGCGCCGGTCGGTCAGCTCCAGCAGCCGGCTGCCGCGTCCGCCGGCCAGGACAAATGCCAAGGCCTGGCGGGCAAGCGGCTCATTTCCGGCGGCACTCATGTCATCCTCCCCTTGTCTGGCGCAAGCCAATTTCGGCGTAAACCAAGGCCTTCGCGAAGTGCCTTCCGGCGCGCACCATTGGAACCGATAGTAACGGTACGAATAGGTAATCGGGAAGATGCTTGTTGGTTGCGAACGGATGGGAAGCTTAACGTTTTGCCGCGCCGCGCAGGGCCTCTCGCACCGTCGTCCTGACGTCACATCGCTGTGGCGGGACGTCCTCCGCCGATCACAATTGAGGCATGCGGGACGTCTTGTGCGTTGCACGCTCATCCCGGGCTTTGACATGGCGCAAGGATGCCCGATCATACGCCTGCGATGCTCTTCCGAACGAAACGTCAGACAGGGAGTAAGACGATGAGTATCTGGAAAACGGCAATTGCCTGCTCGCTGACGGTCGGTGTCATGGCCGGCCAGATCGGGCAGGCGGCAGCGGCGCCGATGCCGACCAATGTCGCGACCATGAAGGCTGCGGCCGGCGACGACGTCACGCAGGTGCATTGGCGCGGTGGCGGTTGGGGATGGGGGCTGGGCGGCTTCGCGGCCGGCGCCATCATCGGCAGCGCTATCGCCGGCGCGCCGTACGGCTATTATGGTGGGGGACCGTATTACGGCTACGGCTATCCGGGTTACGGCTATGGCTATGCGCCGGCCTATTACGGTTACGGCTACGGGCCCGTCTACCCTCGCTACTACCGGCCCTATCGTCCGTATTACGGCTATCGCTACGGCTATTACAGGCCGTACTACCGTCACTACTATCGCCGCTATTGGTGAACGCGAAGGCGGGCGAGGTCGTGATCGCGCGTCCGCGGGATTGCGGCCACGCATACGGTTTTCGCAAACGGGCTCGGGCTTAGCAGCGCACCACCATGGCGCGTCGAACACGGGTCGACGCGCTAACGGTGATGTACGGCGTCCGCGGCCTGAGGCCTCACAAGGCTCTCAAGCGTCCGTGAAGTGCACGGCGCCTATTCCAGCCCAATCGGCTTCGTCGACAGTTTCGTTCTGCATTTCCTACTGAGAACGACAGCCCCATTGCTATTTTGCGCTGCTCACTTGCGCCGCATCCTGCGCCCTCAAAGATCATCCCGACGACCACATCGGGAGACCGGCCATGGGCCTGCAAGAAACAAAAATCGAATCGCTTCCCTTCGTCACCGCTGAACTCAACTATCTCGCGCCTGTCTCGGGCAAACCGCGCACCTACGCCTTCGATCCGCCGCCGGGCGAACCCAAGAGCACCTCGCTGCCGGAGCCGCATCGGGTGCCGATCTTCGATGCGCGATTGATCGCGAGCAATCTCTCGCTCGATCGCGAGGGATTTGCGCTGGTGCGCCACCCGAGCCAGGTGAAGGATTTCTACAACGACGAGGAAATCCGCAGCGTCTATTATCCTGCCGTCGAAGCGTTCCTGCGCGCGACCTTGAAGGCCGATCGCGTTGTCATCTTCGACCACACCGTGCGCAAGCGCGTGGAGGGGGCTCCTGACATTCGCGGCGGAGGGCCGCGTCAGCCGGCAACGCGCGTGCATGTCGACCAGACCGTTGCCTCCGGCGCCAACCGCGTGCGCGAGCATCTGCCTGACGAGGCCGATGAACTGCTCAAGGGCCGCGTGCAGGTCATCAACCTCTGGCGGCCGATCCGCGGTCCGTTGCAGGACTCGCCCCTCGCGATGGCCGACGGCACGACCGTCGCGCCGGAGGATCTCGTCGCCTCCGACCTGATCTATCCCAATCGTCGCGGCGAGACCTATTCGGTGAGATACAATTCTGCTCACCGCTGGTTCTATTTTCCGGAGATGACGCCGGACGAGGCGCTGCTGCTGAAATGCTACGACTCGGCAACCGACGGCCGCACGCGCTTCGGGCCGCACACCGCCTTCGTCGATCCGACCACGCCCGCCGATGCGCCGCCGCGTGAAAGCATCGAGGTCCGCACACTGGTTTTTCACAAACAGTAACAATGTGTGATGGCACTGCCGTGCATCGCGCGGCAGCGTTATGGGAACCCAAGGGAACAAAGCAACGTTTGTAGCGCCGGGCGGGGCCAACCCGGAGCGTGCCGTGCGAGCGCAAACGATGCTATTCTCGTGCCTTGCAACGTTGTCCCTTTCATTTGTGTCCGGTGCCCAAGCAGAGAGTGGACTCGCCTCCTATTACGGTTACGGAAAAGCCGGCAAAGGCGGCGAGATGACGTGCGCCCACCGGACGCGTCCGTTCGGCAGTGTGCTCAAAGTGTCCTATGGCGGACGCTCGATCCAATGCCGCGTCAATGATCGCGGTCCCTTCATCCGCGGCCGCATCGTCGATCTGTCGGTGCCCGCCGCCCGCGCGCTCGGGATGATGAGCGCCGGCGTGGTGCGGGTCTCGGTGGAATAGCGCTCGCCTCGCGCTATAGTGCCGCTCAAAGAGAGGGCACCATGGCCAGGATCAGGGTCGGACTCGTCGGCTGCGGCTTCGTGTCGGAACTGCACATGTATGCGTTCCGGCGCGTCTACGGCGTGGACGTCGAGGTTGCGGCCGTTGCGGCGCGCGGCGAGCACGTGGTCGAATTCGCCGCCCGCCATGGCATTCCGCGCGTCTATCGCAGCTTCGCCGAACTGATCGGAGACGGTGCGCTTGATGTTGTCGACATCTGCACCCCGCCCAATCTCCATGCCGGGATGATCGTCGCCAGCATGCAGGCCGGCAAGCACGTCATCTGCGAAAAGCCCTTTGCCGGCTATTTCGGCCGTGGCGGCGACAGGCAGCCGATCGGCAAGCACGTGCCGAAGGCGCTGATGTACGAGCGCCTGCTCGAGGAGATGGACGCCACCCGCGCCGCGATCGAGCGCACCGGAAAACTCTTCATGTATGCCGAGGACTGGATCTACGCGCCCGCGGTGACCAAGATCGCCGAGATCCTCAAGGCGACGAAAGACAAGGTCCTGTTCATGAAGGGCGAGGAGAGCCATTCCGGCTCGCACGCGGCGCACGCCGCGCAATGGGCGATGACCGGCGGCGGCTCGTTGATCCGGATGGGGTGCCATCCGCTCTCGGCCGTGCTCTATCTCAAGCAGGTCGAGGCGCGCGCGCGAGGGGAGAAAATCCATGTCGCCAGCGTCACCGGCGATGTCGGCAACGTCACCGCCAGCCTCAAGCCGGAAGAGCGCAGCTACATCAAGGCCAATCCTGTCGATGTCGAGGACTGGGGCACGCTGACCGCGACCTTCTCCGACGGCACCAAGGCTACCGTGTTCTCCGGCGACATGATCATGGGCGGCGTGCGCAATCTGATCGAGACCTACACTTCGGGCGGCTCGCTGTTCGCCAACATCACGCCGAACAATCATCTGATGAGCTACCAGACCTCCGAGGACAAGCTCGCCTCGGTCTACATCACCGAAAAGGTCGATCGCAAAACCGGCTGGCAATATGTCTGCCTCGAGGAGGAGTGGACGCGCGGCTATCTCCAGGAGATTCAGGACTTCATGGAGTGCGCCGCGACCGGGCGACAGCCGCTATCAGACCTTGCGCTCGCCTACGAGACGATCAAGGTGAGCTATGCCGGCTATTGGGCGGCGGAGGAGGGACGGCGGGTGGTGCTGTAGGCGAGATCGCCACCGCGGGGAGAGGCGAAGGATCGCGCCTCACGCCCCGTAGGTCGATCCCTTCGGCAGCGGGAACACCGGGTCCTGCGTGCGGATGTTGGTCGGCCACACCACGGAGATGTGCTCGCCCGCGTTCTGCATCACCACCGGCGTCGAGCGCTCGTTCTGACCGGAGAGCGGCGTACCCGGCGGGAAGAACTTCACGCCGTAGCCTTGAATGGTGCCGCCGGCGGGAATGTCGACGTCCAGCGCGGCCTTGCGAATGGCGTCCGGCTCGAAGCTGCCGTACTTCTCCCTGGCCACCGGCAGCACGTTGTTGAGCAGCACCCAGGTCTGGTTGAAGCCCATCGAGCAGTGCGGCGGCACGTCGGTGGCGCCGGTCTTGGCCTTGTAGCGCGTGACCATCGCGTTGATCAGATCGCCCATCCCCGGCGCGAGCTTCGACGGATCGAGCAACTGTGCCGGCACCGGATCGATGTTGCAGAAATTGTCGATGTCGGCGCCGAAGGTCGCGCGCAGCTTGTCGAGCTGGCTGTAGCCGGCGCCGGCGCCGAACAGCATCTTGAACCGCAGGCCGCTCTCGCGCGCCTGGCGCAGGAACAGGGTGATGTCGGGGTTGTAGCCGGCATGCGAGATCACGTCGGCCTTGGCGCGCTTGAGCTTGGTCACGAGCACCGAAAGATCGGGAGCCGACGCCGAATAGCCCTCCTTCAGCACGATCTGAAGACCAGCTTCCTTGGCATAGGCCTCGTCGGCCGCAGCGACGCCGACGCCATAGGGCCCGTCCTCGTGGATCAGCGCGACCTTGACGTCCTTGGGCTCCATGCCGAGCTTGGCCTTGGCGTGCTCGGTGAGGAAGCCGGCGAACGCCTGGCCGTATTGGTCCGAGTGGATCTGCGCGCGAAACACATATTGCAGGTTCTTGTCCTTGAACACGGCGGTCGACACCGCAGTGGTGATCCAGAGGATCTTCTTCTGCTGCTCGACCTTCGCCGCCATCGGCACCGCATGCGCGCTGGAATAGACGCCGTTGATGATGTCGATCTTCTCCTGGCTGATCAGCCGCTCGGCCTCGTTGATGGCGACGTCGGCCTTGCTCTGGGAGTCCGCGGAGACAGGCACGATCTTGGTCTTGCCGCCAATGCCGCCCTTCTCGTTGACGAGATCAATGGCGATCTGCGCACCGACCGAGGAGGCGACCGAGCCGCCCGCGGCGAACGGTCCGGTGAGATCGTAGATCAGGCCGATGCGCAAATTCTCGGCTTGCGCCTGGGCCCGGGTCCAATCGAGGCTGAGTGTGGCGGCGGCAGCCGCCGTACCCTTCAGCAGCTGCCTGCGTGAAGTCGGCATCCTATCCTCCCTCCGATCAGTCGTTTGCGACTGGCGCTATTTTTTCGGAGAGTATTTGGAGCCCGTGCATGAAAGTCAACATGCGCCGCACCAGGAGGACGCGCCGCCAACTATGATCGCGCCGCATTTTTCCCTGAGTCTCATTCTTTTTGCGCCGCGCCGATCGGCCAACCGGCATTCGGCTTGTGCGCATCGGAGGCCGCATGCCATCCTATCGGCGCAAATTGCACGGGAAGGCCAATTCCCGGCTTGGCCATTGCGCCGCGTCAAGGGTGGAACACAAGAGCTCAGGAGAAGAGATATGGTGTGGACGCTTCGTTTTGCGGGGCTGGCTTGCGTCGGCCTGTTGCTGTCCTCGGTCAGTGCATTGGCAGGGCCGAAGGTCGTGTCCGGCCCGGGCGCCGATCCCGCATGCTTCAAGCCCTGGTCGTCCCAAACCAAGTTCTTCCAGTGGCCGAAGAAGACTGGCCCCTACAAGATCGCGCTCGTCAACGGCTTCGTCGGCAACACCTGGCGCATTCAGATGGTGAAGACCGCCAAGGCCTTCGCCGCGCAGCCGGGCATCAAGGAGAACATCAAGGAGTTCAAGGTCGTCTCGACCGGCACCGATGTTGCAGCGCAACTCGGCGCGATGGAGGACTTCATCAATCAGGGTTTTGACGCCATCGTCACCATCGCTGTGGCGCCTGACGGCTTCGACCGCATCATCCGCCTCGCCGACAAGAACAACGTCGTCGTGGTCCCCTTCGACAACGTCCTCGACACCGACAAGGTGATGATGGTCAACGAGGACCAGAAGGAAATGGGTCGCATGTCGGCGAAGTGGCTCATCGATGAAGGCGGCAAGAAGAGCGGTGACATCCTCGAGGTCCGCGGCCTGCCGGGCAATTCGGTCGACCGCGACCGCCATCTCGGCTTCCGCGAGGTCATGGAAGCGCCGGGCAACAGCTTCAAGATCACCGAAGTGGTGGGCAATTGGGACACCGGCACCTCGCAGAAGGTG
The DNA here is from genome assembly GCF_004114975.1 of Bradyrhizobium guangdongense. Taxonomy (NCBI): domain Bacteria; kingdom Pseudomonadati; phylum Pseudomonadota; class Alphaproteobacteria; order Hyphomicrobiales; family Nitrobacteraceae; genus Bradyrhizobium; species Bradyrhizobium guangdongense. Next base: position 2,269,070 of record NZ_CP030051.1, read on the forward strand.
ACGGCGGACGCGCTCGCCGTGCACGGTCATTTCGACGGCATCTTCACGCAGGGCGGCTCCGACGGCACGGTCCAGGCCTTGATGGCGGCCAAGCACCCCTTCGTGCCGATGTCGGGCGAGGGCGAGAACGAGTATCGCAAGCAGATCGCCGACCACGCCAAGGACGGGCTGAAGGGGATGTCTTACGGCCAGTCGCCGGCGCTGGTCGCGATCGCCACCAAGGCGGCGATCTCGGCGCTGCAGGGCAACGTGATGCCGCAGCTGATCTCGATCCCGATTCCGGTTGCGACCTACAAGGACCTCAAGCCCGGTGTGAACTACTGGCCGGACCTCAACGCCAACTTCTTCGCGCCGAACCAGTTCACGCCCTGCGGCGTCAACTTCACGGCGCCGGAGATCATGTCGCAGAGCGAAAAGAACACGCAGTGAGGATGTTACGATTGCGGCCCGGCTCTCGCCGGGCCGCCGCTGCGTGAGCCCCGCCATGTCGGATGCTGCCCTGACTCAACCTGCCTTTCTCACGCTATCGGGAATCTCCAAGCGCTACGCGGGTGTGCGCGCGCTCGAAGGCGTCGACTTCGCCTGCGAGCGCGGCAAGATCCATGCGGTACTGGGCGAGAACGGCGCCGGCAAGTCGACGCTGATCAAGATCATCGCCGGCGTCGTCCAGCCCGATAGCGGCACCATGCGGCTCGGCGGAAGCGAGGTGAGCTTTGCGACGCCGGCCGCGGCGAACGCGGCCGGCGTCGTCTGCATCTTCCAGGAGCTGTCGCTGATGCCCGACCTCTCGGTCGCGGACAACATCTCGATCGCATCGCCGCCGCGACGCTTCGGCCTGATCGACGCGCGGGCGCAGCGCCGCCGCGCCGAACAGTTGCTGGCCGAGATCGGCTGCGAGGACGTCAATCCGTTGATGCGCGTGCGCGACCTGCCGCTGTCGCGCCGCCAAGTGGTGGAGATCGCCAAGGCGCTCGGCAAGAAGCCGCAGCTGCTGATCCTCGACGAAGCCACATCCGCGCTCACCAGTGCCGACGTCGAGAAGGTGTACGCGATGCTGGCGCGGCTCAAGGCCGAGGGCGTTGCCATTCTCTACATCTCGCACCGCATGCACGAGGTCGAGGCGCTGGCCGACCGCGCCTCCGTGTTCCGCAACGGGCGCCACATCGAGACCTTCGACAAGGGCAGGCGCTCGACCGCCGATATCGTTCAGCTCATGATCGGGCGCGACATCGCGGCCCAGTATCCGCCCAAGCCCGTGCGGGAAGCGCCGAAACCGATGCTCGATATCGAGAACCTGAGCTGGGACAGGCGCCTTGATCGCATCTCGCTCCGCGTCGGCGCCGGCGAGATCGTCGGCCTCGGCGGGCTCGACGGCCAGGGCCAGAAGTCCCTGCTGCTGGCGCTGTTCGGCGTGCTGCGCGGCGTCTCCGGGCAGATCACCGTCGGGGGCCGCGAGGTACGGCCGGGTTCACCCGCGGCGGCGAAGTCGGTCGGCATCGCGCTGGTGCCGGAAGATCGCAAGACCGAAGGCCTGATGCTGCCGATGTCGATCGCGGACAATCTGGTGATCGCCTCGCTCGATGCGATATCGAGGGGACCTCTGGTCGACCGCGCGCGCGAGAGCGAGGCCATCAAGCGCGCCATCGCGCGGCTGCAGATCAAGATCGGCGCCCCCGGCGATGCGGTCTCCACGCTCTCGGGCGGCAACCAGCAGAAGGTCGTCCTCGCCAAATGGCTGATGACCGATCCGCGGATCATCCTGCTCAACGATCCCACACGCGGCATCGACGTCGGCACCAAGCAGGAGCTGTATCGGCTGATGCGCGAGCTCGCCGACCAGGGCGCCGCCATCCTGTTCTATTCGACAGATTATGACGAGCTCATCGGCTGCTGCGACCGGGTGGCGATCATGTATGACGGGCGCATCGTGCGCGAACTCCAGGGTGACGAGCTCACCGAGACCAACATCATCGCGAGCGCGCTGAACATCGAAGCGGCGACGCCGGACGTTCCCGGAGCCGCCCATGCTTGACGATATCGCCATCAGGCTTCGGCAGAACATCGGCATCGTCACCGCCGTCTTGCTGTTCGCGATTCTCTATCTGCTCTACAATCTCGCCCACCCCAGGGGCTTCTCGTCGGCGGTTCTGGTGCAGAACGGGGACGAGATTTTTGCGCTCGCCATGCTGGCGATGGCCCAGACCGTGCCGGTGCTGGCGTCGGGGCTCGATCTCTCCGTGGGCGCCGTCATGACGATGGTGGGATGTTTCGCAAGCTATCTGCTCACGGGCGCGGCGGACGGCACGGCGCTGCATCTCGACATCTTCGGCCTTCAGCTCGGCCTCGGCACTTTTCCCGGCGGGGTGAGCGGCATCCTGCTCGGGATCATCGTGTGCCTCGCGACCGGCGCGCTGGCCGGCTTCATCAACGGCTGCATCGTCGTCTACGGGCGCATCCAGCCGATCATCGCGACGCTTGCAACCGGTGCGGTCTATATCGGCATCGCGCTGTTCCTGCGGCCGACGCCGGGTGGCAAGATCGACGAGGATCTCAACTGGGCGATGACCAATTCGCTCGGAGACTTCGCCGCGACCGTCCACATCTTCGATGACGGCGCCGCGAGCTGGTTTGCGCCGGTAGCCTGGATCCCGGTGCCGTTCGTGCTGCTGATCCTGATCGCGCTCTTGGTCTGGGTGCCGTTTCGCCGCTCCGTGCTCGGCCGCGCCGTCTATGCGGTCGGCTCGGCCGAGGGCGCCGCCTACATGTCCGGCCTGCCCATCGACCGCGCCAAGATTGCGGCCTTCACGCTGGCCGGCTTCTTTGCCGGCTGTGGCGGCCTGTTTCTCGCCATCCAGACATCATCAGGCAATGCCGATATCCCGCAGGCCGGCGCCTATACGCTCAACTCCATCGCCTCCGTCGTCATCGGCGGAACATCGCTGCTCGGGGGCACCGGCAGCGCGATCGGCTCGATTTTCGGCGCCATGGTGCTGCGCGTCATCTCGTTCTTCTTCCGCATCTTCGACATCGCGCCACTGTTGCAGCCGCTGTTCGAGGGCCTGATCCTGCTCGCGGCGGTCAGCATCGGCGCGCTCGGCGTCCTGCGCGTCAAGAATACGCTGGAGCTGTTTCGATGAGTTCGGCCTCCCTCAGTCTCTCGCGCGACGACCGCCCGATCCTGATCGCGGCCCTGTTCATCCTCGTCATCCTCGTCGCCGGCACGGTCTACACCTTTGCCCGCTTCGGCAGTGCGCCGCTGTTATCGCCGACCTATCTGTTGCAGCAGCTTCAGATCGGCGCCTTCCTCGGCATCGTCTCCGCCGGGATGATGATGGTGATCCTGATCGCCCAGATCGACCTGTCGGTGCCCTGGACGCTCGCCGCGGCCGCGATGATGGCGACGTCGGTCGGCGGACCGCTCGCCATTCCGGTCGGGCTCGGCGTTGGGCTGCTGGTCGGTCTCATCAACGGCATCGGGGTTGCGTATTTGCGCGTGCCCTCGATGATCTTCACCCTCGGCGTCAACGCGGTGATGCGCGGCCTGATGGTCGCGCATACCGGCGGCTACGCCCCGCAGACCGCCGCGACCGATTTGATGCGAATGCTGGCCGGCGACCGCACGCTCGGCATCCCCAATGCCTTGTTCGTCTGGGCGGCCGTGTCCGTGCTGGTCGCAATCATGCTCCAGCGCACGGCGCTCGGCCGTTACGTCTATGCCATCGGCAACAAGGAGGCGGCCGCGTATCTCGCCGGCGTCGATACCCGCCGCATCACCGTGGTCTGCTTCGTCTTGTGCGGCGTTGCTGCTGCGCTCGCCGGCGTCCTGCTCGCAGGCTATTCCACCAAGGCCTATCAGGGCATGGGCGATGCCTATCTGCTGCCGTCGATCGCGGCGGTGGTGATCGGCGGCACCAACATCCTCGGTGGCCGGGGCCGCTATCTCGGCACGCTGATCGGCGTCGTGCTGATCGTGCTGCTCAACAGCGTGTTGTCGATCATGGACATGCCCGAGGCCGGCCGCCAGGTGATCTACGGCCTCGTCATCATCTTCATGCTGCTGGTGTACGGGCGCGGCGAGCGGGTCACGAGTTAGGACGTCGACTCGTCATCCCAAAATCGCGGTCCGTTCGCTGCCCTGCGCTCTGGTCCCGACTCTGCCGCTTTCCAGATGTAATTGAGGCTGCCAAATCTTGCCGACGACGCCTTCAGAGGGGCGTCACGAGGCAAGCGCTGTTGCATCTCTGGAGTGCCAAGTGAAATTCGCTGGAAGCCCGACCCTCATATCTTTGATTGTGATTGCAAATTCCTTCCTGCTGTCGTCGGAAGTTTTAGCCCAGTCCCAGCCAGACGATGAGATGTTCGATCCAGTTAAAGTCATTAATGGAACGCAGATTTCGCCTGAGGCCTGCAAAGAGATGGAGGCGCGGCAAACCGCGGTCTGGGTCAGCGTGGAGAGCGAAGGATATTGCCTTAGATACTACGCCGCAGGATTGAAGGCAGACGGACCAAATCCGCTGGCCGTAGCCTGGATGCCGGGGGACGTGATGGGCGGGCCCAAAGGCGTGCGCCATCAGGCAGGACTCGGTGTTGCAGCGATGATCGAACAATCGCAAGAGCAATTCAGCCGATACGGCGTGCCGTTCATTTTCCTGGGCAGGCCGGGCACGTATGGAAGTGCGGGAAAGCATTACGACATCAGGCACACGCCATTGGAAGCCAAGCTGATGGCATCTGCGATCGATACCTTGAAGTCGCGCTATCACATCAGCCGCTGGGTGCTTGGAGGGCATAGCGGTGGTGGGACGCTCGCGGCAGAGTTCCTTGCTCAGCGCAGGGACCTTCAGTGTGTCGTTCTCTCTTCTCCAGCCGCAGCGTATCGCGCGCGCCTGAAGGCGAGGGGATGGGTCAGCCGTTTGAAAACCGAAGTCTTTTTTGACCCTTATGATTCCTTGAATCAGATACCGGATCAACCTGCGCGCAGGATATTCTTGATCTCAGACCCGCGTGATTCCAACATCCCGTTTTCAACGCAGGAACTGTATTTCAACGGGCTGAAATTGCATGGACATGCTGCCTGGCTGGTCCCGCTCAGGAAGGCCCGAGGTCCGACGTATCATAGTCTCGTTGATTTTGGCCAAGCAGCGGAAGGAATGTGCGCGAGCGGGATGGCGACTGACGTCATGCTGCAAACCTTGCGCGCGATGCCGATGCAGTCGGACCGCATATCGAACTAACCGGATGCTGTGGCGGGCCTGCGGCTGCCCTCGAGCATGTTGCTCGAGTCGACATCGGCGTCGGTTCGCGACGGAGCTTCACCGCCGCCCTTGTGTTGAGATAGATCGAATACAGCGAGGTCTGGCCGCAGATGTAGAGGCGGTTGCGGCGTGGGCCGCCGAAGCAGACATTGGCGACGATCTCGCCGATCGGGACGGTGCCGAGATGCGTCCCATCGGGCGCGTAGCAGAACACGCTGCGGCCCGCCGACGTCCAGATGTTACCGTGGATGTCGACGCGGAAGCCGTCATAGAGCCCGTCGGGGCAGGTGGCAAACAGCGAGGCTTCCCCGAGTGTCTGTCCCTTGACGTCGTAGGACCAGATCGTCGGCGGCAGTCCGCGGACATGCGTCGCGCCGGTGTCGGCGACGTAGAGCCTGGTTTCGTCAGGCGAGAAGGCGAGGCCATTGGGCTGTACCCGGTCGGACACGACGCGGGTGATGGCGCCGGTAGCGCCGTCGATCCGGTAGACGTTGGAGGCGCCGATCTCGGACGGGCTTTGCTGCCCCTCATAGTCGCTGTCGATGCCGTAGGTCGGATCCGAGAACCAGATCGAATTGTCCGATTTGACCACGACGTCGTTCGGTGAATTCAGCCGACGGCCTTCGAACGCGTCCGCCAGCACGGTGACCGAGCCGTCATGCTCGGTGCGGGTGACGCGCCGCATGAAATGTTCGCAACTGACCAGCCGCCCCTGGCGGTCGGTGGTGTTGCCGTTGGAGTTGAAGCTCGGCGAGCGGAACACCGACACCGATCCGTCGGTCTCGTCGAAACGCATCATCCGGTTGTTCGGAATGTCGGACCAGACGAGATAACGGCCGGCTGGGAAATAGGCGGGACCTTCGGCCCAGCGGCAGCCGGTGAAGAGCTTTTCGAGATTGACATGGCCGATGACCAGCCGCTCGAAGCGGGAGTCGTGAACGACATAGGGGAGCATGCGTCCTCCGTGCTGGCCGCAGATTCTTGGAGCTGCCTGCGTGCGGTCCTCAGTGTGATCGACCTCGCGAGATTTGCAAGGTGCTTCACCTGAAGGCGCCTGAAACGGAAACGACAATGCCCGGGAGACCCGGGCATTGCGCGTCTTCGAAGCCGCCCTTCCGATATTTTACTGCGACAGTTTCACGAAGTTCGGAAACTTCAGCTTGCCTTCCGCGATCTTCTCCGGCCAGACCACGACCTGCTTCTCGTCCTGCCACTGGAAGACGAGGCCGGTCACGAAGCCGGGGCCGGACTTGATTCCGTGGGTGAACTCGTCGTCCTTGCCGTAGAACTGGATCTTGCCGATCGTGCCCTCGTAGTCGGTCTTCTCGAGCTCCGCGACCATCTTGTCGGGATTGGTCGAGCCGGCGCGCTTGATGGCGTCGGTGATGATGTAGACCTCGTCATAGGCGGTATAGCCGGTGTAGGCCGGCGGCGCGCCGAACTTGGCCTTGAAGGCGGCGGCGAACGGCTTGGTCTTCGAGGTCACGGCGACGTCGGGTGTCGCGACGGCGAGCGACGGGATGCCGTCGGCGGCGCCGTTGGTGTCCTTCCAGAAGGTCGGGCTCAGCGCCTGCGCGCTGATGCCGAACATCGGGACCGGCACCTGCTGGTTCTTCCACTGCACGGTCGGCTGCACGCCGACATGCGAGATGCCGGTGACGATCACATCGGGCTTCTTGGCCTCCATGTTGTTGAAGATCGGCGTGAAGTCGGTGGTATCGGGCGAGAAGCGCACGTGCTCGACGACCTTGAGGCCGGCCTTCGGCAAGCAGGCCTCATAGCCGACGTCGAGCGGCTTGGTCCAGGCGGCGTCCTCGCTCATGATCGCGACCGTCTTCATGTGCATCTTGTCGACGAGGAGGTCCCTGGCCGCGTCACAGACGAGCTGCGCTTGCGCGGCCGAGTTCAGATAGCCGTGGAAGGTGTACTTGTTCTTGTCGTAGTCGTTGTGGATCGCCTTGGTGATCTCGTTGGAGGCGGCGCCGGGCGTGATCAGCGGCATCTTCAGCCGCGCGGCCCATGGCTCGAGCGCCAGCACGACCTCGGAGATGTAGCTCGCGATCACAGCCGAGACCTTGTCCTCGCTCACGGCGCGCTGGAAGGCGCGCACGGAATCGGCCGATGAGCTCTTGTTGTCATAGGTGACGATCTCGACCTTGCGGCCCAGGATGCCGCCCTTGGCATTGATCTCGTCCGCGGCGATCTGCGCACCGCCCGGGGTTGCCGCACCCGCGATCGACTGCACCTCGGCGATGACGCCGATCTTGATCGGGTCGTTCGACTGTGCGTAGGCGGGCGCAGCGAGGCAGAGCGCCAGGGCCGAAGCGAGGAAGCTGCCGCTGAGAACTGAAGGTCGCATGGTCGTTTCCCTTTCTATGCTTCTTGTTGCTGTTGATGGACTTACAGAAAATCGGCGCCGGCCTCGCTGGCAAAACGGGCGGGATCGCCCTCCCAGACAATCCTGGCGTGCTCCAGCACATAGACGCGGTCGGCATGCGGCAGCGCGAAGGTGACGTTCTGCTCGCCGAGCAGCACCGTGATGGACGTGGTCTGGCGCAGCTTCTCCAGCGCCTTGGACAGGAGCTCGAGGATGACGGGCGCAAGTCCCAGCGTCGGCTCGTCCAGGATGAGAATCTGCGGCTGCATCATCAGCGCGCGGCCGATCGCCAGCATCTGCTGCTCGCCGCCGGACAGCGTCTGCGCCAGCTGACCCTGACGCTCCTTCAGGATCGGGAATAGCTCGAACAGCCAGGCAAGCTGCGTGGCGCGCGCCTCGTCGGTGAGATGCTGGCCGCCGAGATCGAGATTCTCCCGCACCGTCATCTCGCCGAACAGCTCGCGTGATTCAGGGCATTGCACGAGACCGCTGCGGGCGATTTTTGCCGGGCTCGTGCCGCGCAGCTTCTCGCCCCCGCGGATGATCTCGCCGGTGTAAGGCAGGAAGCCGGATATGGTATTGAACAGCGTGGTCTTGCCGGCGCCGTTGAGGCCGACGATGGAGACGAACTCGCCCTCGTGGATGTGGATCGAGACGTTTTCCAGCGCCTGTGCCTTGCCGTAATGCACGCTGACATTCTCGACCTGGAGCAGCGGCACCTTGTCCTTGAAGCTGGTCTCTGGCCTGGCATGGGTCTCGATGGCGCCGCCGAGATAGACCCGGCGCACGGTCTCGTTTCGCATGACCTCGTCGGCCTTGCCGGTGACGATCTCCTCGCCGAGATACATGGCGAGCACGCGGTCGACCAGCGCGGCGACGCTCTTGACGTTGTGATCGACCAGCATCACCGCGCGGCCCTCGTCGCGAAAGCTGCGGATCAGGTCGGAGAAGACGTCGACCTCGGCGCGGGTGAGGCCGGCGAAGGGCTCGTCGACCAGCACCACTTTGGGATCTCGCGCGATCGCTTTCGCAAGCTCGAGCCTTCGCAGATCGGCGAAGGGGAGCGTCGGCGGGCGGCGGTTCATCACGTTGCCAAGCCCGACGCGATCGGCGATCCATTTGGCGCGCTCGACCAGCGCCTTGTCCGGAAACAGCATGAACAGGCTGTCCGGCAACAGCGCCACCATGATGTTCTCCAGCACCGTCTGCCGGTTCAGCGGCCGCGAGTGCTGGAAGACCATGCCAAAGCCTTTGCGCGCGATCTTGTGCGCGGGCAGGCCCGCGACATTCTCGCCCTCGAACACGACTTCGCCCGCGGTCGGGCGCTCGATGCCCATCACGCTCTTCATCGCGGTGGATTTGCCCGAGCCGTTCGGCCCGATCAGGCCGAAGATCTCGCCGCCATTGACGTCGAAGCCGAGGTTCTTGACGGCGGTCAATCCGCCAAAGCGCTTGGTCAGGCCGCGGACTTCGAGCACGGGCCGGTTTGAAAGCCGCTGATCCATTACGAGCGAGCCTCGCGCGAGAGGGCCGCCCCTAAGAAGCCGCCGGGGAAGAACAAGACGACGAGCAGCGCGACCGCCGAGACGATGAAGGTCGCAAGCTCGCCCGTGGGTCGCAGGAATTCGCCGGCGACGATCAGGAAGATCGCGCCCAGCGCTGCACCGAGCACGGTACGCCGGCCGCCGAGCACGGCCGAGACGATGACGTTGACGCCGACGGCGACGTCGACGACGGTGCCGACCGAGGCGGTGCCGAAATAGAACACCAGCAGCGCGCCTGACAGCCCGGAGAAGAACGCGCTGACGATGAAGGCGGCGAGCTTGTGCTTGACGATGTTGAAGCCGAGCGCGCCGGCCTGCACCGGGTCCTGGCCGCTGGCCTGCAGGACGAGGCCGACAGGCGATTGCGACAGGCCGTACAGGATCGCCGCCGAGATCGTCATGAAGCCGAGCGCGATCCAGTAATTGGCGCCGGCATTGATGGTGATGACGTCGGGGATGGTGAGGCCGATCTCGCCGCCGGTGAGATCAGCGAACACGACGACGAAGTTCTGCAGCATCAGGACCGCGACCAGCGTGGTCAGGCCGAAATAGGGCCCGCGCACGCGCAAGGCCGGTAGCGCCAGCACCAGGCCGGCGATCACCGAAGCGAGCGCGCCGAGCACGATGCAGAGATAGACCGACCAGCCGAACTGGGCGTTGAGGATCCCAGCCGTGTAGGCGCCGACGCCGATCAGGAAGGTCGGGCCGAAATTGACCTCGCCCGCGAACCCGAACAGGAGGTCCCAGGCCATCGCGAACACGCCGAAATAGAAGGCGACGGTGAGGAGCCCGAGGACATAGCCGGACACATAGAGCGGCAGCGTCGCCGCGATGATGACGAGTGCCAGCGAGACGAAGAACAGGCGCGAGGTGAAGAAACCGGCCATCTCAGCGCCTCCCCAGCAGGCCCTGGGGCCGGATATACATCACGAACACGAGCAGTAAGAGCGCCGGAATGGTGCGGTAAGCCGGCGAGACCAGATAGGCCGTGAGCGTCTCGAGATAGCCGACCACGAAGGCCGCGATCAGGGAGCCGGAGACGCTGCCGAGGCCGCCGAGCACCACGATCGAGAAGGCGCTCGCGGTCAGCGGTCCGACGCTGTAGGAGCTGACGCCTAAGAACATGCCGAGCAGCACGCCGGCGATACCGGCGAGAATGCCGTAGATTGCCCAGACCACGATATAGATGCTGGTCAGCTCGAGCCCGAGCAGCGTGACGCCGCGCGGATTCATCGACGCCGCCAGCACCGCCTTGCCGGTGCGGGTGCGGTTCACCAAGAGCCACAGCAGCGCGATGACGAGGCAGCACACGATGGCGGTGAAGATCTCGTTGCTCGGCGTGCGGACGCCGAGGAGGTCGACGACGCCCTCGACGATCGGCAGCACGGTCTTGGCGTTGTTGGTGAAGAAATAGGCGATCAGCTCCTGAATCATGATGCCCCAGAGCAACGTTCCCGTGAGGACGAAGATCTCCTTCTCCTCGTTGGGAATGCGCCGGGAGTCCTGGATCGGCTTCACCACTGCGAAATAGGTGGCGAACGCCGTGACGAGGGCGACGCCGACGCCGATCAACGCGCCGGCATAGGTGCCGACCCCCAAAATGCTGGCCGCGGCCCAGGCCGCCACCGCTGCCGCCACCATGATGGCACCGTGGGAGAGGTTGAGCACGCCGGAGACGCCGAAGATCAACGTGAAGCCGGTGGCACCGAGAGCGTAAAGAGCGCTGATGGCAAAGCCATCAATCAGAATCTGGAAAGCTCGCATCTATGTTGGGGCTGCCGATTTGAGGAAAGGTGCTGCGGAGCGCCGCAAATGGAAGCTCCCGGGAGGTGGTCCCGGGAGCGGTTCCTGTCAGTTGCTGAGCTTGATGAAGCTCGGGAACTTGATGTCGACCTTGGCGACGTCCTTGGGCCAGACCGCACTCTGCTTGCCGTCCTGCCATTGCAGCATCAGCCCGGTGATCAGGCCCTTGCCGTATTTGATCGAGTGCGTGAACGGATCGTCCTTGCCGTAGAACTGGACGCGGCCGATCGTGCCTTCCCAGTCGGTCTTCTCCAGCGCATCGACCAGCTTGTCGGCATCGCTCGAGCCGGCGCGCTTCACCGCATCGGCGATGTAATAGACCTCGTCATAGGCGGTGTAGCCGGCATAGGACGGGTAGTTGCCGAACTTCTTCCTGAAGTTTTCCGCGAACGGCACCGACTTCGGGGTCACCGCGACGCCGGGCCCGGAGACGCCCTGATAGAGCACGCCTTCGGCGGCCTGGTTGGTGTCCTTGCCGAAGGTCTCGTTGGTCGCCTGCGAGGAGATGCCGAACATCGGGATCGGCACCTGCTGGTTCTTCCACTGCACCGTCGGCTGCACGCCGACGTGGGAGATGCCGGTGATGATCACGTCCGGCTTGGCACCCTCGATCTTGTTGAAGATCGGCGTGAAGTCGGTGGTATCGGGCGAGAAGCGGATGTGGTCGAGCACTTTCAGTCCGATCTTGGGCAGGCAATCCTCGTAGCCGATATCGAGCGGCTTGGTCCAGGCGGCGTCCTCGCTCATGATCACAGCCGACTTCATGTGTAGCTTGTCGACGAGGAGGTCCTTTGCCGCATCGCAGACCGAAAGCGCCAGCGCCGCGGAGGTCAGGTAGCCGTGGAAGGTGTACTTGTTCTTCTCGTAATCGGCATGGACGCTCTTGCTGATCTCGTTGGAGGCAGCACCCGGCGTCACGAACGGCGTCTTCAGTCGCGCCGCCCAGGGCTCCAACGCCAGCACCACTTCGCTGATGTAGCTGGCGATGACGGCGTTGACCTTGTCCTCGTTCACCGCCCGCTGGAACGCGCGAACCGAGTCGGCGGAGGAGGAGTGGTTGTCGTACGAGATGATCTCGATCTTGCGGCCATCGATGCCGCCTTTCGCGTTGATCTCGTCGGCGGCGAGCTGAGCGGCTTGCGGGATCGAGGCGCCGGCAATCGCCTGCGCTTCCGCGATCACGCCGATCCGAAGCGGATCCGCCGCAAAGGCCGCACCTGAGGCTGCCAGCAACGCGGCCGCACCAAACGCACTTCGCAATGCACCAGAGAGTGCTTTATTCATTTTGTTCTCTCCCTTGAACCAAGCTTCTTTGAGCTATTGGGCGGCGACTATAACGGCGAGAGAATCCTCGGCAAGTAAAACTGTATTCAGGATTGTACGATGGGGACTAAAGTCTAGCTGCGCAGATATCGGGCAGAGCGAGGCGCTATTCCACACATAGGCATGCAGATTTCGTCGGGCGGCATGCGCGTACGTCGAGCCACACCAAGACGCCCGATGAACTGCGATCGGCTAGCTCGAATAGCCGCGTTCCAGTGCATGACGCTGCTGGTAGCGGTCCAGCGCCAGATGGACGAGGCGCGTCAGCAGCTCGCCATATGGCACGCCCGAAGCTTCCATCATCTTCGGATACATGCTGATCGAGGTGAAGCCGGGCAGGGTGTTGATCTCGTTGAAGCAGAACTCGCCGGTCTGCCGATCGAGGAAGAAATCGACGCGCGCGAGGTCGCTGCATTCGAGCGCCGCGAAGACCTGCACCGCCAGCGCGCGCACCCGCGCCATCTGGGCTGCATCCAATCTTGCCGGAAGATCGACGCGCGCGCCGTCGGGATCGAGATATTTGGCCTCGTAGGAATAGAATTCGTGATGGGCGTTGGGATTGAGCTCGCTGGCGACGCTCGCGAACAGCGTCTCGCCGTCGAGTACCGCAACCTCGATCTCGCGGGCGTCGATGCCCTGTTCGACCAGCACCTTGAGATCATAGCGAAACGCATCATCGAGCGCCGGGCCGAGCGCATCCCATGTCTTGACCTTGTGAATGCCGACGCTGGAGCCCATGTTGCACGGCTTGACGAACGCCGGCAGTCGCAGACCCTCGACCGCCTTGGCCAGAGAGGAGGCGCGATCGGCGGCGAAGGCCTTGCGGGTCAGCACGCGATAGGGCGCAACCGGAACGCCGGCGAGCTCCGCGAGCCGCTTGGCGACATCCTTGTCCATGCTGACGGCAGAGGCGAGAACGCCCGACCCGACATAGGCGACGTCGGCGAGCTCCAAAAGGCCCTGCATCGCACCGTCCTCGCACAGCGGACCGTGCATGACCGGAAACACCACGTCGATCGGGATCGGCTCGGTCGCGCCTTCGACAACAGGCATGAGAACGCCGCATCCATCGGCGCCTCGGGCGAGCCGTATCTCGGGCGCATCGGGCAGGATCGGCAAGGACGCCTCTTCCGGATCGATCCCGGCAAGATCGATCCATTGCCACCGGCCCGTCTTGTCGATGGAAACAGGGATCACCTCGAAACGCGCGCGGTCGAGATGCCCTAACACGGAAGCGGCCGATTTCAGCGAGACCTCGTGCTCACCGGATCTGCCGCCATAGAGGACCACGACGCGAATTTTGTCTGCCATGAGTCAATTATCACGCGCCGCGTCCAGAAGTCACGTGCGGCTTGCAGGGCTTAGATCGCCCTGGCCGTCAGGAGATCTCGCGCGCGCTCCAGATCGGCCAGCGTGTCCACGCCGAGCGGCTCGGTCCGGATCACCTTGGCGTCCATTCGCATGCCGTGCTCGATCGCCCTGAGCTGCTCGAGGCTTTCGCGCTGCTCGAGGACGCCTCGCGGCAGGCCGACATATTTCGCCAGCGCCTCGCGGCGATAGGTGTACATGCCGACGTGATGATAATGCTTGCCGGCGCCTGCGGGAATTACGGCCCGGCTGAAATAGACCGCGCGACCGATGGTGTCTTCCGGGTGGATTGCAAGGGCGATCTTGACGACGCTCGGGGCCTCAAGCTCCATGGGATCCTCGATCTCGGTGGCGAGCGTCGCGATCGAACAATCGGCATGCCGGGACAACGGCTCCATGGTCGCCCGTATCGTCGCCGGATCGATCGTCGGCAGATCGCCCTGAAGCACGATGACGACATCATAGGCGGCGTCCGCGTCGATCAGCTGCAACGCCGCATGCGCGCGATCCGATCCCGTCGGCAGGTGCGGGTCAGTCAGGACCGCGCGGCCCCCCAGGCCGGCGATGACATCCACGATGGCTTGGTCTCCGCAGGCAACGACGACGGGGCCGATATCGGCCTCGAGACCTCTTCGCAAGACGTGGGCGATCATGGGCTGACCGTTGATCTCGGTCAGTGCCTTGCCCGGGAGCCTGGTCGAACCAAGCCGGGTGGGTATGATGACGATTGGACGCATGAAAACCTTTCACCTTCTGAACGGGCAGTCTTGGGCGCAAGTCTGAGGCGCCAGCGGGGTACGCTGGCGCCTCGTTGCAATTCAATCCCGGCCTGCTCAGCCCGGCCCTGCACCTTGCGTCGCCGTATACACCGCGTAGAGCGACTGGCTCGCCGCCATGAACAGGCGGTTGCGCTTCGGGCCCCCGAAGGTGATGTTGCCGCAGACTTCCGGCAGGCGAATGCGACCGAGCAGTTTGCCCTCAGGCGACCACACCGTCGCGCCGTTATAGCCGACCGCGCGGCCGGCATTGCTCGAAGCCCAGACATTGCCGTTGACGTCGCAACGTACGCCGTCGGGTCCGCACTTGATGCCGTCGATCACGCAATCGGAGAACAGCTTCATGTTGGAGAGCTTGTTGTCTTCGCCGACGTCGAACACGAAGATCTCGCCCTTGCCGCCGGGGCCGGTGTCGCCCGGTCCCTTGCCGGTCGAGACGACGTAGAGCTTCTTGTAGTCGGGCGAGAAGCACAGGCCGTTCGGGTCGGGCACCTGGTCCTCGCTGACGACGAGATCGACGCGGCCGCTAGCGTCGATGCGATAGCAATTGGTCGGCAGTTCGCGCTTCTTCGGCATGAAGTCGGCCGGCTGCCCGATCCTTGGATTGAGCTTGCCGCCCGCATCGGGCTCGCCCTCGTAAAGCTGGCCGCCATAGGGGGGATCGGTGAACCAGTAGCTGCCGTCAGGATGCGCGACGACGTCGTTCGGCGAGTTCAGCTTCTTGCCGTTATAATTGTCACAGAGGATCGTGGCGGTGCCGTCGTTCTCGTAGCGTGTCACCCGCCGCGTCAGATGCTCGCAGGAGAGCTGGCGGCCCTGGAAGTCGAACGAGTTGCCGTTGCTGTAGTTCGATGGCGTGCGGAACACGCTGACATGGCCGTCATCTTCGCTCCAGCGCATCTGCCGGTTGTTGGGAATGTCGCTCCACAAGAGATAGCGTCCTTGCGCGCTCCAGGCCGGGCCTTCGGCCCAGAGCACGCCGGTGTAGAGCCGCTTGATCGCCGTGTTGGGCTGCGCCAGATTGTTGAAGGACGGATCGGCCGCGATGACGTCGGGGTCCCAGAAATAGGTGGTCGGCGCGCCATGAGGGCCGAAGTCGCGCGGCGGGGTCGTGATCGTGGTCGGCGGGGCGGCAGGTCCGTTCTGGGCCAGCGCTGTGCTCGTTCCGGCCACCGCGCTCGCGGCACCGAGCGCAAGCCCTTGCACCAGTGTCCGTCGTGAAAGCGCAACATCCTGCTCACGCTGCTGTTGGCGTGTCATTCGCGTCCTCCCAAGGTCATATCAGGCTGGCCGGTTGATCCGGCCGAGCGGAGCAAAGGTTAGCCCGGTCTGCGGCTGGTTGCGAGCGCTAGACTTGCAGCCTCTCCGCGCGATCTCCTTGATGTTGCCAAATTCGCTCTGCGCCAGCTGACTGATAGTCACCGACGATGTCGCGACATTTGCGCAGGCTGTTGGGCTGTGCATGAGAAGACGATGCGTCTCATTCGGCGAGGTTCACCGGGCCTCACTTTGGACCCTGTCAAGCCTTGACGTCGCCCCTATTGCTGCGCAGAAAACTTTGGGAGAGAGGTCGCTGCCAAATGGTACAAGGCATCATCACATTGATCGTGCTGCTCGGGATCGCCTATGCGGCCGGCTATTTCACGCGCGATCTGAAGTCGCGCAGACGGCGTGCCGCAGCGCGCCGCTCGAGCGGCTACACGCAGCCGGACTGGCTCAGCCCCACGGTCCCCGCCAACACCAATGAGACGCCATCCCCAGCGCCCGGTGAACTCGGCCAGATGCTGGATCGCTGGGAGAGCAGAGCGCGTTCGCGTCGCGCGGGGTAGGCGGCGTCGGTCCTTCGTGAGCCGGCTGGGAGCGCCATGATTCCTTGCATTGCGGAGGGTTAAACACCCGGCCGCAGGGTCGATCGCTTCGTCGCGCGTCCCGCACGCCAACCAGGTCAGTCTTCCTGACCATCTTTTGGCGTTGCAGTTGCTGCCATTTCTCGTCTAGAAACGACGCACTGAGCCTTCCCGGCAACCAACCGTCAACGGTTTTGACCGAGAATTTGGGGCTTAAAAGGGTCTGGCAATGCTGATTCGCGGCCAAATCGATGGGATTTTGGGGGAGGTGGCTCGGGCCGCCGCCACGATCCCGGCCGCGCTGCTGCCCACCCTCCTTCTTGGCGGCCTTCTTCTTACTTGCCCCTGAGGGCCGGCTGGGCGCGACGCGCCTGGGCGCTCAGGGGTTGGTCGAGATCACCGGACACCTCAAGCGCCCCTTAGAACTGACGGCGCGAAAGCTCAAAAGGAAATCTGATAATGGCCCCCGCGAACAAGTCCGATAAGGACCGCGTCATCATTTTCGACACCACGCTGCGCGACGGCGAGCAGTGCCCCGGCGCCACCATGACCTTCGAGGAGAAGCTCGAGGTCGCCGAGCTGCTGGACGATATGGGCGTCGACGTCATCGAGGCCGGCTTCCCGATCACCTCCGAAGGCGACTTCCAGGCGGTGAGCGAGATCGCCCGCCGCTCCAAGAACTCGATCATCGCCGGCCTGTCACGCGCCCATCCCGCCGACATCGACCGCTGCGCCGAAGCCGTGAAATTCGCCAAGCGCGGCCGCGTCCATACCGTGATCGCGACCTCACCGCTGCACATGCGGGTGAAGCTGAACAAGACGCCGGAGCAGGTGATCGAGACCTCGGTCGCCATGGTCGCCCGTGCCCGCAACCAGATCGACGACGTCGAATGGTCGGCCGAGGACGGCACCCGCAGCGAGATGGATTATCTGTGCCGCATCGTCGAGGCCGTCATCAAGGCCGGCGCGACCACGGTGAACATCCCCGATACGGTCGGATACACGGTGCCGGAGGAATACACCCACTTCATGAAGACGCTGATCGAGCGCGTGCCGAACTCCGACAAGGCCGTGTTCTCCGTGCACTGCCATAACGACCTCGGCATGGCCGTTGCGAACTCGCTGGCGGGCGTCGTCGGTGGCGCGCGCCAGGTCGAGTGCACCATCAACGGCATCGGCGAGCGTGCCGGCAACGCTGCGCTCGAGGAGATCGTGATGGCGATCAACGTGCGCAACGACAAATTCCCCTACTGGAACAAGATCGACACCACCCAGCTGACCCGCGCCTCGAAGCTGGTGTCGGCCGCGACCTCGTTTCCGGTCCAGTACAACAAGGCCATCGTCGGCCGTAACGCCTTCGCCCATGAGAGCGGCATCCACCAGGACGGCGTGCTGAAGGACGCCTCCACCTACGAGATCATGCGGCCCGAGATGGTCGGCCTGAAGCAGTCCTCGCTGGTGCTCGGCAAGCACTCCGGCCGCCATGCCTTCGTGCACAAGCTGGAGGAGATGGGCTACAAGCTCGGTCCGAACCAGCTGGAAGATGCGTTCACGCGGATGAAGGCGCTCGCCGACCGCAAGAAGGATATCTATGACGAGGACATCGAGGCGCTGGTCGACGAGGAGATGGCGGCCTCGCACGACCGCATCAAGCTGACCTCGCTCACCGTGATCGCCGGCACCCATGGCCCGCAGCGCGCGACCATGAAGCTCGACGTCGACGGCCAGATCAAGATCGAGGAAGCCGAGGGCAACGGTCCAGTGGACGCGGTGTTCAACTGCATCAAGCGCCTCGTCCCGCACGATGCCAAGCTCGAGCTGTACCAGGTTCACGCGGTCACCGAAGGCACCGATGCGCAAGCGGAGGTCTCGGTGCGGCTGTCGCAGGACGGACGTTCGATGACGGCCCGCGCGGCGGATCCTGATACGCTGGTCGCCTCGGCAAAGGCCTATCTCGGCGCGCTCAACAAGATCGTCATGAAGCGTCAGCGCGACACCGTGACGACTGCGGCGGCGAGCTGACGCTGGTTGCTTCGCCCCCTCCCGCATCCACCTTCGCCAAGACTTCGGCGGACGAGAGCGGGAGAGGGAGCGCAGCGGGCGCTCGCGTTCATGAATAGCTGCCCTGCTAACGGCCAATAGCGGCTCAGTGCGTGAGCCGCTATTGATGCGTCCGGCTAGAGGATAGGTGGCCGTGTTGGGCTGCCCAAAAGAATAAAAAGGGAGACATCATGCGCACCTTCGCGATCGCGGCGTCCGTCGCGGCTCTGGCACTCGGGCTTGCCGGCCCCGCCAGCGCCGACCCGATCATCATCAAGTTCAGCCATGTCGTCGCGACCGACACGCCGAAGGGAAAGGCGTCCGAGAAGTTCAAGGAGCTCGCCGAGAAGTACACGAACGGCAAGGTCAAGGTCGAGGTCTATCCGAACTCGACGCTGTACAAGGACAAGGAAGAACTCGAGGCGCTGCAGCTCGGCAGCGTGCAGATGCTGGCGCCGTCCAACTCCAAGTTCGGACCGCTCGGCATCCGCGAATTCGAGGTGTTCGATCTGCCCTACATCCTCCCTGATCTGAAGACGCTGCGGAAGGTGACGGAGGGCCCGCTCGGGGCCAAATTGCTCAAGCTGCTCGAGCCGAAGGGCATCACCGGGCTCGCCTATTGGGACAACGGCTTCAAGCAGATGAGCGCCAACAAGAAGCTGATCGCGCCAGCGGATTATCAGGGAGTCAAATTCCGTATCCAGTCCTCGCGCGTGCTGCAGGCCCAGTTCAAGGCGCTCGGCTCGCTGCCGCAGGTGATGGCGTTCTCGGAGGTCTACCAGGCGCTGCAGACCGGTGTCGTCGACGGCCAGGAGAACACCTGGTCGAACATCTATACCCAGAAGATGCACGAGGTGCAGAAGTACATCACCGAGACCAACCACGGTTACATCGGCTACGTCGTGATCGTGAACAAGAAGTTCTGGGACGATCTGCCGGCGGACATCCGCGACGAGCTGTCGAAGGCGATGAAGGAAGCGACCGATTTCAACAATGCACAGTCGCAGAAGGAGAATGACGACGCGCTCGCCGAGATCAAGAAGAGCGGCAAGAGCGAGATCATCAAGCTCACCGCCGAGCAGGACGAGGCGATGCGCAAGGCGATGGAGCCGGTCTACAAGGATGCCGCAGGCCGCGTCGGCCAGCCGCTGATCGACGAATTTCAGAAAGTGGCCAAGAGCACGACGAACTAGCACAACGGACCGAGCTTTACCGTTGATGAATGAAGGCTTCCGTGCGGGATGCACGGAAGCCCTTTTGTTGCGAATGATTTCCGGTTGCGGCTGGAGGTAAAATCGGGCGTTACATCTTCGTAAGATCCCCCTGTCTGTCCAAGTTGTAAGTTGCACCTCAGCCTGCCGGCGCTCATCTTCACGGACGTCCTTCCAGAGGAGGTTCTTATGAGGAAGTTCACCATCGCCGCCATCGCCGTGCTCAGCATCGCCGGCTCGGGCGCGGTCTACGCCCAATACCATCGTCCGTGGATGGAGCACTTCCACCACATGCGGATGAACCCTGAAGACCGTGCCGCCTTCGTCGACGCGCGGATCGCCGCCGTCCATGCCGGGCTGAAGCTCAACGCCGACCAGGAGAAGCTGTGGCCGCCGGTCGAGGCCGCCGTGCGCGACTTCGCCAAGCTGCGCATCGACCGCGCCAATGCGCGGATGAACGCCGGCCCTGCCGACGCCGACAGGCAGGACGATCCAATCGCCCGTCTGCGCGAGCGTGCCGACGACATGGGCGCGAGCTCAGCAGCGCTGAAGAAGATCGCGGACGCCGCCGATCCGCTCTACAAGACCCTTGATGACGGCCAGAAGCGCCGTCTCGCCGTGCTGACCCACCACCGCGGCCCGTTCGGCGGCGGCGAGGACGGCCCGCGCCGGCACTTCATGGAACGCGGCATGGACCGCATGATGGGCCATGGCATGGACCACTTCCGCGGCGGCGACCGCGATGACGGCCCTGATCGGGAAGGGCGGCTTTGAGCCGACCGGGATTTTCCGGGTATTAACCTCTGAGAAGCCGCTGGAATCCAGCGGCTTTTCGCTTTTCCGGGGCTGTGGAAGAACCTTGGAAAACATGCGCTACATCGCTTGCCAGACCCGGATCGCTTTGCTAAACGACCGGCCTCGCAAGGCATTCACCGCCTTTCGGGCGCATAGCTCAGTTGGTAGAGCAGCTGACTCTTAATCAGCGGGTCCCAGGTTCGAGCCCTGGTGCGCCCACCAAGCACATCAATTGCTTGGAAGGTTTGTACTTCAGAACGGCCCTTTTGATTGGAAACTTCGGTTGACCGATCCCTGCTGTGGTCGGGACTATGTCACACACCTGCCTTAGCTCTGTCTCTCCCTGTACATTCGCAGCGTGAGATACAGCGCGGAGGTCGCGCGGTGCAGGCGGATTGGGTGACCGTCGCAGATTAGCACGCTTTAGCGAGCAAAACGACGCCCGAGAGATCTGTTGCTCGGGGGGACGTTGCCGTCCACGCTAACTTGACTGTTTCGCGTTCACGAGAGTTGCGCAGTTGCGCTTGCGATGCGCTGGCACGCATCTCTAGGCTACGTCGAACTTGACGCCCTGGGCGAGCGGCAATGTGCGGCCGAAATTGACGGTATTGGTCGCGCGGCGCATGTAGGCCTTCCAGGCATCCGAGCCCGACTCGCGTCCACCACCGGTTTCCTTCTCACCCCCGAAGGCGCCGCCGATTTCGGCGCCAGATGGGCCGATATTGACGTTGGCAATCCCGCAATCCGATCCACGTACTGACAAGAAGGCTTCGGCTTCGCGCAGGTCGTTGGTGAAGATCGAGGACGAGAGGCCCTGCGACACTGCGTTGTGCAATTCGAGCACCGCATTGAAATCCCGGTATTTGATCACGTAGAGAATGGGCGCGAAGGTTTCGTGCA
The DNA here is from genome assembly GCF_004114975.1 of Bradyrhizobium guangdongense. Classification (NCBI taxonomy): domain Bacteria; kingdom Pseudomonadati; phylum Pseudomonadota; class Alphaproteobacteria; order Hyphomicrobiales; family Nitrobacteraceae; genus Bradyrhizobium; species Bradyrhizobium guangdongense. The sequence continues at coordinate 2,290,309 of NZ_CP030051.1, forward strand.
CGACAGGGCCAGTCTGTTCTGAGATCTCGACCAGCGCCGGGCGAACATAATACGCCTCATCGGCGCCGTCGGAGAGAACGCGCTCGCCGCCGAATACCTTGCCCCCTGCGGCGCGCGCCTCGCTCAGCGCCTTCTGCATCGAGGCGAAGGCTGCCGCGTCGATGAGTGGACCGACCAGGGTGCCGTCCTTGAGCGGGTCGCCGATGGTTACGGACTCGTAGGCGCGTTTTAGGCGCGGCAAGAACGTGTCATAAATGCTTTCGTGGAGGAAGAGGCGGCGCAGCGTCGTGCAGCGCTGGCCTGCCGTTCCCATGGCGGCAAACGCGACCCCGCGCAGCGTCAGGTCGAGGTCGGCTGTCGGCGTGACGATTGCGGCGTTGTTGCCCCCCAGCTCGAGGATCGCGCGCGCAAAGCGTTTGGCGAGGCGCGGTGCGACGATACGCCCCATTGCCGTCGAACCGGTCGCCGAGACCAGCGGCACCTTGGCGTGATCGACCAGGATCTCACCGATGTCGCGACCACCAAACAGAACGGCGGACAGCGCGTCCGGTGCCTTGCCGCCCTCCGCTTTGAATCGCTCCAATGCGCGATTGAGCAACGCCTCCGTCGCAAGCGCCGTCAGCGGCGTCTTCTCGGACGGCTTCCAGACGATGCTGTTGCCACAAATCAGCGCCAGCGCCGCGTTCCATGACCATACCGCGACGGGGAAGTTGAACGCCGAGATGATCCCTGTGACGCCGAGCGGATGCCAGCTTTCCATCATCCGGTGCTCGCTGCGCTCGGTTGCGATGGTCAAGCCATAGAGCTGGCGCGACAGGCCTACCGCGAAGTCGCAGATATCGATCATCTCCTGGACCTCGCCCAGGCCCTCGGACGCGATCTTGCCGGCTTCGATCGATACAAGCCTGCCGAGCGCCTGCTTGCTGGCGCGCAACTCCTCGCCAAGAAGGCGGACGAGCTCGCCGCGCTTCGGGGCAGGCACGAGCCGCCATTCGAGGAAGGCCGCATGCGCCCTGTCGATTGCCGCCTGCGCGTCGGCGGCGCCGATCTCGTTCACATGGCCCGTGATCTCGCCGGTGATCGGCGATCGTGCAATCAGCTTGCCACCGGTGTACCGGCTGCGCTTGACGCCGAGTGAGCCTAGGAGCGTGTCTGCCTCGCCCGCCAGGGAGTTGATGGTGCGGGTTGCGGTTGTGGTCGTCATGGGGGTTTTCTCTTAGACGGTTAAAGTGCGGTTCGATCAGGCCATGGCTTGCCGTGCGAGGTGCGGCAACTCGAGCTGGACCAGAAAGACCCTTTCTGCCTGCGCGTAAAGCTTCATCTCATCGCGGACCTCGGCGCCGAGCGCGGTTTCGAACATAGCCCGATTGGAACGTGCGGCGTAGTTCCGCTGCTGTTCGGTGCCGAGCTTCGACTGGAAGATTCCTGCCGCGCTGACGGGTAGAAAATCCTCGTAGACGATCGGATCGTAGCGCAGAAAGCCCGCAGCGATCAAACCATTGAGGCCTGGGCGACCGGTGAACGCCTTCACCTGGAATCCAACCTATTCTGCTCCTAACGCACGCCGGTCCTCCTCCGCGCCGATCGGCATCGCGGCGAACTTAGCCTCTACCAACGCGACGTATTGATCGTAGGCGCGCTTGCTACAGAGCCAGGCGGACGCCTCGGATGTCATCATTCTTTGCGTGACGGGCCCCTCAAGTTGAAGCGATCCTCACCGGCGAGGCAGGCATTTTGTCGCGCCTCCGCAAGGGGTGCGTTATCGTCGATTGTTCGACGGCGCTGCGGGACTCGACTTTGCGGATGGCCGCCGCGCTAAAGAATATCTCCTACTGCCGGACGATGGCGGGTAAACTCCGGGGCATCCAAGGCGATTGCTGACGGCGTGGGCGCCGCCATCGCGGCGGTGTCGAGAGCGGCCATGGCCACGCCTATTTTTCCGACCTGGTGCGGCTCCTTCGGAAGACGAAACCGGCAGCCTAGAGAGAATAAGTGTTGAGACAGGGAAGACTAACCCAATGACGACAAAGACCGACATCCGATTTCCTGTGGACGGCCGAACGCGCAAGATGTTCGTCGATGGCGCGTGGGTCGAGGCCCGCTCGGGGCAAGTCTTCGAGACGCGCAACCCTGCGACCGGGGAAGTGATCGGTCGCGTCCCGCGGGGAGATGCCGGCGATATCGACATCGCCGTCAGGGCCGCCCGTCGCGCCTTTGCCGGGCCCTGGAGCCGCTTCAAACCGTTCGAGCGACAGGCTCTGCTCCTGCGTATCGCCGACCTGTTCGAGAAGTACTGGGAAGAGATCAGCCAGTCCGACACGGCGGACATGGGCATGCCGATCGTCAGGACGCGGGCCAACAAGCTTCGCGTGCTCGGCATGCTCAGATATTACGCCGGCATGGCCACCGCGATTCATGGCCAGACGATCGACAATTCGCTCCCGGGCGACATCGTCTCGTTCACGCGGAAGGAGCCGGTCGGCGTCGTCGGCGCGATCATCCCCTGGAACGCGCCCACGGCTGCGTCGGTCTGGAAGATCGGGCCGGCGCTCGCGACCGGCTGCACGATCGTGCTGAAGCCGTCCGAAGAAGCGCCGCTGACGCCGCTCTTGATCGCGGATTTGATGAACGAGGCGGGAGTGCCGCCCGGCGTCGTCAATGTCGTGACCGGGACCGGGGCGGAGGCGGGCGCGCCTCTTGCCGAGCATTCAGGTGTCGACAAGATTGTCTTCACGGGATCTACTGCAACCGGACAAGCCATCATTCGTGCGTCCGCTGGCAATCTCAAGCGGGTGTCGCTCGAGCTCGGCGGAAAGTCGCCGGTCATCGTCTGCGCCGATGCCGACCTCGACAAGGCCGTCCCGATTGCGGCAATGGCGGCGTTTGCCAATTCGGGCCAGATTTGCATCGCCGGCTCCCGCCTGTTCGTCGAACGGTCGATCCACGACGAGTTGGTCGAACGGCTCGGGAAATTCGCTTCGGCCCTGAAGATCGGTGACGGAGCGGATCCCTCGACCGAGATCGGACCTCTCGTTTCCGAGCGACAACTCGACAAGGTCGAAGGTTTCCTGAACAGCGGACGTAACGAGGGCGCGAAGGTCGTGACCGGAGGCCGGAGACTGAGAGAGGGTAATTTCGCCAAGGGCAATTTCGTGCAGCCGACCGTGTTCGCAGGCGTTTCCGACAACATGCAGATCGCTCGCGACGAAATCTTTGGTCCTGTCATTTCCGCGCTGCCGTTCGATACGCTCGATGAAGCCGTGGAACGCGCCAACGCGACGCCCTACGGGCTTGCGGCCGGTGTCTTCACGCGCGACGTGAGCAAGGCCCATATCGTCTCGCGCAGTCTGCGCGCGGGTTCGGTCTGGGTGAACACGTATCACGCCATCGACCCTGCATTGCCTTTCGGCGGCTACAAGATGAGCGGCTATGGCCGGGAGGGCGGCACCGAGCAACTCGACGAGTACCTGAACACGAAAGGGGTCTGGATCAAGCTGGACTGACCCGGCCTCTGTCAATGCTCGGCAAGTCTTTTGCCGGGTTTGCGCTTGGCCGAACTCGCGCCGCGGAAGACCTCGATCCCGCAACATATCTTGATTTAGGCCTGCAGCGGGTCAATTTCTGTTCGGAAAATCCCGAGCGGCATGTCTGATCGGCGGGACCAAGAGTGGTCGCACTCGGTTCGTCCCTGCCGGAGTTCAACGACAGATGCCCACGGGATGGCTGAAAATCTCGAAATCGCTGCCCCGTGCGATGCCGATGAGCGTCAGCCCGGCAGCCTCGGCAGTTCGTATCGCAAGCGCAGTCGGCGCGGAGATCGGGACGATGACGGCGCCGCCGATGCGGCTGTCTTCTGCACCCGGATGGAACGCCTCGGCGTGACGCGGGTTCCTAAGCTGGACGCGCCAACGCGCAGAGAGTCGCCGGTCGCGGCGGTGGAGGACGATGAGGGACAGCCAGTCGCAGGTTGCCGAAATCCGGGATGCAGTCCATCTGTGCATCGATATGCAGAACATCTTCGCTCCCGGCGGTCTTTGGGCAACTCCCTGGATGGAGCGCGTCCTGCCGACGATCGTCGATATCGTTTCGCGTCATCAGCCGCGAACGATCTTCACCCGCTTCATCACGCCGAAAGTCCCCGAGGACCGGCCGGGCCAGTGGCAAAGCTACTTTCGGCGCTGGCACCAGGCGACGCGCGATCATCTCCCGCCGTCCGCGCTCGAGCTCGTGCCGCCTCTGGCACGTTACGTGCCGCCGCTCCGGATCGTCGACAAGCCGGCTTACTCGGCGTTCAGCAATCCCGCGCTGGCAAGTTTGCTGGTTGAGCTCGGCATCGGGACCGTGGTGATATCGGGCGCGGAGACGGACGTTTGTGTCCTCTCGACGGTGCTGAGCGCCGTCGATCTCGGCTTCAGGGTCGTCATTGTGGAGGACGCGCTGTGCAGCTCGTCGGATGTCGGCCACGATGCGCTCATGACGATGTACCGAACGCGCTTCCACGGCCAGGTCGATCTCGTGACCTCGGAGGAACTGAACGAGTTCTGGCGCGAGTAGCCGGACGACCGGCCGCTTGTCCTTGCGCAGCCTCTCAAGCACCTCGCGATCGTGCGAGTTCCTACTTTTGATACCTCGGGAACCGCACGTCCGATCCTGGGTTGGTGGGATCGCACCCACTCACCGAGGGCCCGGCATGACGGAACTCGACGTTCGCAAGGGGATGCCGCCCGTCAAACTGTCGCGCGAAGAATTCGAGCGGCGTTACAGACGGGAGTTCGTCGATCCCGCTTTCACGCCGCTTCAGGGCGAGCTCGATGCGATCATCGGCGCCGCCTGGGATGCTTACAGCAATTCGCGCAAGGCGCCGCTGACGCGGAAGGCGGGCGCAGGCTTTTCCGATCCGGACTACGACTTGTCCATCGATTGGCTGCAGACCCGCGCGGCGGTGCTGGACGCCCAGCGCCGCCATGATGACGCCAGCGCGCCCGCGCGCATCCTCATCATCAACGCCTCCGCCCGCAGCGAGCACACCTGTCCCGGCGAAATGTCGAAGACGTGGCGTATGGTCAAGCTGGCTGAGCCGGTTTTTGTCGAGATGGGATTTGCCGTCGACATTCTCGATCTCTCCCGCCTAGCTTCAGAGTTCGGCAAGAGAATTCATCCCTGCAAATCCTGCGTCTCGACGGCGATGCCGCTCTGCCACTGGCCATGCAGTTGCTACCCGAACTATTCACTCGGCCAAACCAGCGACTGGATGAACGAGATCTATCCGCTCTGGGTGGCGGCGCACGGCATCCTGATCGTGACCCCGGTGAACTGGTATCACGTCCCAGGCGGGCTCAAGGCGATGATGGATCGCCTGGTTTGTGCCGATGGCGGCAATCCGGATCCGACCTCGACCCACGGCAAGAAAGCTGCCGAAGCGAAGGCGATCGAGCTGAAGGGCTGGCCGTATCCGCGCCATCTCGCCGGCCGGCATTTCGGTCTGGTCGTCCACGGCGACAGCACTGGTGCGGAAGGCGTGCGCCGCGCTCTGTCCGACTGGCTGACCGACATGCATCTGGTCTCGTCGGGACGCTTCGGCGAGATGGACGGTTATGTCGGCTACATGGAGAAATACGCCACCTCGCATCACGAGCTGGATGAAGATCGCGGGTTTCAACACCAGGTTTTGAATGCGGCGCGGGCACTCGGAAATGCCGTCCGACTCGCACGGGAACTGCGCGATGAGCCGGGGCCCGGACTTGAAGATCCCAACCCGAAATGATGGGTCTGAGCCCGGGAACGATGGGCGCCGGCTGGCTTTGACTGGTTGGAAAAGCGACAGCTGGAGAGACCATGGCCCAAACGGAACAGATGACCCGCTGTATCGAGCTGTGCCTGAGTTGCTACCGGACGTGCCTTGGCATGGCCATGAACCATTGCCTTGAGACCGGCGGCAAGCACGTCGAGCCCAGGCATTTCCGTCTCATGATGGCGTGCGCGGAGATGTGCCGCACATCGGCGCATTTCATGTTGATCAACACGCCGCACCACAAGCACACCTGCCGGGAATGCGCCGAGATCTGCGCGGAGTGCGCGAAGGATTGCGAGCGGGTCGGTGGCATGGACGAATGTGTCGCCATGTGCCGCGCCTGCGCCGAGTCCTGCCGCGCCATGGCGGCGTGAGGTCGTCCCATGCTGGAAGAGAAACTCAAGGAAGCCATCGCTGGCGAACTCAAGCGCCAGGCCGCCAACCGGCCGCAGGCGCTGAAGGTGGATGATGGCGGCGCGGAGGAGCTGGTCGTCAACGGCAAGATCGATCTCGCCGAGCTCGCCATGGTCATTGCCGGCTCCGTTGCCGGTGGTCCATAGCTTTAAAGCAGCGCCTTCAGCTTCAGCGCGTCGGCCGGCGCGGCGCTCTTCTGGTCGTTGTCGAAATAGACATAGACGTCGCAGCCTTGACGCTTCCACGAATTGATGCGTTTCGCCCATTGTACGAGTGCCGGCTTCGTGTAGTGCCCGTGGTAGCGCCCGCTCGGACCGTGACCGCGCACATAGACGAAGTCCGCCGTGCGCTTCCAGGGTGCCGGCGCATCGTGATGATCCGACAAGCAGAGCGAGATGTTCTCGTCGGCCAGCATTCGCAGGATGCGAGGCTGATACCAGCTCGGATGACGAAATTCGAAACTGTAGCGGCGTTTTCGTGACAGCAGCTTGAAGAACGAGCCGAGCCGGTCGGCATTCGCCTCGAATTGCGGGGGCAGCTGGAACAGGATCGGCCCCACCTTGTCCCGCAGCAGTGAAATGCGATCCTCCAACAGCTCGAGGCTGTTTTGGGACCGGTCGGTTAAGCGTTTCCAGTGCGTGATGAACTTCGAGGCCTTCCAGGCGAAGACGAAATCGCCGCCGGTCTGTTCTCGCCACGCCTCGACCGCTTCCGGCGTCGGAGTGCGGTAGAACACGCCGTTCAGCTCCGTGGTGTCGAATTGGCTGGCGTAATACTGCAGTTGCTGCTTCAGCGGCAGGCCTTCGGGGAAGAAGGGCCCACGCCAGGAGCCATAATGCCAGCCGGAAGTACCAATCAGGACGCGCGCCATTCGAGATCGTTCATGAATAGAAGCTGCCCCTGACGGTAGAGGTGACCGCCTCGATCTTGTTGCCTCGAGGTCGCGGACGAATGCACCGAAATAGTTCGCGTTGCAGTTCCGGCGCGTGGGAGCCCGGCCTCGCGGGAGGCCGGGCTTGCTCCGTCAGCGTCGCTGTTTCGCCGCACGGGGGCGGGTCGTCCGCCGGTTATAGGGTGACCGGTTGACCGGCTTCAGCGAGATGCCCTCGCGATGCGCCTTGCTGCGGATCGCTGCGATCGGGCGCTGAAGCTTGATGCTCATGACGCCGGTGGGCGTGTTGCCCTTCGCAAGCTGCCGCAACATCCTGACGTCGGCCGTCGACCACGGTTGACGCGAACGGCGCTTGTACGAGGGGTTTGCCTTGCGCGGTCCCTTCTTGCCAATGGGGGAGCCGGGACGTTTCCATGCTGATCGTGCCATGTTGATCCTCCTTGGTCATCAAGGCACGAATCAGCATCTTGGTTCCATGCCGAGGCGTGTCGGCTGGTTCAACTGGCGAAACTGCCAATCGGTCGAGCCGGCTACCAGGCGAGCGGAATCCTTTGTTCAAACCCGCCGAGGTCGGAGGCCGGGCTGAGTGGCTGCCGGTCGAGCGGCCGATTGTTGTTCTGACGGGCGAATGACGTGCCAGGCGGGTAGGCGTAATCGCTGAACTTCCGGTCGCCGGGCAGCACTTCGGTGCCGCCATCCAACCAGGAGCGTTTGCTCACATAGATGCGCGTATGCGGACCGGATTGATAGGCACGGTTCGGGCCGTACGGACCGTAGTCGTAGACGGCCTCTGTCGACGGCTGCGACCGGTCGCGCTTGCGGACCGTGTCTGCGTTGCAAATCATGGTCGTGGTGAAAACTGCGACCAGCGCCAGGCTGGTCGAGACGATTGGCTTCAATGCGTGCATCCCATGCGCGTTGGCGACGTCCGCGCCTTTCGCATCGGCCTTGTGGCCTTGTAAACAAGCCTTGTTTTGCCCAATGTTGCTGGCTTTTGGCGCAAACGCCCCGCCTGTGGGGTATGCGCGCTGGCGCGTCAATCAATCTCAATCCCCGGAAACAGTACAGCAATCCTGAAGCCACACCGTGGCCACAGCTCTCCCGTTTCAGAGCAGGTCAGGTGCTCTTGAGGTGTGGAATGTCGTTTTTGCGGGCCTGGCTTGTTGCGGCGGTCGTGAGTGGTGTGTCGATTGCAGGTTCACTTCCGATGGTGCTGTTGCCGCAGCCGGTCTCGGCGGCGCAAGCCACGGACGCCATCGTGGTCGAGGGCAATCGCCGCGTCGAGGCTGAGACGGTTCGCTCCTACTTCAACGCCAACGCCAGCGGCCAGTTCGATCAGGTCGCCCTCGACGACGGCCTCAAGGCGCTGGTCGAGACCGGCCTGTTTCAGGACGTGAGGGTCAACAGGGCCGGCGGTCATATCGTCGTGTCGGTGGTGGAAAACGCCGTGATCGGCCGCGTTGCGTTCGAGGGCAACAAGAAGATCAAGGACGAGCAGCTCTCCGCCGAAATCCAGTCGAAGCCGCGCGGCACCTTCTCGCGCGCCATGGTGCAGTCCGACACGCTGCGGATCGCCGAGATCTACCGCCGCTCGGGGCGTTACGACGTGCACGTCACCCCCGAAATCATCGAACAGCCGAATAACCGCGTCGATCTCGTCTTCACGGTCGAGGAGGGTGCCAAGACCGGCGTCAAGTCGGTCGAGTTCATCGGCAACAGCGCCTTCTCGGCCGCGCGACTGCGCGACGTGATCAAGACGCACGAGAGCAATCTGCTCAGCTTTCTCGGCAACAACGACATCTACGATCCCGACCGTGTCGAGGCCGATCGCGACCTGATCCGCCGCTTCTACCTGAAGAACGGTTTCGCCGATGCCCAGGTCGTGGCCGCACTCACCGAATACGATGCGGACAAGAAGGGCTTTCTCGTCACCTTCAAGATCGAGGAAGGCCAGCAATACCGCGTCGGCTCGGTCGATTTTCGCTCCAGCATCCCCAATTTCGACGCGGGCTCGCTGCGTAGCATGTCACGCGTCACCGTCGGCTCGCTCTACAACGTCGAAGCGGTCGAGAAGTCGACCGAGGAAATGCAGATCGAAGCCTCGCGCCGTGGCTATGCTTTCGCCGTGGTGCGGCCGGGCGGCGACCGCAATTTCGAGGCGCGTACCGTTTCCGTCGTGTTCAACGTCGACGAGGGCCCTCGCACCTATATCGAGCGTATCAATCTGCGCGGCAACACCCGCACCCGCGACTACGTGATCCGCCGCGAGTTCGACCTCTCCGAGGGCGATGCCTACAACCGCGCGCTGGTCGACCGCGCCGAGCGCCGGCTGAAGAACCTGGACTACTTCAAGAGCGTCAAGATCGTCACGGAACCCGGCTCGTCCAGCGACCGTGTCATCCTGATCGTCGACATGGAAGAGAAGTCGACCGGCGACTTCTCGATCTCGGGTGGCTATTCCACCAGCGACGGTGCGCTTGCGGAAGTCTCGGTCTCCGAGCGTAACCTGCTCGGTAAGGGGCTCTATGCCAAGGCGTCGGTCAGTTACGGCCAGTATTCGCGCGGCGTATCGCTCTCCTTCGTCGAGCCCTATCTGCTCGACCATCGGATCGCGCTCGGGTTCGATACTTATTGGAAGGATCAGAAATCGAACAGCTATACGAGCTACGGCGTGACGACGCTGGGCTTCTCGCCGCGGCTGGGCTTCGCCTTGCGGGAGGACCTGTCGCTCCAACTGCGCTACTCGCTGTATCAGCAGAGGATCACGCTCGCCAGCCCCTACAACAATTGCAACAACAACGCAGCCAACACGTCGTTGGCCTTCAACCCGACGCCGGCCTACATCCAGAACGTCCTTGGCGGGGTGGATCCCACGAACTCCACCAGTTCGGGCGTCTACGGTTACGGCTGCTACGGCGACGGCGAATCCAGTCTTCCTGTCCGAAAGGAACTTGCGAACGGTGCGACCTGGACCTCGGCGCTGGGCTACACGCTGAGCTACAACACGCTCGATAACACCAAGAACCCGACTGACGGCCTGCTCGTCGACTTCAAGCAGGATTTTGCCGGCGTCGGCGGCGACGTTACCTATCTGAAGACCGCGCTCGACACCAAATACTACACGGCGATGGTGTCCGACATCGTCAGCGTGATCCATCTCCAGGGCGGGGTGCTCAGCAAGCTCGGCAACAACGAGCTGCGCATGCTGGATCACTTCCAGATGGGCCCGAACCTGGTCCGCGGCTTCGCCTCGAATGGCATCGGCCCGCGCGACATCACCTATTGGAACTACGGCTCGAGCGGTGATGCGCTCGGCGGCACGAAATATTGGGGCGCATCGATGGAGTTGCAGATGCCGTTCTGGTTCCTTCCCAAGGAAGTCGGCCTGAAGGGCGCCGTCTATGCCGATGCCGGCTCGCTCTGGGGCTACCAGGGGCCGACCTCGTGGGCGGCGACGGGCGAGGTCAATACCAAGGCTTGCCCGACCTGCGGATTGCAATATGACGACAGCAGCGTGGTGCGGTCCTCGGTCGGTGTCGGCCTGATCTGGGCTTCGCCGTTCGGACCGCTGCGCTTCGACTATGCCGTGCCGCTGACCAAGGGCAAATACGACATCGTCCAGGAGTTCAGATTCGGCGGCGGTACGTCGTTCTAGCGATTCAGTATCCGCCGGCACGCATCGACGAAAATCTGCGCGCCGGTGACGATGTCAGCGTCCGCAGTGTTTTCGGTCCAGTGGTGGCTGATGCCCCCGATCGAAGGCACGAACAGCATGCCCGCGGGCATGATAGTCGCGAGCATCTGCGCGTCGTGGCCGGCGCCGCTGGGCATGCGGATAAAACGTCCGCCGGCCAGCTCCTTGCTCGCGGCTTCGATGGCATCCTGAATGTCGGCATTCATCATGGCCGGCGCGCCGGTGCGGATCTTCTCCACGTTTGCGGTGCAGGGGCCCTTCGCGCTGGCTTCGGCTGCCATCGTTCGCAGCAACTCCTCCAGCCGCGCGATCACGGCCGGATTGTCGTCCCGGATCTGGAACAGCATTTCCGCGCCACCCGGAATGATGCTCGGCGCACCCGGATCGAGCGTGATGCGGCCGGTGGTCCAGACCGTGCGCGGTCCGCATGCGGCCGGGAAGCGCTCGTCGATCGCCACGCAGAACTTTGCCAGCGCGAGACCCGCATCCTTGCGCACGGCCATGCGCGTGGTGCCGGCGTGGTTCTGCTCGCCGATGAAAGTGATGCGGTACTGCCAGATGCCGACGATGGAGGTCACGACACCGATCGCGAGCTTGCCGCTTTCGAGCGTGTCGCCCTGCTCGATATGCGCCTCGACATATCCGACGTGCCGTCCCGGCTCGACCGTGATGCGCGGACGTCCGGCGAGGCCCATGTCGCTGAGCGCGTCGCGCATGGCGCGGCCATTGGTGCGGTCGCGCGCGGCATCGATCTCCGCCTCGGTCACCTGTCCGACATAGGAGCGCGATCCGAGGAAGCTGCCGAAATGACCTTCCTCGTCACACCACGCGGCGACTTCGACAGCGCCTTTCACGGAGTGATCGGCGTTGAGCACGCGGGCCGCTTCCAGCGCATAGACGACGCCGAGCGGGCCATCGAGCCAGCCGGCATAGTTCTGGCTTTCCAGGTGCGATCCGACGAGCAGTTTCGGTCCGGGCTTGCTGCTGGTGCCGACGATATTGCCGATGCCGTCGATCGCACCGGCGAGGCCGGCCTCGGGCAGCTTCTGCACCAGCCAGTCCAGCGATTGCCTGTGCGGCTCCGAGAAGGTCGGCTTGTGCACGCCGGACTTGTAAGTGCCCAGTGCACGGAGCGCATTGAGATCGGCGAGGACGCGCTCGCCATTGGCGCGGGGATGAGTATCAGGCATGTTCGGCAACCTTCAACGCCTCAGTGCGGATCTCCTCGACCAGCCGTTCCTTCAGTTGGACGAACTCGGGCGTGGTCTTGATCTTGTAGGAGCGCGGATGCGGCAGGTCCACGGCGATCTCCGCCTTGATGCGGCCCGGGCGGGCGCTCATGACCATGACGCGGCTGCCGAGGAAGATTGCTTCCTCGATGTCGTGGGTCACGAACAGCACGGTCTTCTGGTCGCGCTCCCAGATCCCGAGCAGCATTTCCTGCATCAGGGCGCGGGTCTGGTTGTCCAGCGCACCGAAGGGCTCATCGAGCAGCAGGATCTTGGGATCATTGGCGAGCGCGCGCGCAATCGCCGTACGCTGTTGCATGCCGCCGGAGAGCTGTTTCGGCCAGTGGTCCTCGAAGCCGGCAAGTCCGACCTGGCGGATGAAGCCATCCGCGACCTTGTTGCGCTCCGCCTCGGCCACGCCGCGTTCGCGCAGGCCAAAGGCGATGTTCTCGCGCACGGTGAGCCACGGAAACAGCGTGTAGGACTGGAACACCATGCCGCGATCGGCGCCGGGGCCGGTGACCTCGCGTCCGTCGAGCGTGACGCGTCCGCTGGTCGGACGGTCGAGACCGGCGACGATGCGCAGCAGTGTGGATTTGCCGCAGCCGGACGGGCCGAGGATGGTGACGAAGTCGTTGTTGCCGATGGCGAGGTCGGTCGGCTCCAGCGCCCTCGTGGGGGCGTTGCCGTGACGTGACGGAAAGGTGCGCGAGACTTGCTCGATCCTGAGGATCGTCATGCCAGCCTCCACGGAAACAGCCAGGCATTGAACGCCTTGAAGATGAAGTCCGAGAGCAACCCGATCAGTCCGATCACGATGATGCCGAAGATGATCTGGCCGGTATTGAGCAGCGCCTGGCTGTCGGTGATCATATGTCCGATGCCGGAGGACGAGCCGATCAGCTCGGCGACGATCACGTAGGTCCAGGCCCAGCCGAGCACCAGGCGCAGGATTTCCGCAATCTCGGGTGCGGAGGAGGGCAGCAGCACGCGGCGGATGATGCCGCGGTCGCTGGCACCTAACGTATAGGCGGCTTCAACCAGATCGCGCCGCGTGGCACCGACGGTCACGGCGACCATCAGGATCACCTGGAACACCGAGCCGATGAAAATGACCAGCAGCTTCTGCAACTCGCCGATGCCGGCCCACAGGATCAACAGCGGAATAAAGGCGGAGGCGGGCAGATAGCGCGCGAAGGAGACGAAGGGTTCGAGAAAGGCCTCGATCGGCTTGTAGGCGCCCATCAGCACGCCGAGCGGAACGGCGATGATCGCGGCCAGCGCAAAGCCGCCGACGACGCGCCAGATCGTCATGCCGATGTCGAACAGGAATCCCTGCTTGACCAGGAGATCGTAACCCTCCTGCACCATGGTCAGCGGGTTGGCGAGAAATGTCTTTGACACATGGCCGCCAAAGGTCGCCCAGGACCAGAGGGCGACGAACAGCACGAAGAACGCGAGGCCATAGGCCACGCGTTGCTTCGATGTCACGGAATCCAGGGGACGCATCGTCAGATCTATCCGAATGGCGATCATGCGCTGATCCCGCTGCGCGGCGGGACCAGCAGGGTGTCGGAGCCTACTTGATGAAGCTGGCGTCGTAGAGGTCCTCGATCTTCGGCGTGGCCTTGATGATGCCGATCTCGAGCAGCAGCTCGGCCGCATCCTTGTTGAAGGCGAGGAAGTCGCCCGCGAAGAACTTCTGGTTCGCGGCCTTGTCCTGCCAACGCAGGTACTTCGCCGAGTTGCCGAACTGCTCGCCGGTCTGCTTCACGTCCGCGCCCATGATCTCATAGGCCTTGGCCTGATCCTTGGCGATCATGTCGAGCGCCTCGAAATAGCTGTTGGCGAGGGCCTGCGCAGCCTTCGGGTTCTCGTTCAGGAATTTCGGCGTGCAGCCGAACGTGTCCATCACGATCGGATAATCCAGCGTGGTCGCGATGATCTTGCCCTTGTCGGGGGCGGCCCGCACGGTCGACAGATACGGCTCATAGGTCATCGCGGCGTCGTTCTGGCCAGAGACGAACGCCTGCGCGGCTGCGGCCGGCTCGAGGTTGACCACGGTGACATCCTTCACCGTGAGGCCATTCTTCTTCAGCATCCAGGCCAGCGCGAAATAGGGCGAGGTGCCGGGCGCCGAGGCCGCGACGGTCTTGCCCTTCAGCTCCTTGATCGAATTGATGTCGTTGCGCACGGCCATGCCGTCGGCGCCATAGCTCTTGTCGAGCTGGAAGATCTGCTTGGTCGCGACGCCATTGGCGTTCCACGAGATCCAGGTCTCGACCGTGGTCGCTGCGCACTGCACGTCGCCGGAAGCGATGGCGAGGTGGCGGTCCTTCTGCGGGATCTTCTTGATGGTGACGTCGAGGCCATTCTTCTTGAAGATGCCGGCTTCCTTCGCCAGCGTCAGCGGTGCAAAGCCGGTCCATCCGGAGATGCCGACTCCGACCTTGATATCGTCGGCGAGCACCGGGGTGACGGCCGTGAGCGCAATGATGGTCGCAAATATTGTCGAGCTACGCATGATTATCGTCCTCTTGCCCAGAAGGTTTGACGTCCTGTTGATCTCTGTCGGCCGCTGTGGGCCGTTGCGGAAAACGTTGCACGATTTGTGCCGACATCGTTCCCTCAGCCTCCCTTGAATCGCGCGACAAGGCGGTGAGAGTCACCCGGATAGAGCAGGCGCACCGCGGTGATCGTGCGTGCGCTGCGCCAGGTATAGCGGTCGATCACGAGGCACGGCGCGCCGATGGCGATGTCGAGCGCTTCTGCGGTGCGATCATCCGCAACGATGGCGCTGATCGTGTGCTCGGCCTCCGTCCAGGGGACATGATGAAGCAGCCAAGAGCCTGGCGGCTCGCGCGAGAAATCCGCGGTCGCAGCAGATGGCACAGAGGACAGATCGATCAACCTGTCCTCGACGGCAAAGGGCACGTTGTCGGCGCTGTGGCGGCAGGCGATCGCAATCACCTTGCCGGCTTTCTTGACACCGAGACGCGCGCGATCGGCAGCGGTCGCCGCGCGCAGCTTGCGGCCGATCAGCTCGTAACCATAGCTGCGGCCGAGCGCGGTGATCTCGGCGCGGATATCGGCGATCTTGAGCACAGCCGACTGATGCTGAGGTCGGCGCACGAACGAGCCGGCACGTCGTCTCCGCTCGATCAGGTCTGCCTGCGCGAGCTCAGATAGCGCCTTGTTCACCGTCATGCGCGAACAGCCGTAGCGTGCCACGAGCTCGTGCTCGAACGGGATGCGGTGGCCCGGCGGCCATTCACCCGTCAGGATGCGCTTTTCGATATCGGCGCGGATGCGCTTGTAGAGCGTCGGCTTGTCGGCGCTATCTGTGGCAAGGCTCACGCGACGAGCCTCCGGATCGCGGCGTTGAAGCCGTCGCGCGCGGATTGGCGCAGTTTATGCTGCCCGCCCTCGACAACCTTGTTGCCGCCGGCCCAGACGCAATCGATCGCGCCGCTTCCCGCCGCGAAGATCCAGCCGTCAATGAGCGCATCGCCGCGGCGTTCCGCCAGCGAGGGATGCATGCTATCGAGGGTGACGATATCGGCGCGCGCGCTGGGCGAGAGGCCGATTGTCGGCTGTGCCAGCGCCCGCGCGCCGCCCGCAAGGGCATCGTCAAACAGCGTGCGACCAGTCGAACGTCCGGCGCCGCCGGACAGCACGTTGCGCGCGCGATGCTTCAATCGTTGGCCATATTCGAGCTGGCGCAACTCGTCGGCGACACCGACCAGCACATTGGAATCGGTGCCGACGCCGAACACGCCGCCGGCGTCGAGATATTCGCGCGCCGGAAAGATGCCGTCGCCGAGACTTGCTTCGGTGACAGGGCAAAGCCCCGCGACCGCGCCCGTCTTCGCGAAGGCGATCACTTCCGCATCCGTCATATGGGTCGCGTGAATGAGGCACCAGCGCTGATCGAGTGGTGCGTGCTCCAGCAGCCACTGCACGGGCCGCTGCCCCGACCAGGCCAGGCAATCCTCGACTTCTTTCACCTGCTCGGCGGCATGGATGTGCACCGGTCCGCCGTCCGCAAGGGGAATGATCGCCGCGAGCTCGGGCGGCGCCACCGCGCGCAGGCTGTGCGGCGCGATGCCGATATCGGCGCCCGGCAAGTTTGCAATCGCTTTGCGCGAAGCCGCCATCAGCGCGGCGAACTGATCGATCGAGCAGATGAAGCGGCGCTGGCCGTCATGCGGCGCAGCGCCGCCGAATGAGCCGTGCGCATAAAAGCTTGGGAGCAGCGTCAGGCCGATGCTTGAGGTTTCTGCAGCCTGCGCAATCCGCGCAGCCATCTCCGCGGGGTTGGCATAAGGCGAGCCGTCGCGATCGTGATGCAGATAATGGAATTCGCCGACGCGGGTAAAACCCTGCTCCAGCATCTCGACATAGAGCAACGTCGCGACGGCGGCGACATCATCCGGCGTCATCGACAGTGCGAAACGGTACATCGTCTCGCGCCAGGTCCAGAACGTATCGGTGGAATCGCCGCGCAGTTCGGCAAGTCCCGCCATGCCGCGCTGGAAGGCGTGACTGTGCAGGCTCGAAAGTCCTGGAAGCGCGATGGCGTGACGCTCGTCGCCCGCGGCTGGGGCAACGCCCGGCGTCACCTCCGCGATCGCGCCGGCGGTGATCACCACCTGCACGTCATGGGCCCAGCCCGAAGGCAGGAGCGCGGAGGCGAAATGCAGTCGGGACATGGTGACACGCCGGCTGGACAGAACCGCCTTACGATTATATGTCTAGACATATAAGTCAAGCATCCGACGGGTACCCGCATGGCAGAGCGCTTCGACCGGATCTGGCATAATGCCCGCCTCGCCACGCTGCGGGCCGACCGTCCCGATCTCGGCGAGATCGAGCATGGCGTGATCGCCGCGCGCGGCGGCCACATCGTCTATGCGGGCCCGGCCGCGGATTTTCCTGTCGATGCCGACGCCATCAAACGGATCGATTGCGAGGGGCGCTGGATCACACCGGGGCTCGTCGACTGCCACACGCATCTCGTTTATGGCGGCAACCGCGCCCACGAATTCGAGCTGCGGCTGAAGGGCGCGAGCTACGAGGAGATCGCGCGCGCCGGCGGAGGTATCGTCTCGACGGTGGCGGCGACGCGCAAGGCGAACGAAGCCGAACTGGTTGCGGGTGCATTGCCACGGCTCGATGCGTTGATCGGCGAGGGCGCCACCACGGTCGAGATCAAGTCCGGTTACGGCCTCAACGCCGAGACCGAGTTGCGGCAGCTCTCTGCCGCACGCAGCCTCGGCCGGCAGCGGCCGGTCGCCATCCGCACCTCCTTCCTCGGCGCACATGCATTACCGATCGAAGCGGAGGGCGACAAGGATCGCTACATCGATCTCGTCTGCAAGGAGATGCTGCCCGCTGTCGCGAAGGCGGGCCTCGCCGATGCCGTCGACGCCTTCATGGAGGGCATCGCGTTCTCCGCCGTGCAGACCGCGCGGGTGTTCGAGACCGCGAGGTCGCTCGGTCTGCCGGTGAAACTGCATGCGGATCAGCTCTCAAATCTCGGTGGTGCCGCGCTCGCTGCCAAATTCTCCGGCCTCTCCGCGGATCACCTCGAGCACACGGACGAAGCCGGCGCTGCCGCGATGGCCAAGGCTAGCACGGTGGCCGTGCTGCTGCCCGGCGCGTTCTACTTCATCCGTGAGACGCAAAAACCGCCGGTCGAGGTGTTCCGCAAGCACGGCGTCCCCATGGCGCTTGCGACCGACTGCAATCCCGGCAGTTCGCCGCTGACCTCACTGTTGCTTGCCATGAACATGGGCGCGACGCTGTTCCGCCTGACGGTGACTGAATGCCTCGCCGGTATCACCCGCGAAGGCGCGCGTGCGCTCGGCATGCTCGCCGAAACCGGCACGCTCGAAGCCGGCAAATGGTGCGACCTCGCGATCTGGGACATCGAGCGTCTCGCTGAGCTGGTCTACCGCATCGGCTTCAATCCGCTGCATCGGCGCGTCTGGAGAGGGCAGTGACGGCGCAAGGGTCAACGATCGTTGTCAAACCGGGAGCAGTGAGCATCGACGACCTCGCGCGCGTGCTCGGAGGCGCATCGGTCATGCTCGATGCCCCGTTCTGGCCGCGGGTCGAGGCGGCTGCGGAAATTGTGGCGAAGGCGGCGCAGGCCGCGGATCCCGTTTATGGCATCAATACCGGCTTCGGGAAGCTCGCCTCGAAACGCATACCGCCCGATCGGACCGCGCTGCTCCAGCGCAATCTCATCGTCTCGCATTGCTGCGGCGTCGGCCCGGCGACGCCGGAACCGATCGTCCGCTTGATGATGGCGCTGAAGATCATCTCGCTCGGGCGCGGCGCTTCGGGGGTGCGCCGCGAGGTGATCGAGCAGTTGCATGCGATGTTGGCGCGAGATGTCTGTCCGCTGGTGCCGCAGCAAGGGTCGGTCGGCGCCTCCGGCGATCTCGCGCCGCTCGCGCACATGACTGCGGTGATGATCGGCGAAGGGCAGGCGATCCTCGATGGGAAAACCGTGTCCGGTGCCGAGGCGCTGGCGGCAGCCGGCCTCGCGCCGCTGACGCTCGGCCCCAAGGAAGGTCTCGCGCTGATCAACGGGACGCAGTTCTCGACCGCCTATGCCCTATCAGGCTTGCTGCGTGCATTCCGCTTGGCTCGCGCCGCACTCGTCACCGGCGCGCTGTCGGTCGATGCGGCGATGGCTTCGACCGCACCGTTCCGTCCCGAAATCCAGGCGCTCCGCGGCCACGCCGGGCAGATCGCGGCGGCGGCGACGCTGACCGCGCTGCTCGAGGGCAGCGACATCCGCCTGTCGCATCTCGAGGGCGACGAGCGCGTGCAGGATCCCTATTGCCTGCGCTGCCAGCCACAGGTCGCGGGCGCGGCGCTGGACCTGATCACGCAGGCTGCGCGCACGCTGATGGTCGAAGCCAATGCCGTCACCGACAATCCGTTGGTGCTGGTCGAGACCGGCGAAATCGTCTCCGGCGGCAATTTCCACGCCGAGCCGGTCGCTTTTGCCGCCGACACGATCGCGCTGGCGCTGTCGGAGATCGGCGCGATCAGTGAACGCCGTATCGCGACGTTGGTCGATCCCGCGCTCAATTTCGGCCTGCCGCCGTTCCTCACCCCCGATCCCGGCATCAATTCCGGCTTCATGATCGCCGAGGTGACGGCTGCCGCGCTCTATGCCGAAAACAAGCAGCGCGCGGCTGCCTGCTCGATCGATTCGACACCGACCAGCGCCAACCAGGAAGACCATGTCTCGATGGCTGCGCACGCCGCGAGGCGCTTGTCCGACATGGCCGACAATCTCGCCGCGATCCTTGGGATCGAGCTCCTGGTTGCCGCTCAAGGTATCACGTTGCGCGCGCCGCATGCGACGAGCGCGCCGCTCGCTGCAGTCATCGCGAAGCTTCGCGAGCAGGTGCCCGCGCTCGGCGCGGACCGCTACATGGCCGCCGATCTCGCGAGGGCGGCTGCGCTGATCGAAGGCGATGCGTTGCCGACCGTGGCGATCGCGGCGCTTTCATCCGATCCATTTCCAAAACTTGACTGAACGAGATTTGACTAAAGGGGTGTTCCGCATGAACCGCCGACTGGACAATGACCGCACCATCCGCGCGCCCCGTGGCAGCGAGATCAGCGCCAAGAGCTGGCTGACGGAAGCGCCGCTCCGCATGCTCATGAACAATCTCGACCCTGACGTCGCGGAGCGACCGAGCGAACTCGTCGTCTATGGCGGCATCGGCCGCGCCGCGCGCGACTGGGAGAGTTTTGACCGCATTACCAACGCGTTGCGCAAGCTCCAGAGCGACGAGACCCTGCTGGTGCAATCAGGCAAGCCGGTTGGCGTGTTTCGCACCCACGCAGATGCGCCACGCGTCTTGATCGCGAACTCCAACATCGTGCCGCATTGGGCGACGCTCGATCATTTCAACGAGCTCGATCGCCAGGGCTTGATGATGTACGGCCAGATGACGGCGGGCTCCTGGATCTACATCGGCAGCCAGGGCATCGTGCAGGGCACTTACGAGACCTTCGTCGAGGTCGGACGTCGTCACTACGGCGGCAGCCTCGCAGGCAGATGGATTCTCACCGCCGGTCTCGGCGGCATGGGCGGTGCGCAGCCGCTGGCGGCGACCATGGCGGGCGCGTCGATGCTCGCGGTCGAATGCCAGCCGAGCCGCATCGAGATGCGGCTGCGCACCGGCTATCTCGATCGCCAGGCCGCGACGCTCGACGAAGCGCTCGCGATCATGGCGGAGGCCGCGAAGACCAAGAAAGCGGTTTCGGTCGCCCTGCTCGGCAACGCCGCGGAGATTTTTCCGGAGCTGGTCCGCCGCGGCGTCAAGCCCGACATCGTCACCGACCAGACCAGCGCGCATGACCCGATCAACGGCTATTTGCCGAAGGGCTGGACGTTGGCCGATTGGGAGGCCAAGCGCGCATCCGATCCGAAGGCGGTCGAGCGCGCCTCGAAGATGTCGATGGTCGAGCACGTCCAGGCCATGCTGGATTTCCATGCGCAGGGCATTCCGACGCTCGACTACGGCAACAACATCCGCCAGATGGCGCAGGACATGGGCCTGAAGAACGCCTTCGATTTCCCCGGCTTCGTGCCGGCCTATATCCGCCCGCTGTTCTGCCGCGGCGTCGGGCCGTTCCGCTGGGCCGCGCTGTCGGGAGATCCCGAGGACATCTACAAGACCGATGCCAAGGTCAAGGAGCTGATGCCCGACGACAAGCATCTGCACGTCTGGCTCGACATGGCCAAGGCACGCATCAAGTTCCAGGGCCTGCCGGCGCGGATATGCTGGGTTGGCCTGGGCGATCGTGATCGCCTTGGGCTCGCCTTCAACGACATGGTGGCGCGCGGCGAATTGAAGGCGCCGATCGTGATCGGCCGCGATCATCTCGACAGCGGTTCGGTGGCGAGCCCGAACCGCGAGACCGAGGCGATGAAGGACGGATCGGATGCCGTGTCCGACTGGCCGCTGCTCAATGCGCTGCTCAATTGCGCCAGCGGGGCGACCTGGGTGTCGCTGCATCATGGCGGCGGCGTCGGCATCGGCTATTCCCAGCACGCCGGCATGGTGATCGTCGCCGACGGCACGCCGGAAGCGGCAAAGCGCATCGCGCGCGTGCTCTGGAACGATCCCGCCAGCGGCGTCATGCGTCATGCCGACGCGGGCTACGACATCGCGATCGACTGTGCCCGTGCCAAGGGGCTCGATCTTCCGAGCCTTTCGACCTAGCGCGGCCTCACGCCACGACCTTGGCTGCGCTCTGGTCCAGGCGCTCGCGTTCCTTGGCGAGATAATCCTCGATCGCCGCCCCGGGCATGGGCTTGGAGAAGTAATAGCCCTGCACGAAATCGCATCCGAGGCGGCGCAGGGTGTCGAACTGGGCGCGGGTCTCGACGCCCTCGACGACGCAGGCGATCTCCATGTCGTCGCACAGGCCCGTGAGCGACTTGATGATCTTGTGGCTGACCGGGTTGTCGCTGATGTCGGCGACGAAACTGCGGTCGATCTTGAGCTTGTCCAGCGGCAGGCGGTGCACATGGCTCAGCGAGGAATAGCCGGTGCCGAAATCATCCAGCGAAATGCCGCAGCCCATGGCTTTCAGCGCGGCGATC
Organism: Bradyrhizobium guangdongense; assembly: GCF_004114975.1. Lineage (NCBI taxonomy): Bacteria > Pseudomonadati > Pseudomonadota > Alphaproteobacteria > Hyphomicrobiales > Nitrobacteraceae > Bradyrhizobium > Bradyrhizobium guangdongense. Next base: position 2,311,972 of record NZ_CP030051.1, read on the forward strand.
GACTGCTGGGCGCGGACGAAGTCGAAGGTGACGGCAGTCTCCGTAATTTCGAAGTCGAGCCGGCGCGGCGGCACGCCGCTCTTCTCGATGATGGCGATCAGCGGCAGGATGCCGTCCGGCGAGCAGATGTCGTGGGCCGAGAGGTTGAACGACAGGCGGGTGTGATCGGGCCAGGTCTTGGCGGCCGCGAGCGCGCGCACCAGCAGCGCCTGCGTCAGGGCGCGGATCAGGCCGATCCGCTCGGCGGCCGGGATGAAGTCGGCCGGCGAGACCCAGCCGAGGCGGGGGCTCTGCCAGCGCGCCAGCGCCTCGAAACCCGCGGTGTGCTCGCTCATGGCATCGACGATCGGCTGGAACACCAGCTCCATCTCGGCGTCGAAATCGGCGGTGCGCAGCAGGGTCTCGATCACGCTGCGGCTGCGAATCTCAGCCTCGAGCTCGCTGGAGAAGATCACCGTCCGCCCGCGCAGATGACGCTTGGCATGGTAGAGCGAATAGTCCGCGCATTCGTAGAGGGCCTCCGCCGTCGTCGCCGAGCGCGGATACAGCGCAAAGCCGATCGAGCAGGACAGGCCGGTGTGAGCGGTGTCGAGCTGGTAGGGCAGCTTGACCTGCTCGCCGATACGCTCGCCGAGCCGCAGCAGATCGGCATCCTCGGGGTCGCCACACACGACGAGACCGAATTCGTCACCGCCCAGGCGCGCGAATTCCACGCGTTGTGGCCCGAAGCCTTCGCAGACCTCGCGGATACGGCGCCCGGCCTCGATCAGGACTCGATCGCCGATCGAGTGGCCGTAATTGTCGTTGATCGGCTTGAAGCCGTCGAGGTCGATGATGCCGACCGCGACGCGCACGTGCCTGCGTTCGGCATCGGCGAAGGCGCTCGACAGCTCGGCGAAAAAGCGGCGGCGGTTCGGCAGTTCGGTCAGGGCATCGAGATTGGCGAGACGAAAATTCTCGTCCGACAGCGTCTGCGTCGCCGCCTGCTGCGCCAGCAGGGATTTGCGGCTGCCGACGAGATCGGCGAAGTCGCGATAATAGATGAACAGCACGGTCACCATCGCGCCGGAGACCAGCAGATTGTTGACTGCGATCGCCTTCAGCGTCGGTTCGCCCGTGGCCCAGAAGAACAGCACATAGGGCAGGTCGACGACGATCGTCACGATCAGCGCCGCCGAACGTAGATGCATCAGCGAGAAGATGCAGCCGATTACGGTCACGGCCATGTAGAAGGCGACCTGGCTCTTGGCAAACGGATCGCCGTACGGATAGAGCGCGAACGACCAGGCGGTGAAGCCCGCACCGATCGGCAGCGTCATCCAGTTGGTGGCACGCAGATTGCGCAGGATGTCGGCATCACTGCGCACCAGATGACGTTGGCGCAGCCACCAGAAGGTGCGAAGCGCCGCGAGCAGCGTCAGCACGCCCGGGACGATCATCGTCAGCCAGTCCGGCGCGACGTTGACGTAGGTATAGGCGACCGCGATCGTGTTGCTGATCAGGATGAAGTAGAGCAGCGGGATCTGCTTGGAGAAGGCGTCGAATTGCGCGCGTGTCAGGTCCGAGTCGGTGGGCACGCGGAACAGCGCCACGGCCGCCGCGAAGTAAGCTTTCAATTTGATGGCAAGCATTACAAACGCGCCCCAAAATCCCTTCAAAAACGAAGTCGATCTTGCATGGCGGGGGTAAAGACCGCGTTAGACTGGTTCCCCACGGGAGCGCTACCGGAAATTGTGCGCCGCCGCAGGATTTTCCACCCGCGTGCATTGGTGAGAGACTGTTAACATTGCGCGGCGGAGGCGGGCGCCGTTTCGTGCGACAGATCGTCCGAAAGCGATCGCGGATACGTACTGCTAACCGTATCCGCCGCGGCGGCGCCTCCTCGCGACGGCGGTATTGTGTGCTCCATCCACCTCTCCCCGAGGAGAGATGGATGGAGCGCCGAGAGCCAACCTTCTATTTCGCGGCCTGCAGCGCGGCGGTCTGCTTGGCGAGCGCCTTGTCGAAATCCTCCGACAGGCCGGTCGCGTAGGTCGCAAGCTCGCCCGGCTTGACGAACGGATTGGGCGTCTCGCTCTTGATCTGCTGTGCGCGTTTGTCCTGCATGCCGTAAACCTCGGGATGCGGTCCGAGCAGCACGTCGATCTTCATCGCTTTGACTCTGGCGAAGGTCGCGCGATAGTCGTCGACGATGCCGGGATAGGTCGGCTGTCCCACCAGCCGGTTCAGCGCCACGGTGCCGCTGCAGAAGAACAGCACCTCGCGGTCCTGGCCGCCGTCCTTCACCGTCATCTCCCAGCTGGTGCAGCCCGGCGAATGGCCGGGCGTCGCGTGCGCCGTCAGCGTGGTGTCGCCGAGCGTGACCTTGTCGCCTTCCTTCACTGTGCGATCGACTTTCACCGGCGGAAAGGTGAGGTCCGGGTTCTTCTCGTCGCCCGGATAATAGCCGCCCTCGAGCAGCGGCTTGTCGCGCTCGCCGGCGACGAGCTGTGCGCCGCTCTCCTGCTTGATCTCGGCAAAGCCGCCGGTGTGGTCGAGATGGGCGTGGCTGTTGAGGATGTATTTGATATCGGCGACCTTGAAGCCCAGCTTGGCGATGTTGTCCTTGATCATGCCCGTCGACTGCGGCATCGCGGTGTCCATCAGGATCAGGCCCTGCGACGTCTTGATGACGTAGACGGCGATGCCCTCGGTCCCGACATAGTAGATGTTGTCGACCAGGTGGAACGGCTCGAACGGCGCGGTCCACTTCTTCATAACCGTCGCCAGGAAGTCCTTGATGGTCTGCGCCTGCGCGCCAGGTGCAAAGAGCGCGAGCGCACATAGCGCGGCCGTGAGCTTTCTCATGGATTGTCCTCCCTGGTGTTGTTTTTCGTTGCGACCGCGGCTCCGCGGATCGATCGGGAGGCTAGATGTTGCGCGATCTGGCAGCAACCGCCGCGTGTTCGAAAAATTCCGCGTCATGCGCGGAATAACGGGTGCCGTCCGGTTTCGGCATGCGGCAATCGGCATCCGACCGCGCCGCGGCTCTCCCGTCGCCCTCAAAAGATCAGGCGAGAGCGGCCTGTCGTTCCCGCACCGGTTCGCGGGTTCGGTCGGCGCCACGCGGCTCGGCGAGCCGCGTAAAGCTGCGCTGGCTCGCATCTGCGGGCGCCTCGACGATGACGCCCTCGCAGACGATCTGGCCGCCGAGCAGCTTGAATTCCAGCTTGTCGTAGCGCGGCATCGTCTCGCCGGGCTCGGGCGGCAGCAGCTCGATGCGGCCTTGGATGTTCAGCGTCGCTTCGCCGGTTCCGTGCAGCCGGGGATTCCACATCCTGATCCCGGTCTCGGACCAGCGCTGCCGGATCAGTGTGGCGCGGTCGGCGGGCTCCACGATCTTTGCCCGGACCTTCGGCGCGCTCTGAGTCTTCGGAGCGGGAGCCGGCTCGACCTGCGCGGCGCCAACAGGCGTGTCCGTGGACACATCTTCCGCGGCAATGGCCGGGCCGGGCGGCAGATCGTCGGGGGCATCGGGCTCGATCTCTGCCGCTGCGACGCTGGAAGCGGGCTCGCTATCGACGCTGGCCTCGGCGGAGGCGGGCACGGTGATCCCGGCGTCGACCACGATGACGGAGGCCTCGTCGACGGTGACCGCTTCGACCGCGTTGGAAAGGGCGCACGCCGGTTCTTCTTCGACGAGGCGCCCGGAGCTCTCGACCGGCTTTAATTCCGTCTCGGCAGTGGCGACATGCTCCACAGCGACAGGCTCGACATCCTCAGGCCGTTCTGTGGATGCATCGCTGCCGATGATGGGCTCAGCGGCTTCAATCGCTTCGACGTCGACGGAAAAGACCGGAGCCTCGTCTACGATGTCGGGTTCGCCATCCGTCAGGAGTTCTACGGCGAGATCGCTGCTGACGACAGGCTCGGGAGCGTCGATTGCGTCGACTTCGACAAGCGAAGCGGGAGCCTCGTTGACGACCTCGGATTCAGCCTCGGTCAGACGTTCGGCAGGCGGATCGCTGCTGATCAGTTCAAGCAGATCAACCGGCTCGCTCGCGACCTCGACCGACGGGCCTGAAGTCTGTTCGACGACGACGAACTCGACCTCTACCGGCGTCTCCGGAGATGTATGGTCGCTGACGCCGATATTGGTCGTGGCCGCGGACGCGGTCTCTTCGATGACGGAGACAGCGGTGTTGTCTTCGACCGGCACAGCCACTTCGATGCCGGCGTCGCCGGGCATCGGCTCGATGTTGAGGCTGTCGAGGGCCGGAGCAGCTTCTGCGATGATCGCCGGCTGCTCATCCGCAGCGCTCGGCGCCGCGGCAATGCTGCCGCCAGGGGGCGGGGGCCGAAGCCGCTTGAACGCCCATTTCACCGCGGGAATGCGGCTCAGCAACGATATCAGTCTCGAAAGCACTGGGACTTGTCCAAGAGGTACTCAGGGCTGTAGGCAAGCGCTGATTCGCCGGCAATTCGAAAAGCTGCCCCGGCTGTCACATCCCTGTCAATTGAGGCGGGACCAATTGCAGAACATCTGCACAGCCCCCGCGCCGCCGATCGCCAACGCGATGACGCAGGCGGATGCCAGAATGATTGTCTTCATTGGACTCTCCTTTACGTTGCGGCTCCAGCAACCGGGCTGTGCCGGCGCCGTTCCAGCCGATGGGGGCCATTGCCATCAACTCTCTGCCGCCAAACGTCGGGGTTCCCGCCGTCATCGCCGGCGGCTATTGGACGGTATCATCGCTTGTTTGAGGGACGCATGAGAAAGCTTGCCGCTATCGCAACGATCCTGTTCTGGTCGACATGCGCGTACGCGCAGGATCGCTCCATCACGGTGGCCTCGACGACGTCGACGGAGCAATCGGGCTTGTTCGGCTACCTGCTGCCGCTGTTCACGAAAGAGAAGGGCATCGCGGTGAAGGTCGTCGCCGTCGGCACCGGGCAGGCGCTGGATATCGGTCGGCGCGGCGATGCTGATGTGGTGTTCGTCCATGACAGGGTGGCGGAAGACAAATTCATGTCCGAAGGGCAGGGCGTGAAGCGCTTCGACGTGATGTACAACGACTTCGTCATTGTCGGGCCGAAAAGCGATCCCGCCCACATCGCTGGCGACAAGGATGTCGCCGATGCCCTGCGCAAGATCGCAGCGGCCAAGGCACCGTTCATCTCGCGCGGCGACAAGTCCGGGACGCATGCCGCCGAACTGAGATTGTGGAAAGAGGCGGGCGTCGACATCGCGACCGCCAAGGGCAGCTGGTATCGCGAGATCGGCCAGGGCATGGGCCCGGCGCTGAACATGGCGTCCTCGTCGAATGCTTACCTGCTGTCGGACCGCGGCACCTGGCTGTCGTTCAAGAACCGTGGCGAGCTTGCGATCCTGACCGAGGGCGACAAGCGGCTGTTCAACCAATACGGCGTCATGCTGGTCAATCCCGACAAGCATCCTGACGTCAAGGCGAAGGACGGACAGGCCTTCATCGACTGGCTGATCTCGCCGAAGGGGCAGGATGCGATCGCCGGCTACAAGGTTGGCGGCGAGCAGCTATTTTTCCCCAACGCGTCCCACTAGCAGGAAGGCGACGGTCGAGACGGCGACGCTGAGCGCGAGCAGGATCAGCCCGAGCCCCAGCGCCAGCGGCAAATCGCCTTTGCTGGTCTCCAGCGCGATCGCTGTCGTCATCGTGCGCGTAAAGCCTCTGATATTGCCGCCGACGATGATGATGGCGCCGACTTCGGCGATGGCGCGCCCGAAGGCGGCGAGGAAGGCCGTCAGCAGGGAGGTCCGGCCGAGCGCGAACAAGAGGCCGATGCTGCGCAGCGTCGACAGTCCGTCGATCCGCGCGAGGTCGCCATACTCGGCCCACAGCAGGCTCGCCGGCCGGTGCACCAGCGCCACCACGATCGGCGTGGCCAGCAGCGTCTGCGCGATCACCATGGCCGTCGGCGTGAACAACAGGCCCGCGGCTCCCAGGGGGCCGGATCGCGACAACATCAGATAAAGCGCAAGCCCGACCACGACCGGCGGCAGGCCAAGCAGTGCGTTGGTCAGAACGATGATGACCTGCCGGCCACGAAAGCGGGTGATCGCAAGCAGGGCTCCGAGCGGAGCACCGAGCAGCAGTGCGACGACGCTGGCCGTCAGGCTCACGCGCACTGACAGCGCGACGATGCCGAGCAGCTCGGGATCGGCTTCGCCAATCAGCGCGAACGCGGCAGCGATGGATCTGGCAAAATCGTTCATCCGGCCCGATGCTGTTGCTACGGCAGGAGGTCGAGCACGAGTTCGGAGGGGCGGCAAAGCCTCACGCCTTTCGGCGTGACGACGATCGGCCGGTTGATCAGGATGGGATGCGCGATCATGGCGTCGAGAAGCTGGTCGTCGGTCAGATCGGGATTGTCGAGTCCGAGCTCGGCGTACGGCGCGGCCTTCTCGCGAACTGCCTCGCGCACCGAAATTCCCATGCGGGCGATCAGCTGCCGCAACAGCGCGCGGGACGGCGGTGTCTTCAGATATTCGACCACATGCGGTTCGACACCAGCATCGCGGATCGTGGCAAGCGTCGTGCGCGACGTGCCGCACTCAGGGTTGTGGTAGATGATCGCGTCCATGCCATGGGCCCTGTCTGATGTGTGCTGAATTGTACACATGTGCGTTGCTCGGTTCCATCCAGAGTTTGCGCTTGAAAGCGTAGCTCAGCCGTGTCCCACTGATACTGGATGAGCAAACCTGAGTTGATATCAACGAGAGCCTTTGGAGTCTTTGCCGCCGTGGTGGTCGGCGGATATCTGCTGGCCGCCGTCCAGGCGCTCGCGCAGGAAGACAAGAAAACCGACGATGACAAGCCAGCCGATCCGGACACGGGCGAGAGCACGGTCGAGGAGAAAACGCTCGGCCTGCTACCGAACCCGCTTCAGAAATATGGGGTGAAGTTCGCGGCGACTTACATCGGGGAAGAGCTGGGCAACGCTTCGGGCGGAGTCAGGCAAGGCGCGGTCTACGAGGGCCGCTTGAATCTCGCCGTCGACGTCGATCTGGACAAGCTTGCCGGCCTCGACAAGCTGACTTTCCATGCCAACATGTTCCAGATTCACGGCGGCGGCCTGTCGCGCGACAATCTGCAAAATTTCTTCGTCGTGAGCGGGATCGAGGCGTTGCCGTCGACCCGGCTCTACGAAGCCTATTTCGAGAAGCAGTGGGGCGAGAAGAAGGTCTCGCTGAAGCTCGGCCAGCTCGCGGCCGACAGCGAGTTCATCAACACCAAATACACCGACGTCTTCACCAACGCCTCGATGGGCTGGCCGGCCATCACCTCGCTGGATCTGCCGAGCGGTGGTCCCTCGCCACCGCTGGCCGCGATGGGCGCGAGACTTCTCGTCAACGTCACCGACCAGCTCGCCGTCCTCGGCGGAATCTTTGACGGCGATCAGGCGGGCCCCGGTCCTGGCGATCCTCAGCAACGCAATCGTTACGGCATCAATTTCCGTGTCAACGATCCGCCGCTTCTGCTCGGACAGGTTCAATACGCCTGGAATAACAAGAAAGGCGATCCCAATCTTGCCGGCCAGATCAAGTTCGGCGGCTGGCGTCATTTTGGCGCGTTTGCGGATCAACGGCTCGCATCCAACGGCATATCGCTCGCAGCGCCCGCGAGCAGCGGCGAGCCGATGTTGTTGTCCGGCGATATCGGGGGCTGGATTGTATTCGAGCAGCAGATCTATCGCGTGCCCCAGAGTGACGATCGCGGCATCGGCGTCTTTATCCGGGCCTCCGGCGCCCCGGCCGATCGCAATCTGATCGATCTCTATGCCGATGGCGGCGTTGAGTTCGTCGGTCTCGACGAGCGCCGTCCGGATGACAAGTTCGGGATCGCAGCCGGCTACGCGCATGTTTCGAAGCGTGCGCAGACGCTCGATGCAGACTTCCGGGCCCTCGTCGCGCCGGATTGGCCGGTTCGCAGTTTCGAGGGCTTGCTGACCGCCGTGTATCAATATCAAATCAGGGACGGCTGGACGGTCCAGCCGAACTTCCAGTACATCATTCATCCCGGCGGCGGCGCGACGCTCCCGTCCGGTCCGCTTGCCGGCAAGGTGCTCGGAAACGCCTCGGTATTCGGATTGCGGACCACGCTGAAATTCTAGGGCGCGTCACGAACGGCGGATGGGTATTTCGGTGGACGGGCAAAACACTTGAACGGGGTGTCAATCCCGGATTCCGGAAATATTCTCCTTTACCGAATTTCGGAACGATCGTATATGTCGCGCACCTCACCCGGCACGAGGGACGGATCGCGAGTCGTCCGGTACGTGGGTGGGGTGCGGTGGACGCGGGCGCGCGTCGGCACGCAAGGGTCGGGAGCAGGGCGAGCGGAGGATTGAGCCGAACCTCGTGAGCTTCCGCCGCGTGTGACGAACGGCGCGGGCTGCGTACGGCAAAACCGTGTGGTCCTGACTGTCGTTGCTGCAGCCAAGCCTTGCGGAAGGCGGCATGAGGCCAACCGGCCCTTGCCGTCAGCTTTTCGCAAGGCGACGGAGGCCAAAGGGAATTCGGCTCCGGGGAGGGCACGGCATAAGCCGTCAAACCACTCGCGCAGGTCGGGATGTCCTGGCTGCCCTGTACGCCGCTGTGCAGTCTTCCAATGCGCTACACGCGCACAGCGGACCGCGGGTGCCAGTCGGCGCCCGGCCTTCCCTGCGCCCTCGGCATTGTCCAGGGCGAAACGAGCCGCAAAGCTCGGGCCGATCAGGCCGCGAGAGCGCGAAATCATGCCTCTTCGATAAGGAAAGGCGGCTTTATTCTCGCCACGGATGGGTTAAGGAAGAGCCTGGATGCGGTGCAGCATGTGAGGCGCCGCGGCTCGAAATTCATCAAACCGGGCACGCCGATACAGGTCGGGCTCGCTCAACGAAAAGGACGTCAGTCTATGATCAATACCGTTGGCATTATCGGAGCCGGGACCATGGGCAACGGCATCGCTCAAATCTGCGCCGCGGCCGGCCTTTCGGTCGTGATGGTCGATATCTCCGATGCGGCGGTGAACCGCGGCATCTCGACCGTCGGCGGCAGCCTCGAGCGCCTGGTCAAGAAGGAGAAGATCTCGGCGGCCGATCGCGATGCGACGCTCAAGCGCATCACCGGCACCACCGATCGCGCCAAGCTGTCCGATTGCGATCTCGTCATCGAGGCCGCGACCGAGAACGAGGAGCTGAAGGTCAAGATCCTGAAGGACCTCTGCGCCACGCTCTCGCCGCGCACGCTGGTGGCGACCAACACCTCGTCGATCTCGATCACCAAGCTCGCCGCCGCCACCGATCGCCCCGATCGCTTCATCGGCATGCATTTCTTCAACCCGGTTCCGGTGATGCAGCTGTTGGAACTCATCCGCGGCCTGCAGACGTCTGACGATACCCACGCCAAGGCGCTCGATTTCGCCCAGCGCGTCGGCAAGGTGGCGATCACCGCCAAGAACAGCCCGGGTTTCGCCGTCAACCGCATCCTTTGCCCGATGATCAACGAGGCGATCTTCGCGCTTCAGGAGGGGATCGCGACGGCCGAGGAAATCGACGCCGGCATGAAGCTCGGGTGCAATCATCCGATCGGGCCGCTGGCCCTGGCCGATCTCGTCGGTCTCGACACCATGCTTTCGGTGATGGAGGTCTTTTACAAGGGCTTCAACGACCCTAAATACCGTCCAGCCCCCCTGCTCAAGGAAATGGTCGATGCCGGCCATCTCGGCCGCAAGACCGGGCAGGGCTTTTACACTTACGGCGCCTGATCTTGTAATTTGCGCTGGGACAAAGACGTCACCCGCAACTGCATCTTAGCTTCGTTCCTTCTCCCCTTGTGGGAGAAGGTGGCGCGAAGCGCCGGATGAGGGGTTGGGTCCCGCAAACTCGATGCTTGAGAGCACGCGGAGAGCACCCCTCACCCGTCTCAATCGCGCAATGCGCGATTGATCCACCCTCTCCCACAAGGGGAGAGGGAAAGAAGAAAGCGGACAACGAGAGACATGTCGGATCGATTGAAGGCCGAGCGCCAAGCTGCGGCTGAACGGCGGAACCTGCTGACCCAGGATGCGATCGAGCGCACCGGGGTTACCGAGGAGATGATCGGGGAACTCGTCACCCGCTTCTATGGACGCGTGCGAGAGGACGCGTTGCTCGGGCCCGTGTTCGCGATCGTGCGGAATTGGGACGAGCATCTCGCCAAGCTCAGGGATTTCTGGTCGTCGGTCGTGCTGATGAGCGGCCGCTATCACGGCTCGCCGATGCGGGCCCATCTCCCACTCAGCCTGGTCGGCGATCATTTCGACCGCTGGCTCGACCTGTTCGAGCAGACGGCGCGCGAGGTCTGCCCGCCACCGGCAGCAGCGTTGTTCATCGACAAGGCCCGCCGCATCGCCGACAGCTTTGAGATGGCCTCGGCGACCATTGCCGGCCGCATTGCGGCGCCGCGTCACCTTTTGAGGTCCTGAACGCGCCGGGTCTGCCCGCAAGACGTGTAGTTGAAGCGCATTGAGATTGTTTCTCGCTGCTCAGACCGCGTCGCACCAATTCCTGCATCATCGGTCTGATCTGCAAAATCATCATGCCGATCGCGCGGCATGACGTTGCAAAGGCAAAATGTGCTTGAACGCGTGGAGTCGCGTTCGCTCACAGCGAGCAAAGCCATATTGATGCACTGCGGCGCCAATTCTTCGCCTTCATTTCGGCAGAGTTCCAGCGCCTGCTAGTGTGCATGTCGCGCGCATCATTCAATATCTGCTCATCACCCTCCGACAACACCGCGGAACCCGAAGCCGATACAAGCGCGGAGCAAACGCGTCGAGAGCTGCTGCTCGGCGCGCTCGCCACCACCGCCTGTCTCGGCTGTTCCGCACCGGCAAGGGCCGACGACGATCAGCCGGGTGCCGACGAACGGCCGCAGAAAGGCGATCTGCTCGTCCTCTCCGAGGGCGACAACGAAGGTCAGCTCCTCAAGCCGGACGAACTCAAGCTGGGCGGCCCGCCGGTTCGCGCCTGGCCGAAGGATCCCAAAACCTCTGTCGTTCGCAGCGGGTCACGCCTGAATGAGATACTTGTCGTGAAGCTCGATCCGAACGAGCTCGATGAGACCACGCGTGCACGCGCAGCCGACGGCATCGTTGCCTATTCGGCGGTGTGCGCTCATGCCGCTTGTCCGGTTACGGAATGGGTGAAGGCGGATCAGGGAGGCGACATGACCGTGTTCAAGTGTCCCTGCCACAATTCCGAATATGATCCACGCCAGGGCGCACAGGTCGTGTTCGGGCCCGCGCCGCGACGCCTCGCGGCGCTGCCGCTGTCGTTAAGCGAAGGTTCGCTCACCGTCGCCGGTCCCTTCATCGGAAAGGTAGGTGGCTCGCAGCCCGGATGACACTCCGCGGGTCGCGCCCGCGCGCCACAAGAGGTCGCGTCCGCCAACGAGCGGGCGGCGAGACGAACGACAAGAATTCAACTCACAAGAATTCAAAAGGGGAAACGTCCATGACCACAAAGCAATGGTTTTTGTCCGGCTTCGTCGCCTTCACCTGCATTGTCTCGACGGCGGCGAGCGCCGGTCCGATCGAGAACTACAGCCCCGTCACCTCACAACGTCTCGAAAATCCCGAGCCCGGCAACTGGATGCTCTATCGGCGCACCTATGACGGCCAGGGCTTCAGCCCGCTCGACCAGATCAACACCTCCAACGTGAAGGATCTCACGCCGGTCTGGACCTTCGCCACCGGCGTCGTCGAAGGCCACGAGGCGCCGCCGATCGTCAATAACGGCGTGATGTTCGTGGCGACCCCGATGGGGCAGGTGATCGCGCTGAACGCGAAGACCGGCGACGAGTATTGGCGCTACAAGCGGCAGCTCCCCGACGATCTGTTCCAATTGCATCCGACCAGCCGCGGTGTCGGCCTGTGGGAGGACAAGCTCTATCTCGCCACCACCGACGACCACGTCGTCGCGCTCGACGCCAAGACGGGCAAGGTGGTGTGGGACACCAAGGTGCAGGACTACAAGAAGGGTCAATACATGACCCTGATGCCGCTGATCGTCGATGGCAAGGTCATCGTCGGCGGCTCCGGCGGCGAGTTCGGCGTACGTGGCTATGTCGCTGCCTTCGATGCCAAGGACGGCGGGGAGCTGTGGCGCACCTTCACGATTCCCGGCGAGGGCGAGCCCGGTCATGGCACCTGGCAGGGCGACGACTGGAAGAACGGCGGCGGCTCGGCCTGGATGACCGGGACCTACGACAAGGACACCAAGACGATCTATTGGGGCGTCGGCAATGCCGCGCCATGGCCCGGCGAGATGCATCCCGGCGACAATCTCTATACCTCGTCGGTGATCGCACTCGATCCGGGCAATGGCAAGATCAAGACCTACCACCAGTACCACCAGAACGATTCCTGGGACTGGGACGAGGTCGATGCGCCGATGCTGATCGATCTCCAGCGCGATGGCCGCAGCATCAAGAGCCTGGTGCATCCTGGGCGCGACGCGATCTTCTGGGTGCTCGAGCGCACGCCGACCAAGATCAACTACATCGCCGGCTGGCCGTTCGTCTCCACCGACGTCTGGAAGGGCATCGACGAGAACGGCAAGCCGATCCTCGATCCCGCGCACAAGCCTGTTGTCGGCAAGCGCGTGGAGTTCTGCCCCTCGTTGTGGGGCGGGAAGGACTGGCCGTCCGCGGCCTACAGCCAGAAGACCGGCCTCGTCTACGTGCCCGCCAACGAGAATTTCTGCGGCGGTTTCACTGGCGAGAAGATCCCGCTCAAGCCGGGCGAACTTTGGCTCGGTACCAAGCCGGAGGATATCGGCCTGAAGACCAAGCCGGGCGCCGATCATTTCGGCGAGATTCAGGCCTGGGATCCCGCGACCGGCAAGAAGGTGTGGCAGCATAACTTCCCGAAGTCGCAGATGTTCGGCTCGGTCACGGCTACCGCGGGCGATCTCCTCTTCGCCGGCGGCACTAACGACCGCGAGTTCCGCGCCTTCAATGCCAAGACCGGCGAGCTGCTCTGGCAGCAGAAGACCAACTCCGGCATCATGGGCATGCCGATCTCCTATGAGATCGACGGCACGCAATACATTGCGATCCAGTCGGGCTGGGGTGTGGACGCGCAACGCATTCAGGACGCGCTGGCGACAAACAACATCGGCATCGAGTCCAACGTGCCGCAAGGCGGCGTGGTCTGGGTGTTCGCGCTGAAGAAATAAGCTCCGCAGGCGGATCGAAAGACGCGGAGCGACAGGGGGGTGGCGAGAGCGGCGGACGGCAACGTCCGCCGCTCTTGTGTGCGCTCGTAGCTATTTGCCCTCGCGCTCGACCTTATCCTTTGCTTTCTGGTTCATCTCCCGAACCTTCGGATCGCTGGGGCTCTGCCCGGTGGTCCGGGTGGTCGAAGCGGGCGGGGCATTCGCGTTTGGAAGCGAGCTCTGGTCCGGCGCGGTGGGGCGCGTTGCGGTGGTCGGCGGCGTCGTGTTGCTGCTCTGGGCGAACGCTCCGGCGGTGGTCAAAAGGAAGGCGCTCGACAGCGAGACTGCGAGCGCCCTTGAGATATTGGTCATCGATCTGCTCCTGGTCAGATCGATGGAAACGGCGCGAGGCCGCCTTCCGTTCCGTCAAGCCTCCAATTGCTTGCCGATCGGAAGCGAGCGGATGCGCTTGCCGGTCGCCGCGAAGATCGCGTTCATCAGCGCCGGTGCGAACGGCGGCACGCCGGGCTCGCCGACGCCGCTCGGCGGTGTGTCCGATGCGGGGGGCACGATGTGGACGTTGGTCACCAGCGGAGCCTCGTCGATCCTGACGACCTGGAAGTCGTCGAAATTATTCTGCTCCACCTTGCCGTCCTTGAAGGTGACCTGGCCATATTTGGCAAGGCTGAGCCCCATGATCGCGGCGCCTTCGATCTGCGAGGCGATGCGTTCGGGGTTCACATAGGTGCCGCAGTCGATCGCGGTGTCGACCCGCGGCACCGTCAGCTTGCCCTTTTCGTCGACCGCGACTTCGACGATGGTCGCGATGTAGCTGACGAAGCTGCGGTGCGCCGCGATGCCGAGGCCGTGGCCCTTCGGGACCTGCCGGCCCCATTCGCCCTTGTCCGCGACCAGCTCGACCACCTTGCGCAGACGTGCTGTGTCGATGGGGTAGCTGTCATAGGGCTCGCCGTAGTTCCACATGTCCTTCACGGCGGGCTTGACGATGCGGGGTGAGCCGATCAGCGCAAGGAGCGTCTCCTTCTGGTCGCGCCCGGTCGCACTCGCGATCTCGCCGACCATCGACTGCACCGCGAAAGCGCGCGGGATGTTCGAGACCGAACGGAACCAGCCGATGCGAGTGTGCGCGGCAGCTTCCGGATTCTCGCAACTGATATTGGCGATTTCGAAAGGCATGTCGACGAGGCCCATACCGAGCTCGAAAGCCGCCTGATGGACCGTGCCCGCGGCGAAGGTCGAGGCGATGCTGGGCGCCACGCTGCGGTGGCGCCAGGCGATCACCTTGCCGTCCTTGTCCAGCCCCGCCTCGATCCGCTCGGCCGAGACCGTGTGCAGGAAGCCGTTATGGATGTCGTCTTCGCGCGTCCATTGCACCTTGACGGGTGCGCCGAGCTCCTTCGACAGCAGGGCGGCCTCGAGCGCATAGTCGCACTTCGACTTGCGGCCGAAACCGCCGCCGAGCAGCGTCACGTTGACGGTGACGTTGCCCTCGGGAATGCCGAGCGTCTTGGCGACGTCCTCGCGCGTTCCGCCCGGGCTCTGCACCGGCGCCCAGATCTCCGCCTTGTCGCCCTTGACGTCGGCGACCGCGACCGGCGGCTCCATGCTGACATGGGCAAGATGGGGAATGTAGTATTCGCCGACGACGACCTTGTCGGCGCTCTTCAGGGCGGCGTCGGCATCGCCCTCCTTGCGGACGACGAGACCCGGCTTGCGCGAGGCCTCCTCGAGATCCTTGCGATAGGCGACCGAGTCGTACTTGCCGTTGGCGCCGTCGTCCCAGACCAGCTTGAGCGCGTCGCGGCCCTTGATCGCGGCACCGGTGTTGCGTGCGATCACAGCGACGCCGCCGAGCGGCTGGAATTTCGACGGCCACGGCCAGCCGCGCACCTGCATCACCTTCTCCACGCCGGGCACTTTCAACGCCGCGTCCGGATCGAACGAAGTGAGCTTGCCTCCGGTCACGGGCGGGCGCGCGATCACGGCATATTTCATGCCGGGCAGTCGCACGTCGGCGCCATATTGCGCCTTGCCGGTGGTGATGTCGTGGAGATCGACGATGCTGACCTGGCCCTTGCCGAGATAGCGGAAGTCCTTGGGGTCCTTCAGCTTGAGGCCTTCGGTCGCCGGCACCGATTCCTTGGCGGCATCGGCGGCGAGCTCGCCGAAGCCGAGCTTACGCCCGCTCGCGCTATGGACGACCTCGTGATTGACCGCCTTCACCTCGGTCGCCGGCACGCTCCAGCGCTTGGCCGCGGCCTGTTCCAGCATGGTGCGGGCCGAGGCGCCGATCTGGCGCATCGGAAGCAGGTAGTGCCGCGTGCTGCGCGAGCCGTCGGTATCCTGGTTGCCGAACTTGACCTCGTCGCCATGGGCCTGCTGCACCTTGACCTTGGACCAGTCGGCCTCCATCTCCTCCGCCACGATCAAGGGCAGGCTGGTGCGCACGCCGGTGCCCATCTCGGAGCGGTGGGCGACGATGGTGACGGTGCCGTCGGAGGCGACCGCGACGAACACGCGCGGGTCGACCACGACGCCGTGCGGCATCTTGCCGGCGCCGGTCTCATAGGCAAAGGCCTGGCGCGTCATCACGGGCGCGGCGAGCACGAAGCCGCCGGTGACGCCGAGCCCCTTCAGGATGCTGCGGCGCGAGATCTTCTCGACCTTCAGATGCTTTTCGAAGCCACGGAGCTTCCGGGGATTGTCGATGAAATTCATGTCACACTCCCGTCGATGCGAGATGGACCGCGTTTTCGATGCGCTGGTAGCAGCCGCAGCGGCAGATGTTGCCGGCCATCGCCTCGCGGATCTGGTCGTGCGAGGGTTTCGGATTGTCCATCAGGAGCGCCGCGGCCTGCATGATCTGGCCCGCCTGGCAGAAGCCGCATTGGGGGACATTGACCTGGCGCCAAGCCTTCTGGACGGGATGATCGCCCTCCGGATGCAGTCCCTCGATCGTGGTGATCTCCCGTCCGGCGACGTCGTTGACCGAGGTGATGCAGGAGCGCACCGCCTCCTTGTCGACGATGACAGTACAGGCCCCGCACAGCGCCTTGCCGCAGCCGAACTTGGTGCCGGTCAACCCGGCTTCGTCACGCAGGAACCAGAGTAGCGGGAGATCCGGGTCGCCGTCCCAGCTCTGTTCCTGGCCGTTGATCTTCACCTTGATCATGATCGTCCCTCGCTCTTCATAAGCTGACTGATTCAACATTGCCGAATTCGATCGGCGCAATGTCCGTTGCCTCATGTGACCGCATTTCGGCCTCTTGTCCTGCGCGGGCAGGTCCCGGCAGGAAGCTGGAATGCGAATCGCAATGTCTGGATGTCCTCGATACCTCCCGTTTTGTTCTTGATTGATTGAATTCGCGCGGCATCGTGACGAGCGACCGTAGCAGAGATCACGTCGCCCGGCGTTCACAGCCGGGTGTTCTCGACGTGAACAGATTGCATCCGGGGTTTGTCAAAAGCAGGGCGCGGCAACACATCGCGCGCCGGGCGATCACGAAATCGAAGCTGCGATTAAAAAAGCTTCGTCCGCCAGAGGGACTGCGCGGACGAAGCAGTAGTCCTCAGTCGAGGGAGGGAGAATCGCAGGGCACGCTGACTTCAAGCAGGAAGAGGGCGGCACTGCGCAGTCATTCAGAGACCAGGACTGAGGGAGCGGAACGCGCTCGCATACGCAATACTGCGCGGGCGGCAACTCGCCGCGGTCATCCGATAACGGCGCCCGTCCGTTCGCGGATCACCGGCGAGCGGACGGGCGATGGCGGATGGTCTTGCTCAGGCCGCCTTGGCTTTCGCCACGTGGGTCGCGATTGCATCCATCAGCGCCGGCGAAAGGCAGTCATAGGGCTCGAGCCCGAGTTCCTTCAGACGCGACCGGATGCCGGCCATCTGTTCCGGCTTCACGCCAGATTCGATCACCGAGGAGACGAAGGCGGCGAATTGCGGCGCCTGCGAGCCCTGCTCCTGGAACAGCTCCGGATGGATGAAGTCGAGACCGTAGAAGGGGTGGTTCTTGTTCTCGATGCGGCCGTACATATGCGTGCCGCAGGCCTTGCAGGCGTAGCGCTGGATCACTGCGGAGGGATCGACGATCTGGAGCTTGTCGCCGTTCTCGAGCACGGTGACGTTCTGGCGCGGCACGACGGCAACGACCGAGAACGTTGCGCCCTGCGGTTTCCAGCACTTGGTGCAGCCGCACGCGTGATTATGTGCCACATCGCCCTTGATGCCGACCTTGACCTGATGGTCCTTGCATTTGCAGACGAGGGTGCCGCCGGCAAAATGCCCGCTGCCCTGTTTGACGCCGTTGTCGATCGAGGGGTGGAGTGCAACAGTCATGGGTCGATCCTCCTTGGGTGTGACGCTTGAGCTAGAACACGACGACTGAACGGATAGATTTGCCCTCATGCATCAGGTCGAAGCCCTTGTTGATGTCTTCGAGCTTGAGCGTGTGGGTGATCATCGGGTCGATCTGGATCTTTCCGTTCATGTACCAGTCGACGATCTTCGGCACGTCGGTGCGGCCACGGGCGCCGCCGAAGGCGGTGCCGCGCCAGTTGCGGCCGGTGACGAGCTGGAACGGACGGGTGGCGATCTCCTTGCCGGCCTCGGCGACGCCGATGATGATCGAGGTGCCCCAGCCGCGATGGCAGGCTTCCAGCGCCTGGCGCATCACCGTGGTGTTGCCGGTGCAGTCGAACGTGTAGTCGGCGCCACCGTCGGTCAGGCTGACGAGATGCGGAACGATGTCCCCTGTGATCTTCTTGGGGTTGACGAAGTCGGTCATGCCGAACCGGCGGCCCCACTCCTCCTTGGAATCGTTAACGTCGACGCCGATGATCTTGTCGGCGCCGGCCATCTTGGCGCCCTGGATGACGTTGAGGCCGATACCGCCGAGGCCGAACACGACGACGTTGGAGCCCGGCGTGACCTTCGCGGTGTTGACGACGGCACCGACGCCGGTGGTGACGCCGCAGCCGATGTAGCAGCTCTTGTCGAACGGAGCGTCCTCGCGGATCTTCGCCACCGCGATCTCCGGCAGTACGGTGAAGTTGGAGAAGGTCGAGCACCCCATGTAGTGGTAGATCGGCTTGCCCTTGTAGGAGAAGCGGCTGGTGCCATCAGGCATCACGCCCTTGCCTTGCGTCGCCCGGATCGCGGTACAGAGGTTGGTCTTCTGGCTCAAGCAGCTTTTGCACTGCCGGCACTCCGGCGTGTAAAGCGGAATGACGTGATCGCCCGGTTTCACGGAGGTCACGCCTGCTCCGATCTCGCGGATGATGCCGGCGCCCTCATGGCCGAGGATCGACGGGAAGATCCCTTCGCTGTCGAAGCCGTCGAGCGTGTAGGCGTCGGTGTGGCAGATGCCTGTTGCCTTGATTTCGACCAGGACTTCGCCGGCCTTCGGTCCCTCCAGATCGACTTCGACGATCTCCAGCGGCTTCTTGGCTTCGAAAGCGACGGCGGCACGTGTCTTCATCGGTAACTCCTCAAGTTCTCGCAGGATGCCAAGATCTAAGTCTCAGCGCGGCTGCAAACGTTCACTTCTTGCCCATGCACGAGTCTTCGTTCTTGGTGTAGGCGTCGTTCTTGTCCTCATGCTTGCTTGGACGGGCACGGCCCCAGGCCTCGTTGGAGCGGGCGCGCAGGTAGACATAGAGATCGTCCATGTAGCAGGCGACGTTCGGATTATCGCCGAATGCCGGCATCACGTTCTCCTGCGCGGTCGAGACGTTCTTGCGGCCGGAGGCGACGACGCCGAGGAAATCGGCATAGCTCATGGTCTTGAGCGAGTCCTTCAACGCCGGCGCATAGGTCGAGCCCATTCCATCGGGGCCGTGGCAGACGTGGCAATCCGAGTGATAGCGGCGGTATCCGGAATAGGTGTACCAGTCCACCGATCCCTCGGTGATCTTGTAGGTCGGATTACCCTCCTTATCGAGCCATTCGCCAGTTTCGTTCTGCTTGACGGCAGTCGGGTCGCCCGAGCCGTCCGCGACAGCAATTCCTCCGGACGCGACGAAGATCATCGTGGCAATGACAGAGCAGAGTTTACGCAAGAGGTGTTCCTCGAAGGCATCAGGTGGAGACGAGCCGGCGCGTGGAGTTGATCCACGCGCCGGAGCGAGACTGCACAGAGGCTAGTTGGGCAGCGAGAACACGGTCAGCGTGCCGCCGAGTGCCGTGTAGTTGCTGAGGGCCGCGTAGCCGCCGACCGCGCCGAGGCCCGCGGTCGGATCAGTCAGACCTGCCGCCAGACCGATGCCGGCCCAGCCGCCCACGCCGGAGAGCACGGCAACGTACTGCTTGCCATTGTTCTCATAGGTCGTGACGTTGCCGATGATGCCGGAGGGAGTCTTGAACTTGTAGAGCTCCTTGCCGGTCTTGGCATCGACCGCCTTCAGGTAGCCTTCGAGCGTGCCGTAGAACACCACGCCGCCGGCGGTGGCGAGCGCACCCGACCAGACCGAGAACTGCTCCTTGTTCGACCAGACGATCTTGCCGGTCTTGCCATCCCAGGCGATGAAGTTACCCATGTTGGTATCGCCCTGCGGCGGATACATCGAGAGCGTCGCGCCCACATAGGGCTGGCCCGCGGTGTAGCTCACCTTGAACGGCTCGTAGTCCATGCAGACGTGGTTGGTCGGGACGTAGAACAGCTGCGTGTCCGGCGAGTAGGCTGCCGGCTGCTCGTCCTTGGTGCCCAGCGCTGCCGGGCAGATGCCCTTCACGTTGTGATCTTCACCGGCCTTGTCCGTCGAGGCCGCGTCGAGCACCTTCGGACGGCCATAGGTCGCCGAGTTCTTGTCCATGTCGACGCCGGAGGTCCAGTTCACCTTCGGATCATACTTTTCGGCGACTAGCAGTTCGCCAGTGGCGCGATCGAGCGTATAGCCGAGGCCGTTACGATCGAAATGCGTCAGCAGCTTGCGGGCCTGGCCGTTGATCGACTGGTCGGAGAGAATCATCTCGTTGACGCCGTCATAGTCCCACTCGTCATGAGGCGTCATCTGATAGACCCACTTGGCGACGCCGGTGTCCGGGTTACGTGCCCAGATCGTCATCGACCATTTGTTGTCGCCGGGACGCTGTTTCGGATTCCAGGTCGAGGGGTTGCCCGACCCGTAATAGATCAGGTTCAGCTCGGGATCGTAGGAGATCCAGCCCCAAGTGGCGCCGCCGCCGATCTTCCACTGATCGCCTTGCCAGGTCTTGAGGCTCGAATCCTTCCCGATCGGCTTGCCGAGCGCGGTGGTCTTGTCGTCGACCAGGATCTGGTCATCAGGACCTTCCGAATAGCCGCGCCAAGCCAGCTTGCCGGTCTTGATGTCGTAAGCGCTCATGTGAGCCTGGACGCCGAATTCGCCGCCCGAGATGCCGATCAGCACCTTGTCCTTGATGACCATCGGCGCCGAGGTGCCGGTCTCACCCTTGCTGGGATCGCCGTTCTTGGCAGTCCACGCAACCTGGCCGGTTTTGGCGTCGAGCGCGACGAGAGTCGTGTCGGCCTGATGCAGGAAGATCTTGCCGTCGCCATAGGCGAGGCCGCGGTTAACCGTATCGCAGCACATCACCGGGATGACGTTCGGGTCCTGCTTGGGCTCGTACTTCCAGACGATCTTGTTCTCGTTGGAAAGGTCAATGGCGTAGACCTTGTTCGGGAACGGCGTGTGGACGTACATCATGTTGCCGATGATCAACGGGCCACCCTCGTGACCGCGCAGCACGCCGGTCGAGAAGGTCCAGGCGACCTGGAGCTTGCCGACATTTTGTGCGTTGATCTGGTTCAGCTTGGAATAGCGGTGATTGGCGTAGTCGCCGGTCGGCATCACCCAGTCCTTCGGGTTCTGCGACATCTTGTTCAGCTCGTCATTGGCCGACGCGGTCCCGACGGCGAGCGCCGCCGCGGAGCCAAGGAAAGTCGCCAGTAGCACCTTGCGCATAGTCATTTCCTCCGTTGGTCTCGTTTATTGTTTCCGAAGCATTGCTTGATTTACCGGGCTTCTCGTCCGGCATCTGCTCGTGCAGGGCGGTCGCTGATGGGACCAGAAACGATACTGTGCTGTTTCCTCCTCCTGATGAGAGCTACAGGTCCGCGTGCAGGAGCGGCCCGTTCTTTTTGTTCCTGCCGCAATTCCTAACGGCTTCGTAACCGGGAAACTTGCCCAAGAGAGAAGCCGATTTGCTCGATAGCGCACGGACGCGAAGTTTTTGATTTTGCAGGAGCGAATTCAGCGGCCGCGACGTCGCGTGAGGCCGCGCTCAACGGTCAGGTTCCCCTTGACGGCGGTGCAACTAAGGCGGAGGATTAAGTTTCAAGGGTGGCAACGGAGTGATGGCGCTCGTTCTCAAAGACCGCCCAAATTTGAGGTAAACGTCACGCAATCACGGCTGAGGGCTCCAGCAAGCGCTGGTCGCGATTCGCGTCGAATCCGGGGACACACCAGTGGCTGGATTAATGTCCGACACAATTCATACGCTCTCGACGACCGGACTGACGCCGAAGCGCCAGATCCAGAGCTGGATCGACGGGCTCACGAGTCTGTGTGGTCACTTCGATGTCGATCCGCTGGAGGCGTCCTCGCTTGAAGGGCGTATCGATTACACCACGGTCTCGCGTCTGAAGCTTTGCCAGATCGAGGTGAGCCAGCATCGCATCGCGCATACGCTGGCGCGCGCCAAGTCAAACGAACACCCTTACATCAAGATCCACTTCCAGACCTACGGCGTCTCCTATTTCGAACAGGAAGGCCGCCACATCGAGCTGAACCCCGGCGACATCCTTGCCTACGACGTCTCATGTCCGCATTTGATCGTCAGTCCCGCCTTCACGCGCCACGACGTGGTGATCGTGCCGAAGGCGCTGCTGCGCGATCGCGGCTTCCCGTCGCAGCGCATGCCGGCCTGCAAGCTGACGGCGAAGACGGGGACGGGGCGGATCGCGCACGATTTCGTCCATGCCACCTTCGACGAGGCGGCGAAACTCTCGGCCAACAGTGCGGTCGGCGTGGCCGATTCGCTGATCGACTTGTTGTTGCTGCCGCTGCGCGAGGCCGACACGATGTTCGATCGGGTCGGGCCCGAGGCGATGTATGTTCGTGCCCAATTTTTCATCCGAGAACATCTGCGCGATCCCGATTTGTGCATCGACCAGATCTCGGCCGAGCTCGGCTGCTCCAAGCGCTATCTGCACATGTTGTTCTCCGAGCGCGGCACGACGGTGAGCGACTACATCTGGCAGGCGCGCCTTCAGAACTGCCGCCAGGAGCTCGAGGCCCACGCCGGCAAGACCATTACCGATGTGGCATTCTCCTGGGGCTTCTCGAGCTCATCGCATTTCAGCCGCGTATTCCGGAAATATTTCGGTGTGGTGCCGTCCTCCATCCACAAGGCGCAGCAGGGCGCCGTGGCGGCGGACGAGAATTAGGCGCCGGCCCGCCGACTCGTCTCGGGGCTGCCAGGGCAGCCCTCCGCGACAAGGTTCACCGCTGAATGATCCTGGTCCACACGTCGCCGAGGATCGCGGGCTCGTGCGGCGGCAGATAGGTCAGTCCTGCCTGCTTGGCGAATTCGGCGATCTTGCCCTCCGCGGCAAGGTCCGTCAGCGCCTTGCTGACGGCATCGACCAGGGCGGCGTCGCTGGCAAGTCCGACATAGCCGCGATTGGCACCAATTGGATAATAGTAGCCGGAGGCGGCGATAGCCGTAGCTGGATGCGCGGCACGATAGGCGTCGAAACGGGCAAGATCGATCAAGGTGGCGTCGTAGTCGCCGCGATCGAGTGCACCCAGGAGGTCGTCGCGGCCGGGGACCAGATGCGTGATGTTGTCGATCAGCCGTCCCTTGTCGAAGTTCATCAGGATCGCGTCGCCCAATGAGCCGCTCTCGACCGCGAGGCGGAGCCCGGCAAGATCGCCGATGTCGCCGATCTTGCGGTCGCGCGCCTTCGGCCCGAGCACGACGGTCATCGGCGCATAGACGTAAGGCCTGCTCGGCGCGAGCTCGCCGAGCGCAACGCGGCGGCGCCGGTCGTCGCGCGTGGCTCCGGTGAAATCCGGCAGACGCGCGGTCTTCACGCCCGGCTTGACGAGCGAATCCACCGTCAGCGCGTAGCCGCCGATCAGCGAGCATCGCCCGTCGGAGAGCAATGCATTGGCCTCGAGCTGCGGGCTGGAATCCTCATCCAGTTTGCTTTCGAACCACTGGATCTTGAGCGGCCGTCCCATCCGGTCGGCGATCGCCTGCGCCAGCAGCACGTCGAAGCCGGAATCCGGCTTGCCGCGGTGATGCGCCGAGAGCGGCGGGCGATCCTCGTCGAGGCAGATGCTGAGCGGATCGGCCGCCCACGCCGTGGCCGGAGCGGCCAGCATCGCAACAAGACCGAGCACTGGCAGCCGGCGCCTCATGGCTTCCTCCGGCTCGAGATGAAGGCCCAGAGATTTGCTATGTCGTCGTCGCTCAAGACGTCGCCCCAGGGCGGCATCCTATTGTTCTTGCCGTTCTTGACGGTGGTGACGAAGCGCGTCTTGTCGTCCGGAAAGGCGCGCAGGTCCGGCGTGATGGTGCCGGAGTTCATCATGTTGGGGCCGTGGCAGTGCGAGCATCTTTCGGCATAGGTCGACTTGCCATGGTCGATCTGCGCCTGCAACGGATTGCCGTTCGAATCATCCGCAGCACGAACGGTCGCCGCAAGCGCGACCGTCAGCGCCGCGACGGTGGCGAGGATCGCCACCGTCCTGTGAGATGTGTTCCTCAACGTTCCTTGCCGCTACTGCTTCACCGCAAAGACCCACAGGGAGCCGCCGGGCGGCACCTTGGCCAGCCGCTCGTCGCCGGAGAACAGCGAGTAGACGCCGCCATAGCCGCTCGTGACGGCGACGTACTGCACGCCGTCCTGCTGCCAGGTCACCGGCTGTCCCTCGATGCCGGAGCCAGTCTGGAATTGCCAAAGCTTCTTGCCGCTGTCGGCGTCGAAGGCCTCGAACTCGCCGGTCAACGCGCCCGTGAACACGACGCCGCCCGCCGTCGAGAGCACGCCGGAGAAGCGCGGAATGTCGCTCGGTGCCTCCCACTTCGCCTTGCCGGTCATCGGATCGATGGCCTTGAGGTGACCGCGCGGCCCGTCGCCCCACTCCCAGGGGTCGGTGAGGTCCATGCCGAGATACCATTCACCCTGCTTGAAGGTGGCCGGCTCCGTCTTGTACTTGCCGCCAAAGGCGAGCGTGTTGGCGTAGGCCAATCCGGTTTGCGGGTTGAACGACATCGGTTCCCAGTTCTTGCCGCCGAGGATCGACGGATAGACCGTAACCTTCTTGCCCTCGCGCGCATCCTTGACGACGTCGGTCTCGATCGGACGGCCGGTCTTCATGTCGACGCCGGTTGCCCAATTCACCTTCACGTAAGGATTGGCCGCGAGCACCTTTCCGTTGGTGCGGTCGAGTACGTAGAAGAAACCGTTGCGATTGGCATCCATGAGCACCTTGGTCGGCTTGCCCTCGACGTTCATGTCGGCGAGGACCATCTCGGCCACTGAGTCATAATCGAACGGATTGTTCGGTGAGAACTGATAGTGCCACTTGATCTTGCCGGTCTTGGGATCCATCGCCAGCACCGAGCAGGTGTAGAGGTTGTCGCCGGGACGCACCGCCGCATTGAACGGGCCGGGGTTGCCGATGCCCCAATAAACGGTGTTCAGCTCCGGATCGTAGGACCCTGTGATCCACGTCGAGCCACCGCCGAGCTTCCAGGTGTCGCCCTTCCACGTATCGCCGCCGGGCTCGTCCGGCGAGGGGATCGAATGGGTGCGCCAGAGATGCTTACCGGTTGCCGGGTCCCAGCCGTCGATGAAGCCGCGGGTGCCGAACTCGGCGCCGGAGATGCCGGTGATGACGACGCCGTCGGCGACCAGCGGGGCCACCGTCATTGAATAGCCTTCCTTGATGTCGGCCGCCTTCTGCCGCCACAGCTCCTTGCCGTCCTTGGCGTCGAGTGCGATGACGTTGGCATCGAGCGTGGTGCGGAACAGCTTGCCTTCATAGAGCGCCGCGCCGCGGTTGATGATGCCGCAGCAGACGATGCGCGGCGTCTCGGCCGGATATTCGATCTTGGATTTCCAGATCTGCTTGCCGGTCTTGGCGTCGACCGCCATGGTCGCGTTGTGCGAGGTCACGTAGATCACGCCCTGGTAGACCAGCGGCTGCGATTCTTCGCTGCGATCGTCGTTGAAGGAGTAGTTCCAGATCGGGACGAGGTTCTTGACGGTGTCTTTGTTGATCTGGTTCAGCGTCGAGAAGCGCTGGAGATTGTAACCCATCCCGTAGTTGAGAACGTTCGACGTATCGGTTGCACCCTTGACCAGTTGGTCGGTCGTCTGTGCGCTCGCAACCGAGCATGCGGATATGACGAGGCTCGCGGCCATCGCAAAACGTTTCATCCGTTCCTCCCAATATGCGCGCCTTTTGACGCTGCGAGCGCAACACTCCGTCGGAAAACAAAACGCGTCAATACGAAAGTCGAAAGCGGCTTGCCGATATGTTGGACGTCGGATGCCGGTCACCTCAGGGAAACCCGACGATCGACTCCTCACTTGTGCGCAGACGCTGAAATAATTCCGCGGCATGAAGTTGTCTCGGGGGCGTTGCAATCGGAGGCCGTGGTCCCGCGAGTTGTGGGGCGTGCAGGTTGCAATTCCGGGCTTGAACCGAGGCAGGCTTGTGGACTTATGTAGCTTTCGAGCCCCGATGAATCAGGGCTGTTGGTCAAGGAGGTCTCAAATGATATCGCGTCATTCGGTTGCGCTTGCGCTCACGATCGCATTGCTGGCGGGGCCGGCCTGGTCGGCATCCGGCAGCGCCGTCAAGATGTTCGACACCGATAATGACGGCACAGTCGATCTCGCCGAGGTGAAGAAGGCCGCAGCCGCGCTGTTCGCAAAGCTCGACCCCGACCATGACGGGACGCTCGACGCGCGCGAATTGCGCGGACGTTTAACCGCGAAGGAACTCGGTGCCGCGGATCCCGACCATGATCGGACCCTGACGCTCGACGAGTATCTTGCCGTGGTGGAGCGACGCTTCAATGCAGCCGATCCAGACAAGGATGGAACGCTGGACGCGAACGAGCTGAAGTCGCGCGCTGGCGGCGCATTGCTGCGGCTGCTGCGATAGGCAGGGGCGGAACTCTGCCCAACTTCGGAACATCGGCCGATTCGACCTGTTCTCCTCAACATCCCCGCCCGGCGCTGGGCTCCCGCGGCGGGAAGGTTGAGGAGACGAAGCGGATGAACACGAAGCGATCCATTCTTCTTGCATGCACAGCCCTGACGCTGAGCGCCGGCATGGCAGTGGCGGGTCCCTGCAAGACCAATAGCGCCAGCAACAAGGATGCCGGTTCTGGTCCTGTCACGGTGGGCTCGGCGCAGTCACATCCATCCGACGCGGCCAGCAACACCGGCCAGCATCCGCCGACCAGCACGATGAATCGCGCGAGCGGCGAAACACCGACATCGTCCGAGGACGCGCAGCGTCAGATGCAAAGTCAGCCGACGGCGGCTCAGAGCGCCCAAGGCGCCAAGCCGAATGCGATGACGTCCGACAAGGGCTGCTGACCGGGAAGGGCAGCCCGCATCGAGAGGTGCGCCGCCTCGCGCGGGGGCGCTCCTCGGTCGTTGCGTTTGACCAAGAGGGAACTGGCTTTGTCCGAGAGCGAAATGCAGCCGCGAAGAATCGGCATAGAGTCGCTCGGCGTTCGAATCCAGGCTTGAACTGCGTGGAGCACAGCCCTACGTTTTGCCCCGCGCGATGTCGCGCTCGAATACTTGGCTCAAAATACTTGGGGAGACCCGAATGGCCTGGAAAGCTCCGAAGATCGTGGAAGTGCCGGTCGGCATGGAAATCAACATGTACGCCTGCGCTGCGCGCAAGTAAGACTGACGATCTGTCACGGCTTCGATGGCGGATGCCGTCGACGCCGTGACAGTGTTCGGCGTTCGGCGCCGTTCACTCTCCGACATTGGGCGAATTTCCCTTTAGTCGGCACGGACCTTGAAACGCGCGTAACGAAGCGCAAGGGTCGGCAACACCAGCAGACTAAGCGCCATCGAGGTCATAAGACCCCCAAGGATGACGATCGCCATTGGGCCCTCGATTTCACGGCCAGGCTCTCCTGCGCCTATCGCGAGCGGCAGCAATCCCAAGCCGGTTACGAGAGACGTCATTAGGATCGGGACAAGGCGATCCGCCGCGCCCTCAATAGCAGTCTCCGCTCCCCATACACGACCATCGATGAGGACGAGATGCTCGTAGTGCGAAATCATGAGGATCGAATTCCGCAGCGTGATTCCGAGCAGCGTGACGAAGCCGACCATCGACCCCAGTGAAAGCAGGCCACCCGTTAAGGCGAGTGCGAGCACGCCACCGACCAATGCAAACGGCAGGTTGATCATCACCAGCAACAGATTTCGCCAATGGCCTGTGACCATCGAAAGCAGAACGACGATGCCTGTCCCGGCCAGCAGCGAATTGACGATGAGATCGCGTCGCGACCTGGCTTGAGCCTCTGCCGCTCCGGCAAATTCGATGTGAGCGCCGGGCGGGAGTTTGACTTCGCGGGCAAGTTTACGTTTGGCAGCGGCCACGAAGGATTCGAGATCGCGTCCGCTGACATTCGCCGTCACGGTTTGAACGCGCTGCGCATTCTGGTGCTGGATCTGATAGCGGCCAGTCGTTTCATAGACGTCCGCGATCTGTTTCAGCAGAATGTAGGCGCCGCTCGGCGTGCGCACCGGCAGGTCGCCGATCTGAGTGAGCCGGGCGCGGGCGGGCGCATCGAGGATCACGATGATGTTGAAGACGGCGTTGCCTTCATACCCCTGACCGACGACGTCGCCCTGATAGGCGGTGCGCACCAGTTCGAGCACTTCGACCGCATCGAGGCCCCAACGCTGCAGGTCGGCCGGCCGAAGCGTCACGTTGACCTGCGGCATTCCGGGCGGTGACCGTCGCTGCACGTCGGCGGCACCGCCGACTTCGTCGAGCTCTCGCGCGACGTCGCGTGAGGCGCGATCGAGCGAGTCGAGATCAGTCCCGTAGATGTTGACGACCACCGCCGCGCTGAAGCCGGAGACGGTTTCCTCTACGCGCTCAGTGAGGTAGGTCTTGCTGGAGAAGGAAACTCCCGGGAAGTCGGCGAGCGCATCCCTGATGCGCGCTTCCGCTTGGGATTGGGCCTGACCCGAAAGCCCGGGCGCCAAATCGACCTCGAACTCGCTGGAATGCGGACCGACCGTGTCGATCCCGGCCTCGGCCCGGCCTGCATGCTGCGCCACCCTGCGGACGCCCGGGATCTGCCGGAGCGCATTCGTCATCAGTTTGCCGATGCGAAGAGATTCGTCGAGCGAGGTGCCGGGGATTGCCGAGACGTGCAGAATCAAATGGCCTTCCCTAAGGTCGGGGAGGAAAGTGCCGCCAAAGAACGGCAGCATTGCTATTCCGGCGATGGTGACGGCTGCGGCTGCCGTCATCACCAGCTTCGGGTAGCGGCCGATACGACGGAGCAAGGCCTGATAGGAGCGACGGGACCAACGCACCACGGGCGGTTCATGCAGGCGCTGCCCGCCGCTCCTCCCGACGAGGAGCAGCATCGAGAGTGCCGGCGTCACCGTCAGAGCGACCGCGAGCGAAGCAATCACGGCGAAGATATAGGCGATGCCCAGGGGGCCGAACAGACGGCCGGCAATGCCGGAAAGCGTCAGGACCGGAAAGAACACCAGCAACACCGCAAACGTCGCATAGGCGACGGCCGTGCGCACCTCGAGGAAAGCGTCTAGCACGACGCGCGCTTCTGCCCTCGGCGCCGCGGCGCGGCGATTTTCGCGCAACCGGCGCACGACGTTCTCGACGCCGATCACGGCGTCATCGACGACTTCGCCGATCGCGATGGCGAGGCCGCCCAGCGTCATCGTGTTGAGGGTTTCCCCCATCCACTGCAATGCGAGCACGGCCGCTATCAACGACAGGGGGATCGCGGTGCAGCTGATGATGGACGTGCGCCAGTCGGATAGAAACATGACCAGGACGACGACCACGAGCGCTCCGCCGATCAACAGGGCGTCGAGGACGTTCTCGGTCGCCGCATCGATGAAATTGGCCGGACGAAAGATGTCCGCATGAAGCTTGACGCCGTCGGCTTGAAGGCCCGGTCGCAGCTCCTGCAGTGCGGCTTCCGCGCGTGTGGTGACATCTCGCGTATTGGCGCCGTATTGCTGGCTGACCATGAGCATGATGCCGGGCACGCCGTCGATGAGGGCGGCTCCGATCGGCTGCTCGGGAGCGGTCACGACGGTTGCGACGTCGCCGAGAACCACGCTTGCGCCGCCTTGGTGCAGGAGCACGGTGCGGGCCAGCTGGTCGGGCGTCAGCGACTGTCCCTGGGTTTGCAGCGTGATGCGCTGATTGGCGGTATCGATGAAACCGGCGCCGCGCACGCCGGTGGCTTTGCGCGCCGCGGCCAGCACGTCGTTCAGGCCGACCCGGAAGCGGATCAGATCGTCGGGGCGGACCTGCACTTGCAGGGATCTGACGTCTTTGCCGTAGGTCGAGACCTGGGCGACGCCCTGCACGGCCAGAAGCCGTCTTGCCACGGTCCAGTCCGCGATCGTGCGCAAATCCATCAGCGAACGCTTGTCGGACGTCAGGCCGATGACCAGCACCGTGCCGGCCAGCGGCGTCAACGGCGTCATCGAGGGCGGCTGAACGCCTTGCGGCAGCCGCGCGGCCACGACCGCGAGGCGTTCGGTCACCAACTGACGCGCCCGATAGATATCGCTGCGCGGCTGGAAGATGACGGTCACGACCGAGAGCCCCTGGATCGACGATGAGCGCAGACTCTCGACGCCGGCCAGGCCGTTGATCGACGTTTCGATCGGCTGCGTGACCAGGATCTCGACATGCTCGGGGCTGAGGCCTGGGGCCTCCGTCTGGATCGTGACCTGCGGTGGCGCGAATTCGGGGAAGACGCCGTACTTGGCTTCGCCAAGGGCGAACAGGCCGTAGCCCAGGAGCGCAAACGAAAGCGCGAGCACGATGCCGCGGAAACGGATGGCAAAGGCGACGAGAGCGGCTTGCGGCCCTGACCTGCCGGAGCCGGTGCCATCAATCGTCATCGCCGCCCCGAAGCTCGCTTTTGGCCTCCTCGGACAACAGGACCTGCGCGCCCCGCATGACGATTTCGGACCCGGATGGGATGTCCCGAACCACGTAGTCGTCATCGGAGACCGGCTGGTCCGTGCTGATCGGATGCCGTCGGAAGCTGTCGGGGCTTACACGCAGGTAGACCCACGCCCGACCTTGCCACCGCACGATGGCGGTGTCCTCGATGAACACGCCCTCGTAGCTGTTGCCGGAGGGCACATAGACCGTGGTGTTCATGCCGGGCAGCAGGCCGCTATCGCCCGGCACGGAGAAGAAATAGCTCAATCCCTGAATGCGAGGGTCGGTGCGCGTTGCCGGCGAGATGTACTGCAGATCGATATTCGCATTCCGCGTCGGCGCCTGCGCCAGCGCCGTTCCCGGAGTGCCGGTGACGGTCGTGCCCGGCGGCAGCGTCACCTGGACCAGAAGCTGATCACGTTCGATCAGCCTGACGACGACCGGCGAGCGCTCGATGATTCCCCGGCCGATGACGGGCCCCCATTCCTGCTGTGCTGTTGCCGCGAGCGTCCTGAGCTGTGATTCCGCCGCGGCCAGCGCCGCCTTGTCGACCCGCCATGTGCCTTCTGCGGCTTCGGCTTCCTTTTTTGGGAGGGCGGCGGAGTCGACGAGATTCCTGGTCCGGTCGTATGCGCTCTTGGCGACTTCGAGCTTGGCTTGCGCCGTCTGAAGTTGGGCTTGCGCATTGGCGTAGCTGTTGGCGAGCTCCGTAATGCGGGAAATATCGAGCACGGCGCCATAGGCACGGAATTGCTCGGGATGGGGAGCTGCTTGCAGAGCCGTAGTTTCCAGCCCGACCTGAGCCTGCTGGCTCGGCGTCAGCTTGACCACCGGCTGGTCGCTATTTGCTGTGCGGGAAGGCTCGGTGTTGCCCGAATTCGGTTTGTCCGGC
This sequence comes from Bradyrhizobium guangdongense, assembly GCF_004114975.1. Lineage (NCBI taxonomy): Bacteria > Pseudomonadati > Pseudomonadota > Alphaproteobacteria > Hyphomicrobiales > Nitrobacteraceae > Bradyrhizobium > Bradyrhizobium guangdongense. The sequence goes on from NZ_CP030051.1 coordinate 2,343,295, forward strand.
TGCGTCTCCGCTTTAGCTCGCTGGACATAACCCGTGAGGGCACAGGCGCTGGCGACGAGCACCAGCACGCAGACTGCGGTGGCGACGCCGCGCCGGGAGGTTTCCTTAAGAGCCATCAGCCTGTTAGCAGTTGTCGGGAACCAGCTTATTGACGAAATTGGCAGGCGGCAAGGCGGCGATGGCACCTAGGCTATCTCTGCGATGGCTCACTGGGTGTGGTTGCGTCGCCGTGATCATGCTCGCCCGGCTCACGCCTGTGTGAAACTTCCTGCCCGCTGAGGCGTAGCGTTCTATGATAACGTTCCAGCGATCCCTGAAGGATTCTCGGCATGAACCCGATCGACCTGGTGGTGACTGTGTGTGCGGTGCTCTCGCCTGCGACCTGCGAGGAGCAGCATCTGGTGTTCAACTTTGGCGGCTCGCCGGCGCAATGCTCCATGGCCGCGCCGCCCTATATTGCACAATGGGTCGGCGAACATCCGAAATGGCAGGCGGTGCGCTGGCGGTGCGAATATCCACACACGCATGACAAGGCGTAAGCCGCCTACTTGCTGCAATCCTTCAGATCCTTGTCCGCGATCGAGAACACCGCATCCGCCTTGATCTCGATGTCGCGAACGACGCATTGCCGTGAATTGGGATAGCTGACCTTGGCGTCGTAGCGGCCGGGCTCGACGCCGGTGATGCGCAGCCGCTCGTCATGATCGACCTCCTTGTCCTTGTCGTTCAGACACTGGTTCGGACCCCAATCCGTCTTGCCTGCTGGTGCAAGCTGGAAGCCGGAGATCGTCTCGCTCGTCAGGTTCCAGAGCCTGATGCCTTTGCCCTTGCTCTGCGCGAGCGTCGCGCCCGGCATGACAGCCAACAGGATACCGATCGCAATCAGCCGCCGCATGGTGGTCTCCTCAGGACAATCTCGTTTGATCCAATTGACCACGAGTGTTCACTTCGATTCAAGCAGCAAGGCTGCAAGCTCGGCCCTGATCCTCGCAAGCTCAGCCTCGCTGCGCCCGGCGCGCGGCACGGCGATCGGCACCTCCTGCACGATGCGGGCGGGACGGGGCGACAGGAAGAACAGGCGGTCACCAAGACGGATGGCATCGTCCAGGCTGTGGGTGACGAGCAGCGTCATCACGGGACGACTCGCCACCAGCGTCGCGATCTCGTCGCGCAGGCGGCCGGCAAGCGCATCGTCGAGCGAGGCGAGGGGTTCATCGAGCACGAGCAGGTCGGGCTCGACCGCAAAGGCGCGGGCGAGCGCGACGCGGCGGGCGAGGCCCAGCGACAACTCGCCGGGAAAATGACTGCGATGCGCGTCCAGCTCGAGGATCTTGAACAGCTCCGACAGCTTTGCGTCGGTGACGTCAGGCGCGGCCAGCCGGACATTCTGCTCGACCGAGCGCCACGGCAATAGTCGCGGCTCCTGAAATACCATGCCGATGCGCGCCTCTGGCGGCCGCGCGACATGGCCGTCGAAGTCGCGATCGAGTCCGAGGATGATGCGCAGCATCGTGCTCTTGCCGCAGCCGGACGGCCCGATCAGCACGCCGACCTCGCCTGACTGCAGAGCGAATTTGACCGGGGCCAGCACCTCGTGCGTGCCGCCCGCGGCGCTGCTGTAGGTCTTGCCTGTGATCTCGACCTCAAGCCGCACGGGGCCGCCACCGCGTTGCGCGGGCCTCGAACGGCTGCACCAGCGCCGTCTCGATCACGAGCACGACGGCGGCGAATGTCAGGGAATACGCGAGCAGTCGTGGCGTGTCGAACAGCTGGAAGGCGACGCCGATCTCGAAGCCGACCCCGTTCGGGCGTCCCAGCAGCTCGGCCACCAGCACGATCTTCCAGACCAGCGACAGACCGGAGCGGGCGGAGGCCGCGATATAGGGCGCAAGCTGCGGCAGCACAACATGGCGGAACGCGCGCCAGCGCGGCATCGCGAATACGCTCGCCATCTCGTCGAGCGAGCGGTCGAGCGCGCGCGTGCCCTCGCGCAAGGTGACGACCGCCGTCGGCAGCTTGTTGATGGCAATCGCCGCTATCGCGGCGGCTTCGGTGAGTCCGGCCCAGATATAGGCCAGCACGATCACGACCAGCGCCGGCAGATTGAGCAGCAGGATCAGCCAGGGATCGCCGAGCCGGTCGGCAAGCTTCACCCGCCCCATCAGATAGCCGATGGCACTGCCGACCGACATGGCCAGCACGAAAGCGAGCGCGACGCGCGCCAGCGTCGCACCGAGGTGCAGGAACAGCGCGCCGCTCGCGGCTTCAGCGATGATGACATTGAGCACCGCGGGCGGGGAGGGCAGCTTCGCGCCGCCGACGAACAGCGCGGCGATCCACCAGATCGCGAGAAACAGGGCGAAGGAGAGAAGGCGCAGCAACTCAATCTCCGGAGAGGGCGTGATAGAAGGTGCCGGGATCGAGCTCGGCCGCCGGACCGACCAAGTCGCGACCGCCGATCTCGGCGAGCACGCGGTAGAGCACGCGCGCATCCGCCTCTTCGTCACTGATGCTCCGGCGCGGAATACCATCGCGATAACGGTCGCGATAGGTCTTGACCATGGCCGGATCGGTCGCGCCGGTGAGCGCGGCGATCTTGTCCCAGGCCGCATCCGAAGTGACCAGCAATTGTTTGGCCTTGCGCGTCATGGCGATGAAACGTGCCACGGCGTCGCGATGGCTCGCGGCCCAGCTCTCGTCGAAGACATAGCCGACCGCGGACACCGCGCCCTTGGCGCCGAGCTTGGGCAAAATCTCCTCGATGCCGACGAGGCGCCTAAAACCCTTGGCCTCGAGCTGGGCACAGAAATTCCAGAAATTGAGGCTCGCATCCATCTCGCCGTCGAGTGCCTTGGCCGCGATCAGGGGCGGGGCGCCATAGACGATGGTGGCATCCGACTTCAGGTCGATGCCGTCCTGCTTCATCCGCGCCTGCAGCAGCAGCCAGCTCTTGTCGATCGGGCCGCCGCCGACGGCAAGCTTGCGGCCCTTCAGATCAGCCAGCGTCTTGATCGGCGAGGCGGCCGGCACCATCACGGCGCCGAGGGCGCTGGAATAGGGATAGAAGGTCAGCTTGGCACCGAGCGCGCGCTCGCGCGACACCCAGAGCCAGTCCGACAGCATGATGTCGGCATTGCCGGCGCGGAGCGCGATCTTGCCGGCCTCGGGACTCGCAAGCTCCGTGACCTCGAGCGCCAGGTTGGCTTCCTTGTCGAGCCCGGCCTCGCGGATCGTCGCCAGTTCCCAGGAGAATGTTCCGGTCTTCTGCACGGCCAGGCGGATGGTGTCCGCAGCATGGGCCGCCGTGCCGCACGCCAGCACCATCGCGAGCGCCAATGTCCGTGCCAAAACTCTCATCACTTGTGAGCCATTTCCTCTGACAGAGTGCTTTTCAGGACAATACGCATAGCATAGCTTCCATCGCAACCAGCGGGAGGACGCCTATGAGTTTTGCGGGACAGGTACGACCGATTGTCGCCGCTTTGGTCGTGCTCGCAGCAGTGGTCACCGCGGCGCGGGCCGAGGAGGCCAACGACTATCCGACGTCGGCGCGCGCGGAATATGTCTATGGTTGCATGAAGGCCAATGGCGAGACGCGGCAGGCGATCGAACAATGCTCCTGCTCGATCGACGTGGTCGCCTCGATCGTGCCCTATGAAAGATATGTCACTGCCGAGACCGCACTCAGCATGTCCCAGGTCCGCGGCAATCTCGGCACCCAGTTCAGGACGTCGGAGCAGGCGAATGCGGCCGTGAACGATTTGCGCCGGGCGCAAGCCGAAGCCGAGGTGAGGTGTTTCTGATCTGGCTGGTCATTCCGGGTTCGCGCTCTGCGCCCCGGAATGACGGCAAGAGGCATTCACGTCCCCGACTTCTCCACATCCCACTCATGGCGGAATACGTGTCCCTCCGTGTCCTTGGCTTCCGCGCGGAAGCGCTTGGCGCCGTTGGAGACATAGGTGAAGCGCAGATTGGGGTCTTCCGAGATCGAGATGCCGCCTTCCATCGACAGCACGGGGCTGTCGTCCTGCGTCAGCTTCAGCTGGTTGATGAAGAAGGCGGGGATATAGAGCTGCGTGACCTGGTCCATCTGCAGGCCGGAATTGTTTGGATGCCCGATCATGATTTGCGCCTCGCGGATGCGGCTTGCCGGCGCGTCCTCGCGCGCGAATTGCCGGTAGCGCATCTGGCCGAGGCGATTGTTGGCCTCCTCGGCATTCTTGCCGGCCGGTGCCGAGCAGCCGCCCGAGGCCTTCACATAGGTCTTTGAGACGTAGAGCTGGCCATCGCTGAGCTCGGCGACCGCGTGGACGTCGGTGTAATTGTTGACGCGCACGCGCGTGGAAATCTCGGTGACGTTGGCATCCGCGCCAAGCTCGAATTTCGCCGCCATCGGCGCCGGATTGCGATCGATCACCAGCGTGATCGATCGGATGCGGCGGCTATCTGCCGGCGACAGCTTGCTGCGCAGGGTCACCGGCACGATCGCCGCGTCCTCGGCGCGATAGGGCATCTCGATGGCGATGACGCCGCTGCCGTCGTTCATCGGACGGTTGTTGAAGATGTCCTGCACCAGACCCGGCCAGGGGTCGTAGGCCTCTTCGGCGCTGGCAGGCAGCGCGAAGGCGATGCCGAGCAATGCGGCGATCAGGGGCAGGCGGCGTGTGCATCCCGTCATGGTCAAGATCCTGTGCGGACGACGCGGTTGTTCGAGTAAGGTAGCGCGCCCGCTACTCCCATTCAATTTCAGAAAATGCTGCGGTTGCGTTGCGCGCGTTGTAATCGTCGAACAGTTCCCAACGCGGCCGCTCGGACGCCGCGGCCTTTTCGGCTGCGGTTCTGATCGGCTCGCCCTTCTTGTTCGAGGCGCGGACGTCCGACAGCAGCGTCGAAAGATAACGCTTCTCATCGGCCAGCGCGGCCGGCCAGTCGCTCACAGGGCCGTGACCCGGAACGACGCGGACCGCCGGAACGGTCTCCAACTCCTTCAGCAAGGCAAGCCAGCCGCGAATGCTGCCGTCCATGACCGGAATATGGCGGAGAAAGACCAGATCGCCGGCGAACAGTGTCTTCGTGGTCTCGTCGAATACCGTCAGGTCGTTGTCGCTGTGCGCGGCCGGCCAGGCTCGCAAGGTCAGCTGCCGCGATCCGAGATCGAGCGTCATCGTGTCCTTCACGAGCACGGTGGGCTGCACGATCTTCACGGGATCGATCAATTCGGCGCCCATGATGCGCCGGAAATTATCGAGATAATACGGCCCGCGTGTCGCCAGCGCCTGCGGCAGCTTGCTTTGGCCGACGAAGCTGGTTCCGTCTGCGACAAAGGCCGCATTGCCGAAGACATGGTCGGGATGGCCGTGGGTATTGATGACATAGCGGATCGGCTTGCTGGTTCGGGACCGCACAGCGGCCAGCAGCTCCTCGCCTTCGCGAAGGCTGCCCCCGGTATCGATCACGGCCACCGCCTCATCGCCGACGATGAAGCCGACATTGGCAATGTCGCCCTCGTTCTCCCGCGTCATCAGGGCGATAGTCCCGGAGTGCACGAAGATTCCCGGTGCCACTTCGCTCACAGGCAATTCGGTCGCCCCGGCGCGTGCTAGCGTCGCTGCGACCAGCAGGGTCAAGGCGGCGATCTTTGACGTGAGATGAGACACTTTTTCGCCTCAGTTCAGGTTTCACTGCATTGCACTGCAATACGAAAAGCCAACGCAAAGTTTGGCGAGACATGGTGCGTCCATGGCGTGCATGGATAGCATTCGAACGAAACGAGGAGGAAGCGCGATGGAGGCCGGACGACATCGTCGCTGGTTATTTTCACTTTTTGTGGTAGCGGCGTCTTGTGCAATCGGCAGCATGGCTCGCGCGCAGACGACTGACGGTGGTGACCTCTCCTTCGAGCTGGTCGATCCGAAGGTGCTTCGGGTCTGCGCCGACCCGCGCAACATGCCGTTCTCCAACGAAAAGGGCGAGGGGATCGAGAACAAGATTGCCGAACTGTTTGCGGACAAGCTGCAGAAGAAGCTCGACTACGTGTTCTTTCCGCAGGCCACGGGTTTCGTGCGAATGACGCTGGGTGCGCATCGCTGCGATGTCATCATGGGATTTCCGCAAGGCGACGACATCGTGCAGGGTACGAACCCCTATTACCGCACGACCTACGCGCTGGTCGCGAAATCAGGCAGCGGGCTCGAAGATGTCGATACGCTCGAGGATCCCAGGTTGAAGGGCAAGCACGTCGGCATCATCGCCGGCACCCCGCCGGCGACCAATATGGCCATTGCGGGGCTGATGCGCGACGCAAAGCCCTATCCGCTGATGATCGACACGCGCTACGACAATTCGGCGCAGGCGATGATCGACGATCTCACCGCGGGCAAGATCGACGCCGGGGTGCTGTGGGGGCCGATGGCGGGCTACTACGCCAAGAAGGCCGGCTCGCTGCACGTCACGCCGCTGGTGAAGGAAACCACGGGTCCCAAGCTGGTCTATCGCATCGGCATGGGCGTGCGCGCCGCCGATCAGAACTGGAAGCGGCAGCTCAACAAGCTGATCCAGGAGAACCAGGGCGAGATCAACAAGATCCTGCTCGATTTCGGCGTGCCCCTGCTCGACGAAAACGACCGGCCGCTCGGTGCGGAGACGGCCAAGACGTCGCCATGAGGCGACATCTTGCCGCTGCGCTCCTCGTCGCCGCCCTGGCGGTGCCGGCGTTGGCGCAGCAGCAGGAGCCGTTCGAGCCGGAAGGCTATCGCACCGACAATTACCGCGCGCCCGTGCCGGCGACGCTGGAAGGCGCGCGGGTGCTCACGACGGCGGATGCCGAGGCGATCTGGCGCGCGAAGAGCGGAGCCTTCATCGACGTATTGCCGCGTGCGCCGAAGCCGAAGAACCTGCCGGCCGGAACGGTCTGGCGCGATATGCCGCGGAGAAATATTCCGGGCAGTATCTGGCTGCCGGACACCGGCTACGGCGCGTTGCCGCCGGCGATGGACGATTATCTCCAGCGTGGCCTTGCGCGCGCCTCGCACGGCGACAAGGCCGCGCTGCTCGTGATCTATTGCCTCGCCGACTGCTGGATGTCCTGGAACGCCGCCAAGCGCGCGTTGACTTATGGCTATTCCAATATCGCCTGGTACCCTGATGGGACCGACGGCTGGGAACGCGCGAAGTTGCCCACGGACGAGGCGCAGCCGGAGCCGCGGCCCGAGCAGTAGGCAAACTATCTCCTCGTTATTGCGCACGGAGCGAATCAATCCAGATCTTTCCGCGGAGGGACTCTGGATTGTTTTACTCCGCTCGCAATGACAACGCGGATGCAGCATCGTCATCAGTCGGACTGCGCCGACCTGAATCTTACTGCTTCTGCAACTTCGTCAGCGTGCTCGAGCCGTCAGCGTCCGTCGCGGAGTACGTCACCCTGTCGCCGGCATGCACGGCATCCAGCATCGCGGCATCCTTGGCTTTGTACTGCTGGAGCGCGCCGGCTGCTCCACCAGTGCCGCTGCCCACCGTGCCTTTCTGGATCTGCTGGATCGAGATGGTGTTGTTGAGCCTGTTAATGCTGGTGACCATTCCGGTCATGTCGTCAGCAAAGGCGCTGGATGCGAGCATAGTGATGGCTGCAGCGCCCGCGAGGATGAATTTTGCTGTTCCCATCGAGGCCTCCCGGCGTTGGAGATTCTCATCGACAAGCCATCCTAGATCGATTTGGTTCCGGCAGATAGCGCGGTAACATTAAGGATCGCGTTGATATCGCGGGAACTTTTATGAAAGTCGTCAGCAAGGCTGACGCTATTCCATTTCCTGCTGGATGACGCGACCGAGCGCGAACAGGCGCTGGTCGATCGTGGTCGGCACTTCGCAGACGAAGCGCACCACCTTGCGGCGGTCCTCGAAGATGCGGGTGTCCCAGATCAGCTGGTTGCTCATGGTGTCGACCTTGGCGTCATCGCGCGGCGTTGCGTCCTGAAGCGCCTGGAGCTCAATCGTCTCCTCGCGGATCCTGTCGGCAGCGTCACGTTGCTTGCGGCTGACGCGCTCTAACCCACTCATGACCTGGGCGCGTTGGGCGTTCAGGGTGTCGAACAGGCCGGCAAACAGCAGCTTGGCATTGGTGGTCTTGTCGGCCGAGGCCGCGAGGAATTCCTTCACCGACTTCTCGGCCTCGTCCAACGGCGTCTTGCGCGCCGCGAGCTTGGAGACCAGTGCGCTGACCTTGCTGTCGTCCTTCCACTTGTTCTCGGCGTCATCGAGCGGGGGACCAGCCCAAACGGCGGCCAGCGAGATATCCGGAACCTTGGCCTGCGCGCAGGGCCAATTGGGATAGCGTGGATCCGCTGCGCGTGCGGCCGAGCCTGCGACCACGAACGCAAGCGCCGTCATGGCAAATGTGCGAACCATCATCCTTCGCCTCCCGCAGGCCCGCGCCGTGCCAGCCCGCGTGACGGATCATAGGCATAGATCGCGGCGATCATGAAGACGATTGTGCAAGCTCCGACCACCGCCAGCGAGATCCAGTTGATCTGCCCATACAGCGCGAAGCGGATCAGTTCGACCGCATGGGTGAACGGATTGGCCTGGCAGATATAGTACAGATAGGGACTGCCCTCCTGCACGCGCCAGAGCGGGTAGAGTGCCGAGGAGGCAAAGAACATCGGGAAGATGACGAAATTCATCACGCCGGCAAAGTTCTCGAGCTGCTTGATGCCGGAGGAGATCAGCATGCCCAGCGAGCCCAGCATCAGGCCGGACAGGATCAGGGCGGGCAGTACGGTGAGGTAGCCGATCGGGGGCGGGGTGATGTCCCAGAACCAGGCGATGATCAGGAACGCATAGACCTGGAGCAGCGACACGGCGGTGCCCGCAAGCAGCTTGCAGAACAGGAGGAAGCCGCGCGGCAGCGGGCTCACCAGCAAGGTGCGCATGTTGCCCATCTCGCGGTCATAGACCATCGAGAGCGAGGATTGCATGCCGTTGAAGAGCTGGATCATTGCCATCAATCCCGGCGCGATGAAGACCTCGTAGAGAATGTAGGTCTCGTAGGGAGGGATGATGGAGATGCCGAGCACCTGGCGGAAGCCGGCGGCGAAGATGAACAGCCACACCAACGGCCGCACCAGCGCCGAGACGAAGCGCTCGCGCTGATGCAGGAAGCGCAGGCCCTCGCGCCAGACGATACCGGTGAGGCAGGTCATGTACTCGGAGGCCGAGAAGCCGCGCGGCACGTCGCGCGTGGTGATGCTGCTCATGCGCCGCCTCCCGGCATCACTTGCGCGCCGGTCAGGCGCATGAAGGCGGTGTTGACGTCCTGCGCGCCGGCCTCGGCGATGACGCGGCTCATCGAGCCCTGCGCCAGCACCTTGCCCTGGTGCAGCACCACCAGGTCGTCACTGGGCATGATTTCGTCGAGCAGATGCGTCGCCCAGAGCACGCCGATGCCCTGCTCGGTGACGAGCTGCCGGACATGGCTGATGATATCGGCCCGCGCCTTGACGTCGAGGCCGACGGTCGGCTCGTCCAGCAAGAGCAGCCGCGGCCGATGCAGCAGTGCGCGGGCAATCTCCAGTCGCCGCATCTGGCCCCCGGAGAGATCGCGCACCTTGCTGCCGGCGCGCTCGGTGAGCCCAATGCGCGCCAGCAACTCGGCGCTGCGGGCGGCCGCCTCGCGCCTGGCGATGCCATGGAGGGCTGCGTGATAGAGCAGGTTCTGCGTCAGTGACAAATCGAGATCGAGCGTTCGCGGCTGGAATACGACGCCAAGCAACCGCAATGCCTCGCCGGGCGACCGCCTGATGTCGTGGCCGAAAATGCCGACGCGGCCGGACTGGATGCCGAACAATCGCGTGATCAGCGAGAACAGGGTGCTCTTGCCGGCGCCGTTGAGGCCGAGCAGAGCGGTGAAGCTTGCGGGCTGCACGTTGAAGGACACGTCCATCAGCGCGCGGCGCGGGCCGTAGGAATGGCTGACGCCGTCGATCGACAGCGCCGGCACCGGGGCGGCTTCCAGCCTCGGTCTGTCCTGCGATTCGGCGATGGTGGCGGGGCTGGTCATGGTGCGATCGTGATGCCCCAGGGCAGTTCGCCCACTTGAATGGTCTTGATGACTTTCTGCGCGGCGACGTCGATCACGGAAACATCGTTGGAGACGCCGTTGGTGGTGAGCAGATATTTTTCATCCGGCGTGAACGCCATGTGCCAGACGCGCTGGCCGACCAGGAGATATTTCGTCACCTTGCGCGTGGCGGTATCGACCACGGCAATGCGGTTGGCGGGGCCGAGTGCGATGAAGGCGGTCTTGTCGTCCTTGGTCATGCCGATGCCAACCGGCTGGATTGCCTCTTTGCGCAAGCCCGGAATCTCGAAATTGACCTTGCCGATCACCGCATGCTTGTTGGGATCGACAATCGAGACTGTACCGCCGATCTCCGATGACACCCACAATTCGGATGCGTCGTGCTTGTAACAGGCAAAGCGCGGCCGTGCGTCGACCAGCACGTTGGCGACGATCTGGCGCGAGCCAGTATCGATGAAGTGCGCCATGTTGGTCGTTTCCGACGTGTTGATCAGGGTTTTGCCGTCGGGGCTAATGGTCATACCCTCGGGCTCGACGCCGACCTGGATGTCGCCGAGACGGGCGCGCTTTTCCAGATCGATCACGGTCACCGTGTTGTCGTTCTCGTTGGCGACGTAGAGCGTCTTGCCGGTGGCGTCCTGGGTGAACAATTCGGGGTCGGGACCGGAGGGCAGGGTGTCCACGATGCCTTGCGTCTTGGCGTCGATCATCTGGATGGTGTCGTCATCGCCGACGGCGACCATGACGAACTTGCCGTCGCGGGTGAATTCGATCCCGCGCGGGCGCTGGCCGACCTTGATGGTCTTGGTCACGGTCCAGCTGTCGGTATCGATCACCGAGACCGTATTGCTCTTCTCGTTCGAGACATAGGCGATGAAGGCATGCGCTGGTGCCGCCGTCAGCATCAGCGCGGCCAGCAATCCCGCACGCAACATCCCAACCTTCATTTCAGCTTGCATTTGCTCTCCGGGCGATCGTAGCCGAGCGTGTCGAGCTCGGAGACCTGGTGCAGAAATCCTTCCTGCGGCGACACCGACACCACCATGCGGCCGTCGACAAGGAGTATCGGCTGGCGCAGCTGGAGATTCCAGTCGCGTAAGGTGAGCCGGGTGCCCTTGAAGGCGGCGACAGAGAAATCCGGTCTCTTGATGAAATCCGTGACCTTCTTGACGTCGCCGGAATTGGTGCGCGAGGTCGCTTCGCCGATCATCCGCACCGCCGTCCAGGCCTGCATGTCCAGCGCGGTCATGCGGCGCGAGTTCAGCTTCATGAAGCGGTTCTGCATCTGCGTCGCGCCCCACTGGTCCTGTGCGGCGTCCCAGCTGCGCGGCACGAGGCCGGCCGAGCCTGCGACAGGGCGCGGATCCCAGGTGCGGTAGGGCAGATAGGCGGCGAACACCTCGCTCTCGTCGGCGGCGACCAGCACATCGTAGGCGGGGGCCTGCTGCGTGAAGACCGGCATCTGGCGCTGGATCAACGTCACGCCGGAATCGGTGCGGCGCGCTCCGCCGGTGTCCTCGAACGTGCGCTCCTGCACGATCTTGGCCCCGAACCGCGAGGCGGCGCGGCGGAGCGCATCGGCGTAGAGCTTGTCCTGGTCATGCGAGCCGACCACCAGCAGCCAGCGCGACCATTTCTTCCAGACCAGATACTGGCCGAGCGCATCCGCCAGCATCGACCGCGTCGGCGCGGAATGAATCACATTGGCGCGGCAGTCGGCCTCGCGCAGCCGCTCGTCAATGGCGCCGGCATTGAACAGCAGCGTGCCGCGATCGCGCAGGGCATCGGAGACCTTCAGCAGCGCGTCAGCGGGCAGGTCGAGGATGATGAAGCTGTTCTTCTCGGCGAGTGCGGTCGCGGCCTGGACCGGGTCCTCGCCCTCCTCGATGCGGTGCTCCTCCAGCGTGAAATGCTGGTTGAGGAATTTTCCGGTGGTGTTGTTGTCCTCGATGGCGAGATGGGCTCCGGCGACGCCGTCATTCTGGGCCGGCTGCTCGACCAGCGACAGCGTCGATTTGGTGCCGGCGACGCCGAGATAGCCGACGCCGATTTCAATGGGGTCAGCCGCCAGCGCCTGCGTCGCCGCAAGTGCGAGGCCAATCAGGCCGACCAACCAACGGATCATGTTTCCTCCAAAATTTCTCCCCGGCTTGACCGCCGGTTGAGAATTGTTTCTGCTGGAAGCATGACCGATTTGGCAAGGCTTGCAACCCCGCATTTCGTTCGCACGCGCGCCAGCGCAGGCATCACGATCGTGCGAGCGCTGCTGTGTTTCGCCGCATTGCTGTCGACGGGATCGGCCGCGTTCGCCGATCCGCCGAAGCTTGCCGTGTTCGATTTCGAGCTGATCGACACCAGCCTGCCCGGCGAGTTCTACGGCTCGAAGCCCGAGGAGGCGCGCCTTGATCGCATCAGCGAGCAGCTCCGCAAGGAACTAGCCGATTCAGGCAAGTTCCAGTTGCTCGACATCGCGCCTATCAGGGATGCCGCCCGTCACAGCAATCTGCAGGCCTGCGGCGGCTGCGACCTCAAGCTTGCGGCGCAGCTGGGTGCCGAAGTCGAGATCACCGGCTTGGTACAGAAGGTCTCGAATTTGATCATCAATCTCAACATCTATCTGCGCGACGTGAAGACCGGCAACATGATCACGGCGGCCAGCGCCGACATGCGCGGCAATACCGATGAATCCTGGTCGCGCACGATGAGCTATCTAATCCGCAACCGCCTGCTCGCGCCAAATTACGGCAAGCCGGAGTAGGGCAACTCTCAGCGAGTCCGGAATCGCAGGGTGGGCAAAGGCGCCCTCGCGCCGTGCCCACGATCGTTCAATGATTCGAGAGAAATCGTTGGGCACGCTTCGCTGTGCCCGCCCTACGATACTGCGGTGGCGGAGAGTTAGGGGAGAAGGAAGAACCTCACCCCTTCAGCCGCTCCGCATGCCAATGCAGATGATCGCTCATGAACGTCGAGATGAAGTAATAGCTGTGGTCGTAGCCCGGCTGACGCCGCAGCGTCAGCGGGATGTTGGCCTTGCTGCAGGCGGCCTGGAGCAATTCGGGCTTGAGCTGCTCCTTCAGGAAATTATCGGCCTCGCCGACGTCGACCAGGAAGCCCGAATATTTCGCGCCGTCCTCGATCAGCGCCACGGTGTCGTGGCTGCGCCAGGCATCTTTGTTGGGCCCGAGATAGCCGTTCAGCGCCTTGATGCCCCACGGCACCTGTGACGGTGCCACGATCGGGGCAAAGGCGCTGGCCGCGCGATAGCGGTGCGGGTTGCGCAGAGCCACCGTCAGCGCACCGTGGCCGCCCATCGAATGGCCCATGACCGATTGGCGCTTGGCATCGACGGGAAAATGTCCCGCCACAAGTTTGGGCAACTCGTCGGTGACATAGCTCCACATGCGGTAGTTCCGTGCGAAGGGCTCTTGCGTGGCATCGACGTAGAATCCGGCGCCCAGGCCGAAATCATAGGCATTGTTGGCGTCACCAGGCACATCGGGCCCGCGCGGGCTCGTGTCCGGCGCGACGAAGATCAGGCCGAGTTCGGCGCAGGCTCTGCGGAATTCGCCCTTCTCGGTGACGTTGGCGTGCGTGCAGGTCAGTCCCGAGAGGTACCAGACCACAGGCAGCTTGGCGCCTTCGGCATGCGGGGGAACATAGACCGAGAACACCATATCGGTTCCGGTGACCTCGCTGGCATGGCGATACACGCCTTGCACGCCGCCGTAGGATTGATTGGTCGAGACAGTCTGGATCGTCATGCCGTTTGCTCCATGGCATCTCACCACATCTTGCAATGCCTGTGTGACCGAAATTTGCGGAGTGCTCTTACGCCACGCCGCTGTCGATCGCCAGCCGCACCAGCTCTACCGAGGTCTTCACCCCGAGCTTCTGGCGCATGATCGAGGAGGTGTTGGCGACCGTCTTGTAGGACGATTGCACCAGCCAGGCGATCTCGGACAGGCTTTTTCCGGCGCTCAGCAGTCGCAGGATCTCCATCTCGCGCGCGTTCAGCTTCGACAGCGGGCTCTGCGCCAGCGTGGGACCGGCGAAAGCGATGCTGCGCGCGATAGCGCTCGGCAGATAGGTGCCGCCCCCACCGACGGTGCGGATCGCTTCGACCAGATCGTCGGGATCGCCGGTCTTGGATACATATCCCTTGGCGCCGCATTCGATCGCGCGCGCGGCGAAGGCGGGGTCATCGTTCATGCTGAACATGATGATGCGGGCCTCCGGCGCGCGCTCCAGGATGCGGCGCGCAAGCTCGAAGCCGGAGACGGTCGGCAGGTTGATGTCGATGACACAGAGGTCGGGGCGCTCGACGATGAAGATGCTCTCGCCATCCTCGGCATCGGCGGCTTCCAAAATCTCGATTTCGCCTTCGTCGGCCAGCACGGCTCGGCAGCCGGAGGCGACAATGGGATGATCGTCGACGATCAGAATGCGCATAGGCGTTTCCCCGTGACAGCGCCTTCCCCGTGTTCGAACTGCCTGTTTCGTGCCGCATGATACCGGATGAGGACGAGTGTCCGGTCATGCAACCCGGCCGGGATTGCTGTACGCTTCCGATTAGATATCGGGCGCTTTGCCTCTGTCAACGCTATCAGACAGATGCACGCGATCCCAGGGCTAGGGCAGACGAAAGCAATGTGGCAAAATCTATCCTTGCGCGGGCGCATCAACCTTCTGCTGGCGCTGCTGCTCGCGCTCGGGCTCGTCGTCAACATCGGTCGCCAGGTCGCGGAGGCCTCTCCCCGCGTGCAGGCCGAGGACCAGAGCGTGATCCGACTGGCGCGCGAGTTCATCGAGATGATCGTTGCCGATCTCAACGAGGCGCCGGATCCCGATGCCAGGCTGAACCAGATCGCGCGTGACCTCAATCGCCTTCGCCATGTCAGCATTGGGCTCCGCGATAGCGGCGGGAACCCGCTGACGCCGCTGCGGCCCGAGACCGACGATGACACCCCCGGGCCGCCGGCCTGGTTCGTCAACCTGGTTCATCCCGAACAAACCGCCGTCAGCGTGCCGGTCTCTGTCCATGGCAAATCGGGCTCGCTCGTCATCACCTCGCATCCCAACGACGAGATCGCCGAGATCTGGGACGCGATTCTCACGCAGCTCGAGGTCGGGTCCGTAATCGCTTTGGTGCTGTTTCTGGTCATGATGAATGTCGTCGGCCGGGCGCTCGCGCCGCTCGAGTCACTGGGGCGAACCATGACCGAGATCGAGGACGGCGACTACAATGCCCGCGTCACGCCCGGCGGCGCACCCGAACTCGCCGCGATCTGCACAAAACTCAATCATCTCGCGGCAACGCTCGGCGAGGCGGTTGAGGACAAGCGGCGGCTTGCCGAGCGCGCGGTATCGCTGCAGGACGTCGAGCGCAAGGAGATCGCGCGCGAGCTGCATGATGAGTTCGGGCCATATCTGTTCTCCCTGCGTGCACATGCCAGCGCGCTGGCGAAGCTGGCCGACGGACGGGCGCCAAGCGCCGATGCCGTGCGAAAGCACGGCAGCGCCCTGCTGGAGCAGATCAATGCGCTGCAGCAGTTCACCCGCCGCGTGCTGGAGCGCTTGAGGCCCGTCGGCCTTGCCGAGCTTGGCCTTGGCAAGGCGCTGGAATCGCTGTCGCGGCTGTGGCGGGAATCGCATCCCGACGTGACGATCGAAACGTCGATCTCGCCGGCGCTCGGCGTCATGGGAGAGACCGCCGACCTCACCATCTACCGCGTTGTGCAGGAGGCGCTCACCAATGCGTTCCGCCATGCCGGTGCCACCGCGATCGTCGTGGTGATCGAGCCGGCGGAGCAGCCCGGGCGCGACGGACGAGGCTGTGCCCGGGTGCGGGTCAGCGACAACGGCCACGGCATGGAGCCGGGCCAGAAACTCGGCTTCGGTCTCGTCGGCATGCGGGAGCGCATCCTCGCGCTGGGCGGCACGCTCAATCTGGTGTCGGGCGAGGGCGGCGTCACCGTCGAGGCGCTGGTTCCGATCGCAGCGGCCTGATGAGGAAAATCTCCGATCGGGAAGAATTCCCGATTTGGTCGGGAAAACGGGTGCGGATATTGCCCGACCTTTTGTGGCTAGTGCATCCGTGAGGGCCGACTACACTTCTCCACGCGATCGGCGACGTTCAAAACAGCCGACGCGGGGGAATGGGAACGGCAGGGGATGGGTGCGCGAAAGCTTTTGATCGCCTCGTCGATGGGGCTGGTGCTTTGGACCGACGCGGGCATGGCCGCGCAGGACGAAGACACCAATGTGCAGAATCTGCCCGCCATCGAGGTGGTGGCGCCACAGCCGGCTGCGCGGCGTAGCGCGCCGCGAACGGCGGCGCGCGTGGTGAATTCCGGGAAGCCCAAGAACCGCATCTACGTCTATCCGACGGCGCCCGGCAATGCGAAGGGCCTCGAAGTCGACAAAATTCCCTCCAGCATCAACGCGGTCGATGCCAGCCAGATCAAGCGTACCGGTTCGCTGAACGTCACCGATGCGCTGCGTGACAATGTCGCCGGCGTCAACATCACGGAGGTGAGCGGTAATCCGTTCCAGCCGAATGTCGAGTTTCGCGGCTTTGTTGCCTCGCCCATCGTTGGCACACCGCAAGGGCTCGCCGTCTACCAGAATGGCGTGCGCATCAACGAAGCGTTTACCGACAGCGTCAATTGGGACCTGATCCCGACCGCAGCGATCCGCTCGGTCACGGTGGTGACCAACAACCCGGCCTTCGGCCTCAATGCACTCGGCGGCGCCGTCAATCTACAAATGAAGGACGGCTTTACCTATCAAGGCGCCGAGATCGACACGATGGGTGGTTCGTTCGGCCGCATCCAGAGCTCGGCGCAATGGGGCAAGCAGGTCGACACCAACTACGCCGTTTATGCCGCGCTCGAAGGGCTGCACGACAACGGCTTCCGCACCTCCTCGCAGTCGGACGTGCGCCGCTTCTACGGCGATGTCGGCTACAAGGGCGGGGACAGTGAATTCCACGTCAACATGGGGCTCGCCAACAACAATTTCGGCGCCTCTGCCACCGTTCCGGCCGAACTGCTACAGCAATATTGGGGTGCGATCTACACCAACCCGCAGACCACCAACAACCGTGTCGGCTACGTCAATCTCACCGGCAAGGTCGAGGCGACGCCGACCTGGACGTTCGAAGGCACCGCGCATGCGCGCGTGTTCGAGCAGCGCGTGGTCGACGGCAACCCAACCAGCGTGCAGGAATGCGCCGCCGTCGGTTTGCTCTGCTTTGGCGACGATACCACGCCTGCGAATGGTCTCAATGGGGCGCAGCTCGCCAATCCCTTCCCGACCGGAAGCCTCCTCGGAGAACTCGACCGAACGACCACGCGATCGACAACGTTCGGGGTGTCCGGGCAAGCGACCAACACGGACAGGTTGTTCGATCATGAGAACCGATTCGTTCTCGGCGCCAGCTTCGATGCCAGCGTCACGCGATTCAATGCGACCGCAGAGCTCGGAACCATCGGCACCGATTACGTGGTCAGCGGCAGCGGGGTTTTCCTCGGCCAGTCCGGCACCCCCGCGACCGGCGAGATGGGACCGGTGTCGCTACGAACCGTCAACCAATATACCGGCCTCTATGCGCTCGACACGTTCAACGTGACCGATGCCTTCGCCATCACCGGCGGTGGCCGATTCAACCACGCCCGTGTCACGCTGGAGGACCAGCTCGGCACCGCGCTCAACGGCGATCACACCTACGACCGCTTCAACCCTGTTATCGGGGGCACCTACAAGATCACGCCGGAGCTCACTGCCTACGCCGGCTATTCCGAGGCCAACCGCGTGCCGACGCCGCTCGAGCTCGGTTGTGCCGATCCGAACAACCCGTGCTTGATCGCCTCCTTCCTGGTCTCCGATCCACCGCTGAAGCAGGTGGTGTCCAAGACGGTCGAAGCTGGCCTGCGCGGCACCAGGGAATTGAATATCGGTACGCTCGGCTGGAAGATCGGCGGCTTCCGCGCCACAAATTATGACGACATCATGGGTCTGCCCGTGGCGGGACGTCAGGGCTTTGGCTTCTTCCAGAACGTCGGCAACACGCGCCGGCAGGGCCTCGAGGCCGAGGTCAACCTCAAATCGGACACCCTCCAGTTCCACGCCAGCTACGCGTTCGTGGACGCGCGTTTTCTCGACGCTCTCGAGCTGTCGTCCAATAGCCCCACCGCCGTGTTGAACGGCGGCCTCATCCAAGTCGTGCCGGGTAACCAGATCCCGGCCGTGCCGCGCCACCGCATCAAGGCCGGTATCGAATATGCCGTGACCGACGCCTGGAAGGTCGGTGGCGAGGCGCTGTGGGTCTCCAGCCAGTATCTGGCCGGCGACGAAGCCAATCTCGAGGCCAAGCTGCCGTCCTATGCCGTCTTCAACCTGCACACGTCGTACCAGGTCAGCAAGAACGTCCAGCTCTACGGCAAGGTCGACAACATCTTCGACAACCGCTACGCGACCTACGGCACCTTCTTCGATACCACTGCGGTGCCGAATTTCGCCAATGGCGGAGCCGCCTTCACCGACCCACGCTCGCTGAGCCCGGCAAGGCCGCGTGCGTTCTATGCGGGGATGCGTGTGACGTTCTGAGTGCACCACAGCAGCTTGCGGCTGGTGGGCAAGGCATGGCCCAATCTAGTTTTCAGGCGCATCCTGCCAGTGTCGCTCCAGCAGAAGCGTTTGACAGAAGCCAAGATTTGTGGCCCGAACGCGCAGTGCTGTTAGGACCCGTGGTCGTCCGCTTACTGGGGTAGACCGAAAAGGAATGCCAAACTCGCTGAAGGGAGCGATCGACCCGAGGCGGAACTCCGTTCTGCTTATAGTTGAAGCTTTCTGACCGCAATTTTTGACAATCAACAGACTAAAGAAGCCGCCAATGGGCGGCTTCTGTCTTGACATATCTTCGTAGCGTCAGACGGACAGTGCTGAGAATGATTTTCGATTGCGATAGGAGGCAAAGCCAACGCCTGCGAAGCCAATGAGCATCATTACCCAGGTGGATGTCTCAGGAACGCCTCCTATTACGCCCGAGGTGTCTCGGGTGACTTCGGCGTACAAATCCGCCGTAGCGCTTCCGCCTTCAATAACGTGCAGTTGGGTGCTGCTGGAGGAAAGGAAGCCATCACCCACTACGTTCTGGAAGTCCACTAATGTTACGGTGTAGTTCGTCCCGCCGATATTGAAGATGCTTGGCGTGAAGGTACTTGGAAGGTTCACAAAGTCGGCGCTTGCGATTGGGTCGCTCGTGTTCGGTGTTGTCACAAGGCCAAGCGTAAATGTACTCGTGACCAAACCAAGAGCGCTCGGGGTCGTGAAATTCGTGGCTAGCTGAAGGTCAACAGATGTTGCCTGCGTTCCCAACGAGATTGCGCCGTTATGGTAGAAAAGGGTGCCCACGTAAAAGGGGACCTCAAACGCACTTGCAAACGAAGGATTGCCGGTAAATGTCAGTCGCGTCGGCACGTCGATTGTCTGGCCGTACGTGAAGTTGTTTGTTCCAACCCCTGTCGTGGTAGCCCCAACTGGCAGTGGGTTTACAAAAATGCCGCTCGACGAGCCTTCAACGTCCGCCGCTTTCGCGGGTATGTCTCCGAAGCTTGCAATTCCTGCTAGGACGACAACAAGCGCTATGTGGTTTCTCATTTGATGCTCCGATAATTAAATGAATTTCCTTCCTTCCAATTAAACAAAGCCAAAAACCGCGCTTAGAATATCCACCTTAATTCATTTTGCGTCAATCGCCGACAGCTTCTTGCCAGCGCAAATTCCGGGGGCTTGCTCTTCCAAATCCGTGGCGGCGGCCCTTTCAATAATCAAGTCATTCTCTCTGCATGGATTTTTAATCGTGCGTTGTTCTGGTCCGACTGCGGAGTTCGACGCTCACTGAGAAGGTCGGCTTATCGGGGTAAAGCGAAAGCGGCTACATGGCGTTCCACTGGCGAACTGAAACTCCAACTCGATCTCTACAGGCCCGCCGTTGTCCCAAAGGCTGCGTTGCAGTTTCTTGCGGACGGCACCGCGCACAGATTCACATATTCGCTGGGCGACAAAGGAGCGCGATCGGAAGAGCAAAAAGCCAGGCTTCTTGTTGAGCAAATATGTTGCCTGATGAGTTCGCAGGCGCAAGCTACGTCGATACTCCCACTAATTCTGTGGCAACCGTTTGGAACGGAATGATTCCAAGTGCTCTGCCAGCGGTTCCGGGCGCCTCGACAAGTAGCGCTTTTGCTATCAACAATTTCGGCCGGGTCGTCGGTGTTAGCAATTCCGGTGCGTCGAGCATCGCAACTGTGTGGAATGCCAACATCCCCACAGCGCTGAACCTTCCGGCAAATACGACAGGTAGTACGGCGCTAGACGTCAATGATGTCGGTCGGGTGGTCGGATAGAGCATCGATGGCGAAGGACACGCTTTTGCAACACTCTGGAATGGGTCGACGCTTACCTTACTTCAGATGCCCGCGACGGACGTAAGTAGCGTCGCATATTCGATTAACGAACTAGGCCAGGTCGCTGGTTCCATCACTGATGCGAACGGACGGACCCTCGCGGTGATGTGGGATGGTTCGTCGATCGTTCAGTTAGATGAGCTGATCCACGATGATCACCGCGATTTTCCTGATGGCCTAAATTCTCTTGTAGGTGACATGCGCCGTCGCGAATGGAATGCCAGCGCGCCCCGCGCTACCGCGGACGATGCACGCACGATCATCGATGGCATAGAACCAATCATCGAAGTTCAGTTTGAAAGACTTGCCATCGCCTTGCGGCGTATCTCGGGTGTACTTCCAATGGAACGCGCATCCGACCTGCTCGCCGACCGCTTCGCCTTCCAGCCGGTTCTCATGCCCCGTATATTGACCTTCGGCCGTCTTATGAATTGTCCATCTCAGTGTATCGCTGTGACCGTCATCGAACGTATAGGTCTCAGTGAAAACGACCGTGTCGGTGTCGCTGTCCAATTCCCCGTGAGCCGTGATTGCCGCACGCTTGAGGAGGCCTCCGACAAGACTTTCCATTACCGCCCATCCTTCGAGGCGACCGACAAAGAACCTCTCGGGAAGGAATAGGGGCGCGGTGCCCGCGAACGCGTCTATAGCCATGGATGATCCTTTCGGCGACACAAGCCGTTGTTCGAAAAGAAGTTCCACCTCGATCGCGGCATCCTCCGGCTCAGCTTTAGCTGAAGCTTGCAGAACGAGCATTCGATAGAGCGCGTCCTGCTTGGTTTAGCGCTCCATGAACTCGAAAAAAGGAACACCGGCGGTCCGATTTGATTGGATGCTCGGAGAGCACCATGAAGAACGTTTGGGCCAAATCAGGCGAGCAAGAAAACCTCAGTAGCTGGGGACTGGCCACCGCGATCGGGCTGCTTGTGGTCGCATTTGTGGTGGAGCGTGTGGCACCGCCGGAGCGCCAGGCGCGACTCGCCGAAAAGTCACCCGCTCGTGCCGCTAGAGCCGGCGCACAAGATAGAGGAGAAGAGCGCGGCCGGCATGCCACCTCTCCGTCAGAGATCCCCGCGAAGGGATGGAAGGATATCCTGCTGCGGGTCTATTCCGACGTCTCGAAGCACCGCATCTTAGCCCTCGCTGCAGGCATGACCTACTACAGCATACTTGCCATTTTTCCCG
Organism: Bradyrhizobium guangdongense; assembly: GCF_004114975.1. NCBI lineage: Bacteria > Pseudomonadati > Pseudomonadota > Alphaproteobacteria > Hyphomicrobiales > Nitrobacteraceae > Bradyrhizobium > Bradyrhizobium guangdongense. The sequence continues at coordinate 2,365,021 of NZ_CP030051.1, forward strand.
CGATCGCGGCGCTGGTTGCGGTTTACGGACTGTTCTCCGATCCCATGACCATCGGCAAACACCTCGATCAGCTCGGCGGATTCCTGCCGGGCGGGGCGCTGGAGGTTGCGAGAGAGCAACTGACCCGCGTGGCGTCAAAGGGCTCCCACACGCTCGGCATCACTTTCCTGATCGGACTGGCAACATCTCTCTGGAGTGCGAACGCGGCCATGAAGTCGCTTTTCGACACCATGAACATCGTCCATGGAGAGGACGAGAAGCGCGGCTTCTTCAAGCTGAATGCTGTTTCGCTGAGCTTCACGATCGGGGGTATATTATTCATCCTAGCGGCTCTTGGCGCCATCGTCGCTGTTCCGGTGCTCCTCAACTATGTAGGCTTGTCCAATACCGCCGACCTTCTACTTCGTATCGGCAGATGGCCTGCGATGTTTCTGGTACTCACGCTGGCCTTGGCCTTGATCTACCGATACGGCCCGAGCCGGGAAGCCGCCCAATGGCGCTGGGTGACGTGGGGTAGCGCGATCGCCGCGCTGCTTTGGCTGGCGGTCTCCGGCTTGTTTTCCTGGTACGCTGCCAGTTTTGGCAAGTTCAATGAGACGTACGGTTCGCTTGGGGCCGTCATTGGCTTCATGACCTGGCTATGGATTTCGGCCATCGTCGTCCTCCTTGGCGCCGAAATCGATGCCGAGATGGAGCATCAGACCGCTCGCGACACAACGACCGGGCCTCCAACCAATCTGGGCGCACGGGGCGCACGCGTCGCTGACACGGTGGGCGCCGCGCAAGGCCGGTGAAGGACAGTTGGTGGAGATCATCCGCCGTCGTACGCCTGCTTCTTGCCTGCCATTCACGACAATGCTGTTGGCCGGGATCCCTTCTGGGCTTCAGCCACACACACATCTACAGCAGCTCGCAGCGAACTGACGTAATAATCAGCCCCCACGGCCATCTGCACTGCTTTATCTTTGAGAACCTCGTCATCGGCGGGCCATAACCCGACGAGAAGGGGGGTATCAGGGAGCCTGCGCCTCAGTCGCTGCAGCAAATAGCGCAAATGCGAAGGATTGCCCTGGATGTCAAGGTACGAGATGCAAACCATTGCAACACCCGTTACCTCCAAAGAGCTGATCCCTTCTCGCGACGCCTCATGATAGCTCGCCACCCTTGCTCCGAGACCGTGCTTGTCGAGCAGTTGCGCCAGCATCGCAGCCGCGGATTCGTCGAGGGGACCTTTGCCCGCAAGGCATAACACCGGCCGCTCGCCCTGCCACGGGGCCGAGAGCGAGCGGGGGTTCAAGATGGTCTTCGGCGGAGGCGATTCCGCAATGCGTTGCTGGTCTTTCGGAGTTCCAGCCGGCGGCTCTCCGGAGGAAGGCGGATGGCCGTCATCGTAGGTCGACAGCTCGCTTATCAGGCCGAGGATCGTATTCCTGACCTTCTCCAGTTGCCGGTGACCGATCGCGCCGCGTTCCGCGTCATTCGCAGCAAGCTGCAAGCCCTTGAGCGCAACCTCGTCGTAGTAGGAAGACAAGGAGCGCTTGTCCAACAGGAGCTCCGCATGGTCTTGAGCCTCGTCGGCATCTCCTGCCAGGATTCGCTGATAGAAGCTCTCGACCGGGGTCAGCGGTGGCCGATCACCAAGCAGAACGTCAAGAAATTCAAGCCGGTCCACGTATCTGCCAAGAACGACCAGGCACAATGTCAGAGGCATCGAAAGCACTAGTCCGATCGATCCCCAGAGCCAGCTCCAGAAAATGGCGGAAACGACGACCGCAAAAGGCGAGAGGCCGGTGCTGTGGCCGTAGAGAACCGGTTCAACGCCTTGGCTCACCAGCAGTTCGACCACCACGTAGAGTGCGGCCGTCCAAATCGCCATGGACCAGCCGGGGTCAACCGCCGTTGCAAGTGCGATGGGCAGGCCTGCCGACATGAACGAGCCGATGTAGGGCACAAATCGCAGCAATGCGGAAAGAATGCCCCAGAGAATTGGGTTGGGCACACCGATCAAATAAAGGCCTGATCCGATGACGAGTCCGAATGCCGAATTCAACCCAAGTTGTGCCAGGAAATAGCGGCTCAATCGTTTGGCGGCGTCATCCATCGCCACGGTCGTCCGATGCAAATCCGTGGAGCCGAACAATCGGATCATACGATCGCGCAAATCCTCCTTCTGCAGCAGCACAAAAATGGCGACGACCACAATGATCCCGAATGTGGCGAATGGTGACAGGACCGGCGACAGATATTTTTCCAACAGCGCTAACGGATTTGATGGCTGGGCACCGGGCGCTGGCTGCTCGCGAGGGGGGGAGTCGGCCCTCGGCGTCGAAGGCGGCGTTGTGGAGGTTTGCCCAGACTTTACGTCATAACCAAAATGCTCAACTACGCCTGATATCTTATCCAAGGCTAACTCCCGCACGGTCAAGACCTTCTTCTCGATCGTCGAAGCATATTCCGGGGCATGACGCGTCAATTGCGCGACCTGAGATCCGATGATGGTGCCGATGACAGCGATGATCCCGATCGCAAAGAGGACGGCGATGAGAACCGACGGGATCCGGCCAAGCCGCAACCGGCGAAGGAAGTTCACCAGTGGAGACAGCACGAACGATAGAAGAACCGCGACGGTGATCGGTACGAGCACCTCTCTTGCAAAATAGAGCGCAGCTACGATGATGACGCCAATCTGCAGCGATAAGATGGTCGAAGCCGGACTGGCGGCGGCTGGGACATTTTCTTCTTCCCAGGACGGGGAGCGATCCGCATGAGACATGGCGGCCCTATGAGGCAGGCACCCCGCAAGCGGCGCGGCGCTTAGCCGAACCCGCCGTTCTTCCAAACGTTCCCACGCCCGCAGTCATCGTTTGGGATCCGCAGACGGGTGATGGCCATAAGCAAGGAGCTCCGACTTTTGTGCCAGTCCAAGAGGCCTCGCGTCTACCCACACCCTCTCTGGCGCCGGGTTCAGCGCAACGCTTGCAGGGGCGGCGGATAGGAACACCCCGGTCTCCTCCAAGTTCAACTTCTCAACCTGTTGAGGAGCCCTAAGATGAGCCGCGGAATGCCCTCCATGACCGCACTTCTCGGAATGCTGGCGATTGCCGGGTATCAGAATCGCGACAAGCTGGCGGAGTTGCTTAGAGGGCCAGGCGCTGGATCGCTGGAGCCAACCGCCAGCAGCCGCTCGGCGGCCTTCTCGGAAATCTTACAGGTATGTTGAGCGGCGCGGGCGTTGCGGGCCTGCTTCAAGGAGGAATTGGCGAACTCCTGGAAAACTTCAACCAGAATGGCCATGGAGACACGGCCAAGTCTTGGGTCAGTTCTGGGCCAAACAAGGAGATTTCGCCCCCGCAGCTCCGGGAAGCAATCGGGCCCGAAGTGTTGGACAAGCTCGAGAAGGAGACCGGGCTCTCTCAAGAAGAAATCCTCGCAAGGCTATCGCGTGAGCTGCCACAGGCGATCGACAAGTATACGCCCGAGGGGCGCCTACCAAACTCATAGCCGTTGAACTGTCCCCCATCGATTATCAGGAGTGGAGCATGAGCATTATTTGGACGGTTATCATCGGCTTTATCGCAGGCGTGATCGCAAAATTCATCATGCCGGGTGACAACGAACCCTCAGGGTTCATCCTTACGACTATTCTCGGCATCGTCGGCGCCTTCGTTGCCACCTATCTTGGCCAAGCACTTGGCTGGTACCGTCCAGGAGAGGGTGCCGGACTCATTGGTGCCGTGTTCGGCGCCATGATTGTGCTCTTTGTGTATGGCCTATTCGCTGGGCGACAAAGGAGCGCGATCTGAAAAGCAAAAGGCCAGGCTTCTTGCTGAGCAAGTATGTTGCCTCAACTATGTTGCCTGATGAGTTCGCGGGAGCGTGCCGCCGTCAGCACGCACCTGCGATAACGCTCATCAAGAAGACTTCACCTCGGCACGCGCTGCTGCGGCAGCATCCGAGCCAGTTTGCTTGAGGCGGTCCACCAGTTCCGCGCCGGTGTCGCTGATCTCTGCGACGACGGTGTCCGAAGCTTCCCGGAGAGCCTGCGAGACTGCACCGGCGCGTCGATTCAGATCCGCCTTCAGGTCGTCGCTGACGTCGCCGATATACTTGTTCTCCATATCGGACGCGCGAAACGCGCCCGCAACTGCAGCCCCGATCGCGACACCCACGAAACCGAGCACGAGGGGCTGCCGTTCAAGCATATCGGCAAGCGACGATTTTGCGCTGTTGACGGTTTGTCTGTCCGGAAACGAACTGCCGAGTTTGCTGAATTGCTCCTGCGCGAAGGCGAGGCCCTCGTCGAAACGGTCGCGGACGTTGTCGGCAGCTCCCGAGACAGCATCGGAACCGGCAGCGGTGGCGCCACGAAACGTGTCTCCGACGCCCATCGACCTGTCGTCGTCCATTTCAGGTGCGGTCGGAGGCGCCACAGTCTGCTTGACGGCGGATGCCGCCGACCTGAGACCGCCCGTTGCAGCGTCGGCGGTTGATGTAACGGTCTCTGTCGCCGATCGGGCCGCACTCTTGACCCTTTGGTCGCCGGCGAGCAACCAGAGCGCTCCTCCCCCGATCAGCGCGGCGGCAAGGGGGTTTTCCCTGGCGGCGATCACCAAACTGTCCATAAAGCTGGTTTTTGTGCTGGTCATCGCACCATTCCCTTCACGGTATCCTCATCCTTTTCGAGCTGGCCGATCGTTTCCCGGGGGGCCAGATGTCGCGCATCAAGGCGGTTGATACCGATGGCAACCAGCACCGCGGCGATCACCGCCGCGATGATTGCTGAGGTCAGATAGGAAACCGGCGGCGACCATCCCGCGGAGATCAATGCTGCGGACAAGGCGAAAAGCGCCATGACGATCGCCGGGATCACCAAAACGGCGCCGCCTACGATTAGGCCTAACGCCCCGGCGATCTTCTGAAGCTTGTCGCCGAGCTCCGCTTTTGCCAGGTCTATTTCATTCTGGAACAGCTTGGCGAACTGCGACATGGCATCGGCGAGCAGTGTTGAGATAGCCCTGAATTCGCCCTGGCTGGTTTTGATGTCGCGCTCGATGCTCATGGTACGGTGCTGCCCTGTGCCGACGAGGTTTGTTTCGTATTAGAGCTGCCCTGGGTGGATTCCTGAGCCCAGGCTTGTTGGCCCGCCCCGAACGAGCTCCCGCCCGGCTGCTGACCCTCTCCCGAAGACGAACTGCCCGTCATCTTGCTCTGCCCCGCGGATGAGGACTGCCCTCCTGATGCCTTCAAGAAGCGCACGGCGGCGAAGCCTGCCAGCACTGATATCCCGAGAAAGGCGGCGGGCTGACGTTTGGCAAAATCGGTGGCACCCTCGAGGAGATCTCTGAAGCTTCCTTCCCGGATCTTCTGCGCAGAGTTCTCGACATAGTCGGCGGCGGAATCGATTCCCCGCGCCGCAAACGGCACGTCTGCCTCAAACGCGCGGGCGGCTTCGCGAATATTGCCTGCCAGGCGCTCGATGAATTCGGCGCCGGAGCGCTGCTGCTCGCGAGCCTGGCTCTGGATCTGGTCAACGGCCCCGTCCGCGACGCTCTTCGCGGCATCTGCGGCCTCCCCGAACTTGTCCCGTGCAAGACCGGCCGATGCCTGGAAAGCATCGCCCGCGCGCTGCTTCATCTCCGCTCCGGCATCGCTAAGCTGTTCTTTGAAATCATTCGCGGTGCCCCTGTTCTGGTTCTTCCCGAATTCAGTGACGTTGTGTGGGTCCAAATCGCTCATGACGGTCTTCCTTCAAGTGTTGGTTTGAGAGGGGCTAAAGGCAGCTTTGACCACGTCTTCGGCTGCCTCTTTCAAAGTGTCCGCCATGTTCTGCGTCATACGGCTGGCATGGCTGCCGAGATCAGCCTCGGTGACCTTTTGCGTCGCAGCATCGGCTGCAGATGTGGTCGCGTTTTTCACCACCTCGAATCCGGATTGCGCGGCAGCAGCCGCAGCCTGCCTCATTCCGTCACTTGCCCCGCCCATCACCTTGGCTTCAGCCTTCGTCTCGGGAAGGGCGGCAGCAATGATGGCGCCGAGCGCGATGCCCAAGCCTCCAATCAGCGCGGCATTGTCGCCGATGGTCTGTCGGGCCTGCTCAGGCGCGTTCGCAGCGGCACCCTTGGCTGCGTCCATGCTGCTCTTGAGTTTTTCACTTGCGAAGTTGGCAGCCTGCGCCGCGCTCGCCCGCAGATCCGAGGCAAGACCAGCGGCCTTGTCCTGCGCGTCAGCAGCCGACCCGGCGGCTCGGCTTTGGGCGGAGGATAGTGTCTCCCTGGCCTCACTATGCATGGCCCGGGCGACCTCCGTCACGTCCCCAAGCATCTGCTCCGCTTTGTCCATGACCGGACCGGTGACGTCTGCCGCGCGATCCCGCAGAGTCTTCGAAGTCAGGGCCAGCCCGGCCCCGATCATGAGAAGCGGCAGCGGCGTACCTCGCACCAGGCGGAGCAGCGGGAAACCCACTGCGGCGCCCGCGGCCACCGCGCGCATCGGATTGTCCATGATTTGCTGCTTGAGCCCGTCGACCCAACTCTGGGTCTTTTGGCTGACATATTCGGTGACTTCGGATTTGATGTGCTGCGGGGAGACCTTATGGCGAATGTCGTCAGCGGTGTCCGATATCTGCTCTTTCAGCAGACTTACCGTAGTCGCCAGCTCTGCGCGTGTGCGCTCAGACTCGCGTCTCAACTCCTCCACCGATCGCGTCATCGATCCACCCTCATATTTCTCTTTGTCCTATTTCTCTCGAATTTAAGGACGAACTCACGCTATATTGAATCGTTCCTCAGGGATCGTCTTGGTCGTGCTTGTTGCGACGTAACCGTGCTTTGAAGAGCGGCTAATCCGCCCACCCTGTCCATGTAATTTTGGAGCGATAGAGCTCGCGCCGCGTGCCCGCCCGCGACCTGGACGTTTTAGCCGACGACCTTTGACAGCGCGGCCGAACTATCGGGGAGAACAGGCGTTTACCGACCAGGCAGACGCGTTCGACTATTTCCGCGCCTACACCGTCCGAGCTTGCAAGCGCGGCCGATGCCGAAGGGCCGGATGAAGCACCTGCAGCTTGTGGTCGGCCGGCTCTATAGCCTGATGCGCGCTAGCGTGAGCGCGATAGCGAAGGAGCGGTATGAGCGGTAGTCCAAGATCGGATGCGCTCCGCGTCGCGGCAGGTCTGTAATGCAGCGCGATCACTTATAACCGGGTATGACAGTTTTAGCGGCTATCAGTCACATCGTGGAGCGGCGCAAGCCGCCCGTGCCGTGCTGTCAAAGCGCTGTTGTCGATAGTTCTGTCAGGACGTGCTTGGTCACGTCCGGTCGTATGCCTGCAATATCTCTGATATTGGCGTTGCGATCTTATGTTCGCGCCATGAAAACTCAGAGGTAGAAAGAATGTCGCCTAGGCCCCCACCGAGCATTTTAACGGCACATCGGGTGAGTCAATCGAATGTAACCAGGCCGAACTGAATTGCCTCGCATCGATAAGGGCACTGGCTCGCATTGTCCCAACGGTTAAGAGCTATGCGAGCCAGCGCCGATGGGCGAAAGAGCAGCCCTAGGAGCCTTTCTCCCCGCTCATAACCGGGCCAAATCGCTCCCAGCTTTCTCCCTTGAACCGCATCATTTGAAGCTGTTCGATCGGAGCGAAGTCAGTCGGGCTCGTTTTGATCCGAGTTCCGGGCAAGTAGATGCCGATCTCGAAATCGAGGTTGGCTGCCTGCTTCATGACGTTCTCACGCGTGAGATTGTCACCGCATTGCCGAAGCACTTGCTCCAAACCTTTGGCAACGCCATAGCCGAACACAGTTGCAGAGTCGTCAAGATCGCCTTCAGGATACCACTTTGTCATGAAGGCTCGCCACTCGTTCATAGCGGGATCATTCTTCCACTCAGCATCCTTCGGATCTTTAAGGTATGCCGTAGATAGGATGTCCTGGCTGGCCTCATAACCCGCAGGCTTAATTACACCTCCAATGGAAGCAGAAACGTTGGTCAAAAACTGCACTGGATGCCAGTTCAGTTCAGCGATCTTCTTGATGGCTTGAGCCGCGAATTTGGGCGTTGCGATGTTAACGAAAATGTCGGGGTTTGCACCTTTGATCTGGACGATCTGAGAATCGACTGTCGGCGAGCTCGTCTCATACGCTGCTTCTGCTACGATGAGCTTGCCGGCTTGCTCGCCAAGGCCGTCCTTTAGCCCGATTACGTAATCCTTGCCGAAATCGTCATTCTGATAGAGGACCGCAATCGTTTTCCCCGGGTAGTTTTGGAGGATGTACTTGCCATAGATGCGAGCTTCCACCTGATAACTCGGCTGCCACCCCATCGTCCAAGGGAAGTTCTTCGGGTCATTCCACTTAGCGGCGCCTGTCGACACGAACAGCTGAGGGACTTTCTTGGCATTCATGTATTTCTGAATTGCGGTGTTGCCGGGCGTTCCGAGTGGGTTGAAGATGAGTAGCACCTCGTCGCTCTCTACTAGCTTGCGAGCCTGTTCGACCGTCTTTGGCGGACTGTACGTGTCGTCATAAGAGATGAAATTGATCTTGCGACCGTTGATGCCCCCTTCAGAGTTGATCTTGTTGAAGTAGGCCGCCTCTGTTTTCCCAATGGTGGCGTAAGCTGATGCCGGACCTGAGTACGGCATGATGTTGCCGACCTTGATCTCGGTATCACTTGCCCCGGGATCGTATGATCTTCCCCCGATAAAGTGGACGGGTTAAGCGGCTTTTAGCTCCATCTCGATCGGGGGGATATATCCGAGTGCGGAATGGAGCCTTGTCCGGTTATAGAATCCTTCGATGAAGCTGAAGATATCGCGCTGGGCCTCAGTGCGGGTCTTGTAGTTGCGATGATGGACGAGCTCGGTCTTCAGGGTATGGAAGAAGCTTTCCATCGGGGCGTTGTCGTAGCAATCGGCCCTGCGGCTCATTGATGCCGTCATGCCGGCCTCCATAAGGGTGCTGCGATAAGCGTGCGAAGCGTATTGCACACCCCGGTCGGTGTGACAGATCAATCCGGCCTGCGGCCGCCGCTCCCGGATTGCCATCGTCAGGGCTGCGGAGGCGAGCTCGACCTGCATGTGATCGCGCATGGCCCAGCCGACGATCTTCCGACTGAACAGATCCATGACGGCGGCCAGATAAAGCCACCCCTCGGCGGTCGGGATGTAGGTGATGTCGCCGAGCCAGACCCGGTTCGGGGCTTCCGCCGTGAAGTCGCGCGCGACCAGGTTCGGTGCGATCGGCAGGTCGTGACGGCTGTCGGTGGTGCGCACACGGCGTGGCTTTGCGGTGATGGCGCGGATGCCATGCCGGCGCATCGTCCGCTCGATCCGGCCGCGGCTGGCGCTGCGTCCCTGCCTGCGCAGAGCGGCATGGACGCGGGGACTGCCGTAGCGGCCGCTGCTGTCCTGATGGACCTGCCGTATCTCGGCCAGCAGCGCGGCATGGGATTTTGCCCGCTCGCTCACGGGGTGGTCGCGCCAAGCGTAGTAGCCGGCCGGCGAGACCTCGAGCACGGCGCACATCAGCCGCACCGGATAGGTGTTGCGATGGTCCTCGATGAAGCGAAAGCTCATGTTCGGGTTCCGGCAAAGATCGCGATCGACTTTTTTAAAATGTCGCGTTCCATCCGCAGCCGCTCGTTCTCCTGGCGCAACACGGCGAGTTCCGAAGCCTGGTCCGCCGACATCGGCGTCGCCTGCGTGGTGGGGCGCCACGCCGCCGATGCCGGCTCGCGCCGGAGCTTATCGACCCAGCGCCGCAGCACTGAGTCGCGCAGACCGAGCTCCTTGGCTACCGACCCGATCGAGCGGCCGCTCGACACCACCAACCCCGCCGCCTCGCGCTTGTACTCTTCAGTAAACGACCGACGTGCACGTTCCATTCAACACCTCCAGGCTCAACGAGCCTACTACAGGTGTCCACTCATTCGGAGGAAGTTCAGTATTTCTTTTGGGCGTTGGCGGTGCCAGACAGAGCGAGAAACGTTGCCGCCGCGATAGCGATCGAACAAGTGAATTTGACGTAATCACTACGCATCCTTGTCCTCCCATAAAGCTCCGGCTCTTCACCTTCTATGGGTCTTCTCGGCCGGACTTCTTGAGTATGCACGACAAGGAATTGGACGCTAGGCAAGTTAGCAGTTCCATGCTGCCGCCGAATTGCAGCGCAGTGCACAATTCCTCATATTGGAATATCTGAGCAACGAACGGTTGCGCTCCCTAAGAGCCGCCGGTGTATCCGAGCAAATAATGATCTTGTACTCGCTCACCCTGTTCGCTCATTCGAAATCAATCCATCTAACTGTCGTCGATCTCATGGTTCTCTTCGCTCAGGGACCATCGATAGAGCGGAACAGCTGCTCGAGCGACGAAACGAAGCGTCCGAGCAGCGACTGGCGAGCTTAATTGTGAGAGCGTAACGCTTCCTGAACTGGTTGCATGGAAGGAGCACAAGGACGTGCGGCGAGGCGGATGGCTGCGGATAGGCTGGCCTAGACTGGAAAAGCGGAAACCCAAAGAGGTGACGATGGCTCCGGCCTGGACCTCCGGCAAAAATTGTCCGTCGTCTTGCTTGCCAGGGCTTGTCTTCCAGAGTCGAAACCTCCGGCAAACCCGGGGCGGTTCAAGATTACCCGCGCCGCCGACATCGCGGCCGCCTCTGGCGGCCTAGCGCGTCTGCGCGGCCACCATCCTCACTCCCCTGACGAGAAACTGCGGATTGCCGTCGAAGACTCCGTGTGCCGCAGTCCGTGTCACTCAATTCCCGCTGACAAACCCTATCCCGATAGCCGTTGCGGGAAGCATGATATGGCCACCATAGGTCATATCCCATATGGGTCATGTTCAAACCCAAAGAACGCGATAGAGCCAATATCTGGCTGCATCGCATGCGCAACCCTACTCGCGAGGCGGCGTCCCGATCCGGCCAGCAAGGATTGTGAGCAGTCCAATGACTTCAGTTCCATCGCGTTACGATCATCGCGATTCCGGAGATTTCCTTGTGCTAGACACGCGTGTGCGGAGACGCGCGCGTGGATGGGAATGGAACGTTACGACCTACTCAGGTAGGATCCTCATGCGAGGAAAAGTAAGAAGGCGAGCGGCAGCACGATATGAGGCCGCACGAGCACTGTTTCTACTGCTCATGAGCACGTCATCAGCCGGGGTTCGAAGTCGAAGCGACCCCAGCATTTTACTTAGAAACATCGACGAGTTGTTTTGGGTCTTTGAATGTTCACAACGCGATTCTCGATAGCGGTGAGGTCTCCGCTGATGCCTAATCGTTGTGAACTCACCACTTTCCACACCTGCGTTGGATCAACGCAATACTAGCCGGCCTAACAGCGCCGTGAGCTCGCTTTGCCTGGAGATGTCGAGCTTGCCGAACACGCGCTTCAGCACGTTGCGGGCTGTCTCCTCAGCAATTCCGAGACGTTCCGCAGCCTGTCTCGGGGGGATCCCCGAGCCGACGAGGGATGCGACCCTTGCTTCCCCAAGCGTCAGTCCCAGGATGTCGCGCACGACCGCCGGGTCGGCCGGCTCCGCGGGTTTCTGCTCGATCGCGAGCACGATCGCCCGGGTGTGGGTTAGAAAATGATTGGCTGAAAGGGCGCCCGCCGTGATCGGGAGCAGGTAGATGACGAAACGGCGGCCTGTCGTGGTCGGTCCTACAAGAATCGGCTTCGGTTCCGACAGAACGTCGTGCGCCTCGGCGCGAAGCGTTCGCGTCACTGCGCTCTCGAAAGGACCTTTGCTTGCCGCCATGCAAACACGGAGCTGGTCGTTCACAAGGTCGAACACCTCGCCTAATAGACTTTGAGCGACCGGGTTGGCGAACAGCAAGCGCGACGACCAATCAAGGGAAAAAACGCCGATGCCAATCCGGGCCAGGGCCTCGCCAAGGCCGACATTGGTCAGTTCGGCATTGAGAAGCCGGATCGAGAGCCGCAAGGATTTCTCGATATGGCGTCCCAGCAAGCCGACAACCTCGAGGTCAGCATCAGAAAACTGCGGCTGGGCGAAATGTCGATGCACGGTGAGCACCACACCGATCGCCGGATCCGGCGACACTGGCACTCCGCCAAACCAGCCCAAGCCATGTTTGACGAGGAATTCCTTGTAGAAGGGATGATTGACGTAAGCATCGTCGAACGGTCCAACGTGCCGATCCGTAATGGGTTCGCCTCCGAAGTAGAGGCCGGCCCGCACCGCCCGCTCACCCTTGAAATCGTGCTGTGACCACCGTGCCTCATATTCCCGGGCCGCCTCTGTCAGGCTTTCTGAGACAATTACGCCGAACGTCCCATCCTCCCTTTGCCATTGTAGGAGCGCGCCGACGTTATCAAAGCAGCTTGCCACTTTGCCGAGGGCATGGGGCCAAAGGGACGGATCGGGGGCCGCGTCGTAGATCGCCTCAACGGCTGCGGTCAGATAGTCAAGCTTAACGGACATGGGGTCCTATCAAATAATTCAGAACCCCTTCAGATTATGTGTGTTTTTTGACTCTCAACAACAGCCATTCGTCGAATTTCGCCGGAACCTTCCCAATTTTTCGCACCGTCACTTCAGGGGACAGGGGTCGTCGGCTGCTGAAGGGAGCGTCACTTCGGGTTTGCCGAACGGGTGCTTTTGCATAGACGACGGATGGCAAGCACAGCCCAAATTTTTCGAACTAACTTCGTACCTGCAGTCCCAGATTTTTTCAGCATGCGCAATAATGGTGAGATGTTCTGGGATTTCAGCTTCGCTTCCCCAAAACGTTTGCGAAGTGTTGCTGGGCGAGTGTTCGGGTGCCATCCCGGCGTCCATGGTCAGAGTTGGATGGGAATCGATTGTTCTAGCTCCGCGTTTGTAATGAAGTGAGGAACCCATGGCCTTGAGCGAGGGAGACATCGCACCCGGGCTTGCTTGATCTTAGAAAAAGCCGGCCGCTGATGCATGTAATGGGACATGCCCAATGTTTCATGGCCAAATACCTTATGCTCAATCCGCACAAGCTTGTTGTGAGTTCTCATGCGTGCGTGACTCGAAACATAGGTTCGCTGAGTGAGCAGTCTCTCCCTAGACAGGCTTGTCGAGAATGGCGGGCTCTCTTTGAGCGCGCGCCGAAAGACGCATCCGCAGAAACCGTCCCGCTTGAGACCTCCGGTCACGGATTGAGTATCAGGCGCTCGTCGCGATTAATGCCGGTCCCAAACACGACCGCTACATGGCAAGATAACGCCGGCGGATATCCTCGTTCCTGGCGAGACCGACAGTGTCCTGTTGGTGCACCACTTTGCCTTTATCGATGACTACGGCCTCCTCCGCAATTCGCAGGCAAAAATGCATGTTCTGTTCAGCAAGCAGGATGGTAGCGCCGCTTGCTCCCAGTTCGCGTAGCATCCTGCTGATGGTGGCGACCACCATGGGAGCGAGGCCTTCGCTTGGCTCATCGAGCAAGAGAACCAAGGGATTGCCCATCAGAGCCCGCGCGATCACCAGCAACTGTTGCTCGCCGCCGGACAGGCGGCCCGCCTCGCGGGCGCGAAGATTTTCGAGCAGCGGGAAGGTGTCCCAAATGCGCGGCAGCGTCCAGCCGCGCCGTCCATCGGGACCGCTCTTGGCTGCAATTAGGAGATTGTCTTCCACGCTGTGCTCGGGGAACACTTGGCGATCCTCGGGCACATAGGCGAGACCGAGCCTAGCGCGCGCATGCGGCGGCATGCGGGTGATGTCTTGGCCGGCGAAGATGATGCGGCCGCTCCTGGCCGGCACGATCCCGGCAAGCGTCTTCATGGTCGTGCTCTTGCCCGCGCCATTGCGGCCGAGTAGCGCCAGCGTGCGCTTCTCTTGGAGCACGAGGTTGACATCGAACAGTATCCGGCTGGGACCGTAAAAGGCGCTCAATCCTTCGGCGCGTAGGAGCTCCGTCATGGATCATGTTCCTCCTTGCCGAGATACGCGTCGATCACCGCCTGGTTGTTGCGGATCTCGTCCGGCGTGCCCTCCGCTAGAACGCGGCCGTAGCACAGCACGCGAATGGTGCTCGCGACCTGGAAGACGATGTCCATATCGTGCTCGATGAACACCAGCGTCAGCTTCTGCTGGTCCCATAAGCCCCGGACCCGCTCGATCATGCCCCAGCGCTCGTCGGGGCCCATGCCGGCCGTCGGCTCATCGAGCAGGAGCACCTTCGGTTCGAGCGCTAGCGCAATGGCGATATCGAGCAGCTTCTGGTCGCCGTGGGAAAGGATGGCGGCCTCGACATCGGCTATGTGGCTCAGACCTACCAACTCCATCACCTCTCGAGCGCGCTCTCGCGCGCCGGGCAGCGGAAAGCGGCGGGCGAGATTGCCCCACTGACCGAGATGGGCGGTAACGGCGGCCATTAAGTTTTCCGCCACTGTCATGCTCGGAAAGCAGCTCGCCACCTGAAACGCCCGCCCGATGCCAAGTTGCATGCGCTCAGCCTTTGAGCGACGGACGACGTCCTCGCCATCGAGCAGCACCTCCCCGCTATCGGGGGCGAATGCGCCGCTGATCAGGTTGAAAAAGGTGCTCTTGCCGGCGCCGTTCGGTCCGATCACCGCCGAAAGCGAGCCTGAAGGAAAGGCCAGCGACACATCGTCAATCGCTCGCACGCCACCGAATGTTTTAGTGAGATGTCTGACCTCAAGTTTCATCGTAAGCTGCTCGGCCATGCACGTCGGAGAAAATCCAGCACGCCGCGGCGCAAACCAACGGCGAAGATGAGGACCACGATTCCCAGCACCAGGCCCTGATACTCGGTGGTGCGGGCCAGCAGGTCATTCAGCGCAAGCAGGATCGCCGCACCGAGCAAAGGTCCGAGGAAGCTGTTGATGCCGCCCAGCATGACGGCAAAGATCGCTTGACCAGAATTCGGCCAATCGGCGAGTTCCGGATAGGCGCCCGAGACGAACAGTGCGGCCAATACGCCGCCGAGCCCTGCGAAGCTGCCGGCGATGGTGAATGCCCACAGCCGGGCGCGCCACAGCACCACGCCAAGAAAGCTCGTGCGGCTATCGTTGTCTCGGATCATGCGCAGCGTTTGGCCAAAGGGGCTTGCGGAAATGTGGCGCAGCGCCAGCAAGCCAATTACCGCGACGACCGCGCAGAACTGGTAAAGATGAAGCTGCGAGGCGAGCTCGAAGCCGAAGATCTCGCGTCGCGGCAGGCCGCCGCGCAGGCCCTGGTCGCCGCCGGTGAGGCTCTGCCAGGAGATGATGACACTGTAGATCAGCATCTGAAACGCCAGGGTGATGAAGGCGAAATAGTCCGTGCTGAGGCGGACGCAGATCGCGCCGACGCAGAGCGCGGCTACGGCCGTGAACAGCACCGCGAGCACGGCCGCGACGGGCAGCGAGAGCTCCGTCATCTGCATCATCAAGGCGAAAGCGTAGGCGCCCAGCCCATAGAACAGGCCATGGCCGAATGAGACCATGCCGGTGTTGCCGACCAACAGGTTGAGCGAGGTCGCAAACAGCGCCATTGCACTCAATCGGATGACGAAATCCTCGAACGCAGGGCTGCGATGGACGAACGGGATTGCGAGCACGACAATCAAGGCTAGTGCGGCAATCGCCGCCTCGCGCATGGCCGGGCGGCGATTCTCTTTCATAGACGGCGACCGAATAGGCCCTGCGGCCGGAGCAGCAGGATAGCAATCATCACGATGTAAATCAGGCCGTCGGTGAACTGGGGGAAGCCGATCGTGCCGAAGCCGCGGACCAGCCCTATCAACAGCGCTGAAACCAGAGCGCCCGGGATCGAGCCCATACCGCCGATTACGGTGACAATGAAGCTCTCGATCAAGACCGAAAAGCCCATGCCCGGCGACAGCGAACGCACCGGCGCCGCGAGCGCGCCCGCGAGTCCGGCGAGCCCCCCGCCGATGGCGAAGACGATCGTAAACAGCAGTGTGGTGTTGACGCCGAGCGCAGACACCATCTGCGCGTTGATCGCGGCGGCGCGCACCGTCTTGCCGAGCCGCGTCATCGACAGGCCGAGGCCGAGAATGACTGCGATCAGCGCAGCGATTCCGATCAGCACGGCGTAAAAGGGGGGCACCACTCCACCCGCGATGAACAGCGGCGGCACCTGGAACGCCGGCGGCATACCCATGGCGTGGAATTCCGGTCCCCAGATGATCTTGACGAGATCGTCGAAGATCAACACCACGGCGTAGCAGATCAGAAGCTGCATGAGGACATTGGAGCCATAGACGCGACTAATCAGCGCACGCTCGAACGCAACGCCAAACGCCGCCATTGACAGTGCGCCCGCCAGCACCGCAACAGCATAGCTGCCGGTTACGCCGAGCGCCGTATAGGCGACGTAACCGCCTAGCATGTAGAAGGTGCCGTGGGCGAAATTCACGACTTTCAGCACGCCGAAGATCAGCGTCACGCCTGCGGCGACCAGGAACAGGAGCATGCCCACGATCAGCCCGCTGGTGGTTTGGGTCACCACACAGGCCGATGTTGCGAAGCAGGCGCCGAGTGCGTTGAGGTCCATCTGAGCTCAGATGTACTTCTGCTGCTTCTTCCACTCCGTCTCGAGCTCGATGATCTTACCCCAGTCGGCGGCCTTCACGTCGACAATGAACGGCTCGGTCGGTATGGTCTGGCCCCAGCCGATGGCATAGCCGATCGTGGTGTGGTCGTCGCGCATGGTGATCGTGCCGTCGACGCCGAACGGCGTGTTGATCTTCATGCCGGTGAGCGCGTCGGCCAGCGCCTTGCCGTCCAGGGCATTGGCCTTCTTGATGGCCTGCTCATAGAACTGCATTGCCACCGTGTTCTGCCACGACCAGTTGGTCGGCCGCTCGTTCCACTTCTTGAAGTAGGCCTGGCCCCATTCCTTGTTGGCGGGCGTATCCGGGAAGGTTTCGAGATAGCGGGTAGCCGACTGGATGCCGGCCGGCAGGTTCTTGATCGCAGCCAGCACCGGATAATCGACGTTGGGGGTCGCCACGGCCATCTGCGAGAACAGCGCATAGATGTTGCCCTGGTTCACGAAGGCCGAGAGGTCGCCGGCATAAAGCAACGTGAACAGCGCCTGCGGCTTGGCCTGGATCAGCTTAGTGATGACTTCCGTGAAGTCTGGCTGCCCGAGCTTGGGCCAGGCCTCGGTGATCACCTCGAGGTCCGGCTTGAACTGCTTGAAGAATTGCAGGTATTGGGCGGTGGTGTCGCGGCCGTAGGCGTAGTCAGGCGAACAGGTCGCCCATTTGTTGAGCTTCTTGGCGTTGGCGTATCCGGAGAGATAAATGCTGCCGGCGACAGCGTCGTGCACGCCTTGCCGCGCGACTCGGAACGCGGTGGGCGCACGAATCTTGGGATCCGCAGTCAGCGAGGACGTTTCGCTGTTGGTGTGGATGCAGGGAACGCCGAGACTGCGCACCACTTCCTGGACCGCAAAGGAGGCGGACGATGCCTCGGCATCGATCAAGAGCTCACAACCCGAGCTGTTCACCAGCTCTCGCGCGATGCGGGCGGCCTCCTGCGGCTGGCCCTTTGAGTCGCGGTACACGATTTCGATCTGTCGGCCGAGGAAGCCCCCGGCCGCGTTGATGCGATCCTGTTCCATCATCAGCGCATTACGCGACGAGGTGCCGAGCAGTGCGATCGGCCCGGACAGGATGCTTTGCATTCCAATCCGTAAGGTGTTGCTCTGGGCCCTGGCCACCCAGGGAGCGGCCAGCAGGCTGGCGGTACCACCCGCCAGTACAATGCGACGCGTGATGACTGCGCTCATCGAACCGCACCTCCCATGAACCTGTTCTTTTGGCCTGTCTTGAAAACAACCGGCTCTTTCTGTTCAGGAGGCCCACTGTAGATCGGCCACAGCTGTGTGATCAACCGACATTTGCGAGTGGCGGGCGGCGCCGCGACATTGCGACGGTTACGTGGAGCGATGGCCATGATCGACAGCGGCTGGATCGCTTACGCCGAAGTATCAGGGCGAGGAAGGCGGACGACGAAGGTGCGGCAATATCTCGCCGCGTGAAATAAGCCCGGTCGGGGAATCGACCAGACTGCGGCGGCTCATGCCGCGCCGCAAAACCGCTCTCAATTTCGTCGTGGGGGTGGGCCAGGAGCTGCACAACCGACAGTTTTTGTGCTATGAAGCTGACGTCCGACAAACATGGAAAGACGGAACGGAAAAGACAAAGACAAGAGACGAAACAAAATACGTCAAAACCGGGAGGACGACATGCTGATGCGCTGTGCTCGAGTCCTTGGCTTGGTATTTGGAGGATTGGTTTGGGCAGCCGCCGGGGCGACGGCGGCGGAGCCGCCGAAAGAGATGAAGCTCTACGTGTTCTCCTCGGGGGCGCTTAATCTTGACAAGTCCATCATTCAAAACGGCTCCAGCGGCAAGGTCCAGATTCCCGTCGGTTTTTTCCTGATCCGCCATCCCAAAGGTGATGTGCTGTTCGACTGCGGCAACAATGATCGTATCATCAAGGATCCGGATTATTGGGGACCGTTCGTGAAAGCGCTCGACCCAGGCCGCGATCCCGACATCGCCATCGACGCCCAGCTTTCCAAGATTAACGTCAAGCCCTCCGACATCAAATATGTCGTACTCGGCCACTTCCACGTCGACCACGCCGGCAACATCGGCAAGTTCCTGGATTCGACATTCGTGTTCCAGCGCGACGAGATCAGGAACGCGTTCTGGCCGGCGCCCGGCTACGCGACGTTTTTCATCTCGGAAGATTTCTCCATGCTGCGGAACAGCATCGGCGGGGGCATGCCCGCCAAGTACAAGACCATCGAACTCGACGGGGACCTCGACCTGTTCGGTGACAATAGTGTCTTCATCCACCGCAGCGTCTCGCACACGCCGGGAAGCCAGATCCTTGTCGTGCGGCTGCCGAAGACCGGCACAGTGGTGCTGACCTCCGACGCTGTCTATCTGCAGGAGAACCTCGATAAGAACATCCTGCCGAGCATCGGCAGTGTCTACGATCCGGTCGGCATGCTAGACGCCTACGCTTGGGTGAAACGGGTCCGCGACACCGAGGGCGCCGACATCATCTATGCCCATGACCCTGATACGTTCAAGGCGCACAAGCACTCGCCCGAATTCTACGAGTGATTAGCTAGCGACCTCGGTCGTCTTCGCGCATCATCATCCCGGGCCTGATGCCCGGGATTCTGTTCGGTGCAGTCGGCGGACCGCCGCCAGAGAAGTGTTCGGATTGCCATGCCTCCGGTCGTTCTGGCGCAGCATGTGACGAAATGGTACGGGTCGCGGCGCGCCGTTGCTGACGTGTCCTTTGCGATCGAGCCGGGTGAAATCGTCGGCCTGCTCGGGCCCAACGGATCCGGCAAGAGTACGATTTTCCGCATGCTCACGGGCTACCTCGTGCCGACTTCAGGGCGGATCGAGGTGGCAGGCTGCGACGTGGTGTCGGATTCCCTCGGCGTCCGACGTGCCATCAGCTACGTGCCTGAGGATGCGCCGCTCTACGACCACATGCGGGTTGGCGAATTCCTGCATTTCATGGCGGGCCTCAAGGGGCTGCACGGCGCTGGAGCGCGCGGGGCGGTGGATGAAGCCGCCGAGCGGCTTGAGTTGACGGCGGTGATGATGCTGCCGGCCGGAAAACTGTCGCGCGGCTTCCGCCAGCGCGTTTCGATCGCGCAGGCGCTTCTGGCGAACCCAAAGGTGCTCGTGCTCGATGAGCCGACCAGCGGGCTCGACCCGCATCAGGTGATCGCCGTGCGCGATCTCATCCGGTCGCTGGCCGGCCGCCACACCGTGTTGATGGCCTCGCACATCCTGCCCGAGATAGAGAAGATCGCCTCGCGCGTGATGATCCTGCTCGATGGCCGGCTGCTGACATCAGACGCGCTGAAGGAGATGACGCAGCATCTGGCGCTGCGGCTGTCATCATCGTCCCCTTATGCTCTGATCGTTCTTGCAGCCCAAGGCGTCTCCGGCGTGCGCGAGGTCGCGCCCGATGCGGATGCCGGCACGGGCCATTATCTCGTTCGTGCCGAACGGCGCGCGTCGCTTCCGGCCGATCTCATCGCGGCGCTCGTGGCGGCCGATGTCGCCGTGTCGGAGCTTACGGAGGTGCGTCCCGATCTCGAGCGGGTGTTTCTCGATCTCACCAAGCGCCTCGGTGAGGCAGCATGAGAAGTTTTGCGGTGCTGCTCCAAAAAGAAGAGGCGGCGCTGTTTTCCGCGCCGATCGCCTACGTCCTGATGACTGTGTTCCTCCTGATCATGGGCTACAGCTTCACGCTCACGCTGTTCCTCAGCCATCAGCCCAGCATGGTGCACATCTTCTTCCAGATGTTCGTGCTGTTCGGGCTCACCGCTCCGCTGATCACCATGCGCCTGTTCGCGGAGGAGCGGAAACTGAAGACGCTGGAGGTTCTCCTGACCGCCCCGGTGTCGGAGGTCGCGATCGTCTTGGCAAAATACGTCGCTGCGATGAGCCTAGTTGTGGTCATGCTGCTGCTCTCGACGGCCTACGCCGCTGCGCTCGCCTGGTTCGGCGATCCCGACTTCGGCCCGATCTACTCTGGCTATCTCGGACTGCTGTTGTTCGGCTCCGCGCTGGTCAGCACCGGACTCCTGGCCTCGGCGCTGACGGCGAACCAGGTCATCGCGGCGCTGATTACACTCAGCGTCTTCCTGCTGCTCTGGATCATCGATAATTTCGGCTGGCTGCTTCCGAGCCCCGCCGACACGATGGTGGTGAACCTCTCGCTTTCCGTGCACTTTCGTCCGTTCGCCGTCGGGTCGATCTATCTGTCAGACGTCGGTTTTTTCGTCAGCGTCACGCTGTTGACGCTGGTGCTCTCCGTGCGGGCGCTGGCGCGAAGATGATGGCGCGCTTTGCCCGAGCCGACTTCGGCCTAGCCGCGCTTGTGGCCGGTGCCGTCGCGACCGGCCTGCTCGGCTTTGCCGGACTTGGCGAGACGGTGTCGAACGGCCTACTTTTCGCAGCCTGCCTCCTCGTGCTGCTTGCGCTGTTCGTGCTCGCGGTCCGTCTTCCGCTGCGCGGCGGTGCATCGCGCGCCTCGGAGTGGGCTATGAATGCGGCCATTGTCTGTGGCGCCGTCGCCATCGTGGTCGGCGCCAACGTCGCGCTCTATCGCCACGACGTACATCTCGACGTCAGCCGAGAGGGGGCGAACACGCCGCCGCGCCAGCTCACCGACGTCATCGCGCAATTGCGCGAGCCGCTCGCGCTCACCTATTTCTACAACGCTGGTGATCCCCACGCGGTGGGCCTTCGCGACCTCGTGCAGATTGCCGCGCGCAACCATCCGCTGTTCGTCTTTCGCGCCGTCGACCTTGACAAGGAGCCCGGCACGGCGCGCGACCTCGGCGTGCGCGTCTACAACACGGCGGTGCTGCAGGCTGGGGATCGCAAGGTGCTGGTCGAGAACGTGGTCGATCCCGCGCGGCTCGGATTAGCCGCGCTGCGCGTCCTGCGCAAGCATACCGAGACCGTCTGCTTCGTTACCGGTCACGGCGAGACTTTCCGTCCGATGCCGTCACACTTCCATTACAGCCATGTCGAGACGCTGAAGGGCCATGAGACGCCCGGCGCCGGCGACGTGCTGGAGGCCTCACCCGAGCAGCTCGACAGGCTGGAGCTTGCGCTGAATCAGATCGGTTTCGAGATGCGCGAGCTCGTTACCGCGACTAGCGTGGTGATACCGCCGGACTGCTCCGTGATTGCCGAGATTGGACCGCGCAGTGCGTTCACCGCAGACGAGGTGCAGCTGTTCGGTAATTACCTCAAAGGGGGCGGGCGGCTCCTCTTGCTGCTCGATCCGCTGTCGGAGATATCCGGCGATTTCGAGCGGCTTGTGCTCAAGCCCGTGGGGCTGTCTAGTGCGGCGGCGATCGTTGTCGATCCCCTCAATCATTTCCGGACCGATTCGGACAAAGTAGCGGTTCCTTATTATCCTTCCCATCCGATCACGAAGCGCCTCGCGCTGACTATATTCCCGCACGCGCGGCCAATCTCGGTCGGGCAGCCTCCGTCAGGCGTGGCTGTCGTCGTGCTGGCGGCGAGCAGCCAGGATAGCTATCTGAAATCCCCCCAGGCAACGGTCGCCGTGACAGGCGGCGAAGCGCCGAGTGCTAACCGCACCTCGCAAACGCTCGCCGTGGCTCTCGAGGGCACCTGGCCCGGCGCAGGCGACGACAAACACTTCCGCCTTGTGGTCGCCGGTACCAGCAAGTTCGCTAGCAACGAATACTTTCCTTACGTCTCTAACGGCGAGCTCTCGCTGTCAATGCTGCGCTGGCTCGCCGAGGATGATGCTACCCCGAGCGTGGCACCACAGCCGTTGAAGCTGCCGGAGATCGTGATGACGAGCCGCCAGATGCGCGACAGTTTCATTGTGCTGGAGGTCCTGTTGCCGCTGAGCACCGCGCTTTTCGGGATGCTGATGTGGTGGAGGCGGCGGTGAGGGCGGCGGCTGCAAGCACGACCGGACGATGGCGAATGCCGCTATTGGCCGCGTTGCTGCTGGCGCTGCTCGCCGCACTTGTGATCAGCGGGCAGTGGCCGGAGTTGCGTAGCAAGGTCGCGTTCGCGCCAAAGGGCCTGGTGGCGATTGCGCCGGCCGACGTGCGTCGCGTCGCGATCCGCTCTGGGGGCAACAGTATCGTGCTCGTCCACGGGGCGAGCGGTTGGAGTATCGAAGCTGTCGATGGCGCCGTGCCGCCTGAACTCGGCAAGCATCTTGATACGGCGCTGCGGCTGATCAATGTCAGTGATGTCGTGCGCGAGATTCCCGCGAGCGAGCTCACCGTCGCAAGCTTCGCCGAGTTTGGGCTCGATCCACCAGTCATCGTCGCTGCAATCGAAGCCAACGGCACTGCTGCGACCATCAATTTCGGCGTGCTCAATCCGGCGAGCACCTCGCACTATGTCCGGCTCGCCGGCCGGCCCGCGGTCGCTTTGATGCCGCGTCATGTCGCCGAGGAGTGGCGTGTGGCCTTCGACATCGCACGCCGGTTCCGGGATCAGGCCGGTGCGAGCGCGTCTAGACGCGGCAAGGACCTGCTGCTGCCCGTGTCGATGGCGCAGGTCTGGGCGATCGAGATCGTCTTTGCGGGCAAGCTCACCCGGTTCGAGCGCGACATGGACGGCAAGTGGTTCCGCCATAAGGGCCAGCATAGCCACGCTGGCGGCGATATCACCCACGTCGCCGATCCCGAGCAGGCGGGCATCATTGATACGGCGCTGCGCGCATTCGATGCGAGTGCCGTCGAGACGCGCATCGGTCCGGCCGATCCGTCGCAGCTCGCGCGCTACGGCCTCAACCTGCCGCACCTGATTCTGCTGGCGTTCGCGCGCGACTCGTCTGCGCCGCTGGCGCGGCTCGAATTCGGCGCGCCAGCCGATCCCCTCGACCGCTACGCCCGGCTCGCGCCCGACGGTGCCGTGGTCACTGTCGCCGAGTTCGAGATGCGTCGGCTCACCGAGCTGTTGCGTGCGATCGGAGCGGGCTCGTGAGATATCCGCTACTCTGCGCGATCCTGCTTGCCGCCTTCTCGCAGAGTTTGGCGCTGCCGGCAGCGGCGCACCAGATCAACCTCTTGACGACGCGCCTTGCTCTCTCCCACGATCGTACGGTCACCGTCGAGATGGGGCTCAAGGGCAGCGACGTCGACCGTCTGATCGGCACCAGGCTCTATGATGCAAAGGAGGACGCGGTCGATCCCGCCGCCGTCGCCGCTGCCACACCGGCAATCCTCACCTATCTGAATGCGAATCTCGGCATATCAAACAATAGCGGTGTTGCGTGCGCCGCAAGCCAGGGGAGGATCTTCGCCGACGGTGACGGTGTCATCTTCCGCAATACGTATTCCTGCGCAACTGTTCCCGGCGACATCCTCTATCGCTCCATGGTTCTGACCGAGAACGACCCGACCGCGCGGCAGGTCGTCCTCATCGTCCAAGGCGGGCAGGAGGCGCAGGCGCTGCTCGATGCCGACAAAACGACCGTGACGCTGTCGGCGCCGCCACCCTCGCTCGCCTCGACGATGCACAGCTATCTGATCGCCGGCATCGAGCACATTTTTCTCGGCTATGACCATATCGCCTTTCTAGTCGCCGTCGTGCTGTGGGCTACACGGATCATGCCGGTCATCAAGATCGTGACGGCGTTCACGATTGCGCATTCGATTACGCTCTCGCTGGCCGCGCTCGGCATCGTCGTCATCCCAAGCCGGATCGTCGAGCCGGCGATTGCGGCGTCGATCGTATTCGTTGCGATCGAGAATTTCTTCTCGCGTGACCTCGACCGGCGCTGGCGAGTGACCTTCATGTTTGGGCTGATTCACGGTTTCGGTTTTGCCAGCGTTCTGAAGGAGATCGGTGTCCCGCCACACGCGATCGTGCCGGCACTTGCGGCGTTCAACATCGGCGTCGAGATCGGCCAGGTCGCGATCGTTGCAATCGTAATTCCGGCGCTGATCGCCCTTGAGCAACTCGCGGCGATTGGCAGAGCCAAGCCGGCAAGGCGCGCAGCTTTGGTTTATGCGCTGTCGGCTGTGAT
Organism: Bradyrhizobium guangdongense; assembly: GCF_004114975.1. Lineage (NCBI taxonomy): Bacteria > Pseudomonadati > Pseudomonadota > Alphaproteobacteria > Hyphomicrobiales > Nitrobacteraceae > Bradyrhizobium > Bradyrhizobium guangdongense. The sequence continues at coordinate 2,389,577 of NZ_CP030051.1, forward strand.
TACAGTGCTCGGCAGCTATTGGTTCTTCACGCGCGTGCTCGATGCATAACAACCGAACCGATCGGATCGGCTGATAAAAGCATCTCTGCGATCCATTCGATACTACCCGAGCCCGCGCCGGTCGGGGAGTAGCAAGGGGCATCGTCCCGCGCATTGCGCCGGCTTTCATGGCGAGGGACTTTGGAGGGAGCAGAACGGGAGCATCGAATGATAGGCGAGTGCTACTCGTCCAGTCGATAACTAATAGGCGATACTCTCCCCGTCGGTTCCCCCCGATAGCTGGCAAGCGCAATAACTTTCTATGAGAGCACGCTAAATGATCGAGTGCGTCTATCCTTAAGAGGAGTAGGGTCCTTTGGAAGTCCGCTTTGATATGCAGAGCGGAAGAGCCTGAGCCGGCTGACCGATTCTGCGTTTGACCGTAGCCGACCATGCCCAAGCCTCACCGCCTGGCCATGTACGCGCCGGCATATCCGCCCACGGCGCCTTCCCCATGCTGTGACCGTGCTCCCCGTCGGCCTTACGACGAAGGTACTGTACTTGCCGAGCTCACTGCAAAGCTGACGCACGCGCGAGATGCCATCCAGATCTGCGTGTACTGGCCTGCCTGGGGGAGCCATGCTGCAGAGCGACCCGGTGCGCCGTTTCTCGACGCTGCTCGGGAGGGGCCGTTCGTGTGGGTCAGGCGCTAGTTTATAAGCTGGAAGAGATCCTGGATTTGCCGGCCGAGACCATCGCACGCGCTAGGAAGGCGACGAAGCGTCGCTGCGCGCCTGCGATCAGCAGCGCTTTTGTGATGCCAAATACACCTCGTCCGAGCAGCGCCCGTCGATGGCCCATGACATGCAGAGGGTCCGAGAATTTGGTTCCCGCCCGCCGTCCATAAGAGGAGTTGCAGCAGCATTGTTCACATCTGGCCGGCTCGGTCTTTGAAGGAGTGCATTCGAGAGTTTGGAGGGTGACGCCAGGCAGTGAGCTGCATTGAGCAGAGAGGCGACCTTGAGCGCACGTACCGGGACGGTTATGTTAATCGAAATCACCATGGCGCAGCGCACCATCGCCTTACGGCGCTGCCGGAATACCTAGCCTATATTTGGCGGCGTAGTGAGCGAGTGCAGCAATGTCGAATAAACCAATTGAGCTGGACGCGCTGGTTGTTGGCGCGGGTTTTTCTGGTCTTTACCAGCTGCTTCGGCTTCGGGATAACCATGGCTTGAAAGTCAAAGCTGTAGAAGCGGCTCATGGTGTTGGGGGCACGTGGTTCTGGAATCGCTACCCTGGAGCTCGGTGCGACTCTGAAAGCCATGTTTATTGGTACACGTTTTCCCTTGACTTGATGCAACAATGGGAGTGGTCCGAGCGCTATCCTGGCCAAGCAGAAATTCTGCGCTATCTGAATTTCGTTGCCGACAAGCTTGACCTGAAACGCGACATTCAATTCGGTACTCGGGTCGCGGCGGCGCATTATCAGCAAGCCACCAATCGCTGGCACATCCGTGCAGAAACGGGCGAGACCTTTATCGCGAAGTTTCTCATTACTGCAGTCGGCTGCCTGTCCAGTGCCAACGTGCCCGACATACCCGGGCTGAAGACGTTCAAGGGTGAGTGGTACCACACGGGGCAGTGGCCGCACGAAGGCGTCGAGTTTGCGGGTAAGCGGGTGGGAATAATCGGCACCGGATCGACCGCCATCCAGGCGATCCCGGTGATTGCTGATCAAGCGAAGCATTTGACTGTGTTTCAGCGTACCGCGAACTATTCAGTCCCAGCACGCAATGCGCCGCTGACGGCGGATTTCAAGCAGTACGTTAAACGTAATGCTCGCGAAATACGCGCGACCACACATCAAACTTACAATGGCATGGGGTTCAAGGTCGCGGAACGCAAAGCGGTCGACACGCCGCCAGAGGAGCGCGAGAGGATCTATGAGGAGGCCTGGGAGCGCGGGGGGCTGCAGTTCCGCGCATCCTTTGAGGACATGCTCATTTCTAAGGAAGCAAACGACACGGCCGCCGAGTTCATAAAGAGGAAAATCCGCTCGATTGTGAAGGATCCCAGCACCGCAGCGGTCCTCGCTGACATTGATCATCCGTATGCGGCCAAGCGACCGCCGATCGATACCGACTATTTTGAGACTTACAATCGGCCGAATGTCACGCTCGTGGACGTCAAAGCTGCGCCAATCCGGCAGATCTCTGAGACTGGAATTCGCACGGACGAGGCCGAGTACCCCCTGGATATCATAGTTTTCGCGACAGGGTTCGATGCGATGACGGGACCGCTACTCAAGATGGATATCCGCGGTCGCGACGGGATCGCACTGAAGGATGTGTGGGCGGCCGGACCACGCAACTACCTGGGTTTGCAGGTCGCTGGTTTTCCAAACATGTTCACGATCACGGGGCCGGGCAGTCCATCAGTTTTGTGCAATATGCCCGTCGCCATCGAGCAACATGTCGACTGGATCACCGATTGCATCGCTCACATGCGGACTAACGGACTGGAGCGCATCGAGGCACGGGCCGACGCCGTCGATACATGGGTAAGCGAAGTCAACGAGGCTGCTGCCCGAACACTGCTGCCGCAGGCAAAGCATTCCTGGTATCTCGGGGCCAATATTCCGGGCAAGCCGCAGGTGTTCATGCCGTATGCGGGCGGATTGGTCCGTTATCGCCAGATCTGCCAGAACGTCGTTACTCGCGGCTATGAAGGTTTCGCTCTATCCTAAGCATTTGCTACCGAATTCCGGGCCGCCACCTCTCACCGGCCCAAGCGTCGCCGGAAAGTTGCCGCCGCAGGTGCAAATCCTGGTTGACGCCTAGGCCGCTGTGCTCCTGGCGCGGGATACGCGGGGCGCTTGAACAACAAAGGCGACATTCGAGGCCGGGAATATGATTCCCGATTGCTACCTAACACTTTAGCCCTGATTGGGAGGCAGCGGCATCAACCAGGCCGTGTACCCATAAACCCAGCGGCGTGATGCAACGAAGGCAATGTCGGCTTCGCGCCAACAGCGGCTGAGTTCGTGCGGCGGCGCAATATGTCGCGATAGGCCACTTTCGGACCTCCGGGCGATTCGGCGCTTGCAGGCAGGTAAATATGGCGCTGAGCAGTCGAACTGCTAAGCTGCGTGAACCCAGTGTGGAGCACATCATGACAGCGCTGAGTTTTGCGCGCGCGGCATTCCTCGCGTCAGTGTTTATTACATTTCTGGTCGAGAACGGACACGCAGCCGAGCTGCGCGTTCTGGCGGGCGGCGCGATGACTGCGGTGTGGGCTGAGGTGAAACCGAAGTTCGAGCAAGTCACCGGACACCAGCTCGACATCTTCTTCGGCACTACGCCAAATTTGATCAAGGAGGCGACGTCGGGAAAGTCGTTTGACGTCGGCGTCGTGCCGGTCGAGGTGATGCAGGACGCAGCAGCACGTGCAAAGTTCACCGCCGGCACGACATCCGATGTGGCGCGCGTTGGCCTAGGTGTTGCGGTGCGAGCTGGCGCTCCAAAGCCCGACATCGGCACACCTGACGCATTTAAGGCTGCGCTGCTCAAAGCACAGTCGATTGCGACACTGCCGGCAAGCGCTGCAGGTGCGCAAGTGATGAAAGCATTCGAGCGACTTGGTGTCGCCGACGCAATCAAGGGCAAGCTTCAGGCAAAAGCGGCACCAGCGGAGATCGTTGCGGCAGTTGCAAAGGGCGAAGCGGAGCTAGGCGTGTTCTTGCTGAATGTGCTCACCGCTCCTGGCCTAGACGTCGTCGGCCCATTCCCTGCGGACCTGCAGCAAGAAGTCGTCTTTACGGGCGCGGTTGCCGCGGACACAAAGCAAGGAGATGCCGCAAAAGCGCTGCTCGGGTACCTCAAGTCGCCGGAAGCAAGAGCCATCATCAAGGCGAAGGGAATGGCGCCGGGCTGAGGCAACCGGGGGTCATTTTCGACGGTTTCAACAGGATTGTCGGCGGGCTGCCCGTAAGCGTCCAACCGCCGCCTGCCTCGAAGCGTTGCGGCGGACCAGGTCGCTGTGATTCAAGCTTCCAAACTGGGGGTTCGAATCATGCGCTACGAACTCGCCGATCATGAATGGATTGCCATCCAACCCATGCTGCCGAACAAGCCGCGTGGCGTTCCTCGGGTGAACGACCGTGGTGTCCTCCATGGCATCTTCTGGGTCCTGCGATCCGGGGCACCTTGGCGCGATTTGCCTGATCATTTTGGCCCTTACACGACCTGCTGTAACCGTTTCGTCCGCTGGCAGCGGGCTGGCGTCTGGGGCCGCATCATCGACGCGCTTGCCGCTGCCCATGACGCCGCTGTTCAGATGATAGACACCTCCATTGCCCGCGTGCATCAGCATGGAGCCTGCATCACGCGAAACCAGCGCCAGTCGATTGGAAGGTCACGCGGTGGCCTAACGAGCAAAATTCATGCGGTTGTCGATAGCAATGGTCTGCCCGTACGGCTGGCGCTGAGCTCCGGTGAGGCCCACGACGTCCGGCTTGCCGGAAAACTGCTGTCTCGTCTGAAATCCGGGTCAATGCTGCTTGCCGACCGTGGCTATGATGCCGACTGGATCAGAGAGCTTGCTATGAAGAAGGGCGCGTGGGCCAACATCCCGCCGAAAAGCATCGCAGCGATCCGATCTGTTTCAGTCCCTATGTCTACCGCGCTCGCAACCATGTCGAGCGGTTCTTCAACAGGATCAAACAATGCCGTCGGGTGGCGACGCGCTACGACAGGCTCGAGGCCAACTATCTTGCCTTCGTTCAACTCGCGTCGATCAGGCTATGGCGGCGCCTCAATGAGTCCACGTCCTAGCACTACTTTGGCAGATTGTCGATTTTGCCGTGCTTTATAGGATTCTAGTTTTTCAATGATTCATGGGTGGTCGGCTCTTGGAGGGCTGATCATGGCGGGATGGGAAGACGAACTTGAACGCTGGCTGATGCCGTTTTTGGATCGGCTGGGTCACAAGACCCGGCAGCGGATGTGTCCTCTGTATGTTGCAGGACTGATCGGTCCTGGCGATCGCAAGAGCGTTCAGCTGATGGCGGAGCGCCTTGCCACGGGCAACTACGACCAGCTGCACCATTTCATTGCGGACGGTGTCTGGGACGCGACGCCGCTGGAGAGGGAACTGCTCAACCAGGCGGACCGACTTGTCGGCGGCAAGGATGCGGTGCTGGTTATTGATGACACTTCACTGCCGAAGAAGGGCGAACGCTCGGTTGGTGTTGCGGCTCAATATGCGTCGGCTCTCGGCAAAACGGCAAATTGCCAAACGCTGGTATCTTTGACGCTTGCGCGCGGCGAAGTGCCAGTGATGGTCGCGTTACGTCTCTTTCTGCCTGATAGTTGGACAAGCGACGTGGCTCGTTTGAAGCGCGCTCGCGTGCCAGTCGAACACCGAACGCCACGGTCCAAGCCGGAAATTGCTTTAGCCGAGATCGACCGCGCGATGGCAGCCAACGTGCATTTTGGATGTGTGCTGGCGGATGCAGGATACGGACTTAGCGCACCGTTTCGACAAGGGCTAACAGATCGCGGGCTGACATGGGCTGTCGGGATCCCTCGGCACCAGAAAGTGTATCCGGTCGATGTGAAGCTCATTTGGCCGATCACCAAAGTCCGTGGCAAACCACGAAAGCACCACGTGCCCGATATCTTATCGATTGCGGCAGAACAAATGCTGGCCAGCGCCAAATGGAAAACCGTGAGTTGGCGTAGCGGAACGAAAGGTCGGCTTAAAGCTCGTTTTGCTGCTCTCCGTGTCCGCACCGCTGACGGCCCTGCGCAGCGAATATGGGATAAAGGTCAGCAGCATCTCCCAGGCGACGCAAACGAGCCAGACTGCTTCCGGATCGATCCAATCCACTTGACCTCGGGACTGAACACCTAGGGCGAGGACAGGCCAAGAACGGCAATTTCACATCGCGCGCTAGTTGCACCTGCGGGAAGTCGCTTTCCACTTGCGGTGGACCTGCTCCACGGCATTATCGAGCACTCGCAGCCGGCTTGCGACGAGATTCTCCGGATTGGCACGGTGTGCCGGATTAACGCTTTGTTAGTGCTCCTCGTGCGGATGATCGGAAGGGAATACCAGGGGAGGTTGCTCCCATGCTGAAGGACGGCACCTACACGGCGTGGTACAAGACCCCCCTCGACCAGGGCACCGGGATCGTCCATGTCGCGGACGGCCAGATCTGGGGCCGCGACAGCCTGATGACGTATCACGGCTCCTGCAAGATCGATGGCGATCGGTTCACGGCAACCGTGTCGACGAAGCGTCATACGGAGGGACGCGACACGGTCTTCGGTACCTATGATGATCTCACGCTGGACATCGAGGGGACCTGTCCCGACAAGATCGCAACCTACACGGCGACAGCAGGGCAGGCACGGGGAGTGGTCCTTCAGGGAACGCTGATTCTGACGGAACCTTCGGCGGCTCGGCCTGAACGAACCGGGCCGATCCCGGCCTTTAGTCCCGGCAAGCTGCCAAAGCTGCCGAAACGGTCGCGCTGAGCGCAGGCGCCGTCGCGGCTTGCTGCATCGCCTGCTGCGACATGTCGCCCGGAAGCAGCGCGATTCTGTATCCTCAAATTTTGGTGTCGGCGCTTCTCAAATCGCCTGCGTCCCGTCATTGTGCCGCCGCGTCACTCATCTCGGGGCAGCATCAATGTCGGACCAGGTCTCGCGTCGCCAGTTCGCGAAAATCGCGGGAGTATCGGCAGCTGCAATGACGGGCCCGCTTGAGGCCGCCGACGCCAGGCCACCGACCGAGTCGCGCAACGCGCAGACCTTCCCGGCGGGCTTCGTCTGGGGTACGGCGACCTCGTCCTATCAGGTTGAGGGCGCGGTCAACGAAGACGGGAGAGGGGCTTCGATCTGGGACAAGTTCGTCCGTATCCCCGGCAAGATCGAGGACGACACGACCGGGGATCGCGCCGCTGAGCATTATCACCGCTACAAAGCCGACATCGCGCTCATCAAGGAACTCGGCTGCAAGGCCTATCGCTTCTCGGTGGCGTGGCCGCGGGTGTTCCCGGACGGTGACGGCAAGCCCAATCCGAGAGGGCTTGATTTCTACAATCGCGTGGTCGACGAACTCCTGAAGAACGGGATTGAGCCGTGGCTGACGCTCTATCATTGGGACATGCCGCAATCGCTGCAGGACCGTTTCGGCGGCTGGCGCTCGACCGAGACCTGCAAGATCTTCGGCGATTACGCGGCCTATATCGCCGAGCACCTGACCGATCGCGTCAAGAACGTGTTCACGCTGAATGAGAGCGGTCGCTTCGTCTATTTCGGCTATGGCATCGGCATCGATGCGCCGGGCCTCACCTTGCCGCAGGCCGACGTGAACCAGATCCGGCACAACACCGCGCTCGCGCATGGGCTCGCGGTGCAGGCGGTGCGCGCCCATGGCCGCTCCGGCACGCGTGTCGGCCCGGCCGAGAACGTTGATGCCTGCATTCCCGCGATCGATACGCCGGAGAACGTGCGTGCCACCGAGATCGCGCTGCGCGAGCTGAATGCCGGTTATCTCAACGTCATCATGACCGGCCGCTACACCGAGGCGTTCCTCAAATATGCCGGCGCGGCCGCGCCGAGATATACCGACGCGGAATTGAAGATCATCTCCTCGCCGGTCGACTTCCTCGGCCTCAACATCTACGCGCCGCAGCATTACATCGTCGCGGCCGACCAGGGCGCGGGCTTCATGCCTCTGCCGATCCCGAAATCGTTCCCGCACATGAATTCGGACTGGCTGCGCGTCGGCCCCGAAACGATCTACTGGGTGCCGAAGCTGGCCGCCAATATCTGGAAGACGAACGCGATCTATATCAGCGAGAACGGTACCTCCGGCGAGGACCAGGTGACGCAAGACGGCAAGATCTACGACACCGATCGCATTATGTACCTGCGCAATTATCTCGCCCAGCTCCAGCGCGCCACCGCCGAGGGCGTACCGGTACGGGGCTATTTCCTATGGAGTCTGATCGACAATTTTGAATGGGTGTTCGGGCTCAGCAAGCGCTTTGGGCTCTATCACGTCAATTTCGACACCCAGGTGCGGACGCCAAAGCTGAGCGCGAGCTTCTATCGCAACGTGATTGCAAAGAACGCGGCGGGAGCGTGATGGTGGATTTTACGCGCAGCGGAAAATCCCGGCGAGAGGCCGTAGACGCCGCGCATTGACTCCGCTGTGCCCCTGATTCAAAACCACCCCCAACACTGATAACAAGAGGACACGCCCATGAGCGACGCGCTGATCATCGATGCCTGCCGCACCCCGCGCGGCATCGGCAAGGCGGGCAAGGGAGCCCTCTCCGGCATTCATCCGCAGCAATTAGGTGCCACCGTGCTGCGCGCGCTCGCCGATCGGACGGGCATCGACACGGCAGATGTCGATGACATCGTCTGGGGCTGCAGCGCGCAGGTTGCGACGCAAAGTGGGGATCTCGGCCGCATGTCGGCGCTCGATGCCGGCTATGACGTACGCGCCAGCGCCGTGACGCTGGATCGCTTCTGCGGTTCTGGCATCACCAGCGTCAACATGGCCGCAAGCTCGATCATGGCAGGGGCGGAAGACCTCGTTATCGCCGGCGGCTGCGAGATGATGTCGATGGAAGGGCGCCGCGGCGGCGGTCCGATGATGATGGACGCCGGCAATTTGCGGCTTCGCGCCCGGCACCCGCAGTCGCATCAGGGTGTCTGCGCCGATGCCATCGCGACGCTCGAAGGCATCACGCGGCAGGACGTCGACGCCCTCGGGCTGGAGAGCCAGAGGCGCGCCGCGCAGGCGATTGCCGGCAGTCACTTCAAGAAGAGCCTCGTGCCGGTTCATCGCGAGGACGGCAGTCTCGCACTAGACCATGAGGAATATCCGCGGCCGCAGACCACGATGGAGGGGCTCGCCGCGCTGAAGCCGGCGTTTCCCGCGATCGCCGACTATGCGCTGGACGACAAGGGAACGACCTATCGCGGCCTGATCCTGCAGAAATATCCCGATCTCGACATCGACTTCGTGCACCATGCCGGGAATTCGTCCGGCGTTGTCGACGGAGCCGCTGCGATCCTGCTGGCGTCACCGTCTTACGCGAGCGCGCATGGCCTTAAAGCCCGCGCCCGCGTGGTTGCGATGGCGAATATGGGGGACTCGCCGACCCTGATGCTGAACGCGCCCGTCCCGGCCACGCGCAAGGTGCTGGCGAAGGCGGGGCTCTCCATCGACGACATCGACCTGTTCGAGATCAACGAAGCCTTCGCGGTCGTTGCGGAAAAATACATCCGCGATCTCAAGCTCGACCGCGCCAAGGTCAACGTTAATGGCGGTTCAATCGCGCTCGGCCATCCCATCGGCGCGACCGGCTCGATCCTGATCGGCACCGTGCTCGATGAGCTCGAAAGGCGCGACCTCAAGCGCGGTCTCGTCACCATGTGCGCCGCCGGCGGCATGGCGCCGGCCATCATCATCGAACGCGTCTAGCCGATCGCCCGTCGGTTTCTCCCTGTTTTTACGGGGAGGAAGACCGCCGACATGCGGTCCGACCCTTATTTTTCAGGGTGAAACATGCGCCTCCTTTCACAAAGAGGCCGGTCTTCGCTTGTCGAAAGCGGCGAATCAGTTCTAGCAAGATGTCGTGCGGGCCTTTGAAACAAGGCAAAATCCGCTGCTCAAGGCTCCTTCCACCCTGGAAGTGGCTAAAATGCAGGGTTTTTTGCTACAGCGGGGCAAAAAGCCCGTAAAATCGCGACAAAACTGTGCAGAAGGCTATAGGCCTTCGCCGGTTGGTCTAATATGCAGCCGTCACGAATCAGAGGAGACACGATGGCAACCCAAATGTCCAAATCGCAGTTGATCGAAAAGATTGCGACCGCCACAGAGCTTTCCAAGCGCGACGTCAAGAGCGTCATGGAGACGCTGACCGACGTCGGCCACAAGGAGCTCAAGAAGAACGGCCTGTTCCTGGTGCCGGGCTTCGCCAAGTTCGTGGTCATCAAGAAGCCCGCGACCAAGGCGCGCAAGGGCACCAACCCGTTCACGGGTGAAGAGATGATGTTCAAGGCCAAGCCGGCCCGGAAGATCGTCCGCGCCCGCCCTGTCAAGGCCGCCAAGGACGCCGTGGCCTGATAACGCAAAGGCCCCCTCGTATGGGGGGCCTTTTGTTTGGGGCAGCCGCGAGGGCCTGAGACGGAGGGCTCAACCCTTGCGGCGCTTCACCCGGACCGGAATCGGTTGAAGCCGCGGCTCGGGTCCTGCGAGCGCATCGCGCACCCGGTCGATGGCACGATCGAGCAGCTGGCGCAGCCGCTGCGCCTTCCGCGATCTTCTCGCGTCTTCCAGCAGTTTCTTCATCGTGTTCACTCCGCCGCTTCGACCTTGGCTTCATCAGGCTCAAGCGCTGCGGCGATCGCCTCGTCGACGCGCTCCAGCCAGATGAATTCGAGATTGTCCCGCGCGCTTTTCGGGATGTCGTCGTAGTCCCGCTTGTTGCGCGCCGGCAGCATCACCCGCTTCAATCCGGCGGCGGCCGCAGCCACCACCTTTTCCTTGATGCCGCCGACCGGCAGCACCAGTCCGCGCAGCGAGATCTCGCCGGTCATCGCCGTGTCGCTGCGCACCGTGCGATTGGTGAGCAGCGACGTCAGCGCCGTAAACATCGCCACGCCCGCGCTCGGCCCGTCCTTCGGGGTTGCGCCCGCGGGGACGTGAACATGGATGTCGCTCTTCTCGAACGCTTGCGGATCGATGCCGAGCTGCGAGGCCCTGCTCTTGACCAGCGTCATTGCCGCCTGGACGCTCTCGCGCATGACGTCACCGAGCTGACCGGTCAGGATCATCCCGCCCTTGCCCGGCACCCGCGAGGCTTCGATGAACAGGATGTCGCCGCCGACCGGCGTCCAGGCAAGACCCGTGGCGACGCCCGGAATGCTGGTGCGCTGTGCGATCTCGCCTTCGAAGCGCGGCTGGCCCAGTACGGTGGCGATATCCTTCGTCGTCACCACGACCTTGGCAGCCGTGCCCTCGGCAACCTGCACCGCCGCATGGCGGAACAGCTTGCCAATCTCGCGCTCAAGGTTACGCACGCCGGCTTCGCGGGTATAACCCTTGACCACCAGCTTCAGCGCCTCGGGCTCGATCTCGGCCTGCTCGGCGGTGAGGCCGTTGGCCTCCAGCTGCCGCCGCACCAGGTAGCGCCGCGCGATCTCCAGCTTCTCGTCCTCGGTGTAGCCGGCGAGGCTGATCAGCTCCATGCGGTCCAGCAGCGGCCCCGGAATCTGGTCCAGCATGTTGGCGGTCGCGATGAAGACGACGCGCGACAGGTCGAACGGCACGCCCAGGTAATTGTCCCGGAACGTCCCGTTCTGCTCGGGGTCGAGCACCTCCAGCATGGCGGCGGAGGGATCGCCCTGCACGCCACGGCCCATCTTGTCGATCTCGTCCAGCATCATCACGCAGTTGCGGGCACCCGCCTTCTTGATGCCCTGGATGATGTTACCGGGCAGCGCGCCGATATAGGTGCGGCGGTGGCCGCGGATCTCGGCCTCGTCGTGCACGCCGCCCAGGCTGACGCGCACGAAGGGACGCCCCATCGCGCGTGCGATGGACTGGCCGAGCGAGGTCTTGCCGACCCCGGGCGGCCCGACAAAGCACAGGATCGGAGCCTTGCCCTGTGGCGCCAGCTTGCGCACGGCCAGATATTCGATGATCCGGCTCTTGATCTTCTCCAGGCCGAAATGGTCGGCGTCCAGAATGGCGCGCGCCTCCTTGATGTCGATCGGCTTCTCCTCGGGCAGCGCCCAAGGCAATTCGATCAGCCAGTCCAGATAGGTGCGGACCATGCCGGCTTCACCGGCGGCTTCCGGCATGCGCTCGTAGCGGCGCAGCTCCTTTTTGGCATGCGCGTCCGCTTCCGGCGGCATGTTGGCCTTGGCGATGGCAGCCGTCAGCTCGGCGACCTCGGCGGCCTTGCCGTCGCCTTCGCCCAGCTGACGCTGGATGGTCGCCATCTGCTCGCGCAAGATCGCCTCACGCTGCCGCTCGTCGAAGCTGGCGCGGGTCTTCTGGCCGATTTCGTTGCTGATGCGCAGCACCTCCAGCCGCTCGGCGAGGTGCTTCGACACCTTCTCGACGCGCAGGGCGAGGTCGATGGTCTCCAAGACCTCCTGCTTGTCCTGCGGCTTGATGTCCATGAACGAGGTCGCCAGGTCCGCCAGCGCGCCGGGCGCGGTCGTGCTCTGGAACATCGCGACAAGCTCGGGCGGCGCCTGCGGCAGCAGCTCGATCGCCTCGATCGCCTGCCGCTGCAGGTTCAGGGCGCGCGCCTCGATCTCGGGCGAATTCGTGGTCGGCTCGGGGATCTGCTGGATCCGCGCAGCCGGGAACGGCGTCCCCGGCAGGAAGTCGAGAATGCGCGCGCGCTGCACGCCCTGGCAGACGATGTGATGAGTGCCGTCGGGCGCGGTAATATAGCGCACGATGTTGGCGATGGTCGCGACCCGATACAGGTCGTCGGGGCCGGGCTCGTTGATCTCGGGGCTGCGTTGCAGGACGATGCCGATCGGCCGCTGCTCGCGCAGCGCCTGCTGCGCGGCGGCAACCGACTTCGGCCGCGCGATCGCGATCGGCGCGATGGCGCCGGGAAACAGCACCATCTCCCGCACGGGGATGATGATCAGTGCGTCTTCGGGAATCTTCACGTCGGAACCGTTCTCGGAATTGGTCTGTGCGGTATTCATCTGTTCGGTGGCCATGATCGACCTCAGGATTTGGCGAGGCGCAGTGCGACGCAGCCGTCCATCACGAAGCGGCTGATGGCGTAGCGACCAAGGGGCAATGCAATGCGGCGTTCAAAACGCCCCTGCGGCAGTTCGAGCCGGTGGATCCGGGCATTGCGAAGCTCCGGCGGCAATGTGCGCTGTCCGGAAATGACCAGCACGCCGTCATGGATGACAGTCTCGACATTGTCCGGATTGACGCCGGGAAGCGCGACCAGGATCAGGAGTTCGTGCTCGGTCTCGAGCACGTCGATCGGCGGCTCCCAGCAGGCTTCCTGCCGGCCGAACTGCTGGCGCATGCGTTCGCCGCGGGTCAGCTGGTCCAGGGCTTCGGACAGCATCCAGTCGAAGGGATTTTTGGGCATGGCTAAACTCGGGGAAGGCGCTGCGGTTGGAAAACGAGGATATGGGGATGGTTCCCGCAAATTCCAGCATCGCGCGTTTGCAGCATGCCTGGCCCCCGAAGGCGAGGAGCCACTTGCGCTCAGACGCACTGACGCCGCGGAGATGTTCCGCGGCGTCGGAGGTAACAATTGGACGAACCTGATGTCAGGCGGCGGCCCGGTAGTCTTCTTCCGCCTCGAGATTGATGACGGAGGTGGCGAGTTCGCTCAGCGTATGGTCGGTCGCCTCTTCCTCGTCCAGCGTCTCCTGGAGCAGCCTTGCAGCGTCCTGCATGCCGAGCTCCTCAGCCCAGGTACGCAGGGTGCCGTAACGGGAGATTTCGTAATGCTCGACCGCCTGCGCCGCGGCGAGCAGGCCGGCGTCGAGGGCAGGGGCGTTCTTGAAATCCTTCATGATCTCGGCGCCCTCGTCAGTAATGCCGTTGATCGCTTCGCAGGGCTTGCCGCGGGCCGGCTTGCCCAGCATCTTGAAGATCTGGTCGAGACGTTTGACCTGGCCTTGCGTCTCGCGCAGATGCTTGTTGAAGGCGGCCGCGAGGTCCTTCGAGTTGGCCGCCTTGGCCATCTTGGGCAGGGTCTTGATGATCTTGTTCTCGGCGAAATAGATGTCCTTCAGCGTTTCCAGAAACAGGTCGCTCAGTGTTTTCTGGGGCTGGCGCGACCGCGTGCTTCGCGTCGATGATTTCTTGCTTGTGCGTTTCTTTGCTCTTTTGGCCATAAATCCTCCTGTCGAGGTGAACGGGAAGGCACCCCCTTCCTCTATCCTCGCGCGATCAAGACGCGGCGAGGTCAAAGGTTCCCATTCGGGCGCATAAGCCCGCTAGCCGGTTCGCTTGTAGGGGTCTTCCTGACGCTGTCGCTCCTCGGTCGCGCGATCGAGGCGCGCGCGCTCGCTGCGGCGCAGATGGCCGGCCTTCATCACCCCGTAGACGAGCACGCCGCCGAGCACGAACGCGCCGATAAACATCAGCCAAACCATCTGGACCGAGGCGTGCCCCAGCAGCATGCCAACTCCGCTGTCGCTCATGGATGATCTCCACCTTATTTCATTTCTTGCGGTTCAATTGAGCTAAAGCGGCGCCCCGAAGGTCGTTCCTAGTTGCGAACGCGACGCGTCAGACCAGATCGGCCAAAGGCTGCCGGGCCGGAGGGCCCTTCGGTTCGCCGCCCCGGGCGGTGAAGTCGCCGGCCTCGGTGGACGTCCGCAGCCATTTCGTGACGTCGCCGATTGCTTCCCGCGGCGAGCGGCCGAACTTCCGCAGGCCGCGGAAATATTCGAGCTGAAGATGCGCCGACGTGCCGCGCTTGGGGATCGACCTGAGATGCTGGATGTCGTCCTCGATGCCGAGATGCGCGATATCGCCCGCGAGCTTGGCGATCACGGCCTCGAGCCAGCTTCGAAACGAGATCGGCTCGAAGGAGGCCAGATCAATATAGGTGCCGTCGGTTCCGTAGCGCTGGGCCCGCCATCGATTTTCCTCGATTAGCGCGCGGTGCACGGCCGAATGGGTCGCGTTGAGATCGGGATGATGGACGGCGTGCCTGACCAGGGCGCGAAACAAGGCCGCGATCGCCACCGAGTCCACGATCGCCGTGCAGCAGTCGGTGATGCGAAGCTCCAGGGTGGGGTGCTGCAGAGAGGGCCGCAGCGCCCACCAGACATAGGTCGCGTTGGGGACGATGCCGGCGTCGACCAATGTCTTCACATAAGTCTCGTATTCGGCGAGGTTGCGGAACATCTCGGGAAAGCCCGTCCGGGGCAGGGCGTCATTGGCGGCATTGCGGTAGCCCAGCAATCCTGTGGGGGTAGCCGCACCAGAACGGTGAGGACGTCGACAGCGCCAGCAGCAGCGGCAGGAACGGCACCAGTCGGTGCATGATCTCGACACGCAAGTCCGGATCGGGCACCTCGACATGGACGTGCAGCCCGCTGATGGGGTTGCCGAGGCCGACCATTCCGAGATCGTTGATGACCTTGCTGTAGCGGCGCTTGCGCGTCATGCGCTGCTGTTGCGGCTGCGCCAGCGGATGCGTTCCGGCCGCCAGGATGCCGACGCCGTGGTTCTTGCCGACTTCGGCAAGGGCCGCGCGATAGCGCGTAAGCTCGGCTATCGCATCGGCTGAATTCGCCAGCGGGGGCGTCGCGACCTCGATCTGCGATTGCAGGATCTCGGTGGTCAGACGTTCACCGAGGCGTTTCTGCGCCGCCGCCATGTAGGGCTTGGGCAACTCGGAGCGCGGCGCGGCCGATTGGCGGTTGACTAGAAAATATTCTTCCTCGATCCCGAAGCGGTAGCGGTGCATGGCCTATGCGGTCTCCCGCGCTGTCGCATGCTGGTGAACCGCGTCTCCAAATGCCGAGATGATGCGCGCCGAGGTGTGGTCGGTGCTCGCCCAATAGTCGGGATGAAAGAGCGTGCCGAGCGCAAAGGTGCTGGCACCCTCCACGCTGACGGCTTCGATGGAGCCGTCCTCGGCCACTGCTTCCGCGACGAGGCCCGGCGCCAGGTCGGCGATCAGGAAGCTGTGCAGCGAATTCACCGTGATGGTATCCGCGCCGCAGATCTCCTGCAGCAGACCGTCCCTGCGCAGCGTCAGCTTTTGCCGCAGCCGGTAGCGCGCATCCTCATTGTCCGCCCCGGGGGTGCCATGGCGTTTGTCCTCGGGCAGATCGTCCGGCTCCTTCGCCAGCGTGCCGCCGAAGGCGACGTTCAGCTCCTGGATGCCGCGGCACACGAACAGCGCGGGGAGGCCGCGAGCCAGTGCGCGCGGGATCAGGTGCAGCGCGACCTCGTCGCGGAATTCGTCGAAAGGGCCGTCGCGGGCCTCGTCCGCCATCTGGCCATAGCGGGAGGGATGGACGTTGGTCTGCCCGCCGCCGACGAACAGGCCGTCGAGGCCATCGAGATAGGCGTCGATATCCGCCGCGGGTGCCGCCGGCAGGATCCGCGGCACGGCACCGGCCACGAGGCCGATTGCATTCACGCAAATCAGTGCGACCGAGGCGAGCTGTTCGCCGCGCGCAATCATGGTGTCGGAGAGAATGCCGACCTGCGGCGCACCGCCGCGGCCCTGCCACTGCCCGCGCGAGGCGCTGCGCTGCCACTGCTGGAGGCCGTCGGCCACTGCATCCGCCGCGCTCCCGAATTGATGGATCGCGGCCTTGAGTTCTCTGACATTTGCCCCTAATCGAAGCGCCCAGCGGCTGCAGGCAATGGGATCGTGCGGATCAATTCTGGAAAGGGGCTCGTGCAATTGTCTCGACTGCTCTTGCTCGGATGTTGATGCCTTTTGAAACGGCAGTCGGCGCGATTGGTTGCTGGGGCATCGAGCGGCTCGATTTTTTTTCCGAGCTCGAGGGTTAACTTTTGTTATGGCGCATCGCGCCGGGAGGCGCGTGCATGATCGACTTCGCCCTGTCCGCTTTCGTCACGCTGCTGCTCGTGGTCGATCCCGTCGGCCTCGTGCCGGCCTTCCTGGCCGCGACCGCCGGCATGCCTGGCAAGGTCAAACGGACGATCGCGCTGCGGGCGCCGCTGATCGCGGCCTCGATCCTGGTCGTGATCGCGCTGGTCGGAAACTGGCTGCTGCGCCAGCTCGGGATCGGCATTCCCGCCTTCCAGATCGCCGGCGGGCTCTTGCTGTTCGGCGTCTCCTATCAGATGATCTTCGGCGACCGGCCGCATCGCGAGGCGCGAGAGGCCGACAAGGCGACCGCGGAGCACGCCTCCGATGTGGCGGTGTTTCCGCTCGCCATTCCCATGATGTCCGGCCCCGGCGCGATCGCGACGACGCTGCTGCTGGCCGGTGATGCCGGCTATGGGGCCAAGCTCGCCATCATCATGGCCGTCGTCGTGTCCGTCTGCCTGCTCTGCATGTTCTGCTTCGTTTCAGCGCACCTGATCGCACGGACGCTCGGGCGCACCGGCAATGCCGTGCTCTCGCGCGTGCTCGGCATGCTGCTCGCCGCCTATTCGGTGCAGTTCGTGATCAACGGCATTGCGGCCGTACGGGCCAGCCTCGCGTAGGATTGTGACGAACTTTTAATCCATTGATTTTACGATCGATTTCTTGGCGCAATGAGGGCGCAGGCAAGGCCGCGCCCGAACGGGTCCGCTTTCGCTTGCGCTGCCACATTGCTTTGACGTACTTCCGGTCTAACAAGCGCCCATCGCCAAGAAGGTGGAGATGAGATCGAGATGTCGATGACAGTGGACGAGCTCGGCAAGAGACAGGCCATCATCGACGCCTGCCGGCGCATGAACGCGCTTGGCATTAACCAGGGGACATCAGGCAACATCAGCGTGCGGCATGGCGATGGGCTGCTGATCACGCCCACCAGCGTGCCCTATGACGCCATGACGCCGGACCAGATCGTCTTCATGGCAATGGACGGCTCGCACGCGCCCAACCAGAAGCCGTCGAGCGAGTGGCGCTTCCATCTGGACATCCTCAAAGCACGCGACGACGTCAGCGCCGTGGTGCACGCTCATCCGACCTATTGCACCATCCTGGCGATCATGGGCATGGAGATTCCGCCGGTGCATTACATGATCGCTGCCGCCGGCGGCGACAGCATCCGCTGCGCGCCCTATGCGACCTTCGGGACGGCGGAATTGTCCGAGCATGCGGTGCGCGCGCTGGAGGACCGGCTCGCCTGCCTGCTCGACCATCACGGCATGATTGCGATCGGCAAGACGCTCGGCAAGGCGATGTGGCTCGCCGTCGAGGTCGAGACCTTGGCGCGGCAGTATCACGGCTGCCTCCAAATCGGTAAACCGCCGCTGCTCTCCAGCGCTGAGATTGAGCGGGTCCGCCAGCGCATGGCCGGCTACGGCCTATCGGAGGGTTAGGCGGGCAGTGTTCGCGCGGATCAGATATTTCGTTGACGGCAAGGGGACCAACCGCACCATGGTGCGGCTGCGCGCGCTGTTGCGCAGCAATGAGTTCTACCTCATCCCGCTCGCGCTGGTGATCGGTACGCTGGCCGGCGCGATCGTGACGTTGATGGCCGAGATCGCGCAGATCGCCCACGTCATCATCTACGGCATTCCCATCGACGTGCGTCTATCGGCCAACACCTATATCAGTCCCTGGGCGGCGATGCTCGCGCCGGCGCTGGGCGGCCTCTCGCTTGGTGTGATGGAATGGTGGCGGCGGCGGTTGAAGATCTCCAGCGCGGTCGACCCCATCGAGGCCAACGCGCTGCGTGGCGGCAATCTGTCGATGCGCGACAGCGTGGTGGTGTCGAGCCAGACGTTGATCTCGAACGGCTGCGGCGCCTCGGTCGGTCTCGAGGCCGGCTATACGCAGATCGGCTCGGGCATTGCCTCGCTGTTCGGAAAGTTCTTCAATCTTCGCCGCAACGACCTCCGCCTGGTGGTCGGTTGCGGCGCTGCGGCGGCGATCGCGGCGGCGTTCGGCGCGCCGATCACCGGCGCATTCTATGCCTGCGAGCTGATCGTCGGCGTCTATGCCGTCGGCAGCGCCGCACCGATCCTGGCGGCTTCGCTGGCGGGCGCGCTCACGGCGCAATGGCTCGGCGGCGCGCCTTACTCGCTCGAAATCCCCAAGGTCAGCGCCGTCGGCGTCGAGCAATATCTGGCCCTGATTGGGCTGGCTCTCGTCACCAGCGGCGTCGGCATCGCCGTGATGCGGTCCTCGCCGGCGTTCGAGCGACTGTTCAAATGGCTGCCGGTCTGGCTTCGTCCGGTGCTCGGCGGCCTCATCGTCGGGAGCTTTGCCCTCGTCACGCCGCAGGTGCTCGCGGCCGGCCACGGCGCCATGGTGCTCGACCTCTTTCACGAGATGACGATCGGCCTGATCGCGATTGTCATCGCGCTCAAGGTGACAGCCTGCCTGATCTCGCTCGCCTCCGGCTTCCGCGGCGGCCTGTTCTTCGCCTCGCTGTTCGTCGGCAGCCTGATCGGAAAGTTCTTCGCCGCGGTGCTGCTGCTGATCAGCCCGAGTTTCGCGATCGACCCGCTGGTGGCGATGCTAACCGGCATGGCGACGCTGGGCGTTGCCATCGTCGGCGGGCCCCTGACGATGTCGTTCCTTGTGCTCGAGATGACGCGCAATGTCGACGTCACCGCCGTGGTGCTTGCGGGCTGCATTGTCACCTCGATCTGCGTCCGCTTCATGTTCGGCCATTCCTTCTCGACCTGGCGCCTGCATCTGCGCGGCGAGACGATTCGCAGCGCCAACGACGTCGGCTGGCTGCGCAACCTGACCGTCGAGCGGCTGATGCGCTCCGACGTCGGCAAGGTGCCCTCGACCACCACCATCGCCGCGACGCGCCGGGAATTCGTGCTGGGATCGCGCCCCGGCATCGTGATCGTCAACAATGCTGACGAATATGTCGGCCTCGTCCTGCTGCCCGACCTGTTCTCCAGCGACCTCGACACCATCGCCGACGACATCCAGGTCATCGAGCTTGCACGCCTGACCGACATCGTGCTGATCCCGGAAATGAACGTGAAGAGCGCGATGGCCGTGTTCGACGAGGCCGAGGCCGAGATGCTGGCGGTGGTCGATTCCACCGATAGCCGCAAAGTGGTCGGCTTCCTAACCGAGACCTTCGCCCGCCGCCGCTATGTCGAGGAAATCGACAAGGCCACGCGGGGCGTGCTGGGCGCGTTGTCGTAGGCCGAACCCGCCCCGCGGCAGGCTGCCCCTGGCACGCTGAGCGGACTTGCCAGATCGTTCACAACCTCTAGGCTGGAGAGGGACGGTCAGGCAACGGCCTTGGCCGCATTCAGCGACGAGGGACGTGCGATGTCGGACACGCTTCGCCTGTTGCTTGCCTTGCTCGAACTCGGGCCGCGGCTGAAGGATCTGCTGGGGGACAAATGGCCCCCTTACGCCGAGGAATTGCAGGAGCTCGCCAGGCGCGCCGGCGAGGGAGAAGATCCGGGCAAGCTTCGCCAGTCGCTCGACCTCTTGCTCGTGCGCCTGCTCGCGGAACCGCCCGCGGTGGAATTGATCGAGCGATTGATGGAGGACATGGCAGCGCCCGTCGCCATCAAGGAGACCGTGACCCGTCGCGGTGGGGTGTCGTCCGTCGTTCCGGATATTGTCCAGCCGCACACCGATCAAGCGACCGGCGTCGTCACCATCCCCGTCTTCTACGGCACCGATCGCGCGCGCGGCGACGATGCGCCGGCGACCTATTTTGGCGGTGCGCGCGGGACGTTGTCCTTCGGTGTCGCGGAGGTCAGCGTGCCCACCCGCGGACGCGACCTCGGAGAGCTCACCGGTCCCAGCTGGTGGCGCCTCGAATTCTCGCCCAATCCGGCCAAGCACGTGATCGTCAAAAGCGTCGGTCCGCTCAGCCGGGACGCCTTCGTTGTGAGCCTGAAGGATTCGCTTGCGGCGGCAGACCTGCACGACGTCCTGATCTTCGTGCACGGCTACAACGTGACGTTCGAGGACGCAGCACGGCGGGCCGGCCAGCTTGCAGTGGATCTGAAGTTTGCCGGCCGGACGCTGCTCTATAGCTGGGCGTCGGCGGCGGACACCAAGAAGTACACCGTGGATGAAAGCACGATCGATTGGTCGCGCGATCATTTCGAGGCGTTTCTCCAACTTGCGCTCTGCGAAGTCGGCACCGGCAAGGTCCACGTCATCGCTCATAGTATGGGCAACCGCGCGGTGATCAACACGCTCGAACGGGTCAAGTCCTGGCAACTGCCGGCAGGCGCCGCCAAGCTCGGCCAGATCATCTTTGCCGCACCCGACATCGATCGCGACCGCTTCGTTCAGCTCGCGGCAAAATTCAAAGGCTGCGCCGCGCGGCTCACGCTCTACGCTTCCTCTCGCGACGTCGCACTGCTGGCCTCGAAATTCGTCCACGGCTATCCGCGCGCAGGCGAGGCCGGCGAGGCGCTGACGGTCGTCGACGGCGTCGACACCATCGATGCGTCGCTAGTCGACACCAGCTTGGTCGGCCTGCGTCATTCCTATTTCGGCGAGAAGCGATCGATCCTGAACGACATGTTCAACCTGATCGCGCAGCAACTCGCACCCGACCAGCGCTTCGACCTCCAGGTCGCAGGTGACGCGGTCCGGAAATACTGGAGCTACCGGCCCTGAACGCAAGCACCAAGCGTGCGGAGCGCGTCATCACCGCCGTCCGCGTTTTCCGTCGCCCGGGCCGAAGGGCGCGGTTGTTCATGAACCGCTCATGTTGAATGGATCAAGTTCGATCTGGTGTCCGATGTACGATCGTTCAAAGCGCGGCGGATTGCCGCGATCGAGCAACCGTTTCAATGGTTTGCGCATTGTGTGTTGTTTGCCTATCTCTTCTCTGGCGAGAGCAGAGGATGTCAAGATGATTAACAGGACCATGAATTCGAGCGCTGGCCGGGCTGCGCTGGCCGCGTTCACCAGTTTCGCCCTTGTCGTGGCGTCCCTGTCGCCGTCCGCCGCCGCGTCTCCTACGCCGGCCAAGGCAGCGCCCGCCGTGGCGGGGCAAGGCTCATCCAACGCAACCGATTTCAGCGCTGCCCGGCGTCACTATCGGCATTATCGGCGCGGACCGAACGCTGCGGGGCTCGCCTTTATGGGTCTCGCGGCCGGCCTGATCGGCGGCGCGATCGCCGAGAGCCGGCGGCAGGAATATTACGACAACTATTATTATGGCGGCCCGCGCTATTATGGCCCCGGCTACGGCTACTATGGCGGCCCGCGCTATTACTATGATCCCTACTGACGGGCAAAACCCCTGCAGCAGGGTGTTAAGCTCCGATTACAGAAATTCGGAATAACTTATGTATCGCTCACGCCGGCCTGATCTTGAGGGCGATCGTAGGTCGTCACGTCTGCGAGTCGGGATGCGGTGGACGCGGCAGCGTCGGCACGATGGGTAGCGGGCAGCCCGAAACCGCGGGCGGACGAACGGCGCTGTCAAATTCGTCGCGCCCACATTCTTTCGGCGCGTGTGCACATTGCTGAAAGTCCCTGTGGCATCAGCGGCGCGCGTACGACATAACCGTGTGGTCCTGGCCCCAGCCATTTTCGACTTCGATGTTCGGCGCGTCTTGTTCAGCCCAAGAATTCGATAACCCGCAATCCGACAACTGACGGCTTTTCGCAATCGCCGCCCACGCCATTCGAGGCTCAGCTGGTCTGGGACCGTGCCAGAGGCAGAGTTCCGATCCAGCCGGTGCGCAGTCCACTATTCTGTCTAACGAGCCGTCCCTCAACGCCCTTTTGTCCTGCATCCAGCCGCCAGTTCATGCCTTGCGTTTGCTAGACAGCTTTCGGTGTCTTCTGCAGGGCTGGAGTATGGGTGCCGCTCAGGAGCTTCTGAAAATGAGCAATGTTCTGCTGGCAAGTGAACCTTTTCAAGCAGATCGGTTGGCCGTGTGGTTGCTAGGCTAGTGGCGATGCTTCTCGTTCCGAATAAGGGCGCAACACTGCCAGGGAACCATCACCACGCAAACTCTCGCTTGCGGCTGGGTGCCACACCTGAATTCCACCTGGGGCTTGCCGAGCGCTAGATCAGAGCGTCGATCGTTCGTTGCAGCCG
The DNA here is from genome assembly GCF_004114975.1 of Bradyrhizobium guangdongense. Lineage (NCBI taxonomy): Bacteria > Pseudomonadati > Pseudomonadota > Alphaproteobacteria > Hyphomicrobiales > Nitrobacteraceae > Bradyrhizobium > Bradyrhizobium guangdongense. The sequence goes on from NZ_CP030051.1 coordinate 2,412,295, forward strand.
AGATATGTTCTTCGCTTCCGTCTCGATTTGACGGTTCGTTTCAGAGTCCAAGGATCGCGCATCCGGGGGCGTGTCGGCCTCTAATCGCTCGATGCGCTTTCGAGATAGTTCAAGGATCTCTTGAAGCTGCTCTTTCCAGAGAGCGGTCATGGCTGCAATGCCTACGCAAGACTAGTCGGCTTAACGTTGTCTCTAATGGTTCATAAATTACATCTCTTTTTGCTTTGTGCCACCCGCAAGAATACCGGATTCGGCGCCCCGAGGCATCGAACCGAAAGGGGCCGCCTCGCAGCGACCCCTTGCCGGTTGAAATGCTTGTTCGGGATAGGAAATCCAGCCCCGGCGGGGGCCAGCTTAGAGCTTTCGGAAGCGCCGATAATCCGGACGAATACCGAAAGCGATGCTGTCCTATTCCTGGACCGGCGAAGGGTCTCACGCCACCAGCCGCAACTTGCTAACCGCCGCCGTCCCGATGATCCGCCGCAACTCGGCCGCGATACCGTCCAGCACCGCACGTTTTTCGTTCAGTAGTTGTAGACTTTACCAGTGACCGTCGGCACGATTACCTCGGCCGCCTTGACCGCCGCGTGGTCGAGACATTTCGCGATCCAGGCATCATCAAAGCCCAGATCACCGGCCAAGGTCGCTGCTGTTCGGCGCTAGTCATGTAGGGTGACAAGCACTGGCAAGCCACTCGCAAGGCTTCGTCTTCGAAAGTCCGGTCTATCCGGGGCAGCCGCTCTACCGTACCGCGATGAGTGCCGCACTGCGCGGCACCAAGCACGAGACCTGCAAGACCAAGACCAGGACTAAGACTAAAACTAAGACCAAGACTAAGACGCCCGGTGTGAGCGAATTGCTTGGCCTTAAGCGATTTGCCCCACGACCTTTGTAGGACCGCTGCCACACTTGCGGGCGAACTCGGTTACTAGCAGGCTGCGATTGCGAAGTGCTTGAGCAAGCCGTGATGGTGAGTTGGCCAATCCAAGGCTCCGTGATGACTCGACTCTCGATGCGATGGTGAAGCGCGGCAAAACCCATGAAGAGGATTTTGTCGATCATCTCGGTAGCAGGGGAGCTCCGTCGCCGTCATTGCCGGTGTTGGCGTCGGTGACGCCTGGGTTGCCCAAACGCCGGAGGCGATGGCGCATGACGATGCGGTGATCGCCCAGGCGGCCTTGCAGGATGGGAATTGAAGTGGTCGCGCCGCCGTGCTGCGGCGCGTTGAGACACCGAGCGGTTTGGGCGCGTCGTCATACGAGGTCATCCACCACAAAGTTCTCCCGTGAGACTAAGGGCAACATGGTCCTGCAGCTCAGCACCTACTCGGACCTACTGGCGACCGTGCACCAGAAGGTTCCGGAGACGGCGTATGTCGTGACACCCGGGACGGAGGACCTTCAACTTGTTGCACTAACCAAAGCGCGGCGCTGATGATGATCAGCACCGGCCAGGTGTCTACAGCGTGGCCGATTTTGCGTCGTTCTACTCACATCAAGCGAAACCTAGTGGCCTTTGCAGCAGTGCCCCGCACGATCGCCGACCCGGCCGACCATTGCGAGGTCTGCTGATGGCGCGGGCTGCGATGCCGGGCCGATCCGCGAGCTTGTGCGGCTATTAATGCTGGCGGGATTTGTGAATTGCTTCACATAACGATGCTGCGAATGCTGTCGGTGCGCAAACTAGATCGTTCTCGCTCCATGTTGCAGACGTGGTCGGCGGATTGGAGCCGAATCTTATGCTAGCATCAAGGCGCCTCCTTGACAGAGGTGGCGTGAAAAGCTTTGATTACCCGCGTTTTCTGAAAAGTGATTTTTTGCTGCACTTGGCGCAGTGGGCGAACGTGTCTTCTAGAGCACCGTCAGACTAAGCTGAAGAGGAAGGCTCGCTGTTCATCGTCAGGCTTCGGAGATATTGCATGTCCGATTCACTTGCCTCTTGGAACCGCATCAAGAACATCTCCGGGTTCAGTGACGGCGTCCATTCCGGACCGCCGCTGGCTGCGCCGCTGACATTGCCGGCGAGTGGAGTTGCGCCCGACAGCGCAGGCGCCTCGCTGGACTACTACGTGCGCTTCTCGATGTATGACGGGACGACGTTCACGGTCGACGGCAACAAGCTGTTCGGCCTGCATGGTTTCTCGTTCAGTGACGACCAGACGCTCAACATCGGCAGCCAGTCGACTGGTGCAGGAGCGGGCAAGGTCACCTTCAATCCCTTGCATCTGAGCTTCTCGCAGCTCGGCCTGGATCCGAAGCTGTTCCAGATGCTCGCCTCTGGTACGGCGTTCAAGGAGGTTGATGTCCTCGGCTACCACGAGAGCGGCGATACCAGCCATCTTGCGGTCGACTACAGCTTTGGCCTGGCTGCAGCCAAGACGTTGGGCATCAATGACAGCGGCATCACCACGCTCGACCTCGAATACGGCGCCGAGGCGATGCAGATCTTCAATCAGCATCTCGACGGCTCATACTCCTCGACCCCGGATGCGACGTCATCCTGGAACCGCATCAAGAACATCTCCGGGTTCAGCGACGGCGTCCATTCTGGACCGCCGCTGGCTGCGCCGCTGACATTGCCGGCGAGTGGAGTTGCGCCCGACAGCGCAGGCGCCTCGCTGGACTACTACGTGCGCTTCTCGATGTATGACGGGACGACGTTCACGGTGGACGGCAACAAGCTGTTCGGCCTGCATGGTTTCTCGTTCAGTGACGACCAGACGCTCAACATCGGCAGCCAGTCGACTGGTGCAGGAGCAGGCAAGGTCACCTTCAATCCCTTGCATCTGAGCTTCTCGCAGCTCGGCCTGGATCCGAAGCTGTTCCAGATGCTCGCCTCTGGTACGGCGTTCAAGGAGGTTGATGTCCTCGGCTACCACGAGAGCGGCGATACCAGCCATCTTGCGGTCGACTACAGCTTTGGCCTGGCTGCAGCCAAGACGTTGGGCATCAATGACAGCGGCATCACCACGCTCGATCTCGAGTACGGCGCCGAGGCGATGCAGATCTTCAATCAGCATCTCGACGGCTCATACTCCTCGACCCCGGATGCGACGTCATCCTGGAACCGCATCAAGAACATCTCCGGGTTCAGCGACGGCGTCCATTCCGGACCGCCGCTGGCTGCGCCGCTGACATTGCCGGCGAGTGGAGTTGCGCCCGACAGCGCAGGCGCCTCGCTGGACTACTACGTGCGCTTCTCGATGTATGACGGGACGACGTTCACGGTCGACGGCAACAAGCTGTTCGGCCTGCATGGTTTCTCGTTCAGTGACGACCAGACGCTCAACATCGGCAGCCAGTCGACTGGTGCAGGAGCAGGCAAGGTCACCTTCAATCCCTTGCATCTGAGCTTCTCGCAGCTCGGCCTGGATCCGAAGCTGTTCCAGATGCTCGCCTCTGGTACGGCGTTCAAGGAGGTTGATGTCCTCGGCTACCACGAGAGCGGCGATACCAGCCATCTTGCGGTCGACTACAGCTTTGGCCTGGCTGCAGCCAAGACGTTGGGCATCAATGACAGCGGCATCACCACGCTCGACCTCGAATACGGCGCCGAGGCGATGCAGATCTTCAATCAGCATCTCGACGGCTCATACTCCTCGACCCCGGATGCGACGTCATCCTGGAACCGCATCAAGAACATCTCCGGGTTCAGCGACGGCGTCCATTCTGGACCGCCGCTGGCTGCGCCGCTGACATTGCCGGCGAGTGGAGTTGCGCCCGACAGCGCAGGCGCCTCGCTGGACTACTACGTGCGCTTCTCGATGTATGACGGGACGACGTTCACGGTCGACGGCAACAAGCTGTTCGGCCTGCATGGTTTCTCGTTCAGTGACGACCAGACGCTCAACATCGGCAGCCAGTCGACTGGTGCAGGAGCAGGCAAGGTCACCTTCAATCCCTTGCATCTGAGCTTTTCGCAGCTCGGCCTGGATCCGAAGCTGTTCCAGATGCTCGCCTCTGGTACGGCGTTCAAGGAGGTTGATGTCCTCGGCTACCACGAGAGCGGCGATACCAGCCATCTTGCGGTCGACTACAGCTTTGGCCTGGCTGCAGCCAAGACGTTGGGCGTCAATGACAGCGGCATCACCACGCTCGATCTCGAATACGGCGCCGAGGCGATGCAGATCTTCAATCAGCATCTCGACGGCTCATACTCCTCGACCCCGGATGCGACGTCATCCTGGAATCGCATCAAGAACATCTCCGGGTTCAGTGACGGCGTCCATTCCGGACCGCCGCTGGCTGCGCCGCTGAAATTGCCGGCGAGTGGAGTTGCGCCCGACAGCGCAGGCGCCTCGCTGGACTACTACGTGCGCTTCTCGATGTATGACGGGACGACGTTCACGGTCGACGGCAACAAGCTGTTTGGCCTGCATGGCTTCTCGTTCAGTGACGACCAGACGCTCAACATCGGCAGCCAGTCGAGTGGTGCGGGAGCGGGCAAGGTCACCTTCAATCCCTTGCATCTGAGCTTCTCGCAGCTCGGCCTAGATCCGAAGCTGTTCCAGATGCTCGCCTCTGGTACGGCGTTCAAGGAGGTTGATGTCCTCGGCTACCACGAGAGCGGCGATACCAGCCATCTTGCGGTCGACTACAGCTTTGGCCTGGCTGCAGCCAAGACGTTGGGCATCAATGACAGCGGCATCACCACGCTCGACCTCGAATACGGCGCCGAGGCGATGCAGATCTTCAATCAGCATCTCGACGGCTCATACTCCTCGACCCCGGATGCGACGTCATCCTGGAACCGCATCAAGAACATCTCCGGGTTCAGCGACGGCGTCCATTCCGGACCGCCGCTGGCTGCGCCGCTGACATTGCCGGCGAGTGGAGTTGCGCCCGACAGCGCAGGCGCCTCGCTGGACTACTACGTGCGCTTCTCGATGTATGACGGGACGACGTTCACGGTCGACGGCAACAAGCTGTTCGGCCTGCATGGCTTCTCGTTCAGCGACGACCAGACGCTGAACATCGGCAGCCAGTCGACTGGTGCAGGAGCAGGCAAGGTCACCTTCAATCCCTTGCATCTGAGCTTCTCGCAGCTCGGGCTGGATCCGAAGCTGTTCCAGATGCTCGCCTCTGGTACGGCGTTCAAGGAGGTTGATGTCCTCGGCTATCACGAGAGCGGCGATACCAGCCATCTTGCGGTCGACTACAGCTTTGGCCTGGCTGCAGCCAAGACGTTGGGCGTCAATGACAGCGGCATCACCACGCTCGATCTCGAATACGGCGCCGAGGCGATCCACGTGTTCGATCTCAATCAAGCGCCAGTTGCGCTGTACGGGAGTGCCACAGGTAACGAAGACAATTCCATTTCCGGGCACGCTATCGCGACTGATCCTGATCAACTTCCCGGCCCGATTACGTACAGCCTTGTATCCAGTCCTCAACACGGAACGATCGATTTCCATCAAGATGGTTCGTTTGTTTTCACGCCGACTGCAGATTTCAATGGGACTGATTCCTTTACGTTCCAAAGCAGCGATGGAGATCTGACGTCGAATGTCGCGACATTCAAGCTGAACGTTCGCGAGGTCAACGACGCGCCAATAGCTAACGCGGATGTCAAAACGACAACCGAAAACAGCAAGCTCGTCTTCGCCGCGTCCGATCTGATCGCCAATGATGTTCCTGGGCCCACGAATGAAGCCGACCAGCACTTGAAAGTGACGTCAGTTTCCGCAACGCCAGACACCCATGGTCGGGTTTCGCTGGTCGGCGGCCAGGTTATTTTTACGCCCGACAAGGACTATATCGGAGGCGCCTCATTCAATTATACGGTCACTGATGACGGAACAACTGACGGCCGCAGCGATCCCCAGAGCAGTTCCGGAATTGTGAGCATTAACGTCCTATCGACGAAAAATCTAACCTACCTGTTGAAGGTGGACGGGATTCAGGGCGATTCGACAGTGAAGGGCTATGAGGGTGCCTTCACGGTTGACGAGTTCACGTTCAACGAGCTGACCAAGCTGGCCGCGGGGGCGGGCGGTGGTGGTGCAGGCAAGGCGCAGTTCGATCCGTTGACGGTCGATATCGGCAGGCTCTCGGCCGGGCTGGTAAAGCTCCTGGCAGATGCAGCGACAGGCAGGCACATCCCCACGATTGAGCTTGTGGGTCTGAAGCCGCAGGGCGATGCGCTGCAGAAGCTCTATGACCTGAAGCTGACCGACGCGACGGTGGCAGGCTTTGCCAGCGACGGCGGCCACGACACGGCGATCGCTTTCGACTTCAACAGAGGCAGCGAGACGATCGCAGGTCAGAATGCCGACGGTTCGCTCAATGCGGGTCAGACCTTCAACTTTACGGCCGGCCCGCTCGCGCCCGTCGACCACGACATCCTGACGGCGTTTGCGCATGATCACAGCGGGCCTCAGCTAACCTACCTGTTGAAGGTGGACGGGATCCAGGGCGATTCGACAGTGAAGGGCTATGAGGGTGCCTTCACGGTTGACGAGTTCACGTTCAACGAGCTGACCAAGCTGGCCGCGGGGGCGGGCGGTGGTGGTGCAGGCAAGGCGCAGTTCGATCCGTTGACGGTCGATATCGGCAAGCTCTCGGCCGGGCTGGTAAAGCTCCTGGCAGATGCAGCGACAGGCAGGCACATCCCCACGATTGAGCTTGTGGGTCTGAAGCCGCAGGGCGATGCGCTGCAGAAGCTCTATGACCTGAAGCTGACCGACGCGACGGTGGCAGGCTTTGCCAGCGACGGCGGCCACGACACGGCGATCGCTTTCGACTTCAACAGAGGCAGCGAGACGATCGCAGCTCAGAATGCCGACGGTTCGCTCAATGCGGGTCAGACCTTCAACTTTACGGCCGGCCCGCTCGCACCCGTCGACCACAACATCCTGACGGCGTTTGCGCATGATCACAGCGGGCCTCAGCTAACCTACCTGTTGAAGGTGGACGGGATCCAGGGCGATTCGACAGTGAAGGGCTATGAGGGTGCCTTCACGGTTGACGAGTTCACGTTCAACGAGCTGACCAAGCTGGCCGCGGGGTCGGGCGCTGGTGCAGGCAAGGCGCAGTTCGATCCGTTGACGGTCGATATCGGCAGGCTCTCGGCCGGGCTGGTAAAGCTCCTGGCAGATGCAGCGACAGGCAGGCACATCCCCACGATTGAGCTTGTGGGTCTGAAGCCGCAGGGCGATGCGCTGCAGAAGCTCTATGACCTGAAGCTGACCGACGCGACGGTGGCAGGCTTTGCCAGCGACGGAGGCCACGACACGGCGATCGCTTTCGACTTCAACAGAGGCAGCGAGACGATCGCAGCTCAGAATGCCGATGGTTCGCTCAAGGCGGGTCAGACCTTCAACTTTACGGCCGGCCCGCTCGCACCCGTCGACCACAACATCCTGACGGCGTTTGCGCATGATCACAGCGGGCCTCAGCTAACCTACCTGTTGAAGGTGGACGGGATCCAGGGCGATTCGACAGTGAAGGGCTATGAGGGTGCCTTCACAGTTGACGAGTTCACGTTCAACGAGCTGACCAAGCTGGCCGCGGGGGCGGGCGGTGGTGGTGCAGGCAAGGCGCAGTTCGATCCGTTGACGGTCGATATCGGCAAGCTCTCGGCCGGGCTGGTAAAGCTCCTGGCAGATGCAGCGACAGGCAGGCACATCCCCACGATTGAGCTTGTGGGTCTGAAGCCACAGGGCGATGCGCTGCAGAAGCTCTATGACCTGAAGCTGACCGACGCGACGGTGGCAGGCTTTGCCAGCGACGGCGGCCACGACACGGCGATCGCTTTCGACTTCAACAGAGGCAGCGAGACGATCGCAGGTCAGAATGCCGACGGTTCGCTCAATGCGGGTCAGACCTTCAACTTTACGGCCGGCCCGCTCGCGCCCGTCGACCACGACATCCTGACGGCGTTTGCGCATGATCACAGCGGGCCTCAGCTAACCTACCTGTTGAAGGTGGACGGGATCCAGGGCGATTCGACAGTGAAGGGCTATGAGGGTGCCTTCACAGTTGACGAGTTCACGTTCAACGAGCTGACCAAGCTGGCCGCGGGGGCGGGCGGTGGTGGTGCAGGCAAGGCGCAGTTCGATCCGTTGACGGTCGATATCGGCAAGCTCTCGGCCGGGCTGGTAAAGCTCCTGGCAGATGCAGCGACAGGCAGGCACATCCCCACGATTGAGCTTGTGGGTCTGAAGCCACAGGGCGATGCGCTGCAGAAGCTCTATGACCTGAAGCTGACCGACGCGACGGTGGCAGGCTTTGCCAGCGACGGCGGCCACGACACGGCGATCGCTTTCGACTTCAACAGAGGCAGCGAGACGATCGCAGCTCAGAATGCCGACGGTTCGCTCAATGCGGGTCAGACCTTCAACTTTACGGCCGGCCCGCTCGCACCCGTCGACCACAACATCCTGACGGCGTTTGCGCATGATCACAGCGGGCCTCAGCTAACCTACCTGTTGAAGGTGGACGGGATCCAGGGCGATTCGACAGTGAAGGGCTATGAGGGTGCCTTCACGGTTGACGAGTTCACGTTCAACGAGCTGACCAAGCTGGCCGCGGGGTCGGGCGCTGGTGCAGGCAAGGCGCAGTTCGATCCGTTGACGGTCGATATCGGCAGGCTCTCGGCCGGGCTGGTAAAGCTCCTGGCAGATGCAGCGACAGGCAGGCACATCCCCACGATTGAGCTTGTGGGTCTGAAGCCGCAGGGCGATGCGCTGCAGAAGCTCTATGACCTGAAGCTGACCGACGCGACGGTGGCAGGCTTTGCCAGCGACGGAGGCCACGACACGGCGATCGCTTTCGACTTCAACAGAGGCAGCGAGACGATCGCAGCTCAGAATGCCGATGGTTCGCTCAAGGCGGGTCAGACCTTCAACTTTACGGCCGGCCCGCTCGCACCCGTCGACCACAACATCCTGACGGCGTTTGCGCACCTGCATCAGGATCTATTCCTAGTCTGATCGTCATCGGATGATCAATAGCACGCGACCTGCGAAGGGGCCGCGAAGCTCAAGTTAGCGGTGTCAGAAGTTGAGAGGGGGTTATCAATCGACGTCTTCGATACGCATACGCGAACGCCGCGAAACTGATTTAATACCCGCGGAGCGTCACGCCGCGTTGAGCTCGGATTCTGTGATGCGCCGGAATTCGAACAGCAATTCCTGAGGGTGCTTGGCAAGATATCCGACCACCTTGCGGTTGCGGAGCAGGTTTGACACGTAGCCGACCGCCAGCACCAGGTTGAATTACGATCATCAGCTCGGCGCCCCGATCTGTCGGATCGGTCCTAGCTTGCGCAGTTCTGAAAAGGAGTTGAGTGCGAGGTGCTTCTCCTTCAGCAGGTCGACCACCTCAGCGAAGTTGCGCAATCAGGTCGGGGCACATCCGCCGCAGCGCGCGATTGATCTCGATGTAGCGGTAATCCCGGTCGGGGCTGAAGCCGATAAGCATCTGTTGCAGCTGATGGGCAACTCGGATCGGATATTCGAGTTCGTCCTGAGGTTATCTCGGCTTTCCCTTCGAGTCAGAAGCCTGAGAAGGTACGAAATAGCCGGCGCAGTACGGCTGACCTACTTTCGGAAGTTATAGAAGGGCCCAACCCGGATAACTTGTAAAATCGAATGCTGGCCTGAGGGCCGGCTCAAGATGGATCAAGGACGCGCAGAAAGCTGGCTGCCCCCTTGTTAAGCGACTCGTTTCAGCCAAATCAGATCATCGCGTTTAGCTTTCCGGATAATGGTTCACCACTGTGCGTCGATTCCTGAATTGGTTCTTCCGCAACCGGGAAACTGGTGCCATTACGATTGCTCAATGGTCGAACCCAATCCTTTGAATCGTCATAGCAGCCGGCGCTCTGCTTCCGATGGGGCCTTCAGTCGGCACGCTCGGTTTCGTCCTGACCGTAGTCTTCAAGGGCGCGCTTTTCGTCTGGGCCGCCGATGAGATCGCCCGCGGCGCGAATCCCTGGCGGCGTTGGCTGGGGGCGGTTGTAGCCGCCTATGAAATGGTGACCCTCCTCACCTAGAACCCTACATTGATCCAGGGGCGGCGAATCCGAGGTCGGAACCGGGGTGCGCCATTCGTCTTAAGTTCGTGTGTCAAGACTCTGGAGTTCCGCGTAATGGCCCCCCACGCCAACTGGAAAGGGTTTCTTCGTCTTTCCCTCGTGACCTGCCCGGTGGCGCTCTTTCCAGCGACGTCGGAGAGTGAGAAGATCGCTTTCAACCAATTGAACCGGTCAACGGGCCGACGGGTCAAATACCTGAAAGTCGACGCCGATACCGGGGAGGGGGTCTCTAGCGAAGATATCGTCAAGGGCTACGAGTTCGAGAAGGGCCAATACATTGAGGTGTCGAAAGCGGAGCTTGAAGAGATCGCGCTGGAGTCCACGCGTACCATCGAGATCGATGAGTTCGTCGATCGTTCCGACATAGACCCGAGATACCTGATCAGGCCCTATTACTTGCGTCCAGACGGAAAGGTGGGCCACGAGGCCTTCGCCGTCATCCGCGAGACAATCCGTGAGATGGAGAAGGTTGCGATCGGCCGGGTCGTGCTCACGAACCGGGAGCATATCATTGCGCTGGAGCCGCTGGACAAAGGGCTTGTCGGCACACTGCTCCGCTACCCCTATGAGGTGCGCAGCGAGCAGGAATATTTCGATGAAATCCAGGGCGTTAAGGTCACAAAAGACATGCTGGATCTCGCCAAGCACATCGTGAACCAAAAGGGCGGGCGGTTCGATCCGGAGAAGTTTGAGGATCACTACGAGAGCGCGCTAGTTGACCTCATCAATCAGAAGCGCGCAGGCAAGACCATCGGCCCGAAGGAGCCGCCCAAGGGCGAAAACGTCGTCGACCTCATGGAAGCCCTACGGCGCAGCGTCGGGCAAGAGGCAACGCCGGCCAGGGCGGCCAAGCCAGCCAAGAAGTCAAAGAAGGCGGGGCCCAGCCAGAAGGAGATGTTGATGCCGATCACCGGCAAGAAGCAGGCAAAGGAGTTGGCTGCCAAGAAGCCGGCTGCTGGAACCCGGAGCAAGTCAGCGTGAAGCATCTTGTCACGCTAGACGGCCGCTACATCGTCGTCCGCAGACGGCTCTGGCGGATAGCGAGCCCGGACCTCGAAGAAGACGAGAAGTCGAAGCTCGTGAAACAGCTCATGGCTACCAGGCGGGCGGTCCGGAACGCGAAGGCTAGTGCGGATCTCGATGCCCAGAGGGCGGCGCATCGGGCGGTGGAAGACGCCAAGCGCGCCTTGGCGAGCGGCGCTCCCGTCTGGTGGAAGGACGGCCCGCCGGACCTCAATCGCTATGTGGCTAAGAACACGCCTTACGCCGAGTGGTATACCGCAATCGCCAGATCGCGCCACAAGGAGGTGTGAATGCCTAAAGCTGCAATCTTCGACCTCGACGGGACTCTTATCGATTCCGTCGATCTTCACGCTCTTGCTTGGCACGAAGCAATGGTGAAGTTCGGCCATGACGTCAGCTTCGCGCAAGTTCGAAGCCAGATCGGAAAGGGTGGCGACAAGCTCATTCCTGTCTTCCTTTCCGAGGCCGAGCAGAAAGACCACGGCGAGGAAATGGAGGCCTGGCGCGGCAATCGCTTCAAAAGCGCCTATTTGCCGCTGGTGCGCCCATTTTCGGCGGTGCCAGACCTGCTGCGCCGGATTCGGCATGCAGGCATCCGGCTTGCAGTCGCTTCGTCGGCTAAGAAAGATGAACTAGCCACATACCTCGATATCGCAGGCATTGCCAATCTGGCGGAAGTGACCACTTGTTCAGACGACGTGCAGCAGTCCAAACCCGCCCCGGACATCTTCGAAACCGCTCTCGGGAAACTCGGCATCACGGGCAGCGATGCCGTAGCCATCGGAGACACACCTTACGACGCCATCGCGGCCAGAAAAGCCGGGATCACGACGATCGGTGTTCTAGCAGGTGGGTTCACCGAGGACGAGTTAAGGCGGGCGGGATGCGCCGAAATTTACCCTGGTCCAGCGGCGCTCTTCGCCTGCTTTGAGAACTCTTTGCTGGCCATGTCGCGCACCGCCTAACAAACAAATCCAGCGAGTGCATTCAATGTCCAGCCTTGAACCTCTGACTGCCCCTGGCGACACATAGAACAGGTCCGCTAGGATGTCGCAAATGACACTTCTTGCTCAGGCTGTTTCGGTCGCTCTTTCTCGCAATCATTTATCGACACGCCTAATGAAACAATTGTTGCTGTTCGAGCTTGCTCGCTTTTTTGTTTGGATTCCCGCCGCAATCCGTGCAGCCAGGTGATGCTGGCGGGATCCAGTTCAGCTGTCAGGACTAACGTTGGATCCATCCGAACCCAATATCGCGATTACCCGCCGCTTCAGCAACTTCCGTCCGGACACTCCGGGCACGTGTCGCCGACCGAATCCAGGACGTCGCAGATCGCCGCGACGGCTTCAGTGGGAGAGGTCCCGAGAGTGGCTGCCGGTGGGCGAGTGCGATGGCGCGATCGCGGGCGTGAGGGTCAGCGCGGTCCTTCGCCCAGCCATGCTCTTCGCATTCTTGAATGGCGCCGGCCTCCTGCAGCACAGCGACCGCCCAGCCGCGCAGCGTCCGGATCACTGATCGCCTTTCCTTTGTCATCAGCATAGTGAGCGCTCCTGCAAGGTCGAATCCGTCCGCCCGCCTGCTCGTTCCGGGCGGTAAGCACGTGGCAGGGATTCGCAGCCGGTAGGGATGAAGCTTGTCCACCTGTTCCGCCGGTCACGTGCCCATCGGTGCCGGCGCGGCTCGGTAAGGCGCCTTCTTGGCTAACAAACTTACGATTGGCTAACAGCTTTGTGAGGGACGACGCCTAATGTCTGCGCGTTAAAGGCCATATACAGCTTGGGCGACTTGGAATGCGCAACAGGCAGAGCGGCTGGCGCTGGTCTATGAACAGATGGAGCAAGGCAACCTCCCGGCACAGTTGCCGCGGTAATCAGGTCTCGCGGATCGGCTCGGCGCGACGGTTGTCCAAACTCGCCCGGCGCCGCTGTGGAAATGCCTGAAGAGTTGAAGCGTGGCTACCCGACCGAGTTCGCGACGGTCCGCCAGATGGTGACGGCGACCATCATGCATGCCAGGCCGAGCCGACCAAGCCGTGCGGCTTCTAAGCCTAAAGACGGTGATCGGATTGCGAGGATAGACATCAAGGGCGGCCTCGCCGCGCTGTGCGGCAATCGCGCGCATCTCGCCGGCGGTCGCCGAGGCCGTGGCGGAGAGCTTGTTAGTGGTAGCATCGCGTGGTAGCAATGCTCCAGCAGCCAAGTTGATTTTACTTGTTTTTCAGTGCTTTCCGGCGTCGCCCTTCGTCTCCCCTAGCGATCGCCAGTTCTTGAAGACTACCGCCGAAATCGCGCTCTCCGCTCGATTGCTTGGGCAAACGCAGCCTCTAAATCCGCTAATGCAGACGCTGGTGAGGAGGATGAACCTCACACAACTGCTCCAATCTCAGCTCCAGCCGCTCGTTCAGCAGCATCAGCGCTCTGAGCGCATCGCGCAGATCGCCGTCACAAGCGGCTACGATCTCATCGACTGCCAGCTCGTATTCATCAAGAGCAGATATGGTGCGTTCTCGTGGCATACGAACAACATCCAAACAGAAACCTAAGTAGATCGCGTCATTATGGGGGCATTTTCCCCGTAATTCACAAGCGGCATATGTTGTTGCGGGGGTGCAACCTGCGCGACCATCGGAGGTGCCAAGTTGGTTCATTGACGCGACCAAAGCGCATCTCAATCTTGCTCCGATAAATAAGTCGCGGGGGATGAAGGTGTTTGATGTCTATCGCAATGGGGCGAGTGACCTGCTCGTTCTAAGTTTAGGCTCGCCGATACCGGCAGCTTACTCCGGAAAAAAGTGGCGCAAGAGCAGACGGAGAATTCTGAAGGTTAGCGATGAGATCAAATCAGCCGTTCAGCGACACGGTTACTACGTTCGCAGCTCGCGGGTCACCAAAGATCGGGTGGTCTAAGCGGAGCGGGAGCCTGCGGCACTCTTCACAACGCCATATCTTCGCAACTCGTGCCCGGCAGCCGTCAAATTGAACCCTACGATTAGACCTAGGCGTCTTAACGTCAGGAGGGCGAGAGGGTCGCACAATTCGATGGAAAGTCCGGCTCTCAATACAGCTATGGTGCGCTGTTCATCGCTATCGAGATCAGCCCATGAGATGTCCACCACATGGCTTTCGCGTTAAACCATTATCTAAGACCCAAATGTGTGTCTGATTTGGCGCAGGATAGCCATGGCGGCATCGCTGTACCGACCGCCTCAAGTATTGATCCAGCTGCCCCGTCCTAATCAGCTCATCGCTAAACAATTGTTCAAAACCCAAATGAGTGCCTGATTTGCCGCAGCATGCCCATCGCGGCATCGGTGTACCGACCGTTAGTTAGATATTGATCCAGCTGCGCTGTGGTAATCATCGCCACAACTGCCACTGCAAAGCCCTTAAACATTGGGCCTCTCCTTCAAAAGACCGCCAACTCGGCGTATTGAAAGATTTAAGCGTTCTCAGAATTTGCTGCCGCCTATGCGACCTAATATGGAAATGGTGGCAGTGATCAGTAACCACTTCCTTAACGGGCCCGATCTCGATGCGCGAACCGGGCTCCGGACATGCACGGTCTCGTCCTGCCAAACTCGGTCCTCACCATCAGGCGTATCATGCGAGCGGGTCGCAAGTGATTTGGGTGTGCTTGGTGACTGCACCGAGGTATCTACCACGCGAGAGTGCCTGCCTTTCAACGCTGGACCTTTTCCAAGGGGTAAGCACCTCCGCAGGCTCCACGAAAGTGGCAGCCGTCCCCGAGCCGTCCACATGGGCCATGATGATGCTCGGCTTCTGCGGCCTTGGCTTCATGGCGTATCGGCGCAAACAGATCGGCAGCGCGCTCGCAGTCACCTGAGCGCCTCCGCATCTGATCGATCACGACAAAGTCGCTCCTGATCGGGGCGGCTTTTTGCTACCATCACTAGATGCTCACCCTTCGCCCGATCGGCCCAGATGACTATTCGGTTCACGAGGAAGGCGACCGATCGGCCGCATCCGCTTCGCTAGCGACCGTGCGCCAGCGCTGTGGCTATGGGCGTCACGGTGACCTTGCCGGGTCCGCCGTTCGACTTAGCCTGTAAGTGCCGAACGGTAGAGCGCAGAAAATAGCTGCTGCTGTTCTTATCTGATTCAAGCTGGCGTTCTGCGTGCGCTTGGCCAACTTGCGGGGAACGTGTTTGATGTCTATGGGCTCGCCGATGCCAGCAGTTTGCTCCGGCAAAAGCTGGCGCAAGGGCAGAAGAAAAATTCGCGGATTGGAGCCTCGGCGTGGCAATGTAAACCACAGCAAAAAACTAAGTAGATTGTGTCACTGGCCTCGCGAATAGTCCGACGATCCCCGCAGACGTGCGAGCTTTTCAGCGTCAATTGCAGCTCGCACTTCTCGTGCCGCTTTTAAGGCCCGCCGCATGAAGGGGTCTTCCGTATCCTTAGTGAAGGTAATGAGGCGGACACACTGCTGGCAGTTGATCTGATGGCCGTCACGCACCCTCTGTGATCGTTCATTGAACAGCCTGGTGCAGAACGGGCATCTGACTTTGACTTTGTCGTCCATCGACGCCGACCTCTACCGATTTGACAAGCTATGATTCTCATCTAGCTGCTGTTTCGATCGAGTAAACCGATCCGCCCACATGCGGTTAATAGCTGTTAGTGATGGCGCACCACTCGTCCGTCCGTCCTTCCCGAACCCTCACGCCGCATCGCTTGGCCCACGTGGCGACTCAGCTTATCGATCCCGCATAAAGCACGCTGCTGCCCCTCCTTCAGCGACACGGAAGCCGCCGCCCGCAAGCCGATCGAGATCGCCAGCGTCATCGAGCTGGTGCAGGGCAGACGGATCTACATCGAGCTTATCAACGCGCCGTTCCTCAAGATGAGAGGCAGCGGCGAGGAATTTCGCGCAGGCATCGCGCTCGCGCTCGAGCGCGGCTGGATCGAGCTGCATGGGTCGGGGACGTTCGTTCGGTTGGTCAACGTGCCGTTCTTCAATATGGGCGGTAGCGGCGAGGATTTCGCGCAGGCATCACGGTCGCCCAAGACGGCGGCTGGCTCGAGCTGCACGAGTCAGGGACGTATCTGCGGCTGATGAAGGCAACTCTTTCGCTTGACCGTGAGAGCTGCAGGTCCCGCCCGCTTTGCCCCGAGAAGCGGACTAAAAGCAGACTGCTCAGAATGGGAGCGATGGGTCAGGTAGCGAAAGTTTAGCTATTCGGTGATTAGTTCCGCGCCATCGGCCGCGCGGGCTACCGATTCAGCGCGACCTCCTTGAATGCAATCACGAGCGCCTTTTCGAGTTTTCCTTGCATGCCCAAGAGAGTGCCGTATGCCTCGGCCCGAGACATCGTCGGCTTATAGTGGCGATGCTCGATCAACGCGGCGAATATGTCGGAGATGGTCAACATTCTAACGATGTCGCTGATGCTGCCGGCGCAGAGCGCGTCCGGATACCCGCTGCCGTCGAGATATTCGTGATGATGCCGGACGGCATCAAGAATTTCAGGTGAGACCCCGGTTTGGGCTTTCATGAATTCGAATCCCGTTACCGGGTGCGTTTCGACAAGTACCCGCTCGTCCGCGTTTAACCGTCCCGGCTTGTCAAGTATCGCTATGGGGATGGCCGCCTTACCGATGTCGTGAAAGATCGCGGCAGAGTACAAGCGCTCGAGATCAGCTGGCTTCAGTCCCAGGCTAAGTCCGAAGTCGATGGCTACGCCGGTAACCAGCAGGCAGTGCTGGTAGGTCCCTTCGTGGTGGCGCCGCACGGTTGCCAGCCACTCGGTAAGCCCTCGCTCCCTGATCCGATCAGCCACCTTTGCGCCCGCTTGTTTCGCGCCGATCACATCCAGCGGCTTGTTCAACGACACCGCAGTGAACATCGATCCGATAGCGTCAACTGCGGCATGGACTGCGATGCCGGGCTGCGCCGCTCCGGCGTCGGCCGACTTAGCTTGATCGTGCAACGCTTCGAATAACCGCGGCGGGCTAATAGTGCTCGGTACAGCGAGTGTGGCTCCAAGTGCATAAGCTTGCGAGATCCCGACGTGAGATGGATGCTCCACGAGGAATATCCGCCGGGGAACCTTGGCTATTCGAGCATTTCTCTTTTTTAGAGCAGCGATGTTATCGATCATCCGCAGATCGGCCCGGACAACCAGCGCGTCGGGTACGTCCGTAAGCTTTGCTTCGAGATCGAGACGTTCACCTGCGACGCGGAATCTTCGGCTGAGCATGCTGCAGAGGTCCGAAAGGCCGACGGCAGTATCGGCCAGAACCTGCACAAACTTTGGAGTAGTGCTCATGAGGTCGGACAATGGATCTCTCACATCCAAAACGATCCCTGTTCCTCAGGTGCTTCGTTCAACCAGATCAGCGCCTCGCGCAATTCCAGGAACAACAATCGCTCTTCCGAGGCGGACGACCCGTCACCGTTGGACAGATAAAGAATAAAGTCCTTGCTCCCATTCCGAAACAGCGCCTCTCTAGCCTCGCAAATTGCTAACGATGAGGCGTCGATAAAGGAAACCGTCCGCGAAAAGAGTAGCTGCATATGATGCAATGCGTTGCTCAAGAAGGGATGTCCCGCTTATGGCGTAGGAGCGGAATTATTCTGTTTTATCGCGACCGCGCGCTTTCTCGTTTTCTCCGTGAGGAAGTGGACACCAACCTGTGCTCCGTTGACCCAAACCAGCTCACACCGTCGAAATGCCAAACCGGTGGAAGACAGAACGAGGAAAAATTCCTGAGCCTTGAGCACGTCGGTGGACCCCTCTACTTCGAGCTTCGCCCCGGTCGCAGAGGCGTCGAGGAGAATGCATCCTCGCCGCCAAGTCCCGTCTGCGCCGACGATGTTGACCAGGTGCTTGTGTTCAAAATGTACGCGGCTGGCCTTTCGGCTGCTCCCCCTCATCGCAATCCCCCAAATTGAAGGCACCAGGTTCAAATGATTGTTTTTCAAAAAGCGTGCGCAGCTCACCGCGCGCAGCGGTGAGGAGCTGATCGATGCGCTCGGACTGAGATATCAGTTGGTTTGCCGTTGTCCTGCTCGACAGTTGCCCGATCAACAATCGAATACTGGCGTTGGCCAGTTCGAGAATGAAGATCGCTCGTCCCAAATCCTCTGCTGAGCTGGGTTCTTGAGTTTCAACGGTCGAGACGAGCGCGCCAACCTGCGTTAGGATGGCGCGTGGATCGAAGCCTGATCGCTTCGACCCAGTGTGGCAGCGGCTAGGCCGGCGGAATTCCAGCACGGTAGACATGTGGTTCAAAATCCGTTTGGGCTTCATTGCCCATCACGCAAATCAACAAACAACAGGCCGCGAGAATATGAGCACAAGCCTCGTCGTTGCCGCCCGTGTGTCACTTGCGGCTTCGCGGACAACAATCAGGTCGCGCGGCGCCCCGTTCAGCCATTTCATCCTTAAGTTGCTAACATAAGTTAAAGAGAAGTTCCATGGAAGGTGTTTAGATACCTTTAGATCCAAGGATTTTGCGGGAGAGGGCGAGGCCGTCGTGCTCGGCACCGTCGGCGTCTCCGATTTCAACGCCCTGCACAGCCGGAAGCACGATCACGAGGTCCAGCTCTATGCCTTCGACGTGCTCGCCATGGACGGCGACGACCTCCGGCCGCTGCCGCTGCACGGATGCGAGACCTTACGCAGAAGTCATCGCCGCGCTCAAGAAGGCCATCGCCGCGCCCTGTCCGACCGAGCGGCTGAGATGGCTGCAGGCCGCGGCGACAACTCTTGCACGCCTAGGGTCTCTACCGAATTAACGAACTCTGATTCCTTTGCACCAACCTGATGCGATGCGGGGGAAGCTCGATGCGTAAGGGACTGTTCTGGCTTAACGACAAGCTGTGGGCTCGGATAGAGCCGCATTTGCCGCCGAACCAGACCGGTCCGGCTCGCGATGACGATCGCCGCATCATCATCGGTATCGTTCACATGGTTCAATGCGGCGCACGTTGGCGCGATTGTCCGCCCGACTATGGTGCCTACACAACGATCTGCAATCGGTTCGATCAATGGGTCAAGCGTGGGCATTGGCAGGCGATCTTCGAAGTGCTTGCCCGCGGCGGCAAGGATGGCGTGACCTTGTCCATCGACGCCACCTCGACCAAGGCGCATCGCTCGGCGAGCGGTGGAAAAGGGGGAGCACAAACAGCGGTCGGCCTCGCGTGGCGGACGGACCACGAAAATCCACGCGCTGAGCGATCCTGATTGCAGGCCTTGCGCATTTCACCTAACTCCGGGACAAGACACCGGCATCGCCGCAGCTGGAACTCGCGCCACCCATGTCGGCCCTCATTGGCGACAAGGGCTATGACGGTGATGGCTTGCGCGCCGAAATCCTCAATCGCGGCGCCAAGCCCGTCATTTCAAACAAATCCAACCGGGTAAGCCTCCACAGCTTCAAAAAGCGCATCTATAAAGGGCGAAATGTCATCGAACGCTGCTTCTGCAGGCTCAAGGACTTCCGGCGCATCGCAACCCCTTACGACAAGCTCGCCAGAAATTTCCTGGCTGCAATTCACCTCGATGGGCGAGCAAATTATCTGGCCCGGGCTAAATTTTCGGCACTCGCGTTCGCGGGCCCGATGGACTTGACGGACGCCATCAGGTTGAATGGGGCAAGCGAGGTTAGGTACGACAATGACGTCGAAATATCTGCTGGTCCTGCTTTTGATCGCCTCGCCGGCTGCGGCGCAGGTGAAGCCTGCTCTCAAAGCCTCGGCGGCGCATCCCGACCCTTGCGCTCCTATCGGGCGCACCGCGGACGGCAAACTGGTCTATTCCATGAAATGCGAGAGCCTGCCGGCACCGCCTCCGCCCCCGGCGCAGGCGGACCTGAAAGAGGCTCCCGCGCCGGCTGCAGAGCCGGAGCCGGAGGTGCGGCGGAGCGGCCTGTTCGGCTGGTCTTACGACCGCAGGTGAAGGGGTGAGCGCCACTTGCGCAAAGCCCGCTGGAGTGCTCTTTCCTTGAAGTCTCCATGGGCCATGGTCCCGGAGCCAGAGACATGAGATGAGCAAACTCGTTATCCGTGCTGGTGATTTCACCTTCGATGCCCGTTTCGAAGAGCAGGCGGCGCCCAAGACCGTTGAGGCGTTTCGCAAGGCGCTGCCATTCGAGAGCCACATCATCCATGTGCGCTGGAGCGGTGAAGCCGTCTGGATGCCGCTTGGCGATCTCGACTTCGGCGTCGGATACGAGAATCACACCAGCTATCCTGCGCCGGGACAGATCATTCTTTATCCCGGCGGCATCAGCGAGACCGAGATCCTGATAGCCTATGGCGGTGTCCGCTTCGCAAGCAAGGTAGGCCAGCTCGCCGGCAATCACTTCATCACGCTAACCTCGGGTCTTGAGAACCTGGCAACGTTGGGCAAGAGCGTGCTGTGGAATGGCGCGCTGCCGATCCGCTTTGAGGAAGTCTGAGTGAGCGATATCAACTACCCCCGTGATCTCCGCGGTTACGGCCGCAACCCGCCGCACCCACAATGGCCCGGCAACGCTAGGGTCGCGGTGCAGTTCGTCGTCAATTTCGAGGAAGGCGGCGAGAACAACATCTTGCATGGCGACCGGGCCTCGGAAGCGTTCCTCTCCGACGTGCTCGGCGCACAACCCTGGCCCGGCCAGCGTCACGCCAATATCGAATCCATGTTCGAATATGGCTCGCGCGCCGGCTTCTGGCGGCTGTGGCGGGTGTTTGGCGAGCGGAAGTGGCCGACCACCGTGTTCGGCGTCGCTACTGCACTCAAGCGCAATCCGGAAATCGTCGCGGCCATGAAGGAGTCCGACTGGGACATCGCGAGCCACAGCCTGAAGTGGATCGAGCACAAGGACATGACGGAAGCGCAGGAGCGCGCCGAGATTGTCGAGGCGATCCGCGTCCATACCGAGGCCACCGGTGCGCGGCCGCTCGGCTGGTACACCGGCCGCTCCTCCATCAATACCAACCGTCTGCTGATGGAGGAGGGAGGCTTCCTTTATCTGAGCGACTCCTATGCCGACGATCTGCCTTATTGGGTGAATGGCGCGAACGGCAAGCAGCTCATCATCCCCTATACGCTTGACGCCAACGACATGCGGTTCATCAATCCGCAGGGCTTTTCCGAAGGCGAGCAGTTCTTCACCTATCTCAAGGACGCCTTCGACGTGCTCTATGCGGAAGGGCAAACGGCACCGAAAATGATGTCGGTGGGCCTGCACTGCCGTCTCGCCGGCCGGCCCGGCCGTGCCGCGGGACTGATCCGCTTCCTCGACTATATCGGCAAGCACGAGCGCGTCTGGGTGCCGACGCGGCTACAGATCGCGCAGCATTGGCACGACAAGCACGCGCATCTTGCCTCTGACGCGTTCGAGATCAGGTGAGGTAATGGCGCAGATTCCGCTCGCCGATCTCAATGCTGCAAGCAAGGCCGATTTCGTTGCGGCACTCGCCAATGTCGTCGAATATTCGCCGTGGATCGCCGAGCAGCTCGCCGGCAAGCGGCCGTTCGCCGGCATCAATCAGCTGCATGCCGCGTTGATGGCGGCGATCCAGGCCGCCGAACCCGACGTGCAGTTGGCGCTAATCCGCGCGCATCCCGATCTCGCCGACAAGACCCAGCGCGCGGCGGGACTGACGGCGGAATCGACCGGCGAGCAGAACAGCGCCGGCCTCGACCGGCTCTCGGCGGCCGAATACGCAGCGTTCGAACGCGTCAACAACGCCTATCGCGAAAAGTTCGGCTTCCCCTACATCGTCTGCGTGCGGCGTTACACCAGGGACTCGATCCTGCGCGACTTCGAGACGCGCCTGCGCAATATTGCCAAGACCGAGACGCGCCGCGCGATCGAGGAGATCGGCCGCATCTCGGCGCTGCGGCTCGATCAGCTGGTTGTTGCCGACGACAAACTGAAAGTGCACGGCCATCTGTCGACCCATGTGTTGGACAATCATGCGGGCAAGCCGGCATCCGGAATCGCGGTGGAGCTGCTTGAGCTCGCCGCGCTCGGCGAGAGCCGCGTGATCGCACGTGGCGTCACCAACGCCGATGGCCGCACCGACCCGCCGCTGATCGGCGGTCGCCCGTTGCCGATCGGTCGCTACGAGCTGCGCTTCGGCATCGCCAAATACTACGCCGAGCGCAACGTACAGCTTGCGGATCCGCCGTTCCTGGACGAGATCCCGCTGCGCTTCGCGATCAGCGAACCGGAGGGCCACTACCACGTGCCGTTGCTGGTCACGCCGTGGAGTTACTCGACTTATCGCGGCAGCTAGCCGCCGAACTTGTCGAGCAGCGCCGGAAACAGCCGATCCGGCTTGAAAGGCGGCGCCGTGAAGCGGATGCCGGTGGCATCCGCAATCGCGTTGCCCAGCGCGGCGGCGACCGGATTGTACGGGCTCTCGCTCATCGACTTTGCGCCGAGTGGTCCGATAGTATCAGACGTCTCGGCGAAGAACACTTCGGTGCGCGGCACATCCGCGAAGGACGGCAGATGGTAGTCGCGGAATTTGGGATTGGTGACGCGCCCCTCCGCGTTGATCACCACCTCCTCGTAGAGCGCCGCCCCCAGCGCTTGCGCGACGCCGCCCTCGACCTGGCCGCGGCACTGCATGGGATTGGCGACGACACCGGCATCGGCAGCCTGCACGCTCCGGAGAACCCTGAGCTCGCCGGTGCCCTTGTTCACGGCGACGCGAAAGCCCTGTACGTTAAAGCCGACCGAGCGCGGCGTGCCCTCGGAACTGCCGTGGCCTGCCATAGGACGACCGCCTTCGCGCGCGAGCTTGGCGAGCTCGACAAAGGACATCCGCCGCACGCCGCTGACGACGAACTCGTCCTCAAGCGTGCAAGTCGCGATATCGCAAAGCCACGCGCCTGCGGCAGCCACCTTCAACTCAGTCGCGAGCTGAATAGCGGCAGCCTGCGTCGCCTTGCCTGCGACGAATGTGCCGGTGCTGCCATAGGCGCCGGTGTCGTGGCCGCCATGGGCGGTATCGGACTGGCGCAGGCGGATCCTGCCGACGGTGGTTGCGAGGATGGTCGCGGCGATCTGCCGGTGCACGGTGCTGGTGCCGTTGCCGAACTCGGCGGTGCCGACGGTGAGCTCGAAGCCGCCGTCGTCGTTGAGTGTGATCATGGCGTCCGCGATGTGGCCGGCGGGCGGCACCGTGTCGATCATGGTCAGCGCGATGCCGTCGCCGGTCAGCCAGTCCGGCGACAGGTCAGGTGGCTGCTCCGCCTGCATCGCGCGCTCGACGAGGTCGATGCACTGGTCGAGCCCGTAGGAGCCGTACAGCACGTCGTGATATTCGGACTCGGGCGGCGACAGCATGGGATCGCCTTCCCTGATGATGTTGCGGCGGCGCATATCGTAGGGACTGATACCGAGCTGCCTGGCCAGCTCGTCGATCGCAGCTTCCACCGCAATGACGGCCTGCGGCAGGCCATAACCACGAAACGCGCCTGCGGGCACCGTGTTGGTGTAGACGACGAATCCGTCGAGCCGCTTGTTGGGGCAGTTGTAGACGGCGATGGATTCGGACACCGCATGGAACATCACGGAGGGGCCGTGATTGCCATAGGCGCCGGTGTTGGAGAGCACGTCGAGCTGGAGCGCGGTGAGCTTGCCCTCCGCATCGGCGCCGGCCTTGATCCGAACCCGCATCGGATGCCGCGTCGAGGTCGCGATGAACTGCTCCTCGCGCGTGAGCTCGAGCTTGACGGGCCGCCCGGTCTTGAGCGCGGCCAGCGCCAGGATATCCTCGACAAACATCTCCTGCTTGCCGCCGAAGCCGCCGCCGACCCGCTCACAGAACACGCGGACCTTGTCGATGGGAAGTCCAAAGATGCCCGAGAGCGCACGCCGGGCCAGGAACGGCACCTGCGTTGACGTGCGGACATTGAGCACGCCTGTCGCGTCGAGCCAGGCAATGCCGCCATGGGTCTCCAGCGCGGCGTGTTGCACGCGGTGGCTGTGGAAGGTGCCCTCGTAAGTGACGGCGGACGTGGCGAGGGCGGCGGCGACGTCGCCAAACTCGCCATGGATCTCTGCGACGAGATTGCGCTGCGCGTCGGCGACGCGGTTCGCGCTGGTGCGATCAGGATGAACGCGCGGTGCTCCCGGCGCCATCGCGAATTCAGGATCAATCAACGCTGGCAAAATCTCGTACTCGACCTTCAGCCGCCGGCATGCCTCCTCGGCCGCGGCTTCGCTCTCGGCGACCACGGCGGCAACCTTCTGGCCGATGAAGCGGACCACGTCGTCGAGGACACGTGTGTCCTCGGGGTCCATCCAGTCCTTCTCGTGCCGCGCCGTCGAGAACAGAACCGCAGGCGCATCCTCATGTGTCAGGATCGCGTGCACGCCGGGCACAGTCATCGCCGCCGATCTGTCGATCGCGATAATCCTGGCATGCGCGTGCGGTGAGCGCAGCAGTTTGATGTGGAGCATGCCGTCAATTTGCGTGTCGAGCGTGTAGCGCGCTCTGCCGCGGACAACATCCGGGCCTGCAGGTGCCGGCAGGCTGCGACCGAACGCGGCGCCGGCTTCGACGCGCTCCTCAACATTGCTCCTGCCGTGGATCGCATCCTCGATCGAGCGATAGCCGGTGCAGCGGCAAATATTGCCCTTCAAGGCGGCGCCGAGATCGGTGCGCTGGGCCTGATTCAGCGAGGCGCAGGTCAGGATCATGCCGGCAGTGCAGAAGCCGCACTGGAACGCTTGCGCGTCAAGAAAGGCTTGCTGCATCGGGTGCGCGCCGTGATCGCTGCCGAGACCCTCGATCGTGGTGATGGTGCGTCCCTCGGCGCGAAACGCGGGAATCAGGCAGCTATGCACGGGCTCGCCGTCGAGCAGCACGGTACAGGCGCCGCAATCGCCGGCGTCGCAGCCCTTCTTCACGCCAAAATGGCCAAGCTCGCGCAGGAACGTGCGCAGGCATTGGCCCGCGCGCGGCGCATGCGGGAACATCGTGCCGTTGATTTCAAAGCTCATGGCGGGGTTGTCCCTAGGAGCTCGGCGCGGATTTCCTCTGCAAGCCGCAGCGTCATGTGCTTGCGCCAGAGCGGCTTGCCATGAATGTCGGTGTGATAGAGATCGTCGGTAATCTCCTCGACGACAGCGGCCCGAAGCGCGTCGGCGTCAGGCTGCTTTGCAAACGATATCTGGATCGGGCGTATGGTCGAGGCAGTTACCGTCAGCTTCAACGTTCCCTTGCTGTCGAGGCTTCCGATCAAAAGGGCCGCGGAGCGGCCGACCGGCGCAAGCGAGATCTGGCGAAACGCGCAGCGGCGTTTCAGTGCCGAAAGCGGTATATCGATCTGCCGCAGCAGGTCGCCAGGCGACAGGCGGTTGCGCTGATTGCCGGTGACGAATTCGGCGACGGGAACCCTCTGTTCGCCGCCGTCCGCTTTCCAGATGGTGCAGACGCCCTCGAGCGCTGATGTCAGCGAGATCATCGGTCCCGCCGGCAGCGACATGCAGAGATTGCCGCCCACCGTCGCCGTCTTCCAGATCTTGAAGGAGGCGAGGAAGGCGCGGCAGCACCGGCTGATCAGCGGCGCTGCGAGCCAATCAGGCGGGCAGGCGAGCGCATCGAGTTGCGAAATCGTGCAGGTGGCTGCAATGCTGAGGTGGCTGTCCGTAGCGACCAGCGCCGGCCATTTCAGGTCGGTGAGATCGATCAGTCGCGTAAGGTGGGCTTGCGGTTCCGAGAACAGCCACGTGCCGCCCGCGAGCCAAGCATCACCTGGCGTCCAAACGGGCAGTTCGGAGCGCGTTTGCGGATGGGAAACCGCTGTGATGGTATTCAAGTCCATGGCTGCGATAGGGCCTGCACCCGGTGAATTGACTCGAGGTAAAGTCTTGCAAGACCAGCGCCAAGTGGCAACAACAAGTCGCGGTCATCACGCTCTCGGGCTGGCCCTTGCCTTGCAAGCCTGCTGTCAGCGGATGTGGGGAGAAGCAGGCGCATGAGCGATGCGAAGCCGATCTGGATCAAGGATCCCCTTGCGATCCTCGCCGATGGTGCGGGGCGCGGGATCGTCGTGAGGCATGGTCGCATCATCGAACTCGTGCCCAA
Organism: Bradyrhizobium guangdongense; assembly: GCF_004114975.1. Lineage (NCBI taxonomy): Bacteria > Pseudomonadati > Pseudomonadota > Alphaproteobacteria > Hyphomicrobiales > Nitrobacteraceae > Bradyrhizobium > Bradyrhizobium guangdongense. Next base: position 2,438,416 of record NZ_CP030051.1, read on the forward strand.
AGGCGGGACGCCTGTGACCACTGACGTTGCGGTGTTCGATGCGAGCGCGGACGTCGTGCTGCCGGGCCTCATCAACACCCATCATCACTTTTACCAGACGCTGACGCGGGCGCTGCCGGCGGCGATGGACCGCGAGCTGTTTCCTTGGCTCCAGGCGCTCTATCCGGTGTGGGCAAGGATGACACCTGAGGCGCTCGAACTTGGGGTGACCGTGGCGATGTCGGAGCTGCTGCTCTCGGGTTGCACGACCACGACGGATCATCACTACGTCTTCCCGGCAGGACTCGAAGAGTCCGTTGACATCGAGGTCGGCGTCGCAAAGCGCCTCGGCATGCGCGTGCTGCTGACGCGCGGTTCGATGAACCTGTCGCAGCGCGATGGTGGCCTGCCTCCTGACAGCGTCGTGCAGGACGAGGACACCATCCTCGCCGACAGCACGCGCGTGGTGGCCAAGCATCACCAGCGCGGGTCGGATGCCATGGTGCAGATTGCGCTTGCACCTTGCTCCCCGTTCTCGGTGACGACGTCGCTGATGCGCGCCACCGCCGATCTCGCCGACAAGCTCGACGTGCGCCTGCACACCCATCTCGCCGAGACCGAGGACGAGAACAAATTCTGCGAGCAAATGTACGGATGCCGCCCGCTCGACTATCTCGAGCAGTGCGGCTGGCTCAATCCGCGGACCTGGCTCGCCCATGGCATCTTCTTCAATGCCGACGAGATGAAGCGGCTCGGCAAGGCCGGGACGACGATCAGCCATTGCGCGTGCAGCAACCAGCTGCTGGCCTCCGGCTGCTGCCCGGTCTGCGAGATGGAGGAAGCTGGCGTCGGTATCGGCATCGGTGTCGACGGCTCGGCCTCGAACGACGGGTCGAACCTGATGCAGGAAGTGCGGGCGGCGTTCCTGCTGCAGCGGGCGCGCTATGGCGTCAGCAAGGTCAGCCACAAGGATGCGCTGCGCTGGGCTACCCGGGGCTCGGCGGCTTGTGTCGGCCGTCCGGAGCTCGGTGAGATCGCGGTCGGCAAGGCCGCCGACCTCGCGCTGTTCAAGCTCGATGAGCTGCGCTTCTCCGGCCATGGCGATCCCCTGGCCGCACTGGTGCTTTGCGGCGCGCATCGGGCCGACCGGGTGATGGTGGCGGGGAACTGGACCGTGATCGACGGCGCGATCCCGGGACTGGACGTTCCGGAGCTGATCCGCCGGCACAGCGCCGTGGCGCGGGCGATGCAGGTGGGGTAGGTAATGAGAAGGAGGGGGCGACCACAAGTGCCGGGTGCTTCTGGCCACCCCCTCCAAACCTCCTCCGGGAGGAGCAGGTGATCTAGGGAATGCAAGAAGCGTGCTACTTGCCCGGTAGCTTGTCGTCCATGCCCTTGACGTAGAAATTCATGCCGAGGATCTGGCCGTCGGCGAGATTGGCGCCGCCCTTGCACTCGATCTCCTTGCCGTCCTGCCCAATCACAGGGCATTTGAACGGGTGCAGCTTGCCTGCGGTGATCGCGGCCTGGGCATCCTCGGCGATCTTCTTCACGTCGTCGGGCATGTTGGTGTAGGGCGCCATCGCGAACATGTGGCTGTCAAGCCCGCCCCAGGTGTCCTCAGACTTCCAGGTGCCGTCGAGCTCGGCCTTGACGCGTTCGATGTAGTAGGGGCCCCAGGTATCGAGGATCGAAGTCAGCTGGGTCTTGGGTCCGAACTTGATCATCTCGGAGTCTTGGCCGAAGGCGAGCTTGCCGCGTTCGCTGGCGATCTGCATCGCGGCGGGCGAGTCCGTGTGCTGCATGATGACGTCAGCGCCCTGGTCGATCAGCGCCTTGGCGGCATCGGCTTCCTTGCCCGGGTCGAACCAGGTGTTGGCCCAGATGATCTTGACCTTGATGTTCGGGTTGATGGTCTGGGCCGCGATCATCGTCGCGTTGATGCCAGAGACGACCTCCGGAATCGGGAACGAGCCGATATAGCCGAGCACGCCGGACTTGGACATCTTGGCGGCGATCAGGCCTTGAATGTAGCGGCCCTGATACCACTTGGACGAATAGGTCGACATGTTCGCGTTGCGCTTGTAGCCGGTGGCGTGCTCGAAATGCACGTTCGGATATTTCTTGGCGACCTTCAGCGTCGGATCCATGTAGCCGAATGACGTCGTGAAGATCAGCTTGTTGCCGGCGCGGACGAGCTGCTCGATGGCGCGCTCGGCGTCGGGACCTTCGGGGACGTTTTCCAGATATGTGGTCTCGATCCTGTCCCCGAGCTCCTTCACCAGCGCCTGCCGGGCAAGCTCGTGCTGGTAGGTCCAGCCGAGATCGCCGATCGGGCCGAGGTAAATGAAGCCGACCTTGAGCTTGTCGGCGGCGGAGGCTGCACTGATGCTCCCGGCAAGCAGAAGGCCGGCAGCTAGCGCAACAAGTGATTTCCTCATCATCAATCTCCAACATCAGGGGAAAGCCACAATCCGCAACGCGCGCGCCCCATCGCGCACGTCCCGGACATCAAAACTCTTAGCGGTCAGGCACGAACACGGTGCCGAGCGCGGCCGGCGCGGTCGAGCCGCCGGTGCGCGCGCGGGAGAGCAGGACCAGCACGATGACGGTCGCCAGATAAGGCAGCGCGGACATGAACTGCGAGGGAATGCCGACGCCCCAGCCTTGCGCGTGCAATTGCAGGATCGTTACTGCGCCAAACAGATAAGCGCCGATCACCAGCCGGCCCGGTCGCCACGACGCGAACACGACCAGCGCCAGCGCGATCCAGCCGCGACCGGCGGTCATGCCGGGAATGAAGAACGGCGTGTAGGCGAGCGGCAGGTAAGCGCCGGCAAGGCCGGCGCAGGCGCCGCCGAACATCACTGCGAGGGTGCGGATGCGCAGCACGGGATAGCCGAGCGCGTGCGCGGAGATGTGATTGTCGCCGCAGGCACGCAGGATCAGTCCTGCGCGCGTGCGGTAAAGGAACCACCAGACGCCGATGATGAGGGCGATGGAGAAATAGACGAAAGCATCTTCGCCGAACAGCACGCGGCCGATCAGCGGAATGTCCGTGAGGCCGGGAATATAAAGCTGCGCGGCCGGCGTGAGCCGCTCGCCGACAAAGCCAGCGCCGATCAGACCCGACAGGCCGACGCCGAGAATGGTCAACGCCAGCCCTGTCGCAACCTGGTTGACAGCGAGGCCAAGCGCCATCAGCGCGAAGATCAGCGACATCAGCGTTCCCGCGACGATGCCGAACAGGGCCCCGATGAAGATCGATCCGGTGAGCCAGGCCCCGCCAAAGCCGCAGGCTGCGCCGACGATCATCATGCCCTCGACGCCGAGATTGAGGACGCCGGACCGTTCGGTGACGAGTTCGCCGGTTGCCGCAATCAACAGCGGCGTCGAGGCGGCGAGCACCGACAGGATGATGGCTTCAACCAGCTCCACGGGCCACCTGACGATTGAGGAAAACCAACTTGAAGCGGTAGAGGATCAGGGAATCGCAGGCGAGCACGTAGAACAGCAAAATGCCCTGGAAAACCTTAGTGACATCTAATGGGATCTTCATTGCGATCTGCGCCTGCTCGCCGCCGATAAAGGTCAATGCGAGAAAAAGGCCTGCAATTAATATTCCAATCGGGTTCAATCGGCCGAGAAAGGCCACGATGATCGCTGTGAAACCGTAGCCAGGCGAGATGCCGGGCTGCAGATGCCCGACGGGACCGGCGACCTCGATGATGCCGGCAAGACCGGCGAGTGCACCCGATACTGCGAAAGTCAGGATGATCAGCTGGTTGGCGTTGAAGCCGCCGAATCGCGCAGCGCGCGGCGCGGCGCCGACCACGCGGATCTCGAATCCCTTGATGGTGCGCCCGAGCAGGATTGCGGCGGCCGCGACGACGAGCAGGGCGATGATCGAACCGAGATGCAGCCGGCCGCCTTCGATCAGCAGCGGCACCGTCGCGACGGGATCGAACTCCGCCGTGGTCGGGAAATTGAAACCGTTCGGATCGCGCCAGGGACCGCGGACGAGATAGTCCAGGAGGAGGTCGGCGACATAGACCAGCATCAGGCTGGTAAGGATTTCGCTCGCACCGAACTTCACCTTGCAGATCGCCGGGATCAGTGCATAGAGCGCGCCAGCGGCTGCGGCGAGGACGAACATCGCTGGTAGCACCCAGCCGCCGGCATCGGTGCCTTGCGTCTTCACGGCGATCCAGCTTCCAGCGACGGCGCCGATCAGGAATTGTCCTTCCGCGCCAATATTCCAGGCGTTGGCGAGATAGCAGAGTGCCAGCCCCATCGCGATCATCACCAAGGGGGTCGCCTTCACCGCGATCTCCTGGAGTGAGTAGCTGTCGGTCAAGGGCGCGATGAAATAGGCATGCAGCGCGAGCAGCGGATTCTTGCCGAGGATCGCGAACAGGATGGTCATGGTCGCGATCGTCAGGCCGATCGCGATCAGCGGAGAGACAAGCGCGATCGTGTTGGAGCGCTCAGTGCGCTTCTCAAGCACCAACTGCATGCGTGGCCTCCTTCGGCTCGAGGCTGCTTCCTCCCATCAGCAGGCCGAGCTTCTCGCGCGTTGCCTCGCTCGCTGCGAGCGGAGCAGACAGCCGGCCGTGGAACATCACGGCGATGCGGTCGGCGATCTCGGCCAGTTCGTCAAGATCCTGGCTGGTCACCAGCACCGCGGCGCCGGCGCTTGCAAGATCGAGCAAAGCCTGGCGGATCACGGCGGCGGCACCGGCATCGACGCCCCAGGTCGGCTGGCTCACCACCAGCACCGCGGGGTTGCGCAGGATCTCCCGGCCGACAATGAATTTTTGCAAATTGCCGCCCGACAGCGATGCAGCTTCCGGATCGCGCTTGGCCTTGCGCACATCGAAAGTCTCGGTCGCCTTGTCCACGGTCTTCAGCGTGGCCGCCGTGTCGATGAAGCCGTGCTTGACCATGCCGCTGGCGGCGTGTCCGGTCAGCAGCGCGTTCTCCGACAGTCTCATGCGCGGCGCAGTGCCGTGGCCGAGCCGCTCTTCGGGCACAAAGGCGGCGCCGAGCTTGCGCCGCTTGGTGATCGAGAGGTGGCCGGCGGCGATGCCTTCGATGACGACCGTGCCGGGATCCTTCGACAGCCGCTCGCCGGACAGTGCCGCGAACAACTCGTCCTGGCCGTTGCCGGCCACGCCAGCGATGCCGAGGATCTCGCCGCCCTTGAGCTCTAACGAGATGTGTTCGAGCCGCACACCATGCGCCTCTTCCGGCGCGAGCGTGAGATCGTTGACGACCAGCCGCGGGATCGTGGTCTTGCGGCCGGCGGCCGGCTTCACCTCCTTGATCTCGCCGCCCACCATCATGCGGGCAAGCGAGGCGGCGGTCTCTAGGCGGGGATTGCAGGTGTGGATCTTCTGGCCGCCGCGCAGGATGGTGGCGGTATCGCAGAGTCGCTTCACCTCCTCGAGCTTGTGGCTGATATAGAGGATGGCGCGGCCTTCGGCCTTGAGCCGTTCCAGCACCACGAAAAGCTGGTCGGCCTCTTGCGGCGTCAGCACCGCGGTGGGCTCGTCCAGGATGAGGAATTTCGGGTCCTGCATCAGCGCGCGGACGATCTCGATGCGCTGGCGCTCGCCCACCGACAATTGCCAGACCTCACGCCGGGGATCAAGCGGCAGGCCATAGGTCTTCGATACCCGCTCCAGCCGCGCCGACATGTCCTTGAAGGATTCCTTGCCGTCGAGCCCAAGCGCGACGTTCTCGGCAACGGTGAGATTGTCGAACAGCGAGAAGTGCTGGAACACCATGCCGATGCCGCGGCTGCGCGCCTCGGCAGGACCGGACAGCACGATACGGTCGCCTTGCCAGTGGATCTCACCGGCGCTGGGCTGGATCAGCCCATAGATCGCCTTGACCAGCGTCGACTTGCCGGCGCCGTTCTCGCCGAGCAGCGCGTGGATCTCCTTCGGCCAGATGTCGATGTCGATGGCATCGTTGGCGAGGGAGTCCCCATAGCGTTTGGTGAGCCCGACCGTCCTGAGCAACGGGGACTCGCCGGAATGCAGGCCGTTGGGCGTCGGATCTAACATTCGCTGGTATGCTGGCATGGATGAATTGCCTCAATAGTGGGCTAGTTTGAACCGCCGCGTAAGGTGTGAAAAAGCGTCATCCCTTGCTCAACGCGTCGGCAGGCCGCCGGTGTCACGATTCGGGGCGCTTTCCGGCCACCTGTTCGGCCCTCGGGCGGCCATTGAGAGTGCATCGTGCGTTCGGAAACCGTTGCAAATTTGTGACGGTTCAAGCCAAATCGGAACCGGCTATGCAGGCTTGACGTGAAGTTGAGCAAAGTGGCCCGCGGCTCGTATGCATTGGACTGCGACGATGGCGATCGTCTTCGACAGCCGTGATTGGGGCGTTGCCTCAACGCAAAAGGCGAGCAGAATCAACCGGGAATGTTTGGCGTCGCCGTCTCTGGCGTCGTCGAGCTTCGGGAAACGTCGCCAAAGAAATCCCCTCAAATGATACGGCGTCACACCACATGGTGCCGAAACAAGCGGCATGCCTTGAAAAAAGTTGAGGCTTCTCACCTCGGGACTTCGGCGCAAGTGTCGCCCGCAGGGGACGTTCATTGCTACGCGTCCAAACTTGGGGGTATTCAGGATGTCGTTTCGTTTCAGGGCAGTCGCAGCCGCGCTGCTGTCACTAGTTTCGCTTGCCACTGGTGGCTTGGCGCAGGCCGCGGATTTGCCGGTCAAGGCTGCGAAGAAGGCGCCTGACCTCCCGTTCTTCCTGGTGATAGACGACCGCGTGTCGTTCTCCTGGATGCCGAAGGGCACCGATCCCGGCATGTGGAGCACCCGCCCGGATGGCAGCATCAACGGCAAGACGGCCAAGCAGGTCTACTCGTTCACCCACTTCGATCTCTGGGCCTATGGTACCAACTTCTTCACCATCTCGATGTTCAAGTCGGGTCAGAACGATCCGTCCAACCCGTGCATTGCCCCCGGCCTGCTGTCCAACTTTGCGGCGGGTAATTGCGCAGGTGCAACCGAGATCTACGGTCTGTTCCGCTCGACCTTGGGCTGGAACGAGCTGTTCAACACCAAAGCCTTCACCGCCGGCCCGTTGCATAACATCTCCTTCGAAGTCGGTATGGACGGCAACAGTGAGAACACCTTCCTCGCGCCTGCCAAGCGCGACGTCGTCGCCGGTCTGCAGTTCGCCTTCGACCTGCCTTACAAGGGTTACATCAACGTTGCGCCCTTGATGTACTGGGAGTTCTCGAACCACAATGCGTTCACGCAGTGCGGCACGGTCTTCGCCGGTGGCACGGTGCCGGGAACGTCGTGCAACTCCGATGGCAACGTATCGTACAACCCGACCTGGGCCGTCGAAATCAACTATTACATGGACCTCGGCTTCCTGCCGCCGAACATGCAGTTCTGGTCGATCAGCGGCCGCGCTGGTTGGTATGGCCCGAAGGGCGACTCGAACGGCCTTCCTGCGCTCTCAGGCGTTGGCCGGATGTCAACCGCCTCCAAGACCGAGCTGAACAGCGAACCGATCCGCCTGACCTTCGACGCCTCGAAGGCGGTCTGGGGTGACAAGTACTCGCACTTCGTCGACCTCTGGGTCGCCTACCGCTACTGGCAGAACAAGTTCGGCCTCGACCACAACGCCGCGCCCGGCGTCTGCACGGTCGCCGCGACCGGCCAGAGCACCAACAGCTGCACCGAGTCCACGGTCTACGGTGGCGTCACGGTGAAGTTCTGATCGGTTGACGGTCTCAAAGATTTCGGTGGCGCCGTGCAGAAATGCGCGGCGCCATCCGTGTTTCGACAGGTACCGCAGCGCCTACTTCGTCCACACGTCGTCGTGCAGTGCCTGGGCCTCGTCTTCGAGCAAAGGGCCCACGATCTCGGTCGGCCGCTGGCCGCTCGCAAACACCTTACGGCAGGGAAGATCGAGCGTCGGGTTCTCTGGGTGGTTGCCGGTGACGCCGCGCAGGCGATGCTCACTGAGGCCGTAGACCACACGACCGATGCCGGCCCAGTAGATCGCGCCCGAACACATCGCGCAGGGCTCGGCGGAGGAATAGAGCGTCGAGCGTGCCAGTACTTCGCGGTTCAGCGTGCGGCAGGCTTGCGTCGCCGCCAGGCGCTCGGCGTGCGCGGTGCCGTCGTGGTCAGGCATGTAGCCGTTCTCAGCTTCGATCAGCACCTTGCCGTCGGTATCGACGACGATGCAGCCGAAAGGATGATTGCCGTGCGTGAGGGAACGGCGCGCGACCACAAAAGAGACGCGCAGGAAGTATTCGTCGCGCTCAGTTGCGCCGCTCATCGCTGACTCCCTGGTCAGTGCCCCGCCATATGCCGGCCGACCACGGTAAGATCGGCCTCGCTGGTTCGTGCTTCATACACGAATTCGCCGTGGAACATCACCACCAGCCTGTCAGACAATTCGAGCAATTCGTCGAGATCCTCGCTGACCAGCAGCACCGCCGCGCCGCGGTTGCGCGCAGCCATGATCTCGGCGTGGATCTGTGCCACGGCCGCGAAGTCGAGGCCAAAGCATGGATTGGCTGCAATCAACACCTCGACATCGCCCGCCAGTTCGCGGGCGAGCACCGCGCGCTGAACATTCCCGCCCGACAGCGCCGAGATCGGTGTCTGGGGCGTGCGGGTCTTGATCTTGTACTGGCCGATCTTCCTCTTCGCCTCGTCGCGGAAAGCGCCGCGGTTGAGCCACCAACCGCCGCTGGCGAAGGGAGCGCGGTCGAACTCGCGGAACGCGATGTTGTCGGCCACGCTCATGCCTCCGACGCAGGCGTTCTTGAGCGGCTCCTCGGGCAGCAGCGACATCTTGTGGCGTCGCATCTCCTCGCGGTTGGCGTGATAGGAATCGCCAGAGATGCGGATCTCGCCGCCCTCGGCCTCGCGCTGGCCGGCCAGGACCTCGACCAGCTGGCGCTGGCCGTTGCCGGAGACGCCCGCGATGCCGACGATCTCGCCCGCGCGCACGGTGAGGCACACGTCATGGACGGCGATGGCGCCGGCATCGTCGACCGCGCGGAGCTTTGAAAGCTCAAGGCGCGCCTGGCCGGCTTCGCCGGTGCGCGCCGGCTGGACCGTGAGCTCCTCGGCTCCGATCATGGTGCGCGCCATGGCATCCGGTGTCAGCTCGGAAACCTTGCCGGCTCCGGCGAGTTTGCCACGGCGTAGGATCGTGACCTCGTCGGCGAAGGCCATGACCTCACGGAACTTGTGCGTGATCATCAAAATGGTCAGCTCGCCTCTGACGACCATGTCGCGGAGCATGCCGAGCACCTCGTCGGCTTCGGCCGGCGTTAGCACAGAGGTGGGTTCATCAAGGATCAGGAAGCGCCGCTTCAGATAGAGCTGCTTGAGGATCTCGCATTTCTGCCGCTCACCTGCGGAGATATCCGAGACCTTCGCGGAGAGCGGCACCTTGAAGGGCATCCGCGCCAGGAATGCCTCGAGCTGTTTCATCTCCTTCGGCCAGTTCACCACGGCCGGCACATCGTCGCGCGCCAGCACCAGATTTTCGGCCACCGTCATGGCCGGCACCAGCGTAAAGTGCTGATAGACCATACCGAGACCGAGCGCGTGCGCATCTTTCGGGTTGGCGATCGCCTGTTCGTGGCCGCCGATGAGGATGTCGCCTTCGGTCGCGTGGTAGTAGCCCATGATGCATTTGACGAGGGTCGATTTCCCGGCGCCGTTCTCGCCGAGTAGCGCATGGAACGAGCCCGGCCGCACCTTCAGTGCGACATTGTCCAGCGCCAGGAAATCGCCAAAGCGCATGGTCATGGCGATGGCGTCGAGGCCGAAGGCGCCTGTTGGCGCGGGCATTTCGCCGATGATCACGAAATCGCTCCGATGAAGGCCTCGGAGGTGGAGACCGCGCCGAACACACCGCCCTGCATCTTGATCATCTTGAGCGCGTGCTCGTGATTGCTCTTGTCCGTCGCGCCGCAGCAGTCTTGCAGCAACACGCATTCGAAGCCGCGGTCGTTGGCCTCGCGCATGGTGGTGTGGACGCAGACGTCGGTGGTGATGCCGGTGAGCACGATGTTCTCGATGCCGCGCACGCGCAGGATCAATTCCAGATCGGTTGCGCAGAACGAGCCCTTGCCGGGCTTGTCGATAACAGGCTCGCCGGGCAAGGGTGCAAGTTCCTCGATGATGTCCCAGCCGGGCTCGCCGCGCACCAGGATGCGGCCGCAGGGACCGGGATCGCCGATGCCGGCACCGATCTGGCGCGAGCGCCAGCGCTTGTTGGCGGGAAGATCGGAGAGATCCGGGCGATGGCCTTCGCGGGTGTGGATGATATGAAAGCCCTGCTTGCGCATCGCAGCGAGCACTCTTTTGATCGGCTCGATCGGCGCCCGCGTTAGCGACAGGTCGTAGCCCATCTTGTCGACATACCCGCCGACGCCGCAAAAATCGGTCTGCATGTCGATGATGATGAGCGCGGTATTTTGGGCGCGGAGATCACCATTATATGGCCACGCATAAGGCTCGGACTTGATGTAGCGCTCGGGCATGATTTGCTCTCTAGCGGGTGATTGACAATTCCGCCGGGGCTCCGGTCAGGGTGCGCTTCGGCGAGCAGGTGATGATCATGATCGCCAGCGTCAGGATGTAGGGCGCGGCGTTGAAGAGGTGATAGCCTGATGTAACGCCGACCGACTGCAGCGCCGGCCCAAGTGCCGCGGCGCCGCCGAAGGCAAGCGAGGCCCACAAGCAGAGCAGGGGATCCCAGCGTGCGAAGATCACCAGCGCCACTGCCGTGATGCCCTGGCCGGACGAGAGTCCCTCGTTCCAGCTTCCTGGGTAGAACAGCGACAGGAACGAGCCGCCGATGCCGGCAAGGAAGCCACCGACCATGGTGGCGCGCAGGCGGATCAGCAGTACGGAGTGACCCATCGCGCGCGCGGCATCAGTGCTTTCGCCAGCGGTGCGGATGAGAAGACCCCAGCGTGTCGTGCGGAACGCCCAACAGAGGACCGGCGCGAGCGCGACGCCGATCAGGAACAGCACGTTGACGCGCAACGCGGCGCGGACTTGCGGGATGTCGCTCCACCAGCCGAAATCGATCGCAGGCAGCCGCGGCGCGGTCGGCTCGATCAGCGGTTTGCCGAGATAGAACGCGAGGCCGGTGCCGAACAGCATCAAGGCGATGCCGACCGCCACGTCGTTGACCCGTGGCAGCGAGCAGATGCCGGCATGGAGCGCGCCCAGCAGCGCGCCGGTGATGCCTGCGGCAAGTACGCCGAGCCAGGGCGATCCAGTGAGATAGGAAATGCCATAGGCGCTCATCGCGCCCATCACCAGCGTGCCCTCGAGGCCAAGATTGATGCGGCCCGAACGCTCGGTGATGCATTCCCCCAGGCTCACGAACAGGAAGGGGGTGGACACGCGAATGGCGCCGCCGAGCACGGCCAATGGGACTGTCCAGAGTCCGATCGATCCGTCTGCCATCAGGACCTGCCTTTCAACAAACCGATGCGCCCGTAGAGCGCGTCGCTGGCTAGCACGAAGACGAAGATGATGCCCTGGAGCACCAGCACGGATGCATCGGGAAGCCCCAGGCGACGCTGCAACAGGCCGCCGCTGGCGCTGATACCACCGAGCAGGATCGCGACGGGAATGATCGCAAGCGGATTTTGCCGCGCGAGGAAGGCGACAAGGATGCCAGTGAAGCCATAGCCGGCGGCGAGATTGGCGTTGGTGCGGCCCTGCACTGCTGCGACCTCGACCATGCCGGCAAGACCCGCGGTGCCTCCGGCGAGAAAGCAGATGGTGAGGATCAGCTTGCTGACGCCGAGACCGACGATTCTTGCAGCGCGGATGTTGCCTCCGGCAACGCGCGCGGCGAAGCCGAACACGGTGTGATAGATCAGGATGTAGGCGGCGATCGCGGCGATCAGGCCGAACACGAGCCCCCAATGTATGTCGGTGCCGGGGATCGAGCCGATCATGTTGGCGGCGCCGATCTCGCGCGTGGACGGTTTGTTGAGACTCGCGGGATCGCGCATGGCGCCTTCCACGAGATGATTGAGGATCGCGAGCGCGATGTAGACGAGCAAGAGGCTCGAAATCGTCTCGTTGACGCCGCGATATTGTCGCAGCGCGCCTGCCAGCATGATCCACAAGCCGCCGCCAATCACGCCGGCGCAGACCATCGCAATCTGGATCGCCAGCGGCGGAAGACCCTGAAGCGCGAGTGCGGCGCTGGTCGCCGACAATGCGCCGATCAGCAGTGCGCCTTCGCCGCCGATGATGACCATGCCGAGCTGCGCCGGCAGCGCCGTGCAAAGTGCGGTGAGGATGAGAGGCGCAGCACGCGTCAGCGTGTTCTGCCAGGAGAACCAGGTGCCGAACGCGCCGTAGTACATGTAGAAATAGAGGTCGAGCGGGTTCTTGCCGGACATTGCGACGAAGATGCCGAAGACCGCGAGTGCGCCGACCAGCGCCGCGCCGGGAATCAGGATGTACTCGATGGTGCCGCCATGGCGTTGCAGAAAATCGGCGTCGGCGGCCGGGGCAACTGCCCCGACCGCTTCGGCGGACTCCGCAGCTTCCGTCGTCACGAAGTCGCTCCGATCACGCCTTCGACGAGATAGTCCATCTTCTCGAGCTCGGGATCCTTCTGGCCGCGATCGGTGCCGGCCGCGATCACCGTCTTGCCCTTGTTGTCGACGAGACCGCCCTTGAAGATGGCGTAGCCCTCTGCCGACAGGAACTTGGCCTTGATGTCGTCGGCGTGCTTGCGCGCCTCGGCGGACACGGCTTCGCCGTAAGGCGAGGTCTTGACGATCTCTTCCTTGAGGCCACCGCGATAGAAGTTCGGGATGCTCTCGCCGGCGGCGATCATCTTGACGAACTTCGGATAGAGCGCCTCCCAATTCCATTCGGCGCCGGTGAGATAGGCTTTCGGCGCCAGCGGCGACTGGTTGGTGTGATAGCCGCAGACGAAGGCGCCGCGGCGCGCGGCGTTCTCGACCATCGTCTTCGGGCCGTCGACATGGCAGGTCAGCACGTCCACGCCCTGGTCGATCAGGCTGTTGGTGGCCTCGGCTTCCTTGACCGGCATCGACCAGTCACCGGTGAAGATGACCTGGGTGGTGGCTTTGGGATTGGCGAGCTTGGCGCCTAGCGCGAAGGCGTTGATGTTGCGCAGCACCTGCGGAATCGGCTTGGCAGCGACGAAGCCGAGCTTGCCGCTCTTGGAGGTGTAGCCGGCGATGATGCCGGAGATGTACTGGGCTTCGTCGATATAGCCGAAATAGCTGCCGGCATTCTTCGGGTCCTTGTCAGTCCAGAGGCCGCCGCAATGCTCGAAGTGAAGCTTCGGGTACTTGGTGGCCATCTTGACCATGTGCGGATTGTAGTAACCGAACGAGGTCGGGAAGAGCAGGGTCGCGCCGTCGAGATTGATCATGGACTCGATCGTCTTCTCGACCGCGTCGGTCTCCGGCACCTTCTCTTCCTCGACGACCTTGAGGCCGGGAATCTTCTTCAGTGCCGCCGCGCCTTGTGCGTGCGCCTGGTTGTAACCGTAGTCATCGCGTGAGCCGACATAGATGAAGCCGATGGTCGTCTCGGCCGCAAAGGTCGGACGGGCGCCGGCCGCTGCGCCGAGGGTGAGGGCGGCGCCGCCCTTCAACAAGTGTCGTCGTGAAATCCTGCCTAAATCCATTGCTTGCTCCCCTTGGCGGAATGGACCGCCTCAACCTCGCGGCGACGCCGGTCTGACGAAGCCCGGGACAGGATGTCGCAAGCTTCGTGCCAGAGGTTAGGGGGAGGGCATCTTCATCTAAGCGTTTGAAATAAAATATGTTTCTTCATTGACCGAATCTTGATCAGAGATGCTTATGATGAAATATTAGGCGCAATAATCTCGTTGTATGCAATTGTGTTGAGCAGCCTTGCCGCTGCGCCGGGACGTCATCGGGGTGAGATACGAATCAATCACGTATGGCGCGGTACCCCGCCGTCGCCGAGATCCCCCGGCCCGTATCAGCAGCGATATTTCCTTGCCGTCACATCGTGGAAATCGATTTTACCAAGGCCTGGCCGCTACCCTCGTCGCCAACGCCCTTCAGGCGGTCAACTTTCTCGGTGATCGGCTCCTGAGAAAGTCGCAACATTCTTCGGCGCTCATCGAGGACCTCTATCGTTACGCGATGGAAAGCGCGTTTTCGCTCTCCGAGGCGTTCCTTGTCACAGGTGCGCCGCACGCCTCAGCCTACTATCCACGCGACTTTGCCTGGTTCTATCCTGATGTTCTCGACCCAGAGACCATCATGGATGAGCAAGACGCGGTGCGGCGGGCGCGCCTTCTGGAAAAAAGCGTTCGCCTGCTGCTGGAGGCGGCTCGCGCCGGCGTCATCACGACAACCATCGTTCCGGCAGGGCGCGGTCGGTATCTCGGCGTGAACTATTTTTCGCGGCCCTCGGATACGCTGCTGGGCATTTTGGCCGGTCTCCAGCAGATGCTCTCCGCCGAGGAGCGGGGGTCGTCTCATCTGGCGATGTCGCAATGCGCCCATGCCGGGCGCCTGTTGCTGGTCGAATATGGCGGCGACCTGAAGCGCGCAATCCTAAAGCTTGCCGGCGAACTCGAGCCGTTCGATGTTCAGGGCACGAGATATTTGCTCTGTGACGCCAGTCGGCCGCGCTCTGCGGCAACCGACACCCGCGCCGAACGTCGGCGTTTCGTCACCAATGCCTGCGTGTACACGACTTTCGTGTGGGGCGTGCAACTCGGCTTGGTCGAAGAGAACGAGCTGAAGCGGCTGCTCGGGCGCGACCTCGCGCAGTACAAGCAGGATCTGCTCAGCCTGTTCGGGAGAGACGGCTATATCAGACATTCGCTGGATGGGCCGGCGGGCACGCCCTCATCCCTGGTCGCGCTCGATTTCGTCGGCGTGCATCGCGGCTTCTGGAATATGAACGATGCGAGCGAGCGCGCATTTTTCGCGGCCACGGCGGATTTGATCATCGCCGAGCCGCGCTTCCGCATCCCCAGCACGTTCCACTTCCTGGTGTCGGCGGACAATCCGCGCAACAAGATCATCCACACGATTGCGGCACCGGCCTATCAGGGGAGATCATCGTGGCCGACTTTCAACGTCGAGTTCGCCGATCGCATGCTGGACTTCGACGAGTACGCCGGCAACGAAACCTACCGGGCCTGCGCGCAAGCGATTCTGAAGGACATCCGCACCGCGACTGAGATCTATGGTGGCTATCAGGAATTAATTTCGGAGCAGGGGCTGAAATATCGCACCTGGGCCTATCAAGGCGCGGTGGCCCATTCCTGGTTTCCACGCTTTCTGTCGGTCTGGAGGAGAGCGTATGGAACGCCGCTCCTCCGGTGGAATGACTGATCCGCGAGAGGCCTCTGGCGGTCAAGCCCATCAGCTCGCTGTCTTCGAAAGCCTTGGCCGACTCAGTGCAGTCAAGATTGCCTTCCGCTCTGCGCAGCGCAGACGTCATGCAGCGACGTCGAGGAGCCGGCACGAGCCACGTACCAGCGCCTTGCGGCCGGTCGCGGTCATCGCGGGCGTGCCGTCGTGAATCACGACGAGTCCGAGCTTGACGAGATCTTCGAGGAGATAGGCCTTCGAGAGGCGGCCGCTCGACACTGGATTACGAAGCGCACGCAGCGCCGCCCATTGGTCCGGTGAAAGATCGAAGTCCACGTCGTTGCTCATGTTGCCTCAAGCGATAGTCATGTTCGCGCGCCCCTGTTAGCGGCGCCGCATGAACACCATGCGACGACAATGAGTCGGGAATTCGGTGAGCGGTTTAGAACCACCCTTCACGAATTGCCTCACGCCGTTGCGCCACAAAGGTTAAAGATTGATCGGACGCGTAGATCGTCCCGATTACAGATCACTAATTGATGATTCTGATTTGATGTTGCGTTGCGACGAATGCGGTGCACGGGAAGCGCTGCTGTCCCATTTCGCGGCGCGATATGCACGCAAGGAATGAGACGCGCGCTTTGTGACTCTGCTACGCTGATTTGCGGGGAATGGCTTTCACACGACAAGGAGTGTGAGTGCATGAACAGGCTGGTGGAGATTCGCAGTCAGGAATCCCTGTGCCGTGAGCGCGCCGCGCTCGATTTTGAGCGCCGGGTTTTCTGGCTCACGCAGGCTGAGGAATGGGAACAGCGCGCGCTCGACGAAATTGCCTATCACTTTCGCGAGTGCAATACCGACCACACAGAGCTTGTACGAAGCTGACGCTCCCCGGGAACCCGGGACTTACTGGTAGGTCGCAACGATGTCGGAGACGGCGCGCTCGAGTTGCTGCGCGGTGGCGCATTGGCGCACCACGCTACAGAAGGTCGCGTAGCGCGGCATCTCGGAATCTCCAAAGCCCCAGGCGAGCCGTCCTTCGGGATTGAGCCAGACCAGTCGCTTTGAGCGCTCGGAGATGCGCCGCAGGATATCGGCGCGCGGGTCGAGATTGTTGCTGCGGGCATCGCCGAGCACGATGACCGTGGTCTGCGGCGTCAGCGTGCTCATGAAATCCTTTTCGAAATCGACCAGCGAAGAACCGTAGTCGGAGGAGCCGAATCCGACCTTGGACATGATCTCCGCCATTGCCTCCTCGGGTGACTTCTTCTCCAGGATCGGGCTGACCTCGATCAGATGCGAGGAGAATGCGAAGGAGCGGACGTCGTCGACCACCTCATGCAGCGAGTGGACCAGGAGCAGGAAGAAATCCGAGACCTGCGCAACCGAACCGGAGACGTCGCACAGCGCCACGATCTTCGGCCGGTCGCGGTGTTTGCGCTTCCATGCGGTGAGGAAGGGGACGCCGCCCCAGGCAGCGTTGCGGCGAAGCGTTCGGCGGACGTCGAGATGGCCGCGGCGCTGGCGCTTGCGTGGCTTCGAGTAACGCTCGCGCAGGCGGCGCGCGATTTGCCGGATCAGGGCGCGCATCTCAGCGATCTGCCGCCGTTCAATGCGGGCGAGCGGTGCGTTGCGCAGGATCTCGTTGCGGAGATTTTCGGCCTCCTCGCGGGCATAGAGCGCAAGTCCTTGCGAGACGGTGTCGCGCACCGCATCGCGTAAGGCATCGAGTCCGGTCCGCAGGCGCTCCGCCAGTGCCGGATTGCTCGCGGTCAGATCGTCGAGATCGTCGCGCAAGCGCTGGAGACCCATGGCATCGAGGATGCGGCTGGAGAAGATGCCGCGCTGGGTGGAATAGCGGATATCGGATAGGGGCGCCGCGCCGGATGCGCTGGCGATCGCGGCTTGTATGGCGTTGCGGTCCTGCGACAGCAGCATCTGGGCGAGCGGGCCAAGTCCTTCGATCGGCTGGCCTCCGCCCGGGTCGCCGGCCGGGTCAGAAGAGGGAGGCTGGTCCGCATTCGGCGAGGCATCGTCATTGTTGCTGGCTTCGGGTTGCTCCGGCGGCGGCTCGGGCTGGCTGAAGAACAGATCAAAGCAGTCGCCGAGCGCGAGCTTCTCGTCCTGCGATTTGGCGAGCGTCAGGAGCAGCGCATCGCGCAAGATAGCGCGGTCGGTCAGACCGACCTGCGCGACCGCACGCATCGCATCGATGCTTTCGGCGGGTGAGACGTGGACACCGGCGCCGCGCGCAGCCCTAAAGAAACGATGAAGGTTCTCGCGCATCGGCGTCAACCGAAGACGTTGGACCGTGCCGCCTTGGCAATGAAGGTCGTGATTTGCGGTGCTGCGGCCTCGATATCAGCCTCGTATTTCAGGAGCACGTTGAGGGTGTCCTTGACCATCTCGGTATCGAGCTCGGAAGCCTGGAGCAGCACCAGCACGCGCGCCCAATCGATGGTCTCGCTCACCGATGGCAGTTTCTTCAGGTCAAGCGAACGGATCTCATGGATGAAGCCGACCATCTGCCGGCGCAGCGTATGAGAGATGCCGGGCACGCGACTCTCGACAATGCGTTCTTCAAGTCGCTGCTCGGGAAAGCCGACATGCAGATGCAGGCAACGCCGCTTCAAGGCGTCGCCGAGATCGCGTTCGCTGTTGGAGGTGAGGATCACCGTTGGTGGTGTGATCGCCGAGACCGTACCGAGCTCGGGGATCGTGACCTGGAAGTCGGAGAGGATTTCCAGCAGCAGCGATTCGAATTCGGCATCCGACTTGTCGATTTCGTCGATCAGCAGCACGCAGCCGCCCGGCTGCTCCAGCGCCTGGAGCAGGGGGCGCGGCTCGACGAAGTCTTTGGAGAAGAATACGTCGCCGAAATCATGCAGCTGGTCGAGGGCGGCGTGCAGCGTCTGCGCGCCGCCAAGGACTTCGCCGAGCTTGTCCTTGAGGATCTGCGTATAGAGAAGCTGCTTGGCGTATTTCCACTCGTAAAGCGCCTTGGCTTCGTCGAGACCTTCGTAGCATTGGAGGCGGATCATCTTCTTGCCGCGCCAAGCCGCGATCGCCTTGGCCAGTTCGGTCTTGCCGACACCAGCAGGTCCCTCGACAAGAATCGGCTTTTCGATCTGTTGCGACAAATAGACGGCGGTTGCGATCTGCCGGCTCGCGATATAGCCCTGCGCGGCGAGGCCATTCTCCACTGCCTCGATCGACGTCGAGGCCTTCTGATCAGCCACGAAAGGGCGCTCCCAAAGGTTTTGCTTGAGGCTTGTTCTGCCTGCGTTCCCGGCAAAGAACAAGCCTCGTTTGGGAGAGGCCAGCTCCGCGTGAATGACGTTTTTTCCGCTCAGCGCAAATATTTGGGCGGCGCCTTCGCGGTCAGTTCCGAAGCAATTCCGGCTTGCGGATCGTCTGTCTCACCTCGGCGCCGCAATCGGCGCATTCATAGATGAAGTCGATCTTGGCAAGGCTCCAATGCGGCTCGACCTCGCGCACATACATCGGCAGGAACCCCATGCACGTCGGGCAATTCACGGGCGCGATTTCGATATCCTGATGATGCTGTACATAGGCTGGCATCTCGGCTCTCCTTCGCAGGCGACCCCCAAATCCCGCGCAGAGGCTACTGCTTGACGCCGCAAATTCTGTCATCAACTCTTTCGAACAGAGGCGGAACAGCCGAGATTTGCGCTCGGCTGTGACATTCTAGTTACGTATATGGACTGTAGCGGGCGGACCAAATGCCTATCTTCTCTGGCCGGTCCGCTTTTCTCGGACTTCCACTGCAACGATAAGGGAGTACGCCCATGACCCACGCTATTCGTTTTCACAGGACCGGCGGTCCGGAAGTTCTCGTTTGGGAGGAAGTCAGCGTCGGCAAGCCGGGGCCGGGCGAGGCGCGCGTCCGCCATACCGCCGTCGGTCTCAACTTCGTCGACATCTACAACCGGTCGGGTCTCTATCCAGCGCAGTTGCCAAGCGGGCTTGGCAGCGAGGCAGCTGGGGTTGTTGAGGAGGTCGGGCCGGGCGTGACGGATGTGAAGCCGGGCGATCGCGTCGCCTATGGAGCTTCGCCGCTCGGCGCCTATTCCGAGGCGCGGCTGATCCCCGCGGATCGGCTCTTGAAGCTACCTGATGGTGTGGACGACAAGACCGCGGCCGCGATGATGTTGAAGGGACTGACCACACAATATCTGATCCGGCAGACCTATCGCGTGAAGGCCGGGGACACCATTCTGCTGCACGCAGCCGCGGGCGGCGTCGGTCTGATCCTAAGCCAGTGGGCCAAGCATCTTGGGGCAACCGTGATCGGCACCGTCAGCAATGACGAGAAGGCAAAGCTCGCCAAGGCACATGGTTGCGACCACGTCATCATCTACAGCCGCGAGGACTTTGTGAAGCGCGTCGATGAGATTACCGGGGGCAAGAAGGTCCCGGTGGTCTATGATTCCGTCGGCAAGGACACGTTCCTGAAGTCGCTGGACTGCCTCGCGCCCCTCGGAGTAGTCGCTCTGTTTGGCCAATCCTCCGGTGCGGTCGAGCCGCTCAATCTCGGTCTGCTCGCGCAGAAGGGCTCGCTCTATGTCACCCGGCCGACGTTGTTCACTTATGCGGCGAAGCGCGAGAACCTGGTCGCGATGGCGAACGAACTGTTCGACGTCGTCAAGTCCGGGGCGGTCAAGATCGAGGTGCACCAGACTTATGCACTGAAGGATGCCGCCAAGGCGCATGCCGATCTCGCCGCGCGCAAGACCATTGGCTCGACGGTTCTCACAGTGTGATGGTCTGCTGGACGATGACGCGGGGCCGCTCACACCTGCGTCATGTCCGCGCTCGTGCTTGCGCAGGTCGCGGGCGTGATCGAGATGGCTGGCCTGGAGATTGATGTCTTCAGACGGGATTTCGGGAAGGGCAGCCTCGGCTAAAATCGCTTCGGTCACGTCCTTGATGGAATTTTCCGCGATTTCGTGAATGAACGAGATGTTTTGGTGTTCCCCGGAGCTGACGCGGGAGACCACCTTGCGCCTGGTGATCTCGGGGTCGACGATCGTTTCGCGGCAGCGCCGCCCGTAGTCGATCATCACGACGAAATACTGCATGAAGCAATCTGCCGCGCCCCAGGCCGGTGCGCGGCAGAGTATGTCTGAAAAATGGAATTAGATCAGGTTGATTTCCAAAAATCGGAAATCCTTGCCCCCTACCGGCCCTTCTTGCGCGGGCGGGCCGACTTGGCGCGCAGCCGCTCAAGCTGGCCTTTGGGCATCGACAGGCAGATCTCTCCAACCCAGTCGAGCTTTACGCCGACGATCGGCTTGGCGTTGAAGCTGGTGAGGTTGACCACAGAGGGGGATTTGCCCCGTTCGATGGTCTTCAGATAACGTTCGCCGGTCTTGAGCCGAACGACGGCCTCTTCGCCGTAGAAGCTCGACAGCGGATGACGTTGGTCCTTGTAGACCACGATCACGTCCCCACTTTCGTATTTGGGCAACATTGAATCGCCGACGATCTCGAAGGCGATGGTTTCTTCCATGATCGGGAAGGGCAGTGTGATGTCGCCGAGTCCCTCCGGCGGAACCTGCTCGTAATCCGGCTCGATCACGGCCCCGGCTCCGACGCGGCCCATGATCGGCGCGAGGTTCAGCTCAAGATATTCCATGATCGGAATGATTTCCGAGGCCTTCACCAGGCGTTCGCCGCCGAGAATCTCAGACACCGCGCCCGGGCGTACGCCCATGGCGGCCGCCAGTCCGCCCTTGCTCTTGCCCGTCTTCTCCAGGCCCCGTTCGATCATCGCAACGTCCAACATGGTGATTCCCTCGATTGCCCATGGCTCCCCGCCTCTTGTAATCCGAAATTCGGAATTGATGCAATTATGAATATCAGAAACTAGCCTTGACTTTAGCATTCGGAATAACGGAATGTGTGATCCGCCTCGGATCGTGCGATCGGGGGCGCATCACAGGACAGCAGCATGGAACTGGGCCATTGGCCGTCGGAGCATTCCGACGCGCTTCGCGACTATTTTCTCAAAGGTCTGTCATATGCGGAGATCGGAAGACAGATTAACGCAAGGTTTGGAACGGCTTACACGCGCAATGCAGTGGCCGGTCGTGCCAAGCGGCTCGGGCTTGCCGCGCCCGGACGGATGGCAGGTCCGTCAATCGTGCCCTCCTTGCCGGGCGACCTCGGTCCGCTCCCGCAACGTCGCGGCGCGTTGCCGGGCCTGACCCTGCCGCCGCTATCAGCGCAGAAGCCCGCCAAACCAGTCAAATTGCGTTGTGTCGGGGTCCGGCCGCGCTTGATCACGCTGCTCGAGCTCGAGCGAGGCGATTGCCACTATCCGTATGGCGGCGACAAGGAGGGAGAGGGGATCAGTTTCTGCGGTCATCCGCGTCAGCCGGGCTCGAGCTATTGCGCGCCGCATTTGCGCCTGACCCGCGGCCCCGGCACCCCGTCCGGCCAAGCCATGGGCACGGTCGTGCTGCGACTGGTCTCTGCGGCCTGACCTGCGCGGCCCAGCGTCCCTTCTCACGTCAATTCGCAAGGAGTCTCCGAGTGCCCCGTGCCAGACGCAATACGTCCTACAAATTGACCGGCCTTCACGACCGGCGATCGCGCGACCTGCCTTTCAATGCGGAACGGGCGGAGGTCGAGATCGACAATCCCTTGGCGCTCGATCTGGACGAGAAGATCATCGCCATGCGGTCGATCCGCAACGATCCGCTCGCCCGGTTGCATTCGCACCACCAGATCGATGAGGCGCAATATCGGGGTGGCCGCGCCTATCAGAATGATTGGGAAAAGGCTGAGCGGGGGCCTCAGGCCATGGATCCGACCCGGGAATATGTCGACGGCACGCGCTCTCGCGAGCTTGTGACCGAGAGCCAGCGAAAGGCTGTGCTGCGGCTGAACCGGGTCGAGCGCGAGCTTGGCACCGACGGCTCAGCCCTGGTGCATGACGTGCTGGTCCTGGGCTTGACCATGGACCAGATCGGGCAGCGCCGCGCCGTCCGCACCCAGCGCTGGAACGACTATTTCGCACGGCGGTTTCGCGAATGCCTCGATCGGCTGGCGCTGGTTTACGGTTTTGCGACGGATGCGTCGGTCCGGCGGCGCTGAATGAGGCGCCGGCGGGGTGTACCGCCGGCAGACCTTCCGCCTCTTACGGATGCGGCATGATCTGATAGGGCGTGGTGTAGGGCTCGACGCGGAGCGAGGCGTTGGCCAGCAGGCCGATCTTCGCGGTGGGCGCCTGTCGCATTTCGCCGTTCTGTCCGCGGTGCACGTTGTACTGCCAGACGGTGAGATCGCCCTTTTGGGCGAGTGCGTGCGCGACCGCACTGGCGTCGTTTCCGCCGAGCGCCTGGAGCTCATCGGGCGACAAGCCGATAATGATCTCGTCCTTGATGGTAACGACCTTGAAAAGGTTCATTTTGATCTCCTGCGCCCATGCGCCCTGTGTCGAAAGTGTGAGAAGCGCAACCGCGGCGCCCTTGATGAGATCGCAGCGAGAAAGCATGCCGTCGTCCTTTGCTGACGCGCGCCCGATCGAACAGTCCATCAGCCAGGGCGCTCGTGATCTGCGTGGCCGTTTCGCAACGCTTGGTCGCGGGATATTGAACGACGGTTCACAGCACGAGAAATATCGGGTGCTGATGAACCATGATGCGGGGTAGCGAGTCCAAGCCGAAAGATCAGGGACCATCCAATGAAATTGACCTACGCTATTTGTTTGTTCGCATCTCTCAGCCGCGTCGGTCCCGCCATGGCCACTGATCCGTTTTATGTCGGAAGTTGGACATTGACGACGGCCGTGGTGGCGCCGTGGGCTGATCCGCACCGCAAACCCGACGATGCGGAGCGCGCGCGACTGATCGGCAAGACGGTCGTTCTGAAAGCCAGGGAAATCTCTGGTCCGCGCCCCTTTGCCTGTGTGAAGCCGCAATACAAAGTGACGGACTACGGTCCCGAAATGATCTTCCAGGGAGCATTCGACGAGATGCAGCATGCTGACGCGAAGGCCGATCCGAAGGCGCTCGCCGTTTCGCTCGGCTTCACCGCGGCGCGTATCAGGACGTTGGAGACCGGGTGCGAGATCGACATTCACTTCGTGGACGATACAACCGCCGAGATAGGGCTCAACAATTACGTGTATACGCTGAGGAAGCGCTAGTCCGCGCTTGCCAGTTTCCGATCATCCGGGAAACGACTTGAAACGTTGGTCGAATTGACAGCTGCCTGGGCCGTGACCACTGATGCTGCTTCTTGACGCAGGTGGGTGACGGCGGCGGGTAGTCCTGTTATCCGGAATTGTTGTGGCGCGATGCTGGCGAAGCATCGCTGCGTATTACGGTTGAGCTTGCCGGATCGGTTGCTCCTTGCCATAGTTGCAACTTACCGGTCGGCCCAAGTCTGTTCAGATGCGTGGCCCAGCGGTGCAAGATGCTGGGATGTTGCGACCTTGATTTTGTCGTCGCCATGGCGTTGGTGACGACGTCCGGTCCTTGATCGGGCTTCCGACGTACGACCCCGAAAGGCCGAGTCCTGTGATAGGTGCGAGATGAAAAACCTCAATTTCGCGGCTGAACTGCATCTCAAACTCGGCGCCCCCGCGAATAGCACCGTCGAGAGCCTCCGCCTGCTGCGAGCCTTTCTCAAGCTGGCGCCCCGCCAGCGCTTCGAGGTCATCAAGCTAGTTGAAGACCTCGTCACCGACGAAACCCTCCCCGAACTTCCCGTGTCTTGAACTCGGCCGCGCCGAGGTTGCGCTTTGTCCAGCTTTTAGGCCCGAGGCAGACCGGCCGGCTCCCGGGAGAGCCTGGCCGCTGGATGATAGTGCGACAAATGTGATAGTCAGTCAGGATAAAGGGAGGAGAGCGACCATGATCGAACCGAAGCTCGAAGTTCCGGCAGAACTGCGCGACCTGGCCGAGAAGACGATCGACCAGGCGGAGAAGGCATTCGGAATGTTTTTCGATGCCGCCACCAAATCGATATCCTCTGTTCCCGGCACGGGTGCGGATGTGTCCAAACAGGCGCTCGCGTTCACCGAGCAGAACATGAAGGCGGCGTTCGAACATGCCCGCAAGCTGGTTCATGCAACCGATCTTCAGGAAGCGATGCGAATCCAATCCGATTTCCTGCGCAGTCAGTTTACCAATGCCGGCGATCACATGCGCCAGATGACCGGCAACTTCATGCAGTCGGGCAAGGGCAAGTCTTGATGATCTAGCCCGACAAGTAAGTCCTGGTTGGGTTCCCGCTTCTCGCGGTGCAGGTCCATAGTGGGCCATTGGATGTGCGCCATCCGCCATTCATCATGTTTCTGCTGATCCCTGTCGGTTCGCCTGACAGCAATTTGCGTTTTGAGGGCGCGGCGCGGGCTACTGCCGCAGCGATCCGATATAGGCCGCCAAGTCGGCGGCTTCGGTCCGGCTCAGGGGAAAGTTCGGCATCTTTGGATGCGGGTCGAGCAGGAAAAAGGCGAGTCTCTCCGCGCTGAAATCGGGCTTGCGCGCAACCGATGCGAAGGAAGGCACGTCGGCGCTGGCCTGGGTCTGGCCGCTCGCGACCACATGGCAGCTCGCACACCAGCGCCGGGCAAGATCAGCCCCGTGATTGGCATCAGCTGCGAAAGCAGGCGACACGCCGAGGCCAGACATTGTCGCGAGCAGAAACCAAATTTGTCTCAAGTGTTCGCGCATCTGATCACCTGCGTAAATTTCACCGCGGACCGTGTACTTAGCCGCAGCACGATCCCGGAAATTGCGAGAGGTCGATGCGGGCAATGATTGACCGCAGCAGTCTGCGGGCCGAGCGATAGAGATGCCTAACCAATCCCGGCACCCTCGCCGGGGGCAGGCCAAGGCTTTCGGTATCCAGCCTTTGAGTATAGTGCGACACGTGCCTCTCCGACGCTTGTGCTGCAGCCTTTCTATCGCGGCCGGGGGCAGTTGCGTTGATCTGCCGCAAAGCGCGGAGGCTAGTAGTCGCCGGGATTCATGATCATCGGGCTGGTCGTATCGGCCGGCGCCAGCGCGCTGCTGGCGCTGTCCCGCAGGAAGCGGTCGAGCGTCGCTTGGATCTTCTCTTTGACCGATTCGGGACCCCGATCGCTCATCTCGGTGTGCTGCGCCCCGGTATGGATGATGTCGATACCGCGCGCCTTGGCCTCTTCCGGCGTCGGCAGCACGCCGGGGTCGGTCACGAAATGCGGATCCTTGGAGCGGAACGACAGGATCTTCATGCGGTCGTTGAGGACGAAGGGCACTCTCAGGTTGTCGAGCGTAATCACCTTCGACACCAGCTCGGGATGCTGCTTGGCGACATACATAGAGACGTCGCCGCCGTTGGAATGGCCAACCAGTGTGAGGTGGTCATAGTCGGCATTCTCCTGCCGTCCCTTCAGCGTGTTCAGCACGAAGAGGATGTTGGCCTCGCAGCGCATATAGACCTCGCGGCGGCCGACATATTGCTGGCCGACATGCGTCATCAGGGGCGGGTCGCTCGGCAGATCCTGCTGGATGCTGGCGACCAGATAGCCGCGGGCCGCAAGGACGTTGGCAAGGAACGAATACTCGGTCGCCTTGACGGTGTTGCCGTTGCTGATAACGGCGACCGGCAGCTTCCAAAGGCCGAGATTGGCCTTGTTCTCGTAGTCGCGCCGCACGGCGATTTCGACCGAGATAGGCCTATGGCGCGAAGCATCGAACAGGGACAGCGTCTCGTGCCGGATCGCAAATTTGCTGACGACGATGTATTGGCCCACTGCAAGGATGCAGAGGAAGGCAAGAATTGCGAACACCCTCTTCATGGTTCCGTCTCAATCACTTTTGACTGAACATGGCTATTGAAAACCGCCGGATCGAGCGATCGTGAGCACGTTACCGGATTAAATTTAGGCAAGTCTCTTGGGGGCAAGTCTCTTGGGGACGGCCCCAATGGGCTCGTTCCAGGCGACGACTGCGCGACTAGAGACAGCCGTTCCTGCCGCGTTCAGGGCAAAGCCTGAAGGCGCTCGACAGGGTGAAGAGGAAACGCGGGCTGCGGCGCTCATTATCCGGCGCCCGGTAGCTCAAGGGCACGGCTACGCCGAAATCTACTTGGAGATCCTGGGGCAGGAAAAACCGCACGCCGGCACCGGCGGACGTCAGGGCCAGGCCCTCGCTCAGCCGGTAGCCGTCGTTCCAGACCGCGCCGGCGTCTCCGAAGGCGTAGAGCTGGTAGCCGCTCCAGTAGCGGAAATTGAGCTTTTGGTCGAATCGCAGTTCGAGCGAGCCGGCAAGGCCGTTGTCCCCGCTGATCTCTGCCGCACCATAGCCGCGGCCGAAGGCGGCGCCGCCGAGATAGAATTGCTGCGAAGTGAACAGCGGACGTGACGCGGTCTGGCTCGCCGCAGCCAGCTTGAGCGACCATGCGTCGTTGAGGGTCTGGTAGCGTGTGAACCAGAAGTTCAGTACCGAGAAGTTCGAGGCCGCACCATCACGCGACAACAGATCGTCCTCGAAATGCGAGGCGCCGAAAACGTCGAGGCCCTGGCGAAAGGTCATCGTCGCGTAGTTGATGCCGCCGAAGCCGTCCTGGAGCCGGTAATCGGCAGTCAGACTCGCAGTCCTGATGTGATCGTTGTACCAGGGGCCGTAAACATCGTGCTCCGAGACGTTGCTGAAGGTCGTCGCCGCAGTCAGGACCAGCGAGGAAGACTGCGACTGTAGAGGGACGATGCTGGCGCGCAGCTCGAACGCCTCGGTCGTAGTGATGTCGCTGGCGAGGCGACGCGCATCGCCGGGCCGGACCGCGCTGTAGAGGACGGATGCACCAAGGCGCACGCCATCGACTCCGACCGGCGTGTCATAGGACAACCGTCCGAAGCCGAGCTCGCGCGGGTCGTTGGCAATCGTCGACAGGTTGACGGCTAGCGTGTCGCCGGGGGCGAGGTAGGAGTTGAACGCGCCGGTCGCATAGCTCTGCCAGGGACCGACCGATGACGAGCCGAGATTGTCCAGGCCGAACGAGGTAAAGACGTGCCACGTTTTGAGATAGACTGTCAGGCGGAAGCGACCGGTCGTACCGCCGATTTCCTCCAGCGCAGTATCGGTGATCCGAACACCCGGCCTGCCGTTGATGAGGAACAGCTGGCGCTCGACTGTTGCGAGGCGCGACGGCCGTTCGGCCAGCACCGGCCCGAGCATCGGCCTCACGCCGAACTGCTCAGCGTCGTCGCCTTTCAGGTTGGCCTCAACGATGGTGCCTTCAATCACCTGGATCCGGACCCGGCCGTCGGCAATGTCCTGAGCAGGCACGATCGCGCGGCTCAGATGAAAGCCCTGCGCGCGGTAGAGATCGCTGATCGCACCGGCGATCGCGGCCAGGTCGGCTTGCGAGACCTGCTTGCCGAGATAGGGCTGGTAAGTGGTGGCGATGCTATCGTGCGGGATGGCGTGGGCGCCGCCGACGGTGATGCTGCGCAGCACAAACTGTGGTCTGGTATCGCCGCCGGTTTTGGGTTGGCCGACCGACGGCAGCTTCACTGCGGGGCGGCTTAAGGATTCCTGCTCGGTTTGGTTTTCGAAGTATTTCTCGGGTTGGCGAGGATCGAAGCCCGGCTGGTGAGCCTGTTGCGCCACCGCTTGTGAGGTTCCGGCAAATATCGGCGCAAGTAGCATCAGTGCGGCAACCAGATACCGTCCGGCCGCGCCGCGCGCGGGGTGTTCTCCGTAGTTCGACGGGGAAAGCTCCAGGTGCCGGTCACGATTTGGTAGCCGCATGATTTTTCATAGTTTTTTATGGTCAATGATCGGTTAACGCGCCCGCGGGACTCCCCGGTTGCTGCTAAGCCAATCTTGAATGATTTCGGATACGCATCAGGCTCGCAGTAACTCAGGCTGGGGTCCGTCATGATTGTCCGAATTGGAATGCAGTGCGCCTTGCTGGCAGCGCTGATCCTGGGAATGGCGGCCGGCGCATCCGCTGCGGATGACGGCGTCTGGTCGGTCAGCAAGTCGTCGGGCGAGGTCTGGCTCGCCACCAGCGGCGCCCAACAGGTGTCCTTGAACCAGGAAGAGAGTCTCAAGCCGGGCGATACCATTCGCACCGGGCGCAACGGGCGCGTACTGCTCGTTCGTGGCGAAGAGACTATTTTGATCTCTCCCAACTCGGTCGTCGGCTTGCCGGCCGAGAAGAAGGAGGGACTTTCCACCACCATCATCCAGCGGGCCGGCTCGATCCTGCTCGAGGTCGAAAAGCGCAACGTCAAGCATTTCGAGGTCGAGACGCCCTATCTCGCCGCCGTCGTCAAGGGAACGCATTTCAGCGTCACGGTGGGTGCAGGAAGCACCAAAGTCGGCGTGCTGCGCGGCCAAGTTGAAGTCTCCGATTTCAGAACCGGCCAGGTCGCTCAGGTCATGCCGGGACAGGTGGCCACCGCTTTCGAGCACGGCGCGCCGGGTCTCCGTCTGAATGGCAGAGGTACGCTCAATCCTATCGAGCAAGGCAAGCCGCGCGCCTCGACGATCGAGCGCGTCCCCGTGCCGAAGTCGGGTCTATCGGCGCCGCGCAACGCGGCGGACGGTCATACCATTCATGCGCTTGGTCTGATCGACAAGGGCACTAAGACAGCCGGCACGCCGACCCCATTGCGTCAGGCCGTTGGAGCTCATGCGCCCAAGGCCGGCGTGGTGCGCATCTCGAACTCGCTTGGCGAGGTCAAGCTGAACTTCCACAAGGTCACGCATGGGCTTGCCCATGAGGCCATCGCGCCGGGGCGGGTGCGTAATGCGAACGCCAGCACCGACACGGTGTGGGGCGACGGCAAGTCGGGGGCGACGACCGCGAGCAACAGCTCGGCCGTCACGGCGATGACAGAGAGTAGCAGTAACGCCGCAGCGAGCTCCACGTCGACGCCATCCAATCCCTCGGGGGCGGTCGCCGCCGCCGGCTCCTCCAGGGATGCGCCGAGCGGAAACAACGGCAACAGAGGAAATGGCGGCAACAGCGGTAACACCGCCAATAACGGCAATGGTAACGGCAACGGAAACAGCGGTGCCACCGGCAATGGCAGCGGCAATGGCAATAGCGGAAACGCTGGCAATGGCGCTAACAACGGCAACCATTTCGGTTGGAATAGGCATCACTAATTTCGGCTGTCATCGTGAGGGGGCACTTGGCGGCGAGCGTCGCCGGTGCAGGGGAGCAAGGTGAAACGCTATCGGCCGCATATCCTGGTCGTGATCGCGCTGGCGGTCGTGCTGTCTACGGGATGGCACAGCTCGCTTCGCAACGCGCTCACGGATCTACGCTTTGCATGGCAATCGCGTATCGCCAGCGGCGACGTCGTCGTGGTGGCGATCGACACGCCCTCGATCGATCAGGTTGGCGTCTGGCCCTGGCCGCGTCGCCTGCATGCCGACCTCCTGCACAGGCTTGAGGCCGCTGGCGCTCAGGACGTAGCTTTCGACATCGACTTTAGCACGCCATCGGATACGGCCTCCGACGAGGCCTTCCTCACCGCGCTCCGAGAAGCCGGAGGCTCGACGATCCTGCCGTCCTTCAAGCAGCCGACGCCAAACGGCGGCGCGACGCATATCAACCGTCCCCTCAAGCCCCTCAGCAACCAATCGTGGCCGGCCGTCGTCAATGTCGCGATCGAACCGGATGGGCTCGTTCGCCGCTACCCGGTCGGCGAGAAGCTCGGTGATGTCCAAATGCCCTCGATGGCCATCGTGCTTGCCGGGCAGGACGTCAATCGACGACCGCCTTTCCTGATCGACTTCAGTATTCAATCGACATCCATTCCCAGCGTTTCGTATGTCGACGTGCTGCGGGGGGACGCCGCGGCGCTCGAGAAGATAAGAGGCAAGAAGGTCATCGTCGGTGCCACCGCACTCGAACTTGGCGACCGTTTCAGTGTCCCAAATGGCCGTATCGTCGCGGGGCCGGTCCTGCAGGCCCTGGCGGCCGAATCGGTGCTGCAGAACCGCATGCTGCACTGGACGTCGGATGTCGGCATGATCGCTGGCCTCGGCCTCATCTGCCTCTTGATGATGTATTCATGGCGCCGTGTCGCTCCGGGGGTCCGCGTCGCGATCCTGATTGCAGCTGGAGCAGCCATCGAGCTGACGGCGGTTCTCGTGCAGCAGCATTGGCCGTTCGTGATTGACACGTCGCTGTTCCACATCGCGATCGTCGCCTATCTGACGGCCATCGCGCTGGATGAGATCGATTTCCGCAGCCTGCTCGGACGCATCGCCGAAAGCCGCTTTCATCGCATCGCGATGTCGCTCGGCGATGGTCTGGTCTGCACCGACGAGGAGCACCGGATCACGGTCTGGAATCCCGGCGCGAGCGCGATCTTCGGCTATATGCCGACCGAGATGATCGGGCGCCCGTTCGAGACACTTTGTGCGAGTCCTGCGGAAGCGGGCACAAAGACCTTCGCCATTCGAGACGCTGCGCGCCAGGCCCTGCTGGTCCCCGGTGGTGCTGTGGTGGTCGAGTTCGAGGGCCGGCGGAAGACTGGCGAGACCTTCCCGGTCGAAGCAAGCTTCTCGGGTTGGCAGGGAACGGATGGGTTCCAATACGGCGCGATCTTGCGCGACATTTCCGTGCGCAAGCGCGAAGCCGAACGCGTCAGATATCTCGCCGAGTATGATGCGCTGACGGGGCTTGCCAACCGCAACACGCTGCAGGCGGCCCTCGTCGGTCTGATCGCTGCAGCGGAACGGCGATCTTCCAAGGTCGTGTTGCTCGTATTCGGGCTCGACGGATTTCAGCAGATCAACGACATGCTTGGACACTCGGCCGGCGACCTCGTGCTGCGGGCCGTGGCTGAGCGGCTGCGGGCCGAATCCGACAGCAAGGCGATCATTGCGAGGCTCAGCGGTGACGAGTTTGCGATTGCGCTGGATTGCGCAAGCGAGCCGATTGGCGCGTTCGCCGAACGGATCGCGCGTGCCTTCGAGGCGCCGCTCGCAACGGGTACGCGCCAACATCGCGTGAGGATCAGCATGGGTGTTGCCGTCTACCCGGACGGTGGACAGAACGCCGACGATCTCCTGAGCAATGGCCATCTTGCGTTGACCAAGGCAAAGCTGACGCGACGCGGCAGTCACGTGATTTTCGA
Source organism: Bradyrhizobium guangdongense (assembly GCF_004114975.1). Classification (NCBI taxonomy): domain Bacteria; kingdom Pseudomonadati; phylum Pseudomonadota; class Alphaproteobacteria; order Hyphomicrobiales; family Nitrobacteraceae; genus Bradyrhizobium; species Bradyrhizobium guangdongense. The sequence continues at coordinate 2,469,897 of NZ_CP030051.1, forward strand.
GAGCGCGATCAGGCAGGAGCTGGAAAGCCGGCTGACGCTGGAAAGCGAGCTGGCGCTTGCCGCCGATCGTGGTGAGTTCGAGCTGTTCTACCAGCCTCAGGTTCGCTTGATCGATGGCAGTCTGGTCGGAGCCGAAGCGCTGATCCGCTGGCGGCATCCGGTGCGTGGCTACGTCTCGCCCGGAGAGTTCATGCCGGTCGTCAATACCTCGGCGTTGTCCGAGCGGATCGCGAGCTGGGTGATGGAAACCGCCGCCCGCCAGGCACGCGCGTGGGAATTGTCGGGCAACGCCGTGCGCGTTGCAATCAACCTGTCGCCGTCGCAGCTCCAATCGGGTGATCTTGCGCATTCCGTGGCGGAGTTGCTGAAGGCGACAGGGTTAGCTCCTTCGCTGCTCGAGATCGAGGTCACCGAAGATATCCTGTTGCACGACGAGGCTCGGGTGCTCGACATTTTCAAGCGCATCCAGCAGCTCGGGGTCCGCATCCTGTTCGACGATTTCGGAACGGGCTATGCGAGCCTGAGCTATCTGAAGAAGTTTCCGCTCGACGGGCTCAAGATCGACCGCTCGTTCGTGCTAGGTCTGCTCGCCAATTCCGACGATGCCGCGATCGTCGGCTCGACCATCGGCCTGAGCAAACAGCTTGGTCTGACCGTCGTTGCCGAAGGCATCGAGAACCGCGCTACGGCCGACTTCCTGGTCAGCATGGGATGCGAGGAAGGGCAGGGCTATTTCTTCGGCCGTCCAATGCCTGCCGAAGCCTTCGAGAAACAATTTTGGCCGGCTGAGATCGAAGCCGTCAGCGCTGCGTGACCTGCTCGGAAAGCAGTTTCACGGTCGCACCCCCGTCATCACAGGCTCCCGTCACATGTGAAGGGCCGCAATGTTGCGGCCCTTCTTGCTCGGTTAGGCATCTGCTTTCGAAAGGATCAATCGATCTCTTCGATGACCCGGCGGTCTTGCGGCTCGACGATGTAGGTGTGGCTGTCCCGGTTGATGTACCGGTACTCGCGAAGGGTCGGAGCATCCCGATACACTTCCTCCGGAAAGGCCTCGATCTCCACGCCATCAGGCACGCGCTCGCCGGTCCGGATCTCGGTACGGACTGTGCTGCCCGTCGTCCGCCGCTCATGCTCGACCGGGCGGGCCTTCGCGTGCTTGCGGATCACCTCGCGGTCGCGATCGCTGAACGTCGTCTTGCGCCTCTCGGTAGGTGCCGGCGCCGACGCAGTGGAGCGGCCGGAGTACGGCAGGACGGCCACGATCTTCTCGCTGGACGGCTCAACGATCACGATCTCGTCCTTGACCAGGACGAAATTGTAGCCCCGATATTGCGGCACGATCTCGACAACATCGGCCGGCAAGGGCTGCAGGCGGACATCGCGCGGCACGATTGTGCCGACCGACAGCGAGAAGTTCACGTTGGTCAGCGGTTGCACGTTCAAGTGCGAAATCGACGAACTGATGCGGGTCCGCTGCTGATCGTTGATGTTCACTGACGCGTTCACGTTGGTGTTGGACGAACGATCGGCCGTGGTCTGCTGATTGTTCGGCTGCTGGGCCGTATTGGTCGAGCCGCTAGCCGCCGGTGACTGCGCCTGGTTGCTGCCCGACGCCGGTGGGTTGGCGTTCTGCGTCTGGGTGCTCGATGGTGTGGGGGAGCTTGTCTGCGCCTGGTTCGAAGGCGTGGCGGTCTGGTTGGCGGGCGGATTGGTCTGTGCCTGGTTGGTCGACGTGGCCGACCCCGGCGCCTGCGTGGTGTTGGTGGTGGTGTTTGGGCTCGATGACTGACCTGCGGCAGTCTGACCGGTCGAGGACGGAGACTGTGTCTGGGCCGAATTGGTCGAAGGACTGGTTTGGGCAGATCCTGAAGCCGAGTTGGATGATGGGGCCGACGTCGAAGACGATGGGGGCGTCGTCGATGTGGAGTCCTGTGGATGCTGCGTCGCCGATTGGGTGGAGCTGGATGTGCTCGGAGACGATTGTGCGAACGCCGACGTTGCGATTGCGAGGGCAGCGGTCGTAGCCAGGAATAGACGCTTGTTCATCTGGAACCTCCTAATGTGTATGTTGATCAACCCTTGGTGCGCCGCGCGGTTCCGGACCGGGAAGTTTTGGCAACAGCACGCCTTGCTGCTGGCGCGATATGGCGTGCAGCCAGGATTGGGCGGAACTCAGGGCAAAGTCCGCCCTAACGAGATTCACGCGCCAGCGGCCAGCTCGCGATATTGGCGTTCGTACTCACTCGCCATCCGGCTCGCGGCGAACCGCTGCTCGAAACGGGCGCGGACTCCTCTTCGATCAAGTCGACCAACTTCGTCGACCGCTGCAATTGCCCGTTCCTCGCTGTCCACGATAAAGCCCGTGACCCCGTCTTCCACGACTTCCGGCACCGATCCCGAACGATAGGCGATCACGGGCGTGCCGCACGCCATCGCTTCGATCATGACCAGGCCGAAGGGCTCCGGCCAGTCGATTGGAAACAGCAAGGCGGCAGCACCGGCGAGGAACGGCTGCTTGCGGATTTCGTCCACCTCCCCGACAAGCTCGATGTTCTCGCCATCGATCTCGGGCTCGAGTTTCTTCGTGAAGTAGGTTGTCTCGGCGCGAGGTATCTTGGCGGCAATGCGCAGCGGCATTCGGGCGGCGCGCGCGATCCGTATGGCATCTTCCGGCCCCTTCTCCGCGGTGAGCCGTCCGAGAAAGGCGAGGTACGAGCCCTTTTCGTAGCGAGGCCGGAATAGATCCCGGGGCAGGCCGTGCGGAATCGTCGCGAGCCAGTTCGCGTTCGGCAGCGCACGGCGCTGATTGTCGGAGATGGAGACGAATGGGGCTGTCGGAAAACGCGCGACCACATCGGAGAGGCCCGGAAGGTCGAGCCGGCCGTGCATTGTCGTCAGAAACGGCACCCCGGTTCGGCTCAGCACGGGCAGGGGCAGCCAGTCCACATGGGAGTGGATCACGTCGAAGTCGCGCGCACGCTCCGCGATGGCCTCGATCAGCAGCGCGCAGGCCGCGCTCGGATCGACGCCCTTGCGTCCCAGGCGCAGAGCCCGCGGCCACACCGCGTGCAGCTTTCCCGCCGTATTTGAATCGCCACTCGCGAACAGGGTGACGTCGTGGCCACGCGCGACCAGTTCGTCCACCAGCCAGGCGATCACCCGTTCCGTGCCGCCGTAAAGCCTGGGAGGAACGCTCTCGGCCAACGGTGCAAGCTGGGCGATCCGCATCGATTTAGGCCCCAAATACGATCCGCAAGCCAATCACGATGATCGCGGAGATCACGAAGGAAATCGCGAGCAACGTCCAACTCGGCCTTGTGCTTCCGCGGGCTACGCGCGCGACGAGCATTTTCATGCCCGTCAACATTCGTCTTCGGGAAGCTGGTGCAGATAGGCTATCCCGAAGCTGGCGAGTTCTTCGGTGTCGCTCTCGCGCTCTTCCCCTCTTCTGTGCAGGTGGCGCTCAAGCAGACAGCGCCTGTTGTCGTGAGCGTCGACATCGGGATGCTGGGCCCGATACACCGTCCATGCCGTTTCCGCAGCGTTCTTCAAGACGGTTTCATCGACCATGCTTCACTCTCCGGAGGCGGCTCGTTCGCTGCCAACTCAAGGCACTTCGGAAAGTTTCCGGTTTTTCCCGTTCTTTAGACGAAGAGAGGAAGCAGGCCGGTAGCAGCAACCATTGCCTATTTTTCCCGTTGTCGACGGGGCGCGAGCAATGTGGATGTGAAAGGAAATCTCGATGAATAAGATCGCAATGTCGGCCCTGATGGCCGGCGCACTTGGTCTGAGTTCAATAGCGGCGACGTCTCCCGCCCAAGCTCAGTGGCGAGACTGGGGCCCGGGGATCGCCGGCGGCCTTGTTGCCGGTGCGGTGATCGGCGGGCTTGCCTCCTCGGCCTATGGCTGGGGGCCAGGCTACGGCTACTACGGCTACGGTCCAGGCTATTACGGGGCCGGCTACTATGGCGGGCCCTACGCTTACGATTACGACTATGATGCCCCGTACCGCTGGGGCAGCGGATACGCCACGACCACCTACTACACGCGGCCCGTGACATATGGCTATCGCTATCGCCACGTCGTGCGTCCCGCCTACGCTTATTACCGCGGGTCCTATCCCGTGGTGCGACACCGTTGGCATCATCACCATTGGTGAGCGCTACTTCTGAGCACGACGCTCCTTCCGATCACGATATGGGCCGCGCCCGGGATCGCGCGGCCTTTCTCGATCAGGACGTCATTTGCATCGGCGATGCGTAACGACGAGCCAGTCTCCAGCGGACCGCCCGCAGCCAGCACACCTTCAATAAGGGCAGGGTTGGCAACAAGAGCAGGACTTGGCGCTAATTCTTCGACGCTCTAGCGCCGACGCGCGACCGCGACGCCGAAGAGGAAAGCCACAAACAGGCTGGCCAGGGGCGCTTCGCGTGTGATGGCCGCCACCGTCGCGAGTGGCCGTCCAGGCTTTCGCGCTTCATCGATCGCATTAGTAAGCCGATCGACGGCGGCATGCAGACCTCCCGTCACCTCGCCGATGGTGCGGGACACGTCGGCCGCCGCGTCGATGGCGCGCTCGGCCATACCGGGCTGGGATGTGGACCGGGGGATGTCCGTGCTCAAGCGCCATCTCCAAATTGACGAAACAAACGAGGTCGGCACCTTTGGCTATCCGCGCGTGCGCTTGTTCTGAACAGCGGGCCCGTGGGCCTTTGGCTATCCGCGACAGGCGCCGTCTTGAACGGCGGGTGCCGACCGTGCAGTGAAAATGCGGCGGGCAGGAATTCGTTCCAGCCCCCCGGGAAACGACGGGTGCGAATCTCTGTTACGCTGGATGCAGCCTTTGCGGACCTTAGGAGATTGCCGTGACCGATCGAACCATTGCGGATCGAGCCCGGCGCATCGCGCTGCTGGGCGCCCCCATCGACATGGGTGCTTCGCAGCGCGGTACCTTGATGGGCCCTGCGGCGCTGCGGACGGCCGGGCTTGCAACGCTGCTGGAAAGCCTGGATTTCGAAGTGGTCGATTACGGCGACCTGTCGGTTGCCGAAGTCGGCGATCTCCGCGACAAGCCGCCGGAGAAGGCCAACCACTACCGCGAAATCCAGCGCTGGACGCGCGTGCTCAGTCGTCGCGGCTATGAGATCGCGCAAACCGGTGCTCTGCCGATCTTCCTTGGCGGCGATCACACTCTGTCCATGGGTTCGGTCAATGCGATGGCGCGACACTGGCAGGAGCGCGGACGCGAACTGTTCGTGCTCTGGCTCGATGCCCATGCCGACTACAACACGCCGGAGACGACGATCACGGCCAATATGCACGGCATGTCGGCGGCATTTCTGTGCGGCGAGGCCGGCCTTGACGGGCTGCTGGGCGATGATCGGCGGGTCTCGATTGATCCGAACAGGCTGGACCTGTTCGGCGCGCGTTCGATCGACAAGCTCGAGAAGGAGCTGATGCGTGCGCGCCGGATCAGGGTCGTCGACATGCGCCAGATCGACGAGTTCGGCGTCGCGGTTCTGATCCGGCGTGTCATCGAGCGCGTCAAGGCGAACAACGGCGTGCTGCATGTCAGCTTCGATGTCGATTTTCTCGATCCTTGCGTCGCGCCTGGCGTTGGCACCACCGTGCCGGGAGGGGCGACCTATCGTGAGGCGCATCTGATCATGGAGCTGCTGCACGATTCCGGCGTGGTGGGATCCGTCGACATCGTCGAGCTCAATCCGTTCCTGGATGCGCGTGGCCGCACCGCGCGCACCGCCGTAGAACTGATCGGCAGCCTGTTCGGTCAGCAGATCACCGATCGACCCACTCCCAGCAATGCGATCGCGCCGGGAGAATGACGCCGCGTTTGTGCGTCGCGAAAAATGGAACTGCTCTTGCAGCCGGTGGACTTAGGTCAGTTCTGATCAAAATGGCCTGTTTTTGAAATGCGCGAGAATTGCATATTTGCGTCGTAGAAGCTTTCATGCGGGCCAACCTTGAGCCGAGGGTCCGCAATGAGCAGCAAGAGCGACATCGAAGATCAATCCGCCCGAACGACGCGCCGTCGCTTCCTGCAAGGCGGGGCCGTGGCAAGCGGCGTTGTCCTGGGGGCCGGTGTTTCGGCCGCCGCAGAGACGGACAACCTTCCGCCCCACGTCCCAGATTGGATGAAGACACCCGGCGATCCCATGGGAAGCCAACCTTATGGAGCGCCATCGCCGTTCGAGAAGGGTGTGATCAAGAACATCTCGAAGAACCTGAAGCAGTACATTTCGGCCTCCGGCCGCACGCCGCTGCAGGAGCTTGACGGCATTATCACGCCGAACGGGCTGTTCTACGAGCGGCATCACGGCGGCGTTCCGACCATCGATCCGGTGCAGCATCGCTTGATGCTTCACGGGCTCGTCGAACGGCCGCTGATCTTCACCATGGACGATCTCAGGCGCTTCCCATCGGAGTCTCGCATCCACTTCCTCGAATGCTCGGGAAATCCTGGTTACACCAAACCCTACGGCAAGACGGCTTCGGATCTCGTCGGCCTCCTGAGCTGCGCCGAATGGACGGGCGTCAGCCTGAAGCTGGTGCTCGAGGAGGCCGGGCTGAAGCCGGAGGCCAAATGGGTAATCGCCGAAGGCGCGGACGCGGCCGCTTTGACCCGCAGCATCCCGATCGAGAAGTGTCTTGAGGACGCCATGCTGGTCTACAGCCAGAATGGCGAGCGGCTTCGCCCGCAGCAGGGCTATCCGTTGCGGCTGCTGCTGCCGGGATTTGAAGGCAATATGAATGTGAAATGGCTGCGCCGGCTGCACGTGGCCGCCGAGCCGGTCTATTCGCGCGAGGAGACCTCGAAATACACCGACCTGCTGCCTGATGGCACGGCGCGCGAGTTTTCTTTCTACATGGAAGCGAAGTCTATCATCACGCGCCCCTCCGGCGGCCAGCGTCTGAGCGCACCGGGCTTCCACGAAATCACCGGCATCGCCTGGAGCGGCCACGGCAAGATCAAACGCGTCGAAATATCCCTCGATGACGGCCAGAGCTGGCAGGATGCACGACTGCAGGAGCCGGTGCTGACGCGCGCCCTCACGCGCTTCCGCCTGCCCTGGCAGTGGGACGGCAAGCCCGTGGTGATCCAGAGCCGCGCGATCGATGAGACCGGCTATGTGCAACCGACGCTCGCCGAACTGCTCGCGGTCCGCGGCGAGAACTTCTTCTACCACAACAACGCGATCTGGCCCTGGCGCATCGCGGCCGACGGAGACGTGACCAATGCGCTGGCGTGAGACCTGGATCGTCGTTGTTGCCGTCATTCTGTGTGGCTCGGTCAGCGGAGCGCAGGCGGAAGGTCCATATGGCATCGGCCGGCCGGCAACCGCGGCTGAGATCGCAGGCTGGAACATCGACATTGGGCGCGACGGTCGCAATCTTCCCGGGGGACGCGGATCAGTCAGCCACGGACGCGAGGTGTTTGCGCAGCAATGTGCGTCATGTCATGGCGACAAGGGCGAAGGTGGGGTCGGTGATCGCCTCGTCGGGGGGCAAGGCACGATCGCGACGGCGAAGCCAATCCGCACGGTCGGCAGCTATTGGCCCTATGCGCCGACATTGTTCGACTACATCCGCCGCGCCATGCCGCAGAATGCCCCGCAGTCGTTGAGCGACGAGGACGTCTATGCGGTGTCGGCCTTTATCCTCAATCTCAATGGCGTGGTGGGACCCGATGCGACGCTCGATGCGGACTCGCTTGCAGCCATCAAAATGCCCAATCGTGACGGGTTCGTGGGCGATGCCCGCCCGGACGTGAAGTGATGACGGCGGAGTTCCGAGCTTTGGTTTGGAACTTGCTGGCCGCTTCAGGGGAACCGGGTGGGGAGAACGGAATTAACCTGCGATAGGAAATAAGCGGACCCTTCGATGACCGATGAACGTTTCGCAGATTCCATGTCTACGGCGCTCCGTCACCCCGGCGTCATTGCTTTGATCGTGGCGGCAGTGACGATTGCGGCGATGCTGATCGTCGACCACGGCCCCTGGAGCCGGGCCAAGACCCAACCCGCGCACGTCGCGATGTACGCGACCACGGGTGAAGCGGCACGTGCGGCCGGAGCCATCGTGCTCCCAACCGAACCGAAGTCGCCGATCGAACCCGCGCGGCCGAAGACGTCGCCAGCCGTCAACCCCGTGACGCCTTAGGGTTTCTCAGCTCTTGCGGCCGTAATTCAAGAGTCCGCCGCTCGTTTTCGGCGGATGGGCGCGAAGGGCTTCCTCGTTCGGCTCGGTGCCCCAGCCGGGACGGTCCGGTATGATCAGATGACCGTTCACGATCTCCGGCTCATGCGTGAAGAGCTCGCGGTCCCAGGCGAGACGATCGATGTCGATCTCCATGATGCGCAGGTTCGGCACAGCCGCGCAGAAATGCGCGTTCATCATCGAGCAGAGATGACCGTAGAAGTTGTGCGGCGCGACGTTGACCTCGAAGGCTTCGGCGGCCGAGGCAATCTTCATCGATTGCCACAGGCCATTCCAGGGCGTGTCGATGATCGCCACGTCCATCGCCTGTTCGTGGAAATAGGGCAGGAATTCGCGCAAGCCCAACAGCGTCTCGCACGAGGAGATCGGATGCGGACTTTGCCTGCGGATGTAGCCGAGGGCCTGCGGATTGAAGCTGTCGATCTCGATCCAGAACATGTCGAGATCGGCGATCTCCCGCAGGATCTTCAAATAGCCTTCGGTCTTGGCGTTGAAATTGCAGTCGAGCAGGATGTCGACGTCGGGGCCTGCGCCGTCGCGGATTGCTTCCAGATGCATGCGCAGGTCACGCAGGATCTTGCGGTCAACGTTGATCTCGGGCGCAAAGGGCGAGCCGAAGCCGGGCCGCCAGCCGGTCGGCTTGCCTTCGTCGTAGGAGAAGATGTTGGTCTTGAGCGCGGTGAATTTCTTCTCGCGCACCTCCTGGCCCATCGCCTTGACGCCGTCGAGGTTTTCGATGGCCGGCTTGTACCAGGACGGATGATTGATCCGCCACGTCGCACAATGCGACCAGTAGACCCTGATCCGGTCGCGGATCTTGCCGCCGAGAAGCTCGTAGCAGGGGACGGCGAGGCATTTGGCCTTGGCATCGAGCAATGCATTCTCGATCGCCCCGAGCGCCTGGGCCACCACACCGCCGGCCGCGGGGCGGGTCGCTGCGAACAATTCGGCATGGATGCGCTCGTGCTGAAAGACGTTCTGGCCGATGACGCGCCCCGAGAGCCGCTGGATCGCAGCACCGACGCCGGGTGAGCCAAAGCCCTCGTCAAACTCACTCCAGCCAACGACGCCGTCTTCCGTCGTCACCTTGACGAAATGGTAATTCCTCCAGCCGGCGTCGCAGGCGAGGATCTCCAGACTTGTTGCTTTTGATGATTTTGTCATGTCGCTCCCTGTCGCGCCGTGCGGCGTCTTCTTGATTTGTGTCCCGGTCGCAAGCCTGGGCCCAGCCACAATTGGTAAGCTAACGACCGAGTGCCGTGAAGTCCGCAAACGCTTGACCAGCCATCGAATTTTGACTGTGCCGGCGGAAGCTCCGTAGAAGTCCGGAGGTCGTGATGTTTCTTGGGATCGTCCCGAAATTGCGCCAAGCCCTGACGCTTTTGGCCACAATCGGAATCGACCTTCCGCGCATGAAATTCATGGCGATGATTTCGATCCTGGCGCTGCTCACGATGGGTGGGGCCGCCATTTCCGATCAGATTCTGACGGCCGATCAGCACGTCGCGCACGGGGTGGAGTAGCGCGGCGGGCGAGGGCGCTTTGTCCTTGGGGGAAGACGACGATGCTTTCACTGGATCAGTTCTTGCGATTCATCAGCGTGCCGGCCGTGTTCGCAGCCTTCATCATCGCCTCGCAAATCTCGGCGGCGCTGTCGCCGGTTTAGCCAATCACCGACGAGCCGAGCATCGCGAGCACGGCCAGCGCCATCAGCCCGGTGCCGAGCCAGCCGAGCACGATCAGCCATTGGCGGGCCCTGAAGCGGCCCATGATGGCGCGGCTCGAGACGATCAACATCATCATCGCCATGATCGGAACTGCCACGACGCCGTTGAGCACCGCGCTCCACACCAGCATGTGGATGGAATCGATCCCGGTGAAGCCGAGCCCGAAGCCGATGATGGTTGCGGCGGCGATGATGGTGTAGAAGCCGACCGCCTTCTCGGGCCGTGCCTCCAGCGTGGCGCGCCAGCCGAAGATCTCGGCGACGCCGTAAGCCGCCGAGCCCGCCAGCACCGGGATCGCCAGAAGGCCCGTACCGATGATGCCGAGCGCGAACAGCGCGAAGGTGAAGTCGCCGGCGAGCGGCCGCAGCGCCTCGGCCGCCTGCGTCGCCGAATTGATGTTGGTGACGCCGTTGGCGTTCAGCACCGAGGCCGTGGTCAGGATGATGAAGAACGCGATGCCGTTCGACAGCAGCATGCCGGAGATCGTGTCGACCCTGATGCGCGTGAGCTCGGGATCTCCGCCGCGCCTGGTTTCCTCGCGCAGCGGCTTGTCGCGCGTGCCGAGATTCATCTCCTCGACCTCCTGAGAAGCCTGCCAGAAGAACAGGTACGGGCTGATGGTGGTGCCGAGCACGGCGACGACCATCATGAGATAGTCGGCGCTGATGTCCGCTTTCGGCCACACGGCGGCCAGCAGCGCGGTGCTCCAGGGAATCTTCACGGTGAAGGCGGTCGCGACATAGGCGAACAGCGCCAGGGTGAGGAATTTCAGCCCCGGCGCGTAGCGGCGATAGGGCAGAAACACCTGCAGCAGGGTCGAACCGGCGGCGAAGATCAGCGCGTGCTCGTGGTTGAGCCCGCCGATGACGAGCGAGAGCGATTCCGCCATCGCGGCGATGTCGGCGGCGATGTTGAAGGTGTTCGCCATCACGAGCAGCGCCACCAGCCCGAGCACCAGCCATCGCGGCGCGAGCTCCATCACATTCGCGGCCAACCCCTTGCCGGTGACGCGGCCGATCTGTGCGCTGACGAGCTGGATCGCGATCATGAACGGCGTGGTCAGGAACACCGTCCAGAGCAGTCCATAGCCGAATTGCGCGCCGGCCTGGGAATAGGTGGCGATGCCCGAGGGATCGTCGTCGGCCGCACCGGTGATCAGGCCCGGCCCGAGCCGCTGCAGCAGCGTCGGTGCGGACTTGGTCGGCGCAGCGACGGTGGCGCGCTTGGAGGCTTCAGGTTTGGACCGGTTCGACAGGGCTCACCTTCCGGAAATTGCGAATTCGAGGTTTAAGCGCGAACCTGCCAGGAAAGTTCCCTCGGGCTCGGCCGGCGACCCGCCTCCGCATGCCGCTGCGGGCCGTTGCGGCGCTTCTTGCATCGCTTCGAGACGGGCGCGTAACTCTGCCGCTTGCGGTGAGGCACGACGCTGTCGCGGCCTACACGTTAAAATTTATGGAGCGCTGATGCGGCATGGCATCACGCCCACCCAGGTCAATCCGCTCGCGCCCGATCAAGCCGCTGCATTGACCCGCGACGGTTATCTCCTGCTCCGCGGTGCCGTGCCGGCGGCTTGGCGCGATGCGCTGCGGGCCGCCTTCGACGCCGGTGTAGGCACCGTCGACCAATGGTCGGCGCCCCGCGGAAGCGGCTGGCGGCATGCGCTGGTCGATCTCGATCCAACGGTCCAGCGAACCTGCCGCCTGCCGCTCCTGCTTGCGGCGGGAGCGCACATCCTGGCCTGTCCGGTCTTTCTGGCTCAGGTCGAGGGACGCGAGCCGCTCCCGGGCGGCGGCCATCAGCCTCTGCACCGCGACGGTGCAGGCACCAAAGCCATCGCTGCCCTGGTCTTCCTCGATGCCTACGGGCCTGACAACGGCGCCACGCGCCTCGTTCCAGGCCATCTCGACCGTGGTGAGCCTGATGAGGCTTCAGCGCTGATCATGGCGGGCGAGGCAGGGGACATCCTGGTGATCGACGCTGACTTGCCGCACGGTGCGACTCTGAACCGTTCCGGGCGCGGCGGCGTTCATTGCTGCCGAGCTTCGTGCAGGAGCGTCATCGGCCGACCCAGGATGCGTGCCGCGCCATCCGCGATGTGCGGATGGATACCTCGGAGCTGTTTGTCCCGCTCGGAACGGCGCGGGCAGGCTGGACGTTCTTCTCTCCTACAGGAGGACGCCGTGAAGGATCATCTGACCAAGCGCGAACAGCCGGACCGCAGCAAAATCAACATGAACGAGGCGCTTGAGGTCAAGTATTGGACTCACGCGCTCGGTGTCTCCAGGCAGGAGCTGCAAAAGGCCGTCGACAAGGTCGGCAATTCCGCAGCCGCGGTCCGCAAAGAGCTGGCCCTATGAGGGGAGGAACGTTGAGCTCGCCGAACGGTTTTCCCAACAGGAGGAAACACCGATGAAAGCAGCGACCCTGACCCTGGCGATCCTGCTCGCAATCCCGGCCGGCTCTGCCTCGGCCCACGCGAGCCGCCATGCCCGCCATCACGGCTGGTCCAGCGCGATGAACATGATGCACGGCCCGGGACGGACCGCGGCCCGCACCGACCCGAACGGCACAGCTGGTGGACCGACCAGTCCCAGCGGCACCGGACCGTCGAAATTCGGCGGGCAGATTCCCGGAGCGAGCGGCGCGGCCCGCCAGTAGGCCTCGACGCGCAACGGACCCGGCGCTGGTCGCGGCCGTTGGGCGGCGTCCTACTTGACGCTGACGAACATGCCCCAGGCCGCGGCCAGCGCCGCGCCGGTGAAGACGATCGCCGGGCTGTCGCAGAAGCGCCCGCCGTAGCTGCACACGTCCGCGCCGAACGAGCCGAGCTCGCGATGGCCCGCCGAATAGAACAGTCCCGAAAGCCCAAGCAGTGCGGCGGCGACGTAGTACATTGGCTCCCTCATCGTGAGAACGCGACATGTACCAGCATGGGGCGGACAGATTTCATTCCGCCGAATTCGCTCGGATGCATTCGATTAAAGTTTGAAAGGACCGGCCACGATCCAGTTCGCGCTGATCCGGAGGAGACGTTGGCGCGGATGGCTAGCCGACGCGGCTGCGTGGTCGGGGCCGTAGAGCGTCAGCAAGCTGTTCAACAGCGGACGTACCGCGGAGAGTACGCGGCGGCAGCTTATGACCCTGGCTGTGTGAAAACGGCGGGCGGCTGCTATGATTCTCCTGTGATTCTTTTGGGGGAATCGATGAGGCGCTTCGTTGAAGAGGCGGATCGTGGGCAGCGGACGCTGTTGCCCGAATGCCTCGATGACTTCATTGAAGAGAGTAACCCAGTTCGCGTGATCGACGTATTTGTCGATGCGCTCAGTTTGGCTGAGATGGGCTTTGAGGGTGCTGAGCCGGCGGCCACCGGTCGGCCGTCGTACCATCCCTCGGTTCTCCTTAAGCTTTACATTTACGGCTATCTGAACCGAGTGCAGTCGAGCCGGCGGCTGGAACGAGAGGCCGGGCGCAATGTCGAGGTGATGTGGCTGCTGGGTCGGCTCGCTCCCGATCACAAGACGATTGCCGACTTCCGCAAGGACAACGGCCTGGCGTTGCGCAAGGTATGTGCGCGCTTTGTCGAGCTCTGCCGCGGGATGGGTCTTCTCATGACGTCCAGCGTCGCCATCGACGGAAGCAAGTTCAAGGTCGTGACAACCGGGACAGAAACTTCGCGCGCGCGAAGGTGGAGCGGCGGCGCGCTCAGTTGGAGGAGAGCGTCGCGCGCTATCTGAGCCAACTTGACACGGCAGACCGACAGGAGCCGAGCGAGGCGCTGTCGGCGAAGGTGACGAGGCTTACCGAGAAGCTGACGAAGCTGAAGGAGGAGATGGGCAAGCTTGCCGCCTACGAGAAGCAGATGCTTGCTTCGCCCGATCAGCAAATCTCCCTGACCGATCCGGACAGCCGTTCGATGGCAACCAGTGGCCGCGGATCCGGCGTTGTCGGCTACAATGTCCAAGTCGCCGTCGATACCGACCATGACCTGATCATTGCGCATGAGGTGACGAACAGCGGCTCAGATCGGGCACAACTTGCTAATATGGCCATGCAGGCGAAGGCCGTTCTGAAGACTGAGACGCTCGAGGCCGTTGCCGATCGCGGCTACTTCAGCAGCCCGGAGATCCTCGCCTGCCACGAGGCCGGCATCACGGTAACTCTGCCCAAGCCGATGACTTCGGGCGCCAAGTCGGACGGACGCTTCGGTAAGCAGGACTTCGTCTATTTGCCTGAGGAAGACGCCTATCGTTGTCCGGCCGGGGAGCGATTGCCGTATCGCTATACAAACGAAGAAGCCGACAAGATGCTGCGGCGCTACTGGACCAACGCCTGTAAGAACTGTTCGATCAAACCCCAGTGCACGTCCGGGTCAGAGCGCCGGATTACGCGATGGGAGCACGAGGATCTACTCGACGCCGTGCAGCAGCGGCTCGATGCGAACCCGCTCGCTATGCGCCTTCGTCGCGAGACTGTCGAGGGGAGCGACGCACTTCCTGACCAAGACTCTGCCAAGGGTAGCCGCTGAGATGGCCCTCTCGGTTTTGGCCTATAACCTAACCCGAGTAATGAATATCCTCGGGATTAGGCCGCCGATCGCCGCGGTCGCGGCCTAAGGCCGGCCCAGTCTTGGCTTCAGGCTAACGACCCTGTTAGGACGTATTACACGACCAAGACCCCAAGCAGACATCGGCGCCAAGCTGTTTGTGGTGCCGTAGCGGGTGCATCTGGGCTATGAGATGGTAGTCTGGGAACTACTGATCAGGGGGCATGAATGAGGCGACGGGAGTTCATCGTAAGCCTGAGCGCGCTTGCTACCATTGGTCGATCGAGAGCTCAGGACCAAGTTCGCCATGTTGGGGTACTGGTCGCGAGCCCGAGAACCGAGAAGGCGCTTGAAGCGGCTCTTGAGCAACGTGGGTGGACCTTGGGCCGAAACCTTCAGATCGAGGCACGAATAACCGGGGGCGACACTGATCGAACTCGGCAGGGTGCCCGCGAATTAATCGAGTTGAAGCCTGACGTGCTGTTTGCGGAAACCAACACATCTATGGCGGCGTTGCACGCCGAAGGCACTACCATCCCGACCGTCTTCGTCATGGTCAGTGATCCCGTTGGAATGCATTACGTCGAAAGCCTGTCGAACCCCGGCCGCAACGTCACGGGTTTTACGCCATTTGAGCCGTCGTTGGGAGGAAAGTGGGTCTCTCTCCTAAAGGAGATAGCACCGAACATTGAACATATAGGCCTGGTCTACAATCCTGAGCCCGGAAACAACTCGGCGGCTTTCCGCAAGTCGATCGACCAAATTGCAGATAAGTCGGGCATCGCTTCAGTCGACACACCGACGGGCAACAGTGCGGACATTGAGCGGCTCATTCACTCCCTCAAGGACCGGCCGAATAGTGGACTAATCTTTCTGCCAGACGCTCTCACGACGATGCAAAGTGACCAGATTGTCGCGCTCGTTGCGCAATCTCGACTGCCTGCAATCTACCCGCTTCGCCTATTTTGCCTAGCGGGTGGCCTTATGTCTTATGGAGTGGACATCAACAAAATACATGTCGGAGGAGCGTCCTACGTTGACCGAATATTACGTGGCGTCGATCCCAGCAAGTTGCCAGTGCAAGCCCCAACGGAGCTTGAGCTTGTCGTGAACCAAAGAACAGCCAAGCAGCTCGGTTTGCAACTGCCAGCTACGCTTCTGGCTCGCGCCGACGAGGTGATTGAGTAGAGCGCTCCCGCTGCAGGGCATGAGTCCGCGTGGCCCATCGCTGCCGCATCCAGGGATCGAGGATATGTCGGCTGTCTGGAGTGGACCGGACGTGACCTAGACCGGCCAAACCGTCGCGAATGACCAAAGGCTGACTTGGCAGGCTAAGAGAGAGTGGAGGGAATCTTACGCAGTTGGATTGAGCAGGACCCATAGCCGCGCGATCCGGCTATCGACAATCTCGGCGACGTCGGTGCCGGTGACGGCGACCGGCCCGGTGCGCGGACCCGCCTGCCAGGATAGGCGGGCAAGTCCGTGATGACCGACGGCATGGCCAATCGGCACGAAGGCGAAGTCAGCGCCGAACTGCGCGAGCAGTTGCCCGGCGGCATCGACGATGGCGCTTTGCCCCCGCACCACGTTGGCCGATTCGAACATGACGGGGTCGGCACCGGACAGTTCGGCGACGGCCGCGGTGCGCCTCGCGGCATTGCGCTCATTGAAGACGCGCTCGAGATTGGAGCGCAGCAGACGATCGTAGTCCGGTTCACCGGTCGACATGATGTAGTCCTCGATGTGATGCGGGGGGCGTGCCGATGTGGTGGAGCTCCCGGCATATCGGCATTTTAAGACTTCCGTTCAGCCGGTGATCGCGGCCTGAAGATTTCCCAGCACGCCGAGCTGGGCCATCAGGATCGTGCCCGCCGTATAGCAGTGGAACGACTTCACCTTGCCATTCTCCAGATGGAAGACATCGCAGCACGGTGTATGTATCTCGTTGCCGGTGGCCGGGATGATGCCGGCGGAGAGGGCCAGCGGTCCCTTATGGGTACCGTTCAGTGACAGTTCGACGATGACGACGTCACCGGTGACATAGACCAATCCGAGTTCGCGATGCATGTCGGGGAAGGCATTGGCATAGATGTCGACGGTCTTGCCGATATCCGCACCGTAGTATTTCTGGCCGGCAGAGACATCCCAGAAATAACCATCCGGGGTGAACATCTCGGTGAAACCACGGGAGTCCTGAAGTTCGGCTACGTCGTAGAGCTTGCGGATGATGCGTTCGTTCTCGGTCATGATCTTCGTTTTCGGTGAGATTGCAGGAAGGGGAATGCGATCGGCAGCGAAGGCCGGGTTCAGATCTGGGCCTGGCCGCCATCGACGAAAAGTTCGATGCCGTTGACGAAGCTGGCATCGTCGGAAGCGAGGAAGACGGCAGCCTTGGCGATCTCCTCGGGCTCGCCGACGCGGCCCATCGGAATGCGCGAGGCGAGATAGTCCAGCAGACCCTGCTGCTGGGCAGCGTCGGGGCCGGCGAGTTCGACCAGGCCGGGCGTGCGGGTTGCGCCGGGGCTCAGCGTGTTGACGCGAATGCTGCGGCCCTTGAGGTCGAGGATCCAGTTCCGCGCGAACGAGCGCACCGCGGCCTTGGAGGCGGCATAGACGCTGAAGGCGGCGGTGCCTTCGATGCCGGCTGTGGAGCCGGTCAGGATGATCGAGGCGCCATCCTGGATCAGCGGCAGCGCCTTCTGCACGGTGAACAGCACGCCCTTCACATTACGATCGAAGATGTCGGCATATTGCTGCTCTGTGATCTGGCCGAGCGGCAGCATGGAGCCGCCGCCGGCATTGACGAACAGGACGTCGATGCGGCCGGCCTCGGCCTTCACCTTCTGAAACAGCAAATCGAGGTCCGGGAGCCTGGAGACGTCGGCTTGGACGCCGGTCGCGCTGCGGCCGATCTCGGCAACCGCAGCGTCAAGTTCCGCCCTGCGGCGGCCGGTGATCAAGACTTGGGCGCCTTCGGCGGCGAAGCGCTTGGCGGTAGCAAGGCCGATGCCGCTGCTGCCGCCGGTGACGACTGCGATCTTTCCGTTGAGCTTCTGGGACATGGTGGTCACTCCTGTTCGTCGATGAACAGAAGATGTCGCCGGCCGCGCTGTTCCGATATATCAATGATTGAAAGTCATTGTTGCAGGAATGGTAGTGTCGATGTCCCGACTTCCCGATCTCGAAGGCCTCGCTCTGTTGGCCAAGGTGGCCGAGGAACGCTCCTTTGTCGGCGCTGCCCGCTCGCTCAACCTTTCGGTAGCGACGGTGTCGCGCGCCATCACGCGTCTGGAGGCCCGCTTGGGCGCGCAGGTCTTCAACCGGACTTCGCGCAAGGTGGCGCTGACGGATTTCGGGCGTCGCCTGGCCGAGCGCGGCGCGCGCATGCTGCTGGAGGCCGAAGAGGCCGAAACGGCGGCGCGCGAATTGTCGAGCCGGCCGCGCGGCACAATCAATCTGGCGCTGCCGATGTCGTTCGGCTTGAGGGAGATCGCGCCGATCGTGCCGGAATTCCTGCGTCAGTATCCCGAGATCGCGCTCAACCTCCACCTGAGCGACGCCGCGGTCGATCTGATCGGCGAGGGTTACGATGCCGCGATCAGGATCGCGGCGCTGCCGGACTCATCGCTGCTGGCCCGCAAGCTCCGCGCGATGAGTCGCTTCATCGTCGCATCGCCGACCTACATCGCTCGATACGGGCGACCGCAATCGCCTTCCGAGCTCAATGTGCATCATTGCCTTGGCTATGCGTACCGCGCACGGACCGGCACCTGGCACTTCACCCATGAGAATGGGGAGCAAGTCTCGGTGACGCCTACCGGGCCGCTGTCGGTCACCAATATTGACGCGCTGTTGCCCACTCTGCTCGACGGAATTGGCATCGCCGAGCTGCCGTCATTCGTTGCTGATCCATACGTCATCGACGGACGTCTCGAAGTGCTGTTGCCGGAATGGCAATTGCCGGGCGGCGGCCTCTACTTCATCACACCTTCATCGCGTGTGCGGCCGGCGCGCATCGACGTCCTCAGCGATTTTCTCGCGGCACACTTGTCCCGTCGCGCGTAGGCACCGCGCGCGCCGGCTTGAGCGACCGCTTGTGGCCCATCGCTGCCGCATCGCTCGGCCGAGAATATGTCGGCTGCCACAGGTAGACCGGACCTAACTCAAATCAGGCCAAAACAACGCGATTAACCCGTTGCAGACGTCTTTAGCTAGTGGCGCTTTCGTATCCCAAGGCGCTACTTCAGCCCTCCGCCCTGCGGATTCTGCTGACTTTTCGGATTCTAAATTAGCCGCGGAAGAGGGGGCCTGGCACGGCTGCTAAGCAAGTTCTGCCGACGCGCGCTGCATGTTTGCTGACATGTCCGCGGTGACGATGCTCTGCTCTTCGACTGCGGCGGCTGTCGAGGCGATAAACTCGTTAACACCGGCGATGGCAGCCTTGATCGCCGTAAGGGAGCTCGCGACCTCGCCGGAGATGACGTTGAGCGCGCCAATCTCGGAAGATATCGTGTCCGTCGCTTGCTTGGCTTGGTTCGCGAGATTCTTCACCTCAGAAGCTACAACCGCGAATCCGCGCCCGGCCTCGCCCGCGCGCGCGGACTCGATCGTGGCGTTGAGCGCGAGAAGGTTGATCTGGCTGGTTATGCCGGAGATCATCTCCACAATGCCGCTCATGGCCTCCGCGGCTGCGGTCAGCTTCTGGGCCTGCCCATCGGCGGATTCTACCCGGTTGGTCGCGACCTTGGACGTCTCCCGGGACTTTGCCATCGTCTC
Organism: Bradyrhizobium guangdongense; assembly: GCF_004114975.1. NCBI lineage: Bacteria > Pseudomonadati > Pseudomonadota > Alphaproteobacteria > Hyphomicrobiales > Nitrobacteraceae > Bradyrhizobium > Bradyrhizobium guangdongense. Next base: position 2,489,181 of record NZ_CP030051.1, read on the forward strand.
GGAGATCTCACGGATCGATGCGCTCATCTCTTCGCTGCCGGCCGCGACCGCCTCGATTAGTCCGCGTGCATTGTCCGCCTTTTTACGGCCGATGACTTGCGCGGTGACGTCGGTGGCGTACTTCACAACCTTGTAAGGCTTGCCATTGAGATCGAAGATCGGGTTGTAGGACGCCTGGATCCAGATCTCGCGACCGCCCTTGGCGATGCGCTTGTATTCGGCAGCCTGGAATTCACCGCGGTTGAGAGTTTCCCAGAACTGACGATAGCCCGGCGTGTTCTTCTCGCTCGGCTCGACGAACATGGAATGGTGCTGGCCTCGGATCTCTGCCAGCGAATAACCCATCGCTCGTAGAAAATTCTCGTTGGCGGTGCGGATCGTGCCGTCCATGTTGAACTCGATTACCGCCTGCGACTTCTGGATGGCGGTGAGCTGGCCGTCACTGTCGGCCGCCTTCATCTTCTGCGTGGTGACGTCAGTTGCGAATTTTACCACCTTGAACGGCTTGCCGTTCTCGTCGAGGATCGGATTGTAGGTCGCAAGGATCCAGATCTCCTTGCCGCCCTTGCCCAGCCGCTTGTATTCGGCGGCTTCGAACTCGCCGCGGTTCAGCTTGGCCCAAAACGCGGCATAGGCCGCACTCGCGCGGTCCTCGGGCGTTACGAACAGGCTGTGATGCTTGCCCTTGATCTCGTCGAGCGAGTAGCCCATCGCATTCAGGAAGTTCTCGTTGGCGCTGATGATGGTGCCGTCCATCTGGAATTCGATCACGGCCTGGGCGCGGTTCACCGCGGCGATCTTGCCGGCATCCTCCATAGTCTTGATCTTGTACGCCGTGATGTCGGTGGCGAACTTGATAAAGCTGACCACCTTTCCGTTCTCATCGCGCAAGGGCGCGTAGGAGGCGTGAATCCAGAGTTCCTTGCCTCCCTTTCCGAAACGCTTGTATTGCGTGGTCTGGAACTCCCCGCGGTTCAGGCTGGCCCAGAAGTCGCGATAGCGGACGCTGTCGCGCTCGGCCGGGCTGACGAAGATGCTGTGGTGCTTGCCCTTGATCTCTTCAAGCGTGTAGCCGCTCATCTTGAGCAAATTTTCATTGGCATCGAGGATGGTGCCGTCGAGGTCGAATTCGATCACGGCCTGCGACTGATCCAGCGCCTCGACCTCCGCGATTGCGTGTCTGACTTTCTTGCTTTGAAAATTGAACACTGCGGCTCCGCACGTGGGTTTGCAATTGCGAGGACAGTCGCTCCCCTGCCTAAAAAAATTGCACGTTCTTGTTGACCAATCGTAAACCCTGCAACACCCCAAGCTTGCCCAGGCTCACAACGTGGTATCTTCGCCGTTTGCAATTAAAGATATTTCCAGAGTGTATGCACGTTAGATTGCGTACGAGCCCGTATTTGTACGGGAGTATCCAAGCCGGTGCACAGACTGAAGAAGGAGATTATCGCTCCTCTACGCCCGAGGACCACAGCCGTGGTGCGGGGGAGCGTGACTAATCCTCTCTCGGTCTCAGTACACGTGTCTGAAAACCGCGCCTCTCAGCTGCCGCTTACGTCGCTCTGACATTGTGCTGATATTGCTGTTCAACTCCGTAGAAGCCACGGATGCCATAGGAGCTACGAGGGCTTAGAATCGTGCAGACGAATCGTGACTAGCACAGACAGTCCTAATGCCTGCTTTGACAGCGCTTCAAGGAGAGCTCGAAAGAGCACTCAAAGAGCTTCAGGACCTTCGCAGAGAGCTTGGCGATCGAATAGTCGTCAGCACCTCGGAGAGCGAACATTTCGGGATCGCGGCCGGCGCAGCCAGTCGGATGAAGGAAATCTGCAGCCGGATCGAGATGCTAACCATCCTTCTGATCGAGGCAAATGGCGGCATAAACTGAGCTTAGAGAGATCTGCACCTCTCTCCCGACACGGTTCCAGACCGGTGGTAAGGGAAGAGCAGCAGTAGGGAAGGGTTAGGGGTTATCATTGCCGCCAAAATCGGCGGCACGCTAGTACCTGCAGAAATCGCCAGAGCCAATGAGCTGCCGGATACCGACAGCATTAGCAATCATTCCTTGAGCAAAAGCGAGGGCTGCGCGGTATGTCGGCCACCCATTAAGCTGATGGAAAGCAAAGCATGATGACCATCATGCCTAAGTGACTACCATGCCTACGACAAGTGAGCGTTGGAATGCCGGGGTCTTCGTTTCAGCGGCAATTGCACAGGAACCCGCGGATGGTCGTCGGGACCTTCCTGGTGCTTATGATTGCCTGCGTGATCGGACTGGTGGCATGGAAAGCCTCATATGCCCGGGAAGCGGCCCTTAGGCAGTCAGCAGATAGCCAAAAGAACCTAACACGCTCGCTTGCCCAGCATGCAGCCAGCACATTCAAAGCACCAGACGTGGCGCTTGCTGGTATGGCCGACTTACTAAAGTACCAAAACCCTCAAAAAGTGCGTTTCGACGCCTACTTGCGGGAGATGACGCAGGCCATGCCACAACTCCGCTTTATCGCCGTATTCGACAGCGCTGGGAGCTGGCGCTATTCGTCAGTTGAGGAGCGACCCGAGTACAGTAACGCTGACCGTCCGTACTTCGCCTACCACCGCGACAACTCCGACACGAAGTTGCTCGTCAGTGGCCCTGTTACCTCCAGGCTCACAGGACTCCCAACCATAATTCTGTCTAGGCGCATTAGCACTCCCTCGGGGCAGTTTGCCGGGGTGATCGTGGCGGCCATCGACTGCCAGTTCTTCACTTCATTCTTCGGCTCATTCAACTTGGGTACCCAAGGCGGAATCAGCATCTTGAAGAGCGATGGCACTCTGTTGGCGCGCTGGCCGGCGGTTGAGAGTATCCGGACAATTGGCGATACGTCCCTCTTCCAACAACGAATAGGCGAAAGCGCCTCCGGATTCTACAGGATCACTTCGCCCTTCGATGGCCTGATCAAGTACGTTGCTTATGAGCAGACCCCAAACTACCCATTGGTCGTCACCGTGGCCCAGTCCGAGGGTGACGTTTTGGAGGGCTGGCGCACTGATCTCGCCTCTGACGCCCTGATTGCTGGGTTGCTCCTGGCGCTGGTCATTGGAGTTGCATGCCTGCTGAACGCCCAATTCCGTTTCGGCGCGCGTGTCGAACGCACCTTGCAAGAACGAGAGGCTCGTTTCCGGCTGCTCGCTGACAATATTGCCGACATCGTGATCGTTATGGATAAAAAGGGATATATCCGCTACGTGTCGCCTTCGGTGGTTACCGTGCTGGATACCTCTGAAGACGCCTTTCTGGGCAAATTGTGCCTCGATGTCGTCCACGAAGATGATCGCGACAGAGTGATTAACGCGAGTAGGCAGTTGAAGGAAGCTGCAGCTTCTCCTTCCGTGCGCTTCCGAATGCGGCGCGCGTCAGGTTCTATCGCGTGGTTGGAGGCTCACTTCAGGATAGCAGAGCGTTTCTCTTCAGCCGATGCGGAGATTGTGGGCGTCCTCAGAGATGTCACGAAGCAGAAGGAGATGGAAGACGAATTGTCCAAGGCCAACTTGAAGTTGGCCCAGCTCGCAATGACGGACGGGCTAACCAAACTGGCAAACCGGCGTAGCTTCGATGCATTCTTGCGAGATGCCTACGCCGCGCATGATGTACTCTCGGTTCTTCTTATCGACATCGACCACTTCAAAGAATTTAACGACGGTTTGGGCCATCCAGCAGGTGATGCATGCCTGCAACAGGTTGCTGAAGTGATTGGCCGCGCAACGGCAAATACGGGAGGCTTCTCGGCGCGCTATGGTGGAGAGGAGTTCGCCGTCATCCTTCCCGGGGTCCCTGAGGAGAAAGCAGCGAGGGTCGCGGACGCCATTCGGCTGTTGGTTCAGCGTCTGAAGATCCGTCACCCTCGATCACCAGCTTCTCGCGTGGCTGTTAGTGTCGGCGTGGCACAAAAGAACCATGCCACATCCGATGAATTCACTTTGATCCGCGACGCTGACATCGCTCTTTACCATGCCAAGAAGCGAGGCAGGAACTGTACGGTGGTCAGTTCGACAACCACCAATCGCGTTGCCGACGCGCCGGACCTTGCACCGTCTCTGGGCAGTCTGCACAGGATGAGAGAGTGATACCGAACAAGCGAGGAGCACGGCGAGTCCCATTCGCCCGTCCCTTCACCGCCAACATCATGGCGATTGATGGCACTTGGCGGCGCGGCTGCACTGTCAAAGACGTATCTGATACGGGGGCGAGGCTCATTGTTGACGCCTCAGATCACGGTTTGCCTCTTAAAGAGTTCTTTCTTGTGCTTTCCGCGACCGGACTGGCGTACCGGCGATGTGAGGTGGCCTGGGTGAACGGTGCAGAAGTCGGCGTGACGTTTCTGAAACAGGCCAACCTAAGACTCAATCGAGCTTCGGTTCCACACTAGTGTACCTGCCAATCGAACGCCCGATTAGCGAACCAGGCATTTGTCTTGCTCCGCAAACGAACGAGTTCGGCTTCAGCTAACGCAAGCTCGATCGAGCTCTGTTGCTCCGGGTTGCGAACACGCAGCTTATGTCGCCTTCTGGCCCGAAGCCCTCTGTGAGGGCAGGGCACGTCTGCTCTGCCCCCGAAGTCAGACGTCGACTTGTTCTGCTATCGCGAGCGCATCGTCTACCTCGATGCCAAGATATCGAACGGTGCTCTCGATGTTCGTATGCCCCAAAAGAAGCTGTACGGCTCGCAGGTTGCCGGTTCGGCGGTAGATCAAGGTCGCCTTAGTCCGTCGAAGGGAATGCGTTCCGAACAGATGAGGGTCTAATCCGATGTCGGAGAGCCAGCGGGATAGGAGGCGGGCATACTGGCGGGTCGTCATATGTCCACCCAATCGCCGGCCTGTGAACAGGTATTCTCCTGGCTTCTTGCAGCTGATACGCAGGTAATCGTCGATTGCCTGCCGGGTTGATTCCGTCAGCTCAAATTTTACCGGCCGACCGGCCTTCTTTTGTCGGACGGTGGCGCGGTCGGCCGAATATCCGCCCGGCGCAAGATCATCAACTTTCAAGGCTACAACGTCGCAGCCGCGCAGCTTGCTATCGATGGCGACGTTGAAAATTGCCAAATCGCGGGTTCGGCCTTCGACCTGGAGCTTTGTTCGGATTGACCAGACGTGCTTGGGACGGAGCGGCGGCTTTGCGCCCATGATCTTGCCCTTGTTCCAAGGAGCGTGTTTCGAGACGACAGGGATGGTTGGGACGTTGGTCATAATTGACCTCCTCAGCTATAGTGAGGCTGGTCATTTTCAGCCCGCACGCCTTCCAAACCCGCGTCCGGTTTGAGACGATTGGAGACGTACTTGGGTCCAATTTGAGCGAAGCGAGGCCCGCCTTTGACCCCAAGCCGACATCAGTGGAGTGAAGCCGTCACTGTCAATCGGCTTGCAAATTTGACCCCTCATCGGCGTCCAATTTTGACCCCTTTGTGCGGCGGGGTTTGCTGGTAGCGCTCGTCTCGTCGGAGCTGGCCGGGATAGCGGAGGCGAGACGAGCGCGGGTGGCGTGATCGTCGTCTCTGCTTTTGAACCGCCAGCTATCGTTGCCGGTCTCGACGATGTCGCAGTGATGGGTCAACCGATCGAGCAGCGCGGTGGTCATCTTGGCGTCGCCGAAGACGCTCGGCCATTCGCCGAAGGCGAGATTGGTGGTTACGATGACGGAGGCGCGTTCGTAGAGGCGGCTGACGAGGTGGAAGAGAAGCTGGCCGCCAGACTGGGCGAAGGGCAAATAGCCGAGTTCATCCAGCACGATGAAGTCCATCCGGGTCAGATGCTCGGCGAGCCGTCCTTGCCGTCCGTTGCGGGTCTCGGTCTCGAGGCGATTGACGAGGTCGACGACGTTGAAGAAGCGGCCGCGGGCGCCGGATCGGATGCAGCTTCTGGCGATGGCAATAGCCAGGTGGGTTTTGCCTGTGCCGGTGCCGCCGACCAGCACGACGTTGCGTTGTTGGGCGATGAAGCCGCCGCCAGCGAGATCATTGACGAGAGTTTGATTGATCGGCGTGCCATCGAACTGGAAGTCGGCGATGTCCTTTGCAAGCGGCAGCTTGGCAATGGTGAGCTGGTATTTGATCGAGCGGGCCTGCTTCTCGTTGATCTCGGCGTTGAGCAGGTCGCCGACAATGCGCTGGGGTTCGTGCTGTCGCTTGACGGCAGTTGCCATGATCTCGTCGAAGGCAGCCTTCATGCCGTAGAGCTTGAGTTCGCCCATGAGGTCGAAGATTTGGGTTCGTTCCATCAGATGGTCCTCCGGAGGTTATCGTAGCGGGCACAATCGGCGATCGGTGCATGACGGAGCGTCAGTGCGGCCGGCGTCATGATGTTGGCCGGTGGGGCGGGTTCACGTTGACGGGCCAGGATATTGAGCACGACATCGGCGGAATGGACGCCATGACCGAGCGCTTCGGCACAGGCCGCTTCCACCGCGGGCAGACCGTCAGTCAGCACCGCGTTGAGGATGTCGACCATCTGCCGATTGCCATCGTCGGTGCTGGCAAGCTTGCGCCGGATCCGCTCGATCGCGGCCGGCAGCACCCAGTCTTTGAAGGGAGCACCGTTGCGCAAGGCGCCGGGTTTGCGGGCGAGTACCGGCACATAATGCCAGGGATCGTAGACGGTATCGCCGCGGCCAAAGGATCGCGGGTGCTCGGCAACGATGCGTCCATCCTGACGGATCACGATGCGATCGGCATAGGCTTGAACTTCGACCGGTCGTCCGACTGCGCTGGCTGCGACCGAGTACTTGTTGTTGTCGAAGCGCACCAGGCAAGTCTTCGAGACCGATGCCGTCACCGCGTGGAAGCCGTCGAAGCGGCCGGCATAGGGAACAAGCTTGGGGCGTTCGGCTTCGAACACGTCCCAGATTGTCTGATCGACCAGCTCTGGATGGCGATGAGCCTTGGCGTAGGCGATGCATTTGTCCAGCAGCCAGGCGTTTAACTCGTCGAGGTTTTTGAACCGCAGCCGCGGCGTGAAGAAGCGTTCCCTGACCAGCCCGACCTGGTTCTCGACCTGCCCCTTCTCCCAGCCCGACGCTGGCGTGCAGGCGACCGGATCGACCAGATAGTGGCTGCACATCTGCAGGAAGCGGCGATTGTAGAGACGCCCTTTACCGACGAAGATCGTCTCTACAGCGGTCTTCATGTTGTCGTAGATGCCGCGGGTGCAGGTGCCTTTGAACAGGGCGAACGCCCGGTCGTGGGCGTCAAACACCATCTCCTGCGTCTCCCGCGGATAGGCCCGCACGAACAGCATGCGACTGTGACAGAGCCGAACATGGGCGGCCTTCACCATCACCGTGGTGCCGCTCAGCAGGACGACCTCGTGGCTCCAGTCGAACTGATAGGCTTCGCCTGGGGCAAAACTCAGCGGGACATAAGCGGCTGCGGTCGATTGCCCGCGTTCCTTGCTCCAGCGCCTGGCGTAACGCCGCACCGCATCGTAACCGCCGTCGTAGCCGCGGCCGCGCAGCTCCTCGAAGATCCGGATCAACGTCAGCTGTTCACGAGCCGATTTAGCCGCGTTCGCCGCCAGCAAACCTTCAAGCTCTACTGCCCATCGTCCCAGCTTTGGTCGCGGCTGCACCTGCCGCTCGTACTCGAAGGAGGTCTCTCCCGACCTCAGCACCTTCCGAACCGTGTTCCGCGAGACCTTCAGATCGCGGGCGATCTCCTTGATCGTCTTGCCCTTGATGAAGTGCTCGCGCCGAATCCGCGCAATCGTCTCCACGATCAGCATCCCCGACCACCTGCTTCATTCCAAAGCAGGCAGCGCAACAGACCAACCTGTAGGGGGTCAATTTTGGACGCCGATCCCCCGGCTTAGGGGGGCAATATTGCAGGCCGAATGACAGCCGTCACCACCAAAGATTGCTGCGGGAATGTCAGCTTGCCACCCGCGAGCATGGACTGATCTAGGCGGGATGCGGCGTAATCGGCAAGCGACTTGATCATCCGCTCACGCTCAGTCGCACCTTTTTCTCTCAAGAGCGCAGCCATCGGAGTCGCAGTAAGTTGGAAGCGGACATAGTCCAGCATAGAGGGGAACGTGATCTGTTTTGTGACGGCGGCCACATCGACAACGTCAAAGCCTGCCTGTCTAGCCCAAGCGTCAACCTCTTGCTCATTGTAAGCGAGGTGCTCCGAACGTTTGGTTTTTGAGGCCTCTTCTCCGAGATGTTCGTCTAGTGCTTGGACAAAAGCGTGCGCCGCTGGCGTTTTCTCAATCGCGCTGTAGACGCTTAACCCCGCACGACCTCCGGGCTTGAGTACCCGGACCATTTCCCTGAGTGCCAGTGGCCGATCCGGGAAAAACTGTAATCCAAGTTGACAGAGCACGACATTAAAAGAGTTTGCATCGAAAGGCAGGTCTAGCGCGCTGCCTTCGATCCATTCGATATCGGAAGACTTTTCCCGTGCCACCGCGAGCATAGCTGTATTGAGGTCAATGCCAACTAACCGTCCGTCATGTCCGCGCTGCTTCTCTAGCCGCGCCACAACGCCGGTACCGCAGGCAACGTCTAGCACGCTTTCCCCTTCGCTCGGCGAGATGCGGTCGAGCGGATCATTGGCCCATACGGAATGATGGCTGGCACGAGATAGCGTTCATAAAGCTCCGGCGCGCTGGCATCCATTTGCCAATGTTCATGGGCCGACATGACCTTCCTCTAATCCTTTGATCAAAAATGGGAAAGAAAGCACTGCGTTGGCGACGACCACGCCGATGCTGGCTGACTTGCCCAACAACCGCAAGGGGGCAAACGACTGCTTTTGGCCCGTTGACCGAGTTGCTGGGCTCTCAGACGGTCAGCTTTTTGACCCTTCAGCGAGCTCGGCAGTCGTTCGCTTTCCCGCCGCTGTTAGGGGGGAGCGGACATCAGGCGGCCAGCTCGTTAATGAGTACACAGCCCTAAGCTAACGCTCTTTGGGGGCATTCGCATGAAACGCCGCCATTTCATCACTCTTATGGGGGGAGCGGCATTGCTTTCGCCGGCGCTGTCGCTTGGACAGCAACCGCCAAGGGTTTGGAAGATCGATTTGGCGAAGCGTCGAGCTGAGCGAGCGAAGTGGAGGCGTTCCGCGCCGTTCTTCGCGATTTCGGATATGTCGAGGGAAAGAATATCAGAATTGATTTTCAATGGGCCGAGCGAGTTGATCAAACGTTTGATCTCGCAAAGCAACTCGTCGACAGCAAGGTCGATGTCATTTTCGCGCCTACGTCCACCCAGGTAGGGCCAGCTCGGCGCTACGGCCACCGTCCCATCGTTTTCGCTCAGCACGCAGACCGGGTGGGGCTTGGAGACGTGACGAGCCTCTCGCGGCCGGGCGGAAACATAACGGGCATGTCCATGCTTCTGACAGAAGTGTCCGTGAAGGAACTAGAGATCTTGGAGGAAATACTTCCCGGAACCACGCGAGTCGGCTTGCTCTGGAATCCGACGACGCCTTCGCATCCGACCGCTCTTAAGGCGGTCGGTCGCGGAGCACAAACGATCGGAGTGGAGCTCGTCCCTGCTTCAGCCAGCACTGTCTCAGAAGTACAGGACAGAGTTCAAGCCATGGCGCACAATCGATGCAACGGGTTTCTAGTCGTGTCATCACCTCTATACACCGTGCAAGCTGAGCTGGTGGCTGAACTTCAGACGAAGCATCGATTGCCTGCCATATTCGCTAATAGGGCCAACGTGAAGGCGGGCGGCCTGGTCAGCTACGGGTCCGATCTAGACGATCTCTATAGGCGTGCCGCCTTCTACATCGGCAAAATCTTCAAGGGAGCTACGCCTGCTGAATTGCCAGTGGAGCAAGCTTCGAAGTATTTTATGGTTCTCAACCTAAAGACAGCGAGGGCTCTGGGCGTTAATGTCTGCCCGACGTCGTGGCCCGCGCAGATCAAGTGATCGAACGAGTCGCCAAGCTGACTTGCATGAATGGCCCATTCCGAAGTTGCGTGTGGCCCGACGGAGGTCCGCTCATCGCGGCAGAGCGGACGCAAGTTCTCAACTAGAGTCGTTTGCATTCTGACGCAACGCGGACCGCCTCTAACAAAGTCACGTCGGTATGCGGCCTCTCATAATAGGCATTTCTCGTCCGGCCGCATTGGCTCAAGCGCCTGAGTTCGCGTCGGCGGCCCGGCAGACAAAAAGACCCCAGCGTCACCAAAGGATAAGTGAGCTGGGGCACAAGTCACCTTCTGGCCCGGGATCACGAACCCGAGCTATCGGGAAAACTCGGCAAGGCCGCCGTCGTTCCGCGATTGAGATGGCGCTTGGGAACGAAACACAAAAAGTGTTGGTTGAAAAGCCGCAGATGCCCGCCCGGGAATCCTTAATTCCTCGGAGTGCGCCGATCTAGATGGCAAAATTGCACATTGCGTATCGGGCAAAGCCCTGGGAGTGGTACCATCGCAAAGGGCTGCCTGCCTTCTATGGTGTCGAAGCCACATCTTCCTTTTCGCTTCCTCGCGCTACGATCTGGAGTGCGGCATCCTCAAGCGGTCGCTGCAGCCCTTTGGCCTTGTCCCAGGGTGCCCGCAGCCATACTTCCCATTCTTCAGCCCTCGTCAGGATCGCCGGCATCGCCTTCGGATGAATCGGCTCGACGACGGCATTCGGCGCGGTGGTGAGAAATCCATAGACCTGATGGGGCCCCGGCACGGGCTTCGTCTTCGTGCCCCGATCACCGTTGAAGGTGGTCCAGATGCCGGCGAACGCAAACAGCGGTCGCGACTCCGCGAGCGCGAACCACACGACGTCTTTCTTCTTCGTCTCCGGGTTGGGCTCCGGTGCGTATTCGGCAAAGCTGTTGACCGGCACGAGACAGCGGTGCTCCGGCTTGAGCCAAGCGCGCCAGTGCGGGGACGAGGTGTTGCGAATGTTGGTCACGGGCGGGCCGCCGGTGCGCGGCGGAGGCGGCATGCCCCAGCGCATCATCACCATCTCACGTTCGCCGCTGCTCGCATCGCAAATGACGGGGGCTGGATAATCCGGAAAGACCCCGGGCATCGGCGCGAGGTTGCCTTCGTAGCGCCTGACCACGCGGAAGAGATCGGCGATGGCGGCCTGGTTCGTTGTGATCGAGTAAAGGTTGCACATGATGCAGATGATATCCTTCAGCGCTCGCCCGGCCACCAGTACGACGCTGGGTGATCGGCTGAAATCTTGGTCGGCCTCAGCGCAACCAGCGCACTTCTTTTGTAGGGATAGCCACGCACCTGCGAGCAGTCCTTGCATCGCATATAGCGTTCGAGCTCGTGAACGGGCGTCGTCTTCGGACGTCTGATAATGCCAAGGGCCACGGTTTGGTTGGTGTCGCAGCCGAGGCATCGCACCTCGAGATAAAGGAAGCCGGCATTGATCGCATCGCCAATCGTCGGCGACGGCTGAGCGGGACCCTTGTAGCCGAGCATCCGGTAATTCCACGCGACGCAAGCGAGCTTGTCAGCTTCCTTACGGGCCTTGACGGCCTCTTCGGCCGACATCTTGATCTGAGTTCCGTAGAGGTGTTGGCGCGATTTCGTGGACATCGGAGTATCAAAGCCAAGCCGCCGGGGCGTTGGCAAATTATCGATTCCTAGTGGTGTCGGCCGGTGGGCCGCTACTGAGTCTCGTGGGTGTGGAAAAGGCTGGCCTAGTGCCGGACCGGCTCCCCCTCGACTGGCTCACCGTGCAGGTGCTCCAGCACTTCGCCAAGATCGCGACAGTCGATCCGCTCGCCGCAGGTCGGGCAGATCATGAAATGATCCTCCTCGCTCGCTGGCGTCCAACCCTCGGTGCGAAACTTTGGCCGCATCGCTCACAAGTCCTCCCTTACGCCTTTGAAGAAGGGATGCCGAACCTTTCCTTCGGCCGACTTGGCGCGATACTCGATCTCCGCGAGCAGCTTCGGCTCAACCCAAATGCCCTTGTGCGCAATGCGCTTGGCATAGGGTTGTGTTTTGCGGATGAGTGGCTGCAAGCGTTTCTGTAGCTCGGCGGCTGAGGTCTTGTCGAAGCCGTGGTCGACCTTGCCGGCATAGATCAGGGCGTCTCCCCTGTGGCGGCCGAGATAGATGCCGTCCCATTTGCCTTCGTCGAGCGCGAAGCCGGCGATGGTCAACGTCTCTCGTTGGGTACATGTTGTCTTGACCCAATTATTGCCGCGACCGCTGGCATAGGTGCTGTCACGAACCTTCGAAACCACCCCCTCCAGGCCAACTTTGCAGGCATGGGCGAACATGTCGCGACCTTCGATCTCGAAGCTCTCGCTGAATTGCACGTCGGTGTCCACAATGATCTTCTTGAGCGCGGCCTTCCGCTGGCCGAGTGGCTCGCGGCGGAGGTCGCGTCCGTTGAGATAGAGCAGATCGAAGGCGACGAGCACGATCTTGCTGGATTTGCCTTTTAACTCGTTTTGCAGGACGGAAAAATCGGTGGTGCCGTCGGCGGCCGGGACGACGATCTCGCCGTCGATGATCGCGGAGCCCGCCTTAATGCGCCAAGCGTCGTCGGCGGCCTTCTTGAAACGCTTGGTCCAGTCATGACCGCGGCGGGTGAAGACCTTGACAGCTTCGTTGGCGAGATGGACCTGGACGCGGTAGCCATCGAATTTGATCTCGTGAATCCATCGCTCCCCCGACGGCACCCTCTCGACCGAGGAGGCCAATGCCGGTGTGATAAAGCCGGGGAAGGGCGCCTTGACGCCGATCTCAGCCGGCCGACGCTGACGGCGCGATGCCACTGACCAACTCCACGCAACCAATACTTCGGATTCGAATCATTCGCCGCGGATTCGTTCCGATCTTGCCGCAGCCAGAGGGCGGCAGCTCGGAACCAACTGAAATCTCCTTGCGTTTCTACAAGGCAAGGAGATGCATCATGGCAGCAGCAAAGAAACAGACCGCCCGTGGCCGAAAGCAGGACCGGGCGCGCGTCGCCGGAGGACAACAATACGAAATCGCCTATGAGGCGAAGAAGACGCGCAAGTCGGCTTCCGCGGTTAAGAAGGCCGTCAAGAAGGTCGGCAACAGCCGCAAGAAGGTCGAGCGCAAGCTCGGGCGCAAGGGGCGATAGGATTTTCAGTTTCAAAGTGGATTTGGTTTCGGACCGGCATACCGCCGATTGGCCGGCAGGAATGCCGGCGCTGGCGCAGCCCCCTGCTTCGCGGAGTCAGCTTCAATTTTTCGTAACAAGAAGATTGAGCCGCGGGGCAAAACATTGGCCGCTGGCATGATCGGAAGGTTTGGCCTAGCCCCGCACGGTCACTCCGCTGCGGCCTTCTTGTTATCCAAAGTCATGATGCACGTATCGAGCCGTCAGCAGACGTTTCCACGATCGGAGCGGAGGATAGGCTTTGACCGAAGCACCAAATCAGCGGAGTTCACTCACCCTGAATTTTCCTCTCTCAGCGCGTGGTTGCGCAGCGGTCTGCCCCTGCCAAAAAAAGGCCCCGCGATAGGGGCCAAGTTTGGGAGGGACCTACAGGTTGCGGAAGCAATCCCTCCCATTCTGGCTCGTTCCTATTGATGCTGGCGGAGCTGCCGCTCCAACTCGATTGCTTGATCTGCGTTATAGGCCCTCTTTAGCAAGGAGTTTCGCTGATCACCCGCTTGTACCCGTTCCGCGCGTTCACGCATGTCTTCAGCGAACTGCGTCAGCCGTGTTTCGAGCGAGTCTGTTTGTTTAAAGCGCCTTCGCTTCTTTCCCATCGCCTGTTCCTTCTACCGATTGACGCGATGCTAGATTTCCAAGCAGGAGGTGGCGGACACATAAGTTAAAATCGCCACATAAACCTTGGACAAGACGCTCGCATGCGAGGCACGTGCCGGTACCTCGGTGTGCGCTGATCGCGTGCGCCGCTGCGGCCTGCGGACGCGGAGATAGGTTTCGCACCCAAAACGATCGCGCGTCGTGAAGCAATCTGTCGCACGTTTTCTTTGAACCAGGAGGCGCGCTGGCCGAATATCTGATTTTGCTCGCGCTCGCAGGCTGGATCGCGCCCGCGCTGTGGGAATTGATCGATCGATGATTTAGCAGAGCTGGCTGTCTTGTTGCCGCGGGAGGCAGCGCCAATCGCCGACCATGCTTTGTTGGGACGACCGCGGCGGTTGTGCGTCTCTGGATCAAAGAGCTGCGAGCGCCACCATGCCTTCAACATCGCTCTCAACACCTCTGGTGAACCGTTGCCCCAAATGCAGTCATCCACTCGCCCTGGCTGACAAGATTTGGAACATCACCACGAAACGCTTTGCCCGCGTGTACAAGTGCCGGTGCGGAGAACTCATGTGGGATGATTGATGGCTAGCAGGCTTCCTGCAAAATCGATCCCGCCTGCGGACCCGGAACGCACCGACGAACTGCAGAAGACGGTGCGCGAGGACATCGAGGAGCAGCGCAAGCTGCTCGAAAAGCTTCGGCGCAAGATGAACTGAGGAATAGGCAAAGAAATTCCCCCTCATCGAACCGAGTATGACTCACCCGCACCGGAGCCATCCGCCGCGGGCGTTTTGTTCAAGGAGACATAATTGCCCGTTTGAGGAGATTGAAATGACCAGGATTCAGGAGACGGATACCCGCTACCAACACGCCGCCCAGCCCATGACGAGCGATGATTAACTGTCGCCCACGTTGGCCGACATTTAGGCTTTGGCGAGAAGCCGGACCGAGCCGGCCATCCACGTGCTGCCCTCTATCATGGTGAGACAGACAGCAAATACCTTCGCGCCTGGCTGCTGCAAAGCAGCTGCTCGATCGCGGCTGGGGCAAGCCTGCGCAGCCGTTGGCGAATAGCGAAAGGTCCCTTGGAACTGTTGACGCGGATCGAGAGCCTGATCCTGCATCCGGATAATCCCTCGGTGTCCGCCAACCCGGTCGAGCGAGCGGACAAAGCGGAGATGCCCCACGATGGTTCCCCAGGCGAGGAGAAGCTGGGATGAGCGAGAAGATGCCGGGAGCTCTGCGTGCCTGTGTCCTCGCAGGCAGAGGAACTGCCAGTCTCGCCCGGTTGGCCACGCTGGATGGCGGAAGCGCTTGCCTAACCACCCGAGCCGGAGGCCGCGAAGAAGATCGCCGAAGCCGAGATGCCGGCCCGCAGCGATCCCGCTTCGGTCCGGAAACTGAGCCGCGTGTCTCCGCGCCCCTGGCGCGCTCCGAGGGCTCCCTTGCCGGACCAATTGAACCTGCCTCCCCGCCAGCGACACGAAGACAGGCAGAGCTATTGCCTTGGCCACAGCCCGAGCCGGTGAACGGATGCTCCACATGAACCCCGCCCTTGACCTGCTCTATCGCCTGCTCGCGATCGGGATCGGCATCTATTGCTCGCGCAAGGTCTGGGTTGGCTATGCCGAGAGGAAGCTCCTCTTCGTCAGCGACGACTGGCTGGACTGGTCGAGATGGTCGCGGCAGGAGTTTGACCGGGACACCATGCCGATCCGGTACTGGGTGCAGATGGGCGGCACGGCCTTTGGCGCGCTGTTGTGTCTCGTCGGGGCGATCATCGGCTGGCAGCCGAACGGCTGAGCGATCCTCATGGGCCCAGCAGCAGGCATACGATGACGAAATAGCCTTGAAACAGTCCTGAAACCAGATCGTCCTGAACTCGCCCGGCGTCGGAACCGACCAACGGAGCGAAAGGAGACAGTCATGATCCAGATCGGTTCGAAGGAAGAAGTCGCGTTGCTGCTGGCGCTGTTCGGGACGCATACCCAGCCCGTCAGGAAGCCGAAGCCGCAGCAAGGCTGAGAGACCAGCCATGGCGGGTCTGGCCGATTGCCTGAGCTTTCTGCGGTTGCTGATCGCCAGGGGAGATCCAAAAGGTATCCCGCTGGCGACGGGCGCCATCGACGACTATCTGGCGATGGCTCCGGTCGCTGCCCGAAGGCGCGGCTGCGGGTGCTCCAGCAGGATGCGATCGCGCTGCATGTCACCTCGGTCGGCGTGCAGCGCTCGTTCGCCGAGACGGTCGACGCCTACATCGAGCGGAAGCTGGCCGACGAGTGAGACGGAGCCGTTGCGCCGGTTTACCAAAGAGCTGGCATCCGTCTTGCTGAACAAGGTCTCAATCCCCAACCCGGCCCACCGGGCCGTATCAGATTGAGGCGATCACATGCCATCACCGTCCCGTTTCGAAGCGACCGCGTCCTTGCAGCTCCAGGCGCTGATTTCCGACCTCAACTGGCGGATGCAGATGCTGGAGCGCGACATCGCCGAGGAAGAGCGCAAGGCCGGCAATTCCGATCCCGGCAGCGCCACCTATCCCATGCTGGCGCTGACCTTGCGTTCGCGCCGCGACAATCTGCGGACCTCGATCGCCGTGCTGGAAGCACGGGTCGAGCCGGCGGGGCAAGCGCCGCGGGCCGCCTAGTTGCGCACCTGCTCTCGAAAGCGGTCAGTCTCGCATGGGACGTTCTGCGAGACCTCGTGCGGCCGCGGGCCCCTCAGCAGGCCGATCTTCCGGTCGAGCTGCCAGACCTCGACGTCGCCACGACGCGCGAACTGCTGTGCGACGACGAGGGCCGAGATGTCGCTGGACGCCTCGAACGCTTCGGCGGAGCGGAAGACGCCGTTTTCGCCGACAAGATAGGCGCGGTATTGGTGTGTCATGTCGGCGCCCTCAGGCCCGGCGAATGCAGCCAAGCATCGATCTGCATCGCCGTCTCGTCCTGCCGCGCGCGGCGCAGCAGCATCTCGCGGCGGCGTCCGGGGCTGAGCGCGCGCGCTTCTTCGCGCAATCGCGCGGCCTCGTCCGCGAGCCTCTGGTGAAGTGTCTTGGTCTGCTTGAAACGACGCCGCTTCAACATGGCGCTGCTCCCATGTTCGAGGAAGGCGGGAGCGCAATCGGGCGTTCTCATCACCGATATCTGCCGGGGGCCTTGCGGTGCTTAACTGTACGACTCGTCTCGGCGAGAGTCTTGATCATTTGATATGTCGGCAGCAGATATTTCCATGTTGTTTTCAACGAGTTGCTTGCTCCACTTGAGCGGCTTACTCATTTTGCGCACCATACTGGCCTAAAGTTCACTTTTGAACAAAAGCGACCTCCGGTAGTTTACCTGCCATCACCGGCCAAGGCTCTGTCCGTGGGCGCCGGTGGCTGAGAGACCGAGCGTGCTCCCGCCTGCAAGGCCAGGGAGTATATCCATGCCGGACGATCGCGCGCCGATCCGTCGCATCCACAACGAAGCATCCGCCATCGCCGAACAGAACGCGCAGATGCGCGAGCAAATCGCAAAAGCGCTCGAGCTCTTGAAGGCGCCCGTGCCCGATACGTTTCTCGGCCGCAAGACACAGAAGCCGTTTCCCAGCGCGGATGGCGAGGAGTAGGAGCACCGACGGGCGCCGTTAGGAACTTCCCGCTTCGCACCTGATTTTGTCACCTGGCCGGTCTGCCGCCGATTGACCGGCCTGGAATGACGGCTCCGGCGCGCGTGCCCCCCGTCTGCGCCGGGGCCGTATTCATGACCATCCTTTCCCGTGCCATCCCTTCACGTGCAGTTCTTTCACGTGCATGTCAGGCAACCGTACCCGATTGCCGGCGTTGGCTCGTCATACACGTTGGAAAGGTTGAGCCATGAGATCATCAGCACTTGTTTGTGCGACCGTCGGCGCGCTGGCGCTGACCGGAATTGCGACGACGGCGCCCGCGCAGGCCCGCCACTTCGGCCCTGCATTCGCCGGCGGATTGATTGCCGGCGCGCTCGTGGCCGGCGCGGCCTCGTCGGCCTATGCCTATGCGCCAGGTCCCGGCTATGCCTATGATGACGGGCCGGCCTATACCTATGGCTACGCGTCGGCGCCGGGCTACTATATCCCGCGGCGGGAGCATCCCTACCGGACCTACGGGGTATACGACGAATCCCAGCACGGCGGGCAGCCGTCCTACACCTCGCCGACGGGCGACTGATCGCAGGCCGCGCCGCGGGCTGGTTTGCTTCGGCAAGGCCTGCGGCGTTTACGCTGCGCCGAACCACCTCGTCAGCGCCTGCGAAAGTCCGCCGCCGCTCTGGTCTCCCACCCAGGCCACATGGCCGTCGGGCCGCACCAGCACGGCGTTCGGCGCTGACACCGCGCCGATGCACGGAAGCTCCCATGCGCCATCATAGACGGTGTCGATGCGCGTGACGCGATCGGCGAAGGGCGCCATGTCGAAGCCCACCAGCCCGCCGAGATCGAGCAGCACGCCGCGCGCCTGATGCAGCAGCGTGAACAGCTGCTGCTTGCGGCCCGCGACGGTCAAGGCGAGATCGGGCATGCGGCGGCCGAGCAGGGGATGGCCGTCGCCGAGATCGTAGTGGATGTCGAGCCCGCTCATCATCGCGCCGTAGCGCCGGCGCGGCTCCTCCATCGAAAGCAGCTCGGACATCACCTCGCGCGCAGCCTTGCGGCCGTGGTCGTCGCGGCGGAGCAGGGCGATCTGCGCTCTTGTGTTGCGCAGCACGCGCGCGGCGACGCCATGGCGTTCGGCGTGGTAGCTGTCGAGCAGGCTGTCGGGCGCGAGGCCCCTTGCGACCAGCGCCAGCTTCCAGCCGAGATTGACGGCATCCTGCAGGCCGGTGTTGAGGCCCTGGCCACCGACGGAGTGATGGATATGCGCGGCATCGCCGGCGAGCAGCACGCGCCCGTTGCGATAGGCGACGGCCTGCCGCGCCGCATCGGTGAAGCGGGAGATCCAGGCCGGACTGTGGACGCCGAAATCGGTGCCGTACACCGCGACGAGCGCTTCGCTGAGATCGCTTAAATCTGGCTCGCCGCTGCGGTCGAGCGTTGCTTCCGTCATCACCACCAGCACGCGACCGCTCTCGCTTCTACTGAGGCCGTGAAAGCCGAGCGCATCGTGACGCAGGCCCCATGCGGGCGTCTCGCGCATCTCGACCTCGGCCATGAGGTTGCTGAGCGTCGCATCGGTACCGGCGAAGTCGATGCGGGCAGCCTTGCGCACGAGGCTGCGGCCGCCGTCGCAGCCGACCAGGTAATCCGCGCGCAAGCTCGCGCCGCCGGCGAGCGTCACGTCGACGCCGGCTTCGTTCTGCGAGATCTCGCTCACCTCGCTGCTCCGATAGACGGGGACGCCGAGCTCGGCGACCCAATTGGCCAGGATGCGCTCGATGTGGCTCTGCCGCAGCGCCAGTCCATAAGGGTGGCGGGTCGGCAGATCGGAGATGTCGAGCCGCGTCCAGGCGAAGCCCGCGAGCTGCGTGACCTTGCCTTCGCGCAGGAAGCGATCCGCGACGCCGCGCTGATCGAGGATCTCGATGCTGCGCGCGTGCAGGCCGCCGGCCCGCGTGCCCGTGAGATCCTGGCTTTCGCGGCGCTCGAGAACCGCGACGTCGCATTGTCCGAGCGCCAGCTCCGCCGCCAGCATCAACCCGGTCGGCCCGCCGCCGGCGATGAGGACGGCATGATCAGGCGCGAGCGCAGGCCGCCCCGGTGAGGCGTGAGCGCGCGTGCGTGCGTTCGGAAGCAGGACAGGCATGTGGTGACCCCTCTCAGGTGGCGTGAGGCGCGGGGGTGTACTCCGGGGGAGGGCGCTTGAAGCAAGGGCGTTGCGCACCACATATTCAGCTGGGAGGAGGGGCTTTGTCCCTCGTCGCGGCGCCGTGCCGAAGGACCGTGCTTCCCCGCTCGGCTGCCAGCAGCGGACAGCCCGTCCGGCGCCTGGCGCGCCCGATCAGAAAAGTGTGGAGGCCGGCAAAAAAGAAGGCCGGTGCGGGCGGCAAGTGTACACTTTGGCACCGTGGGTTCCGTCACGGGAAAGTAATGGTTCCGCATCGCCACCGCGGAATCCAAGCCAAATGCGTCCGAAGCCCGAGAGCTCTCGTCCTCTGAATGACCTCATTGGATCCCTTAGCAGCAAGGAATTCGAGTTCTTCAGGCACTCTTTCGACGTTGGCGAGGGCACCGTCGGACAGGTGCTGTACCATCCCGGCGATCCGGTCGAAAACGTCTACTTCCCCTGCGGTCCTACGCTCCTGTCGCTTGCGATCGCGGCCAACGAGGACCGCGATGTCGAAGCCGTCCTGATCGGCCGGGAAGGGGCTGTCGGCGTCGTCGCCGATGGCGACGGCCTGCCGACCTATTCGCGCATCTCGGTCAAGGCCGGCGGCCCGCTGGTTCGACTGCCGGTGCGCAAGCTGGGCGAGGCCAAAGCAGGTTCGGGCGGATTGGAACGGCTGCTGGCGCGATATTCCCATTACCTGCTGGCGTATCTCGGCCAATCGGCAGTCTGCAACGCCGTGCATTCCATCGAGCAGCGCGCGGCGAAGTGGATCGTGCAGATCATCGAGCACACGGGCGCCGAGGACGTGACGCTCACCCATGAGCAGCTTGCCGCCCTGTTGGGGATCGGGCGCAGCTACGCCAGCCGGATCGTCCAGCGTTTCAAGGCTGAAGGCATTCTGGGCACCGCACGCGGGAAACTTCGCGTCCAGGACCTGCCGGAGCTTCAGCAAAGATCGTGTCAGTGCAGCGGCTGGCTCAAGAAGCACTATACCGAATTGTTTTCGAGTAGTCCCTGAGGCCCTTGCCTGGGAACGCCGGGGCGCGGCCACCGGCCGCCGTCTGCTCGTGCGTTCAGGAGTCGGAAGAGCGCAGGGCGAACCAAAGGCCTCGCACTGACTTATCGGGCAAGGAGGTCATCATGGAACGCTACGCCATACCACGTCTCGCGCTGTTGGTGACGCAGGACACGGAACAGCGCCACTCCCTTGCCGATGCTCTTTCGACCGCTGCATTCGACGTGATCGAATGTGCCAGCCCCGTTGCAGCCGAGCTGATCGTTGCGAAGGTCGGCCCCGACCTTCATGTGCTGATATCCGATCTTTCCCGACCGGAAGATCCCGACGGAACTGCGCTCGCGGAGTTCGCGGCCGCCTTCTTTCCGCATCTAAAGATCATCTCCGTAGCCGGGAACGAGCAACAACCACTTCCGGGCCGCGCGCATCGCCTTGCAAAATCCTGTGCGCCTGATGAGATCGTCAGGCTTGCCGCCGCATGACCGTTTCCCGGCGCGCGCCCGCCTAGCTCTTTCCGCCTCTGACGAGGCGAAAGCGAACAGCCGACAGCTCGTCAGGAGGGACGCGCGCCGGCGTGAACCCGGTATCGACGCGATGGGCGCGCTTGCAATTGGGGCAGACGAAAAGGTGGGCGATGATCGCCTCCTGCTCGTCCCGCACGAGCTCCGAGCGAAACCATCTCATGGCGACATGACAATGAGGGCAGTCCGGGGCTTCGAGCTGGCCCAGAGCGTTCGTCAGCCGTTTCATGTCTGCCCCCTGTGTTGGCAAACAGTAGCAAGCCAGGCGGCTTCGCATTGTATCAAACGATACATAACGGTACCGCAACAACTGAAAAATGGCTGATCCTCTGGAATCCGGATTGAAATTCACGGAGTGGTCATGGCGTGTGCATTCAGCGAAAGGGATTGCGCCTAGTCGTCCTTCGCCAAATCGCCGGGCTGGGCCGGGGCGTCGATGGTTCCACCCTCGCCGTGCAGGAGGTCCCTTGTGTCGTCGTCAGTCTCGCCCGCGTCCTCGATGACGGCCTCCTGCGTCTCGCGCGCGCTATCGATGCGCGTCTTGGGGCCGGGCAGATCTCGCGACGTCCGGGGCGCAGCAGTCTTTGAAGTCATGGCCGCTCCTCCTGATCGACCAACGCGCGAGACGATCGGATCGTTCGTTTGACACTTTGGGCAAAACAGGGGAATGATGGCATCATCGAAATCTTCGGTCAGCCCGCGAGGAGAGCCTCCGCCGCGGGCTTTTGTCTGTCCAAAGTCATGATGGCAGCTGATGAGCCACCAGGAGACGTTTCAGGATCGGCAGCTTGAAGACAGGTTTTGGACCCGAAGGCGACTAATTAGGTGGCCGCAATAGCCGGATTTTCGATTTCCCCTTTCGGCGCTTTGGAGAGTTGTTTCGCCAGATCAATTGCTGCTTGCTCCGTCCAACTGGGATCACTAATCTGGACCGTACCGCTTTCAATTAACTCTCTGAGAATCGGCGTAAGAAGCACTCGTCCATCAGCGCGAAACTCGACCTTTTGACCGACGTTGTTAGCCCCAAAGACGCGCAGTTTTTCCTTCGATGCCTCTGCGAAAGTCAGCTTTAGGATAGGTCTCGCCGTCCGCTAGTCATGGTCGATCGTCGCTCCGCTGAGCAGAACTACGATTTCATCGGCCATGCATCCTGAAATCCAGAGAACACTGGTAAGCGCAAATAGAAACGATCGGCACGTGAGTGACCTCATCCCGACTCCAAGTCGCATCGCTGGGATCCTATCTATTATAGAGGAATACAGCGATATCGCCTATCGAACCCTG
Organism: Bradyrhizobium guangdongense; assembly: GCF_004114975.1. NCBI lineage: Bacteria > Pseudomonadati > Pseudomonadota > Alphaproteobacteria > Hyphomicrobiales > Nitrobacteraceae > Bradyrhizobium > Bradyrhizobium guangdongense. The sequence goes on from NZ_CP030051.1 coordinate 2,511,490, forward strand.
GCTGTGTGAAAAGCCACGAGTCAGCTACGATTCCTCCGTTTCCTGATGGGGAATACGGACGGGACGCTTCGTTGAAGGCGCGGACAGATCCGAGCTGACGCTCTTGCCGGAATGTCTGGAGGATTGGGTAGGCGAGGACAATGCCGTCCATGTGATCGATGTGTTTGTCGAGGCGCTCGACCTGCATGGAATGGGGGTTGAGCTTCCGAGAGATGACCCGACCAAGGCGTGCCGGCTACCGAGGGCCGCCTTTGACCCCGAGCGGACGTTTCCTTAGCCTGAGGCAGCGAAAGCCGCGTTAGGAACGAAGAAAATGACCCGGTGTTCAGCTCTCTTTGGAGTCCTGATGCTGAACGCTGAAGAATGCCGCACTCTTGCCGAACAATACCGGGAGCGGGCTAACCAAGAGAGTGTGCCACGCGTCGCGAATGTCCTTCGCAGTGTTTGCCATGCCTACCTCGCGCTGGCTAGCCAGCTCGAACTTCTGGCCTCCGTGGAGCGCCAGGAGATCGCGAGAACCGCCCGGAAGGATGATCCGGGGCCGTAGTTTCGCCCGAGCAGGAAGCGGCCGAAGCTTTGCATTAACGGATTTTAACTCGGCGGACCGCTCGCTGTTCACAAGGGGTTCATTGCTGCTGCCGTAATCCGCCCGCTTCCAGCAAGCAGGCAGGACAATGAGTTCCTTTGATGCAATGGCTGCGGCTCTCGACTGGCTTGATGCCTATCGCGCGAGTGATCTTTCGATCGATGATCTCTACACTGTCGACGCGCAGATACTCTGCGGCTGCGGCGGTGAAAAGGCCATGTCCGGCTCGCTGAAGCGAAAGTCCTATTGGCGCGCGAGGTTCATCGACAAACCGGCTGGGGACCTGATTGATCTCGCCGACTGCGGCGGCGAGATCGTGGCTGTGACCTACCGGACCCCGCAGGATGTCGTCCAAGCCACCCTCTCATTCGACGCGGACAGCGGCCTGATCTCCCTTCATCGCTGCGGCCCGCTCTAATGACAAGAGATCCGGCTGCCCACTCTTTGCCGGAGGACAGGCAATGAAAGACATGCAGATGAGCCTTGAGAAGCTTCGCACCGATGCAGCAGAAGCGGCTCTGGTTCGTGACCTCGCAACCGAGCCTGACAAGAAAGCTCTCTACACCCTGCTGGCGGAGCATCTGTCCAACCTTGCGGACGAGGTGGAGCGGGCAATCAGGAGGCAAGCGCGGGCTTAGCGGGCATGCAGTTCAGTTATCGCGACTTCTGCTGTGAGCCATAACCAGCCTGCGACGAGGTCTGCCGATCCATCGGCTCTTGACCCGAAGCGACCTGCGTCTTTCGTGTCAGTGGTTATCAACAGGAGTGACGACCATTCTCCACGAATCGCGCCCACCACAAAGTGGTGCCGTCGCCGACCGTGACGCTTTGCAGCGCGATAACGCTCCGGGTTAAGTGTTCGCTAACCAGCCGCAGCGCTCTGAATCTTAACGCCTTTGGGGTTTCCTGACGGGAAGATCGGGATAATCTGGTATGGCGCAATCTGCAGTCCAGCGAACGACCATCGAACCTCGCACAGAGTTCAAAAGGGGAGTCGACAAGCGCGCCCGCTTGCGGCGGCAGATGTATGTTGCGCAGATGGCCAGCTTCATCCTGGATGCTGCCATCCTGTTTCTATACGCTCTCAACGGCACCATATCGATTTCGGCTTCAGCGTGGTACGTCGCCGCGGGAGTGGGATGGACCGCGATTGCGTTGATCCTTTCCGAATTGCACTTCAACGACCGCTTTCGAGATCACTACCTCACGGTACCGCAAAGCCTCGGAAGCATAGGTATTGAACTGCTCGCGATCTATTTCATTCCAGAGGTCGGATTCTATTTCGCGTGTATCATCTTCGTGGTGCTTGGCTTCGGTGCCCTTCGTATGTCTGCCCGGCAGACCGGCGTTGTTTGGGCGTACGCTGCGATTGGCCTCACGACCGTCTTCACACTGACTAATCAGCGCATTGCTATGCCGATGGATTCGTATGCAGATCGACATCTAGCTTTGCTGTGCTTCGTCACTGCTCTTGGCAGGTGCGCGTTCACCGGGCTGTACGGCGCTTCCCTGCGCGAGGCACTTTACAGGCGCGGGAATGAACTCAAGCTCGCGCACGCCAAGATCGAGGAGCTTGCACAGGTCGATGAACTCACCGGCGTACTCAATCGACGCTACGTCATGCGGGCTTTGAACGATGAAATGGCACGGGCACAACGTGCCGGTACGCCGTGTTCTCTCGCAATCATAGACATAGACTTCTTCAAGCGCATCAATGACTCATATGGTCATCCGACTGGAGACGAAGTACTGCGAGGCTTTGCACTCATGCTCGTCCGCAATATGCGCTCCATAGATAGGATTGGCAGATACGGTGGCGAGGAATTTCTTGTAGTGATGCCGGATGCCGCAAAAGATCAGGCCGTTTTGGTAATGGACCGGCTAAGGCAAATCATTTCAGAACAGCATTGGGATTCTGTTTCCGATGATTTGAGGGTGACCTTATCGGCCGGAATAGCGCAGGTTCGCCCGAATGATGCTCCTGAGGACACTTTGGCTCGCGCTGACGCTGCCTTGTACAAGGCAAAAGACGCAGGCCGAAATCGGGTTGCTGTCGGTTGAGCATTGTTGGAGAGGTTGATCTGCTCAATGAAGCAGCTGCGCGGCTGTCGATTGCTCAAGCAAAGGCCCCCTCAGGCGGGGGTCTTTCTTGTGCAGGAGTGACTTCCCCTTATGGCCCTTCAGCGACCTGGGGAGCCGCTCCCACGCGGTCTGCAATGACCGGAGCAGACCAATGCCTGCTTCGAAACAACCGGATCGAACGCCCGGCGAATCATGGGCTCGGTCCAAAATTTCGCGGACCTTCAGCGCCAACTTTGCCTGAGTAACTGGCTTTTCCAGAAGGTCTACGCCCTCATCTAGCCGCCCCTGGTGAACGACTGCGTTGCGCGAATAGCCAGTCATGTAGAGAATCCTGAGATGTGGCCGGATCTCTTGCGCTCGTCTTCCTAACTCGCGTCCGTTGATGCCAGGCATAACCACGTCGGTCAGTAGGAGATCGACCGCCTGGTTGTCTTGCAACAGGACCGTCAATGCCGACTGCGCGCCGCCGGCAGACAGAACGCGATAATTGAGATCGCGCAGCACATCCGAGATATGGCTTCTAAGATCGGGATCATCTTCAACGACGAGAATTGTTTCGACTGAGCTGCCCTCCGATAGGAGCTCGCCATCGTCGCTCGAACCGGGCTGCGGCTCACTCCCGGTATATCGAGGGAAATACATCCTGATGCTCGTCCCTTCCCCCGTGCTCGAAGTCCTAGTCAGTATGTTTTTTGATGAAGCGCCTACAGAATGTCGCCGCTGAGATGGCGATGTTCTCGCCCATAATCTCACACGGGTGATCGGCAAATGGAGGCTGATTGCACCCATCCGCGCTGCGTGAAGGCCGGAAAGCGCATCCAAAGCCGCAATACCCCGCCGCGATACTCCCTTTGGCCCGGTCATTGACGATCGGAGCCGACGACATCGGCCGATTGCAATGATTGGCGGCAACGGCCCGCGCCCGACCTGTGCGTTTGCACACAAGCAAGACCCTATGCGGATCTTTCGCGCAGCTCGTAGGATGGGTTTCGCAAGGGCTCAAACCATCCTGCTCACTGCAGCCGTCATGGTCCGCGCTTTCCAGACCCTAAGCCTAAATCGAAACATCTGTCGCCGTTCGACGCCGTGATTTGATGCGGACTTCGAAACAAGACGAACGGCAAATCAAGTTGACCTTTGCCCGACAGGGAAATCCGCTTATGTCGTGCCGGAGCCTGTCTCTCCGTCTGGTGATGCAACGACCACCGTATAGCCGTCGAGATCCTTGATCCAAAGTTCAAGGTGCTGCGCGTTCGGATTGATATGAACCTCTCGCACGACAGCGGCATTGAGTTGACGGGCGCGGGCGACGACTTCCTGGAAATCGTCCACCTCGAACCAAATCAGAATGCCATTACCGATCGCTTGTGCTGGGTCCCCGATCGCACCATGATGATGATCAGCGTTCCAATCGTGCAATTGCAGGATGAGCCCGTCACTCCCCCATTTGCTCGTGTGGTGCCGTGGGTCCCACAATCTTTCATATTGATCACCCCCGTGCCCACCGACACAGCCGAGCAGCCGCTGGTACCATCGGCTCGACTTCCGAACGTCCCGACAGAGGATGAGTGGTTGTGCACGCATTATCCGACGTTAAATCAGCGGTCGCGCCATTACAATTCGGGTTTGTGTTTAGATGTTGCCTTCCTACGCCGGCGAATTCATTGCTTTTACAGGTTGGGCAAAACAGGGGCATAATGGCATCGTCGAAATTTTCGTTCAGCCTGGCGGGAAACACCTGCCGCGGGCCTTTTCATGCAGATGTCATCTTGATGCGGAGGTCGTTGACGAGATCGCGCCCCAGATCACGACAAGGCTTGCGCCCCTTGCAGAACCATCCGGTGGTCTCGCGCATTATGTCGCCATGAACAAGATCTGGTATGCTGCAGCTTTCATCGTCGTCACCGGCATCGTCTTCGGCGCCCTCGTCGGCTTCGACCGGCTGATCGGCGGCGCCGGCTGACATCGGCCGGTCGAGCGCCTTCGATCGTCTCGCGCTCCCGACCTTAAAGCTGACAAAGTCTCGGACCCCAAGAAGAAACATTTTCACGTGCTGCTTTCAATCGGAGTGAACGAGATGAGCCCGTCCGGTGCCCTGGTCGCGATCCTGCCCTGTAACGATCTCGATGCGTCTGAGCGGTTCTACAACAGGCTCGGCTTTGCGCGCCCGGACAGCGAACGGCCTGCGGGAGAGGCGGACACCTATCGCATGCTGTCGAACGGCAAGGGCGGCTACTTGCACCTCACCGGCGCGGTCGAGGGCTGGCTGATCCCGGGCCAAAATCCGTTCGGCCTCTATCTCTACCTCGAGGACGTCGACGCCGCCGCGCGCGAGTTCGGGCAGTCCCCCGAGGACAAGCCGTGGGGGATGTACGAATTCGCGCTTTCCGATCCAGATGAGGCGTTGGTGCGGGTGGGGTGGCCAAGCCGGCTGCGCGCAGCAGTTTGAGGATCACAGCAAGGACTGGATCGTCCCCGTTAGTCCGACCCTTAGACGGATCGTAAGTCTTAGCAACTGTGGTTCCTTACAGTTGTTCAGAACCTCATGGCGGCCGTGCTTCATCACCGCAGCTAGCACGACTTTGGCAGATCTTTGATGTTGCCGCGCTTTATAGGATTTCCGAATCAATTGTTCAATGATTCGCGGCCGTCCTGCACGGGCTCGATGCCGGCGATCTCGACGAGCTTGCGGGCGGCGGTGGCAGGATCAGCGAGGGCGCGGGCAGCGGCGAATTTCATGTGGGCATCGATACGTTGGTCGCGAACCGCACCCTGAAAAGCCACCATGTAGATCAGCGCGCAGCCAATCAGGATGATCCACATAATCGACGCCACCAACAGCCAGTTGTGCGGATGTTTCATGATGATCACGAAGGAGAAGGTTGGCCTCACTGGATCAAAGGATTGTAATTCTCCGGAAAATTACGGACCAGGCACCAATTGCAAGAAAACCGGCGAATCACCTACATCGCCGATGGGCTGGAAGCGGAGACTAAAGATGAGAGTCGCTTCCTTGGAGAACCTTCTGACCTTGGCCACGCTGGTGTCGGCCGTTGTCGTCGTGCTGTGGGGGATCAGGATCTATCAGGGCGGGTGAACTGCCAACCGGCCAAAATCCCCCTATGATCCCCGCGCTCGGCATCGACCGTGAAGCAGCTCTGTGCGCCTCATCACAGTTTTGGGTCGAATAGGCAGAGATAATACCGTCCATCGGTTGGGTCGTCACCGGACCCGAGCACGATGGAGGGATCACATGTCGAAGCACTGCGAACTGGACCTGACCTCGCTGGAACGGGTCAGTGGAGGTATGCGCAACTTGGCTAATTCACCCGCTTACCACGGCATCAGGATCAGCAAAGAGCCTGGCACTGTGGGACAGGGCGATACCATCGACGGCATCCCGTGGGGCGGCGGCGAGGGCTCTTGGGGGACCTTCAATGGTAACCTGCCAGGGGCTGGCAATTGGGGAAACTAAGACCCGCTGCATGGCCGTAACTGCGAATCTGATAGCCTCCGCCTGCGACGGAATCCGGGGAGGCTGGACAGTTGCACCCAAGGCCGTGCGGCATAAATCCCGCACGGCCTCGGCTATTTTCCGGGTTCGGGCCGCGCGACCTCCCGAGCCGCATGCAAGGCCGCCTCGCGCGTCAACACCTCGGCCCGTAGACGGCGGCTATCTGACACTTTTGGAGCCCGCCAGACCGACAAGACCTGCGCGCTCGATCCAATGGCAAACATCCGCGACAACGTGAGCGTTGCTGAGCTGTCCTTCGTCATGGCCGCTGCGGAGCTGGCGGCTGAACGCATCGAGCAGGAAATTCGAATCGGCAATGACGACTGCGTCGGGGCAAGCGCAACGAGTGCATCCGCCATCCGCGGAGCCATCGAAGCTGGCCGAGCCAATCGGACCCTCATAACTTCGTCGAGGCAGTAAGACCGTGGCCGCGCGGTTCAGCTTGGAAACGCGCGGCCGATCTCGGAAGGCTCTTTGGCCGGTGCAGCCGAGAGTCTGATCCCCACCGAAGGGGCAGCATCAGAACGACATGGACGAACTCGCGCGCATGGAGGGAAGGTCTCAGGCTATGTGACGAGCTCGAAAGGGCGGGAAGCGGGTGCGTTCAATTCAGCGTCTGGTGAGCCGTGCTTGGACGCAGCAACTGAGTATAGCAGGCATCGATATCCGATTGATTGGGCGCGGGAAGCCTATCAGCGTTATCAAGCGCTTCAATCAATTCCGGTAGCCAAGCCGCGCTGTCTACGCTGCTGGAGAGTGCACTGCCTGCCGCTCCCTGGGTCTTCATGCCGGGAATTGAGGCCGAGATGACCTCACCGTAGATCGCGTCCAGAAGCATGCCTAACATGATCGCCATCCCCTTGTTGATTGGCGGCGACGCTACGCACGCAGTGTTTCAAAGGTGCTTCGTCGCTTCGGGAAATGGCTTCGTGGCGAGCAAAACACAAGTCCACTGCGTGAAACCTCACGGGTGGTTGTCAGATCGGGCCCTGTCCGCAATAGGCGGCGGCATCTGTGCGGCCGTCCTGCACCGGCTCGATGCCACGCTCGGAGAGCGGAAGCTCCGTTGGGCTTGCGTCTTCGTTGCCGTTTTCGCCCCGTCAAGGGGCTTGCTTGGCTGTGGGACTCGCGCTGGCAAGTGCGGCAACGATGCGCCGTAACGCGATGACCTCCGTCATCTGAAAGCGAAGATCGATCGGTCTTGCGTGAAACAGAATTTGCGAGTGACCTCGCTTGATCGGCATCGTCGCCTCCTGGCCAGGATGATGAAGGGCTTCAAAGTCCGTGGTCGAAGCAACGTTCCTATTTTTCCTGGCGCTCCAGTTCCGGTAAGCCGAAGCCCAGACGGGCTCGTCAGATCTGTTTATGCTGCGAGCGTGTTGTGTCTTGTGAGCGATTTTCTAAAGAGCGATGTAAAGCCCAGCGAAGGTTGCGGCGGAAGTGGAAAGATGGTGGCGCGCGCCGTCCCCGAAAACGGTGGACCGCTGACACAAAGCAAAAAGTCGCCCCGAAAAGGAGCGGCTTTGCTGTGTTTGATGATGAGGACGAATAGCGGGCTGCGAGTGCGTTGCCGGTCTGCTTGCCGATACGCCATCAAGCCGAGGCCGCAGAAGCCGAGGATCATCATCGCCCAAAGACCGATGAGTCTCGTGACGCCAGGCCCGAACGACAGCCGCTCTCGCCCTGGATCGACTTAATGGAGGCTTTGCCGGGTATTAGCCAGACGTGCCGAGGCTCGAATTTCATTGCTGCTGAAGCTGAGCCGCTTCCTCTTTCCCGGCAATCTACGGAGTTGCACTGGAACCCGGCCCCGATAGACTTCTGGAGGGTCGAGGGGAACGCATGGCTAAGCAGAACATTTCATCTTATGATTTGAGCTGGATTTTTCTTGAAGAATTGCAAGCTACCGAGGATTGTCCAACGGGCGTGGCGCTTGCTGTCATTCCGGACGGAGAGGGCGGCGGTTGGCGCGTTGTTATCGAGACACGCAGCCGCCAAATCATGACACCCAAATGCGCTCGCCGGGTCGCAATCATCGAGAGGAGGCTCAGATCTCTCTATACATTAGATGGGTGAGATCAGTGGGCCGCTTGATGGCAGCCCGCCTACTGCCCCAATTAACCCGGACCGCGGGCATCAAGCTTAACGCACGAGTTCGGTTGCCAAGTATGTGCGGCTGGCTACGCTGGTAGCGCCGGACATTTCCCTCATTTCCCCCGGCGCGAGCCGTCGTGCAGATAGCTGCTCGGCGGCTCTGTTCGGAGTTGCGCGATGTCCGCAGCGATACGAGTACAACAGGTTTCGGGATTTCAGATCGTATGCCGCCGGTGTGACAGCATCGGCATTATCTTCGACGGCAAGGAAAACACTCCTCCAACGACCTTGATCACCTGCAGGAATTGCGGTGCACCACGCGGCATGATGGGTGAGCTGCGCGCCCTGGCTTTCTCCGCTGATCTGTCTGAGTGCCAGCCTCGAGACTAACAGATCAGGAAGGGATCTGCCCAAGACTGCCACGAAAAGTAACCCGCTCCGCAGATGACCGATTGAGATTCGCAATGTCAGCATCACGCCAACGAATGGATCATCCGCTCTGGCCTCGGGCTGTCGTGCTCGCCGGCTTCTGCACGCTTGGGCTGGGAGCAATCTTCGTGCTAAGCTGGGTTCTGCTGGCCGTGCTCGGATATTAACGAGCCTGCCGGCACTCCTATTGCGCCGCCGCCAATGGCCCGATTGCCAGCACAACGAGAGTTGCCTACCTGCAGCCGGTCGATTTCGATGCGAAGCGCCAAAGCGCGGTCGAGACGAACCGGTTGAGCTTGACCAAGCGTCTCGATGTCGTAGCCGAGCATGGCAGCGGTCTCCTGCGGGACCCGCTGAAACCCGGCATTAGCGTCGCTCATGCCTCAGAGCCTCCGTGGCGACCCAACAGAGGGCTCCAGGCCGGGCCGCGGGCCGACCTGGGCTGTCGGTATCCCTCGGCACCTGAAAGTGTATCCGGTCGATGTGAAACTCATTTGGCCGATTACCAAAGCCCGCGGTAAACCACGAAAGCACCACGTGCCCGATATCTTATCGATGGCCGCAGAACAAATGCTGGCCGGCGCCAAATGGAAAACTGTGAGTTGGCGTAGCGGGACGAAAGGTCGGCTTAAAGTTCGTTTTGCTGCTCTCCGTGTCCGCACCGCCGACGGCCCTCCGCAGCGAATATGGGATGAAGGTCAGCAGCATCTCCCAGGCGACGGAGCCTGGCTCATTGGCGAGCAACGTACCTCCGGCGAGAAGAAATACTATATCGCCAATCTTCCGGCTGCGACGGATCTGCGCGCGCCGGCCGCCACCATCAAGGTACGGTAGATTTGTGAGCAGGCGCATCAACAGCTGAAGGAGGAGCTTGGACTTGATCACTTCGAAGGGCGATCTTGGCAAGGTCTTCATCGCCACGCCTTGATGACAATGATTGCCTACGCCTTCCTGCAACATCGCCGCCTCGCAAACGCGGGGCGGAACAAAAGGAATCAACGGTCCCCCGCCTCAGCCAACCATGCCAGCCGTACGTCACGCCATCGTCGATCTCATCCTTCGGCCGCCGTCTCAGCAGTGCCCTTATTGCCGAAAGCAAATCCTTGAAAAACGGTGGCTAATACAATCTGCCAATCACGGCGCAACACGTGGCGAGATGCGATGGAATTCGATGGTCTTGCGGCTTAGCGAGACGCTACCCGTTTTGAACCCGGCACTCGTCCACGCTCTTGCTTGGCTGTGACCCGCCTTGAGCGCGCTTTCGTTTCCCCACCATGCGCTGAACCTGTAGGCAGAACGGGGCAGCGGCCGGCCAAGAATTTCTTCGATCTCGGCAAACGTGAATGCGACGCATCGCTCACGGACGCACTCTAGCTTTACACGGAGGGGATCGTAGATCGACATCGAGATCGCCTACCTTGGCTTCTCAATGATATTCGGCAATACCGCCTCTAATGCAGCAGGCAAAAGACTGTGCAAGAACCCATCTCCTTCTTATTGCATTGGTTTAGAAAGCTAACATCCAATCCCAAGTCCGAGACAATCGCAAGTGGCCGAGAGCCGCCGGGCGGCGGCTCGGACTTTCGTCCCAACGGCATTTGCCAGGGCTTTCCTTCTTCGCTTGGGTAATCTTCGGATACAAATCTAATCCATCGAGGAATCTGGAGAGCGCATCGCGGCAATAGGCACCGTCAAGGGGTTCAACGTGAGCAAAGGCTATGGCTTCATTCGTCCGGAAGACGGGGACTAGATGTATTCGTTCACATCACCGCAGTGCAAAAGGCCGGTTACGGTGAGCTGGTAGAAGGTGTTCGAGTTAGCTATGAGCTCACGGCTAACCGGTCGGGCAGGAGTCGGCCGAGGACCTGAGGATCGGCTAAGCTGCGGACGGACGGCAGGGCCGGCAGTGGAGCAATTTTCGATCGCGCTCCATTGCATAATTTTTAAGGCAGGCGGCAATGAGCCAATACGTTGAGGCGCGATACGCGCTGCTTACACTGCACGCGGCTCGCGAGGCGTCGCCGGAACAAGCGCAAACGTTGCTGAGCAATCTCCTTACGGACCTCGGTTCGAGACAGCAGGACCGCGCCGATCACCGCGCGAGCGTGATCGCGGCCATTCGCCATCTTGTCCTGATTTTGCAGGAGCACAGGACACCGCCGGTGTTCTATTGGGAGACGGCGGCGCGCGCGGCGCACCTATGGTGTGAGGAAGCAGCCGAGTGACTGCGATATCGTTACCTCAACAGTACGGGGGTAGACCAGAGTGCCGCCAAATGCACGTGAGGAGCGCGTCAGTACAGAGCTCGTTTGCAATTGGGCTGAGGTGTGTAGCGAAGCTCGAGCAAAAGGCGTCTTCGGCACCAGGATTTTCTGGATTCGCCTTTTTTGTGCCTTCGGAGCTGGGCGGACCAAGGAAGACCGAGACCGGTGGTCTACACGGCGGAGGTATCTGGGGAGATCACCTGCTCTCCCGGATGCAAACGGTAAGCGGGCATGGTGTTCTTATTGCGTTTAATCCGAAATGGTGTTGGCCGATACTCTCGTTGAGGCGCACGCACGTTTAACGTTCTTGCAGGCAAAAGCAGTTACAATTGAGTTTTCGCGGAATTTAAGGAATTGCCATGACTTTTAATTGTGATGCCGAAACAGCGACTCTAGCAAGAGAAATGGCGGCCAAACAACTCGATGTTGAGAGCCAAGCGCTGTTGATCGAACGTCTCGAACGCGATGGCCATGACATGCTTGAGCAGCGACTGAAGCTCGCCAAAGACAGATCAGATCTCGCAAGACAGAAGGCCCAGCTAGCTCGCCTACCGAGAGATAATGTGCACAGTGGCGAACGTCGAAAGCTGGAGCGCATCGACGTCGACGAGGTAGCCTACATTTCGGGCGACGGCTCTAGCCTGCGCTGCCGGGTTATCAATATGTCGGCCCAAGGGGCCGCGATTGAGCTTCCGACCAAGCGGTATGTAAGTTCTACCTTTAAGCTTATGCTCGCAAAAGATCGTATCCTCAGAAGTTGCCGGCTTGTCTGGTCGAGTGGTGACCGGATCGGACTTTTGTTCGAGGATCATCTTTAAGTTGGCGATTAGGGCGAGTACTCATAAATTGTCGATGATGTCCGTTTCGCCCCGGTACAGACCGCCTTTGCGCAACCGCAGCAAATGACGCGATGGCCAGAAGCGGTCGTCATCGAGAGTTTCTACGCTTCGAAGTCGAAGCTGCGAAATCCTTCTCGGTCGGGGATAACTAGCTCCCGTTGCGTGTTCCCCACAAAAGTAGTCGTCCGTGAGGAGCGGCTAAGCGATTGAGGTAGAATCGCATTTATCGTTGTGGGCTGTTTTGGGATTGCAGGGATTTGATGCTTCGGGCCTCGGAACCTTGCGATTTCATTTTCAGGATTCCGTCGAATCGCCAGTCATGATTCCGTCGTCGCATCGGAGGTGGCGATGCGACCGAAGAAGCAAAGGACGACGGGATCTGGCGATCTGTTCCGGGCCAGACTGGACCAGATCATCAACATGAAGCACGAGCTGGTTCAGCTCGCCGGCAAGGTCGATTGGGACTGGGTCGACGGCGAGATCGCGCCGCTCTACAGCGAGAACGGCCGGCCGGGGATCGCGACCCGCTTCATGATCGGGCTGCTGCTGCTCAAGCACATTTACGGCCTGTCCGATGAGGGGGTGTGCGAGCGCTGGGTCCACGACCCGTATTTCCAGTACTTCACCGGCGAAGAGTTCTTTCAGCACGCCTTCCCGCACGAGCGCTCGGACCTGAGCCACTGGCGCAAGCGGCTCGGCGACAAGCTGGAGCTGCTCTTGGCCGAGAGCCTGCGGGTGGCGCACGAGGCCGGCGCGTTGCGCAGTCAGGACCTCAAGCGGGTCACGGTCGATACCACCGTGCAGCCGAAGGCCATCACCTTCCCGACCGATGCCAAGCTCTTGCACGCCGCGATCAAGGGGCTCAACCGTCTGGCGAGGAAGCACGGGGTCAGGCTGCGGCAGTCCTATCTTCGCATTGCCAAGACCGCGGCCATGATGGCGGGGCGCTACGCCCATGCCAAGCAATTCAAGCGGCATCAGCGGCAGTTGCGCATCCTGCGCAGCCGGCTGGGCCGGATCATCCGCGATATCCGCCGCAAGATCGAAGGTCAGACCGTGCTCGAGAACGCCTTCGTCCTCCCGCTCAGCCGGGCCTCCCAGATCCGCTCGCAGCAGCAGCGCCAGCGCGGCTGGAAGCTTTATTCCTTCCACGCTCCGGAGGTCGAGTGCATCGGCAAGGGCAAAGCAGCCGCCCCTTACGAGTTCGGGGTCAAAGCCTCCATCGTCACCAACAACCGCCGGGCTCCCGGCGGCCTGTTCGTGCTGCACGCCAGGGCGCTACCGGATAACCCGTACGACGGTCACACCTTGCGGGATGTCATCGACCGCACCGAGACACTCACCGGCTGTGCGATCGAGCGGGCCTATGTCGACAAGGGATACCGCGGCCATGACGCGCAGAACCCGCGCCGTGTCTTCATCTCCGGCCAGAAGCGCGGCGTCTTCGGGGTCATCAAGCGCGAGCTGCGCCGCCGCTCCGCCATCGAACCCATCATCGGACACCTGAAGGCCGATGGTCACCTCGGCCGCTGCTACCTCAAAGGCCGCGCCGGCGATGCGGCCAACGTCATCCTCTCCGCCGTCGGCCATAACTTCCGGCGCATCCTCGCATGGCTGAGAGCTCTCTGGTGCCTCTTCCTGGCCACCCTCATCGCCGCCAGCAGCGACGGCTCACCGCTCAAATCGGCTTCTTAACGGACGACAAAGTAAGAACTCCTGCCCAATGCAGTCGCGACAGTGCGCGCGATACAGTTTCGAGCGTCAATCCGAGGTAATCAGCAATATCGCGCCGGGACATTGGCAGAGACATAGTATTGGCCCCTGCTCGTCGATCCATCTCGCTCAAGAAGGCGGCAACTCGCTCCACCGACGTTTTGCGACCCGGAAGTAGCATATGATCTTCCGCATGCTCAAGGTTGCTGGTGAGCATGCTGAACAGGTTACGAGCGACCACAGCGTCTGCTTCGGCTACAGTTTGTAACGATTTCCTCTCGATCAGGCGGACGGTGGTCTTGACTACAGCTTCCGCCGTAAATCGGTGCCGTTCCCCGTTATTCAGCCCAAAGATGTCGCCCATCAAGTGGAAAGCTCCGATTTGTCGCCGACCATCTGACAGCATCTTGTAAGTTCTAACGGCGCCGCGCTTTACCTGATAGATGTGCTCCGCAGGCTCGTTCTCGCCATAAATTTCGGCGCCCTTTCGGTAGGTGAACTCAACGAGATTTACGGTTTGGTGAGACGCGCTGGCAAACCCAATATCGTCAATTGTATTGGGCTTTCGGCGATCCGCTACGCGCGCGAACATTGAGCAAGCTCCGCCAACATATCGAACCAATCGTGCGCGGAATGAGAGCTGCCACTCTGCCGACGCTGGCTCGCAAAAGGCAGTGTATTCGGGTGATGTACCTTCGATCCTTGTTACCAAGAGACAATGTTAGGTTGCGAGCCCGCTCGGCCGCTTTTGAAAAAGGCAATGGCAAAGGTCTGCTCCGGGTCGGGAAGCAGCACTGCCGTGAGGTTAGCGATAGGTGCAGAAGCGAAGTCTAGCCCAAAGCAGAATGAAAGAGGCCGTCACCTGAGGCGGCCTTAACATTTGTTGTTGGCCGGAGAACTACAGGCATGAAAATACCGCGCTGGAAATGCGGGGCATGCGGTGAAGTTGCTGACTGAGTATCTAGAAAGGGCTGTCCAGCTCGAACATCTTGCGCGTAGCGAGCGTGATTCCGCGTTCAAGGAGCAGTTGCTCCAGCAAGCCCGGTCCTATCGCAAGCTCGCGGCAAAGCGGGCGAAGGACTACGGCCTCCCGTCTCCAAGCTCGCCAGATGACGCGTAAGGTCTCGGTGCTGAGGCGGCCACACTCTTTCGGCGGTTCGGGATGCCGGATAACGGGACGCGCTGGGCAAGCAACTGGTACGACCTAGTGATGGCTATCCGTGAGCGCTCAAGCATTTCCTTCGTCAACTTGTCTTTGAGGCGACGCCTCTCAGGTAGTTCTCAAGGTAAATCTCGAGGAATTCTCGATCGATTGGCAACATAGGTGCGCGCCACTGCGCTTCAACACATCCCGCAGCCGCTCGGATGTCGCGCTCCACACCGTGAACGTGTGCAGCAACTTAGCGGCGAGATGTTTTAGATGAAGATTAGGTCGGGGGTGCTGTCGCTACTGTACCGCCGATGTTTGATCAATCCCGTAGAAACCAACGCCGCCCCACCTCGTTGAAGCAGCATCATTACGGAGGATGGAAGATGCGCATTTCAGCTCTGCTCACTATCCTGCTGCTCTCGTCTGGCCTCGCTTCCACTGCAGCAGTCGCACAACAATCGGAGAACTCTTCCGATACAAACCAGCCTCAAACGACTCCTGTCCAACCAGAGCGCACGCCACAACAGGCGGACCAGGCTCGCGAGCAGGACCGTCAGAATGCCGAAGACACTCGCGTGAAGCGGGACTGGACGGCGCAGCAACGCGATGAGGACCGCATGGGCATGGACCGCATGCGCCAGCAGCACATGGGCCGCATGATGGAAGACATGGATCATCGCACGATGGGTCGGAATCAGCGTATGCAGCGCAATGAAGACGAGATGGATCGCCACTTTCGATACTACGATGAAGATCGCCCCCACCGTCGCGTAAAGATTTGCTTTGAATATGATAACGGCGACGAATTCTGCCGTTATCGGGACTGAGTGGGGCCGCCAACCGTCCGCACAATATGGCCGGCGGCCCCGACCAGTCACTCGCAATCCTCCGACTTCAAGAGCATCAGCCATGACCGGCCACGAAAGGACCATGTTGACGACCGACCATGCACGCGCGGGGTGCTCGATAACGCGCTATTCGCCGCTGTTCCTAATGAAGCTGCTGGTGAGGGCGAGTCGCTTGGTCAGCGTGGCGACTCAGCTTATCGATCCCGCATGAGGCACGCCGCTGCCCATCCCTTGGCCGACCCCGCCACTGCGGCCCGCAAGCTCATCGAGAGAGGCCAGCGGCATCGAGCCGGTACAGGACGGCCGGATCTACATCGAGCTGGTCAACGTGCCGTTCCTCAAGATTGGCGGCAGCGGCGAGGAATCTTGCGCTGGCATCATGTCACTCAAGAGCGCGGCTGGATCGAGCTTCGCGAGTCGGGGACGTTTCTGCGGCTGACGCAAACAAACGCTCTCGCTTCACCGTGAGAGCTGCAGCTCTCGCCCGCTTTGCCCCGAGAAGCGGATCAAAAGCAGACGTGCTCAGAATTGGCGCGATGGACCAAAAGGGGAAAATGACTCAAGGTCGTTACACTGCTTGAGAGGACGCGACTCTTGCAATAACATGTTGCCCCAACAGGAGTGTAGCGACTACAGGGAGCTACGCTAGCGCCCTCGATCTGCACAACGACGGGATCGTCATCTCCCGCCTGGTAAACGCCGCGGTCGAGAAAGAACGGGTCGACGTTGGCAGCCTGGGAAGCCGAGCAGCAAATGAACAGCAATGCGAAATACAGGGTTACCCTCACAGCTTTCCTCAATTTTCTGCACCCCACGCTGCTACCACTACCAGAAGCAGTGAATGACGAGAATGGGCTGGTTCAAACGGAGCCACTGAGCGAAGGTCGGCTAATGGGATGGTCCGGCCGTGCTCCTGCCCCATCAGCAAGCGAAGCTGGCTAGGGGCGCCAAAGACAAGGAGCACGCCATATCTCAGACACCCAATACCGGAAGCCTCAGATCTATGGGCACGGTCAGAACGTTCGGCGCAGCTCATCGAGCGGTTTGCGCTGACATTCGAAGGGCTGGAAGCCGACGCTACCAGGGTGCGTGGGGCTACCAATCGGGGCGAGGCGCTGAAGATGTCCCATTGCGGTCAATTTGATCAGAGGAGCGCCAAGGACCGCGCGGAAACTTGCATCGGATCATTGCAGTTTTCGCCCGAGGTCTCTTAGGATCGCGTGCAGAAAATCACTCGCATGGTCGTACCGCGCCCCACCGCTCGCGAGTTCATGGGCGCGCGGCTCCACTACAGTACCGACGATTTCTGGCCCGACTAGATCAGCTGCTTCAGACCATTGCTGCAAGAGTCGGTCAGGAATGTATTCCGCAGACCCGAACAACCTCAAAAGGCACTCCTCTCCTTCGGCTTTGTGGTCGTGATGAGCTTTCGCTGCGTAGAAAGCGAATAATCCACGAAAAGCATCTCGGGAAACGGGTGGTTTTGCCATTGCAATTTCCCCGCGGAATGGAATGCTCAACGAAGAGGCCATCTAAAGGCGACCTCAGGAGTTCAATAGAGTGATCTAATATCTGGCCTTGAAACGCCCGCCGCAGCGTTGCCGTTAGTTCAGAAACCGAGTTTTAAACAGAGGTGAATGGAGCGTGCGAGCCCCGGTCACAGAAGCATGCCAAGATAATTCGCTTCTGCCAACAAGAATTTGATGATTGCCGGGAAATTCTGGCAAGTCCACGCGTATGTAGGTTTTGGCGAGCGAGGGATCACGATAATCTACGAAATTTACGTGCTCGACGAGCTTGCAATGCCTTGAGTTTGGATCTGGCTCCCAGCCAGGTCAGCCATCGCTCGCGCGAGCAGCATCGATAGACCCGGCTCCTCACTTTTCCCCGACTTCGCCCTGAGCACTTTCGCACCCTTCATCGGTGTCCCGTCGAAGCGCCGAACCGACGCCGCGTTGACCGGGTTGTACGTCTTCCGCTGCGATCTGTTGGTGATCGACTGAGCTTGCCATCTTGTTGCTCTGGTTGGCTGAGAAGTCGCTGCCGGCGACGCGATAGATCCAGGTGAATTCGTGCCCGAACCAGAGGCGGTATCGCGCAAGCGACTGAGCGCCGATTGTGACCTGTCCGCCGAGTTCATACCTCAGCCAGTTTCGGTCGGCCGCCGCCCGCAACAGTTTGCGAATATGGGCACGCGAGACTGCGAACTTGTCGCTCACATCTGACAGGGAAACGACGCCGGAGGCCCCCAGCCTTGTAATCTCCAGGTGACTGAGGATCTCCATGAAGATGTGGTACCCGCAATGGCGGTCCATGAAGATGCGCACCTCCGGGAGGGGCTCGAACAGAATGTGATGCTCGCGCCGGTAGGCCTCGACATTGCCTCGGACGAAACCCGACAGCACGCCAGGCGTGCGTGCCCATTCGGCGGGAGCTTTCGGCCAGGCGATCACGGGCTCGAGGGCGGAAAAGCGGATCGAGAGATTGTCCTGCATCGTCTCAATGAGGGCCGCCGTCGGACGCAACCGATGCGCCGGTCCGGGCGTGACCGGTTCGTCGGAAACAAGCATGCCACCCTGCCGCAGCAACGCAATCGCGTTTCGGACGGCCGTGGCTCCAGCAAGCTGTCCTTCCGCGCAAATCGCAACCAGCCTCCTCGCGTGGGCGCTCTCGGGGGCGTGCTCGTCGAGATAGAGGACCAGCAGTGCGACAGCCCAAGTCACGGTATCGACGATGCCGGCCCGCCGGGTCAGCGCAACGGAGTGGAAGTCGGCTAGGCCGCGGCAGAAGGCGAGCATAGCTTTGTCGAAATTCGGGTGTTCGACGCGACGCTCAGCTTCGCCTGAGATATCCGCAAGGTCGGGAAAGACGCGGCTCATCCCGCGCTGCGGCGGTAATCCCGTACAGGCCCTGGGCGGAATTGGAGTTCCGCGACCGAAGCTGCCGCACGCAGATGAACCGACGTTGCGGCTTGCTCCGCCCCTGTGCAGGTTTGTTCCATTGAAGCGCTCCAGCCAGTCAACTAAATCGCGCTGCCAAGGCATTGGTAGCGCGTTTTTCCGTGCGGGCAAGAGCGGCGGCCTTGGCCTCGCTCGCTGGTTCTGCCTTTTCGGCCCGCAGCGCCTGCTTTGTAGGATTCTCATGATCTGGAGTGCAATTTATAATTGTGGTCAGGCTTGACCGTTGTGTAGCCACTCCAAGGTGCGGGCCCACTACCGTGCCGATGGGTTTCATGGATGACATCGCGAATTGGAGAGATTGTCGTGCAAGTGAAGAGACTAACGATCGTGCGGATCAGATCATATGTGTGCGCAGCTGCCGCGCTGCTGCTCTGGATGTCGTCCGATGTTCCAGCTGGCGCGACGATCGCGCTCGATGGGGTGTTGAACGCCGTCGCAGACGCATCCATTAACGGAGATAGAGCAAGGGATCTTCAGCGAGAGCATTGGACCGGCACCCCGAAAACGCTGGCTACGAATGTTCTTGCCCGGGCGACTTTCGGGCCCGAATTCGTCACAGCTTCGGGAAACGCGGTTGCGACTTGGAATTCCGCGGACAACGGTTCGGTTTTCTTCCGCAATTACGGTTGGCATTTCATGAATCCGCAGCATGCCGCCGTCGCGGATCTGTCGCACAAGCTCGAGGTGAACGATTGGTCGTATACGTTCAGAGCCACCAGCGACGCCATCTTTGCGATGAATTGGGACATCAGGCTGGTCAGCGGGAATGGATTTGGCCTCAAGGGCTGGACGATCAGTTGGACTGGTGCCGACGCCACCGGATACACGCAACCCGACCTTTTCAATCCTACCGAGTCGGGAATTTTCGAAGGAGCCGTCCGGGCCGGTCGGTTCTATACGATAGCTATCCAGGGCGACGAGGATTTCATCCTCCGCAATGGAGGCCTCTCTATCCAGGACGCAAACTATTCCGGCTATATGAACGGCGCCTTTTCATGGTCGATT
The DNA here is from genome assembly GCF_004114975.1 of Bradyrhizobium guangdongense. Taxonomy (NCBI): domain Bacteria; kingdom Pseudomonadati; phylum Pseudomonadota; class Alphaproteobacteria; order Hyphomicrobiales; family Nitrobacteraceae; genus Bradyrhizobium; species Bradyrhizobium guangdongense. The sequence continues at coordinate 2,530,974 of NZ_CP030051.1, forward strand.
TCCAGCGTGCCGGAGCCTTCGACCTGGGCAATGATGCTTCTCGGATTGGCCGGCCTTGGCTATTTCGGTTATTGTCGCTCGGGCGCTGGCTATGCACGGAGAAGTGTGTAAGCGGCAAGACTTGCCACTGGCGCCAGTTCAACACCTAGCAGGTTGTTGCTGAGCGACTTGACCTAACTGCGACGGAGCTGAACCCGATGGCATTGTCGACCGCGGTCGATGAAGTTGCCCGCTTCCGGCTAAGTTATTCCCAGGCGCGAAGATCGCGTTTATGGGTGGTCGTCGAGCTTTGCGGCCTTTAAGCTGAAGCACAAATGCCAACGTCAACGGAGTAATGAGAGGCGGCATAGGTTAAGTAGCTGCGCCAGCGGCAACGCCTACGATGGGTCGCAGCGCTTTATGTTTGCTCCGGCAGTGTGCGCGCGCAGAATGGCACGCAAGCGAATCGGCTTGATCGGCTTGCGCAAAACGACGATGTTGCGGCGAGCTGCTCCGTCCATCACCGCTTTATCGGTCTCTGCCGTCATCAGAGTGAGACGAACTCGATTGCCAAAGGATTTTCCGACCTGATCGGCGAGGTCGAGTCCCGTCGCCCCATTTCCGAGACGATGGTCCAGTAGGACATGGGGCAGGGCATCTGGAGGCGAGGACTGCAGAACTTCAAGCAATTCCATCTCGTTACGACAGCTCACAACTGAAATGCCCCAACTGGTAAGCAATCTAGTCAGCGCATCCTCCACCAGCGCATCGTCTTCAAAAATGACCACCTTCTGCGTCATAGTGCTCTGAAGATCAGTTGAGGCATCAAGTCCGGTTGGAGTTCGAGGAGCCCTCTCTGCGCGGGGCACCTCGACGCTGAATAAGCTTCCGCGACCAACAGCTGATTTGCACGCGACCGGCCACTGCATGCCTGTGCATAGACGCCGGACGATCGAGAGGCCAAGCCCATACCCAAGCTCACGTGCCCTGCCGCTGTTGCCGACTTGATAAAACTCATCGAATATCTTCAGCTGTTCCTCTTGCGAGATCCCGATCCCAGTATCGACGACGCATATCCGGACGGCACGGCCGATCTTGCGCGCGCCCAGCAATATCGTTCCTTGGCGGGTATATTTCACAGCGTTCGAAAGCAGGTTGAGCAGAACTCGCTCGAGCAGGTCTGAAGGCGCCCAGCACCACAGGCTGGTCGGGACGGTCTTCAGACGCAATCCTTTCGCCTCTGCATCAGGGCGGAATTGGTCCGCCAACCGGACGAACAATGCTTGTAGTGAAATAGGGGCGGGGCGCGCCTGACGTAAACTCGCGTCTATGTCGGCGACCTTCAATATCGCGCTAAACTGGCGCTCAAGGGTCGTTACACATTCGATCACTCGCGTGGCGATATCGCGACGCGAGCCGTCATCTTTCGCGCTCAGTAGTAGAGGAGCATATAAACTCAGCGCCTGCAGGGGCTGCTTCAGATCATGACTGACAGAGGTGAAGAACCGAGTGCGCTCAGTCATAGCGTCTTCGACTAGCCTAGTCTGCAATTGCTGTCGCTCGAGCAATCCAGCGAGCTCCAATCGGCCCTCGATCAGCGCGGTAATATTGCGGCGTCCTAACACACCAAGAAACCCAACGAAGGGAAGTGCGAGCAGAAGCAAAGCAGCTCCCAGACGTGTAACATCCGTGCCTTGGGCCAGCAGCCAGCAAGCCGCCGGTAGTATACCAGCAAGCCCAGTTGCGATCAGCGAAGGTAGGAAAGGCGCCGCCGTATAGGCAGACGCAGCCGTGAGATTAATGATCCCCCATAGAGGAACTATCAGCGAGACGATATCGCCATGCTGGTACATCAGAATGGGACCCGAGCTCCAGGCAAGAGCCCTTGCGCCTGACGCAATTGCTCTTGCCCAAGCCCAACTCAATAGTTGGTTGTCTTTCGGCGCGTTGTGGCGAAAACTGCGGTCAAGCAATGAAAGGCAAATGTCGGCGCCGGCGATTCCGCCAAGCCAAAGCAACACGCGCATCCAATCGGCTCGACCAATATGGAGGCATAGGAGCGCGACAAGAATAGCTCCCAGTGTTGAGAATCCCAAAAAGAAGAATCGGCTGGTGTGTGGACGATACAGTGCGCGGATTCGCTCAGCAGCGACCGCATCGAATTTAGTATGAACTAGATCAGCCCGAGACGGGTCGCTTTGAATACCGCTTCCGTTCGGTTGCTTGCGCCAAGCTGCGCGAAAATGTGCTGCCAATGGTTTCTCACCGTGCTCTCTGAAATGTTCAGCCGTTCACTAATTTCCTTATCAAGGTACCCACCTGCTGCGAGAAGAACAATCTCCTGTCTGCGAATTGAAAGCGAGCCGTCACGCGCGCTGGTAAATTCCTTCTCGTCAAAGACCATTCCGCCGGCGAACAACGTTTCGATTGCAGATGCCAATTGAGTAACATCTCGATTTTTGGACAAGCACGCAACGCCACCTAGCTTCTTAACACGCGCAATGAGGTCCGAGGTGACGTCTGCACACAGGATGCCGAGACCCACATCGCAATGGCTAGGAGCGACCGTACGCAAAATCGATATGCCGTCTCCATCGGCTAGCCGGTAGTCGGCTAGGATCAGATCGATATCGGCCCTTGCGTCTACGAGTTGCAGCGCCTCTTGGGTGCCTGAAGCGACAACAACATCAAGATCATGGACCAGCTCGAAGAGAGCGCGTTTTAGCCCCTCCCGATAGATCGGGTGGTCGTCTACAAACAGCATCGTCCGCATGGAACTTACCTATCTCCTATGAAAAACCAAACGCAGAATTTGCGACTGCATCTGTCGATATCGATAGATAGACGGCGGCAACAATCAATTGCACCCTGCTGGGGTACCGTGCCTTAGGGAGGCATAAATAGCCAGCCCTGGCGATCGGCGCAGGTAGACCGCTTGCACGAAAACATGGAGCAGGAGAAATTTCCATGAGGCTCTCGGCGATTTTCTTTTGTATTGGTTTTGGTGGAGCAGCCATGGCTTCCTCTGCTCACGCTTCGATTGTCAATTACGACGCAACAAACCCTGCTGGCACCACCATTATACTTGCCGCGGGAACCTACCAGGTTCAGCTGATCGGCACTGCCGCAGGAGGCGCCTACGATGCTTGGGATCCCTGGTCAGGTGGGACGGTGTCAGGTTGTGACGGTACTGGCGCAAACTGCGCTCAAGGGTGGACCGACCGATTTACGATCTCCTTCAACGGTAATACAACGCAATATCTGTTGCCCAGCAGCTCGTACTTCTCCACGGCGACCCAAGCGCTCACGGCGTATACGACGAGCCCGCTGGATCAGCAGGTTAATGGAGGTCTGTCAACGCCGGCCCCCAATCCAATAACGTTTTCCCTCGCCGCGGCAACTCCGGTGACTTTTGGCGTCGCGGACTTTCCCTATAACGACAACACGGGAGGAGTGTCTCTTGACGTCACTCCGATGACGAGCGCTGTACCGGAGCCGTCGACGTGGGCGATGTTGATGGTGGGTTTTCTAGGTCTCGTCGGTCTAGCTAATCGGCGAAAATCGCGATCGCAGCTGGCTTAGGGTTGCTGCTTCAACGCTTGGCTGCTTTTGCATGCCGGTTGTGCACTCCCGTGCGGCACATAGATGGTTGCGCAGACGATGGCTATTGGTGCTGCAACACAGTCATTGGCCGGATCGGCGCTCTAACGAATCTAACGAACAAGGCTCACTCTTTTCCCGAGGTGGGCCACGCCCTCGATAATGCGGAACTACGGCTGGAGGCTTCACACAAGCCGAGCTATTTCGCTTCCACTTCGTTGGAGCTCCTCGATGCGCGCAATTGGGTTGATCATTGTAGGTATGTTCGCCGGCCTTGCCTGGTCTGTCGAGGCAAAGCAGTGCCCCGCGGACCCGTTCTTAGCATCTAAGACGATCTGGAATTGGGGCGAGTTCCGGACAGGAGAGGTTCGCACCGGCGTGCACCCATGCGGGCGCAAGATGACTTGCATCGGCGGAAAGATTTCGGGCAACGTCATCATCAAGCGATCATGTCATTGGGATTGAAGAAGGCTGATCGCTACTCCGTTCGACAGAGACGTGCGTGTGCTCTCTGGGCAAATCGTCCTTCGCCATCTTGTCGGCATTCGGCCTTTGTTGCCTGTCAAAAACTCATCGCGGTGTGAGCCTTGCTTAGAATTTTTCTGAAGTTCGAGGACGCCGACTCATTGAGGCGCAGCCATAGCTACGGCGTGTACCCACAGACGGTTCTCGCGGATCGGCGCGTGGGTGTCTGCCCCAGGGCGCGGCGGCGGCGGAATAGCGGGTATTTCTCAATTGCCGCTTTGGACCATACCTTCGAAGGCATGTCCAATCAGCAGATCAGCAGCGAAACCATTAGGCGCAAAGAACAGTTCCATCCGAGCCGGCGCGCTTCGAGAGGTCTCTTCGAGTGAAGACCGGGAGGAAACTCTAGGGCTGCCCCTTGACGCGCTCGAACGTTAAAATCCCAACTCCTTCACGCCCGTCAATCGGACTTTTATTCCTTTCGGTCTTGAGGATAAGCTTGTCGTCTCCGACAGAATAGAAACGAACCTGATCCGTTCCAAGTCGGCGACCATCCCACTCGATATCAATGTGATGGATCACTTTGCCGGGTGATAGCGTGTAAGTGCCGCCGTAAGCCAACATCCCCTTGTGCAGTTTGATCCGCTCCTCATCGCTGGGCTCGGCGCGCGGGCGTGGCTGATCGGCCGATACAAAAAACGCGAACATCCGGCCGTCGGCTGCGTAGCTCAGATAGCCGTCGGGTCTTTCGCCCAGTTGGTTGTAACGCTCACCGCTGGCAGCGACCTCTCGGACAAACGACTGCAGCTTCCATGTCCCGAGCAACGGATTTTCGTCGGCTACGGCGTACATTGAAGCAAGCACCATCAGAAACGGCAAAAGGAGCAACGTTCTTCGGGTCATGCGAACCTCCTGGTGATAGGTATGACATCGGCTACGAAACCTGAGTACGTGAAGGCAAACTTTGCCGTCGTTCAGACCGTCAAGCAAAAGAAGCGGCTGCTGGTAAGCGAGTGTGCTGGTACAAATTTATCGATCGAGCTTGAATGCGTCCTTTAAAAATGTCCTGATTGTGCCAGTTGCCCATTCCGTGGCCATGGGGTCGTGGCCCAGGTGTGGGCCGTGTGCAACACAGTCGTCCTTGTAGCTGAAGGGCTGGCTGGTCTCGGCATTGATGAGAAGCCCGCCGGGTCGTTCCTCAATCCTGCATTTTCGCACACTCTCATAGGTCGGAGCGAGTGCGGATGGCTGAGCGCCGAGCGGATTATCGAACGCGTGCGATGCGTTCTGGCATTCGGTCATCTCGACATCCTGGCCGTTTTTCCTGAGCCGCTCCACGTAACTTCTGCACGCCGAAACCGGATTGTAGTCGTCAGATGTACCGGCGAAGATCCGGATGGGCCGCTTCTCAACGTCGCCGTCGTCGATGTAGCTCGTCATACAATCGGGGTAAAACGGTAAATAGGCGACAAAATCCAGACCAGACCTATTCCACATCCGTTGAAACCTCTTCAGACTGGCGTACAGCGCGGCCTGACCGCCCCGCGAGAAGCCCATGAGAGCGATGCGTCGCGGATCGACGCGCGGGTGCTGGCCAACAACCTCGAGTGCACGATAAATGTCGAGGATGAAATTCAGGCGACCAAGCAGTGCTTGGTTGCTGTTCACTTCCGCTAGCCCGCGCCCAGTGAATCCGTCGAGCGCAAATGTCGAGATCCCGGCTGCATTGAGCTCTCTTGACCAATATTCGATTTTTGGCGCGAAGCCGCCAGAGCCATGCTGGAGCACGACGAGCGGCAGGCGACCAGTCCCCTGCGCGATGCGAAGCTCACCGGTTAGAGTGGTTGGCGTGCCGCTCGTATCGCCTGTAAGAAACTGCCGATCGGTCAGCGTCAATGTCTGAATCGATCGAAGCTCGGTTCGCGCGGCGAAATCTCTCACCCCAATCTCGGTGGCTGGAGCAGATGACGAGAAAGCGATTAGAGCAATAACTGCAGCGCCTTGGCAACGGACCTTCATAGCTCGTCCCTCCGATGCTCTTAAGACTTCTCATCCTCTGAAGTCATGCCCGACATTTGGGCGGACGGCCCCTTCATTGGGCGAGTGTTGTCGGTGGCGTAGAGGTCATCAGCAGGTGAATCAGCTCGGCTTGCCGTGACGTCTTCGTTTTATTGAAGATCCGGTGCAAGTGGGTTTTGACCGTAGCCTCGCTGATACCCATGAGGGCTGCCGCTTCTGATAGGCTGAGCCCCGGGAGGAGCGCGTTAAGGACGCGCAGCTCCCCCTCCGTGAGGCCGTAGAGCCTCGCGAAAGCAGCATTGGCCGGCGAGACGGCCTTGACCGGATCCTGAACGAAAACCGCCGCCATTGCTGTGAAGTGACGCGCAGCGCGCGCGCCCACGGACAACGCCGCAACATGAGCGATAAACCCCGAACCTGCCCCATCGGACAGCGCTATGGCGCGACCAGGCCGTCGCACCGGCTTGAAATCCCGTTCGATCTCGCGCAGTTCGGCCGTAAGCAAGTCCTGACCCCTTTGGTCGGTAGCGACGAGTCTGCCTTCCTTGAGCCGGAGGACTTTGCCGGCCCTGACCTGGTCCCGCGCCACGCGATTCAAATACGCCACCCCACCGTCGGCGCGAATGAAGTAGACGCCCGTACTTAGAGCCTCGAGACTTGCTTCGAACATCTCCGAAGCAAGGCGCTTTGCGTTTATGCTGCGGAACATGCGTACCGCCCTGGCAATGTGCGGAGCAATAATGCGCATCCGGGCCAAGTCGCCATCCGTGTAGCGTTCGTCCGTCCGAACGGCTTCAAGAATGGCTCTGCTGCTCTCTCCCGTCGGCATCACCACCATGAGTGTGTCGAAAATATCTTGATCTCGCCATGGCTCGGCGCTGCCGATGGTGATGTGTGGGGCCACCTGGCTTTGAGCGACTGGCTCGCCCGGGGTGATGAACTCGACTTCGCGGGAGCTTACTGGCTCTGCTCGAGACGGATAGGAAGAAATGCGGTGCTCACAACCCGCCTCCACCGAGAACACGAGCCGCTCTTCATCGTTGTCGATCACGATCCTGCAACCGGAACTCCCACTAATTGCTGCCAGCCGGTGCAGCGCGCCGAACCACGGCTCCGATGCCAAGGCGCTCTCGTAGATCGTCAGAATGGTCTCTGAGAGGGGTTCAATGGGCATTTTCGATCGACCCACGCCTCCGGATCAACAGACCCCCACATACCGCAGGCGATCGGGAGCGATGATCCCTTTTTAGAGTACCAGAACACTCGCACAGCGGAAGCCGTGTCGGCGTCAACCGAACGGATGACGCGTCCTTTTCGATTGTTCTGTATTGTCTTTGTGGGGCTGGTGAAGACCGGATCGGACGAAGGATCTTAGCGAAGCGATTTCCTTAAAATTGAAAGGGGGCAATATGGCTCCTCCAGTCCATTTTGCACAAAATAGTGGCTCCACAGCCAAGCCGGACAGCCGAACAGCCGGATCGGGCGCAGCAGGCGTGCTTGTCATGGCCGCGGCTGGAATTATCGTCGCGGTGATGCTCATTGTCGAGAGCACGGCAAGCCCCGCGCAGCGAGACCAGCTCTTTCAAGCAACGCACGTCTTCCCCTAAGCAGTGGCTCAAGACCGCCTTCGTGCGCAATTCAGAGCACAAGTGCAGTCGTGTACCTTCGGAGATGAACGATGAGAGCTTTGGGCTTTGCGAGTCAAACGAGGGCACGCCTTTCCTTCTCTTCTCGCGGTCATGGCGGCATTGGAATTCTCGGCCGAATGCTGGAAGCACTGCATCACTCCCGCGAGCAGCAAGCCCGACGTTTTCTAAAGGACTACCGCCTCCTCCTTGAGGAGCAGCAATCTCCTCGAGACGAGGCTCCGACAACTTTTGGAGGCAAATCATGCGTCTAAATGACGTGTCGCGGGTCGGATCGAAACAACCGAACCGTGGCGTATCAAAGGCCGCAATTCCGGTCATTCTAGCGGTGTTCTTCATCCTGCATTTCATGGCGATTCTGAGCCTGCAGCAGTCAGGTACCGTGAAGAACGACATCGAAGAACAGGCTCTCGGACAATCGCGAGATTAGTGTTCCAATACAGGTTCGTATGATGGTCGGTCCGGAATCTGTTTTGTTGCTGAGCTTGGCCGTCTTCTCCGGGGCTTTCGTCTCGGGAGTCGCAGGCTTCGCCTTCTCCGCCGTTGCAGGCGCGATCTTGCTGCATATCCTGCAGCCGATGGAAGCGGTGCCGCTGATGATGGCGTGCAGCGTCGGCGTGCAGGCGGCAAATCTTTGGGCGCTCCGCCAGGAGATCCGTTGGATCGAAAGTCTCATTCTTACAATCGGCGGACTGCTCGGGCTTCCATTGGCGTTGTGGGCTCTCCGCAACACGGACGCCCGGACGTTTCAACAAATCTTCGGCGCGGTCATCGCAGCCTATGCCGCCTGGATGCTGTTCAGGCCGAGCAACCCTTACGTCCACCAAATGAATCGGGTCAGCAACGCGCTGATTGGCTTCGGGGGTGGTTTGATCGGCGGATTGACAGCGATGCCCGGGGCGCTGCCGACAATCTGGTGCGACCTACATGGCCTTACCAAGAAGCAGCAGCGCGGGCTCGTTCAGCCCTTCATCGCAGTCATGCAAATTGTGGCGCTCTGTATCATGCTGGCCCGTCACGACCTATCACCGAAACTCTTTATCGAAATCGGCTTGAGCATTCCCGCCCTGGCTGCCGGGTCCGCTCTTGGCCTTCTGGTGTTCCGGTCGATCAATGAGGTCGCCTTCAGACGACTGATCCTGGGCGTTCTGTTGATTTCTGGTGCCATGCTTGTTGCCTGAGAGGTCGCCATGCTGGAGCAGATCGCCCGTGTCCTATTTTGGCTCGGCCTCGGCGAGATCCTGACTAAGATGCTCTCGCTGCCCGTTCCGAGCGCCGTGCTCGGTCTCGCTCTCCTGTACGCCGAGCTTTCGGTAAGGGGCGAAGTCCCTCCTGAGCTGGAAAAGCTTGCTGACAAATTGCTCCAGCTTCTCGGACTGCTCTTCGTTCCGGCCGGGGTTGGGGTCATCGCCCACCTGGATGTGTTCCGAGGCGAGGCGCTGCCGATATTGGCGGCCGTGATCGGCGGAACGGCAGTCACCATCTGCACAACGGCCCTGGTGGTGAACCACGTTGCGAGGAGCCGTCGGCGCAATCGCCCGGGCCGGTTCGATGCACCGACGGAAGCAAGGTCACGTGTCCGGTCTTGAGCATCTCGCGCCATCCTCCCTGCGCACTCTGGCTGAGCAGCCGCTGCTCGCCACAGGCGGGACGGTGCTCATTTACCTGGTGGGCAGTCGTATCTCTCGCGCGAGCGGCCACCATCCAATCCTGAATCTCACGCTGCTCGCGATCGTGATCGTTGCGTGCTGCCTCGACGCCATCGGCATTCCCTACGAAACCTACCTGAGGGCAGCGGATCACATTCACTTCATGCTGGGTCCTGCTGTCGTTCTGCTGTCTGTGCCCCTGTTTCGACAACGCGCCACGATCTGCGGCTCTGCCCCTCTGATTGCGTTGGCGCTGACGATAGGCCTGCCGATCGGAATCATAAGTGGGGCGGGTATTGCCTGGGCGCTGGGAGCTAGTCCGCGCGTCGTTCTATCTCTCGCTCCAAAGTCGGTGACCAGTGGCATAGCCCTCGGAATATCCGAGCAGATTGGCGGGGTGCCAGGCTTGACGGTGGTGGTCGTCATCATGACCGGTATCACGGGCGCGGTTCTCGGTCCGATCATCACGCGCCTGGCTAAGATAGAGGATGCTCGCATCGTCGGACTAGCCATGGGCATCGCCTCGCACGGCATCGGCACGGCGCGTGCGCTCCAGATCGGTGAGACAGCCGGCGCATTTTCGGGACTTGGAATGGCGCTGAACGGTGTGCTCACATCTGTTCTGCTGCCGGTCATCATATATTTTATATGATGTTATCTGATGCTGATCGCCGTCCCTCGACGCGAGAAGCTGCGGTCTGCTCGTGCTGATTGTGGGCTGCGTTCGCCGCTTAGGCGTTTCGCGAGGATCTCGCATGCAGCTCCATGCTGCAGATCTTGCGAGAGACTGTGATAGGATAGCATTGGCCGGCGCGAGACGAGCGAGATCTCTGATGGCAACATCTAGCGATGAGTATCTGGAAACCGCCATCTCACCCGGTCATGCGCGGACGCGCCGGGCTATCACCCGGATCGCGCAGGCCGATACTGCCGCAATACACTACTGGTCAGCCACCCGACTCGCGCGAGCGATCCGACAAAAGCAGATCGGCTGCGCCGAGTTGCTGGCGGCGTTTCTGTCCCGAATCGAAAAGCACAATCCGCGCCTCACCGCGATCGTCGACCTCGATCTCGCGGGTGCCCGCAAACAAGCCGAGGCGGCAGATGCCGCTTTGGCGCGCGACAGCGCCGTCGGCCCCTTGCACGGCATCCCTATGACGGTGAAGGATTCCGTTGACGTGGCCGGGCTCGCCTCTACCTGGGGCTTCGGCGAGCTGAAGAACAATCGTCCCGCAAAGAGCGCGCAGGTTGTTGAGGCTTTAACCGAAGCGGGCGCGATCGTCTTCGGCAAGACGAACGTTCCGCTCGGATTATTGAGCTGGGAGACCTTTAACGATGTCTTCGGCACCACCAATAATCCCTGGGATGTGACGTGTTCTCCCGGAGGATCGTCCGGCGGTGCGGCAGCCGCCCTTGCAGCCGGGCTTTCGGCGCTTGAATTGGGCAGCGACAGCGCGGGATCATCGCGCGGCCCAGCGCATTACTGCGGCATCTATGCCCATAAGCCAACATACGGTGTCGTTTCGATCGAGGGACAGTCGCTTCCGGGGGTCGGATCCGTACCCGACATCATGGTTCTTGGACCCATGGCCCGCAGCGCCGAAGATCTCGCGGTCGCGCTTGACGTGATGGCCGGGCCGGACGAAGCCAAAGCCGCAGCTTGGCGGGTCACGTTGCCGCGATCGCGCCTGACCAAGCTTTCGGAGTTCAAGGTCGCCATCATGAGCGAGCATGACGGTTACGACGTTGACCGCGAGGTGCAGGCGCGCCTCGATGAATTGGGCGGATTTCTGTCGCGACGCGGAGCACACGTCAGTTCGCAAGCGCGCCCCGAAATCGATTTCGACGCCGCCCACCGGCTTTGCCTCAATCTAATCTGCGCCTCGGCTGCAGGAGCAATACCGGAGCCTTATTGGACGCAGCTGACGCGCATGGCGCGGCTGACGGCCGCACGAGTTGACTCCGAGCTCACGAGCGTGATCCGAGGCTACACACAATCCCATCGCGAGTGGATCAGAAACGATCAAGTGCGACGGCAGCTCCAGACGACATGGGGCTCATTCTTTCGGGACTACGACGTTCTGCTGACGCCGGTTGCCGCAACTGCCGCATTACCCCACGATCAGAGCAGTCGAATTGATCGGTTCCGCAAGATCGTGGTGAATGGCAAGCGCGTGCCGGCAACTGACCAATGGTTCTGGGCGGGATTGCCTGCGGCCGCCTATCTGCCGGCAACCATCGCGCCGATCGGGTTTACCTCAGCCGGTCTCCCCGTTGGCGTACAGATCATCGGTCCGCAATATTCCGATCATACGTGTCTATCGTTCGCACACCTGCTCGAGCAGGAATATCATTCTTTCGTACCGCCTCCGGGCTGGAATTGAATGCGCAACACGAATTTCGTGTAGTTCTATATTGATGTCAGTCATTTGACCGGAGCATCATGTTTCGGGCTGAATTCAGTGATGAAGCGAGATTCTCGCAGCTCGTGGGCGCGATCTACGATTGCGCGCTGGCGCCGCAGAGGTGGCGGGACACTCTGGCGAGCCTTGCTTCCCTTTTGCGCAGCGCCGGGAGCTCCGTCATCATCAATGAGAGCCACGATACGAAGGCCGGTCACATATTCGAGCATGGCGTCGACCAGAAGTACTTGCGCCTTTTCTTTGAGCGTCACGCGGCAGAAGACTTGCGCGATCCGGTTCAGCAGAGGGCCGTCCTCGGCATTCCAAAAACATTGAAGCTGCTGTGCAGCGAGCAGCCAACGGCCAGGGAGTTTTTCGAGAACTACCTGGGTTCGCAAGGTCTGGGCGACTCGATTGCCGTTCAGATCCTTCACTCCGGACGTCGGATTGGGTGGCTTTCGACGGCTCGCACAGGCGTTCAACCAGTATTTGGCCGGCACGAGCGAGCCCTGATGCAGCTGCTGTCGCCGCATTTGTGTCAAGCGCTTGCGCTTTCAGATGCACTCGATTTGGCCACTCTGACGGCGTCCAATCTCGAAAGGACCATTGATGCCCTGGCCGCGGGCCTATTTTTCACTGATGGAGGAGGGCGGGTGGTCCATCTAAACCAATCTGCGCAGCGGCTCCTTGAGAACGGAGACGGCGTTCGACTTGTTGGGAGTCGGCTGGTCATAACGGATCGCGCCGCGAACGCCCTCCTCGCGAGAGCATTGACTGCGCACGACTATAAAGAAGTTGCGCCGGTTGCCGTGGGTACAATCCTAGCGATACCTGAAGGTGCCAGCCATGGCTATCTGGCGAGCGTGCTGCCGCTCGATGGGGGCATACGGCGCGACTTGATGGCTCCTTTTCGTGCGAAAGCCTGCATCTTCATGCAGGGCGGCGCGACCGTCAGGTGAGGCTCTTGCGCAGCTTTATGGACTGACCGATGCTGAACTAAGGGTTCTGCTCGGACTGATGCCAGGGTTGAGCCTCAAGGAAGTTGGTAAGGCGCTTGGCCTAGGCGAGCCCACCGTGAAAACTCACCTGCAGCGTATCTTCCTAAAGACAGGTATGAGCCGACAGTCCGAGCTAGTTCGCCTTTTAATGGCTCACACTCCTCCGTTGCGCTCAAGCCGATAGCAGACAGTTCCTAAAGCGGAATTCGGTAAAGCGGGGACTCAACTTAGGACGGGATGCTTGTCCGACTAAGACTGTCGATCGGCGCGGCGTTTGCCGCGTCGCCGTCGGAAAGAAATTCAAGTCGTCTATCAGGCGAAGAAGAGGGGCACGTTGGCGTCCGCCGTGAAGAAAGCGGAGAAGAAGGTTGGCACTAACCGGAAGAAGATCGAGCGCAGAGTTCGGGCGCAAGGAAGAACAGGAAGTTCGGATACCGCCGATAGGGCCGGGAAGCGTCCCTGGCGCGCAATCGGGGGCGTTTCGGTTTTTCAACATTGACCTTGACCCGTCGGGCAAAACACCGGCAGAATGGCATTGTGGGAAAGGAGGAGCTGGCCCGCGCCGAGCGATCGGCGGGTTCTTTGTTGGGGACCGGCGACCAGAATGTTGCCTGGATGCACGATCGCGGGGTCGTCACGCCTGTGGTGCCGCTCTAACGGATGGGAAAAGCAAGGAGATCGGAACGGTTAAACGAGGGTCGGCTTCGCGAGGACGGTGGAATGCTTCGATGCAGACTCGCGATCTGAGTTGAGCCGTGTTGCGAGCGCAGTCGTGGCAGGAGAGCGCGAGCTTGCAGAACTGGAGTGGGTAGTTCTCGATTTCGCGCCTGCGCGATCCAACGCCGTTAAAGGCTCCTCTGACTCGTGCAGTCGTGAGGTGACAAAAATCGCACTTTTTGGTTGAACTCGTTGGCTCACGGCAACGGTCAAACGCCAAACACGCATCTATGTAGAACTTGTGAACGCATCTTACATGGAACGCTCGTGACCCTTAGCGGTCGCGCTCGCTAGATCAGAGCAAGCTGCGCTTACGTCTGATCAGTTCCTCTGCTTTGCAGTCTGCCAATGCCTAGATATTCCAGGCATGTTTCATCAGTCACCAAATTGCTGTCTGAGACACGGTCCTGGGCCCTAATCAACGGATCCTATGGCCAGATCTGAAGGGGTCAGCGGCAATCTCGTCGTTCCTTCTACTTCGCCAAGGGCGGTTTGGAGAAGGTTGTAAAAGGATCATCCAGCCATGAAGATGCCGGACGACAAAATCAGGGTCATCGTTGCCAAGATGCTGGCGGAGCAGCAGAGGCTTCAGCATGACAGCGTCGATGCGATCGTGCTGAAGACGGTGGGGTCGGTGCTCGCTTCATTTGGCATCGAGGATGATGACCGAAAGGAGCTGAGGGCAGATTTCCAGCACTTGCGGCGGTGGCGAACGACCCTGGCGCAGGCGCAGAGTTACACCCTCAAGATCGTGATCACAATAATTGCCACCGGCCTGATGGGGGCCGTTTGGCTGGGCGTGAAGGTGTTGCTGGGTAAGTGAGAGCCCGCCGTAGCGTCAAATTTACCGTTCCTTTCCTATGAATGGCTCCATGGCGGAATTCCTGTGGTCGATACGCGTCCGACAAAGACGCTCTGGAGACCTTGGCTGATCTATTTCGGCTAACCTTCTTCGATGATGCAGCGATGTCGCAGTTCGAGCTCGGGGCCTGGTGGCTCGCTTATCATGCCGACGACGGGGTCCGTCGGTGTCGTGCCGTCCAACCAAGTTCGGAATACGCTACTTCGCCAGCGTAGGAGCCATGCAGCGGCATCGGGCAAGGGATTTTCAGCTCCAGGTTAGCGAAGCTTGCTTCATTGACTGGAGATTTCCGCGTTGCGGAAGGTGCTTTTTCGCGCCTTGCAGGTGTCGGCCTCGTGCCTCCGAAATCCAGTAAGGACCCGGCAGCTTGGCCGCTGCCGGGTTCGGAAGCGCTCTGATTGAACCACTTGCGAAGTTGGCTGCGTACGGCTTTAAGTTTGCTTACAGCGAATTCGGCGAGCACAAGCCGATGTAAGGGAGCACCAGGGATGTCCACCAAGCCTCAATTGCCGGAGCGGCCGTCGCGGGCGGCGGGAGGGCCAACCGCACTTGACGGTCTCTTGGTGATTGATTTCACGCGCGTTGTGGCGGGACCCGCCTGCACCCAGACGCTCGCTGATTTTGGCGCGCGCGTCATCAAGATCGAAAACCCCGATGGCGGCGACGATACCCGTGCCTATGAACATGCCGAGATAGGCGGGGAAAGCGCGGCCTATCTCAGCTTGAACCGCAACAAAAGCGGCATCGCGCTCGATCTCGCGGTTCCGGAGGCGCGCGAGATCGCCTTGGATCTGATCCGTAAGGCTGACGTGGTCGTCGAAAACTTTTCCAGCGGGGTCATGAAGAAGTTCGGACTCGATTACGAGGCCGTGGCGCCGCTCAACGCGCGGCTGGTTTATTGCTCTATCTCCGCATACGGGCGCACTGGACCGTTCGCCTCGCGCCCGGGCTTTGATCCCATCACGCAGGCCGAAAGCGGCTTCATGTCGCTCAACGGCTTCGCCGATGGTCCGGCGGTTCGTACGGGGCCGCCAATTGTCGACATGGCGACCGGAATGTCGGCCTGCAATGCCATCCTGCTGGCGCTGCTGGCGCGGGATCGGCTCGGTCGCGGACAGCATGTCGAAGTCGCGCTGTTCGACGTTGCCATGGGGATGACTGGCTTCTATGGCATGGCCTATTTGATCAACGGCGAGAACCCCGGGCGATTCGGCAACTCGCCGAGCGGCTCTCCCACCGTGGGTGTCTATGAGGCGTCCGACGGTCCGCTTTACATGGCTTGCGCCAATGACCGGTTGTATCGACGGCTGGCGGTCGAGGTGCTGAACCGTCCTGATCTCATCACCGATCCGAAATTTGCAACGCGAAAGGCGCGGTCGGAGAACAAGGAGCTCCTGCGTGCGGCTATCGCCGAGGTGTTCGCGAGCGACACTCTCGAGAACTGGATGACGAAGATGAAGCTGGCCAATATCCCGGTCGGTTACCTCCGAACCGTCGAAGAGGGCTTCAATGCGCCCGAAGCCCGCGAACGCGCGCGTCTGAGCCGGATCCCGCATCGCACGGCGCAGTGGGTACCGAACATCGAGCCACCGATCACCATGAGTCTGACCGCGACCGTTGATCCCATGGCCGCGCCGCTATTGGGAGAGCATACAGAACGCGTCATGCGCGAGACTCTTGGTTACGACGACAAGCGGATCGCGGCCTTGGCCGAAAAAGGCGCATTTGGGCCGGGCAAGACCCCCAGGACGGACTGAGCGCCGCTCCAGCTTGATTTGGCAAGGTTCCCGCCGCATAAATACACGAGAGCGAGGGACGCGAATGGCGCTTGGTGAACAGTCGAGCAGGGGGCAATCGGCGGGACCAGTCGCCGACGATCCAGCCTATGCGGCGATGATCGCCAAAACCCGATCTATCGTGCCGCAATTACGGGAGCGGGCGGCTCGCACCGAGGAATTGCGGCACCTGCCACCGGAGACCGAGCGGGATCTGCATGAGGCCGGGCTGTTCCGAATGCTTCAGCCGAAACGCATCGGCGGCGCCGAGCTCGATTACGTCGCTCTGGTCGATTGCGCCGAACTGCTGGGACGAGCCGACGCGTCGGTGGCGTGGAATCTTGCCAATCTGGCAAGCCATCACTGGATGCTCGGCATGTTTGAGCCGAGTGCACAGGATGCGGTCTGGGGCCGAGATCCGGACGTGCTGATTGCATCATCTTTCATTTTTCCGGCGGGCCGCGCCAGCAAGGTGGAGGGTGGATACCGGCTACACGGAAGCTGGCCATTTTCGTCGGGCGTCGGCTCCTGTGCGTGGAATATGCTCGCGAGCGTCGTCTCCTCCGATGATGAGGCTGACGGTATCGAGTACCGCATCTTCCTGTTGCCGAAAGCCGACTACAAGATTCTCGATACCTGGAACGTCGCGGGACTTCGCGGCACGGGGTCATCGGATGTCGAGGTCAGGGATGCCTTCGTGCCCGAGCATATGACTGTCGCGGTCGGGGAACTTGCAGGTGGCGCGACGCCCGGCAGCAAGGTCAACCCCAATCCTCTGTATGCTCTGCCCGTGTTCTCGTTGTTTCCTTATGTTCTCTCCGGCGTCGCGCTCGGAAATGCGCAGGCATGCCTGAACGATTATGTGGAGGTCGTCCGACACCGCATATCGACGTACAATCGCGCCAAGCTCAGTGATTTCCAAAGCACGCAAATCAAGATCGCTGAGGCCTCTGCCAAGATCGATGCTGCGCGCCTGATCATGCGCTCGGCCTGCATCGCGGCGATGGAGGACGCCCGGCGCGGCCACACACCCGACATGGCGACCAAGACCAGATATCGACGCGACGGAGCATTTTCGGTCAATCTGTGCACGGATGCCGTCTCGATGCTATTTGCGGCGAGCGGAGCGCGAGGTCTGTTTACCACAGGCGTCCTGCAGCGGCAGTTCCGCGATGCGCACGCGATCAATTCCCACCTCGCATTCAATTTCGATGCGGCCGGAACCAATTATGGACGCGTGGCGCTCGGCCTGCCGTCCGAGAATCTCACGCTGTGAGGCCGGCCGATGAATGACCTGCCAAAGCAGCCCGCTGCTCTTGATCCAGCCAATGAGTTCGCGAGCGACAGTTCGCAAATCGACCCGCGTGATTTTCGCAATGCACTCGGCACCTACGGCACGGGTGTAACGATCATCACAGCTGCGGCTGTTGATGGAAAGCCGTATGGCATCACTTGCAATTCGTTTGCGTCCGTCTCGTTGAATCCGCCCCTGGTTCTCTGGAGCCTCGGAGTCTATTCATCTAGCCTGACCGTGTTTCAGAACGCCAGCCATTTCACCGTCCACGTGCTGGGCACCTCACAACAGACGCTTGCAAACAAGTTTGCAAAGTCATCCGATGACAAGTTTGCGGGTGTGGACTGGACGCCTGGCCTCGGCAACGCGCCGGTTCTCACCGAGAGCGTAGCGAATTTTCAGTGCCGATCGGTCAATCGCTATTATGGTGGCGATCATGTGATCTTTCTCGGTGCGGTCGAGGCCTATGCCTATAGTGCAAAAGAGCCTCTGCTGTTTGCGCGAGGGACGTATGGCCGCTTTCTGGCCGACGACGCGCGCACGAAGTAGCCGTAGGGACAATTCGAGTGCGCTCGTCAGTTCAGCGATCGGAGGCGGAGAGCTTGTAGATCTCCAACGCGTCCGCGTCTGCGCCGCGCGCGGCCTTGGCCAACCTGAAGATCTGGCCCGCGAGCGTTGCCATGGGCACGGGCGTCGACGTCGCCCGGGCCACGTCGGCAACCGTATCGAGGTCCTTGAGCATCGTCGCGATATGGCCGAGGGGCGGGGAGTGGATGCCCTGGACCATGCGCGGGACGAAGAGCTGAAGCGGGATCGAATCCGCAAAGCCCCCGGCGAGCGCCTCGGGCAGCCGGCTCGCGTCAATACCTGCATTCGAGGCAAGGCGCGTCGCCTCAGCAAGCACGGCCATTGCGCACCCAACGATCACCTGGTTGCAGAGCTTTGTGGTTTGACCCGCGCCAGTTGGACCCATGTGCGTAAACCGGCGCGCCATGGCCAGCACATAAGGCCGGGCCCTCTCGATGTCAGCAGCTTCTCCGCCCGCCATGATGGCCAAGGTGCCTTCTTCGGCGCCCTTGGTGCCGCCGGACACAGGCGCATCGATCCAGCTTGCGCCGTTCGCAGCTTTCAAACGTCCCGCAAGCTCGCGCGCGGCGTCGGGGTGGATCGACGAGAAATCGACTACGAGCTTGCTCGCGCCGGGAGCTGCCGCAAGGCCTTCGGGCCCGAACAACACTTCTTCGACGGCGGCGGCATCTGTCACGCACATGAAAACGATGTCTGAGCTCGTCAACAGGTCGCACGCCGTAGCCGCGCGCTTGGCGCCGGCGTCGACGAGCGGGGCGACCTTGCTCTCCGAGCGGTTCCAGACGCTGACGTGATAACCTGCCTTGAGCAAGCGCCGGGTCATCGGCGTGCCCATCAGCCCCAGACCGAGGTAACCCAGCCTCTCGCCGCCTTGCGGGTTTGTCATGCTTGCATCAGCCATGGGTTGCCTCCTTCTGTCGCGGCGCAGCGCCGCGCGGCCGCTTCGCACCATACCTAACGCATCCCACCGCGATACTAGACCAGCTTGCATGGCTTGCCTGATTGTTTGAACCATGAAACATTTGGGCCGGTTCGGGTTGGTGGCGTCAGTCGGCGCCGGAACAACGGAGTGGGCATGATGCGGGCAGTTTCGGGCTGGATGCTGGCAATAGGGGCCATGGCGGCCATGGTCGTGGGCGCAGGCCCCTCGCGGGCGCAGCAGACCATCCGTGTGGGCTGGACTATCCCGGCCGAGGAATCCAAATACTGGATGATGCGCAGGCCGGCCGAATTTCCCGATATCGGCAAGACCTACAACATCGAATGGACTCAATTTCAGGGCACCGCGCCGATGACGCAGGCCTTGGCGGCCGGCGCCCTGGATTGCGCGACGCAGGCGCCGCTCTCGCTTGCCAACGGCGTGGTCGGCGGCAATCTCAAGGCCTACATTGTGGCGCAGCACGTCTTCGAGAAGCCGGGCGGCTTCTCCGTCTACTGGGCGGTGATGGATGACTCCCCAATCAAAACCATTGCCGATCTCAAGGGCAAGACCGTCGGCATTTCCGTGATCGGCGGCGGCACGCAAGGTCCCTTCAACCTGCTGCTGAAGCAGAACGGCGTCGATCCGGCGAAAGACATCAAGTTGGTTGAGGTCGGCTTTGCTGTCTCAGAGGATGCGCTGCGCCAGGGCCGAGTCGATGCGGTCAACATGAACCAGCCCTTTGCGGCTCGGGCGGAAGCCAAGGGCGGCACGCGCAAATTGTTCTCGCTGTCGCAGGCCATGCCGAACATCGTGCACATTCTGGAAGCCTGCCGCGCCGATTTCGTCGACAAGAATCCTGAGCTGGTCAAGGCCTATGTCCGTGACATCACGTCGGGCATGAAGAAGGCGTTGGCGAACCGTGAAGAGACGCTGAAGGTGGTCAATGAAGTACTGAAAGCACCCATTCCCGTGCTCGACACCTACCTGCTCAAGGACAATGATTTCGGCCGCGATCCCGGTGCTGCCCCGAATTTCCCGGCAATCCAGAAGATGCTCGACATCTATGCGGAGACGGGGATGCTGCCGAAGCTGGATGTCGCGCAGTTCAAACATCCGACGATCGTCGCGCCTCTGCAATAGGCGATCGGGCAGCTCGAAGGATCAATGGGGCGGCATGTCTCGCAGGGTGCGGGACATGGCATGAAGATGATAAAGGCATGAAGAAGTTGCGATCACGGATAACGACTGACGGCCTGGACCGGGCCCCGCACCGTGCCTTCATGCGTGCCATGGGTCTGGATGATGCGGCCATCGCCAAGCCGATGGTGGGTATTGTCAGCATGAAGGGCGAACAGACGCCCTGCAACATGACCCATGACTTCCAGGTGGCCGCGGCCAAGACCGGAATCGAGGAGGCCGGCGGCACGCCGCGCGAATTCTCGACGATCTCGGTCTCCGACGGCATCAGCATGAATCACGAGGGGATGAAGTTCTCCCTGTTCTCGCGTGAGCTGATCGCCGACTCCATCGAAGCCGTCGTTCACGGCCTCGCCTATGATGCCTTGATCGGATACGGCGGGTGCGACAAGACGCTTCCGGGCGTGATGATGGGCATGGTTCGTTGTAACGTGCCCTCGATTTTCATCTACGGCGGAAGTTCGCTGCCTGGCCGCGTCGACGGGCGGACGCTGACGGTGCTCGACTCCTACGAGGCTGTCGGCAGCTTCATGACGGGAGAGATCGATGCCGCGACACTCGAGCGGATCGAGCGCGCCTGCCTGCCGACCATCGGCGCCTGCGCCGGTCAGTTCACGGCGAACACGATGGGGATGGTGTCGGAGGCGATGGGCCTCACCATTCCCAACGTGTCCATGGTGCCCGGCGTTTACGCTGAGCGCGCGCAGATATCGCGGCGCGCCGGACGGCTGATCATGGAGATGCTGACGCGTGGCGGACCGCTGCCACGCGATGTCGTGACGCGAAAATCATTGGAAAATGGTGCGGCGATTGTGGCTGCGACCGGCGGCTCGACAAACGCGGCGCTGCACCTGCCGGCGATTGCCAACGAGGCGGGCATTGCATTCACGATCGACGATGTCGGCGAGGTCTTCGCCCGGACACCGTTGATCGGTAACTTGCGGCCCGGAGGGAAGTACACGGCGAAAGACGTCTATGATATTGGCGGCGCGGCTGTCGTGATCAGAGAGCTGATCAAGAGCGGGCATATCGACGGCAGCTGCCTCACGATCACGGGCCGTACGCTTGCGGAAGAATACGGCGCTGCCAATGCTCCCGATGGTGAGGTCGTCTACGCTGCCTCTACGCCGATCATGGCTGACGGTGGTGTTGCGGTGCTGAAGGGAAATCTTTGTCCCGACGGGGCGGTCATCAAGGTTGCTGGGCTGAAGAGCCAGCTCTTCGAGGGCGTGGCCCGGGTGTTCGAGGACGAGGAGGCCTGCGTCGCGGCTGTTCGCGACCGCAGCTACAAGGCCGGCGAAGTCTTGGTGATCCGCAATGAAGGGCCCGTTGGCGGCCCAGGCATGCGCGAGATGCTCGGCGTCACCGCGCTGATCTACGGCCAAGGAATGGGTGAGAAGGTCGCCCTTATTACCGATGGGCGGTTCTCGGGTGCCACGCGCGGCATGTGCATTGGCTATGTTTCTCCCGAGGCGTTCGTCGGCGGTCCACTGGCCCTCGTCCGCGATGGCGACAGGATCCGGGTCGATGCCGCCGGCCGCCGCATGGATCTGCAGGTCAACGAGCAGGAACTCGCCGCACGCCGCCGCGCTTGGAAGCAGCGCCCGCCGCGGCATCGAGCCGGCGCGTTGGCGAAATATGCGCGTCTGGTCGGTCAAGCACCTGGCGGAGCTGTCACGCACGAGGGGCCCGCGGAGTGGCCGTGGTTTGATTGAGGCACCGTGCGCGTGCGAAGATGACGAAGTGATTGGCAAGTTTCTTGCTAACATCGTAGCTCTGAGAGAGGACGTTCAGCTGAGCCGTTCCAAGACATTTAGCCGTAGGTGACGCGGGAGACGGGATGAAGGTAGTGCCTTCGAGATCGAGTGAATGGGTGAGACCGGTGACATCACAAAGGCCGGCTTCTACGATCATCGATATCGATCGCGTTTCGCAGGTCTTCCAGACCTCGACGCGCAAGGACCACTTGGCCCTGTCAGATATCTCCCTGACGATCGAGGAGGGCGCGTTCGTCTCCATCCTCGGCCCGTCTGGCTGTGGCAAGTCGACGCTTCTTTACATCGTCGGGGGATTTGTCAGCCCAACCAGCGGCACGGCGAAGATAAAAGGACAGCCGATCACGGGGCCGGGCCCAGATCGCGGGCCGGTGTTCCAGGAGTTTGCGCTGTTTCCATGGAAGACCGTGCTGGGCAATGTGATGTATGGGCCTCGCCAGCAAGGCGTGCGAGCAACGCAAGCAGAAGCGCAGAGCCGCATGCTGATCGAGATGGTCGGCCTCAAAGGCTACGAGAATTTCTATCCGAAGGAACTGTCCGGCGGTATGAAGCAGCGCGTCGCGCTGGCCCGGACGCTCGCCTATCATCCCGAAGTCCTGCTGATGGACGAACCGTTCGGGGCGCTCGATGCTCATACCCGGACGCGTCTTCAGAACGATCTCTTGAATATCTGGGAGCGTGACCGCAAGACGGTGCTGTTCGTCACCCACTCAGTTGATGAAGCCGTCTTCCTTTCGGACAAGGTCGTCATGATGTCGACATCCCCCGGTCGCATCCGGGAAGTTATCGATATCGATCTGCCGCGACCGCGGCGCCGCAACGAGTTGTTGCTGGACCCGCGATACCAGAAGTACGTCGTCGACATCGAACGCATGTTCGATGAGAGCGACGAAGTCGAGTCGCCGTCTTGATCTCGCGAGCTGCTATGACCAGACGTGCTGCGCCGGTGCTGGCTTGCATCGGCTTACTGGCAGTGTGGCAGATCGCGTCCCTCGCGCTCAAGAGCGATAGTTTCCCAACTGCGCTTGAAGCGATCCGGACGATCCCGGATATCCTTAGCGACAAGGAATCCCTGATCAATATCCTGGCCTCGCTCCGCCGCATGGCGATCGGGTTCGGCATCGCGGTACTGGTTTCGATTCCGCTCGGCCTGTTGATGGGCCGCAGCCAGGCTGTCGCGGCCTTCTTCAACCCGTTGCTGATGGTAATCTACCCGGTGCCGAAGGCGGCGTTGATGCCGATTATCATGCTGTGGCTCGGTGTCGGCGATATCACCAAGACGCTGGTGATCTTCCTCGGCGTGAGCCTCCCCGTGATTTACCACAGCTTTGAGGGGGCCAAGGCCGTCGAGGAGAAGATGGTGTGGTCGGGCGCGGCGATGGGGCTTTCGCCCTTGCAGCGCCTGATACGGATCGTATTGCCTGCCGCGCTTCCGGAAATCATGACCGGGTGCCGCACCGGGCTGGTGTTGGCACTGATTACGATGATCACGAGCGAGATGATTGCGCGCCAGTCGGGCGCGGGGAATATTCTGTTCAACGCACTGGATATGGGCCAGTACGACACGGTCTACGCCATGATCATCATTGTCGGTGCAATGGGCATTTGCCTGGATGCGGCGTTCGAGGGCATTCGTGCAAGGCTCGTGCGCTGGTCTGAGCCGCAGTTCGACATGCCGCTGAGCTTTTCATGATGCGGCGTCTTCTCTCAGCAAACGTCATGTTTGGGCTGGCACCGATCGTATTGGTGATCGCGCTGTGGCAGGGCCTCGTCTCGTTCGGCTTCGCGCCAGTCGTCCTGCTGCCGCCGCCGGGCGTTGTCTTCGGCCGGCTGCTTCAGCAACTTATGACGTGGACCTTCCAGCAGGAAATCGCGGCGACGCTGATCCGGCTGTTTGCGGGCTTCGCGATTGCGGTCGTGCTTGGCGTCAGTCTCGGCATCGCGGCCGCGGCCAGCCCTGCGATCAATGCCGTAGTTCGGCCGATCGTACGGGTGCTGGCGCCATTGCCGAAGGTCGCCCTCTATCCGGCGTTGCTGCTGTTGCTTGGCTTTGGCCATGGATCGAAGATCACTCTGGTAAGCGCGGATGCGCTTTTTCCCATCCTGCTCTCTACCTATTACGGAGCTTCGATGGTGGAGCAGAAGCTGATCTGGTCGGCCATGGCGGCCGGAACGCCGCGGTATGATGTTCTGTTCAAGGTCGTCTTGCCTGCAGCGATGCCGTCGATCCTGACCGGATGTCGCATCGGCCTTGTCATTTCCTGCATCGTGGTGTTTCTGGCGGAAATGATTACGTCGACGGACGGCTTGGGCCATGCGCTCGTAACGGCGGCCCGCACTTTCCAGGCTGTCGACATGTTCGTGCCGCTGATTACGATCTCGCTGCTGGGCTTGGTCCTGAATGCCTCGCTAGGCGCCGTGCGATCGTACCTCCTGCGGGGCTTCCCTGAGGCTTGAACGAACCAACCAAGAAACCATAAGACCGGGAGTGAACCATGCTGGCTGATCGCATCGAGGCAAAATGGATTGACGCGTTTTGCGAAATCTTTGAGCGATGTGCCGTCAAGGCCGGCGATACTGCGGCGATCCTTTCGGAGACCCAGTCGCGCGCGCTCAACGTACATCTGGCGGAGCTCGCGCTGCTCCGCATGGGCGCCCGGCCGTTCCACGTCATCATGCCGACGCCACGCAATCGCAATATCGTCCCGGTTCGCTCGACGGGGGCCAGCGAAGCGATACAAAAGCTCGGTCCGGTGATCAGCGCGCTTCAGCAGGCCGGGTTCGTGGTGGATTGCACCATCGAGGGTCTGATGCATGCGGTGGAGACACCCGAGATCCTGAAGGCCGGCGCGCGCATCCTTGTAATCTCCAACGAGCATCCCGAGGCGTTGGAACGGATGGTGCCGGATCCGGCGCTGGAAAAGCGCGTGCGCGCCGCGGCAAAGATGCTACGCGGCACCAAGCGAATGCGGGTCACTTCTAAGGCCGGCACAGCGCTGGATGTGGATATGGTCGGGGCTTCGACGGTGGGTGTGTGGGGCTGGACCGACAAGCCGGGTACGCTGGCCCATTGGCCGGGTGGCATCGTCGTCAGCTTTCCGAAAAGCGGAACGATCAACGGCACGCTGGTGATGGCACCGGGCGATATTAATCTCACCTTCAAGCGCTACCTGACCTCACCGGTGAAGATGACCCTGAAGGACGATTACGTCATCGAGTTGGAGGGCGAGGGCACGGATGCGGCGATGATGCGCGCTTATTTGGCCGCCTGGGGCGACCGCGAGGCTTATGCCGTGTCGCATGTCGGCTTCGGCATGAATCCGGGTGCCCGCTATGAGGCGCTGTCGATGTATGACCAGCGCGACACCAACGGCACTGAAATCCGCGCCGTTTCCGGCAACTTCCTGTTCTCGACCGGCGCCAATGAATTCGCGGGCCGCTACACTGCGGGCCATTTCGACCTGCCGATGATGGGAACGACAATCGAGCTCGATGGCGTCGCGGTGGTACGGGAAGGTGTCCTCCAGGACGTCTTCGGTTAGCTGCGGTCGATGACGGGCGGGCGAGCGAGGCCGAAGTGGCGAAGCAGGTCAACCATGGCTTGAAGCCGTTTGGCGCGATAGGCGTCGACGTCCATGCCTGAGTAGTCGAGGAAGCCTGCGCCTGTGCGCAAGCCGATCCGGCCTTCGTGCATGTTGCGAGAAATGACCTCCGGTGCACGATAGCGGTCGCTGCCCAATGCGTCCTCGAGATAGCGGCTGGCGTAGTACAGAATATCCCCGCCGCCCCAATCGATGAACTCGAGTAGCCCGAGCACGGCATAGCGGAACCCGAATCCGTAGCGGATCGCTTTGTCGATCTCTTCCGCGCTGGCGACGCCTTCCTCGACCATGCGCGCGGCCTCATTCATGGCGAGAGCCTGGATACGCGGAACAATGAAGCCGGGCGTCGCTGCGCAGACCACCGGCACTTTGCCGATGCCTTCGAGCAGGGCCTTCACCTCATCGATGATGGCTGGATCTGTGGCCTTGCCGGGTGACACCTCCACCAGCGGGATCAGATAGGCCGGGTTGAGCCAGTGCACGTTGAGGAAGCGACGAGGGTTCACGATGACCCCGGAGAGATCGTCGACGAGGATGGTCGACGTGGTCGATGCAATGATCGTATCTAGGCCGACCTGTCGTGAAGCGGTCGCCAGCACCTCGCGCTTGAGCTCGACGATCTCAGGAACGCCCTCGAACACCATTCCGGCTTCGGATAGCGCGACGTCGCTCTGGCGCGCCGGCAGCACCGAAACCCGCGCAGCGAGCGGTTCGACCTCTGCCTCGGTCAGCAGCCCCAACTTCGAGAGGCTAGTAAACGTCTTTCTGACTTCACCGAGCGCGTCCGCCTCCAGTCTGGCGAAATCATCCTCCGTGCGCGCTTTGACGTCAATCATTGTGACCTGATGCCCGGCATAAGCGAATGCGACAGCGATGCCGCGGCCCATCCGGCCGGCTCCGAGGCAGGCAATGGAGGCGCGTCGGGCCATCGGTCAGAATCCTTCTCGAAGGAGAGTCTGCAGCTCGGCCTTGTGTAGCTTGCCAAGTCCCAAGGTCTCCAACGTGCGGCCGCCTTGTGCAAAGTTCTCGCCGCAGATTGCGCCACCGATGGCTAGGAACGCCTTGGCGAGCGGCGTGGCCACGCCCGCCAGGCTGGCGACGGACACCAGCAGCGACAGCCCGAGCCGCAGATCCTCGCGCATGTAGCGGTGCTCGGTCAGCACGATCCGCTCGCGCCAGTCCCCGGAATCCGTCAGGCGATCATGCGAACCGCGGCCGTACATCCAGATCTCGCCTTCCTTGGCGTAGTGATGAGCGAGCGGAAAATGCGGCGCGCCATATCCAAGCGCCTCGCGCACTGCGATCCGCTCTGCGTCCAGTGCATCCGTCACCCGCCGGATCGCGGCCTGCGTTCCCTCCTTGTGGATGTCCCATCGCTCGAAATGCTCGATCGGACCCGCGTTCATCACGATCAGCGGTGGATGGATGATAGGGCCCGCATTCATCAGCGCGCCGGATAGCGCGTCACCGCAGGGCTCGATCGCATCGGGGAAGGCGCGTCCGATCACCTCCAGTGCGTAGGGGGCCTGGTGGAGCGGGAAGACGCCGACGGGCAGGCGCTTGGCGCGGATGGTAATCGCGACCTCGAATGGGCCATGCTTGCGGGTCAGCCATGGCAGTGTGCCGGTTTCAGCGAAACTCGCTTCGGCCGGATTGCCGACATCGCGCACAGCTTGCGCGAAGATCATCGAGCCGAATGTGGCGGGCGGCAGAAACACGACTTGGCCGTCTCGCAGGTGAGGGGCAAGCAGGCGGGCGATATCCGGCTGAGCAAAGGCAGGAGCGGGACACAGGACCAATTCGACTCCGCTTACGGCTTCGGCGATGTCGGTGGTTACGACCGCCAGCTGGACGTCGTGACGCCCCGTGTGGTCCTTCACAACGATCCGCGAGCCGGCGGCCCGGTGTGCCTCGACCTGCTCTGTGTCGCGGCGCCAGAGCCTGATCTCATGCCCCGACAGCGCAAAATCGCCGGCGGCCGCAAAAGAGCCGTTTCCCCCACCTAGAACCGCGATCTTCAAGATGCTTCTCCTTGCGCGCGCGATTGCGCATCAAGCTGCTTGAGCAGGAAGTGCTGAACCTTGCCCAGCGCGGTGCGCGGCAGATCAGCGACGAAAACAATGTCGCGTGGAACCTTATAGCGGGCGAGCTGGGCTTGAAGGTGCAATCTCAGCTCCTCTGCTCCGAGGCGGCAGCCGGTTCGTGGAATGACATAGGCGATGGGCACTTCGTCCCAACGAGGGTCTGGCCTTCCGATTACGGCGCACTCGCTGACATCTGGATGTTCCAGCAGGACACGCTCAACCTCGGCGGGGTAGACGTTCTCGCCGCCGGAAATGATCATGTTCTTCTTGCGATCGCGAACCCAGAAATAGCCGTCGGGGTCACACAGCCCGATATCCCCCGTGCGATACCAGCCGTCGTGTAGCGCCTCGCGCGTTGCGTCCGCGTTGCCCCAATATTCGAAGAATACGTTGGGACCACGTACCGCTATTTCGCCGGGGGTACCTGCCGGCACGTCACTGCCGGCCTGATCGATCACCCTGGCTTCGCAGCACAGGCCGGCGAGTCCGGTCGATCCCGCGCGCGACAAGTCACCGCCCAGACGCGTGTAGACCGCGATCGGGCAGGTTTCGGTCGAGCCGTAAACCTGGAGCACGGGCACGCCGCGCGCGACGAAGCGGTCGATCAGGTGCGGCGGCACAATGGTGGAGCCGGTGGCGACGGCTTTCAGTGACGACAGATCAGTCGCTGCCCAGGCGGGGTGCTCGCTGACGGCTTGGATGATTGCTGGCACCATCACCGTCAAGCTCGGCCGTTCCCGTTCGATCGCGGCGAGCGCTGTATCGGGCGCAAAACGGGCATGAATAGTGACGGTGGCGCCAAGCTGAAGCGCCGCGGTCGTCTGGATGTTGAGCCCGCCGACATGGAAGAACGGCAGCACCGTCAGCACGTGATCGTCGGACGTCATGTTGTGCATGTGCTGGCTCATGACGCCGTTCCAGAACAGCGCCTCCTGACGCAGCACCGCGCCTTTTGGCCGACCGGTCGTGCCTGACGTGTAAACGATGAGCAACGGGCAGGAGAGATCGGTGTGCGGGTTGCGTCCACTGCCTTCGTTGCGCATCAGAAGACGTTCGAACGGTATGCCCTCCGGTGGCGCAAAATCGAAGCCGACGACGGCAGTGCCCCGCGAGAGTTCGGGAAGAACGCCCTCAAAGGCCTGCTCGAGCACAAGCACCTTGGCGCCCGCATCGGTGAGGATGAAGAGTTGCTCGGCGATCGCCAGCCGCCAGTTCAGGGGTACCAGCATCGCGCCAAGCCGTGCGCAGGCATAGAGCAGGACCAAATAGTCCGGCCGGTTCAGGCTCAGGATTGCGACGCGGTCACCGCGACCGACACCAAACTCCTGCTTTAGGGCTGTGGCAGTCCGCTCGATGCGCTCGGCAAACGCGGCATAGCTCAGCCGTTCGCTTTCGAAGGCAATGGCTGTTTTGGTCGGCGAAAACGCCGCGTTGCGATCGATCAGACTACAGAGATCCACCGTCAATCATCCGTTTCGCCGGCCTCATACAGCGCCTCGCGACCGATTCGGTCGAGGCAGAGCTCAGCCGTCCAGGGCAGCATCAGCGAGCCGCAGCGGCTGTCGCGATAAATGCGCTCCAGCGGCAGCGAACGGAGCATCGCTTGTCCGCCGCAGGTACGGATCGCGAGCGCGGCGAGCTCATTGGCGCCTTCCATTACCGAGTATTGCGCGGCATAGGCGCGCAGCACCTGCTCCTTGCTCGGATTGGCACGCGCCTCGGTGACGGCCTGGAACCAGATCGCCTTGATCTGCTCGAGCTTGATCTGCATCTGCGCGACCGCGATCTGCTTGGTCGGGTACATCCGGCGCTTGACCGGCGGCATGCCCGGCACCTCGCCTCGCAGATAACGCACCGTAAAGTCGTAAGCGGCTTGCGCGAGGCCCATATAGGTTGGTGACAGGGTCAGGAACATGTGTGGCCAGCGCATTGCGGCCTGGAAATAGACCCCGCGCGGCATCAGCGCGGAATCCTCAGGTACAAACACGTCCTTGAACAATAGCGTTCGCGAGACCGTTCCGCGCATGCCGAGCGGATCCCAATCGCCGACGACGGAAACGCCTTGCGACTTGGCCGATATTGCGAGGTAGAGCGTATTGCGACGTGAGGCCTTTTCGCCTTCCTCGATCTCCGTACAGAGCACGCCGTAATAGTCCGCATGGCCCGACAGCGATGCAAAGATCTTCTTGCCGTTGACGATCCAGCCGCCATCGACAGGCTTTGCCTCCGTGCCGAAGGCAACGCCGCCAGCCGCTGCCGCGCCGCCCTCAGAAAAGGGTTGAGAGTAGATGGCGCCATCTTCGACGATGCGCTTGTAATGGATCGCACGCCGCCGCTCATGCTCGGCGCGGGTCTCTGCGTCCATATCGAGGTCATCAGCCAGGGGCCCGGACCACAGCGTCGAACAGACATGCATGTTCCATGTCAGCGCGGTCGCGCCGCAATAGCGGCCAATCTCCGCGGCAGCCAGTGCGTAAGTCTGATAATCGGCGCCCAGCCCGCCGTGTTTCTTGGGGACGGCGATGCCGAGCAGGCCGGCGCGATGCAGGTCGCGAAAGTTCTCAGTCGGGAACGCGGCCTCGCGATCGTAGGCGGCGGCGCGGCCGGCGAAGACGCTCTGGCCGATCTCACGCGCCCGCGCAACGATGGCGGCTTGCTCCTCGCTCAGGCGGAAGGCCACGGGATCGAAGATCGGCGCATCCAGCGCGACCTTGTCGGTTGTGCCGATGGTCTTGCTGACTTGCATGGTCATGACGCAGTCACCCCTGTTTTGTGGCAATGGAATCGACGAAGCTGCTGAGCGCTTTGTCGAAGGCATCTGGTCGTTCAAGGTTGGCGAGATGGCCGACGCCGGGCAGTTCGGCATATTCGGCCGCGGGAATGTAGGTCGCCATCTTCGCCATCATCGGCGCGGGCGCATTGTTGTCCTTGGAACCGGACAGCAGCAGGGTCGGTACGGTAATCTCCTTGAGCGTGCTGCGCTGATCGAACCCGATCAAGGCGAGCATCATGGCGCGATAGCTTGCTTCGGGCACGCTTGCCATGCACTCGCGCGCAAGCTCCATTCCCTTGGGATCGGGATCATCGCCGACGAGCTCCCTCACCAGAGAAGGCGCCAGCGACCTCATGGTCTCGCCGCGATTGAGCGGGCCCAGCCGTGCCTCAAGGAACGATTTCTGCCAGTCGCCATCGGCCTTGCCGAATGCCGGGCTGGTTTGCGCGAGGACAACGGCGCGGGCGAGTTTCGGCGATTGCGTCAGCCATTTCTGGACGATCATGCCCCCTATGGAATGGCCGACCAGAATGGGCTTAGCAGCGCCGATCTGATCAATGAATTGCTGGAGTGCACCAGCCAGGGCAGCGATACTGACGCTGGCGAGCGGGGCCGAGCCGCCATAGCCCGGCATGTCCCATGCGATCGCGTGAAAACGACCGCCAAATGTCGCAAGCTGCTGCCGCCAGGCCCTCGCCGCGCCGCCAATGCCATGCAGGAAAATCAGGGGCGTCGCGCCCGGATTGCCCGTGGCTTCATAAGCGAAACGTCCGTCCATTGTTATCATTGGCGCAGGCTGCGACACGCGACATCCTTTTGCTGGGCCGGCCGATGCTAACAGCCTTGAGGGGGATGGGAAGCGATAATTTTATGCTTAAAGCAATTTTCGGACCGGTCTCTCGCCAGATGGTTCGCGGCATCGGTCCGCGCTTTCGTTGCAAAAATTTGAAGGTTAAAATATATCGGAGAGACGGTCAGCAGATCTTGAGGAGCAAGCGCATGTCCGGATTGCCGCATTCGCCGCATGCGCTGGTGACCGGTGGGGGGCGCGGCATTGGCCGCGCGATCGCGGCCGCCCTTGTTGGCGCGGGCACCACGGTGACGGTGCTCGGCCGGAATGCGGCAACCCTCGACGAAGCGGTCAACGCAGGTGCCGCGCATTTTGCGGCAGTTGCTGATGTTTCAGACGAAATCTCTCTGAACGCAGCCCTCGCGCAAGCCCAGGCGCGGAAGCCGATCGACATCCTGATTGCCAACGCCGGCAGCGCCGAATCCGCGCCATTTGCGAAATCGGACAGTGCCCTTTTTGCGCGCATGATGGACGTCAATTTCCTGGGTGTTGTCCATGCCATTCGTGCCGTACTGCCGGGGATGAAGGATCGCCCCTATGGGCGCATCGTCGCCATTGCGTCAACGGCAGGCCTCAAGGGCTATGCGTATGTGAGTGCGTACGCGGCGGCGAAACACGCCGTAGTCGGTCTTGTGCGTTCGCTGGCGCTCGAAATGGCGGGGAGCAACGTTACTGTGAATGCGGTGTGCCCCGGCTTCACGGACACTGATCTGGTTGCCGGCAGTATCGACAACATCGTGAAGAAGACCGGACGAAGTCGGGAGCAGGCGATCGCCGAGCTCGCCAAGCACAATCCGCAGGGGCGCCTGATCACGCCGCGAGAGGTCGCCAATGCAGTCCTCTGGCTGTGCAGCGAGGACGCTGGAGCGATCACTGGACAGGCGATTGCGGTCGCCGGTGGCGAAATCTAGCGCGTTGCCCGGGCGTGGACCAAGGAAGCTAAGGAGATCGTATGAGCAGACCAGCCAATCCCGTCACCGTGCCGCTCGCGGATTATTCACCGCAGCACTTCCTCCTCGCCGTGGTTGAGGGAGTTGCCACGGTAACGCTCAATCGTCCGGAACGGAAGAATCCCCTGACGTTCGAGAGCTATCGCGAGCTAACGGACTTCTTCCGCGCTTGCGCCTTCGACGATGCGATCAAGTCGATCGTGGTCACCGGTGCCGGCGGCAATTTTTCGTCCGGCGGCGATGTGTTCGAGATCATCGGCCCGCTGGTGAAAATGGACACCAAGGGGCTGACGGCGTTCACGCGGATGACCGGTGATCTCGTCAAGGCGATGAGGGCCTGCCCACAGCCGATCGTCGCTGCCGTCGAGGGCATCTGCGCCGGTGCCGGCGCGATCATTGCCATGGCGTGCGATATGCGGCTCGCGGCGAGCGGAGCCAAGGTGGCATTTCTGTTCAACAAGGTGGGACTTGCCGGCTGCGACATGGGCGCCTGCGCGATCCTGCCGCGGATCATCGGCCAGTCCCGCGCCTCCGAGCTCCTGTACACGGGTCGGTTCATGACGGCGGAGGAGGGCGAGCGCTGGGGCTTTTTCAGCCGCATCGTCACGCCGGAGCAGGTGCTGCCCCAGGCGCAGTTGCTGGCCAAGCAGGTCGCGGAAGGGCCGACCTTCGCCAACACCATGACCAAGCGGATGCTGGCGATGGAATGGGCGATGTCGGTCGAGGAGGCGATCGAGGCGGAGGCTGTTGCTCAGGCCTTGTGCATGATGACGGCCGATTTCGAGCGCGCTTTCGAGGCTTTTGCCAACAAGGTCAAGCCGGTCTTCAGGGGCGATTGAGCGGCGGCCCTTGAGCACCGCTGCCTGAAACCGGACTTGCCAGAAATTATTTTAGGCTTAAAATAGTTTTATGCCCGGGTAAACTGGCGAGGCTCCCATGAAAGTCGCGATTATCGGTGGTGGACCTGCAGGTCTTTACGCTGCGATCCTGCTCAAGAAGCAGCGCCCGAGCGCCGACATCAGCGTGTATGAGCGCAACCGGGCCGACGATACCTTCGGCTTCGGCGTGGTGTTCTCGGACGCAACGCTGGACAATTTCGAAAAGCATGACCTGCCGAGCTACCGCCGCATCACCCAGGAATTTGCCTATTGGGACGATATCGCCGTGCATTTTCGCGGCACGGTACACCGCGTCGGCGGCAACGGCTTTTGCGGCTGCTCCCGGCAAAAGCTGCTCCTAATCCTCCAGGAGCGCGCGCGCGAGCTCGGTGTCAGCCTGCACTTCGAAGTGGATATCGACGATGAGGCTCGCTTTGCTGATGCCGATCTCGTCTTGCTCGCCGACGGCGTCAACAGCCGTTTTCGCGAGAAATATGCCGAGCACTTCCAGCCGGAAGTCGACCTCCGCGCCAACAAGTTCGCATGGATGGGCTCGACCAGGCCGCTTGATGCCTTCACCTTCATCTTCCAGGAGACGGAGTGGGGGCCCTTTATCGCCCACGCCTATCAATACGAAGCCGGGCATTCGACCTGGATCTTTGAAACCGATCCGGACACGTTCGCGCGCGCCGGCCTGACGGGGCTCAATGAGACTCAGTCCGCCGCGCGGATGGCCGATATTTTCGGGTGGTTTCTCGATGGGCACAAGCTGCTCACCAACCGCTCGATGTGGCGCAACTTCCCGATGATCCGCAGCAAACGCTGGGTCAAGGACAACATGGTCCTGCTGGGCGACGCCAAGGCGAGCGCGCATTTCTCGATCGGTTCCGGGACCAAGCTGGCAATGGAAGATGCGATCGCGCTGGCAGAGGCGATGGCCAAGGCGCCTGGCATCGACGCCGCCCTCGAGGTTTATGAGCACGGCCGCCGCGAGGAGGTCGAGAAGACCCAGCACGCTGCCGACGTCTCTTTGGTTTGGTTCGAGCACGTTGACCGGTTCTGGGATTTCGATCCCGTGCAATTCGCCTTCGGCGTGATGACGCGCTCGAAGGCGATCACATATGACAATCTGAAGCTCCGCGCGCCGGATTTTGTGGCCGAAGTCGATAAATCCTTTGCCAGACAAGTGCGGAGCAGCGGCTTCGACGTCGACATCGAGAGGCCGGCGGTGCCGCTGTTTCAGCCATTCCGGTTGCGCGAGATGGAGGTCGCCAACCGGGCGGTGATGTCGCCGATGTGTATGTACTCGGCCAAGGAGGGCGTGCCGACCGACTTCCATCTGGTGCATTACGGATCCCGCGCGATTGGCGGCGCAGGCCTGATCTTCACCGAGATGACCTGCGTCAGTCATGATGCCCGGATCACGCCGGGCTGCGCCGGGTTGTGGAACGACGAGCAGGAGAGAGCGTGGCGCCGCATCGTGGATTTCGTCCATGCCAACTCCGCGGCGAAGATCTGCCTGCAACTCGGGCACGCGGGGCGCAAGGGCGCGACCAAGCTGATGTGGGACGGCATCGATCGCCCGCTGGATGAAGGCGGCTGGGACGTGGTCTCAGCATCGCCGCTGCCCTATTTCCCCGACAGCCGGGTGCCGCGCGAACTTGACCGCGCCGGGATGGTTGCGGTGCGAGATTTGTTCGTCGAGGCGGCCGAGCGCGGCGAGCGCTGCGGCTTCGACATGCTCGAGCTGCATTGCGCTCACGGCTATCTGCTCGCGAGCTTCATCTCGCCGCTGACGAACGCGCGTACGGACGAGTATGGCGGCTCCCTCGAAAATCGCCTGCGCTTCCCGCTCGAGATTTTCCAGGCTCTGCGGGCGGTGTGGCCGAAGCACAAGCCGATGTCGGTGCGTATTTCCGCAACCGATTGGGCCGATGGCGGCATCACGGGCGACGATGCGGTGGCTATTGCCCGGGCCTTCGCTGAGGCTGGCGTCGATCTCGTCGACGTGTCGACCGGCCAGACCGTCCGCGATGCGCAGCCGGTCTACGGGCGCATGTTCCAGACACCGTTCTCCGATCAGGTCCGCAACGAGGCGCGGGTGGCCACCATGTGTGTCGGCAATATCACGACTGCGGACCAGGCCAATACCATTTTGGCGGCCGGCCGGGCCGACCTGGTTGCCCTTGGCCGGCCACATCTGGTCGATCCCTTCTTCACCATGAAGGCGGCGGCCTGGTATGGCGCAAACGAGGCGTTCTGCCCACCGCAATATCTGCCAGGAAAGGAGCAGATTTTCCGCAATAGCGTCCGCGACCGGCAGGATCTCGAGGAGCTTAGGATTAAGGCTAAGCCAAAGACGCGGGCCGAGCTCAAGGCGGAGGCGACAAAGCCGCTTGCAGCGGAGTGACCGCCCGTGCGACCTTAACCCCATTGCCTGGCGTATTCGAGTGGAGTTGAGGGCGATGAAGGCGATTATCGTCGGTGGTGGTATTGGTGGTCTCACCACGGCCTTGATGCTGCGGGCTCGCGGCATCGGTTGCGAGATTTTCGAGCAGTCCGATACGATCCGCGAGCTTGGCGTTGGCATCAACACGCTTCCGCACGCCATGCGCGAGCTCGCCAGCCTTGGCCTGCTGGAGAAGCTCGATGAGGTCGCGATCCGAACCGACCAGCTCTACTACCTCAACCGCCATGGCCAGGAGGTCTGGCGCGAAGCCCGCGGCATCGACGCCGGTCACGACGTGCCGCAATTCTCGATCCACCGAGGCCGCCTCCAGGGCGTTATCCATCACGCCGTCGAGGAGCGGCTTGGCGCGGAGGTCATCCACACCGGTTGCCGGCTCGGTGCATTCACGCAAGATGAGGGTGGCGTCACCGCCTATTTCTTCGACCGCACCGGCGCGCACATCCACACCGCGCGCGGCGATATCCTAATTGGCGCCGACGGCATCCACTCGCGGGTCCGCGACACGCTGTTTCCGAACGAGGGGCCGCCGTGCTGGAACGGCCTGATGCTCTGGCGGGGTGCGCGTGACTGGCCGCTGTTCCTGACGGGCAAGTCGATGATTGTGGCCGGGGGGCTCAATGCCAAGGTGGTGATCTATCCGATCGCGGAGGGTTCAAGCTCGGCCAGCCGTCTCACCAATTGGGCAGTGCTGGTGAAAGTGGGCGAGGGCAACGCGCCGCCTCCACGCAAAGAAGACTGGTCGCGCCCGGGCCGGCGCGAGGAGCTGATGCCGCATGTGACACGCTTCTCCGTTCCTTATATCGACGTGAAGAGCCTGATCTCGGCAACGCCCGAATTCTACGAATACCCGACCTGCGACCGCGATCCCTTGCCCTATTGGTCATCAGGTCGCGTCACGCTGCTCGGCGATGCCGCGCATCCCATGTATCCGGTGGGATCCAATGGCGCCTCGCAGGCTATCCTCGACGCGCGCTGCCTCGCGGATGCTTTGGTGCGCGCCGAACATCCACGACAGGCGCTCATGGAATACGAGAAGAAGCGGCTGCCGATGACCGCGGAGATCGTCCGCTCCAACAGGCGCGGCGGCCCGGAGGGCGTCATCGACGCCGTCGAGCAGCTCGCGCCTGACGGCTTTGACAATGTCGACAACGTTCTGAGCTATTCGCAGCGCGAGGCGATCGTGCGCGGCTATGCCACCAAGGCCGGGTTCGCGGCGGTGCCAGGCCTCGCAGCGGTGCGCGCCTGACGCCAGGGTTTAGCTGGCCCCGGGCGGCGGCGGCAGGAAATGGATGTTGAATTCAGCGGCCATCGCCACCACGTCCTCCGGCTTCTGTTCCTTCATATTGTGAAGGCCCCAGAACAGGTCGAACAGCTTTTTGGTCGGCGACACCCAGAACAGCACTTTTGCGGTCTGGTCCGACTTGTTGAAGATGCCATGTGGGACGCCCATCCCGAGCCGGATCAGATCGCCGGGAGTTGCCTGCGCCTCTGAATTGCCGAGCACGAAGTCGAGCTTCCCCTCCAGCATGTAGAGATACTCATCTTGATCGGGATGGATGTGCGGCGGCACGAACGTGCCCGGTGGCAAGGTCGCATGCCAGGAGAAGCTGTTCTCGGCGCAGCTCTTGGGCACATAGGTCTGGCCGAGGATGTTCCAGGAAATGCCCTGGATTCCCTCGTTGGCCCGCGTGATGCCGGTGATTTCGCTCTTCATTGCAGTCCTCCCTGAACGCGACCCCGCGCTCCTAGTTTGCCTTGCAGTCCTTGGCGTAACGGTCGCCATAATTCTCAAAAACCTTCTGGACAATCTCCGTCTGGAATTTGCCGTTCGGACGCTTGGCGACCTTGGTCAGGTAGAAGTCCTGAATCGGATAGCCGTTGGTGTTGAACTTGAACGACCCGCGTAGCGAGGTGAAGTCCGCCTTCTTCAGGGCGGCCGCAACCGCCTCCTTGTTGGAGAGATCGCCCTTTACGCTCTTGACCGCGCTATCGATCAGCATGGCAGCATCATAGGCCTGGAAGGCATAGGTGCCTGGCACGCTGTTGTAGGCGGCCTCATAGGCCGCGACGAACTTCTTGTTCTGAGGATTGTCGAGATTGGGCGCCCAGTTCGCGCCGCCGAACATGCCGACGGCCGCATCCTGCTGTGCCGGCAAGGTCGATTCATCCACCGTGAAGGCCGATAGCACGGGAATGCTGTCGGCCAGACCTGCCTGCTTGTACTGCTTGACGAGATTGACGCCGAGGCCGCCCGGCATGAACGTGAACAGCGCGTCGGGCTTCTGCGAGGCGATCTTGGAAAGCTCCGGCTGGAAATCAAGCGTGTTCAGCGGCATGTAGGACTCTTCGACGATCTCGCCCTTGTAGTCCAGCTTGAACCCCGCGACCGAGTCCTTGCCGGCCTGATAGTTCGGCACCATCACATACATCCGCTTGTAGCCGCGATCCTGCGCGACTTTGCCGAGGATTTCGTGCACTTGGTCATTCTGGTACGAGGTCACATAGAAGAACGGGTTGCAGTCCTTGCCAGCGAAGGTCGACGGGCCGGCATTGGGGCTGATCAGGAATGTCTTGGATTCGGTGACCGGACGGTGGATCGCCTGCAGGATGTTGGAGAAGATCGGACCGACGACGAAGTCGACCTTCTCGCGCTCGAGCAGTCCTTTGACCTTGGTCACGGCCGCGTCGGGTTTCAACTCGTCATCGACAACGACCACGTCGACATCGCGGCTGCCCATCTTGCCGCCGAGATCCTTGACCGCAAGCGCAAATCCGTCGCGAACCTGCTGACCGAGCGCAGCGGCAGGTCCCGATAGTGTCACGATCACGCCGAGCTTGATCTTGTCCTCGGCGAGGGCAGGGCGCATGGCGGTGCCGAGCAGAAACGCGGCCGCGGCCAAGGTCAGTTGCGTCTTCATGATCTGTCCCCCCGTAATATCGGGCTTGCGTTGCAAGCCGCGTACTTGGATCCGAGCTTATGCCGATGACGCCTGCCGCGGCAAGCAAGCTTGGGAGGTCGCCATCGTATGGGCGCGGCGCATGCAAGCCCCGCGCCAATTACTTGAAGCCTAAAGAAATTCGCCTGCGATCGATTGTTGCAGCTTTGGGCTTGCGGCCGGCGCTGATTTATTTGAAGCTCAAAACGTTGGGAAGCCTGCCGGCGCCCATGCCAGCGGGGAATGATCGCATCGAGATGCTCGATTCCGAGACCAAGGCCGTCGAAACGCCCGAGGACCACGCCGACGAGCTCCGGCTGTGGTTGCGTCTGCTGACCTGCACGACCCTGATCGAGGGCGAAGTTCGCGGTCGCTTGCGGCAACGCTTCGACGTCACGTTGCCCCGGTTTGACCTGATGGCGCAGCTCGACAAGGCCCCCGATGGCATGACGCTGTCGGACGTCTCCAAGCGCATGATGGTGTCCAACGGCAACGTCACCGGGCTCGTCGAACGCCTCGTGGAATCCGGCCATCTCGACCGCCGCACCTCGGAGACGGACCGCCGCGTCCAGGTAATCCGCCTCACAAAACTCGGTCGCGCCGAATTTCGCCGGATGGCTGCGGAACATGAAACCTGGATCGCCGATCTGTTCGCCGATCTGACGCCAAAAGACGTGCGCGAGCTCATGCGGCTGCTGGCCAAGACCAAGGCCTCGGCGCAGAAATCGGCCGCGCGCCGCCGGCCCTAGGCGCCCCGCAATCCCACTTTGCCGCACGAAAATGCATGGGATGCCCAAAATCCGCTATTGCGCGAAATTGTTTTAAGCCTAAAATGTTTTCCAGTAAGTGCTGCCGGGTGCTTTCCATGCGCAAAGGAGCGTGCGATGGCCAACGCCGCCAAGGTTCAAGTCTCGGGCTCGCATGACGCAAACGCTGCGACCGCCCATGTCGACACATTTGCGCGGCAGCATCTGCCGCCGCCCGAGCTCTGGCCGGAGTTCATCTTCACGCGGCCGGAGTTGCAATATCCATCCCGATTGAACTGCGTCAGCTACTTTCTCGACCGCTGGGTCGAGCAGGGGCGCGGCGA
This sequence comes from Bradyrhizobium guangdongense, assembly GCF_004114975.1. Classification (NCBI taxonomy): domain Bacteria; kingdom Pseudomonadati; phylum Pseudomonadota; class Alphaproteobacteria; order Hyphomicrobiales; family Nitrobacteraceae; genus Bradyrhizobium; species Bradyrhizobium guangdongense. The sequence continues at coordinate 2,570,495 of NZ_CP030051.1, forward strand.
GGCGCCGTGCGTCATCAGTCCCGCCGTCAGCTATACCTATCGCGAACTGCAAGCGCTGGTGAACCGCATCGCCAATGTCCTGGTCAGCAAGCTCGGCCTTGTAACCGGAGGGCGCGTGCTGCTGCGCTCGGCCAACAACCCGATGATGGTCGCAACTTATCTTGCGGTGATCAAAGCCGGCGGCATTTGCGTCGCGACGATGCCGCTGCTGCGCGCGAAGGAGCTGTCCTATCCGATCCAGAAGGCAGAGATTACGCTCGCCCTCTGCGACGGCAAGCTCTCCGAAGAGATGGAGAAGGCGAAGCAGGCTGCGCCTGGACTGAAGCGCGTGGTCTATTGGGGCAATGGTGCTCCCGACTCGCTCGAGGCGTTGATCGCCGATGCGAGCCCGGAGTTTAGGGCGGTCGATACGGCTTCCGACGACATATGCCTGATCGCATTCACATCCGGAACAACCGGCGATCCCAAGGGCACCATGCATTTCCACCGGGACATGCTGGCGGTGTGCGATGCTTACGCGCGGAACATCCTGCGGGCCGAGCAGAACGACCGTTTCATTGGCTCCGCGCCGCTTGCTTTCACCTTCGGCTTCGGCGGGGTGCTGTTTCCAATGCACATCGGCGCCTCCTTCGTCGTGCTCGAGAAGACGACGCCCGATGAGATCCTGGCGGCAATCGAACAATACAAGACCACCGTCTGCTTCACGGCTCCGACCGCGTATCGCGCCATGATCAGCAAGCTCTCCGGCCGCGACATTTCATCGTTGCGCAAGTGCGTCTCCGCGGGCGAGACCTTGCCCAAACCGACCTTCGATGCCTGGCTGAAGGCCACCGGCATCAAGCTGATGGACGGCATTGGCTCGACGGAGCTCCTGCACATCTTCATCAGCGCGACTGAGGAGGAAATTCGTCCCGGCGCGACGGGCAAGCCGGTGCCGGGCTATGAGGCCAAGATCGTCGATGACGACGGCAATGATTTGCCGCCTGGCACGATGGGAAAGCTCGCGGTGCGCGGACCGACCGGTTGCCGCTATCTCGCCGACGAACGTCAGCGCAAGTACGTTCAAAATGGCTGGAATATTACGGGCGATACCTATCTGATGGATAGCGATGGCTATTTCTGGTACCAGTCGCGCTCCGACGACATGATCGTTTCCGCCGGCTACAACATTGCAGGCACTGACGTCGAGGCGGCGCTGCTCACGCACCCCTCCGTTGTCGAATGTGGCGTCGTCGGTGCTCCCGACGAGGCGCGCGGGATGATCGTGAAGGCCTATGTCGTTGCCGCACCCGGGGTGATACCGGACGCAAAGCTTGCAGCCGAGCTGCAGGAGCACGTCAAACGCGAGATCGCGCCGTACAAATATCCGCGCGCGATCGAGTTCGTGACGCAGCTACCGAAGACCGAGACCGGAAAATTGAAGCGCTTTGCCTTGCGTCAATTGGCGCAGGCAGCTGCGGCGTCCTCGGGCGTCGCGGCGGAATGAGATGAGGATCGAAAGTTGTCAGTAACGACGCCGAAAGGCCCCCAACTTGCGGTGCTGCCAGCCGCCACCGGGGATGATTCCAGCCCCAAATCTCAGGTGCTGCAGCCCTCGGGCTGGCCGATGCCGAAGGGCTATGCCAACGGTATGGCCGCAGAGGGCCGCCTCGTCGTCACGGGTGGTGTGATCGGCTGGGATGCCCAAGAGCGTCTCGCGGACGGCTTTGTCGCCCAGGTGCGCCAGGCCCTCAGCAATATCGCCGAGATTTTGGCCGAGGGGGGTGCGCGGCCCGAACATTTGGTGCGTCTGACCTGGTATGTCGTCGACATGGACGAATACCTGGCGAATCTGAAGGAACTCGGCCAGATCTACCGCGCCATCTTCGGTGCGCACTATCCCGCGATGGCGCTGGTCCAGGTCGTCCGTCTGGTCGAGAGGGCGGCGCGCGTCGAAATTGAAGCCACCGCCGTCATCCCTCTCTGAGCCGTTTCTGGCGCTCAGCTTGCTTTGGCGAGCTCATCGTCCTCGGGCGAGTTCAAATAGACGCCCGACATGGTATCGACCCAGCAAAGATGGTCGTGCACCTTCTTCACGCCCTCCACATTCTCCGCTGCGACGACCGCGGCTTGACGCGAGCGTTCTTCCGTAATGACACCGCTCAGGTGAACAATGCCGTCGCGCACGATGACGTTCAGCCCGAACGGGCACCAGTCGTGCTTCTCCATGGCATCAATGATGCGGCTGCGGATGTGATCATCGTCGGCGGTCGGGTCGGGCACCTCGCGCGCGAGGCCCGCCACTGCCTGCAGCAAGTTGGCGCGTGACACGATGCCGACGACCTTGTCGCCGCGAACCACCGGCAAGCGTTTGACGTTATTCCGCTCCATGAGCTCGACGATCTCGGCGAGCGCGGTATCCTCCGTGATGGTCACAGGCGATGTGGTCATCACCTCGGAAACCTTGCGACCGTGCTCGTGGACGAAGTCGCTGGCGGACGTGCCGGGGCCGAGGATGAAGCTCAGCCAGCGGCCGCGCTTGCGTCCGGTGCCGATCTCGCTTCGGCGGATGAAGTCGCCTTCCGAGACGACGCCGACCAGCTTGCCTCGGTCGTCGACTACGGTGAGGCCGCTGACGTGACGCTTCAGCATGATGTTCGCGGCCTCGACGATGCTGGTGTCGGGCGTGACCGAGATAACCGACCTGGTCATGATCTGGTGGGCGCGCATGGGAAGCTCCGCTGGCTTTTCGAATTTCGATGGTTAAGTCTAGATCGGGCGCCGAGAGAGCGTTTGACGCAGGTCAAGAGGACGAAGCCGGTTGTTGCGGATTTAAGCGATTGTGATCGGCCTCAGAATTGATGCAGCTCAACGCCCCCAAAGCAGGCGGCCATATCCTGCCCCCACATGCGATCAGCAGCGCACGGGAATCCCATGAACGTTGTGCAAATCCTTCCTCTGCCCGATCAGCCGGCGGCCTCCACCGAGCCTGTTGTGGACGTCGCCCGCTCAGTCACGAAAGCCGAGCCAAACGCGGAGAGATCGACCGTCCAGCCGGTGCCGGAGCCCTACCTGCTCGACCGCACGTTCCACGCCTTGCTCGCGCGGTTCACGGGCGGAATTTCGCCGACAGCCTTGCTGCTCGCCTGGCTTGACTGGGGCTGCCATCTTGCAGGAGCTCCACAGCGTCGAATGGAGATCGCTGAGCGGGTGGTTCGTGACACCGGCCGTTTGTTGGAAGCTGCCGCGCACGCGACCTCACCCGCGCAAGAGCCCTGGTCGGTGATCCGGCCGGACGGACGGGATCGCCGCTTCAGGGCGCCGCAATGGGAGGCCGCGCCGTTCAATATTGTTGCGCAGGCCTTTCTGCTCGGAGAGCGCTGGTGGCACGATGCAACGACTGGCGTGCGCGGCGTCTCGCGGGCGAACGAGGCTATCGTCGAATTCTCTGTGCGCCAGATGCTCGACATGCTGGCACCGTCGAATTTCGCAATGACCAATCCGCAGGTGCTGGAGAAGGCGTTCCAGAGCGGCGGGGAGAATTTCGTGTTCGGCGGACAGAACTGGTGCGGCGACCTGATGCGGTTGCTGTCGTCCGCGAAGCCGAGCAGAGACGAACAGTTCGTCGTCGGCAAGACTGTTGCGGTGTCGCCCGGCAAGGTTGTCTACCGCAACGAGCTGATCGAACTGATCCAGTATCATCCCACCACGGCGCAGGTGCGGCCCGAGCCGATCCTGATCGTGCCCGCCTGGATCATGAAATACTATATCCTCGATCTGTCGCCGCAGAACTCGCTGGTCAAATACCTCACTGAACAGGGCTTTACGGTCTTCGCGATCTCCTGGCGCAATCCGGACGCAAGAGATCGGGATGTTGCGTTCGACGATTACCGCAAGCTGGGTGTGATGGCCGCACTGGATGTGATTGGCCGGATCGTGCCGGCACAGAAGATTCACGCGCTCGGTTATTGTCTCGGCGGCACCTTGCTGTCGATCGCTGCCGCCGCAATGGCGCGCGACGGCGACGATCGCCTCGGCACCATCACTCTCCTGGCCGCGCAAACTGATTTCACCGAGGCCGGCGAGCTGACGCTCTTCATCAACGAAAGCCAGGTTACCTTTCTCGAAGACGTGATGTGGCAACGAGGCTACCTCGACACGGCGCAGATGGCCGGCGCGTTCGCGCTGCTGCGTTCGAACGATCTGATCTGGTCGCGGTTGTCGCGTGACTACCTGATGGGCGAGGCCTCAGCGCCGAGCGACCTGATGGCCTGGAATGCCGACGCGACGCGGCTGCCCTATCGGATGCATTCGGAATACCTGCGAAAGCTCTTCCTCAACAATGATCTTGCTGAGGGACGTTATCGCGTCGGCGGCGGAAACATTTCTCTGTCCGACATTCACATCCCGATGTTCGTGGTCGGCACGCTCACCGATCACGTGGCGCCGTGGCGATCCGTCCACAAGCTTCACTATCAGGTCGATGCCGATCTGACCTTCCTGTTGACCAGCGGGGGCCACAATGCCGGCGTCGTGGCGCCGCCCGACGAGGCTGGGCACAGCTATCAGGTGATGACCAAGGCCGCGGACGCGCCCTATATCGGCCCGGATGAATGGCTGAAGCTGGCACCGCATGTCGAGGGGTCGTGGTGGCCGGAATGGACCCGCTGGCTCAGCGCGAAATCCGGCGAGTTTTGTGATCCGCCACCGATCGGAAATGGCGACATTGATGGCCTTCCCGATGCACCGGGCGACTACGTCCGCACTTAAGGCTTGGGCTCAGCATCCGGAGTGAGGTCGGAGGGGCGCAAGGGTTTGGCCTTGTCGAGTTTCCGATAGGCCATTGAGGCCGTTCGCAGCAACTTCTTTTCGCGCTTGTGGTCCAGAAAACGAATCGCTGCTTCCGGAACGGCCTCCCTCAATGAGGCGGCCAGCGCCTGACCGCGCGCATCATCGTTGAGCTGTCCAAGGGCTTTTTGCGCCTTGCGCAATTGCTTAAGGATCGCCTTTTGCTTCTTCAGCGACTTGTCGGCGAACAGATCCTCCAGCGACTCGATCGAATAAGTCAGTCGCTTGTTGAGAATGCGCAGCTTGTGCCGTTTCTCGACGTCGAGCTTGCGCAGCTTCCGGGCCTTCCTCAGCAGCGTCCTTTCCCAATCGGTCAGTTGCACCATGGCGTGGTTGGCGAGCGGACAGCGGCGAAGTCTGATGGCCTCCTTGCTCCGCCTGGTTGACCAGGGGCCGCCCTCGATCCAGCCCGATGTCTGTTCGACCAGACGGCGATATCTTGCCGATTGCAGCGCGCGGGCCAGCAGGCGGTGACTTTCGGCGCGCTTGTCGTCCCAGTGCTGGAGTTCGGCGAGCTTGCCGCCGGAGGCCATGCGTTCGATCGCAACATCGAGGTCCCGCACCATGCCGAGCTGGCTGTTCAACCATTTCAATTCGGCCCAGACTTTGGGGCGTAGCGCATCGTCGACCATGGGCGAAAAGAAGCGGATCGCAGTCCGCAGATGGGTCAGGGCGATCCGGATCTGGTGCAACGCGTCCGGATCGCCACGGCATGTGCGGTCGTGCTGGGCGAGCACGGCGGCGAGATGACGGCGGGCAATGATCCGAAAGGCCGTATCGCACGCCATACCGGGGCTGAGGCGGCCCGGCCGCCCAACGCGGCCCGCCGGCGGCTTGGCATGGCCGGTGGCCCTCGAACTCGTGGTGGGTCGCGCCATCCTAGCTCGCGCCTATCAGATTGCCTTATTTGCCTTTAGCGATCGCATCCCGGCAGCTTTGGAGCGTCTGCGCTTGTGTTCCGGATGCATCGATGCTCGCCCACCCGACACGCCCGATCTTATAGCGCTCTTGCAATGCGGCAACCTCTTGCGTGGCATCGGAGGCATCGCCGCGCCGGCTGCCGATGCGCGCCTGCCGGGTTGCCAGATCCGCGACGAGGAAGAGTCCGGTGAGAGGCACGTTGCAATCTCGGGCCAGTGCGGCGATGGCCTCTCGCTCGACGTCGCGGGCGAACACGCCATCGATGATCACCGAATGGCCCTGGGCCAGCACATGGTGGGCGCGCTCGGCCAATGTTGCGTAAACCCGCTCTGCAAGTTCGGGCGTGTAGGCGGATGGTGGCAGCCGGTCCGTGTCGGCCACCCCGAACATCTGCTTGCGAATGACATCGCTGCGCAACACGACGGCCCCCGGCTGCGGCGCGACTGATGGTGCGAGCGCCGCTGCCAAAACCGTTTTGCCGGTGCCCGACAGCCCGCCGACCGCGATCAGACGGGGAGCGGGCGGCTGGATCAGCGTTCGGGCAAGGTCAAAATAGCGCCGCGCCTCGTCAAGGATGCGGACATCATCGGAATGTGACTTCAGCCGTGCCAGGGCCACTTGGGCGCGGATCGCGGCGCGAATGGACATGAACAGGGGCAGCGCGCCGAGCGCATCGAGGTTTTCGGACGGCGTCGCGGCAAGATACCGGTTCAGGACAACGTTTGCGGCGAGCGACTGATCGTGGCGCAGCAGGTCCATCAGCGTGAAGGCGAGATCGTAGAGCACGTCGACCGTCGCCATCTGTGCATCGAACTCGATGGCATCGAACAGCACCGGCCGCTGATCAATCAGCACGATATTGGCGAGGTGCAGATCGCCGTGGCAACGGCGCACGAAGCCTCGGCGGCCGCGTTCTTCAAGCAAAGGATGGGTGCGCAGGAATGCATCGTGCGAGGCCCGCGCGAGTTGTTCGATGTCCGCGCCCTGAAGGTCATTGCCAACTCGCAAGCCCGCGCTGTTGCCGTCGATCAGGGCAGGAATCGAGGACATCCAAGCCTTGCCGTCGGCAGGCGTCGCCGCCGCGTGCGATGCCACGATTGCGCCGGCAATGGCTGATGCAAGATCCGCGTCGAACGTTCGCGCCTTCGCCAGATGGTCCAGCGTCTGGTTCTCGTCGAAACGAGACATGTCGACGGCGTATTCGATCGGTCGGCCGCGGCCATTGACCTTTACCGATCCGTCCGGCTCCTCGGTGATCGCGACAACACCGTGGTAAATCTGCGGCGCCAGTGGCCGGTTGATCCGGATTTCCTCCTCGCAGGCCGCCTTGCGCTTCTCAAGGCTGGAATAGTCGAGGAAAGGAAACAGCACGGCCCGCTTGATCTTCAAAGCGCGATCGCCATCGAGAAAGACGGAGGCGCCGTGCGTATCGATCCGCGTCACGCCCTGATGTCCAGCCAGTGTCTGGAAGATCCGTTCCTGGATCGTCGTTTGATTGTCCAGCGAAGCAGACATTCCAAGCACCGTCAGGGCGTCAGGACGGCTGCGCCCAGAATCTGGCCGTTCCTCAGCATGCCCAGAACCTCGTTGGCTTGATCCAGCGGAAATGCCGTCGTCTCGGTGCGCACACCGGCTTGTGGTGCGACCTTGAGAAAATCCAGTCCGTCCTGCCGGGTCAGATTGGCGACCGAAACCAATTGCCGTTCCTCCCAGAGCAAATCATATGGAAAGCTCGGGATGTCGGACATATGGATGCCGGCGCACACCACGCGACCGCCTTTTCGGACGGCGCGCAACGCAGCCGGAACGAGTTCCCCCGCCGGTGCGTAGATAATAGCGGCATCGAGCGGCTCGGCGGGCATTTCGTCGGAAGCTCCCGCCCAGACGGCACCAAGACGTCGCGCGAGGGCCTGAGCGGGGGCATCGCCGCGCCGCGTGAACGCGTAGACGGATCGTCGCTGCCAGATTGCGACTTGTGCAACGATATGGCCGGCCGCGCCAAAGCCGTAGAGGCCTAGTCGCTCTGCGGGACCAGCCAGCACCAGCGAGCGCCAGCCGATCAGACCTGCACACAGCAAAGGCGCAATCTCCACGTCATTGTCGCCTTCGCCGAGCGGAAATGCATAGCGGGCATCGGCGATGGTGTGCGTTGCGTAGCCGCCGTCACGCGTATAGCCGGTGAACAGCGGTGCGTCGCACAGATTTTCCATGCCTTCCCGGCAGTATCGGCATTTTCCGCATGTGAAGCCAAGCCAGGGAATGCCGACCCGGTCACCAAGCGCATGGGTTGCAACATGAGGACCGACGAGGTCGATCCGCCCAATGATCTCATGGCCGGGCACGATCGGATAGCGAATATCGGGTAGCTCGGCGTCGACGACATGCAGGTCGGTCCGGCATACCCCGCAGGCTCCTATCTTCACCCGGATCTGGCCATCGCCGGGGACCGGGTCTGGCCGCTCCTCCATTCGAAGCCGCGCTCGTGGGGCCGGTAACACCATCGCACGCATAAGTCTCTCCGGGGCGAACCGCTCCGACTGAATACCCATAGAACCACCGAGCGGCCAGTACCTTGACTTTGCTCAACGCCCCTCATCGCTTGCGTCGGAGGGCGTTCGGCGCCTTGACGAGAATCAAGGGAGCTGACGAAAAGCGGCCTATTTTGGCTGGCAAGGAGAATCCCGATGGCCATCAAGGACGTCTTTTTGCCGCTTGTCGGTCAGCCGAGTGGGCCTGCGCTCGCCGCAATTGAGAAATGCGTCGCCGTTGCCGCTGACCTCGGTGCCAGAATCACCGGGCTTGCGCTGGAGGACGATGTTTTCGTGCGCCCGAAGGTGGTGTTTCCTAATGGCCCGGAGTCCGCCGAACTCAGCGTTGTGTGCGAGGCGGGCGATATGCAGCAGCTCCTGAATGCATTCACCGAGGCGGCCGCGCGCACTGGTACGCGTGCCCAGAGCCGATCGGGCAGGGTGCCGGCGGACCAGATCGCATCGACCCTCGCGGAGCATGCACGTTTCAGCGATCTCAGCCTAATCCCCGTAAAGGCCCACGATAGCCGAACCGAAAGCATCGTAGAATCGTTCCTGTTTGAATCCGGCAGGCCGCTGCTGCTCTGTCCCGAGCAGCACGCGGGCTCGCTGCGGCCGGAATTCGAGCATGTCGTCATCGCCTGGGACCACTCGGCGCGCGCCGCGCGCGCGGTTGGCGACGCTCTGCCGATTATTCAGGCAGCGGCTTCCGTCCGGGTGGTGACCGTGGCGGAGGACAAGACCGAAGCGATCGCGCAATCGGGTCTCAGTCTTGTCCATCACCTCAGAGAGCATGGGGTCTATGCGTCCTTCGAAACTGTGAAGAGCGGCGGGAGCTCGATCGGCAAGGTGCTGGGGGCTTGGGCGCAGTCCCATGCCATCGACGCCATCGTCATGGGCGCTTATCACCATTCGCGCCTGAATGAGACGGTCTGGGGCGGTGTGACCAAGACTGTCATCGGCCAGCCACCGTGCTGGGTGATGATGTCGCACTAGGTGCGTTTCCAAGTATTATCCGGGTTAGCTTGGTAATTGACGGACCCGTTGCCCGATCGGACGATTGTGACCATGTCGACCTACCGCCTGAAAAACCTGTTGTCGCCCCAGTCAGTCGCCCTCATCGGGGCCAGTCCCCGCCAAGCGTCCGTGGGACGCGCGGTCCTGGAAAACGTTCGCAAGTCCGCCTTCAAAGGGCAATTCGGCCTTGTGAACGCGCGTTATAGCGAGATCGGCGGGATGGCTGCGGTGAGCAGCCTGGCTCAACTGCCTTTCGTGCCGGAGCTGGTCGTCATTACTGCGCCGGCGGGTCAGGTTCCTGACATTATCGATCAAGCCGGGCGTCGCGGCTCGGCCGGCGCGCTGATCGTCTCGGCAGGGCTCGGTCATGGACCGGGTTCGCTCGAGGAAGCTGCCATCGCAGCCGCGCGCAAATATGGCATGCGGCTGATTGGCCCCAATTGCCTTGGCATCATGATGCCAAGTGTCAGCCTGAATGCCAGTTTCGCCGCGCACATGCCGGGAGCGGGAACCCTCGCACTGATCTCTCAATCGGGCGCGATCGCGGCCGGCATGGTGGATTGGGCCGCGCAGCGTGGCGTCGGCTTCTCGGGCATCGTCTCGATCGGTGACCAGATCGACGTCGACATCGCGGACTTGCTCGACTATTTCGCGATGGACCATAAGACGCGTGCCATCCTGCTCTACATCGAGGCCGTCAAGGACGCGCGTAAGTTCATGTCGGCGGCGCGCGCGGCTGCGCGTGTGAAGCCTGTCGTTGTGGTGAAGTCCGGCCGGATGGCGCAGGGTGCGAAGGCTGCCGCCACACATACGGGCGCGCTCGCGGGCGCGGACGCGGTCTATGATGCTGCCTTCCGGCGCGCCGGCGTCCTTCGGGTGTCTGATCTGCGTGAGCTGTTCGATTGTGCCGAGACGCTCGGTCGCATCGGATCGCCGGCGGGAAAGCGCCTGGCTATTCTCACCAACGGTGGCGGCATCGGTGTCCTGGCGATCGACCGGCTGGCGGACCTCGGCGGAATTCCCGCTCCCATGACGCCGGATACGCGCCAGAAGCTGGATGCAGTGCTGCCGCCGACCTGGTCCGGCGCAAATCCCGTCGACATCGTCGGCGACGCCGACGCCTCGCGTTATGCGGCGGCGCTGGAAGTGCTGCTCGAGGATCCCGGCAATGACGCGGTCCTCGTGCTCAACGTGCAGACCGCGATTGCTTCGGCCGCCCAGATCGCCACGACCGTGACCGAGCTCGTCGGCAAATATCGCGAGAAACACCGCAGCTGGGCCAAGCCGGTGCTGGCAGCCTGGGTCGGAGCCGATCAGGAGATCATTGCGACGCTGTCCGGAGCCGGCATTCCGAATTATCCAACCGAGGACGATGCCGTACGCGGCTTCATGCATCTGGTCCGTCATCGCGAGGTGGTCGACGAGCTGAGCCAGGTTCCCCCGGCGATGCCCGACACTTTCGTACCGGATGTGGCGGCTGCGAAGCAAATTGTCACGACGGCCATCGCCGATGGTCGCAAATGGCTTGAGCCCGTCGAGATCAAGCATCTACTTGGGTGCTATGACATCGCGATGGTGCCGACCTATGCAGCTAATAGTATCGAGCAGGCGGTCGCCTATGCGGACGAGATATTCGCACAAGGGGCGACCGTTGTGCTCAAGATCCTGTCGCGCGATATCGTGCACAAATCCGATGTCGGCGGGGTCGTGCTCAACCTGACAACGCCGGCAGCGGTGCGCGGGGCAGCGGCCAATATTCTTGCGCGGGCGAAGACGTTGCGGCCTGATGCCCGCATTGACGGCGTCATCGTGCAAGCGATGGTCGTCAAAGCAAAGGCGCGCGAGCTGATCCTGGGCCTCGCCGACGATCCCACCTTCGGCATGGTGGTCGTATTCGGCCGAGGCGGCACGGCGGTGGAGATCATCAACGACAAGGCCCTGGCGCTGCCGCCGCTCGATTTGCAGCTCGCCCGGGATCTGATCGATCGAACCCGCGTGTCGCGGTTGCTTCATGCCTATCGTGACGTGCCCGCCGTCAAGCAAGACGCTGTCGCCCTGGTCCTAGTCAAGTTGGCGCAAATGGCGACGGACATCCCCGAAATCCGCGAACTCGATATCAATCCGCTGCTCGCGGATGAAACCGGCGTCACGGCGGTCGACGCCCGCATCGCGGTGGGCCCGCCGCAGCGGAAATTCGCAGGCACAGGCCCGGCCAATCTCGCGGTCCGCGCCTATCCGTCACAATGGGAGCGCCGCTTCACCCTCAAAGATGACTGGCACATTTCGGTGCGTCCCCTGCGCCCGGAGGACGAGCCGACCATCCACGAGTTCCTGCGCCATGTGACGGCCCATGATCTGCGCCTGCGCTTCTTTGCGCCGATGAAGGAATTTACCCACGAGTTCATCGCGCGCCTCGCCCAGCTCGATTACGCGCGCGCCATGGCGTTCGTCGCATTCGACGACAAGAACGAGATGGTCGGCGTGGTACGGATTCACTCGGATTCGGTCTATGAGAGCGGTGAATATGCGATCCTGTTGCGATCCGATCTCAAGGGCAGGGGGCTCGGCTGGGCTCTGATGCAGCTGATCATCGATTATGCGAAGTCGGAAGGGCTCAAGACCATCTCGGGCGACGTGCTCAAGGAGAACGTCGTGATGCTCGAGATGTGCAGGCAGCTCGGCTTTGAGGTGAAGCCGGACCCGACCGAACCGGATATCTGCGACGTCCGGCTTAAGCTCTGAGGCTTGCGACTACGAGCGAGCTTCGGACGCTGTGGTTGCGGCAGTGGTTGCGGCAGGCGCCCTGGCCGGCTTTCGCATGTTTTTGACGATGATCGCGATCAGCGGCACCAGCACCGGCACGATCGTGCTGAACGGATGATGGACCGCGCCGGTCAATTCGGCCTGGAATGCGCGGGCTTCGACTTGAAGTGCTTCGATCGATGTGTCGTGGATTTCATTGGCAAGCTCTATGTCGCGGCCTGAGGGCGGACGACCGGCGACGACGAAGAGAACCGCCGCGATGACAAAATTGATCGCTCCGAGAGCGGCGGCTGCGCCGATCGCGCTCCAGATCTGGACCAGCGCGAAATAGGCGGCCAGCTCCAGCATCAGGAGCCCGAATGCGGCGATCAGCGCCGCAAAGGCTCGCAGACCGAGCCCGATCAGCAGGTGGCGGAGCCTGATATCAGCGATGATCCTGTCCGTGCGCCAGAGGGCGCGCAGATGTTTGACTACATTCTCGGTATTCACCTAATGTCTCCTCAGCATGAAGCCGACGACCACGCCGAGCGCAAACGCGGAAGCGAGCGAGGCGACCGGGCGTTCGGTGATGAGATCGTGCAGCTGCTCCTGCTCCTCGCTGACGGTTTCGCCGAGCTCGGCCAGAGCGGCCTTAATCTGATCGGCGAGGGCCTCAGTGCGGTCCTTTGACGTCGCGAACACGTCCTCCCCGGCGGTGCTCAGCAGACGTGTGACGTCAACCTTCAGTGCCTTCAGCTCATCGCTCATTCTGCCAGTATCGAACATTGGCGGTCTCCATTGCATAAGGAAAGCCTATGCGAGCGGACCCAATGGCCATTGATTTGCGTCAATCGGGCTGCTTCATGCCGGCCTAGAACATCAACAATCGGGGACCGGTCGTCTCATGAGGATATGCGTGTGAATTCGGAACCTCTGCTGCTCGCAACGCCATCTGGCGATAAGCTGGAATTACGGCCCGAGGGCCCGTGGATTGCAGCCAATGTAGCAACGCTCGAAACGCTGTCCCGATCGGTCGGTGCGGAGGTCTCTCGATCGAGAGCCGTAACTCTGGATATGTCGGGAATCAGCGCGCTCGATACGCTCGGCGCATGGATCCTGGAGAAACTGTCGCGCCAGGCCGCATCAGCCGGGAGACCGGCCGATATCGTCGGCGTGGCCGATCACTTCAGTGGCCTGCTGGAGGAGGTGCGACAGGTCAACCGCCACACGCCGGCACAGACAGCCGCGTCCAACCCATTCCTGCTTAGGCTGAACGATCTCGGCAAGGCGACGATCGGTGCCCGTGAAGACGTCACGATCTTTCTGCAAATGCTCGGCGCCTTGTTCATGGCCGTGCTTGGCGTGCTGCGCCGGCCCCGCTCGCTCCGGTTGACATCGCTGGTCTATCAGCTCAACCGGATCGGGTTGCAGGCGATCCCCATCGTCGTGCTGATCACGTTCTTGATTGGTGCCATCATTGCCCAGCAGGGTTTCTTCCATTTTCGCAGGTTCGGCGCGGAATCCTACACCGTCGACATGGTGGGCATCCTCGTCCTGCGTGAGCTCGGCGTGTTGATCGTTGCGATCATGGTCGCGGGACGTTCGGGAAGCGCCTATACGGCGGAGCTTGGCTCGATGAAGATGCGTGAGGAGATCGATGCGCTGTCGACCATGGGGCTCGATCCCGTCGACGTTCTGATCCTGCCGCGGGTGGCCGCGCTCGTCATTGCACTGCCAATCCTGACCTTCATCGGATCGATTGCCGCGCTCTATGGCGGCGGTCTCGTCGCGCAGTTCTACGGTGACATGGGGCCGGCGATCTACATCGCCCGGCTGCACGAGGCGATTTCTGTCACTCACTTCGAAGTCGGCATCCTGAAAGCCCCGTTCATGGCGCTGGTAATCGGGATCGTCGCCTGCAGCGAAGGGCTGCGGGTGAAGGGCAGCGCGGAGTCGCTCGGCCGGCAGACGACGACATCGGTAGTCAAGTCGATCTTCCTGGTGATTGTGCTCGACGGCCTGTTTGCGATCTTCTTCGCCTCGATCGGAATGTGACGATGCCCGAGCCGCATGCAGAGATCGCGATCGGGGTTCGGGACCTCGTCGTCGGCTTCGGTCGCCAGACCGTGCTCGACCACCTGTCGCTGGACGTCCGCCGCGGCGAAATCCTCGGCCTGGTGGGGGCCTCCGGCGGTGGCAAGTCGGTGCTGATGCGCACCATCATCGGTCTGATCCCGCGCCGTGGCGGCAGCATCGAGATCATGGGGCAGCCGATCGGCAGCGCGCATGACCGCAGCACGGCCACGAGGTGGGGCATCCTGTTTCAGCAGGGCGCACTCTTCTCTTCGCTGACCGTCCGGCAGAACGTGCAATTTCCGCTTCGCGAAAACCTCACGCTGTCGCAGGAGCTGATGGATGAGATCGCGATTGCCAAGCTCGAGATGGTCGGGCTACGTCCGGAGGACGGCGACAAATACCCGTCAGAACTGTCTGGTGGTATGACCAAGCGTGTCGCACTGGCGCGCGCGCTTGCCCTCGATCCCCCGATACTGTTCCTCGACGAGCCGACGTCCGGTCTTGATCCGATCGCCGCGGGCGATTTCGACGCGCTGATCAGGACGCTGCAAAAGACCCTGGGGCTGACCGTGTTCATGGTGACCCATGACCTCGCCAGCTTAACAACTGTCTGCGACCGCGTCGCCGCGCTTGCCGACGGCAAGATCGTCGCGATCGGCCCGATGCGCGAATTGCTGCAATCCGAGCATCCCTGGGTGCGCGCCTATTTCCACGGCAAGCGCTCGCAGATGCTGCAACACGAGATGAGATGAAACATGGAAACCCGCGCTCCCTATGTGCTGATCGGGACATTTGTGCTGGCTGCAATCCTCGCGGTGTTCGGCTTCGTCTATTGGCTGAACAACACCGGCGGCATCGGCCCGCGTACCAGCTATCACGTCCAGTTCCAGGGACCGGTGCCGGGCCTGCTGGTCGGCGCCGGGGTGCTGTTCAACGGTATCCGGGTCGGCGAAGTGACCCAGCTCGGGCTCGCGCCGGACAATCCCCGCTTCGTCAATGCCACGATCTCGGTGGCCTCGACGACACCCGTGCGGACCGACACCAAGGTCGGCCTTGAGTTTCAGGGATTGACCGGCGTGCCGGTGGTGACGCTGGAGGGCGGCATGATCATCGCCAAATCCGGCGAGCCGCTGACGCTGGTCGCCGAGGCCGGGGCCGGCCAGAGCATGACGCAGGCGGCACGCGATGCCCTGCGGCGCGTCGATACCGTGCTCGAGGACAACTCCGGACCACTCAAGGACACCATCGCCAATCTCAAGACGTTCTCGGACGGGCTGGCGCGCAATACCGGCAAGATTGACGGCATCCTGGCTGGCCTTGAGAAGATGACCGGCGGCGGCACGCCTGCGCAGAAGATTACCTACGATCTGCACACGCCGCAGAATCTCGGACCGGCCGGCAAGACGTTATCGGCGTCGCTGGCCATTCCCGAGCCGACCGCCGTTGCCATGCTCCAGACGCAGCGGATGCTGTTTTCGCCGGTTGGCGACATCAAGGGCTTCGCCGATTTCCTCTGGGCTGATAGCATCCCGAAGCTGGTGCAGGCGCGGCTGATCGACAGCTTCGAAAATTACGATATCGCGCACGCTCCGCTACGGACGGCCGATCTGGGGCAGGCGGACTATCAGCTCCTGATCGACATCAGGCGCTTTCGCATTGCCACCGACGGCGAGAGCCGGGTGGAGATCGGACTGTCGGCGCGGATCGTCGACAAGAACGGCAAGGTGATCGCATCGCGCCTGATCGAGACCAATGAAAAGCTCGACAAGGTCGAGCCGGCCGCCGCCGTTGTGGCGTTCGACGCAGCTTTTGCCCGCATTGCCAAGGACCTGATCGGCTGGACGGTGCAGGCGGTGTGACAGCACCTACGTGCTATTGAAGCGTCTTCAGATAGGACAGTAGGTCATGGATCTGGTCCGGATCGAGTTCGAAGGCCGGCATGTCGGCGTGGCCGGTATAGATGCCTTCGGCGAGCGCTTCCTCAAGGGTATCAATCGGGTAGCGCTGGTGCAGGGTCCTGAACGGCGGAGCCATCTTAAGCGGGCTATCGGAGCGACGGTCGATTGCATGGCAGCGCGCGCAATTGACCCGTGCATAGGATTTGCCGCGTTGTTCGGCCGTCGGCGCGGCAAGCGCGGGCGTGGTCAACAGCAGCACGATCAAGCCGTGGCGCAGTGCGTTTTGAAGCATGGAAATTGGTCCCGTCGAACTCTCGATGCACAATAGGGTGGGGACGGACGCCAAATTTGATCTTGGTCAATCGCGTTTGGCGCAATGCAGTAAAATGCACTCCGCGCGGCGGGATCCGCCAGGGGCGAAACCGGGCGATCGAATGGGTTGGATGAGGGCTTCTGTGACCATGATTGAGCCGAACGGTCATTCTTGCAGCGATTGTGCGGTCCGCGGCTTCGCGGTTTGCGCCTCGCTGGACCCGGCCGAGCTTGGGGAATTCGAGCATCTTGGGCGCCGCGTTCATTTCGCGACGGGAGAGACTGTGTTCTCAGAGGAGGACATCACGACCTCGTTCTTCAACCTGCTCGAAGGCGTCATGCGGCTCTACAAGCTGCTGCCCGATGGCCGCCGACAGATCGTGGGCTTTGCCCTGCCCGGGGATTTCCTGGGGATGAATATGTCGGGCCGCCACAATTTCTCGGCCGATGCGATTGGTGCGGTGACTGCGTGCCAGTTCGCGAAGGTGCCGTTTAGCCGCTTCATCGAAGACCGGCCGCATCTGCTTCAGCGGATCAATGAGCTCGCAATTCGCGAGTTGAGCCAAGCGCGTGACCACATGGTCCTGCTCGGCCGCCGCTCGGCGGACGAAAAGGTCGCGACGTTTCTGCTCGGCTGGCGCGAGCGGCTGATCGCGCTCAAGGGATCGTCGAATACCGTTCCCCTCCCGATGAGCCGGCAGGATATCGCCGACTATCTCGGCCTAACCATCGAGACCGTCAGCCGCACCTTCACCAAGCTGGAGCGGCATGGAGCGATCGAGATCATCCATGGCGGAATCTGTCTGCGCGATCCCGCGCGAGTGGAGGCTTTGGCTGCGGCCTGAAGTTTGGTCTGCGCCGGAGCACTTGATACTTTTTGATCCGGATCAATGACGCCGATGATCGGTCGCAAATAATGCCCAGAACAAGATATTGGGAGGGCACGATGCCGACTGATGCGTTGCTAGTGACCATTGCGGTCGTGACGATGTTTGTCGTATTCGCCGCGGCCTTGGCTTGGGCGGACCGACAGACCAGCGGAGTCCGGCTCGATTCGGATGCGAGGCGTTGAATTTTCCGAGATCATAGTCGTATGTTGACGCGCGCCTCAACTAATAACGGAACGGGGTGCAAAATGAGTCCAACATACTCGCCCAGGTCGAGGTTTTAGTAAGAGGGATATTAGAGCTCACGCCCCGGTGAATGCACCGCTGGTATGGCCGCGACTTTCGAGGACGCGCGTATGGCGTTTGAAAACTAATCGGCGATCCTCCTATCTAAGCGGACGGAAGCCGGTTTCGAGGCATAGGGGGCGCGCGATACTGGACTGCGCGGATGTATGCTGCATGGGTAAAGAGCTAAAGCATGCCATCTACCGGCTTCCCAGCCCTGCCCGGAAATTTCCCAGGTGTTGCGTAGCCGCTGGCCCGGTGCGGCTCTGCTATGCCACCGCCTGATCAAACCGACCGACCACCGGCCTGTGAGAAGTGCACCCGGGGAATGGTGCCGCTGGGAGAATTGCGGGCAATCGCAAGTCGACCGGCGGTACATGTCTACAAATGCCTTGCCTGCCAGCGGATCGTTTCGGCGCCTGTGAGGGAATAAGGCGACCCGTGCGAAGACAACGCCGCCCGCTTAAACAATCGATGGACGGCCTGATCCAGTCCCGGGCGGCGATGACAAATTACGGCGAACCCTCCCTGCGGCCGCTGCTAAAAGTCCACGAAGAACTTGATAGTGGCTGATGAAGTTAGAAGCTAAATCCAGGGACGATGTCCCGAGCTAGCTTGAGCGCCGCGTCGGTATAGCGCCCGTAGGAATAGGCTCTGTGGAGTTGGGACAAGATCGTCAGTCCGATTAGCGCTATTGCAATGCCCTTAAGCATGGTCCTGAACCGGCTTGAATGAGGGTGCTCAAATTCAAAACGGCGATGGGGAGCTAGCCGGGCCCGGTATTCCCATTCCAAGTGCCATAACCAGCGGCAATCGGCACGCGCTCATCTTACGCGTACAGAAACTAAGGAACCATTTCCGCACCACCGTTGCCGCTGGAGCGGGGGGCTCCTCTCGAGCTCGGCGGCTACGCAGCTCAAACAATAAGCGCCATTGACTGGCGTGGTACTGCAAAGTTAGCCATTCGGCCGCGCCTCAGAGTAGCATGCTGCTACCACGAAGTTCGCAGCCGCTCACCCACTCACCGAGCCAGAGACCGCCGCCCGCAAGCTCCTCGAGATCGCCAGCGGAATTGAACCGCTACAGGACGGCCGCATCTTCATCGAGCTGGTCAAAGTGCCCTTCCTCCGGCGCCAGCGGCGAGGAGTTCAGGGCCGGAATGGCACGCGGTGAGGGGGGCTAGATCTGCATGAGTCCGGAACCTATGTCCGGCTCAAGGCCGGCGGCGCCGGCGCCCATTTGAATGCGGAATTCGCGAAGGGCGCGGGCGCTAGCTTCTGAAGGCCAAGCGGTCACATTAGGATCATTGCGAGCATTTTACGAGGGTAGCCCATTGCTCTGACCTCGACCGGGCCAAACCGTCGCGATCTCTGCTTTGATGCTAGAAGCCCCCTCCCGGACATATCCCAGTTTGACCCGCAGCCGAACTCCCTTCGAACGCAGCACGTGAGTGCCAGGGCCCGGCGGTGCTGGCTTGCTCAGGCCGCTCTTATCGTCGTCGCAAACCGCTTGACAGCTTGGGCCAGCCGTTCGGTTTCGTTGCTTAGCGCCTCCGAGGCTCCGTGCACTTTGTCCGCAGCTTCGCCAGTTTCGACGGCGCCACGGCTCACGCGACCGACGTTATTCACGACCTCGTCGCTGCCGTCCGCTGCCTGCTGAACGTTGCGGGCGATTTCTTGCGTCGCCGCACCTTGTTCCTCCACCGCGGCCGCGATGGTCGCAGAAATCTCCGAGATGCGGTTGATAGTGCCGCTGATCTCCCTGATCGCCTCGACCGAGTCTTCGGTGACGGCCTGCATTTGGGTGATCTGGCTGCCGATCTCGTCCGTGGCTTTTGCGGTTTGTGCTGACAGTGCTTTGACCTCGGACGCCACGACGGCGAAACCGCGGCCGGCATCACCCGCGCGTGCCGCCTCGATGGTGGCATTCAGGGCTAGCAGGTTGGTCTGCTCGGCCACCGCGGTGATCATCTTTACAACCTCGCCGATACGACCCGCGGCCCCAGAGAGCGCTGTCACAAGTTCGTTGGTGCGCTGCGCCTGTCCGACGGCGGCGCTCGCGATGCGGTTGGCCTCCTCGACATGACGGCCAATCTCGCAGATCGAAGCCGCCATCTCCTCTGAAGCCGCCGCAGCGGATCCCACGCTCCTCGACGATCGCTCGGAGGCAACGGCAACGCCCTCTGACAGCGTTCGTGTCGAGCGGGCGGATTCGGTGAGGGTGGCGGCGGCTGACTCGATGTCGGCTGAGACCGAAGAGACGGCTTTCACGACGCCCCCAATCGTGGCCTCGAACTCGTCTGCCACCCTCGCGAACTGGGCCTTACGCTCCTCTTCGGCGCGAGCGCGCTGAGAAGCCTCATCGACCTCCATGTCGCGAACGCGCCGCGCGTTGTCCTTGAACACCTGCACGGCGCGCGCCATAGCGCCGATCTCGTCGTGGCGCGAGGCTGAGGGGATCGATACGTCGAGATCGCCGCCGGCAAGCTTCTCCATCGCAGAAGTCATTGCGCCGATCGGGCGCACAACGCCGCGCACCAGAACCAGAAGACCGGCGCAGATGGCGAACGCTACCAGGGCCGACACGATCCACATCACAATCGAAAGGGTGCTGACCGTTGACGCCGCGCTGGCCTCGGTGGCTGTGTTTGCATCGGTCGTCTTCTTGACGATGTTGTCGATGATGGCTCGGTGCGCCTTGTAGGACGAGGCCGCCGCCTCATAGGCTTTCAACGCACTATCGGCTTTGCCCATCGCAAGCGACGGCAACAGGCCTTGCTCGACTGCGTTCCAGAATTTCTTCACCTCAGCATCGGACTTGTCGACCAGCAAGGATTTGAGTGCCGGATCCAGTTCGGACTCCAACCAGAATTCGCGGCGCTCGTCGTAGTCCTTGCGCAGTTGGCTAAGCCGCTCACGGCGCTCCGCAAGCGACGCCGGATCCCGGATGGCCAGAGTAGCCTCGAGGTAGGCTTCGATGACGTACTCCGGGGGCGGAAGGATGTCGGCCACCAAGTCGTTGCCGAGCTTGATCGTATCATAGAGCGGACCGCCAACCTTGATGTGCTGAACGGCGTAGTTGCTAGTGCCAATGACGGCGGCGAGCCCCAGAACAAGAATGATTCCGAAAACGACTATCCCGCGCGAAATGGTCATGCGAAGCGACATGGTGCACCCCAAATGATAGGCCGGCAGGGTGAAATATATTCGCTCCCCGTTAACCGGCCATTTCGCAGGCTATCGGAATTGTGCAATCCGGGCCCTTAAGGGGAAGTCTCAAGCCAAAAGCGTTGGCGCGGCCCTGCTGCAACGCGAATTAATTTCCTCCTGATCGTTTGAGTCGGCAGACGAGTCGGTGCGCCTTGGAAGCCTCTCAGGACCGGCTCAACTGGACTCGGCGGAGAAGTGATCGCCGCAACTTCCGCTTCCCACCCATAGCGAGCGGACATGAGGAATGTCGCGTTATGAGTCTTCTGAGACGAGGCGCCTCGGCAGAGGCCCACTTTGCGAAGGACTAAACCGCTTCGACTTTTTCGAGAAAATCACCGATGTATTTCAGGTAAACCTTTCGTGCGACCGCATCCGACGGGTCGGCGATGACGGTTTGAGGTGGCGGAGCCCCGACGTGTTTCCTTGGCTTTCAAGGCCGAAAGCGAGGAGGTCCGCTGCTTCGGAGTTTCGCTGCTGATGCGCATGACTGCATCATGGTTTGGGTCTTTGGACCCACCGAATACAAGGTTGTGGCGGGACATGGCGTGCTCCTTGTCTTTGGCGCCCCTTGCCAGCTTCGCTTGCTGGCAGGGCGGGAGCACGGCCGGACCATCCCATTTGGGGACATTCCCGCTGCGGTGTTTCGGAAGAAGCACCACGGGAGTAGCCGTGGCAATCCAGATTGCCTCGCCAGGCCTCCGATAAGAGCCACGGTATTCGCTGCCTGACCAAGTCAGAAGGATCAGGGATTGAGTTGTCCACTGGGAGTAGAACGTGAAATTTCCAGCTCTTCCTCGTTCATGTCTGCAGAGACATCTGCAAACAGAGGCGTGCTGAGATAGCGCTCGCCTGTGTCGGGAAGCATGCAGAGAATATTGGCTCCCTTCTCAGCCTCGGCGGCAATCTTCAGCGCGCCAGCAAAGGTCGCGCCGGAGGTGATGCCAACAAAGATGCCTTCTTTCGTCGCGAGATCCTTGCTGCAGCGAAGAGCGTCGGGGCCCGAAATCGACAAGATCCGATCGATCGTTTTCGTCGCAACGACGTCATCGGTAAGTTTTGGAATAAAATCCGGCGTCCAGCCCTGCATTGGATGCGGCTTGAATGTCGGATGCGGTGCTGCCGGAGTGCCATCTGAATTCCGCGATTGAGAGATGCCACTGGCCAGCAGCTGGGCGTCCTGGGGCTCGCAGACGATAATCTTGGTTTCGGGACGCTCCTTGGCAAGCACCCGTGCGACTCCCTTTAATGTTCCGCCAGTCCCATAGCCCGTCACCCAGTAGTCCAACCGATCCCCTGCGAAGTCATCCAGTATTTCGCGCGCGGTCGTCTGCGAGTGCATATCGGGATTGGCCTCGTTTTCGAATTGCCGCGTCATGAACCAGCCATGTGCCTTAGCAAGCTCGATGGTCTTGTTGATCATTCCAACTGCTCGCTCGGCGGCAGGCGTAACGATAACTTTCGCGCCCAAGAACCGCATGAGCTTGCGTCGCTCGACGCTAAACGGCTCGGCCATGGTGATCACAAGCGGGTATCCCTTGGCGGCGCAAACCATGGCGAGGCCGATTCCCGTATTCCCGCTTGTCGCCTCTATGACCGTCTGTCCGGGCTTGAGTTCTCCCGATCTTTCCGCAGCCTCGATGACGCCAAGGGCCAACCGGTCCTTCACTGAACCGAGTGGATTGAAGGCTTCGACTTTCACAAAAAGGTTCACGCCCTCAGGCGCGAGACGATTGATCCGCACGACCGGCGTGTTGCCCACCGTCTCGAGAATGTTTTGATATTTCCGCCCCATGCTCACCTCAATTCGAGAATTCTGAAGCAAAGAAGATCTCGAGAGCCTCGAACGCTCCCCAAATAGTCCCAAATAACAATCAAAGTGAATGCTCCGCAGGGCTCGTCAACCTGCGGGAGAATTTAAACATAGTAGCTGGCGTGAAGGCCGTCGTCCATGCTTTGATGCAGCGATATGTTTGACGCTGGGGACCACTTTGCCCAAAGAGCCCGTACAGCGACGACTTGCGGCGGTGCTGGCAGCGGATGTCGCTGGTTATAGCCGGCTGATGGGCCGCGATGAGGAGCGCACCCTCGCGCAGCTGAAGACATTACGAAAAACCCTCGTCGATCCCACCATCGGTGCGTACCGGGGGCGCATCGTCAAGACCACCGGCGACGGCATGCTGGTCGAGTTTGCCAGCGTAGTCGACGCTGCAAGATGTGCAGTGGAGATCCAGCGTGGCATGGCCGTGCAAAATGCCGAAGTTCCGAAGGATGTCCGGATCGAATTCCGCATCGGAATTCATGTCGGGGACATCATTATTGATGACAACGATATCTTCGGTGACGGCGTCAATATCGCAGCGCGCCTCGAGGGAATTGCAGAGCCCGGCGGCGTCTGCATCTCTGATGATGCGCACAGGCAAATCAAAGGAAAGACCGACATCGTCTTCGATGATATCGGCGAGCAGACTTTAAAGAACATAACCGAGCTGATGCGCGCCTGGCACATCCGGCTTGCTGGTGAAGTGGGTCCTACAATCCGCCAGAACGCGCCTTCAATACGCAATCAAAATCTGCCGATCCCCGACAAGCCGTCCATTGTCGTTTTGCCCTTCGAAAACATGTCGGCCGAACCGGGCCAGGACTACCTCGCCGATGGAATCGTCGAAGCGATTACGGCGGCGCTTTCGTGCATTCGTTCGTTTTTCGTCATCGCGCGCAGTTCGGCCTTCACCTACAAGGGCCGCGCGACAGATGCGAGGTGTATCGGCAAGGAATTGGGCGTCGCGTATTTGCTCGAGGGTAGTGTGCAGAAAGCCGGAAATCGGCTCCGCATTATTGTGCAGCTCATCGAGACGGAGGGGGGCGCTCATGTCTGGAGTTCGCGCTTTGATGGCGCAGTCGACCAGTTTTTTGATCTCGAGGACCGAATTACGGAACAAGTTGCAGGTGCCTTGCAGCCTTCGATCCGCATCGCTGAGATCGAGCGGTCGCGACGGAAGCGGCCACAGGATCTCGGCAGCTATGACTACACGATGCGGGCTATGCCTCACGTCTGGGCACTTGAGAAGGACGAAAGTGCGACGGCCCTGGACCTTCTGGAAAGGGCTCTCGCAATTGATCCTCAATACCCCCTGGCCTTATCGCTCGCTGGTTGGTGCCACGCCCAGCGATCGGTCTACAATTGGGCGGAGGATGTCGCCGCGAGCCAGGCACTGGCGCGGTCCCTTGCCGAGCGCGCGGCAGAAATGAGCGGAGCCGATCCCATCATCTTGGCGGTCCTCGGCGCAGTACACACCTTCGTCCGCAATTATGGTACCGCACGTATGCTGCTCGAGCGTGCCGTCGCGCTTGATCCCAATGCCGCGTGGGCCTGGAGCAGGCTCGGATGGCTCGAAAACTATGCCGATCAACCGGAAAAGGCCATCGCCAATTTCGAACGGGCCCTGCGCCTGAGCCCCATCGACCCCATGAATTTCAACAACTACGTAGGTATCGGCTCGGCGCATGAAATCGCGCAAGAATATGATGAGGCTGCCGCGTACTACCGACGCGCCCTCGAGGAGCGGCCAAACGCCAGTTGGATCTATCGCAATCTAGCAGCAGTTCTGTCGGGAGCCGGCCGGGTCGAAGAGGCGAAGGAGGTCTTTGCCAAGTTAATGCATCACTACCCGGATTTGACGATCTCGAAGTTCAAACAAGCCATGGTGTTTTCTCCTGCGGTCCTCAATCGCATGGGAGAGAATCTCAGGAAGCTCGGCTTGCCCGAGTGATCAGACCGGTGGTTTATCAGGCAGAGCCGTGACGGCGTCCAAACCGCGAGCCTGCGCGGGACCGACTTCCAGTAGAACCCAGCTTAGCACAAAGACTAGTCCGAGCCCGATCACGCAGAAGCTGGCAAGTACGATGATCCAGGGCCAGAGAGGATGGTGCAGCCTGTCTTCGTGTGAGGCGGACATTGTCTGGCTCACCGCTTATCGGATGTACGCCGCAGTGCTTGCCGGCTTAAGTTAACGGTGAGCACCGCGAACATGACCAGCCACGCGCATGCGGTCAGGAGAGCTGAAGCGATGGCACGCATCCCAACCTCCCATGGGAGAGGCCGCTGCGTGTTGGGTGGGTCGACAGCGGCTCCGTGTATGGCCGCTGCTTGTGGGAAGCACCATTGGGGACTACGCGGCCACGGTTACTATAGGCCACTCAATCGGCGCGCCAACTTAAGACCAGTATTAAGCTTGATGCCCGTCCTCAGGGTTAATTCTGGAACGCGCTAACAAAAAGACCGCCAGAAGGCGATCTCTCTGATCCGCTGAAGCAGCGGGGATTAAGCTACGCGGACGTCGACGTTCTTCCGGCGATAGGCCATGAAGCAAACACCGAAGAAGCCGATAACCATCATCAGTTGCTCGGCTGGTGCGCGATATCTCAGGTTGATTGGTTAGGGCAGAACCGTCTCTGCGGAGGCGAAAGCGATCCCGATCCGCTTGCTCGAGCGCCACACAGCTCGACATTCCCGTCGCAAATCCGCAGTCGGAATGCTCAAAGTGAACTCGTGCGGAATTCCGATCTGGCTTGGCACCTCAAGGTGCGCCCCCGCATCTGAGAGATCGCGGACGACGCAGCTGAAGGCGCCCGCCGGCGACTCGATGATAGCGGCCCTGAAGACGCGCCGCCGGCGTATCCTGCGCTTTTCCATGATCGCGAGAATACGAGCGAGAGATGAGAAATTGTTGAAACGTGTCGCGGAAAGTCTCGCTCGAATTCTCGCACGCATCTAAGAAAGCGTTAATCACAAGGCTCCGCCGTCTATCAGGCGAGAATTGTCTAGGGCGCGCCGAACCCGCGGAAAGCGCGACGGGCAGCGGCTCATTGCGTCGCCGACATTGAAGCGCGCTGATGGCAAAAGGCCCGCAGGTCATACTGACGGCCTAAATCTCCCGGCGCTCTAAATCCGCAATTGGATTGGCAACCGGAGCATGGGACTGGAACACCAGCGGTCCCATGTTCGGTCTTAGGATGCAATCGTTCGAATGACGCCAATTTCGGAACGGTGTGTTAAGCTGAGAGAAAGCCCAGGCGACGCCGCAAGCGTGCTGGGTCTGGCAGCCGGCCGGTTAGGAAACGCAAAGGCCGCAGCAGTGAACTGCCGCGGCCCGCGCCTTGTCAAAAATTCCGGGTGAAAAACGATCTGAGTGAAATATGCAGCCAGCCCCGGTAAGCAGCAGCCTACAGCAGCTCTGCCGCGGTGCAATGTGATCCATTTCACAATTGGTAGCGCATTTAGCGCGGTGCCAGCGTGGACCGCGCCATCCTTCGAGAGCACCTAGACCAATCGCGACATCGTGCTGCGATGGGTGAACATCACTTTGCCCCGCAGGAGCGGCTAATTGCGGAATTGGACCGGGATGGTCACGACACCACGGGCGCCGTGAGCGTACTTGCCAGCTTGACGCGCACGCAAGAACTGCATGAGCTGGATATTGAGCGCCTGCTACGTGACCTCGCAGAGTAAGGCCGGCCGCCTCAGTTGGCGCGAGGCATCCCGTAGTTCTCGGGGAGAGACGGTTAAAACCGTATTTGCTTCTCAGTCCGTGTATTTATAAGCGGAACACGTATTCGTAAGGGACTAAGCTGAACAGGCGCGGAGCGATTGCGATGGAGAGACGGCCCCGGTTCGCAGGGGTCTAACGCCTGAACTCGATCGGATGCCGGTCGCTCAGGGGGACGTTGGGCGTGCCATCGTGCGTTAATGGCCCTTTAGTGAGATGCGAGCTAGCGTAATCGATAGCATTCAGGTCCATCGCCCATGGATTTCCAGAGCCAAACACCAGCCGTCGTTACCGCGATCCGCCAGCGCGATCTTCTAATTACATGGTGTCGGCTCTACGCGCGGACGAAAAGGCTGCCAAATCTTTCCGAATATGAGCCGGGCCGTCTAAAAGAGGAGGCCGAGGATCTGGTTTATTACTCCGTCGATGCGACGGCTTGGCCTCCCGTTCTTACGATCGAAAGCGAAGGCACGCGAATGGCTACCGCTTATGGCCAAACCGGAAAAGGGCGCCGGCTAGACGAATATGTCGGACCCCGGCTGGCAGCCTCGGTCATGCCGGTTTATCATTTATGCGTTGCACGGCGATGCCCGGTGTACACCGTTTCTCATTTAGAAGACGCTGACGGCCGCAAGGTAGCGTATGAGCGACTGCTCCTGCCTTTTGGAGCTGACGATGAGATTACTGAGCTGGTCGCCTCTCTTAAGACCATCAGTCCTGATGGCCGATTTGATCTTCGAAACCTGATGACACGCACTGACTTGGTAGCGGCACCGGCTGTGCGCGCCGTTATCGACCGGGGGCTCGTCGGCGGACCCGTGCTGTCAGCAGGTTGGGCTGACGATCTTGAATTTGGGTGAACCCCAAGCTCACCGTCGATCGGACGATGGGGCGACAATGTTAGTTCCGCCAGCAGGCTGCTCCTAAACTCCTCTAGCAGGTGTCGCTTGATCCGGACGAAATCGCCCGGCCGAACCCCATTCCACCTTCCGCCAAGGTTGAGCCAATTCGCGTGCAGTACGATTAAGAGCTTGACTCGCTCGTGGGCCTCCGCAGAAATGCCACGTCGACTGGAAGGAAATCAGATGAGCACCGAAATCGTCACCACCTGCATCAACTGCGTCCCACCCGGAAGCCTTTGGGCAACGCTCTTTGTGGTGGCGATCGGAGCACTGGCGGCGATACAGTACGAGCGCCAGCAGGCTCGCTAATAGCGGAGCAGCGCCAGCATAACCCAGCTGAGCACGAAGATTGCGCCCAGCCCAAGCGCGCCAAAGCCGGTGATCAAGACGATCCAGGGCCAGAGCGGGTGTCGTTCGGGCCCTGATGTCGTGAGGCTCATCGGTCTTGATCCATAATCCAAGGCCCTTTCCGATGCGCCAGAGTACGGCAGTACAGGTGCACGAATAAAGCTAAGCCAGCGAAAACGAGAGGCACGAACCAAAGCATCTGAGCACTTACGTCAGGACAAAGCCGCCGCGCCGAATATGCTGGCGACGGCTTTGCTACGGTTGGGCCGGTCTTAGGGAAATCGCCGGCGCGTTCACCCTAGCTCTCGGCGCGCATGTCGCAACTGAAGTCGCGTGTTAAGCTTGATGCCTAGGAGGTCCGGACAACAATCTGAGCAAGGATGGTTAGAAGTTTAGGTGTTCCGAGCACAGATCCTTCATTTTGACCGTGCAGCTTTCCCTTATGCGAGAGCGGGCGGCCATACGGGAGCGAGTGCTAAAGCCAGGCACTATTGAGTTTGGCGTGAATGCGGTGGCGTGCATGGTCCGTAATTTTTCCGAGCAGGGTGCCGCGCTCGACGTAAGTAGCTCGTTCGGCTTGCCTGATTACTTCACTCTCGTTCTGACCCTGGAAGGCCGCCGATTTTCAGCCCGCGTCATCTGGCGGCAAGATATGCGTATCGGCGTGGCGCTGGAATCCAGCAGTTACGAAGCTACAAGGGCGAAAAGGTCCTGTTAGAATTCATTCTCCGGCAGCGTCCCGGCTGGTGGTTTCAACTCCTCGATACCGGCTTCGATGATGGCGAGATCATCTTGGACAGCTTGAACGGAGCTGGCCGGGTCGATGCCAGAGACCGCCTCCAGTCGCGAAAGTAACTTCCGACGGTGCGCGAGTAGTTCGGCGAGGGCGCGCCGGTCTTTTGTCTTTACGTACCCCGCGACAATCTGCTCCATCACGTTTGACATTTCCTCATCCCCCGATCAACGCCTGGTCTTCGAAGGGTGGGAGGCCACGGCCTCGCTGCGACGCTCTTTCGCTTCGGTGCTTAGGCGGGCAACCGTGGTGATTATCGCCGCAATTAGTACAATCCAAAAGCACACACCGAAGATAAATAAAAGAAGCTTTCGCATATGCTCGCACCGGTGACGAACGAAGCCGACGCGCCGAGTATGTTGGCGCGCCTGCTTCGCCACGGGGATTCCGGACGGGGCAATTGTCCGGTGTAAGCAGCGTAGCGTTCTTGGCAGCGTCGGCAATCTCAGTCACGAATTAAGATTGATGCCCGCGCTGCGGGTTAATTCTGGAACCCGCTAACTAAAAGACCGCCCGAAGGCGGTCTCTCTAAGCGCAGACAAGGCTGAAGATCAGGCGATACTCATGGCGAGGTTCTTCCGCCGATACGCCATAAAGCCGAGGCCGCAGAAGCCTAGGATCATCATCGCCCATTTAGCGAGCTCGGGCACGGCTGAGTTTTTTAAAAACGCGAAATTGTCCATTCCATAGGGGTGAAAGCCACTTGCGCTCGCTGTCCACGTGAGCTTGTGATCACAGGAGCACTAAGAGCGAACGTTGTCCAAGCATTGATGTTGCCGAGAACGGCGGACGTAGTCCCGACTACAACGTTAACGTCGTAGGCCGTCGACGTAATACTCTCACCCTCGGACGATCCGTTTGAGCGAGAGAAGTCCAAGCTTACAAGTGTCTCGGACGAGGTGAATGTGGCTGTATCAGCGTAGGTGCCGGCGCTGCCATTGTGCCCCACAAAGTGCGCCCCGTTCGTGTCCGTCGACGCCGAGCACGACGGCCTCACCGTCGATGTTGAACTGCTGCTCGCGATTGCGCAGCGCGGACTGGGCAATCTACGGAAAGCGGTCGGTGCAGTTATGGCCATTCCTGGTTATGAGCCGCACGGAGCGGCCGTTGCGCTCGACGCGCAGGCGATAACCATCGTACTTGATCTCGTGGAACCAGTCGGGGCCGTCAGGCACGGCCTCGGCAGCGGTTGGCAGGCAGAACTCGAAGACGCGGGACGCGAGAACGCGATAGTCACGGGGCCGCGAATATGCGAATCTCGGGCGGTGTTTTGACGTCGGAATTCTTCAGTGAGGTACCGATGACAATTGCATTGCCATACCTTGGAATTGCGGTCTGCTTCTCACTTGCGGTCTGGTTGGTGAGCTTGGTGCTATAAGGCTTGCTTCGACCCTGATGCGCGAGGTCCGATATTTCTTCGCAAACCCGGAATCGGGGTGGTGCGTGATGGCTGCTATCGCGAGCCATTGGGCTGCGTCAGCGAAGGTCGGCACCCGCGTCTCAGCAACGAACCCATTCAGGTCGTGTCCCAATAGCACCCTGAAGCCGGCATACCAGAAGGTAGCGATCGTGTAATTGATCTCGCTGTTGTAGAGATCTTGGAGAAGGCGAACAGTGGGATCCTGTGGCGCTCTGCAAACTCTGCCGGCACCGGTTTTTAGTGCTGCGTCGGCTCTTCCTCGACGTCCTGCCCGTGCAGGTGATCAATAACCTGGCCTAGATCGCACATCGATCAGCTCGCCGCATGTCGGACATTCGGTTTTCCCTCGCCAGCCATCAAGCCACGCCGCGCAGGGGAAGCGCGAGCTGCACGTCAAAGCTCCGTGTGGCGTTGGTGTTGATGAAGTCCTGCAGCGCCGGCGGGATCTCCGCACCAGTGTGCGCGGCGCGTTCCGCCAGGGCGTCGGCAATGTCGCTGGTTGCGTCGCGCGACCAGCCTTCGACCGGATTGAAGCATACGATCCGCAAGGGGTAAGCGTATTGGCCGGAGATGATATGCCGCAGGATGGTCTCTCGATCAGTGTCGGCTTCGTCGGTCTCGCGCCAGGCGCAGCCGGCACGCGCGCCGAAATCCTCAAGCACCAGATAGATGTCACGGTCGAGGCGATCGGCCGGCACGATCGAGGGCGAGGAACGCATACGCACACTCCGGTACTGTCTGCGGAGAGACGGCCCCGGCTCGCAGGGGGCTTGGGGGGGTATGGGCCGGGGCCGCTCCGCCAGCTCGGCGGCGAGCCAGCGAGACTCAGAAGCCGATATGGGGCCCTTTGTTCCCTCGATGCCCTAACATCAGTTTCAGGGTTGAGAATTGAGGCCTAATCGTCCTGTGTGACACTCATCACGGCGGCGAAAGTCGGCCCGTCGTACTCCTGAGATCAACAGAGAGATCGTTCTCTCAGCCGCGGAATAGTCCGCCGATCTAATTAACAGGAGCAAACCATGCTGAATAGGCACGCCAAGAACTCGGAAAACCGTATGTTGACCGACAGTGAGCTCGACAGTGTCGCTGGCGGCGACATGGCGCTCAATCTGGCGGTGAAAGCATACGAGGCCCTAGGTCAGCGCCTGATGGACGCGATTCATCAGCCGGTAATGTCGCAGTGGACAATCAGTCTTCACATGCGATGATTTGAGCCGAATCTGGAGAGACGGCCCCGGCTCCCAAGGTGGTAAGGCCGGGGCCGCTCCGCAGCCCAGCGGTGTCGTTCGGCCTGCAATATTGACCCCCTAAGCCGGGGGATCGGCGTCCAAAATTGACCCCCTACAGATTGGTCTGTTGCGTTGCCTGCTTTGGAACGAAGCAGGTGGTGGGGGATGCTGATCGTGGAGACGATTGCCCGGATCCGGCGCGAGCACTTCATCAAGGGCAAGACGATCAAGGAGATCGCCCGTGACCTGAAGGTATCGCGGAACACGGTTCGGAAGGTGCTGAGGTCGGGAGAGACCTCCTTCGAGTACGAGCGGCAGGTGCAGCCGCGGCCAAAGCTGGGACGATGGGCAGCAGAGCTTGATGGATTGCTGGCGGCGAACGCGGCTAAATCGGCTCGCGAACAGCTGACGTTGATCCGGATCTTCGAAGAGCTGCGCGGCCGCGGCTATGACGGCGGTTACGATGCGGTGCGGCGTTACGCCAGGCGGTGGAGCAAAGAACGCGGGCAATCGACCGCGGCCGCTTATGTCCCGCTGAGCTTTGCCCCAGGCGAAGCCTACCAGTTCGACTGGAGCCACGAGGTGGTCTTGCTGAGCGGCACCACGGTGATGGTGAAGGCCGCCCATGTCCGGCTCTGTCACAGCCGCATGCTGTTCGTGCGGGCCTATCCGCGGGAGACGCAGGAGATGGTGTTCGACGCCCACGACCGGGCGTTCGCCCTGTTCAAAGGCACCTGCACCCGCGGCATCTATGACAACATGAAGACCGCCGTGGAGACGATCTTCGTCGGTAAAGGGCGTCTCTACAATCGCCGCTTCCTGCAGATGTGCAGTCACTATCTGGTCGATCCGGTCGCCTGCACGCCAGCGTCGGGCTGGGAGAAGGGGCAGGTCGAGAACCAGGTCGGGCTGGTGCGAGAACGCTTCTTCACGCCGCGGCTGCGGTTCAAAAACCTCGACGAGTTAAACGCCTGGCTGCTCGACAAATGCATCGCCTACGCCAAGGCTCATCGCCATCCGGAGCTGGTCGATCAGACGATCTGGGACGTGTTCGAAGCCGAACGCCCCAATCTCGTTCCCTATGCCGGCCGCTTCGACGGCTTCCATGCGGTGACGGCATCGGTCTCGAAGACCTGCCTGGTGCGCTTCGACAACAACAAGTACTCGGTCGCAGCCAGCGCAGTCGGACGCCCCGTCGAGGTTCAAGCCTATGCCGATCGCATCGTGATCCGTCAGGATGGACGCATCGTTGCCGAGCACCCGCGATCCTTTGGCCGCGGCGATACCGTCTACGACCCCTGGCATTATGTGCCGGTGCTCGCCCGCAAACCCGGCGCCTTGCGTAATGGTGCTCCCTTCAAAGACTGGGTGCTGCCGGCCGCGATCGAGCGGATCCGGCGCAAGCTTGCCAGCACCGACGATGGCAATCGGCAGATGGTCGACATCCTCAACGCGGTGCTGACTGACGGTCTGCCCGCGGTGGAAGCGGCCTGTGCCGAAGCGCTCAGTCACAGCGTCCATTCCGCCGATGTCGTGCTCAATATCCTGGCCCGTCAACGCGAACCCGCCCCACCGGCCAACATCATGACGCCGGCCGCACTGACGCTCCGTCATGCACCGATCGCCGATTGTGCTCGCTACGACAACCTCCGGAGGACCATCTGATGGAACGAACCCAAATCTTCGACCTCATGGGCGAACTCAAGCTCTACGGCATGAAGGCTGCCTTCGACGAGATCATGGCGACTGCCGTCAAGCGCCAGCACGAACCTCAGCGCATTGTCGGCGACCTGCTCAACGCCGAGATCAACGAGAAGCAAGCCAGGTCGATCAAATACCAGCTCACCATTGCCAAGCTGCCGCTCGCCAAGGACATCGCCGACTTCCAGTTCGACGGCACGCCGATCAATCAGACTCTCGTCAATGATGTCGCTGGCGGCGGCTTCATCGCCCAACAACGCAACGTCGTGCTGGTTGGCGGCACTGGCACAGGCAAAACCCACCTGGCCATCGCCATCGCCAGAAGCTGCATCCGATCCGGTGCCCGCGGCCGCTTCTTCAACGTAGTCGACCTCGTCAATCGCCTCGAGACCGAGACCCGCAACGGACGGCAAGGACGGCTCGCCGAGCATCTGACCCGGATGGACTTCATCGTGCTGGATGAACTCGGCTATTTGCCCTTCGCGCAGTCCGGTGGCCAGCTTCTCTTCCACCTCGTCAGCCGGCTCTATGAGCGCGCCTCCGTCATCGTGACCACCAATCTCGCCTTCGGCGAATGGCCGAGCGTGTTCGGCGACGCCAAAATGACCACCGCGCTGCTCGACCGATTGACCCATCACTGCGACATCGTCGAGACCGGCAACGATAGCTGGCGGTTCAAGAGTCGAGACGACGATCACGCCACCCGCGCTCGTCTCGCCTCCGCTATCCCGGCCAGCTCCGACGAGACGAGCGCTACCAGCAAAACCCGCCGCACGAAGGGGTCAAAATTGGACGCCGATGAGGGGTCAAATTTGCAGGCCGATTGACAACAGGTCTTCGGGCAAAAGCGCACGTATCCCCCCGGACTGGTTTGCGGTCCTTGATCACCCGAAGCGGCTATCTGCAGCGCGCTTAACAGCGCTCGGCGATGGCTGTCACTTTCCCACGCGCGCTAGGGCTATGTGCAAGGTCGCGGGCGGGTGCCCGAGCGTGGTGTTTGCTCCCCGGTAGCGTTCCCACATTGCCTTGCCGTCGAGATCTTCAACCAGATTGAGACCAACACGGGCGAGATCGTCGACGATTTCATCGGGATAGAATCCCGAAATCCAGGGCTCGCCGATTTGCGCGACGACCTTGGCATTTTCGTTGTGCGGTGATCGCGATGTGTTCGGGGCGAACTCAGCTTGGTCTACATAGGTGAATACAAGTTCGCTCCCCCGAGCACCGCAAGCTGCCACCGAACGCAAGGTCGCCAGATTGGCCTGGCGTGTCAGGTACACCGAAACGCCCAGCCACGAAAAGAATGCTTTCTCATCTGGCCGAAAGTGAGAGCGATTTAAGACAGATACCAAGTCCTCGTTGGCGAGGTCGGCAGCGACGAAATGCACGGACGGTGGAAGCGACATTCCGCATTCCTTGATGCGTTGGATCTTCATCGTCTGGGTCGCCGGATGGTCAATTTCAAAGATCGTCAGGGCGTCGGAAAAAGCAGGGCGGCGAAGCACGAAACTGTCCAGCCCAGCTCCGATCAGGACATATTGTTTGATGCCTCTCATTGCCGCCTCGCGCAGCGCATCCTCTGCATAACGAGAGCGAATCACCACTCCGGGCAGGGCGGTATTTGTCAGCAGGAACTCGTCCAAAACAGAAGCCGGTGTCCGCAGGGCGCGGCCACGCGTGTCCTCATCCATGCGGGCCAATATTCGCGCGGTCATCCTCTCGCGCTCGGCTTCGGAAACGAGTCGATCGCCCCAGGGGTCATTGAAAAGAGGAAAGGGGTCGAACCGCGAATGTAACGCTCTCATCAGCGATGTCACCAGTGCGGTGCGGCTGGGCAATGACTCCATCATTCAGTCCTTCTCCGGACGAATTGTCTCGCTGCACAACAGGGTGCGCCACCGACGAGGCTTCGAAGGTAATGCAACTTGGTGCGCACCATAGCCCGGAAATGGCTCCCGGAGCCGGCTGTATTCACGCCATTGGCGAAGGCTTGGCGCGCCGCTGGGCTGCCGAAATCATAATACTTGCAAGGGGCGCTGCTTGTCTGACTACGAAGTTCCGATGCGGGCACTGAGAAATCGGCTTGCTAGGGCAGACCGGAAGTCGCCAACGCTTGGCCCGACCCACCCATTAACCCATACGAGAGTCACAACTCAGCAGTTGCGCTAGGGGGTTTGGGTGTCCTGACGAGCGATTTTGAAGCCCCATGCGCTTGCTCCATAAAGAGCTGAACAACCGGGCTGACAGCCCGGTTCTTCAGACGGACGACTGCAATCGGCATAGGTGGGGATACGCAGCTCCACCGGAAGCACCTTGAGGGAGCGCTGCTGGGTAGCAAACCATAGCGCTGACTCGTGCAGCATGGTCAAAAAGCGTCCGGTCGCCACGCCGCTATCGCCATTTTCGCCAATGGCGCGCCAGGCTAGCTATAGTCACGGAGATGACAAACCCATAGAATTCGGCCCACACGCTGCGGGGATGCTGTCGCCAATCTGGGACGGTGCTGGTAGCTTCAAACACGGAGGTCTCACAGGCGCGAATTTGCGCCAGCAAGGAATAGGCTGTCCCGGCCGCCATCTGAAAGGTTCTCGGACGATTTGTCCCAAATCCCGCATCGATATTGCTGGCCGACCGGGGTTGACGGTGGAATAATCGTGAGGTTTTGGCCCGGCAGGCTCCGGGCGACATGGATTTATCGATGTCCGCGCTGTCCGAGGACTCCGAGCTTGCGCGCAGGATTGCCGAGCTCGAACAGAAGCTGAAGTCGAGCGTCGCCGAGACCGAGCGCCTGCAGCGCGAGCTGGCACAATCGCGCGAGCGACAGGCTGCCAGTTCGGAGGTTCTGGCGACCATTGCAGGTACCTCCGGTGATGCCGACAGCGCGCTGCAACAGATCGCGGAGACTACCGCGCGGCTGTTCGGTGCCTCTAGCGTCTCGATTCAGCTCGCTGAGAATGGCGAATGGGGAAAAGCCTATCGCTACGGCGCGAGCGCCCAACGCATACGCGAGGCCGTACCGTTGACCGCCATAAAGGTAGGCGGCCGCAACATGCCTGGCGCGGTGGTCGGACGAAACCAGCAAATTCATGCGCCGGATCTGGACAAACTGGATCCCGATTTGGCTGAGTTTCCTGGCCTGCCGCACGCCCGAGCCGCAGGCACACGCACAATGTGCGGCACGCCGCTGCGCAGTCAGGGCAGCGCGATCGGATCCTTGATCGTCCATCGCGACCGACTCGAGCCGTTCTCCGATGACGAGCTCGTGCTGCTGCAAAGCTTTGCCGACCAGGCGGCGATCGCGCTCGAAAATGCGCACCTATTCAACGAGACAAAGGAAGCGCTGGAGCGGCAGACCGCCACCGCCGACATCCTCAAGGTGATCGCCGCCTCGCCGTCCGACGTGCAGCCGGTTTTCGATGCCATCGCGAGCAGCGCCAAGCGCCTGATCGGCGGCTTTTCGACGGCGGTCTTTCGCTTCGTCGACGACGTCGCGCACCTTGCGGCCTTCACGCCAACCAGCCCGGCTGCTGATGAGGTGCTGAAGGCCGGATTTCCGAGCCCTGTCGCCCGATTCGAGCCCTTCAAGCTCGCTCAAGGCGGCAAGCCGGTCCAAATCGCCGACATCGAGGCACTTCCCGACTCGCAGATCAAGCAGATCGCGCGAGCGCGTGGCTTCCGCAGCATGCTGTTCACACCCTTGATGAGCAACAGCATGCCGATCGGCTTGATCAGCGTGACGAGAGTCGAAGCCGGCTCCTTCGTGGATCACCACGTGCAATTGCTGCAGACTTTCGCTGACCAAGCCGTGATTGCGATCGAGAACGCGCGTCTGTTCGAGCAGCTTCGAGCCAGGACGCGTGAGTTGAGTGAGGCCTTGCAGCATCAGACCGCCACCGCCGACGTCCTCAAGGTGATCAGCCGCTCGGCGTTCGATCTGCAGACGGTGCTGGATGCCCTGCTCTCGTCGGCCTGCCGCCTGTGCGACGCCGACATCGGAACGATCCGTTATGAGGACGAGGGGAGTTACCGGCTTGCGGCCACCTATGGCTGCAAACCCGAATGGATCGAGCACTTCCAGACTTACACGACAAGAGCAGAGCGCAGCTCGATTTTTGGCCGAACTATTCTTGAAGGTCGTCCCGTTCGGATTCCGGATGTTCTCGCTGATGCCGATTTTGGTCGTCCGCGGGCACAAAAACTGATGGGCTTTCGGGCCGCGCTCGGCGTCCCGCTCGTTCGGGAGGGGCACGCCTTCGGTGTCATCAACCTGTTCCGCTTTGCCGTCGGTTCGTTCGAGGACAAGCAGATCGAACTGGTAGCAACCTTCGCCGACCAAGCGGTAATCGCGATCGAGAACGTCAGATTGTTCGAACAAGTGCAGGCGAAGACGCGTGATCTCACCGAGGCACTGCAACAGCAGACGGCGACCGCGGACGTGCTCAAAGTCATCAGTCGTTCGGCGTTCGATCTGCAAGCCGTACTCGATACCCTGACCGAATCGGCCGCGCAGCTATGTAACGCCGATATGGCTGCGATGACACGGCAAGACGAGACGGACGGCTTCCAACACGTAACCAACTACAATTTTTCGGTCGATTGGGTGAAGATTGCAGCTGGCTTTCGGCTCCGCCCCGGACGCGGGAGCCTTGTCGGAAGGGTGCTGTTGGCGCGCAAGGCGGTGCAGATTGCTGATGTCTTGGCCGATCCAGACTATTCTTATCCGGAAATGCAGCAAGCAGCCGGATATCGCACGCTGCTCGGAGTTCCGCTTCTCCGCTCTGGGGAGCCGATCGGAGTGCTCTTTTTGGCTCGCAAGGTAGTTGAGCCGTTTACCGACAAGCAGGTTGAACTCGTCTCCACCTTCGCCGACCAAGCCGTTATTGCCATCGAAAACGTCCGCTTGTTTGAAGAGGTACAGTCGAAGACGCGCGACCTCTCCGAGGCACTGATGTATCAGACTGGAAGTGCCAACATCCTGAAAGTGATTGCCTCCTCGCCGACGGACGTCGAGCCAGTCTTGCGTACGATCGTCGAGAGCGCTTGCGACCTCTGTCAAGCCTATGATGCCGTTCTTGTCCTAAAGGAGGGATGCGATCTGGTCGTTCGCGCGCACCACGGGCCGATCGGAATGGGCACACAGACGTGGACCGACGACCGCACCTCCGTGTCGGGGTTCGCGATTGCGGAGAGGGTGCCGATCCACATGCACGATGTCCTCTCCGAGGAAGGTAAGAACTTTCCTGTTGCGCAGGCAATGTCGCGACAGGATGGTTGCCGCACGCTTCTTGCCGTGCCGATGATGAGCGAGGGCGAGAGCATCGGCGCGATCGTACTTCGGCGTGCCGAGGTGCAGCCCTTCAGCGACAATCAGATCACACTCTTGCAGACCTTCGCCGATCAGG
This sequence comes from Bradyrhizobium guangdongense, assembly GCF_004114975.1. Classification (NCBI taxonomy): domain Bacteria; kingdom Pseudomonadati; phylum Pseudomonadota; class Alphaproteobacteria; order Hyphomicrobiales; family Nitrobacteraceae; genus Bradyrhizobium; species Bradyrhizobium guangdongense. The sequence goes on from NZ_CP030051.1 coordinate 2,608,538, forward strand.
CGGTGATCGCGCTCGGCAACGTCCGCTTGTTCGAAGAGGTTCAAGCGCGCACCCGCGAGCTCGCCAAATCCCTCGATGAATTGCGGGCCGCCCAGGACCGCCTAGTTCAGACCGAGAAGCTTGCATCACTGGGCCAGCTCACTGCTGGCATCGCGCACGAGATCAAGAATCCGCTCAATTTCGTTAACAACTTCTCTGCGCTCTCTGCCGAATTGATCGACGAGCTCGACGAGCTGCTTGGAAACGTCGCACTCGACGACAAGATCCGAGCTGAGGTCGATGAGCTTGTGAACATGCTGAAAGGTAATTTTGAGAAGGTCGTCCAGCACGGCAACCGCGCCGATTCCATCGTCAAGAACATGCTGCTGCACTCGCGCGAGGGTTCGGGCGAACGTCGTCTGACCGACATCAACGCGATTGTCGACGAAAGCCTCAATCTCGCATATCACGGCGCACGCGCGGAAAAGCCTGGCTTCAACGTCACCCTCATGCGCGACCTCGATCCCAGCGCCGGGATGGCCGAGCTTTATCCGCAAGAGATCACGCGGGTACTTCTCAACTTGATCTCGAACGGCTTCTATGCGGCGCACAAGCGCAAAGAAGCCAGCGGCGATTCTTTTGAGCCGACTGTGAGCGCGACAACAAGAGCGCTGGCAAGTGAAGTCGAGATAAGGATCCGCGACAATGGCACCGGGATTCCGGCGGAGGTCCGAGAGAAGATTTTCAACCCCTTCTTCACCACCAAGCCCGCCGGCGAGGGAACAGGGCTCGGTCTCTCCATGAGCCACGACATAATTGTGAAACAACACGGCGGCAGGATCGACGTCGAAACCGAGCCGGAGGCATTTACCGAGTTCATCATTACGCTACCTCGGATCGGGGTAAGGCAATAGCGGAGGTAGGAGTTGAGCGTCTACATTCTCATCGTGGACGACGAGCCCGACTTGGAAACGTTGTTTCGACAGCATTTTCGGCGCGAGCTGCGCGCCGGCCGCTTTTCGATGGAGTTCGCGACTTCCGCGCCGGCTGCGCTGCAGCGCGCCTCCGACGTCTGTGATCCCTCGCTGGTCCTGATCCTGTCGGACATCAACATGCCCGGAATGAGTGGGCTGGAGATGTTGCCGGAGATACGCGCCAAGCGCCCTGAGGTCCCAGTGATCATGATCTCGGCATATGGCGATGCGGAAACCCGAAGGACGGCACTTGAGCGAGGCGCGGAGGGCCTGCTGACCAAGCCGATCGACTTCGGGCAGCTTCGCCAAGAGATCGACGCAAGGCTAGGACAAACAGCATGACCGCTACCGTCCTGTAAGTCGACGATGAGCCATATGTGAAGACGCTCGTCCTGCAGAGATTCCGTCGGCAGATTTGAGACGGACAGGTCAACTTCGTCTCTGTGTCGGTCAACGGCCAATTTATGTCACGATTTTCAATACGCGAGTGGCTCTGTGCAGGCCCACCAGACGTGAGGGGCTCGGCCTGTGAGCGAGTTCTTCCGTAACAGCGGATTTGTGACATCGCTGAAGCCGAAAACACGAGCGGCATCCGATTCTGGGTGCCAGCACGTTCTATTTCGCTGCACTCGTATGGCCCGCGCCATCGTCAACATTTCGGTTGGCGCTGCAAATATCAAGATTAGGCGCTGAATGGATGATTTCTGACTCGTTTCATCGTCTAATGACCGGTGAGATCGGTCATCGTCTATGTCGTGTTGCGCAATGAACGACGAATTGGCGTAGCGCGCGAGTAAAATGGACGCGGCGACCCATGACTGAATGGCTCAACGAATTACATTCTATACCGTGGGCCAAGCAAATCAGGCGCGCTCCCTTAGCGAGCATAGCGATTACCGGGGTGTAAAGAACGACTGCTCGGCGCTTGTTAAAAATTTAGCGCAACTATTTGCTTGAAAATTCCGCTTCAACGATAGGAGTGATCTCGCACCTGTTCTTAGTAAGCCGTGCCGAGCGCGCAACGAGCCTCCAGCCCACAAGCCCCAGTATCCAGCCATCGATCACTATTTGAGGACTCATTGGAAGCTGATCATGCGCGTCCACCTCATTGGCGACACCCCTGGCAAGCTCTCAAGATTGCGCGCGGGTCTTACCTCGGAATACACTCTTAGCTCCGAACTGTTAGGAGGGGTAGCTCTGCAAATTGCGGCCGTCGATGCCATAGTCGTCGATGCGGACATGCGCAACCTGGAAAGCATTTCCGCTCTCAAGGAACTGGCGGCAAAGCTAAGCCAGGTTCGCCGGCGCGTGTTCTTGGTCGAGCGAACCAGAAGGCTCTCCATAGCGCAGGCCTACGCGCTTGGAGCGACTCAGGTTCTTCCCAGCACATTCACGCCTGCGCAGCTGATGGCTGAGTTGGACCAGTCGAGGTCGTCGCCCACCGAGATCGGTGAAATCAGGATAGGCGTGCGGGGCGCGACCACGGCGGGAGCTGCGAGCATAGCATCGATGTTCCAGGCGGTGTTAAGAGGCGGAGCCGTCGACGTCGACGAAGCAAGAGATGCGGGCAAAAAGATCGCAAATAGTATTGCCGAGCATGGCTTGTCGAAGTGGCTCGAATCCGTTCGTCGCCATCATGAGGGGACTTATCAGCATTGTCTCCTGGTAACAGGCGTTGCCGTCGATTTCGGCTTGAGCCTGGGTTTGAATCAGATTGACATGGAAAGGTTATACACAGCCGCCATGTTTCACGACATCGGCAAGGCTGCTATCCCGCTTTCAATTCTCGACAAACCGGGGCGCCTCGACAGGGACGAACGCGCCCTGATCGAGACCCACCCGGTGGCGGGTTACGAAGCTCTCAAAGACAACACGGGTATCTCGCCAGAAGTACTCGACGCAGTGCGACACCATCATGAATATCTCGACGGCAGCGGGTATCCCGATGGGCTGTCCGGGCACAGCATCTCCGATATCGTTCGGTTGCTGACGATATGCGATATCTTTGCTGCGCTGATCGAACATCGGCCATACCGCTCCACCATGTCACGTGAGGACGCCTACGGTATCGTCAGCAGCATGGACGGCAAGCTGGAGAAGCCGCTGGTTGGTGCCTTCAGAGAGGTAGCTCTAACCAGGTAAGCAGCAGGAGAAAGAGAGAGACCCGGTAGCGCCGCACGTCCTCGAAGCTCGCCGTATCGGGCGAGCGCCCGAGGAACGCCGCGAAGTTCTTGATCCTTTGCACGTAGTCATGTTGGGTCTTCAGCGCCAACTTGCGGATCAGACGACCTTTTCAGACTTCCAATTTTAGTCTTCCGACAGAGACCGTCTCGCCTATCTCGAAGTTCGACAGATCTTCGCCGACGACGAGCGGCCCGGAATAGGTTTCGCGGGTCGCCGCAATTAGGTCATCTATACTAGGGGCGGGGACGGATTCACTCGCAAGCAGGACGAGATGGGTGAAGGCAGCCAGTTTTGGCTTTGTCTCAGTAAATACTCGCCCAGCCTCCTGCGGCGAAGTGTGATGATTGAGGATGCGCTGGATGACAACTTCATCCAAAAGTTCATGGCGCGCCATCGCTACCTCATGCACCAGAAGATCGGCGCCCGCGCCGTAGCGCACCACGTTGGCGTTGTAGCGAGTGTCGCCGGAGATCACGGCGACCCGGCTCTGGTACTCGATCCGGTAGCCATAAGCCGGCTTGATCGCCTTTCCATGGTCGACGGCGAAGGCAATAACCCTTAGATCGCCGGCCTCATAGACGATGCCGTCCCGGGTAAATTCCTTCACGGCGATAGCGGCGTGCTCGCGGACGAGCTTCTCATCCTCGATGCGAATATCGATGTCCTGCGCATAAGCTGCTTCGAGATGATGCATCAGCCGTGCGGTGCCGACCGGGCCGATCACGTTGAACGGCCGGCGACGGTTGGCGAAATACGAGCTCAGCCAGTCTGTCAGCCAGAGGTCGGGAATGCCCACGGTGTGGTCCGAATGAAAATGCGTAAGCAATAGCGCATCGACTTTGCCGATGGACACACCGAGCTGAAAGAGCCGCATCGTGGCGCCGCGACCCGCATCGATAAGGAGAGTGTGATCGCCCGCCTGGATAAGCGTGCTCGGCCCGAACCGATCTGGACGAGGGATCGGTACCCCCGTCCCGAGCAGCGTCACCCGGAAATCCGCGGTCATTGCTATTGGACCTTAATGCCGGCGTCGGAGACGACCTGGTGCCAGTGTGTGATCTGATCGTCGACCATCCGGCCAAATTGCTCGGGCGTGCCGCCTGCGGGTTCGGCGCCGATCTTTCCTAGTGCTTCCCGCACCGACGGCTTATGGAGAGCCTTGTTGATCGCTGCGTTGAGCTGCGCCACCGTTTCCTTCGGCGTGCCGTGCTTGACCGCGAACCCCGTCCAGTCCTCGACCACCAGCGATGGATAACCCGCTTCGACGATGGTTGGCACGTCAGGAAGGGCCGGCACGCGCTTCGGGCCTGTCACTGCCAGAGCCCGCAGCTTGCCGGACTTAATCAAGTCGACCACAGGCAAGATGGTGATAAACTGGAAGGCGTTGGTGCCGTTGAGCAGGTCGCCGATTGCCTGCGAAAACTGGGCGTAGGGAACGTGCTGGGCGCGCGTCCCGGTCTGCTGCTTGAATTGCTCGCCGATCAGATGCGCGGGCGTGCCGAAGCCCCCCGAGGAAAACGTCAGCTTGTCTGGCTGGCTTTTCAGCAAGGCCACCAGCTCGGCCACTGTTGTAGCCGGCACGGACGGATTCACCACCAGCACATTGTAGGATACGGTCGCCTTGATAACAGGGTCGAAATCCTTGTCGAGGTCAAACGCGATTTTGGGCAACAGGGACGGTGCCGCGACGGATGGCACCGACATCGCATAGATGCTGTTGCCGTCGGCCGGTTGATTCAAGACGTCGGTCGCAGCAATGGTCGTGACGCCGCCCGGGCGGTTCTCGACGATCACGCGCCAGCCTTCGGATTCAGCTAATTCCTTCGAAATGATGCGGCTTACGATGTCGGGCGGAGTACTGGCCGAGTTCGGCGCCACGAATCGAATAGTCCCAGAAGGAAAGGATTGTGCTGAAATCGGCAGGCCAGAAGCTATGAGAAGCGCCACGGCCGCGATTGGCAATGCAGTTCTTTGGCTAAACACGCGAGGCATCATGGAAGTCTCCATCGAGCGATGAACTCTCAAGCCGAGCCTGCAGGCACGATACTTTCGACCGCGCCGCCGTGAGCTGCCACAAGAATCGACGTGCGTTCCGCAATGTGGAACGATATGTTCCACATTGTGAAATCCTTAGCGGGAGAGCTTCGGTGGCAGGACCCAAGATCATCAAGAGCCTGGAGCGAGGGCTCCAGGTGTTGCAGGCACTGCAAATGCAGCCGGACTCCTCGCTGCAGGAGCTCTACGCTCTCACGAACATCTCGAAGCCAAGCCTGCTGCGTATCCTGCATACTTTAGGCCGATCCGGCCTTGTTACCCGCAGACTTGGCGACGGTCGTTATCGGATCGGCGCGACGCTTTCGCATGCGCCCTCACGCCGTGAACATCGCGACAAGATTGCGGAAGCCGCGGCGCCGATCCTTGAGCGTTTGTGCGAGCGCGTGTCCTGGCCGTCTGACTTGATGGTGCCCGCGGGCGATCACATGGAAATTCGCGAGACAACCCGCGCGCGCAGTCCGTTTCTGTTGCAGCAAGAAAGGATCGGATTGCCGGTTAATTGGCTATGGTCTGCGGTCGGAACAGCCTATCTTGCGTACTGTCCGGCGAAAGAACGCCAGCGCGTCATTGACTTGCTACGCAAATCGAATCGCCCCGAAGACCGGTTGGCACGCGAACCTGCGCGGCTGAGTGCCATTCTCGGCGAGGTCCGGGCGCGCGGTTACGGCATACGCAACTCTATGCACACCGGGGGCTACTATGGCGGACCGCCACACTCCGACGGTCTGTTTTCAATTTCTGTTCCTCTGCGGGACGGCTCCCGTGTGCTAGGAGCGATCAACATGCTCTGGCTCAAGAACGCATTCTCGATCGAAGCGTTCGCGGCCCGTCATCTGGGGGAACTTCAGAATGCAGCGGTGGAAATCGTAAGTTCAGTCCGAAGGCGAGGAAAGCGATGATGTCTGCTGTTGGCCCGTCGCTGACCTCGGCCCAGAGCGCTGCGCTGTCACGTTCCGAGGAATGACCCGACCAAGGACATGCGGCTGCCGAGGGCAGCCCCCGAGCCGGAGCGGACACGGGCAGCAGACGCAAACGTGACTGCAGCTGTCGCTGGATGATGCCATGAAACTTGGCTAGTGTACGTACTTCTCATCGGGACGGCCAAATGAATCGGCGGAGTTTTCTGTGTTCGAGCCTGGCTCTCGTATGTATAGCGCAGCGAGCGCAGGCTGCGGGCAAGAGCATTGTCAGGATAGGGTTTCTTACAACTCAGCGCGAACCGAGCCTTACCCCGTTTGTCGGCGCCTTTAGGGCTGGCCTCGACGAACTCGGCTACGTCGAGAATGTAAACCTAGAAATCATCTATCGCTATGGCGACGATGACGTGACGCGCGTGCCGCGGCTTGCCTCCGAGTTGGTAAGCAAGCCCGTCGACGTGTTGGTTGTCCAAGGGTCTGCGGCAACGGTCGTAAACGACCTCAAACTGTCAACTCCTGCGGTATACGTCTTTAGCGGAGACCCTGTGCTGGCTGGCTTGGCCAGCAGCCTTTCCCGGCCAGGCGGCAATATGACTGGCCTAACGCTTATGGCGGCCGAACTCAACGCCAAGCGCTTGCAAATCTTGCGAGATGCCGTTCCAAGTTTGCAGCGTGTTGCGATCATCGGCAACCCGGAGCATCCGGGCTCGCACATCGAGCGCGTATACTCGGAAGAAACGGCCAAAAGACTTGGCGTCGCCGCCGATTTCTTCGGCACGTCAACCCAGGACCAACTCACTTCCGCATTTGCGTCGATGAACCGTAGTCCGCCGCAAGCGATCTCGCTTTTCGCAGATGGCTTTGCCATCCAAAATCGTGCCCCAATAATCGAGTTCGCGATGCGACATCGGGTGCCGGTCATATCGGGCTGGCCAATATTTGCAAGAAGTGGCGCACTCTGCACGTATGGGCCGAAGCTGTCCGATTCGTACCACCGATTGGCCTCATATGTAGACCGCATCCTCAAAGGCGCGCGACCACAAGAATTACCGGTAGAACGACCAACGAGGTTTGAAACCGTCCTCAATTTACGGACTGCAAAAGCGCTTGGACTAGACTTGCCGTCTTCCATTCTAGCATCCGCGGACGAGGTCATTGAATGACCGCTCTTGATCTAGAGTGTGCGGGAATGCGGAAAGGAAGCTTGTGCATAATGTGGGGATGAAGCCTATGATCAGAGGTTGGGCTGGTCCAGCGGGGTCTCTCCAAATCTAGCGGAATGTCTATTTGCCCTGCCTGGGGGCTGTTTGCGCAACTCTGCATAGCGTTAGTTGCGTCGGCGCAGCCTGCGGATGCGACTTCGTGGCGTGATTGCGGCATTCTTGCGATGCTTGCTGCAAACTGCGCCCGCTTTCTGGTTGAAAAGGCGGGCAACCTTGACTACGCAGGAACCCCAGTGCCTCGCAGTCTTAGGAGTCGCGGCGTGCCTCAGGACAAGACCAGCGACCCCCGGCAGTCGTCGGGTAATAAACTGTCCGTCCTGCGGAAGCATCCGATCTTCGCAGATCTGGATCCGGAAGCGCTCGATCAATTGTGCCGCTACGCCAAGCACATCACCGTGAAGCGCGGTGCAACGATTGCGGCCAAGGGCGATCCCGGAAACAACTTGTTTGCGGTGATCTCGGGCACAGTGAAGATTTCCTCTTCTTCGCCCGATGGTCGGAACGCCATTCTCAATCTGATCGGCCCTGGTGAAATCTTCGGCGAAATTGCCGTTCTTGATGGTGCACCTCGGTCAGCGGACGCGACTGCCAACACCAACTGCGAGCTCTATATCATTGACCGCCGCGACTTCCTGCCGTTTGTGAAGAGCCAGCCCGCGCTCGCAATGAAATTCATCGAACTGCTCTGCGCGCGGCTGCGCTGGACTAGCCAGCAGGTCGAGCAGGTGATCCTGCAGAATCTGCCGGGGCGGCTCGCGAGCGCGTTGCTCGGGCTCACCGAGGAGCGCAAGCTCGACTCCGGCAGCGGCACGCTCTCGATCACCCAGCAGGAGATCAGCGAGATGGTGGGAATGACGCGCGAGAGCATCAACAAGCAACTGCGTGCCTGGGCCGGACGAAGCTGGGTGCGCCTCGAGCATGGCGCCATCGTCGTGCTCGATACCGATGCGCTCCGCGAACTTGCCGAGAGCGGGCTCGACGGCGAGTGACCTTGCCAGTCAGGGGTCGCTGATGGCCTCCACGCGGGTCCAGCCCCGCGATGCGCGCTCGGTCTTCCGCGAAGAGCCTGGTTCAGTGCAGGATGTGACGCGGCAGCCAGAGCGAAATCTCCGGCAGGAAAGTGACGAGCATCAGCACGAACAGCATGACGCCGTAAAACGGCCAGATCTTGCGCATGACCTCTTCGAGCGAGACCTTGCCGACCGCACAGCCGACGAACAGGATCGCACCGACGGGCGGATGGCACAGGCCGATGCCGAGGTTGAGCAGCATGATCATGCCGAAATGCACGGGATCGACGCCGAAATTCTGCATCACCGGCAGGAGTATAGGCGTGGCGATCAGGATTGACGGTGCCATGTCGAGCAGCGTGCCAAGCAGCAGCAACAACACGTTGAGCAGCAGCAGGATGACGTATTTGTTGCTCGAGATCGACAGGAAGAACGCCGTCATCTTCGCTGGCATTTGCGTCAGCGCCATGATGTAGCCGACGGCGGAAGCGCAGGCGATCAGCGTCATCACCATCGCGACCGTTCGCAAGGTCCGGTGTAGCAGCACCGGCAGATCGCGCCATTTATAGTCGCGGTAGATGAACATGGTGACGAAGAACGCCCAGATGCATGCAACTGCACCCGCTTCGATCGCAGTGAAGATGCCGCCCAGAATGCCGCCGAGGATGATGACGAGCGTGATCAGCCCCCAGGCTGCGTCGATCGTGATCTTGACCGCATCCCTGGCGGGCACAGTGCGGCCGTGCGGGTGCCCTTCGCGATAGGCGATCACCAGGCACAGGATGATCAGCGAAAATCCGATCAACAGTCCCGGAAAGACGCCGGCCATGAACAGTGCGCTGATCGAGATGGTGCCGCCGGTCGCGAGCGAATACAGCACGGCGTTGTGGCTCGGCGGCACCAGGAGCGCCTGCACTGACGAGGAGATGGTAAGGTTGGTGGCGAATACGCGTGGGTAGCCGTTCCTCTCCATCTGGGGGATCATGACCGAGCCGATCGCCGAGGTATCGGCCACCGCCGAGCCTGAGATTCCACTGAGGAACGTCGTCGCCAGTACGTTGACGATCGAGAGCCCGCCGCGCAGCCGCGTCAAGCCGACCAGCACGTCCGCAAAGGCGACGAGCCGCCGCGCCATGCCGCCTTCGGCCATGATCGCGCCGGCGAGCACGAAGAATGGGATCGTCAGCATCGCAACCTTGCTGACGCCGTCCGATATCTTCAGCATCAAGGCTTCCAGGGGGATGCCGACCGACAGGGCGCCGGCGATCGCCGCCATCGCCAGCGAATAGGCGATCGGCATGCCGATCAGGAAGCACACGATCATCGTGCCGAGGAGGATAAAGATGTCCATTGCAATGACTCCCGGCTCACTCGAAGGGGGCGGCTTCGGAATGCTTCCCGATCGGATCGGGCGGCACGCCGAGGAAAATTCGCTCGATCACGAAGAGCAGAAGGCAGACTCCGCCGATCGGAATTGGCAGATAGGTGACGCCGACCGACAGTGAGGGGAAGTCGGGGATAGTGTTGTACCAAGTGACTTCGACCAGGCGCTCGCCCCAGATCACCATGAACAGTGCGATCAGCGCCATCAGCAGCTGCACCAGGATGTCGGTTGCCCGTTGCAGAGGCGGAGGCAGTTTCTTGGCGAAATAGGCGACATTCATATGCAGGTTGAGTCGATAGCCGGCGGCGGCGCCGATGAAGGTCAACACGATCGTCAGCAGCACGGCCGTCGGCTCCGGCCAGGAAGCTGCACTGTTGAGCACATAGCGCGTGAACACAGCCCAAGGGATCACCGCGGAGATCGCGACCAGCGCGGTGCAGCCGACGATCACGCATGACAGGTAGAGAAAGTCCATCGCTCGGCGAAACAGTGCGGCCATCGGCGTTTCCTGCTCTGTCAGTGGTTCGAATAGTCAATGCCAAAGCGCGAAGAGTGATGGTCGCGCTTTGGCTTTCGTTTGAGATCGCTCAGAGCGCCTGGATGCGCTTGATCATAGCCTGGTATTTCGGACCATACTTGTCCCACACCGGCTTGACCGCGTCCTGGAATGGCTTCTTGTCGGCAATCTCCACGATCTCGCAGCCGGCCGCCTTGGCCTTCTCCATCGCAGTCGTTTCATACTTTTTCCAAAGCTCGCGCTCCTCGAGCTGGGCTTCGCGCGCGAACTTCTTGATCAGCGCCTGGTCGTCGGCCGAGAGCGCGGTCCATGACCGCTTGGAGAAGCAGAGGATCTCCGGAATGATCAGGTGCTCCGTCAGCGAATAGTATTTTGCCGCGGTGTAGTGGTTGCTGAATACGTAGCTCGGCGGGTTGTTCTCGGCACCGTCGATCACCCCGGTCTGGAGCGAGGAGAACACCTGATCATAGCCCATGGCGATGCCGTTGCCGCCGAGCGCATTCACCATGTCAATGAAGATCGGGTTGCCGATCACGCGAAGCTTCAGGCCATGAACGTCGGCGATCGACTTGATCGGGTGCTTGGTGTTGTAAAAGCTACGCGCGCCGGAATCCATCCAGCACAAGCCGACCAGATTGGCGTTCGGGCTGGCAGTGATCTTCTCGAGCAGCTCCTGGCCGACCTCACCGTCCATCATCTTCCAGGATTGTTCCACGTTCTTGAACAGGAACGGCATGTTGACGACGTTGATGTCGTCGACGATCGGGCCGACTGCGCCGGCGCTGACGCGCAGCATCTGGATCGCGCCGATCTGGGTTTGCTCGATCGTTTCCTTTTCGGCGCCGAGCTGGGCGGAAGGATAAGTCTGGATCGACAGACGCCCTTGGGTCGCCTCTGCGAGCTTCTTGCCCATGCTCTCGACGGCGGCGACCGTCGGATAGCCGACCGGCTGCACGTCGGCAGCTTTGAACACGGCCTTGGTCTGGGCGCGGCCCGAAGAGATCGGAGCCAGCGTGGCAGCACCCAGTCCGGCGCTCAATTTGATGAAATCACGGCGTAGCATGGTCGTCCTCCCTCATTGATTCTTTCGGTGTGTGTTCGTTATTGACCGGAGATCCGGTCATTCCGTGCTGGCGAAAAACTCCGGATTGGTATGTTGCGTCTCCGAGATGTCGCGGAGCAGCCGGTCGAGATGCCGCTCCATCGCAATCCCCGCACGTTTCGGATCGTGGGCCTCGATCGCCGCGAGGATCGGCTCATGCTCGGCGATCACCTGCGTCATGCGCCCGGTGACCGGCAGCGTCAGTTGACGATACCGGTCGACATGCACCTTCACCTGCAGGATCAGCCTCCAGATTCCGGGATGTCCGGCGACATCGGCAATAGTGGCGTGGAACAGCTCGTCGGCCTGATGAAAGGCAACACGGTCGCCGGCCTCATCCGCCTCGCGCTGGCGTTCCACGATCGATCGCAATTGCAGAACCTGGCTCGCTGTCGCGCGCTCTGCCGCGAGCCGCGCCGTGGTCTCTTCCAGCGCCTTGCGGATGATGATGGCCTCGGGCAAGGCGGCGAGTGGGATGCGGGAAACGAAAATACCCGATTGCGGAAAAACGTCGAGCAGACCCTCATCCGACAATTTGAGGACCGCCTCGCGCACCGGGGTGCGGCTGACGCCATAGCTGAGCGCGATCTCGGCTTCGGAGATCACCTCGCCAGGCCGGCGCCGCATCGAGACCAACTCGCTGCGCAGCTCGCTATAGATGCGCGACGAAGCCGTCGCTCGTTGCGGTGGCTTGGCGCGGCGAGGGCCGGTGGCGGCTGAAGCAGACGAGGCTTCAGTTTTCTTTCTTGATCGCGCGGACATGCGAGCTCTGGAAACTGATATATTAGTATGCGAGACGAGCTACAGGAAGATCAACTAGTAGATTAGGAGGGGGGCAGCTTCGGGAAGGCGACAGGAATCGGAAGTTCTCGAACCAAAACCCGGGCGCGAAATGTTGCTTTGCGGCCATGCCGGATATCTCGCGCTCAAGCGCCTCTCCTTGAGTCCATTCCCCGTTTGCCTTCCTAAGGGCGCGCGAAGGAGGGAGTCAAAGTTGAACCCAGCATCGATCGATGCTGTTTTTGGATTGATGGGTCGGCAGCCGCGCGTGCGAATGTTGTACCCAAACCTCTCGCGACTCGGCCCTTTGGCTCGCAATGAGCGATCTGGCTGCAACATAAAAAGGGATGTGACCGTGACTGACTATCGCAAGCTCTTCGATCTCACCGGCAAAACGGCTGTCGTGCTCGGCGCCGCATCGGGCATCGGCAAATCGTCGGCCGAAGCGCTCGCCGGGCTCGGCGCTCGCGTCGTCTGCGCCGACCGCGCGCTTGATGGGGCAGAGACGACGGCTGCGGGCATCCGCGAGAAGGGCGGCTGGGCCGAGGCTTCCGCCTGCGACGCTGCGAACGCTGCCGACGTCAATGCGCTCGCCAGCACGGTGATGCAGAAATTTTCGCGGCTCGATATCGCCGTGACGACGCCCGGGCTCAATATCCGCAAGACCATTCTCGATTATACCGAGGAGGATCTCGACCGTGTCCTGAACCTCAATGTCAAAGGCACGGTCTGGTTCTTCCAGGCGTTTGGCCGCATCATGGTCGAGCAGAAGGGCGGCAGCATCATCGCCTGTTCTTCGGTGCGCGCGGTGACGATCGAGCCGGGCCTGGGCATCTACGGTTCGACCAAAGCGGCGATCGGCCTCCTGGTGAAGGGCTTTGCCTCCGAGGTCGGACATGCCGGGGTGCGCGTCAACGCGATTGCGCCGAGCATCGTGGAGACGGCGTTGACCAGTCCGTTCAAGCAGCGGCCCGACATCTACAATCTCTATGCGGGCCACACCGTGTTCAACCGCTGGAGCAGCGCCGACGAGGTCGCGACCGCCGTTGCCTATCTCGCCTCGGATGCCGCGAGCTATGTCAGCGGCAGCACGCTGTTCGTCGACGGCGGCTGGACCGGGGTCGACGGTCCGCCGACCGGTCTGACGCAATTGCACAAGTAAGGTTCGCATCTAGCCGGCAAAGCCGACGCGCTGGCGCAGCTCTCTGTGCGCTGCGCCGGTCAGCAGTGCGATCAGTGCGGATGCCTCGTCCGGATGCGCGGCCCGTGCGGTCACGGCGGCCGTGTACATCGTCACCAACTCGCATCCGGGCGGCAGCGCCCCTGATAGGGCGATGCCGTCGGTCGCGATGATTTCGGTCGCCTGTGTGCATCCGATCGGTCGGGTCGCAGTGGACATGGCCAGCTCACGCATCGCCGTTGCGCCATTCGCAAAGATCTTCAGGCGCGAAGCCACCTCATAGGCGATGCCGAGCTGATCCAGCACCTTTGCGACGTGCTGACCCGCGGTCGAGGCCTTGGTATCAGGGACGTAGATGGCGTCCGCGGACCGCAGCACCTCGCGCAGATCGGCTTCGGTCTTCACGCTCACCTTGGGATCGCGGCTGCGGACGGCGAGGGCGGTTTCCACCCGCCCGACATCGGCGATTGAGGAGGGGGTGACCAGCCTGTCCGAGGCGAGCTTGGCGAGGAGGGCTTGTGTCAGGATCACGAGATCGGCCGGCGTGCCTGCGCGCAGCTTGTCGGCCATCACACCGACGGCGCCGAATTCGCCATCGATGTCGAATCCGGTCTGCGCCTTGAAGGCCTCGGTGAGGCCGCGCACCAGCCCTTGCGCTGCGCCGCCGCTCAAGATGTTCACTGACGTCACGATGCGAGCTCCATGGCTGCGATGATTCGGTCGCGGGTGATCGGCAGGTCGCGCAGGCGCACGCCAAGGCAATCATGAACCGCATTGGCGATAGCTGCCGTCACTGGGCCATGCGCGGCTTCGCCTGCGCCGACCGGCTCGATCTCCGGCCGCTGGATGATCTCGACATCAACCGTTGGCACCTCGCTAAAGGTCAGGATCGGATAGTCCGTCCAGGAGGTCGAGGTGATGTGGGTCCGGTCGAAACGGACCCGCTCCTTCAACACCCAGCTCGTCGCCTGGATCGCGCCACCCTCGATCTGATTGATCACGCCGTCCGGATTGATGGCCTCGCCGACGTCGACCGCCAGCGTCAAGCGCCTGACGCGGATGTCGTCGGTGCCTTCAATCTCGGCAATCGCGGCGCAATAGGCGCCTGTGTTCTTGTAGCGAGCAAAGCCGACGCCATAACCGATGCCGGATTGCCTCGCAGGCTTCCAGCCGGCGCGTCGCGAGGCGGCGCGGATGACGTCCTTCGCTCGCTCGTCGCGGAGATGTCTCAAACGGAATGCGATCGGATCTTCACCGCGCAGGGCCGCGATCTCGTCGAGCAGGCATTCGATGGCGAACACATTGCCTTGCGCGCCGAGGGTCCGCAGTGCCGAGGTGCGGACTGGCATGGTCAGCAGGCGATGGCTCGTGATCGTCCAGGCCGGGAAGTCGTAGAGCGGAACCGAGCTGCGGTCGCCGCCGCCGCCATTGGCCGCCGGCGGATTCGTCGAGATCATGCGCGGATAGGGATTTGCGAGCTCGCTTGCCGCCAGCAGGGCGGGCTGTGTCGCGCGTCCGGGTCTGGCGGTGTGACCGTTGCTCCAGATCGCATGGCGCCAGCCGACGATCTCGTTCTCGGCATCGAGGTCGGCTTCGATCTCGATCGCCATCGCCGCACCAAACGGCGCGTGGCACATTTCGTCGTGACGCGACCACTGCACGCGTACCGGGCGGCCGCCGGCGGCTTTGGCCAGCAGCACCGCATCGAGCGCGACATCATCGGCCGCATTGTGCCCGTAGCAGCCCGCGCCCTCCATATGCTCGACGACGATGTTCTCGGCCGGCAGCTTGAGCACGATGGCAAGGTCGGCTCGCAGCAGGTAGATGCCCTGGCTGTGTGTCCAGACATGAACTCGGTCGCCATCCCATTGCGCCATCGCACAGGAGGGTGCGATCGATGCATGCGCGATATAGGGTCGGGTGTATTGCCGGCGGAGCGTGCGGGTAGCTCTTGTCGTTACCGCAGCTCTGGTATCGATGATGGTCGTCTCGACCGGCTGGCTTCTCAAGAAGCCAGACAGATCGTTTTCATCCGGGAGCGGCTCGCCGGCGGACCATGTCGCGCCCCGGCGCAAGGCTTTCAGCGCCGTTACCGCCCTAGCCTCGCTGTCGGCGACAAGGCCCGCAAAGCTGCCATCGCGCACGACCGCGATGAGCCCGGAAGTGGCGCGGGCGGCTGCTTCGTCGAGCGTGAGCAACTTGGCGCCTGGCATATCCGGCCGCAGCACGCGTCCGTGCAGCAGTCCCGGCAGCGTATGATCATGGAGGAAGCGCGGCCGGGCGAACACCTTGTCGGGAATGTCGACGCGTTGCACCGAATGTCCGGCTACCGCGCGGTTGGCGGCAGTCTTCGCCGAGACGCCGGCAGAAGCATCTTGGTCGAGCGAAACCTCGCTCGCGAGTTCCCAATAGCTGGTCCTGACATTGCCGGGGCCTGAGATCGTTCCGTCCCTGACAGCGAGGGACGCTGCATCGACGCCGAGACGTTCGGATGCTGCGGCAAGGAAGCACTGGCGGACTTCGGCGCACACCTGGCGCAGCGCGCGGCCGGACTGCTGGATCGATAGGCTGCCCGAGGTGACGCCTTCGTTCGGGCTTGCAGCCGTGGAGGCCCGGATCATCTCGATGCGGCCGATCTCGACGTCGAGCTCGTCCGCCGCGATCTGGGCCAGCGCCGTGACGATGCCCTGGCCGATCTCGACCTTGCCGGGCGAGATCGCGACGCGGCCCTCGCCGGTAAACCTCACCCAGGAGGACAGCCTTGGATTGGCTGCCAGGCTGGCCGGCGGTTTCGGGGCAGAGGATGGCCCATTCATGACGTTGCCATTTCCGCTGCCGCTCGCAGTACGGCGCGGACCATGCGGTTGTGCGATCCGCAGCGGCACAGATTGCGATCGAGCGCAGCTCTCACCTGCGCCTCCGTCGGCGATGGATTGCGCTTGAGCAACGCCGCCGCGCTGATCAGGATTCCCGAGACGCAATAGCCGCACTGCGTCGCCTGTTCGGAGATGAAGGCGTTTTGCAGCGGGTGCGGCTGCTCTGCGGTACCGAGGCCCTCAAGCGTGACGACGTCCTTGTCCAGCACCGACCACATCGGAAAGTCGCACGAGGTCATCGCGCGGCCATCGACCATGACGTGGCAGGCGCCACATTCACCGGCGCCGCAGCCGAAATGCGCACCTGTGATTCCAAGCCGACCGCGCAGCACATCCAGCAGGGGCTGATCCGCATCGGTAGCGACCGCAGTCGGCGTGCCGTTGAGCCGGAACTGAATGACGGGCATAAGCAGAACGGCCTCAGGACTTGTTGAACTTCTTGACGACATCGCCCCATTTCGCGATGTCGCCGCGCAGGAACCTGTCAAATTCCTCTGGGGACATTGACATGGGCACGGCACCCTGCTCGGTCCAGAGCTTGACGATGTCGGCGCGTCTCACCATGGCATTCACGGCTGAATTGAGCTTGTCGATGACAGGCTTTGGTGTGCCCGCCGGCGCCATCAGGCCGAGCCAGATCGTCGCTTCGTAGCCTGGGACACCAGCCTCGGCGGCGGTGGGCACATTCGGCAGCACGGTCGAGCGCTGCTTGCCGGTGGTCGCAAGCGCGCGAACCTGGTTCTCTCCGATGTTCGGCGCCATGGCCGGCACCGCATCGATCATCATCTGCACCTGGCCGCCGATCACGCCGCTGCGGGCTTCGCCGCTGTTGCGGTAGGGGACGTGGACGACATCAATTCCGGCCATGGCTTTGAACAACTCGCCGGCCATGTGGTACGGCGTGCCCTGGCCGGAGGAGGCGTAGTTCAGCTTTCCCGGCTGCGCCTTGGCGAGTGCAATGAACTCGGCAAGGGTCTTCACCGGGACTTGCGGGTTCACCGCGATGACGAGATCGGAATAATTCACCGGCGCGACCGGTGCGAGATCGTGCATCAAATCGTATTTGCGTTGCTCCAGCGTCAGCAGCGATTCATTGGCGGTCTGGGTGTTGGACATCATCAGCAGCGTGTAACCGTCGGCCGGCGACTTCGCCGCCTCGACCGTACCGATGACGCCGCCCGCGCCGGTGCGGTTCTCGACCACGAAGGGCTGGCCAAAGCGCTCCTGGAGGGCTTGGCTGATCAGCCGGGCCGCGACGTCGGCTGGTCCGCCGGCGCCGAATGGCACGACGATGCGGACCGCGTGCGCGGGATATTCTTGTGCCGGGGACGGGCTTGCGGCAAACGCGGTGAGCAGGCCGGCAGCCAGCGCCAGCATCAATCGTCGGGCCGTCACACCCACCTCCCTGAGCTCGTTTTTCTTCGATGGCAGTGTAGCGGCAGCGGCCGCAGACTGTCGACGCCTCACAAAGCCGATTTGATTGGGAATATCGGGCCCATTTCGGTGTGGCGGTGGGGCATTTCGCAGTCGCGGGAGGAACAGCCTCGCGCCGCCTCTAAGCATTTTGCATGGGCATTGCAGGATAAATGCCCTCGGCTCACAGGTATTTTGGTGTTACGAAATCGGGCATGAACCAGCACGCCAAGATCGAGATCCGCCACTCCACCTGTCCCCATGATTGCCCGTCGGCTTGTGCGCTCGATGTCGAGGTGGTTGAGGGCCGCAGCATCGGCCGGGTACGCGGATCGAAGAAGCAGACCTATACGGCTGGCGTGGTTTGCGCCAAGGTTGCTCGTTACGCCGAGCGCATCCATCACCCCGAGCGAGTGATGCATCCCCTGCGCCGGATGGGGCCGAAGGGCTCCGGACAATTTGCGCGGATCAGCTGGGACGAGGCGCTGGACGAAATTGCCGATCGCTTCAACCAGGCCGAGCGCGAATTCGGCGCGGAGTCGATCTGGCCCTATTATTACGCCGGCACGATGGGCGTAGTGATGCGCGACGGCCTCAACCGTCTCACGCATGTAAAGAAATATTCGCGCTTTTATCAGACCATCTGCGCCAACGTCGCGCGCATCGGTTTTGCGATCGGCACCGGCAGGATCGCTGGCGTTGATCCGCGCGAAATGGCGCTGTCCGATCTCGTGGTGATCTGGGGCACCAACCCCGTGAACACGCAGGTCAACGTGATGACGCACGCCGCGCGGGCCCGCAAGGAGCGCGGCGCGAAAATCGCAGCTGTCGACGTCTACGACAACGAGACCATGAAGCAGGCCGATATCAAGATCCTGCTGCGGCCAGGCACCGACGGCGCGTTTGCCTGCGGCGTGATGCATGTGTTGTTCCGCGACGGCTATGCCGACCGCGCTTACATGGATAAGTATACCGATTGCCCCAATGAGCTCGAGGCGCATCTGAAGACGCGCACCCCCGCATGGGCGTCGGCGATATGCGGCGTGCCGGTGGCGGAGATCGAGGCCTTTGCCAGGGCCGTCGGCGAGACCAAGCGGACGTTCTTCCGGCTTGGCTACGGCTTCACGCGTTCGCGCAACGGCGCGACGCAGATGCATGCGGCGAACTGCATTCCCGCGGTGACCGGCGCCTGGCAGTATGAGGGCGGCGGCGCCTTCTTCAACAATTACGCGCTGTGGCACTTCAACGAGTCCGTCATCGAAGGCCATGATGCGCTCGACAAGACGGTCCGCGCGCTCGACCAATCGCAGATCGGCCGCATCCTCACCGGTGATGCCGGGGCCCTGCTCGGCAAGGGGCCGGTCAAGGCGATGCTGATCCAGAATACCAATCCGATGACGGTGGCGCCGGAGCAAGCGCTGGTCCGGCAGGGTTTTGCGCGCGAGGATCTGTTCGTCGCAGTCCACGAGCAGTTCATGACCGAGACGGCGCAGATGGCCGATATCGTACTGCCGGCGACCATGTTCATGGAGCATGATGATCTCTATTACGGCGGCGGACACCAGCACATCTCGGTCGGTCCCAAGCTGATCGACCCGCCCGGCGAATGCCGCTCCAACCATGAGGTGCTGCAGGCGCTGGCGCCGCGGCTCGGTGCCAGGCACCGGGGTTTTGAGATGACCCCGCGCGAGTTGATCGACACGACGTTGAGGCTCAGCGGCCACGGCGACATTGCGGGCCTTGAAGCCGACATCTGGCGCGATCTACAGCCGGATTTCCGCACCTCGCATTATCTCGACGGCTTCGCGCATCCCGACGGGAAATTTCACTTCAGGGCGGACTGGGCGCATCCTCCGTTCGGTCAGACCATGGGCGATTTCGAGCAAATGCCTTCGCTGCCGGACCATTGGGCCGTGATCGAGCACACCGATCAATCTCATCCGTTCCGGCTTGCGACCAGCCCGTCGCGCAGCTTCCTCAATACTACGTTCAACGAGACCCCGTCCTCGCAGGCGCGCGAGGGCAAAGCGAGCGTCATGATCCATCCTCTCGATGCAGCCGCGCTCGATATCGCGGAGGGTGACGCTGTGACCCTCGGCAATGTCAGGGGCGAGACCACGCTGATTGCCGTATTGTTTGAGGGCGTGCGGCGCGGCGTGCTGATCGCGGAGTCCGTGCATCCGAACAAGAACCATATCGGCGGCCGCGGCATCAACATGCTGACCGGTGCGGACACCATCGCCCCGATCGGCGGGGCGGCGTTCCACGACAACAAGGTCTGGATCAGGAAAGCCGCAGCTTGAAGCCACGCTTTGAGGGCGGCAATATTGTGTCGAGGCGCTAATGCGGAGCCTCTGATAGATTACCCTTGCACCTTGCGCCCGAGCTGCCGCAAATGGCTGCAAATCGGGAGCAAGGATAACGCGTCATGACCGACACCACAGCCGTCATCGCCGAGAAGCGCGGGCAGGCGTTCTGGATTACCATCAACCGGCCGGAGAAGCGCAACGCGCTGAACGGCGAGGTGATTGCCGGCATCGCGCGCGGCTATCATGACGCGCAAGATGACAAGGATGTCCGCGTCATCGTGCTGACCGGGGCGGGCGACAAGGCTTTTTGCGCCGGTGCCGATTTGCAAAATTCCGGCGCAGCTTTCGCAATGGATCATTCCAGGCCGAATGTCGATTATGCCGATCTGCTGCGCTTGTCCCAGAACGCCACCAAACCCGCGATCGCGCGCCTCAGTGGCGTCTGCATGGCGGGCGGAATGGGCCTTCTGTGCATGACCGACATGGCGGTTGCAGCCGACCATGTCATCTTCGGTCTGCCGGAGGTGAAAGTTGGCGTGTTTCCGATGCAGGTGCTGAGCCTGCTGCAGGAGATCGCGCCGCGACGCCTCGTCAACGAATGGGCGCTCACCGGAGAGCCGTTCGATGCCAAGGCTGCAAAGGAGGCGGGCCTGCTCAATTACGTGGTGCCGGCGGCCGAGCTCGATGCCAAGCTCGACTGGCTGATCGGCCGCATTGTCGACAAATCCCCGACTGCGATCCGCCGCGGCAAATACGCCATGCGCGCCATCGCCTCGATGTCATTCGACGAGAGCATCGCCTACACCGAAAGCCAGATCGCCCTGCTGGCGATGACCGAGGATGCCAAAGAGGGGCTGAAGGCATTTAGCGAGAAGCGAAAGCCGGTCTGGACGGGGAGGTAGACCAAATATCGAATGGAGGGCAGACAAACGCCTTACGTCCGTTTGGGTGCGAGTTGGTCGGTTAAGCCATCCAGTTCAGAGCGCTGCATGAGCCGCTTTTTGGAGGCCACAATCAGTTGCTTCCGCGTGCGCTTGGCGTAGGTTGGTAATTGATAATTTGAGCGATGGCGGCCAGCCGTGCGCAACTCAGAATCTGTGAGATCGCTGTCGGCACCCTCGGTGAAGCCGCCGTGGCGAAATGATGTGAAGGAAAGCTCGTTTCTAAGTCCAGCCGCGGCGATGATCTTTTTAACCACCGAGCGGAGGTAACGCAGGTCTTTGCGTTCCGTGATCCACGGAAGGGAAACGCTTGATCGTCGATGAGGATGGTCGCGGCGGAAAACTAATCCGGAGGTCTGCCTTTGTTTGATAGCGTCGAGCTCTGTCATCAGTTCAGGGAAGAGCGCCGTGCCACTTTCGTCAAAGAGAGGCCACCATGCTTCTTCACCATTCTTCGGATGTAGAATCCTCACACTATCTGGTCGTCCTTCAGGGCGATAATGCGCTATTTCGAAGATTCCAAACACGTGTTCTTCGCGCTGCAGCCACTCCCAGCTCAGCAAAGCGGCAGTAGCAATCGAGGAAAAACCGAGTTTCTGAGCCGCGTGCCTAAACGCCACAAGCTCAGCCCATTTCGCCGTCGGTGTCTCGCGCCTGGGCAGTCCAGGCGTTCGAGACCTTAGCCCCATTCGCGAGAATGGGTTCATTTCGGGCACCTTTGTCTCGTGAGCGCGCTGACCAACAAACCAAGCGCGCCTGCAGGCCGTCATGGCTGCATTTGCGAAGCGCCGGCGTTCGTATTTGACGGTGGTGCCGTCCGCCAGCTGCCGTTCAACGACCAGCAATTTCGCATAGACGGCATCAACAAATCCTTTCGTGAAGGCTGAAATTGGTTTCGAGCCCGCTCGACTACCATCCTTTAGCTCGTGGTTAGCAAAAAGCGCTAAGCCTTGACCGTAAAGCCGCTGCGTTTTGTGATCTATTTCCTTCCACTTCTGGTGCGCTTTGAAACTCCATACGAGCCAATCGAAAGTGCCAGGTGCAAGCGAAGCCGGAGACATGTCGGTTCGCCCCCCAGAACGCCAGCTGTCAAAAGCTGGTAACAGGACATTCTCGACCCGGTCTACAGCCGCAGCGTAATCGCGGCCTAGTGCCTCAGACTTGACCGTACAGCCTTGTTTACAGGCCCAGGTGGGCGGCTCAAAAAAATACGCCCAGCCGCCATGCTTCAATGCTTTTCGTCTGCAGTAGCGAGGAAGCGCAGGTGTAGTGTTGGACAAATTCATACGAGTGAAACCAAGTTTTGGCGGTCTAGCCTTTTGGGGGTTGCGACGCTGGACGGGGCCGCGAAGTCGTCAATGGCTGCCTTTGACCAAGCTGGCTGCCGGCCGCGTCCAGTTCCATGATAATGCGTGGGACGAGGAGCTTCCCCGCGGATTATCGCCCGTGCAAGTTCGACGGTGTCGCGATAATCCAAATAGGCTGCGACCATGTCCGCCCGCATGACGGCTGGCCATGCGCCGACTGGCGGATAACGAGCAGGAAGTGAAATGCGCGATCCCATGAGTCTCCATCCGTTCGGATCGTTCGCCGCAGATCCAGGTGAGGGTCGCTGTCATCTCTCGCTGGTGCGCGCATAATGACGTCAAGCTGCTTGGCCGGCGTCGTCCATGCCTGACCCGACGAGCTTCAGTTCAATCAAGCGCTCGAATCCCAACACGAAGGTTGACTGAGAAGCAAGGCGCGACGACAGCAGGTGCGGGAATCGGCTGGGTTCGAGCAAAATTGGGTTGGAGTGTGAGCGACCAGATCGGGGCCGGTGCAAGCCCTGGAAATACGCAGCGACCGCGATCTGGTTAGCTTGAGAGCTGTGTTGGAAACGACTGGCTGACGTCGACTAGCAACCCCTACAAAGGTGGGCATCGCTCTCAATGCTCTTCGGCAGGATGATATTTGTCCGCTGATCGAGAGACATCTGACTCTCCTTAGCACTCAGACCTTATTCCAACAATCTGTCGCTAAACTCGCACCGAAGGCAAGGTTTAGGGGCTCCAATTGTCGGAATGTCAGCACGCCTCACTCCGAGGGCAAACCGTGTTCCTGCTGAGAGCTCGTCTGGTAAACCTCCCAGAGATCGCGCCTGCGAGCAAATTCAATTCGGTATCTGGTTTACGCGCGTGCGGCCGGGGCCGCATCAGGCTCTCGTTGAACCGAGCCGCGTCGCGTCTCGGCCTTGCGGCTTCGATCCTTCGCGCAAAAAAATGCGGAGCTCCTCGCCGGGGGCACTCGGGAAAGGGGCTCGCCTGCGGCGATCGCTATCACTGCCCCGTTCCCGGGTGCCCTCTTAACCGGTCTCGTCGCTGCACTCGGTCCCGCGTGCCGCCTTCGGCGCCGCTATGCTCACGCTCCTGCGGGTGCCATTTCTCGAAGGCGATGCGCCGCTGGCGCACGCCTGGTTAGGCCTGCGGCCTTGCGTCAAATTGCGCAAAAGGCTGAGAGTAAGAGTGCAGGCTGGGTTTTTTCGTGACGGGTTACAAGCTGCGAGAGAGGCTCGCGGTGCCCGTTGCGGAGAACCGCGATGTTAAACTCTACTGCTTGCACGCGTACTGGCGAGGACCGGGCGAAGCTCTATAACGAAATCACCGACAAGATCATCGCCGAGCTTGAGGCAGGACGCGTTCCCTGGGTTCAGCCCTGGGGGACCGCCGCGGTCAAACCGGCGCTGGCAATGCCGAGAAACGCGTCAACCAACCGGCAATACAGTGGCGTTAACATCCTCATCCTCTGGGGAGCAGTTATCGAACGGGGATTCACCGGACAAAGTTGGCTCACCTTCCGCCAGGTGCTCTCGCTAGGCGGCCACGTTCGCAAGGGAGAGCGCGGCACCACAGTCGTCTATGCGGACCGCTTCGTGCCGAACGATGAGAAGCGGCGCGCAGCGGAGGCCGGCGAAGATGCGAAAGTGTTGTCATTCCTCAAACGATTTACCGTTTTCAACACCGATCAGTGCGATGAACTGCCCGACAACATCACCGCCGTTGCACCGCCACCGCCGGCTGACCTCATCGAACCGACTGTCGACGCCCTGATCAAGGCCAGCAAAATCCCATTTCGGATTGGTGGAGACCGCGCATTCTATGCCACAGCCGAGGACTATGTGCAGGTCCCACCGCCACAGGCCTATTTCGAAACAATCAACTGGCACCGCACAGCGCTGCATGAACTCGGTCATGCGACCGGGCATCCCTCGCGCCTCAATCGCGACCAGAGCGGATCCTTCGCTACGAAGAAATATGCCTTCGAAGAACTGGTCGCCGAGCTGAGTTCAGCGTTCGGCTGCGCCTCGCTCGGGATCGTCCCGACGGTGCGTCACGCCGACTATATCGGCTCCTGGCTTGAAGTCCTGCGCGAAGACAATCGGGCGATCATGCGCGCCGCCTCGCAGGCGAGCAAGGCTGCGGACTATTTGCTCGGCTTCGTTCCCGATTCTATTCAGCCCGCGTCGCTTGCGGGCATCAGTCAGGGCGAGGCTGCGTGATGCCAAGCAATGCCTCCGAACTGGCACGCCGCCTCGCGCGAGAGGCCGAGGCGGTGTGCAGGCACTACCTCTCCCGGGGCAAGCGAGCGGGGCGATACTGGGTGGTCGGCGACGTCCACAACACGCCGGGCCGCTCGTTGTTCGTACGGCTCGAGGAATCGCCGAACGGACCTGCTGGCAAATGGACCGACGCGGCAACGGGCGAACATGGTGATCTGCTCGACATCATACGAGAAAGCATGAGCTTGCGACACTTCCACGAGGTCGCCCAGGAGGCGCGGCGCTTCCTCAGCTTACCTCATTCCGAGCAGCAGCCGGCATCGAAATCAGTTCGCTTGCCAGCGCCGATCGGATCACAAGAGGCGGCTCGTCGGCTCTTTGCGATGTCCAGCGCGATTGAAGGGACGTTAGCCGAGACGTACTTACAATGCCGTGGAATAACCCGCATCCACCATGGTAACAGCCTCCGCTTCCACCCCCGTTGCTACTATAGGCCGGACGAGCATTCGCCGGCAGAGAGCTGGCCGGCAATGATAGCCCCCGTCACGGACCTCGATGGGCAGATCACCGGTGCCCATCGCACCTGGCTCGATCCAGACGGCTTTGATTACGTGCGCCTCGGCAAGGCTCCGATTGACACGCCACGGCGGGCCATGGGCTACCTTCTGGGCAATGCCGTTCGTTTCGGGATGGTCGATGATGTACTTGCGGTCGGCGAGGGGATCGAGACCATCCTGTCATTACGTCATGCACTGCCAACCTTACCCATGGCAGCGGCGCTTTCGGCCAATCACCTTTCAGCCCTGTTGTTCCCAGCTGGGCTGCGGCGGCTCTACATCGCCCGCGACGACGATGCCGCGGGGAATGCCGCGCAGGAAATTCTTACCCGGCGCGCTGAGGCGATCGGCGTTGAAGCGATCCCGCTCTCGCCTTGGCTCGGCGACTTCAACGAAGATCTGCGCATCTTCGGCCTCGACGCGCTGCGAGCAGCATTGGGGCTTCATCTCGTACCAGAGGACGTCGCCCGCTTCCTGCATTCCTCGATGGTAGCTGCGGAATAGCGCCCGTGCTTCGATCGGGTCGATAGGTCGCTCATACGAGGCCATTGCCGGGAGAGGACGCGACCTCGGCCTTCTAGAGGGCGATCGGACGACGACCGGACCGGGCCGGCAATGGCTACGCCCGGCTATTTTCCGCCGCGCGCCGGCGATGAGAAGGCACATCAGTCGTCAGATCGGCGCGCTTTGCATCGCGAGGCAAAATAGCCGGCCTCCGCCATCCTCCGCTACCGCTTCGGCCCTTGCGGGTTCTGGCCCGTTCCGGCCGCCGTCTCAGTGATCGCCACGAAGGCCGCGAGGTCGCGGCCGATCCGACAAAGGGGTCCCTCCAATGACCGACCAAGACGACATTGAACCGCCGCACGCCTCTTCTCCAACTGACCAGGTCCTCACTGAATTACAGCTGTTTGGCTACCGCCGGTTCGAGGACCAGCCTGACCCACGCCCGCTTCCCGAGGGCAAGATGATCGCTGGCGCCGTCGCCGATGTGTTCGACGCCCTGGTCGCGACGTTGAGCGACACGCGACTCGAGCCGGACCTTAATGATCTGCTCTGGTCGACGGTCAACCTGTTCCACCGCGCCGTCGACCGCGTTGAACGCCAACTCGACGACAACGAACGGGCGCAGCAGAAAAGCCAGCGTGAGCAGAATGGCTCGGAAGTCCGATCGGTCGAACTCGAACGTATGACGGCCGAAGGCATCACGTTGATCGAGCGCCGCAACTGCCTGGAACTCTTCCGCGACCAGGCCATCGAGCGGTTTGAGACACACACCGGCTCATTCTGGCGTCCCCGATCGGGCTCCCTGGTGCACCACCGCACGCTGACCGCGGCGATGATCGACTCTCGCGACTTCATCGCTGCCAAGTGCCGCGCCGAGATCGAGGTCATGATGCCCTCGGGGCCGAAGATCGCGCTCACCGGAGGGCTAGACTTCAACGACCATAACCTCATTTGGGATCGCCTCGACAAGGTTCACGCCAAGCATCCCGATATGGTGCTGCTTCACGGCGGCTCCCCTAAAGGAGCTGAACTGATCGCGTCCAAATGGGCGACGACCCGCAAGGTACCTCAAATTGCTTTCAAGCCCGATTGGACGAAACATGCCAAGGCAGCACCGTTCAAGCGCAACGATGCCATGCTCGAACACCTGCCGATCGGCGTCATGCACTTCCCGGGCACGGGAATCCAGGACAACCTCGCCGATAAGGCAAAGCGCCTCGGCATCCCCGTCTGGAGGTTCGGCGGCGCGTGAGCGTCATTCGCTCTCGGTCAACGAAGCGGAGTTGCAGCCGCGGTAACTCCGCTTCGCTTCGATTTGGGCCGGAGGTTGCACCGTGGTGGTGGAAGGCGGACCGGTAAATTTATGCAGCTGGAGCCATCACCAGGCTCGCCTTGGGGATTACTCTCAACATACTCGGCATCGGCTTGTTCTGCTGGGTGATTTTCGCACTCACAGTGTAGGCCCTGCAGGTTTTTCGTCGCGCTGAGTCTCGGGATGAAGGCGTTCAGAGCGGCGCCGGCCTAATTGGCGCGCTACTTATCGCGACGACCGGCGGTGCGCTGACGCTCGTACTTGGCCAGGTCGCCGTGGTTGCTACTCGGTCCTCTGGCCTTGCGCATTGTGATTGCGACAGCATTTGCTTTTCCCGCCGGCGTCGTCGGCTATCATGTCGGTGTTTCGCTGTGTCGCAGATCGGTGTAGCTTCGCTGGCTTGGCGTGCGTTCTCCGCTTGCGTCGGCGCGGTTTGCATTGGCGTTACGTCATGGACGGGCCTGATGATTTTGGCGAAGACCCGCCCGTTCATGCTAGGTGGGATGGTGGAGAAGCGGTCCTAACTAGTTCTTACAGCCGCATGGACCGAGCGATGACCGTTTCCCGTCTTCATCGAACAGGTACGTAGATCGGCGCGGTGAGCGGGAGATGATTGAAACCTGAGCGAGGGAGAGGCCGTCCTCGGACCCCCTCGACCAAGCTGGCGACATTCGGTCTAGCCCACGCAGCCGCGGCAGAGCGATCTTATCTCGATCGGTCTTGGCAGACGATGCCGCCCTTTGCAGGAGATTGCTTCTCTTTCCCCGCTGGATCGTTTCGACCTCTTGTTCATCAAACCGAGATAACTACGCTTCTCCGTAAGATTGTGGTTCAGCACGCGGACGCACGTGGCCTCGTTGATGGCTTGATCTGGCGAAGATCGGCTTCGCCTCGATCGTCTGAGCCGCAACGCCCTTGTGGCGACTTTCTTCCCCTGGGCTTCGCCCATTCCTCGCGAGACAAGAAAGTCGCCACAACGACGTCCTCCGCTGCGCTCCGGCCCGAGCGGGTGCGTCGCCGATCGTCCTCGGCCCTAGATCGCCATCGAGACCGCGGTGGTCGCGGGCTCGAAACACAATAGGAGAAGTGACATGGCTAACATCGGTTCTTTCAAGAAGATGGGCAATGATTTCCATGGCGAGATCGTCACCCTGAGCCTGCAAGCCAAGGGCGTCCGTATCGTCGCGGAGACCAATAAGTTCAATGACAACGCTCCAAGCCATCGCATCTACGTGGGCCGGGCCGAGATCGGCGCAGCTTGGTCCAAGCGTTCCGAGGAAGGCCGCGACTACCTCTCGCTCAAGCTCGACGACCCCTCGTTCAACGCGCCGATCTACGCGAACCTGTTCGACGACGAAGGCGGTGAAGGCTACACCCTGCTCTGGTCTCGGGCGCGCAAGAGCGGCGAGTAAGAGCGCCTCTCACGAAGCCCCGTCCGTCCGCCGGGCGGGGCTTCTCAGAAATTGACTACTCCGATCCAAAGAGCACGATTTCCGCTTAGCCCCCCCTCGTGTATTACGGCCGATCCGGCAACCCCGATCGGCCGTGACGACGCATGTCTGTAGACTGTTGACGGGCTTAGGTTCGATCCTAGCCGCGTATGTGCGCGGCGCGCGGTTCGCCTTTTATTGCGCTCTGAATGAATCAGACCTGGGTTAGCGCGCAGCGACTATTTATCCTTTACACTGAGACGAATCCGTTTTCGGCCCTTTGATAGTGGCTTAGGCGTGGCGGCTCCCTTGGGCGGCTCAACAAAGAATTCTGACAGCCGAACACCTAACGTTTCGGCCAGTCGCTCGAGCAGATCAATGGTTGGATTCTCGGTTTGCCGTTCCAGACCGCTCATATACGAGCGGTCGATCCCAGCATCATACGCCAGTTGCTCTTGCGGAATACCGCGATCAACGCGGATTCGGCGGACGTTCCAGGCCACAAGCGCACGAGCTTTCATGCGCAAAAACAGCCATCGTGTAGACCATCAAACCACTGGCTATAACCGATCTATTCGGATACTTTGATTGGGCTCAATCGAATGCCGCGAACAGATATGAGTGGACCTCCATTAAATCCTGATGTCGCTGACGTCCCGCCGAACGAGCCGGCGCTGACCGCTTATGACGAACGGCATGTCGTCACGTACATGCGCCTTCTGCAGGCCGAAGGGGAGGGGGCGGACTGGCGCGAAGTGGCTCGAGTGGTTTTGCGTATGGACCCCGAGCGGGAGCCAGACCGTGCGCGGAGCGCATATCAGAGCCACCTCGCGCGGGCCAAATGGATAACTGAACAGGGCCGCTTATTACGTGGCACTGGCTTCAAATAGAAGAAATTCGCCGGCCGGCGGCTTGCAGGCAGAACTTATTTTCTTTGCTGATTGGTGGTCACTCCAGTGCACCACGTGGTGCCAAATTAGGGACTACCCACAACCACATCGTTCATGCCTATTGCGACGCAATCGCTGTTAGCATCGTGCAATGGGGCGGAAGCAATGCCTGAATTCGACTGGCGGTCGCCGGAATCCTACAAGAGCCTGCAAGACGCCGAAGTCACCGACATCGCCTGGGAGTGTCTCCGCCGTAACGTCGACTATCAACGTGAGTACGAGGTGATGATTGCCAACAGCGCTAACGGCGAAGTGACAGACGCATTCAGGAGGAAATGGGGCATCTGCTTTCGCCCATGACCCGCAGAGGTCGTTCGACGAGCAGACAATTTTTTGGGCGCCTGAGGTTTTAGCGGCGGTCGTTCCGGTCAAGGTAGCAATGGCCGGCGACGGCAGGGCGTCGTCTCAGCCACTGCTCGACCTTACAGCAGGTCAGGTGCGGCGCGCCGCTGACGGCTGGCATGCCGTTCTGCGCATCAGTGCGGTAGATCACCGTGTCTGGTCCAAGGACCCGCCAGTGCTTGGCGCGTCTTATGCAGCCGAACTGCCGTTTGATGCCGATTTCGATGCGCGTGCGTATGCAGCCCGCCGGCTGTGGCGTGCGATGAATGGACGCGCGCCAGGTCCGGCATTTCACACGCTATCCAGACAGCGTCGCGAACGCCTGAGCGCCGCGATCCGCGCGCTCGATGCACATAGCGCGGGCGGTAGTTATCGCGTTATCGCCGAAGCGCTGTTCGGCAAAAAGCGTATCCCCGATCGCGCCTGGAAGACGCATGATCTGCGCAATCGAACAATCCGCTTGGTGCAAGGCGGCCTCGCGTTGATGCGCGATGGCTACCGCGCACTCCTGCGGCCCGGGCGCAACGACGAGTAGCGCAATCCGAAGGGGTGCCGAAAATCGATCCCTCAAACTTCGGCATCCCCCTCCGAGGTCTTGCTTCTCCATGATGACCGCACACACGCCGGCCTGGCCAGGCGTAGTGCCCTGTCTCCTGGAGTTCTCAAATGCCCGATCCAATGGCCGGTCTTCCCCCGCGCTTCCTGCGTACACCTGAGGCGGCGAGATATCTCGGCCTGTCCGGCCGCACGCTGGAAAAACATCGCACTTACGGTACGGGACCGACGTATCGGAAGATCGGCGGACGCGTTGTCTACGCCTTCGATGACCTGAAAGCGTGGGCCGACCGCGGCGCCAAGACGTCGACCTCAGATCCCGGGAAGGGGACCGTGCTGCCGGCCAAGAAGCATCCGGTGCTGCGCCCTTATGCGGGCCAAGAGCGTCGCTGACCCGAATGGCAGCGAGCAACTGATCTTCGCGGCTACGCCAATTGACCCCTCACGACACGCTTGCGCGGCCGCGGCCTCTTTCCAAATTCGGAGGACAACCTGTGAAACAGCTCGTGCTATCGGGGACCGGATTCTCGTCCTATCGAGGACTGGAATCGAGCTTGAGAGCTTGCTTTTCTGCTCTCTCCAACCGCTCCGAGCTTACTCACCAGAAATCCTTCGGATTTCTTCTAAAAGAGCAGATCGAAAGCGTTCCTTGGCGTGCGGTAACGGCAGTCAGGCAGTCCAAGTTGCGTTCGCTGGCCATGCACACTCTCCGCCGACCCCAAGCTCACGGCCGCCAGCTGTTGCGTCGGGGAGCCGCAGCATGAGTGATCTCACGGAAGTGGAAGTGTTGTGGCTTGAGAAGCGCATCGAAAACCGCGTTCGGTTTGGTCGTGTTGTCAAGGAAAGGAAGCTTGATCATCACCGGCGCGTCCTGTCATTTGCACCCGGCAGCATCTTTGCTTTCGTCCGTTGGACCTCCAGCGATTTTGGAGCGATCATTTCGCGGATCGATATCTTGCGTGCAGTCGCCCCGGGACAGCGCTGCTCGACCGTTCCTTATGTGACGCCCGGCGGAGAGATTTTGCTGCGGCTCTCTGGTTGGCCGAAAGTCGAGCGCGTGCTGCAGATGGTCGAGGCCGTTGAGGCGCTCGGCGTCGATCCGGTTGATGTCGCGCCTGACCATTGGCATCACATTCACAACCGCCTGTCCGTCAACGAAAACCCGCGCCCATATACGAAAGCGCGCCATCAGGCCTGGCTTCACCGCGCGAGGATAACGCGATGACAAGGCATACGAAGACACTGATCGCGACGTTTGGTGCAGCTGCCGCGCTTGTCGCGACGCTCGCTCTGAAGCCGCTTCCGGTCTACGTTTGGAATGCATCCGCGAGTGTGCCAATCGGTCTTTATCGCTTAAGCCCGGCGGTGACCTCCTTTGTCACCGAGCTGGTGGCCGTTCAGCCGCCCGAACCACTTGCGACTTTCCTCGATTTGAACGGCTATCTGCCGCTCGGCGTGCCCATGTTGAAGCGGATCTTGGCGCTGCCAGGGCAAACGGTCTGCAGAATCGGGCTCACGATTTCAGTCAATGGCATTGCAATGGGCGAAGCGCGGGATCGCGATGGACGCGGCCGACCGCTGCCGAAGTGGCAGGGTTGCCGGGTCGTCGGAGACGGCGAGCTCTTCCTCATGAACTGGCAGTCTCGTGACTCTCTCGACGGCCGATATTTTGGATTCTTGCCGACCGCGGCGGTAATCGGCCGTGCGCTGCCCGTGTGGACGTGGGAGGAGTGATCATGCGTGTTTCACGCTGTTGCCCCGCCATTCCTCTGTTGGATCGATCGCGGGACCGGCCCTCCGTCCGGACCGACGTTTGCAGGGCCGACGCGCGCCGCCGCAGTCCAGGGCGGCCGCACAGCCGTCGCGATGCGGCTGTATTCTGGGCCGGGGAGAGCACGACGGGACGCTTTGCTCGGCCGGCCGTGGGTCTTTGGGCTGTCGCGTTGCTGCTGCTTCTTTTCGCTACGTCGGACGATGCTGCTCTAGCCGAGAGTGGATCGGCGTGTGCTCAAGAGCATGCTCAGGCAGGCACCCCGTTTGCAGCTTTCGTCGACGAAGCGTCCAATCGTTTTGCAATTCCAAGGGACTGGATCGGCTCGGTCATTAACATCGAAAGCACTGGGGACGTGCACGCCAGATCAGCAAAGGGCGCAATGGGCCTGATGCAAATCATGCCGGCGACTTGGGCGGAACTTCGCGCACGCTACAATTTCGGGAACGACCCCTACGACCCGCACGACAACATTCTGGCCGGCACGGCTTACTTGCGCGAACTGCTCGATCGGTATGGCTCCCGCGGCGTGTTTGCCGCGTACAACGCGGGACCGTCTCGCTATGAAGAGCATCTCGCAGGCGGCTCTCTGCCAGTTGAGACGCGCGCATACGTCGCAAAGCTTGCAAGTCGGCTGGCCATCGAACTGCCCCCGAGGTGGACGTCAAGCGGACAATCATCGGCAGGCGCGCTATTCGTCACGCGATCCGATCTGATGAAGACTCGCAACCGGTTGCTGGCTCTCAGGCCCTCGAGCGGTGCCACGCCAGCAACCCTGGCGCCTGATGTTGCGCTTATGGTCCCCCGGCCTATTGGTGTGTTCGTCTCTCGATCAGATGCGCGAGCATCGCATTGACCAAATGTGCGGGTTCGCAAGCTGATCGCATATGGCGACCCTTGCCCGCACTCTACTCGTCGCTTCGCTCCTCACGGAGCCACCCTTCCGTTGCCTCGGCCCTTCGGGCGATGATTGCTCTAGCAAGCGCTTGAACTCGGTGGGACTTTGCTAATGGGCCGCCAAGTCGCGGCGGCTATTTTGCGCACCGGTGAGTGGGAAGCCACGACGGAAGAGACAGACCCGACAAATCGAAGAAATGCAGGAACGAGTTGAGTTTGAACGACCCATTAAGAAGGCTCTTCAAATCGGGCTTCGAAATAGCGGTGCACGGGGATAATGCGGCCGTGGCCAAATCCGGAGCCTGGTGCAACGACTTGGAAGGTCGTTGCCACACAGGAGAGCTCCGATGAAACTCTATGTTGGATTGGACGTCGGTCTTGAAGAAACCAGCCTTTGCATCGTCGACAGCGAGGGCCTCACGGTCCGCGAAGTTAAGGTCAGCACCGAGCCAGAGGCGATCCGCTCCGCTGTGGAGAACTACGCGGATCGCCTCGATAGAGTGGGAGTCGAGGCGTCATCGCTTGGTATCTGGCTGTATCGCGAATTGCAGCCAGCCGGGCTTCCAATCATCGTCGTGGAGGCACGCCACATGCGCGTTTCGCTGTCGACGATGCGCAACAAGACGGACCGAAACGATGCACGCGGCATCGCGCAGATGATGCGGTTGGGCTGGTACCGTGCCGTCCATGTCAAGAATATCGACATGCAAAAAATGCGCACGTTGTTGACGAACCGGAAGCTGCTCAAGCGCAAATTGATCGACCTCGAGAACCACGTTCGGGGGGCACTGCGGGCCTATGGATTGCTGGTCGGAACGGTTGCCCGAGGTGCCTACGAAGCTCGCATCCGCGAACTGATCGAGCATTGCGACCCGGTTTTTGTGATGTCTATCCAGGTCATGTTGGACGTGCGCCGCGCTCTCCTCGAGGGCTACGATCGGCTACATCGCGTGCTCCTGCAGGTGGTCCAGCATGATCCTGTTTGCCGGCGCCTGATGACAGTTCCGGGTGTCGGTCCGGTCGTTGCCTTGTCGTTCAAAGTTGGCGTTGATGATCCTCATCGCTTTACCCGATCACGCACCGTGGGCGCCCATTTTGGGCTGACGCCGAAGCGTCACCAGTCTGGGACGTCGATCGATTTTGAAGGTCATATCAGCAAACAGGGCGATATCTCGGTGCGGGAGGCGCTATGCGAAGCAGCTGCAAGTCTGCTGCTGCGAGTCAGGAAATGGTCGGCGTTGCGAGCGTGGGGCCTGCGGATCGCCAAGCGTTCGAGCATGCTGTGTGCGATTGCCGCGGTCGCACGAAAGCTCGCATGCATTCTGCACCGGATGTGGATCAACGAAACCGATTTCAACGTCGGATTCGGCGCCAAGATCACGCAGCGGCTGCGCCTAAAACCGGCGCAATAGCCGCTGAGCAGCCGAGCATAGAAAGCGCTGGGTTTGTGCCCGGCATGTTGAGGAGGAACGAAATTAGAGATCCGCGCGCGCGGTGAGCGGTCCCCCTGGCGGGGCCGCGAAACGGGGAATGTCCGCTATCTCTTGCCTGCTGCCGCCCTTCGGGGACGAGAGCGCAAAACTGCTTGGACAGCCCTGTTTACGAACCTGATGAAGAGCATGCGACGGCCGAAGTGCTGAACGCGAAGGAACGCATGGACCCCGCCTGGTGAATGCACGTCGCGTACGCGGCTGTGGTGAAGTTGTGCGTTGTTGCTGCAGGGAGTCGGTAATGGCTGAAGTACGAAGAGTCGAAGAAAAGCGTAGGAATGAGTTGACTTTGCCCGCCCGATTAGGAAGGCGAGATAAAAGGGTGTCGCCGCTCGAAGCGCAAGCCATTGGCATGGCTTGGGTTCTGGCGTGCAGGTCGGTCGGGGCGCGTGCCACGCCTTGTATTTTGATGAATGCAATCAAAGTCGTTTGCGGCACCGCGTCCGATTTCGACCCTTGGGAGGTCCGACCGTGAGCACAAGCGATAGCGAACTGCGTATCCGGCCTGGGCGCATCCGCAGTACCCGCGCGCCGAAGCACAAGAGCTTCATCAATCAGGTGCTGCGCGCAGCGATGAAGGCAGGACACGCCTCGGGGCAGAGCGTGGTGGGCAGGCGCTCGACAGCTTATGGGCGATCGACGTTCGGCCGTGGTCGGCTCGCCTTTAGCCCAGCCAGATTGTTCGGTCCAACGCGGCGCGTTGTGGTGAAAGCGCGCGTCGTTCGACACAAAGGGCGAGCCTTCCGATCAGCGCCAATGACGACCCACCTCTCATATCTGAAGCGCGACGGCGTGACGCGGAGTGGTGAGGCGGCCGAGATGTTCGATGCCGGCAGCAACCGCGCCGACAGCGCGGCTTTCGCGGAACGGTGCAAGGACGATCGGCATCATTTCAGGTTCATCGTCTCGCCCGAGGACGCCTGCGAAATGACGGACCTGAAGGCCTTCGCCCGAGATCTCGCGAGGCAGATGGAGACCGATCTCGGCACGCGGCTCGATTGGGTGGCTGTGGATCATTGGAACACTGACAACCCTCACCTCCACCTTCTCGTCCGGGGAGTAGATGACAAAGGGACGGATCTCGTGATCTCGCGCGACTACATTAGTCAGGGCTTGCGCTCACGCGCCGAGGAACTGGTCGCGATCGAACTTGGTCCAAAGCCGGAGCTCGAGGTCCGCAATTCACTGGAGAAGGAAGTCACCACAGAGGGATGGACGCGTCTTGATCGGGAGGTCCGCCTGGCAGCCGATGAGACCGGCTATATCGATCTTCGCCCAGAGGATCCCGGCGGGTCCGATCCGAACATCAGGCGCCTGATGGTGGGACGCCTTCAGCATCTCGAGAAAATGGGCCTTGCCGCATCTGTTGCCCCGGGGGAATGGATGGTCGGGCTTGAGGCTGAGCGCAGCTTACGCGACCTTGGCATGCGCGGCGACATCATCAAGACCATGCATCGCGCCTTCATCGAGCGTGGCGAAGCCCGCGGCGTTTCGGAGTTCGTCATCGAAGGTGGGCTGCCGGCGTCCCAGATTATGGGACGACTAGTTGACCGTGGATTGCATGACGAACTGACTGGCGAGGCGTACGCCCTGGTCGACGGAACCGATGGGCGCGCGCACTACGTGCGGTTCGGACGGATCGAGGCATTCGACGACGCACCGCCCATCGGCGGCATAGTCGAGGTGCGACATCTCCGCCAAACCGGCGATCCCCGACCGATGGTGGTGCTAGCGACCCGGTCTGATCTCGATCTGGATGGGCAGATCACGGCTAAAGGTGCAACCTGGCTCGACCATAGGCTCGCCGAACGCGACCCTATGCCGCTCGCCATGAGTGGATTTGGCCGCGAGACCCGCGATGCCATGGAAGCCCGTGCCGAGCACCTGCTCCGGGAGGGCTTGGCGCGGCGACAAGGTCGAGGCCTCGTTTTGCAGCGCGATCTCCTGAACACGTTGCGCAGGCGCGAACTGGACGAGGTGGCGGCAAAGGTCTCGGCCGGCACTGGCCTGCCTCGCGTGAATGCCGCCACTGGGGAGCACGTGGCAGGCACATATCGTCAGCGTCTGACGCTCTCCTCGGGACGCTTCGCCATGATCGATAATGGGCTCGGCTTCCAGCTCGTGCCCTGGTCGCGCGAAATCCAACAGAGGCTCGGCCAACACGTGACCGGCCTCATCAAGGAAGGCGGGGGCATCGAATGGGGTTTTGATCGCAAACGCGACCTCGGCCTCTAATAATCTCTCCAATTCAGTTGTGAAAGGACGCTCGGAATGTCCGGCACCAAAATCCTCTGGGGACAGGTGATCGTTGTCGGCCTGATCGTATTGCTGGCCATCTGGGGAGCCAGCGAATGGGCGGCGTGGCGGCTCGCCTGGCAACCGGAACTTGGGCGACCCTGGTTCGAACTGTTGGGCTTGAAGATCTACTACCCGCCCATCTTCTTCTGGTGGTGGTTCGTCTACGATGCCTATGCGCCTCAGGTCTTTGTCGAGGGCGCGTTCATCGTGGCGTCCGGGACCTTCGTGTCTATCGCGGTGGCAATCGGCATGTCGGTGTGGCGCGCGCGTGAAGCCCAGAGTGTCGAGACCTATGGTTCGGCACGCTGGGCCAGTGCCGAAGAGGTCCGGGACGCCGGACTTCTTGGTCCGGATGGGGTGGTGCTTGGCAAGCTCGAGCGCAACTACCTCCGTCATGATGGGCCGGAGCATGTGTTGTGTTTTGCACCGACCCGATCCGGAAAGGGTGTAGGACTGGTCGTTCCCTCGCTGCTGGCCTGGCCGGGATCGGCCATCGTGCACGACATCAAGGGCGAGAACTGGCAGCTAACCGCTGGCTTTCGCGCGCGGCATGGCCGCGTCCTGTTGTTCGACCCGACGAACCCGAAATCTTCGGCTTACAATCCCCTGCTCGAGGTCCGGCGCGGCGAGTGGGAGGTCCGCGACGTCCAGAACGTTGCCGACGTCCTGGTGGACCCTGAAGGATCCCTGGACAAGCGGAACCATTGGGAGAAGACCAGTCATTCACTCTTGGTTGGCGCCATTCTCCACGTCCTCTATGCGGAAGCTGACAAAACACTAGCAGGGGTTGCCGCTTTTCTTTCCGACCCGAAACGGCCAATCGAGGCTACACTGAAGGCGATGATGTCCACACCGCACCTTGGCGGGCAGGGCGCCCATCCCGTGGTCGCCTCGACCGCGCGCGAGCTGCTCAACAAATCAGAGAATGAACGTTCCGGCGTCCTGTCGACTGCGATGTCGTTCCTTGGGCTCTACCGCGATCCAGTCGTGGCCCAGGTGACCTGCC
This sequence comes from Bradyrhizobium guangdongense, assembly GCF_004114975.1. Lineage (NCBI taxonomy): Bacteria > Pseudomonadati > Pseudomonadota > Alphaproteobacteria > Hyphomicrobiales > Nitrobacteraceae > Bradyrhizobium > Bradyrhizobium guangdongense. The sequence continues at coordinate 2,646,032 of NZ_CP030051.1, forward strand.
GTTGCGACTGGCGGATCGCCGATTTGATCGCAGACAGCCACCCCGCGACTCTTTACCTGGTGGTGCCACCTTCTGATATCTCGCGGACAAAGCCCCTGATCCGCCTGGTGCTGAACCAGATTGGGCGGCGCCTGACCGAAGACCTGCACTCCCGTGATCGTCGGCATCGCATCTTGATGATGCTCGACGAGTTCCCGGCTCTCGGGCGGCTTGATTTCTTCGAGTCCGCGCTCGCCTTCATGGCGGGGTACGGAATCAAGAGTTTCCTGATCGCGCAGTCGCTCAATCAGATCGAAAAGGCCTATGGGCCCAACAATGCGATCCTCGACAACTGCCACGTCCGCGTCAGCTTCGCAACGAACGACGAGCGGACCGCAAAGCGTGTGTCAGATGCGCTGGGTACGGCCACCGAGATGCGTGCCATGAAGAACTACGCCGGTCACAGGTTGAACCCCTGGCTAGGTCATCTGATGGTTTCGCGCCAGGAGACGGCGAGACCGCTTTTGACACCTGGCGAGGTCATGCAGCTTCCGCCGATGGACGAGATCGTCATGGTGGCGGGCACGGCGCCGATTCGGGCAAAGAAGGTCCGCTATTACGAGGATCGCCGCTTCACCGAGAGGGCTCTGCCGCCCCCCGATCCCGCGAGCGCCGGCCGGTCATCGCGAACAGACGGATGGTCGGCCCTCGGACCGCTGAAGCCGACGGATGTTCCAGCTGACAGAGTTCCGGCGGCCGAGGAAGACACGGCGAACGGCGGACTTCGTCGTGAGCCCGAGCTCCCCGATCACGTCGCGATCACCAGAGAGACAATCGAGCTAACACCGGCAGAAGAATTCGCTGCCGTTCTTGACGACGACGGTGTGGTCCGTCAGTCACGGCTCGTACGCCAGCAGATGCGCGGTGTGGCCCGTCAGACCGTCCTCGACCCGAATGATGGTATGGAGCTCTGAGGCCATATGCGCAACCGTATGAACGTCTATTTTCCGCCAGAGCTTCTGATGCAGATCTCGGAGCTTGCCGATCGCAAGAAGCTTTCCCGGTCAGCAATCGTGGAGGCGGCTGTTGCATCGTTTCTGTCGCCGGATGGCGCGGACAGGCGGGAGGCGGCATTTGCCCGTCGTCTGGACCTGCTGTCCCGTCAGATGCACAGGCTGGAGCGCGACGTCGGTTTGACCGCCGAGACGTTGGCTCTCTTCATCCGTTTCTGGCTGACGATCACGCCACCATTGCCCAATGACGCCCAAGCGGCTGCGCAAGTCAAAGGCAGGGAGCGATTTGAAGGGTTTGTCGAGACGCTCGGGCGTCGCTTGCAAAAGGGGCAAAGCTTTCTCCGCGAAATCCCGGAGGATATACGGCGTCACGAATCCGCCGACGAAACCTGACCGAGTAGTCTGGATGCGTTAGCGCGCGGTGGTTCCGACCTAACCGGGCAGAGAATTAGCGGAACCAACAAAAGGGGGCCGCGCTATCGGTTCGAACGAGCGGAGAGGAGGAGGCCAAACGACTGCCTCAAGAAGGCCAAGGTAAGAGGGCGCCGCGCTCGAGACCAAAATACCCTGCAGGAGCTGGCCATCGCCGAGGCGGAGGAGGTCGTCTCCACCTGCACCGTGCCGATCACCGTGCTTGAGGCTCCAAGGACTCGATCCACATGTCGCGACCTGAGCTGAAGCGCGTCACGAGTGCGGCGGCTGCGGGCTCCTCGGTGATCTCGCCATTGTTGCCGAGGCTCCGGAGGCTGCCAAGGCGCCAAGCCAGCCAACGCACTCAAGGCAGCGAAGCCGTCGCCGACTGACGCGCTGCAAATCCCTATCCGGCCGCAAGCACATGGGGCCACTCCTCTGGTGCGACCGCCTCGACCCCTCACATCGCGCAACTCCGGGCGTTGGCCCGCGAGAAGAATGTTCGACGCGTCCGACCCCCTAGCAATTTCTCACCTAAAGCATTTGGCTTGTTTTGCGATCTCCGCTAGCTAAATTGTATCCGTGCCAGCTGCGCAATCAGCCGATTATCTCCACCACAATTCGTGCATGGCCTTGTTACCGAAAGCTTAAACCTGATGCCTTTTCCCTCAGCCGAACGGATCGCGCTCTTCATCGATGGGCCCAATCTGTATGCCACGGCAAAAGCATTGGGCTTCGACATCGATTACAGGCGCCTGCTTAGCGAGTTTCAGGGGCGTGGGACGCTGTTGCGGGCGTTCTACTACACTGCAGTCATTGAGGATCAGGAATATTTCTCGATCCGCCCCCTGATCGATTGGCTCCACTACAACGGCTACACGGTTGTCACCAAGGCGACCAAGGAATTCATCGACGCCTCCGGCCGGCGCAAGGTCAAACGCAACATGGACATCGAGCTCACTGTGAACGCCATGGAGCTCGCCGAGTACATCGACCACATGGTGCTGTTCTCGGGTGACGGCGATTTCCGCTCGCTGGTCGAAGCCGTGCAGCGCCGCGGCGTGCGGGTTACTGTGGTCTCCACCATTGCTAGCCAGCCGCCGATGATCGCCGACGAGCTGCGTCGCCAGGCGGATGTGTTCACTGATCTTATAGAGCTGCAATCAAGGTTAGGCCGTGATCCTGTTGAACATCCAGCGCGCGAGCGGGTAGACCGGGAACCGCGCGTGCATGTGCGGAGATCCTTGCAGCAACCTAAGGGAAATGATCATCGAGATTAGCGCCGGGAGCCATCTGGCTGCGGGCGAGGATGCCTTGCATCGCCGTCACCTTCTAGGATTGTGCAAACCAAGACGAGGAGTGTTTGGGTGGCCATCCTTGAAGATTTCGACGGTCGCATTTGCGACGTTCGTAACAAGTCGCGGTCGTGCACATCTCCTGGAGGAGTTTGATGCGCTCGGCACTTTCAAATCGCGGGGCCGCTCGCCGTTTCCCTAGATGACGCATTGCTCAGACTACCGTCAGCGCTGGAATTTTTGCGTTCACGTAACCCGCGCTTTTCGCCAGGGTTGCCGCGGCGGTTGAGCAAGTCGGCTCCGGCACATGGGCTCCGCACCTATCCGGCACGGGAGCGGAAGCCCGTGGGGGCAGTTCCGCCAGGCCGGACCATGCCCCGCTCTGAGTGAAGGTCTGGCGGCCAAGCTGCGGCGCAAACACCTGTTAATGTTGCTCGAAGTTTCATTTTCGGAACCAGCGAAATGATTCGCGGACAGCGGTAATTCCAGTTAATATTCCCTTACCGGGGCTGGCTGCATACTTCACCAATTCATGTGCCCGGTTCATTTGACAAGCGGGCCGCAGCATTCTGACGAGTGCTGCGGCCCATTTGAGTCACGCTGGCGGGTAACCGCAATCAACGTTGTGGTCGGCAGGACTCAGTCGATCCTCCAGGCGTTGTTTGTGGGTGGCGGCAGGGACGCTTCGTAGGCTCCATTCGTCATCGACAAAAAGCCGTAGCGGGGCTTTAACTCCTTCGGTCCGACCTGAAGGGCCTGAGCCTCACGCAACCGCTCACGTCATATGCATTGCAGTCCACAGGGACAGTACTGTAGCGGTGGGTAGGTCATCCGTAGAACGTTGATTTGCCGTAGGACCTGGACTGCAAGCTCCCGCTCCGTCGCGTTCAAGGATTTCTAGGGAACTTGGCTGCAATCTCGCGGGGCGAGGGTTGGTCAATTCGTCGTCTAGTTCGCCAGCGGCGCTTTCCTCATGTCCCCCGTCCGCTGTTAACGGCTCTCTAGCACCGGCTATCCCACGGTCCTTTCCACAGCTGGCTCCAACAGCCTCGACCTTCTGGATGCCAACTCGAATTCATTGGCGACGGCCGCCCTAAAGATACGGCGGAGTTTGGCTAAGCCACAGCTTCCTTGAAGGGGCGCTGTTTGATCGGCGCACGTTCTCCAGGAGTGCCTGCCAGTATTCCAGGGAGTGCTTCTGGAAATCGGCAAGGGCAAGAGAACCCATTTTCTCCATCTGCTTATGTGTGGGTACGCACCTCTATCGCGAACGTCCGGAATTCGCTGGCATTTAGATACCGCTCTAGTCGTCAGCTCTGCGCGCCATTCATCTTGATCAAGTTCGCAACTGGCAGAGACCGCTTCGAAGCAGCGCCTTTCGATTCTGTCGTTGCGTAGGGAATTGGAACGTGGGAGCGACGACGGCCTCGTCGCTCGCATCGGGCCGAATGTCGCATAGCCAAGCAACTCGACGCCTGCTGCATTTGCGGAGCGGGGGGCCGACAAAGTGGCCGCGACCGAAGTTTTATGTTTCCATTCGGCAAGAGTGGTTACATAATCCCCAGGTTTCAGTTCGCGTTTTTCCATGAGGTCTTTGCAATGCCACACAGCGTCGAAGATCTGCAGATGCTACGCTTAGTCAAAGCGTTCCAGAAGCTGTCCGATCAGGATGCGCGGCGTTCGGTCGTACTTTACGTGGAGGAGCAGGTCGAAAGGCAAATCCTGAATTCGCGTCAAAAGCTCAAGCGGACAGAGCACTAGATGCCTGAATCCTTGCGGGCTGCTCGGGTGTGCTGGTAGCGACTTGGCTGTAAGCTGTTTTCATTTGCAAATCCCAATTTGTTGCGGGGTAGCGTTATGTCGAGTGCGATTGAGATGATTGTGGATGGTTACTTGAAACTCAGCGACCGCAAATCGCTGGAAGATCTTAGGATGCACCGTCGACGACTGGCGGTAGACCTGAAGGCCCGCACGGATCACTTCGATTACCGGTCGTCCATCGCTCAGATTGAGCAAGACATTGCAGCGATCGAGGAGGGGCTGGCAACCCTCTCGGGGCCGATAAGCGGGTAGACAAACTACGCGCCTAAATGGAAGTGATCAATTTCCGCTCGCCGCCAATGTTTGACAGGCGCGTCTCTCAGACGGCGATTTGAGCTCAAGATTGTTCAAGCGAGGCTTGAGCACTTTGGAGACGAACGGGTAGGTCAATGGTCTAGTTTGCCCCTGAAGCTGTGTGTGGAAAGCTCAGCGAACGGGTCACTCTCTATTTCAGATCGGGCAGCACGCGAGCCGCAGGCCGCGATCGTGGAGCCTCCGCGGTGCTGTGGCCAGGTTTACTTTGAGGATCATTCCCTTCGTCGCCTCAAAATACAGTCGAGGCCTCGCACCGGGATGCGCGCTTCGGGATCTGCACCGAGCGGTTCAGCGCAGGCCTTGCGACAACATCGGCGCGCCACACGGCAAGTCCGGATACCATCGATCAACTTGGGTTGGCGCCTGGTGGTCGGCCGGCGGCAAGCTTTGCAAGACGAACGATGCAACCTCAAGCAAGGACAGCCTGAAGAATTATGCGCCCAGCTGAGAATGCGTGTTCAGCCAGCGGAGGAAAGATGCTCGAATACGCGTGAGCTGTTCTCGAACCCTCGCCCTCATCCCGCCTCCCGCTCGGCGACTATGCCATGTTCCGGCAGCGGGCGAGTCCAAGCCTGTCATTTCAGACAGGGTCTTGCCCACGAGCGACTGCGAAGTCTTCAGTCATCCATCGGCGCAGATGCTAACCGCGGGCGTCTACGCTTGCGGAGGCTAGCCGGCGGCGTCGCGCATGCCGTTGAACCTCTTGACCACATTCGCCGCGCAATCTTGCGGCTCGGGAGCCCAGCTAACCTCGTCCGAATAAGCTTGCGCGCGCGGCCCGTTGCAAGCCAGCGGCGCTTCTTACCCGATCAAGATGCAAATCAATACGTGCCGGGTCTCGCGATAGAATCCGCGAGCTGAGTAATGCTCGCTCTTGTGGAGCCCTTAAGAACAATTCCGGCCAAATAGCTAATTTGGAGCAGGACGGCGAAGATCAAAGCGGATAGCCACGGTTGCGATGAAATCGCAGCGATTACTAGCCAGCCCACCAGAATGACCGGCGGCAGAACGAGGACGCGATACCGAAGGCCGAGTACCAGTCCCGTCATGATTGTATAGGCAGCGAGCATCGTCATCGGGTGACTCCCTCCTCACGATGCTACGCGGGCGGGTCTAACACTGGATTAAATAGGTAGAATAATTTGTTGTTTTGAGCTGGATGCGTGCATCGCTAGCCTCGCGAGCTCCCATGCAATGGGCCATCCGGTCGTTCGTCTCTGCGGTCGGCCGTCCCAGAGTTATTACCTATTGGCCTCTCTTACCTCGGAACGAATGAAGCCCCTCACGCGTTTGAGACAGCATTAGGACCCCGCCGAAGCTGGATGTGAGCATTGAAGGGAAACCGTTAAGCCGTCGTTATCCATCTCCGCTCAAGCGCCGATGTCGCCGTCGGAAATGAAGCAGTCGGTAAAAGTGTAGCAATCGGTTTGAGCCCGGGGAAACAGGCGCCGTATTCAAATGCCTCCGTGGAGCCCGCAACAAGCTTGCGACGGGGGCGTTAATGTCTACTAGCAACTACCGCATTTTGACCGATTTTGCCGTGCCTCCCGGCAGGGATGCCGTGGACGGGCTTGCAGCGATCGCTGCGGCGCTCGACCGGGGCTTCGATGCTGTGCCTCATTCGCGCGCACAGAAATCACTTGATATCGTCGCCATCGTCTGCGGCTGGGCCGTGCTTGTTACGGTCGTGCTGCACCCTGAGCTACAGCTCGCTGCCATCGGCCTCTGTGCCGGTTTCATGGTCCTGCGCACGGCGTTTCGCACTGCATTTGGCGCGCGGGCACCGTCGTATCTGTAGGCCGACCTAAGTCGGCGAACGGGCTCCTGAACTCAGGAGGGGGGCGGGGCCGGATCAGTCGCGATGGGAAGTTGAAGCTCGCCCATCTGGATCGGATAAGAGTGAGACGTCTTGTCCCAGACCAACGGTTTCCCTGATAAGCGATGGCTGGTGTAGATGCGAACCGCACGCCATGTCGCAAAGAAATTGACGAAGTTGCCGACGATGAGCCGCGGCGCCGACATCAACGCGTGCCGCAAATTGTAGATCATGCCCGTGAAGATCATGCGGTTTAGCAGGCGCCAGATCAGGAAAGAGAAGGTTACCCAAAACAGGGTCCTGACCCACTCGGAGGACAACAGGGAATAGGTCAACTCGCGGCTCGGGTCGAAAAACCAGCGAAACATTTCAAAAGCAATTAGATTGGCCATCGCAAAATAGGCGAGCATCACGGCCGGGCTGGTGATTACGCCTTTTCGATCTCGCGCCAGAAAGTATTTGGTTCCGAAGGCGCCCTTCCAGCCGATTTCCTCCATCCCTTGAAAGACGATTCCGAGCAACCAGCGCGCGCGCTGCCGGTAGGCGGCCTCCAACCCTGAGGGGAAAAATTCCCGAGTGGCGATCGGAAGAGTCCGACGGAGGATCCCAGGAGCGCCCGCATCGATGTCGATATCGATGGAATAAGTTGCGGGATAGGCGATGAAAGCAGACCTGAAGCCAAGTTCGGAAACACGGAACGCGATGTCGTAGTCTTCAGTGAAGGATGCGACGCGGAACGCTTCGCCCTGATTCTTGTCTACGAGGCGCAGGATAGCCTCGCGGCTGAAGCAGGCGGAAACGCCGGCGCAGGGAATGACGCCTGAAATGCGCTGCCGGACCTCGAGGTCCTTGGTGTGCATTTCCGCAAACTCGTCCATATAGATTCCGCCGATCAGGGACAGAATGGGACGGGAGAACGAGTAGACCGGGAGCTGGACGAAGTCGTAGATGTCGACCAGCTTGTTGAAGAGCTTCAACTCCAAGGGGTGGATCAGATCTTCGGAGTCATGCATGACCATTCCGGCAAATTGGATGCGGTGCTCAGCCTCGAACATGAAGATGTCCGAAGTGATCTGATTGAGGCAATCCGCCTTGCTGGTTGGGCCATCGCGAGGAACCAAGACCATATGGATATTCGGATAAAGACTTTGTGCCTTGCGAATCTCATCCTGGGTCAGAGGGTCATTGAGGTAGACGCCGACGAAGTAGTGGGCTTGGCGATAACGTACAAGCCGGGAATTGGACGACAGCATCGAGAAGATCACATCGTGCTCCTTCCAGCACGGGATCATGATCGCGAGCGGTCGCTCCGGTAACTGCTCGAGAAGTTCGACATCGGGTAATTCGCTCGATTTGGTCTTCCTGCCACCGAGCAGTCTGCCGCTCCAGTACAGCAGATCCACGATAAGATCATCGAAGCTGGAAATGGCGATGATGATGCCCGCTGTGAGCATCATGATTTCGATCAGATATAGATATTGGGCCAGGATGCCAGTCAGAAGTGTCATGGATTAGGATGCATATTGAAGAGCGGCAATCGACGCATCTTGCCTCTGCGGAGCGGTCGAGAAATGTCGATAAAGTGCGTCGACTATTCTCCGGCTGGCATGTCCGTCGCCATAGGGAAACACTGGACGCGCCATTTGGTTATATTTTGTCGGAGACTTGTGAAGGGCGTCGAGCGATCTGAAGACGCCTTCGCGGGAGGTGCCGACGAGCTCGACGACGCCAGAGGCGACAGCCTCGGGGCGTTCCGTTAGATCGCGAAGCACGAGGACGGGCTTGGCAAGCGCTGGAGCCTCCTCTTGCAGGCCCCCACTGTCGGTGACGACGCACCATGAGTTCTGGATCGCAGCAACCATCTCGCGATATCCGAGCGGTTCGACAAGATGGATTCTCGGATTGCCGGCCAGGATTTCGATGGCAGCCTCGCGTGCATTCGGGTTCGGGTGAACCGGGAAATACACGCCCACATCGGGCGTCAGATCGACGAAGGCGCGAACCCCTGTGAGCGCATCCCGCAGTTTCGAACCGAAGTTTTCCCTTCGATGCGCCGTCAGCAAGATCATCCGGCGAGATCCGAACTCGGGTGGAGGCGATGGCTTGGTCGCGGCGACTTCCAGCAGCGAATCGATCACCGTATTGCCCGACACTACCACGCTGTCCTTCGGCACATTCTCGTCTATCAGATTGCGGGCCGCCGCCGAGGTCGGGGCGAAGTGCAGGGTGGCCGAAACCGCAATGGAGCGTCGATGAAATTCTTCGGGAAACGGGGCATCGAGTTCGGAAGTTCGCAATCCGGCCTCGATATGGGCAAAGGGGATCTTGCGGTAGAAGGAGGCAACGGACGCTGCATAGGCCGTCGTAGTGTCTCCCTGGGCGAGGACACAGTCCGGTTTCTCTTCGCCGAAGATGCGGTCCAGTCTATGGATAAGACGGCTGGCAACCTGCGCCGGGCCAGATGAGGCATCGCGATGGGAGATCGTCACATCGGGCTTCAGGTCGAATTCGGCCAGGGTCTGACCAAGCAGCTCCCTCTGCTGGCCACTGGCGACAATCTTCACGCTGGCCCAACTCACACTGCGCAAGCGACGAACGACAGGAGCCACCTTGATGACTTCTGGGCGGGTCCCGACAACGATTAGGAAAGTTCGAAAGGGAATAGAATGTGAAAATTGAACCTGAGGCGGTTGATGCATGCATTAGCCCAAAAAGCGGTGCTAGCGCCGCCGAAATGGTGCCGCGCAAGGCCGGTGACGTCTCAATGTTTGATCAATAGCAGTTTAAACCGACGGTCCGCGTCAGACAATTGATGCTTCAGCGTTTTTGCCCCAATTTAAGAAAACTACTGGGGAGGGTAAATAATGTCGCTCCAGTCGGGCCAAGGAAAGGAGCGGAACGGCGCTGCAACCTAGTTAGGCTAACGCCACCAATGGCCCACAGTCACAACCTAGGCATCCGGCCGCTCGCGCCACATGCTTGCCTCGTACCCGTCAATAATCTGGTTCGTGTGCGTGAATTCCTCCAATTGTCTAAGGGGTTCGATCACCTTCCTTGCAATGAGCACGGTGTTTGGCTCGGCGTGCTTTTGCATATGGCCAGCGATGTCGATAACGCGATCAGAGATGGTCTCCAACTGCGTCGAGTCGTCGAAATAGACTAGACCGGCATTGACGCCACAGCGCACCGAAAAATCAGCCTTGGAAATCTTCACGTCACGATTAAATGCTCTTAGGCTCTTGATCACGTCCTTTCCTGCTTGGCAGGCATCCTCCACGTGGGTAAAGCACGCCATGACGCCGTCGGGCGTCCAGGCAGTTTTCAGCACTCCGCGCGCACGGAAGATGCGCTCCACGAGTTTTCGATATTCTGCGAAATCGTACTGAACTGATGCCGGATCTTCGCCGGCCTTCATTGCGGCTGATCCGACGACGTCGATTGCCAGAAAGGCAACTTCGCGGCCAAACGAATCGAGCTTCTTCTTGGTCTCGGCGAAAACGCGCAGAAGCTCCTGTCGGTTAACAGCGTTTCCGGCCTCGGCGACCCTCAAGGTGCTTTCCAGCTCTTTGTCCAGCGCAGATCCCGGCTTTACACCTTGCTTCGTGCGCCAAGCCTGCGCGGACTTTCGGAGTATCCGTCGGTTGAGCGATTGCTGGCTTCTTTGGGCCAGGGAGCCAGCGACGAACGTGACGATCATGGCGAGCCCAATCAAAATCCAATCTGAGCGATCTGCGCCAGCGATGTTGGTGGGAACGTAGTGGTGCAGGAACGGAGCCGATTTCCTCAGAACAATCTCACGCGCCTCGAGCAAAGTCGCCGAGAAGCTTGCGTTCTTGGGATTGTCGAAGAACAGAAACACCTTGGGGACGAGCAAGACGAGGATAAGTAAGAATGTTGCGATTCCCAGTAATCGTCTCACCGCGAAAAGGAAACTCACAAGGAACGATTTAGGAACTTCGCCATGAACCACTTAAACACTCCAAGGCCATCGAAGGGGTAACCGGACGGGAAAACTTTATAGTCCGCCAGCGCGGCGGGCCGCAATTCTTGGGAACGTCAAACTCGCAAGACTCTGGACAATGTTGATTGTCGCAAATTTGCGGCCCGCCAAGGAGAAGGCGGATAGCCCTCCGGACCGCCAAGGGCAGCACCCCGATCGTATTGGGCTCTACCGGAGCGAGCCGCGCTCAGAGAGTGGGCGGTAAAATTGCAGTTTGGCCCCGGTGCTGGCCAATGATCGGCCAGCGAAAGAAAGATATTTTCCTAACCATGAAGGCCGAAGGGGAACTATCCGGTTGCTTCGGGCAGATATTAAGTTTAGTTTAAACTATATTAACAAAGAGTTATCAGCAAACTCATTCTGTGGCTCAATTTCCTGATTATTGCGTAGGGTTGGGGTGACGTTCGATGTCGATCGGATCGGATTTTCACGAAGAGTCCCGTAAGGTGGTGAACCAGGCCCACAACCAGGGTTCTCTGTGGTCGCTGGACCTTATTCCCTATGTGCTCGCCACCATGGATGCGTTTGTCATCATCCTTTCATGCGTCGGCGGAGGTCTAGGCTACCATCTCGTCGTCGGCATCCCAATTCCAAGCCTTCTTCCGTGCTGTGCCGTCGGTCTCATGGCCAGTTTCATCTACATCTTGCGGATGAGCGGGATCGGTTACTATGACCTTCCCGACAGTGCGAAGCCCGGGACCGAGATTACGCAAATCCTGCTCTGCTGGTTCAGCACCGGCATCTTGCTGGCGTTCTTCGCATTTCTGCTCAAAATCGGCGAGAATTATTCCCGAGGCGCGTTCGTTACATTTTATTTCGTCGCCCCGGTGGGGCTGCTCGCCGTGCGAAAATTCACGAAGGCGAACCTGGCTTCGGCGGTAATGAGCGGTGGCATCAGGCGCTTGGATGCGGTTTTGGTCGGAGATCATCGAGAGCTGGCCGCCCTTGGTCCTCGCGATCGCCTCGCCCTCTTCGGGGCGACCGACGTCAAGGAATTCCGCCTGAGCGGAGATTCTGATCCCGGAGAGCGGCTGGTTGCAGACAACAAATTGTTCCGCGCAGTAGGGGATTTCATTCGCCGCAACAATTGCCGTGAAGTGTTGTTGGTCCTGCCGTGGAATGATCACGAGCGGATCGATTTCGTGCGCGAGCACCTAAAAAGGCTTCCGGTCTCGGCCCGATTGTTGCCCGACTTGCACGTTCGATCATTGTCCAACTTTGTGTCGTCAGCGCGCCAACGCGTGCTTGCGGTCGAGGTGCAGCGTGCTCCGCTCAGCAGCGCCGAGCGCTTTGTCAAGCGGGCCATGGATGTCCTGATCGCTGGAATCGCGTTGAGCCTGCTATTTCCAATTCTCATTCTCACCGGAATTGCCATCAAGCTGGATAGCGAAGGGCCCGTTATTTTTCGCCAGCGTCGCAAAGGCTTTAACGGCAAAGAATTTGTAATGCTGAAATTCCGCACCATGAAGGTGCAGGAGGATGGCCTTGTCGTGGTCCAGGCGACACGCCAGGATCCCCGCGTGACATCAATCGGGCGCTTCCTGCGCGCCGCCAGCATCGATGAGCTGCCGCAGCTCTTCAATGTTCTAAAAGGGGAAATGTCCTTGATTGGCCCCCGACCGCATGCCCTCGCTCACGACAGCTATTTCGAAAAGATCCTGGAAGACTACGCATTTCGCCATCATGTGAAGCCTGGCCTTACAGGATGGGCCCAATGCAACGGTTCGCGAGGCGCGACGCCAACGGTTGAAGCCATCGCTGAACGCGTGAGGCTCGACCTCTGGTACGTCAACAATTGGAGCCTTTGGCTCGATATCCATATCTTGATCAAGACCTTCTTTGAGGTCGCGCGGAAGCGAAACGCCTATTAGGCGGACCAGTTTGTGCGTTTATCAGTCTCTGCCTTCAGATTACTGCGGCCACGCAGCTTCTAATAAGCGTCTGAATTGATTTAGGTTTAGCCCAATTGTGCCCCGGTTCGGCTTGTCGCCATGCTATGACCAAGATAATTGGCGATTGGAAAATGGAAGAAAACAGCCCCATTATTAGAAGATCGAATCAGGAGTCTGGATTGGGCAGCCGGAGACAACTAGGTCATGACGAACCGATGAAGAAACCGAACCTTGACGACCTCTCGGTGGACGAGCTCTGGCAGCTGCACGAGGAGCTCAATCGGTTGTTGTCGGTTCGGCTGACTGCCGAAAAGCGCGCCCTGGAGTCGCGCTTGGCGCAGCTTCGACGAGAGAATGAAGCTGCGAAAGCTCCCTCCGAGCCGCCATCGTCGCGCCCGAAGCGGCCCTATCCGCGAGTTAAGCCGAAATATCGCAATCCCAACCTTCCGCACGAGACCTGGTCGGGCCGAGGGAAGCAGCCGAAATGGCTTGCTGCCGCTCTGCGGACCGGCCGCTCGATTGAGGATTTTCTTATCTCGAACAGATAGTCCTGTGGCCGCCGTCGAGTGCGCGGCGCGTTGCGGCGGGACGCTGCACCAAGCAGGAGGTTTCTCGTGAGAATCGCTCTGGCCTTTTTTGTTTGCTTGGCGTTGTCTCCGCTCGGGCCCGTTTGGGCTGGGAACTTGAGCCCGGCGAAGCTTCGGCTGGCGGACGCCGCCGCCGAAGCTTGCCTGTCGAGTTGTGACAACCAAAATGCGGCATGCAAGCGGGTTTGCCCTACCACCCTCGGGACACCGTGCATCGCCTCCTGCGACAGCCAAGCTCAGGTCTGTCGCCAGCTGTGCCAATCCAAGTGAGGGCTGCCGGTCGCGAGCTTTTCTGACCTGCTTCATCAGGCGCGCCCAGGCCTGCGGGCGCCTGCGTCGGCGGTTCGCTGGGGGCGTCTGCTGCCCGCGGTAACTAATTACTGGTCAGACAATCCCGGCTCATTCTATTTTTTTACCTTGGGTTAACCATGATGATTTACCCATTCTTTACGCTCGAATTCCCGCGCGTGCGCCTCTTCATGGTCGGAGCACCTTTTGCCGATGTCTCGCGGCCCTCTCACGGGTTCTGTGGTTTGCTTGCTCGCAGGCCTGGTTGCTGGCTGTGGCGCTCCGGGAATCGTCAGTCCAACCATGAACGTTCAGCCCAAGCTATCCGGCCAGCCCGTATCCATTGAGGCAAACGCTCAGGATCTGATGCCGACGGGCGCTATCGCGCTTCCAAGCCCGTCCTCGAAGGCGGTCGCCAGCGTTGAGGGAGGCGATGGCCGAATGATCGGTTCGAGTGCCGGGAAATCGACTTCCCCCGCGTCCAACGGCAATGTGGTCCTCAATCTCGCCAACGTTCCTCTGCAGCAGGCCGCCAAGACGGTCCTGGGCGATTTGGTCGGTGTCAATTACGTGGTCGACCCGCGTGTCGACGGGGTTGTTTCGGTCCAGACAAGCAGCCCGGTTTCCAAGGCTGACGCCCTCGAGCTGTTCCAGACGGCCATCGCACCTATAGGCGCTGTATTGGTGCAGAACCATGGGATCTACCGGATCGCGCCGGCCGACCAGGCTGCGACTGGCGCCGTGAGCACTGTCCGCGATGCCACCAACAGCACGGTTACCGGCAGTAGCGTCCGCATCGTGCAGCTGAAATACGTCGCGGCCACCGAGGTGGCTCGTGTGCTTGAGCCGATGGTGCCGAAGGGAGCAATCGTCCAGGCGGACGACGCGCGCAACATCATCGCTTTGAAGGGGTCACAGGCCGAAATTGACAGCATGCTCGATTCGGTTTCGATCTTTGATGTCGATGTGATGAGGGGCATGTCCTTCGCAATTGTGCCCGTGAAGGCCCCTCAGCCTGAAAAGATGGTCGACGAGCTGAAGGCGGTATTTGCCTCTGATAAGGAAGGCCCTCTGAAGGGGAGGGTGCGGTTCATTCCCAATACGAGGCTTGGGGCGATCCTCGTGGTGGCCTCCAATCCAAGCTACCTCCCGCGTGCGCAATCCTGGATTAAGCGCCTCGATGCCCGCGCAAGTGGCACAGAGCCGCAACTGCACGTCTATCAGGTTCAGAACCGGACCGCGGTTGAACTCGCTGGTATCCTCCAGTCTATGTTCTCGCAAGAGATGAAAGTCGTGCGCCCGACGAGCCGTAACGTCTCGCCGAAATCCAAGCAGGTCTCCTTCGCAAGCGAGTCGACGAAATCATCAACAGCTGGCACGGGTGTTTCGGATCCCACAGTGCTCGCCGGATTGGGAAAGACAGCGGATCCGCTGGGAGCATCGCGTTCCCAGAACAATGACCTCGAAAGTCAGGCCGCCGATATCGCTGACAATAGCTCCGCATCGAGCGGCACTCCCGAGCCGATCATGAAGATCGTAGCCGACGAAACCAAGAACTCGTTGCTGATCATGGCCAATGATCGCGACTATCAGCGCGTCTTGCGCGTCGTGCAGGGGCTCGACGTGGTGGCCAGCCAGGTGTTGATTGAGGCCGTCATCGCCGAGGTGTCTCTCAATGACGATCTGCAGTTTGGCCTGCAGTGGCAGTTTGCCAAGAACGGCACTCCGACTGCGGCATTCTCGAATGCCCTAACAGGTGGCGTGGCAGCCGCCTTCCCCGGCTTTAACTATGCGGTCAACACGGCAAACATAGCTGCGACCCTGAGCGCACTGAACGCACTAACTCACGTCAATATCATCTCAACGCCGTCGCTGATGGTGCTCGACAACAAGACGGCGCGCCTCCAGATCGGCGATCAGGTTCCGATCACGACCCAGACGGCGACGAGCACCGTCACCGCGCAGACCGCGATCGTGAACTCCATCACGATGCAGGATACCGGTGTGATTCTTTCAGTGACGCCGCGGATCAATGAGAGCGGGCGTGTACAGCTCGACATCGAACAGGAAGTCAGCAGTGTGGTGAAGACCACGACTTCGAACATTGATTCTCCAACGATTCAGCAGCGTCGTGTCAAGACGACAGTGGTCGTGAATGATGGTGAGGTCCTGGCGCTCGGCGGCATGATTCAGGACAGCGCGAGCAAGAGCAGCAACCAGCTGCCGATCCTCGGAGACATCCCTGGCATCGGAGCGGTGTTCGCAAATCGAAAGGATTCGGTTCAAAAGACCGAGCTCGTCATTTTGATTACTCCGAAAGTGGTCCGCGACGGCACTGAGAGCCGGTTGGTCACCGAGGAGTACCGGCGCAAAATGAACGTCTATATGCCGCACGCTTCCACGCGCCAGCGGGCGCCTTACAATACGGCGCAGCGATTGGTGACGCCGTGATACGCTCCGCTGTCAGGAACTTCTGGTGGGGCAGGGCTTGCGCTTTGCCGCTTCTCTTGGCCGGCTGCGTGACTGACCAGCCCATGGTGATGGATCCGCCGGCGCCCTACATGCTGCTGCCCGTCGATGAGTCGATGTCCTGCAGCGCGATCGCGGGGTCGTTTCGCTTTTCGGTCAGGCGCGCTGCCCGCCTGGAATACTGGCTCGCGGCCGGATCCCTTGCCGGCTACGATTCGGACAGATTTCCGCTTGATGCACCCAAGCAGCTGGTGGACGAGCGCCGGCGGCTCGATGCCTTGACGGATCTTCAGCGCACAAAGGGCTGCACGGTGATCGAGCCTGGTCCTGCCGTCGCAGCGGAGAGAGAGCGGTTGGAGGAGTCGGCAAGAAACTCCAGGCCTCAGCCTGTGCTTCAGTCAAAGGGCTAACCGATCCTCCCCTTCGGCTGTTAAAGCTTGATGCAGGCCTGCGCCGGCTTGCGGGCCGGCAGAGGACGCGCAGAGCCGCCCATGATATCGCCACGGCGCCATTCGCGAATGGCAAAGGGTTGGGCAGAAGATGCTCCGAATGATACGAGAGCTTCCCGTATGTACCTAGACCCATCGCTGGCGCGAACGTCCGCTCGAATCGTGAATTGTCCGGGCAGTGTCGGGCGCCTGGGCTCCATCCCGCCTTGATCGAGACCCATCAGCAAACGCAAGGCCGGCGTCATTGCGTCTGGTGCTGGCTCAACCCGGCCCGAGAGCGTCGTTGTATAGCGCAGGGCGAAGCGGAGCAAGGCGGGCGACATGCCATCGACCTGATCCAACTCGAGGATAGTCGAGAAGCCGGAGCTCTTGATTTCGTTCGCGGGGTTCGTCGGTGCGGGCTGATTGCTGGATGATGTCGTCTGAGTGGCAGTCTCTCTGCGCTGAAGCGGCTTCCGGAAATTGACTATGTTCTGCGCGATCCTGCTTCCAAGCGCCTTGTCATGCGCGGCTGCCGAAAAAAAATGCTCGAGTGTTGTGAGGCTGGCGGCGTTGATATCGATCTTGCCGACCTCCTCTTCAACCATGATTTCAGCCTGTTCGCCTCCGGGCAACCGGCATTTCATCGGAAAGCTGATATTTGGCGTCGGCGAGAGAATGCTCGCGATGGCAAAATTCACCGCACTTTCCGCAGCCGCCGCCGACGAAAGCACCGAGCCATCGGCGGTAGCGGCTCGCGCCCGGTAGCGAGCGCCAACGATCACAGCTGCGCCGAGCAACGTGAGGAGACCTAGACCCCAGACCACCGTAATCAAGGCGAAGCCGCGACGCTCACGGAGGCTCGGTCGGGGCCCGTTTGTGGCGCCCCGGCGATACCGCATGCGGTGAAGTGCAGGCCCAACCGACATGGATTGTGCTCGCACGGATCGGCCTCGTTCGCACATCGATTGCGAGTTCGTAAATGAAAATGGCAAATAAAGTATGAAAAGCCTTAATTAACAAAATCGTTCTAGCGTGAAGTCCATATTCTTAGGTCAGGACTTTTGAGAGCCGATGCCCGCCCACCTGCAGACGCTGATACGCGAGGACGAGCCTGCGGCGGGCGTTCCCAGGGTCCTCACGCCGAAGGAAGACGGATTCGCCGAGGCGTTCGCTGGGCTTCTGGTGCGCGAGGGTCTCGTCGACGCCGGCGCAGTTGCGAGAGCCAGGCGTGCTTCGGAAGCTGCGTCCGAACGACTGGACACCGTCATGGTGAAGCTGGGTCTACTCTCGGAGGCAGATCTCTGCGGCGCATATGCTGTCTATTGCGGGCTCAAGGTCGTGCGATCGTCCGACGTTCCCCCGCAAGCGGTGTTGGCTGAGCGACTGAAGCTGCCTTTCCTCAAAGCGAGCCGCACCTTGCCGATATCGGCGTCGGACGGTGTGCTGCTGCTGGCGACAGTCGATCCGTTCGACGAAGAGGCACACAGAGCGATCGGCTACATGCTCCGTTGCAAGGTCGAGCTGGCGGTGATCGCCCCCGCAGACATCGAACGTGCATTTCGCAAGCTCTACCAGGATACGGGCGTCCCATCGAGCGGTGACGATCAGGAAATGATCGGCGTCGGCGCGACCGATGGGAACGAGATGGACATCGAGCGCCTGCGCGACATCGCCAACGAAGCGCCGATCATACGCCTGGTGAATCAGATCATCGCTCATGCAGCCGAGCGCGGAGCATCCGACGTTCACATCGAACCGGGGCGAGACAATGTTCTGGTGCGGTTCAGGCTTGATGGATTCCTCCAGCAGGAACGGCTCGTGCCCTCCACACTCAAGGCCGCGCTGACGACACGTATCAAGATCATGGCCAAGCTGGACATCGCCGAGCGTCGTCTGCCGCAGGATGGCCGCATCAAAACCGCCGTCCGCGGCACCGAGATAGACGTGCGTGTGTCAACTTTGCCGACGGCTTTCGGCGAGAGCCTTGTCCTGCGAATTCTCGATCGCACCAGGGTTGAGCTCGATTTTTCCAAGCTCGGCCTCGATCAGGACATTCAGGCCGGATTGCGCCAACTCATGGCATTGCCGAGCGGCATTATTCTGGTGACGGGCCCGACGGGAAGCGGCAAGACGACGACGCTCTATACTGCGTTGAAAGAACTCAATCGTCCGGAATTGAAGCTCTTCACCGTCGAGGATCCGATTGAATATCAGCTCGCTGGTATCAACCAGATCCAGGTTCAGCCACAGATTGGTCTCGACTTCCCGGCCGCGCTTCGCTCCATCCTGCGTCAGGATCCGGATATCATCATGGTCGGCGAAATTCGTGATTTGGAGACGGCGCGGATCGCCGTCCAGGCATCTCTGACGGGACACCTGGTCTTCTCGACGCTTCACACAAATAGCGCCATCGCCGCCATCACGCGTCTCATGGACATCGGCATCGAACGCTACCTGCTGGCTTCGACGCTCACCGGTGTGATGGCTCAGCGTCTGGTGCGCAGACTATGTCCGCATTGTGCGCGCCCGGCCGTCTATCGTGCCGAGACCCCGTCGCGCTTGAAGTGGCCTATTCCGGAAGGTCTTGCAATTGATTGGTCAGGTGCGCGTGAGGCGGTCGGCTGTGAGACTTGTCATGGCACCGGCTATCTCGGCCGAACGAGCGTTGCGGAGCTCCTTGTCATTGATGACGAGATGCGAGAAGCGATCGGCAGGCGGAATGATGATCGACGAACTATGATCGCTCTCGCGCGACATGCAGGCTTCCACACTCTCTATGAGGCCGGCCTCATCAAAGTCTCACGTGGTGAGACGACGATTGACGAGGTGCTCAGGGTTTCGCGATTTGATTAGGAGAGCATCGCGTGTCCACGTTCCAGTATCGCGCTTATACCAGGCAGGGCGTCGTTACTTCGGGCACGATCGTCGCTGAAGAACGCGATGCGGCCATCGAGGCACTCTATGGCTCTGGGCTGACGCCGGTGGATACGGTGCTTTGCCCCGACCATGATCCGCCTTCGGCTAAACGTTCGATCGAGCGGAGTGCTCTTGGCCTGCGTGGTCAGGGGGGGAAGCGAATCGGACTAAAGGAATTGTCTGCATTCACGACCGAACTGGCATCACTGGTGAGTTCCGGCGTTCCCGTCGATGCATCGTTTCGGGTGCTCTCCGGCGCCGGTGCGTCGCCCAAGCGGATCGCGCTCGCGAACGGATTGCTGAAGGACATTCTGGCCGGTCTGCAGCTGTCCGAGGCGATGGGAAGAAGGCCTGAGGTTTTTCCTGCTGACTATATTGCGATCCTGGCCGGCGGCGAAGCTGGTGGCCAAACTGCGCAAGCGCTTACCTTGCTGGGAGAGATGCTCGCCCGGCGGGTCGAGATCAGAAACAAGATTCGCGGATCTCTGGTCTATCCTGCAATTCTGCTGATGATGTCGCTCATGTCGATTGCTGTGATCGTCTTCGTGCTGATCCCGAATCTGGCGCCCATCTTTTCTGACGCAGACCTGCCTCTGCCTGGCATCTTGGCAGCGCTTGCCGACCTGCCAGACAATTGGCCCAGACTTCTGCTTTGGAGCGCGCTTGCAATTGTCGTTGGCTGGATCGCCTGTCGCAAGATCGCCGGTGACGAAACGATGATGAAGGAGGTTGATCATTTCAAATGTCGACTGCCCATCATCGGACCGCTTGTTCAACGGCGTGAGGCAGGCCAGTTTGCGCGCTCGGCCGGCAGCCTTCTCGAGGCCCGGGTGCCGCTCATGACCGCCTTGCAGACGGCCGTGTCGCTGGTGAGCAATCGATATTTGAGTACTCGCTACAGCGAGGCAATCAGCCGGGTCCCTGAGGGCAGGGCGCTGAACCAAGTCCTCGAAGGGCCGGGGTTGATACCTCCCGCAATGTTACGCCTCATCGCTGTAGGTGAAGAGACCGGACAGCTCGCAAAGATGCTCATCCGCGTCGCCTCCAACTTGGAAAACGAGGTTCAGAGCAAGATTGATCAACTCGTCGGGCTCCTTACCCCGTTGCTGACCGTCGGCATCGGTGGGCTTGTCGGCACGTTGATCCTGCAGGTGATGAGCGCTGTGCTTTCCATCAACAATCTGGCCTATCAATGAGGCGGGTGGCTTCAACCTCCGGGGGCTTCTCGCTGATCGAAACGCTCGTCGTTCTTTCGATCATGGCGCTGGTCTCTGCCGCCGTCCTGGCCGCCAAGCCAAGAACGGCGGCCGCCCGGATCAATGCCGAAGCTCGCTCGATAGCAGCGAGCCTTCAACTCGCCCGCAGCCAGGCCCGCGCCCGCAATGCTGAAATTGTCGTCGGCCTTGACACCCAGAACAGGCGTTTTGGAATCACTGACGCCATGCGTCCGTTGCCTGCGGGCATGGAAGTGTCCTTAACTGTCGCAACAACTGAGCAGCATGGCGCCGTAGGCGGCGTGCGGTTTTATCCCGATGGTGGTTCGAGCGGCGGGGAGATCCTGCTCACCTATCGAGGACGCAGGGAGCGTGTTGTCGTTAACTGGTTTACCGGCGAGGCGAGGATCGAATGATGCCCGCTCCTGCTTCGACATGCGGATCATCGGCTCATTGCAGTCGTCGTACACTTGAGCGCGGCTTCACCTTGATTGAAGTGCTGATCGCCTTCATCGTGCTTGCCGTCGGTCTCGGCACCTTGATGGTCGGAATTACGACCGCTTTGCGAACCGATGCCAGGGTGCATAATAAGCATATTCTCAACCAGATTGCCCAATCCAGGCTGGAGGCGGCTGGCCGGAGCGCTCCGCTGAAGAGCGGTCGCCGCGAGGGACGCATCGGGCGATATCGCTGGCGGGAAGTCGTGACCGCTGTCCAGCTCGGAAAGAGCACGACGCAGGATGGAGCCGCTACTCCCGCCAACATGGTCGTGCCGTCCTGGGTCGAGGTCGTCGTGCAGGACGAAGCCGGCTTGGAAACGAAGCTGGCCGCCCTCAAGCTTGCCTCGGGAGCTGCACCATGAGCGGATATCGAGAGCCGCGGAGGTTTCGCTGCATCCATCGTCGCCATTCCGAGTGCGGGCTCACCTTGATCGAGCTTCTGGTGTCTCTCGCAATCCTGACCATTCTGACGAGCTTCATCGTTGGCGGATTGTCCACCGCTATCCGCGCATTTAGCGCAGATCGCCGCAACAGTGTCGAAGCGGCGACCAACGCGGCCGGGGAGAGCCTCCGTAGCTTGATCGCCTCGGCCATGCCTGTGGCCAATGCGCTGCAGCCTGGCAGCTTACTGTTTGATGGGCAA
Source organism: Bradyrhizobium guangdongense (assembly GCF_004114975.1). Lineage (NCBI taxonomy): Bacteria > Pseudomonadati > Pseudomonadota > Alphaproteobacteria > Hyphomicrobiales > Nitrobacteraceae > Bradyrhizobium > Bradyrhizobium guangdongense. Next base: position 2,667,622 of record NZ_CP030051.1, read on the forward strand.
CGTGAAGAACTACGCTTCGTGACTCTGAGCGAAGGGCGAGCACTGCGTGGGGGGCCACAGGATGTCCGTATTCGTCGGCGCAACGACGAGTTGGTGATCGAGGTCTTCGGAGCGCTGAGAGAAGGGGGGTCTCGCAAACCGCCCGTTTCCTCGACCACCATTGTGGCGGGTCTGCGCGACATACGCTTCCGCTACTTTGGAGTGGCGGGCTCGAATGGCGAAGCGATCTGGCGCGATGACTGGATTAAAGCGCGGCGATTGCCTGCGCTGATTGAGATTGGCTTCAATTTCAAAGAGGCGGAGCGCAATGGTCCCGCGGTCGTCGTGGCGTTGCGCAACGAAGGGGCGCCTGGCGGCTCTTAAAGCCACGGCTGGGGTTACCCCTCGTAAACAATTGGTAAATATATTGATCAGATCGATGTTTGGATTTGCAGGGGAAATGGACCGATGACGGACGTCTCGGTGACAAGAGTACAGGCCCCTCGTGCGATTGCGCAGGGGTGGCAGAAGTTCACGCGCTGGTGGATCAATGAGCTGCGTGAATGTTCGCCAAAGGCCTGGCATCGCATCTTGCAGGCTGGCGTCGAAACGCGCCTATTCCTCACGGCAGACAATGATACCGTCCTTTGTCATTTGGTTGCTCCATCAGGCGTACAGGAATGCCGCTTTCGAGCCGGGCATCTGAACCGCGCAGGGCTGGATGATTGGCTTGCGGAATGTGGGTGCGACCGCGATGCCGTGCAGGTCGGCATCGCCTTGGAATCCGATCTCTTCTTTCAGCGCGAGTTCAGGCTGCCGCGATCGGAACTCGACGCGCTGAAGCGGATTCTCGCGCAAGAGGTCGTTCATCGCACGCCATTCCAGCTCGCCGACATCTGGCATGGGGTGACGCCGGACGCGCCGTCAAATGAGGGCGTGGCGTCCTTTCGGCATTGGATCATTCCGAAGGATCGGGTCGAGGCCGAGATCGCTCGGTTGGGGTTGCAAGTGTCGGAGATCGACTTCATCGCGGTCACGCCGGCGACTGGTGCACCCATTATTGTGGTGACCCTGGAGGAAACTCGGCAAGATGATCCGCCCTGGGTGTTGCGGGCAACCCGCATCCTTGGGGGCGCTTTGGCGATTGCCACGATCGCTGGATTGCTCGGATTCGAGTGGTGGCAGTCAAATCGAGCCGCGGGACTGGAGGACGAACTCTACGAAGCAAAGCAGGGCGTTCAATTTGGGCAACAGGGAGTGGGAGCGACCGCTCGTCTTGTGGCGCTCAAGGCCGTGCCGGGCACCCTGGCAGCTTGGGACGAGTTGTCTCGTGTCATTCCGGACCATACGTTCCTAACGGAAGTCCGAATTGCCGCGGGCACCATCACCTTGTCAGGTGTGTCGTCCGATGCGGCCCGGCTCGTGCGAACTCTCGATGGCTCCCGCCTTTTCACAGGTGCAACTCTGGTGGGCCCGATCACACCTGACGCGGCCGAGCGGCGGGACCGGTTTCGCATGAGTCTGAAACTGCGAAAGGCTGGTGCAGGCCGTGTTTCGAAGCCGGCGGAAAGGCCTCAATCATGACGGGCGCGCTCCTCCGGCGGCGGCTGATTTTCTTCGGCCTGAATGGTGCGATCGCCCTGGCGGTATGCTTTACCATCCTGGCGCCCATCGCTTCTCACTTCGCTGAGCGCAATGAAGACATACTCGATAGCGCAGCGCAGCTAGCGCAGATCCGCGGCATCGCGGAAGAAGCAGCCAAGCTTGCCAGGTCCTCGACACCAGATCTTGACCCTTATCTGCCTGGAGCCGAGGAGCGCGTCGCGAGCGCTGACTTGCAAGCCAACCTTCAGGCCCTTGCCGGCGCGAAGGGATTGGCAGTACAGGTTGTTCGCGGATTACCGGGCCGCGAGGCGGGACAATGGCGAGCAGTCCCGGTCGGGTTGGAGGTAGAGGGGGCGGCAGCTGCTTTGCGCGAGTTGGTTGCCGCGATCGAGACCCAGATGCCATTCCTGTTCATTACAGACTTGTCGCTGCGAACACTCGCCGACGGAGACGATAGTCGTATGCGTGCGAACCTGACGGTCGAAGGAGCACTGCGCATCGCGCCTGCTTCCTCTGGACCGTTGTTGAGTGATAACCGGCCCGTCGGCGATGCGAAGGTAAACAACCGATGACGGAGTTGGCACCCCAAAACGACCGGTGGCGGCTTAGGCAGCCCCTTCAGAGGTTGCCTATCGAGATCTCGGCGGCGAGCATTCGCTCGCTCTTGGGCAAGCTAATCCCTAGCAGGCGAGAGCTGATGTCTCTGGCCCCGCTCAAACGGGGCTTGCTGCTGGGTCTTGCCGCGTTGACGGCGCTCGCGGTCATCACTCCTATCGCGGCCATCCTGTCATTGGAGCTTGCGATCGCCAGCCAGTCCGCCGTGAGAGGCGGTCGAGCCCCAATGGGCCCGGAGAGCCGAAGTGCCGGGAGTTTTGAGAATATATTGCAGCGTCCGCTCTTTTCGCGGAACCGCCAGCTTTTGGTGGTTGCCACGCCTCCCGTCATTGTCGATGCGCCAGCGCCAGCGGGACGGGCGATGCTCGACCCAAGCGTTGCGCTCAGAGGCGTGTTCATGAATGGCGAGCGAGCCAAAGCATTCCTGACCTCATCGGACAATCCTGCAGGGGTCTGGATCGCCATGAACGACCAATGGTCGGGCTGGCGCCTCTCCGAGGTGAAGCCGAACGAGGTCGTGCTCGAGGCCAATGGTGAGCGGCAGACCCTGCCGCTGACCGTCCTGAAATGATCGTGCAGTTGAGCAAAACGGCGAGGCGCACCGCCCAGTACATGACGCGCTCTCTGGTTTGCCGCGAGCCCTACCAAGACCAGGTGCTTGTCGTCTGGCTCCTGGTCTTCGGATTATTTTGGATCCTTCTGAACGGCCAACCCGACCAGAGCTCGATCGCCTATCTCTCGCTGAGCGTTGCCCTCGTGACGCTCCTGACGGCGATCTGCGCCATTGATGCGCGGTTTGGCATCATTCCTGACAAACTTGTCGCCGTAACGGCTGCAAGTGGTCTGGTGGCCGCCTGGTTTCTGGAACTGGACGACATTATGTACCGCATAGCGGAAGCGGTCTTCGTCGCGATCGCAACCGCCGCTTTTCGTGTGATTTATCGTTGGATTCGCGGATATGATGGCCTTGGCTTTGGGGACGTGAAATTCCTGGTTGCCGCGACATTGTGGGTCGGTCTTCGCTCGCTTCCTGCATTGCTTCTGATCGCAGTCATCTCAGCGCTCGCCAGTGCCTTTCTGTTAAAGTCGATGCGCTATGAAGTCGACGGCCGACATGCCATCCCGTTCGGTCCCCATCTCGCCGTTGGGCTTTGGCTGGCATGGGTGTTTGATCCGATGAGCTTCGTGCTGGGCTAGGCACGTCACATTGGATAGATGCGCGAGTCTCACGCTTCCTTCTTACCCGCTAAAATGAATTGGAAGAGTCTGACCGCGGCAATGCCCGCGCAGCCTGCGGCGATCTTCTCGGATGCGTCAAACACCGTCCCGTGGCGGTCAGGGGTCAGCGTCTGAAGCAGCTCGAAGCTGACCGCGCTTCCGATCACGATCGCACAAACCATCAGCGTGCGCCGAGGATAGGCCAATGCGAACAGGCTGCCGAGTGTGAGGAATGCAATGGCGTGCTCCAAATGCGCCCATGTCGAGACATTCACTCCGAAAAGGAACGGTTTGACCCTGCTGTAGACGAAATAGATGAACTGCACCTTGGTCAGCGTAGCATAGCCGATCAGGGCGACCGCGGACCAGGCGGCAATGGAAAGGATGGTAGTAATAGTCGATCTATTCATTCCCCGCTTATGCAAGGCAAAGCGCGAAGCGTCTATGGTTTTGCGAGGACATCCTTTCCGACGGTTATGCTCTCGGCGGTTAACCGGCCTCCATCACTTTCGGCGCGCCCGAAAGCTTAACCACGTCTCGGGCGAACAGTACTCGCCGCGCGCGAGAGTGGGATAGACTGCTCACCGTCGCCAAGGGGAGGGCGAACGGAGCGAGGAGACCAATGAAAACTACGACATTTACTGCAGCTGCTATCGCGATCATCGCGATACTCGCTCCCTCCCTTGTCGAAGCAGGCGGCGGGGCGAGGCACTACGGCAACCCGCGTTGGCACAGCGCGTACGGTTACGACCGGATTGCACCTCCGGTGGCGACCTTTGTGACGCCAGACCTCTCCTATCCGGTCGCAGGTTACGTCTACAGCAGGCTGGATGACAGTTACGAATATCCGTTCGGCTACGGCGAATATGCGATTTATGGAAGGTGGGCGCGCGACGCTTATGGCCGCCCGGATGTGACGCGATGTCGTCTGGTTTGGCTGGACGGTTCGCGACTGCGCAGTCTTAATCGCTGCTACTAAAGGCTACGTCTCTGCGCTGAGGCAACGGAGACGGGCTGCGCTTTAGCCGGTGAGGACAACAGACGCATCCCCGCTCTGTGTGAAAGGCGCTGCGTGATGGTGAAAGGCGCTTCGTGAGCACCAACTTCACTTGCCGTTCACACGCCCGCGTTTGTTGCCGGTGCGCCTAAGCTTCTTCGCTGCCGCGTTCGAGCTCTCCTTTCGCACCGCTTCGCGAAGCGCGAGAATCTCCGCATAGCGCAAATACAAAGATTTCTCGATCGGGTCGCGTGTAATCCTGGATATATGGATGCGCTGCAAGTCGAATACTCCAACAAATATCTAAGGAAGTTCTGTTTTTCAATCTGTGGTTCAGATCTATAGGAGCGGCCGCTTTTCGGTACAAATGAACTCGCTGGTTAAGCTTGACGACCGGGTCGCCAAGGGAGCCGGTTAACTTGCCGAAAAGCTTAACGCCTTGCTTTGCGATGTCTGTGCATTTTCCTCCTTTTACTACCCCGTATTCACACTGGTTCGAAGTCGCGGGTTCCGTTAACCCGGTGAACACGAGGCGCGATGAGGATAGCCCGAAATGCAATGGTATTGGTTTGGGGACATCATGAGCGTCGACGCGAAAGGAACTTTGGCTCAGCAACGTGCCAGGAACATTCGTTATGGGGGACGGCGGCCGGGGATGGCCGGCTATACCCTGCTTGAGTTGCTGGTCGTGATGGGCATTCTCGCGGCTCTGACAGCAATGGCGACGCCGCAAGTGATGGGCTATTTCGGAAAGGCCAAGACGCAGTCCGCCCAGCTTCAGATCGAGAACATCAATACAGCGCTCGAGATGTACTATGTGGAGAATGGTTCGTATCCAAGTTCGAGCGCCGGACTGAAGGCTTTGGTCGAAGCGACGCCGGAAGCACCTCGTTGGAATGGCCCGTATTTGAAGAATGCTAAGACTTTGCTCGATCCGTGGGGGCGCCCCTATCAGTACTCCGTCTCGGAGCAGGGCGAATACAATGTCTACTCCCTCGGGCCGACGGGCAAGAGGACGAGTAAGCCTACCTCCGCAACGAGCGCGAGCCGTAACTGGTCAGACAATGGGTGAAACGAAGGATTTGGTTAGCGCCCCCTTCGGTCGCTGATCTCTGGCTGGCCTGGTGACTTCATCATTCAGTGAGTGGCGGCTCAAGGACCAATACGATTTGCGAATTTCCAGAAGTTGGTTGGTTTGGAAATTTGACTGGTTCGGAGGATTGGGAAACGCGGTGCCCGCGAGGTTGTCATCGATCGGCGGCAGGGCTTGAGGGCAGGAGCCCGATATTCTTTCTTCCTTCGGCCAACTTAATTGACGACTGCGGCGCATCCGCTAAACTCGCCTTTTTACGCGAGATAACACCCATGTCCTTTTTGCGTTCTGGTGGTGTGCGCCTCAAGCCCAAGCTGACCCTTAGGTCATTTTCCGAACTTTCGAGAGTGCGAGCGTCGGCAGGTGACGGGAAGGCGGATGACCGAAACGGGGCCGAGCAGGCAGTCTTGGCTCAAAGAGTTGTCTCTGCGATGAGAAGAGACGTGGACAACAAGCCTCGCGATGGCCAGGACTAATCTGCGCTCATGCCGATAGGCATGCGATTTTGTAGTCGCTAGCAGCTGGTGTCAGATGCGTCGACCGCTCGAGCACCGACCAACGCTTCGCAATTGCGAATGCTGGCACTGGCTCGTTCGCCGAATGCATGCTTCGTGGGCGGCTTACTTGGTGTGCTTCAGAAGATCGTGTCGCTGAGCCGCAATATCATCGGCTCGCGCTTGCTCTTCTTCGACCTCGCGCCTAAGCCTTAGCACCTCTTCGCGCATGCGACTGAGCGTCGACTTTTGCGACGTTACTAACGGCTTCGATTGATTCTTGCCCATGGGGAAGCAATAGTGCGGCGCGCGGAGCGGGCAAGTGGACTCCGAATTTAACCTAACCGGTCAACCTTACTGACTGGCTCTGATCCGGCGACCCCGCCCGTTTGCAGAGTCGACAGACCGCATCTGGCCTGAGACCCAGCCTTTGGCTCGACCCTTTCCCCCCGGCTAGGCGAGAGGTTTACTCGGACGCCTCGGATCGTTCTGCTAACGCGCAGATGGGTATTGCGCCCTCGCAGCCGTAACACCCCCGTGCAATCCTGGAGATTGGCTGATCGCGCTCAGCCGCAAGATCCCTCGCGCCATTCAGATGGTCGATATTCCTGATTTCGATTGAGCCCTTCTACATTCGGCCTTAGGTCGAGCAGCTAGGGCTTTCCTAAAATAGCGTGCAGAGCTGCTGCGCCACCAGCCGAGCTCTGTCCTCAAACTCGCCGTCGTCGATGGGCGATTCTGCTACGGCAGAGCCGGCTGCAGGTGAAATGGAAATGCAGATGATCACGACACAGCCTGTGCATGCCGGGCACGGTCATTCCGCAGGTACAACGTTCGTCTCAGGTGCTGGCGATCGGCGAAGGCGCTCGATCAGCAAATAGATCACGGGCGTCGTGTAGAGCGTCAGGACTTGTGAGACAAACAGGCCGCCGATGATGGTGATCCCCAGCGGACGCCTGAGCTCGGTGCCAGGCCCGGTCGCAATGACAAGCGGAATACCGGCGAACAGCGCCGCCATGGTCGTCATTAAGATGGGGCGGAAGCGGGCCTGGCAAGCTTCGAAAATGGCGTCGGCCGAGGACAGGCTGCGCTGGCGCTCGGCATCGAGCGCGAAGTCCACCATCATGATACCGTTCTTCTTGACGATGCCGATCAGCAGGATGATACCGACGAAGGCAATCACGGTCAGCGGCGTATTGGTGATCTGCAGCGCGAGAAGCGCACCCAGCCCAGCTGAGGGCAGGGTAGAGATGATCGTGAGCGGATGAGCGAGGCTCTCATAGAGCACGCCGAGCACGATATACATTGCTACCAGCGCGCCTAGAATGAGCAATGGCTGGCGGCCGCTGGTCCTGACGAAATCGCCGGCATTGCCGTCAAAGCTGCCGCGGATGCCCTCGGGCATATGCAGCTCGTCGACCGCGCGCTGGATATTCTGGGTCGCTGCCTGGAGCTGCACGTCCGGCATCAAGTTGAATGACACGGTGGTCGAGGGAAACGACTGTGAGTGGTGGACGGCGAGGGGAGCGAGCCCCCGGCTCGCTCGCATCACGGTGGAAAGCGGCACCTGCGTATCGTTTGCCCCGCGGACAAAGATGCGGTCGAGGTTGGACGGATCGACCTGGAATTTGGGATCTATCTCCAGCACGATCATGTACTGGTTGCGCTGGGTGTAAATAATCGAGATCTGCCGCTGCGAGAACGCGTTGTTCAGCGCGTTGTCGATGTCTTGGACCCGGACGCCGAGGATCGAGGCTTTCTGCCGGTCGATCGAGAGCATCAGCTGCAATCCATTTGGGTCGCGGTCGCTGGAGACGTCGGTGATGCCCTCGACCGTCTCCATCCTCTTCGCGACGACCGGCGCCCATGTCTGCAGCAGGCCAAGATCGGCGCTGGTGAGCGTATATTGGTAGTTGGAGTCGCTCTGCCGGCCGCCCGCACGGACGTCCTGGGCGGCGAACATGAACAGGCGGATGCCAGGCACAAGGTAGAGCGCGCGGCGCAATCGGTCGATGACGATTTCGGTCGAGACGTATCCGCGCTGGTCCGGCGGTTTTAAATTGATGAACATGACGCCGCGGTTGGACCCCTGTCCGCCGACGCCCCCGCCGCTGCCAACGACCGAGCCCAGTCCGGCCACCGCGGGATCGGCGAGAACGATGTCGGCGAGCTGTTGCTGCAAGCCCAGCATCGACTGGAATGAGGTGTCGGCGGAGGCGCGGGTCGCGCCGATGACAAACCCGGAATCATCCGTCGGAAAATAGCCTTTGGGGACCTTGATGTAGAGTGTCACCGTAAGGGCGATGGTCGCGAAGAAGACCGTCAGCGTCAGCAGCGGGAATTCCAGTGCGATGCGTAAGGTGTAGGCATAGAATGCGACGATGCGCGACAGCGAGCCCTCGATCAGGCGGTCAAACAGCGTGGCAGCCCTGGACGTGGTCCGCCGGATGTAGTGGGCGCAGATCATCGGCGTGACCGTCAGCGACACCAGCGTTGAGACGACGATGGCAAAGGTCAGCGTCAGGGAGAATTCGCGCAACAGGCGCCCGACGATGCCATCCATGAAGATCAGCGGCGTGAACGCGGCGATGAGGGACAGGCTGATTGAAACCACGGTAAAGCCGATCTGCCGGGCGCCCTCTACGGCAGCCTGGAACGGCGGCATGCCGCGCTCGAGATTGCGGTACATGTTCTCGATCATGACGATGGCGTCATCGACCACGAAGCCGACCGAGATGGCGAGCGCCATGAGCGACAGATTGTCGATCGAGAAGCCGGCAATCCACATGCCCGCGCAGGTACCGGCCAGCGCGAGCGGGACCGATATGCCGGCGGCGATCGTCGGGGTCGCCCTGCGCAGGAACACGAATACAACTAGCATGACGAGGAGCGCCGTTGCGAGCAGCGTCCACTGCATGTCGATCACGCTGGCCCGGATCGTGCCGGTGCGGTCGACCAGCGTGGCGATGTCCACGCCGGGCGGGATCCACTGCTTCAGCGCCGGGATCAGAGCCTTCACGCCGTCGACGGTGTCGATGACGTTGGCATTGCCCTGTTTCCGGATCTCGATCAGCACGGCGGGCTGCTTGTTGAACCAGGCGACCGAGCGCACGTTCTTCACGGAATCTTCGATTTCGGCGACGTCGCCAAGCCGTATGAAACTACCATTGGAACTCTTGATCAGGATGTCGCGAAACTCCTGCGCGGTGCGCATCTGCCGGTTCAGCGCCAGTATCTCGCTCTGCCGCTCGCCGTTGAACATGCCGACCGGACCGAGCGGATTGGCATTGATGATCGCGGCGCGCACGTCATCGGTGGCGATGCCGGCGTTCGACAGCGCAACGGGATTGAGCTGGATGCGCACCGCCGGCTGATCGGCGCCCGAGATCGTCACATTGCCGACGCCCGGCACCTGCGAGATCCGCTGCGCCAGCACGGTATCGGCGACGTCGTAGAGGGCGCCGGTCGACAATGTCTTGGATGTGAGGGCGAGGACATAAACCGGGGCCGCATTGGTATTTGCCTTGCCGAAGCGTGGCAGCGACGGAAGATCGCTTGGCAGGTCGGGAAGGGAGGCGTTGATCGCCGCCTGGACATCGCGCGCAGCGCGATCGAGGTCGCGGCTGATATCAAACTGCAGCAGCACGCTGGTGAGGCCGAGCGTGCTCGTGGAGGTGATCTGGTTAATGCCGGCGATCTCGCCGAGCCGCCGCTCCAGCGGTGCGGCCACCGTCGCCGCCATGACCGAGGGATCCGCTCCCGGACGAAAGGCATAGACGAAAATCGTCGGAAAATCGACGTTGGGGACGGCAGCGACGGGAAGAACGGGATAGGCGGCGACCCCGAGCAGGAACAGCCCAATCGAGAGCAGGGTGGTCGCGACAGGTCTGCGGATGAAGGGGGTCGAAATCGAGATCATCATTAAACCGCCATCCCGCCGGTGGAATGCCCTGAAGGGCTGTCCAGGCTTTCATGCATCCGCAGCTTGCGAGCCGCCATTCGATCAAATCGCCGCATCCGCGTTCTGCTCACCGCAGTTAATATGAGTCCCGATCGGGAATGCAATTCAGTCTTAAGGCGCGTGCGGTAGGGACCCAGCCGGTCGCAGCTGGCCTTCCGCAGTGATCGCTATCGCGCTTAAGCCGGTTTTCCGCTTGCCTGCAATTTGCAACCCGCCGACACTCCGAGATTGACCCTTTTGGCCTCGAATTCCTCCCATTGACGCATTAATCATTTCTCGCCGCACAGGATGCGGGGAAAAGAAGATCAGGTGCTGTTGGGGGCTTCAAATGCCGATCATAGCGACGGCACCGAGCGTTGGAAGACTGCGCCCGCACTTTGCCGGCCGCGCAACGGCCTCGGAGAAGGCTACCCTTGCGCGAGCTTCTGGTCGTGACGGGCATGCTAGCCATCCTGATTGCAGCCGCCGTCCCGCAGATGATGCGCTGTTTCGCCAAGGCCAAAGCACAATCGGCCCAGGTTGAGAACGAAAAATCAATACCGCGCTCGAGATGCATCACATAGACATCGCACTTAAACGTACTTTCGTCTGCATTTCGGAGACATGCGCGAGCAAGTTGCCTGAAGCCCGTGCCAGGTTGCTTGAATTCCATGCAAGCCTTGGCTTGATTTGGTAACTCTCGCCTTGCGCGCTTTCCGCCGAGTGAGGGGAATTTCGATATGGAAAAGTTGCTGCTTGCCTTGGTGCTCGCCTGCCAGCCCGGTGATCGGCTCTGGGATCTCAGCGGCAAGTTACCGCGCAATCTTCAATTCATCGACTTGGTGCTGTCCGTAGATCCCATCTACAGTCGGCTCTACATTTACGCGCCTGGCTTGCCGAGCGAATTTCAGCAGTGCTGTAGCAACAAGCCAACCTCTGTCCTGCGACTTCCGGTCGGGGATGGTCGGTTTTGCATTCGACAAAGTCAGCGACAAATGAAGTGGCGTATTCAGGCAATCGGACGGGCGGACATAGAAAGCTAGTCCAGTGTCACGCATGACCCGCTGGAGCTACGGGCAGGGCGTCCACTTTGTTGCGCGGAATGATACGATTTTTGCCCGGCACATGTCTGGAGTAAGCTGACAAATATACCTTGTCGACGTTTGGGTCCGTTTAAATTTTCTGGCGCCAGACGGCGGCAACGCCCGCGTCAACTGGCGGTCTGAGGAAGCGCTCATATTAGGTGTTGAGAAGATCCTGGTGCTACTCGGACCAGGCTAAGGTCACGGAGATCGCCTGCTCGCGGGTGGCCCCTCCAGCGATCAGTGCGGGAAGCGTTTACAGACCACCCGGCCGTCGATGCAAAAGTCCTGAACATGGCCTGCACGAAACAGGAATTGGTGCTACCGCCCCCCGCGTGCTCGTACTCAAAGTTGCCCAATAATTCCTCCGCCCGTTCCTCGGTGACGCTGGCGAAGAGGCCGATATGGGGAAGCTGCTCGCTGCCGGTCGGTGCGCGCAGCAGCAGCGTCTTTAAGACGCGTCAACGAGGTCAGCTCGGTATTCGAGCGAGCCCAGCACGTTCCGAGCCAGGGCTGGACGTTATTCGTTGCGATGGCATTTAGGCTGGCCGACAGACCGGCCGGATCGGCAGGCCGGCTCAGTAGGTCACCATAGACGCGGTTGACGAAGGCAGTGTCGGTGACGATGTCCGCTTGCACTCTGTTTTGCTAAACAGCACGAATACAACGACCGCACATGCGGCGAAGACGGGCGATCTCATCACGGCCAGCCACGCGGCTGTATGGCGTCTAACGCTTAGGAGCGACCGATGAAGCGAACGCTCGCACATCTCGTCGCCCCTCCCTCTGACTATAGACAGAACTTTGCTGCCATCAGCTCTCCCGCCGTCATGACGACGCTAATGTTTTTCTCTGAAGGACATGCCGAGCAAAGCCAAGACCGCGGATTTGGAGGCGCAGGCAAGCTTCGCTTTAGAGGGCGGTAGCCGACGCTTGGGAGTCTTCATCGAGTTACTCGGCATCGGCGCATGGGCTGACAGCACCCGACCCAGAAAGCCCTGGGCATATGGCGCACCTAAAAGGTTTCAGGAACGGCGGCTGCTGCGGTCGGCCTAATGTCGCCGGAGAGCGTTGCTCGACGACACCCGGAACTTGCCAAGGTTTCAAGTTGCGTCTAGACTTTTTCGTACAATCGTTCGTTGTTGGAGCAGTCCAGACGTTGGAATGTGGTCTCGAGGAAAGCTAGCCGATCAATTAACTTGACGGCTTGCGCAAGGCGAGAAGACGTTCGTGGGGCTCTGAGCAGTTTTCCTCTTGGTGATTTACTCATCTCAATCGGCGCATCTGCGGTTCTACGGATGTAAACGGATTGACGAAAACGGCGTGTTCGGCGCGTGTCGTGCAGTTCCAATCGGGTTAGTAAATAAATTGGCCGCTGACCAACGTGTTCTCAAGATTTTAACTTGCGGATCTGTCGACGACGGAAAGTCTACGCTGATTGGTCGACTTCTCTACGAACAGAGGCAGATCCCGGACGACGAGCTGGCCGCACTTCCGATCGGAGCCGATGCGGTGGTTGACTACTCATTGCTCCTGGACGGGCTCGAGCCGGAGCGAGAGCAAGGCATAACCATCGACGTCGCCTACCGGTATTTCAGGGCTGCAGATCGACACTTTATTGTCGCCGACACTCCTGGGCACGAGCAATACGTGCGCAACATGATTACGGGGGCCTCCACGTCAGATCTCGCAATTTTGCTGGTCGATGCCCGGAACGGCCTGACATCTCAGACATTTCGCCACGCTCATATCGTTTCGATCATGGGAATACGGCATGTCGTTTTGGCGGTGAACAAGATTGATCTCGTCAACTTCGATGCACAGGTGTTTCAGAGCATCTGTGCTGATTTTGCCAAGCTTGCGGAGCTCCTGCAGTTTTCAGATGTGGCGATGATTCCGGTGTCCGCGTTGTTGGGGGACAACGTGTCGACGCGCAGTTCGCGGATGAAGTGGTATGAGGGTCCGTCTCTGCTGCAGCATCTTGCGCGAACCGAAGTACTCGAGAAAGCAGCGATCGGCTTTCGGATGCCTGTCCAGCTCATCGTAAGATCCGATGGAGGCCCGCGCGGGGTTGCCGGAACGATCGCCTCCGGACAGATAGCGATCGGCGACAAGATTGTTCTGCTTCCTTCGGGACGCATCACTTCCATTAAGGAGATCAGCTCGGCAGGAAGGCCCGTTGGCCGAGCAGAGGCGCGCGAGGCGGTGACCCTCACACTTTCCGATCACGTCGACGTGGCTCGCGGTGACGTCGCGGCCGCTCCGTTCGATCAGCCTCACGTCGGCTCGCAATTTGTCGCCCAGATTGTTTGGCTGGGAGACGAGACGCTCCACCCCGGCCGGTCGTACCTGTTGAAGCAGGGAACGCGCACCGTTGGAGTTTCGATAACGGCGATCAAGTATCGTGTCGATGTGCAGACCATGGCGCACGAGGCAGCCAAGGATCTGCGCACAAATGAGATTGGCGTTTGTAACCTGATCACGGCAGCTCCCCTGGTCTTCGACAGTTATGCTGATAATGCGACTATGGGCGGTCTCATCCTCATCGACCGCGCCACCAACATGACGGTCGCCGCAGGGATCGTGCTCCACCCGTTGACGCGCTCCACGACCATACGGCCGCCTGCGCTTTTCGTCACCAAGGATGCTCGCGCGCATCTGAAGGGGCACCGGCCCGCGCTTCTCTGGTTGACCGGCCTGTCGGGCGCAGGAAAATCCACCATTGCCAACGCCACCGAAGCAAAATTGAACGCCATGGGCGTTCACACGATCCTTCTCGACGGCGATTGCCTGCGCGGCGGCATCAATAAGGATCTTGGATTTACAGAAACCGACCGAATTGAAAACATTCGAAGAGCAGGCGAGGTTTCGAAGCTCATGCTCGAGGCCGGGCTCGTCGTGCTTTGCTCCTTTATTTCGCCCTTTGCCGCCGACCGGCGGATGGTGCGCGAGCTGATGCCTGACGAGTTCATCGAGGTCTTCATCGATACTCCGCTCGAAACCTGCATCGAGCGCGATCCAAAGGGACTCTACCGGCGTGCTCTCAACGGGGAAATCAAGAACTTCACTGGGATCAGTCAGGCCTATGAGCAGCCGGAGCACGCTGAGGTGACGATCAGGACCGACGAACTCACAGTCGAGGGTGCTGCTGATCATTTGGTCTCGGAACTTGCCAGGCGCGGCATTTTCGATTTGTCAGGAAAGTCCGGTCCTCGCCATGAATAGCCGTCTTCGCGCTCTCGAAGCTGAAGCTATTTTCATCATCAGGGAGGCGGTGGCCGAGTTCCGCAATCCGGTGATGCTCTATTCGATCGGCAAGGACTCGAGCGTGTTGTTGAGCCTGGCTGTTAAAGCGTTTGCGCCCGGGAAGCTGCCCTTTCGATTGCTCCACATCGACACGGGTTGGAAATTCAAGGAAATGATCGAGTTTCGTGACCGGACTGCCCGAGACATGGGCCTCGATCTCCTAGTTCACGTCAATCAGGACGGTTTGAAGCGAAACATTTCGCCGGTCTTGTCCGGATCATCGGTTCACACCCAGGTTATGAAGACGGAGGCGCTTCGCCAGGCCCTCGATGAACATCGCTTCGATGCCGCGCTGGGTGGCGCGCGACGCGACGAAGAGAAAAGCAGGGCGAAGGAACGCATCTTTTCACATCGCTCGCCGGGTCATCTTTGGGACCCCCGAAATCAGCGCCCCGAGCTTTGGCGCCTGTTCAACGCGCGTCTGAAACCCGGTGAAACGATGCGCGTCTTCCCACTATCGAACTGGACCGAACTCGACGTCTGGGAATACATCCGCGCAGAGAACATCCCGATCGTTTCGCTCTATTTCTCTGCGCTTCGTCCCGTCGTGGAGCGTGAGGGACGACTGATCATGGTCGACGATGATCGCCTGCCATTGCTCGAGGGGGAACAGCCTCGGATGGAATGGGTTCGATTTCGTACACTGGGCTGCTATCCGCTCACAGCTGCAGTTCGCTCTCATGCAAAGACGATCGGCGAAGTCATCGACGAGACCGGGAGTGCGGCCTTATCTGAACGACAGGGACGTCTGATTGACAAGGACGATGTCAGCTCAATGGAGAAGAAAAAGAGAGAAGGATATTTTTAGGTCTGGAATAAGTTCATGTGGTTGATGGCAAAGAGATCCGAAAGCCTAAGCGGCCAAAGCGCGGATGCGGTAGTAACGCAGAGCGCCTAGGCCTGCGAAGCCGAGCAGCAGCAGCGCCCACGTACCGGGCTCAGGGACGGCCGAGACAGAGGAGACGGAAAAGTGATCCAATCCATCAAACGAATTGTCGTTCCGGAATGCGACCGAGAACGTGTCGTTTCCAGTCGCAACCGCTGAGAAAACATACTGCGTCCATTGCTGATCCGGCACAGGATTTATCGCACCCAGCTCGATTCCATTAAATAGGAAGCGTACGTCGCTCGGCTGAGAGCCGTCACCTGTCACCCATCCCGAGATAGTCAGGGTCGCACCACTCGTATCGGCGAATGACTGGGACAGAGTGGCCTCAGATAACATCGGCCCCTCATAGACGTAAAATGATCCGTGCTGAGCGCCTTGAGAGACGCCGCCGCCGATATACGGAACTGCAGTCCCGTCTACCACGAAGACCAGCCCCTGGTCGCCGACCAGATTCCATCCGGAGAAATCTCCGGTCTCAAAGCTTCCATTCGTCAGGTATTCAGACGCAAAAGCGTCGGTGGAGCCGACTGCAAGAGCCGCGATGCCAGCGGCAACGACAAACGATTTAAACCACACGTTGCGCTCCCAATGATTATATTTTAAATCAAATTTACTACAGGTTACTTCCATATCGTTGCTGCGACAAGCCCAATCCGTACTCTCGTTCAGCGAGCCGGTTGATGTTTGACTTCTAACGCTCCCGCAGACTTTCCTGCTTGTAGCGCAGCAGCGGCGACAGAAGGTAGCTCAGCACCGAGCGCTTGCCCGTCTTGATTTCCACAGTGACCGCCATCCCAGGCGACAGATTCACGGTTCTATCGTCGATCTGCATCTGGCTGTGATCGAGAGAGATCCGCGCCTGATAAAGAAATTCCTTTCCTTTCGGCTCGCTGGTGGTTGCGGCCGCACCGAAGGCCGGGTCGCCCGATCGATCAGCCGGCCTGTCCTGAGTGATAGCATCTTGCGAGACGCTCTGAACGCGCCCATGCATCAGCCCGTAACGGGTGAAGTTGAACGTGTCGACCTTGATCTCGGCTTCCTGCCCGATCTGGATGAATCCGATATCCCTGTTCGAGATCAGAGCTTCAATCTCGAGGCGACTGTCGGCTGGCACGACGACGAGCAGGGCCTGAGCGGGCGTGACGACGCCGCCAAGAGTATGAACGGACAGCTGCTGGACCGTACCCTCAACTGGCGAGGTGAGCTGCTGAAGCTGCGTCCTTTGAGTCGCCTTGATTAAGTCCTCGCCGAGCCCGGTCGCCTTGCGTTGAGCTTCCACCAGATCCGCCGAAACGGTCCGTCTGAATTCGGCGGCCGTCTGGGCCCTCGCCTCGGTAATCGCGGCGACGGCGGCCTCCGCCTCGTGCGACCGGCTCTTCTGAACCAGGAGCTCATGTTGCGTCTCGGTGAGTGACTGCAGGATTTCAAGATAGTTCGCCTTGGAGCCCACCTCGCGAGCGTACAAAGTGCTCTTGATCTCCACGCGCTGCTGCAGAATCGGAAGCGTTGCGTCGAGTTTCGCAACGGTCTCGAGCAGCGTCTTCAATTCCGCCTGCTTTTGAGCCTTCTGGCTGTCCAGTGACGCGAGTTTGGCCCGGTGCTCTTCCGCTTGCTGGCTCAGCAACTGACGTTGCGAGGCGAGAAGAGGCCCGCTCGCATTGGGCGGCGGTCTGAAGCTGCCGAGTGGATCGTCAGTCAGTAAGGCCGACAGGCGAGCAACGTCAAGCGTTGCGGCGAACAGGTCGCCCTGCAGGTGGTCTCGTTCTGCCGCGTTGATCGTGGGGTCTAGCTCGATCAGGAGCTCGCCTGCCTTGACGGGTTGCCCGTCCCGAACGTGGATTGCTCTGACGACGCCGGTCTCGAACGGTTGTACGATCTTCGTTCTGCCGCTGGGTATGACTCTGCCCGGGGCGGAGGCCACAATATCGACGGCGGCAAAGGAAGCCCAAGCAAGGGCCAGACAGAACAGCACGATGATGGTGCCACCGATCGCACCCGCAAGCGGAGGTGGAGGAGACTCGATGATCTCGAGAGCTGCGGGCAGGAATGCTCGTTCGATCCTCCCGCGCGTCCTAGGTGCGGCGACGGGGCGCCCGTTTGCGTCAGCGAACTTCATGGAGTCCTGCCTGAATGCGATGAAGGGAAGCGTAGCGGCCGCCGGAATTCACCAGTTCGTCGTGAGTGCCGTCCTCTACAATCCGGCCACGATCAATCGCTATGATGCGGTCGCATCGCCGCACCGTCGACAGGCGGTGAGCGATGATGAAAACCGTCCGCCCGCGTGCGATCAGCGGCATATTTTGCTGGATGACGCGCTCACTTTCATAATCCAGAGAGCTGGTCGCTTCATCGAAAATCAGGATCCGTGGTGTCATCACCAGGGCGCGAGCGATGGCTATCCGCTGCCGCTGCCCCCCTGACATCGTGCTTCCGCGTTCTCCGATGATCGTGTCGTAGCCATTTGGAAGTTCGAGGATGAACTCGTGAGCGCCGGCGATCTGCGCGGCTGCTATGATCCTTTCGATAGGCATCGCGCGATCAGCAAGTGCAATGTTGTCGCGCACCGAGCAGTTGAACAGAACGTTCTCCTGGAGCACAACCCCAATCTGCCGGCGCAACCAGGAAGGATCAACGACGCTAAGGTCGATTCCGTCCACCAGGATTCTTCCGGTCTCCGGCACGTATAATCGTTGAAGCAATTTCGCGAGCGTACTCTTGCCCGAGCCCGATGAGCCGACGATGCCGATCACCTGGCCTGCTGCGACCGATAAGTTGATATCGTGCAATATCTCCGGTCCGTCGACCCTGTACCGAAACGTGACGTGCTCCAGGGCGATCTCGCCGCGAATTGGAGGAAGTGCCGACTGGCCTGAACTGTAGGTCCGTTCCGGCGTCGTATTTAGAATGTCGCCCAGCCTCGCGACAGAAAGCCTCGCCTGGTGAAAATCCTGCCAAATCTGGGCAAGCCGAAGAACCGGCGCGCCGACCCGGCCTGACATGATGTTGAAGGCGACGAGTTCACCGATCGTCAAGGTGCCATCGATGACAAGTTTGGCGCCGAAATAGAGAATGGCGGCGGTCACCATCTTGTTGACGAACTGGGTGAGTTGGCTGGCTGTATTGCCGAGGCTCAGCACGCGAAAACTCGCGGAGACATATCCCGCCAGCTGCTCTTCCCATCTGCGCTGCATCTCGGGCTCGACCGCCATAGACTTGAGCGTCTCGACACCGTTGACGCTTTCGACCAGGAACGCCTGATTTTCGGCGCCACGCTGGAATTTTTCATCGAGCCTGCTGCGAAACATCGGCGCGGCAACCGCGGATATCGCGATATAGAGCGGGAAGGACCCCATCACCATGAAAGTGAGCATGGGGGAGTAGATGAACATGACGCCGAGGAAAACGAGGGTGAAAAACAGGTCGATGACCAGGGTGAGCGCCGAGCTCGTGAGAAAGTTGCGGATATTCTCGAGCTCGCGAACGCGTGCAACTGTATCGCCGACCCGTCGTGTCTGAAAATAGGAGATCGGTAGCGCCAGGAGATGCCGGAAAAGCCGTGCGCCCAATTCGACGTCGATGCGGTTGGTCGTGTGCGCGAACACATAGGTTCTCAAGATGCCGAGAATCGTTTCGAACAGCGAGATGGTGACAAGGCCGATGACGAGGACGTCGAGTGTCCCGAGGCTGCGGTGGACCAGCACCTTGTCGATGACGATCTGAAAGAATAGTGGCGAAACAAGCGCAAAGAGCTGGAGGAAGAACGAGGCGACGAGGACTCGCGCGAATATGTGTCGATACTTATTCAGTGCTGCCAGGAACCACGATATCCCGAACCGGCGCGAGAGGTCGGAGAGGCCCGCCCGCCGTGTCATCAGGATGACTTTGCCGTCCCAGATCGCCTCGAATTCAGCTCTGTTCATCAGGATAGGGCGGGGCGACAGCGGCGATTGGACCAGTGCCTTGTCGCCCACGAGCTTGGCGAGGATCAGGAACTTGCCATCCTTAAGAACTGCGATGCCGGGAAGCGGCGTGGCCGAGAGCTTCACCCATTTCGTCTTGTAACAGTGTGCCCGCAGCCCGAGCTCTTTGGCGCCCAACAGGATCTCCTGGGTACCAAGCGCGCGGTGGGCAAAGCGATGGCTCAGCTGATCGGGGTCGGCGCTGACGCCGTGAAGCCTAAGCAAAACGACGAGAGCCATCATGCCGGCATCTGCGTCGAAATTCGGTGCGATCGTCATAACCGAATCCAATCAAATGGGCGTTGCAAAAAGTCGACGGCGCTCTATCGGGGCGCGGTCCTATTTCAAAAAAGTGCGAGCCTCCCACCGTTCAAACACGTGCCGGGAAAATGGGAGACATAATATTAAAACGAAGTCTAATTGCGATTATCGCGTCCTTGCAAGAGCGTTTTGCATCCGTCGTGCGCGCGGGCTCTGTACTGGGCGAGGTATGAAATTTTGGATTCGAAGTGAATTATGATCTTGCCAGGTCAATGATTGGCGTGTTTTAATTTTTAAAGTTGTTACTGAAATTGCCGGACCGTGACGGGGCGGCGCCGATTCTTTTGCCGCTGGCTATTTTGATTTCCGACACGTGGTACCTTCTTTTGGGGGAGAGGCTAGCGTGGGATATTATTTTTTCCTGAAGCTTCTGCTCCTGAAGCCGTCCTTCTTTCAATCTTCTCATCATCTTCCGTCGTGCGGTTAAGGCGATTTCTTCGCTCTGACCGTCTTCAATATGCTGTCGTGTTTTGAACTGAGCCATTCCTGAATTTATGGGAGTTCAGCCATGTCCGATATCAATTTGACGGGTACAGCCGGCACACCAGGCACGAACGGTGTGGGCTCGGGATCGAATGGTACGGCAGGCGGCCCCGGTGGCAACCAGACGACGACCAACAACGGTACGGTTGACACGACGAATTCCGCAGAAGCGACCGGCGGCGCCGGTGGCAGAGGGGGAAACGGCGGTAGCGGTGCCGTTGGCGGCAATGCCGGCGCAGGCGGAAGCGGTGGAAACGCGACGTCGACGGCCTCCACGGCCGTCAACTCGGGCGGCTCGATCACGAGCACTGCGCGGGCAACAGGCGGCGCCGGCGGCGCTGCGGGCACGCCAGGAACGGGTGTGCCGAACGGCAACGGCGCCAACGGCGGCACGGGAGGAACTGCGACAGCATCATCCTCGTCTACGAACGCGAACGCGGGTGGGTCAGCGCGCGCCTCGGCCTATTCTACGGGTGGCACCGGTGGGGCGGGGGTCGGCGCTGGTTATTCCGGCGGTGCAGGTGGCGTTGCGAGCGGGACGACGGCAACCGCATCGGGGCATTCGGCTTACGCGACGGTTGGTCAGACCGGCGGTAACGGCGGTCGCGGCTATAGTGGCGCAGCAGGTGGCGCTGGCGCCAACAGTTCGCTGACAAACGCGGTGAGCGGCACGACGACCGGCGGTTATCTCGCCCTCAACCAGACCGCGACGGGCGGAAATGGTGGATACAGTGCGGGAGGCGCGGGCGGTGCTGCGGGGAGCGCCACGTCGAGCCTCACCTTCACCGATGCCAACGCCACGAAGGCATCCACGCTGTCGGGAGCGAGCACCGCAAACGGCGGCAACGGTGGATCTGCGAACGGCCTCGGTGGCACGGGCGGAGCGGGCGGCGTCGCGAATTCCTCGATCAATCTGACGGGAGCCCACACTGTTCGCGCCACGGCAACCGCATCCGGTGGTGATAGCGGCAGTCTGTACGGCACTGCGGTTGGCAATGGCCTTGCGGGCGGGGCGGCAAGTGCGACCGCCGCAGCAACGACGACGTCGACTACCGAGTACGCGCGCGCCTACGCGACCGCAACCGGCGGCAGGGGCGGCGGTGCGGCGGGCGCTGGCAATATTGGCGGTGCTGGCGGAGTGGCAAGCAACACGACTGCGACAGCCTCCGGTCACTCCGCGCTCGCGAGCGCAACCGAGGTCGGTGGCGCTGGTGGCAACGGTCTGAACGGCGCGGGCGGCGGAACGGGACAGAACGTCACGCTGACGAATGCGGTTACCGGCTCGAGTGGTGGCAGCTATCTGGGCCTGAGGCAAAGCGCAACCGGCGGCGCGGGCGGCGCGAGTTCTGCCGGGACAGGTGGACTAGCTGGCAACGCGACGTCGAACCTGACCTTCAATGACACACTCAACGTGACGCCGGCCGCAACATTTGACGGACAGAGCACCGCGCGTGGCGGCGCGGCCGGCAATGGACAGGCTGGCAACGGGGCGCTCGGCGGAAGCGGCACGGCGACGATCAATTTGACCGGAGCTCACGCCATCGGCTCGGCCCTCTCCCACGCTTATGGCGGCAGCGGCGGCCGCGGGTACGGAAGCGCCAATGGCGGCGCTGGAGGGACAGCAAATGCAAGCGCGATCGGCGCCAGCACAACGGCGGGAAGTGAGAGCGTTACAGTCCGAGCCTATGCGACTGGTGGGACCGGAGGCGGTGCTTCCGGCAGTTCCGGAAACGGAGGCGTGGGTGGTTCTGCGACCGGTGCGAGCGCAACCGCAACGGAAACCAGCGCCACGGGCGGTCGAGCCTACGCCACTGCAGGCGAAACAGGTGGCACAGGCGGTCGCGGCACTGGTGCTGGCAGCTCCGGTGGAGCTGGCGGCGCGGTCAGCGGCACGAGCGCAACTGCTTCGGGCCACGCAGCTTACGTTAGAGCTCAACAGATCGGTGGAAGCGGCGGCAATGGTTACTCCGGCGCGGCGGGTGGTGCGGGCGCCGCCAGCTCTTTGACCAATGCCACAAGCGGTATTGCAAACGGCGGGGCAATACGGCTTTACCAGACCACGACAGGCGGCAATGGCGGGTACAGCGCAGGCGGTCTCGGCGGCGCCGGTGGTACGGCGACTTCGAGTCTGACCTTCGATGACACCGCACATGCCACCAATGCCTCCACCTTGACGGGCTATTCCGTCGCCAACGGCGGCAATGGCGGAAATCGCGGAGTGAGCGGCGCAATCGTTGGCGCTGGAGGCGTCGGTAACGCTTCGATCAACCTGACGGGAATTCACGACGTCAATGCATCCGCAACCGCATCGGGCGGAAATGCCGGCGATCTGGTCGGAACAGCGACTGGCAACGGGCTCGCCGGTGCCGGCGCGAGCGCGACCGCGTCGGCGACAACGACATCCGCGACCCAGACGGCCACCGCAAACGCCAATTCCAGGGGCGGCGTGGGCGGCGACGCGCGGGGAGCAGGCAACACGGCCGGTTCAGGAGGGATCGCGAGCAGCACCACGGCAACTGCGTCCGGATTTTCCGCCACTGCGACAGCCACAGAGACCGGCGGCGCCGGCGGCCAAGGTAACAGTGGCGCTAGCGGTGGCGCGGGACAAAGCATCTCCCTGACCAATGCGGTCAGCGGCTCCGCAGCCGGAGGCACATTGAGACTGGCCCAGACGGCCATAGGCGGAGCTGGTGGTTACAGTTCGTCCGGAATTGGAGGAACGGCCGGCAGCGGGACATCGAGTCTGACGTTCGACAACAGCGCGAGCGCGACGCCGGCCTCATATCTCGAAACTTACAGCACGGCAAACGGCGCCAGCGGCGGCAACGGCTTCGGTGGCGGAGCGACTGGCGGAGCTGCAACATCTAACGTAAATGCGACCGCCGCGCACCGCCTTTATGGTCGCGCCAACGCCACCGGCGGCACCGGCGGCCGCGGCTATGGGACGAGCAATGGCGGCGCGGGTGGCACGGCGACATCTACCTTGCTCGTGAACAGCATCACGCATGGCAGCGACAATATCGATGGGCGTGCCAATGCGACCGGAGGCAATGGAAACTCGGTCAGCACCAGCGGAAATGGTGGCGCGGGCGGTGCTGCGCTTGGCGCCAGCGTAACGGCAACGTCGGCGGCGGCGATCGGCGGACGGGCCTACGCGCGCGCTGCTGAAATTGGCGGCACGGGCGGAGCCGGACGCGGAGCAGGGCACGCCGGCGGAACAGGCGGAGCGGTTGGCAATACTGTTGCGACGGCGTCGGGTCACTCGGCGGTGGCAACCGCCGATCAAACCGGCGGTGCCGGTGGCCGCGGCTACGGCGGTGCCTCGGCGGCAGCAGGTGCCAGCAGCACGCTGACCAATGCGGTCAGCGGTTCAACCACAGGTGGTTATTTGACTCTCAATCAGACTGCGACGGGCGGCGCCGGCGGATACGCTCAATATGGTGCTGCCGGTGCAGGTGGTTCGGCAAGCTCGAGCCTGACCTTCAATGACACGACGAATGCCACGGCGGCGGGGACGTTGAGGGGTAACAGCACGTCGGGGGGCGGTGCAGCCGGAGGTAGTGGAGGCGCTGGGGCAAGTTCGGCGATTGCTGGAACGGCAACCTCCTCGATCAACCTGACGGGCGCGCATTCCGTGTATGCGACGGCTCGCGCCACTGGCGGTGCCGGCGGCAATCTCACCGGTTCGGCCGTGGGCAACGGCGCCGCTGGATCGTCAGCGAGTGCCACGGCAACAGCGACCACGTCGTCATCGACCGAGGCTGCGCACGCCAGCGCGTATTCCACAGGAGGAAGCGGATCAGGCGGAGGCGGCGCGGGTAACTCAGGGGGCATCGGCGGCATTGCAAACAACACGACCGCGTCGGCATCCGGCCATTCGGCCTACGCCGTTGCCAGTGAGACCGGCGGAGCCGGTGGCCGCGGCTACAACAGCGCGAACGGTGGCGCGGGACAGAGCATCAGCCTGACGAATGCGGTCAGCGGTTCGGCCTCACCGACGGGCACGTTGGGATTATCTCAGACGGCGAGCGGCGGCGCCGGCGGATACAGCAGAGGCGGAACACCCGGCCTCGGCGGTAGCGCGACCTCGAGCCTGACGTTCAACGACAATACCAATGCAACACACGCGGCGACCCTCGACGGTACGAGCCGCGCCTATGGCGGGACAGGTGGCGCGGCCCAAACCGGCAACGGCAATGGCGTTTCGGGCGGCGCGGCAAGCGCAACACTGACGTTGACCGGCTCCCATAACATCGGCGCCACCAGCAGCTTTGCGGCGCGGGCAATCGGCGGGACGGGCGGCAGCGGCTACGGCACGGGAAATGGCGGGGCGGGCGGTACGGCGGCGTCAGCTTCGACAGCAACCAGCACGACGACACTCGCCGAGACCACTAACGCCTTGGCCTATAGCACAGGCGGCGCTGGTGGAACTTCTGGTAGTACGGCCGGCAATGGTGGTGCGGGCGGCGCCGTCACCGGCACGAGCGCAACAGCGACGGAGGCGTCCGCCACCGGCGGACGGGCCTATGCGTATGTCAGAGCGGTTGGCGGCGCCGGTGGCCGGGGCTTCGGCGCGGGCCACAGTGGCGGTGCCGGCGGCGTGCCGAGCAACTCGAGCGCGACGGCATCGGGGCACTCGGCCGTGTCGGTCGTCATTCAAACCGGCGGTAATGGTGGGCGCGGCTACAGCGGCGCCACGGCAGGGACCGGTGGCAGCAGCACGCTGACCAATGCGGCGCATGGATCGACCACAGGTGGTTATCTGACGCTTCGCCAGACCGCAAACGGCGGTGTTGGTGGTTACGCTCAGACCGGTGCAGCCGGGGCCGGTGGTGCGGCAAGCTCAAGCTTGACCTTCAACGACACGACGAACGCCACGGCGGCGGCGACGCTGACGGGCACCAGCACGTCCGTGGGCGGCGGAGCCGGAAACGGCGGCGGCGCTGGAGCAAGCTCGCAGGCCGGCGGTGCGGCAACCGCGTCCATCAACCTGACAGGCGCGCATGTCGTGAATGCGACGGCGCGCGCCACCGGCGGCACCGGCGGCAATCTCACCGGTTCGGCCGTGGGCAACGGCGTCGCAGGATCCACGGCGAGCGCAACGGCGATCGCGTCGACGACGTCGTCGACCGAAGCTGCGCACGCCAGCGCGTACTCAACCGGAGGAGGCGGATCGGGCGGCAGCGGTGCGGGCAACTCCGGTGGCGCGGGCGGCGTTGCAAACAATACGACCGCGACGGCATCGGGTCACTCGGCCTACGCCATTGCCAGTGAAACCGGCGGCGCTGGCGGCCGCGGCTACAACAGCGCGAACGGTGGCGCGGGACAGAGCATTACCTTGACGAATGCGGTCAGCGGCTCGGCCTCCTCGGCCGGTACGCTGGGATTGTCCCAATCCGCGACCGGCGGCGCCGGCGGATACAGCAGGGGCGGCACGCCCGGCCTGGGCGGTAGCGCGACCTCGAGCCTGACGTTCAACGACAACACCAATGCGACGCCCGCGGCGACCCTCGACGGCACGAGCCACGCCTATGGTGGGTCCGGCGGTAATAACCAATCCGGCAGCGGCAATGGTGCCTCGGGCGGCGCCGCATCGGCAACGCTTGTCCTGACCGGTTCGCATAACATCGGTTCCACTAACAGCTTTGCGGCGCGGGCAATCGGCGGGACCGGTGGCAGCGGCTACGGCACGGGAAATGGCGGCGCCGGCGGCACGGCGGCGTCAGCTTCGACAGCAACCAGCACGACGACACTCGCCGAAACCACCAACGCGCTGGCCTATAGCACAGGCGGCGCTGGTGGAACTTCTGGTAGTACGGCCGGTAATGGTGGTACCGGCGGCGCCGTCACCGGCACGAGCGCAGCAGCGACGGAGGCGTCCGCCACCGGCGGACGGGCCTATGCGTATGTCAGGGCGATCGGCGGCGCCGGTGGTCGGGGCTTCAGCGCGGGCCATAGTGGCGGTGCCGGCGGCGTGCCGAGCAACGCGAGCGCGACGGCATCGGGTCACTCGGCCATCTCAGTCGTCATTCAAACCGGCGGTAATGGTGGGCGCGGCTACAGCGGCGCCACGGGAGGGGCCGGCGGCAGCAGCACGCTGACCAACGCTGCCAGCGGATCGACCACGGGTGGCTATCTGAGACTCTACCAGACCGCGACGGGCGGCGCCGGCGGTGGCGGATATAGTGGCGGAAGCGGCGGCCTGGGCGGTGCTGCAACTTCAAGTCTGACATTTGATGACACGACGAACACGATCCATGCCTCCACTTTGAATGGCACCAGTACCGCTTCCGGCGGAGCCGGCGGAAACGGAGGGGCGGGCGCGACGGGTGGCACGGCGACGTCATCGATCGTGCTCACGGGTGTGACCCACGTGACGGCCACATCGCATGCAACGGGTGGCAATAGCGGCGTCGGCCTGACTGGTGGCGGCGCCACTGCCTCGGCATCGGCGATTGCGACCGGGTCCGGTGCCGCAGATACGGCAACCGCGAGCGCGACATCGACAGGCGGTACTGGTGGCACTCAAGGCTCTGCCACGGGCCACGCGTCCGCAACGACAGCGAACGGTCAGCTCGCGCTGGCGAACTCCACGGCAACCGGCAGTACCGGAGTCACAGACACGACCGCGTCGACGGGCGGCGGCGGCGTGGTGACGAACGTCGCTGCATTTGCCTCCTCGCAAGTTGGGAGTGCTGCGAATGCAATCAGCCGAGCCCTGCTCGGCTCGGTGGACGGCTTCAATGGTCAGTCCAACAACTCCTATAGTTTTGCGACGGAAGTGCCCGCCTCCAACTTCGTTTCGTCGGTCCTGGCGAGCAACAACAATCTGAACACGGCCTTCAGCGGCGGAACTGTCTTCGGTGAGGCGTCAGAGGGTGCGTCTTATTCGACCACCGCGAGCGGTTCGCGGGAATATAGAAACACCGTCACATGGACGATCAACACGACGTCCCTCTCGGGGCATTTGATTGCGGGATTCTTCGGATCGCAGACATTCGGCACGGGATTTACGTCGCTCGATTTCAGTGTCTCTGAAAACGGCACGCAGATCTTCCACACGGCGTTCTCGGCCGCGACGCTTGCGTCTGCGCAAACCTTCTTCAGCAATCATGCACTTGACCTCGGCACATTTACGAATGCGGCCGGGCAGACACTGAGCTTCTCCTACGATTTGTTTACGAGCTCTTCTGGCAGCGGATTTGGCACCGAATTCTTGCTCGGTACATCGGGAGGAAATCAGCCTCCGATAACCACGGTTCCGGGGCCGCAAACCATCCAACAGGGAATTGTCACGCCGCTCAGCGGAATCAGCATCGTCGACGGTGATGCCAGTAGTGCAAGCGAGACCATTACCGTGGTGTTGAGCGACACCAACGGATTACTGTCCGCTACGGGAGCGGGAGTTTCGGGATCGAACACCAATCATCTGACGATCACCGGGACGCTTGCGCAGGTCAATTCGGACCTTTCGACCCTTACATTCCAGGATAATACGGCTGGTAGCGAAAGCATCGACGTTGCGACCAGCGACGGCCGCGGCGGCAGCGATGATCACCATATCGCGGTTTCCGTGTTCTCGCCCCTGGCGGGTCAGGTGGTGCTGACGTCTGCGACGGAGCATGTGGCGATTGCAGCGGGGACGTCGGTTGCGACGTTCACGGACAGCAACACGACGGATGCTGCGGGCGGGTTCACGGCCTCGATCAACTGGGGCGACGGCACGACGACGGCGGGCACAGTGACGGGAGCGAACGGCTCGTTCACGGTGGCGGCCGGCACGGGCGGTCACACCTATGCGGATGAGGGCAGCGATCCCTTGAGCGTGACGATCACGCGCACTTCGGACAGCGCCCACATCACCCCGACGGGCACGGTGGTGGTTGGCGAGCACGATGTCCTGTCGGGCAGCGGCACCTCGCTGAGCACGAACACGAACCAGGCGCTGAGCAACGTGGTGGTCGCGAACTTCACCGATACCGACCTGGTGACGCCGGCCTCCGACCTGGTTGCGACCATCAACTGGGGCGACGGCACGACGACGACGGGTACGGTGACGGGCGCGAACGGCAGCTTCGCGGTGAGCGGCAGCCACACCTATACGTCGGCCGGCACGGACACCATCACGACGACGCTGAGCGACCGCTCGCCGGGCACGGCGACGGCCACAGCGACCGGCAGCGCGACGGTGACGGGCGGGGCGCTGGCAGGTCAGGTTGTGCTGACGTCTGCGACGGAGCATGTGGCGATTGCGGCGGGAACGTCGGTTGCGACGTTCACGGACAGCAACACGACGGATGCTGCGGGCGGGTTCACGGCCTCGATCAACTGGGGCGACGGCACGACGACGGCGGGCACGGTGAGCGGGTCGAACGGCTCGTTCACGGTGGCGGCCGGCACGGGCGGTCACACCTATGCGGATGAGGGCAGCGATCCCTTGAGCGTGACGATCACGCGCACTTCGGACAGCGCCCACATCACCCCGACGGGTACGGTGGTGGTTGGCGAGCACGATGTCCTGTCGGGCAGCGGCACCTCGCTGAGCACGAACACGAACCAGGCGCTGAGCAACGTGGTGGTCGCGAACTTCACCGATACCGACCTGGTGACGCCGGCCTCCGACCTGGTTGCGACCATCAACTGGGGCGACGGCACGACGACGACGGGTACGGTGACGGGCGCGAACGGCTCGTTCGCCGTGAGCGGCAGCCACACCTATACGTCGGCCGGCACGGACACCATCACGACGACGCTGAGCGACCGCTCGCCGGGCACGGCGACGGCGACAGCGACCGGCAGCGCGACGGTGACGGGCGGGGCGCTGGCGGGTCAGGTGGTGCTGACGTCTGCGACGGAACATGTGGCGATTGCGGCTGGGACGTCTGTTGCGACGTTCACGGACAGCAACAGCACGGATGTTGCGGGCGGGTTCACGGCCTCGATCAACTGGGGCGACGGCACGACGACGGCGGGCACGGTGAGCGGGTCGAACGGCTCGTTCACGGTGGCGGCCGGCACGGGCGGTCACACCTATGCGGATGAGGGCAGCGATCCCTTGAGCGTGACGATCACGCGCACTTCGGACAGCGCCCACATCACGCCGACGGGCACGGTGGTGGTTGGCGAGCACGATGTCCTGTCGGGCAGTGGCACCTCGCTGAGCACGAACACGAACCAGGCGCTGAGCAACGTGGTGGTTGCGAACTTCACCGACACGGACCTGGTGACGCCGGCCTCCGACCTGGTTGCGACCATCAACTGGGGCGACGGCACGACGACGACGGGTACGGTGACGGGCGCGAACGGCAGCTTCGCGGTGAGCGGCAGCCACACCTATACGTCGGCCGGCACGGACACCATCACGACGACGCTGAGCGACCGCTCGCCGGGCACGGCGACGGCCACAGCGACCGGCAGCGCGACGGTGACGGGCGGGGCGCTGGCAGGTCAGGTTGTGCTGACGTCTGCGACGGAGCATGTGGCGATTGCGGCGGGAACGTCGGTTGCGACGTTCACGGACAGCAACACGACGGATGCTGCGGGCGGGTTCACGGCCTCGATCAACTGGGGCGACGGCACGACGACGGCGGGCACGGTGAGCGGGTCGAACGGCTCGTTCACGGTGGCGGCCGGCACGGGCGGTCACACCTATGCGGATGAGGGCAGCGATCCCTTGAGCGTGACGATCACGCGCACTTCGGACAGCGCCCACATCACCCCGACGGGTACGGTGGTGGTTGGCGAGCACGATGTCCTGTCGGGCAGCGGCACCTCGCTGAGCACGAACACGAACCAGGCGCTGAGCAACGTGGTGGTCGCGAACTTCACCGATACCGACCTGGTGACGCCGGCCTCCGACCTGGTTGCGACCATCAACTGGGGCGACGGCACGACGACGACGGGTACGGTGACGGGCGCGAACGGCTCGTTCGCCGTGAGCGGCAGCCACACCTATACGTCGGCCGGCACGGACACCATCACGACGACGCTGAGCGACCGCTCGCCGGGCACGGCGACGGCGACAGCGACCGGCAGCGCGACGGTGACGAGCGGGGCGCTGGCGGGTCAGGTGGTGCTGACGTCTGCGACGGAACATGTGGCGATTGCGGCTGGGACGTCTGTTGCGACGTTCACGGACAGCAACAGCACGGATGTTGCAGGCGGGTTCACGGCCTCGATCAACTGGGGCGACGGCACGACGACGGCGGGCACGGTGACGGGTGCGAACGGCTCGTTCACGGTGGCGGCCGGCACGGGCGGTCACACCTATGCGGATGAGGGCAGCGATCCCTTGAGCGTGACGATCACGCGCACTTCGGACAGCGCCCACATCACCCCGACGGGTACGGTGGTGGTTGGCGAGCACGATGTCCTGTCGGGCAGCGGCACCTCGCTGAGCACGAACACGAACCAGGCGCTGAGCAACGTGGTGGTTGCGAACTTCACCGATACTGACCTGGTGACGCCGGCCTCCGACCTGGTTGCGACCATCAACTGGGGCGACGGCACGACGACGACGGGTACGGTGACGGGTGCGAACGGCAGCTTCGCGGTGAGCGGCAGCCACACCTATACGTCGGCCGGCACGGACACCATCACGACGACGCTGAGCGACCGCTCGCCGGGCACGGCGACGGCGACGGCGACCGGCAGCGCGACGGTGACGAGCGGGGCGCTGGCGGGTCAGGTTGTGCTGACGTCTGCGACGGAGCATGTGGCGATTGCGGCGGGGACGTCGGTTGCGACGTTCACGGACAGCAACACGACGGATGCTGCGGGCGGGTTCACGGCCTCGATCAACTGGGGCGACGGCACGACGACGGCGGGCACGGTGACGGGTGCGAACGGCTCGTTCACGGTGGCGGCCGGCACGGGCGGTCACACCTATGCGGATGAGGGCAGCGATCCCTTGAACGTGACGATCACGCGCACCTCGGACAGCGCCCACATCACGCCGACGGGTACGGTGGTGGTTGGCGAGCACGATGTCCTGTCGGGCAGCGGTACCTCGCTGAGCACGAACACGAACCAGGCGCTGAGCAACGTGGTGGTTGCGAACTTCACCGACACGGACCTGGTGACGCCGGCCTCCGACCTGGTTGCGACCATCAACTGGGGCGACGGCACGACGACGACGGGTACGGTGACGGGTGCGAACGGCAGCTTCGCGGTGAGCGGCAGCCACACCTATACGTCGGCCGGCACGGACACCATCACGACGACGCTGAGCGACCGCTCGCCGGGCACGGCGACGGCCACAGCGACCGGCAGCGCGACGGTCGGTATCCTGCTCGGCGATGCCAACGGCGATGGCGTTCAGGACAATGGTGAGACGACGCTCTCCGTGCCTTGGGCTGCCGCGCAGCAACTTCTCAATGCGAGCGATACGAATCCTGACGTTCGCATATCGATGATGAAGCAGGCACTCAGAGCGCAACTCAACATTGACGCCGGAGAGGCTGACCCAGGCTTATTCCCTGGCCAGCCAGCGGGCCACGATCTCATTACTGAGGCCGTCGATTGGCTTAGAGGCCTGTCGCCGTTCACGTATGCTCCGACGTCTGCCAATGTGGACATCAACCATGACGGCATTTTGCAGACAGGTGCGACGAGCATTGGAAACGATTACAACACCGTTACCCAGGCTTTCACCACGCCACCTCAGAAGGCTACGATGAATGCCTGGCTACAGTACGTTGATACAATCCACAGCCCGCCCCAGTCCGGCGATCTCTTGATCAACGGTCAGGATCTGAGAAACGCCTTGGCGGCGTTCAATGCGAACCAACTGGTTACCCTCATGGCGGGCACCCAAGTTGGCTGGAACAACGGTAGCGTAACGACGGACATTCAGCCCAACACGGCAAACACGTTCTGGAATGTGCTGGCCGACAACCATGTTATCGCGGCGCCTCATGTATCGTGATGAAGTGACCGCGACAGCTTTGCGTCGAACTAAGGTTCGTCCTGGAATCTCAAGGCGGGGCGTGCGTCTCGACCTGCTTGAACTTTAGTGAGGTAATTTAGTTTATGCAGAATGGCGTGCACTTCATCTCGGGACTGCCTCGCTCTGGCTCAACGTTGCTTGCGGCGATTCTCCGCCAAAATCCTCGTCTACATGCCGGAATGAGCAGTCCTGTAGGTTCACTTTTCATGGCGCTGCAGGGCGCCATGAGCCGAAGAAACGAAGCGGCTGTCTTTATTGACGAAACGCAAAAGCGAGAGCTACTCAAGGGGATTTTCGACAACTACTATCACGCAGTCCATCCCAGTAAGATGGTGCTCGATACCAACCGCGCTTGGTGCTCGAAGCTGCCTACCCTTGTAAAGTTGTTTCCCGAGGCGAAGGTCATATGTTGCGTTCGGCATGTCCCTTGGATCATGGATAGCATCGAACGTCTCATCAGGCAGAACGCGTTCGAACTATCCGGAATATTCAACTTTGAATCGTTAAACACCGTCTACACGCGAGTAAACCGTCTCGCTACGAGCGACGGCCTGGTCGGGTTTGCAATCGATGCGCTTCGTGAGGCCTTTTGGGGCGAGAATGCTGGTCGTCTCATTCTGGTTGGCTACGAGGCCTTATGCAAAGAGCCGAGCAGAACGCTAGATCAGATTTACGATTTTCTAGGCGAGAGGCGCTTTGCGCATGATTTCGAGAACGTCGAATATGAAGCGGACGATTTCGATCTGGGGATTGGAACGCCCAACTTGCACAAAGTGCGCCGCAAAGTGAGTTGGATAGAGCGAGAGACAGTTCTCCCGCCGGAACTGTTCAACCGATTTGCCAACGACGCCTTCTGGATGGTTCCAGAACTAAATACCCACAATGTGCCTATTATCGTGCCCAGAGGATAGATGCTTCTGCGCTCGGCCTGCGCTTTGCGCTCCATCTCGGCCTCGCAAGGCTGCTGGAATGAGGCCTCGGTTTTCCAAACCGAGGCCGTTCATTAGGGAGTCGATTTGTCCTCCCGGACATCACCTTCCACTGAGTGGAACGACCGTGGTGCAGAAACCTGCTTGGCAGGTCAATGTTCCGAATATGTCGAGCCACGGTGCGCCGCCGTCAAGTCTATCCATCTGATTTAGCGAAGAGACCGTCTGGCTCTGATCTTCAAGAGGCAACGGCCCTTACCGGTCCAGAGCTGCAATCGCCACCGCGATCGTCAGGGCGGCGCTGGCTTACCGCCCGAAGCAGGTACCCACCATCGCCAATCTTAGGCCAGCATCAGCTTGCCGCGTCGATATGCTATGAAGCCCACGCCCGCGAAGCCAAGGATCAGCATAGCCCAAGTTGAGGGTTCGGGGACGGCAGAGATCGACACGCCGCCGATGACCGGGCCGTAAGGCGAGTTCGAGTCGAGGCTTGCGAAATTCAGCGTTGCGTTACCGCCATCCCAAGCGAAGGAGAATGTCTCCTGCACGTAGTTCATGCCGTTCGGCCTGACAGTACCTTGGGTTACGTAGTCTGTCGCGCGGCAATCAGGATGGAAGGCAGCGTCAATCAAGGTGAGAGAGTTTCGCTGGGCCCGTGACGTAGGGAGGGCGTAGCCCGACCGGAGTTACGGGCCCAGCGTCGGCGCGATCCCGAGGAGGACCGCGCCGACTGGTGATCGCGGCCGGCGGGGTTATGCAAGTGGTTCTTCCGCCAAGAGGAATCACTCGCTTGCCCGGCCGACACATCACAGATCACCAGATGAGGCTCTACATGAAGTACCGTCAGACCGATAGCCCGCCAGTGGCGGCGGCCAAGGCGTCATTCAGTGCGTCGACCGCCTATCGGATCGAGAGAGACCCCCGATTTCCATCGCAAAGGAAGGCTCCCCGCGGCCGGCGACGACCGGACCCGTTGAGCAACGTGTTCGAGACCGAGATCGTCCCGATCCTGAAGGCGGCACCTGGCTTACGCCCGGTGGCGGTGTTCGAGGAGATGCTACGGCGTCATCCGGATCTCGGCAGCGGTATCCGTCGTACCCTGGAACGTCGGATCCGTGCATGGCGGGCGGTCCACGGCGAGGAGCAGGAGGTGATCTTCCGCCAAACCCACGAGCCTGGCCAACTCGGCCTCTCCGACTTCACAGACATGGACGAACTGGGTGTTACGATCGCGGGTGCTCCGTTGGATCATCGTCTCTATCACTTCCGTTTGGCCTATTGCGGGTTCGAGCACGCCCACGTCGTGCTTGGCGGCGAGAGCTTCGTTGCCCTGGCGGAAGGCCTGCAGAATGCCCTCTGGTCGCTCGGTGGGGCGCCGCGGGAGCATCGGACCGACAGTCTGTCGGCCGCATTCTGCAATCTCGATCGCGATGCACGGGACGATCTGACGCAGCGATACGAGGCCCTTTGTGACCACTACGGCATGCGGCCTTCCCGGAACAATCGAGGCGTTGCTCACGAGAATGGTTCGATCGAAGGGCCCCACGGTCATCTCAAGCGAGCAATCGCGGATGCCTTGCTGCTGCGCGGAACTGTCGACTTCGACGATCTTGCCACCTATCGCGGCTTCATCGACGAGATCGTCAGCCGCCGCAATGCCCGCAACGCCAAGCGGATCGATAGCGAGCGCGTGGTGTTGCAGGAGCTGCCCGATCGGCGCACCTCCGACTACGAAGAGGTGATCGTCCGCGTGACATCGTCCGGCGGCTTCACCCTGCGCAAGGTGTTCTACACAGTGCCATCGCGCCTGATCGGTCACCGGCTGCGGGTGCGCCTTTACGACGATCGTCTCGACGTGTTCGTCGGCGGCACCCATCTCGTCACCCTGCCGCGTGGGCGGCCGCATCCCAATGGCAAGTACGACCAGGTCGTCGATTATCGGCACGTGATCCATTCCCTGCGGCGCAAGCCGATGGCGCTTCTCAATCTGGTCTATCGAGATCGGCTGTTCCCGCGCGATGCCTATCGGAAGACCTTCGATCGCCTGCGCGAACGCTTGCCGGACAAAAAAGCCTGCCGGATCATGGTCGACCTCCTCGCGCTCGCTCATGACCGCGGCTGCGAGGCCGAACTCGCCGATCAGCTCACCGCCGACCTCGACGCCGGCCGACTGCCCGACCTCAACCGGCTACGTGCTCACTTCGCCCCCGATCCCGCCAACCTGCCGAACGTCGTGGTGCAGCTCGTGCCGCTTGCGACCTACGAATGCCTCATCGGTACCGCCGAGACCGGAGGTGCCGCATGAGCGTAACGAACACGGTTGATGCCGCGCGCCTCAATCTGTTGCTCAATGAACTCCGGCTGCCTGCCATCAAGGTGCTGTGGGCTCAATTTGCCGAACAGTCCGACAAGGAAGGCTGGCCGGCCGGCCGCTTCCTCGCGACCATCGCCGAGCACGAGATCGCCGAACGCGGCCGCCGTCGGATCGAACGACACCTTGTCGAAGCACGTTTGCCCGCCGGAAAGACCTTCGACAGCTTCGACTTCGAAGCCGTGCCGATGATCTCAAAGGCGCAGGTGATGGCGCTCGCCGCCGGTGACAGCTGGCTGGGCAAGGGCGCCAATTTGCTGTTGTTCGGCCCGCCCGGCGGCGGAAAGAGCCACTTGGCGGCAGCGATCGGCCTGGCCCTCATCGAGAACGGATGGCGCGTCCTCTTCACCCGGACCACCGATCTCGTGCAGAAGCTCCAGCTGGCGCGACGCGAGCTCAACCTCGAGGCGGCCATCAATCGTCTCGATCGCTTCGATCTCCTGATCCTAGATGATCTCGCTTACGTCACCAAGGATCAGGCCGAGACCAGCGTGCTGTTCGAACTCATCAGCGCTCGCTACGAGCGCCGCTCGATGCTGATCACCGCCAATCAGCCATTCGGCGAATGGAACAGGGTCTTCCCGGATCCCGCCATGACCCTCGCCGCTATCGATCGCCTCGTTCACCACGCCACCATCGTCGAGATGAACGTCGAGAGCTATCGCAGACGGACCGCCCTCGAACGAAAACGCGGTCCAGGACGGCCACCATCGCACGCGACACCCAAAACCGTCGCTGATTGACGCTGCGCGACAATCAGAGTTCAACAAAACTCTTGCGCGCGACAATCATCGCGGCAATCATCATCAGGCCGCGACACTGCCTCGCCATCCTGTTTGCCGCGCACTTCCCACCCAGATTGCCGCGCTACACGTAGTCATAGGTGTAGGTTTGCGAACCGGCTCCGGTAATGCCGACCTGCACCGTCTTGGTCGGTGGCTGACCGTCCGGGTTACCAGAGAGATAAAAGGTGATGGCATAATTACCGGCGGCAAGGTTGGTCAGGGTTTGGCTGATGCTCCCGGGGCTGTTGCCGTCAAGATCCACCGAGCCGCCGCCGGTGGGGCGCCCTGCCAATAGTTCCCGATCCAGTCGACGCTGCCGGAGGTAACGGTCCAGGCGTTGGTCGCGGCCTACTTCGTAACGCTTCAGCCCCTGAGGCGCTTCATCTGCTTGTACTCGGGGCTCTCCATCACCGCTTCCAGCAGCCTACGCCGGGTATCCCGGACCTAGGCCGACTCGAGACTTCTCGTAACCTCGAGCCAGAATTGCCTGCCACCAATCTCTGTTCTGGCAATACCATTTAACGGTCTTGGCGAGTCCCGTCTCAAAGCTTTCCTTGGCTTCCCAGCCGAGCTCGCGTTCGATCTTAGAAGCATCGATCGCGTAGCGAAGGTCGTGGCCAGGCCGGTCCTTAACAAAGGAAATCAACTGTCGTCGAGAGCCGTCGCTGCTGGGGATCAAATCGTCCAAGAGATCACAAATGGCGTGCACGACTTGAAGATTGGTTCGTTCGTTACGACCACCAACATTGTAGGTGCCTCCCACCGAGCCTCGTTCAAGCACAATCGACAGTGCGGCTGCGTGGTCTTCGACGAATAACCAATCGCGCACGTTCTGACCATCGCCGTAGACGGGTAAGCGTTCGCCTGCCAGCCCCCTGATAATCATATTGGGAACGAGCTTTTCGGGAAAATGATAGGGGCCGTAATTGTTCGAGCAATTTGTGATCAGGGTGGGCAGTTCGTAAGTCTCGCGCCAAGCGCGGACCAAATGGTCGGAAGATGCTTTGCTTGCAGAATAGGGCGAGTTCGGCGCATAGGCGCTCTGCTCTGTGAACAGCCCGTCACGGCCTAGCGAGCCAAACACCTCGTCGGTCGACACGTGCAAAAAGCGAAATCGAGCGCGGCGGTCAGGGGGCAGCGA
Organism: Bradyrhizobium guangdongense; assembly: GCF_004114975.1. Classification (NCBI taxonomy): domain Bacteria; kingdom Pseudomonadati; phylum Pseudomonadota; class Alphaproteobacteria; order Hyphomicrobiales; family Nitrobacteraceae; genus Bradyrhizobium; species Bradyrhizobium guangdongense. The sequence goes on from NZ_CP030051.1 coordinate 2,704,776, forward strand.
CCGCCAATGCCGTAAGGCTTCCTGGAGCAAAGTGAAGGTTCCGACGACGTTCGTTTTGATGAATTCTCCCGGACCGTCAATCGAGCGATCAACATGGCTTTCCGCGGCGAGGTTCATCACCGCGTCAGGTTGGTACTTTTCGAACAGGCTGCGAAGCGCTTCCGCTTCACAGATACACTGACGCTCGAACGAATAGCGGTCGTTTTCGATTGCTCCTGGCAGGGAAGCCAAATTGGCAGCATAAGTCAGCTTGTCGATATTGACGACCCTCGCTCCTGTTTCGCGCAATAGATGGCGGACGACTGCCGAACCGATGAAGCCGGCTCCGCCTGTAACGAACATCGTCGTGCCCTCAAATCGCAAGGCAGGGTCCATTGCTAGAGCTGTCCATTGCTAAACAAGAGAGCGACCGATGCCAGATACTCACCATAACTGCTCTTCGCATTCTTCTTGGCCACTTTGATGAAAGTCTCCAACGAAATGAAGCCCTTCCTCAACGCGATTTCCTCGGGACAGGCGATCCGTAGACCTTGGCGCTGCTCGAGGATCTGCACGAAATGGCTAGCCTCGACCAAAGATGCGTGCGTACCGGTGTCGAGCCAGGCAAAGCCTCGTCCGAGAACCTCGACGAAGAGATCTCCTCGCTCGAGATAGGCTTTGTTCACGTCAGTAATCTCGATCTCGCCCCGTGCAGAGGGGCGGATATTGGCAGCAATGTCCAGGACGTGGTTGTCGTAGAAGTAGAGGCCCGTCACGGCTATATCTGATTTAGGTCGCTGGGGCTTCTCTTCGATCGACAACGCCTTGCCCGCAAAATCAAGCTCGATCACGCCATATTGTTCGGGTGTCTTCACCACATAACCAAAAATAGTTGCGCCCTTCTTGCGCAGGAACGCCTTGGCGAGCATTTCCGGCAGGCCATGACCATAGAAGATGTTGTCGCCAAGGATCAGCGATACCGGGCTATTCGCCACAAAACCTCGACCCACGATAAATGCGTCCGCAAGGCCACGCGGTGTGTCTTGCGTGGCATAAGAGAATTGAAGGCCGAAATCCGAGCCATCACCGAGCAGTTGTTGAAACAGCATCTGATCGGGAGGGTTCGAAATAATGAGGATTTCGCGAATACCAGCCAACATGAGGGTCGACAGCGGGTAATAGATCATCGGCTTGTCAAAGACCGGCAACAACTGCTTGGAGACCACTGTCGTGACGGGATAGAGGCGCGATCCGGTGCCGCCGGCGAGAATAATACCTTTCATGGCCCCTCACAAATTTACCAAGCAGAAATTATCAAATAGGATGCGCCGGACAAGACTGTTATTTTTTACACACGCTAGCCGAGCCACGCGTGGGCAGATTTTGGAAGCGGAGCTTGAAGGGGGTCTGATTGTCGAACCTCAACTGTTCGGCAATGCCTGGGAAGCTCGTCAGTGTGCTCAAGGGGCGCATCTTGGATGTTGCTGCCGATGTGAGGGTCGGAAGCTCCACCTTGGGCCGGCATGTGGCTTTTGAACTGAACGACAAGAAGAGTCGTCAGCTTTGCAGTTTTCGTTTCACCTCCGGTGACGGCCGCCTTGTCAGGTTAAGACGATTGCTGTGTAAAAGCCCTTATGGACAGTAATAACTGCAGGACTCAGGTCGAGCGGTCCGAGGTTGTCGAGCCTGGCCGGGCCGTCGGTGGGCCGATGATGAGAAGCTCAAGATCGTTCTGGAGAGTTTGGAGAGCGCGCGGGCCCTCTCGTCGACGGCACCGGGATACGGCATCTCACGTTCGCTGTCGCTGACTCGGCGTCGATCGTTTGGTGCACGGGCGAGTAGTAATGTAGAGCCTCGGCCCTGCTTTGTGCCAGCGATCGTGTTGCCGGACTCGTCGACAGTGCCATCGACAGCGTTAGCGCGGCCAGCGAGCGGACGCATGGGGATTGTCTCCGGCAAAGCTTATCGAGTGATTGTGGACGCCGACGTTGATCTGACGGTGCTGTCTCGCGTGTCGGATCTGCTGGAGCGGCGATGATCCCGATCGCAGCAGGAGCGAGAATCTGGATCGCAACCGGTCATATTGACATGCGCAAAGGCATGCAGGGTCTGGCGTTGCTGGTGCAGGAGGGCCTTGGGCGAGATCCTTTTGCTGGAGACGTTTTTGTGTTCCGTGGTCGCGCTGGCACCCTGATCGAGGCGCTTTGGCACGATGGGATCGGGTTGTCACTCTACGCTAAGCGGCTGGACCGTGGCCGCCTCATCTGGCAGGCGACGGTGGACGGCGTGGTGTCGTGAACTGCAGCTCAGATGGGCTATTTGCTGGAGGCGATCGACTGGCGCAGTCCTCAACACAGCTGGCGGCCGCAGAGCGCCGGATAGTTGCGCATTAATCCCGTGAGAGTACGAAAAGCCCGCGCTAAATCGCGGCTTTTGTGATTCCATGGGTGGATGGGTGACGGTCGCGAAGATCTGCCGGACGACATTGAGGCGCTGCAGCAGCGTTGCTGGCGACGCGCGCTGAACTTGCCAAGTTCGCGCCGAGTTGTCCGACGATCATGCGCTGATCGCTCACCTGAAGCTGCAGATCGAAAAGCTGAAACGTGATCGTTACGGCCCGCGTTCGGAGCGCACCCTGCGGCTAATAGATCAGCCCGAACTGACGCTGGAGGAGCTGGTTCGGCGACGGCGGACGAACTCGCAGCTGAAATGGCGACGAGCATGACCAGGAAGGTGGCCTCGTTCACGCGCAAGAGGCCGTCGCGCCAGCCGTTCCCAGACCACCTGCCTCGCGAGCGGATGCTCGTGCCGGGACCTGCCACGATGCGCCTGCTGCAGCGGAGCGAGTTTGTCCAAGCTCGCGGAGAGACAGCTGTTAATGTGTAAAGGCGGGGAACCAGCGTTTTCAGTGGTAGCCCTCACCGTTTCCTAAAATAGAGCTGCGTTGCGCGCCCGTCTCGGTGCAAGAGATGCTTTGCGAGAGTCCTGGCTGCTCTCGGCAACTCGGCCGTCGCTAGAGCCAATGGATGTTCGATGTGATCGAATCCAGCGCGGGACGCAATCGATTTTAATGTCCCGTGGCTAAAGCAATTGATGTGCTCTAGCGGATGAGCAAGGCGGTAGTCTCTTTCTGTCGAGATTGTCGTCACGCCGGAGCAGTCGGGCGTGGTGATGAAGAGGATGCCGCCAGAGACAATGTGAAGATTAAGCGCTTCCAGTATCGACCGGGGGTCGTCGAGATGCTCTAAAACCTCGAAAAGAGTAAGGGCGTGGAACATGCCTGTCACATCATCAAGCGATGGAAGTATCTCGACTGCAGCTTTGCTGCGCCTGCCCATCGAGCGATCGACGCCAATAGCCTCGAAACAGAGCAGCGAGCAGCTTTGCAGGAAGTGACCGAACCCGCAGCCGAAATCTAGGAGGCGAACAGCATCGACACCACGGATTGATCTGGTAAGCAGCTCGATGCGCAAGGCGTGCTCGATGTAGCTGAGGCCGCCGCGGAAGTTGCGCGTGAAGGTATAACCCTGGCTTCTCTCGAATTTATTGATCGCATCGCCGCTCATCCAGCGCGAGAAGCGCCGCTCGTTCCATTCTTTGTTGAGAATGCGACGGTGAAATACTTGCGAGCAGCCGTGACACTTCACAAGGGACCACGTGGCCGAGCGGAGAAACGGGAGGGGATCTTCGCCCCACGGATCCGCAGCCAAGAATCCTTGGACAGGCTCGTCCACGTATCGGCCGGATGAAAGTTCGGTCAGGTCGGTCGACCGGCAATTAATGCACTCGGTTCGTTCGGTAAAGACGGCTTGCGAAACTGCATTAAGCATGAGAGCACCTCGAAAACGGGTTATGCTATCGCACGTTGCAGGCGCCGCCTAGTCCCCGGTCATAGGTAACGGACGCTCCCTCCCGCTCCTTCGCGACGGGCGCCTGACGAAAGCGTTGGGCCACTCGTTGGCTGGTGCAGGGGATATAAGCCCTAGGCGTCGCTGGCTCGGATCATGTGCAGGAAACATTGGCGATGCAGCCATAGTCGGCCACGACGTCTCGGCATCTGGGCCTTGTAGCAGAAATGGCGTATTGCTTTGCGCGTACTGCGAGGGAAGCGCGCAAGCGCGCCACGAACAGCTCGCTTGTCTAGCGGAGCGTTGAAACATTGCACGCCTCAAGTGGATACGCAATGGGGGCATCTTCCGCGAGATCTGGTACGCGCGTTCCGAATTGGTGCGCGGCGGGGGAGATCGTGTGCCGTAAGAACGGCCCTCGCGTGCCCCGTAATCAGCTCCAAAGCTCTCCTCAACTGCGAGCAGCGACGGCGGAGGCAGAGCCGTGCTCTGCCTGACTCAGTAGGTCATAGATCACGACCAGGCTGGTTGTGGCATGCGCGTTAATGAGCGCGACCAGGAGTTCGGAAGCCAATGGCGCGCGAGCGGCGTAGATGCAGACGAATTGGACCCGCGACCGTGAAGGGAGGATTGCCGAACTTCATCAGGGCACTGGCTTTCGAACAGTGTTGGAGAGGTGAAATGGAAAGTCTCAACCTGTTCGATCGTGGCGTCAAGGGAAAGGGCCAACTCGAACAGCAGTCGTTAGTCGGGATTGAGGAGCTTGTCCAATGCTAGGCTCAAGGACTGCTCGGATGCGTCTTTTCATTCCGCGGTTGGCGTCGGCTGCGGCAATCTTGTCCTTCGGCGGAGCCTCGATTTACAGTCAACAGGCGAATGGCGATCCGTTGGACCTCGCCCCCCGTTGGGCGGCGGGCGGCTGGACGAACTCGGCTGGGTCGCTGCCGCTAGTACCGCCGCTTCGCTGCGGCTTCGCGCTGACGCTTAGAAACAGGCTAGGCGTTAGAAGCGGTAGGCTTACGCACCTTAACAGCAGGATTAGAGTTGTGCTAAAACAGCCCCTGTATCGCTCGCCCTTTCTTTCCAACAACTTGAGAAAGCAAGTTCCAAATTAATTATGGGCTGTAGCCGGCCTACCAAGGAGCACAATGAGACTCGGATACCTTGTTCCTGAATTCCCAGGACAGACGCACGTTTTTTTTTGGCGCGAGATCCAAGCGCTGCGAAGAGCCGGAGACGAGATTTTTCTTGTTTCAACGACGCAGCCGCCGGCCAGTGCGACCACGCATGAGTTTGCGCCTGTTGCGATATCTCAGACCAAATACCTGTTTCCTCCGTCTCCCGCGGGGCTCGGCCAATGGGCGCTCGGCGGATTGCGAGGGTTGACCCATGGACTTAGCTATATTCGACGGATCCAAGATCGGAGCCTCGCAGGCCGCGTCAGGCAGCTAGCGCTGCTGTTGTTGGCGGCTGACCTCGTTGACTGGGCCAGAAAGAATGGCATCGACCATATCCACGGCCACTCCTGCGCCGATTCGGCCCATATATTGGCGCTCGCCCATAGGATGGGAGGCCCTCCGTATAGTCTCACGCTTCATGGTGACCTAGGAGTGTACGGCAGCGATCATTTGCTCAAGGCTGAGCACGCCACCAGAGTATTCGCAGTGGGCAGACATCTTCGACAGCAGCTGTGCGGTATCGGAGTGGATAACGAGAAAATCGTGGAAACATTTATGGGCGTAAACACAGGGGAGCTCGCGAAACTGGGGTCGGCGCGTGATATGCACCGGGCAGAGCTTCGGCTCGTCACGGTTGCTCGCCTCGACCCTTCCAAAGGGCATCTTCACGTCTTGATAGCGATCGCGCGTGCGCGAGATGCAGGCATCAAAGTTCGATATCGTATTGCTGGCCAAGGTTACTTCCGGGACGCGATTGCCTCAAAGATCAACATGCTGGGACTGTCGGACTGCGTCGATCTCTGCGGAACGGTTTCAGAGATGCAAGTTTATTCACTGCTATCTAACTCAGACGTTTTCGTTCTCGCGAGCACCGGAGAAGGAGAGGCTTGGCCGGTGTCGGTCATGGAAGCTATGGGTGCCGGCCTACCAGTCATCTGCAGCGAAATTGGCGCAACAGCCCAGATGATAACTTCCGGTGTGGATGGAATTTTGGTGCGCCAGGGGGATGATGACGCGATCTTCCGCGCGATTTGCAGCCTCGCGGGAGATATTGAGATGCGCGAGCGTCTTGGAAAAGCTGCAAGGCAAGCTGCAATCAAACGGTTTGATGTTGCGGCGAGTGCGCGAGTCCTGCGCCAAGCTATCGCCGCTCCTCAGCCCGATCGCGTTAGTTGAACCGAATTCATGGCTCGCTTTGCATGAACGAGCTAAGCTCTCTTGGAGATGCGCTCTTGGGAGGGCTCGAATTGTTGCCGATCCTCACTGCGACGAGGTCATGAAACCGGGAAATCTGCGAAAGTACGTCGATGCGCATCAATCTTACACGCAGCACCCCGCGTTCCAAACCATACAGTATTAAGCCGGACGATCGAATGGTTTCAAACAAAGTCGATTGGTTGTGGGCCGCCTCGAAAATAAGAAATTTCAGATTAGGCTGATCCACTAACCACGGCATTACTTTCGGTTCTGCCCCCTCGATGTCGAGCTTCGCGCCGAAAGTGCGGCCGCTCACCAGCGGAGCGGCGTATGTCTTGATGTCCTTGACCTCGCATTCCTCGACTATATCGAAGCAGGACACCTCATCGTGATCCGCGAAAGTTGCCATTCCAGAATGATAAGAGGGCGAGTGCAAAGAAAGCTTGTCATCATGATCCATAAGGCCAACCCGATGGAGCGTGACGTTCCTATAGTTTCCGGAGTCAATTGCCCTTTGAACGCGATCACTAAGCAGCCGTTGCGGTTCGAAAAGATGGACTGATCCCGTTGGTCCTACTACGTGCGATGCGGCTAGTCCGATTGTTGAATAGTTTGCGCCTATATCAAGGAAGGCGTCGCTTGGCTGAAGAAGGAACCGAGCGGTCTCCTCGACCTTGGGATCATTAGTGCCAAAGAAGTAAAGAATGCGGCCATGATAATCAGACATCGATACCTCGATGTGGCCTCCGTCTCGCAAGCGCGCCAGTGCGACTGGTGGTCCTTTGCGCAATAACCGATTCATCGCTGGATTGAAGCAGATCTGCGTCAGGCCGCTTTTAATTGGCAGCTTGTGGAACATGCCAGCCAGGACGTCTACAGTAACTTCTTTGAGCATCGGTTCCGCTTCGATGGTGGTTGATTGGATATAGGTAAGTTAAGCCGAGCTTTGTGAATTTAGGTGCACGTTGCAACCGAGTGGTCTGATTTCAGTCTAAACAAGCGGGGTGCTTCCCGGATGTAGGAGGCCAGTCTCAGGAGGCATAGCGGAGAACGAAGTTGGGTCCGAACGCCTACGGCTTATGACAGCCTTCTGTTGATCCGTAGCCGCGGCCAACCAATCAACTCCCCGAAGGATACCGAGTTCTTGAAGATGGCTCGTTTGAGCCGCACATCTATCAGCTCATAGGCGATGATAGTTGTGAGAAAGACCCCGACCAAGAGCGCTACAGGGTTAGTTATGCCGCACATTCGGTAAATTAGGATGAAGGTGGGGAGCTGTAACAAATAGAGCGAATACGAAAGGTCGCCCAAATAGTCCATTGCCTTTGACTGTTTGAAGAGAATGGTTCGAGAGAGTGCAACGACTGCGAATGAACAGGCAAATGTTGCAACGGCAAATCGTTCCGGGTTGAAATCAGAACACCAAATTAGGGTAGCTCCAATCGCTCCGAGAACGAGAGCAACTGCCGTCGACTGGTATTGGTAGAGCAGAAACCCCATCGCAAACGGCCAGAAATACTTGATGACATTTGCTTTGAGAGCGACAGCGTAAAGGAATCCCCCATCGACCGAATGCGGCAATACGAAGACTGTCGCTGAAATTAGGGTGAGCGCTGCCCATCCAGCCGCAGGTAGTCGCTTCAAGCAGGGCGAAATGATATAAAACGCGCACTCGACAGCGAGCGACCACAGGACGCTATTGTACGCGAGGCTTCGTACAAAAAATGTCTGTAGCATTAGCAAATTGCCGATTGCCGTGAGCGGGCCTTGGGCCTCAATAGTGTATAATGGGAGCTGATACGTACCAAGCCAAATTTCGAGCGCGATTGCGAAGATCGCGGAGCAGAAATACATAGGATAGATTCGTTTGAAACGACGGAAATAGAACCCCGATTCGTCGCGATCCAACGAAGCTGCAATCGAAAATCCAGAAACGACCAGAAAACCGGCAACTGCGGCTTTGCCTCCCAAGCTGGCAATGCCGGAGGTAAGAGCATCACTATGCAACCAGATCAGGTGCCCCCCAGCGACGATGGTCGCGAGCACCATCCTAAGTAGCGCCAATAGACTCCAGTTTATCGGGATTTCCCTGCTCATATTTTGAGGTTTTCTGTTGCCTTAATCGGAAGCTATATTAGATTTTTATTTAAAAACAGCCTCCACACGGCTTCCCAGCTCGTAGATTTAGGTCCAGCATCGGATAACGTTAATTCTAATCTTGCTTCCGCGCCAGATCTGATATTGCGCCGCCTTCCTAGACATTCGAGGGTACTCCCGCTACTGAGGAACGCCTCTTTTTGCCATCTCGCGGGGCGTCAATCTTTCATGGATTCCAGTTTAACTGCTTACGCAGCCCTGTTCATTTGGCCCGTCGTGGCCATGTCACTTTACGTGCTTTTTTCACCGTTCCAAGCGACCCTGTGGACGTTTCTCGGCGCACACCTGTTGCTGCCGGTCGGTACGATGATCAAGGTCGAAATGCTGCCTCAAGTTGATAAAGCGACAGTTCCGATCTTCTGTGCTCTCGTTGGGTGTCTCATCCGTCAACCTCGAAGGGAGAGGCCGCCGGGCCGCCAAGGAACGCCGTTTGACCTCATCGCTGGTTTCTTGATGGCATCATATGTTATTGGCGCGGTGACTTCGTCACTCCTTAACAGCGATCCAGTGATCATGGGCGACCGGGTCCTCCCCGGCACGGGCCTTTATGACGGCATATCGGGTGCGGAAGCCGCAGTCATCGCGCTAGTTCCATTCTTCTTAGGTTGGAGATTTTTTGGATCCGCCTCTGATGCTGCGCACATGATCAAGGGGCTGGTTGTCGCTGGTTTGCTCTACTCGATCCTGATGTTGGTAGAAATCCGCCTGAGCCCGCAACTGCATTTTTGGGTGTACGGATACTACCCGACCGATTTCCAGCAGGAGATTAGGGGCAGTGGATATCGGCCAATGGTTTTTACGGGACATGGCCTGCTGGCCGCAATTTTCCTAATGACGACCGTCGCAGCATCTGCCGCAATGAGCAAGGCGAGGGTCTCACTTTGGGGCGTCGGCGCCGGCAAGTTCAACGCCTATCTCGGTGCAATCTTGATAATGTGCAAGAGTGCGGGATCCTTGATGTTCGGCGGTGTTGCCACGGCGCTGATCTGGTTGACCTCGCCTCGAATGCAGGTCCGTGCAGCGGCCCTGCTCGTCACGTTCTCGCTCGGATATCCATTGTTTCGCGCGTTCGACTTGATTCCAACTAATTTGATAGCTGAGCTGGCGGGCGATCTGAATAACGAGCGGGGGCTTTCGCTCGCAACTCGGTTCAGGAACGAAGATCAGTTGTTAAGCCGAGCAGCAGAAAGAGAGATGTTTGGATGGGGCAGATATGGACGTAGCAGAGTCTACGATCCAGAATCAGGTCGCGACGTCACACTCGCAGATGGCAAGTGGGTGCAAACGCTGGGACAGTTTGGGTTGGTTGGATTTCTGTCTGAGTTCGGGCTGCTGAGCCTTGGGATTTATCGAGCGATGCGCGCAATAAGGTATTGTCGTGATCGTCGCGAACTAATCTACCTAGCCGCGCTTTCACTTATCGTAGGTCTGAACGTGCTTGATCTTTTGCCAAATTCTACGCTGCGTCCGTGGACCTGGTTTCTCTGCGGTGTGGTTTTCGCGAGAGGACAGGATTGCGTTGCGCGGGCAGGGGATGTCAGGATTCGTTCCCGCGCGTCAGATGCTAGAGCGCTCCGGCCAAGTTAGGCGTCGGCTCTCAGATAGCGATAGCTCCGCGCGCGCTACGTGGGTATCTACTCGGTCCGAGTACGAGATCAAGAAATGTCTTCACGGTCGGTAGGCTCGCCTTGTCTGTTTGCGTTCATCCTGCTCGACCGCACTCGTGGCTAAAGTGATGTCAGCCAAAGGGAGCGCTGCTTTACCGTCATTTAAAGCCCGGGTCCTAGGGGCCGGGAGCTGGACTCTGCTAGGGCACTTTCTCAGTTTGGTTTTGCGATTTGTAGGCACCCTGGTTCTTAGCCGCCTCTTTTACCCGGAAATCTTCGGGCTGTTGTCAATCATTGCGGCCGTACAGATGATCATCACGCTACTGACTGATATTGGGCTCAGGCAGGCCGTCGTTCAGAGCAAGTATGGCGACGAGTCCTCGTTCCTGAACACTGCTTGGACCGTTCAGGTGCTGAGAGGCTTTGCTATATGGTCAGCAGGTATTTTAATTTCCGGCGGGCTGTGGCTGGCGAGCAGTTTTGGTCTGCTTGCAAAAGGAGCAGTCTATAATCACCCCGATCTGCCGGTCTATATTGCGGTGGCATCGGCTTCTGCGGCCCTTCTCGGCTTCCAATCGATGAAGTCTATCACGGCAAGCAGGTTATTACAGCCAAAGCGCTTAGTGTTCATTGACCTAACGGTTCAGGCCGCTGCCCTGGTCTTCAATATTGCGTTCGGCTGGTTAACTCGATCCATTTGGGCCTATATCGCTGGACTGATCTTTTCTTCGGCTGTGACTGTCTGGCTAACACACGCCTACCTTCCAGGATCGCGGGACCGTTTCGGCTGGAATCGCAGCGCTCTCCGCGAACTGCTGCGATTTGGCAGGTGGACTTTTGCGTCTTCGGCGCTCAGCGCATTTACAATAAATGGCGACCGCTTGCTCTTGGGTGCATGGGTCGCCGCACCCATAATGGGGTACTATTCGATCGCAGCAAACCTGTGCTCCATCGCCGAAGGGGCGTCAAATCAGTTATTCGGCAACGTTGCCTTCCCTGCTCTTAGCGAAGCAGCCCGAGATAGCTCGGCACGGCTGAGGCATGTATATATTCGTATGCGGTGGCTCACCGATCCGGGGCTCCTTTTCATGGCCGGATTTTTGTTCGCCACCGGCGAATTGTTGGTCTCTATTTTGTATGACCCGCGATATGCATCCGCTGGGTGGATGTTGCGCTATCTCTCATTCGGCTTAGTTTTTTGCCGGTATGGAATTTCACAGAGCGCATTTCTTGCTCTAGGTCGTCCTGATCGGGTATTGGCGATCAGCTGCGCAAAGCTAATTTCACTGTTCTGCTTTGTCCCGGTCATGTTTTTCAGTTTTGGCCTCGATGGCGCAGTTATAGGCTTCGCGATCCATATGCTGCCAGTCTCGATGTTGATCCTTTACTTCAACTGGGAACATCACCTGCACAGCCTCCGTTTGGAGGTGACCGTCCTCGTTGCCTGGAGTGCTGGTTGGTTGGTCGGCTTGGGAATCGTTGAGCTGCTGTCAACCTGCTGTCGATTGGTCAGATAGTAGAGAGAGGGCCGTGCTGAAGATCGGAGCAAATCAACCAGGAACGCCGCGCCTTCGGGTGCTGCTCATCGCCGAGGCGGCGAATCCCGAGTGGACCAGTGTTCCTCTGATCGGGTGGAATCTTTCGAGAGCACTTTCGAAGTATGTCGATACCCATATCGTCACCCAAGTCCGAAATAGGGATGCGCTATTGCGCCATGGTCTAACCGAGGGCGTGCACTTCACGGCAATAGATAGTGAGCGTATCGCTTCGCCTCTTACAAAAATAGCAGAGAGGCTGCGTGGCGGCGATGGTAAAGGCTGGACCATGATCTCGGCCTTCTCCGCCCTTTCTTATTATTCCTTTGAGCGTAAGCTATGGGAGAAATTTCGGGATAGGCTGGCCTCGCGTGAGTTCGACGTTGTCCACCGAATAACCCCGCTCAGCCCTACGAACGCCAGCCTAATCGCCAAGCATCTGGCGCGCCTCAATATCCCGTTTGTGCTTGGCCCCTTGAATGGCGGAGTGCCGTGGCCTCCCGGTTTCAGACGTCGGCAGCACTCTGAAAAAGAATGGCTCGCCTATGTTAGAGATCTTTACAAGCTGATGCCCGGGTATGCTTCTACCCGAAGGAATAGTTCCGCAATTCTTGTTGGGTCCAGATACACTCAAAGTGAGCTACCGGGTTGGGCCGTCAAGTCCTCCACATACCTTCCGGAGAATGGGGTTGATGAAAAGGTATTCCATACTCCCCGATCGCCGGGAGCTGTGCTTCCACTAACAGCGGTCTTTGTTGGCCGCTTAGTAGCGTACAAAGGAGCCGATATCGCCATTGCTGCCACGTCGCGATTCTTGCGTGCAGGGCATCTACGATTGCAGATTATTGGGGATGGCCCAGAGCGGGGACGGTTGGAGGAGCAGGTAAGATCCTCAGGTTTAGAAGATAAGGTGAAATTTTGGGGATGGCTGACGCAAGCGGAACTCCAGGAGAAGCTTAGAACGTGCGACTTGCTAACCTTTCCCAGTATACGTGAGTTCGGAGGAGGTGTAGTTCTTGAATCGATGGCACTTGGAGTTGCGCCGATTGTGGCTGATTACGCAGGGCCATCCGAGTTGGTTGATGAAGACACGGGAATACGAGTGCCTTTCGTAGACGAAGCGACTCTGATTCAAGGCTTCGAGCGGGCGATTCAGAGGATTGTCAATGAGCCACAGCTTTTGGATCGACTGGGCGCCGCTGCGAGAGAAAAAGTCCTCACTGAGTTCACTTGGGACGCGAAAGCAATGAAAATCGTCGAGGTCTACCGTTCTATACTCAGTCGAACTCGAATTGAGTGAAAGTGAGCTCTGACGCGCGGGCGTTCGGGTTCTAAAAGTGGCCCGCCGCACCGGCAAGCCTTAGTTCGCAAGCGATTGGCAAGATATTAGTGCTAAGATTGGGTAGCTTTTTATCTGTTTCGATGAGACGTTTACGTTAAATTGGCTTCCTCAGCTGCGGGGTGAAACCGTCAACCAATTTGAAACTCGTGATCTAGGAGGATCGTCGCGCCAAACTGCTGGACATCGGTTCGGCAGTGAACAATGGCGTGGTGAAGGCTTGGAGCAGGGTGTCGTGAAGATTTCCAGAAGGCAGTTTCTAGGGTCGGTTTCAGCAACCGGACTTGTATCCGTCGTTCCGGTGTTGGCCAAGCCCCTATCTCCGACGGGCTCGGGAACGACGACAAGTACTACGACCTCAACGGCATCTCCATCACTTCTGATCGGGAGCGCGATCGAACCCGGCATTTTCAAGAATTTTGCCCTTACTTTGGTGAGCTTGCAGTCAGGCGCTGGTTACGCTTACCCCGCCATTCTGGATGCTAATGGCTACCCGACGGCGACACCGACCCAGAATATTTTTGGTGTAATCAAATTCCCTTCTAACCTCGCGCCATCAACCCAGATGGTACTCAAATGGAGCGGGACCGGCACTGTTCAGCTCGGCCGCGGAGCGCCTGGTTTTACTCTAGTATCGGGTGGAAGCTTTGTAAGCGGATCGACAGGTTACAATTTAACCGTGGCCGCCAGCAATCCGCGGGTCGTGTTTACGTTCACGTCATCTACACCCGCTTCGGTTTCTTTTGCTTTCCTCGCTGGAGGAAGATTCTCCGGCATGTCGAACCTGGTGCTATGTCGGTTGTCTGATGAGGCTGCAGTTGATGCCGCAACCACACCCGAGCAAATGTTTAGCGATGACTATATTGCAACATATGCGGCCTTGGCACCTACCATCGTACGGCCGATGGGATGGACAAATCCCAACAGCGGGAACGTCTCCCAGTTGAGATATATTCCTTCTTGGCGGAGTAGCATCAACATCTGCAGTCAGCACTGGGCTCCTGGAGCTTGGGCTGGAAAAACGATGGGCGTGAATGCGTACACCTGCGCGGCGCAGCCTGACGCGACCGCAGCCTACGTCGACGGAGAGATGATCCACGTCCAGTTTGGACAGGCAAATACAGCGACAAACGTGACGATTAACTCGGGCGGAAGGGGCGCCGTGCCGATCTTAGTCGGTAGCGGTGGATATGCCGGTTTGCCAGTTCCCGTCGGAAAGATCATCGCGAACAGCCTAGCGACACTAACTTACGATCGTGTTTTAAAAGCCTTCATGTGGCAGCCGGACGGCCAGACGGCGTGCATCCCATACGAAATTCAGATTGCTTTCGCAAATCGCTTGGGCATGAACTATTGGTGCAATCTTCCAGCATATATTGACGACGCCTCGACGAATGCGATAGCCGGGTTGGTGCGCGACCATCTTCATACGGGTGCGACCGCTTACTTTGAATATGGCAATGAGATCTGGAACAACGGGTTTCCGGCAACACGGTGGGCTGCGGCTAAGGGCGCGGCACTAGGCTTCCCGACGGACAACAACCGCCAAATCTACGGATGGTACGGTTTGCGTACTCGTCAGATCATGGGCCTAGTGACTTCGACGTGGGCGCCTCGTTCAATGGGCCAATTGAAACGAGTTATGGCATTCCAGGCCTTTGGGCCCCCTCAAGCGACCAGCATTTACCGATTCCAAGGTGCTGATCTAACTAGAACCAATGCTCAATACGCTGTAAGTGGGTATCCGAGCTATAATGCTGCTCCAAACCGCCCAATTGACTATTGCGACGTTCTGTCATACGCGACCTACTATTCTGGCGCGCAATGTACAAACTTCGATGCCAATTACATAGCGAATGGCGCTGCGGGGATCGCGGGTCTGTTGGCGGCCGCTGACGCATATGCGAGCGCCGTGCCGACCAGCATGGCATCGGCGCTTGCATTCATCGACAACGATATTCGCGCGGGAACGCTCAGCACCGGGGCGGCAGGGGCTCAAACGCTGCTGGCGCTCTATAGCGGCGCACGGGGAGTTGGAATTTATCCCACTTGGGAGGCTCTGGCTGCCACGCTCAACAAGGTCGTAGAATGTTACGAGGGTGGATGCGAGAGCTGGTATCCATCAACTCAGACCTGCACCGCATTAGGCATCTCGTTAGCTTACGGGGGACCGACCGGGAAGATCGCGAACTTGCTGAACGGCTACAAATTGAGCTCTGCCTTCGGCACCCTGGTGCAAACTCAGATGGCTCAATTTATGTCACAGGCCCATTCGAGGACTCCCGCGTGGCTGCTTATTCCCGGTATAAACCAATGGGCTTTGAGCACCGGCGACAACTATGCGCCAAAATACGCATCATGGGCGAGTTTGGTGGCCAAGCGATATTGATATAGGTCGCCGCACCCCTGCCGAGCCTAAGAAGAATTTGTAATCTTCCGAGTATCGATTTTTGCACATATCGACTACTTGCGTGAAGCCTGCCCCGCAGATAATGATGTCTGTATTCCAACGTATCTTCTTTGTGTGACGGGACCTGCCAATGTTTCCTTCACGTGGGAGGTGGCGCGTTCAACGGCTCACGCGACGTGAATTCGGCTGCACTCTCCTAAAAGTCGCTGGTTATCCAGTATTTGGATCCTTAATAGCCGGGCTCCTTCGAGCAGAGGATTCGCGCGAAGATTATGTAGTCGTGAACGGGTGGATCCTAACAAAAAAGGACGTCCGCTTTCATCAGAAACGTCGCTTGTTATGATCTTTGATTTCAGTGAGAATTCATCGAGAGTAGAGGCCCGCGGGCGATACGACGTTTGCATTTGCGGCACAGGGCCGGCCGGCATCACCGCAGCACTGCGATTGGCTGCGCGGAACAAGCGTGTTCTTCTACTAGAGGGTGGAGACCTCTCCTACACGGACAGATCTCAAGACCTGTATCAAGGAAAAAGCGTCGGCCGACAATATTGGCACGTCCAAAGTGGTCGTTTGCGATATTTCGGCGGTACGTCCAACCATTGGACAGGCAGGTGCGGATTATTTGATGCGATCGATTTTGAACGGCGTGGCTATTTCGGTTTGCCAGGGTGGCCCATTTCCAGAAGCGAGGTCTTAGCTCGACTCGCGGAGGCCAAGGAAATTCTCGATGTGGGAGGAAAGGATCTAGACCCGCATTACGATCCTGAATTTAACTCGAGTATCTTTGCTCAGAGCGGATTCGCTTTAAGTCCACCCACGAGGTTTGCGGAAAAGTACGCATCCGATTTGAAGTCTTCCGATCGAATTGATTTGTTCTATAATGCCAATTTGGTTGATATCCGGCTCGGTGATAATCGAACTTCGATTGAAAGTTTTTCGATTCGAAGCTTTGGCGGAAAAGAGGCTAGGATTTCTGCATCTTGTTATGTCTTGGCGCTTGGTGCGATCGAGAACGCGCGGCTTCTTTTACATTCAAACAAGCAGGAGCCTGACGGAATCGGCAATCGCAACGGAATGGTTGGTCGTTGCTTCATGGAGCATCTCAATGTTTCTGTTGGCCGCTTCTTGGTGACCGATCCAAGTTTTTGGGGCAAGGATTGGGCGATCGTGCCGACAGCTGACACGATACGAAAGGAAAACATTGGAAACGGGATTCTGCATTTCGAGCCCAATTCGTCACCGCAAAGTTCTGGGCGCTTACGCGTCTTGAAGCAATTCTTGCGTGAAACGAGCTGCGGAATTCCGAGTCTGGCCAAGGTTGCAAGGGCGGTCATCGATTATGATTGCCCTGGTGACGGGCTGATTACCACACTGATTGAACAAACGCCCAATCTCGCCAGTCGAGTTAGCTTGGGCGGCGATCTGGACGAATTCGGGATGCGTAAGGTTCGGCTCGACTGGGAGTTCAGAGAGGAGGATTTGCGTACTATCCGTACTCTTGCGATAAAAGCATCGCAGGAAATGGCGCGACTCGATCGTGCTCGCGTTCAGCTAGCTGCGTTTATCTTAGATCCGAAGCTCGAAATCGAAATCGGGGGCCATGCCCATCAGATGGGGACCACGCGTATGGCCTCTGCCCCCGAATTTGGCGTTGTAGATGAAAACTGCAGAGTTCATGGGATCGATAACTTGTACATCGCAGGTAGTTCCGTCTTTCCTACCGGCGGCGGAACAAACCCCACCTTGACGGTCGTTCTCTTGGCGCTCCGACTTGCAGACCACCTTGCGACAGTTGAGGCGCCGAGTAGAATGTGATTCTTGAGCGGTGCGGTTTGTCTTTGTTCGTGGCAGACTAACAGTCCGAGTTCGGCCGCTATTTGGCAATCAAAAACAGCCGCTAGCTCTTAGGAGGCCAAGTAGTAACCACTGCGTTGGCCGAAATCTCTGAATGAGCCGGTACGATAACGGGGCCGAGCACTTTGGCGCCGGCACCCACGTCCACGTGCCCCTCCAGAACCGGCACACCGCCACCGCGGCGCGTTCCGAGTGTCACCTGCTGAAACAGGAGGCAATTGACACCTATCACTGCGTCGGGATGAATCACGATCCCGTTGGGATGGGGCATCAAAAGTCCGCCTCCGATATTGCATGTTAAGGGGATATCCGCGCCTGTAACAACGCTCCAGAAGCGGTGCTCGAGAGCGCAGAGCCGTCGTTGCAATCTCGAGAAGACGTCGGATCTTTGCTCTTGCTTCTGGTAGCGGCGAATCGTTTTCAAAAGCTGTTTGCTCGGTTGCCAGAAAGCCGTAACTTTCTCGCGAGACCAATCCGGAATGGTTGCGCTTATATCAGATGTCGTCAATCGAATAGCCTATGTGGATTAGTGAATTCATATTCGGCACGAGCTCAGTAGAATTCAGTTGATGCAGTTACACCTCCCAAAATGCCCAGCAGAACTAGCGTATACGCTAAGGCCCCGAGCGTTTTACCGAGGGTGGGGGAATAGTAAGGCCCACGATTTTTCATTACGTTCCGATCGACCAAATAGTAGGTACAGCTAGCGACGATGACAGCTAACCCATACGAACAGAAGCCTAGAGCGGGTTGAGCGAGCCAGCCAACATGCTTCGCCACTCCGTTCAAGACGAAGGCCGCTATCCAATGATTCAGATACATTGGGTAAGAGATCGCACCGGCAAGTATGCCCGGTTGGGTTCTTAAACCGGGCCTTGCGCAGAGAAGAACTATGCATAAAGCAAAGGGCGGAGCCCCGACGGGATAGTAACCAGGCTGCACCAACAAGATGAGAGAGCTTGTCGCAGCTATAGAAAGAAAGATGATCGACCGCCGTCGGAGGTGAAGGTCGCCAAATCGAGCCTGAACGCTTGCCGCCGAAACACCGATGCTGATCGAGGCGAAGTCCGTCAGACCAAAATATAAGACCGCCAGCGATACCACCATCCATAGCTGTGGGACGCGGCCGAAGCGCGAGCCAAGGATTATGAGCGGCGCGACGAGATAGAATTGCTCTTCGACAGAGATGCTCCAGAACCCATTACCAGTGCCCTTCAAGGGCATCTCCGCAAGTGCGGCAGCCGCATCCGGACGGAGCGAGAACCAGTTGTGGGTAAACGATAAGTCGTAAAATAGAAATTCAAGCCATCTGCCTGTGATAGGCTCACGTAACGCGCTGACGGTATATAACGCACCGATCGCAAAAAAATATGGTACCCAGATTCGGGTAGCCCGGTTGAAGAAGAAGCGTGGAAGCTGCTTGATAGATGAGCGGATCAGGATCGACCCGATGAGCCAGCCGCTCAGCGCAAAGAAGACCTGGACCGAGAGATTGCCCGTGACATCACTGTGTGGGACGATGCCCTCATGCCCGAGGGCTACTATTGATGCCAGAGAGAACCGAAGCCAATCGAAGAGCGGATACTCGGCGGCTGGCCGGCTAGGTGCAGCCAAGATCTCGGGGCCGATTTGGTCATGGCGAGTGATGAGGTAGTCCGCCGGACCGAACGTCGATGCGCTCGAAATCGATGCATCTCTCTCCTCATGTCGTGCATCTTTCGGAGCGATGCGCAAGCTGTTCTCATTTATACTCAATGATAGCGGTCCCGGTTCTGAGAAGTCGATCTAACAGAAATCTCAGCTGTCCAATTCCTTCTGGGAGTCGCCCCAACAGCTCGAAGAAGGCGAGTTGGCTCCGTTCACGCCAACTACCCTGCTGTTGCGCGGCCCTCCGCAAGAATTGCAGAGGATAGGCAGCCAACAGAACGAGACCTTGTAGGCCAAAAACTACGACGGCTATCGCGCACGCAACTGGCAGCCAGATGGCCCAAATCCAAGCGCGTCGGCTCTCCCAGACCCAATGACGCTCTGGGGCCCCACCGTGCAGATGGCTACCCTGGGCGAAAGCATAGCCGGAACGGACACGGCGGAGCCACCATTGCCGGAAGCGCGTCATAGCGGCATCGTGAAATCCCATTTCTTTGTCGATCCGCCAGACGGAGGAACCCAGCCGACGAAGCCTAACGCAAAGCTCGGGCTCCTCACCAGCAATCAGATCCTCGCGATATCCACCGACCCGCATCACTGCTGCAAGTTGCATCATGGCATTTCCGCCGCAGTGCTTTACTTCCCCGATCGGGACGTCCCACTCTCTGTCACAAAGCCAGTTGTAGATCGAGCCTTCTGGATTCCGTTCCCGGAGTCGGCCAAATACTGCCGCAACCTCAGGATGTTTATCTAGGAAATCGCTCGCCTCATTAAGCCAGCCTTCGGCCAGCTCACAGTCGCCATCAACGAACTGCACGAAGGACAAATCGGGAGCGAGTTCTTGCAGACGCTGAAGTCCAGCATTGCGGGCACGCGCAGCCGTGAACCCGATGGACAGGTCAAGCTCGACGACCTCGATTCCTTGCTCTCGCGCCCAAGCGACTGACCCATCGCTCGAACCGGAATCGACGTAAACGACCATTTGAACCTGACGAACCGACAAAAGACAGCGCTTGAGCCGTTCACCCTCATTGCGGCCGATCGCCACGGCTCCAAGTATAGCCCGCCGATTGGTCGAACTTCCGTTGATGGCAGCTAGCTCTTGCATCGCGGGTTGCGCCTACTGTGTCGGACGAGTTGCCCAAGCCGTTGAGACCAAGATCCGCATCGTGCTTGCAGCGTGCGCGAGCGCTAGCCGCGCTCGTCTCAAATCGCTCCGCTTCAGCGCGTGACGGGCAGCGGTGAGGCCGTCCGCCACGAAAGTCAAAAAGAACGCGGTAAAAACACCTGCCATTCCGTAGTGCTTGCGGAAATAAAGCAACTCACTTTCAATCTGGAGTGAGGATATTTGTTGAGAGGCATCAAGGGGCGTCCCGTCGGCCTTGGCGCTCTCACCGCCCAGGTGAATGACGCTGACGTGGGGATAGAAAATCACTTCCCATCCTGCCTGGCGCACGCGCCGGCAATGATCCACCTCCTCGGAGTACATGAAAAATCGAGGATCGAACAAGCCGACCTGATCGATCACCTCACGCCTGATAAGATAATAGCAGCCCGGAACCCAATCGCAGGCTCGCGTGGATGCATGGTCCCACTCCAAGTCGTCAATCATTTTCGTATCGGGAAATAAGCGCTGCAAACCCGTCCGGAGAAGAAACGAATTCCAAGGGGTCGGAAAATATCGGCAGCAGGGCTGCAGCGAGCCATCTTCGCCGACTAACTTAACACCGAGCACACCACATCTCGGATGCTGCTCTATGAAGCTGACGGTCTGCGCTAGAGCGTCAGCGCCAACAAAGGCATCGGTGTTGAGAAGAAGAACATAGCGCCCCCGAGCTTTGGTCAACGCAAGATTATTTGCTCTTCCGAAGCCCAGATTGACCTCACTCCGGATCAGCTCAACCTCAGGATAGCGCGCCGAGAGGAGGGCGACGGACTCGTCCTTCGAATTATTGTCGACGACAATTATCTGCAGCCGAAGATTTCCGGCCCCGGCGGCGAGGCTCGCCATCATTCGGTCGATTAAGTGCTGGGTGTTGTAGTTAACGACCAACACACTGACATCTGGAACCGGAGCGAATTCCAAAGTAACGAGCCTTGTCGGAGAAACATCGACTTTTTTCTTACGTTCTGATCCAAATTGCAATGGTGAGCTCAGCGTGTGGTTACCTCAAAACGGTTATTTACCTCTAGCCCTAGAGACGGAGGTTGTTTTGGCGGTGCGTAATCTTCCTTCACCCCGGAGAAGGATTATTGTAGCAGTGCCAGTTCGGATCCAAAGGCGGTACTCGAAAACTTCCATTTGACCCATTAATCACACGAATTAATTGGATTTTACCGACCGAATTTGGCATGGTAGGTTGTTACTAACCTTTAAAGACTTTACGAGGCGCAGCGCGGGCCTCCTTTTTATATGCAGGGCGTTTTGTGTTAAATAGCTTGCGAACACGCCGCACCGGATTGCTCCCAGACGAGGGGATAGTCGCCCCCGTTCCCGTTTCCGAGCATGATGATCTTGCCCGTGACGTGTATGGCTTATTGGGAGTACCGATCGACGCGATCGATTTTCCGGTCTTGCTCAGGCGAATGGCCGAAGCAGCCGAGCGGGGCTGGCCTGCGCTGATCTCGACACCCAATGTGAATTTTCTCGTCAAGAGTCAGTGCAATGCAGCATTTCGCGAAAGCATTTTGGCCAGCGATCTCTGTCTGGTTGATGGAATGCCGCTAATCTGGATCGCCAAGTTCCTGCGGATCCCGATCAAAGAGAGAATCGCCGGCAGTGATTTGTTCGGTCGGCTTAAAGCAAGAAGAGACATGGGACCCCGGATTCGCGTTTTCCTGTTCGGAGGCCAGGATGATCTCGTTGCAAAAGTCGGCGACATACTCAATGCAACCAACAGCGGCATGCAATGTGTCGGGGCCCTCAATCCAGGATTCGGAACCATTGAGGAGATGAGTTCGCCTCAAATCATCGAGGCTATCAATGAAAGCGGGGCCGACCTGCTGGCCGTGTTTCTTGGTGCCGAGAAAGCCCAGGCTTGGCTCATGCACAATCACCGGAGCTTGCGCCCGCCCGTTCGAGCGCAATTTGGTGCCACTATCAATTTCGAGGCTGGAACGGTGAGGCGAGCGCCCCCGCTCCTGAGGAGTACCGGCTTTGAGTGGTTGTGGCGGATCAAGGAGGAACCTCACCTTTGGCGCCGCTACCTGAGTGACGGAACTACACTTCTTCGAATGCTGGTAACGTCGGTCCTGCCCACGATGATGCAGTTGCGTCGGGTGCCGCAAGATGCTCCCTTGTCGGTCCTTGTGGATGAGGAACCATCATGGGTCACCGTCAGGCTTACTGGCGCCGCCATCGAAGTGAACCTGGGGACGGCTCTTGCTCAGTTCCGGGCCGCTCTCAGCACGGGCAAAATTATCAGAATCGACCTCGCCCAAGTTGGAAGTATCGATGCTCGGTTCTTCGGTTTATTTTTAATGCTGCGAAAGACAGTGGCCCGGCGGGGTCAATCGCTGCAGTTCACCGGGATATCGCGAGCTGTGCGTCGTCTATTTAGGTTAAATCGATTCGAATATCTTTTGCCGGCTGATATATGATAGCCAGGCGTCTGCCGCAGAGACCGCGTCTGCACGTATCCGAGTTTGCCATGATCAACCTCTATCCCCGATTCCTACCCGGCGCCGCGATTTGCGTCGCTCTCATTGCACTGCTTGGCGGATGTGGATCGCCTGAACAGCAGGCCCAAAGCTATTACGAGCGGGGGATGGCGCTCATTCAGAAGAAGGATGACCTCGGCGCGCGCAAAGAACTGCTTGCTGCGGTCAAGTACAAGAGCGACAAGGTCGAGGTCTGGCGGGCGCTCGCCGGCATCGATGAAAGAACAAAATCAACTTCGCTGTTTCTGGATCTGCGTAGAATCGTTGAGCTCGATCCCAATGATTTGGACGCACGGCTGAAGCTCGCTCGCATCATGCTCGCGGGCGGAGCGATTGAAGGTGCGCAGCGAGTAATCGATGCAGCGAATGAGGGCGAGAAGCCCAGCGCGGAGCTTCACGCTTTGAAAGCGTTGACGCTTCTCAAAGCCAAAGAAACCTCGTCCGCCATGAAGGAGGCGCAGCGCGCCTTCGAGATTGACCCGAAGAATGCGGACGCTCTTTTGGTGCTCGCTTCCAAGAAACTGTCCGACGGCGACGCTGATGGCGCACTGAGGCTTTTGGACTCCGTACCTGAATCCGCGTCGAGGGATGAGCTCCGTATTTCGCTGTTGAGGGCGGACATTCTCGCTCGAAGAGGCGACCTGCCGAAGGCAGAGGGCATCATTCGAAAGATTTATGCCGACCATCCTCAGGAGGAGGTATATCGTTCACAGCTCATTCAGCTGTTGATCGCCGAGCGCAAATTTGACGATGCAGAGAAAGAGCTGCGGGCCAAGACCCAGGCGCTTCCGAATGATAGCAAGGTCGGGCTCGACCTGGTCCGGTTCCTGACCGCTTACAGGGGGCCGGACGCCGGTCGCGCCGAACTCGATGCGCGTATCAAGGGGACCAGCGACAATTTCGACTACCGGATAGCTCTGGCCGAGCTTGATTTTGCCCAGAAGCGCTTCAGCGACGCGACGAAGAGTTTGAGAGATCTCGCGGACAACGCTGACAGTTCGGCTAGGAAAATCGCTGCAGAGCTGAAGCTCGCAGAAATGACTGTTGCGCAAGGAGATCAGCAGGGAACACAGGCACTCGTGGCCGATATTCTCTCGAAAGACAAGCGCAACGGTGGCGCACTACGCCTGCGTGCCGCCATGAACGTGGATAAGGGCCAGATCGATGCTGCGATTGCAGATCTTCGCGAAGCACTGAATGATCAACCAAAGTCTCCGGAGCTTCTGATGCTCCTGGGCCTTGCCTACGAGCGAGGCGGCAAGAATGAGCTAGCTGATCGGCAGTATGCCGACGCGCTGAAAGCCTCGAACCTTAATCCAAACGTAGCTCTGCGATATGTCTCTTTCCTGCAGAAAAGGAACGATGCTGCGCGGGCTGAGGACGTCCTCGTTCAGGTCAATAATCGGAATCCGAATAACCTTCAGGTCTTGTCATCGTTGGCTCAAGTGCGACTGAGCCGTCAGAACTGGGCGGGGGCGCTTGCTGTTGCCGATTCTTTGCCGCGTAGCAAAGAAGGACAAGTGCTGGCGGGTGAGATCAAGGCTGCTGCCCTCGGGGGGCAAAACAAGATTGATGGGAGCATTGCCGCGCTGGAGGAAGCGCACAAGCTAGTGCCTGAGGCGGTCCAACCGGTAGTCGCGCTCGCCTCCGCCTACATTTCCAAGGGGCGTGCAGACCAAGCTACCGCCTTGCTGCAGGATATGAATCAGCGGTTTCCAGACAATGCCAGGCTCCTGGTGCTGCTTGGGCAGGCGAAGCTAGCCCAGAAGAAGGACGATGAGGCCATCGCCGCCTTCAACGAGGCCATGGCAAAGCAACCGAAGGATGTGACGGGCTACACAGCGCTGAATGAATACTATATCCGGAGCAAGAACTACCCCGCTGCTGAGAAGGTGCTGCAGTCAGGGCTGAAAGAAATGCCGAAAGACCTGAACCTGCGCCTCTCGCTCGGTAGCCTCCAGATTCTGAAAGGCAACACCGAAGGCGCAATGGCTGAGTACGAAGCTATACTCAAGGAGCAGCCCACGTCGCAGGTGGCTGCCAATAACCTCGTCAGCTTGATTCTGGACAATCGTTCGGACAAGGAAAGCCTCGATCGTGCATTCTCGTTATCTGAGATACTGAAGGATTCCAGCCTGCCACAACTCCAGGACACTTTTGGGTGGGCTCGGTACAAACAGGGCGATCTAAAAGGTGCAATTTCTGTCCTGGAAACCGCAGCCGCGAAGATCCCAAATGTCGCTGCCGTTCAATATCATCTCGGAATGAGCTACGCGGCCGCAGGAGAACGGGACAAGGCGGGGGGAGCGCTCAAGAAGGCGTTTGATCTGGAGCCGGAGGGCACGCGACTAAAGGAAACAATCCGTTCGGCAATGAAATCTAACGGTTAGTAGCTACCGGGTGGTACAAGCACGTAACTGTGCGTGAAAACGAAGAGCAGGCTGTGAGAGTCGGCAGGGCCCGTTCCTGAAACGGTCTGAATGCCCGTCAGCGGGTCGATCGTATTAAGTCCCGTGCTGGCAAAGCGGTGCTGGTAGCGATACGTGAACTGGCCAAGCCATTCGCGCGTAAAGTTGTAGCTGTAAGTGGCTGATGCAGACGCATAGTCTGTGGTTGTCGTCGATATCTGCCTGTTACCGCTAGCCGAAAGCGATAGGCTCGAGTGGCTGTTGATCGTGTATATGAGGTTCGCGCTTAGCGTGTCTCGCTTGAAGATCGATCCCACTACGCTTGGTCCGACCGACTGACTTGCGAGGAATGTCAGTGTCGTATCTTTCATCATCTTGTAGGTGAGAACCGCGTCACCAATCCAATCCAGAACGGAACTAGAAACTGCGCCGGTTGCTCCAGCCCCGCCGAAGGGCGAAGTAGGCACGCCATTCTCGGTCACGAGGAAGGCCGGACCGACATTCCCCCGAAAAGATAGAAGCGGCGAAAGTGTTGCATCCACGCCGACCTGTTCGCGGTAGATCTGGACGCGTGAGTTGAAAACATTGTCGTAGTCCAGCAACTCAGCCTCTGACGAGAGGTTCACTGCCACAATGGGGCTAAAGGAGTGGCGCCAGGAGCCTCGTGCCAAGGTGTCGGTGAAGGGCAGGCCGCCACTCGACGGCTCGTAGCTGGTGCGCGTCGATGTGGCAAAAAGGCTCACGAAGTCAAGGTGCGTGGGCGCGCGATCGATCCCGCCACTGGTCGTCAAGCGATCGAGAAATCCGCTTGTGCGGGTTGAAACACCAAGGTCGTTCAGGATGGCGAGCGCGGTGCTTTGCTGCCGCCAGGAGGCTTGAACAAATTCGCGATCGAAGTTTGTTTTCTCGTTCTGCTGGTAGCGTGCGGTGAAGCCGTAATTGAGAAACTCCGATGTTGAGCCATGGATGCCCGGCCCCCAGTATTTCTTGTAGGTCCCGTCGCCGTCAAAATCGAATTTTGAGGTTGGTGTTCGTGCTTCTGCATTTGCAGTCAGAGTTGAATATGAGCCAAGAGACCCCGCCTGATATGGCCGCAGAAGCAGATTACTGTTGACTTCAACACTTTCGCTTTGGGTCGTATTGATGGACCAGTCGAACGCAAATGCAGCCGAGGGCGCTATGCAAAGGCATACCGAGACCGTGGCGGCAATTCTTTTCACGGCAGGTACTGCCTCTGACCAGCGTTAACGCGTTTTCAGTCGAACAAACCTCTTTCGGGCACAACAATGACATCGCCGCGCCGAAGCGTGATATTCCCTTCGAGGTCTGCGCCGGCCTCGTACGCGCGGTAGTTGAACACAAAGATCGTCTCGTCACCTCCTGGCGCGCGCCTGCGGACCTGAATGCGCTTCTTCGATGCATAAGGTCCAAACCCGCCGGCCAAGGCAATGGCCTGCATGAGCGTGGTCGGCTGTCGCACGACGTAAGAGCCGGGCCTTAGAACCTCTCCGGTGACGAAGACCTTTGGCTTTAGATCCTCTTCGGGCACTTCTTCTTTCGGAGCGTTCGCGATCGCGACAGTCACGTCCAGCGTGTCATCCTTGTAATTCGGCTTGAGCTTGGCCTTGAGGATATTTTCCAGCGCAACGGGAGTGAGACCTCGCGCGCGGATGTGGCCAGCGAGGGGAAACGCGATCTCACCCAGCGGATCCACCACTACAGTACGGTCAAGCTTCGGGTCCTGCAGGACGGTAATCGAGAGCGTATCACCCGATTTGAGGGTCTGGGCGTCGGCAGCGGAAATCAGCCAACCAAAACAAAACAAAACGAGCAGGATCCGCATGTCCATTCCCCCAAAACCGTTAAACCAAAGCCAACTGTCGCGATGCCATCACCCGGATGGTCGATGTCATCGCGCCGCGGCAAACCCCGAGTCTCGAGAGGAAAGTAATGCTCTTCAGCTACTTAGGGAACGGCAGGCGACTGTCTGACGGGAAAAATGCTGTACTGTTGCTTGTCTGCAATAACGTCGCGCACCAGATGTTCGGAGATCACGTCCTGATCATTCGCGAATCCATAGACCAGCGACGTATCGCATAACACGTTGATAATACGAGGAATTCCGCCGCTTGCCGACGCGATAAGCGAGCAAGCTTCCGGAGTGAAGAGTTGCCGCTGGGCTCCCACAGCGCGAAGGCGAAAATCGATGTAGTTTGCGACCTCCGATCGGTCGAGTGGCCTAAGGTGGAAGTCGGACGAGATGCGTTGGGCGAATTGATGCAACTGCGGCATTAGCAATAGATCCCGCAACTGGGGCTGTCCCACCAGGATAAGCTGAAGGATCTGAAACTTGTCCGCGTTGATGTTAGACAGCATCCGGAGATGCTCTAATGCTTCGGGTTCTAGATTTTGGGCCTCATCGATAATAAGGATCGTCCTTCGCCCGCCAGCATATTGTCCATACAGGTAATCCTGGAAGCGTTTGAAAAGGTTGGCATAATCCCCTTCGAATGGCTGGTTCAGGGACATCAGAATCCATTGCAGCAGCTCTTGGCGCCCCTGCGGTGAATTTGAGATCAGTCCAATGGTAATTCCGGCGTTCACCTTTTTCAGGAGGTGCCGTACCAAGGTGGTTTTTCCCGAGCCGATTTCGCCGGTAATTACGGTGAACCCCGCGTTGTTCATGACGCCGAATTCCAGCATCGTGAACGCCATGGAGTGCATTTTACCCCAGTAGATGAGATCGGGATCGGGAAGAATTGAGAACGGCTTCTCCCGAAGGTGATAGAATGCCTCGTACATTGATGTTCCTTGACCGCTGGCGGTCAATATAAACACAATTAGCTAAGAGTACTTCGGTTACAGGCTAGATTTTGCGAGCTACGTAAACGCGCTCCTGCAAAGGTTCAAAGAGCGGAACCCGTTAAGGAAAATTTAAATTTCCTTTCCGCAGGACAACAATTCGTAAGTTCCGTCGAAATTTGATGCTAGAATTAATAAGTGGCAGTTCTTTATCGCTTTCCAGCGCGTTGCTGCCGCCTCGTTTCATTGAAGGCTTCGCTCCATGCTGCAAAAGCTTAATTTCGAGGACGATTTTCAGGCGACCGAACAGGAGGATCGAGGCCACCTCCTGAGACCCGGCTTCTACTGGAGCGTGTTCAAGAGACGGTGGCCCTATTTCGTTCTTCCGTTCATGGTGATCGCGTCCGCGGGTGTTGCCGGAGCGCTGCTCTGGCCCGCGACTTATCTGTCGGAAGGGAAGATACTGGTTCAGACTCAACAGATTCCATCTGATCTCGTCAGGCCGACGGTTACCAATGCTGCTCAAGAACGCATTCAGGTGATCGAGCAGCGAACCATGACCCGCGATAATCTGATCGCCATTGCGGACAGATTCCAGCTTTTCCCCGAAAAGCGAACATTGATGTCTCCGACAGAGCTTGTCGAGCTGATGAGGAAGAGCACGAAGATCGAGCCAGTCGATCTTCACCTGGATTTCAAGCAGCGAACTCGCGCCGCGCTGGAGAACCCAACCATCGTCTTTTCGGTGGGCTTTTTGTACAATGATGCTGCTGTGGCCACGCGTGTGGCCAACGAACTAATGACGCGCATCCTGAATGAGGATTTGCGCGACCGTACAAGTCGCGCAACTGACACCACCAAGTTCTTGGAGCGTGAAGTTCAACGTCTTCAGGCCGAAAATGTCGCCCTTGACGCCAAAATCGCGCAGCTAAAACTTGTGCAGCAGGCGAGGCCGTCTCCGCTGGCTTCCGGTCCCGACGCCCCCGCGGGGACACTTGGGCAGCTCAAGGCTGAGCTGATCCAAAAAGGCGCACTCTACTCGGAGCGCCATCCTGCCATTCAGTCGCTGAAGCGCCAGATCGAGGCGATGGAAAAGGCCACAACAACGCCCGTGGCCCCAGCGGCAGGTAGCAGCAACACGGCCTCGAGTAACGGCAATGATCCTGCGGTTCTCGCGGCAAGCCTGGAGGCCCTTACCGCCCAGCAGGAAGGCTTGCAAAAGAATCTCGAGACTGCAACCGCCAAGCTGATGGCCGCGCGCCTTGGTGAGAATCTTGAAAAGGATCAGCAGTCTGAAAAGCTCGAGGTGATTGAACAGCCAACGGTGCCGCAGGAGCCAGTCAAGCCCAATCGTCCGAAGGTTGCAGCCCTTGCCTTCGCTCTCGCGTTCGCGGCGGGTGCCGGCCTGACATTTCTGATGGAGTTTTCCGACAAGGCCATTCGTCGTAGCTCTGATATGTTCTCGGTTGTCGAGTTTCCGCTCATCGTTTCGATCCCGTACATTACAACGGTTACAGAGACACGCAGTCACCGGAGGCGCATTATAGCTGCCTCTGTCATGGTCATTGCAGCTGTGGTCGGCTTGGCAGCGATCGCATTTTTCGTCCTACCGCCGCTCGATCTGATGTTTGCCAAGGCCCGTGTCGGCCTCTTCCGCCTTTAGGAGTTCGCAAGTGGATTCGATCAAGCACGCAGTCGAGTTGGCACGTTCAGCTGAACAGGGCGCTCGAATTGTCCAACCCCATTCTGTTGGACCGCAGGGCAACGCTTCAGATGCAATCCGGGAGATCCGACTTAATTCCGCGCATCTCGAGAAAAATCGTATTGTGGCGCACGGCGGTATTTCGGGGCAGCCTGGGCGCTACTACGATATGCTCAGAACGCAAGTTCTGCAGGAGATGGACAAAAAGGGATGGCAGTTCCTCGCGGTCACGTCTCCAACGCCAGGATGCGGTAAGACGGTGACGGCTTGTAATCTCGCCATGAGCATCGCGAGACTTCCTGAGCGCTCGGTCCTTCTTGTCGACCTTGATCTGCGTAAGCCTACGCTTGCCACATATTTGGGTTTCAAGCCCGAGCATGACATCATTGACGTGCTTGAGGGGCAAGACGCTCTGGCGTCGGCTGTCGTGGAAGCCGCGATTGGCCCAACCAAGATGCTCGTTTTGCCGGGGTCGACAACTTCTCACAATTCATCGGAGTGGATGGCCTCGCAGACTATGGCGACGCTGCTTGAGCGGATCAAACGGGATTTCAGGTCCCGCACGGTGATCTTCGACTTGCCGCCGATGCTGCTCGGCGATGATGTTATTTCCATTCTGCCCCGTATGGATGCGGTTCTCTTGATTGCAGCTGTCGGAAGCACCTCGGTTGCGGACATCAAGGAGTGCCAAAAGCACCTTCAGCGAACGCCCGTCGTCCGCGTCGTCGTCAACAAAACCGCTGGCGCCGCCGAGGAGGGTTTTTACGGCTACGGCTATTACTAGAAACGTGTCCTCTGCCGAGGCGGGCGGAGCCTCGATGAAAGTCGATCCGAGCAGTCAGACTCTGCTCAAACGCCAGAGCGTGCCGATTGCCCAGGGGGGGCATCGCGCAGCGCCAAGTTGAACCCGGTCGTCTACTCGGATCGGGAGATGTCACCTTACACTTGCCGTGGAAGTTGCGCCTGAAGAGGCTACGACCAGCCCTGTTCAAATCGGAATCAAAAAGGGACAGCCGCCGCAACAAGGCGGCGTGAGATCATAAGGACCTTTACCAGTGGTTGGATTGCGCAAATCTTGCGCGCGATACTGATCCTTGACTCTTTGTCAAGGCGCTTTTTATACTTATGCTGTTTTTATTGTAAATAACCAAATTAACAGTGGAGGATGGAATGAAATTCAATCCCCTCTTTAAGACGGCGCTTCAGCTTCCCATTGCCATCGGCCTGATCTGCTACAGCTGCGGTGCGCAGGCGGCGAGCTATAACATCGACATCTTCACAGGCTACTCGAGCTCCAATCCATTCGGCGGGTCGACATTCCTGGGTGGTGGCAGTCCAAGTCCTGATACGGGCTTCGCGGAGGTGGTGAATAATGGTCCCACGACGTTCACTGGTTCCGTGAGCACTACGGCCGTTTCGAATAGTGCGGGAGATTTGTCCAGTACGTTCCTCGGGCTAACCCTGGCTCCTGGTCAAGCTGTAAGTTTCGCAATCGGCACGGAGTCCAGCAATGTGGGTGGATTTAACGGACCCTTCGGCAGCCCGCAGCCCGGCGTTATCATTACCCTGAACGGGCTGTTCAATGGCCAGTCAGCATTATTGAGCGTGAACGATTCGAACATTCACTCGGGGGTATTTAGAACCAACCCCTTTGGGGTGACGCTCGACAACTACGTTCTCCAAGGCGGAGATCCGCTGGGTAGGGATACTGGCGACGGTTTCGAAGAATCCCAGGCCCAGGGACACGTCAACTTCTCTTCAGTGGGCGCCGTGCCCGAACCCTCCACGTGGGCGATGATGATCCTCGGCTTCTTCGGGCTCGGTTTCCTTGCCTATCGTCGCAAGGAGCAAGTCTCACTGACCGCAACCTGATCATCCGCTTCACCTACGAAACTGCGAGACCGCCTTCGGGCGGTCTTCGTTTTTGGTTTAGCCTCGGAGCAATGTGATCGATCGGGGCGGGAGGGAAGACGCGGTCTCGCGGCAGAAGCCAATCTATTTGCGATGTCGCAAAAATCGTTTTGTCGGCCGATGCGGCGCCTGACTGATCTTCCGGCTCATGATGCCGGGTGCTTCACGTCGAATATGCTCGATCCGGCACTTCCAGTCCGAGCGATGTGCTTGATTGCCGTGCCGAAGCGCCCATGCCGTACCGGGAGCGCGCGTTTAGGCGCAACAGTCTGCGCTCTGCGGGCCAGTGCGCATGCGCCGCGCTGCCTCCCCCCAATCGCCTCGTCCCATCTTGATCAGAGACAGCGAGCCATTCTGGCAGTTGGCCGGATTCCAAGTGACTTGGAGAATGGTCACTTGAACCATGGAACGCCGGAAGCGAACTCAGTTGTTCATCACGCGCGGGAGAGAATGAGGGCGTGCGTAGCTGGATCGGACGGAGGCTGGGGTCGCACAGGGCACGCGTGGAAATGGTGCGACGTCGACGAATGAGATGGCACCGCTCTGCGGGCCGCCAAGCGGGCCAAGTTGGAATTTCGATCTGGCTGCTGGCGCTTGCGCAACAGCACCGCGTGTGATCGCGTTCTGACCGCGCAAAAAAAGGCCGCCTCGCGGCGGCCTTTCGAACTCGTCGTGTTACAGCTCAGGCAAAGCGGAAGCTGGTCCCACTTCGCCGGCGATATGCGGCGAAGCCCACGCCCATGAAACCAAGCAGCATCATTGCCCAAGTGGATGCCTCAGGAACCGCGGGTGCGGCGGGACCCTGCACCGACAGGTCATCAAAGAAGTTGTAAGACGGGTCGTTTCGGCTGGTGATCACGAAGGAATCAGTGCCGTGTCCAATGAAAAAACCGGTGAACGGTAGCCAACCACCGGTGGGGGGAACTGTCGGCGGACCCAATGTCAAGCTGGCGGTGCCGCCCACGTTGATCCCGAGGTCGGCCGGGGTGCCGCCGTAGCTGAAAGCCCAACCCGAGAAGGTGTACAACGCGCCCACGACATCATGGAACGTCTGCGTCAAGATGCCATCGCTGCCGACTGGGCCGCTGAAGAAAGAGTAATTACCGCTATGGACAGGGGAGGTGCCCACACCGGTGAAACCGCCATTCCCCGTCAATGTCCAGCCGGGGGCGAGACTGCCGCTTTCAAAGCCGCCATTTTGGAGCAGCTCAACCGCCTTGGCGGAAGTACCAAGGCCGATCGACATGACTGCCGCTGTGCCGACCGCAATTAATGTTTGACGTATATTCATTTGATCCAAACTCCTCTGCGCAGGTTTTACCAATTATTTACTACCATTCAATCGCAGGGGATTCAAGGGCTCCCGATTTTTTTATTCCGAAAGCCAAAAGCCCAAACTCTAAGCATCAGAACTGGCAATTAATTCGCCTACGATTGCGGGCCTGAAGGCCCACATGATAGGATGAAGATATCGCTTCTGACCAAATTGTCCTGCGTTCCGACGAGAATTTAACGCAAATTAAATGTTATGTCTTGGGGCCGGCTGTCGGTGACCTGCAATATTGGCGTCCTAACCTCTTGAAATTATGTTCTTAGCTGGTGAAAGCCGCAGGCCTTATCCGGGTCCATCACACGGCGGTCACAGACTTCTTTAGCCCGTTTGGCGGCTTTTGCGGTCGCAAGCCCGCTCGGCACGACTTGTTGAGCGCAATCCTCGACCGTGCCGAGGCTTTGGGCATTCCATGACTTTTCCGATCAACACCGGAGTTAAGCAGTGTTGCAAATTTAAAGGAGCATACGGCCGCCACCATCCCCTTGAACGGCTGATTCCATGGCATGCAGCCCTCATGAGTTTGGCCGATTCAAATATACCCATTCCTGGTCGTAGGCGGCCGGGCTATTCAGAGACACCAGAGATGCCTGCGAGGTCGCCTAAGCGCAAAGACCGCGTTCGTGAGCCACCGGCTGTGCGATGATGATCCTGGCCTTCTTCTGACCTCGGTCCTTGGGGGTATCGCCGTACGGACAGATCACACTCGCTGCCGTCCGGTCGCAACCTCGTACGAGACCACGCAAACCGCCGTCGGGCGGTCTCCTGTTTCGGCCAGAACTCCGATAATCTGTTTAGCCTCACAGTATCGCCTCGCATCGGGAACTGGCCCCAACTCAGGCATTGTCTAGATTCGTCGGGCAATGCCCTATTTGCGTCGTGCCAAACCCTGTCTTCAGAGGCCGGGAGGCAGAAAGGCCGCGATCTCGCGCGCAGGCACGAAGTATTTGGCGACGTCGCGATTATAATTCTTGCCCATAGAGAGAGGCGATCGCGCTTGAGTGATCTTCCGACTCATGATCCCCAGCAGGCAACGCTGCTGCACATCGAACACGCCTGACCCGGAATTTCCGGTCCGAGCGACATCCTCAATTGCTGTGCTGAAGCGCCGCAGGCTTATCGGGATCCGCTCGGGCGATATCACCCGCGACGGGACTACGCCTTCAGGCACAACTGTCACAACGGGCTCACCCGCGACCGGTTGGTGGCGGCACACTTCCATGTGGCGAAGACGGAGCCGCATCGGAAGCAGCTTCTCGTCTACAGACAAGAGGGTGAGGTCAGTCGATTCGAAGCTTCCTTCCCTGACGATCTCGGTCGGGTACTCGACGCCCGCAACCACCACTTTCGGCCAGGTTAACCATCCCCGACCTACTACATGGGCGGCCGTTATGAACAAGCCCTTCCCCAGGTAGATGCCATAGCCTGTCCACGTCTGTGTCGGGGTGCGGTGAATATTGACCGCATAGGGGAGCAGCGTCTCCTCGGCGACTTGCAGACTATCTTGGGCCAGCTGGAGCGCCGTGGGCAATGGCGCAA
This sequence comes from Bradyrhizobium guangdongense, assembly GCF_004114975.1. NCBI lineage: Bacteria > Pseudomonadati > Pseudomonadota > Alphaproteobacteria > Hyphomicrobiales > Nitrobacteraceae > Bradyrhizobium > Bradyrhizobium guangdongense. The sequence continues at coordinate 2,738,879 of NZ_CP030051.1, forward strand.
AGCCAAGACCTAACGCGGCAAGAACTAGCGCTCGGCTAAGGTGCAACAGGCGTCCCATGCGCCACCATTGCAGGAGGCGACCCTGCAGCAATGTTCCCAACGTTACGATGCGCCAGTGAAAAATCTCAGCTCCTGGGCGGGGACCGCTGATAAGAGGTCGTGGATAAATTGATCCTGCAACTGGAATGAAGCTTCTTTTGGCAGACCGATTGTAGAAACTCTGATGAGCGCCCCGTCCGGGATCAGCCCGCGCAACCCATACTTGAGGCGACTTAGCTGGTAACTGACCACGCCATTTGTCACATCATTGCCGATCCTAATCCAATAGGTCACCGGCTCGTACCGCGACTCTCGCTCCGCGATGAGGCGCGTGGCCAAGATCGGCGACGCCCCATTTCGAAAACTCACGGGTGCATCAACCTTGTCCGAGATCCTAAAGCCGTTGGCGGTATAGCAGATTTCGGGGCGATGAGCTTTGAGCCGGTAATTCTGAACTGGCCCGTAGGCCACCATCAACATCACGATATGGCCCTGACCGTCCGAATAGCCGCGGCCGACTTCCTGACTGTAGACCTTGGCAGACTGCGGATCGGGCTGGACATACGCCTCGGGATCGACCGGCTGAACCGGGCTAATTTCAGGAACGATCTTCCAAGTTCCAAACTGGCGCGGGATCACGGTCTCCAGGCTTGGAGCAGCCGAGGTTCGCGCCATAAGCTCGCGCGGGGCGAGCACATTGGCCATGACGGCGGAGCCCACAATGGCTACCGAAGCGAGCACAAAATGAATACGGGACAAATGCATGTCTTCAAATATACCGGTCTCAATTGCCTAAGAAAAGCCGGCTCTGGAACAATTTAATGCGAGTGAGAGATTTTAGGCTGTTAACATAAACCAGCCAAATCCCGGCGCCAGACCGGACGTTCGGCTCGACGCGAGGCGGCCAAGCCGATAGTGATCGTAGTACGCTTTTTTGAAGTGGTGCTCCTGACGCTTTGCTCGCCAAGATTATTCATTCAACTCGCTCTCGGGGTTCGCCTATGAGGAACTGGCCGAACTGGCCTTATCACTCCATTGCCGTCGTCCTTTGTTCCGCTGCTTTGCTGGCCGGGTGCGGCAAGAAAGAGCAGGCCACAGCCCAGCGCGGCCAGGTCGTTGCCCACGTCGGCGACGAGGTGATCACCAATCAGGAGCTCGAAAACGAGTTTCGTTTGGCCAACATCCCGCCGGACAAGCAGAAGGATCCTGAAATCGTCAAGCAGGTGCTGGGGCAGCTGGTCACGCGCAAATACTTGTTACAGCAGGCGCTCAATGCCAAGCTCGATCGAGAGCCAGGTGTCCTCCTGGACCTTTTACGGGCGCGCGAGCAGGTGCTCGAAAATGCCTATCTGCTCCGTCGGGTGATGTCCAAGCCGCCGACCAAGGCCGATATCGATCGTTATATTGCGGATAACCCGGCGAAGTTCTCAAATCGGAAGCTTCTGCAGGTCGACCAGATCGCGTTTCCATTAGGTCCGGCAGCTCAATCGGTCGTCGAATCCAGCCGCGAGGCAAAGTCGCTTGATGAACTCGACCAGCAGCTGACGGCGGCCTCCATACCGCACGGTCGCCAGAGCGGTGTGCTCTCGAGCGGCGATGTCGGCCCGGAGCTGTTTGACAAGATCGAAGCCAAAAAAGCGGACGACGTCTTCTTCGTTCGTTCCGGTCAAAACGGGATTTTCTTCAAGGTCCTAGGCGAAGAGACGCGTCCGCTGGAGGGACAGGCGGCGGCCAATCAGGCGCGGCAGCTGATGCGAAATGACGCGCTCAAGGGAGAGATCGGCATTGCGACCTATTCGGCCAACATGGAGGCCAAATTTGAGGGCGAATATCAGCAAATCATGCAAGGGCAGGGGAAGGGCCAATAGGTCCTACGGCTAGGCTCAGCTAAAGGATCGCGACATTTCATGACGACCGTGTTCGATATTCTCACCGTGACGTGCTTTATTGGTTTGGTGGTCGCCTTCTTCCAGTTTACGGATCGAGAGCGCTCGACGCTTTTGCATTTTCTGCTGGCTGGAGTCGTTTTTGCCGTCGCCAATCAAATCGGAAACAACGGCCACTTCTATTTGGCAGCCATCCTTGTGCTGGCAGGCATTGGATATGCAGCGCTGGGGGCCCGCAGATAATTGATTGTTACGGGATTTTTCCGATGCTAACCTATTGAGCATTCAGCACAGCGGATTAATGCATGACATATTCCCAGGTGGTGCAATCAGCAGAAGCTCGGCCCTTGTCCAAATTTTTCTGGCCGGCGCTCCTCTTTGGTTCCGTGTTGGCCGGCTATTTTCCCACTCTCCTCTCCTTGATTGATGGTCCCTGGCAGACCGAGCAGGAGGGGCATGGGCCTCTCATCATGGCGGCCTCGTTGTGGTGGGTCTGGCAGTCTCGTGCCCGTTTGAAGGCGGTTGAATTATCGCCAGCACCGATTGCCGGCTGGGTGATTCTCCTTTGCGGCCTGATCCTGATGTATCTTGCCAGAATTCAACAGGGACTGGTGACGATCGAAATGGCGTCTCTGCTGCCGGTGATCGTGGGATGCATCCTGCTCACGGCAGGCTGGCCGACGTTGCGCATCTTGGCATTCCCGATAGGCTTCCTCATCTTCGCCGTGCCGATGCCTGACTGGCTGATTGACGCCGCGACCGTGCCGCTAAAGGTCTTCATCTCGAACATGGTCACGAAGGTACTGTATGCAGCGGGTTACCCGGTGGCGCAGAACGGTGTGATGATCATGATCGGCTCATATCAGCTCCTGGTGAAGGATGCCTGCTCGGGCATGAACTCAATTTTTGCCCTTTCGGCAATTGGCGTTTTCTACGCATACGCGTTCCGCTGGGAGGAGAAGCTGCGCAGCGTGCTGCTGTTGCTGGCGATCGTCCCGATCACGATTCTTGCCAATTTCGTGCGGGTCTTCACGCTCGTCCTCATCGCTTATTACGCGGGGCCGGACCTTCTTGAGGGGATCGTGCACGATATGACCGGCATTGGCCTGTTCATCGTCGCGGTCGTTCTCATGTTCATGTTTGACGCGGTGCTGGGTTTGGCGTTCGGTCTGGTCAGCCGTCTTCGGAGGCGAAGTTTGCCGGAAGCTCACCCCCATACGGCCTGAGCCTCAGTCGCAGCGATTTCCTTCAGAGCGCATCTCGCTCCGCTGGTGAGATCAATTGTCTTGTTGACTCGGTCTAATCTTAGTTGCGTCTGAGTGGCGCATCAAATCGGTTTGCCGCAGTGCGCGAATGGGGCTTCTTGTTGCGGCTGGCGCGCCTTTCCACAAGGCGAACGTCAAGTTAATTCCCATCCAGGCGCTTAGACCTATCTTCAGGATCGACCGCTGCGGGCTGAGGCTCAGCCCTTTTGCGGTAGGCGCCAATAGAAGCAACGCTGCGCCGCGGACCCAACATAGTCGGTCGTGCAGACTGGTTGAACTGCGGTTTGGTGCGACGCGATAATGGGAAGGTCAAACTCGCTGAGGTGGGGCGTTGGCCTACTCAGGCTCTGTTTACGAGCTCTCGTGCGGTTGCCCATCGAGCCGAATCGCCACAGGCCGGTGCATGTCGCCAAACTGGGCTTTGCGGCTCCTCGTCGGCATTGCTTGTTCGGTGAGCTGCGGTCAACGGCTCGTGAGCACCCGGCCCTCAATCGGAAAGTGCTTGTCTGTGTTATATCATCCGCCAAGCCGCTGCATCCGATGACTGTTTCAGTGGAGCTACGCCATGAGATTTGCATTCGCTCTCCTCTTCCCGGCCGCGCTGCTGCACGTCGGTCCGGCCGATGCTCAAGCGACCCGACTGCGGGTAGAGCACGGAAAATTCATTGTCGCGCAGTCGTACTGCGGCATGTGCACGGACGTGCGAACGGCTTGCGTCCTCAAGTGCAATGGGGCGGGCGGCTGCATTCAGAGATGCGACGACGAGTTTCTCTACTGTCGTGAACAGAATTGTGGGCGTCGCTGAGAGGAATTCTGCGCAAAAAAATTCGATGCTGTAGGCGACGGGTGAATAGAGAAAGCCGCCTACGAGGCTGCTGCGACTTCGTCGTGTTGCGCGTTCGGAGCGGCGCCGTTCTCCACCTCCTCGTCAATTGGCCTCTCCCCGGCCTAATTCTCGAGCCTGGGCGAGACGATGGACCACAAACGCGTACCCCCTTGCAGGTTCACAGCTCGTCAAAAATGCACGTTCCACGAGAATGAGCCGGCGGGCTGATTGAATGTTGGGGGAGCTACGACCCTAAGCGGCATTATTTGCTCTCAATACGTGGCTGCGGCAACAACCTTTAAGATGCTGTGATTACTGGGTAATCACGGCAGCTGTATCTGTGATTAACATGAGTTAGGGATTTTTTTGACATTCCTTTGACTGAAGGATATATTTTAAAAATATTTCTTGCGTATTTGATTGTTGGAGTGAGTCACATGGTGCGATTTAATTCGTTTTTGGCGACGGCGGCTGCACTTATCCCAGGTGCTCTGTTGGCAACGGCGCTTTCGTGTACGGCAGCCAATGCCTCGCTGGTCCTTACGTCCAGCAATGTTGGGGGAGTGACTGACCAGAACGTGCTCTTCCAGAACGTCGTTGGAGACAACACGATGTCGCTGACGGCTGATACCAATTCAAGTCCCAGAAATAGAATTACATTTACCAGCAACGAGAATTTGACTGGTACCACATCGTCAGGCCAAGCGAAAATCTTCGACACCGCAGCAGATGGGTTCAATTTGCTAGGTTGGCACATGGCCAATCCGAGCCTCGGCTTCACGGCGAACGTTTTCAATATCATCGATGCGACAGCCACCTTAGCAAACATCACGGTGGTGACGAACGACCAGACGGAGACGTTTCACAACGTCGCCATCAGCACGCACGGCGATAACTTTTTCACTCTGCAGTCTGGGAGCGGCGAAATCATCGAGAGCGTTTCGATTGCGGCACTCAATGGTGGTCTGTTCGATGAAGTAAGGCAGGAGCGCCTCGGCGGCGTTGGGCCGGTTACGACCGCCGTTCCGGAGCCGTCGACTTGGGCGATGCTGCTACTGGGTTTCGCTGGCGTCGGCTTCGTGGCCTATCGCCGGAAAACCCAAGGGACGGCACTTCGTCTCGTCTGACGCGATCGGGCTCGAACGAGAGAGGAAAAGCCGCCCCCGGGGGCGGCTTTTCGCGTCTGTTGAGTTGGTTGAGCGGAAGCTGGATGGAGGCGGCCATGACGCCGATAGAGCTCGATACATGCTCGACGGATGAACTTTGGACGCTCTATGAGGCGATCGTCGGTATTCTCCAGCGCCGCCTCGAAGGGGAGATGCGTCAGCTGGACGAGCGTCTTGTCGCGCTACGCGGCAGGTTTCAGGCCGGCTCCGACAAGGCGAACCGCTCGCCGAGATTCAGGAATCCGGGCGATCCATCCCAGACCTGGAGTGGCCGCGGCAAACGGCCTCGCTGGGTCACCGAGCTGCTCAAGACCGGGGTGGAACTCGAAGAATTGCGAGCTCAGCAATCCCAATCGGGTTGATCACGGCTTTAAAGATCTGCAGCAGCGTCCCCTGCAGCCGTGCAGGAGAGGCCAGGTCGAGATCTTTTGCGCATCAACGGCGCGACCTGGTCGCCGTTCGCTCGAACAGGCTGACGAGTCTTGCTGCTTCCCGATCGATATCGTGGCGCTCCAGAACTCGAACTCGCGCGTTCGCGCCCATTTCGTTGATCACCTCGGGGCGTACGCCGAGGCACTCCTCCATGGCTGCGGTGAGGGCCTCAACGTCGCCGGCGGGCACGAGCCAGCCATGCTGAGTAGGGACCACTAGTTCTGGAATTCCGGCGACGAAGGTACTGATCACCGGTCTCCGGAGCGCCATTGCCTCCATGAGAACGACCGGTAGCCCTTCAGCGAAACTGGGCAACACCAACGCGCGCGATGCGAGAATTTCCTGCCGGACTTGATCGCTGGAAATCCAACCTGTGATCCGCACGCTTCTTTCGAGCTTGTACCGGCCGATCAGCCGTTCGATCTCGGGACGCATTTCTCCATCGCCGGCGAGCACGAGTTCGAACTCGATGCCGCGTTGGACAAGCCGGTAGGCAGCATCAAGCAGCAGAAGCTGGCCCTTTTGCTCGCACAGGCGCCCGACGCAGACCAGGCGCTGGCTTGCGCTGCTCGCACCGGCCGGCACGGTCTGGTGAAAGCCGGGCTCGAGCCCACAATGGACCACTTCGATCTTGCTCCACTCGTTGTGTGGGACCTGCCGATAAAGCTGACTTCGGCCGAATGAACTGATCGCCACGACGAAATCGGCGCGTGCGATCTTTTCAGGGAGGGCTATCATTGCCGGCTTGTCGAATTCCTCGGGGCCGTGAACGGTAAAGCTCCAGCTCGGTCCGCCAAGTTCGCCTACCAGCATGGCAACCTGTGCGGAATTCGTTCCGAAGTGGGCGTGAAGATGTTCGATCTTCTCGGCGCGCAGCCAGAGAAGCGTGCGGCATGCTTCGAGCAGGTAAATGAGCTGGACGGCAAGCGGCCGCTCAGCGGGACGACGGGTCTTCCAGACCAGCGCGGCGGCGCCCGCAAGGCGGGCGGGGTTGGTGGCGAGGAGTTGCAGAAAGGCCGCGATCAGCGCCACCGCTCCGCTTTGGAGGACGTACCTGGTTCGCTTTTGTTCGAGCTCGTCTTGCTGGCTCAGCTGTGGGTCCCGCCATCCCCTGATCGCGATGCGCAGGACCTCATGGCCCTGCCGCTCGAGCGCCAGGATCTCCCGACGGATGAAGCTATGGCTCACGGCTGGGTATTGGTTGACTAGATATGCAATCCGCATGCGTGAGTATCTTGTCTGTTAGCGAGGAGGCGCATTCACCTTGTCATCGCCTGACGCTTCAAATATTGCTCTAAAGCATTGTAGATGGCTGACTTATCGAGGAAAGACCAGAGTTCAACTGTATATTTGTGGGCACGGTTAACTCAAGCACTGGTGTTAACTGAAAGACTGTGCGCCTCGTGCGATCACTTAAGAGACCCTCGCTTGCCCCTGCGATCCGGAGCCGAAGCCGCCGTGAACGATGCTAGCAAAGCCGGAACGGATTGATTGATGGTCGGTCGTTCAACCGTTTTTAACACCGGGCTCAGGGCGGTCCTGTTCCATCATTTTTTCTTCGATGGCGAGAGCTCCGATGATGCACGGGAGAGACTGAAGCGTCAGTGCGATTGGTTGTGCCGTAACTTCAACCTTGTCACGCTCGGACAGGTGCAACGAGGCCTCGCAACAGACGACCTTCCGCCGAACGCGTTGCTGGTGACGATCGACGATGCCAAAATCGAAATCTTGAGCGTTCTGGATATCTTTCAGAGTTTCGACGTGCCTATCGGCATATTTGCGTGTGTGGGTTGGTCCGCCCGAGAGAACTCTGGTCCAGTCAGCCCGGACATCGCGCTTGCGACCTTGGTGACGAATATCCAATGGTACCAGGGCGCGGCGCTCGAGTTGAACATCAAGGGGCAGATTTTTGGAATTGGCGGTGACCGGGATCAGCGAACTCGTGCAATCGATTCAATCCTGACCTGTGCCGATTGGAGTAAGCTCGCCATCCCGCCGGAGCTGGACTGGAAGCGGCAAGGACGAGGTGCTCGCGTGTGCTGCTCGATTGACGAGTTAGCCGATATTGCTTCGGAGAGGGTTGCCATCGGCGGTCACTCCGTCACCCACATCAAGCTCGCCACCGCGAGCTCCACCAGGCTCCACTATGAAGTCGGCACGACGCAGAAGATATTAACCGATGCAATTGGCCATTGCGGGTCATTTGCCTATCCTTATGGGATGCAGGGAACGCACGACGATGCCACCCATCGAGCTGTCCGGGAAGCTGGTTTTGAGCTCGCCTTCTTGACCCACTCAGGTCTCATAGCCGCCCGGACCGATCGCTTTAGGCTTCCGCGGATATCGATGCCCGACCGGGCGATGTCGCAGCCGGAATTTCGGGTGCGGGCGGCGGGAGCGGGAATTGCATATCGCAAGCTTAAAAGCTTCTTTTCGGTTGGCTAGGCGGGAATGTCATGGTGCTAGGTAATTTGCTCGCCGTCCTCGCTGGTCTCCTTGCCGTGCCCGTCATGATGCTGCTTGTCGAGGTGCTCGCCTCATTGGCCATCTTCCGCGATCAGCTGGCCGAACATCGAGGTGTTGGAAATGCGACGAGTGCAGCGGTTGTCGTTCCAGCGCACAATGAGAGCTCGGGGCTGCTGCCGACGCTTGGAGACCTGATGCCTCAATTGGGACCTCGGGATCGGCTGATTGTGGTCGCAGACAATTGTTCGGATGATACGGCTGCGATGGCGACCGCGGCAGGCGCCGAAGTCATTGAGCGCAACGATCTGTCTCGCATCGGCAAGGGATACGCGCTTGCTCATGCATTGGCGCATCTTAGACAAGATCCCCCGGACATGGTGCTGTTCGTCGATGCGGATTGTCGGGTGCAAGGCGACATGCTTGTGCGCCTGAAGGATGCCTGCGCGTACGCATCGCGCCCTGTGCAGGCTTGTTTTCTGATGACAGCGCCGGAGAAGTCCTCTGTCGACCACAGGCCCGCTGAATTCTTCTGGCTCATACGAAATTGGGTTCGGCCGCTCGGTCTCTGTGGCCTCGGACTTCCTGTGCAATTAATGGGGACTGGGATGATGTTCCCCTGGCGATTGATCCGGGATCTGCGAATGGACGGAAATCTGGTCGAGGATTTGAAGCTTGGTTTGGATGCGGCCGCGCTCGGCTTTCCACCATGTTTCTACCCGTCTGTGGTCGGGACGAGCGAGTTTCCTGAGACGCAGGGCGGCACCGAGACGCAGCGTCAACGCTGGATTCAGGGGCACCTTCAGATGATTCTGCGGCACTTGCCGAGATATTTTCTGCGGGCATTGGTGACCCGCAATCTGGGCCTGCTCGTGCTGGTTCTCGATATGACCGTGCCGCCATTCTCGTTGCTTGTTCTCCTGATTGTATTGTTGCTGTTTGCAACTCTGGCATGGTTTCTTATTGCGGGCACGGCCGTTCCACTCATTCTGTCGCTGATCAATTGCACGGCTATAGTTTTTGCTGTCTTGCTTGCTTGGATGAGGTACGGTCAGCAGATCATCTCATTACGAGAGTTGGCAGGCCTTGCAGCCTCCTTGCCGAGCAAGGTGTCGTACTATGGTCGAGTCTATTTCGGGCGAAAGGTAGCCTCTTGGATCCGTACCGATCGGACGAAGGTCGATCAGTAGACAGGATCGGCCGAAGCGGGACAGAGCGATGAGCTACACATCGGACAGGCTTGTATCGACGCTCGCGACCCGGCCGAACAGGTGGGCCTTCCGGGGGCTAGCCTATGTTCTTCTCCCGATCATTGCATTCGCGAATACCCAACTCGGCGGGGTAAGCTGGGTCTCGTATCTGGGAGTCTTCGTCATAGGTTGCTTAGCAACCTACATCTTGCCGTCAACCACGCCTGTGGGGGCGGTACGAGCTCAGGTGGTGGCGCTTCTCACCCGCCTCTATTCATGGCCGCTGCGCTATCAAATGGCGGCCGCAGTCGTGATCTTCGTGGCAATTGAAATACTCGACCATTACGCGGGAGGTTTCAAGCTTGGCCGAATTTTCAACATCTACATGGCTGCAGTGTTCTCGCACGCTTTGGTTTTCGGATTGCGCAGTTCGCTGTTGATGTGGCTTCTGGCGACACTCACAGTTTATTACGCAGAAGTCCCCCCCGAATATTCTTTCAAGCTGGAAACAATAGCCGAATTCGCCGAGATTTTCGTATTCATGTATCTCGGTCTGTTAGCGCTGGCCAGCGCGTACTTTTTTCGCATCAGCTCCATTATCGGCGATGGCCTGGACGAGCGTCGCTGACGTCAGGCCGGTCATAGAGATCTGCGGAGACTTGTTGCCTTGCGAAAGCCGAGCGTATGCCGGCTTCGCTGCGGCGGAACGGCAGGCGCACCCCGGGCGCAAGGGCCGCAGAGGCTGGGGTGAGCTTTTCTGCTCATTCGGGGGGCGCGAAAATTGCGAGTGCGTCACACTTTTATCTGCTAGTCGACGTGTCACGCGAGCGTTATTAAACCCCGCAGGGTCGGCGTTTGACCCAATTGCAGAAGCATACGTGTGCAAACTATGTTTGGCATGCGACTTGCTCGATTTGATCGTATTTCAGAGCAGGGGATAGCAAATGAAGAACAATATTTCCGAGACAAGGCAGTCCCGTTCGAAGCCCAAGAAGTCAAGCAAGCCAGCCAGGAAGCTCGCGCTTGCGAATATCTCCCAGCGCTATGGGGAAGTTCTTCGCCTGCGGCAGCGCCTGTCGGAGGCTGAAGCCAAAATGGCGCCCCGATGAATAGCGGCGTGGGCCGCAAGCTCGCAGCATCGCTCTACGCGGCTGCGTGTTAGCTTGGCTGGCTGGCTCTGGGCGTTTTTTTCGCGTCCTTACATCGATGGGAACGTGAAGGGCTGCTGCTAAGCGCCTTTGAGGGCTTAGATTGGGCCCCGATGCGCAAGTTTCGCCGCACTGGCGAAGGCGACTTCCCGTGCCGGAAAGCTTCGTGCGCTGTCCAGGCGCCCACAGTTGTGGGCAGACATCGTTTTTGGCAACTACCCCGCCTTACGCTCGACGCGGAACGATGCTATTGCGCATTCCGGCAGTGGGCGAAAACCATTTCGAGAAAATCTAATGTCGAACTCCTTTACGAGCGCCTTGCTCGCGGCATTGAACGCGTCAGTTGAAATCATGCTGGACGATGAACCTGTCGCCAAAGATCGCAAGGAGCCGATCGTCAGCGATCCACCCGTGAACAATCCCACGGCAAGTTTGCCGGCGCGCGGAGACCGCGAAAACAGGTACGCAGTTACCGTCGGCTTCGGAATGGCTAAAATCCGATCCTCAGGGCAGGGCGCTTAGCCGGCAGCTGAGTTTTCCGTCGGCATAATGGCGCTAAATTCGCCAGTAGCTTGCATTTTACGCCATCGGTGTCGACGGGCGTCTTACTTGAGCGCAGCAGGTATAGCGGCTGTGCCACAGCTCACGTTCATCGCTCGGGAAGTTAAGACAACATGTCTGACCTGTCTTGACGTGGAGCGATTCGCTGTTTATTGAATTTTGTTAAATTCCCTTTCGTCTTTTAAATGGGTCATTAAATGTTCGGTCACTTGAAGGCACTCGGCTGTGCGGCGGCTTGCATCATCGGAGCTTTCGTCGCGGCAGCACCGGCGCAGGCCGCGGTTGTTCTGTCCGAAAACTTCAACAGCGTGCCTCAAGGCCTGAACGCATCCACTGTAGGGTCGAACTTCAGCGTCACACAGGGCACCGTGGACGTTATTGGGGCCGGTGGTTCATTTAACTTCTATCCCGGCAATGGCTCCTACCTCGATCTCGACGGCTCGAGCTTTCAGCTCGGCACCATCAGCTCCGCGGCGTTCGGCTCGGGCACTTACACTCTGTCCTTCGATTTTGGCGCCTACACCTACGGTCATGGCTACATCACCGAAAACCTGCACTTCGCTCTCGCTGATTTCAGTCAGACGCTCACTCCAACCGTGGATTCGTCGGTCACGCCGGGAGCTTCGCTGCAGCACTATTCCGTCACCTTCACGACTACCCAAGCCGGCGAGTTGACCTTCTCGGCTCTCAACCCCTTGCATCCCGGGGTCGGCACCAATGTGGGTCCGATCCTCGACAACGTGGTCTTGACGGCCGTACCTGAAGCATCGACCTGGGCAATGATGATTGTTGGCTTCCTGAGCGTCGGCTTGCTCGCCTATCGTCGGAGCTCGAGTGCGAGGCTGCGCATCGCCTGATGCACCTCCGTTCATGACCTTTGAGAGCCGCCGCAAGGCGGCTTTTCTCTTTGGTTTGGTTCGGCGCGGGCTAACTGATCTCGGGTTGCTGCCGCGTTGGAATTCCAGATGCAAAGCGTTCCTGGAGTTGGGTGGGGCTCGTTTCATGGGAGCGGCTTTGTCGATGCGTGATCGGACGCGTCGGCGCCTCCGGCGTTTTTGAAGGGCATCCATTCTTTTCCGAAATAGCGACGAATGACGGTCTTCTCCAAAGGAGCAATATTGTGGTCCGGGACCGACCGCGGCTTCTCATCTTCCGAGGTCTCGGAGCAGGCGGCGACACAATCGATTTTGCGGCTTCGAGAACCCGCTCATCCCGGGCGGATTTGCGCCTTCGGCAGACGAGCAGACCTGCAACCGACATCTGCTCGCGGCGCTCCACTCGTGCCTCCGGGCAAATCGTGCCGGCCTCGTGCGCCGATGAGTGAAACGCCAGTCGCGAATGCATTGGCGAGCGCTTGCGGTGCGCTGTGGCCCTTCGCCCTAAGCAAATTCCAAGTTAGCGCTTTGTGAAAGTGACCCGCGCAATTAATCATCAGGGCGGATAGCAACAACCGTTGATACGGGCCAAGTTGACCTGCTACGTCCAAGGTAATATTTAAATAAGCGCTCCTGATTTGCCTTCGGGAGCTGGAGTTCGGAAATGCCTGTTCGCCGACATCTGCTCACTGGATTTTTTGCCGTCTCGCTCGCACTTTGCCTTCAGCCGGACGGAGCGTCTGCTGCGCTCGTCAACGTGACGAGCTACGACATGAACAACGGGAACGGTTCGACCCAGTTCACGTTCGGCTATAACTATTTCGACTTCAGTTACACAAAGACGGGTCAGGCCTCGCCCGATCCGAACGCCAGCAAGAACGGCTCAAATCAGTCCGTCCCTAACAACGCGGCGCCAAAGGATGCGCCGTTGAGCGGCGGCACGGGCATTCTGACCAATGGCGTCATAGCAACGCAGGTCTATTCCCTTGTAAGCGGCCCGACCGGAAATGTTAGCAATGCCTTCTATACCGGGCCAAACCAGTACGTGGGTTGGAAGTACCAGGATCCCACGATCACTTTTCACTTGGCGAGCGGGCAGTACGTCGGCTCGATTGCGCTTTACGTTGCCGCAAACAACCCGGCCATTGGCGATCTGAACGGTCTGGTTGCGGCACCAAAGGATGTGGTGCTCGACGTCAACGGAAAACCGATTTCGGCGACAATGAGCACGACGTCGCTCAACGCTTTTACTAGCGTGATCACTCTGAGCGGCTTCGGCCACATTTCATCCGATTCGCTGTTCAGCCTCACCCTTGATCGAGGTCCGTTACAGCAGGATGGCATCGACTATTACAATGACCACGTAAAGGGATTCGATCCGGCCCATCCTTACGACACGTCGATGTGCGTTGGATGGTGCGATCCCGATACCGGTCCCTATAGCAGCGGCTTCCGCTACGAGGCTGCCGGCGGTCAGACTGGCGATTTGTTGGCCGGTTCAGGCCTAGAGCCCTGGATCATGCTGAGCGAAGTACAGTTCACCGCGGCCGTGCCTGAGTCTTCGACTTGGATCATGATGATTGCTGGATTTTTTGGGCTTGGCTTCATGGCGTATCGTCGCCGGGGCCACACCGCGCAACTCGCTACGGTCTGACGCCATGGAGATCATCGGGACCTGCATCAGTTGCCTCCCAGCCTCTGCGAGCCTCCTTCTCAACCTGGGTGTCGCGGTTGCCGTGCTCGGCTTCGGCATATGGCAATCGGAGTAGGCGAACGGAGCGGCTGCCGCGGCTCAATCTCGGACAAGCTCTTGGTGGTCTGAGCGCCAGGCGCAGGCAATGTGTGAACGCTGAGCGAAGCCTCTGGTTTGACGTTTCGTCGGATCGCTAACCAGGCTGGGTTCGCTTCAGTCAGACCACCGGAAAGAGGCCTTTGAACGCGGCTTTCTTTCAGAGGCCATATTGCAAATTAAGCAGCAGCAATCGACTTTTGTCGCTGATCATCATTGCCCAGACGGAGCGCTCAAGCACCGCGGAAGAATCGGGCTTAACCCTCCTGACAAGTCTGCGCTTGTGGTGGCTTTGCGAGGGGGCTGACCCATCTCCCGACACGCCGAGCAGGCGCGAATAGTGAGCGCATCGCTGCGATTGTGCAAGGCGGGGCCTGCGGCGCCTCCGACAAGCCCGTGAGCCACATGCGATAGGGTTAGCCTTCACAACCCGACCCCAAAGGAACTCCGCCCTGGAAGGGGGCTTCCAAGTCGATCCAGAGAGTGATTGGTCAGGCGGTTAATGGTGAGGGTTTCGACTTGCGACGATACGAGATGAAGCCCAGACCGCCAAATCCTACAATCAGCATCGCCCATGTGCTTGGCTCGGGAACTGCGGTAATCGCGGTCATCGTGCCGGTAAACGGACCATCTGCAGTAAAGGTAACTTGGGTTACGAATGCAGTCGAATTGTTCGGATCGAGACCCAGGCTTGGATCAATCCCCAAGATTTCGAATGTGCTGACGCCGCCTGGCGCAAACGTGAAAAGCGTGTTGGCGGCGAGATCCTGCGCAAAGGAGTACCCCGACCCGTTCCAGAGATAGAGCCCGTAAGGATGGGACATTCCAAGGTCCGGCAGTCTTACCGACGCGAAGTTTGGATTCCCATTGCCGACCGAGAAAATGTAACCGAGGGCGACGGCCGGATCCAGGTTTACGGACTGACCATGGCTCACGTCGATATTGAAGCTGTAAACCGTTTGGCCCACCGAGTTAACTGACGAGACAGGCACCTGAACTGCTCCGCTAAATTGCGAGACAGCATTTGGGTGAAAATCAAAAAAGCTTTGAGAGCTAGCGCCGGTTGTCGCAACGGTGGAGGCGATCCGATAGTCATCACGGATCACCACGCCGTAGTGGCCATTCGGATTTAGGTTGGCAGAGCTGGGGATCGTGAAGGTGGTTTGGCTTGACGGAAGATCTTGCCGAAAGATGGTCTGTCTGTTGTGGTCGAGATCAATGATGAAGATTTTTGTGTTCTGATGGTAGCCATTCGGCGGAGTGAACGCAGGCGCGTTCCACGAAAGGGTCGGAGTCGTTGTCGTGTTCGAGGTGCCGCTGATGGTGATACCGGTGATGAAAGGGGGTACGCCGATCGTCGGATCGATTGCAAGAGTATTGACTTGCAAAGTATTCGTATAGCCGGGGTTGCTGACCGAAAGATGCCAAGAGCCGAGGAGGTTCGAGTTGTAAGCAATCGTCCTGTCGAACAAATTCGGATCAGGAATGGAGTTGCTATAAGGGACATTAAAAGAGACGGTGTTTGCTCCGACGGTTTGCGTTGCTGTTACCGTGGTGCTGCTACCAAAGGCGAGATCGGCATTTGAACCGGACGGATGAAACCGTCCTCCAAATTCCAGAAACTGAGACCTAACGGGCTGGCCGAATGCCACGTTGCTGGAGTTGTATCCGATGAAATTGAAGGTTCCGGGAAAGCCCGACACACCGGAGTTCTCGACGATGGTGTCGGCTTGAGCAACTGCCGGAGCAACAATTAATGTCGCCATACAAATTGAACGCCACATAGGTCCCCTCCAAAGAAGAAATTAACGCGTCGCGCAACTATTAAATTTTCATTAAAAGATGCGCCCAATTGCGACAATCTGTCAATTGTTGTTTCTGCTCACCTGTGCAGTCCTACGCAACCATGCCGAGCCGCCCGCGTCCGCAGTCCTGGGCAGTGCCAGCGTCTTGGCCAAGGCGCGTCCGGGGTATCAGATGGGTTCAAGCTTCCTCCAACTGGCAAACTCCCCTGGGCCGATTTGCGGGCCCGCGGCGCAAGGCACGGCCCGCTCAGCGCGGGACGCGGGAGTGCCCATGGGCACACGTTCCGGAGATCCTGATCGAGAAGGAGCAGCTTGGGACCCCTTCAGTTCAGGCCTGAGCAGGTGGTTTGGCAGAGGGTGGTGATTTCGTTACCTCGACGCAGGGGCAATTACCGACACACTCTGCATCGGGCCTGACAGGTCGCTGGCTGGGAGCCTTCACGGAGGATAATCGTTCGTCAATCCGCAGCCTGTCGCCTGCGAGAGGTGGATTTGTCCTCAAACGTTTCCTGCCGGCGTAAGAGGCAGAAAAACTGTCCCAGTTTTTTTTGAATTGTGATGAGAGCCGACCGAGCGCGACGTCGCGTGCGCCAGCAAAAACCGCGAGCGGCAGTGTAGTAAGGATCAGGAAGAGTTCCTCTTTGGGAACGCGTGCTACCGCTGTGCCATTGTCTTGATGACGGGCGTGCGACCCACTCGCAATTTTCTGCATTGGAATTTCAGCTTGTGGCCTCGTGCGCCAACCGGACGCCATGCCGTACATTACACTTTCGTTGTAGTCGCTTTTCGCCCAGGCGTTTCTTTGTCTGCGTAGGGTGCCTCGTCAGCTTCGATCTATTCATCTTCGTAGACGATCGTTCTAATCGGCGCGCTCGCAACGAATCGAATTGACGAAAACGCGACGAAGGCGCTACGATGCTTTGAGACAAATCTAAAAAGCTTATTCCGAAATTCGGGTTTTCCTTCGTGCAGTGGTCACGAAGCTCTCATTGCTGTGGCCCGATTTCGTGGCGAGTGTTGGGTGATTAGCCCAACAAGGTCACGCGACCTTGATCGAACTAAGATCGAGCGCCGCGCGACCAACATTTGTTTCGACGGACACGATCTCGTGCGTCGAGAAGATTGACTTGCGCCGGCATGCGTTTTGCCAGCTGTGAGACGTTGGAGATTTTCAATGAAGACCGCATTTCCGAAGGGGCGAAAGCCGCGTGAATTGAAGAAGACCAAAAGGATGTTGAAAAAGTCTCCGGTCGGCGTGACGATCGCGGAACGTTACCTTGAAGTCTTGCAGCTAAGGCGGCGTGTCCTTGAAGCAGATACTTCGCACGTCGGTCGTCACTAAGGATCGGGAATGCGTTCGCTGTACGTTACGTCTCTTGTGGTCGGCATGGTTGCCTGGCTCTGGGCGATCACGACAGGCATTGTGTGGATGTTTGGCGCGTAAGAAGTCGTCCGTTAAGAAGCCGATTTGAGCGGTGAGCCGTCGCTGCTGGCGGCGATGAGGGTGGCCAGGAAGAGGCACCAGAGAGCTCTCAGCCATGCGAGGATGCGCCGGAAGTTATGGCCGACGGCGGAGAGGATGACGTTGGCCGCATCGCCGGCGCGGCCTTTGAGGTAGCAGCGGCCGAGGTGACCATCGGCCTTCAGGTGTCCGATGATGGGTTCGATGGCGGAGCGGCGGCGCAGCTCGCGCTTGATGACCCCGAAGACGCCGCGCTTCTGGCCGGAGATGAAGACACGGCGCGGGTTCTGCGCGTCATGGCCGCGGTATCCCTTGTCGACATAGGCCCGCTCGATCGCACAGCCGGTGAGTGTCTCGGTGCGGTCGATGACATCCCGCAAGGTGTGACCGTCGTACGGGTTATCCGGTAGCGCCCTGGCGTGCAGCACGAACAGGCCGCCGGGAGCCCGGCGGTTGTTGGTGACGATGGAGGCTTTGACCCCGAACTCGTAAGGGGCGGCTGCTTTGCCCTTGCCGATGCACTCGACCTCCGGAGCGTGGAAGGAATAAAGCTTCCAGCCGCGCTGGCGCTGCTGCTGCGAGCGGATCTGGGAGGCCCGGCTGAGCGGGAGGACGAAGGCGTTCTCGAGCACGGTCTGACCTTCGATCTTGCGGCGGATATCGCGGATGATCCGGCCCAGCCGGCTGCGCAGGATGCGCAACTGCCGCTGATGCCGCTTGAATTGCTTGGCATGGGCGTAGCGCCCCGCCATCATGGCCGCGGTCTTGGCAATGCGAAGATAGGACTGCCGCAGCCTGACCCCGTGCTTCCTCGCCAGACGGTTGAGCCCCTTGATCGCGGCGTGCAAGAGCTTGGCATCGGTCGGGAAGGTGATGGCCTTCGGCTGCACGGTGGTATCGACCGTGACCCGCTTGAGGTCCTGACTGCGCAACGCGCCGGCCTCGTGCGCCACCCGCAGGCTCTCGGCCAAGAGCAGCTCCAGCTTGTCGCCGAGCCGCTTGCGCCAGTGGCTCAGGTCCGAGCGCTCGTGCGGGAAGGCGTGCTGAAAGAACTCTTCGCCGGTGAAGTACTGGAAATACGGGTCGTGGACCCAGCGCTCGCACACCCCCTCATCGGACAGGCCGTAAATGTGCTTGAGCAGCAGCAGCCCGATCATGAAGCGGGTCGCGATCCCCGGCCGGCCGTTCTCGCTGTAGAGCGGCGCGATCTCGCCGTCGACCCAGTCCCAATCGACCTTGCCGGCGAGCTGAACCAGCTCGTGCTTCATGTTGATGATCTGGTCCAGTCTGGCCCGGAACAGATCGCCAGATCCCGTCGTCCTTTGCTTCTTCGGTCGCATCGCCACCTCCGATGCGACGACGGAATCATGACTGGCGATTCGACGGAATCCTGAAAATGAAATCGCAAGGTTCCGAGGCCCGAAGCATCAAATCCCTGCAATCCCAAAACAGCCCACAACGATAAATGCGATTCTACCTCAATCGCTTAGCCGCTCCTCACGGACGACTAAGAAACGGCGATCCGAAGGCGGTAGGAAGCCTTGCCGGATCATGAGATCGCGCTGAACATTTGGCTGATTGTCACTTTGATGGGCCGAGCTTTTGTCTCGAATAACGGTCGCGCCGCGCAGCCCATCTAGACGCCTGGCTGCTCAATAATTGATAGACGTTTGCGCGAAGATGCCCTCGGCGCGCTTGTCGCCGGCGAGCCTAAATCGGTATTGCAATGTCAGCTCCCAGTAAGAGGGGGGCGCGATATATTTCGTCTCGCCAAACCAGTAGCGGATCGAGCCACCAAGGCCGGCGGAGTAAGCATCGCGAACCGCGAAGGAATCGTCATAGCTCGCCGCAACGACAGCGTGCGGGAAGAACACCAGGTTTCTGCTGATCGGATCCAGCCGGAAACTGTGACCAAAGCGTCCCTCAAACAGCCCAACCAATTGAGTCTTCTCAAAGAAGCGGTCGACCTCAGCGTAAATGTACCATGTCGGCCAGTGCGTATCGATCGCCCGCAAGTCGGTCCCGACGGTGTAGGAATACGCTGCTCTGAGGAGCGTATCGTCGCGGGCTGCGTCGCCGAGCCTGAATAGCTTGTCAACCTCGAGTACGAGGTTGTGATCGGAGAACGGCTTCCACCGTGCGCCTGCCATGCCTTGCGTCGTGCGCAGCCCAGTTGGACCGCCTGCCTGGTCGTACAGCGTTTCGAACAGGCGGCCGAACACCTCGAACAGCGCGCCGTTTCGGTTTCCGAACTCCTCGGGCCGGTAGTAGATCTCCGATCCCAATTGCGAGGTGTAGGTGCTGGCTGGTGAGTTGATCGTCAAGAACGGATTGGGAGCGGACCCGACCTTGCCGTAGGAAATGGAGCTGTTGACGCCCCAGACGCGGGTCAGATCGGCAACGGTTCGCCGTGTCTCGAACAGTTTCTGATCATCGATATTGATGCGTCCGTCCGCCTTCGCATCGATCCCCTCCTTCAGATAGGCAATGGCTTTCGGATTCTGAAATTGCCGCATCGCCGTGTAGCCAGCATCGATTGTTGCCCGGGGAGGGAGCGCACCATTGGCTTTCGCCCGATCGAACAGCTCCAGCGCCACCTTATCGTTGCCGACCGCGACGCCGATATAAGCCAGGTCTGCGTCCCTGATTGACCGGAGCTGGCCGGCCGCAATGGCCGTGTCGAACATCGCCCGTGCTTCGGGCTTGCGATCCAGCTCCAAGAGCGTGTTGATCTGCGCTTGGATGGCGCCGTCCCGCTGAACGTTGGTCACCGACAGGCGCTCGGCGGACCTGAAGTCGCGCAAGGCTTCTTCCTTCCGTCCCAGGGCTTGGTAGGCGTAGGCGCGCCGGACGGTAAATTCGTAATCCAGGCCCGCGCGGGGCAGCGAGCGCAGCGCCCGCTTCGGATCCTTGGTCTTCAGGGCGATATCGACCAGCGCCAGACGGACATTCCGCACTTGCTCGGCCGGGAGCCCTCGCGCAAGTGCGATCTCCCAGTCGGCCATCGCGCCTCGGTCATTGCCGTTGCGGCTCCGCGCAAACCCCCGCTGAGCGTAAATCTCGGCGTTGGCAACGCCTTCCGCGATGGCACGATCGGCTGTGGCTTCAGCGTCGGCCGGCCGGCCGGCCGTGAGCTGCAGATTGATCAGCAGCAGGCGGCTGCTTGCGATCTCGGGCGCATCCGCGATCGCTTTCTTGGCTTCTTCGATAGCCAGGCCATAGTTCTTGGCCCGGCTAGCCTCGTAGGCCTTTCCAGCCGCTTCGATACCCTCGGCCTTCTTGTCAATGGGGGTAGCAATGCTTTGAACAAGCGGCGCCTGCAGACTGCACACCGAGCCATATGGCGTATCGCGGCAATCCTGCACCGGCATCGGCATGAGCTTGCCGTCGCCTTTCAGCGTCGCCTTGCCTTCGGCGGCGGCATCAGCGTCGCCGATGCGTACGACAACCGATGGATCCGTTTTGGGATACGGTTGAAGCAGGCTCTGAGCCGTTCGGGCCTCACCTGACGCTAAGGCTGCGTCGGCCGCTATGAGACGGATCTGTTTTCTCTCAGAGCCGGTGAGATCGGGCAGAGCGAGTGCCGCCTTGAAGTCGGCGGCCGCCAGGGGGCGGTTGCCGAGCTTCTGGTAAATATACCCCCGCCAGACCATGGGCACGTAGTTGCCGGGATCGAGCTTTATGGCCTCCGATGCGGTCTCTGCGGCGGCTGCCAGACTGTTGTCGGCGAGTTGGGCCGCGAGCAAGAGCAGGCGGTAGGACATCACGTCCGGCCCATATTCGACAGCCTTGCGAGCAGCACGTATGGCTGCCTTGGTGTCACCCCGTTCGAGTGCCTTATAGCCATCGCCAGCCGGCTGTTGCGCGAGGCGCTGGCGAATGTTGGCCTGGCGCGACTCCAGCTCCTGGTTCGCGGAAAAGGTCGCAAGCGCCGCGGAAGTCGCTTGTTCAGCCGAGCCGAGATTTCCCGCAGCCAGGAGCGAGTCGATCAGCAGCAATCGCAGGCGGAGGATATCAGGCCGCAGCGCGACGGATGTAGCAGCCTGGCCTGCAGCTGCTTGATAGTCCCCTCGTCCGAACGCCTTATAGGCCTCCTCGGCAGAGCTGTAGGCTTCGCCCTCGAGGGGACGGTCCGGATCGGCGGCTTGGGCGCCGGCCAGGCTGACCAAGACAAGCGAAAGCAAAAGACCGCCGATGGCGGTCCGCAACCTACGTCGCCCCGGACGTACAGCACCCCAAATGAACATGGCCCCCAACAGGCAAAAAATTTACATCGCAAAGATTAGCTGAGCGGGCGATTTGACGGAACCGGAATTTGATGTGCGACTTGCGACAAAGCCTTCAAAAAACAAGATTTTTCGCGATGTGTTGCGCAAATGCTTCGTCATTTTCTAAGTATTTTCAGGGGGCAAACCGCACGTCATGGAAAATTAAGCTTTTCATCGATTTTTCAAAGCTTCTCCGAGTTCGGCGAGCCATGCGGCCGGACTGGAAATACTAGGCGCAGCCCATTCGCCAACGGCGTCCGGCCCGTTCTGGATTTGCGCCTCGTTGAACTGCCAAACCAGATAGCTGACCGAAGCCGAGGTGAATTCGCTCGATTGGAGGTATTGCAACAGTGTGGCCCAAGGCCCGAGGTCGCCGGGATTCCATTTCAAGGCAACGGGCCGGTCGACCCTGTTGGACAGGCGCTGCGGAAAGCCGAAATAAGGCTGTACGAAGCTGTTGCCGACGAGGGCGACTGGAGAGGGGTCTGCGTCGAGGAGGCCGGCCGCTGGCTTGATCGCAGCCCGGATGACGTAAGTTTCCGGTCCGATGGCGCGCTTTCGCTCGGGAGGCAGGAAGTTGGCGGCAAGGTCACCGAGATGCCGATCACTCATCCATTCGCCGAGCTTTGCTCCGCTTCCGGTACGGCCAGGGAGTGGTCCTTGAGCGGTGATGACGTCCGCGATGAGATCGGCGGTCGCTTCAGCGGCGAATGTCGTCCAGTGAAAATCGGTGCGGTAAAAGACCTCCTTCTTGTCCGCCAAGACCGTCCTGAAGGCATCCCGAAGGTCTGGAGTGTTGACCCCGGCGGCGCGCAGCTCGATGAGTTCCCGATCATAGCGCCCCCGAACGACGTCGGACATTGCTGATCCGTCCGGAAGCAGGCTTTCATAGTATCGCGGTTTAAGAGGGATGATTGCCACGACCAGTTTGATATTCTTCTGGGCCAGCAGGCGTCCGGCATCCGAAATGAGTTTGATGGACGCTCGCTCGGCCTCAGGTTTCGCCGCCGTGAGGCTTTCCCAGCCGGCAAAGAGCCAGTTGGATTTTCCTTCGAGAACTGCATCGTGGGCCATGGCGGATGGCGCGAAAGCAAAAAGCGCGGCTGCAATTGCCACGATCAAACGGATCACGTTCGGCCTCATGGGATCACCTTGTTCGGCGCATGAAGTTTTTTTCGGCGTCGCTCGGCGGGAATACCAAGGATCGCATCGGCCACTCCCATATCACGGCCTTGACGTTCTCCAAGCTCCCCGCCCGCTTGTCGAGGGTCTCGAGGAGGGCGCCGGCGAAACCTCCGCCAGGCTGGCTGATCTGCGCCACCTCTCGAGAGAGCGAGGCTTGGAGGTATTCTACAAACCCAGAGTTCAGCGAGAAGGAAGATCCGGCCAGAATGATCTCCGGTTCCGGAGTGTCGTCGAGGAGCCCGCCCGATCGAGAGACCTCCAGCTTCACCTCCCGCTCCTGTTCGGGCGCCGGCGCGAGCGACCGGGGCGCCTCGGTCAGTCCTGCCAGTCGTGCGAGGTCGCCTGAGCGCTGTCGTATGGATCTATCGACCAGTCTGACCGCATCCTGTCCTGGGCCGAGCGTACGCGTGACCGCCTTTGCGATTTGTCTGGCAGCAAAATGCGCGCCGATCTGATCCCAATGAGTGTCGGTCTTCCAGTAGCCCGGCTTCGGCCAGTCGTTGCGAAGATCGACGACAAAGGCCCCTTCGAGATGGTCGAGTTCGTTCCAAAATTGATCTCTTAACCGCGATTGCACGGCTGTGACCCCACAGAGCTCGGCCTCGACTTGCTCAGCCTTGTCGGGCACGGGCACGATGACAAGACGTGAGCCAGCCAGCCTGATTGCTCGCGTCAACCGTCGGAGCAGTTCTGCACGCAGAGCCATGTTGTCGCGGTCATGGCGCTCAGCGCGAAGCTCTTCGATTGTATAGAGCCAGTCGCCACAACCGGCGCGGACTAGTGGCCCGGCGTCGCCGAGGACCCGGTACTCCAGCCCTGTCACGATGCCCTCCAATGCGGAGCTCCGTGGCACGGCGTTGAAGATCGCCTTGTCGACGTGCTTGGCAAACAGGCCATTCGTCAGATCGCTCACGGTTGTCGTTCTCAGCACATCCGCCAGTGAATCGCGACCTCTGGTCAGCACCGCCGCCAGACCCGAGAAGATCACCGCAAGGACGAGAAGAGCCCTGATCATGCTGAGCCTTCTAAAATTGGAAATACAGGAAGGGGATTACGGTGCGGCTTTGCATCGTCCACAACGCGCAAAGCCACAGCAGCAGAGCCAATTCGAACGGCGGACGTGCGATGTAGCCTTGCACGCGATAGCTTGCCAGTAACGGCGCGTAGACCACCAATAGTCCGATGCATAGCGTCAGGAGTTCAGTTGGCCTAACCGCCGCCCTCATCGGTGACGACAGGGACAGCCCATTAAATCCAAGCAGGCCAGACATCATCGTTTGTGCAACCTGCCAGTCCTGGGCGCGAAACAGCAGCCACCCGATCATGACGAACATCATCGTCAGGATATGCGAGATGGGCGCCGGGATTGCTGGCGCACCGGCTGCACTCCAGAGTCGCGCCGCAATTAACCCTAGCCCGTGCCAAAGGCCCCAGACGAGGAAAGTCCAGTTCGCGCCGTGCCAGAGGCCGCCGAGGGCCATCGTCACCAGCAAATTGAAATAGGAGCGAACCTTGCCGGCGCGGTTTCCGCCAAGGGGTATGTAGAGATAGTCACGAAGCCAACTCGACAGGCTGATATGCCAACGGCGCCAGAATTCGGTGATCGATTTGCTTAGATACGGATTGTCGAAGTTTTCCGGAAATTTCAGACCGACCATCAGGCCCAGACCAATGGCCATGCTGCTGTAGCCGGCGAAATCGAAATAGAGGTGCAGCGTGTAGGCCGCGACGGTCAGAGCGACATCGGCTGCGCCAGGATTCGGCAGCGCGTAGCCGGCGTCAACGAGTGGTGCCAGCGTATCGCCGAGCAGCACCTTCAGAGCAAAACCGAGCATGAAGCGGCGCCATCCCTCGGTGAACTCTGAGAGATTGAAGGAGCGCGACGTCAGCCGTTCCGCCACCGACTGGTAGCGCACGACGGGACCTGCGACGAGGTGGCCGAACATGGCCTGATAGGTGGCGTAATTCACGAGGTTCGGCTCTGCCGCGACGGTCTTTCGGAACACGTCCACCGAATAGGAGATTGCGCCGAACACGAAGAATGAGAGGCCAATGGGCAAAGGCACCGCCGTCCAAGATCCGATCGGTGCCCCGAGGGCCAACAGAGTTTCCGCGAGCAGGTTGGCGTATTTGAACCAGATTAGGCTTGCGAGAGGGGCACCGATGGCCGCGAGCAGGGCAATCCGACGCTCTCTTCCATCGCTTCGGACGATCCACAGACCCGTCGCCCAGGACCAGCAGGCGATGACGATGAGGAGGGGAAGAAAATCGAACCGCCACCAGCCATAGAAGATCAGGCTGAATACGAGGATCGTGGCATTCCGACAACGGGCGGGGACGATCGCATAGATCAGCAGAAAAAGAGGCAGGAAAAGAAAGACAAAGGAATCGCTGACGAACACCATCGGCGTGCAGCCTATCGCTCGCGATAGGGCTCGGTCTCATCCAATTGACCGGTCAGGCGAAGCCGCTCGGCCTCTTTGCGAAGGAATAGGCTGTAGTAGTCGCCGGCGTGCAATTGTGGAAGCGTTAAAGAGGCGCTGGCCTCCTCGCAGGACCCTTCCAGCTTTGCGGTGACAGGATTGATCGTCCGAGAGGACACGGAGGCGAACGGGGCCTGCTGAAAAATGGTCGGCCCCTCCGCGATCTTCAGGGTGGCCGTGCACCCGGGCGCGAGGTTGAAGAAGCGCAGCTTGGCTTTCAAGCCGTCGCTGGAGTTCTGGCCCTCATCGATGGATTGGACGGTCCACTCCGAACTCGGTTTGGCGATCACCAGTGTGAGATAGGCGGCGGCGCCGGGCACGACATCCTTCGAAATCGTTGACCCGTTGACTACAAGGCTCAGAGGCTGGTTTCCCGGAACAGCGCGGTAATAGCTTACCCCCGTCGCTTCATTGAGCTGCATGTTCTCCGAATTGACTTGAACCCGGGGCGGGGCTCCTTCGGATAGCGTGGCAATTCTGACGAAGGCATATCCAGGTGGCGGTCTTGTCGCATACAGGCGTCCGATCTCCTGTCCATGGCTTCGAGGCACCATGAGCATCGAGAGAGACGTCAAGACCGCGACAAGGCTCAACAGCCGTCGACACGAGCCGCCGCGCGAGGAGGAAGAAAGGGCCATGTTGGAATTGGGCATTGTTGAATCGCGCACAGACATAGCATTCAACCCGGTGAGCTGAAATCCGCCCCGGCATGGCCGCTCCTCGCATGGCAAACGGAATTGGTTAGCGCGCTCCTTTTGGACGGTGGTTCATTCGGGTCTGTGGGACAGCTAAGGCCAAGGCTTTCCGGCCGCTGGAGGCCGATGTGGCAGATTGATCGCAACACTGACTTGGCTAAGGTTCAGACGGCCGACGCCGGTCCTTATGGTCTTGTCCTGCCGATGAGACACCATTAAGACTGTTGATCAACCTGAATTGGACTGATCCGGGGGACGCGACAATGTTGAAACTGGCGGGAGCTTTCGCTGGTCTTTCTATGATCCTGGCAGGGGAGGCGTCGGCCGCGCCGCTTCTGGCTCAGACCACGGTCGCCCAGCCTGGCTTGCCGGTCGAGCAAGTCAAAGTCATCTGCAACGAGGCCGGACATTGCTACCGGCCCCCGGTCCGTAGACCCGTCGCGCGCTGGGTCTATGGAGACGGCAACTTCTACGGTCCGTATGATGGGCCCGGCTACTATGGGGATCCTCGGTTGAAGTACAGGGTCTTCCCTTACTTCTGGTGGTAATGTCTGGGCCCGTTGCCCGCATGATTGCCCGTGGACGGACCGGCCGCAGCTCATCCATGTCCAACGCTCGGTGGAGGGGCCCTGGCGCACCTGGCCCGGGCGGCTCCTTCTGTTCTGGGCTAATTTGACCATCAATCGCCGTCCCATCTATCTTCTCTTTAGCCGAAACCGCGCCCTCAACCGGTGAAAGAGCCGAAGAACGAGATGAGCGATCGACCGACAGTCCTGGTCACGGGAGGCGCGGGCTATATCGGCTCGCACGCCTGTCGCGCCCTGACGACTGCCGGTTATCGCCCCGTCGTTTACGACAATCTCTCGACAGGTCATCGCAGCTTCGTTGCCGGTGAGCTGATCACCGGCGATCTGCTCGACGGTGCGAGGCTGGCGCGCGCCTTCGCCGACCACAAGATCACGGCGGTGATGCATTTCGCCGCTGCGAGCCTCGTCGGTGAATCCATGACCGACCCGCAGAAATATTACGTCAACAATGTCCAGGGGACGTTGTCGCTGCTGAAGGCGATGCGCGACGCTGGCTGCCAACGCATCGTGTTCTCTTCGACAGGCGCCGTCTATGGCAACGCCGATTCCAGGAAATTGCCGGAAGATTTTCCCTGCGCGCCGATCAACCCCTACGGGGCTTCGAAGTGGATGATCGAGCGCATGCTCGCCGACTACCGCACCGCTTACGGCTTCGGCGCGTTCTGTCTGCGCTATTTCAATGCCAGCGGCGCCGATCCGGCCGGCGGCATCGGCGAATTGCGTGACAACGAGACCCATCTCATTCCGCGCGCCATGATGGCGTTGCAGGGCCACGCCGATTTCGCCGTGTTCGGCGACGATTACGATACCCCCGACGGCACCGCGATCCGCGATTACATCCACGTCACCGACCTCGCCGCTGCGCATGTCGCGGCGTTGAAGCTGCTCGAAACAGGACATGCCGGCGGCAGCTTCAATCTCGGAACCGGTTCGGGCTTCTCGGTGCGCGAGATTCTCGACGCCATCAGGCAGGAGACGGGGCGCGAGGTGCCGCACACCGTCAAGCCGCGCCGCGCCGGCGATCCCACCTATCTGGTCGCCGACGCCTCTGCCGCGCGAAAGGTCCTCAACTTCGCGCCGCGCCATTCCGACCTGCCGACCGTCATCCGGACCGCCTGGGCCTGGCACCAGAAGGCGCATCCGCTCAAGGTTCTCTAAGGGAGCGACGATGATCAGGCGGGATGGGAGCCGCTGTCTTTTGTGCGGCGTTGGTCGCAACAGGCCTGGTAGGCGGTCAGGAATGGATCCTCCGCTGTGGCATCGACGACAACACCCCGTGCGCCTCCCCTCAAATGATTTGCGCAGCCAGCTTGGCAGCGTCCGCCGCAGGCGCCTTGAGGGCGTTAAACGGAAGGATCGAGAGAAGGCGAAAACCATTTAATTCTTGTCCAAGCCGAAAGGCCGCCAAGCAGCAGGCTGACGAGATACACGCTCCGACCTGCCAGACTTTGGCTATGGTCCCGGGCAATGACGAGATCGCGAAGGCTGGCGCTCCTGCCTTTGGATACGCGACTACCCGACGTGCACATGCTGCGAGCGGCTCGCGCTAGAGAAGCGTTGGGACCAGAAACGTATGTAAAATGGTCGAGGCGCCGAACCAGTCGGCAAAGGCCAGCGAAGTTCTATAGATGGTGCAGACTACAGGCGCGATTGCGCGGCCGAGGCGCTGGAGCTCGCAAACGCGGACAAAGTGGCGAGGGTCGTGTGCAATATCGCTTGCAATGTGAGAGGCGCGTTCGGAGGGGTGAAGCTCTTCATCCATAACCTTACGCCTCCGCAGTCATGAGTCTTATCGGAGCCTCTAGCTTGGGGCCGGGCCGGGGGTGGGATTGGCCGGCTTATAAGGGGCCTCGTCGTCACCTCGCCTGCCGGCGAGACCTTCATCTTGACTACGGCAACAGTGGATTTCGGTACCCGAACCACTCTCTACTGGCGGCGCCGGTATTCTCGTCGACTGTCGCAGGTGAAAGCTTTGGAATTTGCGGTTCGCAAGAATTGTGACTCTTACGCGAACTTCTTAACTCAAGGCAGCGCTCGTGCCATGGAAGCGCTAAGAGGATGATCAGAACCGGGTTAAGCCCGGTGATCGTCTACTGATCGGATCAATGCGTTCCGCGCCCTGCCTAGCGGATCGTATGACCCTTCAAAAGTGAAGGCCTACACCTAGACCGCCTTTGCATTTTCTCACTTTTGACGCGCATTCGCGCGCTGATCGACAAGTTCCTGCGGTACGAATCACTAGCGGCGCGGCCCAACGTACCCGGAACGATCGGGCCCAAGGCTCGTTTTGGCCGAGTGCGCGAAGGAAATGCAAGATCGTGGATTGGTTACTGTTGCTCTCCTCTGTGCTGATTCTAGTTGTTGTGGCCGGGAGAGCTCACTCTCGCTATCTGGACGATCTCGAAGCCGATCCGGAACGTCAGCTGATGCTAGGCATAAGTTTTGAGCAGCCGGCTGCACCAACGCAGCATCGCGACAGCTCACGGCCTATATCGGATAAAACTGAGTTGCGCGACTGAGGCAGTCGGCTGCGATCCAGGCTCTTTTTCTCGGTTCGCTTGCCCGCTCTAGCAGGCTGTTGAAGAAGTAGCCAATCTTCGGGCGAGGAAGGGAATGTCGTTGCCCGCTTTCGAGGCATATCTCACCTTCAAGCGAGCCATCGGCGAGCTCTTCTGCTCAGCCGCGGCCTCTTGCGGGCTCCATCTCGTCGCCGCCGTCCCACGTGAACTCGACGGTATCGCCTTTGCAACGGCCATGTATTGTCCCCGTGAGGCAATCCATGGCGAACTCGCCGCCTTCAGCTGCGAACAGGATGTAAGAACGGGCCCCAGCCGTGTCGTGATCGGGCGTTTCCACGACCCGCCATTTGCCCCGCAAGCTCATGGCTGCACTACCAGCAGCTTGGCTCAGATTGTATGCAGGCGCGCGATTAAGCTTGGTTCGGGGACGCGTGAAAGGGTCGGCTGCCGCATTCCTGCTTCCGTGATCGATACAGAACGATGACACCCCGGCATGCCGCCACATCGAGCCGATTAAAATGCAGCTTCAACCGGTCGAGCTCGCCGGCCGTAATCCGGTAATTGGGCGCACCGAGGAACAGAAGCGCCATCGTGGTCGGCCAGCAAAAGTCGAGCGATTTAGAGAGGATCAACACCGGCTCGCGATCCTTCTCAATCAATGCCCGCTCGACGATGTCGACCGGCAGCGGGCATAGCAGCGAGAGCGCAACGGCCGTTTCATTGAACTTTAGAGAGTGGGCGAACTCAAAGACCTTGTCTTCGGTCAACTCGCCGCGCTCGTGCAGCTTTGCGACGGCTCGCTTAGCAGTGAAATAATCTCTGGAAGCCGGACCAAACCTGGCGTGGACGGTGCCGGTGACGTCGACGACCATCCGGTGGATCTGAGGCCCGATGTCGGGGCGCTCCCGCTCGAGCTTTTGGCGCACTTCTTCGGAGGCTTTGGCGATCAACTGATGGAACAGGTGCCGGGGAATATCCCTTCGAAGTCCCAGGGATTCAGCGAGGATCGAGTCTCCTTCCGAACGCCGCACCAAATGCAGAAACCCGGATTTCGAAAAGCTTGCACCGCCATTTGCGGCGACCGAAGCGACAACCTCCTTGGCGCCACGGATCACGAGAACGTCAGTTACCGCCTCCGGAACGCTCCGCCGCTTAGAGATCGCGAGCAAATGCTCCTGACTCTTGGTCTTGGCGCAAGCAATCAACGTCTCTGCATTGAGGCGCTCCGAATCCTTGAGGATTGGCCCGGCTACATCAATGCAGTCGTCGGAAGCCAATTGGCTTGTCAGGTTATACGGCGCCTTACTGCTCGCAGCGAGCTTTGTTGCCAATTGCGCACGCGCCGTTGTTTCGATCTCCTGGGCGAGCCGGCCAATGATCTCGCCAAACGTCCAGATTTGGTCCTCGGAGTAGGATCCTGCGATCAAGAGATCGGTGGCGTGCCAAATCGCCCGCACGCAGCTCTCGGGATTTCCTCTTGCAACAGCCTCATCCAAATCATGCAAGAGTGACGCGGCTTCGGCCATGGGCGCGCTCTTAACTTGAAAGCATCCAAAGTAATAAATGTAAGAAATGAGGCCACTTCACCGTCCCAGCCTTGAACAAGCGGTAAAGCGCCGGCGCACGCCTCGCACCAGACTTAACTGGCCCTTAACAGTCACGCTGAAATGTAAGCTCGTACTCCGGCGCGAGCGCAGGCACGCAGCAGTACTCGCATCTATGGGACGACTTAAGGAAGAACTCGGCCATCAGCCCTGGTGCTATTCTGCAAGCACCAGTATTCGCGCAATTTCCGCGCTGGACGCAAGGACGGACGCCCAAGGTGTCGCGCCATGGAAAACTGGCCCGCATTGGTCTTAGTCAGTCCCGGGTCGCGCAAAGCATCGCGGCACAGTCCATCGGTGGGTTCAAGACCCCCGGTGCGCGCTTACCTGATGAGGGCCACCTCCTTGAAAGAGGAGACCAAGGCCCGTTCGAGCTTTCCGTTCATTCCACAAAGAACAGTGTAGGCGTCCTCGCGAGACATGGTGGGCCTGTACGCGCGGTGCTCGATTAGCGCAGCGAAGATGTCGGAAATGGTCAGGATTCGGACAATATCAGAAATGCTTTCTGCGCAGAGAGCATCAGGATATCCGCTACCGTCGAGGTATTCGTGATGATGCCGGACAGCATCGAGGATCTCGGCAGAAATCCCAGGCTGTCCCTTGAGCACGTTGTATCCCGTGATCGGGTGGGTCTCGATTAGCGAGCGCTCCCTGACATCGAGCTTTGCCGGCTTGTCCAGGACCTCGAGCGGGATGCTCGCCTTGCCGATGTCGTGGAACAAGGCGGCGGAATAGAGCCGCTCGAGATCCGCCTTGCTTACCCCGAGGCTCAGGCCGAAATCGATGGCGAGTCCTGTCACAAGCAGGCAGTGTTGGTATGTACCTTCGTGATGCCGTCTAACGGTCGTCAGCCATTCGGTGAGACCGTGCTCGAAAATGCAATCGGCGATCCTGCGGCCGGTCTCCTTCGCGCTGCCGACGTCGATTAGCTCGCCGAGCCTGGCCGCAGTGAACATTGAGGCAATCGCCCTTGCCCCGGCTCCAGCGGCTTCGACCGAGTGCGGCCCACTCGTGGAGGAACTTTCTGGCTCGGTTGGGTCAATCAGCGCGGCCAGTAGACGGTTTCGGTTGATGGCTCCAGGCAGGACGAGCGTGGCTCCGAGCGCATAGGCCTGCGAAATGCAGATGTGAGTTGGCTGCTCGACGAGAAAAATACGCTTGGCTGCCCTGTTGATCCGCGCTGCTCGGGTTTTCAGCGCGGAAATATTCCCAACCGAGCGGAGGTCGGCGCGAACGACGACGGCATGAGGTGTCTGCGATAGCTTTGCATCGGCGTCGAGCCGCTCGGCGGCAACCGCAAATTTGCCTTCAACGATTGTGCAAACACCCGCCAGCTTGTCCGACGCATCAGCCAAGATGTCGTTCGGCCTGCAATATTGACCCCCTAAGCCGGGGGATCGGCGTCCAAAATTGACCCCCTACAGATTGGTCTGTTGCGTTGCCTGCTTTGGAACGAAGCAGGTGGTGGGGGATGCTGATCGTGGAGACGATTGCCCGGATCCGGCGCGAGCACTTCATCAAGGGCAAGACGATCAAGGAGATCGCCCGTGACCTGAAGGTATCGCGGAACACGGTTCGGAAGGTGCTGAGGTCGGGAGAGACCTCCTTCGAGTACGAGCGGCAGGTGCAGCCGCGGCCAAAGCTGGGACGATGGGCAGCAGAGCTTGATGGATTGCTGGCGGCGAACGCGGCTAAATCGGCTCGCGAACAGCTGACGTTGATCCGGATCTTCGAAGAGCTGCGCGGCCGCGGCTATGACGGCGGTTACGATGCGGTGCGGCGTTACGCCAGGCGGTGGAGCAAAGAACGCGGGCAATCGACCGCGGCCGCTTATGTCCCGCTGAGCTTTGCCCCAGGCGAAGCCTACCAGTTCGACTGGAGCCACGAGGTGGTCTTGCTGAGCGGCACCACGGTGATGGTGAAGGCCGCCCATGTCCGGCTCTGTCACAGCCGCATGCTGTTCGTGCGGGCCTATCCGCGGGAGACGCAGGAGATGGTGTTCGACGCCCACGACCGGGCGTTCGCCCTGTTCAAAGGCACCTGCACCCGCGGCATCTATGACAACATGAAGACCGCCGTGGAGACGATCTTCGTCGGTAAAGGGCGTCTCTACAATCGCCGCTTCCTGCAGATGTGCAGTCACTATCTGGTCGATCCGGTCGCCTGCACGCCAGCGTCGGGCTGGGAGAAGGGGCAGGTCGAGAACCAGGTCGGGCTGGTGCGAGAACGCTTCTTCACGCCGCGGCTGCGGTTCAAAAACCTCGACGAGTTAAACGCCTGGCTGCTCGACAAATGCATCGCCTACGCCAAGGCTCATCGCCATCCGGAGCTGGTCGATCAGACGATCTGGGACGTGTTCGAAGCCGAACGCCCCAATCTCGTTCCCTATGCCGGCCGCTTCGACGGCTTCCATGCGGTGACGGCATCGGTCTCGAAGACCTGCCTGGTGCGCTTCGACAACAACAAGTACTCGGTCGCAGCCAGCGCAGTCGGACGCCCCGTCGAGGTTCAAGCCTATGCCGATCGCATCGTGATCCGTCAGGATGGACGCATCGTTGCCGAGCACCCGCGATCCTTTGGCCGCGGCGATACCGTCTACGACCCCTGGCATTATGTGCCGGTGCTCGCCCGCAAACCCGGCGCCTTGCGTAATGGTGCTCCCTTCAAAGACTGGGTGCTGCCGGCCGCGATCGAGCGGATCCGGCGCAAGCTTGCCAGCACCGACGATGGCAATCGGCAGATGGTCGACATCCTCAACGCGGTGCTGACTGACGGTCTGCCCGCGGTGGAAGCGGCCTGTGCCGAAGCGCTCAGTCACAGCGTCCATTCCGCCGATGTCGTGCTCAATATCCTGGCCCGTCAACGCGAACCCGCCCCACCGGCCAACATCATGACGCCGGCCGCACTGACGCTCCGTCATGCACCGATCGCCGATTGTGCTCGCTACGACAACCTCCGGAGGACCATCTGATGGAACGAACCCAAATCTTCGACCTCATGGGCGAACTCAAGCTCTACGGCATGAAGGCTGCCTTCGACGAGATCATGGCGACTGCCGTCAAGCGCCAGCACGAACCTCAGCGCATTGTCGGCGACCTGCTCAACGCCGAGATCAACGAGAAGCAAGCCAGGTCGATCAAATACCAGCTCACCATTGCCAAGCTGCCGCTCGCCAAGGACATCGCCGACTTCCAGTTCGACGGCACGCCGATCAATCAGACTCTCGTCAATGATGTCGCTGGCGGCGGCTTCATCGCCCAACAACGCAACGTCGTGCTGGTTGGCGGCACTGGCACAGGCAAAACCCACCTGGCCATCGCCATCGCCAGAAGCTGCATCCGATCCGGTGCCCGCGGCCGCTTCTTCAACGTAGTCGACCTCGTCAATCGCCTCGAGACCGAGACCCGCAACGGACGGCAAGGACGGCTCGCCGAGCATCTGACCCGGATGGACTTCATCGTGCTGGATGAACTCGGCTATTTGCCCTTCGCGCAGTCCGGTGGCCAGCTTCTCTTCCACCTCGTCAGCCGGCTCTATGAGCGCGCCTCCGTCATCGTGACCACCAATCTCGCCTTCGGCGAATGGCCGAGCGTGTTCGGCGACGCCAAAATGACCACCGCGCTGCTCGACCGATTGACCCATCACTGCGACATCGTCGAGACCGGCAACGATAGCTGGCGGTTCAAGAGTCGAGACGACGATCACGCCACCCGCGCTCGTCTCGCCTCCGCTATCCCGGCCAGCTCCGACGAGACGAGCGCTACCAGCAAAACCCGCCGCACGAAGGGGTCAAAATTGGACGCCGATGAGGGGTCAAATTTGCAGGCCGATTGACAATCAAGAGTCCGCCGGTCTAGCCCCCTTTACGGAATAATCTTGAGTTTCTCATCAGAGCTCCAGCGACGGCGACGGCCGGTCTCGAAAACCTCGAACCGTTCAATCTGAGCACTGAACTTATTGCTGTCCATAAGGGCTGTTACACAGCACTCCTCTTAACCCGGCAAGACGGCCCTCACCGGAGGGAGACCCTTTACGTTGGCGCTCGCGGCTTACAATCTGATCCGTCTGCCCAAGCTGCTGGCGGTGCAGCCATGAGCTTGCGGGGCAAATGGCGGGTCTGGAAACGCGCGATCACCGACATGGCTGGGGCGGGTTCTTACATCCTGTTCGCAGCTCTGAAGGCGGCGAGTTCGCCCCGGATTGCCTCACGCGGCAATACATGGCCGTTGCAAAGGCGATACCGTCGAGTTCACGAGGGACGGCAGCGACGAGATAGAGCCGGCAACAGGCCGCCGCTGGGCAGAAAAGCTCGCCGATGGCTCCAGTGAAGGTGAGATATGCCTGAAGGCGCCGACGACATTCCCTTCATCACCTGCCGATTCGCTACTTCTTCAACCGCGTGCTAGATCCAGGTCTGCAGCTCGCGATGCTCGACCTGTGAAACTCGGAATAGATAACTATTTTTTCGGCGCTCTAGCTTTGAGAAGCCCAAGGCGACGAGCATTCCCGCGAAATATCCAGCCATCATACGTCCTCCTCTTCAGCGAAGTGCAGCCTGTTTATAAAACATCGTGGAACATAAATCAGGCGATCGCATCGCCCGAATTGCGGCGCCGATACGTGAAGAAGCTGATGCCGGCGAAGCCGAGAATCATCATTGCCCACGTAGATGGCTCAGGTACGGCCGTAATCGTGAAGACAAATTGTTCATCGGTGTAATTGTTGTCAGTCCAACCCGTCTGATGCAGGCTGAGATCTTCAAAGCCGACATAGGTGCCTTTGGGGATCGTCCCATCACCGTTGAAAGCAGTCGAATACACGTGGTTCACGCCATCAGAGTTCATCTTGATGTCGGAGTAGTAGGTGTAGCCGGTCGTCTTGACGTCGATGTAGAAGACGAGTGTGTCACCGATGGTGACCTTGCCGAAATCATACGACTGTCCGTACGCACTGCTTTGATTTTCTAGAGCAGTGCCTCGGTCCTGCCCGTTGACCAGCAACCCCAGGCTCTCGGTAAAGGAGGCGCCTGAACCATAAAAATATGCGCTCAGCACGCCGTTCGAGGTTGAAGTGAAGGTGTATGTCGTCGGGTTTTCCGTGCCCGGGTTCGGGTAGATGACGTCAGCTTCTGCAGGTGTAGCTAGAGCGAGTATCAGCCCGGCTGTGGCAACGTACATTTTGATCATCGTTGACCTCACACATTAACTTTTAAATACGGATATTTAATAACATATTTAATTAAAGTCAATTCGGCGTATGCGCATGAGCATGAGTTTGCCGTCTCGTGAGTGGGAGATGGCAGGACGGCGCGGGCAAGCCAGCAGGGTGGTGGGAATTCGCCCCTGACCAGAACCAAAAGAGGAATTAGGTCGAGCGGCGTTCGATAAGAACCTGGATAACTCTTGCGGCGCCGCAGCCGCTCACCGCTCCTACAACTTTCTCCATAGCGTCGATCAATCGGCCATGTCGGTCGGGCGTTAATCCCTGCATAGCCTCAAGTGCTAGGGCTACAACAATCACGAACATTAACGATCGGATCAATCGGGCTGGATAAGCAGCCCCGAACAGAAACGCCAAGAAGAAATAGGCGATAATTCGCTGCATCTCTGCCGAGCTTTCCACCGCGGCCTCTGGACGGAAGCGCATAGGCGACAGCGAGACAAAGCAGACGAAGGCAAGAGTGCCCCAAGCCGCTAGCGCCAAGAATTTTTTGAACATCCCGTGCGCATAGCGCGATTGGTGGGTCGTGCCAATGGGATGCTCGCATGACGACGGCGAGGTTGATGCGACCAAATTGGCTCCTTCTGAGCGGCCGTACTGACCCACCAGAACGCCTCGCGGTTCGCGCGCCTCGGGCGATCGCCGCCAACGAAACGCCTTCTAGGCTGCGCTAGGCAGATGCAGTCCTTCCATTTAATGGGCTATCGCCACCCTCGACGCGACTTAGTTAATCGTGTGCCCAGTCTATATAACTGGCTGCGGCATTTATTCCGCCATTGACTACTCTAAAGAAATCGAGAAAAATGGTTCTCATTTAAACTATGCTTGATTTTGTTCGGCGAGGAGATCGGGGGAGCCGGTGACTTGAGCAGACGTTCTGCATTGCGGTCCTGCCAAATGTCTCTTTAGACCACCGAGACTCTCTTCCTCGCCGAAACTGGTAGAGGGCCAGCCTATGGACCGGGCAGAACGTCAGCTTTCCGATCTGCGGCGTCTTCAGCAAGCGCTAGAAAATATTGCGTCCGAACTCGACGAGATCGAAGGACGCTCCCATGCGCGTCTTCGGTACTTGGCAAGCACTCTCTATGAAAGCCCGGTCCGGAGCCTCGAAGCCTGTATGTCCAACTTCGAGATCGCGGTCCGGGGCCGCCTGGCGAATTAGGGCGTGTTCTCCTAAAAGCGTTATGTCGGGTTTGGGGTTCAAGCAGAAATCTTCTGCTCAGCCCGACTCTGAGGGGACCTTCAACTGTTCTCATTCCGCGCTGGTCGCCGTTCGTTCGCTCAGTGGCCTACCTTGACAAGATGTCGCACTTTATTAACTATTCAGCTTAAAAGAACTGCAAATTGCAAAAACTAAAGTCGCTCGGTTTTTTTGGTGTACGGGCGTTTCTTCGATTTATTTCTGCAATTATTCATGGAGGGGGCAATGACTGGACGCTATTTGGCTAAACCATGCGCTGCTTTGCTGGTGCTCGCGAGCACACTGAGTCAAGCCTCGGCTTCTTCGATTACTATCAGTGACCCCTTCATTCAATGGTTCAATGTGGGCCCGAACAATTTGGGCTTCTCTAGCGGCGAGATCATTCGGTACGGGGCGGATAGTGTCGTACCCAACGGCGTATCGGGTGGCACGACGGGCGTGGCTACTACTATTAATGCAGCTACCGGCCAAACCATAACGCGAATTCTGACCGGCCAAACCAGTCCGGGCACTCCAAATTTTTTCCAAGGCAATCTAGCAATCTGCACGACATCGTGCGGCTCGCTTGCAAATAACAATCCGGCCAACCTGACTAATCCGTGGACGCTGACTTTCAACAATCCAAATACCTCGCCTACGTCAGCGCACACGACGGTTTCTCTAGCTGGACAAGGTGAGATCCCATTCGTTCAAAGCGTCACGCTTTCGGGTACCGGTCAGACTCCAACATTCAGTTGGGCACCTCCGCCTGGTACCACCGTCGAAGGTTATCGGATTAATATTTATCAGAACAACTTGATAACTTTTTCGAACGGCCACGTTGTCAACAACGGATTGGTTGTCAGCACAAATCTAAGCCCCAGCATAACTTCTTATTCGGTTACTCCGTCGGATTTTACAATTCCTGGAACGTCACTGCAGTCCAATACGCAATATACGATCGAGATCAACGCCCTGCAGACGCGAAACGGATCATCGACAAACCTGCTCAACGGCAACGTTCAGGCGCTCTCGCGCGTCTATTCCAATTTTCAGATCCTACCAAACGGCACGCCGCCGGTGAATCTTCCCACCACTACCGTCTCGAATGGGCAGATCACCTACGGCTTCAACCTTACAGTCGCTCCGGGCGTGACGTACAATATCGATCCCGCAAGCGCGATTGGCTATATATTTAGAACGGGTCTTGGCGATCCCAATTTTGCCAGTGTGACTTTGCCGACGGGAAACTCCGGTCTTTACGAGTTACTGCTGTGGAACGGTACGTCGTGGGCGTTTGATGCGAATCTTGCGGGAGGTCAGCTGTTCAATTTTGGTGGCACCGGGGTCAGTGAATTCGAAGTGCTCGGTATCAATCCTGGTCTAGATCCCAACAATCCCGTGGCCTTTATCACTGCACTTACGTTCGAGGGGGCGGGTAATTTCACGGGTACGATGACGCCGGTCACGGCTGCAGTTCCCGAGCCTTCGACTTGGGCCATGATGATCCTCGGCTTCTGCGGTGTCGGCTTTATGGCATATCGCCGTCGCAACATCGCCGGCATCGTGAACTGATGCCGACTGCGAACTACAGAAAGCCCGCGACGCGTCGTCTTCTGTATTGCGCCACACTGACCGTGAATGTTGCCTTGTGGTCCAACTTGGACCTCAAGCAATGTCGGTTTCTGCGCCGCTGCTGGGGAGGGGACATTCCGGACTTATGAGTACACGCGCTAGACCAAGGCGCTCCTCGCTCTCCCCGCGAGAGCTTTAAGGCCTCGTTCGGGCAGTCAGGCTGGCTGAAGTTGAGAAGCCCCGAGAACGGTTCGCTTGCGCAGCGTCTGCGCACAAGTCGATCGTTCGTAAGCGTCGTTCTCAGATTCTCAGGCCACCGCTTTAAGTTCGTGACGGCCATAGACCCACGGAAGCAGTTCATCGATGTTGCTGTTTGGATGGCCGTTGACGATCCTGTGAGGGCATCGGTCAGATAGGCAAGCGGATCGACGCCATTCAGCTTACAGGTTTGTATCCGTTCGGCGTGCCGCCGCGTCACCTTCTGAGCAGTTCGGGGTGTTCTTTGTAGAACTTGATGAGCTCGATCAGGTTCTCGATGCCGAAGTCGGTGAACGCCTGGACGCCATCTTCTCCGATGTCATAGACCCAGATGGGTATCGCTCCGGCGGAGACCGCCTTGCGCGGTTTGGTGGAGGATGCAGGCATAGGCATATGACTGACCATATGCCTATGCGAAGGTTTCCCGACTTGAAGTCGTCTCGACGGGCGCTCGACGCCGTTGGACATTGGAAGAAAAGCAGCGGATCGTCACCGAGAGCTATGGCGGGCCAGGTCTGGTGTCGGTGACGGCACGACGTAACGGGCTGTCGATAAGCCAATTGTTCACGTGGCGCCGCTCGGCGCGGGAAGGCAAGTTGAGCGGGGATGCCGCGCCGGTGCTTGTTCCGGTTGAGATCACGCCTGCGGCGGCTCCGAGCTCGAGTGGCGCGCGACAACCGTGTCTTCACCGCCTGCGCAAGGTGCGGGGCCGGCATTGTCGAGGTCGAGCTTGGCGGCGGGTGTCGCGTGCGCGTTGATCGGGACGTGGACACGGAGGCGCTGCAGCGGGTTCTTGAGCTTCTGAGACGGTGATGATTCCGATCCGAGCGGCGTCAGGTTCCGCCGACGACCAGCTCCGGTGAAGACCTCAAGCCGCCGCACCGGCTCCGAGATAGCAGTATGCACTCTTTCCATTCTAAGCCTAACGATCGAAACCGAACCGCAGACTCGCAGATCACCTCGTCATCCGGTAGGTGGCCGCTGAACAGCGCTTACGCTCGCTCCGAAGATCCGAAAAAGTCAGATCGCTTTTTGATGGCAATTGGCGAACGGCGCAGCTTTTGATAAGCCAGTTCTTTGTCGGACCGGACAAAGGCAGCTGCGTGCCAACGATAAGATGAAGCGATCTAGCTCAGACTGGCATACTGTGTCAGTTTTTGAAGCGCATCCTCGGATAGCATTGTCATAGAACGCTCGTAATTGACGGTTCTTCACGCGTTCGCCTTAAAGCTGAGCATCTATGGAATAGCGCGAGCAACTTCAAAGTGGAACGTGATTAGAGTGCGGGGACCGGCACGTTGCGTGTCTTTGGTGTGACAAATTGCTCCGGATTGCAAACATACATAAATACACGCATTCGATCCTTGTCGCAAAAATTTTGTGTACCATGCCACAATCTCGCTGCGTTCGGTCAACACCTTGTCTCGTGGGGTGAGGTGAGTCATTCAGCACGAGGATGAGCGGCAGGCCCACCCTCGACACGCAGAGGTTCGAATGGGGGCTGCAACTTACGATTATGAAAGCGCGCGTGCGCTGTTGTCCGCGCGCGGCAGTGCTCTGCAGCGACCGTTTCAGTTCGTGATCGTAGCCGCTGATTTTTTGCTGATCCTGCTGAGCTATGTGGTCGGGGCGTCCCTTCGTGGTACTACAGTTGCTGCACCCGCCGACGGGTCAGTAGGAGCCGGTTTGTTTGTCGGGGGCGTTTTCGTAACGGTTGCCTATTTTCATGATGTGTACGCGACCCACCGACTGCTCAATTTAGCTTGGCAGCTTCGGAAGGCGCTGTTGATCTGGTTGATGTCGCTGGCCGTCCTTGCCGTCGTCGCCTTCTTGTTAGACTCGACGGACAATCTCTCCCGAGGAACTGTCCTCGTCTTCGCTGCGTTCGGAGGCACTTGCCTGATCAGTCTCCGCGTCGTCTGGCAGGCCGTGTTTGAGACAAGCTTTGCGAGAAGTCGCCTGGTCGATCGCAAGGTAATCTTGCTGAGTCTGAGATCGCTCGATCTTACCTCTAGCCGCTTTAAGGATCTGGGGCGGAACGGGTTTGACGTCGTGCATCATCTTGTTCTCGGGGCCAATTGCGACGATGATCACTGGCAGCGCGCGATCCGCGACGTCATCCGTCAATCGCACACTGCTGATGTTGATGAATATCTGCTCGCGATCGACTGGAATGAGCTCCCGCTGCTGCGTAAGCTAGCGCCCTTTTTGCGCGTTTTACCTCAGCCGATACGCTTGCTACCCGACGATCCGATCGCAGATCTAGTGGCTCGTCCATTTCTCCCGGTCAGCGGAACCGTCGCGATCGAGATTCAGCGACCGCCGCTCAGCATCTTCGAGCGATTGCAAAAGCGCTGCCTTGATGTGGGAGTGGCGTTGTTTGCCCTCGTGCTCCTGATGCCCTTGGTGCTAACCGTTGCCGTTCTGATCAAGCTGGATTCGCCTGGACCGATCATTTTCCGGCAGTCGCGCCGCGGGTTTAATGGCAAGCCGTTCGAGATCTGGAAATTTCGCACGATGACCGTTTGCGAGGATGTTGCGACGACCAGGCAGCCAACCAAAAAGGGTGTGCGGATCACTAGGATCGGGCGCTTCCTTCGCATGACGGGTATCGACGCGCTACCTCAGCTCTGGAACGTATTGCTCGGCAACATGTCGCTGGTCGGGCCGCGCCCGCATGCGCTTGCCCATGACAACTTTTATGACGAGCTGATCAGTAAATATGTTTATCGCCATCATATGAAGCCCGGTCTGACGGGCTGGGCCCAGGTGAACGGATTCCGCGGCGGAATACCCACTGTCGATCTGATGGAAAAACGGGTCGAGTACGACGTTTGGTACGTCGGCAATTGGAGCATCTGGCTCGACCTCAAGATAATGGCGCGCACAGCCTCGGCTGTGTTGTTCCAAGAGGCTTATTGAGCTCGCAACTCAAGACGTGTCAGCAGAGGACGCTTGTCTTCCGGCTCAGTTACGCGGCGGCTTTCGAAAGAAGCGAGCAATCGTATCGCCGAGTGCGATGAGTGGCGGCGCGAGGACAAAAAAAGCTCCTGTTGCGACCGCGACGATCACGTGACGAAGTAAGAGGGGTTCGTCCCGCTCTGCTTCTGTTTGACCGAGTTCGATCGGAGCCGGCGAGAGTTTTTTTCGAGGAGATATCGGCCGCGGTTTACGGGGGCGAACAACGAGCAAAACGAACAGGACGTTGAGCAGAACCCAAATAGCCAAAATTGTGAGGACGATCCGCATCCAAGCCACCAAAAATATGCTAAGAAATAGCTCGAAATTTAACCGCTTGGAACTCTGAAGACAAGGTGCCTTATTCTTCAGCAGCAGAGGCGCCATCGTGCTGCAGGCTAGGGCACAAGTTGGAGCTGGCGAAACCCGGAGGAATACGGGGGAGGCGGAGCGCAGACCCGCGCGCCAGAGTCCATTCACCCGGCTTTGCTCGTTCGCGAACTTGCGTTGGCAATATTCCCAACCCAAGGACCTTGCACCCAGAAAACGCCGCAGGCATGCCAATCGGTGTTAACCGTGCCTCCTGACGAGGTCGGTCATGCCGGCTCAACTCGATGCGAAGTCAGCGATTGTCCAGGCAATCGTCGACAGCAGCAGGTCTGCGCAGAGCACCAGCAGCGCCAGCTTAAGCCATGGTGAACGCTTGCGGCGCAAGCGGACGCAACGTCCCTCCGACCGATTTGGCGGGCTCGAAACACCGATCGCAGAAATGGCTAACTGTATCAAGGTAAGCGGACTCGATAGATGACCTTGAAGTA
The DNA here is from genome assembly GCF_004114975.1 of Bradyrhizobium guangdongense. Taxonomy (NCBI): domain Bacteria; kingdom Pseudomonadati; phylum Pseudomonadota; class Alphaproteobacteria; order Hyphomicrobiales; family Nitrobacteraceae; genus Bradyrhizobium; species Bradyrhizobium guangdongense. Next base: position 2,781,136 of record NZ_CP030051.1, read on the forward strand.
TTTGAATATGAACTGACTGGCCGGGTCGGTTGTCAAGCATAAATCTCGCTGTGCTTCTAAGAAAAAAGGAGACTTCTCGGCTTAAGAAGAAGTCAGCTCTTAAGCGTAGCTGAACTCTTTCGCGCTGGACGACCGGAAATCTTGAGATGGCTCAGTCCCGATAGTCTCCGGTCTACCTGCTCCTGAAGACCAATGATCTAAACCTTTGCCGGCCATTCAATCGGCTTATAGAAAAGCCCGCGGCGCTCGATTTCCTGTCTGAGTTGTTCGGCGCGCTCCTTGGCTGGCCCACTGAGCAGGCGAACGCCTGCTGCGGCCTCGGCGTGCACGTCGTCGCGGATGGCTTCATACATGTGAATGATGAAGTGATCAGAGACGTTCTCGAACGGCATTGGCGCTTCATCCCAAGAGGTGGGGCCGCCAGAGTTTTGGGGGCGGTGTTGCTGGCGGCCCCGTACCGGACCATTGAAATCGTGGTCTTGGGATTTCGGCTTGGGGAAAGACGAGTCCCATCCGGCCTGCGCATAATGCCATCGGCACCTCGCGCATCAAGCTGAGCTTCGAATTAACCTCACTTCTAAACGTTAAGAAGGTCGAAGCGTCTGCGCGACAACGGCTGTTACGGCCGAGACTTCCAAAATGATCGACCTGTATTCGGACGAAGAAAACCGGTAGCACGACAGCTTCTTCGATCTCGTGCCGGGCATTACTGCATTTGCTGGCGGGAGGCTCATCAGGACGCACGCCACGAACTCGAGGTCAACGCAAGACGATTGGTGGAGCGCAATCTGAGCCACGCTTCCTCGAGGGCGAAGCGCTCGCCGGGCTTTAGCCCAGCTCGCGGGTTGGGGCTGCGCTACTTGGTGCGAACCTTCTTAGCAGTCCGCTTTAGGAACTCATCAGGCTCGACTTCGAGTTTGTCGGCGAGGCGGCCGATGACCTTTATGCTGACGTAATAAACGCCCTGTTCAAGCTGGTTCAGATAGCTTCGGCTTATCTCAGCCTCCAGGGCAAGTTCGTCTTGCGACCATCCCCTAGCGTTGCGCAGACGACGCAGGTTGGTGGCAAATGTCTCCCGCAAATCCATGCGGATGAAGATGCCGCTTGTTCAGTATATTGCACCTCGATATACTAAACAAAATGCGATCCACGAACCCTTTGATAGTAAACTCCGCGACCGACCATGCAGATGCCCCCTCTCGATCCTAACGTGGCTGACCTGGCTCCCAGCGGGCCGGTGCTGACATCTTACGACGATGAGCATGTTGTAACGTACATTCGCCTTCTGCAGGCCGAGGGTGAGGGAGCGGACTGGCGAGAAGTCGCTCGCCTCGCCTTGCACATTGATCCCGATCGGGAGCCGGATCGAGCGCGGAAGGCATACCAGAGTCATCTTGCGCGCGCCAAATGGGTGACCGAGCACGCACGTTTGTTACGGGAGCGCGGTCCGAAAGAGACGAAGAAAGTCCTGTAGAGCCGTACGGGGGTGGTTAATTCTCTGGCTATCCTACAGTCTCATGAATCAGGTGCTGGCAAACCGCGCAGACTCCCGCCGCCGATGGCGTATGGGTTGGTCTTGCCGCCAATCCGGCAAGGAAGGTGCGGTTTATCGAGAGGGTGTGCCACCACTCGATCCAGCGGCATTCGTGCGATCGTCGCGAACGGATAGATGGTTAGCGCTCAAGAGGCTGAAGCCGGCGCCGCCTCCGCCTAGCAGAGGAATCAGCGGCGAACAGCGGCCTCCTTCGAGCGGCTGGAGCCTCAGATGCAGAGGCTTGAGCGAGCGTTGGTTTGACGCTCGAGACCTTGGCTCTCTTCTTCCCGTTCTGTGACGATCACACCGCCAGTACCAAATGCCAAGGGGCTCCGCGGGGAAAAGACAGGGAGTGTTTCGAGGTTTTGTCGAGGTGCTTGGACGTCGTTTGCAAAGGGCATGGCATTCTCAGGCAGATTCCAAAAACGTCAGGAGCAAGCCAAAGAAACTCGAGTGGGCCATGTCGACAGACCGTTTCGCCGGTTCTTCTTTTACTACGCCAGCCTACGATCGCGCCGATTTATCCGAATTCACTAAAGCTGGCCGCGCTATCGGTTGCACGAGTTGATAGCAAGAGGACCAGCATGCAAATCTACCGGCCGTGGAGTCTCATCGCGCGCGTCTTTCTCCCGTTTGCTGCTGGATGTTATCTCTCGTATCTTTTTCGAACAATCAACGCTTTGATCGCGACTCATCTCAGTTCGGATGCCGAGCTTGGGACTGCCGACCTTGGATTGCTGACTTCAGTCTATTTCTTTGTTTTCGCGGCGGCTCAGATCCCAATCGGCATATTGTTGGATCGATTTGGACCGCGTCGTGTCCAGAGCGCTCTGCTCCTGCTCGCAGCAGGTGGCGCAGTACTGTTTGCGGTGTCGACCGGCTTCCTGTCACTCTTGATCGCACGTGCAATGATCGGGCTTGGCGTCGCGGCGTCGCTGACCGCAGGTCTGAAATCAGTCATCCTTTGGTTCCCTAGGGAACGAGGTGGCTTGCTTAACGGCTATTTAGTCATGCTGGGCTCGCTGGGAGCGGTGACTGCTACAGCTCCGGCCGAACATTTGCTCACCTGGATCGGTTGGCGGCAGCTCTTTGCGATCCTAGCGATCGCCACCGCCGCGACTGCCATCCTTATCTATGTCGTCGTGCCTGATCGAGCCGTTCCCCCGACAACAGGGCGTGCCACTCTTCGTTCCGTATTCGGCGATCGGCGGTTCTGGCGAATGGCACCGTTGTCGGCGACTTGCGTTGGCTCGTCCTGGTCCCTGCAGGGATTGTGGGCATCGCCGTGGCTCACAGATGTCGAGGGGCTTGATCGCGCAAGTCTGGTCCGCCAGCTTCTTACGATGTCGATCGTCTTGAGCTGCGGGGCCTGGTTGTTCGGTACGACGGTCCATTACATCAAACGGAGAGGACTCGGGCCGGAGACGGTATTAGCGATGGTAGCAATTCTGTTTGTCGCAGCTGAGCTGGCCTTGATCTTGCGAGCACCTGTGCCGTCCATTGTGCCGTGGTCCGTTGTTGCCGTTGTCGGAACGACAACTGTGGCGAGCTTCGCGGTAATAGCTGATCACTTTCCGCCTGAGCTAGCTGGTCGTGCCAATGGCGCTCTAAATCTCCTGCACTTCGGCTGGGCATTTTTGGCACAATTCGGGACTGGCCTGATCCTGGAGCAATGGTCTGTGAATGGTGGCCATAGGCCCGTCCAAGCCTATCAAATCGCGTTCAGTCTCAACGTAGCAATTCAGATCGCGGCGCTGCTCTGGTTCGCGCTGCCTCCGGGCCGAGACCTAGCCTCACAGACGAGGCCGATTCCGTCCTTGGTGCCGGCTGATGTTTTCGACGATGTCGAGTCGATAAGCTCATATGAGGATTGGGTCATTCTCCCGCCCTCGGAAGACGATGTGGCATGGTGAGCAACACCTGGCCGTGGACCGTACGATTGAGTAGCCGTCCAACATCAGTTCTCAGTCTTTCTTTTTCTACGCTAATCTACGATCACGGAAAGCCCCTGTTGCGCAACGTCCGTTGGTGCTCTTTCTAATCATCCCCATCTGAGGACGTTCTTTGGACGTCCTCTTCGGTGGGGGCGAACTGTGGCAATCCATTCCATCCAATCGGAGGCAAATTCGCGCGGTGCGCGAATGCTGCGCAGCGCGCTTGGCGCGGCGATTGCCGGCTACCTCGAAGATGAAGCGATCATCGAGGTGATGCTCAATCCGGATGGTAGGCTGTGGATCGACCGGTTGTCGAATGGTCTGATCGACACAGGTGAAACCATCTCGGCCGCGGATGGCGAGCGCATTGTTCGCCTGGTTGCGCATCACGTCGGCGCCGAGGTGCATGCGGGCGCGCCGCGGGTTTCGGCCGAATTGCCGGGGACGGGTGAGCGCTTCGAAGGACTCTTGCCCCCGGTCGTTGCGGCGCCGGCCTTTGCTATCCGCAAGCCCGCCGTGGCCGTCTTTACACTCGACGACTACGTCGCCAGGCGCATTATGACCTCGCAGCAGGCCAAGACCCTGCAGAACGCGGTCGCGGCGCGAAAGAACATCCTTGTCGCTGGCGGGACATCGACGGGCAAGACCACGTTGACGAGCGCGCTTCTGGCCGAGGTGGCGAAGACCTCCGATCGGGTCGTGCTGATCGAAGACACCCGCGAGCTACAGTGCAGGGCGCCCAATCTCGTTGCGTTGCGGACCAAGGACGGCGTGGCGACGCTGTCGGATCTTGTCCGCTCGTCCCTCCGACTGCGTCCTGACCGTATCCCGATCGGCGAAGTCCGAGGTGCCGAAGCACTCGACCTCCTCAAGGCCTGGGGCACCGGCCATCCCGGCGGCATCGGTACCATCCATGCTGGGACTGCGCTCGGCGCGCTGCGGCGGCTCGAGCAACTCATCCAGGAAGCCGTCATCACGGTTCCGCGCGCCCTGATCGCCGAGACCATCGACCTCGTCGCCGTGCTGGTGGGACGCGGCGCTGACCGCCGCCTGGCTGAGCTCGCCACCGTCTCAGGGCTGGGTGCCACCGGCGACTACAGCCTTTCAACAGCAGGAGACTGACATGCGTCAGCAATTTCGCTTTCTTCGCGGTGCATCGTTGGCTGCCTTCGGCACGATGTTTTTGGCAGTTCAGCCCGCATGGGCTGCTGGTTCGAACATGCCGTGGGAGCAGCCGCTCAATCAGATCTTGCAGTCAGTGGAGGGGCCGGTCGCAAAGATCATCGCGGTCATCATCATCGTCGTGACCGGCTTAACGCTCGCATTCGGGGATTCCTCGGGCGGTTTCCGCCGACTGATCCAGATCGTGTTCGGTCTGTCGATCGCGTTTGCGGCCTCGAGCTTCTTCCTGTCGTTCTTCTCCTTCGGCGGCGGCGTGGTGATCTGATGGATGGACCTATCGCGGGCTTTGTCGTGCCTGTTCACCGCGCACTCACCGAGCCCATCCTGATGGGTGGCGCGCCGCGATCGGTTGCGATCGTCAACGGCACGCTTGCCGCAGCCTTGGGTCTGGGGCTGCGGCTCTGGATAGCGGGTCTCGTCCTCTGGTTCATCGGCCACATGGCCGCCGTCTGGGCCGCCAAGCGCGACCCCGCTTTTGTCGATGTGGTGCGTCGACATCTGCGCATCCCCGGTCATCTCAACAGCTGAGCTCTCGGTCATGATGAACCTTGCCGAATATCGCCATTCCAACGCGCGGCTCGCCGACTTCCTGCCTTGGGCCGCCCTGGTTGACGAGGGAATCATCCTGAACAAGGACGGCTCGTTCCAGCGGACGGCCAAGTTCCGGGGGCCTGACCTCGACAGCGCAGTGCCGGCTGAACTTGTCGCCGTCGCCGGCCGCTTGAATAACGCCTTGCGTCGCCTGGGATCCGGCTGGGCCGTGTTCGTTGAGGCACAGCGCCATTTTGCAGGAGCCTATCCTCCGAGCACCTTTCCGGATGTAGCATCCGCGCTGGTCGACGCGGAGCGCAGAGCTCAGTTCGAAGAGGCGGGCACCCACTATGAGTCCAGTTATTTCCTGACCTTCCTCTACTTGCCACCGGAGGAGGGGGCTGCGAAGGCAGAACGACTTCTCTATGAGGGCCGGGATCGCACCTTTGGAGCAGACGCGCGCGAGGTTCTCCGCGGATTTATCGACCAAACCAGCCGCGTGCTTCAACTGGTCGAAGGATTCATGCCGGAATGCGCCTGGCTCAATGATCAGGACACGCTGACCTATCTGCACTCGACGATCTCGACCAAGCGTCATCGCGTTCGAGTACCCGAAACCCCCATGTACATCGACGCGCTGTTGGCGGACCAGCCGCTGACCGGCGGACTCGAGCCGATGCTGGGTTCGGCCAACTTGCGGGTCTTGACGATTGTCGGCTTTCCAGGAGCGACGACGCCAGGAATCCTCGACGACTTGAACCGCCTGGCCTTTTCGTATCGCTGGTCGACCCGAGCAATCATGCTCGACAAGACCGATGCGACCAAGCTGCTGACCAAAATCCGCCGCCAGTGGTTCGCCAAGAGAAAGTCCATCGGCGCCATCCTCAAGGAGGTCATGACCAACGAGGCGTCGACGCTGCTCGATACCGACGCTCACAACAAAGCGATCGACGCCGACGCGGCGTTGCAGGAACTGGGGTCGGACCAAATTGGACAAGCCTTTGTCACGGCGACCATTGCCGTCTGGGATCGCGATCCCAATGCGGCCGACGAAAAGTTGCGGCTGGTCGAGAAGGTCATTCAGGGCCGCGATTTCACCTGCATGATTGAGACGGTGAACGCCGTCGAGGCGTGGCTCGGTAGCCTGCCCGGGCATGTTTATGCCAATGTCCGCCAGCCACCGGTCTCGACCCTCAATCTGGCCCACATGATACCGATGTCGGCGCTGTGGGCAGGCGAGGCGAGGGATCTGCACTTCGAGGGGCCACCGCTCCTGTTCGGCAAGACCGAGGGATCAACCCCCTTCCGATTCTCGCTTCACGTTGGCGACGTCGGCCATACTCTCGTGGTGGGACCGACTGGCGCCGGCAAATCTGTGCTGCTGGCGCTGATGGCGTTGCAGTTCCGCCGCTACCCGAATTCTCAGGTCTTCGCGTTCGATTTCGGCGGTTCGATCCGGGCGGCCGCGCTCGCCATGGGGGGCGACTGGCACGATTTAGGTGGCGCCTTGTCGGATGGGGACGAAAACCCCGCTGCCCTGCAGCCGCTGGCCTGGATCGACGATCCTTCCGAGCGTGGTTGGGCGACGGAATGGATCGGCGCGATCCTGGCGCGGGAAAAGGTCGAGATCACCCCGGAGGTCAAGGATCATCTGTGGTCGGCGCTGACATCTCTCGCTTCGGCACCGAGGGAGGAACGCACCCTCACGGGCCTGTCAGTTCTGCTGCAGTCGAATTCCCTGAAGCGCGCACTTCAACCCTATTGCCTCGGCGGTCCGTCCGGGCGCCTACTCGATGCCGAATTCGAGCGCCTGGGCGAAGCCTCGGTTCAGGCGTTCGAGACCGAAGGGTTGATCGGGACGAGCGCGGCCCCGGCCGTGCTGGCGTACCTCTTCCATCGTATCGGGGATCGCCTCGATGGCCGGCCCACACTCCTGATTGTCGATGAAGGTTGGCTTGCCCTTGATGACGAGGATTTTGCAGGGCAGCTCCGGGAATGGTTGAAGACGCTTCGGAAGAAGAACGCGTCCGTCATCTTCGCCACACAGTCGCTTTCGGACATTGATGTCTCCGCGATTGCACCGGCTATCATCGAAAGCTGCCCAACGCGATTGTTGCTACCGAACGAACGGGCGATCGAACCGCAGATCACTGCCATCTACCGCCGCTTCGGCCTCAATGACCGCCAGATCGAACTTCTGAGCCGGGCAACGCCAAAGCGCGACTACTATTGCCAGTCTCGTCGCGGCAACCGGATGTTCGAGCTTGGCCTTGGCGAGGTTGCGCTCGCATTCACCGCGGCCTCTTCCAAGACAGACCAGGCCGCCATCTCGCAACTCATCGCCGAACATGGACCCGACGGCTTCGTGCCTGCGTGGCTCCAGCATCGTGGCGTCGCCTGGGCGACAGATCTGATCCCCCATCTCGTCAATCTGGAGAGATCGCTATGAGACCTCTTGGCCTATTGGCGACCACGGCCGCCTTCGCGCTGTTGCTTGGTGTCACGGTGCCCGCACGGGCGCTGATCGTCTTCGATCCCACCAACTACGTCCAGAATGTCCTGACGGCCGCACGGGAACTGCAGCAGATCAACAATCAGATCACCTCGTTGCAGAACGAGGCACAAATGCTGATCAATCAGGCAAGGAATCTTGCAAACCTGCCGTATTCGTCGCTGCAGCAACTGCAATCATCGATCCAGCGTACCCAGCAATTACTGGCCCAGGCCCAGCGCATTGCCTACGACGTGCAGCAGATCGATCATGCCTTCTCGACAAGCTATGCGCCAGCGACCAGCAGCCAGTCGAGCCCGTTGCTGATCTCCAACGCTCAATCGCGATGGCAGAATTCCTATGCAGCGACGCAAGACGCGCTTCGTGTCCAGGCCGGCATCGTTGGCAACCTCGACAACAATCGCATCCAGACGTCTGCCCTCGTAACCTCGAGCCAGAGTGCCAGTGGCGCCTTGCAGGCAACTCAGGCCGGCAACCAGATCCTCGCGCTTCAAGCGCAACAACTTGCCGATCTCACAGCGGCCGCGGCGGCGCAGGGCAGGGCGCAGAGCCTCGAAGCGGCTCAGCGCGCTTCGGCTCAGGATCAGGGGCGAGAGCAGCTCAGGCGTTTTCTGACGCCAGGACAGGGCTATCAATCCTCCAATGTGCAGATGTTCCACTGATGACCGATGTAAGGGCATTCAAGGCGCTGTCGTTGCTTACGACAATCGGCCTGGTGGCCGTCGCGGCCTGCACGATTCAGCTGCGTGGCCGCGACGAATCTGGGGCGGCGCCGAAGGCTGAGCAGAGGACCGATGCAGCCAACGCCGACCTCGTACACTGCCGCGGTGTCATTCCAGAGCAGACGGCAGATTATCGCCACTGCCAGCAGATTTGGGCTGAAAACCGGCGCCGCTTCCTCGGCAGGAGAGATGGCCTTGTAGCTCCCAGCCACAATGACTCAACCAGCTCGATACCTGTCCAAAAGGATCAAAGCCGGGTCCCGCAGGGATATTCGGACCTAGCGGCACCCGAGGCGAACAAGCCATGACTGGTACGGGGATCATTGACCAGTTCCTGGAAGCGTTCACGCGCTATATCGATAATGGCTTCGGGCTGCTGGGGAGTGATGTCGGATATCTCGCAACGACCCTTGCTGCGATCGACATCACGCTCGCCGCGTTGTTCTGGAGTTGGGGAACTGACGAAGACATCATCGCGCGCCTCGTCAAGAAGACGCTCTTCGTAGGGGTCTTCGCGTATCTCATCGACAACTGGAACAGCCTGGCGCGCATCATCTTCGAGAGCTTTGCCGGTCTTGGACTGAAGGCATCCGGCGCAAGCCTGTCCGCATCCGACTTCCTCAGACCGGGTAAGATCGCCCAAGTCGGACTCGATGCCGGCCGACCGCTACTCGATTCGATCTCGAACCTGATGGGCTACATCAGCTTCTTCGAGAATTTCGTCCAGATCGTTGTTCTCCTGTTCGCATGGGTCGTGGTCCTGCTCGCCTTCTTCACTCTGGCGATCCAGCTCTTTGTCACTCTAATCGAGTTCAAGCTCACAACGCTGGCCGGCTTCGTGCTCATCCCCTTTGGGTTGTTTGGCAAGACAGCCTTTGCGGCGGAGCGGGTGTTGGGCAACGTTATATCGTCAGGGATCAAAGTTCTGGTCCTTGCCGTCATCCTTGGCATCGGCTCGACCCTGTTCTCGCAATTCACCGCTGGCTTCGGCGGTGGACAGCCGACCATCGAAGACGCGATGACGCTGGTGCTCGCGGCGCTCTCCTTGCTGGGCCTCGGCATCTTTGGTCCTGGAATCGCAAACGGCCTGGTCTCTGGCGGACCCCAACTCGGTGCCGGCGCCGCGATTGGAACGGGGCTGGCCGCTGGCGGCGTTCTTGCTGCCGGCGCAGGCCTCGTCGCCGGCGGTGCTGGTATCGCTGGCGGAGCGATGGCTGGTGCCGCGCGTGGTGGCGGTGCCGCCTTGAGAAGTGCATCCGTCGCCTATCGAAGTGGCGGCCTCGCCGGCGTCGCGGAGGCTGGCGGTGCGGCTGTCATGAGCCCGTTGCGCCGCGCTGGGGCTGCCCTCGGCAGTGGTGGGCAAGGGGGCGAGCAGGCCGCGAGCACTTCGACCGAAGCGCAGCCCAATTGGGCGCGCCGCATGAAGCGTGCCGAGACCATTCGGCATGCTGCGTCGGCAGCCGGGCAGGCGGTCCGCTCAGGCGATCACAGCGGCAGCGGCTCTTCGGTCGATTTGTCCGAAGGAGAGCGCTGACACGCGGGCAATGCGCGTTCGTCGCGCGTCACCGCACCGGAAATCCGGATACCGCACGACTTGAAACCGATCACTTGATCCCAGGGGCAATATCGATGTTCAAACGACCATCCGTACACTACGGGCGCATGCCCGAGCCGATCACGCCTTACCAAAAGGCGGCGCAGGTTTGGGACGAACGCATTGGATCCGCCCGTGTTCAGGCCAAGAACTGGCGATTAATGGCGTTCGGCTGCCTGGTGCTTTCAGCCGGTCTCGCAGGTGGCCTTGTTTGGCAGTCGAGCCAAGGCTCGATCACGCCCTGGGTGGTCGAAGTCGACCATCTTGGCCAAGCCCAGAGAGTTGCGCCGGCCAACATCGACTATCAACCAACTGATGCGCAGATCGCCTACCATCTGGCGCGCTTCATCGAAGATGTCAGAGGCCTGCCGGCCGACGGCATCGTTCTGCGGCAAAACTGGCTCCGGGCCTATGATTTTACGACGGATCGTGGCGCGGCTGCGCTGAACGACTATGCGCGTAACAACGACCCTTTCGCCAAACTGGGCAAGCTCCAGATCTCTATCGATGTCTCGAGCGTCATTCGCGCCTCTTCGGAAAGCTTTCGGGTCGCGTGGACCCAGCGCACCTACGACAACGGCTCGTTGAGCTCGACCGAGCGCTGGACTGCAATTCTCTCGATCGTGATCGAGACACCGCGCGATGCCGAACGCCTGCGCAAGAATCCTCTTGGCGTTTACGTTTGCGCCATCAATTGGTCAAAGGAGTTGAGTCAGTGACCAAGACGCTATTTGACATTTATTCGAAGCGCGCCGTCCCGCGCGACGGTATCGGTCCCACTTGGCCCGAATTCTTGATCGCGAAGCGAGCACTTTTGTTTGCTCTCCTGCTTGGGTCCTCGGCCCTGGGTGGGTGCGCGACCTACATTCCGCCGGAGATCAGCTATGACGCCGAAGTGGCTCCGTTACCGGCGACGCCGGTGGCCCTCGACGACAGATCGCGACCGCTTCACGTTCCACCCCTCTGGAAGCCTGCTCTCGGCGGCAAGTCGGGAGGGAAGGAAGATGCTGAACCCGTGAGCCGGGTTGAGACCGCAAACAGCGCAGCCCGCGTCGAACCGCGCAAGCGAGGGTATTTCAACGCGGCGCAGATCTACGCCTACAGTCCCGGAGCGCTCTATCAGATTTACGCCGCACCGGGGCAGATCACGGATATCGCGCTCGAGGAGGGAGAACAGTTGACGGGATCAGGGCCGATCGCGGCCGGAGATACCGTACGCTGGGTCGTGGGCGATACCGAGAGCGGGAGCGGCGACACACGACGCGTCCATATCCTGGTCAAGCCGACGCGCGCATCGATCGAGACCAACCTCGTGGTCAATACCGACCGGCGCACCTACCTGATCGAGCTCCGCTCCCGCGAGCGGCCATACATGCCATCCGTTGCCTGGTACTACCCTGAAACGGTAGGCGAACGGTCGCGTTCAGCTGCTGTGAAACCTGCTCTTCCGGATGCGGCGCAGCGCATCTCGCGCTATGCCATCGAAGGCGACAGTCCTCCCTGGCGGCCGCTCGCCGCATATGACGATGGTCGCAAGGTCTACGTCGAATTCCCGCAAGGCATCGTGCAGGGCGAGATGCCTCCGCTTTTCGCCATCGGTCCGGACGGCAAGACCGAGGTCGTCAACTATCGCTCTTACGGCAACGTATTGATCGTCGATCGGCTGTTTGCTGCGGCCGAACTGCGGCTTGGCGGCGAGCACCAGCAGAAAGTCCGTATTGTCCGGACCGACGGGAGGCCTTCGTCATGAACACGTTGAATGGAAACGATCAGGAGCGAGCGGCTCCACCTGAGACACAAGAGGATCAGTCCAGGAGCTTCCGTTTGAGAGCGGAGCACCCGCGCGTGATGCGGTTGTCTCGGAAAGTACTGGCGGGAGGGAGCGCGGTCGCCCTCCTTGTCATCGGCGGAGCCGTGCTGTGGTCGTTCCAGAAGAGTCGACCTCGAGACCAGACGGCCGATGAGCTTTACAGTACCGACCATCACAATGTCGCCGACGGCATTACGGCGCTCCCGAAGGACTACGCTGGCATTCCACGCCAACCGATCCCGCAACTGGGCCCCCCGCTTCCGGGGGACCTCGGCCGGCCGATCCTTGCGGCCCAAGGCCAGTCGCCGACGATCGGCGCTGATCCGGAGCAGCAGCGCCGGGATCAAGAGACCGAAGCAGCCCGCATCAGCCATCTGTTCGCCTCGACCAATGGGAGAGAAGCGCGTGAGCCTACGGCCGCAAGCGTAGGGGGCGATCGCATCGCATCGCAAAGCCCGACGAGTACCAATGACGACGGATTTGCGCAGAACGGTCAGGACCGCAAGCTTGCCTTCGTGAACGCCTCTGCGGACCGCCGCACAGTCAGCCCTGATCGCATCACCAAACCAGCTTCACCATATATCGTGCAGGCTGGAACGGTTATTCCGGGAGCCCTGATCACCGGAATCCGATCGGACCTGCCAGGCCAAATTACGGCGCAGGTCACCGAGAATGTCTATGACACGCCAACTGGCCGCTTTCTGCTTGTGCCCCAGGGGGCGCGTCTGATCGGCGTTTACGACAGTCAGGTCACTTTCGGCCAGTCCCGTGTCTTGCTCGTCTGGACCCGGCTGATCATGCCGAATGGACGTTCAATCGTTCTCGAGCGGCAGCCTGGCGCTGACAGCGCAGGCTATGCAGGCCTCGAAGACCAGGTCGACAATCACTGGGGCGAGCTCTTCAAGGCTGCGGCACTATCGACGTTTCTGGCGGTCGGAACTGAACTAGGGGCTGGCTCGGACACCAATAGCAACGACAGCGCTATCATACAGGCATTGCGGCACGGCGCGTCTGACTCGCTGAATCAAACCGGACAACAGGTAGTTCGCCGCAGCCTCAACATCCAGCCCGCTCTTGCCGTGCGACCTGGCTTTCCAGTTCGCGTCGTCGTCAATCGTGACCTCATACTAGCGCCATACAGAGGGTAACTGCATGCCCAAGCTTAAAATAGCAACACTGCTCGACGATAAACTGGTCAAGGTCGCCGCTGAACTTCCGGCATCAGTGCATCGGGATCTCATCGCCTATGCAGAGGCCTTGGCAAGTGAAAGCGGGCAGCGCATCGATCCGGTGAAACTGATCGCACCGATGCTGGCGCGCTTTATGGCTACCGACCGCGGATTTGCAAAGGCGAGACGAGCCGGTCACGCCCCGGGTGTGGCGGAGGGGAGGGATAGCGTTCTGCCAACAGACTGAGGAAACGCTTCAGAGCCGGATTCTGATTGTCTTCGCGCCAATGCGCATGGAAGTCTACCCGGCTTGGTCCCGTTCCGTCCTGCAACTCTCGGTACACAACGCCAGCGAAGCTTGCGCCAATATCCGATTCCATAGCCAGACTGAGCCCCATGCCCATACTCGTAAGACTCTTGATAATGCCGCGGCTTACGTCATGGCGCTCTACCTTGGGCCGATCGTCGGGTAGTACGAGCTTCGAAATCAAAAGATCCTCGAGCTCTTGTCCTGGATCATACTCACTTAGAAGGATCTTTTCGTTACGCAAATCTGTCCAATAGACGATCTCGCGTGCCGCCAAGACATGATCCTGCGGCAGCAGGATTAGGATGCGTTCGCTCCAGAGCAATAGTGATCTTGTGTCTTTTGAAGCTGGACGTCCAGGGCTAACGACAACGTCGACGGTTCCGTTACCGAGGGCAGTCATCAAACGAAAGCGTGAGCGTTCCATCATTGCCAGTTCAAGCCCTGGTAGCAGCTTCTTGAGCTCACCTATCGTCGCTCGCAAATTGCCGGTGGACATGGATGTGAAGAAACCGACGGAAAGATGGCCGGTATCGCCGCGGCCACCGGACCTCCCGGCGTCAACGAGCATGTCGACCTGCTCCAAGATTAGCCGTGCAATGCGCAAAATTGCGCATCCGGTCAACGTGGGTTTGATACCCCCGCTTGAGCGCTCAAACAGTGAAGTGCCCACGAGGTGCTCGAGCTGACCGATAGCACGGCTGAACGCGGTGTGCTTGATTGAAAGCGCTTCCGCGGCTCGTCGAAAGCTACCGTAGTCACAAGCGGCGACCGCGAGTCGAAGCTGTTGTAGGTCAATAGCTCTCGCTGCGTTTCGCTGGTCGTTCCTGGTCTCAATTTCCGTCATGTTCATAGCTCGGTAAGCGAACTGCAAGATACCCGTCCCCGCTCTAGGCGGGTACGGGCATATCGTTTGTTGGCCTGGATCGTTCTATGCGGCCGCGGAGATTACTGGCGTCCAAAGGGCCGGTGCCGAAAGCCCGCCGGCTTTACGAAGGCTTGCCAGAGTATCCCGCGAGATCTCGAGATAACCGGCCACGGCTAAGGTGTTGCCAAGCGCGGAAGGATTGCCAATGCGCCGCAGGGGCCAACCGGCTCGCCGAAGGATTCGCTCCATACGGACGTCCGTGACGGTAACGATGTCAGTGAGTTGTCTTGAGAGTCCGAACTCGACCATTCCCGCAAATAGCTCGTAAGCAGCACGAGTAAGACCGTGATCTCCCTTCGGAGCATCGGCAGCAACATCGATTGCGAATCTACTACTTTCCCAAACGAGAGGAGTTGATGGCGCGGGTTGGCCTTCAAGAAGCGCCGGGAAGGTGTCGCAAAGCATGGTCGGGCCAAGTGTGGGGAGGAGGCGTACGGAACCTTGCACCTGCCCGTTGTCAGATAGCTGGGTTAGGTAAGCGGGATGCAGTGCATCGAAATCGTCGATCTCCATGTCGCCGCTGGTTTGAACGTCCCATGCCATTCGAAGCTTGAAAACGCGATACCGTAACCGATGCATTTCGACGAGAGTTTCAGCGAACTGGCCATACAAGGGTGGTGTGATAAGCTGAATCATAGTCCCTCCAGGTGTGTACATCGCCACCTTTGGAGCGGATCACGGATCTTAAGTCATTACCTGTAGTTGTAGGGAGGCCGCGTCCCTAATTTTGCTCTTTTCTTTTCACGGCGGCTAAGCGGGCTACCGCTTGCACAATCGTCCGAACACCGAGTTTTTTCTTCGCGCCTTCTAGGTAGAAGGCAACCGTGTTGCGCGAGATGCCGAGAATGCATCCAATCTCCCAAGCGCTCTTGCCCCGAGCTGCCCACTCCAAACATTCGAACTCGCGCGGGGATAGGCATGCCCCCTCTATTTCGTGTACATTTGCTAGCTTTCGGCGGGTATGAGCATGGAAATACATCGCCATAAGCTGAAGAACGCGTCCATGCGATTCAATGAACCGTTCGAATTGTGGGCGGCTCTGGTCAACGGCAAAGGTCAATGCAGCGATGGGGCCGTGGCCATCGTGAATAGGCACCGTAAAGCCAAACCGAATTCCGAATTCCGCGGCCTCTTCGAAAAGCCGATGCTGTGCTTTTGATGTGAACTTCGAGTTGAAATTAACCCCCCATTGAAAGGGCTCGGGGTTTCGAAGAGCTTCTCCGATGACGGGATCAAGCACTTGATAATTGTTTCGTAGATAGTGTGCTACCCACCGCGATGGATATGTAGAGATCAGGCGCGGTTTGCCTTTGCTTGAGTGCTGGAGGGCTAGATAGGCAAAACACGATAGGTCCAAAGCGGTCGCTGTGTCCGCCATGGCTTTGGAGAAGTCTTGGAGATCTTCTGCCGTCGTTAGGAGATCAATGAAATTTTGAAAGATGCGGTGCATCGCTGCCAAGCAAGCCGTGCATGGTGCGAGAGCAGAGATCTCGCCCAATTCGTTGATCGTGCCCAACAAGTGACCAAAGAGCCGCGCTTCGCGGCCGGTGAAGTCAAGGCAAACCCTCTTGTACCAAACACCACAACGTCGTGCCTCGTACAGTTTGTCTTTGCCTATTCTCATAACGCCCCCGGCATTTTGTGCCGAAATCGCAGCCGTCACCCCCAAAGCGCCGAATGTGATGCGGCTACGGGAACAAACGCGAGTTGTTTCAATGCTCCGGACCAGACTACGAATCTGAGGTCGGACGTCGTTCCGGGCGCGCCATTCGGCTTTGTTTTCATTAGATTTTCTTGGCGCCGGCTGAGCGCGTTACCGAGCGTTACCGTAAAACGCTCATGGTGTCTGGCGGGGCGTTGCGGTTTCCAACATTGACTTGCACCGTCGCAGTCGTTCCGACGATCAGGCGATCGACATCTTTGCGCGGGATGCGGACCCGAACCGGAATGCGCTGGGCGAGCCTGACCCAGGAGAACGATGGATTGACGCTGGCGAGCAGGCTGGACCCCAAACTTCGATCGCGGTCCTCGATTCCGCCAGCGATACTCTCGACCCGACCGCTCAGCGTCGTTCCGCTCATCAGCTTCACGTCAACGGCGTCACCAAGGTGGATCCGCGGGATCTTGGTCTCCTCGAAATAACCTTCGACACGCACGGTGTCGATGTCGATCAGCGCCATGATGCCGCGCCCGGCGGCGAGATAGGTGCCGGGCCGTAAATCGAAATTGGTCACGCGGCCGTTCGCGGGTGCCCGGATTTCGGATCGATCGAGATCGAGCCGCGCGATCTGAAGGTCGGCCACGGCCTGACCATAAAGCGCCTTGGCTTGCAAATCCGTAGCCCGGATCGTCTCGCGCTGTTGCTGCGACACGACACCTTCGCTCAGCTTCTCGTATCGTGCGCGGTCGCTCGCTGCCTTCTCCGCGGCGGCTTCGCGGTTGGCCAGAGACGCCTCTGCTTGTTGGACGGCGAGGCGGAACCGATCGGGATTCAGCCGCAGCAAGATATCGCCCTTGCGGACGACCTGATTGTCCCGGACCAGCACCTCGTCGACCAGCCCGGAGACATCGGCGGCAACGGCGATGATGTCGGCGCGGACGCGGCCGTCCCGTGTCCATGGCGCCGCCTCATAATGCTCCCACATGCCGATGCCGACCGGTGCCGCGACGCTCACCATCAGGACAGTGAGCATCATGCGGGGAAACATCGAACTCATCGTTGTCATAGCGGCAGCTTTCCCAGAACAGCGTAGAAGATCTTGGTCAAAATGACGAAGACGGCGAAGTCGAACAGCGCGGGGTGCCACGCATACCTTCGAATATGGTCGCCGATGAATTTGCGGTTGGCCGCGGAGGCGATAAAGCAGGCCGCGAGCGCACAAGCACAGGCCAGCGCAAACGTCGGAACGTAGACGCCGGAAATGGCGATTTCCTCGTTCATGGCATGGCCTTCCTGGACAAAGCATGAGCATCCGGAAACATCGTCCGACGCAGGCCGATCAGCGCGAGCGTTCGCTGCTGGCAGGCGGTCGTGTCTTTGCGCGTGTCGCACAGCGCGTTGTCGATCGCGGCCAGAAGGGCGCGCGCATCGTCAGGCTTCAGTTTCGCGTTGCCGCGGGCCAGCCAGCGAAATGCCCGCGACAGCATCGGCAGAAGCTGCTGGAGGCCAGGGTCGCTGCGCGCGTCCTCGTGCACTGCGGCTTGCCTGAGCGCGAGCAGATCGATGCCGATTTGCAGCGCTGCCAAAGGACGGGCTTCCACCGCGATGTCCGTCGTCGCGCCAGCCAGCCGAGGGATCACCAGGCCGAATCGATCAAGCATGATGCTGGTCCATCTGGCGCGGCTCATCGGCCGCCGTGCAGCAGCCAGCCTCGCCAGATCGGACCAGCCGTGGCGCAGCAGACGCTGCGCCGCTCCCGATGCGGACAGTGAACGCAGCAATCGAATCGCGACGAACGCTGCGAGAAGTCCGATCGTCGCAGCCGCATTGCTATTGATGAACAGAGCGAAGTCGGCGCTGAATTTGTTCTGGAGGTCGAGCGCGCTGATCAGTCCGAGACCAAGCGCCAACGCCTTGATGAAATGCCGGGGATTGGCCTGCAGATAGCCGATCACCAGAAAGGTCGGCGCCAGCGAGAACACCAGCATCGGAAAGCCGGTGATGGCCGGGAAGATCACGAAAAGGTAGATCGCGGCGATCGGCAGGCAGGCCAGCGTCCAGAGCGCGTAGGAAATCAGCGTTGGCGCGGGATCGTCGAGGCTGCTGTAGAGCGCCGCGGCGATGGCGGCGATTTGCGCGGCGGCGCCGCCTTCCGGCCAGGCCGTCGTGATCCAGATCGCGCAGCAGCCGAGCACGGCGACGCCAAGAGCCACGACCGACAGAACGGCAAGGCCGGGATCGCTGTGCAGGCGTCGCCTCACGTGTCGATCCCGCAGGCCAGCTTGGCTCCAAGCGGCAGGGTGAGCACCGCTGTGCAATGCGCGCGACAGGTTTCGCGCGGCAGCCAGCGCTTCGATCAGCGTGGCCAATCTGGCCGCGGTTCCGGCCTCGATCAGCCGATCCCATTCGCTGCGATCGTCCCAGCAGGTTGCTTTGAACGATGTGCAATTTCTGATCAGATCGTCGGCAGTGGCCGGTGATCGCTCCGGCGCACGTGTCCAGTCGGCGAGCTCGGACAGCAGGTGGGTCAACTCGGCCGAGCGCCGCTCTCCCAAGGCGGCGAGTCCGTCCTCCACCGACAGCAGCATCGGCAAGACCAATGCGAGCTGGTCCTGCACGGCACCGATGGCACGCAGGTCCGGCTTGCTCGCGGCGGTGTCGTAGCGCAGGTGCGTCGACAGGATCTCGATTTGCGTGATGTCCGCAGCGAGCTTCCAGCGTCCCGTCTTCGGCGCCCTGTCGACGCGCGCGGAGAGCACATCGGCGGTCCGGGCGAAGGCGTCCGACAATGCGGCGCGGAGGGATTTCAGCACAGGAGTGGTGACGTCGCTCGGAAACAGCAGGGTGTGCACCAGGGTCGCACAGCCGATGCCGAGCAGGATCTCCTCGACCCGCGACAGCGCGGTCACAAATACCATCGCCGGAACGTTGACGCTCGAGAACGCGATTGTCGTCGCTGTGTAGCCTGCCAGCAGGAAAGCATAGCTGCGCGGCGTGCGGTCCTGCAGGGAGATATAGACGCAGAGCCCGGCCCATGCGGTGACGGCAACCGACAACAACGCGGGCTGATCGACCAGGATCGGGACCAGCGCCAGCGCCGCGCAGGCGCCCAGCAATGTCCCGACAAAGCGGTAGACGGCGCGTGACCGAACCGCTCCGGCGAACGGCTGTGCGGTCAGATAGACCGTGAGCATCGCCCAATACGGCCGCTCCAATCCGAGCCGGAAGGCAAAATAGATCGCGAGCATCGCCGCGATGAAGGAGTTCGCCGAGAACAGCGCCCATTTCGGATCGAGCCGGCCGGGCGCTGCTGCTGCGAGAAGCCGAGACAGAAATGGTGAAGGCATGATGTGATCATCCGTGAAGCACGGAGACCATAGGCGTTGCCGCGTCGAGAGAATTTCGTTACTCTGCCAATTAATTGCTAAAGGATGACAATGCGCGGCACGCTTTATCAGCACTATCGGCAGTTCGATCCTGACATCTTGGACCGTCCGATCGTGGCCGGCATGGTGGATACCCGGGAGCAGGAGGACGAACTGCCGGTTCACACCCATCGCAAGGGACAGCTCGTCCTCGCCCAGCGCGGCGGTGTGACATGCGAAGTGCCGAGCGGCCTGTGGATGGTCCCGCCGCGCTGCGGCGTCTGGATTCCCGGCGGTATGCCCCACAGCAATCGCGTGAGCGGCAACGCCAGCCTGCTGTTTCTCTATGTGGATATGGATGCGGCGAGCGTGCCGCAGGAATGCTGCACGCTGTCGATCTCGCCGCTGTTGCACGAGCTGATCCATCGGATGGCGACGCTGCCCCCGCTCTACGATCCCGACGGCCCGACCGCGCAGATCGCCGCGGTGCTCCTCAACGAGTTGATCGCCATGCCGACCGAACGCCTGCATCTTCCGATCACGCGGAGTTCGAAACTGCGTATGATCGCCGATGCCTTGATGGACAATCCGGCCGACCGCCGGACAGTGGCGGAGTGGGCGCAAGCCGTCGCGCTCGGCGAGCGGACGCTGATGCGCATTGTGCTCGCTGAGACCGGCATGACCTTCAGTCGCTGGCGTCAGCAGCTTCAGATCATCGTCGCCATCCAGAAATTGTCTGCTGGCGACACGGTTCAGTCCGTGTCCGGGGCGCTCGGCTACGAGTCGGTGAGCGCGTTCATCACCATGTTCAAGAAGGCGCTTGGCAAGTCGCCGGCGCGCTACTTCTCCGAGCGCGAGGCCGGCCAGACTGGGCCCGGGGAGATCTGTCGCGAGACGAACTGCAAGCTTCGCCGGATGCCTGAGGTGCGGGACACGCTCAATGGACTTTCGCAACGCAGATGGCTGGAGTCAGAGCGCTTCGTTTCGGACGATCTCGATGCCGAAGCCTGACAGTCCCTTGAAGTGATGCGTCGACGACGTGAGGTGACGGATGGAGCTGATCTTGAGATCCCGCAGGATCTGGGCGCCGACGCCGATCTCGCGCCATTGCCGATTGCGGTCGTCTTCGCGCGAACCGATCGGGCCTAGCGGCGCAGGCGGAACGCCCGCCGCGCCGTCGCGCAGATAGACGAGCACGCCGCTGCCATTATCCTTGAAGCGTTGCAGAACGACGTTCATCTTGGCCTGTTCCTGACCCGAGAATAAATCGCGCAGGATGTTGGGTTTGTAGAAGCGCGTGAGGACGTTGGTACCGTCGCCCAGTTCTCCGTAGATATAGGCGACGTGATGAATGGGATCGAAAGGCGAGCGATACGAATAGCCCTGGAGCGGGCCGATCGGGCTCTCCGCCGTGACGCTCGAGACGCGCTCGATCAGCGTCTCACGGGCCTGCCGGAAGCTGATGAGGTCAGCGATGGTGACCTGTTTCAGCCTGTGCTTGTCGGCGAACGCCGCGACCTGCGGACCCTTCATCACCGAGCCATCGTCGTTCATCAGTTCGCTGATGACACCGACCGGCTCGAGACCTGCCAGTCTGCACAGGTCGACGGCGGCCTCGGTGTGACCCGAGCGCATTAGTACGCCCCCTTCTTTTGCGATCAGAGGGAAGACGTGTCCCGGCCGGCAAAAATCGCCAGCGCCAGCGTTGGGGTCGGTGAGTGCACGGCAGCACGAGGCCCGCTCTTCGGCCGAGATGCCCGTTCCGTTATCCGGCCGGTAGTCCACTGACACGGTGAACGCCGTGGTGTGAGCCGAGTCGTTGTTGAGAACCATCGGGTCGAGCCGCAGGCGTCTCGCGTCTTCGAGTGTAATCGGAGCGCAGACGATTCCCGATGTATGGCGGATGACGAAGGCCATCTTCTCAGCCGTACACCGCGAGGCGGCGACGACGAGGTCGCCTTCACCCTCGCGATCGTCGTCGTCGGTGACCACGATGATTTCGCCGTCGGCGAGCGCCTGCAGGGCCGCTTCGATCGATCCCGTCATCTCGGTCGCTCTGCTCGCTGTAACCGATGCGTGCTCGCGTTGGGTCGTGTGCGGATTGTCAGGCTCGCAGCGCCGCTCGAGCACTCTGCCGATTTTGACTTCACCATTATTGCCAACTGGCCGGAGCCCATGGCGGGGCGCTTCATAGTCTTTCCACGCTGTAGCTGGGACGATTGGTGTCGAGCCCAATCGGCGCATCGGACAGCAAAGGACCAGCTGCGTCGTATCGGGATCTTGGTGAGCGCTCCAGAGGGCGCGAGGGGGTGGCGCAAGCCTTCACGGTGACCGGCCGATTGGTGTCGATCGGCAGCACCGTCTTGTGCGAAATGCGCTTGAGGGCCAGATTTGATCGAATGCTGCTGACGCCGGGGATGCGGGATAGTTTGTTGACGATGAGGTCTTCGAGATCTTCGATGTCGGCAGCCATGACGCGGAGCATGTAGTCGCTCTCACCGGTCATCAGGTAGCATTCCATCACCTGGGCCAGCCGGTCGATGGATCGGGTGAAATTCTCGAGTGACGTCTGGACCTGCTTTTCTAGCTTGATCTGGATGAAAGCCGTTACACCAATGCCGAGCACGGCGGGATCAAGAAGGGCGATCCGTCGATCGATCACGCCGAGTTTTTCGAGTGTTCTGACGCGAGCCAGACACGGCGACGGCGAGAGATTGACGCGTGATGCGAGCTCGACATTGGTCAAGCTCGCATTCTGCTGGAGCTCGTTGAGGATCTTGATATCTATTCTGTCGAGAGAGGTTGTCGACATCGCGTGTCTCCCAAATCTGGCAGTCTTCTTGCGGCGCTTATCACCATCGTTTGCGAGGCGATGACAATCGCGTGGTAGACGCTAACCCCAATTGCGCTTGTGGGATTTCGACAAATCACCGACTTGTATCGAAAAACCGTCAACCTTCGGTTTGTGCATTGCGATCAAAGTGTTGGTTGCCTAGTTTCGATACATTTTTTGCACATGCGATATGCAGGCCGATGTTAATCCAACGGA
Source organism: Bradyrhizobium guangdongense (assembly GCF_004114975.1). Taxonomy (NCBI): domain Bacteria; kingdom Pseudomonadati; phylum Pseudomonadota; class Alphaproteobacteria; order Hyphomicrobiales; family Nitrobacteraceae; genus Bradyrhizobium; species Bradyrhizobium guangdongense. Next base: position 2,803,433 of record NZ_CP030051.1, read on the forward strand.
TCGATATCGACGTAACGCCCGGCGCTTCATCGAGTGGCTGCCCCCTGGCGCTTGACGGGATGTGCAGCAGAGCTTTGGTGTCGAGCGTCGCAACTCTGCGGCCTTGTTTCGTACGACCGCCTTTCGCCGCGTGTGGCCGTGGTCCCACGTCACTGGCCACACCGCCGGCGTTGCGCGAGACAATGGTTCGGCAGGAACGACCGCCCACCCTCGACGACCCAAAAATGGCAAGGATCGGCCTGACGCAGAGATGGATCAAGCGACCGACAAGTCGTTGCAGCATAAAATGCTGATGAAGCTTCTGTGACACGCGTTGTTCGAGCAGTAATGCTGAGAGGATCGAGCGACTATTCATCCACGATCGCACTGGGGCGGACGGTTGGATTGTCGAGCGTGAAACTGAAGCAAGTCTATCTGACAGCGAACGATCCTGGACGCCTGGCCGACTTCTACGAAGGCCTGGGTCTGAAGGTGCGCTTCGCTGATCCCGGCAAGTGGATCCAGTTCGTGAGCGATGCGGCCGCGTTCTGCGTCGCCGGACCGACGGAGTCGGTCTCGGATCAGCTGCAAGATGCCGTTCTTGTCTTCGATGTCGATGACCTCGAGGCCGCCATGGAGCGTGCCGCAGCCATGGGGGCGCAAGTCGGTGCGGTTCGGGACATGGCCAGTCACGGCCGTGCGGTGAAGGTGCGGGATCCGGGCGGCAACGTCATCCAGTTCTATCAAGCCGCCGGATAGTTCAGGCGCTCACCGGGGCAGCGCTGCATGCCGAACTCACAACCAGACAAAGAGGGCGCATCCATCCCATGAATCCAAGGGTCGTAGCCATGCCGTCCGCAACACCGCCGCTGTCCGAGACGGGCCCACTCGATGCCGCGGCATTCCGCGCTGCGATGCGCAGCGTGCCGGGCACCGTGTCGATCGTCACGACAGGCCGGGCGCCGAACCGCCATGGTCTGACACTGACGGCGGGCTGCTCGCTGTCGGCGGCTCCGCCCAGCGTGCTGGTTTGCGTCAATCGATCTGCCGGTGCGCACGACACCATTCTCAGCAGTGGGTCGTTCTGCTGGAATATTCTGGGGGTCGAGCATCGCGATCTGGCGCTCAAGTTTTCCGGGCAGGACGGCAGCAAGGGCGATATCCGCTTCGGCGACGGTTTGTGGTGCGACCTCAAGACCGGAGCACCAAGTCTGGTCGGCGCGGTCTGCAGCTTCGATTGCCGCGTGGTGAATGCTTACACCGACAGTAGTCACACCATTTTCACCGGAGAGGTGGTGGCTCAGACGGCGAGAGCCGGATGTGAGTCGCTCGTCTACATCGACGGATATTTCGCCGCGCCAAAGGCGGTCTGAAACCCAGGACGACGTCAGGCGCCGCTACCTTTCCGCTACAGCCAGGATGGAACCGATCAGCATGCAAGGAAGACGGAGAGTGTCCATCGCGCATCCATCAGCGGTCGGTCGCTGATGCTGTCGCTCTGGCTCAATGTCATCACGGGTGGGGTGCTCATCGGGCTGGTTTACGGGCTCGTTGCGCTCGGTCTCACGATCATCTTCGGCGTCATGCGCGTGGTCAATTTCGCTCATGGCGAGATGGTCGTGTTCGGGATCTACATCGGATACTGGACCGTTCGAATCTGGGACGTCCCGATCGTTTTGGCCGCCGTGATCGCCGCGGTCGTCATGTTCGTGTTCGGCTATCTGCTGGAGACGCTCGTCGTGAAGCGGTTCGTCAATCGGCCGCATCATTATCAGTTCATCGTCTTCATCGGCCTCTCACTGCTTTTCAGCGGCGTATTGCTGATGTCGTTCGGTCCGGATCCGCGGCCGACGGCGTCTCAGCTGTCCTTCCAGACCGTGAGCGTGGGACCGCTCACCTTGGATTGGGCCCGCATCCAGGCGGCCGCTACGGCCGGACTGCTGATCGCCGCACTGGGAGCCTATCTGAAGTACTCCGCATTCGGCCGATCGCTGCGGGGCGCCGCCAATAATCGACTGGGCGGACTGGTGGTAGGGCTCAATATCCCTCGGGTCTATGCGGTGACCTTCGGCATCGGAGCCGCCTGCGCTGGCGTCGCCGGCGCATTGATCTCGCCGCTGTTCGATGCGCAGCCCTATCTCGCCGTCGACTTCACGCTGCTGGCCTTCGTGACGGTGATCGTCGGCGGTCTCGGCAGCTTCGGCGGCGCTCTTCTGGGCGGCCTGACGATCGGGGTCGCCGAAGCGATCGCGGCCTTGATGTTCACGCCGTCGATGAAAACAGCGCTCCCTTACGCGCTGCTGATCATCATCCTGATTTTCCGTCCGAGGGGGTTTTTCGGTGCAAAGGACATCTGATCAAGCCAGCGAGACCAGGCGTTGGGGAGCCGGCGCTCTGGTCTTCGCCGCCCTGGCCGTGGTGGGTGGCATGTCCAACGCCTATGTCATCTCGCTTCTGACGATCGTCCTGTTGTTCACCTTCATGGGACAATCGTGGAACCTGATGCTCGGGATCGGCGGGCAGCTATCCATCGGTCACGCGCTGTTCGTTGGAATCGGTGCGTATGCAGTGGCGATCCTGAACATCAAATACGGCCTCACCCCGTGGATCGGTCTGCTGCTGGGCGCGGTGATTGCGGGCTTCGTCGGCGCGGTGCTGGCGTGGCTGAGCTTCCGCTTCGAGGTCCGTGGCATCTACTTCGCGCTGCTCACGATCGCAGCCGCCGAATTCGCCCGGATCATGTTCGGCGGGTGGAACTATGTCGGCGGAATGCAGGGCCTGTTCTATCAGGCGCCGAGCGCCACGATGGACCTCGGGATGCTGCGCGGTGACGCGCGGTTCTACTACTTCGTCGCGCTCGCGCTTGCGGCCATCGGCGTCGCGGGAACGGAGCTGATCTCGCGGTCCTATTGGGGCTATGTCTGGCGGGCGATGCGGGATGACGACGAGGCCGCCCGCGCACTGGGGGTGCGGACGTTTCGCCACAAGGTGCTGGTGGTCTCGATATCGGCCGCGACGGCCGCGGTCGGCGGCGGCGTGCTGGGCTTGGTGCAGGGTGCGATCTTTCCGGATTCGATCATGGGCATGGCGATCTCGGTCGACGTCCTGATCGGTCCTGTGGTCGGCGGATTGGGCACTGCGTTCGGTCCGCTGGTCGGCTCGATGGCCGCGATCCCGCTGCATCACGCCATGGGGGCGCTCGGCGACAGCCTGGGCCTCCCCGGACTCAACAGCGTCGCCTACGGGGCGGTGCTGATCCTGGTCGTGTGGTTTCTGCCCGACGGCATCTGGCCGGCGATCGTCCGGCTCTACGGGGCGATCCAGCTGCCGGCGCGCGGCCGGATCTCACAATTGCGGAAGGTCGAGGAATGACCGCGTTGCTCGAGGTGAAGAACCTGACCAAAGCGTTCGTTGGATTGGTCGCGGTCAATGACGTCAGCTTCTCACTGCAGGCAGGCCGCATCACCGCCCTGATCGGGCCGAACGGCGCCGGCAAGACCACCTGCTTCAACCTCGTCGCTGGGGCGCTGAGACCGACCGCCGGGCAGGTGCTGTTCGAGGGGCGTTCGCTCGAACGCGAGCCGCCCGAAGCGGTGTGCCGCATGGGCATTGCGCGCACCTTCCAGATCGTCCGGCCGATGAAAGATATGTCGGTGCTCGAGAATGCCATGGTGGGCGCCTTCAGCTGGACGACGAACGTCAAGGAGGCGCGGGACAAGGCGTATGAGTCGCTCGAAAATGTCGGGCTGGCCGGCAAGGCGAATGCCCGGACGGATCAGTTGACGTTGCCCGATCGCAAGATGCTAGAGATGGCGAAGGCGCTCTCGACCCGCCCCAAGCTGCTGCTGCTCGACGAAGTGATGGCGGGGCTGCGTCCGACCGAAGCGGCCGGCGTCGTCGGCGTGCTGCACCGGCTCGCCGAGGGCGGGCTGACGATCCTGCTGGTCGAGCACGTGATGCGGATCGTGATGGAAGTGGCGTCGACCGTGGTGGTGCTTCACCACGGCGCCAAGATCGCCGAGGGCAAGCCGTCAGAGGTGGTCGCGGATCCTGCGGTGCTGGAAAGTTATCTGGGAGCCGGTTTCCATGCCTGACGACGCGCTTCTCGAAATCGACGACCTGTGCGTGGCCTATGACGGCTCCAATGCGCTGAACGGCGTGTCGCTCCGCATCGGCAAGGGTGAACTGATCTGCGTGGTCGGCGCCAACGGCGCCGGCAAGACCTCTCTGATCCGATCAATCTCGGGGATCGTGCCGTCGTCGCGCGGTTCTGTCAGGATCAACGGAGTCGAAATCTCGCGGCGACCGCCGTGGGACATCTGCGAAATGGGCATCGCTCAGGTCGCCGAGGGCCGCCAGATCTTCAGTGCGCTCTCCGTCGAGGACAATCTGCTGATCGGAGGCTCGCTGAAGCGGGCCAGGCACGACCTGGCAAACACGCTTGATTCCGTCTATCAGCTGTTCGGGCGACTTCGCGAGCGCCGCGACCAGCTCGCCGGCACGCTGTCCGGCGGCGAGCAACAGATGCTGGCGATCGGTCGGGCGATCATGTCGAAGCCAGAAATCGTGATGTTCGACGAGCCGTCGATCGGACTGTCGCCGGCGCTGACCGATGTGATGTTCGGCGTCGTCAAATCCCTCAACGAGCAGGGCATCACGGTCCTTCTCGTCGAGCAGAATGTCGCCAAGTCGCTCGCGCTGAGCAGCCGCGGCTATGTGCTCGAGAACGGCTCCGTGGTGTTGCATGGATCGAGCCGCGATCTTGTCGAGAACCCCGATGTCCAGCGCGCCTATCTGGGATTGTGAGGTGCGCGCTCTCGGCGAGGCATCGGGCGTTGCGGCTCTCTTCGCGCCGCCGTTTGGTCCACCGCTTCCCGGCTGTTGCAGCCGCCTCTCGCTTGGGTCTCATTGATGAACACTGTCGCTTCTCTCCTGATCGAGCGTGATCAAGACCTGGTCACGATCGCGATGAACCGGCCGCCGGCCAATGCGCTGAATGCGCAACTCATCGTCGAGTTGCTAGAGGCGATCCGGCGCCTCGCCGACGACGAGAATCCGCCCGGCATCGTGCTCACCGGAAGCGGCGACCGATTCTTCAGCGCAGGCGGCGACATCAAGGAAGTCGTCGGGATCGACGTCGCGAGGCCGCGCATCCGGTTCTTCCACGAACTCCTCGTGGCCATGGAGAACTATCCGGGCCCGATCGTCTGCGCCGTCCGCGGCTATGCGGTCGGAGGCGCCCTGGAGTTTCTGCTGCATGCGGACTATGTTGTGGCCGATGCGGCGTGCAAGATTGGATTTCCGGAAATCAACCATGGCCTGCTGCCGGTGACCAAAGGCATGCGCCGGGCCGTCGAGAAGCTCGGCGTTCGGGCGGCGCAAGAGCTGCTGTATTGGGGCGAGCTCGTCGGCGCGGATCGCGCCGTAGCGATCGGCGCCGTGAACGAGATCGTCCTGACCGAGGAAGTCGCGTCCCGTGCGCGAGACGTGTGCGGCGCATTGCGGCAGAAAGACCGCAAGCTGTTCCACGCCATCAAGCGATCACTGAACCTCACCGCGCAAATGAGCGATCAGGCGCTCGAAGCAATGACCGTAGCCGACCTCGATGCCTATGTCACAGCCGAGAGCTCAACCAACGCGCGTGCGAGATTTTTGTCAAAGAACAGTAAGGGCTGAGCCGATGACGCGCGGATATCCCGATCAGATCTATCTGGAGCAGATGAGCCATGAGGAAGTCGCCGCGGCGCTGGCCGATGGGTGCACGACGGTGGTGATCCCGCTGGGGGCCATCGAGCAGCATGGACCGCATTTGTCCTTGGGTATGGATGCGGATCATGCCGATGCTCTGGCCGAGCGGATCGCGCGCAGCCGCGGCAACACGCTGGTGGCGCCGACTATCTCTGTCGGCTGCTCGTCTCACCATCTGCCATTCGCGGGTACGATCTCGCTACGGCCGGAGACGCTGGAAGCGATTTGTGTCGATTATTGCACAAGCTTGGCGCGGCACGGCTTCAAGCGCATCCTGATTCACTCGGGCCACATCGGCAATTTTCCGGTCCTGAAGGACATGCTCGGTCGCTTGCGCGAAGCTGTCCCCTCGGATGTCGAAATCCTGGCGTTCGTCGACTCGACGAAATGGATCGACACGTGGCGCGATGCGGTGCGCGAAGCCGGAGGAGACGTGTCGGCCGTCGGCGGCCATGCCGATATCGCCGAGACGTCGCTGATGATGGTCATTCGGCCCGACAGCGTCAGACCGGACCGCTTCGAGGTGGGCCATCTTGGTGGCTTGTCGGAGGCTGATCTCGAACTGATGTGGAAGAACGGCATCCGATCGGTTTCGCAGAACGGCGTGATCGGAAGTCCGTTCGGCTCGAGCCACGCCATCGGCGAAGCGTGCCTCGCGGCGGTTGCGGAGTTGCTGAGCAAGACCTTCGAGAGTGAGGCCGGAGCCGCCGGCGCCCGCCGTTGACGGTCGGCCCGTCCGCTGTGCGGCCAAGCTGCCCGCGGGGTCTGCCATGTTGCGAATACTGACAGCATAAAATTCGGAAAGCTTAACTCCGCAGCGCGGCTTTCGGGCGAAAATATCGCATCGCGTATGAAACCCTGTGCCATCTCGCAAGCTAGAAGGATTTAGACATGGCACTTACGTTTGGGTTCTGGTCTGAACAGGAAACCCAGGTCGGCCACAGTTACTCGCGCAGGCTTCACGAACTGGTCGATGAAGTCCGTCTGGCCGAGAAGGTCGGCTTCGACTGCGTCGCGCTCTCCGAGCAGCACGTGGCACTGGGCGGGATCTCGAGCTCGGCGCCCGAAGTGGTGTTCGGCTATCTGGCCGCGGTGACGTCGCGCGTCAAGCTGCGCGCGGCGGTGACGCTGATGCCGCAGCGCATCAACCATGCTTTGCGTTCGGCCGAGCGGCTTGCGGTGACCGACATCCTGTCCAACGGCCGCATGGAATTCTACGGCGGCCGCGCCAACACCACCATCGCGATGCGGGCGTTCAACGTCGATCCGAACGAAACGCTGGCGCAGATGGAAGAAGGACTGGCGCTGCTGAAAACGGCGATGCGCCAGGACATTTTCACGTTTGACGGCAAGTACTACCAGATCCCTCCGCGCCAGCTGGTTCCGAAGCCGCTGCAGAAGCCGCATCCGGTGATCGGAATCGCGGCGACCAGCGAGCGCAGTCATCTCTGGGCGGCCTCGCAGGGCTTCGCCGTGATGAGCAGCAACATCTATCAGGGCTGGGACGCTCAGCAGAAGCTGATCGACGCCTATCAAAAAAACTGGAAGTGCGACGCGGAGGGACCGCTGCAGCGTCCGCGTATCGGCATTCCGCTGTTCATCGGCATCGGGAAAACGGACGAGCAGGCCAAGGCGGATTATGCCGGCCCGCTGATGCACTATGCCAAGATCTCAACCGATGCCTATCCGCGTCTCGCGGCGATTGCCGACGACTACAAATACATGGGGGAGAGCGTGCCGTCGATGGAGCGTGCCGCCAGCGACTGGGACTATCTGGTCAACGAGTCGGCCACGACGGTGTGCGGCAGCCCCGATACGGTCATTCGTCAGATCGAGAAGTTCGAGGCCATGGGCATCGACGAGGTTCTGCTGCACATGGACTCCGTCCCGCACGAAAAGATCATGGAGGCGATCGACTTGGTCGGTCGCTACGTCATCCCGCATTTCAACGACAGAAACAACGTCGTGCGGCCGACCGAGGAGATCCTCGGGCAGATCCGGCTGATGCGGACCCAGAAGCAGTAATCGAACGGTGAAATCAATGTCGCAATACGGCTACAAGTACCTGATTGTCGAGCAGCGCGCCACTGGCGTCACGATCGTCACGATGAACCGGCCGGAGATCCTCAACGCGATCAACTGGGAGATGCACGAGGAGCTCGAAGACGTCTTCGTCAAGCTGGATCACGATAGTTCTGTCAACGCGATCGTTCTCACCGGTGCCGGGCGCGGATTTTGCTCCGGTGGCGATCAGAAGTCGCTGGATAAGGGAACGCTGCCGTCCCCGACGCGCAGCGGTCGCCACCTCATTCGCAACATGCTGGAAGTCGAAGTGCCGATCGTCGCGGCCGTCAACGGGGTCGCGGTCGGCCTGGGTGCCACGCTCGCGCTGTTCTGCGACGTCATCTATGCGAGCTCGACAGCTCGTTTCGCCGACACGCACGTCAATGCCGGCGTCGTCGCGGGCGATGGCGGCGCGGTGATCTGGCCGCTGCTGATGGGGCCGGTGCGCGCGAAGCACTATCTGATGACCGGCGAATTCATCTCCGCCGAGAAGGCGGCTGCTATCGGCATGATCAACGAGGTGGTCGCGGACGGCAACGTTCTCGATGCCGCGATCGAATACGCCGAACTGCTGGCAAGCGGGCCGAAGGAATCGATCGTGTGGACCAAGTACAGCGTCAACAAGATCATCAAGCAGTACGCCCACCTGCTGCTCGACACCTCTGCGGCGCTGGAGATGTTGACCTTCAAATCGCCCGAGCGGGCCGAGGCGGTCGCCGCATTCGCGGCCAAGCGCAAGCGTTTCGCGGAGCGCTGAGATGAACGTCGCGGAGATGACATCCGGCGCCCAGTTGGCCGATACGACCGTCGCGCAGCTTTTGGCTGCGCGACTCGCGGAGCGGCCCGACAAGACCGCCTTGCAACAAAAGCGTCACGGCACCTGGACCGCCATGACGTGGGGCGCCTATGCGCAGCATGTCGTCAGCCTGGCCAGCGCGCTGCGGCGTGCTGGTCTCGCGCGCGGCGACCGGGTCGCGATCATGGGCGATTCGTCCGAGGAATGGCTGATCGCGGACATGGCCACGATGTGCGCCGGCGGCGTCATGGTGGGCGTGTACTTCACCTCGTCACCGGAAGAAGTGGCTTACTGTCTCACGGATTCAGGCGCGAAGTTCGCGTTCGTCGGCGGGGATCAGCAGCTTCGCATCGTGATCGCCTCCGGTCGGGCCGACCAGCTCCGCGGCATCATCGTGCTCGACCCGGATTGGACCGGCGAGGCCACGGCGTCGATTAAGTCGCTGGCCGACTTTGTCGGACCACACGATGTCGATGCGCATGATTATCTGCAGAAGGAGAGCGCGACAGCAAAGGCGTCCGATGTCGTCAGCATCGGCTATACGTCCGGGACGACCGGAAACCCCAAGGGCGCTATGCTGACGCACCTTTCCATTCTCGCCGGCGTTCATTGCATCACCCTGTTCGGCCCAAGCATGCGCGAAGAGGAACACCGGGTGGTCGTGCATTTGCCGATGTCGCACACGGTCGCGCGCGGGCAGGCGACGACGTTGCCGCTGATCGCCGACGCAGTTCCTTATTTCGGCGAGACGACCGCGGACTTCGCCCAGACGATCAAAGAGGTGAAGCCGACCTACTACATGGCGCCGCCGCGGTTCTACCAGCGTTTTGCGACGCAAATTCTCAGCAAGGTGCATCCCGCCGGCGGTGCGGGAGATCAGAACTACGCGCTCGCCATGACGATCGCGCGCAGGGCGCTCGAAGACCGTCAACGTGGCCATGAAGATGCCTTCGTCTCGAAACTGTTCGCGGCCTGCCGCGAGCAAGTGTTCCTGCCGCTGCTCGCGGAGGTCGGTTTTGACGAGCTGAAGGTCGCGTTCACCTCGTCGGCGGCGATGCCGTCCGAGCTGATGTCGCTGTGGCAGCTGTGGGGCTTGCAGCTCAAGGAATGCTACGGCCAGACCGAATTGGTCGGTGCCAATCTGGTGCAGATGGCGGAGTGGCCGAAGGCCGGCAACGTCGGGGTCCCGTTGCCGGATCCGGCTTGGGAAACCGCCGTGCTCCAGGACGGCGAGATGATCGTCCGTGGACCGGGATTGTTCGCGGGCTATTGGAACAAGCCGGACGAGACGAAAGCGGCGCTTCGCGACGGCTGGCTCTACACCGGCGACATCGTCGAAGTGTCGCCGGAAGGAATCTTCAAGCTGGTTGACCGGAAGAAGGAGATCATCAACACGTCGAACGGCAAATCTATCAGCCCAACTCAGATCGAAAACGAGCTGAGGCACAGCCCCTTCATCTCCGAGGCGGCGGTCATCGGCGAGGGGCGAAAATATCTCACCGCCCTGATCGAAGTGGATGCCACCGCCACAATGGACTGGGCGAAGTCGCGCGACGACAAGATCACGAGTTACGCCGACCTGGCAGCCTCCGAGATCGTCAACCGGCTGATCGAGGCGGAGATCGGCAAGGCCAACGGAAGGCTGTCGCGAGCCGAGCAGATCAAGGCGTTCCGCATTCTGCCGGAGGAGCTGTCGCTCGAGAACGGCGTGATGACGCCGACGCGGAAGAAGCGTCGCAAGCAGATCAACGAGCGCTATCAGTCGCTGATCGCGTCGCTCTACGACGAAACCGAGGAGAAGCTGATCAAGGCCGAGATGGGCCTTTGACGTCGGCGGCCGTTCCCCAAACCTACGAAGCTAATAGTCAAGAGACAGTTCACTCCTTCAGCAACAGGACATCGAGATGACCAAGCGAAGCGGAATCACGCGGCGGACGATTGTCGGAAGCGGATTGGGAATTGCGGCAGGCCTGGTATCAAGGCGATCGTTTGCGGCGAACACGAAGGTGAAGGTCGGAGCGATCATGCCCAGCAGCGGCGTGCTGGCGTTTCCCGGTCAGGCCTGCGTGCGCGGCATCGATCTCGGCGCCAAGTTCGCGCGTGAGAAGTTCGGACTCGACATCGAGATCGTTCACGCCGATACGCAAAGCCGTCCGGAAAACGGCCGGATTGCTGCCGAGAGCCTGATCCGGCAGGGCTGCACCGTGCTGATCGGCGCGTGGGATTCCGGTGCCACCATTTCAGCGCTGCAGGCCTGCGAGGCCGCCAAGGTGCCGATGGTGGTCCACATCGCGAGCGCCACCCAGGTGACTTCGCAGGGCTTCACCCAAGTGTTCCGCTATTACCCCACGTCGCTGACCATCGTGCGGCAATCGCTGGCCGAGCTGAAGTCCGTGCTTGGCACGCTGAAGGATCCGCCGAGCAGCGCCGTCGTTCTCCATCTCAACAACACCATGGGGCAGTCGACGGCGGCCAGCATCGATCAGGCGTGGAGGGAAGTGGGTGTTCCGCTCAAGATCACGCAGTACGTTGCCTATGACGAGAAGGCCAAGGATCTGTCGGTGGAGGTCGCCAAGGCGAAAGCGTCGGGTGCCGATGCTTTGATCTCGGTCACGCGCGTCAACGACGCGATCATGATCGCGCGCGAATGCATCAAGCAGGGTTGGGATCCCAAGATGGTGTTTTCGCCCAACTCCAACGGCGTGTCGGACAAGGCGTATCACGACGCGCTCGGAAAGTACGGTGACGGTCCGGTTCTGTCGGCGTTGTGGCTCAATCCGAAGGGCGCTGAGACCGACAAGATCATGAAGATGTTCGCGGCCGACTACCCGAACGACTGGTTCGATGCCAATGCGGGCTGCGCGTTCGAGGCGGTGCAGATCGTCGCAGACGCCGTGACGCGGGCGGTGTCACCGGAATCGCCGGCGATTCACGGCGCGCTCAAGACGACCGACATGAAGCCTTTCCTGATGTACGGCGACAACACCAAGTTCGACGAGACCGGCCAGAACATCCACTGTTCGATGGTGATGCTGCAGGGTCTGAAAGGCAGGCCGCGGGTGGTGGCTCCAAAGGCCATCGCGGAGGCGTCGCTCGAGTATCCGCTTGCGCCTTACAGCAAACGCTGACGTCGTTCCGTGCGGCCCCGCGAAAGCGTCGTGGGGCCGCGGTCGTCAAATGCCGAGGCAGGGACGTGCGAGCTAGGGCAAACTGTCCGAATTGATCAGGCGCGACCGCTCGGCAAGGAAGCGGCGGGGGCTCTGTCCCATCGTCTTCTTGAACATCGTGATGAACGCGCTGGGCGTTTCGTAGCCCAGTTCCAGCGACACGGCCTGGACCGAACTGCCCGCCGTGAGGCGTTGCATGGCGATCAGAATGTGGAGACGCTGGCGCCAGCGCCCGAAGGTCATCCCTGTTTCCTTGGCGATGAAGCGTGCGAACGTACTCTCGCTCATCGCGTAGCGCGAGGCGACTTCGTCCATCGTGCTGCGGTCGCCCGGATTATTCAACAAGGAGGTCGCGAGGTGTTGAAGACGGGCGTCGGGGGAGATCGGCAGATACATTTCATCTGTCGTCGTCATCTGCACGAGTTCGTCGAGCAAAACCCGGCCGAGACGGCTGGTCGGTCCTTCCAGCGGATAGAGCGGTGGGAACACAGAGAGGCGGTGGATCAATTCGCGCACCAGCGACGTGATCATCAGCGTGCAGCAGGTCCGCGGCAGCATGCTGACCTGTGGATCGATGAACACGGTGTAGAGTTTGCCGAAATCGGCCACGCAATTGCTGTGCTGCACGCCGGCCGGGATCCATACCGCGCCTTGCGGAGGCACGATCCACAAGCCGCCAGGCGCCCGGCACATCACCGAGCCATGCGATGCGACGACCAATTGGCCTTTGCGGTGTGAGTGCAGCGGCAGGTCGTCGTTGTCTTTGCTGGTTTCGAGACAGAATGAAGTGACGGGACGATCGAACTGATCCGGATCGACCGGATCATAGTTGATCCGAAGATCGGGCAGATCCATTCGCGCAAAATCCGGATCGAACTCGGTCTCGGGCGGCATTTTCAATCCTGCCAATTCGTCAAGTCAGTCAAGCCTTGATGCAGATCCTGCTGTTAACCGAGGTTAGCTGATTTGAAAGGTCAGGTCACTAGCCGCGGCGAGCCGTTGAGTTCACCAATCTGCGACAAGATGCCCGCTCCTGCGGCGTGAGCGCGTAGTGATGCGTCATGTTGCGCGGTGATCAAGCGGAAGCATCTGTCAGGCGGCCCACGGTTCGATCACTTGCTGATCAAACCAACAGCAGAGAATGCTGCGATGCGAGCTTCGGCGTCCCTCCGCAGCCAGGCAATCCGTCGGAACGCGGCCGTATTCAGCAGCACGTGCCATAGCACCAGATGCTACCAAGTGCGCGCTTTCTGGAGCCCGACGCATGACTGCACACATCGATCCGCCACGCAAGGCGATCACCGATCAGGACACGATCGAAACCGCCGATTGGCTCGCATCGCTTGGATCGCTCCACCGCAGCGCCGGTGCCGAGCGCGTGCGATACATCCTGGCTGCGCTCGATCGGCGTGCGAAGGAGCTCGGCGTTCTGCCGGACTCTCCGCCGTTTTCGCCCTATCGCAATTCGATTCCACTCGAGCAGCAGAGGCCCTACCCCGGCGACATCGCGATCGAGACGCGCCTGACGGCGATCATTCGCTGGAACGCGCTCGCGATGGTGGTCCGCGCCAACAAGGCCTATGGGGAACTCGGCGGGCACGTCGCCAGCTACGCCTCGGCCGCGGAGATTTTCGAGGTCGGTTTCAATCATTTCTTTCGCGCGTCAAGCTCCGAGTCGGAGGGGGACTTGGTGTATTTCCAGCCGCATTCGTCCCCCGGAGTCTATGCCCGAGCGTATCTCGAAGGCCGACTGTCGGACGAAAATCTGAAGCTGTATCGCCAGGAACTGAGCGGCCCCGGTCTGTCGTCCTATCCGCATCCCTGGCTGATGCCGGAGTTCTGGCAAGTGCCGTCGGCGTCGATGGGCCTCGGCCCGATCAGCGCGATCTACCAGGCGCGGTTCATGAAGTATCTGCAGCATCGCGGCCTGGTGCAGACGGCTGGTCGCCACGTCTGGGGTGTGTTCGGCGACGGCGAGATGGACGAGCCCGAATCGATCGCCGGGCTCGCCCTGGCGGCACGGGAAAATCTCGACAACCTCACCTTCGTCGTCAATTGCAACCTGCAGCGCCTAGACGGACCGGTCCGCGGCAACGGGCAGGTGATTCAGGAACTCGAATCGCTGTTCCGGGGCGCCGGTTGGAACGTCATCAAGGTGCTGTGGGGATCGGACTGGGACGATATCTTCGCGCGCGACAGCAACCATGCGCTCCTGCGCAAATTCGCCGACACCGTCGATGGCAAATATCAGACGCTCGGCGCCAAGGATGGGGCCTACAACCTCGCCAACTTCTTCAGCGAGGACCCCGAGGTCCGGGCGCTGGTTGCGCACATGTCGGACGTGGATATCGACGGCCTGAAGCGCGGTGGCCACGACTTCAAGAAGCTGTTCGCGGCCTTTGCCGCCGCGACGGACACCAAGGGTCGGCCGACCGTCATTCTGGCGAAGACCAAGAAGGGCTACGGCATGGGCGGCGCCGGCGAGTCGCGCATGACGTCGCACCAGGCCAAGAAGCTCGACGTCGACGCGCTGTATGCGTTCCGCGACCGGTTCGCCCTGCCGCTTAGCAACGAGCAAGTCGAGAATTTGGAATTCTTCAGGCCTGCGGAAGACAGCGCGGAAATTCAGTATCTGCGCGCCCGTCGCGCGGCACTCGGGGGCTACATGCCGGCGCGGCGACGCGCTTCGGCGGAGCTGCCGGTGCCGCCGCTGCAATCCTACGCGGAGTTCGCGCTTCGCGGCGACGGCAAGGAGACGTCGACCACTATGGCGATCGCGCGGCTGTTCACCAATTTGCTCAAGGACAAGACGCTCGGCCCGCGCATCGTTCCGATCGTCGCCGACGAAGCCCGCACCTTCGGAATGGCGAACCTGTTCAGGCAGGTCGGCATCTACTCGCCGGCGGGGCAGCTCTACGAGCCGGAAGATGCCGGCTCGATGCTGTACTACAAGGAAGCGATCGACGGTCAATTGCTGGAGGAAGGGATCACCGAGGCGGGGGCGATTTCGTCCTGGACCGCGGCGGCGACTTCCTACAGCACCCATAACTTCCCGTTGCTGCCGTTCTATATCTACTATTCGATGTTCGGCTTTCAGCGGGTCGGCGATCTGATCTGGGCGGCAGCGGACCAGCGCGCGCGTGGCTTTCTGATCGGGGCGACGGCCGGCCGGACGACGCTCGGCGGCGAAGGCTTGCAGCATCAGGACGGGTCCAGCCATCTGATGGCCGCGACCGTTCCGAACTGCCGGGCCTACGATCCGGCATTCTCCTACGAGGTGGCCGTCATCGTCGATCACGGCATGCGGTCGATGCTCGAGCAGGGCAACGACGAGTTCTATTACCTCACGGCAATGAACGAGAACTATGCGCAGCCCTCGATGCCCGACGATGCGCGCGAGGGCATCATCAAGGGTCTCTATCGGGTTCTGCCGAGCGCTGACGGGCCGGGGAAGATCAGGCTGGTCGGCTCGGGTGCCATTCTTCCGGAGGCGCTCGCCGCCGCGGCGATGCTGCAAAGCGAATGGAAAGTGCCCAGTGAAGTCTGGTCGGCAACGAGCTTTTCCGAGCTGGCGCGGGAGGCGCGTGAGGTGGAGCGAACTAATCGGCTCTCGCCGCTGTCGACCCCGGTCGAGAGCCACGTCGCACAATGCCTCGGCGGCAAGGTGCCGATCGTCGCGGCATCGGATTATGTCCGGGCGTATCCGCAACTGATCGGTTCTTACATCGAGGCGCCCTACACGGTTCTGGGCACCGACGGTTTCGGGCGCAGCGATACCCGCGCCGCGCTCAGATCTTTCTTCGAGGTCGATCGCAAGCAGATCGTCGTTGCGGCGCTGTCGGCGCTGGCAAAATTGGGTGAAGTGGCGCGTGAGCAGGTAGCCGAGGCCATCGCCAGCTACGAATTGCCGACCGGCGTTGCATCGCCTTGGTCTCGCTGACAGAGGGCGGAGCGCGCATGTCTCATTCAATTGAAGTCGTTCTGCCGGATATTGGGGACTACAAGGATGTTCCGGTAGTCGAAATCAATGTGTCGGTCGGCGACGAGGTCATGATCGACATGCCGTTGCTGTCGATCGAGTCCGACAAGGCGACGATGGAGGTGCCATCCCCGGCCGCAGGCACGGTGGCCAAACTGATGATCGACGTCGGGACGCGGGTTTCTCAAGGTTCGGTTCTGATGATCCTCGAAGGTCGCGGTGAATCCACCGCGCCTCCGCCGGCGAGTGCGTCGGCGCCACAGGTGGAGCGACGGTTCTCGCAGCAGGAGGCGCTGTCACAGCCGGCGCCCGCCGCTCGAGTCGATGGCTCGCCAGCACGTGCACAGCAGCCGCAGCCCGGCGGGGCTGCGCATGCGTCGCCGTCGGTCCGCGCTTTGGCGCGTGAGCTCGGCGTCGCGCTGGACTCTGTCGTGCCTACCGGCCCCAAGGGCCGGATTCTGCGTGAGGATGTGGCGGCCTTCGTCAATGGAGTGGTGCGATCGGGACCGGCGATGACGCCTGCGCCCGACGCGCCGGTCGATTGGCCCAAGGTGGATTTCGAGAGGCACGGCGCGGTCGAGCGCTTGCCGCTGACGCGGATCCAGAAGCTGACCGGCGCGAACCTCTCGCGCAACTGGAACGTCATTCCCCATGTGACGAATTTCGACAAAGCGGATGTGACCGACGCCGAAGCCTTTCGTCAGCTCGCCAATGCCGAGGCCGCGAAGGACACGGCGAAGCTCACCATGGTGTCGCTGCTGATCAAGGCCGCGGCCTTGGCGCTGCAGAGATACCCGCGCTTCAATTCGTCGCTCGATGGCGATGAGCTGATCCTCAAGCACTACGTCCACATCGGCTTCGCCGTCGACACGCCGAAAGGTCTGGTCGTGCCGGTGATCCGTGACTGCGATAAGAAGGGCCTTCGGCAGATCGCCGCGGAGATGCGCTCGCTCGCCGACAAGGCGCTCGCGGGGCAGCTCGCGTCGGGCGACATGCAGGGCGGCTGTTTCTCGGTGTCGTCTCTGGGAGGCGTCGGCGGTCAGGGATTTACTCCCATCATCAACGCGCCCGAGGTGGCAATACTCGGAGCCGGTCGTGCCGCCTCCGAGGCAGTCTGGAATGGACGCGAATTCGAACCGCGGCTCGTCCTTCTCCTGAGTCTGTCGTGGGATCACCGGGTCGTCGACGGCGTGGCCGGGGCCCGGTTCCTGGGCTTCGTCGCGTCGGTTCTCTCCGATCTGCGGCGCTTCGCATTGTGAGGACGCAGATGCGGACAGAGGAGATCCGGGTCCCCGACATCGGGGATTTCGCAGACGTCGAAGTCGTCGAGGTCCACGTCAGGGCGGGCGACGTCGTCGCGCGAGAGCAGGCTTTGATCACCGTGGAATCCGACAAGGCGACGCTGGAGATTCCGTCGCCGATTGCAGGGGTGATCACGAGCATTTCACTGCGCGTTGGAGACAAGGTGTCTCGAGGCTCCATGATTGGCAGGGCGTCGGCGTCGGACGAAGCGGGCGCGCAAGGCGAGACCGGCTCGGCGGATCAGGCCGATGCTGGCCGGCGCGCAACGGATCTTACACGCTACGATCTTGTCGTAATCGGCGGCGGGCCGGGCGGCTATTCAGCAGCGTTCCGGGCCGCAGATCTTGGACTGAGAACCGCGATCGTCGAACGCTACGGCACCTTGGGGGGAGTTTGCCTGAATGTCGGATGTATCCCGTCGAAGGCGCTGCTTCATGTTGCGGCCATCAAAGAGGAAGCCGAGCGGATCGCCGACATGGGCATTCGCTTCGGCGCGCCGCGGATCGATCTGCAGGCGCTGCGCGCCTTCAAGGACGGCACCGTCGCGAAGCTGACGGATGGGCTGAGCAAGATGGCGGCGGCGCGCCGCGTCACGGTGATCTGCGGTACCGCGAAATTCGTCTCCGCCACGCGGCTCGAGATTGCCGGCGAGGGGGCAAGCTCGCAGCAGATCGATTTCGGACAATGTATCATCGCGACGGGCTCGCGCGCGGTGCAGTTGGCGGTGCTTCCCAAGGACGAGCGGGTCGTGACCTCGACCGGCGCGCTCGCGCTGCGAAGCATTCCGGGCCGCATGCTCGTGATCGGAGCGGGGATCATCGGGCTGGAGATGGCGACCGTCTACAGCGCGCTCGGCGCCAAGATCGATCTTGTCGAAAGGCTTCCCGATATCCTGGCGGGCGTGGATGCCGATGCGGTGAAGATCTGGCGTTCGCGCAACGCGCATCGCTTCGAGCATATCGACCTTGAAAGCAGCGTATCAACTGCCGCGGTGACGCCCGACGGCGTGACGGTTGGTATCGCGGGCGCGTCAGTTGAGACGCGATCCTACGATCTCGTGCTGCAATCTGCAGGCCGCGTTCCTAACAGCGGCGAACTCGGCCTCGAACGGATCGACGTTGCAATCGATTCGAACGGCTTCATTCAGGTCGACGAGCAGATGAGAACGACGGCGCGCAACGTCTTCGCCATCGGCGACGTCGTCGGCGGTGCGATGCTGGCGCACAAGGCCGTTCACGAGGGGCACGTCGCCGCGGAAGTAGCTGCCGGAAAGCCGGCGGCCTTTACCGCGAAGATCGTCCCCAATGTCGCCTACACCGATCCTGAGATCGCCTGGGTCGGCAAGTCCGAGCGTGATGTCGCCGAATCCGGACGGAAGATCCGTTCGACAAAATTCCCATGGGCCGCGTCCGGCCGGGCCATCGCGTCGGGCGCATCCTATGGCATGACGAAGCTGCTGTTCGACGCCGAAACCGGTCGCATCGTCGGGGGCGTGATCGTCGGACCGCATGCCGGCGATATGATCGGGGAAATCTGTCTCGCTATCGAAATGGGGGCTGACGCGATCGATATCGGAAAGACCATTCACCCGCATCCGACCCTCGGCGAGACGATCGGCATGGCTGCCGAAGTCCATGAGGGCATTTGCACCGACCTGCCTCCAATCGCCAGAAAGCCGTAGATCAGTTGGCCCAATCGATGTCCGTTATCGAAGCCCTTGAACAACGTCGCGCCGGTGCCAAACTCGGCGGCGGCGAGAAGCGCATCGAGGCGCAGCACGCCCGCGGCAAGCTGACCGCGCGCGAGCGCATCGAGCTCTTGCTCGACAAGGGATCGTTCGAGGAGTTCGACATGTTCGTCGAGCACCGCTCCACCGAGTTCGGCATGGAGAAGAACAAGATCCCCGGCGATGGCGTCGTCACCGGCTGGGGTACCGTCAACGGCCGCAAGACGTTCGTCTTTGCCAAGGATTTTACGGTGTTCGGCGGCTCGCTCTCGGAAACGCACGCGCTGAAGATCACGAAACTCCAGGACATGGCGATGAAGGCGCGGGCGCCGATCATCGGCCTCTATGACGCGGGCGGCGCCCGCATCCAGGAAGGCGTCGCCGCGCTTGCCGGCTATTCCTACGTGTTCCGCCGCAACGTGCTCGCCTCGGGCGTGATCCCGCAGATTTCGGTGATCATGGGTCCCTGCGCCGGCGGTGACGTCTATTCGCCGGCGATGACCGACTTCATCTTCATGGTGAAGAACACCAGCTACATGTTCGTCACCGGCCCCGACGTTGTGAAGACCGTCACCAACGAGGTCGTCACCGCCGAGGAACTCGGCGGCGCCTCGGTACACGCGACGCGCTCCTCGATCGCCGATGGCGCCTTCGAGAACGACGTCGAGACGCTGCTGCAGATGCGGCGCCTCATCGACTTCCTGCCGTCCAACAACACCGACGGCGCGCCGGAATGGCCGAGCTTCGACGACATCGAACGGGTCGACATGTCCCTGGACACGCTCATCCCCGACAATCCGAACAAGCCCTATGACATGAAGGAGCTGATCCTGAAGGTCGTGGACGAGGGCGATTTCTTCGAGATCGCGGAAGCCTTCGCCAAGAACATCATCACCGGCTTCGGCCGGATCGCGGGCCGCACTGTCGGTTTCGTCGCCAACCAGCCGATGGTGCTGGCCGGCGTGCTCGACAGCGACGCCTCCCGCAAGGCGGCGCGCTTCGTCCGCTTCTGCGACGCCTTCAACATTCCCATCGTCACCTTCGTGGACGTGCCGGGTTTCCTCCCGGGCACCGCGCAGGAATATGGCGGCCTGATCAAGCACGGCGCGAAGCTGCTGTTCGCCTATTCGCAATGCACCGTGCCACTGGTCACCATTATCACCCGCAAGGCCTATGGCGGTGCCTTCGACGTCATGGCCTCCAAGGAAATCGGCGCCGACATGAACTATGCCTGGCCGACGGCCCAGATCGCCGTCATGGGCGCGAAAGGTGCGGTCGAGATCATCTTCCGCTCTGATATCGGCAATCCCGACAAGATCGCTGCGCGCACCAAGGAATATGAGGACCGCTTCCTCTCGCCGTTCATCGCGGCCGAGCGCGGCTATATCGACGACGTCATCATGCCCCACTCGACGCGCAAGCGCA
The DNA here is from genome assembly GCF_004114975.1 of Bradyrhizobium guangdongense. Classification (NCBI taxonomy): domain Bacteria; kingdom Pseudomonadati; phylum Pseudomonadota; class Alphaproteobacteria; order Hyphomicrobiales; family Nitrobacteraceae; genus Bradyrhizobium; species Bradyrhizobium guangdongense. The sequence goes on from NZ_CP030051.1 coordinate 2,823,619, forward strand.
TCGCAAGGGCGCTGGCGATGCTGAAGGACAAGAAGACGGAAATGCCGGCGAAGAAGCACGACAATTTGCCGTTGTGAAAATGTTCAAGAAGATTCTGATCGCCAATCGCGGCGAAATCGCCTGCCGGGTCATCAAGACTGCCCGCCGCATGGGAATTGAAACGGTCGCCGTCTATTCCGAGGCCGACCGCGGCGCCCTCCATGTCGAGATGGCCGACGAGGCCGTGCTGATCGGGCCGCCCGCGGCGGCTGAAAGCTATCTGGTCATCGACAAGATCGTCGAGGCCTGCCGCAAGACGGGCGCGCAAGCCGTGCACCCCGGCTATGGCTTTCTGTCCGAGCGCGAGGCCTTTCCGCGTGCTCTGGAGGCTGCTGGCATCGTTTTCATCGGCCCGAACCCTGGCGCGATCGCCGCGATGGGCGACAAGATCGAGTCCAAAAAAGCAGCAGCGAAGGCGAAGGTCTCCACGGTACCCGGCTATCTCGGTGTGATCGAAGACGACAAGCACGCGGTCAGGATCGCCGATGAGATCGGCTATCCCGTGATGATCAAGGCCTCTGCCGGCGGCGGTGGCAAGGGCATGCGCATCGCGCATTCCAAGGCCGAGGTCGGCGAAGGCTTCAATCTCGCCAAGGCGGAAGCAAAAGCCTCGTTCGGCGATGATCGCGTCTTCGTCGAGAAGTTCATCGTCGATCCCCGCCATATCGAGATCCAGGTGCTGGGCGACAAGCATGGCAACGTGATCTATCTCGGCGAGCGCGAATGCTCGATCCAGCGCCGCAATCAGAAGGTCATCGAGGAGGCGCCGTCGCCGCTGCTCGACGAGGCCACCCGCCGCAAGATGGGCGAGCAGGCCGTCGCGCTGGCGAAGGCTGTGAATTACGATTCCGCGGGTACGGTCGAATTCGTCGCAGGCCAGGACAAGAGCTTCTACTTCCTGGAGATGAACACGCGTCTCCAGGTTGAGCATCCCGTCACCGAGCTCGTCACTGGCGTCGACCTCGTCGAGCAGATGATCCGCGTCGCTGCCGGCGAGAAGCTCGCGATCGCGCAGAAGGATGTCACGCTGACCGGCTGGGCGGTGGAATCGCGCCTTTACGCGGAAGACCCGTTCCGCAACTTCCTGCCCTCGATCGGGCGCCTGGTGAAGTATCGCCCGTCGGCCGAAGTGAGCAAGGACGGCATCACCGTGCGCAACGACACCGGCGTGCAGGAGGGCGGCGAGATCTCGATCCACTACGATCCGATGATCGCCAAACTTGTGACTCATGCGCCGTCGAGGGCCGCCGCGATCGAGGCGCAGTCGACTGCGCTGGATTCGTTCTATGTCGATGGTATCAGGCACAACATCCCGTTCCTGTCGGCGCTGATGAACCATCCGCGCTGGCGGGAGGGCAATCTCTCCACCGGCTTCATCGCGGAAGAATTCCCCAAGGGCTTTTCCGTGCGCGTGCCCGAAGGCGAGGTCGCGCGTCGGATCGCCGCGGTCGGCGCCGCCATCGATCACGTGCTCGGTGAGCGCAAGCGCCAGATCTCCGGCCAAATGGGCGGCCGCGTCGTGCAGCGCGAGCGCCGCCGCGCGGTCTGGCTCGATCGCCAGGAGATCCAGCTCGATGTTGGTCGCGAGGGCGACGCGATCGCGATCCGCTTCGTCGGTGCTGAGGGCAAGGCCGGCAATGCGCATCTGTTGCACTCGCCGTGGAAGCCCGGCGATCCGGTCTGGCAGGGCACGATCGATGGTCACATCATCGCGGTGCAGGCGCGCCCGATCGCCAACGGCATTCGCCTCGCGCATCAGGGCGTCGAGGTGCCGGTCTATGTCTGGACCGAAGCCGAAGCGGCCTCGGCGAAGCTGATGCCGGTGACCACGGCGTCCGACACCGGCAAGAAGCTGCTCTGTCCGATGCCTGGCCTGATCGTCTCGATCGCCGTGACCGAAGGGCAGGAGGTCAAGGCCGGCGAGACGCTAGCCGTGGTCGAAGCCATGAAGATGCAGAACGTGCTGCGCGCCGAGCGCGATGGCACCGTGAAGAAGATCCACGCCAGTGCCGGTGCGACGCTCGCGGTCGACGCGCTGATTTTGGAGTTCTCCTGAACACCGCAAGACGCGACCTGAGATGGGCAGCGTGTCTGCAGGAATTCCGGTTACTTCCAGGCAGAAGTCATGTTGGGCAGCTCGGCGTCACTTGGGATTAGGTGGACTTGATGAAAACCGAACGGTTGGCATTGGCATCGGGCTTTGCGCCTGCTTCACGCCAGGACTGGCACAAGCTGGTTGATGGCGTGCTAAAGGGAGCGCCGTTCGAAAAGCTGATTGGTAGGACGTACGACGACTTGAGAATTGAGCCGATTTATCTCCGCGCGAAAGACATTGCACTAGTCGACGGGCGGGCACCCGCGGCGCCTTGGCAGATCATACAGCGCACCGATCATCCAGACGCGGTGACGGCCAATAGGCAGGCCCTTCACGATCTGGAGAATGGGGCGACGGGCCTGGCGCTCGTCTTTGCCGGCGCCAACTGCAGCCGCGGGTTCGGTATCGATCAAACGGCAGGTGCCGTCGCCAATGCTTTGAAGGACGTCCACCTTGATGCCGGCATCGGGATTGAACTTCAAATTGGTACAGACGGGCGTAAGACCGCGATCCATGTTGCGGAATATGTGAAGTCGGTCGGTCTCGATCCTGCCGTCTGCGACATTCGATTTGGGCTCGATCCGCTGGGCGCGTGCGCCCTAAGCGGACGCAGTCCATACACTTGGGAAGAAATCGCACGGAGCGTTGCCAGCACGATCAAAGAGCTTGTAACGCTGGGGTTCAAAGGGCCGTTTGCCGCGAGCGACGGGCGTATCGTTCATGACGCCGGCGGCTCAGAAGTGCAGGAGCTTGCCTTTGTGCTCGCCTGCGGCGTGGCATATCTGCACGCTATGGAGGCGGCGCGCATTCCGCTGGATCAAGCGCGAAGTATGATCTATGCGCGACTCACTGCTGATGCCGACCAGTTTTTGACTATGGCTAAATTCCGCGCGTTGCGGCTCCTCTGGGCGCGCATCGAATCGGCGTGCGGTGTGGCGCCGAGATCGCTGTTCATTGCGGCTGACACGTCCTGGCGCATGTTGACCCGGCGCGATCCCTACGTAAACATGTTGCGCGCTACCTTGGCGACATTCTCTGCGGGAATCGCCGGTGCAAATGCGATCACAGTTCTGCCGCACACGTTGGCGCTCGGCCTTCCAGACTCGTTTGCCCGGCGCGTGGCCCGCAACACGCAGCTTCTGCTGCTGGAGGAAAGCAATCTTGCCAAGGTAAGCGATCCTGCCGCAGGTGCTGGCGGCATTGAGGCGCTAACAACGGAGCTTTGCGACGCGGCCTGGAGGAGTTTTCAAGAGACTGAAAATGCGGGCGGCATTTTTGCCGCTCTACAGCAAGGAACGCTTCAGGCGAAGATCACAGCTACACGCACAGCGCGCCGTGCAAATCTCGCGAAACGCAGCTACCCGCTGACCGGAGTGAGCGAGTTCGCAAACCTTGGCGAAGGTGCAGCGGCGGTACTAAGCGTCAGACCGATAACTCTTCCGCCTAGTTTTGATCAGAAATTCGTATTCGACGCACTGCCGCCGATCCGGCTGGCGGAACCCTTCGAATCGCTCCGCGACAAGTCCGATGCGGTATTGAAGCTACTCGGCGCGCGGCCGCGAGTGTTTCTTGCTAATCTCGGCACACCGACCGACTTTACGGCCCGCGCGACATTCGCCAAGAGCTTCTTCGAAGCGGGAGGAATTGAGGCTATCGACGGCCCCGGCTTCGCTGACCCAGGCGAGCTTGCCCTCGCATTCACGGCATCTGGTGCCCAACTTGCCTGCCTTTGCTCCAGCGATAAAGTCTATGCGGAGCGCGCCGAAATCTCCGCCCAAGCGCTTCAGCAAGTGGGAGCTAGGCACATCTATTTGGCGGGACTTCCCTCTCAATCCGAGGCCGCGTTTCGGCGGGCTGGCATCTGCAGCTTTATTCACGTCGGTTGCGACGCCTTGGCAACGCTAAATGCCGCTTACAACCGGATCCAAAACCCGAAGGTTTCCGGCTAATCGAAAATCGAACGCGAACACACAGATGTCATCCACCAGCGTTATCCCGAATTTTGCAAATATTGGTTTCAAAAGGTGCTCGGTCGCCGCTTCTTCTGTTTCCGTCGATCCGTGGGTGACTCCGGAAGGCATTCCGGTCAAGTCAGCATACGGAGAAGCAGATATCGCCGGGCTCGATTTCCTTGAGACCTATCCGGGCATCGCGCCGTTCCTGCGCGGCCCCTATCCGACCATGTATGTCAACCAGCCCTGGACGGTCAGGCAATATGCCGGCTTCTCCACGGCGGAGGATTCCAACGCGTTCTACCGCCGCAACCTCGCGGCCGGACAAAAGGGCCTCTCGGTCGCGTTCGACCTCGCCACCCATCGCGGCTATGACAGCGACCATCCACGCGTTGGCGGCGATGTCGGCATGGCGGGCGTCGCCATCGATTCCATCTACGACATGCGCACGCTGTTTGCGGGCATTCCGCTCGACCAGATGAGCGTGTCCATGACCATGAACGGCGCGGTGCTGCCGATCCTCGCGCTCTATGTCGCCGCAGCGGAGGAACAAGGCGTTCCGCCGGAAAAGCTCTCAGGAACAATTCAGAACGACATCCTGAAAGAGTTCATGGTGCGCAACACCTACATCTATCCGCCTGCGCCCTCGATGCGGATCATCTCGGATATCTTCGCCTACACCTCGCAAAAGATGCCGAAGTACAATTCGATCTCGATCTCCGGCTATCACATGCAGGAGGCCGGCGCGACGCAGGACCTCGAGCTCGCCTATACGCTCGCCGACGGCGTCGAATACTTACGTGCCGGCCTGGCCGCCGGGCTCGACGTCGACCGCTTCGCGCCGCGGCTGTCGTTCTTCTGGGCGATCGGCATGAACTTCTTCATGGAGGTCGCCAAGCTGCGCGCCGCTCGCCTGCTTTGGGCGAAGCTGCTGAAACCGTTCAATCCGAAAGACCCGCGCTCGCTCTCGCTGCGAACGCATAGCCAGACCTCGGGCTGGTCGCTGACCGCGCAGGACGTGTTCAACAACGTCATGCGCACGACTGTGGAAGCGATGGCGGCAACGCAAGGCCACACCCAGTCGCTGCACACCAACGCGCTCGACGAGGCGCTGGCGCTGCCGACCGATTTCTCCGCCCGCATCGCCCGCAACACCCAGCTGTTCCTGCAGCAGGAGAGCGGCACCACCCGCATCATCGATCCCTGGGGCGGCTCGTACTATGTCGAGCGCCTGACGCGCGACCTCGCGGCCAAGGCCTGGGGCCATATTCAGGAGGTCGAGGAACTCGGCGGCATGGCCAAGGCGATCGAGGCCGGCGTGCCCAAGCTGCGCATCGAGGAAGCCTCGGCCAAGACGCAGGCCCGGATCGATGCCGGCAAGCAGGCCGTGATCGGCGTCAACAAGTACAGGCCGACGGATGAGGCACCGATCGACATCCTGAAGGTCGACAACACCAATGTCCGCCGGCTTCAGATCGACAAGCTGAAGCGGCTGAAGGCGGAGCGCAACCAGAAGGACGTCGATGCCGCGCTCGCCGCGATCACGCGCTCTGCCGGTGAAGACAATGGCAATCTGCTCGCGCTCGCGATCGACGCCGCACGGGCGAAGGCGACCGTCGGCGAAATCTCGGACGCGATGGAGAAGGTGTTCGGCCGGCACCGCGCCGAGATCAAGTCCATTACCGGCGTCTACAAGCGGGAAGCATCCAGCATGGGCAACCGGGTCGAGCAGGTTCAGGCGATGATCGATGCCTTCGAGGAAGCGGAAGGGCGCCGTCCGCGCATCCTGGTCGCCAAGATCGGCCAGGACGGCCACGACCGCGGTCAGAAGGTGATCGCGTCCGCCTTCGCCGACATCGGCTTCGACGTCGACATCGGACCGCTGTTCGCCACCGCCGACGAAGCGGCGCGGCAGGCCGTCGAGAACGACGTGCACATTCTCGGCGTCTCCTCGCTCGCCGCCGCGCATCTGACCGCCGTGCCGGAGCTGAAAGCCGCGCTGAAGAAGCAGGGCCGCGACGACATCATGATCATTGTCGGTGGCGTGGTGCCGCCGCAGGATTACGATGCGCTCTACGCAGCCGGCGCCGAGCCGATCTTCCCGCCCGGGACGGTGGTTGCCGATGCCGCGGATCAGCTGATCCAGAAGCTCAATGCTCGGCTCGGGCACAGTGAGGCGGCAAAGAGTAAGCGCCACGGCAGATAGTAACGGCGTATCGGTCCAGATTGAAAGCTCAAAGCCGGGGCGTCGAACTTTCGAATTGATCCTGCAGTCCGCAGGCAGAGTGCCGAACAGCGTATATCTGGGCTTGGAGAAGATTGGTGTAAGATGCGACGCAAAGGTTTCGTTGCAGTCAATAGGCAAATGCGGACGAATTTGCCTCATATCTTCGCGATCGGCGATGTCGCGGGTAACCCGATGCTCGCCCATAAGGCGGTTCACGAGAGCCATTTCGCGACAGAAGCGGCTGCCGGGCTCAAGAGCTTATTTGACGCGAAGATCGTCCCGAACGTCGCCTAAACGATTGGAGAAATCTGCCCGGTGATCGAGATGGGCGCCGATGCAATTGATCTCAGCAAGACCATCCATCCGCATTCGGCGTTCGGAGAGACAATAGGCCTGGCTGGCCAAGTGAATGAAGGTGTTTGCACGGATGTGTTGCCGGGTCCGAAGTGATCGACCAAGCGGGCGAGCCACTAGAAATCCAAACCTGAGCCGGCTCAGGTGCCTCGCTGCCGATTGTTCATAGGGGACCCGAATATGGCGGGAAGTTCTCGCAGGGAAGTAAAGGTACCTTTGAGCGTTCAAGAGGAGGAATTTGCCGCGGCATGTCGAGACTTCGTTCTGGAGAGGAAACCTGATCTCGCGGCATCCATCGTCATTGTACACAACCAGCTCAGGATTGTGAACGATCCGCATGTTCGGCTCGCGTTTGTAGAACTTGGTCTTGCCAGATTGGTACGAGTTCTACATCTCGCAATCGAGGGCAAGGCGATTGCTCTTAAAAGAGTGCCAAGACTCCTGTTCGACCTGGCGAGCTATAAAAGGAAGATACTCCGCGCGCTAGGTAGGGCCGATTGAGGACAGCCTCTCGGGTTACTAGCACGATCCATTCAACGCGCAGATTAGAGGAGTAGATACTCATCAACGCAACGAGGACCGGCAGTCATCCCTTGGCAGGAGATTCGGATCTCTGAATTGCAAAGGCGGGTACAGCGGTGCGGGATTGCGAGATCGGAGCCGGCCGATGAAATGAACGACCGGACGCGCGGAGCCTGGTGATCGGGACCTTCCAAGTCTCGCGCGCGCTCTTTGTCGTGCTGTCGAAATCGTACGACCCGTCAAATGCCGGAAACGGTGCGGAGAGGTGCCGACTTCAGCACAAAATGCGGTCTGACCTGTACGATAGTATTGCTGCTGGAGGTCGTTCGTTGGGTTTCTGCGATCGAATTCCGCATTCGGCGTCTGCGAAAGATTTGCGATCTTTCGTTTTCCTCCCTCTACTCGGCCCGGCGCGATCGCCGGGCCCTTTTTCTCGGCTGCTGGCCATATCTAGTGCCGCTCGAAGCCGGTTGATCAGCGTCGTATGATCTTCTTCAAGATTTCGGTGAGCGCTCGAAATTCATCTTGGGTCAGCGGAGCGAATGTCTCGCCGGAAATCTCGCCAATAGTTTCAATCGCTGCGTCCGCTATCCGTCTTCCCTTCTCGGTCAAATCTATCTCGCGTCGCCGCGGATCCAGAGGGTCTTTGGAGCTCTTGATGAGGCCGCGAGATTTCAGGCGATTGATAACGCCGGTGATGGTCGCCGAATCATAATGAATTAGCCGTCCTAAGTGGTTTTGCGAGCAAGGACCTACCTCCTTCAATTTCGCTAGCGTAGAGAATTGGGGCCCCGTTAATTCTTCAATCATCTTAGCGGCAAAGATGGACGTGTGAGTACGGAGCGCGACTCGCAACAAAAAGCCCGGTGCGTCATCCAGCCGGTACGAATCTATAGCTTCTTTCACTTTCCCGGCCGCGCGCGGCTTTGTCTCGGGTTGCACCACTTTTTGCTTCCTTGCCGTAGGTTGCCTCAGTTCAAGAAATACAGGCTCTTAGCTCCGAAGGTCTTCGGTGCCGGCCGATTGTCTACATTTCCCGACCTGGGAAATCCATCTTTGTGCGACCTCGTCCTGTTTAATGCGATTTGCGTCGTTGAGAGCCCCGGCAGTGGCCGCCTTCGTTGCATCCGTCGTTGGCATTTGGAAATCCGCTCCGCCTAAGAGGCAAACCATTCTCGCAAGAACTCGGTTAGACCGATCGCTCGGCTTGCCCCGGATCACGGAAAGAAACCAACTCATCGCTTGTAGACGAGCGTAGCGCTTGCATACGAGTGGTAGATGTCGTAGTGTCCTGAGATTGCTCCCGGGGTCTTTTGCTTCTCGCCTTACGGAGCGGCGCACCAAAGTACTGTCGGATTTGCGTATGTCGGCGATTGACAACATGAGTTCCGTTCGACCCGACCTGATTGAAAAGGTCACGGGACGCGCTGAGTACGTTACCGACCTGACGGTTCCGGGGATGCTGCACGGCTTTGTGGTTCGCTCGCCGGCCATTCATGCCCGCATCGTTTCGATTGATACGAGCGCCGCACGATCGATGGGCGGCGTCGTGGACGTGCTCATCGGCGAAGATGTCGCTTCGTTCGGTTGCTGGGGTGTTGTGCTCAAGGACCGGCCGATTATCGCTACCGACCGTGTGCGATATGTGGGCGAACCCGTCGCCGTGGTGATCGCGGAGACAATCGAGATTGCGGAAAACGCCGCAGAACTAGTCGATGTCGAATACGACGAGCTTCCGCGCGCAACGACCATCCAGGAAGCCCTGGCGGAAGATGCGCCGCTCATCCACGAGCGCCACGAAAACCTCGAAGACTTTTACTTCAGGGGTGGGGCACGGCCGACCGAGAGCAGCAACGTATTCCATACTTACCGGAGCAACCTCGGGGACGTCGACGCTGCGGAGGCAGCCGCGGCCTTTATCCACGAAGACCATTTCACCTTCCCGGCCATTTCTCACTTCGCCATGGAGCCGCATGCGGTCATTGCTGATTTCCAGGGCGGTTCCCTCACGGTCTGGGCCGGCGCACAAACGCCGAGCGCTGTTCAGAAGGTGCTCTCGCGCCTCTTCGGACTGCAGTTGGCCAAGGTCCGGGTGATCGTTCCATTTGTCGGCGGAGGGTTTGGCGGCAAGGCCTCGGTGAAGATCGAGCCTTTGGTTGCCGCTGCTTCGTGGAAGGTGCAACGCCCAGTCCGCGTTGCCCAATCCATAGTTGAATCGATGCTCACGTGTCGAAGGTTGGGCGCCGACATTACGATTCGAACCGCCGTGGACGCTGAGGGACGGATTCTCGCGAACAGCGCCAAACTGCTGCTCGATGGCGGGGCATATTCCGACACCGGCTCGGCCGTCGCCACTAAAGCGGCAAATCGCATCATGGGCCCCTACGCGGTGCCCAATCTGCGTCTCGAGGCCTGCGCGGTCTACACGAACACCGTTCCAGGTGCAGCATTCCGCTCGATCGGGGGACCGCAAGCTGTTTGGGCCAAGGAATCGCACATGGATAATGTCGCCGCGGCAATCGGCATGGATCCGGCTGAGTTTCGGTTGCTGAACCTGGCGTCCCGCGGTGAACGCATCCGACCCGATTTGCGGGCGCTCGATATGGATATGAGCGAGCTGATGGGCCGGGTAACCCAGTCGTTCGCATCGGAGGTGAAGGCGTCCAACCGGCAGGCGCGTGGACTGGCAGTCGCCGCAACCGATCCGGCCAATACGCCGATCAGCAACGCGATCGTACGTCTCAAGATCGACGGGTCGATCCTCGTTTCGGTCTCCAGCATCGAAGTCGGCCAGGGTGCGCACGCGACCATGGGGCGGATCGCGGCGCAGACCTTGAAGCAGCCGGCCTCCGCGGTCACCGTCTTGCGCACCGATACCGCCGTCGCTCCTTACGATTGGGGCACAGGCGCAAGCCGATCGACCGTGGTCGTCGGCCTTTCGGTCGAAAATGCCGCACTCGACGCGGCTGATCAGATCCTCGAAATGGTCGCTGACGTCTGGGAGCTTCCCCGGGAGAGCCTGTCGCTCGTTGAGGGTGGTGTCTCGACCGGATCAGAGGTCCTCACTTTTCATCAGATTTTTCACCGCACGTTGGGTGTCGACTCGGGAGAGGTCGTCGGCCGCGGCGCGATTACGCCGCGCTCGAAGAAGGGCGCCCTGGTCGAGTCCCCTCTGTTCTGGGAGACTTCCGCGGGCCTTGTTGAAATCGTTGTCGATGAAGATACCGGCGAGATCCATGTCCCTCGATATGCCAGCGCCGCTGACGTGGGTCGCGTGATCAATCGCGTCGCCGCGGAAGGGCAGGACGAGGGGGCTGCCATCATGGGCATCGGACACGCGCTTTATGAAGTGCTCGAGTTCGAGGATGGCCAGCCCATCAATGCAACGCCGATCGATTATTCGATCCCGCGCATCTCCGACGTTCCCCCCGTGTTTGACACCATCCTTGTCGAAAACGGCGACGGACCTGGTCCAGGCGGCGCCAAGGGAATGGGCGAGGGAGCAATCCTCCCGGTCGCGCCGGCGATCGCCAACGCGCTGTTCTCCACCTACGGCATTCGGATCCCCGACCTACCAATGACGCCCGAAAAGGTATGGCGCGCCCTGCAGAAGAGGAGCTGAAGTCATGGAGTTCAATATGTCGATGGTGGTGCCAGCGACGCCGGCGGAGCTTTGGAGCACGCTGCTCGACGTCCCTCGCATATCGGGTTGCATCCCCGGCTGCGAAAACGTCGAGGAAATCGAGCGGCTTCTGACTTACAAAGCGACCGTCAAACAGAAGATTGGCCCTTTCAAGGTCGAGGTCCCGGCCGACATCATCGTTGAATCGATAACGGAGCCGTCTCACGTCCGCACGCGCGCCACGGGTCGCGACAAGATCACGGGGACGAGGCTGGCGGTTGTTCTCGACGTGACCGTGACGCCGGAAGGGGCAGGGTCCACATTCGCCGTGGACGCGAAGGTGGACGTGCAAGGCCGCCTCGCGACTATGGGGTTCGGCGTCATCAGGCGCCGCGTCGATCAGAACTTCGAGGAGTTCGAGAAGCGGCTCAAAGAAATGCTGGGCGCCGCCTGATCATGCTGCCGTCACCCTTCGAATTCGAGAGGCCTTCGACGATCGCCGACGCCGTAAATGCGGTCGGGGAGTCCGACGACGGCATGTTCTACTCCGGCGGAACCGAACTGCTGCTGGCGATGAAGATGCGCGTCATCCATACGGGTCGGCTTATCGACATCAAGGGAATCCCCGGACTTGATCGCATTGCTCTGAACGATGCGAATGACATCGAAATCGGTGCGCGCTGTACGCACAAGAAGATCGCCAGCGATCCTGTTATTCGCGAGCACGTGCCGGCGCTGTCCTCGCTCTGTGCCAACGTCGCGAACGTCAGGGTCCGCAGCGTCGGAACGATCGGAGGCAATCTGTGCTTCGGAGAGCCGCACGCCGATCCGCCGACGATGCTCGCGGCCTTGGACGCACGGCTGGTGCTCAATGGCCCCAGCGGTACGCGTATCGTTCACGCTGACGATTTCATCCGGAGTGAGCTGGAAACGGTGCGGGAGCCGGATGAGCTTCTGGCAGTCATTGCGTTTTCGCGCCCGACCGGACCGGTGACCTATCGGCGGTTCAAGCATGGTGAGAGGCCCTCGGTGAATGTCGCGATGGCCTGGTCGCTAGGCGTCGGCGAGAGGACAATCAAAAGCGCCCGCGTGCGGGTCGGAGCGCTCGGTTCGCGGCCTCAGCCTTTGAAGGCCGTCGAAGACGCCCTCCAGGGCATATCAGTCGCCGAAGTCCGCCCTGCTATCGAGGCGGCGCTCCCCACGGCGCTGGATGAGCTTGAAGTCAACGAGGATCGGCATGGCGGCGCCGACTATAAGCGCCACCTTGCAGGTGTCTTGCTTCTGCGAAACGCCGAGGAGGCCATCGCCGCAGGCGGGAGCGCGTGAAATGACACATGTGCTGCCCATTTCGTTCTCGCTGAACGGCCAAGCGATCGCGATCGACGTTCCTGCCCATACGCTATTGATCGACCTGATCCGGGATCGCCTTGGCCTGAAGGGGACAAAGCGCTCCTGTGACATGGAGGTGTGCGGCGCCTGCACCGTTCTGCTCGACGGTGAGCCGATATCAAGTTGCACCACGCTCGCCGTCGATATCGATCAGCGGGAGGTCACGACGATCGAGGGCGTAACGCCGCCCGAGGGCCTATCGCGGATTCAGAAGGCGTTCGTGCTTCACGGCGGCCTTCAGTGCGGCTTCTGCACGCCGGGCTTCATTATGGCTGTCACAGCGTTGCTGAAGGCGACGCCGCACCCCACTGACGAAGAAATCCGTCACTACCTGTACGGCAACCTCTGCCGCTGCACCGGATACACCAAAATTTTCGAGGCCGTAAGGAGCCTTGCCGCCGAGCAAGTCTCCGAAGACGCCGCCTAGCCCGTCGCAAGATAGCGCAATGTCGTTTGGAGATATCATGACTCTTGAACAGGTCAGTAAATCGAGTGTCCTCATTGCCGGCGCCGGCATCGGCGGCTTGGCGATGGCGCTTTCGCTGCTTCGTCGCGGCATCGATTGTGACGTATTTGAGCAAGCGTCCGAGTTGCGCGAGGTCGGAGCCGGCCTTTGGATCTCCATGAACGGCGTGCGCGTTCTTCGGGATCTCGGCCTCACCGAACAAGTCGAGCAGAACTGCATCGCGGCCGAGCGACGCTCGATCCGGCTCTGGAACACCGGTGATAGGTGGCCCCTCTACAACCGCAGCTCCGACGCGGCGCGCAATCAGCCCTATCTGCTGCTCCGTGCTCACCTGCTGAAGATTCTCGTCGACGGCGTGCGCGAGTTGAAGCCGGGCGCCATTCATCTGAGCGCCCACGTTGTTGGGTTCAGTCAGGACGACGAAGGGGTTCGGGCCAAGCTTGCTGACGGCTCCGAAGTCGAAGGGCGCGCGCTGATCGGCGCTGACGGTGCGCATTCGAAGGTCCGTCTTGGCCTCATCGGCAAGATCGAGAGCGAGTACACGAAGGCCATCGCCTGGCGTGGTCTCGTGCCCGTCGACCGCCTTGCGCCGCATCAGCGCGAACCCGAGGTGGCAACCTGGATCGGACCCACCGCTCATGTCACTGCCTATCCGGTCCGTTGGCAGAACACCGTCATGATGACCTTTTCGGGCCAGGTCGACCATGACGACTGGCTCCTCGAATCCTGGTCGGAGAAGGGTTCTGTCGAGGAATGCCTGAAGGACTTCGAGGGCTGGCATCCGGACATCATCGAACTGGTCAAGAATGTGGATACCCTGAACAAGTGGGGACTGTTCGTGCGGCCGTCGCTGGGTACGTGGTCGAAGGGATGCGTCACCCTGCTCGGCGACGCCTGCCATTCGATGCTGCCGTACCTCGGGCAGGGCGTGAACATGGCCCTGGAGGATGCATTCGTCCTCGCCCGTTGCTTCGAGGAGAATCCCTATGACCTCGCGGCGGTATTCAAAACGTATCAGGGCCTGCGGCTCGATCGCACCACCAAGGTCGCAAAGTCGGCGGCCGGCATGCTGCCGATCTTTCATAACCAGGCGCTGTGCAAGCCGGAGACGGCGGGTGACTACATCAAGACCCAGTGGGCACCGGACGCGATGGCTGCGCGATACGATTGGATCTACCAGTACGACGCGGCCACCGCGCCGCTTCACTGACATGCTCACGATTGTGACCTCTGGAGCGCAACAGTGACTGGCACCAGGCAACCCTGGGACGACGTGATACCGCTGGACGAGCGCGAAACCTATGCCCTCGCAGGGCTGGGTGGTGCGGCGGGATTCGGCAGACGACCGGCATTGCTGGTCATCGACGTGCAGTATCGTTCGGTCGGCGACCGGCCGATGCCGATCCGCGACGCGATCAAGCAATACCCCACCAGTTGCGGCGAGGCCGGTTGGCATGCGATCGCACACATCGCCGAATTGGTGCGGTTGTTTCGCGAGAAAGAACGGCCGGTGATCTTCCCGCATGTCGCGCGGAAGGTAGGCCAGGACCAGGGCGCGTTCTCCGCGAAGATCCCAGGTATCATGCGGATCCCGTCCGAGGGCTACGACTTCGTCCGAGAGGTGGCCCCGCATCCCGGCGAGTTGCAGCTGCCGAAAACTCAGGCAAGCGCGTTCTTCGGCACTCCGCTTGCGACCTATCTGATCGGTGCCGGCGTCGACTCGCTGGTGGTGACCGGCTGCACGACCAGCGGCTGCGTGCGGGCCTCGGTCGTGGATGCGTGCGCGCTGAACTTCAAATCAATTGTGCCGAGCGATGCGGTCTACGACCGCTCGCCCACGTCCCACGCCGTCAACCTGTTCGATATCGCCAGCAAATACGCGGATGTCATGCCGACGCAGGTCGCCATCGAGCGGCTTCGCGCGCTGTCGGATGACCACACAAAGGATCAGCAGACGTGAGCGGCGCCGCGGCATCCGGATTGCTTTACGGCGCCAATGTGCACGCCAACGGCATTCGGCAGCACTATTTGCGGTTCGGCGGGGCCGGGCCGGCGATCATCATTGTCCCTGGCATCTCGACGACTGCGGCGCAATGGGCCTTCATCGCAGAACGCCTGTGCTCCGGACACGACGTTTTCGTGCTCGATGTCCGCGGTCGCGGCCTTTCCGAAAGCGGCCCGCATCTCAATTATTCGCTCGACGCATACGCATCCGACCTCATCGGGTTCGCTGAAGCGGTTGGAACGGGCCCTTATACGCTGCTGGGCCACTCGATGGGCGGCCGCATCGGAATCCGCGCCGCGCGTTGGCGGCCATCGTCCATGGAGCAACTGATACTGGTCGATCCGCCGGTCTCCGGTCCCGGGCGCCGCGCCTATCCGATTCCGGTCGAACCGCTTCTTAAATTGCTTCAAAGCGCGAAGCGCGGAGAAGCCGACGCGGCGCTGCGAAGCCCCTCTGCTCTGCGGTGGCCCGAGCAGCACATTCGCACCCGGGCCGAGTGGATGCATACCTGCGACGAGCGTGCGCTCGTCGAGAGCCACAAGGGCTTTCATCACGACGACATTCATCGCGACCTCGCCCATCTCGGCGTTCCCACCGCATTGATCGTCGCCGGGCGGGGAGGGGTCATTCGACCTGAAGATGAAGCGGAAATTCGCGGATTGCTGCCGTCGATCGCGATCAGGACGCTGGAAAGCGCGGGTCACCAAATGCAGATCGACGATACCGAGGGCTTCCTTTCGATCGTCGAAGAGCTTCTAGCGCGACCACGCGAAGGCCGCGTGTCTAAGTGCGGCAAACAGGAGATCAGTGAAGATGCCCCGACAAATCGTTGATGTTGAAATGCTCGAGCTCTTCAAGGCCGAGCTGACACTCTGCAAGGTGACGAAGGGCGAAGTCGTTGCGGTCCTGAGCGGCGGCGAGGAGCAGCAGGAATACGCCCAGGCCTTCATGCTGGCCGCGCAGAGCCTCGGCGCAACGACATTTCATCTCAACGTGCCCAAATACGGTCAGGGCAAGGTCGCGGGCCTGCAGGGCCGGCATGCGCTCACGGGCAACCAGCCGGCGATTGATACGCTCAAGCGCGTGGACATGGTGATCGATCTCCTGGGGTTGCTGTTCTCTCGCGAGCAAGCCGAAATTCAGGAAGCGGGCACGCGCATCTTGCGCGTGATGGAGCCGTTCCACATCCTCAAGAAGATGTTCCCGACCGAAGATCTGCGCCGGCGAACGGAGCTTTCTCGAACCCTCCTCCAGTCGGCCAGCAAAATGCGGATCACGTCGCCCGGCGGAACGGACGTAACTTATGGCCTGAAGCAATACCCGGTCATTTCCGAATACGGATACACGGATGAGCCCGGGCGCTGGGATCATTTTCCGTCAGGCTTTGCCTTCACTCAGGCGACCGATGGCGAGGTCAACGGCACGGTCGTGCTGATGCCCGGTGACATCCTCTGCGCGTTCAAGCGTTACATCCAGTCGCCGGTCACGCTGACCGTGAAGGACGGTTATATCGTCGACCTCAAGGGCGAGGGCACCGACGCGCTCCTCATCAAAAACTATATCGACAGTTTCGGCGATCCGCGCGGCTGGGCGATCTCGCATATCGGCTGGGGATCGAACGAGCGTGCCACCTGGCACCACATCGCCGCCTCCCAGGAGCTCGCGTCGGAGCACATCATGAATGCGCTTTCTTTCTACGGAAACGTCCTTTTCTCGACGGGGCCGAACACGGAGCTCGGCGGTACGAATGACACGCCGTGTCATTTGGATATCCCGCTTCGCGGCTGCAGCCTGTGGCTCGACGATATCCACATCCTCGACAAGGGCGACTTTGCTTATCCGGAATTGAGAGCGCCGGGCCGCTAGGCCCCCGCGCATCAAAATCGGTGCCCGGAGCCGCATTTGCGACTCCCAACAACGCAGAAAGCGTTTCGATAACGACCATCAATTGTCCAGTTCTCTCAACGGGAAGCGCACCACATGTCTACGGCGATCGGAACTTCGGAAGATTACACGGCGAGGCAACGGTATTCGATTATGATCTCGGCGATGCTGGGCTACATTCTCGACTTCTACGACGTTCTGATCTTTCCGTTTCTTTTGCCCGCGATCCAACGGTCGATGTCGCTATCGTTGGCCGAGGTCGGTTCACTGCAGGCTCTGACATTGTTCGGGTCGGCCATTGGCGGCGCGCTGTTTGGGATCGTTGGTGATCGACTTGGCCGAAAAACCTCGCTTCAACTCACAATCGCACTGTTCTCGGTTGCCGCGATCATTTCGGCCTTGGCATGGAATTACTGGTCGCTTGCCGTGCTGCGGTTGATCACGGGCATCGGTCTTGGCGGCGAGTATGGCGTAGGCATGGTGCTCTTCAACGAGGCGTGGAAAAAGAGCAGCCGAGGTTTGGGCGCGGCCGCGCTCCAAGGCTGTGCCGTGATCGCGTCATCCACGGCTTCAATCGTTGGCATCTGGCTGATTGCGACGTTCAGCGACGAGTGGAGCTGGCGCATCGGCCTACTGAGTGGCGGTGTGCCCATCCTGCTGATCATCTTCATTCGTTTCTTTATGCCTGAATCCAAGATCTGGCTGGAGTATGAGGCGCAACGCAAGGCCGGTCAGGTCACCGCAGAAGCCCGCACACTTCCCCTTGCGGATCTCTTCCGCAATGGGCTGGCACGGCAGACCGTCATCGCCTTCGTATGGCTGATGAGCTACATGCTCTGCTACTACAGCGTAGTCTCCTTTATTCCGACACTGCTGCTGCGCGATATGCATACGCCAGGTGATGTCGTTCGCACGACAGCCGTTCTGCTGTCGGTGGTCAGTGGCATTTGCTACCTCGCGAACGGCTTTTTCAACGACAGGGCTGGCCGCCGCTTCGGAGCCCTCGTGCCCGCGTTGTTCTGGGTCGGGTCTTTGGTCGGTATGGCTGTGTGGGGCAGCCAGCTCTACGTGGGATCGAAGACTGAGTGGCCGATGTTCTGGCTCTACATTGGCTTCGGCATTGGCAACGTCGCGCTGGGTGTGACGGGCGTCTGGATCTCGGAGCTCTATCCGGTCAACCTGCGTGCGACAGCGGTGTCCACATTCTATATGGGAGGTCGCGGGCTCGGCAGCATAGCCCCTGTGATCGTGCCACTTGCGGCTGCCCATTTCGGCGGAAGCCTTCTCAACGGCATGGTTGCGGTGGCCCTTCCCGCTGCGGCCGTCTTCATTCTCGCCTCTCTTTTGCTGCCCGAGACCCTGGGCCGGGATTTGTCCGCGAAGGGCTTTAAGGTCGACACGGAAACGGAGGCCACGATGAAGGCTGCGTCGGTGTCGAGCGTTTGACGCTGGTGGAAGGGCTTAACCGGCGAGATGAGGGTTGTCGACCTGCTCATCTCGTCGATGCATGCGCAGTGGAAGGAGCTGGCACTCCGTCATCCGATCCTGGTCAACATGGCGCAAGTGTTGGCCGACTTGTAGCGGCTGTAACGAAACCTAAACCGATCACTTGTATACGAGCAATAATCTATGCGCCTGAGTCCGCCGGGCAGTTGCCTTGGAGACGTTCCTTGAAATCACTCAATAACCTGCCGATCACTCCCAAGATCAGCATTCTAGTTGCGATCTCGATGCTGGGCCTCTTCTCAGCTGGATTGCTTGCGGGCTATTTGATGCAGAAGGAAATGATCAATTCGCGTGTCGAACAGACCCGCGCCATCGTCGAGATCGCCAAGAATTTTGCATTAGGCTTGCAGAAGCAAGTCGAGGCGGGCCAACTCACCAAAGAGGCCGCAATTGCTGAATTCTCCCGCCGTGCTCAGACGATGACGTATGACAAGGGCGCGGGCTATATTTTCGCAAATACGATGGAAGGTGTCGCGGTCGCCTCTCAGGATCCAAAGACAGTTGGGGTCAATCGTCTTGACGGCAAGACCAACGGACGTGCGCTGATCCGCGAACTGCGGGACGGCGTGGTGGCGAACGGCGATGTCGTGCTGCGTTACGAGTTTATGAGGCCCGGCGAAAAGGAGCCGATCAGGAAGCTGTCCTACGCGGTAGGCATTCCCGGATGGGACATGTTCGTCGGTTCCGGCGCGTATCTGGATGATCTTGATGCAAAGCTGCAACCGATCATGTGGTCGCTCGGGGGGGCCATCATCGTGATCGGACTGGTCTCGGGTGTCATCGCCTGGTTCCTCGGCCGCAGCATCACTAAACCGTTGGCAGTACTTGGCACGTGCATGAGGCGGCTCGCTGACGGCGAACTCGAACAGGACATTCCAGGTGTAGGTCGGAAAGATGAGATCGGCGCAATGGCCGCGACCGTCCAAGTGTTCAAGGACAACGCGATTCGCATTCGGGGGCTGGAGCAGGTCGAGGCCGAAGCTCAACGACGCACGGCTGCCGAGCGCCGTGCCACCTTGGAGAGCATTGCGAATGATTTTGAGCAAAGCGTCGATGGCATCGTTCGTGCGGTCGCCGCTTCAGCCGCCGATATGCAGGGCACAGCGGATATTATGACCACGACCGCCCGCGATGCTAGTCTGCGCGCGTCCACGGTCGACGCTGCGTCAGAAAAAGCGTCCGGGAACGTCGAAATGGTAGCCGCCGCCGCCGAAGAATTATCTGCGTCGGTAAGGGAGATCTCGCAACAGGTGTTGCAGTCGACCGAGGTCGCGCGCCAAGCTGTTGGTGACGCTGAGCGCACAGACGCTACGGTGCAGGTCTTGGCAAGCGGAGCCGAAAAGATCGGTGAAGTCGTCCAGCTCATCCATAGTATCGCCACGCAGACCAATCTCCTGGCCCTCAACGCGACGATCGAAGCGGCGCGTGCCGGCGACGCCGGACGCGGATTTGCTGTCGTGGCAGCCGAGGTTAAAGCGCTTGCCAATCAGACGGCAAAGGCAACGGAAGAGATCTCCGCGCAGATCGAGACCATGCAGGCAACTACAAACGACGCAGTTCTCGCCATTAACGGAATTACGCAAACGATCGCCAGGATGAGTGACATCACGCTGAGCATTTCCTCCGCGGTCGAGGAGCAGAGTGCTGCGACAAGCGAAATTGCGCGCAACATCCAGTCCGTTGCCGCGGGTTCCAGCGAAATCAGAGGCCATATAGGCAGCGTCAGCACCGCAGCGGCCGCCACCGGTACAGCAGCCGGCGACGTTCTCACTAACGCGCGCGGGTTGGAGAATCAGTCGGATATGCTGCGTACGGCGGTAGACCAATTTCTGACCAAAATGCGAGCCGCCTGACCGGACGTTCCTGCCAGCGGCGCATCGCTCGTGACGTCCGCGCCGAACGCGAGGCAACTCCGCCTTACACATGGTGGTTGGGTGGGAAGTTACGTGATGATCACGCGACCCTTGGATGTTTTGATGCGTTGGATCGCCATTTTTAAGAGATATGTTTCTTTTTCCCTGTCGAGGTTAACAGTTTTATCTTGTGCTCCATAGGAATGCCCGGTTGCAGGTGCCATCCCGCCCCAACGGGTCGCGGTCTCAAGAACGTCGCGACGAATTGGCGAAACGACCGTGAACAAAGCGTGACGGAAACGCCTATTTCTATCAGTGAGATCAATAGCTTAGATGGTGGGGCACCGCGTTCGAGAGGCGGGAGGCTCGGTCAGATCGCAACTTGAACCGAATGTCGGTATCGGTGGTTGCGCCTCCCCGATTTGAAGCTACTCCTAAACGATCTTTGGTGGCGAACGATCGCGCATGAACGGCGGTTTTGGGCGGACTATCGAGATCCGACGTTCCGAGTTAGGCTGCTCTCCAGTAAGAAAACAGGGCTTCCGAAATAGTGGGTTTCGCGATGTAGCGGACCAGGGACTCGAACCCCCGACAATCCCGCGACGGGCCCAGTCGTCCGTTAAGAAGCCGATTTGAGCGGTGAGCCGTCGCTGCTGGCGGCGATGAGGGTGGCCAGGAAGAGGCACCAGAGAGCTCTCAGCCATGCGAGGATGCGCCGGAAGTTATGGCCGACGGCGGAGAGGATGACGTTGGCCGCATCGCCGGCGCGGCCTTTGAGGTAGCAGCGGCCGAGGTGACCATCGGCCTTCAGGTGTCCGATGATGGGTTCGATGGCGGAGCGGCGGCGCAGCTCGCGCTTGATGACCCCGAAGACGCCGCGCTTCTGGCCGGAGATGAAGACACGGCGCGGGTTCTGCGCGTCATGGCCGCGGTATCCCTTGTCGACATAGGCCCGCTCGATCGCACAGCCGGTGAGTGTCTCGGTGCGGTCGATGACATCCCGCAAGGTGTGACCGTCGTACGGGTTATCCGGTAGCGCCCTGGCGTGCAGCACGAACAGGCCGCCGGGAGCCCGGCGGTTGTTGGTGACGATGGAGGCTTTGACCCCGAACTCGTAAGGGGCGGCTGCTTTGCCCTTGCCGATGCACTCGACCTCCGGAGCGTGGAAGGAATAAAGCTTCCAGCCGCGCTGGCGCTGCTGCTGCGAGCGGATCTGGGAGGCCCGGCTGAGCGGGAGGACGAAGGCGTTCTCGAGCACGGTCTGACCTTCGATCTTGCGGCGGATATCGCGGATGATCCGGCCCAGCCGGCTGCGCAGGATGCGCAACTGCCGCTGATGCCGCTTGAATTGCTTGGCATGGGCGTAGCGCCCCGCCATCATGGCCGCGGTCTTGGCAATGCGAAGATAGGACTGCCGCAGCCTGACCCCGTGCTTCCTCGCCAGACGGTTGAGCCCCTTGATCGCGGCGTGCAAGAGCTTGGCATCGGTCGGGAAGGTGATGGCCTTCGGCTGCACGGTGGTATCGACCGTGACCCGCTTGAGGTCCTGACTGCGCAACGCGCCGGCCTCGTGCGCCACCCGCAGGCTCTCGGCCAAGAGCAGCTCCAGCTTGTCGCCGAGCCGCTTGCGCCAGTGGCTCAGGTCCGAGCGCTCGTGCGGGAAGGCGTGCTGAAAGAACTCTTCGCCGGTGAAGTACTGGAAATACGGGTCGTGGACCCAGCGCTCGCACACCCCCTCATCGGACAGGCCGTAAATGTGCTTGAGCAGCAGCAGCCCGATCATGAAGCGGGTCGCGATCCCCGGCCGGCCGTTCTCGCTGTAGAGCGGCGCGATCTCGCCGTCGACCCAGTCCCAATCGACCTTGCCGGCGAGCTGAACCAGCTCGTGCTTCATGTTGATGATCTGGTCCAGTCTGGCCCGGAACAGATCGCCAGATCCCGTCGTCCTTTGCTTCTTCGGTCGCATCGCCACCTCCGATGCGACGACGGAATCATGACTGGCGATTCGACGGAATCCTGAAAATGAAATCGCAAGGTTCCGAGGCCCGAAGCATCAAATCCCTGCAATCCCAAAACAGCCCACAACGATAAATGCGATTCTACCTCAATCGCTTAGCCGCTCCTCACGGACGACGGGCCCATTTGTGGCGTTTCGGATGCGCAGCCCTGCAGTAGTGCGACGCAGCTATCCCGCGTTGGCCTTCAGCCCCGCCGCCTGGATGCCGGCGACCGCGCAGGCCTCGTCGTTGTCCGAGGTGTCGCCGGAAACGCCGACAGCGCCAAGCAAGGTCGTGCCGTCCATGATCAACACCCCGCCGGGGACCGGGACCAGCGCGCCCTTCGCGATCGTGTTCACCGCGTCGATGAAATAGGCCTGCTCCTGCGCGCGCTGATACAGCGCACGTGAGCCCATGCCCATCGCGAGGGCGCCATAGGCCTTGCCATGGGCGATCTCGGCGCGCATCAGGCTGGTGCCGTCCTGGGCGGCCGCGATCTTGAGCACCCCCCGCGCATCCAGGATGGTGACGACCAGCGGCTTTAGCTTCAACTCGGTGGATTTTGCAAAGGCGGCGTCGAGGATTTTGCGGGCGATATCGAGAGTCAGTTCAGCCATGACTGGGTTCCTTTGTAGTGGTTGACGTGGAACTGGAATTGGTTTCGGCGCGGTCGAGGCTCATCGCCAGCACGCGCGCGACGTGAAGCGCCACGCGCTTGCTTCCGTCGTGAATCTGGTGCCGGCAGGAGGTGCCGTCCGCGACGACCACGGTGTCCGGGTGGGCGCGCCGGACCGCCGGCAGCAGCGACAGCTCGGCCATCTCGATCGAGGCGTCATAGGTGTCGGCGCCATAGCCGAACGCGCCGGCCATGCCGCAGCAACTCGACTCGATGGTCTGGACCGTCAGTCCCGGAACGAGCCGCAGCACCTGCTCGACCGGCTTGAAGGCGCCGAAGGATTTTTGATGGCAATGGCCGTGCACCACGACCTTGTCGGCGACAGTACCGAGCGGCAGTTGCAGTCGGCCGGCCTCGGCCTCGCGCACCAGGAATTCCTCGAAGGTGAGGGCATGGGCGCCGACGGCCTTGGCATCGCTGTCCTTGCGCAGCGAGGCGAGCTCGTCGCGGAGCGTGAGGAGACAACTCGGTTCGAGGCCGACGATCGGCACGCCGCGCGCGGCAAACGGCGCGAAAGCGGCGACGAGACGATGGAGCTCGGCGCTGGCTTCCTCGACGAGGCCGGCAGAGAGGAAGGTGCGGCCGCAGCAGAGCGGACGGCTGCCGTTGGCGGGCCGGGGCAGATGCACCCGATAGCCGCCAACCGTGAGCACACGCAAGGCGGCGTCGAGATTCTCGCGCTCATAGATGCGATTGAAAGTGTCAGCGAACAGCACGACCTCGCGACCGGCGGCCGGACCGACAACTTCTGCCGGCGGCATAAAGACGTCACTGCGGAAGGCGGGTAGGGTCCGGCGCGCGCTGATGCCGGCGAAGCGTTCGAACAGCTTTCGCAGCAGCGGGCTGCGGTTGCGCAAATTCGCGATTGCTGCGAACCGGGAGGCGAAGCCGGCGTAACGCGGGAGATAGCCGACCAGCCGATCGCGCAAGCTCAGGCCATGGGTGGCGACACGCGCGGCGAGCACCTCGATCTTCATCTTGGCCATATCGACGCCGGTTGGACATTCGTGGCGGCAGGCCTTGCAGGAGACGCAGAGTTTGAGCGTCTCTATCATCTCATCGGAGGCGAGGGCGTCGGGACCAAGCTGGCCCGATATCGCGAGCCGCAGCGTGTTGGCGCGCCCTCGCGTGACATCCTTCTCGTTGCGCGTGGCGCGGTAGGACGGGCACATCACGCCGCCCTCCAGCTTGCGGCAGGCGCCGTTGTTGTTGCACATCTCGACCGCGCCCTGGAAGCCGCCGCCGGCGCCGGGATAGGCCGACCAGTCGAGCTTGGTCTTGAGCTCGCCCACGCGATAGTCCGGCTTGAAGCGGAACAGCGAGCGATCGTCCATTCTGGGAGCATCGACGATCTTGCCGGGATTGAGCACGCCTTCAGGGTCGAAGCGCTGCTTCACCTCGCGGAAATCGGCGACGAGGCGTGTCCCGAACATGCTCTCGTGGAATTCCGAGCGCACCAGGCCGTCGCCATGCTCTCCGGAATGCGAGCCCTTGTACTCGCGCACCAAGGCAAACGCCTCTTCGGCGATGGCGCGCATCGCCTTGACGTCTTTCTCCAGCTTGAGGTTCAGCACGGGCCGGACATGCAGGCAGCCTTCGGAGGCGTGCGCGTACATCGTGCCGCTGGTCCCATGTTTCGCAAATACTTCGTTCAGGCGCGCCGTATAGTTGGCAAGATGCGGCAGCGGCACGGCGCAATCCTCGACGAAGGAGACCGGCTTGCCCTCCTGCTTCATCGACATCATGACGTTGAGGCCGGCGGCGCGGAAATCGGCGATGGCGCTCTGCAGCGCGGGCTCGGTGATGTCGATCACGCCGCCCCATTTGCGCTTCTCGTTATTCCAGCCGAAGCCGAGATCGCCCATCAGCTCGCCGAGCTGCTTGAGCCGCACCAGATTGTCTGCCTGGTCCTCCTCGGCGAATTCGACCACCAGTACGGCGTCGGGGTCGCCCTTGATCGCGGCGGAGATGATCGGCTTGAACATCGCGATGTCGCGGCCGAGCGCGATCATGGTGCGGTCGACCAACTCGACCGCGATCGGCTTGAGCTTCACCAGATGCTGCGCCGCATCCATAGCCTGGTAGAAACTTCCGAAATGGCAGACGCCGAGCGCCTTGTTGCGGATGACGGGCCAGAGCTTCAGCTCGACCTTGGTGGTGAAGGCGAGGGTGCCTTCGGAGCCGACCAGCAGATGCGCCATATTGTTGCGCGCGTTGCGCGGGATGAGCGCATCGAGATTGTAGCCGCCGACGCGGCGCTGCACTTTTGGGAAGCGCGCCGCGATCTCGTCGGCCTCCCGCGCGCCGAGATCGAGCATATCGCGGAATAGCGCGCGCATGGGCTCGCTGGCGTCGAGATCGGAAAGATCGCCCGAGACCTCGCCGAAGCGGCAGAGCGTGCCGTCGGCGAGCGAAGCCTCCATCGACAGCGTGTTGTCGCGCATGGTGCCGTAGCGCAAGCTGCGGCCGCCACAGGAATTGTTGCCGGCCATGCCGCCGATGGTGGCGCGCGAGGCCGTGGAGACATCGACCGGGAACCAGAGGCCGTGCTTTTTGAGCTGGCGGTTGAGGTCGTCGAGCACGATGCCAGGCTCGACCACGCAGGTACGGCCCGCGACGTCGAGGGACAGGATCTTGTTGAGGTGCTTGGAGAGGTCGACCACCAGGCCCTCGTTGACGGTCTGGCCGCATTGCGAGGTACCGCCGCCCCGCGGGGTGACTTTGACGCCCTCGTCGCGAGCG
This sequence comes from Bradyrhizobium guangdongense, assembly GCF_004114975.1. Taxonomy (NCBI): domain Bacteria; kingdom Pseudomonadati; phylum Pseudomonadota; class Alphaproteobacteria; order Hyphomicrobiales; family Nitrobacteraceae; genus Bradyrhizobium; species Bradyrhizobium guangdongense. The sequence goes on from NZ_CP030051.1 coordinate 2,848,948, forward strand.
ATCGCCAATGCCCGCAGGGCCTCGTCCATGGTCCTGGGCACGACGACGCCTGACGGCACGATCTGGTAGAAGGAGGCGTCGGTGGCGTAGCGGCCGCGGCTGAAGCCGTCGAACAGGACGTCGCCGGTGATTTCGCGGGCCAGACGCGCCGCCAGACCGTCCTTTGGAGCCGATTCCAGTGATTTTCCGGTCACTTCCGCCGCCATGATCCGCTCTCGCCTGTTTGCCAGCCCGTCTTGCCTAGGGTCGCCGCCCTTGGCAAGGCGAGCCCTGCTTGTTGTGCATTGACGGCTCCCTTCGGGCGAGGGACAAGCCCGGCGAATAGTGATATGCGAGCGGCTCGCCGGACCCGTGGATCGGGCCTCCGGCCGCAAAGCCAAGATCGACTTCAAGACAGACGCCAAGACCGGGAAGGACGCCCATGACCGTGCATACTGGAAGGCATTTCCTACAGATTCCAGGACCGACCAACGTGCCCGACCGGGTGCTGCGGGCGATGGACATGCCGACGCTGGACCATCGCGGGCCGGAGTTCGCCGAGCTCGGTTTCGCGGTGCTGGCCTCGATGCAGCGGGTGTTCCGGACCAAGCAGCCCGTGATCATCTTCCCCTCGTCCGGCACCGGCGCCTGGGAAGCGGCGATGGTCAATGTGTTCGCCCCGGGCGACAAGGTCCTGATGTGCGAGACTGGACAGTTCGCCGTGCTGTGGCGCGGCATCGCCGACAAGTTCAAGCTCGACGTCGACTTCATCCCGAGCGACTGGCGCCATGGCGCCGATCTCGCCGAGATCGAGAAGCGCCTTGCCGCCGACAAGCAGCACGCGATCAAGGCGGTCTGCGTCGTGCACAACGAGACCTCGACAGGCTGCGTCACGCCGCCCCTGGAGGTGCGCAAGATCCTCGATCGCGTCAAGCATCCGGCGCTGCTGATGGTCGACACCATCTCGGGCCTCGGCTCGATGGAATATGAACACGATGCCTGGGGCATCGACGTCTCGGTCGCGGGCTCGCAGAAGGGCCTGATGCTGCCGCCGGGCCTCGGCTTCAACGCCGTCTCCGAGAAGGCGCTCGCCGTTGCCAAGACCAATCCCGGCATGCGCTCCTATTGGGACTGGCAGGAAGTGATCAACTTCAACAAGCTCGGCACCTTCCCCTACACGCCGGCAACCAACCTGCTCTATGGCCTGCGCGAGGCGGTGAAGATGCTCGAGGAGGAAGGGCTGGAGAACGTCTGGTCCCGCCACAAGCGCCACAGCGCGGCAACGCGCGCCGCAGCCAAGGTCTGGGGCCTGGAGACGCAGTGCCTTGATCCCGCCGCGCATTCGCCGGCGCTGACGGGCGTGCGCGTGCCTGACGGCTTCGATGCCGACGCCTTCCGCAAGGTGGTGCTCGACAATTTCGACATGTCGCTCGGCACCGGCCTCAACAAGGTCAAGGGCAAGGTGTTCCGCATCGGCCATATCGGGCATTTCAACGACCTGATGCTGATGGGCACGCTCGCAGGCGTCGAGATGGGCCTGGATCTCGCAAAGATTCCGCACCGGAGCGGCGGCGTGCTGGCGGCCATGGACGTCCTGAAGGGACGCGACGCCGTGCCGATGACTCAAGTGGCCTGAACGATCAAACTGGAAGAAGAAGTGAGCGCGCGATGAACGCACCGGCTATTAGCGAAGACCTGCTCTACTCCGTCACAGACGGCATCGCGCGGATCACCTTCAACCGCCCGCAGGCCCGCAACGCCATGACCTTTGCCATGTATGACCGCATGGCGGAGATCTGCCAGGAGATCAACGTGGACCGCTCGATCAAGGCGCTGATCCTCACCGGCGCCGGCGACAAGGCGTTTGCGTCGGGCACTGACATTTCTCAATTCCGCGCCTTCAAGACCGCGCAGGATGCGCTGGACTACGAGGCGCGGATCGACCGCGTCCTCGGCACGCTCGAACAGTGCCGCGTGCCTGTCATCGCGGCGATCGCGGGGGCCTGCACCGGCGGCGGCGCCGGCATCGCCGCTTGCTGCGATCTTCGCATCGGCACCGAGACGACGCGCATGGGTTTCCCGATCGCGCGTACACTCGGCAATTGCCTGTCGATGTCGAACATCAGCCGAGTCGTCTCGCTGGTCGGTCCTGCCCGCACCAAGGATCTGATCTTCAGGGCGCGCCTGGTCGAGGCGCCGGAAGCGCTCGCGCTCGGCCTGCTCACCGAGATCGTGCCCGATGTCGAGACGCTGCAGCGCCGCGCTGACGAGACCGCGAAGCTCGTCGCGAGCCACGCGCCGCTCACGCTGGAAGCCACCAAGGAGGCGGTGCGCCGCATCCGCCGCACGCTGTCGCGCGAAGAGGGCGAGGACCTGATCCTCAAGGCCTATATGAGCGAAGATTTCCGCGAGGGCATGGACGCCTTCCTCAACAAGCGCTCGCCGAACTGGAGGGGCCGGTAGCGCGCGCTTCGTCAGCCGAAAGTCATAGGCGCGGGAATGTTCGCCGGCTTGAACTCACGACCTTTAGTCCGCACAATGCAACGATAAAATTCCCGGCATCACAAGCCAATAATAACCAGGGGGCGAAACTCGTGCGAATTCCGTTGAAAGCCGTCGGAGCCGCGACGGCCTTGTTGTTGAGCGCGCCCGCCTTTGCCGGCTGGGAACCGACCAAGCCGGTCGAGATCGTGGTGGCGGCGGGCGCCGGGGGCGCCTCCGACCAGATGGCGCGGATGATGCAGGCCGCGATCCAGAAGAACAATCTGATGAAGCAGCCGATGGTAGTCTCGCTCAAGGGCGGCGCCTCGGGTGCCGAAGCGCTGATGTACATGAAGTCCAGCGAGGGTGACCCGAACAAGGTGCTGATCGCCTATTCGCTGATCTACATGCTGCCGCTGTCGGCGAAGATCCCGTTCAACTGGCGCGAGCTCACCCCGGTCTCTGTGATTGCGCTCGACCAGTTCGTGCTGTGGGACAACAGCGCCGGTCCCAAGACTGTGAAGGAATTCGTCGCGGCGGCGAAGGCCGCAAGCTCGCCGTTCAAGATGGGCGGTACCGGCTCCAAGCGGGAGGACCACGTGCTGACCGTCTTCCTCGAGCAGAAGACCGGCGCGAAATTCTCCTATCTGCCCTACAAGTCCGGCGGCGAGGCCGCGACCCAGCTGGTCGGCAACCACACCGAATCCAACGTCAACAATCCATCCGAGAATCTCGAAGTCTGGCGCGCCGGCCAGGTGCGTCCGCTCTGCGTGTTCGACAAGGAGCGCATCTCCTACACGACCAAGGTGACGGACACGCAGTCCTGGGCCGACATCCCGACCTGCAAGGAGGAGGGCGTCGACGTCCAGTACCTGATGCTGCGGGCGATGTTCCTGCCCGGCAAGGTCACGCCGGAGCAGCAGGCGTTCTATGTCGAGCTGTTCCACAAGGTGACACAGACCGCCGAATACAAGGACTATATGGAAAAGCAGGCGTTGAAGCCGATCTTCCTCACCGGCAAGGACATGGTGCAATTTCTCGAGGAAGACGACGCTGTCAACAAGACGTTGATGACGGAAGCCGGATTCGTCGCGAAGTAGGCTCTCTCGCCTCCCCTCGCTTGCGGGGAGAGGTCGCATCGCATCAAAGAATGCGATGCGGGTGAGGGGGACTCTCCACGAGTCTGACTTTCACCGTCCCGTGGAGACTTCCCCTCACCCTAACTCTCTCTCCGCAAGCGGGAAGAGCGGATCAGCCGCAGCAATTGTTAGCTCATGTCCCAAACCGATATTGAAATCGTCGTCGACGATCCGACCGCTCCTGAGGACGACTCCCCCGCCGTCGCGAGCACCAGCACGGTCGAAATCATCGCCTGCCTGCTGCTGCTCGTGCTCGCCGCAATCCTCGGCTACGACAATTGGCGCACCGGCGCCTCCTGGGATTCAACCGGACCGGAGCCCGGTTATTTCCCGTTCTATCTCTCGCTCGTCCTGGGCGGCGCCAGCTTCTACGGTCTGATCGCAGCTCTCCTCGGGCGTCGTGAAACGAGCGAGACCTTCGTCACGCGGGCGCAGGCGCGCCGCGTGATGGCGGTGTTCGTGCCGACGCTGCTGTTCTGTCTGGTGACGCAGTTCCTCGGCCTCTATGTCGCGAGCTTCTTCCTGATTGCGGGTTTCATGCGGGCGATCGGCAAGATCGCGCTGTGGAAGTCGTTGCTCACCGCTCTTGTGTTCACGGCGGCCATGTTCGTCACCTTCGACATCGCCTTCGACGTCATCATGCCGAAGGGACCGCTCGAAGCGGCCTTCGGGTACTAAGCGGGGCCGCGATGGAAGCTTTCGGTCTCCTGCTGCACGGCTTCGCCGTCCTGCTGACGTGGAAGACGCTGGTGCTGATGATGGTCGGGCTGGTGCTCGGCATCTTCGTCGGCGTGCTGCCCGGGCTCGGCGGGCCCAATGGCGTTGCGATCCTGTTACCGCTCACCTTCACGATGGATCCCACCTCGGCCATCGTGATGCTGTCCTGCATCTATTGGGGTGCGCTGTTCGGCGGCGCCATTACCTCGATCCTGTTCAACATCCCCGGCGAAGCCTGGTCGGTCGCAACCACTTTCGACGGCTACCCAATGGCGCAGCAAGGCCGGGCGGCCGAGGCGCTGACCGCGGCGTTCACGTCCTCCTTTATCGGCTCGCTGGTCGCGGTGCTGCTCATCACCTTCCTCGCACCGATGATCTCGTCCTTTGCGCTCAAGTTCGGTCCGCCCGAGTTCTTCGCGGTGTACCTGCTCACTTTCTGCTCCTTCGTCGGTTTGGGGCGCGAAGCCAAGCACAAGACGGTCATCTCGATGTCGCTCGGTCTGCTGCTGGCCGGCATCGGCATGGACACGGTGTCGGGTCAGCTACGCATGACCTTCGGCTCCGCCGAGCTCCTGCGCGGGATCAACTTCCTGGTCGCCGTCATCGGCCTGTTCGGCATCAGCGAGATCCTGCTGACGATGGAGGAGCGGTTGGCGCTGCGCGGCCACGCCGCCAGCATCTCGCTGCGCGTGGTCCTGAGCGTGTGGAAGGACCTGCCGAAATACTGGGTGACGCTGCTGCGCTCCTCCTTCATCGGCTGCTGGCTCGGCATCACCCCCGGCGGGGCGATCGCGGCGTCCTTCATGGGCTACAATCTCGCCAAGCGCTTTGCCAAGGATTCGGAGAGCTTCGGCAAGGGCCGGATCGAAGGCGTGTTCGCGCCTGAGACGGCGGCGCATGCCTCCGGCACCTCGGCGCTGCTGCCGATGCTGGCGCTCGGCATTCCGGGCTCCGGCACCGCGGCGATCCTGCTCGGCGGGTTGATGGTATGGGGGCTCAACCCCGGCCCGCTGCTGTTCGTCGAGCACAAGGACTTCGTCTGGGGCCTGATCGCCTCGATGTATCTCGGCAATGTCGTCGGTCTCGTGCTGGTGCTGACGACGGTGCCGATCTTCGCCTCGATCCTCCGCGTGCCGTTCGCGGCGGTGGCGCCGATGATTGTGGTGTCCTGCGCGATCGGCGCTTATGCCATCCAGAACGCGATGTTCGACATCTGGCTGATGCTAGGCTTCGGTGTCGTCGGCTACGTCTTCAAGAAAATCGGCATTCCCCTGGCGCCGTTCACCCTTGCGCTCGTGCTCGGCAACCGCGCCGAGGACGCCTTTCGCCTGTCGATGATCGGCGCCAGTGGTGACCTCAAGGTGTTCTGGTCGAACGGCTTGGTCGGTTCGATCACGACGTTGGCGATCGTGCTGCTGTTCTGGCCTGTCATCGACGGGGTGCTGGGGCGCCTCGGCTGGACGCAGAGGACCAGAACGACCCCGCGTTAGGAAGGCTCCGTGGGCACGCAATACTGAAATCAACCCAAAGCGTTCATTATGAGGCGAGGCCCGGTTCGCGCCGGGCTATCGTTAGCGACATAGTGCGGTGCTCACACCACCTTGGCGTCCCGGAGCGTTGCGATCTCGTCGGTACTGAAGCCGAACTCTTTCAGCACCTCGTCGGTCTGCTCGCCGAATTCCGGCGGGGGTGCCACCATCCTGCTCGGCGTGCGCGACAACGTCACGGGCTGGCCGACCAGGCGGATTTGCCGGCCCTCGTCGTTGGGCACGTCCTGCGCGATGCCGAGATGCTTGACCTGCGCATCGTCGAACATCTGGTCGATGGCATAGATCGGCCCGCAGGGCACCCCGGCCTCATTGAGCTCGCGGACCCAGGTCTCGGTTGGTTTCGTCACCGTGCGCTTCTCGATCTCGGCGTTGAGGGCGTCGCGGTTCTTCGAGCGCGCCGGTGCCGTGGCATAGTCAGGATTGGTGACGAGTTCGGGGGCGCCGACGGCCTGCGCGCAGCGCTCCCAGATCCGTCCGCCCGTCGTGGCGATGTTGATATAGCCGTCCGAAGTCTTGAACACGCCGGTCGGGATGCTGGTCGGGTGGTTGTTGCCGGCCTGCTTGGCGACTTCCTTTTCCATCAGCCAGCGCGCGGCCTGGAAGTCGAGCATGAAGATCTGGGCCTGCAGCAGCGAGGTCTGCACCCACTGGCCCTTGCCGGAGACCTCGCGCTCGAGCAGCGCGGTGAGGATGCCCATGGCGCAGAACAGGCCCGCGGTGAGGTCGGCGACGGGGATGCCGACCCGCATCGGACCTTGACCCGGCGCGCCGGTGATCGACATCAGGCCGCCCATTCCTTGCGCAATCTGATCGAAACCCGGCCGCTTGTGATAGGGGCCGTCCTGGCCGAAGCCGGAAATGCTGCCATAGACGATGCGCGGGTTGATCGCGGAGAGGCTCGCATAGTCGATGCCGAGCTTCTTCTTCACGTCAGGGCGGAAATTCTCGACGACGACGTCGGCCTTGGCGGCGAGGCGCTTGAACACGGCGAGCCCGCGCTCGTCCTTCAGGTTCAGCGTCATGGCCCGCTTGTTGCGGTGCAAGTTCTGGAAGTCGGAACCCTGCCGCGGGCCGCCTGGCTGCTCACCGCCGGAATCCTCGGTCAGGGCGTCGACCTTGATCACGGTCGCCCCCCAATCCGCGAGCTGCCGCACGCAAGTGGGCCCGGAGCGGACGCGGGTCAGATCGAGCACGGTGAAGCGCGACAGGGCTTCCGAGGCATGCGGAAAGGGCATCTTGGCTGGCTCCGGGAACAGATTGCGGGCCTACCATAGTGCCGAAAGATCGGGCGACAAGACCGGCCCGGCGCCGATACCGCCTGTCAAAATGCGATGCCTCGGTCGGCCTTTGCCCCGTGCAGAGGTCATCGCGACAGTCGCTTGAGCTCCGCGCGCGCCTTCTCGGCCAGCGGGTCGTCGCCATGGCGGGCGATGAACAGCTCGAACGCTTCCGCCGTCCCCTTCTGGCGAGCGAGCTCGTATTCCTCGGCGACGGCTGCCGAGGGGGCGCGAGCTGGGGGAACCGAGGGCGCGCGCCGCGCCTTGCCGCCGTCGTCCGCGTTGGCTTTTCCGACCATGAGAGGCAGTCCTCCGGGGGGCAGGCGATCCGGCGCTGAAAGCGCCATCAGGGCGCCGGCGAAGCCTACACAGATCGGGTGAAGTTTCATGACGTTCCTTGCAAATCACGAGGGTCCGCCGGAACCGGTTTCGTTCCGATCCGTATGACTACGGAATTTGATGCTTAACACAGTGTTGCGGAAGAGGTCGGGCCACTTCGCCCCATTTAAACCAAACGTATATTTCTCAAGGTAGAATCAGTTGTCTATTCCCCGAATCGAACGGGGCTTGCTGTTTCGGAGTTTCCCTTGGCGACCGCAGTCAACGTTAGTGCGACCAACAACGCAGACATCGACGGACTGTTGGCGGGCGTCAAATGGTCCGGCACGATCAGCTATAGCTTCCCCACTTCGTCCGCCACTTATGCCTATCCTTATTCCGGCGGCGACAGTGAACCGACCACGTCGGGCTTTTCGTCTGCGCCGACCCAGATGCAGTCCGCGATCAACTACGCCATTGCGTTGATCAAGAGCTACACCAACGCCAGCATCAGCTATAACGGCACTGGCTCCTCCGACATCATGATCGCGCAGTCGCCGGCTGCCAATCCGACCTCCTACGCCTATTACCCCGGCAACTATGCGGCCGGCGGCGACGTCTGGTTTGGCACGCAATACGACTACACGCAGGCGCAGCTCGGAAACTACTATTTCACGACCGCGCTGCATGAGCTCGGTCATGCCTTCGGCCTCAAGCACAGCCAGGAAACCGGCGGCGTCGCCAATGTCGCGGTGCCGACCGCCCATGACGACAGCGAATACACCGTCATGAGCTACCGCAGCTATGTCGGCGGTCCGCTCACCGGCTACACCAACGAGCAATACGGATATCCAGAGACCTATATGGCCAACGATATCCTCGCGCTCCAGACGCTGTACGGCGCGAACTTCACGACCCAGAGCAGCAATACGGTCTACACCTGGAGCCCGACCACGGGGCAGGAGTTCATCAACGGCGTCGGGCAACTGGCGGATGGCGGTGGCGTCGGCGGTTCCGCCAACCGCATTTACGAGACCGTCTGGGATGGCGGCGGTGTCGATACCTACGACCTGTCGAACTACACCACCAACCTGACCATCAATCTCAATGCCGGCGCCTCGTCGGTGTTCTCCACGACGCAGCTGGCCTATCTCGGCAACGGCCACTACGCGTCCGGGAACGTCTACAATGCCTATCTCTACAATGGCGACACGCGCTCGCTGATCGACAATGCGACCGGTGGTTCGGGCAACGACACCATCATCGGCAACGCCATTGCCAACGTTCTGAAGGGCGGCGGCGGCAACGACACGATCACCGGCGGCGGCGGCAACGATACCATCGATGGCGGTGCCGGCACCGATACGGCGGTGTATTCGGGCAACCAGGCCAACTACAGCATCTCGTACAATTCAACGACGCATGCGTTCACGATCATCGACCAGCGCTCGGGGTCTCCAGACGGCACCGATACCGTCACGAATGTCGAGTATTTCCAGTTTGCCGACGGGACCGTTGCGAGCGATGCGTTTCTCGCGCCAGCCGTCGTGATCGAGCACGCGGGCTCTACGAGTCTTGGGCAAATCAACAGTCACTACTTTCTTGATCCGGCCGCGGGCGGAATAGGGCCCGAGGTGATGCTCAACGGCGCACCGCTCGCCGCGGGGCAGTTTTCCGGCTGGTCCCCGGTGGGAGCCGAGAAGCTTTCGAGCGGTTACGGGCTCGCCATGGAGTCGAGCTCCGGCCAGTTCATCATCTGGACGCTGGACGACAGCGGCAACTACGTGACGAATGCAGCGCCAATCTCCGGCACGAGCGCTGCGCTCGAGAATTACGAGACGAGCTTCCATCAGGATCTGAACGGTGACGGGACTATCGGAATCCCGGCAAGTGCCCTGCCAAGCACGACGATCGAAGCGCACGGCGCGACGAGTCTGGTGCAGGTGGGAAGCAATTACTTCCTCAATCCGACCGCGGGCGGCTCGGGGCCGGAGGTGATGCTGAACGGCGCACCGTTGGCCTCGGGCCAGTTTTCCGGCTGGTCCCCGGTAGGAGCCGAGAAGCTCTCAAGCGGCTACGAACTCGCCATGGAGTCGAGCTCCGGCCAGTTCATCATCTGGACGCTGGATAACAGCGGCAATTACGTGACGAATGCAGCGCCAGTCGCCGGCACCAGCACGACGCTCGAGAATTACGAGCCGAGCTTCCAGCAGGATCTGAATGGCGACGGAGTGATCGGAGTTCCGTCCGGCACGAGCGTCACGACCATCGAAGCCTTTGGCGCGACGAGTCTAGTGCAAATTGGAAGCAATTACTTCCTCAATCCGACCGCGGGCGGCTCGGGGCCCGAGGTGATGCTTCAAGGCGCGCCGCTTGCCGCGGGACAGTTTACGGGTTGGTCCCCGATGGCTGCGGAAAAGACCTCAAACGGGTTTATCTTTGCGATGCATTCGAGCGGATCCGATCAGTTCATTATCTGGACGCTGGACAACAACGCAAACTATGTGACCAACACCGCGCCGATGTCGGGCTCGAGCACCGCGTTGAAGAGCTATGAAGCGAGCTTCCAGCAGGATCTGAACGGCGACGGGGTGATCTCGCCGGCGTCCGCTGCTCCCGCGGCCCCTGCGGACAATGTGGCGCACGACACTTCTACCCACGACACCGCAGATCTCATACATGCGATTCTCAGCCAGCACCCGGGCTTTTTGCTGTCGTGACAGCCATCGACGTAAACTGCGTCGCCCGGTAATCGCCGTCAGTTCTTGGCCAGCGTGCCGGACCGGGATAGTGCTTCGAACAGGAATTCAGCGATCCGCTGATTTGCCAACTCGTTCGTGTGCGCAAAATCAAGGTAGACTGGTTCGGTGACGTCGTTGAGAAGGTTCGTTGCGTCAAACGCGACGACACCGGCGGACGTCAGGGATCCGGTCAACGATTTGAATTCGTCGTGAGCGGCGCGTAGAGCTGGCTCAGTACCTTCCATTGTGAGAAAGTGGTTCTGAACCAAGGGAAGCTCAAAGTCGCGGAGCGGTCGCGTAAACAGGTCGGGCTGCAGGACGTGGACGAAGGCTGCGCCCTTCGAACGGACATAAGCGTTGGTTTCGAGAATGCCGTGAAGCAGCTTCTCCTCCGATTCGACGGCCAGTGATTTGATCTGATCCGGGTGCTTCAGGTGCTCTGGAAGATAGTTCGTCGATTTCGCATACAGCCAATTGAAGAAACGACTGTACCTCGCGAGCCGTTCGATTGCAGGTCTGTTGCGAGCGATGAAGTTGTCGAGGTGTTTACGGTTCTCGCCGACGATCCACCCGTCGAAATTCGCATAGAAGACGCCCTGCATCGCATCGCCCGTACCATCGTAGAACAGCACGATGTCTTGAGGGGCGATCGTCAAGGTCTTTAGGCGCTCCAGCTGTTGGGCGACGTTGACGCCGGATGCACCAAAATTGAGGACTTGAATCTTCGCGATTCCGTGGGACTTGAGAATAGCCTGGAGCCGGCTTGCTATTGTGAAGTCGTCGGGCACTTCGGCGTTGTAAATGGTCGAACTCCCGATCAGGAGAATTCGGCGTTCGGCTGTGCTGGGAGAGCCGACAGTTCGGCGGATGCCCTCGCTGACGTTGAACCAACGGCCGCTGTAGTCCCCGGGATATATGATCCTGGTTCCTTTCGGGTTGATCCAATTCTGATGTGCGCGTGATTCCTGGATGAAATCCTGCGAGAAAAATGGGGAATTCTTGTATGCGGGAGGACGCGAGCTTCGGTAGTCCCACACGCTTGGTGGAACGTACGGAAACAAGAGCCGCGCCACGCCTTCGACACTTAATCCCAAGAACGCAAAGACGACGAGCCATGCCCCAAGCAGCCGCACGCCGGAAGACAGAGCGCGTTTCACGGCGCCGGGGTTCTTGATCTCGCCGCCCTTGCTTGCTTCAGTCGAGGTCAAATGCATGCTCGTAGTTCAATTTGAGGGCGGGATCCTGATCTTCCTTCTTCAAATAAGCGTTGCCGACCACCAGCACTTCAATTTCTGAGCCCATGAAGCATCTAAACGCATCGGTGGGAGTGCAGACGATCGGTTCACCTCGAACGTTGAAGCTCGTATTCACCAGCAGCGGGCAACCTGTAAGAGCTTTGAACCGGGAGATCAGCGCGTGGTACGGCGCGTTCGTTTCACGGTGGACGGTCTGGATACGTGCGGAGTAATCGACGTGCGTCACGGCCGGAATGTCCGATCTGGGAACATTGAGCTTGTCGATGCCGAACAATGAAGCTTCGTCCGGTGTCATTTGCCGTCGGCGCGAACCGACGACGTCGGCGACCAGAAGCATATACGGCGAGTCGCAATCGAGCTCGAACCAATTGGCCACGTCTTCCCTGAGCACCGAGGGAGCAAAAGGGCGGAAGCTCTCGCGATATTTCACCTTGAGATTGAGCAGTTTCTGCATGGTGGGAGATCGCGGGTCGCCAAGTATCGATCTCGCGCCAAGGGCACGGGGCCCAAACTCCATGCGGCCCTGCATCCACCCCACCGCTTTGCCTTCGGCCAGGGCCTGAGCCGTGGCGTCGATGATCTCGTCGTTGGTGAGGGAAGTGAAGCGGGCTTGGGCACCCTGCAATTGTTGCTCGATTTCGGCTTGGCTGAACTCGGGCCCAAGATAAGCGCCCTTCATACCGTCCTGACCGTTGGGCAGCATGCGACGCGGCTGCCGCATGCTCAGATGATATGCGGCCAGAGCGGTTCCGACCGCACCTCCGGCATCCCCAGCCGCGGGCTGGATCCAGATGTCTTCAAAAATTCCTTCCTTGAGGAGCTTGCCGTTGGCGACGCAATTGAGCGCAACGCCTCCAGCGAGACAGAGATTCTTGGCGCCGGTCTCCGTCCGAATGGACCGTGCGATCTTGAGCACGATGTCTTCGGTGACTGATTGGATCGAGGCGGCCATGTCCATGTGAAACTGGGTCAGCAGCTGTTCGGCCGTTCTTGCCGGGTGACCGAACTGATCGGCAAAGCGCTCGTTGGTCATCGTGAGCCCGGTGCAGTAGTCGAAGTACTGCTGATCGAGCCAGAAGCTGCCATCCGGCTTAACGTCGACAATGCGATCGAGGATCTGTTGCGCGTATTTTGGAACGCCGTAGGGTGCAAGGCCCATGACCTTGTACTCGCCGGAGTTGACCTTGAAGCCGAGATAATAAGTAAAGGCCGAATAAAGCAGGCCGAGCGAATGCGGAAAGTGCAGCTCCTTCTGGATAGCGAGATCGTTCCCGCTTCCGATCGCCAGCGAGGACGTCGTCCACTCGCCGACGCCGTCCATCGTGAGGACTGCGGCGTCGACGAAGGGAGAGGGAAAGAAGGCGGACGCGGCGTGAGCAAAATGATGCTCGGAAAAGAGCAGCTTTTTCGGGTCGATATCGACCTCGGCGATTTTTCCAAACTCGCGAAGAAGAAGGTCCTTCTGAAAAAGCTTCTCACGGAGCCACAACGGCATGGCTTTTCGAAAAGACGAAAAGCCTTTCGGTGCAAACGACAGGTAGGTCTCGAGCAGTCGCTCGAATTTCAAGAACGGCTTGTCGTAGAAGGAGATTGCGTCGAGCTCACCCAGCGAGCAGCCGGCGTGTCGCAGGCAGTAGTTGATCGCGTTCGAAGGAAAAGAAGGGTCGTGCTTTCGTCGTGTGAAGCGCTCCTCCTGGGCCGCTGCGACAATATGGCCGTCTTCGATCAGTGCCGCGGCGCTGTCGTGATAGTAAGCAGATATGCCCAGAATCCGCATCGGGGAGGCGGCTAAAACAAGGCATAAATGAACGGCGCGACGGCGCTCGTCTGACTGAGCACGATCAACCCGCCCAGCAGCGCCATCATCACCAGAACGGGGAGTAGCCAAAACTTCTTGCGCACGCGCAAGAATGCCCAAAACTCAGCGAGAAACGACAAGATGATCTCCTAGAACTGATGATGCATGCTCGCGGCGTCCGGCCCAGGAGGTTGGCGCGCTATCCAGTAGGAGGACTTGCCTGGGTCCTTCTTGACGTGAAGGAAGTCCTTGCCGAACGCGCGAGCCAGAAAACCGATCGGTGCGATGACGAGAAAGAACAGGATACCGAGCGCGATAGGCGCGACGATCAGCGACAGCAGATGGCCGAACTTCATCCACAGCCTGTTGAGCGGGCTGAGCCAGGCGGCATTCCGCACGCCGGCGACACCAAACACCACCGCAAGCAGAGCAACGACCATCCAGGTCATCTTGCCTTGATAGGCCAGATGCCCGGCCCAGGCGGCAAAGACGACGGTGAACACAAGCCCGAAGGATCGGTTTGATGGAGTTCCGACCGAAAGACTGCGCGCGCCGAATTCGTGGTGATTGCCGTTCGTCATTTGCCCAGCATGTCGGAATTTAATGCGGGCTCTAGATACAGGCGTTTTATCTTGGTGGCAAATGGAAAGCGAATTCAATCACTTAGAAGTCGAAATAGATGAATTTGGCAGAGCTGCCCTGGCTGAGCGCGATGGCCAGCGTGGCAAGCACCAACAGCAGAGCCCACACCACGGATATCGGTGCGGACTTGAGGGCTAGCCGAATTCTCGCATGGCTATCAAAGGGATGGGCGGCAAGGAACACGACGATCAGGGCGATGGGGTAAGCATGGTCCGACAGGAAGGCCCAAGCGTCTGACGAGGTTCCCATGAAGGGTCCCGCAAGGATATCTTTGGCCACTCCAAGGGTGGGTGAGCGAAAGTAGATCCAAGCGAGCGTCACGAAGTTGAACGTGGCGATGATGCCGAGCCAACGAGGCAATTTGAAATCGGGCCAATAGCGATTGCGCAAATGGTTTGCCGCAAGCCCGCAGCCGTGCAGGCCTCCCCATATGACAAAGGTCCAGTTGGCACCGTGCCAGAGGCCACCCAAGAGCATGGTGATCATGAGGTTGATGATCTGGCGGGCAAATCCGAGCCGGTTGCCGCCCAGCGGGATATAGAGATAGTCGCGCAGCCAGAACGACAAGGTGATGTGCCACCGGCGCCAAAACTCGACAATCGAGCCCGAACTGTAAGGCGATCTGAAGTTCTGCGGCAGGCGAATGCGAAGGAGATAAGCGAGGCCGATCGCCATGTCGGTATAGCCGCTGAAATCGCAGTAGATCTGAATCGAGAAGCCGTAGATCGCAAGCAGATAGTCATAGCTGCCGTGGGGGCCCTGCGCGTAGACCGCGTCGACGTAAGGAGCGATCGCGTCAGCAAAGATCAGCTTTTTGCAGAGACCCAGAACGAACAGGGCCATCCCCAGAGTGAAGCGAGCACCTAACGCTCGCGTCATCTTCGAGAGTTGAGGCAGAAACTCGTTCGGTCGAAGAATCGGCCCGGCGATCAAATGGGGAAAGAACAATACGTAGCCGAGGATCTCCGTGAATCTGCGGACGGGAGGGAAGCGGCCTCGGTAAGTGTCGACCACGTAAGCCGTGAGAGTGAACGTGACGAACGACACCCCGAGAGGAAGCGCAAAGCGAAACCTGTCGTCAGATCCATGCGCGGATGCCCCGAGCACATCGTAGACGAGAAAGTGCGTGTATTTAAATGCGATCAGCGGAGCGAAAAGCAGAATCAAAGTACCAACGAGGCGCCGCTTTCGAATTTCCGGCGCCTTCGCTCGCGCAATGAACAGCACGCCGCCCCATGCGATTGCGCTGAGCAGGTAAGGCAGCCAGATATACTCGATCTTCCACCAGCCGTAGAAGATCGTGCTCCCGACGATCAAAAGGTAGAGACGATAGCGTGGCGGCGTCGCAAGATGAGCGCCGAAATACAAGGCGAAGAAGGCGCCGAAGACCGGATCGGAGAAAAGCATCTCGTTTCGCGATTATGGATCGAGAACGGGAAGAATGGCGTCGGCCATCAATTTGTGACCCAATGCATTGGGATGCGGATCGCCGGGCATCGCCCAAATCTGTTCGGGCGACAGATTGCTCAGCGCCGGAAGAAGATCGACGTACTTGTAGCCATCGGCCTGCGCGATGGCGCGCATTTTATCGTGGATGAAGCCGAACGGATAGTTCTTGAGATTATGAACGTCGGGCATCATTGCGAAATAAAGGTGGATGTTGTTCTTCTTTGCATAGTCGGCGAGCTCGCGAAGCTGACGCTGCATTTCGATGAAGCCCGGCTGATCGTCGCGATAGACTTTCTGATAGTGCTCGATCAGCGACGTTTCGCCGGACCTGTGCAAGACGCGATTTGCTGCGATCCAGATCGTCACGGCAAGCTCGCTGTTCCTCAAGAACCAGTTTCCCGCACTGGGGTCGAGCTGCTCGGCATCGCGAAGAAAGTAGTGTACGACGATATCCGTCGGCTTCAGTCCTTCGAGCTCCGAGAAGAACCGCTGAACGTATCGTTCAGCATTGTAATTGCCGACACCGCCATTGAGGACGTCAACGCTCTCGCCCTTCTCACGCAGGGCAGTCTGGATGCGAGAAGTGACCGTCTCGTTCTCCGGTACGCCCCAGCCGAGGGTGATGGAGCCGCCCAGGAAAAGGATACGGCGCTGGACCTCATTGCGCGGCAATACGGGCCCGCCGCGCAACTTCCAGTCGTTCGTCCGGATTTCCACGGATTGGAGTATCGCGGAACCGTTCTTGATGTGGTCATGTCCCAGCTCAGGCTGGGGGCTAGGAGTCTTCAGCTCTCGGGCGTAGCGCCACATTTCGATATCGTAGTTCTTCATAGAGCTGTTCTTGAGGCGCAGGATGCCTTCGGCTGCGACTACGGAAACCAGCAACGAAAGGCCGAATGCGATTGCCGAGAAGACGAATTGCTTGCGCATGCTGTAGAACCGTTCGGAAATTCGTGATTTTGCCGATCGCCGGCGAGCCAATTTTTGCCCGCTAAGGCCCGGTAGGCCCGCCGATGGATTTGGGTGTCGTTTCCCAAGTTGTCTATCCGTCTTGAGGGGCGCTTTCAATCCACAATCCCGTCGCGCTCCCCGGTACTTCCCGCTATAGAGCCAGCTTAGATCTGTCAGTCCGACGAGGATCGGTTTTGCAACCGTGCCACTGCCATGCGGCTCGCTCGTCTGCCATGAAGGGTGCGTTTTGACCGGTACGCAGATTGATCCGCGAGGGAAGACCGACGGCCCCCGACGCGAGGGGGGGCGTTTCTACCGGCTTGTTCACGGCTGGTCCGCGAACCTTGTACAGATGCTGCTTGCTCTGACGCAGCAGCTTCTCCTGATCCCGACCTTCCTTCATTTCTGGAGCAGTGACACGCTTGCGGCCTGGCTCGCGCTCTATGCGGCCGGCAGCCTCGTCGTTGTCGCCGACGCCGGTTTGCAGCTTCGCGCCATCAACCGCTTTCTCGCCTTCAAGGCCTGCGCCGATTGCGAGGGACGCACGGCGAATTTCTGCGCGCGCATGATGCGGCTCTATCTGGGGATCGTCGTAGGACTCGGCGTATTGCTGATTGCGGGTACCGAGCTGTTTCCGCCCGCGGCAGTCCTCGGATTTCACAAGACGCAGAGCTTCGATGTCGCGATGATCGTCATCACCGTCGGCACGCTGCTCGCTCTGCCCGCCAATCTCGTTTCGGGGCTCTATCGCGTGCGCGGCAAATACAGCCGCGCCGTCTGGTCGCAGAACGTCGCGCTGCTGGTTGGACAGATCGGGCAGTTCATTGCGGTCGCATGGTTCGGCAGCCTGCTTGCGGTCGCCATCACCTACGTCGCGACGCAGATCCTGTTCGCGCTGTTCCTGGTCGTCTACGATGCGCCGCGCCAGCTGCCATTCCTGAAGCGCGGCCGAGCGGTCGCGTCATCGTCCTGGCGCTGGAAGGCCGGACAATTCCGCCTCGCGCTTCCGTTCGCCGTTGCCAACTTGACGGAGATTGCGCTCGCCAACGCGCCGATGCTGCTGGTCAGCGCGATGGTTGCCGATCGCGTGGCGGTCGCGCAATGGGGCCTGATCCGCGTCATCTCGAGCTTCCTACGGGGCATCTGTATCCAGATGACGTTGCCGATCGGCGCCGAGCTCGGCCATGATTTTGCGATTGGAGACAAGGTGCGACTGCGTGGCCTCTATGCCTACGGATCGCTGTTCATCACTGCCATGGCCAGCCTGATCGTCGGCGGGTTGTTGCCGTTCTGGTCGGATTTCTTCGCGTTGTGGACGCATGGCAGCATTCCGAACGATGCCGCGCTCACCGTCACGCTGCTGATGGGCTCGGCCGTCGTCGCGCCGTCGCTGATGGCTCTTGGCTTTGCCAATCATAGCAATCGGGGCGATCTGCTGGTGCGGACCAAGGGAGCGCAGCTGGTCGTTTTCCTGATCCTGTCGGCCGTGCTGATTCCCCGGCTTGGTCCTCTCGGCGCCGCAATCGCGATCGTCGCAAGCGATCTGTTGACCCAGATCGGAATCCTGACGCTCGTGATCGTGCGGCAGACGCTGGCCCATCCGGTTCGCCACATGCTGGTCCTGATCACGATCATGGCCGTGATCATGCTCGGCGGATGGGGCCTTGGATTGGCGATCCGGGGCATTGTGCCGGGCGCGGGGCTGCTGCGCTTCCTGACGGAATGCGCGATCTGGCTCGTGGTCGTTGCCATCGCAGCAAGCCCGCTTCTGATGGAGCGGGTGCGTGGGCGAGTGCTGGCGGCGGTGCCGAACTAGCGTCAGTAGATTTGGGGGTAGCGGCGGTATCGCAGCCGCATCAGGTGCCGGGCGAGCTGGCGATGCCCCTCGTCGATCCGCTCGGCGAAATGGGCGAGCCGTTGCTTGCCGGCCGCGGCGAGGCGGGTGCGCTCCTCGGCCGAGCCAACCTTGGTGATGGCCTCTGCGAGCGATGCGGGATCATCGTAGTCGAACAGAACGGCGGCGTCGCCGGCCTGCGCCTTGAAGGCTTCGGGATAGATCACCGGCGTGCCGACCGCCCAGGCCTCCAGCGGCGGCAGATTGGTCGGGCCGAAATAGGTGGCCATGACAAGCGCCTTGGCGCCGCGATAGAGCGCGCCGAGTTCCGCCGAGGGAACGAATCCGAGCATACGCACGGAATCGCCCAGCTCATATTGTGCGACCAGCGCCTCGAACGCAGTGCGCGCGCCGGGGTCCGAGCCGCACAGCACCAGCGTGTGCCGCTCTCCCTGGTCCCTGAGCAGGCGCATCGCAAGCAGGATGGTCGCGTGGTTCTTGTGCGACCAGAATTGCGCCGGATAGAACAGATAGCCGGGCTCGAGGTCGTGCTTGCTGAGGATCGCGGCATCCGCGGCCTCTTCACTCGTGCC
Source organism: Bradyrhizobium guangdongense (assembly GCF_004114975.1). Lineage (NCBI taxonomy): Bacteria > Pseudomonadati > Pseudomonadota > Alphaproteobacteria > Hyphomicrobiales > Nitrobacteraceae > Bradyrhizobium > Bradyrhizobium guangdongense. The sequence goes on from NZ_CP030051.1 coordinate 2,867,673, forward strand.
CGGTCGCGACACGTAGACGGACGGCGAGAACGGAATGCAGACGGCGTGATCGCGCTCCATGGCGTAGCGCCGGCACAGCATGTCGATCAGCTCATCGGCGTTGGTGATGACCACGGCGGCCTTGGTGGCGGCACTGCGCCACACGATGTCGCGGCGCTCGAACTGGGCGAACTCGCGAACCTCGTCGAACTCAGGACTGTCGCGGAAGCAGCCGTCGAAAATCGTAATGATGAACGGCAGCTTGTAGAGCACCAGGTTCCAGTTCGACGTGGTGGTGAAGTAGACGATGTCGACGCCGGCGCGGCTCAGCTTCTTCTCGAATGGCGCACACGCGCGCAGGGCGAATTGCAGCAGGTCGAACGGTCCCAGGTACCTGAGGAACAGGAACAGACGGTCGAGCCAGCCGAGCTTCAGATATTCGCTGCTGATGCCGAGATCGGCGAGGATCGCGACGTTGTCCGGCAGTGTCGTGAATACGGTAACCTCGAGACCCGCGGTCTTGGCCCAGTCGCGCATCCAGATGATGTCGGTGAGCGACTGCTGGAAACCGCCGCCGACGTCGAGGGGAAGTTCGAGGAAAATGCCGACGTGATAGCGTTTCACGGCTGCGCGGCCTTTCTCGCGATCGAATAGGCGGCCCAGTCCTTCGTGTTGGGCGCGGCTCCAGACAACCAGGCATAACTGCCTGCCGGCTCGAACCCGCTGGTCCTGAGCGAGGCCTCGACCTCGAACGGAAACCAGTAGCGCATGCGGTGGGTCTCATCGACGCGCCGGATCGTCGAGCGCTCGGTGTCTTCGCAGAACAGGGTGTAGTTCACGCGTACCGTTGCCTTCTGCTCGTCGTGCTCCGATTGCGCGATCCGCGTCAGGCGCAGCGGGGGCTGCTCGATGACCTTCACGCGCGTCTCGACGCCTTGAGCCAGCACGGCGCCGCCATACCAATAATCGAAGAAGAATACGCCGCCGGGCTTCAACGCTGCGTGGGCGGTCCGGAACAGCGCCTCGAGCCGGTCGCGATCGTTCTGATAGCTGGCGACGTGAAACAGTGACACGACTGCGTCAAAGCCGGTTTCTGCGCCGGCCTCGCAGGCGTCTCCCTGCCGGAAGGGGATCTCGAGCCCGGCCTGCGCCGCGCGTGCGTTCGCGCTGGCGATCATGTCGGCGCTGAGATCGACGCCGGCGACGTCCCAGCCGCGACGCGCGAACTCGATCGCATGCACGCCCGTGCCGCAGCCGAGATCCAGCAGCTTGCCCGCGGCGATACCGTGGTCGCGCAGCCGGGCTTCGACAAAATCGACCTCCCCGGCGTAATCCTTGTCCCGGTATAGGAGGTCGTACCACGGCGCGTAGTCGGCAAACACGCTCACGCCAGAATCTCCTTCAGAGCCTGGGCGGAGCGCGCGATCTCATCCTCGGTCAGTGCGAGGCCGCTCGGCAGATAAAAGCCGCGGCGAGCGATGCGCTCCGCGATCGGGTGTCGCTCATTCAGCATGAACCCCATGCGCCGGAGCACGGGCTGCTCGTGCATGCACCAGAAAAACGGTCGCGTGCCGATGCCCTTCTCGGCAAGGCGCCGCATGGCCTCCTTGGCATCGAAGGGAACGTCGTCGTTCAGCACGATTCCGTAGACCCAATAGATGTTGTCGGCATAGTTGGTGCGGGGAACGGGGCGGCGGATGCCCTCGACGTTCTCGAGGTGGCTGTCGTAGAGCCGGCCGATGCGGCGCTTGATCTCGACAGTTCGCGGCAGGCGCTCGACCTGGGCGACGCCGAGAGCAGCCTGGAGGTTGGTCATACGCGCATTCCAGCCGAGCTCTTCGTGGATGAAGCGTTGCTGCGGCTGGAAACAGAGATTGCGAAGGCTGGCGAGACGATCGGCGAGAGCGTCGTCGTCGGTGAGGATCATGCCCCCTTCACCGGTCGTGACATGCTTGTTGGGATAGAAGCTGAAGGTCGAGACATCGCCAAAGCTGCCGCAGGGCGCACCGCGATAAGTCTGGCCGTGCATTTCGGCGGCGTCTTCGATGATCTTGAAGCCGCGGTTGCGGGCAAGCTCGATGATCGGGGCAAGATCGACAGGCAGGCCGTAGATGTGAACCAGCATGATCGCGCGCGTGCGCGATGTGACCGCAGCCTCGACGCCTTCGATCGTCATGTTCCAGGTTGCGGGATCGCAATCCACGGCGACTGGAACGAGGCCCGCGCGTACAATGGCGGCCGCGCAGCTGATGATGGTGAAGGTCGGGATGATGACTTCGTCACCGGGCTCAAGCCCCAGCGCGTGAACCGCGAGGTCGAGCGCGACAGAGCCATTGGTCACCGAAATGCCGTGCCGCCGTCCGGCGGCGCTCGCCATCGATTCCTCGAAGCGCTTGATGAACGGACCTTCCGACGAGATCCATCCGGTACGGATGCACTCAGCGAGGTACTCGGCCTCGTTGCCATCGAGGAGCGGCGTATTGACGGGAACGAAGGCGGAAGTCACAGCGCAGGACCCTTGACCCGTATCTCGGATGCGGGCACCTCGCGAAAGCGCGTCTTGTCGTTCTCGCCGGCATACGGGCCTTGTTTGATCTCGAACATCTCGACCGGCTCGATGACGTGGAAGCCGTGCGCACCGCTGCAGAGCAGGATGATATCGCCGGCGCCGAGCATGCGGCTCTCCAAATACTCCTCCGCTTCGGTATAGAAGTCGACCTGCAGCTTGCCCTTCTGGATGAGGAGGACTTCCTGCGTGAAATGCACCTCTCGCGTCACCTTGTTATGGCGATGCGGCGCAATGCTCTTGCCTTCCGGATGGCTCATGAAGGCGAGTTGTTGCGACAGCTCGGGCGAGGAGAAGAAGGTGATGCCAGGTTCGCGGAACGAGGCGCGAACGATGATCGCGTAGAGCTGCTCGCCGAATCTGACATGTTCGACGTGTTCCATCCGAGGCCTCAAGAAAAAACGCTGAAATCATAGCAACATAGCGCTGCTTTGAGCGGCACTTTGGCTATTTTGACCGGTATCGTCAAGGGCGGAACGGTCCCCCGCGCAGCCGCTCCCTGAGTTTCAACCCATGAAGCGGAGAATGTCTTCGATGCGCCGCCTGAACGTGTGGGTCGAAAGCGTCCGCGCCTGTCCCGCGGCGGCAATCGCGCGACGCTCGTCTTCGTTCCTGAGGTAGCGATCGATCGTCGCGAGGCAGTCGTCGACCGAGCGCCAGACCGCAACCTCGCGGCCTTCCTCGAACAGGGTGTGAAGGTTGTCCTTGAAATCGGTCAGGAGAAATGTGCCGGCGCCAGTTGCTTCGAACAGTCGCGCATTGCCAGCCTCACGTCCGGCCATGTCGATATGCGAGTTGAGTGTGATGCGTGACGAGCGGAGCGCCTGATACATTTCCACGCCCCACGCCTCGCCTTGATAGCAGCGGTGCAGGGGCGAGGAGGCTGGAAGTGTGTGCAGGCCGCTTCCAAATAGCTTCAAGTCGTATGTCCGCGCGACCGCCTCGAGCTGCGCCACCCGCTGCTGGTGATCAGCGGACACAATGCCGACGAACGAAATGTCGATATTGCGCTCAGGTGCCGGCGGAAGAGCGTTGAGGATCTCAGGCTCGAACGCCAGATGAACCACGTCGGCTCTGACTCCCAACTTGCGGAAGGACTGAACGACCTGGAACAGCTGCGAGATCATCAGATCATAGGCCGACCAGTCCTCGCCGCGCGAGGGCACGATGCCGACCTGCCCGACGAGGGTCGGCCGCCCGATGCCCTTGATTTGCCGGGCGAGGCGTGCGTCGACGTGAAAGACGTCCTGGTTCAGGACGAGGTCCGGCTTGAATTCCTCGATCTGAGCCAGCAGAATCCTTTCCGCCTGCGCATCCAGCCGCGGGCTCAGGCCCATCTTGCGTGCCAGCGGCCTGAGGATCGGCTTGAATGGTGCGATCACCCGCTGAAGTGCGCCGGGAATTGTTTGCCGTTGCGCCAGCGTGCCTGGCTCCGGCGGTGGGTCAAAAGCGAGCCCGTGTTCGCGCGCCCACGCGGCCTGCATCCAGGGATTGTTCACGTGAATGTCGGCGGCGGCGTGGCCCGCCGCAGCAAAGTTGCGTGAGTAGAAGTCGGCGACCCCGAACAGGCTGGCATTGCGCGCCCTCATCTGCGCTGCGTACGGCGCCGCGGCGAGATCGGGGGTGCGGCGATACAGCCAGGTCAGAAAGCGCGGATAGTCGGCATTGAGGATGAGGACGCGCATGCGGCTAGCCTGCTTGGTCACTTATGTCGCGCGGCATCACATACCACAACAGAAACAGCAGCACGGATCCATGGGTCAGCATCACCGTCGTGAACGGCACGTTCAGCAGCGTCTGCGGCAACAGCGCCCCGGATACCAGAACAATGCGCTGGGATATACCGGCGGACATGCCGTTGGCGATGGCGATGACGATGCCGCACACGAATGCAGAGATCGGAGCAAGCAGCGGGCCAACCGACGCAACGCCTTCGGTGGCAAAAAGCGAGGCGTTCATGTAGCCACCGATGCCGAACCAATTGTAGATGACGACCGCTATCGGCTCCTGATATGCGCAAGTCATGATCGGCTTCAAATAGCCGATCTGACAGAAGTGGGTCAGCTCGTGAGCGAAAAAGAATTCGTTGTAGTAGTCCATCGCAAGCGAAGGGATGGCTGCCATCCGGAGGTTCACCAGTTGAAAGACCGGCATGGCGAACCGTTCCGGCAATAGACCGTAGTGGTAAAGCCCCACCAAAATCAGGCCCGCTGCTGTCGGGAGCAACAATGACAGGATGGCTGTGAGCCGCAAGCTCACGAACCGCGTTACCACAAGCATAAGGAGGAGCCACGCAGGAGCAAAGAAGGCCTGCTTGCTCAGCGTGACCGGATAGAACAGCGTCAGCAAGACGAGAACGGCGCAAGCCCGCCAGAGGTTTCCACGCACCGCGTAGCATGCGAATGCGAAGGGCAAGAGTGCCGTCGTCGTGGTTCCGACCAGGTAGTTCACCAATGTCGGTGCGGTCAGCGCCTCGCGATATGTGTAAATGGAGTCGAGCGAGACCAGCCTGAAATTGTAGTATGCCCCGATCGCCGCGGCGGCGGCCCCGACCACCACGATGCAGCCCAGTAGCCGTTCGAAAGCCTGCGGAGACAGTGTCAGCAGTCGCGGCAAGGTCGGCCGATGGAGGGCGGGCAGCAGGAACACCACCATTGAGATGGCGGCCGAGAAGCCGCTGAGGCGGTGGTTGTAGGTGAACTCTGAGAAATTGTTGAGCCAGAGATAGCCGGCAATCATGACGAAGAGGTAATAGCCGGCAAAATAGCCGAAGCTGAAATGGGCGCGAGCGAACAAAACGGCCAGAACAGCGAATGCCGCAACCGTGACGACGGCTGCGGGCAGCATCTCGCTGCTGAAGATGACGTGGTATGCAGGATAGAGGCGCGCGACGCAGATAAGCGAAATGCTGGCCAGGGCCAGATGGCACAGGATGAGCAGCGCAACGCTTTGATCGCTGCGACGCCAGCTGGTCACGCCTGCGGCCTGATGTTGTTCAGTATAGACGAGAAGCCCCATTGAGCGGTACAGATATCTTATTCAGGTCAGAGGCACAACGTCGTGCAGAGTTGGTTGTCAATTCTCGAACGTCGGGCCCGAGCCGGCGAGGGGCCTGCGGAGCCCGCCTCATTTAGCCGCATCTTGGGCGTCTAATATGAAATCTCTTCCAAAGGAAGCTGTTCGGTCAAACTGGGCAATGTCGTAGCAATGGCCGAGCAGATTGATCCCGTTGTTGAATCGGAGGCCAGGCGCGTTGCATCCGAAATGGGGATGCCGGTGCTGACGGATGCCGAGTGGGATGTCTTCTTCGGTCGTCGTGTCGGGGTGCTGTCGCTTCAGGCATCGAACAAGATGATGGCTGCTTACGCTGCGGCGCAGGCGATCGCGCAGAGGGAGAATTGATGCGCGTCTTGCTGGCCGTTGTTGCGCTTTTGGCAGCTTATGTTCCTGTCGCTCTCATTCTGGACACGCGCCCGCATCCGGAGGACGCGATTCTGTCCGGACCCTTTATTCGGTATGCAAACTCGAACGCGTTCATGAGTTATCCCGTGCTTCCTGGCGCAATCGCGGACGACGAGGATCATCGCGGACAATCGACCTTGGCGCTGTACGAGGACGGCACGCTGCTCGGACCGGCGCATAGCGCGAACTTGGATGTGCTGGTTAATGGCCGAGGGCGCTATTCGTACTGGCGTCACGGCACGAACATGCTGCTCTTCTCGACCAGCGACAACAGCGACCCCAACACGAACGGTCGGACATACCGGGTTTCTGATCCCAGAGGGCGCGACCCATATCAGGCGCAGCGTCGATAAGCGGGTTCAGTTTCCGAGCGCCGGCGTTCATCGCCCGAGATGTTGATCCTCAGGCTCGAGCTTGAACATGTCTCGCGGCATCAAATACCAAAGGAGAAAAGTGAGGGCGGCTCCCTGAGAAAGGAGCGTCGTCGTGAACGGAATGTTCAAAAAAGCCTGGCCGAGGACGCCGCCAGAAAGCAGGACGAATCTGTTGGGCAATCCGGTCGACATGCGATTGGCGATCGCGATAATGAGGCCGCATACGAAGGCCGCCAGCGGCGCGAATACCGGGCCTAACGAAGCGATGCCCTCCGTTGCGAACAGGGATGCGTTGAAAGAACCGCCGGCGTCATAATATTTGGACATGACGACTGCCAGCGGCTCGTTATAGGGGCAGCCGAGCAGCGGGCCCAGCAGACGAATCTGACAGAAGTAGGTGAGTTGGTGCGTCGCAAAGAAGTGATTGTAGTATTCCATCGCCAATGATGGAATTGCGATCATTCGAAAGTTGACCAGACCGAAATACCCCGGCGCCACGCTCGAGGTCAGCAGTCCGCTGGTGTGAAGAGACAAGAGCGCCACGCCGAGGGACACAGGGACCAGGATCGACAGGACGACCGTCGCTCGCGAGCCGAACATTCCTGAGGCGATTGTCAGGCCGATGATCCATGCTGGCGCAAACAGCGACATCTTGGAAAGCGTGATCGGATAGAAGAGCAGCATCAGCAAAATGACGAATCCTGCGCGCCAGAACTGGCTGCGCAAGGCGAAGCAGGCATACGCGAACGGCAGCAAGGCGCTCGAAACTATTCCGATCGCGTAGTTGAGAGCGGTCGGGAACGCCAATTCTCCCCGAAACTGATAGATGTCATCCAACCCGACGAGCTTGAAATTGTATCTTGCGCCGGCCGCGATCGTTGCGATCGCAACGAGCACGATCGCAATGAGGAGCCGATCGACGGACCGAATCGACAGGGCGTAAATCTGCGACACAGGCGAGAGGATGAGCAGGGCAGGCAGCAGGAATGCCACGGCCGAAACGGCTGCGGATATTCCGCTCAAGAGGTGGTTGTATTGAAGTGGCGCGAAAGCATTGAGCCAGAGAAAACCCAGCATCATGATATAAAGATAGAAGCCGACCAGATAACCGGGGCTGAAGCGTGCAACGGCAAACAGCCAGGAGAGGCTGGCGAACGACAGCGTGGTGAGAACTGCCGAAAGCAGCCATCCGGAATAAAACGCGATATGGAATTCGGGATAGCGGGTGGCGACGTAAAAAAGGGATGCGCAGCAGATCGCGCTACAGGCACACACGAGCGCGGCGAGCTGCCGATTTCCGGGCTCGTAATGGACGGCGTACTTCATCGCAGGCTTGCGGCTCCCCATCCTCGCTAACGCAATTTATGCTTGTCTTCAATCTCTTTGTGAGGGCGCGGAATTCTTCGTTTTGCGCGGGAATCTACAGCAATCTCCTGATTTACAGAGATTTCATATAGTGTAGAAGTAGCCGCCATCTTGATACTCTCGGGGATGTATATGCAAGCGACTCGGATGTTGAGGAACTTCTGTGGTTAGGTTTGGCCTGCTCGGGTGCGGGCGTATCGCCAAGCGTCACTCCGAGCTCCTGGGCGGCGGTATTGTCGAAGGCGCTCGCCTGGTCGCGGCGTGCGATTCCGATCGTGCGCGGGCGGATGCGATCGCCACGAAATTCAAGGTTTCCGCGTATGCCGATCTCAATGAGATGCTCGCGCGCGACGACATTGACGCCGTCGCGGTACTGACGCCGAGCGGGATGCATCCGCAGCATGCGATTGCCTGCGCGCGCGCAGGCAAGCATGTGGTGGTCGAAAAGCCCATGGCGCTGCGGCTGCAGGACGCCGACGACATGATCCGCGCCTGCGATGAAGCCGGCGTAAAGCTCTTCGTCGTCAAGCAGAACCGCTTCAACGTGCCGATCGTCAAGGCGCGTGAGGCGCTCGAGGCCGGCCGGTTTGGAAAGCTCGTGCTCGGCACGGTCCGCGTGCGCTGGTGCCGGGACCAGGCATACTACGATCAGGACGCCTGGCGCGGCACCTGGGCCCAGGACGGGGGTGTGCTGACCAATCAAGCCAGTCATCACATCGACATGCTGGAGTGGTTTTTCGGCGACGTCGTCAGCGTTCATGCGCGTAGCATCACGGCGCTGGTCAAGATCGAGACGGAAGACACGGCGGTTGCAACGCTCAAGTTCCGCAACGGAGCGCTGGGAATCATCGAGGCAACGACGGCGGCTCGTCCGGCGGATCTCGAAGGCTCGCTCTCTATTCTCGGCGAGAAAGGTATGGTCGAGGTCGGCGGTTTCGCCATGAATCATATTCGCCACTGGCGCTTCGTCGATGAGCTGCCGTCCGATAAGGAAGTGATCGAGAAGTTTTCGGTCAACCCGCCGAACGTCTACGGCTTCGGCCACCAAGCCTATTATCAGCACGTCGTCGAATGTCTTGCTGACCGCGGTGCGGCCCTGGTCGACGGGCTGCAGGGCCGCAAGAGCCTGGAGCTGATATCAGCCCTCTACGAATCCATCGAGACCGGGCAGGAGGTGCCGCTTCGCTTCGTGCCCCGCCACAGCCGCTTGGGCATTATCTCGTGAGCGGCCCGGAGCGCCACCAGATCGGAATACGCGACGTCAGGTTCGGCTCTGGCGTCAAGATAGTCGAGCCCTGCAATCTCTACGGTTGTACGATTGGCGATGGCTGCTTCATCGGGCCGTTTACCGAGATCCAGAAGGATGTGGTCGTCGGCGCTCGTACGCGCGTGCAGTCGCACAGTTTCGTCTGCGAGCTTGTCAGCATCGGTGAGGATTGCTTCATCGGCCACGGCGTGATGTTCATCAACGACAGCTTTGCAAGCGGCGGTCCGGCGCGCGGTCGCAAGGAATTGTGGCGCGAGACCAAGATCGGCAGCCGGGTGTCGATCGGCTCGAATGCCACGATCATGCCGGTCACGATCGTCGACGACGTCGTAATCGGCGCGGGCTCGGTGGTGACCAAAGACATCAGCGCGGCCGGAACCTATGCCGGCAATCCGGCGCGACTATTGACCTTGCGGAAGTGACGAATGGCGGTACCCTTCGCTGATCTCCAGCTTCAGTACCAGAACATCAAGAGCGAGATCGACGCGGCGATTGCGGCCGTCATCCGCGACAACGCCTTTATCCGCGGCCCGTTCGTCGATGCGTTCGAACGCGACTTCGCCAAGGCAGCATCGGTCGAGCATTGCGTCTCCTGCGCCAACGGGACCGATGCGCTGTATCTGGCGATGGCCGCGCTCAAGGTGAAGCCGGGCGACGAGGTCATCACGACAGCGCATTCCTGGATTTCGACCTCTGCGATGATCACCCATGCCGGCGCCACGGTGAGGTTTTGCGATACCGATGGTGTGACGTTCACGATCGATCCCGCGGCGATTGAGGCCGCGATCACGCCGCGTACCGTCGGCATCATTCCGGTGCACCTTTATGGTCAGCCCGCCGAGATGGACGCGATCATGGCGATCGCGAGCAAGCACGGTTTGTGGGTGATCGAGGATTGTGCCCAGGCGCATCTTGCCCGCTACAAGGGACGGATGGTCGGAACGTTCGGCGCGGCGGCAACCTATTCGTTTTATCCAGGCAAGAATCTCGGTGCGATGGGCGACGCCGGCGCCGTGGTCACCAATGACGCGGCGCTTGCCGAGCACATGACCAAGCTGGCGCGCCACGGCGGTCTCGTGAAGCATCGGCACGAGATCGAAGGCGTCAACAGCCGGCTCGATGGCATGCAGGCTGCCATCCTCTCCGCAAAGCTTTCGCATCTGGCTGCCTGGACCGAGGCCCGAAAGCGCGCCGCCGCGATCTATGATGCCGGCCTCAATCAGATCGAGGGTGTGAGCGTACCGCAGGTCGCGCCCGGACGTGATCACGTCTATCACCTCTACACCATCCGGCATCCGCGGCGCGATGCGCTGGCGGCTCATCTCAACGCCAATGGGGTGCAGACCGCCATCAACTATCCGACCGCGCTGCCGCTGCTTCAGGCCTACGCGCGATTCGGTCACACGGCGGCGCAATTTCCGCACGCCTACCGGGACCAGACCAGTATCCTGTCGCTGCCGATGTTTGCCGAAATCACGCCGGCACAGCAGGAGAGCGTGATCCGGCTTGTGCGCGAATTTGCATAGCTTCGGCCGCGGGCCCGTCGCCCGCGAGATTTGTTGATTTTTCTCAAAGGCTTGTGCGCTACGCGCGGTTGTGTTTCGCGGCGACGGTTCCCAGGCGCTTGTCGGCTTGCGCCGCATTCAAAACTGGCCTCCAGCGGCCGGAATGTTTAGAAGCGGCCGTGTTAGGTCGGCCGGCGGGTCGGGTGGCCTCGCCAAAGGGGAACAGGAACTTTGCCAAAAGTACTTTTGACGGGTGCGGGCGGATTCATCGGATCGCACCTCGCGGAAGAGCTGGTCCGGCGCAATATCGCGGTGCGCCCGTTCGTGCACTATAATAGCATGGGTTCGCACGGCTGGCTCGATTCTTCGCCGCCCGACATCCGCAGGGAGTTCGACGTCTTCGCCGGCAATGTGTGCGACCCCAACGGCGTGCGCACTGCGATGAAGGGATGCGACGCCGTGCTGCATCTCGCTGCGCTGATCGCGATTCCCTATTCGTACCACTCACCCGACACCTATGTCGAAGCCAACATCCGCGGCACGCTCAACGTGCTGCAGGCAGCGCGCGATCTCGGCGTCGAAAAAGTGATCCATACGTCGACCAGCGAGGTCTACGGGACGGCTCAGTTCGTTCCGATTACCGAGGAGCATCCGCTGCAGGGGCAGTCACCTTACTCCGCGACCAAGATCGGTGCCGACCAGCTTGCGCTGTCGTTCGAGCGCTCATTCGGTACGCCGGTGACTGTGGTGCGGCCCTTCAACACTTATGGTCCGCGGCAATCGGCCCGCGCCGTGATCCCGACCATCATCACCCAGATCGCCGCAGGCGCGCGCAGGATCAAGCTCGGCAGCATCCATCCGACCCGCGACTTCAACTTCGTCGCAGACACGGTCGGTGGCTTCCTGGCTGCACTCGATTCCAAGGCGGGTATCGGCGAGGTCATCAATATCGGCAGCGCGTTCGAGATCTCGATCGGCGACACCGCGCGGTTGATCGCCGAGCTGATGGGAGCTGAGATCGAAATTGAGCATGACGACGTTCGCGTGCGCCCCGAGCGCAGCGAGGTCGAGCGGCTCTGGGCCTCCAACGCCAAGGCGCAGAAACTGCTCGGCTGGTCGCCGCGTTTCGGCGGCGTCGACGGGCTTCGCAGTGGCCTCGAACAGACTATTGCCTGGTTCACCAAGCAGGAGAACCTGGCCCGCTATCGCGTCAATACCTACACGTTGTGAGCACCCCGAGCATGTCCTCCGCGCAAGCGAGCCCGAACCGTCCCGCCGTGCTTGACGTCAAGCCGGTGCTCGACGCCGTCGATGCCGCGCTCGGCTCGGTCCAACGTCCGGTCGAACTGCATGAGCCGCGGTTCGGTGATCGCGAGCGCGAGCTGGTGCTCGATTGCATTGATACCAATTGGGTATCGTCGGCCGGCAAATACGTCACCCGTTTCGAGGAAATGGTGGCGGAGGCGACCGGCTCGCGCCAGGCGGTTGCGATCGTCAACGGCACCGCGGCACTGCATGCGGCGTTGGTGCTCGAGGGCGTCGAGCCTGGCGACGAGGTGCTGCTACCCTCGATCACCTTCGTCGCCACCGCCAACGCCGTAAGCCATGCCGGCGCCGTGCCTCACTTCGTCGACTCGACCTGGGATACGCTCGGGCTCGATCCGCGTGCGCTCGAGGCCCATCTCGATGCTGTCGCGGTGCAGAAGAACGGCAGCTGGGTGAATAGGCATACCGGCCGCCGGCTTCGGGCCATCGTTCCCGTGCACATTTTCGGACATCCTGTCGACATGGCCGCGCTCGGCGCGGTTGCCGCCCGCTACGGCCTCGTGATTGTGGAGGATGCAACCGAGTCGCTCGGCTCGACCTTGAACGGCAAGGGCTGCGGTACGTTCGGCCATTCCGCCGTGCTCAGCTTCAATGGCAACAAGATCGTCACCACGGGTGGCGGCGGCATGATCGTGACCGACGACGAGGCCCATGCCCGCCACGCCCGACATTTCACCTCGACGGCCAAGAAGGCGCATGCTTGGGCGTTCGAGCACGACGAGATCGCCTACAATTACCGCCTGCCCAACATCAATGCGGCACTTGGCTGTGCGCAGATGGAGCGGCTGGCCGGAATGGTTGCGGCCAAGCGCGTCCTTGCCAAGCGGTATCTTGATGCCTTTGATGGTCTCCCCTGGGCGCGCATCTATCGCGAGCCGAGAGGGTCAGAGAGCAATTATTGGCTCAATACGCTGGTGCTCGACCGCGAATACGCCTCCGAGCGCGACCGCTTGCTCGAGGCGCTGCACGGCCACGGCATTCGTGCGCGCCCGCTGTGGACGCCGATGCACCTGTTGCCGATGTACCGCGATTGTCCGCGCGCAGCGCTTCCCGTCGCCGAGGACATGAACGGGCGCTGCATCAACCTGCCGAGCAGTCCGTTCCTGGCTGAAAGCACGAACGATCGCTGATGGCCCGGATCGTTTTCTTCACGATTCACAGCACGACGGCCTGGTGGAAGTTCTTGGCCTCGCGCATGGAGTTTGCCGACGCGGTCGTGCTCAGCGATCTGCGCGATGATGGCGACTATTCGCTGGTCGATGATTTCTATCGCTTCCTCGACAAGGGCGATGCAGCCGCCGCGGCGCTCGACCGGTTCGGCCAGGATGGTTGCGCCGACATCATCCTGCGCTGTCGTGTGCTCCGCAGCATCGATCGCGATATGGCGCTTAGAATGATCGGCGGCATGACGCAGGCGATCGAGCAGGCTTTTGACCGATTGGCCCCCGAGCTGGTGTTGACCTTCACCATCGACCGCTACGTCATGGATGTGATGGAGCGCATCGCCCGGCGGCGCGGTATCGATTTCCTGGAGATGACGACGTCGATCATCCCGGATCAGGTGATGTTGATGCGGCGCGGAAAGCCGGTCCGGCTGCGCGAGCCTTCCGCCGAGGACATCGACGCGGCGGTCAGTCAGCTCTGCCGGGAAGACTTTGCGCCGGCCTATGTCCGCGACGCCAAGCGGTTTTCGCTGGCCAGGTTCTGGCGGATCTTCGGATATTACGCGCTGCGCGGCGCCTTCTTCAACGTCTGGCGTTTTCTCAAGCGCGATCGCTACAACTGCCACTATCTCGACGCGCTCAAGCGGCTGAAGCACAAGGTGCGCATGCGCGACGTCGCCGTACTCGGCCTGCTCGATCACGGTTGGGACAAGCGGCTCGCCGAAGTGGCGCGTGAGCGACGGGTATTCCTCGGGCTGCAGCTATTCCCCGAGGCTTCGATGGACTATTGGCTCGAATCGCAAGGCATGCTCGCGCATGACGACGTGTTGGTGCGTTATTGCGAGCTGCTCGGTCGTGCCGGCTACCGCGTCTTCGTCAAGGATCATCCGCTGCAGTTCGGGTTCCGCCAGCGCGAGCTGTTCGAACGGCTGGCGAAGCTGTCGTCCGTGGTGCTGGTGCCCTACGACGTGCCGGCAAATCTCCTGATCGGAAAGTGCGCAGTGTCGGTGACGTTCACCGGCACCATCGGCTTCCAGGCGGCGCTGGCCGGGTTGTGCTCGGTAACAACCGAGCCGTATTACGCGACCGAGCAGCATTTTCTGCACATCCGCGATACCGACGAGGTCGATGATATCGTCGAGCGGCTGGCGCGGTGGCGATCCCCCGACGATCTCGACTCCACCCGTCGCGCGATCATGCGGCATCTGGCCTCGATCAGTGTCGAGGGCGACTATTTCGGCTGGCGCAAGTTCGATCCCGAGAACGAAGCCCAGCGTGCCGCGGTCGAGTCGCTGTTGCGTTCGCTGAACGCGTACCTGCCGAAATTCTTGAAATCTTGCAGAACGGCCGCGTGACTGGTCTCGCAAAGGCTGCCACGCAAGGTCGTTGGTCCGCAGTGATGGAGCGGCATGATGCGATCTCGTCTGGTTGATCTGCTGAAGCGCCCCGCGGTCGCCGCCCTGGTCGCAACTCTCTTTCTGAGGGTGCTGACGCTGGCAAGCCGCTTCTTGCTGTCGCTGCTGCTGGCGCGGATGCTATCGCCGTCGGACATGGGGGAATACGGCCTGCTGACGGCTGCGCTGGCCTTCGCGCTGCTCGCGGTCGGGCTCGAGTTCTATTCCTATACATACCGTGAGATGGTGCCGGCGAGCCCGGAGCGGCGAACCCGGATCATTGCCGACCAGGCCGCGCTCGGCGGGATGGCGCTATTTGCCGTCGGCTTGGTCGTTGCCGGCGTGGTCGCGGCCGGAGCTTTTCCGGGCCGGCTGGCACCGTGGTTCCTGATCATTCTCGTCACCGAGCATGTCTCGCTCGAGGCAACGCGAATTCTGATCATCACCTCGCGGCCGATTCGGGCCTATGTCGGGGTGTTCCTGCGCGGCGGCGTCTGGGTCTATGTCATCGCGGCGATCATGTTCGCTGCGCCCTCGACGCGTACGCTGGAAGCGGTTCTGGTCTCGTGGGCACTCGGCGGCATGGCGGCGATCGGCTTTTCAGCCATTGCGCTGTCCGATCTGCCCTGGCGCGGACTGCACGGATATCGCCCCGACTGGCAGCGAATTCGCGATGGCTTGCAGACGGCTCGTCCCTTCATGCTGACGGCGGGTAGTGCGCTGGTGATTTCCTACGTCGACCGCTTCGTGATCGATCAATTCGTCGGACGTGATGCGCTCGGCATTTATACGTTCTACTCGACGATCTTGATCGGGTTGTGGTCGCTTGGCGCATCGCTCTCGCACCAGTTTTTGCCCAAGGTGATTGATGGATATGCCAAGGGCGGTCTGGCCTATCGCGCGGCGTTGCGCCCGTTCTTCTGGACGATGCTGGCGCTGGCATTGGGTACGACCCTGCTTTGCGGCCTCGCCATCGGACCGATGCTGGCGATGCTTGGACTGTCGGCCTATGCCTCGGGGATTTCGGTTTTTTATGCGATGCTTCCCGGCATTTTCCTGCGCATGATGTCCGACGTGCCTTCATACGCGATCTACGCCGCGCGATCGGACAGGTCCCTTCTGCTTTGCAATCTCGGATCAGCGCTGATCTCGACGGTGCTCAATATCACGCTGGTTCCACGGCTCGGTATCCTGGGCGCGGCGCTGGCCAGCGGCTTTGCGAGCGCCGCATTGCTTGCCTCGCTGGCGGTCCTCGCTCGCCGCAAATTGCGTGAAAACGGCAGGGAACACGGCGTGGCCGCGTCGGCCGGCCATCCCACCGATCCCGACTTGCTTCATCCCTGATATCTGCAATTGCGGGTCGCGGGTGGTGTTGCTACACAGCGGCCGGTCCCCTTCTGCTTCTTCCTTTAGCTGGACAATATGCAACGATCTGTTTGGCTGGCATGCAAACTGTCGTCGCCCGCGGTTCTCATCGTCCTGATCTGGGGCGTATTACTCGCGCTGGTCGCCGTTGGACCCATCGATTATCCCGGACAGCCATCCACGGCCGTACTGGTCATCGTCGGCATTGGGCTTGCATCCTTTCTGCTGGCGTACCGAGGCGGCGGGTTCCTGTTCGATGTCGGCTTCGCGCGCCGCCCGGAAATGCCGGCGCTCTCGGCAGCCATGCTCAATCGCGTCGTTGCCGGGACCTCGCTGGTCGGAATCGCTGGAATCGCTCTGATGGCGCTGGATCGCACCGTTTTGAGCGGAGTGAATAACGCCAGCTATTCCGAGCTTTTGCGCTGCGCCCCGGGGCTGATCAGCTTCATCGAGATCAAACGGACGCCGATCCTATACCTCGGCTACGTCACGTTCTCGTTTGGCTTCGTCTCTCTGATCCTGTTCCTGTTGAAGGGCGAGGTCATCAAGGGCTGGGCAGCGGCGCTTGCGCAATTGTCTGTCATTTCTCCGGTGGGTTACGCGGTGCTCTATTCGGGGCGCTTCCCGATCCTACTTGCCATGCTTTTGATGCTGTCCACAATGCTGATCCGTGTCAGCCAGGGCCACCGGCTTTTGCCGGCCGGGCACCACCTGCTTCTCAAGGTGATGATCGCGCTCGGACTGTTTGTCCTCTACTCGAGCTGGGTCTGGTCAAGCCGACAGAATTTTTGCATCCAGCTCACGCCCCTGATCAGCGAACTGGAGGGGAAGCAGCGCCAGGCCAACCCGTTGGTAGCCACCCAAACCCCAGAGCCTCCAACGCAACAGGCGCCGAGCAGCCCAGCGGCCCCGCCAACTGCTCGGGCTCCGGCCCAGCCTCCGACGGGGCCACAGGCGGCGCCTGCTACAACGCCTCCGGCGCCTGTCGAGGGAATTTCCGGGACCGACCTCAGTAAGAAGATGGCTGATGCAGCGGCTGTCCCGTCCGCGGCATCATCGCAAACGAACACTGCCGCCAGCGTACTTGCGATCATGCTGGAAGCCTGGAACGTGAAGCCGCGCGGCTATGTCGCCTCCGCGCTCGACGCCGGCTACCTGTCGCCCCAGGCGGCGCTGATCGGACTAAGCAGCTTTTTCTATCTGACTCATGGCGTGCGCACGATCGATATTGGCTGGCAGGCACGCGACCGGTTTTCCCCGCAGCGTGGCATCTATGAGGTCGGAGTGTTGTCACCGATCTTGCGGGTGTTCTTTCCGCAGGTCCAGCAGGTCAGCATCATGGAGGCGGAGCTGAAATCGACGGGAATTTACGGCTTCTTCCCGACGGCATGGCTTGCCGCCTTCATCGATTTCGGAATGATCGGTGCGATCGTCTACATTCTGCTCTGGGGGGCCGTCGCGGGTTGGAGCGCGACCGGTGCAAGGCGGTCGGACCTGTTGACGCCGCAGCTCTTGCTGATCTTTGTGATCTCCAGCATCCTTCTCAGCCCGGTTCAAGGGCCACTGGGCATTGCCAATGCGGCGTTGGTGCTCGGCTCCCTGCTCATCGTCGGGCTAATCGTCGACGGCTGGCCCAGATTTGCGAAACGGGCGGACCCGGTCGCAGCCTGAAACCGGCTTCGTCCGCGCGACGGTCGCGCTGCTATGCCTTCGGCGGCGACAGGCCCTTGAACCATTCGACGGTCTGTTCGATGCCTTCGCCGAAATTGTTCGGCAGTGGCCCACAGACCGCCTCGGTCGCGCTGAGATCGAACTGATATTGGGTCATGATGTTCTTCAGCCGCCGCGAAGTGAGGGGGAACTGCTTCAGGCCGAGCGCAATTGCCGCATCGCCGGTGTGAGCCAACGCCCGTGCGACAAACACCGGCATTCTGGGAATGCGACGCGCGTGAAGGGCGCGCTGAAATGCATCGCCCCAGGCGACGAGGTCGAGCGGTTCATAGTCGGCAAGATAGAATGTCCTGCGATGCACCTGTTCCGGCGGGGCTTGCAGCAATTGTCGGTACTGATAGCTGATATTTCCGACGTAGCTGAACGATTTGAGCAGAGGCGCGCTTCCGACGTGGAAGTAATACCCACGCTGGATCATGCGCAAAAAGCGTTGGTAGTGCGCGCTCATTCCCGGTCCCCACACCGTAGTCGGGCGGACCAGACACCACTGGCTTCCGCCGCCATCCTGCTCGCGAACGATCTGTTCGGTCAGAACCTTGCTGCGGCCGTAGGAGGAGTCCGGATTGTAGTCGGTGTCGCCGCTGGGCCGATAATCGACGCGGCAGACGAGCTGAGATGAGGTCCAAATGGTCCGCTTGATCGACGGGGTGTGCCGAACGGCCTCGATGACATTTCGGACGCCTTCTACGTTAGCAGGGTAATCCGAAACGTCTGCGCTCTCGTCGATGTCGATACGGGCCGCGAGATGAACGAGCGCATCGGGGGTTGCGGCCTGAACCGCTTCCTGCACTCGCTTGGCATCGAGGATGTCACACAGGATGTTCGTCGCCGGCCCTGGACGCTTGTCCAGACCCAGAACTTCGTGGTTCTCCGCGCTCAACCGCTGCGCGAGCGCCTTCCCGATAAAGCCGGAACTGCCGGTCACGAACACTTTCATGCGAATTCGGCTGATTTCGAGGAAAAAGCGGTTGCTTGACCACTCCGCCGCGCTGATCTACCAAATCGACCCATTGATTGCAAACTACAGAAAAACCCTCGCAGCAGCGGATTCTTGCGATCAATCTCTTTCCATCAACGCTCAGGCTCACCCGGCGCTCGCTCTATGAAGGCTTCCATTTCTGCCGTGTTCCAGGCGGTCAACCTCCTGCTGGAGCCGATCGGCCTGCGCCTGTTGCGCACAGATGCGCCGGTGCGCAACTTCGCCTTGTTCTTCAAGCATCTCAAGTCGCTCGACTTCCATGTGAAGACGGTGATCGATGTGGGCATCGCGCTTGGCACGTCTCCGATCTACGATGCTTTTCCGCGCGCCCGCTATTTCCTGGTCGAACCGGTCGCCGAATGCCGCCCGGTTCTTGAGCAACTCAAGCAGCGTCTCAATGCCGAATACTTCCTGGTCGCAGCCGGCGCCGAGAACGGCGACGTCACCATCTATGTGCACGACGACATCTCCGGGTCGAGCATCTTTACCCAAGTCGAAGGCAAGGCACTGGACGGTGAGCCGCGGGTGACCCCAATGCGTCGTCTGGATTCACTGCTGCCGGAGAAGCTGGAGCATCCGGTCTTTCTGAAGATCGATACTCAGGGCGCCGAACTCGAAGTGCTCAAGGGCCTTGGCTCGCGCATTGCGGAGATCGATCTTCTGATCCTGGAGACCACGATGATGCCGATGCGCCACGGAATACCGGTATTTGCCGATATCGTGCGGTTCTGTGACGAAGCGGGTTTTGCCGTTTATGACGTGCTCGAGGGGCACATGCGCTCGCTCGACGGCGCGCTGGCGCAGATCGATCTTGCCTTTGTACGCAAGGACAGCCCACTACGCAGCCAACCGGCCTACTTCAACGCCGATCAGCTCGCGAGCTATTTGAAACGGCCGAGCAGGCTGCGCAGCCTCAACGGCTGATCGTCCCTGACCTCGCCGGCGGCGCCGGTCACATCTCAAATCATGATTTGGAGTGGTCGAAGCACGCTTGGCGAGCTTCCTTGGCGAGAATGGGGGAGCCGTTCTGATTGACGTGGTCGGTGTTCTGGAACATCGATGGATCGTCGAACCGATCCCAGAAACTGACGTACGGGATGTGATTTTCCCGAGCGACTTCCTTGTAGAACTCACGGACCTCATTGAATGTGCGGATGACGTCCGCTCGAACGCGATAGTGTCGGTCCACCGGATAGTTCACCAGGCAAACCCGGGCGCCGCTGGAAACGAGGAATTTGATCAAATTCCGGTAGATGCCCGCCTCATCGCGCGTCCTGAAATCGGTCACCGGCGTGTGGGCAGAGATTTCGTAATCCATGAAGGCATTGAATTTCGCGAGCGTTTCGCTGTCGGGTTCGGGAGCCGGCGGCTCGATCGAAGTTGGGCTAGGGCTTGCGGCGGGAGGCGTCGGCGGCGTCGAGATGTTGGTCGTGGCCTCCGCGAGCGGTCCAGGCGTCCCCCCGGCTTGCGGCTTGGCCATGAGTTGGTCGTTTCGCGTCGCCGGTGATGGTGTTTCTTGCAGCTTGTTTGCCGTGCCCCAAAGCTGATCGTAGGCGGTGGTCTCCTTCTTCACGAGCTGGCCTTTCGCTAGAAACGCACTCCAATAGCCGAGCATGAATCCACGATGTTGTGGATCGAATATCCTCAAGCGAGGTTCGGAATAGTTCTCGGGAACGTAGTCGCCCCGAGCCTGGAGCCGATATTCTGCGAACAGGTGAGGATCGGCTTGAATGATTACGTCACCTGGCTTGATCTTTCCGAAATAGTACCGAACGCGCTGATCCATCTTCCGGATCGTCGTCGCACCAATCCCGAGATTGACAAAATCAGCCGTGTTGTAATCGGGCACGGCTGCAACGTGGGAGTCGCCAAAGGCTGCATTTGGCTGAGTGGAGTTTCTCAGCCTGGCCGAGATCCATTCGAAGTTGTCGTGCGGCATCACTTCGGTGCGGATCAGCCATTCGGATGCCGCCGCACACCCGATAGTGACGGTGCCAAGGATCGCGAAGAAAATCTTGAGCCAGCGTTTAAAACTGGAAGTAGATGAATTCACTTGGAACCCCAGAATAGATGGCGGCCAGCACGGCGATGCCGACGCCAGCTGCAACGACCGCCGACAGCGCTGTTGGACGGAATGCGATCAGCGGAGGGCGAAATTGAAGGTCTCCCGCAAACCCCGAATTCCGATCGAATTCAGCGAGGAGTTGCTGCGAGTTGGGTAACAAGAAGACGAACGCCGTCACAAGAACCATCCAGAGAACGGCCCTGGAGCTCCCGAATGTGACCAGATCGCCGGTGTGCATGTGAAACGTGGACATGACTTGCGTGCTGAGCGAACCCAACAGCGCCTGATATTTCTCGGGCAGCAATATGCCGTTAAATCCCAGCATGGCACGAAGCATTAACTTGGCGCCGAGCCAGGACTCCGAGCGGAAGAACACCCAGGACAGCATGACTGCCGGGAAAACCAGCAGCGAGAAAAGCCGGGAGGCGATCACCAGAGGCACTCTCTGATCCCCGAGCTGGCGTTTCAGGAACTGAAATGCGTGATTGATGATCAGATACGCTCCATGCAGGCCGCCCCAGATCACGAACATCCAGCTTGCGCCGTGCCAAAGGCCGCCAAGGAGCATGACGATCATGAGGTTGGCGTATCGCCGCAGCACGCCGTGCCGATTGCCTCCGAGCGGAACGTACAGATAATCGCGCAGGAAACGGGATAGCGTGATGTGCCAACGCCGCCAGAAATCGATGATGCTGGTGGCCTTGTACGGAGAATCGAAGTTCACCGGCAAACGCACTCCGAAGAGGCGTGACAGTCCGATCGCAATGTCACTGTATCCGGAAAAATCGAAGTAGATCTGAAACGTGAATGCGAGCAGGGCGCCCCACGCATCGAGAAAGCTGATCGGCTGCAGTTGGGCCGCAAGGTGAAACGCCGGCGTAGAATAGGAGGCCATGGTGTCGGCAATGATCACCTTTTTGAACAGGCCGCACAGGATGAGAGCGATTCCTCCAACGACGTGGTTTGCCGAAATGGCTGCCAATCGCGCATCGGTGAACTGGGACATGACCTCCTTGTGATGGATGATCGGACCCGCGATCAGATGCGGAAAGTAGGAGACGAAGAGCGCGTATTTGGGAAAGCCCAGGTCGTCCGAGCGGTCGCGAAAGACATCGACCAAAAAAGCAATCTGGATGAACGTAATGAAGGAAATACCGAGGGGGAGAGTAATCGCTACCGGCTGGAAATCACTTCCAAGGACTGAACTCCAGGTTTGAAGGATGAAGTTCAGATATTTGAAGTAGGCAAGCGAGGCGAGGTTTACGACAATGCCGAAGGCGAGGAGGGCTCTCGACTTGCTGCGCGCGATCTGGATGGCGATGAAGTAGTTGAAGAGGATCGATGAAACGAGGAGGAAGATGTATCTCGGCTCCCATGCACCGTAAAAGGCTGCCGAGCATAGGAATAGCCAGACAAATATCCACTCGACGTTGCCGTACCTGCGGCAGATGAAAAATCCGGTGAGAACGATTGGCAGGAAGATCAGCAGGAAGGACAGCGAGTTGAACAGCACTTGCCTGTTTTCCGATTTATCTGGCGCAGCGAGGCGCTGCGGTTGATAGTGATGCTATCGAATATGTCGGCGAAGTGCGCGCAACGGCCGCCTCAGAGTTCCGCCAGCAGGACGAACAGGCAGCGGCGCTCGCCCTTGTTGACCATGCCGCCGCGGTGCATGCCGTTGCCGTCGAACAGCACGCAATTGCCGTAGTTTGACGTCGCGGCGAAGTGGCCCTCGCGCAGCCGCGCCACCTCGGGCGAATTGTCGGGCAGGTCGCCGCCGAAGTCGGCCTTCTTGCGCAGGAACGCCGGCAGCGCCATGAACTTCTTGCGTGCGTCGGGCTGTCGGCCGGAGAAGCCGGAGAAGTCGTTGGTACGTCGGACCATGCCCTCGAACCAGCCGATCTTTGCGTTCTGGCTGCCGCGGATGTAGCAGAACGGACCGCCGTCCGGACCGATGTCATGGATGTAGATTGCGCATTTCAGCATGCCATAGGTAGCATCGATGTGCAGGTAGCTGCCCCAGGGATCGGCAAGTTGCGTATCCGGGAATACGCGCCTCCAGAATGCGAGGTCCTGGTCGTTGATCTGCGCGTTGACGTGCTTCACGCCGGCCGGCCGGCCGAGATAGGCGCTCGCCGCTTCCATGATGCCATAGCGCCTGAAGATGGACTCGACGGTGGCGAATGCCTGCGGATCGGCCGAGCGCGTGCACCAATAGACGTTGTCGTCGAACTTGCGCTTCTCCGGCGGAATGTTGGCGCGACGCTCGTCGAGCTTGGCGAAGCCCGGATTGGTCACGCTGCGGATCTGCTCGATCTCGTCGGGCGCAAGTGTCAGGCAGACGATGCCGTCGGATTTGATCCTGTTGAGCAGCGCCGGATTCGCGGGTTTTGCGGGACGACGTGAGCCGGTCAGAGTGCCGATCGCGCGACTCGCACGGATGCGCGCATACATCAAGATGTAGCGCAGTGCCGTCTTTGCGTTGAGCCCGCTGAAGCCGGCTTCTTTGGTCAGCAGCGGCATGTTGTCGTAATCGACGATGCGGCGGATTGTGACGAAGGCGAACGTGCGCAGGAATACGTTCAGCGCGTTAATGCGCTCACGGAATGTCGGCTTCGGCAGCATGCCGCCATAGGCCGGATGGGCCTCGTAATCGATCGCGGGAAGCGTCGTGCCGCGATAGGGCGGAATCGGAAGCTCACCAATTTCGACGGCGCGGGCCACCGGCGTCACGTCGGAAAGTGAATCGATCGTCGTCATGTCGCGTTCTCCCGGAACGAGCGCGGTTCGTCTCAAGCTCGCCCCGATCTATACAGCGTGAGGCGCTGCACAGGCAATAATCGCCGGCAGTTATCCGGTCGTTCCGGGCGACTCCGGTGTTGCCGCTAAATCATGGAAATGCTTCGGAAAAGCGCGCTTGATGTCGATCGTTCGAAGGGTTCCAGCGATCCGCTCCGACGCCCCCCCGCGGCCGTAGGGCGGAACTACGCCCGGATCAGGCTGGAACCGGCCCTCGAAGATGCGCGTCAGGCTGGCAAGAATGGCTGCCGAATCGGCGGGACAATCGATGATTGAGGCGGCGCGCAATCGCCCCTTCTGGCGATCACCGATGTTTATCGTGGGCGCGCCGACCGCCGGCGCCTCCAGGATGCCGCTGGAGGAGTTGCCGACCACGGCGTCGGCGAGCCGCAATGCCGCCCAATAGCGCTCGCTGCCAAGCGAGGTGAAGAGATGGGCGCGATCGCCGCGCGTCGCGACAAACGCCCTGATCGCGTCGTCGATGGCGCGATAGCCCGGATCGGCATTCACGCCGGTGAAGATGAAGCTGCGGTCCTCGACCTCGGCGAGCGCGCCGAAGAGCGCTGCGATGTTGGCGGCGTCAGCCTCGGGCTGTGCCGTCGTCGGATGCAGGGTCACCAGCAGGAAGCGCTCAGGGCCGGCGATGCCGAGCTTTGCGAACAACTCGGCGCGGCTCAAGGGCGGCGCGGTATCCGCCAGGTCAAGGCCGGGCGCGCCCACGTTGAAGACGAGAAAGGGCTGCTCCCCCATCTGGATCACGCGCTGACGATAGGGCTCGGCCGCGACGAAGTGCAGGCAAGCCATCTTGGTGATGGCGTGGCGGATCGCGTCATCGAAGGCGCCCGCGGTGATCTCGCCGCCATGGATATGCGCGATCGGGATGTTCAAGAGCGTCGCTGCAACCGCTGCCGCTAGCACCTCGTAGCGATCGCCGAGCACGACGACGATGTCAGGCGCGAGCTTAGGCAGCACCTCGGCAAAGCCGGTGACGCCGAGGCCGGTGCCGCGCGCGATCGTCTCGGCGCGATCGTCATCGAGTGCGAAGTTGATCTTTGCGGCGATCGGAAAGCCGTCGGCCTCGATCGCTCGCCAGGTCTCGCCGAAGCGCGGCACCAGATGCATGCCGCAGGCGATCACGCTCAGCGCAACGTCGTCGGCCGCCTTCAGCCGCGTCAGGATGCCGCGCAGCAGACCGTAGTCGGCGCGCGAACCCGTGACAACGGCGATGTGGCGGCGTGCGCTCATGATTGTCGCCGCCAGGGCGAAGCGTCGAGCATGCCGTGCTCGACGACGTAGGCCGCGTAGGCGAGATCGGCCGCGCTCTCGATTTCGATCGAATGCATGCGGTCCATCATGATGCCGTAGCTCGCGGACGGATCGGCGTAGATCTTGCGATGTTTGCGCATCGCGTCCCAGCCGACAAGGTAGAGCGCGCCGTTCATGGTGACTTCGACGGCCTGATCCTGCCGTCGCTGCGCCGTCGTGGTCAGCATCTTCTCGACAATGCCTCCAATCGAGCCGTCAGGGCCGAGCGTCCCGACGAAGATTGAGGAGACCTCGGTCTCGCGCATGCCGACCACGAGGCTCGCCTTGCGCGCGGCAAAGAGTTCGATGGCCTCATCGAAATGCTTTGGCGTCGCGAAGGGCGAGGAGGGTTCCAGCAGCATGATGGCCTCGTAGCGCCGCTTCTCATGCGTCTCGATCCAGTCCATGGCGTGCAGCACCACGTCGTTGGAGGAGGCCGTGTCGGTCGCGAGTTCGGCCGGCCGCTCGAACAGCATTTCGGCACCATACCGCGTCGCTTCGGCGCGGATCTCGGCGCTGTCGCTGGAGACGATCAGGCGCGAGCAGTAGCGGGACTGCTTTGCGGCGATCGCCTTGTAGCCGGTCAGGCTGAGGCCGCCGATTTCGCGAAGATTCTTGCCGGGAAGGCCCTTCGATCCGCCGCGGCCGACCAGCAGGAACAGTATTTCGGGCGAGTTTGTCATGGGCAACAGGCAATCCTGCGTCAGGGTCATTGCGAACAGGCGCGATTCGTCACTCTGCGGACTTTTGCGAGGCCCGTGGGGAACGCCGCGAACCGCTGGCCTGCGTTGCTTTTACCAGCGTGCTCGACTAAGACAACCGCTTGATTGGCGGGCGATTTCGCTTCGCCCTGGCGACAAAATCCCATGCATCGCAAAACCCTGATCATTGCTGAGGCTGGCGTCAACCACAATGGCGATCGCGCGCGCGCGCTGGCGCTTGTGGAGGCGGCCGCGCGGGCAGGGGCCGACGCCGTCAAGTTTCAGTCGTTCCGTGCCGACAAGCTCGCGACCGCCGGGGCGGCGAAGGCAAGCTACCAGCAAGCGACCACGGGAACGGCACAATCACAGCTCGAGATGCTGCGCGCGCTCGAGCTCAGCCCTGATGACGAGGAACAGATCGCAGCGGCCTGCGTGGCGTCCAAAATTACCTACATGTCGACGCCGTTCGATGCCGACAGCGCCACGCATCTGGTCCGCCGTGTCGGTGTCTCCACGCTGAAGGTCGGCTCGGGCGACCTGACCAATGCGCCGCTCTTGCTGCATCTGGCGCGGTTCGGCCTGCCGATCATCCTGTCGACCGGGATGGGGACACTCGCCGAAGTGGAGCTGGCGCTTGGCGTCATCGCTTTCGGTTATCTCCGCGAGGCGACGGCGTGGCCGACGCCCGCCGATTTCGCGAATTTGTTGCTCGACCGCGCGACCTGGACGGAGCTGCGTGCAAAAGTCACGCTGCTGCATTGTACGACCGAATATCCGGCCGATCCACAATCGATCAATCTGCGAGCGATGGCGACGCTGCGCGATGCGTTTGGCCTGCCAGTCGGCTTCTCCGACCACAGCCGTGGTATCCACATCGCCTCGGCCGCGGTGGCTCTCGGTGCCACCGTGGTCGAAAAGCATCTGACGCTCGATCGCAATCTGCCGGGGCCTGACCACCGCGCCTCGATCGAGCCGGATGAGATGGCTGCGATGATCGCTGCGATCCGCGATGTCGAAGCCGCGCTGGGCGACGGTCGCAAGGTGCCGGCGCCCGAGGAGATTCCAAATCGCGTGGTGGCCCGCCGCAGTCTCGTCGTGCTTCAGCCGGTCCGCGCCGGGGAGCGCTTTACGGAAGACAATCTCGGCGTCAAGCGCCCGGGCGGCGGCATTCCGCCGATCGAATATTGGAGCTATCTCGGCAAGGTCGCCCTGCGCGATTACGCGGCCAACGAGGCGCTGGAGCCATGAGCCTGATCGTGCTCTGTGCCGGCGGTCACGCCCGCGTCATCATCGAAGCCCTGCTGAGCCGTGGCATCCATCCCGCAGCAGCCGCCGATCGCGATGCCACCCGGCTTGGGGAGGTCATAGGCGGCGTCAAGATCACCGGATCGGACGACGACGTCTTGAAGATGGCCGCTGATACGGTCGAGCTTGCCAATGGTCTCGGCAATCGTGCCTCGCGTACCGATTCGGGGTTGTCGGGCCGACGCCTCCTGTTCGATCGGTTTGCAGCGCGGGGTTACAAGTTTCCTGTGATCGCACATGCGTCCGCCGTCATCGCCTCCGATGCACAACTCGGCGACGGCGCGCAGGTGATGGCCGGCGCCGTGATTCAGCCCGCGGCGCGCCTTGGGCGCAACACCCTGATCAATACGCGCGCGGTGGTCGAGCATGATTGCATGGTCGGCGATCACGCACATGTCGCTCCGGGGGCGGTGCTGTGCGGCGGCGTGTCCATCGGGGAGAGCGTCCATATCGGCGCCGGCGCGGTGGTGTTGGTCGGCGTCAAAGTGGGGGCCGGAGCCGTCGTTGCTGCGGGCGCGGTGGTTACAAGGGATGTCGCGGCCGGCGGATTCTCCGGCAACGAATAGGATGAGTTTGTCATGAAGGGTGCATTCGCCGTCAGTGAAGACACGCCGTTGATAGAGACGCTTCGGCGCATCGATCAGGGCAATCTGCAACTCGCCATCGTCGAGCGCGATGGCAGGATCGTCGGCACCGTCACCGACGGCGACGTGCGGCGGGCGCTGCTCGGCGGTGTCGGCCTCGACGCCTCGGTCAGCCTCGTGATGAACCGCATGCCGATCACGGCACCGGTCGGTATCTCGAATCCGGCCGCGCTCAATCTGATGCGCAAGCATTCGATCCATCAGCTTCCGCTCGTCGATACCGAGGGGCGGGTGGTCGAGGTCAAGCTGATCGACGACCTCGCACTCGTGCAGCAATCCGATCACTGGGTCGTGCTGATGGCCGGCGGGCTCGGCTCGCGGCTGAAGCCGCTTACAGACGACATTCCCAAGCCGTTGATCCGCGTCGGAGACAAGCCGATCCTGGAGACCGTGCTCGGCGGTTTCGTGAAGGCCGGCTTCGGCAAGTTCTTCATCTCGGTCAATTACAAGGCCGACATGATACGCGACTATTTCGGCGATGGTTCTGCGTGGGGTGTGGAGATTGACTATCTCCAGGAGAGCGAGCGGCTCGGCACCGCCGGGGCCCTGTCGCTGCTGCCGGAGCGGCCGACGCAGCCCTTCTTCGTCATGAATGGCGATCTGCTGACGACGGTGAACTTCGAGCAGATGCTGAAATATCATCGCGAGCATAAGGCGTTCTCGACCGTCTGCGTGCGGGAGCATTCGGTGACCGTGCCATTCGGCGTGATCGATTTCGACGACCATCGCCTGCTTCGCATTCGCGAGAAGCCGACGCAGAAATTCTTCGTCAACGCGGGGGTCTATCTGCTCGATCCCGGGGTGCTCGATCATCTCGACACCAACGAGGCCATCGATATGCCGACGCTGATCGAGCGCACCATCGCCAAAGACAAGCCGTCGGTTGTGTTCCCGCTGCGGGAGTACTGGATCGACGTCGGCCGCCTCGACGATCTGCAGCGTGCCTCCGACGAGTTCCAGAGGATATTCGGATGAGCACTGAACGCTCGCTCCGCGAAATGATGTCGCTCGACGGCCGCGTCGCCATTGTCACCGGCGGCGCCGGCCATATTGGCCGCGCCATTGCTGCAGGTCTTGCCGAGCTCGGTGCCGCCATCGCCCTGGTCGATATCGCCGCGTCCGCGGGTACCGAGGCAGCGGCGAAGCTGGCCGCCGATCACTCCGTCGAGGCGGCGATGTTCGACTGCGATTTCGAGCAGGGGGAGGCGGTAAAGGATCTGCCACGGCGGGTGCGCGAGGCCTTCGGTGGTATCGACATCATCGTCAATTGCGCAGCCTTCGTGGGCACCAGCGGACTGGAAGGCTGGGCGGTGCCGTTCGAGCAGCAGTCGGACGCGACCTGGCGGCGCGCGATCGAGGTCAACCTCACCGCGCCGTTCGTGCTGATCCAGGCCGCAGCCGAGGACCTCGCGAGGTCGGGCCATGGTAGTGTGATCAATATTTCCTCGATCTACGGCCTCGCCGGGCCCGACTGGCGGCTCTACGAGGGAACCGCCCTCGGGAACCCAGCCGCCTATGCCGCCAGTAAGGGCGGGCTAATCCAGATGACGCGCTGGCTGGCCACCACGATGGCGCCAAAGGTTCGGGTCAATGCGGTCGCGCCGGGGGGCGTCTTCAGGGCTACGCCGGAGCGGTTTTTGAGCCGCTATGTGGCCCGGACGCCGCTTGCGCGTATGGCGCGTGAGGACGATATGAAGGGCGCAGTGGCGTATCTGGCGAGCGACCTTGCAGCCTATGTGACGGGCCAGTGCATTGCGGTCGACGGGGGATGGACGGCGTGGTAAGCCAACGGCAAATCATGCAATTGCAGGAATCTCAGAAATGTTGAGCTGTAGCAAGTGCTTATTGCCCGAAACGGCGGAGGCCACCTCGTTCGACGAATCCGGTTCGTGTAGCGTCTGCGCCCAGATCGAGGTCCGCGACACCCAGATCAATTGGGAGGAGCGCCACGCCCAGATGATGGAACTGGTCGCACAATACCGCGACAAGGGGCTGTATGACTGCATCGTGCCCTATTCGGGAGGCAAGGATAGCGTCTTTCAGCTGTGGTACGTCGTCAAGAAGCTCGGCCTGAAGCCGTTGGTGGTGCGCTTCGACCACTGGTTCTACCGTCCGCTGGTCGAGGAGAACAACACCAGCGTGTTCAAGCAGCTCGGCGTCGACGTCTTGAACTTCACGCCGAACTGGCACGTGGTGCGCGAACTCATGCTGGAATCGCTGAAGCGCCGCGGCGACTTCTGCTGGCACTGCCACACCGGCATCTACGCCCACACCATGCAGATCGCGATCCGCTACGAGACGCCGTTGTTGTTTTGGGGCGAGAGTCTTGCGGAATACCAGTCGTTCTACTCCTACGACGAGATGGAAGAGGTCGACGAGAAGCGCTTCAACCGGGCCATGAATCTCGGCATCACCGCCGACGACATGTACGAGTTCCTGGGCGGCCGCGTTGCCAAGCGCGACCTCTATCCGTTCGTCTATCCGCCGCGCAAGGAGCTGATGCGGATCAAGTGCCGTTCGATCTGCCTTGGCAGCTACATCAAGTGGGACACCAAGAAGCACGTCGAGATCATCAAGCGCGAGCTCGGCTGGAAGGGCCAGGAGGTCGAGGGCATTCCGCCTGAGTACGATTACGAAAAGATCGAGTGCTTCTTCCAAGGGGTGCGCGACTATCTGAAGTACATCAAGCGCGGCATGGGCCGGACCAACCATCTCGCCAACATCGACATCCGCAACAAACGCATGACACGCGAGCAGGGCGAGGCACTGGTGCGCGAGTTCGACGGCAAGCGACCGCCGAGCCTCGATCTGTTCCTCGACTATCTTCAGCTCACCGAGGAGCAGTTTCTGGGCATTGCGATCAAGCACGAGGTCAGTCCGTGGCAGTTCTCGCCGAACACGGTCGAGCCGGGTCGCCGTATGCCGGACATGGACAAGTGGAACAACACGCAAGTGCCCTGGCCGAATCATCCCGGCGTCGAAATCGGCGGCGGCAAGGGATAGGCTGACGAGGGTCCATAGGCGGCGCGAATGTCGCCCCCGGGGGAGCAGGCGATGTCGGGCGTAGCGATCGTCGATTACGGCATCAATAACGTGCGCTCGGTGAAGAATGCCGTCGAATATTGCGGCTTCGATCCGGTGGTGACCCATGACGCCGACGCGATTGCGGATGCTTCCCACGTCATCCTGCCCGGCGTCGGCGCGTTCGGCGATGCCATGATCAACATTCGCGCTCGCGGCATCGATGAGATCCTCGAGCGCCAGGTCCGCGAGAAGGGCAAGCCGTTCCTTGCGGTGTGCCTCGGGATGCAGCTGCTCGCCAACACCTCCGAGGAGCACGCCGATGACGGTGTTGCACATCGTGGGCTCGGCTGGTTCGACGCCGACGTTCAGCGCTTGATGCCGAACGATCCTGCCTTGAAGATCCCGCATATGGGATGGAACATGGTGGCGAAGGAGCGCAACCATCCGATCCTCGCCAATATCCGCGAGAGTAATCTGGCGTTTTATTTCGTACATTCCTTCGCCATGCGCTGCAGGGATGCCGGCGACGTGGTCGGCTTCGCCCAGTACGGCCAACCGGTGACCGCGATCATCGCGCGCGACAATATCGCCGCCACGCAGTTCCATCCCGAGAAGAGCCAGGACACCGGGATCGAGCTGATGAGTAATTTCCTGCGCTGGAATCCCTGAAGCCCTCGCGATGCTGAAGAAGCGCCTTATCCCCAAATTCCTGCTGCGCGATGGCAGGCTCGTCAAATATACCCGCTTCTTCGAGAACGAGCGCGTCGCCGGCAATCCGGTGACGACCGCGAAGGTTTATAACGACTACGGTGTCGACGAGCTGATCGTCCTCGACATCGTGCCGAGCGCGGCCTCGCGCGGCCGCGTGGTCGACATCATCGAGCGGATGTCGGAAGAGATTTTCATGCCGTTCACGGTCGGCGGCGGGGTCAAGACGCTGGACGACGTCAACATGCTGCTCCGCGCCGGTGCCGATAAGGTGTCGGTGAATTCGGAGGCCGTGCGCCGCCCGGAGTTTCTGCGCGAGGCGGCGCGCACCTTCGGCGACCAGTGCATGACGGTGTCGATCGACTACAAGAGGATCAGCCCCAACCATGCCAGCGTATTCATCGACGGAGGCCGCGAGCATGTCGCGCTCGACCCGATCGAATGGGCGCAGCGGTGCGAGGACCTGCACTGCGGGGAGGTGCTGCTCGGCTCGATCGATCGCGACGGCACTATGAGCGGCTACGATCTCGAACTGATCCACAGGGCGGCAAGCGTCTTGAGCGTACCGCTGATCGTCTCCGGTGGCTGCGGTTCGCTCCAGCATGCGATCGACGCACTCGAAGCCGGAGCGTCGGCGGTGGCGATCTCCTCGATGTTCCTGTTTACCGACCACAGCCCGATCAAGCTTCGTAGCCATCTGTTCTCGCGTGGTCTCGACGTGCGCGCCAGCTTCTCGAGCAGGAATTAATACCGTGCAGCTTTCGCTCGCCCGCAACGATCTCGCCGTCTATGTGCGCAGGCAATTCGAGAACCTGTTTCCCGATGGCGCCAATCTCGGCGATCTCCCGAAACTCGTCGACCTTGCGCTCGGCCGGGTCGATCATTGCTTCTCGCGCGTAAGGCTGAAAGGCTTTTTTGCAAACGGCGAAGCGCGGTTCTCGCACTGGCATTCCGACCAATATGCGATCTTCCTTTACTACCTCGCCAATTCGGCGTTTCGCGAGCGGCCCGGCCATCCCATCGCCGACAAGGCCTATGCGCTCAACAAGGCGCTGCACGCGCTGGACGCGTTCTACGAGGTCGAGCTGCCGGACGTGTTCGCGGTCCAACATCCTGTCGGGACCGTGCTTGGGCGCGCCGTCTATTCGGATTATTTCATTTGCTACCACAATTGCACGGTGGGCGCGAACCTCGACAATGACTATCCGTCGTTCGGGCGTGGCATCGTGATGTATGGCGGCAGCCGCGTGATCGGCAAGACTGCAGTAGGCGACAACTCTTTCATGTCGACGGGAGCGATCCTGATCGACGGCGGCACGCTCGCCGCCGACAGCATCTTGCATGGCGTCTATCCGAAGGCGGGGCGCTCGCCGACGTCGCGGAACGTGGTGCGCGATATTTTTGGGATGACGACCTGATCAGGTCAACCGCTTGAACCCGGAGTGAGCCACGGGCCCGCGCAGCAACTGCCTGACGGCCTTCTGATCGACGGCGGTGCGGAGCTCCCGGAACACCTCGGCCGTCGCATCCAGGTAACGATCGACATGGGCGTCGGTATGCGACCACATCGCGTAGAACGAGCCCGTCGCGAGGATGCCGCGGTCCAGCATCATCTGCGTGAACAGCGTGCGCACCTCCTGCGCGTCCGGCAAGTCGAAGGCGAAATGGCCGAGCGGCGAGATGCCGGAAACGTGCAGGGGCAGGCCCGCGGCCTGTGACGCCTCGGTCCAGCCCTTCTGGATGCGCATGCCGATCCGCATCAGGTGCCGCGCGACGTTCTGCTCGCGATGCTTGCGCAAGGTGGCAAGTGCCGCGACCGGGCCGACGCGCTCAGTCCAGGCCGTCGAACTGACGAAGGTTTCCTGCGCCGCGTCCATCACGGAGGCACGGCCGACGATCGCGGCCATCGGAAAACCGTTGGCGATAGCCTTGGCGAACACCGCCATGTCGGGATCGACGCCATAGGCCAGATGAGCACCGCCGGAATTGATGCGGAAGCCCGACGTCACCTCGTCGAAGATCAACGCGGCGCCGCAGCGGTCGGCGAGCGCGCGGATACCCTTGATGAAGGCCGGTTCGGGCTCACTGGAGCGCACCGGCTCCATCACGATGGCGGCGAGCCGTTCGCCATGGGCGGCGACGATGGCCTCGATCTCATCGAGCTTATTGAAGTGGAATGGATGCATCAGGCCGGCGAGTCCACGCGGCACGCCCTTGGTATCGAGGCCGGGCAGCAGATGACCGTCGAGTGCGGTGGTCTCGCCGAGATTGGCGCTGAGGTACCAGTCGTGCCAGCCGTGATAACCGCAGAACGCCACCATGTCGCGGCCGGTCGCGGCGCGCGCGATGCGAACCGCAATCGCCATAGCCTCGCCACCGGCGCGACCGAAACGCACCATGTCCGCCCAAGGATGCAGCTCGACCAGGAGCTCTGCCAGCTCGATATCCTCAGCGCAGTTCAAGGTCGACATCGACCCCATGTCGATCGCACTCTTTACTGCGGCATCGACGTCGGGGTCGGCAAAGCCCAGGATGGTGGCGCCTATGCCGCAATAGCTCATGTCAAGGTAAGTCTTGCCGTCGAGATCGACGACTTCGGCGCCCTTGGCCGATTTGAAGTAAGTCGGCCACTGTTCCGGCAGGAACATTTCCGGCCGCTTTGAAAGCAGCTGCGTTCCACCGGGCATGACCTTGCGCGCGCGTCGGTAAAGCGTTTGGCCGGTGCTCGACATTGGGTTCTCCTGGGCGGAAAGCCTTCGGTGGATACCGCAAGCCCCCGACCCAGGCAAGGCACCGGGAGCAGGTTCTGCATGCCCGAATGGGCGCCCGATACCGCAAGATAGGTCGACTGGTTATGGATGCAGGAATAGGGAGGCGTTGTGGACCCAGTTGCCGCTTGCAGTCTCGGATGTCGTTAGTCTCGCGCGCTCCCCGCCGTCACGTTCGCGCTCCCCGTACGTGGTGGGGTGGCAGGGGTCCGGTGCCCCGACGATTTGAGCCGCGTCACATCCAGTATGCATGCGCCGGCGATTGTGAAGCATTTCATACGCCATCCGATCTTTGGTGGCTTATGCAGATGCGAGCACATCGTTCGGTTGTATATTTATGGAGAGCTTCGTGAAAGTATCTCTAGCTGTCGTCGCGCTTGTCCTGTCATTTCTTTTTTCAACCATCCCGTCATACGCGCAGGCATCTCGGACCTGGGTTTCGGGCGTCGGTGATGACGCAAATCCCTGCAGTCGCACTGCGCCGTGCAAAACCTTTGCAGGCGCGATCTCCAAGACGGCTGCGGGAGGGGAGATCAGCGTTCTCGATCCAGGTGGATTCGGCGCCGTGACCATCACAAAGGCCATCAGCATCACCAATGACGGCGTTGGCGAAGCCGGAGTGCTGGTATCAGGCACGAATGGCATCGTCGTTGCTGCCGGAGCTAGCGATGTTGTTAACGTCCGGGGCGTTGTTATTGACGGTTTCGGCACGGGATTATCCGGCATCCGGATAACCTCTGCAGGCTCCGTAAACGTTCAGAACTGTGTGATCAAGAACTTCAGCGGGGGCGGGACTGGAACGGGAATTAGCTTTGCCCCGAATGCGACGTCTCAGCTGTTCGTATCGGACTCGATCGTGTCCAATAATAGCGGAGGGATCCAGGTCGCCACGGCGTCCGCCGGTACGCATGGCATCTTCGCCGTGCTCAATCGGGTTCAGGTGGAGAATAACGCGACATTCGGGATCAAGGTGGACGGTACGGGCGGTACCGGAGCAATCAGTGCGACTGCGCGAGATAGCGTGTCGGCCGGCAATCTTACCAACGGCATATGGGCGACCGCACCATCTGGCGCATCTGCGATCCGCCTACTCGTTGATCGAAGTGCAGCCGTCAACAACGCGGGTGTCGGCATTTTATCGGACGGTCCGTCTACGCAGGTCATTCTGAACAATTCGGCGGTGACGGGTAACATCACCGGCTTGAGTTTCACGAATGGCGGTACGATGCCGTCACTCAAGAACAGTGCCGTTGCAGGCAATCGAGTGACCGACGGAACCTCGTCCGCAGCTGTCGCGCCGCAGTAGAACGTTTCTACAGCCGGCGCCTCGCATCGGAACGGGGGGCCGGCAGCCCGCCGCCTATCGCTAATTGCGGCGCACTGCCTGGCTGACATCGACCACCACCTGACCGTAGTGAGCAAGGGCGACGTCCTCGCGATATTTCTCGGCGATGCCGGCCGCACGAATACCCTTCTCCATTGTGGCCTGCCGATCGCCGGCGGCCTCGCGAATGGCTCGCGCGAGCTCGGCGGGGTTTTCTGGAGAAACGACCCATCCGATCGCCTCTTCGCCAAGCACGAGCGCGCCTTCGGAATTGGCCTCCGAGGCGACCACGATCGGACGCCCGATCGCGAGGATGTTATAGAGGCGGCTGGGGATCGAGACACCGGCGACATGCTGACGATACGGAATAACCCAG
This sequence comes from Bradyrhizobium guangdongense, assembly GCF_004114975.1. Lineage (NCBI taxonomy): Bacteria > Pseudomonadati > Pseudomonadota > Alphaproteobacteria > Hyphomicrobiales > Nitrobacteraceae > Bradyrhizobium > Bradyrhizobium guangdongense. The sequence goes on from NZ_CP030051.1 coordinate 2,903,168, forward strand.
AGATCGGCCGCCGACAGGAATTCCACGAGTTCGTCTTCGGGGACAGGTTTCATGATCGTGACATTCTCAAGAGGGGCCTTGGCATGGAGCTCGTTGAGCGTGGCCCAGCCCACGCCCCATCCCGAGAGCATGAAATGAATGTCCCGGCGGTCTCGTAACAGGCGCGCCGCTTCGAACACCGTGACGGGATCGTGTGTGAAACCGAGATTGCCGGAAAGACCAACGATAAACCTGGAGGAGTCCGGCGCGCGGAATCGGCTGGCCGGATCAATCTTGCGATAGCCGATCGGAATCAGCGCCCAGTTTGGAATATAGTGAAGCTGGTCCGCGACGACACCGGGATATTTTTCGATCAGAGGCGGCACGTCGCGCCCGATCACGACGATCGCATCAAGGCGCCGGAACAGAAGCGTGTTGGCCAAGCGAATGAGGCGCACCGCCAGCGAAGTGGGGCGAACCATACCGGCGGCCTCCAGCGCTTCCGGATAGAGATCATATATCAGGAGCATAGTCTTTGCTCCACGCAATCTGGCGGCGAGAAGCACGGTGTAGGGCAGGGTGAACGGCGTCGTGACGCAGAAGACGATGTCGCCCGACCTTGCCCGCCGCAGGACCGAGAAGAACATTTGGGCAGCAAGCAAGCAGATCGCGAGAGCGCGCTGGACGATCGCGGACTTGCGCGGATTCCAGCTCTTGATTTCGACGACCTCGGGCTTGCCGGCTTTGCCGTCCGCGCGCGAGCCTTGTGTCGCTGAGATCACAACGATCTGCCGATCTCTTGCGAGGCTCTCGGCGATCTTGCCGACATAAACTGCCGTCGTGGTCGTATCGGGCGGATAGAACTGAGCCGCGATGATCAGCTTTGCGGGAGTGGCCATGTGCAAACGCTGTCCTCGGTCAGGCGTGCGGCTGAGGGCCGTTGGCCTGACCTTCCGCCAAATAGGCTCCATAAGCGCGGGCGATACCGTCCTTCAACGATGTCGTCGCCCGCCAGCCGAGCTTGTCGAGGCGGCCGATGTCGAGCAGCTTGCGCGGCGTGCCGTCGGGGCGCGAGGGGTCGAAGGAGATCTCGCCGCGATAGCCGACGATCTCGGCGACCACGCGCGCGAACTCCGCAATGGCGATGTCCTCGCCGGTGCCGATGTTGATCAGCTCGCTGCTGGAGTAGGTCTTCATCAGGTGGACGCAGGCATCGGCCATGTCGTCGACATAGAGGAACTCGCGCCGCGGCGTGCCGGTGCCCCAGACCGCGACGGTCCTGGCACCCGAAAGCTTCGCCTCATGAAAGCGCCGGATCAGCGCCGCGACCACATGGCTCAATTCAGGGTGATAATTGTCGCCGGGACCGTAGAGATTGGTCGGCATCACGCTGATGAAGTCGCTGCCATATTGGCTGCGATAGGCCTCCGCCATCTTGATGCCGGCGATCTTGGCGATGGCATAAGGCTCGTTGGTCGGCTCCAGCGGACCTGTGAGCACGGCATCCTCGCGCAGCGGCTGCGGCGCCAGCTTCGGATAGATGCAGGACGAGCCGAGGAACATCAGCTTCTCGGCCCGGTTCAGATGCGCGGCGTGGATCACGTTGGCTGCGATCGCGATGTTGTCGTAGATGAACTCGGCGCGCAGCGTGTTGTTGGCGACGATGCCGCCGACCTTGGCGGCGGCGAGGAAGATCACCTGCGGCCGCATCTTCGCGAACCAGTCGAACACGGCCGCCTGGTTGCAGAGATCGACCTCGTGCCGCTCGACGGTGACGAGATTTACGTTCTCCCGCGCCAGACGACGCACAATGGCGCTGCCGACCATGCCGCGATGGCCGGCGACGTAGACGCTCTTGCCCTTCAGCTCAAACGGTACGCTTGCCATTCGCAATGTCCCGTTTGGCCTCGGCAAGGTCGCCCGCCATCATCTCTTCGACGAGCTGCGCAAAGCTCCGCTTCGGTTTCCAGCCGAGCACCTTTTGCGCCTTGCTGGCGTCGCCGACGAGCAGATCGACCTCGGTCGGGCGGAAATAGGTCGGATCAATCCTCACCACGATCTTGCCGCTCTTCGCATCGACGCCGGTCTCGTCCACGCCCTTGCCGCGCCATTCGATGCGGCGGCCGACCTGGGCAAAGGACAGTTCGACCAGCTCGCGGACCGAGCGCGTTTCGCCGGTGGCGAGCACGAAATCGTCGGGCTTGTCGGCCTGCAGGATCATGTGCATGCCCTCGACATAGTCCTTGGCATGGCCCCAGTCGCGCTTGGCCTCGAGATTGCCGAGATAGAGCGTCTGCTCCAGCCCAAGCTCGATCCGGGCCACACCGCGGGTGATCTTGCGGGTGACGAAGGTCTCGCCGCGGATCGGGCTCTCATGGTTGAACAGGATGCCGTTCGAGGCAAACATGCCGTAGGCTTCGCGGTAGTTCACCGTGATCCAGTAGCCATAGAGCTTGGCGACGCCATAAGGCGAGCGCGGATAGAACGGCGTGGTCTCCTTCTGCGGGATCTCCTGCACCAGGCCGTAGAGCTCGGAGGTCGAGGCCTGGTAGAACCGCGTCTCCTTCTCCATGCCGAGGATGCGGATCGCCTCCAAAAGGCGCAGCACGCCGATGGCATCGGCGTTGGCGGTGTATTCCGGACTCTCGAAGCTGACGGCGACGTGGCTCTGCGCGGCGAGATTGTAGATCTCGGTCGGGCGGATCTGCTGCACCAGGCGGATCAGGTTGGTCGAATCCGTCATGTCGCCGTAATGCATCAGGAACGGCACGTTGCCGACATGCGGGTCCTGGTAGAGGTGATCGACGCGCGCGGTGTTGAACGAGGACGAGCGCCGCTTGATGCCGTGCACGACATAGCCGAGCGACAGCAAATGCTCGGCGAGATAAGCCCCGTCCTGCCCGGTCACACCGGTGATGAGAGCGACGCGCTGTTTGGAGTCTTGAGCAGTCATAGCTGTTTCTGGATCACCGGCTTGGGATTGACGGGGTTGCGTATCCTACTTTTCCGAGCGTGTCTTGTTTTCCAGCGCGGTCCGACGTCCGCGTAAATGTATTCGTCCATTCAATGGGTTAGTGGGCGTTTATGTGGAACTCTGGAGGGCGCGAGCTTGGTTGCGCAACGAATCTGCCGGTTCCTGCAGGTCTCAGGCGAGCTTGAGCGCCTCGCGCACGAAGGTCGCGAGATTGCCTTCCCGAAATAGCAGGCCACGGATGCCGGCAGCGCGCGCCGCCTTCAGGTCGCGCTCCTGATCGCCGATCAGGAAGCTCCTGTCGGTCGCGACGGGAAAGCGCTTCATGAGGTCAGTGATCATGCCGGGCCCCGGCTTTCGCCGGTCGCTGTCGCGTCGATAGCTCTCGACGACGGCCTCGGGGTGATCGGGGCAATATTCGAACGCGTCGATATGGGCGCCGGCGGCGGCGAGCTCGTCGGCCATCCAGCGATGGAGGGCATGTACGTCGCTCTCCCCGTAGAATCCGCGGGCCACGCCGGACTGGTTGGTGACTACGAAGGCGAAATAGCCGGCCTCATTTACGAGCCTGACCGCCTCGCGCGCGCCGTCGATCCATTTGAACTTGCTGACCTCGAAGAGGTAGCCGGCGTCGTGATTGAGAACGCCGTCGCGGTCGAAGAAGACGGCCGGCCGGGTCGATGTCGTCATGGGGTGCCGCAACAAATGTTTGCGGCCATTGTTCACCGTCCCGCCGGCGGCTTGTCAAGATATCGGCGGCGTCGCACCTACGTCGGTTCCGTCAGCATCATGGTGACAACCAGTCTGCGGCCGCTCCGTACCATGCCGCCGCGGTGGATTCCGAATGGGTCGAACAGGACCGCGTCGCCCTGGTCGCTGGTCACGCGCCATTCGTTGTCGAGTATGGCGTCGGCATATTCGCTGCCGGCGGGCAGATCGACCCCGAACGCGGCTTTGCGCTGCAGGAATTTTGGAAGCGCGTTGAAGAGCCGGCGGTTCTGCGGCTTGGTCGACGACAGGCTGGCATAGTCGTTGGCGCGGCGGATGAGCCCGTCCCAGAAGTTGCGGCTCGCGCGATGGGTTCCGCGGACATAGGTGAACGGACCATTCTCGGGGCCGACCTCGCTCACATAGATGATGAACTTGAGGAGGTTGTAGGTCGCATCGACGTGACAATAGTCGCAGGGCGAGTCCACGACACCAACGTCTCGAAAATGATTGGCCCAGAAGGCGTCGCTCGGGTCGTTGATCTGAGGTACCACATGGGCAATCGCCACCGGACGATCGAGATAGGCGCTCGCCGCGTCGATGACGCCAAGCTCGGACCCCAGTTGATTGAAATAAGCGTAGAGCTCGGGAAAGGCGTCCTTGTCCAGCCACAGCCGCGTCTCGTCGAAATGGCGTTGGTCTGGCGTCTTTTGTGCAAGTCTCGCTTCAAGCGTCCGGTAGTGCGGGGCGAGCAGGTCTCTGATACGGCCGAGCTGTTCTGGCGAGAGGTGAAAACCCGCTATGCCGTCGCGTTTCAGCGTCTTCAGCACGTTGGCACCGGCCGTCGTCCTCGGCTCCGTGGCGCGTCGCGTCAGCCGCCGCAGCTTCTGTGTCGCCACCAGCCGCAGATACGTCGGGGAGCGCCGGACCAGCTCGGCCACCTTGTGCGATTTGTCGCTGGGGCGCGGCAGATGCTCGTAGTCGGCCATCAGACGGGCCGTGATCATGGCAAAGCCCGATGCGAATTTTGCCAGTGCCGCGGCGCGTTCGCCGAGGCTTGGCTTCGGGAAAGCCGTGCCATACGCAGGGTGATTCGGATAATCGATGACTGGCAAATGATTGTACGAATATGGGTGCGATGTCATGGCGCCGCCTTTCCGATGCACCACTGGCTAGGATGGCAGGCGCCGTTCGTCATTGACGTCGATCAATGACGACCCTCGCGATCGGCAGGGTAGCCGGAACGATCAAGCGGTCGACCGCTCGTCCGCAATCACCTTGCCATCGTTCGGCAATATGCCTGGGCTGACCAACTCGACGGCGCCGCCGAGCTTGGTGACGGCGCGCAAACTGGCCGCGATCTCTTCGCGGAGCGCGTCGCCCGGGGCGGTCGTCTCGGCTTTCAGCGTCATCGCATCAGCCTCGCCCTGGCGCGTGACGACGAGGCGCAGTCGCCCGAGCGCGGGATGGCGCTTGCCGATCTCGGCGATCTGCTCGGGGCGGACGAACATGCCTTTGACCTTGGTGGTCTGGTCGGCGCGGCCCATCCAGCCCTTGATGCGCATGTTGGTGCGTCCGCATGGGCTCGTGCCGGGCAGGACGGCCGTGAGGTCGCCGAGCGCAAGCCGGATCCAGGGGTGGTGCGGATCGAGCGAGGTCACCACGATCTCGCCGACATCGCCTGGCCTCACGGGATCGCCGGTGCCGGGCTTGACGATCTCCATGATCAGATCCTCATTCACGACCATGCCCTCACGCGCCTCGGACTCGAACGCGATCAGGCCGAGATCGGCAGTGCCGAAGGCTTGGTAGGCGTCGATGCCGCGCGCCTTGATCTCGGCCTGGAGCGAAGGCGGGAAGGCGGCCCCCGACACTAGCGCGCGCTTGATCGAGGAGACATCCCGTTTGGCGGTCGCCGCGGCATCGAGCAATATCTTCAGGAAGTCCGGTGTGCCGCTGTAGCCGACCGGGCGGTAGGCCTCGATCAACTCGAATTGCTGCTCGGTATTGCCGGGGCCAGCCGGGATCACGGCGCAGCCGAGCGCGCGCGCCGAGGCGTCGAAAATGAAGCCGCCGGGGGTCAGGTGGTAGCTGAAGGTATTGAGCACGATGTCATCTGGGCGAAAGCCGGCCGCGAACAGCGCACGCGCGCCCCGCCAGGGATCGTCCTGGCGTCCCTCCGGCTCGAAGATCGGCCCCGGCGAGGTGAACAGGCGGGCGAACGAGCCCGGGGATGCAGCCACGAAGCCGCCGAAGGGCTGGGAGGCCTTGTGCAGGGCCGGCAGTTCCGACTTGCGCAGCACCGGCAGACCCGCCAGCGTCGCTCTGGAGGTCACCGAGGCGGGATCGACGCCCTTCAGTCGCTCGGCGTAGGCAGGGGCGGCCATGGCGCTGCGGAGCACGCTTGGCAGGCGGGCGAACAGTTCGGCCTCGCGCGCCGCCGGCTCACGCGTCTCGAGGGTGTCGTAATGGGCGGTCATGGCAGGTCTTTCCGGGTTGGCATCCGTTGCGCGCCGCCGCCCGCATGGGTATCAGACGGCCATTGCGGTGGCTTGGAGAGCGCGGAGTGACGGACGAGCGGATCAGTGAGGCTGAAGGAGCGGGCGATGTGATCGCGCGCCTGAAGCGCCGCATGGTCGAGGATGCGCTGCCGATGTGGTCGGCGGTCGGCTGGGATCACGCAGCCGGCGGTTTCATCGACAGGCTGCACCGCGACGGTACGGCGGATACGGCCGCACCGCGGCGCGTGTTCGTGCAGGCGCGCCAGATCTATTGCTACGCCAAGGCGGCCCAGATGGGCTGGTACCCGCAAGGCCGCGCCATCGCCCTCAAGGGGCTCGAGCACCTCCTGGCGAAAGCCAAGGCGCCCGACGGCAAGCCCGGCTATGTGCACCGGCTGACGCCGGAGGGGACGGTGCTGGATTCGCGGCGCGATGCCTACGACCACGCCTTCATCCTGTTCGCCCTGGCGACGGTCTATGCGCTCGACCAGGATGCGCAGATCCGGGCCGAGATCGATGCGCTGCTTGCTTTCCTCGACGGCCATCTGCGCTCGCCGCATGGCGGCGTGCATGAAAGCCTGCCGGTGTCGTTGCCGCGCCGGCAGAACCCGCAGATGCATCTGTTCGAGGCGATGATCGCGTGTTTCGAGGCGACCCACGATCTGTCGTTCCAGAACAGAGCCGGCGAGTTCTTCGCGCTGTTCCTCGCCAATCTCTATGACAAGCGGAAGTGCATCCTGACGGAGTACTTTGAGGAGGACTGGTCGAAAATCGAGCCGGTCAGTGTCGAGCCCGGCCACCAGGCTGAATGGGTATGGCTGCTGAAGGGTTTTGAGCGCATCACGGGCTGTCCCACCGGACCGCGGCGCGCGGAGCTGCTGGCGACCGCGCTGCGCTATCGCGACGCGGCGACCGGCTGCCTTGCCGACGAGGGCGACGATACCGGTCACATCCGCCGTAGCACGCGCCGGCTGTGGCCGCAGACCGAGATGGCGAAGGCCTGGGTGGCGCAGGCCGAGTCCGGTGAGGCAGGCGCGGCGGACGAAGCGCGCGCGGCGCTGGTGCGGCTCGAACGGCATTATCTCAGCCATCCCGTGCGGGGCGGCTGGTACGACCAATTCGACAGCGACGGCAAATCGCTGGTCGACACCATTCCTGCGTCGTCGTTCTATCATGTTCTCTGCGCGGTCACGGAAGCGGAGCAGGTGCTGGGTTGAATTTTCAAAGCCACCGTTTGCGCCGCTTGAAGCTCTTGAGGTTCTTGAAGCTCTTGCGCTGGTCGCCGGCGCCGCCGAGGTAGAATTCCTTGACGTCCTCGTTGTCGCGCAATTCGTCGGCGGTGCCGTCGAGCACGACCTTGCCCTGCTCCATGATGTAGCCGTGGCTTGCCACAGAGAGCGCGGCGCGCGCGTTCTGCTCGACCAGAAGGATGGTGACACCGAGATCGCGGTTGATCTTCTGGATGATCGAGAACACCTCTTTCACCAGCAGCGGCGACAGGCCCATCGAGGGCTCGTCCATCAAGATCATCTTCGGGCGCGCCATCAGCGCGCGGCCGATTGCGAGCATCTGCTGCTCGCCGCCGGAGAGATAGCCGGCAAGGCCCGTGCGCTCCTTCAGGCGCGGGAAATAGTTGAACACCATGTCGAGATCGGCATCGACCTCGCGGTCCCTGCGGGTGAAGGCGCCGAGCTTGAGGTTCTCCAGCGAGGTCATGTCGGCGACGATGCGCCGGCCTTCCATGACCTGGAAGATGCCGCGACGGACGATCTTGTCGGGATCGATGCCGGCGATCGGTTCGCCCTCGAACAGGATCTCGCCGCGCGTGACCTCGCCATCCTCGGTCTTGAGCAATCCCGAGATCGCCTTCAGCGTCGTAGACTTGCCGGCGCCGTTGGCGCCCAGCAGCGCCACGATCGCGCCCTTGGGCACGTCGAGGCTGAGACCGCGCAGCACCAGGATGACGTCGTCATAGACGACCTCGATGTTGCGCACGGCGAGGAGGGGCGGCGCGGGGACGACGGTGGGGGATGGGCGAACGGCTTCTGCAGTTTCGGTCATGCTTCGTTACTCCGCTGTCGTCGCCCGGCTTGACCGGGCGACCCAGTATTCCAGAGACGCCGGAGATTCATCGAGGAGCCGTGGCGTACTGGATCCCCCGCTCCAGTGCGCACTGCGCACAAGGCGGGGGATGACAGTTGCGTGCGTGATTAGAGCCGGCCTCACCAGCCCAGCAGCTCCGGCTTGCGCGGCAGCTCGACGGTCTTGACCTTCTCGAGCTTGATCGTGCCCTTGGCCATGAGGTCGTTGACATCGCCGTCGGTCGGGCCCGAGATCTTAGTGCGGTAGAGGTCGACCTTCAGCGTGCCGCGATGATCCTTGTCGGTCCAGGTCGAGGGATTGCAGACGCCTTCCATTCCGGCCGGCACCCAATCCTTTTTCTGGTAGAAGCCCTTGGCGACGTTCTCACCGGTGGCGCCGCCGTTCTTGGCAGCCCAGTCGATCGCCTCCTTCATGTAGAGGGCCGAGCAGACCGCGGCGACGTAATGCACGGGGCGATAGACCTTGCCGGTGGGATCGGACATCTTGGAGATCTCCATCACCGTCTTCATGCCCGGCGCGTCGCCGCCCCAGCTCACTGCCGTGCGCAGCGGGAAGATCACGCCGTTGGCGGCATCTCCGGCTGTCTTGGCGGCGTTCTCGTCCATGCCCCAGACGTTGCCGAGGAACTGGATCTCGACGCCGGCGGTCTTGCAGGCCTTCATCACCGAGATGTTGGAGGCCGCGGTGTTGCCGAGATAGGCGTAGTTGGCGCCCGAGGATTTCAGGCTCAGGCACTGCGCGCTGTAGTCGCCCGGCGCGAGCGCGAACACCAGCGGCGGCAGCACCTCGAAGCCGAGCTCCTGAGCCATGGCTTCACCCGCGGCCTTTGGCGCGTTCGGATACGGGTGGTTGGCCCCCATATGGACGAACTTGGGCTTGCCGGGCTTGCCTTTGGTCTTCCAATCCTCGGCCGCCCACATCAGCATCGCCCGCAGCGAATCCGAATAGCTTGGCCCGTAGAAGAAATTGTAAGGCGCGGGTTTGGCCTTGCCGCTCGTGCCTTCGGGATCGGTCAGGGCTGCGGCGTAGGAGCCGGACATATCGGGAATCTTGTCCTGTGCGAGGAAACCGGTCAGCGCTTCGGTATCTGCGGTGCCCCAGCCCATGATGGCCGCGACCTTGCTGTCGGGAGCAGACCATTTCTTGTAGAGCGCGATCGCCTTCGGCACCTGATAGCCGTAGTCGTTGGTGTCGACATTGAGCTGCTTGCCGCCGACGCCGCCGTTCTTGTTGACCCAGGCGAAGGTGTCGGCGACGGCCTGGCCGTACGGCGTGCCGACATCGGAAGTGCCGCCGGAATAATCGGCGAGATGGCCGATCGCGATCTGCGCCTGCGCGCTGGCCGAGAACGCGGCGACGGCGATCGCAAGCGATGCGGTGCTCAAAAGGGACGTCATCTTCATGGGTCGGTTCCTCCGGTTTATTGTTTAAGTGAGATTGCCGCGCTCAGTGCGAGAACGGGTAGAGTTTCCAGTATGCCTTGATCTGCCGCCAGCGATGCGCCAGCCCGTCGGGCTCGAACATCAGGAAGACGATGATGATCACCCCGATCGCGATCTCGCGTAGGAAGGTGATGTTGTTGTTGAGCGACAGCGCCTTGTCGATTGCGCCGCCCTTCAGATACAGGCTGAGCAATTCCATCGATTCCGGCATCAGAACGACGAAGGCGGTCCCCATCAGCGTACCCATGATCGAGCCGGTGCCGCCGATGATGATCATCGCGAGGAACAGGATCGAGCGCTCGATACCAAAACCTTCCTGGGAGACCACGAGCTGGTAATGCGCATAGAGCGCGCCGGCGATGCCGGCGAAGAAGGCGGCGAGCCCGAACGACAGCGTGCGGTATTTGGTGAGATTGATGCCCATGATCTCCGCGGAAAGGTAATGGTCGCGGATCGCTACCAGCGCGCGGCCGTCGCGGGTGCGCATCAAATTCGTGACGAGGATGTAGCTCGCCAGCACATAAGCCAGCACGACGTAGAAATATTGCCGGTCGCCGCGCAGCGCGTAGCCGAAGATCGAAAACGGCTCGGCGCTCGCCGGGACCGAGCCGCCTGAGAACCATTCGGCGCGGGAGAAGAAGTCGAGCAGGATGTATTGCGCAGCCAGCGTCGCGATGACGAGATAGAGCCCCTTCAGCCGCGCCGCCGGAATGCCGAAGATCAGTCCGACCAGCGCGGTGACGATCCCTGCGAGCGGAATCGCGAAGAACACCGGGATCGGCGCGTTGTTGGAGATGTAGGCCGAGGAGAAGGCGCCGAGCAGGAAGAAGGCGGCGTGCCCGATCGAGATCTGGCCGGTGAAGCCGACCAGGATGTTGAGTCCCAGCGCCGCGATCGAGAAGATGCCGATCTGGATCAGGATGCTGAGCCAGTAGCCGCTGAAGACCTGCGGCGCCAGGCACAGCAGCGCAACGCCCGCAATCGCGAAGTTGCGGCTGGTGGTGGTCGGGAAGATCGTGGTGTCCGCGGCGTAGGAGGTGCGGAAATCACCAGCGGGAATGAGGGCAGGGCCGGCCATGGTTCAGATCCGCTCGATGTCGTGGGTGCCGAACAGGCCATAGGGCTTGATCATCAGCACGATGATGAGGACGTAGAACGGTGCGATCTCGTAAAGATTGCCCCAATGCAGGTATTCGCTGTCGACATATTGCGCGATGTTCTCGAGCAGGCCGATGATGATGCCGCCCAGTACAGCGCCGCCGACGGAATCGAGGCCGCCGAGGATCGCCGCCGGAAACACTTTGATGCCGTAGGCTGCGAGTCCCGATGATACGCCGTTCACCACGGCAACCACCACGCCTGCAACCGCCGAAACCGTCGCCGAGATTGCCCAGGCCATTGCAAACACGCTTTTCACGGAAATGCCGAGCGATTGCGCGACCTGCTGGTTGAACGCCGTGGCGCGCATCGCAAGTCCATACTTGGATGCGCGGAAGAACCAGGCCATGCCGATCATCATCGCGACCGAGACCACGAGGCTCATCACGTAGACGGTTTGGATCTGGAGGCCGAACAGACTGACCGACTGGCTCTCGAACACGCGCGGAAACGGTTGCGGGTTGACGCCGAACATCCATTTCAGCGTCGCCTGCAACACGGTGGAAAGGCCGATCGTCACCATGATCACGGAGATGATAGGTTCGCCGATCATCGGCCGCAGGATCAGGACCTGGACCGCGATGCCGAACACGAACATGAACACCAGCGTCATCGGCATGCCGATCCAGAACGGCACCTGATATTTCGCCAGCAGCGCCCAACACACCCAGGCGCCGACCAGCAGCAGTTCACCTTGCGCGAAATTGACAACCTGGGTGGCCTTGTAGATCAGCACAAACGACATCGCGACCACGCCATAGAGCGTGCCAACCACGAGACCGTTCACCAGAAGCTGGATGAGGAAGGCAGTGTTCATGTATGGTCTCCTGATGCACCCACATCGTCATTGCGAGCGCAGCGAAGCAATCCAGCATCTTTCCGCGGAGACGGTCTGGATTGCTTCGCTGCGCTCGCAATGAGGGAGTGCGCATGAGATAGCGCGGCCGCAGGCGGGGAGAGGCGAAGGGCAGCGTCGTTCGCGACGGGCACCTGTATCACTCCGCAGCCTCCGCTATGGGGCCGTGTCCGCCGAGGTCCACCACGCGCAGCGTCGTGCGCACGCGTTGCGTGGTGCCGTCCTGAAAGCGGATCACGGTGTCGACGGGGATGTCGCTGTCGCCGCGATAGATCGCGTCGATGATGCCTTCATATTTCTCGTTGATGACGCCGCGGCGCACTTTCCTTGTGCGGGTGAGCTCGCCGTCGTCGGCGTCCAGCTCCTTGTAGAGCAGCAGGAAGCGCGAGATGCGCTGCGCCGGCGGCAGCGTGGCGTTGACGGTCTCGACCTCTTTCCGAAGAAGCGCATAGACCTCGGGCCGAGACGACAAATCGCTGTAGGTCGTGAAGGAGAGCCGGTTCTTCTCGGCCCATTTCGAGATGATGGAGTAACGGATGCAGATCATCGCGGCGAGCGCATCGCGGCCCGCCCCGAGCACCACGGCCTCGGCGATATAGGGCGAGAACTTCAGCTTGTTCTCGATGAATTGCGGCGAGAAGCGTTCACCGCGCGAGGTCTCGGCGAGATCCTTGATGCGGTCGATGACGACGAGTTGCTTGTTGGCATTGAAGTAGCCCGCATCGCCCGACAGCATCCAGCCGTCCCTGATGTCAGCGACGCTGGCTTCCGGGTTCTTGTAGTAACCGAGGAACATGTTGGGGTGTCGCACCACGATCTCGCCGACGCCGTGGACATCAGGATTGTCGATGCGGATCTCGACATTGTCGGCCATCGGAACGCCTGTGGTGTCTGGATCGACCTTGCCCTCGGGATGCAGCGTATAGGCGCCTAGCAGTTCCGTCTGGCCGTAAAGCGTGCGCAGCGGGACGCCCATGGCCTGGAAGAACTTGAACGTATCGGGCCCGAGTGCCGCGCCTCCGGTCGCCGCCGAGCGTAGCCGCGTGAAGCCGAGGCGGTCGCGCAGGGCACGGAACAGGATGGCATCGGCAAAGCCCGAGCGCTTGCCCTGTTCCAGCGCAGCAAGACCCGACTTCATGCCGATGTCGAACAGACGCTGCTTGAAAGACGTCGCGTCCATCACCTTGGCTCGGACATCGGCGGCGATGGATTCCCAGACCCGTGGGGCAAAGAGCACGAATGTCGGCGCGATCTCCCTCAGATCGTTCATCATCGTATCCGGCTCTTCGACGAAGTTGATCTTCATCCGGCAGAGCAGGCCTTTGCCGAGCACATAGACCTGCTCCATGATCCACGGCAGCGGCAACACCGAGACGTATTCGTCGTCCGGTCCTTTCGGATCGAACGCGAGATAAGTCGCGCAGTGGCCGAGCACGCGGCCGGCGGCGAGCATCGCGAGCTTCGGATGTGAGGTCGTGCCCGAAGTGGTGCAGAGGATGGCAACGTCCTCGCCCTTGGTCGCATCGACCAGCTTGTCGTAAAGCTCCGGCTCGCGGGTGGCTCTGATCCGGCCGAGCTCGGCGAACTTCTCGGCCGCCATCAGCCTGGGATCGTCATATTTCCGCATCCCGCGCGGATCGGAATAGATGATGTGCTTCAGCTTCGGCACGCGGTCGGCCAGCGTGAGCAGCTTGTCGACCTGCTCCTCGTCCTCGGCAAAGACGAGCCGGGCCTCGCCGTAGTTGAGGAGGTAGGAGGCCTCTTCGTCGAGCACGTCGCGATAGAGCCCGAGGCTCAATCCGCCGATTGCATGGGTCGCGACTTCGGCCGCAACCCAGTCCGGCCGGTTGTCGCCGATGATGCCGATGACGTCGCCGCGGCCGAGGCCAAGCTCGATCAGCCCGAGCGCGAAGTCGCGCACGCGCTCCTGGTAGTCGTTCCAGGTGAACGGGCGCCAGAGCCCGAGATCCTTCTCGCGCAGCGCGATCTCGTTGCCATGCTCTTTTGCGTTGAGCCGGAGCATCTTCGGATAGGTGTCGGCCTGCGCGACGCGGGCGGCGTAATTCATCATGCCGCGCTCTCCTGCGCCGGCGGCGCATCATCGGGATCGACAAGCACCTCGTCCTCCTCGCCGAGATAGGCGCGCTTGACGTGGGGGTCGGCGAGCACGGCGGCGGGATCGCCTTCGGCGATCTTGCGGCCGAAATCCAGCACCATGACGCGGTGGGAGATGTCCATCACCACGCCCATGTCGTGCTCGATCATCACCACCGTCATGCCGAACTCCTCGTTGAGATCGACGATGTAGCGGGCCATATCCTCCTTCTCCTCGAAGTTCATGCCGGCCATCGGCTCGTCGAGGAGGATGAGACGCGGCTCAAGCGCCATGGCGCGGGCGAGCTCGACGCGCTTGCGCAGGCCGTAGGAGAGGGTGCCGGCTTGCGCTTTCCGCACCGACTGGAGATCGAGAAAGTCGATGATCTCTTCCACCTTGCGGCGGTGCTCGAGTTCCTCCTTGCGGGCGCCGGTGAGCCAGTACAGCGAGCCTGTGAGGAAATTGTTCTTCAGGAGGTGATGGCGGCCGACCATGATGTTGTCGAGCACGCTCATATGATGAAACAGGGCGAGGTTCTGGAAGGTGCGGCCGATGCCGAGCGAGGCGCGCGCATTCGGCGTCAGCCCCGTGATGTCGCGGCCCTGGTAGAACAGCTGGCCTTCGGTCGGCTTATAGCGACCGGAAATACAGTTCACGATCGAGGTCTTGCCGGCGCCGTTGGGGCCAATGATCGAGAACAACTCGCCTTCGTTGATGGCGAAGCCGACGTCGGTCAACGCACGGACGCCGCCGAATCGCAGGGACACGCCGCGCACTTCGAGACTGGTAGCCACCAAATAAATCCCTCCCGGTGATGGCGCATTCAGCGGCGCTCTTCATCCTCTCGGCCGATCCTAATACGGTCGTGCCGGTGAGGCCATGCAGCACATGGTCCCGACCGTAGCCCCGCCGCTGTCATCCCGTTTGGGATCAAAAGCCGCATCGCCCGAGGTGGTTCTCAATAGGGGAAAGCGCTATTTTGAAATGTCTCCAGCCTGACAATTCTGCGACAAAGTTTTTCGGGCGGCTGCGGCCTCCACCTTTCGGCGGATGGTGGTCGGAACGATCATGTTGCAATGCAACAGAAGAATGGAGCGACGAAACCGTGCGGCTGGCCTCTCGACCATGATTTCAGAGGATCAACTGAAGCGCGTCGCTGCCTGGGCGGGAGAGCTCACGCCGGCGGAGATCGAGGTCGCCCGCGCCGGGATCTCGGAACGGTCTTACGGCACCGGCGAGACGGTGTTCATGCGTGGCGACAAGTTCGGTTACTGGGCCGGCATGGTGAGCGGATTGGCCCGCATGGGCGGCGTCTCGCGCGACGGCAAGGAGACCAGCCTTGCCGGGCTCACCGCCGGCGCCTGGTTCGGCGAAGGCAGCGTGCTTAAGAATGAACCGCGCCGCTATGATGTGGTCGCGCTACGCGACAGCCGTGTCGCCCTGATGGAGCGCTCAGCCTTCATGTGGCTGTTCGAGAACAGCGTCGGCTTCAACCGCTTTCTGGTGCGTCAGCTCAACGAGAGGCTTGGCCAGTTCATTGGCATGCTTGAAGTCAATCGCACGCTCGATGCCACCTCTCGGCTTGCCCGAAGCATCGCCTCGCTGTTCAACCCGATCCTCTATCCGGAATCGACCGCGCATCTGGAGATCACCCAGGAGGAGATCGGCGCGCTGTCCGGCATGTCGCGCCAGAACGCCAATCGCGCCCTGAACCGACTCGAGAAGGAGGGGCTGCTGCGATTGGAGTATGGCGGCGTCACCATCCTCGATGTCGAACGGCTGCGCGGATACGGAGACTAGCGCGCGTTGGCGGGCGCATGCACCGGCCAGAGGTCGGCGCGCCAGCGAATGGCGATGGCCAGCATCGCGATGAAGCCCGCGGCGGCGTAGAGCGAGCCTGTTGCCGAATAGCCGATGACATCGATCAGGCTGCCGGCCGCGAGCAATCCGATTGGCAGGCCGTAGATCACCATCATGCGCACGCCCATCACGCGGCCGCGCAGATGCGCGCTGGCCGTCCGCATCAGGATCACGGCGGCCGAGATCATCGACATGCTCTGGGCCGTACCGGCCAGCACGAGGCACATCATGGCGACCGGCATGGTCCTGATCTCGACGAACACCAGCAGCATCGTGTACCAGGCCAGTGTGGCGCCGATCAGGAGCCGGGCAATGCGCAGCCCGCTGACCAGGCTGAGCGTGACCGAGCCGATCAGCGAGCCCAGGGCGAAGCTCGCCGAGAGGTAACCGAGGCCGGTCTGGTCGGTCTGAAAGATGTCGCGCGCGATGTAGGGCAGCAATCCATTGGTCAGCGGAAACGCGGTGAGATTGGTCAGGAACGCGACGCAAAGCGCTGCCAGCATGGCCGGCCCGTTCCAGGAATACACGATGCCTTCCTTGAGATCGCGCAGCAGCCGCGAGCCCGAGTGACTCTCGACCGCACGATGCTGAGCGGGCTTCGGCGGTCGGGTCAGGCACAGCATCAGGACCGCGGCCACGAAATAAAGACAGGCGATCACTGCATAGACTTTGCCGATGCCGAAGGTCGCGAACAGTCCGGCTCCTGTCAGCGCCCCGGCGATGCGCGCGCTGTCCTGGGTCGTGCGGGACAGGCTGATCGCCCCCACCAGCAGCTCGGCCGGCATGATGTCGGCGAGCAGCGCGCTACGCAGGCCGAGATCCGAGGAGCGGATCAGGCCCATGACCGTCACGATGACCATCACTTTGAGCGGTGCCAGATGACCGGTCAGCGCCAGCACCATGATGGTTGAGGCGAGCACCGTGTAGGTGAGGCGCAGCATGACCAGGAGGTCGCGGTGACCGATGCGATCGCCGACCATCCCGAGCACCGGAGCAATCAGCGTCCCCAGATATTGCAGCGACGCGAGGACAGTCAGTAGCAGCACCGAGCCCGTTTCGACCAGGATGTACCAGCCCAGTACCAGCGTCTCGATCTCGAATGCCCAGGAGGTGAGCAGATCGGACGGCCACTGGAAACGATAGTTGCGGATGCGGAATGGCGCGAGCGCCGAACGCCGCGCGGTTGTGCTCACAACGCGATGACGCGTGTCACGGCGATTCCCTTGCCCTTGTCATTTCTCTTTGCTGCTCGGAAGCGTAGCGCCGACGATCCGCGTGTCAATCGCGACCGTCGCGGGCCGCCCCTGCGCCTGGCTCTTACCTCGCCGCAGCTCTCGCTTTTCGTTCCGCGAGCGCCACGGCCATCGCCGAGATCAGCGGGCGCATGAAATAGGCATCATCCGCGGGCGAGATATCGGTACGCAATCCATGCGCTGCGAGCTCGCCGGAAACGGCCGGCCCAACTGATGCGATCAGCGTTCGTTCGAATCCCGCGCGCAGCTTCGCCTCGCTGCCATGTACCTTCGCCGCCTCGATCAGCCGACGCACTTGGCCGAGATTGGTGAGCGCGATCGAATCGATTCGTCCCTCGGCCATGTCATCGATGGCGGCGACGATGTTGGCGTCCGCAGCCTTCGAGTCGTAGGCATAAGGCAGCACCGTATCAACCTCGGCACCTTGTGCGGCCAGCGCGCCGGTCAGCCCGCTGTGGTCCTTGTCCGGATAGAGCTGGAGCCCGAGACGATGTCCCTTCAAATCGAGCTTGCTCAGCATCTCGATCACGCCCTCGGTGGTCGGCTTCTCCGTGGTGTGCTGGGCCTCGAGCGAGATCTCGCGCAGCGCTTTGCCGGGCTTCGGCCCACGGGTGAATTTCCGCGATTTGGCCAGGGCCGCGACAAGGGCCTGGTCGAGCCCACGTGCGCGTGCGAGCTTCATGATCCGCCGCAGGCCCTCTCCGGTCATCAGCACGAGGTCGTCGAGTGGCTTGTCGATGGCGCGGCGGATCCAGGCTTCGACCGGGGCCGGGTCCGGCGCATCCTCGATGGTGAACATCGGGCATTGCACGACTTGGGCGCCTTGCTCGGCCAGAAGCTTCGAGAACTGCGCCTCCTCGCGGGTTTCCAGGATCAGGATGCGGGTGCCGTTCAAGCGGTGGGCCATGGGCGTGCTCCGGTCGGTCGAAATCGCAATGGTCCGTTCATCCTGACTCTGTCGCCGGGATTGGCGCAAGGGTCGCGTCGGTGCTAGAGCAGGGCGCAAATCGCCGGTCGTTCCGCGGATCTGCACAAACCTTCATCAAGGACCATCTCTTCAACAGCCATGCCCGATCATCAATACGTTCTGACGCTGTCCTGTCCGGATCGTCCAGGCATCGTTTCGGCGGTGTCGACCTTCCTGGCGAACTCCGGACAGAACATTCTCGACGCCCAGCAGTTCGACGACATCGAGACCAAGAAATTCTTCATGCGCGTGGTGTTCACCGCGGCCGATCTCGCCGTGGAACTGTCTGCGCTGCAGACCGGCTTTGCCGCGATTGCCGATCGCTTCGGCATGGAGTGGCAGATGCGTGATCGCGCCGCGCATCGCAAGGTGATGCTGCTGGTGTCGAAGTCCGACCATTGCCTGGTCGACATCCTCTACCGTTGGCGCACCGGCGAATTGCCGATGACGCTTGCGGCGATCGTCTCCAACCATCCGCGCGAGGTCTATGCCGGGCTCGATTTCGGCGGCATCCCGTTCCACTATCTGCCCGTCACCAAGGAGACCAAAAGCGAGCAGGAGGCGCAGATCCTCGATCTCGTCGCGAAGACCGGGACCGATCTCGTGGTGCTGGCGCGCTACATGCAGATCCTGTCGGATGATCTGTCGGCCAAACTGTCCGGACGCTGCATCAACATCCACCACTCGTTCCTGCCGGGTTTCAAGGGCGCAAAGCCCTATCACCAGGCCCATGAGCGCGGCGTCAAGCTGATCGGCGCGACCGCCCATTACGTCACGCGCGACCTCGACGAAGGTCCGATCATCGACCAGGATGTCGAGCGCATCAGCCATCGCGACACGCCGGAAGACCTCGTCCGCAAGGGGCGCGATATCGAACGCCGCGTACTGGCACGCGCGATCCGCTATCACCTCGACGACCGCGTCATCCTGAACGGCCGCAAGACCGTGGTGTTTGTGGATTGAGAAACCGTCAATCCGGGGTTCACGAAGCGCGAATCCGGAATCTCGAGATTCTCAGGTGAGCGATTGCGCACCAGAGTTCGATGTTGCGCATCGCCCCGGAATGACAACTGTGCGCTTCCTCAGCGCACGGCAGTGCCCGAGGCGGACCCGGTGGCCCCCTTCTGCGTCTGCTCTTCTTTCTCGCGATCGGCCGCCGGCATCAGCCGCTTGCGCTCGCGTTCTTTCATGTAAGCGTCGTATTGCGGCGTGCCCGGCCGGGGCGGCGCGTCGGCCGGCAGGCCGCCGGCCCATTGCGGAACGTAGTCGCCCATGCCGGCCGAAAGCTTCTCGTTGACGGTGCCGCAGCCAGCAAGGCCTGAAGCCAGCAAGACAACGACGGCAGCGATCGAAGGCGAACGGAAACGCATGAGCATATCTTCTGGGTCGAACTGGACCGGGACGCGAATGATGGGGCGCCCGATGGACGCAGCGGCGTCACCCTAGTCCTCAATCGGTAAAATTGGCCTATTCGACGGCGGTTTCGCGTGTATACATAAAAGGTAATATAGTAAGCCAATTTGCGGCCGATTGGCTTCTTAGACCTGATAAAGTATACATCACGTATGCAGGTGAAGATGCCGAGTGGATCAATTCAACGCCGCCTCCGGCGCATGTTCGAATTCTGCAAGGGAGAGGCGGTTTTCTCCAGCCACGCCGCCGTTGGACGCTCCTAGGGTGCTGCATCAGCTGCCGATAGGCCGTCTGGCTAGCCGCACGGCTTTGTTGTTGACACGGACTTTTTGTTTGTACAATCGTACAAATCTCTCCTCCGTGGTCGGCCGATCGCGCGGCTTGCGCCGAATGGTCGCCCAACGTCCGATTGACAACGGGGTTGCAGAGGACGCCATGTGGCCGCGCGGCATGGCTTGTCCGTAAGTTTAGAGCGCGGCAAGGACCGGGGACTCGGTTCGGCACACAACTTGTCAGGAATGAAGGGGAGGGACGTCCGATGTTCGAACGCAGAATTTTTTCACGCACCGCAGCAGCGGCTGTGGTCGTAAGTCTTGCGGGCCTCGCCCCGGCCAAGGCGGAGGACACTGTCAAGGTGGGTCTGATCCTGCCCATGACCGGCGGCCAGGCCTCGACCGGCAAGCAGATTGAGAACGCGATCAAGCTCTATATGCAGCAGAATGGCGACACCGTCGCCGGCAAGAAGATCGAGATCATCGTCAAGGACGACGCTGCCATTCCGGACAAGACCAAGACCGCCGCGCAGGAGCTGATCGTCAACGACAAGGTCAATTTCATCGGCGGCTTCGGCGTGACGCCGGCAGCGCTCGCGGCCGCGCCGCTGGCGACGCAGGCGAAAATTCCGGAGGTCGTCATGGCAGCCGGCACCTCCATCATCACCGAGCGCTCGCCCTACATCGTGCGCACCAGCTTTACGCTGGCGCAGTCCTCGACCATCATCGGCGACTGGGCGGTGAAGAATGGCATCAAGAAGGTGGCGACGCTGACCTCGGACTACGCGCCGGGCAATGACGCCCTCAACTTCTTCAAGGAACACTTCACCGCCGGTGGTGGACAGGTGGTCGAAGAGGTCAAGACGCCGCTTGCCAACCCCGACTTCGCACCGTTCCTGCAGCGGATGAAAGATGCCAAGCCCGACGCGATCTTCGTGTTTGTGCCGGCGGGTCAGGGGGGCAACTTCATGAAGCAGTATGCCGAGCGCGGGCTCGACAAGGCCGGCATCAAGGTGATCGGCCCCGGCGACGTCACCGACGACGACCTCCTGAACAACATGGGCGACGCCGTGCTCGGGACCGTGACCGCGCACATCTATTCGGCGGCGCATCCCTCGCAGATGAACAAGGACTTCGTCGCAGCCTACAAGAAGGCCTTTGGCAATCGTCCTGGCTTCAT
Organism: Bradyrhizobium guangdongense; assembly: GCF_004114975.1. Taxonomy (NCBI): domain Bacteria; kingdom Pseudomonadati; phylum Pseudomonadota; class Alphaproteobacteria; order Hyphomicrobiales; family Nitrobacteraceae; genus Bradyrhizobium; species Bradyrhizobium guangdongense. The sequence continues at coordinate 2,923,926 of NZ_CP030051.1, forward strand.
GGCCGTGAGCGGCTATGACGGCATCCACCTGATCTACGAGGCGCTTAAGAAGACCAATGGCGACACCGACGGTACCAAGCTGGTCGAGGCCATGAAGGGCCAGAAGTGGGAGAGCCCGCGCGGTCCGATCTCGATCGATCCGGAGACGCGCGACATCATCCAGAACGTCTATATCCGCAAGGTCGAGAAGGTCGACGGCGAGCTCTACAATGTCGAGTTCCAGACCTTCGAAGCCGTGAAGGATCTCGGCAAGACCAAGAAGTGACGCGCGAAAGCGCGTCATCCCGGAGCTCTCTCACCTCTCCTGCTTGCGGGAGAGGTCGGCGCAAAGCGCCGGGTGAGGGTTCTCTCCTTTGTGGGAGTCTTCGTTGTGGAGACACCCTCTCCCCAGCCCTCCCCCGCATGCGGGGGAGGGAGCGCAGCACGGCTCATTGCTACACCTGAGATAGTCTAAAACGCCTGATGACCTCAATCCTCACCAACCTGTTCGATGGCGTGGCCTACGGCATGCTGCTGTTCGTGCTTGCTTGCGGGCTTGCGGTCACGCTCGGCCTGATGAACTTCGTCAACCTCGCCCATGGCGCCTTCGCCATGGCCGGCGGCTATGTTTGCATGCTGCTGGTGAACCAGCACGGCTGGCCGTTCTTCGCGGCCTTGCCGCTTGCCTTCGTCTCGTCCGCGGCGATCGGCATCGTGCTCGAGCGCACGCTCTATCGCCACCTCTATACGCGTAGCCATCTCGACCAGGTGCTGTTCACGATCGGCCTGACCTTCATGTCGGTCGCGGCCGTGGACTACATTCAGGGTTCGTCGCGCGTGTTCATCAACCTGCCGGCCGCGCTGCAGGGGCAGTTCGACCTGTTCGGCGTCGGCATTGGCCGCTACCGGCTCATGATCATCGTGATCTGCGGCCTGCTCACCATCGGCCTGCAGATGGTGCTGGCCAAGACCCGCTTCGGCAGCCGCCTGCGCGCTGCGGTCGATGATCCCCGCGCCGCGAGTGGACTCGGCATCAACGTGCCGCAGGTATTCGCCTTCACCTTCGCCTTTGGCTGCGGTCTCGCCGGCCTCGGCGGTGCACTGAGCGCCGAGATACTCGGTCTCGACCCGTATTTTCCGCTGAAGTTCATGATCTACTTCCTGATCGTGGTCACCGTCGGCGGCTCGTCTTCGATCACCGGCCCGTTCCTCGCCTCGCTCCTGCTCGGCATCGGCGACGTCGCCGGCAAGTATTACGTGCCGAAGATGGGACCCTTCGTGATCTACACCATGATGATCGTGATCCTAATCTGGCGCCCAAACGGCCTGTTCGGCCGCACGGCCGCGCGTTGAGTTTGCCGATGAGCGCTTCGTCAGACGTCGGTTTTCACGCTCAGCGGCAGGCGCGCTGGCACTATGCCGAGGCCGCCTTCTGGCTCGTCGTGCTTGCTTGCGGCTTTCTGTTTCCCACCCGCTATCTGATCATGACCGACATCCTGCGGCTCGCGCTGTTTGCGATGTCACTCGATCTCATCCTCGGCTATGCCGGCATCGTCTCGCTAGGTCATGCCGCCTTCTTCGGTGTCGGTGCTTATGCCGCGGGGCTTCTTGCGCTTCATGGCGTCATCAACGAGCCGGTGCTAGCGCTGATCGCCGCGGGCCTTGCGGCGATGGTGCTGGGCTTTGCCACCAGTTTCCTCGTCATTCGTGGCGTCGACCTGACCCGGTTGATGGTTACGCTCGGCATCGCGCTGCTGCTGGAGGCGCTCGCCGAGCGCTTCTCCAACGTCACCGGCGGCACCGATGGCCTGCAAGGCATCGAGATGCAGCCGATCCTCGGCGCGATACCGTTCGACATGTTCGGCAAGGCCGGCTTCTTCTATTCGCTGGCCGTGCTGTTCGTGCTGTTCCTGCTCGCCCGCCGCATCGTGCATTCGCCGTTCGGCCTGTCGCTGAGGGCGATCAAGAACAACCCGCTGCGCGCGGCCGCGATCGGTATCCCCGTCAATCGCCGGCTGATCGCGATTTATACGCTCGCCGCGTTCTACGCCGGCATTGCTGGGGCGCTGTTCACCCAGACCACCGCGATCGCTTCGCTCGACGTGTTTGCCTTCGACCGCTCGGCCGATCTGATGCTGGTGCTCGTCATCGGCGGCACCGGCTATCTTTACGGCGGGCTGATCGGCGCTGTGGTCTTCCGCATGCTCCAGGAAGTCTTCTCCACCATCACCCCGCAATATTGGCAATTCTGGATCGGCCTCGTGCTGGTCGTGATCGTGCTTGTCGGCCGCCAGCGGCTGCATCGTTGGGTGCTGTACGTGCCGAACCTGGTCATCAAGCAGGTTGGGGGCCGCAAGGCCGTCGTCGCGGTGCCGGAGAGCGACGCATGACCATCGCGCTCGAAACCCAGAACCTCGAAAAGCAGTTCGGCGGCCTGCGCGTCACCCGCGACCTGTCGCTCAAAATCGAGCAGGGCGCACGCCACGCGCTGATCGGACCAAACGGCGCCGGCAAGACCACCGTCATCAACCAGCTCACCGGCGTGCTGAAGCCGAACTCCGGCCGTATCCTGCTTGAAGGCCAGGACATCACCGACCTGCCCGTGCACAAGCGCGTGCTGCGGGGACTGTCGCGGACCTTCCAGATCAACCAGCTCTATCCGGACCTGACCCCGTTAGAGACCATCGGCCTTGCCGTCTCCGAGCGCCTCGGTCACGGCGGCGACTGGTGGCGGCGGATGGGGACGCGCAGCGATGTCAACGGGGAGATCGCCGATCTCCTGACGCGTTTCCATCTGCTCGACGTCATGAACGAACAGACCGTGACGCTGCCTTACGGCAAGCAACGCCTGCTCGAAATCGCAGTTGCGATTGCCGCCAAGCCGCGCGTGCTTCTGCTCGACGAGCCTGCCGCCGGGGTGCCTGAGAGCGAGCGCCACGACATTCTCGCGGTGGTCGGCGCGCTGCCGCGCGACGTGACGGTGCTGCTGATTGAGCACGACATGGACCTCGTGTTCTCCTTTGCCGACCGCATTTCGGTGCTGGTCTCCGGCGCGCTGCTGACCGAAGGTCCGCCCGACCAGGTCGCGCGCGATCCGCAAGTGAAGGCGGTCTATCTCGGTGAGGAGGCGGTCAATGTCTGACCTGCTCGCGATCGAGTCCCTGCGCGCCGGCTATGGCGAGGCGGTGGTGCTGCCGAACATGTCGCTGCGCCTTGCCGAGGGACAGGTGCTGGCGCTGCTCGGGCGCAACGGCACTGGCAAGACCACCTTGATCAACTCGATCGTCGGCGTCACCCGCCGCTTCTCCGGGACTGTCGGGCTTGCTGGAACCGATGTCACGACCATGCGACCCGACCAGCGCGCGCGTGCCGGAATCGGCTGGGTGCCGCAGGAGCGCAACATCTTCCGCTCGCTGACGGTCGAGGAGAACATGACCGCGGTGGCGCAGCCCGGTCCATGGACGGTCGAGAAGGTCTACGAGATGTTCCCGCGGCTCAAGGAACGTCGAAGCAACTTCGGCAACCAGCTCTCCGGCGGCGAGCAGCAGATGCTGGCGATCGGCCGCGCGCTGACCCTCAATCCGAAGGTCCTGCTGCTGGATGAGCCGACCGAGGGCCTTGCCCCCATCATCGTCGAGGAGCTGCTGAAGGCGATCGGTACCATCACCCGGGCCGGTGGCATCTGCTCGATCATCGTCGAGCAGAATGCCCAAAAGATTCTGGGGCTCGCCGACCGCGTTGTGATATTGGAGCGCGGAACGATCGTCCACGATGCTCCGAGCGCAGCGCTGAAGGCCGACCCCTCGGTTCTGGAGCGCCATCTCGGGGTCGCAGGGGCGGCGGCCCACTAACTTGTCTAGCGCGTTTTCTTCACGCGAGCCGGTACCCACCTCGCTCGACAACGCTACAGAAAATACACGGGAGTTAAGAATGCAGCGAACCAGAGCCCCCTTCCGCGCCGACGAAGTCGGCAGCCTCCTGCGTCCCGCCAAGATCAAGGAAGCCCGCGCAAAACTCGAGAAGGGCGAGATCTCGGCCGACGATCTGCGCAAGATCGAGGACATGGAGATCGAAAAGGTCGTGCACAAGCAGGCTTCGATCGGCCTGAAGCTGGCGACCGACGGCGAATTTCGCCGTTCCTGGTGGCACTTCGACTTCCTGGCCAAGCTCACCGGCTGCGAGCTGTTCCATCCCGATACCGGTATCCAGTTCGCGGGCGTGCAGACCCGCCATGACGCAGTGCGGGTGATCGACAAGCTCGACTTCCCCGATAATCACCCGATGCTGGACCACTTCCGCTTCCTGAAGAAGTACGCCGACCAGGCGCACGTCACCGCGAAGATGACGATCCCGTCGCCGGCCGTGCTGCACTTCCGCGGGGGCCGCAAGTCGATCTCCAAGGACGTCTATCCCGATCTCGAGGCCTTCTACGAGGACCTCGGCAAGACCTATCGCAAGGCGGTGAAGGCGTTCTACGATGCCGGCTGCCGTTATCTCCAGTTCGACGACACCGTCTGGGCCTATCTCTGCTCGCAGGACGAATTGCAGAAGGCGCGTGAGCGCGGCGACAATCCGGATGGTCTCCAGCAGATCTACGCCCGCATCATCAATTACGCGCTGGCCGAGAAGCCCGCCGACATGGTGGTGACGACGCATGTCTGCCGCGGCAATTTCCGCTCGACCTGGATTTCCTCGGGCGGCTATGAGCCCGTTGCCGAGACCATGCTCGCCGGAACCAATTACGACGGCTACTTCCTGGAGTACGACAGCGATCGCGCCGGCGGCTTCGAGCCGCTGCGCTTCCTGCCCAAGGGCAACAAGGTCGTCGTGGTCGGCGTCATCACCTCGAAGTTCGGCGAGCTCGAGAAGAAGGACGACATCAAGCGCCGTCTCGAGGAAGCCTCCAAGTTCGCACCGCTGGAGCAACTCGCGCTGTCGCCGCAATGCGGCTTTGCTTCGACGGAAGAGGGTAACGTCCTCTCCGAGGAAGAGCAGTGGGCCAAGCTCAGCCTTGCGGTGGAGATCGCGAAGGAAGTGTGGGGGAATTAAGCTGCCCGTTGGCAGCCGTAGCGCCCCGCGAAGCGGGGCTTTACGGCTGTGCAACTATGAACCCGCGGAATGGTGTGAACGAAGCGCTACGCCCGCTTTGCTATATTGCAGCAGAGGCCGTGCAGCAGCGCAGCGTGTTGCGGAGGTCAACGCCCCGCCTTTCTCCACAAGTGTGGGTAGATCACCACCTCGTGTTATTCTGCGGCAACCCGTGCAGGCTCCGCGACCTGCCGGGTCATGGCGCTCACGACGATCAGCACGATGAAATTCAACATCAGCGCGATAATGCCGATGTTGACATCTTGGATCTCCGGCGGGAGCCACGGCAGCTTGTGAAAATTCGCGCCAGTCAGGCTGACGACGGCAACCGTGGCTACGCCGGCCACAATGCCCGCCACGGCGCCTTCGCGCGTCGCGATGTTGCGTTTTGCGAGGCTGAGCACCAGTGATGGAAACAGCTGGGTGACCAGGCTGTAGCCCATCAGCAGCAACGCCACGATAGTCTCCCCGCCCTTCAATGTGAAGAACACGGCAACCAGCGCCACGACCGGCACCAGGAGTCTTGCCAGCAGAGACACTCTTCGATCGTCAGCCGATGGATCGAGGGCGCGGTACAGATTGTTGGCGATCAAGGTCGCTGCAGTCATCAGGATCATCGATCCAGGCACCAGCGCAGTGAGCACACCTGTCGCGCCGATCACACCGACGAACCAAGGGTCGAATGTCTTCACGGAGAGCTTGAACAGTGCCAAGTCGATATTTGGGCCAGTGAGCCCGGGAACCTGAAGGATCGCTGCGAAGCCGACGAAAAACACGAACAGCAGGATGAGCTGATAGAGCGGCAGCACGATCGCGTTCTTGCGAATGACCCTGGCGCTTCTGGCCGTATAGATCGAGCCGAAGCTGTGCGGCCACATGTAGAACCCGAGCGCCGTGAGCAGCACGGTCGAGGAAAACCACCACAGGCTTTCGCCGTGCGGCGGCAGCACGGTGAATCCTGGCTTGGCCTGTTCGATCGCCGAGAACATCGAAGCGAGTCCACCGTAATAGTGATAGGGTATGTACACCCCAAGGAAGATCACGACGACGAGGATCAAGAGATCCTTGGCGACCGAGGTCCAGGCCGAGCCGTGTACGCCAGAGACCATCACGTAGGCGGCAACGACGATTGCGCCGGTCCAGATCGCGACGGTGGAGGAGATCGCCCCATAGCCGGCGACCTCGACGATGATACCGAGTCCCTTGAACTGAAGAACGAGGTAGGGGATCAACGCTACGATATCGACGATCGCGACGATGACACCCAGTGCCGGACTATCGTATTTGCGCACGAAGAAGTCCGATTGGGAGTAGAGCCGGTGCTCCTTGGCATAGCGCCAGATCGGCGGCAGCATGAAATAGGACAGCACGTAGGCCAGGGTGCCATAGGAGAGAATGTAATAGGCCGGGGCACCCTTGCCGTAGGCGTAGCCGCTGCCCCCGAGGAAGGTGAAGGTCGTGTAGATCTCTCCGGCCAGCAGCAGGAACACGAAGATCGCGCCGAAGCCGCGCCCGCCCACGGTCCACTGTTCCAGGCTCATGTCTTTGCCCCGACGGGCGAGAAAGCCCAGCGCAAGCGCCAGCAGCGCGGCGGCGGCAATGAAGGGTATCGCGCTGTTCAAGACTCTTCCCCCCGGTTGGCGGGATCGGCCGCGTAGATCACGGCCACGATGAGTGACGTGATCAGGATCCACACGACGATCCAGGCCAGCAGGAACGGCAGGCCGAGGATCAGGGGCTCCACCCGATTGACGAAGAACGGGCCGATTATCAGCGCCAGGAAAGGAATAACGGCAATCCAGCGGATGTTGCGCATGGACAAAAGACTCTTGTTCCCGGTGAGAACCGATGCCTTTTGTGAAAGTTCCTGGCCGCTACCAATGACTAAGAACGCGTTCGAGCCCAGTCAAAGACGGTCGATGACAACGAGTGGGTGGCCGGATGGCTTCGATCCTGACGTGGTGGCACAATCGCCACGCTTACTTTTCCGCCAGATAAACCTCGCCCAGTAGCGAGGAGTTCGACCACGGCACCTGCTTGTTCTTCGTGGTCGACACCACCTCAGCCCGCACACGTGTCAGCATCTGCTGCACTTCCAACCCCGGCGTGCCGATGTGGCGGGAAAGCGCGGCGGAGAACGGGGAGTTGGCGGCTTCGCCATCGAGCGCGACCTGGCCCGGCGCGGTCGCGAATGCGATCAGCGTGCCGGCTCCCAACGTTGCACCGGATCCGAGGCTTGATGGCGCGGCGAAGCCAGATACGCCCTCGAGGCCGCGGCTGCTGCCGGCGCTTGCGACCTGCTGCGCCATCGGATTATTGCGGCAGGCATCGAAGATCAGAATGTTGGTACGGACCTGATCGTCGAGGCCGGCCATGATCGTATCCATGTCGATCATCGCTTCTGTCATATTCGCGCCCGGTTTGAGCTCGACGTCGACGGGAATGAGATAGTTGCGGCTGTCGACCTGCACGCCATGGCAGGCATAATAGACCAGTGCGACCTGCGCTCGCGCAGCGCCGCGCAGGAAGTCGCGCGTTATCTTCTGCATCGCGGCTCGATTGAGATCTACACCCTCCGACACCGTGAAGCCGATGTCGCGCAGGCTCTTTGCCACGGCGCGCGCGTCGTTGGGCGGATTGGGAAGTGCCTTCACATGCACGTAGGCGCCGTTGCCGATCACCAGCGCCATGCGCGTGCCGCGAACGGCCGACGCAGACGAAGGCACGGGTGCTGCGCCCGTCTGCTGTGGGAGACGGCCTGCTGCCTGCTGGGTCGTCGGCAAGGGCGCATCGCGCGGGATTGGCGCAGTTGTCTCCGTTACCAATGACAGCCGCACCTTTGCGGTGGCCTGATTGGCCTTGCTGCCGGCGTCGGACGCTACGATCGCGAGCGTCGCCTGGTAGTCGTCGCGCGCATGTGCGTAGTCGCCCTTGGCCTCATAGGCCAGCGCGCGATGCGTGTAGGCGGAGATCAGCACGCTGTTCGGCGGTGTCATCATGTTGACCTTTGGCTTGTCCTTGACGAGCCGGATCGCCTCGCTGCCGTCGGCAATGGCGCGATCGAGATCGCCTCTCGCGCGCCAGATCGCGGTGCGGTTGATCAACGGCTGCGGCAGTGTCGGATCGAGCCGGATCGCCTGGTTGATGTCCGCGAGCGCGCCGTCGGGATCGCCGAGCGCTTCCTTGGCAATGCCGCGGTTCTGGAACGAGAATGCCGATCTCGGATCGGCCCTGATCGACTTGTCGTAGTCATCAATGGCCTTGGCGTAGTCGCCCTTGCCGCGCCAGGCATTGCCGCGATTGTGGAAGATGATGCCGCTGGGCGGGCCGAGTTTCAGCGCATCATCGAAATCCGCAATGGCGATGTCGTAGTCGCCCTTGTCGTAATAGGCCGAGCCCCGCAAGTTGTAGACCGCCTGGCTCGGCTGGAGCCGGATCGCCTCGGTGGTGTCGGCAATGACTTTGGCGTAGGCGCCTTTCTTGTTCCAGCCCACCGCGCGCCAGAAATAGACAGTCGCGAGCTGCGCGCCCTTGAAGACTTTCAGGGCGATGATCTTGGTGCAAGCGTCGACCATCTGGTCCGCCGGCGTCGTCTCGGTTGTGCAGAGCGGCCCGAGCTGACTGGGCGATTGGGCTGATGCCGGCGCCGACCACAGGGGGGGCCGCAAGCAGGGCGAACGCGACGAGCAGGCGGCGCATGGTGCTGTTTCCTTGAGAAGAAGTGCTTGTTTGTTGCCAGGCGGCACCTTGGGGTTCACGCCTGATACGGACGTGGCGTAAAGCAGCCGGTGGTATTCCCTGAGTGGGCAGAATTTGCTACGAGGGAAGTCCCAATTCTTCTGCCCACCATCATCCCACTCATGAAGAACGACGAAATCCTGAGCCAAATCACGGAGTTCTGCCGCAAGGCGGACATGGCAGAATCGACGTTCGGCCGGCGTGCGGTGAACGATGGGAAGCTCGTGCACCGCCTGCGTGAGGGCAAGCGGATCACGATCGACACGCTGGAGCGGATCCAGGCCTATATCGCCGCCTCCACGACTGGCGGCCTGCCGCCGCCGCGCGGGCTCCAGGTGCCTCCGGAAAAGCGCGATCCACGCGGCAATTTCCGCTTCTTCGAGAATCGGCAGAAATATTTGCTGTTCGTCCACACCTGCAGCGAGAAGCGGGTGATCGCCGACCGCGTCGCGCTGGAGCTTGCCACCATCCATCCGCGCCCGCCGGCACTGCGCATTTTCGACGCCGGTGTCGGCGACGGCACGGTGCTGGCGCGAGTGCTCCGCGCCACGCACCAGCGCTATCCACACATGCCGTTCTATGTCGCGGGCAAGGAGCTCAGCCTCGAAGATCTGCGCCTGTCGCTGGAGAAGGTGCCCGACCGCATTTTCGAGCATCCAGCATCGGTTTTCGTCTTCACCAACATGTTCTACTCAGAGGCGCCCTGGCTGACGCCGGCTTCGCCGGCAGCGGCCGCCGCCACGGTCTGGCACGAGGTCCCGCTGCGGGGCGCCTCGTCAGGCGAGTTCGAGCAGCAGATCGCCGAGCTGCGGCCATTCCTGGAGCAGAACTGGCGTGCTGCGATCAGCCCACGCACGGCCATGCCGCTGTATGAGAGGCCGGTCGTTCTCGTGCTCTACCGCGAAGACCACAGATTTCTGCTCGATTCGACCATTCCACGGCCGGGGCAGGCCGAGGCCAATTTCGACCTCGTCATCGCATCCCAGCCATACCGGGCCCTGTCTTCGGTCAACTTCCGGGCCAAACGGATCATTGCACCGCTGGCACGGGCCTTGCGGCCAGGCGGTCGCCTGATCGGTATCCACTCCCATGGTCACGATCCCGGCATGGAAATGATCCAGGCGATCTGGCCCGGAGAAAATCCTTTCTCGGTGAGCCGTCATGAGTTATTGCGCGCCGTTAAGTACGAGCTCGGATCGTTGGGCCGAGACCTCAATTTTAATGCTTACGCGGATAACCGTTCGATCTTCAGGTATGATATGGAAGCGCTGCCCAACGAGGTGACGGGTACGATCGGAACCTCGACAGCCTTTGCAGCGTGGAATGCGGCGGTGTATGTCGCTCAGATTGAGGACGACCGGTTGACAGATATGACTCAAAACGGCCGCACTCTGGATGCCGCCAGGGATGTGCTGCGAAAGTACAACGGGCTCTGGTTTCTCGACGAATCCTACGTCATCTCGCGCCGGCGTGATTGACATAATCCAACTGTAAACATCGCAAACGTCCGCCGGTAGCGGTGGAACAAGGGGTTTCTTGATGCGCGCGTCCTATCTCTTCACCAGCGAATCCGTGTCCGAAGGCCATCCGGACAAGGTCTGCGACCGGATTTCCGACGAAATCGTCGACCTGTTCTACCGCGAAGGGCCGAAGGCCGGCATCGACCCGTGGCAGATCCGCGCCGCCTGCGAAACGCTCGCGACCACCAACAAGGTGGTGATCGCCGGCGAGACCCGCGGACCGAAATCGGTGACCAACGAGCAGATCGAAAGCGTCGTGCGCGAAGCCATCAAGGACATCGGCTACGAGCAGGAAGGTTTCCACTGGCAGAAGGCCGATATCGAGATCCTCTTGCATCCGCAATCGGCCGACATCGCGCAGGGCGTCGATGCGCTGCAGCCGGGCGAAGTCAAGGAAGAGGGCGCGGGCGACCAGGGCATCATGTTCGGCTACGCTACCAACGAGACGCCCGACCTGATGCCGGCCCCGATCTTCTACGCTCACAAGATCCTCCGCCTCATCTCCGAAGCTCGTCACTCCGGCAAGGAGAAGGTGCTGGGTCCCGACTCCAAGAGCCAGGTCACCGTGCAGTACGAGAACGGCAAGCCGGTCGCCGTGCGCGAGATCGTCGTATCGCACCAGCATCTGGTCGAGGACATCTCGTCCAAGCAGATCCGCGACATCGTCGAGCCCTATGTCCGCGAGGCGCTGCCGAAGGACTGGATCACGCCGAAGACGATCTGGCACATCAACCCGACCGGCAAGTTCTTCATCGGCGGTCCCGACGGCGACACCGGCCTGACCGGCCGGAAGATCATCGTCGACACCTACGGCGGCGCGGCCCCGCACGGTGGCGGCGCGTTCTCCGGCAAGGATCCGACCAAGGTCGATCGCTCCGCGGCCTATGCTGCGCGCTACGTCGCCAAGAACATCGTGGCTGCCGGCCTTGCCGATCGCTGCACCTTGCAGCTCGCCTACGCCATCGGCGTGGCGCGCCCGCTGTCGATCTACATCGACACACACGGCACCGGTAAGGTGTCGGAGGACCAGCTCGAGAAGGCGGCGGCGCAGGCGATGGATCTGACGCCCCGGGGCATCCGCAGCCATCTCGACCTCAACCGCCCGATCTACGCGCGAACCTCGGCCTACGGCCATTTCGGCCGCACGCCCGACAATGAGGGCGGCTTCTCCTGGGAGAAGACTGATCTCGTCGAGCCGCTCAAGCGCGCGCTCTAGTTTTTCTTGCGTCGTTCCGGAGCGCTGCAGCAGCGGCGCACCGGAATCTCGAACTGCCGGATTCCAGGTTCGCTCGTTGCACGAGCGCCCCGGAAAGACGAGCCAAACAAACAGGACCTCCCATGAACGCGAAGCCCGGCTTCACCGATTACATCGTCAAGGATATTTCGCTCGCCGATTTCGGCCGTAAGGAGCTCTCGCTCGCAGAGACCGAGATGCCCGGCCTGATGGCAACCCGCGAGGAGTACGGCCCGAAGCAGCCGTTGAAGGGGGCGCGCATTGCAGGCTCCCTGCACATGACGATCCAGACCGGCGTGCTGATCGAGACGCTGGCAGCCCTCGGCGCCGACATCCGCTGGGTCTCCTGCAACATCTATTCGACGCAGGATCACGCCGCCGCCGCAATCGCAGCCGCCGGCATTCCCGTCTTCGCCGTCAAGGGTGAGACGCTGAAAGATTACTGGGACTACACCGCAAAGCTGTTCGACTGGCACGGCGGCGGTCACCCGAACATGATCCTCGATGACGGCGGCGACGCCACCATGTACGTCCATCTCGGCCTGCGCGCCGAGAACGGCGACGCCGCGTTCCTCGACAAGCCCGGCTCCGAGGAAGAGGAAGTCTTCTTCGCGCTGCTGAAGAAGCAGCTCAAGGAGAAGCCGAAGGGTTACTTCGCCGGAATCGCCAACAGCATCAAGGGCGTCTCCGAAGAGACCACCACGGGCGTGCATCGTCTCTACGACATGCAGAAGGCCGGCACGCTGCTCTGGCCGGCGATCAACGTCAACGACAGCGTCACCAAGTCGAAATTCGACAACCTCTATGGTTGCCGTGAATCGCTGGTCGACGGCATCCGCCGCGGCACCGACGTGATGATGTCGGGCAAGGTGGCGATGGTCGCGGGCTTCGGCGACGTCGGCAAGGGCTCGGCCGCCTCCCTGCGCCAGGCCGGCTGCCGCGTGATGGTGTCGGAAGTCGATCCGATCTGCGCGCTACAGGCGGCGATGGAAGGCTACGAGGTCACGACGATGGAAGACGCCGCGCCCCGCGCCGACATCTTCGTCACCGCGACCGGAAACAAGGACATCATCACCATCGACCACATGCGCGCGATGAAGGATCGCGCCATCGTCTGCAACATCGGCCACTTCGACAACGAGATCCAGATCGCGGGTCTGCGCAATCTGAAGTGGACCAACATCAAGCCGCAGGTCGACGAGATCGAATTCCCCGACAAGCACCGCATCATCCTGTTGTCTGAGGGGCGTCTCGTGAACCTCGGCAACGCGATGGGCCATCCGTCCTTCGTGATGTCGGCGTCCTTCACCAACCAGACGCTGGCGCAGATCGAGCTGTTCGCCAACAACAAGGACGGCAAGTACAAGAAGCAAGTCTACGTGCTGCCGAAATCGCTCGACGAAAAGGTCGCGCGCCTGCACCTCGCCAAGATCGGCGTCAAGCTCACCGAGCTGCGCAAGGACCAGGCCGACTATATCGGCGTCAAGCAGGAAGGTCCGTACAAGTCGGACCACTACCGGTACTGAGATCGGAAAGGCCCCTGAGCGATCAGGGGCCTTTTTTCGGTCACATGGATTTCACTGCCGTCGTTCTTTCAAGCGTCGCCGGTTGTTAACGAGGCCCTAACGGCCTTGTTGCATGCTTGGTCTCCATCGCCAGCGGCCAGCGCCCCCATGACATCTGCAGATCAGTCGGAGAGATTTCGGGCGCCCCAGCCGCAGGCACCCGGCACGGAGCTGTTCAATCCGGACCGTCTGCGTGTTGTTGCGCGTTGCTGGATCGCGGTTGCGGCGATCGGCTATGTGGTCGATCTACTGGGGCGAACCCGCGTCGGTCTCACGGACGGCATTCGCAGCCCGTTTGGCGATGATTTCATCAATTATTGGTCGGGAGCCTATCTGGCTCTGCATGGCCGTGCAGCCGAGGTCTACGACTTCGTCGCCTTCCACGATTTCGAGACCTTGGTGGTCGGGCCGCATATCGATCTGTATCACTATTCCTACCCACCGGTTCTTCTGCTGCTGACCGCACCGCTCGCGCTCGTTCCCTATGTCCCGGCGCTCCTCGTCTGGCTGGCGTCGACCTGGTATGGCTTCTATCGTGCGCTGAAGCTCGCCGCCGGCGACAATGCGCTGCTGCTGTCGCTCGCGGCGCCTGCCATGTTCATCAATGCGATCGGCGGACAAAACGGTGCATTGACGGCCGGCGTATTGGGTGGAGGTCTGCTGCTGGTGGATCGCCGGCCAACCCTTGCAGGAGTCCTGTTCGGGCTACTGGTCTACAAGCCGCACCTCGCATTGATGCTTCCTGTTGCGATGATCGCGGGTCGGCGCTGGCGCGTGGTCATGGCAGCGGCAGTCACCGCGGTCCTGCTCATCTGCGCCAGCACGATAGTCTTTGGCCCCGCCGTCTGGGCCGAGTACCAGCACCATGTCTCGGTGCTGCGCACCGCGATCCTCGAGGACGGCTCAGGGGTCTGGCATCGAATGGTCTCGGTCTTCGTGTCGGCCCGGCGCCTGGGGGGAGGCGTTGAATTGTCCTACGCAGTGCAGGGGGTGTTCGCGCTTGCGGCAGCATTGGTCGTTGGCTGGAGCTGGTTGCGCGACGATCCGGCGCCCATTCGCAACGCACTCGTCGTTATCGGTACCTGCCTCGCCACGCCCTATCTTCAGGACTACGACCTCGTGATTGGCGCATTTGCGGTGGTGTGGCTCAAGAACGCTCAGCAGCACTCGCAGATCTCCGCCCACTGGTTCAATGCCGGCGCCGCAATGGTGCTGCTGCTGCCCCTCATGGCCGCCTCGCTTGCCAACGTGAGCGGGCTCGCCTTCGGGCCGCTGTTCTTCATCCCGCCGTTCATCTTGCTTGGCGCGCTGTCGATGGAGCACCGTCGAGCATATTCCACCATCTTGGCCCGTTGACTGGCCGCGGCAAGGATCGGACAATCCTCCCCGGGAGGAGATCCGATGACGAGCGCTCTTCAAGAGGAATATTTCGACGTGCTCATTGTCGGTGCCGGGCTATCGGGCATCGGCGCGGGCTATCATCTTCAGACAAAGTGCCCCGGCAAGAGCTACGTCATCCTGGAGGGGCGCGACTGTATCGGCGGCACCTGGGACCTGTTTCGTTATCCGGGCATCCGCTCCGACAGCGACATGTTCACGCTCGGCTATTCCTTCAAGCCGTGGACCGATCCGAAGGCGATCGCGGATGGGTCGCAGATCCTGAACTATGTGCGCGAGACGGCAGCCGAGAATGGCATCGATAAGCACATCCGCTTCCGCCACCGCGTCAAGCGCGCCGCGTGGTCGACGTCTGAGGCGCGGTGGACCGTCGAAGTCGAACGCACGACTGGCGAGGGCATGACGGAACTCGTGCGCTTCAGCTGCAATTTCCTGTTCATGTGCTCGGGCTACTACAAATACGAGGCGGGCTACACGCCCGAATTCAAGGGCGTCGCGGATTTCGCGGGCCGGATCGTGCATCCGCAGAAATGGACCGACGATATCGACTATGCGGGCAAGCGCGTGGTCGTGATCGGCTCGGGTGCGACCGCGGTGACGCTGGTGCCGGAGCTTGCGAAGAAAGCGGCGCAGGTCACCATGTTGCAACGCTCGCCGACTTATGTGGTGTCGCGTCCGGCGCAGGATCCCGTTGCCAACAAACTCCGCCGCAACCTGCCTGCGCGGCTCGCCTATCATTTGATCCGCTGGCGCAATGTGATGTGGGGGATGTTCTTCTTCCAGCTGAGCCGGCGACGGCCCGACAAGGTGAAGAACCTCATCCTTGGCGGCGTGCGTATGGCGCTCGGACCGGACTATGACATCGCCACCCATTTCACGCCACGCTACAATCCCTGGGATCAGCGGCTCTGTCTCGTGCCCGACGGCGACCTGTTCAGGGCGATCCGTGAAAAGCGCGCCGCTGTGGTCACCAGCGAGATCGACGCCTTTACCCACGATGGCATCCGTTTGAAGGACGGCAGCGAGCTTGCCGCCGACATCATCGTGACGGCGACGGGCCTGGTGCTTCAGGTCGTCGGTGGCCTGGAGGTCAGCGTCGACGGCCGCGCCGTCGATTTCGCCAACACGCTGACCTACAAGGGGATGATGTATGCCGACGTGCCGAACATGGCGTCGGCCTTCGGTTACACCAACGCATCCTGGACGCTCAAATGCGACCTGACCTGCGAGTATGTCTGCCGGCTCATCAACTACATGGACCGGCACAATTTCCGGCAGTGCATGCCGCACAATGACGACGCCGAGATCACCGCACAGCCGTCGCTTGATTTCACCTCGGGCTATGTGCAGCGCTCGGTCGCAAAAATGCCGAAGCAGGGTTCGAAGCGGCCGTGGCGCCTCTATCAGAACTATGCTCTCGACATCGTCTCCTTGCGCTTCGGCAAGATCGACGACGGCGTGATGCGGTACTCGTGATCACGCCGCCGCCTGCGATTACGCCTTGCGCGATGTGAGCGCGAGGCCAAGGTCGATCGCGAGCGCCAATATCACGGCGCCCCCGCCGAGAGCGAACAGGACGAGATAGTCGCCCCCGGTCTGCGCATAGATCCAGGAGAAGCCGTAAGCCGCAGCCGCCTGGAACAGCGCAAAGCTGGTAGTGGCGTGGCTCCATGTCGCACGCTGCTGCTCGCTGGAGTGCGGAACAAGCTCATGGATGCGGCCGAGCACGAGGGGCACGATGCCCGGCGTAAAACCGCCGACCACCACGCTTGATACGATCAACGACACCGGTGCGGTGCTGACGGCCGGAAGCAGTACAGCGGCCGCTTCGATCAGAAAGGCTGCGCGCAAGGCCGGGCCAAATCCGGAGCGGTCTCCGAGATGGCCAGTGACGAGCGGGCCGATGATCGCGCCGAGGCCGTACAGCACCCAATAGCGTGATCCCGCCGCAATGCCCTGGCCCAGACCACGCGCCACGAAATCGACGATGAAGACCATGTGCGGCACCAGCGCGACCGCGTTGAGCCCGTACTGGATCAGGAGCGCCCGGGCGGCCCGCGACGTGTGACGCTGCTTCGTGTGGTGTGAGGATGCAGTATCGCCCTTGGCTTCTGCGGGCCAGTTCCACCAACTCACGAGTGTGAGGACGGCGGCGAGGGCGCCAAGGCCATACCAACTCTGCGGCAAGCCCAGTTGCAGCAACAGCGGCACCAATGTGCCCGATGCAGCCACGCCGAGCCCGACGCCTGCAAAGATCACGCCGCCAACGATGCCGCGCCGGTTGGCCGGGGTGTGTGGCAGGATTACAGAGGCCGCCAACACCATGATGATGCCGCCGGTGAGACCTGAGAGGAAGCGCCAGGCGAAGAACCAGCTAAAGGAGACAGGCGCTGAGCTCGCAAAAAAGGAGAGGGTGGCGAGCAGCATCATTGCGCGCAAGGCGCTGACTGCGCCGATCCGTGCCGCGACTGCTCGCGCCGTAAGCGCGCCGGCGAGATAACCGGCAAGGTTCGCGGCACCGAGATAGACGACGTCGGAGGCACTGAACCACTTTGCCGCGATCAACGCCGGAATCAGCGGTGTGTAGGAAAAGCGGGCGAGGCCAAGCCCGACCAGCGATGCGGCGAGGCCGGCGACGGCATATCGCCAGGTTGTCTCTGACGCCGTGCCCGGCCGCTGCTGCGGCCGGGCGGGCTGCTTGGTATTTGCATTGAGTTCGGTCATGTTATCCTCGTGCGCGCAGGGGCGCGCGGATGCGCTCAGTGGCCGGCGCTCTGGCCGCCATCGACATGCAGGATCTCGCCGGTGACGAAGGACGCGCCCTCCAGATAGAGCACAGCGTCGACGATGTCGGACATCTCGCCCATATGTCCGACCGGGTGCATTGCGGCGTACTGCGCGTGCGTCGACACCGGGTGCATCGGCGATTTGATGATCCCTGGCGCCACGGCGTTCACGCGGATGCCACGCCTGGCGTATTCGATTGCGAGCGATCTGGTCGCGGCGTTGAGGCCGCCCTTGCTCAGCGAGGCCAGCACCGAGGGCACGTTCGAATTGGCCTGGTCGACCAGCGTGGTGGTGATCTGGACGACGTGGCCAGAGCCCTGCTTCTCCATCTCGGCGATCGCGAGCTGGGTGATGTTGAAGAAACCCGCGACATTGGTGCCCATTACGGCTGCATAGTCCTCGGCGGTATATTGCGTGAACGGCTTTGCGACAAATATGCCGGCATTGTTGACCAGCGTGTCGACGCGGCCGAAACGGGCGACGGCCTGCGTAACTACGCGCTCGGCGGTCTTCCGGTCGGCGATGTCGCCGGGAACGGCAAGAATTTCGTCGTCGCCTGACGGCTTGATCGACCTCGCTGTGGCGACCACGCGATAATTGCGATCGCGAAAACCCTGGACGAGGGCAGCGCCGATGCCCTGCGATGCACCGGTGATGATGGCAACCTTCTGCTCGATACCCATGACGGACTCCTGTTGTTGATCCGAGCCAGCGCTCGCCGGCTTGGGCTCTGAGGTAGGCCATGGCGGCCCGGCTGCGAATGCGCGCTGTCCGGCAGACACTCTTTCGCGTCGCGTACGAATGCCCGGCCGGCAGCTGGCGGGAGTTGTCGCGGTTGAGGCAAACGCCTAGCTTGCCGGTTGGATTTCAGAAGGGCCGCGGGAAAGCATGGATCGTCTGGACGCCATGAAAGTATTCGTCCTTGCGGTGGACGAGGGCAGCCTTGCCGCCGCGGGGCGTAAGCTCGGCCGTTCGCCTGCGGCCGTCAGTCGCGCCATCGCCTTTCTCGAAGAGCGGGTGGGCGCGGAGCTGCTGCATCGGACCACGCGATCAATCAAGCTGAGCGAGGAGGGCGAGCGCTACGTCGCGGTGTGCCGCCGCGTGCTCACCGAGTTGGAGGAGGCCGAGGACATCGCGGCCGGACCGCGCACGGTACCGCGAGGACTGCTCACGATCACGGCCCCCGTGGTGTCCGGAGAGATGGTGCTGCGGCCGATCCTCGACGCGTTTCTAGATGCCCATCCGACGGTGTCGGCCAAGCTCCTGCTGTTCGACCGGGCGGTCAATCTGATCGAGGAGGGCATCGATATCGCACTGCGCATCGGTCCTCTCGCCGATTCGGCGATGGTGGCCCTGCGGGTCGGCGAGACCAGCCGGGTCGTAGTGGCCGCGCCGCACTATCTGAAGCAGCATCCGCGCATCACCGAGCCTGGCGATCTCGCCAAGCACCAGATCGTGGCAATGGCCCATCTTCCGAATTCGTGGACCTTTACGGCGCAAGCCGGCTCGTCAGCGCCGCGGACGGTCCAATTTACTCCGCGCCTTGTCGTCAACAGCACCTATGCGGCGGTGGCCTCGGCGGTTGCCGGACGCGGCATCGCGCGGATGTATTCGTACCAGGTCGCCGAGCAGGTCGCTCGCGGTGAGCTTGTGCTCGTGCTCGCCGGCGACGAGGATCCGGAGATGCCGGTACATTTGATCGCTCCGCAGGGCCGGCTCTCGGTACCCAAGGTGCGAGCCTTCACCGACTTCGCCGTGCCGCGGCTGAAGAAGCATTTTGCGCAACTCAAGAAGAGCCTCAAGTCGGGCTAGGCATTGCGGCCACGCCGAGACTGCTCATGTGCCGTTGGCCTGAATCGGTGATGGTTCCGAACGGTTAACGTCGGATTAACGGATGAGTCCTAGCCTGTCTCGGCCGGGTTACCCGCAAGACCGAGGTGAGCCCAATGGAAGCCCAGAAGATCGCGGTCGATGCCGTCGTTGCGCTGACCGATTGCGACCGCAAGGCTGTGGTTGCCTTTATCCGCCAGCTTTATCTCGCCGGTGTCACCGACCCCAAGCGTCTGACCTTCAAGGGTCTCCAGGCGCTGTCGCGGGCCTAATCGGGCTTTTTTGCCAGGCTTCCGTGGGTTTCAGGCCGGCTTGGCTCTCCCCAGCGTGATTGCAACCCACCGGTGAATACCTTGCCGCTTGGTCTGGGCCGGGTTACACGACACCCCGGCTGGGTCACTTGGGATTGGGGAAATGCTGAAACAGCTTTTTGCGCCGCAACTCGTCATTTTGTATGTGCTTGCGGCATCGACCATCTATGTTCATTTCCGGGGCAAGCAGCGGCTGCGCTTCGCGCGCCAGCTCGGGGACCACTCGACCTATCTCGCTCCCTACAATGTGCTGATGTATGCGGGCTCGGCCGTACCGAACAAGCCGGTGATCGCCGTCGAGCAGTTTCCGGAGTTGAAGCCACTCAGCGAGAACTGGGAGACGATCCGCGACGAGGCCGTCCGCCTGTTCGATGAAGGTTTTATCCGCGCGGCTGCCAAGAACAACGACTGGGGTTTCTATTCGTTCTTCAAGAGCGGCTGGAAGCGCTTTTACCTGAAATGGTACGACGACTTCCTACCGTCGGCGAACGCGTTGTGCCCGAAGACGGTAGAGCTGCTCAAATCGATCCCGAGCGTGCATGGCGCGATGTTCGCAATGCTGCCGCCCGGCGGCAAGCTCGGTGCCCACCGCGATCCCTTCGCCGGCTCGCTGCGCTATCACCTCGGCCTGGTCACGCCGAACTCGAACAAGTGCCGCATCCTCGTTGACGGCGTCGAATGCGTCTGGCGTGACGGCGAAGCTTTCATGTTCGACGAGACGTTCATTCACAGCGCGGAGAACGCGACCGACGTCAATCGCATCATCCTGTTCTGTGATGTCGAGCGGCCGATGAAATTCGGCTTCATGACCGCGATCAACCGCTGGGTCAGCCATCACATCGTCAAGGCGTCCGCGACCCAGAACGTCGAGGGCGAGAATGTCGGCGTGCTCAACAAGGTTTTCGGCAAGCTCTACGAAATCCATCTCGGCAGCCGCAAGGTCAAGGAGTGGAACCGCAACGTCTACTACACGCTGAAATACTCGCTAACGGCGCTGATTCTCGGCCTGATCGTGTTTTCAGCGCTGAAGTGATCGGCGAACTTGGACCTATCTGGAACAGAGGGAATGACCTCGTTGCCGTCCGCTGACAGCGAGACGGATCGGTTCTTCCGTCAGTGGCTTGAGACCTTCGCGGGCTATGTCCGCGAGGTCGATTACGCCTCGGCGAGGCCGCTCTTTCATCCTGACGTGCTCGCCTTCGGTACGCACAACGACGTCATTCCCGGCCTCGACCAATGGGTCTCGACGCAATGGGACAACGTCTGGCCCAAGACCACAGATTTCCGCTTCGTCCTCGATCAGGCTTCGATCCTGGCCTCGTCCGACGGCACGATGGCGACAGTGATCGCGCCCTGGACGAGCACGGGCTATCATCCCGATGGCAGCGCGTTCTCACGGCCAGGCCGCGCGACCATGGTGTTTTCCAAAAATAACGATCGCTGGCTCTGCGTGCATTCGCACATGTCGCTCAATCGCGGTGTGCCGCAGGCGAGCCATGCCAATCGTCAGGTGAAGGCCTGGTAGCCTCACGGCCCGCTTCATCGGTCGACTAAAGTTTTAGCCTCGCGTTCTGGTCCAGCTGGAACCCTTGGAACCCAGCATCGTTCACTCCGCAACGAACAACCGATGAAAACCCGCGAGCGGGGGCCTGTCCGAGGGAGCATTCCCATGGCAACACTTGGCCTCGACTCCACCCAGCTCACTGTATCCGAGCACCAGCGGCAGCTTCGTCGCGCCGTGATCGCCTCCACGATCGGGACAGCGATCGAATGGTATGACTTCTTTCTCTATAGCACCGTCACGGGTCTGGTGTTCGCGAAGCTGTTCTTTCCGAACTCCGATCCCTGGGTTGGCACTCTGGAGGCGTTTGCAATCTACGCGGTCGGCTTCGTCGCGCGCCCGATTGGCGCGGCGATCTTCGGCCATTATGGCGACCGCATCGGACGTAAATCCACACTGATCGCGACGCTGCTCTTGATGGGGCTGGCGACCGCCGCGGTGGCTGTGGTGCCGACCTATGCGAGCATCGGCATCTGGGGCGCCGTGATTCTCACAGTGCTGCGATTCGTTCAGGGCGTCGGCGTCGGCGGCGAGTGGGGCGGTTCGGTGCTGATGTCGATGGAATGGGCTCGCAACGACCAATCCCGAGGACTGATCGCATCGTGGCCGCAATTCGGCGTGCCCTGCGGGCTGTTCCTCGCCAATCTCGCCGTGCTGGCGTTCAGCCAGATGGCGGGCGATCAGTTCCTGGCGTGGGGCTGGCGCATTCCGTTCGCGCTCAGCATCATCCTGGTCGCTGTCGGCCTCTACATCCGGCTTGGCATTCTTGAAACGCCGGTGTTCTCGAAGCTTGTGGCTGAGCGTCAGGTCGACCGCACTCCGATGCTGACGGTGATCCGGGACTATCCGAAGGAGATCCTGCTGTCCGCCTTCGCGCGCATGTCGGAGCAGGCACCGTTCTACATCTTCACCGCCTTCGTCTTCTCCTATGGCATCGGCACCCTGCACGTCTCGCGCGACTTCCTGCTCACCGCGGTGCTGTCGGCTTCGGTGCTGTCGTTTATCTCGATCCCGCTCTGCGGCCACATTTCAGACCAGATCGGCCGCAAGAACATGTACATGCTCGGCGCTGCGGCGACGGGCATCTTCGGCTTCATCTATTTCGCGATGCTCAATACGGGATCGCTGACCATCATCTTCGCGGCGATCATCCTGTCGCTGATTCCGCACGACATGCAGTATGGGCCGCAAGCCGCCTTGATCGCCGAGAGCTTCACCGGACGCTTGCGCTACAGCGGCTCCTCGCTCGGATATCAGCTCGCATCCGTGATTGCCGGAGGTCCGGCGCCGTTGATCGCAACCTGGCTGTTCGGCACATTCCACTCTGCGACCGCCATTGCGGTCTACATCGCGATTTGCGCAGTCATGACGCTGGTCGCCACCGCAATGATGACCGACTACACCGGCAAGGACATCAACACGGTTGGCGCGCACGAGCGGCGGATCTGAGACCGCAAAGAAGCCCCGGGTGCGAGGTCCGGGGCTTTTGGTTTTCTGTGACTGGAGCTCAGCCTTACTCCGGCTGGCCGATCGATACCTTCAACGTGCCGACGCCGTCGACGCCGCATTCGAGCTTGTCGCCCGGTTGGAGCTGCGACACACCGGCCGGCGTGCCGGTCATGATAATGTCGCCGGCGGCAAGCTTCACCTGCTGCGAGAGCTGCCAGATGATCTCCGGCACGTTCCAGATCAGCTCGGTAAGGTCACCCTTCTGGGCTTCCTTGCCGTTGACCGTGAGCCAGATCTTGCCCCTTGAGGGATGGCCGATCTTCGAGGCCGGTTGAATTGCGGAGCAGGGGGCAGAGCCGTCGAACGACTTGCCGATCTCCCATGGGCGCTCCTTCTTGCGCGAGGCGATCTGAAGATCGCGACGGGTGAGGTCGATGCCGACGGCGTAGCCGTAGACATGATCGAGCGCCTTCTCGGCGGGAATGTTGAGCCCGCCGCTCTTCATCGCGACGATCAGTTCGACCTCGTGATGCAGGTCCTTGGTCAGCGGCGGATAGGGAATGGTGGCGCCATCGGGCACCAGCATGTCGGCATGCTTGGCGAAGAAGAACGGCGGAGCGCGCTCGTCGTTGCCCATCTCGCGGATGTGCTCGAGATAGTTGCGGCCGACGCACCAGATGCGGCGTACGGGATAGCGGCCGCTTTCTCCAACGACGGGAAGGGAAGCCTGGGGCGGAAGCGGGATGACGTAGGAGGCGGCGTTCATGGAGCGATCTCGCTGCTCTGGGTGGATGAGGGAACTCTATGCGGTCGCGCTGATCGGCGCCAGAGCGCCAGCGTCGTGATGTTGCAGGCGGAAGAAGGAAGCATAGCGGCCGCCGCGACGGAGCAATTCCTCGTGCCGGCCCCGCTCGACGATCTCGCCGCCCTCGACCACCAGAATGCTGTCGGCGTGCATGATGGTGTGCAACCGGTGCGCAATTACGATGGTGGTCCGGTTCTGGCACAGATGCTCGATCGCTTCCTGCACCTGCCGCTCGGACTCGGAATCGAGCGCCGCGGTGGCCTCGTCCAACAGGATGATCGGCGCGTTCTTGATCAGCGCGCGCGCCACCGCGATGCGCTGGCGCTGACCGCCCGAGAGTTGCGTGCCGTGCTCGCCGACTGGCGTATCGTAGCCGAGCGGGAAGCTCATGATGAAATCATGCGCGCAGGCCGCCTTCGCGGCGTCGATGATCTCGTCCTCGGTCGCGCCGGGCCTGCCGAAGGCGATGTTGCTCCGGATGGTGTCGCGGAACAGATAGACGTCCTGGCCGACATAGGCGGTCTGAGCGCGCAGCGACTTGCGGGAGACCGCGCCGATCGACTGGCCGTCGATCACGATGCCCCCCTGCGTGACCTCGTAGAAGCGCAGCAGCAGTGCCAGCACGGTCGACTTGCCGCCGCCGGAGGGGCCGACCAGCGCGGTGACCTTGCCGGGCTCGGCTGTGAAGCTCATGCGGTTGAGCACGGTTTCGCCCGAACGATATGCGAAGCTGACATCGCGCAGCTCGATCCGCGCGTCGGAGAGTTTCAGCGCCGGCTTGTCGTCATCGGAATGCTCGCTCGCCGGGCTGTCGATGATTTCGAGCAGCATGCGGGCGCCGACCAACTGGCTGTTGAGATCGATGTTGAGCCGCGCCAGCCGCTTGGCCGGCTCGGTCGCCATCAGGAACGCGGTCATGAAGGAGAAGAACGCGCCGGGCGTGGCGTTGAGTGCGACCACAGCGTAGCCGCCGTACATCAGGCAGCCGGCGACCGCGAAGCCGCCGAGCATTTCCATCAGCGGATTGGAGCGGTTGGCGACCCGGGCCATCTTGTTGGCGTTGCGCTCGACGATGGCGATGTTCTCGTCGATGCGCTTCTGCATGGTGTCTTCGAGCGTGAACGCCTTCACCGTGCGGATGCCTTGCAGCGATTCCTGCATCGTCTCCATGATGTCGGCAGTGCCGGTGAACTGGTTGTAGGCGAGCCCCTTGATGCGCTTGACCAGCTTGCGCAGCACCAGCATCGCCGGCGGCACCGCGACGAGGCCAATGAATGACATCAACGGGTCCTGCCACACCATTACACCGATCATGGCCAGCAGCATCAAGAGGTCGCGCCCGATGGCGTTGACCAGCATGTTGAGGACGTCGGTGATCGATTTGGCGCCCGCCGTGAGCCGCGCCAGGAATTCGGATGAATGCCGCTCGGAGAAGAAACCGACGCTCTCGCGCATCAGCTTGGCGAACAGCCGGCGCTGGTTGGTGGCGAGGATGGCGTTGCTGATCTTGGTCAGGATCACCATGTGCCCGTAGGTCGCCACGCCCTTGATGAAGAGCAGCACCACCGTGATGGCTGAGAACATCGCGATGCCCGGGATGTTCTTGTCGACATAGGCCTGGTTGATGACCTGGCCGAGCACGTAGGTCGCGCCGGCGGTGGCGCCTGCGGCGGCCGCCATCAGCGCGAAGGCAACGAGGTAACGCCGCCAGTAGACGACTCCCTGTTCCATGACCAAGCGGCGAATCAGGACCGCTGCCGCATAGGGATCGTCGGTGATTTTCTTTGGAAACTGGGCCATCCGGTGTCCATTGACGGCCAAGGGGATAAGCCTGCCCGCGCGTCAGGGATCGATGGGCCTCTGTGCCCGCTAAAGCTCCGCTTTTCAAGCCCAATTAAGGGCTTGCGCCGGAAGCGATTTTAAGCGGAGACGGCGTGGCGGAGTTCGCCATGGCGCTCGCGGAACAGCTTGTCCTCCCAGGCCAGCGCGTGCGCCGCGATGGTCTCGAGGTCCTCGTATTGCGGCTTCCAGTCGAGCAGACCGCGGATGCGGCTGGTGTCGGCGACCATGGTCATGATGTCGCCCGGCCGGCGCGGGGCGTATTGCACGGCGAAGCTGCGGCCCGACACCCGGCGCACGGCGTCGATGGTCTCAAGCACCGAATAGCCGCGGCCATAGCCGCAATTCAGCGTGGTCGAAGCGCCGCCGTTGCGCAGGTAAGCCAGCGCCGAGCGATGCGCCTGCGAGAGGTCCGTGACGTGAATGAAGTCGCGAATGCAGCTTCCGTCCGGGGTCGGATAGTCGGTGCCGAACACGTCGATCTTGGCGCGCTGGCCGGTCGCCGCTTCCACCGCGATCTTGAGCAGATGGGTGGCGCCGACGGTGGCAAGCCCGATGCGCGCCTGCGGATCGGCCCCAGCGACGTTGAAATAGCGCAGGGTCACGTACTGCATGCCGTAGGCGGCGGCAACGTCGTGCAGCATGATTTCGGTCATCAGCTTGGATGAGCCGTAAGGAGAGAGCGGCCGTGTCGGCGCGTGCTCGGGCACCGGCACCTGGTCCGGATTGCCGTAGACGGCGGCGGTCGAGGAGAAGATGAAGCGGCTGATGCCGCGCTTCACCGCGACGTTGAGTAGGTTGCGCGCGGTCATGAAATTGTTGCGATAGTAGCCGAGCGGGTCGCGCATCGAATCCGGCACCACGACGGAGCCCGCGAAATGGATGATGCTCTCGATGTCGTGCTGAGCGATCACGCCCGCGAGCAAATTCTCATCGCCCGCATCGCCAATGAACAGCGGCACGCCCTCGGGCAGATAGGCGGAGAAGCCGGTGGAGAGATCGTCAATCACGACGACGTCCTCGCCGGCTTCCGCCAGCGCCAGGACCGTGTGACTTCCGATATAGCCGGCGCCGCCGGTGACTAGCACTGTCATGATCTCACCCGTCTTCGATCAACGCGGATGCTAGCGTCTGCGTGGTGAAGAGGGGGTATCGGCAGCCCTGAACTGGCCACTATGCTTAATGTTGCGTATAGGGGGACACTAAATGGAGCGTGACGTGGCGAATTCCCCCGGCGATCTGCAAGTGATCGTGCCAAATCTGCACAGGCGCTATTCCGGGGTCACCGCGACCAACCGGATGGTGGCGCCGCGGCTGGCAAAGCTGTACCGCGCAGGCTGGTTCGGCTCGGACGCGCCGCAGGGGATCGCGCGGCTCGGCGCCACCGACGTCCTGAAGCTCTGGCGCCGCAAGCGGCCGCTGATCTGGCATGCGCGCCGCAACAACGAGATGATCGCAGGCGTCGTGCTGCGCGCATTCGGCTGGCCGTTGAAACTGGTGTTCACCTCGGCGGCGCAGCGGCATCACAGCTGGATCACGCGCTGGCTGATCCGGCGCATGGACGCGATCATCGCGACATCGGACATCTCCGCATCATTCCTGAAAGTGAAAGCGACGGTGATTCCGCACGGCGTCGACACCGACGCCTATGCACCGCCGATCGATCGCGCAGCAGCCTTCGCCGAAAGCGGTCTGCCGGGCCGTTATGCGATCGGCTGTTTCGGCCGCGTGCGGGCGCAGAAGGGCACCGATGTGTTCGTCGACGCGATGTGCCGGCTGCTGCCACGCTATCCTGACTTCACGGCCGTGATCGTCGGCCAAGTCACGGCCGAACAGACGCCGTTTGCCAATGACCTGAAGAAACGCATCGAAGCTGCGGGTCTGCAATCGCGCATCGTCATCACCGGCGAGCTGCCGATCGAGCAGGTGCGGCGCTGGTATCAACGGCTGACGATCTACGCCTTCACCTCGCGCAACGAAGGTTTCGGCCTGACGCTGATCGAAGCGATGGCATCCGGCAGCGCGCTGGTTGCTGCACGCGCCGGCGCCGCCGAGCTCGTGGTCGAGGATGGCGTGAGCGGGGTGCTGGTCCCGGCTGGTGATGCCGATGCCTTGGCGACAGCACTCGAGCCACTGATGCGCGATGTCGCTGCCGCGACCGCGATGGGAGAGCGGGGACGGGCGCGGGTGCTGGACAGGTTCAGTCTCGATGCCGAAGCGGCGCGGATCGGCGAGGTCTATCGGCCGCTGTTCTAAACGGCCGACGTTTCGGTGCCGCCGGCGAGAATCTCGAAAACAACCCCATGCACAGTAGGCGGGCCAGACAAATCAATGGCTTGCAAAGCCGGCGCGATGAATTTACGGATTTTACGAAATCAATTTGACTCGTCGGGCAAAACACCGGTAGACTGATATTATCTCGAGAATTCGATGCGCCGCGTCGCTGGCGATTGAGCCCGGACTCAGCCGCGAGCGAACCTGCACGGCTCGATTATGCCGGTGTCTCTCGGTTCGGCTTCTTCCTGGCTTTCTGGCGCAGGAAGCTGACTTCGAGCTCGTCGCCATTCACGCGATCGAGCTGGCACCGCCGATAGGCGAGGCCGGTCGAGGAAAGCAGCAGAAAGAACTCCGTCAGTGTGAGCCCCTCGATCGAGCTCTCGACGCGAAGCGTGGCGGCGTTTTCGGAGACGTCTTTGACGAAACAGGGCCGGCGCCAGGTGCCGTCGATCGCCATCATCTGCGCCGGCAGCGGGCGTTCGAAGGCGACTCGCTGGCTCTCGCGTTCCTTCTCTTTTGGCACGTCTAGCGGGACGTCTGCGGCTGAAGACGCGCACCTGGTCCTGTCGGAGCGTAAGGCGGTGGGCGAAGCCTGCGCTCGTAGCTGTCGGCAAGCTCGAGCAGGCGCTTTCTGGTGAATGGATCCGCCTTGGTGGCGAGCTCGCGGATATGCTCGGCGCGTCCCCTGATGAAGTCTTCGTCCATGGCTGTCCCCCGGAGAACTTGAGAGGATGCCTGGTCTTCCCGAGGGTGTAAGCAACATATGTTAGCCGAGCCATGCGCGCGGCCACGTGAAGGGATCTGTTTCGTCTCCTACGACGCCGGGAACCACATTGAATCGCCTTGGATCATTGCGCTGCTTCCCCGAGCACCCGCTGCGCGATCGCCACGACCTCGTCCGCCGCGATGTCCCGCATGCAGCGATGATCGTTCATCTTGCAGATCGTGCTCTGGCAGGGCTGGCACGACAGCACGCTCTTGTTCTGCACGATGGTCGCGGCAAGGCCGTTGAGGGGCGCCCAGAGGTAGGGGCTGGTGGGACCGAAGATGCCCATGGTGGGCGTGCCCAAGGCGGCTGCGATGTGCATCAGGCCTGAATCGTTGGAGATGGCGACGCCGGCCGCGGCCATAGCCAGCACGCCGTTGCGCAGGTCGTTGCCGGTGAGGTCGCGGACCTCTGGGCCGCCAGCGGTCCCGGGGCCGCCAGCGGCGACGATCTTCTGGGCGAGACCCTTTTCAGCGGGGCCGCCGACGACCCAGACGTCGAGGCCGCATTCGACCAGCAGGCGAGCGGCCTCGGGATAATAGGTCCAGCGCTTGGAGACGCCGACCGATCCGGGGGCGAGTGCGACGGCGGGGCGGGTACTGAGGCCATGGGCTTCGCGCCAGCGGGCGATCTCCTCGGTGGGAACGCGCAATTGCGGTACCGGCCATTCCGCCGGCAGGGGGGCGCCATCGGGCTGGGCCAGGGCGGCGTTCTTGTCGATGAAGCGGGGCAGCTTCTTCTCGCCCCAGCGCCAGCGATTGAGCAGGCCAAACCGGAACTCGCCCACGAAGCCGACCCTTTCAGGGATGCCGGCCAGCGCGGGCGCGATGGCCGCCTTCCAGGTCCGCGGCAGCACCAGGGCGGTGCCGTAGTTCCGCTCCCGTAAAAGCTTCGCCAAGCCGAGTTGGCGGGCGACGGCGAGACGGCCGCGGGGCAGGTCCCAGACAAGCCCCTTCCGCACGCCGGGCATGTAATCGACCAGCGGGGCGCAAAGCGATGTGGTCAGGAGGTCGACCGGCCGATTCGGCCAGCGCTCCTTCAGAACCCGCACGACAGTGTGATTCCGGACGAAATCGCCGATCCACATGTAGGGAACGATCAGGATCGGGCGGGTGTCGCTCCGGTCTGCATCTTCACTAAGTTGCGAATCTTGATTCATTCGTTAATAAGGCCGAAGGCGTGCTGAATGATGGCGTCCGGTTAGCCGCTCCGGGCCGGCAGGTAAAGCGGATGGAGGGCCCATTCCAAAACCGCTTACACTTTGGCGGATCATGCGCTACGGCAGGACCGGGCCGCAAATATCGGGCAGGGTATTGGAATGTTGCTGGTGACCGGCGGAGCCGGTTTTATCGGGTCGAATGTCGTGGCCGCGTTGAACGATGCCGGTCGCAGCGACGTCGTGGTCAGTGATTTGCTCGGCAATGACGGCAAGTGGCGGAATCTCGCCAAGCGCCAGCTTGTGGATATCGTCCCGCCGGCCGAGCTGCTCGATTGGCTGAAGGGCCGCAAGCTGGACGCCGTGATCCATCTCGGGGCGATTTCGGCGACCACCGCCACCGACGGTGACCACGTGTTCGAAACCAATTTTCGCATGTCGATGCGACTGCTCGACTGGTGCACGGCGGGCGCGGTGCCGTTCATTTACGCCTCCTCCGCGGCGACCTATGGCGACGGCGAGACAGGTTTTGACGACGACGCTTCGGTCTCCGCATTGAAGAAGCTGCGGCCGATGAATCTCTACGGCTGGAGCAAGCACATGTTCGACCTCGCGGTCGCCGGGCGCGTCGCGAATGGCGATCCGCTGCCGCCGCAACATGTGGGCTTGAAATTCTTCAACGTGTTCGGGCCCAACGAGTACCACAAGGGCTCGATGATGAGCGTGTTGGCGCGCCGCTTCGACGACGTCAAGGCGGGCCGCGTCGTGCAGCTGTTCAAGTCGCACCGCGAGGGCATCGCCGACGGCGATCAGCGCCGCGACTTCATCTATGTCGACGACGTCGTGCGCGTGATCATGTGGCTGCTGGCAACGCCCGCGGTGTCTGGACTGTTCAATGTCGGCACCGGAAAGGCGCGCAGCTTCAAGGACCTGATGCTGGCCGCCTACGCCGCGCTCGATAGCAGGCCCAACATCGAATATGTCGACATGCCCGAGCAGATCCGCGGCGCCTATCAGTATTTCACCCAGAGCAAGGTCGATCGTCTCCACCGCGCCGGCTATAACGGCGGCTTCACGACGCTCGAGGACGCGGTGAAGGCCTATGTCGGGGATTACCTCGACCGGCCCGACCGCTTCCGCTGAGGCCTTTGATCATGCCGACGCCCATTCTCGATTTCGACGCCCTTGCGCAAACGATCTCCGGCCGCACGGTGCTGTGCATCGGCGACATCATGCTGGACGAGTTCGTCTATGGCGAGGTGTCGCGGATTTCGCCGGAAGCGCCGACGCCAGTCATCGCGGCGCAGCGCAGCGAGCTCCACATCGGCGGCGCCGGCAACGTCGCGCGCAATGTCGCCTCGCTCGGCGCGCGCTGCATCTTCGTCGGTCTCGTCGGCGAGGACGATGCGGGTGCGCGGCTCAAGGCCGCGCTGGCGGACCATGCCGGCATCGAGAGCGTGCTGGTATGCGATCCCTCACGTCCCACCACGCGAAAGGTTCGCTTCGTATCCGAGCATTTCTCCACGCATATGCTGCGCGCGGATTGGGAGCAGGCACAGCCCGCGTCCGAAGAGGTCGAGACCAAGCTGATCGAGGCGATCTTGCCGCAGATCGCGCGCGCCGATGTCGTGCTGCTGTCCGATTACGCCAAAGGCGTGCTGACCGCGCGCGTGATCCGCCACACCATCGATGCGGCGCGACAGGCGGGCAAGACTGTGATCGTCGATCCCAAGAGCCTGAACTGGGCGATCTATCGCGGCGCCACACTGCTCACGCCCAACCGCAAGGAATTCGCAGAAGCCACCCGCAGCCGCGCCGACACGCCGCAAAGCATTGTCGATGCAAGCGAGGACGTGATGCGGCTCGCCGATTGCGAGGCGATCCTGGTCACGCAGGGCGAGCACGGCATGACGCTGGTGCCGCGCAAGGGCGAGGCGGTTCACGTGCCTGCTTTCCCGGTGAAGGTGCGCGACGTCTCCGGCGCCGGTGATACCGTCGCGGCGTCGCTCGCGGTCTCGCTCGCCGCCGGTGCGGATTGGGATACGGCCCTGCGCATGGCGAGTGCGGCGGCCGCCGTCGCCGTCGGCAAGCAGGGCACCGCGAGCGTGAGCGCAGCCGAGCTGCGGCGCAAGATCCTGCCGCATGCCACGCTCGCGGCCGAGGAGAAGGTCGTGAGCGCGCCCGGTGCGCTGGAGGATAGGCTTGCCGAGTGGAAGCGGGAGGGCTTGCGCGTAGGCTTCACCAACGGCTGTTTCGACATTCTGCATCCCGGCCACGTCAAGGTGCTGACCGCGGCGCGCGCTGCCTGCGATCGCCTGATCGTTGGTTTGAACAGCGATGCCTCGGTGCGCCGGTTGAAGGGCGCGGATCGTCCGGTCCAGGACGAGCGCGCGCGCGCCGAAGTGCTGGCCGCGCTCGAAGCCGTCGATCTCGTCGTCATCTTCGAGCAGGACACGCCGATCGACCTGATCACGCGGATCACGCCGAGCGTGCTGGTGAAGGGCGGCGACTACACCCGCGAGCAGGTGGTCGGCTACGACGTCGTCGAAGCCGCGGGCGGAACCGTCGTGCTGGTC
The DNA here is from genome assembly GCF_004114975.1 of Bradyrhizobium guangdongense. Classification (NCBI taxonomy): domain Bacteria; kingdom Pseudomonadati; phylum Pseudomonadota; class Alphaproteobacteria; order Hyphomicrobiales; family Nitrobacteraceae; genus Bradyrhizobium; species Bradyrhizobium guangdongense. Next base: position 2,955,805 of record NZ_CP030051.1, read on the forward strand.
GACATTTTGCAAGGTTTCAGCACGACGGCGCTGGTCCATCGCGCGCGGGGAGGGGGCAAGTGACGGACCAGGTGACGGCGCTGGAGCGACAAACGACCGCCCACATGCTGTGGCGGCGTTTCCGCAGCCCGGCGGCGTGGAGCGAGACGGCGGACCTGTTCGCGATTCTCACCGTGGTCTCGCTGCCTTGGTCGACTTCGCTCACGGCGATCTTCAACGCCGCGTTCCTGGTCTGCATGGTGCCGTTCCTCGATCTCAGGGCCTTCCTGCAATCGCTGATGCGTCCGATCTGCGCAGCACCGATCGCACTGTTCCTGCTCGCGCTGGTGGGAACGCTGTGGTCGGATGCAGCCTGGGGCACGCGCCTCTATGCCGTTGGCCCGACGGTCAAGCTGCTCGTGCTGCCCATGCTGTTGTACCATTTCGAGCGCTCGACGCGCGGGCACTGGATCTTCATCGCCTTCCTCGTGTCCTGCGCGTTGCTGTCGATCATGTCGTGGCTCGTGGCGTTCTATCCGCAGCTGTCGCTGAAGCCTTACGATCCGCTCGAACGCGGCATCTTCGTCAAGAACTACATCGACCAGAGCCAGGAATTCACGCTGTGTGCGGTCGCGCTCGCCTATCCGGTGATGATGCTGCTACGCGAGAAGCGCTACTGGCTTGCCGGGCTGCTGGGCGCACTGGCGCTGAGCTTCCTGGTCAACATGGCGTTCGTGGTGGTGTCGCGCACCGCGCTGGTGACCGTCCCGATCATGCTGGGCGTGTTCGCGCTGCTTCATTTGAGGTGGCGCAGCATCGCGATGATCTCCGCCGCATTGATCGCCTGCGCCGCAATCGCCTGGCAGGCCTCGCCGCAACTGCGCAAAACGGCCGATACATTTTCGCGGGACTACCGCTTGTACCGAGAAGAGAAATTGCCGACGTCCATGGGCGAGCGCCTGGAATATTGGCGCTATGCCGCCCAGTTCTTCGTACAGGCTCCGCTGGTGGGGCACGGCACCGGTTCCACGCAGGGACTGTACGAGAGAGCCGCGAAGGAGCCCTCATGGATTCCACGCGTCAGGGTCTTTCCGAATCCGCATAACCAGACGTTGCACGTCGCCATCCAGTGGGGCGTGATCGGCATCGGGGTTCTCTACGCGATCTGGTTGTTTCATTTTCAGCTGTTTCGCGGCGACGGGTTTGCCAAGTGGATCGGCCTTCTCGTCGTGGTGCAGAATGTCTTCACCTCGCTGTTCAACTCGCATTTGTTCGACTTCCACGAGGGCTGGATGTACGTCATTGGCGTCGGGGTCGCCGGCGGCATGGTGATCCGGATGCAACGGGAGACGGCGAAGGTGGTGGAAGTCGGTTCCTGAGCGGTCGCGCGGCTGGCAACTCCGGTCGATATGGGCTATCAGCGCGGTCAGGTTGTACCAATTGGGATATTCATCGGTCGGCGGATGACGCGTCTTTCGCATCTCACTTTGCGCAATTTCATGATCGCGCTCCACGACTTGCTGGCGACGATGGCGGCGCTTTTTGCCGCATTCTATCTGCGCTTCGAGGGCGGCGAGGGCTTCTATGATCGCCTGCCGCTGTTGTTCCGCATCCTGCCCTACTTCCTCGCCTTCAGCGTCGTGGTGTTCTTCATCTTCAACCTGACCACGACGAAATGGCGCTTCATCTCGTTGCCCGACGCGATGAACATCGTCCGCGTCGCGACCGTGCTGACGGTCGCGCTGCTGGCGCTCGACTACATCTTCGTCTCCCCCAATGTCCGCGGTGCCTTCTTCCTCGGCAAGGTGACGATCGTCCTCTACTGGTTCCTCGAGATCTTCGCTCTCAGCGCCTTGCGCATGGCCTATCGCTACTTCCGCTATACCCGGGTGCGACGCCATGCGCGCAACGAGGATGCCGCCCCGACGCTGCTGATCGGCCGGGCCGCGGATGCCGAGGTCTTGTTGCGCGGCATCGAGAGCGGCGCGATCAAGCGGATCTGGCCGGTCGGCGTGCTGTCGCCGTCGAGCTCCGACCGCGGCCAGCTGATCCGGAACCTGCCGGTGCTGGGCGGCATCGACGACATCGAGGACGTCGTCGCCGACTTCACCAAGCGGGGCAAGGCGATCGCGCGCGTCGTGATGACGCCCTCCGCGTTCGAGCCGGAGGCTCATCCGGAATCGATCCTGATGCGGGCACGCAAATTGGGTGTGATCGTCAACCGCATGCCCTCGCTCGAGAGCGGCGACGCGCCGAGATTGACGGCGGTTGCCGTCGAGGATCTGCTGCTGCGGCCGAGCGAAAAGATCGACTATGCGCGGCTCGAGGCCCTGATCAAGGGCAAGGCGGTGATCGTCACCGGCGGCGGCGGTTCGATCGGCTCGGAGATCTGCGAGCGTGTCGTCGCCTTCGGCGCAGCGCGCCTCCTGATCCTGGAGAATTCCGAGCCGGCGCTCTACGCCGTCACCGAAGCGCTCGCCGCGCACGGCACGGGAGCCGCGATCGAAGGGCGGATCGCCGACATCCGCGACCGCGAGCGCGTAATGCGGCTGATGGCCGAGTTCAAGCCTGACATCGTGTTCCACGCGGCTGCTCTCAAGCACGTGCCCATCCTCGAGCGCGACTGGAGCGAGGGCGTCAAGACCAATATCTTCGGCTCGATCAACGTGGCCGACGCCGCGCTCGCCGCCGGCGCCGAAGCCATGGTGATGATCTCGACCGACAAGGCGATCGAGCCGGTGTCGATGCTGGGCCTGACCAAGCGTTTCGCCGAGATGTACTGCCAGGCGCTCGATCATGAACTCGCGACGGGCGGCAGCAGTGCGAAGCCGCCCATGCGGCTGATCTCGGTCCGATTCGGCAATGTGCTGGCCTCGAACGGCTCGGTGGTGCCGAAGTTCAAGGCCCAGATCGAAGCCGGCGGCCCGGTGACGGTGACGCATCCCGACATGGTCCGCTACTTCATGACCATCCGCGAGGCCTGCGACCTCGTGATCACGGCGGCCACGCACGCGCTCGGCACACAACGTCCCGACGTCTCGGTCTACGTGCTCAACATGGGCCAGCCGGTGAAGATCGTCGATCTCGCCGAGCGCATGATCCGTCTCTCCGGCCTGCAGCCCGGCTACGACATCGAGATCGTGTTCACGGGGATGCGGGCGGGCGAGCGCCTGCATGAGATCCTGTTCGCCTCCGAAGAGCCGACCCGCGAGATCGGCGTTGCCGGCATCATGGCCGCGCAGCCGAACGAGCCGCCGATGCAGACCCTGCGCAAATGGATCGCCGCGCTCGACCAGGCGATCGCGCGCGACGATCGCGCGACCATCAGGACCATCCTGAAGGATGCGGTCCCCGAATTCGGGTCGACCGCGGCCTGACCATGCAGCCGCAACACAAGATCGTCGGCAAGATCGTCGTCGCGAGCCAGCACTATCCGCCGGATCCGAGCACGACCGCGGCGATCATGGCCGAGATCGCCTGCCGCCTCGCCACCGAGCATGAGGTCGAGGTGCTGTCGGGCTCGGGTGTCCTGCCGGCCCCGCAGACCGGTGCAGGCAAGCCGCGCGTGATCGCCGTCAGGAACCGGATGGCGGGAAAGGCGGCGCTGGTCCGTCGCGGCCTCTCCGAGCTGCTGTTCGTGCTGCGCATCTTCGGTGCGCTGTTGCGGCGCCTGCGGCGCGGCGACGTCGTGCTCACCGTCACGGCCCCGTTCATGCTGCCTTACGCCGTCGCGGCCGCGGGCTGGCTCAAGGGCGCGCGCTCGGCACTCATCATGCACGACCTGTTTCCCGATGTGCTGGTGATGGCGGGCCTGTTGAAGCCGCGCTCGTTCGTGGCGGGGGTGATGCGGGCCGCCAACAGCCTGATGTTCCGCGCGCTCAATGCCGTGATCACGATCGGCCGCGACGCCGAGCGCCCGCTGCTCAGCTATTCCGGCATGACGCGGAACAAGATCCGCTTCATCCCGAACTGGGCGACGCTGGTGCCTTCAGTGCGGCCGGTGACGCCAGACAATCCGTTCCGCAAGCGACTTTCGGGGCGCTTCATCGTCGGGCTGTCAGGCAATCTCGGATTTACCCATGATCCCGAGATCGTGTTCGAGGCAGCGCGTCTGCTCGAGGACGAGGCGCAGATTCACTTCCTGCTCTCCGGCTGGGGCATCGGCTTCGAGCGGCTGAAGCAGTTGCAGGCCGGTGCGAACCTCTCCAATGTTTCCTTCGTGGCGCGGGTCGAGGATTCCGAGCTGGAGGCGTTCCTCGCCGCGGCCGACCTCTGGATCATCCCGTATCGCAAGGACGTCGCCGGCGTGTCGGTGCCGAGCCGGTTCTACAATCTGCTGGCGGTCGGCCGTCCGGTCGTCCTGGTCTCCGAGCCCGAGGCCGAGGCCGCGCTGACCGTGGTGGAGAACGGGCTCGGCTGGGTGGTGACGCCCGGCCGCGCCGACCAGCTCGCCGCGGCAATCCGTGCCGCGTCCGCGTCGGGCGACGGTGCTCTCGCCGAGCGCGCGGTGAAAGCGGCATCGAAGTTCGACCGCAGCGTTGCGATGAATGCCTACGCAGCCGTGATCGACGAGTTGTTGCACAATCCGAACCTGAAGGAGCAACGATGAGCGAGAGCAGGCGAGTCGTGCTGGTCACGGGAGCGAGCGGCTTCGTCGGCCGCCATGTCGTGCCTGATCTCGTGCGCGAAGGATGGTCGGTTCGCCGAGCGGTTCGCAGCCCGGAGGGCCGCGACGACGAGGTCGTGATCGAGACGATCGGCGCGGACACTGATTGGACGCCCGCGCTCGAAGGCGTCGACGCCGTCGTCCATCTCGCCGCGCGCGTGCACCACAAGCACGAGGAGCATGCGGTCCAGCTCTACCGCAACGTCAACATCGCGGGCACGCTGCATCTGGCGCGTTCTGCGGCGAACGCTGGCGTGCGCCAGTTCATCTTCGTCAGCACGGTTCTCGTGCATGGCCGCAGCAATGAAGGCCGCCCCCCGTTCAGCGAGGACGACATCCTCACGCCGCGCGGCCTCTACGGCATGTCCAAGGCGGCGGCGGAGGCGGGCCTGCGGACGCTCGCGCGCAACAGCGACATGAAGATCTCCGTGGTCCGGCCGCCGCTGGTCTACGGCGCGGGCGCCAAGGGCAATTTTGCGCTGCTGACGCGCGCGGTGAATTTGGGATTGCCGCTGCCCTTTGCCGCGATCCGCAACCATCGCGCCTTTGTCGCCGTGCAGAACCTCTCGTCCTTCATCCTGCACAGGCTCGGCCATTCGGACCCCGCGAGCAATTTCGAGATCTTCCTGGTGGCCGACAGGGAGCAGGTCTCGACCCCCGAATTCATTGAACGCCTGGCGAAGGCCTCCGGCAAGAGCCCGCGGATGTTCGGCATATCGCCCAAGCTGCTGGGCTCGCTGTTCGGCCTGCTTGGCCGTCAGGACGCGCATGACAGCCTGATCGGCTCGCTCGAACTCAACGTCTCCAAGGCGATCGCGACGGGGTGGCAGCCCAAGGTGTCGCTCGACGAGGGCCTGCGGCTGGCGCTGGCGGCTCAGGAGGCCTGAGGGCGGGAGAACCGCCGCAGCACAAAAGCGACCGCGATCGCGCCTCCGACAAGCGCGAGCAGCGTGACCGTCATCGAACCGGAACGGACGGAGAGGACGGCAAGCGCGGCGAGGACGACGTTGAGCGAAAACACGTCACCGATGACCCGCGGAACCGTGAAGCCGTTGTTGGTGGCGCGCTGATAGAAGTGCGAGCGGTGCGCCGACCAGAACTGCTCGCGCCGGGCGATGCGGCGAAACAACGTGATGGTGGCATCCGCGAGATAATAGGCCGGCAGCAGCAGTGCGGCGGCAGCCTGTCCGCGCCAGGCGAGCTCGAGCAGGCACCAGCCGAGCAGAAGTCCGATCGGCAGGCTACCGACATCGCCCAGAAACACCTTGGCGACCGGCCTGTTGAACGGCGCAAAGCCGAGCATCGCGCCGCATAAGGCGGTTGCGATCAACACCGCCGGCCACGGCAATTCGCCGAGCAGCCCGAGCAGCAGCAACCCGGCGGCGACGGGCACCACCTCCGCCACCGTCATCAGGTCGAGCCCGTCCATGAAGTTGACGAGGTTCACGAACCAGATGCCGGCGAGCACGATCAGGCCGCGCTCCAGCGCGAGCGGCAGTGTCGGCACGATGCGCGCATCGTCGGGCGCGGTGAACACCACGGCGCCGACGCAGGCGGCTTGCAGCACCAGCCGTACCAGCACCGGCAGCGAGACGATGTCGTCGGCGAATCCGACCAGCGCGATCACGATCGTCGCAACGACCAGCACCAACGGGATCGTAAGGTTCGCCGAGACTGCCCATGCCAATGCCACGATGAGTGTCGCCGATATCACGGCGATGCCAGCGCCTTGCGGGGTCGGGATGCGATGCGAGGAGCGGGCATTCGGCCGCGCCAGCGCATAGCGCTGAAGCAGGGGCCGGCTGGTCCAGGTGATGAGCGCCGACATCAGCGCGGCGATCACAATGGCAAGCAGCGAGGGCACGATCGTGGGCGCAGTCACTCCGGCACCCCGAGCTGCGCCGAGCCCTGCGCGGCCTTTTCCGCGCTCAGGATCCAGACCAGGCCGCCGAACGCGCCGACGACGAAGAAGACCGCGCCGAACAGCAGCGAGATGTTGACGCCTTCATTGGCGGCGAGCCCGGCGAAGCCGAAGGCCAGCCCCATGCTGGCCTCCCGCACGCCCCAGCCGGCAATCGAGATCGGCATCAAGGTGATCAGCATCACCGGCGGGACCAGCAGGAACACCTGGGCGAACGTGACGGGGGCTGCGATCGACTGCACCACGCACCAGGCGATGACGACGGCAAGCACGTGAACCAGCAGCGACAGGACGGCGATAGCAGGTCCGCGCGTGCGGCTGAAGATAACGCGGTTGGCGATCACGGCGCAGGCATGGAGATGGTGGGTGGCCCACCACGTCTTCAGCCACGGCCATTTCAGCGCGCCGAAGATCAAGAAGCCGATGCCGCCGGCAAGGGCCGCGAAGTCGACCAGCAGCAGCGCCGAGCGTCCGTTCGGATCGGTGATCAGCTGATAGCTCCACGGCAGGCTCGCGACGATGAGGATCGCGAGCGCGACGAGGCCGATGGCGCGATCGACGAAGATCGAATAGGTCGCCGCACGCCACCCGGCACCGGCGCGCGCCACCAGCCAGAGCCGGACCGCGTCGCCGCCGATCGCGGACGGCAGGGTCTGGTTGAAAAAAGAGCCGATCACGTTGTAACGCATGGCGCGGCCGAGCTCGAGCGGCGCACCGCATTCGGCGCTGATCTCGCGCCAGCGCAGCACGCCGACGAAGATCTGCAGAAACGTGACCGCGATCGCCATGCCCATCCAGACGACGCTGCTCGCGGTGAAGCGCGACAACAGCTCTGTGAAATCGACCTTGCGCAGCGCCAGATAGAGCAGCGCCGCTGAGATCAGAATTTTGGCCGTCGACAGCAGGATCCGGCGCATCTCGCCCGCGGGGTTTGCAAGGATTGGAGGCGACCCGACGCCAGGCGCCGAATTCGGCCGCTTTGGTATGGTTTTGGCGCCGATCTTGCAATAGCGGTTATCAGAAGCCGCTAGCAGAACCGCCGATAACGCCAAGGACTAGTCCGTCGAAAACGGCAAAAAGGCGAGCGGACAGGCCTTTTGGGCCCCGCCCTCCACCTGTCTTGACGCCGCGGTCCGTGTATTATCCAAGCCGATCGTACGGTCCACAATTCTGTCGCCTGGTATCGGGACGACTTTCCAAGGTTCGAGATGACGATGGACAAACGCATTATCCCCCTGATCATGTGCGGCGGCGCCGGCACGCGGCTATGGCCGGCCTCGCGCGAGGTACGCCCGAAGCAGTTCCTGCCGCTGTTCGGCGCGCGCTCGACCTTCCAGGACACGCTGCTGCGCGTCTCCGACGCGGCGCTGTTCGACCGACCGATCGTGATCACCAACGCGGCCTACCGCTTCATGGTGCTCGAGCAGCTCGCGGAGATCGGCATCGAGGCCGACGTGATCCTCGAGCCGATGCGCCGCGATTCCGGCCCCGCAATCGCGGCCGGCGCGGCATTCGCGCAAAACCGCACCGGTGAAGCGATCGTGCTGGCGCTCGCCGCCGACCACGTCGTGCAGGACAACGCCGCCTTCGTCGCGGCCTGCCGCGAGGGCCTCGCCGCCGCGAGCCTGGGGCGCATCGTCACCTTCGGCGTCAAGCCGGAGCGGCCGGCGACCGAATATGGCTATATCAACCCGGGCGAGGTGATCTCAGGCGAGGTGCGTGCCGTCGCGCGCTTCGTCGAGAAGCCTGATGCGGCGAAGGCCGCCGACTACGTCAATTCGGGCTATCTCTGGAACAGCGGCAACTTCATGTTCCCCGCAAGCCTGCTGCTCGACGAATACCGCAAGGTCGATGCGGCAAGCGTCGACGCCGTGTCCTCGGCGGTTGCCCATGCCGGCCGCGATCTCGGCTTCGTCACCCTGGAGCCCGAGGCGTTCGGCGCCGCCAAGGCGATCTCGATCGACTATGCGGTGATGGAAAAGACCTCGCGCGCAGCGGTGGTGCCGGTGTCCTGCGGCTGGTCCGACGTCGGCTCCTGGCACGCGGTATGGGAATTGTCCGAGAAGGACGCGCAAGGCAACGCGGCGCACGGCCCTGCCGTGTTCGAGGATTCCCGCAACTGCAACGTCACCACCGATGCCGCGCTGGTCGCGCTCGAAGGCGTCGACGATCTCGTCGTGGTCGCGACCGCGGACGCGGTGCTGGTCTCGCGCCAGCAGGATGCCAACGGCCTCAAGCGGCTCGTCACGAAGCTGAAAGCCGTCGCGCCGAAGGTCACCGAGGAGCATCTGAAGGTGCATCGTCCCTGGGGCAGCTATCAGTCGGTCGACAATGGCGAGCGCCACCAGGTCAAGCGCATCGTCGTGAAGCCGGGCGGACGGCTATCGCTGCAGAAGCATCACCATCGCGCCGAGCACTGGATCGTGGTCCGTGGCGCCGCCCGCGTCACCGTCAACGACACCGTGAAGACCGTGCACGAGAACGAGTCGATCTACATCCCGATGGGCGCGGTGCACCGGATGGAAAACCCCGGTAAAATCATGCTGGAACTGATCGAGGTCCAGACCGGCTCTTATCTCGGGGAAGACGACATCATCCGGATTGAAGACGACTATCAAAGGTCGTAACCAGCGAACTCCGAATCACGCGATCCGGGTCCAAAAGCACTCCGTTTTGGTGCTAAGGCTCGGGGAACGTGTAATTTTTTGAATCAAATCGTGTCCGGTCAAGCAGGCCGGTATTCGCCACATCTGTGGCGACCGTGCTAGAAGCGGCCCGGGGATTTGCGGTGAATCGGGGTTCGATCAGATGAGTTCCAAGGGATCACAACTGGCCAAGGCCGGCTTGCGCGTCGGCGTCATCGGCGCCGGCGTGATGGGCAGCAACCACGCGCGCGTGCTCGCCGGTCTGCCCGGCGTCAGCCTGGTCGGCGTGGTCGATCCATCGCCGGCACACCGGACGCGCGCCACCGAGCTCGCCGGCTGCAACAGCTTCGAGACGCTGGACCAGCTCTTCGCCGCGGGCGTCGATGCCGTCACCGTGGCGGCGCCGACCCATCTGCATCACGAGGTCGCGCTCGCCTGCATCGCCAACAACATCCACGTGCTGGTCGAGAAGCCGATCGCTTCGACGGTGGAAGAGGGCCGGGAGATCGTCGCCGCCGCGCAGAAGGCCGGCGTCACGTTGATGATCGGTCATGTCGAGCGCTTCAATCCGGCCGTCGCCGCCGTCAAGCAGGCGATCGCGGGCGAGGACATCCTCTCTATCGCGATCACGCGCGTCGGCCCGTTCCCGCCGCGCATGTCCAATGTCGGCGTCGTCATCGACCTCGCCGTGCACGACATCGACCTGATCCGCTGGTTTACCGAATCCGACATCGTCGAGGTGCAGCCGCAACTGTCGAGCGCGGTCGCCGAGCGCGAGGACATCGCGCTGCTTCAATTCCGCACCGCCAGCGGCGTACTCGCGCACATCAACACCAACTGGCTGACACCGTTCAAGGCGCGTAGCGTCACGGTCGCGACCCGCGGCAAATACGTGATGGGCGATTTGCTCACGCGCCAGGTCACCGAATGCTTCGGCTTCAAGCCCGACGGCAGCTATTCGATGCGGCATCTGCCTGTCGGTCATGACGAGCCGCTTCGTGCCGAGCTGATCGCCTTCCTCAAGGCGGTGCGCAACGGCGAGACGCCGGCGGTCACCGGCGATGAAGGCGTCGCAAGCCTCGAGATCGCGACGCAGTGCCTCGAGACGCCGTCGCGCCCCGCGGCCAAATCGCCCGCCCTCAAGGGCCCGCGCCGTGTCGCCGGCTAAACCTTTCCATGTCGACCATTCGAGAAGGCGCCAAGAGCCAGGCCATGAACCAGCATCTGCGGTCCGAACCCATTCCGTTCATCGACGTTGCTTCGCAGCGCGTCCGGCTCGGTGCCTCGCTCGACGCTGCCGTCAAGCGCGTGATGGATCATTGCCAGTTCGTCAACGGTCCCGAGGTTTTCGAGCTTGAAAAGCAGCTCGCGGCCTATTGTGGCGCCAAGCACGTCATCGCCTGCGCCAGCGGCACCGATGCGCTTCTGATGGTGTTGATGGCGAAGAACGTCGGTCCCGGCGATGCGGTGCTGTGCCCGTCCTTCACCTTCATCGCGACGGCTTCGCCGGCGGCCCGGATGGGCGCAACGCCTGTTTATGTCGACGTCGACGAGACGACCTTCAACATGAGCCCGGAATCGCTCAAGCGCGGCATCGCGAGCGCGCGCCAGGCCGGGCTGAGGCCGGTCGCGGTCATTCCAGTCGATCTGTTCGGGCAACCCGCCGATCACGACGCCATCGCCGAGATCGCCAGGGCCGAAGGCCTGTTCGTGATCGACGACGCCGCGCAAGGCTTCGGCGCAAGCTACAAGGGCCGCAAGCTCGGCACTTTCGGCCTCGCCACCACGACCAGCTTCTTTCCTGCAAAACCGCTCGGCTGCTTCGGCGACGGCGGCGCGATCTTCACCGATGATGACGACCTTGCCGCGATGCTGCGCAGCATCCGCGTGCACGGGCAGGGTGTCGACAAATACGACAATATCCGTCTCGGCCTGACCGGCCGGCTCGACACCATGCAGGCCGCGGTGCTGATCGAAAAGCTGAAGATTTTCGACGACGAGATCGCGGCCCGCAACAGGGTGGCCGAGCGTTACGCCAGCGGCCTGTCCAACGTGGTGACGGTGCCGCGACTCAGCCCCGGCAACACCTCGGTCTGGGCGCAGTACACCATTCGCCTTCCCGATGGCACCGACCGCGACGGCTTCGCTGCCGCGCTGAAGGCCCAGGGCGTGCCGACCGCGGTCTATTACGGCAAGTCGATGCACCAGCAGTCCGCCTACAAGCAGTACCCGGTCGCAGACGGCGGCCTGCCTGCTTGCGAGAGCCTGTCGCAGGATGTCATCAGTCTGCCGATGCACGCCTATCTGACCGAAGCCGATCAGGCGCGAATCATCGCGGCCGTGCGCGGGGCGATCGCGAGCTGATTTTCTTCACCTCTCCCGTTCGCGGCAGAGGTCGCGCCGAAGGCGCGGGGGGTGGGGGAGGGAGCACAGCTTCCTCGCGGTTTGCACCTAGACCTGATCTCGCCATGCTCTAAAACAGACGCATGCTCGGACGCATCTTCACGGTTGGTGGTTACACGCTTCTGTCGCGGCTGACGGGATTTGCCCGCGACATCATGCTCGCGGCGATCCTCGGCGCCGGTCCCGTAGCCGACGCCTTTTTCGTGGCGCTGCGGCTGCCCAATCATTTCCGCGCGATCTTTGCCGAAGGCGCCTTCAACGCGGCTTGGGTGCCGGCCTACGCCCATGTCCATGGCGAGAAGGGGGAGGGGGCCGCGCACCTGTTCGCCGACCGCATCTTCACGCTGCTGCTGGCCTCGCAGGTGGTCTTGCTGGTCGTCGCCTGGCTCTTCATGCCGCAGGCGATGAGCTTGCTTGCGCCCGGCTTTTCCGACGATGCAGAGCAGCGCAGGCTCGCGATCGAGCTGACCCGGATCACCTTTCCCTATCTGTTGCTGATCACGCTGGTGACGCTCTATGGCGGCATGCTGAACGTGATGCAGCGCTTTGCCAGTGCCGCGGCCGCTTCGATCTTCCTCAATGTCGCGATGATGATGACGCTGGCGCTCGCCGCCTGGTTTCCGACCGCGGGCCACGCCGCGGCCTGGGGCGTGCTGATCTCCGGATTCATGCAATATTTCCTGCTCGCAGGCGATCTGGCGCGCCATGGCGGCCTGCCGCGCTTTGCGCCGCTCAAGCTCGACGAAGACGTTCGCGGTTTCTTCAAGGCGCTGGGGCCGGCGACACTGGGCTCTATGGGAACGCAGGTCGCGCTGTTCGCCGATACCATCATCGCGACCTTCCTGCCTGCTGGTGCGCTGTCGGCGCTCTATTACGCCGACCGGCTCAACCAACTGCCGATCGGCGTCATCGGCATCGCCATCGGCACGGTGCTGTTGCCGGAGATGTCGAAACGGATCACGGCCAACGACCATGACGGCGCGATGAAGGCGCAGCGCCGGGCCTTTGATTTTACGCTGCTATTCTCGATCCCCTTCGTGGCGGCCTTCCTCACCGTGCCCGACGAGATCATGCGCGCGCTGTTCGCCCGCGGCGCATTCTCCAAGGCCGACGCGGTCGCCGCGGGCGGCACGCTCGCGGCCTATGCCATCGGTCTGATCCCGTTCGTGCTCATCCGCAGCGCCGTCGCGACCTTCTATGCGCGCAAGGATACAGCTACGCCGGTCCGCGCCTCCTTGACCGGGATCGCGGTGAACGTCGCCCTCAAGGTCGCTCTGATGGGATCGCTCGCCCAGATCGGGCTGGCGCTCGCAACCGCCGTCGGGGTCTGGACCAATCTGCTGCTGGTGCTGTTCTTCGCGGTGCGGCGCGGCTTTCTCGTGCTCGATCGGGCCTGGCTGTTATCGCTCGCCAAATTCCTGCTGACAGGGATCGTCCTCGCCGCTGCCTTCTGGCTAATTGCGCGCTTTGGCGGTTCTGCGCTGCGCACGATGCGTTTCCATGACGAGGTGATGCTGGTGCTATTGGCCGCCGGGGGCACCATGGTCTACGCCCTCGCGATCTTGATCCTGTTCGGCCGCAGCTGGCTGGTCTCGCTGGTGCGTGGCTAAAGCGCGATGAGATTAGGATGAATCATCATCGCGCTTTAGGTTTTTGTTTGAGCATGATCTTTTCGGAAAACCGCTTCGCACTTTTCCGGATCGTGCTTTAGCAGGCAATCAGCTGACGCTCTGCACGACGGCCCGCTTCCGCCACATCTCCGTCAGGAGGCGTGCGGTGAACGCGCCGGCTCGAATCGAAGGGGCTTCGATGAACCGATACGCCAGTGCTGCGATGCCGATCGCTGCGACAAGTGACGTCACCATCACGAACAGGTTGGCCCAGGTCTGTATCGGTACGATCGAGTCATAATGGACCGCGACGAGGGCGCAGACATAGAAAATCGGCCAGTGCACAAGGTAGAGGCTGAAGGAGATGCGCCCGAGAAAGCGGAGCGGCGCGGTCGTCGTCCACTGCAGCATGTCGCTTGACGATACCACCGCGCCCACCATCAGCGCGGCTGCGGTCGCCGAAACCAGGACAACGTGCACCGTATAGAACTCATCGTAAGAGCCGGCGATCTCCAGACCGATGAGGCCCGCGATAAAGGCAATCGCAGCAAGCTGCCCTCGGCCCGCGAGCAGCGCGGCAAACTCCTTGACGAGGAAGCGACCGAAATAGAACCAGAGGAGCGTTCGGTAAAGGCTAGTCGCGAGCAGGATCGTGATCACGGCGAACAAGGCCCAGCGCCATCGCGGTTCGATCCTGCCGTGCGCAGCGACTGCGAATGGCAACATCAGGGATCCCAGGAGCTCCGGAAAGAGCGTCCAGGTCGGGCCATTCACCCGGTTGGAGCCGAGCAGCAGATTATCCCACAGATCCTGCCAGGTCGGTTGCGGCCAGAACAGGTGCTGGAAGCCGGGCGTGAGGCCGGCCGGCGCCGGATCAAGGCGCATGAGGCGCTCGCAGGCGAAGGCGAACAGGACCGCCGCTGCAAAGGGTGGAAACAGCCGGAATAGCCGCCGCGCCAGGTAAGGTCCGATTTCAAGGTTGCGTTCGAGCGAGGCCCCGAGCACGTAGCCGCTCAGGACGAAGAAGAACATCACGGCCGCAGCCGGATTGGCGGCCAGGAGCACCGTGTTGAAGAACACGTGTTGCGGATTGCTCGGAAAAACATGCGTCGCGTGGAATATGCAGACCGTCAGGCAGGCGAGGCCACGCAGCGATTCCAGCCGTGGGTCGAATGGCGAGCTGGGGGGAGCATTCACCCCTGTGAGCGGCGACATGGTCATCGCGAAAGTGCGGCCCCGAATGAGAGCGTCTGCGGCTCACGATGCGTCGTTGGGAAATACGCGGCCAAGTGCCATCCCGTGACCTGAAGCCCTTGAAGACGGCTGACACCCGTCTGTGCAGCCTCAGAGCTGGAGAGGTGTCTGGTCATGCGAGGTCCCTGAGTCCCAACGTGACCACACTAAATCCGAAGATATGTAGCGCGGGTTAAATTCGGACCTGCAACTTGTCCGAATGTCCGTCGATCCCGTCTACAGCGCGTCCGGCCGGCCGGGGGCCTTCATGCCGTCCGCCGATCATGGTATGATAGCCATGTTCAGGTGCGGTCCTCGGGCAATAGATGCGATGAGGCAGTGACCATGGCATTCGGCTTTTTCAAGCCCCAATCTCGGATCGACGACTTTGCCACGGGCAATGCCGATCTGCTGATCCTGATCGGCCGCATCCTGCTTGCATGGGTCTTCGTTGGAAGCGCCTACGGAGCGCTCACCAACTTCAGTGGCTCAGTTGGCTATTTTCGCTCGCTGAACCTTCCAGTGGCGCAGCTGTTCACGATCATCACCGTCACGCTTGAAATACTCATGTCGGTTGGTTTGATAGTTGGCATCGGTACGCGCTACTGCGCAATCCTGGTTTTTTTGTTTGTAGTCTCCGCGACCGCAATAGCACATCGTTACTGGGAATATCCTGCCGGTCCGCAACAGATCGGCCAGTACAATAACTTCTTGAAGAACATCTCGATATTGGGAGGCGCTCTGCTGATCCTGGTCACCGGAGGAGGCCGGTTCTCCCTCGATCGGAGGCTGGCAGGCTAGCAGCTGTTCATTTCAGCCGCTCTCGTCAACCAATTCCTGGATGATCGGGAGCCGAGGCGCAAGCATCGTCGCTACCTCACAGAGTCGAAGAGAGCGCAGAGCGTACCACGTGCACGCTTGGCCGTTCGTCTTCTTGCATCATCAAGGCGCGCGCA
Organism: Bradyrhizobium guangdongense; assembly: GCF_004114975.1. NCBI lineage: Bacteria > Pseudomonadati > Pseudomonadota > Alphaproteobacteria > Hyphomicrobiales > Nitrobacteraceae > Bradyrhizobium > Bradyrhizobium guangdongense. The sequence continues at coordinate 2,971,218 of NZ_CP030051.1, forward strand.
GTCATGCCAGTTTGGCAGCAGCCGCGCGGTGCGGTAATTTGCGTCACTTCGCCCTAAGCCTAAATGTGACTTCGAGCAGATGGTTGAGGAGTTTCGAGAGGGGCTTCAGGCGCTGGGCGGCGATCCCAAAAAAAAGCATTAGCCACGTCGCCAGTGCGGCACACCACAATAGGCTTTCCAGTGATTCGGGCATGGGAATGCTCTTTTAAATAAGTGCTTGAAATGCGAGCAGTCTTGCCGAACGAAACCCGTGTGACAAGTCCTCCAAAAAGTGGCAACGGACCGAAATTGCACGGAAAACCGCCTCGCCCTGACATTCGCCAAGGCTCGGGATGGGTTGAGCGTTCGCGATAGCCAGCAAGAATCGTTCTCTTGATCGGATTGCACCAACGATTTGGTTGGTATCAGCTCTGTCCCTAAAGCGACCTGCTTCGCGAGTTGAACCCACGCTACTAGCTCGACGCAAGGAGCTCGCGTCCGCTAGACACCGTGATTCAAGCCTCAGGTTACCGAGCGGCAGCATTGCCGATGTGAAGGCGTCACGCTCAATGCCGAGCTTCGGCAAAAATGTTTCGAGCTAAGCCGCGCAGATCTTCGAGCTTCGCTCGCAGATCCAGAAGCTCCTTGTGCAATTCAAGCCTCCGGCTGCCCGTGGGACAGTTCGCGATCAGGTTGGCGGTCTGAAGAATGGAGATGTCGAGAAGGAGTATGGCGCGACGAACGGCTTCTTCCAGACCGGATCGACGGCGTGTCACTGGAAATTCCACGACGTTATGCATAGCCAGACCGAGTACCCGTTATCTTGCCAAATATCTGGCCGTCTTGAGCAACTCGCTCCGCTGCGCGGATTCGGGAAGTTTGGCCAGCTCAGCTGCAAGCAGATCGATCAGCTCGCCGCGTCTTTCCGGATGCCTTTCCTTACTCAGCAGTTCTCTGAAGTGGATGACTTTTTGAATGGCCGGGACGGTATTGTCCATCGCAGAACTCACGTCGTCTCTCCGTTCTGATCGCTAAGATGCTATGCTACTTTGCGTCGTCGGCGAACTGCCGTCCAAGATCGGATTCTGCAAAGTGTGCTCAATTTTCGCAGGGCTTATTGAGCAATTCCCAGCTGAGCGAGAAAGAAAATGACCGCCGAACGTGAAGTTCGACGGTCAGTTTTTTTCGTTGCGTGTGGCGAAACGATGGGGCGGCTGCCACAGCGACGAAAAGACAATCGTATAACTAGGTTATTCAAAGCTGGTCGGCTTTAGTTATCTTTACATTTATCTACCGCGGTGATGCGCTGGCACAACGATTCCGCATCGCCGGATTCTGCAAACATTGCTCAACGCCTGCATCGAAGCTCTCTTGATCCATATCAACTCAAGATGCGTTTTCCGACCCAGTATTATTGATTGCCCCCGTTTCGTGATTCCCAATGGATGAGATGGACTATCCCCTTAGCCGCTCTCCGGTTGTCCGCACTCGCGACCCGGAAGAGATGAGGAATGCGCTGAAGACGGTGTATGGGGCGACTGGATTTGCGGTCGCGAATTCAACCGATTTCGAAGCGGTGGCAAATTACCTAGTTTTACCTCACATCGGGCTCGGCTTTTGTGGATATGCTGCCAAAACAGAGGTCGAATTTCCCGAGGGCGATTTTGCAAGATTGCAAGTCGGCCTTAAGGGCAAAGCGGGCGTCGTTTTAGGCAATTCGACGACGCTGCCGGTGGACGAGCAGCACTCCGGGATAACCCCGGCGGGGCAGCCAGCTACCATCATATTCGAAGCTGGGTTCGAGCAGCTAATCCTTCGCATAAAAACGAGCGCACTGGAGAAGGCGTTAACGGCGCTCTTGGGGGCATCACCTCGTGGGGCGCTCTTACTTGACCCCACCGCTGCACCGAAGCAGCCTGCGGCTCATCTGTTGCGCCAGCTCACCATGTTCTTGGCCGATCAGCTAAATTCAACGGCAGCGCAGTTACCTAAACCGACGCTAGTCGAACTCGAGCAAGCGCTGATCATGACGTTCCTGTCGGCTCAGAGGCACAACTACACCGACATTTTGGATGGCCGCGCCACGGAGCCAGCGCCACTCGTAGTCCGGTTGGCCGAAGAGTACATAGAAGCAAATTGGGCTCGCGCGGTTGTCATCGAGGAGTTAGCATCCCAGACGAACACCAGTATTCGCAGCCTTTATGCGGCGTTCAAAAAGCATCGAGGATATTCGCCGATGCAATTTGCAAAGTCCGTTCGGCTCCGACACGCCAGAAGAATGCTCCTGGAAGGAAATCCGAGAACTTCCGTGTCTCAAATCGCCTTCAAATGCGGCTTCGGCAATTTAGGCCATTTCGCCAGTGACTTCCGACAAATGTTCGGAGAGCTTCCTTCGGAAGTTTTCGCGCGAGCGCGGAGTTGAAATGAGCAACTGGCCTGCACTAGGCCTCGGCGCAGTCTCGGAGCGCTCGCAAGCTAAGACGCAAGCCAGTCTTGATGTGGGTCAAACTGTCGGGGGCCGAAGCGGCTAGGATTAAAACCTTACGAGCCAGCGTCGGAGCGGGACATGGTGAAATCTGGTGTGAAATCTTTGCTCATTGCCGGTCTTGCCGCTGGTTTCGGCGCCGCGGCCCAGGCTGAAGATCTCGATATCGGCAAATCAGAATTTCAGTCGTCGTGCGCGAGTTGCCATGGCACGGACGCCAGGGGCAAAGGACCGGTTAGCGACCAACTCAAGACATCGCCTCCCGATTTGACGATGCTGGCCAAGAACAACAACGGCGTGTTTCCCACAAATGCCATTTATGAAACCATAGATGGATCCAAGACGATTCCCGCTCACGGCACGCGCGAAATGCCGATTTGGGGGGAGCGATTCAACCCCATTGTCAAGTTGCCTCACTATGTTGATCCGTCTTACTGGAAGCTCGCCGGGGCGGAGCAAGACCCGGACCTTGTCGTGCGAAAACGCATCCTCTCTGTTGTCGATTATCTCAGTCGAATTCAGCAAAAATAATCGCTGACAAGGGTGGGGATGATTTGCCCATCGCGCCTTAGGCAAGGCTCGCCCAAAAGATGTAGTCGATCTTTGCACAGCTCTTGATTACGCGCGGCCGCCGTGGTATTGGCGTCCGCATGTTTAAATGCACGCGCAAAGTCAACTTCAACCACATGACCCGCTTCGGCTGGGCCGTGGAAGGAGTCGTGCGCTAGCAATTCGACGATGACATCTTTTCCACCAGGCCCCGCCGGCGTCGGACGGGGCCTTTTGTTTGGCCACGCTCCCTGCCGGCACAATAGCAGGAGCATGCGATGCCACCACAACAGACGAACATTTCACCCGGGATCGGGGCCGATGCCGCAAGGCGCGGCCTCAATCTCTCCATCGCGCAGGCAAAGGACGCAATCGATCAGGCGTTGGCCGCACGCCTCAAGGCGTCCGCGACGGCGCTGAACAAGAATGCTGCCGAAGCAAATGCAGCATCGAGGCGGAGCGTCCTCGGTCTGCTCAAGCAAGCCTGGTTTGCTTTTCTGGCGCGGCGCCAGAACCCGCGGCTCACCGTGCACGACCTGAGCGACAGGGAGCTGCTGGATATCGGCCTGACGCGCGGCGAGGTCGACTACCTCTCGCCTCAGCGCGCCATCGATAATCTGCGAGACAGAACGCGGTATCTCTGGAACCGTGGCGGGATGTAAATGATCAACCGTAAGACATGGGCATGCGCTCTGAGAACAAGCGGGCGCCCGTGCGCTCGCTTGTTCTCAGGCGCGCGCCGCGGCGCTGATTTGGCAGCTTGTATCGGCCCGCTGGCCGGGACCGAGCGCGTCGAGGCGTCATGGCGGAGTTCACAGGGATATGACCGAACTGCGGCCGTTTCGTCCTACCCCGCTGTGACAAGCGAGGCACGAGGCAATTTTTCGCGGGCCTTGCCGCTCTAAAGCCGTTTGCCTTGCCAGTTTTTCCACGGCAATATGCCGCCAAAACAACCATGAGAAACGGGAAGACAGAATGGCGGCTCCCATCAAGTTCGGCGTTGGTCAAAGCGTGCTGCGCAAAGAGGACGACGCGCTGATCCGCGGCAAGGGCCGCTATACCGACGATTACGCGCCGCAGGCCGCGCTGCGCTGCCTGATGCTGCGCTCGCCGCATGCGCATGCCAAATACACGATCGACGCCAGCCGCGCCCGCGCCCTGCCTGGTGTGGCACTGATCCTGACGGCCGACGACGTCAAGGATCTCGGCAATCTGCCGTGCCTGTTCAACCTCGAGACCGATCCGTTCACCGGCCCGCCTTATCCGATCCTCGCCAAGGACGAGGTGCGGCATGTCGGCGATGCCGTCGCCTTCGTGGTCGCCGAGACCATCGACCAGGCACGCGATGCGATCGAGGCGATCGACGTCAAATGGAGCCCGCTGCCATCAGTGACGGGGGTCGTCAACGCCGTGAAGAAGGGCGCGCCGCAGGTCTGGCCGGATAAGTCAGGCAACGTGCTGTTCGACGTCTCGATCGGCGACAAGAAAGCCACCGAAGCGGCGTTTGCCAAAGCGCATGCGGTCGCCGAAATCTCCATCGTCAATCCGCGCGTGGTCGCGAGCTTCATGGAAACGCGCGCGGCGGTCTGCGAATACGACGCCAGGAACGACCATCTGACACTGACGGTCGGCAGCCAGGGCAGCCATCGCCTGCGCGACATTCTCTGTCAGAACGTGCTCAACATCCCCACCGACAAGATGCGGGTGATCTGCCCCGATGTCGGCGGCGGTTTCGGCACAAAGCTGTTTCCCTATCGCGAATACGCCCTGATGGCGGTCGCGGCGCGCAAGCTGAGGAAGGCCGTGAAGTGGGCGGCCGATCGCTCCGAGCATTTCATGGGCGATGCGCAGGGCCGCGACAACGTCACATCAGCGAAGATGGCGCTCGCCGAGGACGGCAAGTTCCTCGCGATGGATTGCGACCTGATGGGCGATATGGGCGCGTATCTGTCGACCTTCGGGCCCTACATCCCGCATGGCGGCGCCGGCATGCTCCCGGGCCTTTATGACATCCAGGCCTTCCACTGCCGGGTGCGCACCATCTTCACGCACAGCGTGCCGGTCGATGCCTATCGGGGCGCGGGGCGGCCCGAGGCGGCCTATGTCATCGAGCGCCTCGTCGATGCCTGCGCGCGAAAACTCGACATGACGCCGGACGCGATCCGCCGCAAGAACTTCATTCCGCCGAAGGCGCTGCCTTACAAGACCGCGACCGGCAAGGTCTACGATTCCGGCGACTTCGCCGCGCATCTGAAGCGCGCGATGGAGATCGCCGCTTGGAAGGAATTTCCAAAGCGCGCCAAGGCGGCCAAGAAGCAGGGGCTGATCCGCGGCGTTGGGCTTGCGAGCTATGTCGAGGTCTGCGGCGTGATGGGCGAGGAGACCGCCAATGTGCGGCTCGACCCCAACGGCGACGTCACGGTCCTGATCGGTACGCAATCGAGCGGGCAGGGCCACCAGACCGCCTATGCGCAGATCGTCGCCGAGCAGTTCGGCGTTGCGCCCGAGCGGGTGCACGTCCGCCAGGGCGACACCGCGGAGATCGCCACGGGCCTCGGCACCGGCGGCTCGGCCTCGATCCCCTCAGGAGGCGTCAGCGTCGAGCGCGCCACCCGCGAACTCGGCCAGAAGCTCAAGGAGATCGCGGCGCAGGCGCTGGAAGCGAGCGCCGGCGATCTCGAGATTTCGGACGGCGTGATCCGCATCGCCGGCACCGACCGTTCGATCTCGTTCGCCGATCTCGCCAAGCGGCCCGGCGTCGACTCATCGAAGCTCAACGGCAGCGCGACTTTTGCCAGCGCCGACGGCACCTACCCGAACGGCACGCATGTGGCGGAAGTCGAGATCGATCCGGCCACCGGCATTATCAAAATCGTCAACTACGTGATCGTCGACGATTTCGGCAAGACCCTCAATCCGCTGCTGCTGGAAGGCCAGGTGCATGGCGGCGCCATGCAGGGCATCGGCCAGGCCTTGATGGAGCAGGTGGTCTATGGCGCGACCGACGGCCAGCTCATCACTGCCACCTACATGGATTACGCGCTGCCGCGCGCAGCTGATGGTCCGTCCTTCACGTTCGAGACCCACAACATCCCCTGCACGACAAATCCGATGGGCGTGAAGGGCGCGGGCGAGGCCGGCGCGATCGGCTCCTGTCCGGCCGTCGTCAACGCCATCGTCGATGCGCTCTGGCGCGAATACAAGATCGACCACATCGACATGCCGGCAACGCCGGAGCGGGTGTGGATCGCGATCAGCGAGCACCATCGCCGTCACAGCCTGTAAGGCGTGGCGCCTGCGGCGGGAATAATCGCCCGCCGCCGGGTTCTATCCAAGAACGATCTTCCCCAACTGTCTTGCGAGCCGGAGATACAGGCCGATGAAACGTATGTTGATTGTCGCGGGCACGCTTGTGCTGGGTGCGGGTGCCGTGATGGCGCAACAGGAGGTTGCCGTTCAGCAGGACAATCTGATGCGCTCGCAGGCCAAGAGCCTGTACACGGTCATCCTGAAGATGACCAAGGGCGACATTCCCTACGACCAGAAAGCCGTCGACGAGGCCATCGCCAATCTGGAGAAGGACGTCGCCAAGATTGCGAAGACGTTCGAGGTCAATCCCAAGCAGGACGTGGTCAACGCGACCTATGGCTCGTCGCCGAAGGTCTGGCAGCAGAAGGCCGATTTCGATTCCAAGATTCCGCCCGTGCAGAAGGCGCTCGCCGACGTCAAGGGCAAGATCCACGATGTTGCGAGCCTGAAGACCGCCTACACGGCGATCAACGACCGCTGCAACGATTGCCACGAGACGTACCGGCTGAAGTTGAAGTAGCGGTCGAATTCGTAGCCCGGATGGAGCGCAGCGCAATCCGGGTGAGCTGTCGAGGCCGATGCAGTTGTCCAGGATTGCGCTACGCTCCATCCGGGCTACGTAGCGCGTCGTCAATTTCTCCTCGCACGCCCTGACGCATCGCCGTCAGAAGGACTATGTTTGCTTGCGCCGCGGCGTTGATGTCTCACGCTGTCAGGAGTTCCGACGCGCGGCGGCGATCTCAGGCAACAGCGAGACAGGCCATGGCAAAACCGTTCCCGTCGAAGACCCATATCGGCAACCATATGCTGCATCCGGAAACGCTGATGCTGACATATGGCTACGACCCGCAGCTGTCGGAAGGCGCCATCAAGCCGCCGGTGTTCCTGACCTCGACCTTCGTGTTCAAAACGGCCGAGGACGGGCAAGACTTCTTCGATTACGTCGCCGGCCGGCGCGAGCCGCCGGAAGGCATGGGAGCCGGGCTGGTCTATTCGCGCTTCAACCATCCCAACAGCGAGATCGTCGAGGACAGGCTTGCGATCTACGAGCGCACCGAAGGCTGCGCGCTGTTCTCTTCCGGCATGGCGGCGATCTCGACGACCATTCTCGCCTTTGTCCGTCCCGGCGACGTCATCCTGCACTCCCAGCCGCTCTATGGTGGCACGGAGACCCTGCTGACGAACACGCTGTCGCGCTTCTCGATCGGCGCGGCCGGCTTTGCCGACGGCGTTGACGAAGCCACGGTCAACCAGGCCGCCGAGGAGGCGATGCGCAAGGGCCAGGTCTCGATGATCCTGGTCGAGACGCCGGCCAACCCGACCAATGGCCTCGTCGACATCGCGCTGATGCGCCGCGTCGCCGACAGCATCGGCAAGACGCAGGGCCACACGCCAATCATCGCCTGCGACAACACGCTGCTCGGCCCGGTGTTTCAGCGGCCGATCGAGCACGGCGCCGACATCTCGCTGTACTCGCTGACCAAATATGTCGGCGGGCATTCCGACCTGATTGCGGGCGCAGCGCTCGGCACGAGGGCGGTCATGAAGGGCATCAAGGCGCTGCGCGGCGCCATCGGCACCCAGCTCGATCCACATTCCTGCTGGATGATCAACCGCTCGCTCGAGACCTTGAGCCTGCGCATGGAGAAGGCCAACAGCAACGCGCACCTGGTTGCGGATTTCCTGCGCGATCACGCCAAGGTGGCGAAGGTGCACTATCTCGGCCATCACGAGGAAACCTCGCCCTCGGGGCGGGTATTCGCGCGGCAATGCCTCGGCGCTGGATCCACGTTCTCCTTCGACATCGTCGGGGGCCAGGCCGCGGCGGAGAAATTCCTCAATGCGTTGCAGATCTTCAAGCTCGCGGTCAGCCTTGGCGGAACGGAGTCGCTGGCTAGCCTGCCCGCCACGATGACCCATTCCGGCGTCCCCGCCGATATCCGCCGCAAGATCGGCGTGCTCGATTGCACCATCCGCCTGTCGATCGGCATCGAGAATCCGTCGGATCTGATCGCCGATCTCGAGCAGGCGTTGAGCGCGGCGTGAATGCGCTTCAATCCGGAATCGAAAAGGCCGGACGCATTGCTGCGCCCGGCCGTCGTATAAGAGGCCGCCGTGAACTTACTTCGTCACCTGGCCGCGGATTTCGCCGCCCGGGTTGGCCGCGGTGTGAATGTTGACGTAGAGCTTGCCGGCGAGGAGATCAGAGGCCTGCGCATCGGTCAGCGTCGCCGAGCCTTCGACCGGGCTGTTGGCCGCGCCGGGAATCGGGATCGCGACGCCCGCGTTCTTGCCGGCCTCGGCGGGGCCGTGGAAATGGGCCGCGGTCGCGGGGCCGGAGAGGCCGGAATAGGTCAGCTTCCAGGAGAGCTTCTTGGTGGCAGCATCATAGTCGAGATCGGCCTTGCCGGTGCCGCTGCTGGTGGTGGCGGGGACTTCGGACTTGCCGTCCAGCGTCGCCTTCAGCTTCTCCGCGCTGGCCGGGCTTGCGAATGCGACGGCAGCCCCGAGGGCCAGCGTGGCAAAAAGCGCTTTGTTCATGGGTCTCTCCCTGTTGACGCCTGATTGCAGTCAAACTTGCAAACAGTGCGACTGCGACTTTATTCCCGGATTACAATCACACCATCTAAAATATTCGTGGCTGGAGCGGCTGTGGGATGATCCGTAAAACGGCTTGAGTTCAACGGGATCCCGCAATGCTGCGACGAACAATTTATGTCATTTTGATTGCTGCTGTCGTAGCCTTTGCCCTCTATTGGTGGCTGACCGCGCCGACCGCACTCGCCTTGCCGGCACCGACGCGCGGACCGGACCTTGCCAACGGGCAGGAGCTGTTCAACGCCGGCGGCTGTTCGTCCTGCCATGCCGTGCCCAACCAGCCCGATCGCCTGAAGCTCGGGGGAGGCCTCGCGCTCGGCTCGCCGTTCGGCACGTTCTATGCCCCGAACATTTCGCCTGATCCGACCGACGGCATCGGCCGCTGGAGCGAGGCCGAGTTCATCAATGCGGTGATGCGCGGCATTTCGCCCGACGGCACGCACTATTTCCCGGCATTTCCCTACACTTCCTACCACATCGCCAAAGTCGATGATGTCCGCGATCTCTTCGCCTATTTGAAGACGCTGCCGGCGGTGTCGGGGCGGGTACGCGACCACGACCTGCCGTTTCCCTTCAACATCCGCCGCAATGTCGGCATCTGGAAATTGCTGTTCATGGATGTCGGGCCGTTCGTGCCGGACGCAAAGCGTTCGGCGCAATGGAATCGCGGTCGCTATCTGGTGAACGGCTTCGGCCATTGCGCCGAGTGCCACAGTCCGCGCAATTTTCTCGGCGGCGTCATCGCCGCGCAGCGCTTCGCCGGCGGTCCCAATCCGGAAGGCGAGGGCTGGGTCCCCAACATCACGCAGAAGGGCATCGGTGACTGGAGCGAGAGAGATATCGCCGACTTCCTCGAGACCGGCGACATGCCCGAGGGCGACAGCGCATCGGGCGCGATGCGGCCGGTCATCAAGAACCTCGCGCAGCTGAGGCCAGAGGATCGTGCTGCGATGGCCGCCTATCTGAAGTCGCTTGCGCCGGTCGACGGGCCGACGCCGCCCAAACGCGCGAATCCGCCCAGCTAGCTCGCGCCGAACGCCTTGAAGGTGATGATCGTGAGCGTGTCCTGGATGCCCGGCAGCACCTGCACCTTCTCGTTAACGAAGTGGCCGATGTCGGTGTCCTTGTCGACATAGAACTTCACCAGCAGATCGTATTGGCCGGCCGTGGAATAGATCTCGGAGGCGATCTCGGCTTCGGCAAGCGCGTTGGCCACCGTGTAGGACTGGCCGAGCTTGCATTTGATCTGGACGAAGAAAGGAACCATTGCAGTCACTCCGAAGGCATCTCTTGCCGGCTAATAGGCCAAAACCGGCCTGATTTAGCAAGCCGCCAGATACCAGTCCTGTCTTAGGAGGTCACGGACGCGGCGGCAAATGCGTCCCTGAGCCGCTGGGCAAGCTCGGCCTTGCGATAGGGCTTGGTCAGGACGACCGAATGGGCCTGTGCGCGACCTTGCTCCACCAGGCTCTCCAGCGCATAGCCTGAGGTGAACAGGACCGGCAGGGCGGGCCTGATACGCCGGGCCTGATCGGCGAGCTCCCAGCCGCTCATCCCGCCGGGCATGACGATATCGGTGAACAGCAGGTCGATGCCGGGGTCAGCGCGCAGCCGCTGCAAGGCCTCCTGACCGTTGACGGCGGCGAGGACATTGTAGCCGAGCGCCTCCACCCGGAGGATCACCGAGGAGCGCACGAACGGATCGTCCTCGGCGATCAGGATGGTCTCATGGCCGCGCGGTGCGGCCTCTTCGCTCTCCAGTACGTCGACTAGCGGCTGTCCGCCGCCGGCGCGCGGCAGATAGATCCGGACGGTCGTCCCCAGGCCTTGCTCGCTATAGATCGAGACATGGCCGTCGGATTGCTTGGCGAAGCCATAGACCATGCTGAGCCCGAGCCCAGAACCCTTGCCGACCTCCTTGGTGGTGAAGAACGGCTCGAAGGCGTGCTCGATCACCTCAGGCGTCATGCCGTCACCGTCGTCCGTGACCGATATCAGAGCGTAGGCGCCGGGCGCGACTTCCGGGTGCAGGGCGCGATAGTCCTCGTCGATCGCGGCGAGCTCGGTGCTCAGCGTCAGACGGCCGCCTGACGGCATCGCGTCCTGCGCATTCAGCGCCAGGTTCAGCACGGCGGATTCGAGCTGGGAGGGGTCGGCAAAGGCCTTGATCGTGCCGGGTCCGAAGGCGGTGCTGATCTCGATATTCTCGCGCAGGGTGCGCTTGAACAGCTTGAGCATGGACAAGATGAGCTCGCGGCAATCGATCGTCTGCGGCCGCAACAGCTGCCGGCGGCTGAAGGCGAGCAGCCGCTGCGTGAGCTCCGCGCCGCGTTCACCGGACTGGCAGATATCGTCGGCGAACTGGCGCAGATCCGGCCGGGCCTTGAGCTGCTCGCCGAGATGCTCGGCATTGCCGATGATCACGGTCAGCAGGTTGTTGAAGTCGTGCGCGATTCCGCCGGAGAGCTGGCCGACGGTTTCCATCTTCTGCGCCTGCTGGAGTTGCTGCTCGGTCAGCTTGCGCGCGGTCAGATCGTGGATGATGCCGACGAAGATCAGCTCGCCGTCCTGCATGGCCTGGCCGACCGACAGGTCCATCGGAAAAGTCGATCCGTCCTTGCGCAGGCCAGTCGTCTCGCCGCCGGTCGCGAAGCCGGGGACCGGGCCGTCGGACCCGGCGCCGGCTCCGCCTGGCATCAGCACCCTGACGTTCCTGTTGATCACCTCTCTGGCCTGATAGCCGAACAACCGCTCGCAGGCCGGGTTGAACAGCAGGATGCGGTTCTGCGCATCGAACAGGATGACGCCGTCGACCGCGGTCTCGACGACCGCGGTGAGACGCGCCACGCTTTCGCGCATTGCGCGCTGTGCCTCTTCCACCTGCTTGAGCAGCTGCGTCGCGTCGCGGCGCTTGGTCTCCTCCTCCTCGAGCGCGGCCTGGACCTTCTGCAGCTCGAACGGGGAGGGGATCGTCAGGATCTTCGGCAACAGCGGCCAGAGCGCGGCCGCGGTGAAGATCGACGCGATCGCGGTCGCCGCCTTGACAAGGCCCTCGATGCCGTAGATCGGCACCCAGAGCGTGTAGATCGACAGCACATGCGTCAGCCCGCAGGCCATGATGAAGGCCGCGAATGCCCAAAAGACCCAGCCAAATTTGAGGTCACGCCGTTTGGTGACGAGGATCGCGAGCGCAAACGGGATCGAGAAATAGGCGAGCGCGATGCTGGCATCGGAGACGACGTGAAGCCAGATCAGCTCGGGTTCCCATAGCAGGCAGATGCCATGCGGCGAGAACATCGACGTGTCGAGGAGGCGTTGGAAGAAGGCCCACATGATACAGTCCGAGAGGGTTGCAGGCCGGGGCGGCCCGCAACATCGCGTTGCCTGCGAATCGGCCAACGTTTCACCATCTGGAGTTGCGTGCCAAGGCCGGGTGATACCGAGGTCATGATGTCGCCCGTTATGCACGCTTGCGGGACGACAAGCCGGCAACGCTTCCCCTTCGCCTGATTCGGCCGCGCCCCCGCAGGTCCGGCTTGCCGGTGTGCCTTGCCAGTGTGCCTTGCCGGTGCCTTGCGAGCGCGCTAGGACAAGCAGGTCAGGACAGAGCATGGCCGAGTATTGTTCAAGCAAGCGTATGCTGCGATGATGGCGCCCGTGGCGCTCACCATCGCCGGCTCCGATTCGAGCGGCGGCGCCGGCATCCAGGCCGATCTGAAGACCTTCGCCGCGCTCGGCGTCTATGGCGCGTCCGCTATCACGGCGCTGACGGCGCAGAACACCGAAGGCGTCGCCGGGATCCACGCCGTGCCTGCCGATTTCGTCACCGCGCAGATCGATGCAGTGTTCGCCGATCTGGCCGTCGGCGCGGTGAAGATCGGCATGGTGGCGCAGGCCGGCACGATCGAGGCGATCGTTGCCGCGCTGTCGCGCTGGAAGCCTCGCCACGTCGTGCTAGATCCGGTGATGGTCGCAACGTCGGGCGATCGCCTGCTGGCCGCTGAAGCCGTCGAAGCCTTGCGCACGAAGCTGATGCCGCTTGCATCGGTGATCACGCCCAATCTGCCTGAGGCCGCCGCGCTGCTCGACGAGCCGGTCGCGCGAAGCGAGGCCGAGATCGAACGTCAGGGGCGTCGGTTACTCGGTCTTGGCTGCCGCGCGGTCCTGATCAAGGGCGGGCACGGCGAGGGCCGTGAGAGCATCGACTATCTCGTCAGCACCGACACAACGATCGCACTCGCCGCGCCGCGCGTTGCGACCCGCAACACCCACGGCACCGGCTGCTCGCTGTCCTCGGCCGTCGCCGCGGGTCTTGCCAAGGGCGAAGATCTCGAGACGGCTGTTCGCAACGCCAAGACCTGGATCAGCGCGGCCATCGCGGCCGCCGACCGCTTCAGCATCGGTCATGGCCACGGGCCGATCCATCATTTCCACAACTTCTACTGAGATCGCCGTCGCGGCGCTCCATTCACCGGCGTGGCCACGGTTTTCCGGCATTTTGCGGAGAACCAGGGCGGCCCGATGTCGCCTGATTGTCGCATGCGGCTGATATTCGCAGGGAGGGCGAGGCAAGGTCTGATTCGTATCTGAGGGTGCCTCAAAGGTTCAATCGTCATCCCCCTGTCACGGGACATTGTTACAGGCTGTCGCATGGGAAGTTACGATGTGAGTGACGAGAGCCCGGAGCGGCGCTTTCGCACGTTGTTCATCTCCGACGTCCATCTCGGAGCCCGCGGCTCGCAAGCCGACCTTCTGCTAGACTTCCTGCGCTACCACGACGCCGATACGATCTATCTCGTCGGCGACATCGTTGACGGCTGGGCGCTGAAATCCGGCTGGTACTGGCCGCAATCGCACAACGATCTGGTGCAGAAGCTCCTGCGCAAGGCGCGCAAGGGCGCCAAGGTCATTTACATCCCGGGCAATCACGACGAGTTCCTGCGGAAATATTACGGCACGCATTTCGGCGGCATCGACGTCGTCGAGAACACCGTCCACACCGGCGCGGACGGCAAGCGCTATCTCGTCATCCACGGCGATATCTTCGATCTCGTGGTGCAGAACGCGCGTTGGCTCGCCCATCTCGGCGACAGGGCCTACGATTTCGCGATCCGGATGAACCGGCTGGTCAACTTCTTCCGCCGCATGTTCGGCGTGCGCTACTGGTCGCTGTCACAATGGGCCAAGCAGAAGGTCAAGAAGGCGGTCAACTATATCGGCGCCTTCGAGGAGGCCCTTGCCGCCGAGGCGCGCCGCCATGAGGCCGACGGCGTGATCTGCGGGCACATCCACTACGCCGTAATCCGTGACGAGGCCGGTATCCGCTACATGAACTGCGGTGACTGGGTGGAAAGCTGCACGGCAATCGTCGAGCACGAGGACGGCCAGTTCGAGATCATCACCTGGGCCGATCACTTGCAAAAGCCCGCGCCGGTCGCGCAAGTGGCCGCAAAGGCGGCCTGATGCGCATCCTGGTCGCGACCGACGCCTGGCATCCGCAAGTCAATGGCGTCGTTCGGACCCTGACCAAGCTTGCGGACGCGGCCACCGCGCTCGATGTCGAGTTCTGTTTTCTCACGCCTAGTTCGTTCCGCACCTTCGCGATGCCGAGCTATCGCGACGTGCGGCTCGCGATGCCGCGCGCAGCGCGCATCGCGAAGCTGATCGCGGAGGCGCGGCCCGACAGCATTCATATTGCGACGGAAGGGCCGATCGGCCTGATGGTCCGCCGTTATTGCCGGCAGCGCAAGCTGCCGTTCACGACCAGCTTCCATACCCGCTTTCCCGAATATGTCCGCGCCCGCGTGCCGGTTCCGGGCTCGCTGATCTGGCGCGCGCTCCGCCGTTTCCACAGCCCGAGCCGTGCCGTGATGGCGGCAACGCCGGCGCTGGCCCGCGAGCTCGGCGAGCGAGGGTTCGAGAACGTCGTGCTGTGGCCGCGCGGTGTCGACACCCATCTGTTCCACCCCCGCGCTGTCGACCTCTGCCTGCCCGCCCCGGTGTTCCTCTCGGTCGGCCGCGTCGCAGTGGAGAAGAACCTGGAGGCGTTCCTCGACCTTGATCTGCCCGGTACCAAAGTGATCGTCGGCGATGGCCCGGCGCGCAACGCCCTGGAAGAGGCCTATCCCGACGCGATCTTCCTGGGCGAGAAGCACGGCGAGGAGTTGGCCGATCTCTATGCCGCGGCCGACGTCTTCGTGTTTCCGAGCAGGACCGACACGTTCGGCCTGGTCCTGCTCGAGGCGCTGGCGAGCGGCCTGCCGGTTGCCGCCTTTCCGGTGAAGGGGCCGCGCGACGTCATCGGCGATGCGCCGGTCGGCGCGCTGGAGGAGGACCTGCGCAGTGCCTGCTTTGCCGCGCTCGACATCTCGCGGCAGGCCTGCGTCGAATTCGCCGCCGAATACACCTGGGAGGCTTCGGCGCGGGCCTTTGTCGACAGCATTTTGGCTGTTGATGCGGTGCTGCCGGGCCGGAAAGGGGCGGAACAGCCGCGCTTCGTGGCCTGATTGGAGAGAAATCCTCGCGCGCAGGTGTCTTGCCCGGTCCGCTCCCGCCGCGATAACATCGCGCCATGTCCGAACAGCCCCTTCCGGTCGGCCCCGCCGATATCGACGCCGCAGCGCGCGTGCTCGCGCCCTTCGCCGTCCGCACCCCGCTGTTGTCCTTTCCCGTGCTCAACGAGCGCGTTGGCGCCAACGTCTTCCTGAAGCCGGAGATGCTCCAGCGCACCGGCTCGTTCAAGTTCCGTGGTGCCTTCAACAAGGTGTTCTCGATCCCGCAGGACAAGCGCGCCGGCGGCGTCGTCGCGTTCTCCTCCGGCAACCACGCCCAGGGCGTGGCGGCGGCGGCGAAGATCCTGGACATGCAGGCGACCATCGTGATGCCGGCGGACGCGCCGCTGTCCAAGCGCGAGCGCACTAAATCCTATGGCGCCGAGGTCGTGCTGTACGATCGTGACAAGGACGATCGCGAGGCGATCTCGCGTGGCATCGCCGAGAAGCGCGGCGCGACATTGGTCCGGCCCTATGACGATCCGTTTGTGATCGCGGGCCAGGGCACCGCCGGCCGCGAGATCGCGCAGGACATGGCAACCCTCGGCCTTACCCCCGACATCGTGGTCGCGCCCGCTTCCGGCGGCGGCCTGATCGCCGGGGTCGCCACGGCCGTAAAGGCGCGTTATCCGCAAGCCCAGATCGTCGTGGCCGAGCCCGAGGCGTTCGACGATCACGGGCTGTCGCTAAGCGTCGGCCATCGCGAGCCGCATCCGCCGGCGGGCCGCACCATCTGCGATGCCTTGATGGCGCTGATCCCGGGCGAGATGACCTTTGCGATCAACAGCAAGCTGCTCGCGCGCGGCGTCACGGCCTCGGACAAGGAAGTCGGCGCAGCGGTGGCCTTTGCCTATCGCGAGCTGAAGCTCGTCGTCGAGCCCGGCGGCGCGGTGGGTCTTGCGGCGTTGCTGGCGGGGCGTCTCGATGTCGCCGGCAAGAACGTCGTCATCGTGCTGTCAGGCGGCAATGTCGATGCGGATCTGTTCGCCGAGCTGGTGGCGTAAGTTTCTGAGCTATTAATCTCAAGAAGGGGCAGAGCGTCGCGGCTGTGCCCCTGCTGTATTTGCCGCTTGGTGAATTCGGCTTGCCCGCTTGCTCGGTGCAACCTCTCCCGCTTGCGGGGTGGCGTCGGCCGCCTTCGGCGGCCGTTCTCTTTAAAACACCGAGGCAAAGCCTCGGCTGCGGCGAAGCGCCGGGTGGGGGCTCTGTCCTCTTGGGGATTGTCCCATTGCGGAGACACTCCTCTCCCCAATCCTCCCCCGCAAGCGGGGGAGGGAGCGCACTATCTACAGGGCATCAGTGCATGAACCCGCGGTGATTGCCGCCGCCCATCATCGGCGCCTGGTTCATCGACTGGCGGAAATTGTTTCCGCCGCCATTGTTGATCCGGTTGATGGTGCTGAACTGCGGACGGGTGTTCTGCACCTGGACCTTGTTGACCGGATTGTTGTTGAGCTTCACGCCGTTGTTGATGTGGATCGGATTGGTCTGCGTCTGAACGTTCACTGGCTTCACATCGACAGTCGAGCCGCCCTTGCCTGTTGTCACGGGCATGCTCACGACCTTACCCGCCGTGCCGGTGTTGGCTTTGCCCGTGGTCGGCGTCGTGGTGCTCACCGGCAGCGTCGTGATCTTGCCGATGCCGCCAGTGCTCGTCGTGTTGGTCGGCGCGGGCAGGGTGACGATCTTGCCAGGGATTTGCGACGGCGTGCCATTGCCGAGCTTGCCGACGTTGCCATCGACCGGCTTCTGCACGATCGGCAGGTTGCCGTTCGCCTGCATCCCGCCATTGCCGTGCTGCATCAGCGGCATGTATTTGGGCGCGCCGAGATTGCCGATCTTCAGGGTCGGGGCAATGTTCTGCGGAGCCAAGAACTTCGTCGCCTGCATCAGGGGGATCAGCTTCGGCTGCGCCTCGAGCTTCAGTGCGACTTGCGCATAGGGGCTGCTGTTGTACTTGTCGTAGAAGGCCTTGTAGCCGAACGGCGAGTTCAATAACACGGCTTCATGCCAGGCCTGCGAGATCAGCAGGTTCGCGAGCAGCCAGCGGATGTGATCGCACAGCGGGTCGTGCGGGTACATCGCGACGAACTCCTGATAGTACTCGGGCCGGCCCTCCGACAGTACGTAATCATAGGCTTGGCGCGCCGAACGGCTCGGCAGGTTCGAGGCCATCTGCACCACCGGCGCATGCACCGGCGCGCGGTTGGCGGCAACGACCGTGTCGCCGAAGAAAGTGAAGTCGGAGGTGAGCGAGGAGCTCTCCCAGGGAACTTGCGCGCCGCTGGTGCTCTGGTTCACGGCGAGACGCACGCGCTTGAACAGCTGCTCGATCGGCACGTTGGGCTCGCGCGCGATGTTCAGGAAGGCCTGCGTGTAGGGGCTGTGGCCGCCCGTGCCGTCGAGCGCCTCGGCGCCCGGCGCGGTCGAATAGCCGACGATCGAGCCGTTCGGCGCATCGACGATGGCAAGGCCCCGGCCGGCGTCATTCACCTTCGGGAACGGGTTGTTACGGCAGGCATCGAGGATGACGATGCGCATCCGGCTCGGGATCGTCTCCAGCGTCGACATCACGTCGACCAGGCGGACGGAGTCGTTGACGAGCTCGGTTTGGTTCGAGACCTTCGCATCGACGGGAACGAGATAGTTCTCGCCGGCGAGCTGTACGCCGTGGCCGGCGTAGTAGACCATCGCCACGGTGTTCGGGCCGCGTGCGGACACCTTGGCCGAGAAATCCTGCACCACGCGCAGCATGTCGTTCTGGCCGAGGTCGGTCGCCGAGATCACCTCGAAGCCGGCCGAGTTGAGGAATTGCGCCATCGACTGCGCGTCATTGTCAGGGTTCGCGAGCTGCGGCGCGTTCTGGTAGTTGGAATTGCCGATCACCAGCGCCACCCGCTGCTCCGGGCCTTGCAGCGCGGTCGGGGCGGGTTCGACAGGGGCGACTTGCGCGGAAACCGGGCCGCAGGCGAAGCCGAACAGGCTTCCCAGCAGACCAGCTGTCATCAGGACGGATTTCAGGCGGACCATGGCGTGCTCCTTTGGCACTCATCTCGATGCGAGATTGGTTGCAAGGAACCTAGGTCGCGTTCGCGTCCGGGGTCCGTGATCCCGGTCACGATGCGGAAGTGCGTGATCCAGGTCACGCGAGGGGCGGATATGCGTCACATGTCGCTCTCCGTGCCCCGGACGCAGCGCAGCGCTCTTTAGCGGTGCGCTGCTGTGCCGGGCCCATGTCTCCGAAAGCATTCGTGTGGCGTGGGTTCCCGGCTCTGCGCGGCAGCGTTGCATGCTGCAGCGCGTCAGGGACACAAGAGATCGCCCTTACGAGAAGAACGCGATCTTCTCGGCTTGGGTCATGCGGCGGATCGGGGCGAGCGCATCGTTGGCGGCGGGGCGGGGTCGTTGCAGGATGCCGCTGGCCAGGATGGTGGCGCCGAGCGAGGGCGCGGGCAGGGGTGACGGCGTCGGCAGGATTGCGCTGGGTGCTGCGTTGAGTGATGCAGCGGCCGCCATGGCGGGAGCCGGCTGCTCCATCACTTCGGCGGCTGCTTCCGCGATGGCATCCGTCAGGCGCGCGAGCGATTCCATCGCGATCGGGGCCTCAGTCACCGGCTCCTCGACATTAGGCTCCTCGACATGGGGCACGACCGGCGCTTCCATGGCGACCGGCTCCGCGATGTCAGCGGCCATCGTTTCCGGCATCGGCGCAGGACTGGCTGCTTCCATTTCCGCGGGCTCGACGATCGCGTCGAACTCCGGATCGGGCGCGGCCATCTCTAGCGCGATGGCCTCGAGGATGGCTTCGTCCTCGGCTTCCGCGGCGGCATCGAGCGAGAATTCGTCGGTGATCTCGGCGACGGCTTCGGGCTCGGTGAGGCCTTCCTCGACGGCAGCAACATTCTCTTCGATCGCGGTGTGGCTTTCGGCGATCTCCGGCGCGATCGCGGCGTCCGCCATCGCCTCCCCAGTGCCGCCGCTCGTCTCAACGGCCGCCTCGGGCTCAGGCTCGGGCGCGGCGATCTCCGGCATCTCCGTAAAAGCCACGGGAGTGTCGCTGGCGATCGCCGCTGGCGCCTCGGCCTCAGGCGCTTCCGCGACCGGCGGAGCTTCCTGCGCAGGCACCGGAGCAGGACGGGCCGAGCTCTGCGGCGCTGCGCCGCCGCCGGCCTCGGTCTGCTCGAGACGATCCCTGAGCAGATCAAAGGCGGCCTTGAGGTCGGCGCGCGGGTCGATGGTCGACGTCTGGGCGCAGGCTTCTTCGATCGAGGCGAGCTGCGAATCAATGAGGTCGCAGATCCGCCCGTCGGCGCCGATCTCGCGCCAGCGCCAGGAGATCTCCTTGATGATGCGAACGCCGCGCGTAACAGGCGCAAGGCTCGCCGCGATCGCGGCGGGATCGAAGGCTTTGCCGGCGGCGCTTTCTGCCTCCTCGACGGCGCGGCGGATCGCGACCAGCGCTTCGGGCAGGCGGTCCTCGACAACAGGTTGTCGCTGTGCCGCAAGGCTTTCTTCGATTTTCGCGACCGCGTCGAGCACCATGCGGGTATCGGCATTGCGGTTGCGCTTGGCGTATTCGCCGAGGAACCAGCGACCGCGCGCGGTCTCCATGAATGCTTCGCGGATCGCGTCGTAATCCTGCTCGTTCGGCTCGGCCGCGCGGGCAGACATGGGCGAAAGGGCGAATGCTTCGTTGGCCATGACAATCTCGTCGCGCAAATCACCGCGCGTTACTGTAACGATCACCACGATATCGACCGAATCGCAATTGGTTTGATGCCGTCCGAATCACAAATCTCCACACCAGCATCAGTCAAGCGGCGATTCGCCGTGAGCCTTGCGCTGTTCTATTCGGCGGTGTTCGCGGTATCAGGCACGCATCTGCCGTTCTTCCCGGTCTGGCTCAAGGCGGTCGGCATCGACGCGTCCTGGATCGGCCTCATCAACGCGCTGCCGGCGCTGACGCGCTTCACCACGCTGCCGCAGATCACCGCCTTTGCCGAAAGACAACATGCGATTCGCGCCGGCATGATGATCTCGGTGCTGGCCACCGCGATCGGCTTTGCGGCTGTCGGCCTGCAGCATCGGCCGCTGGCGCTGTTTGTGATCTACGCGCTCACCTGCATCATGTGGACGCCGACGACGCCGCTCACCGATGCCTATGCGCTGCGCGGCGTCGCGCGCTACGGGCTCGACTATGGGCCCTTGCGGCTATGGGGCTCGGCGGCGTTCGCCGCCGGCTCGCTCGCTTGCGGCTATCTCGTCGACATCATTGCAGCGCGCGAGCTGATCTGGATCATCGTCGCCTGGGCCGTCGTTGCAGTCCTCGCCGGCCTGCTGCTGCAGCCGCTCGACGAGGTCAGGCGGAAGACGACGGAGACACATGCCGGCAAGGCGCTGCTGCGCGATGGTGGCTTCTGGGCGGTGATTGCGTCGGCTGCGCTGATCCAGGGCAGCCATGTCGCTTATTACACGTTCTCGGCCATCAATTGGCAGCTCCATGGCATCAGTGGGCTGACGATCGCGGGGCTGTGGACGCTGGGCGTGATCGCCGAGATCATCGTCTTTGCGCTGTCGCCGCGCTTTTCGCTGCGTCCGTCATCGCTGATGGCGATCGGGGGCTTGAGCGCCGTGCTGCGCTGGATCGTCACGGCCAACGAGCCGCCACTGGCGCTGCTTGCGATCGCACAGCTCGGTCACGGCCTCACGTTCGGGATGACTGTCGTCGGCACCATGAATCTGCTGGTGCAGCGCGTGCCGTCGCATCAGATCGCGCGCGGGCAGGGCTATCTCGCCGCATGCAGCGGATTATTGGGCGCGGTGACCTCGATCGCCTCGGGCGCGATCTACGCCCGCATCGGCGACAGCCTGTATTACGTGATGGCAGCGATGGCCGCGGCTGGGGCGCTGGTGATCTGGTTAGCCCGGCACCGGCTCACGGCTCAGCCCCAGAGCGAGGCCTCCGGCGGATAGACCAGGCTCTCGTCGTAACGTAGCCCGTGATCGCGGTCGCGCGCCAGCAGCAAGGGGCCGTCGAGATCGACGAAGCGCGCCTGCGGCGTCACCAGCATTGCAGGCGCCATCGACAGCGAGGTTGCGACCATGCAGCCGATCATGATCTCGAAGCCGAGCGCTTGGGCGGCATCGGCCATGGCCAGCGCCTCGGTGAGGCCGCCGGTCTTGTCGAGCTTGATGTTGACGGCGTCGTAGCGGTCGCGGAGCGGCGCAAGGGAATTGCGGTCATGCACGCTCTCGTCGGCGCAGACGGTGAGCGGCCGCCTGATGCGCGCCAGCGCCTCGTCTTTGCCTGATGGTAGCGGTTGCTCGACCAGGGTGACGCCGACGGCGGCGCAGGCGGCGAGGTTCTGTTCCAGATTGGCCTCGGTCCAGGCCTCGTTGGCGTCCACGATGAGCTCGGACTCCGGGGCCGCCCTGCGCACGGCCGCGATCCGCTCCGGATCGCCGTCCCCGCCGAGCTTGATCTTGAGCAGCGGCCGGTGCGCCGCCCTGGCGGTCGCCGTCGCCATCGCCTCCGCCGTGCCCAGCGAGATCGTGTAGGCGGTGGTGCGCTCGCCGGGCATGGGGCGGTCGAGCAGGCTCCAGGCCCGCCGGCCGGTCGCCTTGGCCTCGAGATCGATCAGAGCACAATCTAGGGCATTGCGGGCAGCGCCAGGCGGCATAGCGGCCTGGAGAGCCTGCCGCGTCAGCCCGTCCGCGACAGCCCGCTGCATGGCCTCGATCGCGGCCAGCGTCGCCTCGGGCGTCTCGCCATAGCGGGGATAGGGCACGCATTCGCCGCGGCCGGTCAGGCTGTTTTGGCTTAACTCGGCCACAACGGTCACGGCTTCGGTCTTGGCGCCCCGGCTGATTGTGAAACTGCCGGCGATCGGAAACCGCTCGATTCGCACCGTGAGGACGGGAACATTGCTGGAAGTCATTTTGAACTCTGGCGAAATCTGAACCTGCTGGTTACCTGTAGCAACTAACATTAACCAGTTGGGGATACCTTTTCCGGGTAAGGGCGTGTGCGCAACTATCTGATTTCCTCCGCCCCGGGTCGGGAGCGGACATCTTGAGCGGCGATCCCAAGCTGGAACGGATTGCCAAGGGCAATGCGCTGGCTCTCTGTGCCACCGGAACCTGGACCGCGAGCTTCGCGCCCGCGCTGGAGCGGATGGTGGCCGATGCCGAGAAGCTCGCCGGCGGTCCCCAGAGCATCTTCATCGACGTGTCCGAGGTCGCCAAGCTCGACACCTTCGGCGCCTGGCTGATCGAACGGCTGCGACGCAGCCTGACGCAAGGGCCCGTCGAGGCGCAGATCGCCGGGCTGTCGGCGAATTATTCGAGCCTCGTCGACGAAGTGCGCCGTGTCAGGGCGACGCCGGTGGTCGAGACCTCGACGATCACCATCACCGGCATGCTGGAGCAGATCGGCCGGACCGTCGCGGGCCTCGCCGGTACGGTCGCCGGCCTCGTCGACATGTTAGGTGCGGTGCTCGCCGCGGGCGGCCGGGTGCTGATCCATCCACGCTCGTTCCGCCTGACCTCGACCGTGCATCACATGGAGCAGGTTTGCTGGCGCGCGGTGCCGATCATCGTGCTGATCACCTTCCTGATCGGCTGCATCATCGCGCAGCAGGGCATTTTCCACTTCCGCCGCTTTGGTGCCGACATCTTCGTCGTCGACATGCTCGGCGTCTTGGTGCTGCGCGAGATCGGCGTGTTGCTAGTCGCCATCATGGTGGCGGGCCGCTCGGGCAGCGCCTACACCGCCGAGCTCGGCTCGATGAAGATGCGCGAGGAGATCGACGCGCTGCGCACCATGGGCTTCGACCCGATCGAGGTGCTGGTACTGCCGCGCATGCTGGCGCTGGTGCTGGCGCTGCCGATCCTCGCCTTCCTGGGCGCCATGGCCGCGCTCTATGGCGGGGGGCTGGTCGCCTGGCTCTATGGCGGCGTCGATCCGGAGGCTTTTCTTTTGCGCTTGCGCGACGCCATCTCGATCGATCATTTCATCGTCGGCATCGTCAAGGCGCCCGTCATGGCCGCGGTGATCGGCATCGTCGCCTGCGTCGAAGGCCTCGCCGTGCAGGGCAGCGCGGAATCGCTCGGCCAGCACACCACTGCGTCGGTGGTGAAAGGCATCTTCTTCGTCATCGTGATGGACGGCGTGTTCGCCATCTTCTTCGCCTCGATCGGGATGTGACGATGGCGGGCGAGATTGAAAATCCCATTATCCGCGTCCGCGACATCACCGTGCAGTTCGGTGCGACGCGCGTGCTCGACGGCCTCAACCTCGACGTCAAGCGCGGCGAGATTTTGGGATTTGTCGGGCCCTCCGGTGCGGGCAAATCGGTGCTGACGCGGACCATTATCGGCCTGGTGCCGAAGGTCGCCGGCTCCATCCAGGTGTTCGGCGTCGATCTCGATTCCTCCAGTACCTCGCAGCGCCGCAATGTCGAGCGGCGCTGGGGCGTGCTGTTCCAGCAGGGTGCGCTGTTCTCCTCGCTCACCGTGCGGCAGAACATCCAGTTTCCGATGCGCGAATATCTTCGCGTCTCGCAGCGGCTGATGGACGAGATCACCATGGCCAAGCTTGCCATGGTCGGGCTCAAGCCTGAAGTGGCCGAGCGTTTCCCATCGGAACTCTCAGGCGGCATGATCAAGCGCGTCGCGCTCGCACGCGCGCTGTCGCTCGATCCCGACCTCGTGTTCCTGGACGAGCCGACCTCGGGCCTCGATCCGATCGGCGCCGGCGATTTCGACGAACTGGTGCGCACGCTTCAGCGCACTTTGGGGCTGACCGTTTTCATGGTAACCCACGATCTCGACAGCCTTTACACAGCTTGCGACCGCATCGCCGTTTTAGGGAACGGTAAGATCATTGCGGCAGGGTCGATCGCTGACATGCAGGCCTCACAGCATCCTTGGCTGAGGCAGTATTTCCATGGCAAGCGCGCCCGCGCGGTGATGAGTTGAGTAGCCGGAGCACCTGATGGAAACGCGGGCCAATTACGTCCTGATCGGATCGTTCACGCTGGCAGTGATCGCGGCGGCGATCGGCTTCGTGCTCTGGTTCCAATCGCTGCACACCACCAAGCAGCGCAGCCCCCTGCGCGTCGTGTTCGAAGGCCCAGCGGCCGGCCTACGCAACGGCGGCAGCGTCAATTTCAACGGTATCCGAGTGGGCGAGGTGGTTTCGGTGAAGCTCGACAATCCGCGGCGGGTTGTCGCACTCGCCATGGTCGAGAACAACACCCCGCTTCGCAAGGACACCCTGGTCGGCCTCGAATTCCAGGGCCTCACAGGCGTTGCCGCGATCTCGCTCAAGGGCGGCGACGAGGCCGCGCCGCCTCCGCCGCTCGACGAGGACGGCATTCCGACGCTGACGGCCGATCCGAACAGGCTTCAGGACGTCACCGAGGCGATCCGCGGCACGCTGCAGAACATCAACAAGATCGTCGCGGACAATCAGGAATCGGTGAAGAACTCGCTGAAGAACCTCGAGACCTTCACCAACTCGCTCGCGCGCAACTCCGAGAAGATCGATGGCGTGATGGCCAAGGTCGACGGCGTGATGCTCAAGGCCGACGGGGTGATGCTCAAGGCGGACAATCTCATGCTCGGCCTCAATACGCTTGCCGGCGGCAAGGACGGCGGCGAGCTGTTCCTGACCGTGAAATCGATCCGTGAACTCGCCGAAGATTTCGACAAGCGCTCCGGTGCACTGATGACCGACGGCCGTCGCACGCTCGGCGACATCAGCCGCGCCGTGAATAATTTCGATCGCAACCCGACCCGCGTGCTGTTCGGCGCCAGCAACAGCAGCGCACAGCCCGCCCCGCCGCCCGAGCCGCCGAAGCCGGCGCCCGCCGCGAGCGGCCGACGGCAGTAAGCGCAACTCCTCCGTCATTGCGAGCGTAGCGAAGTAATCCGGACTGTTTCCGCCGGGGCAGTCTAGATTGCTTCGTCGCCAGCGGAAAATTGCTTCGCAATTTGTCGCGAGCTCCTCGCAGCAATGACGAGGACTGCCGTGCCGATACGAAAGTATGGGGGTCTCGCCGAGCCAAGGTAGGGGGAGGGGCAGGCGGGCGATGTCGGCTATATCGCGCTCAAGGCGCGCTTCACGAAGAGCGCGCCGACTTCACTCACAGGGGAGGAGAGAGCGTGATACGTCTGCTGCTGCTGTTGCCGTTCATCGGGCTGATGATCGTGCCGTTTTACAATATCCGCGAGCCGCATCTGTTCGGCTTTCCGTTCTTCTACTGGTATCAGCTCGCCTGGGTGCCGCTGACCTCGCTGCTCACCTACATCGTCTACAGGAGCATGCGCCGTGCTGACTAATGTCGATAGCGCGGCGTTTGCCGTATTCCTCGCTCTGTTTATCCTGGTCACCGGCATGGGCTTCGTCGCCGCGCGCTGGCGCAAGCCGGAGACGCTCGCCCATCTCGACGAGTGGGGCCTCGGTGGCCGCAAGTTCGGCACCTGGATCACCTGGTTCCTGGTCGGCGGCGATTTCTATACAGCCTACACAGTGATCGCCGTTCCCGCTCTGGTCTATGCGGTCGGCGCCTACGGCTTCTTCGCGCTGCCCTACACCATCATCGTCTATCCCTTCGTGTTCGCGGTCATGCCGGTGTTGTGGAAAGTCGCCAAGGAGCGCGGCTACGTCACCGCAGGCGACGTGGTGCGCGGCGCCTATGGCTCGCGCGGGCTCGAGCTTGCCGTTGCGGCCACCGGCGTGCTGGCGACGATGCCCTACATCGCGCTTCAGCTGATCGGTATGGAGGTCGCGATTAAGGCGCTCGGGCTGAGCGGCGAGGTGCCGCTCGTTCTGGCCTTCCTGGTGCTGGCGCTCTACACCTATTCGTCGGGCCTGCGTGCCCCGGCGCTGATCGCCTTCGTCAAGGACATCATGATCTACATCGTGGTAATCGCCGCGGTTGCGATCGTGCCGTCCAAGCTCGGCGGCTATGGCGCGATCTTTACCGCGGCGGATGCAGCGTTTTCGGCGAAAGGCTCGGGAGGCATCCTGCTGTCGCCAGCGCAGATCGTGCCCTATGCCTCGCTGGCGTTGGGCTCGGCGCTCGCCGCTTTCATGTATCCGCACACGCTAACCGGCATCTTCGCCGCGTCGGGCGGCAACACCATCCGCAAGAACGCGATGCTGCTGCCGGCCTATACGCTCTTGCTCGGGCTGCTCGCGCTGCTCGGCTACATGGGCCATGCCGCGGGGCTCAAGCTCGCGAGCAACAACGATGTCGTGCCGGAGCTGTTCAAGACGCTGTTCCCGAGCTGGTTCGCAGGCTTTGCGTTCGCGGCGATCGCGATCGGCGCCTTGGTGCCGGCGGCCGTCATGAGCATCGGGGCGGCCAATCTGTTCACCCGCAATTTCTGGAAGGTGTGGATCGATCCGAAGGTGACGCCGGCGGGTGAGGCGAAGGTTGCCAAGATCACCTCCATGCTGGTGAAGGTCGGCGCACTGCTCGCCATCCTCTTCATGCCGACGCAGTTCGCGCTCGACCTGCAATTGCTCGGGGGCCTGTGGATCCTGCAGACACTGCCCGCCCTCATCTTCGGGCTCTATCTGAACTGGTTCTCCAGCACGGCGCTGCTGACCGGCTGGGCCGTCGGCTTGGCAGGCGGATCGTGGCTGGCGTGGTCGGACGGGCTGAAGCCGCTGCATGGCATCGACTTCGGCGCCGGCAAGGTCGCGATCTACACCGGACTGCTGGCGCTCGCGCTCAACATCGTGGTCGCCGTGGTGGTCAACCTTGTGCTCAAGGGCCTGCCGCAGGCCGGCCTGTCGCGCGAGGCGGCCTGACGTCAAGTTCGGATCGGCGGCCGGCCGGCCGCCGATCCCAAATCTGCCTTCCACGCGCTTGAAAACACTCTAGTATCCGGGACCGTTCATGAGTACGCAGGATCGATCTCGAGTGAGGATGTCTTGCAGGCGTGGTTCGTTCTTGCGGTCGCAGCCGGTTATGTAACCACGCTGTTCCTGATTGCTTGGTGGGGCGATCGGCGGAGCGTGGACGGACCGCTTGTCTCGCCAAAATCCTGGGCGGCTGCTATCAGCTATTGCCTGACACTTGCCGTCTACAACACCTCCTGGAGCTTTTACGGGTCGGTCGGCCGCGCTGCCACGAGCGGGCTCGACTTCGCCACGATCTATATCGGCCCGACCTTGGTGCTGCTATTCGGCCAGCCGCTGCTATCCAGGGTGATCGCGATCGCGAAAGCGCAGAACGTCACCTCGATCGCCGACTTCATTGCCGCGCGCTACGGCAAGAGCCAGGTGCTTGCGGCCTTCGTGACGCTCGCTTCGCTGCTCGGCGTGCTTCCCTATATCGCGCTTCAGCTCAAGGCCGTCGGCAAGAGCTTCGACTATCTGATCCTGCAGCCTGAGCGCGCCGGCGGCGAGGCGCTGCGGTTCTGGCAGGATTCGGCCTTCGGCGTCGCCGCGTCGATGGCGCTGTTCGCCATTGTGTTCGGCGTCCGCCATGTCCATGCCAGCGAGCATCACCGCGGCTTGATGCTCGCGATCGCGTTCGAGAGCATGGTCAAGCTGGTCGCATTCCTCGTCGTGGCGCTGTTCGTGCTGTTCGGACTATCGGGAGGACCGGCCGCGCTGCTGTCGCACTTCTCCTCGGATCCGCAACTGGCCGGGATCCTGGCCTTCGATCCGACGCAGCCGGTCTGGCCCTCGACGATCATCATCTCGGCGATCGCCTTTCTGTGCCTGCCGCAGGCGTTCCACGTCGCGGTCGTCGAGAACGAGAGCCCCGGTCACACGCGCACCGCGGCGTGGCTTTATCCAACCTATCTTGCGTTGTTCAGCCTGCTGATCCTGCCGATCGCGGCCGCCGGCCTTTCGAGGTTCGGCGCGATGATGGACCCCGACACTTATGTCATCTCGCTGCCGATTGCGGCGAATGCGGGTACGATCAGCCTGATCGCCTTCCTGGGCGGGCTTTCGGCCGCGACCGGCATGGTGATCATGACCTCCGTCGCGCTGAGCACCATGCTCTGCAACGACGTCATCATGCCGCTGCTGCTGCGCTCGCGCGTCTTCGGCCTGCGCGCCCAAAGCCGGCCGATGACCTCGGTGCTGATGACGGTACGGAGGCTCTCGATCCTCGGCATC
Source organism: Bradyrhizobium guangdongense (assembly GCF_004114975.1). Classification (NCBI taxonomy): domain Bacteria; kingdom Pseudomonadati; phylum Pseudomonadota; class Alphaproteobacteria; order Hyphomicrobiales; family Nitrobacteraceae; genus Bradyrhizobium; species Bradyrhizobium guangdongense. The sequence goes on from NZ_CP030051.1 coordinate 2,999,836, forward strand.
CTGCTGCTGGCCTATCTAATGCACCGCCTGGTCAACCAGGCCTATCCGCTCACCGTGATCGGGCTGTTGTCGTTCGTCGCGGTCGCGCAGTTCGGTCCGGCATTCGTCGGAGGCCTGTTCTGGCAGCGTGCCAATAAGATCGGCGCCTCGATTGGGATCGCGGCCGGATTTTCCATTTGGGCCTATACGCTGCTGCTGCCGTCGGCGGCGCCGCTCTGGCCCGCCTTCGAGGACATCGTTCGCAACGGCCCGTGGCAGCTCGCGCTCCTCAAACCGAACGCGTTGTTCGGCCTCGAAGGGCTTGATCCGATCTCGCACGCGACGCTGTGGAGCCTTGCAGCCAACCTCGTCTGCTTCGTCGCGGTCTCGCTGGTGGGGCGGCAAACGACGATCGAGCGCAACCAGGCTGCGGCATTTGCCGATGGCGTCGTCCGCGACACGGGGCCGAAGCTGTCCTCACGTGTGGTGGTCCGGCTCGACGATCTCCGCGCGCTGGCACGGCGCTTTGTCGGTGCGGCGCGCGGCGAAGCGGCCTTCGACAGCTATGTCGCGGCGCGCATGTCGGGCTCCGGGCCGCGCCTCGATCCATCGGGGCTAGTCGATCTCGATTCGATCCGCTTCACCGAAAATCTTCTTGCCGGCGCGATCGGCGCTGCCTCGGCGCGCGTGGTGATTGCGGCCTCGCTGGAAGGACATTCGCTGTCGCGGCGGGCGGCGATGGCGATGCTGGACGAAGCCTCGGAAGCCCTGCGCTTCAATCGCAGTCTCCTGCAGAGCACGCTCGAGAGCGTGCCGCAGGGCATCTGCGCCTTCGATGCCGATTTCAACATCACGGCCTGGAACGGGCGGTTCATCGCGCTGCTCGACCTGCCGCCGGATTTCGTGCGCGTCGGCCTTCCGCTCGCCGAGCTCATTGCCTTCAACGTCGAGCGCGGCGAATATGCCGCCTCCGAATTTGCAGCTCTCCTGGTCAATCGCGATGTCGCGACCCAGAGCTGGCCCTATTTGTACGAGCGCAAGCGTCCTGACGGCACGGTGCTCGAGATCGTTTATGACCGCATCGCCGAGGGCGGCTATGTCTCGACCTACACCGATGTGACCGAGCGTCACCGCGCCGCGGAAGCGCTACGGCGGGCCAACGAGGATCTCGAGCTGCGCGTCCGCGAGCGGACCGAGGCGCTCGAGCAGGCCAAGGCGGAGGCCGAGCAGGCTAATCTCGGCAAGACCCGCTTCCTGGCGGCGGCGAGCCACGATCTGCTGCAACCGTTGAACGCGGCGCGTCTGTTCCTGTCGGCGCTCGACGAAAGTCTGCAAGCCTCTTCGCATGCCGGTGCGGCCGAGAAGGAGCGAACGCTTGCCGGCAGCGCCATTACGGCCTTGCGCTCGACCGAACATGTGCTCGACAGGCTGCTTGACATCTCCTCCTACGATGCCGGCGCGGTCCGCGCCGAGCCGTTCGACTTTCCGATCGCCGATCTTCTCGTGCAGCTGAACGTGGAGTTCTCGGCGATGGCGCGCGAGCGTAGCCTCGCCTTCCGCGTCGTCGATTGCTCTCTCTCGGTGCGCAGCGACCCGCATCTGTTGCGGCGAATTCTTCAGAACCTGTTGTCGAACGCGCTGCGCTACACGCCCAAGGACACATCCAAGGACAGATCCAGGGGACGCATCCTGCTCGGCTGCAGGCGGCGCGATGGCCATCTGCGCATCGAGGTCTGGGATACCGGCATCGGCATCGCCGCGGCGGACCAGAAGCGGATCTTCGAGGAATTCCAGCGCCTGACGCCCGGATCGGAGAAGGGGCTGGGCTTGGGACTTGCGATCGTCGACCGCGTCTCGCGGCTGCTGGGGCATCCCGTCGATGTCCGTTCGCGTCCTGGACGCGGCTCATGCTTTGCCGTCACGGTGCCGCTCGCGCAGGGACCTGGAACGCCGCTCCAGCGCAAGGTGGCGGCCACGGCGCCTGCGACGACCGAGCGACAGCTGACGATCCTGTGTCTGGACAATGATGCGACGATCCTCGACGGCCTGACGGCGCTGCTCGGCGGCTGGGGTCATCGCGTGCTGGTCGCAACCGATGCGAACCGTGCCATGGCCGCGGCAGCGGCAAGCCCACCTGATGTCGTGCTGGTCGATTATCATCTCGATGGAGAACGCACCGGCTTGGACTTTCTCGACGATCTCAGGCAGAAGTCGGGACGCGGCATCTGCGCGCTGGTCGTCACCGGCGATCGCAGCGAGGCGGTCCGCGCAGCGGCGAGGGCGCGCGGCTGCGAGGTGCTGTCCAAGCCGGTCAAGCCGGCGGCGCTGCGGCGCTGCCTCGGCGGCGAAGCGTTGAGCCGCCAGTTCGGGACCAAACAGGGAGCTTCCTCGGCGTGACCATGCGCATCCTTATCGGCGATGATCACCCGCTGGTGCAGGCCGCGCTCCGCAGCGCGCTCTCGACCGTGCTGCCCGATCTCGACATCATCGCCTGCCAGTCGCTTGAGGAGGCGGTGAGCGTGCTCTCGGCGCGGTCGGACGACATCGACCTGATCCTGTGGGATCTGACCATGCCGGGGATCCAGGGATTTGCCGCGCTGTTCATTCTGTCGGCGCAATTTCCGACGGTGCCGGTGGCGATTATCTCGGCGCGGCAGGACGCCGCCACAATCCGACGCGCCATCGCCTATGGCGCATCCGGCTACATCCCAAAGTCGCTCAGCCTGCCCGAGATGGCGGAAGCGATCACGAGGATCCTCGCCGGCGAAATCTGGATGCCGCCCAATGTCGGCGGCCGCGGCTCGATCCAGAGCGCCGATGTCGAACTCGCCGGCCGCATGGCCTCGCTGTCGGCGCAACAGCTGCGCATTCTCGCGATGATCGTCCAGGGCAAGCTCAACAAGCAGATCGCCGGCGAGCTCGACATCGCCGAGCAGACTGTGAAGGGGCACGTCTCGACAATTCTGCGCAAGCTCGGCGTCGGCTCGCGGACCCAGGCTGCCGTGCTGGCCGAGCGGCTGTCATTCGGGCAGCCAGGCGGAACCTGAGTTCGCGAGGGAACCTGGTTTCCAAGCGTCAAAAGCAAAACGAAGGCCGTGAGGCCTCCGTTTGCATTCCGTTGCTAGTGAGCCCGGTCCGCTTACCCCAGCCGTCCCGCCGCATGCGCGAGCAGCGTGTACACCAGGCCCGTCTCCGAAGTCAGGTGGCTGCGCAGTTCCTGCGGACCGCGGTTGTCGCGGGCGACCTCATCGAGCAGGCGCTCGAACTCGCCGATATAGCGGTCGACCGTGCCCTTGAAGTTGCGGTCGGCGCGGTACTTGCGGGCGACCTCGTCGAAGGCCTTCTGGCCGGCAGGCGTGTACAGGCGCTTGGTGAAGGCCTTGTTCTCGCCGCGCTGGTAGCGGTCCCACATCTCGGCCGCGAGGTTGCGGTCCATCAGCCGGCCGATGTCGAGCGACAGCGACTCCAGCGGATTGCTGCTGGCCTGCGGATGCGGAGCGGGGGCAGCCTGGCGGCTACGCGGAGCCTCACGTCCGCTCGGAGCGGCCTGGTCAGCATCCGTGCGGTTGAGCAGATCCGACAGCCAGCCGTCGCGGCCGGGGTCGTTGCCGCCGGGGGCGACTGGCGGAGCCTCGGTGCGACGCGAGGAGGCGGGCAAGCCGAGGTCCGGCGGCGGCAGCGTCGAGGCGCTGGCGGTGTCGCGCATGCGGGTCTCGGTCACACGAACGCCCGCAGTGGCCATCATCGGCTCTTCCTGGCGCTGGACGGCGACAGAAGCGCGGCTCGCCGTGGTGACATCGAGGCCGCGGCCGTGCTGGGCCACGATGCGGTTGAGCTCGGCGAGCGCCTCGATCTGGTCGACGATCACCTTGCGCATCTGCGCGGTGCTCTCGGCAGCCTCCTGCGGCATCTCGAGCACGCCGCGGCGCAGCTCGTTGCGGGTGGCCTCGAGCTCGTTGTGCATCTCCAAGGCCATCTGCTTCATGCTGGCAACGAGGTTGCCGAACTTCTCGGTCGACTGCTTGAACATCGCATCCGCCTCGTCGGTGGTCTGGCGGTAGATGTCGTGCATGGCCTCGATGGTCTGGCGGTGCTCTTCTTCGGACGCCACGCGAACCGCCTCGAACTGGCGGGTGATCGCGGCCGAGCCTGCGCCGGCGGTCTCCGCGACCACGCGGGCGATGTCGCGGGCCCGCTCTTCGGCCGCAGCGAGCGACTCATCGAGCAGCCCGGTGAAGCGCGACAGGCGCTGGTCGAGATCGGCGGTGCGCAGGTCGATGGTGGTGACGAGCGATTCCAGCGCCGCCTTGCGTTCGGCGAGCGAGGCGGTGGTGTTCTTGTTGCTCTGCTCGACCACCTGGGCGGCATCGACCAGCGCCTTGCCGTGCGCGTCGAACTGGGTCGACAGCTCGCCGAGGTCCTGGAGCGCCTTCGTGGTCTTCGAATTGAACACGTTGAGCTGGTCTTCCAGGTTCTGCGTCGCTTCCCCGTTGCGCGAGGTGACGTCGTTCATCGCCGAGACGAAGTCGGCGACACGCGTCACCAGCGCCCGCTCGAGCGAATTGAGGTTGTCGTGGGCGCCGGTCAGCACCTCCTGGAGGAGGATGTTGCCTTCGCGCAGCCGCTCGAACAGGGCGACCGTGTCGGTGCGCAGGATCTTGCTGGTCTCCTGCATCTCGGTGACGGCCGCGATCGAGACCTGGCGCGACTGGTCGATCGCCGCACGCGAGGCCGCCTCGAGGTCCTTGAGCGAGCGACCGACCGCGCTGGTCGCGACCTCGCTCGCCGCGTTGATGGTGCGCGCGACTTCGTTGCCGTTGCCCATCATGGTCTGCGAGAAGGCCTGGCCGCGCGTCTCGATCGACTTCAGCGCGTCGGAGGTGACGCGGTCGATGTCGAGCGTGAGCTGGCTGGTCTTCGAGCCGATCGCGTCCACGAGCGAGCCGCGCTTGGCGTCGATCATGTTGGAGAGGCGGTCGGCCTGCTGCTGCACATAGGTGACGATCTCGTCGGTCTTGCCGGTCATGGCTTGACCGAAGCTCGAGCTGGCCGCGAGCACCGAACGCTCGACGTCGGCCGAGCTGGACTTGACCCGCGAGCTCGCCTCGTTGGAGGCGGAGATCAGCGCGTTCTGGGCGTTGAGCGCGCTGCTCTGGATATCGCTGGTCGCGTTCGCCGTCGCCGTGCTCAGCGCGCGCTCGATCTCGGTCGAGATCGTGCGGATCTGGCTCGCGGCATCCGCCGAGGTCGAGGTCAGCGAGGTCTGGGCCTCGCGGGCGCTGTTGAGGATGGTCGAGGCAGTATCGGCGCCGACGGCGGTCAGCGTGCGCTCGATGTCCGTTGTCAGCGACTTGATCTGGCTCGCCGCGTCGGTCGACGCGGTGATCAGGGTACCCTGGGCCTCGCGGACACCGCTGGTGAGCGCCTCGATGGTGGCGCCGCCGGCGGTTGCCAGCGCGCGCTGCATCTCGGCTGCGAGCGAGCGGACCTGGCTGGTCTGCTCGGCCGAAACCGCGAGCAGGGTGCTCTGGGCGTCGCGGGCGCTGGCCGTGATCGTCTCGGCGGTGGTCTGGCCGACCTGCGACAGCGAGCGGTGCACCTCGGCCGCCAGCGACTTGACCTGGCTTGCCGCATCGGAGGACGCATTGACCAGCGTGCTTTGGGCTTCGCGTGCGCCGGCCAGAATGCTCTCCGCGGTCGAAGTGCCGGCCATTGAGAGCGAGCGCTGCACGTCGGCGGTAAGAGCCTTCACCTGGTTCGCCGCATCCGCGGATCCCGCGACCAGCGTGTTCTGGGCCTCGCGTGCACCGCTCATAATCGTTTCGGCAGTCGAGGTGCCGGCCATCGAGAGCGAGCGCTGCACGTCGGAGGACAGCGCCTTGATCTGGTTGGCGGTCTCGGTCGAGGCCGCGATCAGCGCGCTCTGCGCATCGCGCGCGCCGGCGGTGATTGATTCCGCCGTGGTGGTACCGGCCAGCGACAGCGAGTGCTGCACGTCGGCGGTCAGCGTCTTGACGTGGTTGGCCGCATCCGAAGACGCCGTGACGAGCGTGGTCTGCACCTCGCGGGCGCCGGCCAGGATCGAGGCCGCCGTGGCCGAGCCGGCCGCGGAGAGCGTCCGCTCGACGTCGGCCGCGAGCCCCTTGATCTGGTTGGAGGCATCGCCCGAGGCGGCGATCAGGGACGACTGCGCCTCGCGGGCGCTGGTCAGGATCGAGTTCGCAGCACCCGTGCCGACCGCAGTCAGCGCGCGCTCGACCTCGGCAGAGGTCATCTTGAGTTGGGCGTTGACGTCGGAAGAGACGGTCATCAGCGACTGCTGCGCGGCGCGCGCACCGGTCTGGATCGTCTCGCTGGTGTTGACCACGAGGTTGGTGAGTGAGCGCTCGGCATCTTCGACATGCGAGCGGATCGCAGTTGAGATCATCTCGGCGCGGGAGATCATGTCCTCGCTGGCCTGGCGGCCGCTGCTCTCGATGCGGCCGGCGACGGCCTCGACACGCGAGCCGAGCAGGTCTTCGAACTGCGCCACGCGGACGTCGATGTCGCTCGCGACAGCGCCGACCTTGGTCTCGATCGCCTGCTGGATGTCCTGGAAGCGCGCCGTGACCGTGTCGGTCAGGTGCATGCTGCGGCCGTCGATGAGTTCGCCGACACTGGTGATGCGGCGGTCGACCGCCTCGATCGCCTGCGCCGTGCCATCCGTGAGCGTCGAGGTTAGCAGGGTGAGGCGGGCGTCGATCGACTGCACGGCCTGCGAGGCGCCGTTGGTCACCGCTGACGTCAGGTAGGTCAGGCGGGAGTCGATGGATTCGAGCGCCTGCGTCGCGCCGCCGGTCAGCGTCGTCGTGAGGTGGGTCAGGCGCGTATCGATCGACTGGATCGTCTGCGAGGCGCCGTCGGTCAGCGACGTCGTGAGATGGGTGAGGCGGGAGTCGATCGACTGGATCGCCTGCGTCGCGCCGTCGGTCAGCGTCGTGGACAGCGCGTTGAGGCGTCCATCGATGGTTTCGGTGACGGACTTCGCACGTGCATCGAACGACTGCTCGAGCGCGCCGACGCGGCCCCCGAGCTGCTCGTCGAAGGTCTTGATATGGCCTTCGATCGTGCTGTCGAGGCTGGCGATCTTGCCGTTCAGCGAGGCGTCCAGGCTGGACACGCGTTCGCCGATCGAGGTCTCGAACTGCAACAGGCGCTGGTCGAGAACGGCCGTGATCTCGCCGCCGTTGGAGCTGAAGCGGGCGTCGAAATTGTCGACATAGGTCTTCAACGATTCGTGGATCTCGTGCGTGCGCTGGCCCATGCGCTCGACGATTTCGCCGCCGAAGGTCTTCACGGTGCGGTCGAACTCGGAGATGTGGCGCGTGATCAGGGCACCCAGGGTGCCGGAATCGCGGGCGAACTTTTCGACCAGCTCGCTCCCCTGGTTCTTCACCAGTTCGTCGAACGCGCTCATCTGCAACGACAGCGAGTCGTGCGCGGTCTCGGTCTGGCTGACGACCTTGGCGACGAGGGTATTGACGGTGGCGTCGAGCGCTTCGCTCGCCTTGTCGCCTGAGGTCATGATCTGGCCGGCGAGGCGGTTGCCGGCGTCGTCGATCTTAGCGGAGAGGTCGTTCGAGCGCAGCTCGAGCTCGAGCAGCAGCGAGTCCGACGAATTCTTCAAGCTGTCGTGCACCTGCTCGGTGCGCTCGGAGATGCCGTCGACGATCGCGGCGGAACGCTGCTCGAACTCGCCGGTGATGCGGTCGATGCGCTCGTTGAGCATCTCGTGGACACGGTCGGCGAGGTCGACGAACTCGTCGTGGACGTGGCCGGTCTTGAAGTTGAGGCTGGTGGTCAGCCGCTCGCTCGCGTCCAGCACTGCGCGAGTGGTCTCTGCGCTGGCCTCCTCGAGACGGTCGAGCAGATCGCCGCCACGCTCGCCGAGCGCCAGGATCATGTTGTCGCCGGCATGGCTCAGCGCGCTCGTGATATGGGCGCCGCGCTCTTCCAAAGCGCCGGTGATGGATTTTGCGACTTCGTCGACGCGGGAAGCGATCGCGTCCGAGATCAGCGCGATGTCGTGGCGCAAATCGATCTGCACGCCGGAAATGGCGCTGCGAACTTGTTCTGCCTGGCCGACCAGGTTGTCGCGCTGATGGGCGATGTCCTGAAGCAGGGCACGGATGCGGACTTCGTTGTCGGAATAAGCGCGCTCCAGCGCCGCGACCTCGTTGGCGACCAGCGTCTCGAGCTCGCCGGCGCGCGCAATCGCGCGTTCGATGCCGTCGCCCATCGCCGCGACCTCGCGGCGGATGGCCTGGCCAACGGTGACCATGGAATCGGAGGCCGAGCCTTCCGGCTCGGAGAAGCGGATCGCGACCTGCGCCATCGCCTGCGCGACCTGGCTCATCTGCTGACCGCGCCAGACCAGGCTGGCCAGGAAGTAGAACAGCATGATCGGCGCGAAGAACATCGTGGCAAGGCCGGCGATGGCCAGCACGCCGCCGCTCTCGCCCATCGCGGCCCGGATCGAGGGGAGGAAGCCGACCGTCAGCGCGGCGCAAGCCGCCAGCCAGACCACGGTGAAGATGGTCGCGCCGGTATAGATGTTGCGGGCAGGGCGGCCCGTTTGCAGCGACTGGAGCAATTGGCCGATGGTCTCGCGGTCGTCATTGGCGGCGCGGCGCGAGGGGCGAGGTTCCTCGACGGAATCGAACGCCGCACGCTCGTTGGCGGCAGGACGCGGCTCGAAGGACGGCTCGTCGAACACGGGAGGTGCGGGCGGTGCGACCGGAGGCGCGGTTTCGTTGCGCATCGAGGCGTTGCGGCTGGTATCGGCAGCCGTGTCGCTGATGTTGAGGGCTTCTTGGATCGCAGAAAGCGCAACTTCTGTGGGGTCTTTGACCTTTTTGGGAGTATTGGCCATGTTCAGTCCGAGCCCTCGTTATTTGTACGCGTCCCCCCGCGAGCCCTGCGCGCTACGCAAGCCCACAGACCGGATCATGCCGCTTGCGCGGATCTCCGAGCCATCCCCACCCGGACGGCTTGTCCGCCAATTTCTGCAACATCCTATTGGCAGAGCGTCGCGAATGAAATGCCCGCGATTAAGACATTCTTAATCATCGTTAACAGGAATGGGCCGTAACACCTTAGGCCTAAATGAAATTCTCCACCGGACTCGGCGGATTGCGGCAACTTTTCGTCAAGAACCGGGCAGATTTGCGTAAAACAGCCCAAACACTTCGTTAACCATTTCCATGCTTCGGTGGGGCAACCGCCGAGCCGGCGGACCATCGCGCGATGCCGGGGCCTGCGCCATGACACCTGAACTGCAACGGATGGACTGGATGCCCTCGCCCCCGCTTGCGCCCATCGACAGCCCGCTCGACCTCGACCATCTCTCCCGCATGACGCTCGGCGATGCCGAGCTGGAACAGGAAGTGCTGGCGATGTTCGCCGAGCAGGCCGTCAGGCTGCTCGCGGCCATGGCTGCGCTGCCGCCCGAGACCGGCGCGCTCGCCCACAAGCTCAAGGGCTCGGCGCGCGGAATCGGCGCCTTTGCGGTGGCGGATGCCGCTGCCAGCCTGGAGGTCGCGATCCGGCGTGGCCATGACAAGCCGCAGGCCTTCGCTGCGCTGAAAGAGGCAGTCGCCGAGGCCCGCGCCGCGATTGAAACGATCCTGAAGCACTAGATCGGTCCGAGCTTGCCGGCGACGATAGGTTAGCGGCTTGTTTCCAGGGGCTTTCCCCGCGCGAACCGGCGCCGACTTCGCGACAAAACGCTATGGCGCCCGCCTGACCGACCCGTTATAGGACAGCCCGGACCCTCATTACTCCCAATCAACATCGCGGCAGCACGAGCACACATGGCCAAGATTCACTTTGTCGACCACAAGGGCGAAACCCGCACGGTGGAAATCGAGAACGGCGCGACCGTGATGGAAGCCGCCATCCGCAACAGCATTCCCGGCATCGAGGCCGAGTGCGGCGGCGCTTGTGCCTGCGCGACCTGCCATGTCTATGTCGACGAAGCCTGGCGCGAGAAGGTCGGCAGCCCGACGCCGATGGAAGAGGACATGCTCGACTTCGGCTTCGACGTGCGCCCGAACTCGCGCCTGTCCTGCCAGATCAAGGTCTCCGACGAGCTCGACGGGCTCGTGGTAGCGACGCCGGAACGGCAGGCCTGATCGTCTCTCCCAGCTATCAGCTGTGCGGCGGCGCGACATCGATGCCGCGCTTGTGCCAGGGCTTGAACTTCGCGATCACCTCCGCCGTCAGCGGGGACGGCCGGCGTGTCGTCTCGTCGAGCAGGACGCCGACCGAGGTCGCCGAGGCGATGCATTTTCCTTCCGAGAACACGACCTGCTCGAACGTCACGGACGTGCGTCCCAGCTTCACCACGCCGAGGCCGAGCTCGATCCTGTTCGGCCAGCGCAACTCGGCACGGAAATGCATGTCGAGCCGCACCATGATCCAGGCGAGGCCAGGCGGCGTCAGCCCGTATTGAGGCAGCTTCATCAGCGTGACACGGCCGGTCTCGAAATAGGTGGCGTAGACCGCGTTGTTGACGTGCTGGTTCGGATCGAGATCGCCGAAGCGGACATTGTCGCTGAGGCGAAAAGGAAAGTCCTCCAGGCGCGGCGTCGTATCGAGGCGGCTTGGTGCGTTCACCGATTGATCTCCGTCATATCGCATCCCGTTACAGCCCAGTTATGCTGACCCGGCAAGTGGGCGCGGCCGCGGGGCGCTCCCGCTTTTATGCCTTCCCTGATCCATCCCCGTTGGTTAGACAGACAAAGTCACCTCGGCCCGAAGGGCGCCGTCCCACCGACAACGATCGATAAAGAGACGACATGAGCGATGTGATCAAAACCGATGTGCTGATTATTGGCGCCGGCCCCTGTGGCCTGTTCGCCGCCTTCGAGCTTGGCCTTCTCGACATGAAGGCGCATTTCGTCGACATCCTCGACAAGGTCGGCGGCCAATGTGCCGAGCTCTACCCGGAAAAGCCGATCTACGACATCCCCGGCATTCCGCAGGTCTCAGGCCAGGGCCTCACCGATGCGCTGATGGAGCAGATCAAGCCGTTCCACCCGACCTTCCATCTCGGCGAGATGGTCGAGACGGTGGAGAAGATCGGCGATCCCGCGTTCCGCTGCACCACGGATGCCGGCAAGATGTTCGAATGCAAGGTGCTGGTGATCGCAGCCGGCGGCGGCTCGTTCCAGCCCAAGCGCCCGCCCGTGCCGGGGATCGAGGCCTATGAAGGCACCTCGGTACACTATGCCGTGCGCAAGATGGAGGCCTTCCGCGACAAGAACGTGCTGATCGTCGGCGGCGGCGATTCCGCACTCGACTGGACGCTCAATCTGCATCCGGTTGCCAAGCGCATCACGCTGTTGCACAGGCGCGACGAGTTTCGCGCAGCACCCCATAGCGTGGAGCAGATGCGCGCGCTGGTGGCGGGCGGCAAGATGGATCTCAAGCTCGGCCAGGTCACCGCGCTGTCGGGCGCGGATGGCAAGCTCTCCGGCGCCACCATTAAGGGCAACGACAACAGCGTCAGCGATATTGCCTGCGACACCATGCTGCCGTTCTTCGGCCTGACCATGAAGCTCGGCCCGGTCGCGAACTGGGGCATCGCGCTGGAGAACAATCTGGTGCCGGTCGAGACGAGCGCGTTCGAAACCAACGTACCGGGCATCTTCGCCATCGGCGACATCAACACCTATCCCGGCAAGATCAAGTTGATCCTGTGCGGCTTCCACGAGGGCGCGCTGATGTCGCAAAAAGCCCACCGCTACGTCTATCCGGAGAAGCGGCTCGTGTTCCAGTACACGACCTCGTCCTCCAGCCTGCAAAAGAAGCTCGGTGTCAACTGACCGCTACGCGAACGGGGCAGGCACCCCATGTTTCTGGCGCTGGAACCGTTCGCGAAATCGCCGTAGTCTGCGGCCATTGCAGTGGCGGCTTAACAAGGTGATCATAATGCGGAATCCTTTTTCGAGCTTTCGGCTGCTCTCGCTCCTGACGTTCGCCGTCGTGGCGGCGATTGGTGTGACGAAACCGGCTGCCGCGCAACAGCCGACCGCGGCAGGCCTATGGCAGAAGGTTGAAGACGGCAGGCCGGTGGGCTGGTTTCTCTTCATCGACCACAACGGCATTTTCGAAGGCGTGATCGCCAAGACCTTCCCGCGTCCCGGCGACGATCCGAACGAGGTCTGCTCGAAATGCACCGACGATCGTAAGAACCAGCCGGTGCTCGGGCTCTCCTTCATCCGCGACATGAAGCGCGACGGGTTGAAATATGAGGGCGGCAACGTGGTCAATCCGCGCGACGGCAACGTCTGGAAGGCCAAGATGAGCGTGAGCCCGGATGGCCAGGTCCTGACCATGCGCGGCTTCCTCGGCATTTCCCTGTTCGGCAAGGATGAGACCTGGCAGCGCCTGCCGGACGCCAATCTGGCTCAGGTTGATCCGGCTATCATCGCCAAATATCTTCCCGCGCAGGCTGCCGCGACCGTGCCGAAGCCCGCGTCTGCGGCGAAGAAGGGCGGCGCAATGATGGCACCGGCGCCCAAGCAGTAAGGGCTGCCAGGGTGACGAGCCTCAATACGTCCGCGCCTTCTGGCAAGGCGCATAGAACGTGCCGTTGCCGGCAGCGACCCGCTCGAGGCATTGCCGGGGATCGGTGATCTCACCGTCCACCTCAAAATAATAGGCCTGCTGTCCGAGGCTCAGGACGTAATGTCCCGGCGGAAGTTCGAGGTCCGCATCGCTGGCGTGAAGCTCGTACATTTCAGGCTTGCCCGGAATCGGCGCGATCCGAAACGGATAGGAGAAGTTGCGGATCACGCCGGCGTCCTCTCCGCCGCCCGACATCTTGCTCGCAGCGTTGGTCGAGAACTCTCTGATCTTCGCGACCACCCGGACCTCGAGGCGCTCCGGGATCACGTTTGAAATGTCCCGGCGAAACACGATGAACTTGACGTGCCCGTTCGGCAGATGCGGCCGGTCGGGCTTTTTGAACTCCGGTGAGATCGCAATTCGCATGTCCGGCGCCATCACGCTGATGGCGTTCAACTCAGCCAGCGATTTGTCGTCGATCAGGGCGTAGATGCCGTAGTCGGTGGGAAGCACGCGCGTTGGCGGAGGCGGGGCGGAGGGGACCATTTCGGGCTTGGCCACCGTGACGGTTGCCTCCGGCTTGGGCGCGACCAGCGCGATCTCCGGCGCTTGCGAGGAAATCAGTCGGCGTAGCGCAGCGATCTTGTCTCTGTGCGAAACGATCAGACTGACCGCGCTGACGACAACCAGGATGGCCGCTGTCCGCTTGATCACCGGCCAGAGGGGACCCGAAACCGCAGGCAGCTTACTGCGGGACGTTCCGATGCCCGGCGATAGGACGGTCGCGGCGCCGGAGACCAGAACACCGCCTGCTTCGCTCATCCTGGATGACGCGAGTTGTTGTTGCGGCAGACGCTCTAGCGGCGCCTGCTCGCGCGAGAACTTCTCGACCTCGTCGATCGCGACCTCGAGGGCCTGCTTCATGTTGTCGATGTTCTTCGCGTCGGCGTAGGTGAACTGCTCCTTAAGCTTGTAACGCGCGAGATCGTAGACCATCTGCCGCCTGGCTTCAGCGTCGTCCTTCACCGTATCGAGCATGCGCGAAATCACGAGCGCGAACTGCACCTGGTTTGCAGGCAGATCGGTCGGATCCTGTTGACCGGGAAGCAGCTCTCTGGAGTCGCTCATCGCGCTGACGGTCCAATGCCTGTCACGCCGATACCCAATTCTTCCATTCGAAACAGCCGGTTAAACGATTGCGGCCGCCCCCGCGTCCGCTTCGTACACGTGCTGGCATGACAAGGAAAGTCTCCGGAGCAGAACGACGGACCATCGGCACGTCACATCTTCAGGAGGGACAGCCGGATCGGGCGCGCTTGTCGCGCCAGTAGTTCCCCGGGAATGCGCGCTGGCGCCGGATTTGCATAGTAATCGGCAAAGTTGCCGGAGGAACGAGTCGCCGCTGCCGCGCCCGGCGAAGGGCGTGAGGGATGTTGCTTGTTCCTTGCGAGGCCGATCCGTGAGATGACGCAATGAGGCTTGCAAGACTGTGTGCAGCAACGCTGCTGGTGCTGATGACGCCGCTGGCAAAATCGGCCTTCGCGCGTGATGACGGGCGCTATGCCAACTCGCCGCTCAAACCCTGGTTCGAAAGCCTGCGCAGCGAGTATGGGCAGTGCTGCTCGGACGCCGACGGCTATGTCGTCGCCGATGTCGATTGGGAGTCCGACAAGGGGCACTATCGCGTGCATCTCGATGAGGAGTGGGTCGTCGTGCCCGACGGCGCCGTGATCACCGAACCAAACAAGATCGGTCGCACCATGGTGTGGAAGCACTATATCGACGGCCACCCGCGGGTGCGGTGCTTCATGCCGGGCAGCATGACCTGAAAATGCTGATGGCGCCCGCACGAGATGCGGGCGCCATCAGCGACATAAGGGATCAGCGTGCTTCGCTGTCCGACCTCGCGCTTGCGAGCCGCTTGGCGCGGGGGGACAGCACCATCATCTGCGCGGGCGAGGCCGGCATGCCGGCGACCTCCGTCGTGGGTGCGGCTGGTTGCTGCTCCACGCCGGCGCCGCCGAGCACCTGGACTTGCATCGTCGAGATCGGAAACGACTTCGCCTCGTAAGAGGGAAGCTCGCCGGCGAAGGCGCTTGCCATGCCTGCAATCATCGCGCCGGTAACGGCAATCAAAGTAAGAACGCGCATGTCAAAATCTCCGTGAAGATATCAATCGGAGGTTTGGTCGCGGCGGCGCAGGAACAGGTTCGCTTGTCTACGAACATTCAGCCGGTCATGGCGGACATATTTGACTGCGTGAGGCGTCGAGCGCGAAACGGGGAAGAAGTTTTTCGCGCCCATGTTTCCGGACGGTTTCACTACAGTGGGGCAGCGCCTAGGCGATGCGCTTGCATATCCGGGTGACGGAATTGAAAGACGGCAATGAAAGAGCTCAACGCATGCGGAATGTTGCGGCGCGGATGTCGGTTGGTGTCGCACCGTAGGCGCGACGGAAGGTTCGATTGAAATAGGATAGATCGCTGAAGCCGCAATCGAACGCAATGGTGCTGACCGTATAGCCTGCGAAGTGAGGATCCTTCAGCATCTCCAGGGCGCGTTCGAGCCGTCGCGCAAGAACGAACTCAGAGAAGCTCATTCCTTCTCGCTCGAAGAGCTTGTGCAGGTAACGCGGCGTGAGGCCATGCTGCGCGGCGATCTTCGCCGGCGACAGGGCGTGATCGCCGAGGTTGCTGCGGATGTCGGTCTTGATGGCTTGTAGCCGCGCCGCTGCGACGCCGCCGTGACGAGCCTCGTAGGCGACATCCTCGCCGGCGCCGATCGCAAGCGCGGAGAGATCGATAATGTGGTTCGCGACCACTTGCGCGAAGGCTGCGTCGGTGAATGCGACGTCCTGATGCAATGTGTCCACGTAACGGATCAGGAGGCGTAACGCGGCGTTCTCCGCCGGAATCTGCCGCGCGTACGCGGAATCCAGATCCTTCACCAGACCCGACAGTCGTGGCCTCGGGAGCACGATCGTCAGGAACTTGCCGAGGTTGTGCATCGTATTGACGGACGGATCGGTCCCCGAGATGACGACGGCGGTGCCGGGGCGACAGGACGTTTTCGCGGCCGAGCTGTCTCGTGGTGGCGCCGCCCGAGAGCAACACGGACAAGCCGAAGCCGTCGCGTGCGCCGATCAGGTGCTGACGCTCGATCCGATAGTGGGCGGCCGAGCGAGATCCGGAGACGAGCTCGATGCCCGGCAGCCCCTGGAATTTGACGCTTGCGTGAAACGGATCGTCGCCGATCGTCTCGATATCGACCTTCGCGATGTTGTGGCCGTAGATCTCGCGCCATTTAGTCAGGCGCTGCTGGGGCGCAAACGCTTCAGTCGAGATCGCGACGGGCGAAAACGGTGAATTGGGCGAGGTCATCGAGACTATGTAGGGATTGAACGTCCGATGGTTCGATCGCTACCACCGGCACATGCGTCGGGCAATTGCCTGCGGCGACAGGATGTTGCGGGAAAGCATCATCGCGCGCCGATGACGCATCGAGGGCCCCCTGGTCCAAGGGAGTTCACTATAATCCAAGTCGCGCCAATCCCGGCCCGGTAGATGTTTCCGGCACAGGCGCGCCGCAGAATCGGATTCGGAGCGTCTGAAATGAGGAAATGACCGGTGAAGAAAGAGCTCTTCGTTGCGCTGAGCATGTTGATCGGGGCAACCGCCGCCGCCCGGGCCGCCGATCTCTCGCAATCGCCCTACGTCAAGGCGCCGCCGCTCGAGAGCGGGCTCTATGACTGGACCGGAATTTATCTCGGAGCAAACGTCGGCTATGGCGTCGCCCGGGACCAGAGCACCGTTGGCTTTCCTGGCTTTTTCGGAGCACCGGTGCCACCGCCCGAATCCGTAACTCAGGCTCCGGCCGGTTGGCTGGGCGGTCTGCAGGCCGGCTACAACAAACAGTTGGGCAGCCTCGTTCTCGGCATCGAAGGTGACTGGCAATGGAGCGGGCAACGGGATTCCGCTTGCGTGTTCACGTGTGATGACGAAAGCACCGTCAGGATCGAGCAGAAGCTCCGCGACTTCGGCACGGTACGGGGGCGCCTCGGTTACGCAGCCGGCAGCGTGCTGTTTTATCTGACGGGCGGCTTCGCCGTGGGTCGGGTCGATGCGAACGTTGCCCTGGTGCGCGCGCTCGAGGGCACGGTGAATGCTGCGAGCTTCAATCACACGCTGACCGGCGGCACGGTCGGCGGCGGAATAGAGGCGGCGCTGTTTGGTAATTGGACCGGCAAGGTTGAATATCTGTACATGGATCTCGGCAGCGTGTCGGATTCTTTCACGACGGCGATTCCAGGGGGGACGATCACCACCCGTGTCACAAGCGACATCCGCGAGCATATTGTACGCGCCGGATTGAACTATCGCTTTGGCGGCGCCGGGCTCGCTTCCACCGAGACGAAGCCGCGCGCGATTGCGGCAGCGCTCCACAGTTGGAGCGGCTTTTACGTGGGGGCCAATGCGGGCTATGGCGTCGGCCGCGATCCGGCGACATTCGGCCGTGCCACAGCACTCGGCAGCGGGCTTCCGGAGACGTTTACGATTGCGCCGGGCGGAGCTGTGGGCGGAGGCCAGCTGGGGTATAATTGGCAATTCGCCCAGTGGGTCGTCGGCGTCGAGACTGACCTTCAGGCCGCACATCAGGTTGATGACGCCTGTGTGGGAGCCTGCGAATTGACCTTCAACACCGGGATGACAATCCAACGGACACTCGGCTGGTTCGGAACAGTGCGCGGTCGACTTGGCTACGCGACCGGTCCTGCCTTGCTCTATATGACCGGCGGCGCCGCCTACGGCCAAGTGCGCACCGGCATCACCGACCTTGGCGGGGCCGGTGTAGTCTCTTCGGCAAATGCAACTCACACGAAGGGCGGCTGGACTCTCGGCGGCGGCATCGAAGGCGCTATCTCGGGTCCATGGAGCGCCAAGCTGGAGTACCTCTATGTGGATCTCGGGAACGTGTCCGATACGTTCGCAACGCCGGCACTCTTCAGTCCTCCATTCCGGACCACGACCGTCTCAGGCGGCATTCACGATCACGTCTTCCGTGCGGGTTTGAACTACCGCTTCGGAGCGGATTCCATCGTGGCGAAATATTGAGGCAGAGGCCTTCAATCTCGCCTGAGCCGCAGGGCCGTCAGACCTCAGGTCACCGGCGCTGGATTGAACAGCGTGAGATCGTTGTGGATGCCCCAGCGGTCCGACCACGGCTTGGTGCGGCCGGAGGCGACGTCGAGGATCAGGTGGAACAGGTCCCAGCCGGTTTCCTCGATGGTCTTGGCGCCGGTGGCGATGCCGCCCGCGTCGAAATCGATCAGGTCCTTCCAGCGGCGCGCAAGCTCGGTGCGGGTGGCGACCTTGATCACGGGGGCGGCCGCAAGGCCGTAGGGCGTCCCGCGGCCGGTGGTGAACACCTGCAAGGTCATGCCGGACGCGAGCTGGAGCGTGCCGCAGATGAAGTCGCTCGCCGGCGTTGCCGCGAACAACATGCCCTTTTGCGTGGCCTTCTGGCCGGGTGAGAGCACGCCGGTGATGGCCGATGAGCCCGACTTGACGATCGAGCCCAGGGATTTCTCGACGATGTTGGCGAGACCGCCTTTCTTGTTGCCGGGCGTGGTGTTGGCGCTGCGGTCCGCGCCGCCGCGGGCCAGATAGGAATCGTACCAGGCCATCTCGCGCACCAGCGCGCGGCCGACGTCCTCGTTGATGGCGCGGCGCGTGAGCAGCTGAATGGCGTCGCGCACCTCCGTGACTTCGGAGAACATCACGGTGGCACCGGCGCTGACCAGCAGGTCCGCAGCGAAGCCGACGGCCGGGTTTGCGGTAACGCCGGAGAAGGCGTCGCTGCCGCCGCATTGCAGACCGACGACGAGATCGGAGGCGGGGCAGGTCTCTCGGGTCCGCTTGTTGAGGATCTTCAGTCGCGCTTCCGCCTGGGCCATGATCGCTTCGACGATTGCGCCAAAACCGTCGAAGGCTTCGTCCTGCATGCGGACGATGGCATCGCTGACGCCTTCCGGCACCAGCCGTTCGGGCGCCAGCTTTTCGCAGCCGAGGCCGACGACCAGGATCTCGCCGCCGAAATTGGGATTAAGTGCGATGTTCTGCAGCGTGCGGATCGGCACTACAGCGTCGGGCGCGGTGATCGCGACGCCGCAGCCATAGGCGTGCGTCAGCGGCACGACGTCGTCGACATTGGAGTACTTCGGCAGCAGCTCGGCACGGATGCGCTTGACGGCATATTCCATCGTGCCCTTGACGCATTGCACGGAGGAGGAGATGCCCAGAATGTTTTTTGTGCCCACCGAACCGTCGGGATTGCGATAGCCTTCGAAAGTGAAGCCTTCGAGCGGCGGCAGCGGTGCGGGGACGGCGGTGGAGATTTCGAGCTTGTCCAGGGCAGGGGCCTCCGGCATGCGGATGCGGGCCTCATCGACCCATTCGCCGGCCAGGATCGGCGAGAGCGCGTAGCCGATCACCTCGCCGTAACGGATGATCGGCTCATCTTGCGCGATGTCGACCAGCGCGGTCTTGTGCCCTTGCGGCACGAAGGCGCGCAGCGTCAGTCCGCAGGCAAAGCGGGAGCCGGCGGGAAGCCCGAAATCGTTGACCACGATCGCGACGTTGTCGCGCGCGTTGAGCTTGATGTAGCGGGGCTGTTCTTTCGCTGCGACGTCCTGGTCCATTTGCGCTTGCCTCCGAAATCGTAGGGTGGGCAAGGCGCAACGCGCCGTGCCCACCGTCTTCACACCGAGGGTAAGTGGTGGGCACGCTTCGCTTTGCCCACCCTACGAGATCTTCGCCGTGGTTAGCCGGGGAAGGTATAAGCCGTCTTCACCGTGGTGTAGAACTCGCGTGCATAAGAGCCCTGCTCGCGGGCGCCGTAGCTCGAACCCTTCCGGCCGCCGAACGGTACGTGATAGTCGACGCCAGCGGTGGGCAGATTGACCATCACCATGCCGGACTCGCTGTTGCGCTTGTAGTGCGAGGCGTATTTCAGGCTGGTGGTGCAGATGCCGGAGGCGAGGCCGAACTCGGTGTCATTTGAGATGGCGAGGGCTTCCTCGTAGTTCTTGGCGCGGATCACGGCGGCAACCGGCCCGAAGATTTCCTCACGCGCGATGCGCATGTTGTTGTTGGCCTCGGTGAACAGTGCCGGCTGGAGATAGTGGCCGGGATTCTCGCGCTTGAGGAGCTCGCCGCCGAAGGCGAGCTTGGCGCCCTCATCCTGGCCGATCTTGATGTAGCGCAGGTCCTGGTCGAGCTGGCTCTGGTCGACCACCGGGCCGATATGCACGCCGGCCTTGAGCGCATCGTCCACCGAGAGGCTGTTCAGCCGCTCGGCCACCGCGGCAACGAAGCGGTCGTGGATGCCCTCGGTGACGATCAGGCGTGAGGAGGCGGTGCAGCGCTGGCCGGTCGAGAAATACGCCCCGTTGACGGCGACCTCGACCGCGGTCTTCAACTCGGCGTCGTCGAGCACGACCAGCGGGTTCTTGCCGCCCATCTCGAGCTGGAATTTCTTCATCGGGTTCGACAGCACGCAGGCCTGGGCGATCTTGCGCCCCGTCTGCACCGAGCCGGTGAACGAGATCGCGGCGACGTCAGGATGCTCGAGCAGGGTCTGGCCGACCACCGAACCGGAGCCGACAACGAGGTTGAACACGCCGGCCGGAATGCCGGAGCGGGTGATGATCTCGGTGAGCGCATGTCCGGAGCCCGGCACCAGCTCGGCCGGCTTGAACACGACGGTGTTGCCGTAGCAGAGCGCCGGCGCGATCTTCCAGGCGGGGATCGCGATCGGGAAATTCCAGGGTGTGATCATGCCGACGACGCCGACGGGCTCGCGGGTGAGCTCGACGTCGAGGCCGGGACGGACGGAGGCGCCCTTCTCGCCGATCAGGCGCAGCGCCTCGCCGGCGAAGAACGCGAAGATCTGGCCGGCGCGCGCAACCTCACCGATGCCCTCGGGCAACGTCTTGCCTTCCTCGCGGGCGAGCAGGCGGCCGAGCTCTTCCTTGCGGGCCAGGATTTCGGTCGAGATCTTGTTCAGCGCGTCGTAGCGCACCTGCGGCGTCGACTGTGCCCAGGCGGGGAAGGCGGCCTTCGCGGCGGCGATCGCCTTCTGGGTCTGCGCCTTGTCGGCCTTGGCGTATTCGCCGACGAGGTCATTGGTGTTGGAGGGGTTGATGTTCCTGGTGACGCCGGAGCCGTCGACCCATTCACCGCCGATGAAGTTCTTGAGGATCGCAGTCATCTCTTTTTTCCTCCAAGGAAGTTTTCTTACCGAACGAGGCAGGGCCTCTTGTCGTCGAAGGTCCAGCCCGGGATCAAGTCCTGCATGGCGATAGCGTCATCTCGGGCGCCAAGTCCATGCTTCTTGTAGAGCTCATGCGCGGCCTCGATGGCCGCGCGGTCGATCTCGATGCCGAGGCCCGGACGATCCGGGACCGCGATCTTGCCGCCCTTGATCTGGAGCGGCTCCCTGGTGAGCGCCTGGCCATCCTGCCAGATCCAGTGGGTGTCGATCGCAGTGACCTTGCCGGGAGCGGCGGCGCCGACATGGGTGAACATGGCGAGCGAAATGTCAAAGTGGTTGTTGGAATGCGAGCCCCAGGTCAGGCCGTTGTCGCGGCAGGTCTGGGCAACGCGCACCGATCCCTGCATGGTCCAGAAATGGGGGTCGGCCAGCGGAATGTCCACCGCCCCGAGACGCAACGCATGGGAGAGTTGCCGCCAATCGGTGGCGATCATGTTGGTCGCGGTCGGAAGGCCCGTGGCGCGGCGGAACTCGGCCATGATCTCGCGGCCGGAGAAGCCGGCCTCAGCGCCGCAAGGGTCCTCGGCATAGGCGAGGATGCCGTGCATGTCCTTGCAGAGGCGGATGGCCTCGTCCAGCGACCAGGCGCCGTTGGGATCAAGCGTGACGCGCGCGTTGGGGAAGCGCTTGGCGATGGCGGTGACGGCTTCGATCTCCTGCTCACCGCGCAGCACGCCGCCCTTCAGCTTGAAATCGGCGAAGCCGTAATGGTCGTGGGTGGCTTCCGCGAGCCGGACCACCGTTTCCGGCGTCATCGCCTCCTGATGACGGAGGTTGAACCAGTCCGCCTTGCCGCTCTCGCCCGTGACATAGTCGAGCTTAGACTTGCGCCGATCGCCGACGAAGAAGAGATAGCCCAGCGTCTCGACGCTCTTGCGCTGCTGGCCTTCGCCGAGCAGGGCGGCGACCGGAAGATTGAGATGCTGGCCAAGCAGATCGAGCAGGGCGGATTCGATCGCGGTGACCGCGTGGATCATCACGCGCAGGTCAAACGTCTGCTTGCCGCGGCCGCCGGCGTCGCGGTCGGCGAACTTGGTGCGCACATCGGCGAGAATGTTGTTCATCGCGCCGACGGTCTTGCCGATCACGAGATCGCGGGCGTCCTGGAGCGTCTGCCAGATCCTTTGCCCGCCCGGCACCTCGCCGACACCGGCGTGGCCGGCATTGTCGGTGAGGATAACGATATTGCGGGTGAAGAACGGCGCGTGCGCGCCGCTCAGATTGAGGAGCATGCTGTCGCGACCGGCGACCGGGATCACCTGCATGGCCGTAACGACCGGTGCGCCAGAGATATCCGTCTGGGCCATCGCGCGCTTCTCCCTGTTGCCTTTATTCTGCAGCCTGTTGTGACGATCGAATGGCGGGCAGCTTCTTCACCAACGCGGTCAGTTCCGCAATCTCCTGCTCGGTGAGGTCCGTGAGCGGCGGGCGAACCGGGCCGGAGTCGCGGCCAATCACCTTCATGCCGGCCTTGATGATCGAGACCGCATAGCCCTTCCTGCGGTTGCGGATCGCGATCAGCGGCAGGATGAAATCCTTCAAGCCGGCATGGATCGTCGCATGGTCGCGCTTGCGCACGGCGGTGTAGAAGTTGGTGGCGAATTCCGGCACGAAGTTGAACACGGCCGAGGAATAGGTCGTCACGCCCATATCAAGATAGGGCAGCGCGAACGTCTCCGCGGTCGGCAGGCCGCCGACATAGGTCAGGCGGTCGCCGAGCTTGGTGTAGACGCGCGTCATCAGTTCGATGTCGCCGATGCCGTCCTTGTAGCCGACCAGGTTCGGACAGCGCTCGGCGAGACGCGCGAGGGTGTCGGGCTGCAGGATGGCGTTGTCTCTGTTGTAGACGATGACGCCGATCTTCACGGAGGCGCAGACGGCCTCGACGTGAGCGGCAAGGCCTTCCTGCTCGGAATGGGTGAGGTAGGGCGGCAGCAGCAGCAGACCGTCCGCGCCGGCCTTTTCGGCGCCGATTGCGATCTCGCGGGCGATCGCGGTGCCATAGCCGGTACCGGCGAGCACGGGCACGCGGCTCTTGGTCTCGTCGACGGCCACCTTGACCACTTCAGAGACCTCGGTCGGAGTTAGCGAGAAGAACTCGCCGGTGCCGCCGGCAGCGAACAGGCCGGCGACGTCATAGCCGCACAGCCAGTCCATGTTGGCGCGGTAGGTCGCCTCGTCGAAGGAGTAGTCAGCCTTGAACGGCGTGACGGGGAAGGACAGGAGGCCCGATCCGATCTTCTGGGCCATTTCCTGCGGGGTCATCTTGCTCATGGGCGCTGTCCCTGTGTTCCAGTGTTGGGGAGGACGCAAGAGGCCGCGCGTCCATGCGCCGGTGTTTAGGCAACCGTTCGATGCGCGTCCAAGCCAAAGCCTATATCGACCGATGCGGATTGAGCATCAATCCTCCACCGCCTCCACCGAGGACAATTCGCTGGCGATCTTGACCAGCGCGGACAGCAGCGGGTTCTCGTCGTCGCGGCGCCACACCATGAACAGCTCGACCGGCACGCGGTTGCGCAGCTTCAGCGGACGCAGCCGGACGTCGGTGATCTTGAGGCCGGCAGCCGCGGCCGGCACGATGGCAAGGCCAAGGCCGGCGCGGACCATCGCGAGGATCGAGTGGATCTGGCTGAGGTGCTGGACATAGCGCGGCAGGATGTCGGCCCGTGTGAACAAAGCCACCAGGAGGTCGTGAAAGTAGCGGCTCTCATAGGGCGAATACATCACGAAGGGCTGGTCGTCGAAGTCCTTGATGGTGATGCTGTCGGCATTGGCGAGCGGGTGCTTTTTCGGGATCGCGGCGAGCAGGGGCTCGGCGACGACGCGGCGGCTGGTCAGTTCGGGCCGCGCGATCGGCGGGCGCAGCAGGCCGGCATCGATCTGGCCCGAGGTCAGCGCCTCGAACTGGTCGCCCGACACCATCTCCTTCAACGAAAAGTCCACCTCCGGCAGCTTGGCGCGGCAGGCCGCGATCAGCTCGGGCAGGAAGCCGTAGGCGGCGGCAGCCGTAAAGCCGATTTTCAGCGAGCCGGTCTTGCCGAGCGCGATACGGCGGGCGACCTGCGAGGCGCTTTCGGCGAGCTTCAGGATGCGGCGTGCCTCGGGGAGGAAGCTGCGCCCCGCCGGCGTCAAGCGCACCGAGCGGCTGGTGCGCTCCAGCAGCGGCGCGTCGATGATGTGCTCCAGCACCTGGATCTGCCGGGACAGCGGCGGCTGGGTCATGTTCAGCCGCGCGGCAGCGCGGCCGAAATGCAGTTCCTCCGCCACCGTGACGAAACAGCGGAGCTGGTTGAGGTCGAACATTGATACATGCCTTAGATGGATAAGGCGTTTCCCCGGCACTTCTAGCATCGATCACCCCCAAAACAAAGACGGCGGCCTTGCGAGCCGCCGTTGAGTTGCCTGGTCAAGCTCTCATGGAGCCCTCAGGAGGAACGTTTGAGCACCACCCGCTCGATCTTGCCCACGATCACGAGATAGGCGAAGGCGGCCACCAGAGCGTTGAGTCCGACGAACACCAGCGCGCCATTGAAGGAGCCGGTCGCGGCCAGGATGTAGCCGATCACGATCGGCGTGGTGATTGATGAGAGGTTGCCGAAGGAGTTGAACAGGCCGCCCGACACGCCGCCTGCCTCCTTGGGTGAGGTGTCGGAGACGACCGCCCAGCCGAGCGCGCCGATGCCCTTGCCGAAGAAGGCGAGCGCCATGAAGCCGACCACCAGCGCCTGGCCCTCGACATAGTTGCAGGCGATGATCGACATCGACAGCAGCATGCCGCCGACGATCGGGATCTTGCGCGCCATGGTCAGCGAGCCGCTCTTGCGCAGGATGGCGTCGGAGATGATGCCGCCGAGCACGCCGCCGATGAAGCCGCACAGCGCCGGCAGCGTCGCGACGAAGCCGGCTTGCAGGATCGAGAGGCCGCGCTCCTTGACCAGGTACACCGGGAACCAGGTCAGGAAGAAATAGGTCAGCGTGTTGATGCAGTACTGGCCCAGATAGACGCCGAGCATCATGCGGTTGGAGAGGAGCTGGCGGATGTGGTCCCATTTCGGACCGGAGTCCGGCGCGCGCTCGTCCTTTGGTGCGTCGAGATCGACCAGGGCGCCGCCGTCCTTGATGTAACCGAACTCGGCTTCGTTGATCGAAGGATGTTCTTTCGGCCCGTAGACAGTCTTGATCCAGGCGAGACCCATAACGACGCCGAGCCCGCCCATCACGAAGAACACGTAACGCCAGCCGTAATCATGCGCGATCCAGCCCATCAGCGGCGCGAAGATCACGGTGGCGAAATACTGCCCCGAATTGAAGAAGGCCGATGCGGTGCCGCGCTCGTTGCCGGGAAACCAGGCCGCGACGATGCGGGCGTTGGCGGGAAAGGACGGCGCCTCTGCGACACCGACGAGGAGGCGAAGCGCGAACAGCACGACGATGGCAGCACCGGCGCTGAAGAAGCCGACCCAGCCCTGCATCATCGTGAACAGCGACCAGACGATGATGCTGAAAGCGTAGACGAGGCGCGAGCCGTAGCGGTCGAGCAGCCAGCCGCCCGGCACCTGCGCGACGACGTAGGACCAGCCGAAAGCCGAGAAGATCCAGCCCATCGCCACGGGATCGAGATGAAGCTCCTTGGAGAGCGCCGGGCCGGCAATCGACAGTGTGGCGCGGTCGGCATAATTGACGGTCGTGAACAGGAACAACATGGTCACGATGAACAGCCTGACGCGAGACCTCCTCACGTCCGCCGCGGACACCACTGCGCTCATCATGCGCCTCCTCAAGTCGAATGTTTCCTCAAGGCGACTCCTAGAGGCGCGCGCGGGAAAGTGTCCAAGTTGAAGGGGGTATCGATTGATGCCGTTTTTGAATTGATGGAACGGCAGCAGCCCGGGTGGTGGCAGCTAGACCAATGCCAGGTTGGTCGGATGCACGCCGGTGAAGATGCGCTGGAGGCTCTCGTTGCCAAGGCCGAAGACGTGCCCGAACAGATCGGCAAACAGCGCGCGATAATCGGTCAGCACGGGATAGTCGCGGTTCTGGAACAGATGCGCCTGCTCGACCTTGACCTGCTCGCCGAGGATGCGGCCGCCGTTGATACCGCCACCGAGCACCCAGTAGACGCTGCCATGACCGTGATCGGTGCCGCGGTCGCCGTTCTCGCGGAAGGTGCGGCCGAATTCCGAGATCACCACCACCACTGTATCCCGCCACGCTGCCGGCCCGACTTCCTCGGAGAAGCCGACCAGGGCGCGACCGAGCTCGCCGAGCCGGTCGGCGAGATAGCCGTTGGCGGCGCCCTGGTTGACATGCGTGTCCCAGCCGCCGACGTCGACGAAGCCGAGATTGAATTGCTCGCGCATCAGGCGGCCGATGCGCCGCGCCGACAATTCGAAGCCGCGCGGCGAGACCGCGCCGCGATTGGCGGCATTCATCTCCTCGGAGACCGAGCGGTAGACGTCGTCGCGGACCCGAAAACCCTCCGACACCGAGGCGGCGAGGTTCGACTGCGCGTACATCTTCTTGATCAGATCGGCCTGGCGATCGTCGACGCCGGGCTTGGCGACATTGCTGATGCCGGTATTCGGGACCTGCGTCTTGCCGCGGAAGATCAGCGGCAGCTGGTCGGTGAAGGCGATCGGCTTGGCGCGAGCCAGCTCAGTGGCGAGCCGGCTCATGAAGCCCGAGCGATAGTCGCGAGCCACCGGCAGATTGGCCGAGCTCGATCGTGTCCTGGGTTTCGAAATGGCTTCGGGTCAAATCGTCGCTGGTGCCGGCGAAGGGAATGAAGGCGATCTCGCGCTTGGCCCAGAGCGGATAGATGCTGTCGCGCAAGGCCGGATGTAACCCCCAATCGGCGTCGAGCGCGAGCGCGGCGTTGGGATTGCCGGCGTCCGGCCTGGCGATGGCGAGCGTCGGCCGCGATCCGCGGTAAAAGTCGCTCGAGACCGGCACCACGACGTTCGCGGCATCATAAGCGCCGCGCAAGAACACCACCAGCATGCGGGCGTCGGTCGCCGGCGCGGCCCAGACGCGGCCCGCCACCGTGAGCGGAGCGAGCGCGGCAAAGGTCTTGATCAACTCGCGGCGGTTCATGGCGATCTCCTTTGCTCAGTGCATGAATTCCGGCGACGACAGGAACAGCGTGTTCCAGTCCTGCGGTGAGATCGCCCTGTCCAGCGAGGCCAGCGTCGCCGGGCCGAGAGTGTTGCGAAGACCGTTGAAGTAGAGCGCGTTCTGGAGCAGCGGGAACGCGGGCTGCTCGACCGGATTGGGACCTTCGGATTTGAACAGGCCGGACGAGCCGGATCCGATCTGACGCGCGATCTCGAAGCGAACCATCATCTGTCCGGGGCCGTTCCAGGCGGCCGAGGTCAGCGCATAGCCGTCCGGCGTCTCGTGGTTGAACAGGCCTTCGCCGAGGCGATTGATCCAGCCCTGGATCGGCGCGGTGTTCAGGATCACCCTGTCGTCATAGGCGAGGCGAACGGCCGACAGCACATATTGCACGGGATCCTTGAAGCGGGTGCCGGGCTTCAGCGCAGCCTCGAATTCGCTCGAATGAATCATCGTCGCGAGGACCGAGGCGATGTCGCCATCGGTGGATTTGAACGTCTGCGCCATCCGCTGCACGAGTGCTTCCGGCGGATTGTCGGAGACGAAGTAGGTCGCGATCTTGCGCGACAGATGGCTTGCGGTGGCGGGATGATGGACCAGGATGTCGATGGCCTCGTCGACCTCGGCGAGCCCGCGCCCCTTGATGACGTGCCCTAGAAAGGTCTTGTCGCTGTAGTCGTGACGGGACGGATTGAATTCGAAGGCGCCCTCGCGCACGAGCTGGGCCTGCAATTCCGGCTTGAGCTTCGGGTCTTCCGGCCTGGTGTCGATGCCGACCCCCGTGAGAATCTTCGCCAGCGCCTCGACGTCGGCCTGCGTGTAGCCGGAGCCGACGCCCATGGTATGCAGCTCCATGATCTCGCGGGCGTAGTTTTCGTTCAGGTGGCCAGCCGCGTTGTCGGCATTGTCGAGATAGCGCAGCATCGCGGGGTGATGCACGGTCGCCGCGAGCAGGTCGCGAAATTTGCCGAGCGAATTGGGGCGGATGGCGTGATCGACGTAGTCGCCGATCAGCACGCGCAGATTCGACTTGTACTGGTGGACGTTGAAGTGATTGAACCAGAACCAGACCATGCGCTCGCGCAGCTGGTCGGGCGCGTAGAGCGCGTGCAGGATGGTGCGCGCCGCGGCCTGCTTGGCGCGATCGCTCATTGCCTGCTGAAACACCTGCTGCGCCGCCTTTTTCTGGTCGGGATCGGCGACCTGGTTGGCGCTCTTGGATTGCTGTTCGAAGGCGACCGCAATGTCGAACGGGAAGCGGTGCACGTCGGGCATCGCCTCGATCTGCGCCTTGGCCGCTTCGGGCAATGCCGGATTGCCGGCCGGATGCAGCTGTTCCTGCAGCCAGCGCTCGGCACCGATGCCGTGCATGTGCGCGGCACTCGAGGTGCTCACGCCGAAAGTCAGCCGATCGAGCAAAGCGAGATCATGCGGGTTGAGGTCGTCGGCACGGGCGATGTTCGGCATCAGTCCTGTGGACAGGGCGACGAGCGCCGCGAGGCGCGACCGACGCAGCCGACGATATGCGCTTCTGCTATCCACGGTCGATCCCGGCGGGTTCGGACTGCATGAGGACGCCCACATCCCATGACGCGTGCTTCATCATGCGCCCGTCGGCTGAACCTGCCCTGAATGGAATGGACTCAATTGACGGCAGCGCCATCAACTTCCAGCGAGCGGCAACGGGTTCCGGCGCCGTGGACTATTGCTGCGCGCCCGGCAGGAGCGGAGCCAACAGTCCGCGCGTGACGCCTGGCGGCACGGCGTCCAGGCCGAGCACGGCGCTCGCGGAAGGCAGCGTCGCATCCGCCATCGCGGCGTGGCCTTCGGCGCTGGGATGCACGGCACCGCCATAGACGGCCGAGAGCACGCCCCAGGTCGCGTCGTGAATGTCGCTCGGCTGGCTCGCCGCCGGCAGGCCCTGCGGATAGGTCATCGCCGCGAAATAGCTGTCATTGGCGTCGCGGATCCAGCGCGCGCGCGGCAGATAGGCGCGATACTCGGAGGCGCCGCGGCCGCACAGCATCGGCTGGCTTGCCGCGCTGACGATATCAGGATTGAAGCTCTGGCCATTCTCGGCAAAGCAGGTGCGGTCAAACTCGGGATCGCTGCCCGCATGGGCGCAGAAGCCATGATCGGCAAACGCGGTCTGGTGCGCATCGACGAAGGTCATGCGGTCGGCCTCGGGGTCGCGGCACAGCGCGCCGCGCGTGCAGGTGGCGAGCCCCTTCAACTGCGGCAGGAATTCGGTGTCAACGAAGGTCGAGACGCGGGCGAGCCGCTGCGGATCGGCGTTGAAGGCGGGATGGATGTCGAACCCGGCGCGGCCGCCGCGGCAGGGCACGCCGCCGTCGGCCAGCGCCGGATTGGCGTAGGAGACGTAGACGACGTGCGAGAGATCGCCGCCGACCAGCGGCTTGAGCGCTTCGCGCAGCTTGACGAAATTCTGCGGCAGCTCCCGCTGCAGCGCGTCGCGGGAATCGTCGACGCTCGCCATCACGCCGGAGCGGCGGAATAGCGCACGTTCGGTCGCGGTGTCGACGATGACGTCGGCGACGAGGCCTGAGAAGTAGACGTCGTTGGCGCCGATCGAGAGCAGCACGAGATCGAGATTGCGGTCCGGCTGGCGCTTCTTCGCCGCAGTGACGGCCTCGCGCAGTTCGGCGACCTGCGCGTTCACGCTGGTGTTGCAGACGCCGGACTTGCCGGGCGGGCATTCACGGGCGCGTTGCGAACCGAGCAGCCCGTCGCTGATGCTGGCACCGGTGCAGGCGAGCGGCAGGTAGGTGACGGCGATATGAGTGTAGCGCACCGCGAGCGCGAGCGCGGTGCGAGTCTGGTAGCTGTACAACGAGCGATGACAGGGCGAGTTGAACCAGAGCGCGCTGTAATGCTGCCAATTGGCGAGCGTATCCGGGGCCTCGCAGGCGCGGCCGCCCTTGTAGCCGGCGCGGCTCGGCCGGTAATATTGTGCGCCGGCGGTGCCGAGATAGGAGCGGAAGCAAAAGCCCTCATCGGACAGCGCCAGCGGTCGGTCCGGATTGCCTTCGCCGGAGGCGATGCTGTCTCCAAGGCCGGCGATGAAGATGTCGCGGACCTGGATCTCGGTCTGGATACGCTGGCTCGGATCGGAGCCAGAGGAGACGTCGACGGTCGCCACCGTCTGCTTGCCGTAGCGCACCCGCAGATTGATCGGCTCGGCGCAGTCGAAGGTCGAGGTCTGCGGTCCGTCGCCGTCGTCGAACGACCAGGCGCAGGTGGCGCCGACCGGCACCGCGCCGGTCAGGCGAACGGTGATGGGGTGGTCGATTGGGGTGATGTAGTTCTCTTTAACGTTATCGCGGGTGCAGGGCTGGTTGACCCGGCCCTGGAGGTCGATGCAGAGCCGGTTGACCATGTTGCGAGCCCAGCCGCGGCCCTCGCTCTGGAGTTCCAGCGACTGTTCGGCTGCGAGAATGCTGCGGTTACGCGCGTTCTCCACATGCAGCAGGAAGTCGCGCTCTTCCCGGAACAGGCGGAAGCGGTTGCGGACCTCCCAATTGATCTGCATCGCCCCGGCATCCTGGGCGGCTGCGGGCTGGAACGGCAAAACGGAAACGAGCCCGGCCAGCAGCAGGGTGCCCGCGAGACATCGACGAAGGGAAACAGAGATCATGATCCGCGTCTTCAACGGCAAAGTTGAGGCGGAAATAAGAGAGCATAGCTCGCCTGCCTGCAACTTTTGTCTGCCGCTTTCACGGGTAGCCGGCATCATCGCCGGCCAGCCTCACCGTTTGCTGGCTTGGCGCAGCGACCGCTCGTGCTCCATTGCCGTGACCTGCTTGGGCAGGTTGGCCTGCGCGCAGGCTTCCGCTAGTCGTCGCCGCTCCTGCCAGGGCTGGACCACGTTCATCCAGAGCTCGCGAGTGCCCATGATGGAGATGGCGAGGCCGAACGGGATCACGAAATAGAGAATGCGGAAGACAAGCAGGGTCGCCAGCAGCTGCTCGCGGCCGAATTCGGGCAGCGCCACCAGCATGGCGGCGTCGAACACGCCAATCGAGCCGGGGGCGTGGCTGGCGAAGCCCAGTAGCGTTGCCAGGATGAACACCACTGCGAGCGACAGGAAATCGATCGGCGGATCGGCCGGTATCAGCAGGTACATCGCGAAGGCGCAGAAGCCGAGATCGACCACCCCGATCAGAATCTGCACCAGCGTCAGCGGCGCCGACGGCAGCACCACCTTCCAGCCCTTCTGGCCGAGCTCGCGGCGCTTCTCGCCCATGCCGAGCCAGACCAGATAGGCGGCGATGGAGGCGAGGCCGCCGAACGCGATCAGCCGGTTAATCGACGACGGCAGCTGGTCCATGTAGGAGGCCGCATCCGGATGCAGGGCCATGCCGATCGACAGCACGAAGATGTTACCGAGCCAGAAAGTCAGGCCGGACAGGAAGCAGATCTTGGCGACGTCGATCGCGTTCAGTCCATAATCCGAATAGATCCGGAATCGGATCGCTCCGCCGGTGAAGACCGTGGCGCCGATGTTGTGGCCGATCGAATAGGACGTGAAGCTTGACAGCGCTGCGATGCGATAAGGGACGTGCTTCTTGCCGATCGTTCGCAGTGCAAAAAAGTCATAGAAAGTCAGCGTACAGAACGCGAAGAACACGCAAACAGCGGCGAGCCCGATATGCGCGCGGGGAATCTCGGTTAACGCGGTCAGGATGACGCCGGTGTCGATGCCCTTGAGGGTTCGCAACAGCGTGGTGACCGCGAAGGCGATGATCATCACGCTCGCGGCAATGCCCAGCCGTCGCCAGCCGATCCATCTCTTGAAGCCGCGTTTCAGCGCGGGCAGCAGTCCGTGCATTCATCCTCCCGGCGGGGGGCAGATCCGACCCGGCCAGACATTGGCAGATCGGCTACGATCGTGGCCAAAGGCAGGCGTCGATCGCAAGACATGATAAAGCTCATTTAAGGCAAAACCGGCGGCTTGTGCAGCCCTTGACAACAATAGGTTCTACGTCGGACCGGCCGGTCTTGTCACACGCGGTTCATATCGGGCGCGTTAAGCATACGAGTCGCGACAAGTGGCTCAAGCCCGCGTCCGGAGATTGACATCGTTTCATATCCCGGCCCCGCCGACATTGTTCCAGCTCAAGTGTCATGCGCCGTTTCGGAACGTCGATGGCCTCTGTTCGTTGGGCCTCATCAGCAATCGAACATGGCGAAACAGGCGGCTTTCCTGCAGGCCGACGCCGCCGTGTTCCCGAACCGAAGAGGACCGGAACGATGGGACTGTTCACAAAAGACATCAAGACCATGAACGACCTGTTCGTGCATCAGCTCCAGGACATCTATTACGCCGAGCAGCAGCTCACCAAGGCGCTGCCGAAAATGGCAGAAAAGGCCAACGATCCGCAGTTGAAGCAGGGCTTTTTGACGCACCTCGAGGAAACCAAGCAGCACGTCAAGCGGCTCGAGGAAGTGTTCAAGATGCACGGTGCCCAGGTGAAGGCGGTGGATTGTCCAGCGATCGACGGCATCATCGAAGAGGCCGATGAGACCGCCGGCGACGTCGCGGACAAGGCGGTGCTCGACGCAGCGCTCATCAACGCGGCGCAAGCCGCGGAGCATTACGAGATCGTCCGTTACGGTAGCCTGATCGCCTGGGCCAAGCAGCTCGGCCGCAACGACTGCGCCACCGTGCTGGCCAAGACGCTCGAGGAAGAGAAAGCAACGGACAAGAAGCTGACGTCGCTGGCCGAAAGCAAGGTGAACCTGCGGGCGGCGAGCTAAAGGTCAGGAGATCCTCTGGAGACGCCGCGCATCTCGCGCGGCGTCTTTTTTGGGCTGGGTCTAGTCGGCGTGGTATTTCAGCCCGAACACCAGCGCAACGACGGCAAAGACCGCAATCGTCGTGGCGAAGACCAGGCTCGCCACGGTCGAACTGATCAGGGTCGAGAGCACGCCAATTCCGATCACCGGAAGCGCGTTGCCGAGAAAGCAGCAGATGAAATAGGCCGACACCACTTCGGCGCGACGATCGTTGGGCGCGATCTGGTTCACGAGCTGCAGGCTGCCGCGATAGCCAAGGCCCGCCGCCACGCCGCTCGTTGCGGTTGCCGCGATCATGAGGCCGAGCGATTCCAGGAACTGCGCCGTCACGAGCAGAACGAGGCTCGGCAACATCAGGCCGAGCGACCATAGCATTGCAGCGCGGCTCGACATCGACCGCGTCAGGGCAATGACGAATGCAACGGCAGAAGCGAGCTCGAGGAAGATCGCGCCGGCGACCGCGTGGCTGGTGATGTGCAGCTCGCCGGCGAGCACGGTTGGCGCGAGCGCGGCGAAAAAGGCAACGAGGGACATGGCGCCGAAGCCCGTGACCGCGGGCGCGACGAATTGGGTCCGGATCGACGGCGGCACGTTAGCGCGCGGCCGCACCGACAGCTGCGCGAGAGCCGCGAAGGGACGCCTGACGGTCTCCCGAGCGAAGGCGAGAAGGGCCGCGACCACGACCAGCACCGCGAGATAGACGATGAACGGCGTTCGCAGAGGAAATGCGACATATTCGGCGAGCAAGCCCGCGATCAATGCGCCGACCCCTAGGCCGGTGAAGTTCGCGATCGTTGCGATCACCGTGGCGCGGGAACGGTCTTGCTCGGCGATCAGTTCCGCCAGCCATGCGGTGCCAGTTCCGGCGCCGATCCCGATCGCAAGACCGCTGAGCACCCGCGCGATGTAGAGCGAGGCGATCCCGTGCGCGAACAGGAAAACGAAGGCGCCCACGATGGCGATGCCGATCGCAATGACCGCAGTGCGCCGCCGCCCGACTTGATCGGACATCCGGCCGAATATCAGGAGCGCGGTCAGATTTCCGACGACGTAGACGGCATAGATCAGAGTCAACGTGATCTGGGAGAAACCCAGCTGCTGCATGTAGACAATGTAGAGCGGGGTTGCGACCGTACTGCCGGCGAACAGCGCGCCGATCATGCTCGCGACGGCAATGATGGTTGCCGTCCTGCCGAACTCTGATCTTGCGATTGACGGAACTGAAGTGTTGCCAGCTCTTGCCATGACTTCGCTGCCTTGAAGAGAACTAACGGGCTCAACACCGGGGAATCCGACGCCGTTCCCATGCCTCCATGCGGACGGGGCTTGCATGGCAAGCAGAACGAGAGACGTCGATGCTTTTCCATCCGAGGATATATTTCCACCCGCGATGATGCTTCGATCGCGGACGAAGCATGATCCCGCAACGAAAGCCTAGCAGTGGCGTTCACCCGCAAACAGGAGGTGGACCATGCCGGCAGATTTTCTTCAGCTGCAATCCTTTCCGAACGGGTGGAGCGCGCCAGGCGCACGAACTGCAACCTCGCTCACGCTGGCTGCGATGAGCCTCGGCTATGGCGTGGTGCAGCTCGACGTCACCATCGTCAACACTGCGCTCGAGACGATGGGCAGGACGCTGGGCGGCGGCGTTGCCGGATTGCAATGGGTGGTGAGTGCCTACACCATCGCTTTCGCCGCCTTCATCCTGACCGCCGGCGCACTCGGCGACCGCATCGGCGCCAAGCGAATCTTCATGGCGGGATTTGCGATCTTCACCGCGGCCTCACTGGCGTGCGCGCTTTCGCCCAATGCGATCGTGCTGATCGGCGCGCGGCTGGTTCAGGGGCTGGCGGCGGCGATCCTGGTGCCGAATTCGCTGGCACTGCTGAACCACGCCTATACCGACGATCGAGCGCGCGGCCGTGCCGTCGCGGTCTGGGCCGCCGGTGCGAGCCTGGCGCTGACTGCCGGCCCCTTCGTCGGCGGTGCGCTGATCACGCTGGTCGGCTGGCGCGCGATCTTCCTGGTCAACCTTCCAATCGGCCTCGCCGGTCTGTGGCTGAGTTGGCGCTACGCCAGCGAGACCACGCGGGCGCGCTCGCGGGAGATCGATCTGCCCGGCCAGCTTGCCGCGATCGGCGCGCTCGGCTCGCTTGCCGGGGCGATCATCGAGGCCGGCGCGCTTGGCTGGGGCCATCCAGCCGTGATCGCGGCATTCGTGGCCTCGGCAGTGCTTGCGGCGCTGTTTGTCTCGCGGGAGAGCCGCACGAGGCATCCGATGCTTCCGCTGGGCTTGTTCAGGCACCGGCTGTTTACGCTCACCACGATCGTCGGTCTGCTCGTGAATGTCGCCATCTACGGCCTGATCTTCGTACTCAGCCTGTACTTCCAGCGGATCAATGGCCTGTCGGCCTGGTGGACCGGGCTCGCTTTCGTGCCGATGATGGGCGCGGTGCTGCCGGTCAATTTGCTGGCGCCGCGGCTCGCCGAACGTATTGGTCCGTGCCCGACCATCGTCGTCGGCGCCTGCATTTCCGCGCTCGGCTGCCTTGGCCTCGTCTGGATCAAGGCCGGGACGAGCTATTGGGCGATGTTTGCTCAGCTGATCGCGATCAGCGGCGGGCTTGGCCTCCTGGTGCCGCCGTTGACTTCGACCTTGCTCGGCAGCGTCGAGAAGGCGCGCTCCGGTATCGCCGCCGGCGTCCTCAATGCGACGCGACAGACGGGGAGTGTCCTTGGGGTCGCTCTGTTCGGCTCGCTGATTGCCTCCGACCACACCTTCATGGCCGGTCTTCAGCAGTCGCTCATCATATCGGCGGCCGTGCTGCTGATTGCGGCTGCCGTGATCGGCTTCGGCGCGAGGACGGCCTGACCGGCTAGCTGCGGCGCAGCGCGAAATGCGCGCCGCAGAACGCCATCACGGCGCCGAGACACAGCGCGGCGAGTCCTGCCAGCACGCCGGATACGGTCGGGATCGGGCTCGGCGCCGAGGCGGCCTGTCCGGCACCCGCGAGCAGGAGCACGCCGACCGCGATCAGGAACTGGCGCATCCGTTGCGGGATCTGGCCGGAGACGGCGCTTTGCATCAACGTCGCGGTGAAATAGCCGCCGGAGAATCCGACCGTCGCGATCAGCCACCACGCGATCGCCGCGCCCGTCGGCACGAACTCGCGCGTATCGGCGCGCCAGAGGCCCCCGAGGTCGAGCCCGTAGCGCGCGCCCAGCATGTGCACCGCGAGCGCGAGCAGCACGCCCGCGATCATGGCGGCGCCGAGAATCAGGCGGCGCGGAAAATAGATCGTCTCAGCCATGCCTCGCTTGTAGGATGGGGAAGGGCGATCGCGCAAGCAGATCGCAGACGGGATCGATGATCGAGATGCAGGTTTTGGACGGGCAGAGCGGATCGGTCACGAGCTACGCCTACAAGGCGTCGCTGATCCGCTCGGCGCATCGCTTCGAGCTGACCGACGAAGGATTATCCTGGCACATCGCCGGCCGCTCGGGCGTCTGGCGCTACGACGAGATCGGTGCAATCAGGCTATCGTTCCGTCCGGTCTCGATGCAGCAGCATCGTTTTCGCGCGGACATCAGCCACATCAAGGGCGGCCGCATCGCGATCCTGTCGACGAGCTGGCAGACCGCAGCGTTGATGGCGCCGCAGAACAATGGCTTTCGGCAGTTCATCGTCGAGCTGCACGCGCGGATGGCCATGTCAGGCAGTCGGGCCGAGCTGACCGCCGGGCTCGGCGGCAGGACCTATGCGGCCGTGCTGGCGTTCATGGCGATGCTGGCGGCGGCGATGGCCGCGCTTCTGATCCGCGCGCTCCTGATCGGCGAATTCGCCGGCGTGCTGTTCATCCTCGGCTTTGCCGCGCTGTTCGCCTGGCAGGTCGGCGGCTTCATCCGCCGCAACCGGCCGCGGCGCTACAGTTTTGATCAGCTGCCGCGGTCCTTGCTCCCGTAGCGCTATTCCGTCGAGTCGAAATCTTCCTCCTTGGTGCCGAGCAGCGAGACGATGGTGCGCAGGCCGGAATCGAGCTGCTCGAATGAGGGCGGGGCGAGCGCGAGGCGCACCGCGTTCGGGGCATGGCCATGCGCGACCGCAAAGGTCGAGGACGGCGTCAGTGCGATGCCGCGCCTTGCGGCCGCAGCAACGAAGGTCTGCGAGCGCCAATGCGGCGGCAGCGTCAGCCAGAGATGATAGGAGCGCGCATCGGCTGCGATCTGGTAGCCGGCGAGCAGCCGCGCCGCGGTCTGCTGGCGGCGGGCGGCGTCGATGCGCTTCAGCCGCGTCAGCTCGGCGACGGTGCCGTCGGCCATCAACCGCTGTCCGGCGGCGAGCGCGTGGCCGGAGGCGATCCAGCCGCCGGTGCGGACCGCGCTCATCACGCTTTCACGCAAACGAGGCGGCGCGACGAGAATGCCGAGCGCAAGTCCTGGCGCGACCTTCTTGGAGAGGCTATCGAGCACTATGCAGCGGTCGGGCCCGAGCGCGGCCAGCGGCGTATCGTCGGCGAGGAAGCCGTAGACGGCGTCCTCGATGATGGTGAGGTCGAGCTTCTCGGCAACGCGCATGAGGTCGGCGCGCCGTGCCGCGTTCATGGTGACGCCAAGCGGATTCTGGATGATCGGCTGGAGATACAGGGCCGACAGATGTGCTTCGCGATGTGCCTTCTGAATTGCGTCGGGCCGCGCGCCATGTTCGTCCATCGGGATCGGCACCAGCGTGATGCCGAGCCGCGCGGCGATGCTCTTGACGTAAGGGTAGGTGAGGGCCTCGACGCCGCAGCGGCCGCCGGTCGGAACGAGCGCTGCGAGCGCCGCTGCGAGCGATTGCTTGCCGTTCGCGGTGAACACGATCTGCTCGGCCTGGGGCGCGAAATCCTTGCGCGCGAGATAGGCCGCGGCGGCATTGCGCGCGCTCTTGGTGCCGGTACTGGTAGAGGTGCGCAGCACGGCTTCGAGCGCATCGACCCGCTCGAGCCCGGCGAGGCTCCTGGCGATCATCGCCCATTGCTGCGGCAGCAGGGGATAATTGACCTCGAAATCGATGCGCGCGTCGCGCGGCTCGGTGATCGTCTCGACTTGGCGCTTGATGTCGCCGGAAATGAAAGTCCCGCGGCCGACCTCGCCGACCACGAGCCCACGGCGCAATAGCTCCGTGTAAACACGGCTGGCGGTCGAAACCGCAATGCCGCGGTCATAGGCAAAATTGCGCTGCGGCGGCAGCCGGTCGCCGGGTCTTAACGTGCCCTTAGCGATATCTGCGGCAATGGCATCCGCAAGCTTCACGTACTCGAACTTGGACATTATTGCACCGAGAGCAATGTTTTCCTTGCTCCGAGCAATGTACTGGAGCATCTAAGTTCCATCAAGTTCCGCGATTGAGCCGAGGTGAGCGAGAGCAATCCGACGGCAAAATGGGGCGCAGATGCTTTCCGCATTTGCGCCACCGCATCTGCTTCGCCGCGCGGGACACAAGGCCGGAGAAAAAACATGACCACGATCTCGCAAACTGCAGGGCGTAGTTTACGCCCATCCTCGTCGAGCGGATTTTTTGCCACGCTTGCTGGCGCCGCCTATGCCCTGTTCGATCGCCTGCAGCGCCGCACCGCCGTCAAGACGCTGAACGAGCTCGACGACCGCGCCTTGCGCGACATCGGGATCACCCGCAGCCAGATCGAGGACGCTGTTTACGGGCAGTTCAAGGCCGAGCTAACGCGGTATCTGTGAGCGCTGGGTCCCGCCTCTGTAGCGCAGCGTCGAGAGACGCTGCGGTACGTCCGGGGCACGAGCGCGGAGATTCCGCGTACCGCTGTTTCCACACGGTCATTGCGGCGGTCGAGAGCTCGAACCTCCACGCGACTAGGCCAATGCGGGCTGGCCCCACACGCTGCCGTAAGCTCGATCGTCATCGGAGCGGTCAGGCCTGCGGCGAGGCTGCGTTGGCGCGCTACGCTGTCGCCGATGCCTGATATCCAGGCGCTGCATTCGGGCGGTGATACTGCCGGCAAACGCCGCCATCCGCGTCGTTGCCTGTTTGACGACGAACAGGATCGTGCTGATGCGGCTGAGCACGCCCATCAGGATCAGCACCGAGAAGATGTCGATATAAGCGAGGAAATCGCCAACCAGCATCAGCTCCGGCGGAATTGGAATCCTGTGGTAGTAAGCGAGCACGATGATCACGACAGGGACGAAGGCGATGACCTTCCGCACCGTCAGCCGGTCGAGCAGCGCGGCCAGTTGGACGACCAGCACCTCCCATAGCGCGTCACCGATTGCGAGTGGGACCTCGTAGGTCCATCTGCGCCACCATTGCTTCACGACATTGCTCCGAGGTTAGTGCCGCACCACCAGCACAGAACATTTGGCGTAGCGCACCACATGGCCGGCATTGGATCCGAGGAAATAGGTCCGCATCGCCGGCCGGTGCGAGGTCATGACGATCAGGTCGGCCTTCATGTGCGCGGCTTCCTCGAGGATCTCGTGATAGATGCCGCCCTGCCGCACCACGCTGGAGATGTGAGCGGCGTCGATGCCGGATTCGCGCGCGACGATGGCGAGCGCCTCCTCGGAAGTCTGGCGCTGCTGTTCGTCGAAATCGGCCGGGACATATTCGGCCAGCATGACCGGCGTCATCGGCAGCACGTTGAGCAGCCGGATCGATCCGCCCCAGTTCTGGGAGAGCGTTGCTGCGGTTTCGATCGCCGGCTTCGCCAGATCGGTGTCGGCGAGGTCGATGGGCACGAGGATGGACTTGAACATCTGCGCCTCCCTAATGTCCCAGCTGGATCGATCTGGAGACTGCGCCCGCGCGTCTTATCCCAGTCGAAGCAGCTTGGGGCTGACAAACAGCACCAGTTTGCCGCGGCGGTAGGCCACGTCGCCCCAATCCTTGACGTCAAAGTCGAGGATCGCAAGCCCCGCGGTGGGCAGATTGTCGGCGAGCGCCCTGGCGCCGGCCGGATCGCCGCTGCCCATCAGCATCAGGGCAGCCTCGTGCATGCCGGGATTGTGGCCGACCAGCAGCAACTGCGCAGGGTCGGTCAGGATCGTTGCAGTGCGAATGGTTTCGAGAATCTGCGCAGGGTCCGCGCCGTAGAGTTCCGGCAGGATCTCGACCTGGGGCGCCGCGACGCGGTCCTTCATGGCCTGCCAAGCGAGGTCCCAGGTCTGCCGGGCGCGGGCCGCATGCGACACCAGCACGGCCTCGGGGACGGGGGGATGGCTGGCGATCCAGTTACCCATCTGTGCGGCATCCCGCTGGCCGCGCTCGTCGAGCCGGCGGTCCTGGTCACGGCCGCTCGGCGCGTCGGTCTCGGTCTTGGCGTGACGCAGCAACATCAAACGGCGCATGGCATTCTCGAATCGTTCCACGTCCAGAATAATCTACAGGCGGGCGTTGAGGACAAGGTGACAAAACCGCTGCACACTCTTCCGGATCATGCTCTAAGAAAGCGACATGAGCGAGACTTTCACAAGCATGTCCCAGGAAGAAGCCGGCTTTCGTGAGCGTGAGCGGCTGTCGTTCGATCTCGACGCCGACATTTGCGTGATCGGAGCAGGACTGGCGGGACTGTCCATTGCGCTGGAGGCGGCCCGGCTCGGGGCCAGCGTCGCAGTGCTCGAGGGCCGCCATGTCGGCTGGAACGCGTCGGGCAACCAGCTCGGTACGGTGATGCCGGGGTTCGCACTGCCGCTCGCCGATCTGATCGAGCGCATCGGTTTCGAGGATGCCGGCGAATTGTGGTCGCTCTCGAAGGAGGGCGCCGAGTTCGTCCGCGCCGTCGCCACGGAAGAGAACATGCCCGATATCGGCCTCACCGACGGCGTGCTCGAGGTCTCCAACGTCGATGCCGGCGACCGGCTGATCAGCCGGCTCCAGATGCTCAACGAGGATTTCGACACCGAGGCCGAGGGCTGGCAAGTCGATCGCGTGCGCGAGGCGCTCAAGACCGATCGTTATTTCCACGGCGTCTATTACCCCAAGGCGTTCCAGCTCGACGGCCGCAAATATGTGCATGGCCTCGCCGCGCTGGCACGGCGGGCCGGCGCGCGCATCTTCGAGGATACGCCCGTCGTCAGCATCGATCATTCCGGCATCCGCAAGCGCATCGTCACGCCGTCGGCGCGACTGCGCGCAGGCCACATCGTGCTTTCCGGCAACATTCATCTCGGTGCGCCGTTGCGGCGCCTGTCGGAGACGCTGCTGCCGGTCTGGCGTTACGCCGGGATCACCGCGCCACTCGGCGAGCGCCTGCACGGGATCATCGGCTTCAAGGGATCGGTGATGGATTCCGACGGTGTCGATCATTTCCGTATCGTCGACGGCGACCGCCTGATGTGGGAAAGCCCGGAGACCACCTGGGCCGCGCGTCCGCAGCGCTTTGCAGGCAGCGTCAAGCGTCGCATCCGGTCGATCTTCCCGGAGCTCGGCAATGTCGAGATCAGCGAGACATTCGGCGGCGCGACAGGCCAGACCGTGCACGGGATGCCGCAGATCGGCCAGTTGCGCAAAGGCCTTTGGGTGGCAAGCGGGTTCGGCCGCCAGGGCATGAACACCTCAGCCATGGCCGGACAGCTGATCGCGCGCAGCATCCTGTGGGGCGACGAGCGCTGGAAGCTGTTCTCGCCGTTCGAGCTGGTCTGGGCCGGCGGCACCACCGGACGGGTCGCGGGCCAACTGGTCGGCATGTGGGGCAGAGCGAGCTCTGCTGCCGCGGGGGCGCTTGCCCGGTACCGCGAGCGGGCGCGGGTAAAGGACAGGGAACGCGAGGCGCGGCTGGCCGAGGCCAACCGGGCCGCCGGCACCGGTCCGCGTCATCAGCCCCCAGGGGTTCGGCCGCGGATGGCCCCGCCACAGCCGGCTGCGCCGGAGGAGGTGGAACCGGGCGCCCAAGAGACCGTTCAAGAGACTGGTCACGAGACGGTCCAAGAAACTGTCCGAGAGACCTCCCAAGAGCAGGGCGTCGCGCAATAAAGGCGGGAAAAATTCCGCCTGGAAGTGTAACGTCGGCCGTTAGAGCCCGTATCTCAGGGCGTGGTCCCCGCGCACGGAGAATGAGATGTTTGACCGCCGCATCCTGCTAACGACTGTCGCCGGCCTGTTTGGCCTTTCGGCCTTCCGCTGGCTGAGGGCAACGCCGGCCCGGGCCGGAGAGAAGGCCGCGCAAAGATTCGAGATCGAGAAGACCGACGCCGAGTGGCGCGCCCAGCTGACGCCGCAGCAATACGAGATCCTGCGCAAGGAGGGCACCGAGCGGCCCGGCTCCAGCCCGCTGCTGAACGAGCACCGCAAAGGCGTCTTCGCTTGCGCCGGCTGCGACCTGCCGCTGTTTACCTCGGAGACCAAGTTCGAGAGCGGCACGGGCTGGCCGAGCTTCTACCAGCCGATCGAGGGCAATGTCGGCAAGACCGAGGACCGCACCTTCGGCATGGTGCGCACCGAGGTGCATTGCAGGCGCTGCGGCGGCCATCTCGGCCATGTCTTCGACGACGGTCCGAAGCCGACTGGATTGCGCTACTGCATCGACGGTTTCGGGCTGGTGTTCCACCCGGCGACGCCGTCGGCGACATAGGGCGTCAATTGACGAGATTCCCCGGCAATTGTTGCCGGTCCGGCAATTATGCCCCGGTCACTCGGCCGGGGCATATCTTTTTAAGTCATTGATTTTATGAAGATACCTGCTTTGGCATAGCCCTTGCGAATGTCTCCCCGATTGCGGCCATAAGTCGATCCGCCGCCGCGACCGGATTTGGAGACAAAGTTATGGGTATCTTCGATGCAATGAATACCTCGGTGGGTGGTCTGCAGGCGCAGTCCTTCGCGCTTCAGAACATTTCCGGCAACATCGCCAACTCATCGACCACCGGGTACAAGGGCATCGGCACCAGCTTCGTCGATCTCATTCCCGACGCCTCAGTCCCGAGCAAGCAGGTCGCGGGCGGCGTGACGGCAAATGCGAAGGCCACCATCACCACGCAGGGCACGATCTCGTCCTCCAGCGTCGCCACCAACATGGCGATCACCGGTGATGGCTTCTTCTCGATCCAGAAAGCCACCAGCATCGTCGACAACTTGCCGCAGTTCAGCGGCGTCACCTATTACACGCGGCGCGGTGACTTCCAGCTCAACGCCAACGGCAACCTCGTCAACGGCGCCGGCTACTATCTGATGGGTGTCACGGTCGACCCGAAGACCGGAAACCCGACCGGCAACGTGGCGTCCGTCCTGAAATTCCAGAACAACTTCATCCCGGCGCAGGCGACAACCTCGATCCAGTACGCCGCGAACCTTCCTTCTCAGCCGAACACGGCAGCGAGTTCGACTGCGGCGAGCAAGACGCTGCTGGCGGCGGGCGGCTTGAATCCGTCCGATTTCGCCGCCAATCCGTTGCCGGTGGGTACCCCGCCTCCGCCTTATGTGAACGCAACGATCTCTGGCGCCGCCGCGACCGGCAATCTGCGTTCACCCTACACGTCGACGACGGTGACTGGTTCGGTGGCGCTGCTGAACAGCGCTTCGGCGGCGGCGAGCAGCAGCACGTCCCTCGACCCCAGTGCATCTCCGCATCTCGCCGCCTCGCTGGCTGGCCAGACGCTGTCGATCAACAATGGCAGTGGCGTTTATACGATCACCTTCGACAACACCATTTCGGGCATCACCACGACTGCCACCAGCACC
Source organism: Bradyrhizobium guangdongense (assembly GCF_004114975.1). Taxonomy (NCBI): domain Bacteria; kingdom Pseudomonadati; phylum Pseudomonadota; class Alphaproteobacteria; order Hyphomicrobiales; family Nitrobacteraceae; genus Bradyrhizobium; species Bradyrhizobium guangdongense. Next base: position 3,043,379 of record NZ_CP030051.1, read on the forward strand.
ACGATCGGTCTCAAAAGCCCCACCACGAATACGGTGAACGATATCCTGAATGCGATTGCAACGGCCGGCGGGGCCGGCAACGGCGTCAGTGCGGTCGTCAACACGAGCGGCAACATCCAGATTACCGGCGGCGTCAACGTCGATCTTACGATCAGCGGTACCGCGGCCACTACGCTTGGCCTCAGCAACGTGACGCGCGGGGGCAACGTGCTGTCCACGCCTCCGATCACCGGCAACACGCTGCTCAGTGGCGCCGCGACGCCCGGCGGCCCGGAAGTTCTTTCATCGGGTTTCACGGCGGGCCCTCCGACCGCCGATACCATCACGGTGAATGGTCAGACACTGACTTTCGTTTCCACGGCCCCGCCCATCGCCAACCCGAACCAGATCAGCACCAGTGACACCATCTCGACCTTGCTTCAGAAGATCGACTTTCTCAGCGGCGCTTCGGGCTCATCGATCAGCAACGGCGTGATCACGCTGAATACCGGTACCGCCAGCCCCGCCCTGCAGGTATCCAGCAACAACACCGCTGCCTTGGCCGCGCTCGGCTTCACGTCGGCCATCAACAAGCCCCGCGGCGGTGGCGGCACCGCCGGCACCGGCACCGTGATCGGCAACGACGTCGCCACGTTTACCAAGGAATCGATCAGCGGCGGCGCGGTCACCGCCTACAACGCCGCGGGCACGCCGGTGAACCTGCAGCTCCGATGGGCCAAGACCGACAGTGCCTCGCTGGGTACCGGTCATACCGATAGTTGGAACCTGTTCTACCAGACCGATCCGAGCGCGACCGGCACGGCGGTCGGCTGGGTCAACACCGGACAGACGTTCACCTTCGCCGCCGACGGCTCGCTGACCTCGCCGAGCGGCTCGGGCGTCACCATCAACAATGTCAGCGTCAGCGGCCAGCAGCTCGGCTCCGTCGCCTTCAACATCTCTTCGGGCGGGTTGACGCAATATGCCAGCACCAGCGGCGCGGTGACCATCAACACCATCACCCAGAACGGCTATGCCGCCGGCCAGCTCCGTTCGGTTGCGGTCAACAACAGTGGCCTCGTGGTCGGCACCTTCTCCAACGGCCAGAACCTCGACCTCGCCCAGGTGACGTTGTCGCACTTCAACGGCACCAACTATCTCAAAGCAATGGACGGTGGCGCTTATTCAGCGACCGACCAGTCGGGGCCGGCGATCGACGGCGCCTCGGGCAGCATCAGCGGCTCGTCCCTGGAAGGTTCGAACACCGACATCGCCGACGAATTCACCAAGCTGATCGTGACCCAGCAGGCCTATTCGGCCAACACCAAGGTGATCACGACGGCGAATTCGATGGTGCAGGACCTCCTCAACGTGTTGCGCTGATCGGCGCGTAACGTAACCAAAGGCGGCAAGTAAGATGGGTTTGAGTTCAGCCCTTGCCAGTGCGATGAGCGGCCTGCGTGCCAACCAGGCCGCGCTGTCGATCGTCTCCTCGAACGTCGCAAACTCGCAGACGCCGGGTTACGTCGCCCAGACCGCGAACCAGATCGAGGTCACCACCGGCGATTTCGGCTCGACGGCGAAGACGACAGGCGTCAGCCGCGACATCGACAGCTATGTGCAAAACCAGCTGCGCACCGAGACCGGCGGCAGCGGCTATGCCGACCAGATGGCCAACATCCTGAAGCAGCTTCAGAGTGTCTATGGCACGCCCGGCAACAGCGGCACGCTTGAAAATGCGCTGAACACCTTCACCTCTTCGCTGCAGGCGCTCTCGACCAGCGCAGGCTCGTCCTCGGCGCAGCGGGTCGCGCTCGGTGCCGCCCAGGCGCTGGCGACCCAGCTCAACGTCACCACCAAGGGCATCCAGTCGCTGCGCTCCAACGTTGAGCAGGATCTCAGCACCTCCTCGCAAGCCGCCAATGCGGCGCTGAACCAGATCGCCGACATCAACACCAAGCTCCAGGGCCTGTCGCCGACCGATCCGTCCGCGGCAACCCTGATGGACCAGCGCGACCAGGCCATCAACAGCCTGTCGAAATATGTTGACGTCCGCGTCACCACCGACGGATCGAACCAGGCCAACATCTATACGACCACGGGTGTCCAGCTGGTCGGTGCGGGACTGGCCTCGCAATTCTCCTTCGCGTCTTCCGGCGCGCTGTCGGCGACCTCGCTCTACAACATCGATCCGGCCAAGTCCGGCGTCGGAGCGCTCACCCTCAAGCTGCCGAACGGCTCGTCCATCGACGTCGTCGGCAACAACGTCGTCTCCTCGGGCCAGATCGCGGCCGACCTGAAGCTGCGCGACGAGACCCTGGTGCAGGCGCAGAACCAGGTCGACCAGCTCGCCGCGACAATGTCGAGCGCGCTGTCGGACAAGACCACGGCGGGCACACCGGTCTCCGGTCCGCCTGCCGGCTTCGACATCGATCTTTCCGGCGCGCAGCCGGGCAATAGCGTCAACATCACCTATACCGATTCCACCAATACCCAGCGCCAGATCACGCTGGTGAACGTGACTGATCCGACCGCGCTGCCGCTGCCGAATGCCAGCAACGCCAATCCGATGCAGATCGGGGTCGATTTCTCCAACGGCGTGGGCGCGATCGCGTCCGCGATCAACACCGCGCTGTCAGGCTCGCACCTGACTTTTTCCGCGGCGCCCTCGCCGGCGACCGCGACGACGCTGCGCGTCACCGACGACAACAGCGGCCTCGCCAAGGTCAATTCGGCGTCGAGCAGCAAGACGGTGTCCTCGCTGACCTCGGGCGGTCCGCAGCTTCCGCTGTTCACTGATGGCGGGCAGGCGCTCTATACCGGCGCGATCACGGGCTCGGGCTCGCAGATGACGGGCCTTGCCGGGCGTATCGCCGTGAACACGCAGCTCACCGCCGACCCGACCAGGCTGTCGATCTACAACACCTCGCCGGTCACGCCCACCGGCGACACCACGCGCTCGGATTATCTCTACTCACAGCTGACCAGTGCGGTCTTCTCCTATTCGCCGCAGACCGGCCTCGGCTCGGCGAGTCAGCCGTTCACCGGCAGCGTCTCGAATTACCTGCAGCAATTCCTGAGCGTGCAGGCCAACGCCTCGACCCAGGCGACCCAGCTGCAGCAGGGCCAGAGCGTCGTGGTCTCGACGCTGCAGGCCAAGTTCAATTCGACCTCCGGCGTCAACCTGGACTCGGAGATGTCGAACCTGATCCAGCTCCAGAATGCCTATGCAGCCAACGCCCATGTCATGTCGGTGGTGCAGAGCATGATGAACACGTTGATCCAGGCTCAAGGGTAATCAGTAGGGCTCTGAAACATGTCGATCAGCAGCATCAATTACGGCTCGTCGGTTCTCGGCGCACAAATCCGTAACATCAACCAGCAGCTCACCGACCTGTCGACACAGCTCTCGACCGGGAAGCTGTCGCAGAACTATTCCGGCATGGGCACCAACGAAGGCTTTGCGATCGCCTCGCGCGCGCAGCTTTCGAACATCGCCGCCTATACCGACACGATCACCAACGTCAACGTCAACATCAACCTCGCCAACACGGCGCTGCAGTCGCTGACGACGATCCGCAACACCGTGCAGACGGGCTCGGCCAGCACTGCGCAGAACCTCAACGTCAACGGTCAGACGGTGGCACAGACCACGGCGGCCGCGCAGTTCGGGTCCATGGTCGGCGTCCTCAACACGCAGTCGGGCAACCGCTATCTCTTCTCCGGGACCGCCTACAACACGCAATCGGTCGCCAATGCCGGCGATATCATCGACGGCACCACGACGCAGGCGGGCCTGAAGCAAGTCATGGCCGAGCGCCAGGCCGCCGATCTCGGTCCCAACGGCATGGGCCGGCTGGTGCAGTCGACCTTGCTGTCCGGGGCGATCCAGGTGCAGGAGGATTCGCAGACCTCGCCGTTCGGGCTGAAGATCGCGGCGGTGTCCTCGACGCTGACGGGTGCGACCGTGACCGGCCCGAGCGGATCGCCGGTCGCGTTCTCGGTCAATCTCAACGGCGTCAATCCGAACAATGGCGACAAGCTCAGCGTGCAATTCACGCTGCCTGACGGTTCGACCGAGCAGATCGACCTGACCGCGTCCACTGCGACGCCAACGCCGGTCGGCAGCTTTGCGATCGACCCGGGCAATCCCAATGTCATTCCACCGGTTCCCTCCAACCCTGCCAATACGTCGGCCAACCTCAACACCGCGCTGAACACCGCGATCAAGAAGCTCGCTGGCACTTCGCTGGTGGCGGCATCCGCCGTTGCGGCGGGCGACAATTTCTTCAATACGGCGGGATCAGCCACCGCGAACGGGGCGGCCAACGGCAATCTGGTCTCCTATACCTCGATGACCGGGACGGGTTCGGTCGCGTTGCAGGACAGTGCATCGGCGGTTGCGTCTGCGACCACGTCGCTGGATCCGTCGGCGACGCCCCATCTCAACGGAGCCGTTCTCGCCGCGCTCGCCAACGCTCCGACCGGTACCACCCTGACCATCACCGGCGCGAACGGCGCCCACACCATCACCTTCGACCCCAACGTCACCACCGTCACGCCGGCCAGCGGCAATACCACGATCGGATTGGCTTCGGGCAGCACTGCGAAGGTGTCCGATATCTTGAATGCGATCGCGACGGCGGCCGGTATCCCATCCGCCAACGTAACCCTGAGCCCCAGCGGCAATATCCAGATCGCGACCGGCGCCGGCACGGACGTGGCGATCGCCGGCGGCCCGGCGGCGACTGCGCTCGGTCTCAGCAGCGTGACGCGCGGCACCGCGTCGTCGAACCCTCCGATCACCGGGGCAACTGTGCTCAGCGGCACTGCGACCACGGGTGGCCCGGAAGTCCTCCAAACGGCGTTCCAGGCTGGGTCGGCGGGTCCGCCTGCCGTGAACCCCGATACCATCACGGTGAACGGTCAGACGCTGACTTTTGTCGCCTCGGGCGCCAGCGGACCAAACCAGATCAACATTACCGACAACGTCACAACTCTGCTCAGCAAGATCGATCAGCTCACCGGCACCTCGAAGCCGTCGACCATCCATGGCGGCGTCATCACGATCAACACGGACGATCCCGGCAGCCTCAACATCACGAGTTCGAACAGCACGGCGTTCCAGGCGCTCGGCTTCACGAGCACCCCGGTCACGGCGGCAAAGGCTCCGCTGCGCGTCGGCTCGTCGCCCTTCGGCTCGGCGACGACGCTGGTGAACGGCTCGGCCACGACCGTGAAATGGTACACCGGCAATGACGGGCCGGGCTCGGCGCGCTCGACCGCGGTGGCGCGGGTCGACGATTCCGTCACGGTGCAATACGGCGCGCAGGCCGACGAGAACGCCATCCGCAAGCAGTTGCAGGCCATCGCCGTGTTCGGCACGTTCTCGACGTCGCCGACCGGGCAATATGCGGGCGGGCAGGTCTCCGCGCTCAGCCTGCGCACCACGCAGGCGCTGACGCCGCAGCCCGGGCAGCAGAAGATCGAGGACATCCAGACCGACATCGCGATGGCCCAGAACACGATGAAGGATTCGACCACGCGCCAGACCCAGGCCAAGGCGCAGCTGCAAACCATCGTCGACCAGGCCGAATCGGCCTCGCCCGACCAGGTCGCCGCCGAGATTCTGTCGCTGCAGAACGCGCTCCAGGCGTCCTACCAGACGACCGCCAAGCTCGCGGAGCTTTCGCTGGTCAAGTTCCTGTAACGGCGCATTAAGGCGGCGTTAACCATGCCTGTTTACCTCTTGGTGAGGATTTGAGCGGGGCCCGGTCGATGTCGGACAACATGCAGCTGGTGGTGGCGACGCCGTGTTTCGGCGGCCAGGTCTCGAGCATCTACGCGAGCTCGATCTTCGCTCTCCAGCGCGCCGTGCACGGCATGTCCAATCTCGCCCTCAAGGTGCTCTTGCGCGACGGCGATGCGCTGATCACCCGCGCTCGCGCCAATCTGGTCGCGATGTTCCTGGACGATCCCGACGCGACACATTTCCTGTTCATCGACGCCGATATCGGTTTCAAGCCCGAGCAGGTGTTCCGCCTGATCGAATGCGGTGCCGACGTCGTCGCCGGCTGCTATCCGATCAAGCGGGTCAACTGGGACAAGGCCGCACGGGCGATCCAGGCCGGCCGCACCGATGTGACCGCGGCGTCGCTCGACTACGTGCTCGAGATCGAGGACCCCGATCGCATCGTGGTGGTCAACGGCTTTACCCGCGTGCGCTATGCGGGCACCGGCTTCCTGATGATCCGGCGCCAGGCGCTGGAGGCGATGTGCCGCCATCCGGACTATGCCAATCTGCAGTTCTTCCGCGAGCATTCGCATGACTCGCTGGTCACGAGTCCGAACAGGTTCGCCCTGTTCGAATGCATGATCGATCCGGCGACCGGCACCTATCTTTCGGAGGACTTCGCCTTTTGCAGGCGCTGGACCGATATCGGCGGTGAGATCTGGGCCGATATCCAGAGTCCGCTCGACCATGTCGGTCCGTCGGTCTTCCACGGCGACATCGCCTCGCAATTCGCACCCGCGCCTGTAGTTGCGGCCGTGGACGCGGCGTGAGCCTGCCGGGATGAGCGTCGGCGCATCCCGCCTGTCAGACATCGAGCGCGCACCCGACGGGGGCTCGCGCTATCGCCTGCGCGATCTCTTCACGCCGCTGGATACGCTGCTTGTCTCCGGCGGAGACGGGCGGCTGGCGCTTGACCCGAAGGAGCGCGTCAACGGCTATGGCTGCGCGCCGTCGCCTGAGTCCGAGATCTGGAATTTCGCCTCGTCGACCGCATCGACCATCTCGCGGCCTGGCTATGACCGTGCCGCAATGGCACGCGAGGAGCTGGTGCACAAATCGCTGTTCGACGAGGTGGAGATCGCCTTCGACCGGCGCTGCGAGGATATGCGTGAGGAATTGCGCGGGCACTTCCAGCTTCCGCCGCGCGTCGACATCGTGTTGTCGCCATCGGGCACGGACTCCCAGCTCCATGCCTTGTTCCTGGCCCACGCGGTGCTCGGCGCTCCGCCGGTGACGATCGTGGTCGGCGCCGACCAGACCGGCAGCGGCACCATTCATACGGCGCGCGGCCACCATTTCAGCGCGATGATGGCGAGCGGCGTTGCCGTACGCAAGGACGGCGCGATCGCGGGGCTTGCGGGCGACAGCATCGCGGTGCCGCTGCTCGACGCCGCTGGCTTTGCGATGCGAGGTGACGCGGATGCCGCGGTCGTGCGCACTATCGAGGACAGCCTCGCGCAAGGCCGGCGCGTTCTGTTGCACATCATGGATTCGTCAAAGCTCGGCTGGCGCGCGCCGAGTGCCGCCTGTCTCGATGAGATCGCGCGGCGCTGGCCGCGCAAGGTTCAGGTCGTCGTCGATGCCTGCCAGGCGCGGCTCGGCCGCCGCCGGCTCCGATCCTATCTCGATCGCGGCTATATGGTGCTGATCACCGGTTCGAAATTCTTCGGCGGGCCTGCCTTCAGCGGCGCGCTGCTGGTGCCGAAAGGGATTTCGCGCGCGCTCGACCGGATCGAAGGGATCGCGCCGGGCTTCTTCGATTATGCCGGCCGCTGCGATTGGCCGATGGCATGGACGGCGTTGCGCTCGCGTTTCGAACGTCGGCCGAATTTCGGTCAATGGCTACGCTGGGAAGCCGCGCTGGCCGACATCGGCAACTACTATGCCGTGCCCGGCGCGTTCCGCGGCAAGGCAATGGCCGAGCTTGCGGCAGGCGTCGACAGCATGATCGCCTTGTCGCCGTCGCTGCGGGCCGTGCCGGCGGCTCTCGGCGCCGCTGATGCCGATGATGAAGAATTTACGCAGCCTTCGATCTTTCCGTTCACGCTAATGCGTAACAGTAAGCCGGTGTCCGTCGCCGACACCAGTGCCGTGCATCGCGCGCTTGCGCGCGACATGAGCGATGGTATCGTCGGCAGTGCTGCGGACCGGCAGGTTGCCGCGCAGCGCTGTCTCATTGGCCAGCCGGTGCGGCTGGAGCAAGCGGACGCCGCGCCGCAAGCCGCGTTGCGGCTGTGCGTCGGCGCGCGGCTCGTTACCGAAGCCTGGTCGGTCGACAGCGCGCAGGCGCAAGCTAATGTGCAGGACATCCTCGATCGCATCGCGCATGTCCTGGTGAAGATCGAACTGCTGCTTGACCGTACCGCCGCCGTGCCGGCGTAGTCCGTATTCGAGGTGTGAGATGTTGCATCCGCTTGCCGCGCCCAATTATGCCGACCGTATCGGCTTTGCGCATTTGACCCGCCAGGCCTTCGAGGGCGTCGATCTGCATCCGTTGCGTGATCAGCTCCTGTCGCGTATCGCGGAAGGCACGGCGCAGGCCGGCGAGGGGCTGGATCTGTCGCTGATTGCCCAGTTGATGGGCGAGAAGGAAGCCGGCCTCGTGATCCAATCCGAGGTACTGTCGTTCCATCAGCTGTTTCGCACGCCTGCCGCCGTGCCGAAGCCGGGACTGCGCGTCCTTGCGCTTGCCGCCGACATCGACATGGGCGGCAACACGCCGATCGAGTTCTTGCTCGAAGGCTCGGACATCGAGCTCCTGACGCTCTATGTGACCAAGGACAAAGGCCTGCCGGAAACGTTGCCCGAGCACGACGTCGCCATCGTTGTCGCATCCGATTCCGAGGAATGTCGCGAAGCGCTGGCGCTGATCGAAAAGGCCGCACCGAACTGGCCGCGGCCGCTGCTCAATCGCCCGGAGTTGATCGGCAATCTCGACCGCGACAAGCTGTTCCGGCTGCTGGCCGATATTCCCGGTCTCGACATCCCCGTGACGGCTCACGCAACGCGCGCCCAGTTGACCGATCTCGCGGAAGGCCGGATCGCTTGCGGAGATATTACGGGTGAACTGCACTTTCCGATGATCGCGCGGCCGCGTGGCACGCATGCCGGCGTCGGGCTGGCCAAGCTCGACGATGCGGCCGCCCTCGCGGCGTATCTCGCCGAGCGGCAGGAGCAGGACTTCTTCGTCGCGCGTTTCGTCAACTATGCGGGCCCGGACGGACTCTTTCGCAAGATCCGGCTCACCATGGTCGACGGCAAGCCTTATGCCTGCCATATGGCGATCGCCGACCGCTGGGACATCTGGTATCTCAACGCCTATATGGCGTTCAGCGAAGAGAAGCGCGCCGAAGAAGCCGTCTTCATGCAAGACTTCGATCATGCCTTCGCGGCGCGCCACAGACAGGCGCTCGACGAAATGAGCCGGCGCGTCGGGCTCGATTATTTCATCGTCGATTGCGCCGAGAACCAGAACGGCGAGCTGCTGGTGTTCGAGGCCGACAACACCGCCGTCGTGCACAACATGGATTCGCCTGTCGTGTTTCCATACAAGCCGCCGCAGATGCGCAAGATCTTTGCCGCCTTCACCGCGATGCTGACGCGGCATGCCGAAGGCGCTGCAAAGGCGGCCGTGGAGAGTGCGGCATGAACGAGATCATCCGCAATCCGCAAGCGGGCGTCTCGAATGGATCGCTCGATCCGCAGGACTGGAACGAATTTCGTGCGCTCGCTCATCGCATGCTGGACGACGCCATCGACGGCATCGCCAACGTCCGCGCGCGCCCGGTCTGGCGGCCGATCCCCGACGAGGTTCGGGCGGCGATCAGAACCGACGTGCCGCATGAGGCGACCGATCTCGCCGAGGTCTATCGTGAATTTTCCGAGCATGTCGCGCCTTACGCGACAGGCAACATTCATCCGTGCTTCATGGGCTGGGTGCACGGCGGCGGCACGGCGGTCGGCATGGTCGCGGAGATGCTCGCGGCCGGCCTCAACGCCAATCTCGGCGGACGCGATCACATGCCGATCGAGGTCGAGCGCCAGATCGTCGAGTGGATGCGCGGCCTGTTCGGCTTTCCGAAAGGAGCGAGCGGCATCTTCGTCACCGGTACGTCGATGGCCAACCTGATGGCGGTGCTGGTGGCGCGTACGAGCGCGCTCGGCGCGCTGGCGCGGCAACATGGTCTCGGCACCGACGGCGCGCTGCTGACGGCCTACGCATCGAGGGCCGCGCATGGCTGCATCTCCCGCGCGATGGATATCGCCGGGTTCGGCACCGATGCGCTGCGCAAGATCGATGTCGATGCCGACCATCGCATCGACGTCGCCGCGCTGCGCGCGCAGATTGCCGTCGATCGGGAGTCCGGGTTCAGGCCGTTCCTTGTCACGGCCTCTGCCGGCACCGTCGATATCGGTGCGATCGACGATCTCAGGGCCGTCGGGGAGCTGTGCCGCGAGGAGGGGATCTGGTTTCACGTCGACGGCGCCTTCGGGGCGCTCGCGATCTTCTCGCCCGAGCTTGCGCCGCTGCTCGACGGCATCGCCCTTGCGGACTCGATCGCCCTTGATTTCCACAAATGGGGCCAGGTGCCCTATGACGCCGGCTTCCTGCTGGTGCGTGACGGTGAACGTCACAGGGAAGCCTTTGCACAGCCGGCTGCGTATCTGAGCCGCGAGGCGAGGGGGCTTGCGGCCGGCACCGTGTGGCCGTGCGATCTCGGTCCGGATCTGTCGCGCGGCTTCCGCGCGCTGAAGACGTGGTTCACGCTCAAGACGTTCGGCATCGACCGGCTGGGTGCGGTGATCGCGCGAAGCTGCGCGCTCGCAAGATACCTCGAGACGCGCGTGCTGGCCGAGCCGAGGTTGGAGCTACTCGCGCCTGTCAATCTGAACATCGTCTGCTTCCGTTACCGCGCCGGCGATGCGGTCAATCGCGAGATCGTCGCCGATATCCAGGAGTCCGGCATTGCCGCGCCGTCGGGCACGACGCTGGACGGCAGGTTCGCGATACGTGCCGCGATCGTCAATCATCGCACCGCCGAGACTGACATCGACGCACTGGTGTCGGCGGTGCTGGAGTTCGGCGTGAAGCGCACCGGGGGCTTGGTCGAAGTGGAGGCGCCGCCGCTCGCGACGCAGTAGTCGTCCGTGAGGAGCGGCTAAGCGATTGAGGTAGAATCGCATTTATCGTTGTGGGCTGTTTTGGGATTGCAGGGATTTGATGCTTCGGGCCTCGGAACCTTGCGATTTCATTTTCAGGATTCCGTCGAATCGCCAGTCATGATTCCGTCGTCGCATCGGAGGTGGCGATGCGACCGAAGAAGCAAAGGACGACGGGATCTGGCGATCTGTTCCGGGCCAGACTGGACCAGATCATCAACATGAAGCACGAGCTGGTTCAGCTCGCCGGCAAGGTCGATTGGGACTGGGTCGACGGCGAGATCGCGCCGCTCTACAGCGAGAACGGCCGGCCGGGGATCGCGACCCGCTTCATGATCGGGCTGCTGCTGCTCAAGCACATTTACGGCCTGTCCGATGAGGGGGTGTGCGAGCGCTGGGTCCACGACCCGTATTTCCAGTACTTCACCGGCGAAGAGTTCTTTCAGCACGCCTTCCCGCACGAGCGCTCGGACCTGAGCCACTGGCGCAAGCGGCTCGGCGACAAGCTGGAGCTGCTCTTGGCCGAGAGCCTGCGGGTGGCGCACGAGGCCGGCGCGTTGCGCAGTCAGGACCTCAAGCGGGTCACGGTCGATACCACCGTGCAGCCGAAGGCCATCACCTTCCCGACCGATGCCAAGCTCTTGCACGCCGCGATCAAGGGGCTCAACCGTCTGGCGAGGAAGCACGGGGTCAGGCTGCGGCAGTCCTATCTTCGCATTGCCAAGACCGCGGCCATGATGGCGGGGCGCTACGCCCATGCCAAGCAATTCAAGCGGCATCAGCGGCAGTTGCGCATCCTGCGCAGCCGGCTGGGCCGGATCATCCGCGATATCCGCCGCAAGATCGAAGGTCAGACCGTGCTCGAGAACGCCTTCGTCCTCCCGCTCAGCCGGGCCTCCCAGATCCGCTCGCAGCAGCAGCGCCAGCGCGGCTGGAAGCTTTATTCCTTCCACGCTCCGGAGGTCGAGTGCATCGGCAAGGGCAAAGCAGCCGCCCCTTACGAGTTCGGGGTCAAAGCCTCCATCGTCACCAACAACCGCCGGGCTCCCGGCGGCCTGTTCGTGCTGCACGCCAGGGCGCTACCGGATAACCCGTACGACGGTCACACCTTGCGGGATGTCATCGACCGCACCGAGACACTCACCGGCTGTGCGATCGAGCGGGCCTATGTCGACAAGGGATACCGCGGCCATGACGCGCAGAACCCGCGCCGTGTCTTCATCTCCGGCCAGAAGCGCGGCGTCTTCGGGGTCATCAAGCGCGAGCTGCGCCGCCGCTCCGCCATCGAACCCATCATCGGACACCTGAAGGCCGATGGTCACCTCGGCCGCTGCTACCTCAAAGGCCGCGCCGGCGATGCGGCCAACGTCATCCTCTCCGCCGTCGGCCATAACTTCCGGCGCATCCTCGCATGGCTGAGAGCTCTCTGGTGCCTCTTCCTGGCCACCCTCATCGCCGCCAGCAGCGACGGCTCACCGCTCAAATCGGCTTCTTAACGGACGACGCAGTAGCCACGACCAGCTGAAACGACAACGGCCCCGGAGAGGATCCGGGGCCGTTGTCGTCTGCGCTGGTCTTGAGATCAGGCGGCCGTGCTGACGTCGGTCTTGTCCGCCTCGGTTTTGGGATGCGTGGCCTCGAACTGCTCGCGCAGCTTGTCCTCGTAGGCGATCAGTTTGCGGGCATCCTTCAGCGCCCGGTAGAGGTCGCCGCTCATGATGTTGTTGTTGATGCCTTCGATAATGGACCAGGCGCTCGGCACGGCGGTGACGATGTCGCGCACCAGGTTGAAATAGGTGCCGTGCTGGCTCTGCGGGTCCGGCGAAATATACATGAGCTGCACGGCCAGATAGACCAGCTTGGCGGGCGTGTCGGCGGTCTCCGGCGTGAGGATGTCGCGCTCGCGCAGGATCGGAACGTTCTCGCCGTCGATCAGAAGGCGGGCGCGCTGGTCCGTGTTGGTGATGACGCAGTTCCCGACGATGATGCGTTCGTGCGGTTTGAGCTCGACCTTGAGAGCCATGCCTGTTCTCCATAAACGCTTTTGTAACGAGCGGCCCGCGCGTCCCAATCCAACGGCTGCCGATCCTGATTTGGGTCCAATCCTTGCTGAATGTGGTTAACGGGTCGTAAACATTTGCCAGATCGCTAAAAAATGAAGCGGCGCCAATATGTTGCCCACTTGCGAAGATTCCGTCCGGAACCTCGCAGCGAGTCGTTTCGGTCCGACGCGGAGAAACTGGGGGTTTCATTTCACGGATTGTTAGAGGCTCGGAGGCACCGTCCGCCGGTCGTTTGATCAATATCGGTCAAACAGGACGCGTAGCTACCAGAAAGGTAACAGTATGTCCGGTATCGTTCTCTCCGCATCGGTTCGCCAGAACCTGCTCTCCCTCCAGTCCACCGCCGACCTCCTCGCCACCACCCAGTCCCGTCTGTCGACCGGCAAGAAGGTGAACTCGGCGCTGGATAATCCCACCAACTTCTTCACCGCCCAGTCGCTCGACAACCGCGCCAGCGACATCAACAACCTGCTCGATGGCATTGCCAACGGCGTGCAGGTGCTGCAGGCCGCCAACACCGGCATCACCTCGCTGTCGAAGCTGCTCGACTCCGCGAAGTCGATCGCCAACCAGGCGCTGCAGACCACGGTCGGCTACTCCACCAAGTCGAACGTCTCGACCACGATCGCCGGTGCAACCTCGTCCGACCTGCGCGGCACCACCACCTACTCAAGCGCGACCGCGCTGACCAACGTGCTGTTCGATGGCACGGCCGGTGGCGCTCACGCCGCAACCTCGACCACCACGCTCGGCGGCACGATCGGTACCGTGACTGGCTCGGTTGTTCAGGACAACAACGGCGGCGGTGCGGCCAACATCACCGCGACGACGCTGCTGTATGGTGACGGCCTCGCGGGCGCGACCTCCGGTCTGACCACGGGCGCCGCGACCCAGTTCACCGACGGATCGAGCTTCACCGTCAACGGCCACACCATCACCTTCAAGGCGGGTGCTGTTCCGGCTGCGGCGTCGGCTCCGAGCGGCTATGGCGTCAGCGGCAACCTCGCGACCGACGGCAATGGCAATTCGATCGTCTATCTCGGTGCGAGCGCCACGAATTCGACAGCCACGGTTGGCGATGTTCTGAAGGCGGTCGACCTTGCCAGCGGCGTCCAGAATGCGGTCGTATCCGCGGGTGCGGCGACGATCACCACCAACACCAGCCAGACGACGTCCGTGAGCGCGCTCGCCGGCGGCAAGATCACGCTGGAAACCTCGACGGGTGCCGATCTCAGTGTGGTTGGCAAGGCCGACCTGCTGAAGGCTCTCGGTCTGACCTCGGCGACCGGCTCCGGCAATGCCACAGTGACGGCGAGCCGCACCACGAGCTCGGGCAGCCTCGGCACCCTGATCACGGATGGTTCGACGCTGACCGTCAACGGCAAGACCATCACGTTCAAGAACGCAGGTACGCCTGCGGCGGCCAACGTTGCCACCGGATCCGGCGTCAGCGGCAACGTCGTCACCGACGGCAGCGGCAACTCGACCGTTTACCTGGAAAAGGGCACGGTTGCCGATATCTTGAATGCGATCGACCTCGCCACCGGCGTGCAGACCGCATCCAACTCCAGCGGTACGGCAACCCTGAGCACGGCGACCGGCCAGACCAACTCGTCGATCGTTGCGGGCGCGCTGCACATCTCGACCGGTGCGAACTCGGATCTGACGATCACCGGCACGGGCAATGCGCTCTCGACCCTCGGCCTCACCGGCTCGACGGGTACGGGCACCTCGTTCACCGCGAGCCGCGCTGCGGCAGCTGGCGGCGTCTCCGGCAAGACCTTGACCTTCACCTCCTTCAATGGCGGCACGGCGGTCAACGTCACGTTCGGCGACGGCACCGGCGGTACGGTCAAGACGCTCGATCAGCTCAACACGGCGCTTCAGGCCAACAACCTGACGGCCACGATCGACGCCAACGGCCTGCTCACCGTCTCGGCGACCAACGACTATGCGTCGTCGACGATCGGCTCGGCGGCTGCCGGCGGCACGATCGGCGGCACCATCACGTCGGCGCTGACCTTCACCAACGCGACGGCGCCCGTTGCTGACGCTGTTGCCCAGGCGACCCGTTCCAACCTGGTCAATCAGTACAATAACATCCTGACGCAGATCGACACGACCTCGCTGGACGCCTCGTTCAACGGTGTCAACCTGCTCAACGGCGACCAGCTCAAGCTGGTGTTCGACGAGACCGGCAAGTCGAACCTGAACATCACCGGCGTGACCTTCAACTCGAAGGGTCTCGGTCTCGCCGCGCTGACGCAGGGCACCGACTTCATCGACAACTCGGCCACCAACAAGGTGCTGACCAAGCTGAACACGGCCTCGAGCACGCTGCGCTCGGAAGCCTCGACGCTCGGTTCGAACCTCTCGGTGGTGCAGGTGCGTCAGGACTTCAACAAGAACCTGATCAACGTGCTGCAGACCGGTTCGTCCAACCTGACGCTGGCCGATACCAACGAGGAAGCGGCCAACAGCCAGGCGCTGTCGACCCGCCAGTCGATCGCGGTCTCGGCGCTCTCGCTGGCCAACCAGTCGCAGCAGAGCGTGCTCCAGCTGCTCCGCTAATAGCTGACGACATCGCAATCAAGTCATGGCGGCGGGGCCTCGGCCCCGCCGCTTTTTTGTGGGTCGTTGAGAGGCGACGGCCTGGTGAGACGGCCTTGGCGAAAGGTAACTCTCGGTTATGGTTAACGGGGAGCAAACGCCAGGAAAAGCCGAGAAAGTTCAGGGGGATCGTCATCGCGCGGGACCGGCTTCCGCAGCGTTATGGTGAACCGGCGCTTACGGTTCACGCGCAGATTTCACCCTTTGTTAGCCATGTCCACGCAGGCTGCGCGCGTCACTCGATCCGAAGCGATCGAACGAAGACGCGTAAACCAGAAGGGTAAGAGTCATGTCCGGTATCGTTCTCTCTGCGTCGGTTCGTCAGAACCTGCTCTCTCTCCAGTCCACCGCCGATCTCCTCGCCACCACCCAGTCCCGTCTGTCGACCGGCAAGAAGGTGAACACGGCGCTGGATAACCCCACCAACTTCTTCACCGCCCAGTCGCTCGACAACCGCGCCAGCGACATCAACAATTTGCTCGATGGCATCGCCAACGGCGTGCAGGTGCTGCAGGCCGCCAATACCGGCATCACTTCGCTGTCGAAGCTGCTCGACTCCGCGAAGTCGATCGCCAACCAGGCGCTGCAGACCACGGTCGGCTACTCCACCAAGTCGAACGTCTCGACCACGATCGCCGGCGCGACGGCCTCCGACCTGCGCGGCACCACGACCTATACCAGCGCAACCGCGCTGACCAACGTGCTGTTCGACGGTACGGCCGGCGGTACCCACGCCGCAACCTCGACCACCACGCTCGGCGGCACGATCGGTACCGTGACCGGCTCGGTTGTTCAGGACAACAACAGCGGCGGTGCGGCCAACATCACGGCGGCGACGCTGCTGTATGGTGACGGCCTCGCGGGCGCGACCTCCGGTCTGACCACGGGCGCCGCGACCCAGTTCACCGACGGATCGAGCTTCACCGTCAACGGCCACACCATCACCTTCAAGGCGGGTGCTGTTCCGGCTGCGGCGTCGGCTCCGAGCGGCTATGGTGTCAGCGGCAACCTCGCGACCGACGGCAATGGCAATTCGATCGTCTATCTCGGTGCGAGCGCCACGAATTCGACAGCCACGGTTGGCGATGTTCTGAAGGCGGTCGACCTTGCCAGCGGCGTCCAGAATGCGGTCGTATCCGCGGGTGCGGCGACGATCACCACCAACACCAGCCAGACGACGTCCGTGAGCGCGCTCGCCGGCGGCAAGATCACGCTGGAAACCTCGACGGGTGCCGATCTCAGTGTGGTTGGCAAGGCCGACCTGCTGAAGGCTCTCGGTCTGACCTCGGCGACCGGCTCCGGCAATGCCACAGTGACGGCGAGCCGCACCACGAGCTCGGGCAGCCTCGGCACCCTGATCACGGATGGTTCGACGCTGAACGTCAACGGCAAGACCATCACGTTCAAGAACGCAGGTACGCCTGCGGCGGCCAACGTTGCCACCGGATCCGGCGTCAGCGGCAACGTCGTCACCGACGGCAACGGCAACTCGACCGTTTACCTGGAAAAGGGCACGGTTGCCGATATCTTGAATGCGGTCGACCTCGCCACCGGCGTGCAGACCGCATCCAACTCCAGCGGTACGGCGACCCTGAGCACGGCGACCGGCCAGACCAACTCGTCGATCGTTGCCGGCTCGCTGCACATCTCGACCGGCGCGAATTCGGATCTGTCGATCACCGGCTCGGGCAATGCGCTGTCCGCGCTCGGCCTGACCGGCTCCACCGGCACAGGTACCTCGTTCACCGCGAGCCGCGCCGCAGCTCCCGGCAGCATCTCCGGCAAGACCCTGACCTTCACCTCCTTCAATGGCGGCACGGCGGTCAACGTCACGTTCGGCGACGGCACCGGCGGCACGGTCAAGACGCTCGATCAGCTCAACGCGCATCTTCAAGCCAACAATCTGGCCGCCACGATCGACGCCAACGGCCTGCTCACCGTCTCGGTGATCAACGACTATGCGTCGTCGACCATCGGCTCGGCTACGGCCGGCGGCACCATCGGCGGCACGATCACGTCCGCCTTGACCTGGACCAACGCGACGGCCCCGACCGTCGATGCGGTCGCTCAGGCCACGCGCTCCAATCTTGTTGCCCAGTACAACAACATCATGTCGCAGATCGACACGACCTCGGTCGACTCGTCCTTCAACGGCGTGAACCTGCTCAACGGCGACCAGCTCAAGCTGGTGTTCGACGAGACCGGCAAGTCGAGCCTCAACATCACCGGCGTGACCTTCAACTCGAAGGGTCTGGGTCTCGCCGGCCTGATGCAGGGCACCGACTTCATCGACAACGCAGCGACCAACAGGGTGCTCACCAGCTTGAATGCGGCCTCGAGCACGCTGCGGTCGGAAGCTTCCACGCTGGGTTCGAACCTCTCGGTCGTGCAGGTTCGTCAGGACTTCAACAAGAACCTGATCAACGTGCTGCAGACCGGCTCGTCCAACCTGACGCTGGCCGATACCAACGAAGAAGCGGCCAACAGCCAGGCGCTGTCGACCCGTCAGTCGATCGCGGTCTCCGCGCTGTCGCTGGCCAATACGTCGCAGCAGAGCGTGCTTCAGCTGCTCCGCTAAGTAGCTGAATCAATAAGATAAAAGAGAGCGGCGGGGCTTCGGCCCCGCCGCTTTTTTGTTGCGGGGTTCGGGCCACTTGCTGCGTAACCCCGCATTAACCCTATCCCTTAAGTCGCCGTTAACCATACTTTAAAGGAGACCCCCTAAGACTCCACCAAAGCCCGCTTTCCAGATCGGCGAGCCCGATTCGTATCCGGTTCAAGAGGAAGACCGCCAATGTCCAACATCGTTCTCTCGGCGTCCGTTCGTCAGAACCTGTTGTCGCTGCAATCCACGGCCGACCTGCTGGCTACGACGCAGCAGCGCCTTGCGACCGGCAAAAAGGTCAACACGGCGCTGGATAATCCAACCAACTTCTTCACGGCGCAGGGGCTCGACAACCGCGCCAGCGATATCAGCAACCTGCTCGATGGCATCAATAACGGCGTGCAGGTGCTGCAAGCCGCCAATACCGGCATCACCTCGCTGTCGAAACTGATCGACAGTGCGAAGTCGATCGCCAACCAGGCGCTGCAGACCACGGTCGGCTATTCCACCAAATCGAACATCTCGACCACCATTCCCGGTGCGACGCCAGCGGACCTGCGCGGCACCACCTCTTATGCGAACGCCGTCGCCAACAGCAACGTGGTTTACTCAGGCGCGGCCGGCGGCGCGACGGCTGCAATCGGCACCAACACCCTCGGTGCAACGGCCGGCACTGTGGCTTCGTCGGCCGTCGTCAATGACAACAGTGCGACGCCCATCACCAACACGACTCTGCTCTATGGTGCTGCCGGCGCCCTGACCACCCAGGCCGCGTCGTCGTTCAAGGACGGCGACACGTTCACCGTCAACGGGCACACCGTCACGATCCGAGTTGCGGCGCTTCCGACGGCCGCCCAGCTGTCCGCCGGCCAGAGCATCGTCGGCAACGATGTCACCGATGGCAGCGGCAATACGACCGTCTATCTCGGCACGGGTGCGAACTCCACCGCAACCGTTCAGGATCTCACGACCGCCTTCGATCTTGCGAGCGGCGCCCGGTATGTCGCCTCGATCAACGCCTCGACCCTAGTCGCCACGCTCGGCGGCACGGCCAGCAACACGGCTGCTGGTATCACGACCCTGACGAGTTCTACCGGTGCCGACCTGACACTCACCGGCAAGGCCGACAGCCTCGCGGCGCTCAAGCTCACCGGGGCGACGGGCGGCGGCCCGACCACGATCACCGCGACGCGTCAGACGACTGGCAGCAGCCTCAGCACCCTGATCACCGACGGCTCGACCCTGAATGTCGACGGCCACATCATCACGTTCAAGAACGGCAATGCCGCCGCGCTCGGCGCAGTGCCGACCGGCTCGGGCGTCTTCAACACCAACCTGATCACCGACGGATCGGGCAACTCCACGATCTACCTTCAAGGCGGCACCCTTCAGGACGTGCTGACCGCGATCGACCTCGCGACCGGCACCAAGACGGCCTCGATTTCTGGTGGCGTCGCCGCCATTGCCACGCCCGGGGTTGCCTCTACGATCGCGTCGAACGGCACCCTGAAGCTGAGCACCGGCACCAACGCGGATCTGTCGATCACCGGTACCGGCAACGCGCTTTCCGCTCTTGGCCTCACCGGCGCGACAGGGACGGCCACTGCGTTCACGGCCTCCCGGACCTCCGGCGTCGGAGGCATCAGCGGCAAGACGCTGACCTTCACCTCCTTCAACGGCGGCAAGCCGGTGAACGTCACCTTCGGCGACGGCACCAACGGCACGGTCAAGACGCTCGACCAGCTCAACGCGCAGCTCCAGGCCAACCATTTGACGGCGACGGTCGACGCCAATGGCCTGCTCACGATCTCCACGGTCAACGAGTACGCCTCCTCGACGCTCGGCTCTACGATCGCCGGCGGCGCGGTTGGCGGCACGATCACGAGTGTGGCCTCCTTCACGACGGCGCAGCCGCCGATCCAGGATCCGGTCGCGCAGACAGCGCGCTCCAATCTGGTCGGCCAGTTCAACAACATCCTGGCGCAGATCGACACCACCTCTCAGGACTCCTCGTTCAACGGCGTCAACCTGCTCAATGGCGATACGCTGAAGCTGATCTTCAACGAGACCGGCTCTTCTACGCTCAACATCAACGGCGTCGTCTTCAATTCGGCCGGCCTCGGTCTCAGCAATCTGGTCCCCGGCGTCGACTTCATCGACAACGGCGCGACCAACAAGGTGCTCACCCAGCTGAATTCGGCCTCGAGCACGCTGCGTTCCGAAGCATCCGCGCTCGGCTCCAATCTCTCGATCGTGCAAGTGCGGCAGGACTTCTCGAAGAACCTGATCAACGTGCTGCAGACCGGCTCGTCCAACCTGACGCTGGCCGACACTAACGAGGAAGCGGCCAACAGCCAGGCGCTGTCGACCCGGCAGTCGATCGCGGTCTCCGCGCTGTCGCTGGCCAATCAGTCGCAGCAGAGCGTGCTGCAGCTGCTCCGCTAATTCAAAGCGCGAGAATCGAATCTTCAGGAAGAACGGCGGGGCTAATGCTCCGCCGTTCTTTTGAGGAAGTTCGCTAAGAGGGGATTAGCCGAGATTGGTGCGCATGATGCAGTGCAAGTTTACAGCTCGTGTCTTGCGCATCTATGCTCGCGCTGATGAAGCACTCTGCGGCCCGTAATTATGCGGAGTGCTTCCAAGCGCACACGTAAGCAAATCTTAAGCGGTGATGCATAGGGTTGGGAAAGAAATCCTTAAGTCCGTTCAACGGACTAGGAAGCTTCCAAGGTGTGATTGATGTCGAACTCTGCTGCCTCGGCCTACGCGCGTGTTGCAACCACCACCGCATCTCCTCGCGACGTCGAGGCGCAGACTCTGCTGAAGGCCGCGAACAAGCTGCAGGATGCCGTCAACAATGGCGACCCATTCAGCGAGCAGACCACCCAGGCACTGATGTTCAATCGCAAGCTCTGGACGATCTTCCTCAGCGAAGCAATGCGCGACAACAACCCACAGCCGGTCGATGTCCGGCAGAAGATCGCCAACATCAGCGTGTTCGTGCTGAGCCAGACCGCGGCGCTGCAGATGAGCCCGCAGTTCGATCACTTCCGCCCGCTGATCGAGATCAACCGCAACATTGCTGCCGGATTGTCCGGCCGGCCGTAACGGATCGCGCTGCCGGCTCGAGCTATCTCGAGACCGCCAAATCACGCTCGACAGCTGATCCGGTTGGCGACTTAAGCGCTGAGGTCCGTGTTGAGCGGGCGCGAGGGCTCCGACTTCAAATCCAGCGCATGGAAATAGGCCCGCCGGCGCAGCATCGCCTCGTCGGGGAACTGGTCGACCACCGCCTCAGTCTTGTCATTGACGACCTGGAAGACCATGGACGCCGCCGCCTGGTCGAATATGACCTGGCGCGAGATGTTCTCGTTGCTCTGCAAATCATTGCGCGCGGGTGCACTGGTATCGCTCGCCGCGACGGTCTGACTCACGGGCAAATCGGTTTGCACGGCATCGTTCGCCGCCGAATTCGACGTCGTCACGATCTGCGCGGGGACCGGGATCCCCACCGGTCTGATGCTGAAATCTGTACTCATGGCAGCCTCCTGGTTGCCTTACGTGAGTCAAATCCCAACCCCTCTCAATACGCAACCATGGAACACCAGGATTGAACACCCGGTTAGGAAACGTACCTAACCGCGCGACGCTTTTGTCGCGCGGTTTTTCGTAAAATTGAAAATAGCTTTGCGGAGGCTCAGAGCGAGCGGCTGACCGCGAGCGGTGTGATGTGGCGCGGGCCGGGAGCCGCACGCCGTCCCGCCGCGGTATAGGTGTTCGGCACGTTGCGCTTCTGGATCTCGGCATTGACGCCGCGCACGACGCTCTCGGAGACCGCATGTGCGGTCGCGAGCACGGTGAGGTTGACCTGCAGCATGGCGCGGAAGGCGTCGTGATGCCGATGCAGCGTCGAGAGCAACTCGGGGGCGGATTTCGCCAGCTTGTCCTGGTTCGCCTTCAACTGGCCGACGGCGCCGACATAGCGTCGCGACAGCTCTTGCTTCTGGCTTTCGAGCGTCATCGCCTCGCGGACCTTGCCGGCGCGGACCAGTTCGGTCTCACGTTCGATCAGGCCGAGCAGGGCGCTCATGGCGTCCATCAGGTCCTCCGCGAGCTTGCGCGCCTCGGCGCTGCCGGGCGTGTTGTTCGCTCGCTGGGCAGGCATCTGCTGACGTGAGGCGTTGAACTGGCTCATCTCGAATGGACCTTATGCCGTACGAAGAGTGGTCTTGGCCTGCTGCATGATCAGGGTGCGGTAGACGTCGCGGGAGATGCCGACGCCGCCGGCGCTGGCGAAGTTCTTGGAATATTGCTCGGTCAGCATCGAACGCCACACCCCGGTGCCCGGCGTGTCGCCGAACGGGCCTTCGCCCTTCAGGCCCGAGGTCATCTGCGCGAACATGCTGTTGAGGAACATGCCCTCGAAGTCGGTGGCGGTCTTCTGCGCCTTGGCCTGCTGCTGCGGCGAGACCTTCTGAAGCGCGGCGGCGAGCTCGAAATCCGGCCGGCCGTTGCGGCTTTCCACGGAGAAAGCGGGGTTCGAGGAGAGGGCCGCGGTGGCGAGGCGCGCCGTCTTGAGCATGCCGGTCTGCATCACATCACCTCGATGTCGGCTTCGATCGCACCCGCGGCCTTGATCGCCTGGAGGATGCTGATGAGGTCGCGGGGGCCGATGCCGAGGCCGTTGAGACCGTCGACGAGTTGCTGGAGCGAGACGCCGTTCTTGACGAGGGCCAGTTTCTTGCCGTCTTCGGTGACGCCGACGCTGGAGCGTGGGGTGACCACGGTGCGGCCGCGCGACAGCGGGTTGGGCTGGCTCACCTGCGGGCTCTCCGAGATCGTGACCGTGAGATTGCCCTGTGCGACCGCAACCGTCGCGACACGGACATCGCGGCCCATCACGATGATGCCCGAGCGTTCGTCGATGATGATCTTGGCGGCGAGGTCCGGATCGACCTGGAGCTGCTCGATCTCGGTGAGAAAGGCGACGACGTTGCCCTTGAACTCCGGCGGAATCGAAAGCTGCACGGTCGAGGGGTCGATCGGCTCGGCCGACTTGACGCCGAGATAGTCGTTGATGGCCGCCGCAATGCGCTTGGCGGTGGTGAAGTCCGCATTGCGCAGCGCGAGCCGCACGTTCGGCAATCGGTTCAGCGCGAACTCGATCTCGCGCTCGATGATTGCGCCGTTGGCGATGCGGCCGACGGTCGGGACGCCGCGGACGATCTTGGCCGCGTCGCCCTCGGCCTGGAAGCCCGAGATCGCGAGCGAGCCCTGCGCCACCGCATAGACGTTGCCGTCGGCGCCGAGGAGGGGGGTGACGAGCAGGGTGCCGCCGCGCAGATCCTTGGCATCGCCGAGGGCGGACACGGTGACGTCCATGCGCGTGCCTTGGGTCGCGAAGGCCGGCAGATTGCCTGTGACCATCACGGCGGCGACGTTGCCGGTGCGGATGGTGGCGCCGCGGATGTTGACGCCCATGCGTTCGAGCATCGCTTGCAGCGACTGCTTGGTGAAGGGGATGTTGTTGAGGGTGTCGCCGGTGCCGTTGAGGCCGACGACGAGGCCGTAGCCGATGAGCTGGTTCTGCCGCACGCCTTCGATATTGGCGAGATCCTTGATGCGCGAGGTCGCGCTTGCAGGTGCGATCGGGAGCGCCAGCGCTGACAGCGCGGCGCAGGCCACCGCAACGGCCCCGCTCAGAATCCTCACCCAACGAACGCCTGGCATCCTCTGCTCCCCAAGCTCCTCAAAGAGCCTCCTCACATCTCGGACCGTCTGCGACACTCCCATGACGAGCTGGT
The DNA here is from genome assembly GCF_004114975.1 of Bradyrhizobium guangdongense. Lineage (NCBI taxonomy): Bacteria > Pseudomonadati > Pseudomonadota > Alphaproteobacteria > Hyphomicrobiales > Nitrobacteraceae > Bradyrhizobium > Bradyrhizobium guangdongense. The sequence continues at coordinate 3,067,394 of NZ_CP030051.1, forward strand.
CCGACGCTGTCCTTGCGAGGGCTGTGCCAACGCGAGGCGGCGGGGTAGGCGATTGAATAGGTTGAATAAATCTCTTTCGATCGGCGCGAGCCGGCGTTCGCCTTGAGGAGCGAAACTGCCGCCTCCCGGCAGATTTTGCCGGGCCGTTTACGCCCCGTTAACCATAAAGCGGCGAATGTGGCGCATCGATCACCCGGATTGCTCCGATGCGCATCTACGGACCGAATGGCACCACGCTTGGGACGCCGGCCAGCCAGGCCAGGCGAACGAGCTCCGGCACCTTCGTGCTGCCGGACACCTCGTCGGCGCAGGAGACGCGCAGCGCTGCCGCACCGAAAGCCACCGCCAACATCGACGGGCTGCTCGCGCTGCAGGGCATCGAGGAAGATCCGGTCGAGCGCCGCAAGCGCTCGGTCGCCCGCGGCAAGACCGCGCTCGACGTGCTCGACGATCTCAAGATGGGACTTCTCTCCGGCAATCTCGATGCATCGACGGTAATGCGGCTGCGCGATGCGGCTGCGAACCTGAAATCATCCTCGGGCGATCCCGGTCTGGATTCCGTACTGTCCGAGATCGAGCTGCGCGTCGAGGTCGAGCTGGCGAAGGCCGGGCAGGGCTAAACCTGTAGGCTAGCGTCGCCCGGCGGGCTAAGCTTTCACGATCATCCTACGCCGCTTCCTCCTTCTGTTGCGTATCGTAGCGGCGCTGGGCGGCGAGCACGTCCTTCAGATTCTCCTCGGCCCAATCGCGTAGCGGATCGACCGCGGCGGCAAGTGTCAGGCCGAGCTGCGTGATCGAATATTCGACCGTCACCGGGACTGTGGCGATGGCGCGGCGCTTGAGCAGGCCGTCGCGTTCGAGCGACTTGAGAACCTGGCTCAGCATCTTCTGCGAAATGCCTTCAATCGTGCGGCGCAACTGATTGAAACGCATCGGCTCCTCGCGCAACAGCAACAGGATCAGCACGGCCCATTTGTCTCCGACCCGGTCGAGGATCTGGCGCGTTGGGCATTCGGCGGCATAGACGTTCGGCTTCATTTCAGATCCTCGTGCTTGCTTGGGCCGGCCAGCTGTTGTTCCGGTTACTCCTGTGTAATCAGGTAAGCACAAAGTGCTCTCTTAACACCAGCATTCTTTGCGATATCTAGTCACCATTGGTTACTATAGAAGCGAAGGAGCCTTCCATGAAAATCGCAGTCGCCGGTGCCTCGGGTCGAGCCGGTTCGGAGATCACCAAGGAACTGTCCCGCCGCGGCCATGCGGTGACCGCCATTGCCCGGAACCCTGAGAAGATCGCGGCACTGCCGAACGTCACGCCGATCAGGGGCGACGTGCTCGACCAAGCGGGTCTTGCCAAGCTGTGGGCCGGGCACGACGTGGCCGTCAGTTCCGTGCACTTCCTGGCGAGCGACCCGCATAAGCTGATCGGCGCCGCCAAGGATTCGAAGGTTGGGCGTTATCTGGTGGTCGGCGGCGCCGGCAGTCTCGAGGTCGCTCCCGGCGTCAAACTGGTCACAACTCCCGGTTTTCCGGCCCAATATAAGGCCGAGGCAGAGGCGGGCTCTGCCTTCCTCGATTTGTTGCGGCAGGAAAAGGACCTGAACTGGACCTTCCTCTCGCCCTCGGCGCTGTTCGTCGAGGAAGCGCGGACGGGCAAGTTCCGGCTCGGCACGGACCAGCTTCTCGCAGATGCGAACGGTAAGAGCTGGATCAGCTTTGCGGACTACGCCATTGCACTCGCCGACGAGATCGAGAAGCCGGCCCACTCAAGGCAGCGCTTCACGGTCGGCTACTAGGTCTTTTGGCCGCCTCCGAGCCCTCCAGGATAAACGTTCTTGTGCAAGGGCTTGGGGGCGCCAACCGCGCCATTAAGGAAATATTGTCTGTCACGGGAGGCCACTATATAAGGCCCGGCTCAACGGACCCCGTTCCGTTCGCGAGTCGTTGCTTAAGAAGATAGGCCGCCCTTGGAAAAGTTGAAAAACTACCGACCGACCGAAAAAGAGCCTTTCATGAACGACCGGCAGAAGGAGTACTTCCGTATGAAGCTCCTTGCCTGGAAGGATGAGATCCTCAAAGAGTCCAAGCTCACCCTGCAAGCGTTGCAGGAGGAGAACGTGAACCACCCCGATCTTGCCGATCGGGCATCGTCCGAAACCGACCGTGCCATCGAACTCCGCGCCCGAGACCGCCAGCGCAAGTTGATCGCCAAGATCGACGCCGCGCTCCAGCGCATCGAGGACAACACCTACGGGTATTGCGAGGACACTGGCGAGCCGATCTCGTTGAAACGGCTCGAAGCCCGGCCCATCGCGACGCTCTCGGTGGAAGCGCAGGAGCGCCACGAGAAACGCGAGAAGGTCTATCGCGACGAATAAAGTCCGAGCCGCAGCGATGCGGCTCTTTGTTTTTGGGCTCACGGTGCCGCTTGAGCGCCGCCGGTTTGGCGCGTAAATTCGCGCCGCCATGATGATTTGCACTCTCAATATCGCTTCGGTGTTTTTCCTGGGCTGATCCCGCTTCGGCACGGAAGCGCTGATCGACCCCGCCGGCTTTCGCGCGCGGGATTCCAGTGAACCGAATGAGCCGGCCAGGTTCCGCATGACGCGGACCAATAACGGCCGGCGACAGCTTGAGAGACAATCATGACCGATCGAGATGACTCGCGTGCGCTCAGCGCCGCGCAAATTGCTCAATTCATCGCACAGGGCTTCGTCCGGATCGACAACGCCTTTCCGCGCGCGCTCGCCGAACAGGGCCGCGCCATCCTGTGGCGCGATCTGCCCTGCAGAGAGCATGATCCCGCGACCTGGACGCGTCCGGTGATCCGGCTGTGGCAATCCGCCGTTTCCGGAGATCGCCAATACAAAAGTGCTGCATCGCGCGTTCGATCAGCTGGTCGGCGCCGGCCGCTGGCGGCCGCGCAAAGATATCGGCGGCACCTTCGCGGTGCGCTTCCCGCATCCCGATGACCCCGGCGACGCTGGTTGGCATATCGATCTCAGCTTTCCCGGCGAGGATTGCGACCACAACGAGCGGCACGAGTTCTCGGCCTGGCGGGCCAACATCGTTTCGCGCGGCCGCGCGCTGTTGATGCTGTTCCTGTTCTCCGATGTCGGCGAGAACGATGCGCCGACGCGGATCAGAGTCGGCTCGCACATGCCGATGGCGCGCTATCTGGCGCCTGCGGGCGAGGCCGGACGGTCGCGCATGGTCCTCGACGAGATGGGCGCCGACTGCCCGCTCGCGCTGGCGACCGGCGAGGCCGGAACGGTTTGTCTGTGTCACCCTTTCCTGGTGCATGCTGCGCAAAAGCACCGAGGAAAGACCCCGCGCTTCATGGCGCAGCCGGATCTACCTCCGGCTGAACCGTACCGGCTGGACCGCGCCGATGGCAGTTACTCGCCGGTCGAAATCGCGATCCGGATGGCGCTTGGCCTCGCCTGAGACGAGCTAATGCGGTTTCGTCCTGTCGTGGCGTCGGTTCAGACGCCACGACATCGCGCTGATCGTCGGGATCACGAAAACTGAATCGCGATCAATGAGCTAGAGTCGAATCCTGCCAGCTCACGTGAGTTCGGATGAGAAAAAGCCTTCACTTCAGGTGAGGACGGTTTTGAGAGTCGCATCAAGGAGATCGACGCGGATGCTGAGAGACCGACCGAGCAGGTTCCGCTGCATTCATGTCTCATGCGACGCTGCAAGGCGCGCCTCTCCATAAAGCCTGGACCAGCTCAATATTTCCTTAAACGCCGGCAGCAGGCCGTAAGCCGCATCCGTCAGTTCGTACTCGACCCGCAACGGCTTCTCGGCGAAGGCATTGCGCGACACCAGCCCGTCCTGCTCGAGTTCGCGCAGCTGCGTGGTCAGCATCTGCTGGGTGATGCCGCTGATCGACCTCCGCAAGGCACCGAAGCGAACCGCGCCGTTCATCAGCGCGAACAGGATCTCCAGTTTCCATTTGCCGCCGAGCGCGTGGATGGCGCGCTTGAAGTCGGCGAGCAGGGCAGCGTCGGGGCTGCAGTCGCAATCGCCGTCGCAAACGCTGGTCAGGTTTTCCATACCGGTCTCGAAATCCATTCTACTTGTTCCGCTAGGAGATAGTGACCAGATGCGGGCTTGAGCAGGGTGGCGGATCAAATTCGCCGGTCCGCGCAATCAGGGGAATTTGGCGATGAGCAGCGTTCTGGTCACCGGCGGGTCCGGCTTCGTCGGTATCCATGTCGTCCTGCAACTCCTTGCCGCCGGCCATCAGGTGCGCACCACGCTGCGCCGCCCGGACCGGCAGGCCGACGTGCTGGCGATGCTGCGCGAGGGCGGGGCGGCGTCACCCGAGCGCCTCTCGTTCTTCACTGCCGATCTCACGGCGGACGAGGGCTGGCAGGCGGCGGTGACGGGGTGCGACTACGTGCTCCATGTCGCCTCGCCGCTGTCGACCAGTGTTCCCAAGGATGAGGACGAGATGATCATCCCGGCTCGCGACGGCACGCTGCGGGTGCTGCGCGCGGCACGTGATGCCGGCGTCCGGCGCGTCGTCATCACCTCGTCGCTGGGCGCAATCGGTTACGGCCACCCGCCGCGGGAGCGGCCGTTCGACGAGACCGACTGGACCAATCTCGAAGGCGCCGACGTGCAGCCCTATATCAAATCCAAGACGCTGGCGGAGCGGGCGGCCTGGGATTTTTTGGCGCGCGAGGGTGCCGGGGTCGAGATCTCGGTGATCAACCCCGCCGGGATCTTCGGTCCGGTGCTGGGGCCGGACTTCTCCGGCTCGATCGAAATTGTCAAATCGCTGCTCGAGGGCGCCATGCCGGCGGTGCCGCGGGTCTATTTCGGCGTGGTCGACGTCCGCGACGTCGCCGATTTGCATTTGCTGGCGATGACCTCGCCGGAAGCGAAAGGCGAGCGCTTCATCGCGGTATCAGGCGAGACGCTGTCGATCCTGGATATTGGAAGGGTGCTGCGGCGGGAATTGGGAGCCAAAGCGCGGCGGGTTCCACGGATCCAGGCTCCGGACTGGCTGGTGCGGCTGGCCGCGCGCCGGATTCCCTTGCTGCAAGCCGTCGTGCCGATGCTCGGACGTGTCAGGCATTCGACCAGCGCCAAGGCGAGGTCGGTGCTTGGCTGGCAGCCGCGCTCCAACGAGGAAGCGATCCTCGCCACCGCCGAGAGCCTGATTCGGCTTGGCCTGGTCAAGGCGTGAGGCCGCCCGCCGCCCGCGCTTGTCAGGCCCGGGCGGGGATGCTGAAGTGCCCACCTCGAATGCGATCGCGTAGCGTGGGAGGCGGCGCCGATGGACAAAATTCTCGAAGCCGCAAAGGCGATCGCGCTGGCGCGCCGCAACCATGCGCCGCTCGCGGCGCTGGACCATCCCCCTGACGACGAGGCCGAGGGCTATCAGGTCCAGCGCGCGCTGCATGATCTCCTGCTGCCACATGTCGGCCCGCTGGTCGGCTACAAGATCGGCTGCACCAGCCACGTCATGCAGGAGTACATCGGCATCCCGCATCCTTGCGGCGGTGGTGTGTTCCAGAAAGTTGTGCATGAGAGCGGGGCGAAGCTTGCGGCGTCCGACTATGTCCGCGTCGGCGTCGAGTGCGAGATCGCGGTGCGGCTGAAGCGCAACCTCGCTGCGGGCGAGGCGCCGTTCACGGCCGAATGGGTCGGCGAGGCCGTTGATAGCTATCACCCAGCCATCGAGATCGTCGACGACCGCTATATGAAGTGGGAGACGATGGGCGCGCCGACGTTGATCGCCGACGATTTCTTCGCCGCGGGCTGCGTGCTTGGCGAAGCGGTCCCGCGCTCGTCCGTGCCGGACCTGAGGGCGGTCAAGGGGCGCGCCCTCGTCAACGGCGAGGAGGTCAGCCACGGCACCGGCGCCGACGTGCTCGGCCATCCCCACAACGCACTCGCCTGGCTCGCCAATCACCTCGCCGTCGAAGGCAAGGGCCTGCATGCGGGACAGCTCGTGCTAACGGGAAGCCTGGTGAAGACGCTGTGGCTGAAAGCCGGCGACAAGGTGCGGATGGAGCTGGACGGGCTGGGCGTGGTCGAGGCGGAGTTTATGTAATGCTCTCTCCGCAATGACGGAGTGTGAGGTTGCGGCGTCGCTGTAATTGCGCGGACTTGCACCGCTGCCATAACGACACCACAGCCCAAAAATACATGCGGCCCTCGCCAGGGGAGCTAGCGAGGGCCGCGTAGTACATCGTCGTTCGCGCCTAGGTTCGCGAGCACGATGTGGGAGCTGGGGAGAATTTAGAAGGGCAGCAGCACGTCCATGACTTGCTGGCCGTAGCGCGGCTGCTGCACGTCGGTGATCTGGCCGCGGCCGCCATAGGCGATGCGGGCCTGCGCGATCTTGCTGGAATCGATGGTGTTGTCGCTCTGGATGTCTTCGGGACGGACGATGCCGGCGACCACGAGCTCGCGGATCTCGTAGTTGACGCGGATCTCCTGCTTGCCTTCGACCACGAGGTTGCCGTTCGGCAGCACCTGGGTCACGACGGCGGCGACGTTGGTCTGCAACGCTTCAGTCCGGTTGACCGAACCTTTGCCGTCGCTGGAGGCGGTGGCGTCGGCGGTGAGAATGCGGCCGGGCAGGATTTTATTGGCCTGGGTAATGGTCTTCGCGCCGATGAAATCGGTGATGCCCGAATCTTCCTTGTTGGTGCGGCTGCGCTGGGTCTCGTTGGAGAGGTTGGCCTTGTCGGTGATGTTCACCGTCACGGTCAGGAGGTCGCCGACATGCGTGGCGCGCTGGTCCTTGAAGAAGGCGCGGCTGCCGTTGCGCCACAGCGAGTTGGGATTGTAGGAGGCGACTTCCGGCTTCGGCATCGGCATCTGCACCGGCTTGTAGCCGGGCTGCGTCGTCGGGTTGTCGATCGCCGACAGCTTGGGTTGCTCGCCGATCTGCGACAGACGATCAATCGATGAGCAGCCACCGAGCGCGCAGCTGGCCAGCAGCAGGGCAGAGATCGCGAGGCGACGTAAACGGGAAGCCGAACTGAAAGCGGACATGACGAACTCTTACTTGGCTTGAGCTTGCGAGACGCGAGCTTGGGGTATCTGGGCTTCCGCAACCTGGGCCGGCGAGGCCGGGGCCTGGACCAGGCTGCGGAGGAGGGCTGCGGTGTCGACGGGGGCGGGCGCTTCGTCGCGCTTGAGTGAGGAGGTCTGCTCGACGGCAGCGGCCATTGGCGCGGACTGGCTGGCGCCCTGCACCGTCACCTGGCCGCGGCCGGTGACGACGCCGGTCAACGTGCGCTTGGTCTGCAGATTGAGCACGCTCACGGTGTCGCCCTCGGCGCCGCCCTCGAGCGCCTTGCCGCGGGTGGTGAGATAGATTCCGGGGACCTCGTAGATGACGGTGACGCTCTGGTCGCGCGACACGAATTCCGGCTTGGCGATGTCGGCGACGCGAATCGGCGTGCCGGCGCGCATCGCCCGGCGCAGCTGCATGCCGACCGTGCGCTCGCGCGAGGCGGGCTCGCCCGTCACATCCGCTTTCGGCCGACGCTCCTGGGCGACGTCGGAGGATTTCAGCATCTCGCTGCGATCAATGTCGCGGGTCAGGACGGCGACCTCGACCGTCTCGATCGCGGTGCCGGTCATGCGCAGCTTGGTCGGAACCGGATTGCTGTCGTTGCTGATCTCGAAGGCGATGTCGAAGCGGCCGCCGCGAGCGTCGTAGCGGGTCGCGACCGCCTGCAGCGAACCGGTGTTGGAGGCGTCGAGCCGCATGTCGGAGATGCCGCGGTCGAAGGTGATGGTGATGTTGGCCGCGTCGCCCAGGCCGAAGCGATGCTCGAGCGCGGAGGCGACCGCGTTTTCGAGATCCTTGCTTGCGATCGTGCGGGCAAGGCGGGTGACCTGCACCTCCTTGATATCGCCGGTCATCACGCCGATCACCTGCTTGGCGCGGAGCACGCTCAGGACCTGGGCAACCGGCAGCGCGCCGGTGGTGCCGAGATCGGGCGAGCGATAGATCGGGATCAGAGCGGACGAACCGGCATTGTCGATGAGGTCGCCGACCCGCACCACGTCGGAGGTGACGGTGACATTGGCGCGCAACGTCGGCGCAGCGATGCCGTCGTCGGCGGCCTGCGCCGGGAGCGCCAGCGCAAGCAGCACGGAGAGGGTGACGAGCGTGGTACGAATCATGGTCAGCACCTCAGCGGAACAGCGCCGTGGTCGATTGCATCATCTGGTCGGCGGCGCTGATGACCTTGGCGTTCATCTCGTAGGCGCGCTGTGCAGCGATGAGATCGCTCATTTCCGAGACGACATCGACGTTGGCCTGCTCGAGGCTGCCTTGCGTGATCTTGCCGTAGCCTTCGGAGTTCGCAGTGCCGTCCTGCGGCGTGCCCGATGACGTCGTCTCAATGAACTGGTTGCTGCCGACCGGCTGCAGGCCCGCCTTGTTGATGAAGCGGGTCAAGCCGATCTGGCCGAGAACGGTGTTGGTCGAGGAGCCCGGCAGGGTCACCGTCACCTGGCCCTGCTCGTTGACGGTGATGCCCGAGGCATTGTTCGGAATCGTGATGGTCGGCTGCACCGGATTGCCGGCCGCGGTGACGACGCGACCCTGATTGTCCATTTGGAAGGTGCCGTCGCGGGTATATTGGTAGGTGCCGTCGGGCATCAGGATCTTGAAAAATCCTTCGCCCGAGATCGCGAGGTCGAGATCGTTGCCGGTCTGCGACAGCGTGCCCTGGGTCATGCTGCGCGGCGTGCCGACAGTCTTGACGCCGCCGCCGATGTCGACACCGACAGGCAGGATGGTGCCCTGGTCCGAGGCCTGGGCGCCGACGCGGCGAACGTGTTCGTAGATCAGATCCTGGAACGCCGCGGTCTGCTTCTTGAAGCCGGTGGTGCGCAAGTTGGCGATGTTGTTGGAGATCACCTGAACGTTCAGTTCCTGTGCCGCCATCCCGGTCGCTGCAGTGTGAAGCGCCTGCATGTCAGTTCTCCTTCAATCAGGCCGGAACGTCGGCGAGCTTCTCGATCGCCGATTTGTGGAGGTCGCTCTGCTGCTGGAGCAGGTTGGCGATCGCGGTGTAGCTGCGCATCACCTCGACCATGCGGCTCATCTCGCCGACCGAGTTGACGTTCGACTTCTCGACATAGCCCTGCTGCAGGGTGGATTTGGTGTCGGGCTGCTGGGTGGCGGAGCCCGTGTCATAGAGATTGGCGCCGAGCTTGATCAGCTTGGCCGGATCGTCGAACGTCACCATGCGGATCTTGCCGCGGATCGAGTCGGTCTTGGCCGTGCCTTCCACCACCGTCACGGTGCCGTCGGGGGAGACGTTGATGTCGTGGTCGGTCGGCTGGAACACGATCGGACCGCCCGTGCCGAGCACGAGGTTGCCGTCCGAGGTCATGAGCTGGCCGGTGCTGCTGAGGGCGAACTTACCGTCGCGGGTGTAGCGCTCGGCGCCGTTGACCTGCACGGCGAAAAAGGCGTTGCCGCTGATCGCCATGTCGAGCGGGTTGTTGGTCGCCTCCATCGGCCCCTGGCCGACGTCGCGGTAGGTGCCACGGTCCTGCACATAGGAGACCCGGCGGTCGGAGCCGACGAAATTGTCCTCATGCGCGTTCGAGTTGAGATATTCCTCGAACAGCGAATGGTCGGCCTTGAAGCCGTTGGTGTTGACGTTGGCGACGTTGTTGGCGATGACATCCATCTGCCGTTCCAACGTCATCTGCCGTGACAAGCCGATCAGAAGCGCATTCTGCATCGGTCAATCTCCCCTGCGTGAGCTCGGCCATTTCGCTCTCCCAAGCGCCGTAGCCGATCCCGTGAACGAGGCCGTCGGGTTCTCCCAAACCGTTCGGTCTCGGCCCTCTCTCAGCGAAAGCCGTGCCAACTCTGAAAAACACGTAATTACAATTGGTTGGCTATTTTCCCGCGTTCCCGGCGGGAGGCAGAAAGGTTCTGTTAGCCATGTTTGCCCGGCAGATTTTTCCTAGCGGAGGGCCAATCGAAAGGTTCCGTTAACCATTATTACCGTAGCGTTTGCGCCTAAGAGGAGCGCATCGCGCCGGGACATTTGTATCGCGTCACTGTCTGTCAGGAGGCTTCGCTCTTTCGATTCCGTTTGAGATGAGCGAGCCCGGACGACCATGGCAGAGAATGAAGCGGAAGGCGGCGCAGCCACTGAGGGCGCCGAAGCTGCCCCGCCGAAGAACAAGCTCAAGCTCATCATCATGGCCGTCGGCCTGCTTGCCGTTCTCGGCGGGGGCGCCGCGACCTGGTTCTTCTTCTTCCGTCATGGCGATGAGGAGCATCATGCCGAGGCGGCGCCTCCGCCGAAGCCACCGGCCTTCGTCGACGTGCCCGACATGATGGTCAACCTCGCCGGCGCGCCCGGCGAGCGCGTGCAGTATCTGAAGCTCAAGATCGTGCTCGAGCTGAAGGAAGAGAAGCAGATCGAGGCGATCAAGCCGTCGATGCCGCGGGTCACCGACATCTTCCAGACCTATGTGCGCGAGCTCCGCTCCTCCGACCTAAACGGTTCGGCCGGCATCTTCCGCCTCAGGGAGGAGCTGACCAAGCGCGTCAACGCCGCAGTCGCGCCGATTCAGGTCAGCGCGGTGCTGTTCAAGGAAGTCGTGCTCCAGTGAGGATGCTGCGGAAGGGGACGGGCTAGCGTCATGGCTGGCAACGAGCAGATGGACCAGGATGCGATTGCCGCCCAATGGGAGGCATCGCTCGATTCCGAGGATCCCGCGGAGGCCGCGAAGGCTGCTGCTGAAAACGAACTGTCGGAAACCATGGCCCTGCAATGGGCCGCCATGGTCGAGGACGGCAGCCGCGATCTCGGCAACGGCAAGAATTCCGGCGAACGGGTGCTGTCGCAGGAGGAGATCGACAATCTCCTCGGCTTCACCGTCGGTGACGTCACGCTCGACGACCATTCCGGCATCCGCGCGATCATCGATTCGGCGATGGTCTCCTACGAGCGTCTGCCGATGCTCGAAATCGTCTTCGACCGCCTGGTGCGGCTCCTGACGACCTCATTGCGTAATTTCACCTCCGACAACGTCGAAGTTTCGCTTGACCGCATCACCTCGGTGCGGTTCGGCGACTACATGAACTCGATCCCGCTGCCGGCCGTGCTCTCGGTGTTCAAGGCCGAAGAGTGGGAAAACTTCGGAATGGCGACGGTCGATTCGAGCCTGATCTACTCGATGATCGATGTGCTGCTCGGCGGTCGCCGCGGCAACAGCCAGCTTCGCATCGAGGGGCGTCCATACACCACGATCGAGACCGAGCTGGTCAAGCGCCTCGTCGAGGTGGTGCTGGCCGACGCCGAGCAGGCGTTCCGGCCGCTGTCGCCGGTGACCTTCACGATCGACCGGCTCGAGACCAATCCGCGCTTCGCCGCGATCAGCCGTCCCGCCAATGCGGCGATCCTGGTGCGCCTGCGCATCGACATGGAAGACCGTGGCGGCAATATCGAGCTGTTGCTTCCCTATGCGACCATCGAACCGATCCGGGCCGTTCTGCTCCAGATGTTCATGGGCGAAAAGTTCGGTCGCGACCCGATTTGGGAAGGCCATTTCGCCACCGAGATCAACCGGGCCGAGATCGCCGTCGATGCCGTCCTCTATGAGGCCGATATTCCGCTCAAGCAGCTGATGCGGCTGAAGGTCGGCGACACGCTGCCGCTGGAAATGCGCGCCGACGCGACCGTCTCCGTACGCTGCGGCGACGTCATCCTCACGGAAGGGCGCATGGGCCGGGTTGGCGACCGCGTCGCGATCCGCGTGACGAAACCCTTGCGCAAGCCAAGTACGACACTTGCGATGTTCGAGAAGGTGGACGAACAGAACAAGCTAATGGAGGCCCCATGAACCACTCCCTGGGAATGGCGATCGAGACGCTGGTGGCTATCCTGCTGATGCTCACGATCGGCTACTGCATCCTGCTGAACAAGCGGCTGACGCGGCTGAAGGCGGACGAGCATTCGCTGAAGGCCGTGATCGGCGAGTTGATTACCGCGACAGAGATCGCCGAACGCGCGATCGGCGGGCTGAAGCTCGCGGTGCGCGACGTCAACGAGAATCTCGGCAGCCAGCTCGCGGCTGCGACGCAGATGTCCGACCAGCTCTACAAGCAGCTCGGCGAAGCCGACAACGTGGTGCGCCGTCTTTCCAAGATCGCGATCGCGGCGCGCCCGGTCACCAATCCGGAAGCCGCCGCCGCGCCTGCGGCCAAGGCCTCGCCTGCGAAGGCGGTGGCCGCCGCCGCCGAAGCCTTCTCCGAACGCCGACGGTCCAACGGTCTCGCCGCATAAAGTCAGGTATGAAGTCGTTTCGTAACATACGCGTCATTCCGGTCGTCCTCGTTGCGGTCGCGGGCCTTGCCATGCTGAAAGTGGCAGGGCTCGTGATCAATGGCGGCTATGTCTTCGACTATCAGCCGAACAGTGTGAAGAAGTCCTGGGCCCAGGAGAATCTGAACTTCCCGACCGGGCGCGAGGACCCTGACATCACCGGCTCGACACATGGCGAGCCGAAGGAAGCGCCCAAGCCTGCCGCGCCCGAAAGCAAGCCCGAGGGCACCCCGGTCAAGATGGACGAGGCCCAGCCGCAAGTCTCGGCCTCTGAGCGTGCGATCCTGGAACGTCTGCAGGCGCGTCGCCAGGAGATCGAGTCCCGCCAGCGCGAGATCGATATACGCGAGAGCCTGTTGAAGTCGGCCGAGAAGCGCATCGAGAGCAAGGTCGAGGAAATGAAGGCGGTGGAATCCCGCATCACCGCGACCCAGGCCGAGCAGAAGGCGGCCGAGGCCGCGCGTATGAAGGGCCTCGTCACCATGTATGAGGGCATGAAGCCCAAGGATGCCGCGCGGGTGTTCGACCGCCTCGAGATGGGCGTGCTGATCGAGATCGCCTCCGCGATCGCCCCTCGCAAGATGTCGGACATCCTGGGACTGATGTCGCCTGAGGCTGCCGAGCGGCTCACGGTCGAGATGGCGCGCCGCGCCAACGGGGGCGGGGATCAGGCTGCTTCCGCCGGGGACCTGCCGAAGATCGACGGTAAGCCGACGCAAAAGCCGAATTGAGGGCTCATACTTAAGAAGTCCTTAATTGGCAAAACCTACATTCGAGGGCATGGGCCGGCATCAGTGCCGGCGTGGACCCGTCGAGCCGGAAGAAATGCCGCCAATGGCGCGAGAGGCTGCCGCTGGATTTGTGTCGCGAGCCCGCGCCGTGGCGCTGGGACTGTCGCGCCATGTCCGCAAGGCGGTCTTGTTGTCGGCCTGCGCGCTGATCGGCCTTGGCACCGTTGCGCGCGCGGCCGATCCCATCAGGGGCGAGGCGAGCTTTTCGGCCGGTGGCGGCTTTGCCCGTCTCGTGATCAAGCTCGGCGAGGACGTTCCCTCCGAGGTGACGACCGCCGGCTCCATCCTGATCATTCGCTTCGAGCGTCCCGTCGACGTTCCCGTCGATCGCGTGCCGGAAGGTGCGCCCGATTATGTGAATTCCGCCCGGCGCGACCCCGACGGCAACGCGATCCGGCTGTCGCTGGCCCGGCGCGTCACCGTCAACACCATGAATGCCGGCGAGCGGACCTTCATCGACCTCTTGCCGGAGGGATGGAAGGGCCCGCCGCCGCCGCTGCCGATGGATGTGGTGAAGGAACTGGCCGAGCGCGCCCGTGCGGCCGAGCGCGCGTTGCGCGCCCAACGCGCCGCGGCGGAGGCCAAGAAGCGTCCCGCGATCCGCGTGCGTGCTTCGGTGCAGCCGACTTTCGTGCGCTTCGTGTTCGAGATGCCCGATGGCGTCGGGGTTTCCTCAGTTCTCAACGAGCAGAAGCTGACGCTCGCCTTCAACGCCAACCTCAATTTCGACCTTGCGGATGCCGTGGTCGCAGCGCCTCCGAATGTCGCCTCGATCAAGCAGAAAACCGACATCGACCAGACCAGCGTCGAAATCGCGCTGATCGGCGATTCCGATGTGCACTCCTTTCGCGACGACAAGAACTATGTCGTCGACGTTGCGTTCCAGCCCGACCGGGGCAAGGCGGCCGCAACGCCTGAAGCCGCGATTGCGCAAGCCGGGGCCGGCGGTCACGCACCGGCGGCGGAAAAGCCGGCAGCTGCGAAGCCGAACGACGCTCATCGCGAGATCACCCCGCCGACGTCGGAGACGATCGCGCGCGAAGCCAAGATCGACGTCAAGCCCGATGCGAAGTCCGACGCCACGGCGCCGATCGCTGAGGCGCCGAAGCCGGCGCCTGCGGTCGCGGTCCCCGTGACGAAAGCCCCGCACGCTGCCGATGCGCCCAAGGAGGCTGTAGCACCCGCGAAGGAGGCGGACGTGCCGGTCGTGCCCGTCAAGCCGGCGCCGCCTGCGGTTGCCGAAGCGCCTAAGGAGGTCGTGGCGGAAGCGGCCAAGGAGCAGGTCAAGGAAGCGCCTAACGAGACCGCGAAGCCTGCTGTCAAGCCGGCGCCTGCAGAGGCGCAAGCTGCGCCATCGGCTTCCGTTGCCAGCGTCGATGCGCGGCGCGATAGCGATGGCCTGCGCGTGACGTTCCCATTTGCCGTGGCGACGCCGGCCGCAGCGTTCCGCCGCGGCGACACGGTGTGGCTGGTATTCGACTCGCCGAAACCGATCGACGTCGAACCGATCCGCACCCGGGGCGGCGCGATGATCGGCGAGGTCAGTCGCATGTCGCTCGAAAAAGGGCAGGCGGTGCGCATCCGTCTTACCCGTCCGCTGGTCTATGCGCTGAGCAGCGAGGAGGTGGGCAAGGAGACCAACTGGCTGCTCACGCTTGCCGACAAGATCCAGGCGACGCCGCTGCCGCTGATGATGTCGCGCAACATCACCGATCCCGCGCTCGCAAACATCGCCATCCCCTTTGCCAATCCGGGCCTGCTGCACAAGCTCACCGATCCCGATGCCGGCGACATGCTCTACGTCGTCACCGCGCAGCGGCCGGTTCGAGGCTTCATCAAGCGGCAGGATCTCGTCGATCTCTCGCTGCTGGAATCCGCCCACGGCATCGCGATCCGGCCGAACTCCGACGAGGTCGGCGTCGAAGTCGGTGCCGACAAGGTCATTCTCGGCAAGAAGGGCGGCCTGACGCTGTCGCCGGTCGACGTCTCGGCCGAGCGCGCGCCGACCGCGGTGCGGCCGGTGTTCAGTCCGGAGGCCTGGCGCAAGGGTCAGTCGGAAGATTTCTGGACGCGGCAGAGCGATCTGATCACCGCGATCTCGGCCGTCGAGCCGGCGCAGCGTTCGCTGCCGCGGCTCGATCTCGCCCAGTTCTACATGTCGCGCGCGATGTATTACGAGGCCAAGGCCGTGACCGAACTGATGCTGGCCGATCCCCTCAACAAGGAGGAGAGCAGTGCGCTGATCATCCACGCGATCGCGAGCATCCTGATCGGGCGGCCGGCCCAGGGCCTGAAGGATCTGGCCAATCCCGTGATCGGCAACAGCCATGATTCCCAGCTCTGGAAGGCGCTCGCCTATGCGCGCCAGGGCAAATGGGCGGATGCCCGCGAAAAATTCAAGAACGTCGAATTCGCCATCGCCTCGCTGCCGCTCGACATCCAGCGCATCGTCACGATGGATGCGATGCGGGCCTCGCTCGAGGTCAAGGACTATGCCGGCGCCTCCAAGCGCCGCAGCGAGATCGAGGTGATCGGTGTTCCGCCGGAGGCTGCGCCCGGGTTTGCCGTGCTGCGCGGACGGCTCGCCGAAGCGCTCGGCCACGACAAGGACGCGCTCGACGACTACAGGTTCGCCGTCGACTCGAAGGACCGGCAGGCCGCCGCCGAAGCCAAGCAGCTCGAGGTCGCGCTGCGGCAGAAGCGCGACGAGATCGGCAAGGACGAGGCGCTGCGCGAGCTCGAGACGCTGTCGATGACCTGGCGCGGCGATGCGATCGAGGTCCGGACGCTGCAGATGCTGTCGCAGCTCTATTCCGAGAACGGACGCTACCGCGACGCGCTCACCGCCGCGCGGACCGCGACCAGGCTGCAGCCGAACGCGGACGCCTCGCGCCAGGCGCAGGATCTGGCGTCGGACCTGTTCACGCAGATCTTCCTGGGGCCGAAGGGTGACGAGCTGCCGCCGGTCGAGGCGCTCGGGATGTTCTACGAGTTCCGCGAACTGACGCCGATCGGCCGCCGCGGCGACGAGCTTATCCGGCGCCTCGCCGATCGTCTCGCCTCGGTCGATCTGCTCGACCAGGCCTCCGAGCTGCTGCAATACCAGGTAGACCACCGCCTCGAAGGCGCGGCGCGTGCCCAGGTCGCCGCGCGCCTTGCCATGATCTATCTCGCCAATCGCAAGCCCGACATGGCGATCACGGCGCTGCGGGCGAGCCGCATCAGCGACCTCTCCGGTGAGCTCAGGCAGCAGCGCCTGCTGCTGGAGGCACGCGCGCAGAGCGACGTCGGCCGCCATGACCTCGCGCTGGACATCGTCTCGAACGTATCGGGGCGCGAGGTGCTGCGGCTGCGGTCCGACATCTTCTGGGCGGCGCGGCGCTGGCGCGAGTCCGCCGAGCAGATCGAGCTGTATTACGGCGACCGCTTCCGCGACTTCAAGCCGCTCAACGCCGTGGAGAAGAGCGACATCATCCGTGCCGCGGTCGGCTACGCGCTCGCCGACGATTCGATCGGGCTGTCGCGCTTCCGCGAGAAATACACGCCGCTGATGAGCGAGAGCGCCGACCGGCTCGCCTTCGACATCGCCAGCAAGCCGGCAGCTGCCTCCAGCGCCGAATTTGCCGAGATCGCCAAGCTCGCCGCAAGTGTCGATACGCTGGACGGCTTCCTCCGCGAGATGAAGCAGCGCTTCCCCGATGCCAGCGCGCGTGCGCCGGGCTCGCCGCAGGCCAAGGACGAGGCCGAGCACACCGGCTCGCTGCCATCGATTCCGGTGGTGCGGCAGATCAAGATGATGCGGTAGCGAAAACGACCCCATTGCACAGTAGACGGCAGCAATCCCATCGATGAATTGGCCGATGCTGCGCGTGAATGCGGATTTTTCGAAATAGATTTGACTCCTCGGACAACACCGGCATGATGCCATCATGCGCATCGCCCCGCTGTCGCCAGGATACCCCGTGGCCAAGCTCGGCGCGCGATGGCTCCTTGTACGGTGCTACCCCCCGTAACTCTGCACCAGGCTCCCCGCCACCAGCGACCAGCCGTCGACCAGCACGAAGAAGATCAGCTTGAACGGCAGCGAGATCGTCGCCGGCGGCAGCATCATCATGCCCATCGACATCAGCACCGAGGCGACGACGAGGTCGATGATCAGGAAGGGGAGGAACAGCAGGAAGCCGATCTCGAAGGCGCGCTTCAGTTCGGAGATCATGAAGGCGGGGACGAGGATGCGCAGGGCCAGCTCGTCGGGTGTGGCCGGCGGCGGTTCACCCGACAGGTCCAGAAACAGCTTCAGGTCCTTCTCGCGCACGTTCTTCTGCATGAAGCCGCGCAAGGGGACGGACGCACGCTGAAGAGCATCCTCGACGCCGATCTGGTTGGCGACGAGCGGGCGGATGCCGTC
Organism: Bradyrhizobium guangdongense; assembly: GCF_004114975.1. NCBI lineage: Bacteria > Pseudomonadati > Pseudomonadota > Alphaproteobacteria > Hyphomicrobiales > Nitrobacteraceae > Bradyrhizobium > Bradyrhizobium guangdongense. Next base: position 3,084,937 of record NZ_CP030051.1, read on the forward strand.
GTCGTAGGATTTCTGCAGGACCGGTCCCATCACGAAGAAGGTGAGGAACATCGCCAGCGCCAGGATCACCGAATTCGGCGGCGCGGTCGCGGTCCCCATGGCGGTGCGCAGCAGCGAGAGCACGACCACGATGCGCGTGAACGACGTCATCATGATCAGGATCGACGGCGCGATCGACAGCACCGTGAGCAGCGCGATCAGCTGGATCGCGCGCTCGGTGACGCCGCCACCGCCCTGGCCGCCGAGATTGATGCTGATGTCCTGCGCGTGCGCAGGCGTGACAAGGAAAGCCGTGGCGAGCACGGCCGCGGCGATCAGGACAGAAGGGACAAGAACTCTACGCGGGAAGGACGGCAGCCTCACGAAGACGGCTTCGGACGGCCGAGCAGCGAGGCCATCTCGTCTTCGAGATTTTCAAAGCTGGTCTTCTCCGCGGCCGGCTTGGCCGGCGCGGCCGGAGGTGCCGGCGGCTCGGCGCGTGCGGCGCGTAGTGGAGGCGCATCCGGTGCAACGGGGGGAGCAATGGTCTCACCGGCCGGACGGCGCAGGGCCGCCTCGAGGCGCTGCGCCATCTCGGCGAGATTTTGCTCGGCGCTCGATGGTGCGGCAGCCGCAGGAGCCGGCGGCGGAACGGGTGGTGCCTGTAATCCCGACGGGGCCTGCGTTACGGGCGGTGCGGGCGGCGGCGCGGCTGCGCGCTCGGCGCGCACCGGAGGCACCTTCACCGGCTCGCTCTGGCGCGGCGGGCGCGGCATCGGCGGCGGCTCGCTGCGCGCGACGCGCGGCGGCATCGGCTCGGGACGGGGCTCACGCTCGAAGCGCGGTGGCGTCGGTTCAGGCGAGAAGCCGCCGAGCTGCGGTTCGCCGCGGCGCTCGGCCAGGTTCGGTGCCGGCCGACGGACCTCATCGGCGAAAGAGGGACGTGCGGGCCGCGGCGGCGGCTCCGGCATGTGCGGTTCGGGATGGTCGAGCACTTCGGGCCGCGGGGCTTCGTCGGTCCAGCTGCCGGCGTCGGGCATCGGCGCGAGTCGCGGCGCCTCGGCCGCGCTGGGGCGTTGCGGAATCTGGTCACGGCCAGCCGCGGCTCGAACGATATTGGGCTCGACGACGATGTCGGTCGGACCGCCGATCATCAGGAGATGTTCGACATTGTCCCGGCGGACCAGCACAAGGCGCCGGCGGCCATCGACCGCGGCGGCGTCGATCACGGCGAGCCGGGGCATCCTGCCGCGCTGGGTATTGGCGCCAAGCCGGGTGCTCGCGAATCGGCGGACCAGCCACGCGGCGACGCCGATCAACGCCAGCACGACGATGAACGCGACGATGAAGGTGATAGGGCTACCGTTCATACCTGTCCCCGGTAAATGGCGCTTCTCTCGTGCCTATGGTCGGACGTGCCGACCACCGGCCTGCGATGCCCCAAAACTGCGATTTCTTAACGTTCCACGGCAAGTTTTGCCGTCCCCAACTCTTAATAACCCATGAATCGCCCGATCCAAAACGACTTCTTGGCCTCTGCGCAGGCCGCCAAGCGGTCGGGTTAATGCGGCTTTTGAAGGGGGCGAATCACGGCGAGCCGTTTCATGTCTCAATCAGAAACATGTATCCGCCGTGCCTTAACCACCTGTTAACCATACACGCGGCAAATTCTGCCTAGCTTGGGGCCAAGGTTTGCACTTGGGACCTCTTGCGAGGCGGAAGGAGCCGCAACGATGTCCATCAACGATCTCCCGGTCCTGTCGGCGCTTCGTACCAAGATGCAGTGGCACCAGGAACGCCAGCGCGTCCTGTCCGAGAACGTCTCCAATTCCGACACACCCAATTTCCGGCCGCGCGAGCTGGTCGAGCCGAAATTCGACAGGGCCGGCACGCCTGCGAGCTCGATGGGCCCGCTGGCGATGACCGTCACCAGTGCCTCGCACATGACGCCCTCCGGCGCGGCCTCGACCTTCGACCAGAACAGAAATGCGGGGTTCGAGACCCGTCCTGCGGGCAACGCCGTCAATCTCGAAGAGGAGATGATGAAATCCGCCAACAACCAGATGGATTACGCGGCGGTGACCTCGCTCTATGCCAAGAGCCTGCATCTTCTGAAGACCGCGATCGGCAAGGGTTAGAGCTAGGGGAGCCTCGACATGGCCAATGACAGCAGCGACTTTGCCCGTTCCATGGCGATCGCAACCTCCGGGTTGCGGGCGCAGGCCGGGCGGATGCGGGTGATCTCGGAAAACATCGCGAACGCGGACTCGACCTCACAGAGCGCGGGCGGCGATCCCTATCGGCGCAAGGTGCCGACGTTCTCCTCGGCGCTCGACCGCACGCTCGATGCGCAGGTCGTCACGCTCGGCAGGATCAAGCCCGACCAGTCCGCCTTCCGCGTCAAGTACGAGCCGAACAATCCGGCGGCCGATGCGAGCGGCAACGTCAAATATCCCAACGTGAATTCGGTGGTCGAGATGACCGACATGCGCGATGCGCAGCGGTCCTACGAGGCCAATGTCAACATCATCAGTGCAACGCGCCGCATGATCCAGCGCACGCTCGACATCCTCAAGACCTGACAGGGAATTCTTAAGCCATGGCAACACCGACAATCGCGGCCAATGCCTATGCCAACCTTGCGCGCGTGCTGGAAAACGGCGGCGCCGGCAAGGGCAGCGAGCCGAACGGGCAGTCCTTTTCCTCGCTGCTGAAGGACGCGATCGGCAGCGTCGTGGAATCCGGTCGCAAGTCCGACGCGCAGACCGTGGCGATGGCCAACGGCAAGGCCAACGTGATGGACGTGGTGACGGCGGTCGCCGACACCGACGTCGCGGTGTCGACGCTGGTCTCGGTCCGCGACCGCGTGATCGCGGCGTATGAAGACATCATGAAGATGCCGATCTGATTTTGCCTCCGAGGGGATAGGTCTTCGCATCGCCCCGCGACGGCGGTGAGGAGGCGAGGGAATGAATAAAGGAATTCTGCAATGACCGGACCCGAGACCCTCGACGTCGCACGCGATGCGATCTGGACCATCGTGATCGTGTCCTCGCCGCTCATGGTGGTCGGGCTCGTGGTCGGCGTGATCGTGTCGCTGTTCCAGGCGCTGACGCAGATCCAGGAACAGACGCTGGTCTATGTTCCGAAGATTCTAGCCATCTTTGCCACGATGCTACTGGCGCTACCCTTCATGGCCGATGCGCTTCATTCCCATATGCTGCGGATCTCATCGCGAATCATCGGCGGCTGAGGCACAATGCGCTCACCATGCGCATCGACGTCTCGCTGCTGCCGGCCCTTGCCGCAGCCTTCATGCTCGCCTTCGCCCGGGTCGGCGCGATGGTGATGCTGCTGCCGGGGCTCGGGGAAACCAACATTCCGACGCGGGTCAAGCTGTCGATCGCGCTGGTTCTGACGCTGATCATCCTGCCGCTGCATCGGAACGCCTATCATGTCGATATGGGCTCGCTCGCGCCGATGCTGGTCCTGATGCTGCATGAGATCGTGATCGGCATCGTGCTTGGCGCCACCGCGCGCGTGACGCTCGCGGCGCTCCAGGTCGCGGGCGCCGTGATCGCGCAGCAGATGGGGCTCGGCTTCGTCACCTCGGTCGATCCGACGCAGGGCCAGCAGGGCGTGCTGGTCGGCAACTTCCTCACCATGCTGGGCGTGACCCTGCTGTTCGCCACCGACAGCCATCATCTGGTGATCGCGGCCCTGAACGACAGCTATTCGATCTTCGCGCCGGGCGAGACCGTGTCGAGCGGCGACGTTGCTGCGCTGGCCACGCGGGCCTTCTCGGCCGCGTTCCTGCTCGGCTTGCAGCTGTCGGGGCCGTTCCTGGTGTTCGGCCTCGTGTTCAACATCGGGCTTGGGGTGCTGGCGCGCTTGATGCCGCAGATGCAGGTCTATTTCGTCGGCGTGCCGCTGTCGATCTTCGCGGGCTTCATGGTGCTGGCCGTGGTGCTCACCGCAATGATGGGCACCTATCTCGACTACTTCATCGGTGTCATGCACCAGATGATGCCGTTGAAATAAGGGCGAGGCTAGTGCCGCCGATTTGAAGTTCCTGCAGTGCCAGCCGCAAATCCGACCAGGAACTTCAAATGGATCAGCGGCACTAGCAACCTTAGAGTCTTGTAGCGCCCCTGTGCTTTCCGAAGTTCGTGCACAGGGGCCGCAAAAGTGACGAACTTCGGAAAGCGGGCGCTACGTGGCTGAAGACAAGGATCCAGAGAGCCAAACAGAAGACCCGACGCAAAAACGTCTCGAAGAGGCGCTTGAACGCGGCGACGTCGCCAAGAGCCAGGAGATCAACACCTGGTTCATGATCGCGGGCGGCACGCTCGTGGTCTCGACCTTCTCGGGCTCGGTCGGCGGCGGGCTGTTGACGCCGATGCGCAATCTGCTCGCCAATTCCTGGATGATCAAAACCGATCCCGGGAATTTGCTCGCGCTGATGCAGCAGATCGAAGTCGCCGTGCTGGCTGCCGTCGGCGTGCCGCTTCTGATGCTGGTGATCGCGGCCATCGCCGGCAACATGCTTCAGCACCGGCTGGTATGGTCGGGCGAATCCCTCAAGCCCAAATTCAGCAAGCTCTCGCCGGCAGCCGGCTTCAAGCGCATCTTCGGCAAGCAGGCAGGGGTCAATTTCCTGAAGGGCATCGGCAAGCTCGTCGTGCTCGGCGCGGTCATGACCACGATCCTGTGGCCGGAGCGGCACCGCATGGAGGCGATGGTCAAGCTCGATCCGATGGCCATGATGGGCGCCGCCACCAGCCTGACCGTCCATCTGCTCGGCGCGGTGGTCGCGGCCCTCGCGATCATCGCCATCGGCGACTATTTCTTCCAATATCGCAGCTGGTTCCAGCGGCAGAAGATGTCGCTCCAGGAGATCAAGGAAGAGTTCAAGCAGTCCGAAGGCGACCCGCACATCAAGGGCAAGCTCAGGCAATTGCGGCAGCAGCGCTCCAAGAAGCGCATGATGGCCGCGGTTCCCAAGGCCTCGGTGATCATCACCAACCCCACCCACTATTCCGTGGCGCTCTCCTACGAGCGCGGCATGTCGGCGCCGATCTGCGTCGCCAAAGGCGTCGACAACCTCGCTTTCAAGATCCGGGAGATCGCGCGCGAGCACGACATTCCGATCGTCGAGAACGTGCCGCTGGCCCGCGCGCTCTACGCCACCGTCGAGATCGACCAGGAGATCCCGATGGAGCACTACCATGCGGTCGCCGAAGTCATCGGCTACGTCATACGGATGAAGCGCGGTTTTAGTGCCGCACGGCAATAAAACCCCCGAAAAGTACCGGAAATGGCCGTAAACTGGGAATCAGCGTACCTTTTGGCCCTGCTGCCCTTGCGTCTGCGGGTCCGATTCAGGCAGGGAGGACCCGACGAGCCCCACGGCGCGTTGATTCTCTGCCGACAGGCCAAACCAGCGTGAAATGACCGCCGAGACCGACCACGACCTGTCACGCGAGCCCGTTGCGGCGCCTGAGCCGTCGCCGCGCTCGGGCAGCATTGCGCTGGTGCTGCTGGTGGCCACCGGCCTCGTCGCGGTCGCGATCGGGCTGATGACGCTCGGGCGCGCGCAGGCGCAGCCCTACATCCTCGGCATCCTCGCCGTGCTGGCGATGATCGGCCTGTTCAACCTGTTTGCCTTCGCCGCCGGCATCGTCCGCTTCGCCGACCGCAATCTCGACGATCCCATCATCGCCCGCATCTCCGATCATGCCTTCGACGGACTCGCGGTGACCGATGCGCGCGGCCACGTGATCTATTCCAATGCGGCCTATCTGACCCTGACCGGCGCCAGTGGCCCGCAGGACGTCCGCCCGGTCGAGCGCGTCTTCATCGGCAACCCCGACGTCTCGGAAGCCGTGTTCCGGCTGCTCAAGGCCGCGCGCGAAGGAAAACGGCAGCAGGAAGAAGTGCGGATCTCCGGCCATGACGGCAATCAGGGCCGCTGGCTGCGCATGCGGGTGCGCCCGCTCGGCAACGGCAAGCGCGAGGCGAGATATGCGGTGTGGTCGATCGCCGACATCACCCGCGACCGCGAGCGCCAGGAGGACGTGTTCCAGGAACTGCAGCACGCGATCGAATATCTCGATCACGCGCCGTGCGGCTTCTTCTCGGTCAATCCCGCCGGCGAGCTCGCCTATGTCAACGCGACGCTGGCGAACTGGCTCGATTACGACCTCGCCGAGATCGGCTCCGGCGGCCTGAAGCTCGCCGACATCGTCTCCGGCGACGGCGCTGCGCTGCTGAGCGCGATCGTGGCGGTGCCGGGCGAGGTGAAGACGGAAGTCTTCGACATCGATCTGCGCATGCGCACCGGCAAGACCATGCCGGTCCGGCTCTATCACAAGCTCGCCTTCGGCGCCGACGGCGCGCCGGGGCCGTCGCGCACGCTTGTCATCAGCCGGGCCCGCGACGAACGCAGCGATCCCGATCGTGCCGCCGAAGTGCGCTTCATGCGCTTCTTCGACCATACGCCGATGGCGATCGCCACCGTCGATCGCGCCGGCAACGTCGTGCGGGCAAACGCGCGCTACGCCAAGCTCGCGCAGGCCCTGGGGCTCGACAGCGCCAGCAAGTCGATCTTCCGCGCCGTCAATGCCCGGGACCGCCATCTGGTGATCGCGGCGATCAACCAGGCTGCCGAAGGCCAGGCCGACATCGCGCCGGTCGAGGTGGCGCTGGAGGGACCGAAGGAGCGCTGGGGCCAGTTCTTCGTCACGCCGGTCGACGCGGCCGAGAACGACGCGGAAGCTGCGATCGTCCACATGCTCGAAACCACCGAGCGGCGCGCGCTGGAGAACCAGATCAACCAGTCGCAGAAGATGGAGACGGTCGGTCAGCTCGCCGGCGGCATCGCCCACGACTTCAACAACGTGCTGTCCGCCATCATGATGGCGAACGACTTCCTGCTGAACGCGCACAAGCCGACCGACCCGTCGTTCCAGGACATCATGCAGATCAAGCAGAACGCGACGCGCGCTGCGACCCTGGTGCGTCAGCTACTGGCGTTCTCGCGCCGGCAGACGCTGCGGCCGCAGGTGCTCGATCTCGGCGATGCGCTGTCCGATCTCACCATGCTGCTGCGCCGTCTGATCGGCGAAAAGGTCAAGCTCGACCTGATCCACGGCCGCGACCTCTGGCCGGTGAAGGTCGACGTCTCCCAGTTCGAGCAGGTCATCGTCAACCTCGCGGTGAACGCGCGCGATGCCATGCCCGACGGCGGCAAGCTGATCATCCGCACTGCCAATGTCGCGAGCGAGGAGGCCGGCAAGCTCGCCTACAAGGGCATGCCGGCGGCGGACTATGTGCGGATCGAGGTCGCCGATACCGGCACCGGCATTCCCGCCGATATCAGGGACAAGATCTTCGAGCCGTTCTTCTCGACCAAGGAGGTCGGCAAGGGCACCGGCCTCGGTCTTTCGACCGTGTACGGCATCGTCAAGCAGACCGGCGGCTTCATCTACGTCGATTCCGAACCGGGGCAGGGCACCTCGTTCCACATCTTCCTGCCGCGTCATCACGCCGAGCCGGAGGTGCAGGTCGAACAGCCCGCGGTGGCGACCGCGACCCATGGGGCGAAGGAAGCCGCGCCCGCAGCCGTCGAGGCCAAGCCCCGCACCGATCTCACCGGGCAGGGCACCATCCTGCTGGTCGAGGACGAAGAGGGCCTGCGCGCGCTCAACGCGCGCGGCCTGCGCTCGCGCGGCTACACCGTGGTCGAGGCCGAGAACGGCGTCGAGGCCATGGAGGTGCTGGAGGAGCAGAGCGGCGCGATCGATCTCGTCGTCTCCGACGTGGTGATGCCTGAAATGGACGGGCCGACCTTGCTCAAGGCGATGCGGGAGAAGAACCCCGAAATCAAGTTCATCTTCGTCTCCGGCTATGCCGAGGACGCCTTCGAGAAGAGCCTGCCCGAGGGCCAGCAATTCGACTTCCTGCCGAAACCGTTCACGCTCAGCCAGCTCGTGGCGGCGGTGAAGGAGACGATGACAAAGCAGGGTTAGCTCGCTCTACTCCGTCATTGCGAGGAGCGAAGCGACGAAGCAATCCAGACTATCTCCGCGGTGGCAGCCTGGATTGCTTCGCTACGCTCGCAATGACAGGGAGGGAGCGGTCCCCCTCGTTTCGCCGCCGGTAACCGGCGACCATAGCTCCCCGCGCCCGGCCAAATCCCCGGCAAATCAGGGCTTTTGCCGGATCCCCGCGACCGAGGGCCGCAGCTATAAGTCGCGGAACCGGCTTCCCTTTTGACGAAGGCTGCCCATCTTACTGGCACGTCCCCATGCCGGGGATTTGGGAAACGCACATGAATTTCTCGCAATGGTCCCGCACTCTCGTGAAGACGATTGCCGTCGTTCTGGCGCTGGCGCTGCCGACGGCGCTTGCGATCTCCTCCGCTGACGCCCGCGTCGGCGGCGGCTTCTCGTCGGGTTCGCGCGGTTCGCGGACCTTCTCGGCCCCGCCGTCGACCACGACTGCGCCGGGTTCGACCTCGCAATTCAACCGCACTTACAGCCAGCCGGGTGGCGGCTTCAACAATGCTGCGCCCTCGCGCGGCGGCCTGTTCGGCCGTGGCGGCGGCTTCCTGGGCGGTCTTGCGGCCGGCTTCCTCGGCGCAGGCCTTCTGGGCATGCTGTTCGGCGGCGGTCTGTTCGGCGGCCTCGGCGGGCTGTCGTCCATTCTGGGCCTGATCATCCAGATCGTGCTGATCGTGTTCGTGGTGCGGCTGGCGATGTCCTGGTGGCAGCGGCGCAATTCGCCGCAGGCAGCCTATGCCGGCGCAGCTCCGGGACCGCAGGCGAACTATCGCAGCGGCCTTGGTGGCGGCTTCGGCTTCGGCGCCAACAACAACGCGCCGCTCGAGATCAAGCCTGACGATTACGAGGCGTTCGAACGCCTGCTCGGCGACATCCAGTCGGCCTGGTCGAACGAGGACGTGGCCAAGCTGCATACGCTGGCGACGCCGGAAATGGTCTCCTATTTCGAGCAGGACCTCGCCCAGAACCGCGCCCGCAACGCCGTCAACAAGGTGACCAACGTCAAACTGTTGCAGGGCGACCTCGCGGAAGCCTGGCGCGAAGGCGAGACCGACTACGCGACCGTGGCGATGCGCTTTGCGCTCACCGACAAGACCGTCGACCGCAACACCGGCGCGATCGTCGCCGGCAGCGAGCAGCCGGGCGAAGTCACCGAAGTCTGGACCTTCGCCCGCCGCCCGGGCAGCCCTTGGGAATTGTCGGCGATCCAGCAGACCAACTGATCGCTCCAAGAGCGAGAAGCGAGGGCGTCGTGCCCCAGGCACGACGCTCTTTTTGTTTGGGCTGCGTACTCTCTCCACGTCTTCGCTGCGCTCGCAATGACGGAGTATGGGGCGTGAGCGTCGCGCTCCCACCCTGCCGGAACCTTCGGATGCGTGCTACATTGGCCCTTGCTCGCCAACGCTCACGGAACGCTTCCATGAAATATGAGCTCTACTACTGGCCCGAGATCCAGGGCCGCGGTGAATATGTGCGGCTGGCGCTGGAGGAGGCGGGGGCGGATTACGTCGACGTTGCGCGCGGTCCGCGCGGCACGGCTGCGATGATGAAGATGATGGACGCCCACAAAGGCACGCCGCCCTTTGCGCCGCCGTTCCTGAAAGCGGGCAAGCTCGTCATCGGTCAGACCGCCAACATCCTGCTCTATCTCGGCGACCGTCACGGACTTGCGCCGAAGACGGAAGCCGGAAAGCTCTGGGTGCATCAGCTTCAATTGACCATCACCGATTTCGTGGTCGAGATCCACGACACCCATCATCCGCTCGGTCCATCGCTGTATTACGAGGACCAGAAGGCGCCGGCGAAGAAACGCACCGCCGATTTCTGGGACGAGCGCGTGCCGAAATATCTCGGCTATTTCGAGCAGCTCCTCGAGGACGCGGGCGGCGCCCATGTCACCGGCCGTCGTCTCACTTACGTCGATCTCTCGCTGTTCCAGATCGTCGACGGGCTGCGTTACGCCTTCCCGAAGCGCATGACGGCGTTCGAAAAGAACATCCCCGGCCTAGTCGGTCTGCACGACCGCGTCGCGGCCCGGCCGAACATCAGGGCTTACCTGGCAAGCGAGCGTCGCATTCCCTACAACGAGCAGGGCATCTTCCGGCACTACAAGGAGCTGGATGCCTGAGTCACCACACGCCGGGGATCAGGCGATAGCGCACCCGCACCGCGTAATCGGCGTAGCCTGATAGTCCCGCGATCAGCGTCCGCTCCTCGATGCGGATGCGCACCGCGATCAACAGCACGAGGATCGGCGCGATCGCAAGTCCCCACCACGAGCCGAGACACAGCGGCACGCCCGTAAAGAACATGAGCATGCCGCTGTACATGGGATGACGGACGTGAGCATAAGGCCCTGACGAGATCACGTGCTGGGCGCGCTCAGCCTGCAGCTTCACCACGGGCGCGGCGAACGAGTTCTCGCGAAATACCCACATCGTGAACAGCGTGCAGGCGAGGTACAGCACGAAGCCCAGGGCCTGCAATGCGAGCGGTACATGCGAGGCACCGGCGCGCCGGTCGAGACCGATGGCGATGAGCCAGACCAAAATGGCCGCCATGAAGGCGATCATGAAGGCCTTGTCGGCGCCCGGCTGGTCTCGCTTGATCACCGGACGAAGCCGCTCTGCCAGCAGCCCCGGATCGATCCGGTAGAGCCACCAGCCGCAGAGCGGGCCGACCACGGCGGAGGTGACGAGGAACACCCAGGCCGACGGCCAACGCAGCGTGCCCGCGGAAGCGAACAACAATGCGCCCATCGCGATGACGAAGATCGTGTTCTGCAACAAGAGGCGGGCGATCATGCGCGGGTCCCCGGGCAATCTCGCACGAGCTTGGCCGCGCTATCGGGCAAAGATGGGGCCGGACGCGCGAAAGGCCCGGTCAACCCGACCGGGCGATCTTCGTAGTGCAGGATCAATCAGGCGAGCTGATCGATCCGCGTGCCCTGGCCGGGCGGCAGCGGCGCGGGCGGCGTCGGCTGATCGGTCGGGTCGGTATCCCGGGTCTTGGTCTGGTCGTCCTGCTTGGTCGTGTCGTAGCTCGGGACCACGATCGCGATCGGCGGCGGAGCAACGGTCGAAACGTTGGAGACGCTCATCCACGGATCCTCACAGATGGAAACAATTGATCCTGCGCCGTAGGAGACGAAGTTTCCTTCAAGACAATCATTAAAATGCGAGGAATCCGGTGCGCGCTACTCGTCCTTCGGCCGGGTGATCGCGATCGCGGCTTCGGTCTTGGTGCGGGTGCATTCCATGTTGAGGCGCTTGTAGCGCATCGTGACCTTGTCGCCGCGCAGCAGGCCCATGCGTTTCAGGCAGCGCGTCGCGCCGGTCGTGGTGTCGTCCTTGGTCACCGTGAAGATGATCGCCGCCGCGGAGGCCACCAGATCATAGAATTGCGGCGTCGGCTTGCGGTCGCCCTTGGCATAGAGCTCGTTGGAATAGGCGGCTCCTTGCGCGCGGCAGCCGAGCGACAGCTCCTTCGCCGCCGGGTGGCTAAGATAGATGATGTTGGCGGCCTTGAAGTTGACCTTGAGCCCGTCGATGCCGCCGGCGAGCTGCTTGGCGATGTCGTCGCACTGGTCGGCGCGCGCAGGCGCAGAGATGGTCACAAGGCCGATGATTGCGGCGGCGAACCAGATCGCGCCGCGAAAGTCCACTTTGAAAATCATGATGAAAAGCCCCTTAGGGCGCGCATTCAACCGTCGCTGCCCGCGAAGCGCAAGGGGGGGCAATCCGGTCCTGGACAATGCCCGCCACGGGCACGATTCGGGATGCCCCGGCCGCGCCGGAACGCCTTCCCTTTGCGGCAAAAAAGCTTAGAACGCTTCCATGCTTAGAGGCCCCTAAAGGGCTCCAGAACCCGAGATCCGCCCATGAACGCTCCGACCGCCTTTCCCGACCAGTCCAAGCCCGTTCCGCCCTACAAGCACACCCCGCTGTTCCCGCTCGGCAAGGACGAGACGCCCTACAAGAAGATCTCGACCGAGGGCGTGCGGGTCGAGAAGGTCTTGGGGAAGGACATGCTGGTGGTGTCGCGCGAGGCGCTGCGGGCGCTGTCGGAGGCGGCTTTTGGCGACATCAACCATTATCTGCGCCCGGGCCATCTGAAGCAGCTCCGCGCGATCCTGGAGGACGGCGAGGCGAGCCCGAACGACAAGTTCGTCGCGCTGGACTTTTTGAAGAACGCCAACATCGCGGCCGGCGGCGTGCTGCCGATGTGCCAGGACACCGGCACCGCGATCATCATGGGCAAGAAGGGCTGCAACGTCATCACCGACGGTGACGACGAGGCGGCGCTGTCGGAAGGCGCGCGCGATGCGTACCTGCGCCGCAACCTGCGCTACTCGCAGGTGGCGCCGCTCTCGATGTACGAGGAGAAGAACACCGCCAACAACATGCCGGCGCAGTGCGAGATCTACGCCGAGGGCGACGACGCCTACAAGTTCATGTTCATGGCGAAGGGCGGCGGCTCCGCCAACAAGAGCTTCCTGTTCCAGGCGACGCCCTCGGTGCTGACGAGGGACCGGCTGCTCGCCTTCCTCAAGGAGAAGATCCTCACGCTCGGCACCGCGGCGTGCCCGCCCTATCACCTTGCGATCGTGATCGGCGGCACCTCGGCCGAGCTCTGCATGAAGACGGTGAAGCTCGCCTCCGCACGCTATCTCGATGCGCTGCCGACGCACGGCTCGCCCGACGGCAACGCCTTCCGCGACGTCGAGATGGAGAAGGAAATCCACAAGATGACGCAAAGCCTGGGCGTGGGCGCGCAGTTCGGCGGCAAGTATTTCTGCCACGACGTCCGCGTGATCCGCATGCCGCGCCATGGCGCCTCGCTGCCGATCGGGCTCGGCGTGTCGTGCTCGGCCGACCGCCAGGTGCTCGGCAAGATCACCAAGGACGGCGTCTATCTCGAGGAGCTCGAGCACAACCCGGCGCAATATCTGCCGCAGGTGGAGGAATCGCTCGGCGGCGAGGTCGTCAAGATCGACCTCAACCAGCCGATGAAGGACATCCTGGCGACGTTCTCGAAGTACCCGATCAAGACCCGCGTCTCGATGACCGGCACCATGATCGTCGCGCGCGACAGCGCGCATGCCAAGCTGCGCGAGCGGCTCGAGCGCGGCGAGCCGCTGCCTGATTATTTCAAGAACCACCCGGTCTATTACGCAGGCCCCGCCAAGACGCCCGAAGGCTACGCTTCCGGCGCGTTCGGTCCGACCACGGCAGGCCGCATGGATTCCTTCGTCGATCAGTTCCAGGCCGCCGGCGGCTCGATGGTGATGGTGGCCAAGGGCAACCGCGCGCCGGCGGTGCGCGAGGCCTGCAAGAAGTATGGCGGCTTCTATCTCGGCTCGATCGGCGGCGCCGCAGCGAACCTTGCCGAGCACTGTATCAAGAAGGTCGAGGTGCTCGAATATCCCGAGCTCGGCATGGAAGCGATCTGGCGCATTGAAGTCGTCGACTTCCCGGCGTTCATCATCATCGATGACAAGGGCAACGACTTCTTCAAGGAGCTCAATCTGGGCTAACTCTTCACCTCGCCCCGCGAGAGCGGGGCGAGGCAGAAGGTCAAGCGCGCGTGCCAGTGAACGGGAAGCTGCCCATCGGGCCGATGCTCGCCTCGCCCGAGATGCTGTCGCCGGAAACCTTGCCGGAGAAAGCCAGCGTCAGCGGCATCGGATTGACGATTGAGACCTTCCAGGCGAGGTCGTCGCCGTTCACGGTGCCCTCGAAGATCTCGGTGGATTCACCTTCCGCGCCCTGCGTGCCCGTCAACGTGCCTCCGGAGCTCTTCACGCTCAGCGTCGTCTGGCGCTCGCCCATCGGCGTCGACAAAGTCAGATTCCAGTTGCCGTCCACGGCCATTCGCGTCTCCCGAACGATGATTTCGGCGGGCTGCGATGATCCGCAGCCAGTCCAGGGGCGAGGCTATAGCGCAACTTGAAGCCGCCGCCTAATGCCTCCTTGAGCGACTATCAGGCGCGGGCCGCCGCGCGCCGGCGGCTGGTGACGACGAGCCTGAACACCACATACTGCACGGCAAAGGCGAGGGCCTTGGCGCCGCCCGCGACCGCGGAGATGTAGAACGCCCACAGCTTCAGGTCGCCGGTGGCGGCGACCGCGATGGTGCCGGCGCCGAGCACGAACATCAGCGCGGCCCAAGCATAGCCCGCGGCGGTGACATATTCCGGCGCGGTCTCGACCACCATCGGCGGCATGTAGCGCAGCATCCAGCCGCGCTTGAGCATGATCACGCCGATCGCGAAATGTGCGATCGCAGGCTTTGCCATCACAAAGCGCGGATCGTTGGTCAGCAGCGTCACCGTACCCAGCACGACGACCAGCGCGACGCTCGCATAGGTCATATAGCCGAGCTCGCGCCCCTTGATGCGGGCATAGATCACCTGGGCGATCGCCCCTGCAATCGCCACCGACGTCGCCAGGATGACGTTGTCGGTGACCAGATAGATCACCAGGAAGACGATGGCCGAGAGGAAGTCGGAGGCGAGGCGGGCGAATACGTCCTTCATTGTCGGTCCTGTCTCACTGGGCTTCGGGCAGCGCGCCGGCAGGCGCACCATGCTTGATCTGACGATATTCAGGATACCATTTGGTGAAATAGATTGCGCTGTTGCGGGCGGCGAAGGCGACCGCAATCCCCGACCAGACCGGCAGGCCCGGGAAGTAGAGCAGCACGATGTTGGCGGCCATCATCAGCAGAGCGGCGATCGTCCATGCGCCGGTGATGATGTAGTTGGCGGTGAGGAAGCCGGGCATTGCCGCGGTCTCGGCCGGAACGGATTCGATCGCGTATTGCAGCGTGAAAGGCCGGCGCGCGAGCATCGAGCCGAGCGAGATGACGAAGATGCCGATGTCGACCGAGAGCTTGACGCCGAGCGGGCTGAGCGTGGGGTCGCGCAGCGCGAGGTAGAGACCGAGCCCTGCGAACAGGATCGCGGAGCCGGCGGCAAGGATCTTTACCGAGCGGCCGCGCGCAACATCGATCGCAATCGTGACGAGGCAGATGGCGGAGCCCGCGAACACGCTGACCGTCGCCGATGTCATGAACATCAGGAAAGTGTAGACCCCATAGGGGGCTAGGATCAGGAAGATCGTCATGGTCGCCTCGATCGCATCGATCTTTACGATGTCAAGATTGATAATGCAGGGGCGATGCCGGGTCAAGTTAAATCTTTACACTGTCAAAATAATGGCGATCATCTTCAATAAATCAATTGTTGCAAGGACTTGGTCCGAAATTTCGTCGGCAATGGCGGCCCAGGGCAGGCGCGACAGGATGGTCAGCGCGCAGGAGATCAACAGGCCGATGGTCAGGAAGATGCTGCCGGCGCGGCAGATGGTGAATTTGAGCGAGCCCGGCGCTGCGTACATGCCGAGCGGATGCAACAGCCGGGACAGCAGGAGCGCACTCATCAGCAGGTGAATGCGCAGCGGCGAAGCGCCGGATATTTCGAGCAGGGCGACCATCAGGACGATGATGGGGACATATTCCATGAAATTGCCATGGGCGCGGATCGCGCTGCGCAGGCCTTCGTTGCCCCCATCGTTGAACGGCGCGCCGCTGATCCGCCGCAGTCGGACGACTTGCAGCGCGAGCGCAGCGTAGATCAGCGCGAGGATGGCGAGATAGTTCGCCGTGATCGTGGGGACGTGCATGCGGACCTCCATGCGCTGTCATTCCGGGGTACGCGAAGCGTCGAGCTACGGTGCGCAATTGCGCACCTGAGAATCCATTTCGCAAAGGAACGCGCGGTGAAATGGATTCCGGGTTCGCGCGAAGGGCGCGCCCCGGAATGACAAAAACTATACCGCGCCCACCCAATTGCCGTGAAAGCCGTCGGGCACGCGATGGCCGAGCTGTACCAGCGCGGCGGGGCCGGCCTCGATGTCGGTGGCATTGAAGACGGCGAGGTCGCTGCGGTTCTCCCGCCCGCGCCAGACCACCGCCAGCAGCCAGCCGTCACCTTCCGCCGCATCCTTCGATCGCTCGACGAACACGGGCTCGGAGATAGTATCGCCTGATGGCAACAGATATTGGCCGAGCCGCTTGCCCGCGCCCTCGACATGGACGATGCCTGACAGCGCGCCGAACATCGGCGCCTTCGGATTGGCACAGGCGTACCAGCCGTGTCGGCTCTTCAGGCCGGCACGTCGGTCGTCGATGCGCGGGAATTCGCCGGTGAGATCGTCGAGATAGGTTTGCTGGAAGCGGTCGGTATTGTCCGCGAGATCGAACCTCCAGCGGCAGTGACGGGCGCGCGATTTCTCCGGATCCGTCGGCCGGCCGTCAGAGTGCGGAAACAGCGGGGCCTCTTCGAACTGCATGACGTCGGCGACGATGCGATTTCCGTCCTCCCACGCATTCATGATGTGGAAGACGTAGCAGGCTTCGCCGTGGAACCAGACGATGTCCTTTGCCTTGCCATTGCGCTTCATCACGCCGACATAGGCGCCTTTCTCCGGTTCCCACGCATAGGGCGGCTTGCCGCTCATCGCACGTTCCCTGCTGCCGGTGAGGGGCAGGATCGGAAACAGCACGTGATTCTCGGTGACGATGAAGTCGTGCACCATGCTGGGATAGGGCGTCTCGAAACGTTCGAAGCGCGTGACCTTGCCGCTCGCATCGATCGATCCGTAGGAGAGGGCTGACGTCAGCGGCCCCGCCGCATTGTAGCCGAAGAACACCAGCTCGCCCGTCACGGGATCGATCTTTGGATGTGCGGTGAAGGGGCCGGCGATGCGGCCCTGGTAATTGCAATAACCGCGCGTTGCCAGCGTGCCCGGCTCGATCTCGGTCGGCAGATGTCCTTCTTCGAGCGCGAGCAGCTTGCCGGCATGGAAAACGATATTGGTGTTGGCGACGCCGCCGTCGGTGAGATCTGGCGGCGCATCCGGCAGCTTGCGGCCGAAGCCGCCGAACAGCGCGCGGCCCGCACCGTGCTCGGCGAGCCATTTCGGTGTGCGGACCCAGCGATTGCGATAGCTGGCGCGCCCCTGTTCGAGATGAAAG
The DNA here is from genome assembly GCF_004114975.1 of Bradyrhizobium guangdongense. Taxonomy (NCBI): domain Bacteria; kingdom Pseudomonadati; phylum Pseudomonadota; class Alphaproteobacteria; order Hyphomicrobiales; family Nitrobacteraceae; genus Bradyrhizobium; species Bradyrhizobium guangdongense. The sequence goes on from NZ_CP030051.1 coordinate 3,102,018, forward strand.
GCGTGCAGCATGCCGTCGCCGACAAACCAGTGGGCGCCGGGGGAAGAGAATTGCGGGTTGGGACCGTTGCGGTAGAGCGTGCCGTTCAGCTCGCGCGGCAGTTCGCCGATGATGTTAAGGAAGGGCGCGTCCGCCTCGAACGGGATGGGCGCGATGTTGTTGCGGCGCTCGGCGGTCGCATCCTGAAGCACGGCGTATTCTCCTTATCTTTACATCGTAAAGATTGGATAGAGCCGAAAGCCGCATTCGTCAAGTGAAATCTTTACACTGTCAATATCGCGTCATATAGCTTGTAAATGGCCAAGAAAGACACCAAGAGCGAAACGGCGCGGCGTCCGCGCCAGCCGAAAAAGACGCCGCCTGCATCGGGTCCGGCGAACGCAAAGACCGAAACGCCTTATCATCATGGCGCCTTGCGCGAGGCGCTGCTCGACGCGGCCGAACGGGTGCTGGAGCGCGACGGGCTCGCCGGCCTGACGCTGCGCGCGGTGGCGCGCGAGGCCGGCGTCTCGCATGCCGCGCCGACCCATCATTTCGGCGATCTGACCGGGCTCGTCAGCGAGCTCGCTGCGATCGGCTTCCGCCAGTTCAATGCGGCGATGACCGCCGCCTGCGAGGCGATCACCTCGCCGATGGAACGGGCGCTGGCGCGGCCGAAAGCCTACGTCGCCTATGCGCAGGCGCATCCCGGCATGTACGGTCTAATGTTCCGCACCGAGCGGCTCGATTATTCCAGGCCATCGCTGCACGAGGCCGCGGAATCCTCTTTCGCCGGACTTGCCAATGCCATCGGTGCGATGCGGCAGGAGCCGATCAGCGGCGACAAGTTGACCATCGAGCAGGGTGCTGCGATCGCGCGAGCCTGGTCGATGGTGCACGGTTTCACCATGCTGCTGCTCGACGGACGGCTCGAGGATATCTTGCAGCGGCTGCCCGCGGGCACGACGGCCGAACAGCTTCTGGAGGCGATCCTGAGGTCGACGGTGGCGGGGAAACTCCCGAGGTAGTGCCAGGCAGGCCGATGTGGCGGGCACCATGACGACGCCCGCATCTTGCGGAACTCCATCCATCGGCATCTTCGCTGTGGGTAAGTTCACTGTGGGCAAGGCTCGGACACAGTCCGAAAGACCTGACAGCGGCGCGGAATCGTTCTAGAAGAGCGGCTTCGCTTGGGCATCCGGCCCAGTTTGCGTCCTCATTTCTTTCGATCATGCCAGCCATCGCTCCCCGCAAAGCCTATCGCGTCGGTCGTTCCAAGACCGGACTCGGCCTCTTCGCCACCATGCCGATCAAGAAGGGTACCCGGATCATCCGTTATTTCGGGCCGATCCTGGACTGCCGCATTCCTGAGCAGGACGAGATCGAGAACAAATATCTGTTCGAGCTCAACGGCCGCTGGACGATCGACGGCTCGGTGCGCAAGAATCTCGCCCGCTACATCAACCATTCCTGCCGGCCCAACGCCGAATCCGACGTTCGCCCGCGCGAGCGAAAGGTGTTCATCCGCGCCATCAAGGACATCGAGCCGGGCGAGGAGATCAACTACGATTACGGCACTGACTATTTCAAAGCCTATCTGAAGCCGATCGGCTGCAAGTGCCCCTCCTGCGAAAACAAGCGCAAGAAACAGCGCGCCGAGGCGCGTGCCGAACGCGCCAAGGTCAAGGCCCGCGCAGAGCGCAAGGCGCAGAAGGCGGGTGCGAAAACCACCGCGGTGAAAAAGAAGAAGCTGAACGGCAAGCATTTTGCCGGCAAGGTCGGCCGCGCGAAGGGATAATTCTCTGTACGGCGTGGGTTGCGGCTCAGCGCCGCAACGCGAGAGCGTTGCAGCGCGTCCGGGACACGAGATCTTCACGCAGTCGCTACACGCCCGCTCTTCCCCAGGCCCACATATTGCAATTCGGCGAACACGCCCGCCGCAATCGCCTGCGCCACGATCATCAGCTCGCCCGCGACATTCGGTGACACCGCGCCCGAGAACAGCAGCGCGATGCTGCCAACCGTCCAGGCGGCGTTGCCGATCACGACCAGCAGCACGAGCGACTTCGGCACCATCGTGCGCGAAGCCAGCCAGCCGACCAGCGCGACGTAGGCGATCAGGAACAGGCCGGTTTCGCGCAACAGCGCTTCAGGCAGGTTGAACAGCGTCGCGAACGCTCCGGCGCCGAAGGTGAAGCCGATTGCGGCGACCCCGCTGAAGATGGCATCGGCGAGCAGGGCGCGGCGCAGGAAGCTGGATGCATCGATCATGAGAAGTCTCCATGGTTGGTTGGACGCGGGGTGAACTCAGCGCAGCCCGCGCCACCAGGCGCGGAGCAGGCGGGTAAGACGGACCGGACAGAGGCTCCTGCCGACGCTGTGCTCGAAGGCGGTGACCTGCGCGACGACATAGTCGCCGGTCGAGTGCACCAACGGCTCGGGCATGTTGAGTCCGCGCGCCAGCATCCGGGTCGCGAAGGTCACGGCCCAGGGGAGAATGTGGTCGGCGACGGTCCGGTAGAGCAGCAGCGCAATCATGGTCATCTCCTGTCGTGACCGAAGATGCGCTGGTCGAAGCCGCAATTCGATTACCTCGGTGGTAATGGATGGGGCGAAATGTGCGTGGTAGGTTTCCGGCCATGAACGCACATGCATCCTCGGCACGCGCCGAACCCAGCCAGCCGCTCCATATCGGCGATCATTTGCGCGAATGGCGGCAGCGCCGCCGCATGAGCCAGCTCGATCTGGCGGGCGAGGCGGAGATTTCGGCGCGGCATTTGAGTTTCGTCGAGACCGGCCGGGCCGCGCCCTCGCGCGAGATGGTGTTGCGGCTCGCCGAGCGCCTCGACGTTCCCTTGCGCGAACGCAACGTGCTGCTCGTTGCCGCCGGCTACGCGCCGGCCTTTCCGCAGCGTCCGCTGGAGGATCCCGCCTTGAAATCAGCCCGGCAGGCCATCGATCTCGTCCTCAAAGCGCATGAGCCAAATCCGGCGCTGGCCTATGACCGGCACTGGAACCTGGTGTCCGCCAACCGCATGGTGGCGCCGCTGCTCGCCGGCGTCCCGGAGCGGCTGCTGGGCCAGCCCTTCAACGTGCTGCGGCTCGCCTTTCATCCCGAAGGATTGGCGCCGCGCACGGTCAATCTGGCGGAGTGGTGCGCGCATCTGCTCGAGCGCCTGCACCGGCAATGCGAGGCGACGGCCGATCCTGAGTTGATCAAGCTCTACAACGACCTCAAGAGCTATCCCATTCCGGCGCGATCGGGGCCGCTGGCGGGCGACAATGTCGCGATTCCCTTCAAGCTGCGGCAGGACGGCGAGATACTCAGCTTCTTCTCCACCACCATGGTGTTCGGCACGCCCGTCGACATCACCCTGTCGGAGCTGGCGCTGGAGACGTTCTTTCCGGCCGACGAGCGCACAGCCGAGCGGCTCAGGAAGATGGCCGCAGCCATGTCCTAGCGGTCTCGTCCAGTCCCCTTGCCTCGGGGTGGGTTCGGCTTATCTTGGGGCCAACCCGCACCGCCCCAAGGAGGCGCTCATGAGCACCCTGAAACCGCTCCAGATCGACGTCGTCTCCGACGTGGTGTGCCCCTGGTGCTATATCGGCAAGCACCGGATCGAGAGCGCGCTGGCGCTCGTGCCGGACGTGCCGGTGAAGCTGAATTTCCGTCCGTTCTTCCTTAATCCCTGGGTGCCGCGCGAGGGCATCAGCCGCGAGGATTATCTCACCACCAAGTTCGGCTCGGTGGAGGCCTATAAAGGCATCGCCGGCCGTGTGGTTGCGGCGGCCAGCGACGAGGGGCTCGTCTACAAGCCCGAACTGGTCGCGCGCCAGCCCAACACGACCGACTGCCACCGCCTGATCCTGTGGGCCGAGGCGATCGGCAAGGCGCCCGAAATGAAGCAGCGCCTGATGGAGCTGTATTTCCGCGACGGCGGCGATCTGACCGACGTGAACGTGCTGGTGCAGGCGGCGGCCGATGTCGGCCTCGATGCCGATGATGTCCGCAAGCGCCTCGCCAGCGATGAGGACGTCGCACGCGTCTCGGCCGACGCGCAGGAGGCCGCCGAGAAAGGAATCTCGGGCGTGCCGACCTACGTGTTTGCGCAAAAATACGCCGTTTCCGGCGCGCAGGATCCGAACCTGCTCGCCCGCGCCATCCGCCAGGTCTCGGCCGAGATCAACGCGCAGGCGGCGGAGTAGCGCGAACTATTTGCGGAGCAGGTGGATCGCGCGGCGCGCCGTCTCGCGCGCCAGGCCGCGCATAATCAGCGCCGCGTGGATCAGTGCAACGATCGGATCGTGCCGCCGCAGCGGGATTAGCACGTCGCCGATGGCAAAGCGGCCGCGCCAGATCGGGTTGATCATGGGGTGGTCGGCGCTTGCGGTGGAATCCGCGCTCGCAATGACCGGATCGGCGCAGAGATGGCGTGTCAGATCGAGCGTGAGCTGCACACCCGGCGAATATCTGGCGAAGCGCTCGTCAATGCCGAGCTTGAAGAAGAAGGCGCGGTCCTGGTGCCGCAGCACGATGCCGGCGGCGACCGGCGTCGCACCGGCGTGGAGCGTCACGATCTCGCACTGCGCGGTCTCGGCGAGCGCGGGCACGGCGCGACGGATGAAGGCCGCATCGCCCGCGTCCTGAAGCAGCGCGGTGCCGCGCTTGCCCTTCCAGCCGCTGGCTTCGAGCTGCAGGAAGGTTTCGAGCGCGGGCTTGATCTCGTCCACCTTGCGCGCGACGTCGAAGCTGATCGCGCCATGCTCCTCCAGGCGGTGCCGCTGCCGGCGCAGCTCCTTGAGCTTCTTGGCGCCGAGGGCCTCCTGCAGCAGCCTGTCGCCGTCCTGTGTCGCGTCGAGGCTGGCACGGACATAGGAGCTGAGGACGCGTGACGTCAGGCGGTCACGGCCGAGCGCTTCCTTGAGCGAAGCCATTGCGGCGCCATCGAGCGCCACGTCGCGCAGGATCAGCGCATGGGCGCCGGCCTTGCGAGCCCGCTGCAACAGGCGCGTCGCGGCCTCGACCGAGGCGTCGCGGTCGATCAGCGGGCTGCTAAGCGTGCCATAGGGATGCGCGCTCACCAAAGCGGGGAGGGGAATCTTCCAGGCTTGCCAGAGCGAGACGACCGGCATCAATCCGATCAGCCGCGTCGACGAGCCGCCGCAGACCGACAGGGCCGAGGCGCCCGTACGGCCGCGTGCGCTTGCGCTGACGGCGAGCTCCCAGGCAGGCAAATAATAGCCGTTCGGCTCGACCGCCCGCTGCGCCAGTGCGCGCCACGGGCCGGGCTCGATCGCCGTGAGCGGGACGAGCGCGGGCGTTGCATCCTTCGATGCCGGACCAATCGCAGCCTGGTGCGCGATATCGACCACGTCCAATTGTCCCCGTTCACGTCGGGAGCGCCGGCGTTACGGGATCATGCTTAGCGCAAACGTTTGAAAATACCGTTGGGATGCGCGTTCAATTCGAGCGGTAGCGTTAACCGCTCGTTGACCACAGGCGGCCCGGTTCGGAGTGCAGCATGGAGAAGGCGATGCCCATGAATACGCTGTAGGCGAGCACCATCGCGAGGGAGAAGGCTGCGGGAAGCGCGCCGAGCTCCAAATGCGACGCGAACGGGCCTCTCCCGAGGATCGGAAAGTAGAACAGTCCCATCGCGATCCAGCCCATGATGCCGAAGACGAATCCCTTCACGACCGCGTTGTGGCCGGGCAGCAGATGGTAGGTGGACCGGAAGAGGATGCCGAGCACCAAAGTGCCGTTCACGAAGGACATGGCCCAGGGCACGGTCGGATGCACGGCGCCGCCGAGCCAGTCGCTCAGGCCATGCTGAAGATCCCGGTAGGGGTGAAAAGTCGGAAGCCAGCCCATCCAGCGCTTCACGAACATGACAGTGCTGTGGGCGGCGTTGCCGCACAGGCCGGCCGCCATGGATTTCCAGACCTTATGAGCTCCTATCTGGTGCATCGCCCTTTCGCCGAGTTCATCATCGGTCGGCCGGCACAAAATGGTCGCGGGCGGTCGCCGTCTGTCCGCTCGCAACATCGGTCGACCCGATCTCGACATTCACGGTCGACTTCGGCAACTGCGCCGGAGGAACCTGCACCGACATCCTGATCTCGCGGGTCTGGTCCTGACCGACCTCGACGATCAGCCTGCCGTCCGGCTGGCGCTCGATGCCGGCGATGCGCGCAGTCGCTCCCGGCAGACCCGAGACCTCGATTGCGAACGATCGCGCCATGCCCTTGTTGAGGAGGCGAACGGTATAGTCGTTGCGCACCCCGCCGTCGGCGAGCTGCACGAACAGCGGATTGCGCTCGTGCAGGACATTGATGCTCATCGTACTGCGTGTCGCAAGGGCATAAAGCATGATGGTCCCGACGAGGGCGATGGCGGCAGCATAGATCAGCGTGCGCGGGCGGATCACGCGATAGATCGGCGCCTTGCCCTCGCGGCGGCGCTGCATGTTGATGTCGGTGTCGTAGCCGATCAGGCCGCCAGGCCGGCCGATCTCGCCCATCACGTTGTTGCAGGCATCGATGCAAAGGCCGCATTGGATGCAGCCGAGCTGGATGCCATGGCGGATGTCGACGCCGGTCGGGCAGACATTGATGCACTGATGGCAGTCGACGCAGTCACCGGCGACATCGCCATGGGCACGGGCGGCCTCCGCCTTCTTCACCGACATGCGCGGCTCGCCGCGGTCCCGGCGATAGGTGACGTTGAGCGCCCACTCGTCGGTCAGTGCCGCCTGGATGCGCGGCCAGGGGCACATGTAGATGCAGGTCTGCTCGCGGGCGTGCCCGGCGAAAAGGTAAGTCGTGGCGGTAAGGATGCCGATCCAGAGATAGGCGATGAAGGGGGCCTGGAAAGTCGCCAGTTCTTTCACCAGGGTCGGTGCGTCATCGAAATAGAGCACCCAGGCGCCACCGGTCCACCACGCGATCATGATCCAGAGGAAGTGCTTGGTTGCGACTTTCCGGATGTGATCGAAGCTCCAGTAACGCTTGTCGCCCTGCATGCGCTCGCGCCGGTCGCCTTCGACCCAGCGCTCGACCGCGTAGAACAGGTCGGTCCACACCGTCTGTGGGCACAAATAGCCACACCACAGCCGCCCCGCCACCGCGTTCATCAGGAACAGCGTCATCGCAGCGATGATCAGCAGGCCGGTGAAGTAATAGACCTCCTGCGGCCACAGCTCGATGAAGAAGAAATAGAAGCGGCGATGCGGCAGGTCGATCAGCACCGCCTGGTAGGGCAGGCCGGGCCCGCGATTCCAGCGCACGAACGGCAACAGGTAGTAAATCCCGAGCGTGACGCAGAGGATCGCCCATTTGATGCGGCGGAACGTGCCGTGCACCGACTGTGGATAGACCTTCTTGCGCTTCTCGTAGAGAGGCCCTTCGATGAAGGTGTCGTCGGTCATGGCAAATTCCCCCGCATCACAATCTACGCCGGCGCGTTCACGAGAACGCGCAGCCGCTGTTCAGGCCCAGCTTCTTGAACACGATCGCCGCGGGGCAGAAGCCCGTAAACGAGGCCTGCAACATGTTCAGCCCGGCAAAGGCCGTCAGCAGGTACCAGTACTCATTGACGTATGTGCCCAGCGCAAGTCCGAGCAGGACGACGAATCCTGCGAAGGCGAGAACGGCTTTATCGACATTCATGGTATGCTCCTCTTAGGTGTGATCACGTGAACGGGTCAGACTGGCCTCGGTCCAGGCCACGATGCTGCGTGCGTCCATCGCGCCGGCCTGGCGGGCAATCTCGCGCCCGCCGCGCATCAGCAGCAGCGTCGGGATGCCGCTGATGTTGAAGCGTGACGAGATTGCAGGCGCGTTGTCCGAATTGAGTTTCAGCAGCCGGACCTTCGGCTCCAGCTGTTGTGCGGCGCGCTCGAACATCGGCGCCATGGCGCGGCACGGGCCGCACCAGGGCGCCCAGACATCCACCAGCACGGGAATATCGTTGTTGGCGACATGGCGGCTGAACGCTTCTTCGTTCACCTCGATCGGATGACCGGTGAACATCGGCTGGTGACAGGCGCCGCAGCGCGCGCCCTCAGGCGCGCGTTCGACTGGCAGGCGATTGATGCGCCCGCAACTGCCACAGACGATCTGGCGTGGCGTGCTCATGTGCCGGTTCGAACCTCCTTGATCTTGGCGATATTCAGCTTGTCGAGAACGAAGCGCTCGTAGAACGGCTCGCTCTCGCCGCGCCGCATCTTGCGCAGGAAGTATTTCTCGAAAGCGACCTTGGCGAAGTGCACCCACTCGCCCTTGGACGACCAGTTCACGTTGCGCGGCGGGATCTGCGGCTGCGCGAGGAAGGCGACGCCGTTATCGCCGAAATCGGCGAGGCAGATCGCATTCCAGGTCGGTTGTGCCGTCGGCGCCTTGCCGCGGAGCAGGGCGCCGATGTTGATCGCGGTCGCCGTCACCATGGATTCGATCATGAAGCCGGTCTTGGGAACACCGACCGGCACCGGTGTCGCGCCGACCGGCGCGATCGCGACGCAGACACCGACCGCGAAGATGTTGGGGAAGGTGGGGTTCTGCTGATGCTTGTCGACGACCACGAAGCCGCGCGGATTCGTCAGTTTCTCGATGCCCCGCACCGCCTCGACGCCGCGAAACGCGGGCAACATCATCGAATAGGCGAAGGGCAGCTCGTGGGCCTTGTGAGACGTGCCGTTGTCGGCGAACTCCTCCACCGACATCATGCCGGGGGCGACCTTGTCGACGCGGGCGTTGGTGATCCACTTGATGTGCTTCTCGCGCATCTCGCTTTCGAGAAGGCCTTTGGTGTCGCCGACGCCATCGAGCCCGAGATGGCCGATATACGGCTCCGAGGTGACGAAGGTCATGGGGACCCGGTCGCGCAGCTTCCGGCGGCGCAGCTCGGTTTCCAGAATGAAGAGAAATTCGTAGGCCGGGCCGAAGCAGGAGGCGCCTTGAACGGCTCCGATTACGACCGGACCGGGATTGGCCGCGAGCTTCTCGAAGGCTTCACGGGCATGCGCGGCATGGTCGACGTGGCAGATCGACTGGGTGTGGCCCTGCGGCCCGAGACCCGGAATTTCGTCGAACGCCAGCTCGGGGCCGGTGGCGACGACCAGATAATCATAGTCGATCGACGTGCCGTCGCCGAGTTCGACACGGTTCTCGGTCGGGTGGACACGCTTTGCGCCCTGTGTCAGCAGCCGCACGCCCTTGCGCTTCATGACATCGGCGAGATCGATCTCGATCTCTTCGCGCTTGCGCCAGCCGACCGCGACCCAGGGGTTCGAGGGCACGAAATGATAGACGGCGCCTTGCGAGATGACGCTGAGACGATCGTCCTTTCTCAATTGGGGCAGCAATTCATAGGCCATCAGCGTTCCGCTCAGGCCTGCTCCGATTACAACGACTTCCGCCATGGGTACCTCCGTTGGACCGATCTGCTCCGCCGGTTCAGTTCCGGCTGTCGTGCAGTGCTTGACTATATATTCGTAATTTCGTATATACGCAAGTATGAAGATGAACATTGAAGTCATGGAGCGGGCGGCGGATCAGGCGAGCGAGCTGCTGAAGGCTCTCGCGAACCGGCACCGGCTGCTGATCATCTGTCAGTTGATTGACGGCGAGCGATCCGTCGGCGAACTCGCCGAGTTTCTCGACCTGCGGGACTCCACCGTTTCGCAGCATCTTGCGCTCCTTCGCAAAGATGGCCTGGTGTCCGCCCGACGCGAGGCGCAGACTATCTTCTATTCGATCGCCAGCGAGCCGGCGCGCGAAGTGCTGAAGACGCTCTATCAGGCATTTTGTGCGCCGAAGTCCGCCAAGGCCAAATCAAACTAGGAGAGGTCGGGAAAGGGCGCCTTGAGCAGGATCAACGCGCCCCACCCCGATGCAGATGAAATGACCCACGCAGCGGCGTGGTGATGCGTTGATCATGACACGGAATTGTTCCATGCGATGTATGGCAAGGTATTTGGGCTTGCTGGCCGCCTTCGCGGCCCTCGGCCTGTCCGGGACACCGGCGACGGCGGCCGAAACACTCGTCGTGACGCGGCAATCGATCGCCGACGAAAAAGCCGTATTCGCCACCGTCGAAAGCATCAGCGTGGTGCCGGCGCGCGGGCGCATCGGCGGCACGGTGGCCCAGCTCAACGTCAGGGAAGGGGACCGCGTTGCCGCGGGCCAGGCGATCGCGACCATCGGCGACGAAAAACTCGTGCTGCAGATGAAATCGCTCGACGCGCAGATCGAGGCGCTGCAGGCACAGGCGAACCAGGCGCAGCTCGACTTCACCCGGACCGAAGGGCTGGTCGAGCGCGGTATCCTGCCGCGGATCAAGCTCGACGAGCAGCGCACCGCACTGAACGTCGCCGAAAACGGCTTGCGGGCCAAAACGGCAGAACGCGCTGTCATCAACGAGCAGCTCAATCAGGGGCAGGTGCTGGCGCCTGCGGATGGTCGCGTGCTGAAGAGGCTCATCACCGTTGGCTCGGTGGTGCTCGCGGGCGATCCCATCGTCACGGTCGCCCAGCAGAATTTCAAACTGCGGCTTCGCGTGCCGGAGCGGCATGCGCGCTTCCTCAAGGCGGGAGACAAGATTCGCATCGACGGCGCGGAGTTCGTCGGCGAAGCCGCCAAGTCGGGCGTCATCGACCTCGTCTATCCCCAGATCGAAGAGGGGCGCGTCATTGCGGATGCGACCGTCGAAGGCCTCGGTGAGTACTACGTCGGTGACCGCTTGCGGGTCTGGATCTCCGGCGGCACGCGGTCGGCCTTCATTGTCCCGTCGAGCTACGTGACGAGCCGGTTCGGCATCGATTACGTTCGGCTTCAGAAAGACACCGGAGCGATCGATGTGCCGGTGCAGCGCGGCCGCGAGTTGCCGACCCCGACGCTTCCCGACGGTCTCGAGATCCTGTCCGGCATTTCAGCCGGCGACCAATTGGTGCGGCCGTGAATCTCGGGCTGTCGGGTCGGTTGACCAGGTCGACCATCGCATCTCCGCTGACGCCGCTGTTCCTGCTTGCGGCGCTCGTCGTCGGGCTGATCGCCGTGGTGGTGATCCCGCGCGAGGAGGAGCCGCAGATCAGCGTTCCCATGGTGGACATCCGGGTCAATGCCGACGGCCTGCGCGGGCCGGACGCCGTGGAGCTGGTGAGCAAGCCGCTGGAATCGATCGTCAAGGGCATCGACGGCGTCGAGCACGTCTACAGCCAGACCGAGGACGACCGCGTGATGGTGACCGCGCGCTTCCTGGTCGGCACCAAGTTCGAGGACGCGATCCTTCGGGTGCACGAGAAGATCCGCGCCAATCTCGATCGCATTCCCGTCGGCATCCCCGAGCCACTGATCGTCGGCCGGGGCATCAATGACGTCGCGGTGACGGTGCTGACGCTCTCGCCGAAGCCCGAAGCGGCCAGCCGCTGGACCGAAAAGGATCTGTACGAGCTCGCCGACAAACTGCGCGCCGAGCTGATGAAGGTGGACGATATCGGCCTAACCTACGTTTCGGGCGGCGCGCCGCAGCAGATCCGGGTCGAGCCCGATCCTGAGAAGCTGTCGCTGTTCGGCGTCACGCTGCAGCAGCTCGTGGCCAAGGTGAAGGATGCCAACCGCTCGTTCCTGGCGGGACAGGTGCGCGATGCCGGCCTGGTGCGGAACGTCGCGGCCGGCCAGACGCTATCGGGTATCCCGGATATCGGATTGCTGCTCATCACGAGTCGCGACGGCCGCCCGGTCTACGTCAAGGACGTCGCCTCCGTCGTCGTCGGGCCGAGCACCATCGAGCATCGGGTCTGGACGGATTCCCACGACGCGGGGGGGCAGTGGGCCCGCACGCCCGCAGTCAGCCTGGCCCTGGCCAAACGCGCCGGTGCCAATGCGGTTGTCGTATCGGAAAACATTGCCAAACGCCTCGATGGCCTGAAGTCTCGCCTCATCCCCGACGACGTCCAGGTGACGGTGACGCGCGACTACGGCGAGACGGCCAACGAGAAGGCCAACGAGCTGTTGTTTCACCTCGGGCTCGCGACAATCTCGATTGTGGTCCTAATTGCGATCGCGATCGGCTGGCGCGAGGCACTTGTGACTTTCGTCGTGATCCCCACGACGATCCTGCTGACGATGTTCGCCGCCAACCTGATGGGCTACACCATCAACCGGGTCAGTTTATTCGCGCTGATCTTTTCTATCGGCATTCTCGTCGACGACGCCATCGTAGTGGTCGAGAACATCGCGCGGCATTGGGGCATGCGCGACGGCCGGCCGCGCGTGCAGGCGACCATCGAGGCCGTGGCGGAAGTCGGCAACCCCACCATCGTCGCGACCTTGACGGTGGTCGCCGCGCTGTTGCCAATGCTGTTCGTGTCGGGCCTGATGGGCCCCTATATGGCGCCGATTCCAGCCAATGCGTCGGCAGCCATGCTGTTCTCGTTCTTCGTCGCGATGGTGGTGGCTCCGTGGCTGATGCTCAAGCTCGCGCCGAGAGGCGATAACGCCGCGGCCCATGCGGCGCACGATGAGGGCCGGCTCGGCAGGATCTACCGGCGCTTCGCCACGCCGATCGTGCGGAGCAAGCGTTCGGCCTGGATATTCCTGCTCGGCGTCGGTGTTGCGACGCTGCTGTCGATGACGCTGTTTGCGACCAAGTCGGTGACGGTGAAGCTTTTGCCGTTCGACAACAAGTCCGAGATCGCGGTGGTTATCGATCTGCCGGAAGGGGCGAGCCTGGAAGCGACCGAGCGCGTGCTGTTCGGCGCGGCCGAGCTTGCGCGACAAGTGCCGGAGGTCACCTCGCTGCAATCCTACGCTGGCACACCGGCGCCCTTCAATTTCAACGGCCTGGTGCGGCACTATTATTTGCGCGAGCGCCCCGAACTCGGTGAGGTCCAGGTCAATCTGGCGCCGCGCGGGGAACGCAAGCGCGCCAGCCATGAGATCGCGCTCGAGCTGCGGGAGAAGATGAAGGCGCTCGATCCACCCAAGGGCACCAGCATCAAGGTGGTCGAAGTACCGCCCGGGCCCCCGGTGCTCTCGACCCTGCTTGCCGAGGTTTACGGACCTGATGCGGCCACCCGCCGCGCCGTCACTGCGGAACTGAAGAAGATCTTCGCGGAGGTGCCCTTCATTGTCGACATCGATGATTCCATCGGCGAGAAGCGGCCCCGGTTGCGGCTCTCGATCGACCAGGAGCGGCTTGAATTCTTTGGCGTCGAGCAGCGCGATGTCTACGATACGATCCAGGCGTTGTTCGGCGGCACCTCGATCGGCTATTCGCATCGCGGCGAGGATCGCAATCCGATCGAGATCGCGGTGCATCTCGGAAAGCGCGATCTGGTCTGGGACGAGGCGCTGGCCTCTACGCCCGTGCCGGCCAATACGTTGCCCGGCAGCAAGACGGTGGTCGAGCTCGGTCAGGTCGTGAAGGCGACGATGGAAGAGGGCTCGCCCACGATCTTCCGCCGTGACGGCCGCTTTGCCGACATGGTGATGGCCGAGCTCGCCGGGCGTTTCGAGGCGCCGCTCTACGGCATGCTCGCGGTCGCCGATCGAGTCGATGCCCATGACTGGGGCAAGCTGCCGAAGCCTGCGATCAACCTGCACGGCCAACCGTCGGACGAGTCCCGCCCCACGCTGCTGTGGGACGGCGAATGGGAAATTACCTGGGTGACCTTCCGTGACATGGGCGCAGCTTTCGGTGCCGCAATCCTCGGCATCTACGTCCTGGTGGTCGCCCAATTCCGGAGCTTCCGCCTGCCGCTCGTCATCCTGACGCCGATCCCGCTCACGCTGATCGGCATTCTGATCGGGCACTGGCTGTTGAGCGCGCCGTTCACCGCGACCTCGATGATCGGTTTCATTGCGCTCGCCGGAATCATCGTACGTAACTCGATCCTGCTGGTGGACTTCATCCGGCACAGCTCTGGAGACGGTAAGTCGCTTCGCGAGGTGGTGTTGGAGGCTGGGGCGGTTCGCTTCAAGCCGATCCTGCTCACCGCGCTTGCGGCCATGATCGGCGCCGCGACCATCCTGCTCGATCCGATTTTTCAGGGATTGGCGATTTCGCTTCTGTTCGGGCTTGCCTCGTCGACGCTGCTGACCGTGCTGGTGATTCCCGCGATCTATATCGCCTTGCGCGCACCGCCCGAGGCGAATTCGACCACAATCAAATCCAGCTAGCGAGGGTCCGATGGACAAGAACTATGTCGACATCACCCGGAATATTTCTGCAAACTTGAGGAAGCTGCGCAACGATATTCCCGACACGATGAAGGGATTTGCCGTGCTCGCCCAGGCGGCCACGCGTGATGGCGCGCTCGACAAGAAAACCAAGGAGCTGATTGCGCTCGCGCTCGGCGTCGCCGCGCACTGCGACGGCTGTATCGGATTTCACACCGAAGCGCTCGTCAAGCTCGCTGCGACGCGCGAAGAGGTCGAGGAAGCGCTGGGCATGGCCGTCTATATGGGCGGCGGCCCGTCGCTGATGTATGCCGCGGATGCGATCGCGGCATATGAGCAGTTCCAGCAGCAGGCGGTTGCCGTCTGATCTGATCTGCCGACGAGCCAGGCAAACGGGACCGGACGAATGTTCTCGTCCGGCCCGTTCGTCATGATGCGAGGTTTACCAGCGGTCGTCGCCAACGCCGACGCCCACGCTTACGCCCGGCGCGCGAATGCCGACGCCGGCACGCGGGCCATCGTCCCAGTCGCGATAGGTACGGCGCTCGTAATAGCGTTCGCGCGGCATCCTCGCATAGGAATCGCGCACGATCACGCGCGCGCCGCCGTGGGTGCGATAGCAATTACCGGCGTCATCACAGACGAGCCGGACCTCCTGAATGAGATCGGGGCTGGTGTATTCGCTGGTCGTGTAGAGATCGGCGGCCTTCGCGCCGCTCGTCGCAGTGAGAGCCGCCACACCGGCCAGCACTGCAATCGTGAACGTCCTCATCCTGTCCTCCTCGGAAACTGCCCTCGGCGGTAACAAGAATGGGAGGCCACGATCGTTCCGGGAGAATTACAGGTTTTTCCCGGAACCTGATTGCCGCATGATGCGGTACGCCCCTAGATCGGCTCGTAGGCTTCCGAGCCGCAGATATCGTCGGCTTCCGCGCGCCGCCGGTCGACGACTTTTCCGCCCGATATCGTCACGATGTAGGTCTGGGTGCCCAGTGCCGAACCGGTGGCGGAGGTGAGCTCGGCGCGGACGCAGGCGGTCCAGCCCGGTCCGCGAACCTCGTGATGAGGCAGCGCGACCTGCACCTCGCGCGGATAAGAGGTGTTGAGGAAGACCACGTCGATCTGCTCGCGGACCACGCGCTTGACGTCGGGCGGAGGTTCTGGCGGAGGCTGCTCGGCTTCCTTGACGCGCATGAAGTCGGGCACAGGTGCGCGGCTATCGGCGAAGCCGCATCCGCCGAGCGTGAGCGTGCCAGCGAGCATCGCCACACGAGCAACAATTCGCAACATTTGAAGGTCCCCTGCGGGCCAACAGATAGGGGCGAATTCGGCGGGACGAAGCCCTGTCCGATCAACATTTGCTGAAGCGGTGGAATCCGCTTCATTGCTATTCCGGGATTGCAGGCTAGTTTGTACCCCAGGTGAGGGGGATTGCGCTCATGAGGATTTTGGTCATAGCGGCGCTGGCGCTGGCGCTGGCGGTCGGTTCAGCGCAGGCGCAGATGGGCGGCCGGCGACAGCCCAACGAGGGGGGCCAAAAGGCGGACAACAAGTCCAAGGTCGATGAGAAAGCTTACAAGGCCGCGCTCGAGCGCATTCCTGAGCCCAAGGAAAAGTACGATCCTTGGGATGGTGCGCGTCCGAGCGCGCCCGCGAAGAAGCCGAAATAGAGTGAAGCAGGTGACGGCGGACCGCCTGACATTCCTGGTCGTCCTGCTGCTGGTCGTGCGATCCCTGCGTCGCCATGGAGAGCCGGTTGGTGAGCCCGGCGGTTCGCGCCTTTCGTCCCTGCGCGACATCGACGATCTCTGGCAACGTGGCGGGCGGTCCCGCTGATGATCGTCGCGCTACGCTCGCGTCGTATCACGCAATCATAACCGCGTTGTGGATGCGATGCGAACAGTCGTTCACTTTGCGTGCGTCATTGCACGAAGGCGAGGCCGATGCGCCGCTCGTTGCGCCAGACGGCGCGGCAATTCCGCACGAAACCGTCGCACGTGATCGACAAAGTGAATGATTGCGGTAGTGTGAGGGGAGTGTCGATCTCGATCGCCGCGCCGCCTTCCGATATGTTTCGCACCGTGCACGCAATCCCTCTATTTTCAAAGGAGATCGTGCCGCCCTTGAAGACCCGGTGTCGTTGCGTTGCACGCTGCTCGATCATGGCCTTTAATCCATAATGGAACGTGAGAATTAGTGCATAGAAATTACGTTGAACTAAACTCAATACTGGCGCTACTTGCATAGCGCTTCAGACTTCGTTTACGACGTTGAGGCGGCGAGTCACTTTCGCCGAGTTTGTCCGCTTCTGCTCGCCGCAACGTTCTCGCTGGCGTCGATGCTTGCCTACGCCGTCAAGTGAGACCTTTCCATCATGACGTGCAAGCAATTCCTCGACGGCGGCGAAGACAATATAGGGATCGTGCTGACCTGGATGGACGGCTGGGACAAGAGCGACGAGGACAACGCGATCATCGACACCGAAGTATTCGTCGAGAACGCCAAGAAGTTCGGCGCCAGCATCGTCACCGCCGCCGACGAAATCCTCGGCAAGTGATTCTTGAAAAGTAGTTCGTGAAGCGTGCCGATGGCGGCGTGAGCGTGATCGCGCCTCGGTGTTGCTTCGACGGTCGTGCTTCGACGTCTTGGAGAGCCGCGGAGCGCTTTGCGCTCAGGCGGCTCTCTTCGTTTCGGACGCTGCTCAACCCGGCAGCATTGCAAACGCACTCGAGACCATCGCCACCTGCTTGTTGTCGGCGGCGGAGAGCAGGGTGACGCGGCCAAAGCTCATCGTTCGCCCGAGCCGTACCACGCGTGCATCCGCCAGCACGTCGGACGAGGAGACCGCGCGCATAAAATGCGTGGTCTGGTCCACCGTCGTCATCGGGCGATAGCCGCTGTTGGCGGCGAGATTCGCGATCACCATCGCGGTGTCGGCGAGGGCCATCAACGCCTGGCCACAGACCACGCCGCCGTTGCGGCACAGCCGTTCCGAGAACGGCATGCGGAGCAGCGCGCCCGGCTGCCAGTCCTGAGCTTCCGGAGGCGGGGTGTATTCAATACGCTCGATGGAGAGGTTGAGATCTTGGATCCAGGGCGCAAAGACCTCGCCGAGGACGCGTCTGGCCTCAGCGATGCCGAACTCGGTGTCTGGCTGCGATGGCATTGCTGTCTTTCCCTCCTGTGTTGCCGGATGTTTCGTTCATTCTGCCTGCGCGGGCGCGGCAAAGTCACCGGGGCGGCGGCTTGAAAATGCCTGAGTTGGCCCGATATGATGCCATGCTTGGGAGCGGGTGGACGATGTTGCGTCGATGTGTCCTGGTAGTTTGCCTGGCCGTGCTCAGTCTGGCGTTGAACGGCTGCACCAAGTGCGGGCCGATCTGGGACGATTGGCTCCATGGGCCGAAATCATGCAGATCGGATCGGCTCTAGCGGATTGAAGCGGCGCAAGGAGCCGTGGAGAGGGACAGGGGCGGGATCGCCCCCTTTGTCGATGATCGAGGAGTGAGTGATGAAGCTTTTCCGTATGGGGGCGGTGCTGGCGGTGCTGGCCGGACCGGCGTTCGCGCAGGAGGCGCCCCATATCAACCTGCTGGCGGACGGCCCGTCCAAGACCGACGACGAGAAGGCCGCCGATGCCGCGCGGGACAAGGCCTATAAGGAAACGCTGAAGAAGATTCCGGACGCCAAAACCTCCAACGATCCCTGGGGCGGCATGCGCGCCGACCCGCCGAAGCAGCCCGCGCCGAAGGCGGCCGCCAGCAGCGCGCCCAGGAAGCCCAAGGCGGGCACAGCCGCGAACTGACGGTGGTGCCGAAGGCGGCTGATGCCTCCGATGGGACTCCCCTTCGCCCGGACCTGATCCTACATTTCCTCGCAGTAGGTTGCGTTGAGGAGTGAGGACAATGGCGGATCGCCCCCGGGACCTCGCCGAGCGGATGGCGCGGCGGCGCAAGCAGGCCGCCAGGACGGCCGGCACGCCCGCTGACGGTTATCTGCGAGAGAGCTTCACCCTGCCGCGCGCGGCGGCCAGGGCAAGAGCCCAGGCCTTCTTCGCGCGCTATCCCAAGGCCGGCTATATGAGCGAAGTCGAGACCTGGCGCGAACTGCCCGGCGGCGACATCGAATTCACCATGCGGCGGCTGCCGAGCGCCGACTAGCCGCGGTCCGGCTGGGGCGCTTCAGGCGGTCTTGCGACCGATGGCCCTCAGCTCCCGATCGATTCTCAGCTGTACCCGGCGGATCGCCAAAAGGTCGATCTTCGTCTCGGTTTTGCCCGTCTTGGTCTGGTCGCCGATCTGGAACTGCCATTGCCAGATGCCCGGGCTCGCCGTCTTTGCAACCGTGAACTCAACGCCCCTGTGGTTCATGGTCACCTCCACGATTCGCTTGCCATGCCGAGTAACATGTTGTGCGTCGTAATATTCCCTCGACAAGCAAAAAGTGGAGTTAAGTCAAAGATAGTTCTTCGGAATTCGGCAAGTGCGCGCAGTGCGAAACAAGCGAAATCGGATTCCGAAAGATAAAAAGCGCCGCCGCCAATTCCGGCGGCAATTCCCGGGTTCCATCCGGCGGCAAAATAGGTCAGGAACTCTGTTCTTGGCCGGAGAACCACGGAGCTCCCTCTTGGTGGTCGAGGTTCGCGCGCCCCGGAGCGCGCAAGAAAAAGCCCCGCCAGGAGAGAGCCGGGCGGGGCAGAAGGTTTATTGGAGGCTGAGGTGCTGGGCTGCAACACCATAGCCGGACAACGGTAGCGCGTTCAGCTTACGGGAGCCTGACAGGCAAGCTTGTGCGTGGCTTGTGGGCCGGTCGCGAGCCGCGCTCACGTCCCAATTCAGACATCCAGCTGCAGAATTTCAGACACATCCGTTCGCGACACTTTGCGCGCACGGCGAAGCCATGGGGGATACGTGGCGCGCCGAGAGTGGGTGGCATCATGGACAAGGTAGAGCGGTCATTCGCCGCCGCGACGGCGGCTGGCTTCGTGGTGCTGGTGATCGGCATCGTGCTGCTGGCGCTGATGTAGCGGCAGCCGCCGCCAAAGCGCGTCAGAACAACCTCATGCGCGGGAGGCAACAGCCTTTTTCGCAGGAGGCAACAGCCTGTTTCGGCTAGGGTTGTCAGTGCACCTGGATCTGGTCCAGCGGCAGACGGAGATCGGCGGCGCGCTCGGCGCGATCCTTCCTGCGGAACTCGTTTTCCTTGCGTTCGAACTTCGCCAGCTCCTGGAGCGCCGCCTTGCGCACGGGTTTGCGACTGCCGGCATTCTGGTGCGTGTTGTCAGTCATGATCTGATCCCCCGTTCCGGGGGGCTATCCCAAGGGAAAGCCGGTCGCCGCGGAAAAGTTCTGTGCCGAAGCATTCCGCAAACATGACAGCAGCCCGGCTCTCCCGTCGTTGATGCGCATCGTCTTCGAAGGCCGACGCCACGTCACATTTTGCGGAGGGCAGGGCCGCTGGTTGCTTGGCGTGCTATCGTGCCGCGTGACCCCGGAGATGGCCATGGGCTTCTGGCTTTTCGTCGTCGTCTCGATTGGATCGATCCCGCTCGCTTACGCGATGGCACGCGAGCGCGGCAGGTCGTCGAATGCGTGGTTCTGGATCGCGGTTGTGGTCGGACCCCTGGCGCCTCTGGCGCTCCTGATCCTCGGCAATGCGAAGCGCCCGGCGTCGGCTGGTTGAAGCGGGCTAATTCCGAAGCGGGCAAGCCAAATGAAAGAGGCCGCCAACTGAGGCGGCCTCTTTCATGAGGGAGGAGACTAGTGGGAAGCTACAATCGCTGCCATGCCGAATGCCATCACGCAGGCAACGGCCAGAGACCAGAGGGTGATTGCGATCTCTTTAGGCATGTCTCATCAACTGTGCGCGGCTTGGCTCGTTCCAAGTTTGCCACTGGCTCCAATGATAAGAACCAACGGGGGGTGATTTGTCACAACCTGTTCTCGGTAGGAGAACTACGGTGTTCATCAGGGGAGCACCACCCAAGCCGGTCACGCCAGGACGAAACAAGGCCACTGCGAAATTCAACTTAGGCCACTCGGGGATAAAACAGGCCAGCGCCCGAAATCCGGTGCTGTCCTAATTAGGACACTCGTCCAACCAAAGTAGGACAACGCCGATTCACATATGTTCTAGTCGGAACCTCAGCGACCGGGAAAACTCGGCAAGCCGGGGAGGAAACAAAAGATTTCATTTCGAATAATTTGAAACCCGGGGAGGGGCCGCTGTTCAAAAGCAGTGGCCCTTTTAATTAGCGCGAACCTTGGTTCGATTGCGAGGTTTCCCTGATGCCTTGATGCGTTTCCCTCAACGCACCAACAGGCTGGCCTGGCTCTCCGTGGTTGCCTTGGAAATTTACGGGTGATGGAACCTGCCGGGAACTTCCGAATTCTTGGACTCGCATTCGCTCCCACCGGATGCCCTAACAGGCTCCAGCCGTCCCCAACAACGGCTGGGGCCTTTCTTTCGCTCACCCGCGGAGGGGAATTAGGACACTTAGCGAAATCCGGTGCTGTCCTAATTAGGACACCCGTAACGATGAATTAGGACACTGCGGCGAAGATAGCGGCGTCCGGGGTCGGGGATGTTACCTTTCTGGCTAGGACAAGGCCCCGGGTAACCGCGAGTACCGGGGCCTTTCTGTGTGCGCTCGCAGCAACGAATTGGGATTGTCGATCTAACTGGAACGGCCTAACACGTCCGCGCTATGGGACGCTCAAGAGCCCAAGTCTAGGGAAGAAGAGTAAGCGTAGCGCCGAGGCCCTTTGGATTGTGTGTGCGGAGTCTTGAGAGCACCGTTAGAAGAGTCATCTTCTGGAAGGGTGCTCACAATGGACGACCATTCTGACGACATAAGACGACCGTTGTCACCACGTATCGAGGTGTACGCAGGCGCAGGTCGCAAGCGCTGGCCGGACGGTTTGAAGGCACAGATTGCCGCAGAAAGCCTTGAACCCGGGGCGATTGTTACAGATGTCGCGCGTCGCCATGGCTGCCGGCCCCAGCAGGTGCACGACTGGCGGCGCCGGGCGCGTTTGGCCAGTTGGTGCTGCCGGCTTCGGCGGACATGCTGTCGTTCGTGCCGGTGGTGTCGGAATCGGCGCTACCGATGGCGGCAGAGCCCACCGGGTCGCCGGAAGCAGCCGTTGTGACGGTTGAGCTTCAGGGGGCACGAGTGGAGGTGCGAGGGACGCCCAGCCTTGCTGTGTTGAGTGATGTGTTCTTGGCGCTTCGACGGGCACGTTCATGCTGACGCCGCCTGCGAGCCTTACGATTTACGTGGCGACGCAACCTGTGGACTTCAGAAAAGGTGCGGAGGGCTTGGCGCTGTTGGCGAAGGAGACGCTAGGCCATGACCCTATGAAGGGCGTGGCAGTGGTGTTCCGTGCGAAGCGCGCGGATCGGGTGAAGATTGTCGTCTGGGATGGCAGCGGCCTAGTGCTGTATTGGAAGCGGCTCGATAGCAACGGCTTCAAATGGCCTCCCATCGTGGCCGGCGTGATGCGGATGAATGCCGCGCAGCTGTCCGCTCTTCTGGCAGGCATGGATTGGACGCGGATGCACGCGCCTCGAATCCCGCAGCCGAAAGCACTTGCGTAAAGATACAAATCTTCGCTGCATCGGGGCGCGAAGCATGGCAGACTTGGGCCAATGAGTGATTTGCCCGATGAGCTGCCGAGCGATCCAGCTGAGTTGCGTGTCTTTGCCGCGGCTCTGCTGGATCGCTGCGCCAGGCTCGAGCGGTTGCTCAAGCTTGCGAAGGATGCGCAGTTCGGTCGGTCCTCGGAAAAGCTGGACGCTGATCAGCTTCAGCTTGTTCTGGAGGATATTGATCAGGCCGTCGCCGCTCTCGAAGCAGCCGAAGATCGTGCCAATCCCAAAACATGCGGGAAGAGAGCTGCCGCGCGCAGAGCCAATCGTGGTCAGTTGCCGGAGCATTTGCCGCGCATCGTCGAAACCCTGATGCCGGCGGCAACCTGCTGCCCGTGCTGCGAAGGCGCCCTTTTTGAGTTCGGTCACGATGAGAGCCAGAGGCTGGACGTCGTACCGGCGCAGTATCGCGTCATCATCACCCGCCGGCCTAAACTGGCCTGCCGCGCCTGTCATGGCGTCGTCCTCCAACACGCTGCGCCCGAGCGATTGATCAAGGGGGGACTGCCCACCGAGCGTCTCGTCGCGCATGTAATCGACGCAAAGTATCATTGGCATTTGCCGCTTTACCGTCAGGCGCAAATGCTGGCGACACACGGTATCGCCATCGATCGTTCCACGCTCGCCTTCTGGGTCGGCTATGCCGCCCAGGAATTGAAGCCGTTGTGGCATCGTCTGCGCCAGCTTCTGCTCGCCTCTTCGAAGCTCTGTGTCGATGAAACTCCGGCGCCGGTGCTGGATCCGGGGCGCGGCAGGACCAAAACCGGCTACTTCTGGGCGCTGTCGCGCGACGACAGGCCCTGGGCCGGACCTGACCCACCTGGCGTGGTTTATGCCTACGCACCGGGCCGTGGGGCGGTTCACGGCTTGAGGCTGCTCGAGGGCTATCGCGGCATCATCCACTGCGACGGCTATCAGGCATACAAGACCATGACCCAAGAGAAGCGTGCGGGCGCCTTGTCCGGAACGCTCGCCTTCTGCTGGTCGCATCTGAGGCGCCAGTTTGTGAAGATCGAGCGCGAGGCGGCGCCTGCGCCAGCTCCGGTTGCCCACGAGGCCCTTGAGCGCATCGCCCGGCTCTACGCGGTCGAGAAAGTCCTCCGCGGCCGGTCTGATGCCGAGCGCCGCGCGGGCCGACAAACGCATGCCCGGCCTCTGGCTGCAGCCTTGAAGCAGTGGTTCGAGGCAACGCTTGATCACCTTGCGCAGAAGAGCGACACGGCGAAGGCTTTGCGTTACGCGCTGCGTCATTGGGATGGCCTGACGCTCTACCTTGATGACGGTCGTATCGAGATGGACACGAATGCGGTCGAGCGTGCGATGCGGCCGATCAAGCTCAACGCCAAGAACTCCCTTTTTGCCGGTTGCGACGAGGGTGCCGAGAATTGGGCAGTCCTGGCTTCGTTAATCGAGACCTGTAAGCTCAATAGCGTCAGCGCCGAGCATTGGCTCTCCGATGTCCTCGCAAAGCTCGTTAATGGCTGGCCTGCGGCGCGACTGGACGAACTGCTTCCCTGGGCATCGACCTACACGATGCATGCGCTCGATCCGAGATTGGCAGCATGAGCCTTAACACGACCGCCGTCCGGATCAAGGTGACCCTCAAGGACGTGAAACCGGAGGTGATGCGATGTCTTGTCGTACCCATCACCCTGCGCCTTGATCGGCTGCATCTGACGCTTCAGGCGGCGTTTGGCTGGACGAATAGCCATCTCTTCGAGTTCCTGGCCGGTGACGGCCGTTGGGGTATCCCTGATCCCGATGGAGATTTTGACCCTCAGCCCATCGATGCCCGTAAGACGCGGCTCTCCAATATCGTTCAAGAGACCGGCGCCAAGACGATCCATTATCTCTACGACTTCGGCGACAGCTGGGATCACGTGATCAAGCTTGAAAAGTGGTTCGACAACACGACAACGGAGGGACTTCCCTTCTTGCTCGAGGCCGCCGGCCGTTGTCCTCCGGAAGATGTCGGCGGTGCATCAGGCTATGCCGAATACCTCGATGCCATCAGCGACTCCACCCATCCGGAGCACGAACAAATGCGCCTCTGGGGCCCCGAGCAGTTCGATCCCAACGTCGTCGACCGGAAGGCGCTTGAGGCCACCGTCAACGCATTGTCGGAAATATGGAAGCCTCGGCGACGCACCACGCGCTCAAAATAGCCGTCAAGCGCCGTTCAAAAGGGCCGCAGAGCTACGCTTACGAAGAAGACGGCCAAGGCTCCAGTCCAATCAGCCCGGACTGGGGCCTTTTTGTTTTGACACCCGCAGAGGGGGATTAGGGCACTACGTCGCTGGGGCCCTAGCAAGCGCATCTTGCGAGCGGCGGAGCTGTTCGTCCAACTGAGCCATCTTCACGCGTTTCACGCGCTCGCAGTACTCAAGATATCGCTCCAAGCGCTCCCAATCGCTCGGCAACATGTTTTCCTCCGGGACAGTACCCGAAATCCGGTGCTGTCCTAGTTAGGACACCCGCAGAGGGGAATTAGGACACCGTGGGATAGGACTTGCTACGGGATTGCCGAAGGTCGATTCGCCTGTCTAGCTGCGTGCATGACAGTTCGCGTACACCCGGAGCCCGGAACCATAGTTCGGGTCGATTTGAATGAGGGTTTCCGCCCGCCAGAAATGTGTAAGCGGAGGCCTGCAATCGTTCTATCACCGCCGATTCCCGGCCGCGCAATCATGTGCACGGTGGTTCCGCTGAGTACCACAGCACCTAATCCGGTGTTGCCGCACCATATGGAAATCACGCTTGATCCTGTGTTGCCCCATCCCTATTCGTCACCAAGAATGTGGCTCAAGGGGGATATCGTTTTAACCGTGGCGTTCCATAGGCTTAGGCATCTTCACACGGGCGAATGGAACAATGGGCAACGAGTCTACGACATACGCGTTATCGAAGCCGAGGTATTCGAAAGAGTGCAGGCATGTGTGCGCGCGGGCCTCGGGCTTTAACTTGACGTTAATGCACGTTACCCCCATATTTCACAGGTCGCCGGCAACGTCCGGCAATTAAGTCCAGCCCTAAAAAGCTGGCCTCTAAGGCTAGGTGATCGCAAACCTGCTTTGGTGACTTTAAAAGCCCCGGTCTAACAGCCGGGGCTTTTGCTTTATTGCTTCCCGCCGTCGATTACCCGGAAATTGCGGACCGTCCGTATCCGTCCGGTGAGGGCCGCCTTGTCGAATGAGGCGCATTGTTGAGAACTGTCCTTATGGACAGTGATAGGCGCAGTGCCCAAGTCGAACGGCTTGAGGTGGTGGACACGGGCCGGCGACGGCGCTGGTCCGAGGACGAGAAGCTCAAGATCGTCCTGGAGAGCTTACAGGCACCGCGCCAGGTCGCGGCAACGGCGCGGCGGTATGGCGTTTCGCGATCATTGCTACTGCGATGGCGACGCTCGTTTCGGCCGGAGCCGAAGGATGCCGCCGATCATCCTGGCTTCGTACCGGCGATGGTGGCCGCGGAATCAGGGCCGACGCCTTGTCCAGTCGCACCGGCCAGCAGCGGCGGGTCGATCGAGATCGAGTTTGCGGCCGGGGCTCGGATGCGGATCACGGGCACGGTCGACGCGGCGACGCTGAAGGCCGCGGTGGCGGCACTGGCAGATGGACGCCTCCGGTGATCCCCATTGCGTCGGGCGTGCGGGTGTGGATTGCGACCGGACACACCGATATGCGTCGCGGCATGAACTCGCTGGGCTTGCTGGTGCAGGAAGCCTTCAAGCGAGACCCGCACGGCGGCAACCTCTATGTGTTCCGTGGCAGGAGCGGCAAGCTGATCAAGATCCTTTGGCACGATGGACTGGGCATGTCGCTTTATGCCAAACGGCTGGAGCGCGGCCGCTTCCTGTGGCCGTCGTCGGCTGATGGCGTGGTGACAATCACCCCAGCCCAGCTTGGCTACCTGCTGGAGGGCATCGACTGGCGGATGCCACAACAGACCTGGCGACCGCAGGCGGCTGGCTGATCGCTGGGATTTGAATCGGTGGTACTATCAGCGGTCCGGACAGAGACCGCGCTTTGTGATTCTCTGGTCGGCGATGGGCGCTGATGATTCTCTTCCCGACGATGTGACCACGCTGCAGGCGATGCTGCGCGCCGAGCGAGCGGCCCGGTTGGCTGCGGAGGCGGAAGCCCAGGCGGGGAGCTTGCTGATCGAGAAGCTCAAGCTCACGATCAAGAAGCTGCGGCACGAGCAGTTCGGACAGTCCTCCGAGCGAGGCGCATTGTTGGACCAGCTCGAGCTACAGCTCGCCGACTTGGAAGAGACCGCGGCGCAAGCTGAGACCGCGGCGCAGATAGCCGCCGAGAAGATTGCGGTGCCATCGTTCGAGCGCCGCAAACCAGCTCGCCGGCCACTGCCGGAGCATTTGCCGCGGGAGCGTCTTGTTTATCCGGTGCCTGCGAGCTGCCCGTGCTGCGGCGACAGCCGGTTGCGCAAGATTGGCGAAGACGTGACCGAGACGCTGGAGCTCGTTCCGCGCCAGTGGAAGGTGATCCAGCACGTGCGCGAGAAGCTCGTCTGCCGGGCCTGCGAAGCGATCACCCAGCCGCCGGCTCCCTCGCATCCGATTGCGCGCGGGCGTGCAGGGCCCAAGCTGCTGGCCCATGTCCTGTTCGCCAAGTACGGCCTGCACCTGCCGCTTCATCGTCAGAGCGATGTCTACCAGCGTGAAGGCATCGACCTCGACGTATCGACGCTCGCGGACTGGGTAGGTGCCTCCGCGGCAACCCTGATGCCTCTGGTCGATGCGATCCGGAGCCACGTCTTCGCAGCCGAGCGCATCCATGCGGATGACACCACAGTGCCGGTCTTAGCCAAGGGCAAGACCCGGACCGGCCGGCTCTGGACTTACGTGCGCGACGACCGTCCGTTTGCCGGCCCAGATCCGCCGGCGGCCGTGTTCTTCTACTCGCCCGATCGTGGCGGTGCGCATCCGGAGCAGCATCTGGCCGGCTATGCCGGACTGATGCAGGCCGACGCCTACGCCGGTTTTGGCAGGCTCTACGAGGCCAATCGCAAGGGCGGCCCGATCATCGAGGCCGCGTGCTGGGCGCACGGCAGACGCAAGTTCTTTGATCTCGCGCGGCTCAGCAAGGCGCCGATCGCGGCCGAGGCGGTCAAGCGCATCGATGTCCTGTTCGCCATAGAGCGCGAGATCAACGGCCTTGCGCCGCAAGAGCGCCTGCGTGTGCGCCAGGAGCGCAGCCGCCCCTTGATCGTCGAGCTCGAGGCGTGGTTGCGCGAGCAGCGCGCCAAGCTCTCCAGGAACAACGATACGACCAAAGCGATCAATTACTGCCTCAGCCGCTGGGATGCATTTAGCCGCTTCCTTGATGACGGACGGCTTTGCATGTCGAACAATGCTGCCGAGCGCGAGCTTCGGGCTGTCGCCGTGGGCAGAAGAAATTGGACCTTCGCCGGCTCCGATGAGGGCGGTCGGCGTGCATCTGCGATCTACACCCTCATCGCCACCGCCAAGCTCAACGACATCGATCCACAGGCTTGGCTCGCCGACGTGCTGGCTCGCCTACCGGATCATCCGGCCAAGCGCATTGACGAACTCATGCCCTGGAATTGGCGACCTCAGAACGTCGCCCACGCCGCATAGCGCGATCAGCGCTCCGCCAAAAGCTGCCTAGCCGGGGCCTTCGCCGGATGCGTACGACCGTCCGAACCGGCTTGTTCGGTTCTAGCGGAAGCACGGCATCGATCAAATCGCCAATCGTCCAGACGCGATCTGCAACGCCAATAGCAACCGCTGGCGTGGTCCGCAAGGACTCATGGACGCGGCAAAGGTTGTAGTGAGCAACGTACAGGCTGACTGCCGCTGCGTGGTTGGTGAGCTTCTTTGAGAAGCCGTTAGTGAGGCGGGCAAAGCGCTTCTGCGTCATGCGCAGCGTGAGGTTTTGGCGTTCAACGTAGCTGGTCGAAATCTTGATCGGGAAGCCGCTTGCTACCTCGCGCTCTACTGCGATTACCTCAGCCGGGCTGTAGCGGCGCGCGGCGTCTTTTACAGCCAGGTTTGTTACGCTGTAGGTCTTTACGATCACGCCATGGTGCGCCTTCCCACGGAAGGCGTCGCGGATTGCTACGCGGTAGGGGTGGAAGCCATCCGTGCTGATTTCGGGCTCCCCCTGCGGATTCCGATCGATGTCGCCCAGGATTCCGAGATGATCTCGCCCACCATTCCGATTTGAAGTCGCCCACCCGTTCCGAGATGATGTCGCCCACCATTCCGGGATGATGTCGCCCGGGTGACGAGGCCTCTTCTGGCTCCCATAGGGTCAACCTTTCGGTTTTGCGAAGGGGGACCCTGGATGCCGACGGAGAGGCTTGCGATGCGCCGTGTGCGCGATGTGATCAGAATGAAGGCGGCTGGGCTGCCGAGCCGCGAGATTGCTCGGCGGATGGGCGCGGCGCCCTCGACAGTGCGGCTGACCATCCGGCGATTCGAGGCCGCAGGCCTGAGCTGGCCGTTGCCCGACGAACTCACGGACGCGGCCCTGGAGGCCCGCCTGTTCGCCAAGACTGGCAACGGCAACCGGCAGGGTCATCGCCGCATCGCCGAGCCCGACTGGGCGGCGGTGCACCGCGAGCTCAAGCGCAAGCACGTGACGCTGTCGATCCTGTGGGAGGAGTACATCGGCGCCGAGCCCGGCGGATACCGGTACTCGCGCTTCTGCGAGCTTTACCGCGCCTGGGAGGGACGCCTGTCGCTGACGATGCGCCAGGCGCACGCGGCCGGCGACAAGCTGTTCGTCGACTACGCGGGCGACGGCGTGCCGGTGGTGGTCGACCGCCTCACCGGCGAGCGGAGGACGGCGCAGATCTTCGTCGCCGTGCTCGGCGCCTCGAGCTTCACCTACGCGCAGGCGACGTGGACGCAGGGGCTCGCCGACTGGATCAGCGCCCATGTTGGCGCCTTCGCGGCGATCGGCGGCGTCCCGGCGCTCTTGGTGCCTGACAACACCAAAGTCGCAGTCATCAAGGCGAGCCTCTACGACCCGCAGATCAATCGCACCTATGCGGAGATGGCCGCGCATTACGGCACGGCCGTCTTGCCGGCGCGACCTCGCAAGCCGCGCGACAAGGCCAAGGTCGAGCAGGCCGTCCTCATCATCGAGCGCTGGCTGCTCGGCCGCCTGCGCCACCGCGTCTTCTACAGCCTCGCCGAGGTCAACGCAGCGATCGGCGAGTTGCTCACCAGGCTCAACGAGGAGCGGCCGATCCGGCGGATCGGCGTGACGCGCCGCCGGTTGCTCGAGGAGATCGACCGGCCGGCGCTCAAGCCGTTGCCGACGAGCCCCTACGTGCTCGCCGAATGGCGGATCCGCCGCGTCAGCCTCGACTACCACGTCGAGGTGGAGAAGCATTATTACAGCGTTCCGCATCGCTTCGCGCGTGCCGAGGTCGAGGTGCGGTTCACCGCCCGCACCGTCGAGATCTTCCACAAGGGCGAGCGGATCGCCGCGCATCAGCGCATGAGTGGCAATCACAAGCACACCACCGTGCCGGAACACATGGCCTCCAGCCATCGGCGCTACGCCGGCTGGACTATCGGGCGTATCCGTCAGGACGCCGCCGCGATCGGGCCGGCAACCAGCGCATTGTGCGACCTCATTCTCGACGAGCGCTCGCACCCCGAACAAGGCTTCCGCGCCTGTCTCGGCATCCTCAGGCTCGCCGCCTCCTATGGGCGCGAACGGCTGGACGCGGCGGCTGCGCGGGCGATCGACATCGGCGCGCGCACCTATGGCTCGGTCAAGTCGATCCTCGCCAACAATCTCGATCGGCGTCCCGCTCACCAGCGCTCCGCGGACGATGCGCCGATCCTGCATGCCAACATCCGCGGACCGCGCTACTACAATTAGGAGACCGTCCCTTGCTCACCCATCCGACCCTCGACCGCCTCAACGCCCTCGGCCTCCACGGCATGGCCAAGGCCTTCGCCGACATCGAAGCCGCCGGTGAGGCTGGCAGCCTCGGTCACGCCGAATGGCTTGCCCTGCTGCTCGAACGTGAAGCCTCGCTGCGGCACGACAAACGGCTCGCCACTCGCCTGCGCTACGCCAAGCTGCGCCAGCAGGCATGCGTCGAGGACATTGACTATCGCACCCCGCGCGGTCTCGACCGCCCGCTGTTCGCCAAGCTTGTCGAGGGCCGTTGGATCGACGACCACGTCAATCTCCTGATCTGCGGACCGGCAGGCGTCGGCAAGAGTTGGCTCGCCTCGGCGCTCGGCCACAAGGCCTGTCGCGACAATCGCTCCGTGCTCTATCAGCGCGTCCCGCGCCTGTTCGACGATCTGGCGCTCGCCCGTGGCGACGGTCGTCACCCACGCCTGTTGCGCGGCCTTGGCCGTGTCGATCTGCTGATCCTCGATGATTGGGGCCTCGAGCCGCTCGATGCTGGCGCCCGTCACGACCTCCTGGAAATCCTCGAAGATCGCTACGGTCATCGCTCCACCATCGTCACCAGCCAGCTCCCCGTGGACCAGTGGCATCTGCTCATTGGAGATCCCACCTATGCCGACGCCGTGCTCGATCGCCTCGTCCACAATGCCCATCGGCTCGACCTCACCGGTGAGAGCCTGCGCCGAACCCGGCAATCCGCCCGAAACACCTGAGTGCTGTGGACATGCCGCTGCGCTTGGGCACTATGGAAAGGTGACAGTCCAGACTTTGCTGGAGGTGGCCAACGTCTATGACGTTGCGCTGCAAATTAGATTTGTCCCGTTTTCTACGTTCATTAGCAATACGCGTGACGTATCTCCTGCGTCAATGCGGGTGCCGGAATTCAAGGACGATCAAGGATTTGCGCAAGCAAATTCGAAGTCAATCAGCGTGTTCTTACGTCCAGCTAGCAGCCGAGTTATCGCTACAGGGTGGATTGACGATCTTGGATCTGTCGATCCGGCCGCCATTAGCGTGCTTCCAAAGCCTGTGCGCATTGGAGGAACTGTAAATGTCATCCACTGACCAAAATGCAGCCTCTGGCTTCGTATCAGAATCTGCGATTCATCGCGCTCCTGATTGGCGGGTGGTTTACTGCAATATATTGGGAATAGGTTGGGGGGAAAATGAAGCAAGGCTCAACGTTGCTTTCGATGAGGATTTGGCAAAGCCCGGCAGCAATGTTCGGGAAGAACTCATTGTTGTCATGCCCCATCGAGCAGCAAAGATTCTGGCCCACACTCTGAGCACTATCATTGCCAACTACGAGGCCAACAATGGTCCGATACCGTTCCCGCAAGAGAAGTTACAAGAGATTGACAGTTCCATTAAAGAGCAAGCATCTCGCGGAAAGCCAGTGGACAAGTGAAAGAGGCTGCCAACTGAGGCGGCCTTACTCTTTGGGCGGCTCGGGATGCCACACGACGGGCACCGGGAGCCTTAGCAGTTCCTCAGAGCGCGAAAGCGCGTCCCACGACCGACGCAGCAATTCACGCGTCATGTCTTCTTTGGCTTGGTGTCGGTGCACGCGCTCGTTGAGATGCTTGCGCAGCCATTCACGGTCTTCCGGCAGCATTGGCTCTCCCGTGGCAGCGCCCACGGATTAACGTAGGTTAAAACGCTCAGTTCCTCCGTACATTTGTGAACTTAGGACACTGCTCAATTTAAATTAGGACACGGGCCTCGGAATACGGACAGTACCCGAAATCCAAAAAGAACATATTGCGAACATAGAACAAATAGGGTACGTTGTAGATATCGACGACCCGCCGCGCCAATCGTTTGTCCCACACGCGAATCCTCGCCATAAGGAGCACGACCCAATGTCCACCACTGCCCTGCGTATCGTCGAAGGATCTTCCATGGACAAGAGTAAAGCTCTGGCTGCCGCGCTCTCTCAGATCGAGCGCCAGTTCGGCAAGGGCTCGGTGATGAAGCTCGGCAAGAACGACCGTTCGATGGACATCGAGGCGGTGTCCTCAGGTTCGCTCGGGCTCGATATCGCGCTCGGCATCGGCGGCCTGCCCAAGGGCCGTATCGTCGAGATCTACGGGCCGGAATCCTCGGGCAAGACGACTTTGGCACTGCACACGGTGGCGGAGGCCCAGAAGAAGGGCGGCATCTGCGCCTTCATCGACGCCGAGCACGCGCTCGACCCGGTCTATGCCCGCAAGCTCGGGGTCAACATCGACGAGCTGCTGATCTCCCAGCCCGACACCGGCGAGCAGGCGCTGGAAATCTGCGACACGCTGGTACGCTCGGGTGCGGTGGACGTGCTGGTGGTCGATTCGGTGGCGGCGCTGGTGCCGAAGGCCGAACTCGAAGGCGAGATGGGTGATGCGCTGCCGGGCCTGCAGGCTCGTCTGATGAGCCAGGCGCTGCGCAAGCTCACGGCCTCGATCAACAAGTCCAACACCATGGTGATCTTCATCAACCAGATCCGCATGAAGATCGGCGTGATGTACGGCTCGCCCGAGACCACGACCGGCGGCAACGCGCTGAAATTCTATGCCTCGGTCCGCCTCGACATCCGCCGCATCGGTGCGATCAAGGAGCGCGACGAGGTGGTCGGGAACACCACCCGCGTCAAGGTGGTGAAGAACAAGCTGGCGCCGCCCTTCAAGCAGGTCGAGTTTGACATCATGTACGGCGAGGGCGTCTCCAAGATGGGCGAGATCCTCGATCTCGGCGTCAAGGCCGGCATCGTCGAAAAGTCCGGCGCCTGGTTCTCCTATGACAGCCAGCGCCTCGGCCAGGGCCGCGAGAACTCGAAAGCGTTCCTGAAAGCCAATCCCGACATCACCGCCAAGATCGAGACCGCGATCCGCCAGAACTCCGGCCTGATCGCCGAGCAGATCCTCGCCGGTGCGCCCGAGCGCGACGCCGACGGTGAAGAGCCCGCGGACGAGTAGACCCTAAGCAGAGAGTTTTCGCGAGGAGCGGGCGCTGAGGACGTTGAGTTGCCGACGTCATCAGTGCCCGTTTCCTTTTGGCGGGGAGTGGGTGGGGCGACTTGCCGTCGCATTTGATCCTAACAGCGGCCTCACCATGCGATCCAGGACGCTACGCGGGAAATTTACGTCTGGCGGGGGGCATAGCCTATTAATCTGGCGAGCGGAGCGGAGATGGATGTGCTGCATGATGCGCTGTCGCAAGTTTCTTAGATCGGCATCGATAGAGCCCATCGCGCGTTTGAATAAGCCAGCCATTCCGAGAGCGGCCTTCAGGGGAACGATAAAGTCCCTTCTCGTTTCGAACGCCGTAATTCCCGTTTTCGATCTCGCGATGAGAAAAGTCCACGATGTCCGAACGAATTTGGATGACAGAACTCGGAGATAGGGTAATGCCCGCGCAACTCTGTTTGGATACCATTCACCTGGGTCAGCGTTGACAAACACGACCAGCGGTTTGCCTGAAGCGTAAGCTGCGCCACCCTTCTTTTCGTTATCGTCAATGGCCCCTAGGATCAGTGCTCGTGGGTCGGTAGCAGCGCCACCACTCTGGCGCGGAACCATTACATGCTCGGTTGGAAAGCTCCCGCGGTGTCCTCGTCGCGGATGATGCCGTCGCCGCCAATGGGGTCGTTTGTGCTCGCAATCGATAAGTTGCGCCCATCTATGGCATTAGCGGTGGCGCACAGCAGCCAGTTGGCCAACGCTTCTCATAAGCGCATGTGGCCGAAATTCTGAAATGGCTTTCCGGTCTGAAGATGCTCCGCGTCGTCTTTGACGTAAAGCTCAAGCGTCTTGAGGGCGACCGCCATGCTTTTGAATTTTCTCACAGGTATACAGGTATATTGATCATCAGCCGCCCCCATCGGCCAGGACCGTAGGGTGGGTTAGCGCAGCGTAACTTACCGCTGTCTGTCTCCGCGGAAGCAGAAGCGGTGGGTTGCGCTTCGCACAGCCGCCCGCTAACCGACCCTATCAAGCTTACTCCGCGGCCTCGGCATAATCGTTCACCGGCGGGCACGAGCACACCAGATTGCGGTCGCCGTAGACGTTGTCGACACGCCCGACCGGACACCAATATTTATCGGTGCGCGAGACCCCATCGGGGAAGCAGCCTTCGGCGCGGGTGTAGGCGCGCTTCCAACCGTCGTCTGCGATATCGTGCACGGTGTGTGGGGCGTGGCGCAGGGGCGAAGCCTCGATCTTGAAGCGGCCGGTCTCGACCTCGGCGATCTCTTTCCGGATCGCAATCATGGCGTCGCAGAAGCGGTCCAGCTCCGCCTTCGATTCCGACTCGGTCGGCTCGATCATCAGCGTGCCCGGCACCGGGAAGCTCATGGTCGGGGCGTGGAAGCCGTAATCGATCAGGCGCTTGGCGATGTCGTCGACCGTGACGCCTGACGTCGTCTTCAGCGGCCGGGGATCGACGATGCACTCATGCGCGACGCGCCCCCTGGGGTTCTTGTAGAGCACCGGGAAGTGCGGCTCCAACCTTGCTGCGACGTAGTTGGCGTTGAGGATCGCGATCTCGGTGGCGCGCTTCAGGCCTTCCCCGCCCATCATCAGGATGTAGATGTAGGAGATGGTCAGGATCGAGGCCGAGCCGAACGGCGCGGCCGAGACCGGGCCGACCGGGGCATCCGCGCGCGTTGCGGGGTGGCCGGGCAGGAACGGGGCGAGGTGCGCCTTGACGCCGATCGGGCCCATGCCAGGGCCGCCGCCGCCATGCGGGATGCAGAAGGTCTTGTGCAGGTTGAGATGGCTGACATCGGCGCCGTAATCGCCGGGCCTGGAAAGGCCGACCTGCGCGTTCAGGTTGGCGCCATCCAGATAAACCTGGCCGCCATGGCCGTGCACGATGTCGCAGATCTCGCGGATATGCTCCTCGAACACGCCGTGCGTCGAGGGATAGGTGATCATGACCGCGGCAAGGTCCTTCGAGTGCTTTTCCGCCTTGGCGCGGAGATCATTGACGTCGACGTCGCCGTTCTTCTCGCAGGCGACCACCACCACGTCCATGCCGACCATCGCGGCGGAGGCCGGATTGGTGCCGTGGGCGGAGGAGGGGATCAGGCAGATTTTCCGGTGCGCCTCGCCACGCGAAGCGTGATAGCCGCGGATCGCGAGCAAGCCGGCGTACTCGCCTTGCGCGCCGGAATTCGGCTGCAGCGAGATCGCGTCATAGCCGGTGATGTCGCACAGCCACTTTTCGAGCCGCGCGAACAGCGCGTGATAGCCGCTCGCCTGCTCGCGCGGCACGAACGGATGCAGGGTCGCGAACTCCGGCCAGGTCAGTGGCATCATCTCGGTGGTCGCGTTCAGCTTCATGGTGCAGGATCCCAGCGGGATCATCGCGCGATCGAGCGCGAGGTCGCGATCACTGAGCTTGCGCATATAGCGCAGCATCTCGGTCTCCGAGCGATGCGCATGGAACACGGGGTGGGTGAGGAACGCCGTGGTGCGCTTCAGCGCCTCCGGCAGGGCCTCGCGCGTGGTGGCGTCGATCTCGGCGTACGACAGCGTGCCGCCGAAGGCGCGCCAGAGCGCTTCGACCGTCGCAGGCGTCGTGGTCTCGTCGAGCGCGATGCGCAAGTTCGCATGGCCGATCCCGAGATTGATCTTCTCGGCGGCGGCGCGCACGATGATCTCGGCGCGCCTGGCCCCGGCATCGATGCTGATCGTATCGAAGAAGGTTTCGGATTGCGGCGCGAATCCGAGCTTGCGCAAGCCCGCGGCGAGCACCGTCGTGCGGCGATGCACGTTGCGCGCGATCTGCGCGAGACCCTCGGGACCGTGATAGACCGCGTACATCGCGGCGATGACAGCAAGCAGCACCTGCGCGGTGCAGATGTTGGAGGTCGCCTTCTCGCGCCGGATGTGCTGCTCGCGGGTCTGCAGCGCCAGGCGATAGGCCGGGGCGCCGCGGCTATCCACGGAGAGGCCGACGATGCGGCCGGGGAGCGAGCGCTTCAACGCATCGCGCACCGCCATATAGGCGGCGTGCGGTCCGCCATAACCCATCGGCACGCCAAAGCGCTGGGCAGAGCCGATCGCGATGTCGGCGCCCAGCTCGCCGGGCGAGGCGAGCAGGGTCAGCGCCAGGAGATCGGCGGCAACGATCGCGAGCGCGCCCTTGGCCTTCAGAGCCGCGATCACCGGCCTGAGGTCGCGCACCGCACCCGAAGAGCCCGGATATTGCAGCAACGCACCGAGCACCTCCGCCTTGTCGAGCTCGGTGAGGGGATCGCCGACGATCAGACTCCAGCCCAGCGGCTCGGCGCGGGTGCGCATCACGGCTAGCGTCTGCGGATGCACGTCCTTGTCGACGAAGAAGGCCTGTGCCATCACCTGCGAATGCCGCTCGGCGAGCGCCATCGCTTCGGCAGCGGCCGTGGCCTCATCGAGCAGCGAAGCGTTGGCAACGTCCAGGCCGGTGAGGTCGCAGATCATGGTCTGGAAGTTGAACAGCGCTTCCAGCCGGCCCTGGCTGATCTCGGGCTGGTAGGGCGTATAGGCCGTGTACCAGGCCGGGTTCTCCAGGATGTTGCGCTGGATCACCGTCGGCAAAATCGTGCCGGAATAGCCCTGGCCGATCAGCGAGGTGAAGACCTGGTTCTGGCGCGCGAGCTCGGTCATATGCGCGATCGCCTCGGTTTCGCTCAGCGGCTTGCCGAGATCGAGCGGGGCCGCCTGGCGGATTGAACTCGGCAGCGTTTCCGCCATCAAGGCGTCGACGCTTCTAGCGCCGACGGTCTCTAACATTGCGGTGACATCGCGCGCTGACGGGCCGATGTGGCGGCGAACGAAAGAGGTAATCTCGCCATTGCATTTGCGGTGCGCGGTCATCGCTTGCTCCATCGCTTTAAGCCGTATGCGCCTTGTAGGCGGCTTCATCCATGAGGCCGCCGAGCTCGCTCTTATCGGCAATCTTGATTTTGAAGAACCAGGCCTTGCCTTGCGCGTCCGAATTCACCAGCGCCGGCTCGGCGGCGAGCTCGGGATTGGTCGCGAGCACTTCGCCCGAGATCGGCGCGTAGACGTCGGAGGCGGCCTTGACGGATTCCACGACGGCGGCGGCTTCCGCCTTCTTCAGCACGCGGCCGAGCTTGGGCAGCTCGACGAACACGACGTCGCCGAGCTGCTGCTGCGCATAGTCGGTGATGCCGACGGTGGCGACGTCGCCCTCGATGGCAAGCCATTCATGGTCGGAGGTGTACAGCGTGGTCATTGTCGATCCTCAGCGTTTGTAGGTGTTTTTCACGAAGGGCATGGCGGCGACCGTGAGCGGCAGCTTTTGTCCACGCACCTCGGCAAAGAGTTTTGTCCCGAGCGCACTTAAGGCAGTCGGCACATAGCCCATCGCGATCGGGGCATTCAGGCTCGGGCCGAATCCGCCCGAGCTGACCTTTCCGATCGGCTCGCCTCCGGCTTGATCCGCAAACAGCAGCGCGCCTTCGCGCACCGGCGCGCGGCCCTCAGGCCGCAGTCCGACGCGGCGGCGGGATGCGCCGTGATCGAAATGGGTGAGGATCTTGTCGGCGCCGGGAAAACCGCCGGCGCGTGCACCGCCCGTGCGGCGGCTCTTCTGCACCGACCATTCCAGCGCGGCCTCGACCGGTGTGGTGGCGGTGTCGATGTCGTGGCCGTAGAGGCAGAGCCCGGCTTCCAGCCGCAGGCTGTCGCGGGCGCCAAGCCCGATCGGCATCACGTCGGGATTTTGCAGCAGCATCTGTGCGAGGCGTTCGGCATCGGCAGCGGGAACCGAAATCTCGAACCCGTCTTCGCCGGTGTAGCCCGAACGCGAGACGAAGCACTTGATGCCGGCGACCTCGTGCGGACCGGCATCCATGAATTTCATGGCGGGCGCCGCTGCACACAGTTTCGCCAGCGCCGATTCCGCCTTGGGGCCCTGGAGAGCGATCAGTGCGCGGTCGGCGAGCGATTCGATCTCGCAGGCGTCCGCAAGATTGGCGCGCAGATGCGCCTCGTCGGCGTCCTTGCAGGCGGCGTTGACGACCAGGAATAGGTGATCGCCGAAATTGGCAACCATCAGATCGTCGAGAATCCCGCCGTCTGCATTGGTGAACTGGGCGTAGCGCTGCCGCCCCTCGGCGATCGCTACGATGTCCTGCGGCACCAGGCGTTCCAGCGCGCGGGCGGAGTCCTCGACCTTGCCCGACTTCGGCCGCAAGCGGAGCTGGCCCATATGGGAGACGTCAAACAGGCCGGCGGAAGCTCGGGTATGAAGGTGCTCTTTCAGCACGCCCGCAGGGTACTGCACGGGCATGTCATAGCCCGCGAACGGCACCATCTTGCCGCCGAGCGACACATGCAGGTCATAAAGAGGGGTACGTTTCAGGGATTTCCGGTCGTCGGGTGCAAGCATCTCGGGGCCCTCGGCGGTTCCCCTGGGACGATTCCCCTGGGACACCAGTCGAAGCCCCATCTGTCGCTGTGCCTGAGAGTATTATCCCGTCGGCGGGTGCCGGGCGGGCTTAAGCCCGTCGGCGCCTCTTTCCAGATGTCGTCAAAGCCACGCGGTCCTTTTGCCTGAGAGTTTCCGGGGCGGTTGCTCCTTCGGCGCCGGCAGATGTGCCGGTCTCTCCCGACGTGGCCGTACGATACAGATGGGTACAGACCACAGGCCAGCCAAGCCTGTCAACGCGGCTTCTGCGTCTTTCAACGGGATTGCAACGGGGCTTGCACCAGGACCTGCGCGCCTGCGGCAACCCTCTGATCTCCTTGCACAGTTTCTGGACAGGGAAGCTGGCCTTGTCTAAAAGCGCTTTGGCCCGCAGATATCAGCCGAAACGTCAGTTTGGACGGCAAGGAAGCGGGTTCTAAAGCGCGATGATTGTTTGAGCATGATCTTTCCGGAAAACCGCTTCCCACTTTTCCGGATCATGCTCTAGCACACCCGATTGGATGAACATGAGCGGCGTCAACGAGATCAGGTCGACCTTTCTGAACTTCTTTGCCGAGAACGGCCACGAGATCGTGTCGTCCTCGCCCCTGGTGCCGCGCAACGATCCGACTTTGATGTTCACCAACGCCGGCATGGTGCAGTTCAAGAACGTCTTCACCGGCGTCGAGAAGCGGCCCTATCAGCGCGCCACCACCTCGCAGAAATGCGTGCGCGCCGGCGGCAAGCACAACGACCTCGACAATGTCGGCTACACCGCGCGCCATCTCACCTTCTTCGAGATGCTCGGCAACTTCTCGTTCGGCGACTACTTCAAGGAGCGCGCGATCGAGCTGGCCTGGAAGCTCATCACCAAAGACTTCGGTCTGAAGAAGGACAAGCTGCTCGTCACCGTCTACCACACCGACGACGAGGCGCACGGGCTCTGGAAGAAGATCGCCGGGTTCTCCGACGACCGCATCATCCGCATCCCGACATCAGACAATTTCTGGGCGATGGGCGACACCGGCCCGTGCGGCCCTTGCTCGGAGATCTTCATCGACCGCGGCGATCACATCTGGGGCGGCCCTCCGGGCTCGCCGGAAGAGGACGGCGACCGCTTCCTCGAGTTCTGGAATCTCGTGTTCATGCAATACGAGCAGGTGACGAAGGAGGAGCGCGTGGATCTGCCGCGTCCTTCGATCGACACCGGCATGGGTCTGGAGCGCATGGCCTGCATCATGCAGGGCGTCGACAGCGTGTTCGAGACCGATCTGTTCCGCCATCTGATCGACGCGACCGCATCCGCGCTCGGCAGCGGCCCGACCGAGCAGACCGTCGCCTCGTTCCGCGTCATCGCCGACCATCTGCGTTCTTCCGCTTTCCTGGTTGCGGACGGCGTGCTGCCCTCGAACGAGGGCCGCGGCTATGTGCTGCGCCGGATCATGCGCCGCGCGATGCGCCATGCGCAGCTGTTGGGCGCCAAGGAGCCGCTGATGCATCGCCTGGTCTGGGCGCTGGTTCGCGAGATGGGCCAGGCCTATCCTGATTTGATGCGCGCGGAGAATTTGATCGAGGAAACGCTGCGGCTGGAAGAGACCCGCTTCCGCAAGACGCTGTCGCGGGGCCTTGCCATCCTCGACGAGAAGAGCGCGTCCTTGAAGAAGGGCGACATGTTCGACGGCGACGTCGCCTTCACCCTATACGACACCTATGGTTTTCCGCTCGACCTGACGCAGGACGCGCTGAAGTCGCGCGGCATCGGCGTCGACCAGGCTGCGTTCACCGACGCGATGGAGCGGCAGAAGGCCAAGGCGCGCGAGTCCTGGAAGGGGTCGGGCGAGGCGGCCTCCGAGGCGATCTGGTTCCCGCTGCGCGAGAAGCTCGGGGCCACCGAATTCCTGGGCTACGAGACCGAGAGCGCCGAAGGCGTGGTGTCCGCGCTGGTGAAGGATGGTGCTGAGGTCGCAAGCCTGAGGGCGGGTGACACCGGCGCCATCGTGCTGAACCAGACGCCGTTCTATGCGGAATCAGGCGGCCAGGTCGGCGACACCGGCGTGCTCACCGGCGAAGGTGGCATCAAGTTCCGCGTCACCGACACGCAGAAGAAGCTCGGCGATTTCTTCGTGCATGTCGGCACCGTCGAGAGCGGCGAAGTGAAGGTCGGCACCGCGCTGCAGCTCGAGGTGGATCATTCCCGGCGCTCCTCGATCCGTGCGCATCACTCGGCGACGCACCTCATCCACGAGGCGCTGCGCCAGGTGCTCGGCGATCACATCGCTCAGCGCGGCTCGATGGTCGCGCCGGACCGTCTGCGCTTCGACTTCGTGCATCCGAAGCCGATCACGGCGGAAGAGCTCGCCCGCGTCGAGGACATCGCCAACGACGTGGTGCTGGAGAACGACGAGGTCACGACCCGCGTGATGGGCGTCGACGAAGCCCGCGAGGCCGGGGCGCGCGCGCTGTTCGGCGAGAAATATGGCGACGAGGTGCGCGTCGTCTCGATGGGCAAGACCGCGCGCGAGCGCGGCGCCAATGCGCTCGGCTGGTCGGTCGAACTCTGCGGCGGCACGCATGTCCGCCGCACCGGCGACATCGGCCTGATCACGCTGACGAGCGAGAGCGCGGTCGCTTCGGGCGTGCGCCGCATCGAGGCGCTGACCGGCAATTACGCCCGCAAGCACGCCAACGACACCATGACTTTGGCGAAGACCGCGGCGAACGAGCTGCGCACGTCCCTCGACGACGTCCCGGCGCGCATCGCCGCGCTGATGGAGGAGCGCAAGAAGCTCGAGCGCGAGCTCTCGGATGCCCGCAAGAAGCTGGCGATGGGCGGCGGCGCGTCCGCCGGCAATGGCGCGGCCTCCGGGGTACGCGAGGCGGGTGGCGTCAAGCTGATGGCGCGCGCGGTCGAAGGCATCGAGATGAAGGATCTCAAGAGCCTCGCCGACGAGGCCAAGAAGCAGATCGGCTCCGGCGTCGTCGCCATCGTCGGCGTCACCGAGGACGGCAAGGCTGGCGTCGTGGTCGGCGTCACCGCCGATCTCACCGCGCGCTTCAACGCCGTGAACCTCGTGCGCGTCGCCTCCGAAGCGCTCGGCGGCAAGGGCGGCGGCGGCCGGCCCGACATGGCGCAGGCGGGCGGCCCTGAAGGCGCCAAGGCAACCGAGGCGCTGGCTGCGATCGAAAAAGCGATGGGGGCGGCGTAACCGCCATGCGCCTCGTTCCGCGAGGACGTGGGCTTCGCGATCCGAATTTGAGGGATCGCCTCTACGAATTGCTGGAGCACGATCCGCTCGCTTACTCGATCGGGTCGCGCTTCATCCAGCTCATCATCGGCGTCATCGTGTTCAACGTGGTCGCGATGGTGCTCGCCTCGGTGCCGGAGCTGGACGCGCAGTTCGCCGTGCTGTTCTCGTCCGTCAGCATCCTCTGCGTGATCGTGTTCGCGCTGGAATATCTAGCGCGGCTCTGGACGGTGGCGGGCCACACGCCGCGCAAGGGCTCGGCGCTCGCCGACCGGCTCGGCTATGTTTTCTCGGCGCTCGGCATCATCGACCTCATGGCGTTCCTGCCGGCCGCGGTGGTGCTGGCCACGGGCCGGCACGCGACGCTGGCGGCGCTCGGCGTGCTGCCGTTCTTCAAGCTGATCCGCTATTCGCCGGCGATGCGCTCGCTGCTTGCGGCCGTGCATGCCGAGCGTCGGGCACTGATCGGCTGCATCGTCATCCTGGCCGGTGCGGTCCTGACCTTCGCCTCGCTGCTCTACGCCATCGAGCGCGACGTGCAGCCGGACAAGCTCGGCACCATCCCCCAGGCGATGTGGTGGGCGATCGTGACGCTCGGCACCGTCGGCTATGGCGACGTCGTGCCGGTGACGGCGCTAGGCAAGATCATCTCGGTGTTCACCATCATCTCGGGCTTCGCGATGATCGCGCTGCCGGTTGCGATCATCTCGACCGCCTTTGCCGAGGAAGTGAAGCGGCGCGACTTCGTCGTCACCTGGGGCATGCTGGCGCGGGTGCCGCTGTTCTCGCATCTGGGAGCGGCGGAGATCGCCGACATCATGCGGCTGCTCCGCGCGCGTACCGTGGAGCAGGGCGAGATCCTGGTTCGTCGCGGGGACGCGGCCTCCTCGATGTATTTCATCACGGCCGGCGAGGTCGAGATCGCGCTGCCGAGCCAGCATGTGCGGCTTGCCGACGGTACGTTCTTCGGCGAGATCGCGCTGCTGCACAAGACCAAGCGCAGCGGCACCGTGACGGCGACGCGCAAGACGCGTCTCTTGGTGCTCGATGCCCAGGATTTTCATGCCCTGATCGCGCGCATGCCGACGCTGGCGGCGCATGTCCACCGGACGGCCAAGGCGCGGCTGGAAGAGACCGGCGGCGATCTGGCGCCCGCCGAGCTCGCGCAAGCCGAGCGTGAGGGCACCGACCGCTGAGCGCTCAGCCCTTCTTCAGGAAAACATACTCGGCCGAGTAGGGCGCACTTCTGAACTCGCCGGCCTTGTCGCAGGCGCCCTCGAGCTTGCCGCCATGGGTGTTGGTGCGCTGGACCGTCGTGACCGGCGTCAGCACGCCGCTGCCGCGGTG
Source organism: Bradyrhizobium guangdongense (assembly GCF_004114975.1). Lineage (NCBI taxonomy): Bacteria > Pseudomonadati > Pseudomonadota > Alphaproteobacteria > Hyphomicrobiales > Nitrobacteraceae > Bradyrhizobium > Bradyrhizobium guangdongense. The sequence continues at coordinate 3,144,733 of NZ_CP030051.1, forward strand.
GGCGGTGACCTCCAGCTTCAGCCAGGGGATGTCGGCGGCCGTTGCGCCCGGCGCATTGCCGGCGGCCTTGGCACCCACGGCGCTGCCGTCGGCGTGCTCCCAAGTCGGCCCGGCATAGTGGCGGCCGACGGTCTTGCCGTCGGACAAGAGTGTCGCGATCGGCTCGCGGAAGCTCCAAGCGAGCTTGCCGTCGGTGCCGGCCTTGCACTCATAGACCTGCGCGCCCTCGGCGTGGACGCTGAGCACGATGCTCTCACCGGATGCGGCGATGGCGTCAGGGAGCGGGTCTGCGGCGGAGGCCGGCCCGATCATGGCCGCGAGCAACAGCAGGCAGGGGGCGGCAAGCTTGATGAACATGGTCGGTCTCCACGGAGGGCTCTCACAAAAAGAACGGGCCGCGCTCAAGGACGCGGCCCGTAATGATGGCTGGCCCAGTCGGGCGAAATTGCGGTTGGCAGCTTACGCCGCCAGCGCCTTCACCAGGTTGTCAGCGACCTTGTCGAGGAAGCCGGTGGTCGAGAGCCAGCGCTGGTCGGCGCCGACCAGGAGCGCGAGGTCCTTGGTCATGTAGCCTTCCTCGACGGTGTCGACGCAGACCTTCTCCAGGGTGGTCGCGAACTTGGCGAGCTCGGCATTGTTGTCGAGCTTGGCGCGGTGGGCGAGGCCACGGGTCCAGGCGAAGATCGAGGCGATCGAGTTGGTCGAGGTCTCCTTGCCCTTCTGGTGCTCGCGGTAGTGACGGGTCACCGTGCCGTGGGCCGCTTCCGCTTCGACGGTCTTGCCGTCGGGGGTGAGCAGCACCGAGGTCATCAGGCCGAGCGAGCCGTAGCCCTGCGCGACCGTGTCGGACTGCACGTCGCCGTCGTAGTTCTTACAGGCCCAGACGTAGCCGCCGGACCATTTTAGCGCCGAGGCGACCATGTCGTCGATCAGGCGGTGCTCGTAGGTCAGGCCCTTGGCGTCGAACTCCTTCTTGAACTCCTTGTCGAAGATCTCCTGGAAGATGTCCTTGAAGCGGCCGTCATAGACCTTCAGAATCGTGTTCTTGGTCGACAGGTAGACCGGGTAGCCGCGCAGCAGGCCGTAGTTGAACGAGGCGCGGGCGAAGTCGATGATGCTGTCGTCGAGATTGTACATCTCCATGGCGACGCCGGCGCCCGGAGCCTTGAACACTTCCTTCTCGATCACGGTGCCGTCCTCGCCGACGAACTTCAGCGAGAGGGTGCCCTTGCCCGGGAACTTGATGTCGGTGGCGCGGTACTGGTCGCCATAGGCGTGGCGGCCGATGATGATCGGCTTGGTCCAGCCGGGAACGAGACGCGGCACGTTCTTGCAGATGATCGGCTCGCGGAAGATGCAGCCGCCTAGGATGTTGCGGATGGTGCCGTTCGGCGACTTCCACATCTGCTTGAGGTTGAACTCCTTCACCCGGGCTTCGTCGGGGGTGATGGTGGCGCACTTGACGCCGACGCCGACCTTCTTGATCGCCTCGGCGGCGTCGATCGTCACCTGATCGTTGGTCTGGTCGCGGTACTCCATGCCCAGGTCGAAATAGAGCAGCTCGACATCCAGGAACGGGTTGATCAACTTATCCTTGATGTACTGCCAGATGATCCGGGTCATCTCGTCGCCATCGAGTTCGACGACGGGATTGGATACCTTGATTTTTGCCATGATCGGGGAAGCCCTCTTCGGAATGGGCACTTGCGGTGCGCCGACGTGAATATCCGCCGCCTCTTAGCACCTGATAGCAGCGGGCGAAAGCCAAGTGATTATGCACTTTTAGCCCATCCAGCTTCCACGGACGGGGGGCGGAGCCGGCCGCCGCGGCCCGGGCCGGATCAAGGTTTCCGCCCAGGTTCAAAAGCCGAATCCAACCCGTTATTTCCCTTGAGAATTCTGTCAGGACAGGCAAACGACAGGCGGACAAAGCCCGCCGGTCGGCAGCCGGCTCTGAATCAATTCCTAAGAGCGCCTCGCCAGGGCCTTGAGAACCAGAGTGAAAGCGAAACGAGATGTCGGGGACTGACAAGAGCAAGACGGGAATGTCCCTCGACGGCCCCATCGTGATCCTGGTCGAGCCGCAGCTCGGGGAAAACATCGGCATGGCTGCGCGCGCGATGGGCAACTTTGCCCTGAGCGCTCTGCGCATCGTCAACCCGAGGGACGGTTGGCCCAACATCGCCGCCCAGCGCGCCGCCGCTGGCGCCGACCACATCCTGGAAAAGGTCGAGCTGTTCGACACGGTCGAGCAGGCGGTCGCCGACCTCGATCTCTTGTTGGCCACCACCGCGCGGCCCCACGACCAGGCCAAGCCGGTAGTTGGGCCGGAGGCTGCAGCGAGCGAAATCGCCGGGCACATCGCCACCGGCGGCAAGGCCGGCATCCTGTTCGGCCGGGAGCGCTGGGGCCTGACCAATGAGGAGGTCGGGCTCTCCAATCGCATCATCACCTTTCCGGTCAATCCGGGGTTTGCCTCGCTCAACCTTGCCCAGGCCGTGCTGCTGGTGGGCTATGAATGGTTCAAGCAGGCGACCTCGGGCGCGCTGCCGCACGCCATGCCTGAGCGTTCCGAGCGCGCCTCGCAGCACCAGATGCAGGCCTTCTTCGACAACCTCGTGCGCGAGCTCGACAAGGTCGAGTTCCTGCGCCCGGCCGAGAAGCGCGACACCATGCTGGTCAATCTGCGCAACATCTTCACCCGGATGGAGCCGACCAAGCAGGACATGCACACCCTCCATGGAGTGATCATGGCCATCGCGGAAGGCCGCAAGGGCCCGGCCAAGGGCGGCGTGCTCGATGGCGAGCAGGCCACGCGCCTGCGCGCACTTTTGGCCGAGCACGGGCAGGGCGGCGGCGTCCCTGATAGCGGCTCGACCGTGCGCGGCCTTGCGCGCCTGCTCCGCCGCAACCCGACCGATGCCGAACGCCTGCTTTGGCAGGCGCTGACGCGCGACCGCCGCTTCGCAGGTGGGTTCAAGCGCCAGACTCCGGTCGGCCGCCACATCCCCGATTTCGTCTCTTTCCCGCACCGGATCGCGATCGAGCTGGTCAACCCGGGCGAGGGCGAGACCATCGCCGCCGACCGCGCCTCGCGGCGGGCTTGGCTGGAGGCGCGCGATTACCGCGTGCTGGAGATTCGGGCTGCGGATGTCGAGCGCGATCTCGAGGCGGAGCTGGTGCGGCTGCAGGGGATGATCGGGCAGAGCCCGTAGGAATCACACGCGCAGGTTTCCTAGGGTGGGCAAAGGCGCATAGCGCCGTGCCCACGACCTTTTCGCCTCCGAGCGAGGTGGTGGGCACGCTTTGCTTTGCCCCGCCCTACGAGACCGTCACCTATCGCCCGAGCTGCACGTCGCGGTCGACCGCGATCCATGTCGTCTTCGCCACGGCCAGCAACCTTCCTGCTTCGTCATGCAGCGCGGCCTCGGCGGTGCGCTTGCGGCCGTCGCGGCCGGTGGGCCAGGTGGTGATGATGCAGCGGTCGCCGGGGCGCGGGCGGGCTTCGATCCGCGCTGACATTCGCCCGAGCAGGAGCGGGGTTCGGTCGACAACGCTGCTCTGCGGATCGCAATTGCAGGCGAAGCCGGTGGGACAATCGAGCGCAGACCAGAGGAATTCCGGCGCGACCAGTCCGTCCCCGGCGGCGAGATTGGGGTCCGGAATCCAACTCGCTGCGAGCACGGGCGTGTGTGGGTGTCGTCCGAGCGGGCCGGCGAAAATGCGCAGGCCGTCGCCCTCGGCCCTTGCGGGGCCGCAGACGAAGCAGGTCGGCAGCGGATGCTCGTGCGGCTTCATCGGGGTCAGCAATTCGGCGGCGCAGGCTTCCTCGAAGCTGGCCTTTTCCAGTCGCGCAAGCTCGACACTCATCGCGCGTCCGGTCGCAACGAGTTTGGCGCCGTCGCGAAGCTCCCATGTTCCTTCGTCGGTTGCGGTTGTCGCGAGCGGCGTGTCCAGGGGCGGCGGTGCGCGCAACGTCACCTCGGCGCCTCCGGGAATGTGCTGGGCCAGCCGACCGCAAACATAGCCGCCGTTGCCGGAGTTCGGCGGACCGCAATAGCGCTTGTCGATGATGATTTCGGTCAAGTCTTGCCTTCCTCTCTTGCCTGTCCTCGCGCACTCTATCGGATCTTAAGCACGATTCTTCCCTGAACCGTCCGATTGGCCATGGCGCGCATGGCTTCACTTGCCTCCTCCAAAGGGAGGACGCGACCGATGTGCGGGCGGATTGCTCCTTCGGCCAGCAATTGCATCAGGGTGTCGTTCATGCGCGCGGCCTCGTCGGGAAATTTCTCGGCCCAGGCGCCGACGAAGACGCCGATGATGGCGTAGTTCTTCAGCAGCGGCAGGTTCATCGGAATCTGTGGAATCACGCCGCTGGTGAAGCCGATCGGCATCAGCCGCCCGCCCCAGTTCATCAACCGGGCCATCTGCTCGAGGATAGTCCCTCCGACATTGTCGAAGCCGATATCGATGCCCTGGCCTGAGGTGATCGACTTGATCCGGTCGCGCAGATCCTCGCTGCGGTAATTGACGACCTCGCTGGCGCCATAGCGTCGCACCAGTGCGGCCTTGTCGTCGGAGCCGACACCGGCGACGATGCGCAGGCCGAGATGGCGAGCGAGATCAACGGCGGCGAGCCCGACGCCGCCGGCCGCGCCCGTGACGAACAGGGTTTCATCGGCTTTCGCGCGGGCGCGCTCGACCAGTGCATAATAGGCGGTACCGTAGACGTGCAGCACGGTCGCCGCCGTCTCGAACGCGACACCGTCAGGCAGACGCACGCTCTTGGATTCCTTTGCGATCATCCGTTCGGCGTAGGCGCCGGTCCAGCTGCTGCACGCCACGCGATCACCCGGGGCGAATGTTGTGACTCGCTCGCCGACGGCGATCACGACACCGGCCGCTTCCGTGCCTGGCACGAAGGGCAGCGACGGCCGCATCTGGTAGAGGCCCGAGACCATCAACTGATCCATGAAGCTCACCGAAGCCGCATGGACCTCGATGAGGATCTCGTTGCCGGCGGGCCGGGGCACCTCGATCTCGCCGACGCACAAATCCGCAGGACCTGTGAACGCGTGGCAGAGAACTGCTTTCATCGTGGCGCTCCATGGCATGGCGGACTTTCTCGCCGGTCACTCAGCGGCGTCGCGTATCCCGCCACGAGCTTGACGAAATCGGCCTGCCGCGTGGCGCCGGTCTTCTCGAACAAGCGACGGAGATGCGTCTTGACCGTCGAACAGGCGACGCCGAGCCCGCGGGCTACTTGCGGAACGCCTCCGAGCTCCACGATCGCGAGCAGCACGCGCAGCTCGGTTGTGGTCAGCTTGAACGCGCGGCGGAGCGCATCCGAGCGGGTGGGGATCGCCAGCGCCGCCTTGCGAACGAACAACGCGGCCACGGCTGTGCCAGCGGCACCCGCGCATTGATGCGGGGCTGATCGCAGCGGCAGCACATGGGCGATGTAGCGATCCCCGTCCAGCCCGCTCATCGGGATGGCGATAGCGCCCGGGTAAGCGTCGCCGCCGCCAATCGGCGCCAGGACCTGCCGCAATGTCTGACTGACGGCGGGATCGCAGGCCATCAGCTGGCCGCGGATATCGAGCAGGACGTTGCAGGTCGCGAGAATGGCCCGCCCGGCCGCGTTGGCGTGAAGGAGCCGCGCATGTGCGTCAACGAGATACGTGCCGAATTCGAGCCCATCGAGCATATCGGCGAACGTTGCCGCGTCCACGGACAGCAGGGGGAGAGGGAAGAGCGCGTTCATTGGGGCGATCCGATGGGCTGGCGATCTTCGGTCTGGCGGCGAACAAACGGACCCGGCAGTAGCATGGGAACGCGGCGGCGATAGTCCTGGTAGGCGGTGCCGAACACCGCGATCAGGTCGCGCTCCTCGAACTGCAAAGCGACCAGGATGTAGGCGGTGTTGGCGAGCGCGAACAACAGATGGCCGATCGTCATCTCGGGCGTCGCCCAGAACGCGAGCAGAAAGCCAAGCATGATGGGATGCCGGACGAGCTTGTAAAGCAGGGGTGTCCGGAAGGATTGAGCCGGCATCTCGACTCCGCGCCAGGCGACGAACGCCTGGCGCAGGCCGAACAGATCGAAATGATCGATCATGTGGGTCGAGGCGAATGCGATCAACCAGCCGAGCCAATGCACTGAGGTCAGCAGCCCGGCTGCAAGGCCTTCAGTCTGCCAGATCACAATCGGGATCGGACGCCATTGCCAGAACAGCAGGAGCAGGATCAGGCTGGAGAGCAGCACATAGGTGCTGCGCTGGCAGGCCGCGGGAAGGAGTTTGGCCGACCAACGCTTGAAAGCCGGGCGCGCCATCACGCTGTGCTGGAGGGCAAACAGGCTCATCAGCAAGAGGTTGACGATGACGGCCTCGCCCAAATTCGAGGAGGTGCCGACGTCGATCGACTTCGGCACGACATAATTGCCGACGAAACCGAGCGCATAGAGAAACGAGAGCGTGAACAGAGCGTAACTTACGAGTGCGTAGAGCAGGATCAGGACGCGCGAGACCATGTTTTTTCCTATTGTGCCGGATGCAGCGGTGCCGCATGCAAGAGCCTGAATCGTTCGCAGGCGAACGGGCTCGATCTGGCGTAAGGACTATTGTTCGACCGTCCCCTGTGCGTCCCCCGAGTGGAGGAAGGATTCCATGACGGCTTTCTCGCTTGCGGCGTTCGGGTTCCCAGAGGTCCATGCCGACGGCCGCCCGGTCAAGCTGGCCCTGCGCAAGGGGCTTGCGCTGCTGGTCTATCTTGCGGAGGCCAAAAGCGCCGTCGCCCGGGACGTGATGGCCACGCAGTTGTGGCCCGAGACTGACCGCGAGACCGGTCTGGCGCGCTTGCGGCGGCTGCTTCATCGGATCGAGCTCGCGCTTGGCGAGCCGGTGTTCGAGACCGACCGCACCAGCATGCGCTGGTCTCCGGCGGTCGAGCTGACGCTAGATACGCATCTGTTCGAGAGCGCCTGCGACCGCGGCGCGTTCGAGGAAGCCTGTCAGATCTACCGTAGCGACTTCCTCGCGGGCTTCTCGCCGGAGGACGCGCCCGAGTTCGACGATTGGGCGTTCTTTCGCCGCGAGGCGCTGCGCGGGCGGCTCGTGCATGCGCTGGAGCGGCTGGTGCAGGACAAGAATGCCGCCGGCGATCATGTTGCTGCGATCACGCATGCGCGCAGGCTGGTCGAGCTCGATCCGCTCAGCGAAGTCTACGGCCGGCATCTGATCCGCAGCCTGCTGCTGTCAGGCGATCGCAGGGCGGCGGAGCGGCACCACGCCGCGCTGACGCAGCGGCTGCGCGACGAGCTCGACGTAGCGCCGGAGGCCGAGACCGAGGCGCTGATGAGTCCCGCTGCGGCGCCGCCGGCTGTGCCGACGACGCGGTACGTCAAGGGCTCGGGCGTGCATCTGGCCTATCAGACCTATGGCAGCGGCTCGCTCGATATCCTGGTCATGCCGGGCTTCGTCTCGCATGTGGAGCGCGCCTGGGAGCATCCCGCCAGCCGCAAATTCCTGGCCTCACTGATGAAGCTCGGTCGCCTGATCGTGTTCGATCGCCGCGGCATCGGGTTGTCCGACCGTGTCGGGTCAGCTCCCGATATCGACGTCACCGCCGAGGATATCGGCACCGTGCTGCAGGCGGCGGAGTCGCGCCGTGTCGTGCTGTTCGGTGCCTCCGAGTGTGGGCCGGCTTGCGTCAAGTTCGCGGTCGATGAGCCGCGCCGCGTCGCCGGTCTCATTCTGTTCGGCGCATTGGCAAAAGGCTGCTGGGCTGGGGACTACCCGCATGCGCTGCGTGCCGGCCAGTACGATGCGTGGAGCAAGCATCTCGTCACGCAATGGGGCGGCCCGGTCGGGATCGAAGTTTTTGCGCCGAGCCTTGCCGAGGATCCGCAGGCGCGCGCCTGGTGGGCGGGGTTGCTGCGCGCAGCCTCCAGTCCCGGCGGCATCTCGGCCGTGCTGGGCGCGTTTCGCGACGCCGACGTGCGGCACCTGCTGCCGCAAATCACGGTACCGACGCTGGTGCTGCACCGGCGCGGCGACAAGGCGGTTCGGATCGCGGCCGGCCGCGACGTCGCGAGCCGGATTCCCGGCGCGCGATTCGTCGAGCTCGATGGCGACGATCACTGGTTCTTTGCCGGCGATCAGCAACCGGTGCTGGAGGCGATCGGGCGGTTTACGGAAGAAATGAAGCGATAGGGCTCGGTCTCGTAGGGTGGCAAAGCGAAGCGTGGCCCACCGTGCCGTTCGAGATCAACCTATGAAGTTCGTGGGCACGGCGCTGCGCGCCTTTGCCCACCCTACCGGACCGGTGCAAGATCACACCGCCTCCAACTCGCGCTTCTTCTTCGCCTTGCTCTGGCTGAGCAGGGGGCCGGCCGTGAGAGCTGCGGTGTCGGCGACGCCCGGATCGCGCGAGATCATCGCGGCCACGATCGCACCATCGATGATGAGGCCGAGCTGGTGCGCGAGCACGGCGGGATCGGTCGAGCCGAGCTCGCCGGCGAGTTTTTCGATGTGGCCGAGCACGATCTTCTTGTGCTTGAGCGCGATGGTGCGGAATTGCTTGGCGTCTTTGTCATGCTCGCCGACGGCGTTGATGAAGGGGCAGCCGTAGAAGCGCTCTTCGGCAAACCAGCTCTTCAGCGCAGGGAAGATGCGCGTGAGTTTCGCCTGCGCATCGCCGCCGCCTTGCTCCATGGCGCCGATGAACCATTCGCGCCACTGCCTGCCTTCGCTCTCCAGCACGGCGTTGACCAGATTGGTCTTGGAGCCGAACAACTTATAGAGCGTGGTCTTGGCGGTGCCGGCTTCCTCGATGATCGCATCGATGCCGGTGGCGTTGATGCCGTTCTTGCAGAACAGATGCGAGGCCGCACTGAGCAGGCGCCCGCGCGCGGACTCGTCGTCGCCTGCGCCGGCGTGGGGCGAACTGGAATTCTTCTTCGATGCAGCTTTTGCCATGATTGCAAACTTACCTGCAGGCAGGTCGCATCAGCAAGACGCATCTGTTCGGCGCCGAAAAGATTCGCATGGGGATGCGCATTTGCATCGCCTTTGAGCAAAGCGCAGCCGGTCAAGCCGTGGGCAGGCGAGGCTAAGCGGCTCCAATGTCTGGTTTTTCGATTTCGAGCGGCTCTGGCACGCTCCGTGCAAGGAAACAGACCGTTCGGTATCCTGCCGATTTCCAACTTCTGCCAGGGAGAAGATAATGACTGCCGTCGTTCAAAAGACAGTGCTGACGGGTTGCCTCGCGCCCATCGACAAGAATGGCCTCGAGCAACTGATCGCGAGCGGCAAGGCCAATCCGAAGGTCGTCAAGACCTTGAAATGCAAGACGGTCGCGGAAGGCAAATTCCGCCACGCCAACTACATCCGCAACCTGCCGCCCTACATCGTCGACGAGCCGCCGGGCCTCCTGGGTGACGATACCGCGCCCAATCCATCGGAGGCTTCGCTCGCCGCGCTCGGCTCGTGCCTCGCCGTCGGCCTGCACGCCAACGCCGTGCATCGCGGCTGGACCGTCAACAAGCTCGAGCTGGAGCTCGAGGGCGACCTCAACATCACCGCGGTCTGGGGCACCGGCGACGTCTCCGACAAGCCGGTCGGCTTCACCGATGTCCGCGTCAAGGTGGACATGGAATGCGAGGGCATCTCGTCGGACGACATCAACGCGCTGGTCGCCCATGTGAAGAAGTGGTCGCCGGTCGCCAACACCTTCACCCGCCCGGTCAATCTCGAGGTCGGCATCTAGGCTCACGGCAACAGGACATCAGGTGCGGAAGACGATCATGGGTTCACTGGCTTTATCTCGAACCGAAGTTATGGATCAGCCCGCACCGTCCATTGCGGGCGAGGTGGCGCGGATCGCACGCGAGCAACTCGCGCCGCTCGCCGCCGGTATCGACGACGGCACGGTCTATCCGGCCGAGGTGCTGCGTGCATTCGGCGCGGTCGGCGCCTGGAGCAGTCACGTGCCTCAGGAGGGACCTGCGGATTTGCGCTGCGCCATCCAGGCGATGGCGGCGATCGGCGAAGTCTGCGGCAGCACGGCCTTCATGGCCTGGTGCCAGAACACGCTGGTCTGGTACGCCGCCAACTCGACCAACGTGAAGCTCGCCAAGCGCTTTGGCGATGCCTTCTCGACCGGCCGCGTGCTCGGCGGCACCGGGCTCTCCAATCCGATGAAGAGCTTCTTCGGCATCGAGAAACTGAAATTGAAAGGGCGCAAGGTCGAGGGCGGCTACATCGTGCGCGGTGCGCTGCCCTGGGTCTCCAATCTCGGGCCGGGCCATTATTTCGGCACGATCTTCGAGCGTGAGGACGACAAGGGCACCGCAAGCGGCGGGCCCCGGACTGTCATGTTCCTGGCCGACTGCTCGGACCCCGCGATTACGTTGACACCGTGCAAGCCGTTTCTCGCCATGGACGGCACCGGAACCTACGGCGTGCAGTTTCGCGAGGTGTTCGTACCGGATGAATTGATCTTGGCGGATCCCGCCGAACCTTTCGTCAAGAAGATCCGCGCCGGTTTCATCCTGCTCCAGGCCGGCATGGCACTCGGCCTCATCAGGGACTGCATCAACATCATGGACGAGGTCGGCAATCCGCTCGGCCACATCAACCGCTATCTGCCGCAGCAGCCGGTGCACTTCCGCGATCTCGCGAGCGAGCTCGAGGCCGAGACCATGGCACTGGCGCGCGACCCCTACAATGAAGAGGAGACCTATTGGCGCAAGGTGATTGCGCTCCGTCTTCGTGCCGGCGAAGCCAGCGTCGCGGCGGCCCATGCAGCGATGCTGCATTGTGGCGCACGCGGCTATCTCAAGAGCCACCGCGCGCAGCGTCGGCTGCGCGAGGCCTATTTCGTCGCGATCGTCACGCCTGCCACCAAGCAGCTGCGCAAGATGCTCGCCGATTCCTGATCTTTGCGAGTCCACCCCCGAAAGACCCCCAACCTCAACGGAGAGGCTGCCATGACTGACGTTCTGATCACTGCCGTCGAACTCGCCGATCTCTTGAAGCTAGAGCCCTGTGTCGTGATCGACACCCGTAATCCCGACGCCTACGCCGCCGGACACCTTCCGGGTGCCGTCAACGTGCACGAGATCTTCACCTTCCTGGCGACCTCGACGCCGGAGGGCATCAGCGAGCTGAAGACGAAGTTTGCCGACGCCTTCGGCGCGGCCGGTCTCTCCGGCAAGGAGACGGCGGTGATCTACGAGCAGTCGATGAATTCCGGCTTCGGCCAGTCCTGCCGCGGCTATTACCTGCTCACCATGCTCGGCTACCCCAAGGTGAAGGTGCTGCATGGCGGCTTCGAGGCCTGGTCGGGCGCGGGCTTCCCTGTGACCAAGGATGTTCCGACACCGGCCAAGGCCTCGTTCGCCATCGTGCCCGAGGCGGGCGACATCCTGATCGACGCCAAGACCATGCTCGCGGCGGTCGGCAAGCCCGGCATCGCCATCCTCGACGTCCGCGACGTCGACGAGTGGATCGGCGACAGCTCCTCGCCGTACGGCAAGGATTTCTGCCCGCGCAAGGGCCGCATCCCCGGCGCCGTCTGGCTCGAATGGTACCGCATGATGAAGCCGACCGCCGAGGGCCCGCGCTTCAAGTCCAAGGACGAGATCCTGGCGGAATGCGCCACCGTCGGCATCTCGCCGACGACGCCGGTTTATCTCTACTGCTTCAAGGGCGCGCGCGCCTCCAACACCTTCCTCGCGCTCAAGAACGCCGGCGTGAAGGACGTGCGGATGTATTTCGGCTCCTGGAACGAATGGTCGCGCGATCCGTCGCTGCCGATCGAGCAGGGGCTGCCGGTGGCTGCCCAGGTAACAGGCAAAGCGGCATAGAACCTGCATGTTTCCCGTGGCCCGGTTGCACAAGGTGCAGCCGGACCACGATGGAATTTTGAGCCGACGCGGCGGCCAGCGAAGCACGCCGCTCGGATGTGACAAAGGGGCGCAGCAGCATGTCCATTTTCGACGATCCCTTGGATGCCGACCGCGATCTTCAGCGTGGTTGCAGTTGTGGCCTGCACCAATCCGCGGCGGAGCACGACCAGGCGGCGGCGCTACGCTGCGAGCCTGTCGAGAGCGAGGAGAAGCGTTACGAGGGCGTGGTTGCCTCCGCCGTGATGCGCGCGATGTTTCCGCAGGACATGGCTCGGCGCGCGTTTCTGAAATCGGTGGGCGCATCGACCGCGCTTGCGGCGCTCTCGCAATTCTTCCCGCTCAAGACGGCGACCGACCTGTTCGCCGATACCGGTGCGCCGGAAAAGAAGGACCTCAAGGTCGGCTTCATCCCGATCACCTGCGCGACGCCGATCATCATGGCGGCGCCGCTGGGCTTCTATGCCAAGCACGGCCTCAATGTCGACGTGGTCAAGACCGCCGGTTGGGCCGTGATCCGCGACAAGACCATCAACAAGGAATACGACGCCGCGCACATGCTGGCGCCGATGCCGATCGCGATCTCGCTTGGCCTCGGGGCCAACGCCATTCCGTTCACAGTGCCCGCGATCGAGAACATCAACGGACAGGGCATCGTGCTGGCGACCAAGCACAAGGATAAGCGCGATCCCAAGGACTGGAAGGGGTTGAAGTTCGCGATCCCCTTCGACTATTCCATGCACAATTACCTCTTACGCTATTATCTCGCGGAAGCCGGTCTCGATCCTGACACCGACGTGCAGCTGCGATCTGTGCCGCCGCCGGAAATGGTGGCGAACCTCCGCGCCGACAACATCGACGGCTTCCTCGCCCCCGACAACATCTGCCAGCGTGCGATCTATGACGGCGTCGGCTTCATGCATCTGCTTTCGAAGGAGATCTGGGACGGTCATCCCTGCTGCAGCTTTGCCGCGAGCCGCGAGTTCATCACCACGGCGCCGAACAGCTTTGCCGCGCTGACTCGCTCCATCGTCGATGCCACCGCCTATGCCTCGAAGGCGGAGAACCGCAAGCAGATCGCGGAAGCGATCGCGCCCGCCAATTACATCAACGCGCCGGTGACGGTGCTCGAGCAGGTACTGACCGGCACCTATGCCGATGGTCTCGGCGGCGTGAAGACCGACGCCAAGCGCGTCGATTTCGATCCGTTCCCCTGGCAGTCTTTTGCGGTCTGGATGCTGACGCAGATGAAGCGCTGGGGCCAGATCAAGGGCGATGTCGATTACAAGGCGGTCGCCGAGCAAGTCTATCTGGCGACCGACACCAAGAAGCTGATGACCGAGATGGGCCTGTCGCCGCCTGCGAGCGCCTACAAATCGTTCGCGGTGATGGGTAAGACCTTCGATCCGGCCAAGCCGGAGGATTACGTCGCGAGCTTCAAGATCAGGAAGGCGTCCTGAGGCAATGAACTCCTCCTTTCGCCTCCGGGCCGGCCTCGTCTCGATCGCGCTGCTCGCTGCCTTTCTCGGCATCTGGCATCTTGCGACGCGCTCGGCAGGGCCCGTGGCCACGATGAGCCCGGAATATGCCAAGCTGATGGGCCTGACCGCGACGCAGGGCAAATCCGCCATGCCCGGCCCGCTCGATGTCGGTGCCAAGCTGTGGGAGCATTTGAGGAAGCCGTTCTACGACAACGGGCCGAACGACAAGGGGCTCGGCATCCAGCTTGCCTATTCGATCGCCCGCGTCGGCACCGGCTATCTGCTGGCGGTGCTGGTCGCGATCCCGCTCGGTTTTCTGATCGGCATGTCGCCGCTGCTCAGCAAAGCGCTCGATCCCTTCATCCAGGTGCTCAAGCCGATCTCGCCGCTGGCCTGGATGCCGCTCGCGCTCTACACCATCAAGGATTCCTCGATCTCCGCGATCTTCGTCATCTTCATCTGCTCGATCTGGCCGATGCTGCTCAACACCGTCTTTGGTGTCGCCAGCGTTCGCAAGGAATGGATCAACGTGGCGCGGACGCTGGAGGTCGGCACCTTCAGGCGCGCCTTCACCGTGATCCTGCCAGCGGCGGCGCCGACGATCTTGACCGGCATGCGGATCTCGATCGGCATCGCCTGGCTCGTGATCGTCGCCGCCGAGATGCTCGTCGGCGGCACCGGTATCGGCTACTTCGTCTGGAACGAGTGGAACAACCTTTCGATCACCAACGTGATTATCGCGATCCTGCTGATCGGCATCGTCGGCATGCTGCTCGACCAGATCCTCGCGCGCTTCACGCGCATGGTCAGGTTTCCGGAGTAGGGCGCGATGACCGGCAAGTTCGTCTCGATCGAAGGTATCGCGAAGCGCTATTCCGGCGCGAGCGGTACGACGACAATCTTCGAGAATCTCTGGCTGTCGATGGCGCGCGGCGAGTTCGCCTGTGTGATCGGCCATTCCGGCTGCGGCAAGACGACGGTGCTCAACATCCTCGCCGGCCTCGATGAGCCGAGCGAAGGCGCCGTCATCGTCGATGGCCGGGCGATTTCGGGTACCAGCCTCGACCGTGCCGTGATCTTCCAGAGCCATGCGCTGCTGCCCTGGCGCACCGTGCTCGGCAATGTGAGCTATGCGGTCAGCTCGAAATGGCGGAGCTGGGATCGTGCCAAGGTGAGGGCGCATGCGCAAAGCTTCATCGATCTCGTTGGCCTCACCGGCTCCGAACACAAGCGGCCGTCGGAGCTGTCGGGCGGCATGAAACAACGGGTCGGCATTGCGCGGGCGCTGTCGATCACGCCGAAGATGATGCTGATGGACGAGCCGTTCTCGGCGCTGGATGCGCTGACGCGCGGCACGCTCCAGGACGAGGTGCGGCGGATCTGTCTCGAGACCGGGCAGACCGCGTTCATGATCACCCACGACGTGGACGAGGCGATTTACCTCGCGGACAAGATTTTCCTGATGACCAACGGTCCCGGCGCCGTGCTAGCCGAGATCGTCGAAAATCCCCTGCCGAGGGATCGCGGCCGCACCGATCTGCACCGCCATCCGCTGTACTATGCGCTGCGCAACCACATCGTCGATTTCCTGGTGACTCGCAGCAAGACCTTTGCCGCCGAGACGCCGCATCACGATCCCCGCAACGTGCCGATTGTTCACATCGGCAAGCCCGGCCTTGCGATCGCATCGAGCGGCGAAGAGCCGCGACCGACCTGGATATCCGGGACCAATCCCGGATTGAGTGCCTGACAAGGAGACGCCAACATGAAACGCGAAGACCTCACCGAGAAGCTGCTCGACATCAAGCGCGAGAAGGGCTGGAGCTGGAAATACATCTGCGAGAAGATCGGCGGCTATTCCGAGGTGCTGATCACAGGCGCGATCCTCGGCCAGATGAAGTTGACCAAGCCGCAGGCGGCGAACGCCGGCGAATTGTTCGGCCTGTCGAAGGCCGAAGTTGCGATGCTGAACGAGACCCCGATGCGCGGCATGCCGATGCCGCCGACCGATCCCCTGATCTATCGCTTCTACGAACTGGTCATGGTCAACGGCCCGGCGTGGAAGGCGTTGATCGAGGAGGAATATGGCGACGGCATCATGTCGGCGATCGACTTCGACATGGTGATGGAACGTCTGCCGAACCCGAAGGGCGATCGCGTCAAGATCACCATGTCGGGCAAATTCCTGCCGTACAAATATTACGGCGCCAGCGGCAATGTGCCGGAGTATGGATTTAAGGAAGGCTGAGACCTTCCGTCATCGCGAGCGAAGCGAAGCAATCCAGAATCTTTCCACGGCGGCAGACTGGATTGCTTCGTCGCCAGCGCAAAATTGCTTCGCAATTTCGTCGCGGGCTCCTCGCAATGACGGTGAAACCTGTCAGAGGATCGCGCCGGGCGTGTACTTGGCCGCCTCGGGCTTCGCCTTCGCCAGTGCGTCCACCTGCTCGGCAAAGTAGTCGACCTGGGCGCCGGCGTCGCCGGAATTGGCGCGGCCGTGCTCGAGCACTTGGGCGAGCTCGGCTTCGCTGAGGCCGAGACGCTGATCGGCGGCGAGACGCTTCAAGAGATCGTTCTGCACGATCTTGCCGGTGCGCAGATCGCGGATGGCCGCGACCGCGTGCTCCTTGATCGCCTCGTGCGCGCCTTCACGGCCTGCGCCTTTCTTCACGGCTTCCATCATCACCGTGGTGGTCAGCAGGAAGGGCAGATAGCGGTTGAGCTCGGTTGCGACGACGGCGTCGAATATTTCCATCTGGTCGAGCACGGAGAGCAGGGTCTCGAGCAGGCCGTCCATGGCGAGGAAGGCGTCGGGCAGCATGACCCGGCGAACGACCGAGCAGGAGACGTCGCCCTCGTTCCACTGATCGCCGGCTAGGCCCGCCGCCATGGCGAGATAGCCCTTCAGCACGACATGCAGGCCGTTGATGCGCTCGCAGGAGCGGCTGTTCATCTTGTGCGGCATCGCGGACGAGCCGACCTGGCCCTTGGCAAAGCCTTCGCTGGCGAGCTCGTGGCCCGCCATGAGGCGCAGCGTCTTGGCGAAATTGCCGGGACCGCTGGCGAGCTCGGTGAGCACGCTGACGGCGCGGAAGTCGAGGCTGCGCGGATAGACCTGGCCGACCGAATCGAAGCTCCTGGGCAGGCCGAGGTGCTTGAGAATCTGCTTTTCGAGCGCGCGCGCCTTGCCGGCATCGCCGTTGAACAGCGTGATCTGGTCGAGCCTGGTGCCGACCGCGCCCTTCAAGCCGCGCGCGGGATAGGTGTCGAGCACATTGACCAAGCTCTGATGCGACACCAGCATCTCCTCGCCGAACATGGCGATGCGCTTGCCGAGCGTCGTCACCTGCGCGGCGACGTTGTGCGTGCGCGCGGTGAACGGCATGTCGCGAAACTGCTTGGCGTGCCTGGCAAAGCGAATCAGGGCGGCGATGCTCTTGGTCTCGATCAGCTGCAGCCCGCGATAGACCTGGAGCTGCTCCACGTTCTCGGTGAGGTCGCGGCTGGTCATGCCCTTGTGCAGGTGCTCGTGACCGGCCAAGTCGCAGAACTCCTCGATCCTGGCTTTGACGTCGTGGCGCGTGATGCGCTCGCGCCGCATGATGGAGTCGAGATCGACCTGGTCCTTCACGCGCTCGTAAGCTTCGATTACGCCCTCGGGCACCGGGATGCCGAGGTCGCGCTGGCCTTTCAGCACGGCGATCCAGTAGTCGCGTTCGAGGCGAACCTTGCCCTCGCCGCTCCAGATGGCGCGCATGGCAGGCGAGGCATAGCGTTGGGCGAGGACGTTGGAAATGTGATCCTGTGACATGCCGCCCATTTGGCACCGCTGGGGGCCGGCTGCAAGTCCGGGAGGAGGAGCGGCGGCCGGGCTTCCATCGCCGTCTGCCGCCGCTGTTAAGCTTACTTTCCGGTCTTCACCTCGGCGGCTGCGACCGCGATCAACTCGCTCATCTTGGCGCGAATCGCCTGCTCGGTGATGGCGACGTTTTTGGCGGCGAAATCGGCCATGATTTTGCGCAGGACGTCGCCGTCGCCGGCTTCCTCGAAATCGGCCGCGATCACCTCCTTGGCATAGGCCGAGGCGGCTTCGCCCGAGATTCCGAGCTTTTCGGCCGCCCATAGCCCCAGCAGCCGGTTGCGGCGGGCTTCTGCCCTGAATTTCTGCTCCTCGTCGAGGGCGAACTTCTTCTCAAAGCCTTCTTCGCGCTTGTCGAATTCGCTCATGCGTCTTCCAATTCCTTCGGCTGAACGGACCCGGCGGCCCTCGTTGCGAGGGCTCCCGCCCATGCCTACATAGAGGGCACTATCGGCGAAACAACGAGCCGAAAAGCCGCAGGCAAGGCGGTATAAGTCAGCGTCGGATGGGCCGGATCGATTGTGCTGGGACAGCCAATCGGATAGGTTGCCTAAAGGCTTGGTTCCCGTTCTGTTTCCTCAGGTTTTCCGTCAGGTTTTCCTTGGGTTCGGATCGGTTCCAAACCGTTCACGGCAGCTCCGCTGTGGGTCGTAACCTGGTAACCGGAGCACACCAAATACATGGATTTCAACAAAACACGGTACATCCCAATGAGCCGTCGGCGTCGCATTTACGAAGGCAAGGCAAAGGTTCTGTATGAAGGTCCCGAGCCCGGTACCCTGATCCAGCACTTCAAGGACGACGCCACCGCGTTCAATGCGAAAAAGCATCAGGTGATCGAGGGCAAGGGTGTCCTCAACAACCGGATCTCGGAGTACCTGTTTCAGCACCTCAACGATATCGGGGTGCCGACCCATTTCATCCGCCGCCTGAACATGCGCGAGCAGTTGATTCGCGAGGTCGAGATCGTGCCGCTCGAGGTGGTGGTGCGGAACGTTGCCGCCGGCTCGCTGTCGCAGCGCCTCGGCATCGAGGAGGGCACCCAGCTGCCCCGTTCGATCATCGAATTCTATTACAAGAACGACCAGCTCAACGACCCCATGGTGTCGGAAGAGCACATCACCGCGTTCGGCTGGGCCACGCCCCAGGAGATCGACGACATCATGGCGCTCGCCATCCGCGTCAACGATTTCCTCACCGGCCTCTTCCTCGGCATCGGCATCCGCCTCGTCGACTTCAAGATGGAGTGCGGCCGGCTGTTCGAGAACGAGATGATGCGCATCATCGTCGCCGACGAAATCTCGCCGGACAGCTGCCGTCTGTGGGACATCAAATCGAACGAGAAGCTCGACAAGGACCGTTTCCGTCGTGACCTCGGCGGCCTGCTTGAGGCCTATACGGAAGTTGCAAAGCGCCTCGGCATCCTCATGGAGAACGAGCGTCCGCAGGGCACGGGTCCCGTGCTGGTGAAGAGCTGAAGAGGAAGATGACGTGAAGGCACGTGTCACCGTTACCTTGAAGACCGGCATCCTCGATCCGCAGGGCAAGGCCATCGAAGGCGCGTTAAAGTCGCTCGGCGTCGACGGCGTCGCCAGCGTGCGCCAGGGCAAGGTGTTCGACATCGAGCTAGCAGGCGCCGACAGGGCCAAGGCCGAAGCCGCGCTGAAGGACGCGGCCGACAAGCTGCTCGCAAATACCGTGATCGAGAATTATGCAATCGAGATGAAAGCATAAAGGCGGGCGGAATGTCCGAAGTGACGCCAGAGCTGATGTTCGAGGTTTCGAAATCGGTCCAGGCGCGGCTCGCGCAGGTCGATGGTAAAATCGATGAAATGAAGCAGGAAATCCTGGCGTTGCGGACGTCCCAGAATGCTGCTCGCCAAGACGTTACGAGTGTCTTTCAGGAGATCGCAGCAGTTCATGCCACCTTGGTGAGGCATGAAGGCCGGCTCGATCGCATCGAGCGCAGGCTCGAGCTCAACGAGACGCCTGTCCGATAAAACCGGACGGGCGCTCACAACCAGCCGGCGCGGCGGAAGCGCCAATAGAGCGCGGCGCACGAGATCGCCATCACGCCGAGCAGGGTGTAGTAGCCGTACTCCCATTGCAGCTCCGGCATGTTCTTGAAGTTCATGCCGTAGATGCCGGCAAAGGCGGTTGGCACGGCCAGGATCGCAAGCCACGAGGCGAGCTTCTTCGACACCGCCGTCTCCTGCGCCTGGCCCACCAAGAGGCTCGCCTCGAAGGCAAAGGCCAACACCTCGCGCATGGAATCGATCCGCTCCTGGACGTTGCGGACGTGATCGGTGACGTCGCGGAACAGCGGCTGCATGGCCTTCCGCACCATCGACAGCTCGTCGTGCTCCAACCGGCGGCAGACCTCGACCAGCGGTCCGATCGCGTTGCGCAGCCGCAGGAGGTCGCGGCGCAGCATGTACAATCGCTCGATCTGCGCCTTGCTAATCGGCTTCGAGAGCACGTCGTCCTCGATGCCTTCCACTTCGTCGTGAATGCTCTCGAGCACGGGAGAGTAGTTGTCGACAATGAAGTCGAGGATCGCATAGAGGATGTAGTCCTCGCCGCGGGCGAGCGCCCGCGGGCAACTTTCGCAGCGCTCGCGGACCGCTGTGTAGGAGGTCGAGGCGCCGTGGCGGACGGTGACGAGATAGCCTTCGCCGACGAAGATGTGCGTCTCGCCGAAGGTAATCCGGCCCTCGATCAGCTGCGCCGTGCGCGCCACGATGAACAGGGCCTCGCCGTATTGCTCGATCTTCGGCCGCTGATGGGCGTGGTCGGCGTCCTCGATGGCGAGGTCGTGCAGGTCGAACTGCTTCTGCACTGCGCCGAGCAGCGCGGTATCCGGCTCGTGCAGGCCGATCCACACCACATGGCCGGGCTTGGCCCGCCAGCTCGAGGCTTCGCTGATGGCGATGTTCGCGACGCGCCGGCCGTCGACATAGGCGCCTGCAGCGACGACGCCCTCGGTGGACACCGGTTCGGCAGGAGATATGGGCCGCGACGGGACATTCATGGCTTCCATCCCCGGGCAAGATCGTTGGGCACAGGCCTTGGCTATGGCCTGTGTACAAGGCCATCAAGCAAGGCTAGCACTGGTAAAATCCCCGTCAAATGGCTATGTCTCCTGATGAATTGGCCCGCGGGGCCAGCCCGATTCCAGCCATTGTCGGAACCCGAAGCATGAAAGCCGCCGTCCTCGTCTTTCCCGGAATCAACCGCGAGCGCGACATGGCGCGGGCGCTGAAGCTGATCTCGGGCCACGAGCCGGCGATGGTCTGGCATGCCGAACCGACGCTGCCCGCCGGCACCGACCTCGTGGTCGTGCCCGGCGGCTTCTCCTACGGCGATTATTTGCGCTGTGGTGCGATTGCCGCGCGGGCGCCCGTGATGGATGCGGTGCGCGATTATGCGGCCAAGGGCGGGCTCGCGCTCGGCGTCTGCAATGGTTTCCAGATTCTCTGCGAGTCCGGCCTCTTGCCGGGCGTCCTGATGCGCAATGCGCGGCTGAAATTCATCTGCAAGGATGTGCATCTGCGCGTCGAGCGCTCCGACTCGCCGTTCACGCGCGGCTACAATGCCGGCCAGGTGATCCGCGTGCCGGTCGCGCATGGCGAAGGCAATTACGAAGCGGATGAAGAGACCATCAAGCGGCTCGAAGGCGAGGGGCGGGTGCTCTATCGCTATTGCTCGGCCGATGGCGTCGTCGACGATGCCAGCAACATCAACGGCGCGGCGCATTCCATCGCCGGCATCGTCAACGACAGGGGCAACGTGCTCGGCATGATGCCGCACCCGGAAAACCACGTCGAAGACATCATGGGTTGCACTGACGGCCGCGGCCTGTTCGCGGGCCTTACCGCACATCTGGAAAAGGCCGCGTAAGCTTCATTGCGTCCTGGCGCGGGTGGTCACCCGTGCCGGGCCGTCGAATTATGCGTTCGGCGGCGGGAGCGACTTGCGCTTCATCCGCTTGATCGTGCCGGAAAACGTCAGCAAAAGCCGCTCGCCGGCCCTCATCTCCCCGCGCAGGAAGATCAGCGAGCCGCCGGCGCGGCTGACTTTGCCGGTGCATTCGATCAGCTCGCCCTCGCGGGCCGCGTCGAGGAATTCGCAGGCAAAATTGGTCGTCACCGCCCGGCTGTCCAGGACATGGGTGGCGATCGCAAACAGCGAATAGTCGGCGAACGCCATGTAGCAGCCGCCGTGGACGTTGCCGGAGCCGTTGAGGTGCTTCTTCTCGACGCGGAAGGCGCAGCGGACGCTGCCATCCGCCTCGATCCGGTGCCAGAAGGGGCCGACATGGGCTTCAAAGCTGTCGCGGATCCAGGTCCGCCAGCCCAGGAATTCGCCCTCGGTGGCGATGTGGAGATCGGGACGGCGGGGCGGGGGCGTTTTGGTCAATTCGTGCAAGGAAATAGGCCTTCAATTGCGGATCTTGAGTCCTTAAATCCGATCTGTCCACGCCATGCAATTGCTGTTCCCTCGGGCCGCACGCCCGCAAAACGTGGGACAGCGGGAAAATGCGCCATAAAGGGCTTTCCGGAAGCCCTCGATGTTCCTAAGAACGGCCAAACCGCCGCCGAAAGCCCCTGAAGCCATGAAGAACGAACCCAAGATCACCCCCGAGCTGGTTGCCGCCCACGGGCTCAAGCCCGATGAATATGAGCGCATCCTGAAGCTGATCGGGCGGGAGCCGACCTTCACCGAGCTCGGCATCTTCTCGGCGATGTGGAACGAGCACTGCTCGTACAAGTCCTCGCGCATCCATCTGCGCGGCTTGCCGACCAAGGCGCCCTGGGTGATCCAGGGCCCGGGCGAGAACGCCGGCGTGATCGACATCGGCGACGGCCAGGCGGTGGTCTTCAAGATGGAGAGCCATAACCATCCGAGTTACATCGAGCCGTATCAGGGCGCGACCACCGGCGTCGGCGGTATCTTGCGCGACGTCTTCACCATGGGCGCACGCCCGATCGCCTGCCTCAACGCGCTGAGCTTCGGCGCACCCGAGCATGCCAGGACGCGGCATCTCGTCTCCGGCGTCGTCGCCGGTGTCGGCGGCTACGGCAATTCCTTCGGCGTGCCGACGGTCGGCGGCCAGGTGCGCTTCCACACCCGCTATGACGGCAACATCCTCGTCAACGCGATGGCGGTGGGCCTTGCCGACGCCGACAAGATCTTCTATGCGGCCGCTTCCGGCGTGAACATGCCGATCGTCTATCTCGGCTCCAAGACGGGTCGCGACGGCATCCACGGCGCCTCGATGGCCTCGGCCGAGTTCGACGACAAGTCCGAGGAGAAGCGTCCGACCGTGCAGGTCGGCGACCCCTTCGCCGAAAAGCTGCTGCTGGAAGCCTGCCTCGAGATCATGGAGAAGGGCTGCGTCATCGCGATCCAGGACATGGGCGCGGCGGGCCTGACCTGCTCGGCGGTCGAGATGGGCGCCAAGGGCGACCTCGGCGTCGATCTCGATCTCGATGCGGTGCCGACCCGCGAGATCGGCATGAGCGCTTACGAGATGATGCTTTCGGAAAGCCAGGAGCGCATGCTCATGGTGCTCAAGCCCGAGAAGGAAAAGGAAGCCGAGGCGATCTTCAAGAAGTGGGGCCTCGACTTCGCGGTGGTCGGCTACACCACGCCGAGCAAGCGCTTCGTGGTCAAGCACGGCGGCGACGTCATGGCCGACCTGCCGATCAAGGAGCTCGGCGACGAGGCGCCGGTGTACGACCGTCCGCACGTCCCGTCCGTCGCACTGCCGATCGTGCATGCGCGCGAGGTGCCGGCGCCGATGGCGCTCGGCGCCGCCCTGGAGAAGCTGATCGGAACGCCCGACATGTGCAGCAAGCGTTGGGTCTGGGAGCAGTACGACCACGTCATTCTCGGCAATACCATGCAGCGCCCCGGTGGCGATGCCGCCGTCGTGCGCGTGCAGGACGGACCGAAGGGCCTGGCGCTGACTGTCGACGTTACGCCGCGCTATTGCGAGGCCGATCCTTATCAAGGTGGTATGCAGGCCGTGGCGGAGGCCTGGCGCAACATCACCGCGGTCGGCGGCAAGCCGCTCGCGATCACCGACAATCTCAATTTCGGCAACCCTGAAAGGCCCGAGATCATGGGCCAGTTCGTCGGCTGCCTGAAGGGCATCTCGGAAGCCTGCCGAACGCTCGACTTCCCGGTCGTGTCGGGCAACGTCTCGCTCTACAACGAGACCAACGGCCGCGCGATCCTGCCGACGCCCTCGATCGGCGGCGTCGGCCTGCTGGACGATTTCACCAAATCGGCCACGCTGGCGTTCAAGGCCGAAGGCGAGGCGATCCTGCTGGTCGGCGAGACCCATGGCTGGCTCGGCCAGTCGGTTTACCTGCGCGACATCTGCGGTCGCGAGGAGGGCGCGCCGCCGCCGGTCGATCTCGCCGCCGAGAAGCGCAACGGCGATTGCGTGCGCGGCACGATCCATGCGGGCACCGCGACCGCGGTGCATGATCTCTCCGACGGCGGCCTTTTGATCGCGCTCGCCGAGATGGCGATGGCGAGCGGCATCGGCGCCAAGCTGCTGGCGGCGCCGACGGCACTGGTGTCACAGGCCTATTGGTTCGGCGAGGATCAGGCGCGCTATCTCGTCACTGTGCCGGAAACCGAAGCCGGCCGCGTGCTCGCCAAGATGCGCGGCTGCGAGGTGCCTTGCGTGCGGATCGGCACCACGGGCGGCGATGCGATTGCGATCGCGGGCGAAGCGCCGGTGACGATCGACAACTTGCGGACCTCGCACGAGCGCTGGCTGCCGGATTATATGGGGGGGAAGGCAGCGTAAGCTGCGGCTACAAATTCCGTCATTGCGAGCGCAGCAAGCAATCCAGACTGGTCCCGCGCAGGGATTCTGGATTGCTTCGCTGCGCTCGCAATGACGATTGGAGATATCTTGGCCTCACAACACGTGCGAGGCGCCCGGAATTTTCCGTAGGCTCGCCGTCACGCCCCAGCTCAACATCACGGTCAGCACGAAGCCGATTGCGGCCTTCACGATCGCCGGCAGTTCATAGTCGAACAGCGCATACTGGATCCACAGCGCGATCGGGTAGTGCACCAGAAACATGCCATAGGCATCGGCCTGCATGCGGTCGAGCAGGGTCGGTCCCGGCGTCTTCGAATGCAGGAAGAAGGCGAGGATCGCCAGCAGGATCGAAGCCGAGAACAGCGCGAAGAACGTGCCGTAGAAGACATGGTACCAGTGCGGCAGCACGTCCGGATTATCGAGGATTTCGCGCTTGATGTAGATCATGCACCACATCAGGCAGTACGGGATCAGCGTCACGATTACCCAGAGCCAGCGGCTGTTCGGCAGCTGCCCATCGGCACTGGGGATGCCGCGATCGAAATTCGCAGCCCCCACGCTGACGCCAATGAAGAAATAGGCGAAGTAGAGCAGGATGCGGCTCGCCTGCACCGAGAACGGACCGAACTCGAACCACCTGTTGGCGCCGAAATAGACCAGTGCGGGCACATAGGCGATGATGGTGACGACCGCGAGCATCAGCCAGAAGGCGGCCGGCTGCTTGAATCCCCGGATCGAGATGCGGTTGCCTGGATCGACCAGATGCGTCGAGACCCGGTAGAGCAGGCTCGCGGTGAGGTCGAACGCCAATAGAACCCAGACGAACCAGATCGGGCCGCTCGGCCACGGTCCTGATGTGACGGTCTTCCACCAGAACGCCGCGAAGGTCAGCTCGGGATCTTCGCGCAGCGCGATCGCGTAATAGGCGAGCGGAATCACGGTGAACGCCGCCACCGCGAACGGCAGGCCGAGCCGCAGCAGGCGGTCGCGTAGGAAGACCTGCGGCGCCTTGCGCGCGATGCCGGGCCAGGTGAACAGGCCCGACAGGAAGAAGAACATCGCCATGAAGAAGCTGTCGGTGGCGAGCACGATGATGTCGAAGCCGATCCAGGACGCCGGATCGGTGTGACCGAAATGGGTGTAGGGAATGACGGCGTGATGCAGCAGCACCACCAGCGTCAGGAAGGTGCGGGCGCGGTCGAGCGACAGATTGCGTACCTTGGCCTTCGGTTCGGCATGCGTCTCTGCGGCGATCGTCGCAGAGTGTGACATCGTAATCATGGTCGCCCCGGTCGCGTGTCTATCCGGCCGGACTGTGCCGCCGGGAACCCGATTCAGCAAGGGCAGTTTGCGTTGCGAAAACTATCCGTCAGCCTGAAGGAACCAGTTCCCCATAAGGCCGTTAGCGTCCCCGAAAAGGTGAGGGGCCGCCGGTTGCGGCCGCCGATATGCGGAGCTGGCGATGACGATCTTGAAATGGGCGCTGATCTTCCTGCTGATCTCGATCGTGGCCGGCGTGCTCGGCTTCACCGGCATCTCGGCCGCCTCCGCCGATGTCGCCCGGTTCCTGTTCTATGTGTTCGTCGTGATCTTCCTGGTGCTGCTGATCCTGGGGCTCACGATCTTCAGGGCGTAGCGAGGCCGTCACGTCGGCCCTCGATCGCGCGCGAACGGCATGACGTGGGCCATCAGCTCCGCCAGGAATTCATCGGGACGATCGAACGGAATGAAGTGTCCCCCGCCGTGCACCCGGACGAATTCCTTGTGGGGCGCCGTGATCTGGTTGAAGAGCTGTTCGGCTGGCTCGCTCGGCGTGTTGTAGTCCGCATCGCCCTCGCTGAAGATCATCGGAATCGGAAACGAGAGTCCGAGCGAGGCGACGTCGCGCTTGAACATGGGGCCCTCGCGTCCGCGCAGATATCGTGCGGAGAAGGCCATGCCTTTGCGCCAGTTATACCAGTCCCGCAGCGAGAAATCCGGCATGAATAGGGGGGGGACGGGGCCCGCCAGCCGGAAGCTCTCGATGGATGGCAGGGCCAGCGCTTTGCTCCATTTGTCCGCAACCAGACGATTTTGCGGATTCATCAGAGGCCGTGCGGCAATCGGCGCCAATTCTGCCAGAGCCTCGCTGTTGCCGGCGGACTGCGCCAACTCTTGCAGATGCGTGATCGCGAGCTCGAACGACTTCTCGAATGTTGTCCTGCCGACCATCTGTCCCGTGCCGACATAGGCATAAAACAGATCCGGCCGCTGCTTGGCGATGTGAATGCCCAGGAACGAGCCCCAGGAATGCCCGACCAGGACGATCTTGTCCTTGTGTAGATGCGCTCGCAAATATTCGGCCAGCTCGACGCCATCCTGCGTCATTCGCTCCAGCGTCATTGATGGCGCGAGTGCCTCACCAGCGGCGCCATAGGTACGGCCGGCGCCGCGCTGGTCCCATTGCACGACGGTGAAATGCTTTTCCCAGGGCAGCCAGCCTGATGAGATCGGCCAGCTCGACCCTCCGGGGCCGCCGTGGACGAACAGGAGAACCGGGTTATCCCGATCCTCGCCGCGGATTTGAATCCATTGCTTGACGCCGCCGATGTCGACATATGCGCCCTCCTGCACGCCGTTGGGAGAGCGGATCGCGAGGGTTTCGGCGGCAAGATTTTGGCGGTAGGCGCGAAAACCAAATCCGGCAGCGGCGATCATGACGAAGACGCCGGCCAGCCCGAGCAACGAGACCCCGACCAGTCGTGCGGCCTTGCGTGGCATCTTGTGCCTTATATCGACTGGGAAAGCAGCCCGATGGCCGCCCTGGCCTTGCGGCGCCGTCAGTCTATCCCACTTCCTCGATCTTCACCTTGTCCGGATAGAAGGCGAGGTGGCCTGCTATTTCCGTCATCGCGGGGAACGGCGTCTCGTAGGTCCAGATCGCGTTGTCGAGCGTCTTGCCGTCGGCCTTGATGCTGTAATAGCTGGCGTCCCCCTTGTAGGGACAGTGGGTGGTGCGCTCGGTGCGCTCCAGCAGCGCCATGTTGGCATCCTCCCGCGGCAGATATTGCACTGCCGGATATTTGGCCTCTTTCAGCGTCAGCGCCCTGCTGCTCTCGGCAACGACGATATCGCCCGCCATGATGCGGACGCGGCGGGGGTTTTGGGTGATGGTGATAGGGTGGTCCGGCCCTGGAAGCTTCATGATTTCACGCCTTTTCGATCGATCTGCCGCGCGCGGCACTTTGTCGTGCCTTTATCCCGATGGGATCAGGGATATAGTGCCTGGAGGCGTGACGTAGAAGGCCGTTCACGCTAAGTTTGGCCCCGCCGGAGAGGGGACCCCGGCAGCGATTCGATGCCTAAGCCGTAAGCCGACAGAAGGAGCAAGACCCGAATGCCCATGGACGCCCACGATATCGAGGCGATGATCAAGGCAGCGATCCCCGATGCCGAGGTGACCATCCGTGACCTCGCCGGCGACGGCGACCACTATGCCGCGACCGTGATCTCGGAATCCTTCCGCGGCAAATCCCGCGTCCAGCAGCACCAGATCGTCTACCGGTCCCTGCAAGGCCAGATGGGTGGCGTGCTGCATGCGCTGGCGCTGCAAACCGGAGTACCGGGCAGCTGACCTGATCGGCGCCTGATCTGATCGTGCGACGGGGACGATGATGGCTGCGGAGAATAAGCGCGGCGCGATGTTTCGCGTGATCGTGCCCAACCAGCCAAGCCGCGTCACCAATGCCGAGCTGTTCTTCGACCTCGTCTTCGTCTTCGCCGTCACCCAGATCTCGCATACGCTGCTGCACCATTTCACGCCGCTCGGAGCGGTGCATGTCACCGTGCTGTTTCTCGCGGTGTGGTGGGTGTGGGTCTACACCGCCTGGGTCACCAACTGGCTGAATCCCGATCTGACACCGGTCCGCCTCCTGCTGTTTTCGATGATGCTGGGCGGCCTCGTGCTGTCGACGACGATCCCGACCGCCTTCGAAGGGCGGGGCCTGTGGTTTGCGGTCGCCTATGCGGCCATGCAGGTCGGCCGGACCGCGTTCTGGATGTTCGCGACGCCGCGCCATCGCATCGCCGTCCGGCATAACGCAATCCGCATCCTCGTCTGGCTCTCGATCTCGGCGGTGTTGTGGATCGCTGGCGGCTTTTCGGACGGCGAGACGCGGTTATGGCTGTGGATCGCCGCTGTCACCTGGGAATACATCTCGCCCGCGGTGCGCTTCTGGGTACCGAGGCTGGGCTTCTCGTCGGTGGGGGCCTGGGCCGTTGAGGGCAGCCACATGGCCGAGCGCTGCTCACTCTTCGTGATCATCGCGCTCGGCGAAGCCGTGGTCGTCAACGGCGCGACCTTTGCCGAGCTGGACTGGACCGCAGACAACATGCTCGCCTTCATCGCAGCATTGGTCGGCAGCATTGCGATGTGGTGGGTCTATTTCCACAAGGGCGCGGAAGCCGGCTCCGAACGGATCTCGAAATCAGCCGAATCCGGTCGGTTGGCGCGGCTCGCCTACACCTATCTGCACATGCCGATCGTCGCCGGCATCATTCTGACCGCCGTCTCCGACGAATTGGTGCTGAAGCACCCCTCAGGGCACTCGGACGTCCGCACCATCGTGAGCACGATCGGCGGTCCGCTGGTGTTCCTGGTCGGCACCATCCTGTTCAAGCACGCGATCCGCGGCTTCCTCCAGCTCTCCCACGGCATCGGCATCGTCGCGCTCGCGGCGCTGTGGTGGTTCGCTGCAGACCTGTCACCGCTCTGGCTGACGGTCGCGACCAGCGTCATCATGATCGTGGTCGCGATGTGGGAGTCGGTGTCGCTGGGCTCTAAGCCGGAGGAGGCCAGCGAGCATTGAGCGTTAGTCAGCCGCCTCCAGTGCATGCACCGAGAACATCTTCGCCGCATCCGTCCAGCTCTCGCGCACGCGCCAGCCGGCGCCTTGCGCCAGCGCCGCGAACCGCTCGATGCTGTATTTGTAGCTGTTCTCGGTGTGGATGCTCTCGCCCGGCTTGAACGAGAAGCTGGTGCCGAGCAGGCGCACGGTCTGGCTCTTGCGGCTGATCAGGTGCATCTCGATGCGGTGCCGCGCGTGGTTGTATATCGCGCGGTGGGTGAAGGCGGAGAGGTCGAAATTGCCGCCAAGCTCGCGGTTGATCCGCACCAGGACATTGAGGTTGAAGCGCGCGGTGACGCCGGCCGCGTCATTATAGGCGGCATGGAGCAGGCGCTCTTCCTTCTCTAAGTCGGCGCCGACGATCATCTGCGCGCCCCGGCCGAGGATCTGGCGGGCGCTCTTGAGGAACGCCTGCGCTTCATCGGGCTCGAAATTGCCGATGGTCGAGCCGGGGAAGAAGCCGACCTTGGGCATTGATGCGACCGCCTTCGGCAGCTCGAACGCAGTGGTGAAGTCCGCGGCGACCGGATAGATGCCGAGAGCAGGGAAGTCGCGCTTCAGGCCATTCGCCTGCGCCTGAAGGAAGTCGCCGGAGATATCGACGGGGACATAGGCCGCGAACTTCGACTGGTTCAGCAGCAGACGGACCTTCGTGGTCGCGCCGGCGCCGAACTCCACCAGCGCGGCATTTTCCGGAATGATCTTGGCGATCTCGCTGCCACGCTCCTTCAGGATCGATAGCTCGGTGCGCGTCGGATAATATTCCGGCAGGCGCGTGATCGCCTCGAACAGCTCCGACCCTGTCGCGTCGTAGAAATATTTCGGCGACAGTTTCTTCGGCTGCTGCGAGAGGTCCTCGATGGCCTCGCGGGCGAAGGCAGTGGTCTGCTCGTCGGGAAGATGGGCTTCGGCCAAAGCGCTGGCGTGCACATTCATGATACTCTCCTGAACGCGCTGTCCGGCGCGCATTGATCGTCGGATGAGAACTAGAAATAGTCAGCGAGCCGCAACCCCGTGAATTGCCAACGGTGATGCGGATAGAAGAAGTTGCGGTACGTGACGCGGCTGTGACCTTCGGGCGTCGCCAGCGAAGAGCCGCGCAGCACCAGCTGGTTGACCATGAATTTGCCGTTGTATTCGCCGAGCGCGCCTTCAATGGCGCGATAGCCGGGGTAGGGAGAATACGAAGAGCGGGTCCACTGCCAGACGATGCCGAAGGCATCGTTGAGCTGCCCCGCCCGGGCTGCGACCTCCCATTCCGTCTCGGTCGGCAGATGCTTTCCGGCCCAGCGCGCGAACGCATCGGCCTCGTAATAACTGATGTGGCAGACGGGCGCGTCCGGATCGACCGGCTTCAGGCCGGCGAGGGTCATCACCTGCCATCCGCCATCGACCTCACGCCAATGGCCCGGGGCCTGCCAGTCTTCCTTGCTGGCCGTGGCAAAGCCGTCCATCAGCCACAGCGTTGCCTTCGCGTAACCGCCATCGCGCATGAAGGCGAGCCATTCGCCGTTCGTGACGAGATTGCGGGCGACCTTCACCGGGCCGACGAGAGCGCGATGCGCGGGCTTCTCGTTGTCGAAATGGAAGCTGTCGTCGACATGGCCGACGGTGTGGATGCCTTCGTTGAGCGTCAGCCACTCCTCGCCGCCGCGCGTCGCGGCCGGAAAGCGCCAGTCGTTGTCGTAAGCCGGATAGACCGGGTTCTGTGCGAAGGCATGCAGGATGTCGGTGAACATCAATTCCTGATGCTGCTGCTCGTGATTCAGCCCGACCTCGACCAGAGGCGCGACCGCACGAAGCTTGTCCTCGCCGGCCTCGCGGAAGAACCCGACGACGGCCGCATCGACATGCCTGCGATAGGCG
Organism: Bradyrhizobium guangdongense; assembly: GCF_004114975.1. Lineage (NCBI taxonomy): Bacteria > Pseudomonadati > Pseudomonadota > Alphaproteobacteria > Hyphomicrobiales > Nitrobacteraceae > Bradyrhizobium > Bradyrhizobium guangdongense. Next base: position 3,175,582 of record NZ_CP030051.1, read on the forward strand.
CCGACCTCGCTCGCGCTGGGCCGGGTGATGTCGCCGCGATGATTGCGGGCATGGCGCGGGCCGGCACTGACGTAATAGGAATTGAACAGGAAGGCGAAGTCGGGATGGAACGGCCGATAGCCAGGCGCGTGTTCGCCGAGCAGAAACTGCTCCCAGAACCACGTGGTATGCGCCCGGTGCCATTTGATCGGGCTGGCATCCGGCATGGACTGGATCTGCTGATCTTCCGGTGAAAGCGGTGCAGCCCGGCGCTCGGTCTCGTTGCGCACGGCGAGAAAGGCGGTTTCGAGCCCCTGAGCGAGGCTGCCTGGGACGGGCGATGGTGACGAAAGCGGCGGGGTGGCCGTAGCGGAGGCTTGTTTCGTCACGTTTTTCTCCAGACAGGACAAGAGAACGTTGTTGGCGAGACCAGGTTCCAAAACCAGGGTTCGTCCTAGATAGGGGCTCCGTTACGGTATGAAAGTCCTCTCCAGCGATGATATTGATGTCATCAGCCTATGGACCCGGGTGGGGCAAACCGTCCGCCGCCGGCCTCTCGCCGCCATTTTACTTTGGATGCACAACGGTTTGGGCTACATATATAGGCAGGCATCGGGTTAGATCGGCTGAGCCGGCCCGAGGATTTGGTTGAGGGCTCCGCCCCAGAAGGACACGGATATGAGCATTGCGGAATTCATCGACAACGAAGTGAAGGCGAACGACGTGGTTCTGTTCATGAAGGGGACGCCGCAATTTCCGCAGTGCGGTTTCTCCGGCCAGGTCGTCCAGATCCTCGACCATATCGGCGTCGGCTATAAGGGCCTCAACGTCCTTGAATCCGCCGAGCTCCGCAACGGCATCAAGGAATACTCGAACTGGCCGACGATTCCGCAGCTCTACGTGAAGGGCGAGTTCGTTGGCGGCTGCGACATCGTCCGCGAGATGTTCCAGGCCGGCGAATTGCAGCAGCTCTTCTCCGAGAAGGGCGTCGTCGTCGCGGCCTGATCCGTGACGGTGCTGACGCGCCGGATCGGCGGCGTCCAGCTCGAGATCATCGTTGCCGACATCACCACGCTGAGCGTTGACGCCATCGTCAACGCCGCCAATACGTCGCTCCATGGCGGGGGCGGCGTCGATGGCGCGATCCATCGGGCGGCCGGGCCCGAGCTGGTCGCCGAGTGCCGCATGCTGCACGGCTGCAAGACCGGCGACGCAAAGATCACCAGGGGATATCGGCTCAAGGCCGCACATGTGATCCACACCGTCGGGCCGGTCTGGAATGGCGGCACGCTCGGCGAGGACGATCTGCTCGCCTCCTGCTATCGCCGCGCGATGGAGCTGTGCGGCAAGCACAACCTGAGCTCGGTGGCATTTCCGGCGATTTCGACCGGCATCTATCGTTTCCCGGCCGACCGGGCAGCCGAGATTGCGGTGCGCACGACGATCGAAGGGCTCAGCGCCGCGCCATCCGTGGGTCGGGTCATTTTCTGCTGTTTCTCCGAGCCAAGCGCCCAACTCCATGCCGAGGCGCTCGGACGGCACGGCAGCCCTTGTGCCTGACAACCCCTTCAGTACACTCCGCCGGCCATGTTCCGGGGAGGGGATATGATTTTACATTTTCGACGATTTGCCTTGCTCTGCGGTGCGCTTCTATCGCTCGGCGCGATGTCGCTCGCGCGCGCGGAAGGCACTTACGAAATTCCCGCCGGCGCCCATTTCAATCAGGACAAGCTCGCCAAGGTCAGCGAGTTCTTCAAGAACGAGGTCGCGACCGGCAAGATCGCGGGGGCAACCGTGCTGATCGAGCAGCACGGCAAGCCGGTCTATCACGAAGCCTTCGGCGTGCAGGACGTGGTCAGCAAGGCGCCGATCACGGACAAGACCATCTTCCGCCTGTTCTCGATGAGCAAGGCGATCACCTCCGTCGTCGCGATGCAATTGATCGAGGACGGCAAGATCAAGCTCGACGATCCCTTGTCGAAATACATCCCGTCCTTCGCCAACGTGAAGGTCGGCGTCGAGAAGAAAGCCGAGGACGGCACCAAGTCGCTCGAGCTGGTGCCGCCGAACCGGCCGATCACGATCCACGATCTGATGACGCACACGTCGGGCATCACCTATGGCTTCTATGGTGACAGCCTGGTCCGCAAAGCCTATCGCGACGCCAACATCTACGCCGGCGATTTCGACCTCGCCGAGTTCGCCGAACGCATCGCCAAGCTGCCGCTGCACAACCAGCCGGGCGCGCTCTGGCAATACGGTCATTCCACCGACGTGCTGGCGCGCGTGATGGAGATCGCGGCGGGCAAGCCGCTGATCGACATCATGCGGGAGAAGCTGCTCGACCCGCTCGGCATGGTCGATACCGGCTTCTTCGTCACCGACCCCGCCAAGCAGAAGCTTCTGGCGCAACCGGTGCCGAACGATTCCGACTTCCGGGTCGGCCGCATCAACGATCCGACCGTCGTCAAGAAGATCCAGTTCGCCAGCGGCGGCATGGTCACGACCATGGCCGACTATCAACGCTTCGCCCAGATGCTGCTCAACGGCGGCACGCTCGACGGCAAGACCATTCTCAAGCCCGCGACGTTCAAGCTGATGACGACCGACCAGATCGGCCCGGCTTCCGGCGTCGATCGCGATTATTTCTATTTCCCCGGCGACGGCTTCGGCTTCGGGCTCGGGCTTGCGGTCCGCACCGATCCCGGCAACGCCAAGCCGCCGCCGCCCGGCGATCTCGGCGAGCTGAAATGGGACGGCGCCTCCGGCTGCTATTTCGTGATCGATCCCAAGCAGGACATGTTCTTCGTCCTGCTGGAGCAGACCCCGAGCGAGCGCCAGCGCGTGCAGCGGACGCTGAAGCAGTTGATCTATGAGGCCATGGAGAACTGAGGCTCTCGTCCTCGTTGCCGCGCTTGCTCTGCTGGTCGGTGCGGCGCGGCCCGTCCGCGCCGAAATGCCGCTCGCCCGCAGCTTCACGGCTGCAGGACTTGCCCGCGTCAGCGCGCTTCTCGGTCGCGAGGTCACCGCCGGCAGGATTCCCGGCGCGATCCTGCTGATCCAGCAGCACGGCAAACCCGTGCTCTTCGAAACGTTCGGCCTGCGCAACGTGAAGACAGCGCAGCCGATGACGGATGACACCATCTTCCGCCTCTACTCGATGTCGAAGCCGATCACCTCCGTGGCGGCGATGATGCTGGTGGAGGACGGCAAGCTCGCGCTCGACGATGCCGTCGCCAAATACATTCCGGCCTTTGCCGATGTGCAGGTTGGCGTCCCCGCGGCCGACGGCGGGCTGGCGCTGCAGCCGCTGGCGGGACCGATCACGGTACGCGACCTGCTCCGACACACCTCCGGCATCACCTATGGCTTCTACGGCGACAGTCCTGTGCGCAGGCTCTATGCCCAGGCCGGTCTGTTCGACGGCGATCCTGACAACGCAGAATTCGTCGCGCGGCTCGCGCGCCTGCCGCTCGCCGAGCAGCCGGGAACGCTGTGGGACTACGGCCATTCCACCGATGTGCTCGGGCGGGTGATCGAGGTCGTCTCGGGCCTGTCGCTCTATCAATTCGAGAAGCAGCGGCTGCTCGATCCCTTGGCGATGCGCGACACGGCGTTCTTCGTCGCCGACGAGGCTAGGCGGCCGCGGATCGCCGAGCCCCTGCCCGGGGACTGGTTCGATCGTCCCGTTGCCGGCATCACGGAGGCGACCGCGCCGCGTCGCTGGGAGTCCGGCGGGGCCGGCATGGTCGGCACGATTCGAGACTATGCGCGCTTTACGCAGATGCTGCTCAATGGCGGCGAGCTCGACGGTCGCCGCTATCTCAGGCGCGAGACCGTGGCGCTGATGACATCGGACCAGATCGGTAAGGGAAGCGGCGTGACGAAAGATCCCGGGTTCTACTTTCCCGGGCGTGACAGCGGCTTTGGTCTCGGCTTTGCCGTGCGCATCATGGCGGACGGTCGGGTGCCGGCGGGCGAGTACCGCTGGGACGGCGTCGGCGGCACCTTCTTCTTCATTGATCCCGCCGACGACATGTTCGTGATCTGCATGATGCAGTCGCCCGCGCAGCGCGGGCCCATCCAGGACGAGCTGAAGCGGCTGGTCTACGGAGCGCTTGTGCGCTGACTACGCGGCGCGCACGATCTCGCGGACGTATCCGATCGTCTCATCGATCTGGCTCGCGTTGACGTCGAGATGGGTGCAGGCGCGGATGCGGCCGTCCATCATCGCGAGCGTGACGCCGCGCTGGCGGAGTAGCGCGACCATCTTGTCGCCGGGAACGCCGGCGCCGTCGGGCTTGAAGAACACGAGATTGGTCTCGGGCTCCTGCACCTCGATGCCTGCGATCTGCGACAGCCCGCGCGCGAGCGCGCGCGCATTGGCGTGATCGTCGGCAAGCCGCTCGACGTGATGGTCGAGAGCGTAGATGCAGGCGGCCGCGCAGATGCCGGCCTGGCGCATCGAGCCGCCGAGGCGCTGCTTCCACTGCCAGACCGCATCGATGAAGGCGCGAGAGCCCGCAAGCACGCCGCCGATCGGTGCGCCCAAGCCCTTGGAGAAGTCGATCCAGGCCGAATCCCAACCCGCGGTCATGTCGCGCGGGGAGATGCCGCTTGCCACGGTGGCGTTGAGGAGGCGCGCGCCATCCATGTGGGTGACGAGGCCATGTTGCTTGGCGATTGCGACGATCTCGTCGAGCGCGGCCTTCTTCCAGATCGTGCCGCCGCCGATATTGGCGGTCTGCTCGACGCTGACGACGGTCTGCGGCGGCTGGTAGCGCGTGCGCGGGTGCAGTGCTTTCCGGAGCGTCTCCGGCGTGAACTGGCCGTCGGCGCCCATCAGCTGTGTCACCTGGAAGCCTCCGATGGCGGCATGCGCGCCGCCCTCGCGGGCGATGATGTGCGCGGTCTCGTGCGCCAGGATCTCGTCCCCGGGACGGCAATGCACCAGCGTCGCGGTGACGTTGCACATCGTGCCCGAGGGCATGTAGACGGCCGCCTCCTTGCCGAGCAGATCCGCAACACGCTCGCACAGCGCATTCACGGTCGGATCGTCACCGACTTGCTCGTCGCCGACCTCGGCTCGCGCCATCGCATCGCGCATCCCAGCCGTCGGCTTGGTCTGCGTGTCCGAGAGCAGATTGATGCGCACCGGCGGCGCCTTGGGATCAACAGGAGGAGGGATGTAGAGCATGCGACGGCTCCTCAAAGCATTGCGGCCACTGAAATGTGGCTCTTAAGTAAAAAGGCCCCGGCGAACCGGGGCCTTTCGATATTCAGATCTTAGCGCGAATAGAATTCGACGACCAGATGGGGCTCCATCTGCACCGGGAACGGCACGTCGGAGAGGCCGGGGACGCGCACGTACTTGGCGGTCATCTTGCCGTGATCGACTTCGAGATAGTCGGGGGTGTCGCGCTCGGGGAGCTGGCTGGCTTCGAGAACGTGGGCGAGCTGCTTGGAGGCTTCCTTGACCTCGATCACGTCGCCGATCTTGACCTGATAGCTCGAGATGTTGACCTTGCGGCCGTTCACCTTGATGTGGCCGTGGTTGATGAACTGACGGGCGGCGAAGATCGTCGAGACGAACTTGGCGCGATACACGACCGCGTCGAGACGACGCTCCAGGAGGCCGATCAGGTTCTCGCCGGTGTCACCCTTGAGGCGGCTTGCCTCGACATAGATGCCGTGGAACTGACGCTCGCTGATGTTGGCGTAGTAGCCCTTCAGCTTCTGCTTGGCGCGCAGCTGCACGCCGAAGTCGGAGAGCTTGCCCTTGCGGCGCTGGCCATGCTGGCCGGGGCCGTACTCGCGGCGGTTCACGGGGCTCTTCGGGCGGCCCCAGATGTTCTGGCCCATACGGCGATCGATCTTGTACTTCGCCTCACTGCGCTTAGTCATCGCGTCCTCTTCGGTTGCATTGATATGAGGAAACGCGCCCTCCTGTGTGACGGGGAAATCCCGGCACCGACAGGTCCAATTCCCAAAGCATAAGGAAACGGACCACGGGTCGCGAAACGCTTCGCGGGCCGAAACCGGCCCGCGAGCAGGCGGCTTTTAGGGGAATTTGGGGTTCGCTGTCAATGCGAACGGCCCCGGAATCACGTCCTGACGGCCCGGATCGGCTTCGCGCCTGCCGCGCTCAATTCGGCAGCGATTTCAGTGTTCAGGACCTGTTCCAGCCGGGTCAGGACCCGGGCAATGGGGGCGGCATCGGTGACCCGATGATCCCAGCGGATCACGACATGGATGGTCTGGTCGGGCTCGACCACCCCATAGCTCACGATGAAGGGGCCGGGGGTGACGGGATGAAGCTCGCCGCCGCCATAGGCCGCCACCGAGCTCACCGCGAAACTCCCGAACCAATTGCCCCGCTGCCGGCCGAAATTGAGCCCCACGGCCCAGGACAGGCGCCGCAGCGGCAGCGGCAGACGGGTGGCGCGCATGATCTTGCGGAACATCGGGATATCGTCGATCGGAGCCGTCTTGGCGCGCCGGATCTCGGCATCAACCGCGGACAGCGTCATGGCCTCGGGAGCTGCGATTCGCTGCGGCATCACGCATTCCTCGCCGTTCTCGACCCGGGCGATGGCGACCAGCGCCACGCTTTTCGGCAGCTCGTAGAGCGACGGCCAGGGCCATTTGGCATAGACGGTGCGCAGGACCGGCTCGTCCCTGGCGACCAGGGCGAAAGCCTTGACGAATATCGCCGCCCAGCCGGCCGGCGCCAACACGCCTGCACGGGCCTCCAGCAGGGAACGAATCTTGAGCGAGCGGGACAGTGAAACGAACGGCACGTCCATCGACGCCCGCATGAGGTCGCAGATCAGGCGGCGCGGCAGCGAAATGGTCTTGGGCGTCCCGCGCATCTCTCTTTCGGTTCCCGCGGATTAAAATATAGGCAACGAGCGGGTCGCCCGCTGCCCCCTTTAGCACAATCAACCCGCTTTGGGGCGGCTGGTTCGCCCTTTCACGGCACTGGCAAGGGTGGCGGCCTGTTCTTACGGAAGTTAAAAATTATTTGTAATTTCAAGATCTTTGAAGCGGCGTCGGGCATCGTGCACTAGGCCTGCCGCGATCTGGTCAGCGCCTGATCCCATCGAACGCGGCCATGATGCCGCGCTGGAATAGCGACCAGTCGAAGCCGAGCGCGATCGCGCGGTAGCCACGGTCGATCAGTTGGTTGGCCTGGTCGGCGGTCCGCGCAACGCCGCCGATCGGCACGCCGCTTCTGAGGATGCCGGCTTCGGCGCGGGCGACCAGTTCGAGCAGCTCGGGGTCATCCATTCGGCCGCGCTTGTTGATGGACGTCGCAAGATCGCCGGGACCGATAACCGCGACATCGATGCCTGGTGTTGCCATGATCTCGTCGATGCGGTTGACGGCATCGACATGCTCGATGGTAACCATGCAGATCATCTCGTCGTCGGCTGACGCCATGTAGTCCGGCATCGATTGGCCCCAGCGAAACGGAGCGTGGAACGGTCCCCAGAGCCGGTCCCCGCGCGGCGGGTAGCGCACGCTGCGCACCGCCTTCTCGGCCTCGGCGCGATTGGTGATCATCGGGAAGTTGATGCCGAAGGCGCCGATGTCCATCGGCGCTTTCGCAAGCCACGGCTCGTTCGCGGCGATCCGCACCAGGGGCGTGCAGGGCGTACCGGTCGTCGCCGCGATCATCGCATGCGCTTCGGTGAGCCCGATCGGCCCATGCTCGAGATCGACGATGATCCAGTCGAGCGAGCGCGCCATAATCTGCACCATCTGCACGCTCGGGATCGTCGCGATCGCGCCGAAGGCGGGGCGCCCCTCGCTCCACATCTGGCGGAGGCGATTGAGCGGCGTGGCTGGGATCGACATGGAAAGACCTTGCGCGGGATGGCGAGGCGCGAAGCCTAGCAGCGCGCCGCCTGGGCGCAAGGTCAGGCGACTGCGCGCCCGCCGAAGAACGGCGTCAGGGCCGGTCCGAGCCCGTGCACGCGGTTCGACGTGAAAATCATCTCGGCGCCGGATTGCACGTTGTCGCCGCTGCGCGGGGCGAGCAGATCCGAAACGCGGCGGGCGATCGCGGGCGCCGGATCGATCCAGTCGACGGGCCAGGGTGCCAGCCGCTCCAGCCGATCGAGCAGCAGCGGGTAATGCGTGCAGGCGAGCACGATCGTGTCGGTGCGTGCGCTCGCATCGGACTCATCTCCGACGAAGCAGGGGGCGAGCTCGGCAAGGATATCGGCGTCACTGATCGCCTGGCCGCTGAGCTCGCGTTCGGCGAGCGAAGCAAGCTCGGGCGAACCGACCAGCGTCACCTCGCATCCTTGCGCGAAATCGCGGATCAGCGCCTTGGTGTATTCGCGCTTGACCGTGCCCTTGGTGCCGAGCACCGAGACGCGTCGAGTCTTCGACCGGGCGCAGGCCGGCTTGATCGCCGGCACCGTGCCGACAAAGGGTACGGAATAAGCGGCACGCAGATGCGATAGAACCAGGGTGGACGCGGTGTTGCAGGCGATGACGACGAGGTCAGGGTCATGGGTGCCGATCAGCTTCCCCATCAGCGGCACCACGCGGGCGATGATCTCGTCCTCGCTGTGATGGCCATAGGGGAAGAAGGCGTCGTCAGCGACGTAGGTATAATGGGCATCCGGGCGCGCAGCCACGACCTCACGCAGGACAGTGAGGCCGCCAAGGCCGGAATCAAATACCAGGATCGTCGAGGAATTGCTCACATCAGCACCCTAGCCCGTCATGGTTACCATTCGGTTTTTAGGGCGGTTTTGCGGCGAGGACGGCCGGCGCAGACTTTTTCGGCCTTTCAACACGCCACAATCACCTCTCCGGACGAAGCAGCGGCGGCCAGGACCGTCACATCTTGTTGGCTTATGTGCTGCTGGCCCTGATCGCAGACCATGTGATTACAGCCGGGCCGTCGCCCTTCGAGGGCCGCTGAAGAAGCGGCCGCCTCAGGGTGACCGGGATGGTATGATGCGTCGTTACGACTGATCGCAGGAGACTCCCATGCTCACCGTCCATCACCTCGGCAAATCGCAATCCGAACGCATCGTCTGGCTCTGCGAGGAGCTCGGGATCCCCTACGAGCTGAAGCGCTATGCGCGCGATCCCGTCACCATGCTGGCGCCGCCTGATTACAAGGCGCTGCATTCGATCGGAGCGGCGCCCGTCATCACCGATGGCGATCTCGTGCTCGCCGAATCCGGCGCCATCGTCGATTACATCATCGCCAAATACGGCAAAGGCCGTCTCGTGCTCGGTCCGGAGGCCCCCGAATTCGCGCAATTCCTGTACTGGTTTCACTTTGCCAACGGCACGCTGCAAGCCGGCATGGGGCGGCTGATGCTGCTGAACCGGCTCAAGCTCGCTGATGACAATCCGATGCTGGTCGCGATCAGAGCGCGCGTCGATCGTGCCTTCGAGCTCGTCGACGCGCGCGTGCGCGATGCCGAATATCTCGCCGGCGGCACCTTTACGACGGCCGACATCATGATCGGCTTCTCGCTCACCACGATGCGCTACTTCCAGCCGTATGATCTCCAGCGCTGCCCGAACGTGGTCGGATATCTCGGTCGCATCGGCGCACGTCCGGCTTACCGGCGCGCGATGGAGAAGGGCGATCCCGGCATGGCGCTCTTGCTGAGCTGAGCGGCGGTCAGGCGATCTTGTTCGTGGTCGCCGCCTGGGCTGCGGCCAGCTGCTTCTGCAGGCGATCGATGTTCTGCAGGAGGCGCTGGCTGGTCAGCACCAGGAAGTAATAGCCGAACTGCGGGTCCTGGAAGTAGATCTCCAGCAACCGGTCATAGGTGATGGTCAGCACCTGGCCGTCTTCGATGCATTCGATCGTTGCGGTGCGCCGGTTGTCCGGCGTAAGGAAGCCGAACTCTCCCATGAGGGCTCCAGGCCCGATTTCGACGCCGATCTCCTTCACGAGGAATTTGCCGGTGACGGTGAGAAGCATCTCCTTGGCCGGATCGCCCAATCTGAACAGCGTGTCGCCGCGGCGGTATTTGCGCTCGGCCATGAACGGCTTGAGCCATTCGATCGACATGTCGCCTTCGGCGGCGTGGCGCGCCTTCTTGACCAGCTTGAGCATCTGCCGCAGGCGAAAAGCGTTGATCGGAAGCAAAAGCAGATACAGCAGGAACGTCGAGACATTGGCCGAGAGCGCGCCGAAAAGAGCGAAGAAGGCGCAACCCACCATGTTGGCGACGCGCAAGGGCACCATTGTCCGCATCAGGAGGGTGGCAACGAAGAAGATGGCGCCGACCGCGGCGAACATGTTGGCCAGCGTGATGTTGTGAACGAAGATCTCGAGCAGGCGATTGAAGATCGCGTCCCAAGTGACGTCGTTGGGGTCGAGGCCCATCTGGACCAGGATCTTCGCGATCCTGAGATTGTCCGTTGCCGCATCCAGAATGCGGTCGAGGATCGACGAAATGTCTACGCTGCCGGACGGCATGGTACTAACCCCGCATAAGGCCTTCAGTCCCGGTATCCGCGGCAGGTATAGCCGAAATCGAATGACGACCGCTTGAAATGAAACCTTCGGCCGTCCTGCCGCAACGGGCAAATTTTAGCCTGCTTGGGCGTTTCGGCAATTGCCCGTTGGTTGCGTGCATGACGGGGCCCCCGTGATTCGGGAGGGCGCCGCAGAGTGACTTTGCTGCCCGGACAGGCCGGCGCGCTCACGACGGCCCGTGGGCTCGGATGCGTTGTTCCGCTAGGGCTTGGCGCCGGGTTGGAGGACCTGCTGCTCGACGAGCGTAAGGTGACCCGGCAGGGCGCCGGCGCGCAGCAGCATGGCGATGCTGTTGGCCTCCTCGAGCGTGAAATTGCCGGAGATCTGGACCGAGCCGCCGGTGATAGGCTCGCGGATCACGGGAGCGGAGATCACCCTGCCGTCGAGCACGATGGCGAAGGCTTTGCCGACGTTCTCTTCGGTGACGTGGGCAAAGCGCCGCGTGCCGCGTCCGTTAAAGCGGAACTGGGCGATCGGCTCCTTGGTGCCGGTCGCAAAGCCAGGCGCTGCATAGTTGATGTCCTCACCGTCGAGCGCACTGGCTTTGGTGACCAGATAAGGCTTCTTGTCCTTGAAGCCGAGCAGGACTTCGGAGCCGTCAGGTGGGGTGCCGGATTGCGCCTGCTCCGCCAGCATCGAAACATCAACCGGATGGAAGCTGACCGTAACCTTGTGGGCAAAGATCGCGGTGATGCGCTCGGGATCGCTGACGCCCGGCAGAAAGATCCGGATGCGGTCGGTCCCGTCAGGGGCCACGCTCGCGAGCTTGACGCCGGCGTCCTTGAGACGCTGTTCGACCATGGCGATGGCGTCTTCGACGAGATCGCGCAGCCGCGCCGCCGAGGCCGCGTCGGTCGGCGCCAGCCTGACCGCTCCGTCACTGCCGTTGGTCACGGCGATCGCATGCGAGGGCAATCCTTCCGCGTCCGAGGCGAGCTTGCGCGCGAGCTGTTCGCGGGCTTTGGCGTCGGCGATCTTCAATTCGACACCACCGCCGCGGATCGCAAGGCCTGAGAAGGCGATCTGGCCGTCGTGCAAGATCTTGTAGACGTCGTCGCGCAAATCCGTGACCACGCTCTCGCGCAAGCCTTCGCTGTCCACCTTGTAGATGATGCGTGACCCGCCCAGCCTTTCCATCTTGTCGCCGATGAAAGCAGCGATCTTGCCGCGCATCTTGTCGAATTGACTGTCCTCGGCGAGCGTGGCGCGCGGCATGGCGATCGCCGACGCAAAGATTACCGATCCCAGTGCAAGCGCGGCGATCAGCGATCTGGTGCGGTGTTGCAGGGGCCTCGTCATGATGTCCTCGCGTCTCGCGGCATTGGCGTCCGGCGAAGCCGCTCCCAGTTGGTCCGCGAATCGCGCTAAGAGGTTCATTCCTAACCGAATCTTTGGGATGAAATGTAGTAATTTCAGTTGCTTGCTAGCGTAACCGGGATACGCATTTGCGTGACCGGGATACGCGTGCTATGCTCTCTTATCGGGAGCAAAGGCCTGTGATCCCAGCGAAGAAGAGAATTCGAAAATACAGAAAAGAGGGCGGCGCCGCGGATTTGGTGCGCGTCGAGGTCCTCATTCCGCCGAGCGCCCGAAACGAAGTGCTGGCGATGGCTTCTCGCATGCGGGCCGAGCATCGCCAGACCAGGGACCTCCAGTTGCTGCTCGACAATGCGCTCCGTCTGTACGGATCGCGAATACTCGACAACGTCGATCTCGGCCGCCTTCCCGATATCCGGTCCCGTGCTGCCGTCGCTGCGCGCGCAATGATCGATCGCGGCGACGCAAGGGCGTTTGCAATGGGCAGGAAGATTCTGGACCGCGTCAGCGAGCGCGAGCATTGAGATGGCCCTCAGCAAACTGCAGAGCGACATCCTTCGTCTCCTGGCCAAGAACCGGTCCGAGAGCAGCTATTTCGCCGGTGGCTTGATGCTGAACAAGGACTGGCAGAGACGATCCGACGACATCGATATATTCCACGACACCGACGAAGAAGTAACCGAAAGCGCAAAGGCCGACCTGGCGCTTCTCGAGGCTGCCCGCTTCAAGACGCATCGCGATTTCATTATCTATGGCTGCGTCGATGCGACTGTTTCGCGCGAGGGCGAATCCACGATCATCCAGTGGTTCGCGGAGACGAAACTTCGCTTTTTTCCGCTCGTTAGGGATCAGGAATGGGGAGCTCGCCTTCATCAGGCGGATCTCGCCATCAACAAGGTTCTCGCCGCGGCAGGTCGTTCAAAGGCGCGCGATATCGCTGATCTTGTCGCAATCGGCCGCGACTATTGCCCGCTTGGACCACTTGTGTTCGCCGCCGCCGGCAAGCCGCCCAATTTCTCGCCGCGTCGAACCATCGATGAGATCCGCCGGCATGCATTGTCGATTCCGGCGGAGGAGTTTGCAGCCGTGAGGGGCTTGCCGGGCGAATGGTCAGCCGCCTTCATTCGGGACGAATTGCTCCGGCTGATCGAGTCGGCAGACCGGTACGTGATGTCGGCGCCGCCGGAGCTGACCGGAATACTTGCCGTCGACTCAGCGGGGGTCCCGGTTGAAATTTCTGATTCGAACCGTGCGGATGCAATCCTGCGAAAGCCAACTGCTGAGCCGGAAGTGATGCCCGCGCCGGCCGATTTCAACGCGGTGGGCTGGACGCCGGATCGCCCGTAACGTCTCCCAGGCCGACGGCGAGCTCTAACGTGCGGCCAATTGCATCGGGCAATGGACGAACGCCGGATCATCCATCATTGTGGTCCCGCTCGACCGGTCACCGGTCGGGGCCCCGCCGACCCAAATGTCAAAAGACAGGCGGCGAGGGCCGACATCTGAGGGAGGACGATATTCCATGGCGGGCATCCACGCGCTCGATCGGCTCATCGGCAATGACTATCCGGAGCTTTTGACGGACGAGGAGGTCCGGGCCTTCGAGCAGGTCCCTTATGCCGATCGGGTCGCGGCCGAGAGCACCTACGATGCCATCCGGCTCGGTGCCGCCCGCAACCCGGACGGGGCGGCACTCCAGTTTCTCCAAAATGCCGATCCGGCCGATACGCCTGTTGTGGTCACCTACCGCGATTTCATCGCGCGCGTCACGCAGGCCGCCAACATGTTTCATGCGCTCGGCGCGGAGAAGGGCGATGTCATCTCCTTCATGCTGCCGCTGCTGCCCGATGCCTTCGTGACGCTGTTCGGCGCCGAGGCCGCCGGCATCGCCAATCCCGTCAACCCGCTGCTCGAGCCGCACCAGATCGCGGAAATTCTGGAAGCGGCGAATACCAAGATCCTGGTCGCGCTCGGGCCGGTGCCGGGCACCGACATCTGGCAGAAGGTCGAGCAGATCCGCCCGCAGCTCAAGCATCTCAAGGCGATCGTGCAGGTGGCGGGCGGCGGTGATCCCGCCAACGGAATTTTCGCGTTCAACGACCTGATCAAGCAGCAGCCGGCTGACCGGCTTGTCAGCGGGCGCAAGATCGCGAGCCACGATATCGCGGCCTATTTCCATACCGGCGGTACCACCGGCACGCCGAAGCTCGTGCGGCACACCCACGCCAATCAGGTCTATCAGGCCTGGGCGCTGAATCTGATGCTGAAGTCCAAGCCCGGCGCCAACCTGCTGTTCGGCATGCCGCTGTTTCACGTCGGCGGATCGCTGACGCAGGTGCTCCTGACGCTGTCGAGCGGTGGTTCGCTGGTGGTGTTGTCGCCGAGCGGCTGGCGCAATCCGAACGCGGTGAAGAACATCTGGGGGCTGGTCGAGCGTTTCAAGCCGGAAGCGCTCTCGAGCGTGCCGACGGTGCTGGCCGCAGCCCTCGCGGTGCCGCCCGGCAATGCCGACATTTCCAGCCTGAAATACGCAGCCGGCGGTGGCTCGGCGATTCCGGTTGCGGTCGGCTCGGCGATCCAGGAGAAGCTCAAGCTGCCGGTGGTCGAGGTCTACGGCATGACGGAGACGTCGAGCGTGCACACGCTCGCTTTCCCGTCGCGGCCGATCCGGCTCGGTTCGGTCGGCCTGCCCATGCCTTACTCGCGCGTGCGCATCGTGCAACTCGATGCCGACGGCAATTTGATCCGCGACTGCAAGCCGGACGAGATCGGCGTCGTCATCATGGCCGGCCCCGGCGTGTTCGGCGGCTATCTCAACGACGCCCACAACAAGGGCGCCTTCGTCGACAAAGTCTGGGTCAATTCCGGCGATCTCGGCCGGTTAGACGCCGACGGCTATCTCTGGATCACCGGCCGTGCCAAGGACCTCGTCATTCGCGGCGGCCATAACATCGATCCCGCGCCGATCGAGGAGATCATGTTCCGCCATCCCGCCGTCGGCTTCGCCGCGGTGGTCGGCCAGCCCGACGCCTATGCCGGCGAGCTGCCGGTCGGTTACGTGCAGTTGAAGCCGGGCGCAAAGGTCGAGCCCGGCGAGCTCGAAGCATGGGTGCGCGAGCGCACGCCGGAGCGTGCCGCTGTCCCCGTGCAGGTCATTCCGATCGATCCGATGCCGGTGACCGGCGTCGGCAAGGTGTTCAAGCCGCAACTGCGCTGGGACGCGGCGCAGCGCGCGTTCACCAAGGTGCTGGCACCCCTCGTCGCGCGTGGCATCGATTGCAAAGTGAAGGTCGGCGCCCATGGCAGCCACGGCTCGATCGCCACGGTGACGCTTACAGGCTTGCCTGCAGACCAGCGCGAGGCCGTCGCCGGCGAGGTGCACACGCTGCTCGCGCCGTTCGTGATGCGGCACGAGGTGGTGCAGGCGTAACGGAGGGGCCAGAGAAGGTCGCGCTTGCGACGTCCACGGGCCGCTGCTGTAGGGCGGGCAAAGGCGTAAAGCGCCGTGCCCACCTTCTCCCTTCGAGACAGTTGTTGGTGGGCACGCTTTGCTTTGCCCACCCTGCGAGATCGACGTTCGTTACGCCGGCATCCGCGTCTCGATCAGGCGCACCCAGAATGATGCGCCGTGGCCCAAAATGTTGTCGTTGAAGATGTAGCCGGGGTGGTGGCATTCGTTGCCGTCGCCCATGCCGACCAGCACCATCGCGCCGGGGCGCGCTTCCAGCATGAAGGAGAAATCCTCGGCGCCCATCATGGGGACGAACTTGTCGTTGACGCGCTCGGCACCGACGATGTCACGGGCGACGTCGGCGGCAAGCCCGGCCTCGCGCGCATGGTTCATGGTCACCGGATACATCCGAGAGTATTTCGTCTCGGCCGAGCCGCCATAGGCGCGCGCGACGCAGTCGGCGACTTCGCCGATGCGGCGCTCGACGAGATCGCGCACCTCGGGGTCGAGCGTGCGCACGGTGCCGCCGAGCTCGGCCACCTCAGGAATGATGTTGAAGGCCGTGCCGGAGTGGAACTGGGTGATCGAAATCACCGCGGACTTCAGCGGATCGACGTTGCGCGCCACGATGGATTGCAGCGCATTGACGATCTGCGAGCCGATCAGCACGCTGTCGACGGATTTGTGCGGGCCGGCGCCGGCGTGGCCGCCCTTGCCGCGAACGGTGATCTGGATGTTGTCGGAAGACGCGAGCATCGGGCCGGGCGTCGTGGCGAAATGGCCTTCGGGCAGGCCGGGCATGTTGTGCATGCCGTAGACCTCCTGGATGTTCCAGCGTGTCATCAACCCGTCTTCGACCATGGCCTTGCCGCCGCCGCCACCTTCCTCGGCGGGTTGGAAGATCAGAACCGCGGTGCCGTCGAAATTGCGCGTCTCGGCGAGATATTTGGCGGCCCCCAGCAGCATCGCGGTATGGCCGTCATGGCCGCAGGCGTGCATCTTGCCGGGAACTTTCGAGGCGTAAGGCACGCCCGAGGTTTCCATGATCGGCAGCGCGTCCATGTCGGCGCGCAGGCCGATGGTCTTGCCGGAGACCGACTTGCGGCCGCGGATCACGCCGACGACCCCCGTGCGCCCGATGCCGGTCACCACCTCGTCGCAGCCGAACTCGCGCAAGCGATCGGCAACGATGCCGGCGGTGCGATGGACTTCGTAGAGCAGCTCGGGATTCTCGTGGAAGTCATGGCGCCAGGCGGCCATTTCGTCGGAAAGGGCGGCGATGCGGTTGACGATGGGCATGGGGTCGGTCCGTTTCTTGTTCGTAAGTCGGGCAGATAGCGTAACCCGCCGCGATGCCGGGGTGAAAGGCGGATTGCGCGCCAATTCGCCGCTCAGGGACGTTTCGACTCGCCTTGAAAATCGTGGCGCCAGATGGCGGCCGGTCTAACAAAATTTATTCGTATCAATGGCTTGGCGGCGAGAACGATGAGTCGATGGCGGGGGCGACGGGCAGGGTTCGGTCGACTGGATGACCAAGGCTCAAGTATTGACTGTCAATCACGGATCATTGAATGACAGATATTGAAATCTGTCAGCGAGACGTGTATATCCGTCTCCGGACGCTCCGATTGGGCGTCCCGCGGTTACCTCCAAGGGGAGCCCGACATCCGAAATACTGCTCGGATCGAGGGTCGTCATCGAAGGGCGAGGGCCGCGGACGAATGGAGACTTACGACAATGACGACCGAAATCATCAACTTCACCGGGACGATTGGGCATTGGCTCAATTTACTGGTCGCGCGCCAGATCGCTGCGCAGGCTGCAAAACTGCCTCATTGAGGCGAGAGAGACGACCGGTGAGGGGCGCTTCGGAAGCTGTCCCATCGCCGGATAACTGGACCCTTGATGGGAACATGGTGCTGGCATGAACGAAGCCGTTGTCTTGACGCCGGAGCGGATCCTCGAAGTCACCGAGGACGTCTTGCGGCGCTACGGACTTGCCAAGGCCACAGTGGTCGACGTTGCCCGTGCGCTCGATGTGAGCCACGGTAGCGTCTATCGCCATTTTCCGAGCAAGGCTTCGCTGCGCGAGGCCGTTGCCAAACGCTGGCTGGACCGCATCGACGCGCCGCTCCTGGCGATTGCCGAGGAGAAGGGCCCTGCGCCCGACAGGCTCGACCGCTGGCTGCGCACGCTGTTCGCGGCCAAGCGTTCGCGCGTGCTTGACGACCCCGAGATGTTCGAGACCTATCTGACGCTGGCGCGTGAGGCGTGCGCGGCGGTCAAGTGTCACAAGGATACCATGATCGACCAGATCGCGGCGATCCTGGCCGACGGCGTCAAGCAGGGCGTGTTCGCCGTGGACAACGTGAAGGTCACCGCGCGGGCGATCTTCGACGGCACCTGCCGCTTTCACCACCCGGCCCATGCCGACGAGTGGAAGGACGCGGAGCTGCCGACGCGGGTCGATGCGACGCTCGCGCTGCTGCTGCGCGGGTTGAAGGCCTGTTAAAGGCGCGGCGCTGTTCGATCCCGGCTGCGCAATCAACCTCTCGCCTTGTGAAGAACAGCGCCATCGTGAGCCGATGGCGAAGACGTACGTGTACGGAACGCGCCGTCTGACGATGGCACCACCGGCGGACTCTCCGGATACACATTTATCGCGATTTCGACGTCGTCCTTTGACCGCTTTCGAAGCCGCTCGAACGCCAGCTCCTGATCGAGCATGGGGCAACGGAAGTGGACGACGGCGGTATCGGGCAGGCGGCAGAGCTCGTCGATGAGCTCTCCTACCGTGATGATCTGCGGATGGGCGACTGTCTTGTGGTGACCCTTGCTCATGACCTTCTACTCCTCACTCTGTCGTCAACCGGAATGGAATAGGCTCCGTTCCAATCGCCTCGGCAGATTGAAGAATTTCATCTCATTCCAGGCCATGCGGCAGTTTTGCTGCTAGATCCTGGTCAGCCCGCAAGCTGCCGCGAGCCGCACCAGCTGCGCATCCGTGCGCGCGCCGGTCTTGGTCTTGATCAGATAATGGTAGTTCTGGACCGTCTTGACGCTGAGATTGAGATGCGTCGCGATCTGCTCGCTGGTGGCCCCACCGGCGAACTGCCGCAAGATCTCGATTTCGCGCTCGCCCAATTGATCCAGCGCTGATCCCGCCGACAGGCTGTCCTCGGCCAGCACGTGCGCGATGTCGTCGCTCATGGCGCGTTCGCCGCGCGCGACGCTGCGGATGGCATTGACGACTGCGGAGGGTGCGCTGCTCTTGGTGACGAAGCCGGAGGCGCCGGCATTGAAGGCGGCTTTCACCAGCACGGCCTCATTGTGCATGGTGAAGACGAGAACGCGCGCCCTTGGATTGCGTGCACGGATGTTGCGGATCGCCTCCAGCCCGCTGGCGCCCGGCATCGAGATGTCCATCACGACCACGTCGGGATCATGCAACTTGAAGGCGGAGTAGGCGTCCGCGGCGTTGTCGGCTTCCGCGACGACGTGGAGATCGCCCTGGCTTTCCAGCACGCGCCGGTAACCCTGGCGGACGATCGGATGATCGTCGACCAGCAGCACCGCAATGCCTGTTGCTGCGACCTCGCTCATGACGGCCTCACGCAGCGAGCGGGATTGTCGCGGCAACGCTGAGGCCGCCCCTTGCGGGCAGGATCGACAGCGAGCCGCCGGCAGCCGTCACCCTCTCGCGGATTCCGGTGAGGCCGAAACCGGCCGACCGTTCCACGCGCGCCGCATCGCCGCCGCCGTCGTCCTCGACGCGGATCAGGAGCGCATCGTCTTCGCCGGCGCGCCGCTCGACACGCAACGAGATTTCGCGCGCTGCCCCATGGCGGACCGCGTTGGTCAGGCATTCCTGGGCGACCCGATAGGCGGTCGTCGCGGCCGGGCCGCTGATATCGGCGAGGTCGCCCTTGAGGTCGAGCTGGATCGTCGGCTGCGTCGCGCTCTGCGAGCGCCAGCTGTCGACGAGATTGACGAGGCTTGCTTCCAGCCCGAGCTCCTCGGGCAGGGGATTGCGCAGGCGCTTCAGCGCATCGCGCAGCGAGGCCATCAGATGGTGCGTGGCCTGCGAGATCATGTGCGCGTCCTGCGCGATGCCGTTATCTTTGGCCTGCTGCGCGCTCGCGGTCTCGATCGTGTTGGCGAAGGCCAGGATGGCGGAAAGATTTTGCCCGAACTCGTCATGCAGCTCGCGGGCGAGCGCGCGCCGCTCGTCGTCGCGGATCTCGATCAGGCGCCGCGTCAACGCCGCGCGCTGTTCGGTCGCTTCTTCGAGCCGGCTGCCGAGCGCATCGACCGCGCCGCCGATCATCGAAAGCTCCATGGAGCGGAAGCGCGGCAGCCTGGTGCGATACTGGCCGCGCGCCATGCGCTGCAGAGCCAGCACGATGGCGCGCGCGGGCGCCAGCGTATGCGCGATCGCGAGCGAAGCCAGCAGCGCGATCGCCGCCGCCATCAGCAGCGCGACGTCGATTACGTTGAGAATGTACTCCCAGGCCAGCGAGATCGAGGCTGCTTCATCCGGTGTCGCCACCACCGTCCCGGCGGCTGCGGCGCGGGGGCTGACGGGCCGCACCACCTCGGCGTGACTGCCGAGAAAGGTCGGCACGACGGACGCGAACCAGCGCGGCGGCGTCCGGCCGATGCCCTGGCTCTGGCCGCACAGCGGCTTTTCAAAGGCTGTTGCCGGTTGGAACTCAACGCAGACGCCGGGCGAAATCAGCTTCATCGTCTCCAGCGTCCGCCATTCCGGAACGGGCACGAGGTGCTCGCGCATTCTGCTGCTGCGCAGCAAGAGTTCGTGCCAGTACAGGCCCTGAAGCGCCTGCGCGACGCGTTGCGCGGATGCCGCCGTCGCCCGGTCGACGCTGCGATAGGCATCGAAGGTGGCCCACATGGTCGCGGCGGCCAGGCACAGCGCCACGATGAGAAGCAGGCGGCCGACAAGCTGAAGCACGAGGCGCATGCGATCACCCCAAAGTTTGGTAAGCTCAGCCTAACAACGCCGCCGCGTCTTGCCAATTGCGGGAGCGGGCCGGATCGCAGCTCGGGCAATTTTCCCAAGCCGGATTGGGCATGGGTCTTTGGACCCCGGACGGCGGCTTTGATCTAATCGGGATGGAATTGTTCGAGGTCAGGAGCGGGGCAGCATGAGTTCGATGACGATTGGACCGATTGCAAACGGCGCGACCGACCCATCCGAGCGCAGCGCACTGCTGTTCTGGATGATCTTCACCGGGCTGTCGATCTTTGCCGTCGTGCTGCTGTGGCGGTTCGGCCTGATCCATCTGATGGTGACCTCGGACCGGACCTACATTTCGAGCGTGATCGCGGTGCTTTATCTCGCCACCTGCGGCCATTGCTTCCTGCGGACGCGGGCGATCGCGCGGGAGGGGGCGGCGGCGCGGCGCTGTCGCGCGGTGCTGGCGGCGCCTGACGGCGGCAAGGTGCTCGAGGCGCGCGCGTCCGCCTTGCCGCGCGGATTGGTGCGGGATCATATCGAGAGCCTCGTGACCAAGGCCGCCGCGCAGGATTATCGCCCGGTCGATCAGACACTGTTGCTGCGGACGCTGGCCGATCGCCTGCGCGGCTCCAACGGGTTTGGTGCCTTCGTCTCGGACACGCTGATGAAGCTCGGTCTGCTCGGCACCATCATCGGATTCATCATCATGCTGGCGCCGATCGCCGGGCTGGATGCCGCCGACAAGGTCGCGATGCGCTCTTCGATGGGGCTGATGAGTGACGGCATGGCGGTCGCGATGTACACGACGTTGGCGGGCCTCGTCGGGTCCATCCTGGTCCGCATCCAGTATTACATGCTCGATGCCGCGACCCAGCGGGTGTTCTCCGATGCCGTGGTCCTGACCGAGACTTATGTGACGCCGGTTCTTGAGCGCCAAGGCGCTGGTATCAAAGGCACCGGAATGCCGTCATGATGGATGATTTCGGTCTCTATCCGCGCGAGGAGCCGTTCGATCCGCTCGGCGTGATGCTGTTCAAGGCGCTCCAGGTGGTCGCCTTCCTGTTCTTTCTTGCGCTGCTCGCGGTCTCGCCAGACGCCAAGGACGGCAAGATCGACTCCAAAGCCGAGTTCATGATCACGCTGGACTGGCCGGACAATCACCCTGACGATCTCGACCTCTTCGTGCAGGATCCCGCCGGCAACATCGCCTGGTACCGCCACCGCGAGGCCGGCTTTCTCACGCTCGACCGCGACGATCGCGGCGGGGCCAACGACTTCATCATGGTTGCCGGCAAGAAGATCGCTTCTCCGATCCGCGAGGAGATCGTGACGCTGCGCGGCATCGTCCCCGGCGAATACACCGTCAACGTCTCGCATTTCGTGGCGACGACCGGCGAGCCTGTGACCGCCAATGTGAAGGTGCAGAAGCTCAACCCGACCGCGCAGGTGGTCTTCGACAACAAATTCACGCTCGATCATACCGGCGACGAGAAGACTGCGGTGCGGTTCCGGCTCGATGCCGAGGGCAAGGTCATCGACGTCAACCAAAGGCCGAAATCGCTGATGGAGACGTTTCGCAGCACCTGGCGGAATGGGGCTGATCTCGACCCGAGCACCGGCGTGAGCAAGAACGCTACGAGGGTCCGCCGTGATTGATTTGCAGACGGTCATCCTCACGCTTTCGGTCGCCTATGCCGTGATCGGCGCGCTGCTGCTGGTCGTGCTGGTCTATGCACGGCTGCACTGGTCGCTGAAGGCGGTCGCGGTGGTCGTCACCAGCGCTTTCTACATCGTCAGCTTCACGGAAATGCGCGGGTTGCTCGGCTGGGCCAGCACCGACCGGCTGCCTAACGCCTTCAAGCTGCTCAAGGCGCGGATCGTCGAGCCGCATTCGCTCGAGGGCGATCCCGGCTCGATTTATCTCTGGGTCGAGGAACTCGACGAGGACCACCGTCCGAGCGGAATCCCGCGCGCCTTCCGCGTCCCCTACAACGACACACTTGCCGAAAAAACCCATGCCGCAGAGAACGAGATCGCGGCCGGCCATCCCCAGGGCGGGCGCGCCGCCGACTTTGGCGGCGGCGAGGGCAGCCTGATCGACATGGTCCGGGAATATGTGACGCCCAAGGCGATCCTCGAGACCAGCGGCGGCGATTCCTCGACCGGGGAGTTCAATGCCCCGCCTGCCGGCGCGCAAGGCGCCGTCTTCACGCCGCTGCCACCGCCCCGGATGCCGCCGAAAGACGAGCAATAGGCTCCATCGCCGTCAGACCGGCGCTGGTCAACTGCCCCGCGCTGGCGCATCTTGTTGACCTCCCTCAAATTGGCTTTATCGGCTTCCAATAAGAATTTGAGGGTGGAGGGTGCGTGCTTCTCGCTGTCTTCTCGGATATTCACGGCAACCGGCAGGCGTTCGAGGCGTGCCTGAAAGTGGCCCGCGCCAGCGCCGCGGAGCGGTTCATTCTGCTCGGTGATTTCGTCGGGTACGGCGCGGACCCGGAATGGGTCGTGGACACCGCCATGGATCTGGTCGCCCATGGCGCCGTCGCCGTGCGCGGCAACCATGACGAAGCGGTCAATACGACCTCCGAGAACATGAATCACGATGCGCAGATCGCGATCGAGTGGACGCGCGGGCGGCTCGATGCGGCTCAGCGGCGGTTCCTGGCCGAGCTGCCGATGCTGGCGGAGGACGGCGATCGTCTGTTCGTGCATGCCGAGGCCTCGAGCCCCAAGCGCTGGAACTACGTTCGTTCGACCACGGATGCCGCCAAGAGCCTGATCGCGACGCCGTCCCATGTCACCTTCTGCGGCCATATCCACCGACCCGCGCTCTATTCGATGTCGGTGACGGCGAAGATGACGAGCTTCGTGCCCAAGACCGACGTGCCGGTGCAGCTCCTGCGCGGGCGGCAATGGCTCGCCGTGCTCGGCTCGGTCGGCCAGCCGCGCGACGGCGATCCCTCCGCATCCTTCGTGCTGTTCGACACGGTCTCGTGCCAGATCACCTATTGCCGCGTGCCCTATGACATCGCAAGCGCTGCGAACAAGATCCGCGAGAACGGCCTGCCGCCCTGGCTCGCCGACCGACTGTCGCAGGGACGCTAGATGCCCAAATCCCTGATCAAATCGGGCGCTGTCATCGACGGCTACACGATCGGCGAATGCGTCCATGCCGGCGGCATGGCGACGCTGTGGACCGTCACCCATCCCGGCATCGACGTGCCGCTGCTGATGAAGGTCCCGCGTGCCTCGGAAGGCGAGGACCCCGCCGCGATCGTCTCGTTCGAGATGGAGATGATGATCCTGCCAAGGCTCGCGGGTCCCCATGTGCCGCGCTGCTACGGCACGGGCGATTTCGCGCGCCAGGCCTATGCCGTGATCGAACGCATTCCCGGCACCACGCTCTACAAGCGGCTGCCCGATCTGCCGCTGCCCTACGAGGAGGCGCGGCTGCTGGTTGCGAAGATCGCGGCCGCACTCGCCGATCTGCACCGGCAGAACGTGATCCATCACGACATCAAGCCGAGCAGCGTCATGTTCCGTGAGAGCGGGGATGCCGTGCTGATCGACTACGGCCTGTCGCATCACGACCATCTGCCCGATTTGTTGCAGGAGGAGTTCCGTCTGCCTTACGGCACCGCGCCTTACATGGCGCCGGAGCGGCTGCTCGGCGTGCGCGACGATCCGCGCAGCGATCTGTTTTCGCTCGGTGTGCTGCTCTATTTCTTCACGACCGGCGAACGTCCCTTCGGCGAGGGCGAGACGCTGCGCGCGATGCGGCGGAGGCTGTGGCGGGATCCGCATCCGCCGCGAAGCTTGCGCGCCGACTATCCGCCCTGGCTCCAGGAAGTGGTGCTGCGCTGCCTGGAGATCGAGCCGGTCTGGCGCTATCCGACCGCGGCCCAGCTCGCCTTCGATCTCGCCCACCCGAACCAGGTCAAGCTGACCGCGCGTTCGGAGCGGCTGAAGCGCGATCCCCTCTCCGTCGCGTGGCGCCGCCGTTTCAATCCGGATGTCAAGCAGCCGCGGACGAAGCCCGACGTGGCGGAGCAGATCGCTTCGAGCCCGATCCTTGCGGTCGCGCTCGACACGGTGGAGGGTACGCCGGAGCTGAACGAGGCGCTGCGCGTCACGACCGAGCGCATCCTGGCGACGCTGCCGTCGGCGCGGCTCGCCTGCGTCAATGTGCTCAAGCTCAACCGCATTGCCATCGACAAGACGTTGGACGAGCAGGGCTCCAACAAGCATATCGACCGGCTGGTCGCGCTTCGGCACTGGGCGACGCCCCTGAAGCTGGACGAGAGCCGGCTGTCGGTTCATGTGCTGGAGGCGGTCGATCCCGCCGCGGCGCTGCTGGAATTCGCCGAGGTCAACCAGGTCGACCATCTCATCGTCGGCGCGCGGCAGAGTTCGTTCAGGCGCACGCTGCTCGGCAGCGTCTCGGCCAAGGTCGCCGCGGAGGCGACCTCCACCGTCACCGTGGTGCGACCGCCGCGAATGGCTGCGGCGAAACCGGGCGCCGGCGTGGTCTGGGGCTAGGAAAGATCAGGCCGCGTGAGCGGTGTGGATCGCGCGCTTGCGGCGGATCGGCCAGGCGAATTGCGGGCCGGTCTCGCCGTGGTCGGCATGGCCGCCGAAATACTGGATGATCTCGCGGCAGGGTTCGCAGGCAAAGAGATTACGCGACGCGGCTGCCTTGGCCATTTCCTTGAGACAATTGGGGCAGTGCGGTTTCATGGTTCAATCCGGAAAAGAGAGTCTCAATGTCCGCGCTGCGAGGCGAACGAATGATCGAGGTTTGAATTGTCGGAGCCGGCATCCTTGTCGAATGCACGATCGGTGCGCTCGAGGCGACCGAAGAAATAATCGAGGTTCGGATGCGGGCGACGCGGGATGCGGCAGCGGCGCTTCGGCAGGCGCTTGACCAGAGCGATTTGCATGGCGTCAGCCCCGGTCGCGGCGGATGAGACGGGCGGAGCGCGCCGGGACTCTTTCCGGTCCGGCCGATGGGCCAAACACGACAAACGCACTGAAACCGATCCACAACGCTACGCCAGTCCAAACCAGGGTCGTCGTCATGATGTGCTCCCGTCAAAAGCAGGCAGGAGCTAGTAGCGGTGATTTGCGCGAATCAGTGAAGTCCGGATGAGTACGGATCGTGAGTGCAATTTTAAGTAATGCGTGCTGCGGCTTCCGTAAAAGTCGCAGGTTTTTCGGGCTCGCGCAGCCCGAAGCAGTTCAAATCGCTTCGCCGCGTGCGCCGAGGGCCGCGTTGCGTATCGCTGCAATATTGTTCTTGTAGGCTTCGAGCGTACCGCCCTTGAAAACGGAGGTGCCGGCCACGAAGGCGTTGGCGCCGGCGGCTGCGAGCGCGCCCGCGACGTCGGGGCCGACGCCGCCGTCAACCTCGATATCGATGGGACGGCCAGCCGTCATCGCGCGGATGTCACGGATCTTGCCGATCGCGGAGGGAATGAAGGCTTGGCCGCCGAAGCCCGGATTGACCGACATCACCAGCACGAGGTCGACCAGATCCAGCACGTATTCGAGCGCGCTGATCGGCGTGCCTGGATTGAGCGAGACGCCGGCCTTCTTGCCGAGCGCGCGGATCGCCTGCAACGAGCGATGCAGATGAGGACCTGCCTCGGCATGCACGGTGATGTGGTCGCACCCGGCTTTGGCGAAGGCTTCGAGATAGGGATCGCAGGGCGAGATCATCAGGTGCGCGTCGAACACCTTCTTGGTGTGCGGGCGCATCGCCTTGATGACCTCGGGGCCGTAGGAGATGTTGGGGACGAAGTGCCCGTCCATCACGTCGAGATGGATCCAGTCGGCACCGGCCGCATCCACCGCACGAACCTCCTCGCCGAGCTTAGAGAAGTCCGATGCCAGGATCGAGGGCGCGATGGCCAGGGGGCGAGGGGTGAAGGCTTGGGTCATGGCGCTGTTTCCGGGGCGGCCGAGGGACTGATGGCTTCGCCTAACATGGGCTTCTCAGCCGGGCAATGCAGGGAGGGCGAGCTTCCTGTGGGCGGAAAATTCTGCCGTCGGCGGCATGAATTGCCGATGTTCCCGCAGCCCGCAAAGAATGGCGGATACGGATTTCATTGAGCTTTTCGCGCTGGCACGACGCTTGCTGATCTTGTGCTTGGAACATTGGCCGCGGCATGCCGCAAGGGTTGGAGTTGTGCAATGTTGTTTGCGCTTGGTGCCGTCTCGACTGCGCTTGATGCCATTCAATCGCTGACGAGCTCGAAATCGTCCTCGAGCCAACAGGCCAATTCGTCGCAGCGGGCATCGACCAATCCCTTCGCGATCGACAGCGACGACGGCACCACAAGCAATGCGACCTCGTCGGTCAATGCGGGAAAATATCCGCAGATCTCGCCGGAGACGATGAACGCGTTGTTCGCGGCGCAGAGCCAGTCGACGGGTTCGACCAGCGCCACCTCATCGAGCGCGACGACATCGACGCCGACCGGCCGCGACGCTGCTTTGAAGGACCTGTTCTCGCAGATCGATGCGGACGGCGACCGCAAGATCACCAAATCCGAGTTCGAGAAAGCGCTGGGCGCCGGCGGCACAAACCTCACGCAGGCCGATGACGTGTTCTCCAAGCTCGATAGCAATTCCGACGGCAGCGTCAGCCTGGACGAGATGTCGAAGGCGCTGAAGTCCGGTCATCACGGCCACCATCACGCGCAAGGGACGAGCGGTTCGGGCGACGTCACCGGCGGTTCGGATTCTTCCACGTCGCAGTCCAGCGGCGGGTCGACCTCGACCACGACGACCGGCGCCGACGGCTCGACCACCACCACCGTCACCTATGCCGACGGCTTCAAGATGTCGACGACCGTGCCCGGCGCCTCCAGCTCGTCCAATGCGAACGGTGGCGGCAATTCCCCCTATGACTGGTTCGGCCAGATGATGCAGCGCCAGGCTCAGACCGCGGGCTCGGCTGCTTCGTCCATGTCGATGAGCGTGTAAGCTGCGGTCGAAGCTAGCCGGCAAGCTCGTGCGTGATGTCACGATAGGCATACCGGTCGCGGATTTCGTGGTTGAAGAACGTGCCTTTTGAGCGGGCATCCCTGAACGCGGCAGCGACCTCGGGCGGAACGTTCTCGTAAACATACAGGCGGCCGCTGACGAAAGTGACCTGCAACTCGCGGGTGTCGGGAACATAGCGAAAGAAGCGGATCACGGAAGACGGCATGACGGTGCACCTGGCCTCGTCGGCTAACGCCGTGTCCGCCGTTTCGCTGCTAGCCGAACCGGTCCTTCCACGCCGGCTGGGCGCCGGGAACCGGCAGCGCGGTCGCGCTGTAGACGCCGCGCGCGATGGCGCGGGCGACCACGTTCGCGGCGACCATGCCGAGCTCGGTCATGCCGACGATCGGATCGATCGGCTTTGCACCCGTCGCGGCGGCGAACAGCACGTCACCGTCGGTCGGAGCATGGACGGGGTAGATTGCGCGGGCGAAGCCGGTGTGCGCGATCATCGCCAGCCGCTTGGCCTGAGGCTTGGTCAGCACCGCATCGGTGACGAGGACGCCGATCGTGGTGTTCTCACGCTCGCTTGCGGCTGGGCCGCCCTTGATGCGCATCCTGAGCATGTCGTCGGTGAATTTGTCAGGCAGTCCGCGCCCGCCGAACTCGCCGTCCACCTCGAACGGCGCCGCCCAGAACCACGGTCCGTCGCCGACGGTGGCGCTTCCGACGGCATTGACCGCGATGATCGCCGCCACCTTGACGCCGTTGGCCGTGACAGCGGATGCCGAGCCGAGTCCGCCCTTGAATGTCGCGGTGGTGGCGCCAAAGCCCGCACCCACGCTGCCGAGCGCAAATTCCGTCCCGGCGGCGACCGCCGCGGCGTAGCCGAGATCGCGATAGGGCGCGAAGCGGCCCCAGGCCTTGTCGCCGCCATTGAGCAGATCGAACAGGATCGCGCCGGGGACGATGGGGATCAGCGCCTCGCGGACGCGGAAGCCGCGCCCCTGTTCGGCGAGCCAGGCCTGGATGCCGCCGCCCGCCTCGATTCCGAAGGCTGAGCCGCCGGACAGCGCGATTGCGTCGACGCGTTCGACCGTGCTGGCGGGATCGAGCAAGGCGTCCTCACGCGTTCCGGGGCCGCCGCCGCGGACGTCGATCGCCGCCACCGCCGGCTGGTCGAACACGATCGCCGTCGCGCCCGAGGCGAGCTTCGCGTCATGGGCATGGCCGACGCGGACGCCGGCGATATCGGTGAGGAGGTTTTTCAAGGGCGACACTCCATGCGCTTCGGGCCTCAGCGATAGCGCACGCCAACGTCCCGCTCAACTCGCCAGCGCCGTCCTGAGCATCTTGGCGAGCTCCGACTTGCGGTAGGGCTTGGCCAGCAGCAGCACGCCGGAATCGAGCCGGCCGTGATGGACGATGGCGTTCTCGGTGTAGCCCGAGGTGAACAGCGTCTTCAGATCCGGGCGCCGCCGCGCCGCCTCGTCGGCGAGCTGGCGGCCGTTCATGCTGCCGGGCATGATGACATCGGTGAAGAGCAGGTCGATGTTCTTGTCGGCATCGATGATGTCGAGGGCTTCGGCGGCGTTGGCCGCCTCGAGCGCGGTGTAGCCGAGGCTCCTGACCTGGGTCACGACATATTGCCGCACCAGGGCGTCATCCTCCACGATCAGGATCTTCTCGTCGCCGCCGGTGATGGGCACGTTCTGCAGCGCCTCGTACTCGGTCTCCTGCACGCCGGTGGACCGCGGCAGGTAGATCTTCACGCTCGTGCCGTGGCCTTCCTCGCTGTAGATCTTGATGTGGCCGCCGGACTGCTTGACGAAACCGAAAACCATGCTGAGGCCGAGGCCCGTGCCTTTGCCGACCTCCTTGGTGGTGAAGAAGGGATCGAACACCCGTTCGAGCAGCTCGGCCGGAATCCCTGAGCCGGTGTCGCTGACCGCAATCATCACGTAATTGCCCGCCACGACATCGGGATTCATGCTGGCATAGCCGTCGTCGAGAAAGATGTTGCGGGTCTCCAGCACCAGGGTGCCGCCATCGGGCATGGCATCGCGCGCGTTCAATGCGAGATTGAGGATCGCGGTCGAGAGCTGGCCCGGATCGATCAGTGCGGGCCAGGCATCCTCGGTGAGCTGCGGCATGATGGTGATCTGCTCGCCGAGCGTCGGGTGCAGCAGCTTGGCGGCTTCGAGCACCAGCGCATTGACGTCGATCTCGCGCGGCTGGAGCGGCTGCTTGCGGGCGAAGGCAAGCAGGTGCTTGGTCAGCTGTGCGCCGCGTTCGGCGGCATCGTCGATCAGCTTGGTGATGGCGGCAAGCTGGGGCCGGTCGGCGACCGCGTCCGATAGGATTCCGATCGTGCCGGTGATGACGGTGAGCACGTTGTTGAAATCGTGGGCGACGCCTCCAGTCAGTTGTCCGATCGAATCCATCTTCTGGACCTGCCGGAGCTGGGCCTCTGCGGCCTGCTTGTCGGTGAGGTCGCGGCCGATGAAATAATGGCGCTTGACGGGCTCCGACCATGTGCCCATCCAGTTCAGCGTCACCTCGTGGCCGTCATAGTGATAATAGCGCGCCTCGAAGCTGCGCTTGACCGCGCCACGTCGCGCTGCGCGCATCTCGCCCCGCGTCTTCTCGAGATCATCAGGATGGATGAACTCGGTCGCGCTATGCCCGATCATGTCCTCCGGGTCGTAGCCGAGGATATCCTTCACGCTCGGGCTGACCTGGATGAACTTGCCGTAACCGTCGGTCACCAGGATCAGGTCTTGCGAGGTCTCGAAGATGCGCTGGCGCTCCTCGATTTCCCGGTGCAGCTTTTCCCGCGACTGCTTCTCCTCGGTGATGTCGTGGGCGATCTTGGAGACGCCGATGATTTCGCCGGTGGCTGATTTCAGCGGAGATATGTTCAGCACGAGATCGATCGGACGTCCGTCCTTCCGCACACGGACGGTCTCGTGCTGGGCGATCGATTCGTTGGTGGTGACGCGGTTGAGGATACTTCTGACTTCGGCCCTGCGATCCTCCGGCACGATCATCTCGATCGATTTGCCGATGGCCTCCGCGGCCGAATAGCCGAACAGGCGCTCGGCGGCCCTGTTCCAGCCCGTGATGATGCCGTCGAGGGATTTCGTGATGATGGCATCGTTGGAGGACTCGACGACGGCGCCGTAGAGCGCCAGGCGTTTGCTGTAGTAGTCGCGTTCCGATGCCGATTGCTCGCGTAGCCGGCCAACAAGTCCCATCGTGCTCGCCTGGAGGCGAACGTTTTCGATCAAGAGCACGGCGAGCACGAAGCTCGCGGCGCAAAGCCCGTAGAGACGGCCGGCGTAGAAGCCGAGGTCGTACCGGGCGACGTTAACGATCGCCGACAGCGCGATATCGAACAGCCAGGCGCAGATCGTGACCATGAGCCAGATGTCGATCACCGTGTGCGGCTTGCGGAGCCACAGCGTGACCAGTGCCGCGAAACTCAACGACCAGACGAACGACACGACGCCGATCATCACGGTGGTGTAGCGACCGTCCCTGAGCAGCACCGGCAGTAGATCATGTTGCGCGGTGACGATCCAGGCGATGACGGCCATCGCCGCCACCACGCCGAGGATGGTCAGGACGATCGCGCGTCCAGTCGGTCCTTCGATCTTGCCGCCGCCGTTGTCATCCTTGAGCCATCCATAGGCCAGCACGAACAGCGGGAACCCGCCGTGCCAGATCATGTAAAGCCAGACTGTGGTCTGTGAGCCGGCGCCCAGCAGCCCGGCCGGTGCGAACAGGCCGGGGAAGGTGAGGCAGTGGGTCACCGCCGCGGCTGCGGTGAACAGATAGCCGGTCGACAGCAGCAGCAGCGCGCGGCTGCGCAGGACGGAGAATTGCGACAGCAGCAGAACTGCGGTGATGATGTCGCTGACGGCGAGCGCGGATTGGTAGCTGGCGACGAAGGCTGGCACCGGGGTCAGCGGGGTCCCTGCGAACGGGACTGCCAGCGCGAACAGGATCGCGGAGATCGCGACGATCGCCAATGCTGCGGTGCGATCACTCTGCGCGGCAGGTAACATCGAAAGGAATGTGCTTCGGTCGTTCTTTGCGTGCACGTTGACCTCGCGCTGGGTCGTCATGAGTAGTCCGCGTGACTTCGTATGGCCGGCTGCCTTGGTCTCCATGGTAGCCGGCTCCGGGCGCGTGTCCCGAGGAGATCCGCCGACGACTCAACCGAGGGTTACAGCTTACTTAACCTGGACAGAGAATCGGAATAGGGAATCGGTAAGATTGGCTTTACTGGAAGTGCCCCATACTGCTGCGGCGCATATGGCTGCCCAATTGAACCAATTAATGATGTGAATCCGGGAGTTGTTCCCATGCCCCGTGTCCTTGTTGTCGATGACCAGAAGGACGTGCGCGCAATGGTTTCGATCGTTCTCCGGGTCAACCGTTATGACGTGGTCGAAGCGGAGAGCGGCGCGGCCGGCCTGAAGGCCTTCAGCGAAGATGTATTCGACGCGGCGATTGTCGACATTTTCCTGACCGATACCAGCGGTATGGACGTCATTGCCGCTATCCGGGAGCGGGCTCCCGAATTTCCGATCGTGGCGGTATCAGGCATGACGGCGCTGGATTTCATTGGCGAGGCGCCCGGTCTTGACGGCGTGATCTGCCTGCAAAAGCCGTTTCGGCCGAACGATTTGCTGCAAGCGCTCCGAAAGGCGCAGGGAGCGGGCGGCGAACTGTCCGCCGCCGTCTGAGGGACCGCAAAGAAAACGCCCCGGCGGACCGGGGCGTTGGCGACGATTTGACGAAAAGGTCAGGAAACCTGTCTCAGGTCCCGTTGCCGCTGACCTCGGCGTAGCCGCCCTTGGCATCCCATTTGTAAACGACGTAGTCGATCTGCTTGATGTCGCCCTTGGCGTCATATTCGATCGGGCCGATCACGGTGTCCCACTTGCCGGCCTTCATCGCCGCCATGACCTTCTTGGCGTCGGTGGTGCCGGCCTTCTTGGCGGCCTGCGACCAGACCTGCATCGCGGCATAGGTGTAGAGCGTGTAGCCCTCGGGATCGATGTTCTTGGCCTTGAAGGCCTCGACGATCTTCTTGGCGGTGGGCTTGTTGCGCGGATCGGGGCCGAAGGTGAACAGCGTGCCTTCGCCGGCGGGGCCGGTGATGGATGCGTATTCCTTGTCGGCGAGCGCGTCGCCGGCCATCAGGATCGTCTTGAGGCCCTGGTCACGCATCTGGCGCAGGATCAGGCCGCTCTCCTGATGGTAGCCGCCGACATAGACGAGATCGATGTTGTCGCGCTTCAGGCGCGAGACGATCGCGTTGAAGTCCTTGTCGCCCTTGTTATAGGACTCGTACATCTTCTCGGTGATGCCGGCCTTGTTGAGCGCTTTCTTGGTCTCGTCGGCAAGACCCTTGCCGTAGGTGGTCTTGTCGTTGAGGATCGCGATGTTCTTGCCTTTGAAGTTCTTGGCGATGTACTGCGCCGCGATCAGGCCCTGCTGATCGTCACGGCCGCAGACGCGCGCCACGTTCCAGAGCTTGCGCTCGGTGAAGAGCGGATTGGTCGAAGCAGGCGTGATCTGGAGCACGTTGCCGTCGGCATAGGCCTCCGACGCCGGGATCGACGATGACGAACAATAGTGCCCCGCCACGAACGGGATCTTCGAACTCGCGATCTTCTCGGCGACCGAGCGCGCCTGCTTCGGATCGCAGGCATCGTCCTCGACGTCGAGGGCGAGCTTCTTGCCGTTGACACCGCCGGCGGCGTTGATGTCAGCGACCGCCATCTCGGCGCCGTTCTTCATCTGGCGGCCGAAGGCGGATTCGCCGCCGGTCATCGGGCCTGCGACTGCGATGGTGACATCCTGCGCGAATGCCGCGCTCGACAACGCGATCGACGCGCCGAATGCCAGACCGATGAGCTTCAGTGATTTCATGAGATACCTCGCGGGTGATCGCCTGTGGAAGTTGCCGGGCTCGCCCGGTTCAAACCGGCGCCATTCTTGAATGAATCTGGCGAGAAGTCACCGGCAAAATACGGGCATTCGCCTAGATATCTCGCCGCATTCCACCGCACCGAACCCGGATCCGGGGCGCCTCAGCCGTGTCGGCCGCCTTCCAGATAGGCGGCGCGAATCTCGGGGCGCTGCAGCAACTCCGCACCTGTTCCGGCCAGCGTGATCAGGCCATTGACCATGACGTAACCGCGATGGGCGAGCTTGAGCGCGTGGTTGGCGTTCTGCTCGACGATCAGGACGGTCAGGCCGTCCTGCCGGTTCAACGTGCGGATCGCATCGAAGATCTGGCGGGCGATCAGCGGCGCGAGCCCGAGCGAGGGTTCGTCGAGCAGGAGCAGGCGCGGGCGGCTCATCAGGGCGCGGCCGATCGCCAGCATCTGCTGCTCGCCGCCGGACAGCGTGCCGCCGCGCTGGACATAGCGCTCCTTCAGGCGCGGAAACAGCGTGAAGACACGCTCCAGCGTTGCCTCGCGTTCCGCATCGGTGCATTCGGTGGCGTCCGCACCCATCTGGAGGTTTTCCGCCACGCTCATGCGGGGGAAGATGCGGCGTCCCTCAGGCGATTGCGCGATGCGCAAATGCGCGATCTCGTGGGTCGGCACGTCGGTGATGTCGTGGCCTTCATACAGGATCTGGCCGGCGCGGGCGCGCGGCTTGCCGAAGATCGTCATCATCAGCGTCGATTTGCCGGCGCCGTTGGCGCCGATCAGGGCGACGATCTCGCCGGCATTGATCTCGATATCGACGCCCTTCAGCGCCTCGATCTTGCCGTAGGCGGCGCGCAGGGACCGAATCGCGAGCAGCGGAGTGGCAGACGTCACGATCCGCTCTCCATCACGGCCGCAGCCTCTTCCTCGTCGGTGCCGAGATAGGCGGCGATCACTTTCGGATCGTCGCGCACCTCCCGTGGCGTGCCTTGCGCGATCTTCACGCCATGGTCCATCACCACGATGTGGTCCGAGATCTCCATCACCACCGACATGTCGTGCTCGATCAGCAGGATCGAGGTGCCAAGCTCGTCGCGGATCGACAGCAACAGCTCGCTGAGCGCAGCGCTTTCCCGCGCATTGAGGCCGGCGGCGGGCTCGTCCAGACACAGAAGCGCGGGCCCGGTGCACATCGCGCGCGCGATCTCGAGCCGGCGCTGATCGCCATAGGCGAGATTGCCGGCGGCGTCGTCGGCGCGGTCGAGCAGGTTGATCCGCTTGAGCCAGTCGGTGGCGAGCGCAATCGCCTGCTTTTCGGCGTCGCGATAGGTGGGGACGCCGATCAGGCCGAGAAACGTGAAGCCCGAAGCGCGCATCAGCGCGTTGTGCTGCGCCACCATCAGGTTCTCGAGCGCGGTCATGCCGGGAAACAGGCGGATGTTCTGGAACGTGCGAGCCACCTTGGCCTGCTTGGCGATGCGGAAATCGTTGAGCCGCTCCAGTGCGATCTGCCGGCCATCGTCATGGGTGAGGCGGATGGCGCCGCCGCTCGGCTTGTAGAAGCCGGTGATGCAGTTGAAGACGGTGGTCTTGCCGGCACCGTTCGGGCCGATCAGCGCGGTGATCTTCTTCCGTTCGGCCGCAAACGACAGGTCCTGAACGGCGACGATGCCGCCGAAACGCATGGTGAGCCGGTCGACGCTGAGCATTGTCTCGCCGCTCATCCGTGCCCCTCCTTGACGAGGTCGGAGGAGATGGCCTGCGCCTTGGTCAGATATACGGTCGGCGCGCGATGGCCGATCAGGCCGCGCGGCCGCCAGATCATGATCAGCACCATGGCGATGCCGAACACCAGCATGCGATAGGTCTCCAGGCTGCGGAACAGCTCGAAGCCGCCGATCATGGCCAGCGCCGCGAGTGCAACGCCGAGCTGCGAGCCCATGCCGCCGAGCACGACGATGGCGAGCACCAGTGCCGATTCCTGGAAGGTGAAGGATTCCGGGCTGATGAAACCCTGGCGCGTCGCGAAGAACGCACCGGCAAAGCCGCCGAACATCGCGCCGGTCGCGAACGCCGTGAGCTTGGTGGTCGTGGTGTTGATGCCGAGCGCACGGCAGGCGACTTCATCCTCACGCAGCGCCTCCCAGGCGCGGCCGATCGGCAGGCGGCGCAGGCGGATCGTGACCCAGTTGGTCAGCAGCGCCAGCGCCAGGATCAGATAGAACAGGAAGACGATGCGCTGCGTCGGGGAATATTCGATGCCGAGTTTTGCCGCGAGCCCGTCGTCGCTGTTGTCGAGCGGGATACCGAAGAAGGAGGGGCGCGGAATGCCCGAGACGCCGTTGGGTCCGCCGGTCAGATCCTGCCAGTTGATGATGACGAGGCGGATGATCTCGCCGAAGGCGAGCGTCACGATGGCGAGATAATCGCCGCGCAGGCGCAGCACGGGGAAGCCCAGCAGCACGCCCCAGAACGCGGCAAGGATGCCGGCCAGCGGCAGGCAGATCCAGAACGACCAGCCGAAATTGGTGGCGAGCAGCCCGTACGAATAGGCGCCGACCGCGTAGAAGGCAACGTAGCCGAGATCGAGCAGGCCGGCCAGGCCGACCACCACGTTGAGGCCCCAGCCCAGCATCACATAGGTGAGCACGAGGATCGCAAGGTCGAGGATGTAGCGTTGGTTATAGAAGATGACGGGCACCAGCAGCGTGAAGATCAGGAGCGCCGGTGCTAGGTAGCGGCCGATGAACGACGTGCCGCTCTGCACCGAAGCCGGCACCAGCTTTTCGGCGCCGGTCGAGCCGATCCATTGCCTGATCAGCTCGATCACGATCGAGCCGCCGAATACTGCGGCGACGAGCGAAGCGAGATCGCCGAAGCGCGTCCAGTAGGTGAGCTGGCCGTCGGACCCCGCCTCGGTCCGGATGCCGACCATCAGCGAGAACAGCACCAGCGCAATCAGTGCGTTGACGAAAGCGGTCTTGAGGAGGAAGGGAATGCCTGTCGCAGGCTTTGTTGTCATTGTCGAGGGAGCTGTCACGCGGCCGGTCCCTCAGACTTTTTCGACTTCGGGACGGCCGAGCAGGCCGGTCGGCATGAAGATCAATACGACGATCAGAATGGAGAAGGCCGCGACGTCTTTGTATTCCACCGAAAAATAGGCCGACCAGAACGTCTCGATCAGGCCGATCGCGAGACCTCCGAGCATGGCGCCCGGAAGCGAGCCGATGCCGCCGAGAACGGCGGCGGTGAACGCCTTGATGCCGGCGACGAAGCCCATGAAGAAATCGACCAGGCCGTAATAGAGCAGGTACATCAGGCCGGCGACGGCAGCGAGCGCAGCACCGATGACGAAGGTCATGGAGATGGTGCGGTCGACGTTGACGCCGAGCAGCGCCGCCATAGTCTGGTCCTGCTCGCAGGCGCGCATGTCGCGTCCGAGCCTTGTGCGCGAGACCAGCCAGGTGAAGATGGCCAGCAGCACGATCGTGGTGACGACCACCATGATCTGGATGTTGGAGAGCTGGATGACGAATCCGTCCGGGCTCTCGTGCAGCGTGTAGCCGCCGGTGATGAAGGGCGGGATCGGCTTGACGCGAGCGCCTTGCGCGACTTGCGAGTAATTGGTCAGCACGAAGGACATGCCGATGGCCGATAGCATCGGGGCGAGGCGGAAGGAATGGCGCAGCGGCCGGTAGGCGATGCGCTCGATGGTCCAGCCATAGAGCGCGGTGATCGCCATCGAGACCAGCAGCACCACGAGCAGAATTACCGGGATTGCCGTCAGGCCGAGCGAGATCAGGATCAGGAAGGTGATGAGGGCGATGAAGCCGCCGATCATGAAGATGTCGCCATGGGCGAAATTGATCATGCCGACGATGCCGTAGACCATCGTATAGCCGATCGCGATCAGACCGTAGATGGAACCGAGCACGAGGCCGTTGATGAGCTGCTGGGCGAAATAATCCATAGGCTGCCGTTACCCAAACCTGACGCGATTTGATGGGAGGTCTTCGAGAGAGAGTGAGTGCTTGCGTTTCTTCTCGGGCCCCGGCAGCCCCTCAGCGTTCTTCGTTTTGTAACAGGAGGGAACTGGCGGCTGCAACTGGGCTGGCCTCGGCATAAAGGATTGTACAGAGGTCATTTTGGTGACGGGTGTCATCTTCCGGTTCCGCGCCTGCGAGGAACAGGGTTCCGCAGGGCAACTAAATCCCCGGCCGTTTGTTCTTCTTCGACTGACGTCCAACAAGGGAGTTCCCCCCGATGACGAAGCAGCAGAACCAGAATCCGGGCCAGCAGAGTCAGAGCCCCGGTCAGCAGCGCCCAAGCCAGCAGCCGGGGCAGCAGCAGCAGGGCGGCGGCCAGAAACCCGGACAGCAGCAGCAGCATGATCCGATGCGCCAGGGCGACAAGCCCGGCCAGCAGCGGGGCGGTCAGCAGGACAACAGATTGGACTGAACGTCCAGGAAGTAGCGTGAAGGGCCCCGCTGGAAGGCGGGGCCCTTTTTCCGTTGTGGAGAACGGTCGGCGGGCAGTTAAGGTAAACAAAGGGTTTAAATTGCCGCCACAGTCTGATGCGAGTTAGCTCCCGCGGAGCCTTCCATCGAAGGCGATGAGACGAAGCGGGAAGCGGCATGTTCAGGAATTGGCGGATCGGCTCGGTCAACGGCGCGCTGCTGGCGGCCTATTTCATTCCGGCCTGGACGCTGGTTGCCTTCAACATCTTCGTGGCGCCGGTGCACGGTCTTTATGAGCGGCCGAGCGTCGCCGTGGCACTCTTTCTCAGCGACCAGCTTCAGATGTCCGGAATGAGCACGGTGCGCGCGGCCTGGCTGCTCGCGCTCGGACGTCTGACCGTGGTGGCGTTCTTTGCAATATATCTGGCGATGCTGGCCATTCCGCGCACCCGCAAGAGCGGAGCGAGCGACGAGGCGCTCGGAATTGCGCTCGCCATCGGCAGCGTGATCTCGTTCGCGAGCATGGTGATGGCCTCGAAGGTCGGCGAGATGGCCGCGCTTCGGCTGCACGCCACCGAGCTGCTGCTGCTGCTCGGTGCTGCAATCGTGCTGGTGATCGAGCGGCCGGCGGCTGCGCCGAAGATCGTCGACGTCGAAGATACCGCGCCGCTAGCCTTTGATGAGGCCGAGCTCCTGCACAATCGCTGAGGCTTCCTTGACGGCGTGGTTCGCGGCCGGAACGCCGCAATAGATCGCCTGCTGCAGCAAGATCTCCTTGATGTCGTCGGGAGTGAAGCCGCCCTCGGCCAGCGCCGCGCGCACGTGCAGGCGGAATTCGTCCCATTGTCCGAGCGCGACCATCGTGCCGATCACCAGCACGCGCCGCGTGCGTTCGTCGAAATGCGGCCGCGTCCAGATCTCGCCCCAGGCGTAGCGGGTGATCATGTCCTGGAAGTCGGTGTTGAACGCGTTGCGATTCGCGATCGATTTGTCGACCCAGGCATTGCCCAGCACTTTTCGGCGCACGGTCATGCCGGCATCGCGGCGCTTCTGGTCGTCCATGCCTGTTTCCTTCCGGTGTTTACGAGATCAGCGTTGCGTCAAGAATCCCACCACCGCATCGGTGAATGCGTGCGGCTGCTCGACATTGGAAATATGGGCGGCGTCGATGATGGTCATGCTGGCGCCGGGAATGTTCGAGCGGATCAACTCGCCGGCCGCGATCGGCGTCGCCACGTCGTGGCGGCCGGCAATCACCAGGGTCGGGCTCTTGATCTTGGGCAGCAGCGCCCGCTGATCGAGCGTCGACAGCGCCTCGCAGCAGGCGAGATAGCCCTCGACCGGGGTCGCGAGCAGCATCGATTTCATCTTCGCCGTGATCTCGGGTGCGCGCTCGCGGAAATCCTGGGTCAGCCAGCCGGCGATCACGCTGTCGGCAACCGCTGCGATGCCGCCCTTCTTCACCGCGTCGATGCGCTCCAGCCATTTGGTCGGCTCGGCGTAGTAGCAGGAGGTGTTGGCGAGGATGAGCTTGCCGAACCGCTCAGGCGCATTGGCGCCTAGCCATTGACCGACCATGCCGCCCATCGACAGGCCGCACCAATGCACCTTCTCGATGTTCAGATCGTCGAGGATCGCCAGCACGTCGCGGCCGAAACGCTCCATCGTGTAGGGGCCGGGCGGGACATTGGACTTGCCGTGGCCGCGGCGGTCGTAGCGGATGACGCGGAACACCTGCGTCAGCGCCTTCATCTGCGGCTCCCACATTTGCAAGGTGCAGCCGAGCGAATTGGAGAGCATCAAGGTCGGCCCGCCGTCGCGGCCCTCGACGGAGACGTTGAGCAGGCAACCGTCGGCATCGATCATGGGCATGCGGCGTCTCCGTTATTCTCGCTCAAGGCTGCTCTATTCGCGATCGAGGCTGTCGAGCAGCCGGTCGATCAAGGCTTGGGAAGCGCCTTGATAGGCCATCGGCTCGAACAATGCCGCAATTTTCTCGGGCGTCAGATGCGCGGTCACTAGCGAATCGACCGACAGCACCTCGCGCAGATGCTTCTTCTCCGCGACCGCGCGCTTGCTCGCGGCCTCGATGAGATGATGCGCATCGCTCTTGCCGATCTTGTCGGCGAGCGCAAAGGTGACCGCTTCCGCCATGATCAGCCCATGCGTCGCATCGAGATTGCTGCGCATGCGCGCGGCATCGACGTCCAGCCCTTCGGCGATGTCGACGATGGCGGCAAGCGCGCCTGACGTGACCAGCATCAGTTGCGGCAATGTCGGCCATTCCGCGTGCCACGGCCCGGCGCTGCGCTCATGGTCCTGCACCTGGGCCGCAAAAATCGTCGCAGCGAGCTGCGGGGCCATCGTCGCGCAGCCGAGCGCGCTTGCGGCGGCGACCGGGTTGCGCTTGTGCGGCATGGTCGAGGAGCCGCCGCGGCCTTCGCCGGCGGGTTCGAACGCTTCGCCGACATCGGTCTGCATCATCAGCGAGACGTCGCGCGCGATCTTGCCGCAGCTTCCGGCGAGAATCGCGAGGGCTGACGCAGCTTCCGCGATGCGGTCGCGATGGGTGTGCCAGGGTGCTTCCGGCAACGGCAAATTCAACTCCTGCGCCAGCCGTTCGGCTACGACGAGACCTTTGTCGCCGAGGGCTGCAAGTGTGCCGGCGGCACCGCCGAATTGCAGCGCGAGCCCTTCGCGGCGGAGCCGCCGCAGGCGGCAGCGCGCGCGGGCGAGGCTCGAGGCGTATTCCGCGGCCTTCAGGCCGAACGGCATCGGCAGCGCGTGCTGAAGCCACGTCCGCGCGACCATTGCGGTGTTGCGATGGGCGCGGGCCAGCGCGGCAAAGCCCTTGATGGCCCGGTTGAGATCGACCTCGAGCGCGTCGTTGGCGGCGCGCAAGCCCAGCATGGTCGCGGTGTCGAGGACGTCCTGGCTGGTCGCGCCCCAATGCACGTAGCGCGCGGCCTCGGGATCGGCCTTGGCCACATTGGCGGTCAGAGCTTTGACCAGGGGAATCGCGAGATTGCCCGATCGGGTCGCGGCCTCCGCCAGAGCAGCCATGTCGAAGACTTCGGCCTTGCAGGCCGCTTCGATCGGGCCCACCGCGGAGGTGGGAATCACGCCCGTCGCGGCTTCGGCCCTTGCCAGGGCTGCCTCGAAATCGAGCATGTTCTGGAGCGTGGACCGGTCGTCGCAGACACTGCGCATGGCTGCGCTCGACAGCATCGGCGCAAGCAGGGGGGAGAGGGCTGTGCTCATGTTGCGCGGGACCTAATCACCATGATCAGGCTCTGCCAATCCCCGACGGGGTCGCGCAAGATTTTTTGCAAGTGCGAATATGCATTGCACGTGACCCGAAGGTACCCTTTCCTTTGCGGCCTTCGTGCGTTACTTGAGCAATATTGTTCTGATGTGATCCCGGGAGGCGCCCCATGGCCATGACGATGAACGGCGAGGTCCAGCTCGCAGCGCCGCGCGAGGCCGTGTGGGAAAAGCTCAATGATCCCGCAGTGCTGAAGGCCTGTATCCCCGGCTGCGAGGAGCTGGAGAAGACCGACGACGGCGGCTTTCGCGCCACGGCCAAGATGAAGGTCGGCCCGGTCTCTGCGCGCTTCAAGGGCAAGGTGACACTGAGCGATCTCGACCCACCGAACGGCTACAAGATCTCGGGCGAGGGCGAGGGCGGCGTCGCCGGTTTTGCCAAGGGTGGCGCGGCCGTGAAGCTCGCCGAGAAGGACGGCGGCACGCTGCTCTCTTACGATGTGGAGGCCCAGATCGGCGGCAAGTTGGCGCAGCTGGGCCAGCGCCTCATCAACGGTGCCGCCAAGAAGCTGGCCGACGAGTTTTTCGCGAACTTTGCCAAGGCGGTACAGGGCTGAAACCTATCGTCTTTCGGCATAGCGGCTTGCGTCCGGGGTGATGTTGCCCCAGGGGACAATGGCCCATATGATGGGTTGGAATAATTATAAAAAAGAACCGCTTCGACGGGACCCGTCGGGGCGCTGACAGAGAGTGCTTATGGCAAAAATCTCCCTCATCGTGAACGGCAATCCTGTTACGGCCAATGTCGATCCGCGTACGCTTCTGGTGCAATTCCTGCGCGAGAATCTGCGCCTGACCGGCACCCATGTCGGCTGCGACACCTCGCAGTGCGGCGCTTGCGTCGTGCACCTCGACGGCAAGGCCGTGAAGTCCTGCACCACACTGGCGGTGATGGCCGACGGCCACGAGGTCAAGACCATCGAGGGCCTGGCGGCCGACGGCGCGCCGCTGCATCCGATGCAGGAAGCCTTTCGTGAGCACCATGGCCTGCAGTGCGGCTTCTGCACGCCCGGCATGATCATGACGGCGATCGACATCGTCCATCGCAAGGGCCACGAGCTCGACGACCATACGATCCGGGAAGAACTGGAAGGCAATCTCTGCCGCTGCACCGGCTACCAGAACATCGTTGCCTCGATCGCCGCCGGCGCCAAGGCGATGGCGAAATCGGATCTCGCGTAACCGCCGCCCTCCCGCGATCAGGACACCCTCATGTACGAATTCAAATACCACCGCCCCGGGACCGTCCGGCAGGCCGCCAATCTCCTGGTGAAGAACGAAGACGCCAAGCTGATCGCCGGCGGTCACACGCTGATTCCGGTCATGAAGCAGCGGCTGGCCAGCCCGCCGCATCTGGTCGACCTCTCCCATATCGAGGGGCTGAACACGATCGAGATGAAGGGCCGCTCGCTGGTGATCGGCGCCACCGCCAAACATGCCGAGGTCGCGACCTCGGCCATCGTCGGCGAGGCGATTCCCGCGCTGGCCGATCTTGCCGGCCAGATCGGCGATCCCGCCGTGCGCCACAAGGGCACGATCGGCGGTTCGCTCGCCAACAACGATCCCACCGCGGACTATCCTGCCGCCGTGCTGGCGCTGGGCGCGACCATCGTCACCAACAAGCGTCGCCTCAAGGCGGAAGAGTATTTCCAGGGCCTGTTCTCGACCGCGCTGGAGGCCGACGAGATCATCACCAAGGTGATGTTCCCGCTGCCCAAGAAGGCCGCCTACATCAAGTTCCGCAACCAGGCCTCGCGCTACGCGCTGGTCGGCGTCTTCGTGGCGCGGCGTCCCTCGGACGTGCGCGTCGCCGTCACCGGAGCCGGTTCGAACGGCGTGTTCCGCGTCGAGGCCTTCGAGGAGGCGCTGAAGAAGCGGTTCTCATCCAAGGTGCTCGACGGCATCGAGGTGCCTGCGGAAGGGCTGAACAGCGACATCCATGGCAGCGCCGAGTACCGTGCCCATCTGATTGGCGTGCTGACGCGCCGCGCCCTCGATGCCGCCAACGCCAAGGAGTGAGTGAACCTCACGCCTCGGCCAAACTTGTCCCGTGAGGGCGTAAGCGAGACTGGCTTTCATGACTTCAGCGACCCTGCCGGCATCGGTCGATGCGATGCTCGAACTCTTGACCTCGCGCGGCTATCTCGCCGAGCGGTCGCTGGCGACGGTGACGTATCTCTCGCTGCGCATGGGCCGCCCGCTGTTCCTGGAAGGCGAGGCCGGCGTCGGCAAGACCGAGATTGCAAAGGTGCTCTCGGCAGCGCTCGGGCGGAAGCTGATCCGCCTGCAATGCTACGAAGGTCTCGACGTCTCCTCCGCCGTCTATGAGTGGAACAGCGCCGCGCAGATGATCGCCATCCGGATGGCCGAAGCCGCCGGCGACACCGATCGCGAGCAGCTGTCGAGCGACATCTTCGCGGACCGATACATGATCAAGCGGCCGCTGCTCCAGGCACTGGAGCCGGACGTTGCCGGCCCTCCGGTGCTGCTGATCGACGAACTCGACCGTGCCGACGAGGCCTTCGAAGCTTATCTTCTGGAGATCCTCAGCGACTTCCAGGTGACGATCCCGGAATTCGGCACCGTGAAGGCGCCGCATCCGCCGATCGTCATCATCACCTCCAACCGCACCCGCGAGATTCACGACGCGCTGAAGCGGCGCTGTCTCTATCACTGGGTCGATTATCCCGCCGCCGAGCGCGAGCTTGCGATCGTCAAGTCGCGCGTGCCCGGCATCTCCGCCAAGCTGTCGCAGCAGGTCGTCCGTTTCGTGCAGGCGCTACGCGATCAGGATTTTTACAAATCGCCAGGGGTCGCCGAGACCATCGACTGGGCCACCGCGCTCTCGGAGCTCGATGCCCGCTCGCTGACCCCGCAAGTGGTCGGCGACACGCTGGGCGCGCTGCTCAAGTACCAGGACGACATCACCCGCATGCAGGGCGACACCTTGCAGAAGGTGCTGAAGGAAGCGACGAGCGAGAATTGACGCGCGGGCGTCATAACGAACTCGTCATTCCGGGGCGCGCGTAGCGCGAGCCCGGAATCCATCGGGCCGCAGGGACAGTGGATGAATGGATTCTCAGATGCGCAATTGCGCATCATAGCTCGCGCCAAAGCGGGCGCGCCCCGGAATGACGGCTGAGAGTGTGGACGCATGGCCATCAACCATCTCGCGCCTGAAAAGACCGAGCAATTCGCCGACAACATTGTCGGCTTCGCCCGTGCGTTGCGCTCTGCGGGCATGCCGGTCGGGCCCGGTGCGGTGATCGATGCCATGAGCGCGCTGCAAGTGATCGACATCGGCAACCGCGCCGACGTATTCACCACGCTGGAGGCGATCTTCGTCAAGCGCCACGAGCACGCACTGATCTTCAAGCAAGC
Organism: Bradyrhizobium guangdongense; assembly: GCF_004114975.1. Taxonomy (NCBI): domain Bacteria; kingdom Pseudomonadati; phylum Pseudomonadota; class Alphaproteobacteria; order Hyphomicrobiales; family Nitrobacteraceae; genus Bradyrhizobium; species Bradyrhizobium guangdongense. The sequence continues at coordinate 3,219,938 of NZ_CP030051.1, forward strand.
CTTCAATCTGTTCTTCCGCGCCTCGGAGGAATGGAAGCACATGCTGGATTCGGTGCCACTGCCGGAGGAAGCCAGGAAGAAGCCGCAGGCCGGCGCCCGCCGCGTGCAGGAGGCGATGTCGCAGCCGCGGATGACGGAGACGCCGCAGCATCAGGAGCAGGATCTGCGCCTGTCGGTCTCCGACAAGGAAATCCTTCAGAAGAAGGATTTTGCACAGATGAGCGCGGCCGAAATCACCGAAGCGCTGCGGGCCATCGAGAGGATGCACCTGCCGCAGGCGGAGCTTCTGACCCGCCGCTACCTGCCCGATCCGCGCGGGCTGCGGCTCGACCTGCGCCGCACCTTGCGCGCCTCCTTGCGCACCGGCGGCGACATCATCGACATTCATCGTCGCGGGCCGATCCAGAAGCCGGCCCCGATCGTGGCGCTGCTCGACATCTCCGGCTCGATGAGCGAGTACACCCGCCTGTTCCTGCATTTCCTGCATGCCATCGGCGACGCACGCAAGCGCGTCTCGGTATTCCTGTTCGGCACGCGCCTCACCAATGTGACACGCGCGCTGCGCCAGCGCGATCCGGACGAGGCGCTGGCGAGTTGCTCGGCCTCGGTCGAGGACTGGGCCGGGGGCACGCGGATCTCGGCCTCGCTGCACAACTTCAACAAATTGTGGGCGCGGCGCGTGCTGAGCCAGGGCGCCATCGTGCTCTTGATTTCGGACGGGCTGGAACGCGAGGCCGATTCCAAGCTGGCCTTCGAGATGGACCGGCTGCACCGCTCCTGCCGGCGGCTGATCTGGCTGAACCCGCTGCTCAGGTTTGGCGGCTTCGAGGCCAAGGCCCAGGGCATCAAAATGATGCTCCCGCACGTTGACGAATTCCGGCCCGTGCATAATTTGAGTTCGATCCAGGAGCTGATCGCCACGCTCTCCCGGCCGCTGCCGCCGCATCACCGCAGTCTGATCCGCTCCGCAGCTTGAGAGGTCCACCATGCTCGATCGCGACGAGGATATTCTGAAGGCGGCGGAAGACTGGCAGAAGGCCGGCCGGGGCGTCGCGCTGGCGACGGTCGTGGAGACCTGGGGCTCGGCGCCGCGCCCGGCGGGCTCGAGCCTCGTCATCAACGACGAGGGCACGTTTCTGGGCTCGGTCTCGGGCGGCTGCGTCGAGGGCGCCGTCGTTACCGAGGCCATGGATGTGATCGCGAGCGGCAAGCCCAGGATGCTGGAGTTCGGCGTCGCCGACGAGACGGCCTGGAATGTCGGCTTGTCCTGTGGCGGCACCATCCGCGTCTTCGTCGAGAAGGTCGGGTAGCCGTGAAGCTCGCAATCCTGCACGAACTGAATGCCGAGCGCGCCGCGCGCCGGCCGGTAATCTTGGTGACCGACACCGAGAGCGGCGAGCAGCGCCTGGTGAAGGCGGCCGATTTCGCCAAGGATCCGCTGCGCGCCGAGCTGGACAAGCAGCTTCGCATGGGCAAGAGCGCCAATGTCGAGGTCGGCGGCAAGAAGCTCTTCCTCAACGTCTACGCGCCGACCGCAAAGCTCGTCATCGTCGGCGCGGTTCATATCAGCCAGGCGCTGGCGCCGCTGGCGCGCTCGCTCGGCTACGACGTCACGGTGGTCGATCCGCGTACGGCCTTTGCGAGCCCCGAACGGTTCCCCGACATTCCGCTGGTCGCCGAATGGCCCGACACCGCGCTGCCGCCGCTGAACGTCGATGCCTACACCGCCTTCGTCGCGGTGACCCATGATCCGAAGATCGATGATCCCGCGCTGCTCCACGCCTTCGAGCGCAACTGCTTCTATATCGGCGCGCTCGGCTCGCGGAAAACGCATGCCAAACGCGGCGACCGGCTGCGGGCGCAGGGCGCGAAGGAAAGCGACATCGCGCGCATTCACGCGCCGATCGGCCTTGCGATCGGTGCGGTTTCGCCGGCCGAGATCGCGGTGGCGATCATGGCGGAGATCACGGCGGTGCTCCGGCTGCCTCCCAAGGAAAAAGAAGAAGCGGCATGAAGTTCGGACCGGCGAGCCCCAGGGATGCGATCGGCGGGGTGACCGTCCACACCCTGCGCCAGGGTTCGCTGGTGCTGAAGAAGGGCACGACGATCGGTCCCGCCGAGATCGAGCAGCTCGAGCGTGCCGGCATCAAGGACATCGTCGTGGTGCGGATGGAGGCGGGAGACGTCTCCGAGGACGTCGCGGCCGCCAGCATCGCGCTTGCGATCGGCGGCGAGGGCATTCATGTCGAGCGCGCCTTCACCGGCCGCGCCAATCTGTTCGCCGCGCGTCCGGGCGTGTTGGTGATCGACCGCGCCGCGGTCGACCGCATCAACAATATCGACGAGGCCATCACCTTTGCCACGCTCCCGGCGTTCAAGCCGGTGGTCGAAGGCGAGATGGTCGGTACCGTAAAGATCATCCCGTTCGGCGTCGGGGGAGATTTGCGCGACGCGGCGGTGAAAGCTGCCGGCAAGGACGTGCTGACGGTCGCGCCCTACGTCATCAAGCGCGTCGGCGTGGTCTCGACGCTGCTGCCGGGCCTCTCGTCCAAGGTGATCGACAAGACGCTGCGCGTCACCGCCGAGCGGCTGGCGCCGGCTGGCGCCGGCATCATCGCGGAGCGGCGAGTCCAGCATGACGAGCATGCGCTGTCGGCTGCGATCAAGGAATTGCTCGGCCTTGGCGCCGAGCTGGTGATCGTGTTCGGCGCGTCGGCGATCGCCGACCGCCGCGACGTGATCCCCGCGGCCGTCACCGGTATCGGCGGCGAGATCGAGCATTTCGGCATGCCGGTCGATCCCGGCAATCTGCTGCTGATCGCGCGCGCCGGTGGCGTGCCGGTGCTGGGCGCGCCGGGCTGCGCGCGCTCGCCGGTCGAGAACGGCTTCGACTGGGTCCTGATGCGGCTGCTCGCCGGCATCAAGGTGACACGGTCCGAGCTGATGGGTATGGGTGTCGGCGGCCTGTTGATGGAAATCGTGACGCGCCCGCAGCCGCGCGCAAAACCCGAGCCCGAGGGCAACAGCCAGGTCGCCGCCATCGTGCTTGCAGCAGGCCGTTCGACCCGCATGGGCGGGCCGAACAAGCTGCTCGCCGAGTTCGACGGCAAGAAGCTGGTGCGGATCGCGACCGAGCAGGCGCTGGCTTCCAGGGCCTCGGAGGTAATCGTCGTCACCGGCCACCAGAGCGAGCTGGTCGAGCAGGCGCTGCAGGGCCTGAAGGTGCGCTTCGTCAGGAATCCGGATTTTGCCGGCGGCATCGCGAGCTCGGTCAAATCGGGCATCGCGGCCGTGCCCGAGGCTTGCGACGGCGCGGTGGTCTGCCTTGGCGATATGCCGCTGATCGATGCCGGCCTGATCGACCGCCTCATCGACAGTTTCGCGCCGGACCGAGGCAATCTGATCGTCGTGCCAGTCAGCGAAGGCCGCCGCGGCAATCCCGTGCTGTGGTCGCGCCGTTTCTTCAAGGAGCTCATGACGCTCGATGGCGACGTCGGCGCGCGACACCTGATCGCCAAGCACACCGAAGCGGTCGCCGAAGTGCCCGTGGATGGCGAAGGTGCCTTCCTCGACATCGACACGCCGCAGGCGCTGGAAGCGGCGCGACGCGGATGATGCTGCCGTAACTTCGTAGGGTGGGTTAAATCGCGGCTGCGCGAAGCGCAGTCCGCCGGCGTAACCACCACGTCTGTTTCCGCGGTGACACAGTTGGTGGATTACGCTTCGCTAATCCACCCTACGAATCCTCGTTTTCAACCACCCGTTCACCATCTGGAAACGACCGCCGCTTAGAATCCCGGCCACCTGCCTTGGGGGGAGGGGTTTTCCATGACTTCGAACGTCGTCGCGCGCCGTTGCGCGATATTTTTCTTTGCGCTGTCGGTTTGTGTTTCCGGGGCTCGTTACATCACCGAAGCCCATGCGGCCGGTGCATTCGCCGTCGGCAAGTGCGGCGCTTACGGCCAGGCCTATGATTACAACGCCGAGCACGAGGCGCGTGCCGCCGCGCAGAAGCAGTGCAAGGGCGAATGCACGACCGTGACGATGAAGCGCGCTTGCGCCGCGATGTCGGTCGACATGACCAATCCCTGCGGCGCCTATGGCTACGCCGTGAAGCCGAAGATCTCGGCCACGCTCAATGCGGCGACGCGCGAATGCTACAAATATGGTGGCAAGGAATGCGTCATCCGCGCCTGGGCCTGCGACGCCAAAGGTTGATCACCGGCTGATGCGCTCGATCAGGCTTCGGCTCCGACCGACCAGGGTACTTTCGTCTTGACGAATTCCGACCACGCCTTGTTCAGGCGCGGTTCGACGCCGATCATGGCGTGGGCCTGCCAGCCGGCAATTGCGGCCGCGGCGGTGCCGCTACCTGCCTCCGTCCCGATGTCCGCGAGCAGCGAAGCGGTCGTCGCCATGTCGTTGTAGATGCCGAGCTGCTGTTGCAATTCGGCGAGCTTGCCGGAAAAGCGTTTGGCCGATTTTCGTTCGCCGTACAGCGGCAGCAGGAAATCGGCGACGTAGCGCAGTTTCTTCGCGGCAAGCCGGACCCGGTGCCGCTCTTCCGTGCCGCGTGACTTGAAGCGGCGGCCGCGCTTGAGCACCTTGGCATGCTGCGCCGACAGGATGCGCTGCGCGAAATTGGTGGCGGGCTCGGCGAGTTGCGCCAGATGCTCCGGCGCGACGTCGCTGCGCCAGCCGCGTGCCTCGATCCAGCCGCCAAGACCGATCAGGAAAAGCGACGTGCGGCGATCCGCCAGCACCTGGCGCACCGTCTCATAGCTGGCGGTCCGACGCTGCTCGACGGCGACTTGAAGGGCGTCGAAGCCGGCGATCGAAGGGCAGCCATTCGCGACGACGCGCAAGGTGTCTTGCTGAAACACGTCCCAATCGCGCGCAGGCGAGAGATTCTGTGCCAGCCATTTCGCCTCCGACCGCAGCAGGTCGAGCTTGCTGAGCGACACCACCGATCGCATCAGGTCCAGCGCGGATCGCAGGCGACGCAGCGCGACGCGAAGCTGGTGAATGCCCTCGGGATCGCGTCCGTCCTCGGCGGCCGGGATCGACTGGAGCAGATGCAGCAGACAGGCGCGCAGGATCGCGGCGAATGTCTCGTCGAGCGATGAGGATGGGTCGAGCCGAAGCTTGCGCGGCTTCTTGACGACTGGCGAGGTGCCGGCCGCGAGCTCGAACCCGCGCGTCGACTTGCCGCGAATGGAGGGCCTGACCGGCCCATGCTCGGCGAGCCGCAGCGCAAGCTCCCAGATGGCGGACGGGCTGCCTGCCTTGAGCTCGAGCTCGATCTCGCTGACCTGAAGCGACCGATCGCCGGCGGTCAGATGGCCCTGGTCGAAGGCGACCTCGATCGTGCCCGACGGCAGGTCGATGACGCGTTGATGCCTGTGAATGTCGGTGCTGAAGATCGCTTCGAGCGGACGGCGCGCGAGATCCGCACGCAGCTTCTCCGGAAGGAAGGGCAGCGCCAGCGCGAGATCGGGCTCAAAAGAAGGCACGCTCGCCTCCCATTCGCCGCGCCGCAGCGGATCGTTGCCGGATTCGGTCTTCACCGTTTGGGTGAAACGCGAACCGCTCTGACGGACCCGAAAGCTCAGTCCATTCCGTTGAATCACACGCTTGGACGTATCGTAGTAGACGGCCCGGAGGTGCTTGCGTGAGCCCTTGTTGCGCGCGTTGGCGACGATGACAGGCGCGTTGCCGAAATCGGCGAGGCGACCGGCGTCGACCAGCAGCTTGAGCTCGATTTCGGTGGCGTGCGGCGTGGCATCCCGGGAAGGCGTGGTTTCCGGCGCAATCGTCTCCGCGCGAGCTTCGTCGGCGATCCGAGAAGATTCGTTGCGAGAAGATTCGTTGTCAGCGCGTGCGGAACCGGACGTCTCGGCGGGAACTGGAACGCCGAAGCCAGTGAATTTCTTCGTGTCGTCCGGGATCGAATGGCCGTTGGCCTTCGCAAGCCGCTGCAACGGATCGAGGGCTCGTTTGATCGCGCCAGTTTCGGACATCGAAGGTTTATGACAGTTCAGTGACAGAGTGCCGACATATACCCGACTTGGTCAGCGAGGAGAAGCGCGGCCGGTCAAATCACCATTGAAATTTCCGAGCTGTGATCGATAGGGCAACCCGGGTTACATTCGCATCCGCCGTCGGCATGAGAGAAATCTTCGTGTCTTTCCCGGCGGTTGGAAGTGTTGGGAGAATTCATGCAGTTCGACACCAAGATTGCCGTTGTCATTCGCAACGATCTCGAAGCCTGGCAGAAGCTCAATGTCGCATCGTTCCTGACGAGCGGAATTGCCGCTGGCTTTCCGGAGTGCATCGGCGAGGCCTATGAGGATGCCTCGGCGACGAAATACCTTGCTCTGATCGGTCAACCGATCCTGATCTACGGCGCGGATGGTCCGGCCTTGTCGCGCGCGCTCGATCGTGCGCTCACGCGCAACGTCACGCCGGCGATCTATACGGAGGACATGTTCAAGACCACGCATGATGCCGCCAATCGCGAAGCGGTGAGGGCAGTTGCGCGCGCTGATCTCAATCTGGTCGGCATCGCCATGCGCGCCGAACGCAAGGTGACCGACAAGATCGTCGATGGCTTGAGGTTCCATAGTTGACGCCGCACACATCGCGGCGTCGGGATCGCGGTCGCTTGCGCAAACTTTGTGCGGTTTGACCCCAATCAAATGGGGGCTGTGTGGCTTCGCTAGTCTGCTCGCGCAATGCAAAGGAGCAGACAGATGCCGACCATGAAAGCCGCCGTCGTCAGACAATTCGGCAAGCCGCTCGTGATCGAGGACGTGCCGGTGCCGCAGCCCGGTCCGGGCGAGGTGCTGGTCAAGGTGAAGGCCTGCGGCGTCTGTCACACCGATCTGCACGCCGCCTCCGGCGACTGGCCGGTGAAGCCGGTTCCACCCTTCATTCCCGGACATGAAGTCGCCGGCATCGTCGCCGCGCTCGGGCCCGGGGTGAAGAATCTGAAAGTCGGCGATGCCGTGGGCGTGGCCTGGCTGCACGATGCCTGCATGTCCTGCGAATATTGCGAGACCGGCTGGGAGACGTTGTGCGAGCACCAGCACAACACCGGCTACAGCGTGAACGGTGGCTTTGCGGAGTATGTCATCGCCTCCGCTGCGTTCGCGGCAAAGCTGCCGGCGACAGTCGATTTCGCCGCCATTGCGCCGATCCTGTGCGCTGGTGTCACCACCTACAAGGGATTGAAGGAGACGGAGGCAAGGCCCGGCGAGTGGGTCGTGATCTCGGGCGTCGGCGGGCTCGGCCACGTCGCGATCCAGTACGCCAAGGCGATGGGACTCAAGGTCGCAGCCGTCGACATCGCCGAGGACAAGCTCGTGCTTGCGCGTGAGACCGGTGCCGATCTCGCGGTCAATGCGCTGGCAGACGGGGCCGTAGACAAGGTGCTGGCCGCGACCGGCGGCGGGGCGCACGGCGTGCTGGTGACGGCGGTCTCGACCGCTGCCTTTGCCCAGGCGCTGAAGATGGTGCGCCGGAAGGGCACCGTCAGCCTCGTCGGCCTGCCGCCGGGCGAATTCCCGACGCCGATCTTCGACGTCGTACTGAAGCGCATCACCGTGCGCGGCTCCATTGTCGGCACCCGCCGGGATCTCGACGAAGCCATCGCGTTCGCCGCCGACGGCAAGGTCAAGGCGGAGGTGGCGAAGGTGCCGCTCGCTGGGATCAACGAGGTGTTCGACCGGATGAAGGCCGGCAAGATCGACGGCCGCATGGTGCTCGACTTTGGCTAAAGCGTTATCGAGCGAAGTGGATACCGGTTCGCGTCAAGAAAACGCGTCAAAACAAGATTCCTTCGCCTCAGCCCGGCGGCATCGTCTCGAATTTCGTCAAGCCGGAATCGAGATGGTCCCAGTCATGCCCGCGCACGGCGTAGGTGACCACCTGCGGCTTGTAGCGGGCGGGCTCGTCGAGGCTCGCGGCGCGGATGGTGAAGATGTCGGGCATGGCGGCGAAGGTCATGTAGACGGCCAGGCCGCACTCGGGGCAGAAGGCGCGCGTCTTCACATTACCGCTGTCGCCAATCATGTCCCATGTTTTGGCGTCGCCCGTCACGGTGACTCCGGCGCGGGCGAAGGTGGCATAGGAGCCGTGGCCGGTGCCGCTTTCGCGCTGGCAGTCCCGGCACTGGCAGTGATTGCTGAACAGCGGTTCGCCGGCGATCGAATAGCGGATCGCGCCGCAGGCGCAGCCGCCGGTATAGGGCTTGTCCATCGTGCTCGCTCCTTAACCGTTTTCGCCGCTGATCTCGTCGAGCTGCCGGATGACCTTCTTCCAGCCGCCGCTCATGCCGGTGTAGGCGGTCTCGTTCCTCGGCAGCACGAAGCCGGCATGAACCAGCTGGACGCGCGTGCCGGCTTCGACGGGGGCGAGGGACCAGGTCACGACGGTGTCGAGCGGCGCGCCATATCCGGTATTGCGCGCATCGCCGCCTTTCCAGGCGTAAGCGAGTCGCCGGTTCGTAACGACCTCAAGAACGCGGCAATGAATGACGCCATCCCAGTTGCCACCCGGCGTGGTCTGGAACGTGAAGGCCTTGCCTTCGACGGCTTCGAAACCGGTCGGCTTCATCAGCCATCGTGCGATCAGCTGCGCGCTGGTCAGCACTTTCCAGACCGTCTCCGGCGCATGAGGGAGCACCTCGTCGATGACGATGTCCTTGGTCTCGGCTTTCAACGCAGCAGCGCTCACGGATCGATCTCCTTCAAGAGGTCACGCAGATTCTGGAAGCGCTCCCGCCAGAACACGCCGTAATGGTCCATCCAGGTGACCAGCGGTTCGAGTCCTTGCGGGGCGGCGCGGTAATAGACGTTGCGGCCCTCGGCGCGCTCGGCAACCAGGCCTGCCTGCTTCAACGATTTCAAATGTTGCGAGATGGCGCCCTGCGTCACGCCGCTGCCGCGCGTCAGCTCGGCGACACTGATTTCCTTGCTGTCGAACACGCGCTCGAACACGGCGCGGCGGGTCGGGTCGGCGAGGGCGCGCATCACGGAAGTGACGGGATGTGGAGCAGTTTCGATCATGTCGATCAATTAGCAATGGCTAATGCATTAGTCAAGACTAATGGGTGCGATTCCGAAGATTCATTTTGACTATGACTGACTAGTCAGTCATAAAAGAAAAATGACGAAGAAGCCCACCATGGCGACTGCCGCCAGGGCGGCAGGTCAGAAGCCAGCGCTTGGCGGGAAGGCCGCTCCGGTATCAAACCGCGCGATGCGCGCCGCGCAGCGGCGCGCCGCAATCGTGGAGGCGGCGATGGAGGAATTCATCGCACGCGGCTTTGCGGCGACGCGGCTCGACGACATCGCCAAGCGCGCAGGCGTTGCGAAGGGCACGATCTACCTGCACTTCAAGGACAAGGAATCCATGTTCGAGGAGCTGGTGCGCATCGTGATCGTGCCGGTGGTGGCGCGGCTCGACGCGTTGCCGCCGTCGACGGGCTCCGTGCGCGATCTCATCGAAATGTTTGCGGGCAACTTCATCAACGAGGTGATCGGCACACGGCGCGGCGATCTTGTCCGCTTGATCGTGGCTGAGGGGCCGCGCTTTCCGGCGGTGGCCGACTTTTACTACCGCGAGGTTGTCTCACGCGGGATGGCCGGCATGCGCGCGCTGATCGAACTCGGCATTGCCCGCGGCGAGATCCAGCAGAAGAATCTCGCACGCTATCCGCAGATCCTGGTCGCGCCGGCGATCATCGCGGTGATCTGGCAGAGCCTGTTTGCGCGGCATGCGCCGCTCGACGCTAAAGACATGCTGCGCGTCCATCTTGATTTGATTTTTGGCGAACGGAGGACGACATGACGTCGTCGCAAAGGATAGTTGGAATCATCTTGGCCGCCGCGCTTGCTACCGGCCTTGCCGGTTGCAAGGAGAAGCGCGACCCCGGTTTTCAGGGCTGGGTCGAGGCCGACATGATCTTCGTCAGTCCGGACGAAGCCGGCCGGGTCACCAAGCTCAACGTCCGCGAGGGCGACGAAGTCAAGGTCGGCGAAGCGCTCTATTCCGTCGATGACGATCTCCAGCTCGCCGATCTCAACCAGAACAAGGCGACGCTGGCGAATGCACAACAGACCTATGATCGTGCGGCTTCGCTGAGCAAGACGGGCGCCGGCACCCAGGCCAATCTCGATTCCGCTGTCTCGGCCTTGCGTGTTGCCGAAGCGCGGGTGGCGACCTCGGAGACTCGGCTGGCGCGGCGCAAGGGCTTTGCGCCGGTCGCCGGCACCATCCAGCAGATCTATTTCCGCGAAGGCGAGATGGTCGCGGCGCAGCGGCCGGTGCTCTCGATCATGCCGCCCGGCAACATGAAGCTGCGCTTCTTCGTGCCGGAAACGGAGCTCCCGAAACTCTCGATCGGCGACGAGGTGCGGGTCGCCTGCGACAATTGCGCGGCCGATCTCACCGCAAAGATCTATTTCATCGCAACCTCGGCCGAATACACCCCGCCGGTCATCTACAGCCTCGAAGAGCGCAACAAGCTCGTCTATCTCATTCAGGCGCGGCCGTCGCGGCCCGATGCCTTGCGGGTGGGGCAGCCGATCGATGTCTACCTCAATCCAAAGACACCGGTGGCGGACAAGCGATGAACGCCGGCAACGACATCGCCATCGACGTCAAGGGCCTGAGCAAATCGTTCGGCGGCCGCGAGGTCGTGCACGATCTGTCGATGCAGGTGAAGCGCGGCTCGATCTACGGCTTCCTCGGGCCGAACGGCTCGGGCAAGACCACGACCATCCGCATCCTCTGCGGCCTGCTGACGCCCGATAGCGGCGAGGGCACCTGCCTCGGCTACGACATCCTGCGCGACGCCGAAAACATCAAGCGCCAGGTCGGCTACATGACCCAGCGCTTCAGCCTCTATCAGGACCTGTCCGTGCGTGAGAATCTCGAATTCGTCGCGCGGCTCTATGGCCTCGCTGACGCACGCGGTGCCGCACGCGAGATGATCAAGCGGCTCGGGCTGTCGGGCCGTGAGGAGCAGCTCGCCGGCGAGCTCTCCGGCGGGTGGAAGCAGCGGCTGGCACTCGGGGCCTGCACGCTGCCCAATCCGAAACTGTTGCTGCTGGACGAGCCGACCGCCGGCGTCGACCCGAAGGCACGGCGCGATTTCTGGAACGAGATCCATGCGCTCGCCGCCGATGGGCTCACCGTGCTGGTCTCCACCCATTACATGGACGAAGCCGAGCGCTGCCACGAGATCGCTTACATCGCCTATGGCCATCTGCTGGCCCGCGGCACCGTCGACGAGGTGATCGCGAAGTCGGCGCTGACGACCTACACCGTCACTGGCGAACTGGGCGGTCTCGCGGCCGAGCTCGACCATAAGCCAGGCGTCGACATGGTCGCCCCGTTCGGCACCTCGCTGCACGTCTCCGGCCGCGACGCTGCGGCGCTCGAAGCCAGCATCGCGCCGTGGCGCGAGAAGAACGGCTTGCACTGGCAGAAGTCGCATCCGTCGCTGGAAGACGTCTTCATCGAATTGATGAACCGCTCGAAGGATAATTTCCAATGAGCACCATCCGCGCAACCGGTCCCGTATCGGAGATCCGCGACCGCTTTGGCTTCTTGCGCCGCTCCTATGCCATGATGGCGAAGGAATTCATTCAGCTCCGGCGGGACCGGGTCTCGTTCGCGATGATCATTGCGATCCCGGTGATGCAGCTGCTCTTGTTCGGGTATGCCATCAACACCACACCGCACCATCTGCCGAGCGCGGTGCTGCTGCAGGAGGACTCCGATCTCGCCCGCTCGGTCCTGAAGGCCTTGGAGAATACCGCCTATTTCCGCTTCGTCTATGAAGTGCACGACGTCGAGGAATTCGACAATCTGCTGAAGTCCGGCAAGGTGCTGTTCGGCGTCGAGATCCCGCGTGGCTTCGAACGGGCGGTGCGCCGCGGCGACAGACCGGCGCTGCTGGTCGCCGCGGATGCGTCCGATCCGGTCGCCGCCAACTCGGCGCTCGGCTCGCTCGGAATGATCGTGCAGACCGCGCTGCAGCACGATCTCTATATCGGCGAAGCGCCGGCCCCGCCGTTCGAGATCCGGGCGCATGCGCGCTATAATCCGGCGGCGGAATCGCGGCTCAACATCGTGCCGGGCCTGGTCGGCACCATCCTCACCATGACGATGCTGATCTTCACGGCGCTGTCGGTGACGCGTGAGATCGAGCGCGGCACCATGGAGAGCCTGTTGTCGATGCCGATCAAGCCGGTCGAGGTGATGCTCGGCAAGATCGTTCCCTACATCCTGGTCGGCTTCATCCAGGCTTTCCTGATCGTCAATATCGGCGTGTTCCTGTTCGGCGTGCCGGTGCTCGGCAATCTGCTGCTGCTGGCCGCTCTTTCGACCCTTTTCATCGCCGCAAACCTCGCGATCGGCTACACGTTCTCCACCATCGCCCAGAACCAACTGCAGGCGATACAGATGTCGTTCATGTTCTTCCTGCCGAGCCTGCTGTTGTCCGGCTTCATGTTCCCGTTCGCGGGCATGCCGGCCTGGGCGCAATATCTCGGCGAATGCCTGCCGTTGACGCACTATCTGCGCATCGTGCGTGCCATCATGCTGAAGGGCGCGTCCATGCCGAACCTGCGCTTCGATGCCGCTGCCCTTGCCATCCTGATGCTGGTCGCCATGACCGTCGCCGTGACACGCTTCCGCCGCACGCTGGATTGAGGCAGACTGCCCCTGAAACGAGGGGGAGAAATGGTCAGCTTTGCGGACGGGAAAGCCCGGCAGAAGGCCGTCTTGTCGGAGGAGTTCGAGCGCGAGCTGACGCGCGAAGTGCTGCGTACCGAGCTGCTGCGCGTGAAGGCGCTGATCGCCACCGGCCTGGTCATGATCGTCCTGCTCACCGCAACCTTCGTGGTCGATCCTGCCATCGTGAACCGGATCTGGCACGGGACGGAGGGCATGACCCGGGAATACGCCCTCGTGGCAGGTTTCCTGCTGTTCGAGGCGTGGGTTCACGGGCAGATCAAGCGAAACCTCGAGCTCGACCGCGACCTGCCGGTCGTCAGGCGCTATATCGGCGCAACCATTGAAACCTCGCTGCCGACGCTCATCCTGATCCTGCAGATCCGCAGCATGGGCGCTGGGCCCGCGCTCGGCTTCGTGTTGCCGCTGGTCTATTTCATCTTCGTCATTCTTTCGACGCTGCGGCTCGACTTCTGGCTGTCCACCTTCACGGGGTTCGTCGCCGGCGCCGAACTTCTGGCGGTTGCGCTGTACTACAATTCGGCCAGCGACACCGGCGAACCCTTGATCTACTTCCACGCCGTGCGCAGCACCGTCATCCTGGTCTGCGGCGTGCTGGCGGGCTCGGTCGGCGCGCAATTGCGTCGGCAATTTGCCGCGAGCATCGCGGCGGCCACCGCACGCGATCGGGTGACAAATCTGTTCGGCCAGCACGTCTCGCCGCAGGTGGTCGAGCGGCTGATGGCCGAGGGCACCAGCGTTGCCGGCGATCTCCGCCGTGTCGCCGTGATGTTCGTCGATTTCCGCGGCTTCACGGCAGGCGCCCAGACGCGCACGCCGCAGGAGGTAGTGGATAGGCTCGACGGCGCCTTCGCGGTGCTGGTCGACATCCTCGACCGTCATGGCGGCATCGTGAACAAGTTTCTCGGGGACGGCTTCCTGGCGCTGTTCGGCGCGCCGCTCGAAGCCTCCGATGCCGCCCATCGCGCGGTCGCTGCCGGCCGCGACATGCTGACGGCGATGGATCACATCAACGCGCAGACGAGCTGGCCGCTGCGGATCGGCATCGGCGTCCATTTCGGCGAGGTCGTCGCCGGCAATATCGGCTCGCCGCGACGCAAGGAGTACACGGTCATCGGCGACACCGTGAACTTCGCCTCGCGCCTGGAAGCGTTGAACAAGGAGTTCGGCTCCCAGCTCCTCATCTCCGCGTCCGTGCGCGAGGCGCTCGGCGATGACGTTGGGGATGCGGTCGCGCTCGGCGAGGTCACCGTGCGCGGTTACGAGCAGCCGGTTGCCGTGTTTCAACTGGGATGAGGGGACTGCTCGCGTTTCTTTGAAGGCGGGCGCTGAAATATCTCCGCGCGCTCTCCGCTCCTGCATTCAGGACGCCGAACTCCTCGGCTTCCTGATGTCACGCGGAGAAAACCCATGACCCGATTGACCCTTGTTTCGGCCTTGATCGCCGCTTCCGTCTATCAAAGCCAGTCGGCTGCCGCGCGCGACGTTGCGCCTGCGCGCCGCGCTGCAGTTCATACGACCGCGGATTGCGTCAGGGCACCGGCAGAGGGCGCCTATGCCTCGGCGCCCTACAAGGAGCCGCCCTGCATGCCGAAGACCACGAACTGACTCTTGCGATGAGGCGAGGCCGGGCTGGCGGAGACGGTCAGTCCGGCCTCGCTTTCCGTTCGATGGAGGTATTATAGTAGCGCTTGACTCCGGATTCATCCAGTCATCTATATGACTATATGAATTCAGCCTCTCGCGACGACCGCCTGCCACGCTACCAGCGCCTGCGCGACGACCTCGCCGCGCGGATCAATCGCAATGAATGGCGCCCGGGCGAGCCGATCCCCTCGGAAGCCGAGCTCGGCGCCCATTACGGCGTCGCGATCGGCACCGTGCGCAAGGCGATCGACCAGCTCGTTGCCGACGCCGTGCTGGAGCGTCAGCAGGGCCGCGGCACTTTCGTGCGCCGGGCGCGCTTCAATTCGTCACTGTTCCGGTTCTTCCGCTTCCAGTCCGAGAGCGGCGAGCGGCGCGTGCCAAAGAGCCGTATCCTCAGGCGCAAGAGCGTCAGCGCGACGTCGGCCGTGGCCTCGGCGCTGCGCATTCCGGTCGGCGAGCCCGTCATCAGCCTGTCGCGCCTGCGCTTGATCGACGATGTGCCGTTGCTGGCCGAAGAGATCTGGCTGCAGCAATCGCGCTTCGCAAAGATTCTCGAGATCGACACCGCCGAGTTCGGCGACTTGCTGTATCCGCTCTACGAGGAGCGCTGCGGCGAGGTGGTCGTCTCCGCGGAAGAAATCCTGACGGTGGAGACTGCGAACGAGATGCAGGCGCGGCTATTGCGGCTCGAGGCTCATGCACCGCTGATCGTGATCGAGCGCCTTGCGTTCGATCTGGAGCGGCAGCCGATCGAATGGCGCCGCTCGCGCGGGCCGGCGGATCGCTTCCGCTATCACGCCGAGATCAGGTGAGCGCGACTTTCAACGACGTCAAACAATAACGCGTACAGGGGTAGGAAACATGTCGAACTGGTACAGTGAGAGCTCGCCGCTGGAGCGGCGGACGTTCTGGGCAAGCTTTGGCGGCTGGGCGCTGGATGCGCTCGACGTCCAGATGTTCGGTCTTGCCATCCCTGCGCTGATCGCGGCCTTCGGCATCAGCAAGGCCGATGCGGGCCTGCTCGGCTCGGTTACGCTGTTCTTCGGCGCGTTCGGCGGCTGGCTCGGTGGTGCGCTCGGCGACCGCTTTGGCCGCGTCAAGGCGCTCCAGATCACGGTGGCCACATTCGCACTCGCGACTTTCGCCTGCGCATTCGCGATGAGCTACACCCAGCTTCTGGTGCTCAAGGCCATCCAAGGCATCGGCTTCGGCGCCGAATGGGCCTGCGGCGCGGTGCTGATGGCCGAGATCATCCGCCCCCAACATCGCGGCAAGGCGCTCGGCTCGGTGCAGAGCGCCTGGGCGGTCGGCTGGGGCGCCGCGGTGCTGCTGTCGGCGCTGGTGTTCACCTATGCGCCGGCGGATCTCGGCTGGCGGATCCTGTTTGCGATCGGGCTGCTGCCGGCGCTGCTCATCATTTTCATCCGCCGTGGCTTGAAGGAGCCGCCGCGCGCGATTGCTAGGGAAGCCGAGGCGCCGTTCCTCGCCACGCTGTCCGGCATTTTCCATCGCGACGTGCTGCGCTCGACCTTGGTCGGCGGACTCTTCGGCATCGGCGCGCATGGCGGTTATGCCGCGCTGACGACGTTCCTGCCGACCTTCTTGCGGGAGGTGCGGCACCTCTCGGTGCTCGGCTCCAGCTTCTACCTTGCCGTCATCATCGTCGCCTTCTTCTGCGGCTGCGTCGCGAGCGGTTTCATCAGCGACCGGGTCGGGCGCAGGGCCAATGTCGCGTTCTTTGCCGCCGCATGCATCGCCACCGTGCTGGTCTATATCTTCGTACCCCTGACCAATGGCCAGATGCTGGTACTCGGATTTCCGCTCGGCTTCTTCTCGGCCGGAATCCCCGCGAGCATGGCGGCGCTGTTCAGCGAGCTCTATCCGGCCGGCGTGCGCGGCACCGGTGTGGGCTTCTGCTACAATTTCGGCCGCGTCGTCTCCGCCGCATTTCCCTTCCTGGTCGGCTTTCTCAGCGACCGCATCGGCCTCGGGCCCGCGATCGGCATCGATGCGGCGTTTGCCTATTCGCTGGTGCTGATCGCGGTGCTGCTGCTGCCGGAAACCCGCGGCAAGGTGTTCGAGCAGACGGCGGCAACCCACGCCTGACTGTAAATGAGGAACAACGACCATGACACTGCCCCAGCGCGGCCTGACGCGCCGACAATTTGGTGCGGGTCTCGCATCGCTGGTAACTCTGGTCGCGACCACAGCCAGGAGTGAGGCGGCCTTGCCCGAGATCGACACCCATGCCCACGTCTTTCATCGCGGATTGAAACTCGCGCCGGGCCGGCGCTATGCGCCCGATTACGACGCGCCGCTGTCGCTCTATCTCGAGCAGCTCGACCGCAACGGCATGACCAATGGCGTGCTGGTGCAGCCGAGCTTTCTCGGTACCGAGAATTCCTATCTCGTCGACTGCCTGAAACAGACGGGCGGGCGCCTGCGCGGCATTGCGGTCGTCGATCCCGCCGTCTCCGCAGACGAACTGCGTGCGCTCGATCGCGCCGGCGTGGCCGGCATTCGTCTTAATCTCGTCGGCCAGCCGTTGCCGGACCTTGCGGCGAGCGAATGGAAGAGGCTGCTCGCCAATGTGAAGGCGATGGGCTGGCAAGTCGAGATCCAGCGCAACGCCGCTGATCTCGCTGTGCTCGTGCCGCAATTGCTTGATCGCGGCGTCCCGGTCGTGCTCGATCACTACGCGTTGCCGGATCCAAAGCTCGGCGTCACCGATCCCGGATTTCAGTCGGTGCTGAAATTCGGTGCGACGCGGAACGTATGGGTCAAGATCTCGGCGCCTTATCGCAACGGTCCGTCCGCCCAGAGCTTTGCCAGGCAAGCCTATCCGCTCCTGCGCTGTGCCTACGGCCTCGATCGGCTGCTCTGGGGCAGCGACTGGCCGCACACGCAGTTCGAGGCGACGCAGACCTACGCGAAGAACCGGCAATTTCTCGACACGCTCATCGCCGATGCGCGCGAGCGCGCGCAACTGCTGGCCTCGCCGCGGCCACTCTTCCGCTTCTGACGCGCTTTGATGATTGCTCCGATTGCACCGAATTTTGGGGCATGACGGGCGATGTTGCGCACCTGTAGAGTGCTGCGCGAAGCGGCCGGTCGCGGCCGCCATTTGCGTGAGGAAATGCCATGCAGCGCCGCTATGTCACCGTCGACGTGTTCACCGACCGAGCCTTCGGCGGCAACCAGCTCGCCGTGGTGCTCGACGCTGCAGGCCTGTCCACCCAGCAGATGCAGGCGATCGCGACCGAGTTCAACTATTCCGAGACGACCTTCGTGCTGCCGCCGCGCGACAAGGCGAACGACGCCGAGGTGCGCATCTTCACGCCGGTGCTGGAGATCGCCTTTGCCGGCCATCCCAATGTCGGCACCGCCTTCGTGCTGGCCTCGATGATGAAGGAGCCGAAGCCGCGCCTCTCGTTCGAGGAGAAGGCGGGCCTCGTGCCTGTTGATATCGTGCGAGAGCAGGGAAGGGTGATCAGAACCGAGCTCACCGCACCGCAGCCGCTTGCGCGGTATGCTCCGCTGTCACCGGCTGAAGCCGCGAGCTGCATCTCGCTCGATGCAGACGACATCAAGACCGACAACCACGCGCCTCACGTCGTCACCGTCGGAAATGCGTTCCTGGTGATGGAGCTGCATTCGCGCGAGGCGCTGAAGCGCGCGCGGCCCGACGCTGCGGCCTACGGCAAGCTCTTGCCGCGCGACGGTGCCCGCTCCGTGTGGTTCTATACCCGCGACGTGCCCGCGGCGGAAGCGCCGTGCGATCGGCAGGCGCGCATGTTCATGCGCGGTGCTAGCGGCATCAACGAGGATCCCGCAACCGGCAGCGCCACGGTCGCAGCCGCCGCGCTGTTCGCCGATCTGGATCCGATCAGCGACGGCGAATTGAAACTCACAGTCGGCCAGGGCTTCGACATGGGCCGGCCCAGCATCCTCCAGACCCGCGTCGTCAAGCAGGATGGCAAGATCGTCTCCGCGCATGTCGGCGGTGCCAGCGTGCAGATGATGGAGGGGACGTTCAGGCTGGCGGGGCAGGGGTAGATGCTCTTTCCCCGTCATCCTGAGGTGCGAGCCCTTGCGAGCCTCGAAGGATGCACGGCCGAAATGTCGCGGCGTCAGTGTGACGCCGTCGTCCTTCGAGGGCCGCTGAAGAAGCGGCCACTCAGGATGACGGCTACGGATAAAGTCGTCGTCTCGTCTTCTCCCGCGACAACGGCAGCTAGACCTGCCGTCCCGCCAAATTCGTCACCGCCACGCCGTCGCGCTCCTCGATGATCTCCGCGATCATCTGCCGGTGGCAATGGGTGTGGTCGCGCTCGTAGCAGAGCAGGCAGACGGGGCCGGCTTTCTTCACCAGTGCCGAGAGCTCGTCCATCTGTTCGCGCGCTTCAGGCGTCTTCAAATGCTTTGAGAAGACCTTCTCCAGCACATCGTATTGGCCGCTGCGGGCCGCGAGCCGACCTTCCTTGGGAGTGCCGAGGCCAGCGAGATGAACATAGGCGATGCCGCGCTCATCGAGCCCTGCAGCGAGTTGCTTCTTGGAAAAGCCCGGCCGCCGCGAGGACGTCACCGCCCGCACGTCGACCACGAGCTTGACGCCGGCCTGCTCCAGTTCGTCCAGCACGGCCTTGGGCGGCGTCTGCTCATAGCCGATGGTGAAAAGCTTCTTCGCCTTGGCCATCGACTTCCTCAGCTCACCCGCGCGATCAGTTCCATGGCGCCGTGCGGCGCGCGCACCTTGCCCTCGTGAATGACATAGGCGAACACGTCGCGCGGTTCTTTCTTCGGCTTGCTCTTGTCAACTTTCGGCAGGTCGTCGGGTTCGCCGCCCGCGGCCCAGGCCTTGAAACGCTCGGCCCAGGCATCCAGCTGCTTCGGTGGATAGCAGGTCTTGATCTCGTCATTGCCCTTCTGCAAGCGCGCATAGACAAAATCGCCGGCGACATCGGCGATGGCAGGATATTTGCCGTGCTCGGCGAACACCACGGGCGTTTCGAACTCGCGGATCAACGCGACGAAATCAGGCGTGCAGAAGCTGTCGTGCCGCACTTCCACGACATGGCGCAACGCGCGGCCCTCGAGTTTGCGCGGCAGCAGCTCGAGGAACTTGCGGAAATCGGCGCCGTCGAATTTCTTGGTCGGCGCGAACTGCCACAACACGGGCCCGAGATGATCGCCGAGTTCCAGCACGCCGGAATCATAGAACCGCTTGATGGAATCGCCGGCCTCGGCGAGCACGCGGCGGTTGGTGGCAAAGCGCGGTCCCTTCACCGAGAACACAAAACCATCAGGCACTTCGCTTGCCCATTTGCGAAAGCTCTCCGGCTTCTGCGAGCCGTAATAGGTGCCGTTGATCTCGATCGAGGTCAGCTTCGAGGCCGCGTAGGACAGTTCTTTCGCCTGCGTCAGCTTCTCCGGGTAGAACACGCCGCGCCAGGGCTCGAAGGTCCAGCCGCCGATGCCGATGAAGATGTTGCCGGATTTTTTGGACACGGTTTTTGTTTTGGCCACGGGAGGATCTCGCATCGACGGGAAGGGGAAGGCGGCATCCTAGTCAAACCGGATGTGATTGGCCAGTTGCGACGACCCTGAACCATCAATAGCACGCCGACATCAAGCCGAGCTTCGGATAGAGACGGTCAATCGCGGCGATCTCGATTTTCATCTGCGCGATGATCCAGTCGCGGATCTCGGCGGCGACGGGGCGCATCGGCCGGTTGCGCGGCGGCAGGAACTCGCAGATGCGGCGCGTCGTGGCGAGCGTGTCGGAGGCGGGCACCAGCGCCCCGGTCAGGAGCCAATGAGAGGCCACGGTCAGCCAGCCGAGCGCAATGCCTTGGCCGAGCAGCGCGGCCTGCACCACGACGGCATAGTCGGTGAAGCTCAGCGCCTTGGCCGCGCCGCGGCGCCCGGTAAGGAGCGAGGCGTAATCCGCGGCCCAGTCGCCCGGCGTCTCGGCGAGACGAATGATGGTGTTGCCCTCCATGGCCTCGGTCTCGCCGAGATAAGTAGGACTGCACATCGGCAGCATCACTTCCTTCATGACCAGGGTGCCGCCCGAGGACGGCTCGTCGCGGTCGCGGAAGCGCATGCCGAGATCGACGTTCTCCACCGCTCCGCGTAGTGCGCCGGAGATGAGCTGGAAGCGCAAATCGACCTGCGGAAATTGCTTCTGCAGCTTGTCGATGCGCGGCATCAGCCAATGCGTGGTGAAGGCCGAGGAGACCGACAGCGTCACGGTCTCCGTGCCCCTGCGACGGCGCTCGATCTCGGTAAGGCCGGTCTCGATGCTGCGAAAGCCCTCGAGCACGCGTCGATAGAGCAGTTCGCCTTCTTCGGTGAGCACCGCGCGTCCCGCCTTGCGGTCGAACAGGCGCACGCCGAGATGCTCCTCGAACTGCCCGAGCATGCGGCTCACTGCCGGCTGCGTGACATTCAGTTCGGCGGCGGCGGCCGTGAAGCTGCCATTGCGCGCCGCTGCGTCGAAGACGAACAGGGCGTTACTTGAGGGCAGCATCCGGCGCAGCTCGGGCATAACGCCATGTTATGAGCGCAGTGAGAATTTGGCAATTGCCGGATTTTGCCAAGTCTGGTGTCATTGCCATTGCAGCCTGAAGACAGGGCTCGCGAGAGAGAAGATGGTGCGGTGCACGCTTCGACCGCGAGTGTGTCAGCTCCTCTGTCTATAAAGCAGGCTTATGGCGCGCAGTGAGGCACGCCGTCGAGCGACATGGCGAGGGCGATCGTTGGACAAACGAGCGGAAAGCGTCGAGATCAGGTCCGCGAGCAAGGCCTATGGCGCCGTCCGCGCTCTCGACCACGTGTCCCTCAACGTTGCCGCCGGTGAGTTCGTTTCGCTGCTCGGTCCGTCCGGTTCCGGCAAGACCACCCTGCTCGGCATTCTGGGCGGCTTCATCCTGCCGACGTCAGGCACGATCCTGTTCGGTGGCCGCGATGTCACGTACATGCCGCCGCACAAGCGCGACATCGGCGTCGTCTTCCAGAACTACGCGCTGTTTCCGCACATGAGCGTCGGCGAGAATGTCGCCTTTCCCTTGCGCGCACGGCGTTTGCCGAAAGCGAGATGGCCCGACAAGGTGCGCGCGGCGCTGTCGATGGTCGGCCTTGCCGGCTACGAAGAGCGCGGCATCGCCCAGCTCTCCGGCGGCCAGCGCCAGCGCGTGGCGCTGGCGCGCGCCATGATCTTCGAGCCGCGGCTGATCCTGATGGACGAGCCGCTTTCCGCGCTCGACAAACAGCTGCGCGAATCCATGCAGATCGAGCTGCGCGCACTGCACAAGCGCATCCAGGCCACCATCATATACGTCACCCATGATCAGCGCGAGGCGCTGACCATGAGCGACCGCGTCGCGGTGATGAAGGACGGCCGGCTGATCCAGATCGACGAGCCCGAACGACTGCACGATCACCCCGCCGATTCCTTCGTCGCCAGCTTCATCGGGGAAGCGACAATGCTGCCGGTCCGCCGCGTCGATGCGTCCAGCGTGGCGCTCGGCAATGCCTTGCTGCGCAGCGCGCGCGCCATTCCTGACGGTGACGCCCTGATGCTCGCCGTGCACAGCGAGAAGCTGCTTATCGATGATGGCGCGCAGGATGCCGCCTGCAACCGCCTGACCGGCACGGTCACCGACATCGTCTACCAGGGCGAGAGCCTGCGCATCTTCCTGGCGCTGGCCGACGGCATCGCGCTCAGCCTGCGCCAGCCCAGCTATCACCAAGCCTATAGCCGGATTCCGCCTCTCGGCGGCAGTCTCACCGTCACCCTTCACCCCGAGGACACCATCGTCGTGCCCCGGGTGGACTGAAGCCTTGTTGCAACCTGAGAGAAGAAGCCCATGTCGACCCAAGCCGCGTTCAGCAATTTCAAGGTTCTCACCTTCGACGTCGTCGGCACCTTGATCGATTTCGAAACCGGCGTGCTCGAAGCCGTGCGCAAGATCGGGGGCAAGAAGGCGGCCGAGCTCAGCGACGAGCAGATCTTCGAGCCCTACAAGCGCGGCCGCGACAGGCATTACGAGCGCTCCAGCGAAGCGATGTTCCACGTCTATCGCCATCTCGCCAGCGAGCTCGGACTGCCGGCTGACGATGCGTCCTGCGACGTGTTCCAGCTCTCGGTGCTGCGCTGGGGACCGTTCTCCGACTCGGTCGAGGCGCTGAAGCGTCTGCGGACGAAATTCCGTCTCGTGGCGATGACCAACGCGGACCGCGTCGCCTTGTCCTGCTACGCGCATGCGCTCGGCAATCCGTTCGACGACACCGTTTGCGCCGACGAGACTGGCGTGGCGAAGCCCAATCCGGAATTCTTCGCCTACAACAAGGGCCGGCAATCCGCGTTCGGCTACAAGCAGTCCGAGATCCTGCACGTGGCGCAGAGCCAGTATCATGACATCGGGATCGCGCGAAAACTTGGCTACAAGGTGTGCTGGATCGAGCGCCGCCAGGGCATTGCCGGCTTCGGCGGCACTCCCGCCGTGGAGACCCTGACCAAGCCGGACTTCCATTATCCGACGCTGAAGGCGCTTGCCGACGCCGCCATTGGCCCTGCGTCATAAGTTCCGTGAGCGCGGGCATGATACGGGACTGGAACGCGCTGCCATCGGCCAATTCGTTGTGGGAAGCCACGGCGGAGCCGGCCCGCGGATTCCCTGTTCTGTCGGGTGAGTTGCAGGCGGACGTGGTGATCATCGGAGCCGGCTACACGGCGCTCTCCGCGGCACACCACATCGCCAGGAGCGGCCTGTTGCCTATCGTGCTGGAGGCCAATCGCCCGGGCTGGGGCGCGAGCGGGCGCAATGGCGGCGTGATCACCGCAAAATTCCGCCTGTCGTTTCGCGAGATCGACGCCATGCACGGCCGCGCCATGGCAAAGCGCATGTACGAGATCGCGCATGAATCGACCGACATGGTCGAGGAGCTCGTCTCCGAATTCGGCATTGCCAGCGCAAACCTCACCCGCACCGGCCAGGTCAAGGCTGCCCACAACGAGACGACGCTGAAGGCCGCGATCGACGAGGCCAACTGGATGACGCGCGAGATGGGCTCTGCCGAGGTCCGCATCCTCGACAAGCACGGAGTGCGCGAAGAAACCGGCTCCGACGTCTTTGTCGGCGGCGTGCTCAATCCCGGCTCGGGCGGCATCCATCCGCTGAACTATCTGCGGGGACTTGCCGATGGCGTGGCGCGCCGCGGCGTGCCGATCTTCCAGGAGTCGCCGGTCGTCAAGCTCCGGCGCGAGAAGGAGGGTATCGTCGCCGATACGCCACGAGGAGCGGTGCGCGCCAAGCAGGCGATTATCGCTACCAACAGCTATTCGGATCTGACCGGCGCCACCGCACATCTGCAACGCACCCTGATCCCGTTCCGCAGCGCCATGGTCGCCACGGAGAAGCTGCCGCGCAATCTCGCCGGAAAGCTGATGCCGACGGGGCGAACCTATACCGAGACCAAGCGCATGATGCGCTGGTTCCGCATGGTCGACAACCGCGTGATCTTCGGCGGCCGCGGCGCCTTCGGCAAGCAGGACTCGCAATCCGCTTTCGATGCCTTGCGCAGGGCGATGGTCGGCATCTTCCCTGACCTCGCCGACATCCCGCTCGAATACAAATGGTCGGGCCTCGTTGCCATGACGCTGGACTCGGTGCCGCATATCGGCCGGCTCGACGAGCGCACGCTGTTCTCGGTGGGCTACAACGGCGCCGGCGTCGCGATGTCGAGCCTGATGGGCCGCTATCTCGCCGCTTTCGTGCGCGGCGAGACGCCCAATGTCGGCCTGCTGGACGCGCGGCGCATGAAGGCAATTCCGTTCTATCCGCTGCGTGAGCCCGCCGTGCGCATGGTCGCCGGCTGGTATCAGTTTCTCGATGCGATCGGTCGGTAAAGATATCTTTGGAGGAGGCGAGGATGAATATGAGGCGGACTGTTGGACTGGGTTGTGGGCTGGTCGGCGCAATCGGATGGATCGGCGCGGCTGATGCCGCCGAGCAGATCACTTTCGTCTCTCAAGGCGGCGCCTATCAGCAGGCGCAGACGGTGGCGATTCTCGATCCCTCCGCCAAGAAGCTCGGCATCACCATCAACCAGGATTCCATTCCGGACGCCTGGCCGGCGATCAAGACCCAGGTCGGCAGCGGCAAGCCGATCTGGGACGTGGTCGACACGCCCACCGGCTATTGCCTGCGCGGCGGAGAGCAGGGGCTGATCGAGAAGCTCGACTTCTCCAAGATCCCGAACGCCGCGGCCATGCCGGAGGCCTATCGCAGTCCCTATTCGGTCTCCTACGAATTCTATTCCAGCGTTCTGGCCTACAGCCAGAAGACCTTCCCGAAGGACGGGCCGAACAGTTGGGCCGATTTCTGGGACGTCAAGAAATTCCCGGGCCGCCGCGCGCTGCGCAATCATCCGATCGCGACCCTCGAGGCGGCGTTGATGGCCGACGGCGTCGCGCCTGACAAGCTCTACCCGCTCGATGTCGATCGCGCCTTCAAGAAGCTCGAGGAGATCAAGCCGAACATTACGGTGTGGTGGACCTCGGGCGCGCAGTCGGCGCAGCTCCTCAACGACGGCGAGGTCGACATGGAGATGGCCTGGAACGGTCGCGTCAGCGCCGTCGCGAAGGAGGGCGCGAAGGTCACATTCACCTACAACCAGGGCATCTTGCAGAGCACTTCGCTCTGCATCCTCAAGGGCGCGCCGAACCTGGAGACGGCCGTGAAGTTCATCAACGAAGCCGTCGATCCCGTGCACCAGGCCAATCTGCCGCTCAACATCGATTACGGCCCGGGCAACCCCAAGGCGTTCGAGACCAGCGTCATCAAGCCCGAACGGGCCGCGCAATTGCCAAGCGAGCCGGCGAATGCGGCCAAGCAGGCGCTGATGTCCTACGCCTGGTGGTCCTCGCCATCAGGTGAGGCCGCCGAGAAGCGTTGGGCAGCCTTCATGCAGAAATGAGGGAGGTCGCGATGGGCGCAAGTCGAACCAAGGCCGACGCTGCACCTCCGCCGCGAGCGGTGGAGGTGCAGCAACTGACACCGGGGCAGCGTTGACGATGTCCGTGCCGGATCCATCGCAAAAGCATCAGCGCCGCGAGCACGGCCTGATGCTGGCCCTGGTGTCGCCGGCGCTGCTGGTGATCCTGGCGCTGATCGTGCTGCCGGTCGGCTGGCTCGCCTGGCAGTCGATCTACCATGACGGTTTCACGCTGGAGAATTATCGCCGCGTCTTCACCGAAGACATCTACTGGCGCAGCTTTGCGCTGACGTTCGAGATCAGCCTCGCGGTCACCGTCATCGCACTGCTGCTCGGCTATCCCGTCGCCTACCTGGCCAATTCAGTGCCGAAGGGATGGAGCATTCTCATCCTGTCGCTGGTCGTCCTGCCGTTCTGGACATCCGTGCTGGTGCGCGCCTATGCATGGCTGGCGCTGCTCCAGCGCACCGGCGTTATCAACCAGTTCCTGCGCTATCTCGATGTGATCTCCGAACCGCTCGCGCTAGTCCACAACACTCTCGGCACGGTGGTCGCGACCGTGCACATCCTGCTGCCATTCATGGTGCTGCCGCTCTATGCCACCATGCAGAAGATCCCTGGCGATCTGATGCAGGCCGGCGCCAGCCTGGGCGCGAGCCCATCGCTGACTTTCTTTCGCGTATTCCTGCCGCTGTCGCTGCCGGGCGTGCTCGCCGGCTGCACCATGGTCTTCGTGCTCTGTCTTGGTTTCTACATCACGCCGGAGCTGCTCGGCGGCGGGCGCACCGTGATGGTGTCGATGCTGGTGAGCCGCAATGTCGAGCTCTACAACCAGTTCGGCGCCGCCAGCGCGGTCGCCGTGGTGCTGCTCGCCAGCGTACTGGTGATCTTCTTCATCGTCAGCCGTTTCATTTCGCTCGATCGTGTGCTGGGGCAGAAATGATGCGCGTCTCGTCCGCCCGGATTGCTCTCTGCGTGATCAGCGCGCTGGTGCTGGTCTATTTGATCCTGCCCGTGCTGATCATCGCGCCGATCTCGTTTTCCAGCGCGCGCTTCCTGACCTTCCCGCCGCCCTCGCTGTCGCTGCGCTGGTATCAGTCCTATTTCTCCAATCCGGCCTGGATGCAGGCAACGCGGGTGACGCTGACGGTTGCGTTCCTGACCGTGGTGATCGCGACCCCATGCGGCGTGGCTGCGGCTTATGCCATCAGTCAATCGAAACTGCGGATCATGCGGATCATCCACATGGCGCTGCTGTTGCCGCTGGTGGTGCCGATCATCATCACCGCGATCGGCATCTTCTTCGTATATGCCAGGGTCGGCCTGGTCGCGACCATGCCGGGCCTCGTGCTGGCGAACGTGATGCTGGGGCTGCCCTATGTCGTGATCTCGGTGCTGGCGGGCTTGCAAAGCTTCGACGCCGCGCAGGAGATGGTCGCGCGCAGCCTCGGCATGAACCGCCTGCGCAGCTTTTTCGCGGTGACCCTGCCGCAGATCAAATCCAGTGTGGTTGCGGGCGGCATCTTCGCGTTCATCTCGGCGATGGACGAGACCATCGTCGCGCTGTTCATCTCCGGCGGTCAGTATCAGCCCCTGACCAAGCGCATGTTCACGGCGCTCCGCGATGAGATCGACCCCACGATCGCCGCGATCTCAACGCTGATGACGGCGGCTTCCTTCATGCTGGTCCTGCTGGCGAGCGCCCGGCAGCGGAGGAACTCGTGACGCGCCTGACTTGGGTCATACCAGGATCGCGCAGATCGTGCCCTGACGTTTTTCTGTACCTCGTAAGCAGTGCTATTGTCGTTCGAGGAGACTGTCGGCAGCAAAAGAAAAGAAGGAGAACAAGATGCGGATGCTGATGCTCGGAGCGGCGCTTGTCGTGATGACATCTGCTGCCATGACGCATTCTGCCCTGGCGGAAGATGACGACACCAAGGGTGCGCAGAAGCTCGCCATGCAGGGCCGCGACGACTATTGGCATTGCCTGGCGCGGGAATATGCGCGCGACAGCAATCAGGGCCTGTCGGAACAGGATTTCAGCCGCTCGGTTGCCGGAGCCTGCCTCTCGGAGCGGCAATATTACCGGGTGGCGCTGCTCGATTATCTCACCTCACAATATCCGAACATCGATTCCGGGGCCCATCTTGCCACCGCGAACAGGGCGGTGGAGTCGGCGCAGAAGGACATCGTGACGGCCTACGTCAAGCACAGGCCGCCACAGCAATAGGGCTCCACACCGCTGGAGGCCGGCAGCCCTTCCGGCCGTGCAGTCTTCCGTGGTATGATTGGTCTTATCAGGAACGGGGACGGGCTGGCATGGCGTCTGAGTCGGTGGGGGGCATTTTTGGCGCGATCGTCGCGGCGATCGTGCTTGCGGTCGCCGTCGTCTTTGGGCCGATCGGCCAGTACGGCAAGCCCCCCAAGCCGGTCAAGGCCGAGCCGGCGCCCGCCGCCGCGGTGCCTGCAGCCCCTGTGGCACCTGCGCCGAGAGGCCCGGTGATCCGGGAAGTCCCGAACCAGTAACGGCCGGAAAAGGCGGTTTTGGCCCCTTGCAAACCGGCTTCCTCGTTCCCATCTGGTTTCTAACGGCGGCGTTGAGCCAAAAGCTCCGGCGCCGGGACGACCTTGGAATAGTTTGGGCCTGCGCCGGATGTACGCGCGGTCCGCCGTTCCGGGGTCGTTGGCATTTTAGGCCCGCTTCTGGGCCGTTCCCCTGGAAAACCCGGCTCGGCAGCGCAAGAACTTGGCAGCGCAGGACGCGGCGGATATACGCTGCCGTCATGAATGAAGCCATCAGACCGGGCGTCGACAACCAGGCTCAAGAGGGGCCGGAGTTGTCGGTCATCGTCCCGACCTTCAACGAGCGCGACAACGTCACCGTGCTGTACCGGCGGCTGGAGGCGACGCTTGTCAACGTCGCCTGGGAGGTCGTGTTCGTCGACGACAATTCGCCCGATGGCACCTGGGACGTGGTGCGCGCGCTGGCGCTGAAGGACAGCCGCGTGCGCTGCATCCGCCGCATCGGCCGTCGCGGCCTGTCCGGCGCCTGCATCGAGGGCATCCTGGCCTCGAGCGCGCCTTACGCCGCCGTGATCGATGCCGACCTCCAGCATGACGAAACCCAGCTGCCGAAGATGCTGCTCCTGCTCGCAAGCGATCAGGCCGACCTCGTCGTCGGCAGCCGCTACATCGAGGGCTACAAGAGCGAAGGCTTCAACAAGCAGCGCGCCGGGGCCAGTGCGCTGGCGACCGAGGTCGCCAGGAAGATGCTGCGGGTCGAGATCGCCGACCCCATGAGCGGCTTCTTCATGGTCCGCCGCGACCGCTTCGAGCAGTTGGCGCCGAAGCTGTCGGTGCACGGCTTCAAGATCCTGCTCGATCTCGTTGCGACCGCGCATGGCAGTTTGCGCGCCGTCGAAATTCCCTACACGTTCGGCGCCCGCCAGCACGGCGAAAGCAAGCTCGATTCCATGGTGGCGCTGGACTTCCTCGGCCTCGTGCTGGCCAAGCTCACCAACGACGTCGTCTCGCTGCGCTTCATCCTGTTCGCGATGGTGGGCGGCATCGGCCTCGTGGTGCATCTCACCACGTTGTTCGTCGCGCTCGAACTGATCAAGGTGCCGTTCGCCGAGGCACAGGCTGCCGGCGCCATCGTCGCCATGACCAGCAACTTCATCATGAACAACTTCCTCACCTATCGCGATCAGCGGCTGAAGGGCTTTGCGATCCTGCGCGGCCTGATCATGTTCTACATCGTGTGCAGCGTCGGGCTGCTCGCCAATGTCGGCGTCGCCTTCTCGGTCTACGACCAGGAGCCGATCTGGTGGCTGGCCGGCATGGCCGGCGCGCTGATGGGCGTGGTGTGGAATTACGCGATGTCCGGGCTGTTCGTCTGGCGCAAGAAATAGCGCGCCGAGGATTCGGATATGGGCGGGGCTGACGCGCGGATCATCCGCAATACGGCGCTGGTGATCCTAGCGCTGGTCGCCTTGCGGCTGGTCGCGGCCGCCTTCACGCCGATCACCTTCGACGAAGCCTATTACTGGATGTGGTCGAAGAACCTCGCGGGCGGGTATTACGACCACCCGCCGATGGTGGCCTACGTCATTCGCGCCGGCACCATGATCGCCGGCGACACCGAGCTCGGCGTCCGCCTGGTCTCGATCCTGCTCGCGCTGCCGATGAGCTATGCGATCTATCGCACGGCCGCGATCCTGTTCGGCGGCGCCCGCGTGGCCGCGACCAGCGCCATCCTGCTCAATGTCACCATGATGGCCTCGGTCGGCACATTGATCGTCACGCCGGATGCGCCGCTGCTGGTGGCCTCCAGCTTCGTGCTGTTCTTCCTCGCCAAGGTGCTGGAGACCGGCCGCGGCGTCTGGTGGCTCGCGGTCGGCGCCGCCGTCGGCGCGGCGCTGCTGTCGAAATACACCGCGATGTTCTTTGGCGCCGCGATCCTGATCTGGCTCGCTTCCGTGCCGAAGCTGCGGCGCTGGTTCCTCTCGCCCTGGCCCTATCGCGGCGGCCTCGTGGCGCTGGCGCTGTTCTCGCCGGTGATCCTCTGGAATGCCGATCATCACTGGGTGTCGTTCGTCAAGCAGCTCGGCCGCGCGAAGATCGAAGACTTCCGCCCGGTCTACATCGCCGAGCTGATCCCGACGCAGATCGCATTCGCAACGCCGCTGGTGTTCATCCTCGGCGCGATGGGGCTGCATGCGCTGACCTGGCGCAGGGCCGGCGCGCTCGCCTCCCGCGTGCTGATCGAGACGATGTTCTGGACCATCGTCGCCTATTTCGTCTGGCATTCGCTGCACGCCCGCGTCGAGGCCAACTGGTTCGCGCCGGTCTATCCGCCCTTCATCGTCGCCGCTGCGGCCGCGGCCAACCTTGCGCAGTGGAAGCCGCGCGCGCGACGCCTGGTGGACTTTTGCCTGCGCTGGGCGGCCCCGACAGGCATCGTGATGTTTGCCGCGCTGATCCTGCAGGCCAATACGGGTTGGCTGTCCGGCTATCGCCGCGACGCGACCGTGCGCAGCGTCGGGGTAGGTTGGCGCGAGCTTGCCGCCGGCATCGAAGCGGAACGCGCGCGCTATGGCGCGAGCTGCGTGCTCACGCCTGATTACGGCACCACCGGCTGGCTCGCCTTCTATCTGCCCCGCGGCAGCTGCGTGGTGCAGCAGAACCAGCGGATCCGCTGGGTCAACATGCCCGAGCCCGATCCGAACCTGCTTACGGGCAAGCTGCTCTATCTCGACGAGATCAGGCCCGACGGCCATCCGTTCCTGAACGAGCTGTTCGCGAAAGTGACGCGCGTCGGCGAGTTGCAGCGTAAGCGCGGACCACTCGTGGTCGAGACCTACGGCATCGACCTGCTCGAAGGCGCCAAGGGCGACGTGCTGGACCGCTCGCCGCCGCCCGAGCTGGCGCCATAAGCCGCGCCGCTGCGGAGGGCCGGACGCACCAGCCTCGCGCAACGTTCCACCGGTATCATCCGGGGTATTGAAGACCACGAAAATGACTTGGTTGGTGCGTTTAGAGATGCGGTCGGAGAGGTGCGCCAGGCGTGCTGAACCGGCCGGGAATGATGGTTAACAACGTCGCCTAAGTCCGTAGTTCTGCGGACGTTTTTCTCGAAATGGCACAGCGTTAACGACTTGCCCTACAAGTGCCCGAACTTAATCCGCATTTAACTAAAAGTCGCCTTAATGACGCTCCGACCCTCTGCGAGATGCTGTTCCCGGATCGTGACGAGCGGCACTTCGAGGGGGGACTTAGTGACACCGTTCTGGACGCAAGGCGAATGAGTACGAGTATCGCTGCGCAGAGTTACGCGGCCCGGCAGCCCAAGAATCCTTCGAAGAATCCTTCGAAGCATTCCTATCGGAAGTCTTCCCGGAAAATGACCACCCAAAACGTGCTCGGCGCTGCCGTGATCGGCTGCGTCGCGCTGGCCGGCTGGACCGTCTACACCAACATCTTCGCCGCCAGCGTCTATCCGACCGTCGGCAGCTCCGGTTACGACGAGCCCGTGGTCAAGCGCGCGCCCAAGGTCGCGCTGCGCGAGGCCGGCGAGGCCATCCGGGAAACCTTTGCGCTGCTGCCCGACCGGCTGCAGGTGGCCGCACCGATCTCCCGCGAGATGTTCAACGAGCGCTTTGCCGCGGCAGCGACGCAGGGCGTGGAGTCCAATGCGGCCAGCGCGGCGCCTGCGACCAAGGTTGCCGAAGCCCCTGCGAAGCAGACCGTCGTCGCGAAGGTCGCCGAAGTGCTGAAGCCGCTCAATCCGGCCAAGGTGGCCGAGAGGGTCGCCGACAAGGTCGCCGATGTCGCGAAGGGCAAGCACGGCGCCGACGCGCGCGTCCAGCTCGCATCGGCCGATCCGGCCCAGATCGTGCCGGCGCCGGACGCGAAGCCGAAATCCTTTGCCGACCGCGCCAAGGCCGCGGTGATGTCGATCACCGGTCCGCGCCAGTCGATGGTGGAGAAGCTCTGGGGCAAGCGCGAGGCATCGGGCGGTTTGCTGGCCTATGCTTCGGCCGATGCCAGCGTGACCTCGGCGATCGCGCCGAAGGAGCAGAACCCGATGTTCGGCGGCGCGCCGCCCTATGAGCGCGACACCGCGGTCTACGATATCACCGCCAAGACGGTTTACCTGCCTGATGGCACCAAGCTCGAGGCGCATTCCGGCCTCGGCTCCAATCTCGACGATCCGCGCTCCTCGAAAGTCCGCATGCGCGGCGTGACCCCGCCGCACATCTACAATCTGAAGCCGCGCGAGGCGCTGTTCCACGGCGTGCCGGCGCTACGCCTCACTCCGATCGGCGGCGAGAGCGCGATCTACGGCCGCGACGGCCTGCTGGCGCACACCTTCATGCTCGGTCCGAACGGCGATTCCAACGGCTGCGTGTCGTTCAAGGACTATTACGCCTTCCTCGACGCCTATCGCAACAAGGGCATCCGCAAGCTCGCCGTGCTGGCGCGCGTCGAGTAAGCCGCGCGTCAAGCCGCCATCGTCTTGCGGAGCGCCATTTCGGTCGCGATCGCGTCCCGCACGGCGGGACGCGCCTGCATGCGTTCGAGATAGGCCACCAGCGGCGGCCATAGCGCGATGTCGACGCCGGCCGGTCGCAGCAGCAGCAAAGCCCAGGCGAGATGCGCGTCCGCGACGGTGAAGCGTTCACCCACGAGGAATTCGCGCGTCGCCAGATGTGCTGACGGCACCGACAAGGTCTGCGCGATCCGTCCGCGCGGCTTGGCGAGCGAGGCGTCGTCCTGGTACCAGAAGGTCGGAAACAGGAAGGCCTTGTGGATCTCGGCGCCGACGAAGCTCAGCCATTCCTGCAAGCGATAGCGATCGACGTCGCCCGGCTGCGGCGCCAGGCCGCGCTCGGGCTTCAGGTCGGCAATGTATTGCAGCACCGCCGCGCTTTCCGTCAGCCGCTCGCCGTTCTCCAGCACCAGTACGGGCACCGCGCCCTTCGGTGAAACGCCGCGAAAATCCGCTTCGTCCTCCGCGACCTTCTTGGTCCGGAGATGCACCAGATGATAGCGCGCCTCGAGGCCAGCTTCCATCAACGCGATCCGGCTCGAAAGCGAGCAGGCCATCGGCGAGAAATAGAGTTGCAGCATCGCATTGCTCCGTCAGGTCAGCACATCGCCGCGCGCGATGATCGCGAAGCGGTCGGAGAGTTCGGCGAGTGCAACCTCGTGGATGGTGCGGGCGTCCAGCTTGCCGCCGCGCCCGTCGGGAAGATCGCGCGTCGCGCAGGATTCTGCATCGATGGTCGTGCGAAAGCCGAGGTCGAGCGCTGCGCGCGCGGTGGAGCTGACGCACATGTGCGTCATGAAGCCGGCCAGCACGATGTTCTTGCGGTCGGTCGCGGCAAGGCGGGCCTTGAGATCGGTGCCGGCAAAGGAATTGGGCAACTCCTTTTCGATCACCGGTTCGCCGGCATGCGGCATCAGTTCGGCGACGATCGCGCCGCGCTCGGCGCTGCGATCGAACAGGCTGCCCGCCTTGCCGCGATGGGCGATATGGATGATCGGCGCGTTTGCCGCTCGCGCCTTTGCCAGCAGCCTAGCTGCTCGCGCGATTGCGGGCCTGGCGTCGGGCAGAGCCAGGGGGCCCGCGAGGTATTCGTTCTGGATGTCGATCAGCACCAGCGCGGCGTCGGCAAGTCGCGGCGGGGTGAGGTCGGCGCCGGCGAGCTGCAGCAGGGTCTTGGCAGTCGTCATGGATTGGGAATCTCCGTCGAGGTCCAGCAAACATAGCGCCGCCGTAACCTGCCGATATGCAGGGATAATGCAGCGGACGGCTGCGATATTGCAGGCGCCTCGCGGCCCATGTAGCCTCATCCCATGAACTGGGACGATCTGCGCATCATCGCCGCCGTCAGGGACGAGGGCAGCTATGCCGGCGCCAGCGCACGGCTGCGCATCGACGAGACCACGGTCGGACGCAGGTTGTCGCGCATCGAGCGCGCGCTCGGCCTGCGTCTGTTCGAGGCCGCCGACGGCGCCCGCAGGCCGACGCGGCAATGCGAGGCGGTGCTGGCGCATGTCGAGGCGATGGCGGCGCATGCCGCCGAGATCGGTCGCCTCAGCGAGAGCGTGGAGGGTCCGGTGGGACGCCTGCGCATCGCCTCCACCAACACGGTCGCGGAAGAAGTGCTGTCGCCGCGCGCGAGCGATTTCCTGCGCGCCCATCCCGGCTTGACGCTGCAATTCCTCACCGCGAGCGGGAACGTCAGGTTCTCGCGCTGGGAAGCCGATCTCGCCATTCGCCTGCGCAAGCCCGAGAAGGGCGACTTCGCGATCTCGAGGCTGGGCGACATCAAGCTCTACTATTTCGAGCCTGTTGCGACCCAGGGCGAGCCGATGCTCTGTGCCTACCCGGACGAGCTTGGTGCCATCCCCGAGATGCAGTTTCTGCGGACCAAAACGGCCCGTGCGCGCTGCGTTACCGACAACGTTCGTGTCATCCGCAATCTGATCCGCGCGCATCACGCTGCCGGGGTGTTGCCGGAATATGTTTGCGCGGATCTTCTCGCAGATCGCCGCCTGCGCGCCACGCTGCTGCCGAAGCGGCGCGATGCCTGGCTGCTCGTGCAAAACCACCTCAAGCGCGACGCCGCAGCGCGCGTGACGATCGACTGGGTGAGGGCGTGTTTCCAGGAGATGGCGCGGGCGTGATGCTTCTTTGCCGGCAGCCATCAACTCTCGTCAAAATCGCATCCTGCACTGAACGCGTGCCCGCCTCGGCGCGACCAAGTCATCGTATCGGGATTGTGTGAACCGTCGCTTGCGCTAATCTCCGCATACAACCTTGTTGGGCAGGGCAGGCGCATGACAGTTGTTCAGGACACCATCAGGCCGAAGGCCCGATCGCGGGACTGGAAGGCGATCGTCGTCCTGATCCTGCTCGTCCCGGTGCTGTGGTCGCCGGTGATCCTGTTTCGCTTCGTGCTGTTTCAGCCGTTCAACATTCCGTCCAACTCGATGGCCCCGACGCTGATGGTCGGCGACTACGTTTTCGCCGCCAAATATGCCTACGGCTACGGCCGCTACTCGTTTCCGTTCGCGCCGTCGTTTATCTCGGGGCGCTTCCGCGCCGCCGACCCCAATTATGGCGACGTCGTCGTATTCCGGGCGCCGAAGGACAGTTCGACCGATTATGTGAAGCGCGTCGTCGGGCTGCCCGGCGATCGCATCCAGATGCGGCAGGGGCAGCTCTTTCTCAACGAGATCCCGGTAACGCGCATCGCCCTGAAGGAGGTTCCCGCCGGCTCGACTTGCGGCAGCGAGTTCGGTGGAAGGGTCAGGCGCTGGCGCGAGACGATGCCGAACGGGGCGAGCTACGTCACCTACGACTGCACCGACAACGGCTTTCTCGACAACACCAGCGTCTACACCGTGCCGCCGGGCCACTTCTTCGCGCTCGGCGACAACAGAGACAACTCGACCGACAGCCGTATGGCAACGATGGGCTTCATTCCCATGGACAACCTCGTCGGCAAGGTGACGCGGATCTTCTGGTCGCTGGATTCCGGAGGCGGACTGCGTCCGGGCCGGATGGGGAAGGTGGGGTGAGCGGCCGGTCTCTCCCGTCTCGTCATTCCGGGGCGCGCGAAGCGCGAGCCCGGAATCCATAGGTCTGCAAACTCAGCTCGCAATCTGCGGATACAGGTCGGCCCACTGAGCTCTTCAATGAGTCTGATCTTCCATTCCCTCCGCCACTTCTTCAATTCCTTCTCGCGTTCGATTGCAGTTACGGGATGGTCGTAGATCTCAAACCAGACCAGCTTGTTAACGGAGTATCGCTTGCTGAATCCAGCGACGACCTTGCTCTTATGCTCGTACGTGCGCCTGACAATATTGTTCTTCACGCCGAGATAGAGCGTGCCGTATTTCTTGCTGGCGAGCAGGTAGACGTAATAGGCCATGAGCAAGCCGTGGAATGGATTCCGGGCTCGGCGCTTTGCGCCGCCCCGGAATGACGGAACACACGATCGTGCCACCTTTGCGTGTATCCATGAACAAACAAAAAACCCCGGCATCGCTGCCGGGGTTTCGTATTTGTTGAGCGTGATCCCGGATCTGCGGTGCACCGCTTTGCGCTGCACCGCGTCCGGGACGACTTCGTCGCCTTAGAAGTCCATGCCGCCCATGCCGCCGCCCGGGGGCATCGCGGGACCGGCGCCGCCCTTCTTGGGCAGCTCGGCGACCATGGCTTCCGTGGTGATCAGGAGCGCGGCAACCGAAGCTGCGTTCTGGATCGCGGTACGGACCACCTTGGTCGGGTCGATGATGCCCTTCTTGACGAGGTCGGCATATTCGCCGGTCTGGGAGTCGAAGCCGTAATTGTAGGTCTTGTTCTCCAGGATCTTGCCGACGATCACCGAGCCGTCTTCACCGGCGTTGATCGCGATCTGGCGAGCGGGAGCCGACAGCGCCTTGCGCACGATCTCGACGCCGGTCTTCTGGTCGTCGTTCTTGGTGCGCAGGCCCTTGAGCTGCTCGGAGGCACGAAGCAGGGCGACGCCGCCGCCCGGGACGATGCCTTCCTCGACAGCCGCGCGGGTCGCATGCATCGCGTCATCAACGCGATCCTTGCGCTCCTTCACCTCGACCTCGGTCGCGCCGCCGACGCGGATCACCGCGACGCCGCCTGCGAGCTTGGCGAGACGCTCCTGGAGCTTCTCACGGTCGTAGTCCGAGGTGGTTTCCTCGATCTGCGCCTTGATCTGGGCCACGCGCGCCTCGATGTCGGCCTTCTTGCCGGCGCCGTTGACGATCGTGGTGTTCTCCTTGTCGATCATCACCTTCTTGGCGCGACCGAGCATGTTGAGCGTGACGTTCTCGAGCTTGATGCCGAGGTCTTCCGAGATCGCCTGGCCGCCGGTCAGGATCGCGATGTCCTGCAGCATGGCCTTGCGGCGATCGCCGAAGCCCGGAGCCTTGACGGCGGCGACCTTCAGGCCGCCGCGCAGACGGTTCACGACCAGGGTCGCGAGCGCTTCGCCTTCGACGTCTTCAGCAACGATCACGAGGGGCTTGCCGGTCTGCACCACGGCTTCGAGCAGCGGCAGCAGCTCGTTCAGCGAGGAGAGCTTCTTCTCGTTGATGAGGATGTAGGCGTCGTCCATCTCAACGCGCATCTTGTCGGCGTTGGTGACGAAGTAGGGCGAGATGTAGCCGCGGTCGAACTGCATGCCTTCGACGACGTCGAGCTCGGTCTCGAGCGACTTGGCTTCCTCGACGGTGATGACGCCCTCGTTGCCGACCTTCTTCATGGCGTCGGAGAGGAACTTGCCGATCTCCTGGTCGCCGTTCGCCGAGATGGTGCCGACCTGGGCGATCTCGTCGTTCGAGGTGACCTTCTTGGAGTTCTTCTGCAGATCCGCGACCACGGCCTCGACCGCAAGGTCGATACCGCGCTTGAGGTCCATCGGGTTCATGCCGGCGGCAACCGACTTGGCGCCTTCCTTCACGATCGCCTGGGCGAGCACGGTGGCGGTGGTGGTGCCGTCGCCGGCCGCGTCAGCGGACTTGGAGGCGACTTCGCGCACCATCTGGGCGCCCATGTTCTCGAACTTGTCGTCGAGCTCGATCTCCTTGGCGACGGTGACGCCGTCCTTGGTGATGCGGGGAGCGCCGAACGACTTGTCGAGCACGACGTTGCGGCCCTTCGGACCGAGCGTGACCTTCACCGCATTGGCGAGAACGTCGACGCCGCGCAGCATCTTGTCGCGCGCTTCAACCGAGAATTTGACTTCTTTGGCTGCCATCTGAGATTTTCCTTGGATGTTTGACTGGAGGGAGGAGAGGGGCTCTTAAGCCGCCTTCTTCTTGGACTCGCTGACTTCGAGAACGCCCATCACGTCGCTCTCCTTCATGATCAGCAGATCCTGGCCGTCGATCTTGACCTCGGTGCCGGACCACTTGCCGAACAGCACGCGGTCACCAACCTTCAGGTCGATCGGGACCAGCTTGCCGGCCTCGTCGCGGCCACCCGGGCCGACGGCGACGACTTCGCCCTGGGAGGGCTTTTCCTTGGCAGTGTCGGGAATGATGATGCCGCCAGCGGTCTTCTCTTCTGCGTCGATGCGCTTGACCACGACGCGGTCGTGAAGCGGACGGAATTTCATGCAGTCCTCCTAAGCATTTGCACGGATTGAGGATTTCAACATTGTTAGCAATCTACGCTTGCGAGTGCCAGCGCAGGCGAAGGTGAAATAGGACAGGATTTTTGCGGGAGCAAGGGTTTGTAGCAAAAAAATCAGCACTCGGAAGTGCTGTCTGCCAAATTCGCTCTGGGATCGTTAACCGGGCCGGGAGGCCTCCCCGGGGCCCCTTGGGGCCGTATTAGCACGGAGTGTTGTCTGCTGCTAAGGCATTGAATTTCAACAGCTTGTTAAACTTTTGGGCTTGAGATGAATTGTCAGTTTGCGTCACATTTCTTGTCTTATGTGAGCGCATCGTTTCCGGGTGGCTCCCGGGGCACGGACCAAGCCACCCCCCGTATGCGCTCCTGCAAAGGAGGTTTGGCATGGGACTGCGCGTTGGGGGCGTTTCCGAGGATTTCCGGAAACAGATGCTGGGTTACGGACTGACGACGGCCCAAATTCTCTACCGGATGCCGGATCACCCGTCGCTGCTCCAGACCTACGTCTGGCAGAACTACGACATGTTTCCGAAATTCCCGGCGCTGACCGATTTCCTCGCCTTCTGGCAGCAGAAGCTCGACGGTCCGCTGCATTCGGTGACGGTGGCGCACTCCAAGCTGATCAAGCCCGCCGAACTCCGCGCCGTGGACGGCGTGTTCCGGCTGCATTGACGGCACCGCTCGCGTAGGGTGGATTTGCACTGGTAAGGTGGGCAAAGGCGCGCAAGCGCCGTGCCCACGATCTCTCTCCACGATTGCATCCGGCAACGGTGGGCACGCTTCGCTTTGCCTACCCTACGATATCTGTTTCCGTGCTAGCCTCTTCCCATAACAACAACGGGAGGCGGCCCATGGCCAAGACAACAAGCAAGAAAACCAAGTCGCGCAGCGCAGCCCAGACGGCCGTGAAGAAGCGGAGCGGCGCCAAGCCCGCCGCGCGATCCTCGGCCCGCAAGGCGGTGAAGGCGAAGGCGCGCACCACGCCGGCAAAGTCATCAGCGAAGACACCCGCGCGCCCCAGGCAGCGCATCGCCATCAGCCATCACCGCGAGGAAGACTTCAAGGCCGACGGCCTGCGCGCCTACGCAAAGTACCGCGATCTCGGCATTGCCGATGCGACCCACGGCCTCGCGCAAGCGCACGTAATCCGCCTGCAGGGGCCCTGCAATCCGGCCGAGGTCTCGAAGCTGCACTATCACGACGTCGAATTCCAGATGGTCTACGTGCTGAAGGGCTGGGTGAAGACCTACATGGACGGGCAAGGCGAGACGATGATGAGAGAAGGCAGCGCCTGGACCCAGCCGCCGAAGATCAAGCACATGATCCTGGATTATTCTGACGACGTGGAATTGCTGGAGGTGATCCTGCCGGCGGAGTTCAAGACGGTGGAGTTGAAGGCGTAGGTCTCGCAATGACGGGTGGAGAGACCTACGTCAGCACCCCCACCACCGCTCCCATCAAGCACGTCGTCAGCGTCCCCGATACGATCGACTTCAGCCCCAGCGCGTTGATCTCCTCGCG
The DNA here is from genome assembly GCF_004114975.1 of Bradyrhizobium guangdongense. Classification (NCBI taxonomy): domain Bacteria; kingdom Pseudomonadati; phylum Pseudomonadota; class Alphaproteobacteria; order Hyphomicrobiales; family Nitrobacteraceae; genus Bradyrhizobium; species Bradyrhizobium guangdongense. The sequence goes on from NZ_CP030051.1 coordinate 3,259,539, forward strand.
CCGCTCCGGCGCCATCACGCCGAGGCCGCCGATCATGATGCCCAGACTGGCGAAATTGGCAAAGCCGCACATCGCATAAAGCATGATCAGCCGCGAGCGCGCATCGAGCGTATCGGGTGGTAGCTTCGAGAAATCGACATAGGCGACGAGCTCGTTGAGCACGGTTTTCGTGCCCATCAGGCTCCCGGCGGTCACCGCCTGGTCCCAAGGCAGTCCCATCAGCCAGCACACCGGCGCCATCACGAGGCCCAGCAGCCGCTGCAGCGAGATCGCCGCGCCGCCGATGTTCGGCATCAGGCCGAGGATGGCGTTGACGAGATAGACCAGCGCCACCAGCACCAGGAGCATCGCGACGATGTTGAGCAGCAGCTCAAGCCCCGCGCTCGTGCCTTTCACGATCGCATCCATGGTGCCGGCGACGTGCATCTCCGGATCTTCCAGCGCGCCGCCGGTGCGCTTGTCCGAGGTTTCGGGCACCATGATCAGGCTGACGAGGATCGCGGCCGGTGCGCCCAGCACCGAGGCGATGACGAAATGCGCGGCCGCGTCGGGAATCAGCGGCGCAAGCAGCGTCGCATAGAGCACCAGCACGGTACCGGCGATACCGGCCATGCCGCCGGTCATCACCAGAAACAATTCGCTGCGCGACATCTGTGAGAGATAAGGTCGCACGAACAGCGGCGCCTCCACCATGCCGAGGAAAATGTTCGCTGCGGTCGAGAGCCCGACCGCGCCGCCGACGCCAAGCGTTCGCTCGAGCAGCCAGGCCATGCCGCGCACGACCGGCGGCAGCACGCGCCAATAGAACAAGAGTGTCGTCAGCACGCTCATGACCAGCACGATCGGCAGCGCCTGGAAAGCCAGGATGAAATCGGCGCCCGGCACTTTCAGCTCGAAGGGCAGGGCGCCGCCGCCGACATAGCCGAACACGAAGGACGAGCCGGCGCGCGAGGCCGCCGAGATGGCGCCGACCGCGTCGTTGATGGCGCCGAAGCCATGCGCGACCAGGGGCACCTTCAGCAGCACGATCGCGGTGACGAAGGTGACGACAAGGCCGATCAGCGCCTGTCGAAGCGAGACCGCGCGGCGATTCTCCGCGAGTGCGAAGGCGATCAGCAGCAATGCGAAAACGCCGAGTGTCGATTGCAGCCGCAGCATGATGTTCCCAAACCCCCAATGATTATGGCCGCGCTTGCGTTGCAAACGCAATGCCGCAGGCGCCTCGGCGCCGCACGCTGTTGACATCCAGGCCCGGCTCGGCCACGCGGGGCGCGTCGATATCAGGGCCGACCAAAAGAGCGTGACCGAAGCGGCGATGCCAGAACAGCCAATGTCCGTCAGTCCGCCGGTCAGCGCCGGTGAGCTCCTCCGCCATCGCGCCTTCCTGTTCTTCCTGCTCTCGCGCAGCCTGTCGCGCTTCTCCAGCCAGATCGCGGCGGTGGCGATCGGCTGGCAGATCTACGACCTCACCGGCTCGGCTTTCGATCTCGGCATGGTCGGCCTCGTGCAATTCGCGCCGACCGCACTGCTCGTCTTCGTCGCCGGCCACGCCGCCGACCGTTTCGAGCGCAAGCGCGTGGTGCAGCTCTGCCAGCTGGTGGAAGCAGCGACGGCGCTTTACCTCGCCGCGATCACCTGGTTCGGTGCGGTTGGCGAGGTGCATATCTTCGTCGCAACCTTCGTGCTCGGCATTGCCGGCGCCTTTGAGAGCCCGACCACCGCGGCCCTGCTGCCGCTGATCGCGCCGCAGGGTTCGCTCCAGCGTGCCACCGCCGTGTCAAGCGGCGCGGCGCAGGTCGCGACCATCACGGGTCCGGCCCTCGGCGGCTTTGCCTATGCGATCGCGCCGCATCTTGCCTACGCCGTGATGCTGCTGTTCTGGATTCTCGGGATGGTCCTGACCGGCTTCATCCAGCCGCGCCCGCAGGCGGTCGCCAAGGAGGGGACCGACGAGGACAACATCTTCGCCGGCGTCCGCTTCATCCGCCAAAATCCGGCGATCCTCGGCACCATCTCGCTCGACCTGTTCGCCGTGCTGTTCGGCGGCGTTACCGCGCTACTGCCGATCTACGCGCGCGACATCCTCCAGGCCGGCCCGGTCGGGCTCGGCGTGCTCCGCGCCGCGCCCGCGGTCGGCGCGCTCTTGATGACCATGGTGCTGGCGCGCCACGCCATCTCCAGGCATGTGGGCCTGCGCATGTTCCAGGCGGTGATCGTGTTCGGGATCGCCACGATCGTGTTTGCGCTGTCGCATTGGATGTGGCTGTCGGTGCTGTCGCTGGCCGCGCTCGGCGCGGCCGACACGATCAGCGTCGTGATCCGCTTCTCGCTGGTGCAGCTCGCGACGCCCGACGAGATGCGCGGCCGCGTCGGCGCGGTCAACTTCCTCTTCATCAACGCCTCGAACCAGCTCGGCCAGTTCGAGAGCGGCCTGACGGCGGCCCTGTTCGGCGCCATGCCCGCGGCCGTGCTCGGCGGCGTCTGCACGGTCGCGGTGGCGCTGTTGTGGATGAAGCTGTTTCCCAGCCTGCGGCGGGTGGAGAGCCTGGAGTAGGCGTCGCTTGACGCCTACTGTGCATGGGGTTGTTTTCGCCTTTTTGCTTCAGCCCCGCCCGACAAACGGCATCTTCGTCGCCATGACCGTCATCGTCAGCACGTTGGCATCGAGCGGCAGGCCGGCCATGTAGGCGACGGCATCGCCGACCGCCTTCGCATCCATGCGCGGCTCGTGCTTGGTGGTGCCGTCGGGCTGCAGCACGCCGGGGCCGTTGACCATGCGATCGGTCATCGGGGTCGCGGCGTTGCCGATATCGACCTGGCCGACCGCGATGTCGTACATGCGGCCGTCGAGGTTGCTCGCCTTGGTGAGGCCGGTGATGGCGTGCTTGGTCGAGGTATAGGCCGCCGAGAACGGCCGCGGCGCATGCGCCGAGATCGAGCCGTTGTTGATGATGCGGCCGCCGCGCGGGCTCTGGTCCTTCATGATGCGGAAGGCGTGCTGGGTGCACAGGAACGGGCCGGTGAGGTTGGTATTCACCACCGCCTGCCACTGCTCGAGGCTAAGGTCCTCGAAGTTGACGGCGGGCGCGCCCATGCCGGCGTTGTTGAAGAGCACGTCGAGGCGGCCGTAGGTGTCTTTCACTTTCGCGAACAGCGCCGCGATGGAATCGGGCTTGGTCATGTCGGCGGTGACACAGAGGCTCTTGCCGGCGGGGCCGAGCTTGGCCGTCTCCTCCAGCATCTCCATGCGGCGCCCTGCGAGCACCACGGTGAAACCGGTGTTCATCAGCGCCAGCGCGGCGGCGCGTCCGACGCCGGTGCCGGCGCCCGTCACCAGCGCGATCTTTTTCGCTTCACTCATCGTTTCCTGCCTTTTCTTCAGTTGTCAGGTTTTGGGTTCTTTTTCGTTCTTGTAGGGCGGCCGCGGAATGTTCTGATGCGCTGCGCGCAACGCCGCCGACCAGCGCGAGCGCAGGTCGTGGAAATAAGGCTCGCCCGCCTCGATGCGGTGGTTGAGGTCGGCTTCGCAGGCGTCCGCGCGCACCACCAGCACGTCGATCGGCAGGCCGACGCCGAGATTGGAGCGCATGGTCGAATCCATCGAGATCAACCCGGTCTTCAGCGCCTCGTAGAGCTCGACGTCGTAATGCATGGCGCGATCGAGCACCGGCTTGCCGTATTTGTGCTCGCCGATCTGCAGGTAAGGCGTGTCGGTGGTGCACTCGATGAAATTGCCGGCGGTGTAGATCATGAACAGGCGCATGCGCGCGCCCTTGATCTGCCCGCCGAACAGGAACGAGACGTCGAAGGACACGTCCTCGGATTTCAGCGCCGGCCCCTCGGTGGCGTGCACCGCCCGGATCGCCCGACCGATGCGCTGCGCGGCCTGGAACATGGTCGGCGCGTTCATCAGCGTCTCGACCTCGCCCGTGTTGGGATCTTCCAGACCCTCGGTCAAGGTGGAGAGCACCGACTGGCTGATGGCGAGGTTGCCGGCGCTGGCGATCGCCATGATGCGCTCGCCGGGATTCGAGAAGATATGGAGCTTGCGAAATGTCGAGACGTTGTCGAGACCGGCATTGGTGCGGGTGTCGGCGATCATCACCAGACCGTCCCGAACCAGGATTCCGCAGCAATAGGTCATTTCCAGTCCCCGAACGCGTTTGCGCGGAAGTACTAGCCAATTTCGGGGGGCGGTCCAACCCCCGATTGTCGGGGGGAGGCGCTAGCTCTGCCGCTGCGACTGCGATTGCGACTGGCCGCCGCGGCCGGCCTGCTCGACCTTGACCGTAACCGTCAGCGTCTCCGCGCCGCCGCCATAGCGGGTGCCGCGCACCGGCGCCGCGCCGAGATAGTCGAGCCCGATCGCGACGCGCACATGGGCGTCGGTGGTGCAGATGCTGTTGGCGGGATCGAAACCGACCCAGCCTAGATCGGGAACGTATGCCTCGGCCCAGGCGTGCCCCGCGTCCTGATGCACGGTGCCGTCGGAGCGCAGGAAGTGGCCGGAGACGAAGCGCGCCGGCACGCCGCCGGAGCGGGCGCAGGCGATGAAGATGTGCGCGTAGTCCTGGCAGACGCCGCGCTTGAGCGTGAATGCTTCGGCCGCCGAGGTGCCGCTGTTGGTCGGATCCTCGTCGAAGGTCATGTGATCGCTGATCCCGCTCATCAGCGTGTGCAGGAAGCCGAGCGTGTCGCTCTCCGCCTCGCTGCGCAGTTGGCGCGCGACCGCCATCATCGCCGGATTGACAGTCGTGAGGTCGGTCGGACGCAGGAACATGCCGGCCGGGAAACGCTCGTCCGTGCCGCGCAGCACACCGCCGGTATCGTGAGTCTCGATCAGCCCTTCGGCGGTGATCTCGATGTCGCTGACGGGCCCGCAGGACAGCACATGGGTGACGTTGCCGAACGCGTCTTCGTGCATGTCGAGCTTGGTGTCGGTCGAGACGTCGATCTGCCACTCCGCCACATATTGCCCGTCATGGCTGCCCGGCGTCATCCGCAGGATCTGGATTACGCTCGTTGCCGCCGGCTGGTAGCGATAGGTCGTGGTGTGCAGGATTCGCAGGCGCATCGTGTTTTGCTTCCGTCAGTCCGGGCCGGTCCGTCGGGCGTCCCGGAATGACCGCGTTTATCAAATCAAATACTGCTTCGTGATGATTTCGCCCAGCCTGGAATTGTCGGCGATGAATTCCTGAATGAATTCATGCACGCCATGCTGGAAAATGTCGTTCATGTTGCTGTGTTCCAGCCGGTTGCGGATGCCGCGGGCGTGGCGCTGGGCAGGGCCCTGGCGGCCATAGGCGACGCCGATCTGGTCGAGGTTGCGCACGAGATTGTCGTAGCAGCTCGCCAGCGAGCGCGGCAGCGTGCCGTTGAGGATCAAGAGATCCGCGACCAGCCACGGCTTCAGCGTCTCGCGATAGACCCAGTGATAGGCCGTCAGCGCCGAGACCGAGCGCAGGATCGAACTCCACTGATAGAAGTCGAGCGGGCCGCCGACGTGCTCTTCTTCGGGCAGCAGCACGTGATATTTGACGTCGAGAATGCGCGCAGTGTTGTCGGCGCGCTCCAGATGCAGGCCGAGCCGTGAGAACCAGTAGGCGTCGTTGCGCAGCATGGTCCGGTAGGCGGAGCCATCGAAGCGCAGCGAGGTCTCCTGCACGAAGCGCAGGAATTTCGCCAGCTCCTCGCGCGTCGAGGTACCCTTGCTCCAGACCTCCTGCAACTCGATCCAGGCCGAGTTGATGGTGTCCCACATCTCGCTGGTCAGCGCGGTGCGCACCGAGCGCGAGTTCAGCCGCGCCGCCTCGATGCAGTTCCGGATCGAGGACGGGTTGTCGGCCGAGAACGAGAGGTAGTCGACGACGTTGTGCTCGTTGGCTTCCTCGTGGCTCCGATAGAAGCTCTCCGCGACGCCGGCGGTCAGCAGCGCGGAATCCCATTCGTTGGTCTTGCCGATATAGGCGGCGGGAAGCGCGGTGACGCGCAAGGTCGCATCGATGGTGCGCGCGAGATATTCGGCCCGTTCGACGTAGCGGGCGAGCCAATAGAGGTTTTCGGCGGTACGCGACAGCATGTCTCTACTCGTCCAGGATCCAGGTGTCTTTGGTGCCGCCGCCCTGGCTCGAATTGACCACCAGGGAGCCTTCCTTCAGCGCCACACGCGTCAGCCCGCCGGGCACGATCGTCGTGCTCTTGCTGCCGGTGAGCACGAAGGGCCTGAGATCGACATGGCGCGGCGCGAGGCCGGTCGCGGTGCAGGTCGGGCACGTCGAAAGCGCCAGCGTCGGCTGGGCGATGAAACCTTCCGGCTCGCGCTTGAGCTTCTCACGGAAGGCCTCGATCGTGGCCTTTGTCGCGGCAGGGCCGATCAGCATGCCGTAGCCGCCGGAGCCGTGGACTTCCTTGACGACGAGATCGCTTAAATTGTCCAGCACGTAAGCCAGGTCCTTCGGCTCGCGGCAGCGCCAGGTCGGCACGTTCTTCAGGATCGGCTCCTCGCCGAGATAGAACTTCACGATGTCGGGCATGTAGGAATAGATCGCCTTGTCGTCGGCGATGCCGGTGCCGACCGCGTTGGCGAGCGTGATGTTGCCGGCCGCGTAGGCCGACATCAGCCCGGGAACGCCGAGCACGGAATCGGGGCGGAAGGTGAGGGGGTCGATGAAGTCGTCATCGACGCGGCGATAGATCACGTCGACCCGTTTCAGCCCTTCCGTCGTGCGCATGAACACTTCGTTGTTCTTGACGATCAGGTCGCGGCCCTCGACCAGCTCGACGCCGAGCTTGTCGGCGAGGAAGGAGTGCTCGTAATAGGCTGAGTTGTAGACGCCCGGCGTGAGCAGCGCGACAGTCGGCTCGCCCGAAGCGCTGTGCGGCGCGACCGAGCGGAGCGCGGCGAGCAGCTCGTCCGGATAGCGCTCGACCGGCGCCACCCTGTGGCGGGCGAACAGATCCGGAAACAGCCGCATCATGATCTCGCGGTTTTCCAGCATGTAGGACACGCCCGAGGGGGTGCGCGCATTGTCCTCCAGCACGATGAAATCCTCGGCGTCGACCCGGACGATGTCGATGCCGGCGATGTGCACGTACACGTCGTGCGGCACCTGCTGGCCGTTCATCTCGGGCCGGAATACCGGGTTCTGGAAGATCAGATCGTCGGGCACGACCTCGGCGCGCAGAATCTCGCGGCCGTGATAGATGTCGCGCAGGAACATGTTCAGCGCCTTTACGCGCTGCTTTAGCCCCTTCTCCAGCACCGTCCATTCCTTGCCGGACATGATCCGCGGGATCACGTCAAACGGAATCAAGCGCTCGGTGGATTCGGACTCGCCATAGACCGCGAAGGTGATGCCGATGCGGCGGAACAGGAGTTCGGCCTCCTGGCGCCGATATTCGAGCGCCTCGGGAGGCGTCTCCTTGAGCCAGCGTGCCAGCTCCTGATAGGCGGGGCGAAGGTCCCCGCCCGGAATATTCATCTCATCAAACGCGACTGCCATAGATCCCGACTGTTCTCCGCAAGGCGTTGCGCCATAGACAGGTCGCCAAGCCCCGGTGGAGGCCGCAACGTCCTGGCCATGCGGCAAGAGTGCATGACTCCAGGGAGGTAGCAAGGGCCGGGCCAGCGCTATAAGCATGGAGAGAGGGCATTTGCCTGCTATGGCCGGGACGGTGCCTGAAAAAATGGCTGAGGACTGCTTATTTCCGCAGCAAAACCGCGTGACTTCAACGTGTTACCTCGGCAAAGTCGGGACTTGAGGTGAGGGACTTAAGCTATGAGCGAGATCGTCACGGCGGGCATTCTGGTCATCGGGGATGAAATCCTGTCCGGCCGGACCAAGGACAAGAATATCGGCTTCATCGCCGAGTATTTGACCAATATCGGCATCGACCTGAAGGAAGTCCGGGTCGTCTCCGACGACGAGGACGACATCATCGCTGCGTTGAATGCACTGCGGCAACGCTACACCTATGTCTTCACCACAGGTGGCATCGGACCGACCCACGACGACATCACCGCGGACAGCGTCGCCAAGGCGTTCGGCGTCGGCATCGACCACCATCCCGAAGTGGTTGCCCGATTCCGCGAGCGCTGGAGCGGGCAGGATCTCAACGAGGCCCGGCTGCGCATGGCCCGCATCCCTGATGGTGCCGAGTTGATCCAGAGCGCGACTATCCTCGCGCCGGGCTTCAAGATCGGCAACGTCATCGTCATGGCCGGTGTCCCCTCGATCATGCAGGCGATGATGGACATCGTCGCGCCCAAGCTGAAATCCGGTGTCCGCATGCTGTCCGAATCGGTCCGCGCCAATGCGCGGGAAGGCGACATCGGCAGCCCGTTGCGGGCGATCGCCGCGGCGCATCCCGACACCATCATCGGCAGCTATCCCTTCATGGACGAGGAGCAGAAGCCGAACACGAACCTCGTGGTGCGCTCGCGCGATCCGGATAAGCTCGCCGCCGCGATGGCGGCGGTGAAGGAAATGCTGGCGGGATTGAACATCACCCGGTAGCAGAAGGCTGCCGGACGATGATTGGCAGGAGACGACGATGGCTGGTGAAACACCGCAATTGAGCGCAGAGGAACGGGCCGGTCGGCCCTTTCCGGTGTCGTGGGACCAGTTCCACCGGGATTGCCGGGCGCTGACCTGGCGGCTCAACGAGGTCGGTCCGTTCCACGCGGTGATCGCGATCACCCGCGGCGGCCTGGTGCCGGCAGCGATCGTGGCGCGCGAGCTCGGGGTGCGCGTGATCGATACGGTCTGTATCGCCAGCTACGACCACGACAAGCAGGGCGAGCTCCAGGTTCTCAAGGGTATCTCTGACGCCGCGATGAAGCTCGGCGGCGGCACCGGCAAGGGGCTCCTGATCGTCGACGACCTCGTCGACACCGGCAAGACCGGCAAGCTGGTGCGCGAGATGCTGCCGGATGCGCATTTCGCCACCGTCTACGCCAAGCCGAAGGGCCGCCCGCTGGTCGATACGTTCATCACGGAAGTCTCCCAGGACACCTGGATCTTCTTCCCCTGGGACACCGCGCTGTCCTATCACCCGCCGCTGCGCGACGGCGCGGCGTGAGGCGCGGAGGCAGCCATGCCTCTGCAAAACCGCGTCACTCCGCTGGGCGACATCATCGCCACCCCGCACCGGGGGATGTTCACCGGCAATCGCGGCATCATCCATGATCCCGCGACGAAGACGCTGCTCAACAAGCGCTGGTCGACGCCGGCCTGGATCACCTGCCTGTGTGAATTCCGCGGCTGGCGCCGGCCGGTGATGGCGCGGCGAAGCTGGACCGAGCTGTTCTTCCTGGATGAGGCGACCGCCTTTGCCGCAGGACACCGCCCCTGCTTCTTCTGCCGCCGCGACGATGCCAAGCGGTTTCGGGCTGCATGGGAGAGGGGGAACGAGGTGACCGGGATCAGCGCCAAGGCGATGGATGCCGCACTTCACCGCGAGCGGCTGGATCGGGGCACGAAGCGCCTGCACGCCTTGCCGGTGCCACTTGCCGAACTGCCCGATGGCGCCATGGTGCAGCAGGGCGAACGGAGTTTTTTGGTGGTGCAGGGGCGGGCGTTCCTGTGGTCGGCGGCCGGCTATGTGGCCGATACACACGAGCTCACGGAGCCAATGCTGCTGACACCGCCATCGACACTGCGCGCGCTGAGCGCCGGCTACCGGCCGGTGCTGCATCGCTCTGCGTCAGGCTAGATCACCCCAGCTTCTCGCGCGCCAGCGCGGCGCCGGCGCCGAGCGCCATCAGCTTGGCTTCGGCGATCTCGCGCCGCATCGGCGCCATGCCGCAATTGGTGGTGGCGATGATGTTGCTCTTGGGCACGAATTTCGACACCGCGTCGATCACCTTGACGACGTCCTCCGCGGTCTCGACCGTGTCGCTGGCGACGTCGATGACGCCGGCCTGAACGATCTTGTTCTTCAGTAGCGCGAGCAGGTCGAGCGGCACCTTCGAATTGCGGCACTCGATCGCGACCTGCTGAATCGGGCTGGCGTCGATCGCCGGGAAGATCTGCTCGTACTGCCGCCACTGGCTGCCTAACGTTTCCTTCCAGTCGGTGTTGGCCTTGATGCCGTAGCCGTAGCAAATGTGCACGGCGGTGGTACAGGTCAGCCCTTGCGCCGCGCGTTCCAGCGCCTTGATGCCCCAATCATTGACCTCGTCCATGTAGACGTTGAAGGCGGGCTCATCGAACTGCACGAGATCGACGCCATCGGCCTGTAACGCCCTGGCTTCCTCGTTCAAGAGCTCGGCGAAGGCGAAAGCCATCTTGATGCGGTCGCCATAATAGCGGTCGGCGATGGTGTCGATAATGGTCATCGGGCCGGGCAGGGTGAATTTCAGTTTCTTCCTTGTGTGCGTGCGGGCGACGCGCGCCTCGAAGGCGTGGACGCGCTCCTTGAGCCGGAGCGGCGCGACCACCTGCGGCACCATCGCCTTGTAGCGGTCCTTGCGAATGCCCATCTCGACCTTGTGGGCGAAATCGATCCCCTCGATCTTCTCGAGAAACCCATGCACGAAGTGCTGGCGGGCCTGCTCGCCCTCGGTCACGATATCGATGCCGGCATCTTCCTGGATCTTGAGCCAGATCAGCGTCGCATCGCGCTTGGCGCGGACGAGCTCGTCGCCTTCAGACTTCCAGGGCGCCCAGAGCATGTTCGGCTCCGCGAGCCATTCCGGCTTGGGCAAGGATCCGGCGATCGTCGTTGGAAACAGCATGGGTCCCTCCCGGCGGGTTGTGATTGCGCCTCTGTCTGCCATGTCTTAACGTCGAGGTACAGAACAACAAAAGTCGCCCTCTATTCAGCGGCGACGGCAGGGAAGGCCCAAGGGGAAGGCCAGAGGAAAGCTCGTGATCGATCTCCATTACGCGCCGACGCCGAACGGCTGGAAAATCTCGATCATGCTGGAGGAGCTCGGGCTTCCCTACACCGTGAAGCCCGTCAACATCCGCGCCGGCGAGCAGTTCGCGCCTGAGTTTCTGGCGATCTCTCCCAACAACCGCATTCCCGCAATCGTCGATCACGAGCCGGCCGACGGCGGCGCACCGTTTTCGGTGTTCGAGACGGGCGCGATCCTGATCTATCTGGCGGAGAAGACCGGCCGGTTCCTGCCGAGCGATCTGCGCGGGCGCTCCACCACGATCCAATGGGTGATGTGGCAGATGGCGGGGCTGGGGCCGATGCTCGGCCAGCACGGCCATTTCGCGCTCTATGCGGCCGAGAAGATTCCCTACGCGATCGAGCGCTACCGCGACGAGGCGGCGCGGCTCTATGGCGTGCTCGATCGCCAGCTCGCCAAGACCGGCGCCTATGTCGCCGGCGACTATTCCATCGCCGACATCGCCTGCTTCCCCTGGACCATGACCCACAAGGCGCAAGGCTTTACGCTCGACGACTATCCGAACGTCAAGCGCTGGTACGCCGAGGTGCGCGCGCGGCCGCAGGTGCAGGCGGGGCTTGCGATCGGAAAATTCGTCAAAGAGCCGTTCGACGAGGAATCACGCAAGATCATGTTTGGCCAGCGGGCTAAGGAAGTTTTGGGAAAGAAGTAGGCTGCTCGTCCCGTCGTCATTGCGAGGAGCCCTTGCGACGAAGCAATCCAGAATCTTTCGGCGGCGGCAGTCTGGATTGCTTCGCTGTGCTCGCAATGACGGAGGATAGAGCGTGCCGAATACAAGCAAAGGAAATCGCCATGATCGAATTCTTCTTCGACTGCTCCAGCCCCTGGACCTATCTCGCTTTCCACAACATCCAGCCGCTGGCGAAAGAACTCGGTGCGGAGATCATCTGGCGGCCGATCCTGGTCGGCGGCATCTTCAATACGGTCAATCCCAGCGTCTATGCGCAACGTGAGAAACCGGTGCCGCTGAAGGCGCGCTACATGAAGAAGGATCTTCAGGATTGGGCGCGCTCGGCGGGTCTTGCGATCAAGATGCCGCCGACGGTGTTCCCGGTGAACAGCGTCAAGGCGATGCGCGGCTGCATTTGGCTGGCTAAGGACATGGTGCCGTTCGCGACTTCAGTGTTCGAGTCCTATTGGGGCGACGACAAGGACATTTCGCAGGACGCGGTGCTGGCGGAGATCTGCAAGAAGGTCGGCATCGACGAGCAGAAGTTCTTTGCCGGCATTTCCGAGCAGGGCATCAAGGATCAGCTCAAGGCCAACACGGAAGAGGTCGTCGCACGCGGCGGCTTCGGCTCGCCGACCATTTTTGTCGACAAGACCGACATGTATTTCGGCAATGACCGCCTGCCGCTGATCCGCGAGGCGCTGCTGCGCAACAAGGCAAGCGCGGCCTGATGGTACGAGCTGTCGTCTGCCGCGCGCTCGGCGCGCCCGAAATGTTGCGGCTGGAAGAAATTCCGTCGCGTTCCTTGAAGCCGGGCGAGGTCCGCGTCGCGATCCGCGCCGCCGGGCTGAATTTCCCTGATGTGCTGATGGCGGCCGGCGACTATCAGCTCAAGCCGGAGCTGCCGTTCACGCCCGGCATGGAAGCCGCCGGCGACGTCATCGAGGTCGGCGCGGAGGCGAGGGGCGCTGCCGTCGGCGACAAGGTGATCGTGAAAATGCGCCACGGCGCTTTCAGCGATGAGGTGGTGGTGACGCCGTCGCAGCTCACCCCGAAGCCGTCGACCTTCGACTATGCGGAAGCTGCGACCTATCTCGCCGGTCACGGCACCGCCTATCATGCGCTGATCGAGCGCGGCCGGGTCGAGCCTGGCGAGGTGCTGCTGGTCCACGGTGCCGGTGGCGGCGTTGGTCTTGCAGCGGTCGAGCTCGGCAAGATGCTGGGTGCCACCGTGATCGCGACCGCGTCCAGCGACGAGAAGCTGGCGATCGCAAAGTCGCGCGGCGCCGATCATCTCGTTCGCTACGACCGCGAGCCGTTTCGCGAGGCGGTCAAGCGCATCACCCACGGCCGCGGCGCCGACGTCGTGTTCGATCCGGTCGGCGGCCAGGTTTTCGAAGACTCGATGCGTTGCATCGCCTGGGGCGCACGGCTGCTGGTGATCGGCTTCACCGGCGGCATCGGTTCGGCCAAGACCAACTTGCTTCTGATCAAGGGCGCCAGCGTGCTCGGCGTCCGCGCTGGCGAAGCCGTACGCCGGAATCCGGCGCTCGGTGAGGTCAGGCTGAAAGCGCTGCTGCAATGGGCAGAGGAGGGCAAGCTGCGCCCGAACGTCTCCCATCGCCTGCCGCTGCAGGACTGTGCGAAGGCGATGCGGCTGCTGATCGAGCGAAAGGCGATCGGGCGCGTAGCGCTGGTGACGGACTGATCGGATCTGCCGAATTTCTGAGCAGATGCAGCCCAAGCTTTGGTCACTCGCGTAACGCGTTTTCTTTACCAGTCTTATCCTATCACGAGTGCACAACGTGAACTCGGTTGATGTTCAAGAACACAAGAATACTCCACCGCATCGCTCTGGCGGCGCTGCTGCCCCTCGCGACGCTCGCCATGATGGCGTTCTACGAGATTTCCGCCAAATGGGCTGTGCGCTCGGAAATGGCGGAGATGCAGCCGGTCGTGGATGGGGTCGGCAAGTTGAGCGGCCTGGTTCACGAGCTTCAACGCGAGCGCGGCCTGTCGTTGACCTTTCTGAGCAGCAAGGGCGGACAGTTGGGGCCCGAACTGCTGCAGCAGCGTGGTCGCACGGATGCCGGCCGGGCAAGGGCGCTTGAAGCGCTGGCTGATCTGGCCCGGGAGAGAAGCGGCCGGCTGACGTCTAGCAGTCAGGCAGCGACGGAGAGTCTCGGGCGGCTGGATACGCTGCGCGAGCAGGTCGATCGCCAGGCCATCGCTCCGGCCGCGGCAACGGGCGCTCTCACCGAGATCGTGGGGCGTCTGATCATCGTGATGTCGGGCATTTCCAAGCTTGCAACGGATGACGAGATTTCGCGGTCGATCGCGGCGCATGCCAATCTGGTGGAAGCCAAGGAGCGGGCCGGTCTGGAACGGGCCACCGTCGCCGGCGCGATTGCCGCCGGCCGTTTCGAGCCACAGGCCTACGTCCGGGCGATCGGCCTTGCCGCGGCACAGGACAGTTTCTTCGCGTCTTTCCGTGCGGTTGCATCCGCTCCCGCCAGGGAGCTGCTCAATTCGCAACTGTCAGGGCCGGCGGTCGACAGGTTCGGGAGCATGCGCAGAGTGGTCGAGCGAGGGGGGCTTGCCGGGGAGTTCGGTTCGCTCGACAGCAAGACCTGGTTCGATGCTGCGACGGTTCGGATCGACCTGATGAAGAAGGTGGAGGATGGGTTGGTCACCGATCTGGCCGACCTGATGGCCAAGAAAAAGAACGGTGCCACCTTCAGCCTTGGCCTGGTGACCGGGCTTGCCCTGCTGGCGCTGCTGACCAGCATGGCGGCGGTTTCGATGATGGCGCGGAGCATCACGGCGCCGATCGGTCAGCTGGCCAACGCCATGACCCAGCTTGCCGGCGGCAAGCTCGATCAGCAGGTCGATGCGACCGATCGGGGCGACGAGATCGGCGCGATGGCGCGCGCCGTCCAGTTCTTCAAGGACAATCTAGTCCGCACCGTCGAGCTCAACGCGCGGGAACGCGAGGCCACCGCGCAGCGCGCCGCGCGCACAACGCGCATCGGCGAGCTCACGGATCGCTTCAATACCGACGTCGCCGAGGTGATCGAAACCGTCGTTTCCGCCTCATCGCAGCTCGAGGCGACGGCGGCAAGGATGAACAAGTCCGCAGGTCGGACCAGCGACGAAGCGGCCGGCGTGGCCGATGTGACGGAGGTCGCCTCCACCAACATGCAGACCGTGGCGGCAGCCACCGAGGAACTGTCCAATTCGATCGCCGAGATCGGCCGGCGTGTGACGCAGTCGGCCGAGATCGCGCAGAAGGCAGCCGTCGACGGCCGCCGTACGAACGAAACGGTCAAGAGCCTGTCATCGGCCGCTGCATCGGTCGGCGACGTGCTGACGCTGATCAACGAGATCGCGAGGCAGACGAATCTGCTGGCGTTGAATGCGGCGATCGAGGCGGCCCGGGCCGGTCACGCGGGCAGGGGATTTGCAGTCGTCGCAGGGGAGGTGAAAAGCCTCGCCGAACAGACATCCAAAGCGACAGACGACATCCGCAGCCAGATCACCGCGATCCAGACGACGTCCGAACAGGCGGTGGGCGCAATTCACGGCATCACCGTCACGATCGAAGAGATCAACGAGATCACGGCTTCGATCGCCGCGGCGGTCGTCGAGCAGGACGCCGCCACACGGGAAATCGCCCGCAACGTTCAGGAGGCCGCGCGGGGGACCGGAGAGATTTCCCAGAGCATCCAGAGCGTCAAGCTTGGATCGAGCGAGTCCAGTGCCGCCGCGGGCGAAGTTTTCGATGCTTCTGAGGAACTGACGCGACAGTCGGAAAGCATGCGTCAGTTCGTCGAGACCTTCATCGGCGCGATCAAGGCGGCATAGGTTCGAAAGCGCGCTATTTGTACTCCCGCTCGGTCCACCACGGGAAATAATCCGGCATGTCGCTGGAAACCTTGTTCTTGAACTGCGCCGGCCGCTTCTCCAGGAACGACACCACGCCTTCCCTCACGTCGTCCGAGCGGCCGCGGGCGTAGATGCCGCGGCTGTCGACCTTGTGGGCTTCCATGGGATCGTCGGCGCCCATCATGCGCCACATCATCTGCCGGATCAGCGCGATCGACACCGGCGCGGTTTTGGCTGCGAATTCCTTCGCCAGCGCGCGGGCGGTCGGCAAGAGATCGTCGGGGGCGACGACCTTGCTGACGAGGCGGCCGGCGAGCGCTTCCTGCGCCGGGAAGACGCGGCCGGAATAGCACCATTCCAGCGCCTGCGAGATGCCGACGATGCGGGGCAGGAACCAGCTCGAGGCCGCCTCCGGCACGATGCCGCGCTGGGAGAACACGAAGCCGAAGCGCGCCGCTTCGGATGCGATGCGAATATCCATCGCGAGCTGCATGGTGACGCCGATGCCGACGGCGGGGCCGTTCACCGCGGCGATCACCGGCTTGAGGCACTTGAAGATGCGCAAGGTGACCTGGCCGCCGCCATCGCGCACCTGCGGATCGCTGTAATCGACCTTGCCGTCGGCAAAGCGTTTCACCGGCCCGCGCCGCGCGTCGCGATCGAACGTATCGGCTCCGGAGGAGAGATCCGCGCCTGCGCAAAAGCCGCGTCCGGCGCCGGTGACGATGATGGCGCGGACATTGTCGTCCTTGTCGGCGGCGTCGAAGGCGTCGATCAATTCTCCTTGCATCTGCGCGTTGAAGGCGTTGAGCTTGTCGGGCCGGTGCAGCGTGATGGTGAGGATCTGCTCGGCGACCTCGTATTTGATCGTCTCATACGCCATGAGTGGTTTCCTTCCCTTGATCTTCATCGTTCTCTCTAGCACGTCATTCCGGGGCGCGCGAAGCGCGAGCCCGGAATCCATTTGTCCACACCACTTGTGCCGATGAATGGATTCCGGGCTTGCGCCAAGAGGGCGCCCCGGAATGACGAGCGGAGTTAGTTGCGCGGCGGCTTCGGCCAGGGCCGCTGCGCTCCGCGCAGTCCTTCGAACGCCTTGGCAATGCCGAGCACGCCGATATCGTCGAAGCGGCGGCCGACGATCTGCACGCCGATGGGAAAACCCTTGGCGTCGAACCCGCCATTGATCGAGACCGCAGGGTTCTCCGACATATTCCACGGAACGGTATAGGCGATGTGCTCGAACGGCTTCATGGGATCGTTGGTCGGCGAGGCCCAATCCGCCGGATAGTTCACGTTCGGCGCGGTCGGCGAGATCACGTAATCGAGCTCGCAGAACAGCTTGGACGCGGCCGCGCGGATCGCCATGGTCTGGTTGAAGCCGCGGATCACGTCGACGCCGGAGAGCTTTGCGCCGGACTCTCCCCACTTGAAGATGTAGGGCAGCACCTTGGCCTGTTCGGCCGGCGTCAGCTTGGACAGATCGTCCCACATCCGCGCGCGCCAGAAATTGTCGAGGCCGTCAAGCATCTCGCGCGTGAGGATGCCGTCAACTTCGGTCACGACGGCGCCTGCGGACTCGAAAGCCTTCGCGGCCTTTACCGCCACTTCGCGCACCGGCTTCTCCAGCGCCAGGCCGCAGCCGGGATCGAGCATCAGGCCGAAGCGGAGTTTGCGCGGGGACTTCTCGAGACCCCTCCAGTTCAGCGGCTCGGCGGGCAGGCTCATGCCGTCGCGCCTGTCGGGCTTTGCGATCACGCTCATCATCAGCGCGCAGTCGTCGACGGTGCGGGTCATCGGGCCGGCGACGCGGCCGACATAGGTGGGGTCGATCGGCACGCGTCCGAAGCTCGGCTTCAGGCCGACGAGGCCGCACCAACCGGCCGGCAGGCGCACCGAGCCGCCGATATCGGTGCCGAGATGCAGCGGGCCGTAGCCGGCTGCGGCCGCGGCGCCCGCACCGGCGCTGGAGCCGCCGGGATTTTTGGTGAGGTCCCAGGGATTTCGCGCGAGCGCGTGGAACGAAGAGAGCCCCGACGACAGCATGCCGTAATCGGGCATGGTGGTCTTGGCGAAGATGATCGCGCCTGACTCGCGCAGCCGCGCGGCGGGCGGGGCATCCTTCTCCGCCGGCACCAGCTTGACGCTGGCAGCTCCCAGCGGCACCGGCACACCTTTGGTCGCGATGTTGTCCTTGACCGTGACAGGCACGCCGTCGAGCGCGCCGCAAGGTTCGCCGCCGGACCAGCGCGCCGTCGAAGCCTCGGCGGCCTCGCGCGCGCCGTCGGGATCGAACGCATAGAGCGCCTTCAGATGCGGCTCCCACGCAGCGACATGCGCGAGCAGATCCTCCAGCACCTCGCTCGGCGAGAACTGCTTTGCGCGATAGCCCGCGATCAGATCGACCGCGGACAGATCGTGCAGCGAGGTGACCGCCTCCTCGACGCTCTTCTTCATCGCTAGCCTACCGGCATGCGCGTTTCGATGATCCGGGCGAACATGCTGGCGCCGATCGGCAGGATCTTGTCGTCGAGCACGAAGCCGGGATTGTGCACCGGAACCGAGCCGTCATGACCGACCCAGAAATAGGCGCCGGGAATTGTCTCCAGCATGTCGGCAAAGTCCTCGCTGCCCATCTTCGGCTGGGTGCGGGTGATCACCTTGGCGGGGTCGACGATCGTGCGCGCGACCTCCTCGACCACCTTGGACTGCTCGACCTGGTTGACCAGCACGTTGAAGGTGTCGCGGATGTCGACATCGATCGCGCACTCATAGGCGCTGGCGATGCCGGCGCAGATGGTGCGGATGCGTTCGCTGACCAGGGTGCGGACTTCCTTCGAGAAGGTGCGGATGGTGCCGCAAAGATGCGCGTCGCCGGGAATGACGTTGTAGGCGGAGCCCGCATGGATCTGGGTGATCGACACCACCGCAGCCTGCAGCGGCTCGACGTTGCGGCTGACGACGGTCTGGATCGCCTGCGCCAGCGTGGTCGCGATCACGACCGCGTCCTTGGAGCGCTCGGGCATCGCGCCATGTGCGCCGTAGCCGGTGATGCGGAGGTCGAAGAAGTCGGCGCTGGCCATCGCGGGGCCGGGCAGGATCGCGATCTCGCCATGGTTGAGGTCGGGCGCGTTGTGCAGGCCGTAGAGCTCGTCGCACGGAAATTTCTCGAACAGGCCGTCCTTGATCATGGCGCGAGCGCCGCCCAGGCCTTCCTCGGCCGGCTGGAAGATCAGGTGCACGGTGCCGTCGAAATTCCTGGTCTCGGCGAGGTAGCGCGCGGTGCCGAGCAGCATGGTGGTGTGGCCGTCATGACCGCAGCCGTGGAAGCGGCCGGGGATCTTCGAAGACCATTTCAGATTGGTGTTCTCTTCCATCGGCAGCGCGTCCATGTCGGCGCGGAGCCCGATGCGCTTGCTGCCCGAACCCTTGCCCTTGATGACGCCGATCACGCCGGTGCCGCCGAGACCGCGGTGCACCTCGATGCCCCAACTCGTCAGCTTGTCGGCGACGATGCCGGAGGTGCGCACTTCCTCGAAGCCGATCTCGGGATGGGCGTGGAGGTCGCGCCTGATGGCAGTGAGTTCGTCGGCGTAGCCGTCGATGCGGTCAATGGTGGGCATGTGTCCTGTCCGGTTAGCGTGAAGAAGGATCGAAGGCGGGGCCGTTCGGCTTGATGCGGATACCCGGACGCAGGCGCGTCCAGGGGAGGGACGCCGTATCGGCCGGCATCGCGCCGGGCGCGGCGCAGATCATCAGCTTTTCCGCGATCGGTTCGAAATCGGCGCGGAAATGCACCGAGCTCTTGTTGACCAGGATCTTCTCCCTGGTCGGCTCGATGCCGACATAGCGGTACATCGCCTGGTCGGCGAGTTGTGCCTTGTGCGAGGAGACGACGACTCGGACGTCGCCGATGCGCAAGGCCGCGGAGGGGCCCATCTCCATCTCTCGGCCGCCATAGTAGGGACCGGGCGCGATGAAACGGCCGTCGGAGAGGTTTTCGACCACGAAGGTCTCACGATAGGGCGCGTCGCCGGGAATGCCTGATTTGCCGCCGAGCGAGAGCGTGACGGTGGCGCCGACGCCGGCTGCATGCGCGGCCCTGGCGGATTCCGGATCATAGATCGCCCCAGTGGCGGCGCTCGCCTTGTTGCGCACCAGCGCGCGCAGCATGCCGGTCGTGTCGGAATCGCCGCCGGCGCCGGGATTGTCCTGGGTGTCGGCGATGATGATCGGCTTGCTCGCGCTCTTCGCAAGTTCCATGGCGTGGCGCACGCCGTCGTCGGGCGTCCAGATCTTACCGTCGAAATCGTCCTCGTGACTTTCGATCAGCTTGACGATCGCCTCTGCGGCGCGGTCCGCATCGTCTTGCGTCCGGCCGTAGGCGAACACGCTCGGCCCGCAGTCGCGGAAGTCGGCGGCCGGGAAGCCGGGCGCGAAGGACAGCGTTGGAACCGCATCGCTCTCCAGCGCGGCGAGCTTTTCGTAGATGCCCTTGGTGGGGAAGTCGTTGGTGCATTGCCAGCTGATCGCGATCAGGAACGGCAGTTGCCGGAACGACTTTGCGAGGCGCTGCTTCGTCTTCAGGAGCAAGGCAAGATGCTTCGCAGCGGCGCGGCCGGTCTCGGCCATGTCGACATGCGGATAGGTGCGGTAAGCAATCAGCGCGTCCGCGTGTTCCATCATTGCGGGAGTCACGTTGGCGTGGAGGTCGAGGCTTGCGACCAGCGGAACATCCTTGCCGATGATGCGGCGCACGCGCGCCAAGATCTCGCCTTCGCCGTCGTCGAGATGCTCGGTCACCATGGCGCCGTGCAGATCGAGATAGACGGCGTCGATCGGCCCGGCAGCCGCGATGCCGTCGATCATCACCCTCACGATGCGCTCGAACGCATCCTCGGTGACATGCGCCGACGGGCTCGCACCGCAGGCGATAGTCGGAACGAGTTCCCAGCCGTTGGCTTCCGCGCTGTCGACGAAACCGGCCAGCCCGACATTGATGCCGCGCATCACCTTGAGAACGTCGGTCCCCACCGTCATCGCCGGCCAGCCGCCGCCATGCTGGAAGTCGGCGAAGGTCGCCTTGGTCGGAGCGAAAGTGTTGGTCTCGTGCAGGAAGCCGCCGACGGCGATGCGTGTCATCAATGCAAGTCCGATCAATCAAGGGTGCGCGAAATTAGCCATGGCCTTGCAGTGAGAGCAAGGCGGGAAGCAATCGCGCAATGCATGGGGTCAAGACGTTTTGGGAATGTGTGCCGCGCACACCGTCATTGCGAGCACAGCGAAGCAATCCAGAGTCTTTTCCGCGGAGGAAGTCTGGACTGCTTCGCTGCTCTCGCAATGACGAGAGGGAAGACCTACGCGCTCGCCCCCACGCCCTCCGACACCGGCCGGAAATTCGCAAAATCCCAGTTGCGGCCGGGGGCCGCATCGAGCAACGCCCTGGTGTAGGCCTCCTGCGGGTGCGTCAACACCTCCGCCGCCGGCCCCTGTTCGACGACGCGCCCGTGCTGCATCACCACGACCTCGTCGCAGATTTGCGCTGCGACACGCAGATCGTGGGTGATGAACAGGATGGCGATGCCGAGCCGCTTCTGGATCTCGTCCAGCAGGTCCAGCACCTGCGCCTGCACGGAGACGTCGAGCGCGGACACCGCTTCGTCCGCCACCAGCACGTCGGGATCGAGCGCGAGCGCACGCGCAATGGCGATGCGCTGGCGCTGGCCGCCGGAGAACTGGTGCGGATAGCGCGCCACTGCGTCGGCCGGCAGGCCGACCAGCTCGAGCAATTCGCGGGCCCGCTTCATCGCGTCGGCATGCGATATGCCGTAATTGATCGGGCCCTCCGCGATGCTCTCGCCGACGCTGACCCGCGGGTTGAGCGAGCGGTACGGATCCTGAAACACGATCTGGATTTTCTGCCGGTGCGGCTGCAGCAGGCGGCGCGAGATGTCCGAGATCTCGCGGCCGGACAGGCGCACACCGCCGGAGGTCGGATCGATCAGGCGAACGATGCAGCGCGCCACCGTCGACTTGCCCGAGCCGCTTTCGCCGACGATGCCGAGCGTGCGGCCCTTGCGCAGTGTCAGCGTCACCTTGTCGGCGGCGACGACCTCGCGGCCTTTGCCGAAGAAGGCGCGTTCCTTGTAGATCTTGCTGAGCTCGTTGGCCTCGAGCACGATCGGCTCGCGGCTCTCCTCGCGCGGCGGCCGCGGCACCAGGCTCGGGACGGAGGCGAGCAGGTTGCGGGTGTAATCCATGCTGGGATTGCGCAGCACGGTTTCGAGTTGGCCGGTTTCGACCAGGCGGCCCTGCCGCATCACCGCGACGCGGTCGGCGATCTCGGCGACCACGCCCATGTCGTGGGTGATGAACAGCACGGCGGTGCCATGATCGCGCTGCAGCTCGCGGATCAGGGACAGAATCTGCTTCTGCGTGGTGACGTCGAGCGCGGTGGTCGGCTCGTCGGCGATGAGGAGCTTGGGCTCGAGCACCAGCGCCATCGCGATCATGATGCGCTGGCGCTGGCCGCCGGAGAGGCGGTGCGGGTAGGAGGCGAAGATGCGCTCGACCTGGGGCAGGTGGACCTGCTCCATCATGTCGAGAATGCGCTTCTTGCGCGCTCTGGCATCGAGGTCGGTATGGGCGCGCAAGACTTCGTCGATCTGGCGGCCGACCGGCACGACCGGATTGAGCGCGGTCATCGGCTCCTGGAAGATCATGGCCATCTTCGTCGCGCGCAACTGGCGCAGGCGGCGGTCGGTCGCGGTGAGGATCTCCTCGCCGACGAGCTTCACGCTTCCGCTCGTCGGAACCAGCGTGCCCTTTGGCAAGAGGCCCATCGTGGTGAGCGAGGTCACCGACTTGCCTGAGCCGCTTTCGCCGACGAGGCACAGCGTCTCGCCCTCGCGCACCTGGATCGAAATGCCGTCGATGATCTTTGGCCCGCCCGGCTTCTTGCCGACGGAGACGACGAGATTGCTGATGTCGAGAATGGTGTCTTTGGTCATGCGAGGTCTTTCGTCATGCCGGGGCGCGCGTCAGCGCGAGCTACGGTGCGCAATTGCGCACCGGAGAATCCATCGGGCCGCAACACAAGAGGTGAAATGGATTCCGGGCTCGCGCCAAGGGGCGCGCCCCGGAATGTCAGGGCTACTCGCATCACTTCCCCTCCCGCTGCTTCATGCGGGGGTCGAGTGCGTCGCGGGCGGCGTCGCCGATCAGGTTGATGCTGAGGATGGCGATCGAGAGCAACAGGCCCGGCCAGAAGATCAGCGTCGGCTTGAGCTGAAAATACTGGCGGCCTTCGGCCATGATGTTGCCCCAGGTCGGCGTCTCAGGCGAGATGCCCGCGCCGAGGAAAGAGAGAATGGCCTCGGTGAGGATGGCGGAGGCGCAGACATAGGTGCCCTGGACAATCAGCGGCGCGATCGTATTCGGCATCAGGTGCCGCCACATGATCTTGGGCAGCGACGATCCGACCGAGATGGCGGCCTCCACATAAGGCTCCTCGCGGGCGGACAGCACGACCGAGCGTACCAGGCGCGCCACGCGCGGGACTTCGGGAATGGTGATCGCGATCAGCACGGTCCAGATGCTGGCGCCGGACAACGACACCACGGCGATCGCGAGCAGGATGCTCGGCATCGCCATCAGGCCGTCCATGATGCGCATCATCACCGAATCGACCAGCTTGAAGAAGCCGGAGACCAGCCCGATCGCAAGCCCGATGGCGATCGAGAAGATCGCCGAACCGATGCCGATCAGCAGCGAGATGCGGCCGCCATAGATGACGCGCGACAACAGGTCACGGCCATAGGGGTCGGTGCCGAGCAGGAACTGCGCGGACGATGGTTTGAGCCGCTGCGAGGGCGCAAGCTGGATCGGATCATGCGGCGCGATCAGCGGCGCTAGGATCGAGATCACCACGATCAGCGTGAGCAGGATCGTGGCCGCCGCGATGATCGGCGTCGAGGTGAGGAATCCGAGACGCGGCCGCAGCGGCGACGTGATCGGAATGGAGGACTGGGGAAGGCTATCGACCGTCATGGTTGTTCTTCCTTACCTCAGTACCTGATACGGGGATCGAGCAGCGTATAGGCGACGTCGATCAGAAGGTTGACGACGACGTAGATCAGCGAGGTCAGCAGGATCATCGCCTGGATCACCGGATAGTCGCGCGCCAGCACCGCATCCACGGTGAGGCGGCCGATGCCGGGGATGTTGAACACGCTCTCTGTGACGACGACGCCGGAGATCAGCAGCGCAAAACCGGTGCCGATCACGGTGATCACGGGCACCGCGGCGTTGCGCAGCGCATGCCGCATCATCACGGCGACCTCGTTGATGCCCTTGGCGCGCGCCGTTCGCACGTAGTCTTCACCGAGCACGTCGAGCATCGCTGCGCGCGTCATGCGCGCGATCAGCGCGATATAGATGAAGGAGAGCGCGCAGGTCGGCAGAATGATGCGCTCGAGGAACGGACCGAAGCCGGCCGATATGCTCTTGAAGCCCTGCACCGGCAACCAGCGCAGGTCGATCGCAAACACCTCGATCAGGACATAGCCGACCACGAACACCGGCACCGAGAAGCCGAGCACGGACAGGCCCATCACGAAGCGATCGATCCAGGTGCCGTGCTTCCAGGCCGCGATCACGCCGAGCGGCACGGCGACGACGACGGCGAGAATGATGGTCGACAGCGCGATCGAGATCGACGGCTCGACGCGCTGGCCGATCATCTTCATGACCGGCAGGTTGGAGATCAGCGAGGTGCCGAGATCGCCGTGCAGCAGCTTGTTCACCCAGGTGATGAACTGGACGATCAAGGGCTCGTTGAGACCGAGTGAGGTGCGGATACGCTCCAGCCGTTCCGGCGTCGCATTGTCGCCGGCGAGGATCGCGGCGGGATCGCCCGGCGTCAGCCGTAGCAGCAGGAATACGAACAGGGCGACGACGCCCATCACGGGCACGGCGGCGAAGATTCGGCGAAGGAGATATCCGAGCAAGTTGGATCCGTCAGATTAGAGTCAAATCGGCGGCAGCGGTGATCGCCCGTTCTGCCACCAGCCTAACATTTCAGCAATTCCCGTGCCATCAGGGTCACAGTTTTTGCAGTGCGGCCAGTCTTCGTAGGTGGGCGATGCGGCTTGTCCGCCCGTAGCTCGAAGAGCGAAGGCGGATGCGTGCCCACCCTTTGGTGCGATCGGAGAGAGGTGGTGGGCACGGCGCAAGTGCCCTTTGCCCGCCCTACAGAATGACTTGGCGATCACTCCAGGGTGGCCAACAGTCCCGCCATCAGGCGGCCGCGTTCGACCAGACTCTCGACCTCGATATACTCTTCGAGCGTGTGGACATTGCCGCCGCGCACGCCCAGGCCGTCGAGAGTCGGGATGCCCATCGTGCCGGTGAAGTTGCCGTCGGAGCCGCCGCCGGAACTCGCATGCGGTAATTCCGCGCCGAGCGATTTGGCGATGCCGCGCGCCTTTTCGTACAGTGCCATGGTGCCGGCGTCCGGCTCCCATACCGGCCGCGTCACTCCGCGCGTGACCTTGAAGGCCACATCATTGCTCGTGCCCGACAGCGCCAGCATCCGCTCGACGCCGCGGTCGAGATCGGCCTGACGCTTGGCCATGGAGAGCGCTTCGCCCGTGGCGGTCGTGGCAACGCAATTGACCCATTGGCCGCCATGCACGATTCCGACGGAGAAGGTGCAGTCTTCCGTCGTCATCGCCTCGATCGCGAGAATCTGCCGCGCCATCTCGCGGATGGCCGACCGTCCCGCCGACAGCGTTGCGCCTGCGTGGCTCGGTCGTCCCGTCGCTTCCAGATTGAATCGCGCGATGGCGTAACGTCCGGTGGTGACGCCGTTGTCGGCGCGACCGGGCTCGGGCACCAGCACGTATTTGTTGCGCGCGGCTTCCGCCTCGATGATGTCGCGCGTCGAGGGCGTTCCGACTTCCTCGTCCGGCGTGAACAGCACGGTAATCGGCAGGGGCGTGGTAAAGGACGCGCGTGCCAGCTGGCGGATCGCCTCCAGGGAGAGATAGTTGCCGCCCTTCATATCGCAGATGCCGGGACCGTAGCATCTGTTGCCCTCGCGCCGCCATTTCAGCTTCTCGATGGTGCCGACCGGGTGGACGGTATCCATGTGTCCGGCGATCAGAATGCCCGGTTCGCCCTGCTTGGGGTGCGGGAAACGCGCGCGGACGACGCCGCCGAAGCCCTGACGGCCGGCAATGCGCTCGATGGTCGCACCCATGACGGCCATATCCCGCGCTGCGATATCGAGCATGCGATTGACGGCGCCGGCGTCCCAGGTCGGGCTCTCGCATTCGACCCAGGTGCGCAGGCCCTCGAGCATGGTTTCGGAATCGAAGGGAAGATTGGCTGGATTCATCTCGATGTCTCCCAGGATTCGAAAGATGGAACGCGCATTGCATCAGCGCCGGCAGGACAAGCGGAGAGCGTTGTAGAGCCAAACCGAACTTTGTGGAGCCCGTGCGTACGACGCCGTGGGCTGCACCGAAACCGGATTGACGCGCTCAACACTGTCTGCAAGTCTCGAAAGATAAAGGCGTTGCATGAGGTTAGTTCGCCCAAAGAACGAACCTGATGCTCAACCAATAACCTGCCTTTGAACAGTTTCACGTCAGGAGAAACTTTCTATGTTGAGCTTGATGCGCCGGGGGCGTCGCGCGTTCGCCTCCATACTTGCGCTGTCGGTCGTCGCGCTTTCGACGGCGATGGCCTCGCCGGTGTTTGCGGCCGGCAAGACCATCACCGCGGTGATGCATTCGGATCTGCGCATCATCGATCCGATCTTCACCACCGCCTACATCACGCGTGACCATGGCTACATGGTCTACGACACGCTGATCGCGACGGATGCGAATTTCAAGATCCAGCCGCAGATGGCGGACTGGAAGATCTCCGACGACAAGCTCACCTATACCTTCACGCTGCGCGACGGCCTGAAATGGCATGACGGCACGCCGGTGACCGCGGAGGACTGCGTTGCCTCGCTGAAGCGCTGGGCCGCCGTCGACGGCATGGGCCAGCAGATGATGCAGTTCACTGCGAGCATCGAGGCGACCGATCCGAAAACCATCACGCTGAAGCTGAAAGAGCCCTATGGCCTGGTGCTCGAGTCGATCGGCAAGCCGTCTTCGCGCGTCGCCTTCATGATGCCGAAGCGTCTCGCCGAGACGCCGCCGGACAAGCAGATCCCCGAACAGATCGGATCCGGTCCGTTCAAGTTCGTCCAGGGCGAATTCCAGCCCGGCGTGAAGGCGGTCTATGTCAAGAACACCGATTACGTGCCGCGCAAGGAGCCGGTGAGCTGGACTGCGGGCGGCAAGGTGGTGAAGGTCGATCGCGTCGAGTGGATCACCATGCCGGATTCGCAGACCGCGGTGAATGCGCTGCAATCGGGCGACATCGACTTCATGGAAAATCCGCCCTGGGATCTGTTGCCGGTCCTCGAGGGCAATCCCGACCTGAAGGTCGAGACGCTGAACAAGTTCGGCTTCCAGACCTTGGGCCGCATGAACTTCCTGCATCCGCCCTTCGACAATCCGAAGATCCGCCGCGCCGCGCTTCTGGCCACCAGCCAGAAGGACGTGCTCGACGCACTCGTCGGCAATCCCAAATACTACAAGGTCTGCGGCGCCTTCTTCATCTGCGATACCCCGTTTGCAACCGACGTCGGATCGGAGACGCTGGTGAAGGGCAACGGCATGGCAGAAGCCAAGAAGGCCCTTGCCGAGTCCGGCTATGACGGCACCCCGGTCGTGATCATGGCCCCCGGTGACGTCACCACACTCAAGGCCCAGCCGATCGTGGCTGCCCAGCAACTGCGCGAGGCCGGCTTCAAGGTCGATCTCCAGGCGACCGACTGGCAGACGGTGGTGAGCCGGCGCGCCAGCCAGAAATCTCCCAAGGAGGGCGGCTGGAACATGTTTTTCACCAACTGGGTCAGTGCCGACGTGTCCAACCCGATCGCGAATCTCTCGATCGGGGGCCAGGGCAAGAAGGGCGGCTGGTTCGGCTGGGCGGAGGATGCCAAGATCGAGAAGCTCAAGGACGACTTCGTCCGCGCCGCCTCGCTCGACGATCAGAAGAAGATCGCGACCGAGATCCAGAAGGAAGCCTACGACCAGGTGATCTACATCCCGCTCGGCCAGTACCTGGCGCCGAGCGCCTGGCGGAAGTCGCTGACCGGCGTGCTCGACGGTCCGGCGACCCCGGTGTTCTGGAACGTCGACAAGTCGGAGTAGGACATTCGGCAGAAGGCAAGGGTGCTCGCGCATCTTTGCCCTGACAAAAACGCGGCGCCGCTGTCATCAGCGGCGCCGCTGTCGTTTGCCGTCCTGTCTCGGCGAGAAATGCCGAAAACCTTTTTAACTCTTCCAGTTTCCAATCATTGCTATTTGTTTCCGATCTGAAATAGATGTTTCGCCTTCAGGCATTACTTTCCCCCCTTTGGTTTGATTCTTGTGCCGCTCGATCTTGCTTTCCAGGCGATGGCCGAACGGTCCGATCGCGCGCCGGCGCGTTGGCGCCGTCCCTTCCTGCGCTGGCTCGACGGCGTCGAGGCGGGCTGGGCCGTTCCGCTCCTCATTGCGTGCTTCGTTGCGATCTGGACGCTGTATCTCGCCATCGCCTATGCCGGCGGCGGCCTGCATCCTGATACGCTGGAGGCCTGGACGCTGGGGCGGAATTTCGCCTTTGGCTACCCCAAGCATCCGCCGCTGATGGGCTGGATCGCCGCAAGCTGGACCTCCGTCTTCCCGCTCAGCGACTGGTCGCTGCAATTGATGGCGATGGTCAACGCGGGGCTTGCGCTGGTCTTCGTCGATTGCGTCGCCCGTCAGTTCGTGACCGGGCACAAGCGCATCCTCGTGCTGCTGCTCCTGATGCTGACGCCGGCCTATCAATTCCACGCCCAGCGCTTTAACGCCAACTCCGTGCTGCTCGCGATCTGGCCGCTCGCCACATGGTGTTTCCTGCGCGCGTTCGAGACGCGATCCGTGTTCTGGGCGGTCGCGGTCGGATGCACCACGGCGCTGGCGATGGTCGGGAAGTATTATTCGATTTTCCTGGTCTCGAGCTTTGCCTTTGCCGCGCTCGCGCATCCGGCGCGGCGCGCCTATTTTGCCTCCGCATCGCCGTGGATCTCCGTCGTCACCGGGCTCGCGACGCTGTCGCCGCACATCTACTGGCTGGCGACCACGGGCGCCTCGACCTTCACTTACGCACTGAACCACGCCAACGGCAATGCGGTGAGCTCGCTCGGTGAAGTGAAGAATTTCCTGCTGGGATTGGTGGCGGCCAGCAGCGTCGCGGGCGTGATCTGGGTGTTCGTTGCAGGCCGGCGGCTCAAGCAGTTTCCGGCCGATTTCGCCGCGATGAGCCCGGGCCTTCGACTTCTCTTCTACGTCGCCATCGGTACGATCGCACTGCCGGTGCTGACGTCGCTCGCGATGGGCACGGATCTGCCGTCGCTATGGGCGTTGCAGGGGCTGTTTCTGTTCGTCGTGCTCGTCGTCTGCGGCGCGCGCTATCCGATCGAACGCTTTTACACCGTCAATGCCACGATCATCGTCATGGGCGTTGCGCTCGTCTCCGTCCTGGTCGCGGCCCCCATCCACGCCGTCTATCGCAACATCGACGGCTACGAAGAGGGGCGGAATTTCTACGCGCAGGCCGCAAGCGAGCTGACCCGACAATGGCATGAGGAGACCGGCGAGCCGCTCGGCGCCGTCAGTGGCGACGATTCACTCGCTTTCGCCACCGCGTTCTACAGCCCCGATCATCCGCACTATGCGCGGCCGTTCGAGCATCAATATCATTGGGGATTGCCGCGCAAGGCGACGCTCGACCGCGGCTGGGCCGCGTTGTGTTTCGAGGGCCAGGATTATTGCGGCCGCTGGATGGAATGGGTGTCGGCCCGCGCCGGACATTTTGTCAGGCGGGAATTCACCGTGCGGGCATCGCTCTGGGGCCGGCCCGGCGTGAGCCGAAAAGTGATCATGCTGCTGGTGCCGCCGCAGGCGAACGGCGCACCGCCCAGAAGTGCGGCGCAGGATTTCAGCGCCAGCAAGCGCAGTCCGGAGTAGGGACCTCTCCTCAGCAATGGCTGTCGCGGACCTGCTCGAGCCCTTCGCTCGCAAAGGGCAGGTTGAAATCCGCGTGCGCGGCGGGCGATGCCGGCCGCTCGGTGTGGTGCGGATCCTGCTCGCGAGCTTCGTCCTGGTGCTGTGGTTCCATTGGGCCGCCTCTCGAATTGCTGCACGACAACATCGAGGGGCCAGCGAAGTTCCTCACGCGATCGGGCGATGGTGCGGCTTGAACAGCCGGCCCTTCTCCACGACGAGCACGATCGCGAGCGCGGCAAGCGTCGACAGGAAGAAGCCGACCGAGAAGGGCAGCAGCGTGCCGTCGAAACTCTGGCCGATCGCCGTGCCGACCGCGATGCCGATCAGCGTCGTGATCGAGCCGTAGAGCGAGGAGGCGGTGCCGGCGATGTGGCCTTGCGGCTCCATCGCGAGCGCGGTGAAATTGGCGACCATCATGCCGAACGAGAACATCATCAGCGCCGACAGCACCATGAACAGCGGGAGCGGCAACACGCCGAGAATCTCGCTCAGCAACATCACGCCGGCCACCAGCGCATAGAGCGTCAGCGCACCGTGCGAGATCACGCGCATGCCGAGCCGCCCGACCAGCTTCGCGTTGAGGAAGCCGGCCACCGCGGTGCCGGCCGCGATCGCGGCAAAGGCCAGCGGGAAGTAATGGCCGAGATGATAGATGCCGGTGAACACCTGCTGGGCCGAGAATACGAAAGCAAACAGCGCGCCGATCACGCTGCCGGCCGCCGTCGCATAGCCGAGGGTCTGGCGGTTGGTGATGGTCTGCCGGAAGGCCGACAGCACGTCGGCGGGCGCAAGCGACCTGCGTTCGGACTCGGGAAGCGTTTCGGGCAGCCGCAGCACGCTCCAGGCCAGCGCCAGAACGCCGTAGAGCATCAGCACGACGAAGATGCCGCGCCATTGCGTGACCAGCAGCACGGCCTGTCCGAACGAGGGCGCGATCACGGGCACGGCGATGAAGATCATCATGGCCAGCGACATCACGCTCGCCATGCGGCGGCCGGCATAACAGTCGCGCACGATCGAGGTCGCGATCACGCGCGTCGCCGAAGTGCCGAGGCCCTGGAGCGCGCGGGCGAGCAGCAGCGTCTCGAACGAGGGCGCCGCGACGGCCAGCACGCCCGCCACCGCGTAGACGGCCATGCCGCCTAAGAGCACCGGCCGGCGTCCGAACCGGTCCGACAACGGGCCCATGACGAACTGGCCCGCGCCGAAGCCGATCAGGAAGGTCGACAGCACGAGCTGGAGATGATTGGCGTTGGCGATGCTGAAGGCCCGCCCGATGTCGGGCAGTGCCGGCAGCATCATGTCCATGGCGAGCGGGTTCAGCGCCATGATGGATGCGATCACGACAACGAATTCGGGAAAACCCATGGGGCGGTGTCCCGCGGACACCCAGTCGTCGGCATTGACGTCGGACAAGCAGCTTACCTCTGATTTCAGAGGCCCTATCTCATGCTCATATTGCATTGCACAACCCATGTTTCGGGATGGCTGTCAGGCGGAGCACAAGCCTTGCGGCGCCGGCTTCGTGGGATCGTCTTCTTTCGGCGCGGTCAGAAACCGGGGATTCACCATACGATCGGGGGCGCCAGACCGGGGAGATGAATCCGCAACCCATCTTGTCCAGTGTGGGCGCTGACTGGATGCCGCGGAGGCGTCGAGGAACTCGGGACGGGCAGGGGATCAGACGTGTCGGACATGTCAGGGACAGCACAATGGCCACGGCCCGCGGCCGATATGGCCGGGGGACGCAACGTCTGGCTTGCCGGCCTGATCGTGCTGGTGGCGTTCCTGGTGTTCATCAATCTCGCCAACGATACTGCAATCGACATCAATTACGGCTGGGACGTCCGCGTCAATTGCGCGGCCGTGGATGCGCACGCCGACGGCCTCGATCCCTATTTCGTGAAGAATTTGAAGGGCACCAAGCTCTCTTATCCATATCTCCCGGCGACGCTGGACGCTTTCCGTCCATTGTGTGCGGGCGGCTTTCTGGTCGGTCACTATCGCGGCGTCTATCTCGTCCTTGCCGTGTTGTGCAGCCTGCTACTGCCCGGGATCGGCCGGCCGCACAATTTGCGCGACGTGGCGCTCAGGGGACTTTTCACCTTCGGCGCGTTCGTCGGCTTCGAATGGGTGTTGGCCTCGGGCAATTTCGCGATCCTCGGCGGCGGCCTCGCGGCCGCGGCACTTGCGCTTCTGCTTCGCTCCGCAAAGCGCGACGATCGACACGATGTCCCTCGACTCGCAGGGGCGGCGCTGCTCGGCCTCGTGATGTCGTTCAAGCTGGTGTTCTGTCCGGTGCTGGCCGCGCTCTATCTGCTGCCAGTGCCGCGGCGGCAGAAGCTCGCTCTGTTGGCGGTGGCGGGCCTGGGCTTTGCGCTGCCGCTTCTGGCCTCGGTCGTCTTCTATCCAGATCTGTTCTCGAGCTGGTTGCTGGCGATCACGGGCGGCATCCCCGGCCAGCATTCGGTCCAGATCGAGGAAACCAATCCGTCGCTGCTGCTGCTGGCGCAGAGTATCGTGGACCATGCCGGTCTTCCCGACAGCAAGCCGCTGGTGTTCGCAATCTATGCGCTGAGCGCAATCGCCCTTGTGCTCGCGCCGCTCGGCGGGTCGCTGCTGCGCGCGATCGGCCCTATCGGAAGATCGCTGCCGGCACGGCTCGATCGCTGGCTGATTGATCATCCACAGGCCGCGATGCGCGTCACCGTGCTTACGATGTACGGCCTCTATCTCTGCTCGCCGCGTCTGAAGGAATATGCCTTCTTCGAGCTCGCGGTTTACGGCGCGGTCCTGATCGTCGACCTCCCGGCCGCAGCCCTCGCTGCTGTCCTCACTATCGGCGTCGCCGTGCCCACGCTGGTCTCGTTCACGGGAATGTCGATCGAAGGCAATTTCATCCTGATCACGGTCGCGCTGATGTGCTTCTGGATCATGCTGCGGGCGCAGGCATCGGAGAACGTGGTGCGGGCAGCCGGGGTCGAACCGGCACAGCGCTTGCGCACCGAGGGATTTTAAGTCCCTTGCGTCTACCAATTCCGCCATGCCCGCTTGATCCAACGGGATCAAACACTTAAGTCGCGTCCAGCCCTCTGGAATTGGCGTTCGAGCCGGACCGGGGTTCTTCCTTAAGCGAGCCGGAGGCACAAGGCAAAGCCTCAATCCGGACATCTGGCTCTGCTTTAGCCATTCTCAATTCAGGGGACTATTCTTCTGCCCATGCCCGCTTCGCTTTCCTTTTCCCTGCGCGCCTGTTGCGCGGTAGCCGCGCTGGGCGCGGCCGGCTTTGCGCTGTCCGGCTGTGCCAGCATGACCGAGACGGTCGCGCCGGCCTTTGCCGATCCCGCCAAATACGAATTGTACGATTGCAAGCAGCTGGAGGCCGAGCGCAAGGCGCTGGCCGCGCGCACCGCGGATCTGCAGCGGCTGATGGACAAGGCCGAGACCGGTGCCGGGGGGGCCGTGGTCTCCGAGCTCGCCTATCGCAACGATTATGTCGCGGTCCGCGGCTCGGCCCAGCTGGCGGAAGATGCCTGGCGCCGCAACAGGTGCCGGGAAACGCCGCCCAATGCACCGCCGGCAGCGACTGCGCCGCAGCGGCCGGACATCAAGCCCGCGCCGAAGCGCTGAATTTCTACGGCTCTTGCGTCAGGGACGCCAGCCGTAGATCCAGTCCTGCCGCGCCAGCATGCGGTCCGGGCCGAGCGCGCGGATGGACAGATCGCGCGCGATCGCGAGCGGCCCACCCAGATGATAGATGCGGCCCTGCTGCCGCGCGGTCCGCTGCACTTTCCTGACGCGGGCCTGACGCATCAGGCCATATTGCTTCAGCGCGGCCGCGACGCTGCCTGCGTCCTCGGCGGTCTCGAGGCTCAGATGCCGGGCCAGCACGGCGGCATCCTCGATCGCCATGCCGGCGCCTTGCGCGGCGAACGGCAGCATCGCATGCACGGCATCGCCAAGCAGCGCGATCGGACCCTTGCTCCAGGGGCAGCCGTCGGGCACGCCGAACAGCGCCCATTTGCGCCAGCTGTCGACGCTTGCCAGCATCATCCGCGCGGCCTGCGGCCAGCGCGGCGGAGCGAAGGCCGCCATCACCTCGGCAGGATCGCCTGCCGTGCTCCAGCCCGGCCTGTTCCAGCTGCCCGGCAACACCGCCACGACGTTGATCTGGCGGCCGCCCGCAATCGGGTAGGCAACGAGATGGGCGTTGGGGCCCATCCAGAGCTGCACCCGCCGCGCGGTGTGCTCCTTTGGCAGCTGGGTGGCCTCGAGCGTGCCGCGCCAGGCGATCAGGCCGGAGAAGCGCGGCTGCACCGCGGAGAACAAATGCTGGCGGACTGTCGACCAGATGCCATCGGCGCCGATCAGCGCGCTGGCGAGATCGCTGCGCCGGATCGTGCCGCTGCGATGGACCACCGTCAGTCCCCTGGCGTGGGGGGCGACATCCTCGAAGGTCGCACCCAGCTTCAGATCGATATCGGGATGGTCTGCCACCGCGCCTGACAGCGCCGATTGCAGATCGGCGCGATGCACCACCCAATAGGGGGCACCGGCGCGCGCGGACGCCGCTTCGCCGAGCGGCATGCGCAAGAGTTCGCCGCCGGCGCGCGCGCTCATGATCGAGACCGCTTCCGGAACGACGGCACGGAGCTTGAGCCGCTCGGTGAGGCCGAGCTCGACCAGCACGCGGCTCGCATTGGGGGAGAGTTGCAGGCCGGCTCCGACTTC
Organism: Bradyrhizobium guangdongense; assembly: GCF_004114975.1. Classification (NCBI taxonomy): domain Bacteria; kingdom Pseudomonadati; phylum Pseudomonadota; class Alphaproteobacteria; order Hyphomicrobiales; family Nitrobacteraceae; genus Bradyrhizobium; species Bradyrhizobium guangdongense. Next base: position 3,293,905 of record NZ_CP030051.1, read on the forward strand.
CTCGAGCCGCTCGGCCTTTTCCAGCACGACGATGCGGAAACCGCGCTGCGCCAGCGCAAGCGCAGCCGTCAGTCCTCCGATGCCGGCGCCGGCAATGACGATCGTGCGCGGGAGGGCCATTCCTGACCGAATTAAACGGTCAGGCCACCTTGTCCTTCAAGACACATTCCGGCGGACGGGCCTCGCCCGCCTTCAGATCGGCGGCGAAGCGGTACAGCGTCGAGCAGTACGGGCAGATGATCTCGTTGTCGTTGCCGAGATCCAGGAACACGTGCGGATGATCGAACGGAGGATTGGCGCCGACGCACATGAACTCTTGCGAGCCGATCTCGATGACGGGAACACCGGCATCGTTATGGAAGTGCGGGACGACATGGTCGGACATCGTAGTTCATCCTGGAGTGGCAATGGCAGCAGACACAATCAGCAGTGACGCGGCATAATTTCGACGCCGCGGACCATACTGATGGGTGCTTGTGATTGCTAGCCCGCCGGAACCGAAAGGTTCGCAATTGCCCCATGCTCATTTGCTCATGCAAATTCGACACAATCTTGTCGCCTCAGAGAAGCCCTTCTTTCGTCGGGGACGTTGTGTCGCAATTTTGGCATACTATGTCTGTGGACACGCGCAAATTGCGACGAAAGACGAACCATCGGGCACACATGATGCAGCGAATGTCCAGGCTTCCAGCATGAAGTGGCTGCGAATCAGTTCGGCGTTGACCGGGATTGCTGCATGCAGCCTTGTGCTCGCGCAGGTAGCGCCGCATGCCCGCGAGGCCGGCGCTGTCCTCGCCGCGCAGGACGATCCGGCGGCGCTGTCCGAACTCAAGCTCGATGCGGCTCTCGCCAAAGACGAGCACCTGGTTCAGGACAACATCGAAGCCGCGCTCAAGGCCGGCGATGCCGATCTCGCCGACAGCTTCGTCGCGCTCGCGCGTGACCGCAACATCGCGCTGCCCGACGATCTGCTGAGCCGGGTCGGCGATGCGGTCAAGGCGGAGAATTCCACCTCGCAATTCGCCAAGCGCTTTGCCACCGGGCTCGTCACCGGCAATGCCGACGATGTCGCGAGTCTCTCCGGAACCGTCGCCGGCGATCTTTTCGTGATCGGCGATATCAGGGACGTCGTGCGCGAGAGCAAGCACCTCGCCATGGGCGAGGACACCGATCGCCTCGTGCTCGGCCTCGCAACTGCCGGCCTCGCGGTCACGGCGGTGACCTATCTGTCCGCCGGAGGCGCGGCGCCGGTCCGTGCCGGGCTGACGCTGGTGAAGGACGCCCGCAAGGTCGGGCGGCTCGGCGAAGGACTCGCCGCGTGGGCCGGCCGGTCGGCGCGCGAAGTGGTCGACACGCCGATGCTTCAGAACGCCGTCGCCTCGGGCTCGGTGCTGCGGCCGGGCGAGACCGTGAGCGCGATCAAGGCCGCGTTCCGCGTCGAGAAGGCCGGCGCCCTGGTCCGGCTCGGCAAGGACGTCACGCGCGTCGCCGAAAAATCAGGCACGCGCGGCGCGATGGATAGCTTGCGCATCGCCGAGGGCCCGAAGGATGTCGCGCGCGCGGCGCGGCTTGCGGAAGCGCAAGGCGGCAAGACGCGCGCGCTTCTGAAGCTGCTCGGCCGCGGCGCGCTGCTGCTGGTCGGCGGCGCATTCGATCTCACGCTGTGGCTGTTCGGCGCGGCACTGACGCTGTTCGGCCTGCTGTCGTCGATCAAGGCGACCACCGAACGCCTGACCCAGGCGTGGTGCGATCGCAGACGGGCCCGGCGGCTCCGCCGGGCGCAGCTGGTTGCCGAAGCCGCGCTGGCAAACACGGCCGCCACGGCCTAAAGCGCACCGCGCTTCAGGTTATTGTTTGAGCATGATCTTGCCGGAAAACCGCTGCACACTTTTCCGGATCATGCTCTAAGATCAACCTTTCCCTCAAATCTGCGGAACTGCTGATGCCGAGCTTTCACAACGGCCCCGTTGAAATGGCCTATCTCGACGAAGGCGCGGGTGATCCGATCATCCTGGTGCACGGCTTTGCCTCGAGCAAGAACGTCAACTGGGTCTATCCGACCTGGGTCTCGGAGCTGCGCAAGAACGGCCGCCGCGTCATCGCGCTCGACAATCGCGGCCATGGCGAAAGCGCAAAGCTCTACGAGCCCGCGCAATACTCGATCCCGACCATGGCCGGCGATGTGCTCGCGCTGATGGATCATCTCGCCATCCCGCAAGCCGACATCATGGGCTATTCGATGGGGGGGCGGATGGCGGCCTGGCTCGGACTGAACGAGCCGCAGCGCCTGCGCTCGGCGATCCTCGGCGGCATCGGCGTCGGCGGCCTGATCGAGGGCACCGGACCCGGCGAGGTCGTGGCGAAGGCGCTGGAAGCGTCCTCGCTCGATGACGTCACCGATCCCGTCGGCCGCACGTTTCGTGCGTTTGCGGACCAGACCCGCTCGGATCGGCGTGCGCTCGCCGCCTGCCTGCGCGGCACGCGCGATCTCATGACCAGGGAGGAGGCCGCCCGCATCGAGGTGCCGGTGCTGATCGCGGTCGGCTCGACCGACGACGTCGCAGGCTCGGCCAGCGCGTTAGGCGCGATCATCCCGGGCTCGGAAGTGCTCGACATTCCCGGCCGCGATCACATGCGCGCGGTCGGCGACAAGGTCTACAAATCGGGCGTTCTCGATTTCCTGTCACGCCGGGGCCGAGGTGATGTTGCTTGAGGCCACGAGGTCGTTGCCATCGTAAGGGGTCTGCACTCCCTTCGGGGTGACCGTCCAAATCTGGAGTCCGCCGAGGGTGTTGATGAGAAGTCAGCTCGAAGGGGATAGGAACGTCGGCTAACGCCCGATCGCGCTGGCATCGACGAGATGGATCTCCGTTACTGCTTCACACCGCCTTGTCGCTGAACGCGGCGGCAAGCGTGGTGAGGAACGACATGACGCGTTGTGTGCGCAGGGGCGGGCGGCGGTCCGAGGTGCGCAACATCCATAGAGGTTCTCCAAACGTGCGCCAGGGCGCAAGCACTTCGACCAGCCGGCCCGCGCGAAGGTCTTCGTCGACGAGCCAGGCGGGCCCCCAGCCGATCCCAAACCCATTCGCGATCAACGCGAGCGACGCGTGCGCGTCGTCGCAAATGTGCTTGGGCTTGGGCGTGACTCGAATGGGTCTTTTGCCGTGCGGGTCGGCAAAGCGCCAGGTCAGGATCTGACCGCTCGCGGGATTCCGGAAGCCGACGTGGTCGTGCGCGGAAAGCTCGTATGGAGTCGCCGGCGCGCCGCGCGCCTTCAGATAGGCAGGCGAGGCGCAAGCGATCCAGGAGAACGTGCAAAGCCGCCGTGCCTGATGACCGGGCACGCGGTCGAGGCGTCCTGAGCGGATCGCGACGTCGACCCCTTCCGCCGCGAGATCGAGAATCTCGTTGCGGAATTTGACCTCGATCTCGATTTCCGGCCGCTCCCGCAGGAATGCAGGTAGTCGCGGCAGGATGCAGGCGCGCGCGAACGAGGCGGGGGCGGTCACGCACACCCGTCCGCCATCATCGCGCCCGACTTCGCCGAGCGCGGATTGGACACGGGCGAGACTCTCGACCAACGCGCGTCCCGCCGCCATCAGCCTGTCGCCCTCTTCGGTCAGCGCCAACGAATGCGTGGAGCGATGCAAAAGCCGCAAGCCCCGAGCCTTTTCGAAGCGGGCGACCGCCTTGGACATCGCGGAGGTGGTCGTCCCCGCTCGCCGCGCGGCTTCGGCAAAGGAGCCTGCCTCCACGACCCGGACGAAGGCGAGGAGACGCGAGAGATCGGGAGGTAAAGTCGTTGTGGACATGGAGTCCACATCATCATGGCTATGCGGTCACTACAAGAGCCATTCGCGAACGGCTAAACACAGAGCGTTAGCGCATCATGTGGCGCTCAAAATGCGGGAAGTCCCATGCACCTCATCGAAATCACCCTGCAAGCCCTTGATGCAGCCGAGCGCGCGATTCCTCCCGGCCAGCCGGTCTATATGCTCAATCTGCTGTGCTACCGCGCGCAGGCGCGTTACGAGGACGGATTCGACGCCGCGCCCTGCTCGGGCCGCGAAGCCTTTAATGAGCGCTATAGGCCGGCATTCCGGCGTCTCGCGGCCGGTAAGCCGCTGGTGCGGATGTTTTCCGTGCCGGTCCTGGCCAGCCTCGTCGGCTCGCCAGGCGAACGCTGGGACGAAGCGGCGATAAATGAATATGGCGATTTCGCTACCTTCCGCTCGATCGTCGATACCGAGACCTACCGGCGCGAAGTCGCCCCCCATCGGCACGCGGCGCTCGAGGATTTCCGGCTGTTCGCGCTCCCCAAGGCCATGTGAGCGCATTGAGGATCAGGAGGCGCGATGACTCTTCATCCCAATCTCACCGCGCTTTGCTGTCGTCCCCAAACCGACGCGCCAGCGCCATCAGCACCACGAAGGTCGCCAGCCACACCATGCGTGCGCCATAGCGGTCGTGCGGTCCCGAGATCACGCCGCAGATGAAGGCGTTGCCGAGCAATGCCAGCGTCACGGTCGCCGCCAGCAGCGTCAGGTCGTCCAGCTTGCGATGGGCGAGCGCATGTCCGAGCAGCGCGACCAGCGCCAGCATGGAGATCAGCGCGACCGGGACGTGCAGCCAGTTGACGTAATCGAAATTCAGGCCCCAATGCTGCTGGCGCGCCGCGCGCATCGGCGCCACTTGTGCAGGGATGTAGCGCTCGATGATACCGTAGGTGTGCGGAATCCAGACGCTGGTGCCTTCGCCGGTCGCGACGTGGATCAATTGCTGGCCCATCGCCCGCAGCGCCGCGCCGGCCTGCCACGCAGGATAATCGGCGAGCGAGTGCTCGACGATGTAGCCCATCTCCTCATCGAGGCCCTCGAAGCGGCCGAGCGTGTTGAACATGCTCTTGCCCCACAAAAATTCGTCGGCGGTCGCGGGCAGCTCGTTGCGATAGGGGCAGAGCTTGAAGTTCTCGCGGGGGCAGTGGTCGTTCAGAAAACGTGCGACGATGCCGTCCTGCATCATGCGGCCGAAAGCGACGCCGGTGCCGCCGGGTGTCCAGGCCCATTTGCCCGACAGCGCATGGTCGGCCGAGATCAGCATCAGGGCGCCCACGACGATCGTGAGGCTCCCCTGGGCGAGCCCGGCGATCGGAAGGCGGCGCCGAAGCAACGGGCGCATGGTCCAGCCAACGACGCAGAGCCCGAGCAGCACGCCGAGCGTGGCGCTGTGGGTTGCAGCGGAGAAGGCGGTGAAGACGAACAGCGAGGTCCTCTCCAGTCCCGAGATACGATTGCCCGCGATCACGAGGAGAAACAGCGACAGCACCGACAATCCTGCAAAGATGTCGGTGAGCAGCATGCTCGCGAGCCAGGGCAGGGCGGTCGACACGATCAGGACCAGGCTGATCGCGACGAAGCGGAAGGTCTGCATCATGGAGAGCAAGCGCAGCGTCAGCTGCAGCAGCCACAGCGTTGCCAGCGACTGGACCGCGAGGTTGATCCAGAAGCCGAAGCCTTCGCCATAGTGCAGGTAGATGCCGAAGACGGTGGAGCGGCTGGGGACGAGATAGCCCTCGTACCAGCGCGCCAGATAGCCGCCGGTATCCCATTGCAACAGCGGATAGCCGTTCCAGAACGCCGGCGCGATCATGAGGAGAGGCAGCGCCACTGCCGCCAGCCGCAGCCAGAACGTCGGCGCGGCGCGCGCGCGCAATTGATCGGTGGTGATGCTCAAAACCGCTCCGTCCTCGTGCGGACCATGCCCGCAATAACGGTTGCGATGAAATTCACCAATAGTTTGACCCCGCCCGGCTTGAATTTGGCGAGACTCTGACCATTTTGAGCCGACCTTGCCGTCGGGGGCGCCAGAAGAACCTGTTATGTTTCAAGGCGTTGGGGTACTTCCTGGGGCAACGCGCTGTTCACTCTCAGGCAAGCCCGTCAGGACTTTGTCGCCTACACTGTGCTATAAAGCCAATAAAACCAGCCCAATCGAAAGAGCAGATTTCATGGCAGTGCATCAGGTCAATCCGGGAGGAAAGCTCGCGACGCTCGATCCGATCTGGGACCGGATCCGCGGCGAAGCCGAAGACATCGTCCGCCGCGAGCCGGAGCTTGCGACCTTCATTTATTCGGCGGTGCTGCATCACGGCCGACTGGAAGACTCGGTGGTCCACCGAGTCGCCGAGCGGCTCGACCATTCCGCCTTGTCAGGCGATCTCGTGCGCCAAGCCTACATGGACGCGCTGCGCGACGAACCCGATCTCGGGAACGCCTTCCGTGCGGATCTCGTCGCCGTCTATGACCGCGATCCCGCGACCTCGCGATTCATCGATCCCTTGCTCTACTTCAAGGGCTTTCACGCCATCCAGACCCATCGGCTGGCGCATTGGCTCTATCTCAAGGGCCGCAAGGATTTTGCTTTTTACCTGCAGAGCCGCGCCTCCGCGGTGTTCCAGACCGACATCAATCCCGCCGCGCGCATCGGCCGCGGCATCTTCCTCGACCACGCCACCGGCTTCGTCTGCGGTGAGACCGCTGTCATCGAGGACGACGTCTCGATCCTGCACGGCGTCACGCTCGGCGGCACCGGCAAGGAGAACGAGGACCGCCATCCGAAGATTCGTCATGGCGTGCTGATCGGCGCCGGCGCCAAGATCCTCGGCAACATCGAGATCGGTCATTGCGCGCGCATCGCGGCCGGCTCGGTCGTGGTGAAGCCGGTGCCGCACAACGTCACCGTCGCGGGCGTGCCGGCCAAGATCGTCGGCGAGGCTGGCTGCGCCGAGCCGTCGCGCACCATGGACCAGATGATCAACGCGATGGGGCTTTGAGTTCGCAGGAAAGGGCCGGATTTTCCGGCCTTGTCGTCCCCAAATTCTTTGGCAATTGATGCTGGCGGTTCGTCGCGTCTCGTCCTAAAACCCGCCGACCAAATTTCGATCGGAGACTTGCCGTGGACGTCAAAGAAGTCAGAAAACTGGATGCGTATCTGAAGCGCGTGTTCGGCAATCCCAAGATCCGCGTCGTGCCGCGGCCGAAGAAGGACGATTCTGCCGAGGTCTATATCGGCGAGGAGTTCATCGGCGTTCTGTTCGTCGACGACGAGGACGATGATCGCTCGTTCCAATTCCAGATGGCGATACTCGAGGACGATCTGGTCGACCAGGAATAGGTCGGCCGACCGGCCCGGTGACGCGGAACTTCCGACGTCACCATTTTGTGGTTGAGCGGCGGTGCAATCGATCGCCGCAGCTCCCATATTCTCCTCATGAAGACTGTGCTGATCTCCGGGGCGGGGATCGCAGGGCCGACCTTGGCCTATTGGCTCGAGCGCGCCGGCTACGTGCCGACGCTGGTCGAGCGCGCGCCCGCGCTCCGTCGCGGCGGCTATGTCATCGATTTCTGGGGACTGGGTTACGACATCGCCGAACGCATGGGGCTGCTGCCGGCGATTGACCGTGCCGGTTACCATGTGCGCGACCTGCGCATCGTCGGCGATGACGGACGGCGCGTTGCCGGTTTCGGCACCCGCGTGTTCGACGAGCTCACGGGCGGGCGTTTCATCACCTTGGCGCGAAGCGATCTGTCGCGCCTGCTCTACGACAAGATCAGCGCTTCGACGGAGGTCATCTTCGATGACGAGATCGTCGCGCTCGAGGAGCGAGCCGATCACGTCGGGGTTCGCTTGCTGCGTGGTGGAGAGCGCCGCTTCGATCTCGTGGTCGGGGCCGACGGACTGCATTCGTCGGTGCGGCGTCTTGCTTTCGGCCCGCAATCGGCTTTCGAGCGTCATCTCGGCTACGGCGTCGCCGCGATCGAGATTCATGATTACGACCGGCGCGACGAGAATACTTATCTCATGTACACCGAGCGGGGCCGCATGATCGGGCGCTTTGCCCTGCATGGCGGCCGAACGCTGTTCCTTTTCATCTTCGCCGACGACACCGGCTTGTGGCCCGCGACGCTTGCCGATCAGAAGGCAAGGCTGCGCGAAGTCTATCGCGGCGCGCGATGGGAGTGGCCACAAATCGCTTCCGCGCTCGATCGCTGTGATGATCTCTATTTCGACCGCGTCAGCCAGATCAAAATGGACATTTGGTCAAAGGGCCGCATCGCTCTGATTGGCGATGCAGCCTTCTGCGTGTCGCTGGTGGCCGGGCAGGGCTCGGCGTTGGCCATGATCTCGGCCTATGTGCTTGCGGGTGAACTCGCCCGTGCCGACGGGTGCTACCGGGATGCTTTTAACGCCTACGAGGCGCGGCTTCGCAGTTACATCGAAGCCAAGCAGCGCGGAGCGGCGCGCTTCGCCGCGGCCTTCGCGCCGAGGACCTCCTATGGTCTGTGGTTTCGAAATCAGGTCGTCAGGGCCTGCTCATGGCCGGGCGCGGCGAGACTCATGGTCGGTCGTGACATCACGGACAGGCTGGACCTGCCGGACTATCGCTGGGACCGGCACGATACGGCGAGCGCCTGAGCCGGCCGCGATCTCCAGGTTCTAGCTCTTCGCAAGAATTCGCAGCCGCGCGGTGGCTTCGGCGACCGTAAGGTCCTGCACGTCGACGAGCTCGGCCTCTACGACCATGTCGCGCTCCGTCTGCTCGACCACACGCGCCCGCGCCGTGATCGGTCCGACTGCCGCAGGTTTCAGGAAACGCGTGTCGAGGTTCCTGGTGACCACGGTCAAGCCAGGCGAGAGTCTTGCGAGCGCGCAAATCCCCGTCGCCGAGTCCAGCATCGCCGCCAGAAAGCCGCCCTGGACCGTCCCGTGTCTGTTGGTGAATGCGACCTGCGCCTGGAAGCGAATCAGCGCATCCCCGTTCTCGTCCGTGCCGATCCATTCGCGTCCGAGCAGCTGAGCCCCGGGCGGAAGATTTGCTGTCACCTCGCTCACATAGACCCTCCCGGCGTGGAGCCCGGCTTTGCATCATTCGAATTTTCCGATGATGACACTATGCTCCTGTTTTGCCCGACGGGTCAAGCTAAAGTTCGAAAAAAGCGAAGTCGCGAGAAATGCAGGGATTGCCAGTCGCCTGGCTACTGTGCATGGGGTTGTTTTCGAGTTCTTGTCGCGGCCGGCTTCAGCCGTGCGGCCCGCGCAGCTGCGCCGTCAGCTTGTCCATGGCGTCCGCGACGTCGCGCCATTGCGACAGCCAGCTGCGCGGAAAGCGGAAGGTGAGGTCGGCGGCGCCGACGCGGCGCTCGGACAGGCACATGCCGGGCGTCGATGCATCGCGCGTGCAGCGCGCGGTCAGTGCGGGGGACGTCGCGGAATACAGATCCTCGCTGCCATAGGGCGTGTCGCTGCGGAACGGGCGCATCGTCAATCCGTCGTCCGGCGTCGTGGCGGCCTGGTCGAGATAGCGCGGATAGATCGTCGTCGTCCGCTGCTCCGGCGAGAGCGCATCGTGATGCGCCGCGATTGACAGGAAGATGCGATCGATCGGCTGCATGGCCGTGTCGACGGTGTCGGCGGTGACGTGCCTCGGACCGCTCGGTACTTCCAGCGAGGGATAGAGGAAATCGAGGTCGATGCGCTCCTGCGGTCCGGAGTGCCGTTGGATCTTCATCCGGATCGCCTGAAGCGGCAGGTTGAACAGCGTGCCGCCGACGCTCACGGGCAACTTGTCCGGTGCATCAGTGCCGCCCGTGCTCCAGGTCGGCCACAGCAGATAAGCGACCAGGGCGATCGCACCCGCCGCGACCACGCCGGTGAGCGCTAACGGGACGAGATGGGCACGCGTCTCTGCGCCTGCGCCGGGGGACCGAGGAGAGGTTGCCGAAAACACCGTCATGACGTCGCGCAAGAGACCGGAAGTCGGCCGGCGGCCGACGAATCACCGGCGAATATGCCATGCGGCGGCGAATTCGCGGAGGGGTTCCCGGTGAGGGGGAACGGGACTGGCTCTGCGCGCGGCGGGCGGGATCGTTAACCTTCCCTTAAGGATAATGTAGCGTTAACCGGCACTATTTGTCACAGGAAAGCACCTCGCGTTGCGTTAAGGCGGACTGCTCCGATGACACCCGAAGCTCTCAATACTTTCTTCTCGATCTGCATCGGCTTCGCACTCGCGGGCGCGCTCGCAAACGGATACCAGGCCCTCTCGCAGCGGCCTGCGGGCTTCGGACTGTTGCAGGAGGGCGTCGCTCCCCGGACCTTTGCAGCAGTACCGTTCCTGGTGTTCGCGGCGCCCTTCATCATCATGCGCAACACGCTGCGGGGCATGCGGCTGGAAAGCCGCCGCTTCGAATTCGTGATGATGGCGACCGTCATCGCCGGCTTCTGGAGCATGATGAGCGGAACCTTCTTCCTGATGACGCTGCGCGCGACCGGCGTGCTGGGCTGACGCTTTCCAGGACTGCGCGGCGGCCCTTTGCCTCCGCGCCCTCGTTTCGCTATGGCTTGAGGCGACAGGAGACCTCCATGGCGATCTACGAGCTCGACGGGCAAGCGCCCGATCTTCCTTCTGACGGCAATTACTTCATCGCGGAGACCGCGACCGTGATCGGCCGCGTGCGCCTGAAGCCGGGCGCCAGCGTCTGGTTCGGCGCGGTGCTGCGCGGCGACAATGAGTGGATCGAGATCGGCGAGGGCGCCAACGTCCAGGACGGCTCGACCTGTCATACCGATCTCGGCTTTCCGCTCGTGATCGGGAAGGACTGCACCGTCGGTCATAATGTGATCCTGCACGGCTGCACGATCGAGGAGGGCGCGCTGATCGGCATGGGCGCGATCGTGATGAACGGCGCCAGGATCGGCCGCAACAGCATCGTCGGCGCCGGCTCCGTCATCACCGAGGGCAAGGAGTTTGCCGAGCGCTCGCTGATCATCGGCTCGCCCGCGCGCGTGATCCGCACGCTCGACGACGCCCAGGTGCAGCGGATGGGCAGCGCGGCGAGGTTCTACGTCGCCAATGGCCCGCGCTTCAAGAAGGGGCTGAAGCGGATCGGCTGAGGCCCGCGCTGGCCGCGCGTCGCCCGCGCGGCCACGGACTCGCGGCGCTGTTGCTCGGCGCGCTCAACGTCGTCGTGATGCGAGGATCGGTGTTGGCTCCTCTCTCCGATATTGCGCAGGCGACAGATCGCATCACGACAGGCGACATCAGGAGCCAGGTGCCGCATCTTGCCCGCTACGACGAGATCGGTCGGCTGGCGCGCGCCGTGCAGAACTTCCGCGACGCCGTCGCGCAGATATTCGAGCTGGATGAACGCCAACTACCGCAAGATCTACAATCTCCCCGACACGATTCAGGCCGGATCGACGCTGGAGGAAATCCTCCAGCACCGGGTCAAGAGCGGCTTGTTCGGTGGTGATGTCACGAAGTATGTCGCGGCTGTTCTCGACCGGATCGCCAAGCGAGAGCCTGCTGCCTATGAGATCAATCTCAATGACGGCCGCACCATCAAGATCTACGAACGACCGATGGACGGCGGCGGTTGGGTGTCGGTGCAGGAGGATGTTACCGAACAACGCCAACGCGAGCGCATGCTCGAACGGATGGAGCGCTTCCTCGCCACCATCATTGAGAACGTGACCGAAGGCATCATCGCCAAGGATGCGCGCAACCTGCGCTATCTGTTCATCAACAAGGCTGCCGAAAAGCAGATCGGCATGTCCCGCGCCGAAATCGTCGGCAAGACGGCGCGCGAACTGTTTTCCAAGGAGACTGCCGATCTGATCGAGCAGCGGGACAAGCAGCTGCTAGCCCAGCAGCAGCAACTCGAGCCCATCACCGATACGATCAACAACCCCATCCGCGGTCGACGCCAGGTATCGTGGCGGCGCCTCCAGATCGGCGGAGCCGAAGAGGACTCGCATATCTTCGTGACCATGGTCGAGGATCTCGGCAAGGAGATGGGCGCCGCCGCGCAATGGCCGGCTCGGCTCGGCGCTGCGCAATACGCGCGGTCTACTGACGCTCGCGCGGAAGTGAGCTATCCCGCCTATCGTCTATGCTTGAGCGACGTTAGCTTGGCCTTGTTTGAAGCGTGGAGCGTTTCCACGCGGAGGGTAAGTTGATGTTACGCAAGATGATGATGGCCGCACTGACCGTTGTTGCGGTCGGTCTCGCAGCGCCTCAGACCGCGCAGGCGAGAGGTGGTTTCGGGCATGGCGGCGGCTTCCATGGCGGTGGCTTCCATGGTGGGGGCTGGGGTCACGGCGGCTGGGGCCACGGCTGGCATGGCGGCGGCTTCTGGCCGGGCGTCGCAATCGGTGCCGGCATCGCAGGCGCCGGCTATTACGGCGCTTATGGCTACGGCTATCCTTACTACGGCGATCCCTATTATTACGGCCTCGGTTACGAGGACTATGGTGCGCAATGCTATCCTGTGCGCCAGCGCGTGATGACTCGATCGGGCTGGCGTGTCCGCCGCGCTCAGGTCTGTGAATAGCGGCTGCGGATAAGGGGTACCCGGCGAGGCATCCAAATACCGGGACTTTAAAAAACAAGGCCGTTGACGCAGTATACCGTCAACGACCTTGCCAGCCCCGGATATTGAAATCGGCTCACGCCATCCGGTATGAGCGAACATCGCGCGGAATCACACGGACGAATGTGATCCATTTCACATCTGGCGAAAATAAAAGTCGGTCGCCCTGGATCCAATCAGCCGCGAGAGCGTTTGCGGGCGCTGACATGGACACGGTGACGCGCCGGTTTCTTCGAAGTAACCGCGGGTGTCTCGGCCTCGGTGGCGCGGGCGGAGGCAAAGGATTGCCGCAATCCGTCGATGGATTCGTTCAGATTGGCGACCTGCTCCGACAGGCGCTTGGTGTCGGCCTGCTGCGAGGCGAGCAGCCGCTTCATGGTCGAAAGCTGGTCCTGCACGACCTGAAGCTGATCGATCGATTCCTGCTGGGTCGCCTCCAACCCCTTGGTCTTCTCGACGAGCTGCTCGGAGGCTTGCGCCGCGCGCGCCTGAAGTTGCCGCGAGGCGACCACCCGGTCGGTCTCCGGCGTGGCGCCGGTATAGGCGCGCCAGATCGCGATCGAGGTGACGCCGGCGATCAGCAGCAGCAGCGCCGCAGCCGTCAGCGCGATCGGCTGGGCACCGAGACGGAAGAGGGGATTGGACGGTGTGTCCTCTGCGAGATCGATCATCGCTGACAAAACCCAAATTGAACTTGGTGAGTGGCGAAGAGCGGCAGCACAAGAACGAACAAGGCGGCCGGGACGTCCCGAAAGCGTTACAGTTCGGCAACAATTGGGACGAAAAGGTGGCCGCCGGGGAGAAAAGCGTAGCTGGAACAAGGCCACAGTTCCCCCATCCGCGCCAAAATGGCCTCGAGCAGGGGAGTATTGGGGTACGCCCAACACCCGCTACGCGCGGATCGCGGGCCTAGGGCTGAAACGGCGCAAACGGACCGGAATAGGATTTCGCTCGCGGCGCAGCGTAGGGGCCCAGCCGGGACGTCGTTAAGCCCAGCCGGACCAGCCCCTCAGCCAGGGCCACCGCAGCCGCGACGCCGTCGATGACGGGCAGACCGTGCTTGTCCGCGAGCTCGGCGGCGAGATCGGCCATGCCGGCGCAGCCGAGCACGATGGCCTCGGCGCGGTCGTCGCGGATGGAGGCCAGAATCTCGGCCGAGATCTTGCCGAGCGCTTCAGTATTGCGTTCCTCGAGCGCGAGCACGGGGACCTCGGCGGCGCGGACGCGGGCGCAGCGGTCGGCAACGCCGTACTTCTTGAGATTATGCTCGATCGGTACGATGGAGACACCGAGCGTCGTCACCACGGCAAAGCGTGCGGCGACCAGGCTCGCCATGTGGAATCCGGCTTCGCCAATGCCGATCACCGGCACCTTCGCCACGGCACGTGCAGCGTCGAGGCCGGTGTCGTCGAAACAGGCGATGATGTGGGCATTCGCTCCGTCGCGGTCGGCTTCACGAATGCAGCCGAGCATGCCAGGAACGGCGAAGGCCTCGTCGTAAAATCCTTCGATCGAGACCGGTCCCATCGCGGGCTGGCGCGCATCGATCACCGTGTCGGGCCGCGCGATCGCGCGCGCTGCCGCGGCGATCTTCGCCGTCATCGAGGCCGTCGTGTTGGGATTGACGACGTGAAGTCGCATCGTGATCAGACGAGTCCCTTTGTCAGACAAGCCCTTTGCCGGCGTCCGAGCCTTTGGCCGCCTGCCGCTTGTTGAGCATGTGGATGGTGCCGAGCGCAAGCGTGATCACCGCGAAGGACACCGCGGAGATGATGGTGCCGAGCGCATAGATGTCCGGGTTGGTCACCGTCGTGGTGAGGCCCTGGAGATCGAGCGGCAATGTGTTCACCGCGCCGATCGCCTGACTGGAGCGCGCGAGCTCGTCCCAGGACAGCGTGAAGCCGAACAGGCCGATGCCGATCACCGACGGCAGGATGATCGGCAGCACGACGTAGCGGAAGGCCTGCCACGGTGTCGCACCGAGATCGCGCGCGGCTTCTTCGAGGCGCGGGTCGAATCGGTTGAAGATCGCGAACATGATCAGCAGGCCGAACGGCAGCGTCCACGTCAGATGCGCGCCGAGACCGGAGGTCAAAAGGCCCATCGAGGTTTCGAAATTCTCGTTCCAATGCGTCTTGATCAGGTCGTCGATGATGCGGAATTCCAGCGAGATCCCAAGCGAGGTGATGATCGAGGGGACGATCAGGCTGGCGATTGCCGAGTAGAACAGGATGCTCTGCGCTCTGAACTTCCTGCGGAAGGCCATGCCGGCGGCGACTGACAGCACGACGGTGACCGCCATCACGATGACGCCGAGCAGCAGCGAGCGACGGAAGGACGCTCCGAGATCGATGATGCCGGTACCCTGAAACAGCTTGGTCAGCCAGTAGGTCGACACGCCATTCATCGGGAAGGTGAGTCCGCCCTGCGGTCCCTGGAAGGACAGCACGTAGATCGCGATCATCGGGCCGTAGAGAAACAGAACATAGGCCGCGAAGAAGATCGCGAGCACATAGAAGCTGCGCGGACGTCCTTCCTTCATCGCCTACAGCTCCTTCTTGATGTCGACGATGCGTGACATCATGGTGATGATCAGGAATGTGATGACGAGCAGGATCACGGCATTGGCGGCTGCGGCCGGGAATTGCAGTGCGTTGACCCGCGTCTCGATGATCTTGCCGGCGGCGGCGATCTGCTGGCCGCCCATCACGCCGATGGTGATGAAGTCGCCCATGACGATCGTGATGACGAAGATCGAGCCGATCACGATGCCGGGTTTTGCCAGCGGAACGACCACGTTGACCAGCGTCTGAAGGCCGGTGGCACCGGCGTCATAGGCCGCCTCGATCAGCGACTTGTCGATGCGGATCATGGAATTGAAGATCGGCACCACCATGAAGAAGGTGAACAGGTGCACCAGCGCCAGCACCACGGAGAATTCGGAGAACAACAGCCATTCCACCGGCTGGTTGATCAGGCCCGTCTTCATCAAGCCGGAGTTGACGAGGCCATTGCGCCCGAGCAGCGGGATCCAAGCGATCATGCGGATCACGTTGGAGGTCCAGAACGGGATCGTGCAAAGCAACGACAGTCCCATCTGCCAGGTCTTGGACTTGACGTGGAAGGCAAGGAAATAGGCGACCCAGAAGCCGATGAAGAGCGTGATGGCCCAGACCAGGAAGCACAGCTTGAGCGTCTTCAGATAGGTCTTTGCGATGGTGCAGAGATCGGGAAGCTGCGCGATGCAGCCTTCGAACGTGTCGGTGTAGCCGCGGCCCGAAAAGGCCGGCAGCAGCTGATATTCGTTGTAGTCCCAGAACGAGACGATGACGACGAAGACGAGCGGAATCAGGAAGAAGGCGAGAAACACCAGCATCATCGGCCCGGCCTGAAGCCAGGAGACGAAAGAGGGCGACAGGCGCGCCGCTCTCGCCGGGCGCGCCGTGTCCGATCCCCGGACGAGGTCCGGGGATGCCTGTTGCAGGATGTTGTCGGACGTATCCATCACGCGGCGATGAACTCGTTCCACTTGCGGACCATGTAGTCGTTCTCGTCCATCACAGCATTCCAGCACGCGACCGCGCCCATGCGGTCCTCGTAGGAGCCGCCGTCGCGCACCGCGCCGGCTTTCTCCAGCAGCGAGCCGTCCGGCGCCTTGATGTCCTTCTCGGCCGGCTTGCCTTCCATCCAGTACGCCCACTCGTAAGGCTCCATGTTCGCCTTCGCGGTAGAGAGCACGGCCGAGTAGTAGCCCTGGCGGTTCAGGTAAGCGCCGGCATAGCCTGAGAGGAACCAGTTCACGAACTCGTAGGCCCAGTCGAGCTTCGGACCCGAGACGCCCTTCGAAACGCAGAAGCCGGAGGCCCAGGAGCGATAGCCTTCCTTGAGCGGCTGGAAGGTGCAGGCGATGCCCATCGAGCGCACCTTCGTCACTGCCGGCGACCACATCGACTGGATCACGGTCTCGCCTGAGGCCATCAGGTTGACGCTCTCGTTGAAATCCTTCCAGAAGGCGCGGAACTGGCCGGCCTTCTTCGCCTCCGTCATCACCTTCATGGTGAGATCGATCTCCTCCTTGGTCATGTTGCCCTTGTCGGCATATTTGTACTTGCCGGTGGCTTCCACGACCATCGCGGCGTCCATGATGCCGATCGACGGGATGTTGAGGATCGAGGCCTTGCCCTTGAATTCAGGGTTGAGCAGCTCGGACCAAGAGCTGATCGGGCGCTTGATCAGGTCGGGGCGGATGCCGAGCGTGTCGGCATTGTAGACGGTGGGGATCAGCGTGACGAACTCGGTCGCCGAGGTCGCGAACTTCTTGGAGTCCTTGCCCTCGAGATAGAGCACCTTCCAAGGCGCGGTGCCCTGGCCGCCGATCTTCTTGCCGCCGGGCGTCTCGCCCTTGGTGAACACCGGCGTGATGTTGTCGAATTCCTTGATCTTCTTGGCGTCGAGGGCAAGGATGTTGCCCGACGGCACCAGCTTCTTCAGCGAGAAATATTCGGTATCCAGCACGTCGAAGGAGTTCGGCTGGGTCATCACGCGTTTGGTGACGTCGTCGGTGGTCGCGGTGATGTATTCGATCTTGATGCCGGTGTCCTTCAGGCACTGCTTGGAGATGTCGTCGCCTTCGTTCACGGCGGTGCCGAGATAGCGCAGCACCTTCGGCTCGGCCGACATGACGTAGGGGAAGCCGGTGATGGCGCCGGAGCCGGCGGCGAGGCCCGCGAGACCTGCGGTGCCCTTGAGTAGCGTGCGGCGGCTGACGCCTGAAGTCTTGGTCGTCTCGGTCATTCCAGTCACTCCTCTGTGTTGCGCATTTTCTGTGATGACGGCGCTATTGCAGGCGTTGCGCCTTGGCGGGATCCCAGGTCGCCAGCACGCGATCGCCCGGACGGAACGGGTGGACGTCGAAGGTGGCTTCGGGAACGTGCGAGAAGAGGGCGGTGCCGTCCTCGAGCGTGAGCGAGACGGCGATGTAGGAGCCCTGGTACTCGGTCTGGGTCAGCAGCGCCGGCGCGCCGAAGGCGCCGTCAGTGAACGGCACGATGCCGAGCTGATCGGCGCGCACAGCGATGAGGTTGCCGGCGTCGCTGAGGACGTTGTGACCGCCGATGAAGCGCGCCACGAATTCGGTTCGGGGGTGGTGGAAGATGTCGCGCGCCGAGCCCTGCTGCTCGATCCTGCCCTGGTTCATCACCACGATGTGGTCGGCGAGCGCCATAGCCTCTTCCTGGCCGTGGGTAACCTGGATGAAGCTGATGCCGAGCTCGCGCTGCAGCCGCTTGAGCTCGCCCCGCATCTTGACCCGCAGGAACGGATCGAGTGCCGACAGCGGTTCGTCGAGCAGGAGGATCTGCGGCTCGGTGATCAGCGCGCGGGCGAGCGCGACACGCTGCTGCTGGCCGCCGGAGAGTTGTGCCGGAAGCCGAGCGGCGTAGGGGGTCATTGCGACCAGCTCTAGCAGCTCGCCGGCGCGTTTGTGCCGCGTCGGCTTGTCGACGCCGCGCATTTTCAGGGCAAACGCAACATTGTCGAGCACGGAGAGGTGCGGAAACAGCGCGTAGGACTGGAACATCATCGCCGTGCCGCGCTTGGCGGGCTCGAGATCGGTGACGTTCTGCGCGCCGAGGATGATGTCGCCCTCGCTGACCGCCTCGTGGCCGGCGATCATGCGCAAGGTCGAGGTTTTGCCGCAGCCGGACGGGCCGAGCAGGCAGCAATAGGTGCCGGCGGGGATCTTCAGATTGATGGTGTCGACCGCCATAGTCGTGTCGTAGCGCTTGGTGACGGCGACCAGTTCGAGAGCGGCGGGAGTGGCCATGGCGTGTCCGCGAGAGGGGCGATGCTGCGCCTCTCTCCGCAAGGTCCGTGCCAACGGCGCCAAAATTGTCGAACTCGAAAACTGTGCAGCGGAGTCAGTCCGTTAGTTCGAATCCGGCGCGTTTGTGCGGCGCATGGGGCGCGCGGGACATGCACACGAAATGGGCGAAGATTGTATAAAGTTTCGCCTGTGATTGGATACAACTGGTCGACTACCATCCGAGCTCGAACCTTGATCGAGCCCTCAAACCCGCCCCTTCGAACTGATGGCCGCGAAACCCCGCCAAAAATCCGATGCGCCCGACGTGAGCGATCGAGTAATCAAGATCAGGGAGGGCGTGAGCGCGGCGATCTTCGAGCATCGTCTGCTGCCGGGTACCAAGCTTGGCGAGGACGAGATCGGCGAGATCTATGGCGCGAGCCGCACCTTGGTGCGCACCGCGCTGCAGCAGCTTGCGCATGAGGGCATCGTCAACATCGAGAAGAACCGCGGCGCCTTCGTTGCCCGACCGACGCCGGCGGACGCCCGCGAGGTCTTCGAGGCGCGGCGGCTGATCGAGCCCACCATCGTCGATCATGCAGTCGACTTCGTCTCGCCGGCCTGGATCGAACGCCTGCAGCAACATCTCACGCAAGAGCGCGAGGCCGAGCTGCGCGGCGATGCGCGCGCCTCGGTCCGACTCTCCGGCGAGTTTCACCGGCTCGTCGCCGAGATGAGTGGCCACAGCATCTATCTCGGTTTCCTGAAGGAGCTGATCGCGCGCTCCTCGCTGATCATCCTGCTCTATCGCCGTCACGACACGCCCGCCTGCGGCACCGAACATCACGCCGAGATCGTCACCGCGATCCGCGAGGGCGACAGGGAGGCCGCGCGCGTGCAGATGCTGTCGCATCTGAACGAGATCGAAGCCGAGCTTTTCTTGAAGGATCCCGCCGCCGACGAGCTGCGGCTCGCGGACGTGCTGGGCGCATGACGCCGCTCGCGGACCGCTCGATCCTATCGTCTCGCGCGCGCTTTCGCTGAACGGGCGCGCCTCTGTTTTTCGGGCTGTCGCGCAGCGGCCGGATTACGCTCATATGCGGCGAGAAACACGTTGATGCCGCCCTCGATCAGGGCACGATGCTGGGCTTCGCTCGGCGCGCTCATGGACAATGCCCATTTCAGGATTTCCTTGCCCTGGATCAGGCTGAGAAATTGCGTCGCCGCGAGCTTGATGTCTGGAATCTTGACGAGCTGCTGCGCTTGCGCCGCGCGCAGGAAGGCGCCGACCTCGGCGTCGCAGCGCTCCGGTCCTGCTTTCATGAAGACGTCGGCCACGCGCGGATAGCGGGAGGCGCATGACATGATCAACCTGTGCATCGCCAGCCCGCGCTGGTCGAGAAAGCCTTCGAGGAACGTCCTTGCGATCGTGCGCAGTCCCTTCCTGAGATCGATCGGCTCGCCGTTATCCTGCCACAGGGTCTTCGGTCCGAATCGGTGGCATTCATCGATCACCAGCGCCAGCAGCAGGTCGTCCTTGTCGTCGAAATGAACGTAGAGCGTCGCCTTCGACACGCCGGCCTGACGTGCGATCGCGTCCATGCTCGTGGTGTCGAAGCCGGATTCGAGAAACAGTTCGCGCGCGGCGTCGAGAATCTGGCGGGGCTTGGCCTTGGCGCGCGTGGGTTCGCCGACGTCGATCCGAGGCGAGGCCCGTCGTGTTTGCGGCTTTTGGGCGGCAGCAGTCATGTTCTGCAATTCTTCACGGCTTGACATTTTCCTGACTCTAGCAACATACATCACCGCGATAGAAAACTAAACGGTTTAGTTCTGTGACATCTGACCATCCCGGCCCGCGCCGGCGCAGGCGCTCCGTCCTGGCGGGCCGGCCGGGCAAGGCACTTTCCCGGGCGGGCGCGCTCCTTCCGGCTGTTCTGCTTGCGTCCTGTGCTGTAGGCCCGGACTTCGTCGCGCCCGCGAGCCCGGGCGTCGAAGGTTTCACCCCTCAGCGTCCCGCGGCGACGACCAGCGCTCCGGTTGCAGGCGGCAACGCGCAGGGCTTTGCGTCCGGCAGCGACGTGTCCGCGTATTGGTGGACGCTGTTTCGATCGAAGCAGCTCAGCGCCTTCGTCGGGGAAGCTGTTCGCAATCACCCCGACGTCAAGGCGGCCGAACTCGCGCTGCGCAACGCGCGGGAGAACGTGCTGGCGCAGCAGGGGAGCCTGTTTCCGCAGTTGACGGCGAACGGATCGGCCGAGCGCGATCGGGCGTCGACCTCCGAGTCAGGCCAATGGCCGGCGCAGGCCTCGACCTACACGCTCTATGGCGCCTCGGTCAGCGTCTCCTATGCTCTCGACCTCTGGGGCGGCACGCGGCGGCAAGTCGAAGCCCTGCAGGCGCAGTCCGAGTACCAGGCCTTC
This sequence comes from Bradyrhizobium guangdongense, assembly GCF_004114975.1. NCBI lineage: Bacteria > Pseudomonadati > Pseudomonadota > Alphaproteobacteria > Hyphomicrobiales > Nitrobacteraceae > Bradyrhizobium > Bradyrhizobium guangdongense. The sequence continues at coordinate 3,314,562 of NZ_CP030051.1, forward strand.
AAGCTCGAGGCGACCTATCTGACGCTGACGGCCAACGTGGTCACCGCCGCGATCACGGACGCCTCGCTGCGCGATCAAATCAGCGCGACCGAGGAGATCATCAAGGCCGAGGCGGATCAGCTCGCGCGCATCCAGCACCAGTTCGATATCGGTGCGATCTCGAAATCGGACGTGCTGTCGCAGGAGGCAACGCTCGCTCAAGCGAAGGCGACGCTGGCCCCGCTTCAGAAACAATTGGCACAGCAGCGCGACCAGCTGATGGCGTATCTCGGGCGGCTGCCGAGCCAGGACCGTGGTGAGCATGTCAGGCTCGTCGACCTGCGCCTTCCGGGTCGGCTGCCCCTGTCATTGCCGTCGGCACTGGTGCGGCAGCGTCCTGACATCAGGCAGGCTGAAGCGACGCTGCATCAGGCGACCGCGACCGTCGGCGTCGGTATCGCCAACCTGCTGCCGCAGCTCACGCTGTCCGCCAGCTATGGCGCGAGCGGTCCCGAGCGGCTGTTCTCGCCCGACACCATCGTCTGGAGTGCGGCCTCCAGCGTCAGCCAGAAGATATTCGACGGCGGAACGCTCTACCACACCAAGGAAGCCGACGTCGCCGCGTTCGAGCAGAATCTCGCGCTTTACAAGAGCGCGGTGGTGACCGCCTTCCAGAACGTTGCGGATTCGCTGCGTGCGGTCCAGTACGACGCCGCGACGTTGAAGGCGCAGGCCGCAGCGGAGAAGGCCACTGCGGACAGCCTGGCGATGGCAGTCGAGCAGTTCAAGACCGGCGCCGTCCCCTATGCCAACATCATCAACGCCCAGCAATCCTATCTCAATGCGCGCGTATCGCGCATCAAGGCGCAGGCGACGCGCTTCACCGATACGGCCGCGCTGTTCCAGTCGCTCGGCGGCGGCTGGTGGAATCGGACGGACGAAACCCCCGACGCGCTGCCGCGCGTCGATCCCGGCTATTTCGCCGGCTCCGACAAGAAAACCCAGGACGCAATGCGATGATCAAACGCATGACTATCATGCTGGGCGGGATGGCCATCCTGTTCGGCGGCCTCTACGGCTTTCAGACCTTCAAGGACATGATGATCAGGAAGGCGATCGGCGGCATGGCTAATCCGCCGCAGACCGTGTCGACCGTGGTCGCCGCCAACGCACCATGGCAAACCACCTTGAGTGCGGTCGGCTCGCTGCGGGCAGTGAATGGCGCCGATCTCGCGCTTCAGGTTGCCGGCATCGTCCAGGGCATCCAGTTCTCTTCCGGCGAAAGCGTCGCGGCGGGGCAGCCTCTGCTGTCGCTGGTCGCAACCGACGACGTCGCCAAACTCAACTCGCTGCAAGCGACCGCCGAGAACTACGCGATCGTGCTCAAGCGCGACGAGGAGCAGATCAAGTTCTCCGCGGTCAGCCAGGCGACGCTCGACGGCGACAAGGCCAATCTGAAGAACGCGCAGGCCCTGGTCGATCAGCAGAAGGCGGTGGTCGAGCAAAAGACGCTGAAGGCGCCGTTTGCCGGCCGGCTCGGCATTCGCGCCGTCGATCTCGGTCAGTATTTGAGCGCCGGTACCACCATCGTCACCCTTCAGAGCCTCGATCCGATCTATGTCGACTTCTACCTGCCGCAGCAGGCGCTGGCGTCGATCAGCATCAACCAGGACGTCACGATCTCGGTCGACGCGTTTCCGGGCGAGCGCTTTACCGGGCAGATCACGGCGATCAATGCCAAGGTCGATTCGACGAGCCGTAACGTCCAGGTCCGCGCCACCCTGCGCAACGGCGAGGCACGGCTGCTGCCGGGCATGTTCGCGAAGGTCGAGATCGCCGTCGGAAAGCCGGAGCAGGTGGTGACCGTGCCGCTGACCGCGATCGTCAACAATTCCTATGGCGATCTCGTCTATTTGGTCGATAACCTTCACGACGGGCAGGGCATCGCGCGCCAGATGTTCGTCAAGACCAGGTCGCCGAAGGGGGACCGCATCGCGGTGACCGAAGGCGTCAGTCCGGGCGAGACGGTGGTGATCGCGGGCCAGCTCAAGCTGCGCAACGGCAGCCCGGTGAAGGTCGACAATTCCCACGTGCCGGTCGCGGAAGCCGCGCCGGACATCGTCGATCAATAGACCCGGCCACGAGCACGAGCAGGCAGCCAAAAGCGATGCGTTTCACCGATATCTTCATCCGCCGCCCGGTCCTGGCGTTGGTCGTCAGCGCCTTGATCCTGGTGCTCGGGCTGCGTTCGATGTCGACGCTGTCGATCCTGCAATATCCGCGGACCCAGAATGCGATCGTCACGGTGTCGACGGCCTACGCAGGCGCGGATTCCGACATCATCGCCGGCTTCATCACGACGCCGCTGGAGAACGCCATCGCGCAGGCGAACGGCATCGACTACATGACGTCGAGCAGCGTCACCGGCACCAGCACGATCACGGTCAATCTGCGGCTGAACTACGATTCCGGCAAGGCGATGACGGAGATCAATGCCAAAGTCAGTTCCGTCCTCAACCAGTTTCCGAGCGGCACGCAGCAGCCGACGCTGACGCTCAAGGTCGGCCAGACCATCGACGCCATGTATATCGGCTTCGCCAGCGAAGTCCTGGCGCCGAACCAGATCACCGACTACCTCACGCGCGTGGTGCAGCCGCGGCTTCAGGCGGTCCCGGGCGTGCAGACGGCGGAGTTGCTGGGCGCCAAGAAGTTCGCGCTACGTGCCTGGCTCGATCCCGACAAGCTCGCGGCCTACGGCCTGACTGCGAGCGACGTCTCGACCGCGCTGTCCGGTAACGACTACATCTCGGGCCTCGGTGCCACCAAAGGCCGGCTGGTGCAGGTGGATCTGGCGGCCTCGACCAATCTGCATTCGCTGGAGCAGTACCGCAATCTGGTGATCAAGAGCGCTAACGGCGCCATCATCCGCTTGCGCGACGTGGCGAACGTGACGCTCGGCAACGACGATTACGACAGCGAGACGAGGTTCAACGGCAAGACCGCGGTTTATATCGGCATCCAGGCGGCGCCGACGGCCAATCTGCTCGACGTCATCAACGGGGTGAAAGCGGTGCTGCCCGACATCAAGACGCAGTTGCCGAACGGTCTCGTCGGCGAGGTGCTCTATGATTCCACCGATTTCGTGAACTCTTCGATCAGCGAGGTCGTCCATTCGCTGCTGGAAGCGGTGTTGATCGTGATCGTCGTGGTCTTCATGTTCCTGGGCTCATGGCGATCGGTGCTGATCCCCGTGATCGCGATTCCGCTGTCGCTGATCGGCACGTTCGGCCTGATGCTGTTGATGGGCTTTTCGATCAACCTGTTGACCCTGCTGGCGCTCGTCCTCGCCATCGGATTGGTCGTGGACGATGCCATCATCGTGGTCGAGAGCGTGCACCGGCTGATCGACGAGCGTGTGGCGCCGGTCGAAGCCGCCATCCAGTCGGCGCGCGCGCTGGCGAGCCCGATCATTGCGATGACCGTGGTCCTGATCGCCGTCTACGTGCCCGTCGGTTTCCAGGGCGGCCTCACCGGTGCGCTGTTCACCGAATTCGCCTTCACCCTCGCCGGCGCCGTGACGGTGTCGGCGGTGATCGCGCTGACGTTGTCGCCGATGAACTGCGCCTGGCTCCTGCGCCGGACTGAACGCGAAGCGACCGATTGGGAGGCGCGCCTGGTGCGCCGGATCGATCATGTGCTGGAATGGCTCTCCGGCGCCTATCGCCGTCGGCTCGAGGCCGTTTTCAAGATGAAGCCGGTCGTGGCCGTTTTTGCGCTGCTGCTGCTCGCCGGCATTCCCTGGCTCTACGCGAGCTCGACCAGCGAGCTTGCGCCGGACGAAGACCAGGGCGTCGTCCTCTCGCTGACCACGGCGGCGCCCTCGGCGACGCTTCAGCAGCGGCAGTTCTACGGCAAGCAGCTCTACGACCTAGTGGCCAACAGACCGGAAACGAAGACCGTGTTCCAGATCGACACCTCGACCCAGGTGATCGGTGGCTGGGTGCTCAAGCCTTGGGACCAGCGCAGTCTCACCACCAAGACGCTTCAGCCGGATTTCCAGAACCTGCTCAACACCATCGCCGGTACCCGCTCCGTTGCGTTTCAGCCCTCGCCGCTGCCGGGCAGCAACGGGCTGCCGATCCAGTTCGTCATCGGCACGACCGGATCGTTCAACGAACTCGACGAGGTCTCGCGCAATTTCATGACGGAGGCGATCAAGAGCGGCCAGTTCATCTTCCTCGACACCGACCTGAAGGTGGACAAGCCGCAGACCATGGTCATGTTCGATCGCGACAAGGCCGGCGATCTCGGCCTCAAGATGAGCGATGTCGGCGGAGCGCTCGCTACCATGCTGGGCGGCAATTATCTCGATTACTTCAGCCTTGACGGACGCTCCTACAAGGTGATCCCGCAAGCGCGGCAGAACGATCGCCTCACGGCCGGTCAATTGCTCGGCTACTACATCCGCGCCAGCGACAATTCGATGGTGCCTTTGTCGACGATCGCCCATCTCGACAACAAGACGGTTCCCCAATCGCGCAATCACTTCCAGCAGATCAATGCCGCGACGATCTCCGGCGTCGCCATGCCGAATGTGTCCATGGGAAGCGCTCTCGCGACGCTCAAGCAATTGGCGAAGTCATTGCCGGCCGGCTATTCGGTCGATTTCGGCGGCGCCTCGCGGCAGCTCGAGCAGGAATCGGGCGGCTTCGTCACCACTTTCGCCTTCGCCGTGATCATCATCTTCCTGGCGCTGGCGGCGCTGTTCAACAGCTTCCTCGATCCGGTCATCATCCTGGTGTCGGTCCCGATGTCGCTCGCGGGTGCGCTGATCTTCATCAGTCTCGGCCTCGGCGGCGCGAGCCTCAACATCTATACCCAGGTCGGGCTGCTCACGCTGATGGGCCTCGTCAGCAAGCACGGCATCCTGATGGTCGAGGTCGCCAACGAACTGCGCGCGGCCGGCAAGGATGTGACCGAGGCCATCGTCGAGGCCGCGGCGATCCGGCTGCGGCCGATCCTGATGACCACTGCGGCGATGGTGCTCGGCGTCGTTCCGCTGATCACGGCGAGCGGCGCAGGGGCGGTGTCGCGCTACAATATGGGCCTCGTGATCGCAACCGGATTGTCGATCGGCACGCTGTTCACGCTGTTCGTGGTGCCGGTTGCCTACGCGCTGATCGCGCGGCCGGCTCCGCTCCAAGCCCACGCGGCCGCGGCCTAGGCTCTCAAAAGGTTGCGCCCAGCCATTGGGGGATGGCTGGGCGCGCGCGAACCGGTCTGGGACGGGGAGGGGTGGGGATGTGACCGGGTCGCGTAACTCGTCCTCTGTTGACTACTGATCTCTGGCGCTGGCGGTGGAGACCGCCGGCTTGGTGTCGCCGAGCGAAACCCAGACGTTGGGATCGCTCTGCGATTGGCGCTTGACGAAGCGGTAGCCGGTCTCCGTCCAGGCAACGACGCTCTCGTTCTGATTGTCGAGAACGAACTCGCCCTTGTCGGTCTTCACCGTGAGCACCGCGTGGCCTTCGCCTTTCTTGTCGCGCACGACCGTGATGAGCAGGGCCTCGCGCGGCCAACCCGCATCCATCAGCATCTTGCGCTTCAACAGCACGTAGTCTTCACAGTCGCCGTAGCCATCGGTCGGCAGCGACCACTTCTCGACCACGCCCCAGTGGTCCTGGTCCGTCAAAGGCTTGATGGTCTCGTTGACCCAGCGATTGACCTTGACGAGGTCGCGCCACGCGGTCTGCGACATCACGATGTCGCGCGGCTGTGTCGGCCCGCCCTGACACTGAGCGGCATTCTCTGCGCAAAACTCGACCCAGCCGATCGGCGCACGCGTGGTATCGCCGAGGCTCGCGTAGAGCAGACGGCTTTCACCGGCCTGCGCTGCCGCGCTGATCCCGAAGAGCATGGCAGCAAGTGCCAGTGCCTTCCCCTGTCCCCTGAAATCCAACATTGCGGCCCCCGTTTTTTGTTGGGACCACATTGCGCACGGAGCTTTTGAGTTGCCGCTAAGTCAGCCAAGTCAAGTCGAGTCGAATGCAAGTAAAAGGCGCAGCGAATTCGATCTATACTTGAATCGAATTTGAATAAAATTTGAGAAGACTGCAATTGATTCAAATTGTAGCGATTAACGCGGGAACGCTGACGGAACTGTCAATTCTGCGCTGGGAAGGCCGTGCGTTAACCCGCTTGAGGCTGCAGCCGGACGCAAAAAGACGGCGTCCGCATCGCGGAGGCCGCCTTCGAGGCTGGAAATCCAGGGGGGCTGGTGCGCTTTCGCTTTACCGCGCGGTAACGCTCTCTTCGAGTGTCTCGATCGGCTGCTCGTGCATGAACTCGAGGGCGAAGCCGTCTTCGAGGTTTCGGACCACGCGGCCCTGGACCCGGCCGAGCAGAACGATCGATTTCAGCGGCGGCCGGTTCTCGGCGGCAATAGCGGCGCCCGACAGCGAGAGGTCGATGATGCGGCAGGTCATCTTGGTGCCGTCCTCGAGCGTCAGCACGGCGATCGGGTTGCGCGGCACGATACGGTCGTGACGGCGGTCCTCCGGCAGATTGAGGATGTCGCGGTTGGCGAGCCAGGTCAGCTGGGCCGCGAGCTTGTCGCGCTTGCGCGGCGTCGCCCCGACCGTCATGGCGAAGCCGTTGTCGATGATCCGGGTGATCTTGCCCTCGACCCGCCCGATATGGTCGAGATAGGCGACCACGCGGTCGCCGACATTGCCGATGCCGGGCGCCAGCAGCGCGAGCCCGCCGGGCGACATGTTGATCACCTGGCAGGGGAATTCACGGCGATCCGGCAGCATGTAACGGCCGAGCAGGTGCACCTTCACCCGCTGGAAACGCCGGCGTTCCTCGGTGGCCGGAAGAAATTTTTTGTTCGCCAACGCCATTTTCACTACCCGACCCCCCGCCCGGGCGGAGTCCGGCACGACCGTAAGGTGCATAGGGTTAATGCCGCGTTATGATTTGGCGCGGCGAATACATACCGACACAATGCGTTCAAAAAGCCACAACGGCGGCCGGGCCGCCCCTAGGCTTTCCTGGTTGCGCGCCCATAAAGTAGGCAGAGCAGTGCCAGCAGCACCGCGGCCGACAACCCCAGCGACCAGTGGATGCCGATCGCCGCCCCGACGACGCCGACGGTGATGCCGCTGAACGCCCGCATGCCGAGCCCGGCCATATTATAGAGGCCGACGACGCGGCCGCGGATGTCGGACGGGGCGCTGAGCTGCACCAGCGCCTGCGCCATGGTGTTGAACGACAATTCGAAGAAGCCGGCACAGAACAGCAGCACGATCGCGACCGGATAGATCCGCACCGATGCAAAGCCGAGCAGCGCGACGCTCCAGAGCATCGCGAGCGTGATCGCGGTGCGCGGCGTGCCTTTCAGCCGTCCCCAGGATTCCAGCGCGATGCCGGCAAGCAGCGCGCCGGCGGCGTCGGCCGCAAGCAGCACGCTGTAGGACACACCGGGATCGCCGTGGCCGAGATCGCCGGCAAAGCCCGGCATCTGCGCGTGATAGGCGTTGCCGATCATGAAGGAGGTGAGCCCGGCGAGCCAGGTCATGGCCGTCAGCACCGGCTGGGTGCCGATGGCGCGAATGGTCATCAGGATGTCGGCGAAGCCGCGCACCGCGAAGCGTCGCGCAGCGAGGCTCTTGTCGCGCACGGGCGCCCAGAACAGCCAGAGCAGCATCGGCAGATAGAACAGCGTGTTGAAGATGATGCCGTGCGGACTGCCGAGCGTCAGCATGATCAGGCCGCCCACCGCAGGACCCACCAGGATGCCGAGATAGCGCGCCATCGCGTTCAGCCGCACCGCGCTCGGGAGATCGGCAGGGCCGACCAGGTCGTAGAGCAGCAGCTGGTTCGGCGTCTGCCACAGCACGCCGGCGCAGCCGTGGATCACCAGCAGCAGCATCGCGTGCCACATCTGGATGCTGTCAGTGATGAAGAAGAATCCCCATCCGCTTGATGCCGTGATGAACAGCAGCATGCCACACTGGATGATGCGGCGCGGGTCGAACCGGTCGGCGAGTCCGCCGACCGCGACGGAGAACAGCAGGAACGGCAGCCAGTGCGACAGCACGGCAAAGCCGCCCAGCGTCGGCGAGTGGAATTTCTGGAACACCACCCAGTAGCTGATCACATGCTCGATATTGTCGGCCATCATCGCCAACACATAGGCGATGAACTGAAGCCGGTAGGGCACGGACTTCATCGCCGCGAACGATCCGGACGCGGCCACGGGATTTTGCGGAAGGGGATTCAAGCGGGCACCACAGGTAGGATGTTTGCGGCCTTACACGTTCGCTGCAGGCGGCTCAAGATACTAGAGTGTGCCTGAACAGCAGCCATGCAATGTCGCAACATACTCCACCGTCATCCTGAGGTGGGCGCTCTTGCGCGCCTCGAAGGATGGGCCGCAAGCGCGCCGGTGGCCCATCCTTCGAGGCTCCCATAGGGATGCCGATGCATCGCAAGGGGAGCACCTCAGGATGATGATGGAGTTTGTGGCAGGTTGCGGGACTGCGCCTTGGCACGATCGCGCATCTCACATACGCTCAGCTTCAGCCCGCACCATGCATCATAACAGACGGGCATTGAGGAAACAGCAATGGACCAGATCCGCGTATGCACCCACGCCGGACCGGGCACCGAGCCCGTCATCCGCACCGTGCCGTGGCCGAAGGTCGGTGCGAAGGGCGCGCTGATCAAGATCGGCGCGTGCGGCGTCTGCGGCACCGACTTGCATATCCTGAAAGGTCACTGGCCGAAGCCGTTGCCCTGGCCGTTCACGCTGGGACATGAGCTCGGCGGCGTCATCGTCGAATGCGGCGACGAATTCACCGAGGACTTCATGAGCAAGCCGCTCCAGGTCGGATCGAAAGTGATGATCCCGCCGCTGATGCCCTGCGGCCGCTGCTATTACTGTATCCACTATCCGCAAACCGCCAACAAATGCCTGACGCCTGTTTATTACGGCCGCTATCTCGGCTTCGACAAGGCGCCGCACATGTGGGGCGGCTGGGCCGAATATGTCTATGTCGATCTCGACATGCTGCCGGGCACCAAGATCTACAGATTGCCCGACGACATGTCGCTGCGCCTGGGCGCGCTGTCGGAGCCGCTGACCTCCTGCATCCGCGCCTTCAACCGCGCCACGCGGGCCGGTGGTTTCAGCTGGGGCGATACGGTCGTGATCCAGGGCTCTGGTCCGATCGGCATTCTGGCGGTCGCGGCGGCAAGAGAGATGGGGGCAGGGCGCGTGATCTGCGTCGGTGCGCCGGAGGAGCCGCGGCTGAAGCTCGCGCGCGAGTTCGGTGCGGAGGCGACGGTCAACATCGAGGAGTTGAAATCGCCGCAGCAGCGTATCGCGCGGGTCCGCGAGATCGTCGGCGGCTTCGGCGCCGATCTCGTGATGGATTGCTCGGGTCATCCGACCGCCGGCCCCGAAGGCATCGAGATGCTGCGCGACGGCGGCACCTATGTCGAGATGGGCCAGTTCACCGACGCCGGCTCGATCGACACGTCCTGGCATCGCATCTGCACCAAGGACCTCAACGTGCTGGGATCCTGGGGCTTCACCGGCAACGATCTTCCGCTCGGCGTCGACATGCTCTACCGCACGGCGAACAAATATCCCTGGCTGAAGATGCAGACGATCTATCCGTTCACGGAAGAGGGCGTTGCGCAGGCGGTGAAGGACGCGATGGCGATGAAGACGGTGAAGTCGACGATCGTGCCCTGGCCGGAATTGGTGGAGTGAGATCGTAGCCCGGATGGAGCGCAAGCGTAGTCCGGGGCTGCCGCTCCCGCATTTCGCGCCACTCCATGCGGGCTACGTGCTGCGGCTCCGGCGGGCCCGAACCGAATGCCCCGAAAGTTCCACAGGGAATCCGCGATTGATCCACGCGGTGGTGAAACTTAGGCCCATGTTCCGGCTTTCAGTTCACGGGAGAGAAAAACATCGTGAAGCGGATTCTGAGACCCATCACCTACGTCCTGGCGGCCGTCTACTTCCTGGTAGATGCGGTGTTCATGGCCGTGGCAATGCCGATCTCGCGCTGGTTGGCGCGGCGTTTCGAGTTCAAGCGGCTGCGCGCCTGGATCAGATCGCTGCCGCCTTATCCCTCGCTCGCGCTGTTTTCCGTGCCTGTGATCATCCTGGAGCCGATCAAGCCGGTGGCCGCGTATCTCGTCGCGACCGGCCAGTTCCTGAGCGGTGTGGCGGCGTTCATTGGCTGCGAATTGCTGAAGTTGGTGCTGGTCGAGCGCCTGTTCCATCTCACGCGTGACAAGCTGATGCGGATTCCAGCGTTCGCCTGGGTGTATGGTAAGTTCACGGAGATGAGGGCGTGGCTGCAGGCAACCGAGGCCTGGCGTGCCATCCGGGCTTTGAGCCGCGCAGCGAAAGATTATGTCCTGCGGCTCAGAACAAGGCTTACTGGCAGCGTCAGCAGACTGGTGACGTCAAGGGATTAGACCCGCAGCTCGGCAGCCTTCACCACGCTCGCGCCGACGACCTTCGTCCCCTCGAGCTCGCGCACGATGCGTTCGTCCGGCCCGACGATGCCGAGATCGAACTCGTGCTCCGGCGTAATCAGGATCATGCGCTGGCCGACGATGACGACGACCGTCATGTCATTGCGCTCGCCCTCGGCGGCCCAGGCGCGGATGTCGGTGGCGTAGGGCTCCTTGCGCCAGGCATTGGGCAAGCCCGGGTCGCAGCGGACTTCGACGCCGTCCTCGGATGTGGTCAGGACGAGCTTTGAAAGGTTCGGCTTCCAGCATTCGTCCAGGAGATCGCTGACGAGCCAGAGGCAGCTGAAGCTTTCGCATTCGGCAGGCCGGCCGGCATAGATCGCGCAGCCGCGGCCGGGCTTGCAATGTGCGCACCAGGTGCCCGCCGGCTTGGTAAGCGCCTCGATGGCCATCACCTTGCAGCAAAGCGTGCAGTCGCCGCAGTGCCGTTCACCTGATGTGGTCATACATGCGTCCCCAGCACGTCCGATGTCGCGCATTCTAGGCGAGATGACCGCGAAAATCCGCCGTTTCTGATCAAAAGCGCGCTAAAACGCGCTGACGAGCCTCCCGGGCCTGTTCACCCTGTCGCCAATGCCATGCATCAAAGGCATGGTGATTTGGCCGCTGCTGGCGTAAAGAGCGTCCAAATCAAGATCATCATGGGTGTGAGCGGGCCTATTGCTGTGATTGCAGCGTCAGGCCCTCGGTTTTCCATTCTGCGCCCCGACCAATAAGGTTTTCCACTCCGTGTCCTTTCCGGCCCTCACCCCGCCGCTCGCCCGTGCCCTGGCTGAGCGCAATTATGATTCACCGACTCCGGTCCAACTTGCCGTGCTCGGCGAGGATGCGATCGACCGCGATCTCCTGGTCTCCGCCCAGACCGGCTCGGGCAAGACGGTCGCTTACGGCTTGGCCATGGCCAAGGACCTGCTCGGTGATGCCGAGCGGTTCGGGCAGGCCGCAGCACCGCTCGCGCTGATCGTCGCGCCGACCCGCGAGCTCGCCTTGCAGGTCCAGCGCGAGCTCACCTGGCTCTACGAGCTTGCTGGGGCGCGCGTCGTCTCCTGCGTCGGCGGCATGGACCCGCGCCGCGAGCAGCGCGAGCTTGCCGCGGGCGCCCATATCGTCGTCGGCACGCCCGGCCGGCTGTGCGATCATCTGCGCCGCGGCCGCCTCGACATCTCGGAATTGAAGGTCGTCGTCCTCGATGAGGCCGACGAGATGCTCAATCTCGGCTTTCGCGAGGACATGGAGTTCATCCTCGAGACCACGCCGGAGACGCGCCGCACGCTGCTGTTCTCGGCGACGTTCCCGCGCGGCATCGTCGCACTCGCCAAGCAGTATCAGCAGGACGCGTTCCGGATCGAGGTCGCGGGCGACGAGGGCGGTCACGCCGATATCGAGTACCGCGCCATCCGGGTCGCGCCCGGTGATGTCGAGCATGCGGCCGTCAACGTGCTGCGCTTCTACGAGGCGCCGAGCGCGCTGGTGTTCTGCAACACCCGCGATGCCGTCAGGCATTTGCAGGCGGCGCTGCTCGAGCGCGGCTTCTCCGTGGTCGCTCTGTCGGGCGAGTTGACGCAGAACGAGCGCACCTTGGCGCTCCAGTCGCTCAGGGACGGGCGCGCCCGCGTTTGCGTCGCGACCGACGTTGCGGCCCGCGGCATCGACTTGCCGAGCCTCGACCTCGTCATTCACGCAGATCTGCCCAACGACCCTGAAGTGATGCAGCATCGCTCCGGCCGCACCGGGCGCGCGGGCCGGAAGGGCGTCAGCGTCCTGCTGGTGGCGCCTGTACGACGCCGGCGCGCGGAGGTTTTGCTGAATTTGTCCGGAATCGAAGCGAACTGGGGTACGGCGCCGCAGGCGGATGAGATTCGCAAGCTCGATCATGAGCGCATGAAGGACGTGCTGTTCACCGAGGAGACGACTGCCGACGATCTCGAACTGGCGAAGGCCCTGCTGGCCGAGCGGCCGGCCGAGGAGATCGCGGCGGCGCTGGCGCGGCTCTATCGCGCGCGGCTGCCGTCGCCGGAAGACATCATCGATCCCGGCGAGGATCGCGGACGGCGCGAGAGTCGTCATCGCGAGGATCGCGCATCCCGTGGCGAGGACCGCTCCGAGCGGCCCCGTGCCAAACCAGGGAAGGGATCGTCGAAGCATGTCATGGCGGAGCCCACCGTCTGGTTCCGGGCCGCCATCGGCCGCCGCAAGAATGCGGAGGCACGCTGGCTACTGCCGATGATCTGCCGCCGCGGCGGCATCGACAAGCGCGACATCGGGGCGATCAAGATCATGGACACTACCACCGAGTTCGAGATCTCCGAGCGCGTCGCGGAGGCCTTCGCCGTCAAGGTCAAGCGTCCGGACAAGGAAGACAGTATCCGCATCGAGCCGATGACGGGTGCGCTGCAAGACCATGCTGCCGTGGGCAAGCCGGCACGCGTGCCGCGGCGCGATGAACGCGACGACGACCACGTCGTGCGCCGCAGCGACGATCCCTGGAACGAGCCGAAGCAGTACGACGCGCCGCGGAGAAAGCCCGACGCCAAGCATCAGGGCAAGCCGCACGCCAAGCCGTATGCCAAGCCTCACGTCAAGTCTCACGAGGGCGGCAAGTTCGGCAAGCCGGCGTTCGGCAAGAAGAACAAGACATCAGGTAACAAATCCGGTGACTCCAAATATGCGCCGTCGGTCACCGAATGGCCGGGCGCGCCGGGCAAGAAAGGCAAGAAGAAGCGCCGCGGCTGACTGATGCGGCGAGCACAGACGGCAATGATGCCGCCGGATTGCACCGGCGACATCATCTGAAAAGTCAGCCAGGGCTTAGCGGCCGCCGCCACCACCACCACCGCCTCCGCCGCCACCACCGCCGCCGCCGGCATCACGCATCGCGGAGCTGTAGCGAGGGTCCGACTGCTTCATGTAGGTCGGGGATGTGTCACGGCTGACGCGAACGACGGGGCGCCGTCCAGGTCCCGGTTCTTGCAGGTTGATGATGCCGCAGCTTTCGAACAAGCCGGCATCGCAACCATAGGTGCGGAACTGCACCGCATTGGCACTGGTTGCGGTGAACGCGCTCGTCACAGCGAATGCAAGCAAAGCAACGCCAGGCAATGTGAGTTTCATGGCAATTCTCCAGCCTCAATTTGGCGAGACCGGAATGGCTCGCACAGGTCTTCGACGGGAGCCGGTCGAAACCGGTTCGAGGCCTGGCTTCACGCCCGCGTGAGGCGGGGGCAGGGAAGACCGTTATTTGCCGAGCTCGCGCAGCATGTAGGTCGCGCTCGCGCCATAGGACGACAGTTTGTCGCGCAGAGCCGCGTCCGGTGCGACGGCGTGGAAGCCAAGACGCTCCCACAGCACGCGCGTGCCGTAGACCGAGACCAGCGCCAGCGTCGCGATGCCTGATGATCGAGCGAGCTCCCCGATCTCCGTGACATAAGCGCGCGCAGCGCCGCCGCGGTGGTCGGGCAGCACGGCGACGTCGTGGATGTAGAGGCAGTCCGCGCCGTCGGGCAATCGGCCGAGAAAATAGTCGAGCGGCGGGACCTGATGCCGCATCCAGGGATGCGCGAGAGCGTAGCCTGCGATCTCGCCGCCTGTGGCCAGCACACGGCAACCGCGCGGATAGAGCCGCATCTTCTCGGCGAATATTTCGGGGCGCTCGGCGAGATCGGGATGAATCCGTGCCGCGATCGTGCAGATCGCTTCGAGGTCTCCAGCGTGCGCGTGGCGCCAGTGCGGCTTGCTCATGTCGGCTGCTTCGTACATCGGACGCAATTTATTCCATCGCGTTGACGCGCACAGACAAAAATATCTTTGCGAGCTTTCGAGGAATAGTGCGCGCGGTGCGGCGTCCTACCCATGCAAGTCAATTTTGCAAGCCCATTGCCTGACAGGAGACATCATGACGACATCCTCGATCCGCCTCGCGCTGACGCTGCTCACGTCACTCGCTCTCACCAGTGCTGCGTTTGCGGCGCCGCCAACCAAGACCGGCAAGACCGACAAGGGCAGCGTGCTCACCGACGCCAAGGGCATGTCGCTCTACACCTTCGACAAGGACATGGACGGCAAGTCGGCCTGCAACGGTCCGTGTGCGACAAATTGGCCGGCGCTGAAGGCGGAGGCCAGCGACACGCCCGGCGACGGCTACACGATCATCACCCGCGACGACGGCTCCAAGCAATGGGCCCACAAGGGCAAGCCGCTCTATACGTTTGCCAAGGACACCAAGCCCGGCGACATCACCGGCGACGGCTTTTTGAACGGCGCCTGGCATCTGGCGATGCCGTGAGCGCGATGGGCGAGGCCGCCTACCGCAGCCCCTCATAGACCATCAGCCCGCGTGCGATCTGCAGCTTGCGGATCGCGCGCGGCAGCAATTTCTCCGGCTGGTGCAGATAGCGCCAGGAGGTGACGGTGAAGGCTGAAAGCGCGCCGCATTCGTCGTCGAACGGCGCGAGCACGCCGGTCAAGCTCACCGGCGTGTGCGGGCGCGCGTTGAAGGGCAGCAGCAGCAGCTCGAGATGAGCCTTGCTGCCGTCCTCGCGCAACGCCGTGACGCCGGCGATGGCACCTAACGTCTCGTCGGCGACGACGGTTGCGATTTCCTCGATCTCGCTGCGGCTCGCATCGGTGAACAATGCGGCAAAGCCCTGGTCCTTGAGATCGCAGCCGGCGAGGGCGCAGACGCGGGTGCCGGCGACGCGGAACGGAAAGCCTGTCTTCGGCTCGCAGGACAGCACGAAGATGTCGCCCAGCAGCTCGCGCACGGCGGCCGGGTCGATGTCGGCCCGATCAGGAGCCCGTGCGCTGCCGCGCTTCTTGTCCCAATACGCGAAGAACGCGCGGCTCGATGGATGTTTCATGATTGACGCTCACCCCTCGGCGCAACCTCATGGGACAAACCTGTCCCGCTTCAGCGCACCCGAGATCTCCTTGATGTTGTGCAGGAGAGGAATTGCAGCGTCCATGCCGCAGGGGCGTTTTCGGCACCTCGGGCGCCGCCTTTGCTGCGTTAACGTTAAATTAACTATGCGCTTTCGCTCCGCGTCGGCCTTGTTATGGTGATCGCGGTCGCAAGCCCCGCCGCTTTCATCCAGGTTCTCGGCGAGGCCTGTACACGGGCGTCAAACAGTTTGGTCACTGGCCGCGGGGAGGGGTGGGGATACTCCTGTTCCTCCGCAGTGTCAGGAAGATCGACACGGACAGGCGGGGCTTTCCCAGGGCTCCGCCTTTTCCTTTTGTGCACTTGCGCAAGGGCGGCAAAGGCGACTATCTGCAGGCTTGTTGTTTCGATCGCCTGAAAGCGAAACCGCCTTGGACTCCCCGCCGCAACCCCCATCGGATCAGCCGGTCGTCGTCGAAGAGGCGCCCCGCGAGCCGATCCTGACGCTGCCGTGGCCACTGACGGCTTATGTCGTCCTCCTTGCGCTGATCCATCTGCGGGTGCTGCTGCCGCCGGAGCTGGACAACTGGACCATCGATGCCTTCGGTTTCATCCCGAAGCGTTACGATTCCTCGCTGGTCAATCTGCAATTCGCGGGCGGTGCCGGTGCCAAAGTCTGGACCTTCGTCACCTATTCACTGCTGCATGCCAACCTCACCCATCTCGGCTTCAACGTGCTGTGGCTGCTGCCGTTCGGCAGCGCGCTGGCGCGGCGATTTGGCGGCTTGCGTTTCTTCCTGTTCCTGGCGGTGACGGCGGTGGCGGGCGCGCTTGCCCACCTCGTCACGCACGAGCACGCGGTGGTGCCGATGATCGGCGCCTCCGCCTCGGTGTCGGGCGCGATGGCTGCGGCCATCCGGTTCGCCTTCGTGCGGGGCAGCTTCCTGTCGTTCAGCCGTTCGGATGCCGATACCGCCGCGAAGGTTCCGGCGCAGCCGCTGTTGCATGCCCTGCGAGACCGGCGGATCGTCGGCTTCCTGGGCGTGTGGTTCGTCCTCAACTTCATCTTCGGTGCCGGCGGAATCGGCGTCGACGGCGATAGCGCGGGCGTTGCCTGGCAGGCGCATATCGGCGGCTTCTTCGCAGGGCTGTTGCTGTTCGCGCTGTTCGATCCCGTGCCGCGCGTGCGAAACGGTGATGCTGCGGATGCGTCATCACAGGACATTTCAAGCGGTATTTGAAGCGGCGCTTGCAGCGCAGCCCGAATTCATCCATCATTCCCGAGAAGAATGTTCCGAAGCGACAAGCTGCTAGCAGCGATGCTTCGCAAAGCGCACGAGCGTGAAACCGGCGCCAAAACTGTTAGTTGAAGACTCGCGAACAAGTCCGGCCCGCGCAAAGCGGTCGGATCGGATTCAGGGAGGCGGCAATGACGGTACGATCCATTCTTAATACCAAGGGCCACCAGATCATGAGCGTCGAGCCCGACGCGAAGCTGGCTGCCGCGGTCAAGCTGCTTGGCGAGAAGAAGATCGGTGCGGTGCTGGTGATGAGCCAGAGCCGGCTCGAGGGCATCCTGTCGGAGCGCGACATCGTTCGCGTGCTCGGCGAGCGCGGTGCCGGCGTGCTGGAAGAGCCGGTGAGCCAGGTCATGACCCGCAAGGTTGTCACCTGCAAGGAGACCGATACGGTCGCCGAGCTCATGGAGATGATGACAACAGGCAAGTTCCGTCACCTGCCGGTGCTCGAGAACAACAAGGTGGTCGGCCTGATCTCGATCGGCGACATCGTCAAGCGCCGCGTCCAGGAATACGAGTCCGAGCAGGAAGCCCTGCGCGACTACATCAAGACGGCCTGATCAGACTTACTCCGCCGCCTTTGGCGCGGCGTCTTCAGGCGCCGGCGCCAGCACCTCGATCGTTTCCTGGATCTGTTCCAGCGCGCGTTCGGCGGCACGCGCGCCGTGGGCGATCAGGTCTTCGGCGCGGTGGAAATCGAACCAGCCGAACTGACCGACCCGGGGCGTGATCAGCAGGTCGGGCGGATCGCCGGCGAGCCGTGCGCGGGTGATGCGGTCCTGCATGATATTGAAGGCATCCACCATCACCGACGAAATGCCTGGACGTCCGGCGCTGCCGAAGAACTCGCGCTTGACGGTTTTCTCCGGCGAGAAGATGCGCGGAAACCGCCGCTTGGCCGGTGGCTCGGTGACGGGCACGTCAGTCGCGGGCATCGCGCCGTGCGAATGGATCGTCGTCGAATGGGTGAAGACGTCGGTTGAGAGGTTGACGGCGATCACGATCTCGGCGCCGAGGGCTCGTGCCGCCGAGACCGGCACCGGGTTCACCAGCGCGCCGTCGACCAGCCAGCGGTCGCCGATCATCACCGGGGAGAAGATGCCGGGCAGGGCATAGGAGGCGCGCATCGCCTCCACCAGCCGGCCGCGCGTCAACCAGATCTCGTGGCCGGTGCGGACCTCGGTCGCGACCGAGGCGTATTTCATCGGGAGGTCCTCGATCAGGGTGTGGCCGATCGATTCTTCCAGCCGGCTTGCGAGCTTCTCGCCGCCGATCAGGCCCGAACCGTTGAGGCGGATGTCGAGATAGCCGAGAATGTTGCGTACGCCTTGCAGGCTGCGCGCCCAGTCTTCCAGCGCGTCGAGCCGATCGGCCGCGTAGGCGCCGCCGACCGCCGCCCCGATCGAGGTGCCGACCACGACATCGGGCACGATGCCGTTGGCCAGCAGCGTTCTCATGATGCCGATATGGGCGAAACCACGTGCCGCGCCGCCGCCCAGCGCGAGGCCGAGGACGGGCCGGCGGATGCTGCCAAGGCCGACCTTCTCGCCATTCGCACCGTTCACGCCCCGACCTTTCAAGATATCCAGCACCGAAACTCTCCTACTCCGGGCCAGCCCTCGTTCCAGAGTAGGCACCGCGCTCCCGCTTCGCCAGAACGACGGCAAAGCTTGGTTTACAAGCGTTCGAGACGCAGGGGGCAGGAATGTGGCGAGGGCCGGGTGCCTCTGGTGTAATCACGCAGGCGTCAACCGGGTTCCAAAGATCGGTCGCCAAGCCGTATTTCCCTGGGTTTCAGAGGCTTGAATTTGCCGCGTTTTCGGTGAAAAGCAGGGGGCATGACTCCAGGGGGTGACGGCATCATCGGATGGCGGCGCGGCGGCAGGCTGCTGCCGGCGCTTGTCTTGGCCATGTGCCTCCTCGTCCTGGGCCAAAATGCCGCTCAGGCGCAGCTTTTCTCGGATCGCCCGCCGCCGGTGCCGCCGGCTTCGGTGCCCGATCCAGGCGGCGCAGTCAGCCTCGCGCCGCCCTCAGGTCTGGGCGCTGGTCCGCCCAGCCTGCCGCCGACCCTGACCCAGCCGAATACGCCCAGCATGCCGCCGCCCGCGGTGACGACCGTGCCGCCGGCAGCCCCCCTCAATGCGGCCGCGCCTGGGCAGGCCGTGCTGTCGCTGTCGGCCAAATACGGCAAGGACACGCCTGCAATCACCAGTGGCCTCGTCTGGCGGGTATTTGCCGACCGTCCCGACGAGAATGGCACCTTCAAGCTGATCCGCGAGGATCGCAACGCCACGCCCAACATCGTGCTGCCGCCTGGCAATTACGTCGTGCACGTCGCCTTCGGCCTCGTCAGCGCGGTGCGCACCGTCAGCCTGAAGGCCGAGACCGACCGCGAATCCTTCGTGCTCCCGGCCGGGGGGCTGCGCATCGAGGGGCGCGTCGGCACCAGCCGCATCCCGCAGAACCAAATCTCGTTCGCGATCTACAAGGGCAGCCAGTTCGAATCCGGCGAGCGTGCCGCGCTGGTGCCGAACGTCGCCGCCGGCGACGTCGTGCTGATCCCGGAGGGCACCTACTACATCATCTCCAATTACGGGGACGCCAATTCGGTGGTGCGCTCGGACATCCGCGTCCAGGCAGGCAAGCTCACCGACGTCACCATCACCCACCGCGCCGCCGTCATCACGCTCAAGCTCGTCAGCGACAAGGGCGGCGAGGCGCTCGCCAACACCGCCTGGTCGGTGCTGACGCCGGGCGGCGACGTCATCAAGGAATCGATCGGCGCCTTCCCGCGCGTCGTGCTCTCCGAAGGCGAATACCGCGCCATCGCCAAGAATGAGGGCAAGGTCTACGAGCGGGGCTTCAACGTCGTGAACGGCGTCGACGGCGAAGTCGAAGTCGTCGCGCACTAGCGCTGTTTGGGTCGCCAGCGCAGCCCGACTCCGTCCTCACCGGGATTCGTCTCAACTCTCGTTCAGCGCACGAAGACGCCACCTCCGATTACCTCTATCGCCGTGCGTGAGGTGAGCAGGCGCTCACCGCATCAGACATTCTGTGTTCTGGTTTGAATGCACGGGAAGCGCGACCGGTCCGCGCCGTCGAACTGCGCTGCAAGATCGGCAAAACACCGGCGGCGTCGGCTTATTCCGGGCGTCGCGACTTCGCAATAAACCGTGCAAGATACATATTTCCGATAATCAATTTCATTCGCTTTCCGTCCTGCCACGTTATATGTCGGGCGTCCGTCCAATGGGGGAAGCCGGCGCCAGCCTTCGGTAGGCTCGCGTGACCGGCAAGGAGCAAGGGGACCAAGCGCGTCGGCATGTTCGAAGTGATCCTCACCAGGCGCAAGCGGTTCGGTTGGCGGTGGCAGGTCTGCGACCAGTCCGGCAAGATTTTTGCCGATGGCTTCGAACGCACGCGGCCGTCGGCCAAATACCATGGCGAGCGCGCGCTGTTCTTCCTGCTGTCGCAGGCTTATTTGCGCAACCGCTCCGCGGCGTCGAGCGAGGATTAGCGGCAGTTCTGTGCCGTTAGATATCGACCACCAATTTGCCCTTGGCGGTGTGCTCCCGGATCAACGCATAGGCCTCGCCAACGCTCTCCATCGTAAAGCGCCTGGGATGGAGCAACGGCACCAGTTTGCCGGCCTCGGCGAGGCGCGTGGCTTCCGCCATGATCTCTCCGTGATGCGTCCGGCCTTCGCCTGACAGCAGCGGCAGCAGCGTGAACACGCCTGAATAGGAGGCGGCGCGGAACGACAGCGGCGCCAGTGCATGCGTGCCCCAGCCGAGCGCGCTGACGACATGGCCGAAGCGGCGCACCGCCGTAAAGGAGGCATCGAGCACCTTACCGCCGACAGTGTCGTAGACGATGTCGAAGCCGCGGCCCGAGGTGTGCGCGGAGACATAGGCCTCGACCGAAGCGTCTCGATCGATGAATACAGCACCAAAACCTTCGATGGTCGTACGCTGCGAGGCCGAGCCAGTCGCAAACACTTCCGCGCCAAATGCGCGTGCGATCTGGACCGCGACATGGCCGACGCCGCCCGCGCCGCCATGGATCAATACTTTCTGCCCGGCCTTCAAGACAGCACGGTCGATCAGGCCTTCCCACGCCGTGATGAAGATGAGGGGCAGGGCGGCGGCCTCGCGCATGCTGAGATTTGCCGGCTTCAGCGCCAGCAGGTCAGCATCGACAGCGGCGAATTCGGCGAGCGATCCCTGCACGCCACCGACGCCGCCGGTCATGCCATAGACCTCGTCGCCAGCTTTGAATCGCGAGACCTCGCGCCCGGTCTGCTCGACTACGCCGGCGAGATCGATCCCGGGAATTGCGGGCAGCGGATGGCGTGCATGCGCGGCTGCACCGGCATGGATCTTGGTGTCGAGCGGATTGACCCCGCTTGCGCGCACCCGCACCCGCACCTCGCGCGGACCGATCCTGGGCAGGGAGACGGTGGAGACGCGCAGGGGCCCGTTGTGGGTCTCCAGAACGCCCGCGCGCATTGTCGATGGCTTGGTCATGATCGTCTTGCTCCGTTGTCGGCCTCCAATATGCCCATGACTTTTTGCATGGAAAGGAACAAGGATGTACGGTGATCATGCATTTTTGAATGGGCGGGGACGACGATGGAATGGAGCGATCTGCGCATCTTCCTGGCGATCGCGCGCGAAGGCACGCTCGGCGCGGCCGCGCGAAAAATCGGGCAAACGCAGCCGACGATGGGGCGGCGGTTGCGCGCGCTAGAACAGGCGCTCGGGCAGACGCTATTCCAGCGTACGGCCGACGGCTTTGTGCTCACCGACGAAGGCACGGCAGTGCTCGCGCATGCCGAGCGGATCGAGGAGGAGGCGATTGCGCTTCAGCGCCAGACGACGGGGACGGAGACGCAGCTCGACGGCACATTGCGTTTATCCTCGTCGGACTGGTTCGGCACGCTGATGCTGTCGCCTGTCATCGCGACTTTTGGCAAACGCCATCCCAAGGTGACCGTCGAGCTCCTGACCGATGCGCGACTCTACAGCCTGCCGCGGCGCGAGGCTGACCTTGTCTTTCGCATCAAGCCGTTCAGCGAGCCCGAGGTCATTTCCAGGAAGCTGCTGCACATTCCCTATGCGCTCTACGGCAAGAAGGGCAGCAAGCCACCGCGGGCCGGCGACGGCAGCGGCGTCCGGCTCGTCACCATGAACGCGGAATTCGCCGATATGCCCGATGCTATCTGGCTGAAGCGCACGCTGCCGCAGGCCGACATCGCCTTGCGCAGCAACAACAGACAGGTGCAGGCGGAGCTCTGCGCCAGCGGTGGCGGTCTTGCTGTGCTGCCGCGCCCGGTGGGTGATCGCGATCGCCGTCTGGTCGCGCTCGACATCGGCGTGACGCCGCCTGGCCGCGACACTTTTGTTGGCTATCACCGCGATCTCAAGCGGCTAGCGCGTCTGCGGGCGCTGCTTGACCTGGTTGTCGAGCGGCTGGCGGGAAAGGTGTCGTAGTTCCATTCGGGCCACGAAGCTTGCGTTGCCCGACGGCAAAACACGCGAGCCGTGGGTCAATCCGCGCGGTCGCAAATATTTCACTTTACCGAAATTCGGAAATGGCGTATGTATCGCGCAACCCGGCCCGAGGAAGAGGGGCGTATCGCGATCGTCACGACGCGGGCCGGACGGCGGTGGGCGTGGGTCACGTCGGCGCGATCAGGTTTTGCAGGGCGGGCAACCGTGAGCGGGACCATCGCGCATACGACCGGTGTGATTCCTGCGTACGGCAAAATCGTGTGGTCCTGGCGCCCGGGGTCTGTGCGCTAAGTCTTGTGGTGGTGTGCGATGTCCAACCGGATGCACACATCAGCCATCTGCAAGGCGACGGGGGCAATAGTGCACCGCTCCCCGGGGAGATCACGATATAAGCCGTCAAACCACTGCGCAGGGAAGGCCGGACGTTTCGGCTTCACCTGTATGCCGCTGTGCAGCCTCTTGTAGCGCAACCGATCGCACAGTGGACCGCGGGTGCCAGTCGGGCACCCGGTCTTCCCTGCGCCCTCTTTCATGAGCGGGCAAGGCGACCAAGCAAAGCTCGGGCGAGATGAGCCGCGAGAATGCGAAGCTGTGTTTGCGATGAAGATGCAATTTGCAGAGCGACAGTGTCGCCCACCCTCCGTCATTGCGAGCGCAGCGAAGCAATCCGGGGTCTTTCCACAGCGGAATTCTGGATTGCTTCGCTGCGCTCGCATGACGTTGTGGCTGCACCTGTGTGCAGATCCAAGGCATCGCCTTTGCACAACTGTCATAGTCTCTAAAACACGCTAACCATCGCTCGACTTAAAACTGTCATATCAGCCGAATGGAACCCGCGGCGGGGCGCTCTTTACAAGGCATTAAGTGTGGTTGCCTTGGATGCGGCGCGATAGTGCGTTGGGGACTGCAATGAGTGCCGCGAAGAAGATGCCGGGCAAACCGGCCACCGAAATGTTTGACGACATCCCGGTGCTTCAGCGCAAATGGCGCGCGGCGTTGAAGCCGGGTGACCGGCTGCCGCGATATGAGGACGTGATGCTCGGTAGCCTCGGACGGCTGGCCGATCATATCGCGCTGCTCAGAGGCGAGGGTACGCTCGAGCTGTCGCGCAGCGGACGTTATGTGCAGAAATGGCTCGGCGAGGAACGTTGGGACATTCCGGTCGCGGAGCTGTCGCCGGATTGCGCCACCGCGCTGTCGGAAGCCGTGGCAAACGCGCTCCGCAGCGGACAGCCGCACCAGGCCAGCGCACACTGCGTGCGCGACGGCATGGTCCGGACCTACGATCTGCTGGCAATGCCGACGGCCTCGCGTTGGGGCGCCAAGCTCGTGGGGGTCTACGTCAACGAGCGCGGCGCGCAGTACAATCTGCTGGACGCGATCTTCGCCGCGACCGACGATGCGGTGGTCTCGCTGGCGACGCTACGTGACGCTGGTGGCAGGCCCTTCGATCTGCAGATCGTGCATCACAACAAGAGCGCGGGGCTGCTGTTGAAGGTCGAAAGCGCCGGCTTGTTGTGGCGGCGGATCGGCGAGGGCAACACGCTGCTGGCCGCGCCCGAGATCATGGAATTCCTGCTCAAGGCCGTCTCCGGCGGTCGCGGCGAGCAGCTCGAGATCGAGCACGACGGCCGCTACCTCCGGCTCAGCGCCACCGCGTTCGCCGACGTGGTCTCGCTGACGATCTCCGACGTCACGGCCCTGAAGCGGCGCGACGCCTCGTTTCGCCTGCTGTTCGACAACAATCCGATGCCGATGTGGGTGTTCGACGCCGAAACCAAGCAGTTCCTTGGCGTCAACGATGCGGCAGTCCAGCATTACGGCTACAGCCGCGCGGCGTTTCTCCGCGTGAAGCTGCACGAGATCTGGCCGGAGGACGAGTGCGACAGTCACGCCGAGGCGCTCGAACGCATCGGCGATGCCTATCATTCCTCGCGCAACTGGCGGCACCTGCGGGCCGACGGCAGCGAGATCGAGGTGCTGACGTTCGGCCGTCGCGTCGTCTTCGGCGATCGCGACGGCTATCTGGTCGCGGTGGTCGACATCACCGAGCGCCGCAGGGCCGAGGCGCGGATTGCCCACATGGCCCATCATGACGGACTTACCGATCTGCCGAACCGGGAATATTTCCGGGAGCGCTTGAAGCAGGCGCTCGACCAGGCCGGCGGCAAGCGCGTCGGCGTGCTCTATATCGATCTCGACCTGTTCAAGAACATCAACGATTCCTTCGGGCATCCCGCAGGCGACCGCCTGCTCAAGCAGGTCGCCGAACGCCTGACCACCGCGGTTCGCGGCGCCAATCTCGCGGCGAGGCTCGGCGGCGACGAATTCGCAGTGATTCTGGCGGCCGACGTCTCGCCGAACGAGGCGAGCGCCTGCGCGACCTTGCTGATCGACATGCTGAAGTCGCCCTACGACATCGACGGTCAGGAGATGGTGATCGGCGCCAGCATCGGCATCGCGCTGTCCCCGGGCGACGGCGTGACATCGGAGGAATTGATGCGCAACGCCGACATGGCGTTGTACCGGGCGAAATCCGACGGCGGTGGCGTGCACCATTTCTTCGAGCGCGAGATGGATCTCCAGGCGCAGAAGCGCCGCGACATGGAGCTCGATCTGCGCCGCGCCTTTGCCAATGGCGAGTTCGAGCTGCACTACCAGCCGCTGGTGTCGATCGCCTCCGACCGTATCTCCGGCTTCGAGTCGCTGTTGCGCTGGCGTCATCCCGACAAGGGCATGATCTCGCCGGCCGAGTTCATTCCGGTAGCCGAGGACATCGGCCTGATCACGCAGCTCGGCGAGTGGGTGCTGCGCGAGGCCTGCGCGGAAGCGGTGAACTGGCCCGCTGACGTCAAGGTTGCGGTCAATCTGTCGCCCGCGCAGTTCCGCAGCCGCAATCTGGTTCAGGTCGTGATCTCGGCGCTGGGGCAATCCGGCCTGTCGCCGAGGCGGCTCGAGCTCGAGATCACCGAGTCGATCTTCCTCGCCGAGACCGATGCCAACCTCGCGATTCTGCATCAGCTCCGCGAGCTCGGCGTCGGCATCTCCATGGACGATTTCGGCACCGGCTCTTCCAGCCTGAGCTATCTGCGCAGCTTCCCGTTCGACAAGATCAAGATCGACCGCTCCTTCGTCAAGGATCTGGCGCAGCGGCCCGATTGCGGAGCGATCGTGCGCGCGATCTCCGGGCTCGGTCGCAGCCTCAACATCACGACGACCGCGGAAGGCGTCGAAACCGAGGACCAGCTCGACTGGCTCCGCGCCGAAGGCTGCAACGAGGTGCAGGGCTTCCTGTTCAGCGCTGCGCGGCCGGCGGCGGAGATCGCAAAGTTGCTGGCCGATTTCGGCCAGCGCGCTTCACGGGCGGCGTAGCGCCTCGGGATAGCAATCGTAGACCAGCGCCTTGAACGCCGGGGTGATGCGGCCACGCTCGTTCTGGGTCTGCTGCATCAGGAGGTAGACCATATCGAGCTTGGGATCGACGCCGAAATAGGTGCCGCTGCCACTGTCCCATTTCAACTCGCCGAGCGAGCCCGGCGGCGGCGGTTTCGCGTCGCCGGGATCGGTGCGTACCGCGAGACCATAGCCATAGCCAAAGCCGTCGCCCGGGAAATAGAAATAGTCGCGCCCGACGCCGGAGCCCGGTCCGATCTGATCGGTCGTCATGTCCTTGAAGGCGGCCGGGCTGAGATAGCGCTTGCCGTCGAACTCGCCGCCGTTGAGCAGCATCTGCGAAAAGCGCTGATAGTCGGTGATGGTCGAGAGCAGGCCGCCGCCGCCGGATTGCCATTCTCGATGAGCAAGCCGTTCGCGCTCGGCATCGAGCAGGATCTGGTCGCTCGGCAGCGGCCGCGCCATGCGCTCGATCTCGTCCGGTGTCGACAGCACGAATTTCGTGTTGGTCATGCCGAGCGGATCGAGAATGCGTTGCTTCAAGGCGTCGTACAAATTCTGCCCGGTGATGATCTCGATGACGCTGCCGAGCACATCGGTGGAATGACCGTAACGCCACAACGTGCCCGGCTGCCGCGCCAGCGGCAGCTTGGCGATGCGATCGGCAAATTCCCTGTTGTCGAACTGGCCGGCGAAGATGTCGGCCTCCTTGTAGGCGAGCTCGACCCATTTGCCGCCGATATAGTCGTAGCTGATGCCGGAGGTGTGCCGCATCAGATCCCTGATCGTCACGGGACGAATCGGAGGCACCAGATCGAGCGACAGCGAACCGTCGGGCTTGGTGACCTCGAGACCCACCTTGGTGCCGGCGAAGAGCGGGACGTATTTCGACACGGGATCGGTGAGCGCGAGCTTGCCCTCGTCGATCAGCATCATCGCAGCGAGGCTGGTGATCGGCTTGGTCATGGAATGGATCGCGAAGATCGTGTCCGGCGTCATCGACAGCCGCGTCCTCACGTCGCGCACGCCGAACATCTTGAAATAGACAGGCTTGCCGTGCTGCTGGACCAGTACGATCGCCCCCGGCAATCGGCCGGTGGTGACCTCGTTCTCGAAGAACGAGGTGATGCGCCGCATCCCGTCTGCGGAGGGGGCGGGGATGTCGCCGGCGCGGCTCCGCGCCATCGTGCCGGCCAGCATCGTGGCCCCGACCAGAAATTCACGACGCTTCATCAGGGCTTCCTCCCTCGTCGGGAACAAAGCCGCAAGACGTCAGGAGCGTCAACAAGTCTTCGATTAAAAACGCGTCACGATGTCAGACAGGACCGGGCGCGGACGATCCTCGCTCGGCCTGGTCGGCTTGCCGATGTGGATGAGGCCGGCGAGTTTCTCGTCCGCCTTGAGGCCCAGGCCATCAAGCACGTCGCGGTCGAAGGCGAACCAGCCTGTCAGCCAGGCCGCGCCGTAACCGAGAGCCGTCGCCGCCGTGACGATGTTCATGGCGCTGGCGCCTGCCGACAATTCCTGCTCCCAGGCCGGCACCCTCGGATGCGGCTTGGTGAAGCTGACGATGCCGATCACCAGCGGCGCATCGGTGAGGCGCTTGCGCTCGATCTCGATATCGGCGGCGGGCGCACCTGGATTCTTGCGGGCAAAGACCTTGGCAATCACCTCGCCGGCGCGCTGGCGTGCCTCGCCCTCGAAAACGATGAAGCGCCAGGGCGCGAGCTTGCCGTGATCAGGCACGCGCGCGCCGATGGTGAGAATGGTTTCGAGCTCGGCCGGCGAGGGGCCGGGGCCGGTCATCTCGCGCGGCTTGACCGAGCGGCGGGTCTTCAGGAGTTCGATGGCGTCAAGCATTGTGATGGTCTCTTCGGCTGGTCGTCGGGCGTGCCATGCCCAGATAGGCATGCACGCCCGCAACCGAAAGCGAGTTTAGATCGATTTCAGGGATCAGACTGCGCCACGCGCCCGCCGGACGTCAGGCGGGGTCGCCTCGTCGACCAGCGCTGCGATGGCCTCCGCGGTCGTCATCACCTTCTGGCCGTCGCTGCCGAGCCGCCGGACGGAGACCGAATGAGTCTCGGCCTCTTTCTTGCCGACCACGAGCAGCGCCGGAATCTTGGCCAGCGAATGCTCGCGGACCTTGTAGTTGATCTTCTCGTTGCGCAGGTCGATCTCGACCCGAAGGCCCGCGCGCCGCGCCTGCTCCAGCGCCACCTTGGCGTATTCGTCGCCTTCGGAAGTGATGGTCGTGACCACCGCCTGCACCGGGGAGAGCCAGAGCGGGAAGTTGCCGGCATAGTGCTCGATCAGGATGCCGATGAAGCGTTCCATCGAGCCGCAGATCGCCCGGTGCACCATCACGGGCGGTTTCTTGCCGCCGTCATGGTCGATGTAGAAGGCGCCGAACCGCTCCGGCAGGTTGAAGTCGACCTGCGTGGTGCCGCACTGCCAGTCGCGGCCGATGGCGTCGCGCAGCACATATTCGAACTTCGGCCCGTAAAACGCGCCTTCGCCCGGGCTGATCTCGGTCTTGATGTGATTGTTCTGCGCCTGGATCTCGCGCAGCACCGTCGCCATCACCCGCTCGGCGTGATCCCACATCGCATCGGTGCCGACGCGTTTCTCCGGCCGCGTCGACAGCTTCACGGTGAGATCGCCGGTGAAGCCGAAGTCGGCATAGGTCGACAGGATCAAATCGTTGATCTTCAGGCATTCCTCGGCGAGCTGGTCCTCGGTGCAGAAGATATGCGCGTCGTCCTGGGTGAAGCCGCGTACGCGCATCAGGCCGTGCATGGCGCCCGACGGCTCGTAGCGATGCACCACGCCGAACTCGGCGAGCCGCAGCGGCAGGTCGCGGTAGCTCTTCAGGCCGTGCTTGAAGATCTGGACGTGACCCGGGCAGTTCATCGGCTTGAGCGCAAACCAGCGCTTGTCCTCGGCCTCGTCGCCGGCGGACTGGGCCGCGAACATGTTCTCGCGGTACCAGCCCCAGTGGCCCGAAGTCTCCCACAGCACCTTGTCGAGGATCTGCGGCGCGTTGACCTCGCTGTAATGGCCGGTGAGGCGGCGGCGCATATAGGCGATCAACTGCTGGAAGATGGTCCAGCCCTTCGGATGCCAGAACACCACGCCCGGACCTTCCTCCTGGAAGTGGAAGAGGTCGAGCTCGCGTCCGAGCTTTCGATGATCGCGCTTCTCGGCTTCCTCGATCTGCTTGAGGTAAGCGTCGAGGTCCTCCTGCTTGGCGAAGGCCGTGCCGTAGATGCGGGTCAGCATCGGGTTGTTGGAATCACCGCGCCAATAGGCGCCGGCCACCTTCATCAATTTGAAGGCATTGCCGACCTTGCCGGTCGAGGTCATGTGCGGGCCGCGGCACAGATCGAACCAGTCGCCCTGGTAGTAAATCTTGATCGGCTCGTTGCCGGGAATGGCGTCGACCAGCTCGACCTTGAAGGCCTCGCCCTTGTCGCGAAACACCTGCTTGGTCTTTTCGCGGTCCCAGACTTCCTTGGTGAAGGGTTTGTCGCGCGCGATGATCTCGCGCATTTTCTTTTCGATCGCGGCGAAATCTTCCGGCGTGAACGGCTCGTTGCGGAAGAAGTCGTAATAGAAGCCGTTTTCGATCACCGGGCCGATGGTTACCTGCGTGCCCGGCCACAGCGATTGCACGGCTTCGGCGAGCACGTGCGCGCAGTCGTGACGGATCAATTCCAGTGCGCGCGGATCGTCGCGGCCCACCAGCTCGATCTTCGCATCGGCTTCGATGGGGTCGTTGAGATCGGCGAGCACACCGTCGAGCGCCATCGCCACCGTGCGCTTGGCCAGCGACGGCGAGATGCCCTTGGCGATGTCGAGGCCGGTGATGCTCTTGTCGTATTGGCGCTGGGCGCCGTCGGGGAAGGTGAGGGTGACCTTGGCGGCGGGTGTCACGGGCTTAAGATTGCTGAGGGAATATTGGAAGCCGGATTCGGATTTGGGCTGGTCGGACATTGCTTTTCTCCTGAAGCTCACTCCTGCGAACGAGCGCAGGTAAGCGGGGAAGGGGCCGGTATAGCAGGCGAATCGGGCAGCGCAATCGGGGCGAGCAGGCAAAATCCGCATTTACGGCCGCTTCCCGCCACATTCGAGCCAAGCGGCTGCGCCCGTTAATCGATCGTCATATCGTCCACCACGCCCTTCACATGGGCCGGCGTCATCCCGAATTGACGGCCGATCGTATCCGCAAGCGCGAATTCGCGCTCTCTCATCGATTGGTTCGGTGCGACGGATATCACGGCTCGCAAGACGGCTTCCTTGCCACGATCGGTCAGATAGGCTGCCTGCTTCGCGGCATCGGCCAAGATCTCGTTCGGATCCTCCATCGCGGTGACGGCGCAGAAGGCTTCCGCTGGCGTAGTCGAAACGCCGAGCGGCGCCTTGCTCGCCTCGACGATCCGATTGGCAAGCTCGGAACTCACGTCCCGCTCTCCGGACATGAGCGTCATCAAGCGGGCAATCATGGCCGCCAACTTCAAATCCCGCTCCTGTTGCTCCTTGATCGGATCATGTTGCAAGACGGATTCATTCCAGGCCTTGCTGCAGGCGTTGCATTCGACGTAGCGATCGAGCTCTTCCATCGGAATGATTGGAATCCAGTAGAGATGTCCCCATTTCTTGGGCCTACGCAGGTTGTAGCTGCGGTGTTGCGCGCAGCCGGGGCAATAGAACTGCCCCGTCTGCACGATTTTTCGTGTAACGTACGTACCCCAGATGATCATGAGAGCCCCCGTTTCCCAACCGCTCTCATTATGTTCAGCCGCACGGAGTTGCCCAGTCCCCATCCGCAGGATCATGCGACGCATGACTATATTTCATGCAATTGCATGGGAATAGCTGCTATGGTTGCGGCGTGACCCGCCGTTTCGCTCCCACCGCCCTGATGCTCGGCAATCTCGTCACCGGCTGCTCGGTGCTGGCGCCGGCGGGCATGCTGCCGGAATTGGCGAGCGGGCTCGATGTCAGCATCCACGCAGCCGGGCTCCTCATCACCTTTGGTGCGATCGTGCTTTGCATCGGCTCTCCGCTGACGGCGTGGCTGACCAGCCGCGTTGAACGGCGGATCCTGCTCACCACGACGCTCGCCGCGCTGGCCCTCGGCAACCTTGCCTCTGCCTTTGCGCCCGATTACACGACCCTCCTCGGCATCCGCCTGGCGATGCTCGCGGTCGGTGCCTTGTACACACCGCAGGCCGCGGGCACGGCGGCGCTGATCGTGCCGGCGGAGCGGCGCGGCAGCACGATTGCCTATATCTTCCTGGGCTGGTCGCTCGCCGCCGCCGCAGGGCTCCCGCTGATCACCTTGATCGCCAGCCATTATGGCTGGCGCGCCGCCTATGGCGAAATCGGTGCGCTCGGCTGCATCAGCTGCCTGTTCTTGTTGATGCGGCTGCCGGGAGGCTTGAAGGGCGCCCCCGTGGATCTGAAGACCTGGGCCGAGGTCGGCCGCAGCAGGATCATCCTGCTCCTGCTTGCGATCACCATGCTGCAAATGTCGGGGCAGTTCGTGGTGTTCACCTATATGGGGCCGCTGCTCAACAAGCTCACCGGCGCCGGCCCCAATGCGATCGGCCTCGTGTTTGCGCTCTACGGCGTCTGCGGCTTTCTCGGCCTCGTCATCGCGACCCGCATCGTCGACACCGCGGGGCCTTACCGCACCTCCGTGCTGTTCACTTGCCTGTTGCTTGCGGGGATGACGGGCTGGGCGCTCGGTGCCGGCACGCTCGTGCTGATGGCGGGCGCGGTCGCGATCTGGGGGCTTGGCTTTGCCTCGACTAATTCGATGCAGCAGGTGCGACTGGTCGCGGCCGCGCCGCCGCTGGCGTCGGCGACCGTCGCGCTCAATACATCGGTCCTCTATATCGGACAGGCCGTCGGCTCAGCCGTTGGCGGGATGCTATTCGCCCGCGAGCAGCTGCATATGCTTGGCTTCGTGGCGGTCGGCTTCGTCGTGCTGGCGGTGATCCTGGTGATCGTGACCCAGCCCCGGCCGCCGGCTGCCGCCAAGGCCTGAATCAGGCGTTTTCGTCTCTGCAAGGTGCTTGGCAAACCGCGCATCAGAGCGCTAGAAGGCCAGTCGTGGGGACCAAAGAGAGTTGACTGAGATGAGGATGATTCTGGCGGTTGCCGCGGTGCTCTATTCAGCCTCCGCGTTGGCGCAGACCGACAAGCCTCCGATGGTGGGGGACAAGCCACTGGTGCAGGTGAAGCCCAAGGGGACCAAGGCTGGGACCAAGGAGGCGGCTGCCAAGCCGGCCGCGGCGGCACCAAAAGGCAAGCCGCAATCGATCGCCGTACGGCTCCAGGCCTGCCTCGACATCGATGACGGCACCAAGGACCGTCTCAACTGCTACGACGCGGTCATTCCGCCGGCGCCGAAGCCCAAGGCGCCCAAGGCCAAGGGTGTCGCCGACTGCCGTTTCCTCAAGGAAGAGGACGAGCGTCTGGCCTGCTTCAACGGCTTTGCCGAAAGCATTCCGAAGCTGCCCAAGAGCTGAAGAAGAGCTGAAGAAGAGCGGAAAATTATCGGTTCGATGCCGACGAAGCGGTGCTGGCGACGCGGGCCAGTGCCAGCGCCGGCGTTGCGGACATCTTCACCAGCACATCCTTGAGCGGATACTGCGTCCACGCGCGGTTGACGTAGTCGCGATGGGTAATGCCATCGCCGGTTTCGACGAAAACGACGCTGCCGGGGCGCAAGGGTCCATCCATGTCCTCGGACACGCTGATACCCTTTTGCCTGAGCATGCTCATCAGCTCGTGGTCGCGCCGTGCGGTGTAGTGAGTGTAGGAGCTGACGAAGAAGCCGGAGCGGTGGCTCTCGATCCAGGACGCGAATTTGTCCATCTCGCCATAGACCGCATCGAGCAGCACGACGCCGCGGACGCGATCGCTGATGCCGCCGACCTCGAGACTCCAGGCGGTGGGCAGGAAGCCGCCGCTGTAGCCGACGATCACGATCGGCATGTTGGCGAAGGCGCGCGCGCTGTTGGGATCGCCGGTGAGCCGGGCGAGGTGGTTCGCCGATTCCTCCATGAAGCGCTTGAGGCCGCCGGGCTGCCAGAATTTTCCGGCGCTGGAATCGGCCGCGTCAACGGCCATCTGGGGGGCGAGCAGCACGGCGTTGGCGCCGGACGCGGTGATCTGCTGCGGCACGAGCTGGCGGTCCCGCACGTCGCGCTCGAGCGTCGCGCCATTGCCATGGAAGAACACCACGATCACGCCAGGCTTGCGCACATCGAAATGCTCGGGGACGTGCACCAGCACGCGGCTGTCATTGTAGGTCTCGTCCTGCCAGAACACGCGCCCCGAGAAGCTGCGATGCCCGCGGCGGTCGCCCTTGGAGATGTTGAGGAAGGGCGCGTCGGAGGCGGGGTTGTTGCCGAAATAGGGGAAGGCCGAGGACTTCATGCTGACGAGGGTCGTCAGGTCCTCACGCGGCGGACGTTTGTATGGGATCTGCGGCTCGAGCGAGGCGACCTTGTAGGACGCCTGCTCCGGCTGAGGTTGTTGCTGCACGGCGCGCTTGGGCGAGAAGTCGGACATCTGCCGTTGCAGGAAGCTCTCGCTCGCCGAGGGGAAGCGCTCTTTGAACTGCGGGGCAGGAAAGCGATCTTCGAAGGTGTCGCCGCTTGCGGCTTGTCGATTGGCTTGAGGATTGGAGGCTTGGGGATTGGTCTTCGCGACGACCTGGACATTGGCCTGAGAGCCCGCGGCGAGCGCTGTCGGATTGGGCGACTGGCCGCATTGAACCAGCGTGAGCGAGAGTGGCACCAAGCCTGAGATCAGGGCGATCCGAAGCGCACGGCCGCGCGCCCCGGACGTCTCGGCCCGGTCAGCACGCATGTTTGCTTTCAATTTCGGAACGGCCCCGACCATCCACCCATGACCCCAAGTCACGTCTATCAAGTCACGTCTATCGGCAATATTGAGATAATTGAGCCGACTGGCGTTTAGGCGACGTTAAGCGTCCGGAGAAACTCTCCCCATCCGGAACGCTCAAAAAAGACCACGTAATCGTGTCGCGATTGTGGGAGGAGAGCGCGGATTTCCGCGGTCGACTACGGGTTTATTGCCCAAGAGCGGTCGCTCAAGGTGGCTAATTACCTATTTTGGCCGCCTCATTTAGCCCTTGTTAACCCTGCTTGAATTGACTGGACCAATCTGCACGATGCCTCCCACGAGGCGCGACGCCTGAGGCTAAGGACCCAGATGACGGCATCAGATGCGGAAACCGCGCCCTGGATCGGGCGGTTGACTGGCGGTGGCTCCGGGGTTTCCGTTCTGGTCGCGACCGCCATCGTCGTCGCAGACATGATCGGGGTCGGCGTCTTCACCAGTCTCGGCTTCCAGGTCAAGGACATCCCCTCGGGCTTCTCGATCCTTGCGCTGTGGACGGTTGGCGGCATCGTCGCGCTGTGTGGCGTATTCTCCTACAGCGAGCTCGGCGCGATGTTTCCGCGCTCGAGCGGGGAGTACAATTTCCTCGGCCGTACCTATCATCCGGCGTTCGGCTTTCTCGCGGGCTGGGTCTCGGCCACCGTCGGCTTTGCGGCGCCGGTGGCCCTCGCCGCGATGGCCTTCGGCGAATACGCCAAATCCGTCATGCCCGATCTGCCGCCGATCCCGCTCGCGATCGGCGTGGTGTGGCTGGTCTCGATTGTGCAATTGACCGGCGTCAGACATTCCTCGGCCTTCCAGCTGATCTCGACCATCCTCAAGGTCGTACTGATCGTCGCTTTCCTCGTCGCCGGATTCGTCATCGGCACGCCGCAGCCGATCTCCTTTGCCCCCCAGGCTGGCGATCTTGCCCATATCGTCAGCGCGCCTTTCGCAATCGGACTGGTCTTCGTGATGTATTCGTTCTCGGGCTGGAACGCTGCGACCTACATCATCGGCGAGATGAACACGCCGCAGCAGAGCCTGCCGCGCGCACTGCTCATGGGCACGCTGATCGTGTTGGTGCTCTATGTCGCGCTCAATGCGGTGTTCCTCTATTCGACGCCGATCAGTGCGCTGGCCGGCCAGCTCGACGTCGCAAGTGTGGCCGGGAGCAGCATCTTCGGCAGTCTCGGCGGGCGGATCGTCGGCGCGATGATCTGCGTCGGCCTGATCTCCTCGATCAGCGCGATGATGTGGATCGGTCCGCGCGTGATGATGACGATGGGGGAGGACATCCCGGCGCTGCGCGTGTTCTCGAAGAAATCGGTGAGCGGCGCGCCGGCCTACGCCATCCTGTTTCAGCTCGCCGTCGCCAATCTCCTGCTGTTCACGCGCAGCTTCGAGGCGGTGCTCGATTTCATCCAGTTCGCGCTGCTGTTCTGCTCGTTCTTCACCGTTGCCGGGGTGATCAAGCTGCGCATCACCGATCCCGATCTGCCGCGACCGTATCGCGCCTGGGGATACCCGTTCACACCGCTCGTTTTCCTGCTCGTGACCGCGTCCATGATGTACTACCTGTTGACCGAGCGACCCGTGCAGTCGCTGTCAGGGATGCTCGTCATGCTCTCCGGTCTGTTGATTTATGCTGTTTTCCGCAGGCGGCCGGCCGCCGCTGCCCCATCACACAATCGCGAATAGACATGTTTCGAACCATGAGACTTGCGGCCGTCGCACTTGCCCTTTTGGCTGCGGCCATCTCGTCCGCATGTGCGGGCGACGTCACCTTTGACGACACCGCCCGGTTCCTCGCTGGGATGCAGCCATCGGCGGACTCCCCACTGGTGCCGCTCACCAAGGACCCGTCCTGGCAGCATCACGCCAAATTCTTCGATGGCGCCTTCGCCCAGCTCGAGCAGCGCCAGATATCGAAGATTCGCGACTGGTCCGACGTCAATCTCTCCGCGCCCCGGCCGACCATGTTCTACTTCTTCAGCGGCCCGGATTTCCTCTATGCCAACGCGTTCTATTCCAAGGCCAGCACTTACGTGCTGGGTGCGCTCGAGCCGGCCGGTGCGGTGCCCGATCTGACCAGGCTGCCGCGCGGCGCGGTCAATGCCGCGCTCTACAATGTCGAGCGCTCGCTCGGCTCGATCCTGAGCTTTTCCTTCTTCATCACCAAGCAGATGAAGGTCGACCTGCACGCCAACCAGGTGAACGGTACCTTGCCGATTCTCTACGTCTTCCTGGCGCGCTCGGGCAAAACCATCCGCAATGTCGAGATGGTCGCGCTCGACGACAAGGGCGGAGTGCATACAGGCAACGATAATCCGGGGCCGAACGCCACGCGGGGCGTACGCATCACTTTTGTCGGCAGCGACGGCGAGGCGCGCACCCTGTATTATTTTTCCACCGACCTTTCCAATCCTGGCGCACGTGCGGCGGGCTTCCTGAAATTCTGCGAAACACTCGGTCCCGGCAACAGTCTGATCAAGAGCGCCTCCTACCTCCTGCATTCCGGCAATTTCACCGTGGTCCGCGACTGGCTGCTCGCCAACAGCGCGACCATTATCCAGGACGATTCCGGCATTCCGCTCGCCAGTTACAATCCGCGGCAATGGCGGTTCTTCCCGTTCGGCCGCTATCTCGGACCGATCGGGGAATTCCCCGGCCGTTACCAGGAGCGCTACGCTGAATTATTCACCCGTGCCCAGCCGATCGATTTCGGCGTCGGCTATCGCTGGCGGATGCATGAGTCGAACCTGCTGCTGGCGGTGAAGGTGCCGGGAAGCGAGAGCGCGCCGGCGGCGGAGACCACATCATCCGCCGAGCCGCCGCCGAAGCCGCCGCGGCCGAAGCGACCACGTCCGCCCGAGCCGATTCCACCGCCGCCGGGACGTTTCTTCTGGTTCCACTAACTACCAACGTACGCTCTGGCTGGGCACGATGAACGCCGTCGTGCTCGGCGGTGTCGCAAGGCTTGCTGACAGATACCAGCCGGAGCCGAGGACCAGCACGAGCAGCGCGATGATCGCGAGGATGTCGACGGTTCTGGGATCGTGATCTCTTGGATGAAGGCCAAGATGTGAGCCACGCCTGAAATGAAAATGAGGGCTGATTTTCCAGCGCATTGTTGTTTCCTCCCCGTGGGAGCGTCACAACAATCCGACACTGGAGTTCCGGTTCCGCTCAGGGCAGAAATGCGCAAAGCGCTGCAGCAAGCTCAAGATGGATTCACGCCGCGCCAGCGAGCGTAGCGCCAGGGCAAATACCAACGCGCATCCGGTGGAGTGGCGAGAGGCACATTGTCGATACCCGACGTGCCAAAGGGATTGCAGCGCAATAGGCGTGCGAGCGTCATCCAGCCACCGGCCCAGAGTCCGAACCGTTCGATCGCCTCATCGCCATAGACAGAGCAGGTCGGTAGATGGCGGCAATTGTATCCGACCAGCGGAGATAGCGAATGCCGGTAAAGCCAGATCAGCGCGCGACCAAATCTGCGCGGCAGTCGCAGTGCTTCGGCGACGGGAGCGGAACAATGCTCGCAGGCTGAGTGCTTCATATGCGCCGTGCCGACATCCTGTACGCCCTGATGCGCGGTTCCAGTGCAGGGAACAGCGAGCTGTTGTAGAGGCGCCATATTTTGCATGCTTTTTGGGAGCAGTGCAGCAAGTACCTATGGACGATCTGTATTCCCCCGGATACCATTTTTGTGACGTCCATGTGTACACTCGTTGGAACGTCGAAACGGGGCTTGCCTGAATCGCCTTGGGGCTTGGGGAAGGGACCAGTTTGAAACTTTTGAAGTCGCTCAATCTTCGCGGCTGGTTGCTGGTGGGAACCGTCGCTTGTGGTGTCGTCTTGGCGAGCGCCGTCGCGACATCGGGTTCGTCGGCCAGAGCTGGCGCCTCGCTTGAAGAGCGCAAGCTGCCGATGAAATTTAGCTGGGTGGCCTGCGAGCCCAATTGCCGTGGCTGGGTCAGCGCGGTGGGCATCATCACCGCCGACACTCCGAAGGATTTTGACGACTTTGCCCGCGGACGCCAGCTTGGCGGCGCCACCGTCGTACTCGACTCCAGCGGCGGTTCCGTCAACGACGCGATCACGCTCGGCCGGCGCTTCCGCACGCTCGGCCTTCTCACCACCGTCGGCATCACGCAGAAGAGCGGGCAGGGCGCCCGTCCGGCGGTCGCCTCGGAAGCGTATTGCGAATCCATGTGCGTGTTCCTGCTGCTGGCCGGCAAGAAGCGCTACGTGCCGGAAGCGGCTCATGTTCGTGTCCATCAGATCTGGATGGGCGACCGCGCCGACGACGCCAAGGCTGCGAGCTACACCGCGCAGGATCTGATGATCGTGGAACGCGACATCGGCCGGCTGGCCAAATACACCTTCGATATGGGCGGTGCGGGTGATCTGCTGTCGCTCGCGCTGAACGTGCCGCCCTGGGAAGATCTGCACGAGCTCGACCCAGCCGAGCTGAAGCTGACCAATCTCGTGACGACGGACCTCGTGGCCGACGTGCT
Organism: Bradyrhizobium guangdongense; assembly: GCF_004114975.1. Classification (NCBI taxonomy): domain Bacteria; kingdom Pseudomonadati; phylum Pseudomonadota; class Alphaproteobacteria; order Hyphomicrobiales; family Nitrobacteraceae; genus Bradyrhizobium; species Bradyrhizobium guangdongense. Next base: position 3,352,621 of record NZ_CP030051.1, read on the forward strand.
GCCGCATGTGGACGTCACGGCGCCTGCCGTCACGATATGGGCGGTGCGGGTGATCTGCTGTCGCTCGCGCTGAACGTGCCGCCCTGGGAAGATCTGCACGAGCTCGACCCAGCCGAGCTGAAGCTGACCAATCTCGTGACGACGGACCTCGTGGCCGACGTGCTGCCGCATGTGGACGTCACGGCGCCTGCCGTCGCGGAGCTTGCACCGAAGACTCAGGCCAGATTCGGTCAGGAGCTAGACTCTCAGCCTGCCAAGTCGACCAAGACGGCGGAAGCCGTGGTTCCCACCGGGGGCGTGGTGGCGCCACCTGCGGCGCCGCAGAAGTAAGAGCCTAGTCCAGCTTCAGCCCTGCGCGGTGGCCGGTTGCTTCGCCTTGGCCTCGATCTGGCCGATTGCATCGACCACGGCATCGAAGGTCAACAGCGTCGAGGCGTGGCGCGCCTTGTAATCGCGGACCGGCTCGAGGAATTTGATCTCTTCCCATTTGCCTTCAGGAGGCGCGCCATTCTCCTTGAGCATCTTGCGAACGGTTTCGCGTAACTCACGGAGTTCGCTCGCAGTCGAGCCGACGACGCGACTTGCCATGATGGATGAAGAGGCCTGTCCGAGCGCGCAGGCCTTCACGTCATGGGCGAAGTCGGTGACGGTGTCGCCCTCCATCTTGAGGTCGACCTTCACCGTCGAGCCGCACAACTTGGAATGGGCAGTGGCACTGGCGTCGGGGTCCGGCAATCGCCCGAGCCGCGGAATATTCCCGGCCAGCTCGATGATCCGTTTGTTATAGATGTCGTTCAGCATGTGATGGAGTCCAACACTTACCTGCCCAATCGGCCTTGGCGGGCGTCGTTCACGGTCCTATATAGGGTCGGAACTGGCGGAAAAACAGCCCGGCGGTGCCTTGGCGGTGATCCAGATCTGCGCTGCCGGCGTTATTGCCGAGTGACCCCTTTCGCCAGATAGTTCTCTTCAGGCGTCCGGCGGCCTGTCCGCCCCGTCTGCCGGTGACACTCCGGCCGCAAGGCCGTCGAACGGAGTAGACATGGACGCGACGATCAAATCCATCCGCCCGAACAAGCCTTCCGACCGGCAGCCTGACAGCCGCCCGGCGGAGCTCGATCCTGCCGAATTCCTCGCGGCCGCCGTCCGTGCCGACCAGCCGCGCCCGGCGCGCGCCGAGGCGGAGGCGGCGGTGAAGACGCTGCTCGCCTATATCGGCGAGAACCCGCAGCGCGAGGGCCTGATTGATACGCCGCGCCGCGTGGTCGAGGCCTTCGACGAGCTCTATCAAGGTTATCATCAGTGCCCGGCCGAGGTGCTCGACCGCACGTTTGGCGAGACCGCAGGCTATGATGACTTCGTGCTGGTGCGTGACATCGAGTTCACCTCGCAATGCGAGCATCACATGATGCCGTTCTACGGCAAGGCGCATATCGCCTATACGCCGGTGGAGCGCGTCGTCGGCCTATCCAAGCTCGCGCGTCTGACCGACATCTTCGCCCGTCGGCTCCAGACCCAGGAGCATCTGACGGCGCAGATCGCGGCGGCCATCGACGAAATCCTAAAGCCGCGCGGCGTTGCCGTCCTGATCGAGGCCGAGCATACCTGTATGTCGGTGCGCGGCGTCGCCAAGCATGGCGCCTCCACCTTCACCAGCCGTTTCACCGGCATGTTCCGCGACAATCCGGCGGAGCAGGCTCGTTTCCTGTCCCTGGTGCGAGGCCTGCAGCGCTGACCTCGCGAATGACTGGCGAGAGTTGCTGTGTCCGCTCACTCCCATGAGATCGAGGAAGGCCTGGTCTTCCTCCCCAAGTTCGATGCCGCCGGCCTCGTGACGGTCGTTGCGACCGACGTCGCGACTGGCGACGTCCTCATGGTCGCGTACATGAACGACGAGGCGCTGCGGAGGACGATTGCAACGGGCGAGGCCTGGTACTTCAGCCGTTCGCGCAATGCCTTGTGGCGAAAAGGTGAGACGTCAGGTCAGACCCAGCGCGTGGTCGAGATCCGCACCGATTGCGACCAGGATGCGGTCTGGATTCGAGTCGAGCAGATCGGTGCCGCCTGCCACACCGGCCGCAGGTCGTGTTTCTACCGCAAGGTTGAAGCCGATAGTGGGGATGCAAGGCTTGTCTTCGTTGATGCTGACAGGCTGTTCGATCCGAACGACGTTTACAAGCAATAGCAACTTTTCTTTCCGGGCTCATCGCTGCGCGATGCCCCGGAATGACTCGGGGCGGGGTCGCCGCCGCCACATTAACCCGGCGTTAACCATGATTGCCCCACGGTGGACCATCAGGCGTCCGAATTGCCGGCGCCTTAAACACCGCGCGGGCCGGTCACGCCATCATGTCGGTCGACAATTCCAGTGCCTCGCTGACGGCGTTTCTCGATCCGTCGCAGACGCGTGTGGCTGGCGCGATCAAGCAGGTCTCCAACCGAACCGGCGTCAGCTTCCAATACATGCTGACGACCGCCAAGATGGAATCCGATTTCGATCCGACCGCGGGAGCCACGACCTCGTCCGCGCACGGGCTCTATCAGTTCATCGACCAGACCTGGCTTGGCACGGTGAAGGAGGCGGGAGCCCAGCTGGGGTACGGCAACTACGCCGATGCCATCACCAGGACCTCGTCGGGCAGCTACACCGTCGATGACCCCTTCATGAAGCGGTCGATCATGAAGTTGCGCGACGATCCCGAGGCTGCCTCCAGCATGGCGGCGGCGCTGACGCAGTCCAACAGTTTCAAGCTCACCGGTCTGCTCGGCCGCAGGCCCTCCGACAGCGAGCTCTATATGGCCCATTTCATGGGCGTCGGCGGCGCGGCGAAACTAATCGCCAATGCCGAGGATAATCCGCAGGCTGTTGGGGCGCGGCTGTTTCCGAACGCGGCCTCCGCCAACCGCTCGATCTTCTACGCCAGGGACGGCCGTGCCCGCAGCGTCTCAGAAGTCTATTCGGTGCTTGACGCGCGCTACGCCAGCGCGGCGAATTCGAAGGTCACTCGCAGCGCGATGGCGATGTATGGCGCTACGCCCTCGACCACGCAGGTCGCGAGCGTCAATGGCGTCCAGCCGACCGCGCCGGTGATCGACAACGCCGCTTTTCTCCAGAGCTTCCCGGACGCGCGAGGCGTCACGCCGGTGAGCGCGACATCGTCAACGACCGCCGCCGACAATGCACCTTCCGCGCCGGCATTTCGCTCGATCTATCAGCCCGGCGACGTCGGGCAGCCGGTCTCGACGACAGTGCAGAAACTATGGGGCAACAACGCCTCGCTGACCTCGGTCGCATCGGCGACGCCCGACGTGCGTCCGCCGCAACCGCTTGATCTCTTCAGCGATCGCAGCGGCTCGTTCTCGAGCTGACGCGCGTCGTCGCGCTTTCCAGCCCTTAACAAATCATCAATAAAACCAGCCAGTTATGGTGAACGCTTTGTTAAGCGTCGTGGTTTATTTTGTGTTGCAGGTGACGGGCCGTCACCATTTTCGTTTGTTGTGTAAGCCGGAAGCAGCATGATTGTTCGGCAGTTTATCAATTGGATCAGGACGGCGCCCGCCGGTGAGCGGGCGGAGGCAACGCGGGCGTTGGCCCGGGCCTGGCTGATCTCGGACCTTTCCCATGATGACCGTGTCGCGGCCGAGGGCGCGCTGCTGATGCTGCTCGACGATCCCTCGCCGCTGGTGCGGCAGGCGATGGCCGAGGCCTTTGCACGCAGCCTTGATGCGCCGGCCTCGATCGTACGGGCGCTGTCGACGGACCAGCCCACCGTGGCGCTGCCCGTGCTCGAACATTCGCCGCTGCTGGTCGACGCCGATCTCGTCGATATCGTCGCGACTGGCGACGAGGAGGTGCAATGCGCGGTTGCCCGCCGCATCGCGTTGCCGGCCTCGGTGTGTGCTGCGATCGCCGAAGTCGGCTGCGCGGCCGCCTCACTCGAGCTGATCGAAAACCCCCACGCCGAGCTTGCGCCGTTCTCCTGGAATCGCATTGTCGAGCGACACGGCCATCTCGCCGCGATCCGCGAGGCAATGCTGGTGCTGGACGACATTCCAGCCGCAACGCGTGCCGCTCTAGTGGCCAAGCTCTCCGAGACGCTGGCCCAATTCGTCGTGGCGCGGAACTGGCTCAGCGCCGACCGTGCCGAGCGCATGACGATCGAGGCGCGCGATCGCTCCACCATGAACATCGCAGCGCGCTCGCGCGGTGAGGATATGCAGGATCTGGTGAAACATCTTCGGATCACCGGCCAGCTCACCGCGGGCCTGATCCTGCGCGCATTGTTGTCGAGCAATCTCGACCTGTTCGATGCGGCTCTTGCCGAACTCGCCGACCTGCCGCTGGCGCGCGTTTCCGCACTGCTGCACGATCGCGGCGGCAACAGTCTACACGCGCTGCTTCGCCGCGCCGGGTTGCCCGAGGCGACGTTTGCCGCGTTCCAGGTCGCGCTCGATGCGTGCCACGAGCAGGGCTTTGTCGACACCGACGACACCGCAGCGCGCTTGCGTCGGCGCATGGTTGAGCGCGTCCTCACCCATTGCGAGACCGACAGAGGCGCTACCGAGCCACTGATGGTCCTGCTGCGCCGCTTCGCCACCGAATCCGCGCGCGAAGAGGCGAGGCTGTTCTGCGACGGGCTGGTCGGGGAGGATACGATCGACCCGGCGTATGACGATCTGATCGCGGCTTAGTTCGAGTCGGTCCCACAAACTCCGTCATTGTGAGCGCAGCGAAGCAATCCAGACTGTCTCCGCGGAGGGCTTTCTGGATTGCTTCGCTGCGCTCGCAATGACGAGGGGAGAGAGTCGGAGCCTTTACTCCGCCGGCACGATGCTCGGCGCCAGGATCACTTCGAGGTGCTCGGGGCGGTCGCGGTTGACGTCCGCGAGATAGTCGTCGGCGACCTTGCGCAGACGGCGGCTGAGCTCGGCGGAGACGCTGATGCTGTCGAGCCTGGTGTTTTCGTGCACGATGGCGATGATCGCATTGATGTGGTGCGTGAACAGCTCGGCCGGGACCTTCTCGAGATCCGGCGCATGCTCGATGATGCGGCAGAGGCTCTCGGCGACTCCCGCCGCGGCCGGAAAGCCAAACGTCGCGGCGTCGCCCTTGATGTCGTGCGCGGCGTGGAATAGCTCGTCGCGCCGTTCCTTGGTGAAGCCCTCGTTGCGGATGGCGGCATGGGCGGCTGACAGCCGGTTGACCTCGGTCGTCATCCAGTCCTTGAACTCGCTGGAGAGGCCGGCCAGCGCCTGCTCGGCGCGGCCAATCGGATCGTCCATGTCCTTTTCTTCGACACGGCGCAGTACCTTGCGCAGCGGATTGGGCTGCGTGATGACGTGATGCGTGGCAAAGGCCTTGACCTCGATGTCCTTTGCGCTGTTCTTCGCCATGATGCCTGCCTCGTGGTGTGAGACGTCTGCGCTAGATGGAGGAGCGGGCCTTGTCGAGCAGCGAGGGCTGCTGGAGCACTTCGTGCTTTTCGCCGACGCGGCGCTCCGGCCCCATATAGGCGGAGTTGGTGTTGCGACGCCGGTCCGGGCCGAAATAGGTCTTGGTCTTGATGAAGGGCCGGGGACTGGCGACCACGTTGAGAATGCGCTGGTAGAGGCCCTTGGCCGAGATCGGTTTGGCCAGGAATTCGGTGACGCCGGCATCGCGCGCGACGGTGACGCGGCGCTTCTCGGAATGCCCCGTCAGCATGATGATCGGCGCGTAGGGGTTACCCTTGGATTCCGGCTGCCGGATCATCTGTGCAAGCTCGAGCCCGTCGAAGATCGGCATCGCCCAGTCGGTGATGACGATGTCGGGCACGTAATGGCTGTACATTTCGAGCGCCGTCGCGCCGTCCTCGGCTTCATAGACCTCGCGCGCGCCGAACGAATGCAGCAGCGTCCGCAGGATGCGGCGCATATGCGGATTGTCGTCGCAGACGAGGAAGCGCAGCTTGTTGAAATCGATACGGAACATGACGTCCGGGTCAAAGCGGTCAACGGGTGTTAACCATATCGCGCCGGAGGTTAATGAAGGGTTGCGACCGGGCCTCCGAGAGGAGGGCCGGGAGGGGGCTCAGTACCCGAACTGCTCGCGCAAAATGCGCTCTTCCAGGCTGTGGCCAGGGTCGAACAGCATGCGCATCGAGATGCTCTTGTCGGAGAGGATCTCAACGCGTCGAACCCTGCGGACTTCCTCGTGGTCGGCGACGGCCGCAACTGGGCGCTTGTCGTCCTCCAGCACCTCGATCACGACATAGGCCGTGTTGGGCAGCAGGGCGCCGCGCCAGCGCCTTGGCCGGAAGGCGCTGATCGGCGTCAGGGCCAGCAGCGCCGCGTTGATGGGCAGGATTGGACCCTGCGCCGACAGATTGTACGCCGTCGAGCCTGCCGGCGTCGCCACAATGACCCCGTCGGCGATCAGCTCGGGCATGCGCTCGCGCTCATCGATCAGGATCCGCAGGCGCGCCGCCTGGGAGGTCTGCCGGAACAGGTAGACCTCGTTGATGGCGTGGTGCAGGTGAACGCGGTCGTTGACGTCGGTTGCGCGCATCAAGAGCGGATTGATCTCGGATTCATGCGCCGCCGCGAGCCGCGCGCGGAGATCGTGTGCCGAGTATTCGTTCATCAGGAAGCCGACCGTGCCGCGGTGCATGCCGTAGATCGGCTTGCCTGAGCGCATGTGGTGGTGCAGCGTCTGAAGCATCAGCCCGTCGCCGCCAAGTGCGACCACGACGTCGGCCTCGTCAGGATCGCAATTGCCGTATTGCGACGTGAGCTGGTGGAAGGCGGCCTGCGCTTCGTTGCTCGGGCTGGCGACGAAGGCGATCCGGTCGTATCGCGATGGCTTGGTCATGGGCTTCCAGGCAGGTGCCGCTGGCTCGAGAAAGTTCCGCCGAGGTCGTCTATACGACCTCGGCCTCTATTGTCGAGGATGACCGGCCGGCAAGGCAAATGCCCCCCGAGCCCGGTGTTACGTCCGGAGGGCAAACCGGGGCGATGGACCCGGAAGCCGGTCTCCGGCCTCGAATCCCCAAACTGTCGCAATTGCTTGTTAAAGTTTCCGGCCGGGGAAGGTGCGGAGCGCGGGCGGGCAGGGAGAACGATCATGGTCTTGAGCTTGCCGACGCTGCGCCGTGCGGGCCTGGTCCTGGCGGTGGCGGCATTCGCGCTCGCGGGCCTGGCGCGCGCGGACGATCCGCCGCAGCCGCGCGGGGAGGGGGCGGCGCCGGCGGGCCAGCAGAAGGGCGGGCGCGGCGGCACTGCGGCGCCGGGCTCGCCGTCGGCCGCCGAGCAGCATCGTCTGCCCGGCGACTCGACGACCAAGCAGAGCCTCGACCTGCCGGGCCGAACGCTCAATTTCACCGCAACTGCGGGCTCCATCCGCGTATTCGACGACAAGGGCGAGCCGCTCGCCGACATCGCCACCACGTCTTACGAGCTCGATAGCCAAGATCACGCCACGCGCCCGGTGACGTTCCTGTTTAACGGCGGGCCGGGCGCCTCCTCGGCGTGGCTCCAGTTCGGCGCGGTCGGGCCCTGGCGGCTGCCGCTCGACGGTGAGAGGCTGTCGCCGTCGGCTTCGCCCGAGGTGAAGCCCAACGCGGAGACCTGGCTCGATTTCACCGACCTCGTCTTCATCGATCCCGTCGGCACCGGCTACAGCCGTGTCATCGCGAGCGGCGAGGATGCGCGAAAACGATTCTATTCGGTCGACGGCGACGTCGATTCGATTGCGCTCGTCATCCGTCGCTGGCTCGAGAAGCACAACCGCCTGACCTCGCCGAAATACGTCGCGGGCGAGAGCTATGGGGGCATCCGCGGGCCGAAGGTGGTGCGCCAGTTGCAGCTTAAGCACGGTGTCGGCGTCAGGGGATTGATCCTGGTGTCGCCGCTGCTGGATTTCCGCGAATTCACGGGCACCAGCCTCCTGCAATATGTCGCGACCTTACCGAGCTATGTCGCAGTGGCGCGGGAAGCCAAGGGGCCGGTGACGCGCGCCGATCTCGCCGATGTAGAGGCCTATGCACGCGGCGAATTCCTGGCTGATCTCGTCAAGGGCGAGGCGGACAAGGAGGCGACCAATCGCCTCGCCGACAAGGTCGCTGGGCTGACCGGCATCGACCAGGTGGTGAGCCGCAGGCTCGCTGGGCGCTTCGATGTCGGCGAATTCCGCCGCGAACTCGATCGCAAGAACGGCATGGTGACCGGCCGCTACGACGCTTCCGTGCGCGGCTTCGATCCCTATCCGGATTCGAGCAGCTCGCGGTTCGGCGACCCCTCGGGCGATGCGCTTCAGGCGCCGCTGACGAGCGCCGCGGTTGATGTGCTCACGCGAAAACTCAATTGGCGCCCGGACGGCTCCTATGAAGTGCTCAACGGCGCCGTCGAGCACAACTGGGATTTCGGCGGCGGTATCAACCCGCCACAATCACTATCGGAGCTCCGCCAGATCCTCGCTACCGATGCAAAGCTGAACGTGCTGGTCGCGCATGGCCTGTTCGATCTTGCCACGCCCTATTTCGGCACGCAGCGGGCGCTCGACCAGCTGCCGGCTTTCGCAACGTCACGGGTGAAGTTCGTCGTCTATCCCGGCGGCCACATGTTCTATTCGCGCGACGGGTCGCGTCAGGCGTTTCGCGGAGAGGTCGAGGCGCTGATCAGGGAGTAGGGCGTTTCTTGCGCGGCGGGTAGCGCCGCGCGATCTCGCGTGCCACAACGTTCGCAGGCTTGATGTCGGCGCCGGCGAGCCAGATGTCGCTGATCCTCCCGCGCTTGTCGCGGACGCGCCGCACGGGCTCGCCGTGGCTGGAATAGCCGGCCGCCCAGGCCAGCCTGCCGGTGTCTCGGCCGGTGACCTCGATCTCGGCGGCATCCATGAACGGGTTGTTGAACTGCGGATTGGCGACGAGGACGCGGTTGCCGGCGGGCACGAGGTCGGTCGCCCCCCAGATCGTCCACCAGCGGCCGGTCCAGTCGCGCACGCGCCGGTCGGGCGCGCCGCGTGTCTTGAAGACCCTCAGGATCTGCATCGCGCCGTCCATCCAGAACGGCGCCGCGCCGTCGATGGAATTGCTGAGGATGCTGATTGCGAGCTCGCAAGCGGGAATGGCGCAGGTCCGGGAGATGTAGCCCTGGAAGCCACCGCCATGACCGAACCAGTCCCAGCCGTCGGTCTTGCCGGCGTTGACGCCGAGGCCGTAATAGGCCTCGAAGCTCTGCGGCACGCGCCAATGGTGTCGCGTCATCTCGCGACGGCTCGTGACCGACAGCACGCTCTTTTTGGCGCTCGGGGCAAGCTGGGCGAAGAAACGCGCGGTGTCTGCGGCGGTGGCGACGAAGCCCGCGGCCGATGCCATCGCATGGGCGGGATTGTCGCCGGGAATCACGCAGCGCTCGCCGAGCGGCAGCTTTCGCGTGTGGCCGCGGGCGAACAGCGCGCCTTTCGGAAGCGGTGCATTCGGCTCGGTCTCGCGCAAGCCGACCGGTTCGATGATCTCGCGCTTGATCCACGCGGAATAAGCCTCCTTGGTCACCGCTTCGATGACAAGGCCCATCAGGCCAAAGCCGTGATTGGAGTATTTGAAGCGCGTGCCTGGTTCGATCGCGGTCGGCAGCGTCAGTTCCGCAAGCAGCTCGGTCGCGTTGAGATAGGGACGGCTGTCAATGAACTGACCGGAATCGGCGCCGTCGCGCGTCAGCCCGGCGCTGTGCGAAAGCACCTGCGCAATCGTCGTCTCGGCGATGCGCGGATGCAGGCTGCCGACATATTGGCCGATGGGATCGTCGAGCCGGAGCTTGCGTTGCTCACGCAGCTTCATCACGCCGGCCGAAGTAAAGCTCTTGGAGTGCGAGGCGATGCGGAAGCGATGGCGCGGCGTCAGCTTCTCGCCGGTATCGAGATTGGCGAGGCCGAAGGCGTGCTCGGCAACGACCTCGCCGCGGTGGACGAAAGCCACCATGACGCCGGGCTGCTGGAAGGTGCTCTGCTGGAATTCAATCCAGGAGCTGATGTAGTCGATCGCGGATCGCAGCCAATTGTCCATTGCGCTATCAGTTTGCGAGGGAGATAGGTGTGCGAAGGCTAGCCGAGATAGCAGAACGGGCACAACCGGTAAGGTTGTGCCCGTTCATCTCATGCAAAGATGCGCCGTGCTTAGTAGACGAGCGTCGCGCCGGTGGGCTTGTCGAGCGCGGCAGCCAGCGAGCGATACTCGGAGCTGTCGGTGCCGGCGAGCGAGGCGATCTTGTTCAGGTGGTATTGCGCCTGTTCGCGGTTGCCCTGCTCGAGCTGCCAGAGACCGTAATACTGCCAGGTGCGGACGTGGTTCGGATCGTCCTTCAGCGCGATCTCGTAATAGATCTTCGACGATTGGTAGTCGCCGAGCTTGCGATAGGAGTAGCCGATCAGGTTCGCAACGTCGGCGACGTCGTCACGCTTGAGCTGCTTCAGCTGGCCAATCGCGTCCGTATAATCGTGCTTGTCGTAGATCGTTGTGTAAGCCGTGCGATAGGCCGCGAGGAATTTGGGGTCGCTGACGGAAGAGCTCTTCTTCTTTCCTTTTTTGGTCGAGCTATCCGACTTCGGCGGCGGCGAGGGATCATCGCTACCGGCGGCATAGGCGCTCGTCAGCACCGGTCCGGCCGCCAGCGCCATCGAGACAAGGCCCGGTACCAGAAGCATGGAAAGTCTGCGCATCTAAGTTCTCCCGTATGGAACGTGGCGATCCTACACGATTGCCCAAAGACCGGAACACCCGGCGGGTGGAAACATTCCCGGTGGTCCCCAGCCGTTCGGCGCTCCCCGGGCAACATAACAAACTTGTCATCCAGATGAACGGAAGCCTGCCAGGCGCTTCAGAACGGGTTCAGCGTGCGCCATCTAGGCTCTCACCTATGATCGAAGGGTCGGCGAGAGGGCGCCGCCTCAAGATCCTTCCAAGAGGAGACCAGCATGTTGAAGACCATTTCCGCCGCCTTGCTCGCAGCTTCCGTCATCGCAGCCCCGGCCTTCGCCGCTGAAACCGGCAAGACCACGACTGCGCCGGTGATCAAGGCGGATCAGACCCAAAACAAGGTCTCGACCACCGCCGCCAAACCGGACGCCGGCGTCAAGGCCGATGCCAAGACGGCCGACATCAAGTCGGGAGCCAAGGTCGATGCCAAGAGCAAGGCGATGAACGCCAACGCCGCGATCACGCCCGACGAGCACAAAACCGTGCGGACGCACCGCCATCACCACAAGCATCTGTCGGCCAAGAAGTCGCTGAAGGCGCAGCCGGACCTCGGCAAGCCGGTCACGACCGAGAAGCGTAGCTAACGACTGATCCCACGGGCGGCATCCATTGCCCGCCGCCCCGTGCGGAGCTCAGGCCGGCCCGTTTCGTCATACCCTGTGCGGGAGCGCATGGTGCTGACGACGGGCCGGCGCGTCGTCGCGGAAGCGAATTCCCTTTGTGCAACCTTGGAGCTAGAAACATCCTGCGAGTCTGGGTGGTCGGAGAACTCTGTCCTTGGGGCAATTGGCGAAACGTGCGGCAGTCCTGGTTCTGCCGCTGTTGCTTGCGGCATGCTTCGGCAGCGATGGTGACCGTCCATCCCTGATGGAAGGGACCCAGGCCGGAGGGCCGCAGCCGTTTCCCGACAATTTTCGTGGCGACACGCTGGCCCTGATGCACACCTATTTGAATAATCCGGTCGGTGTTCGCGACGCCGGCATGGCCGATCCGGTGTTGCGAGAGGTCGGCGGGCGACAGTTCTATGTCAGCTGCCTGCGTTACACGCCGCGCGAGAGCGACGGCAGCTACAAGACGATGCGCGAGCGCGCCGTCGTCTTCGTCAACGGCCGGGGCGACCGCGTCGTCGATCGCGCCAGCGAGCTGTGCGCCGGCGCGGTTTACGCACCGTTTCCAGAACTGGAAAAGATGACGCGGTAGCGCAAAGCGCGCCTTCATCGGCAGGTGCTAGGACAGTGCTGCCGGAGCCGCTGGATCACATTTTGGCGAGCTTTGAACGGAGTAGCTTTGCCTTGCGACAAAATGTTGCGGCGGGTCCTGCGTGGTCGAAAAATCGCTGGCCGCAGGCGGACGTGACGGAACAAAATCGCATTGTTGCCGCCCCGTCACAGTAACGAACGATCAACGTTCCGGCATCGCCTCGAAGCAACCAAATTCACGCCACGTTGTTTCCCGAGGGTCGATTTTGAAAGAACGGGGACGATCATGAAGACGATTTTACTCGGTGCAGCAGCTCTGCTTGCGCTGGCCGCACCGGCGGCTGCGGCGGATATCCAGCCGCGCACCTACACGAAGGCTCCGGCCTACACACCTCCGCAAGTGATCTACAACTGGACCGGCTTCTACATCGGCGGCCATGTCGGCGGCGCCTTCGCCGGCGACACCACTTTCCAATCGAGCGACGCCCGCTTCCTGGGCGGCGTGCAGGGCGGCTTCGACTACCAGTTCGCACCCAATTGGGTGCTGGGTATCGAGGCGCAGTATTCGTGGCTGCCGACCAACAACAACGGTGTCACGTTCCCGCTGGGCACCCAGGTGACGTCGAACACCGATCAACTCGGTTCGGTGACCGGCCGCATCGGTTACACCTGGGGCCCGACGCTGCTCTACGCCAAGGGCGGTTACGCCTGGCGTAATGGTGGACTTGGCGTCAACATTGCCGGGGTGCCGCAGGCCTTCACCGCCACCGGTAACAGCAAGGACGGCTATACCGTCGGTGCGGGCCTCGAATACATGTTCGCTCCCAACTGGTCGGCCAAGGCCGAGTACCAGTACTATAATTTCGGCAGCACCACGTTTACCTCCGGGCCGGCCGACATCGTCGGCGTTCGTGGCCGGGATGACGAGCATACCGTCAAGGTCGGTGTGAACTATCGCTTTGGCTGGGGCGGCCCGGCGGCTTCGCGCTACTGACCGCGCGAGCGCGGGCGCGATCACAATCTGGCAAAGGCCGGCGTCCCGCCGGCCTTTCGTTTGCCTGTTTGCCCCGCGTGAACCATCTGGCGCATCACTTGCAAGCAAACAGTCCGGCGCGCGTCTTCTCACGCGTGTCACGGGGATCGGGTAAAGCAAAAATAATTTTTGCGACTTACGGAACTCGCGCTTCGGAACGCGTTATTAGTGAATTGCCGGGCTGGTGGGGTAAGAACATGCGTATATTGGCGTCGGTGGCGGTGGTCTCGTGCTTCGTTGCCCTGCCGTGCTCTGCCCAAACAATCCTCAAATCCGAGCCTCTGATGTTGGCACCTTATGAGGTCGCCTTCGTGAGGGACGCCTCCTGTCCGTCGGGGCAGGTCCTCAAGGTGACGGGAGCGATCCGCGGGCTGCACCGTCGCAAGACCTGTGTGGCCCTCCCCGGTGAGCAGGCTTCGCTGGCGACCGCCACGCCCTGAGGCACGATCGCGGAAGGTGCGAAGCGGCATTCCGTGATGATCGTGCGACCTGGCTGCCGGCCTTCGACGGCTCACGAACTGAGCTGAAGCTCCATCCTGGATTCCCGCTCGGCATCCGCTTTGTTCTTGGCCGGATCCTCCCCCTGGGCGGCCGGGCAGGATTTGATCTCATAGTCGTTGTCGAGCATCCGGCGCGGACCGTGCCGCTCCTCATCGGTGCCGACATCCACGACCAAGCCGCTCCGTTGCGCGAGCTTCCAGACGTCGGCTTCGTCAGGATAGGCTTTGCTGATCTGGCTGTCGTTGCAGAACAGGGCGTAGGGCATGCTTTCCGCTCCGGGAAAGCGCGTTAACGAAGCTAGACAGCGAGGAGTTCCAGATTGATCACGGGAGCGTGATCGAAGGCGCCAGAGAGCCAGGATCTGAGTCCTTAACGAGTCCTGAATCCCCCAAAAAAGAAACTTTGGGACTCATTTGGCGGAATCAGCGGATGTTTCCGGCCATGACGACCGACCTGAAAACCTGCTGCGGGCACATGCTCCTGCCACTCACGCTGGCACTGTTTGGCGCCTGCGCAGCCAATCTCTGGCTGGTTTGGTCTTGGTTGTAGGTGACCCGACTCTACTTGGGGGGCGGGGCCGCGTCGCGGATTGCGGCGCGTAGCTTGGTCAGAGTTGCCGCGCAATAGTCCTCGCGCTCGCGCTCAAAGCGCTCCTGATGTTTTCTGAAACGGGCAATGCGGGCCTGCATCTCGCTGCGAAAATCGCTTGCCGAGGATGAAGGGGCGGGCAAGGGCTGGGGCGTCGGGGCAATCTGCCGCGGTGGATCCGCCTGCGGCGGTTCGAACGCAATTGTCACGGCCTGGACCGAGGCGATTTCTGCGGCCGCAGCGGTATCCGGCTGACGGAAGTCGTCCTTCCTTCCGGAGACTGATTGCACGAAGGCCAGTGTCTGCGCGATCAGTGCGTCGCGCTCTCTGATCCACTTCATCGTCCACCACCCTGTTGGGACTATTTCACCAAAGCAGGGCGGCCGAATCAAGCAGACTGTCCGCAAGGGATTGCATATTTTTCCCGGACGCCCGACATTAGAGGGATGGATTCCAAGGTCGAACCGTCAGACGAAGCGCAGGGGCTGCGGCTCGTGCGCGCCTTTCTCTCCCTTCCGCCTGACAAGCGGGCGGAGGTGATCGCGTTCGTCGAGGATCTTGTTGTGCGCGTCCATGCCGGGCCCGACGATGGCCAAGATGTCTCACTGGATCGCTAGTCCGATTAACGCTGCTCGACTTTGAAATCGCCTAACGCCTCAAAAGTGGGCTCAAGCTTACGTGAGGCTTACCAACGAACGCTGATTGGGTATTTCTTCGTAATCCTATTCCGCGCATTTACTATCAAATGTTAATTTCCCCTCTCTCAAATGCTGCCGACCAGTCGTTCCGATTCTGGAACCGGGCATTGCGAATGGACAGCGGCTGCGATGAGCCTTTTGAACAATTTGAAAATCGTGTGGAAGGTTGCGCTGATCGTGGCCGTGATGGGCTGCGCGTTGATTGCGGTCGCCACTTTTGGGACGCGCGAGCTTTCGGCGACCGTCGATGGATTCAGCGAACTTGCGGCCGCGCAGTCCTCCGCACTCAACCTCACGCGGGCGCAGCGCCGCGCCGAGACCTATCACGCGGCTCTCTATGCGGTCCTGACTGAGACGACGGAGGCGGGCAACGCCAATCGCCTCAAGATCGCAAGCCAGAACCGCGACGAAATCCGTCAATATCTCGAGGCGGCGGAGCAGGATGATGCCTCTCGTGCGAGCCAGATCAAGAGCATCGGCGACCAGCTGAAAGCAGTGTTCGCCGGCTGCGATCCGGTGCTGAAGGCCGGTGCGCAGGCAAGCACCCCCGAAGAAAATGCCAGGGCTGCCGAACGTGCGCACAAGGAGTGCGACCCGATCATGGATGCGGCCCTCGCACGCATCGCCGAGTTCGTGACCGAGACTGCTCTTTCCGCGAGCAAACGCAAGGACGCGATCAATCGCGACTCCAAATCAGCGATCTGGACCGTGATGAGCGTCAGCGCCGGGGGCCTGATCGTCGGTATCGCAATCGCGCTCTTCATCGGCCTCGTGGCGATGTCGAAGCCGATTGCCCGGCTCAAGCTCGCCATGGAGGGCTTGGCTCGGAATGACCTTACGACCGAAGTGCCCGAGAAGGATCGCCGCGACGAGATCGGCGACATGGCCAAGACCGTCGAGGTGTTCAAGACGAATGCGCTCGAGGTGGAGCGGCTCAAGGCAGCGCAGGTGGAAGCCGAGAAGCAGGCTGCCGAGCAGCGCCGACGCGACTTGTTCAATCTGGCCGACGGCTTCGAGCGTGCGGTCGGCGAGATCATCGACACCGTCGGATCCGCCTCCACCGAGCTCGAAGCGTCGTCCTCGACGCTGGCCACCACCGCGCAGCGCGCGCAGGAGCTGACCTCGGTCGTTGCGGTTGCCTCGGGCGAAGCCACCGGCAACGTCCAGTCAGTGGCGACCGCGACGGAGGAATTGTCGTCGTCGGTGAACGAGATCAGCCGGCAGGTGCAGGAATCCGCGCGGATGGCGAGCGAGGCCGTCAACCAGGCACGCACCACGACTGAACGGGTCAGCGAACTCTCGATTGCGGCCACGCGCATCGGCGACGTTGTCGAACTCATCAACACCATTGCGGGCCAGACGAATCTGCTGGCGCTGAACGCGACGATCGAGGCGGCGCGGGCCGGCGAGGCCGGCCGTGGCTTCGCCGTCGTCGCCTCCGAGGTGAAGACTCTGGCCGAGCAGACCGCGAAGGCCACCGGCGAGATCAGCCAGCAGATCTCCGGCATCCAGAACGCTACCCAGGAATCGGTGACGGCGATCCGCGGCATCTCGGCGACGATCGAGCGGCTGTCCGAGGTATCCTCGACTATTGCCGCTGCCGTCGAGGAGCAGGGCGCGGCGACCCAGGAGATCTCGCGCAACGTACAGCAGGCCGCGCACGGCACCCAGCAGGTCTCGACCAACATCACCGACGTACAGCGCGGCGCGGCCGAGACCGGTTCGGCTTCCTCACAGGTGCTCTCGACCGCGAAGATGCTGGCTACCGACAGCACCCGGCTGAAGGACGAAGTCGGAAAATTCCTGCAGACGGTCCGCGCCGCCTGAGCGGCGACAAAACAGGATTCTGCGGTTTCGGGTCTCGTTAGGCCGGCTGGGGTCAGGCCGCGAGTTTGGCCTGGAAGAACCGCGTGATCCGATTGATCGCGTCTGCTGTCATCGGGTCGGTGTCGGAGAAGTCAAAGCCGTGGCCCTTGCCTGGATAGGGTACAAATTCGGTCGCGGCGCCGACCGACTTGCCGAGCGCGACCAGCTCCCGTCCTTCCGAGATCGAGACGTTCTTGTCGGCCTCGCCATGCAATGCGATCAGCGGCGGCAGGTGCTTGACCTTGGCGGCCATCGCCGCGGGTATGCCGCCATAGAGCACCGCGAGAGCTGCAACGCGATTGTCGCGCGCAGCGGCCTCGGCAGCGATGTAGCTGCCTAACGAGAAGCCGAGCAGGCCGACGCGACCTGAGCTGTCAGAGCGGCCAAGCACGGCCGTCACGGTGGCGGCGACCGCATCGGCCCAGCCGTCGTACCGCGTCTTCTCATAGGCCACGCGGTCTTCACGCGCGGCGGATGCCAGCATCGCCGTATCGGCAGGCGTCATGTAGTGGAGAAAATAAGTGTCGATGCCCCGCGCCGTCAGCGCGTCGGCATAGCGTTCGTAAGCGCGGGGCTTGAGCTCGATGGCGCGGGCGCCATGCAATACGATCACGGCAGGACGTTTCGCGTCGGCCGCGGCCGCATAACGCGATACTGGGAGGCAGTCATGGCCGGAGGTGACGCTGAACTGTTCGCCCGGCGCGCCGCGTGCGGCGACGGGCGACAGTAGCACCGCGATGGCGGCAAGAGCCGTGCGTCGGCTGATCATAACGGGGCTCGCTGGAGAGACGCTTCGGATGCGATAGCTCGCATCTATCACGTCTATCGCTGCCTATACAGCGAGGCGCAAAGCGCTGGTGCCGGCTGAGGGGATTGAACCCCCGACCTTCGGTTTACAAAACCGCTGCTCTACCGCTGAGCTAAGCCGGCGATGCCCAAGGGAAGCGGGCAGGGGCCGGCATGCGCAGGGCTGCCCGCCCGCGCGTCGCAATATCAGACTTGGTTGGAAAGTGCCAGAACCCGCGTGGGCAGAAACAGGCGGCCCTGATGGCCGCCTGTTGCCGCGTACGCCACCTGAATCGGTTTACTGGCAGATATGCCGGCGGCCGTCCTCGCCCTTGAACCAGGTACCGGGCGTACAGACGAAGCCGTTGCGCTGGGCGTAGCTGCGGGTGTCCCAACCGCGATTGTCCCAGCCACGGTTGTCGTAGGCGTAGCTGTTGTCCATGGCGCGGAACGGCGCGGTTGCGATCGCACCCGCCGTCCCGATCGCAGCGCCTGCGACGCCCGCGGCAACATCGGTCGGCCAGAAGCCGGTGCGGCTCCTGTTCCAATCATTGTTCCAATCGCCATCGGCATGTCGATAGGCGATGCGGCGGTGGCGATAGCCGCTATCCGTGTACGGGTTGCCCGGTCCGACATTCGAGCAGTTGGCGTTCGGGAATTGCGCCGCGCACCGGCCGGGATTGGTGACGACGGCCTGCGCCATGGCGGAGCCTGCCAACATGGTTGCTGCGATCGCCGTGGCTCCAAGAAGTTTGACGTTCATGGTGTTTGTCTCCCGTCTTTTGATTTGACCGGGGCTTAAATGCTGACGGCGTTGGACGTTCCGGCGAAACCGTTTCTTTTTCGCGCGTCGAAGGTCACACGGATGTGAGCTGGTGGACTGGGCTCAGGCAGCGAGTCCCTGCGCTGTTAACGCTTCGCTAGTGAGCGTTGCAGCATTTGAGCGAGGCGCGATCCTTACGCGTTAGGCTTACCGGAATTTGGTGAGCTGTCCTTAACCCTCTCTGCGTCGGTATCGGTTAGGTTGTGTTCCGGATAACCGGAACCCTTCCATGCGCGCATCCGCGCTTGCCGCCTTTCTGATCGGACTGCCCGCGACGGCCTTTGCCGGCGGCGGCTTCGACATCGTCGTGCCCGGCCGTCCCGGCGTGCCCATCATCATCAACAATATCGATGCGTCCTACAGCGTGGTCGAAAGTGTCTGGGGTCTCGGCAAGAACGTCCAGGTGCAGCCCACCATCTACGGCGGACGCTACGTGGCGGAACGGCAGCCCAGCGAGGTCGGCCATTATTACCCCAGCATGGGCCTGCAGCCCGGCTATGGCCGCCTCGAGGTCGAGCCGCCCGCGCACCGCAAATTGCCGCAGCCGGCCGAGAGCTATCAGCGGAGCTGGGGCGCATCGTCCGCGCCGCTGCCGCCGCAAATGGATGTGCCGGTCAATCCGCCGCCGGTGATCCTCGCGCCCGAGATCAACGACTATCCGCGGCGCCCGCGACCGCACACGGAAATGCCCGGCAGGCCGCCGGGATAAGAAACGCCAAAACTCAACAAGACGGAAATCAACAGGAGAGAGTAATGCGTCAGATGATTTCGGGACTGGTCGCGGCGGCTGCCGTGATGTTCGTGGGCAGCGCGCCGGCCATGGCCTGCGGCTTCAATCCGTGCCAGCCGCTTGCGCCGGTCTTCTCCGGCTGCGACACCGGCTGCGGCGGTTACGGCTACGGCGCCGGCTATGGTTATGGCTATGAGCGCCTGGCCGAGCCGACCACGCAGTACTACTACGTCAACCAGGGGCCGACCTACACCGGTCCCGGCGCTTTCGCGCCGTATCCGACCTACCAGGAGGACGCGGTCGTCGCGCCCGCGAACTACGGCTACGGTTACGGTTATCGGGCGGCTGCGCCGTACGCTTATCATCACCGCCCTTACTATCGTCCGTATCGCTATGGCTACGGCCCGCGCTACGGCTATCTGCCGCGCACGCATTACGGCTATGGCCCGCGCTACGGCTACAGCCATCGCTATCAGCCGTATTACGGCGGCCATCGCGTGCTGCGCCGCTATTACTGATCTCTGCTCGGTTGAGCTGACGAAGCGCCCGTCCGCGTGCTGCGGACGGGCGCTTCACTTTTCTTCGAAACAACCCCATGCACAGTAGCCGGGGACAGCGAAATCAAGGACTTGAAGCGCAATGACATCGAGATGAGGAATCATCGCGCATGGCATCATGGCTCGAGCCTGGCCACTTCTGAAAATCCGTAATTGCGCTTGACCCGTCGGGCAAAACAGGCGCATGATGGCATCGTCGGGAATGCGTGGCGCGCTCAGCGCTTCATCAGCCCCAGCCTGACAGCACCGACATAGAGTGAGAGCACGGCGGCATTCGAGACGTTGAGGCTCTTGATCTCCCCGGGCATGTCGAGCCGCGCCACCACGCTGCAGGTCTCGCGGGTCAATTGCCGCAGACCCTTGCCTTCGGCGCCGAGCACCAGCGCGAGCGGTTCGCGCAGCGCGACGTCGGAAAGATCCTCGCTGCCCTCGCTGTCGAGGCCGACGGTCTGGAAGCCGCGCTCGTTCAAGGCCGTCAGGGCACGCGCGAGGTTTTGCACCGATACCATCGGCACCAGCTCCAGCGCGCCGGAGGCGGCCTTGGCGAGCACGCCCGTTGCCTCCGGGCTGTGACGCGCGGTGGTGACGATCGCCTTGACCGCGAAGGCGGCGGCGGAGCGCAGGATGGCGCCGACATTGTGCGGGTCGGTGATCTGGTCGAGCACCAGCACCATGCCTTCCTGCTTCAAGGTCTCGATGTCGGGCGAGGGCAGGGGATCGGCCTCGGCCAGCAGGCCCTGATGCACGGCGTCCGGCGAGAGCAGGCGGTCGATCTCCTGGGGCCGGACGATCTCGGGCGCGACGCGCGTATCGATGTTTTCGTCCGCCAGCCGCCGTGCGGCATTCTCGGTCAGCGTCAGCTTGCGGATCCGGCGCTGCGGGTTGGCGAGCGCCATGGTGACCGTGTGCCAGCCATAGAGGATGACGGGTCCGTCGGGGTGCGAATCGCGGTCGCGCCAGGCCGGCCGGCCCGCCGATTTCCCGGGCTTCTTAAAGGGCTTAGACCCGCCGCGGGGCCCCTTGGGCACGAATTTTCGATCCTTCATCCGCTCGCTTGTGTCACGGGTCCCGGAATATGGCAATTTGGATGGGGTCGGGGGCGATTTTAGCTGTCGGCCTCGGTTGACTTTGCCCCACCGCTTCGCCCATAAACGCGCCCGGTCGCGCCCCCATCCGGGCTGTCGCGGCCTTCACGTTCCATGGCCGACTTCGGTCCGCCGGCAAGGTCCGGCCCGATTGTGCTGCCGTCGAGCGGGGGAGTGTCCCGAGTGGCAAAGGGAGCTGACTGTAAATCAGCCGCCTCATGGCTTCGCAGGTTCGAGTCCTGCCTCCCCCACCATCTAACCGTCTGGAATGATGTATATATTTTCGTTTCTGTCCGCGCGTTAGAGCTTGGGCAGCTTGACCCAGCGAGCTGGGTCAGCGCTGGGTCAAGAATCAAGGGAACCGCGGGTCTAGAGGTAGTTTTCAACAAGTAATCGAATCCTTGACCGAATCCATTCAACTAACCCCCTCTCAGGATGCGGAGCTGCATCAGAAGCGGGACAGCATGTGCTCCAATCCCACGCCGGGCCGCGTTCGAGAAATTTGCGCTCAGCTCGATATCGATGAGGCTCGGTATTCTGACCACGGTTGTCGTCCGCCGGATAACCTCTATTATCTGAACTCGGCGCGCGAGTTTTGTTCGATGAGCAAGTTCCAAATCTTGTTGCGGACAATCCGCCTCGTTGGTCTGACAAATGTTTCGGGAACGCAGAGAACTTTGGAAGGATTGTTCTACTATCTCGGCGAACTAATTGCCGCCCAGAATTACTCTGCTCAGCCGTACATGCCGGAGGTTCTCCTGGAAGGCCCGATCGCGTGCATCGGCCGGTGAAACTCTTTGTGGTCCAGCGCGGCGACCCTGGCGAAGGTCTGGCCGCAGTACATGTTAACTTCAACGGCGAGGACTTTTTTATTCGCAAGCCTCGTGTCGGCGCCCTGGATGAGGAGCGATCTCTTCAGGTGCTCGACTTCGTATCTACCGCACTCACCATGGTTACAACGAAAGATAGTCTGCCGAAGGCCAACACGGTTAGCTTGATAGCGGTGAGATAATCGACATTTGAGGTTGATGCTCGTTCGGCTTCTGTCGCTGCGGAGAAACATCAGATCGGTCGGTCATCAGTAGTGAAACGATTTCCTTCGGCCATTTGTGTTCTTGGAAGTATCGCAGAACCTTCGGATCCATCGGATCGTGGATTGCGCTTTTGGAGAGTAAAGCGGGGCGGCGGATGGCGGAGAGAAAGAAAAGTCTGACGATAGCGCCAAAACTGAAAGTTACATCGGCTCGATGCCGATCTTCTTAATGATCCCGGCCCACTTCGCTGTCTCAAAGGTCATGTAATCCGCAAGGCCTTTGGAGTCCATCACCAGCGGCTCGGCGCCCTGCTCGACGAAGAGCGCGCGCACCTTCGGATCGTTCACGGCATCGACCATCGCCTTGTAAAGCTTGTCGATCACGGCTTTGTCGGTGTTCGCTGGCGCAAGCAGCGCGAGCCAGGCCGCGCTCTCGTAATTCTTCAGGCCCGCCTCCGCCGCAGTCGGCACATCGGGCAGCGCCGTCATGCGCTTGTCGCTGGCCACCGCGAGCGGGCGCGCATCGCCGCTCTTGATCAGGCCGAGGACGTTGGGCAGCAGCTGGAAACCGAGCGGCACCTGGCCTGCGATGAAGTCCGGCGTGTAAGCGGCGATGTTGCGATAGGGAACATGCGTGAGCTCGGTCCCCGTGAGCTGCTCGAAATAGGCGGCCGACAGATGCTGCGACGAGCCGACGCCGACCGTGCCGTAGTTCAGCTCGCGCGGATGCTCTTTGGCGTAATCGATCAGCTCGCCCAGCGATTTCGGCGGCAGCTTCGAATTGATCACGATCACATTCGGAAGCATCGCGAACAGGCCGATCGGTGCGAGATCCCTGAGCGGATCGTAAGGAAGCTCCTTGTAGAGCGACTTGTTCGCGGCCAGCGGGCCGGAGGTGCTCATCAGCAGCGTATAGCCGTCCGGCGCCGCATGCGCCGCGGCCGCCGTGCCGATATTGCCGCCGGCACCGGGACGATTGTCGACCACAAAGGCCTGCCCCAGCGACGTCGACATGCGATTGAGCAGGATGCGGGTGATGACGTCGCTGGCGCTGCCGCCGGCAAAGGGCACCAGCACCTGGACCGGACGGGCTGGATAGTCCTGCGCCTGCGCAGGACACAGCCCTATGGCGGCGAAGGCCGCGAATGCGCCGGACGACAGCAAAGACCTGCGGCTGGGGTGAAAGCCGTTCGCGCGCCGCGCTGCGCTGACCGTGATCTTGCTGCGATCGAACCGTGTCATCTCGGACTGGATCTCCCGATTGCGTCTCGTTCTGCAAGACCTGGGATCATCAGGGAGAGAAATCGTCGGATGCGGGCCAGGTTCGCGAGCTTCTGCGCCTGGAGCGTAATGAGCGGCTCGCTGCCGCCGTCATGCCAGCCGGTCTCAAAACTTACCAAGGCGTCTCATTTTGCGGCGGCCGCGACAGTTTGCCCGTGCGGGCCGAGCGAGCCCCGATCTCGATCGGCTCTAACCGGCGCGATTCCGTGGTGCCTTGCGCGAGGGCGAGCTTGCGCGGCGGGAAGCAGGCTCGACGAATTCCCTCGCCACGAAAGCTGCTTGCGCAAGATCGTGGCTGATGACGTCGAGCACGGCCTTCGCCGCGACCGATACTGCGCGGCGCGGGTGATGCACCCAGGCAATCGAACGCACGATCCGTTGTTCATCGAAGCGATGCGCCCTGATAGTCCCGTTGGCGAGCGACTGCCGGAGCGCGATGGTCGGCAGCACCGTCACGAAGTCGGTGGTCGCGATCACGTCGCAGAGCGCAGGCAGCGTATCGAGCTCGAGCCGTGGGCGCAGGTCGATGCCGATGGCGGCGGCGTGCTCGTCGAGGATCAGGCGCAGACCGTGCCGCTTCGACGGCAGCACGAGATCGAAGCTGGCGATGTGGTCGAAACGCAGCTTGGCAGGCGGCCGGATCGGGCCGTCGTTCCGGCAGGCGAATACCATCTCCTCGTCCATGACGTGATGCGCGGCCAGCGGCGTCTTGCGGCGCGGCACGTTGATCAGCGCGAAATCGAGTTGGCCGGTGTTGACCCAGTCGACCAGCGTCTCGGTGTAGCCCTCGCAGACCGACAGTGTGATCTCGGGATAGCGGCTGGCGACGGTCGCCGACGACCTCGCCATCGTGCTTTGCGCCACCGAGGTGATGAGGCCGACCGAGACGCGGCCCGAGATGCGCCCGCCGAGCTGCGCCATTTCCTGTCGCGCATACTCGGCATCGCGCACGATCGGAGCCGTCAGCCGCACCAGCGCCTCGCCGGCGCTGGTCAGCGTCATGCCCTGGACGCTGCGGTCGAACAGCTTTTGGCCAAGCTCGGCCTCGAGCTTTGCGATCTGCATGCTCAGCGCCGGCTGCACGATGTTGAGCTGGCGGGCCGCGCGGGTGACGTTCTTCTCCTCGGCCAGGCATAGGAAATATTGCATCTGCCTGAGTTCCACTGGGCCTGTACTCCGGTCTGCCTGAGGTCATCATTTCAGATGATCGATTATATAATCAATCATTATTTGTGGTGATGGTTGCCATTGCCTAGGCTTGCGCGAACGACCGTGGCCTGCGGCAGCCGCGCGATCCACCGGAGCAAAACCAAAGATATGCAGGACACCACGCCTAAGCGGATGATCATCGGTATTTCCGGCGCCTCGGGCGTCACCTATGGCGTGCGCCTGCTCGAGCTTCTGCGCAATGCCGGCGTCGAAACCCACCTGGTGATGTCGAAGACCGCCGAGCAGACCTTTGCCTACGAGACGGACCTGAAGATCGCGGAGGTGAGGGCGCTCGCCAATGTCAACCATGCCATCGACGACATGGCCTCCGCTATCTCCAGTGGCTCGTTCCGCACCGCCGGCATGATCGTGGCACCCTGCTCGATGCGCTCGATGTCCGAGATCGCCTCGGGCGTCACCACGACGCTGCTGACCCGGGCCGCCGACGTCGTGCTCAAGGAGCGCCGTCGCCTCGTGCTGATGGTGCGCGAGACCCCGCTGCACACCGGGCATCTCCGGACGATGACGGCCCTCTCGGAGATCGGCGCGATCATCGCGCCGCCCTTGCCGGCTTTCTACGCCAGGCCCGAAAGCCTCGACGACATGGTCGAGCACACCGTCGGCCGCGTGCTCGACCTCTACGACATCGATATCGGCGTGGTGCGCCGCTGGGGCGAGGACGAGGCGCTCAAGCGCCGCTCGCCGTCGCTGCGCAAGATCGCGCCTTGACCCGAACAGCCCAAGGAAAGACTGGAATGCAAATGGAGACGATTGCGAGCAAAGCGGCGAATGTGCCCGCCGATCTGCGCGCCTGGCTCGCTCATCTTACCGAACGCGGCAAGCTTGCGATCGCCCGCGAGGGCATCTCGCTCACGGACGAGCTCGCCGCAATCGCCAAGCGGCTGGAGCGCGACAGCGCCGTATTGTTTCCGCGTCCCGACGGGCACGCAATCCCGGTCGTCGCCAACCTCTTTGCCGGGCGCGACTGGGTCGCCGATTCCATCGGCGTGAGCGAGGACCAGCTGCTGCCGCGGTTTCTGGCGGCCGCGAGCCATCCGCTGCCGACGCATGAGGTTGCAAGCGGCCCGGTGCAGGAGGTCGTCCATGACGACGTCGATCTGCTGCGTCAGCTTCCGGTGCCCAAGCACAATGAACGCGACAGCGGTCCCTACATCACGGCGGGCCTGCTGATCGCGCGCAATCCCAGGACCGGCGTCCAGAACGTTTCGATCCATCGCTGCCAGATCTCTGGCAAGAACCGCATCGGCGTGTTGCTGCTACCGCGGCACACCTTCTCCTATTATCGCCTCGCCGAAGAGCTGGGGCAGGCGCTGGAGATCGCGATCGTGATCGGCGCGCATCCGGCGCTGCTGCTCGCCTCGCAGGCCATCGCCGCGCTGGACGAGGACGAGATGGCGATCGCCGGTGCGCTGCTCGGCACCCCGGTCGACGTCGTGAAGTGCCGCACCAATTCGGTCCGCGTGCCCGCTTATGCGGAGATCGTGATCGAGGGGCGCATTCTTCAGGGCGTGCGCGAGCCGGAAGGCCCGTTCGGCGAATTCCCTCAATATTATGGGCCGCGCGCCAACCGCGAGGTGATCGAGGTCGACGCGATCACGCATCGCAAGGCGCCGATCTTCCACACCATCGTCGGCGGCGGTTTCGAGCATCTGATCCTCGGCGGCGTGCCGCGCGAGGCGACGCTGCTCCAGCACCTGCGCCGCAGCTTCCCCAATGTGCTCGACGTCCGCCTCACGCGTGGCGGCACCTGCCGCTACCATCTCGCGATCAAGATCGACAAGGCCAATGACGGCGAGCCCAAGAACATCATGATGTGCGCCTTCGGCGCGCATTACGACATCAAGCATGTGGTCGTGGTGGACAAGGACGTCGACGTCTCCTCGTCCGAGGAGATCGAATGGGCGGTGGCGACGCGCTTCCAGGCCGATCGCGACCTCATGGTCGTGTCGGGTGCGCTCGGCTCGAAGCTCGACCCGACCACCGACAATGGCATCGGCGCCAAGATGGGCCTCGATGCGACCTCGCCGCTCAGCGCGCCCGAGCTGGCCTTCAAGCGCATTCGGGTCAAGGGCGAGGAGGAGGTCGATCTTGCCGCGGCCTTGCAGGCCGATCCAGGCGCCGCGGTCACGCAATTGCTTGCGGAGACGCGCGCATGAGCCGGCGACCGGCTCCCGGCAGCTTGCGTCCGTTTCCGCGATTGGAATATGTAGCTGACGCTGCTTATAGTGCCGCGCCAAACGGCCAATCGTTTTGCAGTGCAAAGATGGGAGGAAGGAACTGATGTCGACGGCCCTGCGCATCGCTCATGGCGCTTTCGGCAGGGTCGCTCTGCTCGACATGGACCGGTCGCTGGTCCGTCATGCCCATCATCATTGCCACGTCCTGCTCAAGGTCGAGGGCGCCGACACGCAGTTCATGGTCGGCGATCAGGTCACGCCGCTGACCGATACGGCCGCAGTGCTGGTCGATGGTTGGAAGCCGCATGCCTATGTGCACGACGCCAATCGTCCGCGCACGCTGATCATGGCGCTCTATATCGAGCCGGAATGGCTGAAGGAGTTCCGCCCGGGATGGGCCGCGAGCGGTGCGCCCGGCTTTTTCGAGCGGCCCTCGGGCGAGGTGTCGCCGCGTATTCGCCAGCTCACGCTGCATCTGGCGGCCGAGATGATGGCCAATCCGGACGCGGTGCGGACCCACGAGCAGACGCTGTCGGACCTGATGATCGCGGTGATCGAGCGCTTCACGCCTTGGCGCAGCTTTCCGATCTCGATCCGGGGCATGAGCGCGGTGAGCTGCGACTGGCGCATCCGCCGCGCAATGGATGCGATGCTCGTGCAGGATTCCTACGGCAGCGTCGATCAGTTCGTGAAGCGCGCGGGGCTCTCGCGCGCGCAGTTCTTCCGCCTGTTCGAGACCTCGCTCGGCGTCTCGCCAAAGATCTATCTCAACGTCGTCCGCATGGAGCGCGCGCTCGATGCCGTCATGCGCGAGGACACGCCGCTCGGCGAGCTCAGCGAGCGCTTTGGTTTTCCTGAGCCGGCGCACTTCACGCGCTTCTTCCGCGATCATGCCGGCGTCAGTCCGCGCGAATTTCGCAACGTCTCGCGCCTCGCGGGCTGAGTCTCGCCGCCGATATTGCGCTGCACGCGCTCGAATGAGACGATTTGGTAAGTCGTGAGAGCGGGCGGTATGGCCCGCGCAGCCCCTGTCCTGACAAGTGTCGCCGTCGCGTCAAAGAACGCGTCGGGAGGTATGCCGGGACATGTTGCAGGCGGTCAGATCCGCAAATCCGGAAAGTGGCCATGAACCGTGGGTCGGACGCTCGATCGAGCGTGTCGAGGATGCCGCGCTGCTCTCTGGCCGCGGCCGTTTCATCGACGATCTCGGCGTCGCGCCCGGCACGCTGCACGCGGCGATTCTGCGCTCGCCGCACGCGCACGCCGATATTGTTTCGATCGATGCCGAGGCGGCCAGGCGCTCGCCGGGCGTTGCTGCGGTTCTGATCGGCAGCGACGTCAAGGCCGTCACCACGAGTCTCGTCGTCGGCGTCAAGGCGTCGGTGGAATGCTGGCCGATCGCGGTGGACCGCGTGCGCTATGTCGGCGAGCCCGTCGCCGTGGTCGTCGCGACCGACCGCGCCCGCGCCGAGGATGCGGCGGAGCTGATCAACGTCGAATATCGCCCACGCGGGGCCGTGGTCGATCCGCTGGGCGCACTCGCCCCCGGCGCGGCCGTGCTGCATGACGGCTTTCCCGGCAATCTCGCCAGCGACCGCGCCTTTCGCTACGGCGATCCGGAAAAAGCCTTTGCGAATGCGCCGCACCGCTTTTCCATCGGCATCAAATATCCGCGCAATTCTTGCACGCCGATCGAGACCTATGGTGTCGTCGCCTCGCATGATGCCGGCGAGGACGCCTATGAGGTGCTCGCCAACTTCCAGGGCCCGTTCAGCATCCACACGGTGATCGCGCGTGCGCTGAAAGTGCCGGGCAACCGGCTGCGGCTGCGCACGCCGCCGGATTCCGGCGGCAGCTTCGGTGTCAAACAGGGCGTATTTCCCTATATCGTGCTGATCGCCGCCGCCGCGCGCGTCACGGGGCGGCCGGTGAAATGGATTGAGGATCGGCTCGAGCATCTCACCGCATCGGTGTCGGCGACCAACCGCGCGACGACGCTGTCGGCGGCGGTCGCGGCCGACGGAAGGATCCTCGCGCTCGATTGGGACCAGGTCGAGGATTGCGGTGCTCATCTGCGTGCCCCCGAGCCGGCGACGCTCTACCGCATGCACGGCAATTTGACCGGCGCCTATGACATTCGCCACGTCAAGGTGCGCAACCGCGTCGTCGTCACCAACAAGACACCGACCGGTCTCAACCGCGGCTTCGGTGGGCCGCAAGTCTATTTCGCGCTGGAACGATTGGTTCAGAGGATCGCCACAAGCCTCGGCCTCGATCCGCTCGACGTCATCAAGCGCAACCTGATCGACGCCGGGGTATTTCCCTATCGCACCGCGACCGGTGCCTTGCTGGACTCAGGCAACTACCAGGAGGCCGTCGCGCGCGCGGTCGAGCAGGGCCGTCTTGCCGAACTGAAAGCGCGGCGCGACAAGGCGCGGGCGCAGGGGCGGCTCTACGGCATCGGCTTCACCGCCGTGGTCGAGCCCAGCGTCTCCAACATGGGCTACATCACCACGGTGCTGACGGCGGCCGAGCGTCGCAAGGCCGGGCCGAAGAACGGCGCGCAGGCAACGGCAACCGTCGGCCTCGATCCCGTCGGCAGTGTCACCGTTCACGTCGCCTCGGTGCCGCAGGGGCAGGGCCATCGCACCGTGCTGTCCCAAGTCGTCGCCGACGTCTTCGGCCTTCAGCCCAAGGACATCCGTGTCAATACCGAGATCGACACGGCCAAGGATGCCTGGTCGATCGCGTCGGGCAACTACGCCAGCCGTTTTGCCGCAGCCGTGGCAGGCACCGCGAAGCTCGCCGCCGAACGCGTCGCTGGCCGTCTCGCCCGCATCGCGGCGAGCCAGCTCAATGTCGAGGCCGCCGACATCGTGTTCGCGAACGGCTTTGTTGCCTCGAAGCACAATCCGGAGAACCGGATCGCGTTCTCCCGCGTTGCCGCGCTTAGCCATTGGTCTCCGGGCTCGCTGCCCGATGATGCCGGGCAGACCATCCGCGAGACCGTGTTCTGGACGCCGCCTGAGCTGACGCCGCCCGACGACGAGGACCGCATCAACTCCTCGCTCTGCCACGGTTTCATCTTCGATTTCTGCGGCGTTGAGATCGACCCGGTCACGCTGGAGACGCGGATCGATCGCTACGTGACCATGCACGACTGCGGCACGATCCTGCATCCCGGCATGGTCAACGGCCAGATCCGCGGCGGCTTCGCCCAGGCGCTCGGGGCTGCGCTCCTCGAGGAATATGCCTACGCCGCGGACGGCAGCTTCCTGACGGGAACGCTCGCCGACTACCTGCTGCCGACGGCGACGGACGTGCCGGAGCCCGAGATCTTCCACATGGAGACGCCGTCGCCGTTCACGCCGCTCGGCGCCAAGGGCGTTGGCGAAGGCAATTGCATGTCGACGCCCGTTTGCCTCGCTAATGCGGTCGCGGATGCGCTCGGCGTTGCCGACGTTACGCTGCCTCTTGTGCCCGCGCGGCTCGCTGAACTGGTGCGGGGCGCCGAGCCGCCGCCGCCCGCAGGCGGCGCGACCGCTGCGCTCGTGCGCAAGGGTGACCGCCGGCTGCGCGGCGAGGGAGCGGCGTCGGTGAAGGGCGGGCCCGAGCAGGTCTGGGCGATGCTGCTCGATCCCGCGACGCTGCAATCTGTCATTCCCGGCTGCCAGAGAGTCGACAAAGTCACCGAGACGCATTTCCGCGCCGACGTGACGCTCGGCATCGGCCCGGTCACCGGCCGCTATCGCGCCGACGTCGAACTGTTCGATCTCGATCCGCCACGCGCGGTCACCCTGCGCGGCAGCGCCACCGGCGCGCTCGGGTTTGGCAGCGCCGAGGGACGCATCACGCTTGTGTCTGATGGCAACGGCGGAACGACGCTGACCTACAACTATGACGCCGCCATCGGTGGCAAGGTCGCCAGCATCGGCGGCCGCCTGCTCGACGGCGCGACCCGCGTGATCATCGGCCAATTCTTCACCGCGCTGGCCCGCAAGGCCGGCGGTGGCGGCGCAGCGGGCGGCGGCTTCTCGCTGTTCGCACTGCTGGCGAAGGCGGCCGGCCTGTTCGGGGGCCGTCGATGAAGCCGCCCGCATTCGACTATCTCCGCGCCGAAACCGTCGGCGACGTCCTCGACGGCCTCGCGCAGCAGGGCGGCGATGCCAGCGTGCTCGCCGGCGGGCAGTCGCTGATGGCGATGTTGAACATGCGCCTCGCCAAGCCGAAGCTGCTGATCGACATCATGCGCATAGGAGCGCTGCGGCAGATCGAGCGGAAGGACGATGCCGTCATGATCGGCGCCGGCGTGCGGCAGGCCGATCTGCTGGCCTGGCCGGAGCTCGCCGAGTCTCTGCCGCTGGTCGCGCTGGCGCTTCCCTGGGTCGGGCACATGCAGACCCGCAGCCGCGGTACGATCTGCGGCTCGCTCGCGCATGCCGATCCCAGCGCCGAGATGCCGCTCGCACTCCTCGCCCTCGGTGGCGAGGTGCTGCTGCGCAGCGCGAAGCGCCGCCGCCGCGTCGCGGCCAAAGACTTCTTTGCCGGCATGATGTCGACCGCGCGCGCGGATGACGAACTGATCGAAGGCATTTCGCTGCCTGTCAGCAAGGGATCGCGCGTCGCCTTCCGCGAAGTCGCGCGCCGACATGGCGATTTTGCCATCGTCGCCTGCGCCGCGATGAAGATGCCGGCGGGCGTTCGCCTCGCTGTCGGCGGGGTCGCCGACGTACCGACCGCGCGAGACTGGCCGAAGCTCGACGGCAGCGCGCTCGATGATGCCCTCAATGCCTTCGCCTACGAGCTCGGCGCCCGCGATGACGTGCACGCCACCGCGCGCTACCGCCGCGATCTCGTGCGCTCGATCGGCCGCGACTTGATCCGCGAGGTGCTGCAATGACCCGTCTCAACGCGGATAGCCGTCATGCCATCCGTTTCACGCTCAACGGCAAGCCCGTCGAGGCGGAGGCCGAGCCGCGCATGCTGCTGTCCGACTTCCTGCGCCACCAGCTCGGCGCAACAGGCACCCATGTCGGCTGCGAGCATGGCGTCTGCGGTGCCTGCACGGTTGTCGTCGACGGCATGCTGACCAGGTCCTGCCTCACGCTCGCGGCGCAGGTCCATGGCAGCGAGATCAGCACGGTCGACGGGCTGGCGCCGTCGGCGGACCGGCTCGGAGTGCTACAGCAGTCGTTTCGTCGCAGCCACGCGCTCCAGTGCGGCTTCTGCACCGCCGGCATCCTGATGTCGCTCGACCATTATCTCGCGAACAACCCGACGCCGACTGAGGCGGAGATCCGCGATCTCCTCAGCGGGCATATCTGCCGCTGCACCGGCTACACCCCGATCATCCAGGCGGCGTTGGATGCCGCCACCCGGCTCGCTTCATCCCAAAAAGAGACGTCCGATGCTTGATCTCGCCAGCAGCTTCATGGCCAGCGCCGCGCGCGATCCCAATTCGATTGCACTGGTCGACGGCGACCTCCGCCTGACCTACCGGCAATGGTACGACAAGATCTCCGCGCTGGCGGCCTCGTTCGATCGCCTCGGTCTCAAGCCCGGCGATCACGTCATCACCCTGCTGCAAAACCGCTGGGAGGCGGCGACGCTGCACTGGGCCTGTCAGTTCGCCGGCCTCGTGATCACGCCGATCAACTGGCGCGCCAAGGCCGATGAGCTCGATTATGGTATCGAAAATGCCGAAGCCTGCGCGGTGTTCTACCAGGACGCCTCCGCCGAGGCCGTGCGGGGTTCCGCGCTGGCAGGCAGGCTGCTGCGCGTCTCCGTCGATTCCGGAACCGGTGAAGCGACAAGTTTTGCCGATCTGATCAGGGACAGTGCGTCTGACGCGGCGCCGCGTGTCGGCGCCGATGCCTGGTCGATCATGCTCTATACGTCGGGCACGACCTCACGGCCGAAGGGCGTGCCGCGCCGGCATCGCGCCGAGCGCGCCGCGGCGATCGCCCATGTCGCGCAGAATCTCTACGGTCGCGGCGAGCGCACGCTCGGCGTCATGCCGCTCTACCACACCATGGGCGTCCGCTCGTTGCTGGCGATGTCGCTTATCGGCGGCAGCTTCATCTGCCTGCCGCGCTATGACAGCCGCCAGGCCCTGGCGCTGATCGAAAAGGAGGCGATCACCAACCTCTATCTGGTGCCGACGCTCTATCACGACCTCGTCCACCACGAAGCCTTTGCCAGGACCGACGTTTCCAGCGTGCGCAAGCTCGGCTTTGCCGGCGCCTCGATGACCGACGGCCTGCTCAAGAAGCTGAACGAGGCGTTCAGGCCGGAGCTGTTCGTCAATCACTACGGCAGCTCCGAGATCTACACTTTCACGATCGATCAGAACGCTGCTGCAAAACCCGGCTCGGCCGGCAAGGCGGGACTGAATCAGCATGTGAAGGTCGTTCGGATCGGCGCCAAGTCGGTCGGGGACCTTGCCGCAGTCGGTGAGGAGGGTGAGATCATTGCGACGCTCGCCGGTGACGAGGCCTTCGAAGGCTACTGGCGGCGTCCCGAAGCGGACGCGAAGTCGCTGCGCGAGGGCTGGTATTTTACCGGCGACACCGGCCTCATCGATTCCGACGGTGACCTGTTCGTCACCGGCCGCGTCGACGACATGATCATCACCGGCGGTGAGAACGTCTCGCCTGTCGAGATCGAGAGCTGCCTGTCGCTGCATCCCGCGGTCGACGAGGTCGCGGTCGTCGGCGTTGCTGACGAGAAGTGGGGCAAGATCGTCGCCGCCTTCGTCAAGCGCAACCGCGCGGTATCGGCAAGCGAGCTGGAGCAGTTCTGCCGCACCTCCGGCCTTGCCAATTTCAAGCGGCCGCGCCGCTACGTCTTCGTCGACGCGATCCCGAAATCGCCGGTCGGCAAGCTGCTGCGGCGGTTGCTGATCGCCGGAGAATACGAGGCGGAGCGTCTGCCGCCATCGGACGCGGCCTGATCGTCACACCCATCAACAGAAGGAAGCCGAAATGCCGTCAGCCTATGCGTTTACCGATCCGCGATTAGCAAAACTCGACGGGTTCAAGGTCGAGATCGATGAGGCGAATGAGCGCGCCGACATCATCCTAGGCCGTCCGCCTTATAACGTCGTGGCGATGCCGCAGCGCGACCAGCTCCGCCTGACCTTCGAGACGCTGGACGAGGATCCGCGCGTCCGCGTCATCGTGGTGCGCGGCGAGGGCGAGCACTTCTCCAGCGGCGGCAATATCGGCGGCTTCATGGAGGCGAGCCCCGAGCACGTCTCCAAGCTCGCCTGGAACATCGCGGCGCCGGCCCGCTGCGCCAAGCCTGTGATCGTCGCCAACCGCGGCTATTGCTTCGGCGTCGGCTTTGAGCTGTCGCTCGCCTGCGATTTCCGCATCGCGTCCGAAACCACGCAATACGCGCTGCCGGAGCAGAAGCTCGGCCAGATCCCGGGCTCGGGCGGCTCGGCGCGCCTCCAGAAGATGGTCGGCATCACCCGCACCAAGGACATCGTGATGCGCTCCAAGCGCATTTCGGCCAAGCAGGCCTATGAGTGGGGCATCGCCACCGAATGCGTGCCCGATGCCGAGCTGGAGAAGGCGACCGACAGGCTGGTCGACGAGCTCCGCACCTTCTCGCCGCTGGCGCAGCGCACCGCCAAGAAGCTGCTCAACGACACCGAGGATTCAACGCTCGCCATCGCGATCGAACTCGAAGGTCACTGCTACAGCCGCCTGCGCCAGTCGGAGGACTTCAAGGAAGGCGTCGAGGCCTTCAACGCCAAGCGCCCGCCGAAATTCGTCGGCCGCTGATCGAAAGAAACGACGACTGCCGCGGTCTGCAATGGCGCGGACCGCGGCGCTACTCAAACGGGGGAGGTAGGACAACATGGCTGAGATAGATATGCCGATCGCCGGTGCCGAGGCGTCGGCAGGCAACAAGCAGATGGTCAATGCGATCATCGCGTCGGTGCTTGGATGGGCACTGGATTTGTTCGATTTGTTCATTCTGCTCTACGTGGCGCCGGTGGTCGGCGCGCTGTTCTTTCCGTCGAGCAATGCGGCGCTGTCGCTCGCCGCGGTCTACGGCTCGTTTGCCGTAACGCTGCTGATGCGGCCGCTGGGCTCGGCGGTGTTCGGGCATTATGCCGACGTGCACGGCCGCAAGCAGGCCATGCTGGTCGCCATCATCGGCGTCGGCCTAAGCACGGCCGCGTTCGGTCTGTTGCCGACCATCGCGCAGGTCGGCGTGCTTGCGCCGATCGTGTTCCTGATCCTGCGCCTGGTGCAGGGCATCTTCGTCGGCGGTGTCGTGGCCTCCACGCATACGATCGGAACGGAATCGGTCCCGCCGCAATGGCGCGGCGCGATGTCGGGCCTGGTCGGCGGCGGCGGCGCCGGCATCGGCGCGCTGCTCGCCTCCTTCATCTTCCTGATCACATCCTCGGTCTTCCCCGGTGATGCCTTTGCAGTCTGGGGCTGGCGCTTCATGTTCTTCTCGGGCCTGCTGAGCTCGCTGCTCGGCTGGTTCATCTTCCGCAACCTCGAGGAGTCCCCGTATTTCAAGGAGCTCAAGCGCCAGCAGGGCAACAAGCAGGCGAAGGTCTCGAAGGCGCCGGTCAAGGACGTGTTCTCCGGCCAGTATCGCGGCGTGCTGCTCATCAATCTACTGATCACCTTCGGCGGCGGCGCCGGCTATTACCTGACCTCAGGCTACCTGCCGAGCTTCCTCAAGGTCATCAACGCGGTCCCGAACCAGACCTCGTCGCTGATCCTGATGGGCGCGAGCGTGTCGGCGTTCTTCTCTGCGGTCCTGGTCGGCGCGCTGAGTGACCGCATCGGCCGCAAGAAGACGTTCCTGCTGATCGGCGTCTGCGCGGCGGTGCTCTTGCCGCTGTCCTATCTGAACCTCGCTGCAACGAAAGACACGACGCAGATCACGCTCTATGCACTTGCGATCGCCTTCATCGGCAATGCCGGCTATGCGCCTGTGCTGATCTTCCTGAACGAGCGCTTTCCGACGGCGCTGCGCGCCAGCGGCACCGGCCTGTCCTGGAACATCGGCTTCGCGCTGGGCGGCATGATGCCGACCTTCGTCTCGCTGGTGAGCGGCAGCCCCGCGGCAATCCCGATGTCGCTGGCTTATTTCGCGGTCGGCGTGTTCGTGATCTACCTGATCGGTGCGGTCGTGATCCCGGAGACCAGGGGCAACTTCCGCTGAGCCTTGCGCTGGCGCGGCTGCCTTGCAGGCGCGCCAGCCCGCTTAGGGCATAGCGAGACGGAAATGGACGAGCTGCATTTTGACGATGTGATCGTCGGCGGCGGGTCGGCGGGCTGCGCGCTCGCGAACCGGCTTTCCGCGGACGGACGCCGCCGCGTTCTGCTGATCGAAGCCGGCATGGACACCCCGCCCGAGGCGACGCCGCCGGAGATCCTCGACAGCTACCCGATGCCGCTGTTCTTCGGCGACAAGTACATCTGGCCCGGCCTGTCCGCGGCGGCCGGCCGCGATGCCGAGGGCAAGCCGGTCGTCCGCGCCTACGAGCAGGCGCGGGTGATGGGCGGCGGCTCCAGCATCAACGTGCAGTCGGCCAATCGCGGCCTGCCGCGCGATTATGACGAATGGCACGCTCTCGGCGCACGGGGGTGGGGCTGGACGGACGTGCTGCCGTACTTCCTCAAGCTCGAGACCGATCTGGATTTCGACGGGCCGCTTCACGGCCGAAGCGGCCCGATCCCGATCCGCCGCATCGCGCGTGAGGCGATGCCCCGATTTGGCAAGGCCGTCGGAGAGGCATTGTCGGCGACCGGCCTGCCGTCCCGGAACGATCAGAATGCCGAGTTCGACGATGGCATCTTTCCGCCGGCGTTCTCCAATCGAGACGACCGCCGTGTCTCCACGGCCGCCGGCTATCTCGACGCGGCATCCCGCGCCCGGTCGAACCTGACCCTCTGGGCCGAGAGCGAGGTCGAGCAGATCCAGCTCGAAGGCCGCCGCGCGACCGGCGTGGTGCTCGCCCGCGGCGGCCAAAAGCTCAGCGTCCGCGCGGGCCGCGTGATCCTCACCGCTGGCGCATTGCAATCGCCGGCGATGCTGATGCGGGCGGGCATAGGTCCCCCCGCCGCGCTGCAATCACTCGGCATTCCCGTCATCATCGATCTACCCGGCGTCGGCAGCAATCTGCGCGATCATCCCGCGCTGACGTTCTGCCAGTATCTGCCGCGCCGATTGCGGCTGCCGCTGACCCGGCGGCGCCCGAATTTCGTGGCGATGCGCTTCTCGTCGGGACAACAGGGCTGCTGTCCCTCCGACATGTACATCACCGCCTCGGCCCGCGGCGGCTGGCACGCGCTCGGCACGCGGCTCGGGCTTTATTTTCTCTGGTGCAACCGGCCGTATTCGAGCGGCTCGCTCACGCTGGCGAGCCGCGATCCGAAAACCTATCCGGTTGTCGATTTCAACCTGCTGTCCGATGCACGCGATCTGGAGCGGATGGTTGCATCCGTCCGGCTGCTGGCAAAGCTCGTGGTGCATCCGGCGCTCAACCCCGCGGCCGGCGACTTCTTCCCGGCGTCCTATTCGCCCCGCATCAAGCGCCTCAGCCGGCACAGTACCTCCAACCGCATCATCGCCTCCGTGCTCGGGCCGATACTGGACGTGCCCGCCGGTCTTCGGCAACTCCTGATCAGGCTGGTACTGCTCAACGGCAGCGCCTTCCGGGCGACGCTAACGGACGACCGTGCCCTCGAAGCATTCGTGCGGCAGAACGTGTTTGGCGTCTGGCACCCCGTGGGGACATGCCGCATGGGCGATCCCGCTGACCCCATGGCGGTGGTCGATCCCGAGGGCAGGGTGATCGGCAGCGACAATATCTTCGTGGCGGATGCCTCGATCATCCCGCGGCTGCCGACCGCCAACACCAACATCCCCGTCATTATGGCCGCTGAGAAGATCAGTGATGCGCTTTTGCGTCGATGTTAAACTCCGGCTGCGCTAACGCGAAAGGTCATTCTATTGACTTGTGCTCGCGGACTGGGGCAGTCGATCGACTCTGGCTCCGATCGCATAACGTTGAGTCAGGTTCGACCGTCTTCGCTGCTATCCTACGAAATGGAGTCAGTCCGCAACAGATAAGCTTTGGTCGCAAATGGAGTCAGTTGGCGAACTGATAAGGTAATATGCGAAACCTTATCAGTCTTGCGGCGGGGCAATCGGTGTCGGCTAATTTGGCTTAGCCGTGATGGTGAATAAAGTCGGGGGTTCGAGTCGCTCCCCCGCTACCAATCGTACGATTTCGTACGCTAAACTGCGATTTTCCCCGCTTTCATACTCCCAATGGTAGCGGTCGCGACTGATCTGCATCAGTTATGAGAGGCAAGTCCGGCTCGGCCTGCGGTGCTCCGGGGACCATCTGCGAGATGAACACGGTCGCCCTTGGTCACGTAGTGCTGATCAACCGCGAGCACATCATCCCGCGTCAAGCCGCTCGAGAAGGCGCTCGTCGGCACGCCTGCCGCGCTATCCGTACGAGGGTCCGTAGCCCAGTCGAGCATGCGACAGCTGATGCCATCGAGACCCAGCGTTAGGCCGCAAAATTGCGAAAATATTTCGACGCGAGTCGTTGCAAAAACAAGATCATTCAACCGACGTCTCTCCGGCCGGCAGCGCCATGCAAAAGGTGGCGCCGTGGGGCTCGTTGGGGATTGCCCACAGCCGTCCGCCATGCGCATCGATGATGGAGCGGCAGATCGACAGCCCTAAACCCAAGCCGGTGCGTTTAGTCGTATAGAACGCGTCGAAGATACGATCGGGTAAGGTTTGAGGCAGCCCTGGCCCCGAATCGCTCACCGCGACAAGCATGCGGTCGGATCCGACCTTGCTGGTGCTGATCACCAGTTCGCGGGTTCTCTCACTGACCTCTCCCATCGCCTCAATGGCGTTCATGATCAGGTTCAGCATCACCTGTTGCAGCTGAACTCTGTCAGCGAAAACCGGCGGCAGCCCGTCCGCCAGATTGAGTTTTGCCTGAACAGCCCTCTCAAGCATGGCGACGCGGGTTAGCGCTATCGATCCCAGAATTGTTTCGTTTATTTCTAGCTTTTCCTTCCGCAGTGGTTCCTTTTTGGAAAGATCACGAATTCGGCCTACAATATCGGCAGCCCGCCTGCCGTCGCTAATTGTGCGCTCGATCAATGGTTTGGCTTTCCCAAGATCTGGTGGGTGACGGGCAAGCCAGCGCAAGGCGGTTTCGGCATTCGTGAGCAGGGCGGCAAGAGGTTGGTTGACTTCGTGGGCTATGGAAGCGGTGAGCTCGCCCATCGTCGCGACGCGGTTCGAATGTGCGAGCTCCGCTTCGGCACGCTTCCGCTCGGTCAAATCGAGCGCGAAGGCGACGCCCTGATGCCGAACCTCGTCAAAGCTTGCGCCTGCCATGAAAACTGGCACGCGGAGGCCGTCTTTCCGGAAGAACTCCTTCTCGTAAGGGACGCAGGTTCCAGTGGCGGCAATATCCGCCAAGGCTCGCTCGTCGGCTGCCCCCCATTCCTGAGGTGTCAAATCCTTCCAGCGCAGGCGCCCTGACGTGAGATCGTCGCGACTACGTCCCACAATGCCGAGGAACGCTTCATTGGCCTCTATGACCCGCCCGTCAAAATCGAAAATGCATATTCCGATGATATTGGAGTCGACAAGACGGCGGACCTTCGCCTCCCGCTCCTGAAGATCGCCATAGAGACGTGTGTTCTCCAGCGAGATCGCGGCTTGTGCCGCCAGCAGCTCGAGAATTGCAATCCGGGCGGGTGTAAATGCATGTGAGGTCAGCGTGTTTTCGAGAAGGAGAATGCCAGTCAATTCTCCTTGTTTGATCAAGGGAAGGCAAAGAATCGAATTCGATTGGCGGTTGCGCAGATATTCATCGCTGGAGAAGAGGTTGGGTTTGGAGGCATCATCGAGGATGACGCTCTCCCGCGTGCGGATGACGTAGCGGACGAGCGATTCCGGGCACGTGACCCGGCTAACTGCCTCCTGACGCATGGTGACCTCTACCTGATCGGCGGTCGCTCGCGCCTCTGCCTGGACCAGATATT
This sequence comes from Bradyrhizobium guangdongense, assembly GCF_004114975.1. Classification (NCBI taxonomy): domain Bacteria; kingdom Pseudomonadati; phylum Pseudomonadota; class Alphaproteobacteria; order Hyphomicrobiales; family Nitrobacteraceae; genus Bradyrhizobium; species Bradyrhizobium guangdongense. Next base: position 3,392,002 of record NZ_CP030051.1, read on the forward strand.
CATTCCCTACCGGGAGTATCAAAAGCCCGCGATCCGCGCCCGCATTCTCGATTGCAATCGTCATCAACCGATCGATCAGCTTCGGTAGCTCGATCTCGCCGGACAGGGCTTGGGAAGCCTTGACAACGCTTGCAGCGTCCAGCCGGTCGATTGCGGAGCCCTTGGCTTCCGAGGAATGCTGTTTCTCTGTAACAGCCAAATGTGGATATAGCTCGTCAAGCTGTCGCACCTTGCCGTTCGCGCCCCAGCGGAGATAGCAGTGTCGGGCATTGCGCAGATGGGCGTTGGCGGATGTCGCTGAGCCGCGTGTGTCGTAGAACCGCGCCGCGATCTCATAAGCAATGGCCTCATTCTGAACGAAACCGTGCTCACGGGCCGATCGAATAGCCCGCTCGTACAAGTGCATGGCATCGAGGTCGCGGCCTTCGATCCGAGCGATTTCCGCGCCTACCAGTGCGGCACGGTTTTCGAAATTTTCCGGACAGTTCTCCGCCCAAATTGCTAGCTGCCGGTGGTAGTCAGTCAGAGCTTTGAAGTGTGCCTGTCGCGAGTCCTGGCTTGCAGCATCAAAGGCGCCGGCCCGGGCGAGAGCGCTGTAAAAGCAATGCTCCGCCGTTTCAAAATAATAATTGCACGACCAAAGAAGTCTCTCGGCATTCAATGATGCCTCGATTGCTGAGGAGTAATCGCCAGCAGAGAACCTCGCCTGCAATTTTCGAATCCAATACCAGCACTCCGGAACCAACAAGGTTGGGTTACTTGATAGATGGCTCTCGAACTGAAGCTCGTCAAAGTGGTCCTCGTTGAAGAATCCGAAGCTTGTGGTCAAACCGCGAAGTGTTCGGACAAGCGCGAGCTGTGTAGTGATCTGGTCAGTGACCCGGAGGAATCTCGCCTTCTGTGCAAACTCAAGGCCTCTTTCGGCCTCATGTTGCACATAGTCTAAAGGATCTCCGGCGGCGATAAGATTTGTGTTGAGAAAGTTGTAGCTGTACGCAGCAAAAGTGAAATCACCGATTGTGTTCGCGGCGTCGAAAGCGCGTCGAATGAGCTCGCGTCCGGTATTGATGTGTCGCGTCCATGGCATGATGCAGAGCCCAAAGCGCAAATAGACGCGGGCTTGATAGCGGAGCAATCCGTGCTTCTCAACCAGATCGTAGCCCAGCTTGCCAAGTTGGAAACCGACCTCATAATTCCCAAAACGAGACCCGGCGACCGTACCCAGCGATACGTACGCAAAGCACGATGCGTCGCTGTTGCCGTACTCCAGGCTGAGGCCGACCATTCGACACAGCACGAGTGCATAGAGGTTCGCGTCGGTGAAGCTCGCAACCATCACAACTTCGGCAAACACGTCCTGCATATCGAGCACGTCAGGATTGGTAATCAAGGGCAGATCGACAAGCTGCTGGATTTCCCGAGAATCCAAAAGAGAGATGACCCGATCATATTCTCGTTTTACTTCTTCGTCGGTGGGGTGCGGCGACCACTCTTCTCCGAGACGTCTCTGGTATTCGATGAACACTTCTGTGCCGCGGGGGCTGCCCACAAGGATATACAGGGTCACACGCAAACGAGCGACGAGGGCGATTTCGTGGGCGGTTCTCGCCCGGTCGGCCAACTTTGAAAGCCGATCTTCTGCTGCAGATATGTCAGCGGTCAGCAGCTCGCATTCTGCTAGCAGGGCCTCGATCGAGAAGATGAGATCGTAGTTGCGATTCCACGTCTCGTCCGTCAGTAATCCGCGCCCAGCATGGAGACAATTGAGAGCCGATGCGTACGCCGTTGAAAGCTTTGCTCGCCTGCCTGCAATGAGATTCAATTCCGCGATGCGCTCGCGGTCTGCGATCGATAAGATCAAGTTAGAGCCGCGATTGAGTTGGCTGACTATTTCGAAGATGTTTTCCTCAAGCTTGTCCGGTGGTACGCGCGCCGCCATCAACGTGCCGATGCGCAGATGCGTTTCCGCCCGCGATTCCTGAGGAATAAGGGAGTAGGCGGCTTCCTGCACGCGATCGTGGAGGAACGTGTACGAGTCCTCTGATCGGGAAATGAGTCCAGCTCGGACTGCTTCCCAGAGTTGTCCATGCATCCCCTCGCCTAAGTCGTGAGCGATCATGCCGAGCATGCAAAATTCGGCGCTGTTCCCGAGGCAAGCGAGCTGCTGTAATCCTTTCTGCGTCTCGGCCGGCAGGCGATTCAATTTCCCCACCATGAGGTCCACGACATTGTCGGTGTAACCCTTGGCAAGGATGCGATTGAGGTCCCAATCCCACCGTCCTTTAACGTGATCGAAGATGAGTAATCCCTCTTCGAAGAGAGCAGATAGGAATTGAACGACGAAAAACGGATTTCCGGTCGTCTTATCCTCAACCAATTCCGCCAATAAGCCAGCACGTTGCGGTTCGCAGTGAAGCGAATCTGTAATCAATCGTTCGAGGTCGTAACGCGTCAGTGGCGCGAGTACGATGTTCTGCAGGATCGCGCCGGCCTGGTGCAATGCGTGCAGCTTTCGCATCAGCGGATGTGTTGGCGCCACCTCATTGTCACGATATGCGCCAATCAGGAGCAGATCTTTGACGTCCGGATGCGTCAGCAAGTGCTCCACGAGATCCAGGGTGGATGCGTCCAGCCATTGCAGATCATCAAGGAACAGGGCAAGGGGATGCTCCCGTGTGAACGCGCTGAGGAATCGGCGGAATACCAGCTGGAAGCGCTGCTGCGCGTCCCGCGGCGGAAGTTCCGGGACCGGCGGCTGCTCCCCGATGATGAGCTTCAACTCCGGAACGAGTTCCACCATGAGCTGGCCATTTGGACCAAGCGCCTCGCGTATTGTATTGCGCCAGCGACTTAGCTCTTCCTCATCCTTCGCGAGGATTGGACGGATGAGGCTCTGGAAGGCTTGCGCCAGCGTCGCGTAGGGAATGTCGCGCTTGTATTGGTCGAATTTACCGGATGCAAAAAACCCGCGCGGCGGGACGAGCGGCTTATGGAGTTCATTGACGACGGAGGATTTGCCGATGCCCGAGTATCCGGAAACGAGAACGAACTCTGGTCGGCCTCCCCCTACGACACGATCAAAAGACGCTAGCAACGTCGCGATCTCGACTTCGCGCCCGTAGAGCACCTCTGGGATGAGTAATCGGTCCGAGGCGTCATGTTCGCCCAGCGGAAATGGATCAATACGGCCGTGCGTCCGCCATTCTTCCAGGCAGCGTCGTAGGTCACGTTCGATGCCAGGAGCGGTCTGGTAGCGGTCTTCGGCAGTCTTTGCCAGGAGCTTCATCACAATCGAGGAGATGACGTCGGGAATTCCCTTTGTCCGTTCGCCAGGCCGGTGAGCCTGCCTCGCAATATGGCAGTGGACCCATTCCATCGGATCAGAGGCCGTAAAGGGAAGGCTGCCGGTAAGCATTTCGTAGAGTGTCACGCCGAGCGAATAGAGATCGCTGCGTGAATCGATCGAACGATTCATTCGCCCGGTCTGTTCGGGCGCCATGTAGGCCAATGTGCCGGCAATGACCTCGGGAGGATCGGGCGCCTGTCTTTCCCGCGTCAGGCGTGAGGCGATTCCGAAGCCTGTAAGCCGCACCTCGCCGTTCGACGTGTTCACCAGAATGTTAGTTGGCTTGATGTCCTTATGGATGAGGCCGCACTGGTGCACTTTGGCAATGGCCGCGGCAACGCCTAGGGCGATGCGCAGGAAGCGTCCTATCTCCATCGGCGCGCCCGTCTGCGCGCTCAGCAACTCGCCGCCGGGGTCCTCGAGCACCAGAATGCTCTGACCGCGCTCTCGCAAGAGCTCGAGGGGCCGTACTGCCCACGCGCCGTCGAGCACATCCTTGAAAGAGTATTCGCGGGTGAGTCGCTCGACAGTGTTTGGCGCCGGCTGCTCCGAGTCTGAGAGTACGAGCAGTACATCCTTTCGCGCATCCCCTAAGCGCCCACGCCACGCTCGGCCGAGGATGAGCCCACCATCCTCCGACAAGACCTCAAAACCGCCAATTCCGCTCGCGCTAAACCGAGAAGACAGCTCCACGCCCAAGCCTCGCCTATGAGACAATCACCCTGGATCCGCTCGGCAGCGACAAAGTTAGCATTTTGGGTGCATCCGCGCACGCCCTTTTTCTCTTTGCAGATCTTCGGCCAACCAAGTCTGGTAGGGAGCTTCCATCAGCGCCCTATCATTGGCGATCATGATAGAAGCTTTAGGCCACGCGAACCGGTGGCGTGGGTCCACTTTCCATTTTAGGTTGCTTGCAGCAATGATGGGCTGCGCTTTTTTCTGAGTAAAGTGACGTAGCTCCAATAGCCTTGGACCTAATCCTGCCGAAGCCGGCTTTCGTTCAGAGAGCCGATTGTGCAGCCGTCAGTCCAGTAGGAAATGCCGGATCTCATCGCCGATCATGTCACCTTCTGTTTCAAGCGCGAAGTGGCCTGTATCGAGAAGAACGATGCGGGTGGCGGGGATATCGCGCCGGAACGCTTCTGCACCCTCTGGACCGAAAAATGGATCGCGTTTTCCCCAAATAGCGAGCAGTCTGGGCTGCTGCCGGCGAAAGAAGTCCTGATAGAGCGGATAGCGCGCAATGTTGCGGTTGTAGTCCAGCTTGAGATCGATCTGCAGCTCTGCATTGCCTGGTCGGGCCAAGATCGCCGCATCGAGCGTGTAGGACTCTGGCTCGATGTTCGATGGATCGGCCACGCCATGGAAATAAGCCGCTCTCACCCCATCGAGGCTCATCCGCGCGCGGATCGGCTCGCGCTTGTCAGGGCTCGGGCTCGCCCAATAAGAGCGTAGGGGATTCCACGCCTCAGGCCTCAGGCCTTCGATATAGGCATTGCCGTTTTGGCTGATGATTCCGGCCACACGGTCGGGATATGTCAGTGCCAAATCCCAGCCGACCGGCGCGCCGTAATCGAAGACGTAGAGCACGTAGCGCTTGAGTTCCAGGGCATCGACGAACGCGGCAATGGTGCGGGACAGCGAGTCGAATTTGTAGGCGTAATTTCGCTCGGCCGGGATTTGCGTGAAGCCGAACGATGGCAGGTCCGGCGCGATCAGCCGGAACCGGTCTGCCAGTTGTGGCATCAGGTGACGAAAATAGAAGGAGGAATTCGCAAAGCCGTGTAGCAGCAGCAAGGTGGGTGCGTCGGCGGGACCGGCTTCACGGTAGAACACTTCGACGCCGTCGGCGCGGACCCATTTGTGCCGTATTCCGGTCGTGGCCTGTGGAACCAATGCTTGCGCCGGCGAGGACGTACCTAGGCCAACGGCCGTCACGCTGCCTGCCAGCACGGCGCCTCGCGTAGCGCCGGCTGAACCTCGATTTCCCGCGATCGTTGGCGGCTCGGATGAACATGAAAAGTGAATCATGGGGTCTCCAATCCCTAGTCGGCGATCGACGGATCAACTGCGATTGCGCGCCACTCAACGATGCTTGCTGGCCAGCGCGCGCAGAACCAGCTCCGTGATCTCGGGCGTGAAGCGGTTCTCGCCGGGTTCGAGATGCCCCGTCAGTCGGGCCGTGACCTCCTGCAGTACCCAGCCATTGCCGTCGGGATCGCTGAATGAAGCGAATGAGGCGTAGCTCTTGCGCTGCGGATTGGGGCCGGGGACGATGCGCTTGCCGTCGGCGTGGTGGAAGATCCCGCCGGTGTCGTGGAAGGGCTCGCTGATCGCGATGCCGCGGCGGATCAGGTCGGCGCGCGCCGCCTCGATGTCGGAGACGATCAGGTGCAGTCCCTGCACCGATCCCGGCAAGGCCGACGTCACGTTCCTGCCGAAGATCACCGAACACCCGGATCCTGGCGGCGTGAACTGGATCACCCGGTAGTCGTCGCCGTCGATGAAGTCTATGTCGAGCCTCCAGCCGAGATCGCTGTAGAAACGCTTGGCGCGATCGACGTCGGAAACGGGGATCACGACAACCTCGAGCCTCATGTCGATCGTGCTCGCGCGAAACGCCTTCGCAGCAGACTCAATTTGCAATTCAGTCATGCTCATGTTCGCCTCCTTGGAGATGTCGTGTCACGATGCCGCCGCAAGCGCGGGCGTTGCGGTATCCCGAAGGGCCGCCTCGAGAATGGCGACGTCCTGTGCGACGGTGCCACCACTGACGCCGACACCAGCGACCAATTGCCCTTCGCTCGTGACCGGCGCGCCGCCTGCCATGGAGCAAAACCGTCCGCCGGAGAGACCCATCAGAGGAAAGAGGTCCTGCCCCGGCTGTACTAGCGGTGCGATGTCGGCCGTGCGAAGCCCGACCAGTGCGGCAGTGTAGGCTTTGCGTTCCGCGACCTCGATCGAGAAGGCAGGCGCCCCGTTCATGCGGTGCTTGAGAACGATGTTGCCGTGAATGTCGATCACGCAAACTGCGACCGGCACCTTGGAGCGGGCCGACTGTGCTTCGACTCGGTCCGCGATATCCTTCGCAAGAGCAAGCAAGTCCATGACTAAGTCCTCATTGTACGATGTTGCGTTTCGGGGAAATGCGCGCGAGCGCCGTTCAGGCGCCCTGACCGAGCCGCTCCAGACAGGATCCAAGGCGGTCTTCGGCTTCGCCGGGCTGATGAAAGCCCAGCTCGAAAAACGTCTTCAGCCTGCCCTGCGCGGACGGCCGCGGGATCGAAGCCATGCAGGCTTCCCAGCCGGCGGCGATCTCGACATCGGGCGGGAGGCTTGCGGCATTCACCAGCCGCTTGGTGTTCGCGATCGCCCATTTGTCGAACGAGGCGATGCGCGTCGCCAGCGCGTCGACGAAGCTGTCTAGCTCGCTGTCCGGCAGCGACCGATTCACATAGCCATAGGCCTCGGCGAGGTCGCCGTTAATGTCGTTCGAGCTCAGCAGCACTTCTAGCGCACGTTGCCGGCCCATCACGCCCGGCATCCGCGCCATCGGGCCTCCGCCCGCAACCAGGCCGACGCCCACTTCCCATTGCGACAGCACCGCCTTCTCGCGGCTGGCAAAGGTCATGTCGCAGGCCAGCGCCAGCTCGCTGCCGTTCCCCGTCGCGCGGCCGCGGATCAGGGCGATCGACACCACGGGTACCCGCGTCAAGCGGACGAGGACATCGGGCCATGCCTCCAGGCCGGTCGGCCCCTGCGGCATGCCCGTCAGCTCCTTGAAGTCGGCATGGAAATCGCTGTGATTGAGAAAGAAGCCCTCGACCGCGCTTTCGAACACCACGACCTTGAGGTCCTCGTCGGTCTCGATCGCCGAGACGATGTCGCGGAACTCGCGAACCATTGGCGGACCCATGACGTTGAGCGGTGGGTTGTCAAGCGCGATCCGCCAGCAGGCGCGCGAGGCGCGAGTGACTCGGATCTGCGTCTTCGTCGTCGTCACGTTCGTCAATGCCGGCGCGTTCATTGTGGGGCCTCCATGCGCTTGCTGTTTCGGTGAGGGAGGCACCCGCGGGAGGCGCCTCTCCGATCCATCCTCGATCTACGAAGCGCGCGCCGTGGTGGACTTCTGCTTCAACGCCGCCATCAGGGTTTTCGCAGCCGGGCCCGAGGAGTGCGGATTCTGGCCGGTGATCAGTTGGCCATCGTTGACGACGTGCACGCCCCAGTTCACGACCTTCGAGAATACGGCGCCGAGCTTCATCATCTCGTCTTCGACCAGGAACGGCACCACGTGGGTGAGGCCGACCTCCTCCTCTTCGCCGTTGGTGAAGCCGGTGACTTCCTTGCCCTGCACCAGCAGCTTGCCGTGCGGCGTCTTGACGTGGCGCAGCGCGCCCGTGGAGTGACAGACGACGGCAATGGTCTTGCCCGCCGCGATGAAGGACTCGATCAGCTTGATAGAATCCTTGTCTTCTGCGAGATCCCACATCGGGCCGTGGCCACCCGGATAGAACAGGGTGTCGAAGTCTTCCTGCCGGACGCTGTCGAGACGCAACGTCTTGTCGAGCTGCGCCTCCGCGGCCTTGTCCTTCTCGAAGCGCACCGTCAGGTCGGTGCGGAATTCAGGCTCATTGCTCTTCGGGTCGAGCGGCGGCCGTCCGCCCTTCGGCGATGCGAGCGTGATCTCGACGCCGGCGTCCTTGAAGACGTAATAGGGAGCGGCGAGTTCTTCGAGCCAAAAGCCCGTCTTGCGGCCAGTGTTGCCGAGCTGATCGTGGGACGTGATAACCATCAGCACCTTCATGATTGTCTCCTTTTGTGGTCACTGAATGAAGCGCCACCTGGCACCACGAGAGAGATGCTTCGGCGCGATCTCGTCGCCTTCCGATTCGCCGTCGAGTTGACCGAGAGAATTGCGAGGGCGACTGACGTGTTCTTACCGGCTGAGGCTGCGGCATTCACTCATACATTGAGCGCCGATCACTCATACGTTGATATGAGCGACGTCTTGCCAATGTTGGATGTCGCCGAGAAATCGCGGATTGCGATCGCTTCGCGATGATCTTCCGATATCGCGCTAACGTCACAAATCGACGACAATGTCGCCGCGCGGTCGCGAGCAGCAGATGAGAAGATTGCCGTCGGCCGGCATGTCGAGCGGCTCCGGGCCGTAGACGATGTCTCCGGACACCAGTCCGCTTTCGCAACTGTGACAGACGCCTGCCCGGCAGGCCCACCGCACCGGGACGTCGCAAGCTTCCGCCAGTTCCAGGATGCTTTGATAAGACGACCTCCAATGTGCCGCGATTCCGCTGCGCGAGAAGGACACCAGCGGGCCTGTCTTGCTGTCGTCCGCGGGACCATGCGCGGCTCGCTTCGCCGCACCGACGACTCCCGGGGTCATCGCTTCGGCGCCATCGAAGATCTCAGCGAAAATACGTTTCGGTGCGACCCCGATGGCGGCAAGAGACTCCTTCATGTCCGACATGAAGCGGGCGGGACCGCAGAGATAGACGTCCGCATCACTTTGGACGCCGGCTGCCTCCAGCGCCGACCGCGATAAGTGTCCGATCTCGTCAAAATCCATGCCCAGCCTGTCGCGTGCGTCCGGCTTGCTGTAGCAGATATGGCTGCGGCCCTGGATCAGCGCCGGCATAAGACCTCGGACTTCAGCGGCAAATGGATGATGCATCCCGTCGCGTGCCGCGTGCAGCCACAAGACTGGTCGCGCCGAGTGCACAGCTGCCAGCGCATGCAACATCGCCAGAACGGGCGTCGCCCCGATGCCTGCGCTGAGCAACACCACGGGGCCGTCGCTAGGCTGCAGGATGAAGCTGCCACGCGGGGAGCTGACGTCGAGCACATCGCCCACCCGGATATGCTGCTGCAGCCATGTTCCAGCCGCTCCATTAGGTTCGATCTTAACACTGATGCGGTAACGATCCGGCGAGGGAGGGCCGGACAGCGAGTAGCTGCGAAAGAGGAATGAGCCGCCGTCGGCAGGCCGAAGACGCAAGACCACATATTGACCAGGCAGATACGGAGGTAGTGGCCGGCCGTCGGCATGCTGCATCGACAGCGAAAGAACGTCGGCCGATTTCTGCTCGATCGCTACCACTGGTAGCGGCTGAAATCCAGGGGAGGCGGGATGCGCGGCTGAAGCTGGCGCGAGTCCGGCATTGCCGCTGCCCGAAGCAGTCGCTTGACTCTCCAAGAGCGCTTCGAGCGATGAACGCCACCCGCCTGAAAGAGCCTCGATCCGCAATGCTCGCTCCAGGCTAGCGCGCGCATGATGGGACGAATAAAGCAGCGCATTGATCTCGGCGATCGTCATCCGCTCGTTCGCTTCGCCCACTTTCACGATTTCGTCGCCGGCGCCCACGTCACCTTCCTGCAAGACACGGAAGTAGAAGCCGGGGCGTCCGCTGGATGTCAGCAAGGCCGGCATTAGCGGCTCGTTCATCCGGATGCCGACGCGATAGCAGGTGACGCGGGGCTGCGTGACCTCGAACAGCGCGCTGCCAATCTGGTAGCGGTCGCCGATACACACAGCATCGTCTGCCAGTCCTTCAATGGTGAAATTTTCGCCGAACTGGCCGTGGATGAAGTCGGTCCTGTTCAGTTGTTCCTGCCAGTAGCGATAGGATTCGATCTGGTAGACGAAGACAGCGCGATGTTCACCACCATGACCATCCAGATCGCCTTGACCGTCTCCGTCGAGATTGAGTCGTCTGGCCCGGCATCGGCCTTGCACCGGGTTCTTCCAGATTCCGGTATGAACGGTGCGTCCCTTCCACGCGACGTCGCGCGGAAGTCCGACATTCACTGACAGTAACCGGCCCATGGCGTTCTCCGCGGTCGCCGCTCTCACCTGCGCATTCATATCGAACAGCAAGAGGAGGCCAACTCATACCTTGATATGAGCGAGACCTTCCCAACGTTGGATGGTTCGCAACCCGGCAGGTGGACAATATCCGTTCAATGCTGATTGCCGCGTAACGCAGTAGTTACCACGCGGGCGAGCAAAGGGAAGGGTGTCAATCATGGTCTTGCAACAAACCCTTCAGAATATCGCACGCCGGCGCTTTCTGGAAATGACCGCCGGAGCAGTGACGGCGGTGCAGCTCATGCCCGACCGCGCGGCGAATGCGACGCTCGTTGTCGACAGGCCGATTGAACTCGCGGAAGCCGACACTCGCGGTCCGTCTTCGGCCTTTTCATCGCTGAAGCAGATCGATGCCGGTGTGCTCAATGTCGGATACGTGGAAGCCGGCCCTGCTGACGGCCCGGTCGCCATCCTTCTACATGGCTGGCCCTATGACATTCACAGCTTCGGTGAGGTGACCCCGCATCTCGCGTCGGCAGGCTTTCGCGTCATCGTCCCCTATGCGCGCGGATACGGTTCCACGACCTTCCGGGCGAGCGAAACGTTCAGGACTGGGCAGCCGTCCGCGCTCGCGGTCGACACGATCGCCCTGATGGACGTGCTCAACATCAAGCAGGCGATCCTGGCCGGTTTCGATTGGGGCGCGCGCACCGCCGATATCGTGGCCGCACTTTGGCCGGATCGCGTCAAGGGCATCGTCTCAGTCAGCGGCTATCTGATCGGCAGCCAGGCCGCCGGCAAGGTGCCGTTGCCGCCGAAGGCCGAGCTGCAGTGGTGGTATCAGTACTACTTTGCGACGGATCGCGGCCGCGAGGGATACGAGAAGTATCGGCGCGATTTTGCCGAGCTGATCTGGAGGCTCGCCTCGCCGAGGTGGCAGTTCAGTGACGCGACGTTTGCACGGAGTGCCGCGTCTTTCGACAATCCGGATCACGTCGATATCGTCATTCACAATTATCGCTGGCGTCTCGGACTTGCGAAGGGCGATCCGGCCCTCGACGAGCTGGAGGTGAAGCTGGCCGCGGCGCCGCAGGTTGGCGTACCGGCCATCACGCTCGAAGGCGATGAGAACGGCGCGCCGCATCCTGACCCGTCGGCCTACGCCAAGAAATTCTCCGGCAAGTATATACACCGCCTCGTCAAGGGCGGCATCGGCCACAATCTGCCGCAAGAAGCTCCCGCAGCCTTTGCGCAGGCCGTCATCGACATCAGCAAGAGCTGACACAACCGCATCTGCATCAGGAGCAAACGCCATGACGAATTTCATCGATCTGCAGGGACAAATAATGACGACCGCCCTCGAAACCCGCCAGGACCGTCGTCGGTTTCTGAAAAACGCGGCGATGGGGATTGCATTCGCTGGCGCGGCCAGCTTGTTCTCGGCGCATCCGGCGTCTGCCGCCAAGGGCGAGGACATCCGCCCGTTCCATGTCAGCATTCCCAAGGATGCGCTTGACGATCTACACCGTCGCTTGACCGCGACCCGCTGGCCCGATCGTGAGACTGTTGCCGACGCGTCCCAGGGCGTGCGGCTGAGGACGATCCAGCAACTCGTGCAGTATTGGCGGACCGACTACGACTGGCGCAAGATTGAGGCGCGGCTCAACGCGTTACCCCAGTTTGTGACCGAAATTGACGGAATCGACATCCACTTCATCCACGTGCGCTCGAAGCACGAGAATGCGCTACCGCTCATCGTCACGCATGGCTGGCCGGGATCGATTATCGAGCAGCTCAAGATCGTCGATCCCCTGACCAATCCGACGGCGAACGGAGCCGGCGCTTCGGATGCCTTCCATCTCGTGATCCCGTCGATGCCGGGTTACGGTTTCTCGGGCCGGCCGACGGCGACGGGGTGGAATCCCCAACGCATAGCGCGAGCCTGGACCGTGCTGATGAAGCGTCTCGGTTACACCCGCTACGTCGCGCAGGGCGGCGACTGGGGCAATGCCGTCACCGAGCAGATGGCGCTGCTTGTGCCGCCGGAACTGCTCGGCATTCACACCAACATGCCGGCCACGGTTCCGGACGACATCGCCAAGGCATTGCAGCCCGGCGGCACCATGCCTTCCGATCTGTCGGCCGACGAAAAACACGCCTATGAGCAGCTTGACGACTTCTACAAGCACGGCCTGGGTTACGCCATCGAAATGGCGAACCGTCCGCAGACGCTGCAGGGGATCGTCGATTCGCCGTCCGGCCTGGCGGCCTTCATTCTGGATCACGACATCCGCAGTTATGAACTCATTGCTCGCGTCTTCGACGGCAAAGAGGAAGGGCTGACGCGCGATGACATCCTCGACAACATCACGCTCTACTGGCTCACGAACACAGCGATCTCGTCGGCACGACTGTACTGGGAAAACAAGCTGAACTTCTTCGAGCCGAAGCACATCGCGATCCCGGTCGCCGTCAGCGTCTTTCCGGACGAGATCTATGCGGCGCCGCGGACCTGGACGGAACGCGCCTATCCGAAGCTGATCCACTTCAACAGGCTCGACAAGGGCGGTCACTTTGCCGCCTGGGAGCAGCCAAAATTGTTCAGCATGGAAATGCGCTCGGCTTTCCGCTCGCTGCGTCAATCGATCTGAGGCAACGGATCCTCAAGGGACCTAAGGAGCAGTCATGAATCGCCCTGAAAGAGCTTTTCCGCGCCAGGAAATCCGCCTCGAGCGCCGCCTGCCGACATATTGGCGGGTCACCTTCGATCTCCCGCCGGTCAACATCTTTGGGCCGAGAGAGACGCTGCGCCTCGGCGAGATCATCACGGCGATCGAGCAGGATGAGCAGGTTAAGGTCGTGGTGTTCGACAGCGCCGTCGATGGCTTCTTCATCACGCATTATGACTTCCTCGCGCCGCTCGAGGAATCGGCGAACATTCCGCCGGGGCCCACCGGCTTGCAGGCCCTGCCGGATATGCTGGTACGTCTCAGCAAGGCGCCGGTAGTATCGATCGCCTCGATCCGCGGTCGCGCAACCGGGGTCGGCAGCGAACTGGCGCTCGCGAGCGACATGCGGTTCGCAAGTCGCGAGAAGGCGATCCTGTCCCAATGGGAAGTCGGCGCGGGCCTGGTGCCCGGCGGCGGCCCGATGGCGCGATTGCCGCGACTGATGGGCCGCGGCCGCGCGCTGGAGGTTCTGCTGAGTGCTGACGACATCAACGGCGATCTCGCCGAGCGTTACGGCTACGTCAATCGCTCCATTCCGGACGCCGAATTGGACGGCTTCGTCGATGCGCTCGCAATGCGGATCGCTTCATTTGACAAGCAGGCGATCGCGGATACGAAGCAACTGGTCGATGTTGCGAGCCTACCGCGGGATTCGGAGATCAAGCCCGAGTGGGACGCCTTCATCGCGGCGCTTGGACGGCCCGCCAGCCAGAAGCGGATCAAGGCGCTGATGGACCGTGGCTTCCACCGCGCCGGAGACGTCGAGAATCGGCTTGGCTTTTACGTCGGGCAACTCGGCAGCTGAAGGGGGTTGCGGCTGGTCAGGAAAGAACATCTACGTCATGTTCAACTTGATTTGAGATATGACGATCATCATTCAATGGTAAGAGCGACCATTCCGCGTGCCACACGTCACGTGGTTCGATAGTAAGGAAGGAGAGGCATATGGCCTTTGCCATCACGATTAACGGAACAACGCACAGCGTCGATGTCGACGGCGACACTCCCCTGCTTTGGGTTCTGCGAGACGTGCTCGGGATGACCGGTACGAAATTCGGCTGCGGCATGGCACTATGCGGGGCGTGCACGGTCCATGTCGACGGCGCTGCTACGCGCTCCTGTATCACGACGATCGACAGCGTTGGTGCCGCCAAGGTCATGACGATCGAGGCGATCGGCGCGACTCCGGCAGGCGAGAAGATCCAGAAAGCCTGGCTCGATCACGAGGTGGCGCAGTGCGGGTACTGCCAGTCCGGCCAGATCATGTCGGCCTCCGCGCTGCTCGCCGACAATCCGCGCCCGACAGATAAAGATATCGACGACGCCATGAGCGGCAACATCTGCCGGTGCGGCACCTACGTTCGCATCCGCGAGGCAATCAAGGTCGCGGCGCAGGCGCACGGAAAGGCGGGCCAGCCATGAATCTTGACCGTATAGCGTCACACACTTCCGAGACCAATGTCTCCCGCCGCAACTTTCTCATCAGCGGTGCTCTTGTCGGTGGCGGATTCGTGCTGAGCCTCAGTTTGCCATTCGGCAGCGGCGAAGCTGCAGCTGCGGACGCATTTGCACCGAACGCTTTCATCCGGGTCGGGAGCGACGGCCAGATCGTGCTGACCATGCCCTATGTCGAGATGGGGCAGGGCACGTACACCTCGATTCCGATGTTGATTGCGGAAGAGCTTGAGGTCGGGTTGGACCAGATTCGTCTTGAGCATGCTCCGCCCAACGAGAAGCTTTACGCCAACCCGATGCTGGGCGTGCAGGCGACCGGCAACTCCAATGCACTGCGCGGCGGCTGGAAACCGCTGCGCGAAGCGGGCGCAACCGCAAAGGCGATGATGGTCGCAGCCGCTGCCAAGCGCTGGGGAGTCGACGCCAAATCCTGCCGTGCGCAGGACGGTGAGGTGATCCACGAGGCGAGCCAAAAGCGACTGAAATATGGGGAACTGGCCGCCGACGCTGCGCAAATTCCGATTCCGAACAAGGTCGAGCTGAAGCGGCCGGAGGACTTCAGGCTGATCGGTATGCCGGCGAAGCGGCTCGATGCGGCCGGCAAGGTGAATGGCGCGGCCACCTATGGCATCGATGTCCGGCCCCCCGGCGTGAAGATCGCAACGCTCACGCAATCGCCCGTCTTCGGTGGGCGGATCAAGAACGTGGATGATAGCGCGGCGAAGGCGGTCAAGGGTGTGCGCCAGATCGTTCGTCTCGATGATGCCGTGGCTGTCGTGGCCGATCATATGGGCGCTGCGAAAAAGGGGCTAGAGGCCCTCAAGATCGAATGGGATGGCGGGCCGAATGCCGGGCTATCGACTCGGGATATCGCTCGCGAACTGGAGCAGGCGACGTTCAAGCCGGGCGCTGTCGCGCAGAACATCGGTGATGCCGACAGCGCGATGGCTGGTGCGGTGACGAAGGTCGAGGCGAGGTACGAGGTTCCGTTCCTGGCGCATGCCACCATGGAGCCGATGAACTGCACGGTGCACTTCCGCGGCAACAAGTGCGAGATCTGGATTGGCACCCAGGCCATCGCACGCGTGCAAGCGATGGCCGCCAAAGCCGCCGGTCTGCCGGCCGAGAAGGTCATCGTCCACAATCATTTGCTCGGGGGCGGCTTTGGCCGGCGTTTGGAAGCTGACGGCGCGGTACGTGCGGTTGAGATCGCCAAGCAGGTCGATGGTCCGGTCAAGGTCGTATGGACGCGCGAGGAAGATATCCAACACGACCTCTACCGCCCGTACTGGTTCGACCGTCTCACGGCAGGTCTCGACAGGGATGGCAAACCGATCGTCTGGCGCCACCGCTTTGCGGGATCCTCGGTCATCTCGCGCTGGCTTCCCCCCGCATATGCAAATGGGCTCGATCCGGACTCGACGGAAGGCGCCATCAACCTCCCCTACAGCTTCCCGAACTTCCACGTGGAATATGTCCGGGTCGAGCCGCCGGGGATTCCGACGGGGTTCTGGCGCAGCGTTGGTCCGTCGCACAACGTCTTCGTAACGGAGAGTTTCGTCGATGAATTGGCGGCTGCCGCCAAGCAGGACGCGGCGGCCTTTCGCCGCGGTCTGCTCGAACACAATCCGCGCGCCAGGACGGTGCTTGATCTCGCCGCCGAAAAGGCTGGCTGGGGCCAGCCCTTGCCGAAGGGGCGAGGCCGCGGCATATCGCTGCAAAACGCCTTTGGCAGCCTTCTCGCGCAGGTCGCGGAAGTTGAGGTGGCGAAGGATGGCTCGGTGCGAGTCCATCGCGTCACCTGTGCGATGGATTGCGGCACCGTGGTCAATCCCGACACGGTCGAGGCGCAGCTCCAAGGCGGGATCATGTACGGCGTGACGGCAGCGCTCTATGGCGAGATCACACTCAAGAACGGTCGCGTCGAACAGACCAATTTCGACACTTACCAGATCCTGCGCATGAACGAGGCGCCGGCCGTCGAGGTGCACCTCGTCAAAAGCACGGAGCCGCCGGGCGGCATGGGCGAGACGGGAACGTCGGCGATCGTTCCCGCCATCGCAAATGCCATTTTTGCAGCAACGGGCAAACGGCTCCGCAAGATGCCGATCGACATCAATGTGCTGAAGCAGCCGGCGTGAGGGCGAGCACAACGGTCCACCAGCGAGGAGTATCAAATGATTCGCAAGGCAACAGCAGTTTGGCACGGGACAGGTCGCGCGGGCAGCGGCCATCTGTCGAGCGATTCCGGTGTGCTCGCCGATACCCCTTATTCGTTCAAGACTCGCTTCGAGAACGAGAAGGGCACCAATCCCGAGGAACTGGTCGCAGCCGCGCATGCCGGCTGTTTTACCATGGCACTGGCCTTCGGCCTGCAGGCTGCGGGTTTCACGCCAACCGAGCTCTCCACCGAGGCGGCTGTCACGTTGGAGCAGGATGGGCAGGTGTTCCATATCGGCCGCTCTGCGCTGACACTGCGCGCGAAGATCCCGAACATCGACGAGGCCGCCTTCGCCCGCATCGCGGGCGAGGCTGAGAAGAACTGTCCGGTCTCCAAGGTGCTCAACGCGACAATCACGCTCGATGCGAAATTGATCGCTTGAACACAAACGTCCTCAGCAGAGGAAAGGATCGAACCGATGACCGGCAACCATCAACCCGATCAGTCTCAGTTCAGGGCGATCCTGCCCGAAGATATCGACTGGAAACCGTTCCCGGCATTTCCGACCGGAGCGCGTCTCGCCATCGTCGTGGGCCATCCCACGGAGCCCGGTCCTTATGTGGTCAGGGTCAAGGTGCCCGACGGCACGAAGCTGATGCCGCATAAGCATCCTGAGGATCGCATCTACACGGTGATGTCGGGCGTGTTCTACATCGGGCTCGGCGAGGCTTTCGACGGCGACAAGGTGAAGGCTTATCCGCCGGGAAGCGTCATCGTCCTGCCTGGCGACACCTGGCATTTCCATTGGGCGAAGTCCGGCGAATACGTCACGCAGGTGACGGCAATCGGGCCGCTCGGCCTCGAGTACCACGATCTCGATGACGATCCGCGCCATGCGGCTGAGCCCGTCAGCCAGCGGGCCGGAACCGCGGCGTAGTTGCCGTCAGCAGGTGAGAACGCTGATCGCGCGAACGAAGAAGGGTGCTCGACAATGATCATCACCGGCATCGAGAGCATTCCGCTGCGCATCCCGTTCAAGCCTGGGACCAGAACCGCTTCTTCAGCGTGGGGCGATGGCAACCTGCCTGCCGCCGATTCCCTGCTGGTCAAGGTCACGACGGATCACGGCTTGGTCGGGTGGGGTGAGGCGTTCGGCTTCCGCGCGGTCGCTTCCGCCAAACTTGCGGTCGACCAACTGATTGCGCCGCTCTGCCTCGGGCAGGACGCGCGGCGGACCGAACCGCTGATGTTAGACATTCAGAAGAAGCTGCACGTCTTCGGTCGAGGCGGCGCGCTGGCCTTCGCGTTGTCGGCGGTCGACATCGCCCTTTGGGATCTTGCAGGAAAGGCCGGCAGCGCGCCGCTCAGCCGGTTGCTCGGCGGCGGTGCGGAGGAGCTGGATTGCTACGCAAGCCTGGTGCGTTACTCCGACCCTGCGCTGGTCAGTGCTGCCGTTCGGCAGGCGATCGATGCCGGATTTCGCGCGCTCAAGCTTCATGAGATCGAGCTTCCCGCCATTCGCGCCGCGCGCGAGGAGGCCGGCGCGGATATCGAACTGATGCTCGACGTCAATTGTCCGTGGACGCTCCACGAGGCGCGCCAAAAAGCGGAAGAATTCAAAACGATTGACCTGAAATGGCTCGAGGAGCCGGTCTGGCCCCCGGAGAATTTTGATGGCCTTGCCGCAGTGAGAGCTTCGGGCATCCCGACTGCGGCCGGCGAGAATGTCTATACCTTGATGGACTTCGAGCGCCTATTGGCAGCAAAAGCCGTGGATTTCGTCCAGCCGAGCCCGGCCAAGATGGGAGGTCTCAGCGAGCTCCGCAAAATCTTTCCGCTCGCTGCAGTCCACAACATTCCGGTGATGCTGCACTCGTTCTATGATGGGCCCGGTCTATTGGCGGCCATCCATGCGACGGCAGCGCTGGGAACACCCGACTCCATGATCGAATGGCGCTGGTTCGATTTGGAAGCGACGATATACGGTGACGCGCTGAGGACGAAAGAGGGCAGGATTGCGGTGCCGCAGGGGCCGGGCCTCGGTCTTGATCCTGATCCCGATGTCATCAAGGCCTACCGCTGGAAATAGCCATATGACCGAAGCCTACGAGATCATCGAGCACAGCTATGACGTGGTGATCGTCGGGGCCGGCGGCGCGGGGATGCGGGCGGCGCTGGGCATGGCCGCATCGGGATTGCGCACGGCCTGCGTCACCAAGGTGTTTCCGACCCGAAGCCATACGGTCGCGGCGCAGGGAGGCATGGCCGCTTCGCTCGGCAACATGGGCGATGGCGACAATTGGCGCTTCCACATGTACGATACGGTGAAGGGCTCGGACTGGCTCGGCGACCAGGACGCGATTGAATATATGTGCCGCGAGGCGGTGCCGGCGGTGCTTGAGCTCGAGCATTACGGCGTGCCGTTCTCGCGCACCAGGGGCGGCATGATCTACCAGCGTCCCTTCGGAGGGCAGACCATCGGCTTCGGCAAGCAGATGGCGCAGCGCACCTGCGCGGCGGCGGACCGCACCGGCCATGCCATCCTGCACACGCTCTACCAGCAATGCCTGAAGCACAACACAGAGTTCTTCATCGAATATTTTGCGCTCGACCTCTTGATGGATGACGACGGTGTCTGTCGCGGCCTGCTCGCCTGGAATATGGAGGATGGCACGCTGCATCGGTTCCGCGCGCATCGGACGGTGCTGGCGACGGGCGGCTATGGCCGCGTCTACTTTTCCTGCACGGCCGCGCACACCTGCACCGGCGACGGCAACGCCATGGTGTTGCGCGCAGGATTGCCGCTGGAGGACATGGAGTTCACGCAGTTTCATCCAAGCGGCATCTATGGGTCGGGCTGCCTGATCACCGAAGGCGCGCGCGGCGAGGGCGGCTACTTCACCAATTCGGAAGGCGAGCGCTTCATGGAGCGTTATGCGCCAAGCGCGAAGGATCTGGCGGGACGCGACGTCGTCTGCCGCGCCATGACCATCGAGATCAACGAGGGACGCGGCTGCGGCCCTCGCAAGGACTACATCGAGCTGCATCTGGAACACCTCGGCGCAGACATCCTGCATGAGCGCCTGCCCGGCATCAGCGAAACCGCGCGGGTCTTTGCCGGCGTCGACGTGACGCGCCAGCCGATCCCGGTGCTGCCGACGGTCCACTACAACATGGGCGGGGTGCCGACGAACCTGCATGGCGAGGTCACGACCAAGCACAAGGGTAATGCCGAAACGGTGGTGCCGGGCCTGATGGCCATTGGCGAGGCTGCGTGCGTGTCCGTGCACGGCGCCAACCGGCTCGGCTCCAACTCGCTGCTCGATATCGTCGTGTTCGGCCGTGCGGCGGCCCTCCGTGCGACCGAAATGCTGCGTCCGGGCGAAGGTCATCCGCCGGCCCCGCAGGCGGCCACCGACCAGGCGATCGCCCGACTCGACCGCATTCGGTGGTCGAAGGGCAAGACGGGCACAGGCGACATTCGGCTTGCGATGCAACGGACCATGCAGAAGCATTGCGCGGTGTTCCGGACCGGGCCGTTGCTGGACGACGGCGCCCGCGAGCTCGCCAACGTCATGGCGACGATGCGTGACGACCTTGCGGTGGCCGATCGTTCCATGATGTTCAATTCCGATCTTACCGAGGCGCTCGAGCTTGACAACATGCTGGCGCAAGCCAATGTCGGCCTGAGGTCGGCGATAGGCCGGACCGAAAGCCGTGGCGCTCATGCCCGCGAGGATTTTCCAAAACGGGATGACGAGAATTGGCTGAAGCACACGCTGTCCTGGGTGGACCGGGAAGGGCACGTGCGACTTGACTACCGGCCGGTGCATCTGCAGCCTTTGACCAACGAGGTTGCGACGATCCAGCCCAAGGAGCGGGTCTACTGAATGGATGTAGGCATCAAATGACGACAGAACGCGCCGTGCTCGCGGGAGGGTGCTTCTGGGGCATGCAGGACCTGATCCGCAGGCTGCCGGGCGTGATCTCGACACGCGTCGGCTACACGGGCGGCAGGGTGAAGAATGCCACCTACCGCAATCACGAGGGCCATGCCGAAGCGATCGAGATTACCTTCGACCCGGCAAAGACGGATTTCAGGGCCCTGCTGGAATTCTTCTTCCAGATCCACGATCCCTCCACCCTCAATCGCCAGGGCAACGATGTGGGCACGAGCTACCGCTCGGCGATCTTCTACACCAACGGCGAGCAGAAGAGGGTCGCTGAGGACACGATCGCGGACGTCGACGCCTCGCAACTCTGGCCCGGCAAGGTGGTCACGGAAGTCACGCCTGCCGGTGATTTCTGGGAGGCCGAGCCCGAGCACCAGGATTATCTCGAGCGCTATCCGGACGGCTACACCTGTCATTTCCCGCGCCCCGGCTGGAAGTTGCCGAAGCGGATGGCCGGCGCGGTCTGACCCCTATCGTCCCGGTCTGCGCCGGTCCGGCTTGAGCGCATCGGCCATCCGGACCAGTTCGGCATAGGTGCGCGCGCCCATCTTGTGCATGGCCGCGCCGCGATGGATCTTGACGGTGATCTCGCTGATGCCGAGATCACCGGCGACCTGCTTGTTCATCTTGCCGGCCGTGACGTGCAGCATCACTTCCTGTTCGCGTGGCGACAGGGTCTCGAAGCGCTGTCTCAATTGCGTGGCGTCGTTCTCGACCGTTCGCCGTTGCCGATCGCGCTCGATGGCTGCCATCACGGCGTCGAGCATGTCCTGATCGCGAAACGGCTTTGGCAGGAAATCGACCGCGCCGTGCTTCATGGCGTGGACCGACATTGGAATGTCGCCGAACCCGGTCATCATCACGACAGGAATGCCGACGCCGATCTGGACCAGCCGGCCCTGGAACTCCAGGCCGTTCATGTCGGGCAGCCTGACGTCGAGAACGATGCAGCCCGGCCTGTCCGAGAGATTTGTCGAAAGAAAGTCCTCTGCGGTGGCATAGGTCTGGCTCTGTAGCCCGACTGAGTCAAAGAGGCCTGCCAGCGCATCGCGCATGGATGCGTCATCGTCGACGACGTACACGAGGGGCTTTTCTGGTTTTTCGTTCGCCGCGGACCGCATTGCCTTCGGACACACCGTATTTTTGCGGGCATGTCTAACATGAACGGCGGCGGGCCGGGGATCACACCTATGTATAGGTATGGCGGAGGCCACCAGCGGGCTGCCCCCGAAAGTTCAATGACAGCGGCACCTTAGGTCAGGCCGCGGGTGCATAGATCGAGAACAGCGATCCTTCTCCAACGACGGAACGAACCTCGATCCGGTGGCCGAGCGCTTCGAGCGCGCGGCGGACGATTGAGAGCCCGATGCCGAGACCGTGGCCGCGCTCGGGCGCGAGCCGTGTGAAGGACTCGAAGATTCGCGGCAGTTGGCTCTCGGGAATGCCGATGCCCGTGTCATAGACATCGATCCTGATCTCCGCTCCCTTGCGGCGGCAACCGATCAGGATACGGCCTCCTGGCTCCGTATATTTGATCGCGTTGGTCAGGAGATTGCCGAGGATGCAGCCCAGCAGGATCGGGTTGCTCGTGACACAGGCATTCGTCGAGATCGCCCGAACGGCGATCCCCCTTTGAAGCGCGGCATCCTCGTTTTCGTGCCTTAGCCGCCAGAAGAGCGCTCCAAGGTTGAGCGCGGATACCTCGAGCCCATTGGTACGCTCGGCGAGATAAAAGGCGTCCACCAGGCTATTGAGCTGCTCGGTCAGTTTCGTGACGGCGCGCTCGCCGCGGTCGATCCATGCCTGGTGCGGGACGTCATCGAGTCGCGAACGCAGCAGCGCGTAGGTGCCCTGGATAATGTGCAGCGACGACCGGAGGTCGTGTCCCATCATGCCCACCAGCGTCGTCTGCAACTCGACGCCAGCAAGCGTTTGCAGGTTTTGACCTTGTCTGGCCGGTGCGGCCGCGAAGCTGTCGATCGTTCTCATGGGTACCCCCAATGTTGCTGGATCTTGCCACGACGCCACCAAGCGCCTGCCGGAGAGGAATTGCCATCCTACGTTCCGGTGTCGTCATCAACCGATCGTATGATCGTGGCGTCCCACCGGTGCGCCCCGCAATGACGCTCCCGTGTGATGCATCCAACGCCAGTGTTTGATTCATCCGATCCGAGCGTCGGCGCAGTATCGCCTCATGCAGGCAGGCCGCGAGATGGTCTCCCCGAATGGAAAGTCGGCCGCATGCCGTTCAACGTGGATTCTTCGGCGGACTTCCAATTATACCTGCCGCTCGGGGACGGATTGGACGTTCGCCAAATTCTCAGCCTGCCTGCCAGGCTAAACGCGACCTATAACACTCATGTATAATTCCTGGGCAGGAAGGGCAGGTGCAAGAGTGGGTGTTCCCCGGCTCATGTGTTCAGTTCGGGGCAAGGATATTGAGTGCCTATGGATCTCGAAATCGCGGTCATCGACGATGACGACTCGTTCCGAGTGGCACTCGTGGAATCGCTGTCTTCGCTGGGATATCAGGCCGACGGATATTCCTCTGCCGAAGACTATATTGGCAGGGTAGGCGGCAAGTTATTCAGTTGCGTCGTCACGGACATTCATATGCCCGGAATGAGCGGACTGGATTTGATGCAGCGCCTGTTCGCCGAAGGCTCGACAACCCCCGTCGTGTTGATCACGGCACGTTCCGATACCAATCTTGAGGCGAAGGCGGCGGCGGCGGGGGCGGTCTGCCTGCTCAGAAAGCCATTCGAGATAAACGACCTGATCGGCTGCATCGAAGGCGCTGTAAGCGACTGAGCGTTGCCGATCGTTCAATTTCGAGGATACGCGAACTGGCTATATGACACGCTTTAGCTGCCTGCAGATGCGTAGCGCGCTTGCCAAAGCTTTCTGAACTTGCTGCAGACGCTGTCAAAAAAGCAAAATACTCACGAGCGAGCGATAAGGTGCGGTTCAACGCGGCGGAAGCCAGCGATCCAGGCCAGGAGTGGTCGGAAGGTGTTGTCGCGTTGCGCAGGATTCGGCGCAACGCGAGCAATGATGCTACAGGCGCTCCGGTCACCGTGCTCGCGGCTTGTGAGCCTCCGGCCTCAGATGGCCCGAACGGGCTTGCTCATGAATACGGGCTGGCCGAATATCTCGATCGGGAATGGGCGCTCATGCCGCTGGAACTCGTGCAGGAGCCCGACCGGACATGTCTGACGTTCGAGGATCCCGGCGGTGAACTGCTCAGCCCGTTGCTGGGCGCGCCTATGGGCATCGAGGCGTTCCTTCACCTCGCGATCGACATCACCGCCGCTGTCGGCAAGATGCATCAGCGGGGTCTGGTCCACAGGGACATCAAGCCCGGCAATGTTCTGGTGAACAGCAGCGACGGCGCGGTGCGGCTCACAGGCTTTGGAATTGCATCGCGCATTCCGCGCGAACGACAGCCTCCAGACCCCCCGCAGTTCATCGCCGGCACGCTTGCCTATATGGCCCCGGAGCAAACGGGCAGGATGAACCGGTCGATCGACTCACGCAGCGACCTCTATTCGCTGGGCGTGACGTTCTACCAGATGCTGACGGGAAGTCTGCCCTTCGACGCCGTCGACGCGATGGAATGGATCCATTGCCACATTGCGCGCCGCGCTGATCCGCCCGATGTGCGCGTCAGCGGAATTCCGCAAGTTCTTTCGTCCGTCGTGATGAAGCTTCTCGCGAAGACCGCGGAGGAACGCTACCAAACCGCGCGAGGCGCCGAGGCCGACTTGCGGCGTTGTCTCGCCGAATGGCAGCTCAACGGATTGATCGAGCCTTTCGTGCTCGCCGCGCACGACGCGTCAGACCAGTTGCTGATTCCAGAGCAGCTCTACGGCCGGGAGCGGGAAATCGAAGCTTTGCTCGCTGCCTTTGATCGGGTGGTGGCGCAGGGCAAGCCTGAGCTCGTCTTGATATCCGGCTATTCCGGGGTCGGCAAATCGTCGGTGGTGAACGAGCTGCACAAGGTCCTCGTGCCGCCGCGCGGGCTGTTCGCCGGCGGCAAATTCGACCAATACAAGCGTGACATTCCCTATGCGACCCTGGCCCAGGCCTTCCAGCGTCTCGTCCGCCTGATTTTGGCAAGGAGCGAGGGCGAACTCGGTCGGTGGCGCGAAGCCTTGGTCCGGGCGATCGAGCCCCATGGCGGTCTGGTCGTCGATCTCGTTCCGGAGTTGAAGTACATCATCGGCGAACAGGAGCCGGCGCCCGAGTTGCCGGCGGCCGACGCCCCGCGTCGCTTCCAGTTATTGCTTCGGCGCTTTATCGATGTCTTCGCTCGTCCCGAGCATCCGCTCGCCTTGTTTCTCGACGACCTGCAATGGCTCGACGCGGCGACGCTGGATCTGCTTGAGGATCTCCTCACGCAGGGCGGCATATCGCACCTGCTTCTCATCGGAGCCTATCGTGACAACGAAGTCGATGCATCTCATCCGCTGATGCGGAAGCTCGCGTCGATCAAGGCGGCAGGCCGGTCGCCCGTCCAGGAGATCAAGCTGGGAGCGCTCAACGCAAAGGACGTGTCGCGGCTTATTGCGGATGCGCTGCATTCTGGGACGGATCGAGTCCGGGACTTGGCGCAGCTCACTTTGCAAAAGACCGACGGCAATCCCTTTTTCATCAATCAGTTTCTGTCGGCGTTGAGAATTGAAGGCCTGATCGCATTCGATTCCGCAAGCTCGCGCTGGTCGTGGGACCTCGAGCTTATCCATGCGAAGGGCTACACCGACAATGTCGCCGACCTGATGATCGGAAAACTCGCCCGGCTTCCTGATGCAACCCAGCGGGCGCTGCAACATCTGGCCTGTCTAGGCAATATCGCGACCGCCGAGATGCTGGCCAGGGTTCACGACACCACCGAGCAGGACCTGCACGCCGCGCTTGTCGAAGCGCGCCGCCAGGAGTTGGTCGATGTTCTCGAGGGCTCTTACCGCTTCGTGCATGATCGCGTCCAGGAAGCTGCCTATGCGTTGATCCCGACCGAACAGCGCGCGACTGTGCACTTGCGGATCGGCAGGGCCCTCGTCGCGCATACACCACCGGACAAGCTGGACGAAGAGATTTTCGGGATCGTCAACCAGCTTAATCGTGCAAAGTCCCTGCTCGCAGCGCCGGAAGAGCGCGAGCAACTGGCCGAGTTCAATCTCATTGCCGGCAAGCGTGCCCGTGCCTCGTCCGCCCACGTTTCCGCATTGCATTATCTGACCACTGGAGCCGCCTTATTCACGGAGGATGACTGGAGTCGGCTTCGTGAACTCAGGTTTGCCCTCGAACTCAACAGGGCGCATTGCGAGTTCGCGTCCGGAGCCATCGCGGATGCCGAACAGCGCCTGCACGGCCTTGCCGTTCGCGCGGCCACAGCCGGAGAGCTGGCCGCGGTGGCCTGTCTCCAGGTCGATCTTTACCAGGGCGTTGGTCGCACCGACGAGGCTCTCGCCGTCGGATTGCGTTCGCTGCGTCAACTCGGCTTCGAATTTCCTGAGGATCCAACGGAAGAGGATGCTCAACGCGCCTATGACGACATCTGGGTTCGCTTGGGCGACCGTGCGATTGAGGATCTCGTCGACCTGCCGCGCATGAGCGACCCGGAGTCGTTGGCTGCTCTAGAGCTTCTGAACAGCATCGTGGTCCCCTCGAAGTTCTATGGCTCCCGTCATCTGTTCGCCGTGGTCCTTTGTGCGGCGGTCAGTCTGGGACTTGAGCAAGGTCACGGTGGTGCGTCCTGCTTCGCCTACGTGCAGCTGGGCTCCTTGGCAACCTATCTCGGGCATTTCGATGCCGGTTACCGCTTCGGACGGTTGGCATGCGAGTTGGTCGAGCAACCGGGATGGCAGAGCTTTCAAGCCAGGACATTCCAGACGTTTGGCATCGTCATGCCCTGGACGAAGCCGGTGCGAAGCGCGCGCGAATTCCTGGTACGTGGCTTCGATCTTGCTAGCCGATTCGGCGAAATAAGCTACGCGGCCTATTCCTGTAACCAGCTCAGCACCAACTATTTCGTGGCGGGAGACCCGTTGATCGAGGGACAGGAGCAGGCCGAGCATGGTCTTGCCTTTGTCCGGAGGGTCGGCTCCCGGACGGTCGAAGCCTCGCTTCTGGGGCAACTCGGCGTCATCCGCTGCCTGCGCGGGTTGACGACACGCTTTGGCGCTTTCGACGACGCTGAGTTCCGCGAAGCTGATCTTGAGCGCGAGCTTGCCGGCAATCCGGCGTTGGCGCTCTCGGAATGCTGGTACTACATCCGCAAGCTGCAGGCTCGCTACTTCGCGGGCGAATATCTGGATGGCTTGCAGGCAGCCCTCAAGGCGCAACCGATGGTCAGCAGCGCCCTGCCTCTGTTCGAGTTCATCGAATATCACTTCTACGGTGCGCTCTGCTGCGCGGCGGTGTACGACACTGCCTCGCCCGAGGACCGCATGTCTCATCGCGCGCGACTGAGCGAGCACCTGGGGAAACTCGAGATCTGGGCTCTTCATTGCCCTGAGAATTTTGCCGATCGGGCAGCGCTCGTTGAGGCCGAGGTGGCCCGGATCGAGGGGCGCGCCGGCGATGCCGAGCGCCTGTATCAAAAGGCCATCCGTTCGGCGCGCGCGAGCGGCTTCGTCCACAACGAGGCCATCGCTTACGAGGTGGCGGCGCGTCATTATGCGGCGCGCGGCGTCGACGATATATCGGATATGTATCTTCAGCGAGCCCGAGAGTGTTATCGGCGCTGGGGTGCCGACGGCAAGGTGCGGCGGCTCGATCGGCTTTTTCCTCATCTGGCTGCTTCGAACGCACAGCATTCCGCCGCAATGGTTGGCTCCTCGGTTCAACACCTCGATGTCACGAGCGTCGTAAAAGCCTCCCAGGCTTTGTCGAGCGAGATCGAGCTGCCGAAGCTGATCGAGCAACTCATGACAATCGCGATCCAGAACGCAGGCGCGGACCGTGGGCTCTTGATATTGCCGTCAGACGACGAATACCTGATCCGGGCCGAGGCGCGAGCGAGCGGAGATCAGATCGAGGTTGCCCTGTGCCATGATCCGATGACGCCGACCGCATGTCCGGAATCGCTGGTTCGCTATGTCGTCCGGACTCAGGAAAGCGTGATTCTCGACGATGCCTCCAAGCCAAGTCTGTTCTCGGGAGACGAGTATCTGCGCGACCGACGGCCGAAGTCGATCCTCTGTTTGCCGTTGATGAAGCAGCGAGAGTTAGCCGGAATCCTCCTGCTTGAGAACACGCTGACTTCGCATGTGTTCGCACCGAATCGAATGACGGTTTTGGAGCTGCTCGCGGCACAGGCCGCCATTTCGCTGGAGAACACGCGCCTCTATGGCGATCTCGCGCGGGCGGTCGAGCGCAGGAAGCAGGCAGACGTCTACCTGGCAGGAGAGAAACACGTCCTGGAGATGATGGCCACGAGCTGCCCTCTTCGAGACGTGCTCGCCGCGTTATGCCGATTCTTTGAAGATGCCGCGCCGGATTGCCACTGTGGCATTTATCCGATCGACAACCGCAGCAAGGCCTTCGAGTTCGGTGTCGCACCCTCGCTCCCGGTCAGCTACACCAATCCGATCGAGGGGACGCCGATTGCCGAGGATGACTCTCCACGCGGCCGATCAATCGCCGAAAAGATCCAGGTGATCACGGAGGATATCGGATCAGACCCTCGCTGGGCACACGCTCCCTGTCGAGCCCATGTTCTTGGGCACGGCCTGAGATCGGTTTGGAGCACGCCGATCTGCTCAAGGGAGGGAACGGTTATCGGCACCGTCTGCGTCTACCGGGAAAAGGCGTCCAGCCCGTCCTTGTATCACCAGGAGGTCATCGCACATGTTGTGCACCTTGCCAGCATAGCGATCGAGCGATCTCAGGCCGAGGCGGTGCTAAGGCGCGATGAATTTTATCTCACGGAGGGCCAAAGGATTGGCCTTACGGGCACGTTTGCATGGGACGTGACAACGGATGAGGTGACGTTCTCCGATCAGCTCAAGCGTATATTCGAATTTGACTCGGATACTGTGGTGACCATTCCGCGACTTCGAGAGCGCATCCATCCCGATGATCTCCGATCGTCAGGCGTATACCTGCAGGAGGTTCAGGCCGGCAGCGACAGTCCGGACTATGAATTGCGGCTGCGAATGCCGGATGATCGGATCAAGTATTTATCGGTCTGCGCGCGCATGGTGAGGCACGAAGACGGTCAGGTGGAATGCCTTGGTGCCATCCAGGATATTACACGGCGTCGCCTCGCGGAAAATGCGCGGGACAACATTCGATCCGAGTTGGCGCATGTAAGCAGAGTCGTCAGCCTTGGTGCTCTGACGGCGTCAATCGCCCACGAAGTGAACCAGCCGCTCGCGTCAATCGTAACAAGCAGTGAGACAGCGCTACGTTGGCTGAATCGGCCGGAACCTGACTTCGGGAAGGTGGAATCGGTTCTCAGGCGCGTGGTGAGCGATGCGCGGCGCGCGGCCGACATCATCAATCGCATCCGCACAATGGCTGGCAAGGGTGTAACGAAGAGGTCGGAAACCACCCTTGCCGAAATCATTTTGGAATGCATGGCATTGTTGCACCACGAGTTCCAATCAAGGCAGGTGTCAATTTCGCTCGATTTGGACCCTAGCGTGCCGAAGGTCATGGTCGATCGCACGCAGTTGCAGCAAGTCGTCGTAAATTTGGTCATCAACGCGGCGCATGCCGTGTCGAATGCAGGGACAGCGGAGCGAAACGTCGCGATCCGAACGCGGAATATCGACCCGGGTAAGGTATGCTGCATTGTGGAAGATAGCGGTCCTGGCATCGAGCCAGAGCATTTGCCTAAACTGTTCGACAGCTTCTTCACGACCAAGGAGACCGGAATGGGGCTCGGCCTGCCCATAGCCCAGTCGATCGTAGAAGCGCATTACGGTCGGATACAGGCCGACAACGAATCGTCGCTTGGCGGGGCAAGGTTTGTCTTCGAATTGCCGGCGAGCCCATTGTCAGGGGCCGAGACTGGCCGCGTCGCGGAACATTAGGTCGCGGGCGACTCGATTTTCGTGGGCGCCTTTTCCTCGATCGGCAGCGTCATGGAGAACACTGCGCCCTGAGGTTCGTTCGGTGTTGCCCATAGCCGGCCGCCATGTGACTCGACGATCGAGCGGCAAATCGACAATCCTATGCCGAGGCCCGTCGACTTGGTCGTGTAGAAGGCCTCGAAGAGACGCGCGGTATCTGTTGAGACAGACCCGGGCCCAAATCGAGCACCAGCGACAAGCAAATTGCCCGGTTCGCCTTCAGCGCTGTTGATCTGAAGCTCGCGCGATCCTTCACCGACTCCGCTCATGGCCTCAACCGCGTTCATGAGCAGGTTCAGGATCACCTGTTGTAACTGGACCTTGTCGCCGAGAATGGGCGGCAGCCCCTCCGACAATTGTAGCTTCACCAAAATGCCATTGGCGGACATCGCTCCGCGGGCAAGTTTCGCAATCTGAAGGATGGTTCGGTCGACGTCCAGCGTCCAAGGCCCCTCCCGAACGGGCTATCAGCAGGCTTGCCGCTGGCTAGTCCCTCGCGTCAGGCGAAGGACCGGATGAGATATCGTAGGTTTGGCTGGTGTGGGGAAAGGCGGTAGCGCTCCCCCGCTACCAATCCTGTGATTTTGCACGCCAAACTCCGATTTTGTACGTCCGATGGTAGCGTCTCGGATAGTGGAGCGGTGCGACGGGATGGCACCTTTTGCCTTTGGGCGCTGCTTTTCATGGGCGAGCTCAGTTCGGATCGACAGGGCATCGGCAGCTCAAGGCGTGAAGCCTAGCGCTGCTTGGTTGCGGTGATGCTCGACCAGTCCTGCTTTCAATGCGAGGACGGGGAGTTTCACCGCCGAGTTGCGCCACGACGCAATCCCCAAAGGCTCGTACCGACGATCCTTGTCGGCTTGCGCGCGGGTAGATCAAGCGGTGACCGACGGACCGGATATCGTTGGCTCGTCCGGCCAATGGAACCACCAATCGACCGCTGGCTAGCTCGCGTTCGGCCAGAAGAGTTGATTCCAATGCTACGGCCAAACCTTCGGCAGCCGTCGCGATCGCAAGAAAGCTCCGATCGAAGCTCATGCCATGAAGCGCTGGAGCTTCCAATCCATTCGCGGCGAACCAGTGATGCCACTGCACCTATTTCACGTCTGAGCAGATCAGGATCTGATCGTCAGCCTTCCGGCTATCGCCAGCTGACCAATCCGGCCCATGCCAGTGAGCGCGGTGATCCGTCGCTAGTTACACCACGCAACGGGATCCCGGATCATGCTTAGATCGCGTCGACCGCCGCCTTCAACTCGCCGCGGACCTTCTGCGCGATGGCGCCCAAGGGCTCGTTATGTATGGCCTGCATTGACGCAACCGGATCCACCGCTGCGACTTCCGTCCCGCCCTCGATCTCCTGAACAACCACGTTGCACGGAAGCATGGTGCCGATCTTGTCTTCGACCATTAGCGCCTGATGCGCCATTTTCGGATTGCAGGCACCGAGAATGACGTAGGGTCGAAAGTCAGCGCCGATCTTCTCCTTCAGCGTCGACTGCACGTCGATGCGGGTCAACACGCCGAATCCGCGTGCCTTCAGCGCGGCTATCGCTTTATCGACGGCCTCAGAGAAGGGAAGATCGAGCCTTTTCGAGAAGTAGTAGGACATCTCCAACTCCTATACTGACTGAGCGGCGGCGCTACGCTGATTGGTCCGCTCCTTGGTGCGACCAAATCAGCTCAGCCGACTTTAACCATCAGCTGGTCCAAAAAGTGCAGTTCTATAAATATCAATCGCTTCACAACTCGAGACTCCTCGCCCGCTGGGTGATGGCAGCGCGAAGAACTTGATCTCTCGACCGCCAATCTTCATCCGGTCAAACGGCTGGGTCCGGTCGATAGTACGATCATTGCGGCGACATTCGCGATAAGCACGGAGGCGAGCTGACTGCCCCATTTCCATAGGGCTCGCTTTAGCGGCCGAGAGAGGCCAGCGGCAAAGAGATGACGACCGAGAGGCCGCCCGGATTCCAGGTGCGGCGGATGCCGCCACCGATCCGCTCGATCGTCGTCTCTACCAATTTCGTGCCGAACCCTGTCGACGTGGGAGCCGTCACGGCTTCCGCGCCTGTCTCCGCCCAGCCGATCTCCAGACGATCGGCGTCGACCGACCACGTAACGTCGATGGTGCCCTTGTCGCGGCTCAGGGGGCCGTATTTGGCGGCATTGGTGGCCAATTCGTGGAACACTAGCGCCAGATGATTGGCAGCTTGTTCGCCGATCGCGACCGGCGGCCCATTTAGATGGGAGGTCGCCACTCCGTGCGGACGAAGGATGCAGCCGACAAGGTCGCCCAAGCTGGCGACGGCCGCGACGTCGTCGCCGAAAGAGCGTCGGATCAGCCCGTTGGCCTCCGACAGCGCGTGTAGCCGCCCCGAGAGGGTTTCAGCCAATTCTTCCTTGGTCGCGGCGTTGCGGGCCGTCATCCGGACCATGCTATCGGCGACGCTGCGGCGCTTTTCACGCCTAAGGGCACGAGCAGCACCTCGGGAACTGTGATGCGGGCCTCGCCAATGCAGTCGTAGGCCCGCTCCGGATGTTCCATAAGTGTCGGCTCCGCGAGGTCCAGGCACACGCCGCAAGGACTGAAATTGCGCGGCGTCGTGGCGCCCTCGAAAGTCGAGAGCTCGCCCGCGAGCGCGTACCAGCGGAATTGGTTGGCCTCGGGCTCGAAGATGCTAATGCCGGCGGAATGGGCACCGCAGATTTCCATGCCGGTCCTGACCAGCCGGGGCAATATCTCTTCCGGATGATCGGACATCACTTCAGCGAGATCCTGGATCGCGAGTTTCTCGCGCAGGAAATCGGGGGCGGCCGACTGCCGGTCGGCGAGCTGGTCGCTGATGATAATGGCGGCGACCGGATCCGGAAGCCGGGCCTGCGATCGCATGGGGGCACCTGGAGATGTGACGACCGCGCTATCCTGCCACCGCCGCTGGATCGCATCAATGTTCGTCGCATCCCTGCTCGGCATCTGGGTACCCGTCGCCAATTCTTGCCCGGCTCGCTTCCCGCCCTAATCAGGAACGAACCCAAAGCACCTGGTCACATGAAGCCAGGCGGGAGAAGAACCTGATGATGTGAGGGGAGTTCACCTCGGCGGCTGCAATCCAGCTGAGCTCACCCATTCGTCCAAGTGAGCTGCCGTATCTGCCCTGCTGGCTCTTTTGAGCAGGTCTTCTCGGCGACGAGTTGGTGGCAGACTCAATGCTTCCCCGCGCAGGTCTCTTGCGAAAGTCGACAGGCGCTCCTTCAATGAGACAGTTTGTTTGACCCGGCGTCTTCGCTTGATCATGCCCTTTGTCCCGCTAAAGAAAGATCGGTTGCTGGGATTCGGCAGTTCGCGCTTCTACATAAGCTAAGGGATTCACAAAAAGCCGGACTTCCAAGAAATCAGAGGAGAACAAGTTTCTCCGGCGAATTCAGCACGTGAAGATAGGCGGGATTAAACTCCGCGAGCTCCTCAAGATCGGTACGGCGGAGGAGCTCTATGGTGTGCCCTCGCCAGTCAAGAAGGCCTTGCCGCCGCATCTCCTGCACCGTTCGATTCATATGCACTACCGAGATGCCGCAGGCTTGAGCGATGATCCCCTGAGTGAAGGGAGCAACAAAGCTCTTTTCCTTGCAAAGTCCAACACTCCCTAAACGAGCCGCGATTTCACACAGAAGATGGGCGACACGCCCCAGAGCTTCGCGCGAGCCAAGATTGTCTACCCACTCGCGATGTATTTCGGCCTGTATCAAGGTTTCCCGCCAAAACGCGTTGGTCAGCCCAGCGGAGCCGGCCAGAACATTCCTGAGACAGCTATGAGTGACGACGGCTATCGTGCTGTCACCGACGCTGCAAAGCTCGCGGTCCATCACAGGCATGTGCAGCGTATGCAGATCGGGCATATCGCCGGGCACATATATCGACGTGACCTGATTGCGGGATGCGACGATTCTTTGCCGGCAAAGAAAGCCGCTTAAGACTACACAACAACTGAGAGGGCGCTCTCCGGGCCTAGCCACGATGTCGCCCTTCGCAAAATTCTTGATGGTGTAGGGCATCCGTTCGAGCTTAGCTCGATCGTCGTGCGAGATACCCGATATCGCTTGGAGACGCGCAATGAGTTTTCGATGAGGCAAAAGCTTGCTCCCTATATTGAGGCGGGAGCGCTATCGGTCTCTCAGGCACCGACGCCTGGGCAGAGCCTCAGCCGGTGATGAAATAACAATAAACCTTTCGGTGAGTAGTTGCTACTTTAATCGTCTCAGACGAGCACGCCACGCTGATCCCATAACGGCTTACCGGCCGGCGGCTACCGCATCGGTCAGACTCTGTCCTCAAGGTGCCGGATCGAGGTTTTCAGTTTTACCTGAAAAGCTGACGTTTTCTGAGGAGCATGGAAATTCGCCGACGGGCCGCGGAAACAGCGCCTGGTTGAGCGCGGTCGCATCGGCAATTCGGGTAATAGTGAGATGGCGGTGCCGCGTCGCCCTTTAATTCATGTGCCGCGGTTCCTATATGCTGTCCATGACCCAATGGACGCTTAAGCGGGAACCCGCAAAGACCAAGGACCAACTCCGCGAGATGTTGGCGGAAGCTGTCCGCAATACTCAGCCCAAGCCGGAGCGTGCGCCCAAGACTAAGGAACATCGCGACCCGCCCGCTGGCCGAGTTTGAACTGCTTGCGATGAAAAAGCCGGTCCTTTCGGTTGACGAACCAGAGCCGACAAAACGTTCGCGAGCGGACCGGCCTCCTGCTGAGGGATTCGTCACGGTCGTAGACGGCCATTTTAAGTCAGAGTTCGAGACGCGCGATGCCGCCGAAGAGTCGAGCCGGAAGCTGAAGTCAGCTTTTCCGATGCTTCAGATCGCAATTTACGATGCCGCTACAAAGGCGCGAACCTTAGTGAGCTAAGCGGCGGGGTGCAGCGGGGCTGATCGCACGCCGTGCGCCGAGAGGCAATGTCAGCTGCCAGGCCACCTGCCGACGCAGGAACGAGCGCCAAGCTTTCTGCAGTGCGCTGACGATTTGTCGTTGCACGAGCCGAAAAGCGAAGGCTGGACGGCTGAACTCCCAGTTCGGCCCTAGGAGCGGCGAGGAGCTAAGTCTCAAGCTGAGCGATGTTTACAGGCTGCCCCGGTAAGATGGTTCAACCTTCTGCCGACAACGTCGGCGTCCTCACTAGGCGTGGTGCATTTGAAACGTGATATGGTCACTGCAAAGCAGGAGATTCAATGAGCATCGTAAAACGTCATCTGGCCGAGCAAGAAGAACGCCTGGTGCTAATTGAGGAAATTTGCATTGATACAGGGGCGCTTGTCTTGGATGTCGCCACAGACGAAATCTACTTCTCTGCAGACGAACTGGCGTGCAAGAACGCCTACGTGACCGTGTTTCAAGCCTGGGCGAAGGGCACGATCAAGGGGACAGCGGAACAGATATTCGAGGCTACAAAATCCATTCTGGAGGATTAGAGTTTCCGCCTTGGACACGAGCGGGCTAGGTAAAGCCGCAACGTTGAGGAAAACACACATGCCGCACGCCTATAAACTAAATGAAGACGTTCGCCACCAAGCTCAAGGCCCGCAAGGACGCGCCGCAACTGAGCCGCCGATGATTTACACCGTCGTACAGCACATGCCGATCGAGTCCGATGGGCGAGTGAGGTACCGTATCAGGTGCAAGGCCAACAAGATCGAGCGCGTCGTTACGGAAGATCAGCTTTCGTATTTTCAGTGATCTCTCGTATCAGTCCGGAAGCATCCAAGGGCCTCCACGGTTTCCGGAGGCAGCAAGGAAGAAAAATGGCAGACCGGCGGGAGCTCTATCGCAGTCCAAATGGCGACGCATGGTTCATCGCACGCGAACCCACAAACGGTTACGCGTTCATCATCCACCAGCCCAATGCGCCCTCTGGTGGCCGGCTATCTCACGTCGAGCTGGGCGAGTTCTTGCGTGATGGGAAGGGACCCGAACAGCAAGCTATGTTGCGGTTGATCGGAACGCTGGTCGAGGTACCGCCGTTCGCGTAGCACTCTTTGCCCGTTGATTCTGGCTGCAGCGCCTTACAAAGCTGATGGCCATTAACAGCGGTGCGACCTTTGAAAGTGCAGCGAGATCTCAGCGGACACAGCGTTTAGCACCCTCTTGCGCGAGAGAGTTTGGGCCGCCACCTAGCCCAGGGCTCCGCCGCCGCCAAAATTACTCGTCGCGTCTGGGCCTTTCATCAGAACGATCAACGCAAGGGTTAAGTGCCGCGCGGGTGCCCGCTGCGCTGTGACATCTTCGTCTGCGGTAGGTCACAATAGTGCTGGCTATTGCCGCGCGAGCGGCGCATGCTCGGGTCCAGCATCGGTTGGGGCTTCACTTGCGAAAGGCAGCGTGCATGACCATCCGCTCGCGACGAGAAACCGTCACCTTCAAACATCCGTTCCGCATCCGCGGCATCGAGCGCGTCTTGCCAGCCGGCGCTTATGAGGTCGTCACAGATGAGGAGACGATCGAGGGGCTGACCTTCTCGGCCTATCGC
Organism: Bradyrhizobium guangdongense; assembly: GCF_004114975.1. Taxonomy (NCBI): domain Bacteria; kingdom Pseudomonadati; phylum Pseudomonadota; class Alphaproteobacteria; order Hyphomicrobiales; family Nitrobacteraceae; genus Bradyrhizobium; species Bradyrhizobium guangdongense. Next base: position 3,428,077 of record NZ_CP030051.1, read on the forward strand.
CGTATTGCGACCATGATCACCGTGCCCGGTGAGACCGGTCGCGGAACGACGGAGATGTTGTCGATCGGCTCGATCGATCTTGCGAACGCACAAGCTGCGGACGCGAGCATGGTCCATGACTGACCTGCCGTTCGATCTCGACGAGCGCCGCGGCATGGCCGCGCAGAAGGCCACCGAACTGCGCCGCGAGGTCGAGGCCAATCTCCGCGAGGTGCGTGTTCGCGAGGCTGATCTCGAAAACCGCATGATGACCGTTCCTGCGGCGTCCTGGCCGGAGGCGGCTGTGAAGGCGCGCCATCTGCTCAACCTCTATGCTGTAAGCCTGCTTGCCCAGGATACGCGCCATCGCGCACTGGTGGCAGCCCTATTCGACGATTTCGCCCGGCTGTGGGGGAGAGCTGAGGCGAGCGTCGGCCGCTTGCATTCTCGGCCTGACCGGGAAGCAGGGGCAACGGACGGTGATTGGTGGCACGCCCTCGCGGGTTCCGATCACGCAACTGGAGCAAGCCGCGACGTTGACCTGCGAAGGCGGGAGATGCCTTCAGAGCCTCTCGCGCTGGCGTCGATGCTCGCTAGAAGCGGTGCACATGATAAACAGATATTTCTTCGATATCAGAGACGATCGCGAGCTCTACCCTGATGAAGATGGAATAGAGTTTTCCACGCAACGAGAGGCCGAGATAGAGGCGGCTCACACGTTGGCGGGATTGGCACGCGATTTGGCGGGGCAGGAAGACCGCCCGGATGTTGCAGTCGAGGTCCGAACAGAGGCGGGCCGCCTATTTCAGGCGGCACTGATCTTCGAAGCCAATAAATGCAAGCAATAGACCGCTGCTTATCGCGCGTTTGGAGTCTGTGGGGGCTCTGTTCCGCGCTTGGTTGGCAGTTGCATTGCCGAACTCGCAGCTGGGGCGATCAACAGACGAGTTCGTCGGTCCAAACCTTGAAGTCCAGTAGGGTATTGGGGCCGAATGTCTGGGTGATTGGAACGTCCGCGGCATCGCGGCCCTGCGCGATTAGCACGCGACCGATCCGCGGAATGTTGTTACGGGGATCGAATGTGTACCAGCGCCCGCCGATATAGGCTTCGAACCAGCCGGCAAAATCCCCGGCGGCATATGGAGGTGCCATGCCAATGTCACTGAGGTATCCCGTGCAATAGCGCGCGGGAATGTTCATGCAGCGACAGAACGCAATAGCCAGATGTGCATAATCCCGGCAGACGCCTTTGCCTTCGTTAAACACTTCCCAGGCAGTCTTGGTGGGGCGGGCGTGTTCGTAGCCGAAAGCGATGTGGTTATGGACGAAGTCGCAGATGCCCTTGACCCGTGCCCAACCAGGCGCGGTCTTCTCGAACAACTTCCACGCCATGTCGGTAAGTCGGTCGGTCTCGACATACCGGCTCCCGAGCAAATACACGATGGTGTCCGGAGGAAGATCTTCCACCGCATGTTGCTGCGCTGATGGTACGATTAGGTCGGCCTGACCGCTATCTCGTACGATGCCGTCCGCTGTGAGGCGCATGCGGCCGGCGGGCGCAACGAGACGGCTACACCAATTTCCGAAACCGTCTCGATAGGGCGTAATCGGCACTGACGGCTCGCTGACAAGATGATCGGGCACGACGATGTCGGATGCCCGCGTGAAGTGCGTGCCGACAACTGCAATCAGAGGTGTTGGTTGCGGAAAGTCGTAGATCATCTCGAAGCCAACGCGGATTTTCATGGGATCTGGCTCCAATGAGACGATTGAGAACGTCGCAAGACTGTCTGCGCATCATCACCGACGAATGCTGCGAGCGCTCAGGCGCGAATAGTATGACATCGCAGCTGCGGCCACCAGCAGCATGCTCGATTGCGACGGATCAACCGTCCAACACCTGACCGGAACCCATTCCAGACTGAGGGCTTTGCAAATGATGAAAATGCGATCCAGAGTCAAACCCATGTCCGTTCAGCCGGTGCAAGACTGGCTGGCCCAGCCCATATCCGACAAGGCGTCCTATCAGGGCGCGCGTCGCACTGTGAGTGCAGCCGACGCTGACATTCTGAGGAAGCGCGCATTAAAGAAGCAGCGCGCATTGATCGGCACCCTCAATGAACGTGTGCGACCATGAGAGAGTTCAAGTGTCCTCATTGTGGGCAGCTATCGGCCTTCGAGGCTTCCGAATGCAATGGCTGTACGCAGCCGCTGATGTTCGATCCTGAGAATATGGCAATGGTTGGCGTGAAAAGTGCCCTTGAATGCGTGAACCGGAATATCATCGGTTGCAACTGGTGCGCTGTTGCGACAACTCCCTATTGCCTGTCCTGCTCCCTGACCCAGGTCATTCCCAGCACGCAGAATACGCAAAATGTCTCGCTTTGGACGCGCGTGGAGGACGCCAAGCGCAGACTGATCTACGACCTGCGACGGCTCCGCCTGCCCATCGCGTCCGCTGGTGGATTTCAGCTGGCATTCGAGATTCTGTCCGACGAGCACGGGCCGGTCCTGACCGGGCACGAGTCCGGCCTGATAACGGTCAACCTTGCGGAGGCGGACGATGTGCAACGCGAGATCAGGCGTGTTTCCTTTCGCGAACCCTATCGCACCCTTCTTGGTCATTTTCGACACGAAATTGGGCACTTCTACTGGAATGCGCTGGTACACGAAGGAGGCTTCCTATCGCCCTTTCGGCTGGTGTTCGGCGACGAGACCGAGAATTACCAGGCTGCGCTTGCTGCCTATTACGCCCGTCAAGATTGGTCGGACGATCCGACAAGTCACATCAGCATGTATGCGACATCTCACCCCTGGGAAGACTGGGCCGAAACCTTCGCCCACTTCTTACATATCGTTTCGACCCTGGATTCGCTGGCAGGACTTCCGCTGTCTTTGGACGCGCGCGCTCAGCACACGCTAAACGACCCTTATCTCGAAAGCGATTTTGGCGCACTTTTGGAGCTGTGGGCCCCGCTCGCACTTACGATCAACCGCCTCAACCGCTCGCTAGGGCTTGCCGACGCGTACCCATTCGACATTTCGCCCGCAGTTAAAGGCAAACTACACCTGGTCCATATGGCGATTTCGGCTTTTAGAAATCGGCATGAATCAAGGGCAGCGCGGTAGATTGTCGATGGTCGGGAGCTCTATTCGTTCTGCCCACGCTTCCGGCGCTCGAGCAATCTCGCTGGCACGGAGGCATGGTCATTGTGGCTCAACATGCCGGCTACGAAACAATACTCAGCCTATTGATTTTAAAGTGGATGCTTCCTTGGTAATGGCCGAGATGGCGGTGCCAGACTTGCGAACGACGCTTGTCGCAAGCGGTGTGTCAGCTGGTCGAAAGCGGTCTTAATGTGAAGGAATCCTCCTAAGTAGAACAAATGCACCCGCAGTCGGTGAGAAGCTGGCACACCAGATTCCGAAGCCGAATTGGCGACGATTTGCCGAGCGCGCAGGCAGGCGTATCATTAGTGCCATGCCCGAGCTGATCGGTCTTGCATCTGTACCGCGTCTCTGATCCCGTAATTACGGAGTGCCCTGATTGGTGGAATGCCCGGAGAACTAGAAACGCCCGCGAGTGGGGACATGCAGCGCTACATCGAAGAACAGAACATCGCTCACTTCCAGCGGCTCCTCTTGGAGGAGACCGATCAACGATCCCGACGTTTCATTCAAGAGCAGTTGTTGGCCTCGAGGCGAAGACTCGCGACCCTCATGGCGGTTGCGACAGGACTGAAGACGAATCCACAGATCATCCGGGAGCGGACATTTCCGCACCCCGAGACGAAGCTCATGAGCAAGTTCCGGCATGAGTTCGAGATGGCAACGACGCCGCAGTTGCTGATCGACCCCGGCGGGGGCTTGCACATCGTAGACGCCAATCAGACTTATGCAGCGGCGACGATGATCGAGCCCCGGCAGAGTGGCCGGCGAAAGGATGTTTGACGTCTTCCCTGATAATCCAGGCGATCCTTTTGCCGATGGTGTCGCAAGCCTATGCGATTCCCTTCGCATTGTTGCCGAGACCCGTCAGCCGCACGGGATGGCCATTCAACGATATGATGTGAGAGACCCAACCGGGAAATTCGCCGAGCGATACTGGCAGCCGCTCAATAGGCCAGTCCTGACGAAGTTGACGATCTCGCTTTCATCCTTCACCAGCTGATCGACGTAACGGCGCAATTTGCCCGCCGGCCTCGGCAGTCTGCCTAGGCTCTTTTGTACTTGCGGCGGGACCGGCCAGCTTGATCTGAAAGTCACTCCGGCCGGTAGCCACCGTCTTTCACCTGCCGCGCGATTACAGCGTTCGCTTCTCGGATAGCGCGGCCTTCGTCTCCGGTTCGCTCCAGACAATCGTTGGCGATCTTTGCCCAAAGCTCCTCAATTTCCACGTTGTCGCCTTGTGCGTGTGCCTTTCGGGACCATTCGCTGACCTTCATTTGATCAAACTTCCTTACCCATCTCGCGAGCCGCTTCCGGTGTAACCGCCTCGAGATGGTCCCGAGCAGCTCGCGCTAAATCCCAAGCCCGGTCGAGCGCCACCTCGCGCTTCATCGACCAAGTTTACAATACGCCACGGCTCCACTCCGCACTCGGATATCGGAGCCCCGCAGAGTTTGAGGATGATCACGCCCGCCAAGGGGTCCTATCCGCGGCTTGATCCTGTCCGGCTAGAGGGGTGCACTCCAGTCGGGGGTTAAAAGCGGCGCCGATCCGATCCACACCTCGGTTCGCACAGCTACGCAGTCCTACTTTTTGGTGAGAAGGAATCTATCGGCAAGCGCACCATCGAGGTGCCGGAAGAACTCAAACAAGTCGTGCTGCACGACTCGCGCGCCCAATCGGCGGCTGCTTTTTGAAGGCTCGCAAGATTAAGGGTTGCGTTTGATGGGCCCGGCCTTTGAAACTGAGGAAGTAGTCTGTACCTTGGTAGCCTTAAGCGCTCTCAGGTGGGCCTCGATAGTGCGGTTGAACTGCACAGCTTGACCTGCATCGAAGCCTCCACGTTCGCCAGCCTCAGCGAGCGTCTGGTAAACGGCCAGCTGACCCGGTCCGCGTTCAGAGCTTCCCTCGCACGCGCCGATGGCAATTGAAAAACCACGTCGCCAAGGATCAGTGATGCCGTAAGTCATTGCGCGCTTCGTCCACACGCCGTTGAGGGAGTCATAAAAATCAATAACGATGGTGAACTTACTTTGCTTGAGAATGTCCGAAACAAGCTCATTTTCGTATTTGATACCTGAGGCGATCAACTTGAGGCCGTCTGTTTCAAGGATATCGTTCTCAGCAGTATTTGTCTCGGGTACGGAGCCAAACGTTCCGACAAGCTGCTCCGCGCCTTTGAGCGCGCCGCCACCCGTCAATCCCAATTGAATCCAGGCCCGTGCATCGCCGGGGAGGCGGTCGAACGCCATCTGGTAGCCAAATTCCGCGGCATATTGATTGTAGATTGAGTTCACCTCGGCATGGGCGGCGCTGAGCGCCTCGGCGCCTTGGTCCTTTGATCGTTCGAGAATATCCCGCGCCTTATCCTTCACGCCGTCGGCGACAACCTGCTCGGCTTGGCTGAGGATCATCTGACGGACGTCCTCCCCGGTGATGAAACGGCGCGCGTAATCCATTCCCTGCTGGGCTTCGGGCGGAAGCACCTGATGAATCGCTTGGTAGGCGACATTCGTCACATTCTCTCCGGTCGCCAGGCCATAAAGAACCTGGTCGGCGACCTTCAGCGTAGCTGTCACCGAACTGTCGAGATTGAGGCTATCAATGAACACGTCGCCGACCCGTTCGCCCCGTGCAATGGCGACGCCCGCCTTGTAGACCATGCCTGATTCCGGCTGCCCGGGAAGCGCGCCGCCGATCCCGTCAATCAGCGACTGGTTGACCGACTCGCCTTCGGCAAGCGACACGCTCGTGTTGATCGCAAAACTGAGCGCGGTTCCGTAGATCGGGATGTAGGAGGCGATCATGGCCAGTCCGCGTGCGGCGACCGGCAGCGCGTCGAGGATATCGGACCAGGCGGCTTCCAGCCACGTCTCGCACCTCTGGCACCAGAGAAACTCGGGATTGCCCTGATCATTCCAGCGAATCTTCCGCTCGCCGGGAATGCGAACCCAGCGGGAGGGTTGGGCATGTTGGGCGCGGGGCGGGGCGAGGGAATCCAGTAGACTCCCTGCCAGCGCATCCACTCGTCGGCACTTACAAACTCGGGCCTGTAGCCACTTTTCGGACTCTCGACCCAAGCATAACCTTTGTTTTGGGCGGCATGGTCCGACTCCCCTGTTGCGTCTTCCACCAGGATACCGGCCATCACTCGAAAAGCGAGCGGGTTTCCGTCACCGGGTTCGTCGCCATCGTGGAGCAGATGGGTTTGCCAAACCGGCGCGCGATTGCGGCAACACTGTTGCTCCCGATGCACGCCTGGCCTTCCCATGAACCGCGTGTCAAAGGCGCCCGGGTCATCATTCTCGATGATATACGTGTTGCGCGGATCCTCGAACAGCCGTCTGGGAGTGCTCATCGCAGGACCCTTCCTTGTGAATTAAAAAGGTTCGATTGGCGGCCGCGACATCGCTCTACGGAGGCCTGCTTCTCTCGCTTGAATCTTAGCAGTAACAACAACGCGCCTTCGCGCGCATCGAGTCGGAAGGACAGCAACAATACTGGTCGCCAATCCAAAATTTGGATAACTTGCCGCGCCCTCTGCCGCATCCTAGCAGGAGAAGCGTGCGCTGATGCTTTCGTTCGCGCGGCAGTTCGGCTCTGCGTCAAAAGCTGCTGGCGTGAATGGGCCGGTCCATGTGCGGCTTCGAACCATCCTCATGCTGGACACTCCATAGCTATTTGATCTTACTCGCCCAGGTGGGACTCTCGCCTGTGGATCGGCTCCGAGCTTTGACCCCTATCGGCGCCAAACCGTGACCCCAGCCCACGGCTGATTTCCATCACAGTGTCAGGGACATCGAGCGGCACGGGTGGGGTCAACCTTGGAAGCCGATTGGGGGTCAAATAGCGTGCCTATTCACACCTGTCATGCTTATTGGGCCGTCGATCTCGGTCGATTCGCGGGCCCTTTGAGATATTGCGATCACGTGGGGATTGGCGATTGGAACCAAGGCCAATCCTCGTCGTTGGCTAAGGTTTTGATCTCCGCGGCTCGATCAAGGTATTGGGAGCGGAAGAGCGGCTGCCAGGGGTAAGGGATGTCGAGTGGAGTTGAGCGACCGATCTCTGCCATAAAAGCAAAACCCTATCGCTCCGAGACGAACGAGCCCGGACCGGCGGTGCTATCGGCAATCCTGGCCGGCTCACCCGACCCGATCTGGTGTTGGCGCATCGACGGCATCATCACCCAATGGAATCCCGCGGCAGAACGCCTGTTGGGGTTCGAGGCATCGGAAATCGTCGGGCATTCCCTGCTGGATCTGGTCACACAAGCGGACCGCTCAGTCGCCGAGAACATTATTGATCGCGTGAGCGCCGGCGAATCCGTTGGCCCTTTCGAAACCGTCAGAGTGGGCAAGAAGGGCAGAGCCCTCTCCCTGGAGATTACAGCCGTCCCGCTGCGCGACCAGAACGGATTGATCGTGGGCGGAGCATCGTTTTGCCGGGACACCAGCGAGCGCAAGAGTGCTGCTGAATTTCTTTCGCGGACCGTTCGCGAGCTCGGAACTCTCTTTCACCTGACAGAGCGCCTGCAGGCTGCCAGAACCGCGCAAGAGGTCTATGAGGCGGCGCTCGAAGCGATCACGGAAGCGCTCGCGTGCGAGCGCGCATCGATCCTGCTGTTCGACCCGGCTTCCGTGATGCGCTTCGTCGCTTGGAGGGGCATCAGCGAGCAATACCGCAAAACAGTAGAGGGCCACTCGCCGTGGACACCCGAAACGACCGACGCGGTCCCGATCTTCGTTGCCGACATCAGGGATTCTAACGAACCTGATGCCCTGAAGAAGGTAATCGAGGGCGAAGGGATTCGGGGCCTCGCCTTCATTCCGCTGCTCCGCGATGGACACGTCATCGGCAAGTTCATGACCTACTATAGGTCTCCGCATCAATTCAGCGAGGGAGAAACCCGTCTAGCCAGCACCATTGCACGCCAGTTGAGCCTGTCGCTGGACAGAATAATGACGGAAGAGCAATTGAGGGAATCCGAACTGCGATTCCGTCTTATGTCGGAGCATGCTCCTGTCATGATCTGGATAAGCGACTCCGCAGGCAAATGCCTTCACCTCAACCGGCTACTCCGCGACTTCTGGGGGGTAGAGGAGGCAGGCATTGCCGACTTCGACTGGTCGTCAACCATACACCCCGACGACGCCGCAGCCGTCCGCGTACAGGTCGGGACCGCAATTGCGCAACGGGTTCCTATCGAGCTGAAAGGGCGATACCGCAGCGCATCAGGAACATACCGGGTGTTAGAAACCGTCGCGCATCCTCGCATCGGCGCTTCCGGTGAATTTCTTGGGATGATTGGCGTCAACGTCGATGTCACCGAGAGAGAGGAAGCTGAGGCAGAACGTCGCCGCACCCAAGAGGAGTTGCAGGTAACGAATGTTGCGCTGCGAGAGAACGAAGAGCGGTTGCGGCTCGCGACGGCCAACGCGGACGTCGGCTTCTGGGATGTGGATGAAGTCAATCAAGTCCTGCACTGGCCGCCCTTGGTTAAGGCAATGTTCGGTATCGCGCCGGACACGCCCGTGTCGATGCTGGACTTCTACTCGGGCCTTCACCCCGAAGACCGGGACGCCGTTAGCGCGGCTTACGCGGCTGCAGCGGATCCCGATATGCGCGCTCTCTATGACGTCGAGTATCGAACCATTGGCAAGGAAGACGGTCGCATCCGCTGGGTCGCGGCAAAGGGACGGGGCGTGTTCGATGCTGAGGGGCGCTGTTTGCGGGTGACCGGTACCGCCATCGACATTACTGCCCGCAAGGCCGATGAGGCAAAGCTCAAAGAGCTTAACGAGACTTTGGAGCGCCGCATCTCGGAGGTTCTGGCTGAAAGAAAGGTTTTGGCCGACATCGTCGAAGGGACGGATGCATTTGTCCAAGTCGTGGACCTCGAATTCCGCTGGCTCGCCATCAACAAAGCCGCGGCTAACGAATTCGAGAAGATATTCGGGGTTCGTCCGCAGGCCGGGGCATGCATGCTCGATCTGTTGACACATCTGCCTGCCGAGCGCGAAGCCTTACGCGCGGTGTGGGCCCGCGCGCTATCCGGAGAGGAATTTACGGAGATCGCAGCCCTCGGTGAGCGCGAACGTCGTCACTACGAAATGAAGTACAATACCCTCCGAAATAGCAAAGGAGAGCAGATCGGCGCCTATCAATTCGTCTACGATGTATCGGAACGTATCCGCGAGCATGAGCGGCTGGCAAGGGCGAAGGAGCAGCTACGTCAGGGCCAGAAAATGGAGGCGATGGGCCAGTTGACCGGCGGCGTCGCCCACGACTTCAACAACCTGCTGACGCCAATCGTCGGCGCCCTCGATGCCTTGCAACGCAGAGGCGTAGGCGGGGAACGCGAGCAGCGATTGATCGCCGGGGCGATGCAGTCCGCAGATAGGGCCAAGACGCTTGTGCAGCGGTTGCTCGCATTCGCACGGCGGCAACCGCTCCAGGCCAGAGCGACCCAAGTAGGCGACTTGATCCACGGAATGGGCGAGCTGATCGCCAGTACGTCCGGTCCGCAAGTCAAGGTCTCTGTCGAGATCGAACAGGACCTGCCGGCGGCAAAGGTCGATGAAAACCAACTGGAGATGGCTCTCCTCAATCTGGCGGTGAATGCGCGTGACGCGATGCCCGACGGCGGTACGCTGCGCATTACCGCCGACGCCCAACACATTGACGCGAAGCATGGGACAGACCTGAAACCTGGACGTTATGTCAGGATATCCGTTGCGGACAGCGGCATCGGCATGGACGAGTCTGTGAAGGCCCGAGCAATCGAGCCATTCTTCTCAACCAAGGGCATCGGAAAGGGCACGGGCCTCGGTCTGTCGATGGCTCACGGCCTCGCGTCGCAACTAGGCGGGGCACTGACAATTCAAAGCCGCCCAGGGCTGGGTACAAATATAGAAATTTGGCTTCCATCGACCGATGAGCCTGTGGCGCCGGAGAACCAGCAAACGGCCTCAGTGCCCCCCGTTGGCGCCCTAGGGACAGCGCTTCTCGTTGATGACGAGCCCCTTGTGCGTGCCGCAGCCGCGGACATGCTCATGGACCTCGGTTACGCCGTTCTCGAGGCTGGTTCGGCCGAAGAGGCAATTCGGTTGATCGGTGGGGGCGTCAAACCCCAGCTGCTTATCACCGATCACCTGATGACAGGAATGAACGGTACAGATCTGGCCCGTCTCGTTCGTTCCGAACTGCCCGGAACGCTCGTGCTAGTGGTGTCGGGCTACGCGGAAAGCGAGGGCGTCGCGCCCGATCTTCCGCGGCTGGTCAAGCCATTCGGCATTAACGATCTCGCTGCGAAACTTGCCAGCTTGTCGAGTGGTCGATAGGTGAAAGCAAAGGCCGCGCTCCGTTGCCAGCTGCAGTCCGCGAGCAAACTGCGTCCTCACGTTTCATTGCACATGCCGCCTGACCTCGCGTCTCGGCCAATGAGACGGTCAAGGCTGGTCAGGCGCCGGCACCGACTCGACGACCGCGCTTCCGGGCGGCTTTTCGTTCGTCGCAAAAGGGGCCGTCCGCCAGACAGTCTTTGAGCTGGGCTCAGGTCTTCTTAACACAAGTTAGCCCGTCGCGTCCGATTAGTCCTTAACCGCCGAGCAATCATTGCGTCCTAGCTTTCGCGCAATGTGAAAGAAAGTGGGACTATGAACACGTGCGCGGGTTGCCGTCTCAGCGAGAGCTTGCCCTTCAAATTCAAAATGGCTTTCCAACCGATCGTCGATCTCTCGGCGGGAGAGGTTTGGGGATACGAAGCGCTCGTGAGGGGGGAAAACGGGGAACCTGCCCATACCGTCCTTGCGCAGGTCACCGACGAGACTCGGTACAGCTTCGACCAAGCGGCCCGAGTCACGGCAATCGAGGCCGCAGGCCCACTCTTCGCGGGCAGAGACATGCGGCTGTCGATCAACTTCATGCCGAACGCAGTATACGAACCCAAAGCGTGCATCCAAAAGTCGCTTGCCGCCGCCAAGCGCGTGGAATTTCCACATCGTAATCTCATGTTCGAGTTCACCGAGAACGAGCGGATGGTGGACCCTGCTCACGTCGCGAGGATCGTGGAAGCATACCGCAAGTTCGGCTTCTGGACGGCGCTCGATGATTTCGGAGCAGGATACGCTGGGCTCGGTCTCTTGGCTCGATTGCAGCCCGATCTTATCAAGATCGACATGGAACTGATCCGCGACATACATGTCAGCCACGCCAAGCAAACAGTTGTAGCTGGCATCGTTAATATCGCGCGGGAGCTTGACGTCCGCGTGCTCGCCGAAGGCATCGAGGACGAAGCCGAACTCGGCGTATTGAAAGCAGCTGGCATCAATCTGTTTCAGGGCTATTACTTCGCAAAGCCGGGATTCATGACGCTGCCCAAAGTTACTTTCATTGCGGACAGGCCCATTGAAGCCGCTTTGGCAGCAAGATGATGAATCAGCCCAATAGCTCCTCCGCCATACGATCTCGTCGGCTGTTCGTTCGATATTGAACTAAGCTGATGCGTCCAAGGCGAGCGGCTCGACTCGATACTCTCCCGTCAGAGCAGCGTGCCGGCAGAGCGCATGCGACACTATCGACCTCGCCCGTTCCTCTCGAGCGAGACCCGCAGTCAGCCTATGAGTTGAACGAGATACCCATGTTGTTCCGATTGGTCTATCACAGTCGCAACTTGCTACGTCGGAAGGCCGTAGCCGGTGGCAACGGGCTGATGAGCATTGCGAAAGCTGCCGAACAAAACAATCTTCAATTGGGGATATCTGGCGCCCTTCTGTTCGACAAGGACACTTTTGCGCAAGTGCTCGAAGGAGACCGGCTAAAGGTCACGCAACTTTTCATCCGAATATGCAGCGATAGTCGACATACCGACATTAGTATTGTCGAGGCAAAGTCGGTCACCGACCGCCGGTTCGCCGATTGGGCTATGGCTCTTATTCCGAATCCTGCTGCGTCGCCCCTCGGACCGAACTTCATTTCCGGCGATGCGGTCGTCGAGATGATGGTCGAGCAGCTCCAGAATTCGGATGCCTCGCTGAGGATCGCTGTTCCCGTCTGGTGAAAACGCTAGGCCGCCGCCAACCTTTTGACAGCTCGTTCAAGTCGCTTTCCTAGAACGAGGCGCTGTTGCCGTAATTATTTTTCGCGGACAATCGCTGCTTATCGATCTCTTCGTGCAGCTCGCCTCGAAAATACCTGTTCGTTGATTTCCTCTAGTGGAAAAGCGGGCCCGAATCGACGGTCGAACCGCTCGTGAGCAGAGTTCGTTATTTTTCACAGAGCTGCAGCGGTCGCCGTGCGCGCTGGCGGCGCGCAGCGGGCACCACATCTTGCCCGTGTGGAATTTTGCATTCAAGAGATGGCTATCCGCCTCGGTTTCCTGCGCTCCTTGCGTGAAGGGGAAGTTGCGTTACGCGAGGGGGGCTCCACGAACCCGCTCGCCACGGCCTTATTCCGGTGGCCAGCCTCCCGTCGACGACGAAATCTCGGCAAAAGCGAACCGTTTCTTCACCGTGCCGAGCTTCGGTCCGGCCGATTCCTCCTTCCTAAACCCGCGTTTAATAAGCCGGATGCCTGTTTGCCGCTGGACCTTGGTCGGGCGAGGCGGCGTTCACGTGCCGCTAACCCTATCTCAACCTGCCCTGATCCAATCGCAGCCCTGCCTCGTATCTGCTTCCGGGAGAACAAATTCGCATGTGGGAAGCTCTGACCTGTCTGCCCGGCCAGCACGACCTGCGCTACGTCGCTGTCGCGGTGCTGGTTTGCGTGCTCGGGTCGCTTTTGTCGATGCGGCTGTTGGCGCGGGTCCGGCGCAACACCAGGGCGCGGCGTTTCAACCTCCTGTTCCTGTCCGGCCTCGTTGCCGGCGGCACGGTGTGGACCACGCATTTTGCGGCGATGCTCGGCTACAACGCGACGGTGGCTCGCGCCTTCGAACCCGGGCTGACCTTCGCCTCGCTGATGATCACCGTGATATTCGCCTGGGTCGGTTTCTTCATCACCACGCGCACAAGGCTCGGACCCGCAATCGAGGGCGGCGGCTCGATCTTCGGTCTCGGCATCGCCGCGATGCATTACACCGGTATGGCCGCGTTCGAAGTCCCGGGCATTCTGGGCTGGAATTATCCGCTGGTTGCGCTCTCCGTCGTATTTGCGGCCGGCTTCGGTGCGGTCGCCGCCAACCGCATCGCACGGCCGATCACGCGCTTCTGCAAATATGGCGGCGCGCTCTCGATGTTCCTGGCGATCGTGTCGCTGCATTTCACCGGCATGGCGGCCATGTCCGTCTATCCTGCGTTCGACCTGGCGGTGCCGCCACAGGCACTGTCGGATACGTTCATGATCACCAGCGTCATCGTCAGCATCAGCCTGATAATGGCGATGGCTGCCTCCGCCTACGCGATCGACCTTCAGGCCGCCAACGAGGCGACCGAAAGCTACAAGCATCAGGCTATGCACGATCCCTTGACGGGCCTGCCGAACCGCAACGGATTGGCGCAGCAACTGCATGATCTGCTCGCCGGACGCGGCGACGACACTGCGCGCGTGGTCGTGGTGGCAATCGACCTGGATCGTTTCAAGGACATCAACGACGTCCACGGCCATGTCGGCGGCGATCATCTGCTGCGGCAAGTTGCCCAACGCATCTCGGCGCAATTGCAGCCCGGGGAATTTCTGGCGCGGATCGGCGGCGACGAATTCGTGGCCGTGAAGAGCGAGATCTTTGCCCGCGGCGAGGCGGTCAAGTTCGCCGAGCGCCTGCGCAACGTCGTGCTCGACCCGATCGAGTGGCAGCACCAGACGCTCGCGGTCGGCTGCAGCATCGGCATTGCATTGTTTCCCGAGCACGGTCGGGCCGGCGATGAACTCACCCAGCGCGCTGATCTGGCAATGTACCGCGCCAAAAGCCTCGGCCGCGGCAAAATCTGCACTTATGAGCCGTCGATGGACGAGGCGAGCCGTGTCCGCGCCGAGCTCGCGATCGACCTCAAGCGCGCGCTCGCCGGCAATGAGCTCGAGCTGTACTATCAGGTGCAGAACGACACCAACACCGGCGGCATCGTCGGCTTCGAGGCCCTGATCCGCTGGAATCATCCGCAGAAGGGACGCATTCCACCCGACGCTTTCATCCCGATTGCCGAAGAGACCGGCCTGATCATCGATATCGGCGATTGGGTGATGCGGACGGCCTGCACCGCCGCCGCGCTATGGCGGCTGCCGTTCAAGGTCGCTGTCAATGTCGCGCCGATGCAGCTCAATCATGACCTGCCGCGGCGCGTAGCGGAAATCCTGAACGAGACGGGCCTGCAGCCGTCGCGGCTTGAAATCGAATTGACCGAGAGCGGCATTATCGCTGACCGCCAGCACGCGCTGCAGGTCGTGCTGGCGCTCAAAGCGATCGGCGTCACCGTCGCCATGGACGATTTTGGAACGGGTTATTCCTCGCTCTCGACGCTGCAGGCGTTTCCCTTTGATAAGATCAAGGTCGACAAGAGCTTCGTCCAGGCGGTCGGGACCAGCGTGCATGCGGCCGCTATCGTCAAGGCGACCTTGCTGCTCGGCCGCAGCCTCAACATCCCGGTGCTGGCCGAGGGCGTCGAGACGACGAGCCATCTCGACTTTCTCCGCGGGGAAGGTTGCGACAGCGTTCAAGGCTATCTTTTCGGCCGGCCTATGCCGGTCGACGTCGTGACCCGGATGATCGATGATGAGAAGGGGTCGCGTCCACAAGGGGCTGATGCGCACAATGAGCTCACGCAGGTTGCGGCCGCCTGAGATGGCCGCTCAAACCTCGCGGCTATGCAGCTTCCAGAGCTCGTAGATAGTGTCCCAATCAGGAACCTTATCGGGAGGAAAGCCAAAGATCCTCCCGGTCCCGAGCTTTCGAAAATTCTTCATGGCCTTGAGGTGCGCGCCGCTTGTAACGAAGGCGCGCATGCTGACGAGATCCGACCAGGCTGTCAGCGTGTGATAGGTACCGCCGATGATTTTCGCTTGAACCGCGACAATTCCAGTGGCACGACGTGCCTGCGCCAGTGATTGGACCGTTCGCCACCAGAACCTGGGCAAGTGCACGATGCCACGCGGGCGGAAGCCAGTCATGGAGACATAGACCATGCTGCACCTCGATTGTGATGAGGCAGGAACGATGCTCAAAAGGGATTGGATCACCTGGAGGCGCGGGCGACAATGGCCATCTGAGAAGTCGCACCATCGGTCGTGAAGCGACTTGGTTGGAACGTCGTTGATAGCGCCCCAAGCGAGCAGGCCGCACTATGCCAAGGCGCGAAGTAGAGAGGTGGGTCGTGCGCAATCGACGGTCGGCGCCCAGAGCGGGTACTAGGCCCTCGCATCATAGCGCAGCGGCGAAGCAAGAATGCCCCTCTTCATCGGCCGCGAATCACGCTCAACGTTGTCGGCCCTTTCAAGGAGCGCCGAATACCAGACATTAGTAGTCGCAGGAACTGGGAGAACGAACCTTACCTCCTCGACTCGCACAGCCCCGCCGGCTAGGGCGGGGCTTTCCTCTCGCACGACGAGCTCAATAACCAAGTTGTCCTAGGCGCTTCGCTGCTCCGAGAATCGCATGAACTGAGCCCGGCAGCCATGTTGCTTGATTTTGAATCCACCTTGCATCTGATGGAGCTTTCGTCTTCAGGAGCCGCAAAAAATTGTCGATCCTGCGAGAAAACTGAAACCGAACTCCACCGTTGCTCGTAGCTTGAGGCGCCTAAGTTTGGCGTGAAGATCGTCAACCATAATTGAACTCATGCGTAAAAGGTGGAGGTTCTGATGAAGTACAGCACTCTGATTGCCTCGGTCACTCTTGCAATCGCCGGCATAGCAGGCAGCGCAACAGCTCCGGCGGCGGCGAAGGAAAAGACAGTGATGGTCGGCGGTGCAGCAATGTACCCCACTAAAACGATCGTTGCTAACGCCGTCCATTCACGAGACCACACAACACTGGTCGCAGCCGTCAAGGCCGCTGGCCTCGTCGATACTTTGTCTGGCCCAGGACCCTTCACTGTATTCGCTCCAACCAATTCGGCCTTCGCAAAGCTGCCGAAAGGCACGGTCGAGACACTCGTGAAGCCGGAGAACAAATCGACTTTGACCAAGATCCTGACTTACCATGTCGTACCAGGCAAGCTCGAAGCAGAAGATCTAACCGATGGGC
Source organism: Bradyrhizobium guangdongense (assembly GCF_004114975.1). Classification (NCBI taxonomy): domain Bacteria; kingdom Pseudomonadati; phylum Pseudomonadota; class Alphaproteobacteria; order Hyphomicrobiales; family Nitrobacteraceae; genus Bradyrhizobium; species Bradyrhizobium guangdongense. The sequence goes on from NZ_CP030051.1 coordinate 3,444,401, forward strand.
AAAGGCTGACGACCGTCGAAGGTGAACAACTGACCGTGAGGAAGGCCGGCAGCCGCACAATGATTGTCGATGCCAAGGGCGGTACGTCAACCATAACGATTCCCGACGTCAATCAGTCCAATGGCGTGATTCATGTCGTCAACACGGTGCTAATGCCGGCAAGCTGAATGATCGAACGAGGAGTGCGACCGGCACGGGCGCCAACTCCTCCGCCGCATCAATGGGAACTACGTGTTAGCGCCACAAGCGAACACCGACGCCGCTCGGTCATACCCACGACTGCGCGGCGTCATGCGCGTGGTTCTGGCGGCCTTCTACACCACAGCGGGGATCGCGCACCTGCTGGCGCCGGCACAGCTACTTGCGATAACGCCATCTTGGGTGCCATTTCGGCCCCAGGTCATCCTTATTACGGGTGTCTTCGAACTGACGGCCTCAACAGTGCTGCTCGTCGGATCTCAGCAAAAGTATGCCGGAATTCTGATGGCACTATATGCCCTCTGTGTCTGGCCGGCTAACTTTAAACATGCGATCGAAGGAATCGATCTGCCCTACATCTCGTCCAGTTGGTGGTACCACGTGCCGCGGCTAGCGTTTCAGCCCATCATCATCTGGTGGGCGTTATTTTGTTCGAACGCGATCAATTGGCCGTTCGGATCGTCAAGGGACTGATTGTGAGTCAGCAAATCAACACTGTAGTATGTGTCCCCGGACTTGGCCGATCGCCGCAGCGCCCGGGGCGCTTCAGGAAAGCCGCCGCTGGAGCCCTGAAGGTCAGTGGCATTGAAAAATTAGTCGTCCGTGAGGAGCGGCTAAGCGATTGAGGTAGAATCGCATTTATCGTTGTGGGCTGTTTTGGGATTGCAGGGATTTGATGCTTCGGGCCTCGGAACCTTGCGATTTCATTTTCAGGATTCCGTCGAATCGCCAGTCATGATTCCGTCGTCGCATCGGAGGTGGCGATGCGACCGAAGAAGCAAAGGACGACGGGATCTGGCGATCTGTTCCGGGCCAGACTGGACCAGATCATCAACATGAAGCACGAGCTGGTTCAGCTCGCCGGCAAGGTCGATTGGGACTGGGTCGACGGCGAGATCGCGCCGCTCTACAGCGAGAACGGCCGGCCGGGGATCGCGACCCGCTTCATGATCGGGCTGCTGCTGCTCAAGCACATTTACGGCCTGTCCGATGAGGGGGTGTGCGAGCGCTGGGTCCACGACCCGTATTTCCAGTACTTCACCGGCGAAGAGTTCTTTCAGCACGCCTTCCCGCACGAGCGCTCGGACCTGAGCCACTGGCGCAAGCGGCTCGGCGACAAGCTGGAGCTGCTCTTGGCCGAGAGCCTGCGGGTGGCGCACGAGGCCGGCGCGTTGCGCAGTCAGGACCTCAAGCGGGTCACGGTCGATACCACCGTGCAGCCGAAGGCCATCACCTTCCCGACCGATGCCAAGCTCTTGCACGCCGCGATCAAGGGGCTCAACCGTCTGGCGAGGAAGCACGGGGTCAGGCTGCGGCAGTCCTATCTTCGCATTGCCAAGACCGCGGCCATGATGGCGGGGCGCTACGCCCATGCCAAGCAATTCAAGCGGCATCAGCGGCAGTTGCGCATCCTGCGCAGCCGGCTGGGCCGGATCATCCGCGATATCCGCCGCAAGATCGAAGGTCAGACCGTGCTCGAGAACGCCTTCGTCCTCCCGCTCAGCCGGGCCTCCCAGATCCGCTCGCAGCAGCAGCGCCAGCGCGGCTGGAAGCTTTATTCCTTCCACGCTCCGGAGGTCGAGTGCATCGGCAAGGGCAAAGCAGCCGCCCCTTACGAGTTCGGGGTCAAAGCCTCCATCGTCACCAACAACCGCCGGGCTCCCGGCGGCCTGTTCGTGCTGCACGCCAGGGCGCTACCGGATAACCCGTACGACGGTCACACCTTGCGGGATGTCATCGACCGCACCGAGACACTCACCGGCTGTGCGATCGAGCGGGCCTATGTCGACAAGGGATACCGCGGCCATGACGCGCAGAACCCGCGCCGTGTCTTCATCTCCGGCCAGAAGCGCGGCGTCTTCGGGGTCATCAAGCGCGAGCTGCGCCGCCGCTCCGCCATCGAACCCATCATCGGACACCTGAAGGCCGATGGTCACCTCGGCCGCTGCTACCTCAAAGGCCGCGCCGGCGATGCGGCCAACGTCATCCTCTCCGCCGTCGGCCATAACTTCCGGCGCATCCTCGCATGGCTGAGAGCTCTCTGGTGCCTCTTCCTGGCCACCCTCATCGCCGCCAGCAGCGACGGCTCACCGCTCAAATCGGCTTCTTAACGGACGACAAATTATGCCGCGTCACTGCGCGGTGCCGGATCAACGACGCTTTCCAAGAACAGGGCATAGTCGCTTCGGAGGGAGTGATCTCTTCCGTCGCAGGCGGAGGTTGACCGAAAAGAAAACCGACGATTGGCGGAGAAAGTCAAAATGCAAGAGGCGGCCACGCTGATCCTGCCAGGTCTCTTCATGAAAAGCGAGGGGCCTATTCGATCACGGTGATGATCGACCTCTTGAAGACTTAACCGATCGAAGAGGCTCCGTACCCCTCATTCGGCGAATTCGGCTTGCGCTGGGCGAACGGATCAATTCCGCGACCAGCGGATTTGGGTAGCGGCGTTGCTGGGTGACGGCGAAGAACTGCTCCTTAAGTGTATTCAGCCTGATGCGCTCGACCAGAAGGCCGGAGCGGAGTTCGTCGATGACAACGATCGGCGGAACCAACGCCAAGCCGCCGCTTTCGCGCGCCATCAGACGCAGCATGGCCATGTCGTCAACCTCCGCCGCTATGACCGGCCTGATGCCGCTGCGACCGAGCAGCGCATCGAAGGCCGAACGTAGCGCGTTGCCTCGTCCAGGCAGTATGATGGGCAGACGCGCGAGGTCCTGGGGAAAGCCAAGGCGCGTAGGCTTCGCCGGCTTGTGGCTGACAATGCTGACACCCTGCTCGTCGATCAGCGTGTTCTCAAAGCTACTGCGTGCATCGGGCGACGCCGGATGATTGGCAAGTACGATATCGAGCTTGTGCGCATCGAGCGCCTCGAGCAGATCATCGAACAGTCCAGTGTGGATGATGAGTTCGACATCAATGCGGCCTATCAGTGGCCGCAGAAAAGCGATTTGAAAGTTGCGTGATAAGGTCGCTGCAGCCCCGACCCGCAGCACTTGGCGTCCGGGCCGCAGGCCGGACAACGTCTCCATCAGTTCATGACCTGACTTGAAGACGCTGCCGGCATAGTCGACCGCGATGCGCCCGGCCTCCGTCAGCTGCAGCGTGCGACCGACCCGCTCGAACAGCTGCTGGCCAAGCTGCTCTTCCAAAGCCTTGATCTGCACCGACAGCGAGGAGGGCGAGACGTTGAGCCGCTGCGCGGCGCGGCTCATGCTGCCTTCGGTCGCGATTATCCAGAAATAGCGCAAATGATGGTAGTTGAGGTGCGGCATGACGATCATTCTATTTGATATAACGATCTAGTTCAATAATTGAATTTTTAACAAACGACGTCGCGCGGTATGGACGGGGACCGCCGGATCAACCCTGCCGAGATGCCATGTCAAAGTTTCTGCCTTGCCTCGCCGTACTCGCCCCGCTGACCCTCTGCCTCGTCGGGTTCCTTCCGTCTCGCGCCAGCGTCAGGGATTACGTCGGACTTGCAATCGTCGCCGCAGCGGCGTCGCTCGTCGTTGTCGTCGCGGCAGGTCTCGCCTGCTTCGTTGTCGGGCCGGGACGCTCGAGGCTGCTGGGAGCCTCCGGGCTAGGACTCTCGCTGCACGTCGATGCGCTCTCAACGATCCTCTGCGTGCTTGTCGGGTTCGTCGGGCTCGTCGTCGTCAAATACAGCCGCAACTATCTGGATGGCGATCCCGGCCAGATCAGGTTCACGCGCTGGCTGCTGCTGACGCTTGCCTCCGTACTGACCGTGCTGATATCTGGCAATCTAGTGCTGCTGCTGGTTGCCTGGATCGCCACCAGCGTCTCGCTAGGCCGGTTGCTGCTGTTCTACCACACGCGGCCGGCCGCCATCCGGGCCTCGCGCAAGAAGTTCGTCGCGAGCCGGCTCGGCGATGGGTGCCTCGCGATCGCCGCCGTGCTGCTCTACCTGCACTTCGGAACGCTCGAGGTCGCCGATCTGGCCACCAAGGCGCGCAGCGGTGCCGAGATCGGTTCGCCGGCCATCTCCGCGGCAGCGCTGCTGATCGTCGTGACCGCTATGCTCAAATCAGCGCAAATGCCGCTGCATGGCTGGCTGAGCGAGGTGATGGAGACGCCGACCCCGGTCTCGGCGCTGCTGCATGCCGGTATCATCAATGCCGGAGGCTTCCTCGCCCTGCGGCTCGGCGATGTGCTGCTGCTGGCGACGCCGGCCCTCAACGTGCTGGCCGTCGTCGGCGGCATCACCGCGCTGTTCGGCTCGCTGGTGATGCTGACGCAGACGTCGGTGAAGGTCCAGTTGGCCTACTCAACCGTGGCCCAGATGGGGTTCATGCTGCTGCAATGCGGGCTCGGCGCCTTCTCCGCCGCGCTCCTGCATATCGTCGCCCATTCCCTCTACAAGGCGCACGCCTTCCTGTCATCGGGCAGCATCATCGACCTGGCACGCGCGTCATGGACGCCTAGCCCCGGTGGCCAACCGCACCCGGCGCGGCTGATCCTTGCGCTCGCGGGCGTGATCGGACTGACGCTCCTGATCGGCTGGGGGCTTGGTATGACCTTGCGCAGCAATCCGGCGCAGATCGCGCTGGGATCGGTGCTGCTGATGGGGCTCGTGCACCTCATGGCCAATGCAATCGACGAGCGGCCCAACGCCTTCGTCGTCGCCCGCGGCATCGTCACCGCGGCCGGTGTCGCCGCGCTCTACTTTGCACTGCAAGCGGCGACGGCGTGGCTGGCCGCCGGAAGCGTCCCGGTCGGACGTCCGGTGGATGGCACAGCGCCGATGCTAATCGCCGCGCTAGTTGTGATCTCCTTTGCGGCGATGACGGTGTTTCAGAACCAGATGATGCGCCGCGCCGACACACTGTTTTGGATCGCAGCTTACGTGCATCTGCGCAACGGGCTCTATCTGAATACGCTGGCTAACCGCCTAGTGCTGGCGCTTTGGCCACGCACGTCGAACAAGCTCAAGACCACCCCCTGACGCCGAGATAACCATGAACCAGGCCGCCCTAGCCCTGAAGATCACAGCGACCGAAGCCGACACGGACGTCACGCTCGAGGCCCGCATCGCGGCCGCCTGCGCGCGCGTCGCACCGCTCTGGCCGCTCAAGCATTTCGTTGCGGTCAATCCGTTCCTCGGCTTCACGGGCCAAAGGTTTGCCGCCACCGCCGCGACGTTCGAGCGCGTGGTGCGGGCGCGCATCCTGATGCCGCGGGCGTTCTACCGTCACGCGCTCGCGGAAGGCCGCATCGACGATGCGGCGATGGCGCAGGCGCTCGCGCTTCACCCCGACGCTGGCCTCGACATCGACAGCCTCAAACAGGCGTTGCGCTCTGATGCGCCGGCCGGCGCGCCTCCGGCCGTCGTCGCCACTGTGGCCGAGGTGCTGGACGGGCTTGCTGAAGGCGACCGATACGTCTCGCTGGTTGCCTTCATGATCGACGAGATCTCGGCCTTCTGCGCCAGCTATTTCGACGAGGGCCAGGCCAATTGGCCGAACCCGACGCGCAGGCTCAGGCCCTACGCGGCCTGGCGGACGCTTGCGATCTACGACCGCAATCCCGAAGTCATGGGCATCAGGGGTTTTCGAACGTCTGTTGCGGCTCTGCCTACAGATCCCATCGAGGCCATCGGCGTCATCCTCGACCGCCTCGGGATTCCCGATCGCGCGATCGAGGATTATCTGGTGCGCGCACTGTTCGACCTTGGTTGGTCGGCCTACGCGCGCTATGTCGGATGGAGCGCGGAGCTCGAGGGCCGTCGGGACGACACTCTGCTCGAACTGCTTGCGATCCGGCTCGCCTGGGGTTTTGCGCTGTTCGAGGCGCGGACCGATGACGCCTTCAGGACAGCCTGGGCGCGAGCGATGGAGCAGGCGGCGAAACTGCCCGTCGATCACTGCCTAGACGAGACTCCCGAGCTCGCCGTCGACGTCGTCCTGCAGGAGGCCTACGAGATCGTCTTCCGCCGCAACTTGATCGCCCGACTCCTCGCCAACCGCGGCAGCGCGGCACAGTCTGGTCGGATGGACCGGCCTGCGGTCCAGGCGGCCTTCTGCATCGACGTGCGCTCGGAAATATTCCGGCGCGCGCTTGAGACCCTTTCTCCGGAGGTGGAAACGATCGGTTTCGCCGGCTTTTTCGGCTTCCCCATCGAATATGTTCCGATAGGCCACCTTCGGGGCGGCGCGCAATGTCCCGTGCTGCTCAAACCGGCGTTCATCGTCTGCGAAGAAGTCAAGGACGCCGAGCCGTTCGAGGAAGCCGAAGTGCTGGGCCAGCGACTGCTCCGGCGGCGAGTGGCGAAGGCTTGGAAATCGTTCAAGGTCTCCGCAGTGTCGTCCTTCTCCTTTGTGGAGACGGCAGGCCTCGGCTTTGCGGCGAAGATCGCGACTGACAGCGCGGGCGTAACCCGACCGGTGCCATCGCCGGTCAGCGATGGTCTCGATTCCGACGTCGCTGCGAGGGTCGGCCCGCGTCTCGCGCCTGGCAAGCTCAAAGGGCGTTCCACCGGCTTTACCGACTCGCAGGCCGTCGATATGGCCGAGGCGGTGCTGAAGGCGATGTCACTGACCGGGCCGTTCGCGCGCCTCGTGCTGCTGACGGGCCACGGTAGCACCACGGTCAACAATCCACACGCCTCGGGCCTCGACTGCGGCGCCTGTGGCGGTCACACAGGCGAGGCCAATGCGCGTGTCGCCGCCGCGATCCTCAACGATTCGCAGGTCCGCGATGGCTTGCGGGCGCGGGGCATCGACATCCCCGCCGACTGCTGGTTCGTCGGTGCGCTTCACGATACCACCACTGACGACGTAAAGCTGTTCGACGAGGAGGACCTGCCGGCGCAACTCGCCGACGATCTGGCACGGTTGAAATTGCGCCTGGCCGATGCCGCTCATCTGGCGAGGCTCGAGCGCCGCGCGCTGCTGGGCGTCGGAGATGCGGCGGATGCCGACGCCGCGATCAAGGCGCGTAGCAAGGACTGGTCCCAAGTCCGGCCAGAATGGGGCCTCGCGGGAAACGCCGCGTTCATCGCTGCCCCGCGCAGCGTCACGCGCGGTCTCGACCTGTCCGGCCGCGCCTTCCTGCATTCCTATATCCACGAGCAGGATCGGGATCATCGGGTGCTGGAGCTGATCATGACCGCGCCGCTGGTGGTCGCGAGCTGGATCAATCTGCAATACTACGGCTCGACCGTTAATAACGCGGCGTTCGGCAGCGGCAACAAGATGCTTCACAACATCGTCGGCCAGCTCGGCGTGCTCGAAGGCAATGCCGGGGACCTGCGAGTCGGATTGCCATGGCAGTCGGTGCATGACGGCTCGCGCTTTGTCCATGAGCCGGTACGCTTGAACGTCTTCATCGCCGCTCCCGAAACTGCAATGGACGATGTCCTGCGCCGGCACGCAGGCATCTGCGATCTCGTTACCAACGGCTGGATCATGCTGCACTCGCTCGGCGGCCGTGGCCCAGTCATCCGCCGCTGCGTGCGGCCGGGCATTTGGGCTGCTTCATCTTCTGAATAAGATCGCGGCTGCATGTCGCCCATCGATCGGCTTCCCAACCTTGAGGTCTTGAGCGTGAAGGATCGTAAGGAAGTTTGCGCGCCCCAATCGCGTCCAAAGCAGGAGGCCCAGTGTGTGGATCGGCTCCGAACTTTGACCCCTATCGGCGCCAAACCGTGACCCCAGCCCATGGCTGAGTTCCATCACAGTGTCAGGGACATCGAGCGGCACGGGTGGGGTCAACCTTGGAAGCCGATTGGGGGTCAAATAGCGTGCCTATTCACACAGTGCTTCTGCCGGCCGCCCCGGTACGGCCGGTCCCGGTGCTTGGAGACCAGCCCCTCCAGCCCCATGCGGCAGGCGGCCCGGAACAGGTCGGTGCCGATGGCGCCGGTCTCGAACGGCGCAACGAAGATGCCGTCCGGGCGTCGGGCGAGCAGGCGTGCGAGGTTGGTCTTGCGCAGGCGGAGCGAAAGGTCTCGGAAAATATGCGACTTGGTAGCTCGTCAATCGGCGTGCTGACGCCGAACTTTGCGGAGTGCGCTCTTCAGGAACTGGTACAGGTACCAGAGCAGTTGCCCTGCGACCGCCCCCACGAGGGCGATAACCGGAGAAAATGGGATTAGAATGATAGGAAGGAATGCAATTCCTTCGACGGCATCTCGCCGTCCAAACAACATCATCAAGTATGCGCCCGCAAAGGGATAGCTTACGACCAGCCAAGAGACCCACACACGCCAACGATGCATGGAGTCGGTTGGATCAGATAATGCAGCGAGGAAAAAGATCGCCCAATAAGAAGGAATGGGCCAGCCGATTAGCAAGATAAGGTAGCCGAATTCGCTCGGCGCGGGCGGCTCGGCAATCGCATACAAGAGCCAAGCGCAAGTATGGAACGCAAGCGTGACCAAAACAACATGGACGGCAAAACGCCAAGACAGCGCCTGCGGGCTTATTAGCCGATCCAAGAGGTTGCCGCTCATAAACTACAGCTTCCCGAAATCTCTGTCATGCACGTTGACTTGGCGCAAACTCGGCCGTTCGGAAGGCCATACGTTCTAAACATGCAGGGCGAGACATGCGCATCTAGACGCTCAGACGAGGACGCGTCCGCGTACCGCGAATTATCAGCGGACATTTTCAAGTGGGCGGTGCGGGTAAATGCGCTGTTCGGGTTGCTGCTCGCGGTCACAGACATGATCTTCAGCGATCACCCGGAGGAGTTCTTTTTGTGGCCTCTGCTGGCTGGTTTCCTGACCTTGCCGTTTCTGCTGATCGCGATGATGCCGATAGCAATTCGTCGCTACTCGGCTCGCCCTGCGTTAGGACGCGAACGATTAAAGGCAATGAACGCGTTTACGGCCATGATCGTCCTGTTGTGGGCACCGGGGGTCGCCAAAACCATTTATCGCATAAACAACCCTGCTGCGGGCGATGGAGGAGCTTGGGGGGGGGTGCAGCACTGCTTGTTCTCGTTCTCGCGCCACTGATTATCCTTTGTACGAGACTGGAGGAGGGACTGTTCACAAGGATCAGCGTCAGACTGTTTGGACTGAATGGCCGAAACGAAGCAAAAACAGGTCCGACACTCGCAGTTATGCTCGTTAGCAACCTACTCCAGGCAGCGACCGCTCGCCATCTATCGCGAACTGCTTGGTCCGGTTCTTCAGCGCGGCCTCGACGATCCAGGGAAACCGCTTCGACCAGTCGTTGCCACCGCGCGTGATCAGGCGGACGCGGTCATGGTCGCGGATGACCAATAACCTGTAGCCGTCGTACTTGACCTCGTGGAGATAGTCGGGGCCGGTCGGCACGGTCTTGGCCACGGTGGGCAGGCAAAGCTCGAACGTGCTGCGCATGGGCCGGAGATAGGAATCGTCCGCTGGCATTTGAAGCCCGGAACAAGCGGCAAACGTCAGAACCCACGCCCGGTCTCTGATCAGATCCGGACATCCAGCGCGGCGACACCGACAGCAGCTTGTGACCCAATTCGGACTTCGCGCTATCTCCGGTAAAGGCCCTCTGGGGCCCACAACAAGGTGTTAGTATGGCAACCCACAGAGCGGAGTCTTCAAGGGGGGCGTATGCGAAGGCGGGAGTTTCTAGCGGCGATTATAGCGGCGTCGGCCTGGTCGCGACAGGGTTTCGCTCAATCGACAAACAGGCGAATCGCGCGCATCGCCTTCTTGGGTAATGCGAGCCCGTCAACTATTGACGCCGCCCAAATTGCTGCGTTTAAAGAAGGGTTGCGTGAAAATGGGTTGATAGAAGGCAGCAACGTCGATGTCCAATATTTCTGGATTGAGGGCAGCTTTGAGCGCATGCAGAAGTTGGCGGCGGAGCTCAGCCAAAGCAATTTCGACGCCATCCTGACGGCCGGCTCAAAGGCAGTACAGACGCTTCTGGCCACCGGAACAAAGACTCCGATCGTTTTTGCAGTGATCGCAGACCCAGTCGGCAGCGGTACGGTCCAGAGCCTCGCGCGGCCCGGTGGAAACGCCACCGGCCTGTCGATGTCGGACATCGATCTGGAAAGCAAGCGCATAGAGGTTCTGAAAGAGTCGGTGCAGTCCATCACGCGGGTCATGATCCTGCGCGATCCGGTCGTGGGGGTTCCGACAGGTGCTGCCGAGGCGGAGGCCACGGCGCGGGCTCTGGGCCTTCATGTCGTTGTCGCCGAGGCCGCGAGCTCCGACCAGGTCGAAGCTGCGTTCAGGCGCGGACGAGAGCAGGGCGTCGACGCGGTCGCTGCGATGGCATCGGCTTTCTTCAACTTCCATCGCAAGCAGTTGATCGAGCTGGCCGCGCTGTATCGCCTTCCCTCGATCTGGGAAACCGGCATCTACGTTAAGGACGGCGGCCTGATGTCGTACGGACCGAATTTTCCAGACATGTACCGTCGATCTGCCGAATACATCGCTAGGATCCTTAAGGGCGCAAAGCCCAGCGATCTGCCCGTTCAACAGCCAACCAAATTCGAACTAGTCGTCAATCTGAAGGTGGCGAAGATCCTTGGAATTACGATACCGCCCACGGTGCTCGCCCGCGCCGACGAGGTGATCGAATGACTGCTTATGGCCCCATCGCGCCATTCTGAGCACGTCTGTTTTTGGTCCGCTTCTCGGGACAAAGCGGGTGAGAGCTGCAGCTCTCACGATCAAGCGAGAGGGTTTGCCTGCGTCAGCCGCAGAAACGTCCCCGACTCGTGCAGCTCGATCCAGCCGCGCTCGTGGGCGAGCGCGATGCCTGCGCGAAATTCCTCGCCCGTGCCGCCCATCTTGAGGAACGGCACGTTGACCAGCTCGATGTAGATGCGGCCGTCCTGCACCGGCTCGATGCCGCTGGCGATCTCGACCAGCTTGCGGGCGGCGGTGGCAGGATCGGCGAGAGGGCGGGCAGCGGCGTATTTCATGCGGCATCGATACGTCGAGTCGGGCTGGGTAGGCTATCCGGGAAAAGCCATGAGGTAGAGCAGCGCGCAAGCGACCAGGGTCGTCCAGATGATCGCAGCGGCAAGTAGCCAATCGTGGGAATGTCTCATGGGGACCACCGAGGTAAAGTGGCTGTGGTGGTCGGTCTCCCATATTGATCTGGATCAACCCGAAGCAAGCCTTAGTCGTCCCAGAAGTGCCCCCCGCATTTTGAGCACTTATACAGGCGGACCAACTTGCCGCTCTTAATGTCGAGCATCGCATGGTTGAGACGTGAGACCGCTCTGCACTTCGGGCAGCGCGGCTGTTCATCCTTCTCCTCGGGAGGCATCTGATCCACGACTTGGCCCTCCAGCCAAGCCAACACGATGATCAAAAGGGAACATTGCCGCCATCACATAGGATATGTGGGACTATCGCTCTTCGCGGGTGTCGATACCGGCGATGTTGAGGCAATCCCGCTCGGCTCGCGCAACAGTCCTTGCCCGATCAAGTGCCTCTGCTCCTGTAAGCAAGTCCGGCCGAAGGCGTCGGCTCGGTAGGTTGTCCCAGTAGAAGTATCGGCTGGGCCTGCCATCAGCGAAGCGCACCTCGAAGCTGCCGCAGTCGGGCACGGCTTCGTGCTTGATCAGACGGACTGATTGCCAAGTGGTGTTCTGGGATCGCATGGCCGCATCAAAGCGGCGGCGAAACCGGCTGGCGAATTATCGATTTGTGGTGGGCAGGGCAGGGCGCGAGCCACTGCCTGTCGTGGGTGTCGAGCGCAAGGTGGGATTAGCTTAACCGGGTGTCCATCAAACCGGCAGCAGCTCAATAGTGGACCGCCTGCAACCGGTTTGGTCCGCGTTGCGCTACCCTGCGCGGTAAAGCTTCAAGAACAAGGGGACTGTTTGGGTGGGGGACCGTTCGTAGCGCTCCCCCGCTACCACCTTTCCCCACACTCCTTTGACTTGATTTGGATAGGCCTTTTCCCCGAGCAGGGCGTTTAGCCGGCCTGCTATCTCGACCGCTACACCGCCTGGGCGTCCTGGGTCGCGGAACACAGTGACCGTCTCGACCAGATCTCTGATGGCTTCTGCGGCCTCTCCGTCACCCGCACTAACACCTTTACCCAGTGCTTCTTCAAGCCGACCGAGTTGCTCCTCATATCGTTTGAGGATGGCCGGATGCAGCGCGACTTCCTTCGGGGCGGGTGGTTCACTCTGCAGCTCCTCAGATATCCGCTTGCGCTCGGCATCTAAGGCAGTCGATCGCGGTCCAAGAACGGACGGATCGCCATGTCCTTTCGCGATCGCATCTACCAGTCTTTCGATTTCCCGGTTTAATTGCCCAAGCTGCTGTTCAAGGCGCTGCCGTTTCGTCGCCTTACTCATCTTCATGGGATGCATCGGCACCGCTTACTGCCTCGGGAGCTTTCCGCCGGCGGCCAGGATCACGATGATCATCGCCATCACGACTGCCATCACGACTCTGCTCCTTTCCGAAGAAGCGGTGATGATGAATCTCAGCGTCAATCTGCTGCCCCTCAGCCCTTCATGCTCATTTGGTTCGTAGAACTAAACCGCGGCGAGCGCCAAATCCGCCCCGCTTGGCCACTCACCATCATCTGATAGCCCTTATTTCCTTGTAACGATTGCAAGCCCGTAGGTGCTATCCTGCAGGGGCATCAGTACATGCCATTTATTCCCGAATTGGAACCAGGACCTTGGCGGGCCGTTTTTGCTCAGCATTCCGTATGGCAGGGAGGGACTGGTCTTGCACACCGTCAAATATCGGTTGAACGATCCGCGCCTGGCCCCGCGCCGGACGAAGCTCGAGATTCCAGGCTGGGCTGGCAGCCGAGATCCTCGGAAGGACGGGTCGCATGAGCAGGTCTGGCACTGCGTGCCGTTCTCCGAGGGAGCGCAGTACGGAATCGAACTGTTCTACCCGTACGACAATGAACTGCGGGTCTCCACGAGAGACGGCACCCTGCGCCTCGAAGGCGATTGGGGAGAACCGCCCGCACCAGGTCTGCAGTGGCCGCCATTCCGCAACTTCGGTGATAGTTACTACACCTACCAGCTGCTGTTGGACCTGAAGCTTGAGAAAGGGCTCGCCATCCGGACGGAGCCGCATCCGCGCTTCTACACTGATCGCAGCGACACGGTGCCGATCGCGGTCCCGGCCCTCGTTCGCAACTGGTGGCCCATGCTGTTCTTCTGCGTCTTCAAGTCGCCCGCGGAGGGATGCACGCACATCTTCCGACCGGCCGAACCGTTTGCGCAGATCATCGTGATCCCGGAGGAGGCGAATTTCGAGCTCAGTCCGATGAACGAAGAGGAAGCTGCCGAGCGCGAATTGCAGGCCCGGCGCATCTACGCCAACAGGCCCAACCTGGCAGCTGGAACGGAATGGACCTCCACTACCGATACGGTCTTTGATGGAACATACCGGCATCTCCATCGTGCCGCCAAAGATAAGGCGAGGCAGGATTGAGCGCCAAGCGCTCATGAAGAAGAGCCAGCTCAGGCCAGCTCTTCTGTATGCGCGTCCGGGATCAATAGCGGAAGTAGACGCCGCTGTGGTGGTGATGGTGGTGATGATGGTGGTGATAGAATCGCCGGCGCGGAACGACGACCACACCGCCGCGATAGTAGCCGTGGTGATGATGGTGGTGCCAGTAGCCATGGTGGTGATGGTGATGATGGTGGTGGTAGTACAACTGGGCCACCTGAATGTTCGCTTCGGCAGGCTCGGCGGCAGCCTGCTCTTCTAGGGCCTGTAGGGTTCGTGCCGCGTTCGGAATTGGCTGCAAGAGGTCCGCATAAGTGCTTGCCTTCAGTGCGTCGGAAGGGGCTGGGCTGGCCTGCGCCCCTGCCAGAGTGCTCAGCGCGGCTACCGCTCCTAATAATCCGGCGATCTTCTTTTCCATCATGTTTGCTCCAATTTGCCGCCGGACGATCCGGTACGACGAATCTAAACGGGAACAACTGGCAATCTGTTCCTAAAGCCAGCTCATCTCCGCTGGCCCTTGGCCTTGAGCTCGAAATCTTGCATGTAGTTCTCTAACGCGAACTGGTCGTCGAGAGTGGTCGCATCGACGTCGATGGACCAGGATTCGGGTCCGTGGTCGCTGCCGTCACTCCAAGAATAGTCGCGCCGCTTTCGCGATTAGTTGAGGTCGAATGCGGTCTGCTCCGTTCAGACTCGCATTGTTGCCTAGCGGGCGGTCTCCGCCCCGGGGGAAGAAGCTAGCGCCGTTCAGCAGATAGCCGACCTGTGTGCCCGCGAAGCCGTGAGGGCGCAGTCATCTCCGTCGCGCTGCAGCACCAAGCCTTATGCTCGAAAAGGGCGGTAGCGTCCCGCAATCCGGGTCAAACTCCTTTGCGGAGACAGCTTCACGCCACCAGGCTCGAGCACGAACTTCGCCAAGTCCGGCCCGAATTGTCGGGCAGGAACTGCGTCGTGATCCCGAGCAACAACGAAGCCCAGGACGTCTGCCGCGTGCCGCTCGATCTGAATTGAGCCACCAACGAGATTCCCGACTGAAGAGCTGCTGGCGCGAGGATTCGTGTTGTCTCAGACGCACTGAAACGAAGCGCCAGCATGATTCCCGCGCTAACATATGTTAATCCGAAATGCGTCTTGCAGTGTGTCGTCGCCGCTACAGCCGATACGCAACATGCCAGCTACGGTGCTCTCAAGGCGGGGACTCTCAAGGACTGATGGGGACTATTGAAATGAGCAAGTTGTTGGCTTCGGCCGCATTCGGAGCTTTGATTTTGGGCGCGGCGTCTGCTTCGGCCGCGGACCTGGCTGCGCGTCCGTACACCAAGGCGCCGCCGGCGGCTGTCGCGACCGTGTTTGACTGGAGCGGCTTCTACATCGGCATCAACGGCGGTTGGGCACAAAGTCATGATCGCCGGGTATTTGATCCGACTGCGACGCTGATCGGCAGCTACGATGCGAATGGCGGCACCATTGGCGGCCAAGTCGGCTACCGCTGGCAAAGCGCGGGTTGGGTGTTCGGGCTTGAAGCTCAAGGCAATTGGGCGGACATCTCCGGCAGCAGGGCTGCGCTGGTACTGCCACCCCCGGGCGACACCGTCCGCTCCAAGATGGACGCGTTCGGTCTGTTCACCGGTCAGGTGGGCTACGCCTGGAACAACGTGTTGCTGTACGTGAAGGGCGGTGCTGCGATCACCGATCGCAACTATCAGTTTCTTACGGCTGGCGCGGTGACATCCCAAACCGGCTATAACACGCGTCTCGGCGGAACGGTCGGAGCCGGCCTCGAGTTCTCATTCGCACAGAACTGGTCCCTCGGTGTCGAGTACGACCACATCTTCGAGAACCGCCACAGCGCGACCTTCACCACGCCAGGCGGCGTCGCTTTGGCCGGCTTTAGCACCGGCGGCGACACCGACATGATCCTTGGTCGCTTGAACTATCGCTTCGGTGGTCCGGTGGTCGCGCGTTACTGATCAACGAGCTCACGTTCCGGTCAACTGCAAAGCCCCGCGAAAGCGGGGCTTTTCTGTGTGAGGTTCTCGCCGGCCGTGGTCCTCAGCCGCGCCGAGGGGGACGCGTATTTACTCGATGCCAACGGGGTTAGTTCGGCGTGAAGGCAAATTCGTAAACCACACCCGACTCTCGCGAGGGCGAAGGAAATTGCCGGAGGTTTCGCCAGACCTGCAGAGTGCGTTTGTAAAGGGCGCAGATCGTCAGTGTTACAGAGTGAACCCGCCGTCGCTCGGCACTGCTCCCGTGGGGTTGGATGCTCGGGCGGCCTAAGGCCGTGCGAGCACGTCTGCTAAGGCCAGTGCGAACATTGCGACCAGGAAAACAAGTCCTGAAATTGCCGCGACCCGGATCAGCGGCTTCGCTGAGGCGAGCTCCATGAAGAGCAAGACCACGAGGGTCGATTTTGCTGCAGCAATGATGATGCCGCTGGCTGTCGTTACTCGCCCCATAGGAATGTAGGCCGCAAAGAGGCTGAGCAGGAGAAGCGCTAGAAGCGCGGCCCAAATCAGAAGATTCTTCGCCATCAGACGGCGGACAGCACCGCTCGATTCAGTTCGTTCGCTCATGATGCGCGGCCCGGCAGGTAAATCAGCGGGTATAGGAAGATCCAGACAATATCGACCAGATGCCAGTACAAAGCGGTGACCTCGATCTCCGGATTGTCATGCAAGGGCAGCTCGTGCCGGAGCAGCACCCACACAAGGCGGCCGACCAACGCGATGCCGATCGACAGGTGGATCGCGTGAACGGACGTGACCAGCCAGTAGAATCCGTAGAAAAGCTGGGCCCCCGCTTGCGGCAAGGCGAATCCGGCGCCCGGCACCAGGTGCTTGTCGATGTCCTCCCTATATTCGAAGCCCTTGATGACGATGAAGGCGATGCCGAGCAGCGCCGTGGCGATGAGGCCGGCAAGGACGAGCCGCCGCAGCCGTACCGGCGCTTCGGCGGCCTGCGCGGCGACTGCCATGGTCAGGCTGCTGGTCAGCAGCACCGCGGTATTGATGGTGCCGTACCAGATATTGGTTTCGCGCCCGGCGGCGGCGAACGCGCCCGGATGCTCGATCCGGCACACCGTATAGGTCAGCATCAAGGCTCCGAAGAACAGCGTCTCGCTGGCTAGGAAGACCCAGATGCCGAACTTGCCGGCCTCGCGCTGCCGGCTGAAATCGAACCAGGGTTCTCTCAGCAGTGCACTTTCGTCACTCATCAGATCTCTCTCGCATTTTGCATCTGGGGAGGGGCAGTCCCGGCCGACATGCCTTCCGCGTGGTAGTCGTAGGGTCCCCGATCGACGCGCGGCTGCCGGTCGAAGTTCTTCGGCGGCGGCGGCGAAGTCGTGGTCCACTCGAGGCCCGTCGCGCCCCAGGGGTTCCTGGCCGCCTTGCCGCCGTAGAAGAGCGACCATGTCAGGTAGCCGAGCGGCAGCAGATAGGCGATCGCGAGCACTGCCGCGCCGGCCGAGGACATCACGTTGTAGATCTGGAATTCCGCCGGATAGGTGTGATAGCGCCGGGGCATGCCGAGATAGCCCGCGACGAATTGCGGCAGAAAAGTCATGTTGAAACCGGCATACATCAGGATAGCGGCGAATTTCGCCCAGCTCTCCGGATAGAGCCTGCCTGTCACCTTCGGCCACCAGAAGTGCAGGCCGGCGAAGAAGGCGGAGACGGAGCCGCCGACCATGATGTAGTGGAAATGCGCCACGACGAAATAGGTGTCGGTGACGTGGATGTCCACCGGGATCGAGGCGAGGAACAGGCCGGAGAGCCCGCCGGTCGTGAACAGCCCGACGAATCCGAGCGCATAGAGCATCGGGGATTCGAAGCTGATCTGCCCGCGGTACAGCGATGCCGTCCAGTTGAATACCTTGATCGCCGAAGGCACCGCGATGATGAAGGACAGAAACGAGAACACCAGGCTGGCCAGCGCCGATTGTCCGGAGACGAACATGTGGTGGCCCCAGACGAAGAACCCGATGCCGGCGATAGCCAGCATGGCGTAGACCATGAAGTCGTAGCCGAAGATCCGCCGCCGCGCGAAGCAGGGGATGATCTCGGACACCACGCCCATTGCGGGCAGCACCATGATGTAGACGGCCGGGTGCGAGTAGAACCAGAACAGGTGCTGGAACAAGATCGGATCGCCGCCACGTGCTGGATCGAAGATCGGCAGGCCGAACACGCGCTCGGTGATCACGAGCAGCAGCGAGATCGCGAGCACCGGCGTAGCGAGCACCATGATCAGCGACGTCGCGTAGATCGCCCAGACGAACAACGGTAGCCGGAACCAGGTCATGCCGGGAGCGCGGAGCATGTGGGTGGTCGCGATGAAGTTCACGCCCGTTGCGATGCTGGCGAAGCCGACGATGAACACGCCGGCCGCCGCCGCAAAGACGTGGGTGTTGGAGAACATCGACGAATAAGGCGTGTAGAACGTCCAGCCGGTGTCGACGCCGCCGGCGACGAGGGCGTAGACGGTGAATGCGCCGGCTGCGATGGTCAAATACCAGCTGAACAAATTGAGGCGCGGAAAGGCGACATCCGGCGCCCCGATCATCAGCGGCAGCAAGAAATTGCCGAACGTGTTGGGGATCGACGGCACCAGGAAGAACCAGACCATGATGATCCCATGAAACGAGAACAGCTTGTTGTAGGTGTCCGAGTTCATCAGCCATCCATTGGGCTGGAACAGTTCGAGCCGCACGGCCGTGATCGCGGCGCCGCCCAGGAAGAAGAACACCGTGATGGTCACCGCGTAGAGGATGGCGATGCGCTTGTGGTCGGTGGTGGCGAGCCAGGACCTCACCGTGGCGCCGTGGCGCAGATAATCCGGACGCGGCGGCAGAGGCAGCTCTCCGGCGAGCAGGGCATCAGTCATGTGGCGTCTCCTCCCCGAGCGAGCGGATGTAGGCGGTCAGGCTCTGGATCTCGCCATCGTCGAGCAGCCCTTTGAAGCTCGGCATGATCGGTTCGAAGCCCGCGACGATGTCGCGCTTCGGCTGCAGGATGGAATCGCGGATGTAGGCATCGTCTGCCGTGACTGTGCGCCCATCCGCCAGTTGCACCGCGCGGCCATAAAGGCCGGCGAGGCGCGGTGCGTGGACGCTCGACGAGACCGCATGGCAGCCCGAGCAGCCCTGCGCCACGAACAGCTTGGCGCCCTCATGCGCGAGGTCGTCGCCTTCGGGTTGCCGGGTTAACCACTGGGCATAGTCGTCCTGGCGCATGACCACGACCGTGCCTCGCATCATCGAGTGATTGGTGCCGCAATATTCGGCGCACAGCAGCGGAAAGGTGCCGCTCTTGCTGGCCTGAAACCAGATGTCCGTGTCGCGGCCGGGCACCACGTCCTTCTTGACCCGGAACGCCGGCACGAAAAAGGAATGGATCACGTCCTGCGAACTCATCAGCAGATGGACCGGCCGATCCAGCGGAACGTGCAGCGCGTTGATCTCACGAGCACCGTTCGGATGCTGCGTCTTCCACATCCACTGCTTCGCGACGACGTGGATCTCCAGCGCTCCCGCTGGTACCGTCAAGCTGCTGAGATCGGCGGAAGACGCCCACCAGAACAGGAAGGCGAAGGTGAGGAGCGTCGCGACGGTCCAGCCAATCTCGAATTCGCGGCTGAGGAATTCCGGCATCGGGCCGCGCTTGGCAGGCGATCCGCGCCGGTAGCGAACGGCGAATAGCAGGATCAGCCCGAACACCAGCACCACAGTGGCACCGGACAGCACCATCAGTAGCTCAAAGATGTGATCCACCGTGACGGCGTGGGTGCTGGCCTCCGGCAGAGTGAACAGCGAGTTCATGCCGAAGCTCCGCGACGCCTGCTTCGCATCAACATGAGCCCAATCAGTCCCGCCATGACGACGACCGTCCCGGCTCCGAAGATCTGAAGGACGGTCGTGATCCTGCTTGTATAGATGCCGTGCACCGCGTCGAAGCCGTAGCAAAGCAGCGCGATGCGTCCGGCAAGTCCGCCGTTGCGACCATTGCCGGCCTCCAGCAATGCAAGGCGCAGATCGCCGGGCTGGAGCGCCAGACTAGACAGCGCCCGGACGAGCCGCCCGTCCGGCGCGAGCGTGACGAACGCTGCCGGATGCGCGATGGCGTCGTCGTCGCCGTCGACCTCGGTATGATAGCCGATGGCGTCGAGCAGCGCGGCGATGGTCTCGCGCGATCCGGTCAGGACCGCTGTTCCCGCGTCCCCAATCTGCCCCTGTGTGAAGCGGCGTGCGTCATCGATGCCGTCGCGCGGGTCGATGCCGACAATGACGAGGCTGTAATCCCGTCCCGGTGTGAGGCCGGTCTGACGCAAGGCTGAGCTTGCGATGGTCAGTGCCGGCCCGCAGATCTGCTGACAGGTGAAGTCCGCCGGGATCAGCAAGGTCGGACGTCCATTGATCGCCTCGCGCACGGATACCTGCCGGCCGTCGAGATCGGTGAACGTCAGGGAGAGCGGCACGTGCGCACCGGCGAGAGGGTCAAAGCCGACACGCCTGATCTGCTGCTCGGTCAAGCCGGCCCGTGCAAGGGAGGGCCACAGCGCAAGCATCAGGAGGAGGATGGCCCGCTTCATGGAGAGCCTCCGCTTGGAGCGGGAGTGGCCGCGGGCGGAGCCAGAATGGGATCATAGGCGTGTGCGCCGCGTTGCGCGACGAGCCGCATCGCCTCCACGATCGGGATGCGCGCGATGTCATGGTCGCGATCGATCCAGGCATAGCCGGAGAGCCGGGCTTGCTGCGCGGTGGTGAGCCGCGCGAGGTCGACTTCAGGCGATGTCTGCAGCTCCGGCGAGGGGAACTGGCGTTTCACGCGCGGGCTGAAGGAGTCTGGCGCCTGTGAATGCATGAAGAGCAACAGTCCGGCGATGGCTGCGGCGACGAACAGCAGGAAGCCGCCGACGACTGCGAGCACGGCGCGGTTATCGATGTCCGCGGGTTGCGGACGCGCCCGGTTGCCCATTTCCTCAGCCGGCATGGTGCGCCTCCGCGGAGGCAATGCCCCTGCCGAAGAGTACGGACGCAACGCTCAGGCAGACGAGCGAGCAAAGTCCGGTGAGCGCAACAGCAGAGGGCCGGACGAAGGCGGGGACGATCAACCACGCAAAATGCAGGCTGGTCCCGAGCAGCAGCAGAACACCGACCGCGCGCAACCCCGCGCGGCTGCGGCGCACGCGAGTGAGCAGGAGCATTGCGAAGGGCAAAACGGCTCCGAGCGCAAAGGTCGCAATCAGCAAGCCGGTCCAGGCTTCCGAGGCGCGCCTGAGGAACCACGCGGCCTTGTGAGGCAGATCCCCATACCAGGCGACGACGAACGTCATGTATTCGAGATAGACGACGCCCAGCAACGTTGCCATCAAGAGCATGCCGATATCGCCCCACGCGTCGCCCGCGACGTCCGAGGTGCCGAACACTGCTGCGACGCCCAGCGCCGCCAAGAATTGTTGTATGGTAATCATGGACGCGAACGCGGTGGATACGTAATGGGGTTCGACCGAAAGGAACCAGTCGACCGCGACCATGCTGATCGTGAGACCGAAGAAGGCAAGGCCGAGCGCGGCCAGCAGCCGCCCGCCGAGACCCGACGCAAAGATCACAGCAAGCGCAGACCATCCGGCGAGGGCGACGGCCGCGCGCAGGATGAATGACGTCTGGCCCAGATACCAGACTGCGACATCCGGCTTGATCTGGCCGGGATCCGCAGCCCAGGGATAGATGGATGGCAGGCCGGCGAGGACCGGGAGGCAGGCGATGGCGACGAGCGGCATCATGGCGGCCAGCGCACGCAGTGTCGGTCCGGCGACGACGCCCCAACGTCCGCCGGTCAGGCGGTGGATGAGCAGCAATGTCATGCTTCCGATGGGGGCGCAGCTCCATATCGCGAACGCGACAAGCCAGCCTCGCAGCAGGGCTGGATAGGGACCCAGGCGTCCGGCAGCCAGTACCAGCGCGGCCGCGAGTGTCAGCAGGGAAACACCGACCGCAACGCCTGGCCTGCCGAATGCACCAAGGGTTTGGTGGCGCAGCGTGGCAATCATGGCAGCTTGCTCCTCAGCTGCGGCACGTCCGCCATGTCGGTGTGCTGCGATTGCTGGAGCGCGCGGATATAAGCGACGATGGCCCAACGGTCGCGCGGCTCGACCCGGGCCGCATAGGAATACATCGCGCCGTAGCCGTTGGTGATCACGTCGAAGAAGTGCCGTGCGTCGGCCGCACGAAGCCGGGCGGAATGGTAGGAGGGCGGGGCGGGAAAGCCGCGCTGCACGATCATGCCGTCGCCATGCCCGGAGAGCCCATGACAGGGGGAGCAGTAGATGTCGTAACGCTCCTGGCCGCGCGACAGCAGCGCCATGTCGACGCCCGGCGGCGTCGACACCTGCTGCGTGCGCTCCAGATCACCCTGCGCGACGGTGCCTGTCGGCGGGGATTGGGCCTCGGTGCCGTCCCTGAACAGTGCGGCCTTCGAGAACGTGCCGTAGCGATTCTGCTGGGACATGGAATGATCGCCGCAGCCTCCGAGCGCGGCTGATAGCATCATCAAACATGCCAGCCGCCGCATGGTCATGGCTCGCGAAGCTCCGTGACGGCAACGGCTCCTGCCTCGGTGAGCACCGTCCGCAAATCGGCTGTGTTGTCTCCCGACGCCGTCAGCAGAAAATAGCGATCCTGCGTGGCGCGCTCGAAGCCCGGAATGTCGAACAAGGCGTCGTGCAGCCGCGGCAGGCGGCACGACCGAAAAAAAGCGATCACGCCGCTGAGCGCAGCGGCAAAAATGCCGATTTCGAAGGGGACCAGCAGGAACACCTGCCAGGAATTGAGCGGCCGTCCGCCGCTGTCGATCGGATAGTCGATCACCGCGCTGTACCATTGCAATGCGAACGCGAAGGCCGCCGTCGTGAGCCCGCCGACCAGCATCGCGACACGAATCCGCGAACGGTCCAGCCCGAGATGGTCAGCCAGGTCCTCGATCGGATAGGGCGTGAAGGCCTCGAGGGCCGCATGCCCGGCGCCTCTCACGCGCTGCAGCGCCGCCTTCAGCGTTTCGCCATCCATGAACTCCGCCAGCAGCTTCTCTGTCATGCGGCTTGCTCCTCATGGGCGAGTTGGCGCATGTCGAACATGGAGACGCTCGGCACCAGCCTCATGAACAGCAGGAACAAAAACGCGAAGAAACCGAGCGGCGCGACCAGGAAGCTCCAGTCCCAGAAGGTGAAGTGGAAGCTGCGCCAGAGCGAGGGCATGTAGCCGTGTGAGAGCGTGTTCCAGACGATCAGAATGCGCTCGAGCCACATGCCGATGTTGATCGCGATGGCGACCGGTATCAGCACCAGCAGCGAACGTCGCGCAAACGGCCACCACAGGATCTGCGGGATGAGGCAGTTGCAGGCCAGCAAGGCCCAGTACAGTGGCGCGTATGTGCCGGTGAATTCGAAGCGCACTGCCTCCCGCTCGGCGTGCTCGCCGCCATACCAGCCCATGAACCATTCGGTGGCATAGGAGTAGAACATGACGATGGACGCCATCAGCAGGATGCGGGCCATTGCGTCGAAATGGCGCGGCGTGATGATGGCCTGGAGGCTAAGACCCCACCGGATCGCGGCCGCGAGCACCACGACCATGGCGAAACCCGAATACATCGCGCCGACGACGAAGTAGGGCGGGAAGATGCTCTCCTGCCAGCCGGGCATGAGGCTGGCCGCGAAGTCGAGACCAACGATGGAATGCACGGAGCAGACGAGTGGGACGCCCAAGGCAGCCATCGTCGTATGCAGCGTTTCCAGGCGAGACCATTCCCGCGCCGAGCCGCGCCATCCGACTGCAAAAGCGCCGTAGAGCAGCTGGCCGGCCCGATGGGGCGTGCGGTCACGCATGGTGGCGAGGTCAGGGATGAGACTGACGTACCAGAACAACAGCGAGAACAGCAGGTAGCTGATGATGGCCCAGAAGTCCCATACAAGGGCGCTGCGCCATTGCGGCCAGAGTGCCATGGTGTTCGGATAGGGCGCGAGCCAGTACGCGTAGATCGGCCGTCCGAGGTGGATGATCGGCATCAGCCCCGCGATCGCGACGGCGAACAGCGTCATGGCTTCCGCGAAGCGGTTGATCGAGGCGCGCCATCTCTGCCGCGTCAGCAGCAACATCGCCGAAATCAGAGTGCCTGCATTACCGATGCCGATCCACCAGACGTAGTTCGCAATCGCGACACCCCATACGATGGTCGAGTTGATGCCCCAGATGCCGATGCCCTGATAGAAAAGCCAGATGATTGCTCCGAGCAGCCAGAGCACGAAGGGGAAGGTGATGAGGAGCGCGAACCACCAGCTTCTGCCGAAACCGGTGAAGAGCGGATCCGCGATCGCTTGCGTGATGGCGACGTCACCTGCGCGCCCGGACGAGATCCAACGGTGTGCCGGAGGGTCCCGGGCCACGAGAACCTTACTCATGTCCGTTCCTCCGCGTCCGGCCCGGCCGGGTTGCGAACATCGGCCAGGTAGGTCGTCCGAGGGCGCGTGCCGAGATGGCCTAACAGGGCATAGTGGCGCGGATCGGCCTTGCGCGTGTTGACCTCCGCTTCAGGCTGGTTCATGTCCCCGAAACTGATGGCGCGAGTGGGGCAGGCATTCTGACATGCGGTCCGGACTTCATCGGGATCTATCGCACGGTTCTCGCGTTCCGCGGCCCGCCTGGCTGCGCTGATTCTTTGAACACAATAGGTGCATTTCTCCATCACCCCGCGCGCGCGAACGGTCACTTCCGGGTTCTTCTGTCCGCGATAGGAATCCGCGCCGAGGTTGCCGTATTCCTCGCCATCCGCGTAGCCGAAGAAATTGAACCGCCGCACCTTGTACGGGCAGTTCGCCTCGCAGAAGCGGGTCCCGATGCAGCGATTGTAGACCTGAGCATTCAGGCCTTCATGATCGTGGACGGACGCTGCAACCGGGCAGACCGGCTCGCACGGCGCATGCTCGCAATGCATGCAGGGGACCGGTTGAAAGCCGAGCTGCGGGTCGTCGGTGGCGCCGTGATCGTAAACGTCGACACGCATCCAGTGCATGTCCCGTCCCATTGCGACCTGCTCCGGTCCCACGACGGGAACGTTGTTCTCGGCCTGACAAGATACCACGCAGGCGTTGCAACCAATGCAAACCGACGTATCGATCACCATGGCCCAGGCATGCCCGTCGTCGGTCTTCGGGGGGCGAGGCATCAAGCTAGGTTGGTCGGGGGGCGTCGTCGAGGGCAGCGCGCGGCCAAGTTGATACGACGGATATAATTGGCGGACGTCTTCTGGCGTTCGGACGATGTTCTGGGTCGTCAGTATCGGTTCTCGACGTCCCGTCCGCGTGATCGAAACCTGCGCAAGGCGCCAGGGGTTGTCCGAGGTTCGGAGAGCATAAGCATTGGCGCCGACGCCATTGCCGATTGCGCCGGCTTTTTGCCGGCCTCCGCCAAACGTAAGCGCACAGACTCCGATCGCTGAACCGGGTTCGATCAGGACGGGGACTTCGATCGACCGGCCAACCGCGGCGATCGCCACGAGCTCGCCGGATTGGATGCCAAGCCGGCTTGCATCCTTCGGATGCAAAGCTAGCGCATTGCCCCAGACTTGTTTGCTCAGCGGTTTCGGACATTCCTGCAGCCAAGCGTTGTTGGCAAACGAGCCGTCCCACATGCAAGGGTCGGGACGAAGAACCAGGCTGAGACCGTTCTTCTTCTCCTGAGCTTCGGCGCCCGTACTCGAGGGGGAGACCGATACAGCAGGTTTCACGGCAGGAGCGCCGGTTCCCGGAATGACGCCCTCTTGCAGCACCCGTTGCCACCACGCCTCGAAATCTTCCGGAGCCGCATCGCGCCAAGTCTGTCGAACCAGCTCATAGGAGCTCGCGTCCTGTTCACCGGCCATCCAGGCCAGAACCTCGTGAATGCCGAAGCTGCTGTACAGAGGCTTGATCAAAGGTTGGACGATGCTCGCTGTCCCGTCGCTGGCCCGCAAATCTGACCACGCCTCGAGCTGATGATTCTGCGGCACATGCCAAGTCGCGAGAGCGGCGGTCTCGTCGACATACTCTCCCATATGCAGCCGAAACTGCGCCTTCTGCGCTCTCGCCTCGAATTGCAAATCGACCGGCGCGTCATAACCCGGGTTGGCGCCGATGATAAAAAGCTGACGCACGCGCCCGCCCTCGAGATCATCGGCGAGCTGTTGAAGCGTTCCGGCCTGCCTGCCCGAGGGAGTGTGATCGATCGGATCGATGAGCCGAACGGGTGCATTCAGCTGGGCGTTTATCCAGTGCGCAATTGCGTGGACTTCCTTCGACATCCCAGGCCCTGCGACGACGAGCGCTTCGCTCTTGTGAGCATTCAGGTCCAGCAAGATGTTTCGGAGCAGCAGGCGCTCACGCTCAGGAAGCTCGGGCGCGCCAATCGGCGCGCCGAGTTCCCGTGCCAGGCTTGCGGCGAACTGCTCGATTGCTTCGGGGCGGAGAGCAAGGCGTTCGTCTGCCTTGGCTCCGGTCAACGAGAGCGCACTTTCGAGGCAATAGAGGCGGGAGAAGGCGTTGGCGTCGTTGCGGCGCATTGCGAAGCCGCGGCCAATTCGTATCTGGTCGGGCCCGTGCCCCAGGGGATCGGCATCGAGGGCGACGATCATCCGTGCTTGCGCGAAATCGGCCAAGCTGCAAACGGCCTGACCAAAAGCGAGTTGCGCACCCTGACGCGCGTTCTCGTCGTCGGTCGGATCGTAGGCGTGCCAAGCCGCGGTCGGGAACGCCTGAAGCAGACCATCGATTTGGCGTAGAAGAGTGGGGGAGGTGGTGCGGCAGGTCAACAGGCGCAGGCCATCCCCTTGACGACTGCGGGCCTCGGTCAGCTCTGAGGTAAGCACTCCAAGGAGCGCTTCGCGCGACGCTATGGCGCCCTTGTGCAGAATGGTACGCGAGCGGTCTGGATCATAGAGCGAGAGAACGGCGGCTTCGGCGAAAACATCGGTGGCTCCAAGGCTGCCCGGATGACGCGGGTTGCCTTCCACCTTGATCGGCCGGCCGTCTACCGAGGTCACGATCACGCCGCGGCCGATGCCGGCCAATCCCAGTGTCGTCGCGAACTTCAGCGCTTCGCCGGGAACGATCCGTTCCGGCATCCTGACATAGGGCAGGATTTGCTCGTCCGGTTTGCTGCAGGCCGCGAGGCCACTTGCCATGCCGGTCGCGAGCAGGCCGAGTGCCTGACGGCGGTTGAGCTTGCTGGGCCGAACCGGGTCGGGGCGCGTCGGCAATTCTTTCAGCGGTGGCATATGGTGCAATCCGTCAGATGACCGGTCTTGATGTGGTAAGTTGCGGCGAGCTTGGACCCCGCCTCGCTCTGGTTCTTCGGCGCTTGCCAGTTCGGATCGAAAACCGCCTCGGGAGGACGCAAGTGAGGCTCAGGGTTACGATGGCAGTCGAGGCACCATTGCATCGTAAGAGGAGCTGCTTGCCGCATCAGCCGCATCTGTCCGACGTCGCCATGACAGGTGGTGCATCCCACTCCTTTTGCGACGTGGACCGAATGATCAAAATAGACATAGTCGGGAAGCCGGTTGACGCGCGTCCAAGCCATCGGCTTGTTACCGGCAAGGCTCTCCCGTACCGGCGCCAGCATCTGCGCATTCGTCCAGATCTGCGAATGACAGGTCATGCAGGTCTCGGTCGGAGGAATGCCGGCAAAGCGCGCCTTCTCCACGGAGGTGTGGCAATAGCGGCAATCGAGGCCGAGCCCGGAAACATGATGCTCGTGGCTGAACGGCACCGGCTGATTCCGGGTGACGTTCTGGTTGGTGACGTAAGGAGACCGCATCACCTCATAGGAGAGCCCAACTGCAAGCACCGGTGCTGCTCCAATAGACGCCATGACCAAGGTCGCAATCGTGTTTGCGCCTGGACGAAAGAGCTGCATTGTTCGCCCCCAACCGCGCTAAGACGCTCACGCGCGAATTCGGACAGGAACTGATTTTGCGGCCGGCGTCTTCGAATGTATGTCGTGGTGCGACAGCGGGATCAGCGGGTTCATTTCCGGATAGTAGGCACCGACGCAGCCGTCCGGCAGTCTGAACGGGGTCACCTTGAGCGGCCCGACCTCCCGCGCCACGCCATCCTCGGCGTCGCTGACCAGGAAGACCATTTGGCCCTCCTGGAGGCCGGCGCGCGCGATATCGTCTGGATTCATCAGCAGCACGTCCCTTGTGCCCGCAATGCCCCTCATCCGATCGCTGTAGCCGTAGATCGTCGTATTGAACTGATCGTTGCTGCGCATGGTCAGCAATCGGTAGCGCCCGGGCGCATCCGGGAAGCCGGTCGAACTGAGCGTCTCGGGGACGGTAAACTCGGCCTTGCCGCTTTCCGTCTTCCAGATCCGTTCGCGGGCCGAATTGCCGCGATAGAAACCGCCGGGCGTGAACATCCGTGCGTTGAAGTCGTGGAATTCGTCTGGATAAGTCTCTGCGATCTCGTTGCGGATCAGATCGTAGTTGCCGACCCATTCATCCCATTTGAGTTTCGGGTTGGGGGCCAGGATCGACTGGGCGAGGCCAGCGACGATCGCGACCTCGGATTTCAGGTGTTCGCTTGCTGGCTTGCGCAGCCCAATCGAGCCCTGGATGCAACTGAAAGTGTCTTCCATGGTCACGGCTTGCTGCCCGCTAGCTTGGATATCCTCCTCCGTCCGGCCGAGGCACGGCAAGAGATAGGCGGCCTTGCCGTGCACGAGATGGCTCCTGTTGAGCTTGGTGGCGATCTGAACCGTCAGCTCCAGCCCGTGCCAAGCCTCTTCCATCTTCGATCGTTCGGGGATGGCGCGCACGAAATTTCCACCCAATCCGACGAAGGCCCTGACCTTGCCGGCGAGAACGCCTTCGCAAGTTTCGACGGTGTTCATGCCCTTCTCGCGCGGCGGCTCGAACCCGAACTGCTTGGCGTACTTGTCGAGAGGGACGAGCTTGGGCTTTTCCGAGATGCCGACCGTGCGCTGACCCTGCACATTCGAATGCCCACGCACCGGCGAGATTCCCGTGCCGTCTCGGCCGATGTTTCCCTTCAGAAGCAGCATGTTGACGAGCATGGCCACGTTTTGGAATCCGTGCACGTGCTGGGTCAGTCCCATGCCATAGATCCCGATCACGCGGTCTGCCTCGACATAGACCTGCGCGGCTCCCTCGATGACCGCTCGGCTGAGGCCAGAGGCGGCTTCGATGTCGCCCCAGGAAATCGCTCGGACCTTGGCTTCGAACTCTTCGAAGCCATGCGTGTGCTGTTCGACGAAGGGAGCATCGATGACACGTTTGCCCTGCTGCTTGGCCGCATCGTCAGCCGCAAACACATGCTTGCAGATTCCGACAATGACGGCGATGTCGCCGCCAACCTTCACCTGGTGGTACTGGCTGCTGATCTGCGTGCTTTTGCCTGTCAGCATCTCCGCCGGGTTCTGCGGATTGATGAAGACCTCAAGGCCCTTTTCGCGCACGGGATTGAAAGTAATAATCTGAACGCCGCGCTTGGCCGCATCCTGGAGTGGATGCAGAAAGCGAGGGCTGTTCGATCCGGTATTCTGCCCAAAGAAGAACATCGCGTCGCAGTTGCTGAGATCGTCGAAGACGACGGTTCCGACGCCGGCGCCAATCAGCTTCTTCAGCGCCACCGACGTGGTTTCGTGGCACATGTTCGAACTGTCGGGCAGGTTGTTGTTGCCATAGACCCGCGCGAACAGGGCATAGAGGTAGGAGGTCTCGAGGCTGGCACGGCCCGACGAATAGAACACGACCGACTTGGGATCGAGCGCCTTGAGCTGCAAACCGATCGCCTGAAAAGCTTCATCCCAGGAGCAGGGCACATATTTATCTGTGGCACTGTCGTAGCGCAGCGGATGGGTCAGTCGACCCTGCTGCTCGAGGTCGTAATCCTTCCAGCAGAGCAACTCTGTCACTGTGTGTTCGGCAAAGAATTCCGGCGTACAACGGCGGGAGGTCAGCTCCCAAAGCGTCGCCTTGGCACCGTTCTCGCAGAATTCGAAGGTGTGGTAGTCGGCCGGCTTTGCCCAGGAGCACGACACACACATGAAGCCTTTCGGCTTGTTTTGCCGACGAAGGGTGTTCAAAGCCGCGGGCGAGTCCCACTCTTTGCCGAAGATGCGCGCTATCCCTTCCAGAGAGCCCCATCCGCCAGCTGGACCGTCGTAGTGAACCGTTTCGGCGTTCTCGTCATCGGCTTCGTTTGGTCGCGCCATGATCCTGCTTCTCTTTGGGAACCCACCCAGCCATGCAGCGCCAACGTATGTTGGTCATGCAGGTTCCTCGGCGCTGCTTCGGAGGCAAATGAGATGATCGGGCGCCAAAATGCCGAGAATGCAGTGCGATGCGACGAGGTGCGGGTGGCGCGGGAGCGATAGTCTGCTCGCTAACGTACGGGGATTAAACGCCTCGCGAGATGTTGATCAGATCGCTCGCACGAGACCGTAAGATGATCGTGCAGGAACCGGGCCGGCCGGCAGAGGTTGCCAGACGCTGTTCCGGAGCTGGCCATGGATGATCGCTGCAGCCTAGACAAACCAGAACTGCTCTGGCGGGGACGAGATCCCATACCGTCCTCGCGCAGGGTCGCGGAGGAGCGCCCCATAGCGCTCACCTACAACGGCTCGACTTATGCGGTGATGATGGCCTCGCCCGTCGATCTCGTCGATTTCGGTATCGGCTTTAGCTTGAGCGAAGGTATTGTGGCGGGGCAGGATGATATCCTCGGCATTGAGGTCGTCGAACTCGAACTCGGTTGGGAGGTGCGGACTTGGCTTGAAGACGAAGATGCCGGTCGCCTCGCCAAACGGCGGAGAGCAATGGTTGGGCCGGTCGGCTGTGGTTTGTGCGGGATCGAAAGCCTCGAGCAGGCTTGCGCGCAGCCGCCGCGCATTTCCATGCGGGTCGGATTTCGGCCCTTCGATATTCTGACCGCGATGCGGTCGCTACGGTCGCTTCAGCCGCACCATCAGGCGACAGGCGCGATGCATGCTGCGGCATTCTGGGATGGCGATGGCATCCCTCTGGTCAGAGAAGACGTCGGCCGCCACAATGCGCTCGATAAACTGGCTGGTGCGGTGGCCAGGGCCGGTCTGGAGACGACGCAAGGCGCTGTCCTCATGACCAGTCGGGTCTCAGTCGAACTGGTGCAGAAGACCGCGCGAATGGGCACGCCGCTCCTCGTCGCCGTGTCGGCACCGACTTCACTGGCAATCGAGACCGCCGAGCGGGCCGGCGTCACCCTCGTGGCGGTCGCGCGGGACGATGGATACGAGATATTCAGTCACGCCAGCCGATTGATGTTCGAACAGAGAGAGCGCGTTTCCGCTCCGATGTAGCCGGCAGCTCTCGAGCCATTGTCCCGCTGTATCGGCCACGGTATGGCGCTTTCGTTCGGGCGCGGGCATCCCGGCGAGCTGATCCACTTCAAACGGGATTAGGCCCGCGGGGCAACGTGAGGGGCCACTGTGCATCGCAGATCTCCGGAAGCAGCCTGTTCATGAGGTCGGTGAGAGGCGCCGCGGCATTCAGCGCTACTTCGCAAGGCGTCGCGGGCTCTTTCTTCGGTCAGATCTCGAACAGAGCGTCGTCAATGCGCACGGCGAGCGCGTCCGTCCTATGATCGTCAGGATCTCAAAACTGATCGGCGACTTCAGGAGGAACTGCAGCTTCGACTGCACGGCAAGGGGGCTGACCGTGACGAACGCGCGCCCACCCCAGTTGGCACAGCCAATCGGTGTCGATAGCTGCTGATGCGATTGACGCTCGAGAGCGTGGGAATTTTTCTGTGGAATCAAGAGCGAGGAGTTTTGACGGACCAGCGATCGGCATTTGACCGTCGAGCTTGCTGAATGCTCCTTATAAATCAAGGTGCTAGCGACAATTTAAACAATGGAGTGAGAGTAGGGGGCTGCCTATTCAATTTCCTTCAGGCTTGAGAGGCGGCGCCGCTTAGACTATGTCATTTGGCGTATTCATCCATCGATCGGACTCGATCTACGATGACAGCCCCGCTGAACGATATCAGTTTCCCGGTCAGTATTTCCGCCGCGTTGAAGCCTGCATTGGCGATTGGACAATCTATTACGAGCCGAGCAAAGTTGCCGAGACGCGCGGCTATTTTGCGATTGCTCGGGTTCAGCAGGTTATTGCTGACCCTGGCTCTCCGGGGATGTATCTCGCTCTGATCGAGTCCGGAAGTTATCTCGATTTTGCAAATCCGGTTCCTTTCAACGGGCCGAATGGTCCCGTGGAACGCGGCGTCCTGAACGAGTAGGGGCGAATTTCGGGCGTGCTCAGTCGGCAGTTCGCCCAATCTCGCCCGACAATTTCAATAGGATACTCGAACTTGGTTTCGCAGAAGGCGCGCCGCTGCTGCCCAGGGTTGATGCCGATGTTCGGTTGGCTCAACTCGATGAGAGCGAGCAGGCGCTGTTCCTATTTGAACAGCATAGAGATCGTATCAGCCTTACCGTATCCAGAGTTCTGAGAGATCGCGTTTTCCGTCGGATCGTGCTGCGTGCCTATGATGAGCGCTGCGCCATTACCGGATTGAAGCTCATCAAGGGACTGGGGCGCGCAGAAGTTGCGGCGGCGCACATTCGGCCCGTAGAGGCAAGTGGGCCGGACATCGTGAGCAATGGGATCGGTCTGTCGGGTACGGCTCATTGGATGTTCGATCGTGGTTTGATCAGCCTGTCCGATGATATGGAAATATTGATCTCGCGTCAGACGAACGACCTGGAAGGGGTTCGATCGATCATGAACAAGTCCGGTCGTGCGATAACGCCAAGAAGGTCATCGGATCGGCCTCATCCGCATTTTCTGCAATGGCAGCGCGAGCATTGCCTTAAGCGTTAGGCGAGCCTTTGGCGCGTAGGATGAGCATGCCTAGGATGGATTTCGCTGGTGGCGAAGCTCATCGCGTTGACGTTCACCAACCCCGGCACTGGCCATAATCTCGAGGCGGCTCGACAATCTATACGGCGTCAGCCGGGACAAAACAGCTGATGATGATGCTGCCGCGGTGGTGCGCGTACCACACCACTGCCTGACCGATCGGATTGCCGTGATCGCGGATGATGGCGCGCTCGGGGACAGCCATCCACTGTCCTTCAATCGGCACCCAATAGGCGCCGTCTCGATAGTCATAGTCGGTGCGATGGCCATCGGAGATGTCGCAGCACGGCACGCCGTTCGGCGCTGTCGCGCTCTTGAACCATGCGCGGATGTCGGGCGAGACGTTGTCGTATTGTCCATGGTCGAAGCCGAGCGCCGCGCCGGTCAACGCCGAGACGAACCCCAAGAGAGCGACCTGCACGAGCCGTCGCATGCGATCCTCCACGACCCTGTCTTCTCGTGTTCTTGCTCACCTGCTGGCGAGCACGATTCGAGGTCGGCATGATTAAGCCTGAGCTCCGCCGTCGTTGCATGCTCAAAAAGTGAGCGTTTCCACTGCACTTGGAATGATGCGGCGCAAAATCGGCGCTTCGTTTCGCTCCGCCGTCGGTAAGTTCGGCCCCCGGCAGCGCCCTCAATCAGGTCCAATGCTTCAAAGAACGCGTCTTAGGTGTTGCGCCGGTTTGCGTTGACCGCGATCGCTGCCGCCGCTGTGCGGTTCTCGACGCCGAGCTTGGAATAGATCTGCTCGAGATGCTTGTCCACGGTGCGCGGCGAGAGCCCCAGGATCTGGGCGATGTCGCGATTGGTTTTGCCTTTCGCCAGCCAGGACAGCACTTCGCCCTCGCGCGCGGTCAACCCGAGTTCGCGGGGGAATTCCGCCGGCGACTCCGCGCTCGTATCTTTCGCCAGCCGCAACAGGAATTCGTTCGGGCCGAGCTTGCCGACGTATTGCAGTCGCAGCAGCTCGCTGTCTGCGGACATCGAGGCCGTCTTCGATCCGGCTTTGCCTGTTTGGACCTGATTGATCCATTGCGGGATCGGGTGGGGCAGCACCAGGTCATGATCGGCGTCGACCGCGAGCGCATCTGCGAGCAGCTTCTGCGCCTGCGGCGTGGCCCATTTGATCTTGCCGGCATCATCCACCGCGAGCAGATAGCGGCCGGAAACGTCGTGCGCTGCGCGGGCACTCTGGGTCAGTCGCGCGTTGGCAAGGTGGACGCGAATGCGCGCCAGCATCTCCTTGATCGCGATCGGCTTCGTCACATAGTCGACGCCGCCGGCTTCCAGTCCGCGCACGATGTGCTCGGTCTCGGCAAGGCCCGTCATGAAGATGATCGGCACGCCGTCGAGGCCGGCATCGCGTTTGAGCCGCTTGCAGGTCTCGAATCCGTCCATGCCGGGCATCACGGCATCGAGCAGCACGATGTCGGGCGTGATCTGGTCGACGATCCGCATTGCGGACACGCCGTCGAGTGCGACCATGACGGTCATGCCCGCGCCGTCGAGCGCATCGGTGAGGAGCCGCAGCGTCTCGGGAGAGTCGTCGACGACGAGGGCGACGTCGCGCTTCTTGGGATCAGTGATCATAGCTGTACACGGTTTTCAGCGTCGCCATGTATTGGTCGAGATCGAAGCGGTCGAGTAGCGCCCGCATGTGGGTGACGAAGTCGGCGTGCTCGGGAAGCTCGGTGCCGATTTCGTCGAGCTTGAGCTGGATCGCCCTGATATAGCCGAGCCGACCGAGCTCGATCAGCTCCTCGACATACTTCACGGGCGGCAGCGAGCCGCTCTCCGGTTTCCACAGCGGCACCGGCGCCTGGTCGGCCTCGTACTGCCATTCGAGCTTGAGCAATTGGCGGATGGTTTCCAGCAGCCGCGGGATGTCGATCGGCTTCATCAGGTAGCCGTCGTGAAATGGCTGCGCCAGCGGCGCGCCATGCGCCTCGAGCGCGCTCGCCGACACCATCAGGATGCGTGCGGTGTGATGGCCGCTGGCGCGCAAGGTCTCCGCCACCGTCCAGCCGTCCATGCCGGCCATGGAGATGTCGAGCAGGAACAGGTCGGGCCGGCAGTGCTGCGCCAGCGCGAGGCAGCCGGGACCGTCGGGGGCGCTGAGCAGGATGAAGCCGAGCGGCGCCAGCACCTCACGCAGCAGGTCGCGATGTGTCGGATCGTCGTCGGTGATCAGGATCGTCTTGCGCGGCCCGCTATAACCGTAGATCGGCGCCTCCACCGGAGCGTCACGCCGGGGATTCGTGACCTCGGAGAGCAGGAGTTTCACGCGGAAGGTCGCGCCATGGCCCACTGTGCTGGTCACCTTGATGTCGCCCCCCATCACGCCCGCGAGCAGGCGGCTGATGGTAAGGCCGAGGCCTGTACCGGTCTGCGGCTGCGCCACGCCGAGCGCGCCGCGCTCGAACGGAGCGAAGATGCGTTCGAGATCGTCCGGCTGGATACCGGGGCCGGTATCGACGACCTCGAACTCGGCGACCGGGCTGCGATAATGCACGACGAACTTGACGCTGCCGGTCTGGGTGAACTTGATCGCGTTCGACAGCAGGTTGATGAGGATCTGCCGAAGCCGTTTTTCGTCGGCATAGACCACGAGCGGCAGCACCGCCGGTCGCTTGAACACGAAGTCGATGCCCTTGGCGGCAGCTTGCAGGCGGAACATGCCGACGAGCTGATCGAGGAAATCGCTGAGACGAACCTCGTCGCGGGAGAGATAGAGCCGTCCGGCCTCGATCTTGGAGATGTCGAGGATCCCGTCGATCAATCCCGACAGATGGTCCGCGCTGCGGCGGACCACGCGCACCTGATCGCGTGGCCGCGGCGGCAAGCTGTTGTCCTGCTCGAGCAATTGCGCATAGCCGGAGATCGCGTTCAGGGGGGAGCGGAGCTCGTGGCTCAGTCCAACCACATAGCGGCTCTTGGCGAGGTTGGCGGATTCGGCGACCTCCTTGGCGCGCTGTAGTTCGGCGTCGGTGCGCTTGTGAGCGTCGATTTCCTGGATCAGGAGTGTGGTCTGCCGCCGGGTTTCTTCCTCCGCCGCCCGACGGCTCTGCTGCGCCAGCACGAACAGCCAGGCGACGACGCCGATGATGATGATCAGCGCGAAGAACACCTTCCACAGCACGTCGGCCAGCAGCGCATCGGCATGCACGGTTGCCGAGGTCTGCAGGTAGATCAGCCCGAGCACCAGGCCGATGAGGCCGGCCGAGACCGCGAACACGCCGATATACTGGCCTACTTGCGAGTTGATCCTTGTATGGATCGCCTCGGGCAAAAACTTGCCGAGCGCCGCCGAGACCTGCGCGCCGGCCCGCGCGTGCGGCTTGCAGAGATCATGGCAGCGGGCGTCGAGCGAGCAGCACAGGGAGCAGATTGGTCCGGCGTAGGCGGGGCATGAAGCCATGTCCTCCGGCTCGAAGGAGTGCTCGCAGATGCAGCACTGGATCGACTCGACATTCTGCCATGCCCGCTTCGGCTTCCGCGCGATATAGTACTTGCCGTCGGTGGCCCACGCGATCAGCGGCGCAGAGACGAAGGCAGCTGCGAGCGCGACGAAGGCCGATAGCGCCTTCGCGGTCGGTCCGAACAGTCCGTAGAATGCCGAGATCGAGACGATGGTCGCGATCGTCATGGCCCCGACGCCGACCGGGTTGATGTCGTAGAGATGGGCGCGCTTGAACTCGATCTGCGGCGGACGCAGGCCGAGCGGCTTGTTGATGACGAGATCGGCGACCAGCGCGCCGACCCATGCGATCGCGACGTTGGAGTAGAGCGCCAGCGTTTGCTCCAGCGCCTTGTAGACACCGATTTCCATCAGGAGCAGCGCCACCAGGACGTT
The DNA here is from genome assembly GCF_004114975.1 of Bradyrhizobium guangdongense. NCBI lineage: Bacteria > Pseudomonadati > Pseudomonadota > Alphaproteobacteria > Hyphomicrobiales > Nitrobacteraceae > Bradyrhizobium > Bradyrhizobium guangdongense. The sequence continues at coordinate 3,480,825 of NZ_CP030051.1, forward strand.
GAACACCAGCCAGACGACGCGACCGGGATGGCTGTGCGTCAACCGCGAGAAGAAGTTCGACCAGGCGATCGAGCCGGCATAGGCGTTGGTGACGTTGATCTTGACCTGCGACAGGATCACGAAAGTGCCGGTCAGCGCCATCGCGAGATCCGGCTGCGACAACACATAGCGAAACGCTTCGAGATACATGCTGGCCGGCTCGGCGGCCTGTTCGAGTGCTACGCCATGGCTCAGGGCGAAATAGGCCAGAAAAGATCCGACCAGCAGTTTCAGCGCGCCGAAAATGATCCAGCCGGGACCGGCGCTGAGCAGCGCGATCCACCAGGAGGTTCGCGAGGTGCGGCGGTCGCGCGGCAGGAAGCGCAGGAAGTCGACCTGCTCGCCGATCTGCGCCACCAGCGAAAACACCACCGACGCGGCGGCACCGAACATCAGCAGATCGAGATGTCCGTTCGGATTGCCATGCTCGCCGGCGAACTTCCGCCACTCCGTGAACGAATGCGGATTGGCCCAGGCGATCGCCAGGAAGGGGAGCACATGCAGGACAATCCAGATCGGCTGCGTCCACAATTGGAAGCGGCTGATCAGGGTGATGCCATAGGTCACCAGGGGAATGATGACGATGGCGCTGATGAGATAGCCGAGCGGGCGGGGGATACCGAAGCATAGCTCCAGCGCGGCCGCCAGAATGACCGCCTCGAACGCGAAGAAGATGAAGGTGAAGGACGCGTAGATCAACGAGGTGATCGTCGAGCCGATGTAGCCGAAGCCAGCGCCGCGGGTCAGCAGGTCGATATCTGTGCCGCATTTTGCGGCATAGTAGGCAATCGGCAGGCCGCACAGGAAGATGATGACGCTGACGACCAGGATCGCTGCGGTCGCGTTGGCCGCGCCATAGTTCAGCGTGATGGTGCCGCCGATCGCTTCCAGCGCCAGAAACGAGATCGCGCCAAGCGCGGTGTTGGCGACGCGGGCGGCGGACCAGCGCCGCGCGCTCTTGGCGGTGAAGCGCAGCGCATAGTCTTCCAGCGTCTGGTTCGCAACCCATTGGTTGTACTGGCGCCTGACGCGGTCTATTCGCTGCCGCCCTGCCACGCTTTACCCCACTCCCGATACGGACCCGGAGCCCTCGCAAATCCCGTACCAGAAGCCTACGTCGGCATTTTGCGGTGCAGTATACGCGATCTTGCGTATGCTTGCGCTGCACAAATCCGGGCCATCCTCACGACACCAATCGCGTGTCCTCGAACAAAGGTGGGGTGCTCATGTCAGACGAAGCCAACAAGGGCCTGTTGTCGCCGCTCAGGCGCAAATTATTGATGGGAATGGCCGCCGTGCCGGCGATGACGATGCTGCCGCGCGCATCTTTTGCGCAGGCCCCTGCGACATCGGCGGTCAATACCACGGGTCTCGCGGTCACCGACACCGAGGTCACCGTCGGCATCCTGCACTCGGCCACCGGCACGATGGCGATCTCGGAGACCGGTTCGATCGAAGCCGAGAAGCTCGCCATCGAGCAGATCAACGCCGCCGGCGGCGTGCTCGGGCGCAAGATCAAGTTCATCCAGGAAGACGGCGCTTCGGACTGGCCGACCTTCGCGGAGAAGGCGAAGAAGCTGCTCGTGAACGACAAGGTTGCGGCGATCATGGGCTGCTGGACCTCGGCCTCGCGCAAGGCGGTGCTGCCGGTCGTCGAACAGTACAACGGCATGCTCTACTACCCGACCTTCTATGAAGGTCTCGAGCAGTCCAAGAACGTCATCTACACCGGCCAGGAAGCGACCCAGCAGATTCTCGCCGGCCTGAACTGGATCGCCAAGGAGAAGGGCGCGAAGACCTTCTTCTTCATCGGCTCCGACTACATCTGGCCGCGCACCTCGAACAAGATCGCGCGCAAGCACGTCGAGAACGTACTGAAGGGCAAGGTCGTCGGCGAGGAGTACTATCCGCTCGGCAACACCCAGTTCAATTCCGTCATCAACAAGATCAAGCTGACCAAGCCCGACGTGATCTTCACCGACGTCGTCGGCGGATCCAACGTCGCCTTCTACAAGCAGCTCAAGGCCGCCGGCATCGATCTCGCCAAGCAGGCGCTGCTGACGATCTCGGTCACCGAGGACGAGATCGACGGCATTGGCGGCGAAAACATCGCGGGCGCCTATGCCTGCATGAAGTATTTCCAGTCGCTCGACAATCCCAATAACAAGGCCTTCGTGCCCGCGTTCAAGAAGATGTGGGGCGAGAAGACCGTGATCGGAGACGTGACCCAGGCCGCGTATCTCGGTCCGTGGTTGTGGAAGTTGACGGTCGAGAAGGCGGGCTCTTTCGATATCGACAAGATCGCGGCGGCATCGCCCGGCGTCGAGTTCAAGGGCGCGCCGGAAGGTTATGTGCGCATCCATGAGAACCATCACCTCTGGTCGAAGACCCGCGTCGGCCGCGCCAAGCTCGATGGCCAGTTCGAGCTGATCTACGAGACCGCCGATCTCGTCGAGCCCGATCCGTTCCCGAAGGGCTACCAGTAAGCCGTCGCCACCATCCCGGCAAAGAGCTCCCTGATGCGGACCATCAATCCGCGTCTCACGACCCCGCGCCGCGATGTCGATCGCGGCGCGGGACCCTGTGCCCTCGGACGCGAGACCGCGTCCTCGACGGAGAAACCAGATGTTCGGCGACTATTCGATTGGCGACCTCGGCTCGATCTTCGTCATGCAGGGCTTTGCCGGGCTGATCCTGTTCTCCGTCTACGTGCTGATGGCGCTGGGGCTCGCGATCATCTTCGGCCAGATGGGCGTCATCAACATGGCCCATGGCGAGTTCATGATCCTCGGCGCCTACGTCACCTGGATGACGTCGAACTTCTTCCAGTCCTATCTGCCTGGTCTGTTCAGCGGCTATTTCTTCCTCGCGATGATATTGGCCTTCCTGGCGTCCGGCGCGCTCGGAATGCTGGTCGAATGGGTGCTGATCCGGCACCTCTATAAGCGCCCGCTCGACACGCTGCTGGCGACCTGGGGCCTCAGCCTGATGCTGCAGCAGGCCTATCGCTCGATCTTCGGCGCGCGCGAAGTCGGCGTCGAGCTGCCGCAATGGATGCTGGGCTCGCTCCACGTCACCGACTCGATCGAGGTGCCGATCAACGGCGTCTTCGTGATGGGCCTGACGGTGCTGATCACGATCGGCGTCGCCTACATCATGTTCCGCTCGCGCTGGGGCCGCCAGGTCCGCGCCGTCGTGCAGAACCGCATCATGGCAGGCGCCGTCGGCATCAACACCGCGAAGGTCGACCGATACACCTTCGCCCTCGGCTGCGGCATCGCCGGCGTCGCCGGCTCGGCCTTCACCATGATCGGCTCGACCGGGCCGACCTCGGGCCAGCTCTACATCGTCGATACGTTCCTGGTCGTCGTGTTCGGCGGCGCCGCAAGCCTGCTCGGCACTATCGCCTCCGCCTTCTCGATCTCGCAGACCCAGTCGACCCTCGAGTTCTTCATGTCGGGTTCGATGGCGAAGGTGCTGACGCTGCTTGCGGTGGTGGGAATTCTGATGCTGCGGCCGCAGGGCCTGTTCGCCCTCAAGGTCCGTAAATAACGAAAGTGCAGGGGGCTGACCCATGAACGATAGTCGTTTCGCCACGCGTTCGGAGTTGATCGGCATCCTGGTGCTCGCGGTCTTTCTGGTCGTGATCCTGCCGCTCTGCCTCGACGTCTTTCGCCTCAACCTGGTCGCCAAATATCTGACCTATGCCTTCGTCGCGCTGGGGCTGGTGATCTGCTGGGGTTACGGCGGCATCCTGAGCCTGGGGCAGGGCGTATTCTTCGGCCTCGGCGGCTACTGCATGGCGATGTTCCTCAAGCTCGAGGCCTCCAGCGTCGAAAACACCAAGATCCAGTCGACGCCGGGCATCCCCGACTTCATGGACTGGAACCAGATCACGGCGCTGCCGTTCTTCTGGAAGCCGTTCCACAGCCTGACCTTCACCATCGCCGCCGTCATCCTGGTGCCCGGCATCTTCGCCCTGATCATCGGTGCTGCGATGTTCAAGCGTCGGGTCGGCGGCACCTACTTCGCGATCATCACGCAGGCGGTTGCGGCGATACTGACAATCCTGATCGTCGGTCAGCAGGGCTACACCGGCGGCATCAACGGCATGACCGACCTGCGCACGCTGAAGGGGTGGGATATCCGTCCCGACCACGCCAAGGTCGTGCTCTACTTCTTCGAGGTCGGCCTGCTGTTCGGCTGCATCTTCATCGCGCAGTTCGTCCGCCATTCGAAGCTCGGCCGCATCCTGGTGGCGATGCGCGACCAGGAGGACCGGGTCCGCTTCTCCGGCTACAGCGTCGCCAACTTCAAGATCTTCGCCTTCTGCATCGCCGCGATCTTCGCCGCAATCGGCGGCGCCATGTTCGCGCTCAACGTCGGCTTCATGTCGCCGTCCTTCGTCGGCATCGTGCCCTCGATCGAGATGGTGATCTACACCGCGGTCGGCGGCCGGCTCTCGATCCTGGGTGCGGTCTACGGAACGATCCTCGTCAACTTCGCCAAGACCAGCCTCTCTGAGTCGTTTCCCGAACTCTGGCTGTTCGGCCTCGGCGGCCTGTTCATCGCCGTGGTGCTGGCATTCCCGAATGGCCTCGCCGGCATCTGGGGCGATTACGTCCAGCCGCGAGTCAGCAAGCTGATCGGCACACGCAAGGCCAAGCCCGGCTGGACCGACAACTCGGTCGCCGACGGCGCGCCGGCAGAGTGAGGAGAACGTCATGCTCGTCGGTCATCACGATGCCGATGCCACGCTGGCAGTGAGGAGATAGATCATGCTCGTCGGTCATCACGATGCCGATGCCACGCTGGCAGTGAGGAGATAGATCATGCTCGTCGGTCATCACGATGCCGATGCCACGCTGGCAGTGAGGAGATAGATCATGCTCGTCGGTCATCAGCCAAAGCCCTTCCTGCTCTCGGTCGAAGGCCTCACCGTCTCCTTCGACGGCTTCAAGGCGGTCAACGATCTCTCCTTCTACGTCGAGGAGAACGAGATTCGCGTCATCATCGGCCCCAATGGCGCCGGCAAGACCACCGTGCTCGACCTGATCTGCGGAAAGACCAAGGCCACCTCCGGTTCGATCGAATTCCGCGGCAAGGACCTGACCAAGCTGAAGGAGAACCAGATCGTCAAGGCGGGCGTCGGTCGCAAATTCCAGACGCCGTCGATCTACGACGACCTCACCGTGTTCGAGAATTTGGAGATCTCCTATCCGCGCGGCCGCACCGTGTTCGGTGCGTTGACCTTCACCCGCGATGGCGCCGTGCGCGACCGCGTCCACGAGGTCGCCGAGATGATCTTCCTCAAGGACCGCCTCGACATGAGCGCAGCCCTGCTCAGCCACGGCCAGAAGCAGTGGCTCGAGATCGGCATGCTGCTGATCCAGGATCCGGACCTGTTGATGCTCGACGAGCCCGTGGCGGGAATGAGCGTTTCCGAACGTGCGAAGACCGCCGAGCTGCTCAACCGCATCATCAAGGACCGCTCGGTGCTCGTCATCGAGCACGACATGAAATTCGTCGAGGACATCGCCCACAAGGTCACGGTGCTGCACCAGGGCCAGATCCTCTCCGAAGGCACCATGGAGAAGGTGAAGAACGATCCGAAAGTGATCGAAGTTTACCTCGGCCATTAAGGAGCACGCTCATGCTGGCAATCAATGATCTTCACGTCGCCTACGGCCAGAGCGAGGTGCTGCACGGCCTCAACGTGTCGGTCGCGCCCAACGAGATCGTCGCGATCATGGGCCGCAACGGCATGGGCAAGACCACGCTGATGAAGTCGCTGATGGGGATCGTGCCGACCCGGAGCGGCTCGGTGGTCATGGACGGCACCGAGCTCGGATCGCTGCCGAGCTACGACCGCGTCGCCAAGGGGCTCGCCTATGTCCCGCAGGGGCGGATGATCTTCTCGACCATGACGGTCAAGGAGAACATCGAGACGGGGCTGGTGGTGTCCGGCGGCGCGGAAGTTCCTGCTGATATCTACGAGCTGTTTCCGGTGCTGCTGGAGATGAAGGGACGCCGCGGGGGCAATCTGTCGGGCGGGCAGCAGCAGCAGCTGGCGATCGCGCGGGCGCTCGCGACCAAGCCGAAAGTGCTGCTGCTGGATGAGCCGACCGAAGGTATCCAGCCCTCGATCATCAAGGAGATGGCGCGCACCTTGAAGCGAATTCGCGACGAGCGGGGCCTGTCGATCGTCGTCTCCGAGCAGGTGCTGAGCTTCGCGCTCGACATCGCCGACCGCGTGCTCGTGATCGAGAACGGCGAGATCGTGCGCGACGATCCGCGCGACAGCGTCGATGCCGCGCAGATCTCAAAATTCCTGTCCGTCTAACCAGTAACCAAGGGGAGCATCTCGATGCCAGACACGCTGATCAAGGTCGATCTCACGAAATCGGCCTATGAAAACGACAAGATCCACAACCGCTGGCATCCGGAGGTTCCGATCGTGGAGTGGGTCAGCCCGGGCGACGATTTCATCATCGAGACCGTCGATTGGACCGGCGGCTTCATCAAGAACAACGACTCGGCGGACGACGTGCGCGATATCGACCTATCGATCGTGCACTTCCTGTCCGGTCCGATCGGCGTCAAGGGCGCCGAGCCCGGCGATCTCCTGGTCGTCGACCTGCTCGACGTCGGTCCGCTCAAGGAGAGCCTGTGGGGCTTCAACGGCTTTTTCTCCAAGCAGAACGGCGGCGGCTTCCTGACCGATCACTTCCCGCTGGCGCAGAAGTCGATCTGGGACATCAAGGGCCTCTACACCTCGTCGCGCCACGTGCCCGGCGTCAACTTCGCCGGCCTGATCCATCCCGGCCTGATCGGCTGTCTGCCTGATGCCAAGATGCTCGCGGCCTGGAACGCGCGCGAAGCCGAACTGATCGCGACCAATCCGGACCGTGTTCCGGGCCTTGCCAATCCGCCGTTCGCGCCGACCGCCCACGCCGGCCGGGCCAAGGGCGACGTCAAGGCCAAGATCGGTCTCGAGGGCGCCCGCACGGTGCCGCCGCGCGAGCATGGCGGCAATTGCGACATCAAGGATCTGTCGCGCGGCTCGAAGATCTACTTCCCGGTCTATGTGCCCGGCGGCGGCCTCTCGATGGGCGATCTGCATTTCAGCCAGGGCGACGGCGAGATCACCTTCTGCGGCGCGATCGAGATGGCCGGCTGGCTGCACATCAAGGTCGACGTCATCAAGGACGGCGTGGCGAAATACGGCATCAAGAACCCCGTGTTCAAGCCGTCGCCGATCACGCCGAACTACAAGGATTATCTGATCTTCGAGGGCATCTCGGTCGACGAGGCCGGCAAGCAGCATTACCTCGACGTTCACATCGCCTACCGCCAGGCCTGCCTGAACGCGATCGAGTATCTGAAGAAGTTCGGCTATTCCGGCGCCCAGGCCTATTCGATCCTCGGCACCGCGCCGTGCCAGGGCCACATCTCCGGCGTGGTCGACGTGCCCAACGCCTGCGCCACGCTGTGGCTGCCGACGGAGATCTTCGACTTCGACGTGATGCCGTCGGCGGCGGGTCCCGTGAAGCACATCACGGGCGATATCCAGATGCCGATCTCGCCCGACAAATAGTCTCCATGCGCGGCGCGTGAGCCCCGCATCCGGCGTGCGACAGCGAAGGGAGCGACGATGCCCGTCTATGAATATCTCTGCCATGATTGCGGACCGTTCACCGACATGCGGCCGATGGCCGAATGCGACGAGCCGCAAGCCTGCCCGCGCTGCGAGATCGAATCGCCGCGCGTGATCCTCACCGCGCCGGCGTTCTCCTGCATGCCCGCGGACAGGCGCAAGGCGCACGCCACCAACGAGCAGAGCCGGCATGCGCCGAAGACGCTCGACCAGTACAAGGCCGCGCACGGTCCGGGCTGCGGCTGCTGCGGATCGGGTCCGAAGAAGAAGCCCGGGCGGCTCGTGACCAAAAGCAGGAGCGGCGCGGTCGGCTTTCCGACCGCGCGGCCCTGGATGATCAGCCACTGACGCTGCGGACCGAAGAAACTCGAACCAGAACAGAAGGGCGTTTCAAATGCTTCACGGTGACATCTCTTCCAGCAACGACGTGGTCGGCGTGGCCGTCGTCAATTACAAGATGCCGCGGCTGCACACCAAGGCCGAGGTGCTCGACAACGCCCGCAAGATCGCCGACATGGTCGTGGGCATGAAGCTCGGCCTGCCGGGCATGGACCTCGTCATCTTCCCGGAATACTCCACCCACGGCATCATGTACGATGCCAAGGAGATGTACGAGACCGCCTCGCAGGTGCCGGGTGAGGAGACCGCGATCTTTGCCGCGGCCTGCCGCAAGGCGAAGGTCTGGGGTGTGTTCTCGCTGACCGGCGAGCGCCACGAGGAACATCCGGACAAGGCGCCCTACAACACGCTGATCCTGATGAACGACAAGGGCGAGATCGTGCAGAAATATCGCAAGATCATGCCCTGGGTGCCGATCGAAGGCTGGTATCCCGGCAATTGCACCTATGTCTCCGACGGCCCGAAGGGGCTGAAGGTCAGCCTGATCATCTGCGACGACGGCAATTACCCGGAGATCTGGCGCGATTGCGCGATGAAAGGCGCGGAACTGATCGTGCGCTGCCAGGGCTACATGTATCCGGCCAAGGAGCAGCAGGTGATGATCTCCAAGGCGATGGCCTGGGCCAACAACGTCTATGTCGCGGTGGCCAATGCCGCGGGGTTCGACGGCGTCTATTCCTATTTCGGCCACTCCGCGATCGTCGGCTTCGACGGCCGAACGCTGGGTGAGACCGGCGAGGAGGAATACGGCATCCAGTACGCGGGCCTCTCGAAGACCTTGATCCGCGATGCACGCCGCAACAACCAGTCGCAGAACCATCTCTTCAAGCTGCTGCATCGCGGCTACACCGGCATGATCAATTCCGGCGAAAGCGCGAAAGGTTTGGCCGCCTGTCCCTATGACTTCTATTCGAAATGGATCGCCGATCCCGAAGGCACGCGCGACATGGTCGAGGCGATGACACGTCCGACAGTCGGCACGGAGGAATGCCCGATCGACGGCATTCCCAACGAGAAGTCCGCGACGAACTACTAGGGCGTGTACTCATAAAATTGAGAGAACCGCTCATCCGAGCCGCGTCGTCGGATTTACCTCCGAAAGCTGACGTTCGCCGGGGCGGTCGGCAGGTCAGCTAAGGGCCAGAAGCAGACCATCCTAGCTCGCCGCCGATACAAATTGCGAAGCTCGAAATGAACTAATGATCAGTGAACCCAAAAATGAAAATAGCCGCGATAGGACGATGCCTTCGGCAATTTTCGGTTGCTATTGCAATCCCCCAATATCCAGACAAATTCGACGTCGCAAATGCCCCCACGAACCGGAATGTCGCCGAGAAAAGCCGTCCTCATTGGATGTATGCTTATGCTTGGTTTTGGCGTGCTGTTCGTGGGGTTCTGGGGTCACTTCTTATATCTTTGGTATCTCACGGACGAGGTGCAGGTGATCTCGATGAGAGCCGGACGTGCTCTTGGCCACGCGACTTATCGCGAAGCCCCAATGATTTTCATCTACCAATTCGGTAGACAGGCCGCCTTTTGCGCGCTGGGACTTTTTCTTGTTGCGGTGGCGGTCATTATCCCGATCTATCATCGCAAGCGGCTGTTTTGGCCAGATGGCGACAGATGATCTTGATCATGATGGCTGGTCCGCTGCGGGTCAGCAGCGCCGGCTTCATCGCCAACCGGTGAGTTCCGGTCTGCCCTCAACTTCGGACAAGCTCCTCCGGGGTGCATAGTGTGCGAAGGGCAGGCGACCCTATCGATGAGTACCTTCACCGTTACTTACCTCGGTCGCAGGACAATAACGCGATTTCGCGGTCCAATCGTCGGTGGCGTGATATCATACTCGTATGACTGCATTCACCGGATTAGTCTTTGAATTCATCGTTTGGGTGTTGCTCGACCTCATCGGATGCAGCGTCGCGCACATTGTTCTGCCCTTCATTACCGATGGCAAGGTTGTTGTTCGGCCCTTGACGTATAATCCGCTGCGGACTTCTCAGGAGGAATTTCTGAGCCGCTACTCGGTCAGAAACGGCCGCATTGAACTGGACCGGGGCCTTGCCACGCTTTTTGGCCTGATCTTTTCTTTTCTGGTGGCGGCTGCTGGCTTTCTGGCGACATTCGCCGTCGCGTCTCTAATCTAGTTGTACCGTGAGCGGCGCCAGCATCTGAACAAAGATCATTCAGATCAACAGCGACTTCAGCCTCGGGTCACAAGCGGCGGTCGAAGTCAGCACGGCCCCGCGTCCGGTCCACCGTCGATAGCCGACGTCGTAATGGCCTGAGCCTTGTTCGGCTGAGGGCCAGATCCGGAAAATCATGCGGGCTCAACATTATCTGCCAGTCAGCGCGAGGCCCTGCGAAGCTCCTTGGTGACGGCGCGCACGTGATCAATAAACAACGCCGCCACCGGACTAAGCGTGCGTTGTTTAAGAGTGACGACCACGACGGGTGGCGGCTTTCCGATTGCAACTGGAAGCGCGCACAACGACCAGCGTTCGGCGTTATAGTGCAAAAGCGATGCTGGTACGGGAGAAACATAGTTGCCCGTCGTCAAAAGCTGCATGCGCAATTGCATCGAATAGGTGGTCACGCTCAAGCGCGGCGGCTCCATCTTCAACGCCCGGAACGCACCGCCAACCAAGTCCCGCACAACCGTGTGGGGCGGCGCGAGAATCCAAGAATCGTCGGCGAGCTCCTCGAGACCGAGCTTGCGGCGACGCGCAAAGCGGTGGGTTCGGCCCGCCGCCACTACGATGGCTTCGTCATACAGCGGTTCGACGTGCAGGTCATCATCCCGAATCTCGCCTGCGACACGCCCCAGCATCAGATCGACCCTGCGGGCGCGCAGTTCCTGAAATTCGAGCGCCGCCGTATTGGCCTCGGAAACGTGAACGACGATGCGCGGATGTTGGCGCGCCAGGCTCGTCACGATGGCGGAGAGATAGCCACCGGAAATATAGGATTCCGAGGCCCCGACCCAGACTTCGCCCGAGCCTGGATCGGCCAGATGTTCGATGTCTCGGACGCCCTGCATCAAGGCATCAAAGGCTTCCTCGCCGCGCCTCAACAGAACTTCGCCGAATAGCGTTGCCGTAACGCCACGCGGACCGCGGTCGAGCAGTCGCACGCCTAGCGTCGTCTCTAGGTCGCCCATCGCCTGCGAGATGGCGGGCTGGGTGATGCCGAGATGTGCCGCCGCTTTCGCCATGCTACCGGCCCGCACCACCGCAAAAAGGATCCGGAGATCGCGCAACCTGAGGCGCTGACTGATGCGAGTTTCCCAATCGATCGAACGGGGCCGGGTCATTAGCTCAACTTATACCTATATCACGACTTTTGCTATTCTGATTATACATCAGCCGCGGGCATGAAAAGGGGCGTCCGTGGACCGAGAGGCGGTCGCACGCGCCAGACGACCAAACCGGAGAGACAACGTGAAACCAACCATTAAACTGACCGCAATCGCGCTGGCCGCGGCGAGCTTCGTCACAGCCCCCCTCCACGCCATTCGGGCCGAGCCCGTCCGGCCGGCACCGGCCTACGTCGTCAACGAGATTGAGGTGACCGACCAGGCCGGATTCGCCACCTATGCGAAGCGCCAGGGCGAGTTGATCGAAAAGTTCGGCGGCCATTTCCTCGCGCGGGGCGGCGCGACCGAGATGATCGCAGGCGCGCCGACGAAAGCGCGGGTCGCGATCTACGTATTCGACAGCGTCGCAAAGGCTAACGCCTGGCACAACGCGCCGGAGCAGGCGGAGCTGGCCGCGCTGCGCGATAAGTCGTCGACCTTCCGTTCGTACATCGTCGAGGGCTGCGCCGCCTGCAGTCCGCCGGCTAGATAAAAAGGCGTCACTCTCGGATCAAACGCAGAGGCTGCCGCGCGCAGCTGCCTCGTGCGATTGCGGCAATCAGAATGGAGACCTCAAATGCCCCGCCTCAAACCGCTTGATCATCCCGCCGGCCAGAGCAGGGCATTGCTCGACCAGGTTCGAACTGCGATGGGGTCTGTGCCGACTTTGATGCGGGTACTGGCGCATTCGCCCGCCGCGCTCAGGGGCTACCTTTCCCTGCGCGATGCGCTCACTTCGGCAACTCTGCCATTACGCTTGCGGGAGCAGATCGCCATCGCCGTTGCGGCCACGAACGACTGTAATGCCTGCCTTGTCAGCCATCATCGGTACGGACGCGACGCCGGCCTCGCCGTCGAAGAAATCGCGAATGCCCAGCACGCGACGTCGGCCGATCCGACAAGCGCCGCCGCGTTGGCGTTTGCACGGATCCTGCTAGACCGGCGCGGCCATGTGTCAGATGCGGAAATGGGGGCCGTGCGCACGGCCGGTTTCGACAATGCCGCGATTGTCGAGATCGCGGCCGCGGTAGCCCTGAACACGTTCGCCAACCTGGTCAACAATCTTGCCCACAATCCGCCCGATACCACGCAGCTGTGCATGCCTCGCACTGAGTGATTCCGATCGCCGCACCCGGCAGAACCTCGCCGGCCGAGGTCCGATATGGGTCAAAATGCGAACAGCTCTGCCTGACCAACTCTAGTCCGCTCTGATCCGCTGACCGGACTTCAATAGAGGCAGTCGTCAGTTCGCCGATGGGCCAACAGCAGAAGTTGTGGCCAAAGGCAATCCGTCAATCATGGCTGCGCGAGTTGTCGCATTTTATACTTCGTCGAAATGTTCGAAGTGCGCGCCGTAAAGATCCATTTCGCGCAAGGCGCCTCCCAGCGCATCCGACATGAACGGATGCTGGCCTTTTGTGAAATTGCGATCGACCCACAAATGGCGGCCGGCGACGGCTCCACGGTCGAAAATGACCGGCGCGTCACTTTTCGGTTGCTTGGTCAGGACGCCAGAGAAATCCCACAGGCCCGGCTCGGTTCTCCCGTCCGGATGTGTGATGACTGTGCGCGGCTGGTGAGTATGTTCCGCGCTCACCGCGTCGAAATATTGCCCGACGACGAGCCAATAACTTCGGGCAGCAGGAACATCGCCAGCTTCAAAAGGAGTGAGATAGATATCAACCGGCAGGAACTGATGAATGCCGGGCTCGAAACGCTCCATGACATCGCGTACACGCTCGGAAATCAATAATGTGCCGGCACACAAATTGACATCTGGAAGACGATCCATCTCTTTGTAGCGCCACCGCACCATGCGCGGGATGGTGTCCGGATCCACGGCGCAGCCAACCGTCATCGGATTGGAAGCGCGCTTGGCCCGCCAATCGACCTCGTCAGGGTGTAGAAATTTGACCGATGGCTCTTGTAAGCCGAACGCCCCAGGCAGCATTGGGCGATCTGGATCGCTGATCTCGTAGGCGTGCAAGCGACTGTCCGTAAGCCTGTAAACCATGCTGTCGCTCCCGCGGATCATGATGGTCGTTGCAGAATAATTATGCGCGGAACGGCTTTGCTGGTCACTGGATAACATGGCCGCTGTTCATGCCAACCTTGTCCGGAACGGGTCAAAAGCTGAAATACTCGCTATGAGCCCATCTGGTCCGCTTTGCCCCGGACGGCGGACCTCGATCCAGCCATTTATGAGTACACGCCCTAGTTCGTGCGGCGGCGGGCGGCGTTGATAGGCATGCAGGCCGGGGGCGGGGGCGCACCCGATGGCGCCGCTCCACCGGGACTGGACTGACGGGCGGTGGCCAAGGAACTGGCGACGGGTACGAGCTGCAAGGCATGGGCTGTTGTTTCGCTCTAGCCTCCCCACTCTTGTCGAGTGTTACATATGGGTGTATGTAATTGCCATGAGTCACATCAGTATCCGCGATTTGCAGAAGATTTCTGGCGAGGCGATCGGCGCTTTGCCCGGTCCTACGCCGGTCAAGTCTGGAGAGCGGACGGTTGGCCTCCTTATCCCGCTCAAGGCGGCAGACCCGGACCGGCTCGCGGCGGTTCTGGCGCGTGCCGAGAGGCTCGCGAAGCGACGGGACGTCGCCGCGGACGACGCGGCGCTCGCTGAGTTCGGTGAGGTCGATCCGGTCGATTGGTCCGTCTCGGCCGTGAGGGCTCTGACGGCCAAGTCGAAAGCATGAGGCGCCCGTCGACCACGATTGTCATCGATGCTGCCATTCTGATCGCTGCAGTTCGGGGCCGAAGCTCCGGCGCCCTCTTGGCGGCCGCCGCCAGAGTGATCCTGGTGACGACGGACCGCGTTATCCAGGAAGCGAGGCGGCGTATCCTGCTGGGATTGCGGCGACCGGAGTTGATCGAGGTGCTCGACGCGTTGGCGGAATCGATGACGATCGTGCCGGTAGCCGCATTGGAGCCCATGCTCGCCAGATGTGAGGAGACGCTGCGAGACGCCGTGCCGAGCCGCAACGGATCCGAGCGCGATGCGCATGTGCTGGCGCTTGCCTGGAGTGTCGATGCTGATGTCTGGACGACAGATCGCGATTTCGCCGGTACGGGTGTCGCGACCTGGTCGACGCCGAACCTCCTGCGTGCGTTTGCGGAGACCGCTACGTAGCGCGGCCGGAGTAGCACTCCGAATTTATCCCAAACCGCAAGATCGGTCGAGCGCACCCTGGCCATCGCGGCCTAGCTGCATCCGCCACGGAGGAGGGACGATGACGGCGGCACTGCAAAACTATCGGGCCCGGATGCGGCGGGTGCTGGATCATATCGATCGGCATCTCGACGATGATCTGGACCTCGACAGCTTGAGCGGCGTTGCGGCCTTTTCGAAATTCCATTTCCACCGGCAGTTCACCGCGACCTTCGGGCTGTCGGTGCATCGTTATGTCCAGCTGGCCCGCATGAAACGCGCGTCCCACCAGCTGGCCTATGACGACGCCCTTGATGTCACCGAGATCGCGATGGAGGCCGGTTACGACGCACCCGATGCCTTCGCCCGCGCCTTTCGGCAACGGTTCGGGCAATCGCCGTCGTCCTTCCGGAAATCGCCGGATTGGGAGCCGTGGCTTGCGGCCTTCGGGCCTCTCGAAGATGCGAGGAGCAAGCTCATGCAGACGACCTTTACCAAAGACGACGTGACGATCCGCGATATGCCGACCACTGAGGTGGCGATCATGGAGCATCGGGGTAGCCCGGCGACGCTTCCTGCCACCATCCAGCGCTTCATCGCCTGGCGCAAGGCGGCCGGACTGCACCCCAGTGCTCATCCGACCTTCACCGTCTGGCGCTCCGAGCGGCGGCCCGCGCAGCCTGCCGATTACAGCATCGACCTCTGCGTCGGCACCGACCGGCCGATCGCCGCAAGCGGTGAAGATATCAAGGCCGGCGAGATTCCCGGCGGCCGCTGCGCCGTGCTGCGCGTCGTCGGCTACACCGACAATCTCGAGCCCGCCGCGCTGTTTCTATATCGCGAGTGGCTGCCGGCCAGTGGCGAGGAAGCGCGCGACTTCCCGATCTATTGCCGGCGGCTGAGCTTCTTCCCTGACGTGCCGGAGCATGAGACGGTCGCCGAGTTGTTCCTGCCGCTGAAATAGTGCGCCGCATGGCGCAAAAATCAGGCTGCGGCTGCGCGAGGTGCAGTCGCAGCTTGTCGTGACTTCGCGCTCGAGCATCTGAGGCTCCGCTGCCGCGGCGTGCGGTGCTACGGCATGAATATAAGGGTTGACTTATATTAGCCATCACCGATATTCTCATCCCACGCCTGGAAATAGGGAGGATCAAGATGGAGATCGACGTCGCCAGGGTATTGGGGCTTGTGACGCGTTCGGTGCGGAACTTCGAGAAGGACGGCAAAGCGGCCAGCGCGGTGATCCTGACGCGGCTGTACGATACGGATGTCGACGATCTCTGGGACGCGGTGACGAGCAAGCAGCGCATTCCGCGCTGGTTCTTGCCGGTCGAAGGAGACTTGCAGCTCGGCGGACGCTACCAGCTCAAGGGAAATGCGGGCGGCACGGTCACGGCCTGTACGCCACCGACCCATTTTGCTGCGACATGGGAATTCGGCGGCGCGGTGAGCTGGATCGAGGTGACGCTTGCGGCAGAACGCAATCAGGCGCGTCTGACGCTGGAGCATACCGCTGTTATCGAGGATCATTGGAAACAGTTCGGTCCAGGCGCGGTGGGGATCGGGTGGGATCTCGCCATCACAGGACTTGAGCGATATCTTGCGACCGGGGCATCGGTCGATCACGAGATCGCCGAGGCGTGGATGGTCTCCGCGGAGGGCAAGGACTTCATGACGAGATGCGGCGAGTGTTGGTGTGCAGCGCATGTTGCGAGCGGGGTCGATCCCGCCTCGGCGAAGCAGCGCTCGGACCGCACCATCGCCTTCTATCGCGGCGAGATGCCGCCTGAGATCGCCCATCCGGGCACGGGAAGCTGATGCACGCCTTCGAGGTCCTCGCCGATCCCGTCCGCCGCCGCATTCTCGAATTGCTGGCGCCAGGTGAGATGGCGTCCGGCGAGGTCGTAGAAGTGATCGGTGCCGAGTTCGGCATCACCCAGGCGGCCGTGTCGCAGCACCTCAAGGTGCTGCGCGAAAGCGGCTTTGCAACAGTCCGCGCGGAGGCGCAGAGGCGCCTCTATTCGGTCGACGTCGCGGGCCTCCGCGCAGTGGATGCGTGGATTGGCCAGTTCAGAAATTTCTGGGAGCCGAAGCTGGACGCGCTGGCAACGGAGATCGCGCGCGGCAAGCGGGAGCGGAGTCGTGGTCCCATCGTCAAGCGTGGCGGCAAGAGAGCCTGACCGTCTCCGGGTTCGATCCGTCATTCCCGCGCCATCTTCTCGAACTTCTTCACCAGCCGCTCGCGCTTCAGCCGCGACAGCCGCTGGATCCAGAACACGCCGTCGAGCTGATCGATCTCGTGCTGGTGGCAGACGGCGCGTAAGCCGTCGGATTCCTCGGTCTGCGTGTTGTCGTCGAGGTCCTGATAGCTGATCCGCACCCGGGCGTGGCGCTGCACCTCGTCGGTGACGCCGGGCATCGAGACGCTGCCTTCCTTGTGCAGGATCATCTCGGGCGAGGCCCACTCGATTTGAGGATTGACGTAGGTCTGCGGCCCCGCGACGGGATCGAGCTCGAGCACGACGAGCCGCAAGGGCACGCCGATATGCGGCGCCGTGATGCCGATCCCGGGCGCAGCGCGCATCGTCTCCAGCAAATCGGCCGCAAGCTCGCGCAAGCCGTCGTCGAAGGCGGTGACGGGCCGGGCTGGCACGGCAAGGCGGCGGTCGGGATAGCGGACGATCGGGCGAATGGTCATGAGCTCGGGGCGGCCAAGGCGAAGAGTGATCGAACTGTCGGGATGACGACATCGTGCCGGTGTTTTGCCCGACGTGTCAAATCTCTATGCGCCAGCACGGCTGAGAGACACCGGACGTGACCGGTGGGGTAAGCCATTGATCCGCTACTGTCGGCTTCTATGCGCGGGTTTCGGCTTTCTGTTGGCAGGGCGCCTGCGAATTTGCCACGCATCGATGTCTGGCCTAACGTTACCACCAACAACAAGCATTCGGGAGGACCAACTTCATGCGCACGATCGTGATCGCACTGGCAACGGCCCTTGCAGCGGCGACGCCCGCCGCGGCCGACTATCTCGTCAAGGAGGTCGGCAGCTTCCACGTCGGCGGCCGCACCGAGACCCTCAACGGGCTTCCGTCCAAGGAGATCGTGTTTTCGCCCGGTGCGCCGCCGATCAAGGTCGATCCCAACGGCGAGTTCGCGGTCGAGCAAATGTACGTCCAGTTCGTCAAGCTCGCGCAGCCAAAGTCGAAACTGCCGCTGCTGCTCTGGCACGGCGGCGGGCTGTCGGGTGTGACCTGGGAGACCAAGCCCGACGGCAAGCCGGGCTGGCAGCAATTCTTCCTCAATGCCGGCTATGACGTCTACGTCTCGGATGCGGTCGAGCGCGGCCGCGCCTCCTGGGCGCGCTATCCCGAGATATTCAAGAGCGAGCCGTTCTTCCGGCCCAAGAAAGAAGCCTGGGAGCTGTTCCGGATCGGGCCTGCTTACGAGGTCGGCGGCAAGCGCGAGGCGTTCGAGGGGGAGCAATTCCCGATCGAGGCGTTCGACCAGTTCGCCAAGCAGAGCGTTCCACGCTGGGCAACAAACGATGCAGCCACGCAGAAGGCCTATGATGCCCTGGTGCAGAAAGTGTGCCCCTGTATCGTGGTGGTGCACAGTCAGGGCGGCAATTTCGGCTTCACCGCTGCACTGAACGCGCCGGACAAGGTCAAGGCGCTGATCGCGCTCGAGCCGTCCGGTGCGCCGGATCCCGCCAAGGTCGATGCGGCCAGGCTGAAGGGCGTGCCGCATCTGATCGTGTGGGGCGATTTCCTCGACAAGGTCCCGGTGTGGTCCAAGCTCGTGGTCAATCCGACCAAATGGGCTCAGGCGATCGCGGCCGCCGGTGGCAAGGTCGACACGTTCGAACTGCCCAAGATGGGACTTAGGGGCAACACCCACATGATGATGATGGACCGCAATTCCGACGATGTGGCAAAGCTGGTCAACGACTGGATCGAAAAGCAGGGCCTGACGAATTAGCCTGCGGACTCGCCGGAGATCTACACCAGTTGCTCAATGCTCATCGTCGGATCACTCGGCGGGATGATGGCATTGTGCTGGTGTTTTTGCCCGGCCAGTCAAATTGCGGCGTGGAATCCAGGCTCACGGCATCGCGATTGATCCCCGATCGCAAACCGTTGATTCCGCTGTGGGCGGCTACTGTGCATGGGGTTGTTTTCGGCGTTTTGTTGGGGGCGCGAATGCTTGCCCCAAAAAAGGTTGGAAGACCTGTCTGCTTGCGCGGTTCCCATTCGTCTTGCAGGTGAGACAGACCTGACGGGAGACAAAAATGCCTGCTTCCAGATATCGCTGGGTGATCGTCGCCGCCGGCGGCCTGCTCGGCTGCGTCGCCATCGGCGGCATGTTTTCGCTGCCGGTGTTCCTCCAGCCGATCGCCAAGGACACCGGCTGGTCGGTGACCGGCATCTCCAGCGCGATGACGATCGGCTTTCTTGCGATGGCCTTCACCAGCATGGCGTGGGGCACGCTAACGGACAAGTTTGGGCCGCTGCCGGTGGTGCTGACGGGATCGAGCGTGCTGGCGCTCAGCCTGTTCGCCGCGAGCCATGCGACCTCGCTGCTCGCGTTCCAGGTCGTGTTCGGCCTTCTGGTCGGCGCCTCCTGCGCTGCGATCTTCGCGCCGATGATGGCGACCGTCACCGGCTGGTTCGACACCCATCGCGGCCTTGCGGTCTCCCTGGTGTCGGCCGGCATGGGCGTGGCGCCGATGACGATGGCGCCGTTTGCGGCCTGGCTGGTCTCGCATCATGACTGGCGCACCGCGATGCAGATCGTGGCGCTGGTCGTTGCGATCATCATGATCCCGGTCGCGCTGCTGGTCCGCCGTCCCCCGGGGCTTTCGCATCCGCCGGCCCCGACGATGGGCGGGGGCGGGGCGCCAGCCGAGATGTCGCGGAGCGAAGCGCTGCGCTCGCCGCAATTCCTGATCCTGCTCGCCACCAATTTCTTCTGCTGCGCCACCCATTCCGGCCCGATCATCCACACCGTCAGCTATGCCGTGAGCTGCGGCATCCCGCTGATCTCGGCGGTGACGATCTACAGCGTCGAGGGCCTCGCCGGTCTCGGTGGCCGCATCGCCTTCGGCCTGATGGGCGATCGTCTCGGCGCCAAGCGCGTGCTGGTCTCGGGCCTGCTCGCGCAAGCCTTCGGCGCGCTCGCTTATGCGTTCGCCCATCAGCTCACGACCTTCTATGCGGTCGCAGCCGTGTTCGGCTTCATCTATGCCGGCACCATGCCGCTCTATGCGGTGATCATCCGCGAGAATTTTCCGCTGCGCATGATGGGCACCGTGATCGGCGGCACGGCGATGGCCGGCAGCCTCGGCATGGCGACCGGTCCGCTCGCCGGTGGCCTGATCTACGACGCGTTCTCCAGCTATGCCTGGCTCTATATCGGCTCCTGGGCGATGGGCCTCGGCGCCTTCCTGATGGCGATGACGTTCCGTCCGTTCCCGAAGCCGCAAGGCGAGGCGGCGCCGGCCCCGGTGGCGGCGTGATCTTCGCGAGGCGCAGCAGCTAGAGCTGCGCCTCGATCGCGGCCTTGTCGATCACCGACCACACCTGCCGGATCTTGGCGCCATCGAATTCATAGATCACGTTTTCGCAGAAGCTCACGCGCCGGCCGTTCACGGCAAGCCCTAGGAACGTGCCGGCCGGCGTGCAATCGAATTTCAGCCGTGCCGCAACACGCGGCGGCTCGGAAATCAGCAGTTCGATGTCGAAGCGCAGATCCGGAATCTCGCGAAAATCCCGCTCCAGCATCGCGCGATAGCCGGTCAGCCCGAACGACTGCGAATTGTGCACGACCTCGTCATGCACGAATTTCCCCAGCGCCGGCCAATCCTGCCGGTTGAGGCAGGCGATATAGTCACGATAGATGTCGGTGAGTTCGGCTGGCGTCATGGCGATGCTCCTGCGGCTCCGGGCCTAACGCGGAAAGCAGGGAGTCGGCGCGCCGATCACAGCCTTTTTTCGAAGAACAGATCCGGATAGGGATCGTCGTTGAAGCGCGGGATTTCGCGCCAGCCGGTGCTGCGGTAGAGCTGGCCTGCCTCGGGCAGGGCGCTGTTGGTATCCAGCCGCAGCAGCGCGATGCCGAGCGAACGCGCGGCATGTTCGGCCGCGTCCATCAGGCGCCGGCCGAGCCCCAATCCGCGGGCGGACGGTGCGACCCAGAGGCGCTTGATCTCGGCGTAGCCGTGGTTCGTTCCCTTCAGGCCGACGCAGCCGACCGGCAGCGTGTCCGAGATCGCGACGATGAAGCTGCCTCGCGGCCGGCGCATGTCCTTGGCATCGGGGTCGCGCGACAGCGACACATCAAAGCCCTGTTTGAAGCGGCGGCCGAGCTCGGCATAGTACTCGCCGAGGCAATGGCGGGCCTCATCGCTTCGCGGTTCCATTTCGACGAGCGCGATCCGCCCGCGTGTCAGCGCCGAGGCGATCAGATCCATTGCCGCCAGCAGCGCTTCGCGTTGCGCGTTGCGGGCGAGGAAACCTTCCGCCTGCGTGTTCGACAGCGCTTCATAGGCCGCGAACTCGCGCTTGCCGGCGCGTGTCAGGCTTGCCACCCGGCGCCGGGCATCGTCCTCATGCGCGCTCGTCTCGATCAGGCCTTCATCTTCAAGACTGCGCAACAGCCGGCTCATCAGCCCGGAATCGAGACCGAGATAATCGCGGATCTCGCCGACGTCGGAGCGGCCGTGTCCGATCGCATTGAGCACGCGCGCCGCGCCAAGCGGGCGGCCGCGCCCGAGGAAGGACGTATCGAGCGCACCGACGGCGGAGGTCACGGCACGGTTGAAGCGGCGGACGCGGGAGACCGGATCAAGCATTACCTGACTTTAGTCAGAGATGCTTTGGCCGTCAATCTCAGCCCTTCGCCCGGTATGCCGGAGGGATCACGAACACTTCATCGGCGCGGCCATAGCCGCCATCAGGAACTTCCTCGATCAGCACCATGGTATGCGGACGCGCCGCTTCGCTGAAATAGTCGACGAACATCGCGGTCACGCGATGCACGATCTCCTCCTTTTGCGCGGTCGACAGCGCCGCTTGCGGCACCTTGATGTTGGCAAAGGGCATGGTCGGTCTCCATATTTGCGACGCCGGATCATCCGCCATCATGTGCGCGAGAACTAGCCGATCGCATGCGTGGGATCATCCGGCTGCTCTTGCCATCACTTGTCGGCTATGTTGAACAATCGGACCATGGACCGCTTCGAGACCATGCGCCTGTTCGTTCGCCTCGTGGAAAGGCGCAGCTTCACTGCGGCTGCGGCCGATCTCGGCTTGCCGCGCTCGACGGCGAGCGAAGTCCTGCGCGGCCTCGAAGCCCATCTCGGCGTGCGCCTGCTCGAACGCACCACGCGGCATGTCACGCCGACGCTCGATGGCGAAGAGTATTACCGCCGCTGCATAGCGATCCTGGCCGAGGTCGAGGAGGCGGAGAGCGCGATGCGCGACGCCCAGCCGCGTGGGCTGTTGCGCTTCGATGCGCATCCACTGCTGACGCGCACGTTCATTCTGCCGAAGCTGCCCGAGTTCCTGGCGCGCCATCCGCTGATCGAGCTGCAGATCGGGCAGGGCGACCGCCTCGTCGATCTCGTGCGCGAGGGCGTCGATTGCGTCATCCGCGCCGGCGAGCCCGAGGATAGCGGCATGATCCAGCGTCGTCTCGGCTCGATAGAGGAGATCACGGTGGCAAGTCCGGCCTATCTCGCCGCGCACGGCACGCCCGTGTCGCCCGATGAACTCGACGGCCACCAGATGGTCGGCTTCATCTCGTCACGAACCGGCGACGTGTTGCCGCTGGAGTTTTCGGTCGGAGGGCGATTGCGGGAGGTCGTGCTGCCGAGCCGGATCAGGGTGAACAATTCCGACACGATGGCTGATCTGGCGCGGCTCGGCTTCGGCCTGGTGCAGGCGCCGCGCTATCGTTTTGCGAACGACCTCGCCAGCGGTGCGCTGGTCGAAATCCTGCGCGACCATCCGCCGTCGCCGACGCCCCTGTCGGCGCTCTATCCGCAAAATCGCCAGCTCACGTTGCGGTTGCGCGTCTTCCTCGACTGGATCGGTCGCATCTTCGGTGAGGCGAAGCTCTAGCCGAGCCCAAGGGTTTTCCGTGATTTGCGCGTGAGCTTTGCCACGATCAGTGCGTGCGCCTGAACGAGATAGGCCGTCAGCTCCGCATCCGGCAGCGCGTTGTTGCTGACAAGCTGCACCCACTTGGCCCGCGCGAGATAGGGGGCAGGCCGGGCGAGGCCGTGCTCGATGAGCATGGAATACGCCATGTTGGAGACCTTGAACATGTAGCCGCCCGAGCTCGCCGTATAGCCGCCGCTGATGGCGAACATCTTGCCGCCGACCTTGAACACCGAGGTGCCTTCCCATTGCACCACCTTGGTGGCGGCGGGCAGGCGCAGGCAGCGTGTCTCGAATGTCTTAGGGGTCATGCGCTTGCGAGCACCAGGCAGGAGAAGCCAGTCACTAGGGCAGCGCGCGTCAACTAACAAGGGATGAGCCGCGCGCGGGTTCTGAGGTGTTTCGCTGCGTTCGCAATGGCGAAGGGGAGCAGATGCGCCGCTTTGTGAGTTGTGCAGGCCGCCAAGTCAGCTACCATGCATCGCCTGCTTCATACCCGGGCGGCAAGTGGAGGCGACATGAGCGCGCAGGAACGGAAAGTCAAGGGATCGGACCTGTTCGTCGCGGCGCTCGAGAACGAAGGCGTCGATCGCATCTTCGGCGTGCCCGGCGAGGAAAATCTCGACCTCGTCGAATCGCTGCGCACGTCGAAAATCGAGCTGGTCCTGACCCGCCACGAGCAGGCCGCGGCCTTCATGGCGGCGACCCATGGCAGGCTGACCGGCAAGCCCGGCGTGTGCCTCTCCACGCTCGGGCCCGGCGCGCTCAATCTGTCGACCGGTGCCGCCTATGCGCATCTCGGCGCGATGCCGATGATCCTGATCACCGGCCAGAAGCCGATCATGAGCAGCCGGCAGGCGCGATTCCAGATCGTGGACGTGGTCGCGACCATGAAGCCGCTGACGAAATTGTCGCGGCAGATCGTCAGCGCCTCCTCGATCCCGACCGTGGTGCGCGATGCCTTCCGCGTCGCGATGGAGGAGCGGCCGGGACCGGTGCATCTCGAACTGCCCGAGGACATCGCCGGCGACGAAGTCGAGGCCGTTCCCGTGATCCCGATCCATCCCATCGAGATCCCCGTCGCGCATCGCGCCGCGCTCGACCGTGCTGCCGAGATGATCCTGGCCGCGAAGCGTCCGTTGGTGATGATGGGGGCGGCGACCAGCCGGCCGCGCTCCACCCACGGCATCGCGAGCTTCGTGCGGCGGACCGGCATTCCGTTCTTCACCACGCAGATGGGCAAGGGCACCGTGCCCGGCGGCACCAATCTCTATATGGGCACCGCGGCCTTGTCCGAACGCGACTATGTCCACGATGCCATCGACGCTGCCGACCTGATCGTCGCGATCGGCCATGACCCGATCGAGAAGCCGCCCTTCATCATGGGGCCATCGGGGCCGAAGGTCATTCACGTCAGCTACACTTCGGCCAGCGTCGAGTTGGTCTATTTCCCTGACGCCGAGGTCGTCGGAGACGTCGGCCCCAGCCTGGAGCTTCTGGCCGACCGGCTCGAAGGCAAGCTGCCGCAGGCGGCGGCGTTGCTGCCCTTGCGCGAAGACATCCTCAGCCACATTGCCGACCGCGCAACCGAGACGCGCTGGCCGCCGACCCCGCAGCGCATCGTGCACGATATCCGTCAGGTCATCCCGGAGAACGGCATCGTCGCGCTCGACAACGGCATGTACAAGATCTGGTTTGCGCGCAACTACCGCACCCGTGTCGCCAATACGCTGCTGCTCGACAATGCGCTGGCGACGATGGGCGCGGGCCTGCCGTCGGCGATGATGGCCGCGATGCTCTATCCTGATCGCCGCGTGCTCGCGGTGGCCGGCGACGGCGGCTTCATGATGAACAGCCAGGAGATGGAGACCGCGGTTCGCCTCAAGCTCAATCTCGTCGTGCTGGTGCTGGAGGACAATGCCTACGGCATGATCCGCTGGAAGCAGGCCGTCGACCATTTTGCCGACTACGGCATGACCTTCGGCAATCCCGACTTTGCGCTCTATGCCAAAGCCTATGGCGCCAAGGGCCACCGCATCGAAAGCATCGACAGTTTCGGTCCGACGCTGGAGACGGCCTTTAGGGAGGGCGGCGTGCACCTGGTCTCGATTCCGATCGACTATTCGGAAAACGTCCGGGTGCTCGTGGACGAGCTGCGGGCGCGGCAAAAGTAGCGCCCGGTTTACCATCTTGCTGCGAGGATCATAGCTGCCATTCCTTGATATATATCGCATTGCGATATAATGCGGGCGCGAAGAATCCTCCCGACAAGAGACGTCCATGCGCCAGACCCCCGACATCACCGGCGGCCTCCCGCGTCCTCGCGGCAAACCCGGAGATTTTACCGCCGACCGCCGCGTGCTGGTCCTGATCGGGATGGCGCTGCTGGTCGGCAGCATCAGTGCCGGGGCGGCCTGGGTGCTGCTGAAGCTGATCGCGCTGGTGACCAATCTGGTGTGGTTCGGTCATTTCAGCACTGAGAACGTCTCGCTTGCGAATGCCCATCCCGGAATCTGGATGGTGCTGGCGCCGGCGCTCGGGGGGCTCGTGATCGGGCTGATGGCGCGGTTCGGATCGGAGAAGATTCGCGGCCACGGCATTCCCGAAGCGATCGAGGCGATCCTGATCGGTGGCAGCCGGATGCAGCCGAAGGTCGCGATCCTGAAGCCGCTGTCCTCGGCGGTGTCGATCGGAAGCGGCGGCCCGTTCGGCGCGGAAGGACCGATCATCATGACGGGCGGCGCGATCGGATCGATCTTCGCCCAGTGCTTCCATCTGACCGCGGCCGAGCGCAAGACGCTGCTTGTCGCGGGCGCGGCTGCGGGCATGACAGCGATCTTCGGTACGCCGATTGCCGCGGTGCTGCTCGCGGTCGAGCTGCTACTGTTCGAATGGAAGCCGCGCAGCTTCCTGCCCGTGGTGACGGGAGCGGTGATCTCGGCGGCCTGGCGCCCGCTGCTGTTCGGGACCGGGCCGTTGTTTCCGTTCACGGAACGGCCGGACCTGCCCTGGTGGGGCCTAGCGGCTGCGATCGGCGTCGGCATTGCCGCCGGCCTGCAATCCGGGCTGATGACGCGGCTGCTCTACGCGATCGAAGACCTGTTCGAACATCTGCCGGTGCACTGGATGTGGTGGCCGATGCTCGGCGGCCTCGTTGTCGGTCTCGGCGGCCTGATTGATCCCCGCGCGCTCGGTGTCGGTTACGACGTCATTGCGGATCTGTTGTCTGGCCACATGGCGCGTGACGAGGCGATCCGCATGCTGCTGGTGAAGTCTGCAATCTGGGTGGTCGCGCTGAGTTCGGGCACATCGGGCGGCGTGCTGGCGCCATTGCTGATTCTCGGCGGCACGGCCGGCTGGATGGAAGGACTGATCTTGCCTGGCGGCACATCATTCTGGGCGCTGGTCGGCATGGCCGCGATGATGGGCGGCACGATGCGCTCGCCGCTGACAGGCGTGATGTTCGCGATCGAGCTCACCGGCAACATCGACATGCTGCTGCCGCTGCTGGCGGCGACCGGCGCGGCGCATGCCGTCACCGTACTGTTGCTCAAGCGCTCGATCCTGACCGAGAAGATCGCACGGCGCGGCCAGCACATCACGCGCGAATACGCGGTCGATCCGTTCGAACTGCTACGAGCGGCCGACGTCATGGTGACTGATGTCGACACTCTGCCGGTCGACATGTCCATTGACGCGGCGGTCGCGTTCTTCACCTCGGAGCAGCGCCGTCACAAATCCTATCCCGTCGTAGCAAGCGATGGGCGGCTGACCGGCATGGTGACCCGCGCCGACGTGCTGCGCTGGCGCACCGAGGGCGATCATCAGGCGGCGACGCTCGATGATGTCGTGTCGGACACGTCCAGCATCGTCGCGTATCAGGATGACGTGCTGGGGCGGGTCGCCGATCTCATGGTCGCCTCCGATCTCGGACGGCTGCCGGTGGTCGATCGTGGCAGCCATCGCGTGGTCGGCCTCGTCGCTCGCAAGGATTTGCTGCGAATTCGCGCAGTCGTGAACGCGCAGGAGGAGGACCGCGACGCATATTTCCTGCGCGAAAAGGCGCTTGTGCCGGAGCCGCGGATCGCGGAAGGTCAGCCGCTCTGAATTCCAGCACTGACAGGAATGAACATGACACGTGTTCGCTGCGTTACCGAGATGGGCATGGGCGTCGACGTCCACGGCCGGGACGCCACCAAGGCGGCCAAGCGCGCGGTGTCGGATGCCATCAGGCATTCGAGTCTCGGTTTCTTTCGGATGATCGGCAAGACCGCAAGCGACATGTTCGTCGACGTTACCATCGGCGTGCCCAACCCTGAGGCCGTCGACAAGGAGGCGGTTGCCAAGGAGCTTCCTTACGGCACCGTGACCGTCACCGCGGTCAAAGGTGGGCTGGAAATCCCCTCGGCCACGGAAGTGGCCAATGATCCCATCCTCATCGCCAATGCGGCCGTGATCGTCAGCTTCGAGAAGGACTAGGCCGGTGTCCGACAGCGATGAGGCATTGCTGGATCGTCCGATCTGGAGCGCGCTGACGACGAGCCAGAAGCACCTGGCCGAGGGAGGCTCGCGCGCGCGACGCTATCCCGTGGACATGACGCCGTTCGCTGACATGGTCGACATGTCTGAGGCGAGCTTTGCCGCGCTCGGCGATCTCCTGCCGCCCTCGCAGGTCACGGCGTTGTTCACGCCCGAGCCGGTCGACGTCCCCTCGGGCTTCAAGGTCGTGCTATCGGAAACCGGCGAGCAGATGATCGGCTCGCCCGCGGACAGCTCGTTGCGTGACGCCGAGATCGTGAGGCTGGGTGCGGCCGATGTTCCCGCGATGATGGCGCTGACGGCGTTGACCAAGCCCGGTCCGTTCGCCGCGCGGACGCACGAGCTCGGCACGTTCCTCGGCATCCGCGCTGGCGGCGAGCTGGTCGCGATGACCGGCGAGCGCATGAAGCCGGGCAAATTCACCGAGATGACGGCGGTCTGTGTCCATCCCGATTATCGCGGACGCGGCTATGCGCAGGCTCTGCTCGCAGCCGTCGCGCGCCAAATCGAGGCGCGCGGCGAAATTCCATTCCTGCACGTGTTTTCGAACAACAATTCGGCCATCGCGCTCTATCAGCGCCAGGGCATGCGCATCCGCCGGCGTCTGCACGTGACGGCGTTCACGAAGCAGGCGTGACGGCCCGGCGGGGTGCGCCGGGCCGTCGATTTCAAGTCTTGTAGTCGACCAGCAGCGCGCTGGATGCATTGGAGGACGCCGAGTTGCCGCTGGAGCTGTAGGAGGTCGACTGGCTGGTCGCGTTCTGAAGCAGCGAGATCAGCTCCTTCATCAGCTCCGCGGTGGCGGCAGACGACGAGCTCGACGAGGAATCGGACGACGAAGTCGAGTCCGTGCTGGTCGTGCCCGACGCATCGCTGCTGCCGTCCGGCGGCGGCGGGCCGCCGGCGCTGCCGGAGAAAGTGTTGGCGAATACGTTCTTCAACTCGCTGGCCTGATCGCTGGTCAGCTTGCCGTTCGACACTTCGTTCTGGATCAGGTCGTCGATCTTGGACTGCATCTTGTCAGCCGAAGGCGGCGATGAGGAGCTTGCGCTGGATGCGCCGCTCTTCATCGTCGAATCGATGTCGTCGAGCGCCGACGACAGTGCGGACTGGTCGCTCGACGAGATGGTCCCTGCCGAGACTTCCTTGGTGAGCTCGCTCTTGAGGCGGTCAAGGGGGGAGTAGGAATTGGTGGTCGTTGCAGAGATCGAGGTCATTGCCGGTCACTCCTGGTGAGCATGAAGATACGCTGAACATGACCGTGAGGCTAAAGGTCGCGCGCTTAACGAGATCTTGCCGCAGGGATTGCTGACGTTTTCGTTGTGTTGCTCGGGCGGGTAGGAACATGCGGCGAAACAAAAAGGCTGAGATGACCAGCGTCGTCCGCGCCTCACGCGAACGGGCTTCCCCGCGAACGATTCGTTGCTATATCCATCGCAGACCAATTCAGGGAGGAGCGCATTTATGGACGCCAGGACGCCAGATTTTTCCGCCGCGCGGACGGCGATGCAACGCTACGTCGATCAGGAGATCATCCCCGGCGTGTCCTGGGCGGTGCTGCGCGGGCGCGAGGTGGTCGACCAGCAATGCGTCGGCTTTGCCGATCGCGAGGCGAAGACCCAACTCCGACCCGACCATATTTTCCGCGCGTTCTCCAACACCAAGATCTTCGTCAACTCCGCGATCATGCTGATGGTCGAGGAGGGCCGCATCGGACTCGATGACCCCATTGAAAAATTCCTGCCGCAACTCGGCCATCGCAAGGTGCTGAAGCAGGGTGCTTCGAGTCTCGCCGATGTCGAACCGGCGAAGAGCCCGATCACGATCCGGCATTTGCTGACCCATACGTCCGGTCTCAGCTACGGCATCTTTGATCCCGGCACGGTGCTGTTCAAAGGATACAACGACGCGGGCGTGCTCAATCCGCTGACGCCGCTGACCGACATGATCGACAAGCTCGCCGACCTGCCGCTGTCCTATCATCCCGGCACATCCTGGGAATATTCGGTGGCGACCGACGTGCTTGGCCGCGTGGTCGAGGTGGTCTCGGGCAAGCCGCTCGATGTGTTCCTGAAGATGCGCATCTTCGATCCGCTCGGCATGACCGACACCGGCTTCTTTGTACCTGAAGCGCAGCAAGGCAGGCTGGTTGCGCATTACACCGGCGCCGACGTGCTCGATCCGATGAAGCCGGGCCTGACGCGCGCCGATAATCTGCCGTATCCCCAGGCCTATCGACGGCCGTTCCCGCGGCTGTCGGGGGGCGGCGGTCTGGTCTCGACCCTGCCTGACATGCTCGCTCTGGTGCGGGCTCTGCTACCCGGTCCGGATGCGCTGTTGAAGCCGGACACGCTGCGGCAGATGATGATCAATCAGTTGCCTGAGGGCCAGACCATCCGCTTCGCCAATCTCGGGCCGATGCCGGGCAAGGGCTTTGGCCTCGGCGGCGCCGTGACCTTCGCGCCGACCCAGTTCGATCCGCCGAATTCCACGGGCGAATTCCAATGGGGCGGCCTGGCCGGCACCCATTGGTGGATCTGCCCCGGGGCCAATACCGCAGGTGTTCTGATGGCCCAGCGTCATCTGGGCTTCTGGAATCCGTTCTTCTTCGAGTTCAAGCGCCTGGCCTACCAGGCGGTCGGGAGCTGATTGCGAAAAGATTGCTGCATTGATTGCAGGAGCCGTTGCGCGCCGGCGGTACGCTCGGCCATGCATTGTCGGCGCAGAGGCTGTTTGACCGCCATAGGGATGAGGGATGAGAGAGCCTTGGTTCGAGGCGGGACCATGCGCGTGAACAACTATCTAGGTCTCGATGGATTTCGTTTCGGCTGGGTAGCTGCGTGGATCGACGAACGCGGCGATCACGGCTTCGACTATTCGACGGGCCTGACGCGCCTGCTCGCAATGCCGCACACGCGCGCGATGATCGACATGCCGATCGGATTGAAGCCTGGCGGCTACCGCGCATGCGACCTGCGTGGGCGCGACTTGGTGGGGCCTGCGGTGTTTCTCGGCGCCCGCCGCGACCTCTGGACATTTCCGGACATGGCCGCGGCCAACAGGCATTACTGGAAGCGGGAAGGCAGGGGCAGGGGCGTCTCGGCGCAGCTTTGGAACATCAGGGACAAGATCAGGGACGTCGACGCGATCATGACGCCGGAGCGTCAGGCGACAATCGGCGAAGCGCATCCGGAATTGATCTTCTGGAATCTTGCAGGGAGGAGCCGGCTTGCGAAGAAGACCTCGGCGGAAGGCCGTGAGCAGCGCATTGCGCTGCTCACGCAACGCGGCTTCACGCGTTTGCGGCAATGGCTGACGCTGCGCCATGGCACCGGCATCGGCTGCGACGATCTCGTCGATGCCTGCGCCTGTGCGGTCGCGGCGCGCAACAGCACGCAGCGTATCGGCGGGGACGAGATCGATCCGCGCGGTTTGCGGATGGAGATCAACTACTGAACCGGTCCCGCGGAGCGGCTCCGGCCACCCGGGAAAAACAGGCAATTTTTTTGGACCCTACCGGAACCGGCGGTGGTGGGCTCGCGTTCCCCATGCGGACAGAATTGGAAGAAGCTCGTACTACGATGCATGATGCCAGTCAGTTAGCGACCGCGATGCTCGCGCTCATTTTTGCCGGAGCGCTGCTCGTCACGGGGCAGCTCTTCATCGAGCAGCGCGCCCAGCACGATGTGGTGTACGCCACCAATCATCTGCTAAAGCCACTATGATCGGAATTCGCGGCAGACATCCGGCGTGACACGTCCCGGCCTTGCGCCATATCCCGGCTCGCCTAGATTAGACGGAATCTCACGCAAGCCGCCGGGGTCCCCATGTCCGATCTGTCCGCCTTTCCGATCACCAAGCGCTGGCCTGCCAAGCATCCCGAACTGCTTCAGCTCTATTCGCTGCCGACCCCGAACGGCGTCAAGGTCTCCATCATGCTGGAGGAGGTCGGACTGCCTTACGAAGTTCATCTCGTCGATTTCGGCAAGGACGACCAGAAGACGCCGGAATTCCTCTCGCTTAATCCGAACGGCAAGATTCCGGCGATCCTCGATCCCAACGGTCCCGGCGGCAAACCGTTGCCGCTGTTCGAGTCCGGCGCGATCCTGCAATATCTCGCGGAGAAGACCGGCAAGCTGCTGCCGCAGGATGCGGCGCGGCGCTACCAGACCATCCAGTGGGTGCATTTCCAGATGGGCGGCGTCGGGCCGATGTTCGGCCAGGTCGGCTTCTTCCACAAATTCGCCGGCAAGGATTTCGAGGACAAGCGCCCGCTGGAGCGTTACGTCGGCGAGTCCAAACGGCTGCTTGGGGTGATGGAGGCGCATCTCTCCGGCCGGCAATGGTTCATGGATGACGACTACACCATCGCCGACATCTCCATGCTCGGCTGGGTTCGCAACCTCATCGGCTTCTACGGCGCCGGCGATCTCGTGGCGTTCAGCCAGTTCAAGTCGGTCGCTGCCTGGCTCGAACTCGGACTGGCGCGTCCGGCCGTGGAACGTGGGCTCAACATCCCCAAGCGCCCGTGAACTAGCTCAGCGCCTTGTAGCTCATATAGAGCGCCATGACGGCCACGAGGGCGATCATGCTCCGGCGCAGCACCGCTTTGCTGACACGGTTGGCCGCGCGGGCGCCGAGATCGGTGCCGATCCAGAGGCCGGCGATGATGCCGAGGATGGCGGGCCAGCCCACCATCAGGCCCTTGCTCCAGTAGATCCAGGCTGCCGGGATGTTGGTCGGGATCACCGAGAAGATCAGGCTGACGAGCTGCGCCTGATGCTGCGGCACGCGCAAACCGGCGGCGAGACCAACCGTGATCGCGAGGCCGCCGCCGATGCCCATGAAACCGGAGGAGAAGCCCGCCAGCATGCCGATGAGGAGCAGGGGGAGCCAAGGCAGTTGGTCGCGGTCATCGGCGCCGCTGTCCTTGCGGTCGCGACGCAGGATCAGCAGAGCGATCAGCGCGACGAGATAGCCGACGTAGGTCCATTGCAGCACCGCGTCGGACACGGCCGCCGCGGCATAGCCGCCGCCCGCGCCGCCCAGGAGAAATCCGATGCCGATCCAGATGATCCATGGCAGCGGGCTGCGGTTGCCGCTCTGCCAGTAGCGGCGCACGCCGGCGAGTCCGGTCGGCGGGACCTGCGTGATCAGCGAAGTCCCCTGGGCGACGTGTTGCTCCGCGCCGAGCAGCAGCACGCTGAAGATGACGAGTCCGCCGCCGGGGCTCGTTCCCATGAAGCCCGACGTCAGTCCGCTGACGAGACCGACGCCGATGCCGGCAAGGACCTCGTGCATCCAGGGCATGATTTACGTCCTGGCCCGTCGCTTGATGTCGGGCCGGGTCGTGCGAAACCCGTCGATCACTCCGGTCACGGCTGCCATGCAGGCCGTGACATCAAGATCCTCGCCCCAGCTTTTTTGCAGCACGAAGCCCTGAAAGATCGCGATCAGCACGCGCGCGATCGCGTCCGCGCCGACGTCGCGCCTGATCAGGCCGTCGTGCTGACCGCGTTCGACCAGCGCCACGATCAGCGCGCGCGGCATGGCGATGCCTTCGACGACGCTGGAGCGGACGCGGCGGTTGCGAAGCGCCTCGGCCCAGCCGTGGATGCCGACGCGGCGCCGCGCTTCGCCCGCAGGATCGGTCAGCCATTGCGCGTAGACGCGAACCAGCGCGTGCAGTCCCTCGACGGGATGACCGGAGCCTTGCGCAACCGAGTTGAGCACCGCCTCGCGGCGATGCCGGTCGTCGGCGAGCGCCTCGATCAGCTCGTCCTTGCTCTGGAAGTAGAGATAGACCGCGCCATGGCTGAGGCCCGACCGCTTCACGATGTCGGCCATGCCGGTCTGGTGAAACCCGTCTTCGGAGAAGCAGGCGAGCGCCGCTTCGAGAATCTGCTGGCGCCTGTCTTCACGCTTCTTGTCGCTGATCTTGGGCATCCGTCCCGTCCGCAAATAACTGACAGATCGATCACTTTAGAAATTCCGCAAAGACTGGCCTTCAGAGCGACGTCCCATATAAAAAGCGATCAGTCAGTCAGTTTTATTGTCGAACCAGCTTCAGGTCAAGTCCGAGCACGATGGCGCGAAGCAACAGGATCAGCGATGGGTGATCAGCCTGTGAGAGCGCTAGAACAGCCGCCCGCCGTTCGGCACCGGCTTGCTCGGCTGCATCAGCACGACCTTGCCGTCCGCATCGGGAAAGCCGAGCGTGAGGACTTCCGACACGACAGATCCGATCTGGCGCGGCGGGAAATTGACGACGGCCGCGACCTGCTGTCCCACCAGCGTCTCGAGCGGGTGGTTCTCGGTGATCTGCGCCGAGCTCTTGCGCACGCCGATGACGGGGCCGAAATCAATCCATAGCCGCCAGGCCGGCTTGCGCGCCTCCGGAAACGGCTTGGCATCGACGATGGTGCCGACGCGGATATCGACCGCGAGGAACGTGTTGAAGTCGATGGTCGGCGAGGCGGATGCGGCGGGATCGTGGGTGACGTGCATAGTGTGTCCGTTCGGGAGAGGTCGAAACATCGTTCGCGATATTGTCGCGCGATCAGGAGTTTCGTACAACGCGAACAGCCCAGGCATCACGCATGCGCGAGGACCGTCTTGCCCAACATCATCTACGGCATCAAGAACTGCGACACCATGAAGAAGGCGCGGACCTGGCTCGACACCCATGGCGTCGCCTACGAGTTCCACGACTACAAGACCGCCGGCGTGGAAAAGGACAAACTGAAGCAATGGAGCGACAAGCTCGGCTGGGAGACGCTGCTCAATCGCGCGGGCACCACCTTCAAGAAGCTGCCCGAGGCCGACAAGGAAGGCCTGACGGAAAAGAAGGCGCTGGCGCTGATGCTAGCGCAACCATCGATGATCAAGCGGCCGGTGCTGGAAATCGGCGGCAAGCTCCTGGTCGGCTTCAAGCCAGATATCTACGACAAGGAAGTCGGCGCCGTCTCGCGCAAGCGCTAAAGCGTTTCAAGCGAAGTGGATTCCGGTTCGCATAAGAAAACGCGTCGAATCCAGATTCAGTTCAGCTCGATGATTTCGGCGGAAACACTCGGGCCGTCGCTCTGATCGGCGAATTCGACGATGTCGGCGGCCGCGATGCGGCCCGGCGCACGGTGAAACAGGTCACGATCGATCACCGTGCGCAGTTTCGGCCGAGGTGGCGCGTCATTTCCGCGCAGCAGATCCTTGATCTCGAAGCCGCCGTCCTCGCAGAAGGTCTTCACCGACGCGATGACGTGGCTGACCCTGTCGTCGGTGAGGAACGGCAGCAACAGCCGTTCATAGGCGACGACGCGGCCGTAGATGTCGTCGACATCGGCAACGCTGTAGACCGGGAGCCCGCGCGCCACGCATTCCTGATAGATCGGTATCACGAACGGCGCGAGCCGCGGTCCGACATAGTCGTCCAGCAGGATTCCCTTGCCGGTGTGGCCATAGGCGCTCGAGATTCGCGTGCCCTCGCTCTGAATCGTCAGGCGCGGCGGCGTCGAAGCGTCCACCGTGTAGTAGATGAGATCGGACAGCTCCTCCTCGAGCCGCGCGGGCTGATACTCCCAGATCGGCGGCGCAATCTGCTGGCGCGCATAAAGGCGCAGCCACGTGTTGAGCAGATCGCGCTGCCGGATCGACTTGACGACGGAGGGAGCTGAGCTGGCGAAATCCAAGACAATATTCCCGGCGAATGAAGCGCGTTCATGATCTCGCGTGCGGGAAAATTTTTGATGAAGGCTGGCGCGGGGCGCCAAAGACCGTTAACGACGACTTGATGACCGGTGTCTTGCGGACCGGGAGGCCGGCAGGCCACATCGCAAAGCCTGCAACTAAGGGAGCATAAGACTCCCGGTCAAAGGCCTGACCTGCTCAGCTTTCCGCCTTGCCTAACCCCCGTCACCTCCGGCATATTCCGCGCCCGGAGGCGGCGTTCCGGGACGGGCTCCAAGGCCTCCGGAAAGCCGAAGTAAACAAGGAGAGCCACGCGCGGTTCGCGCGGGCAGGGGGAAATCTGTTTGGCCGATGAGTTCATTCTCGAAACGGAAGGCTTGACCAAGGAGTTCGCGGGCTTCTTCGCCGTCCGCGACGTTGCGCTCAAGGTACGCCGTGGGAGCATTCACGCGTTGATCGGCCCGAACGGTGCCGGCAAGACGACGTGCTTCAATCTTCTGACCAAGTTCCTCAAACCGTCTGCCGGAAAAATCCTGTACAAGGGGCAGGACATCACCGCGATGGCGCCCGCCGATGTGGCGCGTTTGGGCTTGGTGCGTTCGTTCCAGATCTCGGCGGTGTTTCCGCATCTCACCGCGCTGGAGAATGTTCGTGTCGCGCTCCAGCGCCAGCATGGCAGCTCCTTTGATTTCTGGCGCTCCAAGTCCGTGCTCAACCGCTTCAACGACCGTGCGCGCGAGCTGCTGAACGATGTCGGCCTCAGCGAATTTGCCAATACGCCGGCGGTCGAGATGGCCTATGGACGCAAGCGCGCGCTCGAGATCGCAACCACGCTCGCACTCGATCCGGAGATGATGCTGCTGGACGAGCCGATGGCCGGGATGGGGCACGAGGACATCGACAAGATCGCGGCGCTGATCAAGCGCATCTCGGCGAAATACACCATCCTGATGGTCGAGCATAACTTAAGCGTCGTCGCCAATCTCTCCGACATCATCACTGTGCTGACGCGCGGGCAGGTGCTCGCGCAGGGCCATTATTCCGAACTCACCAAGGACGAGCGCGTCAAGGAAGCCTATCTGGGAGCCGGTCATGCCTGAGACTGCAATGGCCGAGGCACCGGTGAAGGCCGCAACCGGCGGCAACATCCTCCAGGTCCGCAACCTCGAGGCTTGGTACGGCGAATCCCACATCCTGCACGGGATCAATTTCGACGTGAACGCGGGCGAGGTCGTCACGCTGCTCGGGCGCAACGGTGCTGGCAAGACGACCACGCTCAAATCGATCATGGGCATCATCGGCAAGCGCGCCGGTTCGATCAAGTTCAACGAGCAGGAGATCATCCGCGCGACCTCGGACAAGATCGCGCGCATGGGCATCGCGTTCTGTCCCGAGGAACGCGGAATTTTCTCAAGCCTCGATGTGCGCGAGAATCTCTTGCTGCCTCCGGTTGTGCGCGCAGGCGGATTGCCGCTGGAGCAGATCTTCGACCTGTTTCCGAACCTGAAGGAACGGCTGAGCAGCCAGGGCACCAAGCTGTCGGGCGGCGAACAGCAGATGCTCGCGATCGCGCGTATCCTGCGCACGGGCGCGAGCTTCCTGATGCTGGACGAGCCGACCGAAGGTCTTGCGCCGGTCATCATTCAGCAGATCGGTCACACCATTGCGCGACTCAAGAAGGAGGGCTTTACGATCCTTCTGGTCGAGCAGAACTTCCGTTTCGCATCCACGGTTGCAGATCGTTATTACGTCGTCGAGCACGGCAAGATCATTGACGGATTTTCCAACTCGGAGCTTGCCGCCAATATGGACAAGCTCCACGCCTATCTCGGCGTCTAGAACGGCCAAAGAGAAGACTTCGAAAAGGAAAATTGCATGAAGACCAGGTCGATTGCATCATTGCTGCTGACCACCGCGCTCAGCTTCGCCGTGGCAGGCGCCGCGTCGGCGCAGGACAAGACCGTCAAGATCGGCGCGTTGTCCGACCAGTCCGGTCTCTATGCGGATCTCGGCGGCCCCGGGTCGACACTCGCGGCCCAAATGGCGGTTGAAGATTCCGGCCTTGCCGGCAAGGGCTGGAAGATCGACATCATTTCCGGCGACCACCAGAACAAGCCCGACATCGGCACCGCCATCGCGCGGCAATGGTTCGACGTCGACAAGGTCGACATCATCGTCGACGTGCCGAATTCCGGCGTGGCGCTTGCGGTCAACAACGTCGTCAAGGAAAAGAACGGCGTCTACATCAATTCCGGTGCGGCGACCTCGGACCTCACCAATGCGCAGTGCTCGCCCAACACCGTGCACTGGACTTACGACACCTACATGCTGGCGCACACCACGGGCCAGGCTCTGGTGAAGGCCGGTGGCGACACCTGGTTCTTCCTGACCGCCGACTACGCCTTCGGCGCGGCGCTCGAGCGCGACACCACGGCCGTCGTCACCGCCAACGGCGGCAAGGTGATCGGCGGCGTCAAGCATCCGCTCAACACGCCTGATTTCTCGTCCTTCCTGCTCCAGGCCCAGGCCTCCAAGGCCAAGATCATCGGCCTCGCCAATGCCGGCGGCGACACCACCAACACGATCAAGCAGGCCTCCGAGTTCGGCATCGGCAAGGGCGGCCAGAAGCTCGCGGCGCTGCTGTTGTTCCTCACCGACGTCAAGGCGATCGGCCTGGAGACGGCGCAGGGCCTCAACTTCACCGAGACGTTCTACTGGGACATGAACGACCAGACCCGGGCGTTCTCCAAGCGCTTCGCCGAGAAGATGAAGAACAATGCACCGCCGACCATGGTGCAGGCGGGTGTCTATGCGGGCGTGCGCCACTATCTCAAGGCGCTGGAAGCCTTGGGCGGCAATCCGCATGACGGCATCAAGGTCGTCGAGAAGATGAAGTCGATGCCGACGGATGATGATCTGTTCGGCAAGGGCGAGATCCAGCCCAACGGCCGCACCATCCATAACGCCTATCTGTTCGAGGTGAAGAAGCCGTCGGAGTCCAAGGGACCGTGGGACTTCTACAAGCTGGTCGGCACGGTGCCGGGCGATCAGGCCTTCACGCCGCTGTCCGAGAGCAAGTGCGCGCTGCTCAAGAAGTGAGACCAATAGCCCGCCGGCGCCGGCCGGCGGGCAACTCCAAAGCGTTTTCGAGCGAAGTAGATACCGGTTCGCATGAAGAAAACGCGTCAAAACAAGAATCTGGAGATTCGGTTCTGATTCCATCAGAACCGATTCTCTAGGGAACGCCGAAGGGACTGGGTGCTGGATCGATGCAGGCTCTCTACGCACAGCTATTGGTGGGACTGATCAACGGCTCGTTCTACGCGCTGCTCAGTCTCGGGCTCGCCGTGATCTTCGGCATGCTCAACATCATCAACTTCGCCCACGGCGCGCTCTACATGATGGGCGCCTTCTGCGCCTATTTCCTGCTGAATCTCGGCGGCATCAATTACTGGTGGGCGCTGCTGCTGGCGCCGATCATCGTCGGCATCTTCGGCATGATCCTGGAACGGACAATGCTGCAATGGCTCGCCGGCCTCGACCATCTCTACGGCCTGCTGCTGACCTTCGGCATCGCGCTGATCGTGCAGGGCGTGTTCCAGAACTATTTCGGCTCGTCCGGCCTGCCTTATGCCATTCCCGACCAGCTCAAGGGCGGCATGAATCTCGGCTTCATGTTCTTGCCCGTCTACCGCGGCTGGGTCGTCGTGTTCTCGCTGGTGGTGTGTCTGGCGACCTGGTTCCTGATCGAGAAGACCCGGCTCGGCGCCTATTTGCGCGCCGCCACTGAAAATCCGACGCTGGTGCGCGCCTTCGGCATCAACGTGCCGCGCATGATCACGCT
Organism: Bradyrhizobium guangdongense; assembly: GCF_004114975.1. Classification (NCBI taxonomy): domain Bacteria; kingdom Pseudomonadati; phylum Pseudomonadota; class Alphaproteobacteria; order Hyphomicrobiales; family Nitrobacteraceae; genus Bradyrhizobium; species Bradyrhizobium guangdongense. The sequence continues at coordinate 3,519,657 of NZ_CP030051.1, forward strand.
CACTTACGGTCTCGGCGTCGGTCTTGCCGCGCTCGCCGGTGTGCTCTCGGCGCCGATCAACCAGGTCCGGCCGCTGATGGGCGCCGACCTCATCATCGTGGTGTTCGCGGTGGTGGTGATCGGCGGCATGGGGTCGATCATGGGCTCGATCATCACCGGCTTCGCGCTCGGCGTGATCGAGGGCCTGACCAAATATTTCTACCCCGAAGCCTCCAACACCGTCGTGTTCGTGCTGATGGTGCTGGTGCTCTTGGTGAAGCCAACGGGATTGACGGGAAGGGCAGCCTGATATGACAGCCTTGACGGACGACACGCTGCCGGTGACCCCGCGCGCGATGCGCGACGAGATGATCCTCTTCGTGGTGATGGCGCTGCTGCTGGCGTCGGTGCCCTTTACGGGGGTCTATCCGTTCTTCGTGATGCAGGCGCTGTGCTTTGCTCTGCTCGCCTGTGCCTTCAATCTCCTGATCGGCTATGGCGGCCTGTTGTCGTTCGGCCACGCGATGTTCATGGGCACCGCGGGCTATTGCAGCGGGCATGCGCTGAAGGTGTGGGGACTGCCGCCCGAGCTCGGCATCCTCGTCGGCATTGCCGCGGCGTTCGGGCTGTCGCTCATCACCGGCTATATTTCGATCCGCCGCCAGGGCATCTATTTCTCGATGATCACGCTGGCGCTGTCGCAGCTGCTGTACTTCATCTACCTGCAGGCGCCCTTCACCCACGGCGAGGACGGCATCCAGGGCATTCCGCAGGGGCATTTGTTCGGCGTGTTCGATCTGTCCAAGCCGACGGTGCTCTACTACGTCGTGCTGGTCGGCTTCCTGGCGGGCTTCCTGCTGATCTACCGGATCATCAACTCGCCCTTCGGTGAGGTCCTGAAATCGATCCGGGAGAACGAGCCGCGCGCGATCTCGCTCGGCTACCGCACCGACCAGTACAAGTTCCTGGCCTTCGTGCTGTCGGGCACGCTGGCAGGCTTTGCCGGTGCGCTGAAAGTGTTCGTGGCGCAGAATGCCTCGCTCACCGACGTGCACTGGTCGATGTCAGGCGAAGTCGTGCTGATGACGCTGGTCGGCGGACTCGGCACCATCTTTGGTCCCGTGGTCGGCGCCTTCGTGATCATCGCCATGCAGCAATATCTGGCGGGCTTCGGCCAGTGGGTCACAGTCATCCAAGGCTCGATCTTCGTGATCTGCGTGCTCACTTTCCGCCGTGGCGTCATCGGCGAAATCGCGCATTACTTCCGGCGGTCCCTGTAAGCTATTGATATATCAGGGGTTCAACTGACGGGCGAATCCGGTGGATGATCCGGCTCCGCAGGCCTGAGATGGCACGCGCGCGGAGCGAAAATGGTCTATGACGGTTTCGTGACGGCCCTGACGGGGCCGGGCCATGTCAAACCGGTAGACTAGTCCCATGATGCGTTGGTTTCGCGCTTTCCTTCCTAAGGAAGAACGGTTTTTCGACCTGTTCGACCGCCATGCCCAGACCGTGATCCAGGGCGCGATCGCGCTCCAGGGCGTGCTGAACGGCGGCGAGGAGACGCCGGTCTACTGCCAGCGCGTCAGCCAGTTCGAGAACGACGCCGACAATGTCACCCGCGAGGTGCTGACGGCGGTGCGGCGCACCTTCATCACGCCGTTCGATCGTGGTGACATCAAGAACCTCATCACCTCGCTGGACGATGCAATCGACCAGATGCAGCAGACGGCCAAGGCGGTGATGCTGTTCGAGGTCCGCAGCTTCGAGCCACCGATGCGCGAGATCGGCGCGCTCCTGATCGAATGCGCCAATCTGGTCGGACGCGCACTGCCCCTGATGCAGCAGATCGGCAAGAACGTTGCCATGCTGACCGCGATCACGGAGGAGCTGACCAAGCTGGAGGGCCGCGTCGACGATCTCCACGACATCGGCCTGAAGGAGCTGTTCCTCAAGCATCGCAACGGCAACGCGATGGATTTCATCGTCGGCGTCGAGATCTATGACCATCTGGAGAAGGTGGCCGATAGGTTCGACGACGTCGCGAACGAGATCAACAGCATCGTCATCGAGCAGGTTTAGCGCATGATCCGGAAAAGTGTGCAGCGGTTTTCCGCCCAGATCATGCGTGGATTTTAACGGAGGGCCGCGCCGTGGATGCTGCGTTGGGTCTTCCCGTTCTGGTCGGACTGATCGCCGTCGCGCTGCTGTTCGACTTCCTGAACGGCCTCCACGACGCCGCCAATTCGATCGCGACCATCGTCTCGACCCGGGTGCTACGGCCGCAATTCGCGGTGATATGGGCCGCGTTCTTCAATTTCGTCGCCTTCATGGTGTTCGGTCTGCACGTCGCGCAGACCATCGGCACGGGCATTATCGATCCCGCGATCGTCGACGCCCAGGTGATCTTCGCGGCGCTGGTCGGCGCCATCGTCTGGAATCTCGTGACCTGGGCGCTGGGCATTCCATCCTCGTCATCGCACGCGCTGATCGGCGGCCTCGTCGGCGGCGGCATGGCCAAGGCGGGAATCTCGGCGGCGGTCTGGAGCGGACTGACCAAGGCGGTGCTGGCGATCGTGCTGTCGCCGCTGGTCGGCTTTCTGCTCGCGATGATGCTGGTCGCGATCGTGTCGTGGCTTTCAGTGCGCTCGACGCCGTTCGCGGTCGACCGCGCCTTCCGCATCCTGCAATTCGCCTCGGCCTCGCTCTATTCGCTCGGCCATGGCGGCAACGACGCACAGAAGACCATGGGCATCATCGCGGTGCTGCTCTATTCGCAGGGCCATCTCGGCAGCGAGTTCTCGGTGCCGTTCTGGGTGGTGCTGTCCTGCCAGGCTGCCATGGCGCTGGGCACGCTGATGGGCGGCTGGCGCATCGTCCGCACCATGGGCCTGCGCATCACCAAGCTGACGCCGATGCAGGGGTTCTGCGCCGAGACCGGCGGTGCAGCGACCCTGTTCATGGCGACCTTCCTCGGCGTTCCCGTCTCGACCACCCACACCATCACCGGCGCCATTGTCGGCGTCGGCGCGGCCCGCCGCGTCTCGGCGGTGCGCTGGAACGTGGCGAGCTCGATCGTCTATGCCTGGGTGATCACGATCCCGGCCTCGGCCATCGTCGCAGCACTGAGCTGGTGGGCGGTCCAGATCTTCCTCAAGTAACGAGCTTCAGCCCGACGATGCCGGCCACGATCAGCCCAATGCTGGCGAGGCGAAGCGCCGTGGCCGGCTCATTGAACAGGAAGATGCCGAGCGTCGCGGTCCCGACCGCACCGATGCCGGTCCAGACCGCATAGGCGGTTCCGACGGGCAGGGACTTCAGGGCAAGTCCCAGCAGGATGACACTACCGGCCATGGCCGCGAGCGTGATCACGGAGGGAACAGGTCTGGTAAAGCCCTCGGTATATTTCAGGCCGATCGCCCAGGTGATCTCGAGAAGACCGGCGACGAACAGGACGCTCCAGGCCATGACGACCCTCCATTCACGGCAGGGTCGTCCCCGCGGGCTGATAGACGGATGAGCAGGAAGGTCGTCCTCCCCGGAAGGCCGATATGGGGCTGGCCGAAGGGCTCCGCAATCACCAAATGAAGCTTGATCAGGCCCGTTTTCCCTGCCAAACGCTCCCGCCATGTCCGACATCGCCACCACCACAGCCGAATCGCCGGCCCGTTCCCCGCTTGCCGCCGAAGTGGCGCGGCGGCGCACCTTTGCGATCATTTCGCATCCGGACGCCGGCAAGACCACGCTGACCGAAAAGCTGCTGCTGTTCGGCGGCGCCATCAACCTGGCCGGGCAGGTCAAGGCCAAGGGCGAGCGCCGCAATACCCGCTCGGACTGGATGAAGATCGAACGGGAGCGCGGCATTTCCGTCGTGACCTCGGTGATGACCTTCGAGTTCGAGGGCCTCGTGTTCAACCTCCTGGACACGCCGGGCCACGAAGACTTTTCGGAAGACACTTATCGCACGCTGACCGCGGTCGATTCCGCCGTCATGGTGATCGACGCCGCCAAGGGTATTGAGGCGCGGACCCGCAAGCTGTTCGAGGTCTGTCGGCTCCGCGACATCCCGATCATCACCTTCATCAACAAGATGGATCGCGAGAGCCGCGACGTCTTCGAGCTGCTCGACGAGATCGAGAAGACGCTGGCGCTTGACACCACGCCGATGACCTGGCCGGTCGGCCGGGGCCGCGATTTCCTCGGCACCTATGATGTCGTCAATGGCGGCGTGCGCCTGCTCGAAGGCGGCGGGGCCAAGACGGGAGCTGCGCAGCAGATCGAGATCGAGGAGCTCGCCAAGCTCAACGCCAATCTCGACGTCTCGGCGGTGAAGGACGAGCTCGAGCTCGTCACCGAGGCCTCAAAACCCTTCGAGCTCGAAGCGTTCCGCGAGGGACATTTGACGCCGGTCTATTTCGGCAGCGCGCTGCGCAATTTCGGCGTCGGCGACCTCTTGGAAGGTCTCGGCAAGTTCGCCCCCGAGCCGCGCGCGCAGGACAGTGATCAGCGCAAGGTCGAGGCCACCGATCCGCGCATGAGCGCCTTCGTGTTCAAGATCCAGGCCAACATGGATCCGAACCATCGCGACCGCATCGCGTTCGCGCGGCTCTGCTCCGGTAAGCTCAGCCGCGGCATGAAGGCCAAGCTGGTGCGCACCGGCAAGAGCATGCCGCTGTCGAGCCCGCAATTCTTCTTCGCGCAGGATCGCTCGGTGGCGGACGAAGCCTTTGCCGGCGATGTCGTCGGCATCCCCAACCACGGCACGCTGCGGATCGGCGACACGCTGACCGAAGGCGAGGATTTCAACTTCGTCGGGGTGCCGAGCTTCGCGCCGGAAATCGTCCGCCGTGTTCGTCTCACCGACGCGATGAAGGCGAAGAAGCTGAAGGAAGCGCTGCAGCAGATGTCGGAAGAGGGGGTGGTGCAGGTGTTCCGTCCGCGCGACGGTGCGCCCGCGCTCGTCGGCGTGGTCGGCGCGCTGCAGCTCGACGTGCTCAAGGCCAGACTGGAAGCCGAATATTCGCTGCCGGTCGAATTCGAGGTCAGCGAGTTCCAGCTCGCACGCTGGGTTTCCTCGGAGGACCGCAAGAAGCTCGACACCTTCATCGCCGCCAACACGTCCAGCATTGCCGACGACGTCGACGGCGATCCTGTCTATCTCGCCCGCAACGAGTTCTACCTCGGCTACACCAAGGAGCGCGCCGAGGGCATCGAGTTCACCAACGTCAAGGACGTCAAGAAGAAGGCGTAGGTGGTCGCGTTCGCGGCAATCACGCTCTCGGCGCTGCAGCCACACTCTCCACTGTCATGCCCCGGCTTGACCGGGGCATCCAGTACGCCGCGGCTCTTCGGTTCTATCGCTGCTGTCTCGGAGTACTGGGTCGCCCGGTCGAGCCGGGCGACGACACTGTGCCTCCACGCAAGCATGTGAACGGTGGCAGGCTTGACGTTGTCGATGGCGATGCCACTTTTCACGCACGTGGCATTGTGAGCTCATCCATGTGGCGCGGCATTCTCGTTTTTTTCTTGCTGGTGTTACCGTCCGCCGCCGTCGACGCGCGACCGCGCCAGATCAACCCGATCCCGTTCGCGCACGAGCCCTGCAGCGTCCTCGACGGACGCCCCTGCACGCCGTATTATTGCAGCCCGCTCGAGCCCGGCCCCTGCATCCCCGAGATCGACTATCCCTACGGCCAGAATCTCCAGCTCACGATCCAGAGCGTCCCGCCGGAGGCCGACCGCGCAAAATACCAGAAGCCTGATCACGATCTCGATACGATCGGTGACCTCTTCGCCGAACTGCGCAGCTGCTGGTCGCCGCCATCGGAGAACGCGCGTGGCGGCACGCAAATGTCGGTGCGTTTCAGTTTCAACAGGAACGGCGGCCTGATCGGCCCGCCGCGCCTGACATATGCGACCGCGGGCATTCCGGCCGATACACGGACCGCCTACCTCGACGCGATCAAGTCGTCGCTGAACGCCTGCCTGCCGCTGAAATTCACTGATGGACTCGGTGGTGCTCTGGCCGGGCGTCCCATCGCAATCCGTTATGTCGATAACCGGGACCTGGGCAAGTAGCGCGTCAGTTGCGACCGGCGGCCAATCGATGATACCTGAGGGGCGGGGGCGCTGAGCCAAGGGGAGGATGTCGTGGGTCTGCTGGTCATGATCCTGGGGCTGGTGCTGTTTTTCGCCGCCCATGTTTTCACGACGAAACGTGAGGCGCGCGCGCAGGCGATCGCGCGGCTCGGCGAGGGGACCTACAAGATCCTCTACTCGGTCGTCTCGCTTGCGGGCCTGGCGCTGATCGTCTGGGGCTTTGGCCATTATCGCAGCTCAGGTTGGATCGATGTCTGGTATCCGCCGAAAGCGATGAAGCACATCACGGTCGCGCTGATGCTGCCCGCCGTGATCCTGGTGGTCGCCTCCTACCTGCGCGGCCGCATCTATGCGACGCTGAAGCATCCGATGCTCGCGGGCGTCAAGCTGTGGGCGTTTGCGCATCTGCTTGCCAACGGCGATCTCGGCTCCATCATCCTGTTCGGCTCGTTCCTGGGCTGGGGCGTGTATGACCGCATTTCGCTGAAGCATCGCAAGGATGCCGGTGCCCCGCCGATTCCAGTGGGCGGCGTCACCAACGATGTGATTGCGATCGCGGTCGGCATCGTCGCCTATCTGGCGCTGGCCTTTGCGTTCCATCCGGTCGTGATCGGCGTGCCCGTCATGGGCTAGCCGATCGGCGCAAGACATCACCTCCGTGCCCATGCCCGGAAGGTGACAAAAGCAACGAGACGAGGGCCCACCGATGGACTGGTCGCAATCTCAGATTCCGCCGATGCGGTTCGAGGCCCGCTTTGGCGATCGGGTGGTGCCGGCTTTCACCGAGCGACCGGAAAGTCTCTGGGCGATGATCGCGCAGGCTGCCGCGCGCAACGGCGACGGCGAAGCACTCGTTTGCGGCGATATCAGGCTCAGCTGGCGGCAGGCGGCGGAGCAGGCCGCGCGGATTGCTTCGGGCTTTCGCAAGCTCGGCCTGCAGCGCGGCGACCGCGTCGCGATCCTGCTCGGCAATCGCATCGAATTTCCGCTGCTGCTGTTTGCCGCTGCGCATGAGGGCTTGGTTACGGTGCTGCTCAGCACGCGCCAGCAGAAGCCGGAGATCGCCTATGTGCTGGCCGATTGCGGCGCCAGGATCCTGATCCACGAGGCAACGCTCATCGAGCGGCTGCCCGATGCGCAGGATGTGCCCGACCTGCTTCATCGCATCGCCATCGACAACGATCCGGCGCTGTCGCGTTTCGCCGCGCTCGCCGGCAACACGCCGGCGGCGGCGCCGGTCGAGGTCAGGGAAGAGGACACTGCGATGATCCTCTACACGTCGGGCACGACAGGCAAGCCGAAGGGCGCGATGCTGGCCCATTGCAACATCGTGCATTCCTCGATGGTGTTCGTGTCCTGCCTGCAATTGACCGCGGCCGATCGCTCGATCGCAGCGGTCCCGCTCGGGCACGTCACCGGCGTCGTCGCCAACATCACGACCATGATCGGCTGCGGCGGCGCGCTGATCATCATGCCGGAGTTCAAGGCGGCCGATTATCTCAAGCTCGCCGCGCGCGAGCGCGTCACCTACACGGTGATGGTGCCGGCGATGTACAATCTCTGTCTGCTGCAGCCGGATTTCGACAGCTACGATCTCTCGAGCTGGCGTATCGGCGGCTTCGGCGGCGCACCGATGCCGGTTGCGACCATCGAGAAGCTCAAGGCGACAATTCCCGGCCTGAAGCTGATGAATTGCTACGGCGCGACCGAGACGACGTCGCCATCCACGATCATGCCGGGCGAAATGACGGCGACCCACATCGACAGCGTTGGGCTGGCGTGCCCGGGGGCGCGGATCATCGCGATGGGGACCGATGGGCGCGAGCTGCCGCGTGGGGAGATCGGCGAGCTCTGGATCCAAAGCGCCTCGGTCATCAAGGGCTACTGGAACAACCCGAAGGCCACGGCGGAGAGTTTTACCGCCGGCTTCTGGCATTCGGGCGATCTCGGCTCGGTCGACGCCGAGGGGTTCGTCCGCGTGTTCGACCGACAGAAGGACATGATCAACCGCGGCGGCCTGAAGATCTATTCGGCCGAGGTCGAATCCGTGCTGGCCGGCCATCCCGCCGTGGTCGAGAGCGCGATCATTGCAAAGCCATGCCCCGTGCTCGGCGAGCGCGTTCATGCCGTCGTGGTCACGCGCACGCAGATCGGCAGCGACGACCTGCGCGCCTGGTGCGTCGACCGGCTCTCCGATTACAAGGTGCCGGAGACGATGACCGTGACCGCCGAGCCCCTGCCGCGCAACGCCAATGGCAAGGTGGTGAAGCGGCAATTGCGGGAGCTGCTGGTCTGACCGGGGACCGGGGGGCCGGGATGCCAAGGTCCTCAGTTAACGCCTTGATCGGGCTTGCTTTGCCTTGCCACCGCCATATCGATAGGGTATCGCCGCCGCGACGTGGGGACGGGGTTTGGACGCGCGCGATCTGGCGCGCGCTCCCGGCCGGGCATGGGATTAGCTTAAGTGTCTGAATTATTTGACGAAGTCGACGAGGAAGTACGTCGCGAGCAGCTCAAAAAGCTGTGGGACAAATATTCGCTCTACTTCATCGCCCTGATGGTGCTGATCGTGGCGGCCGTCGGCGGCTGGCGCGGCTACCAGTACCTGGAGGCCAAGAAGGCCGCCGAGGCCGGCGCGGTCTTCGACAAGGCCGTCGAGCTGTCGGAGCAGGGCAAGCATGCGGAGGCCGAGACCGCCTTCGCCGATCTCGCCGCCAAGGCGCCGTCCGGCTATCGCACGCTGGCACGACTTCGCGCCGCGGCCGAAAGCGCGGCTCGCGATCCCAAGGCTGCGGCCAAGATGTATGACGACATCGCTGCCGACCGCAGCATCGGCAGCGAGTGGCAGGACCTGGCGAAGGTTCGCGCGGCCGGCCTGCTGGTGGACAGCGCCTCCTATGCCGACATGCAGCAGCGGCTGGAATCCTCCGCCGATCCCAAATCGACCTTCCGCCACACCGCCCGCGAATTGCTGGCGCTGTCGGCTTGGCGCAACAACGACATGACCGCGGCCCGCAAATGGCTCGACGCGATTGCCGAGGACGGCGAGACGCCGCCCGGCCTGCGCTCGCGCGCCGAGGCGCTTCAGGCCCTGCTGCCGCCCGTCGCCAAGAGCTGACGACGGCCCTCTGACTAAACGAGATCCAAGATGCGCCGCACGCCACGTTTGATCGCAGCTGCCGTCCTGATCGCCTTCACGGGCGTTCTGAGCGGTTGCTCCAGCTTCGATCCGAGTGATCTGCTCGACTTCCTCGACACCAAGAAGAAGCTGCCCGGCGAGCGCAAGCCTGTTTTCCCCGAGGGCGTGCCGGGTCTGGAGCAGGGTGTTCCCAAAGAGATGTACAAGGGCGCGCAGCAGCAGGACCCGAACGCGCCCGCCGTCGCTGCGCTTCCTGCCGAGCCACCGCCGGCCGAACCCGCGAAGCCGACCAAGTCCGCCAAGGGGAAGAAGACCAGGCAGACGACGCCCACCGCTGCCGCACCGGCTGAAGCGCCGGCCGGTGAGGTCGACGGCGAGGCCCAGCCCGAGGCGGCACCGGCGCCGGCCGCCCCGCCGCCGAAGCACAAGATCGTCCGCAAGCGCACCACCGCGCCGCCGCCGGACCAGCAACCCGCACAGCAGCCGGCGCAGTCGGCCCAGACCACCCAGCCACAGCCGGCGCAGCAGCCCCAGGGCGCTTTCCCCGCGCCGCTGCCGAGCGGCAGCTTCTCGCGCTAGTTTTCTCATTGCATTGACAGGCGCGGCCCCGGCAGCGCACGAATGACCGATGTCCTTTTCGATCGCCATCATCGGCCGACCCAATGTCGGCAAGTCGACGCTGTTCAACCGCCTGGTCGGACAGAAGCTCGCGCTCGTCGATGACCTGCCTGGCGTCACCCGCGACCGCCGCGAGGGCGAAGTTAGACTGGGCGACCTCGAGTTCACCATCATCGATACCGCCGGTCTCGACGAGGGCGCCAAGGGCTCGCTGACCGCACGCATGCAGGAACAGACCGAGGCCGCGATCGCGCAGGCCGATGCGCTGTTCTTCGTCATTGATGCCCGCATCGGTCTCACGCCGACCGATCGCGCCTTCGCCGATTTCGCGCGCAAGGCCAACAAGCCGGTGCTGCTGGTCGCCAACAAGAGCGAAGGCAAGCACGGCGACGCCGGCGCGATGGAGTCCTTTGCGCTTGGTCTCGGCGATCCCATCCAGATCTCGGCCGAGCATGGTGAGGGCATGGGCGAGCTTTACGACGCGCTCGCCAAGCTGATGCCGCCGCCTGTCGAGGAGGATGATGCAGAGGACGACGAGCCGCTCTCCGAGGAAGAGGCCGCGACGCGTCCGATCCGGGTCGCCATCGTCGGCCGGCCCAACGCCGGCAAGTCGACGCTGATCAACCATTTGCTCGGCGAGGAACGGCTGCTGACGAGCCCTGAGGCCGGCACCACGCGCGATTCCATCGCGGTCGAGATCAACTGGAAGGGCCGCGATTTCCGCGTGTTCGATACCGCCGGTCTTCGCCGCCGCTCGCGTATCGAGGAGAAGCTGGAGAAGCTCTCGGTTGCGGATGCGCTGCGCGCGGTGCGCTTTGCCGAAGTGGTCGTGCTGATGATGGACACGCAGAACCGCTTCGAGGAGCAGGATCTGCGTATCGCCGACCTGATCGAGCGCGAGGGCCGCGCGGTCGTGCTCGCCGTCAACAAATGGGACCTGATGGAGACCAAGGGCGGCGGCGCGATTTCCACTCTGCGTCGCGATGCCGACCATTGGCTGCCGCAGCTCAAGGGCGTGCCGATCGTCGCCGTCTCCGGCCTGATGGGCGAAGGCATCGATCGCCTCATGCAGGCGATCCAGGATGCCTACGCGATCTGGAACAGGCGCGTGCCGACATCCGCGCTCAATCGCTGGTTCGAGCAGGCGGTCCAGGCCAATCCGCCGCCCGCGGTATCCGGCCGCCGGCTGAAGCTGAATTACATCACGCAGACCAAGGCGCGTCCGCCGAGCTTCGTGCTGTTCTGCTCGCGCGCCGATGCCGTGCCGCAGTCCTACTTGCGCTACCTCGTCAACTCGATGCGCGAGACCTTCGAGCTGCCGGGCACGCCGGTGCGCATCACCTTGCGCGAGAAGGCCAACCCGTTCGCGCACAAGCGCAAGCGGCCGTCGTGAGCGGACGGGTCGGCTGCCTGAACGACTGAGGCGCGATTTTTCGCGTCGGCCATCTTCGCGTAAGTGCTCTTTGAGCAACAGTTCGAGAATCTTGGCGAGACCCGCTGGACTGCCGGCGTCGGCGAGCGCAACCTTAAATTTTCATATCGTGATTACGCAGCCGCGCTGATGTGCGCGGCTGAGCGGAGGCTATTGTGATAAAACGGAGCTTTTTCGCTGCCGTCGCAATCCTGTCTCTCCTGTCTACAGGTTGCGCGATCCATCCACTGCCGGAGAACGTGACGGGCGTATCGACCTATCATATCGTTCGCCAAATCCGATGCGAGAGCCGCGATACGCTTCGCCGGTTTGTCATCAAGTGGCTCCACCGGATCGGTCCGCAACTTCCAATGGCTGAAGATCTTGCTCTGCAGTACGAGCAAGAGCCGGCGTCCATAAGGAATTTCCACTACAACCTATTCAAGGGAGCTGCGCTTGTTCGTGTGCGCTCCGCTGCAAAGCTGTTTTACGACGCTGGGCTTGCCTACAGTTTCGATCTCACCATGACGGAGGACAATAATTTGTCCACCGACGTCAACTTTCTCAAGCCTCTTACCAACTCGCAATACACGCTCGGTCTGCACGGTTCAGCCAACAGGGCGCGGGTCAATCAGCGCACATTCACCGCGACGGATACTTTCAGCGGCCTGCTGACAAAGGTACCCGAAGGGTATTGTGAAGGAAAAGTCGTCGGGCCCAACTACATCTATCCGATCGCTGGGCGAATTGGCATCGATGCTGTGATCGAGGACTTTATCAATCTGACGCTGTTTGCCAACCTGGCAGGTGACGATGCCAAGCCGGGAGTTGGCGGCAGTCCTCCTACGATGGCCGACAAGCTCACCTTTACCACGACCGTGTCGGCCTCTGTGGTGCCAGGGGTGACATTTACTCCCGTGACGGATGCATTCCAATTGTCGAGTGCGACCGGAAACGGACTTGCCGATCGGACCGACGTGCATCAGGTGACAGTGGGAGTTGCGATTGCGCCCACGCGGATCGCCGAGTTGGATCCACTTCGCTCCTACCTTTTTTCCTCATCTCGCGGGGGAGTTGCGAGCGATCCGGCTGATCAGATTACGCGGAGTCCTCTTATTGTCGGTCGGCGCGTGATCGGAGGCGGCAGCCCGTCCGAACGGCTCGCGGTGCTGGCCGCGGACCAGGCCAAGAGTCCCGAAGTTGAAATCAGGCGGTTGCGATAACTAAGGAGGGTATTATGGCGAAAAAGGCTAAGAAGGCTAGCAAGGCTGCGAAAAAGTCGTCTTCGACAACGAAGATGCTCAGAGTTCCGCTGCACTCCGTCGTGCATTTTGTTCGAATGCTCCAGGACGAAAAGCATGCCGCCAACTTCGTGAAGGCAGCCCGGGATTCAAATGCGGTCGTGGCTCTCCATCCCGCAACGGTCGACTTCGTCAGGAATTTCGTTGCGGACAAGCAACTCCACCACGCAATGGTGACCAAGGTGGTTGATCCATGTCCGGGCGATCCTTTCGAGTGCCATTTTAGAGACTAGTTCGGCACGGCCTCCAAGAACGTGGATGCCCGGGACAAGCCCGGGCATGATGTCGTGGAGGCGTGCGCGACCGCTACGCGGTCACTTCTTCACCAGCGGGCACTCGCTGTCCTTGAGCGGCCTTGCCGCATCTTCCGCCGGGATATTCGCAACCAGCTTGTAATAGTCCCACGGTCCCTTCGATTCCTCCGGCTTCTTCACCTCGAACAGGTAGGCCGGGATGATGCGGCGACCGTCCTCGCGCAGCGGGCCCTTGCCGAACAGCGGATCGTCCGTCGGGATTTCCTTCATCTTGGCGACGACCTTGGCGCCGTCATGCGGATTGCCGCCGAGCGCCTCGAGCGCCTTGAGGTAATGGATCACGCCGGCATAGTTGCCGGCCTGGGTCATCGAGGGCATCGCGTGGTTGGCCACCTTCTCCTGGAAGCGCTTGGACCAGGCGCGGGTGTTGTCGTTCAGATCCCAATAGAAGGATTCGGTGAAGGTCAGGCCGTGCGCGGTCTTGAGGCCGAGCGAGTGGACGTCGTTGATGAAGAGCAGCAGCGCGGCGAGCTTCTGGCCGCCTTCGACGATGCCGAACTCGGCCGCCTGCTTGATCGAATTGGTGGTGTCGCCGCCGGCATTGGCAAGCCCGATGATCTTCGCCTTCGAGTTCTGCGCCTGGAGCAGGAACGACGAGAAGTCGGACGTGTTGAGCGGATGCTTGACGCCGCCGAGCACCTTGCCGCCGTTCGCGGTGACAACGGCACTCGTGTCGCGCTCGAGCGCGGCGCCGAAGGCGTAGTCGGCGGTCAGGAAGAACCAGCTATCGCCGCCGGCCTTGGTCAGCGCCTTGCCGGTGCCGTTGGCGAGCATGTAGGTGTCGTAGGTGTAGGAGATGGTGTTGGCGTTGCAGGCCTTGCCGGTGAGATCGGCGCTGGCGCCGCCATTGTTGAGCAGGACGACGTTCTTTTCCTTGGCGACGTTGCTGACCGCCAGGGCCACGCCGGAGTTCGGCGTGTCGGTGATCATGTCGACCTTCTGGGTGTCGATCCACTGCCGCGCGATGTTGACGCCGACATCAGGCTTGTTCTGGTGGTCGCCGCTGACCACTTCGATTTTCCAGCCCTTGGCAAGCAGGCCGGAATCCTCGACTGCCATCTTGACCGCCGCCACGGAGCCGGGGCCGCCGATATCCGCGTAGAGGCTGGACATGTCGTTGAGCACGCCGATCGTGACGGTCTTGTCCTGAGCGTAGGCGGATGATGCAAAACCGAAGGCAGCGCAGGCGAGAAGGGCCGCAGAGCGGCGCGCGAACGTCGTCGTCATAAAGGATTTCCTCCATTGTCAAATATGCGGACAGCTCTCTTGCGGAGCCTTGTTCCGGCTGTTGGCTCTACCGTGTCCCGCGGGCCCCGGCAATGCGCCTAAAGCCGGACGACGCTGCGCCGTCGCGTCATCCGTCGGTTAACTCTGGGGCAAAGATGCGTTGAGACGCTATTTCAGCGCGTCCGAGGCAGCTCGAGCGTCTGCATTATTGAGCCGATGGTCACGCCGGCGCGCGGAAGCTCATCAGGCTGCGCGTCTTGTAGTCGTAGAACTTGCCGGTCTCGGTCCAGTCGGGCGCGCACAGCGGCACGATGAGTTCGGCGACCTGCTCGGGCGTGTCGAGCGTCGCCGGGTCCTCGCCCGGCATCAGCGTGGCGCGCATGCGGGTGCGGACCGGGCCCGGATTGAACAGGTTGACGCGGATCTTCGTGTTCGCGGTCTCGTGCGCCCAGGCGCGGGCCAGCGTCTCCAGCGCGGCCTTGGAGGCGGCGTAGGGGCTGACATAGGCGGTCGCCTTGTTGGCGGCGCCCGAGGTGATGAACACGGCGCGGCCAGCGTCTGACTGCTTGAGCAGCGGCTCCATGCAGCGGATCAGCTGGAAGTTGGCGGAGACGTTGACGGCTATGACGTCGTTGAACGTCTTCAGCTCGATATGGCCGATCGGCGAGGAGGGACCGAGCACGCCGGCATTGCCGACGAGGATGTCGAGCTTGCCATAGCGCTCGTGCAAGCCTGCGCCGAGCCGCGCGATGCCGTCGGTATCCGTGAGGTTGAGTGGTACCAGCGTGGCGCTGCCGCCCACTTTGCGGATCTCGTCGTCCAGCTCCTCGAGCCCTCCTTGCGTGCGCGCGGTGGCGACGATATGCGCGCCGGCCTTCGCCAGCGCGAGCGCCGTGGCAAAGCCGATGCCGCGCGAGGCGCCGGTGACGAGAGCGATGCGGTTGGCGAGGGGTTTGGTCATATCCGTGTATCCACGTCTTCGCGACGGGTTTTACAGACATGGGTCACCGGGACAAGCCCGGTCTGACGCAATTATTGCCTTCACGCTCTAGCGGTCGCGGGTCAATTGCTTATTATCGTCGTTCGAGCCGCTTTCCGAGCTTTTGGGCGTGACCTTCATGCCCTGGACGAAGGCGAAGACGATGAAGCCGACCAAAAGCACCCCGCAAAGGATGGCGACGATCGTCTGCATCGGCGCCGCTGCGCCCTCAGCTCGCCTCGGCCAGCAGCGAGAGCTGCCGCGGCTGCGGCTCGGTCTGGGTCTGGTCGGTGAGGTGGGTCGGATAGGCGCCGGTGAAGCAGTGGTCCGCGAACTTCGGATTGGCGGGGTCGCGGCCGGGCTCGCCCATCGCGCGGTACATACCGTCGATCGACAGGAAGGCGAGCGAGTCGGCGCCGATGAGCTCGCGCATCTCCTCCAGCGAATGCGTCGCGGCCAGCAGGCCGCCGCGATCGGGCAGGTCGATGCCGTAATAATCGGGGTAGAGGATCGGCGGCGAGGCGAGGCGGAAATGCACTTCCTTGGCGCCGGCATCGCGCATCATGCGCACGATCTTCTTCGAGGTGGTGCCGCGCACCAGCGAGTCGTCGATCAGGATGATGCGCTTGCCTTCGATCGCGGCGCGGTTGGCCGAGTGCTTCATGCGCACGCCGGATTCGCGGATCGCCTGGGTCGGCTGGATGAAGGTGCGGCCGACATAGTGGTTGCGGATGATGCCGAGCTCGAAGGGCACGCCCGAATGCTGGCTGTAGCCGACCGCGGCGGGCACGCCGGAATCCGGCACCGGCACCACGACATCGACGGGCACATGGCTCTCGCGTGCGAGCTGCGCGCCGAATGCCTTGCGCACCTCGTAGACCGAGCGGCCGTGGACGATGGAATCCGGACGCGCGAAATAGATGTACTCGAAGATGCAGGGGCGCGGCGCCATCGGCGGGAACGGCTTGTGGATGTCCTGGCCGTTCTCGTCGAACACGATGACTTCGCCGGGTTCGATGTCGCGCACGAAGCGCGCGCCGATGATGTCGAGCGCACAGGTCTCCGACGTCAGGATCGGGCAACCGTCGAGCTCGCCGAGCACCAGCGGGCGGATGCCGCGCGGATCGCGCGAGCCGACCAGCTTCTTGTTGGTGAGCGAAACCAGGGCATAGGCGCCTTCGATCTCGCGCAGCGCGTCGATGTAGCGCTCGATGAAGCGGCTGCGTCTGGAGCGCGCCACCAGGTGCAGGATCACCTCGGTGTCGGACGTCGACTGCATCATCGCGCCGCTCTTGACGAGCTCGCGACGCAGCGTCAGGCCGTTGGAAAGGTTGCCGTTGTGAGCGACCGCGAGGCCGCCCGCGTTGAGCTCGGCGAACAGCGGCTGCACATTGCGCAGGATGGTGGCGCCGGTCGTGGCGTAGCGGACGTGGCCGACGGCCATGGTGCCGGGCAGGCGGTCGATCACCTCACGGCGGGAGAAGGTATCGCCGACGAGGCCGAGGCGGCGTTCACTGTGGAAGCGGCTGCCGTCGTAGGAGACGATGCCGGCGGCTTCCTGGCCGCGATGCTGGAGGGCGTGAAGGCCGAGCGCCGTGATGGCGGCGGCATCAGGGTGTCCGTAGATGCCGAATACACCGCACTCCTCGCGGACCGTATCTCCCTCCAGGTCGTCCTGAAGCTCTAGCGCGGCGGAGCCGGGATCGAGATCAGTATGGGCGTCCTGGTCAGGGTGTCGCATCTCGTCCGCGCCTCTCTCTAGGGCTCAATCAACGCGCCGCAGGTTTCTCGATCAGCTTCTTCAGGCTGTCACGAGCAGGCTTGCTGTACCCGTCGCCACTGCCCGAAGGCTGCTGCTCGGTATCAGCTTGATCATCGTCTGGTTTGTTTTTCTTGAATCTCTTCAAGATGGTGTTCTCGGGGTCGTCAGGCAAGAGGGACATCAGCCAATCCCCGGTTCCCTGGAGCACCACGCGGGATTTGGCCCCGGTGACCCAGTCCGGGCGCTGCTTGTCCGGCACCAGCCAGGTGAAGAACAGGAAGGCGACCACGACGATCAAAAGCCCGCGAGCGAGGCCAAACAGGAACCCGAGGGTGCGGTCCAGCGCGCCGATGCGCGAATCCAGGATCATGTCGGAGATTCGGACCGTGATCACGGAGACGACGATCAGGGTGCCCACGAACACGCCGGCGACCACGACCACGCTCGCGACCGTGTCGTTGTTGAAATAGGTCTTGGCGGTCGGCAGCAGCTTGGAGAAGGAGTACAGCGTCACGATCGCCGCGGTACCCCAGGCCGCGATCGAGAGGATTTCGCGCATGAAGCCGCGAACCATGGCAAGCAGGCCCGAGATCAGCATCACACCGAGCAGGATCAGGTCGAGGAGTGTTACTGGCATCGGCTGGTCTGGTCCGCTCGTACTCTCAAAAGGTGCTCAGCGAATCGGTGTTTGGCCGCCAGCCTAAAAGAAGGCCTGACGACGCTTCCGGCAAGGCCGCAACCACGCAATCCCATGCTGCTTTTGTGACGGCTGTATAGCGGCGGGGGCGCTTGACGTCACCTCCAGCTAACCCTCTCCACGGCGGAATCTTGCCGGTGTGGCATTTTTCTCCGCTGGAGCGCTCGACTCGCCCCGGCGCGAGCCACGGGCGGCGATTTCAGCGACCAGGGCCGTGAGGCTGTTGATCGCGTTCAGGGACAATCCGGCATCGCCACTCGCCTCACCACCCCGGGCCGATTCGGGCAGTACGGCGCGCTTGAAGCCGAGTTTTGCCGCTTCCTTGAGCCGCGCCGGGGTCTGCGCCACCGGGCGGATCACGCCGGAGAGCGAAATCTCGCCAAAATAGACCGCATCGGTGGGTAACTGCGCGTTAACCAGGGATGACACCAGTGCCGCCGCGGCGGCCATGTCGGCGGCCGGCTCGTGGATGCGCAGGCCGCCCGCGACGTTCAGATAGACGTCGTGGCCGGACAGCTTGACCCCGCAATGGGCCTCCAGCACCGCCAGCACCATCGAGAGCCGGCTCTGATCCCAGCCGACCACGGCCCGTCGCGGGGTGCCGAGCGAGGTCGGCGCCACCAGCGCCTGCAACTCGACCAGAACGGGCCGCGTGCCCTCGATCCCTGCGAACACAGCAGTGCCGGGCGTGCCGAGATCGCGCTCGGACAGGAACAGCTCGGAGGGGTTGGTGACCTCGCGCAGGCCGAGCCCGGTCATCTCGAACACGCCGATCTCGTCGGTCGGGCCGAAGCGGTTCTTGACCGCGCGAAGGATGCGGAATTGCTGCGAGCCTTCGCCCTCGAACGACATCACGGCATCGACCATGTGTTCGACGACGCGGGGTCCGGCGATCTGGCCGTCCTTGGTGACATGGCCGACCAGGATGATGGCCGCGCCGGTCTTCTTGGCGAAACGAATGAGCGCCTGTGCCGAAGCGCGCACCTGCGTCACCGTGCCGGGGGCCGACTCCACCGTGTCGGTCCACATGGTCTGGATCGAATCGATCACGATCAGCCGTGGCACCGTGCCTTCCGACAGCGTCGAGACGATATCCTCGACCGAGGTCTCGGCCGCCAGCTGCACCGGCGCATCCGACAGCCCGAGCCGCTCGGCGCGCAGCCTCACCTGGGCGATGGCCTCTTCGCCCGAGATGTAGACGATGCGGTGGCCGGCCCGAGCCATCATGCTGGTCGCCTGCGTCAACAGCGTCGACTTGCCGATTCCGGGGTCGCCGCCGACCAGCAGCACCGAGCCGCGGACGAAGCCGCCGCCGGTAACGCGATCGAGTTCGGTCAGCCCCGACGACATGCGCGGCGCATCCGGGCTCTTGCCGGCAAGGCTCTCCAGCGCGAACGTCCGCCCCTTGCGCTTGGAGCGGATCGAGACCGGCACGCTGCCGCTGGTGTCTTCCTCGGCGAGCGTATTCCACTCGCCGCAGGATTCGCACTTGCCCTGCCAGCGGTTATAGGCCGCGCCGCAGTTCTGGCAGACGAAGGAGAGCGTGTTCTTGGCCATCGGTATGGTGAGTCGGAGGTTTCAAAATGCGCTGATAGCACGGAACGGTGGGCTGCGCGGCTAGCCATCCGTGCTCCAGTTAAGGCAATTCCGTGCGGCCATACACTCTTTGTTAGCGCTATGCCGTCCCTCCGTGCCGGACTTTGCCAAATGTTAGCGGACGCAGGTCCAGTTTCGGAACCAGGATGGGGTGGCGAAACGGATGACGGTCCTCTTACGGATATTGCTCGCGGCGAGCATGGCCTTTGGCGTTCTCGTGCCGGCTGGCCGTGTCGTTGCCGCCGATGCAAAGCCGCTCAACATCGTCTTCGTGAACCCCGGCAAGACCGGCGAGGTCTACTGGGACATGGTCTCGCAGACCATGCAGGCTGCCGGCCGCAAGCTCGACGCCCATGTCGAGGTGCTGACCAGCGAGCGCAATTACCGCACCATGCAGGAGCTTGGCCTCGGCGTGGTCGCCCGTGCCGACAAGCCGGACTTCCTCATTCTCTCCAACGAGGAGTCCGCCGCCGTACCGATCCTCGAGGCGGCTGAGAAGGCGGGCATCAAGACGCTGCTGCTGTCGAACACGTTGATCGGCGAGGACGCTGTGCGGCTCGGGCCGCCGCGAGCCAAGCTCAAGAACTGGCTCGGCGACATCACGACCGATCTGACGACCGCAGGCGCGCGGATGGCGAATGCGCTGATCGGCGCAGCGCGCAACGAGAAATGGCAAAGCCCTGACGGCAAGATCCATCTGCTCGGGATCGGCGGTGACGAGATCACGCCGGCCTCGATTGCCCGCAATGCCGGTCTCCAGCTCGCGGTCGCGGCGGCGCCCGACGTGGTCGTGGACCGGATGCTGTTCGCGAACTGGACGCAGTCGGAAGCGGAGCAGGTGGCGGCCAATTACCTGGGCTGGGCGCAACGCAAGGGCATCCGCCCCGCCGGGATCTGGGCCGGTAACGATCCGATGGCGCTGGGGGCGCTCAAGGCCGTCGCGGCGGCCGGCATCACACCGGGACAGGATATCCAGATTGTCGGCCTCAACTGGTCGGAGGACGCGCTGCGTGAAATCAAGGCCGGTCGTTTGCTGCTGAGCGACGGCGGCCATTTCCTGCTCGGCGGCTGGTCGGTCGTGCTGTTGCGCGACTATGCCGACGGCTGCGACTTCGCAGCCAGCTCGCCGCATATCGAGGTCAAGACGTCGGCGATCACGCGCGACAATCTCGCCTCCGTCGCCACGCTGATCAAATCCCGGGCTTACGACCGGATCGACTTTGCGCGATTCAGGGCAAAGCAGGGACGTTGCGGCCAATACGACTTCTCCGTTGATATGCTGATTTCCTCGCTGTCACCCCCAAGCAGCGCTGGTGAATGATGCCGGACGCTGACGGGATGAACGGTCCAGCGAATCCTGCGCCATCGCGCTCGGTCGTCCGCGCGATGATTTGGGCCACCGTGCCCGTGCTGTTGCTGGTGCAATTGCTTGCGTCTGCCGGCGTCGAGGTGTCGAGCTTCTGGTCGCAGATCAGGCAGCTCGATGCCCGCATTGCCCGCGTTGCCGAGAGCCGCGCTGAACTGATCGCCGAGCCGCTCTGGAAGATGCGCTACGACCAGGTCACGGGTGTGCTCAACGAGATCATGCACGACGAGACCATCGCGGCCGCGGCCGTCTACGACGACACCGGCGTCGTGATCGCCCGGGTGGTGGCGCGGCCCACGGTCCAGGCTCTCACCGAGATCTCGCGTCCGATCGGCTACCGCAACGGCAACATCGCCGTTCAGGCCGGCCGCATCGTGATCGCCTATTCCTATGCGACGCTCTATGCGGACGCCGGCAGCAGGCTGGGGCTGCTACTCATCGTCGGCCTGCTCGGGACGCTTGCGACCATGATCGCAATGCGGATCTCCGCCAACATCTTCATCGGCAAGCCGCTGGCGGCGATGATGTCCGCGATCCAGCGCAGCAAGCAGGATGGCCGCGCCTATCCGGCGGATGTCAAATCGTCCAACGAATTCGGCCAGCTCGCGAGCGCCTTCAACGCGATGCAGCACACGACATCAGGCGCGCTTGACCGGCTCGGTCACATGGCATCGCACGATCCGCTCACGGGGCTGCCCAACCGCCGCTCGCTGTCCGAGCGTCTGGTGACCTTGAGCGGCGATGCCGGTTCGCCGGACGCGCTGATCGCGTTCTGCTTCATCGATCTCGACGATTTCAAGGGCATCAACGACACCTTCGGTCACGATGCCGGCGACAAGTTTCTGGTCCAGATCTCGGAGCGGCTTCGCGGCACGGTCGAGCCGGAAGATTGGGTCGCGCGGCTCGGCGGCGACGAGTTCGTGGTCATTCGCCCTGAGGTCGGCAATGAAGCGGCCGCAGAAGCCTTCGCGCGACAATTGCTGGAGGCGATCTCCGCGCCGATCCTGCTGCATGACAAGCAGGTCGTGCCGCGCGCCAGCATCGGCCTTGCCGTGCGCCGTGCCGGCGACCCCGAGCTGGCGCATTTGCCGGCGCTCGCCGACATTGCGCTCTACCACGCCAAGAGCAAGGCGCCCGGCACCGTGGCGGTGCTGGACGAAGCGCTGCAGCGTCACTACCGTCGCCGTCGGGATCTGGAGCTCGCGATTCCCGCAGGCTTTGCCGAGCAGCAATTCGAAGTCTGGTATCAGAGCCAGGTCGACATGATGACCGAGGAAGTCATCGGCCTGGAAGCACTCATTCGTTGGCGTCATTCCGAATATGGCGTGATCGGCCCCGGCGAATTCCTGCCGCTGATCGAACGCAGCGGAAATAACGCGCGGCTGACGCGCTACGTGCTGACCGACGCCTGCCGCGCGTTGCAGCAGCTGGCCGCTGCCGGCAAGTCGTCCATCCGGATCGCGATCAATCTGCCTCCCTCCGAATTGGCCGATCATTCGTTCGCGGCCGAATTGCGCGAGACCTGCGAGCGGTTCGGCGTCGCAGCTTCGTCGCTCGAGCTCGAGATCACGGAGGGATCGCTGATCAACAATATCGCCAGCGCGTCCGATACGCTGCGCCGGCTGCGGCGCCTGGGCGCGACCATCGCGCTCGACGATTTCGGCACGGGTTACAGCTCGCTCGCCCATCTCAGGCGCTTTCCGCTCGACAAGGTCAAGATCGACAAGGCGTTCATCCGCGAGATCCCCGAGAGCGCCGAAGACAAGGCGATCGTCGGCGTCATCGCCTCGCTCGCGGGCACGCTCGGGCTCACCCTGGTCGCCGAAGGCATCGAACGCGCCGAGCAGGCGCAGGCCATGCGCGAGATGGGCGTGAGGCTCGGCCAGGGCTTTCTGTACCACAAGCCGCAACCCCTCGATGCGGTGCTGCGCGGGCTTGCGGTGGCCGGGCGCGGTGAGGATCGCGTGCTCGCAGACAGCCCCTCGATCGCGCCGAATTCGCCGACTGAGCGCTACGGCCGTGTCGCGTTCCAGAGCATCGAGAGCCCGGCCGCGAGCATGATCGCATCCATCACCAGGCGGAACATCTCCGGTTTCAGGTGCAGTACGAATCGCTTGGCGACGAAGGCGCCCGACATCAGCGAGGAGCCCGCGATCAAGCCCTTGATGAAGACCTCGGGCGTCAGCGCGCCGAAGCGTTCGAACGTGACAGATTTCGCGAAGTAGAGGCCAAGGGAGGCGGCCGCCTCGGTCGCGAGGAAGGCGCCCTTGCTAAGACCGTAGAACAGGAACAGCGGCACGCTGAGCGGACCGGTCGAGACCACGATGCCGGTGAGATAGCCGATGATCGCGCCGCCGATCGCCAGATGCCAGAGATTGGCCCTGAGGTCGTGCCGTGCCAGCCAATGCCGTAGCGGCACCATGGCGATCAGGAAGACGCCGATGGCGAGATCGACGGCGTGCGAGGGCAGGGCGAGCAGCGTCCGCGCGCCGAGCGCCGCGGCCGGAATGCCCGTGACCGAATAGGCCGCGCAGGCCCGCCAGTCGACCTCGCGCCACCACGCGAGGATCCGCGAAAGATTCGCCATCACCGAGGCGACTGCCATGATCGGCACGGCCTCCTTCGGCCCATTGGCATAGACCAGCACCGGCATCAGCATGATCGACGAGCCCGTGCCGACGATGCCGGAGATGGTGCCCGCGACGAGGCCGACGGTGAGGACGAAGAGGAACGCCAACGACAGGGCTCCGGGAGATCGGGGAAATTGAGGATCCCCGCCTGGCTCTGCTCGCAGCGGACGGAGTTCGTTCATGGTGACATCCTGCCACTGCTGTGCATGGGGTTGTTTTCAGGATCTTGCTTGGGCGTCAGCGCTGCTGACAGCATGTTGGCAGCAGCGTCCGGCTACGACCATCTCCTGACAAGCGGGGAACGGATCATGCCGATCGAGGCAAGCTGCCATTGCGGTGAGACGGTGTTCGAGGTGACCGAGGCGCCTGCGAGCGTGACGCGCTGCACGTGCTCGCTCTGCGCCAAGCGTGGCGCGTTGCGGGCCTATTACACGCCCGCGCAATTTCGCCTGCTGTCACCTGTCGACAACGTTGCGACCTATCTCTGGGGCAGCCGCACCGTCAAACATCATTTCTGTGCGAGCTGCGGCTGCGGGACCTTCTCGGAATCGCCCGACTGGTCGACGGGAAAGCCTGACTTCGACAATCCCAGGGTCGGCGTCAACGCGCGTCTATTCGACGATTTCGATCTCGACGCGGTGCCGGTGAACGTGATCGACGGCAAGAATTTGTGGTGAGGACGCAGCGCCCCGCATATCTGCCCGCAGCGGCGTCCTCTTGAGGTGCTCTCGAAAAGCTGATTTGTTTCCGGCCCGAGAAAAACGGGAGGAAGCCATGATGCGTCTTTTTACGCGAGTGATGCTCGCGGCGATTGTGCTCGCTGCGGCCGGCTTCGATGCAGCGCAGGCGCAGACCAAGCCCAAGGTCACGACGCTGGGTCCGGACTTCCCCAAGGCCGCGCTGTTCGTCGGCAACAGCTTCTTCTACTACAACAACGGCATGCCGGGCCATCTGACGTTGATGGAGCGGGCAGCCGACGCTGCGAACAAGGCGACCTATCGCAACACCATGGTGACGATCGGCGGCTCCGGGCTCGACTGGCACGACATGGACAATCTGCTGCGGCCGGGCGGGCTCGGCGCTTATTCCTTCGACGAGCAGAACGTCGTGAAGTTCAACAAGCCAGGCCGGCAGTACGACGCGGTCGTGATGATGGACTGCAGCCAGTGCCCGATCCATCCGCAATTGAAAGACGCGTTCACGAGCTTTGCGAAGAAAGACAGCGAGATCGTTCGCGCCCACGGCATGCGTCCGGTGCTGTTCATGTCCTGGGCCTATGCCGACAAGCCGGAAATGACGGAAGAGCTCGCCGAGGCCTACACGCTCGCCGGCAACACCAATGACGCGCTCGTCATTCCCGCGGGCCTCGCCTTCGCGCGCGTCCGCAAGCTGCAGCCTGAGCTCAATCTCTATGCGCCGGACAAGCGCCATCCGAGTCCGGCAGGTACGTATCTGGCGGCCTGCGTGACGCTCGCTGCGCTGAGCGGCCGCTCGCCCATCGGCAATTCCTACATGACCGGGGTCGATCCGGAGACGGCGCAATTGCTACAGAAGGCGGCATGGGAGACGGTGCAGGACTATTACGGGCGCTGACCCGCGGCAGCGGCACTACTGCTTCAGCACCACCCACGCCGGCGCGTGGTCGCTGGCGCCGTCCTCGCCGCGAACCTTCCTGTCGACACCGGCCCTAGCGAGGCGCGAGGTGAGGGCAGGGCTCAACAGCAGATGGTCAAGCCGCAAGCCCGCATCGCGCGGCCAGCGGTTTCGCTTGTAGTCCCAGAACGTGTAAATGCGCTGGTCCGGGTGCAGCTCGCGGATCGCATCGCACCAGCCTTGTGCGACGAGCGAGGCAAACGCCGCGCGGCTCTTCGGCTGGATCAGCGCATCCTTGTCCCATGAACGCGTCGGATAGATGTCGATCTCATCGGGCGCGACGTTGTAGTCGCCGGCGAGCACCACGGGCAGGTCCTGCTTGATGAACGTCTTGGCGTGACGTTTCAGCCGTGCAAACCAGTCGAGCTTGTAATCGAATTTCGGCCCCGGCTGCGGATTGCCGTTGGGGAGGTAGATGCTCGTGACGATGATCCCGCGCACGGCGGCCTCGATGTAACGGGCTTCGAGATCCCCAGGCTTTCCCGGCAACCGGTCGCGCGTGAGGATAGGCTCCGTGCCACGGGCGAGGATGGCGACGCCGTTCCAGGTCTTTTGGCCACGCCAGACTGCGCCGTAACCGGCCTTTTCGATCGCTTCTGCCGGAAATTCGCCATCACTTGCCTTCAATTCCTGAAGCGCGACGACATCGGGCTTCGCCGCGCGCATCCATGCGAGCAGATTGGGCAGGCGACGGTTGATGTTGTTGATGTTGAATGTCGCAATCTTCATGTAGAGCTACCGGCTCCTGCCTTTCCTTACCGGAGATACAATGTCCAAATTGAGCTTTGCCGTTCTTGCGTTCGTCGTCGCGTTCTCCGGGACCGCTTCGGCACAATCGTCCGATACGCGCGGCGCGTGCAAGGCGGACTACGACAAATTCTGCGCCGGCATCGCTCCCGGCGGCGGCAAGATCATCGCCTGCCTGAACGCCAAGCGTGACCAGCTCAGCGCGACCTGCAAGGCGGCGCTGGACAGCCGGAAGAAGTAAGCGGCGAGGCGCTCAGCCCGGCAGCGGCGGCGGCGGCCCCGGCTGCTCGATCGGCGGCGGGGAGGGCGATTGTTCGGCCGTCTGCGCGGGCTCCGGCTTCGTCAGCGGTTCGACCACGTTGCCGCCCTTGTAGACGCGCGCGTAGCGGTGGCCGAGGCTGGTCAGCACCTCATAGCCGATCGTGCCAAAATGGTGCGCGAGTTCGTCAACGGTGATGCCTTCGCCGAGCAGGGTGACCATATGGCCGCGCCGTGCCGCATTCGGCGGCAGATCGGTGATGTCGATCGCGATCAGGTCCATGGAGATACGGCCTGCCACGGGACAGCGCTTGCCCGCGACGATGACCTCGGCGCCGCGTGTGCCGTCGTTGGAGCTGGCGGCGCGGAAATAACCGTCGGCATAGCCGACCGCGATGATCGCGAGCTTGGTCGGCCGCCGTGCGGTCCAGGTGCCGCCATAGCCGACGGTCTCGCCGCGCTCGACATTGCGGGTCTGCACGATGCGTGCCTTCAGGTCGATGACCTGCTGCATCGGATTGTCGGCCTCCGGCGTCGGATTGACGCCGTAGAGCGCGGCGCCCGGCCGCACCAGATCGAACTGGAACGGCGCACCGAGGAAAATGCCTGAGGAATTCGCAAGCGCCGCCGGTACGCCGGAGAATTCGCTGGCGATGCCGCGGAAGGCTGCAAGCTGCTTGGCGTTGACGGGGCTGTTGAGCTGCTCGGCCGAGACCAAATGGCTCATCACCAGCGTGATGCCGTGATCGCCGGCATTGATGCGGGGGATGATGGCCTGCGCCTCGGCAAGAGTCAGGCCGAGCCGGTTCATACCGGTGTCGATGTGGATCGCGGCGCCGCCCGACCAGCCGGTGCGGCGGCAGAACACGTCCCACTCGGCGAGCTCGTTGAGGTCGCCGATCACCGGACGGCAATTGATCTTCGCGTAGTGCTCGCCGCTGTTCTGGAAATAGCCGCCGAGCACGTAGATCACCGCGTCCGGTATCGCAGCGCGAGCGGTGCGCGCCTCCTCGATGGTGGCGACGAAGAAGGTCCTGCAGCCGGCCTTGTTCAGGGCCTGCGCGACCTGCGCGGCTCCGCATCCATAGGCGTCGGCCTTGATCACCGCCGAGCACTCGGCTGGCACTGCCGTCTTCTCGAGCTTGCGCCAGTTGGCGATGATGGCATCGAGATCGACGGTCAGCACGCCGCCGTAGGCAGCGAGTGCGGCAGCCTGATTGGCCTCCGCTGAGAGGAGGCCGGATTGCGGGATCATGTTCGGGTCGGACGCCATTGTCATGGCGTCGTTTTACGCAAGAGGCAGGCCGGGTTCAAGAAACTCAGTAGTCGTTGCCGCTGCGGGCCGGAAGCTGACTGTCCGGCGCGAGGTCGCCGAACCGGGTGACCGAGGCTTCGAACGCCAAATCGACGGTGCCTGTCGGGCCGTGGCGCTGCTTGCCGATGATGACCTCGGCCTTTCCGTGCGCAAGACTCATGTCAAGCTGCCACTTCTCGTGTTCGGGCGTGCCCGGGCGTGGCTCCTTCATGGCGAGGTAGTATTCCTCGCGATAGACGAACAGCACGACGTCGGCGTCCTGCTCGATCGATCCGGATTCACGCAAGTCGGAGAGCTGCGGCCGCTTGTCGTCGCGGGATTCAACCTGGCGTGAGAGCTGCGACAGCGCGATCACGGGGACGTTGAGCTCCTTCGCCAGCGCCTTCAGGCTGGTGGTGATTTCGGTGATTTCCTGCACGCGGCTGTCGCTGGCGCGCTTGCCCGAGCCGGAGAGCAGCTGGATGTAATCGATCACGAGCAGATCGAGGCCCTTCTGCCGTTTCAGCCGGCGGGCGCGGGCCATCAGCTGCGCGATCGACAGGCCGCCGGTTGCGTCGACATAGAACGGCAGCGATTGCAGCTCGATCGAGACCTCCCGGATCTTGTCGAAATCGGCTTCTGAGATGCCGCCGCGGCGGATGTGGGAGGAGGGGATTCCGGTCCGCTCGGCCACGATACGCGTGGCGAGCTGGTCGGCCGACATTTCGCAGGAGAAGAAGCCGATCACGCCGCCATTGGCGGCCTTCATGGTGCCGTCGGCCTGGATCTCGCCGACATAGGCCTTGGCGACGTTGTAGGCGATGTTGGTCGCCAGCGACGTCTTGCCCATGCCCGGGCGTCCCGCAACGATGATGAGATCGGAGTGCTGCAAGCCGCCCATCTTCGTGTCGAGGTCGCGCATACCGGTCGAGATGCCCGACAGTTTGCCGTCGCGCTGGAACGCCTTGGCCGCGAGATCGACCGCGACCGCCAGCGCCTGCGAGAATTTCTGGAAGCCGCCGTCGTAGCGGCCGGACTCGGCAAGCTCGTACAGCTTGCGCTCGGCATCCTCGATCTGCGCCCGTGGCTGGAAGTCGACGGGAGCGTCATAGGCGACATTGACCATGTCTTCGCCGATGCCGATCAGGTCGCGCCTGAGCGACAGGTCGTAGATGGTGCGGCCATAATCCTGGGCGTTGATGATAGTCGTCGCCTCGGCGGCGAGGCGCGCAAGATATTGCCCGATCGTCATGCCGCCGACATCGGTATCGGCGGGCAGGAAGGTCTTCAGCGTGACGGGCGTTGCGATCTTGCCCATCCGGATCAGGCTGCCGGCGGTTTCGAAAATGGTCTGGTGCAACGGCTCGAAGAAATGCTTCGCCTCCAGGAAGTCGGAGACGCGGTAAAAAGCATCGTTGTTGACCAGGATCGCGCCCAGAAGGCTCTGTTCCGCCTCGATATTGTGCGGCGCGCTCCGGTAGGCGGGAGTTCCGGCATCGGGCGCGAGTTTGAGAACGTTCGAATCAGTTAGGGCCATGGTCGGACGTGCTTAGCAATTTTCTTGGGCGGATGCGGGGCCGGGATAAAGCGCCGCCGCAGGCGAAAGCGGAAGCAAAAGCTGGTCGCTATCAACCGATCTTAAAAGCGGTGGATGATTAGCAGCCGCAGCATGCCCCGCGCTTGACGGATTTTCGCGGAACTTGGGTCGGACCGGAAGTCGCCGCGATCACGTCACGGAAAAATCCGGATACCGTGAACCTAATGATGGAGATGCAGACCTATTTAAGCGCGCGTTAGCGCGTCCTGTGCAGGTTCAGACCAACAGGAGGTAGACCAGCGCAACCAGGGCCGCGCCGACGCCGGTGGCGATCAGGGCGTAGTCGGTGCGGAGATCGTCCTGCACGTCGAATGAGGTTTGGGTCTCTTTGCTCATTGCCACGGTCTAAGGCAGCGCCGTCGAGAGGAATGTGAACCAGATCACATCTCCCCGGATTCTTTCGGGGATAGGAGAGGGAACAGGCGAGCGGGCCGGGGATTGTCTCCCGTAGACCCGCCATGGGAACGAGGCAGGAGATGCGGCCAGAACGGCAGCACCAGATTTGGCGAAACGAGACGGCCAGCCGGCTTTGGCTCTCGGGCCTGATCGCCGCCATGCAACACGCCGAGCGGCCCGAAATCCGGCGTCAGCCGGTCGCCCCCGAGGTTATCGTGGAACTGAGGGCGCAGTTGGCCTTAACGGCGCCTTACCGCGCCTCTCCGATCTCCACCCTTCGTCATTAGGACTCATTCACCGGCGAGCTTCAGCTTCGGTTTGGCGCCGCCCTCGAGAGCGCGCAGCCGGGCTTCTTCACGCGCGACATAGTCACGCGTCATGGGGACCACGCCCTGGCGTTTGGTGAGCTGGACCTGGAAATTCATCATCCCTTGCTTGCGGAACGTCATCTCGCAGGCCGCCAGATAAAATTCCCACATCAGCGCGAAGCGCTCGTCGTAAAGCTGTACGGCTTCCTCGCGTCGCGCCATGAAGCGCTCCCGCCAAGCCTTCAGCGTCTCGGCATAGTGCAGGCGCAGGATCTCGATGTCGCAGACCAGAAGGCCGGCGTCTTCGATCGCGGGCAGCACTTCCGACAGCGAGGGAATGTAGCCGCCCGGGAAGATGTATTTGGCGATCCAGGGATTGGTCGAATCCGGTCCCTGCGAGCGGCCGATCGAGTGCAGCAGCATGATGCCGTCGTCGCTCAGCAACTCAGCGCAGCGCCGGAAATAGGTGCTGTAGAACCTGGCTCCGACGTGCTCGAACATGCCGACCGAGACGATGCGATCGAATTGCCCGTCGATGTCGCGATAGTCCTGGAGCAGGAAGCGCGCGTGCTGCGTCAGCCCCTTTTCGGCGGCTCGCGCCTTCGCGATCTGCAACTGCTCCGTCGATAGCGTCACGCCGGTGACGTCGGCCCCCACGATCTCGGCGAGATAGAGTCCGAGCCCGCCCCAGCCCGAGCCGATGTCGAGCACGCGCTGACCGCGGTTGACCAACAGTTTTGCGGTGACGTGCCGCTTCTTGGCGAGCTGCGCATCGTCGAGCGTAGCGTCCGGAGTCTCGAAATAGGCGCAGCTATATTGCTTGTCGGCGTCAAGGAAAAGTGAATAGAGCCTCGCATCGAGATCGTAGTGATGCGCGACATTGCTGCGCGAACGCGTTCGCGGATTGAATTGTCTGAGGTGTCTGACCAGATAGCGCAGGTGCCACCAGGGTTTTGCCCAATGCGGCAACAGGTCAGGTTGATCGAGCAGGATCGCCAGGGCATCAGCTATGCTGCCGCGCTCGACGACGAACTCGCCGTTCATATAGGCCTCGCCAAGCCCCAGTTCGGGATTGATGAGGATCTTTCGTTGAGCATCGGCCGTGACGAAGCGCACTTCGACCGGCGTACCGGAGCCGTCACCGACGCTGAATTTCAATCCGCCCGCCGTGGTCACCGTCATCGACCCGCGGCGGATGAATTGAGTCAAAAACTTACGCAACAAGCGGTCCATCGACACCAACCTCTCGAGCGAACCCGAAAAGATGCCACTACCCGGCCGTCACATCGACGCTTGGAAAATCCGTTGGTTCCCATGCGTTCGCATGTAAATCTAAGCAGCCGATTACCGCCCCGCTATTGCATTGTGTTCAAAGCCGATATTCGAAAACTGCGTGCTCACATGTTCGATGAGTGCGCTTCCATTCGCGGCGCAATCGGCTAAAAGGTGACCGCTGCCGCGCCGGATACCGGCCTTATCTATCGGATTTCAATGGAGATGATGGGAATGTCGAGCCGAGCGCTCAGCCTCGCCACGGTGCTGTTTCTGGTCGGCTTCGGTGCTACCGATGCCGCTTTGGCGCAGGCGACGAACCTCGAGGCCGGCAAGGCCCCGTCCCAACTCTTCGCGCAGACCTGCAACGCCTGCCACAAGAGCCCGCGGGGGCTTTTGAAGACGGTCTCGCCGAGCTCGTTGCCGGGCTTCCTGCGCCAGCACTACACCACCAGCCCGGACATGGCCGGCGTGCTGGCCTCCTATCTGGTCTCCAATGGCGCCGCAGACGTCCGTTACCAGGCCAAGGACGGCAAGGAAGGCAGGGACAAGAAGGACGGCGCCAGGGAGAAGGACGCCAACACGAATCCTGGGCAGTCGCCAGAACATCAGGGGCGCCGCCAGCGTCCGCAAGAGGCCACCAAGGCGGAGGGCGAGGGTGCCGCACCGGCGCCTGAGGGGCGCCAGAAGCGCGCGGCGCGACCGAGCGAGGAAGGTGCCAAGGAAGGCGTGAAGCCCGAGGCCACGACCGAACAGCCGCCGGCGGGCCGTAAGGGCAAGCGCATGAGCAAGCGTGGCAAGCCGGAGAGCGAGGACGCTGTTGCGCCGAAGGTCGAACCCAAGATCGAACCGAAGAACGAGAGCACAAAGGTCGACTCCGGCCGTGAAGGGGCCAAGCCTGACAGCGCCAAACCGGCCGAGAAGCCCGCCGATGTAAAGCCGGAGAGCGCCAAGGTCGAGCCGAGCGGCAACGAGGCGCCGGCTCTGCGCCCCGACCCGGTCCCGCAGGTCACGCCGGCTCCGCCGACTGATGCCGCCAAGCCGACTGAGCCGTCGGCTCCCAAGCCTGCCGAAGCTGCCGCGTCCAAACCGACCGAGCCCAGCTCCGAGTCCGCAGCCAAGCCGGCAGAGCCGGCCCCGTCTGCGCCCGCCGCGGCTCCGTCGCCTGCGCCGTCGGAATCCTCCGGTCCGCCGGCTCCCCCGATCTCGCGATAGCCGATAATCCCGTCAACCTGCGAAGGCTGCGCTCAGCGCGGCCTTCGCGCCGTCTTGACGGCTATTAGAGCAATGCTCTAGAGCAATACTCTAGGAGGCGCCGATGTCATTCGGTATGCGCGAAAATCTCTTGGCGGCTGGGCTCGCGGTGTTCGACCGGTCGGGTTTCGAAGGCGCGACGGTGGCGGCGATCCGCGCCAAGGCCCGGGCTTCCAACGGCAGCTTCTTTCATGTCTTCGGCTCCAAACAGGAGCTCGCCGGCGCATTGCTGCTCGAGGTGCTGCGGCACTATCATGCCGCGGTGCTCGCCGCGCTTGATCCATCGCCCGATGCGAAGCAGGGCATCGATCGCTTGATCCGCGCCCATCTCGACTGGGTCGTGCTGAGCCGGCGAGAGGCGCGATACCTCTTCGAGATATCGCGCAACGAATGGAGCGAGGACGTTCGCGATGCCCAGCGTGCTCAGAATGCGCGGCTCGCTGAGGGCATCGATCGCTGGCGTGCGCCGCTCGTCAAAAGCGGCGAGCTTCTGCCTATGACTCCGGTGATGTTTGTCAGTCAGCTCATCGGGCCCGCACAGATCTTTTGCCGCGCTTTTCTCTCGGGGCGAGATCGCGCTGACCCGCGCACCGAGGCCGGCGCACTGATCGCCTGCGCGATCCGGGCGCTGGTACCGCCGGAGCACATCGACAGGGATGAGAGGCGTTATGCAAACGCAAGCTGATGCAGACTTCGCAGCCGTAGCCGCGCGTATTCACGCCAATGTGGGCCGGCAGGGCTTTATGAACCTGGTGGGTGCCGAACTTTCCGAGTTGTCGCGCGGCGCGTGCACGATTGCGGTGGAACGTCGGCCTGAGCTGTTGCAGCAGCACGGCTTTTTTCATGGCGGTGTTACTGCCTTTTTGGTCGACAATGCCACGACCATTGCGGCAGCGACTTCGCGGGGCCAGGCGGCATTGACGGCGGAATACAAGCTTAATCTGCTGTCGCCGGCGGTGGGCGAAAAACTGATCTGCCGGGCGAGGGTGATCAAGCCGGGTCGTCAGGTCTCCGTTGTCGCGGCGGACGTGTTCTGCGTGAACGACGGCGTGGAGAAGCACACCGCAACGGCGCTCGCCTCGATCGCGATGCTGAGCGAGGACATTGCCGTCGAAATGAAAAGCCCGGCCGCCTGAGGCGACCGGGCTTCGGTTCGCGTATGAACGCGAGGCTTACTTCTCTTCTGCAGCGGGGGCCGGCTCGACCTCGTCGTGCTGGGCTTCCGGATCGAAGAACTCGCCGGCCGCGGCGATCGCCTCGGCGGCTGCGTCGCGGTCCTCGTTGCGGGTCGAGATGTCCTCGCCGCGATTGATGCGCTCGGCCTCGTCCTGGCTGCGCGCGACCGTGACGGTGACTTCGACCTCGACCTCGGGATGAACGGCGACCGTGATCGAGTGCTTGCCGATGGTCTTGATCGGCGCATCGAGCTGAACCTGCGGACGGGCGAGCGTGACGCCGTCAGCCTCGAAGGCGAGAACCACGTCGCGCACGGTGACCGAGCCGAACAGCTGACCCGCTTCCGAAGCCTGGCGGATCACGATGATGTTCTTGCCCTCGATCTTCTCGGCGACCTTGGCTGCCTCGCCCTTCGAGGCAAGGTTGCGAGCTTCGAGTTCGGCCTTCATGCCGTCGTACTTGGCGCGGTTGTCGGCGGTGGCGCGCAGCGCCTTGCCGCGCTTGAGCAGGAAATTGCGGGCATAGCCGTCGCGAACCTTCACGACTTCGCCCATTTGACCGAGCTTGCTCACGCGTTCCAGCAAAATGACTTCCATATTCGTTCTCCTTTGAAGTGCTCTGGTTTCAGTTTTCGGGGTGGACTTAAGATGTCGGCAATGGCGGCGGTTGCCGGTTGCGCAGGAAGCGCTCCCGGAAGCCGAACACGGCATCCGCGAGCCCAAGGATGGTCAGCAGGACAAGGCTCACGCTGAACATGAAGATGATGACGTAGGCGGCGGCGAGCCAGAATGCGCGGCTGGCGAGGCCATGCGTAATGGTATGCAGAACAGCAAGGCCGACCAGCGCATAGGCCACCATCAAGACGGTCGTGACGACGATGGCGAGAATGCCGGTCATTCCGCCGAAGAAGCTGAAGGCCAGCGCAACGCAGAGTGCCACGAGGGTCATCGGCGGCAAGTTCGTGCGGCTAAGGTCCGGCCAGGGCCGATGCAGCCGTCCCGAAACAGCCGCGACCTTGGCGGCGAGCCAGAGGTTCAAAGTCAGCGTTGCCATCTGGGATGCTGCCACCAGAACCGGCGTGACCGCGACCATCAGGCCGACACGGGGATCATTCTCCGTGACGTTGGTCTCGCCCATCAGCGTGAGCACCCTGGCGAAGCCGCGGCGCATGGCGTCGCTGATCGTCGACGCATCGCTTCCCAGGGAAAACAATGATCCCGCAGTCAGAAGCGCGGCGAGCGCCGCAATCCAGAGCAGGACACGACCGAGCGGATACCACTCGACCTGCAGCGAAGCCGGATCCGGGTCCACGCTACCATCAGCCAACGGCCGTCCCAGCATGGCGAGATGGCCAAGCCACCAGGCCGGCAATGCGATCGCAAGACCGTAACCGAGGGCGAGGGGCGTGCTGAGTGCGACGCCGATGACGAGCGTTGCGGCAAGACCGCCAAGCGCGCCGCAAAGCGGGCCCCAGGCGATCGCGACAAGCATCAAAGGGAGAGGAGCAAGGCAGACCAGGACGAGCGAGATCAGCGCGCCCGAGACGATCGAAGCGAACATCAGGGCCGACGCAGCGCCGGCGATTAGGGCTATCAGTCCAAATGCCATCATCAGCTGTCCCGCTCCCTTCGAGCGGTTAGAGGCGCTTTGCCCCAACCATCGGCGACCGGACGACCCGGAAGCCTTATGAGTTCAGAAAGTCACGACCGGCGACGGCAATCGTCGCCGGTCGAAAGTGGTCGTGTCAGCGAATGACGTAGGGCAGCAGGCCCAGGAACCGTGCGCGCTTGATGGCGCGGGCGAGTTCACGCTGCTTCTTCGCGGACACCGCGGTGATGCGGCTCGGCACGATCTTGCCGCGCTCGGAGACGTAACGCATCAGGAGCTTGGAGTCCTTGTAGTCGATCTTCGGCGCATTGGCTCCCGTGAACGGGCAGCTCTTGCGGCGACGGAAAAACGGGCGGCGTGCACCAGCTTCAGCCATTGTTCTTACTCCCCATCCGTTTCAGCTTCGTCGCGCGGACGGCGCGGGCCACGATCACCGCGGAAGCCGCCGTCGCGATCGCCACGGAAGCCGCCTTCACGCTCGCCGCGGAAGCCACCGCCACGGTCGTCACGCTCGCGATCACGGTCGGCCTTGCGCATCATCGCGGACGGACCTTCCTCGAGCTCCTCGACGCGGACGCTGAGATAGCGGATCACGTCTTCGCTGATGCGCTCCTGGCGCTCGATCTCGGCAATCGCCGCGGACGGCGCGTCGATGTTGAGCAGCACGAAGTGCGCCTTGCGGTTCTTGTTCATGCGGTAGGTGAGGGAGCGAACGCCCCAATTCTCGGTCTTGGTGACCTTGCCGCCGAGACCCTCGACGATGCCGGTCATCTGCGCAGTCAGCTCTTCGACCTGCTGCGTGCTCGCGTCCTGGCGCGCGAGAAAAACATGCTCATAGAGAGCCATTGTCGTCCTTTCCTCGTGTTGGCGCATTGCCCGGCGTCAAGCCCTTAAGAGACCTTCGGAAAGGACTCTGGGATTAAGCTCAGAAGGCGGAAACACGGGACGACGGGCCGACTGGCCCTGCCACACCAAAATCACTGAGGATTTGCTGAGACCGTCCGTTCAGCTCCCGGCCGGGGTCTGCGGATGCGCGCGTTATACGGATTTTGGCCGGCTTGGCAAGGTTGAGCGCTTTGCTTTCGACCCGGATCGTCCCGGTGCGGGCGGACAAACGGTTCTTAAATACCATATCCAGCTTGATTTATTTGTTTGTATGTCATACAAATAATGCCGCGCGAGGATGAGATGGTGGAAAAGTCGGCCCAGGAGTCGTTGGAAGCGGTTGGCGACCCCAAACATGCCGCGCGGGCGACGCGCTCGGCTGGCCGCAAGATGCGGTCTCTGCTCTTGGATGCCGCGAGCCCCTTGTTTCGCGAGCGGGGCCTGTCGGGCACCGCGATCACCGACATCGCAGCCGCCGCGGACGCGTTCCCGAGCCAGATCACCTATTATTTCCGAACCAAGGAAGCGCTCTTCGTCGAATGCGCCTGCCGCGATCTGCTGTATTTGGCCCGCGCGACCGAGCAGGCGGCGCTGAAGGCGCGCACGCCGGGCGAATACACCCGCGCGTTGGCCGAGACCGTGACGGCGAGCGATTCGATTGCCTTCTTCGCCGAGGCGCTGACACTGACGCGCCGGCGCCAGGATTTGGCACCGCTGGTCGAGCGCACCATCGAGCGCCTGCATTCTGAAGGCGCGCGCGCCTATGCGGGCCAAGTGGCGCGCCATGGCTGGCGGTCGCTGCGCGCTCCCGACGATAGCTCGCGGCGGTTCTGGGCTGTCGCCATCGGAATCATTCTCGAAGGCTGTGCCATGGGCCGCTCGCCGGAGGCGCTGTGCGCCGAGATGCTGTGTGTGCTCGGCGAGCAGGCGAAATCCAGCAGCGACACTGGGCGGCTGCGTCTCGTCGACGAGCACAATGCGTCAAGCCATCAGAACGAGGGGGAAGGTCATGACAGCGCTTCGCATGCGGGCCCGTGATTTCTTGACCGACGATCAACTGGCCGACGTGCGACAGCGCGTGACCTGGAAGGGCGTTGCGATGATCGCGCACGCCTGGGCGCTGATATCAGGTGCGATCGCCCTGGTCGCATGGTGGCCCAATCCGATCACCTATATTCTCGCCGTCGCGATCATCGGCTCGCGCCAGCTGGGCCTGGCGATCCTCATGCATGACGGCGCCCATGGCTGTCTGTCTGCCGAAGAGAAGACCAATCTGGCATTGAGCCAATGGCTCTGCGCCTATCCGCTCTTTGCGGAGACACGCAGTTACCGGCGCTACCACCTTCAACACCACGCCCGCACCCAACAGGAGGACGATCCTGATCTGGTGCTGTCGGCGCCGTTTCCGATCACCAAGCTCAGCTATCGCCGCAAGTTCATTCGCGACATCACCGGGCAGACCGGCTACCAGCAGCGCAAGGCGCAACTGCTCAATGCGCTCGGACCGAGGGACTGGCCGTGGCGCCAGCGCGCCGCGCATTTCTGGGACAAGCTCGGCCCGCAATGCCTCGTCAACGCCGCGATGTTCGCTGGCCTTGCGGCGGCCGGCGTGTGGTGGGCCTATCCGCTTTTGTGGTTGGTGCCGCTGCTCACCTGGATGATGGTCATCACCCGCATCCGCAACATCGCCGAGCATGCTGTCGTGCCTGACAGCAGCGATCCCCTGCG
The DNA here is from genome assembly GCF_004114975.1 of Bradyrhizobium guangdongense. Lineage (NCBI taxonomy): Bacteria > Pseudomonadati > Pseudomonadota > Alphaproteobacteria > Hyphomicrobiales > Nitrobacteraceae > Bradyrhizobium > Bradyrhizobium guangdongense. The sequence goes on from NZ_CP030051.1 coordinate 3,556,951, forward strand.
CAACACCCGCACCACCCACGCCAATTTTTTCGAGCGGCTTTTCATCGCGCCGTACTACGTGAACTACCACCTCGAGCATCATCTTCTGTTCTACGTGCCCTGCTACAACCTGCCGAAGGTGCATCGTCTGCTGAGCGAGAGCCGGCATGGCGGCCGGATGGAGGTGCAGCCGAGCTACGCTGCGGTGCTCCGGCTTGCGACCGCCAAGCCCGATCGGGATGACCGTCCCGGCCAGCTCGTCAACAGCGCGCGCCGTGCGCAGGCAGGGGCGGTGGTTGATGCCAACCAGGCCAATGGCGGGTTCTAGGCGTCGCATCCCCAGGTGAATGCTGGCCGAAGTCCCTATCTTGGCTTGACATTCCAGCCCCGGACAGTGTCTACGGCCCCCTTTGGAGCATGATCCGGAACCATGGCCTAAGGCCGTGCGTCATCGGCTGCCGGTTCTCGAGAGGGATCACGCCCGACAAGCAGGGAGCGCCGATGACGGCAGCATTCACATTTCCTGGACAAGGTTCCCAGGCAGTCGGCATGGGCAAGGCCCTGGCCGACACCTTTCCGGTGGCGCGCGCCGTGTTCGACGAGGTCGATGCCGCGCTCGGGGAGAAGCTGACGGCGACTATCTGGGATGGCCCGGCTGAAACCCTTCAGCTCACCGAAAACGCCCAGCCGGCCCTGATGGCGATGTCCATGGCCACTCTGCGGGTGCTCGAGGCTGAGGCCGCATTTTCCGTCGGGCGGGATGCGGCCTTCGTGGCCGGCCACTCGCTCGGTGAATATTCGGCGCTGGCTGCGGCCGGGAGCCTGACCATCTCGGACACCGCGCGGCTGCTTCGTATTCGTGGTCTCGCAATGCAAAAAGCCGTGCCTGTTGGCGCCGGCGCCATGGCCGCGCTGCTCGGCCTCGATTATGACGCGGCCATGGAGGTCGCCAAGGAGGCGGCGCAGGGCCAGGTTTGCCAGGCCGCCAATGACAATGGTGGTGGGCAGGTGGTCGTCTCCGGCGACAAGGCGGCGGTCGATCGCGCGGTCGAGATTGCCAAGACCAAAGGCGCCAAGCGCGCGATGCTGCTGCCGGTGTCCGCGCCGTTCCATTGCAAACTGATGCAGCCCGCGGCCGACGCCATGGCGGAAGCGCTGTCCAAGGTGACGATCAAGGCGCCGGCTGCGCCGCTGGTGTCGAATGTGCTGGCCCGCGCCATCACCGATCCCGACGAAATCCGCCGCCGCCTGGTAGAGCAGGTCACCGGCACGGTGCGCTGGCGCGAGTCGGTTGCCTATATGGCTGGGCAGGGCGTCACCCGTTTCTTCGAGATCGGCGCGGGCAAGGTGCTGACGGGACTCGTGAAGCGCATTGCCGACGGCGCCGTCGGTGTTGCGGTCGGCGGTCCCAATGATATTGCCGCCGCCAAGGATGCATTGGCCGCTGCGAAGCAGGGCTAGAGGAGTTTTTCCATGTTCGATCTGACTGGCAAAAAGGCGCTCGTCACCGGCGCGACCGGCGGCATCGGCGGTGCGATCGCACAGGCGCTGCACGCGCAGGGCGCCACCGTCGCGATATCAGGAACGCGCAAGGAGGTGCTGGACGAGCTTGCAGCCAAGCTTGGCGAGCGCACCCATGTGCTGCCCTGCAATCTCTCCAAGGCCGACGAGGTCGAGGCGCTGGTGCCGGCTGCGGAAGCGGCGATGGGCCAGGTCGACATCCTCATCGCAAATGCCGGCATCACGCGCGACAATCTGTTCGTTCAGCTCCGTGACGAGGATTGGGACGAGGTCATCAACGTCAATCTGACGGCGACCTTCCGCCTGGCGCGCGCCGCCACCAAATTGATGATGCGCAAGCGCTTCGGCCGCATCGTCGCCATCACCTCGGTGGTCGGCGTCACCGGCAATCCCGGGCAGGGGAATTACACTGCCTCGAAGGCCGGCTTGATCGGTATGATCAAGACTCTTGGCGCCGAATACGCCAAACGCGGCGTCACCGCGAACTGCATCGCACCCGGCTTCATCAAGACGCCGATGACGGATGCGCTCAACGACAAGCAGCGCGAGATGATTCTGACCAAGGTTCCAGCCGCCCGTCTGGGCACGCCCGAGGACATCGCGGCAGCCGCTGTCTATCTCAGCTCAAACGAAGCAGCCTACGTCACCGGCCAAACCATCCACGTCAACGGCGGCATGGCCATGATCTGACGTTTCGCACTGCCCACATGGGCGGGGCGGGATGCGGCAAACGGCCGTTTCCGGAGCGAATTGAGGCGTGTAGTCAAGGCACTTGAAGTATGTTAACCGGACGCTCAACGGATGGGCAAAGAACGCCATTGCAGGTTTTTGAAACCCTGTATATTGGCGATGCGGAGCCTTGGCCGTCGTTCGCCGGGCCGCATCGGTTAAGATGGGGCCAAATCAAAGTTCGTAAGCGAAGGCAGTCAACGACCACGACGGCTCGTATCGTCCCGGGGGGTCGGGTCTACAGGGAACAACACGAGGTTATGCAATGAGTGACATTGGCGAGCGGGTTAAGAAGATCGTGGTCGAACACCTTGGTGTTGAACCCGAGAAGGTTGTCGACGCTGCGAGCTTCATCGACGACCTCGGCGCCGACAGTCTGGACACCGTCGAGCTGGTGATGGCGTTCGAAGAAGAATTCGGGTGCGAAATTCCGGACGACGCCGCGGAGACCATTCTCACCGTCGGCGACGCCACCAAGTTTCTCGAGAAGAACGCGAAGAGCTAAGGCTCTTCATTTTCGCGGGGACAACATTGAAACCGGACGGGCCGCTTCGCAGCGGTCAGCCGGTTTCTTGTTATTGGCCGTGAATCTTTCGATGCGGAGTTTTCGGATATGAGGCGGGTTGTCGTCACTGGTCTCGGCATGGTGTCGCCACTCGGCTGCGGCGTCGAGCCGACCTGGAAGCGCATTCTCAACGGCGAGAGCGGTGCGCGCAGGATCGAGAGCTTCGATGTCTCCGATCTGCAGACGAAGATCGCCTGTACGGTCGTGCGCGGCGACGGCAGCAATGGCAGCTTCAATCCGGACAAGTGGATGGAGCCGAAGGACCAGCGCAAGGTCGACGACTTCATCATCTTCGGCATGGCCGCGGCCGGCCAGGCGCTCGACGACGCCAATTGGCATCCCCAGACCGAAGAGGACAAATGCGCGACCGGCACCATGATCGGGTCCGGCATCGGCGGCCTCAACGGCATTGCTGACACTGCGATCCTCTTGAAGGAGCGAGGCCCGCGCCGGGTCTCGCCATTCTTCATTCCGGGCCGCCTGATCAATCTCGCTTCCGGTTATGTCTCGATCGCCCACGGCCTGAAGGGCCCGAACCACTCGGTGGTCACGGCCTGCTCGACTGGCGCGCATGCTGTCGGAGACGCCGCCCGCCTGATTGCGCTCGGCGATGCCGACGTCATGGTCGCCGGCGGCGCGGAGTCGCCGATCAGCCGGATCGGCATTGCCGGCTTCAACGCCGCGCGCGCGCTGTCGACCGGCTTCAACGAGACCCCCGAGAAGGCCTCACGCCCCTATGACAAGGACCGCGATGGCTTCGTGATGGGCGAGGGCGCCGGCGTCCTCGTCCTCGAAGAGCTCGGGCACGCCCAGCGCCGCGGCGCCAGGATTTATGCCGAGGTGATCGGCTACGGTCTGTCGGGTGACGCCTATCACATTACGTCGCCGTCACCCGATGGCGATGGCGGTTTCCGCAGCATGTCGGCCGCGCTCAAGCGCGCCGGCCTGACGGCGTCTGATCTCGATTACATTAACGCGCACGGCACCTCGACGCCGCTCGGCGACGAGATCGAACTTGGCGCAGTCGAGCGCCTGCTCGGCAATGCTGCTTCCAAGGTTGCGATGTCCTCGACCAAGTCCTCGACGGGCCATCTCCTCGGTGCGGCCGGCGCAATCGAGGCGATCTTCGCCATTCTGGCGATTCGCGATAATATCGTGCCGCCGACCATCAATCTGGATCATCCGTCGGTGGAGACCGCGATCGATCTCGTGCCGCACAAGGCGAAGCAGCGAGAGGTCAACGTCGCGTTGTCGAATTCTTTTGGTTTCGGCGGTACCAATGCGTCGGTGATCGTCCGGCGTCTGGCCCAATAGTTTGTGTTTGCGACGAATCCACCGTTTTGCCGTATTCGGCGATAGTCATATCTGTGGGCGCGTGCATTTGGCTCGGCAAGCGATTGTCAGGCTGCGATTGAACCGGCAGGATTCAGGTTGCTTCGATGAGTGAAAGGCCGCCCATTTCGCCCCGGAGTCCGCGGGCAGCGCTCGAGCCCGAGCAAGTCCCGCCGCCGCCGAGGCGTTCGGAGCGGGCGCGCAATCCGTTCGTTGTAGTCGGTAACGCCATCATCACCCTGCTTTTGATCGGTATGATTGGAGCGGGAGCTGCCTACTATTACGGCCGGCAGGTGCTCGAATCGCCCGGGCCTCTGAAGGAAGACAAGGTCGTCAACATTCCCCAGCGTGCAGGCAAGCGCGATATCGCCGAGACCCTGAACAGGGAAGGCGTGACTGACGTCAATCCCTGGGTGTTCATTGGCGCCGTGGCCGCGCTGAAGGCGAGCTCGGACCTCAAGCCGGGTGAATATTCGTTCCAGAAGAACGCGAGCTTGCGCGACGTGATCGCCACCATTGTCGAGGGCAAGGTGGTGCAGCATGCCGTCACCATTCCGGAGGGCCTGACCTCCGAGCAGATCGTGGCGCGTCTCTCCGACAACGACATCTTCACCGGCAGCGTACGCGAAGTGCCGCGCGAGGGCACCCTGCTGCCCGAGACCTACAAGTTCCCGCGCGGGACCCCGCGGGAGCAAGTGATCCAGCGCATGCAGCAAGCGCACAAGCGCGTGCTCGCGGAGATTTGGGAGCGCCGCAGCCCTGATCTTCCGGTCAAGACTCCTGAGCAGCTGGTGACACTCGCCTCGATCGTCGAGAAAGAGACCGGCAAGCCCGACGAGCGCAGCCGCGTCGCCGCGGTGTTCGTCAATCGTCTCAAGCAGAAGATCAAGCTGCAGTCCGATCCGACCATCATCTACGGCCTGGTCGGCGGCAAGGGCACGCTGGGACGCCCGATCAAGCGCAGCGAGATCACGCAGCCCTCGCCCTACAACACCTATGTGATCGAGGGCCTGCCGCCCGGTCCGATCTCCAATCCCGGCCGCGCCTCGCTGGAGGCCGCCGCCAACCCGGCCCGCACCCGCGATCTCTATTTCGTCGCCGACGGCTCGGGCGGGCATGCCTTCACCGAGACCTACGACGCGCATCAGAAGAACGTCGCGAAACTGCGCGCGATGGAGAAGCAGATCCAGAACGACACGGTTGAGCCGGCCGAGGACGCGCCGCCGCCTGCGGCTGCGGCACCCGCGGCCGCAGATACGGCGCCGACCGCGACAACGCCGGCCCCCCGGCCGCCCCAGCAGAGGAAGCCGCCCGCCCGGCCGGCGGCGCCCGCCCGCCAGGGCGCGGTGCAGCCATCGCCGCCGGTGATCCAGCGCTAGGGCTGCTCCAGCCTCGGGCCTTGCGCAGACCGGCCTGCGGACATTGCGGATTCCACTTTCGTGCAAAATAGTCTTAAGATTCCCGTGGCCTGATGGCCTCGCGAATCCCATGCTTGTTGGAGAATTTGACCTGATGGCGCTGTCGTCCATGACCGGCTTTGCGAGACGCCACGGCGCAAGCGGGCCGTATACGTTCGAGTGGGAGTTGAAGTCGGTCAACGCCAAGGGCTTTGACTTGCGGGTGCGGCTGCCGCAGGGGTTCGACGAGCTCGAGGCCCACGCCAAGAAGCGCGCCGGCGAGCTGCTCTCGCGCGGCACCGTCTACGCCAATCTGAACGTCAAGCGCGCCAATGCTGCTGCCACCGTTCGCGTCAACGAGGATGTGCTCAACGCCGTGCTGAAGGCCGCCGCAATGATCTCCGGCAAGGTCGACGCGGTGGCGCCGAGCATCGACGGCCTGCTCGCCATCAAGGGGGTCGTCGAGGTCGCCGAGCCCGAGGGCGACGAGGAGGAGGACAAGGCGGTGCGTGTCGCCGCAGCCGAAGCCTTCGACAAGGCGCTCGACGAGCTCGTCGCGATGCGCAAGCGGGAGGGGATCTCGCTCGGCCAGATTCTGACCCAGCGCATCGATGAGGTCGAGCAGCTGGCGAAGAAGGCGGAGATCGCGCCGGGCCGCAAGCCCGAGGCGATCAAGGCGAGGCTCGCCGAGCAGATCGCCGCGCTGCTGGACACCACCGACCGTTTCGATTCCGACCGCCTGATGCAGGAAGCGATCCTGATCGCGACCAAAGCCGACATCCGCGAGGAGCTCGACCGCATCACCTCCCACATCGCGCAGGCGCGCGAGCTGATCGGCAAGGGCGGCCCGATCGGCCGCAAGCTCGACTTCCTGGCGCAGGAGTTTCACCGCGAGGTCAACACCTGCTGCTCGAAGTCGAACGACATCGAACTGACCAATACCGGTCTCGCCATGAAGAACGTGGTCGAGCAGTTCCGCGAGCAGGTCCAGAATCTGGAGTGATCGATGACGACAAGCGGTCACGGAACTGACGGGGTCGAGCGCCGCGGATTGATGTTCGTGCTGTCCTCGCCTTCGGGCGCGGGCAAGACGACGCTGTCGCGCCTACTGATCGAGCGCATGTCGGGCCTGAAGATGTCGGTCTCCGCGACCACGCGGGCGATGCGGCCGGGCGAGGTCAACGGCAAGGACTATTCGTTCGTCGACAAGGCCACCTTCGAGGCGATGGTGAAGGCCGGCGAGCTGCTGGAATGGGCCACCGTATTCGACAACAGCTACGGCACGCCGCGTGGCCCGGTCGAGGCCGCACTGTCGGCCGGGCAGGACGTGCTGTTCGACATCGACTGGCAGGGCACGCAGCAGCTGCGCGAGAAGGCGCGCGCCGACGTCGTCAGCGTCTTCATCCTGCCGCCCTCAGCGGCTGACCTCGAGAAGCGGCTGCATTCGCGCGCACAGGATTCCGACGAGGTGATCCGCAAGCGCATGAGCCGCGCCAGCCACGAGATGAGCCACTGGGCCGAGTACGATTACATCGTCATCAATCACAATGTTGATGACGCCTTCGCCGAGGTGCAGTCGATCCTGAAGGCCGAACGCCTCAAGCGCGAGCGGCGGACTGGCCTCGTGAGCTTCGTGCGGGCGCTGCAAGGTCAGCTTCAAGGCTAGGTTCGAAGCCAGGCTGCGACAGCCGTGGCCCTTGCGCCGCCAGCCGCTCCAGCATCGACGTGATGATATCGATGTCGACGGCAGTTTCGTCGTGCGCATGGTCCTCGTGCGCACCCGCCTCGCGCACGTCCTCTTGGTGCGCATCCAGATCGTGATCGGCCAGGTCGTGATTGGCCAAGTCGTGATCGGTCACGTCGTGATCGGCCACATCGAGATCGATCACATCGGGGTTGGCCTCCTCTTCGGAGTGGCTGTCGGCCGCAAGCTGGGGCGCCGGTGTTTCGATCTCGAATTCGTCCTCGAAATAGTCGATCCCGGTGTCCTCAGGCTCTGCGACCGCAATTTCGGTGGAACGGCCCTGCGCGGCGATCCGGCCGATCGCGTCGCTGAACGCGGCGATCTGCGGCGCTTGCGGACGCACGGCGTCGAAATCTACCGGAAGCGGTCGCGTCGTGCGTGGCATGGGTGTCGGGGCTGCATTGAGCCACGGCGCGCGGCTGTCGTCGCGATCCTGCCGATTGTCCCAGTTCACGCGGCGATCGGACGTCTGCACGCGCACGCGGCCACCGGCGAAGCGGTAGATCAGGCTGGCGAGCAGGCCAGCGAGCGCCAGTGCGCCGCCGATGACGAGCAGCAGCATCTGGAGCGAGCCGGTCGACTTGTCGGCAGCGCTATCTGCAGCGGCGAGCGTGACCGGAGCAGGGGCTGCGGCCGGTTGCGCGCTTGGCTGCGAGGTCGTTGCAGGCGTGGAGGCGGGGGCAGATTGCGGCGCGGGCGAAGCGGTGGCGGGAGCGGCATCGGGCCACGGAGCGGCGACCGCGGGCTGAGGTGCATTGGCATCCGTGGTGGGGCCAAACGCCTGCTGCGGTGAGGTGGTGGCCGGCGCCGGTGCACTCGCTGCGGGGGTGGTTTGCGGCGCGACATATTCAGCGCGCGCATTCTGCACCGATGACGGCGCGGCCGGATTTGCATTCGGCGTGTCGGCCGCTGCCTGCGCGTTCTGCGTAGCCTTACTGCCTTCCGCGCGCAGATACCAGCATTGCCGCTTGGTCGCGCGTTCCACCCGATAGAACCAGTGCTGCCCCTGCGGCGCGACGCCCTTCGGCGAGGCGAGGCAGTCGCTCGCGGCATTCGTCGTGCTTGCCGCGCTGGTGGCTGCCGCCGTCGTGTTTGCCGTGCTGGGCGCAGTCGGCGCGTTCTGCGACACGGCGGCCAGAGGTGCGCCGGCAATGATGCTGCCAATCAGCGCGGACGTGAACTTTGCGGTGCGGTTGCCCATCCTGGTCTCCCGGTTACGCATGACGCAACTCGTTACCTTTCCTTTCTCTACAAAGAGTTAGGTGGCAATGAGCCGCAAATCCGGAGAGGATGTGGCCTGAATCGGGCCTGCGGCGCGTTTGTTCCATCCGTGATTGGGCCCTTTCCAAGGCGCCACGGCGATGCGCGGTTCCATCCGAAGGAGCTTGCGAAAGCCTACTTCCACACGCTCGCCAGCTTCAGCGCCAATATCCCCAGCACGCCGCTGATCGATCCCACCATCGCATACGATTGCGCAAAAACGCCGGTCTGGATGAAGATCTGGCACGCAATGGCAAAGCAGACGGCGGTGAGCAGCAGGCACGCGCCGCCGGCAATGATCGCGAGGTAGCGGATCGCGACGGCGACGGGTCTGGCGGAGGATGCGGGCTCGGTCATGCACGGACGGATATGCGGCGGACGCTTCTGCAGCGTCTCACACGGGTAACAGATTAGTTGCTTGCGCAGCAGTCGACCAGCGCGCGCCAGATGCGCTGGATCTCGACATTCCTCTGGAACTCGAGGACGTGATTCTCGGTCGCGTGGAAAGATCTGGCTGAGGAGTGATGTTCGCGTGGCGCGATCCAGCGTTCGGAAATCGGATCGTACCATTTGCCGGGAGTAACCAAGTTCGTATCTCCTTCTTCATCCCCCTGGTTTTCGCGCCTATCCCATGCGCCGGTTGCTGGTGTTCTGGGTGAGGTTGCCGTGCGCGGCCTGCTCACGGATGTTCTGCTTCTCGTCGTCGCGATGGCCTTTGGTGGTGTCGACGGGAATTGTCGGCGCGCTGCCGGCGCCCTTGTGGCACTGGTTCTCGTCGGGAACCGGTCGCACCGCTCTTGTCAGCGGCTTCGTCATGCGAGTCAGCCTCCATCGTTGCCCTTGATGAAAGGCCAACGCGTGGGACGCGCGGGGCGTTCCAGGCTCGGGTCCGACGCAATTGTGGCGGTGCGGCGCCCTAGTGCTTCGACTCGTGCTGCTCGCGGGGTGGCGATCCCACCGAGGACGTCTCCGTCTCCCCGGCACGGAGCTCCCTGAGATCGGTTTCAAGAGATCGTCCGTCGTCTTCGCCGGCGGCCTCGGCGCCTGGCCGCTGCGTGCGGTGCTTTCCGACCATCCGTTTGATCTCGTCGATGGCTTCGAGCAGCGGCGGGGTCAGGGAGAGCAGCACCCCCATCGCAATGGCGATGATGGTGTGGCGCAGCGAGATCTTCTCATCTTCATCGACAACATACGCGTTCTGGCCAATCGGGACAGGCGCGAGCCCGCTCGACGAGCGAGCCTGATCCGGCTGCCTCGGCTTGCGCGGCGGGATCATGATCACGACGAAAAGCACGTTGATCAGGAGCCAGATGCCCAGGATGACGAGAACGGTCTGCATTGGAAAACCAAAGGTAAAGAAATGTGCTGCCGCCTTAAGGAGCCATTGAACGGCCGTTCGCACCCCAATGCAAGTTGCAAGTTGTGCATTTTGATGGACGCAAGTTTCGAGCAGGTGGCTATCGGAATCCGGCAAGTCTGGACGCGGAGAGCGGACGCAAGCCGGAGGCCATCCTCGAGCGTTGCGGTTTCGATGCCGGCCACCATTTTGAGGTGCCGACATATGGGCCGGGAGATTTTCCCCGTTGCCCGCCTGCCACGCCTTGAACTCTGTTCTTGGCCGGAGAACTACGGAAGCTGGAAAATAGCGCGGCACTGTCGGGAGTGAACAGCGGGCAGTGGGTCCGACGGCATCGCCTGGCGCCGCTAGCCGAGGCGTACTTCGCGCGTCCTCGGCTGCCTGTTCAAGTTCCGGTAAGCGTCGATTGCTTTGTTGGCAAGCATCAGGGGCCGACGTTCGCCGGTCCTGAGCTGCGCTTCGATCGCGTCGAGAATGATGTTTGCGGAGATGTCAGGCGGGCCGAGTTCGCCGCTCTTCTCCAGGGAGCTCCAGGCGATGAAGAATGCGCTCTCGACGGTGCAACGAATGGACATGCGCTGCCAACGCGGTGCGGAGACAGCCGTTCCGTGAGCGGCGGCGAGAGGTGTATCCCGCCGCCGGTTGAAACTCAGTTCTTCAGCACGATGCGCCCGACCACCTTGCCGGCACGCAGCTCGTCGATCCATTTCTGGACGTCGCCCATCGGCTCCTCGCGCATTGGCGTCGGCTTGATCTTGCCGGCGCGGGCGAGCGCCATCAGCTCGTGGGCCTCCGCGAGCGTACCGACCATGAAGCCTTCGACGGTGAGGCGCTTGTAGACCCACTGCACCATCGGTAGCGTGAATTGGCCGCCCATCAGGCCGGAGACCACGACCTTGCCGCCGCGCGCGGCAACGGCGACCGCGAACGCCATCGACCTTTCATTGCCGGCGAAATCGACGACCTCGTCGAATCCCCCGTCGGTCTCCTTCAGAATGCGCTTTATCACATCCGGCTCGGACGGGTCGTAAGCATTGGCCGCACCGTTCTTCAGCGCGGTCTCGCGCGCGGCGCCGCTGAGATCGGCAACCGTGATCGGCTGCTTGAACATCGCCTGCGCGAACGACAGGCCCATCATGCCGACGCCGCCAAGGCCGATCAGCAAAAGGTTGCGCTGGCGGGGACGGTCGACCAGACGCTTGAGCGCGCCGTAGGCGGTGACGCCCGAGCACATCAAGGTCGCCGCCTGGTTGACGGGCAGGGGATCGTAGTCGAGCAGATATTTTGCGTCGGGCACCAGCACGTGGGTGGCGAAGCCGCCGTCGATGGAGACGCCGAGGAAGCGCTGCTTCGCGCACAGGTTCTCGTCGCCGTTCTTGCAATCGCGGCACTGGCCGCAGCCGATCCAGGGAAACACCGCCTTCTTGGCGCCGACGACGCTCGCCGGCACGTCCGGACCAACCTCGTCGACGACGCCAGCGATCTCGTGGCCGAGCGTGAAGGGCAGCGTCATGCCCCGCGTGGTGTCGAGCTTCTTTCCGCCGCCGAGATCGGCATAGCCGTCCTGGATGTGCAGGTCGGAATGGCACAGGCCGCAGCGCTCGATGCGCACCAGCACCTCAGGTCCCTGCGGTTTTGGCGTGTCGACGATGGTCTCGCACAGCGGCGCATCGAACTTGACGAGGGACTGCCGACGCATCAACGCCATTTTCTTTCCTCCGGAATTTAATTGTCAGGCTTCGCTGCGTATATCCGCCAATTCCCGGGCCATGGCAACAAAGCCGGAGATGGGAATGGTCTCGGCGCGCCGCGTCGCATCGACGCCGGCTGCCTGCGCGAGCCGTGCCGGATCGGCTTGAAGCGATTTAAGACTCTGGCGCAGCATCTTGCGGCGCTGGCCGAAGGCAGCGGCCGCGACCTGCTCGAGCAGCTTGCGATCGCAGGGCAGCGGCTCCGCGCGGGGCACGAGGCGCACGACTGACGAGGTGACTTTCGGCGGCGGCACGAAGGCGGATGGCGAAATGTCGAACAGGATCTTGGTCTCACAGCGCCAGTTGGCGAGCACGCCGAGCCGGCCGTAGGCGTCGTCGTCCTCGCGCGCGACGATGCGCTCGCCGACCTCGCGTTGAAACATCAGCACCATCATGTCGTACCAGGGCGGCCATGGCTCGATGGTGAGCCAGTTGATCAGGAGCTGGGTCGCGATGTTGTAGGGCAGATTGGCGACGATCTTGGCACGCTCGCCCGCGAGCAGCGGCCGCGGATCGAAGCTCATGGCATCGCCATGCACGATCTCGAGTCGTCCGGGGTAGCGTGCGGAAATGTCCTGAAGTGCGGGAATGGCGCGCTCGTCGTGCTCGATCGCAATGACGCGTCTGGCGCCGAGCGCGAGCAGGGCGCGCGTCAGTCCGCCCGGACCGGGACCGATCTCGACGATGGTACTCTCTTCGAGCGGCGCTGCCGCGCGCGCGATGCGTGCAGTGAGGTTGAGATCGAGCAGAAAGTTCTGGCCCAGCGATTTGCGCGCGGATAGCGCGTGCTGGCGAATGACCTCGCGCAGCGGCGGGAGGTCGTCGATCGCGCTCATCAGTTGTTTGCAGCCGCCATGCGGCTGGCAAGCTTCAGCGCGGCAATCAGGCTCGCAGGGTTGGCCTTGCCGGTGCCGGCGATATCGAAGGCGGTGCCATGATCGGGCGAGGTGCGGATGAAGGGCAGGCCGAGCGTGACGTTGACGGCGTCGTCGAACGCCACCGTCTTGATCGGAATCAGCGCCTGGTCGTGATACATGCAGACCGCGCAGTCATAGGTCTCGCGCGCGGCTTCGTGAAACATGGTGTCGGCAGGCAGCGGGCCTTTGGCGTCGATGCCTTCGTTGCGCAGAACCTTGAGCGCCGGCGCGATCACGGTCTGCTCCTCGTGGCCGAGTGAGCCGTCCTCGCCGGCGTGCGGATTGAGCCCTGAGATCGCGATGCGCGGCCGGGCAATGCCGAAGCGGGAATTGAGCTCGGCCGCGACGATGCGCACGGTCGAGACGATGAGATCGCTGCTCAGCTGGGCGAGGGCGTCGTGCAGGGAGACGTGGATCGTCACCGGCACCACAGCCAGCCGTGGTGACCACAGCATCATCACGGGCTGCGGGATATGGCTGTCCGAGCTTGCGAGCTCTGCCAGGAATTCGGTGTGGCCGGGATGGCGGAAGCCGGCGCGGTAGAGCACGCTCTTGGCGATCGGATTGGTGACGACGGCGCTGGCGAGCCCCGCCCGCACGTCGCCGACGGCACGGCGGATCGAGGCGAGCGCGGCCGGCGCGCTTGATGCGTCCGGCTTGCCGGGCGCGGCGGTGGCGTGCTCGCCGGTCGCAACCACGGGCAGCGCATCAGTGAAGGCCGCCTCAGCTTCGGCCGGGCTCACCGCGGCGACCCTGACGTCGGCGCCGAACGATCTTCCCAGCAGCCTGGCGCGCTGTGCAATCAGCGCTTCATCGCCGAGCAGGTAGAAGGCGGGCAGGGCGAGCTCGCGGCGCCTGAGCCAGGCTGCGATGGTGATGTCGGGACCGATGCCGGCGGGCTCTCCGAGCGTGAGCGCGAGGGGCTTTGCGGGAGCGGGTGCCATCAGCGGTTGCGATATTCGATCATCGCCGCCTTGCGGATCTCGTCGAGATAGGCCTTCTGGGTCTTCTCGTACTTCTCCTGATACATCTTCTCGCGGATCTCGCGCTTTTTCGGCGTGTCGATCAGGGTCGGCTTGCGCGCGCACAGCACCACCATCTCAATGCCTGCTTTGGTCACCTCCGGCGCGGTGAGATGGCCGATCGGGGTGTCGTCGAGCACCTTGCGCAGGGCCTCCGGCAGGTCCGCCGTGGTCTTGGTGACGCTCTCGCGGATGGTGGCATTCGGCGTCGAGCGAAACAGCGAATTGGCTTCATCGCAGCTCGTGACGCGCTGACGATAGCTCTCGGCTTCCTTCATGCGCGTCTCCTGGAACGCCGGGGAGGAGCCGCGCGGCACGATCAGCACGATGGGCTGCATCTTGTATTCTGTGCCCTCGATCTGGAGCTTCTCGCTGCCGCCTTCGCGCACCTTGTCGGCGACGTCCTTCTCGCCAACCATCAGCTTTTCCTTGTAGCGGCCGCGCACGAGGCTGGTCCAGACCATCTCGGCCTTCATGCGGCCCTTGAGGGTTTCGGGACGGACCCCCTTGGTTTCGAGCGACTTGGTGAGCTGATCGGACGAGATGCGCATGCGCTGCGCCATGCCCTCGTAGGACTGGTTGATGTCGGAGACACCGGGGTCGACGCCGTATTTCTTGCCTTCCTTGATCTTGATCTTGTCGTCGATCAGCTCGTTGATGACGTCCTGCCGGCTCGGGGTCTTTTGCGTGGTCAGCTGGTCGAGCTTGGAGCGCTGCTCGATGTCGAAATCGGTGATGGGGTCGCCGTTGACCATGACGACGATGTTCTGTGCCCGTGCCGGCGCGCCGGCGAGAACCAGCACGGCGGCGAGGACGAGAACGAGGTGGCGGAAAACAGGCAATGAGGTCGTCATGGTTGTCGCTCGCATGTCAGCCAAGATGATCCTGCAATCGGGTACAGGCGGCCGGCACTTCAAACGGGTTCACTGGAAGCCGGCGGAACTGCTGGACCCGGTCGAGGTCGCCAGCGTGCGCAGGCCGATCTGGAACATGAACGCGTGGCTCAGCACCGGCGGCGTGGTGCCCGCGGAATAGCTATACGAAGTTACGTAGTTCGCCGCCAGCACGAAGCAATCGTCGACATAGCCCGCGCCGAGCACATATTGGTTGATCTTGTTGGCCTCGAGGTCCCAGCGCGCCGAACCCGTCACCACCCAATTGGTGGCGACCTTGATCGAGCCCGAGGTCAGGATCCCCTCGCGGCGGGTCAGATAGCCGAGTTCCGGCTGCGGCGCGTAATTGCCGTACATCATGCTGACCGACCAGCGATTGAAGTTGGCGCGGCCTTCGGCCTCGAAGCGCTGGACGTTCCAGGTCTGCTCGTCCATGCGGGACCGGACGCTGAACGTGTAGGTGCTGTTCGGCGAGTAGGCGACGCTCGCGACGTAGTCGGAACGCGGCTTGTCGAGGCCGGAATCGAGGCCCGTGTTGATGGTATCCTGCACGGCGTAGGAGTTCATGCCGAACAGCTGGTAGGACTGCCCGAACAGCACCTTGACGGCGCCGCCCTTGTCGAACTGCGTGGTGGCCTGCACGCCGACATTGGCGCGGCCGCCGCCCTCGACGCGGTCGTAGCCGGAGAACTTGTCGACGCTGAACAGGTTCGTGGTGTCGAACACCATGCTCTGAGCGTCCTCGTTCGGAAGCTTGCCGGCATAGGTCTCGTTCGGCCGGATGATGACCTGCGCGATCGGTTCGATCGTGGTCGAGCCCCAGGGCTGAACGTTGATGAAGGGATAGCGGTATTCGAGGCCGACGGTCGGCATCAGGCGGAACGCCTGCGTGTTGCCGACCGGCAGGTAGTTCGACACGCCCGGCTGGTTGGAGACGTCCGAGTTGATCGCGTCGGCGCGCAGGATTGCGAACGGCGTCCAGATCTCGCCGAACGGATCGGTGTAGGACTTCCGCCACTGCGCTTCCGCGGTCAGGCGGGTGTAGGTGCCGGGGAAGCCGCGCAGCAGGCACTGCGAGGGCGTGCGCGCGAGCGGATCGGCCGACGTCGTCGTGCACAGGCTGTTGGTGTTGGCCGTCGTGGTGATCGGGTCGAACGCCGCGTCGTTCCGCGTCAGGTTGACGAAGTTGGTCTTGTACGAGACCTCGCCGCCGAAGATCGGATAGTTGAGCACGTTCGAGTAGTCGATCACGGGATAGACGACCGGAACCTGCTGCTGATTACCCGAGAAGCTCAGCCAGTACATCGTGCGCGCGTCGAAGAAACTGCGGTTGCCGACGCCGGTCAGATAGAGCTGCGAGAGCGCGTCCGTCGGCAGGTTCAGGAACGAGCCGAGCGGATCACGATAGGCCGACAGGCGGTAATCCGACATGAAGTAGTAATCGGAGAGCAGGACGCCGTCCCAGCCCCAGACCCATTTGTCGTTGAGCGCGAACTGGCCCTTGGTTTCGATGCCACCGCGGAACTGGCGGTCGCCCGGCTGGCCGGCGAAATTACCGGGATTGAGCTGGTCGATGCCATAGACGCGGACCTGGTAGGCGCCGTCCATCAGGCGCTGACGGAACTCAGCCTGGAACAGCACCCCCTGCTTGGAGGTGATGCGGGGGCTGAAGGTCGCGTCCATGTCGGGGGCGATCGCCCAGTAGAACGGAACTTCGACGCCGTAGCCGAACGCCGTGTAGGAGGTGAAGCCCGGCATCAGGAAGCCGGTCTTGCGTTTCACGGTGGGGTCGGGCGTCGAGAAGTAGGGCATGTAGGCGATCGGCACGCCGAAGAATTCGAGCTGCGCCGTCTCGAAATACAGCATCTTCTCCTGCTGGTCGTGGATGATGCGGGCACCCTTGACCTGCCAGAGCGGCGGCTTCTTCGGATCGTCCTTACACGGCGCGCAGGCCGTGTAGACGCCGTTCTCGAACACCGTGTAGTTGCCGCTGGAGCGATCGGCGCGGGTCGCGGCCATGCGGGTCTGGTCCGCGGTGTCCACGCGCAGCGAATCGACGAAGCCGTCCCGGTAGTCGTCGGAGAGATCCAGGATCTCGGCATAGGTGATCTTGCCCTCGGCATCCGTCATGCGGATGTTGCCTTCGGCATGCAGGCGCTTGGTCTTCTGGTCGTAGATGACCCGGTCGGCCTCGACGCTTGTGCCGTTGTAGAACAGCTGGACGTTGCCGACCGCCGAGACGCGCGAATTGT
This sequence comes from Bradyrhizobium guangdongense, assembly GCF_004114975.1. Taxonomy (NCBI): domain Bacteria; kingdom Pseudomonadati; phylum Pseudomonadota; class Alphaproteobacteria; order Hyphomicrobiales; family Nitrobacteraceae; genus Bradyrhizobium; species Bradyrhizobium guangdongense. Next base: position 3,573,670 of record NZ_CP030051.1, read on the forward strand.
TGTAGTCGTAATCGACCTCGGTCGCCTGCACGAGCATCTGCCCGTCATTGGCGGCCTTCGGCGGCGCCGGGCGCGGCGGCCGCGGATTGTAGGTGAAGCTCTGGGCGCTCGCAGGCGCCACCGCGGCAAGATCCACCATGCCGGCCAGCGATACGGTCGCGACCAGCGCAAGCAGGGCTTTGCGGATAGACAAGCCGTATCCGTTCGCGCGCATGCGGGTGCGCGACGTCGATCCAGACACGGGTCCTCGATGGACGGCAGTCACTAACCGTCCTCCTGGTACAGCAAGGCCAAAAAGCCGGTGAGGCCGCCCACCACTACGGGCAACCACGCCGCAGCGATCGGATGCATCAACTCAGCCTTGCTCAAGTCTTCAGTCACTTTCGACAGCACGTAGAGCAGAAAGCCTGCGCCCACGCCACTCAAAACCATCTTCTGTACGCCGCCCATCCGGAAGAAGCGCAGCGACACGGAAGCCGCGAGCATCACCATGGCGGCGAGCAAGAACGGCTGTGCCAGCAGCTTGTGATACTGGAGTCGATATCCCGCTGTCGCGAACCCAGAGCTCTCGGACGAGCGGATGTAGCTCGGTAGTTGCCAAAAGGACACAGTCTCGGGTGTGGAAAAGCTGTTGCGAACCTGCGCCTCGGTCAGCGTCGTCGGAATCTCCAGCGTCGCCTGATCAACCGGCGGAGAATCGAGCGAGAAGCGACGGACGCCCTTGAAGAGCCAATGACCGGCCTCGAGCGTGGCCTCGCGCGCCTCGACCCGCTCCTTGAAGTGCTGCTCTGTGTCAAAGCGGAACAGGGTGAGTCCCGTCAGGCGGACGCCCTGCTGCTCGCTGCGAGCGGCGTTGATGATGGTCTGGCCGTCGCTGGTCACCTGGTTGAGCCAGAAGCCGGAGGCGTCCTGGATGCCGCCGCCGGGCGCCGAGCCGAACAGTTCAGCCTCCATGCGCTTGGAGAGTTCGCGCAGATTCGCCGACATGGGATTGTAGGCGACGGTTGCGATTACCCCGATCAGCAGCGCGCTGCCGAGTGCCGGCGAGATGAACTGCCAGGCCGAGATGCCGGCGGCGCGCGCGACCACGAGCTCGAGCCGGCGGGAGAGGGCGAGATAGCAGGTCATGGCGCCGATCAGCATGCAGAACGGCGTCAGTTTCTCCAAAAGCTGCGGGACCCGGAACAGCGAGGTCTCGGCCACCATCAGCGCGGAGGCGGAGGCGAGGCCCGAGGTCTTGCGCACCATCTCGATGTAATCGACCAGCACCAGCAGCAGGAAAATGCTCGCGAACACGCCGAGTGCGGCGACCACGAAGCGGCCCGCGAAATAGCGCCCGAGCGTGTTGGTGAGCATGCTCATGCGGCGGCCGGCCGTCCGAACAGCCGCGCGATGCGCGCATTCGATCTGTTGATGGCTTCCATCAGGCCCGGCGGCGGCTCGACTACGATGCCGCCGATGATCATCCACAAGCCGACGCCGATCGCCCCAAGGACCATCGCGTACTGGACCCACACCGGACTCGGCGATTTCACGGCCATCACCGAGCAGGCAAATCCCGCCATGCGCAGGCCGAACACGGCGAGCACCGAGCCACCGATCGAGAAGTTGCGGCTCTGTCGGGTCGTGCGCGGCGCGCCGAGAAAAGCGAAGGTCAGCGCGGCAAAGGCGAAGGGATAGAGCGGCGCAAGCAGGCTGTCATGCAGGGCCGAGCGGAACTGCCCGGGGATCTGCTTGTAGACCGGATCGTCCTCGGACGGCGAGAACAGCTCCCACAGATAGCGTTCGCGAATGCCCAGGGTGACGTCGTGGCCCTGGTTGCCGAACTTCGACATGTCGAAGCCGTAACGGCCGAACGCCACCAGCGCAGGGTCGCGCTTGCCGGCCTCAAAGCGCTGCAGATTGCCGTCCTTGAGCACCAGGAAGGATCCGTTCTCGTTCTTCACGACCTCTCCGTGCTCGGCGACGATCGAGACGCGCTCGTTCGGATCGCGGCGGTCGTCGATGAAGATTCCGGCGAGGATGCCGCCGGGCAGCCGCTCGCGAATCCGGATCGTCAGGTTCTTGTCGAGCTGGGCGAAGCGGCCGGGCTGCAGGATGTTGGTGAGCACGTCGGCGGTGATTTCGGCGTCCCACTGCTTGATGCGCCGCATGCCGTCGGGCGCGAGATAGGCGGCGATGAAGGCGACCAGCAGCGCCACCACGCAGGTGGCATAGAAGAACGGATAGAACAGCCGGAACGGCGAGAAGCCGGCGGCATTCATCACGATGATCTCGGAATCGGTCGCCAGCTTGTTCAGGGTGTGCGAGATCGCGATCATCAGCGCGATCGGCGAGATGATCAGCACCAGCGCCGGGATCACGAGGCTGGTGATGCCGAGGAAGGTCATGATGGTCTGACCCTGGCTCGTCATCAGGTCGATGCCGCGCAACGCCTGCGTAATCCAGATCACGCCGGTGAGGCTGACCAGGACGAGCGCAAACGACGCCAGCGTCGTGCGGAAAATATACCTGTCGATCGACCCCATGCGCTACCGCACGATTCCCACCAAGTCCCCAACGCGCACCGGAATTCGGACTCTCCGACCAATCCCCTGAGAGGGATCCCCAAGGCCGGCCGATCACCTCTTCCGGAGGCTTACTTTCTCACTACCATCCCTTTGATCCGTCAACAAAATGGCTGACCCATGGCGCCCTCATCATATGGTTAATATTTCGTCCAATGTGGCGTCCCTGCCACGGGCGGTGCTTGGCATCGACCGCGCCTCTGGCCCATAGTGGGGCGAGACGAGTGAATCGCCGTTCAGCTCCGGCCTGTGGCCGGAACGGTTGGCCGGCAAAAAGTCCCAAGTTTTCGAGGAGTTATCCATGTCCGATGCCATCAAGGTCGGCTTTGTCCCGTTGGCTTCTGCCGCCCGTGGCATTCTGGTCGTGTTCTGTGACGAGGCTCTGAAGGTCGGCCCGGCGACGGCCAAGGCACTCGGCGGCGCGAGCGAGCTCATGAAGCGAGCGGCGGCGGCCGCCTCATTCAAAGGCAAAAGCGGCGCCGTCCTGGACGTCCTCGCTCCCGAGGGTCTGAAGGCTCAGCGCCTGATCGTGATCGGGACCGGCAAGGCCTCCGGCCTGAAGGGGAACGATTTCCTTAAATTTGGCGGCCTGGCCGCCAGCAAGCTGAAGGCCGGCTCCGCGGCCATGACGATCGTGGCGGAACTCGCCACCGGCGCGATGAGCAGCGAACAGGCGGTCGCGATTGCCTCGGGTGTGCGCCTGCGCGCCTACAAGTTCGACCGCTACAAGACCAGGAAGAAGGACGGCGAGGAGGGCGCCTTGCGAGCCGATGTTTCGCTCGCGGTGGGCGATGCGGCCGCGGCGAAGAAGGCCTTTGCTTCGGCAGCAGCAGTCGTCGACGGTGTCATCATCGCGCGCGATCTCGTCAACGAGCCGCCGAACGTGCTGTACCCCGAGGAGTTCGCCCGCCGCGCAGGGCAGCTGCGCAAGCTCGGCGTTAGAATCGAGGTGCTCGACGTCAAGGCGATGCAGAAGCTCGGCATGGGTGCGCTGCTCGGCGTCGGCCAGGGCTCGGCTCGGCCGAGCCGCACCGTGATCATGCGCTGGGACGGCGGCAAGAAGGGCGAGGCGCCGGTCGCCTTCGTCGGCAAGGGGGTCTGCTTCGACACCGGCGGCATATCGATCAAGCCGGCCGGCAGCATGGAAGACATGAAGGGCGACATGGGGGGCGCGGCTTGCGTCGTCGGCCTGATGCACGCGCTTGCGGCACGCAAGGCAAAGGCCAATGTGGTCGGCGCCATTGGCCTCGTCGAGAACATGCCCGACGGCAACGCGCAGCGGCCCGGCGACATCGTGACCTCGATGTCGGGCCAGACCATCGAGATCATCAACACCGATGCGGAAGGCCGCCTCGTGCTGGCCGACGTGCTCTGGTACGTCGCCAAGAAGCTGAAGCCGAAATTCATGGTGGATCTGGCGACGCTGACCGGCGCGATCATGGTCGCGCTCGGCACCGAGCATGCCGGCATGTTCTCCAACAATGACGAACTCGCCGAGCGCCTGCTGACGGCCGGCATCGAGGTCGGCGAGAAGGTCTGGCGCATGCCGCTCGGCCCCGAATACGACAAGCTGATCGATTCCCAGTTCGCCGACATGAAGAACACCGGCGGTCGGCACGGCGGCTCGATTACCGCCGCACAGTTCCTGCAGCGCTTCGTCGACGGGACGCCCTGGGCGCATCTCGATATCGCCGGCACTGCGATGGGCGCACCGAAGACCGACATCAATCAGAGCTGGGGGTCCGGCTATGGCGTTCGTCTGCTGGATCGTCTGGTGGCAGATCACTACGAGCGCAAATGACGGAAGTGCTGTTTTACCACCTGCAAAACATGACGGTTGAGAACGTCTTGCCGCCGCTTCTCGAGAAATCGCTCGAGCGCGGCTGGCGCGTCGTGGTGCAGTCGTCCTCGCCGGAGCGCGCCGATGCGCTCGACGCGCATTTGTGGACCTATCGCGACGATTCCTTTCTGCCGCACGCGACGTGGCGAGTGACTGATGTGGCCGAGCAGCCCATCGTGCTGGCGATCGAGGCGGACAATCCGAACGGGGCCAACGTGCGTTTCCTGGTCGACAACGCCGCGTTGCCGGAGGACGCGGAAGCCTATGAGCGCATGGTGCTGCTGTTCAACGGCGACGATCCGGACGCGCTGGCGGTCGCCCGCAGCACCTGGACGGATTGCAAGACTCGCGGATTTGAGGTCACTTATTGGCAGGCCGACGACCGGGGCCGGTGGCAGCGCCGGAATTAGCGCCGCTTCGCAATTAATGATAATTTGGACTTTCTCGGGCAGATTGGTTTCGGCCACCTTCATGCCGCAAAGTGATGTTGGGACAATCGCTTAAGGGCGCTCCTTCATGCGGGGAATTTAGTTTATCGTGCGACATCAAAAGCTTCCAAAGTCGCTCATAGTTGCGTTGGCCGCCGTCGCGCCGCTGCTCGCCGGCTGCTCGGGCGCAACCGATATGCTGGCGTCCGCCAAAGACGCCGAATGGTTCAACAAGCCGAGCCGCCTGTTCATCAAGAACATCTCGATCGAGTCGCCGCCGCTGACCCCCGACAAGCCGGTGGCGCCTGACGATCTCGTCAGCGCCGACGGCGCTTGCCCTGGCATGGCACCGCCGCCGGGCCCTGCCGACGCCAATGCGTCGACGACGGCGCCGGCGCCTGTGGGCGGCACCGTCGCGCTCGGCCACACCGAATGCGACGTGGTGCGTGGCATCGGCGCGCCCTCGAACGTCAATCTCTCCAGCGATGCCGCCGGCCGGCGCGTCGCGGTGGTCACCTGGACCACTGGTCCGCGCGCGGGCATCTACACCTTCACCTCCGGTCGCCTGTCCGCGATCGAGGGCAATCCCGAGCCGCCCCCGGCGCCGAAGGCGGTAAAATCGAAGCCGAAGGCGAAGAAGAAGGCGGCAACGTAACGCGTCGCCGCCTTCGGAAATACCCTTGCCAGCTTCCTGGCACGGACCCTTGGAAGCGCGACGTGTCGAAGGGCGATCCGGCTCACCTATATTTTTTGTGAAGGCATGGCTCGCATCTATCGAGCCGCGCGCTCCAACGCTTACACTGACGACATTTGGACGTTGGCGGGGCGGGCATGAGGCGGCGTGAATTCATTGCAGGAATAGCCGCGGCTGCGGCCGCGCCCTCTATCGTGGGTGCCCAGCCACCGAAGCGGCTGCACCGCGTCGGCGTGCTCGTAGGTCTCGCGGCCGATATCGACGTGCCGGTGGCCCGGGCTTTCCTGAAGCCCTTCCGTGAGGCTATGGGCAGAGCCGGGTGGGTCGAGGACGGTAATGTTCACATCGACTATCGCTTTGGCGGCGCGCTGTCCGATCTGGCCAATACCAAAGCATCGGCGGCTGAGCTCGTCGCGCTCGCGCCGGAGGTCATCTACGCCCAGGGCCTGCCGGCGACGCTGGCGCTGCGCCAGCAGACCACGACGATTCCCATCGTGTTCACGCAGGTCATCGATCCCGTCGGTTTTAGACTCGCGGACAGCCTTGGGCATCCTGGCGGCAACGTGACGGGCTTCGTCACCTGGGATTTCGCCATCGGCGGCAAATGGATGGAGCTGTTGCGCGAGCTTGATCCAAAATTGGCCCGCGTTGCCATCCTCTTCAACCCGGAGACCGCGCCCTATGCGCCGGGCCTAGTCGTCGCTGCGAGGGATGCTGCATCTGGCGTCGAGGTCATCGAAATGCGGACGCACGATGACGCCGAGACCGAAGCTCAGCTCCAGGCATTCAGTCGCACGCCGAACAGCAGCCTGCTCGTCATTCCCGAACCGTTCACCAACGGGCATCGCGACCACATCGTCGCGCAATGCGCCCGCTTTCGCGTACCGGCGCTGAACTCGGTGCTGGGCGCCGTCGATAGCGGGGCGCTGATGTCCTACACCTTCGTTTGGGACGAACTCGTCAGCGCCCCCGTCGACTACATCGATCGCATTTTGAAGGGCGCTTCGCCGCGCGATCTGCCGATCCAGGCGCCGCGTCGTTATGAGCTCGTCATCAACCTGAAGATGGCCAAGGCGCTCGGCTTGGACATGCCGCCAGCATTACTCGCGCGTGCCGATCGCGTGATCGAATAGAAGCTGCTACCCCGCCGCCTCGTCGAACTGCGCGCTCGCCTCGAGCCATTGCTCCTCCGCGCGCGCCAGCGCATCCGCCGCATTGGCGCGGGCCTTCGACAGCTGCGCCGCCTGCTTGGGATCGCGCGTGAAGATGTCGGGCAGGGCAAGCGCCGTGTCGATCTTGGCGATGATCTCGGTGACGCGAGCGATCTCGGTCTCGGCTTCCGCGATGCGCTTCTTCAGCGAACCGCGATTGTCCGACTTCGGGCGCTGCGGCTTTTCGATTTGAGCGCTGCGCTCGCGCGGAGCGGGTTCGGCATTGCGCGAAGACAGCACCATGCGGCGGTAGTCGTCGAGGTCGCCGTCATAGTTGGTGACGGTGCGGTCGGCGACGATCCAGAGCCGGTCGGCGCAGGCCTCGATCAGATAGCGGTCGTGCGAGACCATGATGACAGCGCCCGGAAATTCGTTGATCGCTTCGGCCAGCGCGGCGCGGCTGTCGATGTCGAGATGGTTGGTCGGCTCGTCCAGGATGATCATGTTCGGGCCGAAAAAGGTGGCCAGCCCCAGCAGCAGCCGCGCCTTCTCGCCGCCCGAGAGCTGACCGGCCTTGGTATCGGCCGCCTTGCCGGAGAAGCCGATCGCGCCGGCGCGCGCCCGCACCTTGGCCTCAGGCGCATCGCCCATCAGCTTGCGGACGTGATCATAGGTTGAGGCATCCTCGTTCAGCTCATCGAGCTGATGCTGGGCGAAATAGGCGATCGACAGCTTGTCGGCGCGCGTCACCTTGCCGGAGAAGGGGGCGAGGCGTCCGGCGAGGAGCTTGACCAGCGTCGACTTGCCATTGCCGTTGGCGCCGAGCAGCGCGATGCGGTCGTCATTGTCGATGCGGAGCGTCACGCGGCTGAGCACCGGAGTCGCCGGATCGTAGCCGACGGAGGCGTTGTCGACCGCGATGATCGGCGGCGACAGCAGTTTTTCCGGCGCTGGAAAGCTGATCTCGCGCACGTCCTCCGTCACCAGTGCCGTGATCGGCTTCAGCCGCTCCAGCATCTTGACGCGGGACTGCGCCTGGCGCGCTTTCGAGGCCTTGGCCTTGAAGCGGTCGACGAAGGCTTGCAGGCGGGCGCGCTCGGCTTCCTGGCGCTTGACGGCCTTGGCGTCGAGCAGTTCGCGCGCGGCGCGCTGCTCCTCGAAGGAGGAGTAAGTGCCCTTGTAGAGTGTGAGCTTGCCGCGCTCCAGATGCAGGATCTGGTCGACCGAACTCTCCAACAGGTCGCGGTCGTGGCTGATCACGATCACGGTGCGTGGATAATGCGCAAGGTGATCCTCGAGCCACAGCGTTCCTTCGAGGTCGAGATAGTTGGTGGGCTCGTCGAGCAGCAGCAGGTCGGGCGCTGCGAACAGGGTCGCTGCCAGCGCGACGCGCATGCGCCAGCCGCCGGAGAATTCGGCGCAGGGACGCAGCTGGTCGGCGGCGGAAAAGCCGAGGCCGGACAGGATCGCGGCGGCACGGCTGGGCGCAGAATGCGCATCGATATCGACGAGGCGGGTCTGGATCTCGGCGATCCGGTGGGGATCGGTGGCGCTCTCGGCTTCAGCGAGCAGCGCGTCCCGCTCGAGGTCGGCCTTCAGTACAACTGAGATCAGGCTTTCCGGGCCGTTCGGGGCTTCCTGCGCCAGGCTGCCGACCCGCCAGCGCGGCGGCAGCGTCACCGAGCCGTGCTCGGCCGCGAGCTCACCGCGGATCACCTTGAACAGCGTCGATTTGCCGGTGCCGTTGCGCCCGACCATGCCGACGCGCGAGCCGGGCGTGATCTGCACGGAGCTGCTGTCGATCAGAAGGCGTCCGGCAAGGCGGACGGAGAGGTCGGTGATGGTGAGCATGCGGCCTTGTCACCGCAAGGCGCGGCGAACGCAACCGGTTTTTCTGTGAGCACCAGGTTAGTACGTATCGCGGTCGCGCTTCTGCAATTCGTTCAAGAGCTGCTCGAGATGCGTCGGCAGGCGCGGTTCGGGACGGAGACTCTGCTGCAGCCGCTCGCCTACGGCATCGCAAATCGAGCGGCTGGTGCGCCGGTCGATCTGTTCGCTGTCATTGGCAAAAAGGCCAGCCATTTGTGGGTTCCGTATTTGCAAAGTAACGACACGGTACCAAGTCACAGGCCCCCGAAATGGTTTCGCCGCCGTGGCGAATGCCTGGCATTCTAGTAAAAATTGTATGAATCCGTCGCCCTGCCTAAATACAAGGCCCCGGCGGGGGGATCGCCGGGGCCTCTCTTGGAAGGTGCCGCAGGGGGGGAACGACACCTCAGGAAGTTATTTGGGGGCTCAGTAGCAGCGGTTGATCAGCCGCCAGCGGGGTCCCCAGGGGGTCGGGACCAGCCGGCGCACATAGCAGCCGCCGTATCCGTAAGCGACGGGAGCAGCATAGAAGCGCGGTCCGCCCCAGCCGTAACCGTAGCCGTGATGCCAACCGCCCCAACCGCCGTGCCAGCCCCAGCCGCCATGCCAGTGAGCGGAGGCGGAGGTGGGAGCCAGCGCGGCACCCAGAGCGACCGCGGCGACTGCAGCGAGCGAAAGTTTCCTCAACATGGTGATCTCCTCAAGACTGCCGGCGCGGGCTATCGCGTCGATGGAAAGGCCTCCGAAACGGTCAGCCTCGGGGAGGAGGCTTTTGGTTTCGACAGGCCCCACATTACGCCGGTCAGGCTGAACCAAACCCTGACGAAGCTTTCAGATTGGGTTCATCTGGGTGAAATCGTTGTAATCCATGTTGGAATCACCACTTGGACCCTGCGGCGAAGCGCCCGTGAAGGCCGTTCCGGCGGTCGCTTGCCGGATCGCGAAGGCGCCGATATAAGCCCGGCAACTTCGAACCACCTTTTTTCTCTTCAAGGACACGATCATGGCCATCGAACGCACTTTCTCGATCATCAAGCCCGACGCGACCGCGCGCAACCTGACCGGCGCCGTGAACGCCGTGATCGAGAAGGCGGGCCTGCGCATCGTCGCGCAGAAGCGCATCCGCATGACCAAGGACCAGGCCGAGACCTTCTACGCCGTCCACAAGGCGCGTCCCTTCTTTGGCGAGCTCGTCGAGTTCATGACGTCCGGCCCGGTCGTGGTCCAGGTGCTGGAAGGCGAGAACGCCGTCGCCAAATATCGCGACGTCATGGGTGCGACCGATCCGTCCAAGGCGGCCGACGGCACCATCCGCAAGCTCTACGCCAAGTCGATCGGCGAGAACTCCGCGCACGGCTCGGACGCTCCGGAGACCGCCGCGATTGAGATCGCGCAGTTCTTCTCGGGCAACGAGATCGTCGGCTGATCCAGCCGGTGAATTAAGTCGACGGGGCGAAAGGACTTGTTGTGAACTGGCTCTGGCAGGCCTTCGATCCCGCCACGATCGGAGCATTCTTCACCCAGTTCCGCAATGAGATGGCCGAACCGACCTTCTGGATTGCGGTCGGTAAGATCATCTGGATCAACGTCCTTTTGTCCGGCGACAACGCGCTGGTGATCGCGCTCGCCTGCCGCGGCCTGAAGCCGCGGCACCGGCTGTGGGGCATGGTGCTCGGTGCGGGCGCCGCGGTGCTGCTGCGGATCATCTTCACCGGCATCGTCGCAAGCCTGATGGGGCTGCCTTACCTCAAGCTGATCGGCGGCCTCGCGCTGATCGTGATCGCTGCAAAACTGCTGGTGCCGGAAAACGAGGACGAGGACGACGTCGAGTCGGCCTCGCATCTGTGGCAGGCGGTGCAGATCGTCGTCGTCGCCGACATCATCATGAGCCTGGACAACGTCATTGCGGTGGCGGCCGCCGCCAATGGCAGCGTGCCGCTTCTGGTGCTCGGCCTTGCCATCAGCGTGCCGTTGATCGTCGCCGGTGCGGCGCTGATCATGGCTCTGCTCTCGAAACTGCCGATCCTGGTTTGGGCCGGTGCGGCGCTGCTCGGCTGGATCGCGGGCGAGGTGATCGCGACCGATCCCGGCATCGCACCGAGGCTGCATTTCCTGTCGGAGGGCTCGTTCGGCGCGTCACTGGACAAGATGCTCGGTAGCCTTCACATCCCGGCGCAATTCGCTCATGGCGGTGGCGCCGAATATCTCTGCGCCACACTCGGCGTCATCGTCGTGTTGTTTGTCGGCTCGGTCTGGCGCCGGCGCAGCCTCAGCGCGGCTGCACTCGAGGCCTCCGAACGGCACGCCAAGGCGTCGGCTGAAGGTTAGTCGTTCAGTCGATGATGCCGAAGTCCGTCACCGGCGTCGCCCAATAGACGAGTCTGGTTCCAGCAAACGAAACCCTGATCCGGTCGAGCAGGCGCGTCGAATCATCCTGCAGCACTATGACCTGCACCATGGCTTGATCGGCGTGGCCCTGGACGCGTTCGGCCGCCGTGTGCAGTCGGACTTCGCCGCCGTGGCCGGCGGCGTGCGAGGCCGTGAAGCCCGAGACAAGGTCGCTTTGTTCGGCGAGATAGTCGAACACCTCTTCCCTGAGCCGATGTGGCACAATCAGCGTGAGGCAGACCTTCTGGTCGGTCATTTGGCCACCTTCGACGTGCCGCCGTAGCGGCGGTACAGGATCGGCAGAAGGATCAGCGTCAGCACCGTCGAGGACAACAGGCCTCCGATCACGACGACGGCAAGCGGTCGCTGGACCTCGGACCCCGGACCCGAGGCAAACAGCAGCGGGATCAGACCAAGCGCCGTGATGCTCGCGGTCATCAGCACCGGCCGCAGCCTGCGCATGGCGCCTTCGACCACGATGCGATGTTCGCTCAGGCCGTGTGCGCGCAGTTGATTGAAGTAGGAGACCAGGACCACGCCATTGAGGACGGCGATCCCAAGCAGTGCGATGAACCCGACCGAGGCCGGCACCGAGAGATACTCGCCGGTGACGACCAGCGCGAAGACGCCGCCGATCAGGGCGAAGGGAATGTTCACGAGCACCAACAAAGCCTGGCGAATGGCGCCGAACGTGGTGAAGAGCAGGACGAAGATCAGGCCGATCGCGACGGGAACGACCACCGACAGGCGTGCCGAGGCACGTTGCTGGTTCTCGAACTGTCCGCCCCAGGTCAGCCGATAGCCGTCCGGCAGTTGCAGTTCCGCCGCAACCTTCTGGCGGGCCGCTTCGACAAAGCCCACCATGTCCCGGCCTCGGACATTGGCCCGAACCACGCTCATGCGAGCGCCGTCTTCGCGGTCGATCTTGACCGGGCCGTCCACGCGTTGAATGCGGGCAACCTGCGACAGCGCGACGTGCTGCCCCGATGCGAGCGTCAGCGGAAGGCTCGCGAGCAGCGTGGGCGCCTCCCTGGTCGTCTTGCTGCCACGGACGAGAATGGGTGTGCGGCGTCCTTCCTCGAGCGCGGTGCCGATCGTTCGCCCCTCGATTTGAGTGCGCAGCGAATTGGCGATGGCATCAACCGTGAGGCCGAGACGTCCGGCCTCCATTCGATTGACGGACACCGTATAATACTGCGCGCCTTCGTTGAGCGTCGTGTAGACGTCCTCTGCGCCATCGATGCTGGACAGGATGGCCGACAACTTTGCCGCGGCTTCGTTCAGCCTGGCGATGTCAGGGCCGAAGATCTTGACCGCGACGTCGCCACGCACGCCGCTGATCATCTCCTGGACGCGCATGTCGATGGGTTGGGTAAAGCTGAGCGAGATGCCGGGAAAGCCGGAGAGAACCTCACGCAAATTCTGCAGCAGGGCCTCTCGATCGTGGGTCTGTCTCTCGGCAGCCGGCTTCAGCACGAGGAACGTGTCGGTCTGATTGGGGCCCATGGGATCGAGGCCGAGCTCGTCGGATCCGGTCCGCGCGACAATGCCGGCAATGTCAGGCACTGTGAGGAGTGCGGCCTGCAGCCTTCGGTTCATCGCAAGCGACTCGTCGAGATTGACCGAAGGGAGCGTTTCCACGCTGACGATGACGTCGCCTTCGTCCATCGTCGGCATGAAGGTCTTGCCGAGCTTCGTATAGGCAAAGCCTGCGGCGAGCAGGGCGACCAGCGCCGCAGCCATCACCTTGCGCTCGTTGCGCAAGGCCCAGTCCAGTGCCGGCGCATAGACGCGCTGGGCGGCACGAACGATCAGGGGATCGCCATGCGAGGCCGACCTGAGCAGGAAGGACGTCGCGACCGGAATCACGGTGAGCGCAAGCAGCAGCGAGCCGGCAAGCGCGAAAATGATCGCGAGCGCGACCGGGATGAACAGCTTCCCCTCGAGGCCCTGGAGCGTCAGCAGGGGGACGAACACGATGATGATGATGAGGACGCCCGAAGCCACCGGCTCCAGCACCTCGCAAACCGAGCGGTAGATCAGGTGGATCAGCGGTGCCGTCTTGCCGGGTTCGTGCTTGCCGAGATTGCCGACAATGTTCTCGACCACGACGACGAGCGCGTCGATCAACATGCCGATCGCGATCGCAAGTCCGCCGAGGCTCATCAGGTTGGCGGACATCCCCACCAGCCGCATGACAATCAGCGCAATGACGATGGCGAGCGGCAGGCTGAGGGCAATCACCAGGGAGGCCCGCCAGTTGCCGAGGAAAAGCAGCAGAAGCACAATGACGAGGGCGGTGGCCTCGCCGAGCGCGCGCACGACGGTTCCCACAGCGCGATCGACCAGGCGGCTGCGGTCGTAGAATACGTTGATCGAAACGCTCTTCGGCAGCGAGGGTTGCAGCTCCGCAAGGCGGGCCCGCACGTCGCGGACGAGCTGGCCCGCGTTGGCGCCGCGCAAACCGAGCACGAGTCCCTCGACGGTTTCGCCGCGCCCGTTCGACGTGACCGCACCATAACGTGTCAGCGTCCCGACTTTGACGCTCGCGACGTCGTTGACGAGGATCGGCACCCCCTCGCGCGTGTCCACGACGATGCCCTTGATGTCCTCGATCGAGCGGATGCTGCCTTCGATCCGCACCAGGGCGCTGTCCTCGCCCTGGTTCACCCGCCCGGCGCCGTCGTTGCGGCTGTTGGCCTCGATCGCCCGGCGAAACAGGTCGTAGGAGATGCCACGGGCGGCCAGCGCGTCGTTGCGCGGAACGATCTCGAACGCGCGCACGTATCCGCCCAGCGCGTTGACGTCCGCAACGCCGGGGACCGTGCGCAGGGCCGGTCGGATCACCCAGTCGAGCAGGGTGCGGCGCTCGGCGAGCGAAAGCTCGTCGCTGTCGATCGTGAACATGAACATTTCGCCGAGAGGGCTGGTGATCGGGGCAAGGCCGCCGCTCACTCCGTCAGGAAAATCGCGCGAGATGTTCGACAGCCGTTCCGAGACCTGGTTCCGCGCCCAATAGATGTCGGTGCCGTCTTCGAAATCGACGGTGATATCGGCCAAAGCGTATTTCGTGGTCGAACGCAGGATCTTCTTGTTCGGCAATCCGAGCAGCTCGAGTTCGACGGGCACCGTGATGCGCTGCTCGACCTCTTCGGGAGTGAGGCCGGGCGCCTTCATGATGATCTTGACCTGGACTGGCGAAACGTCGGGGAACGCATCGATCGGCAGGCTGGGCAACAGGACGGCGCCGGCCCCGATCAACAGCAACACGCTCAGCAAGACGAACAGCCGCTGCGAAAGCGCGAATGCGACCAGGCGCCGGAGCATTTATTGCCCCAGCCCCGAGAGAATGCCGCGGAGCGCGGAGATGCCGCCGATCGCGATCTCGTCGCGCTCGGTGATCGGGCCGGATATCACGACATGGTCCTGGTCTTCGGCAAGGAGCGTGATCGGGACGAGCCGGAAGCCGCCATCAAAGGCGACGAAGACTGACGTCTGTTCACCACGACGGACGAGACCGGCGTAAGGAATCTCCCAGGCGCTTTCGCCGGCGGAGAGAAAACCGATGCGAGCCGCGGCCGTCTGGCCGGGATGCAGCTCGCCGTTATTGGGGACTTCCGCACGGACCAGGATGGTCTGGGTGGCGGGATCGATCGTCTCGGAGACCAGCACGACCTTTCCGGGCGTGGAATAGCCCTCGATCTCGACCCTCGCGCCGGCGCGGATCGCTCGAATGCTCGCCGCGGGAACCGCGATTTCGGCCCAGAGCGGCGACAGGCGGGCCAGCTTGACCAGCGGCGCGGATTGCTCGAGCCGCTGCCCCGGCGACACCACGAGGTCGACCACGGATGCGGTTTGCGGCGCATTGACCGTCAGCGTGGCGCTGATCGCGGTTTCCTCGACCAGCCGTGAAATGGCTTCGTCGGACATTCCGCTCAGGCGCAGCATCTGCCGGCGTTCGGCAACCACAAGGGTGGCCTGGCGGGCCTCGGCCTGGCTCGCCTCGAGCACGCGTTGCGGCACGGCCTTGCCGTCGAACAGATCCATGTTGCGTTTGAGCTGCTGGGTTGCCAGCTGCTCCTGCGCGATCGCGTGCAAATAGTCGCGCTGCTGGGAGACGAAGCTTGGACTTTCGAGGACGACCAGCGGCTGGCCGGCCGAGATGCGATCGCCGCGGCCGACGGGGAGGCTGGCGACCATGCCGGCCACGGGGGCGCTGACGACCCACAATTGCGGCGTAGGGATCACGATCTGGACGGGATAGGGCAGCGTCAGGTCGGTCCGGCTCGCGATGGGATGAGCGAGGCGTACGCCAAGATTTCTCGCCTGCGGCTCGGTCAGCTTGAGTTCGTCCTGCGCTCCAAGCATTGGGGACGAAAAGCCGAGGGCGAACGCGAACAGGACGCTGACAACCAGTTTCCGACCACGGATCGGGAAGCGAAGCTCATGTTGCATGATAGAGGTGGTCCCAAACAACGTGGCGGCACGTTAGTCCGGCACCATCCGGCCGAGTTGATCTGCATCAACCGGCGTCGGTTCTGCGACAGAATGCAGCGCTGGTCAGCGTCTGACGATCGAGCCGGATCGTCCGACCAGGCGGGCGAGCTGCTTGAAGCGGCTGCCGACCCGGTCGGCGACGAGATCGCCGAGCCGGTGCTCGAAGACCAGCGTCAGACTGCGGCCCCGGCTGCGAAAATGCGTGGCCGGCAGCACGCCCGGACGTGCGGCCGAGATCAGATGCGCGACGCGGAACGCAGCGCCGAGCAGGCGGGCGCGTTCGAGCTGCGCCGGCGTCAGCAATTCCTGCATCGTCAGCGGCGGCTGGTTCTCTTCGCTGAGACCCGCATAGCGATAGAACACCGACAGTCCGACGAAGGCGCGTTCGCGGTGATCGATCGCGCCGAAATTGGCGTTGACCACGAGACTCAGCGTCTGCTCGCCGCGATGATCGGGATGGACGCGCCAGCCGATGTCGGACAGCAGACAGGCCGTGTGGCGCAGACGGCGATCCTCCTCGGTCTCGCGCAGCTTCACGACGCGCGCCAGCCGGTCGGTCCAGGCGATCAGCTCGCGCGCGTGCTGCGCCGAGCGCGACAGAAGCTGGTTCAGCTCCTCGGCCGCGCAGATCAGGCCGTCCTTGTTGCGTTCGGACTCCGGCAACTTCTCGTGCAGCAGGCCCTCGCGCACGCCGAAGGTCGAGAACACGATGGTCTTGGGTTTTGCGACGCGGATGATGTGCTCGAGCACGAGCGCTGCATAGGTGAGGAGAGGGCGCCGCGCATCCGCGACGACCTCGATGTCGGCGAGCATGTCGGCGGCGGCGAGGCGCCGCAGCCGGCGGACAAAATCCAGCGCCTCGGCCGCTTGTATGGAATAGCCGTGCATCACCTGGAGAGGATAGCCGCTCTGGATGATGTGGATGCGCGCCAGCGCGCGCCAGGTGCCGCCGACGGCATAGAAGGTGCGGCCGCTGCCGGCCGTGAGCTGTGGGACCTCGTCGAGCGCCTCGCGCACGATGCGGTCGGCGCGCTTGAGCGATTTGTGGGCGAGGTCCTGGAGCGCGAGACCACCGAGCGGCAGCGTCACGCCGCTCCGTACCCGGTTCCTGCGCACGTCGATCAGTTCCAGCGAACCGCCGCCGAGATCGCCGACGATGCCGTCGGGATTGTGCACACCCGAGATCACGCCGAGCGCCGACAGCTTTGCTTCGCGCGGCCCCGACAGGATTTCGATGTTCACGGCGCAGATGCGCTCCGCCTTCGCGATGAAATCGGGGCCGTTGGAAGCGTCACGGCAGGCCGCAGTTGCGATCGCGAATACGCGGCCGACCTGCATGACGCGGCACAGCGCGCGGAAACGCTTCAGCGACGTCAGCGCCTTGTCGACGGCGTCGGGCGCAAGCAGGCCGGTGCTCTGCACCTCGCGTCCGAGGCCGCACAGCGTCTTCTCGTTGAAGATCGGAATCAGGCTCCGCGCCAGCGCCTCGTAGACGACGAGACGAACCGAATTGGAGCCGATGTCGATGACCGCGACGCTAGTGCCACGCTTGCGCGGGCGTTTCACGACAAGGATCTCCGGTCAGGACTGATGGCGTTCGTTCCGGCGTGTGAGACGCCGCGGCGAGGATTCCTTGAGCGACTTTCCACGGCCAGACAGACTCGGATTTGTCATGAAGTAGTTGTGCACGTTGAAGGGCTCCTCGCCCTTCGCGGCCTTCATACGCGTTGAAGACCCGTCCGGCAACAATTGCCAGCTCTGCTCATTGTCCTTCAGATTCGCGACCATGATCTGTTCGAGAACCTGCTGATGCACCGTGGGATTCTGCAGCGGACACAGCACCTCGACCCGGCGATCGAGGTTGCGCGGCATCATATCGGCCGACGAGATATACACAGCCGCTTTCGCGCTCGGCAGGCCCTGGCCCATGCCGAAGCAGTAGATTCGGCCGTGCTCCAGGAAGCGCCCGATGATCGACTTGACGCGGATGTTCTCCGACAGGCCAGGAATACCGGGGCGGAGGCAGCAGATCCCGCGTACCACGAGCTCGACTTGAACGCCGGCCTGCGAGGCCTCGTAGAGCGCGTCGATGATATCGGGGTCGACCAATGCATTCATCTTCATCCAGACCGCGCCGGGCTTGCCGTGACGCGCATGCTCGGTCTCGCCCTGGATGTGCTCGATGATGCGCTTGCGCAAGGTCAGCGGCGACACGGCCATCTTTTCCAGATCGCTCGGTGCTGCGTAGCCCGTAATGAAGTTGAACACGCGCGCGGCGTCGCGGCCGATGGTCGGTTCCGAGGTGAAGTAGGAGAGATCGGTGTAAATTCGCGCGGTCACCGGGTGGTAATTGCCGGTGCCGGTGTGGACGTAAGTGGCAAGGCTCCCGCCCTCGCGGCGCACCACCATCGAGAGCTTCGCGTGCGTCTTGAGTTCGAGGAAGCCGTAGACGACCTGGACGCCGGCGCGTTCGAGATCGCGCGCCCAGCGGATGTTGGCCTCTTCGTCGAAGCGCGCCTTCAATTCGATGAGCGCGGTGACGGACTTGCCGGCTTCGGCAGCTTCGGCCAGCGCGCGCACGATCGGCGAGTTGTTCGAGGTCCGGTAGAGCGTCTGCTTGATCGCGACGACATCGGGGTCGCGCGCCGCCTGTTGCAGGAACTGCACCACGACGTCGAAGGATTCGTAGGGGTGATGGACAATCAGGTCCTTCTGCCTGATAGCGGCGAAGATGTCGCCGCCATGCTCGCGCACGCGCTCGGGATGGCGCGGCACGTAGGGGGTGAATTCGAGGTCGGGCCGATCAAGCCGGGTGAGCTGCGACAGCTCGTTCATGGCCAGCACGCCGTCGACCAGGAACACCTCGTCATCGGCTGCGGACAGCGCGTGCTGCACGAAGCTGCGCAGCTCCTCCGGCATCTTGGCGTCGATCTCCAGCCGAATCACCGAGCCGCGGCGGCGGCGCTTCAGCGCGGTCTCGAACAGGCGGACGAGGTCTTCGGCCTCTTCCTCGATTTCGAGCTCGGAGTCGCGGATGATGCGGAAGGCGCCCTGGCCGTGGAGACTGTAGCCGGGGAACAGGCGGTTGATGAACAGGCTGGTTGCCTGCTCCAGCGAGATCAGGCGGACCTTGCCTTCGGCCGGCAGGCGGATGAAGCGGTCGATCTTGCCGGGCATACGGATCAGCGCGTTCATCGGCTTGCCGTCGGCCTCGCGCGTGAGCTGGAGCGCGATGGTGAAGCCGAGGCTCGGGATGAACGGGAAGGGGTGGGCAGGATCGATCGCCAGCGGTGTCAGCAGCGGGAAAACGTTGTTGAGGAAATAGTCCTCGAGCCAGGTCCGTTCCGCCTTGGTGACGTCCTTGCCGTCGACCAGCACGATGCCGACCTCGGCCAGCGTGCCGCGCAGGTCGCGCCAGATGGCCTGCTGATCGGAGGCGAGCTGGGAGACTGTGCGGTTGATCAGCGCGAGCTGCTCAGACGGGGTCAAGCCGTCAGGGGCGCGTTCGGCAATGCCCTCGCGCACCTGGGCTTTGATGCCGGCGACGCGGACCATGAAGAATTCGTCGAGATTGTTCGCCGAAATCGACAGGAAACGCACCCGCTCCAGCATGGGATGGCTGGGGTTGACCGATTCCTCCAGAACGCGCCGGTTGAAGTGCAGCCAGGACAGTTCGCGATTGATGAAGCGCTCGGGGCTTGTGGCGATCGCCGGCAGGCCCTGCGGCTCCGTGGCTTTCTCTTTTGTTTCAACGGCTTGCGCAGAGTCCATGAGAAGTCGGTCCATCAAAATTGCCCCTCTTTGCGACTTGAGCGCAAAACCGGCGGGAGCATGTGTTAGGGCGATGACGTTTCGATGACATTGATGTTCCGCCGCGGCATTGCGTCAAGCCGGCCTGAGGGAGCTGGCGGTCAGGCGTCCCGGAGCAGCTCGGCGGCGAGGGCCCGGGTGACGGGGCGACCGAGGCGCAGCGCCTCGCTGTCGAGCAGTTCCACGGCCCGCTGGGCGGCGGCCGAGGAGCGCTCCAGCCGGGCCGCGAGATAGCTCACGACGCTTTCGTCGATGGCAAGCTGGCGGTCGGCGCAGAATTTGACGATCAGGCCGCGGAACAGTTGGTCGTCGGGCGGCGACAGCGAAATCACCGGAATGGTCCGCAGGCGGGAGCGCAGGTCGCGGAGATCCACCTCCAATGCCGCCGGTGCCTCGCGAGCGGTGAACAGCACGAAAGCGCCATCCTCGCGGGCAAGGTTCATCAAATGGAAGAGGGCGCGCTCGTCGAAATCCCTGGCCTTGAGATCCTCCACCACCAGCGCGCCGGTCGCGAGCGCGCCGGGGACGCTGGCTGGGGTCAGCGCATTGGCCATGGTCGAGCGGGCACCTGATATCTCGGCCCAGATCGCAGCCAGATGGCTCTTGCCGGAGCCTTCGGGGCCGGCGAGCCACATGATCCGGCTCGGCCATTCCGGCCAGCTGTCGATCAGAGCGAGGCCAGCGGCATTGGCGGGGCCCTCGAGAAAATTGTCCCGGGTGAGGCTCTCGGCATGCGGAAGCGAAAACGCCAATTGCCGGGGATGAACGCGGGCTGCCACGCTTGCTTTGCTCCGTGCCGGCGCGCCGGCCTTGTCTGAAGGGATTTGTGTTAATCGATCGGGACTTGGCCTTTTACGGGGCCGCATCCCGTCTCATTTCGCCTCGATCGTGCTCATGTGCCGCAGCCATTCGACGAGGTAGAGCGACACTGAGGACAACGTGAACACCGTGACCAGCGCCAGCAGGATCATATCATAAGGCGCAGCCTTGAAGCCGAAGGCGAGGGCCGCCAGCACCAGGGCCGCATAGGCCACCTGGGCGGCGGTATTGAGCTTCGAGACTTTGGAGGGCCTCATCTCGACGGGTTTGTCGAACAACCAGGATACGATCACCGCAGCGACGATCATGATGTCGCGCGACACCACCAGGATCACGATCCAGCGTGGGATATCGCCCCAGATCCCGAGCGACAGGTAGATCGACACCAGCAAGGCCTTGTCGGCCAGGGGATCGAGCAGGGCGCCGAGCTCACTGGCCATGTTGAAGCGCTTGGCCAGGAAGCCATCCACGGCGTCGCTGATGCCCGCGATGAGGAAGACGGCGAACGCCACCTCCATTTGGCTCGACACGATGGCCCAGACGATGATGGGGACCAGCATGATGCGGCCCAGGGTAATGATGTTCGGAATACTCACACGGCGCTTCCCGGCACCCGACTGACCTTGAATCCCGGCTCTAAGAGGCTGAACCGGTTGATATCTCTACATAGTATAGGGCGGGGCGCCACGCTTGCCATTGCGCGTCCCCGGAATTCGACGTAACCAGCCGCAAACCCACTGGAAATCGGGCATGACCGACCGCAAAAACGGCCTTACTTACGCCGATTCAGGCGTCGATATCGACGCGGGCAACCGCTTGGTCGACCTGATCAAGCCGATGGTGCGCGCCACCGCCCGGCCCGGCGCAGATGCTGAGATCGGCGGATTCGGCGGCCTGTTCGACCTCAAGGCGGCCGGTTTTAGGGATCCCGTCCTGGTCGCGGCCACCGACGGCGTCGGCACCAAGGTCAAGATCGCAATCGAGACCGGCCTGCATGGCGGGATCGGCATCGATCTCGTCGCCATGAGCGTCAATGACCTCGTGGTCCAGGGCGCCGAGCCGCTGTTCTTCCTGGACTATTTTGCCTGCGGCAAGCTCGACCCCGAGGCCACGGCCGCGATCGTCGCCGGTGTTGCCGAGGGCTGCCGCGAATCCGGCTGCGCCCTGATCGGGGGCGAGACCGCCGAGATGCCCGGCCTCTACAAGGACGGCGACTATGATCTCGGCGGTTTTGCTGTTGGCGCCGCCGAGCGCGGCACGCTGTTGCCGCGCAAGGATATCGCCGTCGGCGATGCCGTGATCGGCCTTGCTTCGTCGGGCGTGCACTCCAACGGCTTCTCGCTGGTGCGCAAGATTGTGGAACAGTCCGGCCTTGGCTTCGAGGCACAGGCGCCATTTGCACCGGTCATGACCCTTGGCGGCGCGCTGCTGACGCCGACCCGCCTCTACGTCAAATCCTGCCTGCGAGCGATCCGCGAGACCGGCGCGGTGAAGGGGCTTGCCCATATCACCGGCGGCGGCTTCACCGACAACATCCCGCGCGTGTTGCCAGGCAATCTCGGTGTCGGTATCGACCTTGCGCGCCTGCCGGTGCTGCCCGTGTTCAAATGGCTGTCCGCGCAAGCCGGCATCGCCGAGCTCGAAATGCTCCGCACCTTCAACTGCGGCATTGGCATGATTGCCATCGTCGAGCCCGACAAGGTCGACCAGGTCACGCAGGTCTTCACCGATGCCGGCGAAACCGTGGCGCAGCTCGGCACCGTGATCCCGGCCGAGGGCGAGCACCGCGTGGTCTATAACGGCCATCTCGATCTGGCGCTGTGATGAAGCGCCGCGTCGCCATTCTGATCTCCGGTCGCGGTTCCAACATGGCCGCACTGATCAAGGCCGCAAGCGCGCCGGATTTTCCGGCAGAGATCTCGCTGGTGATCTCGAACAAGGCCGACGCGCTCGGGCTCGAACGGGCCAAGGCGGCCGGCGTGACGACGCTGGTGATCGAGAGCAAGCCGTTCGGCAAGGACCGCGCTGGTTTCGAGAAAGTGTTGCAGGCAGCTCTGGACCAGCACGGCATCGAGCTGATTTGCCTCGGCGGCTTCATGCGCCTGTTCACCGCCGAATTCACCAAGGCCTGGTACGGACGGATGCTCAACATCCATCCGTCGCTGCTGCCGTCATTCCCGGGCCTCGACCCGCACGGGCAGGCCCTGCGCGCCGGCGTCAAACTGTCCGGCGCGACGGTGCACTTCGTGATTCCCGAGACCGATGCGGGCCCGATCGTGATGCAGGGCGCCGTGCCCGTCAGCGACCACGACACGGCGGAGACGCTTTCGGAGCGCATCCTCGAAGTGGAGCACCGCATCTACCCTGCGGCGCTGAGCCTGCTCGCGACCGGCAAGGTCACGATCGAGGGTGACGTCTGCAAGACGGCGGGAAGCGCGGCGTCCGAGAATTTTCTGATTGCGCCGGTGGCGAACTGAAGCGCGTCCTGCGTTTCGTCACCCCAAATAAAATCCCCCGGCAGAGCCGGGGGCAACGTCATGATCTCTCGCGCTGAGCTTCGAGAGAAATCAGGAGACCTTGAGGTTCTCCGCGGACGATTTGCCGCGGTTCTCCACGAGGTCATATTCAACCACCTGGTTCTCGTTCAGGGTCGAGAGGCCAGCGCGCTCGACCGCGGAGATGTGGACGAACACGTCCTTATCGCCGCCGTTGGGCTTGATGAACCCGTAACCCTTGGTGGGGTTGAACCATTTGACGGTGCCCTTTTGTGGCATCGTTAGTCTCCTCCGCTAGGTACTAAAAAGACGCGGCCGCTTTTCGCGTGCCACGTCACAAACGGGCTTCCGGAAGTCTGTTCGAGTCTTGAGTCTGTCGCGAAACGCACAGCCGAGCGGCCAATTCCGATTGTGTGCGGTATTCCAACACGAAAACCGCGCGCTAGCAAGTCGCGCGCGAATTTCAAGGTCACGCGGAAGATCTCCCGCAGCAATTTGCGACCTGTGGCCGAGGAACCACAATCAGGGGCAATCACCCCGGCGATAGCCTGCCAAGCTGTTGACCCCTCGTGGCTGTTCAGCACAAATCGCCGCACCTGCTCGCCGTTCGTGTTGTATTTTTGCGGCCGCCATTTTGCTTCTGGGATTACCCGTCATGTGCCTCATTCGGCAGCCCAACAGGATACGGCAGACGATCGGATTGGACCGTGTCCGTCGGATCTTGCGGGCATTTGCCCTCGCCCTTTCGGTTGTCGTGATGCTGCCGGCGACATCAGGCTTCGCTCAGACCCCGACGCCTGCTGCATCTCCGACGCCGACGCCCACGCCGTCGTCGATCCCGACCCCAAGTGCGACATCGACCAATTACAATCAGTCGGCCGACAGCAGCACGCTCAATTTGGGCTCAAACTTCCTGGAGCGGCTCGGTAGCCAGGCGTCCGGCGGCGTCAACCGGGTGTCACGCACCAATCCCGGCGGCGGGGGTGCGTCGGAGAGCGCGGAGGATCCGCGCTACCGAACCTGGTTCGAGGGTTATGGGATGTCAGTCCGGACCGATGCCCAAGGGGATTTCGTCGGCGACAAGCGCAAGACGGTCGGCGGTGTCGCCGGCTTCGGTGCGCGGATCGCGGCCGGCGTCAACCTCGGCTTTTCCGTTGACCAAAGCCATACCGACATCGACGTGCCGCTCGCGCTCCAGTCGGCGACGCTCGACCTGACGCAGGTCGGCTTCAACGGCTCCGTCGACAAGGGCCCGTGGACCTGGGCCTTCGCAGTGGTGCACGGCTTCGGCAAGGTTCATTCCAGCCGCGACACCGGCCTTGGTCTCGCAACCGCGGGCTATCGCGCTGCTGTCGATGGCGCGCTGACCGAGATCAGCTATTACTGGACCCGGGACCAGATGCGCATCGTGCCAAAGGGCGCGCTCGAATATGTGCGGGCGACCGGCGCGGCGTTCCAGGAGACGGGCGGACTTGACCCGCTCAACGTCGGCTCGAGCGCGATCTCTCGCGCGCGCGTCATGGTCGGCGCCGAGATCGGGCGCTACTTCATCTTCGACAGGAAGATCCTGGACCTCTCAGCTTACGGCAAGTTCGTCGATAATTTCTATCAGGACCTGGGATCGGTACAGGTCAGCTTGGGGAGCCAGAACATCATCGTTCCCGGCATCGGCGAGAGCCGATACGGCATGGACGCCGGTGCCGCTGCCTCGCTCAGCCTGACCAACACCGCGCGGTTGTACGTCAATTACGACGGCAAATTCCGCAATGAGCTGGTGTCGCACCAGGGCACGGTCGGCTTCGAATATCGGTGGTGACGTGGGGTTCCCTGGCGCTTAAGCCGGTGTCACCGCGACGTAGCCGGTCAATCCAAAGGCTTCGCGGACCGACGTCATCATCGGCACCAGCGCGTCCGGATGGATGAACTCGTCTCGGAAGCAGGGATAGATTTTGGGATCGAAGATCTTTTTCAGCCAGTCGACGACGATCTTGTGCCGCTCGGAGGCGCGGAACTCTTTGTGATAAGTGAGCCAGAGGTCGACGTGATGGCTGACGCCGAGATCGACGGCGACGAGCGGTGCCCCCAGCGCGATCGCCACCGTCGGCAGGAAGCCGATGCCGGCGCCGCGCTCGACCGCATAGAGCACGCCGACCGAGGAGTTGGTCTTGATTCCGACGATGCCTTCCAGCGATTTCAACCCGAGCACGCGGGCATAGGCGCCGCCGTCGACCTGCGGCGCGCTCTGCTGGATGATGCGATGGCTCGGCAATTCGGCGAGCGTTGCCGGCAGGCCGTAGAGGTTCGCATAGTCGTTCGAGACGAACGGATAAATGTGCAGCCGGCCTAGCTTGGCCACGATGAGGTCGGGATTGGTCGGCGGCTCGAGCTGGATCGCGATGTCCGACTCCAGCCGCGCGACGTCCGCCTGCTCCATCGCACAACGCAGATCGACGGTGATCTTGCGATAGCTCTTCTGGAAGTCGATCAGCCGCGGCAGGATCCAGAAATTGCCCGGACCCTCCGTCACCGCGACGCGCACGGTGCCCGACAAGTCGTTGGACGTGCGCGAGGCGCGACGGAAGACGTTGAAGGCGTGACGCTCCATATGCGCGACGTCCGCGATCATAGCGGCGCCTTCGTCGCTGAGCGTGAGGCCGCTCTGGTCTCGCAGGAAAAGCTTGCAGTCGATGCTCTCTTCGAGCCGGTCGATCCTGCGCATCAACGTCGTGGAAGTGAGCCCGAGCTCTTCGGCGGCATTTCGGAAACTTTTAAATTTGGCGCAGGCTAAAAACAGCTTCAAATCATCCCACGACGCATTTAGCGGTTCTTCATGGTGCTGCATCATTGCAGCACCCCGGTGCAATACTTGCTGCATACTCCTGATCTCCAGCCGCTTAGCTTTTCCCCATAGCGGCGTACAAAACCCTGGAACGATAGAGGGACGACATGGGTATGGAAAGGGGCTCGCTTGCCCCGAGGCATGATTTCGACGCCTTGCCGTTGACCCCCGAGATCGACGTCCGTTGCGCGCAGCTTTCCGAAATCGCAGCGCTGTCGGAGATGGCGCACCGGCTGGTTCCTGGCGTAGAGATCGGGGCAGTGGAGCTTGCGAAATATTTCGCCTTTGATCCCCAGAGCATCCTGACCTTCACCCGAAAAGGCAGTTTGCTCGGCGGCATGGCCTTCCTGTTTCTCAACGATCATGGGCATGATGCATTGCTGCTCGACGAAATCTGTCTGACTGCGCCGGAGACGCGCTATCTCGCTTCCGCGAATGACGACGTCGCAGCCATCTACATCTGGGCGATCGCGGCGACCGGCCGCGGTATCGGGGGGCTTGGCAAGGCTGCTGCTCATCTGCGGCAGTTAAGGTTTCGCGGCGCGGATTGCTATGCCCAGCCGTCAACCGTGGCCGGACGCGAGATCATGGGGGCGACCGGATTCAAGCCCATAGCGAGCTTCCAGCCCGACCTCTGGTGTTACGAGCGCCCGTGGCACCGTCGCCCGATGCGCATGCCGGGTGCTTTCGTTCAATCAAGGAGTTTTGCAGATGCACGGCACTAGGATTCCTCTCGCCAAGCCCGACTCCCGCGCCATCACCGTCCGCCTAGCGCGCAATCCAAGCGACCTCATGCTGGTCACCGCCATTCGCTCCGCGGTCTATCTCGCCGAGCAGGATTGTCCGTTTGACGAGGAGTTCGACGGCAACGACATGGTGGCCGCACATTTCATCGGCTATGTCGGCAACGAGCCCGCGGGCTGCCTGCGCGTGCGTTTCTTCGGCGATTTCGCCAAGGTCGAGCGGCTCGCGGTGCGTCACCAATATCGGCGCTCGCGCCTTTCGTTCAAGCTGGTGCAGGCGAGCATCGACTTCGTAAAGCGCAAGGGGTTCCGCAAGATCTACGGTCAGGCTCAGGACCGGCTGGTGGATTTCTGGGCTCATTTCGGCGCCAAACCGCTCGGCCACAACAGAAAGATCACGTTCTCGGATTTCTCTTACACGGAGATGCTGCTGGAGATCGAGCCGGGTCCGGACGCCATCACGCTGGACAGCGATCCCTATGTGATCATCCGCCCGGAGGGTGACTGGGACCGGCCGGGCGTGCTCGATGCCTCGGCGGGGCGAGCGGTGACCTCGCCATTGCGGGACCTCGCGCTCGCCGGCCGTTGAAATGGGTGCAGCTCTGCGCAAGACGATGCGCTCTGCCGCGACCATCCGCGGGTCCTGCGCGAACATTCGAGTGGCTATCTGATCCCTGGGCGTCGCCACGTCATACTCGCTGGCGACGCCGCGACCATGCGCTCTTCGGAGCTGTTGTTGCTGTGGCGCAGCAATCGATCGCCAGCGATGCATTGAAATCATCGTACAAATGGCATGGCTCGATCCGTCACCTACGCTGACGGATTTACGGAAGACGAGGGTCCTCGGCCTGCGGCTCCTCACGTTTCGCGGACGACACGTACAGAAACCGTAATCTGCGTTCCCGATGTCGCCGCAGCCGTCCGCAAACAGTTGGTGGTGGATGTCACCACCAACTTTGCTACACTCCAAGCCAGCGCCGAAACTGATCAGAACCAGCCGGCGCCGTTGCGGTCCAGGCGGACGTGATCGGCGGATGCATGGGGTGGGACATTGTCGCGGAAGAACGACCTCAAGGAGCTGGCGAGCGATCTGTCACGGGCCGTCGAGACGGCGCGCCGGGTCGGTCTGCCCACGACCGTCTACCTGCTGTCGATGGCGCTGGTTGACGTGAAGGAAGCCGCTGCCGATCACGACGGGAGCGACGATAGCGCGGCCTGAGCGCTGCCCCCGTGTGCGGGTTTGTGCAACGCTGCTGAGCGCTTGTTGCCGATGAATTGACGTTGCAAGTTCTGCCTCGTCGCAATAGCCAAGTAACCAGCCGAGTAACTCGACAATCGCGTGCGACGTTGGCCGCGCCGCCGACGTCACGACTTAAGGGATCCCCGCAAATGTCCATGCTGCCCAATTCGCAAGAAGCCCGGGATGTGGCCTACCAGCTCCATGCCTACACCAATGCGCGCGCCCATCAGCAGGCGGGTCCCCTGGTGATCGAGCGCGGCGATGGGCCTTACGTGTTCGACGCGGCGGGCAAGCGCTATTTCGAGGCGATGGCGGGCCTGTGGAGCGTCGGGCTCGGCTTCAATGAGAAGCGGCTGGTCGAGGCGGCCTACAAGCAGATGCAGGCGCTGCCGTTCTATCACACCTTCTCGGCCAAATCGCACGGGCCTTCCATCGATCTCGCCGAAAAGCTGGTGGCGCTCGCGCCGGTGCCCATGAGCAAGGTGTTCTTCACCAATTCGGGCTCGGAGGCGAACGACACCGTTCTCAAGCTGATCGCCTATCGTTCCAATTCGCTCGGCCAGCCCCAGCGCAAGAAGATCATCAGCCGCATGCGCGCCTATCACGGCGTCACCATTGCGTCCGCGAGCCTCACGGGCCTGCCCAACAACCACCGCTCGTTCGACCTGCCGCTGCCGAACATCCTGCACACGGGCTCGCCTCATTTCTACAAGGACGGCGCCCCCGGCGAGAGCGAGGAGGCGTTCGCGACGCGACGGGCCGAGGAGCTCGATGCGCTGATCCAGAAGGAAGGACCCGATACGATCGCCGCCTTCTTCGGCGAGCCGGTCATGGGAGCAGGCGGCGTCGTCGTGCCGCCGGCGACCTATTGGGACAAGATCCAGGCGGTCTTGAAGAAGTACGATATCCTGCTGATCGCCGACGAGGTGATCTGCGGCTTCGGTCGCACCGGCAAGATGTTCGGCTGCGAGACCTATGGCATCAAGCCCGACGCGATGGTGGTCTCCAAGCAGATCACATCGAGCTATTTCCCGCTGTCGGCGATCATCATGAACGATCGCATGTTCGAGCCGATTGCCGACGAGAGCAACAAGATCGGCGTGCTCGGCCATGGCTTCACCGCGGGCGGCCATCCGGTCGGCTCGGCCGTGGCGCTCGAAAACCTCAAGATCATCGAGGAGCGGGGCCTGGTAGCGCATGCCGCCGAGCTCGGCGGCTACATGCAGGGCCGCTTGCGCGAACTCACTAGCCATCCGCTGGTCGGCGAGGTCCGCGGCGTCGGCATGATCGCAGCGCTTGAGCTCGTGCTCGACAAGGGCCGCAAGACCGCGGCCGCGGCCCCTGGCGCCGTCGGCGGCATGGCGAGCCGCATGCTCCAGGAGCGGGGCGTGATCTTGCGCAATATGCTCGACGCCATCGCCATCTGCCCGCCGTTGATCGTCACCAAGGCCCAGATCGACGAGCTGGTGGCGGCAATCACTGGCGTGCTCGATGATATGAAGGCCGAGGTGGCAAAGCTGCCGCAGGCCTAGGGCGAGCGTGTCAGTGTGGCTGGATGACCGGCCATCTCTACCGACGTCGTCCTGGCGAAAGCCGTGACGACGTCGGTGAGGCAGTTCGGTTAGCTACGCCCGCTGAACTCCGACCACGCGACCCTTCTCGATCGCCAGCGCCAGCTCGCCACGCTTCAGCTTCAGCGCGGCTTCGCCGAACAACTCGCGGCGCCAGCCGCGCAGGGCCGGCACGTCGGCATCATCGCTGGCTACAATCTCTTCGAGATCGTCGACGGTCGCGATCACCTTGCTCGCCACCGCGTGACGCTCGGCGGTCATGCGGAGCAGTACCTTCAACAGCTCGACCGTCGCAGCACCGTTGGAATTGTTGCGCGGCTTCTCCAGCTTCGGCAGCGTCGAGAAATCCCGCGCCAGGCCGCGCTCGACTGCGGCGACGATGTCGGCGCCCCATTTGGACTTCTCGAAACCCTTCGGCACCGAGCGCAGATGGGCGAGCTTCTCCAGCGTGTTCGGCGCATGGGTGGCGATGTCGGTGACGGCTTCGTCGCGCAGCACGCGCCCACGCGGCACGTCGCGGCTCTGCGCCTCCTGCTCGCGCCAGGCGGCGACCTCCATCAGGACGGCGAGATCCTTCGGCTTGCGCACCCGCGTCTTCAGCCGCTCCCAGGCACGCTCGGGGTGGAAATCGTAGGTCTTGGGCGAGGTCAGGACCTCCATCTCGATGGAGACCCATTCGCTGCGGCGGCGCTTCTTGAGGTCAGCGTCCAGCGCGGCGAAGACGTCGCGCAAATGCGTCACGTCGGAGACCGCATAATGCATCTGCTCCTTGGTCAGCGGCCGGCGCGACCAGTCGGTGAAGCGGTGGGTCTTGTCCGGCCGGTGGCCGGTCACCTTCTCGACGAGGGCGTCATAGGCAATGCTGTCGCCATAGCCGAGCACCATGGCGGCGACCTGGGTATCGAACACCGGATGCGGGATGATGTTGGCCTGGTGCCAGATGATCTCGATGTCCTGGCGCGCGGCGTGGAAGACCTTCAGCACGCTCTCGTTGGCCATCAGCGCGAAGAACGGCTTGAGGTCGATGCCCTCGGCCAGGGTGTCGATGACAACAGCTTCCTCGGGGCTGGCCATCTGCACCACGCACAACAGCGGGTAATAGGTGGTCTCGCGCAGGAACTCGGTATCGACGGTAATGACGGGATGCTTGGCCAGCCGGCTGCAGGCAGCTGTGAGGTCAGCGGTTGTGGTAATCAAATCCATGAACGGCCCATGACACTTGGTATCAGCCGTTCTGCCGAAAGCGCTGTGATGTCAAGGGGGTTGGCGCGAATTCGAGCCTTGCATTGCGACCAGAATCGCCGGAAGCGGCGAAAATTCCTATTCGTAGCGGATCCGGTGCGAGGATTTGCGGGCGCAGGGCAGCGCCACCACGACTAGGCACATGCCAACGAGGGCCAATCCCAGGAACTCGAAAACCAGCAGATCCACGGCGGAAATCTCCAGAAACATCGGTAGATTTGTCGGGGCTGCGTTGACGGTCTGTTAATTGCAATGGTTACCGGCGGCGGGCCGGGCGGGATGGTGGACGGGGGGTTAACGGCAGTAGCCGCCCAAACGCATCAGGCGCCCCGCGGGAAGGGAGCGCCGATCTTCGTTTGCCGGTGCGGCCCGCCTTACGGCAGCTTCAGCGACGTTTCGGCATTGTACGGCTTGAGCGTCTCATCGGCGGCCTTCTGAGCGGCGACGAGGGCGTCCTTCGGCTGCTTCTTGCCGTTGAGGACCAGCATGACCTCGTCCTCCAGGTTCTTGCGCACCGGCACGGTCTTGTAGGTCGCGAACCAAGGCTTGGCGACGTCGAGCTGCTCGACGGCGATCTTGGCGTCCGGGTTCTTGTTGAGGAAGTCGACCATGTCAGGCGTCTTGTAGGCGGCCATGTTCGGCGCGAAATAGCCCGTGGCGCGGCTCCACCAGGCGCTCTTCTCGGGCGAGGTCATCCACTTGATCAGTGTCCAGGCGGCCTTCTGCTTGTCGGCTTCGACGCCGGCCGGAATGATCAGCGAGGCGCCGCCGATCGGCACGGCGTTGCGGACGTTGCGCGGAATGAAGGCGACCTTGTAGTTGAACTTGGCGTTGTCGCGCACGTAAGTGAGTGAGCCCGTCGACAGCATCATCATGGCGGCGTTACCCGAGATGAAGGAGGTGCTGACGGCGGGGCCAGGCGTGGCGCCGGGCGGGTGGACCTTGAACTTGCTCACGAGGTCGTTCCACCAGGTCAGCGCACCTAACATCGACGGTGTGTCGTAGTAGACCTCGCCGCCGAACTCCTCGTTGTAGTAACGCCCGCCATTGCTCATGGTGAGCGTTTCCATCATCCAGCCGCAATAGTCGTAGGCGCAGGGGATTGCGATGCCCCATTGGGTGACCTTGTCGCCATCGCGCTTGGTGAGCTTCTTGGCCCAGTCGGTGAGCTCGGCCCAGGTCTGCGGCGGCTTGTTCGCATCAAGGCCGGCTTCCTTGGCCTTGTCGGCGTTGATGTAGAGCAGCGGCGTCGAATTGTGGAAGGGCACGCCATAGACCGAACGGTTGATCACCGCATTGCCTTGCAGCGCCGGGAAGAACTGGCCCAGGAACTGCTCCTTGGTGGTCCCGTCGGCCTTGATCAGGGCATCGAGATTGGTGAGTTCGTTCTCGATCTGCATGTCGAGCAGGAAGTTCGCCGACATGATCACGGCGGCCGGCGGCTTGCCGGCCTTGATCGAGGCGCGCGTCTTGATCAGCGTGTCGTCGTACGAGCCGGTGTAAACAGCGGTCGCCTTGATATCGGGGTGACCGTCGTTGAACTCCTTGATCAAGGTGCCCATGTCGCGGGCGAGCTTGCCGTCGACGGGGACAGGGAAGTACAGGTCGATCTCGGTCGGGCCTTCGCCGGCGAGCGCCGGGAAGGTGAGGGCGCTTGCCAAAGTGCCCGCCATAGCGAGGCCGAGCATGAGCCTGCGGGAGAACAGCATCGAAAATCTCCTATTTGATGCCTGAGGTGACGAAAGAGCTGATGAACCGCTTCTGGAAGATGAGGAAGGTGATGAGCAGCGGTGCGATCACCATCAGCGTGCCGGCGGCGATGGTGCCCCAGTCCTGCGTGCCTTCGGCGGTCTTGGTGAAGACCGAAAGCCCGACCGTGAGCGGCCGCTTGTCCGGCGAGTTGATCACCATCAGCGGCCACAGGAAGTCGTTCCAGTGGCTGGTAACCGAGATGATGGCAAAGGCCGAGAAGCTCGGCAGCGACAGCGGCACGTAGATGTGGCGGATGCGCTGGATCAGGCTGGCGCCATCGATCAGAGCGGCGTCCTCGAGCTCGGTCGGGATGGCCTCGAATGCCTGGCGCATCAGGAAGGTGCCGAAGGCCGAGGCGAAGAACGGCATCATCACGCCGGCGAGCGTGTCGTAGAGGCCGAGCTGCGCGACCAGGCTCAAATTCGGTACGATCAGCAGTACCGGTACGAGCATCAGCTGCATCAGGAACAGGTAGAAGATCAGCGTCTTACCGGCGAAGTCGAGCCGCGCAAAGGCGAAGCCAGCCAACGTGATCGTGACGAACTGCACCAGCAGGATGCCGGTGCAGATGATCGTGGTGTTGAGCAGGTAGCGCGGGAAATCGCCGATCTCCCAGGCATCCCTGACATTGTCGAGCGTCGGCTTCAAGCTCGGCATCAACTCCGCCATCAGGTTGATGCCGTCTGAGGCCGGACGCAGCGTTGCCACGCCCATCCACAGGAACGGGATCAGCCACGCGAACGCGAGCAGGATTGTGAGCAGGAAGCCCAGCTTCGGCGTGATCTCGTTGCGGGTGGCGAGCGGGGCGTCCTTGTAGAGACGATCGATCAGCTTCATGCGCCGCCCTCGCGATCGGCCATCGTGCGGAACGAGAGCGCGGTGAGGCCCATCAGGGCGGCTAGGGTGAGCAGCGTTGCCGCCGAAGCCTTGCCGACGTCGAAATGCTCGACCGCCTGCTGATAGATGTAGAACAGTACAAGATTGGTCGAATTGGATGGGCCGCCCTGGGTCAGGACGAAGACGTGGTCGACCTGCGTCACCGCATTGAGCGTGGCGATCACGATGACGAACAGGAAGGTGGGCTTGAGCTCCGGCAGGATGATGTAGCGCAGCCGCATGAATGGGCCGGCACCGTCGAGATGCGCGGCTTCCATGACGTCCTCCGGCACCGCCTGCAGGCCCGCGAGGAAGAACAGCATGTAGTAGCCGGCGTTCTTCCAGACCGTGATAATCATGATCGCGTAGAGCGCGATGTCGGGGTCGCCGAGCCAGTTCGGCAGCACCGGAAGCAGGCGGCCGATGTAATGATCGAGCAGGCCGACATTGGGCAGGAAGATGAACAGGAATAGCGCCGAGGCTGCCACCATCGGGATCAGCACCGGCAGGAACAGCGCGGCGCGGAGCGCGCTGGTGACGGCGTTGGTGCGCGCCAGCGCCAGCGCGAACAGCAGCGCGAGGCCGATGCTCGGGATCGCTGTGCCGACAGCATAGATGAGGTTGTTGATGACGGCGCCGGTGAAGGCGGGGTCGGCCAGCACCGCCCTGATATTGTCGAGGCCGACGAAGCGCAGCGGCGCCTTCGGCGTGGCGCGCTGATACAGCGCATCGATCAGCACGCGTCCCATCGCGCCATAGGTGAACAGCGCGAGGAAAACGAGCGAGGGCAGGAGCAGCAGATAGGCCGGCAGCGATGCTTTGAAGCGCGCGATGAATCGCCTCGCGAGGTGAAGGCGCGGCGGCGCTGAGGCCGCGACGGAGAGAGCCGCGGGTTCGGCGAGGCTCATCTCACCGCGCCGCGAAGCTGAGCGCATAGTCGCGGCCGTCCATTCCCTCGGGCGGGTCGAACGGGAAGCGGAGACTGGTGTCGAGGAAGTCGTGGCTGTGCACGACGAGGTTCTGATCGTCGATCAGCACCACGCCATAGGCCGGCGGTTCGTGGCTTGCCAGATGATCAGTGGCGGCGGGATCGAGCTCGAACCAGACCTGGTGGTTGGTGCCGCGCAGCGTCGAGAACGGGATCTTCCCGTAGCTGCCGAAGATCGGTCGGTGCACATGGCCGAAGAAGAGGTGGCGGATGCGCGAACGATAGGGCGCGATCACCTCGGCGAACTCCGCGCTCTGTCTCAGCGCGATCTCATCCATCGCATGCACGCCGACCGGGAAGGGCGGATGATGCATGAACACGACGAACTGCTGGTCGTCAGGCGCAGCGGCAAGCGTCTTGGCCAGCCAGTCGAAGCGTCTCGTGCACATCTCGCCGGCGTGGCTGGTCTCGTCGAGGGTGTCGAGGAAGACGAACAAGCCGTGCTCGGTGGTGCGGGTGCCTTGCACGAAGCCGTTGGGATCGCGGGGCGCGGCTTTCAGGCCATCGAGGCAGGCGACGCGCTTGTCGTGATTGCCGACCATGGCGATGTAGGGAATCTTCAGGGCCGACATCGCATCGGCGAAGTTGGCGTAGGATTCCGGCTCCCCCCAATGGGTGAGATCGCCGGTCACGACCGCGAAGGCGGCGTCCGACTGATGCTTGTTGATGTCGGCAACCGCCGCATCCAGCCGTGCGCGCGGATCGAGGCCGTAGAGCGTCAAGCCGGGATTCGCCAGATGCGTGTCGGTGAGGTGGATGAATTTGAATGGCATGGCGCGCTTTGTCGGACGGTTGGAGGATGGACGCCTCCGGCAAGACGACCTGCCAGCCCGTTAGAGCGCGTGTGTTTCAGTTTGATGACAGCGGTTCCCTGCGCTCGGAATTCCACAGGAGGCGCGGGCGAGAGAAGAAAATCGAAAACAACCCCATGCACAGTAGCCCACGGTTGCCGGATCGACGCTCTACGCGTGTTTCGATATCCGGTGATACGTCGCGCAAATCAGGGGCATATTGCCAATGTCGGAAAATCCGCAGATCGCCTGTTCGAAGGCAGCCCTGCAACGAAGTCCCATTTACCTCACGTTCCGCAGAACGTCTGCAACACCCGCTGATCCGGCAGTGGCGGATCGGCGTAGGCGGCGTACTCCGGCTGGTCCTGATAGGGCTTGGCCAGCACCTTCACCAATTCCTCGAACGGCGCATAGTTGTCGTCATTCACCGCGGCCTGGATCACCGCCTCGACGCGGTGGTTGCGTGGGATGAAGAGCGGATTGACGGCGTGCATCGCGGCTTGCCGCTCGGCTGCAGTCTGCGGCTCCGGCGCGATGCGCGCGCGCCAGCGGCCGGCCCATTCGTCGAACGCTGCGGGCTCCATGAACTGCGCGCGTACGTCGGTGCCGTCATCAACCGCGGCATCGCCGAGCTTGCGGAAGGTGAGGGTGAAGTCGGCCTGGTTCTTGGCCATGGCATCGAGCAGGTCCTGGATCAGAGCCTCGTCGCCGTCGCGCTCGGTGAACAAGCCGACCTTCTGCCGCAAGCCCGCCTGATAGGCGGCGCTGAACGTGTCGGAGAAGGCGCCGAGAATGTCCTGGGCTTCCGCGACCGCCTTTTCCTGGTCGTCGGAGAACAGCGGCAGCAGGCATTCGGCGAGGCGTGTCAGATTCCACAACGCGATGCGCGGCTGGTTGGCGTAGGCGTAGCGGCCCATCTCGTCGATCGACGAGAACACCTGTGAGGGGTTGTAGGCGTCCATGAAGGCGCAGGGGCCGTAGTCGATGGTCTCGCCTGATATGGACGAGTTGTCGGTGTTCATCACGCCGTGGATGAAGCCGACCAGCAGCCAGCGCGCGATGAGCTCGGCCTGCCGCGCGACGACAGCGGCGAGCAGGGCGTGATAGGGCCGCTCGGCGTGAAGCAGATCCGGATAGTGGCGGGTGATGACGTGGTCGGCGAGCCGGCGGATCGCGTCGGTGTCGCGGCGGACGGCAAAGAACTGGAAGGTACCGACCCGGATGTGGCTCGAGGCGACGCGCGTCAGCACCGCACCGGGCAGGACGGTCTCACGGATCACGGGCTCGCCGGTGATGACGGCCGCGAGCGAGCGCGTGGTCGGAATGCCCAGCGCATACATGGCTTCGCTGACGATGTATTCACGTAACACCGGCCCCAGCGCGGCGCGGCCGTCGCCACGGCGGGAGAACGGGGTGGGCCCCGAGCCCTTGAGCTGGATGTCGCGGCGGACGCCATTGATGTCGATGACCTCGCCGAGCAGGATGGCGCGGCCGTCGCCGAGCTGGGGCACGAAATGCCCGAATTGGTGGCCGGCATAGGCCATGGCGATGGGATCGGCGCCCGATGGAACCGTCTTGCCGGCCAGGATTTCGGCGCCCTCAGGGGTCTCCAGGACGTCAGGATCGAGCCCAAGCTGAGCCGCCAGCGGCCGGTTCAGCTTGATCAACCGGGGCGCGGCCACGGGGGTCGGCGCGACGCGGGCAAAGAAGCTGTCCGGCAGCGCCGAATACGAGTTCTGGAAGGGGAAATGAACGGTCATGGAGGTAAAGATAGGCGGGGAACGCGGATCGGCAAAGGCTTGGGGCCCAATCGGCCCAAAATGAGTGCTTCTGGCCCAAAACTGGCCGTTCCCTTGGTTGCCGCCTCCGGCCTCGTCGGGTAAACCCTGCCGCAACTTCGGACCGGTCGTTTCAGGCCGTCCGATTCGTATCCTCCGACATTGATTTTGGGACGACCATGCATCGCTACCGGTCACATACATGCGGCGCGCTCCGCGAGAGCAACATCGGCGAGACCATCCGCCTCTCGGGCTGGGTCCATCGCGTTCGCGACCATGGCGGCGTGCTGTTCATCGACCTGCGCGACCATTATGGACTGACCCAGTGCGTGGTCGATCCGGACTCGCCGGCGTTCTCGCTGGCCGAAAAGCTGCGCTCGGAATTCGTGGTCAAGATGGACGGCAAGGTCCGCCGCCGCCCCGAAGGCACCGACAATGACGATCTGCCGACCGGCAAGGTCGAAGTTTACGTCAGCGAGATCGAGGTGCTGGGCCCGGCCGGCGATTTGCCGCTGCCCGTGTTCGGCGACCAGGAATATCCAGAGGATATCCGCCTGAAATACCGCTTCCTCGATTTGCGTCGCGAGAAGCTGCACCAGAACATCATGACGCGCGTCGAGATCATCAAGTCGATGCGCCGGCGCATGGAGGGGCAGGGCTTCTTCGAGTTCAACACGCCGATCCTGACCGCGTCCTCGCCGGAAGGCGCGCGCGACTTCCTGGTGCCATCGCGCATTCATCCCGGCAAGTTCTACGCGCTGCCGCAGGCGCCGCAGCAGTACAAGCAGCTCTTGATGATGTCGGGCTTCGACCGCTACTTCCAGATCGCGCCCTGCTTCCGCGACGAGGACCCGCGCGCCGACCGTCTGCCGGGCGAGTTCTACCAGCTCGACGTCGAGATGAGTTTTGTCACGCAGGAAGACGTGTTTGCGGCGATGGAGCCGGTCATCACCGGCGTGTTCGAGGAGTTCGCGAGAGGCAAGCCCGTGACGAAGGGCTGGCGGCGGATTCCGTTCGCGGAAGCGCTGCGCAAATACGGCAGCGACAAGCCTGATCTGCGCAACCCGATCGAGATGCAGGACGTCTCCGAGCACTTCCGCGGCTCAGGCTTCAAGGTGTTCGCGCGCATGCTCGAAGATCCCAAGAACCAGGTGTGGGCGATTCCCGCGCCCGGCGGCGGCAGCCGCGCCTTCTGTGACCGCATGAACTCGTGGGCGCAGGGCGAAGGCCAGCCCGGCCTCGGCTACATCATGTGGCGCGAGGGCGGCGAGGGCGCTGGCCCGCTTGCGAACAACATCGGGCCCGAGCGCACCGCCGCGATCCGCGCGCAGCTCGGCGTCAAGGAGGGCGATGCCGCCTTCTTCGTCGCCGGCGACCCCGACAAGTTCTGGAAGTTCTCGGGCCTTGCCCGCAACAAGGTCGGCGAGGAATTGAATCTCACCGACAAGGAGCGGTTCGAGCTCGCCTGGATCGTCGACTTTCCGATGTACGAGTACAACGAGGAGGACAAGAAGGTCGACTTCTCGCACAACCCGTTCTCGATGCCGCAAGGCGGCCTCGAGGCGCTGAAGAGCCAGGACCCGCTGACCATCAAGGCGTTCCAGTACGACATCACCTGCAACGGCTACGAGATCGCCTCGGGCGGCATCCGCAACCACGTGCCTGAGGCGATGGTGAAGGCTTTCGAGATCGCGGGTTACGGCGAGCAGGAGGTGGTCGATCGCTTCGGCGGCATGTACCGCGCCTTCCAGTACGGCGCGCCGCCGCACGGCGGCATGGCCGCGGGCGTCGACCGCATCGTGATGCTGCTCTGTGGCACCACCAATCTGCGCGAGATCTCGCTGTTCCCGATGAATCAGCAGGCCATGGATCTCCTGATGGGCGCCCCGTCGGAAGCCACCACCAAGCAGCTGCGCGAGCTGCATGTGCGGGTGAACCTGCCGCAGAAGTGAGATTGTCTCCACACCGTCATTGCGAGCTACCGGGTCCGCGCGAAGCGCGGCCCGATGACAGGCTTCCGCGAAGCAATCCAGACTTTCTCCGCTGAAATATCCTGGATTGCTTCGTCGCAAGGGCTCCTCGCAATGACGAGGAGGAGAGAGTTGCGCGTCTCTCCTACAGCCCCGTCGACGCCTCGATCCTGAACTGCGCCAGCGCGCTCTCTGGATCGATCTTGATGAGCTGCATCATCTGCATCAACGGCACCTTGGCGCGGGGGGTGAGCTTGATGACGAGCGTCTGGCCTGGGGTCTCGACGAAGCTTGCGATGGCATCCACGGCTACGCCCGCATCCGGGTTGGCGGAAGCGATCTCTTCCCGATGCATCCTGACGTCGTCGGCGAGCGCCTGCCGTGCAGCGTTGCGGCTGACATTCTTGCCACGGGCGTACTGTGCCGCTGCGGCCTCGACCGCGCCATTGTCGCGCAGGGAGAGCTCGAGCGAGCCCGCTTCAATCCTGACAGCCTGACCCATGAGCTGGGCGGGATCTGACGAAAACACCTCGCGCGGCACGTTGTCGAGGGCAATGCGCAATTGCGCTCTCGCGATCCCGCCAATGTCGAGGGTCGCCGGCGTCAGGGCGAAGCTGTTGGACTGTTCGGTCCATGCCGCGCCGAGATCGAGGTCGATCGCGAGCTTGTCGATGCCGGCCGCGAGTAACGGAAGCTGCTTCGGATCGGACGGATCGGCGGGCGTGACAAATTTGGCAACCACATGCGCCTTGCTCGGGATCGAGCCCACCAGCTGCCCCCAGTCCAGGCTCAGCGTGTCGATCGTGACCAGCTTCTTCGTATTCTTGAAGGGCGCCGTCACGCCCTTGATCTCCGCGCCTGCCAGCACGCCGAACAGCCCGAGCATCTGATCCGGCGCGGGCGTCCGCCCTGGTGTAGTGAGATCGGCTGCCCAGCGCACCAGCTTCGCGACGCTGAAGGACTTCAGCGCGAAGCGCTCCATCTTGAACCGCCCTTGCGGGGACGGCGCGTCGACTCCTTCGACGGCGAATTCGCCGTCCTGGTATCTGACCACATTGATGCCGCCCGTGCCTTGCGGCGTTGCCATCGAGGTCTTGCCGATCTCGATCTTGCCGATGCGGAGGCCGTCATAGAAGCCGGCAACCTTCTCCATCATTTCACGCGCTTGTGCCGGCGTTGGAGGAGCCGATTTGTCCTGCGGCAGCGCCGCAAACATCTCTGCCAGCCGGAATTTCGACGGCTGCACGGCGATCTCGTTCATGCTGAAGCTGGCGATATCGACGCGCGTCCCTTGCGCCGACTTGAGCACATAGGGGCCTGCCGAGACCTGGCGGTAGGCCCGGTGGTAGCTGTCGTCACCCGCCATCTGCGGATCAAGCGTGGCGCGGATTGCGGTCGCATCGAAATCGTTGACGACGATGTTTGACAGCTCACCCGTCAGCTTGTCCGGTTTGCCTGGCTGCTTCACGTCGACCGAGATGGTTGCGCGGTCCGCTTTCATCACATCGATCTTGCCGTGCGTCAGATTCTGGATCGCCATTCCTGAATAGGTGATCTCTCCGCTGGCCGTGCTGTCGGACTCGAAAGTCATTGTCAGTGTCGGGGCAATGAGCGACGACGCCTTGATTCTGACGTATTGATCGAGGGCGTAGCGGTACATCTCGACCAGGGAATTGTCTGCCGGGACGGTCAAAACGTGAACGGGACCGGCATAGTCGCGCATAGTGAGCTGCGGAATCTTGTAGGACGCTTTCAGCTTTGCCGGGCCGGTCTGGTCCAGCGCGACTTCGAATCCGGTGATGTCGATGCTGTCGGCTGAAAACCCGGTCTCGTCGACCAGGCGAACGCCGGTGCCATTGATGCCCGCAATCTTGATCTGCGCCTGCGGCTCCTTGCCGGGATCGATGACGATGTTCTCGATCGAGAGTGTACGTGTCGGCAGGTCGAACCCGATCTTTCCGTGGCTCGCCTTGCCGCCGGCCTTGCGGATCTGCTCGAAGGCCCCCTCGATCTCGGCAGTGGCCCGATGCTTGGCATAGAGGTTGGCGCCGAACCATCCGCCCGCGGCGAGCACGGCTGCCACGATCAGGCCGATCAGGATCCGCTTCATTCCAAGCTCCAGTTGCTCGTTGTACGCTGCGCAACCTGCCATATTCGGGAAAGGTCGCTTCGTCCAGGGAAAGCTAGCCCTATCAGATATTTGACGGTGTGCCCTGTTGACGGGGGCGCAATCGGATGTTGCCACCGGGCGGTCGGCCGTGCTTCATCCCGTTTCCACGGCCCGGAAATATCGCCCGCTCGGGCGGCCGTTCCGGATGATGCATTTTGAGGCCGGTAACGCGAGGCAAGAGACCGCATGTCGTCCTATTCTGATGATCTCCACCAGGCGGCGCTGGCCTATCACCGTCTGCCGCGCCCCGGAAAGCTCGAGATCCAGGCGAGCAAGCCGCTCGCCAACCAGCGCGACCTCGCGCTTGCCTATTCCCCGGGCGTTGCGGCTGCCTGTACCGAAATCGCCAAGAACCCGGCGGAAGCCGCGACCCTGACGACCCGCGCCAATCTGGTCGCGGTGGTCTCGAACGGCACCGCGGTGCTCGGCCTCGGCAATATCGGCCCGCTGGCCTCCAAGCCTGTCATGGAGGGCAAGGCCGTCCTGTTCAAGAAATTCGCCGGTATCGACGTGTTCGACATCGAGATCGCCGCCGACACCATCGACCGGGTGGTCGAGACCGTGGCCGCGCTCGAGCCGACCTTCGGCGGCATCAATCTCGAGGACATCCGTGGACCGGAGTGCTTCGAGATCGAGGCGCGGCTGAAGGAGCGCATGAAGATCCCGGTCTTCCATGATGACCAGCACGGCACCGCGATCATCGTCGCCGCAGCCATCACCAACGGCCTGCGCCTGAACGGCAAGAAGCTGTCCGAGGTCAAGATCGTGCAATCAGGGGCGGGCGCGGCCGCGCTCGCGACCCTCAATCTCCTCGTCTCGATGGGCGCGCAGCGCAAGAACATCTGGGTCTGCGACATCGACGGTCTCGTGCATGAAGGCCGCAATACCTCAATGGACCGCTGGAAGGCGGTCTACGCGCAGAAGACCGACAAGCGCACGCTCGGCGACGTCATCGGCGGCGCGGACATCTTCATCGGACTTTCGGCGCCGGGCGTGCTGACGCCCGAGATGGCCAAGCAGATGGGCGACAAGCCCTTGATCATGGCGCTTGCCAACCCGACGCCGGAAATCATGCCCGAGGAAGCGCGGAAAGCGCGGCCCGATGCCATGATTTGCACCGGGCGCTCCGACTATCCGAACCAGGTCAACAATGTCCTGTGCTTCCCGTTCATCTTCCGTGGCGCGCTCGACGTCGGCGCCACCGCCATCAACGAGGAGATGAAGCACGCCGCGGTCGATGCGATCGCGCAGCTCGCGCGTGAGGCGCCGTCGGATGCGGTCTCGGCCGGCGGTTTCGACACGGGCGAGGCGGGCGGCTTCGGGCCCGGCTCGCTGATCCCGAGCCCGTTCGATCCGCGCCTGATCCTGCGCATCGCACCGGCTGTGGCCAAGGCTGCGATGGAATCGGGCGTGGCGACGCGGCCCATCACCAATTTCGAAGAATACGAGACGCAGCTCACGCGCTTTGCCTTCCGCTCCGGCCTCGTCATGAAGCCGATGTTCGCCAAGGCCAAGACCCAGCCGGTGCGTGTGATCTACGCCGAAGGCGAGGACGAGCGCGTGCTGCGCGCCACCCAAGTGGTGCTGGAAGAGAATCTGGCGCGGCCGATCCTGGTCGGTCGCCCGTCGGTGGTCGAGGCGCGCATCAAGCGCTTCGGCCTCTCCATCCGTGCCGGCAAGGATTTCGACCTCGTCAATCCCGAGGACGATCCGCGCTATCGCTCCTATGTGCAGTCCTATGTCGAGGTCGCCGGACGTCGCGGTGTGACGCCGGATGCGGCACGCACCGTGGTGCGCACCAACAACACGGTCATCGCGGCGCTGGCGGTGACGCGCGGGGAGGCGGATGCGATGCTTTGCGGCGTCGAGGGCCGCTACATGAGCCATCTGCGGCACGTCCGCGAGATCGTCGGCTTCTCGCCTGGGGTCAGCGATTATGCGGCACTGGCCTTGCTGATCACCAGCAAGGGCGCCTTCTTCATCGCCGACACGCAAGTGAGGCCCAATCCGAGCGCGGAAGAGCTTGCCGAGATCGCCTCGCTCGCGGCGGTCCATGTGCAACGGTTCAACATCAAGCCGAAGATCGCCTTCGTCTCGCATTCGGATTTCGGCAGCTACGACACCGAGTCCTCGCGCAAGATGCGGCGGGCGACCCAGCTCCTGAAGGAGAAGCATCCGGAGATCGAGGCCGACGGCGAGATGCAGGGCGACACCGCGCTGTCCGCCGCGGCGCGAAAAATGGTGCTGCCGCACTCCAAGCTGGAGGGCGAGGCCAACATCATGATCATGCCGAGCCTGGATACCGCCAACGTCGCCTATCAGATGATCAAGTCGCTGGCGGATGCGCTCCCCGTCGGGCCCATCCTGATCGGCCCGGCACGGCCCGCCCACATCCTCACGCCCTCGGTCACCGCGCGCGGCATCCTTAACATGACGGCGGTCGCCGTGGTCGAAGCGCAGGAACGCGCGGCCCGGCAGCAGCCGACGTTGTTTACGTAAGGGGGGCCGGAGCGCGGTCTTCGCCTCTCCCCGCGTGCGGGGAGAGGCCGGAGGTTGCGAGAGCAAACTCCGGGTGAGGGGGCGCCTCCGCGAATCCAATTCTCACCGTGATTGCGGAAGCAGCCCCTCACCCCAACCCTCTCCCCCTAAGAACGGGGAGAGGAGCAACTGCGACCGCTTTTGAATAACTCGCAGCTTTCCATTTCGTCGTTTGAAAACCGCAATCGGACTCTCCATAATCCGCGGGCGTCCCGCGTTTAGCGCTCTTGCCAAGAGGCCGACCATGCCAGCGTTCGTGACTTTCGGGCGAATCCTGTTCGCCGTGCTGTTCATCTACACGGGCGCGACCAAGTTCTTCCCGCTCCAGGCGACTGCCGACCTCATCGCCGGCAAGATCGTGGTGCCCGATGCGATCGCCCCCTATGCGAAGCAGGTGGAAACGGCGACTGCAATGACCACGCCGCAATTGTTGGCGATCGCGCTCGGCGGGCTCGAGATCCTTGCGGGACTGATGATCGCGCTGAATTTCGGCCCGCGCTTCTTCGCGATGCTGATGATCATCACCGTCGCGGTGTCGACCGTCCTGTTCTCAGATTTCTGGAATCAGACGGCGCCCGAGAACGCTGCGGTGGTGATCGACGCGCTGAAGAATCTCTCCATCATCGGCGCGCTGTTCATGATCATGGGTTATGGCCGCGTGACCCGTCCGGCCGAGGCCGCCTATGGCGACGTGTAGGACAGGCCGAACGAGTCGTGCCTGTGTCTTGCGGGCCACACCCGAAACCGGGAACGAATGGTATATGGGTCTGGCCAACCCATGCTGTCCGACACCGAACAACTCTCTGACCTGATCGCGGCGATCTACGACACCGCCTTCGACCATTCGCGCTGGCCGGATGCGCTGGAGCGGACGGCGCTCTTCATGAATGCGACGGGCGCGACGTTCGTCGCCCATGACGCGGCGCGCAAGGAAGGCAATCCGGTCTATACGTATGGCGGCGATGCCGCGCTCAACGAGCGCTATTTCTCCGAGACCGTGAAATTCAATCCGGCGTTGGTGCCGATCAGCCTCTATCGTGAGCCCGGCGAAGTCTTCCATCTCACCGAGCTCGTGCCGATCGAGGAGGTACGCCGCTCGCGCCTGTTCAAGGACTGGATGGAGCCGTCCGACTGGGGCGACTTCACCCATACCCTGGTCGAGAAGTCCGGCACGCGCTTCTCCACGTTCGGCGTCGCCCATCCGCTGAGCCGGTCGCCGGCGACGG
The DNA here is from genome assembly GCF_004114975.1 of Bradyrhizobium guangdongense. NCBI lineage: Bacteria > Pseudomonadati > Pseudomonadota > Alphaproteobacteria > Hyphomicrobiales > Nitrobacteraceae > Bradyrhizobium > Bradyrhizobium guangdongense. The sequence goes on from NZ_CP030051.1 coordinate 3,617,952, forward strand.
ACGCCGTGAAGGATCGCCTGCGGCTGCTGGTGCCGCATGTGCTGCGTGCGGCGCAGATCTCCAACACGATGCAGCTTCAGCGCGTCGAGGTCGACGGCATGACGGCCACGCTCGATGCGCTCGGCGCCGCGGCCTTTCTCGTCCGTGCCGAGGGCGACTACGTCTACGCCAATCCGAGCGGCCTGAAGTTTCTCGCCGAGGCGGGGCTGCTTGCCGAACTTGACGGCAAGCTGCGGCCGACCGGCGCGGATGCGGCGAAGCTGTTGCGCGCGGCGGTGCAGGCCTCTGCAACGGATCTCGCGCTGGCGAACCAGCCGGTTGCCATTCCGCTCGGCAGTTACGCCGGCGATGTCTGGATCGCCCACGTCGTGTCGCTGCGGCAGGGCTCGCGGCGGCAGGCCGGCCGCCGCTACGATGCGGTCGCCGCGATCTTCATCCATCGCGCCGAAGTGCGCCGCCCGAACTTGGTGCAGGTGATCACGGCGCAGTTCAAGCTGACGGCTGCCGAAGCGCGCGTGCTGTTTGCGATCCTTGCCGCGGAAGGCGTTGCAGAAACTGCGGGCGTGCTCGGCATCGCCGAGGAGACCGTGAAGACGCATTTGAAGCGGATCTACGCCAAGACCGGCGCCGGTGGTCAGGCCGAATTGTTCAAGCTGCTGCTGGCCTACGCCAACCCGATGGTCGGCTGAACGTCAACGCGGCCTCTGTGTCCTGATCGCAACATATGGTTCCAAACGCTTCGTCCATCCCTCGCGCGGGGGACGACCGGATGTCGCAGCCTCGCTAAGCCTCACCGTATTGCAAACAGGCGGCCAGCCGTGAGCGGGCCGGATGGGGGAATAGTGATGAAGCGAATTGGTCTGGTTGCCGCCGGCGTTGCGGTCTTCGGTTTCGCCGGTTCGGTCGAGGCGGCCGATCTGGCTGCCAAGGTTTACACGAAGGCACCGGCACCGATTGCGGCGATCTACGACTGGAGCGGCTTCTATCTCGGCCTCAACGGCGGCGGCGGCTGGAGCAGGAAGTGCTGGACCAATACCAGCACGCTCGGCGGTCCGACCGTCCCCGCCTTTGATGAAGGATGCCATGACGCCACTGGTGGTCTCGTTGGTGGCCAGGTCGGCTATCGCTGGCAGTCGGCGAATTGGGTGTTCGGCGTGGAAGGACAGGGCGACTGGGCCAATCTCAAGGGCTCGAACTTGAGCCTCGCCTCGGCGCCGATCTTCGGCTTCGCCGCCACAAACCAGAGCAAGATCGATGGCATCGGCCTGATCACCGGGCAGGTCGGTTACGCCTGGAGCAGCGTGCTTTGGTACGCCAAGGGCGGCGCTGCGGTCGCGCACGATACCTACACCGGCATTCTGACGGTGAGCTCGACCGCATTCGATCGCGGCAGCGAGACGCGCTGGGGCGGGACGATCGGCACCGGGCTGGACTTCGGCTTCGCGCCGAACTGGTCCGTTGGCGTCGAGTACGACCATCTCTTCCTCGGCCGCCGCGATCTGACTTTGACGTCGCTGCTTCCGCCCGCCGGCGGACCCTCCCGCACCGACAGCATCAGGCAGGACGTCGACATGGTCACGGTCCGGCTGAACTACCGGTTCGGTGGGCCGGTTGTGGCGAAGTACTGAGCCTGGGCGCGGGCCCTACGGTCGGCATCGTCCATCTCATTGAACTTTCGCAGGTACCATGACTTTCAGGATTGGTTTGCCCGTCGTGGCCGCGGGAATGCTCGGCTGCGCGTCCATGTGGCCTGGCGTTGCCGCGGCCCAATGCACCGCAGCGGCACCGGACCAGACGTGCACTAATTCCGGCAGCATCACTGGTCCGCTCCAGGCGCAAGGCCTTGTCGGGAGCGACGGCGGCCCGGGTGCTCCTGGAGGAGCTGGTGGCAACGCTTCCACGATCAATACCGGGACGATCTCGCTCTTTGGTGCGTCCGCGACTGCCGGCGCGGGAGGTCTTGGTGGGGATGGTTGGACAGGCGGCATCGGCGGGAATGGCGGCTCGGCGGCACTGAGCAATACCGGCGGCATCGCAGGCGCCGTCACAGTGATGGCAGGGCGCGGGGGCGACGGCGGCTATGGAGGCGCAGGCTTTGGCCAAGGAGCCGATGGCGGCCATGGCGGCGGTGCGGTTCTGATCAATTCCGGAAGTATTGGCGGGACCGTCACCGTGACCGCAGGCGGTGGCGGGGGCGGCAATGACCCCAGCTCTGCGTCCAACAACGGTGCCGGCGGCAACGGAGGTGTCGGTGGCTCCGCCGCGCTCACCAACGTCGGGAGTATTGGAGGCGCTGCCTTGGTGACCGGGGGCGCCGGCGGCTATGGCGGAAACTCGGATACCGATTCAGGCGGTGCCGGCAGCAACGGTGGCGCCGCCAGTCTGACCAACTCCGGCACGATCGCGGCGGGAGCCACGGTCACGGGCGGCGCGGGTGGTGGTGGAGGCGAAGGTTATCGCGGCGGCAGCGGCAGCGGCGGCGGCGACGCCATGCTCACCAACACCGGGAGTATCGGGGGAGCAGCCGTCGTGTGGGGAGGCTCCGGCGGCCGCGGCGCCGTCGGCGATTCCGACGATGGCGGCTGGGGCGGCAGCGGCGGTAATGCGGCTCTGGTCAACGCGGGCCATATCGGCGGCTCTGCGACGGTGACTGGCGGCGCGGGAGGCAATGCTGCCGATTACTCCTTCAACGACAGCGGCAGTGGTGGCAGCGGCGGCGACGCCACGTTGACCAATACTGGAAAGATCGGATCGGCGGCAACGGTGACCGGAGGTAAGGGCGGTTCGGGCGGCAGCGGCAGCGGCAACAGCGGCGATGGTGGCAACGGCGGCAACGCGACGCTGAGCAACTGGGGCGGCATCTTCGGCGGTGTCACGGTCGCGGGCGGCATGCACGGTACAGCCGGCAATGGCGGTGTCGACGGCACTGACGGCACCGCGACATTGAACGTCTATGCGGGCTCGCGCATTGCCGGCGCGATCACGCTGACCGGCTCGGCCAAATATCTGAACTTCTTCGGCGGCAATTACAGCTACACGCTCAATTCGCTCTCGGGTGTGAACATCTCTGTGGCGGGCGCGCCGTTCGTCGTGCTGGGCAACACCGTTGTGGTAGTCGATCCCCAGGTGAGTGCGTCGGTGCTGTCCACGAATGTCCGCGCTTTGGTCGACTTCTCGCGCACCGCCTCCGACGCCGTGCCGGTTTTCTCCGGCGACGCGCCCGGCAGCGGTGGTGCGCCGCTGGCGTTCGCCGGATCCGAGGCGCCCTCTCGCTTCGACGACGCCTTTGCCGCCGTCTCCGCTCTGTCGTCCGCCTATGCCGGTGATGCCGTGGTCTTCAAGGCGCCGACCGCGACTTACGCAGACGGCACGTCGGTGTGGGCGCGCGGCTTCGCCGGTCAGCGCGTGCAGCAGCAGGATGGGGCGCAGCTGCGCAACACCAACCTGTTCTACGGCGGCATGATGGGCGCGGACTTCGCCTTCCGGCCGGACCTGCGATTCGGTATCTATCTCGGTGGCGGTGACACGAAGAGCGCGATCGATCTCAACCAGGGCAGCAGCAATGCCGATCTGGTGTTCGGCGGCGCCTACGCGCGCTACGACAGCGGACAATCCTTCCTGCATGCGGCGGTGCAGGCCGGCGGCTCGCGCAACAATGTCAACCGCACCGTCAACAACAACCTCGCGCTCAACGGTATCGAGACGGCCAGCGCATCGTTTAACGGCTGGTATGTGAGCCCCGAAGCGACCCTCGGCCATCGCTGGGCACTCGGCAATCTTGGTGGCGCCGCCTACACGCTGACGCCCTCCCTGCGGCTTCGCTATCTCTACGGCGCCTATGACGGCTACACCGAGACCGGCACGGCTGCGCCATTGACGGTCGGAAGCCAGAGCGTGAGCGCTCTGGAAGAGCGTGGCGAGATGAAGCTGACTCGGAGCGTGAGCTTCACGGCAAGCGACATGCTGTCGGCCAGTATCAGCGCCGGCCTGCTCGGTACACAGCGAATGGGCGGCAACACCGTCAATGCAGCGCTGCTCGGGCAGGCCATCCCGTTCGCGACGACGGGGCAGGCCGATATCTGGGGCGGCTTCGGCGGTTTGGGGCTCGAATGGCGCAGCCGCAACGTGACGCTGTTCTCCGCGGCCGAATATCTTGCGCTGTCGGACAAGTCGAACGTCGTGAGTGGACGCGCGGGTGTGCGCGTGGCGTTCTGAGCCAGGACGGGTTCAATCGATGCAGGCAGCGCGTCTGCCTGTGCGTGCGCGCCTGATGATTGCTATCGCTCGCGCGGGTGACGACCGACCGTCGCACACGCGCTAGTTTCGATCGGATTTTTTTAGACGGTCGGCTGCGCTGCGCTGATTGTTTGCCGACCTTTGATTATTTTGTTTGGAGGCGTTCATGCTGACACGGCTGGGTGTTGCACTCCTGACGGCGTGCGTTGTTTCAATGACGGAAGCGAATGCGCAATCCATCGACATTCCTCTTCAGTACCAGGTGAGCTCGAATGGTGTTCAGCTGTTCATCTATGTCGGTGTCGGCAGCAATGGTGGACAAAAATATCTGTTCGACACCGGATCCAATTCCTTCAACCTGGAGGCGACCTCGGCGACCCTCGGCTCGCAACTGTCGAGCCTGTCGCAACAAGCCAATCTTCCGACAGATCTGCATTATTCCTATTCGAGCGGGCTCGCCCTCTACGGCAATCAGGTCGGCGTGCCATCGCTGACGTTCTACACGCCTGCCAGCCGGCCGGTAGGCACCATCACGGCGTCGAGTTCGACTGGAATTCTGGTGGATGCGCTTTACGCCTACAAGGATGGCTCGGCGGGCCAGACAACGACCTTCTCATCTCCGACACTGCTGCCGGGATTCAACGGCTATGGTGTCTTCGGGGCAGGCTACTTCACGGGCTCGACCGGAACCGGGAGCAACGGTGTTGCCTCGACCTATGCCTCGCCCCTTGGGCAGGCGGTCATACCCGGCACGACGGGAGGATATGTCGTCGCGGCAAACGGGCAATCGCTTCGCTCGCTCGATTCCCAGAATCTGCTGAACGCGGCCAATTACGGCAATGGACCCCAGGTCAATCAATCCATCACCTCGTGCAGCCCGTGTGTGATGCTGGGTCTTACGCCGGCGCTTCTTGCGCAATTCCCGGCGGCAAACCGACTGCCATGGAATTCGTCGAGTACCCCGTTCCCCAATTCCAACTATCCTGCAACGACCCAATATGGAATAAATCTGGACCTCACGGTGGTGTCGCCGACCGGGGGCACGACGGCCTACAACAACGTCGCGACGCAATTCGACAGCGGCAAGCCGACAAACATCATCTACGACTCCAATCTCAGTCAGCACTCACGCGCGCTTCCCGGCGGATCGACCCTCATCATCTCGCCTGCGGGATCGAACAACGCGGCAGAGACGCAAACCTCGGTGGCTGCTAGTTCGACGCCTCAGCCTTACACGCTCTCGCTCAGCAATCGCAGCGACACCAACCCGCAGCGGCCCCAACAGGGGCAGGGCATCGGCGTTTCATTCTTCCTCGGAAATTCGGTGCTCTACGATCTCTCCGGACAGGCGGTGGCGTACACGTCGAACTTCGTCACGGACCAAAATCTGACGACGACGGCCGCTCATCCGCTGATGATCGATGCCGCCTCTCCATCGCTCGGCCTGGCGGGTGTCATTGCCGGGAATGGCGGGGTGACAATCGGTCCCGGCGGCGCGGCCACGCTCAGCAACGCAAATACCTATTATGGGGCCACCAGCGTCGTCGGTGGGTACCTCGCGCTGGTCGGCCCTGGGACGATCAGCAATTCCAGCGGGGTCGGGATCGTCAACTCTGGGACGCTCGACATCTCCGGATCGTGGGCTCCCGCCGTCGCCCTGCAATCGCTTTCGGGCGATGCGACTGCGCAGCTGGTGCTCGGAGACCGCATGTTGACCGTTGTCAACGGAAGCGGAACATTCTCGGGGACGATCTCGGGCAGCGGGGGCGCCGTGACCGTCGCCGGCGGGTTCCTGAGGCTGAACGGTTCGAACAGCTATACCGGCGCGACGAACGTCCTGTCCGGCGTCCTTGAAGTCAATGGGTCAATCAGCTCATCGACCGTGACGTCGGTAGCGCCGGGCGCAACCCTTACCGGCTCAGGCACGGTTGGCAACTTGCTGATTTTCTCGCAGGGGACCTTCGCGCCGGGCTCTGCGACCGGCGGCGGCTCGATGTCGGTCTCGAGCGATTTGGCGCTCGGCGATGCCGCGCGCTATCTGGTTCGCGTCTCTTCGGCGGGCGCGAGTTTCGCCACGATCGGCGGAACGGCTTCGCTTGGTGGCGTCGTGCAGGTGGTACCGACAAATGGTGTCAAGTTCGGATCTATGACGATCCTTTCGTCCTCCGGACTGAATGGCACCACCTTCAACGCACTTTCGATCGGGCAGGCCGGCATCACGGGCGCATTGTCGTATACGCCAACGGCGGTTCAACTTTCTCTGACGTCGAGTCTCGGTCAGCTGTCGGGGGCGAGCGCCAACCAGAAGTCGGTGGGTCTGCTGTTCGATCATATCTTCAACTCGGCCGGCACAACCGGGGCATTTGGCGCCATTTTCTCGGGCAATGTTCTCTCCAATCTTCAGCAGGCCACTGGAGAGACGGCTGCGGGAGCGCAGCAGGCGACATTCAATGCGATGGGCCAGTTCGTCGGTCTGCTGACCGGACCGGATGGCAGCGGTGCGAACCCGAACATGGGTGCGCAGGCTTATGCGGAAGAAGACGGGGTGATCGCCGACGGGGCGACAGGCCGCATGCGTCTCGACGCCGAACGTACCGCTTACGCGATGTTCGCAAAGGCGCCGTTGCGAAAGGTCTATGAGCCACGCTGGAGCGTGTGGGCGTCGGGCTTCGGCGGCTCGCAATCGACCGACGGCAACGGGTCCGTCGGCTCGAGCAGCGCGACCAGCCGCATCTTCGGAACGGCCGTGGGCGCCGAGTACCTGCTCTCGCCACGGACGATCGCAGGCTTCGCGCTTGCCGGTGGCGGAACGAGCTTCAGCGTCAATGCTCTCGGCTCGGGCCGGTCGGATCTGTTCCAGGCCGGTGCCTATGTCCGGCATGCGAGCGGTCCCGCCTATGTGTCGGCGGCGCTCGCTTATGGCTGGCAGGATGTCACGACGGACCGCGCAGTCGCAGGGGCCGATCAGCTGCATGCCGAATTCAAGGCCAATGCGTGGAGCGGGCGTCTCGAGGGCGGATACCGAATGCTCATGCCCTGGCTGGGTGGCATCGGCATCACGCCCTACGGGGCTGGTCAGTTTACAACGTTCGATCTGCCTGCTTATGCCGAGCAGATCGTGTCGGGCACCGGCGCGTTCGCGCTGGCCTATGGTGCACGGAGCGTCACCGACACGCGCAGCGAACTCGGTGTGCGAACTGACAGGTCATTTGCAATGTCCAATGCTGTTCTTGCCCTGCGCGGTCGCCTCGCCTGGGCGCACGACTTCAATCCGGACCGGACCCTCGCCGCCACGTTCCAGTCCCTGCCGGGCGCCAGCTTCGTCGTCAACGGCGCAGCGCTGGCGCCCGATTCAGCCTTGGCGACGGTGTCGGCGGAGATGCGCTGGATGAACGGCTGGTCGGCGGCGGCGAGCATCGAGAGCGAGGTTTCGAAAGTCACACGATCCTATGCCGGCAAGGGCGTCGTCCGATATGCGTGGTAATCCCGGGGCATCGGGAGCGGTACCAAATTGCCGGTACTGTGCATGGGGTTGTTTTGGATATTATAGAGCTTGCCGCCGCCATGGCGTCACGGTCACGTCGTGCGCGGCATCGAGCATGTAAGGCTTACCCGGCGCCATCCCGTGCGAGGCTAGCACCTCGTGCGGCGTCCGCCGGGGCACGTCGACGAAGCAGCCTTCGCCGCCGGGCAAGGTGACATGCGGGGCTTCCGACAGCCAGAACGTGTCGTAACGGTCCATGAACATGTCGAACACGACGGGGCCGCCGATGATTGCGACCCGGCCCGCGGCGACATCGGCAAAGGCACAGGCCTCCTCGAAGCTCGCATGCTGCGGATTCCACAGCGTCGCGTTCGGCATCTCGGGATCGACGGTGAGAGCCTTGATCTTGCGGGTCAGGATCAGCCGCTTGCGCTTGGGCGAGTTCGGCTGCTGCTCATGCGAGTGGCGGCCGTGCACGATCAGCGCGGCGCCGTCGAGCGCCTGCTCGAAGAACAGCTTGTCGCCTTCGAACTTCAGACTGTCGGGCATGACACGGCCTGCGTCGGCGAGCATGCCTTCTGCCGAGACGATGACGTAGCCTTCGAACCGGAAAGACAAGTGACGACTATTCGGAAACGGTCGTCACCACGGAATTGACCGGGCGGGTGCTGACCGTTGGCAGCTTGACGTCCTTCATCAGCTCCTGGTCGTATTCGGGCAGCGAGGCGACCGGCGCCTTGGCGCGCATCGCCACGATCTTGTAGCCGCCTGCCTTGAGGCGGTTCAGCAGCTCGGGCAGGGCCTCTGCCGTGTGCTTCTGGAAGTCGTGCATCAGGATGATGCCTTTGCCCTTCTTCTCGAGCCCCTTCATCACGGTCTCGATCACCTTCTCGGGCTTGGAGGCCTTGAAGTCGAAGGAGTCGATATCGCAGGAGAAGATCGCGACGTTGCGGTTGCCGAGATAGGTGACCATCTCCGGCGGATGCTGCAGCGCCGGGAAGCGGAAGAACGCAGCGGGCGAGATTCCTCCAAGCGCCCATTTCACGGCGCTGATGCCTTTCTCGATCTCTTCCTTGCGTTGGTCTTCGCTCAGCTTCTTGTTGTTGAGGTTGGCATGCGACCAGGTGTGAGTGCCGACGGTGTGACCGGCCGCGTAGACCTGCTTCAGGATCTCCGGCTCGTAGGTGGCATGCTTGCCGATCGAGAAGAAGATGCCGGTGGTGCACTGGTCGGCGAGCGCCTTCAGCACGGCGGGCGTGTTGCGCGGCCAGGGACCGTCGTCGAAGGTCAGGACGACCTCCTTGTCGCGCAGGAAGTCGAGCTCCTTGAAATGCTCGAAGCCGAAGCCGGGACCGCCTGTCGTGTCGATCTCGACGGTGCGGGCGACGCCGAGCGCATCAGGATTCGTGCAGGCGGCGCGCGTCGGTTGCGGCGCTTGTTGCGGCGGCGGCGGAAAGGCGGCGGATTGTGCCGCGGCGGGCGCTGCGGGTGCCGGAGCCGCAGCTGCGGCCGGCGTTGCCGCCGGTGCGGCTGGCGTCGCGGCCACCGGTTTCGCTGCCGGGGTCTGCGACCATGCCGCGCCTGTCAGCGCAACAGACATCGCGCTTGCCAAAATTAGTCCTACCGCCACACGCATGGTGTTGTCCTCGAGATTGATCCCGTTGTTCCGCCGCGGCTTTTCGCCTCCGGCCGAACCCATCCTGCCCCAGATCATCCTAGCCTAGATGTTGGCCCGTCGCCATTGCAACGGCTGTTTGGCGCTTCGCCGCAATTGTGCCCAAGCCTGTTCGACGAACCGACTGAAGAGCCTACGCGTGCGGCGCATCAACTGTCCGCCAAGGCCCTCGCAATCGCTGTCTTGATGCGGGTGTCGGCAGGCTCAACGGCGGATGGAAATACCTCGGCGATATAGCCGTCGCGGCCAACAAGGTATTTGTGGAAGTTCCAGCGCGGAACCTCCTTCGGTCGTGCCTCAGCGGCCCATTTATAAAACGGATGCGCCTTCGGCCCGACCACGATGGCTTTGGCGGTGATAGGGAAGGTAACTCCGTATTGGTGGTGGGCGGTCTCCGAGATCTCGCTGGCGCCGCCAGGCTCCTGGCCGCCGAAATCGTTTGAGGGCACGCCGATGACGGTGAGACCGCGTTGGCGAAACTCGCTCCAGAGCTCTTGCAGCCCGGCATATTGCGGGGTGTAGCCGCACAGGGAAGCCGTGTTCACGACCAGCATCGGTTTGCCGGTAAAGGCGGCGAGGCGAATGTCGTCGCCGGACAAAGCGGGGAACGAGAAGGCGTAGGCGGAAACCCGGCTCATGCCGCCATCGGCTCGCGCAGACGTGGCCGAGCCGGTCGCCGCGAGAAACGCCGCGCTGAGCATGGTTCTGCGGTTCAGCATGGCGGTGTGCCCCGGATGTGATGGGCGGAGCTTACTCCGCGGACGCGGCCGTCCCGCTCAACACCGCGTTATCTGACGCCGTGATGAGTTCAGTAGAGGCGGACGATGAAATCGGTGCCTTCGCCGGTCTCGCCCTGGTTGATACCCTGATCGGAGACGATGACCGAGCCGCCTGACGTGAGCATCTCGTTGATCTTGGCCATGGCGTCGGCCGGGATGGTGATGCGATCCAGTGCCTCGGCGGGGCTGTCCGGCGTGATCACCGGCTTTGCGGCAACGGGGATCACGGCGGCGCCGCGCTGGCGGCGCACGACGTGGCCATCCTCGTCGCGCGCGGCGGCGCGAACCGAGACGGGCAGTGACACCACCGACCAGTGCAGCGCATTGGGATCGGCCTTGTCGACCTCGGCGGTGAAGACGTGGGTGCCGAGCGGCCGGTCGCTCGCTGCGATCGTCACGGGCACGTCGAACAGCGGCGCAAAGTTCTGCCGGACGTAGAGCTTGGAATCCTTGCGGCTGATGAACACGGCGATCTGGCCGCTCCGCTTCGGTAGATCCGGCTTCACGGACGGTGCGGGATCGGCGACACGGGTCTGGTCTTTCTTCGCGTCCGGCGAAGCCGCTTGCGCCGGGGCTGTTGCCGTCGCGTCGGGTTTCGTCTCGGTCGCCGTGTCAGCCTTGACTGGTTCGGATTTGGCAGGCTCTGAAACGGCGTCCGCCTTCGGTGCGTCGGCCTTCGGCGCATCGGTCGATTCCGGCTTCGCTTCGGTGCTCGCCGTGTCAGTGGCCTTGGTCACCTCGTCCGTCGTGGCCGCTTCCTCGTGGACCGGCGCATTGCCGGTGGTCACGTCCGACATCACGGTATGGCCGACGGTTGAGCGCAGCTCCAGCTCGCCGTCGGCGCTGGCGGTCTTGGTCCCAAGAGATTTGGTCTCGACCGGCTTGGCGTCGGGGGCCTTGGTCTCGGGCGCGCCCTTGTCCGCCTTCTCGCCGACGCTGGTCGTCGGCTCGAGGCTGGCAGCCGGCTGCGGCGGGACGCGCAGCGAGGCGAGCATCGGATGCGAGAAGCTCTGCGGCGTCATCTGGCCGGGCGCAACGATCACGCGTGCGCCCATCTTGGTCCAGTTCCACATCTTCACCGCGAATGCCATCGGCATGCGAATGCAGCCGTGCGAGGCGGGATAGCCCGGCAGCACGCCGGCATGCATGGCGACGCCGGACCAGGTGATCCGCTGCATGTACGGCATCGGCGCGCCGCTATAAATGTTGGAGTGGTGGAATTTGTGCTTCTGGATGACGCTGAACACGCCCATCGGCGTCGAGTGGCCCTTCATGCCGGTCGACACCGGCGATTCCGCGAACACTCCGTTGGCATCGTAGATCGTCACCTTTTGACGGTCGATCGAGACCACGATCACGAGCGGACCTTGCGGCTTGGCGCCGGTCTCCTTCTCGACGACAGCCTCTTTCTTGTTCCTGGCGGCCGCCGGGCCGCGCTTTTGGGGTTTCTGTCGCGGCTCCTCGGGATACCGCTCCTGGCGTCCATAGGATCCGTCGGAATAATCCGACCAATAATAGAAGGCGGCTTCCGCCTGGCTCGCCGTCCCCATCGCGCCTGCTGCAGCCAAAATTGCCACCTGCCACAGCCGTGCCGGCGCGGCAGCAAAACGGGACCCGTTCACGCTATTCATTCCTCGAATCCACAATCCAAATCAGACGTTAGTGTCGCAGAGGGGATACGCGTTCACCACCATGGCGGTTCTGCCATCAGCTACTTTTGTTCAAGACGTAGCAAAAAAGCCTCACGGAGCGGTAAACGGCAGCCGCGGCCTGCTTTTCGTCACCTTCCTGATCTGCCACCTCATGCCTACATTGCCAGGACTTGTTACCGGAGAACTTCATGTCATCTCGTTTCCCCGGTCTTTCCAGCATCCGCTTGAAAGGCCTTGCTTTATTCCTCCTGGCTCTGGTCGTCCCTGTGGCTTCCGCTTCGGCCGCCGATGAGCCCGATCTGATCTTTCGGCGCTCCACGGTTTTCAAATGGATGAGCCCGAATGACAAGCTCGCGACTTATGGGCTCGACGATCCCGAGGTCGAGGGTGTGGCCTGTCATTTCACGGTGCCGGAGAAGGGCGGCTTCAAGGGCTGGCTGGGTCTTGCCGAAGAAGTCTCGGACATCTCGCTCGCCTGCCGTCAGATCGGTCCAATCAAGTTCAAGGACAAGATGGAGCAGGGCGATGACATGTTCCGCAAGCGCCGCTCGATTTTCTTCAAGAAGATGCAGATCGTGCGCGGCTGCGACGCCAAGCGCAATGTGCTGGTCTATATGGTCTATTCGGACAAGCTGATCGAGGGGTCACCGAAGAACTCGACCTCGACGGTGCCGATCATGCCCTGGGGGCCGGCTGACGCGAATGTCCAGAAGTGCGGTGACTTCTTTACTCAGTGACTGGATCGCGGCTGATGCGCGGTTTCACGAGATGTGAGCCGCTCAGCCGCACCAACGCCTGCGGCGCAGCCTCGTAGCCGCGCCCCGATTGCAGCGCCATCGCGCCGGGCGAGGCGGTGCGGTGCCTGATCTGTCGATCGTTGCGGTCCGCAGGCTGCGCCGCGTCGCGCACCGTTGCGCGATCTTGCGCCGTCATGATGGCCGTCCCTCGAATCTGTGCCCGATCGATGGCGAGCCTGTCGGTTTCGCCCAGTCGATTCTGGCCGGCGTTTGCGGTTCTCTTCAGCAGAAAACCGTAAAATGCATGTGAAGCGCCGACGTCGGGGATGTGACGGCGCTGCTTCAACTGGCCTGAAAGGTTGTTCTCGAGCGAGTGCAATTGGTCTGGCGCTCCATCTGATATGATTGATGTTTTCCCGGAATTGTTTCGTCGTGTCGCGGCTGACGAAACAATTCTCACGGGGAACGAAACCATTTTGGGCTTTGTACGCATCACGGGAGAAACTGCTGATGGTTATCAGCGTCACAACGACGACGGCACACCGTCGGCCACGCGATTCGGAGACCCATCCATGCGCGCGCTCAGCTTCATCCTTGCTTTCAGCTTCGTGCTCGCCGGTTCCTCGCTCGCCGGTGCGCCGGACGGGGATCTGCCCGGTATTGGGACCTTCCAGTACAGCGGCTCACCGGTCACGACCGCCGGGCCGCAGCCCATCGTCCTCGCGGCGCACTTCTGATCACCAACAAGAAAATCAGCCGGCTAGGCCATCATGCATCTTCGTTTCTGCGCCGCAGCGTTCCTGTCCGTTCTGGCGATCAACTCCGTTCAGGCGCAGGTCCGCTCACCGAGTCGATTGCCGGACCCCCGTAGCGAATTCGTGCGGCAATGCGCGCCGCGCATGCTCGGGCGCTGGGAGCACCCGGAAGAGGTCTGTGGCTGTCTTCATGATCATGCCGCGGCCGTGGTCGAAGATCGCGACCTGCGCGAGGCGCTGCTGCGCGGCATCAGCGAGACCGGTGTGCCCACGATCGAGACCGATTGGGTGCCCGCGGCCAAGCAAAGCGAAATCGGCGCGACCTTCACCAAGATCGCCAAGCCGACCTTGCAGTGCATGTTCGACCCGGCAAAGTCTTAAGCCGTCACCTCGACTTGGGGCCGAACCGCGCCACGCAGGTGGCCGTTCGCACGACGCCCTGATCGGTCATCTTCGAACCGCGCACTTCCTTGATCTGTCCGGCCGGGCAGGTACCGTCATCCACCTGCACACGCTGGCCGAGCTTGAGGTCGACGATATCCTGTTCGCGTCCGACCGTCGTTGCGTCGGCCGCCGGCGCAAGCGCGGAGAAGAGCAGGAGCGCCAGGCAGGTTGCGCGGCCGAATGACGTGACATGTGACATGACGAAGATTCCCGGAGTCGATTGTCGCGATGTTAGGGACCGACCAGCGATTCTGATAGTCAACCTTCGTCACGCCCGCCGGGCGGATCTGCCCCTGCTGCGCAAGGCGGTCCGCGACGCGCGCGCCAGCCGTTCCGCGGCGGCGACCAGGCGCGGAACCGGGTGCCCCGAAAATCCCAGCACGAAACCGGGCAGCGGCCGCGCCCGCGCATAGGTCTCGGCAAGCAGCCAGCCTTCCGCGCCTGCGGCCTGTTTCGCCTCAGCCGCGACGGAAGGTGCAACCGACGGATCGAATTGCGCCACGAGGTGCAAGCCCTGTGACGGCATCGGAACCGACAGCGCGCCATCCGACGCCGCTTCCAGCGTCTCTGCCAGCGCATCGCGCGCCTCACGATAGAGCTTTCGCACGCGCTTCAAATTCGCTGCAAAGGCGCCGGCATTGAGCATGTCGGCGACTGCGCCTTCCATCAACGTGCCGGGAAAGCGGTCCAGCGCAGCACGCGCGGCCGTGACGTCGCCGATGAGGCGCTCGGGCAGGGCGCAATAGCCGATGCGCAGGCCTGGAAACAGCGTCTTGGCAAACGTGCCCATATAGATCACGCGCTGGAGGCGATCGATGCCTGCCAGCGACATCAGCGGCGCGCCGTCATAGCGAAACTCGCTATCGTAGTCATCCTCGAACACGAAGGCGCCGGCCTGCTTTGCCCAATCGAGCAGCTCCAGCCGGCGCGACATCGACATCTGCACGCCGAGCGGGAATTGGTGCGATGGGGTCACATAGGCCGCGCGCGCCGATGGTGCGGCGGCGCGGCCCAGAGCGACTTGCAGGCCATGCCGGTCGACTGGAGTGGGCACGGTGCGATAGCCGCATTGCGCGATGGTCCTGCGCGCGACGGGATAGCCGGGATCCTCACACCAGATCTGATCGTTAGCCTTCAGGATCGCGCCGAGCACGATGCGCAGCGTGTGCAGCGTGCCCGACGTGAGCATGATGTGGTCGGGGTCGCAGCGCAGTCCCCGCGCTGACAACAAATGATCGGCGATGGCGACCCGCAACTCGCGACTGCCGCGCGGGTCGCCGTAGTGCAGATGCTCGGCGCCGAACGCGCGCATGCGCCGGCCAACGAATGCGCGAAAGCGCTGCACCGCGCGCTCATCGATATGAGTGCAGCCGAGCGCGAGCGCGCCCTGCCTGGGCGCTTCGATAATGACCTTCGGCTTCTTCGGTGCGGTGGCGCGTGCCGGAATCTGCGCGGCCACGAAGGTGCCGGAGCCGACGGTGGCCTCCGCAAATCCGTCGGCGATCAGACGTTCATAGGCCGTGACGACGGCGTTACGCCGGAACCCGGTCTGCTTGGCCAGGATGCGCGACGGCGGCAGCGGCTCGCCTGACTTGACGAGGCCAGAGACAATCACCTCGCATAGCGCCTGGTACAACCGATGCGCCGAGGAGGCGCCGGCGGTGATGTGCGGCCCGGTGAAATCCAGTGGCAATTCGGCTTTGGCCGGCGAGGTGGAATTGGTCGGAATTTTTTGCATGGAATTGGCACTATCGCAGACCAAATGCACCGCTACAACTGCTGCGGACTTCTTCCAATCCCGACAGGAGCGGCCGTGAGCCAGACCGAAAACCAAACTGTCTATCCGACCTCAGCGCGCAACCAGGTCAAGCGCCGGCACGACCGCGGCTTCTACGATCACGCCACCGTTCACCGCATCCTGGATTCCTCGATGCTGTGCCACGTCTCCTACGTTATCGACGGCCAGCCCTATTGCACGCCGACCTTCTTCTGGCGCGAGGGGACCAGGCTCTATTGGCACGGCTCCAGCGCGAGCCGCATGCTGCGTAGCCAGACCAAAGGTGAGCGCGTCTGCCTGACGGTTGCCCATCTCGACAGCCTCGTGCTGGCGCGCTGCGGCTTCAATCATTCCGCCGACTACCGCGCGGTGATGGCGTTCGGCACTGCCTACCTCGTCACCGACCCCGCGGAGAAAGAACGCGCGGTGATCGCGATGGTCGATCGCTTCTTCCCGGCTCGCACAGCCACCCTGCGGGCGAGCAACACCCAGGAAATCAAGGCGACCTCGTTCATCGCGATGGAGATCGAGGAGGCCTCCGCAAAAATCCGCGCCAAGGGTGTCGCCGACGACGATGAGGATTACGAGTTGCCGATTTACGCCGAGCGCATTCCGGTCCGCACCGTCCTCGGCGCGCCGGAGCCGTGTCCGCGGCTGCTCGACGGCGTAAGCCGGCCGGCGACGCTGAATGGCTACTCGGAGGGCCGACTGCTCGAAGATGCATTGCGGGATGCTTATTTTGTGGAGTACCCGAACGGCTGAAATCGGTTAGCTTGCGGGCACCCTGATCATTTGGATGCCTGGAGTTGCCCGATGAATGCCGATACGCAACAGAGGATTCTTGACGCCGTCGATGCCGGCTTCGAAGCCCAGCTTGCGACCACCCGCGATTTCGTCGCGATTCCCTCGACCCGTGGCGCCGAGGGACCCTGCCAGGACATGATCGGCGACCTCCTGCGCGCGCGCGGTTACGAGGTCGACGACTGGCACATCAATGTTGACGATTTGAGGGAGCTGCGCGGCTTTGGGCCGATCGAGCATGATTTCTCCAAGGCGCGCACCGTGGTCGGCACCTATCGTCCGGCGACTGAAGCCGGCAAATCGCTGATCCTCCAGGGCCACTGCGACGTGGTGCCGGCAGGTCCCCTGGAATTGTGGGACACGCCGCCATTCTCGCCCGTCATCAAGGACGGAAAGATGTTCGGCCGCGGCGCCTGCGACATGAAGTCGGGCACCATTGGTGCGCTCTATGCAGTTGATGCGATCAAGGCCGCTGGCCTCAAGCCGACCGCGCGGATTCACTTCCAGTCGGTGATCGAGGAGGAGAGCACCGGCGTCGGCGCGCTCTCGACGCTGCAGCGCGGTTACAGGGCCGATGCCTGCTTCATCCCCGAGCCGACCTCCGGCAAGATGGTGCGCTCGCAGGTCGGCGTGATCTGGTTTCGGCTGCGCGTGAAGGGCCACCCGACTCATGTCGCCTTTGCCGGCTCGGGCTCCAATGCGATCATGGCGGCTTATCATCTCGTTCACGCGTTGCAGAAACTCGAGATCGAGTGGAACGAGCGTGCCAAGGCCGACCGTCACTTCAAGACGCTCAACCATCCCATCAACTTCAACCCCGGCATCATCAAGGGCGGCGACTGGGCCTCCAGCGTGCCGGCCTGGTGCGACGTCGACTGCCGTATCGCCATCCTGCCGGGCTGGTCCGTCGCCGATCACCAGAAGGAGATTTTGGCCTGCGTTGCAGCCGCCTCGCGCGACCACCGCTTCCTCGCCAACAATCCGCCCGAGGTCCAGTGGTCTGGCTTCCTGTCGGAAGGTTATGAACTGACCGACGCCGCCGCGCCGGAAGCTGCATTCGGCAAGGCTTTCAACAAGGTCTATGGCGGCGCGGTCGAGGATCTGGTCTTCACCGCGCTCACCGACACCCGCTTCTACGGTCTCAACCACGGCATTCCCAGCCTGTGCTTCGGCGCCAGCGGCGGCGAGATGCACGGCTTCAACGAGTTCGTCGATCTGGAGTCGCTGAAGAAGACTACCAAGGCAATGGCGCTGTTCATCGCGGAATGGTGCGGGGTGGAGAAGATGTAGCGGCTGCTTCGAGCGGTGCTGTAGGAGGGGCAAAGGCGCTCTTGCGCCGTGCCCAGCCTTTTTCTCCGACATGGCCAAAATCGTGGGCACGCTTCGCTTTGCCCACCCTAAAAAGCCCGGTTGGAGCTACCGCCGCCTGAAACATGGCATCCAGATGCTTTAAGCTTAAAAGAAAGGCTAGGATGCCACCCTCGGCGGTGGCAGACTGCCGCCCGGTTCGCCAGACGAGTCCTCGGGAGTCACCATGCGCGATTGGGATGATGCTTACGCCAATTCGGCCCATATCCCGGGCTCGGACAAGATGCCGGCGCAATGGGCGGAGCGGGCGGCGGCCTACCGTGCCGCTCTGAAGGGGTTTCGTGCGGACATCGCCTACGGCTCCGGGGAGCGTCAACGCTTCGATCTCGTGCTGCCCGAGGGCGACAGCAAGGGCCTCGTCGTGTTCGTGCACGGGGGCTACTGGATGCGCTTCGACAAATCGACCTGGACGGATATCGCCGAAGGCGCGCGTCGCCACGGATGGACGGTTTGCTTGCCGAGTTACACGCTGACGCCGGCTGCACGCATCCCTGATATCACCGCGGAAATATCATCCGCGATCGCGAAAGCGGCCTCGCTTGTCGCGGGACCGATCCGGCTCGCCGGGCATTCCGCCGGCGGTCATCTCGTCACGCGCATGCTGTGCGACGACAGCGGGCTCGAACCTTCCGTATTCAACCGCATTGCGGGTACGCTTTCGATCAGCGGTCTGCACGATCTGCGACCGCTGCTCAAGACGAAGATGAATGAGACGCTGCGGATGACCATGGAGGAGGCGAGCCTCGAAAGCGCGGCCTTGCATCTGCCGCGCGGGCATTCGCCGGTCACCGCCTGGGTCGGCGGCAGCGAGCGGCCGGAATTCATCCGCCAGTCCGATCTGCTGGCTAATGTCTGGACCAGTTTTGATGTGCCCACGCGCCTCGTCGTCGATCCCGGCCTCAACCATTTCACCGTGATCGACGGGCTGAAGGATCCGTCGTCGCCGATCACTGCGCGCCTGATCGGCCTCGATTGAGCCGGGGCAGGGATGATCGATCGGGAGGGACTGCTATGACGTCCAGCGATTACGATCCCACCAGCGAAGGCGCCGAGACCGATTTTTCCCGGCGCATGTCCTATGGCGACTATTTGGCACTCGATGCGATTCTCGGCGCGCAGCATCCATTGTCGGAAGCGCATGACGAGATGCTGTTCATCATCCAGCATCAGACCACCGAACTCTGGATGCGCCTTGCCATCCACGAGCTCAGCGCCGCGCGGCGCGCCATTGCCAAAGACGAGGTGCAGCCCGCGATGAAAATGCTGGCGCGCATGTCGCGCATCTTCGAGCAGCTCAATAATGCCTGGGACGTGCTGCGCACGATGACGCCGAGCGAATATACGCGCTTCCGCTCCCAGCTCGGTCAATCTTCCGGATTTCAGTCGCGTCAATACCGGCTGAATGAATATCTGCTCGGCAACCGCAATCACGCCATGCTGAAGCCGCACGCGCACGACGTGGAAACGACCAGGCTGCTCGAAGCCGAGCTCGCGACCCCGAGTCTCTATGACGAGGTGCTGCGGCTCGCCGATCGCCACGGGCTGACGATGCCGGCGGCGGTGCTGGCGCGCGACGTCCGCGAGACCCACAGCTTCAGTGAAGGCGTGCTGCAAGCCTGGCGGATCGTCTACGAGGCGCCGGAGACGCACTGGATGCTGTACGAGCTCGCCGAGAAGCTGGTCGATTTCGAGGATTACTTCCGGCGCTGGCGCTTCAACCACGTGACGACGGTTGAACGCGTCATTGGCTTCAAGCGCGGCACCGGCGGGACCGGCGGTGTCAGCTACCTCAAGCGCATGCTGGAGGTCGAGCTGTTCCCCGAACTCTGGCGCGTCCGTACCATTCTGTAGAATTGCTCATGACCAGATATCGCGTCTACGACGACACCAAAGCGCTATTTCATCTCCCCGAGGGGGTGATCTATCTCGACGGCAATTCGCTCGGCGCGCTGCCGCTGGGCGTTGCCGAGCGGGTTGGCCGTGTCATCACGACCGAGTGGGGCAACGAACTGATCCGCGCCTGGAACAGTGCGGGCTGGTATGCCCAGCCGCGCCACGTCGGCGATCGCATCGCGCGCCTGATCGGCGCCGAACCCGGCTCCGTGATGGTCGGCGACACGCTGTCGCTCAAGGTCTATCAGGCGCTCGCCGCAGCGCTCGATATGAACGCCTCGCGCAAGGTCGTTTTGTCCGACACCGGCAATTTCCCAACCGACCTTTACATGGCCGAGGGCCTGATCGCGACGCTCGAGCGCGGGCATCAATTGCGCCTAGTGGCGCCGGAGGAGATCGAGTCCGCGCTGTCGGAAGAGATTGCGGTGCTCTACGTCACCCAGGTCGACTACCGCACCGGCCGCCGCCACGACATGGCGAAGTTGACTGGGAAGGCCCATGCGCTCGGCATCGTCACAGTTTGGGATCTCGCCCATTCGGCCGGCGCGCTATCGGTTGATCTCGCCGGCTGTGGCGTCGATTTCGCCGCCGGCTGCACCTACAAATATCTCAACGCCGGCCCGGGCGCGCCGGCCTTCCTCTACGTCTCACCGCGCCATGCCGACGACGCGCGCGCTGCATTGTCCGGATGGATGGGCCATGCAAAGCCCTTCGCCTTCGAGCTTGCCTATGCGGCCGCCGGCGGCGTCGAGCGCATGCGCGTCGGCACGCCGCCGGTGCTGGCGATGGCAGCGCTGGAGGCATCGCTCGATATCTGGGATCGCGTCGACATCAATGAAGTCCGCACCCGCTCGCTGGCGCTTGGCGATCTGCTGATTGCGGAGGTTGAGCGTCGTTGCCGGTCGTTGAGGCTGGTGACCCCGCGTGCGCACGAACGTCGCGGCTCCCAGGTCTCCTTCGCCTTCGAGGGCGGTTACGCCGCCATGCAGGCGCTCATCGCCCGCGGCGTGATCGGCGATTTCCGCGCGCCTGATATCATGAGGTTCGGAATCACGCCGCTGTATATCGGTGAAAGCGAGATTGTTCGTGCCGCCGAGATCATCGAGGAGGTGATCGTGGGCGAGGTATGGCGCCGGCCGGAATATCAGATTGTGAATGCGGTGACGTGAGCAGGCGGCCTATCCAGCCGTCATTGCGAGGAGCTGTTGCGACGAAGCAATCTAGAGTCTCTCTGCGGAGGACTCTGGATTGCTTCGCTTCGCTCGCAATGACGGGTGGAGTGCAGGGCGCCCAATTCACGGTAACCATTATCTCGGACATCATTGCTTTGCCGCGCGAAGCCATTCACGCTGGGCCAACAAGGAATTGGGAGGACATCTGATGACGCCGCTCGAGAAACTTAAAGCGATGAAGATGCCGTTCGCCGAGCTCAAGGGCGTCGAGTTCATCGAGGCCGGGAAGGACCGCGTCGTCGCGCGGATGAGGGTCAGGCCCGATCTCTGCACCCTCAATCACACCATCCACGGCGGCGCGGTGATGGCGCTTGCGGATTCCGTCGGAGCTGCGGCGACCGTGATCAACCTGCCGGAGGACGCCAAGGGCACGACTACGCTCGAGAGCAAAACCAATTTCATCGGTGCGGCCAAGGAGGGAAACACCGTCATCGCGACCGCCACCCCGGTCCACCGCGGCCGCCGAACCCAGGTCTGGACCACCCGGCTTGAGACCGAGGACGGCAAGCTGGTCGCTATGGTGACCCAGACGCAGCTGGTCCTGTAAGACTACGGGGCCTTGATTTTGTTAACGAATTAGTCGTCTGCGCTGCCTCAAACTTGAGCGGGTTCCCATCTTGAAATTCTTGCTGCGACGCACAATATTGGAGGCCTAGGGATTCGAACGCCTCCTCGAGGGACACCAAGAGGAGTTTTGACGTGGTACTTGAAGACACCGTCCGCACCGCCCCGGGCTATGTGCGGACCCTGATCCAGCAGGAAGAATTGCCGCTGCTGCGCGATCACCTGCTCAGACTAGATGCCGAAAGCCGGCATGATCGTTTCAACGGGTTTCTCGACGATAGTTTCATCGAGCGTTACGCAGCCCGCTGCGCCGAGGACGGCACTGTGATCGTCGCCTACATCGTCGACGGCGTGGTCCGCGGTGCGGCTGAGCTGCATCCGCCGGAGGGCGATTCGCTGCCCGAAGTAGCTTTTAGCGTAGAGGCCTCCTCGCGGCGTCAGAACGTCGGCACGGTGCTGTTCAGCCGCCTGATCGCCGAAGCACGCTGGAAGGGCTACAAGAGCCTGCGCATCACCACGGGCGCGGAGAATCATGCCATGCGCGCGCTCGCCAGGAAGTTTGGCGCCCATCTGCAATTCCGCCATGGCGAATCCACCGGCACAATCGATCTTACCAAGACCGCCGAGGACGAGCTTGCCGATCTCGCCGCCGCGCCGTTCAAGGCTGGTCGCGCGCTTCTCAGCTTCAACTCCACCTGCTGGAAGTTGATCTCCAGCATGTACGGCAATCGCGCGGCTTGATCCCAAAGACTGAATCAAAAAGCGGACCGGCGCGAGGCCGGTCCGCATTTTGTTGATCCAAAGGAATGAGTGTTCAGGTTCCGGTGCGCTTGTCGTTGCCGAAGCGGCGGACGACACGGCGTTCGACCACGACCGAGCGCTGCGCACCCTGTTCGCCGGCGATCACGCGCGTGGCAGTGATGCGGCTGTTGGTGCGAGCCTGCTTCTTGACCTCGGCCTGAACGACGTCGAGCGGCATCCCCATCAGCGCGGCAGCGATCTCGGCCTGCTGCTCCTGGTCGTCGGTGATGCCGACGGCGGCGAAGATCGCCTCGTCCAGGGTGGGCGGATCATGGCGGACCCGCCGCGTGCCATATTTGGTATTCCAGTCTGCGCTCATAACGGCCTCGTTTTGATGCCGGGATACCTAGTGCTCCAAATGTTGCATTGCAATATGAAATTGGTGTGGCATCTCAGCTATGCACCGGTCAGGTGTCATGGCGGTGACGCGGCACCTCCACCGGCCTCACCCCGTTGCTGCGGCCAACGCTTCAGCGCCGCATGTCCCGCCTCGGTCAGCCCGTAGATGCCCCGGTCGGCACGCGCGAACCAGCCATACACATTGTTAAGCAAGATCTTGCCGGCGTCGGGACAGCGTTGGCGCAAATCGCGCACGCGCCGCGGACCGGCGGCGAGTTCTGATGCGCAGGCCAGCGCCTGCTGCCGGTAGGCCGTCATGATCGGTGCGCGGGTGCTGCCGCCGAGCACGGGATCGCCTTGGCGGCGCTGATGCTCGGCCACGAGCCGCGAGCGCGTTTTCGGCTCGCGGCGGGGAGCGGCCGTTGGCGGCTTCACCAGCACCTCGACCTGGCCGTTGTCGGTTACGCCGAGCATACCGAAGCCGAGTCGGCGGCAGAGATTGCGATATCGCGCATCGCTCTCGCGTCCCTTGCCGCGCGCCGATATTTTTGCCGCGATCCAGATCTCGTCGCCCGCCGGCGCGCGATCGACCGCTTGCAGGATCAGTTCGAGATTGAAGGCGAGCTTGAGCTCGCCGATGACGACCACGGGTGGATCGCCGGCGCTCAGGCCGACGAGATCGCAGCCACGAATCTCGCCCTTCACGTCGAAGCCGAGGCCTTCGAGGAATCGTTTGACGGGGAGATAGAGAGCGGTTTCCACGGCGAGTGTCCGATCGGAGAATCAGTTGCGGGCAGTCTAGCCCGGATTGGACTCGGGGCTGATCGCATTTGCCCGCACGCGGCCAAGCCAGCTA
Organism: Bradyrhizobium guangdongense; assembly: GCF_004114975.1. Classification (NCBI taxonomy): domain Bacteria; kingdom Pseudomonadati; phylum Pseudomonadota; class Alphaproteobacteria; order Hyphomicrobiales; family Nitrobacteraceae; genus Bradyrhizobium; species Bradyrhizobium guangdongense. The sequence goes on from NZ_CP030051.1 coordinate 3,641,345, forward strand.
TATCTCCGCGTGGGGAACAGGGCGCTTGCGGCGATGACGATCAGGAACGGGCTTTATCATATCCGGATTGAGTTCCTGGATAGCGTCCAGGGCGGCAATCAGGGTGTCATGGTGCTGCGCGATGGCACCATGCGCGGCGGCGATTCCTTTTTCTTCGCCCACGGCAGCTACACGTCCGCCGATGGCAAGTGGAAGGGCGAGCTGACCAATGAGGAGCATTCGCCCTCGTTCGACGAGCGCCCGGTGTGGGGCCGCAAGGTCGTGACCATCGGCTTCAGCGGCACCTACACCGATGAGACCGCCTATGGCGAGGGCATTGCGCTCGCCGGCAAGCAGAGCATCCGCTTCAAGGGCAATTTGCGCCTGCTTGTGCCGGATTGATCACACCCGTCCGCTCACCGGAATCAGCGCACCGGTGACGCCGCTCGCGGCGTCGCTGACGAGGAACAGGATGACCTCGGCGAGCTCCTGCGGCGTCACCCATTTGGAGAAGTCGGCTTTCGGCATGTCGGCGCGGTTGGCCTTGGTGTCGATGATCGACGGCAGCACGGCGTTGACGGTGACCTTGCCCTTCCACTCGTTGGCGAGCGCCTCGGTGAGACGGTGCACGCCGGCTTTCGATGCCGCGTAAGGACCCATGCCGGACCCGGCCTGGAGCGCGCCCATCGCGCCGATATTGACGATGCGGCCTGCCTTCGACGCAGCAAGATGCGGCAATGCCGCGTGCGCGGTGTTGAGGGCGGTCAGTACGTTCAGCGCGTGCATGCGCTGCCACGTCGTGATGTCGCCGTCAGCAATGGTCTCGAAGGCAAAGCCGCCGGCGATGTTGACCACGGCATCGAGCCTGCCGAAATGCTTCACGGCGGCCTCGACCGCCGTCTTGGCTTGCACCGCAGCCGACAGGTCGACGCCTCCGATCTCGATCCGCTCGGCCGTCGCCGGCGTTTGAGAGGGGGCGTGATCGATGCCGGCGATGCGCGCGCCACGCGCCAGCGCGGCGTCGGAGACCACCTTGCCGAGCGCGCCGAGCGCACCGGTCACGATCAGAACCTTGCCTTGCATCATCGATCTCCTGAGCGGCGCGACCGCCTACGATTGCAGATAACGTTCCCTTAGCGCGGAGCGCTCCGCCGGCCCAAGCTTGAGGCCATCGCGCAAATAGGTTTCGACATCGCCATAGTCGCGGCTGACGGCATCAAAGGCGGCATCGAGAAACGATGCCTCGACCGAGCCGATGGCGTCGAGCACGTCGGCGGGCAGATCGGAGACGCTCGAGACGTCGCGCTTGTAGTGGCTGTTGGTCAGCAGATAATCTTCCGCAATCACGTCATCGGGTACGCCCAGCGCATGCAGGATCAGGGCGCTGGCAAAACCGGTGCGGTCCTTGCCGGCGGTGCAGTGAATCACGAGCGGCGCGCGGTCTTCCAGGAGATGGCCGAACAGCGCGCGAAAGCTGTGCGTGTTGTGGCGGACGTAGTTGCGGTAGGACTCGCGCATGAGCTCGAGCGCGACCGGTCCGGTCAGCGCGCCCCTGGCGAGTTCGGCGCGCAGCGCGGCAATAACCGTCGGCTCGATCGGCAGCGAATACACGGTGATCTCGCTCACGGCGCAGATGCCGGTCGCACGCTCCTCGACCCCGCGGAAGTCGAATGCGCTTCGGACGCCGAGCGCGCGGACGATCTCGACGTCCGCCGCGGTGAGCTGGCCGAGATGGTTGGAGCGGAAGATGTGGCGCCAGCGCGTGGTACGGCCGTCATGTGTGACGTAGCCGCCGAGATCGCGAAAGTTGCTGGCGCCTTGCAGAGCGAGGTGGCGGGCAGGGGAGTCGTTCAGGGAAGAGTCTTGCATGGGCTCAGCTTGGGTTATGGTTCCGCTAGACGCACGGAGGGCATCCTTCAAGTCTATTACAGGGGGCGAGCATGGACGGGCACAAGGCCATTCTTTTGGGGATCGCAATGCTGGCTGGGATGACCGGTGCACGGCAGGCCGATGCGCAGACATTCCGGAACTACCATTGTGCTGATGGTACGCAGTTCATCGTGGGATTTTATGACTACGACAACCGCGCCTTCCTCCAGATCGACGGCGGGCCGGTGACGCTCGCCAAACGGCTGACGGTCTCAGGCACGCGCTATTCGGGGGCGGGAATTACTCTCGTTATCGGCAAGAGCGGGGCCACCACGGTCAAGCATCTGAAGCGGCCGGTCACGGCCTGCAGCGTGATTTGATCATCGCAACGAGGTCGAGGAATCAAAAAGGATCGAAACGTCGTTGTTTCGACCCTTTTTCAAACTTCCGGCGGGCCCTTGCAAAAGCGCGGCGGCCTTAAACCGGACTGGCATCAGCGATCCCATTTCGGCTTTGCTTCGTCGACCGCATCCTGATGGTACCAGCTATCGCTGCAGATCGAGGCATTCGCAGGGAGCGAAGCATGATCGGCAGCGAGGCGGGTCTCACCGTAGCGACGTCCGCCGAGAGCCGCGCGGCCGCCGACGGGGAATTGGTAGATCGTTGCCGATCCTTGACTTAGACCATTGTACATCATTGCGATTGCTCCTTGGTCGAAGCGCCTTGGCCTCCATGGTGCGCCCGACTCGTTCGGATGTGGTTACTGGAGTCCCCATATCGGTCGGGCCTGCCGGATTGGAAAGTGCTGAAAAGGAAATCAGTTTCCGCCTATTTTTTGGGCAGGAGGCCTTCTGCATCCCTTTGGGCACGCCGCCGATGACCAACGTCTCGGCCATTCCAAAGGTTGCTAGGCAGGGGCGGGGTGCTTTGCGAAAGTTGCCGGACGTTGCTGCGCGTTTCATCGGCAACCTCCGGGAGGAGCCTGCCTGCTCCGGAATCAGGCGATTTCCGCGGGATTTTGCGGTGCAGCCTCACGGGAAGGTGCGCGGCTATGACGCATGTCCTTTTGGAGGTTTCCTTGGCTGCCGGCCGGACCCGGCGGCGGTGGAAAACCTCCCGCACTGCGGCTTTTTGGCACGCAAAATGCTTATAAAGCGCCGGCCGATGATGGCCGGGTACAAACGTGCGGGGCTCTCAACCCCACCTTTCGCATCATCTACAGAGAGGCTCAATGACCAAGTATAAGCTCGAGTACATCTGGCTCGACGGATATACGCCGACTCCGAATTTGCGCGGCAAAACTCAGATCAAGGAATTCGCGTCGTTCCCGACGCTCGAGCAGCTTCCGCTCTGGGGCTTCGATGGCTCCTCCACGCAGCAGGCCGAAGGCCACAGCTCGGATTGCGTGCTGAAGCCGGTTGCTGTGTTCCCGGACGGCGCCCGCACCAACGGCGTGCTCGTGATGTGCGAAGTCATGATGCCCGATGGCAAGACCCCGCATCCATCCAACAAGCGCGCCACCATCCTCGACGATGCCGGCGCCTGGTTCGGCTTCGAGCAGGAATACTTCTTCTACAAGGACGGCCGTCCGCTCGGCTTCCCCGAGTATGGCTATCCGGCGCCGCAGGGCCCGTACTACACCGGCGTCGGCTACAAGTTCGTCGGCGACGTCGCCCGCAAGATCGTCGAAGAGCATCTCGACCTGTGCCTCGCTGCCGGCATCAACCATGAAGGCATCAACGCGGAAGTCGCGAAGGGCCAGTGGGAATTCCAGATCTTCGGCAAGGGCTCCAAGACCGCTGCCGATCAGATGTGGATGGCCCGCTATCTGATGCTGCGCCTCACCGAGAAGTACGGCATCGACATCGAGTTCCACTGCAAGCCGCTCGGCGACACCGACTGGAACGGCTCGGGCATGCACGCCAACTTCTCCACCGAGTACATGCGCAACGTTGGTGGCAAGGAGTACTTCGAGGCGCTGATGGCCGCCTTCGACAAGAACCTGATGGACCACATCGCCGTCTACGGCCCGGACAATGACAAGCGTCTGACCGGCAAGCACGAGACCGCGCCGTGGAACAAGTTCAGCTACGGCGTGGCTGATCGTGGTGCCTCGATCCGCGTTCCGCACTCCTTCGTCAACAACGGCTACAAGGGTTATCTGGAAGACCGCCGTCCGAACTCGCAGGGCGACCCATACCAGATCGCTTCGCAGATCCTGAAGACGATCGCGTCCGTGCCGACCGACAAGAAGGCCGCGGCCTAAGATCCTCCCGGCCCGGGCTGGGGGCTGGCCCGGGTTGGCTTTCAAATCCGCCGGAGCTGCAAGGCTCCGGCGGATTTTTGCATCTGGATGGCAGCGGCCGTGCCGGAAGCAACCGTGCTGGCCGGCAAGCGCAACCCGCGCTTGACCGCCACGCTCAAACTGATGCATCGCGACTGATCGCAAGGGGACATCGCCCATGGAAAAAGTTCGCATGCTCTCGACGCTCGGTCTGTTGGGCGCGATGCGCAGCCTGTCCGCCGCCTTCGAGGCCGCAACAGGCATTCACGTCGAAGCCGACTTCGCGCCAACTCTGGCTCTGCTCAAGCGGCTGCGCGCCGGCGAGGCCGCCGATCTCGTGATCCTCACGCGCGAGGGGCTCGATGAGGTGATCGGCGAGGGTCGCGTGATCGCGGACAGCGCAGCGGACCTCGCGCGCTCCTATGTCGGACTTGCCGTGCGGAAAGGCGCACCGCTTCCCGACATCGCAACTCAGGCTGCGCTGCGCCAGACGCTGCTTGCGGCGCGATCGGTCGCCTATTCGCGGCTCGGTGCGAGCGGGGTGTACTTCGCCCAGCTGATCGTGCGGATGGGCGTTGCTGATGAGATCAACACCAAGGCCACCATCGTCGAGCAAGGCTTTACCGCGGAGCGGCTCGTCAGCGGCGAGGCCGACCTCGCCGTGCAGCAGATCAGCGAGCTGAAGCAGGTTGATGGCATCGAGGTGATCGGCCCGGTGCCGCACGACTTGCAGACAGCGGCCGTGTTCTCCGCGGGTCGCATGGCGAATGCGAAGCAGGCCGACGCCGCCGACCGGCTGTTGCGCTATCTGGCGTCGCCGGAAGTCGTGCCCGTGCTGCGGCAATCGGGACTCGAGCCTTGAAATCGCCGGGACGCGGACGCAACGTGATGTCCATGCGGACTTTCCTCTGTGCCATCTTCCTCGCGCTCACCTTGCCGGTTGCCGCGCATGCGCAATCGGCCGATCTCGTCCTGTGCGACCGTGTTGCCGCGGACCCGAGCGATCCCGACAAGCCGGCCGACGTGAAGGGCGTGCCTGACATCGCAGCCTCCGACATCGCGACCGCGATCAAATTCTGCAGGCAGGCGGCATCATCCTCGCGCCGCGCGATGTTCGCGCTCGGCCGCGCCTATGCGGCCAACCGGCAGACGGCGGAGGCGATCGCGGCCTGGCGCAAGGCGGCGGACAAGGGCTCGAGTGCGGCGATGGTCGAGCTCGGCGTCGCCTACGGCACCGGCTCAGGCGTCGCCCAGGACGAGGCGCAGGCGCGCAAATTGTTCGAGAAGGCGGCGCAGGCGGGCAATCCTCGTGGCGTCTCCAACCTTGCGGCAATCGGCAGTGCCGGCGGCGGTGCGCCCGCCGATCCCGCGCAGGCGCGCGCGCTGCTCGGCAAGGCCGCCGAGACCAACGCGGAAGCGCAGTACCAGCTCGGCCTGATGCTTTCCAATGGCAATGGCGGCGAGAAGGACGACGTTGCGGCGCGCGCGCTGTTCGAGAAGGCGGCCGCGCAAAACCATCCCGGCGCGCTGGAGCGGATGGGCGCCTTCGCGGAAGAAGGCCGCGGCGGCCCGAAGGACAAGGACGCAGCCAAGGCCTATTACGAGCGCGCTGCTGCGCTCGGCGACGAGGACGCCAAGAAGGCGCTGGAACGGCTGCGCTGCCCCTACGCGATCAAGGACAAGCAGGGCAAGCTCGTCACTACGCTGTGTTTCTAGCGCACCTGCGAGACCGGGCTTGATCGAGCGCAAGGTGGCTCGGCCCGGCCGGCCTAGATTGCGTCTCCATTGGAATGGAGACGTGCGATGACACTGCGGCATTGGATGATCGTGTTGGCCGGCCTGGGAGCAGCCACGGCGGTGGCGGCGCAGGATCTCAAATCGCCCTCGGCGGACCAGTACGTGCCCCGGCTCGGCGACATCATGACCGCCGCGCAGACGCGCCATCAGAAGCTGTCTCTAGCCGGCAAGGCGCAGAACTGGGAGCTCGCCGCCTACGAGCTGCGCCAGCTCAAGGCGAGCCTGGTCGAGGCCGCCTTGCTCTATTCGGGCATCCCCATCAGCAACGTCACGACGTTGGAGCCATCGCTGCAAGCGACGTCCGACGCGATCACGGCGAAGGACGGCCGCAGATTCACGAAAGCCGTGGGTGATCTGACCGAGGGCTGCAATTCATGCCACCGCTCGATGGGACGCAGCTTCGTCGTGATGAAGGTTCCCTCCGATCCGCAGCCTTTCGCCAATCAGCAGTTCGCGCCGCAGGCCAAGCCTTGACCGCCAAGCCCTGACGGAACGCGCCGCGTGGGAAGCGGGTTGACCTGCAAGGCACGACAGGAGGCGCAACCATGATCCGCAAGCTCGCATCCGGCGAATACCGGCTCTATTCGCGCAAGGTGAATCCCAAGACCGGCAAGCGCCGCAATCTCGGCACGTTCAAGAGCCGCGCGGCGGCCGAGAAGCACGAGCGCGAGGTACAGTACTTCAAGCGGCATTAATGTCTGGCGCATGTCGGCCAAGCCGACACGCCGAAAACAACCCCATGCACAGTAGCCAAGTGGTTGAAATTCAAAGCGGCGAGGGCGGCCGGCCCGCTACTGCGGATTTTGCGAAATTGACTTGACCCGTCGGGCAAAACAGGTGCATGCTGACATGATGGCACCATCGGCTCCGTAAGCGCCTCTGCGCGGATAAGCCGGATGGTCTTGATCCCGCGACGGTGCTATGTGGCCTGCGATTCTTTTTGAATTTGCGGGTTCATGACTTTGCTCGACGGACTCTACAGAGTTGAATACGGCATCAACGGCGCGTTCGGCCGCAGCATCATGTGCCTGCACGACGGCAAGATGCTCGGCGGCAATTCCGCCTTCGCGCATCTCGGCACCTATCGCGTCACGAACGGCGCCATCGAAGCCGAGGTCATCACCGAGCGCCACAATGACGATCCCAACTATCGGCCGTTGATGGGGGCCGACGTCACCTCGATCAAGGTGCGCGGCCGCACCGAGGGATCGACCATCCTGCTGGAGGGCAGGGCAGATGCGATGCCCGACCGCGTGTTCTGGGCCAATCTCGCGCCGCTCGACGAGGCGTTGCCGCCGCGCGGCGCGATCGGACAGGGCAGCATCGCTAACGGGCTCTATGCGATGCAGCTGCGCGCGCTCGACGGCGTCGAGGCCTCACTCTCCGGCGTGATGCTGTTGATCGACGGCCGCATCCTCGGTGGCGATGCGTTCTTCTACTATCTCGGCGCCTATTCCTCGGCGGACGGTCGCTGGAAGGGCGAGATGCTCAACCAGGAGCACACGCCGGCGAGGGGCGACAATCCCGTGTTCGGCGGCATCGAGGTGGGGATCGGCTTCTCCGGCACCTGCACGGAAGACAGCGGCGAGCTCGAAGGCATCGCGCTCGCCGGCAAGCGCAGCCTGCGGCTGGCGGCATCGCTGAAGCTGATGCGGCGGGCGTAGGGGCGGCGGGCTATGAGTTTGTTGTGCAATCGACCGCCTTGGTCAAAATCGGCGGTGGACGTGCAGCCTGCCGTTTGTCTGGTCTACCGCAAAGAGCAGAGGCGACGACAATCAGGCTCAAGGGCAGCAACGGGCAAGAAGGCGTGGTAGCCGTCAGTTGCCTTCAGTCAAATGCTCATGGAAGAATCGCGCAACGCTCCCGTTGAATTCGCGATGAAACGCCAACCTATCGAATTCGGCGGGCTTGTCGGTGCAGATGCGAGGCAGCACGGCTTTGAGCTCCGGCGAGCATGGTGCTACGAACGCAAAGTGACCGGCAGGCACGCTGTGAACCTCCGGCTTTCCCGGTAGCGCACGGGCGACCCGGGCCGTGCCTTCCGGGTCGATGATCCCGATTCCGATCTCCGCTCTCCAGAACTGCACCGGAATCCTGATCGCGGCCAGATTGGATTGCGTGAAGAAACCTGGTATCGGATCGGCGATCACAGCGGCGCGAATGCGCGCATCCTGCGCCACGGCGGGAATGTCGCCGCTTCTGAGTTGCTCGCACAATTTCGACGCATCGGTGCAACCGCGCGCATACCGGCCAAAGTCCGGTGCTGCCCCGATCAGCGCCAGTCCAGTGTACCCGCCCTTGGAGAATCCGAACAGTCCGATCTTCGCGGGATCGATGACGGCTCCATCTTTCCATTCTTGCAGCACAAAATCGAGTAGACGGACCATGTCTGTCGGACGCGACAAGAAGGAGGATAGATCGTCTTTTCTTGAGGAATCGTTCGCGTTGTCGCCTGGATGATTGATTGCCGCGACGACAAATCCGGCATCGGCTAATGCTGCTGCCGTGTCATGATGTCCACCGAACCAGCCGACATAACCGTGGGAGACGATGACCAGCGGCAGTTTCGTCCCGGTGACGGGGCAATCCTTCACACCGACGAGGCCATAGTCGACGCCCACTCCAAGCTCGCCGAGCTCCACGTCTTTCGGTTTGCCCTCGCATGGATACCAGATCGCGCCGGTCAAGTTGGGGCCATAGTTGATAAGCTGAATACCAGCGGCATTGACGGGAGAAGCCAAGCAAAAAAGCACGGCAATTGCAGACCAAAACGCCTTGCGCACGTAAGTCTTCCAAGCGTTGACGGAGGGAACAAGCGGAGAGACGCAGGCTAAATTATGTCGGCTTCGGGTCTTGGTTGTGCAAACGAAATAGGAGGCGCCTTGGCCGCGGTCGCCGGTCGATGTCCTCGCCGCAATCCACGGGCTGTTGCTCTCCGATCAGTTCTTCGCCTTCCTGGCCTCGTTCAACATATCGATGATCGCCTTGATCGTGCCTTCCGCAGCCGCGGCATTGTACCCGATGTGGTAGCCATGGAAGACGTGAATCGGCTCGTGATCTTCGAAGCTGTGGCTGGCGCCTTTCCACAGCACCGACGTCACGGGGATCGAGCGTTTGCTCTCGGCCATCTGGCCGCAGAGAACAGGACTGGTGGCCTCGTCCTTCTCCGCCAGGAAGAGATGAACCGGAGCGTAGAACTCGACGTTCTTCATCAAGTAGCAGGACGGCTGCATCGCGAAGCCGCCCGCGAACATGTGCTCGTGCAGGTCGCCGATCGCACGGTTCATGATCATCAAGGTCGTGGTCGTTCCGTTGCTGCGGCCGAGGACGTAGACCTGCTTGGGATCGGCGATCTTCTGGGCGATGAGCCAATCCAGCGCCGAATAGGCATCATCGGCGCGGCGTCGCGCCCAGGTCAGTTGGCTGGGATCGGCGCAGACCCCGTCGGGTCCCAAGCCGCGGCTGCCGAAGCTGTCGAGCAGCAGCACTCCATAGCCGGCGCCGACCAATCGGCCGCCGTAGTCGCGCCCCCACGCCTTCTCGACCCGGCCGAACCCGTCGCAGCCGTGCAGCATGATCACGAAGGGGATCAAACCTTTGGCGCCTTGCGGCCGCATCAAGTCGGCCTGCAGCTCGCCCTCGGCCTTGACCTTGCGCTTCTCCTCGACGGTGCCGTCCATGAAGTTCTTCGACCAGCCGTCGATGTAGTCGTTGCCGGGAATCCAGGGAGAGGATTGCGCCGGGGTATGCCAGGGTATCTTGACCACCTCGGCCTGTGCAGACGAGAACGACAAAACAGCGACGAGTGAGAAGATGATCATCCTCATTGAAAAATTGCGCCCCTTGCTTCCCTGATTCCAATCGACAGCATATCCGAGTTAGGGGCGCTGGCATGGCTCGCTCGCACCGGAGTGCTGCTCAAACGGTTGATCCTGCGGTGCTCTCGCGGCAGTGAAGGGGCAGGGCGCTTCTCGTATTCGACCTTTCTCCGATCCGGTTCATAGGAACATTCGCGCGCCTGCGCGGTAGGCGTCTCGCGAAGCTTCACGATGTTCCGCTTCGCCGAGGTTTCCAATCGATCCCGTCGCGCCGCGCAGGGAGAAGGTGCCGCACGTCCGTATCTTCGGCCGTCAATCGCGCCAGCTCTCAACCTAAACATTCATTAATCCTGCAACGTTCGACGTTCTTTCCTGTTGGATTCCGTACCAGCCGCACAACGTCACGAATGACATACGGGACGCTTCCGATGAATGTTAGCGAATATGTTTGGCATCGCCTGTCCGAATGGGGTTTGAAGCGCGTCTATGGTTATCCCGGCGACGGTGTCGGCGGCCTCGATGTCGCTCTCGAAAAAGCCAAGGACAGAATGGAGTACGTGCAGGTTCGCCACGAGGAGATGGCAGCCTTCATGGCCTCGGCCCATGCGAAGTTCACCGGCGAAGTCGGCCTTTGCTATGCCACCTCCGGTCCCGGTGCGATCCACCTCCTCAACGGGCTCTATGACGCGAAGATGGACCACGTTCCCGTAGTCGCGCTCGTCGGTCAGCAGGCACGAAGCGCGATCGGGGCAAGCTACCAGCAGGAGGTCGATCTCCAGACCTTGTTCCAGGGCGTGACCGAATATGTCGCGATGGCGAGTGTGCCCGAGCAGGTCCGTCATCTGATCGACCGGGCGGTTCGCATCGCACACACCAAGCGGGCCGTGACCTGCGTGATCCTGCCGAACGATCTGCAGGAACTCGATTACAAGGATCCGCCGCTCGCGCATGGCGCCACCCACACCGGCGTCGGCTATGCCGGACCGGCGAAGCTGCCGGATCAGGCCGCACTCCGCGCCGCCGCGGATGTCCTCAACGCGGGCAGCAAGGTTGCCATGCTCGTCGGTGCCGGTGCACTGGATGCAACGGATGAGGTGATCGAAGTTGCCCAGCGCCTGCAGGCCGGGGTCGCCAAGGCGCTGCTGGGCAAAGCGGCGGTGCCGGACGATTTGCCGTTCGTGACCGGTTCGATCGGCCTATTGGGAACGCGGCCAAGCTGGGACCTGATGAAGAACTGCGACACGTTTCTGATGGTGGGCTCCGCCTTTCCTTACAGCGAGTTCCTGCCAAAGCCGGGGGCCGCGCGCGGCGTCCAGATCGACATCGACGGCAGCCGCCTCAGCCTGCGCTATCCGATGGAAGTGAACATGGTCGGCGATAGCGCCACGACACTGCGCGCGCTGTTGCCGCTGCTCACGCAAAAGAAGGACTCATCCTGGCGGCGCGACATCGAGAAGGGCATGGCCGATTGGTGGGAGACGCTGAAGGAACGGGCGATGAATTCCGCCGAGCCGCTCAATCCGCAGCGGGTGTTCTGGGAGCTGTCGCCGCGTCTGCCCGACAACGCCATCGTCACCGCCGATTCCGGCTCGGTGGCGAACTGGTACGCGCGGGACCTCAAAATGAGGCGCGGCATGAAGGCGTCGCTGTCCGGCGGGCTTGCCTCGCTCGGCGCGGGCACGCCTTACGCGCTTGCGGGGAAGATGGCTTATCCCGATCGCACCGTGATCGCCTGCATGGGCGACGGCGCGATGCAGATGAACGGGCTCAACGTCATGATCACCATCTCCAAGTATTGGAAGCGGTGGTCGAATCCGCGGCTGGTCGTGCTGGTGCTCAACAATCGCGACCTCAACCAGGTGACGTGGGAGGAGCGCATCCAGCTCGGCGCGGGCAAGACCTTATCGACCCAAAGTATTCCTGATTTCCCCTATCACCGCTACGCCGAGCTGCTTGGCCTGAAGGGCATCTTCGTCGACAATCCCGACCGGGTCGGCGCGGCATGGGAAGAGGCGCTCGCGGCGGACCGGCCTGTCATCCTCGAGGCCTATACCGATCCCAACGTGCCGCCGCTGCCGCCGCACATCACTCTGAAGGAGGCCAAGAATTTCGTCAGCATGATCCCGTCCGAGCCGGAGCTGGGCAGCGTGCTCAAGAACAGCGCCAAGGAATTGCTGACGAGCGTTCTACCCGGGAAAGACTGATGCGGTGCGAGGTCCCAATCCGCAGCGTGCGCGCCGAGGCGTACACGGTGCCGACCGATCGCCCCGAGGCGGACGGCACAATCGCCTGGAATTCGACGACGATGGTGCTCGTCGAGGTCGAAGGTGGAGGCCGGGTCGGGCTGGGCTACACCTATGCGAGCGCCTGCCTCGTCGGGCTGATCCGGGACAAGCTCGCCGCGGTGATCAAGGGCAGAGACGCCATGGCGCCCCAGGCCTGTTTCGAGGCGATGCAGCGGGCCGTCCGCAATCTCGGACGTGAGGGCCTTGCGGCGACGGCGATCTCCGCCGTCGACACCGCCCTGCATGATCTCAAGGCGCGTCTGCTCGATTTGCCGCTCGTCGTCGTTCTCGGCGCGCGCCGGACCTCCATCCCGATTTACGGCAGCGGCGGCTTCACCACCTATTCGGATGCAGAGCTGGAGCAACAGCTCGGCGGCTGGGTCGCGCAGCAGGGCTGCGCCTATGTCAAGATGAAGATCGGCTCCGAGCCCGAGCGGGATCCTCATCGCGTCGCAGTGGCCAAGCGCGCAATCGGCGGTGCGGCCCTGTTCGTCGATGCCAACGGCGCCTGCAACGCCAGGCAAGCGATCCGGCTCGCCCATGTGTTCGCCGAGCAGGACGTCAGCTGGTTCGAGGAGCCGGTGTCGTCAGACAATCTACCTGGGCTCGCCATGGTGAGGCAGCATGCCCCTGATGGGATGGACGTGGCCGCGGGCGAATACGCCTATACGCTCGATTACGTGCGCGGCATGCTCGAGAGCGGTGCCACGGATGTGCAGCAGGCGGACGCGACGCGGTGCGGTGGCTTCACCGGCTTTCTGCAGATTGCGGCGCTGTGCGAGGCCTTTCACGTCGACCTCTCCGGGCATTGTGCGCCGGCGCTACATCTCGCCATCGCCTGCGCGGCGCCCCGCATGCGCCATCTCGAATGGTTTCACGACCATGTCCGCATCGAGCGCATGTTCTTCGACGGCGCGCCGCAGCCGCGCGAGGGGCGGATCGCGCCCGATCTGTCGGCGCCGGGACACGGGCTGGTCTTCAAACGGAGCGATGCCGCCGCTTACGCCGTGTCGGAGGCCGCATGACCAGGCCCGCCGAACGCGATCTGATTGCCTTGGCCGGGATCGCAGCATCGGGCCTGGCCCTGGTCTCAGTACTTTCGAACGTCCGGCGCGCGCGCCCCTCGCGATCGCGCCTTGCCGCGCCGATACGCAATCGCTCCGGCCAGACGGAAACGGTGACGACCGCGCGACGGCTCAACAGGGCCGCGGGAACGCTTGCGGCCTCGGTGCTCGCCGATTCCGGCGTCGAGCACTACCGCGGCTCGTTCAAGAACAAGGCCATGTACACTCCGCTGCTGGTTTCGGCGCTCACGCTGGCAACGAGCCTGCACGGCACCGCCGACATGCGTCCGCTGGCGCACAAGGCGCGCGATGCGACCTACCTGCTTGCGGCCGCCACCGGCCTCGTCGGCTCCGGATTCCATCTCTACAACGTCGGCAAGCGCGTCGGCGGCTTCAGCTGGCAGAACGTGTTTTACGGCGCGCCGATCGGCGCCCCCATGGCGATCCTGCTGTCCGGCTTGCTCGGCTTCTGTTCGGAACGGGTGCGCGAAGCGCACCGAACGCGCCCGCGCATTTTCGGTCTGCCGGCGGGACGCATGATCGCCGCGGTCACCGGTGCGGGCCTGCTCGGCACCACCGGCGAGGCCGGCCTGCTGCATTTCCGGGGCGCCTACCACAACCCGTTCATGCTTCTGCCGGTCACGCTGTCGCCTGTCGGCGCGGCGCTGCTGATGTCGGCGGCCGGAGGTGGTCCGGGCAGGGCGCATCGGTTCACCCGCTGGTGGATGCGCCTGCTGACCGTGATGGGCTTTGCCGGCGTCGGTTTCCACGCTTACGGCGTGTCGCGAAACATGGGGGGCTGGCGCAACTGGAGCCAGAACATTCTGAACGGACCGCCGATCCCTGCGCCGCCGAGCTTTGCCGGCCTCGCGCTGGCGGGTCTGGCTGCACTTGGTCTCATGAAGGCGCATCCCAATGCATGAACGAAGCGACCGCTACCCCGGATATGACGTGCTCGCCAAATGGTCGGGTCCGTCCTGGAACGACAAGACGCGCGAGGTCATCACGCGGCGGCTGTCGATCGCGCCCGAGCCGCGCTTCTTCACCGCGGACGAATACGAGACCGTCGTGGCGATCGCGGACCGTATCGTTCCGCAACCGGCCGACCGTCCGCCCGTGCCGATCGCCGCGCTGGTCGATCGCAAGCTGGACGACCAGATCATGGACGGGTTTCGCAGGCCCGGTGTGCCCAGGGACGGCGAGGCGTGGCGTCTCGGCCTGAAGGCGCTGAACGCCGAGGCCGCCGCAGCGTACGGCAAACGTTTTGCCGAATTGCCGGAAGCTTTGCAGGACAAGCTGCTGCGCGCCGCGCAGTCAGGTGAATTGGCATCAGGCGAATGGGGCGGCTTGCGCTGCGAGGTTTTCTTCAGGCATCGCCTGGGACGCGACATCGTGCTTGCCTATTACGCACACCCGACCGCCTGGAGCGAGATCGGCTGGGGCGGGCCCGCAAGCCCGCGCGGCTATGTGCGCCTTGGTCTTGACGAGCGCGATCCCTGGGAAGCCGCCGAGGCGACAGACGGCGGTGACGCGACAGCTTTCCGGAGCAATCGCCGTGTCCGATGATCCGCTGCATATGCCGCGCGCGTGCGATGGTCGGGCTCCCGACGTTTTCCGTCCGGGCGGCTGGGTGCCCATGCGGCAATATCGCGAGAGCGAGCCGGTCGATTTCGCCATCGTCGGAACGGGCGCGGGCGGCGGCACGCTCGCCTGCAAGCTCGCCGAACACGGTTTCTCCGTCGTCGCCTTCGACGCGGGCCCTTATTTCAGGCCGCTGGAGGATTTTGCCTCCGATGAATCCGAGCAGACCAAGCTCTATTGGACCGATGACCGCATCGTTGACGGCGACAATCCGCTCCAGCTCGGTAGCAACAACAGCGGCAAGGCGGTGGGCGGCTCGACGGTGCACTTTGCGATGGTCTCGCTGCGCTTCCGGCCCGAATGGTTCAAGTCGCGTAGCGTGCTCGGCTACGGCGCCGACTGGCCGCTCGACTGGCGCGAGATGTGGGACTACTACGCCGAAGTCGAGCAGGCGCTGAAAATAGCAGGTCCGGTGACCTATCCCTGGGGGCCGCGGCGTCCGCGCTACCCGTATCGTGCCCACCCGCTGAACGGCGCGGCGCGGGCGCTGGCGAAAGGCTGCGAGGCGCTGGGCATCAAATGGACCGAGACGCCGCTGGCGACGCTGTCCGCGCCGCGCGGACTGGCCCATCCTTGCGTCTATCGCGGCTTCTGCGTCACCGGCTGTTCGACCAATGCCAAGCAGAGCGCGCTCGTCACATGGATCCCGCGCGCGATCGCGGCGGGTGCGGAAATCCGCGATCTTGCGATGGTCGGGCGCGTCGAGGTCGAGCCCTCAGGCCTGGTGTCCGGCGTACACTATCACCGGGACGGTAGCTGGCGTTTTCAGCGCGCGCGCAACGTGGTCGTTGCAGGCTATGCGATCGAGACACCACGGCTCCTGCTCAACTCCGCGACAGCCCGCTTTCCCGACGGTCTTGCCAACAGCTCGGGCCTGGTCGGAAAGAACCTGATGGCGCAGTCCAATCAGGCGGTTTGGGGACGGTTGGAGCAGGAGGTCCGTTCCTACAAGGGGCCGCCCTCGCTCGCCATCACCGAGCACTGGAACTACGAAGACAAGGGCAAGGATTTCTTCGGCGGCTATTCCTACATGAGCCAGGGACCGTTGCCGCAGCTGTGGGCCAACACGCTGTTCAGCGCGCGCGGTCTGTGGGGGGAGAGCCTCGTCGAGGCCATGAAAGACTACAATCACGTGGTCGGCCTCAAGATCGTCGGCGAGATGCTGCCGCAGGAATCCAACCGGGTGACCCTGTCCGATGAGGTCGACCAGTACGGATTGCGGATTCCCCGGATCACCTATTCCTGGTGCGACAACGACAAGCGTCTGATCGATCACTCCCTCAAGTTCATGCGGCGTGCGCTGGAGGCGGTGGACGCAAGCGATATCTGGATCCAGGACGACGACACCTGTCATCTCAACGGAACCGCGCGCATGGGCAGCGATGCCCGCAGCAGCGTCGTCGATGCCGACTGCCGCAGCTGGGACATTCCGAACCTGTGGATCTGCGACGGCTCGGTCTTCCCGACGGTTGGAGGCGCCAATCCGTCGCTGACGATCCAGGCGATCGCGTGCCGGACCGCGGACCGCATTCGCGCTTTGGCAAGCCGAGGCGAACTCGAGGCCGGTTCATCACGGCCATCCATTCAGCGGCGATCAATCGAGGTGCAGAGATCATGAGCGTGGTGCCAATTCATTCAGGCGGGGTTGTCGTCATCACTGGAGCTTCGGCGGGCGTCGGGCGCGCCACCGCGCATCGCTTCGCCCGCGACGGCTGGCGTATCGGTCTGATCGCGCGCGACGCCGAGGCGCTGGAGGAGACCCGTCGCGAGGTCGAGCAGCTGGGTGGAACGGGGCTGGTGTTACCGGCCGATGTAGCCGATGCGGAGGCCATGTTCGCCGCGGCGGACCGCGTAATCAGAGACTTCGGCACGATCGATGTCTGGATCAACGATGCCATGGTCACGGTATTCTCGCCGGTGTGGAAAATGAGTGCCGAGGAGTTTCGCCGCGTGACCGAGGTGACCTATCTCGGCTTCGTGCACGGCACCATGGCGGCGCTGCGTCATATGCGTCCGGCCGATCGCGGCCACATCATCCAGATCGGGTCCGCGCTAGCCTATCGCGGCATCCCGCTGCAATCGGCTTATTGCGGCGCCAAGCATGCCATTCGCGGCTTCACCGATTCTCTGCGCACCGAGCTGATCCACGACAGGAGCCGCATCCATCTTACCATGATGGAGCTGCCGGCGGTCAACACGCCGCAATTCGATTGGGCCCGGACCCACATGCCGCGGCAACCGCGTCCGGTCGCCCCGGTGGTGCAGCCCGAGGTGATCGCGAATGCAGTGTATCAGGCTGTCCGCCGTCCCTGCCGCGAATCCTGGATCGGACTGAGTACGCTCAAGGTCATCCTGGGCAATGCCGTGCTTCCGGCCTGGCTCGATCACTATCTGGCCAAAGCGGCGTTCGCGGCGCAGGAGACGGCGGAGCCGGTGGGAGAAGAACGCGCCGACAATCTGATGAGCTCCGTGCGATCTCTGCATCGCACGCGCGGGCGTTTCGGCGCGGAGGCGGACGATCACGCCCTCGTCGTCGATGGACCCATGGCTCGTATCGTGCCGCTGGCCGTCGGCGCTCTCGCCGCTTTCGCAGCCGGCCTTCTGGTCGGCACACGGACCGGCGCATTTGCACACACGCGCCCCGTGCGGAGCCGAGCAGATCGCGCTAGAAAATTCCTAGGAACGATCGGCGCGGCACGACGATAACGCGTATCTCTCAACCCAGGAGAACGCTCATGAAACCAACTCTCGCCATGGCAACATTGCTGGCATTTCTCGGCTCGCCGGTGCTTGCGCAAACGTCCGCTCCCGTCAACAGCTCGCAGATGGACGCAGCATCGAGCAAGAACGACCAGGGCAGCCCGGCCGACGCTTCCCCGAGCGGCGGCCAAACGCAGGATACAGATGCAATCCAGAAAATCCGCCATGATCTGGAGAAGGCCGGCTTCACCGACGTGAAGGTGGTCGCCCGTTCGTTCGTCGTGCAGGCCAAATCGAGCGACGGCAATCCCGTGCTCATGACAATCGGTCCGCACGGGATGTCCGTGTTTGAAGCGATGAGCGGAGCAGGGAGCAATTCAGGGACGGTCGGCACGGGCTCAGGTTCGGCGGGATCCGAATCCAATCCATCCGCCTCTCCTCGTCAGAATAGCGGGGCTTCGGGCAATCAGCAGAGCGGATCTCAACAATAGCAAGGGGCGCGGGCCGGAGAGGAGAGTCGAGTGCCGCCGGCGCCGGGTGGTTGGTCCGGCAACGGCGGCCTCGCGAATCCGGCCGCGACGTATGTAAACCTGCGTTGATCTCGCAAGCGCTGCGCAAACTTGAACTTCCGCGATCGCAGGCTACTACTTCAGAGGGGGAACGACAGATTCCGCAAAGATGCAACGCCAGGCGACTCTCGCAGGCATCTTGCGGAAAACACGTCGGTCAGGTTGCGCTTCGCGGCTGCCATGGTCTGTCCCCGCCGCGGGGAATTTGGGGTTGGTCAATTGAAACGTCGAGCTCTTTACGCGACCGTCTCGCTGGTTGCGCTTGCATCGGGCATCTCCGCCGCACGTGCCGCTAATCTGTCGGTTAATCCGCCGTCGCCGCCGATCGCTTCCTGGACCGGCTGGTACGTGGGAACGCACCTTGGCAGTGGTTGGGGCTACGATGGCTGGCGCAGCGGTAGCGGCGCGCTGGCGCCCCTCACGCCGTTCTTCGGCGAAGCTTCGAGCGGCGGCACCATCGCTGGCGCCCAGATCGGCTATAACAAACAATTCGGCCGTTGGGTGCTCGGCGCCGAGGCGGACGCGAGCTTTGCGGATCTGCAGGGTATCGCCGAATGCGCGAATGGCCTGTGGCTGTGCCGGACCCGCACCAATGCGCTCGGCACCGCGACGGCGCGGCTTGGTTTGACGGTCGACCAGTTCCTGCTCTACGGCAAGGGCGGTCTTGGCTGGGCGCACGAGCAGTTCGCGATGTTGCCTTACCCGTCGTTCGGAATCCCGAACCAGTTTTCCGGGGATGCGATGCGCCTTGGCTGGACCGCCGGTCTCGGGCTCGAATATGCCTTCTCGCCCGCGCTGTCTGCCAAGGTCGAGTACGACTGGCTCGACTTCGGCAACAAGACCACGCGGATGACCGACCAGTTCGGCAATCAGTCCGATGTCGTGGTGGGGAGCCACGCGCAGCTCGTCAAACTTGGGCTGAACTATCATCTCGGCAACGGCCTTCCCGCGTTTGCAACCGGGGCCGGCCCAGCGTTCATGTCCGCGCCGGCGCCATCAGGCAATCGCAACTGGACCGGCTTCTATGTCGGCGTCCATGGCGGTGGCGGCTGGGGGCGCACCGACTGGAAGCAGGCCGATGGCGTGTTCAACACCTTCGCCGACAGCATCTTTGCCGGCAGTGGGGAAGCGGGCGGGATGATGGTCGGCGGCCAGGCCGGCTATGCCTGGCAATTCGGCCGCTGGGTGACGGGCATCGAGGGCGAAGCCAGCTGGGCTGATGTCGACAGCAACGCCAAATGCGCCGTGAGCGAGGTGGGGCCCACGAGCTTCAACTGCCACACCCGCATCGACGCGCTCGGTGTGCTGACCGGACGTCTCGGCACGACCTATGGCAATCTGCTCATCTACGGCAAAGCAGGCGCAGCCTGGGCCCACGAGACCCACGACGCCGTCAATCCGCAGGCTGCCTTTGGCGCTCTTCCGACCAACCGTTTCACGGCGGACGACACCCGCTGGGGCTACACGATCGGCACCGGCCTCGAATACGCCTTCTCGCCCGCCTGGTCGGCCAAGGTTGAATACGATTACGCGAACTTCGGCAGCAAGACCGTCGCCTTCACGGACCAGTTCGGCAACGTTTCGAATGTCGGGCTTTGGCAGGACCTGCACAGTGTGAAGATGGGCGTGAACTACAAGCTCGGCGCCGATCCGGCAGCCGCAGCCTACGCGTCGGCCGTGCCGTCGAAAGCGTATGTCAAGGCGCCGGAGCCCTTCGCCGACTGGAGCATCGAGGCGGGCGCGCGTGCATTCGTGAGCAGTGGCCGCAAGGCTCAGGATCTCGGCGCCATCCCAGGTCAGGACAATATCGTCTCGCGCCTCAGCTATCGCGGCATGACCGGCTATGCGGCCGAACTGTTCGCGCGGCTCGATCACCGCGACGGCATCTTCGTCAAAGGCAATCTCGGGCTCGGCGACTTCGCCGGCGGCACGATGAACGACGAGGATTTCGTGCCCGGCGTGACACCGTATTCGAACACGCGTCACCAACAACGAGACGGCCGTCTCCGCTATGGAGCGCTCGATGTCGGATATGACGTCATCAAGGGGCCGGCCGGAGAGCTCGGCCCCTATGTGGGCTATCGCTCGTTCTACGAAAGCGGCCCGACATTCGGCTGTGTCCAGGTCGCGAACGGCGGCATCTGCGCGCCGCCGACCACGCAGGACACGTCGCTGTTGGCTCTCAGCGAAACCGAGACATGGCGCGGCGTTGCAATCGGCTTGAATACGCGCGTTCCACTGAGCGATCGCTGGAAGCTCGAG
Organism: Bradyrhizobium guangdongense; assembly: GCF_004114975.1. Taxonomy (NCBI): domain Bacteria; kingdom Pseudomonadati; phylum Pseudomonadota; class Alphaproteobacteria; order Hyphomicrobiales; family Nitrobacteraceae; genus Bradyrhizobium; species Bradyrhizobium guangdongense. Next base: position 3,661,613 of record NZ_CP030051.1, read on the forward strand.
CTCGATGCCGCCTATCTGCCCTATGTCAATTTCCAGGGGCATGACCAGCACTGGAACAGGCCCGATATCAACCCGGGCCCGGAGCACGGCGACGGCTGGGGCACAGATCGAGGCGATCGTCTCCTACGCGATGACCGATCGCTGGAATGTCGGTGTGGGCGGCCGTTACGTGTATCTCGCCACCAACAACGCCTACACGCAGTTTCCGGCCGTCTCGCCCAACCAGCTCGAGAAGTTTTATACCGAGCGTTGGGGTGGATTTGTGCAGACCTCGTATCGCTTCGGAGGGGACATGCGCGCGCAAGCGTCGGCCGCGTCGTCTCCGGCGGCACCGCGGGACTGGACCGGCGTTTATATCGGCGGGCATCTCGGCGCCGGTGCCGGGACCAGCGACTTTGCCGATCCGTATCCGTCGTTCGGCTTCGGCGATCGGGTGCGCACGGCCGGCGCGGTCGCCGGTGCGCAGATCGGCGTCAACTACCAGCGCGGGCACGCGGTCGTCGGGCTTGAAGCCGCCGGCTCATGGTCGCGGGTCGAAGGCACCTTCACGTGTTTCACCGGCTTCCCCGATCCCTTCGCCGCAGGAATGAACTGCGGCTCGACGTTGGACCGGCTCGCAACGTTCACCGGCCGCCTTGGCTACGCAGCCGACAGCACGCTCTATTACGTCAAGGCCGGCGCCGCCGTGGGCCACACCAACGTCATGCTCAATGCCGACCCGGTGCTCAATGCGATGGGGCTCGGCAACACCGGCGGGGTCCTCAACAGCAGCACGACTGCATGGGGCTGGACTGCGGGGGCAGGCATCGAGCACGCGCTGGATGCGCACTGGTCGGTCGTAGGCGATTACAAATATGTCGACCTCGGCAGCACCCCGGCCAGCTTCGCCAACGCGCCGGACCCGCTCGCCGCGGTTCAGTCGGAAACGATCAAGCAGCGCTATCACGTGATGACGCTCGGCGTGAACTACAAGCTCGACTGGACTCAGTTCGCTGGGCGAGGCGCGACAGCACATTAGGACCGCGGAGGGCGCGGCGCGTTCGCGCCTCACGGCGCAGGGCAGGCCGCTCCCGTCTTCACCCACGCTTCGACGAGCGCACCGGCCTGCGCTTGCGTGCCCGGGACGGGCGAGCGGCCGAAGCCGGGTTTCCAGGCCCAGCCGACCAGTGTGTCCTTGCCGATGTGATCGATGAGATATTCCACCTTGCGGCCGCCATTGCGCGCGGGGTCGCGGATCTGCTCGCAGATCTCGCCGATCGTCTTGCCTTCCCAGGCCATCTCGCGCGGGGCGAGATGCCATTCGGGATGGCCGGGAATGCGGCCGGGCTCGAAATTGGCCTTCTGGTGGCAGGAGTGGCAGCGCATCGCTTCAAGGCCATGGCCATCAGTGCCGCGCGTCACCGGCGGCTGATGCAGGCGGGGATTGTCGCCCTGGCGCGGGCTGTCGCAGGCCGGATGGCAGTTGGTGCGGCGCGGATGCGTCAGCACCTTGCCCAGCTCGGTGAATCGCGGCCGAGCGCTTCTCGGTGTCGGTGATGTCGGCAAAGCTCTCGGGCGAGGCAAGGCCGTGGCTCGTCGTGTCGGAGGCGGCGTAGCCGGCGCAAAGGCTGCTCGTCAGCGCTGCCATCACGGCCATGATCTGACGCGCGCGGTGATCATGACTGGCGCACTCATTTGGCGGCGACCAGATAGCGGCTGGAATCGGCCAGGATTACGTCGCGCACCGCGTCGTGGTACTTGATGTAGCCGGTGCAGCGGCAGAGATGGCCGTCGAGCGCATCGGCGATGGTCTGCTCCAGCGCTTCGCGGGTCACAGGGCTGCGCGCGAGGCGTTCGAGCAGCACCTGGCCTTCGCCAAGCCGGCAGTGCAATAGCCGCACTGGAAGGCGAAGTGATCGATAAAGGCCTGTTGCAGGCCGAGAGCTGGCCTTCCTTGGCATGGCCTTCGACGGTGCGGATCGAATTGCCGTCGAAATTGACGGCCGGTGCGGTGCAGACGCGGAAGCGGAAGCAGCTCCTGATCGCACCCGGCCAGCGCGCGGACATCCTGGTGAAGGCGGACGCGCCCGGAACTTATGCCTTCAACGCTGCGCCCTACGACCAGGGCCACCCGTCACCGGTCGGGCCGCTGGCGCGGGTCGTGGTGTCAGGCGCGCCGATGGAGATGAAGCTGCCGGCGCCGCCGCCCGCGAGCATCAAGGACAGCGAGATCACGGGGCGGCGCAAGGTGGTGCTGTCGGCGACTGCGCCGGACGCCGATGTGGAGGAGTGGACCATCGTCAATACGCATGAGCATGACGACCACGTATTCCACATCCAAACCAACCCTTTCGAGGTGGTCTCGGTCAACGGCAAGGCGCTGGCGACCCCGGAATGGCGGGATTCCGTCATCGTCGAGCGCAAGGGCGGCGAGCTCGTGTTCCGCTCGCGCTTCCTCGATTTCACTGGAATCTTCATGCTCCACTGCCACATGATGAACCATGAGGAGATGGGCATGATGCAGACGGTCGAGGTCTACAGGGGCTGACCAAATCAGCATCGCCGTGGAGGTGCAAAGCCGGGTGTCGCGATCAGCCGAGTGACTGCGACACCGGCGTTCTTCGAAGCATCTGGAGCGTCAACGCGATCCGAGGCTTACCGATCAGGAAATACCACGACCCATGCGTCCATGGACTATGGGGTAACGCGTATCGTGGGGGTAGCATTGAGATCGGAAGCGGAAATATTCGTCGCGAGAACCGCGCGCAGCAAAGTGAAGATCTGCTTTGTATTTTCAGCCCCCTCCATCGGTACGCAATAGTTTGCGCCGTGATACCAGGCTTCGGCGAAGCAGCTCGCTCCGGATCCCGAGATGATCGTCAAGACCTGGGCTCTTCCCGCATCATCATTGCCGCGCTCACGTCCCTTCAGCGCCACCCGATACTGAGATTCGCTCGCGACGATACGTCCGAGATACTGAAAGATCGCGAAGGGAGAGCGCATTCGCAGCTCCACCCCCTTCAGATTTCCGGGACCCATGATCGAGAAATGAGCAGCCTCAAGGGAAGCTTGGCTTCCGCAGACCCTCAATCCCGGAATGAATTTCTTGTGCGCATATTCCCGGAACCAGGCTGGATCGTAGCAAGTGACGACTTTCGAGATGGTCTTGGGTTCTGTCGTGCTGTCCTTGGTCCACTTGGGATTCGGCACGGCAATCGTTTCGGTGCGAAGGCCATACTTGACGGCGAGATCGATCAGGAATCTGAACTTCTCAAAACGGCAATCGTTTTCGTGAAGCCCGTACCAAATCGCGATGTCACTGTATTGCGTCGATCTACCGCGACCGCTGTTGGCTGGCATGCACATCGCGCTGTTGTGCTCCACCTCGCTTTGCGAACTGTGCCAGTCGTTGTCTTCCGGATCGTTGCGGTATTCATACACCGCTCCATCCATGCCGGTTGTTCGGATCGAGGCAATCAGGACGTAGAACACCAACTCGCGACTGAGACCTTGACTGAACCAGGTGTTGGTTTGAGTGGCGTCCATTCCCCTAAGCAGACCGGTGTAGAAGTCTTTCGTCTCAAGCACATTGAGGTCGAACGAGCCGCTGATCTGTCCATTGATGTTGTTTGGACCGAACTGGCTCGCTGGGTGCGTAACGTTGGCGACGTAAGTAAATTGACTTGCCTGAGATGTGAGCCCGAGCTGTCCCGACCCCGTATACTTGGCGATGGCGACGAAGTTCAGCGGTTCGGATTGTGACGCCCTCAGGATGTTCAGAAGTATGGTGTTGTTCAGGACCGCATCGGCCCCCTCGTTGACGGAGTACGTCCTCGGCGATAGGGCGTTGTCGACAAGGCCGCAGCCGCTGACCATGGTTAGGACGGCGAGGGCCGCGATGGCCCGCAATGAGCTAAGGTTGCAAAACATTCTTTCCCCCCTAGACGAAAATTGTCCGAGGGTAGTACGTTGACATGATTAGCGCTATGGTTGATTGCGCCGGAGCGCGGGGTCAGTGGGAGGGGCAATATGGCTACCTACAAGGATGCCTTCGAAGTCTTGAGAGCTGCCATCAATAATCCGGACGATCCTGAGAGGCTGCGGCACGCCAAGCAGCACCCAAAGCTCAAGAAGACTTTGGTCGGCTTCACTCAGAATGACCTTCAAGTTCTTGCGAAGGTGCTGAAGGCGGCGCCAGGCGCTAAGGCATTCAAGTGTGACGAGCAATAGTATGCCGCCATTCCAGTGCATCGAGAGCGAAGGAGAAGGCCCTCTCTCGCGCCGACAAATCCGATAGCAGGATGGAATTGCTCCAGGCGTATTGTTCCGGTTGGGCGAGAATGATGTCCTCCAGAAAGCCGAGGAGCGTTTGCGTGCAGTCTTTGGTGGACGGTTTTACAACATCGCCCATCGTGTAGCCGAGAAGAGCCCTGGACTCTACCCGGGTCGCAAGAGGCAGTAGCGATGCGCGGCTGTGCCGCGCATATAGCCAAGGCATCGACGACACCGCGACTTGGTAGCCCAGGAATGGATAACTCCGGCGCGAAGCGAACGGAGCGTCTATCATGAGCACGATGTATCGGCCGCTCATCCTCAATTCGTCGAACGCATCGAAAATCCTTCGTACGCTCGACACTTGGTCGAGATCGACGAGCGCGACGCCACTGCGACCCAGTGCATCAATGTAAGTCCTGGAAGCCGAGCGGTAGCATGCGGCCAAAGGTACGCCCGCGCGCGAAAAGGCGCTAAGGAATGCCACAAAATGTCCGTGATGAGCGGTGGCAATAGCCAGATCGCTCGGCGATGTGATCGAGAGCGTCCGAAGCAGATCGTCGAGCTCGGATATCCCAATGCGATCGCTTTGTGCGGCCAGTTGCTGATCGAGCCTCCTGCAATCGCTCTGGAACTTGGCTGCTCTCCCATAGAGGGTCATGATCTCTGCTTTGGGGCGAAGGTTCGCAAGGCCTGCGGAAAGCAGCACCGCTCGCTCCAGGAGCTTCGCGCCCTCCGAGGCTGGGTCCGGTATGGTCAAGTGAAGATCCCTTCATCGCCGCTGATGGCAAAGGGTCGATCCACATTTTGTGCAAGTCAAGGTTGCCGAGCTCCTCGTATGCGGCGGACGAGCCTGCCGGGGCCGGTGCTGACACGGGAAGGCAGCCCAGCTTGACTAGGACGGAATCCGTACCCCGCCGGGCTTCCCTTGGGCGTGGCCATGGCCTATTACGCTGCAACGCAAAATTCCCCCCAAAAGACCCCATGATCCGCCTCGACAACGTCAGCAAGCAAGCCGGCCACCAGATCCTGTTCATTGAAGCCTCCGCCGCCCTCAACAAGGGGGAGAAGATCGGCCTCGTCGGCCCGAACGGGGCCGGCAAGACCACTCTGTTCCGGATGATCGCCGGCGAGGAGCTGCCTGACGAAGGGCAGGTGTCGACCGATCGCGGCATCACCATCGGCTATTTCAACCAGGACGTCGGCGAGATGTCTGGCCACAGCGCCGTGGCCGAGGTGATGAACGGCGCAGGCCCCGTCAGCGAGGTCGCGGCCGAGCTGCGCCAGCTCGAGGCCGACATGGCCGACCCCGACAAGGCCGACCAGATGGACGAGATCATCGCGCGTTACGGCGAGGTGCAGCACGCCTTCGAGGAGCTCGACGGATATGCGCTCGACGGCCGCGCGCGCGAGGCGCTGTCGGGCCTCGGCTTCAGCCAGGAGATGATGGACGGCGACGTCGGCAAGCTCTCGGGCGGCTGGAAGATGCGCGTGGCACTGGCGCGCATTCTGCTGATGCGGCCCGACGTGATGCTGCTCGACGAGCCGAGCAACCATCTCGATCTCGAAAGCCTGATCTGGCTGGAGAAGTTCCTGCACGATTACGAAGGCACGCTGCTGATGACCTCGCATGACCGCGAGTTCATCAACCGCGTGATCTCGAAGGTGATCGAAATCGATTCCGGTTCGCTTACCACCTATACCGGTGATTACGAGTTCTACGAGCAGCAGCGCGCGATGGCCGAGAAGCAGCAGCAGGCGCAGTTCGAGCGCCAGCAGGCGATGCTCGCGAAGGAGATCAAGTTCATCGAGCGCTTCAAGGCGCGCGCCTCGCACGCCGCGCAGGTGCAGAGCCGGGTGAAGAAGCTCGACAAGATCGAGCGGGTCGAACCGCCGCGCCGCCGCCAGAGCATCGCCTTCGACTTTCCGCCGGCGCCGCGCTCGGGCGAGGACGTCGTCGCGCTCAAGAACGTGCACAAGGGCTATGGCAACAAGCGCATCTATGACGGGCTGGATTTCATGATCCGCCGCAAGGAGCGCTGGTGCGTGATGGGCGTCAACGGCGCCGGCAAGTCGACGCTGCTCAAGCTGGTGGCGGGCGCGAGCGAGCCCGATGAAGGCACCGTCGCGCTCGGCGGCAGCGTCAAGATGGGCTATTTCGCCCAGCATGCAATGGACCTGCTCGATGGCGAGCGTACCGTGTTCCAGTCGCTGGAAGACCAGTTTCCGACCGCGGGGCAGGGCAGCCTGCGTGCGCTCGCCGGCTGCTTCGGCTTCTCCGGCGACGACGTCGAGAAGCGCTGCCGCGTACTCTCAGGCGGCGAGAAGGCGCGCCTGGTGATGGCCAAGATGCTGTTCGATCCGCCGAACTTCCTGGTGCTGGACGAGCCGACCAACCATCTCGATCTCGCCACCAAGGAAATGCTGATCAACGCGTTGTCCGATTTCGAGGGCACCATGCTGTTCGTCTCGCATGACCGGCACTTTCTGGCGACGCTGTCCAACCGCGTGCTGGAGCTGACGCCTGATGGCATCCACCAGTATGGCGGCGGCTACACGGAATACGTCGCGCGCACCGGGCAGGAGGCACCGGGATTGCGGAGCTGAACGCGCTCACGGAATGATGCCCAGACTTTGCCCGGCCGCCACCGGCCTGATGATCCCGTAGCCGTAATCGTAGTTGGGCACCGCGCCGCCCATGAGGTGCGCTGTCGCCTGCAACACTCTAATCATGGCTGCAGGATCCGTCGCCGTGGGCGGCTGCGCGGTTCGCAGCGCGGCGACGCATCCGGATGCGACGGCACATGCGGCCGACGTTCCCGTGTCGGGCTCAAAGCCGCGCGGGCCGCGCAGGACCTTCGAGCCGAGAAACTGCGTATAGGCGGTGATGTCCGGTTTCTGCTGAGGCATTCCCGCGATCGACGGTCCTTGCGAGGAATAACAGACGCGCAAATCGTGGATGTCGCAGCCGGCGAGCGTCAGCACTTCGTCGTACGCGTTGGCGCCCATGATCATTCCCGTCGTCCGCTGCAGACACACGGCATTGGGGCAGCCGTCGCCGCAATTGCCTGCGGCGAAAAGGACGTCGGCTCCGAATGCCTTGAGCAGGGCGATGTAGAGTCTGAAGGGATGGCCGGGATTGTCGATGTAGCGCCGGGGATCACCAGGCGCAAAGTCGTCGAGGCTCGGATGGAAGATGCCCCAGCTGTTGTTGACCACGAGCGCGCTCTGCGGAATGACTGCAGTAAGCGCCCAGCGCCAGATCAGCACCAGGTAACCGCGCATCATTTCTCCGATCGTGGCGCTGACGGTGTGCTCCCCGGCCGGACGTCCAAGCAGCAAAGGATAGTCGAGCAGCGTCACGTTCGGGGCCACCGAAAGCACGCCATAGGCGCACATTGTACCGTGACCGATGCGATGAAGGCCCGGCATCGTCGCCACGGTCGGTGGCGTCCACGAATTGCTCACATCCAGGGCCGGATTGAAGCCGAGCCGCCTCGCCAGATGTGATCTGCAGATGCCGGTATCGACGATAGCGACGGCAATGTCCGTTCCATAGAGGCCGTTGTCCTGCAGCACCGAGGTGTTGAGGTCCTGCCGTACCGTTTCGGTATCGCCCGTTGCCTGGTTGGCAGGCGGCAGGGCAAGTAAACCGCGCACATCGGAATCCAGCCAGACCGGCTCCCCGTCATTGAAATCCGGCTTGGACAGAGTCGCTGGAGAAACGTATGCGCGGACGAGGAATTTCTTCGATTTCTCGAGCTCGAGAAGCGAGAACGCTTTTTCGCCTCTGTCCTTTGGCGAAACTGCAGGTCGCTGATCGACGCCATCCCAAATCGGTAAGGCGCCGAACTCGCCGTCGATCAAAAAGTCCGGCGCCGCGTTCTCGTGGACGTAATCGCGCATCGTGCCCACCGGACTATCGCCCTTGAGCAGGTCGTTCGCCGCCCCAATGAGCACGCTATTTTGATCACGCTGCACCAGCACTCGCACATAGCCGGTTGGCATTTCCCAAGGCGTCATCGCTGCCTCCGCTGCCGTGGTCAGGTTGCGCGCAAGCTCATTTCCATTCAGCCTGCGCGAGCTTGAATGTCGCCGCGTAGAACGGGCAAGCCGTCAGAAACGGCTTCAGCGCGACCGCGGCCTTGGCGCCCGCGTCAATGTCCTCGCGATAATGCAATCCTGCGATGACCCGGTTCATCGCGACTCGCGCGGCCAATGCCCGCAGCGGCTGCTTGTATTGGGGCAGCAGGTCGGCCAGGCACTCGGAGGTGAGCGTGCCAATGAGCGCGTGTCCGGCCGGATAGGACGGGTGGCCCGGAACCTGGACGGGCGGATACAGCGTCGGGCAGACCTGGCTTGGTCGCGGCTGGTACCAATAGGGTGGAGGCGCGGCGCCGCTCACGTTCGAATACTGGAGCTTGAGCGTGACCATCGCGAATTCGCCGACGCGGGCCACGATCTTCATCAGCAGGAACGTGTGCGGGTAGGCCGTGGCGCTCATGTTGAGAAGCTGCAGCCAGCGCAGTTGAAAATTCTGATCCTCCTCGACGATTTCGCCGAGCGCTTCCGGCCGCTCCGCAACTGCAAGCACCAGGACCTCGTCGACCATCTTCGCAGTGACAGGGTAGGTGGGCGGTGGCAGCGCGACGGCCGCCTGCCATTGCTTGCCCTTGATGGTCTGTGCCAGAAACTCCGGGAGGATCGTGACTGCGCGCAGATCCGGGTCCCACTCCGCGTCTCGGAACTTGGCGTCATAGGACCGCGTTATTGCGATCTCGGCGAGCGGCCGATCGGCCCGCATCGCGAACACGGGAGTGCCGCTGCCGCCCGACCCGCCTGCCCAGTTTCCTCCGAACCAATTGCCACCAAACCAGTTGCCTCCGAACCAATTTCCCCCCATGGCGGAATCCTCCTGTGGTTCGCTGCAAATGCAGCATGGTTTCAATCCGGCAGGCCAGCCTCTCGCAAATGGTCGATGAAGCGGTCCCGCAAACCCGCCTTGAACGGGCACCGCTCGCGATAGGCCGAAAGCTTGAATCGAGGCTGGATATCCGAAAGCATCCTGGTGACGCCCCGGGCCTCCTCGTGCTGGCCCTTTGCAACATAGGCAGCCGCCAGAACCCGCAGGTTGGCGGAGAGCCGACCGTTCAGAGCTGCGGTCTTGCGGGCCCACACGACCGCCTCATCGTAGTTACCATTGATGTAGTGGGCTTGGCCGAGGAACATCAGGTAAAAATAGGCCTGCGTGTCGGCTGGTGACAGACGCAATCCCTGTTCGGCGCGCGTAATCGCCGATTGGCCGTCCTCAAGATAGCCGTACACGCCACTGCTAAGGGTCCAAGCCATCGCATTGCCCGGCGATGCGCTCAAGGCTCTGTCAAACAAATCGAGCGCCGCGTTATAGTCCTTAAACAACAGCGCCTTGGTGTGTCCGAGAACGGCCAACGCGAAGCCGTCTGCCGGCGCCCGGTCGACCGCCGCGGTGGCAAGGCGCGCCGCTTCTGCCGCATCGGGCCCGCCCTCGGCGCCCCAACCTTGCGCGACATTGTGAATGTGCCACAGTGCCGCATAGGCATAGGGAGTTGCGTAGCTCGGATCCGAAGCGATTGCGGCCTGCAGCAGCTCGCCGGCTCGTCCGAAGTCGAAGAAATTCATGCGATACATGAAGTCGATCGCCTTCATGAGCAGCTCGTAAGCATTGAGGTTGTCCGAGCGTTTTTGTAGCGCACGCCTCAGTTCTGCCTCGCGGACCTGGGGGGCGATGCTCCATACGATGCGTGTCGCAATACGGCTCTGAAAATCAAATAGTTCCGAGACATCGCCATCGTAGTGATCTGCCCAGAGCACGACCCCCGCTTCGACGTCCTGCAATTCGACTCCAATTCGTAGCCGCTTGTCGGCTCGCCGGATGCTGCCGCTCAAGACGTATCGGACGCCGAGTTCTTGGCCGATCCTCTGGCTGTCGACCGGGCCGCTGCGATAGGGGGACGTCGACATGCTTGAAATAACGAACAGCCCACGGAGGTTCTGGAGCGCAACGACGATTTCGTCGGCCGTCCCATCGCCGAAGTAATCGTCTTCCGAGTTCGCGCCCTGCGTACGAAATGGCAATACCGCGATGTAAGGCACCTTGGCCTGACGGCTTGCTCTGCGGCCACCGCCCGACGGCAGCCGTTCGGCCTCTGGCAGCAGAAGAGAATAAGCGTGAACGGGGCGCGCAAGGTGCTTGAGCCGAAGGACGCCGAGGTCTTGGACGGGTACGTCGAGCCGATCCTTGATCTGCTGGAACATCTCGTCTGAAAGCACCACGCCGCCAGCCGGCGCGGACTGCTCGAGTCTCGCGGCTATGTTGACTCCCTTTCCGAAGATGTCCTCCGATTCGACGATGGTCTGCGCGACGTTCAGACCGATTCGGAATTGTATCTTCCGATCGTATCCTTCTCGGGTCTGTGCAGCGGAGACTTCGTGCTGCAAGGCGACCGCACAACGCGCCGCATCGAGCGAGGAATCGAAAGAGGCGAGAAAGCCGTCCCCCGTATTCTTCACGATCCTGCCGCGGAAGGAGACAATGCACGGGTTGATCACGCCGAAACGAAGCGCGCGCAGTCGCACGTGCGTTGCTTCCTCGGCCACCTCTGTCAGGCGAGCATAGCCCACGACGTCTGCAGCCAAGATCGCAAGTACGCGGCGCGCGGGCAGGGCTTCTGCAACATCGATCCCCGGATGATTCACCTCGGCCGCCCCGCTGTTTTGCAGAACAGGGGCAGGATAACATAACGCGAGGTCATTGATAGCGCCCACCGCGCACCTCCGACTCTGAACAAAGTCAGCCCCGCCTACGCGCGCCGACATTTTGGTGAACGAAGCGGCTCCCAAATCATATGCAGCAACCTCTCCAGGTGAGCGGCCGTGTCGGACGAGGCACAATTATCCCTTCCGCGAACCTGGGAAACTCGCTCCCCGCAGCGGATGGTCGGACTGATCGTTGCGGCCTTTTCGGCTCAATCTGCAAAGAGCTACAATCGATTTTCAGCAATTTGACTGCGAGACTGAAGGCCCGAGAGCCACAGTGTCGCGCGGCTGCATGTTACAGACGAACTGGAGGGGCGCTGTGAATTAGATCATACAGACGCGCAATTTCGTGTCACGAGCCCGGCGGTTGTACTTTGGTGATTTGCTCGCGTCGGTCGAGGGTGTTGAGGCCCCGCGGTCTACTGGAAATGAGGTGGCGAGCCGGAGCTTGGGATCGCGGCCGCGCGCGCGCCGTAGAAACCATGCGTCGACCGTGCCGCGGTGGCCGTCGTGAATGGCTCGTCGCCTCGGGCGGCAGGCCTGCGCCGACCCGCCTTGAACGCCGCATGTTCGCTCGTTACGCTCGAGAAAAACCGGAGATACGCATGAAACAACTTCGGATCGGCGATATCACCATCGATGCGGTGATCGAGCGGGAAGGGCCGTGGCGGCGGCCGCAGGATTTTTTCCATGGCTACGACGAGGGCGTGTTCAAGCAGCATCTGCCGACGATGGAGCCTGAGGTGTTCGACGCGGCCCGCGGCATGATGGTCATCACCTATCAGACGTTCGTCGTGCGTACGCCGCGCTACACCATTCTGGTCGACACCTGCACCGGCGAGCACAAGGGCCATCCGCCGCCGTTCGACTTTCCCGGCAAGGAGCGCTGGCGCAACGAATTGTTCGCGCTCGGCATCGGCTTCGAGCAGATCGACTACGTCTTCTGCACGCATCTGCACATCGACCACACCGGCTGGAACACGAGCTTGCGCGACGGCCGGTGGGTGCCGACGTTCCCCAACGCGAAATACGTCTTTCACAAAGGCGAGTACGCAGCCTGGGAGGCGGAGAATGCCAAAGGCAGCAACCCGCCCGGGACTGTGTTTCGCGACAACTGCCTGCCGATCGTCGAGGCGGGGCAGGCGCTGCTGGTCGACGACGACTATGCGCTGGACGATACCGTCACGCTGACGCCGACGCCGGGGCATTCGCCCTGTCATTGCTGCGTCAACATCTTCTCGAAGGGCCAGCGCGCGGTGGTCGCCGGCGATCTCATGCATCACCAGATCCAGTGCCGCGAGCCGGAGTGGTCGTCGAAGCCGGACTGGGATGCGAAGCAGTCAGCGGTGTCGCGGCGGAAGTTCTTCGCTTCCGTCGCCGACACCGACACGTTGATCCTGCCGATCCATTTTCCGGCGCCGACGGTCGGACTGATCAAACCGTTCGGCGCCGCGTTCGACTATCGCTTCAAACGGGAATAGGGCGACCGCCTCTCGGACGCTCTAATAGGTGTAGAACATCCGCTGGATTTCCTTGCTGTCGCTCGTCTTGGTCAGTGCCAGCATCAGCAGGATGCGCGCCTTCTGCGGATTGAGCGTATCCGAGACGATGAAGTCGTGTTCGTCGTCCTTGGCTTCGCCGTTGCGCGCCACAATGCCGTTGCCGACACGGCTGCTGCGAACGATGGCGACGCCTTTTTTGTGGGCCTCGTCGAGTGCCGGCTCGACCGCCGGCCGGGCCAGGCTGCCGTCACCCACGCCGGCATGTACGATCCCCTTGGCCCCGGCGGCGACGAACGCGTCGATCGCGACGCGGTTCATGTTGGCATAGCCGTAGACGATGTCGACTTGCGGCAGGGTATCGAGGTTGGACACGTCGAACTCGGAGTCCGCCGTATGCCGGCGGGTCGATTGACGATAGAAGTAGGGCTTGTTGCCCTGCATGTAGCCGAGAAAGCCGAGCTCGGGCGTGCGGAAAGTGTCGGCCGTCGAAGTGTTGTTCTTGGTGACGTCGCGCGCCGCATTGATCTGATCGTTGAGAGCGACGAGCACGCCCTTGCCGACCGCCTCTTCGCTGCCTGCGAGGATCACCGCATTGAAGAGGTTGATCGGGCCGTCCGCGCTGATCGCCGTCGAGGGGCGCATCGCGCCGACGACGACGACCGGTTTCCTGCTCTTGACCACCAGGTTCAGGAAATAGCTGGTTTCCTCGATCGTGTCGGTCCCGTGCGTGATGACGATCCCGTCCACGTCGTCCTGCGCGAGCAGCGTGTTGACGCGCTTGGCGAGCTTCAGCCAATAGTCATTGTTCATGTTCTCGCTGGCGATCTGGAAAACCTGCTCGCCCTTGACGTTGGCGACCGTCTTCAGCTCGGGGACGGCATTCAGGAGAGTCTCGATGCCAACCGTGGCTGCGGTGTAACCGACCACGGTGGTGCTGCTCGCGCCGCTGCCGGCGATCGTGCCGCCGGTGGCCAGAACCACGACATTGGGCAGACCGGGGCCCCTCGCATTTGCGACGTCAAGACTGATGAGCAACGCAAAGAGAACGCCCATTGTCGCCATCATGTGATCACGCACTCGGAACTGCCACATCTCGACCACCCTTTTCTACAAGCCTTGTCGATGTGCCCCGTTTCGCTCAGCGCTCTATGATCCGTCAGCGGCGGCGTTCTGTCTAGGGTGGCGTTGGCTGTTGTTTGCGCGCCCCGCGGGTGCGGACAGATGGCGATGGTCCTCCTTCTCTCGTGCTCAAACAACAAACGTCAATGCCCGGGACATGCCCGGGCACGACGAATTCGTGGAGCAATTGCTCGTTACAGAGGCAGCGAATCCGGAAGCCCCTTATGCGCCCATCTCGCACTTCTTCATGAAGCTGTTCTTGGCGGCGCCGGCCAGCGGCTTGCCATCGGAGCCGACAGCCTTGGGCGCGCAGGCGTCTTGCTTGCACTTCTTCATGAACGAGGTCTTGGCCGCGCCGGCAAGCGCCTTGCCATCCTTGCCGACCGCCTTGCTCTCGCAGGTGTCGTCCGCAAGCGCCGAGCCCGCTGCAAAGGTGGCAACGATCGCAGCCAGGAAAATCCGTTTCATCATTGGGTGTCTCCCTAAACCAAAATGGCGTTCCGGATTGGAGCCCGGAATCGTGGCGCATTCAAGCAGCGCCATCCGCGAGGGGCCAAATTTTCCGGCGGTTCAGCCGTCCCGGTTGCAATGCGATCAGACCCCGCGCGCCAGCAACGCCTTGAAATCGGCGCGCGCACGCTGCGCCTCGGCGCGGGCGACCTCGGAGGCCTCGCCCATGCCGAAATAGCCGTGGATCAGGCCGGCGCCCTCGTGATGCTTCACGCGCACGCCGGCGGCCTCCAGCGCTTTCGCGTAGGCCGCGCCTTCGTCGCGCAGCGGATCGAACCAGGCTGTGGTCACGATGGCGGGCGCGAGGCCTTTGAGCGACGCGGCCCGCAGCGGCGACACCCGCCAGTCGGAGGCATCGGCGGGATCGGCGAAATAGTGGCCGCAGAACCATTCCATCGTGGCGCGCGTGAGGAAATAGCCGTCGGCATTTTCCGAGCGCGAGGGAAAGCGCGCGTTCTCGCGCGCGTCCGCATAGAGGCCGACCGCGTCGGTGACGGGGTAGACCAGCAATTGTGCGGCGAGCCTGATGCCGGCATCGCGCGCCGCGATCGCGGTCGTGGCCGCAAGATTGCCGCCCGCACTGTCGCCGGCAACGCCAAGGCGTTTGGGATCGCCGCCAAATTCCGCGACGCGGTCGAAGATGTCGCTCGCGGCAGCAAACGCGTCCTCGAAGGCGCCGGGAAAGCGCGTCTCCGGCGGGCGGCGATAGTCGACGGAGACGACGACCGCGCCGGTCTCGATCGCGAGATTGCGCGCCTGTCTGTCGTGGGTCTCGAGATCGCCAGCTACCCAGCCGCCGCCATGGAAGAACACCACGGTCGGTGCGGGATCGGTGCCGACGCGATAGACGCGGGCATCGAGCGGGCCGGCGCCGCCCTTCACCTTGATGTCGAGCACGGCATCGACCGGCGGCGGCGGCACCGCGGCGCGCGCGGCAGCCAGTGCGCGCAAGGAATCGCGGGCGCTCTGTGGCGTCATCGTTGCGGGATCGCGCAGCGGCAGCAGCGGAATGATCTGGGCGACGACGGGATCGAGCGGCGCGGGCATCGGCGGGTCCTCACGGGGTTCTTGGTCTTGGTTGGCCGTTAGCATAGATTTGGCGCGCCGCATCGGCAACCGGCCGAGCGCTACAGTTGCAGTGCCGGCGAATGAACGGGCAGGGAGGCCTTGAGGTGGAATTCGAAACGCTGGTCCAGTCGCGCCGCAGCGTGCGCGGTTTCAAGACCGAGAAGGTGCCGCGCGCGGTGATCGAGGCGATCATCGAGAGCGCCAAGCGCGCGCCGTCGTCGATGAACACCCAGCCCTGGCATGTGCACGTGCTGACCGGCGCACCGCTCGAAGAGGTTCGCCGCCGCAACATGGAGGAGATGGCGGGCGGCGCCAAGGTCAAACGCGACATCGTCAGCCACGGCGAATACCAGGGCGTGCATCGCACCCGTCAGGTCGACATCGCCAAGAAGCTGTTCGGCGCGATGGGGATCGCGCGCGACGACAAGCCGATGCGGCAGGACTGGGTGCTGCGCGGCTTTCGCCAGTTCGACGCGCCGGTCTCGCTGGTGCTGACCTATGACCGCGTGCTCGATCCCGGCGCGGTCTGCCATTTCGATCTCGGCGCACTCTGCTACGGCATCGTGCTGGCGGCCTGGGACCGCGGGCTCGGCTCTGTCATCAACGGGCAGGGTATCATGCGGAGCGACATCGTGCGCGAGGTGGCGGGAATTCCCGAGGACGAGGTCATCATGACCTGCGTTGCGATGGGCTATCCCGACGACAATTTTGCCGCGAACGCCGTGCGCTCGGACCGCGAAGGTAACGAGGAGTTCGTCCGCTATGTCGGCTTCGCCGAGTGACTGAAGGAGGGAGAGGAGATTATTCCATCGCGAAATTTTTCGTGCGGACTCCTTACGACCCCTTGCAATCTTCACCGCGCAGGAGGAACAATATGCGGACTCGAAGGTTTGTTGCTGGCGCGAGGGAATTGACATGCGGCGGCTGGCTAGCCTGGTTCGATGGTTCTTCGGCCCGCGGATGCGGCGCCCGATCGATGACGATCCCACCCTTCCTTTTACTCCTGAAGAGTTCGGCAGATTGATCCGCAGCGGCAAGCGCGAGGACATGAAGCTGCTTGCCGAGGGGTTGAGCTGTCGCTCGATCCCGCACCGCATCAAGTACCGCGCGACGCACTAGGCGCGAGCGCACCACCATCGCGCAATTGCAGCGGGTGGGATGATGCCTGGGGCCGAGGTGCTTACTTGCTCTTCGCTGCGACTGCGCTAGCCGTTTTCTTTTTGCTGTCCGCGTTGACGAAGTGCACGCCGGCCGTGGTGCCGTCGATCCAGACCAGCTCGCAGCGCCGATAAGCCAGTCCGGTCGATGACAGCACCATAAAGAATTCCTTGGCCTGCAGCACGTCGAGTGTGCCTTCCACCTCGATCTTGGCGCCGGTGTTCGACACGTCGATCAGAACGCAGCTGCGCCGCCAGGTGCCGTCCGCTCCCATCAAATTCACGGGTTGCCGGTGATCCATTCTGACACGAGAGTCCTTGCGGCTGTCGAGCTTCATCGGCTGGTCCCCATTGCTGCGGTGCGATCGCGCGTGCCGGCGCTGGCCGCGATTTCCCCCCAGCGCACCGTCCATTGGCTGGTCGACAGGAGGAGCGTTTCGAACATCAGCTGCGCGCGTTCGCGTTGGGCGAAGGAGAGCCGTGCGCTGCTGCGGTTGCTCAGGATCGCAAGCGTCGTCGCCCAGTTCAGGCGTGACGCCCGGCAGGCCATCACCAGGCCTTCGCAATCGTCGTCGCTCATGACTTGCTCGATGATCTCGACCGGAGCCCCTGACAGCACCGACAGAGCGGTGAACAGATTGGCGGTCTCGCCGCGGATCGCGAAGCGGTTCACGGTGGAATCGCCGAGCTTGCCAATTCGGTTGAGCGCGACGATCTCGGGTCTTGCCTTGGCATAATCGGTCGAGGAGGGCCGGTTCCGCAGAGCCGGTAGTGCGTCCTGCGCGGGCGAAACGGAGGCTGCGTCGGGTTTGGCCGGCGCGGCCGTGCAGGAGGAAGTGGAGAGCAACTTGCGGACGACCAGGTCGGGTGTGTCGGGCCGGAGCGCCAGCGCCTTCGCGATCTCGCCGTCCTGGTCGGCCGTGGCGATCAGGGTGGCATAAGCCGTCTCGGAGAATTTTGTCCCGGGGTTCTTGATCAGCGCAAGGCAGATCCGCTCGCCGCGCTTGATCAGCGTCTCGGTCACTTCGGGCTCGATGCACTCGCGCGCTGCGATCGCGCGTTGATGCCGCTCGCCGCACGAGGCCGCCACCGACACGAGATCGGCCGTAGGGAGTGCCTGCGATTTGTGCAGGACAGGACACGCCACGTCCGGGTCGTCATGCATCGCAAGACGGCGCAATGTCTCGGGCGGAGCGACCGCAAGCGCGGCAAGCGCCGTGCTGAGCTGGATCAGCGCGCCGGCTGTTACCCGTTCGGTCAGGCGCAGCAAGACGCGGTCGGCCACGCCGGCCAGCAAATGCTGAGGCCGGTCGCGGTTGGCACTGAGCAGGTTGACGACGCCTTCGAGAATGCGTGCGCAGCGCTCCGGGGGGCACGCAGCGACCGCGTCTTCCAATTCGACAAGGCTGTCGGCAGGCGAATTTGCCATCATGGCAGGAGCCTGAACTGAAATAAATTGCAACGATCCAACGGTCGTCATTGCGCCTCGTAGGCGTTAATTTGGATTTTAGGCGTCACGCTTCCGGGTATCGGCGCACCGCTGGCGCTGCCGGAAACGATATCGAAATTTGGCAGGACACGAACCCTTGGCTTGTCCTTCGGACGAAATACTCGCCAATTGGTTGCGTGGGGCTAGTATGATTCTTTCGGTCTAACGGGCACCCGAAGGGACAGAAATCAGACCGGTATCGTGTCGGCGCGTCGCGTTGCGACGCGGCTTTTCAACTTGTCATGACCAGCATTGATGATGCGCCTGGGTTGGCGCCAAAGATATTTCGTTTTGCAGACGTCGATGAGTTTCGCTACGCGATCCGCGGCCTGAATTTCGATTTCACGCCGCTTGGACGGGGGATTGCGACCGAGCAGATCATTCTGCAATTACCCGGCTGCGACGTGAACATGACGCGGGCATTTCCGCGCGTGGTCGATGCGCAGCTGGGCGCGGATTGCACCGCCGTCGGCTTTGCGATGGACGACCTCGACGTGCCGATCCGCTTCAACGGCACGCGGCGGGACCGCGCGGCCATCGTTGTCGGCAGCAGCGGGGCGGCCTACAACACCATCCAGGAGGTGGAGCGGCAGATTGCTTCGGTCGTATTCCGGCCGGAGGTGAAGGATCGCGGCTGGCCCGAGACGAATTCCAGCTTCAAGATATTCGAGACCAGTCCGCCTGCGCTGCAATGGCTGCGAGCGGTGGTGAGGGAGGTGATGGCGGCCGCGTCCGAGCCGATCGATTCCGCGGAGGTGCCGCTGAAGGGGGCGGCGATGAAGGAATCGCTGCTCGGTGCGGTCGATGTCGTCTTCGCCAATGTCATGCCCGCGCGCTGGACGCTGCGGCCGAACGACGAGCGGCAGTTCAAGCTCTTCCAGGACATCCGCGCGCTGCTGTCCGAGGATCTCGGCCAGCCCATCTACAGCGAGGAGATTGCGCGCAAGCTCGGCCTGTCCGTCCGGACCATGCACGATGTCGTTCTCCGCTATCGCGGCATGAGCCTGCACCGCTATTTGCGCCTGCGGCGGCTCTGGCTGGTGCGCCAGCGGCTGCTCGCCGGCGCCGACAGCGTGAAGGCCGTCGCGCTCGCCTTCGGTTTCTGGCATCTCAGCGATTTCTCCCGCAGCTATCGCGACCAGTTCGGCGAGACGCCGTCGGAGACGCTGGAGCGCGGTCGGCGGCGATAGCGCGACAAAGCGATTGGGGCGGCGCTTCGGTTTCGTGCTAGTGTGCTGGCCATGAGCAATCGCATCCTCGTTCTCTACGGTTCCTACCGTTCCGACCGCATGGGCATCCGCCTTGCGAATTTCGTCATTGATCGTCTGCGTAGTCGCGGCGAGGAGGTCGAGTTGATCGACGCCAAGGCCATCGGCCTGCCGATGCTCGACCGCATGTACAAGGAATATCCCAAGGGTACGGCGCCCGAGGGGCTGGAGAAGCTGGCAGGCCAGATCCGCGGCGCCGATGGTTTTGTCTTCGTCACGGGCGAATATAATTGGGGCATTCAGCCCGGGCTGAAGAACCTCACCGACCATTTCCTGGAGGAATGGTTCTGGCGGCCGGCCGCGATCGTGAGCTATTCCGCCGGACGTCTGTCGGGCGCGCGGGCTTCAACCGCCTGGCACGGCACCCTGTCGGAAATGGGCATGGTGGTGATCTCGAGCACCATCGGCGTCGGACCGATCGCGCAGACGCTGTCGGTCGAAGCCGAGCCGATCGGCGAGGGCGGCAAGGCGCTGGAACGCTCGTTCCCGCGCTTTGCGGACGATCTCTCGTGGTGGATCGAGGCGGCCAAGGCGCAACGGGCGCGCAAGGTGCCGCCGTACTGATCTCATTCTCCGCGAATATGGTCCGCAGTCCGAATGCAGCGAAGCGCAATCCGGGGCGGTGCCGATGAGGTGCGAGATCCCGGATTTCGTTGTCGCTCCATCCGGGCTACGATGCCTCTGCCTAAGCAGCCCTGACTTCACCGAGGAAGCGGTCGAACTGGCCGGCGAGGTCGCGCGACTGGGTCGAGAGCTGCTCGGCGGCGCCGAGAACCTCTCTCGCGGCCGCACCGGTGTCGTCGGCGGCGCGCTGCACGCCGGATATGTTGGTGTTGACCTCCTGGGTGCCGCGGGCGGCTTCCTGGACGCTGCGGGCGATCTCCTTGGTCGCCGAGCCCTGTTCTTCGATCGCGGCCGCAATCGCGGTGCCGATCTGGTCGATCTCGCCGATGACGTCGGCGACGTTGCGGATCGCGGCCACGGTCTCGTCGCTCGCGGTCTGGATTGCGGTGATCTGCTCGGAGATTTCCGTCGTGGCCTTGGCGGTCTGGCCGGCCAGCGATTTCACCTCTGACGCGACCACGGCAAAGCCGCGACCGGCATCGCCGGCGCGGGCGGCCTCGATGGTCGCGTTGAGCGCGAGGAGGTTGGTCTGCTCGGCAATGCTCTGGATCAGCGTGACGACGTCGCCGATCTTCTGGGCACCCTCGGCCAGCGCGCGCGCGGTGTCGCCGGTGCGGCGGGCGTTGTCGACGGCGCGGGCCGCGATCTCGGTCGATTGTGCGACCTGGCGGCCGATCTCGGCGATCGAGGAGGTCAGCTCTTCCGTGGCGCTGGCCACGGTCTGAACGTTGGTCGAGGTCTGCTCGGAGGCGGCCGCGACGACCGCGGCCTGGCTGTTGGTCTGCGCCGCCGTCGAGGTCATCGACTGGGCCGTGCTCTCCATGGTAGCGGACGCCTGCGAGAGCCCGCCGACAAGCTTCGTGATCTTGGCTTCGAAGGAACGGGTCAGTTCGTCGAGCGCCTGGGCGCGCCGCATCTTGCCGTCGTTCTCGGCCTGCTTCTCGGCCGCGAGCCGGTCGGCCCGGATCATGTTGTCCTTGAACACCTGGACGGCTGCGGCCATCGCCCCGATCTCGTCGGAGCGTTCGGCGCCGGGGATGTCCTCGGCAACGTTGCCCTCGGCGAGTCGCGACATCCGGGTCGTCAGGTTGACGATCGGGGCGCAGACGCGGCGGCGGACCATCACGATGAGGCCGACGCTGGCGACCAGCACGGCGAGGAGGCCGACGAGCGCGATCGTGAAGCTGGTGCGTGCGGCGCTGGAGGCGCTGGCGAGAATCTGCTCGGCATTGTCGTAGAAAGCATCGCGGACGTCGATGATGGTGCCGAGGCCGCGCTGCGTGGCGGCGTAATAAGTCTCCATGTCGTGTTCGTACTTGCCGCTGACGGCACCGTCCTTGACCATCTTGAGCTCGCGGCCGAACTCCTCGACATAGATTGCGTTGAACTTCTCCAGCGCGGCGGCGACGTTCGCCGGTGTCGTCGGATTGCCGCGCAGTTCCTGCAGCGACATGACGAGCTGGTCGTTGCGGCCCTGGGAGCGGCTGATGTCGGCCTTCTCGGCGTCCGTTGCCGGTTTCTTGCCGCCGACGAGATTCTTGTGCAGGCTGGAGTTGAATCCGCCGACGTCGCGCAGCGTCATCGCGATGTTGGCATAGCTTGCTTGGCGATAGGCATCGCCATTGAGAATCGCCATGCGGCGGACCTGCTCGTTGAGCAGCGCGGTGACGCCGGCGTTGAGCACGGCGTTGTCGGCGACGATCTTCTTGGCCGCGTCCTTGCGCGCCTCTGCCGGCCCGGCCATCGCCTTGTCGATGGCCTCGCGCAGCGCGCTGAATTTCGAATTGATTCCGTCGATGTTGCTGCCGATGGTCGCGCCATCATCGAACGAGCCGGGCAGCTCCTTGCGCACCGCATTCATCTTCTCGCGCGCGCCGTCGGTCTGCTGGCGCAGTCTGCCTTGTTCGGCGAGCTGCGCCGGATCGATCGTCGCCGGCCCGTACAGGATGTTGGTGGAGAAGCCGCGCTCGGGATTGAGATAGCGCGGGATGTCGCTGACGGCGCGAACGATCGCGAGCCGGCCCTGTGCCTCGGTGACACGCTCGATCGTCTGGTATTTCGTCACGGCGACGTAGACGGCGAGACCGCCGCCGACAGTCGAGAGCGAGACGATGGCGGTGGTCAGGAGCGTACCGATTTTCATGATTTGTCCGGCATTGACGCTGGGAGAAAGATATTCTCCAAAAATAGAGGTGGCGTATTAATCCCGGGTTTACGCTGCCGGCCGCCGCTGTCGCGGTCACCCGGCCTGTTGATCGAGCGAGGCGAGAATCTCCAGCGTCGCGCCATCGGGCTCGCCTGCGAAATAGCGAGCAAGCGCCTCGTCGAAAACAGGCTCATCGGAGACCGCGCCGAACAGCGTCATCGACGAGCGGAATTTGGCGTCGTCGGGCGCGCCGAGGATCGCATTGATGCTCCGCCCCTGGACGGCAAGCACGAGGCGGGTGCATTCGATCAGGCGTGGACCGAGAATGGGGTGGGCCAGATAGGCCTTGGCCTCTGCCCGCGAGCCGATGGCGTAGCGCTGGGACATGGCGCTGAAGCCGAGGCCGGCGATCTGCGGGAAGACGAACCACATCCAGTGAGTCTGCTTCCGTCCTTGGGCGAGCTCCCCCAAAACGGCGCGAAAAACCGGCTCCTGGGCCCTGACGAAGCGCTTTAGATCGAAAGGATCGGTCATTGGATACCTCAGGCGGGCTTGCCGGCCGCGATTATGCCTAACTTTTGGCTCCCAATGTGGTAGCTGGTATAGAGTCTCCGGGTGGGGGTTGGGTCCCCCGGGGGTCGATTTGGGGATCTGATGGTTTCCGACCGCGCAAGCGCCGAGAGGCTATTGTCGCGCCGCCGTATTGGGCGAGCCGAGACGATATTGCTGTCGATGGCCGCCATCGCGCTGGCGCTGGGCGCCGCCGCATGGGTCGCTGATATCGGCGACTCGACCCCGCTCGTGTCAGCCGCGCTGCCGCCGGCCAATGCTCCCTCGTTCGAGGACCGTTTCGCCTCGCTGTCGGGTAATCCGTCCGCTCGCGATCTTGGCTTGCGGACGATGGAGCGGTCCGCGCTGAATGCGGTCCAGCTCAAGCTTCGCGATGCCAAGGCGATGCTCGCCCAAAAACTCCAGGGCGACGACTGGCGCTCGATCCTGACCGAAGATGACAACAACAAGCCCGCCGCCGAAGAGGCCAAGCCGACGCAGCGCGCCGATGCCGTCCCGATGCCGCGCTCGCGGCCGGTCCAGGCCGACTTCTCCGCGCAGATCGCCTCGAGCCAGGCCTATGCCGACACCAATCCCAGGGTCGACAATCGCAACTTCTTCGAAAAGTTCACCGACAAGATCAGGCTGGCTTCGCTGACGCCCGGCGACGGCCTGCTCGGCAGGGCGCCGGATCTCGCCGCGCTCGGTTACGATTCGAAGACGGCGGTCTATGATATCAAGGCCAAGGCGCTTTACTTACCGAGCGGCGTCGCGATCGAGGCTCATTCGGGCATGGGCGCGCTGATGGACGATCCTGATCATGTCGACCAGCGCATGGTCGGTGCGACCCCGCCTGCGACCTACGACCTCAAGCCGCGCGAAAAACTGTTCCACGGTGTTCGCGCCTTGCGCATGACGCCGACCGACGGCACCAGCGCGCTCGGCCGCGTCGGCCTGCTCACGCACACCTACATGCTCGGTCCGCGCGGCGATTCCAACGGTTGTGTCTCGATCAAGGACTATGACCGCTTCCTCAAGGCCTACGACAATGGCGAATTCAACCGCCTGGTCGTGGTGCGAAGCCTGGGCGAAGCGGCGACTGCCTCGCAGCGCACCGCCAATAACACCGATTCCTGAAACGCGACGTGACGTTTGCCTGCTGCGGCGGGGCTGCCGTTTTCCCTTCGTTAAGCCGTTGTCGTCCAGAAGCAGCCCATGAGTGATCCAGCAAGCTCCGAGACCCCGCTGCGCACGACGTTCAAGATCAAGCTGAACGGTGACACGCTGGCGATCGCGACCGTCGGCCAGGCCTATCAATTCCTCACCAACTTCAAATCGGTCGAGTGGATGGAATTCCGCTCGCTGCATGAGGAGGCGGTCCAAGCGCTTGAGGGTGCCGCCGGCAACGCCATGCTCGCCGTCCAGGCGACGAATGCGGTGCGGGCGCTGTTCGTGAGCGCGAAGCTGCTCTGAAGCAGGCGTTCTCCTGCTGCTCGCATCAACCGGCAATCCCTGGGGCCGCGACGAAGTCGTAGCGCGTGTCGGGGCGAGGCCCACACCTCGTCACCGCAACCTCGCGGCTGGCTGGCTCGGCGGCCGGACCCTCCTTTATCATGGCTTGAACTGCATGACAGGAACGGGCAAACGGTCCGCGAAGACCGTGGCTGACGCCACTCGTTTCAAGTCTGACGCCAAGAAAGGGAGCCCATCATGAAACGCCGTACATTCCTCAGGGGCGGCGCGATCGCCGGCGCGACGACGCTGGTTGCCGCCCCCGCGATCGCGCAGAGCGCGCCCGAGATCAAATGGCGCCTGACCTCGAGCTTCCCGAAGTCGCTCGACACCATCTACGGCACGGCGCAGACCTTTGCGAAATATGTTGCCGAAGCCACCGATAACAAATTCCAGATCCAGACCTTCGCGGCGGGCGAGATCGTCCCCGGTCTCCAGGCACTGGATGCCGTAAGCGTTGCGACCGTCGAGATGGCGCAGACGCCGCTCTATTTCTACATCGGCAAGGAGCCGGCACTGGCCTACGCCACGGGTGCTCCGTTCGGCATGAACCATCGTCACCAGGAGTCCTGGTGGTACTTCGGTGGTGGCGCCGACCTCGCCAACGAGGCGCTGAAGCCGTTCAAGGCGCACGCCATTCTCTGCGGCAATTCCGGTACCCAGATGGGCGGCTGGTTCCGCAAGGAGATCAAGACGGTCGACGATCTCAAGGGCCTCAAATTCCGCATCGCCGGCATGGGCGGTCATGTGCTGGCGCGGCTCGGCGTCGTCCCGCAGCAGATCGCGGGTGGCGACATCTATCCGGCGCTGGAGAAGGGCACGATCGACGCGGTCGAGTTCGTCGGCCCCTATGACGACGAGAAGCTCGGCTTCCACAAAGTCGCCAAGTACTACTACTTCCCCGGCTGGTGGGAAGGCGGCGCCATGCTGCACATGATCGTCAACGACGAGAAGTGGGCCAGCTTGCCGAAGCAGTACCAGGCGATCGTCAACCAGGCGGCCTCGGCCGCCGGGGCTTGGATGCTCGAGAAATACGACAGCGTGAATCCGGCGGCGTTGAAGCGGCTGATTGCAGGCGGCGCGGAGCTGAAGGCATTCCCGCAACCCGTGATGGAGGCCTGCTACAACGCGACCCAGGAACACCTGAACGAACTCGCCGCCAAGAGCGGCCTGTTCAAGCGCACCAAGGACAGCCACGACACGTACATGAAAGAGCTGCTGTTCTACACGCAGATCGCGGAGAATTTTTACGACAACTATCTGCTCAGCAAGATGCGCAACAAGAGCTGAGCCCGAGACGGGCGGGGCTGTCTTTGCAGCAGCCTCGCTCGCGTAGGGTGGGCAAAGGCGCTCTTGCGCCGTGCCCACGTTCTGCCGCTTCATCGGCAATGATGGGTACCGCTTGCGCTCTGCCCAGCCTACGTGGTCTGAGCGCGTGGCTCAGGCCGCGCCCAACCCCAGCTTCGCGTAAATCCGCCGCGCATATGCGCCAAACGCGTCCGTCGTCTTCAACGGCAGGTCGCGCGGGAAGGGCAGGTCGATGGGGAAGTAATCGGCCATCTTCGCGGGTCCCGCGGTCAGCACCGCGCAGTGCGACGACAGGAACACCGCCTCCTGGATCGAATGCGTGACGAAGACGATGGTCTTGCCGCTCTCGCGCCAGATCCGCAGCATCTCCAGATTCATCTGCTCCCGCGTCAGCGCATCCAGCGCGCCGAACGGCTCATCCATCAGGATCAGTTTTGGGTCGTGGATGAAGGCGCGCGCGATGGCGGTGCGCTGCTGCATGCCGCCGGAGAGCTCTCGCGGATATTTCTGCTCATAGCCGGCAAGTCCGACCAGCTTGAGCAGATCGTGCGCCCGCTCGCGTGCAGCCTTCATCGGCAGACCGACGATCTCGGCGGGCAGCAGCACGTTGTCCAGGATGGTGCGCCATTTCAAGAGCAGCGCCTGCTGGAACACCATGCCGATGTCGCGGCTCGGATCGAACGGACTTTTATCATTGCCGATTGTCACCGTGCCGCCGTCGGCGCCGTGCAGGCCGGCCAGGATCTTCATCACCGTGGTCTTGCCGCAGCCGGACGGGCCGACCAGCGAGACCAGCTCGCCTTCCTGCACGTCCATCGTGACGTCGGACACCGCCAGAAATTCGGCGCCGCCACTGCGATAGACCTTTCGGACGCCTTGCAGGCTGATGAAGGGTCTTGAGCTCATGAAAGCCATTTGCTCAAATTGGCGGCGACGAAGGCATCGTCGCTGAGGTCGGCGTGCTCGCGCGTGACGCGATCGATCTCGTCTTTCTGACCGGGGCTGAGGCCTTCGTTCGGATCGAGGCACCACAGGCCCTGCATCAAGCCCTGACGCCGCAGGATTTCGTGGCAGCCTGCGATGCAGCCATGGAAATTGTTGGCGACGTCGAAGAAGGCGCTGTTGCAATCGGTGATGCGGGCATCGAGCGCGAGCAGATCGGCCGGCACGCTGTCCTTGTGCCGCACTGCCTTGCAGCGCTCGAACTGCTTGACGGCGCTCGCCGTCCAGACCGACCAGTGGCCGAGCAGGCCACCTTTGAAATAGGTGCGCGTGGTGACGCCCTTGTCGCGAAGGTCAAACGGCAGCATGAGGTCGAGCAGGATGTGATCGTCGTTGCCGGTGTAGAGCGCGACCCGGTCGAGCGCGCCGGCGGCTGCGACGCCGCGCAGCACATCGAGCGTACGATAGCGGTTGAACGGGGCGATCTTGATCGCGATCACGTTGTCGATCGCGGCAAAGCGCTGCCAGAAGCCGCTCGACAGGAGGACGCCGCCGACGGCGGGCTGCAGGTAGAAGCCGACCAGCGGGATCTCGGCGGCGATCGCCGTACAATGCGCGATGATCTCGTCTTCGGAGGCACTCTTCATCGCGGCGAGGCTGAGCAGGCCGGCGTGATAGCCGATGTCGCGCGCGGTGCGCGCTTCAGCAAGGGCCTGCTTGGTCGGACCGGCAAGGCCCGCCACCATCGCCAGCGGACGCTTCGTCCAGTTCGCGGCGGTCTCCGCAGCAAGCTCCAGCACGGGACGATAGAGACCGACGTCGCGGATCGCGAACTGCGTGGTGTGGACGCCGACGGCAAGGCCGCCGGCGCCAGCATCGAGGTAATAGCGCGTGAGCGCACGCTGATGCGTCTTGTCGAGCTGCCGCTCGGCGGTGAGCGCGAGCGGATGCGCCGGCAGCACGGTGCCCTCGGCAATCAGCTTGCGGATGTCGCTGTCGATCTGGCTGTGGTGCATGGTGTCCTATCCGAATTCGGGGCCGGCGACGGCGAATGGCAATTCCTCGCCCGCTGAAGTGGCGGGGCCGAACCGCATGCGCTGGAACGGGCGCTCGATGGTCCAGCCAGATGCGGTCAATCCTTCGAGGAAGGCTTGCTGCGGGGCGACCGCGTCGAGCAGAAGAGGACCGGTCTCGGAGCGTACGATCGCATCGATCAGGGTCAGCGCTGCCGCGGCATTGTCGGCGAATAACGGGCCGACGTGACGGGCGGTCCGGCCATCGCGAACCAGCGCGATGGCTCCGTTCGCGGAGACGATGCGCGAGCCGGAGCGCTGAGCGAAAGCTGAGAGCAGAGCGGTGCGATCGAGCCCGGTGGCCCGCCGGTCGCGCGCGCGAAGCGCATCGATGCTCGCGGAGGACGATGGTGGCGCTTCGGCCCGCGCGGACTTCGCGAGCTTCAGCCGGCGCAACTGCAGCGTCGGCGTGAATCCGAGCGGGCCATAGACCGCGACGCCGTCAGGCGTCGCGTCGAGCCAGCTGGTCAGGCCGTTCTTGCGTGCCGTCTCCAGGCAGGCATCGACGAGGCGCGTCGCGAGGCCGCGCCGGCGGTGGCTTGATGTCACCAGCACCATGCTGATCCAGGCGTTGTTGCCGGAGTAGGGCAGCAGCGCGGCGGTTGCCACCAACAGCACGCCGGTGCGTATGCCGAAGACGATGCCGTCGCGCAGGAAGATGCGCCAATCCTCTTCGGTCTGGTTCCAGTGTGCTTCCGTCGACAGCACAAGCCCCGCCATCGCATCTTCGGGGCCGAGCTTGATGACGGCAGGTCGGTCAGTAGCGGCCATCGCGCACCTCGTATTTGGTCGGCTTGCCGAGGCTCGGCATGGCGCGGGAGACCCAGTCGGCGGTCCAGGCGATCAGCTGCTCGGTGTCCACCACGGGCAGACCGAATAGCTTCACGGCCTGCGAGGTATCCGTCAGCCACGCCGTCGGCTCTTCCTTGCCCGTCAGTACCGGCGCGCGGCCGAAGCGGTCGCCGAACTTTTGTGCGAGATCGCGAACGGCCAAAATCTCGTGGCCGCTGACATTGATCGGCGAAGTTGGCGCCGTGCAGTGCGCCAGACACCGCAGTGCCTGCGCGGACGCGTCGCCCTGCCAGATGAAATTGACATGGCCGAGGCTGACGTCGATCGGCGTGCCTGCGAGCACCTTTGTCGCGATGTCGTGCAGCACGCCGTAGCGCATGTCGATGGCGTAGTTGAGCCGGAACAGCCGGCCCGGCGTTCCGAACTTGTGCGAGAAATACTCGAACATGCGCTCGCGCCCCACGCAGGACTGGGCGTATTCGCCGGGCGGGTTCGGCGCCATCTCCTCGGGCGAGCCTGTGCCGTTGACCGGGACGAAAGGGTAGACGCAGCCGGTCGAGAACGCGACGATCCGCGACGATGGGAAGGCCTGGGCGACCAGCGCCGGCACATGCGCGTTCATCGCCCAGGTCAGCGACAGATCGCCCTCGGCGCCGAACTTGCGGCCGGCCATGAAGACGATGTTCGGCGCTTTCGGCAGCGTGTTGATCGCGGCCTCATCCAGCAGGTCGCAATTGATGGTCTCGATGCCACGCGCTTGCAGCCAGTGCTTGACGCTTGCGTCAGTGAAGCGGGCGACCCCGATGACGCGTCGTTGGGGCGCGGCCGCTTTCGCAAGACCTGCCAGCGTCGGGCCCATCTTGCCGGCGACGCCGAGGATCATGATGTCGCCCTCGACCTTGTTCAGACCGTCGATCAGCTCCTGCGTCGGCCGGCAGAGGAGATCGTCGAGGGCGGCGATGTCGGGGATGGTTTTCGGCAGCGTCTGGCGGGTGAGGAGCATCGATTGATCCTTGGTCAGGTTTGCCTGGCGTCGCCCACGACGAACATGCGTTCGAGGGCGAGCACCAGGCCGTAGAGGGCGACGCCCAGCAGGGTCAGCAGCACGACGGCCATCACCATCGCGGGCGTGTCGAGCGAGGATTGCACCTGGATCATGAGGTAGCCGAGCCCGCGTTCCGAGGCGATGAACTCGCCGACGATGGCGCCCGCGACCGCGAGGATGGCGCCGACCTTCATGCCGGAGAAGATGTAGGGCAGCGACCCCGGCAGCTGGATCTTGCGGAACAGGGTCCAGCGCGAGCCGCGCAACGATTTGACGAGATCGAGCAGATCGGGCTCGACCTCGCGCAGCCCCCGCGCGGTGGTGAGCAGGATCGGAAAAAAGCAGATGCTGAAGGCGATCAGGATGTTCGGCAGGATGCCGTAGGAGAACCAGACGATGAAGAGCGGGCCGAGCGCGACCTTCGGAATCATGTTCAAGGTCACGAACAGCGGCAGCAGGACGAGGCTGACGAGGGGGGCCCAGCTGAAGATCACCGCGAGCGCGACGCCGACGAAAGCGCCGAGCGCGAAGCCCCCGAGGATCTCGATTCCGGTCACCAGCGTATTGGCGCCCCAGGCATAGCTTGCGGTGCCCAGCGTCTGCACCGTCGCGAGCGGCGAGGGCAGGATGAATTTCGGCACGTGGAAGGCGTCAACCGCGACCTGCCAAAGCACGAGCACGGCGAGGTGCACGATCAGGACGATCGCAAAGCTGCGCGCCGGATTTGCTCCGCGAGCTGCCACCTGTTGCTCCTAATTGCCGCGGCTACCCTGCCACGTCGGCGAGCCTAACCGGCCTTGCGCCAAGTTTCAACCAGTTGGTTGATTACGGCCGGAGCGACTGCAGCACCAGATCGACGACATGGCGGCGGCGGGCGCGACGCGCGGTGCGGCTCGACAGGTCCTTGCCGAAGATTGCCGACAGCGTCGGCGTGTTGGAGAAGAAGAAATAACTGAGGCCCGCGATGGAGATGTAGAGCTGGACAGGGTCGATCCCGTTGCGGAACAGGCCCGAGCGCACGCCCTCGTGAAGGATGTGGGAGACGCTCTTGACCAGCGGCGAATGCATGGCCTCCAGCCGCGTCGAGCCGCGGACGTGGCGGGCACCGCCACGGTTCTCGTCGTTCAAAAGCACGATAAAATCAGGGTTCGCCGCCAGATGATCGAACGAGGCCTCGATCAGCCGGCGTATTGCCTTGTCGGGCGGCAGGCCCTCGAGATTGAGCCTGCGCTCCTGCTCGCGGATGTCCTCGTAGACCCATTCGAGCACGGCGAGGTAGAGCGCGTCCTTGTCGCCGAAATAGTGGTAGACCAACTGCTTGTTGACGCCGGCGCGCTCGGCGATCTCGTCTACGCGGGCGCCGGCAAAACCGTGCCGGGCAAATTCCAGGCGCGCCGCAGTGAGCAGTTTCTTGCGAGTAGCGACGGGGTCGCGCCGCTGCGGCGCGGTGTCGCCTGATCGTTTTGCCGACATTTCCAACCAAACAGTTGACAAGTTGAGGGCGGGCTTGTTGCATTGGTAGCCTCAGATGG
The DNA here is from genome assembly GCF_004114975.1 of Bradyrhizobium guangdongense. Classification (NCBI taxonomy): domain Bacteria; kingdom Pseudomonadati; phylum Pseudomonadota; class Alphaproteobacteria; order Hyphomicrobiales; family Nitrobacteraceae; genus Bradyrhizobium; species Bradyrhizobium guangdongense. Next base: position 3,692,295 of record NZ_CP030051.1, read on the forward strand.
GGAGAGCGACAAGCCGGGTCGCGGGATCGAGGAGAGATGCGATGAAGCATTTGCAGGCGGCTTTCGTGGCCCTGATGCTCGGTGTATCGGCACCGCCGGCGAGCGCGGGCGAGGCGGTCAACCTGATCCTGAACTGGACGCCGACGGCCGACCACTCTCCCTATTATTATGCCAAGGCGCAGGGCTGGTACGAGAAGGCCGGCATCGACCTCACCATCGAGACCGGCAAGGGCTCCGGCGTCTCCGCGGCCAAAGTGGGCTCGGGCGGCTCGCCATTCGGCGTCTCCGATCTCGCCACCATGCTGGTGGCGAGGGGCAAGGGCGCCGACGCGGTGGCTGTGATGAGCGTCTACGCCAACACCGGGCAGACGTTCTACTGGCTGAAGAGCTACGGCGTGAACGGCGTGAAGGATTTTGCCGGCCACAAGATAGGCAATCCGCCGGGCGACGCCTCGCGCGTGATGTGGCCAGCCTTTGCCAAGGCTGCAGGGCTTGCGCCTGACTCCGTCAGCTTCGTCAACATCGGGCCGACCGCGAAGATCGCCGCGCTGAAGAGCCACACCGTCGACATCATCAGCGACTTCTACAACGAGCATGATCTGAAGGTGATCGAGTTCGGGCAAGATCTCGGCTACATCAATTGGAAGGACATCGGCCTCAATCCTTACGGCAATTCGTTGATCGTCAACGGCGCCTATTTGCAGAAGAACCCGAAGCTGGTCGAGGCGTTCGTGCGCGTGACGCAGAAGGCCTTTGCGGCCTGCGTCGCCGACGTCACGCCCTGCCTGAAAGCGTTGCTCGACCAGGTCTCCGGCCTCGACAAGGAGAACCAGGAGCGCCAGTGGGAGCGCATCAAGGTCTTGATGACGGACGAGTTCACGACGACAAAGGCGCTGGGCTGGATCGACGGCGAGCGAATGAAGAAGGACTATGAGCTGGTCCAGACCTATCTAGGCATGGAGAAGCCGTTCGACGTGACGACGGCGTTCACGACAAACATGCTGGATCCCGCCATCAAGATGGATGCGAGCAAGGTGAAGAAGTAGGGGGCGCAACGCCACCGCTTCCTCATTCCGAGCGCAGCGAAGCAATCCAGAGTCTCTCCGCGGAGGCAGCCTGGATTGCTTCGCTGCGCTCGCAATGACGATTTGGATACAGCGAACACTTATCCATTCCCGTCAGCTTGAGGTGGCCGCTTCTTCAGCGGCCCTCGAAGGGCGACGGCCCGGCGGCAACTGGGCCGTACGTCCTCCGAGGTCCCCATCCGGCGCTTGGCGCCGGACGTCTCGCGCCTCAGGATGACAGGGCGAGAGAAGACTAGAGGCGGCCCATCCACGTAGCCCCACGGAGAAATTAACCGGCCATTAACCATATCGGCGCCATCGTTAACCATTCAATAACAGGGAACGAGTCGGCCGCCATGGAGGCCCTAGCAAAACCTCAACGCCAGATGGTGCGCCTGCGCGGTCGCTCCTATGTGGCTTTCGTGTTCGTGCCGACGGTCCCGATCCAGGACTGGCTGCTGGAGATCGACGCCACCATCGCCCGCTCGCCGGGCTTCTTTGCCGGCCGGCCCGTGGTGGTCGACCTGTCCTCGGTCGATCTCAGCCAGTCTGGCATCGGCCATCTGCTCACCAGCCTGCAGGACCGCAACATTCGCGTGCTCGGCATCGAGGGCGTGGAGGAGGGCCGGTTGACGCCATCCATGCCGCCGCTGCTCTCGGGCGGGCGGAGCTGCGTGGTCGAGCAGAGTGCCCCCAAGAAATCCGAGGCGAAGGCCGAGAGCAAGCCGACCTCGCTGCTGCTCGAGAGCCCCGTGCGCTCCGGGCAGACCGTGATCTTCCCCGACGGCGACGTCACCATTCTGGGCTCGGTCGGCTCCGGCGCCGAGGTCGTGGCCGGCGGCTCCATCCACATCTACGGCGCGCTCCGCGGCCGCGCCATGGCCGGTGTGAACGGTCACACGAGCGCGCGCATCTATTGCCAGAAGATCGAAGCCGAACTGCTTGCAATCGATGGGTTTTATCAGACTGCCGACGACATCGATTCCGCTCTTCGCGGCCGGCCGGCCCAGGCCTGGCTGCAGGGCAACACCATGCGAATTACCGCGCTGAACTGACCAGAAGGAGATATTTGAGATGGCCAAGGTACTGGTCGTGACATCAGGCAAGGGCGGGGTCGGCAAGACCACGACAACCGCCGCACTGGGAGCGGCGCTGGCGCAACGCGGCGACAAGGTCGTCGTCGTCGATTTCGACGTCGGCCTGCGCAATCTCGACCTCGTGATGGGCGCCGAACGCCGCGTGGTGTTCGACCTCATCAACGTGGTGCAGGGCGTGGCAAAGCTCCCGCAGGCGCTGATCAAGGACAAGCGTCTGGAGAATTTGTGGCTGCTGCCGGCCTCGCAAACCCGCGACAAGGACGCACTGACGGAAGAGGGCGTCGGCAAGGTCATCGCCGACCTGCGCAGCCGCTTCGACTGGGTGATCTGCGACAGCCCGGCCGGTATCGAGCGCGGCGCCTCGATGGCGATGCGCTTTGCGGACGAGGCCGTGATCGTCACCAATCCGGAAGTCTCCTCGGTGCGCGATTCCGACCGCATCATCGGCATGCTGGATTCCAAGACCGTGCGGGCCGAGAAGGGCGAACGGGTTGAAAAGCACATTCTCATCACCCGCTACGATCCCGCGCGCGCCGCTCGCGGCGAGATGCTGACCATCGACGACATCCTCGAAATCCTCGCAACGCCCTTGCTCGGGATCATCCCGGAGAGCCAGGACGTGCTGAAGGCCTCCAACGTCGGTACGCCGGTGACGCTGTCGAACGCCGAAGGCGCACCCGCCCGGGCCTATATCGACGCCGCTCGGCGGCTGTGCGGCGATACCGTGCCAATGCAGGTGCCGACCGAGCGTAAGGGCTTCATGGATCGTCTGCTGCGACGGAGGGCTGCATGAGCATGGGTCTGCTTCGGCTTCTCCGCGGCAACAAGGCCACTGCACCGGTCGCGCGCGAACGGTTGCAGATCCTGCTGGCCCATGAACGCGGAATGCGCGGTCAACCCGATCTGCTCGGGGTGCTGCGTGAGGAAATTCTCGCGGTCGTCTCCAAGCACGTCACGCTGGACCCGACCAAGGTCATCGTTCGGCTGGAACGGGGCGACGAAGTCTCGACCCTGGAGGTCGACATCGAGGTGCCAAACGACTTCGAGCGCAAGAAGGCGGCGGTGGCGTAGGAGACGCGGCCGACGATTTCAGTTTCGGGGTGGGTGAGAAGGCGGTCCGTTGGGCATGGCGGGCCGCCTTTGCATGTTGCCGTCTACGCCACGGAACGATATCCGGGGCTCAATCGTTGTGAGACACCCCGCGCGGGCGATGCCGCGCGGGAGCGTCAAACCGGAGAGCGCCCATGATGTCCGAGGTCCAGGTTCATACCGTCGCCCGGCAGATGCTGGAACAGCATGGTTTCGCTGCAATTGCGAGGGCCGCCGAGCAGGCTCAGCTCTGCGAGGGCCGCGGCGAGGCTGATGAGGCCAAGGAGTGGCGCCACATCGCCGACGCCATGAAGATCATGCGCGGGCCCGCCCATAGCTAGGGTGCGCTGGCAGACAACTTAGCGCTCCTCGTGATCGGTTCCCTGGGTGGCGGCCCGGTGCTGCGTTTGTGGCTGTGCACGCTCGCCAGTCTCCTTGCAGGGGAGCTGCTCCCACGAGCCGTCCGGGCCTTGCTGATAGGCGCTGCAGGATGGCGACGAGGTGGATTTGTCGTCGCTCCTCTGGGCGTCGTTGTTCCTCGCCACGGCCGGAGCGGTCAGCGCAGCACCGATCGCGAGAGCACCGGCGAAAACAAGATAGGCATTCCGCATGGGGTTCTCCTTTCAAAGAGGCCGCATGCTGGCGATGATTGTGACGATTATTTGCCGCCGCGCGGGTTCCGGCGCGGCAGCCTTAATGTCTGGAAAACCCGCTAGCCGCCCTTGCTGCGGATCAGGCCGGCGAGGCTGGTCTTCTGCTTTTCGCACCAATTGCTCATGCCGAGCCGGCGCTGGTCGAGATCGGTCATCTGGGTCGCGACCGCGACCTCTGCCATGATGTCGTCGGCCTGCTTCTCGCCCATCTTGCCGCCGGTGTGCATCCAGGCAATGGCCTTGCGCACCTGCTCGGTGGTGCCGTCGGGAAGCTGCATCTGCTGCGCCCTCTGCACCAGATCCTGGTAGGCGACGTCTGTACCAGGGCATTCGACCTTGGCGGCAAAGGCCTGCAAGACCATCGTCACATAGGTCGAGCGCGTGTGGTCGTCAGCCGCCTGGGCGGGAGCTGCGATCAGCAAAAGGCCTGCCATCAGCAAGGGGTAGCGCATCCTTGGGTCCTCCACGTTTTTTTGGGAGGCTAGCGCCCGGCGGGCCGCTCTGCAATGGTTGCCGGGGCGGATTGTCGCGCCTTCGTCGGGCGCGCCAAATTGAGCCTGGTCCGGAGGGGATATGAGCCTGTTCAGCATGCCATTCGATCCCGCGCGCGACAGGGCACTCGTCACCGGCGCCGGCAACGGTATCGGCCGCGCCATCGCGCTGGGTCTGGTCGGTGAGGGCGTGCGGACCTTGTTTGCCGATGTGAGTGCCGAGCGCGTCGCAGCGGCCGTCGCGGCGAGCAAGGCGCCCGAGTTGGCGCGGCCCTGGGTCGGCGATCTCGCCGGGCTGGATGGGTGTGACGCATTGCTTGCCGCCGCCGATGCCGAACTGGGCGAGGTCACGCATTTCGTGCACAGCGCCTCTCCGCCGCGGCGCGAGGCCGATCACGCGCTCGCGGTCGACCGCCGGACCTGGCAGGAGATGCATGCCGTCAATCTCGATGCCGGCTTTCATCTGGCGCGCGAGATCGCAAAACGGCTGATCGCAGCGAAGCGATCAGGCTCGTTCCTGTTTCTCACCTCGCTGCATGCGGGTACGCCGCGCAACCTGCCGCATTATTCGACGGCGAAGGCGGGGCTCGCGATGCTGGTGAAGGAGCTCGCGAAGACTTTCGGTCGTCACGGTATTCGCGTCAACGCGCTGGTGCCGGGCGCGATCGCGGCCGGCGGTTTCGTCGCGGATGCTTCGCTGGCGAAACACATTCCGCTCGGACGTCTCGGCGAGGCCAACGACCTCGTGCCGGTGGCACTCACCGTGCTGTCGAACAAGCTTTCAGGTTACGTCACCGGTGCGGCCTTCGTGGTCGACGGCGGATTGTCGCTGACGAACTGGTTCGAAGCGCCTGACCTGGACGATTAGCTAGCGCTGCCAGGCCGGCACGGGATCCAGCGGCGTGCGATAGACCTCGTTGTGATCGCGATCGGTGACGCGCACCGCGCAACCCTTCCGCTGCAACTCGGGCTTCACTTGCGACAGCTCGCTGGCCAGTTGGACGGCGCGATCGGAGGCAACCTCGATATCCTCGAGGATGATTCCGCCCTGGTTCTTGAACTCTTCACCAACCACGAGATCGAAGGAGTAGTAAGGCATCCGAATTCCCCCGGTGTGACGACCCAAAGTCTCGAAACAAGCCTTCAATGGAGTTCTTCAAGACATGATGGATCGTACCACTGAGTCGATCTCTATCCGATGAACGGACCGCGCAATCTCTGTGCTTATGGCGCAGAAATGATGTGCAACCGGAATGTGCTTTAAGATTTAATTAAACATATCGGCCTGATGATAAGGCATGGAATTGCAGCAGAACCGGGCTCCGGGAACCGGCAGCTGCAAGAGAAGGCCGGCGGCATAGATCCCGACGGCCTTTTCTCTTTGCGCGCGAGTTGCGCATCACCGTAGTTGCACGGACTCAACTGAACACATCGAGTCGGACAGCCTGCGTTCTCGCTTGATGCGAGTTTCTCGACGAAGCTCTAGTGCACCGGCATCGGCGGACGCACGACAGGTCCGTCATCATCGGCAACAGTTTGCGTCGTCGCAACCGGCGGCGCTGGCGGCGGCGGGACCGCAGTGGCTTGCGAAGGCGGCGGCGGAGGTGCGAGCGGCGGCGGCGAATAAGCCGGCATGTAGGTGTGCGACACGACCGGCTTCGGTTTGCGAACCGGCGGCGCCGGTGCCGGAGCGCGCGGCGACAGCGCAGACGCGCGTGCGGGCGAATTGACCGGTGGTCGCGCCTCAGCGACCGGCCTTGGCGCCGGCGGCTTCGCCATCTCGCGGATCATCTGCTCCTGACCGGCCTTCAACTCGGCGATGTTCGCCTTGAGCTGCTCGATCTGCTGCGCCATCGCGGCGATGTCGCGCGTCATGGCTTCCACCGCAGGCGCGGTATCGGTTTGTGTGGCTGTTGGCGACGCCGCGGCCGTGGTGACTGGCTCTGCGGGCGTGCCTGCAGTTTGAGGCGCGGCAGATTGATCGGCGATCTGATCCTGCGCGGCAGGCGGCGTGACCTGCGCGGCTGCGACGGGCGCGGTCTGTGACGTCGAAGGCAGCAGCGAGGCCAGGACCGGTGTCCATTCGGCGACCATCTGCTTGGCCGTGTCGCCGTGCTTCTCCCAGGCAATGGTGGCGGCGGCGCTGCCGCCGGCAAACAGGAAGGTGACGAATGCGCCACGCAGCCACTTGCCGGCGGCCGATCGCTTTGGCCGGCTGCGCTCATCGCTCGCAGTCACGCGCACGGCGGTGTCGACCGATGGCGCGGCAGCTTGCGGCTCTGCGACCGGAGTTAACTTCGGCTCGACCGGATTTAACTTCGGTTCGAAATGAGTTCTCGGCTCCGCTGCGAGTTTTGGCTCCGCTGCGAATTTCGGCTCCGGCCGCGCCGTGAGCTCCGGTGCGAGCGTTGGCGCCTCGCTACCGGCGCGCGAAGCCCTGATCACGTCGGGCGCAATCTGGATGGCGTCGTGCGGGTCGTTGTCCTTGACCGTGTCTTTCACGATCTCATCGACAATTTGCCGGCTGTTCAGCGTCGCGAGCATTGCAGCTCCCCTGAAGCATTGGTCGTTCGCATTGGCGCGAGCCGATCGGTTGAATGGCCCATCCAAGTCTGAGGCGGTTGGCCGATGGCGCACGAGTCCAGCCGGGTTTGACCAAAGCAAGGCGAGGCGATGGAGAGACTGCGACGTCTTCCGCCAGATGTGGTGATGGAACCGGATCGGCCGAACACGGGCACGTGTTCCACGCTGCCTTGTTTTAAGCACGATTTGGGCAGCATCTCGCGGTGCTGGGGGCGCTGCTATCCGCTATCGGGGGCCGGCGGTGCCAAGAGTTTCGATCGCAGTTTTCCTTGCCGCCTTGCTGCCGCTTGGCGGCTGCATGCAGGCGACGTTGTCGCCGTCGACCGACGCGAGCATGACGCCGCGCGATCGGCAATTGCTGGCCCATGCGCCTTACGCCCAGGCGAATGTGCCTGAGCAATATCTCCGTCACGTCGTCGATTATCCGCGCAAGGAGCAGCCGGGCACCATCCTGGTCGATACCGACGCGCGCTATCTCTACTACGTGCTGCCCGATGGCAAGGCGATCCGCTACGGCGTCGCGGTCGGCGAAGAGGCCATGGCCTTCTCGGGCGTTGCGCGCGTCGGCCGCATGGCGGAATGGCCGGATTGGGTGCCGACCGCCGAAATCCAGGCGCGGCTCGGGCCTTATCCGGCGCGCGTGCCCGGCGGCCCCGCCAATCCGCTGGGGGCGCGCGGCATCTATCTCTATGTCGGCAACAAGGACACGCTTTACCGCATCCACGGCACCAACCAGCCGGAATATATTGGCCAGGCGATCTCGTCGGGTTGCATCCGGATGCGTAACGAGGACGTCATCGACCTGTTCGACCGGGTGAAGCTCAACGCCACCGTCGTGGTCCTGCCGCCAGGGCAGAGCGCGCAGGTCGAGGCGGGACCGAGCTGGCGCGGGTGAAGCCCTTCGCGAGCGCTGCCGCTGCAGCCCAGGCCAAGCTCGCGGGTGCGCGCTACGGTGACGGACGCGCGCCGCTCCGGCCTTAATTTTCAGGTCGCGCGATGCGCCATTGCAGAGTTGTGGCGTTGCCATTGGCATCGCCGGGCGCCTTGTCGGCAGGCGATGTGTAGAGCGGCCGATAGCGGTACGCCCACATCTTGCTGCCATCGTTGCGGCTGATCACGGTGAAGTCGCCGACGGCCTTGGCGTCGACGGTCGCGGCCAGGGGAACCCAGCTCTCGGTGCACTTGCCGTTGCAGTTCGAGGTCTTGCCGTTGGTGTCGCGCTCGTAAGTGTAGAGCGTCATGCCTTTGAGATCGACCAGCTTGGGACCCTGCTTGGTCAGGACCACCTTCGCCGGCGCGGTCGTTGCCTCGGGCTTGGGCGGAGGAGGGGCGTCGCCGCCGCCATGGCCGTTGGCAAGCACAGGAACGGTCGAGAGCGCGATGGCCGCGGCCGCGATGGTGAACCTGAACATCCTGATCTCCCGAACCGGCAAAGTTAATGGCGCGTTAAGCGCAGAATGTTGCCGACCCTAACAGCCGAAGGTTAGCTCCAGGTTACGCGGATCCGCGACAAAATACCGATAGAAATACGGAGGCCGGCTTCTTGATGCGAAGCAGGACCCATATTCCCGAAGCGCTCTAAGCCTCCGCCTGGCGCAGCGGGGCACGGCTGAGCTCATTGCCGGCCGCGATCGCCTTGCGGAGCAGCCGCATCAATTCCTCGCCCTCCCTGGCATTGAGACCCCGCAGCATGATGCGCTGGGCGGACTCCACCGCCGGCGTGATGTTGCGCAGCGTGCGGCGGCCCTCGTCGGTGATTTCGAGCTCTCTTGCGCGCCGATCGCGCGGACTGGCGCGGCGCTCGATCAGACCTTTCTGCACCAGACGGTCGATCACGCCGGTGATGGTGGTGCGGTCGTAGGCGATCAGGCCTGCGAGGGTCACCTGGTCGAGTCCCGGATTGGCCTTGATGGTCGCAAGCGCTGCGTATTGCACCGGAGTGAGGTCGAAGCCGGCGTCGCCGACCTCGGCCAGGAACACTGCGACCGCGATCTGCTGGAAGCGCCGCGCCAGATGGCCGGGCATGTCGATGTTGTCTTTCACCGAATTCTCCTTCGCGATGCGGACGGTGCCGATCATTGACAAGTATACTGATAGTCAGCATACTGAGCAATATCGAACAACGCGTCAGCGGGGGAGGTGCTCATGCAATTCCATCTCAATGGATTCCAGCCGGGCGATCCCGAGATTGCCGATCCCGCCGAGCGCATTCCGGCGCCCGGTGCTTTGGGCGCTGTCCCCGACGAGGTCGACGTCCTCATCGTCGGCTGTGGCCCCGCCGGTTTGACGCTGGCCGCCCAGCTCGCGCAATTCGGCGACATCAAGACCTGCATTGTCGACCAGAAGCCGGGCCGTCTCCTGGTCGGCCAGGCCGACGGCATCGCCTGCCGCACCATGGAGATGTTCCACGCCTTTGGCTTCAGCGAGCGGGTGCTGAAGGAAGCCTATTGGGTCAACGAGACGACGTTCTGGAAGCCGGACGAGCGGGCGCCGGAGAAGATCGTCCGCAGCGGCAGGGTGCAGGACGTCGAGGACGGCCTGTCGGAATTTCCGCACGTCATCCTCAACCAGGCGCGCGTTCATGACGGCTTTCTCGACCTCATGCGCAAATCACCGGCCAAGCTCGAGCCCTATTACGGAAGGCGCCTGATCGACCTCCAGATCGATGCGGCCGCAGGTCCCGCCGATCACGCCGTGACCGTGCGCCTCGAACGCGTCGATGGCACTGATGAGGGCAAGGTCGAGACCATCAAGGCGCGCTATGTCGTCGGTTGCGACGGCGCGCGCAGCACGGTGCGCAAGTCGATCGGCCGCGAGCTGCACGGCGATTCCGCCAACCACGCCTGGGGCGTGATGGACGTGCTGGCGGTGACCGACTTTCCCGATATCCGCTTCAAGACGCTGATCCAGTCGGCGAAGGACGGCAGCCTTCTCATCATCCCGCGCGAAGGCGGCTACATGGTCCGCATCTATGTCGAGCTGGCCAAGCTCGACGTCGGCGAGCGCGTCGCCAACCGCAACATCACGGCCGACGACGTGATTGCGAAGGCGCAGCGGATCCTGAAGCCTTATACACTCGAGGTGAAGGAGATCGCCTGGTGGTCGGTCTACGAGATCGGTCAGCGCCTGACAGACAAGTTCGACGACGTGCCGGAATCCGAGATCGCAACGCGGCAGCCGCGCATCTTCATCGCCGGCGATGCCTGCCATACGCACAGTCCCAAGGCCGGGCAGGGCATGAACGTCTCGATGCAGGACGCCTTCAATCTCGGCTGGAAGCTCGCCGCCGTGCTGCGGAAGCAGTCTGCGCCGAGCCTGCTGCATTCCTATTCGGCGGAGCGGCAGGCGGTGGCGAAGGAGCTGATCGACTTCGATCGCGAATGGGCCGGCATCCTGGCCTCCGCGGCCAAGGCCGGCGGCGCCGACGCGGCGAAGACGCAGGACTATTTCGTCAGGCACGGCCGCTACACCGCGGGCACCGCGACGCATTACGCGCCGTCGATCCTGACCGGCGCGGCGTCGCATCAGCATCTCGCGCCAGGTTTCGTCATCGGCAAACGATTCCACTCCGCGCCCGTGATCCGGCTCGGAGATGCCAAGCCGGTGCATCTTGGCCACGCGGGGACGGCCGACGGGCGTTTCCGCATCTACGCGTTTTCGCCTGCCGAGAATCCCGCGTCGTCGAGCTCGGCCATTCGCGCCTTGTGCAATTTCCTCGCCGAAGCCAGGGAATCGCCGATCCTGCGATACACGCCTGCGAGCTCCGACATCGATAGTGTCATCGATCTGCGCGCGGTGTTTCAGCAGGATCATCGTGAGATCGAGCTCGAGAAGATGCCGTCTCTGCTGCTCCCGAGCAAGGGCCGCTACGGCTTGTCCGACTACGAGAAGATGTTTTGCCCGGATCTCAAGAGCGGCCACGACGTTTTCACGATGCGCGGTATCGATCGGAAGGTCGGCTGCATGGTCGTGGTGCGGCCGGATCAATATGTGGCCCAGGTGCTGCCGCTCGAGGATTTTACGGCGCTGACAGCCTATTTCGACGCCTTCATGCTGCGGGTGAAGTGAGCCTTTGCTCCGCCGATGAATGGCGGATGAATATTGAACCACGCGCCGCATCCTGTCTCAATCTTTAGGCTGAAGCGATGATCGTGAGCGGAACGCTTTATTCCGCTCGCGCGTTCCGCCTCCCAAAGGAGGACTTCGCCATGAGACTGAGAACCGCTTTAGTTGCAGCATTGCTGCTCACCCCGACGGCCGCATTGGCCGCGCCGGGTATCGTCACCGTCTCCACCGGTCTGCGCGCCGGGCCGGGACCGGGCTTTCCGCTGGTCGATCGCATTCCCGAGGGCGCTCGCGTCAACATTCATGGTTGCCTGCGCGGCGATGCCTGGTGCGATGTGAGCTTCTCCGATGATCGCGGCTGGGTGTCTTCGCAATACCTCGAATATCTCTATCGCAACCACTATGTCTACCTGCCCGACTATGCCGATGAGATCGACGTGCCGGTCGTTCCTTTCGTACTGAGCTCGTACTGGTCGAGCTATTACGAGGGCCGTCCCTGGTATCGTCGCCACGCCTACTGGAATAGCTACTGGACGTCCCACGAACGCTTCGCGACGCGGATGACGATCGACCCGCACGCTGCCCGGATCGGTCGTGCGGCCACGCGTGACGCGGCGGTCGCGCTCGACCGCGAAGGCATCCACGGCAAGGGCAATGTCACCGGCGCTGCCGCGATCTCCGGCCGAGATGCCACGGTTTCGCGGCGCGATGCGGCCATCGCAAAGCGCGACGCCGCAGCGACAGCCGACCGGACGGGAGCCCGGCCAGGCGAACGCATCGCGCATGAGCGTAGCGCCGTCCAGACGCGCAATCCCCGTGATGCGCAGGCGCGCATGATGCACGAGCCGACCTCGGCCCGGGCCGCGGTACACGCGCAGCCGATGGCACGGGCGCATGAGGCGCCACGAATGTCTGCCGCGCCGGCGGCCCGGCCTGCGATGCCGCATATGGCCCAGCCGAACGTCAGCCGTGGTGCGCCGATGAATGCGCATGCGCAGATGCCGGCACCGCGCGCGGCCGCACCTGCGATGCCGCATCCGGCGGGCGGTGGCGGCGCTCCGCACATCAACGCCGCCCCGCATGGCGGCGGGCCACAGAAGCACTAGCGACGCTGAAAAGCCCGGCCTTCGTGCCGGGCTTTTTGCTGGCAACTGGCTTCGGTTCCGTGCGCGTAAAATTTAAGAAGGTTCTTCGCTGGCAGATTTCATTGATCGTAAGATGTCTACCCAAAGCTGTAAGCATTCCACTCGGGGCAGCGGGGCACGGGAGGATGAAGATGAGACAGAGCCAGGCGGAGTCGCGCCGCCAGAATGTTGCGAAGCGTTCGATGACCAAAGAGGCCAAGCAGCTGGCCAGCCTGATTGCCGGCTTGCGCAAGTCTCTCGAGGGCATCCACAAGGAGCGGACGAGCAAGAAACTCTCCGGCGCCGAGATGGGCCTGCTCGATGAGCGTCGCAACAATTTGTTGCTCACCATTGCCGCTCTCGACGACCGCCTGTCGGCCGTGCAGGGCCTGATTGATCTCGGCCGGCCACATGTGATCCGCGTCCACTGAGCGGATCCCCCGAGCGCTATCGGTTCCGTCGCGGCGGCGATGGGCCGGAGCCCGGCTGGCGGTTTCTGCGCGGTCTTCGGATCTCTATCACATTCGGCGGTTCGTCCGGACGCTGCGCGGGTAGGCAGCGAACGGCACCAAATTGCCACGCTCCCGGCGAATTGCCGCCAAAGCCCGCTGCCACGACGAGAGCGGGTGCAGGGCAACGCAGGGGATGCGAATTGGCCTATAAAATGGTCGCAGAACGCGACAATGAGAAGTACAGTTTTGCCCGCGAGAGCCGGTTGCTCATCGTGGCGAAGGCGAAAGTTTGGGCCAGCGAAGGCTGGCGGGTCGTCATCACCGATCAGGACGGCAAGGCCTATGCGCCGCCGGAGTTCGATCAGTTGCTGGCGGCGTGATCGCAAGACGGGCTTGGGGACGATAGTGAGATCGCTTATCCGACGGGGGCACGAAGTTGTCGCGCCTCTGATGATTCTCGGGACCATTGCTGCAGCAGGCGTCGTACTGACGGCGCCGCCTGCCTCCGCGCAAAATCTCGACGCCGGCAAGTCGCCCGAAAAGCTCTTCGCGGATGGCTGCGCGAGTTGCCATCGCAGCCCGCGGGGGCTGGCGAAGGGGCGCTACAGCCTGACGCTGTCCTGGTTTCTCCAGGACCATTATTCGGCCGGCCCCGACACCGCCAAGGCACTCGCTGCGTACCTGGTGTCGGTCGATACGCCGCCGCCAAATGCTCCGGCGAAGTCTGGCGCAAAATCCAGATCCAAGCCGCATCCGCCCAAGCCGGTACAAGGTCAGTAGCACCGATTTCGGCTAGCCGCGTAGACGTGGCGAAGCTTGCCGACCTCAATGCGCCGTCGTTTGCGAGAACAGGTTGATGACCACGACGCCTGATACGATCAGGGCGATGCCGACGAAGGCCGCGGCGTCCAGCATCTGGCGGAACAGCACGAAGGAGACGGTGGCGGTCAGGATGATGCCGACGCCGCCCCAGATCGCATAGGCGATGCTCAGCGGGATGACGCGGATCGCGACCGACAGCGCATAGAACGAGGCGACATAGAACAGCACCATCGCCAGCGTCGGCCAGGGCCGGGTGAACTGGGCGGATTGCTGCAGGAAGGCGGACGCCGTCACCTCCAAGACGATGGCGAGGGCAAGCGCGGCATAAGAGGTGAAAGCGGACGGCATGGAGCTCTCGGGCGTGGCGCGCGAAAGAACCCGCGCGGTTCGTAGATTCAGCACGCGACATGGCCTTGCCGGCTATCACGCCCGAGTGACGACGCTGCGACAGGGGAGAACCCTGATCATTCCAGGGGCGAAACGGTGAAGCCGCCTCGCGGCGGCTCCGAAGGGTCGCGAGGGGTTCGACCTGGTCCTAATTGATCCGGACGGAAAGCTCGACGTCGTCGGCGAAGGGCGTGGACATGTAACCGGAGCCGGGATCGCGGACGCGCGCCAGGTAGTCGGGGCTGAAGTCCGCATTGTCGGCGACGATGATCGCGCCTGGCTTCAGGCGATCTTCGACCAGATCGAGGATATCAGGGTAGAGCGCCTTGGCGCCGTCGAGCAGGATGAGATCGATCTGATCCGGCAGAGCGGTGCTCAGCGTCTTCAGCGCATCGCCTTCGCGGATTTCGACGAGATCCATCAGCCCGCCGGCCGCCAGGTTTTCGCGGGCCCGCGCCGCCTTGGCCGGCTCGAACTCGCTGGTGATGAGGCGGCCACCGCCATTGTCGCGCAAGCCTGCGGCGAGGTGCAGGGTCGAGATACCGAAGGAGGTGCCGAACTCGACGATCGCCTTCGCGCGCGAGCTGCGCGCTAGCATGTAGAGCAACTGGCCGGTCTCGCGCGAGACCGCGAGCGGCGCGTCCTTCAGGCGTGCGTAGAGGTCGCGGTAATCGGTTTTGCTTCGCATCATCCGCGCGCGGTCAGCGTCGCTCAAATCGGCGACGGCAGCTTGCGTTGCGCCATCTGCTGCTTCGGCCTGGTCGAACAGGCGATCCAGCAGCGGCGCAAGCGAGGTGATTGTGGGGGTGATCATGGGCGTCTCCAGAGTCCAAAGCGCGTGCTTGCGCAGGAGCTGAAATACGACTAATTCGTCGCATTTCCTATTCGCATTCCCCGGACGCGCCATGGCCGATCGTCGAACTCGTTCAGTTTCCTCACGAAAACAGCCGCAGCAGGCCCGCTCCAACGAACTGGTGGCCGCCATTCTGGATGCGGCTGTTCAGGTCTTGGCGAAGGAGGGCGCGCAACGCTTCACCACCGCGCGCGTTGCGGAGCGAGCCGGGGTGAGCGTCGGATCGCTCTACCAATATTTTCCGAACAAGGCGGCGATCCTGTTCCGCCTGCAGAGCGATGAATGGCGCAGCACGAGCGAGCTCCTGCGCGGCATTCTCGCGGATCGAACGAAGCCACCGCCGGCGCGGCTGCGCGCGCTGGTTCACGCTTTCGTTCGCTCCGAATGTGAGGAAGCCGCGATCCGTGGCGCGCTGAGCGACGCGGCGCCGCTCTATCGTGACGCGCCCGAGGCGCAGGAGGCGCGGGCGGCCGGCGAGGGCATCATCGCAGTCTTCATGGGCGAGGCACTGCCGGAGGTCCCGGATGCGACACGCGAGCTTGCCGGCGAGCTGATCAAGACGACGTTGGCATCGGTGGGAAAACGGTTCTCCGAGACGCCGCGCAGCGAGGCGGAGATCATGCGCCACGCCGAGGGGCTAGCCGACATGTTCTGCGCCTATCTCGATGAGCTGGTCCGCCGCGGCGGGCATTCCTGACCTGTGCATTTGCGGCTCGATATCGTTTCGGAATCGGCGGCAGCATAGATTAGCATTGCATCGCCTTCGTCCGGATCGAGTACGGCACCATGCATATCCTTCGCCCCCAGTTTCGCATCGAGGAGCAGCGCGCGCTGGAATTTGCGCGCCGGCGCGGCTTCGGCGTGATCGTCACGGCAGATGCGACAGGCCCGCGCGCTTCGCACGTACCCTTCGTGCTGTCCGAGCGCGACGGGCATGCGATCGTGCAGATCCATTTCACGGCAAGAAATCCGCTGGTCGAGCTTGCCGACGGCGTCAGGCGGTTCCTGCTGGTCGTCGCGGGCGACGATGCCTACATCTCCAACGACTGGTACGCCTCGCCAGACAACGTCTCGACCTGGCTTTATGAAGCCGTGCATCTGTCGGGTGTGGCGCATCTGCGCGGTCACGAGGAGAATCGCGGCCATGGTGATGCGCTGCTTGCCGTCGCCGAGTCGCGGCTGCCGAAAGAGCCGTGGACTCTTGCGCAGATGGAGGCAGGCAAGCGCGAAAGCATGCTGGCCGCAATCCGCGTCGCCGAAATCGTGGTCGACCAGATCGAAGGGCAAGCCAAGCTCAATCAGCACAAGGGCGATGCCGACCATGTCGCGGTTGCAAATCAGCTGGCACGATCGGAGGAGACGGGACACCGGCGTTTGGCGCGGAAGATGCAGGCGCTGCGGCCGGGGCTCGGCTACGACATCTCGTGATCCCCGCTAGGCTTGCCCCGCGTCACGATTGGTTTTACGGACCTCTGCATGCTGGTCATCTCCATTCAAAGCCAGGTGGTCCACGGCCATGTCGGCAACAGCGCGGCGGTCCACGCCATTCAGGCGGAGGGCGTAAATGTCGCCGCTGTGCCCACCACACTGCTGTCGAACCATCCGCGCTACCCGACCTTGCGCGGGCGGGTGCTCGATGCCGGGTTCGTCGCGGATCTGCTTACCGGCGTCGAAGAGCGGGATCTTGTCGATGAAGCCGCTGTGCTCGTTACCGGCTATCTCGGCTCGCCTGACAACGCCGTCGTGGTCGCTGATTTCGTCGAGCGCGCGCTGTCGCGCAATTCGAAGCTCATCTATCTCTGCGATCCCGTCATCGGGGATGACGGCCGCATCTATGTCGCCGACGGCATTCTCGACCTGGTGCGGCACCGCCTGTTGCCGGCGGCACACCTGGTCACGCCGAACCAGTTCGAGCTCGAGATGCTCTCCGGCGTCACGATCGCGGACACGGACAGCTTGCGCGCCGCGGCGGCCGGGCTTGCTGGGCACCGGCGGATCGATGTCGTCGCCACCGGCTGCGCGCTGGCCGATACGCCGGCAGGGCAGGTGGAGACGATCCTGTGCGCGGATGGGCAATTGTCACGATTTGCAACGCCGCGGCTGCCGATCCGCCCCTACGGCACCGGCGACCTGCTCACCGCTCTGATTGCGGCGCATCTTGCCAAGGGGGCGGCGATCGAGGCGGCGGTGCGGCTTGCGGCCGAGACGATCTTCGCGGTGCTCGTTCGCACGCAGCAGGCTGGATCGGCCGAGATGTGCCTGGTGCCGTTGCCGGCATCGGGCAGGTAAGCCTGGATCAGGTCGTCCGCTTCGCAGCCGACTGCGCCGACTTCTGCGGCTTTGCCAAGCTCTTCTGCAGCCGGGCGGCCTGCGCCTTCGACGGCTTGGCGCTGGCGACTACGCGAGCCTTCTTTGGTTTGACGTTGGCGGCTTCCTTGCGGTCGGTCGCAAGGCCGCGCTTGGAGATGTATTCCTGGCCGTCGATGGGGCCGACATGCGGCGGATCCCGGCCGAGATAGGGCCGGCCGATGCCAAGCGCCTTGGCGTTGGCGTCCACCCATTTCCACAGCACTTCCGTGGAGGCCCAGCGCTGCGCGCGGTTATCGCCCTTGATGCTGACGATGTCGGCTGCCATGCCGTGACCGTAGCCGCCGCGAGAGCTGCCGCCATGATAGGAGCGATCGGAGGCCGCCTTCAAGCCGCTCGCGATCGACTGCCGGTAATCGTCGCGGAACGCGCTGGTGATGCCCGGCGACAGGCCGGCAGCCTCGGCGGCGAGCAGCGTGCGAAACAGCTTCTGCTTGAAGCTCTTGTCCATTCCGCCGATGACGTAGTCCATCAGCGGCATGTTGGCGTGCTCGGCCGCCTTCGGATCCTTCCAGGCAAAATCCTCGTCGACGAGTTTTGTGTAGCTGCGCATCACCGTGACCATCTTGCCCTTGCGCTTGATGGTGACGGCACGGCGGTCCTCGACCTTGATCGAGTCTTCCTTCGGCGTGCGCTGATAGAGTGTCCAGAGATAGCGGTCGATGCAGGCATCCATGGAGAAGCATTCGTCGAGCACGGCGACGGTGTCGGCGGGTGGCGATGCCTTGCTCTCGACCGCGGGGCCGGTTGCAAGCGCTGCGGGCGACAGCGTTTCCGACGGCACGACATCGCCGGGATCGGCGGACGCGAGCTTGACGGGAGGCGCGGGCGCGGGCTCAGCCTCGGCCTCGCTGGCCGCGGCTGCAGGTTCAGGTGCAATCTGAGGGGCGGGGGCGGCCGGCGGCACGATGTCGGTCGGATCCGCCGAGGCGAGCTGGACGGCGGGGACGGGCACTTCGGGCGGTGGCGCTTCGATGATCGCCACGCTCGGCGTCGCAGCCGCGGCGGCGGCGATGTCAGCGGTCAGCGCGATGCCATCGTCTATGGTCGCTGCGCGCGGGATGTCGGCGAGGTCGAGACGCGTGAGGTCTTTCGCGCGGGAGACCGCGGTTGCGTTGGCTCCGCTGTTTTCGATCAGAGCCGGGGCGTAGGCAGAGAGGGAGAGCGCCAGCCAGCCGACCATCACGGCCGAGGGGCATGAGACCGCCACAAGAAGAGACCGCCGATCATTCATGATCCCTGCCTCCAAGGTTCGCCAGCGAACCAGATTGCACAGCCAAGCACGCGGCGCGTCAATTGTTCGGAGGATGATATGGCGGCGCAATGGCGCAAATTCCCCGGAATGGGCTTTTCGAGCCAGTGTTGCCCCAATACAACGCCGGTTCCCGCTGGATAGCTGTACCGGCGCACGCGGCAACCTTGCCCGCGCTACTGCGTTGGTCGGCCATGACGCATTCCTCGCTCCGTCCCATGGACGCCTTCGATCCCACTGAGCCCGCCATTCTGCACGATCGCGTCTCCGGCACGATCATCACCTGGACTGCCGACCAGGCCGAGGATTATCGCCGGGCCAGCCGGTCACGCGGAGATGGGACCGTGGCCTGGAGGGCCTACGTCTTTGACGGCTGGGGCAACGTCATGGGCGGCTGACTCCCAGCGCTTGGCGATTCGTCCAAGTCTTTGGACACGTTAAATATATTGCCATGCGCGAGGCGCGTTATTGCGATGCAGCAATGCATGTCGCAATGCAGCAAATCGGGCTTACATTGGCTCCGAACTTCTCTTTGGAGCATCACCATGAACAAGAAGACTTTGTCGATCGCAGCCGCTGTCCTCGCCATCGCGAGCTCGACTGCCACCTTCGCGGCCGAGCTGCCGGCCTATGAGGCCAATGGCATTCCGGCCTCTCCTGTGCAGGTCCGCGTGCTCGGCGCCGCCCATGTCGAGCAGCAAGTGACGGCGCCCGCCACCAGCGTGACGGCGCTCCAGGCCAGTGTCCTGGCGCCGCGCAAGCTGAAGACCGCGACGGTGACCACGGGTTCCGCCCGTTAAGTTGCTGCCGCGCCGGGCTGAGCTCGGTGCGAAGCTTTTCACGACATCATGGCCGGGCTCGTCCCGGCCATTTTTTTGCATGGCCCGCAAAGCGTCTCGCCTTGATGCGCGGACTGAGAAATCCGTCGGCAGAAAATCCCTCGTGATGCGCGAGTTGTGTATCGCGGTTCAAAACGAGTGTGATCTCCTTAACAGTTGGTTTGCCGATCAACGTGCTTGATGCGGGCGCCGCATATTGGCGGCCAAGAATCGTTTTCATAATGGAGACTGTCATGCCCGTTGCGCAGAAAGCTGTTGTTGTCGTCACCTCGTCGCGTGCATTCATCCTGCGGCATCTCGTATTGTTCGCCGCCGCCGCGCTGTTCGTGTTCGTGCTGAGCCTGACCTATGGGCTCGATCTCAGTCCCGGGTTTTTCTGAGCGATGATGTCCTGCGCATCGCGCGCAGGCTCGACGGCGATCGGCCGTAGAGCTCGGCGAAGGCGGCGTTGAAGCGGCGCAGGCTGCCGAAGCCGGATTGGAATGCGATGTCCGTCATGGTGTGATCGCCGGCGTCGACCAGACGCTTGGCGCGCTGGACGCGCAAGGTCTTGGCGAGCTGCTGTGGCGTTGCGCCGACATGGCGCTCGAACAATCGCGCCAGATGACGCGACGAGATGCCGAGGCGCGCTGCGAGCGCCACCACGCTATCTTGGTCGAGCGCGCCCGCATTGATGAGCTTCACCGCGCGCGCGACCGTCGAGCGCGTGCCATTCCAGGCCGGGCAGAACGGCGCGGTCTCGGGACGGCAACGCAGACAGGGTCGAAATCCGGCCGCCTCCGCTGCGGCTGCCGTCGGATAATAGGTGACGTTGCGCGTCAGCGGATGCTTGGCCGGGCAGACCGGACGGCAATAGATCCCCGTCGTCTTCACCGCCGTGAAGAAGCGCCCGTCATAGCGGGGATCGCGGCGCAGTCGCGCGGCATTGCAGATCTCGAAGGTCAACATGGATGGATGATAGCGCATGCCTGCGGCGGTGGAACAGCCGTGGGATGACCGAGTCCGATTATGGCGAGCCGCATCGCGCGGCGGGGCCTAGAACGCCGCTTCAGATCTCGCAAGCCGAGGGAGCGCATCGTGATCAGCCCAAAGGACATCGTCCTCAACGCCTGGAAAACCTTCTCGTCACGCGATGTGGATCGCATTGCGGCGCTGTTCACGGACGATGCCGAATGGATCGCGCCGAAAGGCAACGCGACGGCGGTCGCGCTCGATCACACCGACCACATGGTCGGGGCGAGGCAGATCGCGCGC
The DNA here is from genome assembly GCF_004114975.1 of Bradyrhizobium guangdongense. Lineage (NCBI taxonomy): Bacteria > Pseudomonadati > Pseudomonadota > Alphaproteobacteria > Hyphomicrobiales > Nitrobacteraceae > Bradyrhizobium > Bradyrhizobium guangdongense. The sequence goes on from NZ_CP030051.1 coordinate 3,712,687, forward strand.
TTCATCGCGCAGGAGATGCACAAGATGTTTGGTGGGATCGATATCGCCTTTCGCGGGGTCTACGCCGACGGCGATACCGTGATCGTGGAAGAGCGGATGCGCGCGACTCTCCCCGGTGGCAAGCCCTATGAGAACGACTATTGCTTCGTGTTCACGGTTGCCGGCGACCGCATCCGCGAGGTCCGGGAATACATGGATACGCGCAAGGGATGGCGCATGGTGTTCGGCGAGGAAGCTTGATGTGCGCCTTCCGCATTCGCCGGCGCGCTTCAGACCTGCAAGCGCGTGGGGTGAGCTGATCTGGGCGCTGACCTCTGCGAGCCGCCGACGTCATTGCAGGCCGCAGGCCTCGTGACGGTGCTGTGCGGTTTCTACCTCGCACAAAGGCAGCGCTAGGAGAATCGCGAAAACAACCCCATGCACAGTAGAAATGCCTGCGCCTTTTTCGGATTTCGGCGATCCCGAATAGCGGTTGACCCGTCGGGCAAAACAGGCGCATGATGCCATGGTGAACGGCTGCGCGGATCAGCCCAGTGTCATCACCGGGGCCGCATCCGCTGCGCCTCACGCCTTCTTCACGAACTCCGATTTCAGGTTCATGGCGCCGATGCCGTCGATCTTGCAGGCGATGTTGTGGCCGTCGGTTGCGTCCTGGAGACGGATGTTGCGGACCTTGGTGCCGCCCTTGACCACGGAGGAGGAGCCCTTGACCTTGAGGTCTTTCATGACGATGACGCTGTCGCCGTCGCTGAGCAGATTGCCATGGGCGTCGCGCACGCCGGCCTCTTGTGGCACCGCGGCGGCCGCATCGCCGGCCGCGCTCCATTCATGGGCGCATTCCGGGCAAACCCAGAGATCGCGATCCTGGTAGGCGTGCTCCGATTGGCAGTTCGGACATTTGGTGGCGTCGGTCATAATGGTCTCGATCTCGAAGCTAGAGAGTGGAAAGCGGCGGAGCGTCAGCGAAACAGCGCGACGAAGATTACGTAGAGCCAGCCCAGGAGCCCGTGGATGATCGCCCACAGGATCGAGTGGTTGTTGGTGTAGGAGATCGCGATGGCGAGCGCGGAGCCGAAGCCCACGCCGTATTTCGCGCCTTCGACGCGGACGCCGTAGTAGCGATTGCCGTTCATGATCATCCTTTCCGAACGTTTGCGCTGCATCTCTTCCTACGCGCATCGCGCCGCCCACTTGATGCAGATCAATTGGCCGCCGCGCGCTCCGACTTACGCTTATCAAGTCATGCAAGCGAAGGCGAGGGCGGAGCGATGTCGCGCAGCATTCGAATTTACCTCGGCCTCGCCGTCCTGATCGCGCTGTCGATCCTGTTTCTCTTCGGCGTCATCCACACCGCGGCCGGCGCCTCCAGGCCTTCGCTGCGCAAGGTCTCGGAAGGACATCGCCTCGCGCAGGCCTGGTGTCAACCGTGCCACGCCATCGAGCCGGGCATGTCCGGCTTCTTCGACCTCGCTCCGAGCTTTCAGGCCGTCGCGGATCGCAACGGCACCACCGCGCTCTCGCTCAAGGTGTTCTGGCGAACCAGTCATCACGATATGCCGAACCTCGTGATCGCGCCCGATCAGGCCGATGCGCTGTCGGAGTACATCCTGAGCTTGCGGGGCAATTGACAGCGCCGTGTAGCCAGGGCTTTCGTAGCAACCATTAAGTCGCCCCCGATGGCCTTGATGGTGACGCCGCGCTTGCGCCCATCAAGGCGTGGCCTGGCAGCAGCTGATGTAAGGCGGGAGCAGAGCGACGGCCAGCCTTGACGGCCGCCGCGCGCGGCGTCTTTGTTGCGGCAGGTCGGGACGAAGAAACGGTCGCCTAGTCGAACAAAGAAACGGGTCAGGCGGCGGGCCGCTTGGCGAGTTGAGGCAGCTCTGCCACCCAGGGAGTTCCGCGGGCGACGACGGCGTTGATCGTGACGAGCAGCTTTCTGGCGCAGGCGATGAGCGCGCATTTGTGGCCTTTGCCGGCGGCGATCAGGCGGGCGTACAGAGCCTTGAGCTGCGGATTCCAGCGGAAGGATGCCGCAAGGGCCGCGGTGTAGAGCGCCCGGCGCAGGCGTTCGCGGCCACCCTCGATGTGACGGGCGCCGGCGCGATTGCCGCTGTCGTCGTCGTAAGGCGCCAGCCCGCCGAGAGCTGCAGCGGGCCCACGCGTGATGTTGCCGACCTCGGGCATCCTGACCAGGACGGCAACCGCGGTCGGCAGGCCGCAGCCGGCGACGCTATAGATCAGATCGAGCCGTGCGGCCAGATCAGGGTGCTTGCGGATCGTCGCCAGCAGCGCTTTGAGTTCAGCTCGTTTGGACTTGGTCAGGAGCGCGATCTGCGCCTTCCAAACCCCTTGAATCCGCGTGTCGCGGCAACTCTCAAGCCGGTTCTTCAGTCTTGCGATGTCCTCCGTGATCTGGTCGATCATCGTCAGATGCTCGGCAAAGGGCTGCAGACGCGGATCCGGAGCGGGATGGATCGTTTTGACCGCAGCAGTGCACATCGCGATCAGCGCCGCGTCGATCGTATCGTTCTTGGCCAGCAGCTGATGGAACGTGGCATAGGCACGGACCTGCTTGGGCTGAAACAGGACGACGACGAACCGCTTGCGTCGCAGCTCAGCGACGACAGCCCGCTCATAGCCTCCGCTTGCCTCGATCCCTATCCGCTTGACCTTGTGGCCCTTCAGCCACTCCACCAGCTCCTGGCGGCCTTCTACCGTATTGTCGACCTGCAATCGCTCCGAGCTGCCGTCGACCGCCACGTCGAGCTTGTCTTTGCCGGTATCGATCCCGGCACAGATCATGATATGCTTGGCCATCTTCCTCGACCCTCCCTTGTGAATGCGAACCTGAAGTTCGTTCAACCATGCGGGTCCCGCTGAAGTGCCGACCGCGATCTTGCTACGAAACGCAGCCCTTCAGGGCTTCGGTGGGCATCGATCCGATCGATCGGCGGCCCAGCTCGGGCGGCCACCCGGGCTGGGCCATTCCTCACGGAACGTGGCCATCCTAACCCGGCGCGCTAATACAAGGGTGGGCAAAGCGACTTGTCCGCCGTAGCTCGAAGGGCGAAGGCGGAAGCGTGCCCACGCATTGTTTGCCAACGGAGAGAGATGGTGGGCACGGCGCCTGGCGCCTTTGCGCACCCTACGGCCCTACGGGTCGGGCAAGCCTCGCATAAGCGCTCCCTGCGATATCTGCATCGACGCAAGGTGCGGGGAGATTCTGCAATGCCGATCGCGGGGCAAAAGCTGGCCTTTGTCATGACGTCGTCCAGCCATGGCACGATGATAGTCAATCGGTTCGACTATCGCATGGTCGGTCCTGATCGCGGCTACGGCGTCGGCTATCAGATCCTGGAGGCCGCCGCCTTCGATCCCGGCGAGGTCAAGATCGCGCTCGAACTGCTGGCCCTGCGGCGCAAGCACCATGGCGAGGGCGTGATCGCGATCGACTGCGGCGCCAATATCGGCGTCCACACGATCGAATGGGCATCGGTGATGACGGGCTGGGGCTCGGTGATCGCGATCGAGGCGCAGGAGCGCATCTACTACGCGCTCGCGGGCAACATCGCCATCAACAACTGCTTCAACGCGCTGGCGGTGCATGCGGCCGTATCTTCCGAATCAGGCACGATGCAGGTTCCAAATCCGGATTACTTCACGCCGTCGAGCTTCGGCAGCCTGGAGCTGCGTCCACGCCCCAGCAACGAATTCATCGGTCAACCGATCGACTACACCAATAACACCGTCATCGTGCGCAAGATGACGCTGGATGAGCTCAATCTGCCGCGGCTCGATTTCATCAAGATCGACGTCGAGGGCATGGAGCTGGAGGCTCTTGCGGGTGCGCGCGAGACCATCAAGACATACTGCCCGATGCTGCTGATCGAGAAGATCAAGACCGATCCGAGGCAGCTCGAGCAATGGCTGGTGGACAATGGCTACCAACTGATGACGCTCGGCATCAACATTCTCGCGATCCATCACAGCGATGTGTGCCTGAAGGATATCACCGCGCCGCAAGCCGCGGGCAAGCACGCGGCCTGAGCCGCAGCGAAGGTCTCGGAGGATGGGCAATAGCGGAGCGTGCCCACGGATTTCAGCAGCCGAGAGAGATGGGGCGCGGCGCAAACCCCACTGCACGGCGTGTCATTCAAGAAGTTGAAGGCGAAATCGCTTGCCTTGGCTGGCGTCCTCCCGCACTCTTGGCGGGAAGGAGACCATCGCATGAAGATCATGACTGTCGCCTGCGCGCTCGGAACGGCCCTTGTGCTGCTGGGGTCATCAGGCACTGAAGCCCGGACGCGGAAGGCTGTCGTCGTTCGCGCGCCGCAGGAGCGGCTCATCGTCACCGCGCCCGTGCTGAGGCCCACGCCGTGGGATTACAACGTCGTTCCCCGCTATCGGTATCGCCCCGAAGACGATCGCGTCGATCCTTACGGTCCGCCGCTGGTGCCGTCGTACATTCGCTATGAGGGATGGCGCTGGCCGTATTGGTGGTGAAGACCGCCGAGGGACACGAGATCGCTGCGGCCGCCTGAGGCGACATGCCGAAAAAGCCATCAAGGAAGCTGAAGACGTTTCAGACCTCGCTCGGCTTCTACGACCAGGCGGTCGCCGCACCCTCGATGAAGGCGGCGCTGGAGGCCTGGGGCGCCAAGTCCAACCTGTTCCATCAGGGCATCGCCAAGGAGACCGACGATCCTGACATCGTCGCCGCGACCATGGCGGCGCCCGGAATCGTGCTGAGGCGTCCGGTCGGAACGGACGGCCCGTTCACCGAGCATGCCCAACTGCCGACCGACCTCGCTGGCGACGAGGACACGGCGAGATCCAGGTCGAAGTCCAGATCGAAACCGAAGAAGCGCCCGGCCAAAAGCGCGACCAAGCGTGCCGCGAAGCCTGAGATCGACGCGGCGCAAGCGCGCAAAGCCGCCGCGGCCTTCGCCAGGGAAGAGCAGCGCCGCGAACGTGAGCGCCGCAAGGAAGAGGCCGCCCGCGCCAAGGCGCGCGAGCGCCGGGACAAAGCGGTCGCGGCCGCGCAAGCCGCGCTGGACAAGGCGCGGCAGGAGCATCAGGCGCGCCTGGACGAGATCGAAGCGGAGCTGGCCGCGCTCGACGAACGTGCGGCGGCGGAGGAGGCGCGCTGGGACAAGCAGCGGATCAAGCTGGAGGATGCGGTGCGCCGGGCGCGGGATTGAAGCGGGATGAATTTTTGGTCGAGTCGATGCTCCGGCAAGCCGACCAGCTAGAGCATGATGAGATCAGGTTCATCTGCTGCGACAAGAAAGGTGCGCTCCCTCCCCCGCTTGCGGGGGAGGGTCGGGGAGAGGGTTTTTCCGCAAGGGGACACTCCCCCAGAGGAGAGAACCCTCACCCGGCGCGTTCTGCCGACCTCTCCCGCAAGCGGGAGAGGTGTACCGAGGCCGCGGCGACTTGATTCAACCCCATCTCAAGCGCTTTAGCACGCGTCCCGATCGTTTCAGATCATGACTCCGCGCTTCTACGGCCGCCCGGGTCCTTGCGGGACGCTGGCGGCGTCTGTACCCTGCGTTGCAGCACAATGACTTTTCCATCCATGGACTGGCTGAAATGACCGTAATCGAGGGCGTGGTGCCGGAGCAGGGCGCGAGGCCGAAAATGCCGCCGGGCGTCCTTGTCGAAGGGCCCGTCGTCGACGCCAAGTTTCGCGATTCCTACATCTCCTTCGCGCTGATGATCGGAGGCTCGATCGGCGCGTTGGTCTGGGCTTTCACCCAAGGCATCGGGCGGGTGGAGATGTCCGTCTTCGCCGGCATGTTCGTGCTGAGCACGATCGGGATCGGCTTCATGCATCGTTATTTCGTGCATCGCAGCTTCCGCTGCGGTCCGGTGATGCGGACGATCCTGGCGGCGGTCGCCACGATGGCAGTGCAGGGCTCGATCCTGAAATGGGTCAGCAACCACCGCCGCCACCATCTTCACTCCGACAAGCCCGGTGACGTTCACAGTCCCTATTATGACGGCTTCGGCAGCCGCATCGCCTCCTTCGCCAAGGGGATGGGGCACGCACAGGGCGGCTGGGTGTGGGATCAGGCGACCACCGATGCCGAATACTATGCCAGGGATGTCCTGGCCGACCCGATCGCCATGTTCTTCACGCGGACGCGCTGGTACTGGTACGCGCTGTCGGCGCTGATCATTCCGGGCGGCATCGGCTACGCCTTCGGCGGCGTGCACACCATGATCGGCTGCGTGCTGTTCTCCGGCCTGTTCCGCAGCTACCTCATGACCATGGCCACCTCATTGGTCAACTCGGTCTGCCACAGCGACGGCCGATGGGGCTATCGCCGCTACCAGCTCGACGACGGCACCACCAACGAACTGGTCACGACGCTGCTGACCTTCGGCGAAGGCCTGCACAACAACCATCACCGCTTCCCGCGCGATGCTTATCTCTCGCACGCCTGGTACGAGATCGACATCAATGGGCTGATCATTCTGGGCTTGGGGAAGCTCGGGCTGGTGCATGATATCTTCATGCATCCTGACAACGAGCGGCGGCGATAGGCGGACGGCCCGCAATCAATAGCGGCCGCCGCTGCTCTTCTGCTCCGTGATCCAGTCCGACAATGTTTTCGGTGTCGATTTCACAGTCCGGCCCGCTGATGCCTTCGGATTGTCGCGGACGCCTTTCGCCGAACGGGTGCGCGGCGCGTCCATTGCGCCAGCGCGCTTTGTGGCCGCCATCGCGGCCTCCGCGGCTTCCTTCTCGAGGCGCAACTGTTTCAATCGCGCCATTTTGAGGCGCTCAGCCTCGACTTCGGGGCGTTCGGCGAGCTGCGGCTTGTGTTGCGCAAGCTCGGCCGTCACAAGGAGACCGAGAATGGTCGTCTCGCCGAGCGCCCTGCAGGCCTCTAACCGATGCAGTCCCTCGACCAGAACGAGGCGGTCTCCGTCGCGCCTGATGGAAATGGGTTCCTGCTGTCCGATCTCCATGATGCTTTCCGCGACCTCCGCGACGGTCTCGGGCCTGATGGCCTTCTTCTGCTTCGTGGGAACGAAGATCTTTTCGATCGGGAAGCTTTCCGGCTTGGACATAGCTTCTCCTCCGCGTCTAATGAGTTCCGCTGCAAGTCTGTGGGGTGGGGAATTGTAGGGGGAAAACGCACGGTCGCAAAGGCAATTTCGAGGGACTGCAGGAGACCCGCTCCAGCGTGGTAGGCTCGTGACCGGAACAAGGAGTTTTCGTGCTTTCGATCATGGATGTCGCGGCCGTGTTGCTGACGTTGTCGGCGCTGTTCGGCTGGCTCAATTACAAGTTCCTGCCGCTGTCGCACAGCGTCGGATTGCTGGTGATGAGCGTCGTCACGTCGCTGGTGCTGATCGGCGCGGATACGCTGTTTCCAGGACTGCGGCTGCTCGAGCAGCTCAGGGAGGGCATGCAGCAGATCGATTTCACCGAGATCGTCGTCAACGGCATGCTGGCCTTCCTGCTCTTTGCCGGTTCGCTGCACGTCGATCTGGATATGCTGCGCAGCCGGGCGGTGCCGGTTTTCCTGCTGGCGGTGTTCGGCACGATCATCTCCACTGCGGTTGTCGGCGTGCTGTTCTGGGGCGTCGCGGCGGTGGCCGGTTTCCACGTCCCGTTCGCATGGGCGCTGGTGTTCGGCGCCCTGATCAGCCCGACCGATCCGGTTGCGGTTCTCAGTACGTTGCGCAACGCGAACGTTCCGAAAGACCTGCAGGTCGAGACCGAAGGCGAGGCGCTCTTCAACGACGGCGTCGGCATCGTGCTGTTCACGCTGCTGCTGCGGTTCGCCTCGTCGGGCGAGGGCGCTTCGGTCTCGGTGGGCGACGTCGCCGAGCTGCTCTTGCGCGAAGCCGTCGGCGGCATCCTGCTCGGGATCGTCACCGGCTACGTCGCCTACCGCGCGATGCGCCTGATCGACGATTACGCGGTCGAGGTGCTGATCTCGGTGGCCCTGGTGACCGGGACCTACGCGTTGGCCTCGCACCTGCATGTCAGCGGCCCGCTGTCGATGGTCGCCGCCGGTCTTCTGATCGGCGATCGCGGACCGCGCTATGCGATGAGCGAGCGCACCCAGCGCTACGTGTTCGCACTCTGGACCGTGGTCGACGAGATCCTCAACTCGGTGCTGTTCCTCCTGATTGGCCTCGAAACGCTGGTGCTGCGCTTCGATCCCAGAACATTGCTTCTCGCCACGGCCGCCGTTCCGATCGTGCTGGTGGCAAGGTTCGTCTCGGTCGGCGTGCAGCCGCTGCTGTTCGCCTGGACAAAGATGCTCTCATGGGCGAACGCGCCGTTCCTGACCTGGGCCGGCGTCCGCGGCGGCATCTCGGTGGCGCTGGCGTTGTCCCTGCCGGATCATCCGGCGAAGCCGCTGATCCTGGCGGCCACTTACGCGGTGGTGCTGTTCAGCATCATCGTGCAGGGATCGACGCTGGGGTGGGTGGTGAAGCGGACGGTGGGGACGGGAAGCAAGTCGAATGCCTGAGAGGCAGCGCGAAGAATGAGGTGCGCCTGTGAGTGCCCATCCTGTCACCGGATGGGTTGAGCCGTTGCGGCCATCGCTTTGTTCAATGACGTTGACGGACGCTTCGCTCAATCGGCCCCAAAAAAGTCATACCGCAATGTGAATTGCGCCACAGACGGCGGCCGTCCGGTCTGTTTACCTGCCGCCATCAGGCCTCTCATGCGCGCGTTTGGCATTGCGCATCGGACGCCATCGCATTTCGAAATTTTGGAGTGATCGCTATGGGCGTTTTGCATCGCACGATCAGCATTTGCAGCTGGTTCATCGAGACCACCATGAGCGGGGGTACCGAGAGATTTCGCCTGCGCTGAACAAAGCGCATAGAGATTTTCCGGAAGGCCCCGCCGGTGACGGACGGGGCTTTTTCATGTTCGCAAATCAGCCCATTGCCGCCCGGCGGAGCCTTCGCGAGAAGGAGGCAGGGTCATGTGGGAATACTTTGGACCCGATTTCGCTTTCGACGTGATGAAAGGAATGGTCGCTGGAATAGCCTCTTTGGCATTCCAAGTCGTCGCGCCACGAACCTTTCGTGCCGCAAAGCAGTTTCGCGCGCGCTGGGCTGCGAGGCGGGCGGCGAGACGGGCTGCACGACAAGCGCGACGAAATGCGGTGGCGAATGATGAGCCTTCAGGAACTGATGGCTCGGATGCAACGGGTAGGGTGGGTTAGCGCAGCGTAACCCACCTCTTTGTTCTTCGCAGGCAAAAGTGGTGGGTTACGCCTTCGGTTAACCCACCCTATGCACTGGCTCAATGACGAGGGCACTGAATCCGGCCCCGGCCATGCGGTAGAAGCTCATCGTTTGGCTGGCAGGCGCGTCCGGCTCGCGGATTTGGGAGCGATCAGCCGCAACGCGATGCCATGCTGCCATGCGCGTGCCCTCACGGCCTTTTCGCTTCGCTTCAGCTTGCTGGCGATCTCGTCGGGGCGCAGGCCGGCCTCCGCCATCGACTTCAGCCGTTCGTGGTCCTCGGCCGTCCAAAGTCTGACCAACGGCCAGTTCGACTGCATCAGCCCGTCTCTCCCCCAATCGATTGCTTCGAATCGCGGTGCTGAAGAAGCGGATAGCGGCCGGCGGCCGGAGCGTATGTGCACTTGTGAACAGGATCTATCGGCAGCGCAAGTTCTCGGCGACCGTCGCCGGAATTCACTTCTGCACCATGGCTTGCGTACCTGAGGAGGCCGGGGCGGGCTCCCAGGGAGCCGGGAGGATCACGCGGACCGGGCGGGAGTCGCCTGCATGGTCGGTCGTGCCCGCGGCAATCCTCGCAGGCTGGTCCTGCGCGCCCTCGGCCGCAGCCACCGCGATGGATGCCAGCACGAGGCTCGCTGCAATCACCACGGCCCGCAAATCAAAGCTCATTTTCGTCGTCCTCCATGGGCACAGAGAACGGACGAGCATCGAAAAAGTTCAGGGGAGCGCGGGTTAGAGTGCGTAGGATGGGCTGAGCGACAGCGAAACCCATCCCGGGGGCTGCCACCGCACTTGAAATGCTCAACCCATCCTATGGGCTACGTGATAACTTTCCCACAACCAAAGGGAGGGTGTGGTGAGCAACGGCATAAGCAAGTCAGATGGCGGTGGCAACTCGGCCTATTTGCAAATGGGTGCTTGGTACGATCAAAAGACTAGGCACATACATCTAACGATCCCCGGAACCGGATGGTTTCACACCACGGTCACGGATGACCCGAAGAGTGTTCGGGGTAATCCAAACCTCTACGCGAAACTGGCTCGCGCACTTAAGGAAGCCGGTGTGCCGGGGCCTGACTTCGATGCATCCGAAGCCTCTGACTAGCGCGTAGGATGGGTTGAGCCCTTCCGAAATGCATCATCGTATTAGTTGTGGTCGATGGGTTTCGCTTCGCTCTACCCATCCTACAACCTACGGCCGTCACTGCAATTCCGGCTCAGTCCGCAAGAAGGGCTGCAATCTCATCTGCCTCGACTCGCTTTTTCTCGATAACTGTCTTTGCCAACCGATCAATCTTTCCTCGATGCAGTGAGATCAAATCAAAGGCGCGTTTGTGCCCTCGGTGCATCCATTCAATCTGTCTTTTTTCTTCTCGATTTGCCAGTAACACTACCATCTTGCCGTAATCGCCCCAGCCCGCTCCGTCATGCGTAGGAGCATCGAACAGCTTTTGAGCCTCCCGACCGGCAGCACAGATAGCGAGTCGATCGAGCAGATCGAGCGTCGGGTCGTCCTCAATTTCAGCGGCGCCTTTGGCATCATCAGAATCAACGGCTATCTCAACACGCCTGACAACCAATCCCAACGCCCAAGCTACGACAGCGTGCCCAGCCTCATGGTATGCAGCGCCTCGCTGATCTCTTTCTGACTCCCACATTTCAGGCAAACTGCTCACCATGTCAAAAATTGCGATGTTGCATTCAACTCATTCGAGCTAAGGGCTGAGAGCTTTCAGCAACGCGATTCCACGTGGCGAGGTCTTGTAGGCGGAAGTGCCACTAGGTGCCTGCTCTACACATTTGAGTTCGAGCAGATAGAGAATCGAAGTTGCCGTGTCATTGGTGTCTAGGTGATGGGCCTGTGCAAGTTGATGCGGGTTAATGAAATTGCCAGCCGCCGTAAGTCGCTGGAGGACCAGTGCGTCGAGCGGATTGAGTTGCTTCAATACTGCCACAAATTCTATGCGCACCATGCTTTGGGTGGTTCCATCCACCGCATTTGCCAGCAGTTGTGCCCAGAGTTCTCGCAGTTCATCACGGGTCTCGTCTTGAGCCGCTTCGAGGATTTCCAGTGCAATTCGTGGCGGTGCGCCCTTCAGCTTCTTTCCGTCGCGCTTCGCAAGGATTTCGTCGACGCGCCTGCTGTACCAGTCAAGAGATAGAGTGCGAACGAAACGCAGGGGGTCGCCTAAAGTAATTCCGACGACGTCAACAATGGGATTTCCGAGCACGCGGTTAAAAAAACAGGCCAATTCGCGCGTCGCATCAATCGCGTTATTCGCAGTTTTCGCTATTTCTTGAACAGCTTTGGCTGTCTCGCTGCGGAATGGCTCTGGCCGTCCATCTGGCGTGCTCCTGCAAAAGAGCCCGCACTTGGTGAGTGCGGGCTCTTGATGATGCCATTACTCTCGTAGGGTGGCTCTCACGAACACCCCGTCGTGCTTCCACACGTATCGCACTTCATGCAGGTGCCATTCCGCACCAGCGTGAAGTTGCCGCACTCGCTGCACATCTCACCCTCGTAGCCCTTGGCCTTGGCTTCGGCGCGGCGCTCGGCCTTGCTGGGGGCGGCAACCGCGGCGCTGCCGGCCTTGCTCCACTGCAGCGCCTCGAGCTTCTCGGTCGGCGAGAGGTCGTGCTGGGCTTCCTGCTTCAGGGCGACGGCGCCCTCCAGGGCGTCGCCGACGCGGGCACTGGCGCCGTGGGAGGCGAGCGCGGTGACCTTGCTGCCGCCTGATGGCGCGCTGTCGTTACCTTGGGCAACCGCGGTCGTGCCGCCGCGCATCACGACGAGGTTGTCCGTCCGCGAGCGGGTGAGGCCGCGCGAGACCAGCTTGGTCGCGTGGTGGCTCGGCTCGTCGTCCGGCTCCTTGCCTTCCTCGACGCCCTTGCCGAGCGCATCAAAACCCGTCTCGTTGGGATCGACATGGGCGAGGTCGAAGCGGGAGAGGTAGCTCACCGCCAGCTCGCGGAAGACGTAGTCGAGGATCGAGGTCGCGTATTTGATGCTGTCGTTGCCCTGCACGGGGCCCGCCGGCTCGAAGCGGGTGAAGGTGAAGGCGTCGACATATTCGTCCAGCGGCACGCCGTATTGCAGGCCGAGCGACACCGCGATGGCGAAGTTGTTGATGAAGGAGCGCAGCGCCGCGCCTTCCTTGTGCATGTCGATGAAGATCTCGCCGAGACGGCCGTCGTCATATTCGCCGGTCCGCAAGTACACCTTGTGGCCGCCGACGACCGCCTTCTGGGTGTAGCCCTTGCGGCGATCCGGCATCTTCTCGCGCTCGCGCATCACGATGATGCGCTCGACCAGCTTCTCGACGATCTTCTCCGAGACCTGGGCGGCGCGCGCCGCCATCGGCTTCTCGTAGAGATGGTCGACCGCATCGTCCTCGTCCTCATCGTCGCTGATGAGCTGCGAGTTGAGCGGCTGGCTGAGCTTCGAGCCGTCGCGATAGAGCGCGTTGGCTTTCAATGCGAGCTTCCACGACAGCATGTAGGCGGACTTGCAGTCCTCCACCGTGGCGTCGTTCGGCATGTTGATGGTCTTGGAGATCGCACCCGAGATGAAGGGCTGCGCCGCCGCCATCATGCGGATGTGGCTCTCGACCGACAGATAGCGCTTGCCGATCTTGCCGCAGGGATTGGCGCAGTCGAACACCGGATAGTGCTCGGCCTTGAGGTGCGGGGCACCTTCCACCGTCATCGCGCCGCAGATGTGGACGTTGGCCGCCTCGATCTCGCGCTTGGTGAAGCCGACGGCCTGGAGCAGGTCGAAGCCGGGGGCTGCGATCGCTTCGGCGCCGATGCCGAGCTGGTCGCGGATGAAGTCTTCGCCGAAGGTCCACTTGTTGAAGGCGAACTTGATGTCGAAGGCGGTCGGCAGGGCCTTCTCGACCTTGGCGATGGCTTCATCGGTGAAGCCTTTTGCCTTGAGGGTCGAGGCGTTGATGCCGGGCGCGTTGGACAGCGAGCCGTGGCCGACGGCGTAGGCCTCGATCTCGGCGATCTCGCTCTCGCGATAGCCGAGCGCGCGCAGCGCCGCGGGCACCGCACGGTTGATGATCTTGAAGTAGCCGCCGCCGGCGAGCTTCTTGAACTTCACCAGCGCGAAGTCGGGCTCGATGCCGGTGGTGTCGCAATCCATGACGAGGCCGATCGTGCCTGTGGGCGCGATCACCGTGGTCTGGGCGTTGCGATAGCCGTGCTTCTCGCCGAGCTCGAGCGCGGCGTCCCACGCCAGCTTGGCACGCTCGACGATGTCGGCCTGCGGGCAGGAGGCGTGGTCGAGCGGCACCGGGTTGACGGAGAGCGCCTCGTAGCCGCCAGGCTCGCCATGCGCGGCGCGGCGATGGTTGCGGATGACGCGCAGCATGTGCTGGGCGTTCTTCTTGTAGCCGGGGAAGGTGCCGAGCTCGGCCGCGATCTCGGCCGAGGTCTTGTAGGTGATGCCGGTCATGACAGCGGTCAGCGCGCCGCAGAGCGCACGGCCTTCCTTGCTGTCATAGGACAGGCCCATGGTCATCAGGAGGCCGCCGATATTGGCGTAGCCGAGGCCGAGCGTGCGGAACTCGTAGGAGAGCTCGGCGATCGCGCGGGACGGGAACTGCGCCATCATCACGGAGATTTCGAGCACGATGGTCCAGAGCTGGCAGAGGTGCTCATAGCCCCTGACGTCGAACTGCTTGGTCTCGGTGTTGTAGAAGGTCAGCAGGTTGGCGGAGGCGAGGTTGCACGCCGTGTCGTCCAGGAACATGTATTCCGAGCACGGATTGGACGCGCGGATGTCGCCGGAGGCCTTGCAGGTGTGCCAGTCATTCATGGTGGTGTTGAAATGCAGGCCCGGGTCGGCCGACGCCCAGGCGGCGTAGCCAATTTTTTCCCAGAGGTCGCGCGCCTTCAGCGTCTTCGTCACCTTCTTCGAGGTGCGGGCGTTCAGATTCCAGTCGCCGTCGGTCTCGACGGCGCGGAGGAAGTCGTCCTTCAACGAGACCGAGTTGTTGGAGTTCTGGCCCGAGACCGTGAGATAGGCTTCGCTATCCCAGTCGGTATCGTAGGTGTCGAACTGGATGTCCTTGTAGCCCTGCTTGGCGAACTGGATCACGCGCTTGATGTAGTTGTCAGGCACGAGGCTGCGGCGCGCGAGCTTGATCTCGCGGCGGAGCGCTGGGTTCTTCTCGGGGTCGAAGCAATCGTCGCCCGAGCCTTCGCAGTTGACGCAGGCCTTCAGCACCGCCTTGAGGTGCTTCTGGTTGATCTTGGAGCCGGTGACGAGAGCGGCGACCTTCTGCTCCTCCTTCACCTTCCAGTCGATGTAGGTCTCGATATCGGGGTGATCGACGTCGACCACGACCATCTTGGCGGCGCGGCGCGTGGTGCCGCCGCTCTTGATGGCGCCGGCGGCGCGGTCGCCGATCTTGAGGAAGCTCATCAGGCCGGACGAGCGGCCGCCGCCCGACAGCTTTTCGCCTTCGCCGCGCAGGCGCGAGAAGTTGGAGCCGGTGCCGGAGCCGTATTTGAACAGGCGGGCTTCGCGGACCCAGAGGTCCATGATGCCGCCTTCGTTGACGAGGTCGTCACCGACGCCCTGGATGAAGCAGGCGTGCGGCTGCGGATGCTCGTAGGCGGACTTCGACTTGGTCAGCTTGCCGGTGAACGGGTCGACGTAATAGTGGCCCTGGCCGGGGCCGTCGATGCCATAGGCCCAGTGCAGGCCGGTGTTGAACCATTGCGGCGAGTTCGGCGCGACCATCTGCATGGCGAGCATGTAGCGGAGCTCGTCATAGAAGGCCTGGGCGTCTTCGTCCGACGTGAAGTAGCCGCCCTTCCAGCCCCAATAGGTCCAGCAGCCGGCGAGACGGTCGAACACCTGCTTGGAGGAGAGCTCGCTGACATAGCGCTCTTTCTCGGGCAGCTGGCTGAGCGCCTCGGTGTCGGGCACGGAGCGCCACAGGAAGGAGGGGACGGATTCCTCCTCGACCTTCTTCAGGCGCGCGGCAACGCCGGCCTTGCGGAAATACTTCTGGGCGAGCACGTCGGAGGCGACCTGCGACCATTCGGCCGGGACCTCGACGCCGTCCATTTTGAACACGACCGAGCCGTCGGGATTCCTGATCTCCGACGTGGTCAGGCGGAATTCGATTCCCGCATAAGGTGACTGTCCCGAAGTGGTGTGGCGCCGCTCAATCCGCATGGTCTTGCCCCGTCCTTATCTTTGACCGGACTGCCTCCGTTCAGGCATCCGGGTCGTCATTGCATTTCGCGTTTCCCACCCAGGCCCTCATCAGGCCCCTGGGCACCGCAGTTCAGCCGGTGGATCCGGCCCAGTTTCTCCCGACGTGATCCATCGATGCGCGCACCGATCATCCGCCGGCATGCCCCTGGCACCATCCGCCCCCAAGGGGATGAGCCCGACATGCGTTCAACGCCCCACTGTCACAACGCCTAGCGATGCCATCCGAGCCTGTTGCCGGCCCGTTCTGGCGCCCGAAAAGTCCGCTTATCGCGGGCAGACAAGCCCTTATTCCGCTACCTCGGTCGGTTGGCGGAGTTAAGATTTGCGAGACCCTTTGGGGGAGTGCCGGCGGGACGCAAACTCACTCGCGCCGAACGGATCGAAAGCTAGGACTCTCCAAAGCGCCCGTCAAGAACTAGTGCGAGTTCCTGAATCAAATACTAAATATGGTGGATTGCGGGGGATAACAGGGGGCAAGCCCACACCTGTTGTGGAGGCAAGTATCAGTGAGTCCTCAGGGATTCCCAACCGAAAAAATTTGCATCCCGTGGGGATGGCGACCCTTCATCCCGCTGTTCACAGGGCAGGTATATTTTTCGGGACCGGGATTGCGTCAGGCAGACTCACGTAGTGGTACGGAAGGTGAGGGCAGGCATGCCTGCCGAGGTGGTGGTCGTATCGGCGAATCCGCGCCAAGCTGACCCCGATTTTGCCGGATACCCCCATGCTTGATTCGACCAGGCCGGTGCAGCGCCCGCGCATCGCCCCGGCCGGCCTGATGTTCCTCGCGATCACCTCGATCGGGTGGGGCTTCAACTGGCCGGTGACGAAATTCCTCCTCGGCGAGCTGCCGCCGCTCACCCTTCGCGGCGTCACCGGCGTGCTCGGGGCCGTGCTGCTGGCCGCGCTCGCGCTGCTGCGCGGCGACAGCCTGAAAATCCCCGACGCGATCTGGCCGCGGCTGATCACGGCCGCCGTGCTCAACGTCACCGGCTGGATGGTGCTGATGGGGCTGGCGCTGCTCTGGCTGCCGGCGAGCGAGGCGGCGTTGATCGCCTACACCATGCCGGTGTGGGCCTCGATCATCGCCTGGCCTGTTCTGGGGGAGCGGCCGACCGTGCTGCGCACGCTGGGTCTGGTGATGGCCTTTGCCGGTCTTGCCTCGATCATGGGCGGCAACGGCATTGCCGCCAGTGCCGAGAAGCTGCCCGGGATCATCATGGCGCTGTGCGGCGCGCTGGGCTTTGCGATCGGCACGGTATTCTCGAAGAAGTACCCGATCCATCTGCCGCCGATCACCGCCGCAGCCTGGCAGATCGGGATCGGCTGCCTGCCGATCTCGATCATCGGCCTCCTCGTCGAGACCTCGCATCTGGACAAGGTGACGCCAACAGGCTGGTGGCTGCTGGTCTATTCGACCGTGGTGCAGTTCTGCATCGCCTATGTCAGCTGGTTCGCCGCGCTCGCCCGGCTGCCGGCCTCGGTCGCGGCGATCGGCACCATGGCGGTGCCTGTGATCGGTGTCGTGGCGTCCGCGATCGCGCTGCACGAGCCGCTCGGGCCAGGCCAGATCGCCGCGCTGATCTTCACGTTGGCGGCGGTGGTGCTGGCGACGCGGTAGCCCCGCCGCCCAGCGCCTTCCTGATCATCTCGGCGAGCTGGTTGCGGCGGTAGGGCTTGGTCAGCAGCATCACGCCGTCGTCGAGCTTGCCGTGATGGACGATGGCGTTGTCGGTGTAGCCGGAGGTGTAGAGCACCTTGACCCCCGGCCGACGCTTGGCGATCTCGTCGGCGAGCTCGCGCCCGCTCATGCCGCCGGGGATGACGATGTCGGTGAAGAGCAGGTCGAAGGCCTGGCCGGCGTCGATCAATTCGAGTGCAGCCTTGCTGTCGGCGGCAGCGACGGTCTTGTAGCCGAGACTCTGGAGCTGCGCGGTGACGAAGTTGCGCACCAGCGCATCGTCCTCGACGATGAAAATGGTTTCGGCCCCGCCTTCGGCCTGGGGCGCCGCGGACGCCGTGGCCACGCCGGCGCCTTCGCCCGGCGGCAGATAGAGCTTGATCGTGGTGCCGTGGCCTTCCTCGCTGTAGATCTTGATGTGGCCGCCGGATTGCTTGACGAAGCCGTAGACCATGGAGAGGCCGAGACCGGAGCCCTTGCCGACCTCCTTGGTGGTGAAGAACGGCTCGAACGCCTTCTCCTGGACGCTCTGCTCCATGCCGGTGCCGGTATCGCTGACAGCGAGCATCACGTAGGGACCGGGCCGCACGTCGACATTGGCCTGCGCGTAGGCCTCGTCGAGCACGACCCGGTGAGTCTCGAGCAGGAGCTTGCCGCCGTTCGGCATCGCATCGCGGGCGTTGATCGCCATGTTGAGCACGGCATTGGCGAGGCGGGATGGATCGATATGCGCGGTCATCGGTCCCTGTTCCAGGACCGTCTCGATCTGGATCTGCTCGCCGAGGGTGGGACGCAGGAGCTTTGCGATGTCGGCGATGGCGGCGTTGATCTCGACGTCGTGCGGCTGCAGCGGCTGTTTTCGCGCGAAGGCGAGCAGGTGCTGAATCAATTCCGCACAGCGTTCGGCGGCATCGTCGATCAGGCGCGCCGTGCGCTGCAGCTCGGGCTGCTCCTTCAGGCTCGCCACCAGCGTCTCGGTGTTGCCCGAGATCACCGTCAGCATGTTGTTGAAGTCGTGCGCGACGCCGCCGGTCAGCTTGCCGATCGCATCGAGCTTCTGCGACTGCTGCAGCTGGCGCTCGGTTTCGCGCGAGGCGGTGGCATCGTGATAGACCAGCACGGCACCGGAGATGTTGCCTTGCCCGTCGCGCATCGGCCGGCCGCTGACCATCAGATGGCGCACGTCGTTGCCGCTGTGCGGGCGGACGATCATCTCCAGGTCCTCGAACTCATCGCCGCGCAGCACCCTGACGGATGGCAGCTCGTCGGCCTTGAGCGGCGTGACGCCGTCGCCGTGGAAGACGTCGGACAGCGCGCTGAGATTGCGCAGGTTCATGCCGGCGCGGTGCAGCAGCATGCGCTCCGCAGCCGGATTGGACAGCAGGACGTTGCCGTCGTCGTCGATCACCAGCACCGCTTCGGCCATGCTGCGGAACGTGCTCTGGAGCACGTTGATCGAAAGCCGCAGCTCGTCATGGGCGGCAACGAGATGCTCGGTGCGTTCAGCGACGGCGGCTTCCAGGGCTTTCTTGGCAGCCCGCGTCTCGTGCAGCGAACTCGTGAGTGCGACCTGGGCGCGCTGGCTTTCGCGCATCAACATCACGACCAGCAGCAGGATCACCAGGGCACCGACCACATCGATGCCGAGCAGCACGATGCCTGTCCGGCGGGAGTCCGATGTCCGCGCAGCCAGCAGGCTCTGCTCTTCCGCGGCCAGACGATCGAGATTGACCATCACCGTGTCCATCAGGCCGCGGCCTTCGGCCTTGCCCTGGAGCGCGGTGATGCCGGCCGGGTCTTTCTCGGCGCTTAGCCGCATCGCTTCGGCCGCGATCTCGATCCGGCGCATCGCCAGGGGTTCTGTGCCCTCCATGAGCGCAATCTGATCGGGGTTGTCGCGAACGGATCGCTTGAGATCGGCGAGCGCGGGCGCAAGCTCGGCGCGGGCCGTCTGGAACTCGTCGGTGAAGTTCGGGCTGCGATAGAGCTCGAACCCGCGCGCGGCGCTTTCGGCGCGGCGCATCAGAACGCGCAGATCCGAGATCTTCTTCAGCACTTCGACCGTGTGATTGACCCAGGCCGTATCCGACCGCGACTTGACATCGAGGCCGATCGAGGCGGCGGTGATGATCAGGAGGATTGCAAGTCCAGCACCGAGAATGACGCGCTGCGAGGGGATCAAGGGGCCTCTTTCTTGTCCTTCTCTGCGCTCTCGCCGGAACCGGCGAGGCATTCCCGGATCGTCGTCAACAATGCCTCGGGCGTGAACGGCTTGCGCAGGCAGCGCGTCGCGCCGAGCTCGAGTGCCATGCGAAGGAAGTCGGGAGAGGGCGAGGCGGCTGAGGCGAAGGCGTAACCCGACATGGCGATCAGCGGAATCGCCGGCGCGCGCTCGTGAAAGATGCGGATGGATTCGAAGCCGCGCATATGCGGCATGAAGATATCAACCAGCATCACGTCGAAAGTCTGCGCTTCAAGCGCAGCAAGCCCCGCTTCGCCGCCGTCAGTCAACGTGACGTCAAAGCCCTGACGCTGGAGGAGGACCTCGATAGTCGCGCCGACCATCGGATCGTCGTCTACCACGAGGATGCGCGGCATGACATTTCCCAGTAAATCGAAGTCCCCACAGTAGTTGGTGATATAGGCGAATCGTGTGCCGGGTCAATTTTGGATTGGGCCGGAAGAGATATGCACGGCGCAATGCATAGCGACCCTGTGAGTTCCGAACGTCAGGGGCGGAGACGGGGCGGTGATTTCCTCCGGGTTTCAATGACAGGTTGAGGCAAATCCGTGCGACCTACGAAATCCTCGCCGGGCCGTGCACGACCGGCGAGGAAGGCCATTCCCGTCCGACACCGACAGCAAACCCGAGGCAGCCAAATGAAAGGCGGCGCCCCTGGTCGGGCGCCGCCCAAGAAGATGGTCTTCAGGCCACGTTACGGGCAGGGATGGCGCAAGCCGTCATAGCCGAGATAGGTGCCGGACGCCGGGTCGTAGGACCGGTAGCGCTGGGCACAATAGGCCGACGAATCGCCGCCAGAGTCGGGCACCACGGCGACGGCTGCACCATCGTCGTAATAGCCGTCGTCATAGTAGGAATCGTCGTAGTACGGACCGCCGTAATAGGCATAGGAGCCGAGCCCGCCGATCGCGGCGCCCGCCGCGAATCCCGGCCAGAATCCGCCATGGTGATGGTGGTGCCAGCCGCCGTGCCAATTGCCGCCGTTCCAGGTGCCTGATGAGGCGGTCGAGAAGCTGCGGGTGCCGGGGCCGAAGGTTGGCGAGCTGCTGCCCAAGGTGCGCGTGCCGCTAAAGGTCGGTGCCGTGCCACCGGGGCGCATGGCTGCGCTGGAGGTGAAACTGCCGCCGCCCATGCGGGCGCCACCAAAGCTGCCGCCGCCGAAGTGGGCACCGCCTCCGCCGCCACCGCCGAAGTGGGCTCCGCCGCCACCGCCGGCATGGCCGGCGCCAGGCTGGGCAAAGCTCGGCGTCGCCATGGGCAGAGCCAATGCGAGTGCTGCAGCCGTGCTCAAAATTTTCAGACTTGTCATGATCAAACTCCTTTCCCGCGAGCCAACCCCAGGATGATGCGGTGGTTCCTGGGATCACGCCGGTTTGCGCATGAGGTGCAGACTTCCTCACCGACGCTGTACCCGTCATGAATGGATCACGTCGGATTTGGGGCGGCAGCTTCACATGCCCTTGGATCGTCGTTCGGGCGGGGTACCACCGCGCCCGCCGAACTGGACATTTGGCCGTCCGGATGGCATCAGGACCCCACGAAGCAGGGCCCTTGCCGCATGAAACAATTCTTCCTGAAGCTCTTCACCTGGTGGAATGGCCAGACCTTTGGCACCCAACTCTGGACCTCCAGGTTCGGCGAGTTGGTCGGCCAGGACGAGCAGGGCAACCGCTACTACCGCACCGCCGGCGGCAAGATCGACCCGACGCTCGGTTTCGAGCGGCGCTGGGTGATCTATAACGGCTATGCGGAAGCCAGCCGCATTCCGCCGGCCTGGCATGGCTGGATCCACCACGTCGTCGACGTGCCGCCGACCGAGCTCAACTATCAGCCGCGCGAATGGGAGAAGCCGCACCAGCCCAACCTCACCGGCACGGCGAAGGCCTACAGGCCCTCCGGCTCGACGCTCGCCAGCGGCAAGCGGCCGAAGGCGACCGGCGACTACCAGCCCTGGACGCCGGGTTAGTCGCGCACTTCGATCACCGGATTGGATGCATACGCATCTGCATCACGTCGCTGTGGACAACTGGAACAGCGGGGATGCCGGCTGCGTGGACGTTGCGCTTGCGCCAGCGATGCGGCTCAATGAACCCATCTTACGGAGATGGGAGACCATCGCGTTCGGTTCGGGCAACAGTTCGCGACTGTCCCGAAATGCAGCGGCTGCCGAGGAAGGACACTCGATCGGGAGATAGGCCCCCGGTCTGGAGCTCCGAAATCGCCCGATGAGAATGTGCGCCGCCGTGAGACAGGAAAGGCCGCTCGGGAAACCGAGCGGCCTTTTTCTGTTGGAGGCTTGATGAGCCGGAGGCTCCGTCATTGCGAGGAGCCCTTGCGACGAAGCAATCCAGAAATGTATCCGTGGAAAGATTCCTGGATTGCTTCGCTGCGCTCGCAATGACGCGCTGGATGGGGTTGTGCACCGAACTTCTGGCTCGTGTCTCGCACCCTGCAGCGCGTCCGGGACACGAGCGCCGCGTTTACATCACCCGCTCGGCCGCCAGCTTGGCGGCATCCAGGCGCCGGGCCTGCGATGGTGCGACCCGCTCTTTCATGAGCGCGAGCACCTCGGCTGGGGCGGTCTCCGGCGAGCCGGCATTGAAGGGCGGCGCGGGATTGTATTCGAGGCGGAGCTGAATGGCCTCTGCTGTGGTGCGATCGACCAGCAGCGAGACCAGCGTAAGTGCGAAATCGATTCCCGCGGTGACGCCGCCGCCGGTCACACGGTTGCGATCGATGCAGACGCGCGTCTTCGTCGGCGTCGCCCCGAACAGCGGCAGCATCTCCATCGCGCTCCAATGGGTGGCGGCATTGTAGCCCTTCAACAGCCCCGCCGCCCCCAGCACCAGCGATCCCGTGCAGACGGACGTGATGAACTTGGCGCCAGCAGCCTGCTTGCGCACGAAGTCGAGAGTCTCCTCATCGTTGAGGAGGGCATCGGTGCCGAAGCCGCCGGGAATGCAGATCACATCCAGCTGAGGGCAATCGGTAAAGGTCACGGTCGGCGTCAGCATCAGGACGGAATCGCTCGGCACCGGTTCCAGCGTCTTCCAAATCAGGTGCACCGTCGCGCCCGGGACGGATGAAAACACCTGCAGCGGCCCAGTGAAGTCGAGTTGGGTGACGCGCGGGAACACCAAAAGTCCGATCTGGAGCGATGCCGGCATGAGAGCCTCCGATGAAGAGCTTGACGGACGCAAGATGGCATGATGGCATCCTGTCCAAAATGGCGTATTTCCCTCACTTTCGGACATGAGCATGATCGGCATCCTGATCTTCCCCGATTTCCAGTTGCTCGATGCGGCGGGCCCGATCTCGGTGTTCGAGATCGCCGCACGCGCCAGCGGCAAGCCGCTTGCGCTGCGGGTGCTGGCATTGAACGCGGGCGCCGTGCCCTCGTCGTCGGGCGTCGAGATGATGGCGCGCGATTTCAAATCGGCGAACGCGATCACGACGCTGGTCGTGGCGGGCGGCGCGGGCGTATCGGCATCGGCGAGCTGTCCTGCAACGCTCGCCTTCGTGCAGCGGCTGGCGAGGCGCGGCGTGCGGATCGCCAGCGTCTGCTCGGGCGCCTATGTGCTTGCGGAGGCCGGCCTGCTCGATGGCCGCCGCGCCACCACGCATTGGGGCCGGACGCGCGATTTTGTCGCGCGCTATCCGCAGATCAAGTTCGAGCCGGACCAGATCTTCACCCGCGACGGCAATGTCTGGACGTCGGCCGGGATCAGTGCCGGCATCGACCTCGCGCTCGCGATGGTCACCGAGGACCATGGCGAGGAGATCGCGCAGGCGACCGCGCGCCAGCTCGTGCTCTACCACCGCCGCAGCGGCGGTCAGTCGCAGTTCTCGTCGTTGCTGGAATTGAAGACGCCGAACGGCCGCTTCGGTGCGCTGCTGTCATGGGCGCGGGAGAATCTCGACGCACGGCTGACGGTGGAAGACCTCGCCGATCGCGCCGGCATGAGCGCGCGGCACTTTGCCCGCGCCTTCGCCGCCGAGACCGGCACGACGCCGTCAAAGGCGATCGAGCGATTGCGGATCGAAGTTGCCCGCGAGCGCGTGCAGTCATCTCGGGAAGCCATCGAGCTCGTCGCCGAAACCACCGGCTTCGGCGACCCCGAGCGCATGCGCCGCGCCTTCATCCGCGCCTTCGGCCAACCGCCGCAGGCGCTGCGGCGCGCGGCAAGGGCGGGGTAGGACGAGCTACGGTTGTTAGGAGAACGCCTTGCCGACTTCCCGACCGACCGATGCGATCACATCATTTCGTCCATTCGGGTCGAGCGTTGCGCCGGTGAGGTAGACCGCGATGATGAGCGGCGAGCGCTCGCGCGGCCATACGATGGCGACGTCGTTGCAGGTTCCATGCTCACCTGCGCCGGTCTTGTCGCCGACACGCCAGCCTTGCGGCAGGCCGGCGCGCAAACGCGTATCCCCGGTCTTGTTGGCAATGAGCCATTTGCCGAGTTGATCGCGCCCTTCCGGGGGCAGGACGTCGCCGAGCAGCAAGCGCCGATAATTGGCGGCCATCGCATTCGGGGTCGTCGTGTCGCGGGGATCGTCCGGCGTGGCTTCGTTCAGCTCGGTTTCGGTCCGGTCCAATCTGGTGATGTCGTCGCCAAGGCTCCGCGCGAAGCTGGTCAAGCCGGCCGGACCGCCGATGTTTTTCAGAAGCGCGTTACCGGCGGTGTTGTCGCTCATGGTGATGGCGGCATCGCAAAGCTCGCGAAGCGTCATTCCGTCGCCGCCGACATGCTTGCTCGTGACGGGCGAGGAGGCGACGAGATCGGCCTGCTCGATACGAACGCGCCGTTCAAGGCCTTCCAACTTGCTGCCTACGTCTTTGAGGATTGCTGCCGCCGCAAGCACCTTGAATGTGCTACACATGGGAAAGCGTTCGTCTCCCTTGTGATGGATCGGAATGCCCGTCGTCGTGTCGAGCACGGAGACGCCCAGCCGGCCTCCGCTCTTCGATTCCAACTGTTTGAGGGCTTCAATGAGCGGTGCAGTTCCGCCCGAGGCAGCACGCGAAACGTTCGGCAGGACGAGACTTCCCGCGACCGCAAGTGCAGATGAACCGAATTGACGTCGTGTGAGCATGGAGCACTCCCGTGAATTGCGGGACGGTTTTTGCGTCGCGCTCCGGCAATTGACAAACGATGCTTCGTAAGGCCATCCATAAGTAAAACTTGGATCGGGAAATGGCCCGCCGCCCTGCCAATATTTCGAATCTGCCGCTGAACGCGCTCCGCTCGTTCGAAGCGGCCGCGCGCCATCTCAGCTTCACCAAGGCCGGTCTGGAACTTCGGGTGTCGCAGGCTGCCGTGAGCCAGCAGGTGCGGACTCTGGAAGAGAGTCTGCGCGTCAAGCTCTTCAAGCGGCTGACCCGCGGGCTTGCTCTCACGGAAGAGGGTGAGGCGCTCCAGCCCGTCATATCGAGCGCCTTCAGCCAGATCAATCAGGTCCTGGATCGGTTCGAGAATGGCCGCATGCGCGAGAGTCTGGCCATCGGCGTGGTCGGAACGTTCGCCTCCGGCTGGCTGCTTCCGCGCCTCGGCAGCTTCACCTCGAGCCATCCGCATATCGACGTCAGGATCTTCGCGAACAACAACCGCGTGGATCTCGGCGGCGAAGGATTGGACTACGCCATTCGATTTGGCGACGGCGCGTGGCACGGAACGAGCGCCGAGCCCTTGGTCGAGGCTCACTTCACACCGATGTGCGCGCCCAACGTCGCCAAGCGCCTTAAAGCTCCAATCGATCTCCATAAGGAGGTGCTGTTGCGCTCGTATCGGCCGGGCGAATGGGCGCATTGGTTCGACGAGGTCAAATGCAGGCAACCGCGGATGACGGGCCCGACCTTCGATTCATCGGTTTCCCTGGCGCATGCGGCGGCGCAAGGCGCTGGCGTGGCGCTGCTGCCCGTCGCGTTGTTTGCTGACGATCTGTCGCGCAAGCGGCTGGTTTGCCCCTATGACCGTCAGGTCTTTCTGGGATCCTATTGGCTCACGTCTCTGAAATCAAAACGGCTCTCGCATGCGATGAAAGCGTTTCGCGACTGGATTTTGGAAGAGTGCAAGAAGAAGAGATCGCGTAACGCGTAGCCTGCGTCTGCTCGCCGACGGGTATTGGCGAGGTCCATGCGGCTAGCCTGGACTGGCCCTGCCAGCGGTCGCTTTGGTGGAGGTTTCCGCCCGCGCCGTCAGGCGCCGTGCGATCGGCGTCAGCAGGTATGGCGACAGATGGATCGGAAACTGCGTCATCGCGAAGTACAGCCAGGTGGTGGGTGGCAGCGCGCCTGATGTCGCGGCCAGCATCAGCCCGAGATTGCGTTGCGACACCATCAGCCCGAGCGCCAGCGCGCGCTCGGTGCCGATGCGGCGAAACAGCAAGGTGGTGACGGCGAGCAGTGTGAAATAGACCGCAAAGGCAAGGAGGGCGAGGCTGATGGTGAAGACCGGCTGTGCCATCAGATCGGTTACGACGTCGCCCATGATGGCCGATGCGAAGATGAAGAGGATGACGATGTTGAAGCCGTCGATCGGCTGCTTGTGGCGCTGGATGGCGTCCGCGCCGAACAGCCAGCGGATGACCGTTGCAGCCAGCAGCGACGCGGCGAGGATGCCTGATAGCTTCAGGCCGAGCGTAAGCGGCGATATGCTGAGCAAGCCATCGAGAAAAAAGCTCGCGAACAGCGACGCGGTAAAGGGCACGATCGCGGTTGCGGTGACCAGCGTGACCAGCACGAGCGTGGCGTCGAGACCCATCAGCGCCGCGAGAGCGGGCGAGGCCATCATCGGCGAGGCCATGCTCTGGAGCATCAGCGCCAGCATCAGGCCGGGCGCGCGGTCGGTCAGCCCGGTCGCGTGCGCGATCAATCCGACGATGACGGGCACGCCGATCGTGGTCCAGGCCGTCGCCGTCGCCACCAGCGCCGGCCGGCGCAAATGGCCGTACAGCGCCACGAGGTCCACCCGCATGAAGGAGATGCAGAGCAGAACGAGGATCGCCTCGGTGACATAGGGCCGCAAGAGCGCACCAAGGGGCGGCACGGCGGCAGCGATGAAAACCACCGATGCCACCGCACGCGTGCCCTGGCCGCCAAGCCAGGTCAGGCCGCGGAGCGGAAGGGCGAACATGGTTCGGAGAGCGGGCGGCATTGGGATAGGGGCGACGCTAAACAGGGCGGCCGGCGTCCTGGAACGCCTTGGGAGGGAGAAGAACCCCTGGGACTATTCCATCCGCGGCCCGCTCTGGCCAGCCGGCGCCGGGCAGGGCAGGAATGCCGCCCTTTCCCCGCCGTATTCGGCGTGTTAACCGGGGGCCTGCGAGCGGCGGTATCCCCTGTAGAATGTCCAACAAGCCCGATTCGCTGTTGAAGCCGCGCGAGATGTTCAAAACCTTTACCCTGACAGGCCTTGCGGCGCTGCTGGCCGCCACCGCGCTGACGGTTGCGACGCCCGCGCAGGCGCAGATCGGGACGATCTTCTCCGATCCGCCGCCGCTGCGGCCGCCGGGGACCATCCCCCGTGGCGGGCAGCCGATGCCCCAGCCGACGCCCGACGACGACGAAGAGGTGCCCGAGCTGCCGCCGCAGGGACGGGTGCTGCCGTCACGTCCGATGCCGCCGCCAGGTCGCCAGGGCAACGTCATGCCGGGGCCGGTCGAGAGCCAGCCGCTGGCGCCGCCGCCGGGCTCCACCGTTGCGCCGCAGAACCAGCCGCCGGCCGTCGCCGTTGCGCCGCCGGGTGGGCCCGCCCAACCTGGTGCTGTCCCTGGCCAGCGCCAGCCCCAGCAGAAGGGCGCCCCGCAGCCGGGCGCCGTGCCGCAGGCCCCCGCGAGCCTCCAACCCGGCGATGAGGTCGTCACCGAGCCGCCGGCGCAGAAGATCGTGAACAAGAAGGCGACCTTCTCCGGCCTCGACAAGATCACCGGGCGCATCATCAATTTCGACGAGGATATCGGCGAGACAGTGCAGTTCGGCGCGCTGCGGGTGAAGACCGACGCCTGCTACACGCGGCCGGCGACGGAAGCGGCCAACACCGATGCTTTCGTCGAAGTCGACGAGATCACCTTGCAGGGCGAGGTGAAGCGGATCTTCTCCGGCTGGATGTTTGCCGCAAGCCCCGGTCTGCACGGCGTCGAGCACCCGATCTACGATATCTGGCTCACCGACTGCAAAGAGCCGCAGCAGACCATTGCGACCGCAGCTCCGGATCCTGCGAGCAAACCCGCGCCGCCACCGCCGCCTGCGGCACAGAAGAGGGCGGCCCCAAAGCAGGTGCAGCAGCGTCCGCCGCAGCCTCTGCCGCCGCCGCCACAGCCGCAGGCCGCCCCGCCGCCACCCGAGCAGCGGCCGGGTCTGTTCGGTATCCCCGGGTTTGGCCGCTAGGCCAAATCCCGCGGGATTTGGCAGCCGGTAAACCCGGCTATTGCCGCGAGGCGATGATCTTGAGCGCGCGTGCGCCGGGGATCGCTTCACCATTGGACAGGCGCAGGAAATCGCCGGGCTCGCCGGCGAGCGCCTTGTCGAGCAGCGCGGTGTAGCGCCGCCGCGAGATCTCGGTCGCACCAAAGCTCTTCAGATGCTCGGTGACATATTGCGTGTCGAGCAGCTCGAAGCCGCCATGGATCAGCCGGGCGACCAGATGCACCAGCGCCACCTTGGAGGCATCGCGCGCGGTGTGAAACATGCTCTCGCCGAAGAAGGCGCGCCCCAAGCTGACGCCATAGAGGCCGCCGACGAGGTCGTCGCCCTGCCAGGCCTCGACGCTGTGGCAATGGCCGAGCTCGTAGAGGCCGCCATAGAGGTCGCGGATGCGCTTGTTGATCCAGGTGTCCTCGCGTCCCGGCTGCGGCGCCGCGCAGCCGGCGATGGTGGCCTTGAACGCGGTGTTGACGGTGACGCGAAACACGTCCGAGCGCACGGTGCGGGCCAGCCGCGAAGCGACGCGAAAACCGTCGAGCGGGATCACGCCGCGCATTTCCGGCTCGACCCAGAACAGGGTCGGGTCGTCTGCGCTCTCGGCCATCGGAAAGATGCCGCAGGCGTAAGCGCGCAGCAGCACGGCCGGTGTGATTTCAGATGAAGCGGAGTCGCGCGAAGTCATGGCGTCCGATCATAGCAGGATCGCAATGCGCGTGCGATGGGGGCAATTTCCGGATGCGGGATCAACCCGCTGCAGCGCTGTTCGTCTTGCCGGGCGCGGCCGGGGTGCAGGGGAACCGCAGGATGATGCGGGTTCCGGAATGCGCGGGATCGCGCTCCACACAGGCTTCGAGCTTGGAGGCCATGGCCGCGACGATACGCTGGCCCATGCCGGTGGAGCGCGGATCGGCCTTGGCGTTGTCGCCGACGCCGTTGTCGGTGATCGACAGCAGCAGATCGTCTCCCTTCGAGATCAGCTCGACGTGAATGGGGCCGGCACCATCAGGATAGGCGTACTTCACCGCGTTCATCACCAGCTCGTTGACGATGATACCGACGGCGACGGCCCGGTCCGGGTCGATCTCGATCGGCTCGGCTTTCACCGTCAGGCGCGACATCCGGTTGCCTTCGGCGGAGCGGCGCAGATCCTCGAGCAGGGAGTCCAGATATTGGTTGAGCACCACGCTCTTCAGGTCCTGCGAGGTATAGAGGCGGCGGTGCACCTGCGCGACGGCGGCGACGCGGCCCATCGCGTTGGTCAGTGCGGCCTTGACCTCCTCCTGGGCGGCTGAGCTCGCCTGCAAATGCAGGAGCGAAGCGATGATCTGGAGCGAATTGCCGACGCGGTGATTGACCTCGCGCAGCAACAGCTCGCGTTCGGCGGCAAGCGCAGCGTAGCGATCGCGCGAGGCATGGATCTCGGCCTCGGCTTCCTCGCGCGCCCGCTGCAATTCGGCCTGGCGCAGCGCGCCTTCGGCCGCGACGTGCAGCAGCGGGATGAAGTCGCCCTTGACGTCCTTGACCAGGTAGTCGGCCGCGCCTGCCTTCAGCGCGGTGACGGCAATGCTGGAATCCTGCGAGGCCGTGACGAAGACCACCGGCGGCGCGTCCGGAATCGCCATGATCTGCTCGAGCGTCTCCAGCCCGTCGAGCCCGGCCATATATTGATCGAGCGCCACCACATCGATGCAGCCCGCAGCTCCGGCATTGCGGATGCGCTCGAGGCCTTCCTCGCCGCTCGCGGCGTGAATGACCTTGTAGCCGCGCCGCGTCAGGCCGCGGTCGACAAGGCGCGCCAGCGCATCGTCGTCATCGATGTAGAGCAATGTCGGCGTGTGCTGTGTCATGGGGCGGCGGGCGGGACCTGAATGACGGAGAAGAACAGGCCGAGTTGCCGGATGGCATTGGCGAAATTCTCGTAGTTGACCGGCTTGGTGATGTAGACGTTGCAGCCGAGCTCGTAGCAGCGCTTGATTTCCTGGCTGTCGTCGGTGGTCGTCAGCACGACCACCGGCGAAGCCTTCAGGTATTTGTTTTCCTTGATCTGCTTCAGAATGTCGATCCCGGTCATGTCGGGCAGATTGAGGTCGAGCAGGATCAGGAGCGCATTGCCCTTCTGCACGAGGCCGCTGCCGTCGGCGCCGAACAGGTGCTTCATCGCATCGGTGCCGTTGGCGAAGGCGACGATCTCGTTGTTGACGCCCGACCTGCGGATATTGCGCTCGATCAGGCGGGCGTGGCCCTCGTCGTCCTCGATCATGATGATGCTGACAGGCTGGGTCATTTGTCCGCGTTCCGGTTGCTCACATTCCAGGCGATCGGCAGCGTGATGGTGAAGGTGCTGCCCGCGTTCAGTTCCGATGATACCGACATGGTGCCGCCGAGGCGACGCACAAGTGCGCGCACGTGCGCAAGACCGATGCCCTGGCCGGGCTTGTCCTGGGTTCCCGCGCGGCGAAACAGGTCGAAAATGCGCTGATGGTCCTTGGGATCGATGCCACGGCCATTGTCGCTGACCTCGAAAATGGCGTAGCCGAGCTTGGTGCGCCCGCGAATTCTGATTTCGCCGGCGACGCCGTTCTTCAAATATTTGATCGCGTTATCGATCAGATTGGAGAAAATCTGTTCCAGCGCAAGGCGGTCGCTGACGATATCGGGCAGCGCCTCGACATGGATCTCCGCCTGAGCCTCGACGGCCTGATGCGCCAGCGTCGAGACGATGGCCTCGACGAAGGCGCGGGTGTCGATCTTCTCCGGCTGAAATTCGCGTCGGCCTTCGCGGGTGAGGTTGAGGATCGCCGAGATCAGGCGGTCCATCTTCGCGATCGAAGACTTGATGAAGCCGAGCGCCTCGGAAAAATCGGCTGACAATTGCCGGTCGGCGTCTTCCAACGCGATCTCGCCGGGGGGGCCGGGCACCAAAGAGGGCCCGTCGGCCGGAACGTGGGTGAGGCTGCTGATGCGGCGGAAGATGTCGCCGCCAAGCTCTTCGAGTTCGCTGGTGAAGCCCATGATGTTGACGAGCGGCGAGCGCAGATCGTGGCTTACGATATAGGCAAAGCGCTGGATTTCGTCGTTGGCTTCGCGCAGGTCTGAGGTACGTTCGTCGACCAAGGCCTCCAGATTGACGTTGGTATCGCGCAGGCGCGCTTCGGCCTCGTCGCGGGCCAGCGATGAGCGCCGCACCAGCCAGATCGAGATCAGGGCCAGCAGCACGACGAAGCCTGAGCCGATGCCGGTCATCGACGCCGACAGGGTCTGGCTGCGGTCGGAGTTCTCGGAGCGGATCCGGAACAGCCGCTCCTCTTCGCGCATCATCGCGTTGGCGAAATTGCTGATCGTCGTGGTGGTGTTGCCGGCGGCCGCCTCGCGGACGAGCGCCTTCGCCTGGTCGAGCTCGTTTTGCTTGACGAAGTTCATCTCGCGCGAGAACTGGTCGAGCCGGGCCTCGATCGCCGCGCTCAGTTTCTCGATGTTCTCACGTTGCGCCGGATTGTCGCCGATCTGGCGCGTGAGCTTGTCGAGCGCCGGGATGATCGCCGCGACGGCCTTCTCGTGATCCGATTGAAAATCGGGGCCCCCCGTCAGGAGAAAGCCCCGGGCGCTGCTCTCGGCCCGTCGGATTTCGAGGAGGAGAGAGTTGATCTCGTTCTCCGTCTCGATTGTATGGACGACCCATTTGCTGTCGTCCCGCGCCTTGTTGACGAGGTAGACCGAGCCTGCGCTGATCACGGTCAGCACCAGCAGACCCGCTGAAAGCAGCAGGATCTGCCAAAATACGCGCCGCCGCTGCGACACGGCCGTCACCACGGTCTCGCGCTGTCAGGCTGAGTGGAATTCAAAACGCCCCCTTGGAACTGGCCCCATCGGCAGAACGCGACTGGGGCCAACGGGTTCCGCAGGCGAAACGATTATTTTGCGCCGGGTTCCGCCTTGCCGGCCAGGTACTGCTCCAGCCAGTGGATGTGGTAGTCGCCGTTGATGATGTCGTCCTGGCGCACCAGGTCGCGGAACAAGGGCAGCGTGGTCTCGATGCCCTCGACCACCATCTCGTCCAGCGCCCGGCGCAGCCGCATCAGGCATTCGGCGCGGGTCTTGCCGTGGACGATCAGCTTGCCGACCAGAGAATCGTAATAGGGCGGGATCTGGTAGCCCTGATAGACCGCGGAATCGATGCGCACGCCGAGGCCGCCGGGCGGGTGGTATTGCTGGATGCGACCGGGCGAGGGGCGGAAGGTCTGCGGGTTCTCCGCATTGATGCGGCACTCGATCGCGTGCCCGATGATCTGGACCTCGTTCTGCTTCGCCGGCAATTCGCCGCCGGCGGCGATACGGATCTGCTCCAGCACGAGGTCGATGTCGGTGATGCTCTCGGTGACGGGATGCTCGACCTGGATTCGAGTGTTCATCTCGATGAAGTAGAACTCGCCGTCCTCGTAGAGGAATTCGATGGTGCCGACGCCGAGATATTTCATCTCGCGCATCGCCTTCGCGCAGGTCTCGCCGATCTTGGCGCGCGCAGCGGCGGCCAGCACGGGCGAGGGGCCTTCCTCCCAGACCTTCTGGTGGCGGCGCTGCAGCGAGCAGTCGCGCTCGCCGAGATGGATCGCGCCGCCGCGGCCGTCGCCGAGGATCTGGATCTCGATATGGCGCGGCTTCTGAAGGTACTTTTCCAGATAGACGGAGGCGTCGCCGAATGCCGACTTCGCCTCGTTAGCCGCCGTCGACAGCGCCACCTGCAGATCCGCCTCGCTTTGCGCGACCTTCATGCCGCGGCCGCCGCCGCCGGCCGCCGCCTTCACCAGCACGGGGAAGCCGATCTTCTTCGCGATCGCCATCGCGTCGTCATTGGGGCCGACCGCGCCGTCCGAGCCGGGCACCACGGGGATGCCGAGTCGCTTGGCGGTCTTCTTGGCCTCGATCTTGTCGCCCATCAGGCGGATGTGCTCGGCCTTGGGGCCGATGAATTGCAGGTTGTGCTCGCTGAGGATCTCGGCGAAGCGTGCGTTCTCCGACAGGAAGCCGTAGCCGGGATGAACGGCATCGGCGCCGGTGATCTCGCAGGCCGCGAGCAGCGCCGGAATGTTGAGATAGCTGTCCTTGGACGGCGGCGGTCCGATGCAGACGCTCTCGTCCGACAGGCGCACGTGCATGGCGTCGGCGTCGGCGGTGGAGTGTACGGCGACGGTCGCGATTCCGAGCTCCTTGCAGGCGCGCAGGATGCGAAGGGCGATCTCGCCGCGATTGGCTATGAGGATCTTGTCGAACATGTTGCCTCAGCGGGCGAAATTCGCCACTCGCTTATTCAATGATGACCAGCGGCTCGCCGAACTCGACCGGCTGGCCGTCTTCGACCAGGATCTGCGTCACCGTGCCTGCGCGAGGCGAGGGGATCTGGTTCATCGTCTTCATGGCTTCGATGATCAGGAGGGTCTGGCCGACCGAGACCTTCGCGCCGACTTCGATGAACGGCTTGGCGCCAGGCTCCGGCGCCCAATAGGCGGTGCCGACCATCGGAGAAGTCACCGCGCCCGGATGCTTGGAGACGTCCGACGCGGCTGCGGCCGCGGGCGCTGCGACCACCGGGGGGGCTGCGGTTGCGACCGGCATGGGCATGGTTGCGGCGACGCTGACGTTGCGGGCTACGCGAAGACGCAGGCCGGCGCGTTCGATCTCGATCTCGGTGAGGCTGGTCTCGTCGAGCAGCAGAGCGAGCTCGCGGACAAGCGCGGAATCGTCGCTGGAAAATTTTGCGGCTGCTTTGTCGTCTGGCTGGCGCGCCATTGTTCTTTGATCCGAATGTTCTGGGTGAAGAGGGAGCGTCAGGCTTTGGGCTTGATGCCGAGCTTGGCGGCAAGGCCCTGGATGGCGAGGCGGTAGCCCTCGATGCCGAAACCGCAGAGCGAGGCGAAGGCCGCGCGCGCGGTGTAGGAGTGGTGGCGGAAGCTCTCGCGGGCGTGGATGTTGGTCACGTGCACTTCGACGGTCGGGATCTGCACCGCGAGTAGCGCGTCGTGCAGGGCGATTGAGGTATGCGAATAGCCGCCGGCGTTGATGATGATGCCCTTCATCTTGCGGGCATGCGCCTCGTGGATGAAATCGATCAGCTCGCCCTCGCGGTTGGACTGGCGGCAGTCAGCCTTGAGGCCAAAAGTCGCCGCCGCGTCCCGGCACAGCGCCTCGACGTCGGCCAGCGTCGCATGGCCATACTTCTCGGGCTCGCGCGTCCCCAGCATGTTGAGGTTCGGTCCGTTGAGAACGAGGATCGTGTCGGTTGCTGGTTCGGCCATTCCTGTCCCGGAAGGTGTTTCGGCGTGGCGGGGTTATAGGTAACAAAGCGCGTAAGGGGAAGCCTGAAGGACCTCCGGGTGGGCTTCAGGTACCTCATCCGGTGTGCAAAAACCTGTGCGGAAGCTACGGAAATTGCTTGTTAACCAGTCCAAATCATGGCTTCCGGCCCAACGCGAAGGGGCGGGCATCGCTGCCCGCCCCCTGAAGCCTGCCGGATATCGCCTTAGGTGTTCAGGACAGCCACGATCTCATAGGTGTCCGGATTGATGATCACGATCTCGTCCTTGACCAGGACGTAGCGGTAGGTCCGCCATTCCGGATAGATCGTCACGACCCGGGACGGCAGGGCGTGCAGCTCGATACCTTCGCGCGGAATACGGGTACCGACCGCGATCGAGAAGTTCACGTTGGTCACCGGACGCACGTGCTCCTCGCGGATCACCGAGGTGATCTGGGTGCGCTGCTCGGTCGAGAGCTTGGCGCCGGCGCCGGCCTGTCCGACGGTCGTGTTGGTGTTGGTCTGACCCTGCGCGCTCTGGTTGGTGCTGGTTCCGGGCTGGCCCTGCGCGTTCTGGTTGGTGCGCGTCTCGGTGCCCTTCTGGTTCTCGGCATTGTTGGTCGGGGCGCCGTTCTTGCTGCCCTCAGCCTTCATGTCCTTTTGGTCCTTGGCGCCGGACTTGCTGGTGTCCTGGCTCATGCTCTTGGACTTGTCCTGCTGACCCTGCGCGCGTTCGTCAGTGCGCTGGCCCTTGGTGGCGCCGGACTTCTCCTCAGCCGCGTTCTTGTTCATCTCGCGGCCGGAATGTTCGTCCTTGCCCGAGGACTTTTCCTCGGCCGACGTGCCGGACTTCATGGTGCTGGAGCCGCCGGCCTGGCCAACGGTGCCCTTCTCACGGGTGGATTCCTTGCCCATCGCGCCGCCGCGCTCGGCAGCGCCGCCGGAGGACTGCGAGTGCTGCGTCGGCTGCGCGCCGGCGCCGCTCTCGTTCTTCATCGTGCCTTGTGCGTTGGCCAGACCGGTGCCTGCGACGAGTGCGAGTGCGGCAACCGAGACCATAAAGCGGTTCAACATCGTATTCTCCTCACGTGTTTCTTTGCGTCATTGCCCGCGCCACCAACGAAAGGAGATTTGAGTTGTTCCGGAACATCTGATGTTCCCGGGCATTTGTTTCTTAAACGCGCGATGAACGCGCGCGCCGGATTCGCGCCCCAGTTCTTGGCCAACGAAAAAGGCCGGCATTTCAGCCGGCCCTGTTGCGAGTGTGAGTTGCAAAAGTCTGATCAGCAAGTCGCTTGTCGGCAAGTCGCCTGTCAGCAGGTCGCCTTGCCGCAGCGGGCAACGCCGATCTTTTCCTTCAGGCCGTCGAGACCGACGGCGCCGACCACGATCTGTTTGCCGATCACGTAGCTCGGCGTGCCGTTCATGCCCATCGCTTCGGCGAGCTTGAAGTTTTCCTCGATGGTGGCGCGGACCTCCGGGCTTCCGATGTCCTTCTCGATCTTGGCGACGTCGAGCCCGGCTTCCTTGGCCGCCTGGAGCGCGCGTGCCTTGTCGGCGGCGCCACGGCCGCCGAGCAGCCTCTGGTGGAAGTCGAGATATTTTTTCCCGGAGGGATCCTGCATGCGCACGGCGACCGCCACCTGGGCGGCCTCGACCGAGCCCTGGCTCAGCACCGGAAACTCCTTCAGCACGACCTTCAGCTTGGGATCGGATTTCAGGAGGTCGAGCATGTCGCTCATCGCGCGCTTGCAGTAGCCGCAATTGTAATCGAAGAACTCGACGAAGGTGACGTCGCCGTCCTTGTTGCCGAGCACGACCTGGCGCGGCGAATTGAAGATCGCATCCGAGTTCTGCGTAACGCTGGCTTCGTGCTTCTTCGCTTCCGCATCAGCCTGGCGCTTGCTGAGCTCGGTCATGGCTTCCTCGAGCACCTCGGGATGGGCGACGAGGTAGTTCTTGATGATCGCCTCGATATCGGTGCGCTGGGCATCCGAGAAGCTGTCGGCCGAAGCCGGTCCCGTTGCGCCGAAAATGGCGAGCGCAAACAGCGCGGGAGCAAGCAGGCGCAGCGAAGGCATTGGCAAATCCTCTATCCAGAGCAAGTTTCAAAAAACGTCGCGGCGGACTTAAGCAGGTGTCGTGACGTCAAAGTGGCGGTCGTCAAGTTCAGGCGTCTAGTTGCGCGGCGGCTTAGACGCCACGATGTCGTCGGCCTTGACCCATCCGGGCGTGCCGACTGCGAAACGGGTTTTCGCGCGCGTGGCGAGCTCGCGAGCGGTCTTGTTGTCGCCGCGCAGATACGCGGCCTGGGCGGAGGCGAGATCCGCCTCGGCATAGTCTCCCTTCCGGCCATAGGCCATCGCGAGCTGGGTGTAGCCGATCGGCGCCTCGGGCTCGCGTGCCACTGCGGCACGGAGAATCCTGATCGCGTCGTCCGTGTAGGCCTTATTATCGGTTCCAACCAGAGCCTGCCCAAGTAACATCTCGATGAGGGCGGCATTGTTCGAGAGTGCGACAGCCTTGCGCAGGGGAGCGATCGCCTCGGCAGGCTTGCCGCTCTCCAGCAGGGCCTGGCCGCGGACCTCGTAGAAATACGGGTTGTTCGGCTGGACCGCGATCAGCGCGTCGATCTGGGCCAGCGCGCTGCGCAAATCGCCGTGCAGATAGGTGCTGATGGCGCGGGCATAGCGTGCCGGCAGGCTGTCATTGGTCAGGGGATAGCGGCGGTAGACCGTCTCCGGCCGCTCCATGAAGGCCGAGATCTTGGCGCGGACCATGTCGTGACGGAGCTGGAGCGCGGGATCGTCCTTCTTGTCCCAATAGGGACTGGTGCTGGCGAATTCCTGGAGCGCGGCGACGCGCTCGGCGGGCATCGGGTGCGATTGGAGATAGGGATCGGCGCCGCGCGAGGCGAACAGGCTCTCGCTGGTGAAGCGCTT
This sequence comes from Bradyrhizobium guangdongense, assembly GCF_004114975.1. Taxonomy (NCBI): domain Bacteria; kingdom Pseudomonadati; phylum Pseudomonadota; class Alphaproteobacteria; order Hyphomicrobiales; family Nitrobacteraceae; genus Bradyrhizobium; species Bradyrhizobium guangdongense. Next base: position 3,749,732 of record NZ_CP030051.1, read on the forward strand.
GAAGGTCTCGTACATGCCCTTCGGCGACTGCTGGGTCGCGGTCAGGAATTTCACGCCCGCACGGTCGGCGTTTTCCTCCTGCTGGCGCTGGTAGGAGAGCAGCGAACGACGGATCATCTCCTGCGGCCCCGTGAGCGCCGCCGCACCGGCATTGGCGAGGCCGTTGTTGCCGCTGTTGCCGCCGCGGCTGGCACCTGCGGCGAGCGCGCCTGCGCCGAGCAGCATGGCGATGATCATCTGGGTCTGGGCGTTGGCGAGCTGCTCGCGCAGCTTGGACAGATGGCCACCGGCGAGATGCCCGGTCTCGTGCGCGAGCACGCCGATCAGCTGGTTCGGCGTCTCCGATTGCAGGATCGCGCCGTAATTGACGAAGATGCGGCGGCCATCGGCGACGAACGCGTTGAACGAGCTGTCGTTGATGATGACCATGTTGATGTTCTGCTTCTCCAGACCGGCGACGCGCAGGATCGGGCGCGTATATTCGCGCAAGAGCTGCTCGGTTTCGGTGTCGCGCAGGATCGGCGGCCCTTTGCCCTCCTGCGCCCGTGCCGTGGAGAACGGTGCCAGCGCCATCGCCGCTGCCGTGACGAGGGCGGTCAGCGCCGAGGCTTTCTTGCGCAATGCGATCTGGAGCGACATCAAACGGTCTGGGTCAAACGGGCTTTGAAGCAGTGTTGTGATTGGTTTTGGCGATTGGCGGCGGACCGGATAAGCGATATGCCCTTATGAGCCGTATATTGCGGCTAGTCTGGGGCGCAAGCGCCCTGTTTCCGGACCGCACAGGCCGGTCCACCAGCGAAATAGCAGAAATCGATGCACGATGCGACATTGAGGAACCGGGTAGGGCAGTGGCTCGAGCCCTCCCGCCGCAGCGATGTTCCCCCGTTCATGGTGATGGACGTCATGGCGGCGGCGGCCCGAATCGAGGCGGCCGGCGGCCATGTCATTCACATGGAGGTCGGCCAGCCCGCGGCCGGGGCGCCGAAGACCGCGATTGCTGCGGCGCAGGCCGCGCTTTCTGCGAGCCGGATCGACTACACCTCGGCGCTGGGCATTCCGTCCTTGCGCGAGCGCATCGCACGGCATTATCGCGATGCGTATGGCTGCGCCGTCAGCCCGGACAGGATCGTGGTGACCACGGGCTCCTCCGGCGGGTTCGTCCTGGCGTTCCTGTCGATGTTCGAGCCGGGCGCTCGCGTTGCCGTCACGGTGCCCGGCTATCCGCCATACCGTCACATCCTCACCGCGCTCGGCTGCGAGCCGGTGCTGATCGAGACCAGCAACGAGACGCGCCATGCGCTGACCGGGGAGGCGCTGCTTTCCGCCCACCGCAAGGCGCCGCTGAAGGGCGTGCTGGTCGGCAGCCCGGCCAATCCGACCGGAACGATGATGTCCCGCGAAGCGCTCGCCGGCCTCATCACGGCTGCGGAAGATGCGGGCATCCGCTTCATCTCCGACGAGATCTATCACGGGCTCGACTACGCGTTTCCGGCGGTGACGGCGACGGCGTTGTCCGAGCACGCAGTCGTGATCAACTCGTTCTCCAAGTATTTTTGCATGACGGGCTGGCGCGTCGGATGGATGGTGGTGCCCGAGATTTTGGTGCGGCCCATCGAACGGCTGCAACAGAATCTCTCCATCTCCGTGCCGTCGCTGTCGCAGATCGCTGCAGAGGCCGCGTTCGACGGTGCGGCCGAGATGGAGGAGATCAAGCACGGCTATCAGGAGAACCGGCGCATCCTGATCGAGGGATTGCCTCGGGCGGGCCTGGGCAAGTTCTTGCCTGCGGACGGTGCATTTTATCTCTATGCCGACGTCTCGGATTTCACCGCCGACAGTTACGACTTCGCCAAGCAAATGCTGGAGCAGGCCCATGTTGCGGCAACGCCGGGCGTTGATTTCGATCCGATCCATGGCCGCTCGTTCATCCGCTTCTCCTATGCGCGATCGGCCGCGGAGATGCGGGAGGCAGTTGACCGGATCGCTCACTGGCTTAAATAGCCGCCAGTTTTCGCCAGCCTTCCGGAGTGCATCTTGTCTGACCCAATCGTCCAGTCTGCCGCCACATCGCGTTCTCCTCTTGCCGCAGTGATGTGGCCGACCCGGCCGGGCGAAGCCGTCGGCGCGTTGCGCGCGTTCGTGCTCATCGCGCTCGGCTCCGCATTGATGGCGCTATCAGCCAAGGTGAACCTGCCGCTGCCTTACGTGCCCATGACGTTGCAGACGCTGGTCGTGCTGACGATCGGCGCGGCCTATGGCTGGCGCCTTGGCAGCGCAACCATGATTGCCTACCTCGCCGAGGGCGCGATGGGGCTTCCGGTCTTCGCCGGCCCTGTCGGTGGAATTGCACCGCTGGTCGGGCCGACCGCTGGCTATCTCTATGGCTTCGTGGCGGCTGCCTTCATCACCGGCTGGCTGGCGGAGCGCGGCTGGGATCGCAATGTCGTGCTGCTGTTTGCGGCCATGGCGTTCGGCCATGTCGTCATTTTCATCGCCGGCTTCGGCTGGCTGGCGTACGGCATCGGGCTTGGTGGAACCAAGGCTTGGGCGGTCGGCGTCGCACCGTTCATCGCGGCCTCCGTCATCAAGAACGCGCTCGGCGCTGTCCTGATGCCGGCGATGCGCCGGATCGTCGACCGGCGCGGCTAGATTTCACTGTACGGAATGTTCCAATTGACAGAGCCGGCCAAGTTGCTCTTGGCTGGCTCTGAGTTTTGAGGGGGAGTGAAACAATGACGACGACAACGATGGCCGGGGTGCCGGCTGCACCGGCTGCGGCCAAGCCGTGGTATAAAATTCTCTACGTCCAGGTGCTGATCGCCATCGTGCTCGGTGCAATCGTCGGCTCGTTCTGGCCGTCCGTCGCCACCAACGATTGGATCAAGGCGCTCGGCGACGGCTTCGTCAAGCTGATCAAGATGGTGATCGCCCCGATCATCTTCTGCACCGTGGTCTCCGGCATCGCCCACATCCAGGATGCCAAGAAGGTCGGACGCATCGGCGTCAAGGCTCTGGTCTATTTCGAGATCGTCTCCACCTTCGCGCTCGTCATCGGTCTCATCATCGGCAACGTCGTGAAGCCGGGCGCGGGCTTCGGCAGCGCGGCTGCCAACGCGCAGGCCGTCGCCAACTATGCCAAGCAGGCCGAAGGCCAGAAGTCGGTCGACTTCATCCTGCACATTATTCCCGACACCGTGGTCGGCGCGTTCGCCCAGGGCGAGATCCTGCAGGTGCTGTTGTTCTCAGTGCTGTTCGGCTTCGCCATCATGAGCTTGGGCGAGCGCGGCCACACCATCCGCAGCTTCATCGACGATGCCGCCCATGCCGTGTTCGGCGTCATCTCCATCGTGATGCGCGCGGCGCCGGTTGGTGCGTTCGGCGCGATGGCCTTTACGATCGGCAAGTTCGGCACCGGCGCGATTCTCAATCTGATGGGCCTGATCGCGACGTTCTACCTCACCGCGGCGCTGTTCGTCTTCGTCGTGCTCGGCATCATCGCGCGCCTCGCCGGCTTCTCGATCTTCAAGTTCCTGGCCTATATCAAGGACGAACTGCTGATCGTGCTCGGCACCTCGTCCTCCGAGAGCGCGCTGCCGTCCTTGATGGAAAAGCTGGAACGGCTCGGCTGCTCCAAATCGGTGGTCGGCCTCGTGGTGCCCACGGGTTATTCCTTCAACCTCGACGGCACCAACATCTACATGACCCTGGCGACGCTCTTCATCGCCCAGGCGCTTGGCTTCGATCTGACCTTCGGCCAGCAACTCACCATTCTGGTGGTGGCGATGCTGACCTCGAAGGGCGCCTCCGGCATCACCGGCGCCGGCTTCATCACGCTGGCGGCGACCCTTGCGGTGGTCGATCCGCGACTCGTGCCGGGCATGGCGATCGTGCTCGGCATCGACAAGTTCATGAGCGAGTGCCGCGCCCTGACCAACCTCTGCGGCAACGGCGTCGCCTGCGTGATCGTCGCCTGGTGGGAGGGCGAGCTCGATCGTGACAAGCTCAACGCGCGGCTGAGCCGGCAGATCGATCCGACCGACATGGAAACGGCGATCACGACGGACTGATCAGGATTTGACAGCGCGACGCGCGCTGTCAAACCTTGAAGTAATAGGGCTGGTCGAGATCCTCGATCAGCCCTTTTTCTTTCGGCTCCCAGCCGAGCAGGGCGCGGGTCTTCGCGCTCGATGTCGGCACGTCGATGCCGGTAAATTGCGCGAACCAGCCGAAATGGCCGGCCGCTTCCTCCGGTGATTTCGAGACCACGGGCACGCCGAGCCTTTTGCCGATCACCTCGGCAATGGCCTTGAACGGCACGCCTTCCTCGGCGATCGCATGATAGCGCGGTGCATTTGCGCCTTGCTCGAGCGCCAGCCGATAGACACGCGCGGCATCGAAGCGGTGCCCGGCAGGCCAGCGGTTCATCCCGTCGCCGATATAGGCCGACACGCCTTTCTCGCGCGCGATGTTGATCAGGATGGGGACGAAGCCGTGGTCGCCTTCACCGTGGGTCGACGGCGGCAGACGCACCACCGCCGTGCGCAGGCCCTGCGCAGCCAGGTCCTCCGCGACGGCTTCCGATACGCGCGGAAAGCGACGCGCGGATGGGTCGTCTTCGGTCGCAAGGCGCCCGGGCGCGAGCAGCGCGACGCCGCCTGTAACGATCAATGGACGGTCGGATCCCCTAAGCTCCTCGCCGAGCGCGAGAATGGCGCGGCGGTCGAGCTCGCAATTCTCCAGGAATTTCGAGAAATCGTGGTTGAAGCCGAGATGCAGCACGCCATCGGAGCCGGCCGCGCCGCTGCGCAAGGACGCGTGGTCCTCGAGCGAGCCGCGCTGAACCTCGGCACCCATGGCAGCGAGTGCTGCAGCACCTGACTCGGAGCGGGCAAGTCCGAGCACGCTGTGGCCGGCCGCGATCAGATCCCGAACGACGGCGGAGCCGACGAAGCCGGTGGCGCCAGTGACGAAGACACGCATGAGCAATTCTCCAGGGTTGGTGGAGACGACCATCTGCGCTAGAATTATCCGGGTAAAGTTGTGAGTTTATCAGGGTATAATGGCTAACAGGATGGCTGCCACCGCCAGCGAGAATCCGCTCGGGACCTATTTGAAAGACCGCAGAACCCGGCTTGACGCGGCCGCGTTCGGCTTTGGCGGCAGCCGCAGGCGCACGCCGGGGCTGCGACGCGAGGAGGTGGCGCAGCGGGCCAATATCAGCCCGACTTGGTACACTTGGCTGGAGCAGGGGCGGGGCGGTGCGCCCTCGGCCGACGTGCTCGACCGGATCGCGCGCGCACTGATGCTCACCGACGTCGAGCGCGAGCATCTGTTCCTGATCGGTCTCGGCCGTCTGCCCGAGGTCCGTTACCAGGCAAGCGAGGGCGTCTCGCCGCGCCTCCAGCGCGTGCTCGACGCGCTCGAGACCAGTCCGGCCATCATCAGGACCATGACGTGGGATGTCGTGGCGTGGAATCGTGCGGCCACGATCGTGCTGACCGACTACTCGAAACTACCGCCGGAACGGCGCAACATCCTGCGTTTGATGTTCTGCGAGCCGCATGTGCGGGCCGCGCAACATGATTGGAACAGCGTGGCTCGCTTCGTCGTGGCAGCCTTTCGCGCGGACGCGGCGCGTGCCGGCGCGGTCTCGCACGTCGCTGAATTTGTCAACGAGCTCTGTCGCCTCAGCCCGGAGTTCGCGAAGCTGTGGGCCGACAACGACGTCCGCTCCCATGGCGAAGGCGTCAAGCATCTGCGCCATCCCGTGCTCGGCCCGATCGCGTTCGAATATTCCGCCTTCGCGGTCGACGGCCGGCCCGATCTCGGCATGGTCGTCTACAACCCGGCGACACCCGAGGACGCTCAGCGCATCAAGGCTGTGCTCGCCAAAGGCTGACTGACGGATTTCGCAGCTTCGCCCGTTTAACCCGCATCTCTGACGTTGAAGAGCGGGGCGCTATCTTGGGCAATGCGGCAGTAGATCGGATCGTACGGGAGGCGGCGGAGTATTTTGCGGCGGGTCGGCCGGATCAGGCGGAGGTCCTCTGCACGGAGCTCTTGAAGGCAAAGCCGGATCATGTGCCGGCGCTGCATCTGGCCGCCGTTGCGGCTTTCGTCAGCGACCGTGCCGCCGACGGCGCGGCGCTGCTCAATCGGGTCTTCAACATCGATCCCGACCACGCGCCTGCGCTGATGACGCTCGGCGATGCGCTTGCCGTGAAAGGCGAGCACGAGGGCGCCGTGGCAGCGTTCCGGCGCGCGCTACGCGGGCGGCCCGATGATGCCGGCCTGTACAACAAGCTCGGCGTGGCGCTGGGCGAGCTTGCGCGTTTCGGCGAAGCCGAGACGGCCTATCGCCGCGCGATCGCGCTCGACGCTCATCTGACGCGCGCGTGCTTCAATCTCGCCGTCGCGCTTGCGGAGCAGGGACGGCTGATCGAGGCTGAGGAGGCGTATCGCGCGGTGCTCGCGCGCGACCCCGTCTTTCGAGGGGCCTGGCTCAATCTCGGCAACGTCCTTGCGGACCAGAACAGGCTTGACGAAGCCGCGGCCGCGTACCGCCGCGGGCTCCAGCTGGATCCTGACGATGTCGGTTTGATCTGCAATCTCGGCGCGGTGCTGTATCGGCAAGGATTGCTCGAGGGAGCCATCGCACAATACCGCTGCGCCATCGCGCTCGCGCCCGGCAATGCCGCGACGCTGCGCCTGCTTGGTCTGGTCCTGCATGAAGCCGGTCATTTGCAGGAGGCCGCGGAGATCTACCGGCAGACATTCGCGCTTCAGCCTGGCGATCACATGATTGCCACCAATCTCGGCGCCTGCCTCTCAGATCTCGGCGAACTCGACGACGCCGTTGCGGCCTGTGAGCACGCCTTGCGGCTCAAGCCCGATCACGCGCCGGCCCATACCAACCTCGGCATCATCTTCGAGAAGCAGCAGCGCATCGCCGATGCGGTGGCCGCGCATCGCCGTGCGGTCGCAGCCGATCCATCCTATGCCAAGGGGCACGCCAATCTCGCGGTCGCATTGCGCAATGCCGGCGAGATCGACGAGGCGCTTGCAGTCTCGGCGCATGCGGTCGCGCTCGATCCGGAGCAGCCGCTCGCGCAATATAATCACGCGCATTTCCTGCTGATGAACGGCCATTTTGCCGAGGGTTTCGAAGCCTACAGATGGCGCCGCAAATGCAAGACGCTGTCGGACGGTGATCCCAGTTTCAGCGAGCCGGAATGGCACGGCGATCCGCTCGAAGGCCGCACCTTGCTGGTGTTCGCCGAATACGGCCTCGGCGATGCCCTGCATTTCGCGCGTTATCTGCCAATGGTGACGGCCATGGGCGGCAGGATCATTCTCCAGGTACAGCCTGCGCTCGCCTCGCTGCTGCGGCAATTGCCCGATGTCACCGTGATGTCGCGCGGTGAAGCGTTGCCGCCATTTGATTTGCAAGTGCCGTTGATGAGCCTGCCGCGCCTGTTCGGCACCACGCTCGCTAATTTGCCCGCTGACGTTCCTTATCTGCGTCCGGATCCCGAGAGAGTGTCGCGCTGGCAGACCGCACTCGGCCGCGAGACGCGGCTGAAGGTCGGCGTGATCTGGGCCGGCAATCCCAGGCACAAGGGCGACGGGCAGCGTTCGCTGTCAGCCGAGGCCTTGCTGCCGCGGCTCGTGATGCCCGATGTGCAGCTCTATAGCCTGCAAAAGGAACCACGAACGGAGGACGGCGCCGTGCTCGCGGCACTTGGCGACGCGGTCATCGACCTCGCGCCTGCGCTCGGTGATTTTGCCGATACTGCGGCGGCGGTGGCGGCGCTTGATCTCGTCATCGCCGTCGACACGTCGGTTGCGCATCTTGCCGGCGCTCTCGGCCGCCCGGTATGGATGCTCACGCCATACGCGCTCGACTGGCGTTGGCTGCGCGATCGCGAGGACAGCCCGTGGTATCCGACCATGCGGTTGTTTCGTCAGCGTAGGCCCCGCGAATGGAGCGACCCGCTGATGCGCTTGACCGCAGCGCTTGCGGTTCTCGCGGCGAAGAGCACGAGCTAGAACCGCTCCGGCCGGTACGGCGTCGGGTCGATAGACGGCGTATCGCCGTTCATCATCTCCGCGAGCAGTCGTCCCGTGGCGGGGCCGAGCGTAAAGCCCTGGTGACCGTGGCCGAAATTCATCCAGAGGCCGGGATGGCGTGGGGCGCGGCCGAGCACAGGCACCATGTCGGGCGTGCAGGGCCGGGTGCCGAACCACGGCTCCGGTTCGGCGCGCTTGCCGAGATCGATCAGCTCGCGCGCGGAGGCTTCGGCGCTGGCGAGCTGCACCGGCGTTGCCAGCGCATCCGGTGCCGTCAGCTCGGCGCCGGTGGTGATGCGGATCCCCTTGGTCATGGGACCCATGGCGTAGCCGCCGCCCTTGTCGACCAGCGGCAGATCGAGCGAGGCGCCTCCGGTGTAGTGCATGTGGTAGCCGCGCTTGCGCACCAGCGGAATCCGATAGCCGAACTTGTGCAACAGATCCGGCGACCACGGCCCGAGCGTGACGACGGCGTTGGCGGCATCGATGCGGCCATTGTCGGTCTCGACCGACCATCCGGTCGCGGTCTGCTGAAGCGACTGCGCATCGCCGAGCACGATTCTGCCGCCCGATCGTTCGAACAGATCGGCGTAGGCCGTGACCAGGGCGCCGGGATCCGACACCGTCCAGGTGTCGAGCCAATGGATCGCGCCGGGAAGGTCGTCGCGCAGGATCGGCTCGGCCTTGGTCAGCTCGCTGCCGGAGAGCACGCAAAAATTCACGCCGAACTCGCGGCGGTCGTCCTCCGCCGTCTTGACCGCCTGGTCGAAGGAGGCGGCGTCACGATGCAGCACGCGATAGCCGGCGCGGCGGATCAGATTGTCGGCATGGGCCTCGCGGATGAGGATATCGTGCTCGGGCGTCGCATAGGCGATCAGGCGCGCCCAGGCCTCGATCGCTTCGCGATGCCGCTTCGGCGCCGAATGCCACCAATAGCGGAGCAGGGGCTCGACGTGACGATGCAGCGACGAAAGGCTGTATCGCACGTCGTTGGTGCGGCCGGTCGCGATATTCACGAGCGACGTGAGGTCGCGCGGCATCGGGTAGGGCCGCACCGCCTCCGCCTGGATCATGCCGGCGTTGCCGTAGCTGGTCTCGCGGCCCGGCTCCCTGCGGTCGACGAGCGTCACGCTCCAGCCGCGCTGCTTCAAATGCAAGGCGGCGCTCACGCCCACCATGCCACCGCCGAGAACGATTGCGCTTTGCATCGCAGATCTCTCCTGTCAGGCCGGCTCTAGCGCGAGCTTGGGCTGCGCCGTGTTGATGGTCGTCGCGACGACCACGGACAGCGCCGTCATCGCGACCAGGAATCCGAAGGCCGCGTCGAATGATCCGGTCCCGGTCACGATGAATCCCATGAGGGCCGGCGCAACGAAGCCCGCGCTCTGGCCGCCGAGATTGACCATGCCGACGCCCGATCCGATCTGATCGTCGCGGAGCAGCTTGGTCGGGAGCGCAACCACCGCAGCCAGCACGAAGGATTTGAAGAAATAGACCAGCGACTGAAACACGATCAGCACCGTGATCGTCTGCGCCTTGTACATGGCGTAGAGGAAGATGCCGGTCAATGTCGAGCTGCCAATCAGCAGATATTTTTCGCGTTCGGCAAAGAAGGTCGTCATCACCCAGCCGCCGATCGCGGTCGCGATCGTCGCCATCACGAACGGGATCGGCGCCACGATGCCGACGGTCTTGAGGTCAAGTCCGCGCTGCTGCAGCAGATAGAGCGGCATCCAGGAATCCAGGCCCTTGTTGACGCAGCTCAGGCCGAACCACACCACCATCAACTGCCAGAGCAGCGGATTCTTCATCAGCTCGCGCATCGGCGCCCGCGGCTTCGCCGTCACGGGTCCGACGCCGATACGCGAAAGATGCGGAACGAAGACGAAGTAGACCACCGCGAACACGACGCCGGCGATGCCGATGGTATTGAAGGCATGACGCCAGCCCAGCCAGAGGATCAGGGGCGCCATGATCAGCGGCGCGATCATGCTGCCGGCATAGTTCGACGAGAGCAGCAGCGCCGACATCTTTGGCCGGCTGTCCTTCTTGAACAGTTCCGCGATGGCGCGGATGCTCGCCGGCGGAAAGCCGCCCTCGGCGATGCCGAAGATGAAGCGGATCGCGATCAGCGAGGTCAGCGACCAGGCCAGGCTGGTGAAGGCCGTGAAAATCGACCACATCACGATCGTGATGATCACCACATATTTCGAACCGAAGCGATCGGACAGCCATCCGCCCGGCACTTGCATCGCGGCATAGCCCAGGAAAAATGCGCTGATGACGATGCCGAGGTCGGCGGCCTGGAGATTGAAGTCCTTCCCGATCTGCGCCAGCGCCAGCGAGATCGCCGCGCGGTCGATGTAGGAGATGCAGTAGGCAATGTAGAGCAGGACGAACGCGACGATTCCGGTTTTCCGCTGCGACAGTTCAGTCATGCTCGTCTCCGGTTTGCCGGCGATCACGCCTGCTCGTGGTGGTCTGATTCCGAGGTCTATTCCCAGGTCAGGAAGCCGGGGGTCGACGACAGCGGCGGCGCCGTTGCAAGTTTGGCCAAATCAGGCACCGGCCGGCACATCTGCGGGTCGCCCGCAAATGCAGCCTCGAGGCTCGCTGCGACCGAAAGCACGATCGCGTCGCCGCCGCGGGGGCCGACGATCTGGAGGCCGAAGGGCAGGCCGGCTTCGTCGCGGCCGAGGGGAATGCTGATCGCGGGATGCCCGGGGAGTGTCACGGCGTAAGCGAGCGCGAGCCAGTGGAAGTAGGATTTCGTCGGCACGCCATCGATCTCCGCAGGATAGAGCTCTGACCACGGCCGCGGGCTGAGCGTTATGGTCGGGCTGATCAACACGTCGCAATTTTCGAAGAAGCTCTGATAGGCACGATAGATCCGCGTTTGCGTCGTCGCCGCGCGGACGTGGTCTTCGAGCGAATAGGTGAGTCCTTCCTCGACATTGGCGCGGACATTGGGGCCGAGCATCTCGGGCCGTTCCTTGTAGTTCTTGCCGTGCATCGCCAGGAAGAGGCCGGCGCGCAGCACGGCGAAGGCATCGTCCGCACCGGTGCAGTCGGGGGTCGCCTCGCGACATTCGGCGAACAGCGGCGCAAGCCTCGCTACACGATCGCGGAAGACGCGGCGGATAGCCTGCTCCGTCGGCGCAAAGCCGAAGTCCTCGGTGAAAGCGAGGCGCAGCTTGCCGAGCTTCGCCGGGCGCGGCGCGGCCCAACGCTCGGCGCGTGCGCGCACGGGCTCGCTTGGCAGCGTGTAGGCGAGCGGATCGCGGGCATCGTCGCTCGCCATCACGGACAGCATCAGTGCGGTATCGGCGACGTTGCGCGCCATCGGTCCGTCGGTCGACAGGTTGGACCAGCCGAAGGCGCGCTTCTCACTCGCAATGAGGCCATAGGAGGGACGCATGCCGACGATGCCGGCATAGCCCGCGGGATTGCGCAGAGATCCCCCGGTGTCCGAGCCCGAGGCAAGCGGAGCCATGCCGCAAGCGAGCGCGACCGCCGAGCCGCCGGACGAGCCGGCCGCGGAGCGCGAAGGCTCAAAGGGATTGCCGGTCGCGCCGAACACGGGATTGCGGGTGTTACCGCCTGCGGCCCATTCCGGCGTGTTGGTCTTGCCGAAGATGATGGCGCCGGCCGCGCGCAACCGGGCGACCGAGCCCTGGTCCGCGACCGGTACATGGTCGCGCAACACCGGGCTGCCATAGGTGGAGCGCATCCCGGCGGTGTCCTGGGTATCCTTGATCAGGACGGGAAGTCCGTGCAGCGCGCCGCGATCCTCTCCGCGCAGGATAGCGGCCTCCGCCTCGTTCGCGGCGGCGCGCGCCCCGGCCTCGTCAAGTGTCACGACGGCGTTGACGGCGGCATTGGTGGTGGTGATGCGTGACAGGCAGGCATCGAGTAGTTCGACAGGGGAGATCGCCCGCGCGGCCAGCAGCCGGCGCAGCTCGACGGCATCAGTGTCACAAAGCTCGGGCAACGCCAGTCCCTTTCAGATTATGAAAACGATTTAGCATATCGGAAACTAAGACCCGCGCACCAATATTCGTCAGACAGGGACGATTCTTGCACAAATCTTGGCTTTTTTGACCCGGAAAGGCCCCCGAGAGGCGATCCGCGGGCGCCTTTCGCCGAAACGATTAGATGGATAGGCCAACAACTTTTCTGCAGTCATGGTAGGATTGCTGCATGAGCGAAACCACCACGCCCGAAGGCGCCAACTCCCAGCTCGGCCAATGCCTCAAGGCCGCGCGCCAGGCGCGTGGCCTGACGCTCAAGCAGGTGGCGGAACGGACCGGCATGGCGCTGTCGACCCTCTCGAAGGTCGAGAACGGCCTGATGTCGCTCACCTACGACAAGCTGCTTCAGCTCACCTCGGGCCTGAAGATGGAAATCGCGGAGCTGTTCAATCCGGCGGTCGCGGCGCCCGCGCAGGGCCGTCCGGTCACCGCGCGGCGGAGCATCAGCCGGGCCGGGCAGGGGCAGCTGATCAATACGAAATTCTACACCTATACCTATCAATGCACCGATCTGATCGGCAAACGGATGGTGCCGATCGTGGCAGAAGTCCGCGCGCGCTCGCTGGATGAATTCGGTCCGCTGCTGCGCCACGCCGGCGAAGAGTACTTCCTGGTGACGAGCGGGCGAGTCGCTGTCCATACCGAGTTCTACGCGCCGGAGATCCTTGGCGAGGGCGACGGCATCTATCTCGACAGCACCATGGGCCATGCCTACCTCAACGCCGGCGAGGCAGCATCGGCGAAGGGCGTCTGCCTCTGCACCAGCGAGGCGCCGGATCTCTACGACCAACTTCGCCAGATCGCATCGCGCGAGGAGGCGCCGCTCGGCGCTGACGAGTCGTCGCCGTAGCATTCGGCAAGGCATGAAGCGAAAAACGCCCGGCTTTTGCCGGACGTTTTCATTTTGTGCGTTTGCTTATTCGCCGCCGCCGAAACGGCGGGACCACCAGCCGGCCCGACGCTGGGCTGCCGGCGTCTCCGCTGCCGCGTCCGGCGCGGGTTCCGGCGCAGGCGCGGGCGCTGCAACGGGTTCAGCTGCAACCGGGGGCGCAGGCTCGCTCGGGCTGCTCGTCAGGAAGCTCACCTTCTCGCGAACGGTCGAGCGACGGCGTGTGGCCCTGTCATCGGCCGCGGGCTCTTCTTCCGCGACAGCAACGGGCGCAGGCTGAACTGGCGTTTGAACGGGTGCCTGAGGCTCGGCCTGCGACGTTTCAGCGGAGGGCATGTGCTTCGCATGCGCAATCGACGGAGCGGACTCGCTGGCAGACGAGCCGTCGAAGTCGGCCACTGCCTCGGTTGCTTCCGGCGGTGGATTGCTGCCGCCAATTTCGTCGCCGATGGATCCGGCGAGGCCTTCCTCATTGCCGCCGCGCCGACGACGTCCACCCCTGCGACCGCGCCGGCGCCGGCGCTCGCCGCCACCCTGCTGCTCGCCACGGGCGGCCTGTTCCTCGCCTTCCTCACCGTCTTGCTCGGACTCGGCATCCTCGTCGCCTTCGCCGGCGGTCATTGCCGGCTCGGGAAGCGTGGCTGGGCTGTCCTCGCGAAGCTCGCCGTCGCGCTGACCGCCGCGACCTCGACGACGGCGGCGGCGCTTGCGGCGCTGCCCGTCACCTTCGGACGCGGCTTCACCTGAGGCCTGCTCATCGCCGAGACCCTCAGTTTCGTCGGTCTCGACCTCGGATTCGGTCTCGAGGTCGAAAAGGTCCTCGTCGTCATAGGCCTCTTCGGGCAGTGGCGGCGGGCTTGCGGCAGCCTGGGCTGCGAGCAGCGCCTTGGCGGCTTCCAGCGTGTGGACCTGCTCGCCGCGGTCGATGACGTAGGCCTGCGGGCCGCTGACGGACTGATCGGCGATGACCGACAGCGTGACCTTGAAGCCGTTTTCGAGGTCGCGCAAATGGCCGCGCTTGTGGTTCAGCACATAGAGCGCGACGTCGGTGCGGGTACGGACCACGAGATTGTGGGTGGCGCCCTTCATCAGGATCTCTTCCAGCCCGCGCAGCAGTTGCAGCGCCACCGAGGACACCGACCGGACATGACCGGTGCCGCCGCAGTGCGGGCAGGGGTCGGTCGAACTCTCCAGCACGCTGGCGCGGATACGCTGGCGCGACATCTCCAAGAGGCCGAAATGCGAGATGCGCCCGACCTGGATGCGCGCGCGATCCTGCCGCAGGCAATCGGACAGCTTGCGCTCGACCGAACGGTTGTTGCGCTTCTCGTCCATGTCGATGAAGTCGATGACGATCAGGCCAGCGAGGTCGCGCAGGCGAAGCTGGCGGGCGACCTCTTCGGCCGCTTCCAGATTGGTCTTGAGCGCAGTGTCCTCGATGTGGTGCTCGCGGGTCGATCGTCCGGAGTTGACGTCGATCGAGACCAGCGCCTCCGTCTGATTGATGACGATATAACCGCCCGACCGCAGCTGCACGGTCGGCGAGAACATCGCATCGAGCTGGCTTTCGACGCCCATCCGCGAGAACAGCGGCTGGCCGTCCCGATATTGCTTCACCGCGCTGACATTGGCGGGCATCAGCATCTTCATGAAATCGCGTGCTTCGCGGTAGCCGGCTTCGCCGGCAACCTGGATCTCGTCGATCTCCTTGTTGTAGAGGTCGCGCAGCGAGCGCTTGATCAGCGAGCCCTCTTCGTAGACCAGGGTCGGAGCCTGCGACTTCAGCGTCAGGTCGCGCACCGTCTCCCACATCCGGATCAGGTATTCGAAGTCGCGCTTGATCTCGGGCTTGGTGCGGGCCGCGCCCGCGGTGCGCAGGATGATGCCCATGCCCTCGGGCACGTCGAGATCCTGCACCACTTCCTTCAGGCGCGAGCGATCCTGCGCCGAGGTGATCTTGCGGCTGATGCCGCCGCCGCGCGCGGTGTTCGGCATCAAGACGGCGTAGCGGCCGGCGAGCGACAGATAGGTCGTCAGCGCCGCGCCCTTGTTGCCGCGCTCTTCCTTGACCACCTGCACCAGCATCACTTGGCGGCGCTTGATGACTTCCTGGATCTTGTACTGGCGGCGCGGCCGGAAGGTGCGCTCCGGCACTTCTTCCAGCACGTCGTCACCGCCCACGGATTCGACGACTTCCTCTTCGGCTTCCTCGCCGTCTTCTTCGTCCTCGTCGTCTTCACCGGCAGCTTCCGCGGCCTCGCCATGTGGCGCCTCCGTCGGCTCCCCAGCGGCGTAGACGGCATCGGCCGGCTCGGCGGCCGAGGTCACGACTTCGGCAAAGTCCTCGCCATGCGCTTCAACGGACGGAGCCTCCTGAGGCTCGGCAACGGTCTCGGCCGCAACTACGGGCTCCGCGCCGATCGCCGCGACGGGCGCGGGCGCCTCGTCGGCGTGATGATCATCGCCATGATGATCGTGTTCGTGATCATCGCCATGGTCGTCATGATCATGATCGTGCGCGTGCTCGTCATGGGTGCGAGGATGATCATCGTGCTCATGATTGTCATGGCCGTGATCGTCGTGGTCGTGATGATCGTGGTCTTCGTGCTCGCCGTGGTGTTCGGCGTCGGCGTGCAGGTGCTCGCCCTCATGCGACGTGGCGTCGGCGAACTCCGGCTGAACGTCGCCCTCGACCGGCTGGGCCGCGGGATCGGCGCCGGCCTCGAGACCTTCGACGATGTCGCTGCGGACGCGCTCGCCATGGCCACGCCGGCGGGCGTTGCGGTGGCGCGAGCGACGACGGCCGTGGGAGCGGTTCTCGCTCTCTTCCTCGGCTTCGCGATGGGCCTGCTCCTCGGCCTCGATCAGCGCCTGCCGGTCGGCGACCGGGATCTGGTAGTAGTCGGGATGGATTTCGCTGAAGGCGAGGAAGCCGTGGCGGTTGCCGCCATATTCGACGAAGGCGGCCTGGAGCGAGGGTTCGACCCTGGTGACCTTGGCGAGGTAGATATTCCCGCGCAGTTGCTTGCGTTGCGCGGTCTCGAAGTCAAACTCTTCGACGCGATTGCCGCGGACCACGACGACCCGGGTCTCTTCCGGGTGGGTGGCATCGATCAACATCTTGTTGGGCATGTCTTAACTCTTGGCGGCGGCGGGCGCGGTTCACCGTGGGCGCGAAGAGCGCTGCCGGGTGACGCGACGGTCCACCTGATTCGGGGGTGAGGGGAAGGCCGAAACGCCGTCTCTCGCGCCTTGCCGGACCGGAAGCTTCAGGACCGAAGCGGCGTGCGGGATTTTCACTCCGCAGCGTCGCGAATGATCCTTCAGAATTGGTCGGCACAGTCTGGCGCATCAAGCGTCGGCCCGTATGAAACATTGGGCGGCGGGGCCGCCCCTAATCAGTTGCTGCTGGCCAGGCATGGCGCGTGTGCGCTCGCCCTGGATCGAGAACCGCCCCCTTTGGATTAAGGGGATGGGTAACTGGCTGCGTCGCTGTCAAAAACTGTCCCGGAAACAGTGTGGTAACCGGAAACCGTCCGCCGCCGGGGCTTGCCCCGTTCCGCCTCGCTGCCGCGCACCGCGCTGGCCGTTGGGGGAACAGAAAAACGCTGGAATTCCCAAACCTTGGGAGCTCCGGCGCTGCACCGGGAGGCTGAATGCGACACAACCGGAAATCATTGGCCGTCAGCAATCCGTACATACGAGGAATGGGCCACCGGTGCAAGGGAGCGTCGCACGCCGGTCACAGTCGGAGAGTTTCGCGTCCCTGTCATTAAGGATCGATTAACCCTGTGGTTCTATTGCGTTAAAGAGGCTGCTCGGAGGCACGGATTCGGTGGCGAGCCGCACAAATCAACGGGTTCTGCTGGGATTTGCGCTGCTGTGCGCTGCAGCATTGCCGTGCGCCGATTCCTCGCGCCTGATCGCCGCCGAAAGCCCATCGCCACCAGCTGCCGCAGCGGCGAGTTTCCCGGTGGCCACCGCCGCGCGCCTGGCCGGTGACAGCAAGCAGACTCGCTTCATTCTCGATCTCGACCAGACCGTCAGCTTCCGCACCACGACGCTTGCCGATCCCTATCGAGTCGTGGTCGATGTGCCCCAGGTGAATTTTCAACTGGCGCCGGGCACCGGGGCCGGGCGAGGGCTGGTCAAGGCCTTCCGCTACGGGCTGGTGATGCCCGGCGGCTCCCGAATCGTGTTCGATCTCACCGGACCGGCCAAGGTCGCCAATTCCTATGTGCTCGAGGCGGCCAATGGTCAGCCGGCCCGGCTGGTGCTCGAGCTGGAGGAAGTCGATCGCGCGGCGTTCGCGCAGACGCCCGCGCCGGAGATTCGACCCGAGCTGCGTTCGACGATTGCGGCAGTGCCGCCGGCAACGGTTCCTGCCTCTGAACCGTCGGCGCCAAAGCCGGGAACGCCGTCCGATGGGCGTCCGGTCGTGGTGATCGATCCCGGCCATGGCGGTATCGACAACGGCACCCAGTCGAGCGGCGAGAGCGAGAAGAGCCTGGTTTTGGCCTTCGGCCTGGCGCTGCGCGATCGGCTGGAAAAATCAGGCAAATACCGGGTGGTCATGACCCGCGACGACGATACCTTCATTCCGCTCAACGATCGCGCCAAGGTCGCCCGCAATCTGAACGCAGCGCTGTTCATCTCCATCCATGCCGATGCACTGCCGAAGGCCGAGGGCGATGCGCAGGGTGCGACCATCTACACGCTCTCGGACAAGGCCTCCGACGCCGAGGCCCAGCGCCTGGCTGATGCCGAAAACCGTGCGGACGCCATTGCCGGCTTTAATTTGTCGGAGGAGCCGACCGATGTGGCCGATATCCTGATCGACCTGACGCAGCGGGAAACCCGCACCTTTTCAAACCGTTTCGCCCATCTGCTGATGGGCGAAATGAAGTCGACGGTGCGGATGCACAAGCATCCCCTGAAGTCGGCCGGGTTCAGGGTGCTGAAGGCGCCCGACGTGCCCTCGGTGCTGGTCGAGATCGGCTACGTCTCCAACAAGGGCGACCTCGAGCATCTCGTCTCCGAGGGCTGGCGGTCCAAGGCTGTGGGCTCGATGGCCCAGGCGATCGACACGTTCCTGGCCAAGCGGATGGCGACGGCGGGACCTGGGAATTGAGAAGGGAATGCCGTATCGGCTGTTAAGCCCTAGTTTGGCCACAGCGGGCGCTTTATAAAAACTCCGCAGGGGGTTCCGGAATCGACGAGAATCCCGTTCGGCAAGCGTCTTTTGGTCCGGCATTGATGGTATTGAGTAGGCCGGTGAATTCGCGACGTGAGGACGGCGCCTCTTTTTCTGGTTTGGGCGCCTTGGGCTGATCCTGGGATTGAACGGATAAATACATAATGCGCTTGCTTGTGCGGTTCATGGGCTTCCTGTTCGCCGCGGGAACGGTGGTGTTCCTTGTCGGTGTCGGCGCCGTGGCAGGCCTGATCTGGCATTTCTCCAAGGACTTGCCCGATTACTCTCAGCTTCAGGATTACGAGCCGCCGGTGATGACCCGCGTGCACGCGGTCGACGGCTCGCTGCTCGGCGAATACGCCAAGGAGCGCCGGCTCTATCTGCCGATCCAGGCGGTGCCGAAGCTCGTGATCAACGCGTTCCTGGCTGCCGAAGACAAGAACTTCTACGAGCATGGCGGCATCGACTACACCGGCATGGCCCGCGCGGGTCTGCTCTATCTGCAGAACTACGGCTCCAACCGTCGTCCGCAAGGCGCCTCCACCATCACCCAGCAGGTTGCCAAGAACTTCCTCTTGACCAACGAAGTCTCGTTCGCGCGCAAGATCAAGGAAGCCTTGCTGGCGATGCGCATCGAGAAGACCTATTCGAAGGACAAGATCCTCGAGCTGTATCTGAACGAAATCTACCTCGGCCTCGGCGCCTACGGCATCGCCGCCGCTTCGCTGGTCTATTTCGACAAGTCGGTGAACGAGCTCACCGTGGCGGAAGCCGCCTATCTGGCGGCGCTGCCGAAGATGCCGGCGACGCTGCATCCGGTGCGCAACCGCGACCGTGCCATCGAGCGCCGCAACTATGTGATCGACCGTCTCCAGGAGAACGGCTGGATCAAGCAGGCCGACGCCGAGAAGGCGCGCAAGGAGCCGCTGGTCGTCACCAACCGGTCCAACGGTGCCCACACCTTCGCCGGCGAATATTTCGCCGAGGAAGTCCGCCGCGACATCTTCGAGCGCTATGGCGAGAAGAAGCTGTACGAGGGCGGTCTTTCGGTTCGCACCACGCTCGATCCGAAGATCCAGGTCATGGCGCGCAAGACCATGGTCGCAGGCCTCGTGAACTATGACGAGCAGCAGGGCTATCGCGGCGCCATCAGCAAGCTCGATATTTCGGGCGATTGGGGCGTGAAGCTCGCCGAGATCAAGTCGCTCTCGGACATCTCGCCGTGGCGCATGGCGGTGGTGCTGGAGACCAGCGACCAGTCGGCACGGATCGGCTTCCAGCCGAACCGCGAGCTCGGCGGCGCCGTCAGCAAGCAGCGTGAGACCGGCCTCGTCACGCTCGACGGCGTGCGCTGGGCGAGGGCGGCGCAGGGCAACGCCAAGGGCAAGACGCCGACGTCGGTAGCGCAGGTGCTGCAGCCCGGCGACGTGATCTATGCCGACCCGCTCTACACCAAGGAGGGACAACCGGTCGAAGGTCAGTACCGGCTGCGCCAGATTCCCGAAGTGTCGGGCGCGATGGTGGTGATGGACCCCTGGACCGGCCGCGTGCTGGCGATGGTCGGCGGCTTCTCGTTCGACCAGAGCCAGTTCAACCGCGCCACGCAGGCTTATCGGCAGCCGGGATCGTCGTTCAAGCCGATCGTCTACTCGGCCGCGCTCGACAACGGCTATACGCCCTCGACCGTCGTGCTCGACGCCCCGATCGAAATCGACCAGGGCCAGGGCGCCGGCGTATGGCGGCCTGAAAACTTCTCGGCGAACAAATATCAGGGTCCGGTGACGCTGCGGAACGCGCTGCGGCAGTCGCTCAACACGGTGACGGTGCGCCTCGCGCAGGACATCGGCATGCCCCTGATCGGCGAATATGCCCGTCGCTTCGGCGTCTATGACGAGCTGCCGAACTATCTCTCCTACGCACTCGGCGCCGGCGAAACCACGGCGATGCGCATGGTCACGGCCTATTCGATGCTCGCCAACGGCGGGCGCCGGGTGAAGCCGACCTTGATCGACCGTATCCAGGACCGCTACGGCCACACCATCTTCAAGCACGACCAGCGCGAATGCCGCGGCTGCGACGCGCCCGGCGGCTGGAAGAACCAGCCCGAGCCCCAGCTGATCGACCGCCGCGAGCAGGTGCTGGATTCCATGACCGCCTATCAGATCACCGAGCTGATGGAAGGTGTGGTCCAGGCCGGTACCGCGACCGTGGTGAGGGAAGTCGGCAAGCCGATCGCCGGCAAGACCGGCACGACCAACGAGGCCAAGGACGCCTGGTTCGTCGGCTTCTCGCCTGACATCGCCGTCGCCATCTACATGGGCTACGACAAGCCGCGCCCGCTCGGCAAAGGCAACGCCGCGACGGGCGGCCATCTGGCCGCGCCCATCGCACGCGATTTCCTCAAGCTCGCGCTCGCCGACAAACCCGCCGTTCCGTTCAAGGTGCCTGCCGGCATCAAGCTGATCCGCGTCGTCGCCAAGACCGGCATGCGGGCCGGCCCGGGCGAGACCGGTGGAACCATCTTGGAAGCCTTCAAGCCGGGCACGGCACCGCCGGATAATTACTCCGTAATCGGCGTCGCCGACGCCGACGGGCGCATGGGCGTGCCGGCCTCGCAGCAGCAGCAGCCGGATTCCGGCTTCTTCATGCGGCCGGGCACCGGCGGGCTGTACTAAGGTTTAGGACAAGACAGACGTTCTTCGCGGCGGCGGTTGCGCTTTGCAGCCGCCGCCGCTACATCCCCATCACAATCGCACGCGGGATTCCGCGAGATCAGAGAACGACATGCGCGCCGAAATCGAACGGTTGGTAGAAGAGATCAAGCAGTCAGTCGGGCTGCTGAGGAGGCATCTTTGACGTCGAGAAATCGACGGCGCGCCTCGCCGAGCTGAACAAGCTCGCAGAAGATCCCAATCTCTGGAACGATCCCCAGAAAGCCCAGAAGCTGATGCAGGAGCGAACCTCGCTGGAGGATTCGCTCTCGGGCATCGGCAAGGTCGAGCAGGAGCTCGAAGACGACATCGGCATGATCGAGCTCGGCGAGGCCGAGGGCGATACCGGTGTCGTGGTCGAGGCTGAAGCGGCGCTGAAGAACCTCAAGAAGGAAGTGGCGCGGCGCGAGCTCGAGGCGCTGCTGTCGGGTGAAGCCGATCGCTTCGATTCCTATCTCGAGGTCCATGCCGGCGCCGGCGGCACCGAGAGCCAGGACTGGGCGCAGATGCTGCTGCGCATGTACACGCGCTGGGCCGAAACGCACGGTTTCAAGGTCGAATTCCTCGAAGAGTCCGAGGGCGAAGAGGCCGGCATCAAGTCCGCAACCATCCAGGTCTCCGGGCACAACGCCTATGGCTGGCTGAAGACGGAGGCCGGCGTGCACCGCCTCGTGCGCATCTCGCCGTTCGATTCCAACGCGCGGCGACACACCTCGTTCTCGAGTGTGCAGGTGTTTCCCGTCATCGACGATAGCATCAAGATCGACATCAAGGAATCCGACGTCCGCACCGACACCATGCGGTCGGGCGGCGCCGGCGGCCAGCACGTCAACAAGACCGAATCCGCGGTTCGCCTGACGCACATTCCGACCGGCGTTGCGGTGGTCTGCCAGGCCGGCCGTTCCCAGCATAAGAACCGGGCGCAGGCCTGGGACATGCTGCGCGCGCGCCTGTACGAGATCGAACTGAAGAAGCGCGAGGAAAAGGCCGCCGCCGACCAGGCCGCCAAGACCGATATCGGCTGGGGCCACCAGATCCGCTCCTACGTGCTGCAGCCCTATCAGATGGTGAAGGACCTGCGCACGGGCGTGCAGACCTCCGATACATCGGGCGTGCTCAACGGCGAACTCGACGAGTTCATGGCGGCGACCCTGGCGCAGCGCGCCTTCGGCACCACCGCCGGTGACGTCGAGGACGTCGACTAGCATGCCCCGCGTTGCCTTCATCGGATTGGGGCGCATGGGCCATGGCATGGCCGGCCGTTATCTCGATGCCGGCTTTACGGTGACGCTATGGAATCGCAGCAAGGCGAAAGCGGAAGACCTGATCGCGCGCGGCGCGACATGGGCGACCTCGCCTGAGGATGCCGCGATCGATGCCGACGCCGTCGTGACCATGGTCGCCGATGACGGGGCCTCGCGCGCGGTCTGGCTCGGTCCCAAAGGGGCGGCCAAGACGGCGAAAGCAGGCACCATCGCGATCGAATGCTCGACCGTCTCCTATGACCACGTCCGCGAGATGGGGCGCGAGCTCAATGCACGCGGGCTCATCTATGTCGATTGCCCGTGACGGGATTGCCGGATGCAGCGGCCGCCGGGAAGCTGACGCTGCTCGCCGGCGCGGATCCGGCCGACCTCGAGCGCGCACGGCCGTTCCTCGAACCGATCGGTTCGACCATCCGCCATTTCGGCGCGGTCGGCTCCGGCACGGTCTACAAGCTCATCAACAACCTCATGGGCGCAATCCAGATCGCAGGTCTCGCCGAGGGCCTCGCCATCGCGGAGCAGGCCGGACTCGACATGAAGCTGGTGCTGGAATCGATCCAGACCGGCGTGGCCGCAAGTCCGCAGGTGCTACGGCACTCCAAGCGCATGGTCGCCCGCGATTTCAGCGGTGCGACGTTTACGACGGCGCTTCGGCACAAGGATGCCGCCTATGCCGTGAGGCTCGCGGAGAGCCTGCTGGCGGAGAAGCCGCGGGTCTCGCGCGCCGCCGTCGATGCTTATGCGCAAGCCAAGGCCGCGATGCCCGACGAGGACGAAGGTCGGATGATCGAGCTGGTGTCGCGACCGAAGACGCCGTCTTAGCCGGGAAGTTCGACTTAACCAGAATTTTCATGGGGCGGCCTCGATCGGAACGCGGTCTCGGCATTGCCCTCGTTGCTGCAGCGGCGACGGCTTAGCACGGCGCCGTTCGTCACGCGTCTCTTGCCGTCAGGGCAAGCCTCCCTGATCGCCACGCTGGAGACGCCGCTGATGGCGTTCTGGATTTGGCTAGGATTCGGCGAAGTGCCGGCCGTGCATGCGCTGGTTGGTGGGGCGCTGGTAATTGGGGCAGTCGTAGCCGATGTTGTCGGGGAGGCCAGGTCGCGCGAGCGGTCGTGATCCTGCCTATCCTGCCTTGGTTCCGTTTCACTTCGCGGAAAATCCTGCCGCTTGCCAGCGACCGGCGGCCGCGCGACACTCTCCTCAAAACAAGAACGACAAAGATAGGGGAGAGACCAATGCCGGGTCGTCGCGGACACCTTGCCCTCGCCATGCTTGCTGCCGGCGTGCTCGCCACGACACCGGCTTCGGCGCAGAAGAAATACGATCCCGGCGCCAGCGACACTGAAATCAAGATCGGCAACATCATGCCCTATAGCGGACCGGCATCGTCCTACGGCGTGATCGGCAGGACCGAAGCCGCATTCTTCAAAATGATCAACGACCAGGGCGGCATCAACGGGCGCAAGATCAATTTCATCAGCTATGACGATGCCTATTCGCCGCCGAAGGCGATCGAGCAGGCGCGCAAGCTGGTGGAGAGCGACGAGGTGCTGTTGATCTTCCAGTCCCTCGGCACACCCTCGAATTCCGCGATCATGAAGTACATGAACGCCAAGAAGGTGCCGCAGCTGTTCGTTGCCTCCGGCGGCACCAAGTTCGGTGACCCCAAGAACTTTCCCTGGACCATGGGTTTCCAGCCGAACTACCAGAGCGAGGGGCGGATCTACGCAAAATACATTCGCGATAATTTCCCTGATGGCAAGATCGCGGTGTTTTGGCAGAACGACGACGCCGGAAAAGACCAGTTCAAGGGCCTGAAGGACGGCCTCGGCGATAAGGCCAACATGATCATCGCCGACAAGTCCTACGAGGTCAGCGATCCCTCGATCGACTCGCAGATCGTCGCCTTGCATGATTCCGGCGCCGACATCTTCTTCTCATGGGCCGCGCCGAAAGGCTCGGCGCAGGCGATCCGCAAAGTGGGCGAGCTCGGCTGGAAGCCGAAATTCTTCCTGGCCAACACTGCGACCTCCATCGCATCGGTGCTCAAGCCGGCTGGTCTCGACTATTCCAAGGATATCATCTCGACCGCGTATCTGAAGGATCCGACCGATCCGACCTGGGACAAGGATCCGGCGGTGATCGCATGGCGCGCTTTCATGGACAAATATTACCCCGAGGGTGACAAGGCCAATGCCAACAATGTCTATGGCTATGTGCAGGCCGAAGCGATGGCGCAGGTCTTGAAGCAGTGCGGCGACAATCTCACGCGCGACAACGTCATGAAACAGGCCGCTAACCTGAAGAACTTCCACACGGACCTGATGCTGCCCGGCATCATGGTCAACACCTCGCCGGACGATTACTTTCCGATCGAGCAGATGCAGCTGATGCGCTTCAATGGACAGGCTTGGGAGCTGTTCGGCGACGTCATAACCGGCGAGGTCGGCCACGAGCACAGTCAGTAGTCGGGGCTGGCCTTGGTTTTCAGAGCCATGCCGCCGGCGACGCCGACGCCGAGCACATAGATCCAGCCCTCGTGGAAATCGGTGAGATGCGAGTTCAGGAGTGAACTCGCGATGTTCTGCACGACGACCACGAGGCCGATCCAGGCGGCAAGACCATCGTCCATGAACAGGCGAAGGTGGGCGATCCACAGGGCGTAGAGCAGGGCGACGCCCAACAGTCCCCATTGCACCGCAACGTGCAGGGTCTGGTTATGCGGATTGCTGACGATCTCGGCGTCGAGACTGCTCTCCTGGGAAGCGGCGCGCTCGAACTGCCGCTTGATCGACCCCGTGCCGTGGCCGAACAGCGGCGCCTTGGCAAAGGCGGTCGCCGCTTTGCGCCAATACGTCAGGCGCTGTGCGGTCGAGGCGCGACTGATGTCCTCGCGCCCGTGCTGATATTCGACGACGATATCGGTGATGCGCTGGCGCAGATAGGGTGACGACGTCCAGGCCAGTGCGCTTGCGGCGATAACGCCTGCGAGCAACAGCAGCGCTGCGCGCCGGCTCAGGTGCCGCCAGGCGAACAACGTCAGCAGGACGGCGATGCAGAGCAGCGCCGTCCGAGCGAAGGCGACGAAGACCATGTTGGTCAGGAACAGTCCGATCAGCGCGAGGCAAGCGATCGTCGCGATGGTGCTTCCGCCGCGCCAGAAGCTGAGCGCCGGCAATGCGAGCGCAAAGACGCACAGCGTGAACTCCTGGCTCTGGTCGATGTAGTTCTTGACGGGAACGCCTGACGATGCCGTCGCGGTCAGCTTGAGGGTGGGATCGAACAGCACGATCCAAGAGTACACCGCAAGCAGCGCGCAGGACACGAGGAAGGCGAGACAAACCTGATAGCCGCGTACCGATCGACTGAAATGATAGAGGAGCGGCGGAATCAGCACGAGCTTTGCGACCGGCTTGACCGCATGCAGCCGGTCGGCCCAATCACCGTCCGACCAGAGCATGCCCATAACCGCTAGCAGCAGCATGAGGAAGGGCAGGGCATAAGCCGGCTGCGTGAGGCGGCGCCCATAATCCCGCCAGTCGATGGTCGGCGTCACCGCGAGCAGCCAGAGCCCAACGAAGACCGAGGGCGCCGTGGTCGACCACGGCAGTGATGCTGCGATCAGTGCAGCGAGAACATCGGCGGCCCGCATCAAGATGGCCGAGCCTTGTCTCGCCGGAGCGGCGGGGGCACCTGCGCACGCGAGGGATTCGGTTTTCATGCTCACGCAGCCTATTGCGCCGCGACCAGCCGTTCCGGTGGTGCGGCCAGCCCGAGGAAATCGCGGGCCTGGGTCTGATAACCGAAGCGCTCCGAAAGCTCTCGGCGGCGGGCGCGGATTTTGCCGCGGCATTCCTCCTGTCGCGCCAATACGCGCGTGACGGAGGCGACGATCGACTCTGGTGTGAAGGGGTCGAAATAATCCGCGAGCTCGCCGGCGACTTCGCGGAACACGGCGATGTCCGAGCACAGCACGGGCGTATTGGCGGCGAGCGCTTCGATGATCGGGATGCCGAACCCCTCCGCCAGGCTCGGCATGATCAGGCCGTGCGCCTCCGCGATCAGGGCGGCCTTCTCCTGCTCGTCGACATAGCCGACGAAACGGACGTTCCCGGGAATGTCGCGCATCCGGCTGATCTGTCCGGCATAGCCGATCACCACGAGATCGGCCTGTGGGAGGTTGCGGAAGGCGCGAAGGACGGTAGTGACGTTCTTGCGCGGTTCGTTCGACACGATGACGACGAAGTTCGGCCGCCCCGGAGGCCCTGACGGGGCTGGTAGGTGCAGGACATCCGGAGCGTCGAACCGGGTGCGGGGATATACGACCCGCGCCGGTAGGTGTGCAAATTGCGGCAGCAATTCCCTGAACCGCATCATGCTATAGTGTGAAACGAAGGCGAGTTCGTCGGCATGACGCAGACTGGTGCGCATTCGCGCCAGGAACTGCCGCGTGGAGATGTCGCTGAGCTTGAGATCGGTAAGCGGCAACAAATCGTGGATCACGCAGATCACCTTGGCGCCCGGCCTCCGCCTGATCGCCACCCTCGTCGGGGTATCCACGACGATGAGGTCGTAGTCGCGGGCGTCGATCCGTGGCGGCGGCAGCAGAAAGAAGGCCGAGGAGTCCTGATAATTGAAAAAGCCGGGCTCGAGCTGAAAGTCGCGGAACAGTTCGAGATGGCGGAGATCCGGCGGAATGTATTCGAGTGCGGCGGTCCGGTTCTCGATCAGCTCGGCGCCAAGGCCGCGCAAGCCGATGGCACGCAGGAGGCAGAGGAGGTTATCGCGCGACAGCAACATACTGCCCCTGCGGCGAAGCCAGTCGAGCTTCTGGCGAGTGCCGCTGAACGTCACCGGCCCGCCGACATTGACTTCGTCCAGAAAGCGATAAAGCGCGAGCAATCCGATGGTGCGTGACTGCGTCGGGAACAACTTTGTGCGCTGCTCGCGCCGGCACAGTTTGCGATAGCGTTTCGAGGTCTCCACGAGAAGCGTGAGCTGATGGCCTTCCGAGGCGAGCGAACGCGTCAATTCCCGGGTGAAGTGGAAGATGCCCCGCTTGTGGTTGGGTTGTCCGAGCGACTCGGACACGACGAGGATGTTCAGCTTCATGCGCTGATCTCGCGGAGCTCGAAGGGAAGAGCCGAAGGTTGCTCGACGGTGACGGTCGAGGCGATGCGGCCGTGATCCAGATGGATGATGCTGGTGCAGGTGCGACGCAGGAGCGGCTGGTCGTGCGAGGCGATGATCACGATCGCGGCTTGCGAGACCAGATTTTGCAGCCTCCGCTCAGCCTTCTCTGCAAACTGTTCGTCGACCACGCTCAGCCATTCGTCGAGCAGGAGGATGTCGGCCGGAAAGGCGGTCGCAGTCGCGAACAGCACGCGCATCAACATGCCCGAGGAGAACATCCGCAACGGCAGCCGCTGCATCCGGGCTTCGAGCTCGGTAAAGGCCCAGATCTCGTCGATGACGGCACGGGTCGGCTTGCGGCCGCTGATCCGTAGCAGCAGCGCAATGTTGTCCTCGGCGACGAAGTCGAGGTTCACGCCGGCATTGAGGCCGAGCAGAGGGACGACTTTGCCACGGATCGAGAGCTGGCCGCTGCTTGGCGGGTAGACTCCTGCGATCAGCCGCAGCAGCGTCGACTTGCCGGATCCGTTGGGGCCGGCAAGCCCGATGCGCGCGCCGGCCTCGGCCATGATGGTGATGTCGTCGACGGCGCGGATGACCCGCGTCTCGCCCTTCTCGCGGATGAGGTGGCCAATCAGACGCCGCTTCAGCGAGAAGTCGTAGGCGCCGTAGAGGGGATAGTCGAGACAGACATTACGCAAGGAGATGAATGCCATCGGTCAGATCCAGAAGGCGGCTTTGCGCAAATGGCCCAGGGTCAGCACGCTGGCACCAAGCAGCAGCGCCAGCATCACCAGGACATAGGTGATGCTGGTCGCCCCGACATGGCCGCCAGTCAGCGGCTCTCTCCACACTGCAAACAGATGCGTCAGCGGATTGAGCCGCATCACGGTCGAGCGATGATTGACCATATCGGCGGACCAGATCACGGGCGAAGCGAGGAAGGCGAGCATCAGCGTGGATTCGATGATTGGCTTGAGGTCGCGATACCGGGTCGCCAGCGCGCCGAGGACGAGGCTGAGGGCGAAAGTGCAGACCACGAAGAGCGACAGGCCGGGTAACGCTGCGAGTGCTCCAGAGAGATTGTGCGGTGTGAGCAATAGCCAGAGCGCGAGCGGCACGCAGGCGTTATGCAACGCGAACAGCCCCTGACGGAACGTGCATTGCAGAAGGAAGATCACCGGCGGCAGCGCACGGTCGCGGATCAGGCTTGCGGAGTTCTGGAGCGCGGTGGTTGCATCGAGCACGACGCTGTTGAGAAAGGTCCAGGCCGTCATCGAGAGAGCCAGCATGGGCAGGCGCGCCAGCATGTCGCCATTCGACATCTGCCCGATCACCGAGCCGAGCACCGCAACCACGATCGCCATCTGCAGCGACATCCAGAATGGACCGAGCAGCGAGCGCACATAGCGGTGGCGCATGTCGGACCAGGCGAGTATGGCGGCGATCCCGATGCTGTCGAACCAGCCGGTTTCCTTCTGATGATCGTCCGCGGGCTGGTCGCGGGAGGCGGCGAGGGCCGCGCGGTAGACCGATTCCATGCCGTCCTTGAAAGTCGCGGTGGAATAGCGGCTCACGGCTCGCGTCCGCGCGGACAGTCCCATGCGGCGGCGCCGCCCGGGATCGCTGATCAGGGTGTCGATGGCCTCACCGAGCGCCTCGGCGTCGCCGGGCGGAACGGTGAGTGCTTCCATGCCGTGGCGCGCCACGCGCGGCACCGCGGTGTCGAGCGCGGTATTTACCACGCGACGGCCCGCTGCCATGGCCTCGAGTTGGACGAGGCCGAAGGTCTCGGCATTGGTGACTGACGGCATCACGAAGACGTCGGCAAGGCACATCAACTTGATGCGCTCGCAATCACTGACGGAGCCGAGCAGGCGGACGCGCTCGCCGAGGCCGAGCTCGCCGATCAACTGCTCGAGCCGGGTGCGTTCGACGCCTTCGCCGATGATCCAGACCTCGAACGCACGGTTGACGGCGGCGCGGATCAGCACGTCGAAGCCCTTGTACGGCACCAGCCGGCCGCAGGCGAGCACGAGGCGGCCGCGATCGTTGACATGGTGAGGCTCGATCTTCGGCCAGTCATAGACGTCAGTATCGATGCCGAACGGCACGACGTGACATTTGTCTTCGAATTCCCGCAGCAGCGGCGTCTTATCGACCAGCACGCGATCGGACACGATGATCGCCTTGGCCTGGCGCAGCGTCCGCCGCATCAAGGGCTCGATGAACCAGCGCAGGCCCGCATGAGTAACGATGTCGGCGTGCCAGTGGACCACCATCGGCCTCCTGCGGCCGAGTCCAAAGGCGAACACGAGGTCAGCGAGCGGGAAGGGCGCATGCAGCGCTAACAGGTCGTGGTCGGCGATCTTCTGCCACAGCCGCCAGGGGTAGGTTGGGGCGGCGGGCAGCGACAGCACATCGCCGAACGAGCGGACCCGCTCGACCGGCACATCGTCGACGACGATCTCCCGCTGCTCGGCCGATTGCGAGCAGACCAGCACGGCGGAGGCGAAGGCGTCCTTTAGGCTGGCGCAGATATCCCGGATTACGGTGAGCGTGCCGCCGAACAGGTCGGGGTAGTAGATCTTGAAGATGTGCAGCACCGACGGGCGGCGCGGAGAGTGGCAGGTGTGATGCATAGTGGCTTCAGCCCGCGATCAGTGCTGCGACGAAAGGCGCTGCGAGTACCGCGATGAAGATCACGCCGCGCAGCAGGGCCGGCAGCATCGGCATTGTCCCTCCGTGTTCCCAACGGGGAATCGCCACCGCGCGCGGTGAAGTGGAAATGCGGACCAAGCGGTCTGCCATGGGTCAAGTCCCTTTACGTCGCGCCCTCAGTAGCGCGTCGTATATGTGGGAAAATTTACCACGTCAATCGCGAGCTGCGAAATTGTGGGATTGTGTCCCACATGTTTCCCGCATACAATTCAGACATGAATGCCAAGTCCGGGCCCAAAGCGGCGGCTCCGCAGCCGAATGCCGCAGCAAAGCTGCATGCGCCGCTGGCGCGGCTGCTGCGCCCGCTCGTGCGGCTCTGCATTCGCAGCGGCATGACTTTTCCGGCCCTGGCGCAATTGCTCCGCGAGCTCTTCGTCAATGTCGCCGAGCATGATTTCGCGCTTGAGGGCAAAGAGCAGACCGACAGCCGCGTAAGCCTGCTCACCGGCATCCACCGCAAGGAGGTGGCACGGCTGCGCGGTGCCGGCGCGCCGGTACACGAAACGCCGGCTGCGGTCTCGCTGACGAGCGCGGTGATCGCGCGCTGGCTCGCCGCGCCCGAGTTCACCGATGCGAAAGGCGAGCCGCTGGCTTTGCCGCGCACGGCCGAGGGCGATACGCCGTCATTCGAACAACTCGTCGCCTCCGTCACCAAGGACGTGCGCCCGCGTGCGGTGCTCGACGAATGGATCGACCGCAAGCTCGTCACCATCAACGCGGCCGATGAGATCGAGCTGGTCGAGGCGGCGTTCGTTCCCAGTGGCGCGGACGACAGCAAATGGCATTATCTCGGCCGCAATCTGCACGACCATATCGCCGCGGCCGCGGCAAACGTATCAGGACCGGCACCGCGCTTCCTCGAGCGAGCGGTCCATTACAACAATATCTCCCCCAAGCTTGCGCGGCGTCTCGAGGCGCGCTCGCGCGAGCTCGCGATGGATGCGCTGAAGACCGCCAACCGCGAGGCCAACCGCGCGCTTGCCAAGGACAAGGGCGGCGACGCCCGCTGGAATTTCGGCATCTACATTTACAGCGAGGCTGCCGATGAAGAGGGCGAGGCCAAGGAGGTCGGCAAGGAAAACAGCAAGGAAAACGGCAAGGAAGGCAGCTCCTGATGAGCCGACTGCCGCTAATCTCACGTCGCCTGCTGTTGACCGGAATCTGGCTCGCTGGCACCGCGATCGCACGCGCGCAGGTCAAGCGCGGCACGGATCAAGGCATCGGCGGCACCGGCATCACGCGGGGTGACGATCATGGCATCGGGGGCACCGGCATCGTCGGCGTGATCCAGCGATTTGGCAGTATCTACGTCAATGGCGAGCGCATCACCTATGCGAGCGACGTGCCGGTGCGCATCGACGGTCGGGCGGCGACCTCGAGAGATCTGCGCATCGGCCATCTCGCACGCGTGGTCGCAACGCGGCAGGCCGACGGCACGCTGGTCACCCCCTACATTTCGATCGCGAGCGAGGTCTCCGGTCCGGTCGAACAGGTGAAGGGCAACGAGTTGACGGTGCTCGGCCAGAAGGTGGTGACGGGCGGCAAGGACAGCAAGCTCCGCGCCGGCACCCAGGTGGCGGTCTATGGCCTGCGCCGGACCGACGGCGTGATCGTCGCGAGCCTGGTCGAACCGCGCAAGGAGGCAATTGAACATGTCACGGGTCTGGTCGAGCGCAACTCCGACGGTCTGCATATCGGGGCCTTGAAGCTGAACGGCGTCGATCCCTTGCTGGTCGGCCAGCGCGTCCAGATCGAGGGCCGTGCGAGCCAGGGCGCGATGCAGGCCACGCGCACGCGCATCGAGGATTTCTCGGATCTCGTCGGCGCGAGCCGCCTGTCGATCGAGGCCTACGTGCAGCGCGCGGGCTCTGGCCTCCGGCTCGGCTCGGGGCTCGTCGCCCACGATGGCTCGCGCTTCGGGCCCGCGGCGGGCGAAGCGCGCATGGTCGTCAACGGGGTGTTCGATGGCTCGCACGGGCTCCAGGTGGAGTCGACCCGGGCGATCGGTCCAGGACCGGGTGCGCCTCCATCCGACGGGGGTGGTCCCGGCAAATCACGCGGCGGTTCGATCATGCATCCCGATCGCCCCACACCGAGCCCGAGCAACAATCAGCCGGGTAGGCCGGGTGCGCTTGGACCTGACCCCGGTGGTCATTCCGGCTTCCCGCCGCCTGAACCAGGCGGCGCGCCGGGCGGAGGTCCGATGGGTCCCGGCGGCGGAATGGGCGGCGGCTTTGGAGGTCCCGGAGGCAGGATGGGCGGTGGCCGGCGCTGACGGCTTAGCCTGCGCTGAGGCGCACGCCCGCGCGCAAGAATTTCTGCGGGTCGACGGCCTCGCCATCGATCCGGGTTTCGTAATGCAGATGAGGGCCGGTCGAACGGCCGGTCGAGCCGACGAGGCCGATGACCTGGCCGATCCTGACGATCTCGCCGACCTTCACGTTGATCTCCGAAAGATGGCCGTAGCGGGTCGACAGGCCATTGCCGTGATCGACCTCGACCATGCGGCCGTAACCACCGGACCAGCCGGCCGAAACCACCTTGCCGTTGGCAGTGACGCGCGCGGGATCGCCGGTCGCGGCACGGAAGTCGAGACCGGTGTGCATCGCCGGCCGGCCGAGGAACGGGTCGCTGCGCACGCCGAAGCCCGAAGTGAACTCGACCTCGCCGACGACGGGCTTGCGATAGGGGACCTGCGCCAGCGTGCGGTTGAGCCGGTCCATCTCGGCGCGCGTGACATTGATGCGATAGAGCTGCTTCTCGAACGGCCCCGCATTCGCGGTGAGCTTGACCGGCACGAACGGACCGCCCATCGCGGCGCGGGGCACGGCGGCCTCCAGGCTGGCGAGGTTCAGGCCAAGGTCGCTGACCACCCCGCGCATCCGCCGCATCCGCGAATCCATGCCTTCCTCGACGGCATTGAGCGCCGCAACCTGGCGGCGCTCAACCTGGTCGAGTGAATTTGTCAGCCGGACCAGAACATTGTCGAAACCCTGGTTCTTGGCGAACTGATTGGCCGGCGGCGCCATCACGGCCGGCGCGCGCGATTCGAGCCGCGCTTCGCGATCGGGCGGGGCCACGAAGATGACGGTGTCGCTGATCGGCGACGGCTTGGGCGTGCCTTGCGTTGTCGTCTGTGGCGCCTCGCCACGTTGCGGCGCTGCGCGGGGAATCGATCCCGTAATGTCGGGCATGGCGCCGAGCGCCGTCGCCCGGGACTCCAACGCCGTCTGGCGCTTCATGATCTGGTCGAGCTTCTGGTCGAACTGCTCCTGGTCGAGCAGCTGCCGGCTCGTCGCGCGGTCGACCTTGGCGCGCAGCTCGGCGATGCGGTCCTCGTAGGCGTATTGCATCTCGGCCTGGCGCGCGATCAACCGGGTCAGGACGTCGTCGCGGAATGCGAAATAGGTGGCCGTCGCCGCCGACCACAGGCCGAGCAGAACGACGGTGCCAACCACGATCCAGAACACCACCGGCCCCAAGCGGACCTGCTTGCCGTGATGCTGGATGGTGTAGGCGTGGTCGCTATCGGGGAGTGGGATCGCCGCCGCTGCTGCAGTGGGACGACGATGGAAGGCACGTCCGCGGTCGTGGGGGTGATGCTGGGGGTACTGCGAATATTGGGCAGAACTTTTCGACATCGGCACTCCCGCGCCGGTCGGAACGGTTCCTTGCGGCCTAATTGCCGCGGCAATCTGGGCCGGTCATGGTTAATTTTCAGGAAACGGGAACGCTCGATTTTGACGGGCTGGTTAAAGACTTCTTGCAGCTTCCAGCACCTCGTCGGCATGACCATCGACCCGGACATTGCGCCAGAGCTTGGCCACTTTGCCGTCGCTACCGATCAGCACCGTCGTGCGAAGAATTCCAAGGAAGCTTCTGCCATACATGGATTTTTCGCCCCAGGCGCCATACGCCTCCAGCATCTCATGCGCTTCATCCGAGATCAGCGGAATACCGAGGCTGTGCTTGTCGCGGAACTTCTCCTGGGCCCTTAACGGGTCGGCCGAGATGCCGAGCACCGCGGTGCCCGCAGCGGCAAAGGCGTCCTTGAGCCGGGTGAAGTCGATCGCCTCGCGCGTGCAGCCCGGCGTATCGGCGCGCGGATAGAAGAACAGGACCAGCTTCTGGTCGGTATAATCCGACAGGGTGACCACCTTGCCGCCATCGCGGGGCAGGCGGAACGCCGGGGCCTTCTGCCCCTCGCCCAGGGCGGATTTGGCGCCGGACGGCGAGGGGGCGGGCTTGGTGGTCTTTTCAGAAGATTTTAACCGTTTCGATGCGGCCTTATGCGATGCTGTCTGCGCCCCCGGCTGGCCTGATTTGGCAGCCGACGCCGGCTGTGTTTTCGCGCTGCGTGTTTGAGTCGATGCCCGTGTTTTCAGGGTCTTCTTTTTAGCGGTCGGACTGCCGGAGGGCGTTTTGGACGATTTCTTTCGGGATTTCTTGGACATACGCCTTCCTTTCGTCGCTTTCGGCGGGTCAACCAAAGCGGTATTGCAGCTCTCGTCCGGTGTGCCGGATTCGCGCCCTCGGCTGGGCAAGTTTGGCGGCGACCCGGTATGGTTACAAGGAATTCCACGCACCACCCCACTGCTCGTTGAACGCGCTCCCGGGGCGAAATGACGAACAGCAGGAACATCAGAGGTATGGCGGCAATGCCGGGGCGGGGTGCGTCGATCCCTGTCGATGGCTGCGGTCCCGGCGGCGCCAAGTCGTACGACGGGCGCCTGTATCGAGAGGCAATGGCAAGGAATACGTCGCCCCAGGACCACATCAAGGATTTCGATCGGCACGGCGGCTATCACGAGCAGCCGGAATGGGACGAGGCCGACTGGGATCAAGATCAGGAGGAGGAGGCGGGCCATCGCGCGCGCCGCCTGTTGTCGCGCTCCGGCTCGCGCTTCCGGCTCGGCGGCGGCTTCTCGGCGCTGCGGCGGGCGCTGCCGAGCGGACGCTGGGTTCGCCGGATGTCCATCGTCCTCGGCGCCTTGATCGTCATCTTCGTCGGCTGCTTTGGAGCGCTGTGGTGGCGGCTCGGTGCCGGTCCCATCAATCTCGATATGGCAACGCCCTGGCTCGCGGCCGCGATCGAGGACAATATCGGACACGGCAACACCGTGGAGGTCGGTGGCACCCAGATCGAGCGCGCCGGCCGGATCGGAATTGCCGTGCGCATCCGCGACATCATCGTTCGCGATCATGAGCACGCCATCGTCGCCAGTGCACCGAAGGCCGAAGTGAGGCTGTCCGGGGTCGCGCTCCTCACCGGGCATCTGCGCGCCGAAAGCCTCAACCTCGTCGATGCCGAACTCGCGATCCGGATCGCACCTGACGGGACCGTCACGGTGTCCGCCGGTGACACGGCGAAGCCGCTCGCAACCGGCGTCGCATCCAAGAAGGAAGCGGGCCTGCCACCGACGTTCCCGCGTAACGGCGTGCCGCCGCCGCCTTTCGGGATGGCGCCCGCGACCCCGGATGCGCCTCAGGCCGCACCTCAGCCCGTCGCGCAGAGCGGAATCCTTCAGGGGCTCGACTGGCTCGACAGCCTGAGCATGACCGGCCTCGACGGCCAGAACCTCAACGAGATCGGTCTCAAGAACGGCAACCTGATCGTCGACGACCAGCAGCGCGGCAGCAAATGGACGTTTGAGAACATCACGCTCGGTCTGCGTCGGCCGAGCCATGGTGGCGTGACGCTCAGTCTCGGCGAGGAGGGCGCCCATCCGTGGTCACTGCGCGCCACGATCGGACCCGCCGAGAATGGCGTGCGGTCGGTCGATATCCGCGCGGACAAGGTCTCGACCTCCAACATCCTGCTGGCGCTACGCGTCAAGGACCTGACCTATACGGCTGACCTGCCTCTGACCGGCGAGCTGAAGGGCGAGCTCGGCCGCGATGGCGTGCCGACGTTCTTCCGCGGCAAGATCGCGGTCGGCGCGGGCAACATCATCGACACCGATACGCCCGATTATCCGATGGCGATCGACTCGGCCGAGATCAATGTCGAGTGGGATGCGGGACGCCGGGTGCTGGTGGCGCCGTTCAAGATTCTCTCGGGCGCCAATCGCATGACGCTGCTGGCCCATCTCGAGCCGCCAAACGGCACTATCAATGACTGGCAGCTCGGCTTCAGCGGCGGTTCGATCCTGCTCGGCGGCATCGACAACGAGCCGCCGCTGGTCTTCAACCGCATCGCGATCGGCTTCCGCTTCGACACCGACCACAAGCGCCTGCTGCTGACGCAGGCGGATATCAGCAATGGCGAGATCGGCGTCGCCGGCACGGGCGCGATCGACTATTCGGGCGAGCCGCGCCTGACGCTCGGCTTTGCGGGGACGCCGATGTCGGCCTCCGCCCTGAAGCGGATGTGGCCGACGCTGGTCGTGCCGGAATTGCGCCAATGGGTCATCGAGCGGATCGAGCGCGGCACGCTCCAGCGCATCGAGGTCGGCATCAATTCGCCGACCCGTAACCTGCCGCGCAAGGGGCCGCCGATTCCCGATGACGGCCTGTCGGTCAACATCGTGGCGAGCGGCGTCGCGGTCCGGCCCGTGGACGGCATGCCGGTCGTGCACGATGCCGACCTCAAGGCGCACGTAACCGGTCGCACCGCCACCGTGAATATCGGCCAGGGCATTGCCGACACGCCCGCGGGCCGCAAGATTACCATCTCGGACTTTACCTTCGAGGTGCCTGACATGGCGCCCAAGCCGTCGCCGTCGCGGACCCGATTCCGTGTCGACGGTCCGGTGCCCGCGGCGGCCGAAATGCTCTCCAACGATCGGTTGAGCGATCTGTCGTCCACCGTCGTCGATCCCAACACCAGCAAGGGAACGTTCACGGCCAGCATCCAGCTCGGCATGCCGGTCAAGGGCGAACTGACCAAGGCGGACACGACGTACGCCGTCACCGCCGATCTCAACGGCTTTGCCGCCGACAAGCTGGTGATGAACCAGAAGCTCGAGGCCAACAACCTCAAGATCGTCGCCAACAACGGGGGTTACCAGGTCAAGGGCGACGTCAAGATCAACGGGCAGGCGGCCTCGCTTGACTACCGTAAGGCCACCGATGGCGATGCCGACGTCAAATTGCAGACGACGCTGGACGATGCCAGCCGTGCACGCCTCGGCTTCGATCTCAGTCCGGCCGTTAGCGGTTCAGTCCCGGTCAAGGTCTCGGGCAAGATTGCCGGCGGTCCTGACGCGACGACGAAGCTTGGCATCGAGGCAGACCTGACCTCGGTCAAGCTCGACAACATCCTTCCCGGCTGGGTCAAGCTGCCGGGCAAGTCGAGCAAGGCGACGTTCAAGGTGGTGCCGACGGCACAATCGACGCGGCTCGAGGACATCGTCATCGAAGGCGGCGGCGCTTCGATCAAGGGCTCGCTCGAAGTCGATCCGAACGGCGACCTCATGAACGCGAACTTCCCGACCTATGCGCCGTCCGACGGCGACAAGACGTCGTTGAAGGTCGAGCGCGGTCAGGACGGGGTGGTCCGAGGCACGATGCGCGGCGACGTGTTCGACGGCCGCGGCTTCCTGAAGTCGGCCATCTCCGGCAATTCCAAGGACGACAGCAAGAGCAAGCTGAAGAACGTCGATTTCGACATCGACGTGAAGCTCGGCGCCGTCATGGGTTTCAACGGCGAGGCGATGCGCAGCGTCGACGCCAAGATGTCGAAGCGAAGCGGGGCGATCAAGGCGTTCTCGCTGAGCGGAAGGATCGGTCAGAATACGCCTGTTGCGGCGGACTTGCGCGGCGGGCGTGCGCAGGGCAGCCGAGAGGTGATCTATCTCCAGACCAACGATGCCGGCGCGCTGCTGCGTTTCACCGACACCTATACCAAGGCGGTCGGCGGCCAGATGGTGGTTGCCATGGAGCCGCCGACCTCAGAGCCGAATACGGCTCGCGAGGGCCTCATCAACGTGCGCGACTTCACGGTGAAGGGCGAGGCCCAGCTCGAGCGCGTTGCAGCCGGCGCTCCGAATGGCACCGGCAATGGCGTCTCCTTCAGCGCGCTCCGCGCCGAGTTCATCCGTCAGAACGGCGCGCTGACGGTCCGTGACGGCGTGGTCAAGGGCCCGATGATCGGCGCCACCATCGAGGGCTCGATCGACTATCCCGGCAACCAGGTGTGCATGAGTGGCACCTTCGTGCCGATGTACGGGTTGAACAACATGTTCGGACAAATTCCGGTGCTCGGGTTGTTCCTGGGGGCCGGCGACAAGGAGGGACTGATCGGCGTGACCTACGAGGTCGTCGGCACACCGGCGGCGCCCGTGATGCGCGTCAATCCGATCTCGGCGATCTTTCCCGGCGTGACCCGGAAGATCATGGAGTTCAACACCGGCAAGCAGAACACGCCGATCGACGAGCTGCCGTCGTCGCAGTCCGGTGACAGCCCCACGGGTACGGCGAGACAATTGTCGAATGGTTGCAGCCTCGCGCGGCGTTAGCCGCGGCGTCCTTGCCCGGATGTACCCGGCATGACCCTTTCCCGCTGAAACTCCCGTACCGCTTAAGCTGCGCGCACGCCCGCCAGGAATGTGCCGACCTCGCCCGAGAGCTGTTCGGCCTGCTTGGAGAGGTTCGAGGCGGCCGCGAGCACCATGCCGGCGGCGTTGCCGGTCTCGTTGGCGGCGGTGCTGACGCCGCCGATATTGGTGGTGACCTCCTTGGTGGCCTCGGCGGTCTGCGAGACGCTGCGGGCGATCTCGGCGGTAGCGGCGCCTTGCTCCTCGATTGCGGCGCCGATCGAGGTGGCGATCCGGCTGACCTCCTCGATGGTGGTGGTGATGCCGCCGATGGCGTCGACGGCCTCCTTCGTCGCGCCCTGGATCTGGGCGATCTTGTCGCCGATCTCACGGGTTGCTTCCGCGGTCTGGCTCGCCAGCGACTTTACCTCGGAGGCGACGACGGCAAAGCCGCGGCCGGCTTCACCGGCGCGGGCAGCCTCGATGGTGGCGTTGAGCGCGAGCAGGTTGGTCTGCGCCGCGATACTGGAGATCAGCTCCGCGACATGCTCGATCTGCTGGGCCCCGTCCGAGAGTGCGCGCACGATGGTGTCGGTGCGGCGAGCGCTCTCCACGGCGCGCCCTGTCACTTCGGCCGATTGCGCGACCTGGCGGCTGATTTCGGTGATGGAGGAAGAGAGCTCCTCTGCGGCTGCCGCCACCGTCTGGACGCGCTGGCTGGCTTCGATTGCGGCGGAGCCGACCACGGTGGCTCGCTGGTTTGTGCCCGTCGCGGTCGAGGACATCGACTTGGCCGTGGCTTCCAGCTCGCCGGAGCCCGAAGCCATCATGCCCACGAGCTGACCGACCGACGCATCGAAGCGATCGGCGAGCGAGATCAGGGCGTCGCGCTTCTCCTGCTCGCTGCGCGCCTTGGCTGCGACTTGCTCTGCCTCCAGGCTACGGGCCGTCAGGGCGGTTTGCCTGAGCACTTCGAGTGTCTCGGCCATGCGGCCGATCTCGTCACCGCGATCGGTCTCCTCGACCTTGATGTCGATGGCCCCGTTGGCGATGTCCTGCATGCGGGTCTTCTGGCGGTCGAGTGCGCCAAGCACGTCGCGGGCGATCAGCCAGGACAGCGTCGCCATCAGCAGCATCAGGCCGGCGCCGATCGCGGCGAGCTCGAGCGTGAGT
Organism: Bradyrhizobium guangdongense; assembly: GCF_004114975.1. Lineage (NCBI taxonomy): Bacteria > Pseudomonadati > Pseudomonadota > Alphaproteobacteria > Hyphomicrobiales > Nitrobacteraceae > Bradyrhizobium > Bradyrhizobium guangdongense. Next base: position 3,789,399 of record NZ_CP030051.1, read on the forward strand.
GCACGAACGTCCGCGTCGATGTCGTCGACATAGAGGCCGTAGCTGATCGTGGCGTTCCAGGGCGTGAACTGGCGGACGAACACGGTCTTGCGGACCGGCTCGGTCTGGCCGGGGCGCGGGTAGAGATAGGATGTGATGCCGCCCTGGGGCGCCTGCCGGGCGGCGTTCAGCTGTGCATCGGCGATCAAGACGCCATTCGAATCCGTGGCGCCTGTGATCTTGCCTTCGAGCTGCGGATTGGCGCCATTGACCAGGATGGAGGTATCGGGGTTGTAGACGACGGGATAGCCCTGGCCGCCGCCGAACTTCATGGTGCGGGCACGCTGGCGAAACTGGAGCTTGGCGTCGTCCAGGCTCATCTTGCCGGCGGCGACGTCATCCTGGAAAGTCTGTGCGAGGCCGTGGAGCAGATCGACCGCGGCCTTCATCTGCTGGACCCGATCGTTCATCATGCGGTTCTTGCTGAGCACGGCCGATACCGCGATGATGGCGGTGACTGTGAGGGCCGCAAGGCAGACCATGCTTGTGAGCTTGGTGCGGATCTTCAGATGGCTCAGCAGCTTCATCACAGCCCCTACGACATGTTTGTTATTGCTCCCATCGCTAGCATGAAGTTCTTACCAATCATGAAGATAGCCGTGCGGGCACCTGCCGTGCGCGGGCAGTTTCGCGGCTCCATGCGCACAAGAGCAGGCAAGCGCCGATGTGCAGACGCGGGCCGGTACTCTTGTGCCGGGAGGTGGAAATTGAAATTTGGCGGCTATCGCGCCTGGCCGGACCTGCAATGAACCGATTCGTTCACCGCCTCATCATGTCCGTGCTGCTTGCAGCGGCCCTCGTCCTGATCTGGAACGTGCTGGGCTCTCGCTGAGGCGGCGCCGGCAAATTGCCGACGCCGTCCCGTGACTCAATGTCGATTGCGTGTGCGTCAGCGCCGCGCGAAAGCACCGCTCGTCGCCTCGCTCTCCTTGCCCATCAGCGCATCGACGCTGACCGCGCCGCCGCCCGCTGCCGCGAGATAGAGGCAGGCGAAGCAGAACAGGATGGCGGCGGTGCCGCCATTGAGCAGCGGCAGGAACACCGGCGGGCCTTCCTTGGAAATGTGGAAGACGTGGCCAAGGAAGTAGGCGAAGGCCATTTCGCCGGAGAGGACGAAGGCCGAGAGGCGGGTGAACAATCCGAGCATGAGTGCCGCGCCAAGCACGAGTTCGATCAGGCCGGCCGTCCAGATCAGCGGCGGAGGATTGGCGAACATGGCCACTTGCGGAATGTGGAAGAGCTTGGTCATGCCGTACTGGAACAGCAGCAACCCGGTGATGAAGCGAAACAGGCTCAAGAGAACCGGTTGATAGCGAGAGAGATAAGGAAAGTTCATTGGTTTGTGCCCTCCATCCGATGCTGCGACTAGGACCGCATTCGGTTCCGTCTCGCAAGCTGCGCCAGGTCAATTCACGCTGACATTTTTGTCATGTCGGACAAAACACCGCAGGCCGTGATTTCAGCCGCGAGTCATCCGGATTTTTTTAGCACATAAGCGCCGTGCCCGCCGTAGTTTCCCGGTGACACGAATGAGATCAGGTTACCTCCGGGAGACCTATCGCCGCAAGGCGGGCACGATCAGGAACGGGATCATTCCAAGCACCACGCTCGCAAGTGCGAACACGAGCAGCGCATTATAGCCGTGAGTCGCGTCGTGGATCAGGCCACCGCTCCAGGAGCCGAACGCCGAACCCAGCCCGCTGCCGATGGAGATGGTGCCGTAGATGGTTCCGACCCGCTTGCCCCGGAAGATCTTCATCGCAGTCGCCGTGATCAGCGGTCCGCGCGAACCCATCATGCTGCCGAAGCAAACGACGAAGCCGGTGAGCAGGATGAGGTTGGGGGAGTACTGCAATAGCCAGAGCAGGGCGATGCCGAGGATCGAGATCGCGTAGCTCAGCAGCACCGATGGCCGTCGTCCGATCAGCCCGTCGAGCGCGGAGACGCCCAGCATCCCGAACACCAGTACCACGCCGGAAAAACCCCAAGCGGTCGCGGCCTGGAGCGGCGGGAAGCCCGCATCGATCAGGTAAGCGACGATCTGGGCTGCGATCGCATACATGCCGACCGCGGTAAAGAAGAACGTGGAGAACAGCGCCCAGAAGGCGTGATGGCGCATCGCGCTGGGAAGCGTCCACCCGTCGTCGATGAAATCAGGATCGGTCTTCTTCACCACGTGCGGCGAGCCGGCCGCGAACAGCCGCCATGGCAGCAGCATCAGCGGCACCAGCAGGCCCAATGCGGCGAAGCCGTAGACCTGATAGGTCGCGCGCCAGCCGAGATGATCGATCAGGAGCTGCGAAGCCGGCAGCAGCGCCAGCACGCCGCCGCCCATGGCGGAATAGACCACCGCCATCGCGGTCGGCAGCTTTGGACCGAACCAGCGGCCGAGCAGGATCGAGTTCGGCACGTTCCCGATGAAGGCGACGCCGATGCCGACGCAGAGTCCGATCGAGAGCTGGAATTGCCAGAGCGCCTGCGCGTGGCCTGCGATCAGGAACGCCGAGCCCAGCAGCAACAGGCCGAGCGCATAGACGATGCGTGGTCCGGAATGATCGAACAGCCGGCCGACCAGCGGCGCCGTCAGTCCGCTGATGAGCCAGGTCAGCGAATAGATCGAGACGACTTGCGCGCGGTCCCAGTGAAAAGTTTCGGAGATCGGCTTGAGAAAGACGGTGAAGCTTTCACTTAAGCCCCGGCCGAGGACGGCCAGCGTGAAGCACAGCGCGAGCACGACAAGCGCGGTGCGCACCGCGCCTTGCTGTGTGCCGTCACGTTCCCTGGCCGTCTTCTGATCCATTGCTCATCAGGGAGCGCGCTTCGGTGCGATCTGACAAGCATCAAAAGCTCATACGCCTATGCAGGCCGGATGAGGACGTGCTTCTTCTTGCCGAAGGACAACTTGATCACGCCCTCGGGCGTCAGATTGGCCGGCGTGAGCGCCATCTTTTCGTCAGTCACTGGCTCGTCGTTGACGCGCAGCCCGCCGCCCTTGATCTGGCGCCGCGCCTCGCCGTTGGAGGCGACGAGACCGGCCTTGACGAAGGCGTTGAGCACGCCGAGACCGGTCTCCAGTTCGCCGCGCGGAATTTCCACGGTCGGCAGGCTCTCGGCGAGTGCGCCTTCCTCAAAGGTGCGGCGCGCGGTCTCGGCGGCTTCGTTCGCAGCCTCGCGGCCGTGCAGGAGCGCGGTCGCTTCTGTTGCGAGCACCTTCTTGGCTTCGTTGATCTCCGAGCCACCGAGCGCCTCGAGCTTCTTGATCTCGGCCATCGGCAGCGTCGTGAACAGTTTCAGGAACTTGCCGACATCGGCGTCCTCGGTGTTGCGCCAGTACTGCCAGAAGTCGTAAGGGCTGAACTGGTCGGCGTTGAGCCACACTGCGCCTTGTGCGGTCTTGCCCATCTTGGCGCCCGATGCGGTCGTCAGCAGCGGCGTCGTCAGCGCGAACAGCTGATGCGTGCCCATGCGGCGGCCGAGATCGACCCCCATGATGATGTTGCCCCACTGGTCCGAGCCGCCCATCTGCAATTTGCATCCGGTGCGCTTGGCCAGTTCGACGAAGTCGTAAGCCTGGCAGATCATGTAGTTGAACTCGATGAAGCTCATCTCCTGCTCGCGCTCGAGGCGCAGGCGCACGGAGTCCATCGTCAGCATGCGGTTGACCGAGAAATGCTTGCCGACATCGCGCAGCATCTCGATCCAATTCAGCCTGGTCAGCCATTCTGCGTTATCGAGCATGATGGCGTCGCTCTTGCCTTCGCCATAGCGCAGCACCTTCGCGAACACGCCGCGGATCGAAGCCTTGTTGGCCTCGATCTCGGCGACGGTGCGGATCGCGCGCGTCTCGTCCTTGCCGGAGGGATCTCCGACCATGGTGGTACCGCCACCCATCAGCGTGATCGGCTTGTTGCCGGACTGCTGCAGCCAGTGCAGCATCATCATGGTCAAATAGTTGCCGATGTGGAGCGAGGGAGCGGTACAGTCGTAGCCGACATAGGCGGTTGCCTCGCCCTTGGCGGCGAGCGCGTCCAGCCCCTCGAAATCGGAGCATTGGTGGATGAATCCACGTTCCTGCAGGGTGTTGAGGAAATCCGATTTAAATGCAGTCATCTGTCGGCGTGCCTGACAATTCTTGGTTTACTGTTTCGGGAGCAATTTAAGAGTCTTGGGTGGGAACCCGATTGCTGCCCGCCACTTGGCGCTGTGGCATTATAAGATGTGTCCCTCTGGCACAAGATCGGCATGCCGGAGCGGGTCTTTGAGGATGCTGATCCCATGATGTTGACGGCACTCGGCTTGATGAGCGGCACCTCGCTGGACGGGGTGGACGTTGCGCTGATCGAAACCGACGGCAAGCAGGTGAAGGCGTTCGGACCCTCCGGCTACCGGCCCTACAGCCCGGCCGAGCGTAGCCTTTTGCGCCAGGCGTTGTCGGAGGCCGTGAACCTGTCGCAACGCGACGCCCGGCCGGGAATCCTGGCCGAGGCCGAGCGCGCGGTGACGCAGGCGCATGCTGAGGCGGTGGCCGCCTTCGTCGCCCAGAACCGGATGAAGCCGGAGGAGATCGACATCGTCGGCTTCCACGGCCAGACCGTGCTGCACCGGCCCGAGCGGCGGCTGACGGTCCAGATCGGGGATGCGCCGGCGCTGGCAAAGGCGATCCATATCCCCGTCATGTACGACTTCCGCGCCGCCGACGTCGAGGCCGGCGGGCAGGGGGCGCCCTTCGTGCCGGTCTACCACCGGGCGCTCGCCAATTCGCTCGCGCGCGAGGGGCCGATCGTCGTGGTCAATATCGGCGGCGTCTCCAACATCACCTATATCGACGGCAACGACACGCTGATCGCCTGCGACACCGGCCCCGGCAACGCGCTGCTCGACGATTTCATGTACCGCACCATGAACCAGGCGTTCGATGCGGAGGGCAAGTTCGCAGCCCTCGGCAAGGCCGACGAGGCCTGGATCGCGCGGGCGCTGGAATTGCCGTTCTTTGCAGCCCCGCCGCCGAAATCGCTCGACCGCAACGACTTTGCGGCCTTGAAGCTTGGCGACGTCGCACCGGCCGACGGCGCGGCCACACTCACGGCCTTCACCGCAAGCGCGATCGCTCGCGTCATTCCGCTGCTGCCGCGGCGGCCGCGCAGCTGGATCGTCTGTGGCGGCGGCGCCCGCAACCTCACCATGCTGCGGATGCTGCGCGAGCGGGTGGGATCGGCCACCGTCGAAGCCGCCGAGACGCTCGGCTGGGCGTCCGACGCCATCGAGGCCCAGGCCTTCGGCTTCCTCGCCGCGCGGGGCCTGAAGGGCTTGCCGCTGTCCTATCCGACCACCACGGGCGTGCCGATGCCGATGACCGGGGGCGTGATCGCGCGACCCTGAATGTCCCGCTCGGTCAATGCAGACGCATCGACTTGACTGATGCATGCAAATGCATCTATCTTGGATGCAGTTGCATCAAACAGCCGGATCGCGCCATGACGTCTTCGCTTGAAACGCCCGCCTCACTCAAACTGATCAGCCACAAGCTTTGTCCCTACGTGCAGCGGGCCGTGATCGCGCTGAAGGAAAAGGGCGTGCCGTTCGAGCGTATCGATATCGATCTCGCCAACAAGCCGGACTGGTTTCTCAAACTGTCGCCGCTCGGCAAGGTGCCGGTGCTGGTGGTGACGACCGACAAGGGCGAGGTCGCGCTGTTCGAAAGCAACGTGATCTGCGAGTACATCGAGGAGACCCAAAGCGGGACGAAGCTGCATCCGAGCGATCCGCTGAAGCGTGCCGAGCATCGCGCCTGGATGGAGTTCGGCTCGGCGATCCTCGGCGATCTCTGGGGCTTGGAGACCACGACCGACGCGGCGATATTCGAAAGCAAGAGACAGGCGCTCGCAGCGAAGTTCACGCGCGTGGAAGGGGCCCTCGGTACCGGCCCGTTCTTCGCAGGCAACCCGTTCAGCCTCGTCGATTCCGTATTTGCGCCGGTCTTCCGCTATTTCGACCTGTTCGACGATCTGACCGATCACGGCATCTTCCGCGACGTGCCGAAGGTCCGCGCCTGGCGCGCGGAGCTTGCGAAGCGTCCGAGCGTTCGCACCGCTGTCGGCGCCGACTATCCGCAATTGCTGCATGCCTTTCTCGTGCGCCACGACGCGCATCTGCTCAAGCTCGCGGCCTGACTCTGATGTCGCAATCCTTGGCCTGGCTGATGCTGATGATCGCCGGCGCGCTCGATGTCGGCTGGGCGATCTCGATGAAATATGCGGAGGGCTACACGCGCGCGGGGTGGAGCATCGCTTCGCTCGTGCTGCTGGCGGCGTTCGTGTTCCTGCTCGGACGCGCATTGAAGGTGCTGGAGGTCGGCGTTGCCTATTCGGTCTGGACCGGCATCGGTGCCGCCGGCACCTTCGTCATGGGCGTCGTGCTGTTCGGCGAGACCTTGAGCGCGATGAAGCTTGCCGGGATCGCGCTCGTGCTGATGGGAATTATCGCGTTGAAACTGGCCTAGAGCTCGGCGGCCATCTTCGCCAACGTCGCGATCGTATTGATATTGCGCGCGGTGCCGGTCTTTGCGGCGGGGATCACGAGTTTTGACGTTCCCATGCCGTCGCCATAATGCACGTAGATCTCGCGGCGCCCGAGGCGCACTTCTTCGTTCTTCTGGCCGCGGATGCCGGCGAGCGCGTCGGTCGGCGGCGGCTTGTCGAGGAAAATCGCGACTGTGCGATTGGGCGCGGCCTTCGGGAACGGATTGTCGGCCAGAACCTCCGCCATCTCGGCAGCGCTGCGCACGAGGACACCGACCGGTGCGCCGGCATAGGCGTGCAGACGCTTTTCCAGCGCCACCCTGATTGCTGATTCTGATTTGCGGCTGGTGAAGACGACATTGCCGCTGGCGATGTAGGTGCGCACGGCGGCAAAGCCGAGCTCCTCGCACATCGCCTTGAGCTCGGTCATCGGCAGCTTGCCGGTGCCTCCGACATTGACGGCTCGCAGCAAGGCTACGAACGCGGCCATGTCATCCTTACCGCACGTTGGCCAGACGCATGTCCAGATACGCCGTGATGGTCTCCATCAGGGGCTCGAGCTTGGCGTCGAAGAAATGGTTGGCGCCGGGGATGATCTGCTGGTCGATCACGATACCCTTCTGGGTCTTCAGCTTCTCGACCAGCGTGTTGACGTCCTTGGGCGGCACCACGGCGTCCTTCTCGCCATGCACGATCAGGCCCGAGGAGGGGCAGGGCGCCAGGAACGAGAAGTCGTAGAGATTGGCCGGCGGCGCGATCGAGATGAAACCCTCGACTTCGGGGCGGCGCATCAAGAGCTGCATGCCGATCCAGGCACCGAAGGAGAAGCCGGCGACCCAGCAGGCGCGCGCCTCGGGATTGATGGTCTGCGCCCAGTCGAGCGCGGCCGCCGCATCCGACAATTCGCCGGTGCCGTGGTCGAACGAGCCCTGGCTGCGGCCGACGCCGCGGAAATTGAAGCGCAGCACCGAGAAGCCGCGATGCGCAAAGGCGTAGTAGCACTGGTACACGATCTGGTGGTTCATCGTGCCGTGAAACTGCGGATGCGGATGCAGGATCATCGCGATCGGCGCGTTCTTCTGCTTGGCCGGGTGATAGCGGCCTTCGAGACGGCCGGCGGGGCCGGTGAAAATAACTTCAGGCATCGATGATCTCTTGATTGATGTGCTGGAGAGCTGGTCCTGGGCAATCAACCGATTGTGGCCTCGCCGGCGGATGCCGACGAAAGCGCGAATGGAAGGGTGAGAAGGCGTGCGCCTCGCGGTGATGCGCTGATGGCGCGCGGTGACTTGACGGTGCGCGTTCTAACATAGGCGGCGGGGCAAAAAGCAAGCATCTTCGACATCTATCAATGCGCTCAAGAGCTTAGCCGGCCAGCCCGGCGTCCGGCCGATCGTGGGTGGGATCAAGGCGGGGATGATCCGGGGGCGGTGCCGGGTCCGCAAGCGATTGGAATCACGATCGTTTATCCGCCGCCGGGTCATCCGGAGAGCGATTCACACGGGCGCGGCGCTGCCTCCGAGGGAGGCGACCGCGGGCCGGTAGCGGCGGCTGCCTCCCAGCGTCTTGCCGTTGTCGAAGGTAAGCTCGAAATCTCCCGACGGCTTGAAATCCACGCCGCTCACCCGGTCGAGATTGGCAAGCCGGGTGCGGTGAACGCGCACGATGGCGAAGCGGGCGAGCTCGCTTTCGGTCGCAGCCAGCGTGCCCCGAACGAGGTGCTGGGTGCCGTTGGCGAGGCTGTATTCGATGTAGTTGCCGGCGGAGGCCACCCAAAGGATATCACGCGGTACGACGCGGATGCGGCTGGTGCCGTCCCGGAGCCAGATCAGATCGGGCGATTGCTCCGGCGGGGCGGCCGGCATGGACTGGGCGGCGCGCGCCGCATTGCGCAGCTCGCGACGGCTTTCGATCAGCCAGAGCGTTGCGCCGATCAGCGAGGCCGTCACCACGTCCTTGCGGAACTCGTAGAGAATTGTCGTCAGCGAAAAATGGAAGTCGTAGGCGCCGCCTGCGAGCCAGAGCATCGACTTCCGCAGCCCCACCATTCCGGCGATGTGGAGGGCCGAGAAACCGAGGAGGGCGGCTGCGCCTATACCGGTCCGTGCCCCGAGGCCAGTCGTCCGGCGCATGCGCCGGACCGCGAGCATCAGCAGCGGCACCAGCAGCAGGATGACGATGATGCTTGTCGTCTCCCAGAACAGCCGCAGGCCGACCTCGGCATGCTCGCCACGCCAGGTGGCATCCTGTGCGCCGGAGAGGGCGTTGACGACGCCGATGCCGAGCGCGACGGCCGCGATGATGGCCAATGTCGTCCGGTCGCCGCTGATCCCACCACGCCAACCGCTTGTCCCTAACGCCGACGCTTCGTCCCCTCGCGGTCGATCCCGATCCCAAACCGTCTCGACGCGCTCCGTCTCCGGCGCATTTTGGCCGTCAGCCATGGCCCGAAAACCACTGATGTCGTCCCGTTACGGAGCAGAAACCCATGTCAACACCACAGCAAGCATCAAACCAGGAACGACGTATCGATCTGGACTGGGTGCGGATTTTAGCCTTTGGACTGCTGATCTTCTACCACGTCGGCATGCTCTACGTGTCCTGGGGATTTCACATCAAGAGCGCGCACCGGCTGACCTGGCTCGAGCCGGTGATGCTGGTGCTCAATCCCTGGCGGCTGTCGTTGCTGTTCCTGGTCTCCGGCGTCGCGAGCCGCTTCATGCTGGGCACGGTCCGGCTCGGCGCCTTCGCGCGGGCGCGGTCGGTGCGCCTGTTGATACCCCTGATGTTTGGCATGCTCGTGATCGTGCCGCCGCAATCTTATCTCCAGATTGTCGAGGCGCTCGGCTATCCCGCCGGTTTCGCCGATTATTACCTTCACCATTATCTGCTGTTCAGCGCGCAATTCTGTCCGAATCCCTGCATCGTGCAACCAACCTGGAACCATCTCTGGTTCGTGGTCTATCTCTGGGTCTACACGATGGCCCTGACTGGCGTGCTATTGCTCTGGCCAGCGGCCGCCGACTGGATCGGTGAGCGGTTGGCGGCCGTCCTTACCGGGCGATGGCTGCTGGTGCTGCCGTGCCTGTTGTTCGCGGCCTGGCGGCTCTTCCTCGCGCCGATCTTCCCCTCGACACACGCACTGTTCGGTGACTGGTACAACCACGCGGACTATGCAAGCGCGTTCCTGATCGGCTTCCTGCTCGCGCGCCAGGAGGGCTTTTGGCACGACGTCGAGCGGCAGCGGTGGCTGGCGCTGACAATCGCGGCCGCTTGTTTCGGCATCTTCGTCCTCGTCTATGCCGGCTTGCTCGCGCCGTCGTCGGTGCCGAAATGGTTCGCCGGCTCGGCCTATGGCTCTTACCAATGGCTGGCGATGGTCGCGGTGCTCGGCGTTGCGCGGCGCCATCTGACGGCCGATGATGGCCCCGTGCGCCGCTATCTGACCGATGCGATCTTTCCCTATTACATCGTGCACCAGACCGCGATCATCATGATCGCGCATGCTCTGCAGGGCAGCGGGCTCTCCGCCGCAAGCGAGGCCGCGATCGTGATCTCAGGCACCGCGCTGACCTGTGCGGCGACTTACGAGATCGTGCGGCGGATCGGCTGGCTGCGTCCGCTGTTCGGGCTACGGATGGTGTTGCGTTCCCCGGCAGGGATTGCGCAGCAACAGCCGGCCTGACGTGCAGCGGCGCGCGATTGGCGCGGGGGCAAAAGGTGCTAAGAGGGCGCCATGTCAAGCCGCGTCTATCTCGACTGGAATGCGACCACACCGCTGCGCGCCGAAGCACGCGCGGCGATGCTGGCCGCCTACGAGCTGATCGGCAATCCGTCCTCGGTCCATGCCGAGGGACGGGAGGCGCGGCGGTGGGTCGAGGAGGCCCGCGCTACGCTGGCAGCGGCGGTCGGCGCGCGGCCGCGGAACGTCGTCTTCACGTCCTCCGGAACCGAGGCCAATGCGCTGGCGCTGTCGCCCGGCCTGCGCGGCCGGTCGGGCGAGCCGGTGCAGCGGCTCCTGGTTTCTGCAATCGAGCATGCCTCCGTGCTGGCAGGCGGCCGGTTTCCCGCAGAGAGCATCAACCAAATCCGGGTCACACGCGCCGGCGTGGTCGATCTGGATCACCTGCGGGAACTGCTCGCGGGCGGCTCTCCGGCACTCGTCTCGATCATGGCCGCCAACAACGAAACCGGAGCGCTCCAGCCGGTGGCGGACGCTGCGCTGGTTGTCCACGAGGCCGGAGGCCTCCTGCACGTCGATTCGATCCAGGCACTCGGCAAAATTGCGTTCAATATTAACCAGGTGGGCGCGGACCTTGCGAGCTTCTCTGCGCACAAGATCGGCGGCCCCAAGGGCGTGGGCGCGTTGGTGGTCAGCGAAGGGCTCGCCGGGTTGGAGCCGATCCTGCGCGGCGGCGGGCAGGAGCTCAATCGGCGCGCCGGAACCGAGAATGTTGCCGGGATTGCAGCCTTCGGCGCGGCGGTGAAAGCTGCCCTTCAGGCTCTGCCGGAGGATGCGAAACGGATGTCAAGCCTAAGATATGACTTGGAAAAAGGCCTTTGCGCGATCGCTGGCGCAACGATCTTGTCAAAGGACGTGGATCGGTTGCCAAATTCCGTTCTGTTCACGGCTCCCGGCCTGAAGGCCGAAACCGCCGTGATCGGCTTCGACCTCGAAGGCGTGGCGGTGTCGTCCGGGTCGGCCTGTTCCTCCGGAAAGGTCCAGCCATCCCACGTGCTCTCGGCGATGGGATTTGACCCCGCCGTGGCCCAGGGAGCGGTGCGTCTCAGTCTGGGCTGGTCCACGGAACCTGAGGACATCAATAGGGCGTTAGAGGCTTGGCGAAAGCTCGGTAATAGCCTACTTAAGCCCTAAGCGACGAAACACGGCTTGAACGGTTCTAAGCCGTGCTTTCCGCACAGAAACATCGTAATATTAGTCCGAGTTTGATCCACCGCGGTCCTTGAAACCGCGAGCGGAGGATGGAATGCCAGCCGTACAAGAGACGGTCGAGCGCGTGAAGCGCATCGACGTCGACCAGTATCGTTATGGGTTTGAGACCCTGATCGACTCCGAGAAGGCCCCCAAGGGGCTGTCGGAAGAGATCGTCAAGTTCATCTCGCAGAAGAAGAACGAACCCGACTGGATGCTCCAGTGGCGGCTGGAGGCTTACAGGCGCTGGCTGACCATGCAGGAGCCGACCTGGGCCCGCGTCGACTATCCCAAGATCGATTTCCAGGATCTCTACTATTACGCGGCGCCGAAGCCGAAGAAGACGGTCTCGTCACTGGATGAGATCGACCCGGAGATCCTGAAGACCTACGAGAAGCTCGGCATTCCCTTGCGGGAAGTCGCCATGCTCGAAGGCATCGAGCCCAAGGTGGGCGAGGAAGACCCGGCCCGTCGCAAGATCGCGGTCGATGCCGTGTTCGATTCGGTCTCGGTTGCGACCACCTTCAAGGCCGAGCTGAAGAAAGCCGGCGTGATCTTCATGCCGATCTCGGAAGCCATCCGCGAGCATCCTGAACTCGTGCAGAAATATCTGGGTTCGGTGGTGCCGACCTCTGACAATTTCTACGCGACGCTGAACTCGGCGGTGTTCTCCGACGGCTCGTTCGTCTACGTGCCGCCGGGCGTGCGCTGCCCGATGGAGCTGTCGACCTATTTCCGCATCAACGAGCGCAACACCGGCCAGTTCGAACGCACGCTGATCATCGCCGACAAGGGCGCCTACGTCTCCTATCTCGAAGGCTGCACCGCGCCGCAGCGCGACGAGAACCAGCTGCACGCCGCCGTGGTCGAGCTCGTCGCCCATGACGATGCCGAGATCAAATATTCGACGGTGCAGAACTGGTATCCCGGCAATTCGGAAGGCAAGGGCGGCATCTACAATTTCGTCACCAAGCGTGGCGATTGCCGCGGTGCCAATTCCAAGATCTCCTGGACCCAGGTCGAGACGGGGTCGGCGATCACCTGGAAATATCCGAGCTGCATCCTGCGCGGCGATAATTCACGTGGCGAGTTCTACTCGATCGCGATCTCGAACGGCTTCCAGCAGGTCGATTCGGGCACCAAGATGATCCATCTCGGCAAGAACACGTCGAGCCGCATCATCTCCAAGGGCATCGCCGCCGGGAAGTCGCAGAACACCTATCGCGGTCTCGTCACCGCGCACCGCAAGGCGCTAGGGGCGCGCAACTTCACCGCCTGCGACTCGCTGCTGATCGGCGACAAATGCGGCGCACACACCGTGCCCTACATCGAGGCCAAGAACTCCTCGGCGACGTTCGAGCACGAGGCGACGACCTCCAAGATCTCCGAGGACGTGCTGTTCTACTGCATCCAGCGCGGGCTCAGCCAGGAAGAGGCCGTCGGCCTCGTCGTCAACGGCTTCGTCAAGGACGTGCTGCAGCAACTGCCGATGGAGTTCGCGGTGGAAGCGCAGAAGCTGATCTCGATTTCGCTTGAAGGGTCGGTCGGCTGATTGCCGACCACCCGGCGGCGCGCGCCTCGCGCTCCAACATCATCTGAATAAACTGGATACCAAGATGGCTTTGCTTGAAGTGAAAGACCTCAAGGTTCGTGTCGAGGAGCGTGAGATCCTCCACGGACTGACGCTGACCGTGAACGAAGGCGAGGTGCACGCGATCATGGGGCCGAACGGCTCCGGCAAGTCGACGCTCTCGCACGTCATCGCCGGCAAGCCTGGTTATGAAGTCACCGACGGCCAGATCCTGTTCAAGGGCGAAGACCTCCTGGAGATGTCGCCGGACGAGCGCGCCGCCAAGGGCGTGTTCCTGGCGTTCCAGTATCCGGTCGAGATTCCCGGCGTCGCCACCATGAATTTCCTGCGCACGGCGCTGAACGCCCAGCGCAAGGCGCGCGGGGAGGATGAATACTCCACCCCGGACTTCCTCAAGAAGGTCCGCGAGGTCTCGAAGTCGCTGAACATCCCGCAGGACATGCTCAAGCGCGGCGTCAATGTCGGCTTCTCCGGCGGCGAAAAGAAGCGCAACGAGGTGTTGCAGATGGCGCTGTTCGAGCCGAGCCTGTGCATCCTCGACGAGATGGATTCGGGCCTCGACATCGACGCGCTGCGCATCGCGGCCGACGGCGTCAACGCGCTGCGCTCGCCAAAGCGCGCGATGGTCGTCATCACCCACTATCAGCGGCTGCTCAACTACATCGTGCCCGACGTGGTGCACGTGATGTCCAAGGGGCGGGTCGTGAAGAGCGGCGCCAAGGATCTGGCGCTGGAGCTGGAAGCGTCCGGCTACGCCCAGTTCGAGGACGCGTAAGGATTGGTTGCAATGAACGTTGCTGTGGCAAAGACCGGAAAGGGCCGCGCCGTGAGCGATTTCTTCGCCAGCGCCGAAGGCCGCCTGCCGGGTTCGCCGGGAGTGGCAGCAGTGCGCCGCGAGGCGTTCGAGACCTATGAGCGTCTCGGTCTGCCGCATCGCCGAATCGAGGAATGGAAATACACCGACCTGCGCGCGCTGGTCGGCGAGGTGCTGCCGCTGGCAGCGGTGCCGGATACAGCCGCGCTGAAGCTCGCCACTGAGGCCGTGAAGGCGCATGCGATTGCCGGCGCCCGCAAGCTGGTGCTGGTCGACGGCGTGTTCGCAGCCGATCTGTCTGACGTCAGGGCGCTCGCATCCGAGGTCAGCCTCAAGACGCTGCGCGAGATGCTCGCGAATGAGGCCAATCCCTCCGCCGGCGATCTCCTCCGGACCACGTCGACCGATGCGATGATTTCGCTCAATGCGGCCATGGCGACCGACGGCGTCGTGGTCTCGGTGGCCGACGGCACCCGTCTATCGGCGCCGATCCAGCTCATGCATATCGCGACGGCGGCGGGCGCGTCCGCCTTCACCCGCTCGCATCTGCGGATTGGCAAGGGCGCCCGCGCCACTGTTGTCGAGACCTTCGTCGCGGCCGGCAAGGCGAGCGGCTACCAGGTCAACGACGCGGTGATCCTCTGGATCGGCGACGATGCCGACGTCGCGCATATCCGCCTGATGGATGATGCGCCTGACGCGGTGAATGTCTCCTCGCACTTCGTCACCGTCGGCGCCGCCGTGAAGCTGAACTTCTTCAACATGACGACGGGCGCAGCCGTCAGCCGCCTGCAGGGCTTCATCACGCTGGCGGGCGAGGGCAGCGAGCTCTCGGCCAACGGCGTCAACCTTCTGCAGAAGACCGAGCATGGCGACACCACGCTGGTGGTCGATCACGCCGTGCCGAACTGCGTCAGCCGCGAGACTTTCCGCGCTGTCATCGACGATCGCGCCCATTCGGTGTTCCAGGGCCGCATCATCGTCCGTCCCGATGCGCAGAAGACCGACGGCAAAATGATGACCCGGGCGCTTCTGCTCTCGGACGAAGCCGAGGCCGACAACAAGCCCGAACTCGAGATCTTTGCCGACGACGTCTCCTGCGGCCACGGCGCCACCGCCGGCGCGCTGGACGACAGTCTGCTGTTCTACCTCAAGGCTCGCGGCCTGCCGGAGAAGCAGGCCCAGGCGCTGCTGATCCAGGCCTTCGTCGGTGAGGCGATCGAGCAGATCGCGGACGATGGCCTCCGTGAGCACGTGATCGGCATCGCCGAGCGCTGGCTGGAGCGGCGGTCATGAGCACGCATCCTGCGGTCGAGAACGGGGCCTATGACGTCGCGCGCGTGCGCCAGGATTTTCCGGCGCTCGCCATGCAGGTCTACGGCAAGAAGCTGGTCTATCTCGACAACGCCGCCTCCGCGCAAAAGCCGAGCGCCGTGCTCGAGCGCATGACGCAGGCCTATACGAGCGAATACGCCAACGTGCATCGCGGCCTGCATTACCTCGCCAATGCCGCGACGGAAGCCTATGAGGGTGGTCGCACCAAGGTGGCGCAGTTCATCAACGCGCCCCGTACGGAAGAAGTGATCTTCACCCGCAATGCCACCGAGGCGATCAACCTGGTCGCCTCGTCCTGGGGCGGGCCGAACATCGGGAAGGGCGACGAGATCGTCCTTTCGATCATGGAGCACCACTCCAACATCGTGCCCTGGCATTTCCTCAGGGAGCGCCAGGGCGCCGTGATCAAGTGGGCGCCCGTCGACGACGAGGGCAATTTCCTCATCGACGAGTTCGAGAAGCTGCTGACCTTGAAGACGAAGCTGGTCGCGATCACGCAGATGTCGAACGCGCTCGGCACCATCGTCCCGGTCAAGGATGTCGTGAAGATCGCCCACGCGCGCGGCATTCCCGTGCTGGTCGACGGCAGCCAGGGTGCGGTGCATCTGCCGGTCGATGTCCAGGACATCGGCTGCGACTTCTACGTCTTCACCGGGCACAAGGTGTACGGTCCGACCGGCATCGGCGTGCTCTGGGCCAAGTACGATCACCTCGTCGCAATGCGCCCCTATAATGGCGGCGGCGAGATGATCCGCGAGGTCTCGCGCGAGATTGTCACCTATGGCGATCCTCCGCACAAATTCGAGGCGGGCACGCCCGCGATCGTCGAAGCGGTAGGTCTTGGTGCCGCCATCGACTACGTCAATTCGATCGGCAAGGAGCGCATCGCCGCGCACGAGCACGATCTCACGGCCTATGCCCAGGATCGCCTGCGCGAGATCAATTCGCTGCGGCTGATCGGCACGGCCCGCGGCAAGGGACCGGTGATCTCCTTCGAGCTCAAGGGCGCGCACGCCCATGACGTCGCGACCGTGATCGATCGTCAGGGTATCGCTGTTCGCGCCGGCACCCATTGCGTGATGCCGCTTTTAGAACGGTTCAACGTGACCGCGACCTGCCGGGCCTCGTTCGGCATGTATAATACGCGGGAAGAAGTCGATCATCTGGCACAGGCGCTGCTCAAGGCGCGGGATTTGTTCGCATGAGTGACACGGCCGAAATCAAAGCCAATCCGATGGAAACCCATTCGGCGTTGCCGCCGGAGGAGACCGAGCGGCTGACGCGTGAGATCATCGCCGGGCTCAAGACCGTTTTCGACCCGGAAATCCCGGCGGACATCTACGAGCTCGGCCTGATCTACAAGGTCGAGATCAAGGACGATCGTTCCGTCGACGTGCAGATGACGCTGACGACGCCGAACTGTCCGGCTGCCGGCGAGCTGCCGACCATGGTCGAGAATGCGGTCGCCAGCGTCCCCGGCGTCGGCGTGGTCGACGTCAAGGTCGTCTGGGAGCCGGCCTGGACGCCGGAGCGCATGAGCGACGAGGCCCGCCTCGTACTCAACATGTGGTGACGGTCTCTGCTCGCATTGAATTCGCTTCGGAACGGACCAAATAAATAACATGACCCAGGCGACACCAGCTTCGACACCAAAGCCCCGGCGTCCGCGCCCTCAGGTGATGCGGCTAACGGACGCCGCAGCCCAGCGCATCAGCGAGCTGACGCAGCGTGCGGACTCCGAGATCGTCGGCCTGCGCGTCGGCGTGAAGAACGGCGGCTGTGCCGGCCAGTCCTACACGGTCGAATATGCCCACGAGATCCGCCCGACCGACGAGGTCGTCGAGGACAAGGGCGTCAAGATCCTGGTCGATCCCAAGGCCGTGCTGTTTCTGCTCGGCACCGAGATGGACTACAAGGCCGACAAGATGCAGGCCCAGTTCGTCTTCAACAACCCCAACCAGATCTCCGCCTGCGGCTGCGGCGAGTCTGTCGAACTGCGTCCCGCCAAGATCGACGGGTAGGCCTCGTCTCACGCTTCTTCGCTCCGCCGTCGTCCCTGCGAACGCAGGGACCCATTACCGCGTGGTCTCTCCGTGACATGCGGTGTGAGCACTATGCTGGCGCGACTACCAGTCTTCGCTAAACTGCTCCCTGTGGTTATGGGTCCCTGCGTTCGCAGGGACGACGATGGGGGGAGAGTTGGGCCATGGACCGCGAATTCCTGATCGACCTGTTCGCCGATTTTGGCCCGGTTACAATCCGCAAGATGTTTTCCGGTTACGGCATCTCCGCCGACGGCATCAATTTCGCGCTGTCCCTGCGTGCCGGCCTGTTCCTCCGCGCCGACGAGCAGACGATCCCCGACTTTGAAGCGGAAGGCTCAAAGCCGTTCCAGTATTCGACCCGCGCCAAGACCGTGCTGGTGAATTCCTATTGGGAGCTGCCGGCGCGTCTGTTCGACGATTCCCAGGAGCTGGCGCAATGGGCGAGGGCGGCGCTTGCCGCCGCCCAGCGCGCCAAGGTGAAGAAGCGGCCGAAGAAGAAAGCTGCGGCGAAGAAGTCCTTAGCGAAGAAGGCTGCCAAGAAGACGGTGCGTAGGGTGGGTAAAGCGAAACGTGCGCACGGTTCGAAATAATCAGGTCGAGATCGCGGGCACGGCGCTTGCGCGCCTTTGCCAACGCTACGAGATCTCAATCCGCGGCCTTGGTCAGGCCAACACGCATGTCCTTTGCGACGAAGACGCAGACACCGTCCGCAACCACGCGACCGTCGGCAATTCCGAGCACGAGCTTGCCGCGCCGGACCATGCGCATGGCGACCTCGTAGCGCACTGATCGTGTTTCCGGCGTGACCGCTCCCGTCACCTCGACCTCGCCGACGCCGATGGCGCGGCCCTTGCCCGGCGAACCCGACCAGCCGAGCCAATAGCCGATCATCTGCCACATCGCGTCCAGGCCCAGACTTCCCGGCATCATCGCGTCACCGCGATAGTGGCAGTCGAAGAACCAATGATCCGGCACGATGTCGAGCTCGCCGACGATGTGGCCCTTGCCGAATTCGCCGCCATTCAGGCTGATCTCGGTGATCCGGTCCATCATGAGCATCGGCGGCGCCGGCAATTGCGCGTTGCCCGGCCCGAAATAGCCGCCTTCGCTCGATCTCAGCAGCTCGTCCTTGCTGTAGGACGGCTGCGGCGTGTGAAAATCATGGGGATTGGGCACGACGATGGTCCTCGCTGCGCAGGCGGCGAGGAAGATGTTGCTCGTCAGGTTGCAATGTCAAGCGGCGGCGGTGCGCCGCGCGCGTCATGCCACCTGGTTATGCGTCTCGACCGCGTATTCCGGATCGGCTTCGCAGATCACGCGGTTGCGGCCATTGCGCTTGGCCGCGTAGAGGCAGGCATCGGCGCGCTCGATCAGCGCGTCGGTGTCGTCGCCCTGCTTCAGCATCGATACGCCAACGGAAATGGTGACGCGGCCGAGGATCTCGCCGGTCGACTTCTTCTTCAACTCCTTCGCCATTACGGCGCGGCGGATGTGGTCGGCGACGGTGAGAGCCTGGCGCAGCGCGGTGTTGGGCAGCACCACCGCGAACTCCTCGCCGCCGTAGCGCGCCGTGATGTCCTGGCCCTTGATGGTCTGCTTCAGCGACAGGCCGACCAGCCGCAGCACCTGATCGCCGGTGAGGTGGCCATAGGAATCGTTGAACGACTTGAAATGGTCGATGTCGAGCAGCAGCAGCGAGAGCGGCTCGTCGCCGGCAAGCGCGCTCTGCACGGCCATGCCGATCATGCGGTCGAAATATTTACGGTTGCCGAGACCGGTCAAGGGATCGGTCAGGCTCTCGGCGCGGATCGCTTCCAGGCTCTGCTGGAGATTGCTGATCTCGTTCTTCGACAGGGTCAGCCGGTCTTCCAGCGCCTTGTTGGTCTCGCGCATTTCGCCGGTCGAGCGCAACAGCGCTTCGACGATCGCCTTGATCTGCTCGCGGCTGCTCGCCGAGGAGAGTTGCTCGCTGGCGCCCGACAGGCTGGCGTCGTAGGTGCCGGTCATGCCGAGTGCGTTGCTTAACACCGTCATGACGTCGTCGATCTCGCCGATCACGCGCGCGCCGACCTTGTCGATACGGTCGGTCGTTTTGATATGGGAGAGATAGGTGTCGTAGATCTGCTCGAGATCGGCTTCGGTCAGCTTGCCGTGGCGCGCGAGCGTCTCGTTGATGATCTTGTTGAGCGGTGCGTTGTAGCCGGTCGCGTAGACGTACCAGATCTCGTAATTGCGGGGAATTGCGGTCTGCTTCAGCGACCGGATCTGACCGAGCGCCACCTCGGCGAACGCCATCGTGCGTTCGTGTTCATCGAGCACTTTGACCACAGAACATACCCCACGGCGGTCGATGCGCCCATCGACCGCAGCAATGCTTTTAAATTATGTTCGTAGGCTAACGGACGATGATGAACGGTCGGTAAACGTTCGGCCGTTCAACTCAGGCGTGTATCGCGGTGTCAGGCGCCGGCCGGGGAGCGGACCGGGCGCAGCAGAAACGCGGGGAGATGCGAATGATCGCCGGGCTCGGTGTCGGCCTCGCGTTGGCGGCGCGGCTCGGGGCGACCGATCGACGGCACATGCGAATGATTGCCCTGGGGGCGGGAGCCGTGACGTGGCTCCGACGACGGCCTCGCCTCGCGTGCCGGCCGCGCTTCGGTTGAAGACCGGGTCTCGCCGCGCGGCTCGTGGCTGCGTTCACGATCGTGGCCGCGCTGGCCGCGTTCACGGGGCGACTTGCCGCGTCCGCCGCGGGAACGCTCACGGCCGCGCTGCTCGCGCGGGCGCTCGGCCGAATCGCCGGCTTCCGCGTGGATTTCGTAGTCGCCCTCGGCGCGCGGGATGCTCTGGCCGATCAGCTTCTCGATCGCGGCCATGGACTTCTGGTCGAGCGGCGTCACGATCGAGATCGCGGTGCCGGTACGGCCGGCGCGGCCGGTGCGGCCGATCCGGTGCACATAGTCGTCCGCATGATGAGGGACGTCGAAATTGAAGACGTGGCTGACCTCGGGAATGTCGAGGCCGCGGGCGGCGACGTCGGAGGCGACGAGGAGGGGCAGCTCGCCCTTGCGGAACTGGTCGAGCGCGGCCATGCGGGCGGGCTGGTCCATGTCGCCGTGCAGCGCGCCGACGCTGAAGCCGTGCTTCTGAAGCGATTTGTGAACGATCGCGACCTCGCGCTTGCGATTGCAGAAGATAATCGCGTTCTTGAGATCCTTGGCCTCGCGCAAGAGGCGGCGCAGCAGCTCCCGCTTCTCATGCGCCTCGCGGCCGGCGGGCACCTGCGACTGCGTCACGGTGACGGCGGTGGTGGCGGGCTTGGAGACCTCGACCTTCTGCGGATTGTGCAGGAAGGCCTCGGTGATGCGCCGGATTTCCGGCGGCATGGTCGCGGTGAAGAACAGGGTCTGCCGCGTGAACGGGACGAGCTTGCAGATGCGCTCGATGTCGGGGATGAAGCCCATGTCCAGCATCCGGTCCGCTTCGTCGATGACGAGCAGCTCGACGCCGGTGAGCAGCAGGCCGCCGCGCTCGGTATGGTCGAGCAGACGGCCCGGGGTGGCGATCAGCACGTCGACGCCGCGCGTCAGCTTGGCATCCTGGTCGCCGAAGGAGACGCCGCCGATCAGCAGGGCGACGTTGAGTTTCTGGCCTGCGCCGTAGCGGTCGAAGTTTTCCTTCACCTGCGCCGCAAGCTCGCGGGTCGGCTCCAGGATCAGCGTGCGCGGCATACGCGCGCGGGCGCGACCCTTCTCGAGGATGGTGAGCATCGGCAGCACGAAGGCTGCGGTCTTGCCGGTGCCGGTCTGGGCGATGCCGAGCACGTCCTTGCGTGCGAGGACGTGAGGGATCGCCTGTTCCTGAATAGGGGTGGGGTTGGTGTAACCGGTGGCCGCCACTGCGGCGAGGACTTTTTCGGACAGTCCGAGATTGGAAAAGGACATTGAGCCTCTGGTCGAAACCGCCGTTCGGAATCGAGGGTAAAAAGGCTGTCGCGTTCCACCCCGAAACGGCGCGCTCTCAAAGAAGCTGGGGGTGCTGACTCACGCGAACAAAGCGCAAGGCTCAGGAATCGCTCTTCGATCTGAGCCGCGTCGACCCGGAACATAGGGAGGAATCCGCCAAAGTCAATGGAGCGGGCGCGGGAAGACCCTAAAAACCCTAAGGTTTTCGCTCAAATCACGGGCGCGGCTTGGCTTTTCGGCAGCAAGCGGCCGGGCGGGTGGTTAACGCAACCCTGCGGCCTTGGTCCGAAAATCGCCGGGCGCCATGCCATAGGCGGCGTTGAAGACCCGGTAATACGTCGCCAGGCTCTCGAAGCCGCAGGCGGCGGCGATGTCGGCGATCAGCCGCTCCGGCGCTTCGCGCATCAAGAGGCGGCTTCGCTTCAGCCGCTCCTCGGTCACCGTCTGGGAGAAGCTGCGCTCCGCCGCCTCGAACAGCATGTGCAAATGGCGCACGGAAACGCCGAGCAGATCGGCCACTCGCGTCGGCGCCAGATCGGGGTCCTGCAAATGGCGGGCGATCAGGCGCCGCGCCAGCGACAAGCGGGCGGTCCGGAGCGCGGCCTGTCCGCGCCGGCTGCCCGGCCTGACGATGCCGCGCTCGATCAGCGCCAAATGTCCCAGCGCCTGCACCAGCGGCGCGGAGTCGGAGGAGGCTTCGTTCGCGGCCGCCTCGCCGAGATCGGCAAAGCAGGCATCGAGCAGGGCGTGCAGAGCGGGATCGCTAAAAGGTTTTGGTGCAAGCTCGCGCATGCGCTTGTCCTGGGTTGCAAGGCCGCGGACGGGGATCTTCAGGATGCGCAGGTGGAAGCCTGAAGCGCCCAACGGCCTGGTGCGGTAGGGCAGGTCGGTGTGGCTGGTTGCGAAGCTGCCATTGGCGATCGCGAAATCGCTGGAGCGCATGCCGCCGAACCAGCCGCCGCCACCGAGCTGCTGGTAGACGCAGATGCTGTCACCCGGCGCGCGGTCGATGTCGGCATGGCTCCGTTCGACCGCGTATGACGAGGCTTTCAGCTCGACCAGTCCGCCGCCGCCGACCTGGCTCAGCGAGAACTCACCATGGAAGTCGCCGCGCCGTTCGCGATCGAGTTCCGCCGTAACCCCGAACAGCCCCTTGGCGCGAACCTCGCGCCAATAATCGAAGCGTTCGAGCGGCTCGACCTCGTCGGTGCACCAGCGATACACGGTAGCCCCTCGTCCCCAATGGAATGCCCGCAAGAATGAGCAGATTCCGCGGGAATCTGCCATAGGCGAGATGGCGAATGGACAAGCTCCGCGCGGTTGAACCCTCGATGCAATTGGACCGACTATCACATCGACGGCGCAGGGTTCCGCCGGGAAGCGGGCGAGCCGTTCTGAAGGGGAATGTCACGATGACGCGGCGGTTTTTGAGGACTCTGGCAGTGCTCGGCCTGGCGGCGAGCCTCAGCGGTGTCACAGGCGCCGCACATGCCGAAAAGCGCGTCGCGCTCGTCGTCGGCAACAACGACTACAAGAACGTTCCAAAACTCCTGAAGGCCGTGAACGACGCCCGCACCATGGGCGACACGCTGAAGCAGCTCGGCTTCCAGGTGATGGTCGCCGAAAACCAGAACCGTCAGCAATTTACCGAGACGCTGCTTGCCTTCGACCGGGCCATCGAGCCCGGCGACACCGCGTTCTTCTTCTATGCCGGCCACGGCTTCGAGATCGCGGGCCAGAACTATCTGCTGCCGACCGACGTGCCGGCGGCGACCGAAGGCCAGGAAGAGCTGGTGCGCGATGCCTCCATTCTGGCGGATCGCGTGGTGGAGCGTCTCCAGAACAAGAAGGCACGCACCTCGATCCTGGTGTTCGATGCCTGCCGCAACAATCCGTTCGAACGATCGGGTACGCGCGCGGTCGCCGGCGGCGGCGGGCTTGCGCCGATGACGCAATTGCCCGAGGGCGTGTTCTCGGTGTTCTCCGCCGGCCCGCGCCAGACCGCGCTCGATCGGCTTTCCAACGACGATTCAAATCCCAATTCGGTGTTCACGCGCACCTTCGCCAAGGAGCTGCTGCAGCCCGGCGAAAACCTCGTGCAGGTCGCGCAGCACACGCGCCGCCTGGTCAGCGAGATGGCCGACACCGTCAAGCACAAGCAGGTGCCGGTTTATTTCGACCAGATGGTCGACGACGTTTTCCTCAGCGGTGCGGCCAAGGACGCAGCAACCGCTGCGCGACCGGCCGATTCGCCGCCGCAGAAGGTCGCCGCGCTGCCGCCGGTCTCGGTGCCGCGCGTGCCGCGGGAGGAGACCACCAACGCGCCGATCGCGAGCTTCTCGCGCCACAACGGCGGCTGGAGCGTGACGTTCTCCTTCGCCGATCCCACGGTCGGCATTTCCTGGCGCATGGCAGGCAATAGCGATTTCCGCGAGACCGGTTTCATGGACACCCTCGATCCGCGCACACGCAAGCGGATGCCGAACCCCTCGATCGAGCTGCCTGCGGATGCGCAGGCCGGCACCATCGAGGTTCGCTACGTCGACGCCGCCGGCGACATGCAGGGCCCGTTCCCGATCAAGTTCGACCCTGAAGCCGCGCTGATCCGCGATCAGCGCAAGATCCTCGACATGACCGCCACGAGCTGGCTCTCGTTCCGCCAGTTCAACGGCCTGCTGGTCTATTATTCCCATCTGCTGTCGTATCGCTGCGCGATCCGCGAAGCGCGGATCGGCATCGACACGGCGGTGCCTGACAAGGTGCTGAAACTGCCGCCCTGCGATCTGCGCGATCCGTCTGCCATCACTGCCGGCATGCAGCTCTATGAGAAGCTGCCAGCAGCGACGCAGTTCATGTCCGTCGAACTGACTTATCGGGACGGCAGCGTATCCGAGGTCAAGACGTTCCGGACCGCGAACCGCAGCAACAATTGAGCCGTGCCTGGAACCCGGGCAGGCGGATGCCGCCCCGTTATGCGCGAGGCTTGCGCAAGAAGCGCTTGAGCCAGTCGAAGGCCTCGATCAAAGGCGGCGCGAGCGAGAAAAACGCTCCCATGGCGATCGAGATGATGACGTGGCTGAGCAGGAACTTCTCCTGTTCCTCAAAGGGAGAGCCGCGCTGATCGATCGGCACCGGCGCAAGCGCGCCGGTTTTGCGCGGATACGGACCGCGCGACCTGCGCGGCGGCAGCATGATCACGACAAAAAGCACGTTGATCAGCAACCAGATGCCAAGCACTATGAGCAGGGTGCGCACTGCAAGATCATCCTCAAGTCAGCCGAAACTGTCGACGACGGGACGGTCACTCGGAAACCCAGTCAACCAGCTCGGACTTGTTCTATCGCAGGCGGACAAGGGTCGTAGGCGAGGATCGGATGGAAGCAGATACGCCACAGCGGACCCCGCGTCACTCCGTGAGAACCCGGTGTTGCATCGTTGGCGGGGGCCCCGCCGGCATGATGCTCGGCTATCTCCTCGGACGGGCCGGCATCGATGTCGTGGTGCTGGAGAAGCACGCCGATTTCTTCCGCGACTTTCGCGGCGACACCGTGCATCCTTCGACGCTTCAGGTGATGGACGAACTCGGCTTGATCGACGGCTTTCTCAGGCTGCCGCATCAGCGCCTGCAGACCTTGGACGGCCTGATCGGCGGCAGCAAGGTACGGATCGCCGATTTGCGCCGGCTACATACGAAGTACCCGTTCATCGCCTTCATGCCGCAATGGGATTTCCTGAATTTCCTGCGCGAGGCCGGTAAGCGCTTCACCTCGCTCAAGGTGCTGATGAACACGGAAGCCGTCGACCTGATCCTCCACGGCGAGGTCATCGCCGGCGTGCGCGCCACGACGCCCGATGGCATCGTCGACATCGAGGCCGATCTCACCATCGCCTGTGACGGCCGGCACTCGACGGTGCGCGAGCGTGCGGGGCTCAGCGTGGAGGAGATCGGCGCGCCGATGGATGTATTGTGGTTCCGGGTGGGACGAACGCCCGACCAGAGCGAGAATTTGTTCGCGCGTGTCGAAACCGGCAAGATGATGGTCACCTTCGATCGCGGCGACTATTGGCAATGCGCCTATGTCATCGCCAAGGGGCAATATGATGCGGTGAAGGCGAGGGGGTTGCCGGCGCTGCTCGACGACGTCGTGCGCATGGCGCCGATCCTCAAGCAGGGCATCGCCGAGGTGAAGAGTTTTGACGACGTCAAATTGCTGACGGTCGCCATCAATCGCTTGAAACGCTGGACGCGACCCGGATTGCTTCTGATCGGCGATGCCGCGCATGCGATGTCGCCGGTCGGCGGCGTCGGCGTCAATCTGGCTGTGCAGGACGCGGTCGCGACCGCGAACCTGCTTGCGGACAAATTGAGCCGCGGTTGCCCCACCGAGGATGAGCTCGATGCCGTCAGGCGACGCCGCGCGTTCCCCGTGAAGATGACGCAGGCCATGCAGGTGGTCGTGCAGAACAACATCATCAGCGGCGCGCTGAAGGGTGGCGATCGGCCGCTCAAGGTGCCGCTGATCGTGCGGCTGATCACCGCCCTGCCGTGGCTTCAGCGTATCCCGGCGCGCTTCATTGCGATCGGCGTCCGGCCCGAGCACGTGCATTCGCCGCGCCGCAATCCCAGCGCAGGGATCCGGTAGGGATAATGTCGCGTTAAATTGCGCTTTCCGCGTTGCGCGCGAGCAACAGCGCAGACGGATTCTAGGAACGTCCCCGGCCAATCCGGCGCCTTAACTTTCTTGATTCAAATTTGAGTAAGAACTGCGTGTGAGCGTGCGCCCATCAAAGGACACGGGGTGTACCATGCGTAACAAATTGATTGCCGCCTTCGCCTGCACGACCGCTCTGGTTACGACCGGTGCTGCTTCCGCCGCCGATCTCGCCGCGCGTCCCTACACCAAGGCTCCCGCCTATATCGAGCCGCTGTTCAACTGGACCGGCTTCTATGTCGGCGGCCATATCGGCGGCGCCTGGACCAACGAGCAGTTCATCAACAACGGCACGGGTGCGGCGTTCGGCGATCTGACGCCGGGCCAGGGCTATCGCCAGCGCAACTCGGGTGTCATGGGCGGCGCCCAGATCGGCTACAATTGGCAGGCCAACAACTACGTGTTCGGCATGGAAGGGACGATCTCCGGCCTCGACAACAAGGGTTCGTTCAGGAACACTGCTTTCGGCCCCGCCAACGATGTCTTCTCCTGGCGCGCCAACGTTCTTGCCACCGTCGTCGGTCGCGCCGGCTTCGCGGTTCAGAACAACCTCTTCTACATCAAGGGCGGCTACGCCGGCGTGAACAACAGGCTCTCGGTGACCGACCCCGTCGTGACGGGCACCGGCGGTCAGACTCACTGGGCCAATGGCTGGACCGTGGGCGCCGGCTGGGAGTACGGCATCACCCGCAACTGGATCGTCGGCCTCGAGTACAATTACGCGGCGTTCGGCAGCCAGACCTATCAGCTCGGCGGCACCGCGGGTAACTACACCTTCGATGCCAAGCCGCGCGATATCCAATGGGCCGTCGTGCGCGCCAGCTACAAGTTCGACGCGCCAGTGATCGCGCGCTACTGAGCAACAAACGACCAATCGAAGAAAAGTCACGACCACATTAAAAGCCCCGGCTTCCACCGGGGCTTCTTTTTTGTGTGCGGCGCGGTTGCGCCTCAGGCCATGATCGAGAAGCCGCCATCGACGGGGATCGCGGTCCCCGTGACGAAGTTCGAGGCTGGGGAGGCGAGGAACACGGCGATGCCGGCGAAATCGTCGATGTCGCCCCAGCGCCCCGCGGGCGTGCGCGCCAGCACGCGCTCGTGCAAGCCCGACACCTGCTTGCGCGCGCCCCGGGTGAGATCGGTGTCGATCCAGCCCGGCAGGATGGCATTGACCTGGATGTTATCGGGTGCCCAGGCATTGGCACAGGCGCGCGTGTACTGCACGATGCCGCCCTTGCTCGCGGCATAGGCGGTCGCAAAGCTCGCACCGAAGATCGACATCATCGAGCCGATATTGATCACCTTGCCGTTGCCGGATGCCTTGAGCGCCGGATACGCCAGTTTCGAGCAGACGAAAGCGCTGGTGAGGTTGGTGTCGATCACCTTGTTCCACTCGTCGAGCTCGAGCTCGTGCGGCGGCTTGCGGATGCTCATGCCGGCGTTGTTGATCAGAACGTCGATGCGGCCGAGCTCCCTGACGACGCGGTCGATCATGGCGGCGACCGCCGCCTTGTCGGTGACGTCGGTGGTGACCGATATCGCCTTCACACCGCGTGCCCTGAGATCGGCGACGGCTGCCGCCGATTTGGCTTCATTGCGTCCGATCACGGCGATATCGGCGCCGGCGTCGGCCAGCCCATGCGCGAGCCCGAGCCCAATGCCGCCATTGCCGCCTGTGACGATCGCGACTTTGCCGCGGAGATCGAACCGGTTGGATGTCATGCTTTCACGTCCTGGTTTCTTCTATTGGTTGCTTTGCCAGATCAGCACCAGCCCGAAGCCTGCCATGGCGGCGCCGTAGCCGGCCCATTGCAGCTGGTTGATCATGAAGCTCGATCGCGGCCAGGCGATGGTGCCGGTGCCCTGTCCGATCCAGAGCAGCCCGACGGCGAGGGCAAACAGGCCTGCGACAAGCAGAAATCTGCGCATGCATTCCTCCCCATTGGACGGCTTCTGTCGCGGCCTGCGGCAAGCGATCGCCGCAGGTCACGAAAACTTCCGCAAGACTAGCCGTAGCTTCGGTGCAGATACAATGCTGGACCTAGGGCCGCGAAAGGCAGTGTGGCCGATCGAGTCAAGAAAAAGCCCCGGACCGGGCCGGGGCTTCCGCTGTTCAGGCTGACCGGCTCAATACTTCGCGACCACTGGCCCGGCGTTGAAGCGATACACAAGCGAGGTGCTGATGGTCTGCACCCAGGGTTTGAAGGTGACGGACATGCCGCTCGGAGCGCCGCCGAAGTTGGGTGTGAACGTCAGTGGCAGCGAAGTGCGATCATAATAGGCGCTCCGGTACTCCGTCTTCATGAACCAGCCCGGCGTGGCTATGCCGAAGATGTTCAGGCTGTTCTCCACGCCGCCGCCGACGAACCAGCCGTCGCGATGGAACGAAGGAGCCGTGTACAAGGGCGTGGTGGGCAGGAACAGCGAGTTCAGCGTGGTGCCCGACCACTCCGAGCCCGTATAGCCCGCATTGACGTAGGACAGGACGTTCGGAGCGGCGAGATAGCCGAGCCGCAGGCCGGCTGCGTAGCTGGTGCGAAGCTTCTCGGTCCCCTCTGCATTGGCCATGAAGGTTTGGGTGAGGGAGCCTCTGATGTCGCCGAACTGGCCGTCCGCAAACGCGCCCGCGACCCAATTGCCGGCGAATTGCCAATCGTAACCGGCGCCGACCGTTCCGAACCAGCCGCTGCCGCCGAGGCGTTGATCGCGCATGATCTGCATCACGGGCGGCGCGGTGGTCTCGATGCTGCTGTCCGCCGCCCAGAGTCCGCCGCCGGCGCCGCCGAAGATGTAGAACCCGGTCCAGTTCGGGCCGGCAAAGGTCGCGGGAGCCTTGGCGTAGAGACGCGGAGCGAGGTCTTCTGCAGTCGCAGGCATGCCCTTGTCGTTGAAGCGGTAGACCAGCGACGTGCTGATCGTTTGCACCCACGGTTTGAAGGTGAGGGCAGCGCCCGCTGGCGCCCCGGCAACCCCGCCTCCGCAGCCGAGCGCAGCGCCGGCGGCCGTGCAGGTCTCCGCCAACGTGGTGCGGTCGTAGAAGGCGGATCGATATTCAGTTTTCATGAACCAACCCGGCGCATTGATGCCCAGGATGTTGAGATTGTTCTCGACGCCGCCGCCGACGAAGAAGCCATTGCGATGGAACGAGGGGGTGGAGGTGAGCGGGTCGGTCGTGGTTCCCGGGAGGACGGACAGAGACGACAAGCCCACGCCGGACCATTCAGAGCCGGAATAGCCGGCGTTCACATAGGACAAGACGTTCGGGGCCACGAGGTAGCCGAGTCGCGCGCCTGCGGCGTAGCTCGTGCGGAGCTTCTCGCGGCCTTCGAAGACCCCGTTGGTATCAGACAGCGAGCCGCGGATCTCTCCGAACTGGCCGTCAGCGAACACGCCGGCGACCCAGCGGCTGCCAAATTGCCAATCGTAACCGAGGCCGACGGTGCCGAACCAACCGCTGCCACCGAGCCGCTCATCACGGGTCAGCGGCGTTCCGATACCAAACCCGGCTCCGTTGTCGACCACATTGCTGTCGGCATTCCAGAGACCGCCGCCACCGCCGCCGAAGACGTAGAAGCCGGTCCACGCGGTCGGAGACGCGATGGGAGCCTTCACATAGGGCCTGGCCGCGAGATCGGCCGCCTCGGCGGATCCTGAACAAGCCGCGATTGCCGCGAGTGCGACGACGAACTTCTGTCTCATTTCCAATTCCCTGCCTTCCACAGCCGATGTGCGGGAACCATAGGAAGATTCCGTCGAAATGGCTGTTACCGGCCGGCAACAAGACGAGAAGCGGGGTAGGGGCTGTTGCGACGTCTTTCGACTTTGCCCGCCGGTGTCACCATGGGGGCGCGAGGGCGCGTTTCGGTGTCGATGCCCGCAACAACGCAAAAGCCCCGGGCGATGCCCGGGGCTTTGACGTCTGAAGTGAAATTCAGTTCAGCTCAGTACTTGGCGACGACCGGACCGGTCCAGTTGAAGCGATAGACCAGCGAGGTCGAGATCGTCTGGTTCCAGCTGTTGGCGCGGATGTCGCGACCGACCAGGGCGTTGGTGCCGTCGACCAGCTCGTTCGAGGTCTTGGCGTTGTAGAAGGCCGAACGATACTCGGTCTTCATGAACCAGCCGGGCGAGGTGATGCCGAAGATGTTCAGGCTGTTCTCGACGCCGCCGCCGATGAACCAGCCGTTGCGGTTGTAGCCGTTCAGGTGGATGCCGGCCGGAACGCCAGCCAGGGTCATGAAGCTGGTGCTGCCGAAGTGAGCGCCAGAGTAACCGCCGTTGACGTAGGAGAGAACGTTCGGGGCGACCAGCCAGCCGAGGCGCACACCGGCGGCCCAGGAGTCTTCCAGCTTCTGGTTGCCGGTGATGCCGACGGTCGGATCCTGGATGGTGGCGCGGATGCTGCCGAACTGACCGTCAGCGAACACGCCGGCGACCCAAGTGCTGTTGAACTGCCAGTCGTAACCGAGACCGACGGTGCCGAACCAGCCCGAACCACCCTGGCGCTGGTCGATGGTCAGCGCGGTGTTGGTGCCGGTGGTCTGGACATGCTGGTCGGCGTTCGAGAGACCGCCGCCGCCGCCGCCGAAGATGTAGAAGCCGGTCCAGTTGGCGACGGGAGCCGCCATCGGAGCCTTCACGTACGGACGGGCCGCAAGGTCAGCCGCCGAGGCCGAACCGGTCAGCGCAGCAACCGCGGTCAGTGCGAGCACAATCTTCTTCATGATGAAATCCCCAACCTTGGTTCGTAGCAGGCGCGAGCGCACTGAAGTCCGTGTGATCTGATGCCTGAACTATAGACGGTTCTCGCCGAAATGCTGTTGCAGGGCAGGCACAGTCGCCGGAAAACGCCCGCCGGCCGGGTTTGGCGACGCTGTGGCGTCACCCTGTAAATTGCACGAAATTTCAATGACTTGTGCAATTTCTCGACTCCCTTGTCCGGGTAAGTCTTCGTTAGGAAGTCGCCCTTGTTCGAAACGGAGGCAATCCGGCTTCAGCCCATTCTCCGAGGTCGATCCCGTGAGTCGTTGGCCGAGTCGCGCCAGAGAGCGGATCATTTGCGGATCAGAATTACCCGCAAGCGGCAGTCTCGGCCCTCAAACGAAAAAGCCCCGGACGCGGGCCGGGGCTCTTGAGCGCAAATCCTGCCTTCAGACGTCCAGTAATTCCTCGCTGGCAAATTCAGCCTTGTCGGAGATGAAGGCAAAGCGCGCCTCGGCCTTGGTGCCCATCAACCGCTCGACCGAATCCGCGGTGGTGTCACGGTCATCCGCAAGCAGCACCACCTTGAGCAGCGTCCGCTTGGACGGATCCATGGTGGTTTCCTTCAGCTGCGCCGGCATCATCTCGCCGAGGCCTTTGAAGCGGTTCACCTCGACCTTGGCGTTGGCGTTGAAGGCGCTCTTGATCAACTCGTCCTTGTGCTTGTCGTCGCGCGCGTAGACCGATTTGGTGCCGTGGGTCAGCTTGTAGAGCGGCGGCACCGCGAGGAAGAGGTGGCCCTCGTCGATCAGGCGCGGCATCTGACGGTAGAAGAAGGTGATCAGCAGCGAAGCGATATGCGCGCCGTCGACGTCGGCATCCGTCATGATGATGATGCGCTGATAGCGCAGATCCTCCTCACGATACTGCGCGAGCGTACCGCAGCCGATGGCCTGCACGAGATCGGAGAGCTGGGCGTTCGCCGTCAGCTTGTCCTTGCCCGCGGAAGCGACGTTGAGAATCTTGCCGCGCAGCGGCAGCACGGCCTGGGTCTTGCGGTCGCGCGCCTGCTTGGCGCTGCCGCCGGCCGAGTCGCCCTCGACAATGAAGAGCTCGGAGCCTTCGGTGCCGGCATCGGTGCAATCGGCGAGCTTGCCGGGCAGGCGCAGCTTCTTGCCGGCGGTCTTGCGCGCGGTTTCCTTTTCCTGGCGCCGGCGCAGCCGCTCCTCGGCGCGGTCGATCACGAAGTCGAGCAGCCGGTTGGCCATGTTCGGATTGCCCGACAGCCAGTGGTCGAACGGATCCTTCATCGCCTGTTCGACGATGCGCTGTGCTTCGGCGGTGGCGAGGCGATCCTTGGTCTGACCCTGGAATTCAGGCTCGCGCACGAACACCGAGAGCATCACGGCCGCGCCCACCATCACGTCTTCGGAGGTGATCGACGAAGCGCGCTTGCCCTGGCCGACGCGTTCGGCGTGGTCTTTCAGGCCACGCAACAGCGCGCTGCGCAGGCCGGATTCGTGCGTGCCGCCATCCGGCGTCGGCACCGTGTTGGTGTAGGAGGAGAGGAAGCCGTCTGCGTCCGCGGTCCAGGCCACGGCCCATTCGCAGGCGCCGTGCGCGCCGTTGCGGCCGGACTTGCCGGAGAAGATATCGGGATGCACCAGCGTGTCGGCGTGGATTGCGGCGGCCAGATAGTCCTTGAGGCCGCCGGGGAAGTGGAACGTGGCTTCCGCCGGCACGTCCTCGATGCCCTTGAGCAGCTCGGGTGCGCAGTTCCAGCGAATTTCGACGCCGCCGAACAGATACGCCTTGGAGCGCGTCATCTTGAACAGGCGCTGCGGCTTGAACACGGCCTTCGCGCCGAAGATGTCGGTGTCGGGCTTGAAGCGGACGCGGGTGCCGCGGCGGTTGTTGACCTTGCCGAGATCCTCGAGCTTGCCCTTCGGGTGCCCACGCTCGAACGACATGCGGTAGAGCTTCTGGCTGCGCGCGACCTCGACCTCGAGGCGCGAGGAGAGGGCGTTCACCACGGAGATGCCGACGCCGTGCAGACCACCCGAGGTCTCGTAGACCTTGCTGTCGAACTTGCCGCCCGAATGCAGCGTGCACATGATGACTTCGAGCGCCGACTTCTTCGGGAACTTCGGGTGCGGATCGACAGGAATGCCGCGGCCGTTGTCGGTGACGGTCAGGAAGCCGTCTGCGGAGAGCTCGACACTGATGAAGGTCGCATGTCCGGCCAGCGCCTCGTCCATCGAGTTGTCGATCACTTCCGCGAAGAGGTGATGCAGCGCCTTTTCGTCGGTGCCGCCGATATACATGCCGGGACGGCGCCGCACCGGTTCCAGGCCCTCGAGCACCTCAATGTCGGCTGCGGTGTAGTCGGCTTCTCCGCCGCTCGCGCGCGGCGCCGCCTTCGCGCTGCTGGCGCGCCCCTTCGGCTCATTGCCGTCGAATAAATCGTCTTTAGCCTTGGTTTTCAACCGCTTGGACATATATCTTGATGCGTTTTGAGGGCCGCGCGGGCGGCGAATCGGTTCGCGCGACTATGCCATGGCTGGCCGGCAAAGGTCACCGCCGGGCCGCCACCGGGGCGTCGTTGGGAGCCAATGCCGGCGATTTTACGCTGCTGGCCGAGCTATTCCCGGCAATTTGACGTCCTGGTCCGGCCCGGGCCGGATTTTGTGACTTGATGTCACACAAGTGCTTGGCTTACCAGTCCTTTTTATCGCAGCACCTTGGGACAGGGCGGGAAGGCTAATTCGGAATGGAGCAGTTTGCGCACGCCCTGGCCGACTTCGTGCGTGCTCACCAGGCCTGGGCAGCTCCGATCGTGTTCCTGCTCGCCTTCGGGGAGTCGCTCGCCTTCATCTCGCTGCTGATCCCGGCCTGGGGCGCCCTGGTCGCCATCGGCGCGCTGATCGGGGCAAGCGGCATCAGCTTCTATCCCGTCTGGATCGCCGGCGGCCTCGGCGCGGCGCTGGGCGACTGGGTCTCGTACTGGTTCGGCTTTCGCTACAAGGAGCGGGTCGCCCAGATGTGGCCGCTCTCGCGCTATCCGGAACTGTTGCCCAAGGGCGAGGCTTTCGTGCGGAGCTGGGGCGTACCCAGCATCTTCATCGGCCGCTTCTTCGGCCCCTTGCGCGCCTCGGTGCCGCTGGCAGCCGGCATCTTCGAGATGCCTTATTGGACCTTCCAGGCCGCCAATTTCGTCTCGGCGCTGGTCTGGTCGGCGGCGCTCCTCGTGTTCGGCGACGTGATCGCGAAGATCACGGAATGGATCTGGCGGGTGATCTGACGCCAAAACTTGACGGGAACCGCCACTGGCCTTATCACCCCACGCCATGATCAACGCCGCGACCATCCTGTTCGCCCGTCGCCGCCGCCGCAGTCTTGCGGTTTGGGCGGTCGATCGCGTTTGAGATCATCGTCTTTGCCGCTGGATCCGATCCGCGGCATTCTCTCTCCTGTCAGCGCGATCTGATCCGGCGGCTCCCCAAGGAGGCCCAGCAGGAGACCACGATGTACACGCCACCCCATTTCAAGCAGGACCGCGCCGCGAGCCTGAAATTCGCCGACGAGCGCGGCTTCGGCACCATGTGTGCCTTTGACGGCAGGAAGCCGGTCGCATCGTCGCTGCCGTTCTATCTGAGCTATGCCGATGACGGCACGCCGCACGCGGCCTTTCATGTCGCCCGTCACAATCCGCTGATAAAGCTGGCGGACGGCGCGACGTCCTGGCTGCTCGCGGTCAACGGCCCCGATGCCTATGTCTCGCCGGACTGGTACGTCTCGCCGGATCAGGTGCCGACCTGGCTCTACCAGTCGGTGCATTTGACCGGGCCGGTGCGGCTGTTGTCGGACCAGGAGCTGTCGGCGCAGGTCGACACGCTCAGCGACAAGTTCGAGAACTGGCTGCTGCCGAAGAAACCCTGGACGTCGGGCAAAATGACCGCGGGCCGGCTCGAGGCGATGAAGAAGGGAATCGTGGGTCTGGTGATGACGGTTGAAGAGGTCGAAGGCAGCTTCAAGCTCAACCAGCACAAATCCGATGCCGACTATGCAGCGATCGCGAATGCGCTCGGCGATGGCGATGCCGACGCGAAGCAGATCTCGAGCTTGATGCGGCAGATCCGGCCGCAGGTTTTTGCAGACGACACGAACACGCTCGAAAGGAGCGCACCATGAGCCTCACGGAAACCATGAAAGCCCCGACATCAGGCGCGGGCGCCAAGCCCGCCACCGTCTTCGTCGACGGCGGCTCCGGCACCACCGGTCTCGGCATCAACGAGCGGCTGAAGCTCCAGAGCGACGTCGTCGTGAAGACGATTGCCGACGACAAGCGCAAGGATCCCGCGGCGAAGAAGGCACTGATGGAGGAGGTCGATCTCGTGATCCTCTGCCTGCCCGACGATGCCGCCAGGGAAACGGTTGCCCTGGTCGACAGCATGGGCGCCTCCGCGCCGAAAGTGCTGGACGCCTCGACCGCCTACCGGGTTGCGCCCGACTGGGCCTATGGCTTTCCCGAGCTGACCCCGGACCAGGCCGGCAAGATCAAGGCCGCCAAAAAGGTCTCAAATCCCGGTTGCTATCCGACCGGTGCGATCGCGCTGTTGCGTCCGATCGTGGATGCCGGCCTGCTGCCGCACGACTATCCCGTCACCGTCAATGCGGTGAGCGGCTATTCCGGCGGCGGCAAGTCGATGATCGCGAGCTTTGAAGACGGCAGCGCGCCGTCGTTCGAACTCTACGGCCTCGGCTTCGAGCACAAGCATTTGCCGGAGATGCAGCTCTATTCGAACCTGACGCGACGGCCGATCTTCATTCCCTCGGTCGGCAACTACCGGCAGGGCATGCTGGTCTCGGTGCCGCTCCAGCTGGACACGCTGCCGGGGAAGCCTGATGGTGCCGATCTGCAAGCCGCAATGGCAAAGCGCTACGCCGGCTCGAAATACGTCTCGGTGATGCCGCTTCAGAACGAAGCGGCCAAGGGCGGCCGGCTCGAGCCGGAAGCACTCAACGAGACCAACATGCTCGAGCTCTATGTCTTCGCCAGCGACAAATATCACCAGGCCGTCCTGGTCGCCCGGCTCGACAATCTCGGCAAGGGCGCCTCCGGCGCGGCCGTGCAGAACATGCGCCTGATGCTGGGATTGCCGGAAGAGTAGGGCGAGCGTCTATCCTCCGTCATCGCGAGCGAAGCGAAGCAATCCAGAATTCCCACTGCGGAGACAGTCCTGGATTGCTTCGTCGCATCAGCGCAAGCTTGGCAACTTTGTCGCGAACTCCTCGCGAGACGGTGAAACTTACGTCAAAACACCCCGAAGATCGCCAGCGCCAGAACGGCCTGCGCCAGGAATCCGACGGTGAAGGCGAGGGTGCGGAACACGGGAATGCCGAGCGCATAGACGATCAGATGCGCGACGCGCGCCCAGAAATAGACCGCGCAGGCGAGCACCGTCCATTTCGAGGAATATTCGATCGCATTGAGGATCAGCACCAGCGGCGCGAACAGCACGAGGTTCTCGACCGCGTTGTCATGGGCGAACATCAGACGGTTGGCCCAATCGGCCTGGGGCTTGTCGCCGCGCGAAGGGTTGGCCATCGCGCCGCTGAGGCCCCGAACCTGGCAGCGATTGATGGTGTAGGGAATCCAGAGGATCCCGGTCAGGATCACCGTGCACGTCAGCCAGAACAATTCACGCGTCATAACCCGATCCCCTCTGTCGTCGCTGCCTTGAGAGTGAGCTTATACAAGCGCGGGAGATTCCGCTACGCGCGAACCCTGACATAGCTGCCGGGTGCGTCCTCGATCGGAGGCAGCGCCTCGGTGCCGACGCTGCGCGCAGGCACTTCCTCCGGATCCAGGCTGCCCAGCCATTCGCGCCAATCCGGCCACCAAGAGCCCTTGTGCTCCACCGCGCCCTTCATCCACTCGGCGACATTGGCGGCCTTGATGTTGTCGTTGGTCCAGTACTGGTATTTGTTCGAGGCAGGCGGATTGACGACGCCGGCGATGTGGCCGGAGCCGGACAACACGTATTTCACGGGGCCGCCGAAGAACTGCGAGCCGTACAGCACCGATTCCGCCGGCGCGATGTGGTCTTCGCGCGTTGCGAGATTGTAGACCGGCACCTTGACCTTGGAGAGGTCGAGCAGGGTGTTGTCGAGCACCATTGTGCCCGTCGACAGCCGGTTCTCCAGATAGCAGTTGCGCAAATAATAGGAATGGTTCGCCTGCGTCATCCGTGTCGCGTCGGAATTCCAGTGCAACAGGTCGAACGCGCTGGGCTGCTGGCCCTTGAGATAGTTGCTGACGACGTAGGACCAGATCAGATCGTTCGAGCGCAGCATGTTGAAGGCCATCGCCATCTTGGAGCCTTCGAGCACGCCTGAGGCCTTCATGTCCTGCTCGAGCGCCGCGATCTGTTCCTCGTCGACGAAGACCAAGAGATCGCCGGCATGGGTAAAGTCGACCTGGGCGGCAAAGAACGTTGCCGAGCTCACGCGCTGGCGCCGCTTCTCGGCGAGCCAGGCCAGCGTGGTCGCGAGCATGGTGCCGCCGACGCAATAGCCGGCGGTGTGCACCTTCATCTCGCCGGTGACCTTCTCGATCACGTCCATCGCCGTGAGCGGGCCTTCCTTCATGTAGTCTTCCCAGCTCTTGGCGCCCAGGCGCTTGTCGGGATTGACCCATGAGATCACGAACACGGTGATGCCCTGGTCGACGCACCACTTGATGTAGGATTTCTCCGGCTTGAGATCGAGAATGTAGAACTTGTTGATCCAGGGCGGCACGATCAGGAGGGGGGTGCGCAGCACCTTCTCCGTGGTCGGAGCATACTGGATCAGCTGCATCATCTCGTTCTGGTAGATCACCTTGCCGGGCGTGGTCGCCATGTTGACGCCGACGACGAGGTTGTCAGGGTTGGACTGGCGGATCTTCAGCATGCCCTTGCCGGCAGCGATGTCCTCCGCCAGCATCGTCAGGCCGCGCGCGAGGTTCTCGCCGCTGCTTGCGACGGTCTCGCGCAGCACCTCCGGATTGGTCAGCACGAAGTTCGACGGCGAGATCGCGTTGGTGATCTGCTGGATATAGAATTCGGCCTTGCGGCGCGTGTGGACATCGAGCTCGGCGTCGCGCACGAGTTCCTGCGCCCATTTGGTCGTGAGCAGATAGAGCTGCATCATGAAGTCGAAGAACTGGTTCGACTTCCATTCCGGATCGGCAAAGCGCTTGTCGCGCGGCGAGGGCGCGATTGCGGGCGCGGCGTCTTGTCCGGCCATGCGGCGCGCCGCCGAGCCCCAGAGATCGAGATAGTCCTTGGCGAGCTTGGTCTGGAGGTCGGACGATCGCGACTGGTCGGACAGCCAGTATTCGGCGACCGAGGTGAACGTCTTGACGACTTCGGTGAGTTCGGTCGGAGGACGGTCCTGCACCTCGCCGCTCTCGCGCGGCTTCAGGAACGCGGCGAGCGCCTTGCCGCCGCTCTCCATCGCCCGCGCGACGTTCATCGCGAAGGCTTCCGCATCGAACTTCGTTTCAGACTTTGTCCCGGACGTTGTCCCGGGCGTGCGCGTGTCGGTCGTGACGGTACTCATGAAGAGGACAGTAACGATTCATTCCGTATTCGTCACCGCGAAGCTCGCTGGTTTCGCGTTAAACAGGCGCGAAGATGTGCTGCACTGCGACAAGGCTTCTTGCTTTTGTCACAATCGACGTGCACCTCTCGTGCTGTGGGCCTCGGAAGATTTCTCGCTCGTGCCATTTGTGGGCAGCAATGGTTTGAGCTTGGGCAGGTTGTTGATTAAGCTATCGGCAGCCTTGCGTTGGGACGAGTAGGGGATTTCCCAAGTGTTGGCGTTATGGGACCTGCAAAAGACGCGGCTTGCGTGCTGCGTGCTGCTGATGGCGGCATTTGCGTTGGGCGGCTGCTCGAGCCAGCTCGCGGACATGTCGGCCGCCGATACGCCGGCCCATCCCAAGGAGCCCGCCGGCTACCTGCCGGTGCACGATTTGCCGCCCGATCGTGACCAGGCAATTATCCCGCCCGACCAGCGTGCCAAGATCGAGGCGGAGCTGGCCGCCGCGCGCGACCGCCAGGCCATTGCCGCCAAGGACGCGAAATAGCGCAGCGCAAGGTAATCGCTGGCGCCCTCGTCTTGCCGTGCTAAAAGACCTCAGTTCAGCCGAGAGTCAGGGCGAACGACTTCAGCCGCCGCCGTCGCAGATTGCTCTAAGTATCTGATTTTGAGCGATTTTGATGCGTGGGGCCGATGCCTGTCGGAATGGCCCAATTGGCCAGGTCGATTCTGTCCTGACCGGTTGCCCGGAGCCCAGAGAGCCATGGAAGAATTTTACCGCATCCGCCGCCTTCCGCCTTACGTGTTCGAACAGGTCAACCGGGCCAAGGCGGCCGCGCGGAACGCCGGCGCCGACATCATCGATCTCGGCATGGGCAATCCGGATCTGCCGGCCCCGCCGCATGTGCTGGAGAAGCTGAAGGAGACGCTCGGCAAGCCGCGCACCGACCGCTACTCGGCGTCCCGCGGCATCCCCGGCCTGCGCCGGGCCCAGGCCGGCTACTACGCGCGCCGCTTCGGCGTGAAGCTCAACCCTGACACGCAAGTGGTGGCGACGCTCGGCTCCAAGGAGGGCTTTGCCAACGTGGCGCAGGCGATCACCGCGCCCGGCGACGTCATCCTCTGCCCGAACCCGAGCTACCCCATTCACGCCTTCGGCTTCCTGATGGCGGGCGGGGTGATCCGCTCGGTGCCGTCGGAGCCGACGCCGCAATTCTTCGAGGCGGTGGAGCGGGCGATCGTGCACTCGATCCCGAAGCCGCTGGCGCTCGTCGTTTGCTATCCGTCGAATCCGACCGCCTATGTCGCGAGCCTCGACTTCTACAAGGACCTCGTTGCCTTCGCGAAGAAGCACGAGATCCTGATCCTGTCGGATCTCGCCTATGCGGAAGTCTATTTCGACGAGCATAATCCGCCGCCCTCGGTGCTTCAGGTGCCCGGCGCGATGGACGTCACCGTCGAGTTCACCTCGATGTCCAAGACCTATTCGATGGCCGGCTGGCGCATGGGCTTTGCCGTCGGCAACGAGCGCGTGATCGCCGCGCTCGCCCGTGTCAAATCCTACCTCGATTACGGCGCCTTCACGCCGGTGCAGGTCGCAGCCACCGCCGCGCTGAATGGCCCCAACGACTGCATCAAGGAGATGCGCGACACCTATCGCAAGCGCCGCGACGCGCTGGTGGAATCGTTCGGCCGGGCGGGGTGGGAGATTCCGCCGCCGGAAGCCTCGATGTTCGCATGGGTGCCGCTGCCGGAAGCATTCCGCAGCGTCGGCAGCATGCAGTTCGCGACCCTGATGGTAGAAAAATCCGGCGTCGCGGTCTCGCCTGGCGTCGGCTTCGGCGAGCATGGTGAAGGATATGTCCGCATCGCCATGGTGGAAAACGAGCAACGGATCAGGCAGGCCGCGCGCGGCGTGCGCCGCTTCCTTGAAAGCGGCATCGAAACGTTGCACAACGTCGTTCCGCTCGCCAACAGGCGCTGATTTCTCTTCGACAGGTTCTCTCAAGCATCATGGTTGCACCCCTGAAAGTGGGCATAGCGGGGCTCGGCACCGTGGGCGCCGAAGTTGTCCGTTTGATCGAAACGCAGGCGCGCGTGCTCGCGGGTCGCAGCGGCCGCGGCATCCGCGTCGTCGCCGTCACCGCGCGTTCGAAAGCGAAGAAGCGTGGCATCGATCTGCGCGGCGTCGAATGGGCTAGGGATCCGATGGCGCTCGCCACGCACCCCGAGGTCGACTGTTTCGTCGAACTGATGGGCGGCGCCGGCGATCCCGCGCTCTCCGCCGTCGAGGCGGCGCTGAATGCCGGCAAGTCGGTCGTTACCGCCAACAAGGCGCTGCTCGCCAAGCACGGCATCAAGCTGGCCAAAGCAGCCGAAAAGCACGGCGGTGCGCTGAATTTCGAGGCAGCCGTCGGCGCGGCGATCCCCGTCATCAAGACGTTACGCGAAGGACTTGCCGGAACCGGCATCGACCGCGTCTACGGCATTCTCAACGGCACCTGCAATTACATCCTGACCCGGATGGAGCAGGAGGGCTTGTCGTTCGCCGAGTGCCTCAAGGATGCGCAGCGGCTCGGTTATGCCGAGGCCAATCCGTCCTTCGACGTCGATGGCCACGACACGGCACAGAAGCTCGCCATTCTCGCCAGCCTCGCTTTCGGCACGAAAGTTGCTCAAAGCGCGGTGTATGTCGAAGGCATCTCCTCCATCGCGCCGGAAGATCTGCGCGCAGCCGCGGATCTCGGCTACCGCGTCAAGTTGCTCGGCGTTGCCGTTCGCACTGCCAAGGGCATCGAGCAGCGCGTGCATCCGACCATGGTTCCCAAAACCTCTTCGATCGCGCAGGTGATGGGTGTCACCAACGCAGTCACGATCGATGGCGAAGGCATTCCGCCGATCACGCTGGTCGGCCCCGGTGCAGGCGGTGCTGCGACGGCATCCGCCGTCGTCGCCGATATCGCCGACGTCGCGCGCGGCATTCGCGCCAATCCGTTCGGCCGGCCGATCGCGCAACTCCGCGACACCAAGAAGGCGCCGATGGAGCGGCACGAAGGCGGATATTACATCCGCCTGCTGGCGCGCGATTTCCCGGGCACCGCGGCTGCGATCGCGACGCGGCTTGCCGAGCAGAAGATTTCGATCGAGTCGATCGTGCAGCGCCATCCCAATGGCGGCGTTGCGCCGGCAAGCGGCAAGGCGGTGCCCGTGCCCGTCATCCTGATCACCTATGCCACACACGAGGACGCCGTGCGTCGCGCGCTCGCCGCCGTGCAGAAGGACAAGGTCATCAGCGGACGGCCGCAGGTCATCAGAATCGAGAAGAACTAGCGCATGCTTAAACAATGACACGGTTCGAACGAACTGTGGGTGTTACGAGTTGATGCGGACGGAGATGTCCGTCCCAAACGTTTCGAAGGAGTTAGCCGATGTCGACCCATATTTCAGTGCCGCCGCAAGCATTGCTCGAGCGCATTCTCACGCTGGAGATCGTGCGCGTGACGGAGCGGGCGGCGGTGTCGTCGGCGCGCTTGCGTGGGCACGGAAATGAGAAAGCGGCCGACCAGGCCGCCGTCGACGCCATGCGCCGCGAGCTCAACAAGCTGCCGATCCAGGGCACCATCGTGATCGGCGAGGGCGAACGCGACGAAGCGCCGATGCTCTTCATCGGAGAGAAGGTCGGTGTCAACGCCGGCCCCGAGGTCGACATCGCGGTCGACCCGCTCGAGGGGACCACGCTGTGCGCCAAGAACATGCCGGGCTCGATCGCCACCATGGCGATGGCCGACGGCGGCACGCTGCTGCACGCGCCCGACGTCTACATGCAGAAGCTCGCGATCGGTCCCGGCTACGACAAGGGCGTCGTCGAGCTCGATGCCAGCCCCGCCGACAACGTCCGCCGCCTGGCCAAGGCCAAGGGCGTCAAGCCCGAGGGCATCACCGTGCTCGTGCTCGATCGTCCGCGCCATGCCAGCATCATCGAGAGCGTGCGTTCGACCGGCGCCGCGGTGCGTCTCATCACCGACGGCGACGTCGCCGGCGTGATTCACTGCGCCGATCCCGACAACACGGGTGTCGACATGTATCTCGGCACCGGCGGCGCGCCGGAAGGCGTGCTCGCCGCGGTGGCGCTGCGCTGCATCGGCGGGCAGATGCAGTGCCGGCTGATCCTCGATTCCGGCGAGAAGGTCGAGCGCGCCGCCAAGATGGGGGTCAACGATCCCAAGATGATCTACGGCATCGAGGACATGGCGCGCGGCGACTGCCTGTTCGCCGCCACCGGCGTCACCACGGGCTCGCTGCTGTCGGGCGTGAAGTTTCGCAAGGACGGCGTGATCGAGACCGAGACGGTGGTGATGCGCTCCGTCACCGGCACTGTGCGCTACATCAAGGCCGAGCACCGCGAGCTCGCGAAGTTCCATCTGGACTAAGTCACGGGTGTCGTTCCGGGGCTCGCGAAGCGAGAGCCCGGAATCCGCTTCGCCTTGGACTCTGCCGCCCAATGGATTCCGGGTTCGCGCTCCGCGCGCCCCGGAATGACAACAAGAGGGAAGCGCCCATGTCCGATCTCACAGCCGTCAAAGCCCTGATCTTCGACGTGTTCGGCACCGTCGTCGACTGGCGCACCAGCCTCATCACCGACTTCATGTGGTGGGGGAAGGGCCGAGGCATCAGTGCCGACTGGACAGCCTTGGTGGACGGTTGGC
This sequence comes from Bradyrhizobium guangdongense, assembly GCF_004114975.1. Lineage (NCBI taxonomy): Bacteria > Pseudomonadati > Pseudomonadota > Alphaproteobacteria > Hyphomicrobiales > Nitrobacteraceae > Bradyrhizobium > Bradyrhizobium guangdongense. The sequence goes on from NZ_CP030051.1 coordinate 3,832,345, forward strand.
GCGGCATGTACATGGCCTCGATGGACGATGTGCGCAAACATCCCGAGCGCGGCTATGTCATGCTCGACGATCTGCATCGCCGCTCGCTGGAGAAGCTGGTCGAGCAGTTCGCGATCAAAGGCCTGTCCGAGGCCGATCTCGACTACCTGACCAAGGGCTGGCACCGCCTCAATCCCTGGCCCGACAGCGTCGCCGGCCTGACCCGGCTCAAGACCAAATTCGTGATCTCGCCCCTCTCGAACGGCAACGTCGCGCTGCTTACCAACATGGCGAAGTTTGCCGGGCTGCCCTGGGATCTCATCATGTCGGCCGAGCTGTTCGAGCACTACAAGCCCGATCCCGAAACCTATCTCGGCGCCGCCAAGCTGCTGTGCCTCAAGCCGGAAGAGGTGATGATGGTCGCCGCCCATAACGGCGACCTCGCCGCCGCGCAGAAGAACGGTCTGAAGACCGCCTTCGTGGCGCGGCCGACCGAGTACGGCCCGCTGCAGAAGGTCGACTTCGAAGCCACCGGCGCCTGGGACATCGTCGCCAAGGATTTCGGCGGCATCGCCGACAGGCTGGGGTGCTAGCGCGGCTTCACCGAGCTCAAATCCTTCCGAATGCGACCGTCGCCTTGTCGTAGGCGCCGTCACCCATCGTGCCGGCCTTGAAGATGCCGTGCTTCTCGATCCACTCGAACGACTGCTCGTAGACCTCGCGCGAATAGGGTTCGAACACGATCCGCTCGCCGGGGCCCCAGCGCCTGGTGTCCATGGCCTCATGGAAGCGATCCGGAAATTCGTTCTTGTAGTAGTGCGTGAAAAGCTCCGGACGCAGGTCGATATCGCGCTGGGCCTTCTTCAGCGCCCGGAAGTAGCGCTTGATGTCCTCTGGCGCCGGATCGCCGTTGATCATGGAGGCGATCATGAAAGTGGTGTCGATGATCTTGCGGTAGCCGAGCTGCTCGGCGAAATAGTAGGGGCCATTGAACAGCGAAGCTGCCTCGCTCTTGCCTTCGAACAGCAGCTCCATCCGGCGGAACAGCATGCCGTCCTCGAAGGTGAGGTTGATCTGGCTCGGCGCCAGATAGGGCTCGAGCGCCTGGATGGTCGAATAATGGCTGCCTGACTGGAAGCCGACCGAGATCGGCACTCCGGCAAGATCGGCAGGCGTGCGGATATTCGAATCCGCCGGAACGAAGATGCCCGACGGCGCGACCGAGTAGACGTCGGCGTAGAGCTTGGCGTGCCCGTTCGAAGCGGCGATGTTGACGGTCCAGTGGCAGGCGCAGCTGACGTCGGCTTTGCGCCCCTTTTCGATGCTCTGGAAGGCGCCTTCATTGACCTTGTTGTGGTGCTGGCCCCCGCTCGAGCGGATCAGCTCGCGAAACTCGTAGTCGAGCCCTTCGTCGCGGAAGTAGCCCTTCTCCTCGGCCACCCATTCCTGCAGGCGAAAATGCGGTTCGATCGCGAATTTCGTCATGGCGTCCTCCGTATCCGCGTGGCCGTTCGGCCGTTCGATTGACGACACGATAGCAAAGGACGAAGCTCGATCCATGGCCACGCGGGAATGTTTCACATGCCCAGGATGGAATCTTCCGGGATCGACTTGCGCGATCTCCGCGTGCTCGACGCGCTGATCCGCGAGGGCAGTATCACGCGGGCAGCCGTGAGCCTCGAGACCACGCAGCCGGCGATCAGCAAGCTGCTGGCGCGCTTGCGGCTGCGCTTCGACGATCCGCTGTTCGTGCGGCGCGGCAGCGGCGTTCAGCCCACCGCGCGCGCCGTCGAAATGGCGGCGCAAGTCCGCGCGCTGCTCGAAATGGCCGACCGGCTATGGCAGGAGCGGTTGCCGTTCGACCCCACGAAGTCAGAGAAGACCTTCAGTCTGCTCTTGACCGACGTCGGCATGGTGCGGTTCCTGCCGCCTTTGGTCGCGCGCCTCGCCGAGCTCGCACCGCGCATTCAATTGCGCGCGATCCCGCTCGACTCCCGGCATTTCGCGGTCAAGCTGGAGTCGGGCGAGGCGGACCTTGCGCTCGGTGCGCTGCCGCGTGCGGCGGGGCATCTTCGCCGCCAGCGGCTTTATTCGGACGGCTACACCAGCGTTGTGAGACGGAACCATCCAAGGCCGGCAGCGGTGCGGACCCGGCGGGGATTTGTCGAGGAGAAGCATGTCCTGGTCACGGCGTCCGAGACCGGTCACGCGGCCCATCTGGAAACCCAGCGCGTGCTGACTCGCGCGATTGCGCGCACAAACATCCTGTTGCAGGTGCCGAGCTTCATCGCGGGCGCGATCGTGGCCTCTCAAACCGATGGCGTCGCGACCTTGCCCGCCAACCTCGCTGCCATCGTCGCCGAACCGCTCGGAATGACGGTGTTCAGGACGCCGGTGATATTGCCGCGGATCGAGATCGCGCAATATTGGCATGAGCGCTACCATCGCGATCCCGCCCACCGCTGGCTGCGATCGATCACGGTCGATCTGTTCGGCAGTCGTGCCTAGCCTGCGGGAGAGCCCGCTCACGCGCTCTTCAATGTAAGCTCGCTTCCTTCCGTCTCCGCAAAGCCTGCCTGCAACACCTCTTCGCGCTTGTGGCGCAGATGCGCGCGCAGTATGTGGGCGAGGCCGGTGCCGTCGCGGCGCTGCAGCGCGTTCAGGATGGCCTCGTGCTCGCTGACGGCGAGCGCCCAGCGCTGCGGCGTCATCGGCGTGACGTAGCGCGCGCGGCGGATGCGCGCGGTCACGGAGGCGTAGAGCCCTGACAACACGGGATTGCCGGCGGCGTTGACGATCCCCTCGTGAATGGCGCGGTTGCCGCGATAATACTGGATCAGATCGCCCTCGCGATAATGCTGCACCATCGCGGCGTGGGCCGCGGCGATCTCAGCGATCTCAACGTCGCTGATGCGCTCGCAGGCGAGCTCGCCGGCCAAAGCCTCGAGACCCTGGCAGACCTCGAACAGGTCGCGCATGTCCTTGTCAGTCAGCTTTGCCGCGCGCGAGCCGCGATGGGGCAGGAGCTGCACCAGGCCTTCCGCGGCCAGCACCTTGAGCGCTTCACGCAGCGGCGTGCGCGAGATGTCGAGCCGTTCGCACAGCTCGCGCTCGGGAATCCGCGCGCCCGGCGGGATCTCACCATCGAGCAGAATGTCGCGGATGCGGCCGACGACCTCCTCATGCAGCATGGGCGCTCTCAGTTTTTGAATGCAAAAATGGCTCAATAGACGAAAGTTCGGTATTTATATCTTGAAAATCTCACATTTTGCATTCAAAAAAGCAAAAAACAGACAGGGATCGAGGAAATGGATCAGGCCGTAGCGGCGGACGACCTTGTTTTTGAATGCAAGGACGGGATCGGGCGGATCACTTTCAACCGTCCGCAGGCGCGCAACGCCTTCACCTTCACCATGTATGAGCGGCTCGCCGCCATCTGCGAACAGGCTAATCACGACCTGTCGATCAAGGTGCTGGTGCTGCGCGGGGCCGGGGATAAGGCCTTTGCCTCCGGCACCGACATCAACCAGTTCCGCGCTTTCAGGACGCCGCAGGACGCGATCGACTACGAGAACCGCATCGACCGGGTGCTGACCACGCTCGAACAATGCCGGGTGCCGACGATTGCGGCGATCAACGGCTTTTGTACCGGCGGCGGAGCGGGCATTGCGGCGGCCTGCGACCTGCGCATCGGCACGCGTAGTGCGAAAATCGGATTTCCCATCGCGCGGACGCTCGGCAATTGCCTGTCGATGTCCAATGTCAGCCGTCTCACGGCGCTGATCGGGGCGGCCCGGGTCAAGGACCTCATCTTCACCGCGCGCCTCGTCGATGCCGCGGAGGCTGCCAGCGTCGGCTTGCTCGGTGAGGTCGTGGACGATCTCGCTGCGCTCGACCGGCGCGCTGACGAGATCGCGCGCCTCGTCGCCAGCCACGCGCCGCTGACGCTGACCGCGACCAAGCAGGCCGTGGCCCGGCTGCAACGGCGGCTGACGCGGGACGAGGGCGAAGACCTCATCCTGATGTGCTACACGAGCCAGGATTTTCGCGAAGGGCTCGATGCTTTCCTCAGCAAGCGCGCCCCGCAGTGGCGCGGTCAATAGGACGCTCCGATGCCAAGCGATCGATCGCAATCCACCTCGCGCCGCTCCGGTCCGCTCGCCGGCCTCAAGGTCGTCGATCTCACCCATGTCATGGCGGGGCCGACCTGCACCTTGATGCTGGCCGACATGGGCGCCGACGTCATCAAGATCGAGAAATGGCCAAACGGCGATGACACCCGCCATTCGGTGCCGCCGAAGATCGGCGATGAGGCCGCGTCGTTCCTGATGATGAACCGCAACAAGCGCGGCATCGTGCTGGATCTCAAGACCGACGGCGGCAAGGAGGTGCTGCGTCGCCTGATCGCGGACGCCGACGTGCTGGTCGAGAACTTTGCGCCGGGCGCGATGGAACGTCTCGGCTTCGGCTACGAGGAGCTGCACAAGCAGTTTCCATCGCTGATCTACTGCTCGCTGTCGGGTTTCGGCCGCACCGGACCCTACAAGCACCGTCGCGGTTTCGACCTCGTCGCGCAGGCCATGAGCGGCATCATGAGCTTTACCGGCGAGCGCCCCGATGGACCACCGGTGAAATGCGGCCCGCCGCTGTCCGACATCACCGCCGGCCTGCTCGCGAGCATGGGCATTCTCGCCGCCTACACGCACCGTCTCAAGACCGGGGAGGGGCAGTGGGTCGAGACCTCGCTCTACGAGGCCGCCCTGGTGCAGACCTATTGGCAGTCGACCATCGCGCTGGCCGCGGGCACCGCGCCGCGCGCGATGGGCTCGGCCCATCCGCTCAACGCGCCGTACCAGGCGTTCGAAGCCTCCGACGGCTGGCTCGTGGTCGGCGGTGCCAACAAGAAGCACTGGCTGTTGATGCTGGAAGCGCTCGGCGCGAGCGAGCTTGCCGCCGATCCGCGCTTCGTCACCGGCGCCGACCGCATGGCCAATCTGAAGGAGCTCGAAGCCGTCCTGAGCGAACGCTTCCGCACCCAGACGCGCGCGCATTGGCTCGCCGCGCTTGACGAGAAGGGCGTGCCGTGCGGCCCCGTGCACAACATGCTGGAGGCGCTGAGCGATCCGCAGACGCTGGCGCGCGAGATGGTCGTCGAGGTCGAGCATTCCACGCTGGGCCCGGTCAAGACGATCGGCCTGCCGATCAAGTTCTCGGAAACGCCGGGCAAGGTCGCATCAGGCGCGCCGGTCTACGGCGAGCATACGCGCGAGGTGCTGGCCGAGCACGGCTTCGACCAGAAGCAAATCGAAGCGCTCGAACAAGAAGGCGCCATCGTCTCGGCATCGGGGACGCGCGAGGAGCGCGTGGCCTGAACGGACTTCGGCACGACTGATCAAGCAAAACAGAAAAATCGATCGGAGGAAATCATGCGTGGGACATCTCTCTTCCTGTTGTCGGTCAGCCTCGCAGCGCTCGCAGGCAGTGCGCCGGCATTCGCGGCCTGGCAGCCGCAGAAGCCGATCGAGTTCGTGGCAACCGCGGGGCCGGGCGGCGGCACCGACAATCTCGCCCGCGCGGTGCAGAACGTCATCACCAAGCACAAGCTGACCGATCAGCCGATCGTCGTCGTCAACAAGGGCGGCGGCAGCGGCGCCGAAGGCTATGTCTACGGCAAGGCCTCCGCCGGCGATCCCTACAAGGTGATCTTCGGCACCTCGAACGCCTGGCAGCAGCCGCTCGTCTCCAAGGTCGCCTTCAACTACACCGATCTCACCCCGATTGCGGCGATGGCGCAGGACGAATTCCTGCTCTGGGTCAAGCAAGACGCGCCCTACAAGACCGCCGGCGATTATCTCAAGGCGGCCGCATCGGGCCAGTTCAAGATGGGCGGCGCGCAGTCCAAGGACACCGACGAGGTGCTGACGCGCATGATCGAGAAGGTCGGCCACGTCAAGCTGACCTACATCCCGTTCAAGAGCGGCGCCGAGGCCGCCGTGCAGCTCGCCGGCGGGCATATCGACTCCCACGTCAACAATCCCAGCGAAAGCCTCGGGCAATGGCGTGGCGGCACGCAGCGCCCGCTCTGCGTCTTCAGTCCGAAGCGGCTGCCTGAAGGACCGAAGATCACGGCGACCGAAGGCTGGAGCGACGTTCCGACCTGCGTCGAGCAGGGCCTCGACATCAAGCAATACGAGCAGCCGCGCACGGTCTGGCTGCCCGGCAAGATCACGCCGGAGCAGGCCGCCTACTACGTCGACCTGATGAAGAAGGTGCAGGCGACGCCGGAATGGAAGGACTACATCGAGAAGAGCTCGCAGGTCGACACCTTCCTGACCGGTGCCGAGTTCGACAAGTTCATCAAGCAGGATCTCGAGCACGTCAAGCAGGTCGCGAGCGAGCAGGGCTGGCTGGTCAAGTAGGGCGGGCACCACGCCATGATCTCACGCCGCGCCCTCGAGCTTGCCACCGCCGTCCTCACCGGCGGATTCGGCGTCGCGGTGGTGGTCCAGAGCCTGGACAACGGCATCGGCTGGTCGAGCGAGGGCGTCGATGCCGGCACCTTCCCGTTCCTGACCGGCATCATCATCATCGCCGGAAGTCTCTACAACCTCGCTCGCGGAATTGTGCCGGCCACATCGCTGGCAAGCGTTCCCATCGCGATTACGTCCATCGAGCTGCGGCGGCTGGCTGGCCTGTTCGTGCCGGCTGCGATTTTCGTGGCGGTGATCCCGCTGCTCGGGATGTACGTTGCCTCCGCGGCCTATGTCTTCGCGGTGCTCGCGATCCCCCGGCATCAATCCGTGCCGTGGTCGGCGGCCACGGCCGCGGCAACGGCGCTGGCGCTCTATGTCGTGTTCGAACGCATGTTCCAGGTCAGCCTGCCGCATGGCGCGCTCGCAGCAGCGCTCGGGTACTGAGGAGGAGCGATGGACAATCTCGCAGAGCTCCTGCACGGCTTCAGCATCGCGGTCACCGTGCCGCATCTGGTGCTGATGGCGATTGGCGTGCTGCTCGGCATTCTCGTCGGCGTGCTGCCGGGCCTCGGCGCGCCGAACGGGGTGTCGCTGCTGCTGCCGCTGACCTTCGGCATGCAGCCGGTCTCGGCGATCATCCTGCTCTCCAGCATGTATTGGGGCGCGCTGTTCGGCGGCTCGGTCACCTCGATCCTGTTCAACATCCCGGGCGAGCCGTCTTCGGTGGCGACCACCTTCGACGGCTATCCGATGGCGCGTGACGGACGGCCGACCACGGCGCTCGCCACTGCCTTCGGCTCGGCGGCCTTCGGCGCGCTCGTCGGCGTCATCCTGATCACCTTCCTGGCGTCCTGGGTGGCGCAGGTCGCGCTCGCCTTCGGCCCGCCGGAATATTTCGCGGTCTATTTCCTGGCCTTCGCGAGCTTCGTCGGCATGGGCGGCGCGGCGCCGATCAAGACCGTGGTGGCGCTCGCGATCGGCTTTGCGATCGCTGCGATCGGCATCGACACGGTCTCCGGCAGCGTGCGCCTCACCATGGGGATCGACGAGCTGGTCAAGGGCGTGAACTTCGTCGTCGCGGTCATGGGCCTGTTCGGCATCGGCGAGCTGCTGGTCGCGGTCGAAGAGGAGTTTCACGCCCGCGCCGTCTCCTCGAAGATCGATTGGGCCGAGGTATTTCGTGCGGTCGGCCGCCTGCCTCGCCATGGCGTGGCACTGCTGCGGAGCGCCGCGATCGGTTGCTGGATGGGGATCACGCCGGGCGGTCCGACCGCGGCGTCCTTCATGAGCTACGGCATCGCCCGCCGCTTTTCGCGCCGCGGCCGCTATTTCGGCACCGGCGAGGTCGAAGGCATCATCTCGCCCGAAACCGCCGACCATGCCGCCGGCACCAGCGCGCTGCTGCCGATGCTCTCGCTCGGCATTCCCGGCTCGGCGACCGCCGCCGTGATGATGGGCGGGCTGATGATCTGGGGTCTCAATCCGGGACCGATGCTGTTCGTCGACCAGAAGGATTTCGTCTGGGGCCTGATCGCCTCGATGTATGTCGGCAACATCGTCGCAGTCGCGCTGGTGCTGCTCACCGTTCCCGTGTTTGCCGCCTTGATGCGGATCCCGTTCGTGGTGATCGCGCCGCTGATCGTGATCATCTGCGTCGTCGGCGCCTATTCGGTCTCGAACTCCTATCTCGACGTGGTGATGATGCTCGGCTTCGGCATCGTCGGCTATCTCTTCAAGAAGCTGTTCTATCCGTTGGCGCCCTTGGTGCTCGCGATCGTCATCGGCGACAAGGCGGAGGACGCGTTCCGGCAATCGATGCTGATGTCGAAGGGATCGCTCGGGATATTCTTCGCCAACAAGCTGGTGACGTGCCTGGTGATCGCAGGCATCGCGCTGTTGCTGCTTCCGCTCGTGCTGCAGCTTGCGCGGCCCTTCCGCAAATCCACCGCCGAGACGCCGGAGAAGGAAAAGGTGATCATATGACCGCAAAGCCGCTCATTGCGCTTGCGATGGGAGATCCCGCCGGCATCAGCCCGGAGCTGACGGCAAAGCTCGTGTCGCTGGATGAAATCCGCGCCCGCGCCCGCCTCGTCGTGATCGGCGACCGCCGTGTCTTCGAGGCGGGGGCGAAGATCGCGCGTGTCACGCCGGATCTGACGGCGGTGGAGCAGGGCGCCGATTTCGATGAGCTGACTGATGATGCGCTGTTCCTCGATCTCGGTCACCTCGATCCCGCACGGGTCGAGCGTGGCGTGGCGAGCCTTGCGGGCGGGCAATTTGCGCTCGCCAATTACAGGCGGGCGCTCGAATTCGGCAGGGATGGCCGGGTCGATGCGGTCTGCTTCACGCCCTTCAACAAAGCCGCCATGCGCCTTGCGCGCGCCGATTATGACGACGAGATCGCCTTCTCCGCGGAGGTCGCGGGGCTGAAGACGCCGGCCAGCGAATTCAACGTGCTCGGCGAGCTCTGGAATGCGCGCGTCACCTCGCACATTCCGCTGAGGGATGTTGCCGCCAAACTGTCCGGCGAGCGTATCCGCCGCGCGCTCATGCTGACCGATGCCTGCATGCGCAAGGCGGGCTTTGCGCGGCCTCGCATTGCCGTGGCGGGCCTCAACCCGCATGCCGGCGACGGCGGCAATTTCGGCCGTGAGGAGATTGATGTCATCGCGCCCGTGGTCGAAGCCGGCAAGCGCGAGGGCATGGCCGTGGAGGGCCCGTTTCCCGCCGACACCGTGTTTCTGCGCGCCAAGGCGGGCGCCTTCGATGCGGTGCTGACCATGTATCACGACCAGGGCCAGATCGCGATGAAGCTGATGGGCTTCGATCGCGGCGTGACCCTGCTCGGCGGCTTCCCGTTCCCGATCTGCACGCCCGCCCACGGCACGGCCTACGACATCGCCGGCCAGGGGATCGCATCGGTCGGCGCCAGTCGCACCGCCGTGCTGCTCGCGGCAGACATGGCCGCGCGTCGGGCCGCCTGGTAGGTCGCCCGGCTTTCGCCTTCAGGAAAAACTGGAAACTTCCGCCGCCGAGCCGAGTTGCCACTCAGACGAACGTTTCCGACGTCGGAGCTGGACCATGGCCGAGGCGAGGCCGCTGCGCGCGGCCGCGAAGATTGCATTTGCCGTCACGCTGCTCGCCTTGACGGCCACCCCGGGGCTCGCCGCCGGGATGGATCCGGCCGCCATCGCGTCAGCCCAGCCATCGAAGAAGACCCTCTCGAAGGACAAGCCGACCCCGGCGGGGGTGCACCTGCAGGTTCTGCTGGACCGGGCCCATTTCTCGCCGGGCGAGATCGACGGCAAGTTCGGCGAGAACGCCAGGAAAGCGCTACGCGCTTTTGCGGAAGCGCGGCAATTGGCGGCTTCCGACGAGGTCACCGATGATCTCTGGAAGGCGCTGCAGACGGACGATCGGCCGCCGACGACCACCTACACCATCACCGACAAGGACGTCGCAGGTCCGTTCCTGCGCAAGCTTCCGGCCAAGATGGAGGACATGAAGGACATTCCGAAACTCGGCTACACCAGCCCGCGCGAGGCATTGGCCGAGAAGTTTCACATGAGCGAGCAGCTGCTGGCAGCGCTCAATCCGGGGCGCCATTTCGATCGCGCCGGTGAGACCATTGCCGTGGTCGATACCAGCGACGGCGGCACCGCTCCCGTCAAGGGCGAACGGGTCGAGGTCGACAAGGTCAGGCAGACCGTCAAGCTGTTCGACAAGTCGAACGCGCTGATCGGCTTCTATCCGGCGAGCGTCGGCAGCGAGGAGAAGCCGTCGCCATCGGGCACGCTGAAGGTCACCGAGATCGATCAAAACCCGACCTACCGCTACAATCCCGCCTATCATTTCAAGGGCGTTCATGCCCGCAAACCCTTCAAGATCATGCCCGGCCCGAACAATCCCGTCGGGACGGTGTGGATCAACCTCTCCGCCGACGGCTACGGCATCCACGGCACACCGTCCCCGCAAAATATCTCCAAGGGCCAATCGCACGGCTGCGTGCGACTGACGAATTGGGATGCGCAGCGCGTGGCCGCGAGCGTCTCGAAGGGCACGCCGGTCGTCTTCGTCGAGGGCACAAGTTGAGGCTCAGGCGAGAACGCGGGCGGCTGAGCTATTCATCGCAACAGATGTCGTGGAACAGAGCGGGAAAGGCGACGTTTTCTGTTCCGACGGTTTGGGTGGGCAACATCAATGGATGACTATCGTGACCTCGTGACGGTCAGCCTTGCGCTGTTCTGCGCCGGCATCATGCTGGTGGCGGGCCAGCTCACCATCGAGCATCGTGCGCGGAACTTCGCACGCAAGGCGATCGAGACTCCGATGAAGCCGCCAACGCCACCCATGGTCTCGCACGCGCCGCAACGGGACATCGGCGAGCCTGCTCAGGGTCTCGCCGGAAAGCAGCCGACGTGAGCCGCAAGCAAAGGCGCTCGATGGGCCGGGGCCGCGAGCCAGCTCGGCGCCAAGCCAGCCGATTCAAACGACAGTGTTATGTTGAAGGTCCCTGGGCGATCAGAATGGAAACGCCAGTTCAATCCCTCTCGTCGAAACCCGGTTGCGGTGTTCACGTTGTAGACGCATGCCGAGGTACTTCTTCAATGTCCGCAATGTGCAGCCCAGCTTCGATTGCGAAGGCGAGGAGTTGCCCGACGACGAGGCTGCCTGGCGCGAGGCCACCTCTTATGCTGGCGAACTATTCAAGGACATAGACGGCCGGTTCCGCCCAGGTCAGGAATGGAGCCTGGAAGTGACTGATGCTTCCCGCAAGCCGATCTATCGGATCGAAATCAGTGCCAAGCAGAGTTAGGTGATCTTCAGAAGACCGCCGAGCGAGGCGGGGGAGCGTTTGGCTTGGCAAGCCAATCGCTGATCTGCGCTGCTTTCTCGGCTTGGTAAACCCGCCTCATCAGGAGTTCCCGCTCGGTGCCCGGTTCCAGGCGTTCGGCGGCCTCGCGGTATCGCGCCGCCTCGTCCAGTAGGCGTTCCCTGAAACTCTTGGTGTGCTTAACACGCCGACGCATGCGAAGTCCTCCCACGCTGAGTCCCGCCCGTACGTGGGGTCATACCCTGACAAGGGAACATCTGAGGTGCTCTTAAGTTCCGCTGGCGGAACGAGCTCAGTCGAAATGACCCTTGGGGGAGGCGTCGCACCGCCCGTCCTGAACAGGATCTCGGTTGTGGACCAGTGCCATGGCTTCGGTGCTCTTGGTTGAAGACGAGCCCCTTATCCGCATGATGGTTGCCGATATGCTGGTGGAGCTCGGTCATTCCGTGGCGGGTGAGGCCAGCGATCTCGCAACTGGTCTGATGCTTGCGTCTGCATCCGGCATCGAAGCGGCCATCCTGGACGTGAAGCTTGGCGAGGACAGCTCTGAAATTATCGCCGAGGCACTGCAAAGCAGGCGTATTCCGTTTGTGTTCGCCAGCGGATACGGTGCGGACGGAATACCGGCGGCGTTCAAAGATCATCCCGTTCTGCGAAAGCCATTCCCGATTGAAGAGCTTGAGAGCTTGGCCGCGCTGTTGTCGTAAGCGTCTCGACGCAATTGCCAGCGTAGCAGAGCCGATTTCGTTCGCAGTCACTGCTTCGGCAGGCCGATTTCCCTGATTGTAAGCTCGGCCAACGCAATGGCGTTGGTGACGCCGCGACTGTGAATGTCGACCATCTTCTTCGCCACAAGTTCACAGATCGGATCGTTCCGGTCGACCAGGTCGAGCTTGCGCAAGGCCTGGCGAAAGGCCAGTTCGAGAACGTGTTGCTGTTCGTGGGTGAGGTCGATGTTCGCGATCAAACATGAAATCGGCATCGGCGTTGCTCCGCGCGTTAAGGAGGCGGGAGCACAACGGTCTCTCTGTCACCGAAAGAAGCCACGGGCAGGGCGATGATGTAAATACATTTCTATCTTTACGGTTGGCAGTCAACGGACTCCGAGTGCCAAATCGTCACGCCCTCGGTTTTTTCACTCTGGCGTACCATGCTAGGGTAGTCGTGCGTGAATGCTCTTCCGCCATTGCAAATCCAAAGAAGAGGCCGCCAAGTGAGGCGGCCCCAGACCGCTGACAAAGTCCTCGCCATTGGCGGGGACTTTTGATTCATTGAGGGATGCTTCGCAAACCCTCGCCGCAACAGACCGAGCTGGAGATGGTCAGTCTCGACGGTCTGGTTCTGAAGGATCACCTGCTTCGCAAGATCGATGCGGTGATCGATTTTTCCTTTATCCACGATCGGGTTGCAGGGCTTTATTGCCCGGACAATGGCCGCCCACCGCTGGATCCGACCTTGATGTTCAAGGCGCTGTTCATTGGTTACCTGTTCGGCATTCGCTCCGAACGGCAGCTCGTACGAGAGATCGAGGTCAACGTCGCCTACCGCTGGTTTTTGGGGCTGAAGCTGACCGATCCGGTGTTCGACGCCTCAACGCTGAGCCAGAACCGGCGGCGGCGCTACAACGACACGGCCGTTGCGCAGGACATCTTTGATGCCGTCGTGGAGCAGGCGATCACCAAGGGGCTGGTCGATGGCACAGTGCTGTATACCGACTCGACCCACCTCAAGGCCAACGCCAACAAGAACCGCTACGATACAGCGGTGGTTGCCAAATCGCGCGCCGATTACTGGGATGCGCTCGACGCGGCGATCGAGGAAGATCGGCTAGCCCACGGCAAAAAGCCCCTGCAAGAGAAGGCGCGCCAGCCAGTCGAGAAAGAGACCAAGGTCTCCCGAACTGATCCGGATGCCGGCTACATGGTGCGCGAGGGCAAGCCGAAGGGCTTCTTCTATCTCGACCATCGCACCGTCGACGGCCGGCTCGGCATCATCACAGATACCTATGCCACGCCTGCCAATGTGCACGACTCGATCGTCTATCTGGGCAGGCTTGACCGCCAGCGAGAGCGCTTTGACTTTGACGTCGGCGCCGTCGGGCTCGATGCTGGCTACGCTACCTCAGGCATCGCTCAGGGCCTGGAGCAACGCGGCATTCTCGGGGTCACCGGCTATCGCCGCCCAACCCCGCCGCGCTCAGGCATGATGGCGAGCAGCCAATTCCACTACGACGCGGCTGTGGACGGCTACCGCTGCCCGAAAGGTCAACTGCTGGCCTATGCCACAACCGACCGCACAGGCTACCGCCACTACAAGAGCGAGCCGGCGATCTGCCGGGCTTGTCCGTTGCTGGCCTCCTGCACATCGAGCAGCAATGCCACCCGTCTGATCATCCGCCATGTCTGGGCCGACGCGCGCGAACGCACCGATGCCCATCGGCTCACCCCCTGGGGTAAACGCATCTACAAACGCCGCAAAGAGACCGTCGAGCGTTCCTTCGCCGACGCCAAGCAGCTTCACGGTCACCGCTACGCCCGCTTCCGGGGCCTGCTTGCCGTCACCGGCCAATGCTTGCTCGCCGCCGCCGCCCAGAACATCAAAAAAATCGCCCTCGCTCTCACCCCTCGGCATGCTCCGGCCTAAACCGGCCTCAAGCCTTCTCCAAACAAAAAACCCGCCGAAAAATCGACGGGGTTTGTCAGCGGTCTGAGGCCGCCAAGTGAGGCGGCCCTACTCTTTCCAGTACAGCCGCTTGCAGGTCGGGCAGTCGTAGATCCTGACGTGACCGTTTTTGCGAGGATCGAACAGGCTTGCCCGAAAGCGCATCGCGGTTTGGCAATCCTCGCACCGAGGAGCGGGCTTCAGCGTCTCGTCTGAATTACTCATCGTAGTCGCTCCCGCGGGTAGCGAAGACTACAACAAATGTTAGACGGGCCGCATTAAGCCAAGTTAGGTCGCAACGAGTTCATCTCGCGGCGCAGCTTTTCCAGCAACTTGCGCTGCCCCGCGATGTCCTTGTGGAACGCATCGCGAGCCGACCCCTGCATGCAGATCACTGACGCAGCGCCACCCCGTCGATTTGCATGACTCCAAGCTGATCGAACAACTCGACCCGTTCACCGTTCAGCACTGGAAGGTAGCAGCGACGTCTGGCATCCGGGTTCAGGATACAGAGCTTATCGTCCGCGGCCGTCCATGTCCCGGCGGCAGGTCCGAAGGCCTCGTCCCAGTGCGGATAAGTCATCCGGCCGTCGGGCTCGAACTGCATTGTGAGCGGACCATTCCTGAGCTTGGGACCGAAGCTGATCGTCTTGCCCCGGAATTTTGCGGCCAGGGTCTCGCCTGTCGGTCGTTCGCCGGTCGCCGCGGTGAGCGAGGCATCGGGTCCCGGATCATAACCCTCGGCCTTCAGGATCAGCCAGAACAGCCTGCCGATACTCCGAAAAGAAGGTTCGGTGAAGGGCGTGTCGCGGTCGACGCGATGGACCACGATGAGGTCGAGCGCGGGCACGACCAAGGCGTACTGGCCGCCGGCACCTTGGGCCAAAAAGCTGCCCTCCGGCAAAGCGACCGTAGGCGCAACGGCACCGCCCAGAAAACCGATCCACCAGAGATAGCCATAGCCCGGCAGGGGGGACGCTTTCGAATGGCTGCGCGTGCTCTCTTCTACCCATTCCTGCGGCACGATCTGGTGTCCGGCCCAATTGCCTTTGTGCAGATAGAGAAGCGCAAAGCGCGCCAGGTCCCGTGCGCTCATGCGGATCTCATAGGCGGGGTGGATAGACGCTTCGCCGCGGATGTAGCTGCCGTCCTGTGGCCGGTAGTCCTGCATGCCGATTGGCTTTGCGATCTTCTGGTCGAGCGCCTGGAAGATGCCGGTGCCGGTTGCGTGCTCGTAGATCGTGCCGAGCGCGTTGAAGTCCCAGTTGTTGTAGTACCAGAAGCTGCCGGGCAGGTGGCTGCCGCGCGGCGGTCGCATCTTGGCATTGCCCGGCGTCTCATAGAGCGCCGCGTGGTAGACCCCGGAACGAGCTTCGAGCAGTTCGCGCACCGTCGCGCCCTTCTCGATCTCGGTCAGGCCTGGCGGATTATCGTCGATGCCGAGTTTGCCAAGCGTGCTGTCGAGGTCGATCAGGTGATCCGACACGGCGATGCCGATCAGCGCGCCGAGCAGGCTCTTGCGGATTGAAGCGACTTCCATTGGCTTCGTCGTATTGCCCCACTCGGCCACCACCTTTCCGTGCTGAACGATCACGACCGCGCTCGAGCGAATCTGATCCGAAAAAGATCGCGCCTGGGCCAATTCGGTCCCTGACCAGCCCAATTCCGCAGGGCTGACGCGCTGCCACTCCGCTGCTGGAAAGCCATCTTCAGCCGTGGCGGGCCCGAACCGAACCAAAGCGCCGAGCAGCACGACGGCGAAAACAATCTGGCGAATATGCATTGGATCCCCACGCGCTGCGAGCTCGACCTGATCGCAGCATGATACGCATGAACGGAGCTGGGCAGAACGCATATTGAAGTATTTTCCTTGATTCCGGCCGACGGATTCTCATAGTGAGGTCTCTTGTTGGCCCTTCGCGACCGTCCGCGACATTTGCTCGAATGCCGGCTGTCAGACGATGGCGACTTCCCGACTGATGTGGCCGCTGCCGACCGAGGTGGAACACGGATTGAGATCACCAGGTCATCAAAGGCATGCTCGGCATCCGTGACATGAAACACAGATGAACGCGTTTTCGGAACGCAAGATAGCGCTCATCCGGTCCTAGCCGGAACACCCGTTCCCTAGCCAAGGATAAGTACTCATGACTCATGCAGGATATGCGGCCGGCCACATCGGAAGCTAGGCGGACATATCGGTGAATCGAAGTCAGGTCCGGGCATATCTTCGACCAAGGAGTTGAACGATGAAGAAGCTAAGTCACGATGAACTTGCGGCTGTTTGCGGTGGTATGAAGAACATCGATAATCCTGGCGTCGCCGCCGCGATGAGCGCGTTCTACGGCGTCCTCTTCTGCGGTGGCACCTCGCAGCTTCCTCCAAGCACGATTGCTCATCCGGATGGTTCGGTGGGCAAGTCCGGAGGCGGCTCTTACTCGAACTGCTCTCCGGCCTAGGGTCACGTCACGAGGCGGGAGCGCTAGGCGTCGAAGTGAATCGGGCCTTCCGCACTGAACAAGACGAAGCGTCGGAACTCCCGGATCTCACGATCCGGGAGTTTTCTGCTTTTCGCACGTCCGTCAGATATCGCGACGCAGACAGGACCGCCAGGTCATCGCCGGCAGTCGGAGGCACGACCGGCCGTTGTCGGGCGGTGCTCCCACGACAGAGGTTCACCCGAAGCGGTCGATGTCGAGCTTGTCCTGAGCTATTATCAGCCCAGCTGATCGACCAGTGCCGACCACAGAGCCCATGGTTCGCCTCGATGGACCGGGTCCTCAATTGCAGTGTGCACCATGACGACTTTAGAGGTCGGATCAACGCAAATATACTGGCCCTTGAATCCCAACAACGCGAACTGCCGCCTCTCACCGGGAAACAGCCACACGAGGTAACCGTAGCCAAATCTGTTCGTCGCCACGCTGGGTCGCAGATAGTCATCCGAAGCGCGAACGGTGGTCGCATCGATCATCCATTGCGTCGGTACGATCTGCTTGCCATCCCATGCGCCATCATGCGCCAGCAAGCGTCCTAGCCGGGCGTAGTCGCGCAGAACGGCGTTGAAGCCAAAGTGCCCCAGTTCGAATCCCTCTGCGTCTACCAGCCAGTTGGCATCCGCTTCCGCGCCGATCGGTTCCCATACTTTCTCGCGCAGATAGTCAGACGCTGACTTGTTGACCGCACCGTGAAGCACCATGCCGAGCACGTCGGCTTCTATGCTCGTAGCAGCCAGCGATGACACAGCCTTGCGACGGGAATATTGCGGCGCCGACACGACGTCCCCTCAGAGATTGCCGTAAGTAGATCTCCTATTTCGCCCATCTTGGGCAGACCGGCTGGTCAGCCAAGCCGTCGCCGGCTGAGCAAAAGACCGCACGCTTGGGCTCGCCATTTTTCGTCACGCTCACAAGCTCGTATTCGGTCGTATGACCGCTCGCCCATTCCTTAGAGACGACGGGGCGACTCCGGAAAATCATCGGCTTGCACAGGCTTGGTTTCAAGGGAGCGGCGAGGGATCATTCGCGCCCGAGGCGCCGTCGGTGCAGGCTCTCTCGGCGGTGCACCGACGTTGCTCTCACACATGGCGCGATGATGCTAGTTTGCCAGTGTTTTGCCCGACGTGTCAAACGTCCCGCCGGCGGGATCTTGTCGCATCAGGTCGTCGCCATCAGCTAAGGCTTGCTGCGCCTTGTGCCGACGTGTTCAACGACGGCGCTCGAAAAAGCTTGTCGCCGCAACGGTCCGGCTACTGTGCATGGGGTTGTTTTCGTAAAGCGCGGCCGGCGCGGGCTCACGCCCCGCAAACGATCACGCCGTACCAGCCGAGCCCGCGATAGGTCTCGTAGCCCGGCGTTGCATGGAAGGCGATCATCGTGCCTGACCTGTCGTGGTAGAAGCCGGAGCGCTGGCCGTTCAGCGACAGCGCGATGCGCTCGCTCAAAATGCCCTGGCCGTCGGAGGCAGCGATCACGCGAAAATTCGAGTCGACCAGGAGCACGCGGGCTTTGTCATTGTCGCCGACGCGGACGCCTTGCACGATGGCGCGCGCCTGCGGCTCCCAGTCGAAATGGATGGCGAGCACGCCGATCGGGGCGCCGTGGGCCTCGCCGCCCGCACGGACGCTGGCGCAGTAGGTCGCGACCTGCGCGTTGCCGAGCAGCGGCTGGTTCTCAACGTCGCCGGCGACATAGTCGTCGCCGGAACGCAAGCTCTTCGCCTCGCGAAACCATTTGGTTTGGGCGACGTTCTGGCCGACGACCCGAAAACGATCCGCGCGGCCGTTGGCGATGACGTTGCCGTCGAGGTCGCAGAGCCAGAGGTCGAGATAGACCGTGTAGGCGCCGAGGATGACGCCGAGCCGCTGCGAGGCATAGCTGACAGCCGCCGGCACCGGCGAGGCCGCGCAATCGACCACTGCGGAATCCGTCGCCCACCAGCGCACGTCGCAGGTGCGCTCATAGAGATTGCGGTCGATCAACTCGACGGCGTTCAGGGACAGGTCCATCATGCGCTCGCCGCGCGAGCGTTGGCTCATCCGCTCGATCGAGGCGACGAGATCGCCGGTGCGTTTCGTCAGCTGGGTCTCGAGCTCCCGCGCGATGGTCTCGACCTGCTGGCCGACGCCGCGCACCTCCTGCGCCACCACGGCGAAGCCCGCGCCTTGTGCGCCGGCCCGCGAGCTCTCGATCAGCGCGTTCAGCGCCAGCATCTTCATCTGGTTGGTGATCTGCTGGATCGATTTCGTCTTGTCGACCGCGATCTGGTTGACCTCCGCGGTCAGGCGGTTGATCAGCGCGGAAACGTCGGAATCATCGTCCGCCGGTTCGGTGGTAACAGGTTTGGTTTTCAGACCCAGCGCAGCAGACATCGGGGACTTCCCTTGGCAATGAGGTCTGATCTGCAATGAACTGGGAACAAGGGCTTACAGATCGAATACGACTCGTTTTCGAAGATTCCGGCTAACGCCCACTTAATTTGCTGTCCGCCCAGCTGCTCAAATGGTAGTCAATTCGCTCGGCATTTCGGCAATCCACCGCTTTCTGGGCCAGTGACATTGCAAATGGCCGAGGATTCCCGCCGAATCCCGCGGGATGCGGCCATCGCGCCGCCGGCACGCCCCGGATCACTTGAACCCTCGAATCATGACGCCACCCGCCACCGCCTTGCCCGTCGAAATGCCCCAGGCTTTCCTGGGCGTGGCGCGCTCGCTGACCGACAAGCTCTGGCGCGACCGGCTGGACGGGCGCGGCGCCGCCACGGCGCTCGCCATCGTGCAGCGTCACCAATTACCCGAATTGCTGGCGCGGGTGCTGGCCGGCCGCGGGGTCGACATCGATGCCGTGCCTGATTTCCTCGATCCGACGATCCGCAAGCTGATGCCGGATCCGTTCACGGTCACGGAGATGGAGACCGCCGCAAAGCGCATCGCCGATGCGGCCGCCAAGGGCGAGAAGGTCGCGATCTTCGGCGACTACGACGTCGACGGCGCCACCTCGGCGGCGCTGCTCGCCTGGCACCTGCGCCATTGCGGACTCGATCCGCTGATCCACATTCCCGATCGCATTTTCGAGGGCTACGGCCCCAACGTCGAAGCCGTGCGCGGGCTGGCGGCCAAGGGCGCCACGCTGCTCGTCACGGTCGATTGCGGCACCACCAGCATCGAGCCGCTGGCCGAGGCCAAGCGTCTCGGCATGTCCGTGGTTGTGATCGACCATCACCAGGCCGGTACCGACCTGCCGGAGGTGGACGCACTGGTCAATCCGAACCGGCTCGACGATCTCTCCGGACTCGGTCATCTCGCCGCCGTCGGTCTCGTGCTGGTAACGCTGGTCGCGGTCAACAGAGAGCTGCGCCAGCGCGGCTTCTGGACCGCGGAAATGCCCGAGCCCGATTTGCTCGGCATGCTCCATCACGTCGCCCTCGGCACCGTCGCGGATGTCGCGCCTCTGATCGGCCTGAACCGCGCTTTCGTCGCCAAAGGGCTGATCGCGATGCGGCGGCGCGACCATGTCGGCCACACCGCGCTGATGGATGTGGCGCGATTGAACGGACCGCCGGAGGCCTGGCATCTTGGCTTCATGCTGGGGCCACGCGTCAATGCCGGCGGCCGTATCGGCCGGGCCGATCTCGGCGTGCGGCTGCTGCTGGAAGGCGACAGCGTCGAGGCTGCCCGCATCGCGGCTGAGCTCGACCGCCTCAACAGCGAACGCCGCGTGATCGAGCAGGCGGCCGAAGCGCAGGCCGAAGCCGAGGCACTGGCTTCGATCGGGCTAGAGGACAAGCTCAGTGTCATCGTCACCGCGTCCGAAGGCTGGCATCCCGGCGTGGTCGGCCTCGTCGCCTCGCGGCTAAAAGAGAAGTTCTCACGGCCGGCTTTTGCGATTGCGCTGGAGCCCGGCGGCATCGGCACCGGATCGGGCCGCTCCATCGCCGGCGTCGATCTCGGCAGGGTGGTTCGGCAAGCGGTCGCCGACGGGATTCTGCTCAAGGGCGGCGGACACGCGATGGCCGCGGGCGTGACGCTGCGGAAAGAGAAGCTCGCAGAATTTCGCGCCTATCTCGAGAACGCCCTGGCGCAGGATGTCGCCGAGGCACGCCATGTCAACGAGCTCTACATCGACGGTGCAGTTTCGGCGCGTGCGGTCACGACGGAGCTTGCGGCCACGCTCAATCGCGCCGGTCCCTTCGGCAGCGGTAATCCCGAGCCGGTGCTGGCGCTGCCGGCGCATCAACTGGTCTTCGCCGACGAGGTCGGGCAGGCGCATTTGCGCCTTCGCTTCAAGTCTGGCGACGGCGCCATCGTCAATGGCATCGCGTTCCGTTCGGTCGGGCAAAAGCTCGGCAATGCATTGCTCGCCAATCGCGGGCAGCAACTGCATGTCGCGGGCTCCCTGTCGGTCGATCGCTATCAGGGTGCCGAGCGCGTGCAGTTTCGCGTCATCGACGTCGCGCTTCCGGACCAAGGGCCATCCGTGATTAGATGACGACCTGGAACAGCTGAAACAAGAAAAAAGAAAGGGAGTGAACATGGCAGGGCAGGTTGAAGGCAAGATCGCGCTGGTTACGGGCGGCGCCTCTGGCATCGGCGAGGCTATCGTCGAGTTGTTCGCGCGCGAAGGCGCGACCGTCGTCATCACCGACATCGACGAATTGCGCGGGCCCGAACTCGCCGCGCGCGTCACAAAAGCCGGCGGCAACGCGGTCTTCCTGGAGCAGGACGTCACCAGCGAGGAGCGCTGGATCGAGATCGTTGCCGAGATCGGCAAGCGCTACGGCCGGCTCGACATCATGGTCTCCAATGCCGGCATCGGCATTGCGGTGCCCTCGATCACCGAGATGGCGCTCTCCGACTGGCGCAAGCAGAATGCGATCAATCTGGATGGCGTGTTTCTCTCGGTGAAACATTGCCTGCCTTTGATGCGCAAGCATGGCGGCGGTTCGATCGTCATGATGTCCTCGCTCGCGGGGCTGCGCGGCGCGCCCGGCCTGTCGGCCTACTCGGCCACCAAGGGTGGCGTCCGGCTGTTCGCCAAATCGATCGCGATGGAGTGCGCAGCTGTCGGCGACGGTATCCGCGTCAATTCGGTCCATCCCGGCATCATCGATACGCCGATCTGGGGCAAGATCCCCACGGGCGCCGCCGGCGCAGGTCAGAACGCTCCGATCGATCCCGAGGAGCGGGCCAGGATTGCAACCCCACTCGGCCGCGCCGGGCAGGCGGCGGAGATTGCCTCCGGCGTGCTGTATCTGGCCTCCGATGCCTCTCGCTATGTGACCGGCAGCGAGCTCGTCATCGATGGCGGCATGAACGCCGGCGGCGTGCCGCGGCGCGCGTGAGCTGCGCAAGGCAGGGTGGCAGCCGCAGGGGCTGACGCGCAGGCGCAGCCCCTGTACAACGTCGGTAATCTCCGACCGACAAAGGTGTCCTTCGCCATGGCGCACAGTCTTCATTCTTCCTCGGCAGCCGCGCCATTCCGCTCGAACCGGCCGGACCTCGCCACGGAAGCGATCCGCACCGCGCGCGAGGATCTCGCCGCCTGTTTCCGTATGGCCGCGCGCAACGGTTTTGAGGAGGGCATCTGCAACCACTTCTCGGCGGTGGTGCCAGGTCATGACGATCTTTTTCTCGTCAACCCTTACGGCTACGCCTTCCGCGAGTTGACGGCGTCGAAGCTCCTGATCTGCGACTTCCATGGCAACGTGCTCGATGGCGAGGGCGTGCCCGAAGCGACCGCCTTTTACATCCATGCCGAGATGCACAAGCGCCTGCCGCGCGCGAAGGTCGCCTTTCACACCCACATGCCCTACGCGACGGCGTTATCGATGACCGAGGGCGATCCCTTGATCTGGGCCGGCCAGACCGCATTGAAATTCTACGGCCGCACCGCAGTCGACCGCGATTACAACGGTCTCGCGCTCGATGCCAGCGAAGGCGCGCGGATTGCTTCCGCCGTGGGCGATGCCGACATCGTCTTCATGAAGCATCACGGCGTCATGGTGCTGGCGCCGACGATCGCGGAAGCCTGGGACGATCTCTATTATCTCGAACGCGCCGCCGAAGTGCAGGTGCTGGCGATGTCGACGGGACGGAAAGTGCTGCCGGTCGACCCTGCCATTGCCGCCGCAACCTACAAGCAGATGCGCGAGGGCGATTCCGAATCCGCGCGGCTGCATCTCGCCGCGATCCGCCGCCAGCTCGACGCGGACGAGCCGCAGTATCGGCACTGAAGCCGCTCAAGATCCCTGACGCAGCTTGGCCAGCACCTTTAGCCCGCCATAGCCGTCGGCGGGCGTGATCCCGGCCCGCAGCTGAAAATCCTTGATCGCTTTCAT
This sequence comes from Bradyrhizobium guangdongense, assembly GCF_004114975.1. Lineage (NCBI taxonomy): Bacteria > Pseudomonadati > Pseudomonadota > Alphaproteobacteria > Hyphomicrobiales > Nitrobacteraceae > Bradyrhizobium > Bradyrhizobium guangdongense. Next base: position 3,855,127 of record NZ_CP030051.1, read on the forward strand.
CGTGTCGTTGCCGACGCGGCCGTCGGTGCCGCCGGTGTCGAACCCGGCCTTGGTCAGCCGCGTCTGCATCTCCTGGACCTCGGCGAGCGTCAGCACGCGCTCGGAGCCGGGGAACGGCTGGATGAAAGGCGGCGCGCCCCGGCAGCGATCGCCGAGATGGCAGATCGCGAGCGCATAATTCATCGAGGGATTGTAGCTCTTCACCGAGTAGAAATTCGGGCCCAGCAGCAACGTCGGCCCACCTGCGACCGGCGTCCACATCTGTGCGGATGCGTTCGGCTGCGGAAAGGGCTGGCCGTCGGCGCGGGTGACACCAGCCGCTTGCCACGCCGCATAGGTTCGGCTGCCGCTCATCTCGCTTGGCGCGCGCACCTCGTAGCCCCAATGCTCGCCGCGATGCCATTTGCCGCGGTTGACGAGATATTTTGCGGTGGAGCCGAGCGCGTCGTCGGGCTTGCCGAACGGCGAGACCTTGCCGTCGCCGTCGTAGTCGATGCCGACATTGAGCCAGACCTCCGGCATCCATTGCGAATGTCCCATCGCGCCGGCCCAGGAGCCGCGCATCTCCTCGGGCGTGCTCCAGCCCTTGTCGACAATGCGCAACGCGTTGATCAGCTCGGCTTCCCAATAGGCCTTGCGGCGCGGCTCGTTCCAGGCGAGGGCGGCCAGCGAAGGAAATACCGGCGTCATGTGGTTCTGCTGCACGAGAGGATCGCCGTAGGCCGACTCCACGCCCCATAACGCCAGCAGCGTGCCGCGCTCGACGCCGAAATCGCGCTCGATGCGTGCGAACAATGCCTCGTTGTTCTTCAGCGCGATCTTGCCGTTGATGATGCGCCAGTCCGAGACGCGGCGATTGATGTACTGCCAGACCTGCTCGTGGAATTCGGGCTGGTTGCGCATCTGCTTGAACACGCTCATGTCAGGTTCGACCCGCGCCATCGCGCGCTGCCAGGTCGCAGCTGAAATGCCCTTGGCCATCGCGCGTGCGCGAAAACCCTCGCGCCATTCGTCGAAGCCGGGAGGCGAGGCGAGGACGCGTGTCGGGAGGGTCAGCAGCGCGGCTGCACCGAGCGCGGATTGAAGCAGGGCACGGCGGGTGCGACGGGTCGAGGAATCAACGTGTCTCATGCAGCCATTCTAGCGGGAAACACGGCGCTTGGGAGCCGGTTCCTGGAACGCGCGGAACAGCTGTTCCCCCGGAACAAAGTGTCGCACTGCTGCATTCCCTTCGCACGAGATTGGAGGAGAACGAGATGAGGAAATATCTGTTTGCCGCTGCCATGATCACAGCTATCGCCGCGCCGGCGTTGGCCGACGAAGTTGGTGTCCATGTCGGTCCGGTCGGCGCCGGCGTCACGGTCGGAGAGTCCCACGAGTATCGTGACCGGGATCGCGACCGGACCACTGTCATCAAGGAGCGCCAGCCCGCCGACCGCACCACTGTGATCAAGAAGGAAGATGAGTTCGGTAACCGCAGCAAGACCGTGATTCATCACGACAACGACTGAATGAGCAGGGTCCCGGCCATGCATGCCGGGGCCCGCCTTCTTCGGTAAGACTTCGGGGTTGAATGAAGATACGCACGCATGCGGAAAGCCATGTCGTCGAACTCGACGACGGATCGTGCTGGCGGATTTTCCCTGGCGATCTCGCAGCAACCCTAAGCTGGAAGCCTGAAACGGATTTGTACCTGGAGTCGAGCGGCGACCGGGTGAGTTCGCATGTGCTGATCAATGCTATGGACAGCAGCCGCGTCCGCGTGATCGCCGCCGGCGAAAGCTGGCCCGATGGCGAAGTCAAGAACGTCTTGAAGGAGGGGTAGGGAGGACGGGGCTCGCCTAGTCTTCCTGTAACTCCGTCGCAACATTGGCAAGCCAGCGGCGAATGCTTGCCTCCGCTTTGGCATCGAGGCCGCTGGCCAGACGCTTCTCCAATGCGATCACGCGTTCCCGGCAGGTTTTCAGCAGCGCCGCGCCGCGCGGTGTCAGCGTCCATTGCTGAATGCGACCGTGGACAGGATGGGGCGTCATCAGGATCGCACCGTCGCGCGCAAGATTGCGGATGATCACCCCGACGGTCTGCGGGGTCAGGAAGGTGAGCCGGGCGACGTCGGCACCCGATAGTCCAGGATAAGCATTCAGCATGGTCAGCACGGCAAATTGCGGCGAGGTGACGCCGAGATCGGCCAGTGCGCGTTCCATCTTCAGCCGAACCGCGGCATGGGCCTGGCGCAAAAGATAGCCGAGATAACCCTGCTCGCCGCGCTTGCCTTCGCCGGGGGCGGGAACATGCACCGGGCCGTCGTTTGCAGGGCCAGGCGTTTTCCGCTGCGGTTGCGATCTTGTGATGCTGGCGGGCTTGCGTGTCATATAAGAGCTCTTATAAGATATAAGCAGTCTTATAATAGCACGAGGTGAACGGCAATGTCACATGCCCGCAGCGAATACGAAGATTTCAAGAGGATCGCGCCGGATGCGTATGATCTGGTGCTGGCGCTGGGGCAGGTCGCGGCCAAAGCCGGTCTCGACAAGCAGCTCCTCGAGCTTGTGAAGCTGCGCGCCTCCCAGATCAATGGCTGCGCCTTTTGCGTGCAGCACCACGTCCTGCTCTCCGAGCGGCTCGGGGTTCCGGTCGACAAGCTCCATCTTGTGGCAGTGTGGCGCGAGGCGCCGATTTACTCGGCGCGGGAGCGCGCGGCGCTGGCTTGGGCCGAGGCTCTGACGCTGCTCCCTGACGGTTTCGGCGATGAGGTGTATGCGGAAGTACAGCGCGAGTTCTCCGAGACCGAGCTGATGTACCTGACGTCAGCAATTGCCTCGATCAACGTTTGGAACCGGTTTGGCGCAGCCTTCCAATGGACGCCGGCGAAGCGACCGCCCGTGGCGTCCTGATCTAAACAAGGGGAGGTTGTGATGACCGCCACGAATTTGGCTACGCCGCTGCGCCCAATGCCGTTGCGCTCCGTCGCGCTTGCCGTCGTCGGCGGGCTGGCCTGCGCGATCGCGATCGGCAAGGCGCTGCCTGTGACGATGGACACCGTCACAGGCGCACTCGCGCCGCTCTGTGCCACGGCCGCGGAGAGCTCGCCGCTCGACAAGGTCGAGCCGATCGCTTCCTACCCGCTGCCGAATGTGCCGGGGAAGCGCGTCACCATCGTGCGCGTGTTCTATGGCCCGGGCGGGTTCTCGCGGCCGCACCGGCATGCCGGCTCGGTGACTGCTTACATCACAAAAGGCGAGATCCGCTCTCAGCTGGGGGGCGGGCCCGTCGAGACGTTTGGTGTCGGTCAGTCCTTTTTCGAGCCGCCAAGTGCGACACATCTGGTCTCGGCCAACGCGAGCACCACGGAGCCCGCAGAATTGATCGCGGTGTTCGTGGCCGATGAGGGCGCGCAGCTGACGACCTACCTGGAATAGTCGGCAACGGTATCCCGGATATTGCGTCGATCAGCCGGGATACCCATCGCACTGTGTTCTCAATTGCCTTCGCTGCTCGATCCCTCGCGCAGGTCGGGCTTGATCACGTCCTCAGGCAGCGCATGGGCGACCGGCTGCGGGGTGCTTGCGATCTCCGGGCCAATCTCGCGGCCACGGGCCCGGATCAGACGCTCATAGGCTGAGATCAGGGTGGCATAGGGGTTGACCCAGATCCAGCCGTCCCGGGTGAACACCTGGACGTCGAAATGCAGATGCATCGACGTGCCGGCGGGATGATCGAGGTAGTTCGAGACCACGCCGATCTTTTCGCCTTCGTTGACGATGCGGCCATTGAGCACGCCGCTGTCGTTCAACGCGTGCGGGTTCATGTGCATATAGCGGAAGCGGATGTGCTCGGTCCGGCTGTTGACCTCCAGCGTCGCGGCCTGGTCGCTGGGCGCGCGGATCACGACGGCGTCGCGTACTGCAACGACGCTGCGCTGCCTGGGATCGCAGGGCTCGTGATTGTCTCCGGAGGAGGGGCAGTTGGCGGCGCGGATGTCCTCGCCCTGGTGGCCATAGCCGCCGGCGCACTGCCACACTTCGAAGCTGCGCGACTCACAGAAATTGTCACGCCAGGGATAGGCGGTCGGCCCATCGGCCTTGTCGCGCTTGGCGTAGGATTGCGAATGCACGAAGGCCGGCGCTTTCTCGAGGGGAAAGCGGATCTGGGCGTAGGCCATCACATCGGGGTGGCCGCCCTGCTTGCGATAGCCGGTGTTCGGGATGATGTCGCCGCTCGGCCTGTAGCTGAAATCCGTCGACCGGTCGGCAGGACGATCGATCAAGTCGGAGGAGACGTCCATGAGCGGCCGCATGCGCTGGCCGCCAGCCACGTGCAGCGCCTTCAGGAAGCGCTCGGCAACGGGATAGGCCTCCTTGCAGGCAAGTCGCCGCGGCTTTGCGACGCTGTCCAGGCACTGGATCGACACGACATAAGCGGCGCCGAACCGCGTGAAGGCGTAGCGCAAAAAGCCTTCGCGGATGAACTTGCGCAGGTCGGGATAGGTGGTCGCAAGCGATTTGACGGGCTCTCCCTTGCCGCCAGCGGGATCGGCAATGTCGTAGACCAGCGCTGATCCCGTGATCTGGACTTCGACCGGTTTGGCAAAGGTTCGTGTCGGCATGCCGTCGCCGGCGCCAGGCTCGAGCGAAAACGTCGCGCTGTAGCCGGCAGGGCCGGCGTCGAACATGTCAACGGGATCGAAATCGGCCTGGTAGCGGGACACCGCGAGCTTCGTGCCGGGAGCGCTGCTGCGTTGCGCTTCGAGATAGGCGGCGGGATCGAACGGTAGCAATACGGGAATCGGGCTGCGGGTAATGCCGGTGAAGAATTGGGAGGAAACCGCGTTGAGCTGTACCAGTGCCGGCATCGCGCGGGGATCGAAGCGCGCCACCGAACGGCGCGGCACGAAGGTGAAATCGGCTGCGACCTGAGGGCGACTGTTGATCTCGGTACGGAGCTGGTCGAGCGCCGCGCGCCAATCGACGCGCAGAGCCGTGAGCGACGGGCTGCGGATTTCGTCCGCAGCCAGCGGTGTGACGGTCAAGAGCGACAGCGACGCCAGAAGCAGCGAGACGAAGCGGAACCTGTTCCCAACCACTGTCTCGCCCCCCGGCGGCACCTGCTTTGATTTCTCGCTTAGTCCTTGGCGCGCTCGGAGTAGGAGCCGTCTTCGGTCATCACCACGATCCGGGTGCCGACGGAGATGTGCGGCGGCACGGTGGTGCGGACGCCGTTCGAGAGCACGGCCGGCTTGTAGGAGGAAGAGGCGGTCTGACCCTTGGTCACAGGCTCAGTCTCGACCACTTCCAGTGTCACGCGCTGCGGCAGCGCGAGCGAGACGACGTTGACGTCGTGCAACGACAGCTTGACGGTCATGTCTGGCTGAAGATAGGCGGCCGCGTCGCCGACGACGTCCTTGGAAACCTGGACCTGATCGTAGGTCTCGGGGTTCATGAAGTGGAAGCCGTCGCCGTCTTCATACAGGAACGTGTAGTTGCGCTCTTCGATCGTGGCCTTTTCGACCTGGTCGGTGGTCTTGTAGCGTTCGGAGATCTTTACCCCGTCCGAGATTCGGCGCATTTCGATCTGGCTGACCGGAGTGCCCTTGCCGGGGTGGATGTTCTCGGCGCTCACGACGACATAGAGCTTGCCGTCTTGCTCGATCACGTTGCCTTTGCGAATAGAACTTGCGATGACTCTCAAAGCTATATTTCCTGCTTGCTTGGCCCGGCACCGGCCAGGACGTGGTCAAATCGATGGGGGACTTGGGGCCTCAAATCAGACCTCGGCGCCCGTTTCGGGCCGCAACATACTGATTTTGCCGTTGGATGCCAGCACTTTGCTGGCTCGCGGGGCGGTCGGTTAATGGCTGGGGACAAGCCAATCTCGCCGTTCTGGTCGTCCGGGAGGCACCTCGACCGGCGGCCTTTCCTCCAGGCCAGGGGCGCCATCACCGGGGCAATCAGGGGCTTTTTCGCCGAGCAGGGGTTCGTCGAGGTCGAAACCTCCGTCCTCCAGGTCTCTCCCGGCAACGAGACCCATCTGCACGCGCCCCGGACCGAGATCATGCGGCCAGACGGCAGCCGTGCCAGCCGGTATTTGCGGACCTCGCCGGAATTCGCCTGCAAGAAGCTGCTGGCAGCCGGGGAAGAGCGGATTTTCGAATTCGCCCGGGTATTCCGCGACCGTGAGCGCGGCGACCTGCATCTGCCCGAATTCACGATGCTGGAGTGGTACCGGGCCGACACCCCCTATGATGCCATCATGGCCGATACGGTGGTCGTCATCGCCACGGCCGCGCAGGCAACCGGCATCGGGACTTTCTCGTTCCGAGGCCGCACCGCCGACCCCTTCGCCGAACCGGAACTGCTGACGGTTGCGGGCGCTTTCGGCCGGTTCGCCGGGATCGACCTGCTGTCGACAATCTCGGGCAACGAGGGTAACCGTGCCGCGCTCGCCCAGGCGGCCGGCGGCAAAGTCCGCATCGCCGAGGATGACACCTGGTCGGACATTTTCAGCAAGGTCCTGGTCGAGCATGTCGAGCCGCATCTCGGGCAGGGGCGTTTGACCATTTTGTTCGAATACCCATCTCCCGAGGCGGCGCTGGCGCGGGTGAAGGCTGGCGATCCCAGGGTCGCCGAGCGGTTTGAGGTCTATGCCTGCGGAGTCGAGCTCGCCAACGGCTTTGGCGAACTCACCGACGCCGAGGAGCAGCGCAAGCGCTTCATGGAGGCCATGACGGAGAAGCAGCGCCGTTACGGCGAGACCTATCCGCTGGACGAGGACTTTTTGGCCGCGGTCGCCGCCATGCCGGAGGCGAGCGGCGTCGCGCTCGGGTTCGACCGACTGGTGATGCTGGCAAGCGGCGCAACACGGATCGATCAGGTGGTGTGGACGCCGCCTGCGGGTGAGAGATGACGAAAGCCGATCTTGCACGAACATTGCGTGAGCCGGCCGAGCTCGTAGCCGCGGACCTCGCGCCCGCGACGTTACTGCCCTCGCTCGAGAGAGTCGCTGCGCGCTACGCGGTTGCGATCACACCTGCGCTGGTCGAACTCATCGACACCTCTGATCCCGACGACCCTATCGCCCGTCAGTTCGTTCCGACGGCCGCGGAGCTGGAAATGCAACCGGGCGAGGACGCCGATCCGATCGGAGATCATCCACATTCGCCGGTTCCAGGGATCGTGCATCGTTACCCCGATCGCGTGCTGTTCAAGCTCGTTCACGTCTGCGCGGTCTATTGCCGTTTCTGCTTCCGCCGCGAGATGGTGGGGCCGGGCAAGGAGAACGCACTCTCGGACAGCGCCTATCGCGCGGCGGTCGACTATATCCGTGCGCATAGCGAGATCTGGGAGGTGATCCTGACCGGGGGGGATCCCCTGATGCTGTCGCCACGTCGGATGAGCGAGATCATGGCTGATCTCGCTGCGATCGATCACGTCAAGATCATCCGTCTTCACACGCGCGTGCCTGTCGCTGAACCCTTGCGCATCTCTGACGAGATGGTGGCTGCGTTGAAAGTCGAGGGCGCCACCACCTGGGTTGCGCTGCATGCCAACCATGCGCGCGAGCTGACGGAGTCGGCCCGCGCCGCCTGCGCGCGGCTGATCGATGCCGGCATTCCCATAGTGAGCCAGTCCGTGCTTTTGAGCGGCGTCAACGACAACGTCGCTGCTCTGTCGGATTTGATGCGGGCCTTCGTCGAGTGCCGGATCAAGCCGTACTACCTGCATCATGGCGATCTGGCGCCCGGCACCGCGCATCTGCGAACGACGCTGGCGCGTGGACAGGACTTGATGCGGGAGCTGCGCGGACGGGTGTCAGGACTGTGTCAGCCGGAATACGTGATCGATATCCCCGGGGGCGCCGGCAAATCGCCCGTGGGGCCAAATTATGTGTCGGCGGCGCAAAATACCGCAGCCGATGCGGGTGATGCGGTGACGGAAACGCGCTATCGTATCATCGACTATTGCGGCGACGTTCATTTCTATCCGCCCGAGACCTGAGTGGTCGCGGAGGAGACGTCGGGCTTGAGGAATGGAGGATCGAAGATGAAGAAGATCATGATGGCAGCATCGCTCGTGGTCTTGCTCGGCGGTATGGCGATTGCCCAACCCGCCACCAAGGGATCGCCCTCGGGCGGGGCCACGTCGGGAACGTTGCCGCAGGCCCCTGTCGGTCATCGCCAGCCGCGCGCGGGCGATGTGCCGAGCGAGAAGACTCTGGATCCAAACAATCCAGTGAACAAGGAAGACGCTCTGCTCGACAAGAAGATCAAGAGCATCTGCCGCGGCTGCTAGAGCGATAATTCGCAGCGGCGGGCAGGGCGCGAACAGCATCGCCCCGCCCGCCTTACACCGCGTTCTATGCGGAGCGCTCGTGTCGTCCGGCGCGCGCAGCGTTGCGGCGGATTTCGACCGCATCGGCGAGCTGATCGAGTACGCCTGCCGTGGTCGCCCAATCGATGCATCCGTCGGTGATGCTCTGGCCGTACAAAAGCGGCTTGCCCGCCACGACGTCCTGGCGGCCGGCGACCAGGTTGCTCTCGATCATCACCCCCATGATGCGGCTCTCGCCGCCGGAGATCTGGCCCGCGATGTCGGTCATGACCAGCGGCTGGTTCTCCGGCTTCTTGCTCGAATTGGCGTGGCTCGCATCCACCATCACCAGCGGCGCGACGCCGGATTTCGCCAGCTCGTTGCAGGCCGCCGCGACGCTCGCCGCGTCGAAGTTCGGCTTAGCTCCGCCGCGCAGGATGATGTGACAGTCCTCGTTGCCCGCGGTCGAGGCGATCGCCGAGCGGCCGAGTTTTGTGACGGCCATGAAATGATGCGGATGCGAGGCCGATTTCACCGCGTCCGCGGCAATACGAACATTACCATCAGTGCCGTTCTTGAAGCCGACCGGGCAGGACAGGCCCGAAGCCAGCTCGCGGTGAATCTGGCTCTCGGTCGTGCGTGCGCCGATCGCGGCCCAGGAGACGAGATCCGCAATGTATTGCGGCGTCGTCATGTCGAGGAATTCGGTGCCGGCGGGCAGGCCGAGATTGTTGATGGCCGACAGCACGTTGCGCGCGAGCCGCAGGCCCTTGTTGATGTCGAAGCTGCCATCGAGATCGGGATCGTTGATGAGTCCCTTCCAGCCGACCGTGGTGCGCGGCTTCTCGAAATAGACCCGCATCACGATCTCGAGTTGATCGGCGAGGTCCTCACGCAGTTTGGCAAGACGCTCGGCGTAGTCGAGCGCAGCCATGGGATCATGCACCGAGCAGGGGCCGACCACGACCAGAAGCCGGTCGTCCTGGCCATTGAGAATGGCGTGAATGGCGTTACGGGCTGCCATCACCACGCGGGTGGCCGTGAGGGTGCGCGGGACTTCCCGCATCACATCCTCCGGCGTGCTCAGCTCTTTCAGTTCGCGGATACGAAGATCGTCGGTCGTGCTCAGCACGGCGGGCTCCTGTCTGTTTCGAGAACCTGCCGGCAATAAAAAAGCCGCCAGGTCTGGCGGCTGTTCGGACGTTTGCTTCAATATTTCAGATTGAGCGCGATCCTCCTGCCGCCAGCGAGCTGTCGTAGCTAAAGTACCAAAAGTAGCTGGTGGCGATGGTGATCATGAAAGGCCATATAGCGCGCCGTTGGCGCCTTGTCACCCCCCCACTCGGCGCGAGGGACTTCGAGGCAGCTCAACTGTTGCTTTTGCGCGCCGCCAGAGCCATGCCGATCAGGGTGGCGCCGCCGAACAGCAGATTGATACCGACGAGCACGCCGACGGCCCATTCCGCCGAGCTCGGCAATCCCGTGATCACCATGAACGCGATCGCGATGTCGACCAGGCCAGAGACCAGGAGCCACGACCAGCGGCCGCTGAGCTCGCGACGGTGCTCGAGCGCATACATGATGGTGGTGACGCCCTCGGCGAGGAAGTAGGCGCCGAGCACGATGGTGAGTGTCAGCACGGCCTGCATCGGGCGGGCCAGGAGGAGCATGCCCGTCAGCGTTGCGAGGGCCGCCGAGATCAGCGACCACCAGAAGCCCGGTGCGTGGCGCGCCCAATAGGTTGCGATCAGTCCGCCGATGCCGCTGATCAGGAACATCCAGCCGAGGAAGATCGCGGTCGCAAGGCTTGCGAGCGGCGGCAGGACCAGTGCGGCAACACCGAGGATGGCGAGCAGGATGCCCTCGAACAGAAATGCTTTCCAATGCGCCTTGACTGCCTCGCTCATCGCGGATTGCAATCGTGAAAATTCGTCGGGCGATGTCATTGGCAGGCTCCAAGATCGACGGGCGTGTGCTCAATCTAGTATGCGCGCGGTGCGCTCGCCATCCCGCGAGCTTACCCGCCGCCGGGTGCCGAGGAAAAGCCTTCCGCGCTGGTCCGGATACGGTTGCGGCCAAGAATGTAGATCGCCGTTGTGACAATCAGAAGGGCAAGGCCGAGCAGGATGGAGGTGAGCCCGATCGGGATCAAGGCCAATGTCAGATTGCGCTCGGGGTTGACTAGCCAGTGATGGATCGAGGTCAGCACGAAGGCCAGGCCGAGGAAGCCGACGCCGCCGCCGGCGAGCAGCAGTGCCCACATCCGCCGCAACTGGCTGAGCCGCTCCCGTGCGACGTCGGTCCGGGGCGCGTGATGGCGAGCGACGCGCCGGACCAGGCGAATTGCGAAAGCGATCGAGCTGAAGCCGATCAGCAGGCTCGCGCCGCCCAGCCACATCCGCAGTGTCGGATCGAGATCCGGCATCTGTTGCAGGGTGAGCAGCGGGAAGTCGAAGGCCGAATGCAACGCCAGCGGGCCTGCCAGCATCAACAGCCGACTGGAGAGACGGGCCCAGTCGCGATGGCGGCGGTTCGCGCCCAGTGCGGTGCCGGCACGCGCGATCGTGAGGTAAGCGCCGGCAATGATGCCGAGTGCACCATGGAACGGCACAGTGAGCACGCTGCGCAAGGCCGCCAGCGAGCGCCACATCTCGGCATGCTGCACGAGATAAGCGAGATTCTCGTAGGCGGCGAAGCCAAGCCCGACGGCGGCGCCGTAGACCACGGTATCCATCGGATTGGCGAAGGTCCGCCGCTTGGTCGAGGAGACCAGCACGATGGCGATGACCTTGACCGCTTCCTCCGGTAACGCGACGCCGAAGATCGAATGCATGGCCAGCGCCGCCCATGGGTTATCGGGCGAGGCGACCATCTTGGCGAAGGGGGCGCGTGCAAGGCCCAGCAGCGAGATGCTGGCCGCACCGAGCAGGAACGCAGTCCAAACCTGCGTCGGCGGCCCCGGCCGTTCCTCGGCGGCGATGACGAGCCACAGCATCAGCAGCGCCGGGGCGATGGCGGCCGTTCCGATGACAGTGGGTAACGCTTCAATCAGGTACATCGGCGCCGAAAATAGGTTCCCCTGGTCTGCTTATCTACGTCTCCCGATGCGACCATCTGTCATGCGCTCGCTGTCCCGTCGATTAACAAGCGGGACAGCCAGCGTTCATCAATCCCGGTCATTCGGGCAGAATGCAAGCGCAATCAAGTGCGTGACGGAGCCTTTTCGTCATCCATGGCAGCAATCGCCGCCACGCTGACGGGAAGCGATTGCCGAGTTGGATCAACGAATTACGGGGGGCTTTTTGGATTCAATGGGTAGAAAGGGGCGGCGGGGCGTCGGGCGCGATGTCGAAAGCGCCGAGATGGAATTCCTCGCCGACGGTCGCGTCGGGCTCGGGATGGTGCGCAAGCAAAGTGAATGCGGCTTGCGGGTACTGCTTCCAGATATCGAGGTCGCCGGCTGTGATGGTGAGCCAGCCGAACGTGTACATGTAGCGCCCGGGCTCGGTGACCCGGCCGACCCTGTCCCAGGTAATTTTGTTGACTGCCATTCGGTCCCCCGATCGCAAGTCAGCTAGAGCGCCCGGCTGCGGCGCGAACGTTTCAAGGCTGATCCTGCAATGGGGCGGCGGTAGGGCGGCGTTGGGTGGGGCTCAAGCCGGTTGCGGCACGGCCGAGCGGACGATCAAGCGCACGAGCTCGTCGCGCTGCTGCTTCTCGGCGAACTTCACGGCAAAGCCATTGTCGAATTTGCGGATGACGCGCCCGACGCAGGCCCCGACCGCCAGAGCCGTTCCGATCGGCGGATCGTATTCGCAGGAGATCGCGACGCCGGCCGTGGAGACGTCGATGATGAAGCAGGAATGGCTGCTGCCGTCGGCGAGTGTCAGGACGGTGTGCGAGGCCTGGGGGACGAAGCGCGCGTCGCGCCGCAGCTCCCGGATGCTGTCGTCCTTCTGCTTCTTTTCGAGCCAGGTCAGTTTTTCCGACATCCAGGCGCGTCGCGCTCGCGTCATGTCGAGCTCCATCAGGAAACCCGACTTGAGCGTCGCGCTGATGGTGCATTGGAATTCGCCGAAGTCCTGGAAATAGGAGGTCACGCGCTCGCCGATCTTGCCGACGACCGGCACGTCCACGATCATGCGGAACGGCGAAACGCGCTTGGTGCGGCACGCGAAATTTCGCAGCTTTCCCTCGCAATCGTACCAGCGATGCAGCGAATAGCTGCCGTCCACGCTGACTTCCACTGCGCGCTGCCTCAGGAACTCTGCGACGGACATGGGCGCTAAATTGTGCTTCTGATTGTTTCCGTAATTCCACGGTAGCAATCAAATTCTAAGCAAATGATACCGGGACTCAGGAGCAGGGGTAAATTTCTGGTAAATGGACAGGGCGGTGGTGTGCCGGGAGGGCGGCGACAAAACGTCCCGGTGTGCGCGGCGGCTTCCCGGGCGAAACGGTGAGGGAATGAGAGGGACTGCTTGGCGCTCCCTAGCGGAATCGAACCGCTCTCTCCACCGTGAAAGAGATGAGAATAGGTCCATAGCCATCCACTCCTGTCCAAATAGCCAAATTTAATCAACAGAATCTGCCACATAAGGACATGCCAGTCCATTGACGTCTAGCCATGGATATTGGACAAGTGTTGGACACGAAGCGTTCTCAACCTTGTCAGGGTGGATGCGATGGCCCGCACAGTGCGCGACGCGAACCTCGAAAAGCGAGAAGCCCGCAGGCGCCTGGAGGCGCGCGGCAAGCCCTATTACCGAGTGATGGAGGAGGGCGTTCACCTCGGCTACCGGCGGCTGAAGGCCGGCGCCGGCAACTGGGTCGTGCGCAGCTACGTCGGTGATCAGAAATACGAGGTCGAGACCATCGGCCCGGCCGACGATCTGTCCGACGCCGACGGCGTGAAGATCCTCAGCTTCTCGCAGGCGCAGGCGAAGGCGCGCGAGCTGATGGTCGACCGCGCCCACAAAGCCGCCGGCAAGGCTGGCCCGCTCACCGTGAGGGCCGCGGTCGACGCTTACATCGAATTCCTTGAAGCCAAGCGCAAGTCAGCGAAGTTCAGCCGCTACGCCGCGGACGCGTTCATCCTGCCGGTGCTCGGCGAGATCGAGGCGAAAGACCTCACGAAGGATCGGATCGAGACCTGGCACCACGGCCTCGCCAAGGTTGGCGCGCGCATCCGGGTGAAGAAGGGGGACGAGCAACGCTTCAGGGAGGTCGATGACCCGGAGGAGCACCAGCGGCGCCGCCGGTCGACCGCCAACCGCATTTTGACCGTTCTCAAGGCTGCGCTGAACAAGGCTTGGCGCGAGGAGAAGGTCCCCAGCGATGCCGCGTGGCGCGCCGTCGAGCCGTTCAAGGGCGTGGACGCGGCCCGGGTGCGATATCTCGAGCTCGCCGAGGTGACGCGGCTGCTCAACGCCTCAGACGCGGATTTCCGCCGCTTGGCTCGCGGCGCCGTCGAGACCGGCGCGCGCTATGGCGAACTCACGCGGTTGAAGGTCGTCGACTTCAGCCACAACAGCGGCACGGTTTCCATTCGGAAATCCAAGTCGAGCAAGGCGCGGCATATCCACCTCACCGAGGACGGCGTCGCGTTCTTCCGTTCGATCACCGCCGGCCGCGCAGGGACCGCCTTCCTGTTCCTCAAGGACAATGGCCAACCCTGGCTGAAGGACCACCAGAAGGATCCCATGCGCGATGCCTGTGCGCGGGCGAAGATCGATCCGCCGATGGGCTTCCATGGTCTGCGGCACACGTGGGCCTCGCATGCTGTGATGAACGGCGTGCCGCTGATGGTCGTGGCGAAAAACCTCGGGCACAGCGACACCCGCATGGTGGAGAAACACTACGGGCATCTCGCGCCGTCCTATGTCGCTGACGCAATCCGCGCGGGTGCGCCGCGGTTCGGCGTGATTGAAGATGGAAACGTGGCGCCGATGCAACCAGTGGCCACGGCTTCGTGATGGTCGCGGGGGCGTCTCGATGGATGACGATACTGTCAAATACATAGCTGACTTTCTCAAGCCATGGAGGATTCAGCAGAAGCAACTGCCGACGGGGCATCTGGTGGAGAAGTCAAAAGCCGAACTGCTTGCCGAAATCTCCGCCGCTGTACAGCGAGAGATCGATCGCCTTCGCGAACTCGCTCCTGACTACTTTAGCCGCAGCGCAATTCAAAATACGCGCCAGCAGGCTCGCGAGATCGTAGCAGCGATTGATCAGCTAACTTTGTTATTGTCCGCAAAAACACTGTCACCGGAGCTTCGATTGCGCCTCGGGTTGGATCTGCCTTCTCCCAGGGCGCTCGACGCGCTTCATGAGGTGCGCAGGCTGTGTCAGGCAGCGGATGACGATCAGCCGGGCGCTGACCAAGTCAAATTCTGGTGCGTGACCGTCGCGCTAAATCTGATGCTTCGTTTTTCGCAGAAAAGGCCGACCGCGGGATCGATCAAAACGCCATTCTGCGCCATTGCCGGCCTACTGTACCAGAGCGTCACCGGCGACGAGGAAAACCTCCGGAGCATCTGTCAGGCGGTGCTTCGGCCATACCAAGAAATAGACATCCTCCCAACCTAGCAGATTTCATGGCCGGATTTTCTCGCGCCGTCTGCTAAGGCCAGAAAGCAACCAGTCCACCGTCATCCCAAGGTTCACCAGTCACCTTGGATGGAAGGCAATGGACAAGACCCCTAACACGGCCCTGAAACGATCCTTTCGGGTGGAGGAATTCGCCGCCCGGAATTCGATCTCGAGATCGCAAGTCTACATCGAGCTGAAAGAAGGTCGCCTCAACGCGCGAAAAGTTGGTAGTGCAACCCTCATCACGATTGAGGACGAAACCGCTTGGCTGGCCTCCCTGCCGCAAGCGAATCCGAGCCACGGCGAGCGGGTGGCGTGACGATGGCAAAACGTCCTGAGCTCGCCGAGGCAATCCCGTTCCGGTTTTTCAAGAACCGCCGAAAGGATGTGGTCGCCGTCACGCTCCAGCCGTTCACGCCGGCAGGCAAGGAAACAATCAACGTCGTCGATGTTCGACTGTTCGCGATGGACAGGTCGGGGGCTAACGTGCCGACGCCCAAGGGCGTTTCGATGTCCGTGAACCGGCTGCCCGACCTGCATGAGGCCGTAACCAAGGCGCTTAAGAAAGCGCAAGAGCTTGGTCTGCTCGACGGTGGGGATGATGAATGAGCGGTCCGGCAAAACCAACCGCGGACATCGTGAACCTCGTCGACGTGTTGCATGATCTCGCCGACAGCAAAGCGTATCGCTATGCGCACCATCAGATCGAATTGCCCGATGCCGTCGACGAGTTGCAGCGGTTAGCCGAGCGCACCGGGCTGACCGCCGATCAAGATCTCGTGCAGAATGTGATTGCAGGCCCCTTCGCGTGGGTGCGCGGTCACCTCCAGGACAACGCCGCGCAAGATTGCGACCTTCCTGAGCCGCACGGCGAAAATCTCCCGCCGGATTACGCCTCGCAGTTAGTGAAGCGGTTCGAGTTGGATGACCCGCGCGACGCGTGGAAACACACGGGCGAGTTGCCGCCTACCGCTGACTTCCGCAATGGTCCGATTGGGCCAGAGCGAGCAGGCAAGCCGCACTCCTACAAACCAGCCGACAGCACGGTCGATGCTTTTCTTAACCTTGTCCGTCTCGGTGATCGCGAGCGCTTGCGGATCTGGCTCGACGATCATCGCCGCGATGCACCGTACCTGCTCGAATATCTGAGGGCCGTATGATCGCGCCAGCCACCAAAGCTATCGCATTCGAGGCGTTTGCCGACCTTGGTCTCGGTGGACCTCAGCAACAGCGGGAATCCCATGTCGTCGACCGCGACGACAACGCGCCGCGGCCGCCGGCCTTCACCGACGAGGCTATCGCGCTGCGTTTTGCCGAGCAGCACCGAAATGACCTGCGCTACGTCGCCACGTGGGGCAGGTGGATGATTTGGGACGGACGCAAATGGGGGGCGGACGAGACGCTCGCCGGCTTCGATTATGCCCGCATGATCTGTCGCGCGGCCGCGGCCGAATGCAACAAGCCGAAGGTCGCCGCCAATCTAGCCAGTGCAAAGACTGTCGCGGCCGTCGAAAGGTTGGCGAAGGCGGATCGCGCTATCGCCGCGACGGCTACGCAGTGGGACGCGGATAACTGGCTGTTGAACACTCCCGATTGCGTCATCGATCTCAGAACAGGTGCGAGGCGCGCACACTGTGCGGACGACTACCTCACCAGCATCACGTCAGTCTCGCCGGGTGGCTCCTGTCCGCTGTTCCAGCGGTTTCTGACCAGGGTCACTGACGGCGATGCTGAGCTCCAGGCGTTTCTCAAACGAGTCGCCGGGTACGCCCTGACGGGCTCGACGAGCGCCCAGGCGCTGTTCTTCTGCTACGGCACTGGCGGCAACGGCAAGGGCGTGTTCATCAACGCGGTCTCCGGCATCCTGAATGACTATCACAAGACATCGCCTATCGAGACTTTCACCGCCTCGTCCTTTGCTCAGCACCCGACCGAGCTCGCCGGCCTGCGCGGCGCGCGACTGGTGACGGCAAACGAGACTGAAGAAAATCGCCGCTGGGCCGAGGCCCGGATCAAAGCGCTCACCGGTGGCGATCGTATCTCAGCTCGCTTCATGCGGCAGGACTTCTTTGAGTTCACGCCACAATTCAAGCTGCTCATTGCCGGCAACCACAAACCCGGCCTCCGGTCGGTCGATGAAGCCATGAGGCGCCGCTTCCACCTCATACCTTTCACGGTGACCATCCCGAAGGAGGAGCGGGACCCGGACCTGACCGACAAGATCCGTGCCGAGTGGCCCGGCATTCTGTCGTGGATGATCGAGGGCTGTCTGGAGTGGCAACGCATCGGCCTGGCACCGCCGGCGGCAGTCACAAAGGCGACGGCCGAATATCTCAGCTCCGAGGACATCGTCGGGAGTTGGATCGACGACCGCTGCAAACGCGAGCCCAATGCATGGACCTCGTCAGCCGCGCTCTACAGTGATTGGAAGGCTTGGGCCGATGCCTCCAGCGAACAGGCTGGCAGCACCAAGACGTTCACACAGAAGCTCGTCGATCGAGGATTTGTGCCTCACCGCCTCAATTCAGGACGTGGCTTCTACGGTCTCCGGCTGCTGTCAGATATGCCCGAAACCACGGGAGACTACGGAAAGTGACACATGTGACACGAGATCAGTTTATCCACGTTACACGCGCGCGCGTGACGGCGATAAGTAGGCGTCCCGTCACATGTGTCACCGATGGGGTTGAAGGAGCTCCTCATCGGTGCAGTGCGCGTAACCAGGCAGCTCGCATGCTTTGGTCCGACAGTATGCCGGCGATCGGCGAGGGTGATAACAGTTACCCCAGCCGGTCATCTTCACTTCGGCAGGGTGGAGTAGCGATGCAAAAAGCGCCGCGATCTACGCAAGTTCACTCGGTCGTGTCCAACAAGCGTCCAATATGTGCGGTGGCGGAAGGGATTTCGCGCGCGGGTGCCAACTCAGTCTTTCACTCTGTTGAAGCAGTCCAGGCGCGCGCGAGGCTGCCGATCACTGGTGAACCGTCTCATTTTTCTAACTGCCTGATTTTGCTACAAAAAAGACCTGGGTGGGGTGCCGGTAGGGGGAAAACGCTCGGCCCGCCCATTTCGCGACATCGCTTCAAACTTTCGCGGCGGCTCCAAAAATTCGGCGGCGGCCCTCTGCAACACTCGTCCACAATAGCGGCGCTGTGCGGCTCATGGAGGCTGCATGACCGGACAGCTTGACCTGGACCTCCTGGAGGACCTGACCGAGCAGAGCTCCGTGGTGGTGAATGTCGGCTCGGGATCTCGGAAGGGTCGGCGCCGACCGCGCAGTGTGTCTCTACCGTTCCAGCGCATCGCGAGGGTGGCGCGTGAGCAGGAGGAAGCCCCGCCGGCACCAGACTCACCAGCGGCCGCCGCAAGCCCGCCTGAGGCCTGTCCGGACGTGTTGGCGACACCGGCCGGCCCATTTATGCGGCTTGCCCGGACGAAGTCCGAGCTGGTGGCAGTGCTGAGGGCGCGCAAGGAAGCCCTGAACCTGAGCCACGAGAAAATCGATCAGCTGGTCGGCTGGGCCGATCGCCTGTCGACCAAGGCGCTGGCGCCGGTACCGAAGAAGGGAATGAGCGGCGACATGCTGCAGGCGGTCCTGGACGCCCTAGGGCTGGGCGTAGCCGCGGTGGTGCTGGTCGAGGATCCCGAGCAGTCCGAGCAGATGCGCCCAAGGTGGACACCTCGCGGCCCGACTGGCCCGAGGCCTGATGGTGCGTTGTTAGACCTGCGCGGCGAAGCGATGCTCCAGTCCACAACGGAGGACCACGATGGCGAACAAGCCCCACATCAGTTTCCGGCCGAGCGTTGAGCTCGATGCTGCGATCCGTGCCGCGGCGTCGAAAGACCGCCGGCCGGTCTCGTCCTTTGTCGCCAACCTCGTCGAGGACGCGCTTGCCGCCAAGCAGGCAAACCATCAGCACAGCGAGGCGGCGTGAGGCTTATGTCGATGCTCCGAAAGAAGGCAGAAGCCCCAGCGCCTGCGGCGCCTGGCCGCGCTGCTGAGATCGCGGCCAAGGTCGATGGCGCGCGCGCGGTGCTCGCCTCGCTGGAGGCTGAGCTCGAGCATTTGATCTTGGACGCGGTCGACCGCAAGGCCGGTGCCGCCGAAAAGCTTTCCACGCACCGTGGCAAGGTGGAAGCCGCAAGGACGGCCGTCGACGAGCTGAAAGTCGCCCAGCGCCTGGCCGCTCGCCTCGAGCGCGAGGACACGGCAGAACGGGATGCGCAGGCGCGCTCGGGTCAACTGGCAGAGCTACGCTCTCGTATGGCCGACCGCGGCAAAGCGATGGCCACCGTGCTGGAAGCCGCGGCAACGATGGCGAAGGCCTATGGGGAGTTCATCGTCGCTTCGGAGCAGGCCCGAGCGGCCGCCCCCGACGGCACGGCGCTGCCCGACATCGGGGTAGGACCGAATGGACTCTGCGGCCGGAGCTTCGGCCCGCTGGATCGGCTCATTGCTGCAGAGCTTTGGCGCCTCGCGCCGCAGCGAGCCCCCGACTCCAACGCCTACATTGCGCTGCCGTTTGCGGCGCCCATCACCGAGATGCACCGGCTCAAGCCCGCCTTGACGCCCCCGGCGCTCGCCGAATTTGAGGCGGCCGACGCGGCCGTGCTCGCCGACATCGAAAAGCAGGTGAAGCAGCTTCACGCCGCGGACCTGACCGCAATCGAAACAACGGAGGTCGCGGCATGATCGATCCATCTTCCCTCACCAGCGAACAGGCCGGTGAGAAACTTGCCGCGATGGCAAAGGAATACGCGGCGGCGTCCGCGACCAACTCCGCCGCGCCCCAGCCGACGGCCGAAGAATTGGTCGCCCAGCAGCGGGCGGCCGCGGAGAAGCGCGACGCCGAAAACGTGCTCGACCACCTGGTCAAGGCAGGCCTCTCTCCTGAAATCACGGAGGCCGGCGCGGAGGTGCAGCAGTACATCGACGGAAAACGTTCAATCACCCCGGCTCTGCGCGCTGCGGTCGACGCGAAGATCGAGAGTTGGAAGCGTGACAGCGAATTCCAGAAGAAGCTTTTCAGTGGAGAACCCGAAGCAATTCGTCTGCTCAATATCGCCAGCGCGATGCGCATTGCGCCCGTGAAAGAAGCACCCAAAACGGAGAGCCAAAATGCATGACTACGTCGTCACGTGTGTGAACCCCAGAACCGGAGAATTCAAGCCGGCGACCTTGGCGCTCAACGACCTTCAACTCGCTCGCGCGAAGCGCTTTGAACTCGTGTTCGAACCGAGCATGACCCGCGCGATCCCAGAAGGCTTCATGCCCTGCGAAACCTTCGCTACGCCATAGACAAGGAAAGATTTGACATGACCAACGTGACGCACACGTCTCTGAGTTCTCACTCGGCGGTATTTCAGTTAGCCGGCTCGACCGTTTCAGCTTTCGTCACCGGAACGATTGCCGATCTCATCGATCAGCCCGAGCTCCTACAGCTGGTTGGCGGGCAGTGGCGGAGTTTGGACCCGCCCATGAAGTTCTCGGCCGCAGACCGAGGTGGCGTTAAGCAAGCCAAGTTCAATTCTGCCGCTACAGGGTTTCGTTGGAATATCCCGCAAGCCGGCGCCGCGGGCGCGCACGTCGTCTCGACCAGCGTAACGAGCTCGTGATGGGCGCAATCGAAACCTTCATCGAGGAGTTGCGCGCTGAGCCCGCCTTGTCCGGCCATGCCAACCAGTTCGAGGCGGCTTTCAAGGCAAGCCGCATAGAGGCCGCGAAGAACAAGCACGCCAACAACTTTCTTGCCGCGCTGCGATTGATCGTCCAGCGCCAGGATAAGTCGCTCGTCGAGCGCTTCGATGCAATCCTGAAGCTCACCGCGTTCAAGGGCCCGGTGGTTGGGTCGGTGAGCAAGCTGGTTGGATGGGCCTAAGCATGGATGCCAACATCAAAATTGAGCTTACCCCAGACATGGTGATCGCGATTGTTCGCGCTCAGGATCGCTGGCCGCCCAGCGAGCCGACGCCGCCGGGTTTCTTCGACGTGCAGGCGCGGATCAGCGAGGCTCTCGACGCGAATCCAGCGGCAAAGGAAGCCGTCAAGCTGGCTGAGGGCGATGGGCGATAGGGAAACGTCTGCGATCCTTGGGCTCAAGCGTGAGCTGAAGGCAGCCCGCGGGAGAGCCCGCGATCTCGCTGTGCAGAACGAAAGCTGGCGCGCTGTTGCTCAGACGCTGCGGAAGCTCGCCGGCATCGATGATAGCCAATTTGCGAACGTGTTGAAATCGGAGTCATTGACTGAGTAGGTAGCGCGCACCTCAAGCGCGTTGCGGCCTGGGCAAGCCGGAATCAGCCCCGCCTTTGGACATCGGCGCAAACGTCTTTCGGAGCTCCGCCGGATCGGAGCTGGCCCGATCCGAAAGCTCGTCCCATGTTCTCCTGCTATTTGCGCCGGTTCGCTCTTGCGGCAATTGTATTCGCCGCGTCTTGCCCTGCGATCGCGCAGCAATTCCCCGTGGTACCTGACCGGTCAGTGATCGGCCGCACCGGCACCGGCACCGGCTCGGGGCCCTCGCAAGCAATTCCTTTTGCGACGCTACAGGCCCAGATGGGCATCGCGAGCCAGCCGGAGTTCTACGCGACCGCATACGGCGTGAAATGCGATGGTGTCACCGACGACTCGGCTGCCGCGCAATCAGCGATCACGGCCGCCGCCGGCGCGCCCGTCGTCTTCCCCTCCGGCACCTGCGTCATCACCGCGACGCTCAACTATACGACCTCGGCCTCGTCCTTCTTCGCGCAGGGCCTGCAGATCCGTGGGCAGGGACGCGAGAAGACGATCTTCGATAGCCGGATCGCCAATGGCTACCTGTTCTCGGTCGATACGCAGGCCGATGGCAAATTCCACTCCGGGTCGATCTTCAAGGACTTCAAGATCACGACGCTGGCCGGCTCGCCTCCGGCCGCATCGAGCGGCATCAAGCTGCACCGTGCCGCTTATGCATCGTTCGAAAACATCCAGATCACCGGCATTTCCGGTGACGGCATCGACATCCCGGCGAGTGCGGGTGATCCGGACGCTTCTTTCGTCGTCTCTTTGGATCACATCCGGATGGACAGTGTCGCGGGCTGGTGCGTCAACCTGAATGCGCCAAGCGGTGGCTACTTCGGCTCGAACCTGCGGGTCACCAATTCGTCGTTCCAGTCGTGCGGAACGGCCAGCGCGAGCGTGCCCCCGACGTCGGGCGCCTTCCAGATCAAGGGATTGATCGCGCAATTCGAGAACATGGGGTTCACGACGAACAACAACGTCGACCTCTATGTGCAGGGCGCCGATTCTTCGCTCCAGATCACGATCGACGGCGTCGACTTCGAAAACCTGAAGTCCTCCGTGCTTCCTCACATCTACGTCGATGGCGGCCTGCGCGGCTTCATCATGCAGAATTCGGAGTGTTTGAACAACGACCTGTTCGTTGCGCAGGGCTGCGTCTGGTTCAACTCCGCGGCCGCGCCGATTGGCAACATCAAGATTGACAAGGTCGAGGTGCGCGCGACCACAAACAACAATAGCTATACGGCGTTCAAGGCGACCGGCGCGAACACGCTGACGGACACCATCCGCATCAGCGACATTTATTGGCAGACCTTCGACCTAACCGGGCAGACACGCTTCTCGGGTTTCAATTTCGCGCCGATTAGTGGGCAAATTCGGCTTGCCGTCGCCGGCACAAACAGCATCACTCTGACGCCGGTCGGATTTGGCGCGTCCTTGCCGATCAAATTGGCCTCCACCGGCGAATGGGTCAACGTTCAGCTGACGACCGGCATTACCCAGGCGATCGGTCCGCTAAGTGCAAACACGACTTATGATTTTTATGCCTACAATTCGGCATCGGCTAATGCGCCGTACTCGATCGTGCTTGAGGCCAACACTACTGCGCCGACCGTCGACGCGTCGGGTGGCTACAACGTCAAGACGGGCGACAGCACGCGCACGTTCGTCGGCACCATCACCACGGACGGCAGTGGCAACTTCACGACGTCATCTGCCGCTTCGAGCTGGTACGCGCCTCAGAGTCCCGTCACGCTGAGCGATGACACGACCACGAATGCGACCATGTTTCCGCTGTGGGCGGCAGCGACGGGCGGCGCATATCCGATCAAGACCAGCACGACGAAGCTGGCGTTCAACCCGTCGAGCGGCACTCTGGCCGCAACAGTGTTCTCCGGCTCTGGTGCAAGCCTGACAGCGCTGAATGCGTCGAATCTAGGTAGCGGAACGGTGCCATCGGCCCGTCTCGGCTATGCCGCCAAGACGGACATGCAGACCCCGAGCTCGAGCACATTGCTCGTACCTCCGGCGCAGGTTCAGAACCACCCTGGGACCGCGAAGTTCTTCGCCCGGTTTGACGGCAAGACCGGATCGACCTGCACTTTGAAGGACAGCTACAACGTCGCAAGCTGCACGCGAAACGGCACCGGTGATTACACGTTGACCTTCACCACGGCCTTTGCGGATGCGAACTATGCCGTGACGGGGACCGCAACAAACACCGGCACGAATCTCGGCTTCGTTTATGTGAGCAGCCTGGCGAACGTCACGGCTGGCTCGGTGCGGTTTCTGTGTGTGAGCCCGAGCATTGTGGGGCAGGATTGCGACTTCGTCAGCGTGGCTGGCTATGGGCCGCAGTAAGCAGCGGAGCTGGCCTAGGGCGAATCCGATCGAATAATGACAAGGGTCCCCGCGTCGCCCAATTGCTCGACGGTGTTGTCGATGAACGTCAATAGGTGTTTTTTAAGCGCTGGATCCTCGATCTCTTTCAACAAGTGATGGGCGAGGCTGTTCGCCAGCAAGAGCGAGTGCGAATTGAAATCGTCCAGAATTCCTGAGGCGTCTTTGCCCCGCATTAAATTGCGAAGCATTGTTTGTTCGTCGGCGCTCCCACCGAGCTGCGGCGGGGCCGTCATGACGTGGAGGAGATCTCCATTGCGATGAGGAGGAAGGGTTAGATAGTGTGATAGGACGACGAGTGTAAAATTGGCGAACTTATATTCGATCACGCCCATGTTTGGCTTCGGGCCGAAACTCGATTTTGCGCCGCCGATTGCCACGCAATACACAAGAGCAAGGTTCGCATCGACCCCCGATCCTCCAAGTCGAATTTTTGTGTGTTTATCGTCGTTGCTTAGGTATCGATCCGAAGCGAGATCGGGAGGACGCCGAGAAAAGACGACAAAGAACCCGCCCTTCTTAGGAGCGTCCGTGAGAGCGCTTGTTGTAGTTTCGGTGTCGTCTTGAAGGAGAAGGGTTTGCTTTAGCGTTGAGAATTCTGCGCTGTTTGGGCTCACATGAACAGAGTACTTCTGCGTTCGGATCTCGGAGCCACATGCATCATAACCAAATCGCTCGGCATGTTCGAAGAAGATCAAAAGATCGCCATTTGGCCTCTCAGCGACCGAGAATAGGCTCCGGTCGCGGCCGTTCACCTCCACCACAAACTCGGTTCTTTCGGCCATGAGATGTCCTTATCTTGCGTCGAGTGGTCGAGAGCAAAGGCGCTAGCGTAGGAGGGCCCAAATGATGGCTCCACCAGGGCCAGCATGCAGACTGTGGTGCGACGCCCAATGCGGTTCATTTGTCAGGCCATACAATCGCTCTTACTCTGCTGTCAGCCGGCAGTAGAGGGTCTGACTGCTGCGATCTCCGAGCTCGATGCCTCGCGGCATCCCCGGTACGCTCGCTGCAATCCCGCCGCTCGCCGGTAATTCTGCTACTCCAGTGACGAACAAATATTGGCAGGTTCTGTAGAAGAGTCCTGCATTATTGACGCCCGAGCGTGAGCCGACCAAAATTCCGTGGTTCAAAAGCCAAACCGCGATCAAAGCCGCAGCTGCGCCCGCGACCGCTGAAAAAAGTAGTCCGAAACGCCGCCCTTGCACCCTCATCTCCCGGCCGACCGGTCGCATGTTTTCGCAACTGCAGGGCGAGCGCAAGGGGCGTCTCCCGATTCTCGGAGTTTCGATGGCGGTCGCCGCCATCCGGCCGCCTCGACTCAGGCGCGCCCTTCTGCGGCGCAATACTGCGCTTTGTGGAGGCGAGAATGTCCCGTGTCCAAAAATTCCGATCGCATGAGGAACGCAGCGAGGCCAGACGCAAGTGGATGAACGTTCCTCCCGGCATGACCGAAGATCTTGCCGCTGAGTTTATGAGGAGATTGACTGCAGGCGATACGCTGCGGAAGATCACATCTGGGGATAAACGATGCGGTCCGGCTCTGGTCACCCCACAACGCTTCAAAAAGCACTGCGAATTGCATCCTGAGTGGGCGGTCGAAGCAAGGCGGCTTGCGCATGTGAATGAACAGGTCGCGGCACGTGTCCGGGCAACCGTCACGTGGAGGCTCGCGATAGACCGATCGGCTGAAAAACGCCGAACGGCAGAGAGATGCAAGAATGGCCACATTCGAACGCTCGAAAATACATTCTACGAGCAGCATCTGGGCTATCTCGTTCGGCGCTGCAAGGACTGCATTAAGAACCGAAGGCAGTTGCTTATGCCAAGCGCCGATCAAGTAAGGGCTTCGATCGCATCGCTTCACGAGGGCGCGACGTTGAGTTCTGCAGCGTCGCACGTGCAGCAATCCATGAGAAATTTCATACGGGCGAACCCGAAATTGGGCGCTCGGCTGCGATATATCTCCGACAAGAATGCGCACGCGCATCGGAGCGCTGCGCAGAGAGCCAGGCGCCAGTTTGCGGCCTCATCACTGACCCGCAACGACGGCCAAGATGCCTACGAAGCAGTTCGACAAGCGACTGCGCACGTTCCTGAAGATGAGCGCGAGGATGTTATGTCCAGAATGTTCGTCGCTATAGGCGAAGGCCGTTTGAAACTACCTGACGTTCGGTCTCGCGTTGGGGAGTTTCTCGCCGAGCAGCGACGGCGGCCGCGGGTGTATGGCGAGGCGCGATTTAGCCTCAACAATCCGCTGGGTGACGACAGCGACATGACGTGGCTCGATACAAAAACGGATGCTGACCGGCTTTGGGCATAGGCGCGCCGAGGCGCCCCGAAAGGGGATGGATTTCTTAACGCAAATCAGGTGTGATGCTCAGCGGAGCGTGAGAACTCCCGCCAAAGGCCCTTGCCGGGGCCCGTTTGGCACCAGGGCGTTGGCAGGGCGATCCTTGCCGGGATCAAACTCGCCAACGATTAGGACGCGCTGGTTAGCCGCCAGCGTGAACGGCACCACTATGCCGGGAGAGCGGCGGCTATACAAGACCCGAAAGGGGAAGGCCGTCGCGCATCGTCTCTGGCGATGTTCTCACCCTCCCGGCGCCAGTGCTGTCCGCTGGCACCCGGCCGTGAGAAGCCGGCTTATCCAGAGCACCACCATGTCTAACGTCATCACCTTCCCGGGGCGAAATCCCACGCCGCTGGGTAATCCATCGTTTGCGGGCAGGCATCTGCCACCTGAGAACATCCGGCCTGTCGAATTCCGCGTCTCAGGGCGCCAAAAGGCCGGCCGCGCACGCAACATCCTTCGGCACCCCTGCAATCGGGTATCTCTTGCAGTGACGATCGCTGGCAGGATCCAGCGAGGCGAGGAAATTGGGTGCTGGGGCGCCGATCCAGTCGACGAGCTAAGGAAGGGCGCCGCGGCAGCCCGGGAGGTCGCCCGGGCCCTCGACATCATCGCCGATGAATTCGCGCGGGAGGCTCAGCAATGAGCCAAATTGCCAACTTTCCGATGACTAGTCGCCACGCTCATCATGCGAAGGTGTTCAGCCGCATGGAGAGTGACGTTTGCGATCTGGAGCGCATGGGTCATATCGCTCTGTCGCAAATTCAGGAATGTCGCTCGCCGGATGACCGTGCGGCGAGTCGCGAACTCGAGCTCGCAGTGTTTGCCGTAGCTCAGCTGTTCGCCATGGCGAGCGCCTTCCGCATGAACTATGAGGCGGCCTATCGCGGCGAGGAGTGGCCCGAATGACGCGCCGGCGCCGGCGGCAGATGACGCACCGCAGGCGGCTGATGCGATAGGAGCCTGAGGCCCGCCATAACCGGCGGGCCTTGAGCACCAACGCCCGGACCTCTGAGGCGCTCTTGTGCGGAGAGACGGCCCCGGCTTCAGGGGGGCTTTTGGGGGGAGGCCGGGGCCGCTCCGCTTGCCCGTCGCCGGGCTAGCGAGACTCAGAAGCCACGGGGGCAGCCTTCGTTCCTGAAATTACGGGTGCCTCTCACCGGCTGCCGGCGTGGCCCATGATCGCAACGCGCGCGTCCCCGCGCTCGAAGTCGGGCCGAACGTCAGCGCCCCGGCTGCCGCAGCCCTGACAGACGAAGCGCGGCTCGAGGTCGGACAGCCGTATGTCGTCGGCCCAGAGATCTGCATCGAGCGCAATGTGATGACCGCAATGGCAATAGACCAGGACGCCGCGCAGGCCCATGGCGCGCATCTCGCCGAAGGTGATCTTCATCGGGCGGCCGTCGGCGTGCGTTGGCGAGTGGCGTCGAGGACGAGGCATGTCGCTATCGGAGCGACGCGCTGCCGAGAGTCAAATTGTCGATTACTGGTGGCTCGGAACGCGCCCGAGCTACTGCGCGTCGTGGGTGTGGAAAAGTGAATCCCGTAGCCCTCACTTTTCTTGGGCTCACTCCTCTTTGAATGTCTTACCCAGCGTCTGACCGCGGGGCCCCCTTATCTCATCGTGGGTGCACACCCTCATAAGTTTGATCGCACCAGCCGGAAGTTGCTTGTAAACTAGGAGTACGTCGCCTTCGAGGTGGCATTCTCTGTATTCTTTGAGGGGACCTTCGAGCTTGTGGTCCTTCATTCCGCGCGGTAGTGGTTTAGGCGGATTTGAGCGCTTGAACTCGTTGAACGCTTTCATTGCTTCCTTCAATGAATCAGTCTTGTAGCGCTCCCACGACTCCCTGAATCCTTTCGCAACCTCCCACTTTACTTCTTTCGTTGGCTTTTCGTCGGAGCTTGGCTTTCTGGCCATAGCTCAGTCACGATCAAGCCAAGCCAGCAAATCTACGACATTATCGAACTCGGCTTCGGGCTTTTCGGCATCGGCAGCGAGCACTGCGTCTACGAAATCTTTGCTGTAGCTGGCCGACGCGGGCCCGGTCACACCCGTAGTGCAGCCGGTGTTGGCCGTGAACGTTACGTTGTTGATGGCGCCCGCCGACACGCTAAAACTGCAACTGTAAAACTCGCCGGTGCCAGCGCTGCCCACGTATACGAGCGTGCCTCCGCTGGGCCCGGCATGATGGTGCTGGATGGTCGCCTCGACATCACCACCACAAACATAATTCACCGGCGCGCCGGTAAAGCCAGTCAGCAGCTGCGTCCCTTCAAATCCCTGAACAGTTTTCCTGATCGGCAGGAGGCGATCCAGCACGGCGCCAGTAAACCTATCATCAGCCTCGGCAGCTCGGGTCATGTTCTAGCCCTTCTTCTTCAATTCTTCGGGGACGCGGGCTTGGTTGACCATAGTCATCTGCATTTCGTAGACCGGCTCGCCATCTTGGTTGTATTGACCAACCATCTTACGCACATCCAACACGACAGCTTTGGCGCGTAACACCGTGCCATCTGAGAGGGTAAACTCGCTCCAACCTTCTTTGGACGAAACAATGTCTACGGGCTCCCTCGGGCCCGCAGGGTTGTAACCAAAGGCTACTTGTGGCGTCACGGCGGGCGGGGTCGGAGGAAGCGGCGGCGCCGCTTGGCGGTTGGGGATTGGCTGTTGTCTCTGCTTGCTCTTCGCCATCTACTCGCCCGCTGTCAGATGTAAGGAACCGGTATCACAAGAACAACTCCAAGGGAGGCCCAAATCTGCAACACGGCTGATGAATTTCGCGTAACGGGATCGGGATCAAAGTGAGACAATTTCGGCCTTGGACGTGGGCGACGGACCTGCCGTGCGCCAGCGGAAACACAAAATCCACCGCGTGAAGCCTCACGGGTGGGTGATCATCTCGGCGCCGTGTCCTCGGAGGAGGGGGCATCTGTCGGCCGTACCCGGTACCGGGGGCCTCGCATTCCTGCCTGGGAGCGTGTCCTTGCGGGGCTCTTTGATCCAGACTGCGAGAGGTTGCCAGCAACGCGCCGCGGCAACAATGCACCGCTCGGGTCTACGTCATCGCTGGTCGCATCCCGCAACGACCAGAGCTTGGCCGATAGCAAGATCGCGTCCCGGCCGGCAGGGCTGCGCGAGCGCGATGATCAGGAGCACCAGGCCGACCACTGCCGACGCGAATGCCAGCGCCGTCCACACGCGTTTATTGGCCATGTGTTGGACACGGCGGTGGAAGAAACGTCTAAGTGGCTGATTTTGTTGGCGCTCCCTAGCGGAATCGAACCGCTCTCTCCACCGTGAAAGGGTGGCGTCCTAACCGATAGACGAAGGGAGCAAACGCAAGGCCTGATCGCATCTGGCGACAGGCCCGCTAGCCGTCCGAGTCGAGCCCGGCGGCTTGCAGCGGGCGAACGTATAGTGACCTTTCGGCCCGTGGGCAAGGCCGTTCCGGAACGCTGTTCTGGCGGCGGTGGATAGCCGGCCCCGGGACTGTTCGGGCCGCGATTTCAACGGTTTCTTAGGGTTCCCCAGGCTAGCGCTGGCGGGGGAGATTTTTCGCCGATGCCACCGCCCAAGAAGCGCGCAGCCCGCAAGCTGCTGTCGCGGCACGCCTGGATCACGCTCGACGGCGGATTCGCGGCGCGGCATTGTCTGGTCCAGGACATCTCGGACTCGGGCGCCAAGATCACCATGGACGAGGATGCGAGCCAGCTTCCGGGCGTGATCCGGATGGCCTTTGCGCGGGACGCGCGGACCGGGCGGAGCTGCCAGGTGATCTGGCGCCGCGGCAAGTCGGCCGGCGTCCGGTTCCTCTAAACTCCAGGCCAGCCGGATGGCGCCTACGGGCGGTCCGGGCTACAAGGCGGGGCATGCGCCTTGCCGTCCTCGCCCTGATCTCCCTCACACTGACCGCCGCGGCCGGGGCCGAGACCCTGCGCCTGCCAGCGACCGAGCAGCCGCAGTCCGGCAAGACGCTGCCGCTGAAGGGGGCCGCCCCGGGGACGGCGAAGGCGACCAGCTGTGCCGCCTATGGCCGCGGCTTCTACATGGTCGAGGCCACCGGGACCTGCGTGAAGATCGGCGGCTCGATCAGTGTCGACACGGCGATCCGGCGCTGAGACAGGGCCCACCCCAAAAACACGAAAACAACCCCATGCACAGTAGAAGCGGGGTGCGGCCGAACCAGCGCGGCCAACGCAATTCCGTGCGCTCCCACCGCACCTTGGGCCGCCTCGGCGGCTCACGACATCGGCGGCGCCACGTGCTGGGCGAATCCCACCCGCTTGCCGAGCTCGGCGAGCCAGCGCGTCAGGTTCGGCTGCGCCGGCCTAGTGATGCCCTCGACCCCTAACCAGCGCCGCGCATAGGCGCCGACGGCAATATCGGCGAGCGTGAACGCATCGCCCTCCATGAAGGGGCGCGTGGCGAGCTGGCGGTCGGCGATCGCCCAGACCTCGGCCGCCGCATCGGCATCCTGCTGCACCTTGATCATGTCGCGCTCGGCGGGCGCGGTGCGCACGATGCCCCAGAACACCGGGCGGTCGACCGGCTGCACCGTCGACAGCGTCCAGTCGAGCCAGCGGTCGACGCCGGCTCTGCTCTTCGGCGCTTCCGGATAGATCGGCGTGCCGCGCCCATGCGCCAGACACAGATAGCGCATGATCGAATTCGACTCCCACAGCACGAAGTCGCCCTCGACCAGCGTCGGGATCCGCGCATTCGGGTTCATCGCAAGATAGTCAGGCTCACGCGTCTTGCCGTATTGCATGCCGGCGTCGATGCGCTGATAGGGCAGGCCGAGCTCGGCGAGGCACCACAGCACTTTCTGCACGTTGACCGAATTGGCGCGGCCCCAGATCGTCAGCTGTGTGTCCGGCATCGAGCGTCTCCCGCAGCATTTATTTGCCGCGGGTGATAGCGGAAATCGCCGCGAGCAGGCATGTACCTTGCCGCGCCCCTCTCATGCAAAAAGCTCCGCTTCGGGAAGCGGAGCTTTCATTGCAGCGCATCAGGCGCGACATCAAGCGTTTGCGCTGGCGCGACAAACGCGAAGACGCGTTTGCGCTGATATCAGTGGCCGAAGAACAGCCACAACAGAATGATCACCGGGATCGGCACACCCAGCAGCCACAACAAAATTCCGCGTCCCATCGCGTTCTCCTCCATCGCATTTGTCGGAGGGACAACACGGGCGGGGCGGCCTTGTTCCTGCGGCCCGGCCTTTACCAATGGCCGGTGTTGGGCATCGAAGCCCACGGCTCCTGCGGCGGCTTCGGCTCGCCCTTCTGCAACAGCTCGATCGAGTGCAGGTCGGGCGAGCGGACGAAGGCCATGTTGCCGTCGCGTGGCGGCCGGTTGATGGTGACGCCGGCCTTCTGCAGCTTCTCGCAGGTGGCATAGATGTCGTCGACCTCATAGGCGAGGTGGCCGAAGAAGCGGTCCTCGCCGTATGTCTCCTCGTCCCAGTTATAGGTGAGCTCGACCAGCGGCGCGCCGCGCGTCGGCGGCTGCTTCTTCAGCGCCTCGAGATCGTCAGACGAACACAGGAACACCAGCGTGAAGCGCCCCTTGTCGTTCTCGATCCGCCGCACCTCCTTCAGCCCCAGCGCATCCTGGTAGAACTTCAGCGCGACATCGAGATTGCGCACGCGCAGCATGGTGTGGAGATAACGCATGGTTGTTGCTCCCTTGGGGTGGGGTTTTGCTTTGGGCCGGGATGGCGAGGGAGAGATAGCAGGAAAGTCGCGGGAGGGGCAGGGGGGCTGGAAAACGACAAAGACGGGACTCGTCTTTAGAAACGCCGCTCCGCCGGGACGCACTGAAATTGCGCCTCGTTCGTAACGCCTAGGTTCTTGAGCCTAGGGCACGAAAACTCGTTGATCACGAAGTTGCATTCGGCTGGTTTCCCACCTCTAATCATGGGCATCCGGCCGTTGCACGCGCTCCATGGAATGCGTTGTTCGCACATATCCAAAAGAAGAGCTTTCGAGCTGTTGGACGGGTGGTTGGAGTAACTCATCTCGCCCGTCACTCGATTCAAAACGAGTTGATCGAATCCATTGTCCTCTCGCCGCGCAACAGCGACATAGGTGACGGTGTCAATCTGCTCAACCGCGTAGTTGTCCTGGCCGGTCCAGTCCATGACCAGGGTCTTAGCGACACCGTTCACGCTTTTAATTACGAGGGGACGTTCCTTTGTGAATTTTGTGGAGCAGATGTAGAACGCATCATCGGTGGTTACAGGTTGCTTATCGGCCTTCGAAGTGCCGCCACTGTTCTGCCACAGCGGATAGACGAAGATGGAGGCCCCAAGGCCAACAGCTAATCCAATGAGGAGACCAACAATCAAACGCATGGATTTCCTCGCAAGCTTCGATGTCTTTAGCTACTGAAGGACAACAGTACCAGCTCGTGTTATGTCGGTTTCAAGCTCAAACTTCTTACTCCGCGTGGATGGAGTTGCCGTTTCAAGATTCTCTGAGGACTCCAGACGTGGCACGATCCATTGAAGCCCCGCGGAAGAGGATCTTTGGTAAGCAACTCTTCGGCGTGATCCTAGTCTACCTTACGATTCGGGAGCGATTGGGTAGTCGGCAACGCAAGGTAGCATAACTTCCGAAGTCGAGTAGAATGGCGCCTTTCCTGACGCTTTCTATTTGAGGCCACAATAGCTTTCGATACTGCTTACCTCGGTCGATCTCTCGATAACAGGCTTCCTGACTTGTACGACACCGTGACTCGTGAAGTGAAGGCGCTTCAGAATAAGCACGCCGCCGCAGGGCGATTGAAAAGCGGAGCGACCCTCATTGCCTTCGAAGACATCGCCACCACCCTATTTATATCGACCGTGGCTGAGGCGTGTAGGTTCACTTTCGAGTTTGCCGGGGGCATGAGCCCGAAGCCCTCGCTTACCTTCAGAATTTCACCAACCGCGTCCAGCAGATCGTGATGGCTGAGATAACGGAGAAAGCCGATCGGCTGGGGCTCGGAGCGGTCACGGCCAATCACATCCACAAAGTGCGAACGAAGTTGGATCGGCTTAAAGAGCAAGCCATGGCCGACTTCTCGCACGGTATGCAAGGGAGCGAGCGCTTGAAAAAGGACCCGGTGGTGAGCGTCATCAACCACCAGACCAACAGTCCTGGAGCGATTCAGCAAGTCGGGATCGGTGATATTTTCTCACAGACCGCCTTTACGCAAAATCATAACGAACTTGCCGCCACGATTGACCGTGCCCTGGTCTCGCAGGAGTTTGCCCAGCTCTCACCAGAACAGAAGGAAGCCTTCAGCGATACTGCCGCGGTTGTGAAGGAGGAGGCCGTCAAGGCCGAACCGGACGTTGGGAAGCTCAAGCGCTGGGGCAGGCGGCTTGTTGACCTAGGGAAGGACTTAGGGATGAAAGTTGCCACGGCTGAGATCGCCCATCTCCTCGCAAAAATGTTTGGTGCCTAGATGGCTGACTCGTTCGAGGAACTGCTCGACTTGTCAGAATTCGATGGGCATTCTCAGGTCGCACGGTTCATCCACAAGGACAGTGACATCAACACGTACACCAGCACGTGGGAGTTTGTTTCCTACGCGTATCAGCGGGCCTTCGATGAGCTGGCAAGGAAAGTCTTTGAGGTGGGACGTCACAGGGCGAGCAACCTGGCTTACCCGCTGTTCTTCCTCGCGAGGCACTCAATCGAGCTTGAGCTCAAGAGCACTATCGCGGAGTATGCAAAAACCGACGAAGTCGAGCCTGACCTCGCGGGTCATCACCTATTGAACCTGTGGGACCAGCTTGGTGGCTACATGGAACGTTGGGGACTGCCCGCGGACGATGACTGGGGGCGGCTAGTCAGGCGTCTGCTTTCAGAGATTCAGGAAGCGGACCCGCGCGGCGACCGGTTCCGATACCCGCTTGATATCAAGGGGCGGCCGTTCGAGCGTACGTGGGTCGAGATTGAAGGTCTGATCCGCGCTCATAACAGCATCACGACGTACTTGGACGGTGGTGCGAACATGCACGCTGAGAAGTACAGAGGGTGAGAATAGCGTGGGTAAAGGTCAATTCCAAGATTACGGTGACAGTGCTGGACTGTCACCGTACCTCCGATCGCGTCCATCCCTACTTGCACTCAAAACTCCCCGCGCTCTCCGGATCGCCCTGGCCCTTGTACTGCGCGTGTTGCGGATAGGCGCAGAGCGGCCGGCTGCGGCCGGGAAAGGCGGGTCCCGTCGCGACCACCGCATCGGGCGCCTTGCCGTCTTCCACCCAGTTCACGACGGCGCTGAGGAGATCGAAATGGTCGAGCGTTGCGCCGCTCGAGCAGTGACCCATGCCGGGCACCAGGAAGGCCCGGCTCGATGTCTCCCGCACGCTCTCCATGCCGCCGGACTCTGCCGCCATGCGCTCGTAGTAATTCACGGTGTCGTTGGCCGAGAACCAGGGATCGCTCACGCCGTGGTAGAACAGCAGCTTGCCGCCATGGCCGAAATAGCTCGAAAGGTTGGTCCAGTAGGCGGTGTTGGCGAGGCGATCCAACCCGCTCGCGTTGACGCGGTCTTCGAGTTGATCGACGTTGATGCTTTCCCAGACAGGCGGTCCGACCGGACTGCGCGCGCCCGTGGTCAGGATGCCGGGAATGGCAACGCCTTCGGCGGCCACGCCGCTGTCCCACGGGTACGGCGGATAGACCTGCGTGCCGCGTGAATTCTTCGGTCCGGCAAAAGCTTTCCTGAGGGCATCGACCTGCGGTGGCGCCAGGCAGGTGTCGGTCTTGTCGCCCTTGCAGGTGAGGACCTCAGGATCGAATTGACAGGCCTTGGCGTCGAAGATCAGGCCATCCCTAACGCCGTCCTTGGCGTCGCAGGCCTCGAGGATCGCGTTCGTGATCAGCTTGCGCTCGGCGGCCGAAAAAGTCCTGGCGGGCTCCGGCTTGCCGGACGCATTTTTCGGCGCGATCTGGCTGAAGGCCGCGTTCGCCCAGGCGAGACCGATATTGGAATTGCCGGTGCGCATCGCAGGCGCGCCTGAAACGATGCCGTCGAATTGTTCGGGATAGCGCGCCGATGCCAGCATGCCTTCGCGACCGCCGGTCGAGCACCCCGTGAAGTAGGAATGCTTTGCGGGCTGGCCATAGTAGTGCGCGACGATCGCCTTGGCGGCCATCGTCACCTTGCCGACGGAGGCAGTGGCGAAGTTGAGCGCGGCTTCCTGGTCTTTCAGGAACGAGGCATCGAACACCGCGCCCTGATGACCGCTATCGGTCGAGACGACGGCAAAGCCGCGCGCCAGCGCCGGCACCTCGCCGGCCGCCTGGTAACCCAGCGGCGGCCGGATCGTGCCGTTCAAGCCGCCGCCGCCCTGAAACAAGAAACGGCCGTTCCAGCGATCGGGCAGGGCGACGGCAAAGCCGATCGCGTAAGGTTTGCCCTCGACGCCCACGCGCTGATCGATCACGCCATCCACGCGGCAGTTCGGCGGCAGCGCCATCGACACGGTGGCCGGGGCCGGCGGCGACGGCTGCACGGTCCCCGGCGGGGCCTCCGGCACTTCCTCGGCCTTGGTGACTGTCGCCGTCGATCCCGGCATCTTCCAGCCGGTCAAGTCGGCGCATTTGAGCGCAGGCGGTATGTTGGCGGAATCGTCGGCGCTTGCCGGCGAGATCGCGATGAGCATGATGGCCGCGATGAGAGCCGGGAAGGCCATCGCGCCATCAAGCGCCACGTTTCTTTTTCTCCGCATCGTTCTTCCCTGACGTTTCCGGATTTTATTATGGTGCACCTGACGAACGGCTGGCCGCCGACGATCATCGTGAATGGTGAAAGCCGTCTGAACCCTTGTCAAGCCAGCGCGACTAAGCTGCATGATCAGGACAAAGACGCGCGTCTGGCTGCTGCTTCTCCTTTTCGCGATCCCTGCGAACGACTGCTCCGCGCAGACTGCGCCGCCGCCACTCGACGAACATGCATTCGAGCGCGCGCCGCCGACGGTCGTGAAGGGATTGGCGACCCGCTTTTCGCTGGGCGCATTCGCCGGCCGCTTCGAGGAGACGCGGCTCGGTGAGGTCCGCGATGCCGTGGGCCAAGGAACCATCCAACATCAGGGCGACGCTGGAGATAGCATCTATTGGCTGTGTTATCGGCGCGCGAAGGATCGATTGTGGGTCGTCTCCAGCGGAGAGATGGGCGGCCCGGATCATCTCGTCACGGAGATCGTCGAAGAGCTCACCGAGAAAGACGGGAGGACGTCGACGGATTGCGCCATCATACCGGACAAGTTCTCGCCCGTCGTCGTCGACGACAAGCTGCATTTGGGCATGTCGCGTCAGGAGGTCATCACGGCGCTCGGACCACCGTCGAAGTCGGAAGCTGCTCAGATGGTGTATTCTCACGAGGGAAAGCTCGCACACGGCTTCGACGAAACCGCCTGGCTCATTCTCGGATTTCGTGAGGACAAGCTCGTGTCCATGCGCGGCGGCAAGACCACGACGAATTGAAGTGGTTGCGAGCAGCGCTCCTGCTTCACAGCGCGATGCTGGCGACAAGCGCTCGCTCCCGCACCAGCCCCATTACATACCCCAGCTTCTCAACCACCTTCGAAACGACAGTGCATCCGCAAACTCAACCCATCCTATGCGCTTGCGGCGTATGCACGCGAAAGCATCTTTCTTACCTGTTCGGGCTGATGTATCGTCAGGTCGAGCCGCCAACGAGGTGTGCCGAAATCTCGTCGGTTACCGGCGGCCTTTATGCCCACGGCGGGCAAGACCTTCATCATTATTCGCAAGCCCGGCGTCGTGACGACCAGCTCGTCGCGGCCGGATATTTCATGATTTCAGAAGGAATTCAGCCATGCATTTCTGTCTCACAGGGCAATACACGCCGCGTGCTCTCAGTGCGATCCTGGAAAACCCCGCGACCAATCGCCAGGAAGCGGCAGCAAAGTTGATCGAAGCCGCCGGTGGAAAGCTGGTGTCGATGTACAGCGTTGCCGCTGACGGGCCCGGCGTTCTCGTGATCTTCGACGTACCTGACCCGAGCGCAGCACCGGCGATCTCGGGGCTGACCGTCACCACAGGTGCGCTGCAGAACGTGAAGCTGACGCGGCTGTTCACTCAGGACGAGATCAAGCAGGTGCGGCAGAATGCAGTCAAGCTGCGCGGGTCCTACAAGCCGCCGGGCAGCTGATTTCTGTCGTCATTCCGGCAGCCTTGTCGAGCGGCCGCACATCCCTCGAAAGGCCCGTCGCCGGCAGGCCTTTCAGGAGGGAAAAGGCGTTATTTCACCAGCGTCTCGCCTCGGCGCGCTCGCTTCGCGGCCCTGCCGCGATTGATGAACTGAACGCCGATGAACTCGCCATTGATCCAGGCGAGCTCGCAGTGCCGGTAGGCGAGGCCAATGGGGGACAGCACCAGGAAAAACTCCTTCTGGCCGATATCCGTCACCGCGCCGTCGATCACCAGCTTCGCGCCCATTTCGGAGACGTCGTGGATCCGGCAGGCGCGCTGCCATGTACCGTCGATCGCCATGACGCGCGCGTCGATGGGCCGCTCGAACGCGACGCGCCTGTCCTTGCGTTGTTCTCCCTCACTCATCAAGCCCCCGCTGATGATCCCAGGCAGCACTCCAGCCTAGGGCAAGAAGCTTGAACTTCGGTGAACGGTCGCCCCTGGGAACGAGATCGACATTGGCTCCGGCCGCATCGGCGAGCCTTAGCTTCTGCAGCATCGATTTCCTCGCGCGCGTTAACCAATGTGAATGCCGGAATCCTGTGCCGCCGGGACCATGCGGCTTTCAAGTCGAGGGGCGTTCCCATGTTTGATGCCGATACCAGAGCCTTGCTGCGCAGCATTTTGGACGAGGTCTGCGGACAGATCGACCAATATCAGATCGCCACGCGAGCTCACGTCGCGGCGCAGATCCTCGCGGCCGCCGGTCGCGATGCGACGCCTGATCATATCAGGGAAGCGGGGATCGATGCGTTGAAGAGCGCGCCCACGATGTGGCGATAAGCGGCAACACCACGTCGCTTGTCATCCGAATGCGAACCACGCGAGCACCGCGAACACCGGAATAATGGCGATGCCGAACAGCACCAGCGGCGCGGGCTCGTTTCCGGTGCGGTCGTCTCTCATGTCGGCTTCCTCGCGATAGCTCCGCTTCGCCCTGCGGCGCGGCGGGTCAGGAAATCTCTTTCGGCAGATCCCATTCCGCCTTCGGCTCGAACGGCTCCGACTTGAGCCGGCGTCGGTATTCGCGCGCCGCCGCGAGAAGGTTTTGCTTGACCTCCTCGTCGGCGGTTTGTGCGGCGAGGGCTTCGGCCCGGTCGGCCTGGTGCTCGAGGGATTCTCTCGTCATGCACGGCCAACTCTGCGGCGGGGCGTGCGTTCCAGACCGGCTTCGTGCTTCATCTTGTCGATCAGTTCGGAAGCCTCGGCTTTCGTCAGCTTGTGCTTCAGCTTGTCCTTGGGAACAGGCTTGTGAGCCTGCTCGGCGAGGGTGGTGAGATAGGATTCCTGCGCGCCGGTCATCGGATCATCGCCGGACACCCAGTCCTTCGGATCCTTCTGCGTGTTGTCAGCCATGACCTCTCCTTTCCTGACAAATCTGCTTTTCCGACCAACGTCGGACTCGACTCTTCGTTCCGTTTTTGTTCTCATGCGATCATCTTCACAGGACGGGGCAAACCATGCCGGACCTGAACCAGCTCAGGCGCGAGATCGAGACCATGCGGGGCCAGCTCGGGCGGCAACGGAAAGACATCCTGACGCTGCAGCGGGCGGGGATCGGGACGGCTTCGGCCGAAGCGTTGCTGTCGCGGATGCACGCCGGGATCGAGACCCTCTGTGCGCAGCGAGACGCGCTGAACGGCGCGGAGCCGCCTCGCAAGGGCAGGGTGTTCGGAGGACGGAATCGGTGAAGGAGCCTCTCAGGTATTTCAGCGACGAGCCTGAACTTTCGCCCTTCCTCGCGGCGCTCCACGATGTCCGGCTCAAGGCGACGCGTGAAGGATGGTGCTATGCGCACGTCCAGGCCATCATCGTTGCCATCGACCAGTACGCCGAAGCCGCAACGGGCAATCGCGATTATTTTCTGAACAAGCCGCACTCCATCGGCCGGCCGCATCGGAGCGATGTGCCTTAGCGTCGACCAGCGTTATATCGCCGTCATCATTGCAACAGGCGCGGACGCGCGTGCAGGTGCGCGCGCGATTACAAATCCGTAAAAGCGATTGAAACATGAGGCGCCCGAACTATCTCTGCACCAGGCGGCAGCGTTACAAGCCGCCCTTCAACTGACCCGGCCAACAGCCCCGGACCGGGCCCTTCTTATTCCCCACGCGTTGGCCCTGCCTCACTGGCCTCAGAGGCGCTGAACATGGCTGCCCGCACCTATCACCACGAACGCTGGTCGGACGACGACGACCGGCTGCTTCGCAGCATGTGTGAAACCGGAAAGAGCCTGACCTTGATGATCGTCAAGCTGAAGCGGCCGATCGCGTCGATCAGGTCGCGCGCCATCGAGCTCGGACTACGTCTTCCCGGCACGCGCATCGGACTGCGGCGGAAGCACAAGCCGCCGGCGTGATCGGTCCCCAACTCGCGCCAGTGTCGCCGCGCGGCAAAAACAGCTCGCCAAGCAAAGAGGCCGCCAACGCGGCGGCCTCCAATTGTCGTGGCGATGCCAGAAAGAACGACATCACAGCGGCGGCAGGCCCGGTCCCGACCCCGGACCGAACGGACCGGGAAAACAGCCCGGACCCCGCAAGCCGCCGGCGATGACGCCGCCGACCCACTCGACGGCATGGACGATGGCGTTGCCGATGGCGCGGAAGGCATCGCCCAGCCAGTTGCCGCCGACAATCGACTCGAGCTCGGCATCCGTCAGCTCGATCATTCCCTCACGTGCGTGATCACTGTTCTGCATGGTTCTCTCCTGATGAGATCGGGCGGCGGACCATTCCGCCGTCGACGGGGAGCGCTCTCCCCTTGCACCTGTGATCGCAGGAGTACGTCGAATGAGGGCTGGCCTGCTGTGACCGTCGTCACAAAGCAAATGGCCGGGTCCGAACCCGATCGAGGCTCGCGGCGACCAACGGTTGAAAACAGGGGTCCTTCGCCGTGAGCTGGTTCAAAAGATATCTGGTGGGCGGCACGACCGGCGAGGCGGTACACGGCATGATCTCAGGCAAGGCGGAGTGAGCGGCCATGCTCGACGCCTTGCTCGGCTTCGTCTTCGAACTGGTCCTCAATCTGGTCGGGACCGCCATCGTCAAACTGTTCGGCGTGGACAACGCCGCTGAAGTTGCGAGCGTCATCATCGGCTTCGGCATTCTCGCGATCGGCTTCGCCGTCGCCGTGTGGGGGCATTGAAGAGCGACCGCCAGCGACGATCGCTCGCTGTCGCGCGCTTGCCGGTTAGGCCGCGATCCGCTGCTCGGCCGGCGCCGTCAGATACTTCAGCACTTCGGCATGCTCGAGATCTGGAACCGCGATCGCCGTGTGGCTGTAGGTCGCGTGGCTGCGCGACTTTGCGATTCCGTCCAGGATCTCTTTGCCCTTGATGACGTGCAGGCCCATGCCGTCTCCGGACGGGAAGATCGCCAGCACGACATCGTAGGCC
Source organism: Bradyrhizobium guangdongense (assembly GCF_004114975.1). Classification (NCBI taxonomy): domain Bacteria; kingdom Pseudomonadati; phylum Pseudomonadota; class Alphaproteobacteria; order Hyphomicrobiales; family Nitrobacteraceae; genus Bradyrhizobium; species Bradyrhizobium guangdongense. The sequence continues at coordinate 3,895,668 of NZ_CP030051.1, forward strand.
GCGATGACGGTTTTGAGGGCCGCGGCCTTGTCTTCGGCGACATCGACAAATACGCGAACATCGGCTGCGAGTTCACGCAGCTCGTCAAAATTCAGCACTTTTTGGGTACTCCAACGCAACAGGACTGCAGGGAGAGTGGCGGCGTTGGGTTACCAGAGTCTGAACAACATCGATCGAGATGAAAGTTTCACGATGAGGTGACGCCTCATGTGGAAAACTCCGGCTGCGGAACAGGCCGGCCCTGTCAGCACGCCAGGTCGGCTCGCCACCGCATCGGCAGGACGCCGTTTTCCCTGAAGCTGCCGAGGAAGCGGAAGCGCCTCGCGTGCGGATTGGGCCGGGCTTCGATGCTGTTTCCGAGGATCTGCACGACGTCGCTCTCGTCATAGGCCGGCCAGGGCGGCAGGCCCGATCCATTGGGGTCGCCTGATCGCGCGAAGTTCACCCAATAGCGCATCATGCTCCGCGCCAGCGCGCGGTCGGCCTCATCAGGCGGCGCAGCGCAGCCGATCACGCGCTGCGGCGTCAGTGTGCCGAAGACGAAGGGGATCTCGGTCACGTGCGAGGCGATCGGTGTGTAGGGCGAGGTGTGGACGAAGTGGTAGCCGTAGACCGGCGCGCGCGTGCGGCTGCGATGCAGACTCAGCGCCTGCCAGCACTGCTCGCCGATCACCATGTCGCCGGCGAGCGCGGCGGCGGACGCGTTGGCCTGCGCGTCGGTGTCGGCGGGATAGAGCTTGAGAAACTCCGCCAGCCGGTCCGTGCCGAACAGCGCTTCGGCCGCCGCGCGAAACGCCTGCGCCTCATGATGGGGAAGCGCTTGCGACATGAAGGGGAATTCTTCCGCGCCGTTCCAGCCCGCAAGCAGAGGGATGTGCATCTGCTCGCCGCGCAGAAAGCGGCGCGCGGGCGCGTTCGGCACCAGATGATGATCGATGCTGGGCGAGAACGCCTGCGTGACGTGATCGCGCGCAAAATTCCAGAGTGCGGCTGCATTCAACTGTTCGGCCGGCATGCTGCGCAGGGCTGCGATCGACGCACCGCCCTGCCGCCGCGCAAAGGCGAGGCCACGCGCGCGGGCTTCGTCATAGGTTTGCAGCGGCCCATGCCTGCCATCCCAGAACGCGCCGCTCTGGGCGATGGCCTTGTGGAACAGCCCGCGCGCGAGCGGCGATGCCATCAAGAGGCCGACGGCCATGGCGCCGGCGGATTCACCGAACAGGGTGACGTTGTCGGGGTCACCGCCGAACGCGGCGATATTGGCCTTCACCCAGCGCAGCGCCGCGAGCTGGTCCTGCAAGCCGTAATTGCCCGATGGCGCGTCCGCGTCGAGCTCGGGATGGGCGAGGAAGCCGAAGATGCCGAGGCGGTAATTGAAGCTGACCACGACGACGCCCTGCGCCGCCAGCAGGCGGCCGTCGGTGGCGGGATTGGCCGACGAGCCGAATTGAAAGCCGCCGCCGTGGATCCAGGCCATCACCGGACGCTTCTCGTCGGCGTGTTGCGCTGATGTCCACACATTGAGCGTGAGGCAATCCTCGGCGCGCGGTCCCGGGCGGGAGTCGTTTTCGAGCGAGGACAGACTTGCAGCGCCAAAGGCGAGCGCATCGCGCACCCCGCGCCACGGCTCTGGTGGCTGCGGCGCGCGCCAGCGCAGCGGGCCGACCGGAGGGGCGGCGTAGGGGATACCCTTGAATGCGAGCACGCCGGTCTCGTCGCGCGGCTGGCCGCGCACCTCGCCGGCTTGCGTGCGGATGGTTCGGCCCAGCCGGCCTATGTGTGAGCTTATCGAGCCATGCACGGTCGCTTCTCCCTGGGTGCGGCGAGCCCAAAAATATCGACTTTGCACTTGGATGAATTTGCATATAATCTCAACCGATAGCTAAAAACGGTCAATGATCAGGCAAAAGCTCCGCTATCCCTGGGTTGATCTGGATGTGGACGACCGGTCCGCGCCCGTCATTGCCGTGCGCGTCGATGCCGACGGGACGAAGGAGGAGGTGCCCGAGCACAGCCATCGCAAGGGACAGCTCGTCATGTCGCTTGGAGGCGGCGTGACGTGTCGCATTCCCAGCGGCTTGTGGATGGTGCCGCCGCATTGCGCGGTCTGGATTCCGAGCCGCATGCCGCACAGCAACCGCGCCACTGCGAATGCGCGGCTGTTCTTCGTCTATGTCGAGGCGGAGCTGGTCGATCTGCCGGATCGCTGCTGCACCATCTCGATCTCGCCGCTGCTGCGCGAATTGATCGTCGAGTTGTCCGACGGCACGCAGCATGACGAGGCGAGGCGGCAACGCCTGATCGGCGTGCTGCTCGGCGAGTTGCCGCGCATGCCCGTGCAGCAATTGCATCTGCCGCTGTCGCGCGAGCCGCGCTTGAAGCGTATTGCTGCAAGCCTTGCGGACAATCCCGCGGACCGCCGCACGCTGGCGCAATGGGCCGATCACGTCGCGCTCAGCGAAAGCAGCCTTGCACGTCTGATCGCGAAAGAGACCGGGCTGACCTTCGGGCGCTGGCGTCAGCAATTGCATCTGATCGTTGCGATCCGCGAGCTCGCATCGGGCGCCAGCGTGCAGCAGGTCTCCGCCGAACTCGGCTATGAATCGGTCACGGCCTTCATCACGATGTTCAGGAAGGCGCTGGGAAAACCGCCGGCCAGATATCTCGCCGGTATGGCCCAGGAGAAATAGCCGAACCTGACGGAACTCGCGTCGAACTGCTGCTTGCGTTTTCGGCCTCAATGGGTTCTAAGCCCGGCTGCTTCATGGCCACCGGCCTGAACCGACGCGCAGCCCACGTAGTTTTACCGCTTGCCGGACAAAGCTACACCACGGCTCGCGCGCACCCAATTCAGAGGAAGTCCAGACATGGCGAAGATGACCAAGACCCAATTGATTGATGCAATTGCGGAAGGCACGCAGCTTGCGAAGAACGACGTGAAGTCGGTCATCGAGTACATGGCGACGGTCGGTTACAAGGAGCTCAACGAGTCCGGCGAGTTCGTCATTCCCGGCTTCGTGAAGATGTCGGTGGTCAACAAGCCCGCGACCGAAGCCCGCATGGGCATCAATCCCTTCACCAAGGAGCCGATGCAGTTCGCGGCGAAGCCGGCGAGCAAGTCGGTGAAGGCCTCGCCGCTGAAGGTGGCCAAAGACGCCGTCTGATACGGCCCTGGCGCGCGGCCTGTGCGATCTCCCAAAAGAAAAACCCCGCGCTTGCGCACGGGGCTCTCTTGCCGACGGCGATGGGATTTCAGCGCCTCTCCGTCGGCGATGACTTTAACGTAAGGTTGAAAATCCAAAAAGCAACAGCGCCGCGGTGACGGAATATGTTCGTCCCCGCGGCGCCGCCGTATTGACTGGGCGCTGAAATCCCCCAGCTTCCATGGGTCTGCGGCGCGCCGAAAAGGTTCAACGCGACATGCACGGGAAATCCGGTGCGGGGGCTGGACTTTTTGTTCTCATTTTGTTCTAGTGAGTCATCCGCTTGGAGGTGACTCATGACGATCGAGAAACAACGCGAAGTGATCCGGCTCTGGAATCAACTCCGGAAGGTCGAGGGCCCGGCCGCAGAAGAGCTCCGCATCCAGATCCTGGAATGCTTTTCAGAGAAGGGCAACGCCAAGCGCGCCGCGGCTTGAGCGCCTTCGGCGCGCGACGGTGCAGGCGTTGCGGCGCGCCTTCCAGCGATGGCGCGACGTGATGGTCGCTTGCGGCATCCCGACACTCATTCGCACGCAAACGATTTGTTAAGACGTGCTGCGCGTTGATTTCGCCGATTCCGATTCGTTCTTTGCGAACGAAACGGAGGCAAAGCTGGAACACACGAAGGCAGGAGCGAACAAGCCGAGGGAGCCGAGCCGCGCAAGAGACTTAACGTTGGCCGTCGGAGACTTCGTCGTCGATGGACTCCCGAGGGCATGCGACGCCGCTGCTTGCGAGCGCCACGAAGCCGGCATAGCCGGACAGGTTTAGCAAGACTTCGAGCCAGGCGGGCATGACAAGCCTCTTCGCACGGAAAAGTAGCAACGCGCGCGAGAGATGCTTGTTCCCTTCGGAACAGGATCGCGCTCAAAGCGGCGAGGTGGGATCGAGCCGCCGGCCCAGCGCCGCAACCGATTCCGTCGAGGGCGAATCCTTGAGGAACTCGGCGATGGCGCGCGCGAGTTCGCCGTCACTCATTGGAGTGGGCGGCGGGCGCAACGCACCGACGCCGAAACTGCGGACGATCTCGTTGTAATGCTGGGCGTTCTTCTTGGGAACAAGCTTGCGGATGCGGGCCAGTAAAGCGGATATCGGCACTCTTTCCTCCTCGATCTCCGCCCCTTGGCAGCAATGCAAGCCCGCTGCCAATTTTGTCGCTCGAAAACTGAAAACCCCGCCAGCACCGCGGAGATGCTGACGGGGCTTCGCGCTGTCGCCTCGAGCCGGATGGCGGAGGTGACCGCACTTGCCAATCCAATCCGCGGTTCCGGGCTTTGTTCCTTCCGCGGCGAGATTCTTTCTGCGGCGCAGGTTCCAGGAGACGAGAACCATTGCGGAGGGGCTGCGTTGTCTCCGCAGGATGCGAAGGAGGAGATCATGAGGAAGACACTCGCAGTTCTGGCCACCGTCGCGGCCGTCGGCGCCACCGCTGTCGCGGCGCCCGCACCTGCGCAGGCGCGCGGGATCGGTCCGGGCTTGGCGTTCGGTCTCGCCGCCGGCGCGATCACGGCGGGCGCAGTCGCTGCGTCCCATCCGTACGGCTATTACGGTCCGGGCTACGGCTACTACGGCGGCCCGGCCTATTATGATTACGGACCTGGCCCGTACGCCTATTATGGTGGACCCTATTATCGGCACCACCATTACTATCGGCGCTGGTAACAGCCGACGAATCGAAAAGCCCGGAGCGATGCTCCGGGCATTTTTTCGTGCGCACGAATGTCGGTGCGGTGTCTTACGGCCAGAGCGACGGCCGTTCCACCTTGCGTGCGTTCTCGAGCGTCGAGACGAAGTACTCTTCGCGCTCGCGCTTGAATTTTTCCTGCGTGGCACGGAAGGCGGCGACACGCGCGGCGATCTCTTCACGTTCGCGGATTTTGCGTTGTTCGTCTTCGGTCATGTCAAATCCCCACTACACCTGAGTATTCTTGCTCTTCTGAACTCAAGCACTGCCGCCGCAATCACGTTGAGTCGCGTCAACACATGCATTGGCGCTTCTGATTGGGGCGTCAATGGGGAGGAGGCATTGCAGGATTGTGATATGCGAGGGGGGAAAAAATTGCCGCCCATTGTCGGATGCGACTTGCACGGCGGTGGATAAGAGCGTCAACAATCTTGTCGCTTGAATCTGGTGCAGCTGGCGCGACATTGAATCGGGGAGGCGGCGCGTGATTGCAAAGGACCTTCAGAGCGGCGTCGAACAACTCGGCGACATGATCGCAAGAGCCAAGATCATCGTGCCGTTCACCGGCGCCGGCATCTCGACCGAATGCGGTATCCCGGACTTCCGCTCACCGGGCGGAATTTGGACACGCAATCGCCCGATCGAGTTCGGCGAGTTCGTCGCCAGCCAGTCCGCGCGCGACGAATCCTGGCGCCGCCGTTTTGCAATGGAAGAGGTGTTCGCCGCAGCCAGGCCCGGCCGCGGCCATCGCGCACTGGCTTCGTTACATCGCGCCGGCAAGATCCCCGCGGTCATCACCCAGAACATCGACAATCTTCATCAGGTCTCCGGCTTCGCTCCCGAGCGGGTGATTGAACTTCATGGCAACACCACTTACGCGCGCTGCATCGGATGCGGGCAGGTCTATCAGCTCGACTGGGTGAAGCGCCGGTTCGACGCCGACGGTGCCGCGCCCAATTGCAGCGCATGCGACGAGCCGGTGAAAACCGCAACGATCTCATTCGGTCAGGCCATGCCGGAGGATGAAATGCAGCGCGCGACCGAGCTGTCACGGGCCTGCGATCTCTTCATCGCCATCGGTTCCTCGCTCGTGGTGTGGCCGGCGGCGGGCTTTCCGATGATGGCGAAGGAGGCCGGTGCGCGTTTGGTGATCATCAATCGCGAGCCGACCGAGCAGGACGAGATCGCCGATCTCGTCATCCGCCACGACATCGGCGAAACGCTCGGACCGTTTGTCGGCAATTGAGGCGTTAGTTTGATTCGCGGCTGTGCAAGCTGTTCATAGGTTCCGGCGAATCTCTTTTTTGTCTATGCGCCGCAACCCGGAGTGTTATCTTTTGAGTCGAAAGATTCGCGTCGCGTCGAAGTGAGAAGATTCTCTTAAGACGCGTGATTCGAGCGCCGCCAATGTGGCGGGTTGCATGGCATGTGTGGGGTCCGGGGTTATGGGGTCGTCGGACGGATTTGAGTCCAAGAAGCTGGGAGTTCCTGCGGCGGGCGAGCACGGCGCCGGTCGCGATAGCGCGCTCAGTCCGTTCACCGGGTTAGGTGAGGGCAGTGCCAACCTCGTCGAGGTTCATGGCGTCATCAAATGGTTTGATGCCTCAAAGGGCTACGGCTTCATCGTTCCCGACAATGGCTGGCCCGACGTTCTCCTGCACGTTACCGTGCTTAGGCGCGACGGCTTCCAGACTGCCTATGAGGGGGCCCGCATCGTCGTCGAGTGCATCCAGCGCGCCAAGGGCTATCAGGCCTTCCGCGTGGTCTCGATGGACGAGTCGACTGCGATCCATCCAGCGCAGATGCTGCCGCCGCGGACCCACGTCACGGTCACCGCGACCAGCGGGCTCGAGCGGGCCCAGGTCAAATGGTTCAATCGGCTGCGCGGCTTCGGCTTCCTGACATGCGGCGAGGGCACTCCCGACATCTTCGTGCACATGGAGACGCTGCGTCGCTTCGGCATGACCGAGCTGCGGCCGGGCCAATATGTGCTGGTCCGGTTCGGACCGGGCTCCAAGGGCATGATGGCGGCAGAGATCCATCCCGAGACCGGTTCGCCGGGCCTGCAGTCGCACTAGCGGCTTCAAATTATCGTATTCGTGAGCAGAAGCGCGCGACCGGGGTCGCGCGCTTCTGGCTTTTCGGACGGTGGCCGCGTAAGGATGTCGCAGTCCGAAGCCGTTAGGCCAGTCCTTGTCGTTCAGAATTTCCCTGCCGAGTTTCCCGCCCATGCACTTTGATCGAAAGGTCGCCTGGTCCCGCGCCCAGGGCTGGCTTGCCGCCGTTCTCGTTCTTGTCGGCTTGGCGGTCGCTGGCGCGCCTGCTCGCGCCGCCAGCTTCCAGCCGCTCGAGATCGTCACCAAGAACGGCGTACAGGTGTTCTCGGTGGAAATGGCGACCACGGAGGAGGAGAAGCAGACCGGGCTGATGTACCGGAAGGAATTGGCCGACGGCAAAGGCATGCTGTTCGACTTCAATCCCGAGCAGGAAGTGTCGATGTGGATGAAGAACACCTACGTCTCGCTCGACATGATCTTCATTCGCGCCGACGGCCGCATCCTGCGCATCGCGGAAAATACCGAGCCGCTCTCGACCAAGATCATCTCGTCACGGGGCCCCGCCCGGGCCGTGCTGGAGGTGGTGGCGGGAACTGCGCAGAAATACGGCATCCGTGTCGGCGATCGGGTCGGCCACCCGCTGTTCGGCAATAAATAGGTCCTGATGGTGCCGACTTGGCCGTCCCGGCTGGCGGCTGGACGCTTGCTGGCTCTTCTGGAAGCGTGTATCGACGGGGCTCGCCGGACATTCGGGGTATAGCGCAGCCTGGTAGCGCGGCAGTTTTGGGTACTGCAGGTCGTTGGTTCGAATCCAGCTGCCCCGACCACGCCGGGTCCGGCAGTGACAATCCGGAGCTTTCCAAACAAAGAAGCCGGCCGAGAGGGAAAGCCGGATCCGCTCAGCGCCGGCGGGCGTCCGAATAGGGCTCATGCGCAGCGGGATCGACGATGCGGTATGTACGGCCGTTGGTGTTGGGGTCGGAATTGTCCGAGGTGGAGAACACCAGGATTCGCCCCTCCTGCGGGCTGCTCCAGTAGCGATAGCGGCCAGAGCCGTTGTATGTGATCTCGCTGAGTTCGGTGTGGCCGGGCCCGAGGGGATGTCCATCCTCGAGGACGACAAGCGTCGCAGCACGCGGCGCGTCCGGACTGTCCGTCAGCGAGCCCGGCACCAGCGGGCGCGCGAGCCATGAATACAGCCCTTGATGCGGGAACGGGCGCTGCAGCAGCCCCTCATCCTGGACGACGGGTTGTCTCGCAAAATACAACGCAAACGGCACGTAGACCGCCAGTACGGCAGTGACCGCCAACACCCGAAACTTCACGATTTCTTCCCAGACCCCACACCCAGCGCCAGCATAATAGTTGCGCGGAGCGCGGGGATCAATCGCAGGTAAACCAATCGGGCGAGGACTTCGTCGCCGCAGTTAATGCAGCGATGCCCCTCGCGACGCGGGCGGCTTTGTCGGCCGGCTGCGCCCATCTCCAGGACACGATCCATGCTGCGACGATCGGCGTGAACTACCACTATTGATGTGATCGCGGCGGCCGGCGCGCCACGCCGGCCAGCGCAGACTTCAGAACAGAGCCCAATTCGCGAGGCGCCAGGCCAGCCAGCCCAGGGCGCAAATCCAACCCAACATCGCGATCGCCGCGATCCCGAGCCAGCAGATTGCAAACAGCGACGTCCGGGGCTGCTCCCCCTCGGACAATTTCTCGGTCGTCTCAACTTGGCTCACAGCGTCCCCTTGGCCAGCGGCCCGTTCTTCATTGGTCTCGCCTTGCTCGCGAAAATTCACCGGCCACGCTCCAGGTCACACGGACGTGAGACGGAATGACTGTCCATTCATGGCGCCCGGAAAGCGGAGGGAGCTGCGCGCGGACCATTTGGGCAGGCGGGAAAAACCTGCAACGCGCGGCGGAAGGATTGGTTGCCTCTCCGAAAGCGCAGATGCGCCTCGTCGCTTTTTTTGCTGCGTGCGGCGCCTGCTTCCCGCGCGTCCGCCGTTGAAGGGGAAGAAGAGGTCACGCCAACGTTGTGCCCTTAAGGTCCCTTCAGACGAGGTTTTCATGTCGATCAGTGCGATTGCATCTTCCACCGCCGCTGTAACGGCGACGCCGTCGAGCGCCGCGACATCGTCCTCGGCGACGTCCGCGACGTCATCAACATCATCGACCTCGTCGGCCGCGGCGACATCGTCAACCGCGTCGTCGCAATCGGCCGGCGGCAGCTCGGGGTCCGGCGGCGGTGCTTCCAAGTCCATCGTCAGCGAGGTCTCCACCACCATCAACGGGATCACGACGACGACGATCACCTATTCCGACGGGACCACCGAAGTGGAGACCTCCGCGGCCAGCTCGCAAGCCAGTCAGGGCAGCCAGGCGGGACAGACCTATAATGCGCAGGGGACTCTCAGCACCAACGGCGCGTCCGCGGCCAGCGGCTCCTGAACGGCTGCCCATCGCCGCGGTCCCGGATGAGGATGAAGCGGCGGCCCCGAGGCGGTCAAGCGCGACATCAAACCCCGACCGCCTGTCCTTTCGTCGCACGAGTCTTGCGCGATTCACCCAAGGATTCACGCGGGTTGACGGGCGCAGGATTACCAAAACTTCATCGAACCTTTGGGTGTCGCCATAGACACATGAGTGTTGGGGATTTCAGCGCCCAATGCCTAAACGGACGCCGCCAAGCGATGATACTCCGCTTGCGCGGCGTTGCGCCTTCTCCAATTTAGTTCGAGGCGTGCCAGCCCGCCGGAAACGGGATCAGCGGCCAGACCGGACAATTGTCGTTGGCAGCCTTTGTTCGCCAGTCCGGGATTGGCTTTGCATGGGGCGTCGGGGGCTGCGACGTCATCGCCAGACGCAAATAGGCACAGTGGAAATCCATAGACGTCAACCAGCGCTATGCGCTTCTCGAAATTCAGTCCGAGTTCGAAATCACCAGGCAAGCCTCGCAAAGCGGCATGCCAATTCTCAAATGCGCAAGCATCTTAGGAAATATAGGCAAGCCTTTCAACCGGCAACGCAGCTGCATGCCGGCGGGTAAGGTTGATCGGTTAGGTTAAGTGCGGGCTGTCGTTGCGGCCGTGTCGATGATTGCTATCAAAGCGTCCCGGCACGCGACGACGCCCTATCTGCGGCTCAGGCGAGATCACATTCGTCGCGGCGTTTCGTTTCGCGCGAGTTGTCCGTCATGGCTTTCGATCTCACCTCGAAAACTCTCCGTCAGCGGCCGAATTGGACCGGGATCTGGCACCTCTGGACCGTCATCGTGCCGCGCCGCTCGATCAACGGGCAGCTCGTCTACGGCAAGGTCTGGCGCCGTCACGACGGCCGCGACTGGATCTACAAGAAATTCACCGAATACGACGGCGAGGCGGCGGCCTGAGCCGGAGGTTTTGCCCTCAACCCGCGTGTCGCTCGCCCGCGGCTGCTCCCGGGGCCTGAATGCGTGGCAGCGGCAATTTGAAATGGCGCTTCGCGTAAGCGACGATTTCGTTGTCTGAGGGATGATCGGCTGCTTCCACCGCGGCAATCCGTTTGGCGACCTCGGGCGCATGAGCACGGATGTGGCTGGCGAGTTCCGTCTTCGCGCCTGCCGGACCGATGATGAGGATCTCGCCGGCATCGGTGATCGCCTTGGTCACCTCGGCATAGAAGGTCTTGTCGGGTGCGGCATGACCGCTGCCGATGGCATTGGCTTTGTGATGGAGATGCCGCGTCGCCAGCTGCGGGTGCAAGGTGACTTCATCGGAACCGCTCAGGCCGAGATGGAAGATCCGGGCCTGCGAATGATCGATCCAGACGACGGCGTGAAAATGAGAGGGCATGTGCTTGGGCCTTGTCCGAGAGGAGACCGCCGACATCGCGGCGGCGTGTGTCCGACAGACACTAGGCCCACCGGCATCGCCCCCGGTTGACGCAGGTCAAACCGATCCCGGACAAGCCTGGCTTCGACGCTCGCTCGGAACAGCGGGCGTTTCAGGCCGCCTTGGCCGCGGGGCTCGCTGCAGGCTTCGCCGGCGGCGGCTTCAGCGGCTTGTCCTGCCGCTTCGACCAGGAGATGTAATAGGCGACCGTCGTCATGATCGCGATGCCCGCGATGGAGACGAAGAGCTGCGCAAACAGCGAGCCCGAGCTCATCGACAGCTCGAAATGGCCGACGAAGGACAGGAACACGCCGACGCAGAACACGGCGAGCGATTGCTGGCCGCAAACGATCACCGGATCGAAGATCTTCCACTCGAGGCCCGGCCAGTCCTTCGGCACGAAGCGGATCACCAGGATCACGATCACGACGAAATGGATGAAACGGTAGGGCGCGAGGTTGGTCTTGTCGTTCGGATTGAACGTCGAGAACAGCCATTCCGGGAACATGCCGCCGAGGGTGGGGAAGCGGCCGGCCATGGTCATGACCAGTGCGAAGAGGAGATAGCCGAGGCAGAGCCACAGCGTCACGGGCGCATTGATCAGCGTCATCGAGCGGCGCGCACCGCCCATCGCGCACCAGGCGCCGAACACGAACAGCACCTGCCAGCAATAGGGGTTGAAGTACCATTGGCCGGCCGGATAGGCGGTCAGGTTCAGGCTGAAATGACGCGCTGTCAGCCAGAGAATGATGGAGAGCACCATCGTCAGATCGGGCTTGCGCAGCATGAACCACAGCACCGGCGGAAACAGGCCCATCAGCACGATGTAGAGCGGCAGCACGTCGAGATTGAGCGGCTTGAAGCGCAGGAACAGGCCCTGGCGCAGCGTCTCCGTGGCGTTGTCGACGAGACCGGCGACGTTGAACTCGTTGATCATCTCGGAATCGCCGAAGCGCAGCGCCAGATAGCTGATCGAGGCGATGTAGATCACGAACAGGATGATGTGGGCGACGTAGAGCTGCCAGACCCGCTTGGTGAGGCGGGTGGCGCCGACGATGAAGCCGCGCTCCAGCATCATGCGCGCATAGACGAACGATGCCGTATAGCCCGAGATGAAGACGAACAGGTCGGCGGCGTCGGAAAAGCCGTAGTTGCGTGTCGTGATCCAATTCACGATGTTGTCGGGGATGTGATCGAGAAAGATCGCCCAATTGGCGATGCCGCGGAACAGGTCGAGCCTGAGGTCACGACCCTTTTCGGGCAGCGTGGCGTTGATGTTCAGAAAGGCCATGCGACGGAAGCTCTCGAAGGGGACGGATGTGCTGGTGTCGGCGAGGCAAATGTTGGCAAGGCAGATTTTGGCAAGGCAAATTTTGGCAAGGCAAATTTTGGCAAGGCTTGGCCGCCGGGCGGGATTCCCGGGCGGACGGCGGGTACGCAATTGTCACAGTGCAGCATAATGACTATACCCGTCGGTGAGGGACCCCGGAGGGCCGGAATCACCGATCAGTTCCCCAAAGGTGTCTCTATACTATGCCGACGGTTTCCACCAATCGCTACCGTGACGCATTAAAATCGAACGAAAGACCAAGAGGCCGGACCCGCCAATGACCGCACGCATTTTCAAGCCCGCCAAGAACGCGATGCAATCCGGCCGGTTCAAGACCAAGGAATGGCAGCTCGATTACGAGCCGGAGCAGCCGCGTGCCGTCGAGCCGCTGATGGGCTGGACCTCGTCCGGCGACATGAAGCAGCAGATCACGCTGCGCTTCCACACCAAGGAGGAGGCGGTCGCCTATTGCGAGCGCAAGGGCATCGCCTACCAGGTGATCGAGCCCAAGGAATCGGCGCATCGGCAGATCGCCTACGCCGACAATTTCTCCTTCCGCCGCGGCGAGCCCTGGACGCACTGAGGGTCCCCCTTCGGCAGTCCCGCTGAACAGCCCCTTGGCACTCCTTGTCCCACGTGCTTCGCTGCCTCGCATGACACGACCATGACGAGGACAGGGGATGGCCGGGCGTGACCAGCTCGACGGCGTCGATCTGAAGATAATCTCCGAACTGCAGCAGGACAGACGGGTTCGCAACAACGAGCTGGCGCTGCGCGTCGGCGTGTCCGCACCGAACTGCCTGCGGCGGCTCAAATCACTGTTCAGTCGCGGCGTGATCCGCGCGGTGCGCGCCGTCATCGACGAGCGGCTGCTCGGCTACGAGGTTGTGTCGTTCGTCTCGATCCAGCTCGGCAGCCAGGCGCAGCCGGTGCTGGAGGCGTTCGAGATGGCGATATCGGCGATCCCGCGGATCCAGCAGTGCTGGCGAATTTCGGGCGACACCGACTATCTGCTCAAATGCGTCGCGCCGAGCGTCGAGAGCATGCGCCGGCAGCTTTTGCATTTCGCGGCCATGCCGAACGTAAAGAACGTCCGCAGCTTTCCGGTGCTGGGCGTTGCGAAAGACGTGCCGCTGCCCGTGCCTGACGTCGTGGCTGCAGCATCTGCAGGTTAGGGATTTCGCGCTTCACGACAGGAATTATACAGCTTCGTGGCATTATATAGCTTACTAGATCACATAACAAAGACATGTGATTTGCGAAGTGCTGCAATGCGCTGGGCCGTGATTGTCGGCTCATGGGCGCGGCCTACATCCGAGGTGTGAACCCTCAGCCTGCGTCGCATGCCGAGGATTGTTTTGTGGGACTCCTTAAGCAGGAAAGACAACATGACCTCGATTTCGAAGACGTTCGCAGCTTCCGCTGCGACGCTGGCTGCATCTGCGTTTCTGGTTTTGACGGCGCCGACCGCGAAGGCTGACGACTACTGCATTACCAACGGCGCCCAGGCCGCTCACGGTTGCGGCTATCCGACCATGGAAGCCTGCCGGTCCGCAGCCGGCGGCATCGGCGGTACCTGCTCGCAGAGCGGCGGCGCGAAGACCGCCAGCGACGCGCTCGCCTTCCAGCCGAAGCAGACCAGGCACCCGAAGCTCCGTCCGGGCGCCCAGACCAACTCGAACTAACGCAGAGCGTTAGAAGCCGTTTCGAGCTTTGCGGCCTCCGAGGTGATCTCGGGGGCCGTAAATTTGTGACAAGCACGCGACATCGCTCGCGCCTCAGCGATAGCGGCCGCGAAACTCGCGCGGGCTGGCGCCGGTCCAGTTGCGGAAAGCGCGCGAGAAGCTCTTCTCGTTTCTGAAGCCGGCGATCTCCGCGATCCGCTTGATCGGGGTGCGGCCGCGCATCAGTTCCAGCTTGGCGAGTTCGAGCTTTGCCTCCTCCTTGAGCTCGCGCAACGAGGTTGCCTCCTCGCGCAGACGGCGATGCATGGTGCGGGTGGAGAGCGCGAGCTCGCTGGCGACATCCTCGGCGCCGAGACTGCGTCCGCGCGCCGCGCGCAGCACGCGCCGGACACGCTCGACCAGGAGGCGGTCGCGTCGATAGGGCCGATAGGGCAGCACGGTCAGGCGCAGCGCGCCCTTGAGCATGCTGTCGAGATCGGCCGCGCTGCGCGTCAGCGGCAGCGAGAGATAGTGCCGGTCGAAGCAGATGCTGGCGCGGCCCGCGTCGAAGCGGACGGTCTTGCAGAAGATCGTCGGGTACACCGAGACGTGGCCGGGCTCGGCATAAGGAAATTCCGCCGCTCGCAAAGCGATCGTGGAATCGATCGACCAGCAGGAGAAGCCGAGCACGTAGCGGAGCAGGGTGACGAGGCAGAACTCGCGCAGATCGCCGAGCTCGCGCTGCTCGCGGATCGAGATGGTCGCGGTCTCCTCGCCGGTGGCCAGCTCGAACAACACGTCTTCGGTCAGCAGGCGATGATGCCGGCACCAGCGCTTGAGCGCGACTTCGAGCGTCGGTGCGGTGATCGAGGCGCGGCACAGCATGCCATAGCTGCCCCAGGGCAGCCGGCGCGAGAACCAGCCGAGCGCCTCGTCGTCGAGCTCGCGCATGGCATGGCCGGCGAGCGCCTCGAACTGGGCGGCCGTCACCCGCCCATCCCGGGATCCCAGGAGATCGGGGAGGACCTGACCCTTGCTCAGCGCCTCGGCCGGATCCCTGCCATAACGGGCATAGGCGGCGACCACACCCCGGACAAAGGCGGCAGGGGTCATGGCGCGGCGGGGTGTGGCGGTTGCGGCCTGAAAGGTCATCGAAATCCCTTGGAAAATCCTCGCCAAACTTGGCGGAAAATGCAACCTTTTCGACCGCCCCGGTGCCCAGGCGGCAGTAGGGTCGGGGCCGACAAGACCTTGCAAGATCCCAGGAGGAATCGCCTTGAACATCCCGAGCATCGATTTCGATCTGGGCGAAGACATCAGCATGCTGCGCGACACCGTGCGCGCCTTTGTCGAGGCGGAGGTGGCCCCGCGCGCGGCCGAGGTCGAGAAGGCCAATCTGTTCCCGGCCGACCTCTGGAAGCGCTTCGGCGACCTCGGGCTGCTCGGCATGACCGCACCGGAGCAATATGGCGGCTCCAACATGGGCTATCTCGCCCATATCGTCGCCATGGAGGAGATTTCCCGCGGCTCGGCCGCGATCGGACTGTCCTACGGAGCCCACTCCAACCTCTGCGTCAACCAGATCCGCCGCAACGGCAATGACGCACAGCGGCAGCGCTATCTGCCGAAGCTGATCTCCGGCGACTATGTCGGCGCGCTCGCGATGTCCGAGCCGGGCGCCGGCTCCGACGTCGTCTCGATGAAGCTGCGCGCCGACAAGCGCGGCGACCGTTATGTGCTCAACGGCTCGAAGATGTGGATCACCAATGGCGGCGACGCCGACGTGCTCGTGGTCTACGCCAAGACCGATCCTGAAGCCGGTCCGCGCGGCATGACCGCCTTCCTGATCGAGAAAGGCTTCAAGGGTTTTACGCACGGCCAGCATCTCGACAAGCTCGGCATGCGTGGCTCCAACACCTACCCGCTGTTCTTCGACGAATGCGAGGTGCCGGAAGAGAACGTGCTGGGCAAGGTGGGTGAGGGCGTCAAGGTGCTGATGTCCGGCCTCGACTATGAGCGCGCGGTGCTGTCCGGCGGCCCGCTCGGCATCATGGCGGCGTGCATGGATGCCGTGGTGCCCTACATGCACGAACGCAAGCAGTTCGGTCAGCCGATCGGCGATTTCCAGCTGATGCAGGGCAAGCTCGCCGACATGTACGCGACCTGGCAGGCCACACGCGCCTATGTCTACGCCGTCGGCAAGGCGTGCGACCGGGCCAATCACGCACGCACGCTGCGCAAGGATGCCGCAGCCGCGATCCTTTATTCCGCGGAGAAGGCGACGTGGATGGCCGGCGAGGCGATCCAGGCGCTCGGCGGCGTCGGCTACACGTCCGAGTTTCCGGTCGGCCGGCTCTGGCGGGATGCCAAGCTCTATGAGATCGGCGCGGGGACGTCAGAGGTCCGCCGCATGCTGATCGGCCGCGAGCTGATGTCCGAGACGGCTTAAAACCTTCACCTCATTGGAATCAACATGCCGCTCCATTCCAGCATCGATCCCTCGTCGTCAGATTTTGCGCGCAATGCGGACGCCATGCGCGCGCTCGTCGCGGACTTGCGCGAGAAGCTCGCCCAGGTCGCCGGCGGCGGCGGCGAGGCCTCACGCAACCGCCATACCGCGCGCGGCAAGATGCTGGCGCGCGAGCGCGTCGATCTGCTGCTCGACCCCGGCACCTCGTTCCTGGAGCTGTCGCCGCTGGCGGCTCATGGCCTCTATGGCGGTGATGTGCATTCGGCGAGCATCGTCACCGGGGTGGGGCGGATTTCGGGCCGCGAATGCGTCGTGGTCGCCAACGACGCCACCATCAAGGGTGGCACCTATTATCCGATGACCGTGAAGAAGCATCTGCGCGCGCAGGACATCGCGCGGCAGAACAATCTCCCTTGCGTCTACATGGTCGATTCCGGCGGCGCCTTCCTGCCGCTGCAGGACGAGATCTTTCCGGATGAGCGGCATTTCGGTCGCATCTTCTACAACCAGGCGCAGATGTCCTCGCAAGGCATTCCGCAGCTCGCGATCGTGATGGGTTCGTGCACGGCCGGCGGCGCCTATGTGCCGGCGATGTCGGACGAGAGCATTATCGTGCGGAATCAAGGCACGATCTTTCTCGGCGGCCCGCCGCTGGTGAAGGCCGCGACCGGCGAGGTCGTCAGCGCCGAAGAGCTCGGCGGCGCCGACGTGCATTCGCGGCAGTCGGGCGTGACCGACCACTATGCCCAGAACGATGCGCATGCGATCGGCATTGCCCGCCGCATCGTCGGTACGCTCAAACCTGCGGCGCGGCCGAACCTCAACATGCATCCACCGCGCGATCCGCTGTTTGCCGCGGAGGAGATTTACGGCGTGGTGCCGGTCGATGGCAGGAAGCCGTTCGACGTGCGCGACATCATCGCCCGCGTTGTCGACGGCTCGGAATTCGACGAATTCAAGAAACTCTACGGCACGACGCTGGTGTGCGGCTTTGCCCATATCTGGGGCTATCCGGTCGGCATCGTCGCCAACAACGGCATTCTGTTCAGCGAGAGCTCGCTGAAGGGTGCGCATTTCATCGAGCTGTGCTGCCAGCGCGGCATTCCCCTGGTGTTCCTGCAGAACATCACCGGCTTCATGGTCGGCAAGAAATACGAGGCCGGCGGCATCGCGCGCGATGGCGCCAAGCTGGTGACCGCGGTTGCGACCGCCTCGGTGCCGAAATTCACCGTGGTGATCGGCGGCTCCTACGGCGCCGGCAATTACGGCATGTGTGGCCGTGCCTATTCGCCGCGCTTCCTCTGGATGTGGCCGAATGCGCGCATCTCGGTGATGGGCGGTGAGCAGGCCTCGATGGTGCTGAGCCAGGTCCGCCGCGACAATATCGAGGCCAAGGGCGAGAGCTGGTCCAAAGAAGAGGAAGACAAATTCCGCGAGCCGATCCGCGCACAATATGAGAGCCAGGGACATCCATATTATGCGACCGCGCGCCTGTGGGACGACGGCGTGATCGATCCCGCCGACACGCGCCTCGTGCTCGGCCTCGGCCTCTCGGCGGCGTCGAATGCGCCGATCGAACCGACGAAATTCGGCCTGTTCAGGATGTGATGCGATGGACCGTTCAAAACTCTACCGTCGTTTTCGCACGCTCCTGATCGCCAACCGCGGCGAGATCGCCTGCCGCGTCATCCGCACCGCCCGTGCCATGGGCCTGCGCACCGTCGCGGTTTATTCCGAGGCCGACCGCGATGCGATGCATGTCGCGCTCGCGGACGAGGCCGTGCTGCTCGGGCCCGCGCGCGCCCGCGACAGCTATCTCAACGTCGAGCGGCTGATCGAGGCCGCCAAGAAGACCGGCGCTGAAGCCGTGCATCCCGGCTACGGCTTCCTTTCAGAGAATGCCGGATTCGCACAGGCCTGCCTCGATGCCGGTCTCGTCTTCGTCGGCCCGACAGCCGAGATGATGAATGCGATGGGTTCGAAGTCGGGCTCCAAAGCGCTGATGGAGAAGGCCGGGGTGCCGCTGGTGCCAGGCTATCACGGCGAGGCCCAGGACGATGCGACGCTGGCGAAGGCCGCGGACAAGATCGGCTTCCCCATCCTGGTGAAGGCCTCCGCCGGCGGCGGCGGCCGCGGCATGCGCATTGTGCGTTCGGCGGAGGAGCTTGCGCCGGCGATCGTCAGCGCCAAGCGCGAGGCCAAGGCCGCGTTCGGCGATGATCGCATGCTGATCGAGAAATATGTCGACAATCCCCGGCATATCGAGGTGCAGATCATCGGCGACGGCCACGGCAATCTCCTGTCGCTGTTCGAGCGCGAATGTACCTTGCAGCGCCGGCACCAGAAGGTGATCGAGGAAGCGCCGTCGCCGACACTCAACGCTGCCCAGCGAGAGACCGTCTGCGCGGCCGCGCGAAAGGCCGCGGGTGCGGTGAGTTATGTCGGCGCCGGCACCATCGAGTTCGTCTCCGATGGCAAAGACGTGTTCTTCATCGAGATGAACACGCGTCTCCAGGTCGAACATCCCGTGACCGAGCTGATCACGGGCATCGATCTCGTCGAATGGCAATTGCGCGTGGCCTTCGGCGAGGCGCTGCCCCTCAAGCAGGACGAGATCAAGCTCAACGGCCACGCCGTTGAAGCGCGCGTCTACGCGGAAAATCCGACCAAGAACTTCATGCCGTCGGTCGGCAGGATCTCGACCTGGCGGCTGCCGGCCGAGACCGGCGGCCTGCGCATCGACGCCGGCTACCGCGAGGGCGACAGTGTATCGCCGTATTACGACGCCATGCTGGCGAAAATGATCGCATGGGCGCCGACGCGCGATGTCGCGATCGATCGACTCAACCGCGCCCTGGAGGACTCCGACGCCCGCGGCATCGTGACCAACATCCCGTTTCTGTCGGCCCTGGTGACGCACGCGAAGGTGCGGGCGAACGCGATCGACACCGGCTTCATCGAGCGCGAGCTCGCGGTCTTGACGCAGACCTCGCCAGCACCCGGCGAGCTCGAGCTTTGCGCCGCGGTGGCTGCGATCGTCAATGATGAGCGTTTAGCTGCACAAAGCGAGGCAAATTCACCTTGGAAGACCTTCGGCTGGCAGCCGGTCGGCCGCCGCCAGCGCAGCTTTGCCTTCCGCGTCGGGCATGGGCCGGAGCAAAAGATCACGCTCAATTACGGCAGCGGACCGTCGACGCTGGTGGTCGGCGAGCGCGAGCTGGCGTTCGCGGTCGCGCCGAAGGACGGCGGTTTCGACCTGACGCTCGATGGCATCAAATCCTCGGTTGCCGCCGTGATCGCCGGCCATGAGCTCTATTTGCGCACACGCAACGGCCGCTTCGACCTGCATTGGGTCGACCCGTTCGGCGGCGAGAGCGAGGAGCATGTCGGCGAGGACAAGATCGCGGCGCCATTGCCCGGCACGGTCGTCGCCGTGCTGGCCGAGGAGGGGGCGAAGCTCGAGAAGGGCGCGCCGATTCTCACCCTGGAAGTCATGAAGATGGAGCAGACGCTGCGCGCGCCGTTTGCGGGCGTACTGAAATCCATCAGGTGCATGGTCGGCGACATCGTGCAGGAAGGGGTCGAGCTTGCCGTGGTCGAGCCCTCGGGAGAGTGATATGGGCAATCCCGTCCGCATCATCGAAATGGGGCCGCGCGACGGCCTCCAGAACGAGAAGACGTCAGTCAGCGTCGAGGCCCGCATCTCATTCATCGAGGCGCTGGTCGGAGCCGGCCTCAACACGGTCGAGGTTGGAGCCTTCGTCTCGCCCAAGGCGATCCCGCAGATGGCGAGCTCCGAGGCCGTGTTGCGTGGCGTCGCCCATTTGAGCGGGGCCGAATTCCACGTGCTCGTGCCGAACGAGAAGGGCTACGATGCCGCGCGCGCGGCCGGCGCAAAAGTCGTATCGGTGTTCGCCGCAGCATCCGAAGGGTTTTCCCGCGCCAACATCAATTGCACGGTCGCGGAGTCCATCGAGCGGTTCAAGCCGGTTCTGGCACGCGCCAAGGCCGACGGTGTCAAGGTGCGCGGCTACATCTCCTGCGTGCTCGGCTGCCCGTTCGACGGCGAGATCAAGCCGAAGGCGGTTGCCGAGCTCGCTGGCACGCTGTGGGAGCTCGGCTGCTACGAGATCTCGCTAGGCGACACCATCGGCGTCGGCACGCCTGACAAGGCGAAGGAGATGCTGCGCGCCGTGGTCGCTAACGTCCCCGCCGCAAAGCTCGCAATGCATTTCCACGATACCTACGGTCAGGCGCTGGCCAATCTCTATGCCGGGATGGAAGAGGGCGTCCGAGTCATCGATGCCGCCGCCGGCGGTCTCGGCGGCTGTCCTTATGCACCGGGCGCCACCGGCAATGTCGCGACCGAGGACGTCGTATACATGCTCGAAGGCATGGGAGTGAAGACCGGCGTAGACATGGAGAAGCTGCTGGCGGCGACGAACGCAATGAGCGCCGTGCTGGGCAAGCCGCCCGTGAGCCGGGTTGCGACCGCGCTGAATGCCAAGAGGAAGCGGGCTGCGTCCTAACTCTCCGTCACTGCGGGCGTAGCGAAGCAATCCAGAGTCTTTCCGCGAGAATTCTGGATTGCTTCGCTGTGCTCGCAATGACGATGGAGAATGTCGCTACCTGCTCGCATCCGGCCCCATCACCAGGTCCGGCAGCCAAGTCGAGATCTCCGGCACGAGGCAGAGCAGCAGCACCGCGCCCATCATCAACAGCACGAAGGGCAGCGTGCCCCAAATCACCTCGCTGAGCGAGATGTCTGGCGCGACATTGCGGATGACGAAGATGTTGAGGCCAACAGGGGGATGGATCAACCCCATCTCCATGACGATGGTCATGACCACGCCGAACCAAATGATGTCGAAATTGGCGGCGCGGAGCGGCGGCAGGATGATCGGCGCCGTCATCAGGATGATCGAGACCGGCGGCAGGAAGAAACCGAGCACGACGACCATGACGAGGATCGCGAACAGCAGTCCCCAACGCGGCAGGTGCATGGCGACGACGGATTCGGCCGCCGATTGCGAGATGTGCAGATAGCTCATCACGTAGGAATAGAGCAGCGACATGCCGATGATCATCATCAGCATGGTGGATTCCCGGATCGTCGATTTCATGATCGGGCCAAGATCGCTCGGCCGCCACACGCCATAGATCGCCGCAATCAGGCCCAGCGCCAGCAGGCCGCCGAGCCCGGCCGTCTCCGACGGCGTGGCATAGCCGCCATAGAGCGCCGCCATCACGCCTGTCAGCAGCAGCACGAACGGGATGACGCGCGGCAGCACGCTGAAGCGTTCGGCGAGCGTATATTCGTCGCGGGTCAGGATGGCAGCTTCCGGGCCGCCTTTCTTGTAGGCGGCTTCAGCCGCGGCGTATTCCTGGCGGAAACGGATCACGGCGTAGCCGCCGAACAGCGTGACCAGCAGCAATCCGGGGCCGATGCCGGCGAGGAACAGGCGTCCCAGCGACTTCTCCGCGGCCACCGCGAACAGGATCATGGTGATGGAGGGGGGCAGCAGAATGCCAAGCGTGCCGCCGGCGGCGATGATGCCGGCCGCGAAACCGCCGGAATAGCCGCGCTTGCGCATCTCCGGAATGCCGGCCGAGCCGATCGCCGAGCAGGTGGCAGGGCTCGAGCCCGCCATCGCCGCGAACAGCGCGCAGGCGAAGACGTTGGCAACGCCGAGGCCGCCGGGCACGCGATGCAGCCAGGCATGCAGGGCCGAATAGAGATCCTGGCCGGCCCGCGACTTGCCGATCGCCGCGCCCTTCAGGATGAACAGCGGGATCGACAGCAGCGTGATCGAGGCCATCTCCTCGTAGACGTTCTGCGTCACCGTATCGAGCGATGCCGAGGGCATGTAGATGCCCATGAACACGACCGCGACCGCGCCGAGCGCGAATGCGATCGGCATGCCCGAAAACATCACGAGCAGCGTCGCGACTCCGTAAGCTATACCGATACCGAAGACGCTCATGGACGCCGGGCTCCTGCGAAAGGCAGCGCCAGCTGCACGAGGATCTGGACGCAGAGCAGGCTCATGCCGAGCGCCATCAGTGAATAGGGAATGGCGAGGGGCGGCGACCACATCGAATTCGAGACCTGGCCGTCGACATAGGCCTCATGCGCCAGCGTCCAGGACTTCCAGGTGAAAAACGCGCAGAACAGGAACGTCACGACGTCGACGCACCAGAGCCGGATCCTGTTCGCCAGCGGCGACAGGAGCCCGACGAAAGCCTCGATGCCGATGTGGCCGCGGTTCTGCTGCACATAGGCCGCCGTCATGAAGGTGGCGCCGACCAGCAGGAACACGGCGGCTTCATCCTGCCAGTAATTGGCGGCCTTGAACAACGCGCGGCTCAGCACGCTGTAGCTCAGGATTGCACAGGCCGCGACCAGCGCCAGCGACGCAAACACGACGATGACGCGATTGAGGATGGCGAGGCCGCGATCGAGCGCTGCCGCAAGGCCGGTCCTTGCGGCAGAATTCATCTGATCGTCCCGATCCGGAAGCGGACCGTGGCTCATGCAGCGACGTCGGAGGCGAGCTTGAGCAGGTTCGCAGCTGTCGCGGTCTTGGCGCCGTAATCCTTCCACGCGGTGTCGCGGGCGATGTCGCGCCACTTGCCGACGGTCGCGGCATCGAGCGCCGAGACCTTGGCGCCGGCCTTCTCGTAGACCTTGGCGACCTCGACGTCGTCATCCTGCGCGCCCTTGCGGCCGAAGGCTTCGAGCTCTGCGCCGACGGCGACGAGGATGTCCTGCTGGTTCTTAGGCAGCTTGTCGAAGATCGCCTTCGACATCATCAGGGGCTCGAGCATGAACCAGTAGGACGCGCCCGCACCCGAGGTCAGCGATTTCGCGACCTCTTCGAGGCGGAACGAGATCAGGCTGGTGGAGGAGGTGATGCCTGCGTCGCAGGCGCCGGTCTGCATCGCCGCGTAGATTTCGTTGGAGGGGACCGACAGCACCGAGGCGCCGGCGGTCTGCAGCACCATGTCCATCTCGCGCGAGCCGCCGCGCACCTTCATGCCCTTGGCGTCCTCCGGCGCCACGATCGGCTTGGAGCGGCTGGCTACGCCGCCGGCTTGCCATACCCAGCTCAGGAGGATGATGCCCTTGTCGGCAAGGAAGTCGGTCAGCGCCTTGCCGACCGGCTCCTTTTTCCAGCGCATGCCCTGGTCATAGGTGGTAACGAGGCCGGGCATCAGGCCGATATTCGTCTCGGGCAATTCGCCGCCGGCATAGGGCATCGGATAGAGAGAGATGTCGAGCGCGCCCTTGCGCATGGCCGAGAACTGCGCGTTGGTCTTGATCAGCGAGGAGTTCGGATAGATTTCGGCGGCGATGTCGCCGTTGCTGCGTTTGCTGACTTCGGCCGCGAACATGCGGCAGAGCCGGTCGCGGAAATCGCCCTTGTCGATGGTGCCGCCGGGGAATTGGTGCGAGATCTTCAGCGTGGTTGCGGCGTGCGCGGTGCCAATGCCGAAACGGAGAATGGCGGGTGCGGCGACGGCGGTCGCGAGCAGATGGCGGCGCGTGAACATGGTGTGATCCCCTTGGACGGTTCTTCTTTGAAGTGATCTGAATGGGTGATGAGACCGGTGCGGAGGCCCATCCTAGCCGGTCTTCGACCTCGAATTCTCTCATCTGATAGTTCGAGACGTAATGCCGCGGCAAGGGTTGGCCTTGCTGCGCTGCACGCGCCGGCGTCACCGTGCCATCGTTAACGCTGCGACGATCGCGCGAGGCGCGCCCGACGACACGCAAAAAGATCTAAGGTCCGACGTAACAAGCACGGGCGTCGATCCGTCGAGACTCGGTAGCGGCACACGTCGCTGACAAACACCATCTCGAAGGGATTATTTCTCATGACCATTCGCACCCGCATCGTGCTCGGCGTCTCGGCTGCCGCTCTCTCGCTCGGCCTTGCGCTGTCGCCGGCTGCCTTTGCTCAGGACAAAATGGGCAAGGACGACGGCATGATGAAAAAGGAAACGATGTCCAAAGACAGCATGAAGAAGGACACCATGTCCAAGGACGACGGCATGAAGAAGGATCACATGTCCAAGGACGGCATGAAGAAGGACGACGGGATGATGAAGAAGAACTGATCGTCTGCCGGCGCCCGGTCGTCCAACAAGACGAGCCCGGCATGCACCCTGCGGGGCTTGGCCCACGCTCCATCATCGGGTCCGCGCATTCGCGGGGACCCGGCTGATCCATCATGATTTGACCTGAAGCAGGTGCGCTTCAGGTCAAATTTTGTTGACGCTTACTTCCGCTTGGCCTTGCGGGCGGCGTAACGCGCGTCGCGCTTGGCCTTCTGCTCGGCTTCGAGCGCTGCGGCCTTGGCAGCCGCTTCCTCGGCCTCCCGCGCAAGGCGTGCCGCTTCGGCAGCCTTGGCTTCTTCCTCGATGCGCTTCTGCTCGGCCTTTTCAGCCTCGCGCGCAGCCTTTGCTTCAGCGCGCTTAGCCGCGAGCGCCTCCCGCTCGGCGCGCTTTGCCACCACAGCAGGATCGTCAGGGCCCGGCTGCGACTTGAATTTGTTCAAAAGATTTTTGCGGGCTTCCAGCGCCGCCTTTTGCCGGTCTGCGAAGCCGGGTTCCCTAAATCCACTCATTCGACGAGCCTTGTCATCCTCGCTTTCGATCCTACATCACTGCCTGTTGGTACGTCGGCTGGGCACAAGCAGGCGCCACACGACGCAGAAGCGTGTACATCGCCGCGCGTCGTGAAGCCACCCATAATCGCAGCCGATCAGGTCAACGAAATCGCTTACCCAGCCGATCCTTCGTAGCCCGGAAAAACTGCCGAATTGTGATGTCCCTCATAAGGGCACCCAGCGGCGGCGCTTAGCGTCCGCCCCAACGAGACGGAGCACGGGCATGATCTTTTTCCGGCTGAGCCCGAAGGCCCTTGCAATCACGGCCGCCGCGGTGGCTGTCGCCGGTGCGCTGCTGTTGGCTGGACGCCCGCAACCCATCGAGAGCACCGTTTTGGGAGCCAATTGGGAGTGCACCCAGACCGCGTTCATCCTCACGAGTTGCGCACCGCGCGCGCAGCACGCGATCCCGGCGGTTGAGACCTCGCGCAAAGAGGCGCTGAAGCCGACCAGGGGGTGAGGGCTGCGTGGATGTGACGGGACGTCGCAGAGGTGCTACAGGGCCTCACCGGAGCGACAAGACCTCCCATGCCCAAGCCTGAATCCAATCCTGCCTCCAAGTCTGATCCGATCGAGAAGCCCAGCGGGCCGCCAAAGCCCCCATCCGGGGACAGCCGCCGCGGCGCCATCGCGGGACTGATCATCGCGGCCGTCATCCTCGGGATCGGCCTGTGGCTCGCCCGCGACCTCACGGCGGCGAGCAAGATGCAGGACTGCCTGATGTCCGGGCGCAGCAATTGCAATGTGATCGAGCCGGCCCGCTAGACTGGTTTGGTGAGTCGTCGCCGAACGAAAAATTGCCGTGATCTTAATCATTTGTAACGGGACACGGCCGGATGGGCGGGTCAATTTTGACCGGTCGCTTCGGCAGGTTAGCTTTGTCAGCCGGCATCAGCCAGGTGCGATCAGAATCGTCTATCGCGCGTGGACCACGGCAATTTCTGAAAGTAGGGGGTAGCACAATGAGTGCGTCCGGCCGCATGAAGATCATCATTCCCATGGTTTCGGCCATGTCGTTGCTGGCGCTGTCAGCGCAAGCGCAGGACGCGGGTCCGCCGAAGGCCGCTGCCCAGCCGCCGGGGCAGGGTGCCGGCACGCCGCCCCAGACCAACCAGAATACGCGCAAGGGACCTCCGCCGCAGCAGGCCGCGAGACCCGCGCCGCAGCCCGGTGGCCAGGCCCATACGGCACCAGCCCCAGGCCACCACGCAGCCGGTGGTCCGGCTCCGAGACCCGGACGCACCATGGCGCGCGGCCCCGCGCCGACGCGCGACTGGGGCGGACACGCCTATCGTGGCAATCTTGCCTGGGAAGGCGGACGCTGGCGGCATGAAGTCCACAACGGCCGCTCCGGCTGGTGGTGGGACGTCGGTGGCGTCTGGTACTATTATCCGGAGCGGATGGATGGTCCGCCCGCTTACATCTCCGAAGAGTATATCGACGACGTGCCGGTGGCTTACGCACCGCCCGGTCCGCCGGTCGCCTATGAACCGCCGCCCCCACCGCCGCCGGCCGATCCGGGTGCGAGCGCGCTCGGCGGCGCCATCGTCGGCGGGGTGCTCGGTGGCTTGCTGTCCGGCAGCGCCACGGGCGCAGCCGCTGGCGCCGTCATCGGCGGCGCGACCGGTGCAATCGCGGGCGCTACGGCCGCTTCGCGCCCGGGCTACTATTGGGCCGAGGGCATTTGCTACTACCGCTATCCGAGCGGCCAGTATGTCCAGGCCGATCCGCGCGCTTGCTACTGAAGCTTGAGCGCGCAATCCAACGTGAGCGAGGCGGGCCCGGTGCCCGCCTCGTTTTCGTCGAGAGGCCGGGATCGCTCCGGAATGAGGAAAACACGAACATCGCCGGCGCCGTGATCTCGCGCCGGTCGCTCGCAAAACTCGTCGCGGTAATATCGTGCGGAAGCGCAGCGATGCCACTTTTGCCCTCCGCAATCATACGGACGAATTTGCCACGCACTTGTCCATATCGGGCGGCTAGAATCTCCGTCGATGTGCACGAAGTACGACCCGCAGCTTGAAGCCGAGGCAGCGATGAAGCGTGCGGCGGCGTCCGAAGGCGCCGACCGGCAACGACTCATCGAGCTGGCGCTGGCTTGGCATCAGCTCGCCCGCGATCGTCGCGACGACGAGCGGAGAGACTGATTTCTATCTTGATGGTCTGCCCGGTCCGGGCGTTGTGACGAGCCATGAGAAAGCCCCGTGCTCGGGGGGACAAGCACGGGGCCCTTCAAAGCCGACCGGGGCTGGCGGGTCGGCACCACTCTATTTCATCGCAGACAACACGCCCGTCGCGATTCCGTTCCGCGTGGCGGCTGGCGGTTGTTTCGCTCGGCTGAAGCTCGCAAAGGAACATCTGTTCCCGGCCGACGTTGGCCCGACATGACCGACCTTGAATTGCGCGCACAGTCTTTCGAGATCGCCTGGAAATATCTCGACCAGTCCGGTCTGCTCACGGGCGAGCGCAAGGATGCGGCCCGCTTCATCCTGAACAGGATCGATCGCATGATGATTCGCGGCGAGCGGCGCAGATTGCTGCTCTCGAATGCCGCGATCGATGCGTATCGGATGCGGCCTGCGCTCGTGCCGCTCGAGGCTTGATAAACTCAAGCTGCAGAAACGCGGCGTTAAGACTCCTCGATACGCCGATTTCGCGGTCTCGATTCGTGCTCGGGGAACGAAGCGGAGTCGGATCGTGAACGAACAAAAAGCCGCCGTTGGACCTCCTGCACACGCCAAGCGTTGAAGAGCGATGGAAGCTTTCCGATCGTTGCATCAAGACGCGCATGGAGACCATTGAAGCCTATCTCGATCGCAAGCACAGGGAAATCGGGCTGCTGAACGATTGCCTGAAGAACCCGCGACGCTTGCCCCGTCCGCGATCGGTGGATGAGGTCATCAAGACAAAATTCCAGCTCACCGCCATGCTGCATGCGGAGCATGCGCTGCAGGACTGGAAAGCGACGGAGACGGCGTGGTCGGCATCGGCCTGTCCCACCAGCGGTCCGTTCGCTTTCAGTTATGACTACCAGCGGGCAGATCTCACTGTCACCGGCCCTTCGTTCTATGAACTCGAGCACGGCTGCATCAGCGAGACGATCTATTCCGCTTCGGGCATGGCCGCGATCTCGACGCTGCTGCTGGCATCCGCATTGACTTTCGCCCATGGAGATATTCTGGTGCTGCCGGGCTCCTACGGTGAGACGTTGGAGCTGATCGAGCGCTTTGTTCCGAGCTTGCGTCTCGTTCCCCTGAAACTGCCGCTGGCGGATGCCTTTGGCCGAACCGGCACGCCGCGCATCTTGCTGCTGGATTCGTGCATCTCTGCCGGCGCGTTCGAAGCCGTTCTGCACTGCGACGGGGCTGGCCTCGATCTTCTGGTGTTCGACACGACGTGCTTTGCCGGCCGCTCAGGGCGCATCCGGCGCGTGCTGCGCTGGGCGAAGCGATGCAGGCTTCCGGTGGTGATGGTGCGAAGTCATAACAAGCTGGATTCGCTCGGTGCGGAATACGGCAGGCTCGGTTCTGCGGTTTTCGTCAGCTGGAGCGAGCAGGGCGCTGAGCAACGCCGTTCGATGATCAAACGGCTTGCCGTGGATACAAGCAATGCGGTTCGGCTTCTCGGCGGCGCGGCGCTGCCGGCGCACTTCCCGCCTTTTGTCGGCAGTGATGCGTATTGGGCGTTAACGAAGACCCGTGTCGCAGCCATCCTGCGCAATGGTCGCCATGCCGCTTGCTTGTTCGCGCGCGAGCTTGCTTCGCTCGCGGCCGAACTCCACTTCACCCATGGCCTCTACGTCACGCTCCGCGCCGGTCGTCCCCTCGACGAGGCAAGTGCGCGGCGAGCCGCCGAGGCCATGAGTCACGATCTGAGCCGAAAGGGACATCCCATCCGCCACGCCGGCAGCTTCGGCTTCGACTTTGCCGCGACCGAATGGTTTCACGACGCGACCACGGACCGGTACAGCGTCCGGGTCGCGGTCCCGGATCTGCCGACCAGGCCGTGGAATGACCTTGCAGCGGCGATCGCGGAGTGGTGGCGGTCGAATCAATGCCGGCTATGATCGTCACGACCGGCCTATCGTCGATTTGCCCGGCCGACTTGTTGCCGCGCAGGCATTATTCGATCGCCGATGGCTGCTTCTCATGGTCGCGATGCGTCCAGGCCTGGACGGCGGAGGCGAGGTCATGAGGGCTCATGGCAACATGGACAATGGAAGCCTGCGCCGTTTCGATGCGCTGCTTGATTGCGCCGGAGTTGACGTCGACGACTGCGTCGAGCGCCAGAAACGACATTGCAACGACCGCCACCGCAAGGGCGATTCCCATTCTCGTTAGTTCAGTTCGCGGCATCGACGGTCCTTCTCGGGCAAAGCTAGCCCGCCGCGCATAGATAGGGCGCGTCCGTCCGGTTCAAAGACCGGAGAAAGCCAACCCACGCGTTCGTGAAAGACATGGGATCGGCAAGGAAGGGATCGGGTGGCGCGTTTCGCGTTTCATGATGAACGCCGTCGCACGTCGACAAGGCTGAGGTTTTGGCGATCCCGGCAGGAATCGAACCTGCAACCCTCAGAGTAGAAATCTGATGCTCTATCCAGTTGAGCTACGGGACCGTCCTGAACCGCCCCGCGCTGGGGCCGGCTGTTCATATAGCATGCCAATAGGAAAAATCCGGCGTTTCGCCAAGTCTGAACCGAACCGTTTTCCTCTGTGGCGCGACAAAACGGAACGGTGAAGTGTCAGGGTGCCGGGTTGAGCGGCAGCGGACTGGACGACGGATCACGTCGCCGGCAACGCTGGCCAGCTTCCGGGACACGGTCGCCGGCCGACTGGTCGGGTATTGGCTGCGCCACAGGACGGCGCGCGCGGCGGTATCTTGATCGGTCTCCTCTGGGCGTGACTTGCCATGGCGAATGCGACGTTTTGCACCTCTGGTTCCATCGCCTTGAGTCTGTCACCTTTCCGCGCACTTCATCGCCGCCGCGGCGCTCGTCCGCGATTTCCGGGAGTCCAATCATGATCGGTCTGGTTCGCGCCGTCACCCTCTGCGCCGCGCTGGCGTTGGGCCTGAGCGCCGCGCACGCCGCTGAAAAAGCCTTCAAGCGCGACGATCTCGCCGATTCCGCGATCAAGCTGGAGGCGCAGATCAAGAGCGAGGCGGGGCCAGTCGCCAAGACCAATGCGACGCTGCGCACCGACGCCGACGCCGCTTTCAAGCGCTTCGATTTCCGCACGGGCCTGTCGGTGCTCGGCCAGATCGCCGCGACCACCCCGGAGGATGCTGGCAACTGGTTGCGGCTCGCCAGGGCCATCTTCCAGATCATGCCGAAGAGCTCGAGCGAACAGACGTTCCTGCTGGAGCGTGCCTCGACCGCGGCCTACATCGCCTATATGCGCGCCGGCAATCCGGGCGAGGAGGCCGATGCGCTCGCCGTGCTCGGCAGGGCGCTGGCTGAACGGCATTTGTTCCGGCCGGCGCTGGATTCGCTGCGGCTGTCGCTCGATACCAAGGAGGTCGCCGACGTCCGCGGCCAATACGAGAAGCTGCGCGACGAGCACGGCTTCCGGCTGCTCGACTACACCGTGGACTCGGATTCGGCGAGCCCGCGCGCCTGCTTCCAGTTCTCCGAGGAGCTCGCCAAGCGCACCGACTTCGCGCCCTTCCTGGCGCTGGCGGGTCAGGACAAGCCGGCGCTGTCGGCCGAAGGCAAGCAGCTCTGCGTCGACGGGCTGAAGCACGGGGAGCGCTACAACATCAATCTGCGCGCCGGCCTGCCGTCCACGGTGAAGGAAGGCTTGCCGAAATCGGCCGAGTTCAACATCTATGTGCGCGACCGCAAACCGTTCGTGCGCTTCACCAGCCGCGCCTATGTGCTGCCGCGCACCGGCCAGCGCGGCATTCCCGTCGTCAGCGTCAACACGCCCGCGGTGAACATCAACGTCTTCCGCATCGGGGACCGCAACCTGATCAACACGGTGGTCGACAGCGACTTCCAGAAGACCTTGTCGAAATATCAGCTCTCGGATCTCGGCAACGAGCGGGGCGTCAAAGTCTGGTCCGGCGAACTGGCGACGGCGATGACGCTGAACCAGGACGTCACCACGGCATTTCCGGTCGACGAAGCGCTTGGCGAGCTCCAGCCCGGCGTCTACGTGATGACGGCCGCAGCCAAGGGGCCGGGCTCGGACGACGATTACCAGCTCGCAACGCAATGGTTCATCGTCTCTGACCTTGGCGTCACGGCCTATTCCGGCAATGACGGCATCCACGTCTTCGTCAACTCGCTGGCTTCGACCGACCCGGTCGGCAAGGCCGAGGTGCGGCTGGTTGCCCGCAACAATGAGATTTTGGCGACGCGCAAGACCGACGAAGCGGGCCACGTTCTGTTCGAGGCGGGGCTCGCGCGCGGTGAGGGCGGCCTGTCGCCGGCCATGCTGACGGTCACCGGCGAGAAGGCCGACTATGCCTTCCTCAGCCTCAAGACCTCCGCCTTCGACCTGTCCGACCGCGGCGTTGCCGGCCGCGCGGTGCCCGCGGGCGCCGACGCCTTCGTCTATGCTGAGCGCGGCGTCTACCGCTCCAGCGAGACCGTCTATCTCACCGCGCTGCTGCGCGACGGCCAGGGCAATGCCGTCAATGGCGGGCCGCTGACGCTCGTGATCGAGCGCCCCGACGGCGTCGAATTCCGCCGCGCCGTGCTGTCCGACCAGGGCGCCGGTGGCCGCACGCTTGCCGTGCCGCTCAACTCCGCCGTCCCGACCGGCACCTGGCGGGTGCGCGCGTTCACCGATCCGAAGGGCTCTTCGGTCGGCGAGACCACCTTCATGGTCGAGGACTATGTCCCGGATCGGATCGAATTCGACTTGTCCGCCAAGGACAAGCTGATCAAAGCTAATACTCCTGTGGAGCTTAAGGCGGACGGCCATTTCCTGTACGGCGCGCCGGCGTCGGGCCTCCAGCTCGAGGGCGACATGCTGATTGCGCCGGCTGCCGAGCGGCCCGGATTTGCCGGCTACCAGTTCGGCGTCGCCGACGAGGAGACCACCTCGAATGAGCGTACGCCGCTGGAGAACCTTCCCGAGGCCGACGCCAACGGCGTTGCCACATTCCCGGTGACACTCGACAAGCAGCCGGCCTCGACCCGCCCGCAGGAAGCGCAGATCTTCGTCCGCATGGTCGAGACGGGGGGACGCGCCGTCGAGCGCAAGCTGGTGCTGCCCGTTGCGCCCGCAACCGCCCTGATCGGCATCAAGCCGTTGTTCGCAGACAAGAACGTCGCGGAAGGCGACAAGGCCGATTTCGACGTCGTGTTCGTCTCGCCCGAGGGCAAGACCCTGGCCCGCGACGGCCTGCGCTATGAGCTCCTGAAGATGGAGTCGCGCTACCAATGGTATCGCCAGAACAATTACTGGGAGTACGAGCCGGTCAAGTCGACGTCGCGCGTTGCTGACGGCGACGTCACGATTGCAGCCGACAAGCCCACCCGCATCTCGCTGGCGCCGCGCCCCGGCCGCTACCGGCTCGAGGTGAAGTCGAACGATGCCGACGGCCCGGTGACGTCGGTGCAATTCGACGTCGGCTGGTATTCCGACGGCAGCGCCGACACGCCGGACCTGCTGGAAACCTCGATTGACAAGCCGCAATACGCTTCAGGCGACACCATGACGGTGTCGGTCAATGCCCGCACCGCCGGCAAGCTCACCATCAACGTGCTCGGCGATCGCCTGCTGACGACGCAAACCATCGACGTCAAGGAAGGCACTGCGCAGGTGAAGATCCCGGTCGGCAACGACTGGGGCACCGGAGCCTATGTGGTGGCGACGCTGCGCCGTCCGCTCGATGCGGCCGCCCAGCGCATGCCGGGCCGTGCGATCGGCCTGAAATGGTTCGGGATCGACAAGCAGGCCCGTACGCTCCAGGTGAAGCTGACGCCGCCGACGCTGATCCGGCCGAATTCGATGCTGAAGATCCCGGTCAAGCTCGACGGCCTCAATCCAGGCGAGGATGCCAAGGTGGTCATCGCCGCCGTCGACGTTGGCATCCTCAATCTCACCAATTACAAGCCGCCGGCGCCGGACGATTATTATCTCGGCCAGCGCCAGCTCTCAGCGGAGATCCGCGATCTCTATGGGCAGCTGATCGACGGCATGTCGGGTACGCGCGGCCAGATCAAATCCGGCGGCGACGCCGGCGCGGCCGAGTTGCAGGGCTCACCGCCCGCGCAGAAGCCGCTGGCGCTCTATTCGGGCATCGTCACTGTCGGCGCCGACGGCAGCGCCGAGGTGAGCTTCGACATACCCGAGTTCGCCGGCACAGCCCGCGTGATGGCGGTGGCATGGACCGCGACCAAGCTCGGCCGCGCCAACACCGACGTCGTGATCCGTGATCCTGTGGTGCTGACGACGACGCTGCCGCGCTTCCTGCTCAACGGCGACCACGGCACGGTCAACCTCGAGGTCGACAATGTCGAGGGCCAGGCCGGCGACTACGTGATCAAGGTGAAGACGGGCGGCCCGGTGAAAATGACCGGCAATCCCGCCACCACCGTCAAGCTCGCCGCCAAGCAGCGCAACTCGTTCTCGCTCGCGCTCGATGCGACCGCGGCGGGGCAGGCGACGCTCGATGTCGACATCAAGGGGCCGAACGGCCTGGCGCTGGCGCGTCACTACGCGTTCGACGTCAAGGCGGCGACGCAGGTGCTGGCGCGGCGCTCGATCCGGACGCTGGCGAAGGGCGAGAGCCTGACGCTGACCTCGGACATGTTCTCCGACCTCGTGCCGGGCACCGGCAGCGTCTCAGTCTCGGCGAGCCTGTCGACGGCGCTCGATGCGGCGACGATCCTGAAGGCGCTCGACCGCTATCCCTATGGCTGCTCGGAGCAGATCACGAGCCGCGCGATGCCCCTGCTTTACGTCAACGACCTCGCGGCCGGGGCGCATCTCGCCATGGACACCGAGGTCGACCAGCGCATCCGCGACGCCATCGAGCGGCTGTTGGCCCGTCAGGGCTCCAACGGCTCGTTCGGCCTGTGGTCGGCCGGCGGCGATGATGCCTGGCTGGATGCCTACGTGACGGATTTCCTCACCCGCGCCCGTGAAAAGGGGTTTGTGGTGCCGGACATCCTGTTCAAGAACGCGCTGGATCGTATCCGCAACTCGGTCGTCAACGGCAACGAGCCGGAGAAGGACGGCGGCCGCGATCTCGCCTATGGCCTCTACGTGCTCGCCCGCAACGGCGCAGCGCCGATCGGTGATCTCCGCTATCTCGCCGACACCAAGCTGAACAACCTCGCAACCCCGATTGCGAAGTCTCAGCTAGCGGCCGCGTTGGCGCTGGTCGGCGACCGCAACCGCGCAGAGCGGGTCTATGGCGCGGCGCTCGACAGCCTCGCGCCAAAGCCGGTGCTCGAGTTCGGCCGCACCGACTACGGCTCGCAGCTGCGCGATGCGGCAGCGCTGGTCTCGCTCGCGAGCGAGGGCAACGCGCCGAAGGCGACGCTGACGCAAGCCGTGGCGCGGGTCGAGACCGCGCGCGGGCTCACGCCCTACACCTCCACGCAGGAGAATGCGTGGCTC
Source organism: Bradyrhizobium guangdongense (assembly GCF_004114975.1). Classification (NCBI taxonomy): domain Bacteria; kingdom Pseudomonadati; phylum Pseudomonadota; class Alphaproteobacteria; order Hyphomicrobiales; family Nitrobacteraceae; genus Bradyrhizobium; species Bradyrhizobium guangdongense. Next base: position 3,930,198 of record NZ_CP030051.1, read on the forward strand.
GTGCTGGCGGCGCGCGCGCTCGCCAAGGAGAACCTCTCGATCGAGGTCGACGGCCAGGCGGTCAAGACCGCGCTCTACCGCAGCTACAAATCGGACACGCTGAGCGGCAAACCGCTGAAGATCACCAACACCGGCGATGCGCCCGTGCAGGCGGTGGTTTCGGTGTCCGGCTCGCCGGTGACGCCGGAGCCGGCGGCTTCGAACGGCTTCAAGATCGAGAGGAACTATTTCACGCTCGACGGCAAACCCGCCGATATCAGCAAGGTCAAGCAGAACGATCGCTTCGCCGTGGTGTTGAAGGTTACGGAAGCCAAGCCTGAGTACGGCCACATCATGGTGTCCGACTATCTGCCGGCAGGCCTCGAGATCGACAACCCGAAGCTGGTCTCGTCGGGCGACAGCGGCACGCTGGACTGGATCGAGGACGGTGCGGAGCCCGAGAATACCGAGTTCCGCGATGACCGCTTCACGGCGGCCATCGATCGCGCCTCGGATTCCAAGGCAGTATTCACTGTCGCCTACGTGGTGCGCGTGGTCTCGCCCGGCAAATACGTGCTGCCGCAAGCCTATGTCGAGGACATGTACAATCCCTCGCGCTACGGCCGCACCGGCACGGGCACCGTCGAGGTGCGGGCGGCGAAGTGAGTGATGGAATGAACAAGCCGCTGAACGATGGCGTGGATGGCCGGGACAAGCCCGGCCATGACGGAATGCGGAGTAGGGGCTATCGCGTCCTCTCTGCCCTCGCGCTCGCATTCATCCTCGCGATTATCGGATTCGTCTGCTGGGTCTATTCCCTCGGCCCGCTGCCGCTCGAGGAAGCGCGCCGTGTTTCCACCACGGTCATCGACCGCAGCGGCAAGCTGCTGCGTGCCTACGCCATGGCGGACGGACGCTGGCGGCTGCCGGTCGATGCCAAAGCCAGTGTCGATCCGACGTATCTCAAGCTGCTGTTCGCCTATGAGGACCAGCGCTTCTATGCCCATGACGGCATCGATCCCCTGGCGCTGGGCCGCGCCGCGATCCAGCTTGCGACGCGTGGGCACATCGTGTCCGGCGGCTCGACCATCTCGATGCAGCTCGCCCGTCTGATGGAGCCGCGGCGGCAGCGCTCGCTCTACGCAAAACTGCATCAGATCGTCCGCGCGATCGAGCTGGAGCGCAGCTTGAGCAAGGACGAGATTCTCAACCTCTACCTCGCGCTCGCGCCCTATGGCGGCAATCTCGAAGGTATCCGCGCCGCATCGATCGCCTATCTCGGCAAGGAGCCGAAGCGGCTGTCGCTGGCCGAGGCTGCGTTGCTGGTGGCGCTGCCGCAATCGCCGGAGACGCGCCGGCTCGACCGCCATCCCGATATCGCGCGTACCGCGCGCGATCGTGTGCTCGACCGCATGGTCGAGGACCATGTGGTGAGTGCGGAGGACGCCAGGCAGGCGAGGGCAGTTCCCGTTCCGAAGCTGCGCAAGCCGATGCCGATCCTGGCGCCGCATGCCTCAGACACTGCGCTGGCGACTTTCAAGGATGCGCCGGTCATCAGCCTGACCCTGGACGCTAATCTCCAGAAGGTGCTGGAGCCGCTGGCGCGCGACCGCGCCATCGCGCTGGGACCGAACGTCTCGGTCGGCATCATCGTGATCGACAACGACAGCGGCGACGTGCTCGCCCGCGTCGGCTCGGCGGATTATTTCGACGAGAGCCGGGCAGGGCAGGTCGACATGACGCGCGCTATCCGCTCGCCGGGCTCGACGCTGAAACCGTTCATCTACGGCCTCGCCTTCGAAGACGGTTTTGTTCACCCCGACAGCCTGATCGACGACCGCCCGGTGCGCTTCGGCTCCTACGCGCCGGAAAATTTCGACATGACCTTCCAGGGCACGGTGCCGGTGAAGAAGGCGCTGCAGATGTCGCTGAACGTGCCGGCGATCGTGCTGCTCGACCGGGTCGGCTCGAGCCGTTTGGCCTCGCGGCTGCGACAGGCCGGCGCCAATCTGGTTCTGCCCAAAGACGAGGCACCGGGGCTCGCCATGGGGCTAGGCGGCGTCGGCGTCACGCTCCAGGATCTCGTGCAGCTCTATGCAGGATTCCCCCGGCTCGGCACCACCAAGCCGCTGCGCGAGGTCATGACGGCCAAGGACGATCGCGAGCCGCTGCGGCTGCTGGATCAGGTCGCAGCCTGGCAGGTCGGCAACGTGCTGCTGGGAACCCCGCCGCCGGAAAACGCCGTCCATAACCGCATCGCCTTCAAGACCGGCACCTCCTATGGCTATCGGGACGCTTGGTCGGTCGGCTTCGACGGCCGGATGACCATCGGCGTCTGGGTCGGCAGGCCCGACGGTGCGCCGGTTCCCGGTCTGATCGGCCGCGTCGCCGCGGCGCCCATCCTGTTCGATGCCTTCGCACGCAGCGGAAAAACTCTGGTTCCGCTGCCGAAGCCGCCGCGGGGAACCCTGGTGGCCAGCAACGCCAAGTTGCCGTTGCCGTTGCGACGGTTCCGACCCGTCGGGGAACTGGTCCGGACCGGCGGCGAGCAGGCCCTCCACATCCAGTTCCCGTTGAATGGCACAAGGATCGACGTGGATCGCTCAGGCGGCACTGAAGGCGCGGCCATGCCCGTGAAGGTCGCCGGCGGGGTATTGCCGATGACCGTGATGGTCAACGGCACCGCGCGCGGCGAGATCGACGGACGGCGCCAGCGCTTGATCGATCCGCCCGGCCCGGGCTTTGCCAGGCTGACCGTGATCGACGCCACGGGCGCCGCGGACACAGTTGTCATTCGAATTCAATGACGGTGGCTTAAGCGGTTGTGGCGATGGCGGTTTCAGCGTAAGCGGAACCAATGGCCGAGACCTACCCGACTCCCCGTTTTGGAGCGCCCCGAGAGCCGAAAACGCCCGTGAATCCGGGCAGTGGGCTCGTGCGGATGCTCGACTTCGTCACTGCCAGCCACGCCCGCGCCGTGGGCTTCCTGGTGCTGAGCGCGCTCCTGCTGTTTCTGCCGGGATTCTTCACCATCCCGCCGGTCGATCGCGATGAGGCCCGCTTCGCGCAGGCCACCAAGCAGATGGTCGAGAGCGGCGATTATGTCGATATCCGCTTCCAGGAGGACGTGCGCTACAAGAAACCGGTCGGCATCTACTGGTTGCAATCCGCGGCCGTCGAGGTCGCGACGGCGCTGAAGCTGCCAAAGGCTGAATTGCGGATCTGGGTCTATCGGCTGCCGTCGCTCGCCGGGGCGATCGGCGCGGTGCTGATGACCTATTGGACGGCGCTCGGCTTCGTGACGCGGCGAGCCGCAGTGCTTGCTGCCCTGCTGATGTCCGCCTCCGTGCTGCTCGGTGTCGAAGCGCGTCTGGCCAAGACCGACGCCGTGCTGCTGTTCTCGGTGGTCGCTGCGATGGGCGCGATGGCGCGGGCCTATCTGTCCTGGCAGCGCGCCGAGGACGAGACCCATCCGCCGTGGAGCTGGCCCGCGATCTTCTGGACCGCGCTCGCTGTCGGCATCCTGATCAAGGGCCCATTGATCCTGATGTTCGCGGGCCTGACCATCGTCGCGCTCGCGATCCAGGACCGCGATGCCTCCTGGCTGTGGCGCTTGCGTCCGGTCTGGGGCCTGATGTGGATGCTGGTGCTGGTGTTGCCCTGGTTCGTCGCCATCTTCTGGCGCGCGGGCGATGCCTTCTTCGCCGATTCCGTCGGCGGCGACATGCTGAGCAAGCTCGCTGCGCAGGAATCCCATGGGGCGCCGCCCGGACTTTACCTGGCGCTGTTCTGGATCACGTTCTGGCCCGGTGCTCCGCTCGCGGCGATGGCGGCACCCGCGGTATGGCGGGCGCGGCGCGAGCCCGGCGCGCAGTTCCTGCTGGCCTGGCTGATCCCGTCCTGGATCGTATTCGAGGCGGTCCTGACCAAGCTGCCGCACTACGTGCTGCCGCTCTATCCTGCGATTGCGATCCTCACCGCCGGAGCGCTGGAGCGTAACGTGCTCTCGCGCTCCTGGCTGGCGCGCGGCTCGGCCTGGTGGTTCGCGGTTCCTGCCGCCGGCTCGATCATTGCGGTGATCGGCGCCGTGATGCTGACCCGGCAGCCGGCTTTCGTGGCTTGGCCTTTCATCGCGGCCTCGCTGATCTTCGGCCTGTTCGCCTGGTGGCTTTACGACAATAACCGCGCGGAGCGCTCGTTGCTCAACGCCCTGGCCGCCGCGCTGATGCTGGCCGTCGTGGTTTACGGCATCGTGCTGCCGTCGCTGACACCGCTGTTTCCGAGCATCGAGATCGCGCGCGCCTTGCGCAACGTGACCTGCGTCGGCCCCAGGGCGGCAGCTGCCGGCTATCACGAGCCGAGCCTCGTCTTCCTGACGGGAACGCAGACGCTGCTGACCGACGGATCTGGCGCCGCCGATTTCCTCCGGCAGGGAAGTTGTCGGTTTGCGCTGATCGAGCAGCGTTCGGAGCGCAGCTTCGCGCAGCGCGCCGAGGCGATCGGGCTTCGCTACAAGGTCGGCGCGCGCATCGACGGCTATAATTTCTCGCAAGGACGCGCGATCTCGATCTCGATCTTCCGCTCCGAGGGCACCGAATAGGATGTCGGGCTCCCCCTCCATCGCGCCGCGTGCGAGTTACCCGCTGCAGCTGCTCACCGTCACCGGGCACGCGCTGGCGCAGCTCGTGCGCGCCCCCACGCATTCGCGCCGCGCCGCGGCTGCGCGAAAACTGGCGCGGCATTCGCTTTGGCTCAGCGCGGCGGGCGCAGCGCTGATCATCGTGCTGATGCTCGCCTTTGACCGGACCGAGATCCAGCTGATGCCGGCGCGCGGCACGCCGGCGCTCTGGCCGATCCGGATCCTCACCGATTTCGGCAAGGACGTGAATGTGCTCTCCGTGCTGGGCATTGCGCTGGTGATCGTGGCGCTCGTGACCGCTGGGATGCACGGCACGCGCCGCGCGCTGCTGCTCGGCCTTGGCACGAGGCTGCAATATCTGTTTCTGTCCGTTGCCGTCTCGGTGTTCGTCGCCGAGATCCTGAAATATCTCATCGGCCGCGGGCGGCCGTTCGTCGGCGGCAAGGCCGATCCTTTCAACTTCATCCCCTTCGAGGGGACGGGGGCTTATACCAGCCTGCCGTCGGGCCACGCGGTGACGGCGTGCGCGTTGGCGTTTGCGGTCGCGGCACTTTGGCCGCGCCTGCGCGCCGTCATGTTCACTTACGCAATCGTGATCTTGCTGACGCGCCTCGTCCTGCTCGCACACCACCCGAGCGACGTCACGGCGGGCGCGCTGGTCGGCATGGTCGGCGCCATGGCGGTCCGCTACTGGTTTGCGGCCCGCCGGCTCGCTTTTGCCATCCAGGCGGACGGCACCATCGTGCCGCTTCCGGGGCGCTTCAAAAGGGTTGCCCGTAGCCCGTCAGCCCCATAAAAGCGGCTGCCTGCCGGGGCCGTCGGTTCCAGAGGTCGCAGGCCAATCCAACCACGAGCGCTCGATTTGTCGTCGTCCCAGCCTTCGGTTTCCATCGTTGTCCCCGTGCGCAACGAAGCCGACAACATTGCGCCCCTGATCGAGGAGATCACGGCCGCGCTCGATGGCCGCTGGGCCTACGAGATCATCTATGTCAATGACGGCTCGACCGATGCGACCGGCGAGCGGCTCGCGGCGATCATGGCGCAACGGGACAATCTGCGGCAGTTGCGCCACACGAAATCGGGCGGCCAGTCGGCGGCAGTGCGCAGCGGCGTGCGCGCGGCGCGCGGTTCGATCGTGGCGACGCTCGACGGTGACGGCCAGAACAATCCCGCCTTCCTGCCCGATCTGATCGCGGCGGTGGAGAAGGGCGCCCATGTCGGGCTCGCCGCGGGTCAGCGCGTCGGGCGCAAGGACACCGGCTTCAAGAAATTCCAGTCGCGCGTCGCCAACAAGGTCCGCAACGCGATCCTGAAGGATGGCACGCGCGATACCGGTTGCGGGCTGAAGGCGTTCCGGCGCGAAGTCTTCCTGATGATGCCCTATTTCGACGGGCTGCACCGCTTCCTGCCGGCGCTGATCCGCCGCGAAGGTTTTGACATCGCCTATGTCGATGTGATCGACCGGCCGCGCCATTCCGGCGTATCCAACTACGGATTCTTCGACCGGCTATGGATCGGGATCATGGATCTCGCCGGGGTGTGGTGGCTGATCCGCCGCAAGAAACCGACGCCTGAAGTGACCGAGGTGAAGGCATGATCATCCAGTACGGCCAGGCGCTGAGCAATTATCTCTACGACGTCTTCGTCGCCAAGTTCGATTTCTGGCTGGCTTTCGGCCTTGTTGCACAGCTGTTCTTCACCGCGCGCTTCCTGGTGCAGTGGATCGCGAGCGAGCGCGCCGGCAACAGCGTGGTGCCGATGGCGTTCTGGTTCTGCTCGATGGGCGGCGGCCTGATGACGCTGGTCTACGGCGTCGTGAAGCGCGAGCCCGTCATCATCCTCGGGCAGGCGCTGGCGACCGTCATCTATGTCCGCAACATCATGCTGATCATCAAGAACCGCGGCCGCACGTCGAAGACGCTGGAGCGGTGATCGGAAGCTCTAACGCGGCAGCGCCGTCGCGCCTGAAGCGGGCAGGGCTGATGTCTCCGCCTCGGTCCGGCGGTAGGGCTCTCCTGCTGCATCCAGCACGGGATAGGCGACCGAGCAGATATGCGAGTGGATGCGCCTGAGATCGCGCAGCACGTCCAGATGCAGCGAGGTGGTCTCGATGGTCTCCGGGCGCCCCTCGCGCAGGCGGTCGAGATGGCGTTCGACGGCGGCAAGCTCGGTGTTCTTCAGCGCGGTCTTTTCCACCAGCAGCTTGCGGGCCTCGTTGGCATCGCCCGACATGAACACGCCGAACGCGATCCGCAATGACTCCATCGTGCGCTTGTGGAAGGCGGCGAGCTCGTCCGCGCCCTCGGGCGAGAACTGGAAGCGCCGCTTGATCTTCTTGGTGGCGAGCTCGCTCAGATTCTTGTCGATGATGTCGCCGATATGTTCGAGGTTGATGGCGAAGGAGATGATCTCCATTGCACGCCGGCCCTCGCTCTCGTCGAGACTGCCGCGGGTCAGCTTCGTGACGTAGAGCTTGATGGCCTCGTCGAGGCTGTCGACGACATTGTCCGTCTTCGAGACCTGGTCGACCAGCGAGCGATCGCCCGTCATCATCGCAGCCATCACCTTGCGCAGCATGGTTTCGACGAGATCGCCCATGCGCAACGTCTCGCGGGCAGCATCGGCGAGCGCGAGCGAGGGTGTCTCCAGCGCGCTTTCATCGAGATAGCGGGGCCGAGCCGGATCGGTCTCCTGCACACGATCGGGCAGCAGGCGGGTCAGCAGGCGCGACATGCCATCGAGCAGGCCGATGAAGATGACGGCCGTGCCGACGTTGAAAGCGATGTGAAACGCCGCGATCATCTTGGCGAGGTCGGGCTGCCAGGCGTGCATGTGGCTCGCGATCGTGCCCAGGAACGGCAGGACCAGTGCAATGCCGATGACGCGATTGACGAGATTGCCCACCGGCAGACGATAGCTAGCGGGATCGTCGCGCCTTGCGCCTTCAAACACAGGATTGACGGCACTGCCGAGATTGGCACCCAACACCAGCGCCAGCGCCGCATCGGGCGTGATGAACTGCGAATAAGCCAGCGACATGATCAGCAGCACGCTGGCGACGCTCGAATGCACGGCCCATGTGAGCACTGCGGCGACAATGATGCACAGGATGGGGTCGCCCGTGATCGCCGACATCACGACGCGCACACCCGGCGCGTTCTCCGCCGGCGCCAGTGTATCGAGCAGGATGTGCAGCGACAGCAGCATCAAGCCGAGGCCGATGCAAAGCCGGCCGATATCCTTGATCCGCGAGCGCGGGCCGGAACGAAAGGCGACGAGGCCTAGCACGAACAGTACGGGCGCAATGGCTGCGATATTGAACGACAGCGCCTGCACGATGAGCGTCGTGCCGACATTGGCTCCCAACATGATAGCAAGCGCGGCCACGAGGCTGAGCAGGCCCTCGGCGGCAAAGGAGCTGGTCAGCAGCGCGGTCGCCGTGCTGCTCTGAAGCAGTGCGGTGAGGCCGAGGCCCGCGGCAAATGCGCTGAAGCGGTTGCCGAGCGCCTTGCCAAGCAGGCGTCGCAGATCGGGGCCGAAGGCGCGCAGGATGCCGCTCTGGACCATGTGCAGGCCCCACAGCAGCAACGCCACGCCGCCCATCAGATCGAGCAGAACCAACGTTCCCATGCTCCGTGTCCGGATGAGAGTCGATTGGTGAGGCTAGCGCCAAATGCTTGAGGTTCAAACCATTTGTTGGCGCAGCCGCGTTAACGTCTGCGCCAGTTGTACGTTCCGCAGGCGCATTGCCTTGTGAGCAGGCTCACATTGCCGCTTTGAGGGCAGCGAAGCCGCGATCGAGATCGGCCTTGAGATCGTCGACGCTCTCGAGCCCGATGTGAAGGCGCAGTGTCGGACCGCCCGGCGCCCATTTGGTCGCGGTGCGATAGGCGTCGCAGTCGAAGGGAATCGCAAGGCTCTCGAAGCCGCCCCAGGAAAAGCCCATGCCGAACAGCTTGAGCGTGTTGAGCATGGTGTCGACGGACTGCTGCGGAGCCGGCTTCAGCACGATGCTGAAAAGGCCCGAGGCGCCGGTGAAGTCGCGCTTCCAGATCGCATGACCCGGATCGGTCTCGAGCCCCGGATGCAGCACGCGCGCGACCTCGGGTCTGGCGGCGAGCCAGCGCGCCATGTCGAGGCCGGAGCGATGATGCTGCGCGAGCCGCACTGATAGCGTGCGAAGGCCACGCAGCGCCAGGAAGACGTCATCAGGTCCGGCGCAGACGCCGAGCAGGCGGATGCCTTCCGTGATCTGCGGCCAGGCCTTGGCGTTGGCCGAGATAGTGCCGAACATGATGTCGGAATGGCCGCCGATATATTTGGTGGCGGCCTGCATGGAGATGTCGACGCCTTGCTCCAGCGAGCGGTGGTAGAGCGGCGTTGCCCACGTGTTGTCGTCGATGACGAGCGCGTCCTTCGCATGCGCGACCTCGGCGATGGCGCGAATATCAGGCATCTCGAACGATTGCGAGCCCGGCGCCTCGACCAGCACGGCACGGGTGTTGGGCTTGAACAGCTTTTCGATGCCCGCACCGATCAGTGGATCGAAATAGGTGGTCTCGACGCCGTAGCGGGCGAGCATGCCGTTGCAAAAATTGCGTGAGGGCCGGTAGATGTTGTCGACGACCAGAAGATGGTCGCCGGTCTTCAGCACCGAGAGCAGGGTGGTGGAGATCGCCGAAAGCCCCGACGGCACGATGCCGACGCCGGCGCATTGCGGGCCCTCCAGCGCCATCAGCGTGTCCTGGAAGGCGCGCGTGGTCGGGGTGCCGTGGCGGCCATAGGTGAACTCGCCGCGATGGGCATGTAGGTCCTCGGCGGTCGGATAGAGCACGGTCGAGCCGTGGAACACCGGCGGATTGACGAACCCCTTCTGTGCCTTGGTGTCGCGGCCGGAGGTGACCAGCCGGGTTTCGGCCTGCTGCTGGAGGGGGTGCGAGGAATCCATGCGTCTGCTTTCAAAAAGCGCGTTACCGCCGGCGCGGATCGCACGGTCGGGACGGCCCGAAGGCCGCGGACGTTAATAACAGAACACAGAAGAGTCCCGTCAACCCCTTGACCCGGCTCGCCAGTCGTTCTGTGATGCGCAGGTGCTATTCAGTCGCCGCATGTTGAGGGGCAGCCGCGACCTTCGATCCATCGTCTGACCGGACCTTGCGCCACAGCCACAAAGGCGGGCGCCTGCGGCGGGGATTAGGGTATGGCCTCTCAGGATGGGCGAGTGTTCGGCAAGGTTTTCCAGCATGACTCTTGCAAGGCAGGTCTTTCCTAGGATTTGCCCCGGCAGAGACGATCCTGAGACAACATTCCTGACGTTGAGACGATCTTGAAAGGCCTTCAGCCCATGAAACGCGTAACCCTGGCTCTCTCTCTTGCTCTCGCCGCCGGCCTCTCTGCCCAGGCCGCCGACGCGCAAACGCTCAAGACCATCAAGGACCGCGGCATGCTGTCCTGCGGCGTCAGCCAGGGCCTGCCCGGCTTCTCCTCGCCCGACGACAAGGGCAACTGGACCGGTATCGATGTCGACCTCTGCCGCGCGATCGCGGCGGCGGTCTTGAACGATCCGACCAAGATCAAGTTCGTGCCGCTGTCGGCCAAGGACCGCTTCACGGCGCTGCAATCCGGCGAGATCGACGTCTTGTCGCGCAACACCACCTGGACGGTATCGCGCGACACCTCGCTCGGGGCCAATTTCACCGGCGTCACCTATTATGACGGGCAGGGCTTCATGGTGAAGAAGTCGCTCAAGGTCAATTCCGCGCTGGAGCTCAACAGCGCCTCAGTTTGCGTCCAGACCGGCACCACCACCGAGCTGAACCTCGCCGACTACTTCAAGGCCAACAACATGAAGTACGAGGTGATCGCGTTCGGCACGATCGACGAAGCGATCAAGGCCTACGAGTCCGGGCGCTGCGACGTTTTCACCGACGATTCATCCGGACTCTATGCCAGCCGCCTGAAGCTGACGAACCCTGCCGATCATGTCGTGCTCCCCGAGATCATTTCGAAGGAACCGCTGGGACCGATGGTGCGCCACGGCGACGATCAATGGTTCGACATCGTGAAATGGACGCTGTTCGCGATGGTCACGGCCGAGGAACTCGGTATCACCCAGAAGAACGTCGACGAGATGGCGAAGTCCGACAAGCCGGAGCTGAAGCGGGTGCTCGGCACCGACGGCAATCTCGGCGAACAGCTTGGCCTCACCAAGGACTGGGTGATCCGGATCGTGAAGGCGGTCGGCAATTACGGCGAGTCGTTCGATCGCAATGTCGGGGCCGGTTCGCCGCTCAAGATCAGCCGTGGTCTCAACAATCTCTGGACCAAGGGCGGCCTGCAATACGCGCCGCCGATCCGCTGATCGGTCGACGCGCAGGCTGCGCCGATGGGCGTCGAGGCCCGGAAACCGCCACCGCAACTCGCGCTGAAGCTGAAGCGCGCGCTCGGCGGCAAGGCAGGCTGGAACGGCGTTGCCGTCCAGCTCGTCTTTGGCGCGATCCTGGCCTGGATCGCCTATGAGGTCATCTCGAACGCCCGCACCAACCTGGAAACCCAGCACATCGCCGCGGGGTTCGGGTTCCTCAACAACAGCGCCAGCTTCGACGTCAATCAGACCCTGATCTCCTATTCGGGGTCCAACACCTACTTCCGCGTCTTCCTGGTCGGCATCCTGAACACGTTGCTGGTCTCGGTGGTCGGCATCTTCTTTGCGACCTTGATCGGTTTCGTCGTTGCACTCTGCCGTTTGTCGCCGAACTGGCTGGTATCGCGCGTCGGCGGCCTCTATGTCGAGGCCATCCGCAACCTGCCGCTCTTGTTCCAGATCCTGTTCTGGTATCTCGCCGTGCTCGCCGCATTACCGGCGCCGCGGCAGAGCCTGTCGATCTTCAATGCGATCTTCCTCAACAATCGGGGCGTGATCGTGCCGTCCCCGGAGGGGCAGCCCGGCCTCGTTCCGTTCCTCGCCGTGGTGGCGCTCGGCATCGTCGCCTCGCTGGTTTTGCGCAGCTATGCGCGGCGGGCGCTGTTTGCTCAAGGTCGCGCGATCCGGATCTGGCCGTACGTGCTGACATTGCTCGTCGGATTGCCTGTTGTCACGATGCTTGCGTTCGGTCCACCTGTCACGTTCGAATTTCCGCAGCTGAAGGGATTCAATTTCGCCGGTGGCGCGCGGATCATTCCGGAGCTCGTCGCATTGACGGTCGGATTGTCGACCTACACGGCGGCCTTCATCGCCGAGATCGTCCGCGCCGGCATCCTGTCGGTCCATAAGGGGCAGATGGAGGCAGGCTCGTCGCTGGGCCTCAGCCGAGGCGCGACCTTGCGGTTGATCGTGGTGCCGCAGGCCATGCGCGTGATCGTGCCGCCGCTCACCAACCAATACCTCAACCTGACGAAGAACTCGTCGCTTGCGGTCGCGATCGGCTATCCCGACCTGGTCTCGGTGTTCGCCGGCACGGCATTAAGCCAGACCGGACAGGCGATCGAGATCCTTGTCATGACGATGGGCGTTTATCTCCTGATCTCGCTCGCCACCAGCGCCATCATGAGCATCTACGGCTGGCGCCTCAGCCGGAGCCTGAGTGCATGAGCGATCTGGCCGCCTCGTCCTCCTTTGTCCGGCAGGATCTGGTTGCCGAGCGCCCCGCGCCGGTGACGACCACCGGTTTCGTCGGCTTTGTGCGCACGCGCCTGTTGAACTCGCCGACCAATATCCTGCTGACGATCCTCGGCCTCTTGCTGGTCTGGTACACCGTCGTTCCCACCATCAAGTTCCTGCTGGTCGATGCGGTCTGGAGCGGCAAGGATCGCACGGCCTGCCTCGCCGAGAATGCCGGCCATCCGGTCGGCGCCTGCTGGCCCTTTATCCAGGCCAAGTCCACGCAGCTCTTCTACGGCTTCTATCCGGAGGCCGAACTCTGGCGGGTCAACCTGACCTTCGCGCTCGGCGCAGTGCTGCTGTTGCCGCTGCTCATTCCGAAGTTGCCGGCCAAGGGCTTGAATGCCGGGCTGTTCTTCTTCGCCTTTCCGGTGGTGGCATTCTTCCTGCTGCATGGCGGCGGCATCACCGGCTTCGGCGTGAGCTGGGTGGCGGGCCTGCTGCAATTGTTCGCCGACAGCATCAGCGGCGTCGGCGAGGTTCTGGTTGGTCTGAGCAAGAGTTCGGCCGCCGGCCCGCTGCTCTGGGCGATCGGCAGCATCATCGGGCTGGTCGGCACGTTGCTGCACTGGGTGATCTTTCCATTGACCTGGCTGCGCGACCAGATGCAGGCGGCAGGACAGGGGCCCTGGCTCGACTTCCTGATCACGGCCGTGATCGTATCGGCGATCCTGTTCGTGCTCGGTGGCGGCGCGCGCACCGGTTCCCGACCGCTGATCGCCGGCCTCGCCACGTTCGCCGCGATGGCCGCGGTGATCAAGCTGATGGGGCTCGATCACGGCGGCTTGCCGATCGTCGACACGCGGCTGTGGGGCGGGCTGCTGGTGACGCTGGTGATCGCGATCACCGGCATCGTGGCGTCATTGCCGATCGGCGTTGCGCTGGCGCTCGGCCGGCGATCGACCATTCCCCTGATCCGGATCTTCTCGATTATCTATATCGAATTCTGGCGCGGCGTGCCGTTGATCACCGTGCTGTTTTTTGCAACCTACATGCTGCCTCTGTTCCTGCCGGGCAATTTCACCGTCGACGGCTTGGTGCGCGCACTGATCGGCGTGTCGCTGTTCACCGGCGCCTATCAGGCCGAGAATCTGCGTGGCGGTCTGGCGGCGGTGCCGCGCGGGCAGGGCGAGGCGGCCTCCGCGCTCGGCCTGTCCTGGTGGAAGACCACTTCGCTGATCGTGCTGCCGCAGGCACTGCGCCACGTCATCCCCGCCATCGTCAACAGCTTCATCTCGCTGTTCAAGGACACCTCGCTGGTCTCGATCGTCGCGCTGTTCGATCTGCTCGGCTCGCTGCGCGCCTCTTTCGCCGATCCGGTCTGGACCACGCCCTCGACCGCCTTCACCGGCTTCGCCTTCACCGGCATCATCTACTTTAGCTTCTGCTTCGGCATGTCGCGCTACTCGCTCTTCGGCGAGCGCCGTCTGAACGCCCACCGTCGCAACTGATGGAGCTCACCATGTCCGACCCCATCGTCAAGATTTCCGGCCTGAACAAATGGTACGGCGACTTTCATGTGCTGCGCGACATCGACCTCGAGGTCGAGAAGGGCGAGCGCATCGTGATCTGCGGTCCGTCCGGTTCGGGCAAGTCGACGCTGATCCGCTGCATCAACGCGCTGGAGGAATTCCAGGAGGGCGAGATCGTCGTTGATGGCATCGAGCTCGGGCCGAACCTCAAGCATGTCGATGCGGTGCGCCGCGAAGTCGGCATGGTGTTCCAGAGTTTCAATCTGTTTCCGCATCTCACCGTGCTGGACAATTGCACGCTGGCGCCGATCTGGGTGCGCAACATTCCCAAGAAGGATGCCGAGGAGACCGCGATGAAATTCCTGGAGCGGGTCAAGATCCCGCACCAGGCCAATAAGTTTCCCGGTCAGATGTCGGGCGGTCAGCAGCAGCGGGTCGCGATCGCGCGCGCCCTGACGATGAACCCGAAGGTGATGCTGTTCGACGAGCCGACCTCGGCGCTCGACCCCGAAATGGTCAAGGAGGTTCTCGACACCATGGTCGACCTCGCCAAGGAGGGCATGACCATGCTGGTCGTGACCCACGAGATGGGCTTTGCCCGGGAGGTCGCCAACCGCGTCGTGTTCATGGATGCCGGCCAGATCATCGAGGCCAACACGCCGAACGAGTTTTTCGCCACGCCCCAGCACGCCCGCACGAAACTGTTCCTGAGCCAGATCCTGCGCTGAAGTCCGGGAGCGCGTCCGATCTGGTGTGAGCGGCTTGGCGTCGACCGCCTGGCGCTAGACGAACGGCAGCTTGATGTTGCTGCGCTTCTCCAGCCATTCCGGCACCGGCAGGTTCTTGGCGCGCATGAAGTCGGCGTTGAACAGCTTGGACTGGTAGCGGCTGCCGGAATCGCAGAGCACGGTGACGATGGTCTTGCCCGGCCCAAGCTGCTTTGCCAGCCGCATCGCGCCGACAATGTTGATGCCGGACGAGCCGCCGAGGCACAGGCCTTCGTGCTGGAGCAACTCGTAGATGACAGTGACAGCTTCGGCATCGGGAACGAGGAACGCATCATCGACCTTCGCACTCTCGACGATCGCGGTCTTGCGGCCGAGCCCGATGCCCTCAGTGATGGAGTCACCGGGCGTCGCCTTGGCTTCACCGGTCCTGAAATATTCGAACATGCCGGCGCCATGCGGATCGGCGCAGGCAATCCGGATGTTCTTGTTCTTCTCTTTCAGATAGCGGCTGGTGCCGGCCAGCGTGCCGCCGCTGCCGACCGAGCAGACGAAGCCGTCGATGTTGCCGCCGGTCTGCTCCCAGATCTCGGGACCGGTCGAGTCGTAATGCGCCTTGGCATTGTCGAGGTTGTTCCACTGATCCGCGAACAGCACGCCGTTCGGTTCGGTCTTACGCAGCTCGTCGGCCAAGCGGCGCCCGACATGCTGGTAGTTGTTCGGATTGGAGTAGGGCAGTGCCGGCGATTCCAGGAGCTCGGCGCCGCACAGCTTCAGGAAGTCCTTTTTCTCCTGGCTCTGAGTCTCCGGA
The DNA here is from genome assembly GCF_004114975.1 of Bradyrhizobium guangdongense. Classification (NCBI taxonomy): domain Bacteria; kingdom Pseudomonadati; phylum Pseudomonadota; class Alphaproteobacteria; order Hyphomicrobiales; family Nitrobacteraceae; genus Bradyrhizobium; species Bradyrhizobium guangdongense. Next base: position 3,945,484 of record NZ_CP030051.1, read on the forward strand.
ATCACGATCAGCGTGCGATAGCCTCGCGCGCTGGCCACCACCGCAAGGCCGATTCCGGTGTTGCCGGCGGTCGCTTCCACCACAAGGCCGCCCGGCTTCAGCTCGCCGCGCTTCTCGGCTTCCAGGATCATCCATTTGCCGGCGCGATCCTTGACCGACTGACCGGGATTCATGAACTCGGCCTTGCCGAGGATGGTGCAGCCGGTCAGTTCGGAGGCGCGCTTGAGCTTGATGAGCGGAGTGTTGCCGATGGCGTCGACAACGTCGTTTTTGATGGTCATGTCAGGCAATTACCGGCTGGTTCACGATATGGGCGCGACCCTAAAGTAGGGTCGCCGGCCACACAAGGCGAGGGCGCAAACTCTTATTGCTGCTTTGCGAAGATGACCTGCCGGACGTCGATGTTGCCGGAGAGGAATCCGGCCTCGCAATAGGCGAGATAGTACTCCCACAGCCGCCGGAACCGGTCGTCGAAACCGAGCGGCACGAGACCTGGCCAAGCCGCACGGAAATTATTTCGCCAGGTGGCGAGCGTCTTGGCATAATCTTGTCCAAAGATGCGCTCGCGGATAACAGGAACGCCAAACCGCTCTCCCAGCGACTTCAAGATCGCCGGCGAGGGCAGCATGCCCCCAGGAAAGACATAGCGCTGGATGAAGTCGACCTCGCGCCGGTAGCCCTGGAAAAGCGTGTCCTGGATCGTGATGGCCTGGATGCCGGCCAACCCGCCGGGCAGCAGCCGGTCACGTAACTGGGCGAAATAGCGCGGCCAGAACTGCTCGCCGACCGCCTCGATCATCTCGATCGAAGCGATCCGGTCGTAACGATCGCGCTCGTCGCGATAGTCCTGGAGCCGGATCTCGACCTTCTCGGCGAGGCCCGCCTCAAAGATGCGCTTTTGCGCAAAGTCGCGCTGCTCGGTCGAGATCGTCAACCCAACCACGCGCGCGCCAAAAGTCTTGGCCGCAAATTCGGCGAAGCCGCCCCAGCCACAGCCGATCTCGAGCAGCTTCTGGCCTGGCTTCAGATCGATCGCCTCGGCGAGGCGGCGATATTTGTTGGTCTGCGCGGCCGTGAGATCTGCGGTCGATTCCTCGAACAAGGCGGACGAATAGGTCATGCTCGGATCGAGCCAGGCCGCGTAGAACGCGTTGCCGATGTCGTAGTGGGCGTGGATGTTGCGCCTTGCCTGACGAGGGGTGTTGCGGTTGAACCAGTGCTGCACCATCTGCACGAACCGCATCAAGGGCTTGTCGCGCAGCATGGCCTGGATCAGGTCGTGGTTGACGCAGAACAGGTAGAGAAATTGCGTGAGATCAGGCGTATCCCAGTCGCCGGCGAGATAGGCTTCGGCAATGCCGATGTCGCCGCCGTTGATCAGGCGCGAGGCGAAGCCGTAATTGTGCAGGCGCATGACCGCGTTTGGACCCGGCTCAACTCCGCCGAGCCTGATCACGCGCCCATCGGGCAGAGTGACATCGAGGGTGCCCCGCCGCAGTCGCGAGCCGAAGGTGAGCGCAAGGCGCACGATGCGCGGCAGGTCCGCGAGCACTGTTTCGACGTCATCAGGTGTCACCGAGATAGCATTCGGCATCGGCAGATCCACGACTCCAACGGATACTGTCCGAGCGCGCCCATCCCGCTCCTATCGCTGCACCCGAGCGCGCCCCGGCAAACGGTCAGCGATCAATAATATAGGGACGTGTTTTGCCGCGTGCCAAGGACCGTTAGTGGATCGCGCCGGGAAAGCGTGCAGGCTGCCGCATTGCCGGCAATTCCCGTTCCGACGACCCCGATGCGCATTGTGGAAGTGGCCTGCCTCGCGTGACGCAGCTAAGGTGCGTTGCGGTGCAGGTTTCGTTGGAGCCAGCTCCGGTTCGGCGGCTTCGGGGCAAGTGTGGCTGCAATATCACATGAAATCTTGGTAAGCTTGATCGCGTTTCCGGATATTTCGGAAATGGAAGAAGTGATTGCGAGACGGGGACATCTTTCATTCCAATGACCCCGGCATCGCCTCATCGAGCCGTGCGCTTCGCAAGTGCGGGACTGTCCCGCAGTTCCGCGCCCGGCTAATATGGGTTTCAGGTTGCGCAGAAAGCATCACGCTGTGAACGAGTTACAGAGAGGCCTCCGGCCGTCCGCCCGCGAATCGGCGATCCGGCCGCGCGGCGGTGGCACGATCAGCCCGGTGGAGGGTTGGACGTGACACAGCGGATTCCAGCCATGCGGCAGTTGATCGGATCGGCATCCCGGACGCTGCGTGCGGTCGCGGTGGTGTGCCTTGCGTCGAGCTCGGGTGCCTGCGTGCTGACCCAGGACCTGCCCGATCCCGCACTGGATGTGCCCGCGCAATACAAATACGCCGGGAAGGTCGATGCGCCGCCATCGCTGGATTGGTGGCGCGGCTTCCGCTCGGCGGAGCTGACGCAGCTGATGGAGGAGGCGCAAACCGTCAATCTCGACATCGCCGCCGCCGTCTCGCGCATCGTCGAGGCCGACGCGCAGGCGCGGCAGGCAGGCGCAGCGTTGTTGCCGAGCCTGTCGGGGACGGGACAAGAGGCTTATTCGCGCACCTCCGGCTCCTCGGCCTCGGGACTGACCAATGGCGGCCGCGAGGTCGTCAATTACCAGGCTTCGCTGAGCGCCAGCTACCAGCTCGACTTCTGGGGGCAGAACCGCGACGCGCTGCAAACGGCGGAGGAGACCGCCCATGCCAGCCGCTTCGATCGCGACACCGTCGCGCTGACGACGCTTGCCGCCGTTGCCAATGCCTATTTCCAGGTGCTCGTCTCGCAGGACCGGCTGCGCACGGCCCAGCGCAACATCGCCAGTGCCCAGCGCATTCTCGATGCCATTCGCGAGCGCCGCAAGGCGGGGACGGGAACCGATCTCGACGTCGCCCAGCAGGAGAGCGTGCTGGCGAACCAGAAGGCGCTGGTGCCGCCGCTGCGCCAGACCCTCGACCAGAATACCAATGCACTGGCGGTGCTGGTGTCGCGCCCGCCGGAGAGCGTGCGCCTCGCGGGCGGCTCGCTGGACAGGATTGCGATCCCACGCGTCACGCCTGGCTTGCCGTCGGAGCTGTTGACGCAGCGACCCGACATCCGCCGGCAAGAAGCCCAGCTTGCCTCAGCCACCGCCAATATCGGCAATGCCCGCGCGCAGTTCTTCCCGACCATCCAGCTCACCGGCAATGGCGGCTATCAGAGCTCGGCGCTGGTCTCCCTGTTCCAGCCGCACGCGGCCTTCTTCCAGCTGGTCGGCAGCGCGACGCAGCCGATCTTCGACGGCGGCAAGATCCTCGGCAATTTCGAATATGCCAAGGCACGGCAGGACGAGTTGCTGCAGACCTACCGCAAGACCATCGTCCAGGCCTTCACCGACGTGGACAATGCGCTGTTTTCGATCAAGCAGACCACGATCAAGCTGCAATTGCAGCGTGATGTCCTCAACGCCTCGCGCCGAGCCTTCGACCTGTCGGAGCAGCAATTGCGCGCCGGCACCGCCGACATCGTCACCGTGCTCAACACCCAGCTGACCCTGTTCACGGCGGAAGACGCCCTGTCACAGGCGCAACTCGCGCGCCTTCTTGCCATTGTCAGCCTGTATCAGGCGCTTGGCGGCGGCTGGGAGCCGCGAATGGAGAAGCCGGTCAATGCTCTTTAAGCCGGATACGAAGCAAGGCGCTCAAGAAGGCGCGAAAGGCGGGGCGGCGAAAAAATCGCGCGGCCGCGGCTTCCTCATGACGCTGATCACGCTCGCGATCCTCGGCGGCCTCGGTTATCTCGGCTGGACCGTGTGGCACCAGCAGCCGCAGCAGCAAGCCGGCTTCGGTCGTGGCCAGCAGCGCCCGGATCTGCCGGTGCCGGTGCTGGCGGCAATGCCCAGGGTCCAGGATGTTCCTGTTTATCTCGACGGCGTCGGCGCGATCCGGGCGCTCAACACGGTCACGGTGCGCTCGCAGGTCGACGGCAAGCTGATCGCGGTGAAGTTCACCGAAGGCCAGGACGTCAAGAAAGGCGACGTGCTCGGCGAGATCGATCCGGCGCTTTATCAGGCGACCTATGACCAGGCCGTCGCCAAGAAGGCGCAGGACGAAGCCCAGCTCGCCAACCAGCGGATCGACCTGACGCGCTATGAGCAGCTCGCCGCGTCCAACGCCGGCTCCAAGCAGCAGGCCGACACCCAGCGCGCCGCGGTCGCGCAGACGGAGGCGCTGGTCAAGGCGGACCAGGCGGCGATCGACAATGCGGCGGCGACGCTGAGCTACACCAAGATCGTCGCGCCGATCTCGGGCCGCGTCGGTCTGCGCCAGGTCGATCAGGGCAACATCATCCACGCGGCCGACACCACCGGCCTCGTCGTCATCACGCAATTGCAGCCGATCGCGGTGTGGTTCAGTCTGCCGCAGCAGCAGATCATGCGCGTCAATGCGGCCGCCGCGAAAGGCGCGCTGTCGGTCGACGTGTTCGGCAACGACGGCGTCACGGTGATCGACACCGGCAAGCTCACCGGCATCGACAACCAGGTGGACCAGACCACCGGCACGCTCAAGCTCAAGGCCGAATTCCCCAATGCCGATTACCAGCTCTGGCCGGGCCAGTTCGTCAATGTCCGCCTCAAGGTCGAGACCTTGACGCATGCGCTGGTGGTGCCGACATCGGCGGTGCAGCGCGGACCGATCGGCACCTTCAGCTACGTCATCGGCGAGGGTGACATCGTCTCGGCCAAACCCGTGACGGTGACTCAGCAGAACGAGCACGACGCGGTGATCGCGAGCGGTCTGACGGCGAACGACAAGGTCGTCACCACGGGCTTTGCCAATCTGTCCGACGGCTCCAAGGTCATCATCGGCCGTGACGAGCAGACGCCGTCGGCCGATCTCGCCCCGCGCAAGCGCACGCGTGCGCCGGATGCTCAGAAAAAGGACGGCCAGAAGGACGGCCAGAGCAAGGACAGCGAGTTCCGTGCCAAGCGGAAGAGCAGCGAAGGCGACCAGAAGGGCCAGACTGGACCTGCACCGGGGCCAGGGGCAAGTCCGAGTGCATCGGGACCTGGAGCCAAGCAGCCATGATCCCGACAACAGCCGCTTGAGCAGCAGGCGTAACCCATGGGTGTCTCCGAACCCTTCATTCGCCGGCCCATCGCGACCTCGCTGCTCGGCATTGCGCTGCTCATCGGCGGGCTGCTGGGCTATTTCGCGCTGCCGGTCTCCGCCCTGCCGCAGGTCGACTTCCCGACGGTGCAGGTGACGACGCAGCTGCCGGGCGCGAGCCCGGACGTGATCGCCTCGCTGATCACGGCGCCCCTGGAGCGGCAGCTCGGCCAGATCCCGTCGCTGACGGCGATGAATTCGACGAGTTCGTTCGGCGTCAGCCAGATCTCGCTCCAGTTCGACCTCAACCGCGACATCGACGGCGCCACCCAAGACGTGCAGGCCGCGATCAACGCCGCCGCCGGCGTCCTGCCCAAGACGCTGCCTTATCCGCCGACCTACGCCAAGGTGAATCCGGCGGACGCGCCCGTGATGACGCTCGCGCTGCGCTCGGACACGATCTCGCTGCGGGCGATGAGCGACATCGCCGACACGCTGCTGGCACAGCGCCTCAGCCAGATCTCCGGCGTCGGCCGTGTCTCGGTGCTCGGCGGGTTGAAGCCGGCCGTACGCATCCAGGCCGATCTGGCGCGCCTTGCGGCCTACGGCATCGCGATGGAGGATCTGCGCACCGCGATCGCCAATGCCAACGTCTCCGGGCCCAAGGGCTCGCTCGACGGCGCCCAGCAATCCTACATCATCGCCGCCAACGACCAGATCGCCGCCGCCGACGCCTACAGGCCGATCATCATCGCCTATCGCAACGGCTCGCCGGTGACGATCAGCGACGTCGCGCAGATCGTCGATGGGCTTGAGAACGACCGCACCGGCGGCTGGTACCAGGGCACGCCGGCCGTCATCATCGACATCCAGCGACAGCCTGGCGCCAATGTGATCGACGTCGTCAAACAGATCCGAGCCGAAATCCCGAGGGTTCAGCGCGGCATTCCGGCGGGCGTGAATCTCACCATCGTCTCCGACCGCACTGTCACCATTCGCGCTTCGGTCCACGATGTGCAGTTCACGCTGGTCCTCAGCGTGGTGCTGGTGACGCTGGTGGTGCTTCTGTTTCTGCGCTCGTTGCGCGCCACGCTGATCGCGGGCGTAGCGCTGCCGCTGTCGCTGATCACGAGCTTCGGCATCATGTATTTTGCCGGCTTCAGCCTCGACAATCTGTCGCTGATGGCGCTCACGATCGGCACCGGTTTCGTCGTCGACGATGCCATCGTCATGATCGAGAACATCGTCCGCCACATGGAGAATGGCGACAGCGCGATGCAGGCGTCGCTGAAGGGCGCCAGCGAAATCGGATTCACCGTGATCTCGCTGACGGTGTCGCTGATCGCGGTGTTCATCCCGCTCTTGTTCATGTCGGGCCTTGTCGGACGCATGTTCCGCGAATTCGCGCTGACGCTGACCATCGCGGTCGTGACCTCCGCCGTGGTCTCGCTGACGCTGACGCCGATGATGTGCTCGCGGCTGCTTCGGCACGCTCATCAGGAGCTTGCGGTGCCGGGGCTTGCCGCCGTCAGCCGCTTCATCGACCGCACCGTCGAATTCTACCACCGCACACTGCTCTGGGTGCTGGAGCGCCAGCGCGCCACGCTGGCGGTAACCTTTGCGACGCTGGTCGCAACCCTTGTCCTCTATGTCGTCGCGCCCAAGGGGTTCCTGCCGCTTCAGGACACCGCCTCGATCACGGCGGTGACAGAGGCGGGGCCTGATGTCTCCTTTGCGGAGATGCAGAAGCGGCAGGCTGAGGCCGCCGACGCCATCAAGGCCGATCCTGACGTGACAGGTGTGGTCTCGGTCATCGGTGCGGGGTCGGTCAATCCGACCACCAATGTCGGGCGCCTCGTCATGACGCTGAAGCCGCGCGGCGAGCGGCGTGACGATGTCGCCGTGGTCGTGACCCGGCTGAAAGAGCGGGTTTCCGGCATTCCCGGCATGACCGTCTACTTCCAGCCGGTGCAGGATGTGCAGATTTCGACCCAGTCGAGCCGCTCGCAATACCAGTACACGTTGACCGGCACCGATGCGACGTCGGTCTCCGAATGGGCGCGAAAGCTCGTCGACGAGATGCGGCGCGAACCCTTGTTCCGCGATGTCTCTTCTGAAGCCCAGGAAGGTGGCCTGCGCGCGCAGCTCGATGTCGATCGCACCCGTGCCGGCCAGCTCGGGGTCAGCCTGCAGACCATCACTGACACGCTGAACGATGCGTTTGCCCAGCGGCAGATCTCGACCATCTACGGCCAGGCCAACCAGTATCGCGTGGTGCTGGAAGCGCTGCCGATGTACCAGCGCGATCCCTCGATCCTGTCGAAGCTCTATCTGCCGGGCGGGGCGAGTGCCACGGTCGGCGCGCCGAACGCCCAGGTGCCGCTCTCCGCTGTGGCGACGCTGAAGCGCACCACGGCGCCGCTCGCGATTTCGCACCAGGCGCAATTCCCGGCGATCTCGCTCAGCTTCAACCTCGCGCCGGGCGCGGCGCTCGGCGATGCCGTCGAAGCGGTAAAGACGATCGAGACCCGCATCGGCATGCCCAACAGCATCGTCGGCGTCTACGCAGGCGATGCCGCCGAATTCGCCAAGGCGCTCGCCGGCCAGCCCTGGCTGCTGCTCGCCGCCGTGATCACGATCTACATCGTGCTGGGCGTGCTCTATGAGAGCTACATCCACCCGATCACCATCCTCTCGACGCTGCCCTCGGCCGGCGTCGGCGCCATCTTGGCGCTGATCCTGTGCGGGCAGGACCTCTCGGTGATCGGCCTGATCGGCATCATCCTGTTGATGGGCATCGTCAAGAAGAACGCGATCATGATGATCGACTTCGCGCTCGAGGCCGAGCGCGGGCAGGGCATGCCGGCGCATGAGGCGATCGTGCAGGCGTGCCTGTTGCGCTTCCGCCCGATCATGATGACGACGCTGGCCGCGCTGTTCGGCGCACTGCCGCTGGCGATCGAGAGCGGCACCGGCGCCGAGCTGCGCTTTCCGCTCGGCATCTCCATCATCGGCGGCCTGCTGCTGAGCCAGCTGCTGACGCTCTACACCACCCCGGTGATCTACCTCGCGCTCGATCGCATCAACCGCCGCCTCGAGCAGGCCTTGCCGCCGCCGGAGCCCGACGCGCCCACGGCCGGCGCGACCGAGGGGATGCAGTGATGGCATCGATCTCGGAGCCGTTCATTCGCCGCCCGGTCGCAACCACGCTGCTGTCGATCGGGCTGTTCCTGCTGGGCGGCGTCGCCTACGAGTTCCTGCCGGTCGCGTCCGTTCCGAACGTCGACTTCCCCGCGATCTTCGTCTCGGCCAGCCGTCCCGGCGCCGATCCGTCGGTGATGGCCGCAACCGTCGCTGCGCCATTGGAACGGCGGCTCGGCGAGATCGCAGGGATCAACCAGATCACGTCGACGAGCTCGCTCGGCACGTCGAACATCCAGCTCCAGTTCGACATCGGCCGCAACATCGACAAGGCGGCGCGCGACGTGCAGGCCGCCATCAACGCCGCGCTGGTGGATTTACCAAGCGATCTGCCAGCGCTGCCGCGCTTTCGCAAAGCGAACACGGCCGGCGCGCCCGTCTTTGTGCTGGCGCTGACCTCGAAGACGTTGTCCGCCAGCGCCATCTACGACGTCGCCGATACCGTGCTGGCGCAGCGCATCTCGCAGGTACCTGGCGTCGGTGACGTGACTGTGTCAGGCGCCGACCAGCCGGCGGTGCGGATCCAGCTCAACCCGGTGGCGCTGTCGAATGCGGGCATCGCCACCGACGACGTCCGGACCGCGATCGTCAACGCCAACCCGCTCGGTCCCGTCGGCATCTTCAACGGCGAGCGTCAGAGCGAGACGCTCGCGCTCAACCGGCAGATGCGCACGGCGAAAGAATTCCGCGACATCGTCGTCAAGAGTGCGAACGGCAATTTCGTCCGGCTCTCCGATGTCGCCGACATCGAGGACAGCGTCCGCAACGCGCGCTCGATCGCCTGGTTCAACAAGCAGCCGGCGGTGCTGATCCAGATCACCAAGCAGGGCGACGCAAACGTCATCGACACCGTCGACCGGGTCAAGGCGCTGATTCCCGCCCTGAAGCAGTGGATCCCGGCCGGCGTCGATGTCTCCACCCTGGTCGACCGCACTTCGACGATCCGCGCGAGCGTCATGGACATGCAGTGGACATTGCTCGCAACCGCCATCCTGGTGATGGTCGTGGTGTTCGTGTTCCTGCGCCGCGTGACGCCGACCATCGCCGCCGGCATCTCGGTGCCGCTGGCGCTGGCCGGCACCTGCGCCGGGATGTGGGTCGCCGGCTTCTCGATCGACAATCTGTCGCTGATGGCGCTGGCGATCTCGGTCGGCTTCGTGGTCGACGACGCCATCGTGATGATCGAGAACATGTTCCGCAATCTCGAGCACGGCATGCGGCCGATGCGGGCCGCGCTGGAAGGGGCCAGGCAGATCGGCTTCACCGTGGTCTCGATCAGCCTGTCGCTGATCGCCGCGTTCACCCCGCTGATCTTCATGGACGGCATTGTCGGTCGGCTGCTGCGCGAGTTCTCGCTGACGCTGACCTTCGCGATCGTCGTTTCGACGCTGGTCTCGCTGACGGTCACGCCGATGATCTGCGCCCATTACATCAGGCAGACGCCGTCGGGATCTGCCACGCTGTTCGACCGCCTGATCGAAGGCTCGCTGTCGCGCATCGTCTCCTTTTACGCCCGCACCTTGCGCGCGGTGCTCGAGTTCCCGCTGCTGACGCTGTTGGTGTTCTTCGCCACCATCGGCCTGACGGTGCTGCTCTACGCCAAGGTGCCCAAGGGCTATTTCCCGACGGATGATTCCGGCTTCGTCATCGGCGCGACGCGCGCCTCGGCCGATATCTCGTTCCAGTCGATGCTGACGCTCCAGCAGCGCCTCGCCGATATCGTGATGCAGGATCCGGCGGTGGCCGGCATCGGGTCGACCGTCGGCGGCGGAGGCGGGCCGGGGGGCGCGACCTCGAACCGCGGCGTCATGTTCATCAGCCTGAAGCCGCCGGAGGAGCGGGATCACGTCTCGACCCAGGTGGTGATTGATCGGCTGCGGAAGGCACTGTTTCCGGTCCCCGGCATCCGCCTCTTCATGTTCGCCGCGCAGGACGTTCGCGCCGGCGGCCGACAGAGCGATTCAAACTACCAGTACACGCTCTCCAGCACCGATCTCGATCTGCTGCAGAAATGGGCGCCGATCGTGGCCAAGCGCATGGAGACGGTCGAGGGCATCACGGATGTTTCCAGCGACCGTGATCCCGGCGGCCTTCAGCTTACATTGAACATCGACCGTCAGAAGGCCGCGAGCCTCGGCGTCAAGGTCCAGGACATCGACAATGCGCTGAACAACGCCTTCTCGCAGCGTCAGATATCGATCATCTATACCCAGCGCAACCAGTACATGACGGTGCTGGAGATCGATCCGAAATTCCAGGTCGATCCGTCCAACCTCGATCGCATCTATGTCGCGGGCGCCGGCGATGTGCAGGTGCCGCTCTCCGCGGTGGTGCATGCGACGCGCGGGCTTGCCGCGCTCGCGGTCTACCATTCGCAGTCGGTGCCTTCGACCACCGTGTCGTTCAACACGTTGCCGGACGTGCAGCTCCAGGCGGCAACGCAGAACATCCAGCGCGCGGTCGACGAGCTGCATATGCCCGAGGGCATTCGCGGCAGCTTTGACGGCAATGCCGGCGACTTCGCCAAGACCAGCGGCCGGCAGCCGCTGCTGATCCTCGGCGCGCTGGTGGCGATGTATATCGTGCTCGGGGTGCTCTACGAGAGCCTCGCCCATCCGCTCACGATCATCTCGACGTTGCCGTCAGCCGGCCTCGGCGCGCTGCTTGCGCTGCAGATCACCAACACGCCGCTGACGGTGATCGCATTCGTCGGCATCATCCTGTTGATCGGCATCGTCAAGAAGAACGGCATCATGATGGTCGACTTCGCGCTCGATGCCGAGCGCCAGCGCGGCCTGTCCTCGGCGGAAGCGATCTTCGAGGCGTGCCAGGCACGTTTCCGCCCGATCCTGATGACGACCATGGCCGCGCTGTTCGCCGGCCTTCCGCTGGTGGTCGCGACCGGGCCGGGCACGGAGCTGCGCCGCCCGCTCGGTATCACCATCATCGGTGGCCTGTTCGTGTCGCAGATCCTGACGCTCTACACGACGCCGGTGATCTACCTGCTGATCGATCGCCTGCGACGGCGCTCCGAGCCGCGCGCGCTGGCGGCACCGGCGGAATAGGTTGTTGAACCGCCATGCGAAGCGTATACGCGGCGGTCATGTCGAAACCTGCTGAGATCACGGCCGCAGCCCCCGAGCCGATCCCCGAATGTCCGCACTGCCAGAAGCCGATGCCGCTCTGCGTCTGCGACAGTGTCACGCCGATCGAGAACAAGCTGTCGCTCCTGATCCTCCAGCATCCGCAGGAGCAGGACAGGGCGCTGGGTACCGCACGGCTGCTCGCCAGACATTTCCCCGATGCGACGTTGCGGGTTGGACTGTCCTGGCCGAGCCTGTCCAAGGCGCTGGGCCATCCGATCGAGAACGCCTCGCATTGGGCCGTGCTCTATCTTGGCTCGGCCCGCGCGGCCGATCTCGAGGCGGAGGGCGAGATCGTCGCGCTCAATCGCAAGGGCGAGATCGCAGACAACCAGCGCACCGCCTTGGGAAAGCTCGAAGGCGTGGTGCTGCTCGACGGCACCTGGAGCCAGGCCAAGGCTCTGTGGTGGCGCAATCCGTGGATGCTGAAGTGCCAGCGCGTCATCCTCAACCCGGCGCATCCGTCGCGCTACGGGCGCTTGCGCCGCGAGCCGCGCAAGGACGGGCTGTCGACCATCGAAGCCGCGGCCATGCTGCTGGCCGGACTGGAGAAGCGCCCGGATATCGCCGAGACGCTGAATGCGAGCTTCGAACGGATGCTGGCGCGCTATCGCGAAGTTCAGGCCGAGATGCCGAAACTGGCGCCAAAGCCGGCAGCAAAGGGCCGCCGGCGCGATTTTCGCCGCGGCAAACGGTCCTGAATACGCCGAGGACGCGCGGGCAACGAGGCACGCCGAACGTCTTAGGGTGACAGCGGGATCGTCTCGACGCGCAGACAGGGGCGACACTGGAAGGCGTGCACTGCGGGCAGATCGAGGATGGCCGGGAGGGTCGCCAAGAACGTCATCGGACGCCGGCAGCGCGAGCAGATCAGAATCGGTGGGTCGGCTTTGACCGGGGCGGACATCATGCCCGGCAGGGTACGGCCACCGGCGACAGAGATCATGCCGGGTCAACTACTGGAACGCTATCGGAAGTCGGCAGCTTGGCCAGACTTTCGCACGCTGGGTTGACCGGCCGGACGCGGCCCTATATTCGAGTGGCACCTTCGGACCGCTCCGAGGGCGTGGGGACTTCTCGGGGAACTTGTACCGTTTTCGTCAGTGTTTGTGCGTTTCGCGCAGACCATTGAGAATGGCCCAGGTCATCCTTGCCCACTGACAAACTCGTCCTTTCGACAATGGGGCCACGTGGCGGAGTGGTTACGCAACGGTCTGCAAAACCGTGTACACCAGTTCAATTCTGGTCGTGGCCTCCATCGCAACTCATTGATATATAGGCAAAAAATCGGCTTGCGGACGTGCTGTCTCGCTTGTGGATGACGCCTGCGCGCGGAGCGCGGCCACCGGGTTCGCCCGGGGGTGGTTGGAAACCCCCGATTCAGGTCGGTTGGCATAGGGTTCGCATCAACTGGGTGATGCAGTCCCAACAACGAGCTGGAGAGCACGTGGGCGAGATCGTCCGATTTATCCCGAAGTCCGAGCTGGAGAGGGCTCGCCTCATTCGCGAGGCGCGCGCGATCTATGACAGCATCTTTCCGCCTGCCGCCCCCGATCGGGCGACCCAGAGCGGCGAGGAAAGCGTCAAGAGTTGATCGCAGGATCCGGTCGTGCGCGGCCGGGTTTTAAGGCTTGGCCAGAGGACTCAGGAGGCCGCGTACCAGCCGTCCGGGAAGGGCAGCAGCGGCCAGGCGCCCTCATTGTCGTTGGCGGCTTTGGGCGTCGCATCGAAGGTCCATGTATGGGGCACGAACTCCTCCGGCGCGGGCGCGAATTCTTCATGAGTCATGGCGTCACGGACCGCATCCAGCATCAAATTGAATTCGGCTTCGCTCATCACACCCTCCGGACCACGGATGGCGCACTGTCGCAAAGCCGGTTTGTTTCCCGATTGACCCGATCGTTCGCATTTTAACGATCGGGCGATCGGGATCCGATTGGTTAGCGATTCCTGAAAATCCCCTGGGGAACTCTAGGTTCCTACGCGACCGCGCCAGTGTGAAAGGGATCACATCTCCCCGGATTTATTCCTCTTACGTCTTTACCCACACCGGCCAAGGCAGGCTGTGTGCAGGCAGACAGGAGACCGGTCATGAAGGCGAGGTTCTTGCGGTTTGCGGGTGTGAGAAGCCGGGCGCGCCGCGCCTCGACGGTGGGGCTGTTCCTGGCTCTGTTTTCGCCTACAGCCCATGGCCAACAGGGCACGCCGGAGCCACGGCGGGCGTGCAGGGCTGACGTCTATCGACTCTGCGCTGGCGAAATCCCTGATGTCCGGCCATCACGGCGTGCCTGCAGCGCAAACTCTCCAGCCTGAGGGAGCCGTGCGGTGTTCGATCAGGCCGGGGGAGCCGCCCTGTGGATTTGTGCGCAGCAAGTGCTTTGCGATCCGATGCAAATCCGTCTTACACCTGACGTGGATATGCTGCGGATAAGCTGTGGATCTGTGCGTATCCGACGCAGATGTAGTGGTCCTGAGAATCATATCTGACAGAGTCATGACCCAGTTGAACCTGCCGGCCAAACTCACTGGTCGGGGCCACCGTCGCGCGATGAGCGAAGCCGAATTCGCCTGCGGCACTTAAGCCAACTGCAACTCCTGCGTGCAATAAGTCTTGATCGGCGGTGATCTAGAGTGACGGGCCCGCCTTGAACGCGGCCACAGGCGACAGCGACTAACCTTGGAGTGCCTCAGGATCAGTGGAACGTGATCAAGCCTCCCTCTTGTAAAGCACCAAAATTGTGCTTTAGTGCTTTCCATGAGCCCGTCCCCCCGGAATGCGCCATCGGCGCTTCGCTACAGGCTTGCCCCTGACCCGGCCGCCAAGGCCGCCATGGAGGCGACGTTCAGGGCGTATGACCGCATGATGGAGATCCTGGATGAGGTCGCGCGGACCCATAATGTGGGCTCCAACGTCGTGCTGCTGCATGCCCATGCCTATGAGCCGATCCGGAAAGAAACCGCACTGCCGTCCCGCCTGGTAACGCTGGGCCTGCGCGACCGCGCCGATTATCGCGCGGCGCAGGGCCGGCGGCTGCCGCTCGACGACAAGCTCGCCAAGATCAAGGGCCCGGCGACCATTTCGATTGCAACCGTGCAAGGGCGTTTCAGCGTGCCCTTCGACTATGCCGGCTACGCGGAGGGCTGGGGCCAGAGCGTGCCCGCGCATCTGATCCGCACCGACGATGGTTTCGAGGTTCACTACGGCGTCACGCCGAACAGTCTGCCAGAGGAGGAGAACGCCATGGATACCATCGCAGCCGCTCCCGAGAATTTCCTGTCCCGGGTCGGACGTCTGATCGCCGGCATCGCCTATGACGCGATCGAGCAGGCGGAAGGCAACAACAAGCTGAAAGTGGTCGGCCAGGCCATCCGCGAGATCGAGCGCGCCGAGAGCGAGGCGCGTGATGCGCTCGCGGCTGCGCGCGCGGAGGAATACCGCCTCAACGCGCGTCGCACCGAAATCGAACGCGAGATGACCGATCTCGCCGCCAAGATCGAGGGTGCGGTCGCCGACAGCCGCGACGATCTCGCCCGTGCCGGCATCGCCCGGCAGATGGATCTGGAGGCGCAGTTCGAGGTGCTTTCCCGCGCCATCGACGAGAACAACGAGAAGATCGAGCAATGCGTGACCTCACTGCGTGCCGTGCTCTCGGCGCTCCAGGATGCCGAGCAGCGCCGCGTTGATCTGGAAAAGAGCGAGGCGGCCGCGAGCCACCAGGCTTCGAATTCGCCGCGCAAGCGCAGCGGCGGCTCCGCGGCGGCGAAAGCGTTGCGCGCGGGCAGGGCGGTCGCGCGCGTCACCGGCGTGCCACCGGGCATTCCGTATTCGAGCGACATCGACGAACTGAGCGCGCTCCATCGCGACAAGGAGATTGCGGCGAGGCTCGCGCGGTTGAAGTCGCGCTCCTGAGGTTCGTGTCATGAGCGCGTTGCTCGAACACGTCATGTCGCCGGAGGTCCGGCCGTTCGCGATCGCGGCGGCCATGATCCTCATCGTCGGCACGCTCGAAGTGGTCACGATGCTGGTCGGCGCGTCGCTCAGCGAGATGCTCGGGACCAGCATCGATTTCAGCCATCCCAGTGATAACGGCGTGATCAATGCCATCTCCTGGGTCAATGTCGGCGGCGTGCCGCTGCTGATCTTCCTGCTCCTGGCGCTCGGCGCCTTCTCGATCACCGGCTTCCTGATCCAGGACGTCGCGCGGATGGTGGCCGGTCCCTTGCCCGCCTCGATCGCCTCGCTCGCTGCGATCGTCGTCTCGGTGCCGCTGGTCCGCGCCGCCAGCGGCGGCATCGCGCGGGTCATTCCCAAGGACGAGAGCTACGCGGTCGGTCTCGGCGATCTCGTCGGCCGGGTCGGGGAGGTCGTCGTCGGCCCGCTCGACCAGGGGCCGCCGGGCCGCGTCAGCGTCGCCGACATCCACGGCAACAGGCATTTCGTCCTGGCCGTGGCTGCGCCCGACTCAGCGCCGTTGCCGCAGGGGACCCTCGTGCTCCTGGTCGATCGCGTCGACACCCGTTTCGTCGCGGTGAAGGCCGATGATGAACTCAAACCGTCCAAAGCCAGTCTAAGCCAGCAAGTCCATTAGCGGAGAAAGTCATGTTCGACATCGCAGTCCCGGCCATGATCGGCGTCGCGCTGATCGTTGTCCTCGGGATCGTCTTCACTATCCTCTACAAGCGCGCGACGCGCGACGAGGCCTTCGTCCGTACCGGCCTCGGCGGCAAGAAAGTCGTCCTCGACGGCGGCGCCATGATCCTGCCGATCTTCCACTCCTACGCCAGCGTCAATCTGAAGACGCTGCGGCTCACCGTCGAACGCAAGGAGCGGGAATCCCTCATCACCAAGGATCGTTTGCGCGTCGATATCGTCGCCGAATTCTACGTGCGCGTCCGCCCCGATGAGGAGAGCATCGCGCTCGCGAGCCAGACCCTGGGTGCATTGACCAACGATGCGGAAGCGCTGCGCAACCAGGTCGAAGCCAAGTTCGTCGACGGCCTGCGCTCGGTGGCCGCGACTATGACCATCCTGGAGCTCCAGGAGAAGCGCTCGGATTTCGTCAAGCATGTGCAGTCCACGGTCGAGTCCGACGTCAAATCGAACGGCCTCGAACTCGAGTCGGTGTCCCTGACCAAGCTCGACCAGACCGACGTCAAGTTCTTCAACCCCGAAAACTTCTTCGACGCCGAAGGTCTCACCCAGCTCAAGACCATCACCGAGACTCGCCGGCGCGACCGCAACGCTATCGTCCGAGACAACGAGGTCGCGATCGCCCAGAAGGATCTGGAGGCGCGGCAGCAGACGCTCGGGATCGAACGGACCAAGAAGGAAGCGGAGCTGTCGCAGGAGCGCGATATTGCCAACAAGACCGCGAGCACCCGCGCCGAAGTCGCAACCGCGACGCAGACCGCGCGCCTGACTGAGGAGAACGCCCGCATCGACACCGACCGTGCCGTCGCCGAGAAGGAGGCCGGCGCCAAACAGGTCAAGGAAACCGCGGTCATCGAGTCGGACCTTGCGATCAACAAACGCAAGACCGACGCCCAGCGCGAGATCCAGATCGCGACGCAGGAGAACGAAATCCAGATCGCGGCCAAGAGCAAGCAGACCTCGGAGGCCGTTGCCGAGGCCAAGGCTGCCGAAGCGCTCGCCGTCTCCGCGGAAGAAAAGGTGGTGACCGCACGCGCCGTCGAAGTCGCCGACCGTGCTCGTCTGACGCAGGTGCTGGCTGCCCGCACCGAAGCCGAGCGCAAATCGACCGAGCTGATCGTCGCCGCCGAAGCCGAGAAGAGGGCCTCGCTCGACCGCGCCGAGGCCGTCAAGACGCTGGCCACGGCGGAAGCCGAGTCCAACAAGATCAAGGCGGTCGGCGTCAGGAACATCGGTGAGGCAGAAGCCGCCGTCATCACCATGAAAAACGAGGCGCAGAACAAGCTCGGCAGCAACGTCATCGATTTCGAGATCGCCAAGAAGCGCATCGAGACGATGCCGTCGGCGCTGGCCGAGATGGTGAGGCCGATTGCCAATCTGAAAGACGTTCGTATCCTGCACACCGGCGGCGCGTTTGGCGGCAACGCCAACGGAGCCGCGGGCGTCGGCTTCGGCGAAGGGCTTGCCGGCGAATTGCTCAAGGTGCACGCCCTGCGCCCGATGATCGACGAGATCCTGCGCCAGAGCGGTTTTGCGCCGGGCGACGATCCCGTGAAAGCTTTGGTCGGCGAAGTGACAGGGAAAAGCAATGGGGCCGCGGTGCCTGCGCCCACACCGCCGGATAAAACAAACTCCGCCGATCTATGAATGCCGGTTCATTGCTGCGGAGAATTCGAAACGTTATGAACTGGCTCGTTGCGCGTCTCGCGTCGCGCAACGAGCCGGGGTGCGGATCGAGGGCGTTTCGAACCTCTCGATCGCTCTCCGGACGATTTCTTCAAGGCAACGCCGTTGGTTGCCGCGGCGCCTGCGCCGATCAAGGTCAGGCGCCGGGGCCTGTTTCGATCCAGAGAATTTCACATGAAGTATTTTCTGTCTGGACTGATCGCGATCGGATTTACGATCGCCGCCGCACCATCGATCGCCGCCGACGCCCGCAACGTCACCGTGGTCAACGAGACCGGCTACGCCATCAAGTTCCTGGGCTTCAACGCACCGGACGACGGTCTGGACGAATGGGACAACGAGCTCGACAAGGTTTTGCAGAATCAGGCCAGCACCTATGTCGAGTTCGACGAGGATGACGAAGGCTGTGTCTGGAACATCCGCGTCGACTGGCAGAACTATGACGAAGCCGTGCTCTGGAAGAACGTCAATCTCTGCAAGATGACGGCGCTTCGGCTGCGCTACGACCCCGGCACGAAGACCACGTCTTTCATCGCCGAGTAGCGCGATCTGACCTGAGCGCGGGGAGGGCGCGATAAGTCCTTCCCCGTTGCTTTGCGAATGACGGTGAATTCGTCCTTTGCAAGCGCAATCGGCTTTGTTATACGCAGCCGCGCGCGAACGACGGGTTCGCCTTTTTCCTCGGTAGCTCAGCGGTAGAGCATCCGACTGTTAATCGGATGGTCGCTGGTTCGAATCCAGCCCGGGGAGCCAAATTTCGCCTTGTATTCAATTGGTTGTGAGTGTCCGCTAAAGCGGCGCGCGAGGCTATTCGATCGATTTTTCAGGGCAGTCAGGGCCGAAATCGAGCCAGAATCGCGTTCAAACGGATGTGCGCGGCAGGGCACCAAATCGACTCAATTGAAATCGACTTTGTCAGGGCCGGACTCTCACGGAGCTGATTCCCATGCCCGACATCAAGATCGACCGTGCCCCCGGGGCCCCCTCGATTCTACCGGCGGATATTCCAGAGTTGAGCGATGACGAGTGCCTCGCCTGTCTCGCCCGTGCGGTCGAGACCCCCGATTCGGCGCGGCTGGACGAAGTAGCGGCCCTGATCGGGCGCCTGGCTGTCCCGATCGAATAGGCCATCTCGTCCCCGATTTTCGCATTGGCACTGGGGTTGGCTGTCTGGCCAACGGACGTGTTGCGTTTTCGCGGAGCCTGTTCCAAAGATGCCGCCAATTCACCTCCGCGGCATCGTCCGCCTTGCAGGGTCCGCAAATGTCCGGTTTCTCGACCGCGCGCCAAAAAATGGTCGATGGCCAGGTGCGCACCAATGACGTCACCGATCGCCGCATTCTCGATGCCATGCTCACGGTTCCGCGTGAGGTATTCGTGCCGGCGAGCCGGCAGGCCTTGGCCTATCTCGACCTCGATCTCGACGTGAGCGAGGGTGGCGTCAAGCGTTGCCTGATCAAGCCGCAGTTGACCGGCAAGCTGCTCCAAGCCGCCGAGATCGGCGAGGGCGACAACGTGCTGGTCGTCGGCTGCGCAACGGGCTATCTCGCCGCGCTGATCGCCAAGCTTGCTCGCCAGGTCACCGCAACGGAAAGCGATTCGGCTCTGGTCGCGAAAGCCAAGGACGCCTTCGTCGGACTCGGGCTCACCAACGTGACCTGCAAAGCTGCTGCGTGTGCCGAAGGTGACCCCTCCGCCGCGCCCTATGATGTGATCGTGCTCAACGGCGCGACTGAAGTGACGCCGGAACGGCTGTTCGGCCAGTTGCGGGAAGGCGGGCGCCTTGTGGGCGTCTCGGCCGAATCCCGTCCGGCGCGGGCCATGATCGTGACCCGTTCCCACGGCGAATTCGGCCATCGGCCGCTGTTCGATGCGGCAGCCCCGGTGCTCCCCGGTTTGGAACGGGCCGCCGCGTTCGTCTTCTGACCGCCGAAACCCCGTTAAAATCCCGTTCTGAATCAGAAGTGTGGCCGGGATGCTGCACGTGAAGAGTTTCCACTGAGAAATACCCGGAGGTAGTTCCGTCGCGCTCGACCGCGTCCTATGTTGCTGCGGGGCAACGACTCCACTCGGATACGGTAACCCGGCTCGCGGGCACGAGCCTGGCGTGAGAATGAACGGAATTTCAGGGATGCATGGGGTGAAGCTCTTCACCGGAGCAGCGGTTTCGGTCCTGTTGCTGGCGCTTGCCGGGCCGACGCCCGCCTTGGCGGATACGATCGAGGCTGCGCTGGTGCGCGCCTATCAGAACAATCCGCAGCTGAACGCACAGCGCGCCCAGGTGCGCTCGACCGACGAGAACGTGCCGCAGGCCCTGTCAGGCTATCGTCCCAAGGTTAATTTGAGCCTCAGCACCGGATATCAGTATCAGGACATCCAGGCGGTCCAGAAGGGCCTGCCGATCCACAGCGACCCGCCCCTTCAGCCCAACAGTGCCAGTCTGACCGTCAACCAGACGCTCTACAATGGCAACCGGACCGCCAACCAGACTCGTGTGGCAGAGAGCCAAGTCTCCGGAGCGCGCGAGGCATTGCGCGTGCTCGAGCAGACGGTTCTGCTACAGGCCGCGACGGCCTACATGGACTACCTGCGCGACGCGGCAACGCTCGAGGTTCAACGCAGCAACGTGCGTGTGCTCGAGCAGACGCTCAAGCAGACGCGCGATCGTTTCAACGTCGGCGAGGTCACGCGCACGGACGTGGCGCAATCCGAAGCTCAGTTGGCCGCCGGCAGAACCCAGGCCCTGACCGCCGAATCAAATCTGACGACGACCCGCGCGAACTTCCGCCGGATCATCGGGAATGAGCCGTCGAATCTTGCTCCGGGCTCGCCGGTCGATCGCTTCCTGCCCAATTCGATCGCCTCCGCCGTCAACCTCAGCTTGGTGGAGAACCCCAACGTCACGGCCGCGATGTACGGCATCGACGTCAACTATCTCCAGGTCAAGATCAACGAGGGCGCGTTGCTGCCGACCGTCACGGTCCAGGCTGGTGTCAGCACGGCCTACCAGCAGACCCTAACGGTTTTCCGCACCAATACCGCCTCCGCGATCGCGACGGCCTCCGTGCCGATCTTTCAGGGCGGCGCTGAATATGCGCTGATCCGCCAATCCAAGGAAAATCTGGCGCAACAGCGCCTCAACCTCGAAACCACCCGCGATCAGACCCGAGCCAATGTCGTGCAGGCCTGGGGCCAGCTGGAAGCCGGCAAGGCGCAGGTGCAGTCCGCTCAGGCGCAGGTGACGGCCTCCGAGATCGCGCTGAATGGTGTGCGTGAAGAGGCCAAGGCAGGTCAGCGCACCACGCTGGACGTGCTCAATGCGCAGCAGGCACTGGTCAACGCGCGCGTTGCGCTCGTCACTGCACAGCACGACCGGGTGGTGGCGTCCTATTCCGTGTTGAACGCGGTCGGTCGTCTCGCACCGCAAGTGCTCGGCCTCAGCACCACCGTCTACGATCCGAGCGTGCACTATCAGCAGGTCCGCGACAGCTGGGCCGGCGTGCGCACGCCTGACGGACGCTGAGTCCCGTTGTTCTCCGGTCGACCTGGCTAATAGCCGAGGCCGACCGGGGCTTTGCTTGCAATCGTCAAAATCCCTGACATAGCCTTGCCAAGAAGCTGCGGGTCGATTCGCTCCGCATCCGATGTTGCATGCGTAATGCTTGAGTGACGGGGCAGGGGCGCACCGCCTCACGTAGAGCTGTGATCTGGGGACAAGTCTGGCTGTCGCGACGAAAATGTCGGGGCGCATATCCGGAACCGGCCAATCCTGCCGTGCTTGGTGTAAAACAACGCATGCGAGGGCGTTGATGATGTGGAGTCGGAGATGACGCAGCCTGCAAAGGTCACAGAACCCTCCATGGAGGAGATTCTGGCCTCGATCCGGCGCATCATTGCCGACGATGAGGCCAAGCCGCCGCCGGCGGAAGCCGCCAAGCCCGCACCGGCGCCCGCCGCACCCGCAGCGAAGCCACAGATGGCCGACGCTCCAGTATCCAAGGTCGCGCCTGCAAAACCTGCCGCGGAAAAGCCTGTGCCACCGCCGGCCGCAAAGCCCGCGCCAGCTCCTGCGCCTGCAGCGGACGCCGGCCCCAACAGCCAGGACGACATCGACGCGCTGCTAGCGGGGCTCGACGAGGCCACGCCCGCGCCCGAGGTGCGTGCGCCGGAACCCGAGCCTGAGCCCGAACCCGACGTACTCGAGCTGACCGACGAGATGGCGATGGATCCGGAGCCGACACCGGCGCCGTCGCCGCCAAGCTTCCGAAAGGTCGAGCCGCGCGACGATCTGGAATTCGCCGAATCGCCGCCCCCGCGTCCGGCACCCTCCTATGCGCCGGTGGACTTCGATGCGCCGCCGCTGCCCCCGCAACAACCGATCCTGGCGCAATCGACGGTCTCGGCCGTCGAATCCGCCTTCAACTCCCTGGCCCATACCGTGCTCAGCAGCAATGCGCGGACGCTGGAGGATCTGGTCAAGGAGATGCTGCGCCCGATGCTGAAATCCTGGCTCGACGATAATTTGCCGGGCCTCGTCGAACGCATCGTAAAGGCCGAGATTGAGCGGGTTTCGCGCGGCGGCCGCTGAACAGGCGCCGCAGCCCCGATAAAGCCCTGCTCCTGTGCCCTACTTGACCTGCTGGTCGGGCCGGAAGGCTCCTTTGCCGCTGAGCTTTCCGTTGACTTGAACCCCGCGCGCGGCTTTCTAACAGCCCATGATCGAGAAAAACTACCAGCCCGCCGATATCGAAGCCCGCATGTCCGTGGTGTGGGAGGACAGCCTTGCCTTCAAGGCCGGTCGTCCCGATCGCCGCGACGCAGTGCCCTTTACCATCGTGATCCCGCCGCCAAACGTGACGGGCTCGCTCCACATGGGCCACGCGCTCAACAACACGCTCCAGGACATCCTGTGCCGGTTCGAGCGCATGCGCGGCCGCGACGTGCTGTGGCAGCCCGGTACCGATCATGCCGGCATCGCCACCCAGATGGTCGTCGAGCGGCAGCTGATGGAGCGCCAGCAGCCCGGCCGCCGGGAGATGGGCCGCGACAAGTTTCTGGAGCGGGTCTGGCGGTGGAAGGCCGAGAGCGGCGACACCATCATCAACCAGCTCAAACGCCTGGGCGCCTCCTGCGACTGGTCGCGCGAGCGCTTCACCATGGACGAGGGTCTGTCGAAGGCCGTGGTCAAGGTGTTCGTCGAGCTGCATCGCGACGGCCTGATCTACAAGGACAAGCGGCTGGTGAATTGGGACACCAAGCTGCTCACCGCGATCTCCGATCTCGAAGTGCAGCAGACCGAGGTGAAGGGCCACCTCTGGTATCTGCGGTATCCGATCGAAGGCAAGACCTTCAGCCCCGAGGATCCCTCGAGCTTCATCGTGGTCGCCACGACGCGGCCGGAGACCATGCTCGGCGACACCGGCGTTGCCGTGCATCCCGAGGACGAGCGCTATCGCAAGCTGGTCGGCAAGAACGTCGTGTTGCCGCTGGTCGGCCGCAAGATCAGGATCGTTGCCGACGAATATTCCGATCCGGAGAAGGGCTCGGGCGCGGTCAAGGTGACGCCGGCGCACGACTTCAACGACTTCGAGGTCGGCAATCGCCACGGCCTGCGACGGATCAGCGTGCTCGACAAGGAAGGCTGCCTCGACCTCGTCGATAACGAGGACTATCTGCACGACCTGCCGGAAGGTGCCTCGCAATTCGCCGAGGAGTTTCACAAGGTCGATCGCTTCGCGGCGCGCAAGCTCATCGTTGAGCGGCTGGAAGCGTTCGGCTTCGTCGAGCGGATCGAGCCGCACACTCACATGGTCCCGCACGGCGATCGCTCGAACAGCGTGATCGAGCCATACCTGACCGACCAGTGGTACGTCGACGCCAAGACGCTCGCAAAACCCGCGATCGCGGCGGTGCGTTCGGGTGAGACCAGCTTCGTGCCGAAGAACTGGGAAAAGACCTATTTCGAGTGGATGGAGAACATCCAGCCGTGGTGCATCTCGCGCCAGCTCTGGTGGGGCCATCAGATCCCGGCCTGGTACGGACCGGACGGCAAGGTTTTCGTCGCGGAGACCGAGGAGGAGGCGATCAGCCACGCGCTCGGCTACTACGTCGAGCAGGAAGTCATCACGGCCGAGCAGGGCCGCGAGATGGCGCTCGACCGCAACAAGCGCGAAGGCTTCATCACGCGCGACGACGACGTGCTCGACACCTGGTTCTCCTCGGCGCTGTGGCCGTTCTCGACGCTCGGCTGGCCCGAAGATGCCCCCGAGGTGCAGCGCTATTACCCGACCAACGCGCTGGTCACCGGCTTCGACATCATCTTCTTCTGGGTCGCCCGCATGATGATGATGGGCCTGCACTTCATGAAGGAGGTGCCGTTCTCGACCGTCTACATCCACGCCCTCGTCCGCGACGAGAAGGGCGCCAAGATGTCGAAGTCCAAGGGCAACGTCATCGACCCCTTGCACCTGATCGACGAATACGGTGCTGACGCGCTGCGCTTCACCCTGGCCGCGATGGCGGCGCAGGGGCGCGACATCAAGCTCGCCACCAGCCGTGTCGAGGGCTACCGCAATTTCGCGACCAAGCTCTGGAACGCCTGCCGCTTCGCCGAGATGAACCAGTGCATCGTGCCCGATGGCTTCGAACCGGCAAAGGCCAAGGAGACGCTGAGTCGCTGGATCGCGCATGAGACCGCGCACACCACGCGTGAGGTGACGGAGGCGATCGAGGCCTATCGCTTCAACGATGCGGCCGGCGCGATCTACCGCTTCGTCTGGAACGTCTACTGCGACTGGTATGTCGAGCTCGCCAAGCCCGTGCTGCTTGGGCCGGACGGTCCGGCCAAGGACGAGACCCGCGCCATGGTCGCCTGGGCGCGCGACGAGATCCTGAAGCTGCTGCACCCCTTCATGCCCTTCATTACCGAAGAGCTTTGGGAGGTGACGGCCAAGCGCGAGGGCCTGCTCGCACTGGCACCATGGCCGCTGAAGCCGGCTGGGCCGACCGCGGAGCAGCTCGCGATGCTGGCCGCCGCGGCAGGCCCGACCGATCCGCTGGTCTCGCCGGCGTTCGTGATGCCGATCTTCGACCATGCCGACTTCACCGATCCCAGAGCGGAAGCCGAGATCGGCTGGGTGATCGACCTCGTCACGCAGATACGCTCGGTGCGCGCCGAGATGAACATCCCGCCGGCAACGCTGACGGCACTGGTGCTCGCGGGCGTTTCCGCCGAGACCAGGGAACGTGCGCCGCGCTGGACCGACGTCATCAAGCGCATGGCGCGTCTATCCGAGATCTCGTTTGCCGATCGTGCGCCTGACGGCGCAGTCCAGCTCCTCGTGCGTGGCGAGGTGGCTGCACTGCCGCTCAAGGGCGTGATCGACGTCGCCGCCGAGCGTATGCGTCTCGACAAGGAGATCGCGAAGGCCGACGCCGACATCAAGCGTGCCGAGTCGAAGCTGGCGAACGAGAAATTCGTCGCCAACGCGGCCGAAGAGGTCGTCGAGGAGGAGCGCGAAAAGCGCGAGGCGGCGCTGGCCCGCAAGGCCAAGCTGCTCGAGGCGCTGGAGCGGCTCAAGCAGGCCTCGTAGGCCTATCTCGGAAACGGCTTGCTGAGGAATTTCGAGCCCCTGACGCCATAGCGCCAGGGTAGCTCGACGGCCTTGGTGATGCCGATCCGGATGCCGGTCGCCACCTCGACATCTTCCGTCCGCGCATGCAGCGCAATCGGCGGCCGGTCCAGGGGCAGGGTGTTGTGCGCGATGGTGATGCCGAGCGCCTCGGTCAGCTTGCCCGGGCCCGAGCACAGCGCGTGCACATCCTGGAGATGGCGGCGGCGCCGCATGGTGGCGAGGCCATGGGTCGGCTCCAGCGCGCGGATCAAGACAGCGCTGGCCGAGCCTTCCTCCTCGCAAACGAAGTTCACGCACCAGTGGATGCCGTAGGAACGGTAGACATAGGCAAAGCCGGGCGGACCGAACATGATCCGGTTCCGCGGCGTCGGGCCGTTGTAGGAGTGTGCGGCGGGTTCGGTATGATGATAGGCCTCGACCTCGACAATGATCCCGCCAACGCCATCGACCAGCATGGTGGCACCGATCAGATCGTGGGCGACGTCGCGGACGTCGCGGTCGAAAAAGGCCCGCTTCAGAGCCTTGTCCAGCCGTGGTGTGGAAGGTTTCGACACTGGAGCCATTCGAGGTGAGAATCGCCTGAGAACTGAGCAAGATATTGCCCATATCTGCCATGTTCCCTGAAGCGGCGCGAGCCGGGTTGCGGCAGGGAGCCAGACCGACTAGGTAGGACCTGAACAGACCGGACAGATCATGGTCGTTATTGTCGATACCGTCACGAACCCGCTGCGCCCGCGCCACCCCGAAAAGGTGAACCGCCCCGATTCCGCTTCGCCACCGAAGCCGGACTGGATCCGCGTCCGCGCGCCCAACACCCGCGGCTACGCCGATACCCGCAACATCGTGAAGTCGAACGGGCTGCACACGGTGTGCGAGGAGGCGGGCTGCCCGAATATCGGCGAGTGCTGGGACAAGAAGCACGCGACCTTCATGATCATGGGTGACACCTGCACCCGGGCCTGCGCCTTCTGCAACGTCAAGACCGGGCTGCCGAATGCCCTCGATGCGGCTGAGCCGCTGCATGTTGCCGAGGCGACCGCCAAGCTGGGCCTCGCCCACGTCGTCATCACTTCCGTGGACCGGGACGATCTCGCCGACGGCGGCGCCGAGCACTTTGCCCAGACCATCCGTGCGATCAGGGCCGCGTGTCCCGCGACCACGATCGAGATCCTGACGCCCGACTTCCTGCGCAAGGAGGGGGCGCTCGAGGTCGTCGTTGCGGCAAAGCCTGATGTCTTCAACCATAATCTCGAGACCGTGCCGTCGCGCTATCTCACGGTGCGGCCCGGCGCGCGCTATTTCCACTCGATCCGGCTGCTGCAGCGGGTCAAGGAGCTCGACCCCACCATCTTCACCAAGTCCGGCATCATGGTCGGCCTGGGCGAGGAGCGCCACGAGGTGCAGCAGGTGATGGACGATCTGCGCTCCGCCGATGTCGATTTCCTGACCATCGGCCAATATCTCCAGCCGACGCGCAAGCATCACGCCGTAATGCGTTACGTGCCGCCGGACGAGTTCAGCTCCTATGAAAAGGTCGCCTACACCAAGGGCTTCCTGATGGTGTCGGCCAGCCCGCTCACCCGTTCGTCGCATCACGCCGGCGAGGATTTCGCGAGACTGAAAGCTGCGCGGGCCGCGACGGCCCGCTGAACGGATATGCCCCGATTTTCGAGCAAGCGCCGTGTCAATCACAGCGCATCCGAGATGTTCGATCTGGTCGCCGACGTCGAGCGCTACCCGGAATTCGTGCCGCTGTGCAGCGCGCTGAAGATCCGCCAGCGTATGGCCAAGCCCGATGGCACCGAGGTGCTGGTTGCCGACATGACGGTGTCGTTCAAGCTGGTGAGGGAATCCTTCACCAGCCGCGTCACGCTCGACCGTGCCAATCTGAAGATCCTGGTCGAATATCTGCAAGGCCCGTTCAGCAATCTGGAAAACCGCTGGACCTTCGAGCCCAAAGGCGACGATGTCTGCGATGTCGGTTTCTTCCTCGCCTACGAGTTCAAGAGCCGCATGCTGGCGATGCTGATGGGGTCGATGTTCGACGCGGCGTTTGCGCGGTTCTCCACCGCGTTTGAAAAGCGCGCCGATGCGATCTATGGCCGGCCGAAGCTGGCGTCGTCGTAGTTACGCGGGCACCGGCAGCCTCACCGTCATTGCGAGGAGCGCTTGCGACGAAGCAATCCAGAATCCCTCGGCGGAAGGATTCTGGATTGCTCGCAATGACGTGGAGCGACCTCCTTCAATCCACCGCCTTCACCACGTCAGGCGGCTGGGAGGCGTAATACGCCGCCGCCGCCTCGATCTCCTGCGGCGTCATGGCACGGGCGATGTTGCGCATCTGTTGGCTGATGTCATTGCGCCGCTCGTCCGACGCGAAGGCCTGGAGTTGCGCCTTCATGTAGGCCTCGGATTGCCCCTCGAGCCACGGGCTGCCGGTCTTGTTGTCGAGGCTGCCATGGCAGGAGCCGCAGGGGGCGATGCCGCGCATCGGCGCGCCGTAAATGACGATATTCGGCTTGGGCAGCTGCGGCGTCGGGTGATAGGCCGGAAGCCGCGGCAGGTAGGCGTAATAGTTTGAGAGATCCGCGATTTCCTGGTCGGTCAGGTTGACGGCGAACGGTGACATCACCGCATTGGTCCGCGCGCCTGAGCGGAAATCGTGCAGCTCCTTGTAGATCACGGCGGCGTATTGGCCGGCGAGGTTGGGGGAATCGGCGCGGCTGATGCCGGTCGGGCCGTGGCAGATGGCGCAGCGCTGCGCCAGCGTGGCGCCGCGGCCGATCGCCTCCTGGCTCGGGCGCGGGAGCGTGTGCGACGTAAGTACGACATCGGACAGATGCTTGCTCTGCTCGGGAGTCGCAACGTTTGGCGCGCGCTGCGGCAGGCCGGCGGCGCTGCAGATCGCATCCCAGACATTGGCGAACTGGACCCAGGGCTGCGCGAACGGCAGCACGATGAATCCCGCAATGGCCGTCACGATCAGAATAGCGGCAGTAACGCCGACACCGATCCTGAAATGGCGGTTGCTGAAGGTGAAGAGGTCGCGGGTGCTCATCACTGCGCTCCCACGTAAACCGCCGGCACCGACGTTCCCGCCGTGGTCGCGAGGTTGAGGATCGGATAGCCGTAATTGGTGATGGTCAGCGCGATCATCAGCGCCACCCACAGGGCGTGCGTGTTGAGTGCGACCGGCACGGTCGTTGGCTGGTGCACGGCCAGCGCGAAACGATAAGCGCCGGCATCAGCCTGCGGCGCACGCATGCCGCGTGCCAGGATGACGATGAACATGATGCCGGACGCCAGCAGGATGAATCCACCGATCGCGGAGAAGGTGACCGAGAGCGCCTGCGGCGCGATCGCGGGATCGCTGAAGTCGAAATAGGCCATGCGGCGCGGCATGCCCAGAATGCCGACCCAGTGCCACGGGAAGGTGGTGACGATCATGCCGATGAACCACAGCCAGAGCTGGGTGCGGATCAAGCGGAGATCGATCAGTTCGCGCCCGGTCAGATGCGGCCAGAGGTCATAGGCGATCGCAAAATACATGATCACGATGGCGCCGCCGAAGATCAGGTGGAAATGGCCGGTGATCCACTGCGTGTTGTGGATCGTGGTGTCGAACTGATAGCTCATGTTGATGAGGCCGCCGGCGCCGCCGAAGCCGAGCATGACGAACGAAAATGCCAGCGCCAGCATCATCGGATTGTCCCAGGGCAAGGCCCTGATCCAGCCGAACATCCCTCGGCCACCGCGCAGACGCGCCGCGATTTCGACCGAGGCGCAGATCGTGAAGACGGTGAGCAGCGTCGGCAGTGCCACCAGCGCCGTGAAGGTCGAATGGATGAATTTGAAGCCGGCGCCGACTTGCGGATCGGCGAAGGTGTGGTGCATGCCGATCGGCATCGCCACCACCAGGAACAGAATGAAGGAGATCCGCGCCATGGTGTCGGAATAGACCCGGCCGCCGATCGCGCGCGGCACGATGGTATAATAGGCGATGTAAGTCGGCATCAGCCAGAAATAGACGATGGCGTGCAGCGTCCAGGAGAAGAAGATGCGGGCGAGGCCGGCGTCGATGGTGTTTTTCAGCCCGGCCGCGACGGGGATGATCTGGAGCAGCAGCTCGAGCGCGGCACCGACCGCGGTCCAGCCCCAGAGATACGAGCCCGCGACATTGGCGAACATCGCGAGCGGCACCGGCGCACCGGGATGAGCCCTGCGCCAGACTCGCAGGTTGATCGACATCAGCGCGACCCAGATCCATGAGCCGACGACGACCAGCACGACGCCGAGATAATAGAATAAATTGCCGATCAGCGGCGGATAGAATGTGTAGAGCACCGAGGCCCGGCCAAGTGCGATCGGGACCACCGCCATGACGCTGCCGCCGACGATCAGCCAGAACCCGGTCCAGGCCCAGCACACACCGACCAGGCGCTGCTCCAGCGCGGATTCAGCTATGGCATAACCAAAGCCCATCGCGACCAGGGTCGGGAACACGTAACCCATCACCGTGCCATGCGCGGTCAGCGAGCGGTAATAGAGTTCGGGGTTGGACAACCACGTCCCGATCGGGCTGCGGATGAACATCTGCCAGGCGCCGAGCGTCAGCGCGATGCCGAACACGGCAAAGGCCAGCCAGAAATGGGCGAGAATGAGCTTCCTATTGACCAACACAGCTCAGCCTCCCACCAGCCTTTGCCCGGTTCGCAAAGTCGGTCTTGTCGATCACCTTGACCTTGCCCCACATGCCTTCATGGCCGAAGGAGCAGAACTCCTGGCAGGGCATCAGATAGTCGCCGGTCCTGCCAAAGCGCATCAGTTGCTCGGAGATGTAGCCCGGCACCAGCATGGTGTTGACGTTGGTGCCCTGGATCAGGATGCCGTGCACGACATCGGCGCTGGTGGCGCGCAACGTGATCGGCGTGTCCACGGGCACCACGATGCAGGCCGGCGTGAAGGAATATTGCTGGCCGATGGCGCGCACGGTCACACTGCCGTTGGATTCCAGCATGCTGCCGAGATTGCTCTCGACGAATTCACCAGACAGATGCAGCCGGGAGGGATCGGTGGTCTCGACGCGCGGCTGCGGCATGGTTGCGCGGTGGATGCCGGCGAAGGCCGCCAGCAGCGCCATGCCCACGATGATGATCACGGCAATGGTGGCCCAACGTCGCTCGACGCGGGCCGCGACCTCGACGCTGCTGCCATGGGTATCTTCGGCACTCATTGCAGCGATCCGCGCGGCAGGAAGACGAACAGATAGAACGCGAGCCACAGCGCAACGACGCAGGCCGTAGCGATGCCGGCGAGCGCGATTGCACCTGAAGGGCCCTGCGAGACGACCTCTTCGACGGCCTGATCGGCGGTGGCTGGGCTGGTTGGCGGGTCTGAGTTGAACATGACGGATCCCTGGCGCTCTCAGTTCAGCGGTGCGGAGCGCAGCTCGTTGGCTTCGCGCGCCGAGACCGGCGTGCCGCGATTGCCCCAGGCCGTGCGGATGTAGGAGACGACGGCGGCGACCTCGTTGTCCGAGAGCAGGCCTGCGAAGGGCGGCATGCCGTAGGGCATCGGATTGCCCTTGGTCCCGGGCGGGTAGCCGCCGTTGAGCACCATGCGGATCGGATTGACGGCCGATTGCATCTCGATCGACTGGTTGTTGGCAAGCGGCGGCCAATGCGGTGGCTTGCCTTCGCCCTGTGCGCCGTGACAGCTCGCGCAATTCTTGTCGTAGACGGTCTTGCCCAGGCTGATCAGCAGGCTGCTTTCCGCGGTCGGCAGCGCCGAGCTTGCCGCTGGCGGGGACGATCCCTCGGCTATGCCCTTGAGGTACACCGCCATGGCGCGCGTGTCCTCGTCATTGAGATATTGCAGACTGTTGTGCACCACTTCGGCCATCGGCCCGTAGACGACGCCGCGCATCGAGACTCCGGTCTGGAGCAGGTCGGTGATGTCCTTGATGCTCCAGTCGCCCAGGCCCGCCTCGCGGTTCGAGGTGAGCGAGGGCGCGTACCAGTTCTGCATCGGGATCAGTCCGCCCTTGAAGGCGTCCGACTGCGAGGTGCCGCCGAGCGCGTTGATCGGCGAGTGGCACATGCCGCAATGGCCGAGGCCTTCGACCAGATAGGCGCCGCGATTCCATTCGGCCGACTTGCTCGGATCAGGCTTGAACTCGCCCTCGCTGAAGAACAGCGTGCGCCAGCCGAGGATGAGCTGGCGGTTGTCATAGGGGAAGCGCAGATCGTGCTCGCGGTTTCGTTGGTTCACGGGCGGAATCGATTTCAGATAGGCGAAAATCGCATCGGTATCGGCGCGTGTGACCTTGGTGTAGGACGCGAACGGCATTGCCGGATACATCAACCCACCGTCCGGAAAACGGCCGTAATGCATCGACTTGTAAAAGTCCTCCGCGGTCCATTTGCCGATCCCGGTCTCCCGGTCCGGCGTGATGTTGGACGAATACAGAGTCCCGAACGGGGTCGGCATCGCGCGACCACCGGCGAACGTTCGGCCCTCGGGCGCAGTGTGGCAAGCGATACAATCGCCGGCGCGCGCCAGATATTCGCCGCGCGCGACGATATTGCTGGCGGCAGGGGCGGCCTGCTGCGCCTCGACGATCGATCCAGTCAGGAGCAGCAGCCATACGCCAAGGACTGCGCCAAGGATTGCGCCAAGGATTGGTGAGCACCAACGCATCCCCATCTCCTCAATCCCCTTCACTGCCGCAGGCGAATGGCAGCACGTAGGTGCCCTTGGGCACCGGAGCCAGATTCACCGGGGCCTGACGGCTCGCGAGCCATGCCGCGACCGCCGTGACGTCCTCCTCGGTCAGCCGGGCGGCGACCTGCTGCATGCAATCAGGCGCCTTTGCGGTGCGGGTGCCGTAGCGCCATGCTCCCAATTGCGCGCTGATGTAGTTCGGCCGCAGTCCAAGCAGGCCCGGAATTCCCGGCTCCATCCCGGTCAGGGCCGGACCGTGGCAGCTGCCGCAGGCCGGTATCTGGCGCTGAGGATCGCCACGTGACACCAGTAACTGGCCACGCTGCAGCACCTCCTGGCTAGCATCGTTCGCTGCGACGGGCGGCAAAGGCGGATGCTGCTCGGCGAAATAGTCCGCCATTTGCTGCAAATACGGTTCGGTCAGGAACTCGAGCAGATAGTTCATCGGCGGGTATTTCCGCCGGCCACTCTTGAAAGCGAGCAGCTGATTGTAGAGATAACCAGCGGGTTTGCCGGCAAGGCGCGGGAAATAAACATCGCTGGTGCCTTCGCCCTTGTTGCCGTGACAGGGCGTGCACGCCTCCACCCGCGCCGCCATCGTATCCGGCGGCTGGTTGGGCGCTTGTGCGGCCGCCCCATCCATGGCGGCCAAGGTGATCAGGACGACGGCTGTAGCCGTCACGCGAGCGAACAATTCCGTCGCCCTCCACAATGCTGGCCCGGTTGATTCCGGATCACAACCTACACCGGCATTATTGCGACGATATTCTTCGGCGCAAGCTCAGACCCGCACAATGAGGCGGCTTTCGTGGTTGCATTTATGTCGCAATCCGATCGAATCGCAGGCTTTCGACGTCTTGAAAAACCAGACATAACGCTGGAGCTTCGCGACAGTTCCTGCCCGTTCGGTTCAGGATCATTTCATCCCGTTCGGCGTTCTCTTCGATCTTTCGGGTTGGAGCCTCGATGACCATCAATTTCGACACCCTCAGGGCCTCGCTCGTCCTGTGTGGACTGAACGCGGTCTATGCGATCCTGCTGCTGGCCATTGGCTGGTATCTGTCCGGCGCCATGCAGCGCTTCGTCACCCGGGTCCTGAGTGTCACGCACCGGGTCGATCCGCTCGTGACCTTGTTCGTCGGCAGCCTTGCGCGTTATGGCGTGCTGGCTGTCGTCGGCATTGCCGTGCTTCAGCTGTTCGGCATTCAGACCGCGAGCCTCGTCGCCGTGCTCGGCGCCACGTCGCTGGCGATTGGTCTTGCGCTCCAGGGCACGCTGTCCAATCTTGCCGCCGGCGTGATGCTGCTGCTGTTTCGCCCGTTTCACATCGGCCATGAGGTCGAAGTAGCCGGGAAGTCCGGCAAGGTCAGGTCGCTGTCACTGTTCATGACCGAGCTGGTCGCGCCCGACAACACGCAGATCCTCCTGCCGAACGGACAGGTTTGGGGCGCGGCCATCGTCAACCACAGCGCCTATCCCGGCACAGGCGAAGTCAAGGTGGCTTTTCCAGTGCCGGCAGGCGCCGCCAATACGCTGGCCGATCAAATCCTGAAGGAACTGCGCCGCGACTCCCGCATCGACGACCAGGCGCAACCAGTGGTCTCCGTGACCAAGGTCCTCGATGTCGCCAATCCCGCGGCGCCGATTCTTGAATTGACCGTCAGCGCGAAGGCGAAGCCGTCCGAGGCCGATGCGGTCAAGCAGTGCGTGCTCGACCATGCGAGCGCGCTGCTCGCGGCGGCTTGAAGGGGACTTGGGGATCGTGCGCGGGATATCGTAATAGTCACTCGAACAGCAGAGTCCGAACAGGAGACTTGGGTGTGATTGTGGGCGACACAAACGTTCGGGCGGGCCAGTGCCATTGCGTTACGGTGCGTTTCGAGGCGACTCTCAGCGATGGTTTCAATTCGGTCCGCCGCTGCACCTGCTCCTATTGCCGCATGCGAGGTGCCGTCGTCGTCATGGTGGAATTGGGCGGGATCAGGTTCCTCCAGGGCGAAGGCACGCTTACAAGCTACCGCTTCCATACCGGATCAGCGCAGCACTTCTTCTGCTCGCGGTGCGGAATCTACACCCACCACCAGCGACGATCCGACCAATCGCTCTATGCCGTCAACGTCGCCTGCCTGGACGGGGTGAGCCCGTTCGATTTCCCGGAGGTGCCGGTCATGGACGGCGTCAATCACACCAACGATACCGGCAAGCCGACGCGGCGGGCCGGAACGCTGCGCTTCATTCCGGCTGACTGACGACCGCGGTCGCCTGGCTCAGCCGCGCGGCGACCGCGGCGGCCTGCGTTTCACCGCGTGCCGTCGCGGTGAGCGTGTCACGCGCGGACGAAGCCGCGTCGCTGCTGCCGCTCGGCGCGGCTTGGCCGCTACTTGCGGGCCGCGGGCGAGCTCCATCAGCATGCGCAGCGCTTCGACCACTGAGCGCGCGCGTACGGCGCTACGACCGATCGCGCCGAAACGCTGCTCGCGGTGGATGATGCGGCCATCGCGCGCGGCAGCCGCAAAATGAACGAGGCCGACGGGCTTGCCCGGAGTCGCGCCGCCGGGACCGGCAATGCCCGTGATCGCGACGGCAAGATCGACATCGGCCCGCTCGAGCGCGCCGATCGCCATCGCGGTTGCGGTTTCCTTGCTGACGGCGCCGAAAGTGGCAAGCGTGCCAGCCTCGACACCGAGCATCGCGCGCTTGGCGTCGTTGGAATAGGTGACGAAGCCGCGGTCGATCACGTCAGAGGAGCCGGGGATATCGGTCAACGCGCCAGCAACGAGGCCGCCGGTGCAGGACTCGGCGGTCGCGATCGTCAGCTTACGCATCCGGCACAGATCGAGCAGCGAGCGGGAGAGGGCGCGTGCGTCGCTGCCGCCCATGGCCTAGACGCTCCAGGGGAGGCGGATGGTGGCACTCGCGGTGGCCGCGATGCCTTCCTCGCGGCCGGTGAAGCCGAGCCTCTCGCTGGTGGTCGCTTTCACGGCGACCCGGGAGATGTCGACACCCGAGATCTCGGCGATGCGCGCGCGCATGGCGTCACGGAGCGGGCCGATCTTGGGGCGCTCGCAGATCATCGTGACCTCGAGATTGGCGATGCGGCCGCCGCGCGCCGTGACGCGCTCGATGGCGTAATTCAGGAACTGGTCGGAAGAGGCGCCCTTCCACTTCGCGTCGCTCGGCGGGAAATGCGAGCCGATGTCTCCGTCGGCCAGCGCGCCGAGGATGGCATCGACCAGCGCATGCAAGCCGACGTCGCCGTCTGAATGAGCCAGGAAGCCCTTGGTATGCGGCACGCGGACGCCGCAGAGCATGAGATGATCGCCCTCGCCGAAGGCGTGCACATCGTAGCCCGTGCCGGTTCTGATGTCGCCGAGCAGGCTGGCCAGGCGCGCTTCCTCGCGCACGAAATCTTCGGGAGTGGTGAGCTTCATATTGGCAACATCGCCTTCAAAGGTCGCAACCGTCAATCCCGCCCATTCGGCGATCGCGGCATCATCGGTGAAATCGCTGCGTCCATCCTTGGCCGCGCGACGATGCGCTTCGAGGATGACATCGAAACGAAAGGATTGCGGCGTCTGCGCGATTCGCAAGCGCGCCCTATCAGGCGTGTCCTCGACATCTCCGCTCGCGCCGGTGACTTTGATGGTGTCGGTGACGGGGACGACAGGGATCGCAGCACCTGTGCGGCTCGCCGCCTCGATCGCGCGCGAGATCACGCCTGAAGAGACGAAGGGACGGGCGGCGTCGTGGATCAGGACGATGTCGGGCTCGTGCCTGGCGAGCGCTTCGAGGCCTGCGAGTACCGAAGCCTGGCGGGTTGCGCCGCCATTGGCCGGCGCCTCGTGCTTGAGCCCTGCGACTGCGGCCGCGAACATGGCGCTGTCGTCGGGGTTCACCACCGGCTGCACGGCGAAGACATCGGGGTGGGTGCTGAAGGCTTCCATGGCGCGGTAGATCACGGGCACGCCGCCGATCTCCCGATATTGCTTGGGCCCACCGGCGCCTGCGCGCAGGCCACGTCCGGCCGCGACAAGAACGACTGCAATGCGCTGTGATTTCGCCATAGGACTCAAATATTCGACTGTTAAGGGGTGTATTGGGCGTGGGTGAGTGCCGGCATGCCTCTAGCACGGCAGGCCCGCAAAAAAAGGGGGTTTCCCGGGATTGTAGGATTCAGCATTTTGCTGCACTGCACTTGAAAGCTTTGCAGAACTGTCTAAACTGTAGGCATGACGCTTGACTGCACAAGAATTGTGCGCAAGATAGACCATGGCAGGCGCGATGAGGCGCTGCCCACGTAACGAGACCCCAGTGACCGGCTCGGCAGTATCAGGCTCTAAGCCGTTGAAGATAGGCGATATTGAGGTCGCCACCCCGGTCTTCCTGGCACCGATGTCGGGCGTGACCGACTCGCCCGTCCGCAAGCTCGCCGCCGAGCTGGGGGCGGGTCTGGTCGTCTCCGAAATGACCGCCAGCGATGAGCTCGCCAACGGCCACCGCATGTCGCGGTTGCGCTGCGAAGCGACCGGCGTCGGACCGCATGTGGTCCAGCTCGCCGGCTGCGAGCCGCATTGGATGGCGGAAGGCGCCCGGATCGCCGAGGCCGAGGGTGCCGACATCATCGACATCAACATGGGCTGTCCCGCCCGCCACGTCACCGGGGGCCAGTCGGGTTCGGCCCTGATGCGCGACCTCGACCACGCCGTCAGCTTGATCGAGGCGACGATATCGGCCGTGAAGGTCCCGGTGACGCTGAAGATGCGGCTCGGCTGGGACGATCGTAGCCGCAACGCGCCAGAGCTGGCGCGGCGCGCTGAGGCCGCTGGTATCAAGCTCGTCACGGTGCACGGCCGCACCCGCTGCCAGTTCTACAAGGGCGAGGCCGATTGGGATGCGATCCGCGCGGTGCGGGAGGCTATTTCCATTCCGCTCGTCGTCAATGGTGACATCACCAGCTACGAGAAGGCGCTCGCAGCGCTCGAGGCCTCCGGAGCCGATGCCGTGATGATCGGCCGCGGCGCGCAGGGCCAGCCCTGGCTTCCCGGCGAGATCGGCCGTCGTCTCAACGGCGGAGCGGCTGAAGCCACGCCGGGGCTTGCAACGCAGCTGCACTACGTCCGCACGCTGTACGAAGGCGTCTGCGCGCTCTACGGCCTGCGGGTCGGCCTCAAGCATGCACGAAAGCATCTCGGCTGGGCGCTCGATGTCGCCGCGGAAGCGAGCGGTGCGCCGGTCGAGACGCTGAAGGCCTGGCGCCGCAAGATACTCACCTCCGAGGATCCGAATCTCGTTCACCGGTCGCTGCAGGATGCCTTCGACGATTTCGCATGGAGCGCCGCTGCATGACCTCGGCCGCTGAACATCGCAAGCCGTCCGACAGCGACGCGATCCTCGATGCCTTGCCGAATCCCGTGCTGATGATCGGGCCGGACGGGAAGATCGTCGCCGCCAATATCGCGACCGAAGCCTTCTTCGATATCTCGACGCAGTTCTTGAAGCGGCAGTCGCTCAAGGAGCTGGTGCCGTTCGGCAGTCCCTTGCTGGCGCTGATCGACCAGGTGCGCTCTTCGAACTCGCCCGTGAACGAATACAAGGTCGATCTCGGCACGCCGCGCATGGGCGGCGATCGCCAGGTCGATCTGCACGTCGCGCCGCTCACCGAGCGGCCCGGTCATATCGTGGTGATGCTCCAGGAGCGCTCCATCGCGGACAAGATGGACCGGCAGCTCACCCACCGCAGCGCCGCGCGTTCGGTGATCGCGCTGGCCGCGATGCTGGCGCACGAGATCAAGAATCCGCTCTCGGGCATCCGCGGCGCGGCGCAATTGCTGGAGCAGCAGGCGTCATCCGAAGACCGCATGCTGACCCGCCTGATCTGCGACGAAGCCGACCGCATCGTGACGCTGGTCGACCGCATGGAGGTGTTCGGCGACGAACGCCCGGTAGTGCGCGGCCCCGTCAACATCCACTCCGTCCTCGACCACGTGAAGAGGCTGGCGCAGTCCGGCTTTGCCCGCAACATCCGCTTCATCGAAGACTACGATCCGTCGCTGCCGCCGGTGCTGGCAAACCAGGATCAGTTGATCCAGGTGTTCCTCAATCTGGTGAAGAACGCCGCCGAAGCGCTGATCGACGTTCCCGACGCCGAGATCCAGCTCACCACCGCATTCCGCCCCGGCGTGCGCCTGTCAGTCCCCGGTCAAAAATCCCGGGTATCCCTGCCGCTCGAATTCTGCGTGAGGGACAATGGACCAGGCGTGCCGGACGATCTTCTGCCCAACCTGTTCGATCCGTTCGTGACCACGAAGCAGACCGGCTCTGGCCTAGGTCTTGCTCTGGTCGCCAAGATCGTCGGCGATCACGGGGGCATCATCGAATGCGAGTCTCAGCCGCGCAAGACCACCTTTCGCGTGCTGATGCCGATGTACTCCACATCGGCCAGGACCGCCGATCACAGCAGTCGCGACGGCTCTGCCGGGAAGTCGTCGTCTGCATCACAGGGGGCAAAATGAGGATTAACGATGCCCGCAGGTAGCATTCTCGTAGCTGATGACGACACCGCCATCCGCACGGTTCTCAACCAGGCACTTTCCCGGGCCGGGTACGAAGTCAGGCTGACCGGCAATGCCGCGACGCTGTGGCGCTGGGTCAGCCAGGGGGAGGGCGATCTCGTCATCACCGACGTGGTGATGCCGGACGAAAACGCCTTCGACCTGCTGCCGCGGATCAAGAAGATGCGGCCGAACTTGCCCGTCATCGTCATGAGCGCGCAAAACACCTTCATGACGGCGATCCGTGCCTCCGAGCGCGGGGCCTATGAATATCTGCCGAAGCCCTTCGACCTGAAGGAGCTGATCGCCATCGTCGGTCGCGCGCTCGCCGAGCCGAAGGAGCGGGTCGCGACGCCGGACGAGGACGCCGAGATGGAGGCGATCCCGCTGGTTGGCCGCTCGCCGGCGATGCAGGAAATCTACCGCGTGCTGGCCCGCCTGATGCAGACCGACCTCACCGTGATGATCACGGGCGAGTCCGGCACCGGCAAGGAGCTGGTGGCGCGCGCGTTGCACGATTACGGCAAGCGCCGCAACGGCCCATTCGTCGCGGTCAACATGGCGGCGATCCCGCGCGACCTCATCGAGTCCGAATTGTTCGGCCATGAGCGCGGCGCCTTCACCGGCGCCAACACCCGCGCCTCCGGCCGGTTCGAGCAGGCCGAGGGCGGCACGCTGTTCCTCGACGAGATCGGCGACATGCCGATGGAGGCGCAGACCCGTCTGCTGCGCGTCTTGCAGCAGGGCGAATACACCACCGTCGGTGGCCGCACCCCGATCAAGACCGATGTGCGCATCGTCGCGGCCTCGAACAAGGATCTGCGCGTCCTGATCCAGCAGGGCCTGTTCCGCGAAGATCTGTTCTTCCGCCTCAACGTCGTGCCGCTGCGCCTGCCTCCCTTGCGCGAGCGCATCGAGGATTTGCCGGATCTCATCCGTCACTTCTTCGCGCTCGCCGAGAAGGACGGATTGCCGCCGAAGAAGCTCGATGCGCTGGCGCTGGAGCGGCTGAAGCAGCATCGCTGGCCCGGCAACGTGCGCGAGCTGGAAAATCTCGCGCGCCGTCTCGCCGCGCTCTATCCGCAGGACGTGATCACGGCCTCCGTCATCGACGGCGAGCTGGCGCCGCCCTCGGTCAGTCCGGGTGCTGCGGTTCAGCAGGGCGTCGACAATCTCGGGGGCGCGGTGGAGGCCTATCTCTCATCGCACTTCCAGGGCTTCCCGAATGGCGTGCCGCCGCCGGGCCTCTATCACCGCATCCTCAAGGAGATCGAGGTGCCGCTGCTCACGGCCGCACTCGCCGCCACCCGCGGCAACCAGATCCGCGCCGCCGACCTGCTCGGCCTCAACCGCAACACGCTGCGGAAGAAGATCCGGGATCTCGATATCCAGGTGTACAGGAGCGGGGGCTAGTCCTCGCGACACATGCCAGACGCGCTTCGCGCGGAAGGTGGCTCAGCTCCCCTACCAAAGCGGAGCTGAGCCTGTCCGGATCGCGCTGGCCGTTGCGGCTGACGCGGTGAGCAGAAGTCCTGATCGGGCTGAAACGTTCCGCGGGAACATACAAATTGTGCCGGCGGTCGCAGGCCGCCAACCGTCGCGCCTACCTGATCAGGCGCGCCGCGACCGGCTGAATATTGGCCATCTGCGCCGTCTCCTCCTGCCTGCTCGGGCCGTTGACCAGAAGGTCGGAGGCGACGATCAGCAGGAGCACGGCCGACACCATTACTGCGAGAAAGATCCTGTCCATGCCGGATCAAGCCGGAATGGCCGGATTCCGTTCCCGCGCAGCGGGAATTGAACTGCTATCCCTGTGGATGCGCTGCTCGGCCGCGGGATAGACGCCGCGGAATTGTCGCAATTCGGCAACAATGTGGTACGAATACATCAGTATCCGCCCCGCGGATCCGTTTTCAGCACCCCATTGCCGGAATGACCAGCGCAGATACCTCGGCCGCAGCCTTTGACACGGCCCCAGAAGAGCCCCGGCGCTGGTCGGTGCGACGCTGGTTGGGCCCGTTTGCCGTTGCTCTGGCGCTGCTGTCGGCACTTCTGACCTTCCTGGTCCTGACCGGCCTGACCCGAATCGAGCCGACCCCGGAGGTCGTCAGCTCGTTCCTGGCGATCAACGCCGGCACCGTCCTGCTCCTGATCGGGATCATCGTCCGCGAGGTCTGGCAGATGATCCAGGCCCGCCGGCGGGGACGGGCAGCGGCGCGGCTGCACGTGCAGATCGTCGGTCTGTTCTCGATCGTTGCCGTGCTGCCGGCGGTGCTGGTGGCCGTCGTCGCCAATGTCACGATCGAGCGCGGCCTCGACCGCCTGTTCTCGGGACCGACCAAGGAGGTGATCCAGAATTCGCTGATCATCGCGCGCGCCTATGTGCAGGAGCACGCGCAGGTCATTCGCGGCGACATCCTCGGCATGGCCAACGACGTCTCGCGCGCCCCGCTGTTGTTTGATCAGGACCGGCAGTCGTTCCTGCAGCTTTTGACCTCGAGCGCGGCGGCACGCAATCTCCCGGGCGCGATGCTGATGGGCAAGGACGCCAAT
Source organism: Bradyrhizobium guangdongense (assembly GCF_004114975.1). Lineage (NCBI taxonomy): Bacteria > Pseudomonadati > Pseudomonadota > Alphaproteobacteria > Hyphomicrobiales > Nitrobacteraceae > Bradyrhizobium > Bradyrhizobium guangdongense. Next base: position 3,986,721 of record NZ_CP030051.1, read on the forward strand.
CCGATCCTGTCGGCAGAGACCGGGGGCGTCCCGCTCGCCTTCGCGCCACCTGCGCCGGAGTTTCTTCAGAACGTCAACGAGAACGAGCCCGAGATCGCGGTCTTGCCCGACCAAAACCTTGTCGCTGCCGTGATCCGGCTCAGGGGCTTCACCAATACGTTCCTCTACGTCGCCCGCCCGCTTGATCCAAGGGTCGTGGCCCAGCTGAGGCAGACCGAGCTGAGCGTCGCCGAATACGCCCAGATCGAATCGCGCAAGCTCGGCATCCAGGTCGCGTTCGCGCTGATGTTCGCGGTGATCGCGCTGACCATTTTGATGGCCTCGGTGCTGATCGGGCTCAACTTCGCCAACTCCCTGGTGGCGCCGATCAGGCGTTTGATGAACGCGGCCAACACCGTCTCGACCGGTGATCTGCACGTCCAGGTGCCGGTGCACAAATCGGAAGGCGATCTCGCCCAGCTGGGCGAGACCTTCAACAAGATGACGCAGGAGTTGCGCAGCCAGCGCGACGAGCTCGTCAATGCCAGCGATCTCATCGACAGCCGCCGCCGCTTCATCGAGGCCGTGCTGTCGTCGGCAAGCGCCGGCATCATCGGTGTCGACAGCTCGGGCAGCGTCGGCATCCTCAACCGTTCCGCCGAGAAGCTGATCGGACATTCCGAGGCCGAGACGCTCGGCCATCCGCTTTCCGACGTGCTGCCCGAACTCGACGAGATGATGAAGACGTCGCGGGAAGGCACCCAGCGCCTGGTGCAGGGCCAGATCACCATCACCCGCGACGGCACCGAGCGTAACCTGTCGGTGCGTGTCAGCGCCGAGAAGAACCAGCCGCACGACAGCTACATCATCACGCTCGACGACATCACCGAGCTGGTCTCGGCGCAGCGCACCTCGGCCTGGGGCGACGTCGCCCGCCGCATCGCCCACGAGATCAAGAACCCGCTGACACCGATCCAGCTCTCGGCCGAGCGCATCCGCCGCAAGTTCGGCAAGGACATCACCGAGGCCAAGGACAAGCAGATCTTCGACCAGTGCACCGACACCATCGTGCGCCAGGTCGACGACATCAGGCGCATGGTCGACGAGTTCTCGCGCTTTGCGCGGATGCCAAAACCCGTGATGGAGGGCGAGGACGTCGCCGACACCGTGCGGCAGGCGGTGTTCCTGATGAAGGTCGCCCATCCCGAGCTCGATATCGAAGCCGAGTTCAGGGAGGACCCGCTGCGCGCCCAGTTCGACCGGCGGCTGATCTCTCAGGCAGTTACCAACATCGTCAAGAACGCCACCGAAGCGATCGAGCAGGTCCCGCCGGAAGAACTCGGCAAAGGCCGCATCGATGTCGTGGTGTCGCGCGAGGGCGAGGACGTGCTGATCGACGTCATCGACAACGGCATCGGCCTGCCTAAGGTCGCGCGCTCGCGGCTGCTCGAGCCCTATGTGACGACGCGCGCCAAGGGCACCGGCCTCGGCCTTGCGATCGTCGGCCGCGTGCTGGAAGACCACGGCGGCCGCATCGAGCTGAAGGACGCCTCCGACTTCCGCGAAGGCCAGCGCGGCGCCTGGATGCGGATGCGCTTTGCGATCTCCGGTCAGGCCAAGAAGGCCGACGGAGCCGGGCAGGGACCAGTCGTCACGGCGCAGGAAACAAAAGAGCCGGCGGCCGAAACCAAAGAGCCGGCTGAACAGACCAATGATTCACCGAAAATCGAAGCCTCAACAGGCAGCTGACAAGACAGGCGCGACCCATGGCAAGTGAAATTCTGATTGTCGATGATGAGGCCGATATTCGGGATCTCGTTGCGGGCATCCTCGAAGACGAGGGTTTTGTCACCAGGACCGCACGCGACAGCGATTCCGCGTTGGCCGAAATCGCCAACCGCCGGCCGCACCTGGTGTTCCTCGACATCTGGCTGCAGGGATCCAAGCTCGACGGCTTGCAGCTCCTGGAGCAGGTCAAGAAGGATAATGCCGATCTGCCTGTCGTGATGATCTCCGGCCACGGCAACATCGAGACCGCGGTCGCCGCGATCAAGCGCGGCGCCTACGACTTCATCGAGAAGCCGTTCAAGGCCGACCGGCTGATCCTGGTCGCGACCAGGGCGCTGGAGAACTCGCGGCTCAAGCGCGAGGTCAAGGAGTTGAAGCAGCTCGCGCCGAGCGCCAGCCAGCTGGTCGGCCGCTCGCCCAGCATGAACCAGCTGCGCCAGACCATCGAGCGCGCGGCCAAGGCCAACAGCCGCATCCTGATCGTCGGTCCCGCGGGCGCCGGCAAGGAACTGACGGCGCGCACGTTGCACGCGGCCTCCGGCCGCGCCGACGGCCCCTTCGTCGTCATCAACGCTGCCGCGATCACGCCGGAGCGGATGGAGCATGAGCTGTTCGGCGTCGAGCAGTCCAACGGCGAGCAGCCGCGCAAGCCCGGCGCGCTGGAGGAAGCCCATGGCGGCACGCTGTTCATCGACGAGATCGCGGACATGCCGCGCGAGACCCAGAACAAGATCTTGCGCGTGCTGGTCGAGCAGTCGTTCCAGCGCGTCGGCGGCACCGCCAAGGTGCAGGTCGATGTCCGCATCATCTCCTCGACCGCGCGCAATCTCGAAGAGGAGATCGCGGCCGGCCATTTCCGCGAGGACCTCTATCACCGGCTCTCGGTGGTGCCGATCCGCGTGCCCGCGCTCTCGGAGCGGCGCGAGGACATTCCGGAACTGATCGACTATTTCATGGAGCAGATCTCGGCCGGTAGTGGCCTGCCCAAGCGGCAGATCGGCCAGGACGCGATGGCGGTGCTGCAATCGCATGTCTGGCCGGGCAATGTGCGCCAGCTCCGCAACAACGTTGAACGGGTCATGATTCTCGCCGCGGGCGGCCCGGAGGTGATCATCACCGCCGACATGCTGCCCCAGGACGTCGGCTCGATGGTGCCGGCGATGCCGACCAGCAACAACGGTGAGCACATCATGGGCCTGCCGCTGCGCGAGGCGCGTGAAGTGTTCGAGCGCGACTATTTGATTGCCCAGATCAGCCGTTTTTCAGGAAATATTTCTCGTACGGCCGAGTTTGTTGGCATGGAACGTTCGGCACTACACCGGAAGTTGAAGGCATTGGGTGTTGGTTGAGGCCCGCGCACGCTGCGGGCACCGGCAATACCCGGGAAAAATCATCGATTTCCGTAGTTTTTCGGGCCGATAGTGTGCGCCCTGCCGCGTGAAGCGGCTTGCCTAATAGGTCCGCCTGCCTTCTAATCAACCTGCTGTTCCCTAGAGGGGGATCTCATGAGGGACGGCAACCGGACGAAGGCCCCAAATTTTCAAAACAGGGCCGCGACCGGCGCAATAAAAAGAAACTCAAAGCGAGAAAAAAACAATGGCGGCAGACCGCGCACAAAACCTACAGGACACCTTCCTCAACCACGTTCGCAAAACCAAAACGCCACTGACGATCTTTCTGGTCAACGGAGTGAAGCTCCAGGGCATCGTGACCTGGTTCGACAATTTCTGTTTGCTGCTTCGGCGCGACGGTCACTCGCAGCTCGTCTACAAGCATGCGATCTCGACCATCATGCCGGGCGCTCCGATCCAGCTGTTCGAAGGCGGCGAGGACCAGCCGGCTTGAGAGTGATCTGATTGGAACCCCGGAATTTCGACGGGGATGCCGACCGTCCGCGGCCGGCAGGGGCTAAGCAAACGGGGCGGGTGCTTGTCATCGGCCCCTATTTGCGGGCGCGCGCGGGAAGTGCCGACGCGCAATCGGAAGGTCATGTCCAGCGAGACGCCGAGGCCCGGCTCGACGAAGCCGCGGGCCTTGCGCGTGCGATCGACCTCGTCATTGCCGACGCCATCATCGCGCCCATCAGCCAGATCCGGCCTGCGACCTATATTGGCAAGGGCAAGGTCGAGGAGATCGCCGCACTGGCCAAGTCTCTCGACGTCGAGCTCGTGGTGATGGATTGCGCGCTGGCGCCGATCCAGCAGCGCAATCTCGAGAAGGAATTGCACACCAAGGTGCTCGACCGCACCGGGCTCATCCTCGAAATTTTCGGCCGCCGCGCCAAGACCAAGGAAGGCGCGCTCCAGGTCGAGCTTGCTCATCTCAACTACCAGCGCTCGCGCCTGGTGCGTTCGTGGACCCATCTCGAACGCCAGCGCGGCGGTTTCGGCTTCATGGGCGGTCCCGGCGAGACGCAGATCGAGGCCGACCGCCGCCTGATCCAGGAGCGCATCACCAAGCTCGAGGGCGAGCTGAAGAAAGTACAGGCAACGCGCCGTTTGCATCGCGCCGGCCGCCAGCGCGTGCCGTATCGCGTGGTCGCGCTGGTGGGCTACACCAATGCCGGGAAGTCGACGCTGTTCAACCGCCTGACGCGCGCCGACGTCCAGGCCGCCGACATGCTGTTCGCCACACTCGATCCGACCCTGCGCGCGCTCAACTTGCCGCATGGTGGCAAGGCGATGCTGTCGGACACGGTCGGCTTCATCTCCAATCTGCCGACCCAGCTCGTCGCGGCCTTCCGCGCCACGCTGGAGGAGGTGCTGGAAGCCGATGTCATCCTGCATGTCCGCGACATCTCGCACGAGGACGCCGAGGCCCAGCAGAGCGACGTCGACGCCGTGCTGCGCCAGCTTGGCATCAATCCTGATGATTCAGGCCGCATCATCGAGGTCTGGAACAAGATCGACCGCTACGAGCCTGAAAAGCGGGAAGAGCTTCTGAACATCGCGGCGCGCCGGCCCGAGGACCATCCGGCGATGCTGGTCTCTGCCGTATCAGGCGAGGGCATCGATGCGCTGCTCGCTGCGATCGAAGAGCGCCTTGCCGCCAAACGCACCACGCTCGACCTCTCCATCGACGCCGCCGACGGCGCCGGCATCAGCTGGTTGCATCGCAATGCCGAGGTGCTGGCGAAAGAGCTGCACGACGGACGGTTCGACATGACCGTGCGGGTGGACGAGACCAAGCGGGATATCGTGGTGAACAGGTTCGACGCCGTGCCGCATCTGCCGGCGTGAGCGGCACGGCGTAGCTCGGGATGGAGCGTAGGTTCTCGCCTCTGGACTGACTGCTCGCGGATTTCGGCAGGTCCGGATCAGACGCCGGAACTTATCGTCAACTCGTTCGCGGATTGGCTCCGCCAGCTGATCGCAGCTGAGGAGAAAACAATTAGCAGATAGGCAGCTCAATCGGACAGCTCGAGACACATGAACTGGTTGTGCGGGCTCGCCTGATAGTCGGCGAACGCCTCACAAGAGACGAAGCCTGCGCTGCGATAGAGCGAGACGGCGGGCGCGTGCAGCGGTGCTGTGCCGGTCTCCAGGCTGAGACGCGCGTAGCCGCGTTTGCGGGCTTCGGTAATGATGTGCTGCAGGATCGCGCGGCCAACGCCGGTTCCGCGCGCGGCAGGGGCGGCGCGCATCGATTTCACCTCTGCATGCACGTCGTCCAGTTGCTTGAGAGCGCCAAATCCAGCTAGGGCATCGCCGTGCCAGACGGTCCAGAAAGTGACGGCCGGATCCGAGAGACCACTCGCATCCAATGCCTGCGCGTGCTCGCCCATGACGCTGCGCAACTCTTCCAAATGATGCTTCAACAGATCGGCGACGTGAGGCGCCTTCGGGTCGTCCTGCCTGATGTCCACTGCGTGTCCTTGTATCAGCCGGCGGTCTTCGCCTCGGTCCACAGCGCGTCCATCTCCGCCAGCGAGGCCTGCTCCAGCGTGCGGCCCTGCGCTTGCAGCGTCCGCTCGATATAGGCAAAGCGTCGCTCGAACTTCGCATTGGTCGCGCGCAGCGCGGCTTCCGGATCGGCCTCGACATGGCGGGCGAGGTTAACGAGCGCAAACATGAGGTCGCCGGTCTCTTCGGCGATCTCCTGCTTGTCATTGCGGTCGAGCGCGGCCTCGATCTCGTCGGCTTCCTCGCGGATCTTTTGCAGCACCGCGCGCGGATCGTTCCAGTCGAAGCCGACGGTAGAGGCCTTGCGCTGCAGCTCCATGGCGCGCGTCAGCGCGGGCTGGCCCGCCTTCACGCCCGACAGCAGCGATTTGTGCGGCGGCTCTGCCTCGGGCGGCCGGCGCGCGGCGCGCTCGGCTTTCTCCTCGGCCTTGATGCGGTCCCAGACTTCCTTGACGTGGGAGGAGGCGAGATTGCCGTCCTTGTCCGCAAAGACATGGGGATGCCGCCGGATCATTTTTCGCGTGATGGCTTCGACGACATCTCCAAAAGCGAAAGCGTTTTGCTCCGAAGCCATCTGGGCGTGGAACACCACCTGCAACAGCAGATCGCCGAGCTCTTCGCGGAGATCGTCGAGATCGCCGCGCTCGATGGCGTCGACCACCTCATAGGCCTCCTCGATCGTGTAGGGTGCGATCGTCGCGAAATCCTGCTCGAGGTCCCAGGGGCAGCCGGTCACTGGCGTGCGCAGCGCCGCCATGATCTCGATGAGGCGGGAAATGTCGCGGGAAGGGGTCATTGCGGCCGGTCTCCTGGGTCCCAAACCTTATGCCAAAAGCGGCTGGCCAATCCCAGCCGGGCGCGGCGCAACAGATCGATTTCCACCGATTGGCGGGCGAGGCCTGCAGTGCTAAAGCGCGGCCATGAGTGAAGCATTTTCATCACAAACCGCGCTGGTGCTGTTCTCCGGCGGCCAGGATTCCACCACCTGCCTCACCTGGGCGCTGAGCCGCTTCGCGCGCGTCGAGACCTTGGGCTTCGAGTACGGCCAACGCCACGCCGTCGAGCTCGATTGCCGCCAGCGGCTGTTCGACGGCATCAAAACCTTGCGCTCTGACTGGGCGGCAAAGCTCGGCGAGAGCCACACGCTGTCTATCCCCACGTTGGCCGCGGTGTCGGAGACCGCGCTGACTCGCGATGTCGCGATTGCGATGGGCGCCGACGGGTTGCCGAACACCTTCGTGCCCGGCCGCAATCTGGTGTTCCTGACCTTTGCGGCGGCACTCGCCTATAGGCGTGGCATCACCCACATCGTGGGCGGTATGTGCGAGACCGACTATTCCGGCTATCCAGACTGTCGCGACGAGACCATTCGCGCCATGCAATCAGCACTCTCGCTCGGGATGGCGAGAGAATTCGAGCTGCATACACCGCTGATGTGGATCGACAAGGCCGCGACGTGGAAGCTCGCGCATGACCTCGGCGGCGAGGGACTGGTCGACCTCATTCGCGACCAGTCGCACACCTGCTATCTCGGCGAACGCGGCGCCCGCCATGACTGGGGTTATGGGTGCGGCGAATGCCCGGCGTGCAGCCTGCGGGCGAAGGGGTGGCGGGAGTATGTGGCGGGACGGTAGCGCCACCGTCATTGCGAGGAGCTCAGCGACAAAATTGCGAAGCAATTTTGCGCAGATGCGACGAAGCAATCCAGACTGCTGCCTAGGAACGATTCTGGATTGCTTCGCTACGCTCGCAATGACGGTGTATGCGGCGCCAGCTTACCGAAAATCCTCCGCCTTAAGCTCGATCGGCTTGCCGTGCGGCGTGCGATCAGCGGCATGGTCCCAGGCATCGCGATAGCGATGCAGCGTGTCCATTGAGGCTACGCCCTTGCGCGCGACGAGGCCTTCCAGCGTGGCGAGCCAGTGCAGATAATAGGTCTCGCCCGTATCAGGATCGCCGGCGGCCTGCGCGCGCTTGATCTGGTCGGCGAGTGCGGCGGCCCATTCCGGCCAGGTGAACACGCCGCGATCGTGCAGGCTCAAGGCCATCGCGAAGGCGTGCGCTTCCCAGGGCGCGCGGAACACCGGACCGTCGTCATCGCGCGGGATGCTCGGAATCGCCGCGGTGGCCGCGGCCGCAGCAGCGCTGCTCATCACGCCGGATCCAGGTAAGGCTCGAACGCATCGATCGAGACCTTCAGGGTCGGATCACCGTCCGCACCCCAGAGGTCGCGGCCTTCGAACACCACCGTGTAGAGCCATTGCGGATTCTCGCCGCGCTCCATCGCCGCGGTGTCAGGAAACACGTGGCAGCCGTGGTTCAGCTCGACCACGCCGACATGGCCGCGCACGTAGCGCGGCAGCCGCGTATGCGTGGCCGGGTGAATGTTTTTCGCCCGCACGCGATCGCCGATCTTGAATTTGGCGGGCGCAGGGGCAGGGCGGGCAAACTTGCCGCGCACCATGACGCGCTCGACATTGGCGAGATCGAACTTGCCGTGCTTGAGGGCCTTGCCAGGCTGCATGGCATGACCGGCGGCGACCTCCTCGCGGGTGAGATAGCCCTTGTCGATCAGCATCTCCTCCAGGCCGAGGAACCACTTTTTGTAGTAGGAGCTCGACAGGTAGACGTCCGGCGGCAGCGTCTCGCGATAGTAACGCGAGGTGTCGATGTTGAAGGCGCCGGCCGCGCCCATCGCCCGGACCATTGCCAGGACGCGGGATTCCCACGCCTCGTGAAACATCGGCTCGTTCGGCTCCGGCTCGACCTTGCCGAACCCATCCATGCCGCCCATGTCATGCACGCCGTTCACGACGCCGCTCCGGGCGTTTTGGGGAAACCGGTGCCAATCATGGAGTCGCGCGTGACGAGCTCGGCGAGCTGCTCCTCGCTCCAGCTTTCGGTGCCCGCTGGGCGCATCGGCAGCACCAGGAAGCGCGTCTCGGCGGTCGAGTCCCAGACTCGAATCTCAGTGTCTTTGGGCACACTCACGCCGAAATCGGCGAGCACGCCGCGCGGGTCCTTCACCGCGCGCGAGCGATAGGGCGAGGCCTTGTACCAGACCGGCGGCAATCCCAGCATTTCCCAGGGGTAGCAGGAGCACAGCGTGCACACGACCATGTTGTGACGTTTGGGCGTGTTCTCGACCACGACGAGATGATCGCCCACGCGGCTGACATGGCCGAGCGTGCCGATCGCCTTGCTGCCGTCCTCCAGCAACGCCTTCTTGAAATCAGGATCGACCCAGGCCTTGGCGACGACGCGCGCGCCGTTATGCGGGCCGATCTTGGTTTCATAGGCCTGGATGATGGCGTCGAGCGCGGCCGGCTCGACATAGCCCTTTTCGCTCAGAATTGTCTCGAGCGCGCGCACGCGCAGCTCGGTTTCCGACAATTCCGAATGATCGTGATCGTGATGATGGTGGTCGTGGCTCATGGGCGAAAGATTAAGCGCAATGGTCCTGTCCTGTCGAGCATTCGTTGCGGCGCGCTTGGTCCCATATTCGTGACGCCGTTTACGCGCTACGATCAGGCAAAAATCAGCTTTGGAGATTCCCCATGAAGGACTTCATCAAGATCGAGAGAGGCCTCGGGCCAGAGGGGCGGATCGCCGTGGTGCGGTTCGATCGGCATGACGGCATCAATGCGTTGTCGCCCGAGGCGCTGCGCCAGCTCACCGCGGCGGCGCGCAGCTTCGAGGATGACTCGGCGACATCAGTCGTGGTGCTGACAGGCAATTCGGGTGCCTTCAGCGCCGGATTCGATTTGAAAGACGCCGAAGGACGATCGCGCAAGGAAATGGATCTCGGCACGCTCAGGCGGCATCTCAAGCTCGGGCCGCGCCTGACGCACGCCTGGCAGGAGATGGAGCAGATCACCATCGCTGCGATCGAAGGCTTTTGCATTGGGGGCGGCGTGGCGCTTGCGGTCGCGCTCGACTTCCGCGTGATGGGGAGCGATGCGCATTTTCGGGTGCCTGAAATCGGGCTCGGCATGAACATGAGCTGGCAGAGCATTCCACGCATGCTGCATCTGATGGGACCGGCCCGGACCAAGCAGGCGGTGATCCTGGCCGATGAGCGCATCTCGGCCGACGAGGCCTATGAATGGGGCCTGGTCGAGCAGGTCGTCGACCCCGGCCATGCCTTCGATGCCGCCATGGAACTGGCTCGCAAGGTGGCCGTACAGCCGCCGCTCTCGGTCGCAATGACCAAGCTGACCGTCAACCGGCTCGCGCATGCGCTGGACGATCTCGCCAGCCACATGGACGTCGACCAGTTCGCGCTGGCGAGCCTCAGCGAGGACCACAAGGAGAGCGTCGAGGCGTTCCTGGGCCGCCGCAAGCCGCGGTTCAGGGGACGGTAGATCCGGGCCCATTGATCCCGGCACGGACAATCCGTATACGCCGCGCGGGGGACGGCCCGGCTCACGGGCCGCGCGAAACCGGGACGATCGAGGGGAGGGCGCATGACCGCCAGTTCGCAGGCAGCTGAGGCGAAGGGCGTTCGCTGGAAACTTGTCGCGCCGCTGGCGGTGTGGTTGGCGATCTATCTGGTGCCGGTGCCGGCGGGCCTCAACGTCAACCAGTGGCACTACTTCGCCGTGTTCGCGGCCGTCATCACCGGGCTGATCCTGGAATCGATGCCGGTCGGCGCGGTCGGCCTGATCGGGCTCACGGTCGCGGGCGTTGGCGGCTATATTGATGCCGATCCCAACAAATCATTGCGCTGGATGCTGGCGGGCTTTGCCGAGAGCACGGTGTGGCTGATCGTCGGCGCCTTCGTGTTTTCGATCGGCTATCGCAAGAGCCAGCTCGGCCGGCGCATTGCGTTGGTGCTGGTGCGACGCCTGGGGCGAAACACGCTCGGGCTCGGTTATGCGGTGGCGATGTCCGACTTCCTGCTCGCGCCGGCAACGCCCTCCAACACCGCGCGCAGCGGCGGCATCGTCTATCCCATCATCAGCAACATCCCGCGTATCTACGGCTCCGAGCCGGGGCCGACCGCGGGCAAGATCGGCACTTACGTGATGTGGACCGCCTTCGCGGCCACTGCGATCACGAGCTCGCTGTTCTTCACCGCGCTGGCGCCGAACGCGGCCGCGCTCGCGATCGCCAAGAAGACGGTCGGGGTCGATGTGAGCTGGGGCCAGTGGTTCGTCGGCTTCGCACCGCTCGGCATTTTGCTGATGATTCTCGTTCCGCTGCTCAGCTACGCGATCTGCCGTCCCGAGGTGAAGCGCAGTCCGGAAATTTCCGAATGGGCCGCCAAGGAGCTCGGCGCGATGGGCCCGATGTCGCGCAACGAATGGATCATGCTGGCGCTGATCGTGCTGGCGATGTTTCTGTGGATCGCGGGCTCGAGCCCGGACATCCATGTGCCGGTCCTCGGCTCCAACTTCGTCAACGCCACCACCGTGGTGTTCATCGTGATCTCGCTGATGCTGATCACCGGAGTAATCGAGTTCGCCGACATCGTCAGCGAGAAGAGCGCCTGGGAGGTGTTCTTCTATTTCACGTCGCTGCTGACGCTAGCCTCCGGCCTCAACGAGATCGGTTTCATCAAATGGTTCGCCAATGAATTTGCAAAGCCGTTGACGGGGCTTGCGCCGTCGACCGCGATGATCCTGCTGGTCGCGCTGTTCTTCTGGATCCACTATTTCTTCTCGAGCATCACCTCGCATGCCGCGGCCGTGCTGCCGGTCGTGCTCGCGGTCGGATCCGGCATCCCCGATCTGCCCGTGGCGACGCTGGCGATGCTGTGCATGTATTCGCTCGGCCTGATGGGCGTGATCTCGCCTTACGCGACCGGGCCGGCGCCGATGTATTACGGCAGCGGCTATATCGGGAAGGGCCAGTTCTGGGGCTTCGGTCTGATGTTCGGGGCGCTCTATTTCGCCGGGTTGCTGCTGATCGTGCTGCCCTGGCTGCAAATGCGATGAGCCGGACAGGGGACTGATACCCCCGCAGACGAATTTTCTTTCCCGAGGAGGGATTGGGAAAACTTGGCCTAATCCTCCGCAAATATCTGACATTGCAAGGAAGACTGGAAAAGGCAAAGGTGTGCTGCATTGCAGCGCCGCCATCGAGCGCCTGCCTTCGTTCCATCCTCCGTCGCCTGGATAGCGACCTGGTTCGCGTGCGCCTGTCGGGCGGGCGCGCTAGATGTCGTGCATGAAAGCCCTTTCCATGAATGCGCACCCATCGCTCGTGATCGGAGAACCGATCGAGACCCAACACGCCGCGGCTGAGCCCGAGGCGATGGTCCGCTTCGAGAACATCGCGAAAACCTACCCGGCCTATCGTGGCAAGCCGGGCGTCAAGGCGCTGCAGAATGTCGATTTTGCCATTCCCCGCGGATCCATCACCGGCGTCATCGGCCGCTCCGGCGCCGGCAAGTCGAGCCTGGTCCGCCTCATCAACGGCCTGGAGAAGCCCAGCGCGGGCCGCGTGATCGTCGATAACAGGGATATCTCCGCGCTGACCGGACGCGAGTTGCGGCTGGCGCAGCGCTCGATCGGCATGATCTTCCAGCATTTCAATCTGCTGTCATCGCGCACGGCCGCTGACAATATCGCGCTGCCGCTCGAGATCGCCGGCTGGTCCAAGGCCGACATTCGCGCGCGCGTGACCGAGCTGCTTGCGCTCGTCGGCATCGCCGACAAGCACGACCGCTATCCGTCCGAGCTCTCCGGCGGGCAGAAACAGCGCGTCGGCATTGCTCGCGCGCTGGCAACGCGGCCGAGCGTGCTGCTGTCGGACGAGGCGACCTCCGCGCTCGACCCGCAGACGACGCGCGCGATCCTCGATCTGCTTGCGAATATCAACCGCGAGCTTGGTGTGACCATCGTGCTGATCACCCATGAAATGTCCGTGGTGCGCCAGCTCGCCAGGGAAGTCGTGGTGCTCGATGCCGGCCGCGTCGTCGAGAGCGGGCATGTCGCCGACATCTTCACCCACCCCAAGCACCCGATCACGCAGTCATTCCTGTCGGAGGTGACCGGCGACAGCCTGCCGGTCTCCCTGGCGAGCCGGATCGTACAGGAGCCTGGTCGGCATGCCGTGATCCGCGTCCAGGTGCGCGGGGCAGGGGCCGGCGACACGCTGGTTGCGCGGCTTGCCCGCGAGCTGGGCCTCGACGTCTCGCTGCTGTCGGCGCGCATCGACGAGATCGGCGGCCAGCATGTCGGCGCGCTGGTGCTCGGCATTCCCGGCGGGGACGGCGCCGCGGCGCGCGCGCTGGCCTGGCTGTCTCAACATCAACTCTCCGCGGAGCGTCTCGGCTATGTCGCCTGAACTGATCAACCTGATCCTCCAGGCGACGTTCGAGAGCCTGTACATGGTCGGCATCGCCGCGCTGCTCGGCACCGCCATCGGCCTGCCGCTCGGCGTCTTCCTCGCCACCAGCCGCAAGGGCGAGCTGTTTGCGGCGCCCATCGTCAACCGCGTGCTCGGCGCCGTCGTGAATGCGACGCGCTCGACGCCTTTCATCATTCTGGTGGTCGCCATCATCCCGTTCACGCGGCTGATTGCCGGCACCTCGATCGGCTCGACGGCGGCGATCGTACCGCTGACCATCGCCTCGGCGCCGTTCATCGCGCGGCTGGTCGAGGCGGCGATCCGCGAGGTCGATGCCGGCCTGATCGAGACCGCGTCCTCGTTCGGCGCATCGCCGATCCAGATCGTGTTCAAGGTGCTGATCCCCGAGGCGCTGCCGGGCCTGGTGCTGGCGCTCACTCTCGCGACCGTGAGCCTGCTCGGCTACTCCGCCATGGTCGGCGCGGTCGGCGGCGGCGGGCTTGGCGATCTCGGCATCCGCTACGGCTACCAGCGCTTCATGCCGGAAATGATGCTGGCCGTCGTCGTCGTGCTGATCGCGCTGGTGCAGCTCGTGCAGAGCGCAGGCGACCATCTGGCGCGCCGGCTCAATCGCCGGCTGCGGCACCCCTGATCAAGGCGAAGGGGCGGCGAGAGAGGCCGGCTCGTGCGGTGGCTCCGTAATCGACACCGCGCCTGCAACGATGCTGTCGAGATCCACCAGCAACAGATCGGCCATGTGGGTGAGCTGGTGCAGCGGGATGCTGATCTCGCCGCTCTCGGCGCGTGAGATGAACTCGGGCGAGACGCCGACGAGATTGGCAATTTGAGCCTCGGTATAGCCGCGCGCCTCGCGCGCGCCTCTGACCTGCGCGCCGATGTGGCGCCTGTGCAAAGCCTGCTCTTCCTCGGTCATCATGAGGGCCTGCTCTTCCGCGCTCGCGACGCCATCGGCGAAGGCGACGCCGAGCAGCCGCCGCTTCTGCCAGGCGATGCGGCAGGTCTTGCGCAAGCCGTCCGCGAAGATCAGCGTGGCCTGTTTCGGAAACGCCAGCGACCAGTCGAGCTTCAGCCGCGCGCCCGTGCCCGAAACGTCCGCGATCGTGCAGGGGATGCTCACGATGCCCCTCGCGCCATCGAACTCGATGATCCCCGTCCTGGCCGTGGATTGCCTGGTCGCAGCGCGCAATTCGCTCATGGACGTCGCCCCCGGATATCAGGCCCTATGGAAAATTCCCCAGACGTTCTTACCGTTGGGTTTCCCAGGGCTCAATCGAACCCGCAAGCCATGGTGAAGGATTGGTTCTGAACCTTCCGGCCCGGCAACGCCACAAAGACTGGAGATCACTCCCAGCCTTCCGGACGGTCGCGATGAGATCGCTTGCCTTGCTCTGCCTGCTCGCCTTCGCCATGCCCGCGCACGCGGCATCTCCCGAGCAGCACTATCTCGACCTGCGCGATCGCTACATCGCCAAGTTCTCGAAGGCCAAGGAGGGCGACGAGACCTATAAGCAGCACGAGGCGGCGCTCAATGAGCTGACAGGGCTCCTGCGCGGCCTCGTCGGTCCGGTCACGATCAAGGGGCTGCCGGCCGACGGCAAGTCGAACGTCGACACGCTGTTTCGGGACGACATCGGCTTCGGCCATCTCGACGGGCTCGGCTTCGCCACCGAAGGCGACAAGCAGCAGGCCGTGGTGACCACGACCTCGCTGCTCAAGCACTGGCTGCGCGAACACGGCAAGGACGGCCTGCCGCAGGAGATCGACGCGGCATTCCGGTCGGACCGATTCTACTATCAGGCGATCCAGGACGCCGCCTTCGCCAAATATGCGGAGTTGCCGATCACCAAGCCCTCATCTGCAAGTCTGGCGATGGCCGTGCTCGGCCTCCGCGGCAATGGCGACCTGAAGGGGCCGCCGCATGAAATCGACGTCGTCGCGGTCCAGGGCGAGAAAGTCTACTTCCTCGCCGTCACGGACGCCGTCAAGACGTCAGAGATTCCAACTTGCGAGAAGGTCTGGAAGCAGATGATGGCAAGAAAGACCCCGCAGGATTCGATGGCGAGGGAAGACCAGGCGATGGACGCCTACACCAAATGTTTTGCCAGGGAAGCGCCGACCCAGAGCTGGTTCGCCGCGGCCGTCAAGAAGGCGCAGAGCCAGCTCGAGCTGCTGCCGTTGCGTTGACTTGGGTCAAGTGTAAGTCACCGCTGCGCCGGTAACTTTCGACTGCGGCCGACGTCGACGGGAGATGCAGGTGGATTCCGAACAAATATCGCGCAAGCAGACCATTGCGATGGCCATCATTTTTCTGGGCGGCATGCTGCTCGTGGCGTTTCAGTTCGTCTCGACGGCGTACAATTCGATCGAGACCATCCCCTACAGCCAGTTCGAGCAATTGCTTGCCCAGGACAAGCTCGCCGAGGTGTCGGTCGGGACCGACACGATCCAGGGAAAATTGAAGGATCCGCTTCCGAGCGGAAAATCGGCATTCGTCACCGCACGGGTTGATCTGGCTTTGGCCGAGAAGCTCGCGGCCAAGGGCGTGAGCGTGACCGGCATTCCATCCGGCGGCGGACTGCAAAGCCTGCTGTCCTGGATTTTCCCTGTCATCGTCTTCTTCCTGATCTGGTTCTGGCTTGGTCGCGGTGTGGCCGGCGGCCAAGGCTTCGGGGGACTGATGGCGATCGGCAAGTCCCGCGCCAAGGTCTATGTCGAGAAGGACATCAAGGTCACCTTCGCCGACGTCGCCGGCGTCGACGAGGCGAAGTTCGAGCTGCAGGAGGTCGTTTCGTTTCTGAAGGACCCCAAGAGTTACGGCCGTTTGGGCGCTCACGTGCCGAAGGGAATCCTGCTGGTCGGGCCGCCCGGCACGGGAAAGACCTTGCTGGCGCGCGCGGTGGCAGGCGAGGCCGCTGTCCCGTTCTTTTCGATCTCCGGCTCGGAATTCGTCGAGATGTTCGTCGGCGTTGGCGCTGCGCGCGTTCGCGACCTGTTCGAGCAGGCCCGCAAGGCCGCGCCCTGCATCATCTTCGTGGATGAGCTCGACGCGCTGGGACGCAGCCGCGGCCCATTATCGGTCGGCGGCTACGACGAGAAGGAGCAGACTCTCAACCAGCTCCTGTCGGAGCTCGACGGGTTCGATCCAAGCGCGGGCGTCATCCTGCTCGCCGCCACCAATCGCCCCGAGATCCTGGATCCCGCGCTGCTGCGCGCCGGCAGGTTCGATCGGCAGGTCCTGGTCGACCGGCCGGACAAGAACGGTCGCGTGGCCATTCTCAAGGTGCACGTCAGCAAGATCCACACGGGGGAGGATGTCGACCTCGAGAAGGTCGCCGCCCTCACCACGGGCTTCACCGGAGCTGATCTCGCCAACCTGATCAACGAGGCTGCGATCGCGGCGACCAGGCGGAATGGCGAGGAGGTCTCGTTCGCGGATTTTGTCACGGCGATCGAGCGGATCGTGGCCGGCATCGAGAAGAAGAGCAGGGTGCTCGGCAAGAACGAACGGCGCAGGGTCGCGTATCACGAGATGGGACATGCCCTCGTCGCCGCCAGCCTGCCGGGCGTCGATCCCGTGCAGAAGGTGTCGATCATCCCACGCGGAATTGGTGCGCTGGGATACACCATTCAGCGCCCGACCGAGGACAGGTTCTTGCTCACGATCGAGGAGCTGAAGAACCGCATTGCCGTGCTGATGGGAGGACGCGCATCCGAGCGCCTGATTTTTGACGGGGCCATTTCGACCGGCGCCGCCGATGATCTTCAACGGGCCACCGAAGTCGCCATCGAGATGGTGACAAAATACGGCATGGACGAGACGGTCGGGCAACGCACCTATGCGCCAAAACCGCAGGCCTTCATGGCTGCCACCCAGGATACCATCGTTGCGGCGGCGGAAGCGACCGGCCGCGAGATCGATGTTGCGGTGCGCAACCTGGTCGAGGAGGGCGACCGTCGTGCGCGCGACATTCTGCAACGGAAGCGAGCAGACCTGGATGCCGGCGTCGAGATGCTGATCGCGAATGAAACGGTCACGGCGGAGCAGTTTGCGCCGCTGCTCGGCAAGAACATCGAGACGGCAGACCGAACATCGCCGCGGAGTGCAAGAGCGATGTCGGTTTCGGCCACTTCCACGAGTTAGGGTGCGCCGCGCTCCGTTCTCCGCGCCGCATGATCCAAGAGCCGCTACGCGGCGAGCTCGGTGGATTGGCCGGCGTCATCGATGAGGTGCACGCGATCGATATCGACACGCGGCAGCAACGATCGAATCTTCTCTTCCGGCATGAAGCTGAAGGCCGTCGACAAGGCGTCTGCCGCGGTCGCACTGCGCGACACTGTCGTCACGCTGCGATAGCGGTGAGCGCATCCGCCGGTTCGCGGATCGAATAAATGGTTGAACTGCGCCCTGGGATCGAAGCTGAAGCCGTAATTGCCCGAGGTGGACACGGCGCGGTCGACGATCGGTAGCACCGCTTTGGTCTGGCCCGAGACGTCAGGATCGGCGATGCCGACCTCCCACGGTCGTCCGTCGGGTCGCGCGCCAATCGCGCGAGCTTCCCCCATATCGACCAGGCTGTGGGAGACGCCGTGGGCCCGCAGCAAGTCCACCACCTTGTCCGTGACATAGCCTTGCGCGATCCCGTTCAACGTGACCGTCGTGCCCCGGGGCATGACGACGCGGTCGCGGCCGACCGTGATGCGGTCGCTCCCGACGCGCGCGAGCGCGGCCTGGATCGCCGCCGCTGCCGGACCCGCCGGATCCGCGTCCTCTTGCGCGAAGTGGCTGGCATAGAGCTCCCACAGCGGCTGCACGGTCACATCGAACAGTCCGCCCGTCAGCCCTGAGTAGTGCTGCGAGGCCGATAGCAGATCGACCATCTCGGCGGCGGGATCAACCAGAATACCGGTGCGATTCAATTCGACCAGGGCGGAGTCCTTCAGGTACAGGCTGAACAGTTGCTCGAGCCGGCGCGCTTCGGCGCAAGCCACCGCGATCAATCGCTCCGCCCGGCTGCGGTCCTCGGCGTGAATCTCTAGGGTTGCGACCGCACCCAGCATCGTGCCTCGCCAGACGGTCGGCGCGACCTCGGCGCGAACGGAGCGTCCGGCGGACAGCAGGCCGAGGCCCGCCGCTGCGGCACTGATCCGGATGAAGCGTCGGCGTGTCGGCATCTGCATCATGGTTGCCCTTTCGGTCGCTCGCCCGGCAGCCCTTCGGTTGCTTCGGGGGCCGCGTCAATGTTGGCCGTCGCCGACGCCAAGACATAGTCGCGGGGCACATCGTCGAAGCTGACGATCTTGCCGCCATTTTCGCCGACGAACCTCTCGGCTGCGCCGCGGTCGGAGAACGGAACGGCTTCATCGCCGCCCATGCCGCTTCTGATCCGGCTTTCGATCACGAACAGCGCCTTGTGGGCCTCGACCCAGTTGTCGGGGCCGGGCTTGTCCCAGCTCGGCGCTTTGGCCATGTCGGAGACGTAGATCGCCTGAATGTCCTTCGGTTCATCCGGCAGACGGGTGAACGCGAGCGTGTCGCGCACCGACGAGAACCAGACGGGCTCCATCAGGCTGGCGACGAAGATATGCCCCTTCGGCCCGGGGTGCTCGAGCACGTTCATGCCGCAATAATGGCCGATGTCCTCCGCGGTCATCCGCTGCGGCGGCGGAATTGTCGCGGCCTGTTTCTCGTTGCAGCCCGCAAGCACGAGCGGCAGCAACATCGCGCAAGCGATCGCCCAATGCCTCATAGCTCTCTCCGCGAAAAAGCGAGCGCGGCCAGCGCCAGCGGAACCATGGTCCAGCAGAGCAGGGCGGCCAGAAGAACCGGCACCGTCAGCGACGCGCTCTGCGCGAGGCCGGCCATGCCGGCAAAGGTGCTGACATTGGCGAACCCGGTGAGATTGATCAGCCGGTAGGCATCGGTCGGATTCGACAGCAGCATGGCGTTGAGCGCTGTCGCGGAGATGTTGCGTCCCTGGTCGAGCGCAAGCACGCCCAGCAGCGCCATGTCGTAGATCAGCACCAGCAGCAGCCACAGCCCGATGCAGATGCCGGCCGCGGTTCCCCGGTCGCGCACGAGCGCGCTGACCAGATATCCGATCGCCACGAAAGCTGCGCCCAGCAGCACGGAGGAGCCGATCATCGCCATGAAGGCCAGCAGGCTGTCGCTATCGACGTGGCTGCCCGTCGCCGCCAATGCCCCGACGGCAAGCCCATAGCCGAGACAGGTCGCGAAGGCGAGAACGGCGAGATGACCCAGGAACTTGCCGAGCAATACCTGCCATCGCGCGACCGGATAGCTTAGCAGCAACAGCATCGTTCCGCGCTCCATCTCGCCGACGATCGCGTCGTGAGAGATCAGAAGCGCGATCAGCGGAACCAGAAAGATGGTCAGGCTCGACAGGCTGACGACGACAACGTCGAGCGCGCGAACGCCGACGTTCCCGGTTGGCGCGCTGCCGAGGAAGCTCAGCGACAGCGCAAGCCCGGCGAGCAGCAGCGTCGCCGCGAGCACCCAGCGATTGCGAATCGCCTGGTGGATCTCCTTGGCTGCGACGATCAGGACATTCATGATGCCTGCTCCGATTGCCTGAGGAAGTGTGCGTAGAGCTCATCCAGGGACGGGGGGACCACATCGACGTCCTCGACCGAATTGCCCGAGGCGGTCGCGCGGTGCAGTAGCTCGATCTTCCGCTCCGGCGCGGCGTCGATCTCGACGATGTGACCATTCAGCCGGCGGCAGGTCACATCCTGCGGGGCCCAGCGCGGCAGCTCGCTCGGGGCGAGACCCGAAACCTTGAGGCGGATCCTGGTGGGGAGCTGGGCGAGGCGGCGCAGCTCTGCAATCGATCCGTCCGCGACCTTGATGCCTCGGTTCATGATGATGACCCGGCCGGCGCACTCCTCGAGCTCGGTGAGCGCGTGAGATGACAGCAGCACGGTCGCACCGTCCGCGGCAAGCCGCTGGATGACATCGTAGAAGGTCTGACGCAGCTCTGGATCGAGTCCGGTGGTCGGCTCGTCCAGCAGCAGCACCCGCGGGCGCCCGATCAACGCCTGCGCAAGCCCCAGGCGCTGGCGCATGCCCTTCGAATAGGTGCCGACCCTGCGGCGGCTGGCGGCTCCCAGTCCGACGGTGTCGAGCAGATCGAGCGCCCTCGCCACCGGCTCGCGCTTGAGCCTGGCGTAGAACGCCTGCGTTTCGCGGGCGGTCAGAGCGGCATCGAATGAGACGTTCTCAGGCAAGTAACCGAGCTGGCGGCGGCCGGCGAATTGGCCGGCGGCGGGATTGTCGCCGAGGACCTCGATGGAGCCGCTGGTCGGCCGTATCAGCCCCAGCATCAGTTTCATGAGCGTGGTCTTGCCGGCACCGTTGTGGCCGATCAGGGCCACCAGCTCGCCCTGGCTGAGCTCGAACGAGGCGCCGCGGACGGCTTTGACGCTGCCGTAGTCTTTCGTGACGTCGGAGATGCGCACCGTCTTGGTCATCGTGCCTCCTTGGCCGTGCGGCGCGGAGGCGGGGAGATGAGAGGGTGGGTATCGATGACGCCTCCCGGCAGCAGGGCCGGGAACTGTGCCTGCGCCCAGCGGATCACCTGGACCGCGGGGCTGTTGATGAGGACTTTTGCCGCAGGCGCGGTCCACAGCACGCGATCGATGAGGTCGTTCGGCCGGTATGCGGTATCGGCGATTCCATCGCCGTTGAGGTCGAACGCCGGATTGTCGCTCCAGTAATTGCCGCGCCCGCCGGTCGACCAATCCAGGTTGCGGGTGCCGACATATTTCACCTGGTTGGCGTTGTTCACGAAGGCGTTGCCCGTGATCTCGTTGCCTTCGGAGCCGGCGGTGAAGTGCACGCCGATGGCGCAGTTCTCGAACAGGTTGTTGCGGAACTTGTTGTGATTGGCGTTGTAGATGAACACGCATTTTTCCGGGCCGTTCCGAAGCGGGCCCGCCCGCACCGCGGCCGGAAGCATGCCTCGTTCGTCGTCAGGACCGTTGTCCGTCGCGTCCATTGTCGAGCTCAACGGGCCGCCTGTGACACGGTTGCCGTCGATCTCGGCGTAGTTCGCATAGTTGAACAGGAATCCGTGGTCGCGATCGTGATCGGAGATGTTGCCGCGGATCACCAGCCGGTTCGAATACATGATGGCGTATCCGACATGGTTGCCGATCGAGACGTTGCCACTGACTTCGCTGTCATTGGTGTACATGTAATGGATCGCGAAGCGGACCTGGTCGAAACGATTGTTGATGAAGCGGTCCTTGCTGCTGGAGACCGAGAAGATGCCGTCGCGGCCGTAGCGGAAAGTGTTGTCATCGATGGTGACGTCGGGAGCATTCCAAAGCGAGATGCCGTTGCCGGCCTCGCTGAGACGCCCGCCGCGCAGACCCTCGATGTCGTTGCGAGTGACCCGTGAACCGCGGGCACCGTGCACGTAGACGCCGAACAGGTTTTCCACCAGCCGGTTGTCTTCGATGGTGGCGCGTTCGGCCGTCTTCTGCAGGAAAATTCCGGAGTTCATGGCCTGCAGATCGCGGCCGGACCCCCGGATGGTCACGCCGCGAACCGTGACGTCCGGCGCGGTGACCGTGACGACGTTGTCGGCGCCGTCACCGTCGAGCACCGCGCCCTGTCTGCCGACCAGCTGCAACGGACGATCGATGCGAACCGAGCCGTGATAGTCGCCGGGGGAGAGCTCGACGACGTCGCCGGCGCGCGCGTTATCCAGCAACGCCTGCAACGGCTGCCCCGGCGTAGCCGTCAGGGTCTCCGCGCTGGCGAAGCCAGACACCCCGGCGGCGACCAGCGCCGCCGGGAACATGCGCAACAAGACGTTCACGAGCTCGCTCCTGTCAGACCGACTTCGGCTCGACCAACATCCGGCCCTTCATCTCCATGTGCATGGCGTGGCAGAACCAGGAGCAATAATACCAGTAAACTCCCGGCTTGTTGGCCGTGAACGTAACAGATGCGGTGGCCATCGGCCCAATTTCCATCTGGATACCGTAGTTCACGATGCAGAAGCCGTGGGTGAGATCCTCGACCGCATCGATATTGGTAATGTAGACGGTGACCTCGTCACCCTGCTTGACATCGAACTTCTCGAGGCCGAACGCCGGCGCGGTCGAGGTCATGTAGACGCGCACCTTGTTGCCGTCGCGAATGACCTTCGAGTCCGCCTCCAGATTGACGCCGTCCGCCTTGGCCTGCTTGACCGCATCCGCAAACATCGGATCCGCGCGGTCCCAGATCGAGATCGGGTTGATCTTGGAACGGTGGACGATGGTCGCGTCATGCGGCTCGGCGAAGCTCGGGCCGTCGTGCACCAGCTTCATCTGGTCGCCCGAGATGTCAATCAGCTGATCGTTTTCCGGCTTCAGCGGTCCGACGTTCAGGAACCGGTCCTTGGAGAACTTGTTCAGCGAGATCAGCCATTTCCCGTCCGCCTCCTTGGTCTGGCCCATGGAGCTGTGGTTGTGGCCGGGCTGATAATGCACGTCGAGCTTCTGAAGGATGGGATTGACCTTTTCTCCCTTGAAGGCGCGCTTGGCCAGGTCGATGTTCCATTTGACGACCTGGCTATCGAGGAACAGGGTGGTATAGGCGTTGCCCTTGCCGTCATAGGCCGTATGCAGAGGCCCGAGGCCGAGTTCGGGCTCGGCGACGACGACGTCGCGCGGTTTGATCTTGTCGTCAAACAACTGGTCGAACAGCCGCACGTCCATCACTGTCACGGTCGGGGAGAGCTTACCGGCGGCGACGATGTGGATGCCGTCTGGCGCCGTGTTCATGCCGTGCGGATTGTTCGAGACCGGAACGTAACGGGTATAGGCCGACCCCTTGCGGCCGTCGATCACGGGCACGCCGTTCATTTCCTTGAAGTCGCCTTTCTTGACGGCTTCCTCAATTCGCTTGATGTTGAAGATGACGACCCAATCCTGTTCGTTGGCCGTCATTTCGGCCAAGGTGACGCCTTCCTCGCCGTTGTAGCAGGTCGAGAAGGCATACTTGCCCTGGTAGTCAGCGTCGACGTTGTCGAGGTTGCCGCTGACGATCACCTGCCAGGCGACCTTCATCGTGTCGCCGTCGATCGCACTGAAGATCGACCGATATTGCTTGGGATCGTCCAGGACCTTGCCGTCGTTGGGCAGGGGCACACCATCCTCGCCGTTGGCGAACACATAACCGGTGCGCGGATATTTCTGCACCCTCAGGCCGTGGACCGTATGCTGGTTGGGCAGCTCGATGATCTTGTCGCACTTCATGACGTCGAGCCGCACCCGCGCGACGCGCGTGTTGGCCTTGTCGTTCATGAAGGCATAGCGGCCGTCATAAGTGCCATCCGTGAAGGAGATGTGGGGATGGTGGAGATCGCCGTTCATGAACGTGCCGCCGCGAGTCTTGAGGAATTCGCGGGTGGCCGGCTGCAGGCCCTCGGTCAGAACCTTCAGGCTTTCATTGGTCAGGCCCCAGCCGGTCGCGCTGCAGCGATTGAACACCGGAACGCGCATCAGCTCGCGCATCGAGGGGAGGCCGAGGATTCGCATCTCGCCGGACTGTCCGCTCGAGAAGAACACATAATATTCGTCGAGCTCGCCGGGCGCCACTTCGGCCTTTTGGAGTCCCGATCGCGCCGGCGGCGCCGCGGGGGTCTTCGTCTGAGCATCGGCGGGCGAGATCAATCCGCCGCCGTCCTTCATCGCGACGCCGCCCGCCAGGCCGACGCCCGCCGCAGCCGCCGTCGTTCCCAGTATCGTTCGCCGGCTGACGCCCTTGACTTTGTCGTTCTCGCTCATGATTGCCTCCTCGGCTTTCGGTTTCAGGTTTCGGGTGGAGAGGTGACGGGTGATGCGCTGACAGGTTTTCCGCCGGCGGTGATGACGGTCGCGGGACCCTTGCCGCCGGCGCGCATTGAGGGCGACGACAAGGCCTGACGCTTCTCGCGCTTCAGCCGCACCTGGATCATGTGCGGGCAGCGATGGTCGTCGTAGTAGAGCTCCTGGCAATGCATGCAGTAGATGCATTCATTGACGTTGATATGTCCTTCCGGATGGATCGACTGCACCGGACATTCCTTGGCGCAGCGCTGGCACGGCGAGCCGCATTCCTGCCAGCGGCGAAGCCATTCGAACGTCCTCATGCGTCCGGGAATCGCAAGCGCCGCACCGAGCGGACAGAGGTAGCGGCAGAAGAAGCGCTCGATGAATAGGCCGATCACGAGCAGCGCGACCGCGTAGAGGACGAACGGCCATTGTCGCGCGAACTTCAGGATGATGGCCGTCTTGAACGGTTCGATCTCGGCGAACCGTTCGGCCATATCGACGGAGTAGAGCGACAAGCCGAACAGACCCAGGAAGACGATATATTTGATGGGCCAGAGCCGCTCGTGCAGGCCCCATGGCACCGTGATTTGAGGCACCTTCAACCACTTGGCGACTTGGTTGGTCAGCTCCTGCAGCGCGCCAAAGGGGCATAGCCAGCCGCAGAACGGACCGCGCCCCCAGAAGAGAAGACCTCCGGCCGTCGCAGCCCACAGGATGAAGATCAGCGGAGCGGCGAGAAAGAACTCCCAATGGAAGCCGGTCACCAGCGCGTTGGTGAAGGTGACGACGTTGACCACCGAGAGCTGGGCGTTGGCGTACCAGCCGAGCCAGACCACGACGAAGGCGAGATAGCCTCGCCGAACCCAGTTGTAGAGCACCGGACGGCGCACCAGCAGGTTTTGGAAGAAGAAGATGCCGGTGAGGGCGGCCAGCATGAACGCTGTAATGCCGACAGAGACCGCGTTGGCACGCCATATCCGCATCCAGAGCGGCTCGTCCGTCTCCGCCGGCGGGGCTGCTGCCGGCGCCTCCGCTGCAGGGGCCGCGGCGCTCTCCGGCACGGTCACCGCGCGCTGCTCGCGGCGCATGTACTGATCGGGCAGGGCGTAATTGATGTCGAATGTCAGGAACGCCTTGTCGCGTCCGCCCAGGCTTCGCTGCACGAGCAATTGCAGTTGCCAGGGCTGCGTCGGATCGAGCGTGAACTCGGGCGGCGTGACGAACAGGGCGATTTCCTTGAACTCGGGCGCGCCAGCAGCGGCCAGAGCGCCCAGCCGCGTATGGTTGCGGTCGCGAAAGCGCGTGCTGTTGCCGTCCTGCAAGATCTCGATGCGATCGAAAATGCCGCCGCGAACGTAGGCCGAGCCCTTGAAAGAGTAGGCGCCGTTGCCGGCCACGATGATGGCCTGCTGTCCCGGCTTCAGCCTGTCCTTCAGCCGTTGATAGCCGTCATCGCCGAGCAGGCTGCGCCCGATCGTCGGCGCGGTGACGAGCGCCGCATACAGGTCGATGAAGCTGTCGCTCGCATCGCCCGGCTCGGGATACTGGCTCGCCGCCGCGTTGCCGGACTTTGCGAAGGCCTCGTTGATGTCGCCGATCCCGAGATGAAGCCGGCGCACCGAGCCGTCGCCGACGAGGCTGTCCCAGTCGCGCACTTCGCTATGTTCGAGATCGAGGGTCTTGATGACCGGGGGCAGGGCTGCCGATGCCGCTGCGCCGTCTCCGCCACCGACGCGACCGCTCCGGATCAGCTTGGACGCGGCGCGGACGATGCTGTCGCTCATCACCAGCACCGTGACGGTTGCGCCGCTGACGATATCAACCTGCGGCGGATTCTCGGCCCCGCTTGCGACCGGCTTCATGTCCTTGCCGATCAGAGAATTCATGGCCGCGACGATTCGGGCCTCGGGAATGCCGACCAGCACGATCGGTTCCTTATGGTCGACGAGCTTGATGCCGGTGATGACGCCTTTCGGATCGATCCCTGCCAGGATGTGGATCGGCTTGCCCGAGTATCCGACCGCGTTGGCGAAGTCGGAGTTCAGGAAGACAAATCCCTGCAGTTGGTCGCCGCGGTAGACCGGAACAATGGGCGGATCGCCCTGCGGCGTGCCAAAACGATCCGCACCGGGGAAAAACTCCGCGGGCGTGAGCTTCGGCAGGTATGTCTGAAAATCGCCGGCGGCGGATGCGGGCGAGATGCACGCAAGACACAGCAAGAGCAAGAATAGTGAGCTCGCGAGCGCGCGTGCTGCACGCCTCGCGAGGCCGTTTTTGTCATGCGGCTGTTGCGACATTTCGATTCAAACGCGATCTGCGCGGCCGAGAGGGCCGCGTGTGCTGAAAGATACTTCGTCGATGATTTGTCGCCGCTGACGTGTCACACTCATCGTCAGCGACCGCATCTGTCAACTCCGCAAAACCCCTTATGCGGAACCGAATAGTCGTCTGCATCTGGAGCCATCGTTATGCCATTCCTGCGCACGTCATTGCTGAGTGCCGAGCCCGGTCGTGTACCGAAGTCTCTCGACGAGCTCTTTGCGCTAGCGCACGCAATGGAGCAGGAGGCGGCAAATCGTTACGACGATTTGGCCAAAGAGATGCGCAAGCAGGGGAAGAATGATCTCGCCGATGTCTTTGCGCGACTAAGTTCCGCCGAGCGCGAGCACGTCGACAGCGTCGCGCGCTGGTCACAATCGCGTCGCGGCAAGGTTCCGGATCCCGTGCTGGTGCGCTGGCAGACGCCCGAAGCGATCGATGCGGAAGTCGCCGCGGACGCGAAGACATCCCGCTTGATGACGCCCTATCGCGCGCTCGCAATGGCCGTCCGCAATGAGGAGCGCGCCTTCGCTTTCTGGTCCTATCTCGCGGCTTATTCCGATGATCCCGAGATCAAGAGGGCGTCTGAGGCCATGGCGAGCGAAGAGCTTGGCCATGTTGCCGCGCTGCGAAAGGAGAGGCGTCGCGCTTACCATCGCGAACACGATCAGGACTCTGCCGGTGCATCGGGAACCGCAGCATTGCAGATTGATGCGCGGAAGCTGGAGCTTCGCCTGGCAGACCAGCTCGCTGATCTCGAGCGACACATGAGCGGGCCGGCCGCAGTCCGGACACGAGAGCTTCGCGACGAGACGGTCAGGATGGCCGACGCTGCCGCCGATGTCGGCCGCTTTCCGGTCTCCCTGGCAGGAAAGGGTTCGCTGGAGATCGCCGAGGCGCTGGTCGACACTTATCTCGACGGGGCCGAGCGCTCGAATGACGCTGCTCGCACCGAAGTCCTGCAACAGATGGCGGAGAGGGCAATCGCACGACTGGCCTGGCTCCGGTCGCTTTCGGCGGATTAGCGCTTGCGCTGACCCGGGCGAGGCTGGCTTCCGTCCAACCCAGGCTTCCGTCCAACCTAGGCTTCCGCCGACCCCGCACGCTGCGCTGACACCCTTGGCATGTCCTGCCAGTGGGTTCGCCTCGGTCGGTTTCGGAGCTTGCACTGGGCGCGAGCTGCCGTCGCGCGTCGGTCTTCTGACGGGGCAAGGATGGGGCAAGGGGCCAATTTGGGGGAGCCATCATCCGGGTCGTCCTGATCCGCCTCGCATATCCGTAATTCGCATAAGGTATATTATGGAATATATTTATATACAATCAGATCAGATGTTTAGCCGAAATTGCTATCACTGGGCTTTCGCTTCCCTGCGATTTCCGGCCCCGGGTTGGTTCAGCTCGTCAGGACTTGACCGCTACTGTGCATGGGGTTGTTTTTCAGATTTTGAATTGGGCCGATGTCTTATTGCCGCGACCTTGTCGGGCTGCAATAAGCGAGCTCCGCGAGATCGCAGATGACCTTCAGGCCCGACGTCCGTATGGTCTGCGTCTCACAACAAGAACAATCTTCTGAGGAAGCACAGACCCATGAGTTTTTCCCGCCGCACGCTTCTAAAGGCCTCCGCCGCGACCGCCGTTTTTGGCGGCGTCAGCGCAACCTATGTGGCCCGTGCCCAGGCTGCCGAGTTCACCTACAAATACGCCAATAACCTGCCCGACACGCACCCGCTCAACATCCGCGCCAAGGAGATGGCTGCGGCGATCAAGAGCGAGACTGGCGGCAAGTTCGACCTCCAGATCTTCCCCAATAACCAGCTTGGCTCGGACACCGACATGCTGAGCCAGATCCGTTCCGGCGGCGTCGAGTTCTTCACGCTGTCCGGCCTGATTCTGTCGACCCTGGTGCCGGCGGCATCCATCAACGGCATCGGCTTCGCATTTCCGGATTACGACACGGTCTGGAAGGCCATGGACGGTGACCTCGGCGCTTATGTCCGCGGCGAGATCAAGAAGGCCGGCCTCGAGGTCATGGACAAGATCTGGGACAACGGCTTCCGCCAGACCACGTCGTCGACCAAGCCCATCAACGGTCCTGACGACTTCAAGGGTTTCAAGATCCGCGTGCCGGTATCGCCACTGTGGACCTCGATGTTCAAGGCCTTCGACGCCGCGCCCGCCTCGATCAATTTCGCCGAAGTCTATTCCGCGCTCCAGACCAAGATCGTCGAGGGCCAGGAGAACCCGCTGGCGATCATCTCGACCGCCAAGCTCTACGAGGTTCAGAAATACTGCTCGCTGACCAACCACATGTGGGACGGCTTCTGGTTCCTGGCCAATCGGAGAGCCTGGGAGAAACTCCCACAGGACGTGCGCACCATCGTCGCCAAGAACATCAACGCCGCCGCCATCAAGGAACGTGAGGATACGGCCAAGCTGAACGCTGGTCTCCAGCAGGAGCTCGCGGGCAAGGGCCTGACCTTCAACCAGCCCGCGGTCGCGCCCTTCCGCGACAAGCTGCGCACCGCCGGCTTCTACGCCGAGTGGAAGGGCAAGTATGGCGAGCAGGCCTGGGAGCTCTTGGAAAAGGCCGTCGGCAAACTGTCGTAACGCGTTGGGGCCGTCATGGCTCATACCGGGGTTCAGGTGAGCGAAATGATGGGCGAGGCGACCGTTCAGTCCCCTCGCCGATCCTCCGTGCTGGCCTCGCTCGAGCGCATCCTCGGCCTCGCCGTCGAAATCCCGGCGGCCATTCTGGTGGTCGTCGAGATCGCGATCCTGTTTGCCGGCGTCGTCGCGCGCTACGGCTTGCATCGGCCGCTGATCTGGTCCGATGAGCTCGCTTCGATCCTGTTCCTGTGGCTGGCGATGCTGGGCGCGGCAGTCGCATTTCGCCGCTCTGAGCACATGCGCATGACCGCGGTTGTCGCGCGTGCGCGGCCGGCCACGCGCGCTTATCTCGACCTCGTCGCCACCTGCGCAGCGTTGGCCTTCCTCGTGCTGATCATCTGGCCGGCCTGGGACTACGCCTACGAGGAAAGTTTCATCACCACGCCGGCGCTGCAGATCTCGAACATGTGGCGCGCCGTCGCGCTGCCGGTCGGGATCTGCCTGATGGCGGCGTTCGCGCTGGTCCGGCTGTTCCGCACTGCCGATTATCGCATGGTGCTGACGGCCGTGATCTCCGTTGTCGTCGTGGTCGGTTTGTTCTGGCTGGCACAGCCTTATTTGCGGCCTCTCGGCAATCTCAATCTCGTTATCTTCTTCGTCGGCGTCGCCGGCTTCTGCGTCTTCGCCGGCGTTCCCATCGCGTTCGGCTTTGGCCTCGCGATCTTCGGCTATCTGGCGCTCACCACGCCCACGCCGGTCATGGTGCTGGTCGGGCGGATGGACGAGGGCATGAGCCATCTGATCCTGCTGTCGGTGCCGCTGTTCGTCTTCCTGGGGCTTCTGATCGAGATGACCGGCATGGCCCGGGCGATGGTGGCGTTCCTGGGAAGCCTGCTCGGCCACGTCCGCGGCGGGCTGCACTACGTGCTGGTAGGCGCGATGTACCTGGTCTCCGGCATATCAGGCGCCAAGGCCGCCGACATGGCCGCGGTCGCGCCCGTGCTGTTTCCTGAAATGAAGCAGCGTGGTGCCAAGCCCGGCGATCTCGTCGCGCTGCTGGCGGCGACCGGCGCCCAAACCGAGACCATCCCGCCGAGCCTCGTGCTGATCACGATCGGCTCGGTCACCGGCGTCTCGATCGCGGCGCTGTTCACCGGCGGCCTGCTGCCTGGTGTCGTGCTCGCGATCACGCTGTGCATGCTGGTGCGCTGGCGTTACCGCCACGAGGACATGAGCCATGTCCGCCGCGCCACGGCCTCCGAGATCGGCAAGACCTTCATCGTCGCCCTGCCCGCGCTCGCGCTGCCTTTCGTGATCCGCTACGCCGTGGTCGAGGGCATCGCGACCGCAACCGAAGTCTCCACCATCGGCATCGTCTATGGCGCCCTGGTCGGCCTGTTGATCTATCGCCGCTTCGACTGGCGGCGGCTGTTTCCGATGCTGGTCGAAACGGCTGCGCTGTCGGGCGCGATCCTGCTGATCATCGGCACCGCCACCGGCATGGCCTGGGGCCTGACCCAATCAGGCTTCTCGCGCTCGCTAGCGGCAGCCATGACCGGATTGCCCGGGGGAGCTGCGACCTTCATCGCCGTATCCATCCTGGCCTTCACGATCCTCGGCAGCGTTCTGGAGGGCATCCCCGCGATCGTGCTGTTCGGACCCTTGCTATTTCCGATCGCCCGCGCCGTCGGCGTGCACGAGGTGCACTACGCCATGGTGATCATTCTGGCGATGGGTATCGGGCTATTCGCGCCGCCCTTCGGCGTCGGCTATTATGCGGCCTGCGCCATTGGACGCGTCGATCCAGCCGACGGCATCAGACCGATCTGGGGCTATCTGGTGGCGCTGCTGGTGGGATTGATCATCGTCGCGGTCTTCCCCTGGATTTCGATTGGATTCCTGTAAGCGCGGCGTCACGGAGGGTGTCGATGAGTGATCGGCAGAACCAGTACAATATCGGCCTCGACAAGACCCCTGCCAACTACGTGCCGCTATCGCCGCTGAGCTTCCTTGCGCGCAGCGCTGCGGTGTACCCGGATCACGTCAGCACGGTCTATGAGGGCCGCAGCTTCACCTGGGCGCAGACGCATGAGCGCTGTAAGCGCTTTGCGTCATATCTCGCCGGCAAGGGCATCGGCGTCGGCGACACCGTCGCGGCGATGCTGCCGAACATCCCGGCGATGAACGAAGCACATTTCGCGGTCCCGATGACGGGCGCCGTGCTCAACGCTCTCAACATCCGGCTCGATGCGCCCTCGATCGCGTTCCAGCTCGATCACGGCGGCGCCAGAATCATCCTGGTCGATCCCGAATTTTCCGGCGTGATCACCGATGCGCTGGCCCAGATGACCGGGCCAAAGCCGTTCGTGATCGACGTTGACGATGCCGCCTTCACGGGCGCCAAGCGCATCGGCGAGATCGAATATGAAGCGGCCGTCGCGCAAGGCGATCCGAATTTTGCAGCGATCGCGCCGGGCGATGAATGGGATGCGATCGCGCTGAGCTATACCTCGGGCACGACGGGCAATCCCAAGGGCGTCGTGACCCATCATCGCGGCGCCTATCTGAACGCCGTCAGCAACATCCTCGCCGGCAATCTCGGCCAGCATCCGGTCTATCTGTGGACCCTGCCGATGTTTCACTGCAATGGCTGGTGCTTCCCCTGGACCATGGCGGCAGCTGCCGGAATCAATGTCTGCCTGCGCAAGGTCGAGCCGACCAGGATCTTCGAGCTGATCAGGCAGCACGGCGTCACCCATATGTGCGGCGCGCCGATCGTCTACAACACGCTGATCAACGCACCCGATGCACCGAAAGGAAATGCGGCTCGCCGCGTGGTCGGCCTGATCGCCGGCGCGGCCCCGCCGGTCGCAGTCCTCGAAGGCGCCGAGCGCATCGGCATCAAGCTCACGCACGTCTATGGCCTGACCGAGGTCTACGGCCCCGCCTCCGTCTGCGCCGAGCAGCCCGGCTGGGACGATCTTCCCGCCGCCGAGCGCGCGCGCATGAAGCGCCGGCAGGGCGTGCCCTACCCGCTCGAGGAAAGCGTCACCGTCATCGATCCCAACACCATGCAGCAGGTCCCGCGCGACGGCGAGACGATCGGCGAGGTCATGTTTCGCGGCAACATCGTGATGAAGGGCTACCTCAAGAACGAGAAGGCGACCAAGGAAGCCTTCGAGGGCGGCTGGTTTCACACCGGCGATCTCGGCGTGCTCGACGAGCACGGCTACGTCACGATCAAGGACCGGTCCAAGGACATCATCATCTCGGGCGGCGAGAACGTCTCGTCCGTCGAAGTCGAGGATATCCTCTACAAGCACCCGGCCGTGCTGTTCGCCGCGGTGGTTGCCAAGCCTGATCCCAAATGGGGCGAAGTGCCTTGCGCCTTCGTCGAGCTGAAGGACGGCGCCAGCGCGACCGAAGCCGACATCATCGCCTTCTGCCGCACGCATATGAGCGGCTTCAAGACACCGAAGGCCGTCGTCTTCGGGCCGATCCCGAAGACGTCGACCGGCAAGATCCAGAAATTCCTGCTGCGCAACGAAGTCGGCTCGGCCAAAGCCATTTCGGCGTGAGAGAGACCGCATAACCTTCCGCCTGAGAGATTCAGGCGGAAGATCTCGTTCGCCGTCACATCTTCTTGTAGGCGTCGATGACGGCCTGGCCGTCCGCGCCGGCCTTCTTGAGCCAGTCGGCCGTGAGCTGCTCACCGATCTTCTCGAAACCGGCCTTCAGCGCCGGGCTTGGCGGCTCAACCGTCATGCCCTTGGCCTTGAGCTGCTCGATGTACCAATTGGCCTTGTCTTCCCAGGCCTTCCAGCCGCGCGTTTCCGCGGTAGCCGCGGCCTTGAGGACGGCCTCCTGGGTCGGCTTGTCGAGAGCCTCGAATGCCGCCTTGTTGACGAAGGTGTAGTCCTTCGGGATCCAGGCTTGCACATCGTAGAAATACTTGAGCGACTCCCAGGCCTTGGAATCGTAGCCCGTGCCGCCGGACGACATGAAGGAATTCACGACGCCCGTTGCGAGCGCTTGCGGAAGCTCTGCGGCCTGGATCGTGACGGCCTGGGCGCCGACCAACTCGCCGATACGCGCGGTGCCGACGTTATAGGCACGCCACTTCAGGCCCTTCATGTCCTCGATCGAGGCAAGCGGCTTGTTGGCGTACACGCCCTGCGGCGCCCACGGCACCGCGAACAGGAGCTTCAGGCCTTGCGCGTCCAGCTTCTTGGCGATCAGCGGCTTCGACGCCTGGTACAGCTTCATCGCCTGAGGGAAGCTCGTCGCAAGGAACGGCACGACGTCGATCCCGAACACAGGGTCTTCGTTCTCATGGATCGAGAGCAACAATTCGCCCATTTGCGCCTGCCCCGTCACGACCGCACGCTTGATGTCCGGGGCCTTGAACAGCGAGGCGTTCGGATGAACTGTGATGAGCAGCTTTCCGGAGGTCGCAGCTTCGACGTCCTTGGCGAAAGCGACCAGGTTTTCCGAGTGCGGATTGTCGATTGGATATGCCGCCGGCAGATTCCATTTGGTCTGGGCCATGACGGGCGGCGCGGCCAGCAACGCACCAGCGATTAGACCTGAGAGCAACAAGCGAGACGTCATCGAACTTCTCCTCACGGTAAAACGCAAAACCCTCAGTCGGGGAACGCGAGCTTGGGCAGAAACAGCACGATTTGCGGATATTCGGTGATGATGAACACGGCAGCCAGCAGCAGCACGAAGAACGGGAACGCGGCCCGCGCGACGGTCAGGGTGTCGCGGCCGCTCATGTTCTGCAGCACGAACAGGTTGAAGCCGACCGGCGGAGTGATCTGCGCCATCTCGACATGGATGATGAGGTAGACGCCGAACCAGACCAGATCGAGCCCGGCCTGCTTGACCATCGGCAGCACGATGACGGCCGTCAACACGATCATCGAGATGCCGTCGATCAGGCAACCGAGGATGATGTACATGATGCTCAGATACAGCGCGAGCATGCCCGGCGTGAGCTGTTGCCCCTGGACCCAGGTGGCGAGGGCCGCCGGAATGCCGGTATAGGCCATCGCGGCCGTGGTGTACGCGGCCCCCGCGAGAATGAGCATGATCATGCAGGTCAGACGCGTCGCGCTCATGACGCTCTCGACGAAGTTCTTGCGCGTGAGCGTTCCGCTCCACCATGCCAGCAGCAGCGCGCCGGCGACGCCCCACGCCGCGCATTCGGTCGCGGTCGCAAAGCCAAGCACGAGTGAGAGGAAGACCGCGAGGATCAGCAGCAGGCACGGCACGAGCTTGGCCGATTCCTTCAGCTTCTGCCGGAACGGCATGGGAGGATCGCGCGGCGGAATCTTCTTCGGGTTGAGCAGCGACCAGATGATGATGTAACCGGAGTAAAGCACCATCACGAGCGCACCCGGCAGGAAGCCGCCCAGGAACACCTGCAGGACCGAGACGTTGGCCGTGACCGCATAGACGACCATCGGGATCGACGGCGGGATCAGCAAGCCGAGCGTTCCGGAGCCAGCCAGAGAGCCGAGGCTGAGGCCCTTGTCGTAGCCGCGTCCGTCGAGCTCGGGGAGCGCGATCTTGCCGATCGTCGCGCAGGTCGCAGCCGAGGAGCCCGACACGGCCGCAAAGATGCCGCAGCCGATGACGTTCACATGCGTCAGCCGCCCCGGCAGCCATTGCACCCAGGGCGACAAGCCGCGGAACATCTCTTCCGATAACTTCGTCCTGAACAGGATTTCTCCCATCCAGATAAACAGCGGCAATGCGGCCAGCGTCCAGGACGAGCTCGCGCTCCAGGTGGTGGTGGCCAGCACGGAGCCGAGTGGCAGGCTCGTGGTCAGCGCCATCGCCACGAAACCGACCAGCCCAAGCGATACGGCGATCCAGACCCCGCTCCCCAGCAGCAGGATCATCACGCCGAGCAGGATGAACGAGAGTTCGATCATACCGAGATTGGCCATGATCAACCCCCGCCGCCCTGCGATATTCGCTCGATGAATTCGTCCGGCGTTTCGTCGGGCGAGCCCTGCTCGTAGCTTGGCCGGCCGCCACGCAGCACATTGACCATCTCGTCAATCACCGCGATCGACAGGATCGCGAGGCCACCGGCAAAGCCGATTTGGGGAATCCAGAGAGGAACGGCGACGACGCCCTGGGCCACGTCGTTGAAGCGCCAGGAATCGTAAGCCATCTGCGCGGCATACCGGGTAAAATAGAGAATGAAGACGGTGGCGATTCCGAGTGCGATAATCTCGGCGGCCTGCCGGGTCCGGCCGTGCAGACGCTCCAGCAGGAGTCCGACCCGGATCATCTCACCGCGCTTGAAGGTGTGAGCGAGGCCGAGAAACGCCATCGCGGCCATGCACCAGGACGCGAAATCGTCGCCGGCGGGGATGTTGATGGCAAATTGCCTGCCGACCGACATGACCATCATGATCGCGAAGATCGCGACCATGAAAATGCCGGCTGCGTAGCCTGCGCCGAGATAGAGAAGGTCAAGGGCGCGCCGCAGCAGCCCCGGTGCCTCGATGTCCTCATGCTCCGCCAATGCGGCCCCCAATCCTCACGCGTCCCGTCTTCAGCGCGTTACCGGTTCCGGCTGATTATCGCCGCCGTCCCCCGCCTGTCTTTCAGACGTTAGACCAACACGATCAGCGCCTTGCAGGCAAGGAACATGCCGGTCTGCTCCGGATTTTCCCCAACCGGGCTTACACCGTCTCCAGCCGCAATCCGTCATAGGCGGGCACCACGCCCGCCGGCAGTGTCTGCCGGATCACCTCGTAATCGACGTCGGCCGTCATGTTGGTGATGACGGCGCGCTTCGGCTTGAAACGCTCGATCCAGGACAGCGCATCGTTAATGCTGAAGTGACTAGGGTGGCCGGTATAGCGCAGGCCGTCGACGATCCAGAGATCGAGATTTTCCAAGGCGCCCCAGCTCTCGCGCGGGATGTCGTTGAGGTCGGGCGTGTAGGCGGCGTTGCCGATGCGGTAGCCGAGCGCGGGAATGTTGCCGTGCTGGACCAGGAAAGCCGTCATCGTCACCGCGCCCCCCTTCCCCAGAATGGCCTGGGTTTCGCCCGCCTCGATCGAATGCCGGGTGAGGATCGGCGGATAGTCGCTGCCCTCCGGCGAGATGAAGCAATAGGAGAACCGCGCCATGATGTCCTTGGCGGTCGACTGATTGAAGTAGGTCGGAATGCGCTTGCGCATGTGCAGGACGACGGAGCGCAGATCGTCCATGCCGTGGGTCTGGTCGGCATGCTCATGGGTCAGGAACACCGCGTCGATATGATCGACATTGGCATCAATGAGCTGCTCGCGCAGGTCGGGCGAGGTGTCGATCACGATACGCGTGGTGCCGTGGCTCGAAGTCTTTTCGACCAGCAGCGAGCAGCGGCGACGCCGGTTCTTGGGATTGTTGGGATCGCAGGCACCCCAGCCGAGCGCCGGGCGCGGCACGCCGGCGGAGGAGCCGCAACCCAGGATCGTCAGCGTCAGCATCATGCGGCTCAGAACCTCAGGCTTTTACCTTGGAGAACAAACGGAAGAAGTTTTCGCTGGTCTGGCGCGAAATCTCCTCGAGCGAAACGCCGCGTGTTTCAGCGAGCACCTTGGCGACCTCGACCACATAGGCCGGCTCGTTGCGCTTGCCTCGAAACTTGCCCGGCGCAAGATAGGGCGAGTCCGTTTCAACCAGGATACGATCGGACGGCAATTCGGCCGCCAGCGCGCGCAAGCTATCCGACTTCTTGAAGGTCAGGATGCCCGTGAAGCCGATGTAAAGCCCGAGCGACACCGCCTTCAGCGCCAGCTCGCGCCCGCCGGTGTAACAATGCAGCACCGCGCGGAACGATCCCTTCTCCGCCTCCTCTTCGAGAATGCGGGCGCAATCCCCGTCGGCCTCGCGGGTATGGATCACCAGCGGTAGGCCGGTTGCGCGCGCGGCGGCGATGTGGGCCCGAAAGCCCCTCGCCTGCGCTTCCGGCGAGCCGTTGTCGTAGAAATAGTCGAGCCCGGCTTCGCCGAGCGCGACCACCTTGGAGTGCTGCGTCAGCGCGATCAGCTCGTCCGGCGTGATGCCGTCTTCCTCGTCCGCATGGTGCGGATGGGTGCCGACCGAGCAATAGACGTCGTCGTAGCGCTCGGCGATCGCCAGAAGCTGATCGAGCTTTCGTACGCGCGTCGAGATCGTGACCATGCGGCCGATGCCAGCTGCGCGGGCACGTGAGACGATGCCGTCGAGATCTTCCGCGAAATCGGGAAAATCCAGATGGCAGTGACTATCGACCAGCATCGTGCGCGTGTCCTACGCCGCCGGCTCGACGTAACGTGGGAACGCCGGCGTCGGCGCGGGCAGCGTCGAGCCGGGCGCGATGCGCCTATCTCCGCCCAGCACGGCAAAGTTGCGCTCGCCTTCGGGGATGCCGAGGCTGTCGAGCAGCTTGCCGCAGGCAACCGGCATCGCCGGCTGCGCCAGGATCGCGATCTGGCGCACGACTTCGGCAGTGACATAGAGCACCGTCTTCTGCCTGACAGGATCGGTCTTGGCCAGAGCCCATGGCGCCTCGCCCGCGAAATAGCGGTTGGCCTCCGCGACCACGGCCCACACGGCATTGAGCCAGTGATGGATCTGCTGGGTCGACATGGCCTCGCGCGAGGTCGCGATCATGCCGTCGGCCATCGCCAGGATGGCCTTGTCGTTGTCGCTGAACGCGCCCGGCTCCGGCAGCACGCCGCCGAGCTGCTTGGCGATCATCGACAACGAGCGCTGCGCGAGATTGCCGAGGTCGTTGGCAAGATCGGCATTGATGCGCGCGACAATGGCTTCATGGTTGTAGTTGCCGTCCTGGCCGTAGGAGACCTCGCGCAGGAAGAAATAGCGCATCTGGTCGACGCCGTATTGGTCGGCGAGATTGAAGGGGTCGACGACGTTACCGACCGACTTCGACATCTTCTCGCCCCTGTTGAACAGGAAGCCATGGGCATAGATCCGCTTGGGCAATGCGATGCCAGCCGACAACAGGAACGCAGGCCAGTACACGGCGTGGAAGCGGATGATGTCCTTGCCGATGATATGCACATCGGCCGGCCAGTAACGCCAGTTCTTGTCGCTCTCGTCAGGAAAGCCGACCCCGGTGATGTAATTGGTCAGGGCGTCAACCCAAACATACATCACATGCTCCTCGTCGCCGGGCACCTTGACGCCCCAGTCGAATGTCGTGCGCGAGATCGAGAGATCGCGCAGACCGCCCTTGACGAAGCTCACCACCTCGTTGCGGCGCGAGTCCGGGCCGATGAAATCCGGATTGTCCGTGTACAGCTTCAGCAGCTTGTCCTGGTAAGCGGACAGGCGGAAGAAATAGCTCTTCTCCTCGACCCACTCGACCGGCGTGCCCTGCGGTCCCAGCCGTACGCCGTCGTCGTTCAGACGCGTCTCGTCCTCTGCGTAATAGGCCTCGTCACGCACCGAGTACCAGCCGGAATAACTGTCGAGATAGATGTCGCCATTCGCCTCCATGCGCCGCCAGATCTCCTGGCTCGATCGATGGTGCTGTTCCTCGGTCGTGCGAATGAACCGGTCGAAGGAGACGTTCAGACGCTCGTCCATCTCCTTGAAGCGGCCGGCGTTGCGGGTTGCCAGCGCAGACGGGGTCAGGCTTTCGTTCTGCGCCGTCTGAACCATCTTCTGGCCGTGCTCGTCGGTGCCGGTGAGAAAGAACACGTCCTTGCCGTCGAGCCGCGCGAACCGCGCCAGCACGTCGGCCGAGATCGCCTCATAAGCATGCCCGATATGCGGGGCGCCATTGGGATAGGCAATAGCAGTAGAGATGTAGAAGACGTTGTCGCGGGCGGACGCAGCCGGTTTCGGGGCCGTCACGGGCTTCGGCGCAGGCGGCGTCTTGGCCTTCGCGACCTTGGGCTTCACGACTTTCGACGGAGCGACCGCGGGAGGTGGTGCAGACACCCTCGCCTTCTTGGCCGTCGTTTTCGCCGGTGCCTTCGCGGATTTTTTGACGGCCTTCTTGGCCGCTGTCTTCTTGGTGACCGCCTGCTTCTTCGCCGCCTTCTTCGTCGGCTTCGCGGCGCTCGTCTTCACGCCCTTCTTGGCGGCAGCCTTCTTGCTCTTCTTGACCTTGTTGACCTTCTTGGCCGCTTTGGACACGCGCGCCTTTACGGCCCTCTTAGCGGTCTTCTTGGTGGACTTCTTCGCAGCCTTCTTGCCGCTCTTGCCCTTGACGGTCTTCTTAGCTCGTGTTGCCACGACGAATTCCTTTACCGGCTTCCCGAAATCTGGAAACGAATTTGCGTTTGGTCATTGTTCGAGCATGATTTCTTGGAAAGCCGCTCCGCACTCTTCCGTCATGCTCTAGCGCGTTGCGTCCGCCAGCCAGCCGAACACCGAGAAAACCAAGGGCTTTCGCTCCAGATTGTAGGTTTCGGTGTCGCGCGCGGCGCGGACGATCTTTTCCCATACCTCGCTCAAGCGCGCAAGGCGCGGCAGGTTCTGGTTGGCATTGGCCTCGTCCGCGTGCAGGCGTTCCGCAATCCAGCGATCGATGCCGTCGACGAAGGCTGCAAGCGCGACGCGATCGCTGCTGCCGAGCGAATCGCCAAGCGTGTGCAATTCGCGCGGATCGACCTCCGGCAGTCGAGCCAGCAGCGCCGCGGTGCGCTGCTGGAGTTTGAGCGCATCGCCGCCGAGCAGGGTCAGCGCGCGTGCGACACTGCCCTCGGAGGCATCGGCCGCCTCGCGCAGCGCCTGATCTGATGGAGCAAGGCCTGCAGCCGCCGCGGCCGCGCCAATCACCTCATCGGTCGTCAGCGACCGCAGGCGCAGCTTGCGGCAACGCGACTGAATCGTGGCGAGGACGCGTGCGGGCGCGTGGCTCACCAGCAGAAACAGTGACCGCTGCGGCGGCTCCTCTAGGATCTTCAGCAGCGCATTTGCCGCATTCGGATTGAGCTCGTCGACGGTGTCGACGATGCAAACGCGCCAGCCTTCCGCTGCGGCCGTCGAGCCGAAGAACGCGATGGTCTCGCGCGTCTCGTCCACGGTGATCACCGTGCGCATCACGCCGCGATCGTTGGCGGTGCGCTCGAGCGTCAGCAGACCGCCATGGGAGCCCGCGGCGACCTGTCGCGCTACTGCATCATCAGGGTCGAGCGCGAGATCTCTGGCATCCTGCACGACAGGTGATAGCGGTTGGCCGTGGGCGAGCACGAACCGCGCCGCCCGATAGGCCAGCGTCGCCTTGCCGATGCCTTGCGGGCCGCCGATCAGCCAGGCATGCGGGATGCGCCCGCTGCGATAGGCAGTCAGCAGCGCGCTTTCGGCCTCGCGATGGCCGAACAGAAGGCTGGTCTCGCGCGGATGCGGTATGGCGCTCTCGCGCTCGGTCCGGCGAGGGCTCATACGGACACCACCGATGCTGGCGTCGGCAGGAGGCGCTCACGGAGTGCAGTCCAGACGCGGCCGGCGACCGTATCAGGATCCGAATTGGCATCGATCAGCACGCAGCGTGCCGGATCGTCCGTGGCGATTTTGCGATACGCCTCGCGCAGGCCCTGATGGAAGCTGAGCTTCTCGCTTTCGAACCGGTCAGGCGTGCCGCTGCCGCGCCGTGCCGCCGCGCGCGCCAGACCGATCTCCACGGGCAGATCGAGGATGATGGTGAGATCAGGCTTGAGATCGCCGATCGTGACCCGCTGCATGGCGTTGATCAACCCGACAGGGACGCTGCCGAGGCTGCCCTGGTAGGCGCGTGTCGAGTCGGCGAAACGGTCGCACAGCACCCAAATGCCCTGATTGAGCGCGGGCGCGATCCTGGTGCGGACATGGTCGTCGCGAGCGGCCGCAAACAGCAGCGTCTCGGCCTCGGGGCCGAGCAGCTTGCCCATCCCCGACAGCACCAGATGGCGCATGATCTCGGCGCCCGGCGAGCCGCCCGGCTCGCGGGTGACGATCGTACGGAGCCTGGCCGCATTGAGCCGATCGGCGAGCTTCTTGATCTGGGTCGACTTGCCCGTCCCCTCGCCGCCTTCAAAGGTGATGAAACGCCCGCGCCCGGACGACCGCTGTCCCTTGCTCTCACTCATGATCAGAGCTTCTCGGCACCTGCGCGGAACATGCCGATCACGAGTTCGCTGGCGCCGTCGATCGCGCGGCGCACGGTCGAGCCGGTGCCGATCGCTTCGGCTGTATAGACCGGCGTCTCCACAGCGATGGCCCCGCTGCGCCAGACCCTGACCACACCGACCTTCTGCCCTGCTTCAATCGGAGCGCGCACCGGACCGCTATAGACGATACGTGCGATCAGCTTGTCGCTGCCGTTCTTGTGCACCATCACCTTCACAGGCTCTTTCGCAACGAGCTTCACGGAGCGGCTATCGCCGCCGAACACCTTGGCATAGCCGACCGGCTGGTCAGCCGCGATCAGCGTGCGGCTCTCGAAATTGCGAAACCCCCATTCCAGCATCTTCTTGGCTTCGGTGGCCCGATCCTCGGAGTCTTCCAGGCCGTTGACAACAACGATCAATCGCGTGCCGTTCTGCACGGCCGAGCCGACCATGCCGTAACCGCCCTCCTTGGTGTAGCCGGTTTTCAGCCCGTCAGCGCCTTCCATCGAATTGAGCAGCGGATTGCGGTTCGGCTGCCGGATCTTGTTCCAGGTAAATTCCTTCTCGCCGAACAGTTTGTAGAATTCGGGGAAGTCCAGGATGATGTGACGGGCGAGCATGCCGAGTTCGCGCACCGTCATCTTGTTGCCGGGATCAGGCAAGCCGTTGGAATTGGCGAAGGTCGACTTGGTCATGCCGAGTTCGCGGGCGCGCTTGGTCATGAAGTCGGAAGCAAAGATCCGCTCGTTGCCGGCGATGCCTTCGGCGAGCGCGATGCAGGCATCATTACCGCTCTGGATGATGGCACCATGCAGCAGGTCGTCGACCGAAACCTTGCTGTTGATGGCCGCAAACATGGTCGAGGTGCCCGAGGGGGCCCCGCCCTTGCGCCAGGCGTTCTCGCTGATCCGGTATTCGTCGGTCAGCTTGACGTCGCCCTTCTTGATCGCATTGAACACCACCTCCGCCGTCATCAGCTTCATCATGCTGGAGGGCGCACGCAGCTCGTCGGCGTTCTTCTCGAACAGCACGCTGCCGCTGGAGGCCTCGATCAGGATCGCGGTGGGAGCATCGCCGTCGAAACCGACATCCTCGGTCTTCTTGGCGCCCTGGACGCTCTGGTTGGCGGCGTAGAGTCCTCCGCCCCAGCTCAGACTCGCCACAAGCGCTGCCGCGATCATCCCGCGCACCAGTACCCCGGCTGTAAACCCGGTATAACGGAGCGAGATGAGACGAAATGCCATGGCGAAGCCCTGAGAGCTGCGTTCTAACAGTCGGAACCGGTGCGAACAATACGAGTAGGCGCTTGCCACGGAGATTGCACGATTCGCGGCGCGTCTCTATCGTGGCACCTCATGTTTTTCGACTAAACCTCTGAAACAAGGCGGAAAAGCGATGTCCACCACCCGGGTGATCAAGGCCAATGGAATCGACCTGTTCATCCGCGAGGCGGGTCAAGGGCCGCTGTTGGTGCTGTGCCATGGCTGGC
The DNA here is from genome assembly GCF_004114975.1 of Bradyrhizobium guangdongense. NCBI lineage: Bacteria > Pseudomonadati > Pseudomonadota > Alphaproteobacteria > Hyphomicrobiales > Nitrobacteraceae > Bradyrhizobium > Bradyrhizobium guangdongense. Next base: position 4,029,065 of record NZ_CP030051.1, read on the forward strand.
CGGAATTGTCCTATTCCTGGCGGCACCAGATCCCGGCGCTCGCGGCTGCCGGATTTCACGTCGTCGCGCCGGACATGCGCGGCTACGGCCAGAGCGCGGCGCCCCCTGACGCGGCGGCCTATTCGATCTTCGACCTTGTCGGCGACGTCGTCGGCCTGGTCCAGGCGCTCGGCGCGACCAAGGCGATGGTGGTCGGCCACGATTGGGGGGCGCCGGTCGCCTGGCACGCCGCGCTATTCCGACCTGACATTTTCACGGCCGTCGCGGGCCTGAGCGTGCCACCGCCGTTCCGCGGGCGCGGCAGGCCGCTTGAGCTGCTCCGCCAAGGCGGCATCACCAATTTCTACTGGCAGTACTTTCAGACGCCTGGCATCGCAGAGGCCGAGTTCGAGCATGACGTCGCCCGCACCATGCGCATCGTGCTTGGCGGGCGCGGATTGGCCGATCCCACTGCCGCGATGTTCGTACAGGAGGGCAAGGGCTTTCTCGGTCACGCGACTGTCGAGGAGCCGCTACCGACGTGGCTGAGCGAGGACGACCTCGCTCATTTCATCGAGAGCTTCCGCGCGTCCGGATTCCGCGGCGGCCTGAATTGGTACCGCAACATCGATCGCAATTGGGAGCTGACCGCGCCCTGGCAAGATGCGCAAATCCACCAGCCCTCGCTCTTCATCGCCGGCGCGCAGGACGCCGTCATCACCGGCCTGATCGGCGCCAAGCGCGTCAACGAGCTGGAGCGCGTGCTGCCCAATCTCACGCGAAAGCTGATCATCGAGGGCGCCGGCCACTGGGTGCAGCAGGAACGGCCGGAGGATGTGAATATTGCGCTGCTCAGATTCCTGCGCGAGGCGGCTCCACAGCTGAGCGGCACTGCGTAGTCCGGGGATCAGTACAGACCGCGGCCAGTCAGGATGCTGCGCGCTTCGGCTGCGCCGTCGTCGGATCCGGCAGGAGAATTGCCGGCATAGCGGCCGTCCTCGTCATAGGACACCTGCCGGGCATTCTGCAGCGCCCGCCCCCGGCCGCGGCTTGAGGCCGACAGTTCCGAGGTTGCGTTGATCGAGGCGACGTCCGCCGAGGTATTACCGAGGCTGTAGGGCCGCCCCTCCGGCATCGGGACTTCGCCCCGGATGGCGCCACGGCTAGAGGACGGCAGCTCCGGCACGAAGGGCCTTGCCGAGGCGACCCGGACCATCGAAGGCGACGGGGCCGGAACGCCGGTGCGCAGGGTCGCCATCAACTGGCGGTCGTCGGAGCCTTCGAGCGGCGCCCGGCCGACATATTCGACCCGGACCTTCGCAACGCCATTGCCTTTGAATTCAAGTAGTTCGGCGGCTTTGTTCGAGACGTCGATGAGACGGTTGCCGTGATAGGGGCCACGATCATTGACGCGGACGATCAGCGACTTACCGTTGGAGAGGTTGGTCACGCGCGCATAGGACGGCATCGGCAGGGTCGGATGCGCCGCCGTCAGGGAGCCCATGTCGAACACTTCGCCATTGGCGGTCAGACGGCCGTGGAAATCGTCGCCGTACCAGGACGCCATACCCTCGGCCCGGTAGTTGACGTCCTCCTCCGGCACATAGGTCCGGCCTCCCACCACATAGGGCTTGCCGACGCGATAGGTGCCGCCGCCCTTGGGGACGGGATCGCCCCAGGCCACGACGCGCGGGCTCGACGACACGCCGTATTTGGGATCGACCCGGCTGGCGAACTTGTTGGAGGAAGCGCAATTGGCGAGCGCGAGGCAAGTGCCGACCACCGCAACGCTGCGCGCGGCCCGCACCACCGAATCTGACCGTCGGATCCCCATTCGCCCCAAATACCATTTCGCCGGAGACGGCCCCAATCCGCTTGGCTGCGGAGAGCATCGTCCGGTCCTCAAGCTCCGCGGCGGCCCACCACCGTCCCAGAGGTGGTAACGATAACGCAACCCGAACACGGCGGAAATGGGGAGCTCACAGCGTTCGCGCCGGGATGGTAAACAGGACGTCTAGCATTCTCCGTTGATCTACGGGGCGCGAGGGCCTCCGCACCGCCTCCTCTGTGCCAGTCCCGCACAAGCTGTTGCGCCAAAAGCTCACTCGACCCCTGATATCACGCGCTTCACCGGAATTCTTTTGACTGTGCAAGGTCGCCCGCGTCTTCTCGCGTGCAGGGGCGGGATTGGAATTTAACGATGATCGAGACGGTTTCGGCACTGATGGGTCTGGTAAGCGCGGGGATCTTCCTGGCCCATGCGTTTGAAGGCTACCGCACGAGGGCCTGACGGCACTCGCGCGGGCGACATTGCATCACCTCTTCAAGACGGCGCGTTCGGACAATTTTAATCAATCCGATCGAGCATCGAAGACGAGAGCAGCAGGTGTCCCATGCGCAAACATGACCTCGTATCCGATGGCTTTCTGGCTTTGACCGCTGGCGGTCTGGTCCTGCTCTGCTCGAGCCTCGTGGCCTTGGCCTTCGGCTGATCCATCGAACCCAAGAATGCCGCGGCGTGCGCGCCGCTCAGCGCAACCCCAGCGGCGATCTGCGATAGAGGCTGCCGCGCGCTTCACCGAGGCAAACGAAGCTGCCGTCGAAGCCTTGGGCATAGAGCTTCTGCCCCTTGCGGTAGTAGACGCCCTTCCTGAAATCCAGCCATACCACGACGTCGCCGGGGCAATGCCGCTGGGCCTGCGCCTCAAAGCGGAACGGCGTCAGCGGTGTCGCGGAGACCTTGCCGGCGCCGAGAACAATCGCTGCGCTCGCGAGCGCGAGCCTGCCAATCCATTTGCCAAAGCCGCCGCGCAGCACGGCCCGTCTCCCCTCAGCTCCCTGCGGTACGCCACGATAGCACGAAGATCGTACGCCGAACTAACCGGCCTGCCGCGATGCGGCCTCGAGCTGCGCCAGCGCCTGATGCAGGCACTCCTGGAGTTTCTGCGCGACCTGCTCGCGGGAAATCCCCTTGGCAGCGAGGTCGGCCGAGACCTTGTTCAGGGTCTCGTCCATCGTCTGGCTCGCCAGATTCTCCGTGACCAGCGCAGTCGCGTAAGCCGCCGCCGCGTCGCCCTCGAGTCCGAGCTGGCCGGCGGCCCACAGCCCGAGCAGCTTGTTCGACCGCGCCGCGGCCTTGAACATGAGCTCCTCCTCGTGGGCGAATTTGGCCTCAAAGCCCTGCTCGCGCTTGTCGAACGTGGTCATGGTCAGCTCCATTTGCGTTGTGCCGAGGGGATCCCGATGGGGAGTGAAATTCTCCGTGGTTCTCGTCAATTGAGGATCATTTGAAGCTTCCGACCGAAGGCAGGCGCCGTCAAGCCGCCGGTCGGACCGGGGCGGCGGCAGCGTCACGTTCGGACCAGCTCCAGCGCCTAAATGATATATTTACGATTCGTTAAGCAGACTCACGGCCGCATGATCCCGGGAAAATCGAGAGCCGATGCATGAACAGAGAGCTTCGGGAATTTCGACGGCTTGAGCGCGTGTGCCTGGAGCAGGCCGCGCTGTCGACCATGGACCTCGCGCGGTCGGGCCTGCTCAAGGTTGCCGATGATTGCCGCCTCGCGGCCGAAGCCATCGAGTCACAGCCGGTGCATCGCGGGGCCATCGGCCTCGCCGTCGAGGCCCTCAGGCTGGTGCTGACGGTCGCCCGCCCTCCCCGCCGGCACTGACGCCTGGCCGGGCAAGTCCGATCAGCCTTTCGCTGCAGCCGCCTCTCGCGCCAGCCGCTCGGCCTTCAGCCGCTCGCGATTGGCGTGAAATGCCTTCTGCGCCTCCTCATGGTCGCGCATGGCCTTCTCGGCCTCTATCCGGCGAGCCGCATCGCGGGCCTGGCGCTGTTCGGGAGTCAGGGGTTTGCGTCGGAAGGAAAGGTCTTCAGTCATGCCGAGGCAACGCGGCGGTGAGGAAAAGGTTCCACTTCGCCCAAATCCCGAAAACAACCCCATGCACAGTAGGTGGTGCACGTCGGAGCAAGGACTTACCGGCCCAACCGACCCGCCCCAGCAAAAACCCTTTGACGCGTCGGGCAAAACAGGAGCATAATGCTATTATTCCGAATTTTGAGGAACAAGGTTCTAGTCGAAATAAGTCGTATAGATCGGGTCGGTGCTCGCCTGGAATACGGAAAGCCCCTGCGGCATCGGCAGCGCCGCGTGTTGCGACAGGCTCAACAGCTGATCCTCAGCTTGTTTGATCGGCAAGAACTGCCATGGCGCGTCCACGCAGGCAAACATGCCCGACGATCGCTGCAGCAAGCGGAAACCCGATATCGTACCGTCGAAAAAGGTGGCTTGGTTGGCGTGGAATGGGCGCCATTTCTGGCGCTCGGAGTCGGTCCAGTCTGCCTGGACGATGGCACCGGAAGCTGAACCCGTCAGGTACCGGTTGGTCGCAGTGAAGCGCATGCGGAAGCAGCCGCACTGGTCGCCGGACAACCGCTCGAACGCCACACTCTGCCCGGCGTCCTTGCCGAATCCGACCGTCTCGCCCGGACCGGCCTGCAATCGATAATCGAGGGTCTCGTCATTCGCATCCGCGACGGCCACCCTCATCCAGCCAAGGTCGGTCGTGGTTGGCGTAACGTCGAAACGTCGAGCCGGAAGAGCTCGTGCTGCGCTCGCCGCCAGATCCTGCCACTCGGTTTGTGCTTCGGTGAGGCCCAGTTGGGCGATGAATTCCGGAGCGTATTCCACGTCCTGGCTCAAGGCGCGCGCGACACTGGCGGCATCGTCACCGAACGCCCTCCAGGCGCCTTCGACCTGCTCGAACACCGTGGTGGACTGAAGCATCGCCTGCTCCATCGGTCCCTGCGACTCGTAGGGGTCGACGTCCCAGATATTGTATTGTCGGTCGTATTGGACGATCCGCTGCACGATGACCTGAATCTGGGATGACAGCTGGTCGACGAGGACGGCGAGCGCCGCCCAGGTCTGCCTCTGCTCGCGAGCCTGCGAAACCAGGGCGTCGATGATCGAGACGGCTTGCTGCCGACTCTCGGGCTTGACGTCCGCGTTCGCGAGCAAGGCGCGCAGCGTTTGGCACGACGCCGAGGCGAGCGTGGAATAGCGCTGCAGGGCATTGATCGCTGCGATGGCCTGAGGCCGGACGGTGCCGAACCATCGTGCCGCCATCTGATGGGCGTCGGCACAGCAGCGTACCAGTGCCGCATCGGAGCCGCGTCCCGCAAGACGCATGTAGATGTTGACCCCCGACTGAGTGTCGGGAAGATCAAACAGCTTGAACATGATCCCGTCAGGTGCGCCGACATTGGCGAACGAGGCGACAAGTTCGGTGATGCGGGCCGGTCGCAGGCTTGAACCGGGTTGCTTGACGCCTACGTCACTCATCTCCAATCCTCCTGCTCAATCCGATCATGAAAGGGATCACGCCCCCGATCGGCTGCGGCCGCCGGGCCTTCGCTGGCCGGGTAGGCCACCTGATTTGCTGCTTCATCAGCCGGGCGTCCGGATGGGAACGACGTTTGCACCCTTTGCAGCGCTAACTGCGTATGCGGCCCAGGCCTCCATCAGCTCGCGACGCTTCGATAAGTCTTGCCAACGCCCCAAGGGCCACTCAGCAACACGGCATAATCGAAATCGCTGCCTTGATCGCAATAGTCCCTCCGCACACATTGAATCCGGGCGACACTACACAACTCATTCGCGCTTTTATGCTTCTTTCGCGGCGAGCCCTTTTTGACGATGGGCTTTGAGGGGTGCTGCACGTCCTTTGCCTGGTCACCGCCGCGACAGTTCGAATGTACCTGCCCCGTTCGGGCGAATCTTAAATTGCTAGACGCGTTTCAGAGGGCTGCTCTGGTTAGTCGACGCTGGTGAGTCAAAAGTTGAAAATGTTGAAATAAATGGATTTTTCGGCCTTGACTGGCGGAAGGGGTGGGATTCAAAACAGTCTCCGCAGACATCCGAAGATGTACAAAAAGGCCTTATTTTCTCGAAGAAATTGCAAATTCGTCGTCTAGACACATCCGAAATTGTCCTCTATGTTCCAGCGCTAGTTTGTACGTAGAATTGTACAAAGCCGGAGCATCACCGTGGCACGCGGCACAAATAAGCTCTCAGCGAAATTTATTGAACGCAAGGATCTGAAGCCCGGCCTCTACGGCGACGGCAACGGGCTCTATTTGCAAGTCAGCCCGTCCTACACAGAGGGAGATAAGCCGACCAAGAGCTGGGTCTTCCGATTCATGATCCGCGGCCGGGCTCGGAAGATGGGGCTCGGCGACATCGATCAAGTCAGCCTCAAGGACGCTCGCAAGCTGGCGCAGGCAAAGCGCCTGCTTGTTGTTGACGGCATCGACCCCATCGAGGACCGGAACGCCCGTAAGACCGCGCTGGTAGCCGAGCACGAGGCTCAGAAGGCCAAGGCAACAACCTTCCGCCAAATGGCTGAGTCCTACATCAAGGCCAACCAGGCCGGCTGGAAGAGCGCCAAACATGGTGCTCAATGGGTGGCGACGCTGGAGACCTACGCCTATCCTACGATCGGCAACCTGCCCGTTGCTCTGGTTGATAAGAACCACGTCTTGAAAATCCTGGAGCCGATCTGGACAACCAAGACCGAAACGGCCAGCCGCGTTCGCGGACGCATCGAGAAGGTGCTCGACCGCGCCAAAGCGATGGGCCTCCGCGACGGCGAGAACCCTGCTCGGTGGACCGGCCACCTAGACCAGCTATTGCCCCGCAAATCTCAGGTGTCCCCCGTGGAGCACTTCGCTGCCCTGCCCTACAAGCAATTGCCGGCGTTCATGGCGAAGCTTCGCAAGCGCGACGGCGTCAGCGCCCGCGCGCTTGAGTTCACCATTCTCAACGTCACGCGGACCGCCAACACGATCGGCGCCAAGTGGTCGCAGATCGACACCGAGGGAAAAACCTGGACGATTCCAGGCGAGCTGATGAAGGGCAAGAAGGGCAAGCGCCGGCCGGATCATGTAATCCCCCTGTCTGATCGCGCCGTCGAGATCCTCGAAAACCTTCCTCGTGAGAAGGTTTTCGTTTTCCCTGGCGCCAAGGAAGGCGCTGGCATCAGCAACATGGCGATGGCGGAAACCCTCAAGGAAATGAAGGTTGATGTGACCGTGCACGGCTTCCGCTCCACGTTCAAGGATTGGGCCTCTGAGCAGACATCCTACGCTAACGAGCTGACCGAAATGGCGATGGCTCACATTGTCAGCGACAAGACCGAGCGGGCTTATCGCCGGGGCGATCAGCGGGAGAAGCGCGTTCGTCTGATGCAGGACTGGGCGGACTACTGTGCGAGCGGCAGTTCCGTGCAGGATAACGTTGTGCCGATCAGGGTCCCGGCATGAGCAAAGAGATGATTGCCGAGATCGAGCGGTGGCGTGACAACCTGAGGGATGCCGCTAGCAGCACACTGAATGGCGGCGACGCCAGGACCGTCCGCGGTCTCTCGAAAATGCAGCGGCGCAATCCGCGCGATATTCCCGAGGCGGAACGGAGGATAATCGAGCGTGCGCGAAATCAGCTCTCCTCGCTCGACGAGTTGCTTAAGATCGCACAGTCGCTGCCGCACGATCATCAGCGTGAGCACATGCTGCACTCATTATGGACCGCGGTCGGCGCGACGTTCGTGATCGCCAACCGAGCGCACGTAAATCCCATCGAGCAGGAGATCGTGCACAAAAGAACGGAGAAATCTCGTCAAGTTAAGAAAGTAAAAACCCATGATCCGCAAGCGGAGCGCATTAAGGCCGCGATAGCGAAGGCAGAAGAGGAAGACAAGAACAAGCCCGCTTGGGGCAAAAAGACCCGGATCGAAAATTCTGTTTCGAAGAAACTGAATATCTCCAGCAGGACCGTCCGCAGCTATTTCGGAAAATAGCTCGGAAGCTCTGGATAGAAGGTGGCTCGATTGGCCGCCGGACATAAGCGAAACCTCTGCGAACGCCGAAATTGTTCGGTTCAACGCAGAGGACCAAAATGTCAAAGCGATTTCTCCGCCTGCCCCAGGTCATGGAGGCAACCGGCATGCGCCGCTCGGCCATCTATGCAGGTATGGAGCATGGCGACTTCCCCAAGTCATTCCAGATCGGTACTCGGGCAGTCGCTTGGGCCGAAGACGATATTGATGCTTGGAAGCGCGCGAAACTCGAGGCCGCCGGCAAGGAGTTTGCGTAACCCATGCCCTTCAAAATGCGAAACCCGGCGCTGGCGGGCACCGGGGATCGCGAGAAACTTGACCAACGGCGATCGGTCACTCGCGAAAATAGCCCCCACGAAGTTTGTCCGCAAGATGTAATTGCGCGCATCCCGAAAAGCCGTCGTGAAGAGATTTGGCTCGCGGTTCGCCTGTTTAATGGCGTCGCCAAGCTCGAAGTTCGAATCTATAAGCTCGACGGCGAGCGCAATTGGCGACCGACCGAGCGACAGTTCGCAATCCCGAAGTCTGCTCTGCTTCCGCTGAGGGACTCACTCCTCCTGGCGGAGGCCCATCTATGAGCCGAGAACACCTCCCCAACCGCCGCCAGAACCAAACTCTCGAATTCGAGCGCGACGGCATTGGCATTCGGCTGACACTTGGCTTCAGAGAGAACGGCGAAATCGGCGAACTCTTCTTGAACAGCGGACGGTCGGACTCGATGCTCGACGTGTTGCTGAGTGATGCCGCAATTATCGCATCACTTGCTCTGCAATTTGGCGTCCCCCTTCGGCAGATTGTGCACGCAATCAAGCGTGATCACCTCGGAGTCGCCTCCTCTCCTATCGGCGCTGCTCTTGACCGCATTTGCCCACCAGAGGTGCCGAAATGAGCAGGGCTCACTTGATGGTGTCGGATCCGAACGTCCGCACTCAGCTGCAGTTGGCCGGGCTGCGCTTCATGTGGAGTCGAGCTCGCTGGTTGGCGAGCGAGGCACATAGCATGGGCGTGGGACTGAAAAGCGGGCGGCTGACGTCCAGAGACGTCGACGCTCGGCTCGAGCAGATGGGCGCCCTCGATCTGGTGTACCCCGAACTGATGCGGGGTTACGAATGAATGTGGAAGAGCCGGAGTGTAAGCGCCCGTTCGTCCTGTACGCGGACCTAAACGCCACAGAGAGCAAGGGCTGGTTGGTTCACAAGATGCTCGGGTCCGGCGAGCTGAGTGCCTTCTACGGTCCTCCAGGATGCGGCAAGGGCGTTATCATCCAGGATATGGCTCTCCACATCGCTGCAGGCCACGAGTGGCACGGCCGACCCGTGACGCGGGGGGCTGTGGTCTACGTCGCGCTGGAGCGCAAAAAGCTGGTCGAGCGGCGCGCGATTGCGTTTCGCAATCGGTACGGATTTGAAGATCTTCCCTTCGCTGTCGTCGGCGGCGTCTATGATTTCCGATTGCCGGCCACTGCCAGGCATCTGGCCGACATCTGCCGTCAGGTGGAAGAATTCACGACGGAGCGCGTTGTGCTGGTCATAATCGACACGGTGTCCCGCGCCCTCGCCGGGGGAGATGAAAACAGTTCCAAGGACATAGGCGGCGTGATTACTACTGTTGCACGCCTCCAAGAGCTTACCGAAGCTGCCGTACTGCTGGTCCATCACATGCCTCATGAGGTAGAGCGCATGCGCGGCCACGGCGCCCTGCTCGGAGCCGTCGACACCACCGTCGCCGTTGCAAGATCTGGAGCGGTACGCACCGCGAAGGTCATCAAGAGCAATGATGGAGAAGAAGGCGAAGGCATAGCTTTCACAGTTGGGAGCGTACAAATCAGCCCCGACGGCACGACAGCAGCTATTGCTGTCCCGCAAGTCACAACGACCGTGGGACGCGCAACAAAGATCAGCGGCAACCCGCGGGAGCGGAGAGCCCTTCAGGCGTTGAGCGAAGCGGTGATCACCAACGGCCGGCCTGCTCCTCAGAGTTTCGGGCTGCCCGTGACCACGAACTGTGTGAGTCTGGATGAGTGGCGGCAAGAGCTACATCTCCGAGACATCATCGAAAGCACAGATAAAAACCCGCGAGCATCCTTCAAGCGCATAAAGAACGGCATGGCCGCGAAGGCATGATCGGGATCCGGGAAGACATGGTTTGGGCAGCGTAGGCCGTAGCATGCGTAGCACCCCTAAAGGGGTGTGCTACGCTACGCTACGTAGCCCCCGTAGCAATGCTACAGAATGCTACGCTTTGCTACAGGCTACAGAGGTGTCGGGGGACGGGACCACTGCCCTGCTCCCGCGACGCATCGGCGGGCCCATCGCGACCGGAGGGCTCGCCCGCGGGGACGGCACCCGCGCCGTCCAGCGCGCGGCGTGTGATGCCAGGATCGAGATGTTCTGCATCGCGCAGGCGGATACATCATCCGCCATGGCTACCGGATTTCCTTGGACAAAACGCATTCACGAACTAGTTACGCGCAAGCCTACGTACAAAAGAATGCTTGAGCGCAACGGTTTTTCGCGCTAGGTTCTGATCGTCGGCCATCGTGCCGGCGTGCCCATGGCGGTCGCTGACCGAGCGGGCTTCCAACGAATGTACTGGAAGCTGAACCATGGGCCGTCGTTCCCACAACTCACGCTGCAAGCTCTGCACTCATCCGGAACGCGCCCGGATCGAGATGACGCGCCTTGCTGGCGTCGGCCTTGATGCCATCGCGGCCCAGTTCGATGTGAGCAGGGACAGCATCTGGCGACACATGAAGGACCATGTGTCCGAGGACGACAAGGCCGCGTACCTGGCCGATATCCCGCTGCAAGAACTGCTGGCCAAGGCCGCCGATGAGGGCCTCAGCCTGCTGGATTTCTTCAAGATCGTGCGGGCCACGCTGATGAAGCAATTCCAGCTGGCCGCATCGGTCAACGATCGACGGGCTGTTGCGTCTCTGGCCGGCCGGCTGAACGAGGTCTTAGTCTCGATCGGAGGCGTAACCGGTGAGATGCTGAGGCTCGCGCCCTCCTCCATCACGAATAACACCGCCGTCTTCGTTAATTCCCCCGTCTTCGCAGACCTGCAGGCCATGCTCGTAAGCAAGCTGGCTGGCCATCCTGAGGCTCTGAGCCGCGTTGTGGAGGGGCTTCAGGAGCTGGAGGCGAAGACTGCACCCGTCCCAGGCGGCGCAATGTTGATCGACGCCAAGTCCCTGGAGGCAGCCCATGCAGCCTAGCTCGGTGTATGGGCAGCTTGCCGCGGCGCTCCAGGAAAGCTGGCGCATGAAAGCGCGCCCTGAGCAGCTGCCACCTAAGGATTGGACGGGCGATGGCCGAGCTACAGGCTGGCTGGCCCTCCCCGGCAGAGGTTGGGGCAAAACTTGGGTCGGTGCGAACGTCGTCAATGAGATGGCGAATACCGTGAGCCGAATTGCCTTGATCGGCGCGACCGCGAGCGACGTGCGTGACACGATGATCGAGGGCGAATCCGGTGTCCTGCGAACGGCACCGAACTGGTTCAGGCCGAGCTACGAGCCCTCAAAGAGGAAGCTTGAGTGGCCGAATGGCGCGACCGCCCTCGCCTTCAGCGCCGAAGAGTCAGAACGCCTCAGAGGACCGCAGTTTTCGTTCCTTTGGGGTGACGAGGCGTGCGCATGGGAAAACGCGCAGCAAACTTGGGATATGGCGCAATTTGGCTTGCGCATCGGATCGCGTCCTCGTTGGTTGATCACAAGCACACCGCGGCCAACCAAATTCCTGCGCGATCTGCTGGCTCGTGAAGGTCACGACGTTGTCGTCAGCCGCGGAAGCACATTCGCTAACGCGAAAAACCTCGCCCCGTCCTTCCTCGAGGCCATCGAAGCGAGGTATGGCGGCACGCGCCTTGGCCGGCAGGAGATCGAGGGCGAAGTTCTCACCGACACGCCTGGTGCGTTGTGGCAGATGGACTGGCTTGATCGTGACAGGGTGTCCCGAGCACCTGAGCTTAGGCGCATCGTGGTCGCAATTGATCCAGCTATCTCAACGAACGAGGGTTCGGACGAGACTGGCATCATCGTGGTTGGTATCGGTGGCGACCGTCATGGCTACGTCCTTGAGGACCTCTCAGGCCGTTATCAACCGCACGAGTGGGCGACCATCGCAGTTGCTGCCTACAGCCGGCACAAAGCTGACCGCATCGTCGGTGAGAAGAATCAAGGCGGCGATATGGTCCAGTCGACCATACGCATGGTGGATCCAAACGTCAGCTTCAAGCCTGTGCACGCAAGCAAGGGCAAGTTCGTCCGAGCCGAACCGGTGAGCGCTCTATATGAGCAGCGGAAGGTGCACCACGTCGGCTCGTTCCCGCAGCTCGAAGATCAGCTCTGCACCTTCACGTCGGACTTCGACCGCGGCCGGTCCGGCTACTCGCCCGACCGGCTCGATGCGTTGGTTTGGGGATTGTCCGAACTGATGGTCACGAGCCCGCCTCCGATGACTTTCGCGCCGCCAATAGTCTTCACCAGGCCGCGCGATCCGTTTGCCGCCCCGCACCTTGCGGGCGGCCCCGAGTACAACTGAATCTTTAAGGAAAAACCCAATGGCAACATTCGCAACAAACCTCACGACCCCGGCGAACGCGATCGTCAGCGCCCTCGCAACCGCATCGAGCAACGCCCAGACGCTGGCAACCAACATCGCGCAGGGTCTTCCCGGAACTACTCTTGTCGGTCTAGCCAGCAAGAACTTGTCGCAGCTTTTCGATCAGCGTGTGGCACTCGCCAACGCCATGCAAGACTTGGCCCGCGCTCAGCAGGAATTCGTGACGATCGCAAGCAACATCGCGGCGCTCGGGACGCTGGATTGATCATGAACGCGATCGAAAAACAGCAGCAAGTTGCTCGGGACCTTCGCGAAAAGCTCCATGAGGCGGAGAAGCGTCAGACCGAACTCGTGGCCGAGCGCGACAAAATCTCCTATCTGGCATTGACCGGCGATGCCCCAGCCCGGAAGCGCCTGTCCGTCGTGAATGCCGAGCTCTCCGGCCTTACCGGTGAACTCGCCAGCATCGAGGCTGCGCTGGTCGAAGCCGCAAAGCGGGAGAAGGCCGCTGAAGAGGCGCAGTTCGCCAAGCGCCGAAGCGATGATGCGCTCGCGGCGGAAGTGCTGCTGTCCGAAGCTGAGGCGTTCGCCTCGGCGCTGGACGATGCGTTGAAAACGGTACGTCAGACCGCGAGCGAGCTCGAAGCCAAGCTCAACCAGATCAGACGTTCGATTGGGGCTGGTCCGACGGCGGATAGCATCAGAACAAACCTACGCCGCGCGCTGGTATCGGCTGCGATGGGCGGCCCGATGCATATCGTTCATCTCGCTCCCGGCGAGCGCGTGACGCTGGCCGAGCTTGCCGCGCCGTGGGCGCGCTCCATCCGCAACCGCATTCAGGCTTTAACGGGAAACGCGGCGAACGCCGCCTGAGGACAACAGCATGCACGCACTTCATGAAGACAAGGCTGGCCGCGAGATCATCGAGCTCGCCAAGGCGATCAACGCCGGCACCAGCGGAAATCACAGATCAAAAAGCGAATGGTACAAAGTGATAAAGAGCCTTGCTGAACGCCAGCGGCAGACCGACGAGACCCCTGAACAGGCATTCACCAGGTTCGTCACCGCGAGCGAAGATGGCAAGGCGTTGTTCAAGGCCATGCGCAGCGCAGGAGGTCCGGACTGGGATCCTCCGGCGCCGAAGCTGATGGTGATCAAGTCCGACTCCGCATACGCCGAGCTGCGGCGCATTGCCGAGCGGATTCAGAAGGATGAGCCAGCACTGACGCGCGAGCAGGCATTTGTAAAAGCGTACAACAGCAATCCGGATCTCGCTCAACGCGCCAAGTCGGAGCGGTCAGTCGCGTGAGCCGGGCCCTGGAGCGATTCCGAGAGCTGGTCCGGGAGCAGCGTGCTGCGTTACCACGGAAAGAGCGGAACGCGAGCTCCGTTTACGAGGTCGCGTCACTACGGCAGGTAATGGAGCAGACCCGATTGGAGCTCGCCGCTGGAATAAAACACGACGAGCGCGAACTAGCTGGGGTGATCGCTCTCGCTAACGAGAAAGTCGCGGCGGCTCCGGTCAACAAGCCCGGCAAGGCACGCTTTCGGGGCTTAGGCAGATAGGTGATGCATGAGCATCGAATCTGACGGCTTCAAGGTGCTCGAACAAGCGGCGCTGACGATGCTTGACGCGGTCGATGAAGAAGCTGTCATCGAGTTTTACCGCGAACAACTGGAACGCGCGTTGCGTGCAAACCTCGGCGATGATCGCGGCAAGTCGTCTTCTCTTGCTGACCAGTTCGTCGAGATCATCCGCAGCCGGCGACTCGAAATTGAGCGCGCCCGCGGCTCTAATCCGACTGGGGTGCAGTGATGGTTCCATCGTTCGAAGTAGGCGCGATTTTCAGGGTCTTGGACGAGGCGTCCCCGACCCTGAAAAGGATCCTGGCGCAGGTGCGCGAGCTCACCAAGGCAGTCGAGAGCGCGAAAAAGAGCATCGCCGGTATCGGTGCCATGCCGGCACTTGGCGCGGCGATCGGCGAGGCACAGCGGCTTGCTACCGCATGGGGCGAAGTCTCCAAGGCGGCATCATCAGCCAATCGTGCAATCGGTCGCGCCACGAAGCGAAGCGGCGCGCTGGCTGCGGCCGGTCCTAACGCGATCAATGATACCAATGCCCTCGCGGGAGCCTATGCCAATCTCGCCACACAGATGGCGGCGGCTCGCGCGGCTGGAGGTGGCTGGCGTGCTGGCTTGCCACCGCCGCCACGTGCGGGGGGCGGTGGCGCAAGCACGGCTGCGGCCGCGCGGGGGCGTAGGCTCGCGCATGGTGGCGGCGCCGGAGCCCACATCGGCGGCCCATCGGTCGCCATTCCCGGCGGAAGCCACGTCAACTTGCGCGGAGGCGCAGCAGCTGCCCTCGGATTGGCCGGCTACGGCGCCTATGAAGCCGCCCAGATGGAAGATGCCGTCTTCCAGCTGATCTACCACTCTGGGCTGGAGCAGAACGACACCAACCGGAGCAAGTTTCGCAACATCCTGCAGGACTCGATGGCGGAGAGCGGCTACTCGCTCCATGACATCGCCGAATCTGCCAAGCAGGAAATCCGCATGTTCCAGGGCACGCCTGGCGGCGGGATTGACGTTCTGCCGGAGATGCTGCGGGCGGCCACCATCGAGTCGCGGCTGAAGGGCGAGAGCCCCGAAGAGTCGATGAAGGCGCTGATCGGCTTGGCGCATATGACCAAGCAGTACAGCCCCGAGGCCATCAAGAAGCTGGCACCGGCATTCGCGTTCCTGTCGACGGCCAATCCTGGCTCGCTTGGCTCGATCGAGCGGGCGGCCGGCTATGCCGTCCCGCTGCTGCAGTCGGGTCTCGAGATCGACCCGATGCAGTCGCTTTTGCTCGGCACCGCGCTGACCCGCGCCGGCGCCACGTCGACCAAGTCAGGCACATGGCTGCGCGAAATGGCGCTGCGGGCCATGCCTGGTACGTCGATGATGAGCAAGATGGCCTTCAAGAAGCACGAGGAGTCGCTTCGCGAGCTCGGCCTGGTTGACGAGAACCACAAGCCCACGTGGTTCACCGACGGCAAGCCAGACCTCCTCAAGATGCTGGACATCGCCGGGGCCAACGCGCCAAAGATCCCGTTGGAGCGCCGTGCGGGCCTTGAGCGGCAACTGTTCGGGGCCCAGGGCGGCGGCGGCTTTGCTCTGCTGGCGGACCCCGCCGTGCGCGAGCAGGTGCTGGCACTGCAGAAAGAGATGAACTCGCCTGAGTTCAAGAACCGCTATGCTGGTTTTGCCGAAGCCTACAAGCAGGGCTCGACGGTCCAGAACGCGCGCACCGCCATCGCCGAGTTCAACAACACGATGATGGATATCGGTGCCCATGTGCTGCCGCCTCTGAATCATGCGTTGCGCGATTTTAAGTCGGTGCTGGAAGGCATTCGCGGCCTCTTGCCGAAGCCGCCCGCTGGCGGCGACTCTACGCTGCTCGGCGCTCGCGCGATGGAAGGCGCGGCGCTCGGTGCGGGCGTTGGGCTCGTTACAGGCGGTCCAGCCGGTGCGGCCATAGGCGCTGCAGGCGGCGGCGTGCTCGGTACTGCTGCTGGCTTCATCGAGCAGTACAACGACAAGTTCAAGCTGGGCTTCGACAAGGGCGGCACCTACACATCCCCGGGGAAGACCGGGAAGCCAGCCGAGAAGATCGTGGTCACGCCGCCGGTCAACCTCTCGATCAATCTCGACGGCCGCACGGTGGCGCAGGTCATCGCGGACAAGCTTGCCGAGTTCGGCCGTTATCAAACTGACACAGCCGCAGCCAATGGCGGCGTTGTATTCGGACCATAGGAGTTTGAGCCGCGTGACGAAAACAAAGCGCACGGCTCGCGCAGAGACTGGCGGTGCCGCGGATGTACCGGAGCCGCTGGTCTGCGCACCTAAACGAGCTCGGGGTCGTCCACAGAAAACTGCCGAGCCTGGCCTACCGGAACGATGGGAACGGGACGATGTCGTTCAGGCGGTGCAGGAGGTCCTAGACGCGCTAGAGGCGCCGCCCATCGACCCAGAGGCCAGGATAGCGCTTCAGCGCTACTACGTCCGCTGCGAGATGCTGCGGAAGGTCGACAAGCGGTACTCGGAGGACGGTCGGTCCCGCATCACGCTGTTGGTTCGAACGATCATTGAGTCCGAGGGCAACGAAAACGCCCTGGTCGAGCCCGTCCTCGTGGCCGTGAATTCCGTCCTGCGCCCAGGCTGGACCGGCAAGGGGCTCGCCTTCATCGAGGCATTCGACGGCTTCCCGTTTGTGACGACGCTCGAGACTATGCGCGGCCTCAATCTGTTCAAGGAAGAGAACCTGGGCCAGTACCTCGGCATGGTTCTGCACAACCGACTCCTTTCGCTTCTCGGTCCGCCAGAAGCTTTGTCGGCCGAAAAGCCAAAACGTAAACCTGCGCGGCCACTCCGGCGCGCTGCATAAATCGAAGGATTGTTTCTATGCGAAAGCTTCTCTTTTTAGTCGTTGCTCTAGCCGCGCTGATCGGAGGTTCGGTAAGCTCGTTCGGCGGGATGATGATGCTGGGGGTGGGCACATCATCCACGTATCAAGGACCTGGAGATATCGTTGGCGGCGCGCTGATTTGGGGAAGTTGCGCACGAGTCTACAGAGCATCACTGGCGGGTACGAGCACGTCGCTTTGCGATCTTGTGGACACGTCCACGGGAACCACGGCCGTTTGCACACTGCGCGGGTCAGCCGGCGGCTTTGTTGATCTCACGAATGCCTATTGCCCAGGATCGCTCACCCCAGCAGCTGCCTGTGCAGCGGCGGCTGGTGGCGCTTGCCGCGTCTCAAAAATCTACGATCAGATCGGTGGTACGCCGGGTTGGGCTAATGCAATAAATTCGCAGCGACCGACACTTGCATTCTCGGCGCTCAACGGTCTGCCTGGGTGGACATGCACTTCTGTGGCAAATTGTTCGTTGTCTCAGGCAAGCGTGGGTATTACGGCATCTCCGCCGTGGACGATGGTCGCGGTCGGAAAGAGAACAGCCAATTTCACTACGCTCCAACAGCTGATGGGCTTCGCCTCCGCACCAAACACGGCTCTCGGGTTTGCCGCTTCCGCCAATACGATCACGTTTACTGAGAATGGTGCGAATACGATAACCCTGGGCTCGGTAGCTGATAGCTCGTTTCATGCCGTTCAAGCCTATGGGGATACAGGTACCGCGAGCCTTATTTCGGTGGACGGCGTTGACGGGACTCCGGGAAATGCCGGTACGCAAAGCTTTACATCTAATCTTCCTAGGCTTTCGCGCGCTGCGGGCGGCAGCAGCCTCGACGGAACGATGATGGAAGCTGGAATTTGGCCCTCTGCATTCGGGTCCACCAATCGCGGGCTCATGAACGGCAATATTCACGGCACCAACGGGTATAATTTCTGACTCGTAGTTTGCGCCGGTGACGCGCCGTCCCCAATGCAACGAAACCAAAAATCATCATCACCCAAGTGGAAGGCTCAGGGACTGGTGCAGCAATGGAAAGGCCGCTGCCCTGAAAAAAGAACTGCACTCCATTTACGTCGGCAGGAAGCGTAAACAAGAGACGTATCGGAATCGCCGGACAAACCAAGCCAGGACACAGTTCCTCATTATTATAAATGAGGTTAAGCAACGGGGGTAACGTTCCGAGCTCAGAAATATCGAACGGCGGTGTCGCCAGGCCCCCAGTCCCGTTCGTCAGCGAAAATGCTAGGGCCGTGTCTTGGTCGGTGAAGCAGCTATCGTGCTCCACACAGGGGTTAAAAGAGCGAAGGTCAAGATAGTCTGGCGACAGGTAGGCCGTTCCGAAATCGACGGTGTCACCGAATCCGACGGTATATTTTGGACTGAGAAATACAATGCCGTTGCCTCCGGTTCCGGCAACTCCATTCTGCTGAAATCCAGAGAGGGAGCTTATGTCGAAGTGCAGACTTGCAGCCTGCGCTGCGTCCGAAGAAAGGCCAAATGCGAAAGCGACGGCATAAAGAAAGAAACGCATGACACCCCCCTTCGAAAAGGGCATTCCACCTTCCCGCCGTGGTTGAGTCAATTCGCCTGAAGTACGATTAAGAGGTTGACTCGCTCGGCTGAGCGCCCGCAGAAAGAACTCATATGAGCTCAGAGATCATCACCACGTGCATCAACTGCGTCGCGCCGGGAAGCCTCTGAGCAACTCTCATTGTGGTGGCGATGGGAGCAGTGGCAGCGGTCCAATACGAGCGCCGACAGACTCGCAACTAGCCCAGCGCAAGTAGAACCTCAGAGCACATAACGTTGCTGCGAACCGCACCCTGCCGTCACCACTGAATCCGCCGCTTACCGTGCGCAATGGGCCGGGGATCCTCCCACGCGATGGCCTCTTGAATTTTTGCCGATAAGGCGGCCAAGTTCCTCAGGTCCTGACCGAGCTGATTTTGGGTGACCTCTTGTCGGTTCATCTCATCAAAGCGAAGTGCATCCGTCGTGACCTTCGTCTTGAACACGCGGCCGCTCTCGTGCGTGTACCAGAGCGCGTGAGCGTACTCATTTCGCTTTGCATTGATCTTCTCATATCGATCGATCACCTCGTCGAAGATGGCAGGCTTTTCGGCATGCACATGCGAGTTTTGCAGAACGGCTCGCATCGCCTGGATCTTGCTTTCAGCCATACGCATCGACCGAAATGCTTGCCGAGCAACGTCGTCTGACCTACTCGGTAGCAGGATTAGACGACCATAGAAGATCGCTAGATGCTCTTCGACGTGGACAATCGCTGCAACGAACTGTCCTACCAGCGCGGCTATTTCTGGATTTTCGATGCCGAGCGCCCAATCACCAGCTGGAAGCTTGTCATTGTGCGGCCGCTCGCGGCCCACGCGCACGGAACCTCTAGTGCGAGGAATATTCATGGCTTAGATCCGAACCTCGGTGTGGCGTCATCGGATAGAAGGAGAAGGGGCTTCATACTGCCGGGCCTCGCTTCTGCCAGCTTTTCTCCTTGTTTCTTTTCCAGCGTCCCTGGCATTCTATCTGTGATCAGCGCATCGGAATATATTGGCCCGACGGCTTTGCTTGGGGCTCGGACTTCGGGGAATTGTCCGGCGCGGCCACCGTAGCTTGCAGTATGCGCGCCGCAATCAAACTCCCGTATTAAGCTTGATGCCTGCGCTCCGGGTTTAATCTGGAACCGACACGTCGACAAACCTCTTGCCGACTTAGGCGACGAAGCTATATTTCGGGCAGACGCCGAATCGACCCAATCTGAGATTTGGCGCCCCCGTCCTTTTACTGTTGGGGATGGGTAGCGCGGCACCGCTTGAGGTTCGAAGACCGAGCGTGATTGGGGGCTCTTCGGACCACTCATTCCCCTATTGTCAAAAGAGGAGAAGCTCGCGATGCGCATCGCAGCTTATAGCGGTCACGCGCCCGGTCACGTCCGCAAGACTTTTCAAGATGCATTCTTTGCAATGCTGGATTGGAGAGGCGAAGGCCCGGTGCCAATGGTCCAATTCGAAGTCGACTACCAGCCGGAGCTCATCAGCATTGATGAGGCATGCACGCTCGTTTCGCGTTGCAGCGACATCATGCCCGGGATGATGGTCGATGAATTGGCGGAGTACGGCGGCTTGAAGAGCCGAACGTATGCCGCTGGTGCTCAGGCCATGAGGCGCTGGTTGAAGAGCTGGCAGTCTTGACGCATCTCAAGGCGCAGCAGCTGAGCTCGGGCACAATCAGCGTGTAGCCGAGACAGTTTGCCGACCATGCTGTCGACGCTATGGGCTCGGGCTCGCAAGAGTCCGGGCCCTTTCGAGCACATCTAATCGATAGCCCAGTTGGATCAGTCCGAGTTGCTGTCCGCATCGGCTTCTCCAGCCAGCGGCTCTTCGCTAAGCGCCTGCTCGTATATAATTCGATCCACCCGCGCTTTCATGGCGTTGATGCAGTCAAGGGCAGCGTCTCGATATCGAGTCTGGTTATCAGTCGCAGATCTCCAGCTCGACAGTTGCCGACACAGTTTCGCGATGTGTTCCGAGTTAAAATAGACAAAGCGGGTAGTATGAGCGAACGCGTTCCTTATGTCGGCGATCGTACGCAGGTCATTTCGAACCTCTGGTTCAATAAGGCCGAACATGTAGGCCACGTCGATTTTCGGTTTAAAGTATTTTAAGGGCCCGCCAAGTACTCGCTTGGCTTCGTTGTCAGTCAAAGGGCGCCCGCCAGCGAGCAACAGCTTTTCAAGCCAGTCCTCAACCAGCCCAGCAGTAACTAATGCGTTTCCAGCTTCCGTTTGCCGGCTGAGAATTTGGAGCAGGTCGTCTTTCGTAAACGAAGCGGAAGATCCAGTAGAGCTGTATTTCCCGGTTTCAGCCGACAACTTCTTCGTCATCAAACCCTCGCTGAAAAACTAGATTATTTCCCCCTCGCCTTCAGCCCCAGCTCCACGAGGCGGCGGATGGCTTCGGAGCGACCGGGAGCGTCTTCTTGCTTTGCTGCCCAATCGTCTACGGCCTTCCTCATCTCGGCCGACAAGCGGATGGCCGTAACCGGATCCTGGCCTGTAGCCGGCCGACCTGGGCGTTTTCGTACTACGTTTTTCTTTGACGCTACCATAAAAACGTATTACACTTATGGGGCTTGAAAAACAAGCGGCCCGCACGGCTGCGCTAACAGCAATGCAGGCCTAACCCGACCATCAGGAGTCTAATCAAATGGCCAAGGCTACCGAGCGTGTTAGCACGCCACCCACAAGCGCGTCCGGAATTTCACACAACAGCAGAGACAGGGCGCTCGTAGAGGCGTTCAAACATATCGTCGTCTGTGATGACGCAATCGACGAACTCATGCGTCGTTATGGCGATGACCACGGAGATCGCGAAGATTCCAAGAGCTGGGAGGCCCAGCGCAACGAGGACATCGAGACGCTCGTGAACACGCCAGCATCAACGGCTGAGGGGTTACGAGCGAAGGCCTCGGCGATGCAGATCCGGACGATTGCCGACAGTTACGAGGATCATGGCGGCATCGGGACTTCGCTGGCTGCAGACGTCCTGCGGACCGCACTGTTGAAGGACGGCGCCTTTGCCCTCTCTTCCGACATCTACGAGGACGTTCTGCATCTCATCGCCTTTGGCGCCGCCATCGATCGAATGGCCAGCTCGTTCCCTGCGGAAGACGACAACACGTTATTTTACACGCTCGGTGCGAAGATCATGGAGCACGCCAAGGCGATCCAAAACCGTCTGCACGCTGCCCACGAAGAGTGAACCTGCCACAGAGCAAGGTAGGTTTCCGATTCAATTCCTGAAGTGGCTTATGCACGGTGACAGCAAAAGGCCCGCCGCTTGGCGGGCCTAAGCACTCCCAGCGCTCGAATCCGCAATTGGATCGGCAGCCGGGAGCATTGGGGGCTGGAAAGCGAGCCGTGCCATGTTCCGCCACTAATGACAATGCGTGAAACCCCGGAGTCCGGTAGTTCTCCGGAGTCCATTTTCGGAACGGGGTGTTCTACCGTGCGAACACCGGCGAGATTTAAGTACCCTCCAATTTCAAGTTGCCCGGGATGGCCGTAGCAGGGCTCGAACCACTCTGCGGCCTTTCCCTATTCTCGCTTCTCTGCTGCACAACCAATCTAGGACACGGCGGCTCCCGCCGATTGATAATCCGACATGACAAAGTATTTCTTTGACATCCATGACCCCCAAGGGGACATCGTCGACGATGAAGGTGTTGAACTTTCTAGCTTGGATGATGCACGCAGGGAGGCCCGGCAAACCATTGGAGAGGCGGGGCGAACCTTGATGGCGAAGGGAGTCGACGGGCGAGTAGTGGTGCAAGTTAGGGTCCAAACAGGCCCAGTGCTGACCGTGACGGCGGCGTTCGAAACGATCGACAACTAATGACCCCTTAGAGCACGGTGCGGGACTTCGCCATATGCCGCTTAGATGGGCTCGCCAAAACGCCTCATCTCGCATAGGTTTCTGGCGCGCTCGGTCTGCCGGGCGCAACCTACAGTCCAAACAAACTTACCCGCCAATTCCCCAAGTTCGGCGGGTTTTTCTTTGGGGGGCGCCGGTTCACGCTGGCGGGCCTAAGGCGAATCAAGCCCCCGCACGCGGTACGAAGGCCGGAGAGACGGCCCCGGCTCGCAGGGGCTTGGGGGTATGGGCCGGTGCCGCTCAGGAAACAAAAGGCCCCAGCTCCCGGGCAATGGGGAGAGCTAGGGCCCGCCTGCTCTGTGCGCTTTGTTGGAATGAAACGCGTCGGGGAAACGTGGAAACATCGGCAAAGTTCCCTTCATGAAGAAGGGCTTTTCGGCTCCCTAGGATTGCCTGTTCGGTGCCATTGCTGCCGGCGACAATGCAGGACCCGCGCATGCCGCAGGCTGTGCAGACGAACCGCGGCTCGAGCTGCGAGATCCTGATCTCGTCCGGCCACCGGTCGACGTACTCGGCTGGCAGCTTGACGTTGTGGCTGCAGCGATAGTCCTGGCAGAACACCATCAGATCGCGCACACCCGTCGATCGCAGATCGCCTAGCGTGATCTTGAGCGGGCGGCCATCGGGTTCGGTGCGGTCCTTGTGTCGAGGGCGTGGCACGACGCCATCGAAGCGCGGTGCTGGCGAGAGTCAAATTGTCGATCTGTAGCGGGTCGAAGTTAGCTTAAGCTACTGCCGCTCGTGGGGGGTGGAAAGCGGCGGTTCGCGCTGGCGGCTTTCAATCTTCTCCCGTCAACTCGTTCCATCGTCCAACTTGTACGTCAATGTAACCGGTTGGATAGGAGCGGCCTATGAGATCGAATGCTGTGTCACCCGCGGTGTGTACGGCCAGTACTGCGGCTGCCGGCAGGGGTGAAGTCACGCGCAAGTCGAAAGCATTCTTATCGGGGATAGCCCCACGCGAGCGGGCAAAGGTCGCGATCACCGCGCGAGCGGCACTATAACCGGCATCCGCCAGCTTTACTGGTACCGCCAATTCGACAACTCGCGGTCGGCCAATGAGCGCCAAACGCGCCAACATGGCTTCATCGCGCACGAACATCGAGGCCACCTCACCTCCCCAATACTTCGTGAGCGGATCTACACCACCATCGCGGACGTCTACCGGATGGGAAGTCATCCAAAACCGGTTAATCCTGATCTCGCGCTGCTCGCTTTGGAACGGGCTCCGCGAGTAGAGATCGCTCGCCAAGTCGTTCGTGATCGCTCCCGATGCGACAATGGCCGCCAACCTTCGCTGAAGCGATTCTGGTGTCGAGAGATGCACACCATCGCACCGCAGAGTTTCAACCTCGACGTCCGTTAGCCTGGTATAGTGCCAAGCGCGGATCGTGCGCTGCTCCATAGTCCTCGCGAGAGCTTCAGCGAACTGCACGAAATTCTGAGCGTGTGGGTTGCCCGGGCGAACTAGCGACCGGTTACGGCCCAAATCGTGATCTAAAAAGACACACCGTTCAGATTCGAAATAGCTCAGCATCAAATCAGCATTGGCCCCGAGTCCTTGAATGAGCCTCGAATCGAAAGTGTCGGCATTCCAAACGTCGACAACTGTCATCTATCCGATCCAGAAGAGGACTTCGCGAACCACGAAAAGAGCTCCGCCGAACGAATCTTGGCAAGCCCCTTCGTTGTTCCTCGCGACGGCGGGGTCACAGGATGGTGTAGGCGATGAGGCCCAGCATCATCCCCAAAATAAAACCGTGTAACGCGGCCACAGGCGTCTGCGCATTGTACGTTCGTTTGTGCGCTGAAGGGCGCGAACAGAGATAACCTATTGATGTTATTGGAGAACTGGCGGAAGGGGTGGGATTCGAACCCACGGTACCCTTGCGGGCACGCCGGTTTTCAAGACCGGTGCCTTAAACCACTCGGCCACCCTTCCCTCGCGGAGCGATCAGGCACTTAGCCTAGAGGACGAACCAACGCAACGCGAACTTGGACCCAGATAGGACCCGAATGGTTCAGGACCCGGGAAACCAGTAGCGAAGGCCGGAGAGCGTCGAGGTCAGCGCCTCATCCGTCGGCTTCGCAGGCGTTCCAACTCTTTCTCCAGGCAAACGCGTCACGTCCATTCGCGGTGCCCCTCGCCTGCCGCTTCGCATGACCGCGTGATCCGCACTTTCCCGGGGGTGCGCCAGTCGCTCCATTCAGTGGAGGTTCAGGGCGGAACACCTATTCACCCCTTCAGTTGCAGGGCGGTCCGCAACGTTGTTCGCGAGGATTGAAGTGAGACGGAGTGATCCATCCTATATCGTCATCGGCGCGACGATCGTGGTCGTGCTGACGACCTGGTACGGCTGGATCGCAAGAGCAGCGGCGGGCTGAACCCGCCGACCAAACTCGGAGTCAACGTTCCCAGGAACCTCTACCGAGGTCCGTCCGCCGAGCGTCGCATCTTTCCACCCAAAGAAAACGCGGCGCTCCAAAGGGCGCCGCGCAAGACCGTTCGTCGGCTACGTCGGCTCAGTAGCCGCAGGACGCGCAGTTCATCTGCACCGGGGCGTAGTAGGAATAACCCGGCGAGACCATCTCGACGCGTTGGCGCGTGGCGTATTGCGGCGGGATGCGCTCGTACTGAACGCTCGGCGGCGCCACCATCACGGTCTGCGGCACCATCACGGTACGGTACTGCGCCGGCGTGCGATGCGCGACGGTCGCGCCTGGCGACACCATCACGGTCTCGTCGACGGTGCGGTATTGCGGCGGGACGTATTGCTGCTGATAGCAGGTCTGGCACGGCGGCGGCGCGTAGCAATTGTAGCAGCCGGCCGAGGCTGCGCCGGTCATCGAAATCGCGGCGATGGCTGTTGAGAAAACGACAGCGAGAGTACGAGACATTGTGGTGGTGCCCCAATTGCCCAAAATGGATTTGCGAAGGTCGCGCGCAATATACGCCGCAAATTCCGGGGCTGCCGAACTTCGTCGAGGCATCCTTAATGCGAACGGCCGGCTCTCGCCGGCCGCTAACAGCTTGTTGACCATCCGCACTGCCGCCCGAAGCGGGGCAGCGCTCAGTTCGGGCGGCGCTTCACCTCGCGCACGGCGCCGCGCGCCGCGCTGGTGGTGAGCGCGGCATAGGCCTGCAGCGCGGTCGAGACCTGGCGCTTGCGGGCGGCGGGCTGCCAGGCGGCATCGCCCTTCGCCTCCTCCGCGGCACGGCGGCTCGCGAGCTCCTCGTCGGAGATCTCGAGATTGATGCTGCGGTTCGGAATGTCGATGGCGATGCGGTCGCCGGTGCGCACCAGAGCGATGTTGCCGCCTTCCGCCGCTTCCGGCGACAGATGGCCGATCGACAGGCCGGACGAGCCGCCGGAGAAACGGCCATCGGTGACGAGGGCGCAGGCTTTGCCGAGGCCCATCGATTTCAGATAGCTGGTCGGATACAGCATCTCCTGCATGCCGGGGCCGCCGCGCGGGCCTTCATAGATGATGACGACGACTTCGCCGGCGAGAACCTTGCCGCCGAGGATTCCTTCGACGGCCGCGTCCTGGCTTTCGAACACGCGCGCGGGGCCGGAGAATTTCAGGATGGAGGAATCGACACCGGCAGTCTTCACGATGCAGCCGTCCTGCGCGAGGTTGCCGTAGAGCACGGCAAGGCCGCCGTCCTTGCTGAAGGCGTGCGCGAGATCGCGCACGGCGCCCTTCTCGCGGTCGGTATCGAGCTCGTCGTAGCGGCGCTCCTGGCTGAACGCGACCTGGGTCGGGATGCCGCCGGGCGAAGCGCGATAGAAGGTGCGCACCGTCTCGCTCTTGGTCCGCTTGATGTCCCAGCGCTCCAGCGCCTCTTTCATGGTCGGCGCATGCACGGTCGTCACGGAGGTGTCGATCAGGCCGGCGCGGTCGAGCTCGCCGAGAATGCCGAGGATGCCGCCGGCGCGATGCACGTCCTCGACATGCACGTCGGCGACCGAGGGAGCGACCTTGCAGAGCACGGGCACCCGGCGCGACAGACGGTCGATGTCCTGCATGGTGAAGGCGACCTGCCCTTCATGCGCGGCGGCGAGCAGATGCAGCACGGTGTTGGTCGAGCCGCCCATCGCGATGTCCAGCGTCATCGCATTCTCGAACGCCTTGAAATTCGCGATGTTGCGCGGCAGCACGGAGGCATCGTCCTGCTCGTAATAGCGGCGGACGAGATCGACGATGGTGTGGCCGGCCTCGACGAACAGGCGCTTGCGATCGGCATGGGTCGCGACCACGGTGCCGTTGCCGGGCAGCGCGAGGCCGAGCGCCTCGGTCAGGCAGTTCATCGAGTTGGCGGTGAACATGCCCGAGCAGGAGCCGCAGGTCGGGCACGCCGAGCGCTCGATCACCTTGACGTCTTCATCGCTGACCTTGGAATCGGCCGCGGCGACCATGGCATCGATCAGGTCGACGGCCTTGGTCTTGCCCTGCAGCTTGACCTTGCCGGCCTCCATCGGGCCGCCCGAGACGAACACGGCGGGAATGTTGAGCCGCAGCGCTGCCATCAGCATGCCGGGCGTGATCTTGTCGCAATTGGAGATGCAGACGAGGCCGTCGGCGCAATGCGCGTTGGCCATGTACTCGACGCTGTCGGCGATCAACTCGCGCGACGGCAGGCTGTAGAGCATGCCGTCATGGCCCATCGCAATGCCGTCGTCGACCGCGATGGTGTTGAACTCCTTGGCGACGCCGCCGGCCTGCTCGATCTCGCGGGCGACGAGCTGGCCGAGGTCCTTCAGGTGGACGTGACCGGGCACGAACTGGGTGAAGGAGTTGACCACCGCGATGATCGGCTTGCCGAAATCGCCGTCCTTCATGCCCGTCGCGCGCCAGAGGCCGCGCGCGCCCGCCATGTTGCGGCCGTGGGTGGTGGTGCGGGAGCGATAGGCTGGCATGGCGGTTTCCGTCCTCGGGTTGACCCGGCCGGGCGAAAAAATGGAAGCCGCCTCAGGCCTTTCCGGCCGGATAGCGCACGGGCCGGGCGGGCGCAACGGGAACTTGGGCCGGACAGGGCTCCCCTGCTCCCTGCGCGGGCTCTTCGTGGCTTGGATGCCCTACTGCAAGGTCGGATCCAGACGGTCGCGCAGCCAGTCGCCGATCACCGAGACCGCCAGCGTGGTCACGACGATGGTGGTGGCCGGCGCCAGCATGATCCAGGGCGCCCGGGTCAGGTATTCGCGGCCGTAGCCGACCATGTTACCGAGGCTGGTCATCGGCGGCTGCACGCCGAGGCCGAGGAAGGACAGGCCCGACTCCATCAGGATCACCTCGGGAAAGACCAGCGTGGTCGAGACGATCAGGGTAGAGGCGATGTTGGGCAGGATGTGGCGCAGGTAAATCCGCGACGGCGTCGCGCCGAGCTGGCGGACCGCGGCCGCGTAGCCCTGCGCATTGGCGGAGATGGCAAGACCGCGAGCGATGCGAGCATAGCGCTCCCAGCCGAACAGGCCCATCAGGCCGATCAGAAGCAGCAGCGAGTTGCCGAAGAAGGCGAGCACGGCAAGCGCCATGATCAGGAACGGCATGCTGGCCTGGAAGTCGGTCAGCATCAGCACGAACTGCTCGACGGCCCCGCGAAAATGCGCCGCGAGGAAGCCGAGCGTGGTGCCCACCACGGCCGAGATCGCGGTCGCGCCGAAGGCGATCAGCAGCGAGATTCGGATCGAGACGAGCAATCGCGACAGCACGTCGCGGCCGAGCTCGTCGGTGCCGAGCCAGTGCGCGACATTGCCGGGCGCCGCGAGCCGGTTGCGCAGGTCGAACTGGGTGTAGCCATAGGGCGCGATCTTCTCGGCAAGCGCCGCGATCACCAGCATCGCGACGATCCAGGCGATCGCCAGCACGACGGACACCGGAATGGCCGGCAGGCGGATGCGGCGGATCGTCGTGTCTCGCAGCGTGGCGTCGGTCATGCATGCGCTCCTTTGGCGCGCAGCCGCGGGTCGAGGAAGCCGTAGAGGAAATCGACGACCAGGTTCGAGGTGACCATGGTCAGCGCCACCAGCAAGAGAATGCATTGCACGACCGCGAGGTCGCGGTTGGCGACGGCAACGACGAGCAGGCGCCCGACCCCCGGCCACGAAAACACGCTTTCGACCACGACCGCGCCGGCGATCAGCGTGCCCACCATGAAGCCCAGAATGGTGACGGTCGGGATCGCCGCGTTCGGCAGCGCGTGCGAGGTCACGACCTTGCGCCACGGCACGCCCTTGGCCGAGGCCGTGCGGATATAGGGCTGGCCCAGCACCTCCAGCATGGCGCTGCGGGTGAAGCGCGCCAGCACGGCGGCGCCGCCGAGGCTGAGCGTCGCGATCGGGAGGATGGCGTGACGCCAGCTGTCCTGCCCGCCGGACGGCAGCCAGCCGAGCTGCACCGCGAAAACGAGGACGAGCAGCAGCGCAAGCACGAAACTCGGCACGGTGAAGCCGGCGACCGCTGTCATCATCACCGCACGATCGATCGCCGACCCCCGATGCAGCGCGGCGTAGATGCCGGCGGGAATGCCGAGCGCGACCTTGAAGACGAAGGCCGGCAGCGTCAGCGCCAGCGTCGCCGGAATGCGCTCCAGCACCAGCTCGATCGCGGGGCGCCCGTCGCGCATGGAGCGGCCGAGCTCGCCCTTGGCGATGGCGCCGAAGTAGTCGAGATATTGAAACCAGATGGGATCATCGAGGCCCCAGGCCTTGCGGAAGGCGGCGAGCACCTCCGGCGGCGCCTCCGGTCCCAGGATCATCAGCGCCGGATCGCCCGACAGGCGCAGCACGACGAAGGCGAAGGTGACGACGAGCACGATCGTCAAGGCCGCGCGTCCGATGCGAATGGCCAGATATCGTCCCATCAGGCCGCATCCCGCGTTTGCGCGCCTGTCACGAGATGGCAGGCCACCTGACGGTCACTGCCGACGGCGGAGAGAACAGGCACCTCCCTCGCACAACGCGCGATGGCGCGCGGGCAGCGCGGATGAAAGGCGCAGCCTTGGGGGCGCGCCGCCGGGTTCGGCGGATCGCCTGCCAGCACGATGCGGCCGGCGCTGCGTCGACCGGGCGCGGGCGAGGCCGAGACCAGCGCCTGCGTGTAAGGATGCTCCGGGCGCGCAAACAGGTCGTCGGCGCTACCGATCTCGACGATGCGGCCGAGATACATCACAGCGACCACATTGCTGATCTGCCTGACGACGCGCAGATCGTGGCTGATGAACAGCAGCGTGAGCCCAAGCTGTGCCTGGAGATCGCAGAGCAGGTTCACCACCTGCGCCTGGATCGAGACGTCGAGCGCGCTGACCGGCTCGTCGCAGACGAGGAAATCCGGCTTCGTTGCCAGCGCCCGCGCCAGCACGATGCGCTGGCGCTGGCCGCCGGAGAGCGCGCCGGGATAGCGCGCGCCATGCGCCGGCGTGAGCTCGACGGACTGCAGCAATTCACGGACGCGCTCCTCGCGCTCGGGCGGTGTGCCGAGACCATGAATGTCGAGGGGCTCGCGGATTTGCGTCGCGACCGGCAAGCGCCGGTCCAGTGCGCCGAGCGGGTCCTGAAAGATCATCTGCATGCGCGCCCGCTGCGCCCGCCACGCCTGTGTTCCCAGCACGGCCATCGGCTTGCCGTCGAACCTGACATCGCCACGATCAGGCGCCTCGAGGCCGAGCACCATACGGCCCGTGGTCGATTTGCCCGAACCGGACTCGCCGACGAGGCCGAGCGTTTCCCCCTTGCGGATGCTGAGCGAGACGCCGTCGACGGCATGAACGGCCGCGGCTCGGCCGAACATTCCGGAGCGCATGGCGTAGCTGCGCGAGATCGCGGACACCTCGACGAGCGGCGGGCTCATTCGGCAGCGATCCCGAGCAGTGCATGGCGTGAGGCTTCGGCACGGATGCAGGCGACGGCGCGATGGTCCGCGATCGGCGCGAGCGTCGGAGCCGCAGCGCCGCAAGCTTCAGCAGCAAACGTACAACGCGGCGCAAAGGCGCAGCCATCAGGCATGTGCGCGGGATCGGGCACGGTGCCTGGGATCGCGGTGAGACGGCGGCGTGGTCCGTCGAGCGGCGGCAGCGCGCCGATCAGCCCCTGCGCATAGGGATGCACGGGGTCGGCGAAGAGCTGGTTGCTGGGCGCCTGCTCCACGATGCGGCCGGCATACATTACAGCGACGCGGTCGCAGTTCTCGGCGACGACGCCGAGATCGTGGCTGATCAGCACCATCGCCATGCTCATCTCACGGCGG
Source organism: Bradyrhizobium guangdongense (assembly GCF_004114975.1). Lineage (NCBI taxonomy): Bacteria > Pseudomonadati > Pseudomonadota > Alphaproteobacteria > Hyphomicrobiales > Nitrobacteraceae > Bradyrhizobium > Bradyrhizobium guangdongense. Next base: position 4,059,660 of record NZ_CP030051.1, read on the forward strand.
ATGCTGGAGAGCAGCTCCAGAATTTGCGCCTGGATGGTGGCATCGAGCGCCGTGGTCGGCTCGTCCGCGATCAGCACGTCAGGATTTCCAGCGAGCGCCATCGCGATCATGATGCGCTGGACCTGGCCGCCGGAGAACTCGTGCGGATAGGCCGACAGCCGCCGGCCTGCATCGGGAATGCCGACAAGGTTCAGCAGCCGCAGCGCTTCGGCCTTCACCGCCTCGCCAGAGAGATCGCGATGCAACGCCAGCGCCTCGCAGAGCTGCTTTCTGATGGTCAGCACGGGATTGAGCGCGCTTGCCGGGTCCTGGAAGATCATGGCGATCCGCCCGCCCCTGATCCGGTCGAGCTCGGAGGTCGGCGCGTCAACAAGTTCGCGCCCATCGAGCCGGACAGAGCCCGTGACCTTCGCATGCCGCGGCAACAGGCCGAGCGCGGCAAGCCATGTCACCGATTTGCCGGAACCGGACTCCCCGACGAGGCCGAGAGCCTCGCCCTTGCTCAGAGCGAGATCGACGCCGCGCAGGACGGCCACGCCGTTGAAGGCGACGCTCAGGCCCTGGATGCTGACCAGCGGCGCCACGGCCTAAGCCTCGAAATTGCCGGCGCGGAAATCCATCGCGAACGCCGGCGAGGCCTTCCACTTGATGGACCCCGGCTTGGCCGTGAAGGTCGCGTTCTGGTGCAGCACCGTGTAGGCGGGGTCTTCGCGCTCGGCGATCTCCAGCATGCGGCGGAACGCCTTCTTGCGCGCCGGACGATCGGTCGAGGTCTCCAGGAATTCGGAGAGCTGGTTCAGCTCGGCGTTGGTCCACTCCCCGATCTGCTGCTGCTGGCCGTTCGGGCCATGCTGGGCGACCAGCGACGACACCGGATCGTTGAAGGCGGCCGAGTTCGACCAGTCCCGCACCGCCCGGGTCGGCGCGCGCTCCATGATCTGCGACCAGTTTTCCTTGGTCTCGATTTGGACATTGAGACCGACCGATTTCCACATCTCGACCAGCACCTGAGCGGTCGCGACCTGGTTGGTATAGTAGTTGTTGAGCAGGCGGTACGGGATCGGATCGCCCTTGTAATTGGCCTGCTTCAACAGATCCTGCGCGAGCTTGGGATCGTAAGCCGGCACGTCCCAATCGGCGTTGAACATGTCGCCGTAGAATTCCCACTGCAGGCCCTTCGGCACGCGGGTGCGGCCGGCCCACAGGCTGTCGACGATGGCCTGGCGATCGATCGCGTGGGTGAAGGCACGGCGCACCAGCGGGTTGGCGAGCACGGCGTGGTTCTTGTCGAACACCGTCAGGCGGTGATTGAGGATGGTGCCGCCCTGCACTTCGAACGCGGAGTTCTTCTCGATGCCGGCGATCTGATCCGGCGGGATGTCGCAGGCGAACTGGTATTCGCCCGACAGCAGTCCGTTGATGCGACTCGCAACCTCGGGCACCTCGAGGAAGCGGATGCGCTTGAGCGGCGGACGGCCGCCCCAATATTCGTCGTGGGCCTCCAGCGTCAGCGACACGTCGGGCTTGAGCTCGACGACCTTGTAGGGGCCGGTGGTCACAGGCTTGCGGGCCCAGTCGAGATAGCTTGCGGATTCATCCCAGGCGCGGCGGTTCATGATGTCGGAGCCGTAGCGCGACAGCCGGCCCTCAATGGTGACGTCGGGCGTCGCGTTGTAGAAGCGCACCGTGTACTTGTCGACGGCGTCGACGCGGACGAGGTCCGGCCAGATGCGGCGGGCAACGGCCGGCACATCAGGCGGCAGCTCCTTGCCCGGACGTGGCGTCGGGATTTTCTCGAAGGCCTGGATGGTCGAGCGGCTCTTTGCCTCGGTCTCGCCGAACATGCGCTCGCGGCTGAAGGTGAAGACGACGTCTTCGGCGGTGAGCTCGTCGCCATTGTGGAATTTGACACCCTTGCGCAGCTTCACTTCCACGGTCTGGTCGTCGATGCGGCGCCATTCGGTGGCGAGACCCGGCACGGCTTCGAGGTTGCCGCGCCAGTTCTTGGAGATCAGCCCTTCCCAGATCGAGGAGAAGAACACGCGCTCGCCGACATTGGACTGCTCGCGCAACACGTCGAGCACGTTGGCATTGGTGACCTTCTGCACCGCGATCGTCACCGACGGACGATTGTCCCCTTGCGCCATGGCAAAGCGCGGCAGCAGCAGCATGCCGGCGGCAGCGCCGCCGGATTTCAGGATGGTGCGACGGGTGAACTTGCTCATGAGAATGACCCCAGCCCTCTGCGGTATCTGTTATTCAGCGAGACCGAGCGCGGCGAGATGGGAAGCGCCCTTGCGAACGTCGTCATGATTGCGCAGTTCGAGAATCAGCCGCGGATCGGAATTCAGCCGGCCCAGTGCACGGAACACCGCGACCCACGGGATATTGCCCTCGCCCGGTGCCCAATGCCGGTCGGCGAAGCCGTCGGTGTCCTGCAAGTGCACATGCGTCAGCATGTCGCCGGCGGTCTCGACGTAATAGTCGACCGGCGGCGCACCCGTGGAGACATGGGCATAATTCGCATGACCGGTGTCGAGCGAGACGCGGACCTTCCCGCTTTCGAGCGCCTTGGCGAGGCGCACGCGGTCGCGCGGATCCTTGTCCTCGATGTTCTCGATGACGATCTCGCAGCCGATCGTCTCGGCGCGCGCGATCACCTCGGCCAGTGTCGCCTTGACGCGCTCGACGATGTTGGCGCGGTTATCAGGATAGAGATCGAGATTGTTGTGATCCCAGGTCGTGAACGGCGAGTGCACCACCATCTGCGTCGCGCCGAGAAATTCAGCTGCCTCGAGACCCTGAAGCAGGCGCTTGGTCACCGCCTGGCGGATCATCGGATCATGGCTGTCGATCTTGAAGCCCCAGAACGGGCCGTGAATGCCGAGCCGCCCGGTATGCCCGGAGAGCATCTGCTTGATGTTGCTGGCCGCACTGCGCCAGTCTCCGTCGAGCAGATCGGCGCGGAAGAAATCCTGGATTTCGAGATCGCGCTGCCGTTCGAGAAGCCAGTCACGGTGGGCGGGGATCGATTTGATGGACAGTGCGGCGCCCAACACCGGCTTCGACATGGCTTGCTCCTTCAACGTCGACGATGACGGGAGCAGCGCTAGACCAGTTCAATGACAGGGCGGTGAAATGGCGGTTCCGCGCACCACGCAAGATGTGGACATCGTGTCGCGCGCATGCATCGTTCCGCGCGTGCAGACGCACGCATTCGCGCGCCGATCAAGCACGATTCAGTCCGTAGTGATCCGGAATGGAATCCTAACCATCCTTCGCGTACATCGCACGACATCGATCGGCGGCCACTTCCACGGGCATCACCCTCTGATCGCGCAACATGGGGTTGGGGGACCACATGGGGCGGGGGATTGAAGGCTGGGGCAAGGTGACGAGGTCCGGACTCCTAGGCACTCCGGACCTCGGAACTTTCATGATTGAACGCAATTTCGCGCCGCCGGCTTTGAGCCGCGCGGCGCGAAGTCGTTTCAGTACCTCGTTTACACGCCTAGCGCGTTTGCGGCTCGAGCGTCACGGTGCAGTCGCCCTGCCCTTGCGTCGCGACCACGATATCGCCGGCCGCTGCGCCGAGCGGGATCGGAGCGGATGAGCCGCCGCCGGGCATCTGAACCGTCACGCTCAGCGAATCCGTACGTGCGCTCGAGCCCACCGTCGACGGTTCGACTTCGGTCACGTTGCCCGAGGCGTCGCGACGCATGATCCTGCAATTCACATTGCTGCCGCCGGCCGCAGCCATGCTCGAGGATGCGCCGCTGCTCATCTGCGCACGGGCCCGAGACGGATCCCGCGGCACCTCGCTGACGATGCGATGCGTCCGCGGCTCCACGATGACGACGTCATCATCCGTGGCGAAATACTCGTAGTCGCGATATTCGGGCTCGATCGAGACGATCTCGGGCGGCAGCCGATAGAGACGCACGCGCGGGGGAATCGTCTCGCCGACCCGGATCGAGATGTTCAGGTTGCGCTCCGGCTCGGCCAGATGCTCGCGGCTCAATCGTTCCGAGATTTGCACCTGCTTCTCCGACGTCACCCGGGCCTGCTGATTGACCTGCGTGTTGGTCTGAGTGGTCTGGTTGGCTTGATTGGTTTGCGTGCCCGTCGCGGGCGGTGCGCTCTGCGCGTTGTTGGTCGGGGCCGTCCGGCTGGTGTCGGTTGCGGTGGCCGGCCGGTTGCCTTGCTGCGCGGGCTGTTGCTCCGCAGCGTTCCGCGGCGGCTGGCTCTGGTTGCGCTCGTTCTGGTTGGTCGCAGCTCCCGTGCGCTCGTTCTGCTGGCCGGCGGGACCGCTCTTGGATTTCTCGGACTCGGCCGTCGATTTCTGCGGTGCAGACTTGTCCTGCTTCGTCTCGGCGCGGTTCTTGTCGGCGTCATGGCCCGGTTTTGCGCTCTCGGCCTCCCGGTTGCGATCCTTCGACGGCTCGCGGGATTCCTGTGCCTGCTCCTTCGCATTCGGCGCGTTGCGCTCGGCGGCATTGGTCGGCTGACGCTTGTCCTCGCTGGCCTCATGCTTGGCGCCGCCCTTCTCCTCGCGGCCCGGACCCTGCAGTTTCTCCTGGGCACCCTGCGCGTGCTCTTGAACACGCTCTTGGGCTCGTTCTTGGCCGCGCTCCTGGACACGCTCCTGGGCCGCACCGCCATGCTGCGGCGCCGCGCCTTTTGCCGGTTCCTCGGTCCGTTTCGGCTCGTCCTTCCGCTCCGGCGCCTGCGCATAGGCAATGCCGGATGCGAGCATAAGGCCGATGGCCGCGGTCGATAACATCAAGTGCTTACGCATGGTCCCTCTCCTCGACAATTCGCAACAACAGACGCGAACGTTCTGTTGCAGCGAATGTTCCTGAGTAGGAACGCCGCTATCCGTTCATGAGAAGTTCAGGTTGCGCTTACATTGCGTCCTTCAGCGTCAGCTTCGCGGTGAAGGTCACGCTGGTCTTGCCGACAAGCGCCATGCCGTCGACCTCGGCGCCCCCCGCCGAGTAGTCACCCGAGAAGCCGCAGGTGACCTCCCTGCCGCCAAAGGCCAGCGTCTTACCGACGGCTTCGGTATGCTGATTGACGATCATGTCGCCGCGCCACTTGCCGTTCCGGAACGTGTAGCTGCCGGTGTAGTAGAAATAGCTGTCGCCGCCCATGATGCGCCCGTCGCAGAGCACGACCACGCCGCGCGCCTGTCCGCGCTTGCCGTCACGCATCTCGATGTCGAAGATGTAGAGGCCGTTGACGACCTCCGTCTCTTCGCCAGCTTCCGACCCGCCCCCGCCGGACATCAGATCATCTCCCGACAATCGCGATCGCCCATACCATCAGCCCGGCACGTTCCGCTCGAGATCCTCGAGCCAGGCCGCCGCGCTGGAGTCCGACGGCGCACGCCAGTCGCCGCGCGGCGAGAGCGAGCCGCCGGCGGAGACCTTCGGTCCGTTCGGCATCGCCGAGCGCTTGAACTGGCTGAAGGCGAAGAAGCGACGCAGGAACACCTCGAGCCAGCGGCGGATCTCGGCCAGATTATATGCCTTGCGCTTGTCCGCCGGGAACGCCGGCGGCCATTCACCGCTGGCGATGTCCTTCCAGGCATGCAGCGCCATGAAGGCGATCTTGGACGGCCTTAAGCCGAAGCGCAGCGTGTAGAACAGATTGAAGTCCTGCAGCTCATAGGGCCCGACCGAGGCCTCCGTGCTCTGCGGCTTCTCGCCCGGCTCGGCCGGAACCAGCTCCGGCGAGATCTCCGCCGACAGGATCGAGGCCAGCGTCCCGTTCACGTCGCCGCTGAACTGCTTTGAGGCGATCACCCAGCGGATCAGGTGCTGGATCAGCGTCTTCGGCACGCCCGCATTGACATTGTAGTGCGCCATCTGGTCGCCCACGCCGTAGGTGCACCAGCCGAGCGCGAGCTCGGAGAGATCGCCGGTGCCGATGACGATGCCGCCATGATGATTGGCCAGCCGAAACAGATAGTCCGTGCGCAGGCCCGCCTGCACGTTCTCGAAGGTGACGTCGTAGACCTTCTCGCCCGTGCCGAAGGGATGGCCGATGTCCTTCAGCATCTGCGTCGCGGTGGTGCGGATGTCGAGCTCCTGACCGGTCGTCTTGAGCGCCTTCATCAGCGCGAGCGCGTTGGTCTTGCTCTCGCTGCCGGTGGCAAAGCCCGGCATGGTGTAGGCAAGGATGTTCTCGCGCGGCAGGCCGAGCAGATCGACGGCCTTGGCGGCGACGATCAGCGCGTGGGTGGAATCGAGGCCGCCGGAGACGCCGATCACGACACGCTTGGTGCCGGTCGCGCGCATGCGCTGCACGAGGCCGGCGACCTGGATGTTGTAGGCTTCGTAGCAATCCTGCTCGAGCAGGCTTTCATCGCTCGGCACGAACGGAAAGCGCTCGATCTTGCGCAGGAAACCGATGTCGGTGGCCGGCGGCTTCAGCGCGAAGCTGATCTTGCGGAAATTGCCTTCGCGCTGCCGGCGATTGTCGTCGAACGTGCCCATCAGGGCGCGCTCCTGCCGGAGCAGGTCGAGATCGACGTCGGCATAGGTGACCTGACCGCCCTGGCGGAACCGCTCGCCCTCGGCGAGGAGCACGCCGTTCTCATAGATCGAGGTCTGGCCGTCCCAGGCGAGATCGGTGGTGGATTCGCCCGCGCCGGCAGCCGAATAGACATAGGCCGCGAGGCAGCGCGCCGAGCTCGACTGGCACAGCAGCGCACGCGAGCGCGCCCGGCCGATCGTGATCGGACTGCCCGACAGGTTGATCAGCACAGTGGCGCCGGCGAGCGCGAGCTCCGAGGCCGGCGTCACAGGGATCCACATGTCCTCGCAGATCTCGACGCCAATGGTCAGGCCAGGGACGTCGTCGGCTGCGAACAGCAAGTCGGTCCCGAACGGCGCGTTGAACTTGCCGATGCGGATGGCCTCGCCCGCAATGCCGGCGCCTGAGGCGAAATGGCGTCCTTCGTAGAATTCACGATAGGTCGGCAGATAGCTCTTGGGCACGACGCCGAGCACGTTGCCGCGATGGATGACGACGGCACAATTGTAGATCCTGACGCCGAAGCGCAGCGGCGCGCCGACGATCAGGACGGTCATGAGCGCCGCGGAGGCCTCAGTGATCGTGACAAGGGCCCGCTCGACCGCGTCGAGCAGCGGGTCCTGCTTCACCAGATCCTCGATCGCGTAGCCGGACAGGCACAGCTCCGGAAATACGGCAACCGCCACCGCCTGGTCATGGCAGGCGCCCGCCGCCGCCAGAACGGCCTTCGCATTGGCAGTAGGATCGGCCACATGAGACGTGGTGACGCAGGCCGCGACGCGCGCAAATCCGTGGGCGTAGATCGAGTGGAAACTCATCGAGCAGAGGACCCTTAAATTCTGTTGGAGCTGCCGGCTCCGGACTCTATTTAGCCCATCGCCATGGCCACGTGCAGGCCATCCGCGATCATGCATAACGGATTTGCAGCCTCGCCGGTCCTTTCGACCTCAGGCGCTGCGCGCCAGCACGCTGGGCTGGTCGTCGCGCAGCCATTCGGCGATCCGGGGCCATGCGTGGGCGTGCGTCCTCGCACCCATGAACAAGCCGAGATGGTTGCTGGGTTCGGATGCCGCGGCAACGAGGGCCGACGGCGTGCCGAGAAGGCTGGCCGTCGCAAGCGCCTGCGTGGCCGGCACGACGTCGTCGTCGAGCCCGGCCAGCAGGAAGACCGGCGCCTTGACATCTTTCAGGTCGATCACGCGGCCGAGCGCCGTGAAATTGCCGGAGGCGATGCGGTTCTCCCGGAAGATCCAGTTGACGATCTGGAGATAGTAGGTGCCGGGCAGATTGAGCGTCTCGGCGTTCCAGCGGTCGAATCGCGCGAGCAGGGCCGCGCCCTCCTCGTCCGACAGGTCTCTCTGCAGCGCCACGGCGATGTCATCGCGGTCAGGCGCCTTCGACCAGACATGCAGCATCTCGTCGCCGCTGACATTGCCGCCGCCGCGCGCGACGAGCTGATCGTAGACCATCTCGGGCGCGCTGCGGGCAAGTTGCGACAGCCGCGACTCGACCGAGAGATCGACGGGTGCCCCGACCAGAACCAGCCGCCGCACCTTGGCCGGAAACCGCGCCGCATACAGCAGTGACAGCCAGCCGCCCTGGCACAGGCCGACCAGATCGACGGGAGCGCCGATCTCGTCGACGGCGACATTGAGATCGCCGAGATAGCTGTCGATCGAGAGATGACGCATCTCGGGCGAGGCCGAGCGCCAATCCGTGAGATAGATCCGGTCGATGCCGCCACGTTGCAGCGACTGCACCACGCTGTGGCCGGGTGCGAAATCGGCGATCTGGGCCCGATGCAGCGCATAGGGCGCGCAGACCAGCGCCGGCTGGCCGGTTCGCGCCCGCGAGCAATCGCGCAGACGCATGGTGGCCAGCTCGAGGGCTACGCTGGCGGGCGTGGTCCAGGGGAGCTCGCCCTCGCCCTGCTCTTTGGAGCCGCGTTCCAGCCACCAGAAGCAGGCGTCCATGGCAAGCCGTGCCGCTGCAAACGGCCACAACAAGGGGGCCTCGGGCGCATGCCCCTTTTCACCTGGCGGCTTTCCGGTCTTCTCCGCCATCATGACCGCATCATCCTCATAGGAATGCCTCCAGGCTGACGGCGGAAATGTCGAGCTCCCTGAAGCTGCGATGGGTCGCCGCGACCGAGCCGTCGAGATCGATCCCACGACAGGCGTCCTCGATCACGGCAACCTCGAAGCCCGCCTTGCGCGCATCCTCCGCGGAAAAGCGGACGCAAAAATCGAGCGCGAGGCCGGCGACGAAAACGGTGTTCAATTCGCGTTCGCGCAGATAACCCAGCAGGCCTGTCGGCGTTCTCTTGTCATTCTCGAACAGCGCCGAATAGGAATCGATGCCGCGACGAAACCCTTTGCGCACCACAAGGCTCGCCCGCCTGACGTCCAGATCCCTATGGAATTCGGCCCCGGCCGTGCCCTGGACGCAATGGGTCGGCCAGAGCACCTGGGTGCCGTAACCGAGCTCGATGGTCTGGAACGGCTGCTTGCCCGCATGGTTCGACGCGAATGAGACGTGGTCGCCCGGATGCCAGTCCTGCGTCAGCACCACATTGGCGAATTTTTGGGCGATCCGGTTGATCGCGGGGACGACCTTCTCGCCGCCGGGAACGGCAAGCGCCCCACCTGTGCAAAAATCGTTCTGCACGTCGATCACCAGCAGCACGTCGCGGTCGGATATCTTCATTGCAGGGTCCATGTCATCCGCGCGGCGCACCCGCGGCAGGCCGCTCTTGCCAGTGTCGATCTTCCGGCGCCGCTTCGCAACCGCCCGCGATCCAGGCCGGCCAATCCCTCCATGCAACGCTTTGGACTGGTCCGTGTTGACTAGCCGCACCCAAGGACGGATTCTCCGATGCCCGTATCGTACGGATCGGGGCGAAGGAGTGGAGGATAAGGGTTCCCGTGACTGCGTGGCCACGGTGACCCATTGGTCATGAATATCGGCAAGACAGGAAACATTCTTCTCGCCGATATCGGCGGCACCAATGCGCGGTTCGCCCTGAGCAATGGCGAGCAGATCGGGCGCATCGACTATGTCAAGGTCGCCGATCATCCGACGGTCCGAGAAGCCATCGCCGACGTGCTGCGGCGGGCCGACAGCGAGAAGCCGGTGCGGGCCGTGCTGGCTGTGGCTGGTCCCGTCACCAACAACCGCTGCGTCATGACCAACAGCCCATGGGTGATCGACGGGAACGAGCTTCAGCCGGCGCTCGGCTTCGACAGCGTCCACGTGCTAAATGATTTCGAGGTGGTGGCCTGGTCCCTGCCCGCCTTGCAGCCGGCCGACCTGATCCCGCTCGGCGGCCAGGACGGCATGCAAGGAGAACCGCTGCTCGTCGTCGGGCCGGGGACCGGTTTTGGCGTCTCCTGCCTGGTCGAGCGCCATGGCTCCCGGCTCGCCGTCGTCACGGAGGCCGGTCACGCGACCCTTCCGGCGGAGAACGAACGCGAGGAGCGCGTGATCGCATCGATGCGCCGGCGCTTCGGCCACGTCTCCATCGAGCGCGGCGCCCTCTCCGGCTCCGGGCTGCAATCGCTCTACGAAGCGCTGGCCGAAGTCGATGAAGCCCAGGTGCCGCAACGCGATGCGGCGGGTATCACCAAGGCGGCGCTGGACGGGAGTTGCGAACTCAGCCGCGCGACGCTGGAGATGTTTTGCGCCATCCTCGGCTCGGTCGCCGGCAATCTCGCAGTAACCTTCGGTGCCAGAGGCGGCGTCTACATCGCCGGCGGGATCGTGCCGCGCTTTCCGGAATTCCTCGCCGCCTCCGCGTTTCGCGCGCGGTTCGAGGCCAAGGGACGCTTCCAGGATTATCTGCGCAACATTCCGACGCGTCTCGTCACCAAGCCGGACGCGAGCTTCGTCGGCCTGAAGATGTTTGCCGACCACATTGCGGATTGAGCGCCTTCCGCCCCTCGCAGCACCCGGCCGGCGAATTCACAGTGATCGCGGCCAATCCGCGGTTCCATGAACAATCGCGCTTGCCCGCCGGCCTGCAATGGGAAACAATTCGCGCGTGTGTGGCGTGAGTACGGGGGCGTGACATGCGTAAGCAGGATGTGGGCTTCGATTATCATCGCTATCACCGGCTATTGACCGAGGCGGACGACGACGACAAGCGCATGGCGCTGATCGAGCTCTTGATCGAGGAAAAGGCCCGGGACCGGCTGGCTGCCCAGCGTGCCTCGGACCGCGCGGCCATGACCGCCCACACCATCGCGACGGTGCTGCGAGCCGGCCGCAACTAAGACTTGCAGAGTCTCTCGCTCGGCGCCGCCAATCGGCTACGATTGCGGTTCCGTTAAGGATCCCTGGCAATCCTGTGTCAAACTTTTTGCACTAAGAGTTCCCCTCACCTGATGCAATTCAGGATCAACACAAAGGGGGGAATGAACATGAGCACGATTTCGCTCGCCGAAATGCCGGCGGCCGTCAGCACCAAGTCGGGCGACTATTCTTTCAAAGCCATTGTCATCTTCTGCAGCATGGGGCTTCTCGCCTCGATCAGCCTGATGGCGCACGGCATCGATCTCAGCGCCGGCCTGATGTAAGACACGGACCGATCTTTCGTCCCAAATGGCCGCCCCTTTTCGGGCGGCCATTTTCGTTGATGTCAGTGCGGCACCTTGGCGGCCGCATCGGGAAACAGCGAGTCGATCATGGTCTTGAGCTGGTCGAGCGCGATCGGCTTGCGCAGGATCGGCCGGCGACGGAGCAAGGACGGCAGCAATTCCGGCCCGTAGCCGGTCGCGAAAAGGAACGGCTTGCCGCGTCGCTCGATCAGATCGGCGACGGGATCGACGTAAACACCCATCAGATTGATGTCGAGGATCGCGAAATCGTACTGCGCCGTCATCGCGAAGGCACTCGCATCGCGCACATTGTCCGCTTCTGCAACGACATGGTGGCCCAGCTCCTCCACCATCTCGGCGATCATCATCCGGATCAACGCCTCGTCTTCGACCAGGAAAACGGAGAGTCCGTCCGCCATTTCAACCTCGCAGCCACCTTGCGAAGCTAAGCATACCCGATTGCAGAAAGCATTCACGAATTCGTGGCAGGCGCCGTTAATTTCAGCGCGCACAATCCGATCCAACTTGATCAATCCAGGCCGCGCTCATGGCTGAGGCGAACCATCTCCTGGATGAACACCTCCTTCTGCTTGTCGTCGAGGCTCGAATACAACGGTTCGGCGGCATCGGCGACATTGCGCTGGTCTGCGGCGCGATCGATCAGGAACTGCGCCTCGTTGCGCATCTGCTCGATGATGTCGTCGGGGGGATCGCGCTTGGCGCGCGCAATGCGCAGGTTGAGCCGCTCCGCGCCGTTATGCCCGAGGTAGTGCATCGCGCTGGAGAAGCCGAACCAGTGCTTCTCCTGCTCCGGCGTCAAGTTGAGCTCGGTCTTGATGCGTTCGATATAGGAATCGCTGTTGGCGACGATCTGCTCAGCGGTCAGCTGGGGCGCGCCGGTCTGGGTCAGGACCGTGACGTCCTTGTTGTCCTTGTTGTCCTGCGGAGCGTTCTTGGCTTCCTTGGTCGCCTTGCCAGCCTTGCCGCCTTTCGCGCTCTTGGCATCCTTGTCCTTGGCGCCGGGCTGCTTGGAGTCCTTGGACGCGTCCTTGTTCGCATCCTTCGGAGCCGGCGCCTGATTGCCGTTATTATTGTTGACGCCGAGCACGCCGGTGAAGACGCCGACCACGCCGCCAATGGCGCCGCCGAGGACGCCCCCAACGGGACCTGCCGCCTTGTTGCCGGCTGCGGCCCCGTCCTGGACGCCCTTGACCAAACCTTGTGCATTGGCAACGGCAGCCGCACCGATCAGCAAGGTCAGGACGGAACCGAGCGCGAGCCATCGTCGCAGGCCAAGCCGCGCAGGCGGCGCCGGGTTGATCATTTGGGTCTCCATGTCGATTTGCCTGCTCCTTATGAAGCGGCAGGCCTCCTGCCGGTTGCAACTCTACCGTTTTCGCCACGCGGAGGTCTAGGCGCGGACAATCTCTGTCCCCGTCTGGAAGACCATTCCTTGAAAGATCTTGGCCCCGACGCTGTTATGCAGGCTTATCAGGAACTGCGGCGTAATTGCGCACCGACCTCTAGCGCACGATTCACCCGATGTGTGCGTCGCAAAAAGCGGCGGTGGCGGGCGGTCGACGCGTGCCGCGGCCTTGCCGGACACAACGTTAGTACTAGAGCGCGGAGCGTCCGGCTTTCTCGACAGACGCAATCAATCATGATCTGATCGCGCTACCAATTCTTCCCGCGTCTCTCCGTGACTTGCGGATGGCGCCAATAAGAAACTCCAACAACGAAATGAGAGACTCGGAAGAGTCAGAGGAAACGACAGAACAATAAAACACACCAAGGCGAGGAAACGAGATGTCACGCAAGAGACTGACGCGACGTCAATTTGTGGCTGCCACTGCAATGTCCTCCGCGGCGCTGATCACGGCGCCCTATGTCCGGGGCGCTTACGCCGCCGGCAAACTCTCGATCGGCTTCTGGGACCATTGGGTGCCAGGCGCCAACCAGGCTTCGACCGATCTCGTCAACGAATGGGCGGCGAAGGAGAAGGTCGAGGTTTCCATCGACTACATCACCAGCAACAACAAGAAGATCGAATTGACGGCGGCGGCCGAAGCGCAGGCCAAGTCCGGTCACGACATTCTTCAGATGCCGAGCTGGTGGCCGCATGCCTATTCGGAGAATCTCGAGCCGCTCAACGACGTGATGGAGCCGCTCATCAAGCAGAATGGCGAGGTGAACGGCACCGTTAAATATCTCGCGCAATCGGGCGGCAAATGGCTCGCGGTGCCCGCCACGCCGGGCAGCCAGATCAAAGGCCCCTGCTCGCGCATCGACCTGATGAAGAAGTACGCCAATATCGACGTGCAGGAAATGTATCCGGCCGGCGGCCCGCCCAAGGCTGACAACTGGACCATGGATACCTTCCTCAAGGCTGCGGAAGCCTGCCAGAAGGGCGGCTTCCCCTTCGGCATCGGCCTCGGCGAAACCACCGACAGCGTCGATACCGCCGGCGCGATCTTCCAGGCGTTCGGCGCCGAGCTCGTCAATGCCAAGGGCGACATCACGGTCAAGACCGACCAGGTCCGCCAGGCCATGGAGTACTACAAGAAGCTGATCGCGTTCCTGCCCGCCGACGCGCCGTCCTGGGACGACGCCTCGAACAACAAATGGCTGATCTCCGGGCGCGGCGCGCTGATCATGAACCCGCCGAGCGCCTGGGCCGTCGCCAAGCGCGATGCACCGCAGGTGGCGGAGCAGTGCTGGACCCACGGCTTCCCGGCCGGCCCGAAGGGACGTTTCGCGCCTTTCCTGCCGTACTTCTGGGGCGTCTGGAGCTTCGGCAAGAACAAGGAAGCGGCCAAGAGCCTGCTGGTTCATTTGTCCTCGCCGGCAGCGATCGAGAAGTTCGTCTCGGTGAGCGGCGGCTATGACCTGCCGGCCTATGCGAACCTGACGAAGCTGAAGACGTGGGCCGAGGAAGGCCCGCCGAAGGGGACGCTCTTCCACTATCCGGACCCCTACCACCAGCAGACGCTGTCGATCGCAGCATCACCGGCGCCGCCGAAGATCGCACAGCAGATCTACTTCCAGGCAACGCTGACCAAGATGGGATTGCGATTTGCCCGCGGTGAAACCCTGGAACAGGCGCTCGCCTGGGCCGAGGGCGAGTGCGAAGGCTTCATGCGGAGCTGAACGGCGAACGAGCGTGGCTTGCGCGACCCGCGCAGGCCCGCCCCAACCGCTGCACTCTCCTCCTCATGACGGCGAAGCCGATTCTGAAGGACCGGCTCCGCCGTTCGACCGTTGACCAGGAATGATCCAAGGAAGCTGATATGGCCGATGTCGTCGTTGAGCGAGGTCGCGTCGCCCGTGCGACGGGCGCGCGGAAGGGATCGAGCCTGCGCAATGCGCTCGGGCGCAAATCGACGGTCGCGTTTTTCCTGACGCTGCCGCTGATCCTGCTGATCGTGTTGCTCGTGCTCTATCCCGCCTTTTATTCGCTCTATCTGGCGACATTGAACAAGGCCATGACGAAATTCGTGGGCCTCGGCAACTTCACCTTCCTGTTCAAGCGCGAGACGTTCTGGATGGTGGTGAAGCAGTCCTGCATCTTCGCCATAACCGCCGTGATCTTCAAGGCGTTGATCGGCTTCATCGTCGCGCATTTCGTCCACAACATTCCCGGCAGGAAGCAGCGCAAATGGCGCGGCATGCTGCTGGTGCCCTGGGTGATTCCGCCGGCGATGAGCACGCTGGCCTGGCTTTGGCTGTTCGACCCCTCCTACAGCGCCTTCAACTACACCCTCTCCTTCTTCGGTGTCGGCCCGATCCCCTGGCTCGGCGAAACCTTCTGGGCGCGCTTCTCCGTCATCCTCGTCAACGTCTGGTACGGCGCGCCGTTCTTCCTGATCATGTATCTCGCCGCGCTGAAATCCGTGCCCGACCAGCTCTATGAGGCTGCGGCGATCGACGGCGCCAATTGGTGGCAGAAGATCTGGTACGTCACGCTGCCGATGATGCGCAACATCATCGCCATCACGACGCTGTTCTCGCTGATCGTGACCTTCGCCAATTTCGACATCGTGCGCATTCTGACCTCCGGTGGCCCACTGGATACGACGCATCTGTTCGCGACCTGGGCATTCCAGGTCGGCATCCAGAGCAGCGACATCCCCCTCGGCGCCTGCGTCTCGCTGTTCATGGTGCCGATCCTCGCCGTCGCAGCGATCTTCATCCTGCGCGATGTCTCCAAACGCGGGAACGAAGCCTGATGAGCACGATGGCAATCGACAAGGCCGGGCCTACCCGCAAGCTCGGCAGCATGAGCCGCGACCGCGCCTGGGCGCTGCGCTGGTCCTATTTCTTCCTGGTGCTGTTTGCGATCTTCTTCCTGACACCGCCGGTCTACATGCTGATCACCTCGCTGAAGAGCAGCGCGGAGATTTCGGCGGCGACCAATCCGTGGTGGGTGTTTCATCCCACCCTGTCGAACTATGTCGAGCTCCTGAGCTCGAACCAGTTCCTGCGCTTCTTCTGGAACTCGTCGATCATCTCCATCGCGGTGGTGATCGTCACGATGATCATCAGCATCCCCGCGGCGTTCGCGCTGGCGCGGATGAAGTTCTGGGGCTCGGCGACGCTCGCCACCGGCGTCTTCCTCACCTATCTGATCCCGGACAGCCTTCTGTTCATTCCACTGTTCAAGATGCTCGGCGTCATGCAGGACCTGACCGGCATCACGCTGCTGAACCGCTGGTATGTGCTGGTGTTCATCTATCCGACGCTGACTGTGCCGTTCTGCACCTGGATCATGATCGGTTATTTCGCATCGATCCCGAAGGAGCTCGACGAGGCCGCGATCATCGACGGCGCGTCCTGGCTGCAGACCTTGCTGCGGATATTCATCCCCGTCGCGCTGCCCGGGCTGATCGCCGCGACAATCTTCGCCTTCACCGTCTCGTGGGCCCAGTTCCTCTATCCCCTGGTGTTCACGACATCGATCGACCAGCTCGTGCTGCCGGTCGGCATCACCACGACACTGATCAAGGGCGATGTCTTCAACTGGGGCCAGATCATGACCGGCGCGCTGCTCGGCGCGGCGCCACCGCTGATCATCTACGCCTTCCTGATGGACTACTACATTGCCGGCCTGACCGCCGGCGCGACGAAGGGTTGAAATCGAGAGGTTCAAGTTCAATGGCGGACGTTTCTCTGCGCAAGGTGATCAAGCGGTATGACGATGTCGAAGCGGTGCGCGGCATCGACCTTGATATCGCCGACCATGAATTCATCGTCCTGGTCGGCCCCTCCGGCTGCGGCAAGTCGACCACGCTCCGCATGATCGCCGGCCTCGAGGACATCAGCGACGGCGACATCATGATCGGCGGCGACGTCGTCAACGACGTGCCGCCGAAGGACCGCGACATCGCGATGGTGTTCCAGAACTACGCGCTGTATCCGCACATGACGGTCGCCGAGAACATGTCGTTCGGGCTGCGGCTGAAGCACTATCCCAAGGCCGAGATCAAGGCGCGGGTGACCGAAGCGGCGCGCCTGCTCGACATCACCGATCTGATCGATCGCAAGCCGAAGCAGCTCTCCGGCGGGCAGCGCCAGCGCGTGGCGATGGGACGCGCGATCGTGCGCAACCCGAAGGTCTTCCTGTTTGACGAACCGCTGTCCAATCTCGACGCCAAGCTGCGCGTGCAGATGCGGATCGAGATCAAGAAAGTGCACCAGAAGGTGCGCACCACGACCGTCTACGTCACCCACGACCAGGTCGAGGCGATGACGCTGGCCGATCGCGTCGTGGTCATGAACAAGGGCCGCATCGAGCAGATCGGCACGCCGAACGAGCTCTATCACAAGCCGGCGACGCGCTTTGTCGCGGGCTTCATCGGGTCGCCCGCGATGAACTTCATTCCGTGCCGGCTCGAGGATGCCGCCGGCACGCTGCAGGTCCGCCTGACCGACCGCATTGCCTTTGCGCTGCCGCCGGCCCGCGCCGCCCGCTACAACGCGCTGCCGCGCACCGACAAGCTCCTGCTCGGCATCCGCCCCGAGCATCTCACCGAGTCGCACGCGCATCTGGATCCCGGTGTCGAGACCTTCGATACAGTGCTCGATGTCACCGAGCCGATGGGGATGGAGACGCTGGTCTATTTCGGGCTCGACGGCACGCCGGTGTGCGGCCGCGTCAATCCCAACGCCGGCGCCAAGGACGGAGCAACCATGCGTTTGGCGATGGACCTCAACAATATGCACCTGCTAAACGAGGAGACCGGCGTCGTGCTGTGACGCCGGCCGAAGAATGCGAGCAGGCGGGGAGCGATGACGACCAACAAGAAGAAGATTTTCGTTACACAAACTTTGTCGCAAGGGGCACGCGCTCTCCTCACCCAGCGGGACGATATCGAGCTCATCGAGTTTCCGAACCTGATCTCCGCCAAGGACTTCGAAGCCCTGCTGAAAAGCCATGCCCCTGTTCATGGCGTGGCGCTCGGCGCTACCGCCTTCGGCGAGACCGAACTCGAGGCGGCCCGCGACATGAAGGTGGTGACGCGGATCGGTGTCGGCTACGACGCCGTCGACGTGCCCGCCCTGTCCCGCCGCAAGGTGCCGCTGATGGTCGCAGGCAGCGCCAACTCGCCCTCGGTGGCCGAGCAGGCGCTTTTCATGATGCTGACGCTGGCCAAGCGCGCCAATGAGATGCATTCCTGCGTCAAGGACGGCAGATGGGCCGAGCGCCTCGGCATGCTTCCCTTCGACCTCTACGGCAAGACCGTGCTGATCGTCGGCTTTGGCCGCATCGGCACGCGCACCGCCAAGCGGTGCCTCGCAATGGAAATGAACGTGCAGGTCTACGATCCCTACAAGCCTGCGGCGGAGATCAAGGCCGCCGGCTGCGAGCCGGTCCCTGACCTCGACGCCGCCCTGCCCAACGCCGATTTCGTCACCATCCATTGCCCGAAGACGCCGGAGACCATCGGCCTGTTCGACGCTGACAGGATCGGCCGGATGAAGCCGAAATCCTATCTCATCAACACCGCGCGCGGCGGCATCGTGAAGGAAGCCGCGCTGTACCACGCGCTCGTCTCAGGCAAGCTTGCCGGCGCCGGCATCGACGTGTTCGAGGTTGAGCCGCCGCCGGTCAGCAACGCGCTGTTCGCGCTGCCCAACGTCATCATGGCCCCGCATGTCGCCGGTGTGACCGTTGAGGCTGTCAGCCGCATGAGCGAGCAGACCGCGCGCAATATCCTGAGCGTGCTGGACGGCGATCCCATCAGGCAGAACATCATCAATCCCGACGTTCTTGCCTGAGGACAATCCGAAGGCGGCCAATCTACCCGCCTTCGGACAGCCAGAATGCGTCCCATTTTGGTGCAGATCGGGCCCCAACTCAGCCTTAATCAAACCCGCGTAATGTACCCGGCCGCGGCGGCAGTGGGACAGACTTTGCCGGCCGCGTCGAGCTGGAGGATGGACCTTGTCAGAGATCGACCCGACCGACCACGCGCTGGCGACCATCGCGAGCATTTTGGAGCACCCCGAGCCCGTTCTCGTCGTCCGCGACCGCGAGACGGAAACGGCGGCTGCCGATGATCATGTGGTCGCAGACGAGCATCATGCCTCCGACGAGCATCCGGTGGTCGAGGAGCAGCCGCTGGTGCCTGAGCACACCGACGCTGAAGGCTACTCCAAGGTCGGTCCCGGCCCCATGGCGGCGATCCGCCTGAAATGGACGGTCCATCGCGGCGATGACGGCGAGTATTACGTGCACGAGACCATCGGCGAGCAGTCCGCGCCCGTGGTCAGCGGCCCGATGACCAGCGAGGCCGCCGTACGCTTCGTCGACGAACACGAGGATGAAGCACATCGGCGCTTCGAGCTGCTGCGCAGCGAGATCGCCGGCCGCAGCTCGCTCGCCGACTACGAGCGCAAGGGCGAAGCGTAACACACGCGAGAGGCCTCCGTTCACCTCTCCCCGTCGGGGAGAGGTAAAACACCCAGCCCTTACTTCCTGCCCAAAAAGTCCTTCTTCGCGAGCTCGACGCCGGCGTGCCGCAACAGGTCGTAGGCCGTCGTGAGGTGAAAGAAGAACTGCGGGACGCTGTTGGTGAGCAGCAGCGTCCGTCCGGTGAAGGGCAGCTCGGTCCCGTTCTTCAGCCTGAAGAAGACCTTCAGCTCCGCGGCCGCATCGATCTCGGCGCGCGGCAGACTCTCGATGAATTCGATCGACGTCGCAATGCGCGCCTGAAGCCCGGCCATGTCGTGCTCCAGCGGCGGCAGCGCGACCGGCTCACACTGCGCCAGCAAGGCCGGCGCAACGGTGGCGTGGCGGCAGGCCTCGCCGACCTGCTGCGCCAGATCGTACATGTTCGGCGCCAGCCGCATCCCAAGCAAGACAGCCGGATTGAACTTGCGCGTCTCGGCATACGCAACGCCCTTGTCGAGGAGGACGGACAGGTTGCGCAGGTAAGGCACGAACAGGCCGACCGAGGCCTCGTACATCGAAATCGTCACGCCAATATTCCTTTCAATTCCGCCTCGCCAGACACCGGCATCTGGTTTAAATCGACCTCGCGGGCTGCACAATGACAGCTTGGGCATGGGTGGAAAAGAGATGACCGTTCGAATGACTGTTCGAATTCTGGCGGCTTTGGCCGTGACGTTGCTGGCTAACCTCTCAGCTTACGCGCAGCAGCCGGCTCCCTCGCGCCTCGACGAGATCATCAAGCGCGGCACGTTGCGCGTCGGCATGACCGGCGACTACAAGCCCTTCACCTATCTGGACAAAGCCACGCAGCAGTTCTCCGGCTTCGACGTCGACATGGCGGAGGCGCTCGGCAAGGCGCTCGGCGTCAAGGTCGAGTTCGTGCCAACCGCCTGGCCGAAGCTGATGAAGGATTTCGAGGCCGATCAGTTCGACATCGCCATGGGCGGCGTCTCCGTGACCCTTGATCGGCAGAAGAAGGGCTTGTTCTCGACGCCGATCATGCGCGAGGGCAAGACCCCGATCGCGCGCTGCGCCGACACGGCCAAATACCAGACGCTTGCCGACATCGACAAGAAAGGCACCCGCGTCATCGTCAATCCCGGCGGCACCAATGAGCGTTTTGCGCGCGCCAACGTCAAGGACGCCGACATTACGGTCTTTCCCGACAACACCAAGATCTTCGACCAGATCGCCAAGGGCAATGCCGATCTGATGATGACGGATGCCTCCGAGACGCGTTACCAGCAGAAGCAGCATGCCGGCGTGCTCTGCGCGGTCCATCCCGACAAGCCGTTCGACTTCTCCGAGAAGGCCTATTGGCTCCAGCGCGATATGGCGCTGAAGGCCTTTGTCGACCAGTGGCTGCACATCTCCATGGAGGACGGCAGCTACAAGAAGATCTATGCCGCCTGGTTCGACTAGCATGCGGCTGATGATCGCGTTCGTGGCCGCGCTCGCGCTGGCCGCGCCTGGCACCGCATCGGGCCAGACGCCGTTCACACCGGCGAAAGGTCCGGCGTGCAAGGACCAATCCAAGGAGTTCGTCGGGGCGTGGACCTGCCCCGGGCCGGCCGGCTACGTCGTACATTTCTTCGACGAGGGCAACGTCGTCTCGCTGACGATCGCGCCCAGGCGCTCGATCGACAAGGTGCAGGAGCCGACCGCGCAATGGCGCGGCGCCGGCAAGGTGTTCGGCGACAAGGTCCAGTGGATCATGCGCGCGGGTGTGCCGAAGGCCGCCGTGATCCGCACCTGGAGCCGGGTCGGTGACGACGAGCGGGAAGTCCAGGAGTTCTCGGTGTTCGCGATCAACGGCGAGAAGGCCTGCCTGTTCGGCGCGGTCGAGGTCCACACCGACAAGGCCAACGACGTTGCGCTGGCTCGCGCCGAGCAGGCCGCGGATTCCCGCTGTCCGGAGAAATAACTCCCGGTCGCGGCGGCCGGTCGCATCGGGACGTCAACTCCGGACCGCGTTCGGCGTTATTGAACCCGAAACCGCCGCAGGGCGACTCATAGCGTGACCGTGATCTGGATCACTTTTCGCGGTTGGACCGGGGCGTAACCCTCGGTGCGGGACCACCTGTTCGGGAGATGCA
Organism: Bradyrhizobium guangdongense; assembly: GCF_004114975.1. Lineage (NCBI taxonomy): Bacteria > Pseudomonadati > Pseudomonadota > Alphaproteobacteria > Hyphomicrobiales > Nitrobacteraceae > Bradyrhizobium > Bradyrhizobium guangdongense. The sequence goes on from NZ_CP030051.1 coordinate 4,080,842, forward strand.
AATGAGGAAGCTGTTGGCCACGGCCGCATTCCTTTTGGCGAGCACCGCCGCGCAAGCGCAGTACACGTTCGAGTATGGCGGCCGCACCATCCGGATCGATCCCGACCGTGGCACCGTGTCCATCCCCGGCGTCTACGACAACACCGGCCAGGGCAAGGCCAAGAAAGCCAAGAAGAACGACACCAAGCCGGACCAGCAGCCCCCGCAGCAAGCCAAGGTCGATCCACAGACGCCGGCCGCGCCCGCTCCGCCGCCAGCGGCCGCCGCAGTCGAGCCGGCCCCGGCGCCTGTGGCCGCGGTGCCGGTCCCCGCTCCACCGGCTCCGCCTCCCGCGACCGCAGTCAATCCTGCGCCCGCCGACGCCGCAGCACTCGTTCCACCCCCGCCCCCTGCTCCGGTCGAACTACAGACCACTCCCGCCGCGCCGTCACCACAGGCGCCAGCTGCGGCTGCCGCACCGCCAGCACCACCTCCGCCCGCGCCCCCTCCCGTTCAGGCCGCTGCCGTCGCGCCGCCGCCACCCGCCGCTGCGGCTACGCGTGATCTCAACTCGCCGCTCGGCGTTTGGCTCACCGAGGAGAAGGAGGGCAAGGTCCGCATCGAGCAATGCGGCACCAACCTCTGCGGCTATTCGGTCGACAGCAAGACGAACCAGAACGGCGAGCAGGTCCTGATCAACATGAAGCCCGGAAGGGACCAGAAATGGTCCGGCCGCATCCTCGATCCCAACAGCGGCTCGACCTACGATTCGACGATCTCGCTGAAGGGCACGGACCGACTGCTCGTGCAGGGCTGCGCTTTCGGCGGCATGTTCTGCGGCGGCCAGACCTGGACCCGTGTGAACTGATCAACCGCGACGTGGCGAGACACGCCAAGGGCCCGCGAGCCGGGCCCTTTGCTTGCGCGCAATATTGATGCGATGTGCGCCAGCTCACACGGAGCTTTGCGCGCGTGACAGCGCTCACATCGCCGCTTCCGCGCCCGTGACACGATCCCTGCACGGTCAACCCAAGGGGCGTGTCATGAACGGAATTCGCAAAGGTCTCTTCGCCACCATCGTCGCCATCGCCTTCCCCCTCGGGCAAGCGAATGCGGCCGGCTCCGCTTTCGACGGCACCTGGAATGTGCGCATCGCGTCGTCGAGCGAGACCTGCGGCAACGGCGCAACCGTCGCGATCGGCATCAGCAACGGTCAGATCGCCTCGAGCAGCGCAGCCGTGACGGCGTCCGGTAAGGTCGCCGACGCCGGCAGCATCAACGTCACCTTGGGCGCGGGCATCAAGCACGCGGTCGGATCCGGCCGGCTGAGCGGCACCTCAGGCTCCGGCACATGGCGCGGGGCCATGTGCTCGGGCACGTGGACGGCGGAGCGGATGTAACCGGCCGCCGTCAGCCGAGCGGCGCCGAATACTCGGCGTCCGTGACCGGCTCGAGCCACGTCGAGAACACGCCGTCGAGCGCCTCCTGCATGGCGATGTGGCACATGCTGTTACCAGGCGTGGCGCCGTGCCAGTGCACTTCCCCCGGCGGGATCCAGACGGTGTCGCCGGGGCGGATTTCCTTGACCGGGCCACCCTTGGTCTGGACGCGGCCCACGCCGGAAATGACGTAGAGCGTCTGCCCGAGCGGATGATGGTGCCAATTGGTGCGGGCCCCGGGCTCGAACGAGACGCGCGAGACGTTCAGCCGCGCCGGCGCGGGCGCCATGTTGATGGGATCCTGCAGCACGGTGCCGGTGAAGTGTTCCTTGGGCGCGCGGCGGGTCGGCCGCGCACCTGCGAGCGTGATGTCCATGGGGTCCTCGTTTCCTGTTACTTCTTGCTGGCGGCGTAGCGCGCCTTGGTTTCGGCGTTCATGGGATAGAGGCCCGGCAGCACAGTGCCGCTGTTTACCTCGTTGACGATCCAGGCTTCCATCCGCTCCTGCTCGACGCCCTCGTTGAGGACGTGATCGAGCATGGCCTGCGGAATCAGCACGCAGCCATCCTGGTCGGCGACCACGATGTCGTTCGGAAACACCGCAACGCCGCCGCAACCGATCGGCTCACCCCAGCCGACGAATGTGAGGCCTGCAACCGACGGCGGCGCGGCGTAGCCGTCGCACCAGACCGGCAGGTTGGTGCCGAGCACGCCCTCGACGTCACGCACCACGCCATCGGTGACGAGCGCGGTCACGCCGCGCTTGACCATGCGGGCGCAGAGGATGTCGCCGAAGATACCTGCGTCGGTGATGCCCATGGCGTCGACCACGGCGATGCAGCCCTCCGGCATCGCCTCGATCGCGGTGCGGGTCGAGATCGGTGACGACCAGGATTCCGGCGTCGCCAGATCCTCGCGCGCCGGCACGAAGCGCAGCGTGAAGGCAGGTCCCACCAGGCGCGGCAGGCCCGGGCGCAACGGACGTGCGCCGCGCATCCACACATTGCGCAGGCCCTTTTTCAGCAGGACCGTGGTGATGGTGGCGGTGGTGATGCCGGCGAGGGTCTTGCGGGCTTCGGGGGACAGCGACATGGACGAGAACGAGCTCCGAGGTGCAGGAAAGAACGCGCGCATCTTGCGAGCCGCAGCCCTTGCGTCAAGGGCCAAAGCCCTGACGGGAACGCGACCCTGCCGGGCTGTTATGCGACACGATAACAAGGCTTTATCGGATGCCCTTGCATTAATTTATTGGACTTGCGGGCGCATTTACGCGAAGCAGGGGTAACGCGGAACTGAAAGGCCGCGCCCGCGCTTTTCCAAAGGCCCGATTACGACAACTCATGGCCGAGACGCTCCCCCCGCCCCGCCTTCTGCCCAGTGGCGACAGCGCCGTCACGGTCGAGTTCAGCCGCACGATCGACGACGCCGCCAACGAGCGCGTGCTCGCGCTCGACAAGGCGCTTGCAACAGCGTCCATCGAGGGAATCTCGGAGACGATTCCGACCTATCGCTCGCTGCTGGTGCATTACGATCCCGGCAGGATCGGCTTTGACGCGCTCGGCGAAAAGCTGCTTGCGATCGCTGGTCAGCCCCTGCCGCCAACCACGAAAGCGCGGCGCTGGCGGATTCCCGTCGCCTATGGCGGCGAGCACGGCATCGACCTCGAGGACGTCGCGAAAGCGCTGAACACCACGCCCGACGATATCGTCGCCCGTCACGTCGGCGGCGACTATCGCGTCGCCATGATCGGGTTCACCCCGGGTTGGTCCTATCTCAGCGGCCTCGACAAATCGCTGCACATGTCGCGGCGGCAGAGCCCGCGACTATTCACGCCCGCAGGCACGATCTCGATCGGCGGCATCCAGGCCGGGATCCAGTGCCTGGCCGCGCCGAGCGGCTGGCACCTGCTCGGCCGCACGCCGGTGCGCACCTATCAGCTCCACCGTAACCCGACCTTCCTCACCGAACCGGGTGATCGCGTGACGTTTTTTGCCATCGACCACAAGACGTTCGAGGAACTGGATCGCGCCGCCGAAGCCGGCGAGATCATCGCCGAGCGGGCCGACGCATGAGCCGGCTCGTCGTCGCCAGCATTGGACCAGCCAGCTCCGTCCAGGACGGCGGACGCCACGGCGCGCAACGCTATGGCCTGACGGTCAGTGGCGCCATGGACCGGCTGGCGCTCGCGGCCGCGAACACGCTGGTCGGCAATGATCCGTCCGCAGCCGCCGTCGAGATCGGCCCGTTCGGTGCGACCTTCACCGCCAGAGATGGCGCCGTGCGCGTTGCGATTGCAGGCGCGCCGCGCAATGTCGACGTGGCCGGAAAACCGGTTGCGTTGGACACGTCCGTCACGCTGAAGGACGGCGAGACGCTGACGCTGGGGTTTGCCCGCGGCGGTGCGTTCACGTACCTGGCCATCGAAGGCGCGATCAAGGGCGAGCCGGTGTTCGGCAGCCTCGCGGTCAATGCCCGCGCCGGTCTCGGCAGCCCCTACCCGCGCCCGCTTCAGGCCGGCGACGAGTTCACCGTCGATGCCGCGAGCGGCGCGCCGGAACTGCGCATCGAATTGCCGAAGCCGGTGAGCGGCCCGATCCGCGTCGTGATGGGGCCACAGGACGACGAATTCGACGACGCCAACAAGGCGCTGTTCCTGAGCAGCGAATGGAAGATCTCGGCGACATCGGACCGCATGGGCTACCGGCTCGAAGGTCCCGCGATCCAGCATCTGCACGGCCACAACATCGTCTCCGACGGCACCGTCAACGGCAGCATCCAGGTGCCCGGCAACGGCGCACCGATCGTGCTGATGATGGACCGCGGCACCTCGGGCGGCTATCCCAAGATCGCGACCGTGATCACGGCCGATGTCGGGCGCCTCGCCCAGACCTCGGCGGGCACGGCGTTCCGCTTCAAGGCCGTCACCATGGCCGAGGCGCAGGATGAGGCGCGCAAGTTCGCACAGCTGATCAAAAGCTTGCCCGATCGCCTGCGCTCGTCGGACACGGTCGAGCTCAACATCGAGGTGCTCAGCGACGCCAACGTTGCGGGGCATGCGGTGAATGCCATGGATGCCGGGACCTGGCAGGTCACGGCGGAGCCGTAAGGACGAGGCCAAAGGCGGAGAGCAACCATGAAGACGATCGATCTCAATTGCGACCTCGGCGAAGGTTTGGGCGCCTGGGAGATGGGCAACGACGCCGCCATGATTGAGCTCGCAAGCTCGGTCAACGTCGCCTGCGGCTTTCATGCCGGCGACCCCGACATCATGCGGCGGACGGTCGAGCTTGCGAAGGCACGCGGCGTCTCCGTCGGCGCGCATCCTGGATATCGCGACCTGCACGGCTTCGGCCGCCATCCGATCGCGGGGCTGAAGGCGTCCGAGATCGAGAACCTCGTCGCCTACCAGATCGGCGCCCTGCAGGCGATCGCGACGGCCGCCGGCCACAAGGTGACGCATGTGAAGGCGCATGGCGCGCTCTCCAACGTCGCCTGCGAGGACGACATGACCGCGAAGGCGATCGCTGCCGGCATCAAAGCGGTCGACCCCAGCCTGATCTTCGTCGTGCTGGCCAACTCGAAACTGGTCAAGGCCGGCGAAGAAGCCAACCTGCCGATGGTGCATGAGGTGTTCGCCGATCGCGCCTATGAGGACGACGGCAATCTGGTGTCGCGCAAGAAACCGGGCGCGGTGCTGCACGATGCCAAGGCGATCGCCGAGCGCGTGGTGCGCATGGTGCAGGACGGCGCAGTGGTTTCGGTGACCGGCAAGGTGATCAAGATGCGGACGGACACCGTGTGCATCCACGGCGACACGCAGGGCGCGGTCGAGATCGCGCGGACCTTGCGTCAGGCCTTGAAGGATGCGGGCATCGAGGTGGCGCCGTTCAAGCGCGGGGCGTGATCAGAACGAGTGCGCCGACAGCGTGCCGAACACGAGCATGGCGATCAGCGCACATGCGCCGTAGATCCCGAGGTGATGCGCGCTCGCTTTGGCTCTGCGGGACAGCGATCGCGCATAGAGATGGAGTCTGGCTTCCGCCGACAATTCCCGGATGGTCGATTTCCAACGCACCATGCGCTGAGTATGAACGATCGGACGCGACGGCTGTAAGACCATCGCGCAAATAGCGACGAAAGCGCGATTGGGCGCCACTTCGCAGTAGAAAATTCTCCGGACCGGCCGGTTCCAAGAATCCCATTCGTTCAAGTTCATGGCAAATGGAACCGGGTCGAGTTCCCACCAGCCGAAACGTGAAAACAACCCCATGCACAGTAGAGGACCGTCACCGGCACGTTGCGCCGCGTCGGCGATTCATGGAGGTCGCCCTGAGGCTTAGTAGACGTCAGCCTGGAAGCGGCCCTTCTTCTTGAGGTCGGCGACGAAGCTGACGGCCTCGTCGGTCGAGCGCGCGCCGAACTGGGCGACGATGTCGACCAGCGCCCGCTCGACGTCTTTGGCCATGCGCTTGGCATCGCCGCAGATGTAGAGATGCGCGCCTTCCGCAAGCCACGTCCACACTTCGCGGCCGAGCTCGCGCATGCGGTCCTGCACGTAGAACTTCTTCTCGCCATCGCGCGACCAGGCCAGCGACAGGCGCGTCAGAAGCCCCGAGGTCTTCATCGCGTTGAGCTCGTCGCGATAGAAGAAATCGCAATCGCTGCGCTGATGGCCGAAAAACAGCCAGTTCTTGCCTTGCGCTCCGGTCGCCTTGCGGTCGAGCAGGAAGGCGCGGAACGGCGCAATGCCGGTGCCCGGGCCGATCATGATGATCGGCGTCTTCGGATCCCGCGGCAGGCCGAAACCGTGCGCCTTCTGCACATAGACCTTGAGCTTGTCGCCTTCGTTGATGCGCTCGCCGAGGAAGGTCGAGGCGACGCCGAGGCGCTTGCGCTTGCCGATGACGTAGCGGACGGAATCGACCGTCAGCGACAGCTTGCCGGGCGTCGCATTGTGCGACGAGGAGATCGAGTAGAGCCGCGGCTGCAGCGGCTCGAGCGCCTCGACAAAGGCTTCCGGATGCGGCCGCGTGCCTGAAAACTTCTGCAGCGCGGCCATCACGTCCAGCGTCGCGGCATCGCCGTCGGGATCCTCGCCCTGCGCAAGTGCCCTCGCCTTTTCGCGCTGGGCGCCGCCGGTGATGAAGGAGAGCAGCTCGAACAGCTTGTCCGGCGCCGGCGACAGCGAGACGTCCTCGACCAGCGCCTCGCGCAGCGTCTTGTTGTTGACTTTGGTGGTGTGGGAAGCGCCGAGCAGCGCGATGATCTGGTCGACGAGGCCAAGGTCGTTGCGCGCGAACACGCCAAAGCTGTCGCCGACAACGTAGTCGAGCTTGCTCTCGGAGAGATCGAACTCGACGTGATAGGTCTCCTTCTCCGAGCCGGGCCTGTTGAGCAGACGCCGCGACAGGAAGGTCGCCTCTGCCGGATTTTCGCGCGCGCGGCCGAGTTCGGCCTTCACCTCAGGCGCGGCCGGGGCGCTCGCGGCCGGAGCGGCTGCTCCCCCGGCAGGCTTCGCGGCCGGCGCCTTGTCGATCTCCTCGAACAGCTGCTTGAGCATCCGCGCCGTCTCCTTGCCGCCGGGGGCGCAGAGGTTCAAGCGCGCTTCGCTCTTGTTGGCGATCGAATCCGAATAGTCGGCGCAATTGTAGCCGCACTGGCCGCAATCCTGCTGCGCCATCGCCGCCATCATGCGGCGGCGGAGCGGCCGCCCCTCGGCGAGCTTCATGCGGTCGGCGATCGGCATCGCCGGATCGTGCCATGGCGCCTCGCCATCGTCGCCGTCGCCTTGCGGCGAGAGCACGGCGCCGTTCTCCGCCGGCGACAGTGGCGTCGAGCCGTCGAGGCCGAGCATGCCGACGAGAAACCCGTTCAGCCACAGCCGTTGTCCCTCGCTGAAGGGAGCGTTCGGCGGGATGATCTCGAGCTTCGGTGGGACGGGCATCTGGGTCATGCTGTGACTTCCGCTTCGGCGAGTTTGCGTAAGGCTTCACCGTCATGGCGACGGGAGAAGGTCAGGAACGTTTCTTCAGGCGAGGCGCGGTTGGCGAGATAGGCCTTGAGCAGACCTTCGACCGTCTTCGGCACATCCTCGGCCCTCACGTCGTGGAACACTTCCTGCCCGATATCGGCATCGGGGCCGAAGCCGCCGCCGGTGAAGAGATGATAGCCCTCGACCTGGTCGTCCTCGCTCGCACCCGGCACCTTGGCCGCGATCAGGCCGATGTCGGAGATGTAGTGCTGCGCGCAGGAATGGTGGCAGCCGGTCAGATGGATGTTGAGCGGCGTGTCGAGATTGACGCGCGCGTCGCACCAGTCGCCGATCGCGGCGGCATGACGCTTGGTGTCGGACGCAGCGAACTTGCAGCCGGCATTGCCGGTGCAGGCAATCAGGCCGGCCCGAACGTTCGAAACTTCGGTGGCCAGCCCGAGCTTCTCGACCGCAGCGGTGACGAGCGCGACGTTCTCGTCGCGCACGCCCGAGATCAAGAGGTTCTGCCAGACCGTCAGCCTGACATCGCCGTCGCCGAGATCCTGCGCGATCTTGGCCAGCCCACGCATCTGCTCGCAGGTGAGCTTGCCGACCGGTAGCGCGACGCCGACCCAGTTGAGGCCGGCCTGCTTCTGCCTGTGCACGCCGATATGGGCCATGCGGTCGCACAGCGGGCGCGGCGCCAGCGCCTCGGCCGGTACACGCGCGAACGGCTTCTTGAGGCGCTCCTCGACCAGCTTGAGGAAGCCGTCGTGGCCCATGGTGTCGAGCACGTATTTCAGCCGCGCCTTGTTTCGGTTGGTGCGGTCGCCATGCTCGATGAAGACGCGCACGATGGCATCGGCAACCGCGGTCGCGTCCTCGGGGCGAACGACGATGCCGGAATATTTCGCAAAATCCTTGTGCCCGGTGATGCCGCCGAGACCGAGCTTGAACCAGACACCCGGCTCGACGCCGAAACCGTCCCTCACCTCGACCGCGGTGAAGGCGATGTCGTTGGTCTCCTCAAGCGCTGCGATCTTGCCGGCGCCGTCGAAGGCAACGTTGAACTTGCGCGGCAGGCCGAACAGCGAGCGGTCGTTGAGGATGTGGTAGTGCCATTCGCGCGCATAGGGGCGCGTGTCGAGCAGCTCCTGCGGATCGACGCCGGCGGTCGGCGTGCCGGTGACGTTTCGGATGTTGTCGGCACCGGCGCCGCGCGAGCAGAGGCCGATGTCCTGGACGGCTTCGATCAGCTTGACCGCGTTCTTCGGCTCGATCTCGCGGATCTGGAAGTTGGCGCGGGTGGTGACATGGGTGTAGCCGCCGCCACAGCTTTCCGCGATGTCGGCAAGGCCCGACATCTGCCAGTGCTTCAGGATGCCGTTGGGAATACGCAGGCGCGCCATGTAGGAGGTCTGCGCCGGCGCCACCCAGAAGATGCCGTAATAGCGCCAGCGGAAATTGTCCGCTGGCGTCGGATTGGCGTTGTTGCGCGCCTGGTCCTTTAGCCGCTCATAGGCATCGAACGGATGCATCTCGCGCTTGAACTTCTCCTGGTCGGTGAGCTTCTTGCCCGCCGCAATGAGCTTGTCCTGCGCCTTGATCGCCGCCGCATCCGGACCTGACGGTTCCGCGGGAGCGCCTACGGCAGGCGCGCCGCCGGCCGCGAAGGCGCGCCCGACACGCCCGACCTGCATGCCGGACATGAAGCCTTCGAGATAGCGCTTCTGCTCGTCGGAGAAATCGGCCGTGGGTGCTGTATCGAGTTTCATGGACTGAATGGACCTACTCTGCTGCCTGGACCGCAACCTGCGCCACGTCGGCGACCGGCTTTGCGGGCTTGTACGTCGTGTAGAGCGCGAGGCCGGTGAAGACGAAGCCGCCGACGAGATTGCCCAAGGTCACGGGAATCTGATTCCACAGCCACCAGTCGGCCACGCTGACCTTGGCGCCGAGCATCATCCCGGTCGGGATCACGAACATATTGACGACGGCATGCTCGTAGCCGAGCGCGAAGAACAGGAAGATCGGCAGCCAGGTCGCCGCGATCTTGCCGACCGTGGAGGTCGAGGTCATCGCCATGACGACGCCGAGACAGACCAGCCAGTTGCAGAGGATCGCCTTGACGAACACCGAGACCATGCCGGCGGTGCCGATTGCGGCATTGGCGATGGTCTTGGCCTCGGCGACCGCAACGATCTTCGCGGCGACGCCGGTGACCTCGAGCTTGCCCATGTTGGTGAGCGAGATCGCGATCAGTGCGCCGACGGCGATGCTGCCGAGCAGATTGGCGAGGAAGACCCACGACCAGTTGGCGATGACCGCATTCCAGCTGGCCTTGCCTTCGAGGCGCGCGAGCGGAACGATGGCAAAGCTTCCGGTGACGAGCTCGAGGCCGAGCAGTACGATCATCACAAGACTGACCGGAAAGATCAGCGCGCCGACGATGGGCTGGCCCGTCGTGACCGCGCCGGTCAGGGCGAGCGTCGTGGCCGCGCCCAGCAGCGCACCTGATATCGCGCCGCGGATCACGATATCGCGCGGGGCCAGCGCCAGCTTCTTCAGGCTGGCATCGACCATCGAGGCCACAACATCGGAGGGTTTCGCGTAATCCATATCGCAGCTCCAGCTTGCCGCGCGAAAGGCGGCGTCAACGGGTGAAACGGACGGTGATCGCGGGGAGCCGGTTGCAGGCGCATCAGCACCTCGCCGGAGCCCGGAGCGATCCGATCAGCCTCGTTGCTGCGGAAATCCACCATGGACTTGGAGTCGCCGGCGTCCACGCCTGGCGGCTTGGGCTCTCCTATTCAAGGAGTGTGCCAACGCAGCAAAAGCCGCAAAACCAATTGAAATCAGCGATTTAGAGTTTGGTGCAATGCATGAAGTGGATCGGGGTTCATGCTGCTTCGGGCAGCAATGGCCCAAAGATTGAGCTTCGAATCGATGTGATTAATACTTGAGCAGACCTACCGAGCCCGGCGGGCGACTTCAAACGCGCCCAGATAACCAGCGATGTCCCTGACATCGAATGCGGGTCCGGCAAAGGCGCCGAACGGGGTGCTGGCCTGCCCTTCTCCGCCATGCCCGAGGGCGGCATCGTAGAGGTCAGACCGGAACACAGCCATGGCGGTCTTGAGGGCCTCTGCGCTCAGCGCTGTCTGCCCCCAGCGCACCATCTGCGCGTAAAGCCATGCGGCCTGAACCGGGTCCGGGCGCCCCGCCCCTTCGCGACCGACCAGGAGATAGCGCCCGCTCTCGCGCACCGTGCCGTCGGGAGAAATCTTCAGGCGCCCGGTGAGCGAGCGCTGGATCAGCTCGGCATCCACACCAAGGCGCTCGGGCTGCGCCAGGATCTGCGCCGCCTCGGTCAGGTTCTCCGGGCCCTCGATGAACTCGGCCGCCTTGACCGCCGCGCGGACCAACGCCGCAACCACGTCCGGATTCTTGTCGGCCCAGACCTGACGCACCGCCAGCACCTTCTCGGCCGCGCGCTCCAGGATGTCGGACACGAAATGCAGGATGTGGCCGATGCCGAGGTCGACCGCAATCGAGTTCCAGGGCGCGCCGACGCAGAAGGCATCGACGTGTCCGCTCCTGAGGCTGTCCACCATGTAGGGTGGCGGCAGCACCACGAGGCGAACATCCTCGTCGGGATCGACGCCGGCCGCGGCCATCCAGAACCGCAGCTGGTAATTGTGGGTCGAGAACGGGAACGTCATGCCGAAGGTCAGCGGCTCGGCGCCTTGCTTGCGCCTGATGGCAACGACCTTCGCCAGCGCCTTTGCCGTGGCGAGCGGATCGAAACGGTCGCCCTCGATCTCTTCCATCAGCGCGGCATGCAGCGCCGGCGACACTGTGATCGCATTGCCGTTGATGCCGAGATTGAAGGGGGCTGCAATCGGCACCTTGACGTGGCCGAGCCCGAGCGAGGATGCGATCGCGACCGGCGCCAGCAGATGCGCAGCGTCGAACAGGCCGATGTTGAGCTTGTCGCGCACATTGGACCAGGAGACCTCGCGCACCAGCTCGACCTCGAGCCCTTCGGCGGCGGCAAAGCCCTTGTCGACGGCGACGATCAGGGCCGCAGCATCGACCAGCGGGATGAACCCGATGCGGAGGGGACCGGTCATTTCAGCATCTCCGACGCGGTGATGATCGATTGGGCGATCTCGCCGATTTTCTTCTTCTCGCGCATGGCGGTCGAGCGCAGCAGCACATAGGCCTCGTCCTCGGTGAGGCCCTTCACCTTCATCAGGATGCCCTTGGCCTTCTCGATGATCTTGCGATCCTCGAGCTGCGACTTGGTGCGCTCCAGTTCCTCCTGGAGCTTGGCGAAGGCGTTGAACCGCGACACGCAGAGGTCGAGGATCGGCTTGATGCGCTCCTTCTTCAGCCCGTCGACGATATAAGCGGACACCCCCGCCTCGACCGACGCCTGGATCGAGGCTGAATCGCTCTGGTCGACGAACATGGCGATCGGCCGCTTCACGGCACGGCTGACCTGGAACATCGCTTCCAGCACGTCGCGACTGGGGTTTTCCAGATCGATCAGGATGATGTCGGGATCCACCGCATAAATACGGGCAAGAAGGCTCTGCATCTCGCGGATATGGACGACCTCGGTGAATCCGGCCTCCCGCAATCCCTCCTCGAGGATCGCGGCGCGGACCGGGCTTTCGTCGACGATCACGATTTTGGGCGACTGGTCGGCGCTCATGGCTCACTCACGGCAGGTGATTCATCCATAGCACGCCGGAACGCCCTGCAAAGGGTTGTAATTATGGGCAATTGGGACTAGCTCAGGCCGGTCAATCAGGCAGATTTGGATATGGATCAGACGGCTGCGCCCAAGGTCAGCTTCGTGTCACTCGGGTGTCCCAAGGCATTGGTGGATTCCGAGCGCATCATTACGCGCCTGCGTGCGGAAGGCTATGAGCTCGCCCGCAAGCATGACGGGGCCGACATCGTCATCGTCAACACCTGCGGCTTCCTCGACAGCGCCAAGCAGGAATCGCTTTCGGCGATCGGCGAAGCCATGGCCGAGAACGGCAAGGTGATCGTGACGGGCTGCATGGGCGCCGAACCGGAAGCGATCGAGCAGGCCTATCCCGGCGTGCTCTCCATCACGGGCCCGCAGCAATATGAGAGCGTACTCGATGCCGTGCATCGCGCGCTGCCGCCGGCCCACAATCCGCATCTCGACCTGGTGCCGCCGCAGGGCATCAAGCTGACGCCGCGCCATTACGCCTATTTGAAGATCTCCGAAGGCTGCAACAACCGCTGCACCTTCTGCATCATCCCGAAACTGCGCGGCGATCTCGTCTCGCGTCCGGCCAATGACGTGCTGCGCGAGGCCGAGCGCCTGGTCGGCGCCGGCGTCAAGGAGCTGCTGGTGATCTCGCAGGACACCTCGGCCTACGGCGTCGATCTCAAATATGCCGAGAGCCCGTGGAAGGATCGTCAGGTCCGCGCGAAATTCCTCGACCTCGCGCGCGAGCTCGGTGAGCTCGGCGCCTGGGTTCGTCTGCAATATGTCTACCCCTACCCGCATGTCGACGAGGTCATCGCGCTGATGAACGAGGGCAAGGTGCTGCCCTATCTCGACATCCCGTTCCAGCATGCCAGTCCCGAAGTGCTGAAGGCCATGAAGCGCCCGGCGGCGCAGGACAAGACGCTGGCGCGCATCAAGCGCTGGCGCGAGGAATGTCCCGATCTTGCTTTGCGCTCGACCTTCATCGTCGGCTTCCCCGGCGAGACCGACTCCGACTTCGCCTATCTGCTCGACTGGCTCGATGAAGCCGAGATCGACCGTCTCGGATGCTTCAAATACGAGCCGGTTGCGGGCGCAACGTCGAATGCAATCGCCAATCCCGTGCCGGAAGAGGTCAAGCAGGAGCGCTACAACGCGCTGATGGCGCGCCAGCAGAAGATCTCCGCGCGCCGGCTGAAGCGCAAGGTCGGCACGCGCCAGCAGATCATCATCGACGAAGTCGGACCGACCGTGGCCAAGGGCCGCTCCAAGGCCGATGCGCCAGAGATCGACGGCGCGGTGTATCTGACAAGCCGCCGTCCCTTGCGCGTCGGCGAGATCGTCACCGCGAAGATCGAGCGCGCGGACGAATACGATCTGCACGGCAGCGTCGCGGGGTTCTGATGTCCCACCGTCATTGCTTCGCTACGCTCGCAGTGACAATTGGCATAAAGTCACACCAGCCATTTCGGCACCCAGCGCTCCGGACGCGGGGCGCGGGCGAGATCGGCCTTGGCTTCGGAGAGCAGCGCGGGCTGTCCGCCGATCGTCGGGCGCACGTCGTATTCGAAATTCGGCATGACGCGGCCGTCGGCGTAGAGGCCGAACTTCATGACGTACCAAAGACCCAGTTCGGGCTGCGCGCGGCGCATCTCCTCGCGCAGGTCGCGCAGCAGGGATTCGATCGAGGCGGCTTCCTCGAACGGCTGCGGCCCGCGCGACATCACGCGCGCCTCGTATTGCTTGCCTGATATCGCGACCTCGAAATGCGTCTTGTCCCAGGGCTTCTTGCCCTTGGGCAAATGCGCAGCGAGCCGCCAGCCGAGCTCGGCCATCAGGCGATGATTGGCCCAGTACTCTTCACGATCCCGGCTCCACTTCTCGACGAAGCCGCGGAAGTCAGGCAGCTCGGATGCACAGTCCTCGCACGTAGCAGGCTCGCCAGCCGGCCGCCGCGCAAGCCATTGCGCAAGCTCGCCCGTCTGAGGCTCGACCTCGCCGTGCGGCCGCAGAGAATGCCAGGCCTCATCGAATTGCTGTGATGTCAGCTTCGCCAGGAGCGCGTCGAGGGACGGCGCGAGCAGCTCATAATCGCCTTCCGAGCCCAACCCCACGATCGGCGGATCGTCGCGGTCGAGACCGGCGCCGTACCAGCCGCCGACGGCCGAACCGTCAGGCAGGCGCATGAACAACGCGAAACGGTCGCGCAAGGGACTGCCGTCGAAAATCGGCGCCTGGTCGGAGAACTGGCCTTGCAGCGAGAAGCAGCCGACGCTGCCCCAGGGACGTCCGTTCAGCCAGCCGGCGAAATCCAGCAGCAAAGGTGGCGCCTCGATACCCGGCGGAAATGCGCCGCGGATGCTGTCGAGGTCAATCGGGTATGGCGTATCGGACAAGGCTGAAAACGATCCTGATGGTCCCGCCCTTTTGGTCTGTCCCGGCTAGCCTCCGGTTCGAACCAATTCGCGTCCTTCGATCACAAACGCGCTAGAGGCTCGTTGGTTTCTGGCGCGGCGAACAAATGACATGCCGCCGTCACAAGATCCGCGATGGACCAGAACTGCGGGGCGACCCGCGCGGCCCCGGCTGGTCTCCAGCCCTGCGCAACTGCGACGCCGCAATGTGACACTATAGTGCATTCACGCTGGGGTCACGGACTCGTCCTAACTCTCGCCGCGCTTTCAACGCGAGCGAGGATTTTTGATGAGCCGCCTGCCGGACATGCTGCGCACGCAGCGCTTCGACGACTACCGCTTCTATCACCAGAGCACCGTCAATCAGACGCTGCACCTGGTCAGTGCAGTGATCTTCCTGGGATGCTACGCGTTGCTGTTCAGGGATCCGGCGCTGGCAGGACTCGTCGGCTGGCTCGCGATGCTGACGCGGCAGACCGGGCATTTCTTCTTCGAGCCAAACGGCTACGACGCGCTCAACGATGTCAGCAACGAGTACAAGGAAGCCGTCAAGGTCGGCTACAACCAGACCCGCAAGATCATCCTGCTGCTGATCTGGGGCAGCGCGCCGGTTGCGCTTTACATCGAGCCCACGCTGTTCGGTCTCTTTGCTCCCCCTGCCGACCGTTTCGACTTCATCCGCCATGTGGGCGCGGTCTGGCTCGCGATCGGCATCGGTGGCGGACTGGCGCGCATGCTCCAGCTGTTCGCGACGCGCGGCGTCACGACCGGGCTGGTCTGGGTGTTCAAGGTGCTGACCGATCCCTTCCACAACATCGCGCTGTACTGGAATTCCCCGTTCAAGCTGCTGCGCGGCGAGCTGATCGACAGGTCGATTGCGGACGCGAACTGGGGCGACGAGGACGCCGAGGAAGCGGCTCATTCCGCCTGAGCAATTGCACGTTCGGCGGGTGTCGCGCAAAACACCCGCTTGACAAGCCCTGCCCTTCGGCTGTACGGACGCGCCCCATGATCAAGGCCCGGACCAACCTGCGCACCGCAATGCTCCGTCGTCGCTGCCGCGACGATGAGAGGGTGCGCCATGTCCGACGACGCCGCTGAACCACTGAATTCAGCTGAAGTTATCGAGAAGGCCGCACCCGCAAGGTGCGGCCTTTCTGCTTTTGCGCCCCTTTTTCCACCCGCCTCCAGAGGAGTTCGACATGACGACGCATCCGTATGACGCGCTGATGGACATCACCGCACGGCCCAAGACCGTGTTCGTCCGCGGTGCGGGCTCCTACCTCTGGGACGACAGCCGCAAGCGTTATCTCGACTTCGTGCAGGGCTGGGCCGTCAACTGCCTCGGCCATTCGCCGCCAGCCGTGGCGGACGCACTCAGCGCGCAGGCCAAGCGGCTGCTGACGCCGAGCCCGGCTTTCTACAACGAGCCGAGCCTGAAGCTCGCGCAGGCGCTGGTCGAGAACAGTGCCTTCGACCAGGTGTTCTTTGCCAATTCGGGAGCCGAAGCCAACGAGGGCGCGATCAAGCTCGCGCGCAAATTTGGCAGCCTGCACAAAGCTGGCGCGTTCGAGATCATCACGTTCGAAGGCGGCTTCCACGGCAGGACGCTGGCGACGATGTCGGCCTCGGGCAAGAAGGCGTTCGAGCCGCTGTTCGAGCCCAAGGTATCGGGCTTCAAGAAGGCCAAGCTCAACGACATCACCTCGGTCGAAAAGCTGATCAACGAAAACACCGTTGCTGTCATGCTCGAGCCGATCCAGGGCGAATCGGGCGTGTGGCCGGCGAGCGATGCGTTCCTACAGCAGCTGCGCGCGCTCACGGAGGCGCACGGTCTGCTGCTCATTTTCGACGAGATCCAGACCGGCATGGGCCGGACCGGAAAGCTCTTCCACCATGAGCACGCCGGTATCGCCCCTGACATCATGACGCTCGGCAAGGGCATCGGCGGCGGCGTGCCGCTCGCGGCCTTGCTTGCAACCGAACGCGCCTCCTGCTTCGAGCACGGCGACCAGGGCGGCACGTTCAACGGCAACCCGGTGATGTGCGCGGCGGGGCTCGCGGTGCTCGAGGAGGTCAGCAGACCTGCGTTCCTGAAACAGGTCGCCGAGACCGGCCTGCTGCTCGAAAGCGAGCTGCAGAAGGTCTCGGCGCGGCACGGGCTCGGCGGCGTGCGCGGACGCGGGCTGTTGCTGGCGCTCGACCTCAAGCTGCCGATCGCGCCCGGTATCGTCACGCAGGCCTTCGAGGCCGGCGTGCTGCTGAACGCGCCGCAGCTCGACGCCCTGCGCTTCATGCCGGCGCTGAACGTCACCAGGGCAGAGATCGCCGAGATGATCGGCTGCCTCGAGGGGATCTTGACCAAGGCGGGCGCGGCACGGAGAGTCGCATAAGCCGTGCTATCCGTCATGGCCGGGCTTGTCCCGGCCATCCACGCCTTGACGCGCGGGCACGAAGAACGTGGATGGCCGGGACAAGCCTGGGCATGACCATCTTTTGACGACCTACGGCTTCAAGATCGACGCCCCGGTCGTCTTGCGGCTCTCGAGATCGATATGCGCCTTCGCGGCGTCCTTCAGCGCGTAGGCATGGTTGATCGGCACGTGCAGCTTACCGTTGATGACGGCCGAGAACAGCGTGTCGGCGCCTTCCAGCAGCTCCTTGCGCGTGCCGATGTAGTCGTTGAGCTTCGGCCGGGTCGCAAACAGCGAGCCGTGATTGTTCAGCTCGGCGATCGAGAACGGCGGCACGGGGCCCGAGGCATTGCCGAACGACACGAACATGCCGCGCGGCTTCAGGCATGACAGCGAGCCCGGGAAGGTCGCCTTGCCGACGCCGTCATAGACCACGTCGCAGCCCTCGTTGCGGCTGATCTGCTTCACGCGCGCGACGAAGTCCTCCTCGTTGTAGAGGATGACGTGGTCGCAGCCATTGGCTTCGGCAAGCTCCGCCTTCTCGCGCGAGCCGACCGTGCCGATGACGTGCGCCCCGAGCGCCCTCGCCCATTGGCAAGCGAGCAAGCCGATCCCGCCGGCGGCGGCATGGATCAGCACGCGATGATGCGGCTCGACCTTGAAAGTCTTGTGCAGCAGATACCAGACGGTGAGCCCCTTGAGCATCAGCACGGCGCCCTGCTCGTGCGTGATGTGGTCGGGCAGCTTGACCAGCTTCTCCCAGGGGATGTTGCGCTCGCCGGTATAGGCGCCGAGATTGTGGTAGTAGGCCACGCGGTCGCCGGGGTGGAAATGCGTCACGCCCGGCCCGACGGCGACGACCTCGCCAGAGGCCTCGTTGCCGGCGATGAAGGGCAGTCCCGGTGCCTTGTAGAGCCCGGTGCGGTAGTAGACGTCGATGAAGTTCAGGCCGACCGCATGCTGGCGGATGCGCACCTCGCCGGGGCCGGGCGCCGGGACCTCGACGCTCTCATAGACCAGGGCTTCGGGGCCTCCGACCTTGTGGACACGGACGGCTTTGGTCATCACCTGACCTCCTCTTCTTCAAGGCCGAGCGAAGACAATCGCGCCCGCCTTGTCAACTCGACGCCGGCCAATGCGGCTAGGTGGATGGCGTCTTCGCTTTCTTGCGATTGCGCCTGGCGAGCACGTTGAAGAACTCGACCGCCGCCGAGAACGCAATCGCGAAATAGATGTAGCCGCGCGGAATGTGGAATTTGAATCCGTCCGCGACCAGCGCCACGCCGATCAGCACCAGAAACGCCAGCGCCAGCATCTTGGTGGTGGGATGCTCAGCGACGAATCGCGCCACCGGCCCCGACGAAATGTACATGATCAGGCAGGCGATCACGACAGCCGCGACCATGATCTCGAGATCCTGCGCCATGCCGATCGCGGTGATGATCGAGTCCAGCGAGAATACGATGTCGATGACGACGATCTGGACGATCACCCAGAAGAAGGCGCTGCCGACGGAATCCTTCTTGCCCTCTCCGTCATCGGCCTCGACCTCGGCGTGGATCTCGTGCGTTGCCTTGGCGATCAGGAACAGGCCGCCGCCGATCAGGATGAGATCGCGCCAGGAGAAATCGTAAGCTGCCAGCGAAAACACCGGCGCGGTCAGGCCGATCAGCCAGACCAGCACGCTGAGCAGGATGATCCGGAAGACCAGCGCCAGCGCCAGCCCGATCTGGCGGGCGCGATGGGCCTGCTTCTCCGGGATGCGCGAGACGATCACCGACAGGAAGATGACGTTGTCGATGCCGAGCACGATCTCGAGCGAGGTCAAGGTGAGCAGCGCGGCCCAGGCCTCGGGGCTGGTCAGAAGATGCATCATGCGAACGATCTCGCCAGGCGGATCAACGCGTCGCTGAAGGCGATCCAGAGCGCGATGGCACAGAGCGCGACCGTCACGCCGGTGCCGACGCGAAAGTCCATCTCCAGCGCGTAAAAGGCGAGCAGCCCCCACAGCACGATCAGGGACATCGTCAGCCAGCGCAGCCGCGCGACGCGAACCGGATGCAGCACGTGGAACGGCACGAAGGTCAGCACCACCAGCGCGGCGACCAGCAGCGTCGACGACAGCGGCGGCCAGTGCAGCAGGAACAGATAGAACGCAGCCGCATTCCACAGCGCCGGAAAGCCGCGGAAATGATTGTCGTCCGCCTTCATGCGCAGATCGGCGAAGTAGAGTGCGCTGGTGACGATGATGGCGATGCCGAGCACGGGCGCGGCCACCGGCAGCAGCATGCCGCTCGCCACGATCGCATAGGCCGGCACGAAGACGTAGGTGACGAAATCGACCACGAGGTCGAGCACGTCGCCCGACCAGTTCGGCTGCACGTTCTTGACGTCGAGCAGGCGTGCGATCGGCCCGTCGATCGCATCGATGATCAGGGCGACGCCCAGCCAGCCGAACATCGCGGCCCAGTGCTCGCGCACCGCCTCCAGCATCGCCAGCAGCGCGATCGCCGCGCCGAAGGCGGTGAAGATGTGCACCGAAAACGCCGCGGCACGGACCACCGGCTTCGGCTTGAGGGAATCCTCTTGGCTGTCCATCTGAGTATCCATGGGTTTCTGCTACCAGAACGGGACCGGTTTGCACATCCGCCGGCGCGGCATTGCGCCGCGCTATCAGTCATAAAAATCAGGCAAAATAGGTGGCTTGAATTTGCCGCCGGGCGTGTCAAATGTCGTTCCATGACAGACGCATCGACACTCTTTGACGCAAGCGTTATCGGCGGCGGACCGGCAGGACTTGCGGCGGCAATCGCATTGGCGCAGCGAGGGGCGCGGACCGCTCTGGTGGCGCGGCGCCTGCCCTATGCCGACAACAGGACGACTGCGCTGTTGGGGGGGTCCGTCGATCTCCTGGAAAGCCTCGACGTTTGGCCGCGCTGCAAGGACAAGGCGGCCGGCCTCGAGGTGATGCGCCTTGTCGACGATACCGACCGGCTGTTCCGTGCGCCGGAGGTCCGGTTCTCCTGTCACGAGATCGGGCTCGATGCCTTCGGCTACAACATCGACAATCGCTCGCTGATGCTGGCGCTCGAAGTGCGCGCGGCAGAGCTCTCTAATCTGGTCCGTTTCGACGACGAGGCCGAGAGCGTCGTGATCGAAGCCGATGATGTCGCGATCCGCACGGCGTCCGGGCAATTCCTCGCAGCCCGGCTCGTGGTCGGCGCCGATGGCCGGCACTCGCTGTGCCGGGAAGCCGCCGGCATCGCGGTGACGCGGCACGACCTGACGCAGACGGCGCTGACCTTCAACGTCGGCCATAGCAGGCCGCACCGCAACGTCTCGACCGAGTTCCACACGTCCCACGGACCCTGCGTGTTCGTACCCCTGCCCGGCAACCGGTCCAGCGTCGTCTGGGTCTCCGCGCCCGCCGAAGCTGAACGGCTTCGCGGCTTGAGCGACGAGCAGCTCTCCGCCGCGATCGAGAAGCAGTCGCATTCGATCCTCGGCCGCATGACGGTCGAGCCCGGCCGCAACCTGTTCCCGCTCGCGATCGAGCGGCCACAATCCTTCGCCCGCGACCGCATCGCGCTGGTCGGCGAAGCCGCCCATGTGGTTCCCCCGATCGGCGCCCAGGGCCTCAACCTTGGCCTGCGGGATGCCGCCGACATCGCCCGGCTCGCCGGCGAGGCCATCGCAGCCGGCCAGGATCCCGGCGCAGACGAGGTGCTGAAACGCTACGACCGGGCGCGGCGGCCGGACATTTTGAGCCGGACCTTTGCAATCGACATCGCCAACCGCTCGCTGCTCAACGACTTCCTGCCGCTCCAGCCGGTCCGCGCCGTCGGCATGCACCTGCTTGGTGCCATCGGCCCGCTCCGGCGCTTTGCGATGCGCGAAGGCCTGACGCCGACCTGGCGCAGGTAATTCGGCGAAACGGTCCTTACGGAAACGACAGCCGGCCGGTCTGGAGCGCCCACATCACGCTGGTCAGCGTGATCACCGATGCAAACGTTCCGAGCAGCACGGCGACGGATGCAGATTCGATCCAGGCGTCGTTTTGCCGGGCGATCACGAACACATTCAGCGCCGGCGGCAGCGAGGCCATCAGGATGGCGGTGGCGGCCCATGGCTGCGCGAAGGGACCGAATGCCAGCATCAGGCCAATGGCGACGAGCGGATGGATCAGCAGCTTGACCGCGATCACACCAGGCACTTCCCAGGGCACGCGATGGAACGGGCGCAGCGCCACCGTCACGCCAAGCACGAACAGCGCGGTCGGGGCCGCCGCGTTCTGGAGGAAGGTGATGGTGCGGTCGAGCGCGACCGGCAGCTCGATATGGAGTGCGGCCACGGCTGCGCCAAAGCACGCCGACATGATCAGCGGGTTGAGCACGATCTGCTTCAGCACGACGCCGAAGGCATGCACGAGCGAGGGATGGTCCCGGTCGGACAGTTCGATCAGCAGCGGCACGATCGTGAACAGGAAGATGCTGTCGCAGCAGAAGATCAGCGCCGTCGGCGCCGCTGCCCTGGATCCAAGCACCGCGAGCGCCAGCCCCGGCCCCATGTAACCGATATTGCCGTAGCCGCCGGAGAGGCCCGCGAGCGTCGCCTCGCGTAGCGTCAGCTTGCCAAGAACCTTCCCGACGACGAGCGCGATGGTGAACGCGGCGACCGTCGACAGCGTGGTCGCGACCAGGAACGGCGGGTTGTTCAATTCCGAAAACGGCGTCTTCGACATGATCGCAAACAGCAGCGCCGGCAGCGACACATAGAGCAGGAAGAAGTTCATCCAGGCGAGGCCTGATTCCGGCAGCGATTTCACCTTGCCGCAGGCAAAGCCGACGAAAATCAAGCCGAAATAAGGGAGCGCCAGATTGAGGATATCGACCATTGATGAAGTATTTTCTGAAGACCTGACGGCTATCTGCCCCGCGGCCGCGGGGTAATTCCCGATAAGGCCACTAGCATCGGCCACAATCCTGGTCTATCGACGGAGGATGATTAAAGCGCGGACAGCCAAATTCCAGATCGGACAGGTCGTGCGCCACCGGATCTTCTCGTTCCGGGGGGTGATCTTCGACATCGATCCGGAATTCAACAACACCGAGGAGTGGTGGCTGTCGATCCCCGAGGAGGTACGGCCCCACAAGGACCAGCCGTTCTATCACCTGCTCGCGGAGAACGCGGAGTCCGAGTATGTCGCCTATGTCTCCGAGCAGAACCTGCTGCCCGACGAATCAGGCGAGCCGATCCGCCATTCCCAGGTCGCGGAGATCTTCATCAAGAACAAGGATGGCGGCTACCGCCCGCGCAATCCGTCGCTGAACTGAGCTCTCCTCCCCCCTCACCAAGTTTTGCCGCATCAAGCGACCCGCAAAAAAGGCGCTCGTTCGAGCGCCTTTTCCATGTCCGGGATTTGAGCCCGATTACTTCTGCCCGGCGGGTGTGCCCGGAGGCGTACCCTGCTGCTCGAGCTTCTTGCGCTGCTCGTCGGCCTTCTTCTGCAGCTCTTCCTGCAGCTTCTTCTGGGTTTCCTCGAACACCTTCGGATCGGTCGGCGGACCGTCATAGGCCTTCTGGAATTCGCCGGCGAGCGGCAGCGGCAGGGTCAGCGGCGCGCCGTTGGCGTTGATCGCCTGCACCACGAGGTTCTGGCCCTTCTTCATGTTGTTGATGAGCTCGGGCGTTGCTTCGTAATCCGACATACACCCGTTCTGGAAGCAGATCACATACGGGCTCTGCAGCGGCGGATTGTTGTCGACGATGATGCGGGTGCCGTGGACGAGCTGCATGCCGAGCGGCAGCGTCACGCGCAGGATCTTCTTGGGCTCGCCTTCCGGCTCGATGATCACGGCCGCGATGACCGGCTGGCCCGATTCGATGCGGCCGTCCTTGCCGGTGAAGCAGACCTGCTTGGCATTGGCGTCCTGGCCCTTGAGGCAGAACTTGGTCCAGGGCGCGTAGATCAGCTGGATCTGCTGATCGGCGGGCTGGCCGCCCGGCGCGGCCGGTGCGCCCGGCTGGGCCGGGGCCTGCTGGGCTTGGGGAGCCGGCGCGGGTGCCGGAGCCTTGGGGGCAGCCTTCGGAGCCGCTTTCGGGGCCGCCTTTGGCGCCGGCGCGGCCGGGGTCGGACCCTGGGCCTCAGCAGCAAACGGAACGACCAATGCCGTCGCCGTCAACAGGGCGAGAAGGCGCCCGCGCGGCCGGACGGACGCGGCCAAATAACGGAAATTCATTGCAGAAAACCCTTTCTGAACGGGAAGTGCCCGAACCGCTCCGAAGCGCCGAACCAAACCGCCTGGGCGCGGCTCTCTCCCCGTCAATTGAGGCGGATACGTGACGGGCTCGGCGCTCTCCGCGCGATTGCGTGCCTTCTTAACGCGGTCGCCGAAAAGATCAATGCCGACAAGCGTCTTTGGCTGTCTCCGGACAAGCTCGCAGTGAAATCCCTGTGATAGGATTCGCCCACCACCGGTCCTCGAATCAACGTGTCCGAATGTTCATGTTCCAGCGCCTGCTCGAGGGCCCCGGTGTCCGCCTTTGCCGTCTCGCCTTGACCCCCGCGATCTTGGCTCTCGCGATCTTGGCTCTCCCCTTGGGGCTGTCGGTCAGCGGCACGCGCGCCGAAGAGGCGCATGCGCTCGCCATGCATGGCAAGCCGACCTTGCCGGCCGATTTCACCCACATGCCCTATGCCAACCCCGATGCCCCCAAGGGCGGCCGGCTGACCTGGGGCATTCTCGGCACGTTCGACAGCCTCAATCCGTTCATCGTGAAGGGATTGGCCGTGCAGCCGATCCGCGCCTACGTGGTCGAGAGCTTGCTGGCGCGCGGCCAGGACGAGCCGTTCACGCTCTACGGCCTGCTCGCCAGGACCGTCGAGACCGATGACGAACGGAGCTACGTCACGTTTCATCTCGACCCCCGCGCCCGTTTCTCCGACGGAAAACAGGTCGCTGCCGAGGACGTGCTGTTCTCCTGGCAGCTCCTGCGCGATCATGGCCGCCCCAACCTTCGCCAGTACTACGCTAAGGTCGCCAAGGCCGAGGCGCCGGATCCACTCACGGTCCGCTTCGACCTCACCGGCGCCAATGACCGCGAGCTGCCGCTGATCCTTGGCCTGATGCCGATCCTGCCGAAGCATGCCGTCGATGTCGCGAGCTTCGAGGAGACGACGCTGACCGGACCCATCGCCTCGGGTCCCTACCGCGTCACGGCGGTGAAGCCCGGCGCCAGCGTGACGCTGACGCGCAATCCCGATTATTGGGGCCGCGACTTACCCGTCAATCGCGGGCTCTTCAATTTCGACGAGATCCGGCTCGATTATTATCGCGAGGCCAATGGCCAGTTCGAAGCCTTCAAGCGCGGCCTCTATGATTTCCGCGTCGAGAACGAGCCGCTGCGCTGGCATGACGGCTACGATTTTCCAGCTGCCAAAACCGGCGAGGTGATCCGCGACACCTTCAAGCCCGGCACGCCATGGCCCTCGGAATTCCTGGTATTCAACACCAGACGTCCTGTCTTCGCCGACATCCGCGTGCGCCAGGCGCTGACGCTGCTGTTCGATTTCGAGCTGGTCAACCGCAACTATTTCTTCTCGCTGTATTCGCGCGCCGGCGGCTATTTCGCGGGCTCCGAGCTGTCGGCCTATGCGCGGCCCGCGGATGCGCGCGAGCGTAAACTGCTCAAACCCTTTGGCGCGCAGATTCCTGCAGACATCATGGATGGCAGCTATCGCCTGCCCGTGACCGACGGCTCGGGGCGCGACCGCACCACGCTGCGCGCGGCGCTCAAACTCCTGTCGGACGCCGGCTACGATCTCGAAGGGACCGTGCTGCGCAATCGCTCGACCAAGGTGCCCTTCACCTTCGAGATGCTGGTGACGACCCGCGACCAGGAGCGCATCGCGCTCGCCTTCCAGCGCGACCTCAAACGCGCCGGCATCGATGTGAGCGTGCGCGCGGTCGATCCCGTGCAATTCGACCAGCGTCGGCTGGCCTACGAGTTCGACATGATCCAGAACCGCTGGGACCAGTCGCTGTCGCCCGGCAACGAGCAATATTTCTATTGGGGCAGCGCGGCCGCCGACAACCCGGGCACCCGCAACTACATGGGCGCGAAGGACCCAGCGGTCGATGCGATGATCAAGGCCCTGCTGGAGGCCCGTGATCATACGGACTTTGCCTCCGCGGTACGGGCGCTCGACCGCGCCTTGATGGCCGGCTTCTACACAATCCCCCTGTTTAACGTATCCGAGCAATGGATCGCGCGCTGGAATCGGATAGAACGACCACAGGCCACCGCGCTCTCGGGCTATCTGCCGGAGACCTGGTGGGCGAAGGGTCAGCCTCAAGCCAGTCCAGCGAAGTGACGCCGTGAACCAGCCAGCCGTATCACCGACGCTCGACACGCTGTTCCAGCGGACGCTGATGCGGCAGCCGCACGCGCCTGCCCTGCTCGACCCCCTCAACAAATCCCGCATCACCGGCCACCAGCCGCGGCGGCTGACCTACGCCGAAGCTGACACAGCCATCGAGGCGCTGTCGGCGCATTTCGTCGAATCGGGCCTGCCGGCCAATTCGGTGATCGCGATCCAGTTGCCCGCGACCGTCGAGTTCGTGCTGACGGTGCTGGCTGCCCATCGTGCCGGCCTCGTGGTCGCAGTGCTGCCGCTGCTGTGGCGACAAGCGGAACTGGCGGCCGCGCTCAACCGCACCGCGGCGCGCGCCATCGTGACCATGAGCAAGGTCGACGGCGTCAGCTATTCCGACCTTGCGATGCACGCAGCCGCCGAGGCGTTCGCGATCCGCCACGTCTTCGGCTTCGGTTCTGATCTGCCCGAAGGCATGGCCCCGCTCGACGAGGTGCTGGCGCGTCCGCCCGGCACGACGCGCGCCGTGATCCAGGACGGCCGCAAGGCGGCGATGATCTCCTTCGACGTCACGGCGGAGGGTTTCCGCCCGGTGCCGCGGCCGCATTTCAGCCTCATCGCCGGTGGCCTTGCGATGTCGCTGGAAGCCGACATCCGGCAGGGCGCGACGGTGATGGCGGCGTTCACGCCGATGTCGTTCGCAGGCCTCGCCTCCTCGCTCGCGGTGTGGCTGCTCTGCGGCGGCACGCTGGCGCTGCATCATCCCTTCGAGAGCGAGGTGCTGGAGCAGCAGATCAACGAGCATGAATGCGACGTGCTGATCGCGCCCGCCCAACTCGCGCTGCGCCTCGGCGATTCCGGCCTTGCCGCGCGCATGCCGACCTTGCGCAACGTCATCGGGCTCTGGCGCGCGCCCGAGCAGGTGGCAGCGAGCGAGGCCTGGATCGCGCCGCATGCGCCGCTCACGGACGTCTACCTGTTCGGCGAGGCCGGGCTGTTCGGCGTCCGCCGCGGCGAGGATGGCATGCCTGTCGCGGTGGTGCCCGGGCCGCATGGTGCCCCGCGCGAGCAGTCCGGCTCCTCGATCGCGGGCGAGATCCTGCTGACGCAGAAGGGCACGCTCGGGCTGCGCGGCCCGATGGTGCCGATCGCGGCCTATGCGCCGCCGCAGCCGGTCGGCGAGACCCTGACGGCGCAGCCGCCGCGCGACTATGTCGACACCGGCTATGCTGCCCGGATCGACCGCACAACCGGCGCGATCTGCATCACCGCGCCGCCAGCGGGCCTCATGGCCGTCGGCGGCTATCGCTTCCTGTCCAACGACCTCCAGGAATGGGCGCGTCGGCTCGGCCAGGGTGCGCTGCTGACGGCCCTGCCCGACCGCCTCTCCGGTCACCGGCTGGCGGGCCGGGCCCAGGACAATGCGAGGGCCCGCGAGGCGCTCAGTGAGCTCGGGCTTAACCCCTTGATGGTCGAGGCTTTTCGCGACCGCTCCGGACCGGTCTAGGCGCAGTTTCGCAGGGAACATTGACGCCGCATTAAGGCGGTCCGGACTAGATTGTGCAGCATCGATTGCGTGATCAGAGTTTCCTGATGTCCCAGGCGGGCCCGATCCTTTTTGTCTCCAATACCGAGCGCCCCGCCTTCATTGCGGCGCTGGACGAGGCCCGTCTGTTTCCGGTCGTCGACAGCGACTGGGCGAGCGCCGTGCGGGCCGTCGAGCAGGTGCAGCCGGCCGCCGTCCTCGCCGCCATGTCCGGTGGCCACGAGCAGCACGTCGCGTTGCTCGCAAAGAAGATCGCCGATCAGCCGCTCTATCTCCCGCTGGTCGCGCTGGATGCGCAGGCGTCGCTGCCTCACAACGCCCTGCCCTTCGCCACGCGTGCCAATGCCGCCGAGCGCCTGATCGCACGCCTGCGCGCTGCGATCCGCGTTCGCACGCTGCACGCCACGGTGCTGCGACGCTTGCCGGAGGTGAAGGTCGCGCTGCCGGAGAGCGATCCGGTGCGTGACGCCATCGTGCTCTTGATTGGCCGGGGCTCCGCCTACCCTGCCCTGTCCGTTGCGCTCGGCGAACGCACCGGCGTCGTCGGCGCGCTCTCGATCGAGGCCGCCGCAAAGCATCTCAACACCCGCGACATCGACGGCGTCGTCCTCTCCGACGGCTTCACCCCGCGCGTCACCGATGCCTTTCTCACGGTGCTGGCGGAGGACACCCGCTTCCGCAACCTGCCCGTGGTCGTCACCGCGCACCAGCTCACCCAGAGCTACGACCTGCCCAATCTCGAGCTGATCGCGGGCGAGCCTGCGAAGGTTGCAGCCAACGCACTACCGCTCATTCGCCAGCGCGCGATGGAGGCGCAACTGAGCCGCACGCTGCGCTCGATCGACGCCGGCGGCTGGCTCGATCCGCGCAGCGGCCTGCTCACGGTCGAAGCCTTCGCCCGCGATTTCGCCAAGGCGGTCGAAGAGACGCTTGCCCGCGGCGGCGGCCTGTCGGTGGCGCGGTTCGCCTTCGATCCGGGCAACCCCCGCGCCCAGCTCGATGCTGCGCGTATTTTAAGCCGCCTGATGCGGCAGATGGATTTTGGCGCTGCGCAGAAGGACGGCTCCGTCATCGTGGTGTTCGCCGAGACCGACTTCCGCACGGCGCACATGATCGCCCGCCGCCTGTCGGCCGTGATGAAGCACACGTCCAACGGCAAGCACGAGATGCGCAGCGATCCCGTCGTCTCGGTGGATTCGCTGTCGCCGTCCGACACGGCACGGTCGCTGCTGGCGCGGCTGTCGGCGGACGCGTCACGGGCGGCGTCGTAGATTTCGCGAGCCGTCCCGACAAGCACCGTCATTGCGAGCGCCGCGAAACAATCCAGAATCTCTCCGTGGAAAGACTCTGGATTGCTTCGTCGCAAGAGCTACTCGCAATGACGTGGAGAGAGTGCCGTAGAGTGGGCAAAGGCGCACTTGCGCCGCGCCCACCACCATTCTCGGACCGCACGAATGGTGCGCACGCTTCGCTTTCCCCACCCTACGGCATCTCGCCCTGCTGCCTACGCAGCCTTCTTTTTCTGCGCGAGCTGGGCCAGCTGCCGCATGATCTCCGTGGTGCCGGCGAGACGCTCTTCCGGCGTCTCCCAATCCTGCAGGAACACCACCTTCATGTCGGGCCGCACCTTGGCCGCCTGGCCGTGGCTCTTGATGAACGACACCAGCCGGTCTGGATAGGCGAAGGAATTGTCGCGGAAGGTGATGACGGCACCCTTCGGTCCGGCGTCGATCTTCTCGACATTGGCCTGGCGGCAGAACGCCTTGATTGCGGCGACCTTGAAGAGATAGCGCACCTCGTCCGGCAGGACGCCGAAACGGTCGCGCATCTCTGCGCCAAAATTCTCGATCTCATCTTCGCTGTCGAGGTCAGCCAGGCGCCGATACAACGACAGCCGCACCGAGAGATCGCCGACATAGTCCTCCGGAATGAGCACGGGCATGCCGATGGTGATGGTCGGTGACCAGCGGTCGGCGGCGGGCTCGGACACACCGGCCTTGAGGTTGACGATCGCCTCCTCCAGCATCGATTGATAGAGCTCGAAGCCGACTTCCTTGATGTGGCCCGACTGCTCCTCGCCCAGCAGATTGCCGGCGCCTCTGATATCGAGGTCGTGCGAGGCGAGCTGGAAGCCGGCACCCAGCGTCTCCAGCGATTGCAGCACGGTGAGCCGGCGCTCGGCCTGCGCAGTGATCTTCTGCTGCGCCGGCAGCGTGAACAGCGCGTAGGCGCGCAGCTTGGAGCGGCCGACGCGGCCGCGCAGCTGGTAGAGCTGTGCGAGGCCGAACATGTCGGCCCGGTGCACGATCAGCGTATTGGCATTGGGAATGTCGAGACCGGATTCCACGATCGTGGTCGACAGCAGGATGTCGAACTTGCCGTCGTAGAACGCGGTCATGATGTCCTCGATCACGGCAGGCGGCATCTGGCCGTGCGCGACCGCGACCTTCATCTCCGGCACGTTCTTGTCGAGGAAATCCTTGACCTCGGCGAGATCGTCGATGCGCGGCACCACGTAGAACGCCTGACCGCCGCGATAGCGCTCGCGCAGCAGCGCCTCGCGGATCATCAGGGGATCGTGCGGGGCGACGAAGGTGCGCACCGCAAGGCGGTCGACCGGGGGCGAGGCGATGATCGAGAGCTCGCGAACGCCTGTGAGCGCGAGCTGCAGCGTGCGCGGGATCGGGGTTGCCGACAGCGTCAGCACATGCACCTCGGAGCGCAGCGCCTTCAGCCGCTCCTTGTGGGTGACGCCGAAATGCTGCTCCTCGTCGACAATGACGAGGCCGAGATCGCGGAACTTGATCGCCTTGCCGAGCAGCGCGTGGGTGCCGACGACGATATCGACAGACCCGTCGGCAATGCCTTTCTTGACCTGGTTCAGCTCCTTGGTCGCGATCAGGCGCGAGGCCTGCGCCACATTCACCGGAAAGCCCTTGAAGCGCTCGGTGAAGGTCTTGGCGTGCTGACGCGCCAAGAGCGTGGTCGGCACAACGACCGCGACCTGCTTGCCTTCGAGCGCAACGGCAAACGCGGCGCGCAGCGCGACCTCGGTCTTGCCGAAGCCGACGTCGCCGCAGATCAGCCGGTCCATGGGACGGCCGAGCTCGAGGTCTTTGAGGGTGGATTCGATCGCCCCCAGCTGGTCCTCGGTCTCGTCATAGGGGAAGCGCGCGCAGAACTCGTCGTAGAGGCCCTGCTGCACCGGCAGCTTGGGGGCCTCGTGCAGATGGCGCGCGGCCGCGATCTTGATCAGCTCGCCGGCGATCTCGCGAATACGGTTCTTGAGCTTCGCCTTGCGGGTCTGCCAGCCGCTTCCGCCGAGACGATCCAGCTCGACCGTGGTCTGATCGGAGCCGTAGCGCGACAACAGCTCGATGTTCTCGACCGGCAGGAACAGCTTCGTATCGGCGGCATAATGCAGCTCGAGGCAGTCATGCGGCGCGCCGGCGACGTCCAGCGTCTGCAGGCCGATGAAACGGCCGATACCGTGGTCGACGTGAACGACGATGTCGCCGGCGGTGAGGCTCGTCACCTCCGAGATGAAATTGTCGAGCTTGCGGCTCGCCTTGCGCGGCCGCACCAGGCGGTCGCCCAGAATGTCCTGCTCGCTGATGACAGCGATCTCGTCGGTCTCGAAGCCGCTCTCGAGGCCGAGCACGGCGAGCATGGTCTCGTTGCGCGGAGTCGCCTGCACCGTGCGCCAGGCATTGACGCTGGTGGTATGGGCCAGCTTGTGGTCCCGCAGCATCGAGGTCATGCGGTCGCGCGAGCCTTCGCTCCACAGCGCGATCACGACCTTCTTGCGCTGGGCCTGTAGCGCCATGACATGGCTGACGACGGATTCGAATACGTTGACGGTGGTGTCGTTGCGTTCCGGTGCGAAGTCGCGACCCTTGCGGGCGCCGGCATCGATGACACTGGTGCCGTCGGTCGGCACCGAGAACGGCGTCAGCCGGATCAGCGGCATATCGCGTTCGCGCTTGGTCCACTCCTCATCGGTTAGATAGAGCCTGTCAGGCGGCAGCGGCTTGTAGATGGCGCCGCCGCCCGGATGCTCCATCGCTTCGCGGCGGGCTTCGTAATAGTCCTGGATCTGCTTGAAACGTTCGCGGACGGCATCCTCGGCCTGCGGCTCGATCGCAACGGCCGCCCCTTGCAGATAGTCGAACAGCGTGTCCATCCGGTCCTGGAACAGCGGCAGCCAGTGCTCCATGCCGGGATGGCGGCGGCCCTCGCTGACCGCCTCGTAGAGCGCATCGTCGCGCTCGGGCGCGCCGAACTCGGCGACATAGCCCATGCGGAATCTACGGATCGTATCGGTGACGAGCTGGAATTCCGAGATCGGCACCAGATCGAGCGAGCGCATGTCGAGCAGCGTGCGCTGGGTCTCGGCATCGAAGGAGCGGATCGATTCCAGGCTGTCGCCGAAGAAGTCGAAGCGAACGGGCTGCTCGAGGCCGGCCGGAAACAGATCGAGGATGCCGCCGCGCACCGCATATTCACCGGGCTCGCGCACGGTCGAGGAGCGGTTGTAGCCGTTGTGCTCGAGCCAGGCGACGATGGTGTCCATCGGCACGACATTACCCGGCGCCACAGAAAGCGCCTGGGCCGCGACGAGCTCGCGCGCGGGCACGCGCTGCACAACCGCGTTCACCGTGGTCAGCACGATCAGCGGCTTGTCGCTGCCGGTCAGCGCGGCGAGTCGCGCCAGCGTCGTCAGACGCTGCGCCAGTATGCCGCCGTGCGGCGAGACGCGGTCGTAAGGCTGGCAGTCCCAGGCCGGAAAGGTCAGGACCGGCAGATCGGGCGCGAAGAACTGCAGCGCGCGTTCGAGCTGCTGCATCCGCGCGCCGTCGCGGCAGACCACGGCAAGGCTGACCGCGGGCTTTTTGGGCCGCGCGGCAATGGCGCGCGCGAGATCGGAGACGACAAGGCCTTCGGCGCCCTCGGCGACATTGGCAAGCGTCAGCGCGCGGCCGGGCGTCAGCAGCTCGGCTGGAGATTTCATGCCTTGCTTCATACGGCGCTGTCCGCAACCGGAAACGCCTTGATGCGGGCGAACAGCGGACCCGCGACAGCGGCTGGCAGCGCCTTGTCACCAGTGAGGGCGGCATAGAGATCGGGATCGTTGACCTCGAGCAGCGCCTCGAGCTCGCTCAGCTCGGCCTCGGACAGGTTGCCGATCTCGGCGTCCGCGAAGCGGCCAAGGATCAAATCCATCTCGCGCGTGCCGCGGTGCCAGCAGCGGAACAGAAGCCGCTTGCGGCGATCGTCCAGCCCGTCGCTCGATCGTGTTGTTCCCGTCATGTCTCAAATCCAGTCAAACGCCGAAAGCCCGGACGTGCCGGGCCGGGTTGATATAGCCACTGGAACCGGCCATGTCAGCCCTCGATTTGACATGGCCGGATGCCGGGAAAACCAGCGAAAAAAGACGTGGATGCCTGGCATAAAGCCGGGCATGACGGGCCGAAACGATCCTAGATTCGCGTCCATGCGCCCCAGCCTGCTCAATCCGCTGTTCGCTCCCGTGACCAGCCTGCCCGGCGTCGGTCCGAAGCAGGACAAGCTGCTGCAATATCTGCTCAGCCGAAACGAGACGCCGCGGCTGGTGGACCTCTTGCTGCATCTGCCGAGCCAGGTGATCGACCGCCGGGCCCGGCCGAAGATCCGCGACGCAGTCCAGGGAACAATGGTGACGCTGGAGGTCACCGTCGATCGCCACCGGCCGCCTCCGCCGCGCAACTCCCGTGCGCCCTATCTGGTCTATGCGAGCGACGATACCGGCGACGTCGTGCTGACGTTCTTCCGCGCCAAGCCCGGCTATGTCGAAAAGCTGCTGCCTGTGGGTGAGAAGCGCTATGTCTCCGGCACACTCCAGATGTATGACGGCATTCCGCAGATCGTGCATCCCGACCGCGTGCTGGACGAAGAGGCGATCTCAAAACTCTCAGGGATCGATCCGGTCTATCCGCTGACCGAGGGGCTGGCGCTCGGCTCGCTGCGTCGCGCGATCGCGCAGGCGCTGCTCAAATTGCCCGCTTTGCCCGAATGGATCAGCCCGGAGGTGCTGCGCCGCTGCGATTTCCCGCCTCTCGCCGAAGCGCTCCATCGCGTGCACCAGCCGGTCGAACTCACCGACATCCTCCCCGACCAGCGTTACTGGTCCCGCCTCGCCTTCGACGAGCTGCTCGCCGGCCAGCTGGCGCTCGCGCTGATCCGGGCACAGCTGCGTCGACCGGCCGGGGTGCGCAACGCCGGCGACGGCCATTTGCGCAACAAGATCATCGACGCCCTGCCCTACGCGCTCACGCCCTCGCAGCGTGGCGCGGCGGCTGCCATCGCCGGGGATCTGCAACAACCGGTGCGGATGCTGCGTCTGCTTCAGGGCGATGTCGGCTCCGGCAAGACCGTGGTCGCCCTGCTCGCGGCCGCCGCTGTGGCCGAAGTCGGCAAGCAGGCGGCGCTGATGGCCCCGACCGAGATCCTGGCGCGCCAGCACATCAAGACCATCGCCCCGCTCGCCGAGCGCGCCGGCATGCGGGTTGCGATCCTCACCGGCCGGGAAAAGGGCAAGGAGCGGCGCGAGTTGCTCGCGCAACTCCAAGCCGGCGAGATCGACCTGCTTGTCGGCACTCACGCGCTGATCCAGGATGATGTGGTCTTCCACGACCTCGCGCTCGCCATCGTCGACGAGCAGCACCGTTTTGGGGTGCGTGAGCGGCTGGCGCTGACCTCGAAGGGCGAAGCGGTGGACGTGCTGGTGCTGAGCGCCACCCCGATCCCGCGCACGCTGGTGCTGACCTATTTCGGCGACATGGACATCTCCGAGCTGCGCGAAAAGCCGGCCGGCCGCCAGCCGATCGACACCCGCGCCGTTGCCATGAGCCGGCTCGGCGAAGTCATGGACGGTGTCGGGCGCGCACTGGAGTCAGGCAAGCTGGTCTACTGGATCTGCCCGCTGGTCGAGGAATCCGAGGCCGAGGGCACCGAGCATCTCACCAACGCGACGAAGCGTTTCGAGAGCCTGCAAAAACGCTTCGGCGACCGCGTCGGGCTCGTGCACGGACAGATGAAGGGCTCCGAGAAGGATCGCGTCATGGGCCGGTTCGCCGCCCACGAGATCGGGCTCCTGGTCGCAACCACCGTGGTCGAGGTCGGCGTCGACGTGCCGGCCGCGACGATCATGGTGATCGAGAACGCCGAGCGCTTTGGCCTCGCCCAGTTGCACCAGCTCCGCGGCCGGATCGGGCGCGGCTCGGAGGCGTCGACCTGCATCCTGCTCTACATCGAGCCGCTCGGCGAAATGTCGAAGGCGCGGCTGAAGGTGATCCGCGAGACCACCGACGGCTTTCGCATCGCCGAGGAGGACCTGAAGCTGCGCGGCGAAGGCGATGTGCTGGGCGTGCGGCAGAGCGGCCTGCCGGGCTATCGCATCGCGCGCCCGGAGGTGCACGGCCAGCTCATCACGCAAGCCCGTGACGAAGCCCTGCGCATCATGAAGGACGATCCGAAGCTGAAGGGCGAGCGCGGCGAAGCGTTGCGATGCCTGCTGTATCTCTACGAACGGGACGAGGCGATCCCGCTGATCGGGGCGGGTTAGCTCGCGACCCTTGATCGCCCGACCTCGTAGACGGCGACATGCGCGCGAGCGAGGTCCAAGAGCGGCGTTTCAATGCCGAGCTTGCGCGCCCGATTGGCCATGTCGCCCAGAATATGCTCCGCCTCCGTGATCGAGCCACGCTCGATATCGCGCAGCATCGAAGCCTTCAGCGGCGAATCCAGGGTGGTGAACAGCTTCCGGTCAAACTCGATGAACGGGGCGCGCGGCTCGAAGCCGGAGGCGGTCGCAATCGCACAGCATTCCGCGAACAGGCGGAAGATGGATTGCTCCCCGTTCGGCACAGCCAGGATGTCTCCGATGCTTGCGCGCATCAGGCAGGTGATGCCGGCAAGCGTCGAGAGCTGGACGAACTTTTCCCACATGTCCTGCATGATCGCTTCGCTGGCGCGCACGTCGATCCCGGGGACGTTGAGCAGCGTCTCCAGCGCGAGCACACGCTCGCTCAACGAACCATCGATCTCGCCGAAGACGATGGTTTGATTGGCCATGAACTGAACGACGCGCCCCTCCGGATCGAGCCCGGCGCTGACATTCGCCAGTCCGCCGAGGACGCACCCCGCGCCGAACCGCGCAATCAGAGCGTCGATATGTTTCAACCCGTTGAGGACAGGCAGGATCATCGTGCTCGCACCGACGGCCGGGGCAAACTGGGTCATCGCATCGTCGAGGGAGTAGGATTTCACCCCGACAAGGACGACGTCGAATGGTTCCTTGAGATCGTTCGCCAGCACCATCTTCGGCTGCACGGCAAAGTCGCCATGCGGGCTCACGACCTGCAATCCATTCCGGCGCAATTGCTCTGCGCGCGCGGCCCGCACCAGAAAAGTCACGTCGCCGCCGGCTCGAACCAGACGAGCTCCGTAATAGCCTCCTAGCGCGCCCGCGCCGATCACAAGCACTCTCATTCCAACTCCTGCGTCATGCTCCTGGACAAGTTCAGCCGGACTGGCGTTTTGACGGCGAAACACCCACTAATCAGATCTTGGCCTTCGCGGCATCAGCCGCGAATGCTTTTATCAGCTCGGCATCGGCCGCCTCGCCTTCGACATCCTCGGCGAGGTGCTCAAACCAGCGCGCAAAGCCTTCGTAGATCTGGCTCGCCGGATGATCGGGGCCGAGGAAGCCCGAGATCTCCCGCATCTCCGCGACCCAACGATAGGCCTTCGGAAGCATGTCCGGCAGCGCGATCTCAAGTCGCGCCAGGATGGAAGGCTGGCTCAGCGCGAGCTCGTTGCGCAGCGCCTCTGCGGCTCCCGCCTTCGTCGCTGCGACGACCATGGCCGAGCCGATCCCGGCGAGGCCCTTGACGATGCCCGCATAAGACATTTTCAGCGCGGACGCTGCGCCGACCGGGCCGTCGACGATGCGGACGTCGAGGCCGAAATCCTTCAACACCGCGACGCTCTTGGCGTGCTCGCCCGAGACGTAGAAAGCCGGGCTCTTGCCGCCGGGCTGCGGCGGAAAACCGATGATGCCGCCGTCGACGAACGGCGCTTGCGCCGAGCCGATGATTTCCTCGATCCGGCGTACCGTGTCGACGTTGACGGCATTGCAGTCCACGACGACCGGCTTCTTGGCGCACTTGACGATCAGAGCCGCCAGCCGTTCGGCCAAGGCTTCGGCCTCGCCCGGCGGCACGATCGAGAGAATGATGTCGGACTCCGCGATCGCATCGTCCTCGGCGCCGACCATACCCGCATCCGCCGCCCGTTTCAGCGTCACCTCGCTGCGTCCCTTCAGCGACGTGAGCACGCGCGCGCCGTTCTCGCTGAGACGGCGGGCCACCGCGCTGCCCATGGCACCAGGAGCAAGAATCGCAATGGTCTTGGACATCGGGCACTCCGGTTCGAATTCCGAGCGTTGTGCTCAGTTCGACCGGAATATTAGCAGAGGATGCTGACCCGCGCGTGATCCGCGGCCATCCCGGGCGGGAATAGCCCTACTCCGCCTTCGCAGGCTCGGGCTTGAGCGCGGAGGCGTTGGCAATGCGCGCCGCATTCGCCACGCCCGCAAGCGCGGCGGCCTTCTTCGGGTCGGGCGCCGAACCGGGCTGCACCACGCCGGCCGACATGATCAGCGTCGCGGCATCTTCGGCGCTGAGATCGACCTCGATGATCTTGCTCTTGGGCACGTAGAAGAAGAAGCCGGTGGTCGGGTTCGGCGAGCACGGCAGAAACACCGAGACGTGTTCCTCCTGCCCCGGCAGGCTGCGCGAGATCTCTTCATTCGGCGATTGCGAGATCAGCACGATCGACCACATGCCCCGCGATGGAAACTCGACCAGACCCACTTTGCGGAAGCTCGAGCCCTTGCCCGAGAACAGCGTCTCGAACACCTGCTTCAAGCCGCGATAGATCGCGCGCACGGCCGGAATCCGGCCGAGGAAGGTCTCGCCGACATCCACCAGCGTACGGCCGATCAGGTTGGCCGCGAGGAAGCCGACCAGCGTCAGCGTGAAGAATGCGACAATCAGTCCCCAGCCGGGAACGCCGTAAGGAAGATAGGTCTCGGGCCGGTAAGCCAGCGGGACGAATGGCCGCACGACACCGTCGACCCAGGTGACGAACCACCAGACCAGATACAGGGTGATCGCGATCGGACCGGTGACGATCAACCCGGTCAGGAAATAATTGCGGAAACGGCCCATCAGGCCGGTATGCGGTTCCGGGGCGGGATCAAGAGGCGCAGGCGCGTCGTCGCGGGCGGTCATTCGGGTTCCAGGTCGGTCGCTTCGTCCAAGCTAGGGTCTTCTAGCAGGTTTTGGAAGATCACGAAGCGGTTCGGCCCGATCCCCCTTGCCTATTCCACGGTCACGGACTTGGCGAGATTGCGCGGCTGGTCGACGTCGGTCCCCATCACGACAGCGGTATGATAGGCGAGCAGCTGCACAGGAACGGCATAGACCATCGGCGTGAAGGCCGCAGCCATGTCGGGCATGACGATGGTGACGACCGAATCCACCGTCGCCTCCGCGGCACCTTTGGCATCGGTCATCAGAATGATATTGCCGCCGCGCGCGGCGACCTCCTGCATGTTGGAGACGGTCTTTTCGAACACACGGTCGTAGGGCGCGATGACGACCACAGGCATGGTCTCGTCGATCAGCGCGATCGGTCCGTGCTTGAGTTCGCCGGCGGCATAGCCTTCGGCGTGGATGTAGGAGATTTCCTTCAGCTTCAGCGCGCCTTCGAGCGCCAGCGGGAAGCTGGTGCCACGGCCGAGATAAAGCACGTCGCGGGATTTCGAGATCCGGTGCGCGAGCTTCTCGATCTGCGACTCGGTGGTGAGCGCATCCGACATCAAGCGCGGAATCTCGACGAGACCATGGACCAGCTTGATCTCGTCCGCTTCGGACAATTCGCCTCTGGCCCTGCCGGCCGCAATCGCGAGGTTGGCGAGCACCATGAGCTGGCAGGTGAAGGCCTTGGTCGAGGCGACACCGATCTCGGGACCTGCCAGCGTTTGCAGCACGGTCTCGCTCTCGCGCGCGATCGTCGAGGTCGGTACGTTGACGACGGCAATGGTGTGCGCGCCTTCGGCCTTGGCGTAGCGCAAAGCAGCCAGCGTGTCCGCGGTCTCGCCGGATTGCGAGATGAAGATGGCGAGATCGCCCTTGCGCAGGGGCGCTTCGCGGTAACGGAATTCGGAGGCGACGTCGACCTCGACCGGCAGGCGCGCAAAGCGCTCGAACCAGTATTTCGCAACGATGCCGGCGTAGCTCGCGGTGCCGCAGGCCGTGATATTGATGCGCTGGATGTCCTTGAAGTCGAACGGCAGCTTGACCGGCAGCGAAACGCGCTCGGTCGCCATGTCGACATAGCGCGCCAACGTATGGCCGACCACTTCCGGCTGCTCGTGGATCTCCTTCGCCATGAAGTGGCGATAATTGGCCTTGTCGACCAGCGAGGTGGAAGCGGCGTGCCTGATCTTGTCACGCTCGACGGCCTCTCCGTCCTTGTCGAAGATCGTCGCGCCGTCGTGGGTCAGCACGACCCAGTCGCCGTCTTCGAGGTAGCTGATCGTATCGGTGAACGGGCCGAGCGCGATCGCGTCCGAGCCGAGATACATTTCGCCGTTGCCATAGCCGATCGCCAGCGGCGGCCCATTGCGAGCGCCGATCATGAGATCGCCGTCGCCGGCGAAGATGAAGCCGAGCGCGAAGGCGCCCCGCAAGCGCGCCAGCGTCTGCTTCACCGCTTCCACAGGCTTGCTGCCGCGCGAGAGCAGATCGTCGACGAGATGCAGCACGATCTCGGTATCGGTTTCGGTGTGGAACACCGTTCCCTTCTTCTCGAGCTCCTCGCGCAGCTCTCGGAAATTCTCGATGATGCCGTTGTGAACGACTGCGACGCGCTCGGTCGCATGCGGATGGGCGTTGTTGACGGTCGGTTTGCCGTGGGTGGCCCAGCGGGTGTGACCGATGCCTGTGGTGCCCTTCAGCGGTTCCGCCTCCAGCCGCTTCTCCAGATTCTTCAGCTTGCCCTCGGCGCGGCGGCGCTCGATATGCTTGCCTTCAAGCGTGGCGACGCCCGCGGAATCATAGCCGCGATATTCCAGACGTTTGAGCGAATCCACCAATTGCTCTGCAACCGGCTCGCGCCCGAGAATGCCGACAATCCCGCACATGCGGATCAATATCCCCCAAATCGTCGAAAAGTCGCCTAAACGAAGCGTTCGGTTTTTAGCGAAGTTCCCAAGGAACCAGATACTCAATAATTATTGCGATCCTACATATTTTCAAACTTTTCAATTGCTTCTCGCAGTCGCCTCTCAAAGAGCGCGCCCTTGTTGATGTCATTCCAGGTAAGCCTGGCCTTACCGACATTGTCGACACTACGGCAAGTCTGCGCCGGCCCATGGAGGCAGCGACCTCGGTGTGAGCAGCCAAAGCAAGAACAAGATGGCGGCTCCGTTGCTCAACAGCATTGTGGTCATTGGCACGTTGAGGAATGCCGGCAGCACAACGCCGCTGGATACCAATACAAACCGTGAGGGTAGTTTCGCCGACGCGCCGTTTGCCAACGCCACGATGCATCCGCACGCCAGTGCGACCAGCGGCGCACCTACCGGACCGACGGACGCGATCCCCTCCGTAGCGAACAGAGAAGCGTTCAGGGCACCAAAATCATAGGACTTGGCCATTACCAGCGCCAACGGCTCTGCATAGGGGCATTGGCTGAAGAACGGCTTGATCAACGATATCTGACAGAAATACGTCAGCAGGTGCCGAGAGAAGAAATCGTTATAGAGATCAATCGCCATCGACGGGACAGCGATCATTCTGAAGTTGATCGTGCCGAAGATCAGGTCGCTCGATGCCAGTCCCGATCTCTGGAAC
This sequence comes from Bradyrhizobium guangdongense, assembly GCF_004114975.1. Lineage (NCBI taxonomy): Bacteria > Pseudomonadati > Pseudomonadota > Alphaproteobacteria > Hyphomicrobiales > Nitrobacteraceae > Bradyrhizobium > Bradyrhizobium guangdongense. The sequence continues at coordinate 4,120,694 of NZ_CP030051.1, forward strand.
ACAAATCCCAACAGCCCGATCATAATCGGCAGGAGAAGAGAGAGAATGATAGCGTCGCGCGCTCCTGCGCGTCGTGACAGCAGCAGGAGGAAAGCGAGCCAGACAGGTGCAAGGAGATTGAGCTTGGCCAACGTAACTGGGAATGCGGCGAACATCAGCACAACCGTCAATGCCACGTAGCCCCATCGCTTCAGGAAGGCAAAACAGGTAAATGCAAACGGCAGAAATGCGCCTGTGGTTATCCCGATCGCGTAACCCAGCAGTTTTGGGAACTCGATCTGATCTCGATACCGGTAAATTTCACTGAGTTTCGCCAGCTTGAAGTTGTAGGACGCGCCGGCAAGGAGCACCGCAGCGCTGACAATCAAGATAGCCTTCAGCCACAGTTCAAAATGTGCCGGCGAAATCTCGGGGAATTTCGGCCTGTCGGGACGCCAGAAAACCGCAGGAACGGAGAACACCACGGCGCTGACGACAATCGAAAGCGTCGCGAGACGACCATCATAACCATAGATCGAGGAAGGCACGATCCAGCAATAGCCCAGCAAAACCGTGAAGAAGTAGAAGCTCAGGCAATAGCCGAAGCTAAACCGCCCAAACAGAAATATGCCCATGAGGCCGATCAGAGGTAGACTGTTGATGACCGCTGCAAGCAAGGCCCGCGTATCCGGATTCCCGAGCAGGCCCAGATATGAATATCGTTGCTCCACGATATAGAGCGAGATGCAGCAGAATATGACGTGAGCGACCAGCAAGGCGATCGTGCGACGAGGGCGGGTCGGCGTCGGCCTGCACCTCAGGAAACCATCAAAATCGTTGAACCGAACGATCTTCCCCTGCACCATCGCTTCAATGGCTACGTCGTCCACAAAGCGATACGGGATCCCGTCAAAGTACCCCTCCGCCTGAAACAGCACGGATTCGCGCAATGGTAGCTGGTTCCCAGGGCCTATCATAAAAGCTGTGTAGCATTGCGCTCGTGTGAAACGCAACGAGACGCAGCAAAGCAGACGGGGTTGATGGAATTGCCTTCAGTTGGCGGCGTTGTCTGGCCAAACGCAGTGTCAGTGCTTGAGCTGCGCTTCGTAAGGGGCATCAGGATCGAGCAGCCGGTATACTCTACCGTTGCTGTTGGGGTTGGAGTTGTCACTTGTCGAGAAGACGACAACGGGAACCCTTCCTGCCTCTGACCAATACGAGTATCTGCCAAGGCCGATCGTATTAATGTCGCTGTGGGGGCTGTGACTTGGCCCCAGAAGCTTTCCGTCTTCGGTGAGCACAACATGTGATCGGCGCGACTCATCGAGCGTGTCAGCGGGTGCGGGAGCAGGCAGCTTGTAGATGGCGAACGCGTTCCCGGCCAGCCGCGCGAATGGCGGATTGAGGATCGTCTTGTCCATTGGGACAAAGTGCGCCTCGAGGTACAACCCTATTGGAACGTAGAGTGCCAGCAAGACCATGACAGCCGCGACGCTCGCAATCGGCATTTTTCCTCTGCTACTAGCGATGAGCGAGTTCTGCGTCATGGGAAACAGCAGTTAGTGGACCCCTCTGATCATATTATCGGCAGCCTGAGCGAGCACGCAAGCGGCGCTGCGAGACTTCGAAAGAATGGAGGCCCGGTTCCAGCCCGACGCAAATGCCACCATCTTGCACCCGCCAGATATCTTGGCGATCCCGACCAGTCTGCGAGCGGCGGCTTCTGGGTCGGCGAATGGGCGGGGTGTATTTCGTTTCGTGCGTGCGTCATTATGGCTGACCTTTAGTCGCGCGCATTAACTCGTTGTCAACAAATTTGGCCAACGATTCGCGACCAGGAGATCAAGGCCATGAAAGCCACGTCCGACCGCAAAGGTCTGTCATCGCTCTATCTGCGCGCCAGCGAGACCGAAGGCACGCATTTGGCTCATTGGCCGCCGCCTCAGCGCGGCAAGGAAAACAAGCCCGTCTTCATCAAGCATCCGGAAGGCGAACCTGTGAAGCGCGCCAAGCCGCGCGGCTGGCGGCTGACGCGCGCCATCTTCTCCGAATTCGCTGACGACGAATAGCGCTGCGGCTATTTCTCCGGTTTCTTGCCGCCCGTCTTCATTTCGCGATAGCGCGCCGCACCGCCTTCGCGGATGGTCTGCTGATTGCGTTCCAGCGCCATCGCGTCGTCGGGCACATCGCGGGTGATGACCGAGCCGGAGCCGATATAGGCGCCGTTGCCGATTTTGACCGGCGCGACCAGAGAGGAATTGGTGCCGATGAAGGCGCCCTGCCCGATCACCGTCTTGTGCTTCTTGAAGCCATCGTAGTTGCAGGTGATGGTGCCGGCGCCAATGTTGGATTTGGCTCCGACGGTGGCGTCCCCAATGTAGGAGAGGTGGTTGACCTTGACGCCCGCCTCCAGCGTCGCGGCCTTGGTCTCGACGAAATTGCCGATGCGCGCACCGTCGCCGAGCGAGGTGCCGGGTCGAAGCCGCGCATAAGGACCAATCGAGACGTTCTTGCCGAGCGTCGTCTGCACGATGTGCGAAAACGAGTGGATCACGGCGCCGTCGCCAATCGACACGCCCGGGCCGATCACCACGAACGGCTCGATGGTGACGTCCTTGCCGAACACGGTGTCGGCGGCAAGATAGACCGTTTCCGGCGCGATCAGCGTGACGCCGGCCTCCATCGCGGCCATGCGCAACCGCGCCTGCATCACGCTTTCCGCTTCCGCAAGCTGCGCCTTGGTGTTGATGCCGCGCACCTCGTCCTCGCTGGTCTCGATCACCACGGACTCCCATCCCTGTTCGCGGACGATGCCGACTGCATCCGTCAGATAATATTCGCCCTTGGAGTTCGCATTGCCGATCTTGTCCAGGATCGCGAGCGCGCGGCGTCCGTCGATCGCCATGACCCCGGCATTGCACAGATTGATCTTGCGCTCGTCCGCGCTGGCATCGGCCTGCTCGCGGATCGCGACCAGGCGATCGCCCTCGACGATGAAGCGGCCATAGCCGGTCGGATCCGCCGCGCGGAAGCCGAGCGCGGCAAGCGCAGCTCCCCTGGCGAGCGGCGCGCGAAGCCGCGCAAAGGTCTCGGCCGAGATCAGCGGCGTATCGCCGAACGCGATCAGGAGATCATCCACGCCGCGTGCGATCGCCTCGCGCGCTGCCAGCACCGCATGCGCGGTGCCGAGCCGCTCGCTTTGTACGAAGGTGAGCGCGTCGGGCCGAATGCGTTTTGCCTCTTCAGCGACGGCCTGGTGGTCCGGGCCGATCACGACCGCGAGCGCAGTCCCGGTTCCCTGCGGTGCGGCGCCGAGGACGTGGGCAAGCAAGGTCTGGGAGGCTACGGGATGCAGCACCTTCGGCACGCTCGATCGCATGCGCGTACCCTCGCCAGCGGCCAGAACGATCGTGAGACTTGAGCGGGCAGTCATTGCAATCCTGTCAAATATGGCCGAATCGATCGTCGCACCGGCGGGCGGCGGGGCAGTATCGCCCGACCTGTCGCCTTGCTACCCCCGCAAACGCCCGGAATTCAAGTGCGCGCGGGTTTTCCTGTTAATGTTCCTTGATTGATTCGGGGAAGCCAGACAGGGCTGGGCACTCAAGGTTCATGGCAAAGGATTCCGACCCACTGGCGGATGCCTTCGGCGACAAGGAGACCGGCGGGCTGTTCTCCGGACTTTTGGCCGAGGAAGGCTCGTTCGATCGACGCTTGCTGTGGCGGCTGGGCTCGTGGGGCGTGGCCGCCGTCGGCGCCGTGGTGGTGGCCGTGATGGCCAACCAAGCCCAGCTCGGCTGGCGGCGCGACCAGGCCGCCTCCGCCGATCTCGCCCGCCAAGCTGACAGGCTCCAGCAGCTGACCAAGGAAAGCCAGCTCGAAGCGCGCCGGCTCACCTCTGCCATCGAAACGCTGAACGCAGATCGCGACCGGCTCTATGCGCGCGTCACCGTGCTCGAGCAAGGGCTCGATTCCGTCACCGGCACCATCGCAAAGCAGACCGCGACATCGCCACAGACGGCCGAGTCGAAGCCGCAGGACACGCCCGTCGCGGCCACTCAGCCCTCGGCTGCCGTGCCTGAAGTCGCGCCGGTTGCCTCCACCGCCGCCTCGTTGGTCGACAGGCCGCGCACAACGGCCGGCAAGGAGACCAAGGAAAACGCGAAAGACAATTCGAAAGAGGCTGCCAAAGCTCCGTCAGGCCCGCCGCCGCAGACCGCTGCTGCAGCATCGCTCGTTGCGCAGCCGCCGGTGACGACGTCGGCGCTGCCGATTCTTCCGCTGGTGCCGTCGAAGTCGATCATGGCGCCGCCCGATCCCGCCGCATCGAAGCTGATTCAGCCTGAATCGACCGACAAGGCGACCGAGAAGAAGCCCGAGCCGCCGCCCGCCCCGGCCGAAGTTGCTGCGGTGCCGGCGAAGCCGGCGGACTCCGCTGAGGCTGAACCGCCTGCCATTCCCGTCCAGCAGACGCGCTTTGCGATCGACCTCGGCGGCGCAAATTCGATCGACGGCCTGCGTGCGCTCTGGCGTGGCCTGTCCAAATCCAATCCGGAGATCGCCGCGCTCCGGCCGATCATCATGATCAAGGAAGGCAACACAGGTCTCGGCATGCAGCTCCGCCTCGGCGCCGGTCCGCTGATCAACGCTGCCGCCGCCGCCAAGCTCTGCGCGGGTCTCGCCGAGAGCGATCGCCATTGCGAGACGACGGTGTTCGACGGCCAGCGCCTGTCGATGCGCGGCGGATCGGAGAAGGGGCAAGAAAAATCTCAGGACCGTGTTCAGGAGAAGAACACGGAGAAGAATCCGGACGCGGCACCGCAAGGCGAAACCGCGCCCGTGCCGGGCGCAAAACCCGAGAAGCCGCAGCGACGCCACAGCTACTCTTCCAAGCGCTCATCGAAGCGCGAGGAGCCCGCACCGGCACCTGCGGCACCACCGCCGGCGGCCGCCCCCAAGCCCGAGACGGCCTCGGCGAGCTCGACAATATCGTCATTCTTCAGGCGATAGGGCCAACCGCCAGCGGCCTGTGACGGTGGGGTCAGAAAATCGACTTTGCCGGTTGCTCCTTCCCCCCTTCCCGACCATATTGCCGACATGACAAAAAAGCCGTTCCGCCTTACGCCCTATCAGGTGCAGTTTCTCATCGTCGTCGGTTTCGTCACCGTCGGCTGGGCGCTCTATGTGCGCTATCTCGCGATCGAATTCTCGCAGGTGGCGCTGGCTTGCGATGCCGGCTTGCAGACGATGATCTGCAAGGCGCGCTCGGTGTCGACGTCGCTGTTCAAGAATTCCGTGTTCGGCATCGTCGCGCTGGTCATCGCGATGCTGAACTTGATGCGGCCCTCGATCGTGCTGCTCACGCTTGGCGTGATCGCAGCCGGCCTCGGCATCGTGCTCTACAACATCGTGCTGTCGGGCCTTGCGATCGGCCTGCTCATCCTTGGCTTTGCTCGGCCCGCGCCCGCCACAGCGTGAGCGCGAACAGCAAGTAGATCGCGCAGCTCCACATCGCCTGCCAATTGTCGCGGCCTTCGTTCAAGATCACGTAGGCCGCCGACAGCGCCAGCAGCCCCGCGAATACCGCTTCCGCGATCGGGCGCAGGCCGATCTGGGGACGATTCAGCATCAACAGCGCGAACGGCACCACGGCCATCGTCAGCGAGGCATAGGGGAAGTCGCGGTAGCGCGGATCGAACACGAAGCCGAGCGCGGTCTCGGCCGCGATCACCGCCGTCACCGCCAGGGTCAGGCAAAGCACGGCGGAGAGCTTCGACCATTTCCGGCCCTCGCGCGGGCCGAGCAGGTCGAGGAAGGTGGGAAGACTTCGGCCGATGACGAGCGCCTGCGCGCAGAAGATCGGCGAAAGGATGCCGGCGAGCAGCAGCGCGCCCCATTGCAGCCAGCCGCCCCAGCCGTAGCTCTCGTAGTACATCTTGTCGGCGGCGATCCCCAGCAGGATGCCCGCTGATGTCGCCGAGATGCCGACACCGAGCCAGGCCGAGAAGCGCGGCGTCCAGGGACGGCGCCTCAGCGTGATGCCGGCCACCACGAACACCAGCACGCTGAGGCCCATGCCTGATCCCATGTACCATTTCCAGAGCGGGAAGTTGCTGATCGGCTCGCCGGGCGGATATTTCAGCTGGCGCCGTACGGAATCGAGCAGCCCCCAATAGCCGCCGACGGTGCCTTCGAGCCGCCGCTTCCACGGCTGGTCATAGGCCTCGATCAGGTTGACCCGAAACTTCTGCGCCTTCGCCAGCGCCAGGATCTCCGACACCACGCGCGCCTGGTTGCTGCGGGACGGCAGCGCGCCCTCGCGCATGCGGCCTTCGCTCGGCCAGCCGGTCTCGCCGATCAGGATCTCCTTGCCGGGAAACGCCACCGCCATGCGCTCACGGATCGCCTCGACATGGGCAGAGGCGAATTTCGCCTTCACCGGCATGTCCTCCCAATAAGGCAGGATATGAATCGTGACGAAGTCGACGGCGTCATAGACCTCGCGGTTCTTCAGCCAATATTCCCAGACATCGGCATAGGTCACGGGGACGGCGACCTGCGCCTTCACCGAACGGATGATCGCGATCAGATCCTGCGTCGTCATCTCTCCGCGCAGCAGCACCTCGTTGCCGACGACGAGGGCGGAGACGGTGTCGGGAAATTCCTTGGTGAGGCGGACCGCCGTCGAGACCTGGGCAAAATTCTTGGCGCGGTTGCTGCCGAGCCAGATGCCCTGGATCACCTTCAGCCCGCCGACTTTGGTGGCGACCGCCGGCACCTGGTCGAGGCCGTTCTCGATCGAATAGGTGCGGACGCAGTCGGTGATCTCCTTGAGCTGGCGCAGATCCTGCTCAATCTGGTCGGCCTCGATGTGGGTCGATGGGTTCAGCGGCGTCTGCTCGCCGCGGAACGGCGCATAGGAGACGCATTGAACCTTGTCGTTGGGATCGATGGGCGCGCGGGCAAGCGTGATCGGCGTGGCCAGCCACCACCACACGGCAGCAATTGCACCCAGGGAGACGAGCAGGAGCGCCAATGGCGTACGAAGAGAAATTGGTTCCGTCCTCCGCGAAGGAGCCGTCGATTACCTGCTCGCACGCGGTCTGCCAAGGGGGCGCGACGCTCGCCCCCACCATCTTGCCGGCGAATTAACCTGCGGCCCTTCGACCGCGCCGGAGAATGGTGACTTTGCTGGACAAAAATCCAAATACAGGTCATGGCATTCCGCAGGGCATTTCCGCCGCATTGGAGACCCATTTGGACGCCATCACCGACGCGTCCGCGAGGTCCCTTTCCGCGGGCGGACATTGAGAAATTGGGGAATTCATGCGGCGACGGGTGTTCGAGTCACGAAATGCGGTCCTGCGGCAGTTCGCCGCCGCCTTGGCCGTCTCCTCCCTTGTGCTGCTGGCCAGCCTCGGCGGCGCCTCCGCCCAGAGCGGCACCCCGGCTCCCGATCAGGGCAAGGCCGCGGCCCAGCCCGCTGACGCCGCCAAGGAAGCGACCGCCCAGAACCAGCGCCGCACCGATGAATTCGCCGAAGCCGCCCAGGCCATCAACGGTCCGGCGGGCAATCCTGAATGCGTCTGGCTCGGTCGGCGCGTGGTGCGACTGATGTGGCGGGATGACCTCGATACCGCGTTCCGCCATCTCGACCTCTATGACCGCTTCGGCTGCCCGGGCGGCCACATCCAGGCCGCGTTCCGCTGCCTCACCCGCTTCGGTGCCCAGATCGACCCCAAGGTCGCCGAGACCCTCGATAGCCGCGTGCACGCGTGCTGGATCAATCCGGCCGCCCAGCCGCAGCAGGCCGCGGCCGCGGCTTCCCAGCCGGCCGCGCCGGCGTCAGGCAATGCGCAGGCCCCGCAGCCGGCCGCGAGCCCGGCCCCGGCGGCAAGCCCGTCGCCCGCGCCCCAGAAATAGCCTCGATCGTTTCAGCCTCCGTTCAGGAACGATCGGCAATAGAGACGGTTGGCACTGCCACGCTTGCAAAATGCCATGCCCTCATAAGGACATGAGGCCATGACAGTTGTGAAACCGCGCGGCAGAGGTATGCTCCATTTGCCGCGGACTTGGTCGGATCTCGGGGTCGGATCCGCTTCCCTGCCCCCTCAGCCCCTTTTGGTTTAGCCGCGATGCGCGTTGTCGCCGCCGTTCTGTTGCTCGTGTCCGTGCTCCACGCCGGCATCTGGGGAGTCCTGCGCGACAAGGAGCCCGCGCCGGACTTCAAGGGCCTGTTGCCCAGCGTTTCCTATGCGCCGTTCGAAGGCTCGGCCCATCCCGATATCGACAACATCCCGACCATCGAAAAAATCCGCTCGGACCTGAAGACGCTGTCGACGATGACGCGCGCGATCCGCCTCTATTCGTCGACGGGCGGTGTGGAACTGGTGCCGCCGATCGCGGCCGAGTTCGGCCTCAAGGTTACCGTCGGCGCCTGGATCGACAAGGACCCTGATCGCAACGAGCGCGAGATCAAGGCCGCGATCGAGCTCGCCCGCAAGAACAGCAACGTCAACGGCGTCGTCGTCGGCAACGAAGTGATCTATCGCGGCGAGCAGAAGGTCGAAGACCTCATCGAGATGATCAAGAAGGTGAAGGGCGCCGTCCGCGTGCCAGTCACCACCGGCGAAATCTGGAACATCTGGCGCGACAATCCGGACCTTGCCTCCAACGTCGACTTCATCGCCGCCCACGTGCTGCCCTACTGGGAAAATTTCCGCTCGGACCAGGCGGTCGACCAAGCCGTCGACCGCTACAACCTGTTGCGCAACCTGTTCCCGGGCAAGCGCATCGTGATCGCCGAGTTCGGCTGGCCAAGCCAGGGCTACAATCTGCGCAACGCCGACCCGGGTCCGTTCCAGCAGGCGCTGACCTTGCGCAACTTCGTCAGCCGCGCCGAAGCGCTCGGCATGGAGTACAACATCGTCGAGGCGATCGATCAGCCCTGGAAGTATTTCGAAGGCGGCGTCGGTCCTTACTGGGGCATCCTCAACGCCAGTCGCGAGCCGAAATTCGCCTGGACCGGTCCGGTCGAGAACCCCGATTACTGGAAGCTGATGGCGATCGCACTGCTGGTCGGCATCCTCCTCTCGCTGCCGATCCTTCGGCTTGAAAAGCCCACCGCGAAACAGGCCTTCCTGCTGTCGGCGACCGCCAACGGCGTCGGTGCCTGGGCGGCGACCGTGTTCGCGTTCTGGAACAGCCACTATTTCATCTTCGGCTCGGCCTTCGCGCTGACGCTCGGCATGATCCTCCTTGTTCCCCTTGTCCTCATCGCGATGGCGCGCATCGACGAGATCGCGGCCGTCGCCTTCGGCCGGCCGCCGCAACGCCTGCTTTCCAAGGGCAAGCCGATCCCGAACGTGCCTGATAATTACTACCCCAAGGTCTCCATCCATATCCCGGCGTATTTCGAGCCGGTCGAGATGCTGAAGCAGACGCTCGATGCGCTGTCGCGGCTCGACTATCCGAACTACGAATGCGTGGTCATCATCAACAACACGCCGGACCCCGCGTTCTGGCAGCCGATCCAGGACCATTGCCGCGCGCTCGGCGAACGCTTCAAGTTCATCAACGCCGAGAAGGTGCAGGGCTTCAAGGCCGGCGCGCTGCGCATCGCGATGGACCGCACCGCTGTCGACGCGGAGATCATCGGCATCCTCGATGCCGACTATGTCGTCGAGCCCGACTGGCTGAAGGACCTCGTGCCTGCTTTCGCCGATCCCAGCGTCGGCCTGGTGCAGGCGCCGCAGGAGCATCGCGACGGCGACCTGTCGATCATGCACTACATCATGAACGGCGAATATGCCGGCTTCTTCGACATCGGCATGGTCCAGCGTAACGAGCTCAACGCCGTCATTGTGCACGGCACGATGTGCCTGATCCGCCGCGCCGCGATGGACATGGCCGGCGGCTGGTCATCCGACACGATCTGCGAGGACTCGGACCTCGGCCTTGCGATCCAGGAGCTCGGCTGGACCACCCATTACACCAATCACCGCTACGGCGCTGGCCTGCTCCCCGACACCTACGAGGCCTTCAAGAAACAGCGTCACCGCTGGGCCTATGGCGGACTGCAGATCGTCAAAAAGCACTGGCGCCGCTTCCTGCCGGGCGCGAGCCGACTTACCCCCGACCAGAAGCGCGAATACGGGCTCGGCTGGCTGAACTGGCTCGGGGCCGAGAGCCTCGGCGTGGTCGTGGCGCTGCTCAACCTCGTCTGGGTGCCGATCGTCGCGTTCGCCGATATCGCCATCCCGGACAAGATTCTGACGCTGCCGATCATCGGCGCCTTCGTCGTCTCGCTCGCGCATTTCCTGTCGATGTATCGCGCCCGCGTCGCGATCAAGCCCGGCCAGATGCTGGGCGCCATGATCGCCGCGATGAGCGTGCAATGGACGGTGTCGCGCGCGGTGGCGCAAGGGCTGATCACCGAGCACATCGCGTTCGCACGCACCTCGAAGGGCGGTCTGTCCCGGATGTCGATCGAATTCCAGGCGTTCTGGGAGGCGGTGATCGGCACCCTGCTCCTGGTCGGCGCCGGCGTGCTGGTTGCCTCGAACAGCTTCCGGCAGATCACCGAGATCTATATCTTCGCGGGCGTCCTGGTGCTGCAGAGCCTGCCGTTCCTCGCCGCAGTCGCCATCGCCATCCTCGAGCTCAGCCGCATCAACTCGTTCCAGTTCTGGCGCGACAGCGCCATCCGCACCGCCGAACTGATCGGCTTGCGCCCGGTTGCGCTGCCGACACCGGGCAATGCCCAGCCGGTGCCGAGCGAGGTGCGGCGGGAAGCGAACTGATCCGGGCCGGCCTCGGGTCTCGCCACGCGGCTCCGCGAGCCGGCGTTTCACAGGCCGATCACTCTTCGGCGTGGATGAACCACGTCAATCGAGTTTAAATTCTCCCGCTAAGTGCCGGCTACGGCGGACAAATCCCGGGCCCTGCCGCGATCTGCGGCAACCGCGCCCGCTATTGACCTCAGCGCCCCATCCCCCTACACAGCGCGGGCCGAAAGCATGATCCGGAAACAGCCGGTTTCCCCGCGACGCAAGCCGAAGCGTAGCGGCAAGACATGCTTCTCGAATGTCCGAAGACGATGGCGATCGACAACAAAGCCATCAGCGGCCATGGGAGCGCGTAGCTCAGCCGGTAGAGCACGTGACTTTTAATCACGGGGTCCTGGGTTCGAGCCCCAGCGCGCTCACCAAGCCGGATCAATGCCTTAAGCGAAATTACGAGCCGGAAGAAGAACCGGCGATCGGGCTCCTCGGATCGAGCGCCGATACGAAGTTTTCCGACGCGGCTTCCGAGACCGATAGGAACCCACCGCGAGCTCGCGCGTTTATGGGCGCTTGAGCAGACCTCAACGCTATTCGCCATTCTTCGGGCGAAGAGGCTTGCCACCAAAGTCACTCTAGACGTCCGGGGGGGCTCGATGAGCCTCAAGTATGCGTTGAGTTGGGTCGCCGTTGTCCTCGCGCTTTATGTTCCTGCCGCGATATATTCAACCAGGTCATTTGAAGACCCCAGCCCTGCGGGCAAGGTTGCTGTGATCCTGCTCCGACCGTATGAGCCGCTCGGCGGTTCTGCCTATCGAGCTAATTTATTGCCAGGTGAGAAGGCTTTGCTTCCGCAGCAATCCGATTTGGTTGTCTACGAGGAAGAGTCACCGCTGCGCCGCGTTTCCGAATTCCTGCGCATCAGCAAAGGTGGCGGCAATTTCGCGATTTGGTCCGATCAGGGCATCGTGTTCTCCAGCCGCGACAACAGCGACCCGAACCGAAATGGACGCAAATATTGGGTCGTTGTGCGGCAAGGCGAGCCTGAAACGGTTGCCGACAACCTGGTCAACTCGTATTGAATCGAAGCCGGGGCCGTTTGTCCGGGCTGCGCGCCGGCGTGAACCGACGGCCCGTTCATTATGCAGGGCCGTCCGCATGGCTGAATCACGATATTAGCCCGAATCCGTAGCTCGCATAACATTTGATAATGCGGGAACTTTCGGCATTCCCCCTAATTCAATTCTGAAAATCCGCCCCGGTGTTGCCTCAGGGGATGGGGGGAAACATTGAACCGCGAGCTTCGGGAATTCCGCAGGCTGGAGCGTGTTTGTCGCGAGTCCGCTGCGATCACCACGCTGCCGATGGAGCGAGATGCTTTGCTGGTCGTGGCCGAGGATCTGCGTAAAGCGATCGAGGCTCGTGAGCCTGCTCGCCAAGCGAAAGCATAGAGCCCGTCTAGGGCTCTCCGATGACAACGGGCTCAGAGAGCCCCTCCCCGCCCCATCATCGCTTCCCGGAGCGCGCCCATCAAAGCCGCTCTGTGACTTCACCTGCCCACTCAGCCGGACAGTTCGCCCCGAGGCTAAGCGCAGCTGTGTTCACTTTTGAACAATGCGGCCACGCGACGCTCATGCCGCTTTTTCCTGATTTTGCTCGCCGCTCCAACAAAAGCTGTTTGGCACTGCGAATTCTCTTTTGGGTTGATCCATCGTACTTCGACGCTGTGCTTCTGCTGCAAAACAAGAGCAGTCGTGACATCGACAGGGCGCAACCGCGCGATGGTGCAGCGCGTGATCCCGTTAATTTCCAGTACGTAGTTTTCCCTACTCTTTGTTTCTAACTTGACGCAATTCGCGTTGTCAGAAACAGTCCGCGAAAATTTGCGAAATCGCCAAGCACTTTTCTCGTCTCCAGCCGGCGCAACATTCGTGCGCCGCACCGACAAACCAAACTCGTTTCGACACTAACCAATGAATTTTGGGGAGGGGCACAGCTATGTCAAATTCAGCCGCGATCATCGGGACGCCCACGAATTCGACCGTTACCGAAGACGCCAATCCGCAGACGCTGATTGCGGCGCGATCGATCTCGATTTCTGACGCCAATCCCGGACAAGCCGCCTTTCGGACGACGGTGATTGCCGCCGCAGGCGATCTCGGCACCCTCACCATCGCCGCGAACGGCTCCTATGTCTACTCCGTCGCAGACAGCAAGGTGCAGTATCTCGGCGCGGGCGATACCAAGGTCGATACGTTCACGGTCACCTCGCTCGACGGCACCAGAAGCAGGTGTCGTTCACCATCTACGGCGTCAACGACGCGGCCGTCATCGGGGTCCCGACCGTCGCGGACGTGGTCGAAGACGCGACCCATCCTACGCTCAAGGCGATCGGCACGATCTCGATCTCGGATGCCGACCAGGGGCAAGCCGCGTTCAAGACGGCCGTGATCTCGGCGGCGGGCAATCTCGGCAATCTCGTCCTGCAGAGCAACGGCAGTTACACCTACTCGGTCGCCGACAGCGCCGTGCAGTATCTCGGGGCCGGCGATGTCAAGACGGACGTCTTCACGGTGACCGCGCTCGACGGCACCACGAAGCAGATTTCCTTCAACATCCACGGCACCAACGACGCGGCCGTGATCGGAACGCCGACGCAGCACGACGTCTACGAAGATGCCAGCCAACCCACCCTGTCGGCTTCGGGATCGATCTCCATCTCCGACGCGGACCAGGGCCAGGCCGCGTTCAAGACGACCGTGACGTCCGCGCCGGGCACGCTCGGCAGCCTCGTCCTCGCCGCCAACGGCACCTATACCTACTCAGTCGCCGACAGCGCCGTGCAATATCTCGGCGCGGGAGAGACCAAGGTCGACACCTTCACCATCACCTCGCTCGACGGCACCAGCAAGCAGGTGTCCTTCACCATCCACGGCGTCAACGATAATGCCGTCATCGGCACGCCGACCGTGAGCGATGTGACCGAGGACGGGTCCAATCCGCTGTTGTTCGCGGTCGGGACGATCTCCATCTTCGACCCGGATCAGGGGCAGTCGGCCTTCCGCCCGGCGATTCTGACCGGCGCCGGCGATCTCGGGATCCTGATCCTCGGCAAGGACGGCAGCTACGTCTATACGGTTGCGGACTCGGCCGTACAATATCTCGGCCAGGGAGAGACCAAGGTCGACACCTTCACGGTGACTTCGATCGACGGCACGAAGAAGGTCGTCTCCTTCACGATCCATGGCGTCAACGACGCGGCCGTCATCGGCACACCGACCGTGAGCGACGTCACCGAGGACGCCAACCCGACCACGCTGACCGCATCCGGCACGATTTCGATATCGGACGTCGACCAGAACCAGTCCACGTTCAAGACGACCGTAACGGCCGCGGCCGGCACGCTCGGCGCACTCTCCATTGCCGCCAACGGCGCCTACACCTATTCGGTCGACGATTCCAAGGTGCAATATCTCGGTGCCGGTCAGACCAAGACCGAGACCTTCACGGTAACCGCCTTCGACGGCACCCAGAAGCAGGTGTCCTTCACCATCCACGGCGTCAACGACGCGGCCGTCATCGGCACGCCCACCGTGCATGACGTCTTTTCGGACCCGAGCAAAACCACATTGACAGCCGCCGGATCAATTTCGATCTCGGACGCCGACCAGGGCCAATCGGCGTTCACAACGACGGTGGCTTCGGCGGCCGGAAATTCGGGCCATCTGACACTCGCGGCCGACGGCAGCTACACCTATTCCGTCGCGGAAAGCGTGGCGGCCCAGCTCGGCGCCGGCGCGACGAAGGTCGACACCTTCACGGTCACATCGCTCGACGGCACCACCAAGCAGGTCTCCTTCACCATTCACGGCGGTACGCCGGCGAACACGCCGGCAACCATCGGCGATCCCACCAACGCCAGCGTGACCGAGGACGTCGGCGGAGCCACGCTGACGGCGACCGGCACCATTTCGATCAGCGATCCCGACGCCGGTCAGGCCGCCTTCCGGACGACCGTTGCGCCGCAAGCCGGCAATCTCGGTACGCTCTCCCTGCAGAGCGACGGCAGCTACACCTACTCGGTGCTCGACAGCGCCGTGCAATATCTCGGCGCCAGCGACACCAAGGTCGACGGCTTCACCGTAACATCGGTTGACGGCACGTCGAAGCTCGTCTCGTTTACGATCCATGGTGCCAATGATGCCGCCGCCATCGGCGATCCGCTGGTCCACGACGTCACGGAAGACAGCAACGTTCAGCCCTCCGGCAACCTCGTCGCGTCAGGCCAATTGTCGGTGGTCGACCCGGACCAGAACCAGTCCTCGTTCCAGCCCGGCACCATCACCGGCGCCGGCAACCTCGGCACCCTGACGCTGGCGGCCGACGGCACCTACACCTACTCCGTCTCCAACGCGGCGACCCAGTCGCTCGCAGACGGCGACATCCATATCGACACCTTCACCGTTCATTCGTCCGACGGCACCGCCAAGGTGATTTCGTTCGACATCCACGGCGTCAACGATGCCGCCGTCATCGGCGATTTGCAGGGACACGATGTCACCGAGGATGCAACGACGCCGACATTGTCGGTGTCGGGCCAGTTGACGGTGACCGATGCGGACCACGACCAATCCGCCTTCACCACCAATGTGGCATCCGCGCCGGGCAATCTCGGGCAGCTCACCATCACCGCCGACGGCCACTACACCTACAGCGTCGACAACGCCTCCGTGCAGAGCCTCGCGGCGGGCGAGGTCCGGAACGAGACCTTCACCGTCTCCTCTGTCGACGGAACGCAAAAGCCCCTTACATTCACCATCCACGGCACCCAGGACGCCCCTGCCCTGCAGGTCGCAACCGCGTCGGGCGCCGACGACGCCGCGATTCCGCTCTCCATCGCGGCCCATCTCGTCGACGACAGCGGCACGCTGGGGCCGATCGTCATCACCGGCATTCCATCCGGCTATACGCTCAACCACGGCACCTACTTCGACGGCGACGGCCATTGGGAAGTGCCGTCCGACGCTGCCACGCTCGCCACGCTCGCATTGATCCCCGGCGCCGACGCCCATCAGGACACGTTGGTGCTCAACGTCTCGGTCGCCTCGATCGAAAACGGTCAGCAGGCCGTCGCCTCGACCACGATGACGGTCAACGTCGCGGCAGGTCAGAACGATGCCAGCGCCCGCGCGGTGGACGGGTACATCGCCGGCGCGTTCGTGTTCGCCGACGCCAATGGCAACGGCATCTACGACGCAGGGGAAGCTTCGGCCGTCACCAATGCCGACGGCAGCTTCACCCTGCACGACCCCCATGGCACCCTCATCATGTCCGGCGGAACGGATATTTCAACCGGCCTCGCCTTCACAGGGACGCTCAAGGCCCCCGACGGCTCGACTGTCGTCACCCCGCTGACGACGCTCGTTACCTCCGTGGTCGCCGCGGCAGCGGCAAGCAACGTCGTCATCTCGGCGGCGGACGCGGCCTCCCAAGTCGCCACCGCCTTCGGCATCGATCCGACCAAGATCGACATCACCACCTTTGACCCGGTGCCCGCCGCCGTCAGCGGCAACGCCGACGCCACCGCCGTGCTGGCCGCCGGCGTCCAGGTCCAGAGCACCGTCGTCCAGATGGCGGCGGTGGGCGCCTCATCGACCGCCGTTGTCGACGCCATCGCCAAGACGATCGCGACCGCCGGTACCATCGACCTGACCTCGGGCGACACGGTCACTGCCATCGCCACGGATTCCCACGTCAGCAGCGACGCGATTGCAACGGTAACGGCCGTCGTGCAGGCGGCCAACACCAGCATCCAAAATGCTCCGGACGTCACCACCATCGCGCAGGCGGCACAGGTCGCCCAGGGCGACGCCGCGACCTCGCTAGCGTCCATTACCAACTTCGCGGACGCCGGTCAGACCTCCGCGGTGACGACGACCTACGTCGACCAGCTGTCGACCCAGGTACAGGCGGCGGTCGTCGCCAGCCCGACCGGCCCCATCATGGGCACGTCAGGCAACGACGTCCTGACCGGCACGGCAGGAATCGACACCATTGACGGGCGCGAAGGCAACGATCAGATCTCGGGCGGCGACGGCGCCGACCTGCTGTTCGGCGGAGCCGGCAACGATCGGATCGCCGGCAACGCGGGCAATGATCATATCGACGGCGGCGCTGGCTTCGATCGCGCGCTCTATACCGATGCGACCGGCAGCGTCACCATCAACATGGCCGCCGGCACCGCGTCCGGCGCAGGCGTCGACAGCGACACGCTCGTCAACATCGAAGGGATCGTCGGCGGCGCATTCGACGATACGTATGATGC
Organism: Bradyrhizobium guangdongense; assembly: GCF_004114975.1. Taxonomy (NCBI): domain Bacteria; kingdom Pseudomonadati; phylum Pseudomonadota; class Alphaproteobacteria; order Hyphomicrobiales; family Nitrobacteraceae; genus Bradyrhizobium; species Bradyrhizobium guangdongense. Next base: position 4,137,779 of record NZ_CP030051.1, read on the forward strand.
GACAGGATTCACCGGGGTTTCCGGCATCCCGGGCTCTCCGATCGGTTACAACGAATTCGAGGGCGGCGGCGGCAACGATACCGTCATCGGCACGGTCAACGCCCAGGGCGCCTTCCTTACGCGGGTGTCCTATGTGAGCGCCACCTCCGGCGTGACCGTGGACATCGCCGCCGGCACGGCTGACGGCGATGCCTCAGTCGGGCACGACACTTTCCTCGGCGGCATCCAGTCGATCTGGGGCTCGAGCCACGACGACGTCCTGCGCGGCAGCAACAACGGATTCGGCACGGTCGAAGTTTTCGCCGGCTTTGCGGGCAACGACACGATCGACGGCCGCGGCGGCTTCGATCGCGTCGACTACAACCAGGATCCGGCCACGACCTCCGGCATCACCGTCCACCTGGCGGCCGGCACCGTAACGGGCGACGCCTCCGTCGGCACCGACACCCTGGTGTCGATCGAAGCGGTACGCGGCACGAATTTCGCCGACACCTACGACGCAACAGGGTTTTCCGGCACCAGCATCAACGCAGGTTCGTTCGGAACCTTCAACGAATTCACCGGCGGCGGCGGCAACGACACCATCATCGGCAACGGCAACACCCGCATCAGCTTCAACAATGCCACGTCAGGCGTGACCGTTGACCTGCAGACCGGCGCGACGCCGGGCACGGGCACCGCCACCGGCGATGCGTCCGTCGGCACGGATACCTTCAGTGGCGTGAACGCCGTGCAGGGCTCGATGTTCGACGATGTGATCTACGGCAGCAACAACACGGCCGTGACCGAGACCTTCACCGGCAATGGCGGCAACGACTATATCGACGGGCGCGGCGGATTCGACATTGCCAGCTACAACAACATCTACCTGTCGACCGGCAGCATCACCGTCAACATGGCGGCCGGTATCGTGACCGGCGACTCCTCGATCGGCACCGATACGCTGCGCTCGATCGAAGGCATCCAGGGCACGGTGAACGCCGACACCTACGACGCGACCGGATACGGCGCGGCCGGCGCCCTCAACATCGGCAACAACGGCACCTTCAACCAGTTCGAGGGCCTCGGCGGCAACGACATCATCATCGGCAACGGCAACACGCGCGCGATCTACGCCAATGCCGCGGCCGCGGTCACGGTGGACCTCTCGCTCGGGACCGCCCACGGTACGGCGGCAGGCGACGTGGCGGCGATCGGGACCGACACCCTCGCCGGCGTGTTCAGCGTGACAGGCTCGGCCTTCGCCGACACGCTGATCGGCAGCGCCGGCAGCGACATGTTCGTCGGCAATGGCGGCAACGACCAGATCAATGGCGGTGCCGGCGGCGACATCGCCATCTATTCCGGAACCAGGAATCAATATTCGATTTCGACCGACGGCGCCGGCCACGCAACGGTGACGGACAACGTTGCCGGACGCGACGGCACGGACACGCTGACCAACGTCGAAGCGCTGCAATTCACCAATGCGAATGTCCTGATCACCTCAGGAAGCGCCGCCAACCCGGTCGATCTGTCCGACAACAGGCTGTACTTCAACGCACAGGCCAATCCGTTCGTCTCGGCGACGGGGTCTGCCGACGACTACGTCAAGATCAACCAGGGGCTCTCGGGCCATCTCATCGACCTCGGTGCGGGCGCCAACGACACCGTGATCCTCGGTGTCACGGGCGGCTACAACCTCAACCTCGCCAATGTCGAGCACCTCGTCGGCACCTCTGGCGGAGATTTCGTCGGCCTTATCTCCAACGTCAACGGCCTGACGATCGACATGGGCGGCGGCAACGACACCGTCAATCTGGCCAACGGCTCCAATTCGGTGAGCGTGAGCAACGTCGAGAACCTGAACGGCAGCGATTTTGCAGGCGGCAGCGTCTCCAACGACACGCTCACTCTGCTCAACGATGTGAGCGGCCTGTCGGTCAACCTTGCCAACGGCGTCAATACGCTGAACCTCGCGGCGGGCGCCAACGCCTTTACCAACATCTTCAACGTCGATGCCGTCAACGGCACCGCCTCCGACGATACGCTCTCGGTCGCCAACGGCCTTTACTCGCCGAACAACGACGTGTCGATCGATCTCGGCGCCGGCAACGACACGCTGACGGTCGCCTCGCAATTTGGAAACTTCGCGCTCCACAATGTCGAGCACATGGTGGTCACGTCAGCCAACGCCTTCTACACGCTGACCAACGACCAGAATGGCCTTGCCATCGACTTTGGCGGCGGCAATTCCGGCCTGCAGATCGCGGCGGGAAGCAACTCCCTCGCGCTGACTGGCCTGCAAAACGTCGGCACCGGCGACTTTGCCGGCGGCAGCGCCGTCTCCGACGACACGCTGACGCTGCTGAACGATGTCACCGGCCTGACCGTCAATCTGCAGCAGGGAAACAACACGCTAAACCTTGCGGCCGGGACCAATTCGATCACCGCCTTCAACGTCCAGCATCTCAACGGCACGGCGTCTGACGACGTGCTCACCATGCTGAACGACGCCGGCGGCGACACGATCGATCTGGGCGCCGGCAACGATACGCTGAACCTCACCGGCTTCACCGGCGGTGTCACGGTCGCCAACGTCGAACACGTCAACGGCAGCAGCCAGACCGACTTCATCACCATCGCCAACACCTCCGGGACTACGACGGTGACCGGCGGCGGCGGCAACGACTTCATCACGGCGAGCGCCGCGGTCGACGTGTTCCGCTACACCGATGCCTCCGACTCCTCAGTGGCCACCGGCGAGGATACGATCAACAATTTCGATGCCGGGCAGGACCAGATCCTGCTGGACGGCGTCGCAGGTCTCGCCGGCTCGGTGCACTTCATGGCATCCGGCGTGCTCGACGGCTCGCCCGCAACGCCGCACGCCGAGGCGATCCTCGCCAATGTCGGCGGCCAGACCCAGCTCCAGATCGATGTCGACGGCAACGGCGTGATCGACGGCAGCGACATCGTCGTCGTCATGAACGGCCTCACCGGCACGTTGAGCGATGCCAATTTTGCGGTCATCACGCCGAACCACGCCCCGACCGACATCTTGATCTCCAACGCGACGGTCGCCGAAAACAGCCCGGCCGGCACCGTGGTAGGCGCACTGTCCGACACAGACCCGGACGCCGGCGACGGCGCCACCTTCACGCTGACGGACAGCGCGGGCGGGCTGTTCGCTATCTCAAACGGCAACCTGGTCACCACTGCTCCGCTCGATTTCGAGCAGGCGGCCTCCTATCAGATCGTCGTGCAGGTCGCCGATACCGCGGGCGCCACCTTCAGCAAGACGCTTCAAATCGACGTCACCAACGTGAACGAGGCGCCGACCGACGTCACCCTGTCGAACGCCTCCGTCCTGGAGAACGCTCCCGCGGGCACCGTCGTCGGCACCCTGAGCGCGATCGATCCGGACGCAAACGATTCCGCCAGCTTTACGCTGACAGACAATGCCGCCGGTCTCTTTGCGATCTCGAACGGCAATCTGGTGACCACCGCCCCACTCGACTTCGAGCAGGCGCCCTCCCATCAGATCACCGTCCGCGCCACCGACAGCGGTGGTCTCTTTGTCGACAAGACGTTCGTCATCGCCACCACTAACGTCAACGAGGCCCCGACCGCCGTGCTGCTGTCCAACGCGTCGGTCGCGGAGAACAGCGCTGCCGGCACGGTCGTGGGCAGCCTTTCGGCGGTCGATCCGGACGCGGGTGACAGCGCCATCTTTACGCTCACCGACAATGCCGGCGGCCTGTTCGCGATCTCGAACGGCAACCTGGTGACGACCGCCCCGCTCGATTACGAGCAAGCGCAATCCCACCAGGTGACCGTGCGGGCGACCGACTCCGGTGGGCTGTTCCACGAGACGACCTTTATCATCGCGACCACCAACGTCAACGAGGCGCCGACCGACATCCTGCTGTCGAACGCGGTCATCCCGCAGAACACGGCCGTCGGCACGGTGGTCGGCGCTCTGTCGGACGTCGATCCGGACGCCGGCGATACCGCGACGTTCACGCTCGTCAACGATGCCGGCGGGCAGTTCGCGGTCGACAGTCACGGCAACCTTGTCGTCGCGGGTCCCTTGACTGCCGGCGCCGAGCAGGTCGTCGTCAGGGCCACCGACTCCGGAGGCCTGACATTCGACAAGACCATCGTGATCACCGTCAACTCCGGCGCTCTCGTCGTCGGCACGGCCGGTCCGGATACGCTCGTCGGCACGGCCGGAGACGACACCATCCAGGGGCTCGCCGGCAACGACCGCCTGCAGGGGCTCGCCGGTAACGACGTCCTCGATGGCGGCCCGGGCTTGGACCGCGCGGTCTACACCGATGCGACGTCCGGCATCGCCGTCAACATGGCGGCCGGAACGGTGACCGGCGGCTCCGGATCGGACACGCTCCTCAACATCGAAGGCGTCGTCGGCAGCGACTTCGCCGATACTTACGACTCCACCGGATTCGCTGGCGATACGGGGATCGCCGGCACCAATGTGGGCTTCAACGAGTTCGAGGGCCGGGGCGGCAACGACACCATCATCAGCGCCGTCAACAGCCTGGGTGCCCTGCTGACACGGATCTCCTACATCAGCGCGGCAGCGGCCGTCACGGTGGACCTGTCGCTCGGCACCGCGCACGGCACGGCCGCCGGCGACGTCGCTGGCGTCGGCACCGACACGCTGGTCGGCAACGGCTTCGCCGGCGTTGTCGGCTCGAACTACGATGACACCCTGATCGGCAGCAACAACCCGTCCGGGACGGTCGAGATCTTCGCCGGAATGGCCGGCAACGACCTCATCAACGGCGGTGGCGGCTTCGACCGCGCGGACTACGCACAGGACCCGACAACAGCATCCGGCATCACGGTCAACATGGCCGCCGGAACCGTGACCGGCGACGGCACGATCGGCACCGACACGCTGCGCTCCGTGGAATCCGTCCGCGGCACGAACTTCGCCGACACCTACGTCGCCACAGGATTCTCTGGCGGCAGCGTGAACGCCGGCTCCAATGGCACGTTCAATGAGTTCATCGGGATGGGCGGCAACGACTCCATCACGGGTAACGGCAACACGCGTCTGTCTTACACCAATGCTACCGGTGGTGTGACCGTGGACATGCAGACCGGTTCGACGCCAGGGACCGGAACTGCGACCGGTGACGCGTCGACCGGCACCGACACCTTCAGCGGCGTCAACGCCATCCAGGGCTCGATGTTCGACGACGTGATTCGTGGCAGCAACAACACCAGCAGCACCGAGACCTTCTACGGCGGCGCCGGCAACGATTTCATCGACGGCCGCGGCGGTTTCGACCTCGTAACATACAACAACGCCTACTTCTCGACCGGAGCCGTCACCGTCGACATGGGCGCCGGCACCGCTACGGGTGACGCCTCGGTCGGCAACGACACCCTGCGTTCGATCGAAGCCATCCAGGGCACCGCTTTCGCCGACCATTACGACGCCTCGAGCTTCGGCACGGGAACCGCCCTCAACATCGGCAGCAACGGGACCTTCAACCAGTTCGAAGGCCTCGGCGGCAACGACACGGTCCTCGGCAACGGCAACACCAGGATGATCTTTTCCAGCGCCACCGGAGGCGTGACGATCCACATGGCCGCCGGTACCGCCGACGGTGACGCGTCGGTTGGTCATGACACCTTCTCCGGCGTCAACAGCGCGACCGGCAGCCAGCTCGCCGACACCTACGACGCGACCGGCTTCACCGACAGCGGCACCTTCAACAGCGGCACCTTCAACCTGTTCGAGGGCCTTGGCGGCAACGACAACATCACCGGCAACGGCAACACCCGCATCGCCTACTCGCAGGCCGCGGCAGCCGTGACCGTCGACCTGTCGCTCGGCACCGCGCACGGTACGGCCGCCGGTGACGTCGCCGGCGTCGGCACCGACACCATCACCGGCGGCGTCAATTCCGTCCAAGGGTCGAACTTCAACGATACCCTGACGGGCGGCGCCGGTAATGAACTGTTCTTCGGCGGCGGCGGCGCCGACACGATCAGTGCCGGCGGCGGCAACGACCAGATCACCGGCCAGGCCGGCAACGATACGATCGACGGCGGCGCCGGAACCGACATGGCGATCTACACCGGGCTCTCCTCGGCCTACACGATCACGACCCTCGCAGGAGGGCAGATCCAGGTCGCGGATTCCAATGCCAGCCGGGACGGCACCGACGTGCTCACCAATGTCGAAGTCCTGCAGTTCAGCGACGTCACGACCCTGCTGTCCTCGGGCAGCGCGGCAAACCCGATCGACCTCTCGAACATGGGACTCGGAGCCAGCGGCAATGCGCTGCATGGAACGGCGGGCGACGACTATCTCATGGTCGGCGGCAGCGCCTTCGGCCACCCGATCGATCTGGGCGCCGGCAACGACACCGTCGCGCTGGCCTCCACCGGCGTTACCCTCACCCTCGTCAACGTCGAGAACGTCGTCGGCAGCAGCGGTGACGACTTCATCGGCCTCGCCAATAATGCCAATGGATTGTCGATCGATGGCGGCGCCGGCAACGACTTCGTCGGCCTCGCTAACGGCGTCAACTCGATCGTTGTTCACAACGTCGAGAACGTCAATGGCAGCGATTTTACCGGAAGCTCCGACGATACGTTGACGCTGCTGAACGACGTCACCGGCGTCTCGGTCAATCTCGCCAATGGCAGCAACACGCTGAACCTCGCCGCTGGCGCCAACTCGCTGGTCGACATCTCCAACGTCCAGCACGTCAACGGGACGTCGTCCGACGACGTGCTGACGGTGACCGATACGATCTGGTCGCCCGACAACAATCCGACCGTCGACCTCGGCGCCGGCGACAACACGCTCAACATCGGCTCTCAGTTCGAAAGCATGACGCTGCTAAACACGCAGCACCTCAACGGCAGCAGCCAGGACAACTTCTTCACTCTGCACAACGATGTCTCCGGCCTCGCGGTCGATCTCGGCGCCGGCAACGACACGCTCAATCTCGCCAACGGCACCAATTCGGTGAGCCTCTTCAACGTCGAGAACCTCGACGGAAGCGACTTCACCGGCGGCATCAGCCCGAGCGACGACACGGTGACGCTGTTGAACGACGTCAGCGGACTGACCGTGAATCTTGGCGACGGCGTCAACACGCTGAACCTGGCAGCCGGCGTCAACTCGCTCGACACTTTGTTCAACATCGCGCAGCTGAACGGAACGGCCTCGGACGACACGCTGACGGTGACGCAACAATCGTTCGGGACGGTGTTCGACTTGGGCGCCGGAAACGATACCATCAACTTCCAAGGGCCTGCCGGTGGTGTCACGGTCGTCAACGCCGAAACCGTCAACGGCAGCGCCGCCATGGACTTCATCACCATCGGCACCGGTGCCACCGCCACCACGGTGACCGGCGGGGCCGGCGCCGACACGATTACCGTCGGATCCTCGGCCGTGAACTTCAACTTCAATGCTGCCAGCGAGTCGCAGACCGGGAACGGCGACACTGTGGTCAATTTCGATGCGGGCAGCGACACGTTCACGTTCACGAACATGACCGGGCCGAACGGCTTCATCGGACCGATTCACTTCGTGGGCACGGCCGGTTTCGACGGGACGGCGGGAGCCCTGCAATCGGAGGCGCGGGTCGACAATTCAGGCGGAAATGCAACCCTTCAGATCGACGTCAACGGAGACGGCGTGATGGATTCAAACGATGTGGAGATCCATCTGACCAATTACGTGGGAACACTGCACGATTCGAACTTCATCCTGGCTTAGAGGCACCGAACGCCGACTGGCTGCAAGGCCGGTCTGTTCCTTCAAATGCGGAGCGGAGAGCGCGACAGCGATCCGCCCCGCGCTCTCGCGGGCAATCATCGCAGCGCCCGGCCCGAGGGGCCTTCAGCTTTCCGGGGCTGGCACGGTCGCCGGCGCACTCAGCGGGGCCCCGCCAACCGAAACCGGCCCGACGGATTTCGGCTCGCGAAGCATCCGCTTGCGCAACGCTGCGGGCAATCCATAGCGCGCATGCGCCCTACGGATGGACGACGTGAGATCCGAGGTCATCGCACTTTGCAGCGAGTCGATCTTGGCGATCAGCGTCGAAAGCTGCGGCGATATCCTCTTCACATCGCTCCGTTCGTCCGTAATGCTCTGCCGGAGAGAGACGAGGACCGTTGAATCCTGCTGCCGCAGAGCCGTGTTCTGCTGCAAGGAGGCATTGATCTCTTGCAGCGCGGCGGCCTGCTGCTGCTGGGCCGACTGGATCTCCTTGAGGGCGGCGACGACGGGATCCGGTTTCGGCGCGGAGTTTTCCTGGTACGGAAACAGGGCGGCCAAGCTGCTGATGGCAGGCGCTGGAAGATCAAACGGCGAAGTATAAATGGCCGCTGCGCCGTTGATGGCCAAGGCACATACCGAGAATACCAGGACCGATTTTCGGCTGGACTGCCTGGCAGGTGCTGGAGCTTCCGCCGCTTCGGGCCCGGTTTCGGACGCTGCGGCGGCAAGTGCTGCGGCATCGAGGTGCTCGGCAAAGCACAGGGTGTCGGACGTCGTGGCCATCTGCATTGACCTCATGAGCGAGCAAAAGGAGGCCGTCGCCGGAACGTCTTCGCGACGCCTCCTTTACGCAGCACTCACTTACACAACTGCCTCAAATTGTGAGCATTTCGGATTAATTCCACGTTAGCGACGTGGCCGGCCTGCCTGCCCGGCCACTCCGGCCGATTACGGGCCGGACGATGGTGCCCGCGGCGCTGCATCTGTCCCCTGCTCCATGACCCCTGCGCGAAAAAGCCACGAGACAGCGCGTGAGAAAGGTGTAGGATTCACCAAAACAGGAGGAGCGGCATGTTTGAAATCACCGGTTTCGACACGGCAGGCGTCGTCAACCTCAAGCGGGAATCGCTTGCCGCTGCCCTCAAGAAGGCCAGGGAACTGATCCAGGACGGGTGCCACGACGTTCAGATCGTTAATCCCAATGGCCGGGTCTACACCTCTTTCGAGGAGCAGGCAGCCTAGCCCGATCCGCTTCCACCGAACGCATCGTTGAGCCGCCCGCAACCGGGCGCTAGGATGAGCCTTTTCAGGAGGCTCATTTGAAACAGGCTATTTTCATTGCAGCCATCGCGCTGCTTGCCGGCGGGCCCGCCCGAACCCAGACTCTGGTCGATCCCAGCAAGGTTGCACCCGAATACCGGGACGCAGCCGAAAAGCGCCGAGCCGAGCAGATCCGTCAGCGCGAATGCGCCCTGAAAGCGGACCTTGAAAAGGTGCTGCCGCGAGATCGGACCGCCTATCTGAATCGTTGCCTGGAAGCCATGGCCGCCAAACAATAGCGGCCCGCACGCCCCTGCACGCAGTGCGTGCGATCAGGCCAGCAACCGGCGTTGAGGCTTTCTTCAGACATTCGGCTCACCGTGGCCGCCGATTTCCAATGATCATTTGTCGGCGTCATGAATTCCGTCCAGATCCAGTGCACGCGCTGCAAAACGATGTTTCGCGATCGCGCGGGACGGTTGCAGGACGGCTATTCCAGACAGTGTCCTTGTTGCGAGGTGGTGCTGTTCTTCGCAGACGACGCACAGCATCCCTTCATCAAGCGCGCGATGCGAAGCGCGCGGCAAGTCCGGAAAGAGCTGCGCGCGGCTGAGGCGGCGAGGCTTGCTGCTCCACAGGAAGAGCGTGCGGCGCCGAGGTCACGATCGTCGATCAGTCGTGCGCGGGTCCAGGGCCGAACCGAGTAGCGCCCCACCGCTCAGGTCGCTTCGATCCAGATTCCGGCGTCGGAATGAGCGCGGATGTGCTCGACCAGAAAATCCGAGAACACCCTGATCTTGGCCGGCAACCGGACGCGGTTCTGGTAGGCCACGTTCATCGTGAGCAGCGGCAATTCCCAGTCCGTCAATACAGGCACGAGCTTGCCGGCCTTTATGTCGCCCTGAACGATGTAGAGCGGCTGGATCAGGATGCCGAGCCCAGCGCGGGCGGCGCCGCAGATGATCTGGCCGTCATTGCTGTCGAGCGTCGGCGCGATGCGGACGGTCTGCGTCGTGCTGCCCTTGCTCAGCCGCAATGAATATGGATCGTTGGCGAGGTTGTAGACCAGCATGTCATGGCGCGCGAGATCGGCGGGATGTTCGGGGATACCGCGCGCCGCGAGATAGGACGGCGCGGCTGCCAGCACACGGCGCATCTGCCCGATGCGGCGGATGATGATGTTGGAGTCAGGCTCCTGCTCGCGCGTACGGATCGCGACGTCGATGCCAGCCTCGATGAAGTCGGGATAGCGGTTGGCGGCGATGATCTGGACGTCGAGCTTCGGATAGAGCCTGCGAAACGCCGGCAGCATCGGCGCCATGTAGATCATCGCAAATGACAGGGAGCTCGTGACGCGCAGCATGCCCTTGGGCGAGAGCGCGCGATCGCTGACGGCATCCTCGGCCTCGGCCAGCTCGTTCAAGAGCGTGCTGCAACGTTGCAACAGCTCCTGCCCGGCCTCGGTCAGCCACTGACGGCGGGTGTTGCGCTCAATCAGGCGGACCGCGAGCCGCTCCTCCAGCGCGCTGAGATGCCGGCTCGCAGCGGCATTCGACATCCGCAAGAGCTCGGCGGCCTTGGAAAGGCTGCCGAGCTCAGCCGTCCTGGAGAACACCTCAAGCTGGAGAAGCCGATCCATTCTTCCTCATATCGGAAAAGAGACTTACGATTTTTGACCTTTATTTCCGCTTTCTGCAAGGCAAAATGGCCGCAACAAACAAGATTGCAGGCGAGGAATTCAGGGAAATGTCGGGTCCGATCAAGCACATCGTGATGTGGCGGCTGCGCGGCGAGACGGCCGCGGAGCGCTCGGCGGCCCGCACCAAGGTCAAAACCTTGTTCGAAGGCCTCAAGGGCCGGATCGATGGTCTCACCCATATCGAGGTCGGCGAGGACATCAGCGATGTCGACTATGCCTGCGACGTTGTCCTCGTCTCCGAGTTTACCGACAGCAAGGCCCTCAAGGCCTACGCCACCCATCCGGAGCATCTGCGTGTCAGGGAGCAGCTCGGCGACTTGCGCATCGGACGTTTCCAGGTCGATTATCCCGTCAAAGAGACCGGCGCATGATCGGTTCGTTCACCTTTGAAAACCTCCCCTGCCGCGTCGTGTTCGGCAGCGGAACTCTGGGCGCGGCCAAAGCCGAGATCGAGCGCCTCGGTGGCAAGCGCGTGCTGGTGCTGGCGACGCCGCAGCAGGAAGCGCACGGCAAGGCGCTCGGCGCCGCACTCGGCCCGCTCTATGCCGGCCTCTTCGCCGGCGCGACGATGCACACGCCGGTCGAGGTGACCGAGCGCGCGATCGCGGCGATGAAGGCCTGCGAAGCCGACTGCGTGGTCGCGCTCGGCGGCGGCGCGACGACTGGCCTTGGCAAGGCGCTGGCCTTTCGCACCGGTGTCAACCAGCTCTGCATTCCCACGACCTATGCCGGCTCGGAGATGACCCCGATCCTCGGCCAGACCGAGAACGGGCTGAAGACCACGGTGCGTGACGTCGCTGTGCTGCCGGAGACGGTGATCTATGACGTCGACCTGACGATGACGCTGCCGGTGGGCCTCACTGCCACGTCAGGCATCAACGCCATCGCGCATGCGGTGGAAGCGCTTTATGCGCGCGACACCAACCCTGTCACGTCGCTCATGGCCGAGGAAGGCATCCGCGCGCTGGCGCGTGCCCTGCCCGCGATCGCGGCCAAGCCCGACGATCGCGCCTCGCGCAGCGAGGCCCTTTACGGCGCCTGGCTGTGCGGCGTGTGCCTCGGCACCGTCGGCATGGCCCTGCATCACAAGCTCTGTCACACGCTCGGCGGCACGTTTGATCTGCCGCATGCGGAGACGCACACGATCGTGCTGCCGCATGCGCTGGCCTACAACGCGCCCGCGGTCCCCGAAGCGATGGCGCGGATCGCGCGCGCCATCGGTGCGACCGATGCGTCGCGGGGCCTTTTCGATCTCGCCAAACGACTGGGCGCGAAAGTCGCGCTACGTGACATCGGCATGCCCGAGAGCGGCATCGACAGGGCGGCCGACCTCGCCGTCACCAACGCATACTGGAATCCGCGACCGCTCGAGCGCGCCGCCATCCGCGACCTCATCGCGCGCGCCTGGGCCGGCGAGCCGCCGGTCACCACCCAAGCGGCGGCCTGATCACGATGAAGCGTACCCTCATCCAATCGGCAACCATCATCAGCATGGACGCGTCGATCGGCGACGTCAGGGATGGCGACGTGCTGGTCGAGAACGGGCGGATCGCCGCTGTGCGTCCCGGCATTGCCGCTGATGATGCCGAGATCGTCGACGGAAGGGGCCGCATCGTCATCCCCGGGCTCATCAACGCGCATATGCACACCTGGCAGACGGGCTTGCGCGGCTTTGCGGCGAACTGGACACTGCTGGAATATTTCCGCCGCATGCATGCTGGGCTCGCGACCCTGTTCACCCCTGATGACATCTACATCGCCACGCTCGTCGGCGCGCTGAACCAGATCAATTGCGGCGCCACCACGCTGGTCGATTGGTGCCACAACAATCCGACACCAGCTCATACCGATGCCGCCGTGCGCGGGCTGATCGATAGCGGCATCCGCGCCGCCTTCTTCCACGGCTCGCCGAAGCCTGAGCCGAAGCCGGGCGAACCGCACTTCTCGGAGGTACCGCATCCCCGCCGCGAGGTCGAGCGACTGCTGGCCGGCCCCCTCGCCGACCGCAATGGCCTCGTCACGCTCGGACTTGCCATTCTCGGCCCGCATTATTCGACGCTCGACGTGTCCACGCATGACTTTCACCTGGCGCGGGAGCTCGGCCTGATCGCCTCGATGCATCAGGGCGGCGGACCCGCAAAGACGCCGGGCGGCTGGGAGAAGCTGATCGAGGCTGGCCTCGTCGGATCCAACGTCAATATCGTCCATGGCAATGATCTTCCCGATGATCTTCTACGGAAACTGATCGATCTCGGCGTCACCTTCTCGGTCACGCCCGAGAACGAGATGATCCAGGGCCACGGCTTTCCAATCACCGGACGGTTGCTCAGGCGAGGGGTGCGCCCGACCATCGGCATCGACCTGGAATCCGTGCTGGCCGGCGATCTCTTTTCAGCAGCTCGCGTCGCACTGTCGATGCAGCGCGCGCTCGACAATGCGGAAACACGCAAGAGCGAGGGGACGATCCCCGCGACGACGACGATCCCGGCGCGCGAGGGGCTCGCCTGGATCACCACCGAAGGCGCGCGCATGCTCGGCCGAGAGAGCCAGATCGGCTCGCTGACGCCGGGGAAACTCGCCGATCTCGTCGTCATCAATGCTGACGACCTCAATCTCTTTCCGGTCCACGATCCCGTCGCCACCGTGGTGATGCAGACGAGCCTTGCGAATATCGAGGCTGTCATGATTGGCGGCACCTGGAAGAAGCGGAACGGGAAACTGCTGGTGGATGGGCTCGAGGCGAAGAAGCAGCTGCTGGCGCAATCCGGCCGGCGGCTGGTGCGGGACATCGAACGACAAGGGCACGCCGCGCCATAGCGGCCAACGGACAAGAACAATGACTGATACAAGCAAACAGGTCGCCTTCATCGGCATCGGCAAGATGGGCCTGCCGATGTCGCAACTCGTCGCCAAGGCCGGTTATGCCGTCACTGCCTTCGATCAGAGCGCGGCACGCCTGAAGGAGGCGCGCGAACAGGGCATCGCCGTCGCAAGCTCGTCCACGGAGGCGGTCGACGGCCGCCCTCTGGTCATCACCTCGCTGCCCGACGATGCCGCCTTGCGCGCGGTGATGCTCGGCCCGGCCGGGCTGGTCGGCGCGATGGCGCCGAAGGCGGTGCTGATCGAGACCAGCACGGTCAGCGCCGAAGCCTCGGCGGAGGTCAATGCCGCTACGCACGCACGCGGCATCGCCTATCTGCGGGCTCCGGTCTCGGGCAATGCCAGCATCGTGCACACGGGCGCGCTGAGCTGCTTCGTCTCCGGCCCCAAGGACGCGTTCGAAAGCGCCAAGCCTCTGTTTGCGAGCTTCACTCGTGCGCAGACCTATCTCGGCCCGAACGAGGAAGCACGCTACGCAAAGCTTGCGGTCAACCTCATGATCGCGGTCTCGGCTGCCATGATGGCGGAAAGCCTGGCGCTGGCGCGCAAGGGCGGCATCGGCTGGCAGGACATTCTGAAGGTGCTGGACGAGAGCGCCGTCGCCTCACCCATGGTGAAGTACAAGACCGCGCCGCTGCGCAGCCGCGACTTCGTCTCAAGCTTCTCCTGCAAGCAGATGGCCAAGGACCTCGATCTCATCTTGGGCGCTGGCCATGCCGTCGGCGTGCCGCTGCAGCTTGCAGCGCAAGTACGTGAGACCTATGGCGCGCTCGTCGCGCAGGGCGAAGGCGAGACCGACTTCATCGCGACCGTGAAGCATCTCGAACGGCTGTCCGGTCTCGGTGAGCCCAAACTCTGATCGACGGGAGGCGAATTTGCGAAATTTCAGCGAGACCAACATCACCGACGCCGTGCTCGAACGCATCGCCGGGGCCACCGATCCCCGCATCAAGCAGGTCAGCGAAGCCCTGGTACGTCACCTCCACGCCTTCGTGCGCGAAATCCGGCCGACCCAGAAGGAATGGGAATACGGCATCGACTTCCTGACCCGCACCGGCCACATGTGCGACGACAAGCGGCAGGAATTCATCCTCTTGTCGGACGCGCTCGGCGTTTCCATGCTGGTCGATGCGATCAACCATCCCGTGCCTGATGGCGCGACCGAGACCACCGTGCTCGGGCCATTCTTCGTCCAGGCCGCGCCCGAGAAGCAGAACGGGGACGACATCTCCGGCCCCATGGAGGGCGATCCCATGATCGTCACCGGGTCGGTCTCGACCGCCGACGGCAAGCCGCTTGCCGGCGCCGTGGTCGATGTCTGGCATTCCGACAATGACGGCTATTACGACGTGCAGCAGCTCGACGAGATCGGCGAGCTCGCAATGCGCGCGCGCTTCCACACCGACGCCAACGGCCGCTTCCACTTCTGGTCGATCAAGCCGGCGGCCTATCCGATCCCGCATGACGGTCCGGTCGGCGAGATGCTGGAGGCGCAGGGCCGCCATCCCTGGCGTCCGGCTCATGTGCATTTCATGATCTCGGCGCCGGGCTTCGAGCAGCTCGTCACGCATGTGTTCGTCGCCGGCGACAAATATCTGGACAGCGACGTGGTGTTCG
Source organism: Bradyrhizobium guangdongense (assembly GCF_004114975.1). Taxonomy (NCBI): domain Bacteria; kingdom Pseudomonadati; phylum Pseudomonadota; class Alphaproteobacteria; order Hyphomicrobiales; family Nitrobacteraceae; genus Bradyrhizobium; species Bradyrhizobium guangdongense. The sequence goes on from NZ_CP030051.1 coordinate 4,152,994, forward strand.
GCGTCAAGGACAGCCTGATCCACGATTTCGTGCGCTGCCCGCCTGGCCGTGCGCCTGACGGTCGCATGGTGGACAACGCCTACTATCACCTCACTTACGATTTCGGCCTGAAGCAAGCCGCAAGCAGCGCGCAGGCAGCGTAAGCCGGACGTAGAATTGACGGGCTGACAACAGTCCGCAACGAAGACGGATAATGGGGAGAGACAATGGAACCGCGGGTCGACAGTGCCGCTGTGGCTGAGCGCCTCACGGGCGTGATCGGTCCGCGCGCGACCACCGCGCGCGGCGTGCTCGACCAGCATGGCCAGAGTGAGTCCTATTACCGCGCCCTGCCCCCTGATATCGTCGTCTTCCCCGAAACCACGGCGGAAGTCGTCGAGATCGTCAAGCTCTGCGCCGGCTCGGGTATGCCGATCGTGCCGTTTGGCGCCGGCACCTCGCTCGAGGGCAATGCCTCCGCGGTCGCCGGCGGCGTCTGCATCGACTTCGCGCGCATGAACAAGGTGCTTGCTGTCCACGACAGCGACATGAACGTCGTGGTCCAGCCCGGCATCACCCGTAAGCAGCTCAATGCGGAGCTGCGCGGCACCGGGCTGTTCTTTCCGATCGATCCCGGTGCGGACGCCTCGATCGGCGGCATGACCTCGACGCGCGCCTCCGGCACCATGGCGGTGCGCTACGGCACGATGAAAGACAACGTCATGGCGGTGGAGGTCGTGCTGGCCGACGGTCGCGTGATCCGCACCAGTAGGCGCGCGCGCAAATCCGCGGCCGGCTACGATCTGACGCGGCTGTTCGTCGGCGCCGAGGGCACGCTCGGCGTCATCACTGAGATCACGCTGAAACTGCATCCGCTGCCGCAGGCGATTTCGGCCGCGGTGTGCAGCTTCGACACGCTGCACAATGCGATCGATACCGCGATCGGCATCATCCAGGCGGCCGTTCCGGTCGCCCGTGTCGAGCTGCTCGACGACGTCATGATGCGCGGCATCAGCGGCTATGCCAAGCTCGGCTATCGCGAGGCGCCGACGCTGTTCTTCGAATTCCACGGCTCGGAGAGCGCAGTGGCCGAGCAGGCTGAGGTCGTGCAGGCGATCGCCGCCGAGCATGGCGGCCGCGGCTTCGAATGGGCCAAAGCGCCGGAGGACCGCAGCCGGCTCTGGCACGCCCGTGATAACACGCTCTATGCGGGGCTCGGCCTGCGGCCCGGCGCACGCGCCGTCATCACTGATGTCTGCGTGCCGATCTCGCGTCTGGCGGAATGCCTGACCGATACGCGTAAGGATGCCGACGAACACGGCTTCACCGCGCCCATCGTCGGCCATGTCGGCGACGGCAATTTCCACATGTTGATCCTGGTCGATCCCGCAAGACCTGAGGAGATCGACGGCGCCAAAGCGCTGCAGGCCCGCATGGTCGCCCGCGCCATTGCGATGGACGGCACCTGCACCGGCGAGCACGGCATCGGCCTGGGCAAGATCGACTACCTCGCCGATGAACTGGGCGAGGCCGTCGACATCATGCGGTCGATCAAGACCGCGCTCGATCCCCAGGGATTGATGAACCCCGGCAAGATCTTTGCGGGAGCGCGGCCATGAACGTCCACGTGAACGTCCCCGGCGAAACCACGGCGGTGCCGCTGCTCCAGTTGCGAGGCATCAGCAAGGAGTTTCCGGGGGTCAAGGCGCTCGACGACGTGTCCTTTGCGCTCTACCCCGGCGAAGTGCACATGTTGTTAGGTGAGAACGGCGCCGGCAAGTCCAGCCTGATGAAGGTTCTGTGCGGCGCCTACAGCGCCGATGCCGGCGAGTTCTTCTACAAGGGCGAGAAGGTCACCATTGCATCCACGGCGGACGCGCAGAAGCTCGGCATTGCCGTGATCTTCCAGGAGTTCTCCCTGGTCCCCTATCTCGACATCGCCCAGAACATCTTCCTGGGACGCGAGCCGAAGGGCCGTGTTCCAGGCACGATCGACCGCCGCAAGATCCTGACCGACGCCAAGCGGCTGCTCGACACGATCGGCTTCGACATCGATCCGTCCATCATCGTCAACACGCTCGGCGTCGCCCAGCAGCAGATGGTCGAGATCGCCAAGGCCATCAGCCAGAACGCGCGCATCCTGGTCATGGACGAGCCGACAGCCGCGCTCTCCGACCGCGAGACCGAGCTGTTGTTCGCACTGATCGCCCGGCTGAAAGCCGACGGCGTCTCCATCGTCTACATCTCGCACCGCATGGCTGAGGTATTCGCACTCGGCGATCGCATCACGGTCCTGCGCGACGGCCGCCGCATCGACGGCGTCAAGCCGGCCGACGTCACCCCTGACCAGCTCGTCCGCATGATGGTTGGCCGCACCGTCGACATGACCTACCCGCGCAATTTCGCCGGCAGGCCCGGCGAGGTGCTGCTCGAGGTCAAGGGCCTGAGCGCGCCGAGCGGCATTTCCGACATCAACATCGAAGTGCGCCGCGGCGAGATCGTCGGCCTCTGCGGCTTGGTCGGGTCCGGGCGCACTGAAGTCGCGCGCGCGATCTTCGGCGCCGATCCGGTAGCCTCGGGGGAGATCGTGTTCGACGGCAAGCCGATCTCGGGCGAGCCTGATATCGCCGCCCGCCGCGGCATCGCGCTGATCCCGGAAAGCCGCAAGAGCGAGGGCCTCGCCCTGCTGCGTTCGGTCGGCGACAATCTCGTGGTCTCGGCGTTACGAAAGCTGTTCCCAAGCGGGTTGTTCGATCCGCGCAGCAGCCAGCGCACCGCCGACGGCCTGATCCGGCAGCTCCGCATCGCCACCCCGAGCGCGCGGCAGATGGTGGGCCTGTTGTCGGGCGGCAACCAGCAGAAGGTCGTGATCGGCAAATGGCTGGCGGCTGGGGCAAAACTCTTCATCTTCGATGAGCCGACCCGCGGGATCGATGTCGGCGCCAAGTCGGAGATCTTCGCGCTGATCGACCGGCTGGTCGCCGAAGGCGCGGCTGCGCTGATGATCTCCTCCGAGCAGGTCGAGATCTGCCATGTCTGCGACCGCGCTTATGTGATGCGCGAGGGGCGCGTCGCCGGGCACTTGAGTCGCAATGAGCTGACCGAGGAGAATATCGTGCGATTGGGGATGCATCATGCGTGAGGTCGCAATCGTCTCGCAAGCAAATCCGCTGCAGCGCATTCCCGGCGTCGCCATCGTGCTGGGTGCGCTGATCGTGCTGTTCGGCGCGATCGCGCCCGGCTTCCTCACCGCGGCCAATCTCTCGAACGTGCTGGTACAGTCGACCATCCTGACCATGCTGGCGCTGCCGATGACGCTGATCATCATGACCGAGGGCCTCGACCTCTCGATGGGCGCGGTGTTGACGTTGACCTCGCTCTGCGTCGCGATCGTCTCGCTCGCGACCAAGTCGATGCTGCTCGGCCTCGGCGCCGGCGTCCTGGTCGGCGCTGCCTTCGGCACCGTCAACGGCTGGCTGGTTGCGATCCTGGGTATCCCGCCTTTCGTGGCCACGCTCGGCACCCTCGGAATGGCGCAAGGCCTGTCGCTGATCGTCTCGGACGGCCAGAGCGTGGTCGGCATTCCCCACAGCGTCCGCGACATCTATTCGGCGACGCTAGCAGGCATTCCCCTGCCGATCGTGCTGGCGCTCGTGACTTACGCCGTCTTTCACGGCCTGCTCTATCACACCCGCTTCGGCACCTATGTGTTTGCCCTTGGCGGTAACCGCGAGGCGCTCCGCTATGCCGGCCTCTCGCCGAGCCGGCTGCTGATCGCGGTCTACGCGCTCGGCGGCACCATGGCCGGCGTCGCCGGCCTCTTGATGACCGCCCGCATGAATTCAGGGCATCCGACCGCGGGCCTCGGGCTCGAATTCGACGCGATCGCAGCGGTCGCGGTGGGCGGCACCTCGTTCGAGCGCGGCAATGGCTGGCTGCTCGGCACACTCTTGGGCGTCATTGCCGTTGGCGTGCTGCGCAACGGACTGAACCTGATCTCGCTACCCTCCTCGGTGCAGGTCGCCAGCGTCGGCATCCTCGTCATCGTCGCACTTTTCCTCGACGGCCTCAGGAGCCGCGCATGACCGACATCACCAAGGAGGCGCTGTCGCCGCCGCGTTCCTTCCTGTCGCAGGACGCGATCCAACTGTTCTACCGGTTGCTCGCCGTGCTGCTGATCTGCGCCGTGCTGGCCATCTTGAACGACTCCTTCCTCAGCCTCGGCAACATCCTCAACGTGCTGCGCCAGGCGAGCCTCACCTTCTTCATCGCCTCCGGACTGACCCTGGTGGTGCTCACCGCCGGCCTCGATCTCTCCGTGGGCGCCAACGTGGCGCTATCAGCCTGCATCGCCGGGACCGTGATCCACACCACGGGATCGCCAGCGCTCGGCATCCTGACGGGCCTCGCCTGCGGCGGCATGGTCGGCCTGCTCAACGGCATCATGGTGACGGCGCTGCGCATCCCCTCCTTCATCGCCACCTACGGCATGCTCTGGGTGCTGAACGGGGTGACCTATTGGTACATGGCGGGCGAAACGCTGCACGGCTTTCCGGCCGGCTTCCGCCAGATCGGCAGCGGCTATCTTTTCGGTCTGCCGATCCCGGTATATCTGCTGCTCGTGTTCCTCGGGATCGGAACGCTGTTTGCCCAGCGCACGATTTGGGGCCAGGAGATCTACGCGATCGGCGCCAATCCGGTTGCCGCGCGCCTCTCCGGCATCCCCGTCGCGCGACGCCTGCTGCTGGTCTACGCCGTATCCGGCACCATGGCCGGGCTCGCCTCGATTATCTTCCTGTCGCGGCTCAACTCCGCCGAGGCCGACATCGGCGAAAGCCTGACCTTGCCGGCGATCGCGGCCGTGCTGATCGGCGGCACCTCCCTGTTCGGCGGCGTCGGCACCGTGTTCGGCACCTTCGTCGGCGCGCTGATCCTGACGCTGGTGCTGAACGGCATGAACCTGCTCTCGGTAAGCGCCAATTGGCAGCCGCTGGTCACCGGCATCATCGTGATCGTCGCGGTCTGGCTCGACATGAAGACCCGCCGCCGCACGCAATGAGTTCTCAACCGATCCAACAAACCAAAAAGGGGATGGAGACGACATGAAACAGAGACTTGAACAAAGGGTTGGCTATCTCGCACTGCCGCTGCTGATGGCGGCCGCGTTCGCCACGCAGGCACGCGCCGACGGCGAGACCATCGCGGTGTTCACCAAGAACCAGACCAATCCGTTTTTCCAGACGGTGCGGGTCGGCGCCGACACCATGGCGAAGACGCTGAACGCCAAAACGCTGCAATACATTCCGACCAAACCCGACTCAATTCCCGAACAGCTCAGCCAGATCGAGGACGTCGTGGTGAAGAAACCGAGCGCGATCGTCTTCACCCCGGTCGACTACAAGGCGATGGTGCCGGGTGTCGAGAAGATCAACGACGCCAAGATTCCCGTTGTCAACATCACCGACCGCTCTGCCGGCGGCAAGTTCCTCTCGTTCGTCGGCGCCGACGATTACAGCCTCGGGCTTGAGACCGCGCGCTTCCTGCTCAAGACGCTGGGCGGCAAGGGCAACATCGTCATCATCGAGGGCGTCAAGGGCTCGCTCACCAATGTCGACCGCGTCCGCGGCTTCAATGACGCGCTCAAGGAGAACCCGGGCGCCAAGCTGCTCGCCTCGCAGCCCGGCAATTACCAGCGGCTCCAGGCGCTCCAGGTCATGGAAAACCTGATGCAGTCGAACCAGCAGATCGACGGCGTATTAGCTGCCAACGACGCCATGGCGGTCGGCGCGATCGAGGCGCTCGAGGGCGCCAACCGCAAGGCACAGGTGATCGGCATCAACGGCACCAAGGAGGCAATCGACGCCATCAAATCCGGTAAGCTGCTGGCCAGCGGCGATTACAACGGCTTCTTCCAGGGCTGCCTCGGCACCATGATGGCGATCCGCGCCTTGCGCGAGCAGCCTGTGATCGCCGAAATCGTGCTGAAGCCGACGGTCATCACCAAGGATAATTACCAGCCGTTCGACACACCGCTCGAGCAGCGCACCTGCCCCACCTTCGAAGAGGCCGGCAAGCTCAGCGCGAAGTAGCCTCGTCCCGTTCTCATCAAGCCATGGGACGGCTGATGACACAGCCGCCCCCAAGAAGACTGGAGACATCATGTTGTTTGCCATCCATGCCATCGACCGCACCGGCGCCCTGCCGACGCGCCTTGCCAATTACGATGCCCACAAGGCCTTCCTCAGCGACACCTCCCAGTTCGGCGTCAAGATCGTGATGTCGGGACCACTGGTCGCGGATGACGGCGCCACGATGATCGGCAGTCTGTTCCTGATCGAAGCCCCAAGCCGCAGCGACGTCGAGGCCTTCAACCGCGCCGATCCGTTCGCTGCGGCCGGCATCTGGGAGAAAGTGACGATCACCGGGTTTCTACGGCGGCAGGGCTGAGCAGCGGCGCGCTCCCCAACGCGAAAAACCCCAGCGCTAGCGGGCGCTGGGGCGTTTCAAGAAAATGGATTGGTAAGGCAATGACGCCTCTATAGCAGCGCGTTTCACGGCAGCTTGTGAACTGGTTCACATATCCGCGGGAGGTCCAGACTATTTGTCATCCCCGGGCACTATCGCCGCCGCGACTTCCGCGGGAACAGCCGATCGCGGATGTAGCGCGAGGTCGCGGTCAGGCGGATCCCGCGCGGCTTCTGCCAGGCGGCGCGGTCGATCTCTTTCTTGTCGCCGATCGCCAGGCGCCCCTTGGCGCTCTTCGCGATGAAGATCGCGTCGCTCATCCTGCGCCCCGAACGCTTGTTCTTGGCCTTCACCTCTTTCCAGAGGCTGATCCGGCCGAGCTTCAACTTCGGCAGCTCTTCCTTGATTTCACGCCGCAGGCAGGCCTTCTCGGTCTCGCGCGCTCGCTTGCGGCCGCCGGGGAACATCCACAGGCCGTCCGACCGTCGCCGGACCAACAGAACCTTGCCGCGCCTGGCGGCCACCAGCTTGGAAGACTTCGCCATTCCCGTCGCAAACCAACAAAAGAATCTGGTTGCCATCGTAACTTGTCTATTTCGTTAGACAAGTTCGATGGTTGCTCCGGTCGACGCCGCCAGGCGCAATTGTCCACATCTTGCGACATGAGCGTGAGGCGCGATCAGGTCTCGTCGGCGATGGGCGGCTCAGCGGCCCGCTTCGACGCCGTCCCGATCCACGCCGCCGCCATCTCCCAGGCCACCGACAGGATGATCGGGCCGATGAACAGGCCGACAATGCCGTGAGCGAGCGTGCCGCCGATCACGCCGACGAAGATCACGATGGTCGGCGTGTTGAGACCGCGTCCCATCACCAGCGGCTTGAGCATGGTGTCGATGAAGCCGACGACGACAAAGAACACGGTGAGCACCAGCGCCGTGGTGACGTCCTTGGCGGTCCAGATCCAGATGATGACGGGCAGCAGAACGAGGAAGGCGCCGATCTGCACGATCGACAGCAGCAGCACGATGAAGGCGAGCAGGCCCGCGCTCGGCACCGCCGCGAGCTTGAAGCCGATGCCGGCGAGCAGCGCCTGCACGATCGCGACACCGATCACGCCCTGCGCCACGGCGCGGATGGTGGCGCCGCCGAGCTCGAGGAAATGCTCGCTCTGCTCGGGCACGATACGCGACAGAAAGCCGCGCCCGGCCGCAACCAGCCGGGGCCCATGCGGAAACAGGAAACCGGCCACGAACACCGAGACGAGGAACTGCAGCGTGCCGAGGCTGGCATCGCCCGCGAGCACCAGAAGCGGTCCCGCCAGCGGTTGGAGATACGGCGCGACCTCGCGCAATACCGCGCGGATGTTGGTATAGGCCTGGTCCCAGAGCTCGTAGAGGGTCGGACCGATCAGCGGCCACGATTTGATCTGCTCGGGCGCGGACTGGAGCGCGAGGTCACCGGTGCCGAGCTGGTGCGCAAGCTCCCTCACCCCGTCCACGGCGCTGAGGCCGAGCCAGGTGGCTGGTCCGAGAACGATACCAAGCGTGACCAGGGTCAGGATGGCAGCTGCGGTCTTGGGCCGTCCGCCCAGCATTTTGGCGACCCAGCTGAACGCCGGATAGAACGCGACGGCGAGGACGAAGCTCCAGGCCAGGATCGGCACGAAGGGACGGATGATCAGGAAGGTCCAGATGATCAGCAGTGCCAACAGGCCAAGCCGGATCACGAGCTGAATGACGTCCTCGCCCGTCAGGAGCTGACGCAGACTTTTCACAGGCACAGCTTTCCTTGCGGCATCAACGCGGGTTCCGGCGCTTGCGCGGGCATGCGTTATTGCCAGCCTCGGGCCGGCCGTCAAGACGAGCGGGTCTGGGCGCCGCTGACCCGGCCGGTCCGGGAGCCCTCCTCGGACCCTGAAAAATACGACAGGATTGGCGCCCCGCGCCGGTTTTCCTAACAGCGATTAACCGGATTTCCTCCGACCGGTTTACGCCGATGCAAAGGCTCGCACCTAGGCTCGCGCCAGCGCATCCAAGAACACTGAAGTGCAATGGCCAACAGCATCTGGACGACCGAAGAATTCACCTGCGCGGGCTGCAGCATGACCTACACCGCGACGCGGGAAGAGCACAGCGAAGCGCATACCGGCAGCTTCAAGTGCAGCATCTGCAGCGGCGTGGTGCACAGCTGGTCCGGCAAGCATCATTTCTTTGGCTGGCGGGCGGTGAAGACGAAGCCAGCCGTATTCGGAAGGCGCTGGGCCGGGGTGCCGTATTAGGCCGAGGCAGCGGGCCGCGGCGCTCGTTTGAACTGCAAGATCACGGATGAACGTCTAGACTCGTCAATCGGTGTCACCTGCGGGCGGCATCGAACTGGATGGAGATCGGGTCGGTCTGGACTTGATCCCCCATTGGCCGGCCGGTACACGTCACGGCTGCCGTTGCGCCAATGACCTCCTCCGAGACTCGAAAGCGACCGATGCTGCCAAGAACGATCCGTGCCTTGCTGCTGGTCGCCGCGACGATTGCCCCACCTCAAGCTCGCGCCAACGATTCCACTGCCGAGCTGGCCACCGGCGGCCTGATCTTCACCCGCTCGCCCGACATCGAGATGCGATCGGAAGATCTATTCATCTCGATGACCGAAATCCGGGTCCAGTACAGGTTTTTCAATCATTCGAGCCGCGACGTCGACACGCAAGTCGCCTTCCCGATGCCCGACATTTCGTTCGGGATGGACTCGGACATCGCGATCCCGACCAACGATCCCGAAAACATCCTCGGCTTCAGCACCACGGTGGACGGCTCGCCGGTCGCAGCCCTGGTCGAGCGCAAGGCGCTTCTGAACGGCATCGACAAGACCGAAACGCTGAAAACCCTGAATGTGCCTCTGGCGCCGCGAACCGGACAAAAGCAGGATCATCTTTCCCAGGAGACCTGGGACCGGTTGATCCGCGAAGGTCTGATCGAGGATACGCCGCGTGCCGATGGATACATGACGCCAAAATGGGTCTTGAAGACCACGTATCACTGGCAGCAGAGATTCCCCGCCGGCCAGGAGGTCTCCGTCTCCCATCGCTATTTGCCAAGCGTCGGCGGCACCGTGCCGATGTCGGCGTCCACGTTCCTCGATAACCCGTCAATCCTCCAGATCGAGCGGTCCAAGGGGCTCAATCGCTTCTGCGTCGATCAGGATTTTCTCAACTCCATGGTCCGCTCGCCCAATTTGAACTGGCAGCAGAACTACATGGAATACATTCTGGTGACCGGTGCGAACTGGTCTGGACCCATCAGGGAATTCCGCCTGGTGGTCGACAAGGGCGCGCCGGAAAATCTGCTCAGCTTCTGCGGACATGGCGTTCGAAAAATCAGCCCGACCCAATTCGAGGTCCGCGCCTCGAACTTTGTCCCGAGCGCCAATATCAGCCTTCTGATTCTCAAACCGGAGCGTGCCGATCCAGCCGCCGCGCGGGATGCCGATGGATCTCAGAACGTGGCAGACCAGCCTTGCGACCAGCTGTGGCAGCAGCGGAACAGCATCTTCAAAGCCGGCGGCTATTGCTTTCGTACGCCACGCGCCATTGCCGCCTTTGGCAATGCGGGATGCAAGTACGACAATATCCTCGACGTTCCTCTGTCGGCCCGGGACCGGCAGGTGGTCAACGACATCCAGCGGATCGAGCGGATCAAGGCCTGTCCGCGATAGCAGCGCATCATTGCGGTCTGCACGAACTGCGGCTTTTGCCCGGCTGCAGCTCCGGCTAAGCTTTGCTCCCCGAAATAAAAGCCGAAATCCAATGACCGCTCCCTTCGTCCCGCAGATCGCCCTCTACCGCAGCTGGCTCGCCGAGCAGCGCGGACTCACATTCTCGACTTACGAGGAGATGCGGCAATGGTCGGTGCGCGATCTCGATGCGTTTTGGCGCAGCATCTGGGACTATTACGATCTGCAATCGCCGACGCCCTTTGCAGCCGTCATCACTGAGCGCAAGATGCCCGGCGCAGTCTGGTTTCCCGGCGCGCAGGTCAATTACGCCCGGAAGGTGTTCCGGCATGTGGACGCCGCGCACGCCGCCGGCCTGCCCGCGATCGTCAGCAGCGGCGAAGACGGCCGGCTTGTCGAGACGAGCTGGCCGGAGCTGCGACGTCGAGCCGCTGCGCTCGCGCTGCACCTGAAGGATCGGGGCGTCCGGCCAGGCGACCGCGTCGCGGCCTATCTGCCCAACATCCCCGAGACCATCATCGCGTTTCTCGCCAACGCCAGCATCGGGGCGGTCTGGAGCCTCTGCGCCCCCGACATGGCCGCGCCCGCCGTGATCGACCGCTTCAAGCAGATCGAGCCGAAGGTGCTGATCGCCTGCGACACCGTGACCTATGCCGGGCGCAGGCACGACCGCAAGGACGTCGTCGCCGAGCTGCGGCGATCGCTGCCGTCAGTCGAGCATGTCATCCTGCACAGCGAGGCCGCCGCACCTGCAGCGCCGGACGCGCTGCTCTCCGAGATCACCGCAAGGACGGGCGCCGCGATCGACGCATTCGAACCGATCTGGCTGCCGTTCGATCATCCGCTGTGGATCGTCTATTCCAGCGGCACCACCGGCCTGCCCAAACCGATCGTGCACGGCCATGGCGGGATCGTCATCGTCGTGCTGGCGCTACTCGGCCTGCACAACGACCTCGGCTGCTCGTACCACCCGAACTCGTTCGGGGAGCGCTATCACTGGTACTCGTCGACGGGCTGGATCATGTGGAATAGCCAAGTCGGCGGGCTGCTCAGCGGCACCACCTGCTGCATTTTCGACGGCAGCCCCGGCGGCACCAAGGACAAGCCGGACTGGTCCACGCTGTGGCGCTTCGTGGCGCAGTCGAAAGCGACCTTCTTCGGCGCGGGCGCGGCGTTCTTCGCGAGCTGCGCCAAGGCCGAGATCGATCTCGCCGCCGCCGGCGATCTGTCGCGGCTGCGCTGCCTCGGCTCGACCGGCTCGCCGCTCAGCGCCGACACCCAGGCCTGGTTCAACGACCGCTTCGCCGCACTCTCGAAGTCAAACGGCAGCACCGCGCAGGCCAACATCTGGTGGGCGAACATCTCCGGCGGCACCGACTTCGCCGGCGCCTTCATCGGCGGAAACCGCGAATTGCCGCAGACACCTGGCGCGATGCAGTGCCGCCTGCTCGGAGCTGCGGTCGAAGCTTTCAGCGAGCAAGGCCGCGCCGTGATCGACGAGGTCGGCGAACTCGTCTGCACCGAGCCGATGCCGTCGATGCCGCTCTACTTCTGGAACGACAAGGACGGTGCGCGTTACCGCGCCAGCTATTTCGAGACCTATCCCGACAATTTCGACGGCAGCGGCCGCGGGCCGGTGTGGCGGCACGGCGACTGGCTCAAGGTCAATCCGGACGGCTCCTGCGTGATCTACGGCCGCAGCGATGCCACCATCAACCGGCACGGGCTGCGCATGGGCACCAGCGAGCTCTATGCCGCCATCGAGGCACTCCCCGAAGTGCTCGACAGCCTCGTCGTCGACCTCGAATATCTCGGCCGCGACAGCTACATGCCGCTGTTCGTGGTGCTCCGCGACGGCGTTGCCTTCGACGATACGATGCGGGCCAAGATCAACAAGGCGATCGAGGCCGGCCTCTCCCGCAGATTCCTGCCGAACGAGATCTTTGCCGTCGCCGAGATCCCGCGGACGCTGTCGGGCAAGAAGCAGGAACTGCCGATCAAGAAGCTCCTGCTCGGCCATCCCGTCGAGAAGGTCATCAACAAGGAGGCGATGGCCAATCCGGCCTGCCTCGACTGGTATCTTGCGTTCGCGCGCGACCATCTGGCGCGGAACAAGGCGTGATGGGAGATCGGCCCAATTGCGCCGGTCACGTTTGGAGTCCGTTCACCGATCGCCGCTAGATCAGACGGGATCCTCCGCAACGAACCCAGCAATGGCCGACCTCAACGCCGTCCTCACCAGGCTCAATGACCGCCTGCTCCGCCTTGAAGGCGAGCTGTTCGTGCTGCGCTCGCTGGCGCGTGCGACGCTGACGGCAGGTGACGATCACGCCGCGCGGATGCGCAAGCTGGTCGAAGCCGCCAAGGTCGCGCTCGATGACGAGGCCAAACGTGAGCTCGACAAGCCGACGCGCAAATATGTCGATGCGGCAACGGCGCTGGTGGAGGAATTGCTGGTCGAGCCGACCCCGGCGCGGCCGCTCTTCACCGTGATCGATGGCGGCCGACGCGACTGAGCGCGTCAGATCCGACGGACCGTATCGGTATCGGAGGATTCGGCCTTCAGCCGGCTGAGGCCTTCCTCGATAATCGCGATCTCTTCGTCGATCTTGCTGATCGGCAGGCTGAAATCGTAGCTGCCCGACCTGCTCTTCAAATCGACGGCGAGCCGCTGCCTGTGCATCATCAGCTCGTCCAGGCCACGGCGGTTCTTCAGCCGCACATAGGCATCCACGATCTGCGCAATCGCATTCGACATGAAATCGGTCCCGGCAAAAATGCCCGCGCGACGCACCCACGCCGGCGGGACATTCTTGGTGTCGCGGTACGCAATACAAGTCCGCGACGGATTCGTCGATACGACAGCGAAGTTGAGAACGCGTTACCGTTTGATGATTTCGCGATGGCAGGAACAACAAAGCCGCCGGCGATCAAGCCGGTGGCCTAAGTCGGCTTGGAAAGCAGATCCGGGATGAAATTTGGCCAGTCGCGTCATTCCTCCCGCCCCCTGGCATTGTTGATAACCGGCGCAAATGCGGCGCGGGTGGTGACACGACGGCCTGACGTGTTATCGGAGGGATGACGCAGCTGCGAGACGGATCGGACACCCATGCGCATTACCCTCGTCGGCTCCCGCCATTTCGGCGTGACCACCCTGAACATGCTCCGCGAGCACGGCGTCGGCATCGTGCGGGTCGTGGTCGCTGACGCCGAGGACCGCTTGGCTGCGGCCGCGAAGGCCGCCGGAATCGAGGTGGTTGTACAGGCAAACCCGAAGCTGGTGGTCGCCTCGGAGATTGCGCCCGATACCGATCTGATCATCACCGCCCACAGCCATGCCCGGATCGGCAAGGACGCGTTGGCGGCAGCGAAGCTGGGCGGCATCGGCTATCATCCCTCGCTGCTGCCGCGCCACCGCGGCAAGGCCGCGGTGGAATGGACCATCAAGGAAGGCGATCCGATCGCCGGCGGGACGATCTATCACCTCGCAGACCGCATGGACGCCGGCGCCATCGCCGCTCAAGACTGGTGCTTCGTCAGAAAAGGTGAGACCGCGCGCGAGCTCTGGGAGCGTGCGCTGGCCCCGCTCGGCCTCAAGCTGCTGGCCGACGTGATCGATTATGCCAAGGTGCACAAGGCCCTCCCGTCCAAGCCCCAAGACGAGCAGTTCGCCACCTCGGCGCCCAGCTTGTCCTAGGCGGCCATTCCGAGTCACTCCCGACGTTAACGATTAACGCCAAGGGCCCTTGATTTCGCTTCCAAAATTGGAGCCGAAAACGCAAATAAACCATTGTTTTGACAGGAACAATTTTCGACTTTGCATTGCACCAAATTTCCGTCACATTTCTTCCGAATAAGCGTCAGCATATCAGACAGATTCAAGGACGGAATTCATGCGTTTTGCTCGCATCGCGGCGTTCTGTGCCGCTTCAGTTATTACCGCCACCCTCGCCGCCCCGGCGGTCGCCCAGACCCCCTACGATGGCAATTGGCAGGTCACCATCGTGACCAAGACCGGTTCCTGCGAGCCGACCGCAAGCTCGATGCTGACGGTTGCCGACGGCAAGATCACCGCGCCGGGCGCTAACGTTTCCGGCACCATCGGCAGCGGGGGTCTTGTGAAAGTTTCGATCAATGGTGCATATGCTAACGGTCAACTCAGCGGCAACGCCGGATCGGGGAAGTGGAATGGAGCATCTGCAGGCATACCGTGCAGCGGGCGGTGGGAAGCATCGCGCCAATAAGCTATTCGGAACGAACCTCCTTAATCGGCGGCTGCTCATGACGGCCGCCGTTTTGTTTGTGACAGCTGTTGCCGGCTCGGAGAGCAAGGCCCAGTCGGGTCCCTTCGCCCCGATGGCGGGCAGCTGGAGCGGCGGCGGCACCGTGACGCTGGATGACGGCTCGACCGAGCGGATCCGCTGCCGGGCCAAATACGCCCCGATTGGCCCCACCATGGAGATGTCGCTGACCTGTGCCAGCGACGCCTATAAGTTCAACCTCGCCGCCAACGTGAGGGCCGAGGGAAGCGCCATCACCGGCAGTTGGTCCGAGGCCAGCCGCAATATCTCCGGCTCACTCCAGGGCCGCGGCGGCGGCGGGAACTTCGAGGTCGTCGCCTCTGCCGCCGGTTTCAACGCCAACATCGCGCTGAGGACGAGCGGCAACAAGCAGAGCGTCACGATGCGCGCGGACAGCCAGTTCCGCGGCGCCAACATCTCAATGTCGCGCTGACAGAGCCGCCCTCGAGACATCGACCCGGCGACCTCGCCGGGTCGATTTTTATGCGCCAGGCACGAACGCCGTGACCTCGATCTCGACCTTGGCTCTGGGGTCGACGAGGCCGCCGATATAGAGCAGCGTCGAGGGCGGGAAGTTGCGCCCGAGCGTCTCCTTCCAGGCCGCACCAATGCCGGCGCCTGCGGCCTCATATTCGCTGCGGCTGGTCAGATACCAAGTCAGGCGCACGATGTGGTCGGGGCCGGCGCCGGCCTCCGCAAGGAGCTTGACGATCCGCTGCAGCGCGGTCGCGACCTGGGCCGCCATCTCGGGATCATAATTGCCGGTCTCGTCGCCGCCGGTCTGCCCGGCCAGCACGACCCAGCGACCCGGCCCCTCCGTCACCACACCATGTGAAAAGCCGCGCGGTTTTTTCCATTCGGCCGGCTGCAAGATGCGCATGGGCGGAGATCTCCGGATTTTTTGTTGATCTGCGCTGCCTTACCACGCCGCTGCGCATCGCTGCATCAGCAGATTTGGCCGTTGCAAACACCGGCGATGTCGCCGATACCGGCCTTCCCTCAGGTTCGATCTCCCATCCCGCACCGATGAGCGCAACACCGTCCAAAACGATGGCCGCCCTTTGGATGGCTGGATGGCTGTCCCTGATGCTGGTCATGGCGGTCGCCGGGCGCGAGACCACGCGTGACCTGAGCGTCTTTCAGATCATGGAGGTGCGCTCGCTGATCGGATTCACGTTGCTGCTGCCGATCATCTATCGGGCCGGCGGCTTCAAGGCGATCAAAACCAAACGCCTGCCCCAGCACCTCGCACGCAACGGCGTGCATTATTTCGCGCAGCTCGGCTGGTTCTATGCGCTGACGCTGATCGGTATCGGCCAGGTTGTCGCGATCGAATTCACGATGCCGATCTGGACCGCGCTGCTCGCCGCAACCTTCCTGTCCGAGCGTATGACGAGCTGGAAGATCGCCGCGGTCGTCCTCGGCATCGTCGGCGTCGTCATGATCGTGCGGCCCGCTACCGGCGAGATCAATCCGGGCCAGTTGATCGCGCTTGGGGCTGCGATCGGCTTCAGCATCTCGATGGCCCTGGCAAAGTCGTTGACGCGGACCGAAAGCGCCTTGTCGATCCTGTTCTGGATGATCGTGGTGCAGATGGTCATGGGCCTGCTGCCGACGCTCTATGTTTGGACCTGGCCATCAGCCACGCTCTGGGGGTGGCTCTTCGTGATCGGGGTCTGCGGCACTTTTTCGCACTATTGCCTCGCCAGCGCGCTGCGGTACGCGGATGCGACCATCGTGGTCCCGATGGACTTCCTGCGGGTTCCCCTCACCGCGACCGCCGGCTGGCTGCTCTATTCCGAGCGGCTCGACGCCTGGACCGTGCTGGGCGCGGCCTTGATCCTGTTTGGCAATCTCCTGAATTTGAAGCCGATCGCGCCGGTTCCTGCCCGCGCACAGTGAACCCCGCCGCGGCCTCGCGCGACACATCGAAGTGGTCGAGCGTGATTTGGATCACGTTGGAGCGGGCATTCCGGCGTGCGCATTCGGCCACACGGCAACAGGTTGAACCAAACGTCCCGTCGTTTGGGTGGCGTGAAGTCGGGCAGTTCGTGTAGCTTCGCCGCCAATTTGTTGCTGCCTCCAATTCGATTCTGGGGATTTCAGATGCGAACTCTCACCATCATCGTTTCGCTGATGTGCATGGCGCTGTCGGTCAGCGCCGCGAAGGCGGACCGCCGCGTCGCTTTCGTCGTCGGCAATGGCGCCTACAAGAACGTCGCGCAATTACCGAACCCGCCGATCGATGCCAAGGCAATGGCATCGACGCTGCGCAATGTCGGCTTCGAAGTGATCGAAGGATCCAACCTCACGCGCGACCAGATGACCGAGAAGCTGCTGGATTTCGGCCGCAAGGCGCAGGGCTCCGATATCGCGGTGTTCTATTATGCCGGCCATGGCATCGCCGTCGGCGGCACCAACTATCTCCTGCCCGTCGATGCCGACATCAAATCGGAAATGGACGTCAAGCTCGGGGCCGCCATCAACATCGACCTGACGCTCGACCAGACGATGGGCGATGCCAAGGTCAAGCTGGTGTTCCTCGACGCCTGCCGCGACAATCCTTTTGCCGCCAAGATCAAGTCGAACTCCGCCACCCGCAGCGTCAACGTGGGAAGCGGCCTTGCCGAGATGAAATCGGGCGAAGGCACGCTGATCGCGTTTGCCACCGGCCCCGGCCAGACCGCGCTCGACGGCCAGGAAGGCAACAACAGCCCGTTCACCCGCGCGCTGATCGACAACATCACCAAGCCCGGCGTCGAGATTCAGCAGGCGATGACCTCTGTGCGCGCCCAGGTCAATGAAGAGACCCACAAGGGCCAGCTGCCCTGGGGGCACACCAATCTGATCGGCGCGGTCTACCTCAACCAGGGGCCGGCGACCCAGGTGGCCAACGCAGCACCGACAGCAACCGCCGCGCCTGCCGCATCGACAGCCGGCTCCGAGGCTGAAGTCGAGTTCTGGCGTTCGGTGAAGGAATCCAACAAGCCGGAAGAGCTGAACGCCTACCTCTCCGCCTATCCCAACGGCCAGTTCAAGCCGCTGGCGCTGGCCCGGCTTGCGGCGATCCAGAACGGTCCATCGACCACGACCCGCAACCTCAATGCCGGCGTCGATCCCGCCACCTTCACCGACGATGCCAGCCAGCTCACAGAGGACCAGATCGGCCTGGACAAGGGTCAGCGCCGCGACGTGCAGCGCCGCCTCAACGGCCTCGGCTTCGACACCAAGGTGACCGGCGTGTTCAACGACGAGACCCGGTCGGTGCTGAAGCGCTGGCAGGCCGCCCGCGGTTATCCGTCGACGGGCTTCCTCAACAAGCTGCAGCACAAGGCCCTGCTCTCCGAGATCGTGGCCTCGACAACGACTGCAAGCGAGGACAGCCCGAAGCCGGCGCGGCGCGCCGCGCCCGTGCAGAGCGCGCCCGCGCCCCGCCACAGCGGTGGCGGCGATGCCGGCGCCGCGTTCGTCGGCGGCGTGGTTGGCGGCATGATGGGCGGCATGTTCCGCCACTGAGCCCTGACCAGAGCGCAAAACACAAAAGCCCGGCTCGCGCCGGGCTTTTTCATTGTTGCGACGAAGTACGTTACTTCCCCGCCGCCTTGCGCAGCGCCTCGTTGATGCGGTCCTGCCAGCCGGGGCCACCCTCCTGGAAGAACTCGAGCACGTCCTGATCGATGCGCAACGTCACCTGCTCCTTGATGCCGGGAACCGCGTTTGACTTCGGCGGCGCCGCGGCGACCTTGGCGGTCACCTTCTTGAACGCTGCCTCGGCCTCGGTCCTCGCGTCGCCAAGCGTCCGCGGACGCCTCGGTTGATCCGCCATGTGCTAGATTCCTTCAAACAGAGCGGTCGAAAGATAGCGCTCTGAGAAGGACGGCACGATAGCCAGGATGGTTTTTCCTGCAGCTTCCGGCCGCTTGCCGATCTGGAGCGCGGCCGCGATCGCGGCGCCTGAGGAGATGCCACCCGGAATGCCCTCATGCCGCGCCAACGCCCGCGAAGTCTCGATGGCCGTTGTCGAGTTGATCTTGACGATCTCGTCGATCACGGAGCGATCGAGAATGTCAGGCACGAAGCCTGCGCCAATGCCCTGGATCTTGTGGGGCGTGTGCTGGCCGCCTGACAGCACCGGGCTTTCCTCCGGCTCGACCGCGACCACCCGCAAGGATGCCTTGCGCGGCTTCAGGACCTGACCGACACCGGTGATAGTGCCTCCGGTACCGACGCCGGCGACGAAGTAGTCGATATTGCCTGCGGTGTCGTTCCAGATCTCTTCCGCCGTGGTGCGACGATGCACTTCAGGATTGGCGAGGTTCTTGAACTGCTGCGGCATCACCGAGTTCGGTGTCGTCTTCAAAAGCTCTTCGGCGGCCGCGATCGCGCCCTTCATGCCCTGCGCGGCCGGCGTCAGCACCAGTTCGGCGCCGAGGAAGGCGAGCATCTTGCGCCGCTCGATCGACATGGATTCCGGCATCACCAGCTTCAAGCGGTATCCGCGTGAGGCCGCGACAAAGGCGAGCGCAATACCGGTATTGCCGGAGGTCGGCTCGATCAGCACGGTGTCGGGCTTGATGATGCCCGCCTTCTCCATGGCGATGATCATGGCCGCACCGATGCGGTCCTTCACGCTCGCGGCCGGATTGAAATATTCAAGCTTTGCCAGAATGGTCGCATTGACGCCGTGCATGCCCGGCAACCTGCGCAAGCGCACGATCGGCGTGTCGCCAAAAGCCTCGACGATCGAGTCATAGACCCGGCCGCGACCCGGTTGGTGCGCTGCACCCGTGGTGGACGTTGCATCCATGACGAACTCCTCTTGGCAACAATTTGCACTTCTGGCAGAGCGCTTGCACAGTTACGGTCAGCGTGTGACCACCGCGCAAGCGGCAATGCGGCACATGTTAAATACGCTGCATCGCAAAACCGCGTGAGCTTTAATTAGCAGAAAACCAACGCATTTGTGTTGCGACCTCGTCAACTGATTCTGCTTATGTTAGACTTAGGTCTCGAAGCAGGGAGGTCACCACGATGTCAGCTATCGCTGAAGTCTTGCCGACCGTCACGCCAAGGCGCGATCCGCGTTGCAGCGAGTTGCCCACCTGTCCCGTCTGCGCCGACTCCATGGTCGCCGCCGAAGCTTCCGCCTACGTCTCGGACCATATGATCAGTTATCTCTGGACCTGCGACAATTGCGGCTATGGCTTCGTGACCAAGCACGCCGTCAAGCAGCGACTCGTCTGCAATTGATCAGCGCGGGGCGATATCGCCCCTCGCCCAGTCCTCGCGCGTACGCTGGTAGAACTCTTCAAATGTTCCGTGTGCGATCGCGTTCCTGATGCCCTGCATCAGGAACTGATAATATGCGATATTGATTTCCGACAGCAACATGGCCCCGAGCGTCTCGCCGGCCTTGACGAGGTGGTGCAGATAGGCGCGCGCGTAATTACACGCCGACGGCCATGAGCTCTCTTCATCGAGCGGACGTGGATCGTCGGCGTGGCGCGCATTGCGCAGGTTCACCTGACCAAAACGCGTGAAGGCGACGCCGTGGCGGCCATTACGCGTCGGCATCACGCAATCGAACATATCGACGCCGCGCTTGACCGCCTCGAGAATGTCATCAGGCGTGCCGACGCCCATGAGGTAACGCGGACGATCCGTCGGCAGCGCCGGCGCTGTTTCGTCGATCATCGCCAGCATCACCGCCTGCGGCTCGCCGACGGCCAGACCGCCGATCGCGTAACCGTGAAAGCCGATTTCGACGAGGCCTTGCGCGCTGGCATGACGCAGCTGTGGGACATCGCCGCCCTGAACGATGCCGAACAGCATGTAGCCGTCGGGCGCGCTCTCGAAGGCGCGTTTGCTTCGTTCGGCCCAGCGCAGCGACAACCGCATCGCGCGGTCGATGTCGTCGCGCTCCGCCGGCAGCCGGACGCATTCATCCATCTGCATCGCAATGTCGGAACCGAGCAGGCGCTGCACCTCGATCGAGCGTTCCGGCGACAGCTCGATCTTGGCGCCGTCGATATGCGAGCGGAAGGTGACGGCGTGCTCGCTGATCTTGCGCAGGTCCGACAGCGACATGACCTGGAAGCCGCCGGAATCGGTCAGCATCGGCCCGTTCCAGCCGGTGAAGCGCTGCAAGCCGCCGAGGCCATTGATGCGCTCCGCGCCGGGTCGCAGCATCAGATGATAAGTGTTGCCGAGCACGATGTCGGCGCCGGCCTCGCGGACCTCGCGCCAGTGCATGCCCTTCATGGCGCCGGCGGTGCCGACCGGCATGAAGGCGGGCGTCCGCACCACGCCATGCGGCGTGGTCAGGCGGGCGGTGCGCGCGGCGCCATCGGTGGCGAGCAGCTCGAAATGATTGGGAAGATTCATGGCGTGCTTATTGCGTGTCGAGGCAGCCCGATCAACCCGCACGATGCCCCAGACTGGGACAGCGTTGACGCGGACGTGATCCGCGCCGGCCTTGTTAAACAAAACGATACAGTATAGTTTAATACCGGGGGACTGGACGAGACGCTGTGGCAACATTGCCGGCAGCTGTAAATGCGTGATCGTCAGCCAGCGACCAATGCCCCTCCCCATATGTTCGACCGACATGTCCGCCACTCCCGATGGCCGGGCGAAGCGGACAGGCGCCCGCCCGATCGGGGCGCTGGTGCTGGCGTGCAGTCTGGCGCTCACCGCCTGCACTTCGCTGCCCCGCACGCCCTACACGGCGGCCGATGCCCGCGCCTCCCGCGTGCTCGATATCGACGGCTTGCGCCGCTATGCCGACGAACCCGTCACCAGATTCAACTTCGAGCAGGACAAGGCGACCGGGAGCAGAACCTACCTGGCGCTATCAGGCGGCGGCGCCGATGGCGCCTATGGCGTCGGCGTCCTGAACGGCTGGACTGTGGCGCATAACCGCCCAGCTTTCTCCGTCGTCTCCGGCGTGAGCACCGGCGGCCTGATCGCACCCTTTGCGTTCCTTGGATCGCAATATGACGACACGCTGCGGGAGCTCTACACCAGCGGCATCGCCGAGAGCCTGCTGAACGATCCCAGCATCATGCGCGTACTGTTCGGTTCGGGCCTGTTCGGCAATACGCGGCTGCGCGAACTGGTGGCACGCTACGTCGGGCCGGAGATCCTGGCTCAGGTCGCGCGCGAGAACGCCAAGGGGCGGCGTCTATTGGTCGTCACCACCGATCTCGACACCCAGCGCACCGCGATCTGGGATATGGGCAAGATCGCCGCGGTCGGCACGCCTGAAGCGCTCAAGCTGTTTCGCGACGTGATGGCCGCCTCCGCCAGCATTCCCCTGGTGTTTCCGCCGATCATGATCGAGGCCGAAGGCGGCGGGCGCAGGTTTCAGGAGATGCATGTCGACGGCGGCGTGACGGCCCCGGTGCTGACCTTGCCGGAAGCTCTGCTGCTCCAGGGGCGCCTGCCCGGCAACGCGAAGATGGACATCTACATCCTCGTCAACAAGAAGATCGAGCGCAATTTCGAGCTCGTCGCCAACAGCACGATCGACGTCGCCTCACGCAGCCTGTCGTCGATCACGCAGTCGCAAACACGCTCGATCATCTTGTCGACCTATGATTTCGCCCAGCGTAACCATCTCGGCTTTCATCTCTCCTATATCGAACGCGACTATCCAGCGCCTCCTTCCGAGGGATTCGACACCGCCTATATGCGGGCGCTTTACCAATACGGATACGAGAAAGCGGCCGCCGGCCAGGCCTGGACCTCGCGGATGCCCTGAGATCCGCCCTCAGGAACGACGGTGGTGCAAGTCCGTTGACGATACGGCCAATTCGGCCAGATTCGCGATGACGCCCCGGTTGCTGCGCGTTATACAGCAATGAACATTGGCAACATGGCGCAAGAATCATTGGGCACATTGGGCATGGGATTGGCTGCGACCAAGGCAAGAACGGCAGCGGCTCGGCGCGAGGTATCGAAATCGCGCGGCGGCCGGCCGACGAAGTCAGCTGCGATCGAGCGCGATCAGCGGTTGATCGAGGTCGCCACCCGCCTGTTTCTCGATCGCGGTTTTGACGCGACCTCGCTTGACGCGGTGGCGGAAACGGCGCGCGTCAGCAAGCCTACGGTCTATTCCCGCTATGGCGACAAGCGCGGGCTGTTCACGGCCGTGCTGAGGCGCGAGATCGCGCGCTGGCTCGCGCCGCTATCGGCCGCGGCCGAGACGCAGCTCGGCAGTCCGTCCGACATTTCGGTCGAACAGCGGCTGATCGAGATCGGGCGCGAAATGCTCAGTTTCACCTGCGGGCCGGACGCCATGGCCTTCAGCCGGATGATGACGTCGCAGGCCATCAACTTTCCTGACATTGCCAGGCTCGGCAAGGAAGAAGGCTGGCTGAAAGCGGTCGCCACCACCGCGCGCTTCTTCGACCATCTGGTGGCGCAAGGCGCACTCGACGTCGACGACACCACGATCGCGGCGGAAGTGTTCCTCGACGTTGTCGTCGGTCACACCCACCGCATGGCGACGTTCGGCACGCCGATGGAACTGAAGGCCGCCGAGAAGCGGATGCGCGCGGCGATCAAGCTGTTCCTGGCCGGCGCGATCGGACCAGCCGACCGCGTCCAAAGCATCCCAAAACCCGCTCCAAAGCGCCGCCCATCCCGCTGACATTTCCGTGAAACCGGCGATTTGTCCCTGCGGACGATCGTCTCGTCGTTGACCAAAACAAAACGATACCGTATGGTTTTGTTTGTAAAGCGGTGCGGACCACTTTTTTCACCAGCCCCAAAAGAGGACCGGACCGCTTAGATCGCCGCGACGGGTGCAGCCCGTCCCGACGCTCCGCGGCCGGCCGGTGCCCAAGGCCGGCCGCGATTTCTTTACGAACGTCCGGCAGACTGACTGGTCGAGGGTTTGGACCATGAGATCGACAAAACGACGGGTGGCAGGCTTGCTGGCGATCGCCCTGTCGGGGCTGCTCGCCGCCGCGCCGGCCCGCGCCATCGTCTCGGCGAGCTCGACGCCCGCCACCCTCCACAACGAGACGGATGGGGATATCACGGCGGACCGCCAGGCCATCAGCCGCGAGATCGAGCGCTTCCGCAGCTCCTCGATCTCGATCAGCCAGGCCATGGCGATTGCGGAGGCCCGTCATGCCGGCGCGACAACCGCCGATGTCAGCTTCGACGGCGGCTCGGGCGTACCGGTGTACCGGGTCAAGACCCTGCACAACGATCGGATCTGGCGCAACACCATCAACGCGGCGACCGGCGAGGTGATGAGCGGCGAAGCCGCCCTGCCCCTGGCCGAGCTCGACCTGGAGGATCGCAGCAATCTCGCGGCGCTCGGCACCATAAAGCACCGCCTCGCCGATGCCGTGCGCGTCGCGGAGAAAGCTGCATCCGGCAAGGCCATCAGCGGCGGGCTGGTGCGCGATCGCGGCCGGCTCAATTTCGCGATCGTCGTCATCAGCGGCGACGATCTCAAGGAGGTCATCCTTGAGCCGCCAGGCGCGCGGAGCAGGTAGCGATAGGCCACAATCCGGCCGAAAAGCCATTGACGCGCGCAGGACTCTCCCGCATAAGTCGCCGCCATGTTCACGACCACCAAACGCACGACCAAAACCACCACGGCCTTCGGGGCCCGGGGAGGCGTGCGCGCGTAGTCGTCGACTAGAACGCATCAAGCTCTGCCGAAGCCCCGCCCTCGATGGTCTGGGGCTTTTTTGTTGCCTAAATCCCAGCTCAACCGAAATGCAATGGAGGACAAAGTGAGTAACGATCCCGTCGTCGCGATTGTCGGCGTCACCGGTGCGGTGGGCGCCGAATTCATCGCCACCATGGACAAGCGCGGCTTTCGCGTCAGCAAGCTCAAGGCGCTCGCGAGCGCCCGCTCGGCCGGCAAGACGGTGTCGTTCCGCGGCCAGAACATTGTCATCGAGGAGTTGACCGAGCGCTCATTCGACGGCGTCGACATCGCGCTGTTCTCCGCCGGCAGCGGCATCTCCAAGAAGTTCGCGCCTGTTGCGGTCAAGGCCGGGGCCGTCGTCGTCGACAACTCCTCCGCCTTCCGGATGGACCCGAACGTGCCGCTGGTGATCCCAGAGGTGAACGGCAATCGCATCCGCGATCACAAGGGCATCATCGCCAATCCGAACTGCGCCGCGATCACCGCGCTCGTGCCGCTGTGGCCGATCCATCGGAAGAACCGGATCAAGCGCGTCATCATCTCGACCTACCAGGCCGCCTCCGGCGCCGGCGCTGCTGCGATGGACGAACTGGTCGAGTCCACCCGCGCCAATCTCAACGGGCAGGTCTATACGCCCAAGGTGATGCCGCACCCCTACGCCTTCAATCTCTTCAGCCACAACACGGCAATCGACCCCGAGACCGGCTACAACGACGAAGAGACCAAGGTCATCAAAGAAACCCGCAAGATCTTCGAGGACGAGAAGATCGCGATCGGCGTCACCTGCGTGCGCGTGCCGGTGCTGCGCGCGCATTGCGAGGCCATCACCTTCGAATGCGAGAAGCCGATCACCGAGGATCAGGTCCGCGCCATCATGGCGCAGGCACCGGGCGTGAAGATGGTCGACGATCGCGTCAAGAACCACTTCCCGATGCCGATCGACGCCTCGGGTCAGGACGACGTTCTTGTCGGCCGCATCCGCAAGGATCTCAGCGACGCTAGCGGCCATTCGATCTCGATGTTCGTGGCGGCCGATCAGCTGCTCAAGGGTGCGGCTCTCAACGCGGTGCAGATCGCGGAGCTGTTGCCGCAGCGGGTGATGGCGTAACGGAAGCTTCCGTAGAAGCAGGTATCGTAGCAACCATTAAGTCGCCCCCGATGGCCTTGATGGTGACGCCGCGCTTGCGCCCATCAAGGCGTGGCCTGGCAGCAGCTGATGTAAGGCGGGAGCAGAGCGACGGCCAGCCTTGACGGCCGCCGCGCGCGGCGTCTTTGTTGCGGCAGGTCGGGACGAAGAAACGGTCGCCTAGTCGAACAAAGAAACGGGTCAGGCGGCGGGCCGCTTGGCGAGTTGAGGCAGCTCTGCCACCCAGGGAGTTCCGCGGGCGACGACGGCGTTGATCGTGACGAGCAGCTTTCTGGCGCAGGCGATGAGCGCGCATTTGTGGCCTTTGCCGGCGGCGATCAGGCGGGCGTACAGAGCCTTGAGCTGCGGATTCCAGCGGAAGGATGCCGCAAGGGCCGCGGTGTAGAGCGCCCGGCGCAGGCGTTCGCGGCCACCCTCGATGTGACGGGCGCCGGCGCGATTGCCGCTGTCGTCGTCGTAAGGCGCCAGCCCGCCGAGAGCTGCAGCGGGCCCACGCGTGATGTTGCCGACCTCGGGCATCCTGACCAGGACGGCAACCGCGGTCGGCAGGCCGCAGCCGGCGACGCTATAGATCAGATCGAGCCGTGCGGCCAGATCAGGGTGCTTGCGGATCGTCGCCAGCAGCGCTTTGAGTTCAGCTCGTTTGGACTTGGTCAGGAGCGCGATCTGCGCCTTCCAAACCCCTTGAATCCGCGTGTCGCGGCAACTCTCAAGCCGGTTCTTCAGTCTTGCGATGTCCTCCGTGATCTGGTCGATCATCGTCAGATGCTCGGCAAAGGGCTGCAGACGCGGATCCGGAGCGGGATGGATCGTTTTGACCGCAGCAGTGCACATCGCGATCAGCGCCGCGTCGATCGTATCGTTCTTGGCCAGCAGCTGATGGAACGTGGCATAGGCACGGACCTGCTTGGGCTGAAACAGGACGACGACGAACCGCTTGCGTCGCAGCTCAGCGACGACAGCCCGCTCATAGCCTCCGCTTGCCTCGATCCCTATCCGCTTGACCTTGTGGCCCTTCAGCCACTCCACCAGCTCCTGGCGGCCTTCTACCGTATTGTCGACCTGCAATCGCTCCGAGCTGCCGTCGACCGCCACGTCGAGCTTGTCTTTGCCGGTATCGATCCCGGCACAGATCATGATATGCTTGGCCATCTTCCTCGACCCTCCCTTGTGAATGCGAACCTGAAGTTCGTTCAACCATGCGGGTCCCGCTGAAGTGCCGACCGCGATCTTGCTACGAAACGCAGCCCTTCAGGGCTTCGGTGGGCATCGATCCGATCGATCGGCGGCCCAGCTCGGGCGGCCACCCGGGCTGGGCCATTCCTCACGGAACGTGGCCATCCTAACCCGGCGCGCTAATACAAGGGTGGGCAAAGGCGCGAAGCGCCGTGCCCACCTGTCTTCTCCGCATTCAAGAAAGACGTGGGCACGCTTCGCTTTGCCCACCCTACGGCGCCGGAGCTAGCCGCCTGCCCGAAACAACAGACACGCGTCGCCATACGAGTAGAACCTGTACTCATTCGCGATCGCGTGCGCGTAGGCCTGCTTCATCGTGTCCAGGCCAGCAAAGGCGGACACCAGCATGAACAATGTCGACTTGGGCAAATGGAAGTTCGTCATCAGGACATCGACCGCGCGAAAGCGATAGCCCGGCGTGATGAAGATCGAAGTCTCCGCCGCGAACGGCTGAATGATCCCGTCCTCGTTCGCCGCGCTTTCCAGCAGCCGCAACGAGGTGGTGCCGACGGCGACGATGCGCCCGCCGTTTTTCCGCGCAGTGTTGAGCTGCTCGGCCGTCTCGGCCGAGATCGTACCCCACTCGGCATGCATCTTGTGACCGTCGGTATCCTCGACCTTGACCGGCAGGAACGTCCCTGCCCCGACATGCAGCGTCACCCTGACGATGCCGACGCCGCGCGCTTGCAGCGCCTGCTCGAGCGCGGGCGTGAAATGCAGACCCGCGGTGGGCGCCGCGACAGCGCCTTCGTTCGCTGCGAACATGGTCTGGTAGTCGGCGAAGTCCTGATCATCAGGCGTGCGCTTGGAGGCGATGTAGGGCGGCAGCGGCGGGCTGCCGAGGTCGGCGATCGCCTGGTCCAGCGCCGGGCCGTGGAACGAGAATGACAGCGTCACCTCGCCTTCACCGCCCTTGGCCTCGACCTCGGCATCGAGATGGCCGAGCAGGCAAACCTTGCCTTCATTGCCGAAACGGATGCGGTCGCCGGCGACGAGCTTCTTTGCCGGCTTCACCAGCGCCTGCCAGCGCGAGCCGTCGAGGCGCTTGATCAACGTCGCCTCGATCTTCGGCTCGGTCTCGCGGCCAATGCGACGGCCTTTCAATTGCGCCGCGATGACCTTCGTATCGTTGACGACGAGCTGGTCGCGTGGCTGCAGCCATTGCGGCAGGTCGGCGACGGTCTGGTCGCGCAGCGCGCCGCCTTCTACGACCAGCATCTTCGCCGAGTCGCGCGGGCTGGCCGGGCGCAACGCGATGCGCTCGGGCGGCAGGTCGAAATCGAAGAGATCGGTGCGCATTTGCAGCTTGCCACCAGGAGCGCGCCTGCGCGCGCCCCTGGAAATGAGGAGCTTACTCCTTGTCTGCGGCCATCCGCGCCTTGACGATCTTGTCGGGGTTCTGCACGGGCTCGCCGCGCTTGATCTTGTCGACGTTCTCCATGCCCTCGGTGACCTTGCCCCAGACCGTGTACTGGTTGTCGAGGAAGCGGGCGTCGTCGAAGCAGATGAAGAACTGACTGTCGCCGGAATCCGGATTGGCGGCGCGCGCCATCGAGGCGGTGCCGCGCACGTGCGGCTCCTTGTTGAACTCGGCCTTCAGCTTCTTGCCGGAACCGCCGGTGCCAGTGCCGTGCGGGCAGCCTGTCTGCGCCATGAAGCCGTCGATCACGCGATGGAATACGATTCCGTCGTAGAAGCCCTCGCGGACCAGCTCCTTGATGCGCGCAACATGGCCGGGGGCGAGGTCAGGCCGCATCTCGATGGTCACGGGGCCCTGCGTGGTTTCGAGGATCAATGTGTTTTCGGTGACGCTCATGCTCGTTTCTCTTGCGTTGGGGGTGAAGTCTTGTCAGGTGAAGTCTTGCGGTTACGGAACTGGATCGCGAATGGACGTCCCGCGGCGGCACCGGCCATTGCATCGGTAAATGGCATCGGCGTGCAGCGTTGCAACGCCTCCATCACTGCGATCCGGTATTGCAGCCGGTCATTGTCGGAGGCCTCCGCGGATTCGTAGGTAATCCTCGGATGGCCCAGAATGTTTCCGGACCGGTTAAAGCTCACGACGACGGTGATGTCGAGTGGGCGGGCCTTACTGGGTGCCGGCGGCTTCCAGCAGGACCTTAAGTGCTGGAAGACGTCCTGGATGGTGTTGACCCGTGCGTCCTCTGCGGCAGCACTGGTGGTGCCGAGCAGCAGCACCGCTGCAGCGAACAGGAGTCTGTCGCCGCGGCGTGCCATCGTGCCGGCTACTTGATGTCGGAGGCGACCTGCACCTTCACCATCTTGTCGGGATCGGTGACGGTGCCGCTCGGCGAGCCGGCTGGCGCCTTCTTCAACTTGTCGACCACGTCCATGCCCTGCACGACCTCGCCGACGACAGTGTACTGGCCGTCGAGGCTGCCGCCGTCGGCGAACATGATGAAGAACTGCGAATTGGCGGTATCGACGCTGTCACCGCGGCGGGCCATGCCGACGATGCCACGCGCGAAGTGAACCTTGGAGAATTCCTGCTTCAGGTTCGGATATTTCGAGCCGCCGGTGCCATTGCCGTTCTGGCCATCGCCGGTCTGGGCCATGAAACCGTCCATCACGCGGTGGAACGGCACGTTGTTGTAGAAGCCTTCGCGCGCGAGCTGTTTGAGGCGCTCGGCGTGTTGTGGGGCCAGGTCGGTCCTGAGCTTGATGACGATGCGACCCTTGGTGGTGTCGATGACGAGCGCATTGGCCTTGTCGAGATTGGCCGGCAGCTGCTGCGCCATGGCCGGGACCGCGAGCACGAGCGCGGCAAACATCGTGGCAAGAATTGCGAAACGACGGTTCATGAAAACTCCGGATCAGATGAGATGAAGACGCGCGCCGTTTTCAGGCGAATTTGGCCTTGAGCAAGGATGCAACGAGCGGCGGCACGAAGGTCGAGACATCGCCGCCCATGCCTGCGATCTGACGCACCAGTGTGGCGGTGATCGGGCGGACCATCGGGGATGCCGGCAGAAAGATCGTGTGCACCTCCGGCGCCATCGCCTCGTTCATGCCCGCGAGCTGCATTTCGTAATCGAGATCGGTGCCGTCACGAAGGCCGCGAATCATGATGGTCGCGCCGTGCTTGCGGGCGGCCGTCACCGAGAGGTCGTCAAAGGTGGTGGCCTCCAGCGCACATCCGGCTTGGGCCGCAATCGGCCCGCAGACGTCGTGGAGCATCTTCAACCGCTCCTCGGTCGAAAACAGCGGCTTCTTGCCGGGATGGACCCCGATAGCGACAACCAGGCGGTCGCAGAGCGGAACGGCGTGCCGGACCACGTCCAGATGGCCGTTGGTGATGGGATCGAAGGAACCCGGGTAAAAGGCGATGCGCGGCATGGCTCCCTCCTACCCCGCCCGGCCCGGCCCGGCAAGCCGGCCGGGTTCCGTGGCAGTTTCCTGCGGTTTTCCACCCCCTCGGTATGACGGTTTGTTTCGTCCCCGGGCGGTCCACGAAACAAAACGGGATGAGAACGAAACCATTTCCGGCGTCGGCGAAGACATCCGGAAACTCGCCATGGTTATCAATCCAACCAACGAATGACGGGCCGCATACTGGGCGTAGCGGCCGCATCACAGGGGACCGTCGATGATCAAGGCTCTTTCAGCGATCGCCATCGCCGCGTGCGTTGCTGCAGCCCTCACCCTCCTGCCCGGTTTTGCTCCTACCGTCGAAGCAAGCGTGCCGCAGCCGCTTGCCAAGGGTGACCGGCTCGACATCAAGTCTATCGGCAGGGACTGCTCGCAGCGGGCCTGGCCGAATTTCGAGGCCTCCTGCCTGCGCCGCGCCGGCACCAAGGCCGATGTCCGCGTGGCTCGCCTGGTGACCGCCGACCGCACCCCGTAGGCGCCCTGTCAGCTTCGCGTCATGTAAAGCCGACTATAAACCCCATGGATATTTGCGACGGCTCGTCGCAGAGTGTGTCATTGCTCGCGCCCGTCGGAATGGACCGACGGGCGCGATCCCATTGAGGGGTTGCCTTTGTCCAGTACGCCCGCAGTCGCTTCCGGCCATCATCATCCCGATCCACTGCCGCTTGCCATGACGATGGGCGCCCTCGGGGTGGTCTACGGCGATATCGGCACCAGCCCGCTCTATGCCTTGAAGGAAGCCGCCAAGGCGGCCGCTCATGGCGGCACAGTAACGCCTGAGGCTGTCCTCGGTGTTGCTTCGCTGATCCTCTGGGCCTTGCTGCTGATCATCTCACTGAAATACGCGCTGCTGATCCTGCGCGCTGACAACCGCGGCGAAGGCGGCATCGTCGCGCTGCTGGCGCTCTTGCACGCTCGCCACGCCCAGCCGGGCACCTGGCGCGCGCATCTGCTTGTGGTCGGCCTCATCGGCGCCGCTCTCCTTTACGGCGACGGCGCGATCACGCCGGCGATATCGGTGCTATCGGCCATCGAAGGCCTCAAGGTCGACGCGCCATCCCTCTCGCCTGTGGTCGTGCCGATCACCATCGCCATCCTGGTCGGCCTGTTCATGATGCAGAAGCAGGGCACCGGCTTCATCGGCCGCATCTTCGGACCTGTGATGCTGGCCTGGTTCGTCGTGCTGGCTGCGCTCGGCATCCACGGCATCATCAAGGCCCCGGCGGTGCTCGCCGCGCTCAGCCCGCTCTATGCCTTCGACTTCCTGATCCACCAGGATTTCCATGTCTCCTTTGCGATCCTCGGCGCCGCCTTCCTCGCGGTGACCGGTGGCGAGGCGATGTATGCCGACATGGGCCATTTCGGCCGCCTGCCGATCCGGCTCGCCTGGTTTGCGATCTGCCTGCCTGCGCTGGTGCTGAATTATTTCGGCCAAGCCGCGTTGCTGATCACCGATCCCACGATGATCGAGAACCCGTTCTTCCAGCTCTGCCCCGACGCCCTGCACTATCTGCTGGTCGCGTTCTCGGCCGTGGCGACCGTGATCGCCTCGCAGGCGATCATCTCCGGCGTGTTCTCGCTGACACAGCAATCGATCCAGCTCGGCTTCCTGCCGCGCATGCAGATCCGTCATACCACCAGCGATGCGATCGGCCAGATCTACGTGCCCCTGGTGAACTGGTTGCTTGCCGCCGCAACGCTAGGGGCGGTCCTGAGCTTCGGCTCCTCGGACGCTCTCGCCGGCGCCTATGGCATCGCGGTGTCGCTGCTGATGGCGATCACCACGCTATTGGCCGCGCTGGTCGCGATCCAGTGGGGCTTTTCGCCCTGGCTGGTGGTGGCCGTGAACGGCTTCTTCTTCGTGATCGATCTGATCTTCTTCGCGGCGAACTCAATCAAGCTGTTCGAGGGCGGCTGGTTTCCGCTGCTGCTCGCCGGCCTCGTCGCCTTCCTGATGCTGACCTGGCGCGCCGGCGTGAAGCTGGTCGAGGCCGCGCGCGCAAAGCTGCGCCAGCCCGAGGAGGATCTGATCGAGACGGCCGTCAACAAGTGCCGCGCCAGACTGCCCGGGACCGCCGCGTTCCTGGCTTCCGCGCCACGCGGCGTGCCGCTCGCACTCACCCAGTTCGTCAAGCACAACCACGTGCTGCACGAGCGCGTGCTGCTGGTGACGGTGCTGATCGAGGAGGCCCCGCACATCGCCGACGAGGAGCGCGCCGAGGTAATCGAGATCATCCCCGGCATCACCCGCATCATCCTGCACTACGGTTTCATGCAGAACCCCACGATCTACGAGGGATTGGGGCTCGTCTGCCGCCAGGGCAAGCTGCCCGGTGTCGAGCTCTCCGACGTCACCTATTATGTCGGCCGCGAGACCATCATCCCACGCGAGGACATCCCGGGCATGTGGGTCTGGCGCGAAGGCCTGTTCGCCTTCCTGCAGCGCAACGCCGAACGCTCCGCCGCGTTCTTCGGCGTCCCGACCAAGCAGGTCGTGGAGTTCGGCACGGAGCTGGAAATTTAGCGCAACTGCGTAGCCCGGATGGAGCGCAAGCGTAGTCCGGTTTTTTTTCCAAGCATCAGGAGTCCCGGATTTCGCTTCGCTCCATCCGGGCTACGGGGCTAGGAGTTAGTCTCCGTTTGTCTCCGCATTCGCCCCATTCCCGCTCTCCGCCTCTTCCGTGATGTGCTCGACCGAAACGACGTGCTCGTCCTCGGCGGTGTCGAACACGATCACGCCTTGGGTCGAGCGGCCGGCAATGCGGATGCCCTCGACCGGGCAGCGGATCAGCTGGCCCTTATCGGTGACCAGCATGATTTGATCGGCGTCCTCGACCGGGAAGGACGCCACCAGATTGCCGTTGCGGTTGTTGACGCTCATGGCGACGATGCCTTTGCCGCCGCGGCCCGTGGTGCGGTACTCGTAGGACGAGGTCCGCTTGCCGTAGCCGTTGACGGAGACGGTCAGCACGACCTGCTCGGCCGCCGACATCTCGGCATAACGCTCCTGCGCCAGCTGGAAGCTGCCGGAGGTCTCCTCGGTCTCGGCGTCCGCCGGCGCCTCCTCGGCCGCGGCTTCGCCGGCGACCGCGCGGCGCATCTTCAAATAGGCCGAGCGTTCGTCGGAGGTGGTTTCGACATGGCGCAGGATCGCCAGCGAGATCACCTTGTCACCTTCGCCCAGCGCGATGCCGCGCACGCCCATCGAGGTGCGCCCGGTGAAGACGCGCACATCAGGAACCGGGAAGCGGATGCACTGGCCGCCGGCCGCGGTCAGCAGCACGTCGTCGCGCTCGGTGCATATCTGGACGTCGACAATCGCTTCGCCGTCGTCGAGCTTCATCGCGATGATGCCGGAGCGGCGGACATCGACGAAGTCGGACAGCTTGTTGCGGCGGACGTTGCCGCCTGTGGTGGCGAACATCACGTCGAACTCGCCCCAGGTCGATTCATCCTCGGGCAGCGGCATGATGGTGGTGATGCGCTCGCCCTGCTCCAAGGGCAGGATGTTGATCAGCGCCTTGCCGCGCGCGTTGGGGGCTGCCATCGGCAGCCGCCAGACCTTTTCCTTGTAGACCTGGCCGCGCGAGGAGAAGAACAGCACCGGAGTATGGGTCGATGCGACAAAGAGCCGGCTGACGAAATCCTCGTCGCGGGTCTGCATGCCGGAGCGACCCTTGCCGCCGCGGCGCTGGGCGCGATAGGCCGACAGCGGCACGCGCTTGACGTAGCCGGCATGGGAGACTGTGACGACCATGTCCTCGCGCTGGATCAGGTCCTCGTCCTCGACCTCGCCTTCCTGCTCCATGATCACGGTCTTGCGCGGCGTGGCGAACTCGGCCTTCACCTCGGCAAGCTCGGTCTTGATGATGTCGAGGATGCGGGCGCGCGAGCGCAGGATCGCCAGATAATCCTCGATCTCGCCGGCAAGCTTGGCCAGCTCCTCGCCGATCTCGTCGCGGCCGAGCGCGGTGAGGCGTGCCAGGCGCAGCTCGAGGATCGCCCTCGCCTGCTCCAGCGACAGGCGGATGGTGCCGTCCTCGTTGATGCGATGCCGGGGATCGTCGATCAGCGTGATGATGTCCTCGACGTCGCGCGCCGGCCAGTCGCGCGTCATCAGGGTCTCGCGCGCGGCGGCCGGCGTCGGCGAGTGCCTGATGACCTTGATGATCTCGTCGATGTTGGCGACGGCAATCGCAAGGCCGACCTGCTCATGCGCGCGCTCGCGCGCCTTGCGCAGCTTGTACTTGGTGCGGCGGGTGACGACCTGCTCGCGGAAGCCGACGAAGATCGTCAGCATGTCCTTGAGGTTCATCGTCTGCGGACGACCCGAGTCGAGCGCGACGGCGTTGACCCCGAACGAGGTCTGCAGCGGCGTGAACTTGTAGAGCTGGTTGAGCACCACGTCGGGCACGGCATCGCGCTTGAGCTCGACGACGACGCGGTAGCCGTCACGATCGGATTCGTCGCGAAGGTCAGAGATGCCCTCGATCTTCTTTTCCTTGTAGAGCTCGGCGATGCGCTCGACCATCGTCGCCTTGTTCACCTGATAGGGGATCTCGGTGATGACGATCGCCTCGCGCTCCTTACGGATGGTCTCGAACGTGACCTTGCCGCGCATCACGATGGAGCCACGGCCGAGATGATAGGCGCTGCGGATGCCCTGGCGCCCGAGGATGATGCCGCCGGTCGGGAAATCCGGGCCCGGGATGATGCCGTTGAGTTCGTCGATGGTCAGCGAGGGATTGTCGATCAGCGCGACGCAGGCGTCGATCACCTCACCGAGATTGTGCGGCGGGATGTTGGTAGCCATGCCGACGGCGATGCCGCCGGCACCGTTGACCAGCAGGTTCGGGAACCGCGCGGGCAGAACCACCGGCTCACGCTCGGAACCGTCGTAATTGTCCTGGAAATCGACCGTGTCGTCGTCGATGTCCTCGAGCAGCTTCAGCGCGATCTTGGTCAGGCGGGATTCGGTGTAACGCATCGCCGCGGGAGGATCGCCGTCGACCGAGCCGAAATTGCCCTGTCCGTCGATCAGGGGCGCGCGCATCGAGAAGTCCTGCGCCATGCGCACCAAGGCGTCGTAGATCGCCTGGTCGCCATGGGGATGGTACTTACCCATGACCTCACCGACGGCACCGGCGGACTTCTTGTGCTTCTTGTCCGGCGTGTCGCCGCGATTGTTCATCGCGTAGAGGATGCGCCGATGGACCGGCTTCAACCCGTCGCGCGCATCGGGCAGCGCACGCGACACGATCACGCTCATGGCGTAATCGAGATAGGACTTTTTCATCTCCTCGTAGATCGAGACGGGGCGAATGTCCGAGGGTTGCGCCGGCTGGTCGCCGGGCTTGTTGTCGTCGTCAGCCAAGGGGGAATCCGGTGATATTTTATCTGGGAATCATATAGCGCATCGAGGTCCTGATAACCACCCTTGGACGTGTCCGGGAAGCGCTTTTTCCGACTGTTTTTCCAACAACTTAAGGTGCCGAGAGCAGCGCCTTCGGCCCTGCCGGAACGACCATCCAAAATCGGCCCGCATCCCCGATGATCGGGCACGCGGATGCCCTCCGCCGGCCGCGTTCCGGCAGCTCGCAAGACGAGTTCACCTCAAACGTGAAGTGGGCCCGGAATTTCCGAGCCCAGCCTGCCAATTAGCAAGATTTGCTGATCCGAGATGGAAGCCGCCGCTCTGGCGGCCGGCCCGCTCTCCGCAGTGGAACAATCCTCAGAACGGGATGTCGTCGTCCATGTCGTTGTTGCGGCCTCCACCGCCGGCGGCAACGGCACGGCGCGGCGCGCTGCTGACGGGACCGGACGAGCCGAAATCGCCGCCCGGCTCATCACCGAAGCTGCCGCCTCCTCCGCCACCGCCGCGGCCGTCGAGCATCGTCAGGGTCGAGTTGAAGCCTTGGAGCACAACCTCCGTGGAGTACTTTTCCACGCCGCTCTGGTCGGTCCATTTGCGGGTCTGCAGCGCGCCCTCGATGTAAACCTTCGCGCCCTTCTTAAGATACTGCTCGGCGACCTTGCAGAGCCCTTCGTTGAAGATCACGACGCGGTGCCACTCGGTCTTTTCCTTGCGCTCGCCGCTGTTCTTGTCGCGCCAGGTTTCGGAGGTGGCGATGCTCAGATTCGCAATCGGCCGCCCGTCCTGGGTCCGGCGGATTTCCGGATCCTTGCCGAGATTTCCAACCAGAATGACCTTGTTGACGCTTCCCGCCATCGCCGCTCTCCACTCCAAATGCCACTGAATTTCGAAAGGCGCGCCCGCGCTGCCGCCTGTTGGGCCGACCCTATACGCTTACGGGCGCCGATCGGCCCGCCACGCCCTCGGTTATCCCCACATATAGCATTGACCCAAAGTTTGTTCCAGATTTGTTCTAGCCAAAGAATACGATGCGCGAAGCGCGGATGAGGAGCCTGGCGCCGCTATGCACGCCGGCATGAATTGGAACTCGGCCAGGCGGGAAAGCGCTTAACATTCATCAACTTACGCCCGCTTCGATTGCCCGATGAGTGTTGCATTCCAGAGACGGACTCAGCCTCCCCGTTGGACTACGGTGGCCTCGGAATTGGTTCATATGGGCGTCGCGCCTGAATTGACCGCTTCGGGGACTGCTGAAGCGGACGTCACTGGGGAGACTGCAATGAAGAAAATTCTATTCGGTACTATTGGGATTGTTGCGTTGGGCCTGTCTGCACCCGCCAGTGCAGCGGATCTGGCGGCCCGTCCCTACACCAAGGCGCCGCCGATGGTCGCGACCATCTACGACTGGAGCGGCTTCTACATCGGCATCAACGGTGGCGGCGGATCGGCCCACAAATGCTGGGACTTCGTGACGCCCGTCACGGGCACTCTCGTTGGCGAGGGCTGCCACAACGCCACCGGCGGCACGATCGGTGGTCAGATTGGCTACCGCTGGCAATCCGCCAACTGGGTGTTCGGCCTCGAGGGTCAGGGCAACTGGGCTGATTTCAGCGGTGACAACATCAGCCTTGCCTTCCCGGGCACGGCACTCGTCACCGGCGATCGCAATCGTTCGCGCATCGACTCTTTTGGCCTGATCACCGGTCAGGTCGGTTACGCTTGGAACAGCGTGCTGCTTTACGTCAAGGGCGGCGCCGCTGTCGTCGGCGACAAGTACGACGTGTTCGCAGCTCCCGGCACGCCCGGCGCTGGTACCCTGCTGGCGTCAGCCCGCGAGACTCGTTGGGGCGGCGCCGTCGGTGCAGGTCTCGAATTCGGCTTTGCGCCGAACTGGTCGGTTGGCGTCGAGTATGACCACATGTTCCTTGGTCATCGCACGATCGGCTTGACCACGCCGGCCGGAGCCGCCTTCGGCAGCGACCGCATTGGCCAGGATGTCGATATGGGCCTCGTCCGCCTCAACTATCGCTGGGGCGGCCCGGTCATCGCGAAATACTGATATCCCGCTGATATCATTGGAAGATCAAAGGCCGGCCCTGTGCCGGCCTTTTTGCTGCGGGTTCCAGGATGAAACTAAAGGTCAGCAAACGTTACGTTTTGCGTCTGTTGTGGCTTTTGGGAGACACAACTTGCGGCTTTGGTGGTGTAAGCACGACGTCAGTTGGACCACAGCGTCCGATACTGCTTCCGACGCACGGAAGTCCAAAATAGAAACTGGGACTGGGATTTGTTCAATATGAAGAAGATTCTCTTGGCTTCGGCCGCTCTGATCGCTCTGACCGGCGCCGCTTCGGCTGCCGACCTGGCGGCTCGCCCCTACACGAAGGCCCCGGTGGCCATGGCTTCGGTCTACAACTGGACCGGCTTCTACCTCGGTCTCGTCGGTGGCGGCGCCTGGGAAGATTCGGGCTCGCCCCGCATGCAGGGCGGCTTCGTCGGCGGCACCGCTGGCTACAACTGGCAGACCGGCAATGTCGTGTTCGGCGTCGAGGCCGATGGCGCCTGGGCTGACGTCAGCGCCACGGCGACCGGCGCCACCGTCGTCCCCGGCTTCGGTGTCGTGACTGCGACCGCCACCTCGAAGACCGACGCGATGGGCACGGTGCGCGGCCGTATCGGCTACGCCGTCAACAACGTGCTGTTCTACGGCACCGGTGGCTACGCCTGGATCGACAACAAGATCACCCTCTCGGCCCTCGGCGTGAGCGCCTCCGACAGCAAGTTCCACTCGGGCTGGACCGTCGGCGCCGGCGTCGAAGCCTTCATCGCTCCGCAGTGGTCGATCAAGGGCGAGTACCTCTATCGCAGCCTCGGCGGCGAGACCTACTTCGGCGCTCTGCCCACCGGCACCCTCAACCTGCACACCGTGCAGGTCGGCGTGAACTATCACTTCAACGGCCCGGTCGTCGCCAAGTACTGAGTTCAGTACTGATCGTCGCGACCGACGTTACATCGTCACGAAAGGCCGGCCTCGCGCCGGCCTTTTTCTTTGGGCGACGCTCGCGCAGTTCCGCGCCCTGCTGCCAAGTGCCGCCAGCGCAACAACAATCCGTTGACGATTCGCAAGTCCCACTGGAAATCCACCTCCGTTCTTCCTACGTTCGCTACAACCCCATCGGCGCCGATCCCGGTTCCGGGCGAAGCGCGCCTCTCCATTGGCGCGATCGCGTAGCCTTGGGATTCCTCGAGGGCAACGCGGATGGATGAAGTGATCAAGGCGAAGCGCCAACAACAGAATGCGGGCTCCAGCCTGCGCGCAATTACGATCCGCGGCGCCCGCGAGCACAACCTCAAGAACATCGACGTCGAGATTCCCCGCGACAAGCTCGTGGTCTTCACCGGGCTCTCAGGCTCCGGCAAATCCTCGCTCGCCTTCGACACCATCTACGCCGAGGGCCAGCGGCGCTACGTCGAATCGCTGTCGGCCTATGCCCGCCAGTTCCTGGAGATGATGCAGAAGCCCGACGTCGATCAGATCGACGGCCTGTCGCCGGCGATCTCGATCGAGCAGAAGACGACGTCGAAGAATCCGCGCTCCACCGTCGGCACCGTCACCGAGATCTACGATTACATGCGCCTGTTGTGGGCGCGCGTCGGCGTGCCCTATTCGCCGGCCACCGGCCTGCCGATCGAGAGCCAGACCGTCTCGCAGATGGTCGACCGCGTGCTGGCACTGCCCGAAGGCACGCGCCTCTATTTGCTGGCGCCTGTCGTGCGCGGCCGCAAGGGCGAGTATCGCAAGGAGCTGGCCGAATGGCTCAAGAAGGGCTTTCAGCGCGTCAAGATCGACGGCACCTTCTACGAGCTCGCGGAGGCCCCGACGCTGGACAAGAAGTTTCCGCACGACATCGACGTCGTCGTCGACCGCATCGTGGTGCGCGCCGATATCGGCCAGCGCCTCGCCGAAAGCTTCGAGACCGCGCTGAAGCTCGCCGAGGGTCTCGCCGTCGTCGAGTTCGCCGATGCGCCCGCGGCGGCAGCACCGATCGAAGAGAAAAAGAAGACCGCAAAGATCCACGACAAGAGCGGCCCCGAGCGCATCCTGTTCTCGGAAAAGTTCGCCTGCCCGGTCTCCGGCTTCACCATCCCCGAGATCGAGCCGCGTCTGTTCTCGTTCAACAACCCCTATGGCGCCTGCCCCGCCTGCGGTGGCCTCGGCGTCGAGCAACACGTCGACGAAGACCTCGTCATCCCCGACAAGGAGCTCGCCATCGGCAAGGGTGCGATCGCGCCCTGGGCCAAGTCGTCGTCGCCCTACTACACGCAGACGCTGACCGCGCTCGGCAAGCACTACAAGTTCACGCTGACCACCAAGTGGAAGGATCTGCCGAAGAAGACGCAGAACGCGATCCTGTTTGGCTCCGGCGAGGACGAGATCAAATTCTCCTACGAGGACGGCGTTCGCTCCTACGACACCAAGAAGCCGTTCGAAGGCGTCATCACCAACATCAACCGCCGCTATCGCGAGACCGAGAGCGAGTGGGCGCGCGAGGAGCTGGCGAAGTATTTCCACGACGTGCCCTGCGGCGCCTGCAACGGTTTCCGGCTCAAGCCGGAGGCGCTCTGCGTCAAGGTCGGCGGCAAGCACATCGGCGAGATCTCCGAGCTTTCCGTGAAGGGCGCCGGCGCCTGGTTCGAGACCGTGCCTGATACACTGAACGCACAGCAGAACGAGATCGCAGGGCGCATCCTCAAGGAGATCCGCGAGCGTCTCACCTTCCTGCTCGACGTCGGCCTCAACTATCTCACCCTCTCCCGCTCCTCCGGCACGCTGTCCGGCGGCGAGAGCCAGCGCATCCGCCTGGCCTCGCAGATCGGCTCTGGCCTCACCGGCGTGCTCTACGTGCTGGACGAACCCTCGATCGGCCTGCACCAGCGCGACAATGCGCGCCTGCTCGACACCCTCAAGCGGCTTCGCGACCTCGGCAACACCGTGGTCGTGGTCGAGCATGACGAGGACGCGATCCGGCTTGCCGACTACGTGCTCGACATCGGCCCCGGCGCCGGCATGCATGGCGGCAACATCGTTGCCGAAGGCACGCCCGCCGAGATCATGCGCAACCCGAAATCGCTGACCGGCAAATACCTCACCGGCGAGCTCGAGGTCGAGGTGCCGGAGCGGCGCCCGCCGAACCACCGCCGCACCATCAAGGTGGTGAACGCGCGCGGCAATAACCTCAAGAACGTCACGGCGGAAATTCCGCTCGGCCTGTTCACCGCCGTCACCGGCGTCTCGGGCGGCGGCAAGTCGACGTTGCTGATCGACACGCTCTACAAGGCCATCGCCCGCAAGCTGAACAATGCCAGCGAAGGCGCGGCGCCCCACGACCGGATCGAGGGCTTGGAGCATATCGACAAGATCATCGATATCGATCAGTCGCCGATCGGCCGTACCCCGCGCTCGAACCCGGCGACCTATACCGGCGCCTTCACGCCGATCCGCGAATGGTTCGCCGGCCTGCCCGAGTCGAAGGCGCGCGGCTACGAGCCCGGCCGCTTCTCCTTCAACGTCAAGGGCGGCCGCTGCGAGGCCTGCCAGGGCGACGGCGTCATCAAGATCGAGATGCACTTCCTGCCCGACGTCTACGTCACCTGCGACGTCTGCAAGGGCAAGCGCTACAACCGCGAGACGCTGGAAGTCCTGTTCAAGGGCAAGAGCATCGCCGACGTGCTCGACATGACCGTCGAGGAAGCCGCCGAGTTCTTCAAGGCGGTGCCGCGCGTGCGCGAGACCTTTCAGACCCTGCACCGCGTCGGCCTCGACTACATCCATGTCGGCCAGCAGGCGACGACGCTCTCAGGCGGCGAAGCCCAGCGCGTCAAGCTGGCAAAGGAATTGTCAAAACGCGCCACCGGCCGCACGCTCTACATCCTGGACGAGCCGACCACAGGCCTGCACTTCCACGACGTCAAGAAGCTCCTGGAGGTGCTGCACGAGCTGGTCGCGCAGGGCAACACGGTCGTCGTCATCGAGCACAATCTCGAAGTCATCAAGACCGCCGATTGGGTCATCGACCTCGGCCCCGAAGGCGGCGACGGCGGCGGCGAGATCGTCGCCTGGGGCCCGCCGGAGGACATCGTGAAGGCGGCGCGAAGCTACACGGGCAAATTCCTGGAGCCGGTGCTGAAGAAGGCGCGCAAGCCGAAGCGAAGGAGCACGAGCGAGGCGGCGGAGTAGAACGAGACCGTAGGGCGGATTAGCGAAGCGTAATCCGCCGCTGCTTTCTCGTAAGACCCAGGACCCGGGAACGAGCCGACATGTCCGCTGGACTTGTGCAAACCTATCGCGCTTTCGCCCACAACAATGCCTGGGCCAACCATCGCCTGCTCAACGCCTGCGCCGGTCTCAACCAGGCGGATTTCGAAGCCCCGCGAACGGGTTTCTTCCCGAGCATTCAACGCACGCTGAACCACATCTACGTCATCGATCTCTTCTACATCGATGCGCTCGAAGGCGGTTGGCTCGGACCGCGCGCCTGGGCAAACGAAGTACCATACCCCTCGGTTTCCGAACTGAAGCCTGCCCAAGCCACAATGGACAAGCGTTTGCTCGCAATCTGCGACGCGCTGACGCCTGAACTTCTCCATGGCACGATCCGGATCAATCGCGACACACGGGTCCAGACCGAGCGCTGCGACCGGCTCCTCATGCATCTCTTCCAGCATCAGATTCATCACCGCGGACAGGCGCACGCCATGCTGTCCGAGACAGCAATCGTGCCGCCGCAGCTCGATGAGTTTTTTGCAGAAGGAGAAGCGCCGCTTCGGGCTGCCGAGTTTGCAGACCTCGGTTGGAGCGAGGAGACCGTGTGGAAGTCCTAGCTCCGGATACCTTGGCTCGATATTGCTAAGAAAGGGGTATGATGGCATGATGGCGCTGGGCCTGGCTAGGAGCAACCCATGAGCGCCAGAACGCAAGTTACGCTCGACCCGGAAACTCGACGGCGGGCACAAGCCAAAGCCGCCGAGAAAAAGATTTCGTTCGCCGAATATGTGAGGCGACTCGTGGTAGATGACCTGGGCGAAGCGGAGACGAAGCTAGATATCTCCACAATGTTCGATCTTGCCGACGAGGGGCAGGAAACAGACGTCGCAAATCAAAAAGACGAAATGATAGCGGAGGCGATCCTGGATGTGCACTCGTCTCGCAAGCGGCGCAAGACAACGAAACTTAAGCTCAGGTCGCGCCGCCGTTGAGCATCTTCGTCGACACGTCGGTCTGGTTTGCGGCAGTCGCAAAGCGCGATCGGAACAATGCCGTAGCCAAGGGAATCCTCCAGGCTTTTCCTGATCCTCTGATGACTGATCACGTTCTGGCCGAGACGTGGCTTTTGCTTAGAAGTCGCTTTAACCGAAACGTGGCTGAGACGTTCTGGGATCGCGTTCGCGGTAGCGCGGTGCGCATCGAGCCAGTCATCAGTGCAGATCTCGAGACGGCGTGGGCGATAGGCACATCGTTTCCGGATCATGACTTTTCGTTGGTAGATCGAACGAGCTTCGCGGTGATGGAGCGGCTTGGGATTACACGGGCGGCGAGCTTCGACGATGACTTCTCGATTTACAGGTACGGCCGCGCGCGCGACAGGGCCTTTGAAATCGTGCGATCGAGCCACAGCGCAGCCTACCAAACCTTTGCGCAAGCAATATTGCAACGCTTGCCTGTGTCTTTAAACTACAATGGCGTCCGTCGCGAAGTATGTCCTTACATTCTTGGCCACACCAACGGCCAAGAGCGAGTCCTGGTCTTTCAGTTCGGCGGCTCCAGCCGAAGCAGACTACCAGCCGGCGGTGAATGGCGTTGTCTAACGGTGGCACAGGTCAGCGACGTTAAAATTTACGAGGGCGAATGGCGCGGCGGAAGCTATCATCGCACCGTGCAACGCTGCGTAGACAAGGTTTACCTGGACGTCAATGAGGCGGTGCCCAATCAACCTGGCCGTCGGTTAGGCTACGACTAACTCGCAGCTACGTAGCGTTTCCCATCAGATTCTGCAAACCAGACCACAGTTGCCCTTCGCCCTCGCCATCTTCGACCTCGACGGCACCCTCGTCGACAGCTTTCCCTGGTTCCTGCGCATCATCAACGATGTCGCCGACCGCTTTGGCTTTCGCCGCGTCGCCGATGAGGATGTCGAGTCGCTGCGGCATGCTTCGACGCGCGAGATTCTCAGCCGGCTCGAAGTGCCGCTATGGAAGCTGCCGGTGATCGTTCGACATGGCCGGCGGTTGAAGGGTGAGGCAGCAGCTCAGATTTCGCTGTTTGCGGGCACTGATGCGATGCTGCGGACGCTGACTGAGAATGGCGTGCAGCTCGCGCTGGTGACGTCGGACAGCGAGGCCAATGCGCGGCAAAAGCTCGGCGCCGCCGCAGCGCTGTTCTCGCACTTCGACTGCTCGGCATCGATATTCGGCAAGCCCGCGAAATTTCGCCGCGTGATCCGGCGCGCCGGCGTTGCGCCTGACAAGGTCATCGCGATCGGCGACGAGGTTCGCGACATCGAAGCGGCGCGTGCGGTGGGGATTGCCTGCGGTGCGGTCAGCTGGGGCTACGCGGCACCGGCGGCGCTGCGGGCGCAATCACCGGATGTTGTCTTTGATCGAATTGGGGACATTGTCCCTGCCCTGTGCGCCAGCAATCGCTGACGCGACGCAACACAAAGACCCAGCGTCGCGGGTTGCCGCGCGAAGGGACGACCGGCTGGCATGATTTCTTCCAGGTTTGATCCAGCGCAATGCTGCGCCCGTTCTTTGCCCCACTCTTCGCAATGGCCCATCGTATGGATCACGACCATGATCATGGAGCTGCTTAACCGGGAGCACCGCAACATCGAGCGATTGCTCGCGGTCCTCGAACACGAACTCGAGGTCTTCGACCGCGCCGGTCGTCCCGACTACGAGGTGATCCGCGCCATCATCGCCTATTTCGAAGTCTATACGGCGATGTACCACCATCCCCAGGAAGACCGCGTCTTCGCCAAGCTCAGGCTTCGCGATCCCAAGGCCGCCGCAAAAGTCGGCGACCTCGCACAGGACCACAAGAAAGGCGCCGAGCGGTTACATCGGGTAGCGCAGGCGGTGGACGGCGTGCTTGCCGGCCGCGAGGTGCTGCGCCAGGACGTCGACAAGATCGTCCGCGATTTCCTGGAACACGAACGGCGCCACATCGCCATGGAGGACCGCGATTTCTTCCCCGCCGCAGCAAATGCCTTGCGACCTCGGGATTGGACCGAAATCGCCGACGCCTTATCTCCCCATAAGGACCCGCTGTTCAGCGATGCCACGGAAACGCGGTTCGACGCGCTGCGGGCCCATATCCTG
This sequence comes from Bradyrhizobium guangdongense, assembly GCF_004114975.1. Classification (NCBI taxonomy): domain Bacteria; kingdom Pseudomonadati; phylum Pseudomonadota; class Alphaproteobacteria; order Hyphomicrobiales; family Nitrobacteraceae; genus Bradyrhizobium; species Bradyrhizobium guangdongense. The sequence continues at coordinate 4,197,660 of NZ_CP030051.1, forward strand.
AATTTGGAGCAGGAGGCGGAGGCGGCCCGGCATTAGCGATCGGGAGACCGTAACGTGGGTTACACATTCGGGCTAACCCACCCTGCTCATCCCTACTTCGTCCTGCGCAAGAACGCGCCGAACGCCCGCGGACCGTCGCCGCTCTCGACCTTGCCGATCACCTTCAGCTCGGCGGCGTCGATGATTTCGAGCGTGTTGCTCTCCCAGCAGGCGACGACGATGCGCCGGCCGTCGGCGGTCGCATTGATGCCTTCCGGATAGTCGCCGACATTGATGCGCTTCATCGGCTTCAGCGTGGCAACGTCGAACACGCTGACGGTGCCGCCATACTGATCGGTGACGAAGCCGCGGCCTTGCGCAAGCGCCACGGCATAGGGGCGCATCCCGACCGGCACGCGGCCGATCTCGCGTGCCTCCGCGATGTCGATCACGGAGACGTCGTTGGAGCCGACATTGGCGGTGTAGGCCCGTTTCCCCTCGTGATCGATGGTGACGCCGAACGGCCGGGTGCCGACCTTGACCACCGCCTTGCGCTCGCGCGTCGCGGTATCGACCACCGAAACGCTGTCGTCGTCGCGGTCCGCCGAGAGCAGCAGCCTGCCGTCAGGCGTCACCGCGAGCCCCGAGGGAGAGGCGCCGACTGTGATGCTGGCGGCGACACTGCGCGAGGCCGCATCGATCACCCGCACCGCGGCCGCATACCAATCGGCGACATAGACGGTTTTGCCGTCAGGCGTCACGGCAATGCCAAGCGGGCCGCCCCCGACCTCGATGCGGCCCGCAACCTGCCGTGTCGCCGCGTTCACCACCGTCACGGCCTTGGCGTCCGGGCTTGTCACGTACGCAAAGCGGCCGTCTGCGGTGACCGCGATTCCGGCCGGCTTGCCGCCGATCGGGATGGTCGCGACGCTGCGCGACGTGGCAAGGTCCACGACCATCAGATTGTCGCTGAGCTGGTTGGTGACGAACGCCTCTTCGGCAGAGGCGTTCGCGATGCTGGCGGCGAGCGCCGCCAGGACCAGAACCAATCCCAGGACCCGCATCCTCAGCTTCCGCTCTCGATCTTCTTCTTCAGAGCTTGCAGGCCGGTCTGATAGAGCCCCTTCACCGCCTTGACCGAGGCCTCGTCATTCAACTCCGGCGGCGGATCGTTGTTCGGAAAGCCGCGGTAGAACGCGCCGGCCCACTCCAGCGTGGCGCCCTTGCCGTCGGCGCTCGGCGTCACCGTCAGTGTCGAGGAGTAGTTGTTGACCGGCAGCACCTTCACATCGACGGCGGTGATCCGGTAGGAATAGGTCATGGCGGCGGCATCGAACTTGTAGAGCTCCTCGTCGACGGTGGCGCCGCCCGTGAGGGTCAGCTTCCGCGTGGCGCCGATCTCATTGCCCTTCTCGCCCTCGGTCTTGGTGACCGGCGGCAGCCAGCTCATGTCCTGGAAATTGCCGATCACCGCCCACACCTTGGCGGGGGCCGCGTTGATCTCGATGGATTCCCGCACCTTCTGCCGGGTTGGCCCATGGGCCCAAACCGGCTCGAACGCCGTCGTCAGAACCATTCCCGCCACCGACAACGCCGCCACCCCGGCGATCGCCTTTCCGATCGTCATCCGCATACCGTTTCCTCACCTTTGACCTTGCGCGACTGATGCGCGCTGCAAGCATCGTAACGCATTTTTCGGCCGTGAGGAGACCGGTTCGTGGCGCTGCCGTGGCGCCGGCAACCTTCACCCCACACCATCCATTGGCTGGGCGGCGGGCAAAACACGCGAGAACTGGGTCAACGCATCACGACAAAAACAATTCGCTTTACGAGAATTCGGAATTGTCGCATGTTTCTGCAATCCCAACCCGGCCGAGGGGCGCTATCGCGATCGTCACGACACGCGGGATGGGACGTGGTGGACGCGGGCCGCATCGGCGCGAAGGGTCTTGCAGGGCGGGTAACCGTGAGCGGGGCCGTCGCGCAAACGACCGGTGTGATCTGCGTACGGCAAAATCGCGTGGTCCTGGCGCCCGAAGTCTGGCGTCCAAGTCTTGCGGTGATGAGCGTTGCCCAACCGGGCGCGCCCATCAGCCATCCGCATGGCGACGGGGGCAATAGTGCATCGCTCCCCGGGGAGAGCGCGACATAAGCCGTCAACCCACTGCGCAGGGAAGGCCGGATGTTTGGCTTCACCTGTATGCCGCTGTGCAGCCTCTTGTAGCGCAACCTTCGCACAGTGGACCGCGGGTGCCAGTCGGCACCCGGCCTTCCCTGCGCCCTCGGCACTCTCGAGGGCGAACACTGCGGCAAAGCTCGGGCACGACGTGCCGCGAGGACGCGAAGCATGTCCGCGATATCAATGCCAAAGCGAGGATGCAGCTTGCCACGCCTTGCTTGCGGGAGGCTTGCCGGAGAGATGCGTCCAATGCGGCACTTGGACGCAAAAAGCACCTGAGGTTGCCGCTCGGAATCGCAGTAATGATCAGAAACAATGTTTCTGCCTGCTGGCATGAGGCCAGTCTTCTGCCTTGCGATCCGGCAATGATTGACGGACGTCCAAGCCTCTCGACAAGCCCCGCCGAGGCGTCAGGAATTCCCATGGTGTCCACCTATTTCAGCTACAGCTACATCGCGCGCAATCTCACGCAGTCCCTGACGCGGGTGGCGCAGCAATCGGACGTCTCGCGCGAAGCCGCCTATTACAAAGCCAACATCGGCAAGGTGCACTCCGTCGACGACCTGATGAACGACTATCGCCTGTATCACTACGTCACGAAGGCCTATGGCCTGGAAGACATGGCCTACGCCAAGGCTTTCATGAAGAAGGTGCTGCAGAGCGACCTCACCGACCCCAAGAGCTTTGCCAACACACTGATCGACAAGCGCTACCGCGATTTTGCCGCGGCGTTTTCCTTCGGCGGCGGCACGAAGGTTGCGCAGTCGAACAACCAGACGGACGACATGATCGGGCTCTACACGGCTGCCATGAAGAGCAACGTCGATGCGGTGGCCGCCGACACGAAATACTACAATGCTGCGATCGGCAACGTGACCAGCGTCGACCAACTCCTCAACGACGATCGTCTCCGCAACTATATCGCCTCGGCGTTCGGGATCGATCAAAGCAAATGGTCGCGCGACACGATCAAGCAGGTCTTGTCCAGCGACCCGTCCGATCCGAACAGCTATGTGAATGTCACCTTCGCGTCAAAGCTGGATGGCCTGAATGCCCAGCTTGCCCAGGCCAAATCGGACGCGACCGACGCCAGTTCGAAGATTGCCGACTACACGGCTCAACTGTCGCAACCCGGCGCCAACGTCGACCAATTGAATGTCCAGATACTGGTCGAACGATATCGCCTGCAATCCGCCGTAAGCAGCATGTCGACCACCAACGACACCATCGTGGCGACCAACCGGTTCATGAATCTCGCCACCGCGTACGAATTTTCGGCTGACGGATCGCTGCCGCCAGGGACACCTCCGCAGACCGCCACGAACCTCGCGATCACGAACCAGGGTTTCGACGACAGCAAGTCGGCTGTCTATGCGGCGGCAAGCCCGTTGCAGGAAGCCCTGGTCATCGGGCAGTTCAGAAAAGCCATCCCGCAGGTCACTTCGCTCCAGGCGCTCATGTCCAACGCATCAGCGTATAACTTCGCGCTGGCGGCAGTCGGTCTCGACCCTGCACAAGTCTCGCAGTCCACGGTAAAGGCTGTTCTCGAGAGCGATCTCAGCGATCCCAAGAGCTACGTCTATACGCTGAAGGACGACCGATACGTCAAGCTCGCGCAGGCCTTCAACTTCGACGTCAAAGGCAATCTGACGACGCCGCTGGCAGCCCAGGATCCGGCTGAAATCCTCGATACCGCGAAGAACTACATCATCGCGAAATTGAAAGCTGCAAGCAAGCAGGACCAGGCGAAAGTCAAGGCTCAAGCCCAGAAGGACGCGACCGACTATCAACAGGCGGTCGGCGATATCAAGAGCGTTTCCGACCTGCTCGCGAACAGGAAGATGGTCGACTTCATTCTGGTTGCCAAGGGATTGGACCCCGCAAAAGTGAGCACCACGTATCTGAAGAAGATCTTCGCCTCGGATCTGAATGACCCCAAGAGCTTCGCAAACACCGAGAGTGACCCTCGCTTTGCCGAGATCGCGGCGTCGTTCAATTTCGACAGCAAGGGCAACGTCGCGCGTCTTCCGATGATGGGCCCGCAAAAGCGCGATCAATTCCTCGCAACCCGAAACGACTATCTCCAGCAAAGCCTGGAGCAGCAGCAAGGCGACACCAATCCCGGCGTACGTCTGGCGCTGTATTTCCAGCGCATGGCGGGACACATCACGTCCGCCTTCGACATCCTCGCGGACAAGGCTCTGTCGGAGGTATTTCGCACCACCTTCGATCTGCCCGATCAAATGGCCTCGATGCAGATCGATCAGCAGGCCAAGATCGTGGAGAAATATCTCAACATCAAGGACCTCTCCGATCCGGCGAAGGTGGCAAAGCTGCTGAGCCGTTTCTCCGCCATGTACGACGCGAAGAATGCCAGCCAGACCTACTCGCCGGTGCTCGATCTGTTTCAGGGATCGAGTTCGGGGACATCAGGCTTCAGTGAATCGACATACCTCGCCATGGCAAAAATGAAGGCCAACCCATGGTGACCGCTCGCATTCGCTGTTTCAAACGCCAATCGAAGGAGAAGGCAGATACTCCAAGCCGTCATTGCGAGCGCAGCGAAGCAATCCAGACTGTCTCCGTGGAAAAGATTCTGGATTGCTTCGCTGCGCTCGCAATGACGAATGGAGCGATTACGCCCCTTGCTCACTCTGCAAGGGTCGCTTCCACGAAACCGCGCGGATCTGCGCAGAATTCCCGCATCACCCGGTAATGATCCGTCTGCTCGACCGTCGTCGGCTCGAGCCCGTATTTGCCGAGCCGCAGCAGTTGCGCATTGGGATAGGCCATCAGCATCGGCGAATGGGTCGCCATGATCACCTGGCAGATGCGGGAGTCTTCCATGCGGCGCAGCAGCTTCAGGAACTCGATCTGGCGCGCCGGCGACAGCGCCGATTCCGGCTCGTCGAAGATGAAGATGCCCTGACGCTGGCAACGCTCCTCGAAAAAGCGCAGGAAGCCTTCTCCGTGGGAGTGCGACAGGAAATCGGGTCCGGCCTGGCCCGCGTCGCGCGCGGCCTTGTCGAGATATCGCGCGACCGAGAAGAAGCTCTCGGCACGAAAGAACCAACCATTGGTAATCTTCGGCAGCCAGCTTGCGCGCAGCGCCTTCGAGAGCTGCCCACCCATCTTCTCACGTGCCTCGGAGTGATCGACCGGCATGTAGCCCTTGCCTCCGCCGGCATCGTCATAACCGGCGAGCGCCGCGATGCCCTCGAGGATCGTCGATTTCCCCGTGCCGTTCTCTCCAACGATGACGGTGATGGCGGCCTCGAAATTCAGCTCGAAATCATCCGGGAAGATCGGCAGGCAAAACGGATAGGCCTCACGATCATGGATATGCGACGGGTCGAGCCAGACCCGCCTCAGATACGGCGCAGGCAGGTTGATCGTCCGATAGCCCCTTCGCGCCATTGCCGGCCTCCGTGCGCCTCACTCGAAAAGAACATAACAGGAACAAAAGAATTGCAAAGAGGTATCTTGCGACGCCCGAGGACGGCGAGGCTACTCCAAGGCCTCCAGCACCAGCTCCATGGTCATGAGCACGGGATTGTCGCCGCGGATGAGGCGGCCCTCGGCGATGCCGCCGGTGTAATCGATCAGGGCGACGTCGAGCGCACCTTCCAGCGCACCGGACGGGGCAGGCGCGATCATCCCGGCGGTGATCGCAAGCTCGGTGGCGAACGGCTCGGTCACGCCGCCATGCGTGAAGCGCGCGCCGATCGTCGAGCCAACGCCGCCGTGGATTCTTGCGCGCGCAATGCCCTGCGCGCGGCAGAAGGCTTCGAGGCAACCAGCAAAGTCCTGATTGGGCCGCAGCCGCAGCGCAAGGGCGCGGCTGGTCGTGCGCGCGCCGCTGCTCGCGGCCGCCACCGGCCCGAACAGCTTGAAATTGGTCTCGGGATCTGGCTCCGCCGTGAACATCGCGCCATCGATGCCGAAGGCATGAACCTCGAAAGGCTCGGCGACGTCTGTCTCATCAGGCAGCATGTGGCCGCCGCTCGCCTTGCCGTCCGCCTCGGTCCACAGCCCGTGGCAATGAAAGAACGGCGCACCATCGCGCGTGCCCAGCGTCATGCTGCCGAGCCTGGTGCGTGTCACGCCCGCGGGCCGATAGGTTTCGCTGTAGAACGCGGCGTTCTCGCCGGTCTTCGACAGCGCCGGCATGACATAGCCGAACGGCCCGAGCGCGCCGCGGCCGAAGTTCAGCACGCCACCCGCAAACCCTTCCGCCGCGAAACCGCGACGCGCGGCTTCGAGCAGCGGCAGGCCGGCTTCAAGCGTGAACGAAAACGCGCGCCCCCTCGCCTCCACCCATTGAATCCGTTCCGTGACAGGAGCCCCCGGCTGCTTGATCGTTCGCATGCCCCGCGCTCAGCCCGCCTGCTTCTTGTCGAGTTCGAGCAGTCCGCGCGCCTCGAGCTCGTCACGTACCATGCGCTTGGGGACCTTGCCGTAACCGGATTTCGGCAGCGCCTCCCAGAAGAAGAACCGCTTCGGCATCTTGTAGCGCGGCACCTTCGGCGACAGGAATGCCGCCATCTCCGCTTCGCTGACCGGCTTGGCGCCCTCGCGGGCGACGCAGACCGCAATGCCGACCTCGCCCCAGGTCGCGTCGGGCACGCCCAGCACGGCGACCTCGCCGACCGACGGATGCGTCAGGATCTTCTCCTCGATCTCGCGCGGATAGATGTTGGAGCCGCCGGAGATGTACATGTCGGAGGCGCGTCCGGTGATGTAGACGAACCCCTCCTCGTCCATGTGGCCGAGATCGCCGGTGCGAAACCAGCCGTTGCGAAACGCCTTCGCATTGGCTTCCGGATTGTCGTAGTAGCCGGCAAGCACCGCAGGCCCGATCACGCAGATCTCGCCGCTCTGATTGGCGCCGAGCTCGCGGCCCTCGTCGTCCTGGATCGAGACCTGCATGCCGGTGCGCTCGAACCCGCAGGTGCCGATTTTGGCATGAGGCCCGTCCTCGGGATCATGCAGCGCCGCCGGCAGCACCGTGATGTTGCCGGTGACCTCGCCGAGGCCAAAATACTGCACGATGACCTTGCCGAGCTTCCTCAGCGCGGCCTTCTGATCTTCGCGATACATCGGCGCGCCGGCATAGATGACGTGACGCAGCGAGGAATGGTCGTATTTGTCGGCCGCGGGATGTTCGACCATCATCTTCAAAATCGTCGGCACCGTGAAGAGATTGCCGACGCGATGCTTTTCGATCAGCCGGAACGCCTCGTCGATATCGAATCTCTCGGTCGGCAGCAGCACGGTGCAGACGCCCCGCGCGGTCTGCACCAGCTGATGCACGCCGGCGCCGTGCGACAGCGGCGCCACCACCAGCGACGCATCGGCTTCCGTCACGCCCGGCGTGAGATCGGCGAGATGGTTGGTAACCACAAAGCCCATCTGGCCATGCGTCAGCACTGCGGCTTTGGAACGGCCCGTGGTGCCGGAGGTGAAGAAGAACCAGCAGGGATCATCGTGCTCGACCGCGGCATTCTGGACCACCTGCCCTGCCTGCGAGGCGATCGCATCGGCCACCGGGCGCTCGCCAAACGTGCCCTTGCCGTCGATGCTCCAGGTGAACTCAAGGGGGCCGCCGTTCACGGCCGCAGCGTGCTCGGGAAAATCCACGTGACAGAGAAATGCCTTCGCGCCCGAAGCCTGCGCCAGATAAGCCACCTCGTCCGGCATGAGGCGGAAATTGGTGGGGACCCAGACCGCGCCGAGCCGGAACGCGGCGAACATCGAGATGAACATCTCGTCGCCGTTCTTGGAATGGACGAGGATGCGGTCGCCCTTGACGATGCCGCGCGCGGCGAGCGCTGCGGCGAGCGCCGAAACCTGCGCATCGATCTCGCGCCAGGTCCAGGATTTGTCACCCCAGACGAAACCTGGGCGCGCTCCATGCCTGCGCGCATTCTGGGTCAGCATGTAAGCGAGATTCATGACGCGGCGGGACATGCGGAGCGGCTGCATCGGGCTTCCTCTTCGGCGGCGGACGGCACGCAAGCCACCCGCTCATTGCAGCCCATTTATCGCCATCGAACAGGCCCCTGCAAGGCCACGATCCGCACCCCTGCCCTACGGTTTCCTGAATTCGAAGGGCGTCGCCGTGATCGCCTTCTCCTTGACGCAGGCCTGCGCGCCAAAGCCGCCGCAGAAGCTGCCGTGCAGATCGAAGCGGATAATGCGGGCTGCGCCGCCTTTCGTGGGCGGAGGCAGGACGGTGTAGTTGCGGACATAGCCGTCAAACACCTGGCGCGCCCGGCCATAGGGCAGCATCACCAGAATTTTCATGACGCAACCGCCGGTTCCACAATAGGTGCCCTCGCGCCCGCCGCATTTGGTGTCGCGGAAACCGACGATGTAATCATCACGCCCGTCGCCTGTGAGGTCGATGCTACGCACCGTATCGGGTGCGAACGCGACCTCACCGCCGCCTTGGCTCTCGCACTCCTCGTGGGCGTAATGGAGCGTCTTCTGCACACCTGGCGGATAGTCGGCGGGATTGAACGGTTTCGCATCGTCGGCGCGCGCGGCAGCGATGGCGAGCAAGGCGAGCAGGAAGATCGGATAACGCATGCGCGTTTGTCGCCGACGCCGCCCCAACCGTTCAGGGAAATTTAAACATGATCGGCGCAACCTGAATCAGTTCTCGCGTACAGAGTGCCGCATCATGGTCAAAGCGCCCGCCGTCTTCCTGTTATCGATGGCGCTCGCCGGATGTGCCATGGCGCCGCAAGCTCATCTGGCCTCGGATCCCGCCTTCAGGCCCGCGCGTTACGCCTGGGATGGGGCAGGAGGCGAGGACCCCAACCATCCGCGCGCCGCCCAGCCATCGCAAGCAACACGCACCGCCGCCATCTCGGAGCGCGCCGAGCGCCAGGCCCGATTCCAACCCTATTCGAAGGAATGGTGGCAGGCCCAGGACGGTATCGAGGCCGAGCAGGACGCCAAGGTCAATCGCTCGCTGGTCATCTGCAAGGGTTGCCTCCGGCCGAAACAACAGACGGAAGATTCGCGGCTCGCCAAGGCGGCCGATTGAACCGAATGGCCGTTAGGCCGGTCTACTGAGATGCAGCGCTGACATTGACCATTCCGGCCATCGTCGCGCGCCTCATCTCAGGGATAATCCATGCTCTCCCGTCGCAGCCTCGTGGCCGCCTCTCTGTTCGCGGCCGCTACACCCGCCTTCGCCCAAGCGCCCGCCGGCAACGATCCCGTCGCAATCCTCACCGCAATCTACACCCGCGCAGCCAAGGGCAAAGGCGATGGCGGCGCTGCCTTCGTCACCCAGAACAAGGCGGCGAAAGCAAAGTATTTCTCCAAGGCGCTAATTGCGCTGTGGGCCAGGGCGGATGCGCATACGCCGAAGGGCGATGTCGGACCGGTCGATTTCGATCCCGTCACCAATTCGCAGGAACCCGACGTGAAGTCGTTCAAGGTTGACGCGGAGAAAACGGAGACCGACCAGGCCACGCTCGCCGTGACCATCACGGGCCATCGCAACGACCGTAAACCCGCCGACCAGATCGTGCGTTACGACTTCCTACGCGAGGCCGGCAACTGGAAGATCGACGACATCAAGGGCTCCTCCGACGGTAAAGCCTGGTCGATCCGCAAGATGCTGACGGACGCGCTGAAAAGTTGACCGGAGACTTCATGAGCGGAGTCATTAACAGGCTGAACCCGCAATGCCCGTGGTGAAGGCGCGGATCGAGAAGCATCCGGACGATCGGGAGCTGGTGAAGACATAACCGGCGCAGGCCGTCACAGCGCACCGAGCTTCCACAGTGCCTCCTGTGCCGTCTGCAAACCGGGGTTCAGTTCCAGCGCCTTCCTGAAATCGGCGATCGCGCCCTTGAAGTCGCCAAGCCGCATCTTGGCTTGCCCGCGGTTGTTCCAGGAGAATACGTCGGCGGGATCGTATTGCAGCGCCTTGTCGTAATCGGCAAGGCCGCCCTTGTTGTCGCCGAGGTAAAGCCGAATCATGCCGCGATTGCGCCAGCCGCGCGCGTCAGTTGGCGCGATGCGGATCGCCTCGCCGTAGTCGGCGGCAGCGCGGTCGAGCTGCTCGCTGTCGCGATACACATTGCCGCGGTCGATATAGGCGAGCAGATCGGGGGCGAGCTTGATCCGCATCGTGTAATCGGCAAGCGCATGCGCCGTGTCGTGCTTGCGGGCGTAGACGTAGCCGCGATTGGCATAGGCCATGGCATAGGTGGGATCGCGCTTGATCGCCGCATTGAAATCGGCAATGGCACCGTCGAGATCGCCCTTGCTGTAACGGGACTCCCCGCGGTTGCTATAGGCCATCGTCAGCGACGGATCGAGCTTGATGGCCTGGTCGTACTCGGCGATGGCGCGATCATAGTCGCGCTTGAAGCTGTAGACGCGGCCGCGATTGTTGAACGGGCAGGCATAGGTCGGGTCGAGCTTGATCGCCTCGTCGAGATCGGACAACGCCGCATCGAGCTCGCGCTTCTCGGTGAAGCCATGACCGCGGGCGCAATAGGCGCCAGCGAGCCTCCCGCCGGTCTCGCTTTTCGTGTCGATCACGGTCGAGCAGGCCTTCACCCGCTCATCCGGCGTGCTGGTTGGCGCCACGCAAACGTCCCAAGCCGGACCGCCCTCGGCCGCGACCGCGGCCGACGCTATCGCAGCGAGCACGGCGAGCAAGGCCATGAGATTGAGCGGGACACGCATTTTGCAGATATCTCCCCTGCGGCAACCTTCCTTGGTCGTGCCTTGGCAAGCCCCGGTTCAGGCACCTAGATCAGACGATAGACATAGCTGCGGAAGGACCAGGCATGGCGGCATCGGTACGCGACAACAAGGACAGGAGCCGCTTTGAGCTCGATGTCGGCAGCGAGATGGCCTTCGCCAATTACCGGCTGGCGCCGTCGGCCGTCATCATCACTCACACCGAGACGCCGCGTGCGCTGCGCGGCCGCGGCATTGCGTCCGAGTTGATCAAGGGCGCGCTTGAGATCATCCGCCGCGACGGCAGGAAGGTGATCGCGGGCTGCGGCTTCGTCGTCGATTATCTCGACAGGCATCCGGAGGATGCGGATCTCCGCGCCTGAATGCAAAAGGGCCCGCGACGTCGCGGGCCCCTCGCATCGACCGATGCGAGTCGCTCAGTGCTTGATTTCCGGCGGCAGCTTGCCGCCATTGGCAGCGAGCTTGGACATCACCTGCTTGTGCAGCCAGACATTCATGCTGGCAGAATCGTTCATGTCGCCGGTGTAGCCGAGCTCCTTGGCCAGGTCTTTGCGCGCCGCGAGGCTCGAATCGACGTCGAGCGCCTTCATGAGGTCGACGATCGAGGTGCGCCATTCCAGCTTCTCGCCCTTATGCGCGGCGGCCGCCTTGTCGACGATCGCGGCGACGTCCACCGTTGCCGCAGGTGCGGCCGCCGGCGCGGATGCAGGCGCCGATCCGCTCGGTGCGGTCCCTGCAGGTGCGCTGCCCGCGGGCGTGCCGCCGGCGGGCGCAGCGGAAGCCGGATGGCTGCCGAAGATCGCGCCCATGATTTTCCCGAAAATGCTCATGTCTGCTCCCCGAAAAGGATCCCGTTGGAAGGCCCTGACCGGGCCCTTATAGATCAAGCTTCTGCATTGCGCCCGCGCTGATCGCGCGACCCACAACCAGCATGAGCTTATCTGCGGCGAAATGACGACCGGATGACGTCATTGAGGTTGCACTGCGGCATTGAATCTCACCCAAGCGTGAGGGACAGGACTCGGAAATAGGCGTAGGCTTAGCGTTCAGCTCGCGATGCCATCCAGAATTCGCGTCTGGTTGGTCTCGCGAAACTCAGAAAAAGGCGGCCGCTTGCGCCGTTGTCGGCGCCCAATCCGGCTGCATGGCAAGGGAGCAAGCCAACCATGGCCACACTCTATCAGGGCAATGTCCCCACGATGGGCCAGACCGCAGATGCGGCTGGACCGATGATCCGAACGATTCAACTCTCCGACCTGCACGACGCGCTCAGGCGCGGCTGGGAGGATTTCAAGGCGGTTCCGAGCCACGCCATCATTCTCTGCGTGATCTATCCAGTGCTGGGCCTCGTGCTCGCCCGCGTGGTGATGGGCTATTCGGTCCTCCCGCTGCTGTTTCCGCTCGCCGCGGGCTTCGCCCTGATCGGCCCGTTCGCAGCGCTCGGCCTCTATGAGCTCTCGAGCCGCCGGGAGCGCCATGAAGAGGCCACTGCCTGGGATGCCATGGACGTGCTGCGCTCGCCCTCCTTCGGAGCCATGCTCGGCCTCGGCGTGTTGTTGCTCGCGTTGTTCGTAACCTGGGTCGCGACCGCGCAGGCGATCTACGTGGCGGCATTCGGGTACGAAGGCGTGACCGGAATCTCGGATTTCGCGACGCGCGTGCTGACGACTTCGCAGGGCTGGTGGCTGATCGTGGTCGGCTGCGGCACCGGCTTTCTGTTCGCGCTCGCCGCGCTTTGCATCAGCGCCGTATCGTTCCCGCTGATGCTCGACCGCCATGCCGGCGCGCTGGAGGCGATGGTGACCTCGCTTCGCGTCGTCGCCAAGAACCCGGTGCCGATGGCAGCCTGGGGCTTGACCGTCGCGGTGCTGCTGGCGCTCGGCACCATCCCCGCGTTCCTCGGGCTCGCGGTCGTCATCCCCCTGCTCGGCCACGCCACTTGGCACCTGTATCGCAAGGCCATCGTCTCGGAGCCCGGCGCGCGGCCGGTACCGCCGCCGCCCCAGCGTCCACGTAAGCCGGCGGCGGATTTCCCCGCCAATCTGTTCCCGTGGCGGAATAGGCAATAGAGCGCTGGCTTGACGAAGCCTTAGGCCGATCCCCTCCAGTCCCGGGCGGGATCGGTCGTCGTCATACGCCTTGCTTTGGCCGCTGTTACATCAGACATTCCGCCGCCGGTCATATCATTCACGGAATCAATTAGCTCTGATGACCCTGACGATTTCTCGTCTCGCTCTCGCAGCCCTCACCCTTTCAGCCTCTATCGTGTCCGTCGAGCCCGCACTGGCTGCGGCCGCCTGCGGCTCGGGCAATTTCGACGCCTGGCTCGCCGATTTCAAAACCGAGGCTGCGGCCAAGGGGATCTCGCAACAGGCCATTGCCGCCGGGCTTGCGGGCGTCACCTTGGACCAGAGCGTGCTCAACCGTGACAAATCGCAAAAGGTCTTCAACCAGACCTTTGAAGAATTTTCCGGCCGCATGGTGCCGCCGCGGATGACGCGCGGCTCCAACATGATGAAACAATACGGATCGGTGCTGTCGCGCATCGAGCAGACTTATGGAGTTCCGGGCGAGATCCTGGTTGCGATCTGGGGCCTCGAAACCGATTTCGGCGTCAACACCGGCAAGTTCGCGACGATCCGCTCGCTCGCGACACTGGCCTATGATTGTCGGCGCGCCGAGCAGTTTCGTGGTGAGCTGATGGATGCGTTGCGCATCGTCCAGCGCGGCGATCTAACGCCGGCCGAGATGAAAGGCGCCTGGGCGGGCGAACTCGGCCAAACCCAGTTCATGCCGTCGTCCTGGGTGAAATATGCGGTCGATTTCGACGGCAACGGCAAGCGCGACTTGATGCACAACGCCCCCGACGTGCTCGCCTCCACCGCCAACTATCTCGCCGGTTACGGCTGGCAGAAGGGCAAGGACTGGCAGCCTGGTAGCCCGAACTTCGCGGTGCTGCAGCAGTGGAACAAGAGCGAGGTTTATTCGAAGACGGTGGCCTATTTCGCCACCCAGCTCGCGCACGCCCCTTAAGACGCGCGCTGAGATCAAACGCCTAGGGCCGATCGCCTGGCGACCGGCCCTCTCTTGGATTGCGTTTGCCTCTCCGTTTACTTGCCCATGGTGGCGTGCATCGCCTTGTTGAGGTGCATGCCGCACGCACCCATTTTGCCGTTGAGCAGCGAGTCCTGGGCGGAGGCGATTTCCTTCTGGGCGGCTACCTTGCCGTCGCCGTCTGGCATCGCCTCGATCGCGGTCTCGGTCTTCTCCAGATTGCCCGCGCTGCAGCCGCCCATGGCGTGTTTGGCGGCCTGAGCCGGCGTGACGGCGAACGCGATGGCAGCAATTGCGATAACCCCGAGTAACTTCGTCATGATGTTACTTTCCTTCTTTTGTTCTTGGGCCAGATCCGGCGACATTGCCGGAATCCGCAACATGACTTTGCCGCCGACGCGGCAACTTGCCGCAATAAATTCCCCGCGAGAATTGCGTGATGTTGCGTGTCGCGCAGAGCCGCATGCGAAATTTCTGTTTTTCATTACAACTTGGTAATTACACGATGCACGCTCAACGTGCGCAACACACCAAGGGGGCAGCAGCACTCCAGCCACTTTCAGAGGAGACCGTCCTGACGCTCGACTTCCCCTTGAGCTGCCGAGTTCCCCCTAACTCTCCGCCTCTGGCGACCGGCGCATCGCGACGATCATATAATGAACATTCATTCACTTTATGATGTGCCGATGCATGCGAATCGCGCATGCCGGTCCTAGACCCACAAGTTGGCCCGACACTCTTTTACTCACTTAAATGTAATCTATTTCCAAGGCATTCGGGCCCCCACCCCAGGCTCTTAAGCCCGTGATTTCACGGAGGTTTATTGCACCTTGCACCTCTCATTGCCTGATGATGGGCGAGGATCGCGAGCCAGTTAAGGCTCCCTTACCGCCGCCATGCGCTCTCCGCCTAGCTGCATCGCAACATCGGAACTATCGCAGTGCACCACTCTCACCTATATTCATTTCAACGATGAGGCCCCGGCAAGGGCTGAATCAAACTACAGGAGACTACCAATGCTGCTCTCGCTCATCCGCATGATCCAGGCCTTCCGGGACTATCAGCGCAATGTTGCCGAGCTGTCCCAGCTCAGCGATCGCGAACTGGCCGATATCGGCCTCGATCGCTCGGACATCCCGCGCGTTGCTGCCGGTCAGTATCAGGGCTGATATCGTTCAGCCATTCAACGGACCAACCGATAGCGCCCGCCTCGTGCGGGCGTTGTCGTTTCTGATGGCAGAAAACTCGATCTCGACGATTCCACTGACCGCCGAAAAGCGCTACCTGTCCGCCCCATGACAGGACTCCAATCCAATATCGTACACGTCATCGGCGCAGGCCTCGCCGGTTCCGAAGCCGCCTGGCAGGTCGCCAAATCAGGCGTGCCCGTGGTGCTGCACGAGATGCGGCCGGACCGCATGACCGAGGCGCACCGCACCGATGGGCTGGCCGAGCTCGTCTGCTCCAATTCATTCCGGTCGGACGACGCTGCCAACAATGCCGTCGGCCTCTTGCACGCCGAGATGCGCCGCCTCGGCTCCCTGATTATGCGCGCCGCTGATGCCAACCAGGTGCCCGCAGGCGGCGCTCTCGCGGTCGACCGCAACGGCTTCTCGGCCACCGTTACCAAGGCGCTGAACGACCATCCCCTGATCGAGATCGCCCGCGGCGAGATCAAAGGCCTGCCACCGGCCGACTGGAGCAACGTGATCGTTGCGACCGGCCCCCTCACCTCGGCGCCGTTGGCCGATGCCATCCGCGAGCTCACCGATGAGAACGCGCTTGCCTTCTTCGACGCGATCGCGCCGATCGTGCACCGCGAGTCCATCGACATGTCGGTGGCCTGGTTCCAGTCGCGCTACGACAAGGTCGGTCCCGGCGGCAACGGCGCCGACTACATCAACTGCCCCATGACCAAGGAGCAGTATGACGGCTTCGTCGCCGCGCTGATGTCAGGCGAGAAGACCGAGTTCAAGGAGTGGGAAACCAACACACCCTATTTCGACGGCTGCCTGCCGATCGAGGTGATGGCCGAGCGCGGTCCCGAGACGCTGCGGCACGGCCCGATGAAACCGGTTGGCCTCACCAATCCGCACGATCCCACCACGAAAGCCTACGCGATCGTGCAGCTCCGACAGGACAACAAGCTCGGCACGCTCTACAACATCGTCGGTTTCCAGACGAAACTGAAATACGGCGAGCAGCAGCGCATCTTCCGTACCATTCCCGGGCTGGAGAAAGCCGAATTCGCTCGTCTCGGCGGACTGCATCGCAACACCTTCCTCAATTCGCCAAAACTGCTCGACAGCCAGCTGCGCCTGCGCGCGCAGCCACGGCTGCGCTTTGCCGGTCAGATGACGGGCTGCGAAGGTTATGTGGAATCGGCCAGCGTCGGCCTGATCGCCGGCCTCTACGCCGCGGCCGATGCGCGCGGCGAACGGCTTGCGAGCCCGCCGGCCACGACGGCGCTCGGATCCTTGCTCGGCCACATCACCGGCGGCCATATCGAGACCATCGAGCCGGGCACGCGCTCGTTCCAGCCGATGAACATCAATTTCGGCCTATTCCCGCCGCTTGCAAGCCCACCGACGAAGAAGCCCGACGGCACGCGCCTGCGTGGTAACGAGAAGACAGTGGCCAAGAAGCAGGCGATGAGCGCGTTGGCGCTGGCCGATCTCGATCGCTGGATCGCCGATCATTT
Source organism: Bradyrhizobium guangdongense (assembly GCF_004114975.1). Lineage (NCBI taxonomy): Bacteria > Pseudomonadati > Pseudomonadota > Alphaproteobacteria > Hyphomicrobiales > Nitrobacteraceae > Bradyrhizobium > Bradyrhizobium guangdongense. The sequence continues at coordinate 4,214,306 of NZ_CP030051.1, forward strand.
GCGCATAGCCGCAGCCGCGTGAGATACCGATGAATCTCCCGAAAGACGACGCTGCTGAGCTCTCGGCGCGCTGGACCGAGGGCGTGCTGCTCAAGCGCGACGTGTTCTCGACCGTCGAGCGCGGCCGCTTCCGCACGGATGGCGGCGAAGTCGATGCGGTACTGCGCCGACTCGACGAGGTGCCATGGTGGTCGTTCCTGTTGGCGCGCCATCTGTTCGCACGCGAGAAGCACGCGCTCGCCCTTGCAAAGGGTCTCAATGTCGGCCCTGAGCTGCTGTGGGCCGGACATCGCGCGCTGGTGCGTGGCTTCGTCGACGGCGTTGCCCTGCACCTGGCAAAGCCCCATGGCGACCTCGCCTACTTCCGCTCGGCCAAGGCGGCGCTCCGCCGGTTGCGTCGCGCCGGCATCTGCCACAACGACCTCGCCAAGGAACAGAACTGGTTGGTCGGCCGCGATGGCCGGGCTTATGTGACCGATTTCCAGCTCGCAGCCTGCTTCGTCCGGCGTGGCCGGCTTTATCGCATCTTCGCTTACGAAGACCTCCGGCATCTTCTCAAGCACAAGCGCTCCTACGCACCTGAGGCGCTGACTCCGCGCGAGCGAAAAATCCTGGCGCGGAAATCATTCGCCGCAAGCCTGTGGCTTGTCACCGGCAAGAAGGTCTACCGGGCAATCACCCGCGGCCTGTTCAATTTCACCGACCGCGAGGGTGGAGGCCGTCGCCTCGTCAACGACGCGCCGGTGCTGGCCGCGCTGATCCGCAACAATCCCGCCGTGCGCGATACCGCCATCGTTGCCTTTGCCGATCGCCGCTCGGGCGTCGGACTTTATGCCTTCGTGGAAGCGGATCAGGCCGCCCTCGAAGGCCGGCTTCGCAATGAGCTCACCGCAGCCAAGGGCCCAAAGCCACCGGAACACATCCAGGTCGTCCACGCCTTGCCGCGCGATCCCAGCGGCAAGCCGCGTACCGAGATCCTGCAACTGGTCGCCATGAACCAGCTCGACCTGATCGAGCCGATGATGAAGAACGACCAGGACCGCGCCTTCCTCAAGGACATCCTTGAGCAACGCAAGAACCTGCGCGATCGCTTCAACTTCGAGGCGGACCTGCCCACCGGTTAGACCGCGGGTACGCTGCGCCTTGAAGCGTCCACAATGCCGGTGGAGAAGCCGGAATCACATGATTTGGGGATCAATGACTCGCTGGGGGACCATGGGGCGCCGGGTGGCCTTGCTGATTGCGCCTGTCCTGCTGCTGGGAGCCACGCCTGTGATGGCCGCGGACTTCCCAGCCGAACAGATCTCGAGCTTCCGCCTCAAGCATGGTGAGGGTCGCGTCGTGCGCGACGCAACCCTCGATCGCATCGCGATGGACCAAGCCCGCGCGATGGCGGCAAAGGACGATCTCAGCCACGACGCGCTCGGCCCGTTCAACAAGCGCGTCGCACCGTCAGGCGCAGGCCGCGCCGCCGAGAACATTGCCTACGGCTACGACAATTTCGAGAAGACGCTGGGACAGTGGATCGACTCCTCCGGGCACCGCAAGAACCTGCTGCTGCACAATGCCTCGCGCGTCGGCATCGCGAGCGCGAAGAACGCCAGCGGCAAGCGCACCTATTGGGCCATGGTGATCGCCGGCGATTACGAGCCGAAGCCGGGCAAGGGCAAAGGCAAGAAGGACAGCGAGCCGGTGGTCGCCGTGAAACGCGAGGTCACGCCTGCCAGCAGGCCCAAAGCCGCCAATTGCCACGTCAAGCTGCTCGGCCTCTGTATCTAGAGTGGGACTGTTCGGCGCTTGCTCGCCTTGTTCGGCGCGTCTAATCCATACCAGGATCGCGAGAGGGAGAAGCGCACTTGATCGATATCGACCAAATCCGCGCCGACACGCCTGCCGTCTCCCGGCTCGCCTATCTCCACAACGCCGGCGCGGCCCTCATGCCGACGGCCGTTGTCGGCGCAGTGAAGCAGCATATCGATCTGGAGGCCGAAATCGGAGGCTATGCCGCTGCCGATCGTGTGTCCGATCGGCTTGACGCGATCTACGGCTCGGTGGCGCGGCTGCTGAACGCCGCGGCGGAAGAAATCGCGCTTACCGAGAACGCCACAGTTGCATGGCAAATGGCCTTCTACGCTCTGCCGTTTCTCCCCGGCGACCGGATCCTGACGGCCGAGGCGGAATACGCCGCCAATTATGTCGCGTTTCTTCAGGTCGCCAGGCGCACAGGCGCGGTCATCGAGATCGTGCCGAGCGACGCCAGCGGCGAGCTCGACGTCGCCGCGCTCGAGCGGATGATCGACGACCACGTGAAGCTGATCGCGATCACCTGGGTGCCGACCAATGGCGGGCTGGTCAATCCCGCAGCTGCTGTCGGCAAAATCGCCCGCGCATACGGCATTCCCTATTTGCTCGATGCATGCCAGGCGGTCGGCCACATGCAGGTCGACGTCGAAGCGATTGGCTGCGACATGCTGTCGGCCACAGGCCGCAAATTCCTCAGAGGTCCGCGCGGCACCGGCTTCCTCTACGTCCGCAAGGCGCTGCTGCAGCAGCTCGAGCCGCCGATGATCGACCATTTTGCGGCGCCCTGGGTCTCGCGGGACCGCTATCAGCTCCGCGATGACGCCCGCCGCTTCGAGACCTGGGAGAACAATTACGCGGCCCGGCTCGGCTTGGGCGCCGCTGTCGACTATGCCCTCGCGATCGGCCTCGGCCCGATCGAGCAGCGCTGCCGCCTGCTGGCGGGTCGCCTTCGCACTGGCCTTGCGGCTATCGGTGGGGTCACCATTCGCGATCTCGGCCGCACGCCAGGCGCGATCGTCAGCTTCACGGTGGCTGGCTACGAGGCCGACACGGTCGTCAGCGGCGCCGCTACGGCCGGCATCACCATTGGCGCATCACATCCGTCGAGCACGCGGATCGACGCCGAAGTCCGTGCGCTGCCGGTAATCGTGCGGGCGTCGCCGCACTACTACAACACGGAAGCCGAGATCGATCGGCTGATCGCCCATATCGCGGGTCTGGCGCGGCGTTAGCGCGGCTTCAGGTGCAGCGCGCGCTCAATCCCGACGCGCCGAGCTTGGCCATGACCTCGTCGAGATGGGCGCTGTCGCGGGTCTCGATGACGAGCTGCAACAACGTCGCCTTCGCCGGCAAGTCCGAGAAGGTCCGCTGATGCGAGACCTCGATGATGTTGGCGCCGGCTTCCGCCAGCAGCGCCGCGACCGCGGCCAACTGGCCGGGTCTGTCAGGAATGTCGAGCGAGAGCTGCGTCAGCCGCCCCTTGCGCGCGAGCTCGCGTGTCAGCACCGAAGCGATCAGCCTGGTGTCGATGTTGCCGCCGCTCAGGACCAGACCGACCTTCTCGCCGGCAAAGCGCGAAGGATCGGACATGATCGCCGCAAGACCTGCCGCGCCCGCCCCCTCTACCACCGTCTTCTCGATCGAGATCAAGGTTGAAACCGCGCGCTCAAGCTCGGCTTCGTTGACGAGCGCAATGTCGTCGACGAGGCGGCGGACGATTTCCGTGGTGATCTTGCCCGGGGATTTGACAGCGATGCCTTCGGCGAGCGTGTCGCCACGCGCCGGCAGATTGCCGTCATGGATGGCATTGTACATCGAGGGGTAGAGCCAGGCCTCCACGCCGAGGATCCGCAGCGACGGCTTGATCGATTTCGCGGCAATGGCAATGCCGCTGATCAGGCCGCCGCCGCCGATCGGAACCACCAGCGTATCGAGCTCCGGCACCGCCTTGAGGATCTCCAGCCCGACCGTCCCCTGTCCCGCAATGACCAGCGGATCGTCATAGGGATGGACGAAGATCATGCCGCGAGATTCGCCATGACTCCGCGCAAACGCGGCCGCCTCCTCCAGCGTTGCGCCAGTCACGATCACCTCGGCTCCATGATGCCTGGTGTTCTCGACTTTCACCATTGGCGTGCCCACGGGCATCACGATGGTGGCGGGAATGCCGAGGCGCTTGGCATGATAGGCGACGCCCTGCGCGTGATTGCCCGCGGACATGGCGATCACGCCGCGCGTGCGCTCCTCCGGAGTCAGCGCGGTGAGCCGGTTCAGCGCCCCGCGCTCCTTGAATGAGGATGTAAACTGGAGGTTTTCGAATTTGAGCCAGAGGTCACAGCCGCAAATATTGCTTAGGGTCCGGCTGTAGCTACAGGGCGTCTCGACAACAGCACCGCGGATGATCTCGGCGGCTGCATCAATGTCACCGGATGCGACCGGAAGGCCGCTCAGATCGGGGATTGCGGTTGGGGATATCTCAGCCATGGGACAGCATAGAGCATTTGCGCGGCCCGGGCGATAAGCCAGCCGCTATTTGGTAAATTCCCGCGATCGTGAAGCCCGCCACAGCGTCCACAGCGTGCGCAGCCGCGACGGCGGCTGCAATGCAAAGGGATTGCGCCCCCGATGCGACAGCCGATCGAGATCAGCCCGCGTCTGGCTCAACGGCAGGAACGCCGGCCGCACGGACGGCGGCACCTGCGACAGCAGCGACAAGGCTGTCGCCAGATGCTGCCGGGCTTCGGCGATAAGCTGGTTCAGCACGGCGTGGAGATTGGGCGTCTCCTTGCCCGCGAACACATCCTCCATGGTGCAGCCATGGCTGGCCAAGACCTGCTGCGGCAGGAACAACTGCCGGTGGGACGAGTCCCGCGGCAGGTTGGCAATCACCTGGGCGATGCCTTGCGCCAGCCCGGTGTGCCGCGCCAAGTGTTCGGCCGCATCCGAAGCATCACCCATGATCCGCGCCGCGAGCGCGAACAGCGCCGAAGAGGTGGCGGCCAGATAGCCTTCCAGCGCGGCCATGGTCGGCATCGGGTCGTTGTAGAGATCGAACTGATGCTCGTCGACCAGCAGAGACAACGGCTCGACCGGCAGGTCAAAATCGCGGATCGCGCGCAGGAGCTCTGCCGCCACCGGATTGCCCTCAGCGCTGCCGTGGACGACGCCCGAGAACAGATCGGTCCACCACTGAAAACGAATCTCGCCCGGCAAGGGCTGGCTCACCTGATCGCGGACGCGGACGATCTCGACATTGAAGGCGTAGAGCGCCAGCAGCGCGCGGCGCTCGGCAGCGGGGACGAACAGGGTCGCGACATAGCGCGGAAAGTCGTGGCTGCGCACGAGGTCAGCGCAGAATGTCGTGGCGTCGGGCGGCGTCGCAGCGCCGCTCATGGCACGGCAATCAGCGCAGCCGCAACGCGCCGTCGTTCGCCGATCATGATGTTGTAGGTGCGCACGGCGGGGCCGGTCTGCATGGTGTCCAGCACCACCCTCACCGCCTTGAGCGCCTGACGCAGCTCGGGCGGCGGCAGCCAGACGTCAGTTCCGGTCCCGACCAGCAGCGTGTCGATGCTGTTGGCGGCCGCAAAAACCCGCTCCAGGGAATAGCGATCGATCTTTGCCGGATCCGTCACATCCCAAGCCCAGATCGCATCGGGCAGACACAGCAGCGAGCCCCGGTGCGACATGCCGGCAAACGCGAAGCCGCCTTTGCCATAGGCCTCGATCGGCGCCGAGCGCGGGAAATGGGGAGCGTTGGGATTGCCGGCCATGAGCTCCATCCGAATGAGCCTGCTACCCTCGCAAACTCCTGCGAGGGCATGCGGTTCGGATCATGCCTTGCTTTTCTTCGCCGGCGTAGCCTCTTCCTTCGCATCTTCGCGATGCTCGCCGACACCGAGATAGATCAGGATCGGCGCCGCGATGAAGATCGAAGTGTAGGTGCCGACCAGCACCACGCCGAACATCATGACGGCCGTGAAGCTGTGGATGGCATGACCGCCGAACAGCAATAGCGCCAGCAACGCAAGCGTCACCGTCAAGTGGGTGATGATCGAGCGCGACAGCGTCGAGTTGATGGACTCGTTGAGCAGCTGCGGCATCGGCATCTTCTTGTAGCGCCGCAGCATTTCACGGATGCGGTCATAGATGACAACGGTGTCGTTGAGCGAATAGCCCAGAATGGTCAGAAGCGCCGCGATGCTGGTCAGGTCGAAATCGACCTGGCTGATCGACATGAAGCCGATGGTCAGCACGATGTCGTGCACGTTGGCGATCATGGCGCCGAGCGCGAACTGCCATTCGAACCGGAACCAGAGGTAGACCAGGATCGCAACGATCGCCAGCATCAGGCCGGCCATGCCCCAGCCCAGCAGTTCGCCGGAGACGCGTGGGCCCACCACCTCGACGCGGCGATACTCCACGGACTCGCCGAGGGCACCGCGAACCTTGTCCACGGCTTCCTGCTGCGCCTTGTCGCCGCCCGGCTGCTCGGCAACACGTAGCAGCACGTCGGCGGCACTGCCGAATTGCTGCAGCTGGACTTCGCCCAAGCCGAGGCTGCCAAGGGTCGTGCGCATCTGCGCAAGATCGGCGGTGCCCGACTTGGCCCGCACCTCCATCAAGGTGCCACCCTTGAAGTCGATGCCGAAGTTCAGGCCGTGGGTGAAGAACAGCGTGATGGCGACGATCGACAGCGCGGCCGAGATCGGAAAGCTGATGCGGCGGAAGCGCGTGAAGTCGAAATGCGTATTGTCCGGGACGATGCGCAGCGACGGCAGGACGCCAAGCACGCTGACCACGGTCAGCACTGCAATCAGGACGCCGAGAGAAATGAGAACGATTTGAGTAGTGGTCACAGTCGGCCTCGAATGATCAAATCGGCACAGTCTTCGGCCGCTTCCACTGTACCCACCAGGCCACGATCAGTCGGGTCATGGTGAAGGCGGTGAACACAGTGGTGATGATGCCGATGCCGAGCGTGACTGCGAAACCGCGCACCGGTCCGGTACCGATCATGAACAGGACGGCGGCGGCAATGAAGGTCGTGATGTTGGAATCGAGAATGGTCGCAAGCGCCCGCTTGAAGCCTGCATCGATCGCCGAGATCGGGCTTCTCCCGCCGCGCAGCTCCTCGCGGATGCGCTCATAGATCAGCACGTTGGAGTCGACCGCGATGCCGACGGTGAGCACGATGCCGGCGATGCCGGGGAGCGTCAGCGTGGCACTGAGCAGCGATAACAGGCCGAAAATCATCGCGACGTTGATGGTCACCGCGATATTGGCGAACACGCCGAACAGCCGGTACGTCACCAGCATGAACACGACGACCATGATCGAGCCGACATAGGCGGCGAGCTCGCCCTTCTCGATCGAGTCCTGGCCGAGCCCCGGACCGACGGTGCGTTCCTCGACCACCGTGAGCGGCGCAGGCAGCGCGCCGGCGCGCAAGAGGATCGCGAGGTCGTTGGCCGACTGCACGGTGAAGCTGCCGGAGATCTGGCCCTGACCGCCGGTGATCGGCTCGCGAATGACCGGCGCGGAGATCACCTTGTTGTCGAGGATGATCGCGAAGGGCACCCCGACATTCTCCTGCGTGGCCTGCGCGAACTTGCGGGAGCCCGAGCTATTGAACTTGAAGCTGACGACAGGCTCATTGGTGCGCTGGTCGAAGGTCGCCTGGGCGTCAGTCAGATCGCTGCCCGCAACCAGCACCTGCTTTTTGACCACATAGCCGGGCGGCGGCGGCGTAGCGGCCGGCAGGAATTCGGTGTCCGGGGGCAATCCGCCCTGCTGCGCCTGGTCCAGCGGCACCGAGGGATCGACCATGCGGAATTCCATCTTCGCGGTCTTGCCCAACAGCTCCTTCAAATGGGTGGGGTCCTGCAAACCCGGCACCTGCACCAGGATACGGTCGTTACCCTGGCGCTGGATGATGGGCTCGACGGTACCGAGTTCATTGACACGCTTCTCGACGATCTGGATCGACTGCTCGATGGTCTTGCGCAAACGCTCGATCATCGCCGCCTCGGGAATGCTGAGACGGATCAATCCGCCACCGGCATCGGCGACTTCAAGGTCGCGCTGGCCGCCGGACCCCATCAGGCCGCCAATCGGCTGCGCCAGCTCACGCAACTTGGCGAGCGCCGGCTGGGCATCCGCGTCCCTGATGCGCACCTCGACAGCATCGCCCTTGGTTACGATACCAGTGTAACCGATCCTGGCCTCGCGCAGCACGCGCCGGACGTCGTCGCGGATCTGGTCGAGTCTTTCCTTCTTCACATAGTTGGAGTCGACCTCAAGCTGCAGAGACGAGCCGCCCTGCAAGTCGAGGCCGAGCACGAGCCGGCGCTGCGCCCAAGCGGGCCAGGTCTTGACCTGCGCCTCGGGGAAGAAGTTCGGGACCGCACAGAGGCACACGATCAGCGCCGTCAGGATGATCCCGAGCGCCTTCCACCGCGTGAAATACAACATCGACTGGACCTGTCAGATCAGGAGATTCGAGAGACTCGCGGAGAAGCGCTCACTTCGCCGCGGCGTCGTCCTTGGCGCTTTCCTTCGCGCTGTCCTTGGCCGGCTCGCCCTTGGCGCGCACGCCCGAGATCATCGACCGCATCTGGCGCACGCGCACACCGTCGGAGATCTCGAACTCGATCTGGTCGTCGTCGACCACCTTGGTGACCTTGCCGACCAGGCCGCCCGAGGTCACGACCGTGTCGCCGCGGCGGATGTTCTTCACGAGCTCGGCGTGGTCCTTCACCTTCTTCTGCTGCGGGCGCAGAATCAGGAAGTACATGATCACGAAGATCAGGGCGAACGGCAGCAGCGACATCAACATGCTGTTGGTGTCGCCGGCGCCCGCGGCCTGGGCATACGCAGGGGTAATCAGCATTCGGACGATCCTCGTGGAAACGGGGGAAGCCGGTCAGGCCTTGACGGCGACCGGTTCGGTCAAATTCGCGCGGACTATAGCGACCACCGCCCCAATTGCAACGCTGCCAGACCGCCCTTTTGGCCACCTTGCGGCGCGCCATCAGGCCCGATAAGGCTGCATTCTCAGGAACTTCGGACATGCCCAAAAACCTTAGCAAAAGCCCGGCCGGCAAAGGCCCCCGTACCCCTGCCAGGAAGTCCGCCCAGGTCGCGGCAAAACGCCCCAAGCCCGCCCAAAAGGCGGTCTCGAAGGCTCCCCTCAAGGCGGCTCCCGACCTGTCCCAGGAGCGCCTCGTCCGCGCACTGGAGACCATCGCGGCGCATCTCGCAGCCCAGGGCAAACCGGCCGTCGAACGCGAGTCGTTCGAGCGGGCGGATGCCTATGTCTGGCATCCGGACGGCCGCCTCGCAGCGGTGCCACGGGTCAGCCGCGTCGAGCTGTTCCTGCTGAAGGGCGTCGACCGGATGCGCGACATCCTGATGGAGAACACCGAGCGCTTCGCAAGCGGCCTGCCGGCCAACAACGCCCTGCTCTGGGGCGCGCGCGGCATGGGCAAATCATCCCTGGTGAAGGCAGCCCATGCCAGCATCAACGCCGACCGCAAACCCGCCGACAGACTGAAGCTGATCGAGATACATCGCGAGGACATCGAAACGCTGCCGATGCTGATGGAGAAGCTTCGCGATTCGAGCTTCCGCTTCATCGTATTCATCGACGACCTCTCCTTCGACGGCAACGACGCGTCCTACAAGTCGCTCAAGGCCGTGCTCGAGGGCGGCATCGAGGGCCGGCCCGAGAACGTCATCCTGTATGCCACCTCCAACCGCCGCCATCTGCTGGCGCGCGACATGATCGAGAACGAACGCTCGACCGCGATCAATCCCGGCGAAGCCGTCGAGGAAAAGGTCTCGCTGTCGGATCGCTTCGGCCTCTGGCTCGGCTTCCACCGTTGCAGCCAGGACGAATATCTCGCCATGGTGCGCGGCTATTGCGGCCATTTCGGCATCAAGATCGACGACGAGGCGCTGGAGCGCGAGGCCTTGGAATGGTCGACCACGCGCGGCTCGCGCTCGGGCCGTGTGGCCTGGCAATTCGTGCAGGAGCTGGCGGGCCGGCTAGGTGTGAAGCTGACGGCGAAATAGCCGAAGCTGCAACTCAGCGAACAACGAATATCGCCCGCTTTCGCGGGCGATAACTGCGTTGTTACGAAGAGAGAACGGGGGCCCGACGTCAACCTCAAGCCCCATTCAGGAATTGAAGCGGGTCAACCGGGCTCGATCCCTTACGGATCTCGAAGTGGAGCTGCGGCGACGCCACCTCCCCGGATTGACCCGACTTGGCAATGACCTGACCGCGCTTAATCGAATCGCCGCGCTTCACCAGCAGCTCACTCGCATGGGCATATGCGGTGACGTAGCCGTTGGAGTGCCGAACCAGGACCAGATTGCCGTACCCCTTCAGCTCGTTGCCGGAATAGGCAACGACACCGTCTTCCGCCGCCTTGATCGGCGTCCCCTCGGGCACCGCGACGTTGATGCCGTCATTGGACTTGCCGTTGGTCTTGGCGCCGTAGCTCGTGATCACCTTGCCGCGCACCGGCCAGCGGAAGGTCGGCAGCGAGCTTGTGGTCTCTGCCGCCTTCGCCGGCGCCTCGGCTGGCTTCTCTTCGATATTGGTGGTTGCCTGGGCCAGGCGCGCGCTCTGCGCAGGCCCGGCGACGGCAGCCACCTTGGTGGCAGGGACTGGAGTTGCCGCAACCGGCTGTAGCGCGGCCGCCACGGGGGCCGCCGTGACGGGCGCCGGAGCAAGCGGAGCCGCAACTGCCGCGGTCTTGGCGCCCGGCACGGTCAGCTTGGTACCGAGCCTGAGCTTCGCCGACGGCTCGAGACCATTGGCGCGGGCGAGCTCGGCCGCGGAGATATGGTTCTTCCGCGCGATGCTGGCGAGCGTGTCGCCGTGATTGACGAAGTGGAAGCTCGACGGTGCGGCTGCCGCAGCAACCGCCTTCGGCGCCACTGCGGGGGCAGCGGCGACTGCAGCAGGTGCACCCGGATGCGGGATGATCAGTTGTTGGCCAGGCGACAGCGCACGCGGGCCTTTGTAACCGTTGGCGGCCATGATCGCCTGCGGCGTGACGTGATAGCGCTTGGCGAGCACGTCGAGCGTGTCGCTGGTGCCGACGATGATCTTGGTCCCCCCGGCCGGTTGGGCTGCCGCAACCGAACGCGGCGGCACGGTGCCGGTGGCCTCAAGATGCGGCTGGGCCGGCGGCGTGTAGGAGCCGAGGCCACGCCCGCCTCCCGAGACGCCCCCACCCGCGGCGACGGGATAGGATTGCGGTGCGGCAACCGCTGGCGGCAAGGGCTGGGATTGGTAATAGCCGGGCTGAGTCTGCGGCCGCGCATACTGCGGCAGCTCACGCTGCGGCGGCGGAGCCTGCTGCACCGAACCGGTCGATTCAGAGAAGGGATTGGAGAAGTTCGACTGGGACAGCCGCGACGACATGTCGGCACTGCACCCTGCGAAGCTGAAGGAAATCAGCGCCAGCACCGCGACCTGCGGTACGCGGCGCGAGTAAAGCAACTCGGCGACAACAGACATGGTTACTCACTCGTACGCAACAGAACTGGTGTTTTAAGTAAACACGCGTCGAGTAAATAACGGCTTAACCCTCCCAATAAGATGTTGGATGTGCAACCAATCCGGAATTCTACAGCTCACGCGCCACTCCGGGCAGCGCCGGCACGAAGCGGACCTCGACGAGTTCCTTGCGTTCGATGCCGGATTCGGTCCGGCTGAGGCGCGTCAGCGTCTGCACGCCCTGATGAGGGCCGACCGGCGCGATCAGGATGCCGCCGATGTCGAGCCGCTCGATCAGGTTCTCCGGAATCTGCTCAACCGCGGCGGTAACGATGATGCGGTCGAACGGACCGATATTCGACGGCAAATTGAGACCGTCGCCGAGCATCACCTCGACATTGTGACAATTCAGCTTTTCAAGCCTGGCGCGTGCGTCGTCAGCTAGCTTGCGATAGCGCTCGACCGTCAACACCTGCCCCGCGAGGCGCGACAGCACGGCGGCCTGATAGCCGGAGCCGGTGCCGATCTCGAGCACGCGGTGTTGCTTCTGGAGCTGGAGCTGCTCGGTCATATAGGCGACGACGAAGGGCTGACTGATCGTCTGCCCGCAGGCGATCGGCAGTGCGCTGTCACGATAGGCGCCATCCCGATCAGAGGCCTCGACGAACAGCTCACGCGGCACCTCCTCCATGGTCCGCAACACGGTCTGGTCACTGATGCCGCGACGCCTCAGCGTGAGCTGAAACATCATCTTTTCCGGCGGAGGCTGGTTGGAGGTCATCGCTGCTTATGTTGTCTCGTCCGGAACCGGAATCTTGTTCCCGTTCAGGAACCCATGATAGCCTTACGACTTGGCATTTGACCACAAATTGACTTGCAGCGGAGGGGCCACCGCGGCGTTTTCAAGTGTCGGTTGGCCGAAACGCGCATTGCTTCGATTCGTGTTATCTGCGAACGTTTTCGCGAATGGGCAAGGACTCAACGACAATGACCGCGACAGGGCTTTCCGGCCGCTCTGTATTCCTCGTCGAGGACGAGGTGATGATCCGCATGATGGTTGCGGATATGCTGGAGGAGCTTGGCTACAAGGTCGCGGCCGAAGCGGGAGACATTTCCGAGGCAATGCGGCTCGCCCAGGCCACGGAGTTCGACATCGCCATTCTCGACGTCAACGTCAACGGGAAGGTCATTTCCCCGGTCGCCGACGTCATCAAGGCCAAGGGCTGTCCCTTTATCTTCGCAACCGGCTACGGCTCGTCGGGCCTGCCCGAGCAATATCGTGATCGGCCCGCCCTTCAGAAGCCATTTCAGCTCGACGCGCTCGGCAAGACCATCGAAGCCGCGCTTCGCAACGATTAGCCTCTACTTGAGCGTCGCGCTCAGCTCTTCGGAAAACGCTTCATTGGTGCGGTCGAGGCGGAGCGGCGTGACCGAGACGTAGCGCTCGCGCAACGCTGCGAGATCGGTGCCGTCCGCCGGCGTGTCCATCATCGCCGCGCGCTCGAAGCCGATCCAGAAATAGGGATTGTTGCGGCCGTCCCTGCGTTCGTCGATCCGCAAGAAACCGAGATTGCGCTTGCCCTGTCGGGTCACGCGAATGCCGAGCACGTCCTCCGGCGCGCAGGACGGGAAGTTGACGTTGATGACGGTATCCTTCGGGATCCCGGCCTTGATCACCTTGCGCAGGATGTCGGGGCCGAACTTGCGCGCGGTGTCCCACGGTGGCCGCTCGCGGGTTTCGACGCTGAATTCCTGAGACAGCGCGAATGAAGGTATGCCCAGAATGGTGCCTTCGAGCGCGCCGGCGATGGTGCCGGAATAGACCACGTCCTCGGCGACGTTGCGACCTTTGTTCACGCCGGAGAGCACGACGTCGGGCAGCTCGGCACCGAGGATGTGGCGCGCGCCCATGATCACGCAGTCGGTCGGCGTGCCGCGCACCGCAAAGTGCCGTGGGCCAACTTCGCGCAGTCGCAGCGGATCGTTCAGCGACAGCGAATGAGACACGCCGGACTGATCGAGCTCGGGCGCCACCACCCACACATCGTCGGACAGCGCGCGTGCGATCTCCTCAACGACCTTGAGGCCGGGAGCGTGGATGCCGTCGTCATTGGTGCAGAGAATGCGCATGCCGGTGGTCGATTCCTGAAACGAGGTCAGGCCGTCTTATCCGGCTGGGACCGATCAGGCAAACCGGCTTCGACGCAGATCTCACCCGCGATCCCCGCCCATTGCCGCAACGCAACAATCGAGCCCATTCCGCCCTAGCGGCGGATACGCCATTGCGGCAGGAATCGCGCGAGCCGCCCCTCCGCATACAGCTTCATCTCCGGCACGACGGAGCTGACGGCGGGTGTGTCGACCACTCCGAGCGCCTCCAGATGAGCAACCATCGGGTCCAGCGCGGATGCTTGCGGAAAGCGTTCGCGCGCTACCGCAAGCGCCTTGTCGAAATCCGCGGCATTCACACCCGGCTTTGCCCGCCGACTCCCCACGAGATCATCGTCCCAGAGTCGGGCGACCTCGATGTCCAGCACGCCACGCAGGCGCTGATCCACGGCCTGGATCCCGGCACCCGTCACCGCCCATTGTCTGCCGATCCAGAAGATGTCGCGGTGCAAGGCCATGAACAGAGGTCAGCGTTGTCGGAGATCGGCAGGATAGCCGGCCGTCCGATCTTCGCAACCAAACGTTTTGACGTTCAGGCCGGCAACCGCCCTACTCGCGTGCGATCACCTTCAGCCCACCCATATAGGGCTGCAGCACGCTGGGGACAGCGATCGAGCCGTCCTCCTGTTGATAGGTCTCCATCACGGCGATCAGCGCGCGGCCGACGGCCGTGCCCGAGCCATTCAACGTGTGCACGAAGCGCGGCTTGCCATCCGGGCCGCGCGAGCGCGCATCCATGCGCCGCGCCTGGAAGTCGCCGCAGACCGAGCAGCTCGATATCTCGCGGAACATGCCGCCCTCGCCTTGCCCAGGCATCCACACCTCGATGTCATAGGTTTTTTGCGACGAGAAACCCATATCCCCTGCGCAGAGCGTCATCACGCGATAATGCAGGTCGAGCTTCTGCAGCACCTGCTCGGCGCAGGACAGCATCCGCTCGAGTTCATCCCTGCTGGTTTCGGGCGTGGTGATCGAGACCAGTTCGACCTTGGTGAACTGGTGCTGGCGGATCATGCCGCGGGTATCGCGTCCCGCCGCGCCCGCCTCGGCGCGGAAGCACGGCGTCAGCGCGGTGAGACGCATGGGGAGTTGCTTCTCGTCGAGAATGGATTCACGCGCGAGATTGGTGAGCGACACTTCCGCGGTCGGGATCAGGCCGAGGCGTTCGGTCTTCAGCCGCTCATGATCGGGCGCGGCCAGCAGCTCGCCCTTGATGGCCCAGAACTGATCGTCCTCGAATTTCGGCAACTGCCCGGTCCCGAACATCACCTCGTTGCGCACGAGCAGCGGCGGGTTGATCTCGGTATAGCCGTGTTCGGTGGTATGCAGGTCCAGCATGAATTGACCGATCGCGCGTTCGAGACGCGCGAGCCCCTTCTTCAGGACGACAAAGCGCGCACCGGAAAGCTTCGCCGCGGCCTCGAAATCCATGTAGCCGAGCGCGGTGCCGAGATCGTCGTGCAGCTTCGGCGCGAAGCCGTAATTGCGCCTGGCACCGAACACGTGGTGCTGGACGTTACCGTGCTCGTCGACACCATCGGGCACTTCATCGAACGGGATGTTCGGGATCGCGGAGAGCTCCCTCGTCAGCTCCTCGTCGGCCGCCTTCGCAGCGGCCTCGAGCTCCGGCATCGTGGTCTTGAGCTCGGCGACCTCGGCCATCAGCTTGGCCGCGCGCGCCTCGTCTTTTGCCTTCTTGGCGTCACCAATTTCCTTGGACGCAGCATTGCGCCGCGCCTGCGCCTGCTCCGAGGCCAGGATCGCCGCCCGCCGCCTCTCGTCGATCGCGAGCAGCGATGCCGACAGCGGCGCCAAGCCGCGTCGGGCAAGGCCGGCGTCGAAGACTTGCGGATTGTCGCGGATCGATTTGATGTCGTGCATGGCGGCGGTCCTGAATCACCGCGTCAACATACAACGGAGAACGTTGTCAATTTACATTGGCGCGCGCGCTTCCCCCTAGCACAGCTGTCATCGCCAGCGAAAGCGGGCGATCCAGTATTCCAGAAGCGGCAGTGATTCTCCGAGGAGCTGCGGCGTACTTGAGTCGCCGCTTTCGCGGGGAATGACATCGGGGGTAAGCCGCCCTTACTCGGCCGGATTGGCCGGTGTCGAGACGTCGGTGCTGGTCGTAGACTGCGAAGCCGCCGCCTTCTTCTCCACCATCGCCACCGAGATGATCGAACCCTCGTAAAGTGCAAGCAGGGGAATCGCGAGCGAGCACTGACTCAGGATATCCGGCGGCGTCAGGACTGCCGCGATGATGAAAGCCAGGACGATGAAATAGCGGCGCTTCTCGCGCAGCATTTTCGAGGTGATGATGCCGACCCGCCCGAGCAGCGTCAGGATCACCGGAAGCTGGAAGGCAATGCCGAAGGCGAAGATCAGCGACATCATCAGCGACAGATATTCGCCGACCTTGGGCAGGAGCTGGATCTGGGCGGTCTCCGCGCCGCCCATCTGCTGCATGCCGAGCGAGAAGCGCACCAGCATCGGGAGCACGACGAAATAAACCAGCGTCGCACCGAGCACGAAGAAGAACGGCGTCGCGACCAGATACGGCAGGAAGGCCTGCTTCTCATGCTTGTAGAGGCCGGGCGCGACGAACTTGTAGATTTGCGTCGCGACGATCGGGAACGAGATGAAGCCGGCCCCGAACAGCGCGAGCTTGAGCTGGGTGATGAAGTATTCCAGCAGCGCCGTGTAGATGAATTTCGAGTTCTCAGCGCCTGCCACCCACACGAACGGCCAGACCAGCACGTTGTAGATCTGCTTGGCGAAGAAGAAGCAGAAGATGAAGGCCACGCCGAAGCCGAGCAGCGCCTTGATCAGCCGCGAGCGCAGCTCGATCAGATGGTCCATCAGCGGGGCTTTGCTGGCCTCGATATCGGCGTCGCTCATGACGCTTTGGCGTCCTTGATCGCTTCGGAGGGCGCGGTGTCCTGCGCCACCGATGACTGCTCGACCTCACTGACAATGGCGAGCGGCTCATTCACCGCCGCATGCGCCTCGGCCTCCACGAAAGTCTCCGGTGTCGGCGCTTCAGGCGTGGTCGGGGTTACCGGCGCTTCACTTGAAGTCGCTGGCGGTTCGACAGCAGTCGTCGTGGGCGCCTCAGCCGGCTTGTCGAGCGCATCGACGCGGAGCGCGTCGCTGACGTCCTTCTGGAGCGAGGTCATCAGACCGCCGCTCGTGAAGCCGCTGGCGGCTTCCTTCACCTCGTCAAAGCTCTTCTTGAGGTCGGCCATCTCGGCCTCGCGCATCGCTTCCTGGAACTGCCCCTGAAATTCGGCAGCCATCTTGCGGGCCTTGCCCATCCACTGCCCGACCATGCGCAGCACGCCCGGCAGCTCTTTCGGGCCAATGGCGACCAAGGCCACGACCCCGATCAGAACCAGCTCACTCCAGCCGATGTCGAACATGACGTCTTCCGTTCACGCGAAGTCACCTATCGGCCCAATCCCTCACCCGCAGGATCGGTCCGCTTCCGGCGTCTCGCGTGCTCCTGGCTCAGACGGCCTTGCTGCCGACGTCGGACCGCGCCGCAGTCGGCGCCGCATTGTGCTCGATGGACTTCGAGGGCTCCTGCTTCTCGGCAGGTTTATCGTCGTCCTGCATGCCCTTCTTGAAGGCCTTGATGCCCTGCGCCACGTCGCCCATCAGATCCGAAATCTTGCCGCGGCCGAACAGCAGCAGGACCACTGCGATCACCAAGATCCAGTGCCAAATGCTAAGTGAACCCATCCTGCAACCCTCCAAACGCGCATGGCCGGGACCCGGCCGATCTTGACCGGAACGTAGGCTTCGCAGGCCTCAAAAACAAGGACCAAGACAGCGCCAATTCGCTGTTGGCGCTACGCAATCTTGCTAGTGTTAACCGGTCGGAGGGGACCCGTAGAAGGCCGGAGGATCACTCCTCGCTTCCGCCCTCGCCGCCCTCCGGTGGTGTCTCGGGCTCGACCGCAGGCGCCAGTGCCAGATCGAGCTCCTCGCCGGGTTCCAAGGGATCCTCGTCCTCACGCAGCGCCGGATCATCCGAGGGAGTCGGTACGCTGAAACCAGTCGGCAGGCGCGAATCGAGAAGGCCAGTGCCCTTCAGCTCCTCGAGCCCCGGGAGATCGCCAAGCTGCTCCAGGGTGAATTGCGACAGGAACTCCTCGGTGGTTCCGAAAGTCAGGGGACGGCCGGGTGTCTTGCGGCGGCCCCGCGGCTTGATCCAACCGGTTTCCAGGAGCACGTCGAGCGTGCCCTTCGAGGTCACCACGCCGCGGATTTCTTCGATCTCGGCACGTGTCACAGGCTGGTGATAGGCGATGATGGCCAGCACCTCGATCGCCGCGCGCGACAGGCGCCGGGTCTCGTGGCTCTCGCGCGTCATCAGCCAGGAGAGATCGCCGGCGGTGCGGAACGTCCATTTGTTGGCAACCCGCACGAGGTTCACGCCGCGCGACGCATAGTCGGCCTGGAGCTGCTCAAGCGCAGCCTTCACATCCACCCCTTCGGGCATGCGCTTGGCCAGCGTCGCGGTATCCAGCGGTTCACTCGAGGCGAACAGCAGCGCTTCCAGCAGCCGCAACTCCTCGGGACGTGCCTGGGATTCGTTCTCCATCGGCTCGGCCTCTTCTACCCGCACTTCAGCCAGGCTTGCCATGGCAGCTTCTCCTTCTTGCACTTAACCGACCGGCGCGTCGGGCGCAGGAGCTGCGCCCACGACCGGTTTCCCGCGCCCCTTGCGGAAATAAATGGGCGCAAACGCCTCTTTCTGGTTCAGCTCGAGCTGACCTTCGCGCACGAGCTCGAGCGCAGCGGCGAAGCTCGAGGCGAACACCGTCGCGCGCTGCGTCGGATCGGCGACGTGACGGATCAGGAAATCGTCGAGCACGCCCCAATCGTCCTGTTCGGTGATGCTGCCGACCAGCCGCTCCAGAGTGGCGCGCGCCTCGGCGAGCGACCACACCGTGCGCTTTGCCAGATGCACGCTCGCCAGCACGCGCGACTGGCGCTGCGAGGCATAGGCCGTCAGCAAATCGTACAGCGTCGCGGTGTATTTCGGATGCTTGATCTCGGCGATCTGCTCGGGCTCGCCACGCGGGAAAATGTCGCGCAGCAATTGCTGCCGGTTCATCAGCCGGTTGGCGGCTTCGCGAATGGCTTCGAGACGGCGCAGACGGTTCGCGAGCGCGGTCGCCATTTCCTCGGCGCTCGGCCCCTCCGCACTGGGCGGCTCAGGCAGCAGCAGGCGCGACTTCAGAAAGGCGAGCCAGGCCGCCATTACAAGATAATCGGCAGCAAGCTCGAGGCGGATCTTTCGCGCAGCTTCGATAAAGTGAAGATACTGATCGGCAAGCGCCAGGATCGAGATCTTGGCAAGATCGACCTTTTGCTGCCGCGCCAGCGCCAGCAACAGATCGAGCGGACCCTCATAGCCCTCGACGTCGACCACCAACGCCGGCTCGCCCTCGGCCAGCTCTGCGGGCCGCCCGGTTTCAAACGATAGAATTTCTGCGGTCATGCGGATGCCGTGGTTGCGGTCAATGCGTCCCGTTGCGCATTGTCGTTGCTGTGGAGCGGTGCGCCGGCCGCGAACGTGACGCGTTTTCGTCCGCCAATGCTTCCCGCCAGCGCCTTCATCGGCACGTCACTACTCATCAACAAATCTTGGAACCCGATTGCGCTGCGAATCACCTGAGTAATCATTGTCGCAGAAGTCGTCACTGGATGGACTGGGTCCGAGGCGCCATCCACGGGAATGGTGAGAGCGGCGAGATTGACCGCAAGGGCCTGTCGCGCGGCCAATTCCTCAGCAACAGCCGTAGCTTGGATCGAGATCTCGAAGCTAAACCTGAAGGAAATGACGTCCCACCGGCATTCGGCACGGACAAGCGCCCGCCCAGCGGCGGTCAGTTCCGTTCCGGATACGCCGGTATTGAAAGCCCGCGTGCTCATAGGGCCGATTAACCCTGCCCCAAGAGGGGGTCAAGGAAACTGCCGCTAATTCCTCTGGACGAAGCAGGCAGACAAGCCGGCGGACTTGAGGTTGTTGCAAGCTTGCGTCGCTTCTTCGGCCGAACCGTAGGGACCGGCAAAGGCGCGGTAGACGATCCCCTTGCCCTTCTCCGTCAAATCGACCCGCTTGATCACCGGCGAGCGGGATCCGAGCACGCTGCCATATTTGCTCTGCAGCACACGGTATGACGCGGCGGCGCTCTCCTCGCTCTGCTGCGAGGACACCTGCACCACATAGCCGCCACCGCCGCTGCTCGCTGGCGCGATCTGCGTCGGATTGGTCGCGGCCATGCGCTGCGGCGGCTCAGCCGGCGCGGCTTGCGGCGCCAGCGAAAGCGGCTGGTTGACACTGGCATTCGCGGAGGTCGGCGGCGTACGCGGCGCGGCAATGGGCTTGGCTGGCGCGACGGGCTTGACGGGCGACGGCGCAGCGGCCTGAGGCGCGGTACTGTCGGTTTGATCACCCTTCACAACCACGACCTTGACTGAGCGAGGCGAAGCGTTCGGCATCGTCCCGTTGCTCGGCACCGGACCGGCGCTCTGCGGCGGAACGGTGGACGGCGAAACGCTCGCAACCGGCGGCGGGTTGGCATTCTGGTTCAGCGGCGGGAATATCACGCGGGGACCGGCCGCCTTGGCGTTTACGTCGACGGGAGCCTCCTCGCGCGGCACGATCTTCTCGCTACCGTCACCGCTCACCATGCGGTCCGGCACCTTGGCCGAGGAGTCCGACGGCGCCGGCACGATCTTGGTCGGCGTGTTATCGGCCTTGATAATTGGCGGCTCACCGCTGCGGGGCGAACCGATATAGGTCTTGTAAGCAAAGGCCGCACCGGTGCCGACCACGGCGAGCGCGAGGATTGCCGCGACCGTCATCATGCCGCCGCGCGACTTCCGGGGCTCGTCGAGATCGGCCTCGGGATAGTCGCTCTGGAACGCATAGGGATCATCCGGATAGGCCGGCTCACGTTGAAAATCCTGCTCGCCCGCCTCAAGCCGCCCGTAGAGCGCATCATCGTAGCGCGCCGGATCGGGCTGCTCGTACGGCGCCGCGTCGGCCTGCTCCTGATGATAGGCTTGATCCCGATAGGCCTGATCCTGATATGCCTGCGGCTGATGATACTGCGGCTCGGGCGCAGCCGACTGGGCGGAGTAGCGATGCAACGGATGAACCGGATTTACGGCGACGGGATAGTCAGGCTCGGGCGCCGGCTGCGGCTGCACGTTGGCACGCCGCATCCATGAGGGCGGCCCCGGCTGCGGCGGCGGTGCAGGCTCGGGGTCATCCTGCTGATACTCGTCCTGCGGATAATCGTCGTCCTGATAAGTTTGAGCCGGTGCGACTGCTGCCGGCCGCGCACCCGGGCGCCCCTGCGGCGCGAATGGATCGGTCTGGCCGATCAGGCGGGCGAGCTCGGCCAAGGGATCGTTTTCCGCCTTCCCATGCTGGTCGGCGCCGCGACCATAGTCATCGGAGGGAAACGGTCTGTCGTAATATCGATCGGCCATCGTGATGATGCGTCCCTTCGGGAAAGCCGCGCGCCCCTCGACCAAGGCGCGGCTTTCGACCCACAAGGCTTTCAACCAAGTCTAAGCGATCCGGCTTCTGCCGGTACCCCCAATATTCCCGTCAAGTAGTTCGCCCCAAACTACCGCATCTCGTCCGGAGCATGGACGCCGAGGATGGCGAGGCCCGATGCCAGGACAGAGACGACGCCCTGGACCATGGCCAGCCGCGCCTTTGTAAGATCTGCATCATTATTGATAATGAAGCGTAAATAGGGCAAATCGCGCCCTTTCGTCCAAAGCGCGTGAAATTCGCTCGCTAAGTCATAGAGATAAAAGGCAATACGGTGCGGCTCGTGGGCCGCGGCGGCGGCTTCGAGCATCCGCGGATAAATTGCGAGGCGCTTAAGAAGATCGAGCTCGACGGGGTCCGACAGCCGTTCCACCGCCGACTCACCGAGCCAGGCGATGCGCTTGTCGGCATCCTCGGGCAGGTCCGGGAACACCTCGGCCCGCGCGTTGCGGAAAATCGAGTGACCGCGGGCGTGGCCGTACTGGACATAGAATACCGGGTTATCGCGCGACTGTTCCATGACCTTGGCGAGGTCGAAGTCGAGCACCGCGTCGTTCTTACGGTAGAGCATCATGAAGCGGACGGCATCCTGGCCGACTTCATCCACCACCTCACGCAAGGTGACGAAGTCCCCGCTTCGCTTGGACATTTTCACGGGCTCGCCGTTGCGCAAGAGCTTCACGAGCTGGACGATCTTGACATCGAGCGAGCCCTTGCCCGAGGTCGTCGCCTTCACCGCCGCCTGCATCCGCTTGATGTAGCCGCCGTGATCGGCGCCCCAGACGTCGATCATCTCCGCAAAGCCGCGGTCGAACTTGTTCTTGTGGTAGGCGATGTCGGAGGCGAAGTAGGTGTAGGAATCGTCCGACTTGATCAGCGGGCGGTCGACGTCGTCGCCGTAGGCGGTCGCCTTGAACAGCAGCTGCTCGCGGTCTTCCCAATCCTCGACCGGCGCGCCCTTCGGCGGCGGCAGGCGGCCTTCGTAGATGTCGCCCTTGGCTTTCAGGAAATCGATGGTCTCGGCAACCTTGTTGTTGCCGGTCGCGATCAGCGAACGCTCCGAGAAGAAGACGTCGTGACGGATGTTGAGGGCGGCGAGATCGTCCTTGATCTCGTCCATCATCATCGCGATCGCCTTGGCGCGCACCGTCGGCAGCCACTGCGCCTCGCTCATCGCAAGCAGCTTGTCACCGTGCTCCTTGGCCAGCGCCTGCCCGACCGGCTTCAGATAGTCGCCGGGATAGAGCCCTTCCGGGATCGCGCCGATGTCCTCGCCGAGCGCCTCGCGGTACCGGAGGAACGCGGAGCGCGCGAGCACGTCGACCTGGGCGCCGGCGTCGTTGATGTAATATTCGCGGGTGACCTCATGGCCGCCGAACTGGAGCAGGCTTGCCAGCGCGTCGCCGAACACGGCGCCGCGGCAATGGCCGACATGCATCGGCCCGGTCGGATTGGCCGAGACGTATTCGACGTTGACCTTGGAGCCGCCGCGGACGCGGCCGTAATCGGCCCCCTCGCGCAGCACGGTCCGCAGCGCCTCGGCCCAGGCAGCGGGCTTGAGCGTCAGATTGATGAAGCCGGGACCGGCGACATCGACCTTGGTGATCAGCGGGTCGTTGCGGAGCCTTTCAGCGATCTGCTCGGCGAGATCGCGGGGCTTTGCCTTCGCCTCTTTCGCCAGCACCATGGCGGCGTTGGTCGCCATGTCACCATGGGAGGCATCGCGCGGCGGCTCGACCACGACGCGCGAGACATCGATGCCCTCGGGCCAGTTGGCTTCCGCCGCGAGCGTGCGGCAGGCGGCGTGCACGCGTGCGAGCACGTCGGCGAACAAATGCGGGGCTGAGGATGTCTTGGACATGGCCGCCGCCTAACGCAAATCCGGGGTCAAGTCAAAGAGCCGCTGGTGCTCGGTCAGGGCGAAACGGTCGGTCATTCCGGCAATGAAATTGCCGATCCGGCGAGCCCGGTCGCCCTCGTTGTCCGCCTCCGCCCCCACCAGCCATTCCGGCGGCAGGTCGGCCGGCGATTTCAGGTATTTCGCGAACAGATCGAACACGATCTGTTCCGCCTCGGCCATCACCCGCATCACCCTGGTGTGGCGGTACATGTGCCCGTAGAGGAAGGTCTTGATCGCGGCCTCCTCCTCGGCGACTTCAGGCGGAAAGGCGACCAGCGCCCGGCTCTGCTGGCGCACGTCCTGGGCCGATTGCGGCCGGACGGCGGCAATGTTCTTCTGCGCCTCCGCAAACACCGCGCCGATCAGATGCGAGATCAACTCGCGCACCAGCTCAGCCCCTCGCCTGACATCCTCGAGATCGGGATAGTGCGCCGAGGTCTCCGCGATGATCTCCGCCGTGAGCGGCATGACCTTAAGATCGTCGAGGTGGAAGAGGCCTGCGCGCAGGCCGTCGTCGATGTCATGGGCGTCATAGGCGATGTCGTCGGCAATCGCGGCGACCTGCGCCTCCAGCGAGGCGAAGCTCCAGAGCTCCAGATCGTATGTCTTGATGTAGTCGGCGATGCCGACGGGAACGCCGTGCTCGCGATAGCGGCCGACCGGCGCGCCGCTGCGATCGGTCAGCGGGCCGTTGTGCTTGACGATCCCCTCTAGCGACTCCCAAGTCAGGTTCAGCCCATCGAACTCGGGGTAGCGGTGCTCCAGCGAGCCGACGACGCGGAGCGCCTGGGCATTGTGGTCGAAGCCGCCGAAATCCTTCAGGCAAGCATCCAGCGCCCGCTCGCCGGCATGGCCGAACGGCGGGTGGCCGAGATCATGGGCGAGCGCCAAGGTTTCGGTGAGGTCCTCGTCCAGCCCGAGCTGGCGCGCCAGCGCGCGGGCGATCTGCGCGACCTCCAGCGAATGGGTCAGCCGTGTCCGATAATGATCGCCCTCATGGAACACGAACACCTGGGTCTTGTACTTCAGGCGGCGGAACGCGGTCGAATGGATCACCCGGTCGCAGTCCCGCCGGAACGGGCTCCGGGTCCGGCTCGGCGGCTCGGCAACCAGCCGGCCGCGGCTGCGCTCGGGGTCGCAGGCATAGGGCGCGCGGGGAGCTGCCATTCCGACGGACACGACGAATTTAGTCCCTATCCATTTGATTCTGCGTATCCTTGCACTTAACTATGCCGGACGCGGGATACCAAATGAATTGGCTATGACGCGGACGACGACCGGAGACGAGCTATGACCACCCCTGTGACCATCAGTGACCGCGCCGCACGCCGGATCGGGGAGATCCTCAAGGGCGAAGGCACCGGCGCGATGCTGCGCATCTCGGTCGAAGGCGGCGGCTGTTCCGGCTTCCAGTACAAGTTCGACATCGACCGCGACCGCACCGACGATGATCTCGTCATCGAGCAGGACAATGCCGTGGTGCTGGTCGATTCCGCCTCCCAGCCCTTCCTGGCGGGCTCGCAGGTCGATTTCGTCGATGACCTGATCGGCGCCTCGTTCCGCGTCAACAACCCCAACGCGACCGCGTCCTGCGGCTGCGGCACCAGCTTCTCGATCTAGCCCGACCCAAAATCTGCAAAACAACCCCATGCACAGTAGCCGGAGATGCCGGCTCGCTGAATTTCGGCTTTTGCGAATATTGTTTGACGCGTCGGGCAAAACAGGTGATCCTGGCAAATCGGGCCCGATGCGTGGAATCTCGATCTGGATGAAGCGACGGAGAATTTCCTTGCAGGTACGATCTCCCGCTCTATAGCGAAATCGAACCGAACCGTCACGGGAAGATCCTGTCGAGATGCGCAGCGCAAGCCCTTCGTTTCTCGAGAGGGCGCGTCAATGAGCCGGAAGAACAAGGTTCCGCTGGCCGATCGCGTGGCCAAGGCGGCTGAAGCCGCGCTTGACGCCAGGCAGTTTGCGAGCGCCATCGACATCCTTGTCGGGATCGGGTGGCTTGACCTCGAAGCGGTCGAGCGTTGGCGCCGCGGGCAAGTCGAATGCCTGGAGGAAGTCGTCCGGATCGACTTGCCGCGAATTTCCGAGGCGCTGCGGCTTTTCCGGTCCTGGTCGGTCGCGCAGGGATTGCTTGCAACCCGGACGGAGTATGTCGCACGCACGCCGCATCGCCAGATGCTGCGTTTCAGCCGTAGCGGAAATCCGGCGGTCGAAGAGGCTTATCGCACACATTGGGTCTCACCTGCGCTTTCCGAAAAAAAGCGTGAGCGTCTGTCGACGAAGACAAGTCGAGCCCCCGAACTGGTGACTGTCCAGCCATTGAACGCCGAGTGGAAATGCCATCGGTGTGGCGGCACCGGCGACCTCCTGATGATGGAGGGTCCCGGCCCGGCATGCCTGCGCTGCGTCGGCCTCGATGATCTCGAATTTCTGCCGGCAGGCGACGCCTTGAAGACGCGACGCGTGAAGGCAAGGAGTCCCCGATATGCCGTTGTCGTTCGCTTCAGCAAGACCCGCGGCCGCTACGAACGGCAAGGTCTGCTGGTCGAGCCGGAGGCGCTCACGGATGCGCAATGATGCGGCAGAGTCTTCGTGCACCTCATAGGACAATCCGTTCGATCACTCCCCGAAGGAATTCGAGAGTCCGTGGTCGAGAGCAGAGCGCGACATTGAACCAAATCGCGGATCCGCGCACATAAGTTGTGCCGTTGGCTGTGCCATAGCGTAACCGCAAGGCATCAGAGCCCATCCTTATCGGCGTGGCACGCCAATCGCTGTAGTCGTTGATCCAATGCGCATGATCGATCGCCTGCTCTGTTGCCTGTTCCTCTTCCTTGCCATCGCAACCGTCCCGGTGCGCCACGTGCACGCCGCCGAAAGCTGTCCGTTCATCGGCGCCAAGGAGCTCGCCGGCGCGATGCCGACGCTCAAATGGTCGCTGATCTCAAATCAGGACGGCCGCGGCTGCATCTACCAGGCTGGGCGCGGCGAGACGATGATGCTGACCGTATTCAGCAATCCCGACAAGGACCGCGCCAGGGAGATGTACGCGACCTTCGTCAAGACTCTCAGTGAGCGCATGCCGCTCAGCGCGGTGTCCGGGATCGGCGATGACGCTCAGCGCGGGACGACCGCCGCCGACGCGAAGCGCCAGGAGGACTCGATCATCGCCTTGTCAGGCGACTACATCCTGCAGATCGCCGTCTATCCGATCGCCCGGCGCTCCGACGAGGCGCTGCTCGGCCCCCTCACCCAGGTCGCCCGCGTTGCCGTCGGAAATATGAGCAAGACGAGCGAGCGGTTCGGCGACTGCGAATGGCTTACGCCAGCGGATGCCGACGGATTCCTCGACAAGAGCACGCTTCAGGTCCAGCGGACCGGTGCGGGCAGCTGCATGATGTTCGATCGCGAGGCCAACACCATGGTCGTCGCCGTCATCGCGACCTTGCGCGACACCGCCGTCAGCATGATGAAGCGCCCAAGCCCCTGCCAACATGTGGCGATCCCCGAGCTCGGCAGTGAAGCGTTCGGTGAGCATTCCTGCACCAAGGGTAACGGCAACGCCGTCAACATCTTTGTCTGGAAGAACGGCAAGCAGGCTTCGATCCTGTTCGCGCCGGTGAAGCCGCATCCGGAGTCCGGCTCAGTCGAACGCCTGAAGGCGGTCGCGACAAGGGTCTATGGAAAGCTGTAACGACTGGGCCAGCCTCTCGATCTGGCGAGCGCTCAAGCCCCGGTCATCTGCCTTTCCTCGTCCGTCCACTCTACCTCATCGGGCATCAGATCCGGCTGCAGCGGTGCTTCCTCCGTCATCACGTGGCCGTCCAGCGCGCGCAGCAAGGCTGCGGCCAGCGCGGGCTTGCGCAGCGGCTTGGCGAGGAAGTCCGACATGCCGGCTTCGCGGCAAATTCTGACGTCATCGGGGAAGGCATTGGCGGTCAGCGCGATGATCGGCAAGATGGCGAAACGGCCGCCTTCGGCGCGGATCGCACGGGTTGCGGCGAGGCCGTCCATCTCGGGCATGCGGACGTCCATCAGCACGATGTCGTAATCGCCTTCGGACGCGGCAGCGATAGCCTCGACGCCGTCGGCGACGACCCGCAGCTCGACGTCGAAGGTGCCCAGCATCTTGCTCACGACCATCCGGTTGACGGCGTCGTCCTCCGCGACCAGCACCTTCAGCGGCCGGTCGAGACCCGCAATGCGGGCCTTTAGCTCGTCGATTTCGTCGCGGTCCGCCTGGTCCGACGCCTGCGCCTGGCTCCACGGCAACACCAGCGTGAAGCGGAAGGTCGAGCCCTCGCCCGGCGTCGAGGTGACGCCGATGGTGCCGCCCATCTGCTCGATGATGCGCCTCGAGATCGCAAGGCCGAGGCCGGTGCCGCCGAAGCGGCGGCTGATCGAGGCATCGGCCTGGGCGAAGTCGGAGAACAGCTGGCCGAGCTTCTCCGGCGCGATGCCGATGCCGCTGTCGGTCACGGTCCATTCGACGGTCGCGAGCAGGTCGCGGCGCGCCTGGCAGATGGCCTTGATCGTCACCTCGCCATGGTCGGTGAACTTCACCGCATTGGAGGCGAGATTGAGCAGCACCTGCCGGATGCGCGCGACGTCGCCGCGCAGCGTCGGCGGCAGGTTCGGATCCAGCTCGACCCTGACGTCGAGCCCCCTGCCTTTGGCGCTCGCGCGCACGACGGTCGCAACCGTCTCGACCAGCGTCTGCGGCGCAAAGTCGATCGCCTCGAACTGGAAGCGTCCGGCCTCGAGCTTGGAGAGGTCGAGGATGTCGTTGAGGATGCGCTGCAGGTTGTCGCCGGATTCGCGGATCGTGATGACCGCCTCGCGCTGGTCCGGATCGAGGTTGGTTTCAAGCAGCATGCTGGCAAGCCCAAGCACGCCGTTCATGGGCGTGCGGATCTCGTGGCTCATGACAGCGAGGAAATCCGACTTGGCGCGGCTCTCGGCTTCGGCCTTCTCGGCGCGCCAGCGCTCGGTGACGTCCCGGCCGAAGCCGCGATAGCCGAGAAACTGGCCGTCACGATCATGGGCCGGTTTCGCCGTCAGCGACCACAGCCGCGCCGCGCCGCCAGTGACGACCTTGAGGTTCATCTCGTGCAGCGGCTCGCCATGCTCCATCAGGCCGACGACGTTATAGGCGGCCGCCTTGTCCTCGGGGCAGAGCATATCGAGCACGTCGGCGAAAGCCGCCCCCTTCAGCAGCGGAAGCGGCAGTTGCGCGACATCGGCGAAGCGCTGCGGCACGTCCGTCAGACGTCCCTCGGCGTCGGTCTGCCACAGCCAGTCGCTGGCGTTCTCCTGAAAATCCTTCAGCAGCAGCGAGATGATCTCGGTCTGGCGTTCGAGCTCCAGCCGGGCCTTGAGATTGCCGAGGAACAGATTGCCTTGCGAGACGATGTTGCGCGCCATGAAGAACGCGAACAGCAGCAGGAACACCGCCGTCACCAGATATGGCCCGGTGCCGCACAGCAAGAGCGCCCCGGCGCAGGCGATCGTCATGGTGGCGAGATAGAGGAGGCCCGCCCGCGGAAAGGTCGACAGCGTGAAAGCGCCGCCCGACATCATGCCGACCATCAAGCAGGCGAGGATGAGCTGGCTGGTCGGCTCTACCAGGCTGAACAAGACGAGCGGCAGCGTGCCCCAGGTCGCGGCGAGGAAGAACGCCTGCCGTAGCATCTGGCGCGCCGCGCGGGGCGAAGCCTCCTGCGGCGGATTGCGGTGCGACCGACGCCAAGCGCGTACGGCGAGCGACCCGGTGAGAGCAAGGGTCATGGCCCAGATCGCGAGGAATTGGTTCAGGCCCCTGCCCCAGAACAGGATCAGCACGATGCCGACGTTGAGCATGGTGACCGCCATGGTCACCGGAATCAGCCGCATCACTGCATCGATCTGCTTGGCGCGGATCCGGCGCAGCTCGCGCTCGCTGAGATCGGCGGTGAGGCCGTCCTCGATCTCGAAGCCGCCGAGCCAGTACAGGAACGCCCCGATCAGCCCGTCGCGCGGCTCAGCCCGTTGTGAAGATTTGACCAGCCATCCCATCCTAAGGAACCTTTTCCGTATCAATGACCTACGGCCGGCTTAAGCCGGGTTAATTTTGTGGGAGATTTTGCGGCATCCTTGACGGGCGCGTTGGCAGTTTGTTCTAACCATGGCCCTTGGTCCGGAGCCTGCCGACATGCCCATCAGAGTTGCGACGTGGAACGTGAATTCGGTCCGGCAGCGGATCGATCTCCTCCTGGCCTGGCTGAAGGAGTGTCAGCCCGACATCGTCTGCCTCCAGGAGATCAAATGCGTCGACGAGGCCTTTCCGCGGTTGGAGATCGAGGCGCTCGGCTACAACGTGGTGACCCATGGGCAGAAGACGTTCAACGGCGTCGCCCTGCTCTCCAAGCTCAAATTCGACGAGACCAAGTCGGGGCTATCAGGTGACGACGAGGACACGCACGCCCGCTTCCTCGAGGGCGTGGTGACGCTCAAGCGCGGGGTGCTGCGCATCGCATGCCTCTATCTGCCCAACGGCAACCCTGTCGGCACCGAGAAATATCCCTACAAGCTCAAATGGATGTCGCGACTTCTTGAGTATTCGAAGGAGCGCCTCAAGACCGAGGAGCCGCTGATCCTTGCCGGCGACTTCAATGTCATTCCGCACGCCCGCGACGTCCACAACCCCGCCGCCTGGACCGAGGACGCGTTGTTCAAGGCCGAGACCCGGGAGAGCTTCCAGTCCCTGCTCGGCCTCGGCCTGACCGATGCCTTGCGCGCCGTCACGGACGAGCCGGGGCTCTACACCTTCTGGGACTACCAAGCCGGGGCCTGGCAGAAGAACCAGGGCCTGCGCATAGACCATCTCCTGCTGTCGCCCCAGGCCAGCGACCGGCTCGCCAATGTCGGCATCGACAGCTACGTGCGCGCCTGGGAGAAGCCGTCGGACCACGTGCCTGTTTGGGCGGATCTGGATCTGGAGGCGGCGTAGGGCTCGCTATCAGACGGTGGGCACGGTCAGGAAGCGGATTGCAGGAGCCAGCCGCAATCGCAGCTGCCGTAGCGGGCAAAGGCGCAAAGCGCCGTGCCCACGCTCTCTTGGTGACAGGAACAGGCGGTGGGCACGCTTCGCTTTGCCCACCCTTGTATTAGCGCGCCGGGTTAGGATGGCCACGTTCCGTGAGGAATGGCCCAGCCCGGGTGGCCGCCCGAGCTGGGCCGCCGATCGATCGGATCGATGCCCACCGAAGCCCTGAAGGGCTGCGTTTCGTAGCAAGATCGCGGTCGGCACTTCAGCGGGACCCGCATGGTTGAACGAACTTCAGGTTCGCATTCACAAGGGAGGGTCGAGGAAGATGGCCAAGCATATCATGATCTGTGCCGGGATCGATACCGGCAAAGACAAGCTCGACGTGGCGGTCGACGGCAGCTCGGAGCGATTGCAGGTCGACAATACGGTAGAAGGCCGCCAGGAGCTGGTGGAGTGGCTGAAGGGCCACAAGGTCAAGCGGATAGGGATCGAGGCAAGCGGAGGCTATGAGCGGGCTGTCGTCGCTGAGCTGCGACGCAAGCGGTTCGTCGTCGTCCTGTTTCAGCCCAAGCAGGTCCGTGCCTATGCCACGTTCCATCAGCTGCTGGCCAAGAACGATACGATCGACGCGGCGCTGATCGCGATGTGCACTGCTGCGGTCAAAACGATCCATCCCGCTCCGGATCCGCGTCTGCAGCCCTTTGCCGAGCATCTGACGATGATCGACCAGATCACGGAGGACATCGCAAGACTGAAGAACCGGCTTGAGAGTTGCCGCGACACGCGGATTCAAGGGGTTTGGAAGGCGCAGATCGCGCTCCTGACCAAGTCCAAACGAGCTGAACTCAAAGCGCTGCTGGCGACGATCCGCAAGCACCCTGATCTGGCCGCACGGCTCGATCTGATCTATAGCGTCGCCGGCTGCGGCCTGCCGACCGCGGTTGCCGTCCTGGTCAGGATGCCCGAGGTCGGCAACATCACGCGTGGGCCCGCTGCAGCTCTCGGCGGGCTGGCGCCTTACGACGACGACAGCGGCAATCGCGCCGGCGCCCGTCACATCGAGGGTGGCCGCGAACGCCTGCGCCGGGCGCTCTACACCGCGGCCCTTGCGGCATCCTTCCGCTGGAATCCGCAGCTCAAGGCTCTGTACGCCCGCCTGATCGCCGCCGGCAAAGGCCACAAATGCGCGCTCATCGCCTGCGCCAGAAAGCTGCTCGTCACGATCAACGCCGTCGTCGCCCGCGGAACTCCCTGGGTGGCAGAGCTGCCTCAACTCGCCAAGCGGCCCGCCGCCTGACCCGTTTCTTTGTTCGACTAGGCGACCGTTTCTTCGTCCCGACCTGCCGCAACAAAGACGCCGCGCGCGGCGGCCGTCAAGGCTGGCCGTCGCTCTGCTCCCGCCTTACATCAGCTGCTGCCAGGCCACGCCTTGATGGGCGCAAGCGCGGCGTCACCATCAAGGCCATCGGGGGCGACTTAATGGTTGCTACGGCGCCGAGATTGCCGCAGCTACTCGCGGCGGCCCTGCACCCACTGTTCGAGCATTTGCAGGCACATCGCGCGGTCGTCGTCCGATGCCTTGGCGAAGGCGCGGTTGTAGTTTTCCTTGATCCAGATCTCGTCGGCGCCGGCGCTGTCACGCGCCAGGGTCAGCCACATCAGGCCACGCGCCGCCTGCCGCGGCAGTCGATCGCCGTTGAACAGCATCTGCCCGAGCAGCGCCTGCGCCTCATGCTGGCCCTTCTGGGCGGCAAGGCCGAGCCAGCGTGCGCCGTAGCGGAAATCCTCGCGCGAGGCGTCCGGGGTCTTCAGATAGAGCCGGGCGAGATCGTACTGCGCATCGGCGTTGCCGAAATAGGAGGCCGCATAGGAGAACATCTCCCGGGCCCGGTCGGGGTCGGCCTTAATCTTCGAGTTCGGGATGCCGCTGAGATAATAGCGGCCGAGCGCGACGAAAGCGTTGGCCACGACCTGTGCCTGCGGCGTCGAGGGGAGGTCCTCGGCATGCGCATTGGCGATCCGGTTGAAATAGTCGAAGGCGCGCACGTCATCCCGGGCCACGCCGTCGCCACTGGCGTACATGCGGCCGAGCATCCACTGCGCGACGGGATGACCGCCCTGAGCGGCATATTCCAGCGCGCTGACCGAGGTTTCCTGCGTCGCAGCCGGCGGCGCAACCTTGCGCACCGCACCCGCAGCACCGGGCAAGGTGGTCACAACGGGGATGGTCGCATCTTTCGGGTTGACCGGCGCGCCGTCAAAGGCGAGCGCCGGCGCGGCCAGCGCGCCAGCCCCCAACACAAACGCAACGATGGCACGCCTAGATGTCCGCATAACACTGTTTCTCGTGCGCACCGCCAGGATGGGTCACTGCCCCCCCGACCGCTGGTCCAACCTGCTGAGCATATTTCCAAAGCGCACCCGACGTGTGATTAGTCGCGCGGGCGCTCCATTTGGTCTTGCGCTGAGCGAGCTCAGCGTCACTCAATTTTACGTTAAGGGTACCGGCCACGGCGTCGATCTCGATGATGTCGCCGTCCTCAAGCAGGCCGATCGGGCCGCCGACCGCAGCCTCGGGCCCGACATGGCCGATACAGAAGCCGCGGGTGGCGCCGGAGAACCGGCCATCGGTGATGAGCGCGATCTTGCCGCCCATGCCCTGCCCGGTCAGCGCGGCGGTGGTCTGGAGCATCTCCCGCATGCCGGGGCCGCCCTTGGGGCCCTCGTAGCGGATCACGATGACTTCGCCTTCCCGATAGGTGCGCTTCTGGACCGCCTCGAAAGCATCCTCCTCCCGGTCGAAGCACCTGGCCGGACCGGTAAACTGGAGGTTGGACATTCCCGCGACTTTCACGATCGCACCTTCTGGCGCCAGATTGCCCTTCAGACCGACCACACCGCCTGTGACGGTGATGGGCTTGTCTGCCGGGTGCACCACGTCCTGGTGCGGATTCCACTTCACGCTCTTGAGGTTTTCGGCGATCGTGCGGCCCGTGACGGTAAGGCAATCACCGTGCAGGAAGCCGTTGTCGAGCAGCGTCTTCATCAGAAGCGGTATGCCACCTACTTCAAACATGTCTTTGGCGACATAACGGCCGCCCGGCTTCAAATCCGCGACATAAGGTGTCTTTTTGAAGATTTCGGCGACGTCGAACAGGTCGAACTTGATGCCGACCTCGTGCGCGATCGCCGGCAAGTGCAACGCAGCATTGGTCGATCCGCCGGAGGCCGCGACCACGGCCGCCGCATTCTCCAGCGCCTTGCGCGTGACGATGTCGCGCGGCCGGATGTTGGACGCGATCAACTCCATCACCTTCTCGCCCGCCGTCATGCAGAAGGCGTCGCGGATCTCATACGGTGCCGGAGCACCGGCCGAGTAAGGCAGCGCGAGGCCGATCGCTTCCGAGACGGTCGCCATGGTGTTGGCGGTGAACTGCGCGCCGCAGGCGCCCGCCGAAGGACACGCCACGCGCTCGATCTCGTCGAGGTCCTCGTCCGACATCGCGCCGACCGAGTGCTTCCCGACCGCTTCGAACATGTCCTGCACGGTGACTTGCTGGCCCCGGAAATTACCCGGCAGGATCGAACCGCCATAGATGAAGATCGACGGCACGTTGAGACGGACCATCGCCATCATCATGCCAGGCAACGACTTGTCGCAGCCGGCAAGGCCGACCAGCGCGTCATAGGCGTGGCCGCGCACGGTCAGCTCGACGGAGTCGGCGATGCACTCGCGCGAGGGCAGCGAGGAGCGCATGCCGTCATGGCCCATGGCGATGCCGTCGGTGACGGTGATGGTGCAGAATTCGCGCGGCGTGCCGCCGGCGGACGCGACGCCCTTCTTCACCGCCTGGGCCTGACGCATCAGGGCGATGTTGCAGGGGGCGGCCTCGTTCCAGCACGAGGCGACGCCGACGAAGGGCTGGTGGATCTGCTCGGTGGTCAGACCCATGGCGTAGAAGTAGGAGCGATGGGGCGCACGCGCAGGACCTTCCGTCACGTGACGGCTCGGCAGCCTGTCCTTGATGTTGGTCTTGGCGTCCATCGCGACCAGTTTCCTCAGGTCCCAGTTTCTTGCCCAACCCTTGTCAGACCGGGAAAATCACACCCAAGATTTGAATCGACCTTGGAATTTCCCGCCGCCTGCAAGGAGCCAGCCCCAGCCCCTGAAACATTTCGAGCGATTTTATTCATGTTCGGGTGTGGCCAAAAAGCGGCGCTGATGCGAACGAGCCGCGATAAGGGCTAAATCGCACGGAGATGTTGCGCAGACAGCACAATCGTTACCGTGAAGACACGGGTTTGCTTACCGCGATACCCTCGCGAAGATGACAGTCCACAATCTCTGATGTCACCGCCGAAGACGCGCGACCACCTTTGCGGCGATGACTGATCACCGCGAGTGAGTCGCCCTCACCGCGGTCAGGCCAATGCAGCCTCTGACGGCCTTTGACATACATAGGGTACCCCCCTATCTTACTTTCATGTCCCACACCATCAAACACAAGTCGAAGCTCATCGGCCGCGTCCGGCGCATCAAGGGCCAATTGGAGGCCGTCGAGCGCGCGCTCGAATCGGAGATCGGCTGCGCCGATGTGCTGATGCTGGTGGCGTCGGTGAAGGGCGCGATCAGCGGCCTCACCACCGAGCTGCTGGAAGATCATATCCGCCATCATGTCGTGGATCCCGCGCACGAGAAGGATCCCGAGAAGGCCAAGGGCGCCGCCGACCTCATCGACGTCGTCCGGACCTATTTGAAGTGAAGCGATGACCGACCTGTCCCACCTGCTGCAACAAAGCAGCGCGCACGCATGGCTGTTCGTGCCCAGCGCGATCCTGCTCGGCGCCCTGCATGGCCTGGAGCCCGGGCACTCCAAGACCATGATGGCCGCGTTCATCATCGCCATCAGGGGAACGGTGCTCCAGGCGGTGCTGCTCGGCCTGTCGGCGACCATCTCCCACACCGCGATCGTCTGGGCGGTCGCGCTCGCGGGACTGTATTTCGGCCAGGAACTGTCCGGCGAACGCAGCGAGGCCTGGCTGCAACTGGTCTCCGCAATCATCATCGTCGGCATCGCCGGCTGGATGGTCTGGCGCACCTGGCGGGATCAAAACCACGAGCACGACCACGATCATCACCACCACGACGAGCCGCAATCGCTCTCGCTCGCCGGGATGCCGCTGTTGCTGGAAGTGTTCGAAGACGGCGTGCCGCCTCGCTGGCGCATCAGGAGCGAGAACGGCGCGCTTCCCGCCGCCGGCGACATCAAGGTGACCACGATCCGCGAGGACGGCGCGGAGCACACATTCGCCTTCGCGGCCCGGGATGGATACCTCGAAAGCATCGCGGAGATCCCCGAGCCGCACGCCTTCAAGGCGCGCATCGCGCTTGCCGGCGATTCCACCGAGCTCCTGTTTAGAGAGCACGATCACGTCCACATCGATCTCGGCGACGAGGACGACGCACATGCCCGTGCCCATGCCGCCGACATCCGCAAGCGCTTTGCGGGACGCAGCGTCACGACTTTGCAGATCGTCCTGTTCGGTCTCACCGGCGGACTGATCCCCTGCCCCGCAGCCATCACCGTCCTGCTGCTTTGCCTTCAGCTGAAGCAGCTCAGCCTCGGCTTCGTGCTGGTGCTGTCCTTCGGCATTGGGCTCGCGATCACGATGGTGTCGGCCGGCGTTCTCGCCGCCCTCAGCCTGCGGCACGTCGAACGACACTGGGGCGGCTTCAGCCGCTACGCCCACCGCGCGCCCTACGTCTCGGCGGCCCTGATCGTCTTCGTCGGCTTCTACACCGGCTGGACCGGACTGCACGAGCTGATGTTGTGATCCCTCGTCAGCGAGGGCGCAAGGTTCAGGCCCGCTGGTCGAAGCGTGCGAACACCGCGCTGGTCAGACCGCCGAGCAAGGTCCAGAACACCAGGCTCGTCACCGTCACCGCCGTGACGAACTGATGCGTCAGCGACGAGGGCACGTTGGTCTCGATGTTGGCGAGCTCCGGCGCACCGATCAGATGCGGCAGGGTCAGCAGGATCACGCCTGACATCGCCGCCGGCACCGAGCGGCGGAAGGCAATCAGCGCAAGCCCTCCTGATGTCGCCAGCACGGCCGCGAGCCACCAGATCTGACGCGACAACAGCGGCGCCGCCGGCACGCCGGGGAGCTCCGGCGGCAGGCCGAGGCCGGGCGCCAGGGCGAAGACGGCGAATCCCGCCAGACCCCACAGCAGGCCTTCGTGCCAGGACACGCTGATGCCGGTCGCACCGCTGCGCACGGCGAAGAAGCCGGCCAGCAGCAACGCGAATCCGATCGCGGTCAGGACGTTGGCGGCGGCCGTATAGGCATTGCGCTCAAAACCGTCGTGCGGCTCCCAGGCCCCGGCACCATGGTCATGATCACCTGCGCCATGTGCATGGTCGCCGTGATCGTGGGCTGCATGGTCGTGGCCATCAGCCGCCGGCTGTGCCGCGACCGGAGCGTCATGCGGATGCGTCTCGGCCGCCTTCTCGAAGACTTCCGCCTTCAGGATCAGGGGAACGGTGCCGAACTGCTGGACGACCGTGACGACGAGACCGACGATGAAACCTGAAATAACCGAGGCGAAGACGATCGAGCGAAACGTGCTCATGCCATCCCGGTCAGTGGCAGGGGAATGCGTTCGAGTGGCGGACGTCGTGGGCGGCATTGTGGACCACGTCGATATGCGAGAAGCCGACCATGCCGACGACGAAGAGGCCGAGCACCATGGCCATCACAGCCTGCGACAGCCGTCCCACCTGCCCCGCGGCGACGGGAAGCGCGGCTTGGGAGGCGTGGGCGAGCTGGGACTGGCTCATGGTCTATTCTCCATTGGCGATTTGGCCGTCTTCTAGCAGCTTCCGGGCGATGTCGCGACTGGTAAGATGCAGACTTGTCCCGGGCAAAATGTCCCTGCGCACAATCTTGGCGTCGGCGGCGGCCCGAAACACGGTCTCGAACCGCCGGAAATAACCGAGGCAGGCCTCCGGCGAGGGCTCGGTGCCGAGCAGCGTCCGGAATGCGCCGCGGTGCACGGCGCAGATCGCGCCGTGTCCGGTGACCGGAAACACCAGCGAGGCGATGTCATCCCGCCAATGGACTTCGCTGCTCAAGCTGTCGCACGCCCCCGGGAGCACCATGCTCCTGGCTGCGATCCTACCATGTCGACGAATTTCCGCAGGCCTCAATCAGGCCGGCGTGCGCTCGCCACGCGTCCTGATCATGGCGCGCTCGCCGGCATCAACGAGCTGGCCGATGCCGGTGCGGCCGTTGAGCGCGCAACGGATGATGTTTTCCGCAACCGATTTGCGGAAGCGATGATCCGCTCCATCGGGGCGATTGCGGCAGACCCGGTCCAGCGCCAGCTTCATGTTGATCCGCGTACGGATGTCGAAATGTTCGCTGATCATGCGCTGGGTCTCGATGCGTTGGTGTCGAAACGGAAACGCTGGACGAGCAGCCGAGTTCCGGAAAGCGATCAGGCTATGCTCGCCCTCTCACCCTTGAAGACGGGCGACCTACGCTCGTCCTCTCCCCCTTGAAGACGGGCGAGCTACGCTCGCCCTCTTGGCCGCTGCTGAGCCTGAGCCCAGGCCGCCTTGACGTCTCGCGGAGGAACGTCGATGCGCTTGATCGGCGTCAGCTCGCCGGAGGCCGAAATGATGGCCGTCTCTTCGCGGCGACAGCGCGGGCACACGAAGCGGACTTCGTGCGGGGATGCCGACCAGTTCGAGCGCTTGACGTTGGCGGCCATCGGCCATGTCTCGCAATGCGAGCACGACACCAGAAACCGACCGGGATCGAGCATACCCATTCCATAGGACTCCGCGTCCTGCCGCCCCTCCTCTAATGATTAACCCAAGTGAATCGTTCCGGTGCCCCGACACCAGCGAGCTCAGCGCTCGCCGTTCC
Source organism: Bradyrhizobium guangdongense (assembly GCF_004114975.1). Lineage (NCBI taxonomy): Bacteria > Pseudomonadati > Pseudomonadota > Alphaproteobacteria > Hyphomicrobiales > Nitrobacteraceae > Bradyrhizobium > Bradyrhizobium guangdongense. Next base: position 4,252,248 of record NZ_CP030051.1, read on the forward strand.
CCTGGTGCGGCCACATCCGGGCCAATGTTCCATCGCGCATCACCGACGCGTGCCAGACGGTCGCGGCGATGTGCAGGGCCACGACGGCGTAGACGACATAGGCCAGCGTATCGTGCGCGATCTCGCCGGCATGGGCGATTCCAGGGCTACCGCTCACCAGGCGGGGCCAACTGAACGTCCAGAAGTACTTCAGCGAATAGCCGCCGGCCGCGGAAAATGCGTAGCCGGTGAGCGGCATCGCAAACAGGATGAGATAGAGCGCGAGATGATTCAGCCGGGCCGCGAAGCGCAGCAGCACCCCGAAGGAAGACGGCTCGGGCGGCGCCTTCGTCGCGGCGCGTACCATCAGCCGCAGCACCGACAGGAACAGCAGCGTCATGCCGAGCGATTTGTGCACCTCCAGCAGCTCGCGGCGCGGTGACGTGCCGGGCGGCTGAAGTCCGCAGTAGAAACCGATCAGCATCGCTACGATGAAGAGCACCGCCGTTGCCCAGTGAATCCTGCGCAGCAGCGGCGCATAGGCCGTCGTGACTTCCGAGGACATCAGGCTTCGTCGGCAATCCCGTTGCGCAGCAGGCCGACCTTGTCGATCTCGACCTCGACGACATCGCCGGCCTTCATCCAGATCGGCGGCGTACGCCTGGAGCCGACGCCGCCAGGCGTGCCCGTGGCGATGACATCGCCGGGCTCGAGCCGGGTGAACTGCGAGCAATATTCGATCTGGCGCGGGATGTCGAAGATCATCTCGTCGATGGTGGTGTCCTGCACCACCTCGCCGTTGAGCCTTGTCTGCAAGCGCAAGCGTCCGAGATCGCCGACCTCGTCGGGCGTCACGAGATACGGACCGAAGCCGCCGGTCGCGGAAAAATTCTTGCCCGGCGTGAACTGGTGGGTGTGGCGCTGATAGTCGCGCACGCTGCCCTCGTTGTAGCAGGCATAGCCGGCGATATGGCCCCACGCTTCGCTGCGCGAGATATAGCGGCCAGGCTTGCCGATGATCACCGCGAGCTCGCCCTCGAAGTCGAGCTGGGTCGAGACCTTGGGGCGGATGATGTCGGTGAGATGTCCGGTCTGGCTGTTGGCGAAGCGACCGAAGACGGTGGGGTTCTCGACCTCCGAGCGGCCGGTCTCCTTGCGATGGTTCTCGTAGTTCAGGCCGATGCAGAGGATCTTGTCGGGGTTCGGGATCACCGGCAGGAAGGTGATCTTCGACAGCGGGTGATGCTTTGCCTTGCCGGCTGCGGCGGCCGCTTCGGCCAGCGCGCCGGCTGCGATCGCCGATTTGAGGTCGGGATAGCGATCCTTCAGGACGGTGCCGAGATCGGCCACGCTGTCGCCCTCCACCAGGCCCCAGGAGGCGGCGTTGTCGATTTCAAAGCTTGCGAATTTCATGTGGTGTCCTTGAGATAGGCCGATCAGGTCGACGTGGCGGGAACAATGGTAGCTGAAGATGACGGCGAGGAGGTCTTCGCAAAGCGCGCGATGGTCCGCTCCGGGAAGATGAGTGCGAAGGCGGCAACCGCGCCGACGATGAGAATGCCGGCGGTGAACGTCATGGCATGGGCATAGCCGAGCGCGCTATTGCTGCCCGCCTCGCCGACGATCCATCCGGTCAGTGCGTTCGAGAACAGCGCGGACGCTGCATTGCCTGAATAGATCACGACGATCAGCCGGCCGCGCTGGGCCGCGGGCGCCACGGCGCCAAGCGCGACCGGTCCGAAGATCGTGGTGAGGCTTGGTGCCGCGAAGGCGATCGCCACGCAGGCGAGCTGGAACGCGCCTGTCGTCACGATGCTGAGCAGCAGTGCGCAGCCCGCAATCAGCAGCGCCAATCCCGCGGCATTGCCGAGGCAGGCGCGCAGGCTCCAGCCCCGACGCTGAAGCACTTGCGTGATCCAGGAGCCGCTGAGCAGCAACGGCGACTGGAACATGTAGATCGCGGAAATGATCCAGCCGACGTCGGTCGGCTTGTAGCCGAGCCCGAGCTGGAGGAACGGCGGCAGCCACGTCGCGGAGATGCCGACGATCCAGTACGACATGGTCGACATGATGATGACGCCGATCACCGTCGGATCGCACCACAACAGTCGCGCCGGCAGTTTCGGCGAGGCCGCCGTCGCATCGTTTCCAATGTCCGCCGCGGCGTAGGGTCCCTCCCCGCCGATGACGCTCCAGGCGAACATCCAGGCAATGCCGAGCAGTCCGCAAACCAGAAAGCCGGTGCGCCAGCCGTGATTGATGATCACGTAGGTCAGCAGCGGGCCGCCGGCCAGAAGCCCGACGCTGATGCCCTGCAGAACGACTGCGCTCGGGACGCTGCGTTTATCGGCAGGAAACCAGTTGTAGCAGGCGTGCAAAGCCGTCGGCAGGCCAGGGCCCTCACCCGCGCCGAGCAGAATGCGACACACGACCAGCACCATGACGGAGCTCGAGAAGAACACCGGGAGCTGTGTCGCCGACCAGATGGCGGCGAGCAGCAGCAAGATCCACTTCGCGGGGAAGCGGCCGACGACGAACAGTCCGACCGCCATGCCCGAGAGCGAGAACAGCAGAAAGAAGCTGCTACCGATCAGGCCGAACTCCTTCGGACTGAGCGACAGCTCCTTCATCATCGGCACCGCCGAGAGGCCGAAGACCAGCTTGTCGAAGAAGTTGATGGTCTGGAACAGAAACAACATGATGAGAACCGCATAGGCGCGCGCAGGCACCGCGGGCCCCGTCGTCAAGCTCGACGATGACGGCATGATTTCCCCCTCTTGAGCGTTATCGTTGTTTTGTTCATCGCAGCCTCGCCTCGAGACCTGACAGCATCTCAGCTAGTCCGGCTTCGTCTGCCGCGACGCCGTAGACGTAGTGATCGGGGCGGACGATCGCGGCCGCGCAGGCGTGCCGCGCGAACCAATCCGTCACTACGTCGCTTTCCTCCCGCAGGATGTACGGCAGCTGATCGTGATCCGCCGTTGCGATCGCGATCAGGCGCAAGCCGATCTCCACAGCGTGTGACGCGATCGCACGCGATCGTGCCACCGCACTGTCGGCCCGCAGCACGAGCCGCCATCCGGCGCCGCACATGGTGTCGAGCAATTGCCGGCCGCCGGATGTCATGATCCATGGCTGGGGAAACAGCGTGCCGTTGGCAGTATGCGGCACGTCGGCGCGAAGGCCGCAGCTGAGCGGCGGCACGATCTCCTGGCGGGTAATGGTCCGCGGCACGCCGCCGCCTTCGGCGAGGATGCGCTCATCGCGCGCGGCAGCCGCTTCCGGATCGCGCTCGCAGATGACGTGGCCGATCGCCTTGATGCGGCTCGTCAGCTCACGGACGTGAGCGCTGCGTTCGTCCTGATAGGTATCGAGCAGCGCCTCGCCGGAGGCGCCGCGCAGAACGCGCGCGAGCTTCCAGACCAGATTGGCGACATCGCGAACGCCTTGACACATCCCCTGCCCAATGAACGGCGGCTGCTGATGGGCGGCATCTCCGGCAAGGAAGACGCGCCCTTCGCGCCATTTGCTGGCGACGAGGGCATGAAAGCGATAGCTCGCCGCCCGCCACAGCGCCGCATCATCAGGCGTGAGCCAGCGCGCCAACAGCCGCCAGACCTGCTCGGGCTGCTCCATTGCGCGTGGATCCTCGCCGGGCAGCAGCATGATCTCGAACCGCCGGTGCGAGCCCGGGCCGACGATATAGGTGGTCGGCCGTGACGGATCGCAGAACTGCGCCGCGGTGCGCGGCAGCTTGGCAAGCCCAGATGCGTTGACCCTGAGGTCGATCACGAGCCAGGGCTCGTCGAAGACCAGATCGTCGAAGCCAATCCCGAGCTGACGGCGAACCGCGCTCGATGCGCCGTCGCAGGCGATGACATAGTCCGCCGTGACGTTGCGCGTGCCCTGGTCGCCGCACAGCTCGAGCGTCACACCATCAGGCGCCTGCTCGAGCTTGCGGAGCTCGGTACCGAGCTCCACGACCACCGACCGATAGGACCGCGCATGGGCGCGCAGGATCTCCTCGACCGGCGGCTGGGTGAACACCATGGTCGGGGTGTAGCCGAGCGGATAAGGCTCACTCACCATATCGATGCGGCGGATCAATTGGCCGCGCGCGCCGAAATGCTCCGACGCCGGAAACGGCGCAATGTGCGGACTGAGCGGCTCGGCAACACCGAGATTGTCGAACAGCCGCAGGATCTCGTGATCGAGCGCGATTGCACGCGGCTTGTCGTAGACCGCTCGGTCGCGGTCGACCGCCAGGGTCTGGATCCCCTCTGCGCCGAGCAGGCTGGCGGCGACGGCGCCTGACGGGCCGAAGCCGACGACAGCAACCTGGACATCGTTCGCGGGCTTCGAAACGGACACTGACCGAGACCTCGTTTGCGTGTTGATTGATCGTCGTGCTCAGCGCGCGGCGTAGCGGACGGAGAGTTGCGCGGCCTTCACGTGGTCGGCCTTGGGCGGCGCGATGCCCCATTGATCGGTGCGACCGGGCGGCCAGACCCAATGATCCGGGCCCCGCACGACGTAGCTGTCGTCGACCTGGAGCACCTCGGCGGTGTATTCGATCACGGTCCCCACGGGGTCGATGAAGTAGGAAAACACGTTGTCGCCGGGACCATGGCGACCAACCCCCCAGGCAATCGGGTAACCGGCGTCGATCATGCGGCCCGAACCGCGCATCACCGCTTCCAGGTTCGGCATCAGGAAAGCCACGTGATTGAGTCCGCTGACCTTGGCGTCGGCGATCACGACCGCATGGTGATCGCTGTTGCAGCGAACGAACGCCATCGCCTTTGAGCGGTCCGTCAGCCGAAAGCCAAGCGCCCTCTCGTAGAAGGCGGCGGAGCGATCGACATCCGTGCTGTTGAGATTGACGTGGGCTAGCCTTCGGGCCGATCGCCTTGCGAAGGCTCCGGCAGATGACTGAGGTCGTCGTGAACGAAGCGCAGGACGCCGCCGTCCGGCGCACGAATGGCCAGCATCATGCCGCCATCGGGCGCTTGGTTCGGAGCTGGACTGCGGATCAGCCGCGCGCCTTCGGCAAGTGCGTTCGCGGCAATGGAATCGAGATCGTCCGCGCGCGCTGCGCGAAACGTCACCGCGCCAAGCTCGGGCTGCTCACTTCGGTAGAGCGCGACGACGTGGTGGTCGCTGCCGGTCGCGCGCAGATAAACAACGCCGGCTTCCCGGGTGACGGGCGCAAGACCCCAAACGTCGCGATAGAACGCCACGGAGCGATCCAGATCCGGCGTGCCGAGATCGACGCTGCGCAGCGCAGTCACCGGAAACCGGGCCATGAACGCACTCCTCCGTCAGGCCACTGTCCGGGCAGACCGCGTGGCTTTCTTGATCGCGGTCGCACTTTCATGACCGACCACCCCCTTTTATTACACAAAACGATCACCGCAACAGAAATTTATACATTTTATGGACTCGTGATCAGATGTATATGATGGCGCACCGTGAGCTGAGCGAACAATGGAGGCTGGAACGGTGGAATTGACTGCGGCGTCCACACTGCCGGCCCCCTCGACGCAGGCGAGCCACGTCTATGACCGGCTGCGCGAGGACCTGTTGTCCGGACGCCTCGCCCCGTCACGCAAGCTGCAGATGCGGTTCCTGATGGAGACCTACCAGACCGGCCAAACGCCGCTGCGCGAGGCGCTCAACCGGTTGACCGCCGACGGACTGGTCGAGGTCCGCGAGCAGCGCGGCTTTTATGTCAAGGACGTCAGCCGCGCGGAGCTTGCCGAGCTGACCAAGACACGTTGCTGGATCGAGGCGCTGGCGCTCCGCGAGTCCATGGCGGCGTCCACGCCTGAATGGGAAGAGCAGCTCGTCCTCGCGCACCACAGGCTGAGCCGTGTGCCCCGGTCGTTGAGTGCCACCGAATTCGCCGACAATCCCGAATGGGAAAAGCTGCATCGCATCTACCATCGCACCCTGATCGGCCAATGTGGCTCGCAATCCCTGATCGGGTTCTGCGGCCAGCTTGCCGACCAGCTCTATCGCTACCGGCGCCTGTCGATCAGCAAGGCCTTTCCGTCGCGTCACGTCGGCGACGAGCATGCTGCCATCATGGAGGCGGTACTGAGCGGCGATGCCGATCTGGCGGTGAAGCTGCTCACGGCCCATTATCAGCGAACGGCCGACGTCATCCTTCAGGACGAGGCCATTTTCCCCGAGTTGCGACGTGAGGTGGCGCGAGGCTGACCTTCGCCCTCACCGCGCGCCGTGGAGCGTGCAGGCTGTCGAGCACGTGACGGTGTTGCCGTGGTCGCATGCCTTGCAGGCGGCAACGCACTGGTTCATGTCGCGCGGATTGAACGACGAGTAGCTGCGCATCGGGCAAACCGGGGTCGAGCCGGTGACGTCCTGCTCCTGGTTGCAGGCTGCTGTCAAAAGCGCAAACAAGACGACCGCAAACAGGCGCATGGGATGTCAACTGCCGGACGAGTTCGGTTCGCGGGCAACATTGCAGCGCAACCTTGCCCCAGGCATTCCCATCGCAGCGAATCGCGACGGGCGACTCCCTGCTTCTCGTCAAGGATGCGACCCAATTGTTAAGAACCGATTGCGACCGGGCGACGGCTCGCCGGCGAGACAGATGCCCGGCATGCGGCTCGCTGCAGCGAAAACCGTCAGCTCGCGTCAGGCGGCAGCCTTGATCGCGATCGCCTGGCGCATATCGACCGCGAGCTGGCGATACTGCTCCCCGAGCTTCAGGTAGAATTCGCGCTTGGTGCTGTCGGTGGCGAGCTTTGCAATCAGCTCGCATTCGGCGGTGAGTGTCTCGAACCGCTCCAGCCTGTCCTCAAGTTCTGTCATCGGCGTATCCCCATCAAACGCCCTAGGGACAGCAAACCTAAGCCCGGAAATTAGGTCACGGCGAACATCGTTATGGGGTAGAAACAATTATTCGCGGACCGGACGGCTATTTGCTGTCCATCCGCCAAGCGCCGTCCCAATCGGCCGCGGGCGGGCGGGCCTCGAACTCCGCGATGCGAGCAAGCAGCGTGCGCGCAGGACCATCGCCGGGGCTGCTCTCCAGCGCGGCGTTGAAGGCCACGCGTGCGTCATCGAAGCGGCACGCCCGATAGGCGGCAAGGCCTTCGGCATAGTGCTTGCGAAGATCCTGTTGCGCCGCGGTCAGCGCGCCGGCCCTGCTCATCACCTCGAAGATCGCTTGCGGCGCGCTCTGGCCGACCACTGCCAGACGATCGATCTCGCGCAATTCGAGCTTGGCGCCGATCGCCTCCGCCGTCGCCTGCGCAATCAGGATGCGGGTGCCGTAGACCTTGTTCGCGGCCTCGAGACGCGAGGCAAGGTTCACGGCATCGCCCATCACGGTGAAGCTCATCATCAGCTCGGAGCCGATGCTGCCGGTCAGGACCTCGCCGGTGGCGATGCCGATGCGCAGGTCACATGGCGCCGGCATGGCGCGGATGCCGAGCAGGTCAGGCAACTGCTTCTGCAGCGCGGGCACCTGCTCGGCCATGTCGATGGCGGAGAGTCCTGCGAGCAGCGCCTGCTCGTTCTCCTCGATGAAGGGCGGGCCCCAATAGGCCATGATGGCGTCGCCGATATATTTGTCGATGATGCCGCGATTGCTGCGGATCGGGCCGGACATGACGGTGAAATAATGGTTCATCACCTTGACGAGGCCTCGGGGCGTCATGCCCTCGCTCATCGAGGTGAAGCCGCTCATGTCGCAGAACATGATGGTCATCACCCGGCGCTCGCCGTCGATCGCGACCTCCGGCCGGTCGATCAGACCCTGCACCACCTTGGGATCGATGTAGCGGCCGAAGGTCTCGCGGATGCGTTCGTTGTGGCGCAGCTGCTCGATCATGCGGTTGAAGGCGGCCGCAAGCTCGCCGATCTCGTCCTGGGTCGAGACGGCAATGGTCTTGTCGAAGCGCCCCGCTTCGACCTCGCGGGTGCCGGCGAGCAGCAGCCGCACCGGGCGGGTGATGCCGCTGGAGACCAGCAGCGCAAAGACGAACCCGACGATCGCCGCGAGCAAGGTGACGATGCCCGACACGATGATCGCCTGGCGCTGGTGGCCGATCACTTGCGACGTGCTGAAAAACACCTGCGCCAGCATGTCGGTGCGGATCGCATCGATCTTCTGGTTGAACTGGTCGCGCACGCCGTCGATGTGTTCCAGCGTCGCGCGGGCCTCCGCCATCTGCTTGGCGTCGACCTGCTTGAGGAGCGTTGCGCGATCCTGATCCAGGTCGCGGCGCAGGTCCGTGACGGCGGTTTCGATGCGGATCTCGATCCGCGCCAGCGCGGCATTGTCCGAAGGGGTCCTGGGATCGTCGATGATGGCGTTGATGAGCTTGCGCGCGCCCTCGGCCTCCTCCTCGATCCTCCGGTCCGTCACCTCGAACTCGTGCAGGCGGGCCGCATAGGCCTCCTCGTCCGTCGGCGACTGCATCCTGGTCATGACCATGCGCCGCAGCGCCAGCGCCCGCTCCAGCGAGCGGACATTGGCGCGGGCCAGATGGCCGTAGGCCGGGATGTAGCGGTTCGTCAGTTCGTCCAGGAGAATGCCGACCTTGCTCGACATCACCATCGACAGGATCGAGGTGACCAGCATCAGGACGATCAATCCGAGGGCGATGCCGACGATTTTGCGCCGGATCGACTGGTTGAAAAGCGGCATGAAGGTAAAGGCTGAATAGAAGGATCGGTGGAACTCAATACACCGGATTTTGGGTGAGGAACACGCGCAATCGCGTCCATGCCCTGCGAGCAGTTGCAACCACCACGCGAGGGCCAATTCGTTAACAAAGGTTAAAGCCACTGTCGCTCCGAGTTCCCCAGTTCCAATCCGTATTTTGCCGCATTGTTGAACGAGCGTGAGGAATGCGAGACGATACCGTGGCATCGTTGCCGGTGTCGTGATTCTCAAGCCGCATGTCGTCGCGGACCTTGGTTTGTAGTGGTTTCGCAGGGGGACCATGGAATGAACCAGTGCCTACGCTCGCTCGCGTGTGTCGTGGCCGTCGCCGCGTTGGCCTTCGTGCCTGCCGCCTCGGTGGCGAAGAGCAGCCACAAATCGTCCGCTTCCAAGAAGACGCACGAGACGAAAGCCGGCAAGCATCGCCATGTCGCGGCGAAATCGCGCCATGGCAAACATGCCGAGGCCAAGCACAAGTCCAAGCAACGTGACGACGAGCCTGCGGACAAGCCGGCACCGCCGCCGCTGACCGGCGACCTTGCCGCGCTGAAGGACGCCATCGACCTCGCACGCAAGGGCAAGGCCGACGACGCGACTGCGGCGCGAGATCGCATTGCCGATCCCGCCGGACAGAAGCTCGCCGACTGGTTCATGCTGCGCCATTCCGAGAGCACCGCCAATTTCAAGCGCTATGCCGCCTTCCTCGCCGCCAATCCGGATTGGCCGAGCGCCGCGCTGCTGCGCCGCCGCGCCGAGGCGCGGCTGTGGCAGGAGAAGAGCGATGCGGCGACCGTGCACGCCTTCACGATGGACCGGCCGGCCAGCGCCAAGGGCAAGTTCGCCCTCGCCCGCGTATTGCTCTCCGAGGGCGACAGCGACAGGGCCGCGCGTTTTGTTCGCGAGGCCTGGCGGTCCGACGAATTGTCCGAGCGCAGCGAGGAGGATTCCTACGAAGCGTTCCACGATCTGTTGCGGCCTGAGGATCATCGCGCCCGCATGGACAAGCGTCTTGGCGCCAAGGACTATGCCGGCGCGAAACGCGCCGCAAAGCGTCTCGGCGAGGATGCGCTCGCCATCGTCAAGGCCTGCGCCGCAGTCAACGGCAAGGCCGACAAGGCCAAGGATTATCTCGACGACGTGTCGGCAGACGCCCGCCGCGACCTCGGCTATGTCCTGTGCCGCGCGCAATGGCACATCCAGAAGGACCACATCGACGATGCGGCCGAACTGATCCTGGCGGCTGCGCCCGACACGATGGCGGCGCAGGACACCGATGCCTGGTGGCGCGAGCGCCGCCTGCTGGCCCGAAAACTGCTCGACCAGGGCAGGTTCACGACCGCATACGACGTGGTGCGCGCCGCCGCGGTGCCGGCGATGGAGGTCTATCGCGTCGATTATCACTTCATGTGCGGCTGGATCGCGCTGCGCTATCTGGGCGATCCCAGGGCGGCGATGGCACACTTCGCCGCGATCGACGAAGGCTCGACCAATCCGATCGCGCTGTCTCGCGCTCATTACTGGCGAGGCCGCGCGGCCGAGGCGATGGGAGCCATGGCCGATGCGCGCATGAGCTACAAGGCGGCCGCGCGCTATCCGACCGCCTATTACGGCCAGCTCGCCCGTGCCCGGCTCGGCCTCGAGGGAATCGAGCTGCGCGCCCCCTCACCCGTGCTGACTGCCGCCGAGACGCCTGCGGCAGACGAGCGCGTCCGCGCCGCCGACATGCTGTACGGCATCGGCGAGCGCGACGTGGTGCTCTACTTCGCCGAGGATTTCGCCAAGGAGAGCTCCGATGTCGCGGCACTCGCGGCGTTCGGCGAGCTCGCCGGCCAGCGCAACGATGCCCGCGTGATGCTCGAGGTCGGCAAGTCGGCGCTGGCCCGCGGGATGGCGCTCGACCATTATGCGTTTCCCACCATCGGCATTCCCGAACACAAGCAGGTGGCGCCGGCGATCGATACCAGCGTGATCTATTCGGTGGCGCGGACCGAAAGCGCGTTCGACCAGCGCGACAAGTCGTCCGCCAACGCCGTCGGCCTGATGCAGGTGACCCCGGAGGCCGGCCGCGACACCGCAAAGCGCTTCGGCGTGACCTACGATTGGGACAGGATGGTCTCCGACCCCGTCTACAACACGCAGATGGGCGCCGCCGAGCTCAGCGCGCTCATGTCGGAATACCGGGGCAACCAGATCATGACCTTCGCCGGCTACAATGCCGGCCGCGGCCGGGTGCGCGACTGGGTGCAGGCACATGGCGACCCCAGAGATCCCAATGTCGATCCGGTCGACTGGGTCGAGCGCATCCCGCTGTCGGAGACGCGCAACTACGTCCAGCGTGTGATGGAGAACGTGCTGGTCTATCGCGCGAGGTTCGAGGGCAGCGGCGCGGTTGCCGGCAAGAGCGACCAACGCGTGGTGACGCAGGATTCGAGCGCCAAGGCGACGCCGGTTGGCTTTGTGGGTCCGCAGTAGACGCGGACCGGATCACTCCACCTTGATGTTCGCCGCCTTGATGATCGGCCACCATTTGGCGATCTCGGCCTTCTGCCTGATGCCGAGCGCCTCCGGCGTGAGCTGATCCTTGGGTGTCATCCCCAGGCCCTGGCTTTCCAGCTGCTTCTTCACGGCGGGATCGTTCAACGCTTCCACTGCGGCCGCATTGAGCCTGGTGACAATTTCCTTCGGCGTGCCCTTCGGCACCCACATGCCCGACCACAGCGTCATGTTGAAGCCCTTCAGGCCCGCTTCATCCGCGGTCGGGATGTCGGGGGCCGAGGCCAGACGCTTGTCGTCGGTGACGGCGTAGGCACGGATGGTTCCGGCGCGAACCTGGTTGATGGAGTTGGAGGTCTGGTCGACGATGATATCGATCTGGCCGGCGATCAGATCGTTCAGCGCCGGCGCCGTGCCGCGGTACGGCACGTATTGCAGCTTGATGCCGGAGACGCTCTCGAAGTAGACGCCGGCGATGTGGCTGCCGGAACCGGCTCCCGCCGTGCCCGCCGTCGGCGGCGACGGTCGCGATTTCAGCCACGCCAGCAGCTCCTTCAGCGAGGTCGCCGGCACCGCATTCTTGCTGACCACGATCATCGGGTTGCTCGGCAGGAGCACGACCGGCTCGAGATCGGCGACGAGGTCGTAGTTCAGCTTGTAGACGGCACCGTTTGCGACATGGGTGCCGAGATGGCCGAAGGAGATGGTGTAGCCGTCGGGCGGCGAATGCACGGCGCGCCCTACCCCGATGGAGCCGCCGGCACCGGTGACATTCTCGATCACCAGGGGCTGGCCGAGCGAGACCCGCATCCGCTCGGCGAGCACGCGCGCCATCGCATCGGACGGCCCACCGGCCGCAAAGGGCACGATGATGGTGATGGGATGCGAGGGATAATCGTCGGCGCGCGCGGCGCCGGCGAGCGCGAGAAATCCGATCAGCCCGGCCCAGACGGCCTTTTTCATTGCTTCCTCCGCAGCGTTTTTTTCTTCACCTCACCCCGCTTGCGGGGAGAGGTCGAAAGCGAAGCTTTCGGGTGAGGGGGAGTCTCCGCGAGTCCAACTGTCACCGCCCCCGCGGAGAGTCCCCCTCACCCCGACCCTCTCCCCGCAAGCGGGGCGAGGGAGAAGAGCTAGAACTGCGCGTAGTCGATCGGCTTGTGGCGATCGAGCGTGCGGGTGACCGGCGGCAGCGGGTACTTCAGGCCGGTCGCGCAATTGAACAGCATCACGCGGTCACCCTTCGAGACGCGGCCGTCTGCGAGGCTTTCCTTGTAGGCGGCATAGGTCGCGGCGCCCTCGGGGCAGAGCAGCAGCCCCTCCTCGCGCGCGACCTCGTTCAGCGCCGACGAAATCTTGTCGTCGTCGACCGCGATGGCAAAGCCCTTGCTCTCGCGCACGGCGCGCAGGATCAGGAAGTCGCCGATCGCCTGCGGCACGCGAATGCCCGAAGCGATGGTGTGCGCATCCTCCCAACGCGCGGCATGCTCGGTGCCGGCCTCATAGGCGCGGACCATCGGCGCGCAGCCGGAGGCCTGTACCGCCACCATGCGCGGGCGCTTCGAACCGATGAAGCCGATCTTTTCCAGCTCGTCGAACGCCTTCCACATGCCGATCAGGCCGGTGCCGCCGCCGGTCGGATAGAAGATCACGTCGGGCACGTCCCAGCCGAGCTGCTCGGCAAGCTCGAGGCCCATCGTCTTCTTGCCTTCGATGCGGTACGGCTCCTTCAGCGTCGAGGTGTCGAACCAGCCGACCTTGGCCTTGCCCTCGCCGACGATCTTGCCGCAATCGTCGATATAGCCGTTGACGCGGTAGACGGTCGCGCCCTGCAGCTCGATCTCGCTGACATTCACCTCCGGCGTGTCGGCCGGGCAGAAGATCGTGGTCTTGATGCCGCAGGAGGTCGCGTAAGCCGCGAGCGCCGCACCGGCATTGCCGTTGGTCGGCATCGCCATATGCTTGATGCCGAGCGCTTTGCCCATCGACACCGCCATCACGAGTCCGCGCGCCTTGAACGAGCCGGTCGGCAGGCGTCCCTCATCCTTGACGATGATCTCGCCGCCGCCGAGCTTCTTGCCGAGCTTGGGAAGGCGGATCAGCGGCGTGGTGACTTCGCCCAGCGAAACGATGTCCTTGCATTTGCGTACAGGCAGCAGCTCGCGGTAGCGCCACATGTCGGCGGGGCGCTGGGCCAGCGCGTCCTTGGTCAGCGCCTTCTTCACACCCGCAAGGTCGTAGCGGACGAGCAGCGGCTTGCCGGCCTTGGAGAGGTTATGGATCTGGTCGGCGGCATAGTGGTCGCCCTCCATCGCGCATTCGAGATGGGTGACGAAGGTCGGGCGTTCGATGGTGAGGTTGTCGTTGTCGTGCATGGGATGATTTCCTTCTTGTTCTGAAAATGGATCTCTCTGCTCGTCATTGCGAGCGCAGCGAAGCAATCCAGAGTCTTTCCGCGGAGGCAGTCTGAATCGCTTCGCTGCGCTCGCAATGACGGCGCAGGGCGCCGCCCTCGCCCCTCAAATATTCAACACCCGTCCATACGCATCCAGCACGGCTTCCTTCATCATCTCCGACAGCGTCGGATGCGGGAACACCGTGTGCATCAGCTCTTCTTCCGTGGTCTCCAGGTTCATGGCAACCACATAGCCCTGAATCAACTCGGTCACCTCGGCGCCGACCATGTGGGCGCCCAAGAGCTGGCCGGTCTTCTTGTCGAAGATGACCTTGACCAGGCCCTGGTCCTCGCCGAGGGCGATCGCCTTGCCGTTGCCGACGAAGGGGAAGCGGCCGACGCGGATTTCGCGGCCACTCTCCTTGGCCTTGGCTTCGGTGAGACCGACGGATGCGACTTGCGGATGGCAATAGGTGCAGCCCGGGATCATCAGCTTGTCCATCGGATGCGGATGCAGGCCCTTGATCGCCTCGATGCAGATCACGCCCTCATGCTCGGCCTTGTGGGCCAGCATGGGAGGACCGGCGACATCGCCGATGGCGTAGATGCCGGGAACGTTGGTCTTGCCGTAGTCGTCGATGACGATGCAGCCGCGCTCGGTTTTGACGCCGAGCTTCTCGAGGCCGAGATTCTCGATATTACCGACCACGCCGACCGCGGAGATGACACGCTCGAACTCGGCCGTCTGCTTGGCCTTGCCGTCGTCGAGCGTTGCGACCACGCTGTCGCTTTTTTTCTCCAGCTTGGTCACGCCGGTATTGGTGAGGATCTTGATGCCCTGCTTCTCGAGCCGCTTGCGCGCAAGGCCCGCGATCTCCGCGTCCTCGACCGGCAGGATTTGCGGCAGCACCTCGACCACGGTGACGTCAGAGCCCATGGTCTTGAAGAACGACGCGAACTCGATGCCGATGGCGCCCGAGCCCATCACCAGCAGCGACTTGGGCATCCGCTCCGGCACCATCGCCTCGAAATAGGTCCAGATCAGCTTCTTGTCGGGCTCGAGGCCGGGCAGCACCCGCGGCCGCGCCCCGGTGGCGACGATGATGTGCTTGGCCTGATAGCTCCCCTCGCCCAACGAGCCCTTCGGGCCCTCGACGTCGGACTTCTTCACGGTGATCTTGCCGGGTGCGTCGATCGAGGCGGCGCCCCAGATCACGCTGACCTTGTTCTTCTTCATCAGGAAGCCGACGCCGTCGTTCAGTCGCTTGGAGACGCCGCGCGAACGCTGCACCACCGCCTTCGGATCGAACGAGACCTTCTCCGCCGAGAGGCCGTAATCCCCGGCGTGCTGCATGTAATGGTAGATCTCGGCCGAGCGCAGCAGCGCCTTGGTCGGGATACAGCCCCAGTTCAGGCAGATGCCGCCGAGATAGGACTTCTCGACGATCGCGGTCTTGAAGCCGAGCTGCGCGGCCCGGATCGCCGTGACGTAGCCGCCCGGACCGGAGCCGATGATGATGACGTCGAAGGATGTATCGGCCATGGCGGCTCCCATTCAACTCAAACCGTTGCACCGCGGGCGCGGCGTTTTGAAACGATCGACCTGACCAGCCATTCGACGATGCAGATCGAGATCAGAATCGCAAATCCGATGAGGGCGATCGGCTGCGCAATGCTGCGCGAGAGCTGCTCGCCGCTGACGAATGCGTCGTGCAGGATTTCCGTGCCGATCGGGCTGACGAGAACGATGATCGACAGCAGCATCGAAATCCAGGGCCAGCGCGTTCGCATTCGACGTGGTCCTATCAACGACGGCTTCAGACCATCATCATGACGGGGTTTTCGATCAGCTGCTTGAATGCGCCGATCAGTTCGGCGCCGAGCGCACCGTCGATGGCGCGGTGATCGCAAGACAGCGTCACGCTCATCATTGTCGCGATCTCGATCTTGCCGCTCCGCACCACCGGCCGCTCCTCGCTGGTGCCCACAGCAAGGATCGTCGCATGCGGCGGGTTGATCACCGCCGTGAAGTCCTTGATGCCAAACATGCCGAGATTGGAGACGGCCGTGGTGCCGCCCTGGTATTCCTCGGGCTTCAGCTTGCGGGAACGCGCGCGCGCGGCAAAATCCTTCATCTCGTTGGAGATGGTCGAGAGCGTCTTCGTCTCCGCCATGCGGATGATCGGCGTGATCAGGCCGCCCGGCATCGCCACGGCGACGCCGACGTCGGAATGATGATGCTTGACCATGCCGCTTTCGGTCCAGCTGACGTTGCAGTTCGGGATTTTCTGCAGCGCCACCGCCATCGCCTTGATGACGAAGTCGTTGACCGAGATCTTGTAGAGCGGCTTCTTCTCCCTGTCCTTCGGCGCGGCGGCGTTGATCTCCTCGCGCGCGGCGAGCAGCTTGCCGATGTCGCAGTCGATGGTGAGATAGAAGTGCGGGACGTTCTGGATCGACGCGGTCAGGCGCTGCGCGATGGTGCGGCGCATGCCGTCATGCGGAACGATGTCGTAGGAGCCCGGCTCGAACAGCGACAGGATCTGCTTGTCCGACATGGTCGGCGCGATCGAGGGCGCGCCACCGCCAGGAGCTGCTGCGGGCGCCTTGAGGCCCTTGCCCGATTTGGCCTGCTCGACGTCGCGTGCGACGACGCGGCCGTGCGGACCGGTGCCCGACACCATCGAGACATCGATGCCGGCTTCCTTGGCGAGACGCCGCGCCAGCGGCGAGGAGAACACGCGGCCGCCATGACCGTTGCTCTGCGCAGCCGGTGCAGTTGCCTGTGGTGCAGGAGCGGCGGCGGGTGCCGCCTTGGGCGCAGGGGCGGCAGCGGGTGCAGCGGCGGGAGCTTCCGCGGCTTTTTCAGCGGCCTTCGGCGGCGCGGCCGAAGCGCTCGGCTTGGCGCTGCCCGCGGCCTTAACGTCCTCGCCCTCGCCGGCGAGCACCGCGATCACGTCGTTGACCGGCACGTCCTGCGTGCCCTCGGGCACCAGGATCTTGGCGATCGTGCCCTCGTCGATGGCCTCGACCTCCATGGTGGCCTTGTCGGTCTCGATCTCGGCGATGACATCGCCTGATTTGACCTTGTCGCCTTCCTTCTTCAGCCACTTGGCGAGGTTGCCCTTCTCCATCGTCGGCGAAAGAGCTGGCATCAGGATGTTGATGGGCATGCTGACCTCACGAAGAACTTCTCAAAACGTCGCCTTCGAAAGTGAAGACGAACAGACAGGGTTTAGTTGCCGATGTCGCCTTGCCAGAGGCGCTCATTGGCAGGGATGGAACGCCAATTCTTCATCATGGTGATGGAGCGGTCGTCGGCAAGGTCGATCCAGGGAATCCCGAACTTGTCGAGAATGTCCTTGGATCCCTCGAAGGTGACGGACTCGCCGATCACCACGAGCTTGACCTTGAACAGAGCGAGCGCGCCGGCACACATCGAGCATGGCGAGAGCGTGGTGTACATGACGGTGTCATGGAACGAGATCGCGCCGGCTTGGCGTAGGCAGCTCATCTCGCCGTGCAGGATCGGATTGTTCTCCTGCACGCGGTTGTTGTGGCCGCGAGCGATGATCTTGTTGTCGCGCGTGAGCACGGCGCCGATCGGCAGGCCGCCCTGCGCGATCGAGGCCTCCGCCTCGCGGATCGCCTCCAGCATGAGATCGTAATGGTGGGTTTCGATCGCCACGGTCAGTGTCCCTTCCCGCGCGGCGTCGTGGTGCCGGTGTCGGTCGGACGCTCGATCTCCGCCTGGAACATGTCGAGGATCCGGTTCAGCGCGTCTTCCTCGGTGTATTCGCTCTCGCGCGCATAGGCGCGCGCGGCGTGGCGGGCGAGATCGACCAGCAGCAGGCCCCACATGTCGGGCTCCTCGAAGGCCCGCTGGAACGCCATCGACAGCCCGCCATCCAGCACGAACACGCGCAGGATCTCGACCGCGTCGTCGCGGGTCATGACGTCGGGCGGTAATGGCTGCTCCTTCGGGCCCGCCATGGCCTACCTGTAGCAGACGGCTTTGGCGGCCTCGACCACTTCGGCCGCCGACGGCAGCGCGAGCTTCTCCAGGTTCGCCGCATAAGGCATCGGCACGTCCTTGCCGGACACGCGCGCGACCGGCGCGTCGAGATAGTCGAAGGCATTCTCCATGATGCGCGCGGCGATCTCGGCGCCGACACCGCTCTGGGCCCAGCCCTCTTCCACCGTGACGGCACGGCCGGTCTTCTTGACCGAGTTGACGATGGTTTCGGTGTCCATCGGCCGCAGCGTGCGCAGGTCGATCACCTCGGCTTCGATGCCGTCCTTGGCAAGCTCGTCGGCCGCTTTCAACGCGTAGGTCATGCCGTTCGACCACGAGATGATGGTGACGTGAGAGCCTGTGCGCACGATGCGCGCCTTGCCGATCGGGATGACGAAATCGTCGAGCTTCGGCACCTCGCCGGTGTGACCGTAGAGCACCTCGTTCTCGAGGAAGATCACCGGATTGGGATCGCGGATCGCGGCCTTGAGCAGGCCCTTGTAATCGGCCGCCGAGAACGGCGCGACGACCTTGAGGCCGGGGACGTTCGAGTACCAGGCCGAATAATCCTGGCTGTGCTGGGCGGCGACACGCGCCGCTGCGCCGTTGGGCCCGCGGAACACGATCGAGCAACCCATCTGGCCGCCGGACATGTAGAGCGTCTTGGCCGCGGAGTTGATGATCTGGTCGATCGCCTGCATGGCGAAGTTGAAGGTCATGAACTCGACGACAGGCTTGAGCCCGGTCATGGCGGCGCCGACGCCGACGCCGGCAAAGCCGTGCTCGGTAATCGGGGTGTCGATCACGCGGCGCGCGCCGAACTCCTGCAGCAGGCCCTGGGTCACCTTGTAGGCGCCCTGATATTCGGCGACCTCTTCGCCCATCACGAACACGTCGGGGTCGCGGCGCATCTCTTCGGCCATGGCATCGCGCAGCGCTTCGCGGATGGTCTGGGTGATCATCTCGGTGCCGGCGGGCACTTCCGGATCCGGTTCGGCGACGGCCTGCGGCGCGGGTGCGGCCTTGGGCGCAGGCGCTTCGGCCTTGGCGGCGGCGGGCGGCGCAGACTCCGCAGCCTTGGCGGCCGGTGCAGGCGCCTTGGCGAGATCGGCGGCGCTCTCGCCATCGGCGAGGATCGTCGCGATCGGCGTGTTCACCGCGACGTCGGCGGTCCCTTCGGGGATCAGGATCTTGCCGAGCGTGCCCTCATCGGTCGCTTCGACCTCCATGGTGGCCTTGTCGGTCTCGATCTCGGCGATCACGTCGCCCGACTTGATCGCCTCGCCCTCTTTTTTTAACCATTTGGCGAGGTTGCCCTTTTCCATCGTGGGCGACAACGCGGGCATCAGCACTTGAATTGGCATATCGACTCCAAGAAAAAGCTTGCGCGCGTTTAGCGGTAAACGTCGGTCCAGAGCTCGGCAGCATCCGGCTCAGGATCGTGCTGGGCAAAATCGGCGGAGGCGTTGACGATGTCACGCACCTCGGCATCGATCGCCTTGAGGTCGGCCTCGCTGACCTTGGCCGCGAGCAGGCGGTTGCGCACCTGCTCGATCGGATCCTGGTCGTGGCGAACCTTCTCGACCTCCTCACGCGTGCGGTATTTTGCCGGGTCGGACATCGAGTGGCCGCGGTAACGGTAGGTCTGCATTTCAAGGATGTAGGGGCCCTTGCCGGCGCGGCACCAGGCGGCCGCCTCCTCGCCCGCAGCCTTGACGGCGCGGACGTCCATGCCATCAACCTGCTTGCCGGGGATGTTGAAGGACACGCCGCGTTTGGAGAAATCCTGCTGCGCCGACGCGCGCGAGACCGACGTGCCCATGGCGTAGCGGTTATTCTCAATGACGTAGATCACCGGCAGCTTCCAGAGCTCGGCCATGTTGAAGCTCTCATAGACCTGGCCCTGGTTGGCCGCGCCGTCGCCGAAATAGGTGACGCTGACATTGCCATTGCTGCGATAATTGTTGGCAAAGGCGAGGCCCGTGCCGAGCGAGACCTGCGCGCCGACGATGCCATGGCCGCCGTAGAAGTGCTTCTCCTTGCTGAACATGTGCATGGAGCCGCCCTTGCCCTTGGAATAGCCGCCGCGGCGTCCGGTGAGCTCGGCCATGACGCCGTTGGCGTCCATGCCGGTGGCGAGCATGTGGCCGTGATCGCGATAGCCGGTGATGACCTGATCGCCCTCTTTCAGAGCCATCTGCATGCCGACCACCACGGCCTCCTGCCCGATATAGAGATGGCAGAAGCCGCCGATCGCACCCATGCCGTAGAGCTGGCCGGCTTTTTCCTCGAATCGCCGGATGAGGAGCATGTCGCGGAGCGCCTTCAGCTCCTGCTCGCGCGTGAATTCCGGGGGCGAAGCGCCGTCGGTTTTGTCGTGTGGGCTGCTTGCGGCGGCTTTCT
Source organism: Bradyrhizobium guangdongense (assembly GCF_004114975.1). NCBI lineage: Bacteria > Pseudomonadati > Pseudomonadota > Alphaproteobacteria > Hyphomicrobiales > Nitrobacteraceae > Bradyrhizobium > Bradyrhizobium guangdongense. Next base: position 4,272,228 of record NZ_CP030051.1, read on the forward strand.
TGGGTGCGGCCATGAGAATTCCGGGTCAGAGAAAACTAAGCCCTCTCTAACCCAAGTCAAACGCCCTTGGAAAGCACCGCAGCGCCGCGGCACAATTTTCATTATGCCGCACTGCAACGTGACTAGAAATATTGCAAAATCTTTCGCGCCGATCGGGCAACAAACCTAATCGCAGCCGTCGCGCGAACAGATTCGTGACCTGGTCAAGAACCTCCTCTCGGTCCCGTTGTCCAATGAGAACATCCCGCCGCGCCCTGGAACGGCGTCGATGATCAGGTCGGTATGCTTCCAGACCTCGTATTGGGCGCCGCCAATATAGACCGGCATGCCACCGACATGGCCGAGCAGCACATCGGTGTGCCCGATGACGAATTCACCCGCCGGGTAGCACATCGGCGATGAGCCGTCGCAACAACCTCCTGACTGATGAAACAGCACCGGGCCGTGATCTCTGCAGATCTCGGCCAGAAGCTCGAGCGCAGCCTCGGTGGCGCTGACCTTGTCGTTCATGGCTGCCATCTCACCGGCACAGGGCAGCGCAAAGGGAGGATTGCGCTGCCCTGCCCGGACTGCCCGATCAGAAGAAGCCGAGCTTCTTCGGGCTGTAGCTGACCAGGAGGTTCTTGGTCTGCTGATAGTGATCGAGCATCATCTTGTGGGTCTCGCGGCCGATGCCCGACTGCTTGTAGCCGCCGAACGCCGCGTGCGCGGGATAGGCGTGATAGCAGTTGGTCCACACGCGGCCCGCCTGGATGGCCCGGCCGAAGCGGTAGCAGCGGTTGGCGTCACGGCTCCAGATGCCGGCGCCGAGACCGTAAAGCGTGTCGTTGGCGATCGACAGCGCCTCCTCGTCGGTCTTGAAGGTCGTGACCGACACGACGGGTCCGAAGATCTCCTCCTGGAAGATCCTCATCTTGTTGTTGCCGTGGAACACCGTCGGCTGGATGTAGAAGCCGCCGGCGAGATCGCCGGACAGGTTCGCACGCGCGCCGCCGGCCAGAACCTTGGCACCTTCTTGCTTTCCGATGTCGATATAGGAAAGAATTTTCTCCAACTGCTCGCTGGAGGCCTGTGCACCGATCATGGTCGCGGCATCGCGCGGGTCGCCCTGGACGATCGCGGCGACACGCTTGAGCGCACGCTCCATGAAGCGGTCGTAGATGGACTCGTGCACCAGCGCCCGGCTCGGACAGGTGCAGACCTCGCCCTGGTTGAGGGCGAACATGACGAAGCCTTCGATCGCCTTGTCCAGGAAATCGTCGTCCTCGGCCATCACGTCCTTGAAGAAGATGTTCGGCGACTTGCCGCCGAGTTCGAGGGTGACCGGGATCAGATTCTGGCTGGCATATTGCATGATCAGCCGGCCGGTCGTGGTCTCGCCGGTGAAGGCGATCTTGGAGATGCGGGGGCTGGAGGCGAGCGGCTTGCCGGCCTCGAGGCCAAAGCCGTTGACGATGTTGATCACGCCTGGCGGCAAGAGGTCGCCGACCAGCTCGGCCCAGACCAGGATCGAAGCCGGCGTCTGCTCGGCGGGCTTGAGCACAACGCAATTTCCGGCGGCGATCGCGGGCGCAAGCTTCCAGCAGGCCATCAACAGCGGGAAGTTCCAGGGGATGATCTGGCCCACGACGCCGAGCGGCTCATGGAAATGATAGGCGACGGTGTCCTGATCGATCTCGGAGAGATTGCCTTCCTGCCCGCGAATGGCGCCGGCGAAATAGCGGAAATGGTCGATCGCCAGCGGCAGGTCGGCGGCGCGGGTCTCACGGATGGGCTTGCCGTTGTCCCAGGTCTCGGCGATGGCGAGCTGCTCGAGATTCTCTTCCATGCGATCGGCGATCCTGTTGAGGATGATCGCGCGTTCGACGACGCTGGTGCGTCCCCAGGCGTCCTTGGCCGCATGCGCAGCGTCGAGCGCAGCTTCGACGTCCTGCGCGTCGGAGCGGGCGATCTTGCAGACGACCTGCCCGGTCACGGGCGATGCGTTGTCGAAGTACTTGCCCGCGCGCGGCGCCACCCATTTGCCGCCAATGAAGTTGTCATAGCTTGCGGCGAACGGATTCTTCGTGAGATTGAGGAATTCAACCTTGTTCATGTTCACTCCCGATGTTGCTGTTTGCGCAAATTCGTCGCGTGGTCGCGACTTGCGGCAACGATCCCGCGGGAGGTGATTTCTGTCAGCCCGGGCGGACGCGATGACGGAGCGGACCTGTCGCAGAACTGCGACAGTCGTGGGTGACAGACTCCGCTTTCCGAGCCGTCATCCGAGCCACCGGGTCCGCGCAAAGCGCGGCCCGAAGACAGGCTCCGCGAAGCAATCCAGAATCCCTCCTCGGGACAGTCTGGATTGCTTCGTCGCCAGTGCAAAATTGCTTCGCAATTTTGTCACGGGCTCCTCGCAATGACGGATGAAGGTCAGTGCTTCAGCTCGAACCGTTTCAGCTTCCGGTGCAGCGTGGCCCGGCTGACGCCGAGAGCCTTGGCGGCGGCCGACACGTTGCCGCCGGCGCGCAGCAGCGCACGCTGCAACACCGCGCGCTGACCGCCATCGAGATGGTCATGCCCGGGTTCGCCGCCAAGCAGGTCGGCTGCGGGCACCGGCTGCATCGGCCGGCCCGGCGCAATCCCGAGACTTGCCCTCGCGGACCGGGTGGCCCCGATCACGAGATCATCCCCATCGACCGCAACGAGACCGATTGACTGGCCGTCCGGACCTGGCGTGAGCACGATGCGGGCATGCGCAAAGGCGCGGCGAAACAGGTCGGCCTCGATGCGCCTGGCGGCTTCTCCGGCCGCCAGCGCGATCAGGCTGGAGAAGGCATCGGTGCGATCGGCGCGGCAGGAGGAGACGTCGAGCACGCCGGCAAAGGCCGCCTCATGGTCGTAGGTCGGAACGGCCGTGCAGCTCAGCAGCGTATTGCGGGTGAAGAAGTGCTGATCGCGATCGATCGTCAGCGGCCGCTGCTCGACGACGCAGGTGCCGATGCCGTTGGTGCCCTCGTGCTCCTCGCTCCAGAGCGCGCCGGTCCACAGGCCCCAGGACTGAAATGTCGTGTCGTCGGCCGGCGTGCCGCGGCGGTCGACGGGAACCCCCTCGCCGTCGGCAAGCAGGACGCAGCAACCGCTCGCGCCGACCGCCTGATACAGCCGGTCCATTGCACCTTGCGCGGCGGCCAGCAGCGGCGCGATGCGCTCGCGCGCCTGTCGCAGTTCGATGTCGCTCAGCCGCAGCGGCTCACTGCGGCCGGCGGGATCGAGATGGTGCAGTCGGGAGGAACGGCGCCACGAGGCCACGAGCGCGGACCGAGCCGCCTGGCCTGATGCAATAGCGGCCTCGACACGAGCCGCGTGATGCCGGGGCATTGACCCATCCATCACCGTTTCCTCCGGGAAGCAGTGTAGTCGGCGCTCGCACAACCCGATTGATCTCCGTCAACCCTCGGCGGCATCGCGCTGGGAAAAGCAATGCTCCCCGCGCCGCATAGCCGTCAAGGCGGGATCCGGCCGCGGACCTACGACCTTCGGAATAGGTGGCGGCCTGATCGGGATTGGAACGGCGCGGACGCGTTAGTTCTGCGGGATCATCCGGACGAGATCGTGCGGGTTGACGTAGTCGAGCTGAAACCGGGCCCGCTCGTCGAGCATGTCGGGGTCGATCTTTTCGGTGCGCAGCAGTGAGACGCGCTGCTCACTGCGGGCGCGCTCGCGCTTGAGCTGGGCGAGCTCGCTGGTGAGCGCGATGATCTCCTGGTCGAGCTCCTGGCGGGCGTTGAGGCCGTATTTGCCGGTATAGGCGTTGACGCCGAAATAGCCGACGATGGCGGCCGCCATCGCATAGAGGGCAAGGCCGGTCAGGATCGATTTGAGGCGGGCGCGCGAGACCATTTTGGCAAGATGGGCCAACTTGGTTAAGGGAGTGCTAACCGCCCATCCAACTCGCTGTCGTTCCGGGGCGCGCGTAGCGCGAACCCGGAATCCATCAGACCACAACCTCCGTCGGGAAATGGATTCCGGGCTCGATGCTTCGCATCGCCCCGGAATGACGGAGTGAGCGGCTCAGCCGTGATGCTTGGCGACGTGCGCCGCAAAGGCGTCAATGTACTGCTGAAGCACCGTCTTCAGCGAGTCCTTGGTCAGGTTGCCCTCGGCATCGAAGGCATCGCCGACCCCGTTCAGGTAGATTTCCGGCTGCTGGAGAAGCGGGCCGGAAATGCCGGGCAGGATATTCTGGAGATGCTTGGCCGCGCTGACGCCGCCGAGCGGCCCCGGTGAGTTGGAGATGATGCCGACCGGTTTGCCCAGAAAAGAGCTCTTGCCGTAAGGGCGGGAAGCGACGTCGATCGCGTTCTTAAGGACACCCGGAATCGAGCGGTTGTATTCGGGCGTGACGAACAGGACCCCGTTCGACGCCTGCAGCTTCTCGCGGAACGCCAGCCAGTCGGCGGGCGGCGCACCCTCGAGATCCTGGTTGAAGAAGGAGATCCCCGCCGGTGTGATGACCTCGAGCTTGAGAGAGCTGGGCGCCAGCTTGGCAAGCGCGTTGGCGATCTTCAGCGAGAAGCTGTCCTTGCGCAGGCTGCCGGCGATCACGACGATATTGTAGGCCATGGGATGTCCTTGAAACCTTGAGGGAGAAGTGCCGACGGCACTTAAGCCATCCGGGGCAATGGATGCAAGTGCATGAACCGGCGCGATTTGGAAACGCTGAGTTTCTCGAAAGCAGATGGTCGCCCAAAACAATCGGACCGCCAAGCGGCGGCCCGATCTTTCGTAAGACTACATAACCTGGATCAGATTGTCGGATTCCAGGCCGACGGGATCAGACGATATCTGGCGCCGTCCTTCTCGACATGGCCGACCGAGGGGAAGGTGAAATGGAAGCCGACCACGGTCGCCTTCTCGGCCGCCGCCATGTCGTAGAATTTGTGGCGGGTCTGCTGCGCGAGCGCGCCATCGGTGTCGAAGGCCACGTGCCAGTCCGGATTGCGCAGGAACAGCTCCGGAATGTTGGTGACGTCGGACTGGATCAGCACCTTCTTGTCGCCCGAGGCGACTGCGAACGAGGTGTGACCGGGCGTATGGCCTGGTGTCGCGATCGAGGTGATGCCTGACACGACCTCCTTGCCCCATTCGTACTTCGTCACCTTGGACTCGATGCCGGCGAAGGTCTTCTTCACGTTGGCGAAGTAGTTCTTCATCATGTCGCTGGAGGCCTTGCCCGCGTTCTCCTCGCTGGCCCAGAACTCCCAATCCTTCACCGGCACCATGATTTCGGCATTCGGGAACGCCATCGAGCCGTCCGCCAGACGGATGCCGTTGGTGTGGTCCGGATGCAGATGCGACAGCAGCACGACGTCGATGCTCTTCGGGTCGACGCCGGCGGCCTGCAGGTTTTGCAGGGTGCGGCCCACCGCGCCCTTGCTGGGTTCAAGGTTGGCGACGCCGTTGCCGGCGTCGATCAGCACGAGCTTGGAGCCGGTGTTGATCAGCTGCGGATTGAACGGCACCGTGACCATGCCCTTGGGCATGTAGGCGGCGTCAGCGGCGGCGAGCGCCTCCTCTTTCGGAACGTTGACGACGAACTTGTCCGGCATCGGGAAGCTGCGCGCACCGTCATTGATCGAGGTGCACTCGAAGCTGCCGACCTTGTAGCGATAGAAGCCCGGCGCCTGCGCGCCGGCTTGCGGCACTGCGGCATTGATTGCGCTTGGTCGCAATCCGGTGACGGCGGCGGCACCGATGGCGGCGGCGCCTGCAAGCAGGTGACGACGATTGAGATCGGTCATGGAGAGGTCCCCTTCTGAGCGCGTTGCGGTTTTTCCGCTTTCGACGGCGGCGGAATAATCGGCCGCTTTGCTCAGAAGGCAAGACCTGTTTTGGCTGACCTGCGCTAACTGATCACGACAATTTATTTGGGTTGATGAGGAATTTTTCGCCGGTGGCACGTTTGGCGTACACCGCGATGTTGGCGGGATCGAGTGCCTCCTGGAGCGACACCACCTTGGTGTAGTGGCTGGCGAAAGTGGTCTTCAATTCGCTCACGACGCGCTGACGCAGCCGCCCGATATCGGCAGGTCCGATCTTCTGCAGGAAGGGAGTGAGCAGCCAGCCGCCGACGCCCCAGGCCATGCCGAAGCCGCGTGGCAGTTCGATGGGACGGATATCGAGCGCGCCGTAGACATAGACCTGCTTGTGCACGCTGGAGCCGTAGCGGCTGTATTCCTTCGCGGTCTTGTTGATCGCGATCTCCATGCAGTTGAGGATGTCGCCGGCGAGCTTGCCGCCGCCGATGGCATCGAAGGCGATGGTGGCGCCGGTCTCGACCAGCGCATTGGTGAGATCGTCGAGGAAGCCAGGCGCGCTGGAATCGACGACGTATTTCGCGCCGATCTTCTTCAGGATCTCCGCCTGGTCCTTGCTGCGCACGATGTTGACGAGCGGGATGCCGTCCTTGATGCAGATCTTGTTGAGCATCTGGCCGAGATTGGACGCCGCGGCGGTGTGCACCAGCGCCTTGTGGCCTTCGCGCCGCATCGTCTCGGTCATGCCGAGCGCAGTGAGCGGATTGACGAACCAGGATGCGCCTTCGGCTGCCGTGGTGCCTTCGGGCAAGGGCTGGCAGTCCCGCGCCTTGAGCGTGCGGTACTGCGCGTACATGGCGCCGCCGATCATCGCGACGGTCTTGCCCATCAGCGCCTTCGCCGCCTCGGACGAGCCGGTCCTGATGACGACGCCCGCGCCCTCGTTACCGACAGGCAGGGACTGGTCGAGCCGCGCCGCCATCGCGCGCATCGCCCCCTCGGGCACCTTCGCGGTGATGACGGGCGCTTCCTTGGTGCCGGATGCCTTGGCCGTGCTCATGTCGGCCGCGCCGACCAGCAGGCCGAGGTCGGACGGGTTGATCGGCGCCGCCTCGATGCGGACGACGACCTCGTCCTCCGCGGGCTCGGGGGTCGGCACGTCGACAAGCGAGATCTCGAGCTCTCCGCTCGTCTTGATCAGCGAACGCAATTGCAGTCCGGTCTTGCCGTCGCTCATGTCGATCCTCCCCTGTGGTCGTGAGGCGCCGGCTTATGCCAGCGCCTTCAGTGCCGCCTTGCCGCCGTAGAGCGCCTGCTTGCCGAGCTGCTGCTCGATGCGCAGGAGCTGGTTGTATTTGGCGGTGCGATCGGACCGCGCAAGGGAGCCGGTCTTGATCTGACCGCAGTTCGTCGCGACCGCAAGGTCGGCGATGGTGGAATCCTCGGTCTCGCCCGAGCGATGCGACATGACGGAAGTGTAGCCGGCCTTGTGGGCCATCTCGACGGCGGCCAGCGTCTCGGTCAGCGTACCGATCTGGTTGACCTTGATCAGGATCGAGTTGGCGCGGCCGGCCTTGATGCCTTCGGCGAGACGCTTGACGTTGGTGACGAAGAGGTCGTCGCCGACCAGCTGACACTTCCTGCCGATCAGGTCGGTGAGCTCCTTCCAGCCGTCCATGTCGTCCTCCGACATGCCGTCCTCGATGGTGACGATCGGATAGCGCGAGACGAGGTCGGCGAGATACTTGGCCTGCTCGGAGATCGAACGGGTCTTGCCTTCACCTTCATAGACGTACTTGCCGTCCTTGAAGAACTCGGTCGAGGCGCAGTCGAGGCCGAGCACGATGTCGGTCCCGGCCTTGAAGCCGGCCTTGCCGATCGCATTCATGACGAATTCGAGCGCGGCATCCGCCGACGGCAGGTTCGGGGCAAAACCGCCCTCGTCGCCGACATTGGTGTTGTGGCCGGCCTTCTTCAGCTCCGATTTCAGCGTGTGGAACACTTCCGCGCCATAGCGCAGGCCCTCGGCGAAGGAGGACGCGCCGACGGGAAGGATCATGAACTCCTGGAAGTCGATCGGGTTGTCGGCATGCACGCCGCCATTGATGATGTTCATCATCGGCACCGGCAACAGCCGCGCCGAAGTGCCGCCGACATAGCGATAGAGCGGCATGTCGAGCGAGTTCGCGGCCGCCTTGGCGCAGGCCAGCGACACGCCGAGAATGGCGTTGGCGCCGAGACGGCTCTTGTTCGGCGTGCCGTCGAGGTCGATCATGATCTGGTCGATCTGGGCCTGCTGCTCGACATCGAGGCCGCTCAGCGCCTCGAAGATCTCGCCGTTGACGGCGCCGACCGCCTTGGTGACGCCCTTGCCGAGATAACGGGCCTTGTCGCCGTCGCGCAGCTCGACCGCCTCATGGGCACCGGTGGAGGCGCCCGACGGCACCGCGGCACGGCCAAGCGCACCATCTTCCAGCACGACATCGACCTCGACCGTGGGGTTGCCGCGGCTATCGAGAATTTCGCGTCCGATGATGTCGATGATGGCGGTCATGGGGGCCTCTTTTCGGAGAACATAAGGTGGGGCAGTTGGCGGTGCTTCTACCGCAATGCATCGAAGCGGAAAAGGCCGGGTGACGGCCGTGCCTTGATTGGCTAAGAGGGCCATTCGGAGGCGGCCTCATGTCGAAAAAGTCCAGCAAATCGAATAACTCACCTGCCAACCAGGCGTCCTTGCAGCTCGGCCGTGCCGTGGAATGGCCCGATGCGCCCGAGAAGGCGAAGCTCGACCGGGTGCCGAATCCGCAAGCGGGAACCTATTATCTGGTCCGTTTCACCGTGCCGGAATTCACCTCGCTCTGCCCGGTGACGGGACAACCCGATTTCGCCCATCTGATGATCGACTACGCGCCCGGAGAATGGCTTCTGGAGTCGAAATCGCTCAAGCTCTACATCGCGAGCTTCCGCAACCACGGCGCCTTCCATGAGGACTGCACCGTGATGATCGGCAAGCGCATTGCAGGCGAGATCAAGCCGAAATGGTTGCGCATCGGCGGCTACTGGTATCCACGCGGCGGCATCCCGATCGACGTGTTCTGGCAGACCGGCCGCGTGCCGAAGGGTCTGTGGGTGCCCGAGCAAGGCGTCGCGCCGTATCGCGGCCGGGGCTGAGGGACCGCAGTAAGGCAATGTTTCGGTTGCGCGGTTAAACCTGCGCGTCGGACGGTGCACGCGACTTGAGGAATTGCGCGCAAACAAGGCCCAGCACCGTCATGATCGCCGCGCTCGCGAGCATCGTCGGCACCTTGCCGCCATGCTGGAGGCCAAGGCCATAGGCCAGTGGTCCCACCGTTTGCCCCATGAAGAAGAAGAACGAGTGCAGCGACATCGCCGTCGCCCGCGCCCCGATCGACAGCTCGCTGGCAAACACCTGCAAGCAGCCATGGATCATGTAGAAGCCCCAGCCCATCGCCAGCAGGCTGAGGAATTGCAGCTTCCAGCCCGGACCGAAGGCCAACAGCGCGAGCTGCAGCGCCACGATGCCGCCGCCGGCGATCATCATCCCCTTGACGCCGAGCCGCGGCAGCATGCGCGACACGGTGAAGGTGTAGAGCAAGCCGCCGACCGCAAAGCCCGCGATCACGATGCCCGCGATCGACAGCGATTTCTCGCCGAGATCGAACAGAAACGCGGCAATGAATGGAAACAGGCCGAACACGCAGCAGCCCTCGACGAACACGGCCGAGTAGCAATAGCGCGTGTTGGGATTGGCGAAGATGGTGCGGTAGCCCTGCCGCAAGGTCTTCAGGTCCGTCTTCGGCGGCGGCGTCAGCGCGGCGCCGCGAAAGCCCGCAGCGACCGCGACGGCCGCAATCAGGCCGAGCGCGCCAAGGATCACGAGCACGCCGCGCCAGCCGATGAAATCGCCGATGATGCCGCTCGCGGACGCGCCGAGCAGATTGCCGGTCATCGAGCCCGCCATGGTCCGCCCGATCGCGACCTGTCGCTTGGCCGGTGCAACGAGGTCGGCGGTGAGACCGAGCGCGACCGGAAACACGCCGCCGGAGGCAATGCCGGCCAGGATGCGGGTCGCGAACAGCGCCGAGAACGTGCTCGCGAGCGCGCCGAGAATGCAGGCGACGCCGAGCAGCGCGAGGCACAGCGTCATCAAGCGGGCCTTGCCGAACAGATCGGCGGCGGCACCGATCGCCGGCTGCACGAGCGCATAGATCAGGGCAAAGCCGGCCGCTATGCTCGCAGCCGTGGCGATGCTGATCGAAAAATCCTCGGCGACATGCGGCAGCACGGGATCGAGCGCCCGCGTCGACAACGCCGCCGAGAATCCGGCGAGCGCGATGATGTTGATCGCCGGCGGAAACTTCTGCTCTTGGGACGGCCTGGTCACAGGCTGGTGCATCAGCGCGTGATGCTTTTGGTCACTGTGTCGAACGCCATCAGCGTGCGGATCAGCTCTTCGAATTCGCGCAGCGGCACCATGTTGGGCCCGTCGGACGGCGCGCGATCCGGATCGGGGTGCGTCTCGATGAACACGCCGGCAACGCCGACGGCGACGGCCGCGCGGGCCAGCACCGGGACGAATTCGCGCTCGCCACCGGAGGAAGCGCCCTGCCCGCCCGGCTGTTGCACCGAATGGGTGGCATCGAAGATCACGGGCGCGCGTGTCGTGCGCGCCATGATCGGCAGCGCGCGCATGTCGGAAACCAGCGTGTTGTAGCCGAACGAGACGCCGCGCTCGGTGACGAGCACGTTCGGATTGCCCGCGCTGGTGATCTTGGCGGCGACATTCGCCATGTCCCAGGGGGCGAGAAACTGGCCCTTCTTGACGTTGACGACCTTGCCGGTTGCGGCCGCGGCCAGCAGCAGATCGGTCTGCCGGCACAGGAAGGCCGGGATCTGCAGGACGTCGACGACTTGCGCCACCTCGGCGCATTGCGCGGCATCGTGTACGTCGGTCAGAACAGGCAGGCCCAGCGAGGATCGGATCTCGGCGAAGATCGGCAGCGACTGCGCGAGCCCGAGACCGCGCGCCGCCGACGCGCTGGTGCGGTTGGCCTTGTCGAACGAGGTCTTGTAGACGAGGCCGATCTTCAGCCGCGCGGCGATCTCCTTCAGCGCGGAGGCCACCTCCAGCGCGTGCTGACGGCTTTCGAGCTGGCATGGCCCGGCAATGATCGAGATCGGAAGATCATTGCCGAACTTGACCGAACCGACGGTGACGATTGGGGCTGCGGATGATGAAGAGCTCAAAGGCCAATTCCCTCGTTTCGCCGCGACCATAGCGGTGATGAGGGGCCGATCAACCCTATTCGGCCTTGACGGCCAGAATATCAGGGTTGCGCGAGATGTCCCCGCCGCAACCCATACCGGAATGCTGCTACTTGACCGACGAGAAAGCCGTCGGAGCCAGAATCTGGCTGACGATGTTGGCGACGATCTGGCCGTCGGCCTCGCTCTCGGTGCGTGCTTTCGCCCAGTCCGGGTCGGTCACGAACTTGCCCCACTTCGCCTCGCGATCGGCAAGCGACTCCCAAGCCAGAAAATAGGTCAGCTCCTGGTTCGATTCACCGATCACAGTGGTGAAGAACCCGGCCTGCTTGATGCCGTGCTTCTCCCAGATCTTCAGCGTGGCGGTCTCGAAGCGCTTCAGCAGCGCCGGCAGACGGCCAGGCACGCAACGATACTGGCGCATTTCGTAGATCATTCTTGTTTCCTCCCTGAACAGGTTCGGCCGTTATAACTACTCCGCCATGATGCTGTCTTGAGCCCTGCCGGCCGCCCCCGGTGGCGTTTCGCGCATGGCTGGAGGGCCCCGGGCAACGCGCCGCATCCAGGTTCCCGCAATGCTGCCACAATGATCGGGCCGCTAGAAAGGTTCAGTTGCGGCTCAGGTGCTGGATCATGCGGATTTTGCTCGTCGAGGATGAGGCGGAGATGGCCGGTGCACTGGCCTCGGCGCTCAAGCGCTACGACATGGTGGTGGATCACGCCCCCACGCTTGTCGACGCGGAAGAAGCAATCTCCGCCGACGTCCATTCCGCCGTCCTGCTCGACCGTCAGCTTCCCGACGGCGACGGCCTCACGCTGATCCCGAAGTTGCGGGCCCGCGCCGACGGCGTGCCGATCATCGTCCTGACCGCGCGCGGCGAGCTCGCCGACCGCATTGCCGGACTCGATGGCGGCGCCGACGACTATCTGGCCAAGCCGTTCGCGGTCGAGGAGCTGCTGGCACGGCTGCGTGCGGTACTGCGGCGGCCCGCGGGCCTGTCCCCAGACATCGTCCGCGCCGGCCGCATTGCCTTCGACCTCAGTCACCGCGAGGCCAGCATCGATGGCCAGCCGTTCGAGCTGCCGCGTCGCGAACTGCTGGTGCTCGAAGCCCTGATCCGGCGCATGGGCCGTACGGTGCTGCGTTCGGCGCTGGAAGAGGCCGTCTACAATTTCGATGACGAGATCCAGTCCAACGCACTGGACACGCACGTCTCGCGGCTGCGTCGCAAGCTCGCTGATGCCGATGCAGGCGTCGAGATCCACGGTATTCGCGGCGTCGGCTATCTCCTGAAGAAGCTGACATGAGCACGCACGACGATCCCTATTGCCTGCGCTCGCGATTGAGCTGGCGTCTGCTCGCGCTGCAGGCCGCGGTGCTGGTCGCGCTGGTCGTCGTGGTCGTCGGTGCACTCTGCGCCTCAGGCTTCGTGCTGGCGGAGCGCGACGAGGACCGCGTGATCGATGTCGTGCAGCACGCGCTTGCGCGCGACGCAAGAGGCGACCTGACCTTGCGGTCGACGCCCGACCTGAAGCAATTGCGTACCGAGACGCCGGACCTGTGGTTCCTGGTCCGGGATCGCCAAGGGCAGTCGCTCAAAGAGGGCGCCGTACCGGCCGAATTCGCTGCGATCGGCGGCGGCCTCGACCAGATCAGCCAGGCGCGGCTCGGCTGGCAAATGTTCGAGGACGACCCGCGCAAGCCGCCGGCGCGGCTGAAGCGCGTCGATACCGATGCCGGCAATGTGCAGATGATCACGGCGACGCAGGGACGGCTCACCGGCGGCAAGGCGCTGCTCATGACCTCGCTGGCGTTTCTCGGCATCGCCCTGCCCGGCCTGCTCGTGATGGCAACGGCGACCTTCATCGCGACGCCGATGATCGTGCAGCGTGCCTTCCGGGGGGTGGATGCGACCGCGGACCAGGCGCGCCGCATCGACATCCATCAGCGCGGCGCGCGGCTGTCGGTAGAGCAAGTTCCGCTGGAAGTCGTGCCGCTGGTCACCGCCGTCAACGACGCGCTGGCGCGGCTCGACCAGGGCTATCTCAGGCACAAGCGTTTCGTCGCGGATGCCGCGCACGAATTGCGCACGCCGATCGCGATCCTGAACACGCGGCTGGAATCACTCGCTCCGGGACCGGACAAGACCCGGCTGCTGGAGGATGCCGCACGACTGGCGACGCTCGCCGAGCAATTACTCGACATCCAGCGGCTCGACCGCTGCGGCTCTCCCTTTGCACGCGTCGACCTCGTCGCGATCGCTCAGAGCGCGGCCGCCGATCTCGCGCCGCTGGCGATTGCCGCCGGTTACGAGCTGGCGCTCGATGCGCCGGCAACGCCGGTCGAGACGAGCGGCGATGCAGCGGCGCTGGAACGCGCGCTGACCAATCTCGTGCAGAACGCGATCCAGCATGGCCCTCGCCGCGGCACGATCGGAATTCGCGTGAGCAAGGCCGCCTGCATCGAGGTCACCGACGAAGGTGCCGGCATTCCCGCCGATCAACGCGAGCAGATCTTCGAGCCGTTCTATCGGCTGTCGCCACTCGATCGCGGCGCCGGCCTCGGTCTCAACATGGTGCGCGAGATCGTGGTCCTGCATGGCGGCCAGGTTGCGGTCACCGACAGCGCCGACGGCGGCACCTGCTTCAGAATGACGCTGCCGGCAATTCGGCAGAATTGATTCAATCCGTTTTCGCCGCTCATTGCGCAATGCCGCCGCAATGCACTCCGGCGACAGTGCATCCGTATCACCTCTGATCCCCCAGAGGTGCAATCGAGATGCCGGAGTGCGCATGCCCAACGATTTCCTATCCTTCTTCGTGTCCTGGATGTCTTCGCCGCGCCGGGTCGGCGCCATCGCCCCATCGGGTGCGGCGCTCGCCGATCTCATCACCCGCGAGATCAGCGAGAAGACTGGCCCGATCCTCGAGCTCGGCCCCGGGACCGGCGCGTTCACCTACAAGCTGCTGAAACGCGGCGTGAGGCCCCAGGACCTCACGCTGATCGAGTACGGATCGGATTTCATGAAGCTCCTGCAGATGCGCTTTCCCGGCGCGCGCGTGCTGTGGATGGACGCGGCGCGGCTGGCAACGGAGCGGCTCTATATCGGCGCGCCCGTCGGCGCGGTCGTGAGCGGCTTGCCACTGCTCAACATGTCGACGCGCAAGGTCGTATCCATCCTCAGCGGCGCATTCGGCTACGTTCGCCCCGGCGGCGCCTTCTACCAGTTCACCTATGGCATGAGCTGCCCGATCCCGCGGCCGGTGCTCGACCGTCTGGGACTACGCGCCACGCTGGTCGATCGCGCCTTCCTGAACGTGCCGCCGGCCGCCGTCTACAAGTTGACGCGGCGGCCGCAGATGACGCTGATTGCCGGATCACTGGCGCCGAAAGCGTCAATGCCTGTTGCAGCGGACGCGGATTGTTAGACCAGCCGGCTCTGCTTCGCCGCCGCCTCGATGAACGAAGCGAACAACGGGTGCGGTTCGAACGGCCGCGACTTCAGCTCGGGATGGAACTGGACGCCGATGAACCAGGGGTGATCTTCGTATTCGACGATCTCAGGCAGCACGCCGTCGGGCGAGAGGCCGGAGAACTTCAGGCCGTGCTGCTCGAGGCGATCCTTATAGGCGGTGTTGACCTCGTAGCGATGGCGGTGGCGCTCGGAAATCTCGGTCGCGCCGCCATAGACTTCCGAGACGCGGCTGCCGCGCGTCAGCGCCGCAGGATAAGCACCAAGCCGCATCGTGCCGCCAAGATCGCCGGCCTGCGAGCGCTTTTCGAGCTCGTTGCCGCGCAGCCATTCCGTCATCAGGCCGACGAGAGGCTCCTTGGTCGGGCCGAACTCGGTCGAGTTGGCCTCCTCGATTCCGACGAGGTTTCGCGCGGCCTCGATGACGGCCATCTGCATCCCGAAGCAAATGCCGAAATACGGCACGTCGCGCTCGCGCGCGAACTGCGCCGCCTTGATCTTGCCTTCCGCCCCGCGCTGGCCGAAGCCGCCGGGCACCAGGATGCCGTTGACATGCTCGAGGAACGGCGCCGGATCTTCCTTCTCGAAGATCTCGCTTTCGATCCAGTCGAGATTGACCTTCACCTTGTTGGCGATGCCGCCATGCGAAAGCGCCTCGATCAGCGACTTGTACGCATCCTTCATGCCGGTGTACTTGCCAACGATGGCGATGGTGACGTTGCCTTCGGGGTTGCGGACGCGCTCGTTGATCTGCTGCCAGCTCTGCAGCGCCGGCGGAATGCGCGAGCCGATGCCGAAGGCGGCAAGCACCTCGTCGTCGAGGCCGGCGTTGTGATAGGCTTCGGGCACCGCGTAGATGTTGTCGACGTCGCGCGCCTCGATCACGGCGCTTTCGCGCACGTTGCAGAACAGCCCCAGCTTGCGCCGCTCCTCCTTCGGAATTTCGCGATCGGTACGGCAGAGCAGGATGTCGGGCTGGATGCCGATCGAGCGCAGCTCCTTGACCGAATGCTGCGTCGGCTTGGTCTTGAGCTCGCCGGCGCTCGGAATGTAGGGCAACAGCGTGAGATGGATGTAGACCGCGTGATCGCGCGGCAGCTCGTTTTTGAGCTGGCGGATCGCCTCGAAGAACGGCAGGCCTTCGATGTCGCCGACGGTGCCGCCGATCTCGACCAGCACGAAGTCGTAATCGTCGTTGCCGGAGAGGACGAATTCCTTGATCGCGTTGGTGACGTGCGGCACCACCTGGATGGTCGCGCCGAGATAATCGCCGCGGCGTTCCTTGGTGATGATGTCCTGGTAGATTCGCCCGGTGGTGATGTTGTCCTGCTTCGTCGCAGGGCGCCCGGTGAAGCGCTCGTAGTGACCGAGATCGAGATCGGTCTCCGCGCCGTCATCGGTCACGAACACTTCGCCGTGCTGATACGGCGACATCGTTCCGGGATCGAGGTTGAGATAGGGGTCGAGCTTGCGGAGGCGGACCTTGTAGCCCCGGGCCTGCAGCAGGGCACCGAGTGCCGCTGAAGCCAGACCCTTGCCGAGCGAAGAAACCACGCCGCCGGTGATGAATATGTACCGCGCCATGGGACTTAACCTCTAATCCCCAAAACCCGATTCGCCAAAGCGATTCGTATTCCGCCCCGAAGAATCTGCGGGCCTGTGGGTGAGCCAAAACAAAGAGTGGTGACAGTGCCTTGATGGGGATTGTTGATGCAGGACGGTAGCCGCCGCCCTGCATGGCCCCCCTGCTTTATTGCGAGCGAGGCACCTGCGGGCCGCTCGGCGCTGCCGGCGCCTGCTGCTGCTGTTCGTCCGCCTTCTTCAGCGTGTCCAGGATACCGCCCGAGGTCGGCGGCGCAATCGGCGCGCCGCCGGCCGGCTGGGTCTGCGACGCCGGCTGGATGATGGAGGACGGCGCGCGGTTGTAGCCGGCGTACCAGGACAGGAACAGGCTGGTCAGGAAGAAACCGGCAGCGAGAACCGCGGTGGTCCGCGACAGAAGATTCGCAGTGCCGCGGCTCGACATGAAGCCGGCGCCTCCGCCCATGCCGAGGCCGCCACCTTCCGATTTCTGGAGCAGGACGGCACCGATCATGACGGCAACGATCATGAGGTGGATGACGATGACAACGGTCTGCATAGTATCCTTCCGTCACAAGCGGGCGGCGCCTGACGGCGGCCGATCGCGCTTCGCGGGTTTTCCTGAAGTTGCGCGGTGTTACACGATCGGAAGGGGCATTGCCACCCCCGATCGCCCGCGGTCCGCGCTTTACGCTTAGCCGGGGGCTGCCCCCTGGTTAGGACAGCCCTTAGTTAGGACAGCCTTGAGCAATGGCAAGGAAATCGGCCGCCTTCAGGCTGGCGCCGCCGACCAGCGCGCCGTTGACGTTCTTCACCGCCATCAGCTCGGCCGCATTCGACGGCTTGACTGAGCCGCCGTAGAGGATCCGCATCCTGGCTCCCTCCGCCTTGAACCTGGAGGTCAGGAGTTCCCGGATAAAGCCATGAATCTGCTCGACATCCTTGGCCGTGGGGGTGAGCCCCGTGCCGATCGCCCAGACCGGCTCATAGGCCACGACCAGATTGGCGGCCGTCGAGCCGTCCGGAAGAGAGCCGCTGAGCTGGCCGCGGACGATGTCCAGGGTCTGGCCGGCATCGCGCTGGGCTTGGGTCTCGCCGATGCAGACGATCGCGATCGCCCCCGCCCGCCAGGCGGCCTCCGCCTTCTGCCGGATCAGGGCATCGCCCTCGCCGTGGTCGGCGCGGCGCTCGGAATGGCCGACGATGATGGCGGTCGCGCCCGCGTCAACCAGCATTTCGGCCGCGATGTCACCGGTATGGGCGCCGGAGGCCTTGGGATGGCAATCCTGGGCCCCCACCGCGACCTTCTTGCCGCGCGCCTTATCGGCAAAAGCCGCGATCAGGGTCGCCGGCGGGCAGACCAGCAGATCGGCCTTGCCTGATACCCCTGCCGCACCATTGAGCATGGCGTCGAATTCGGCGGCCGCGGCCTTCAGGCCGTTCATTTTCCAGTTGCCGGCGATCAGCGGTCGGAGGGCATCGGTCATGTCAGTTTCCAGCAAATTGAGGTTTGTGCATGCGCTAGCAGAGGTACAGCAGCAGTTCCAGAGACCCGGAGCCCATTAACGCAGCCTGGAGCAGCGGCCTGAGGCGAGGTTGCGGGGGGAAAGCCGCCACTTTATGATGGCATATCAATTTGGTGACGCGCTTTTGCGGAATCTGCATTAAGACGCGCTCCCGTTCCCTCCTGCCAAACAAGTTGGACCAAATGCTTCGAGGAATGCGCAAGGCCTCATCAAACTGGGTCGGCAAGACCATCATGGCCGTCGTGATGGGCGTGCTGATCATCAGCTTCGGCATTTGGGGCATCGCCGACATTTTCCGGGGCTTCGGGCAGTCCACACTGGCCAAGGTCGGCCACAGCGAGATTTCGCTGAACGAGTTCCGCCAGATCTACACCGACCGGCTCCAGCAGATCGGCCGCCAGTTCGGCCGCCCGCTCACCCCCGACCAGGCACGTGCGTTCGGCCTTGATCGCCAGGTGCTGCAGCAGACGATTGCGGAAGCTGCGCTGGACGAAAACGCGCGCCAGCTTGGGCTCGGTGAGTCCGACGACCAGATCCGCCAGCTCATCATGAACGACCCGAATTTTAGGGGTGTCGACGGCAAGTTCGATGCGAACCGTTTCCAGGGCCTGATCCGCAATTTCGGCTACACCGAGCAGCGTTACGTGGCCGAGCAGCGCAAGGTGGCGCTGCGCCGGCAGATCACCGGCACGATCGGTGCCGGCCTCGAGCCGCCGAAGGTCATGCTCGAGGTGGCGACGCGTTTCCAGAACGAGCAGCGCTCGATCGAGTTCGTCAGACTGGATGCCGCACAGGCAGGCCAGATCGAGGCCCCCTCGCCTGAGGCGCTCGCCGCCTATTTCGAGGACCACAAGGTCCAGTTCCGCGCGCCCGAATACCGCAAGATCGTGTTCGCAATGATCTCGCCGGAGGACATCGCGAAGTGGACCGACGTCTCCGACGAGGAGGCGAAAAAGCTGTTCGACCAGCGCAAGGACCAGCTCGGTACGCCGGAAAAGCGCCAGATCGAGCAGATCGTGTTCCCGAACGTAGCCGAGGCGCAGGCGGCGCGGGAGCGCCTGGTCGGCGGGCTCTCCTTCGAGGACCTCGGCAAGGAACGGGGACTGAGCCCCTCGGACGTCAATCTTGGGCTCGTGACCAAATCTTCGCTCGAATCCGCGGTCGGCAATGCCGCCTTCGCGCTTCCCGTTGGCGAAATCAGCCAACCGATCCAGGGCCCGATTGGCGTCTCGATCGTCAAGGTCGACAAGATCGAGCCGGGGACCGAAGCGAACTACGCGACGCTGGCCCCTGCCATCAAGCGCGAGATCGCCGCCGGGCGCGCGCGCACCAAGGTCGGCGAGCTCCGCGACAAGATGGAGGACGAGCGCGGCGCCGGCACGAGCGTCGCCGATGCCGCCCAGAAGCTCGGGATCACCGCCGTGACGATCGACGCCGTCGACCGCTCCGGGCGCGCACCGAACGGGCAGCCCGTCGACAACATTCCGCAGGGCCTCGACGTGGTCTCGCAGGCCTTCAACAGCGACGTCGGCGTCGACAACGACCCGATCTCTTACAAGGGCGGCTATGTGTGGTACGACGTGCTCGCCATCACGCCGTCGCGCGACCGCACTCTCGACGAGGTCCGTGACCAGGTCGAGGCGCGCTGGCGCCAGGACCAGATCGCCGCCAAGCTCAAGACCAAGGCGACCGAGATGGTGCAGAAGCTGGAAGCCGGCGGCAAGCTCGCCGACGAAGCCGCTGCGATCAACGCGAAGGTCGAGACCGCGAGCAGCTTCAAGCGCGACGATACCCCGGCCGGCGTGCCCGCGAACATCGTGGCTGCCGCCTTCCGCACCGCCAAGGACGGCGTCGGACAGGCGCCCGTGACCGGCGGCACCGAGGTGATCGTCTACCGCGTCACCGACATCGTCGATCCCACGGTCGATACCGCCTCCGACGCGGTCAAGAAGCTGAAGGAGGGCATCGACCGGTCGCTGATAGACGAGCAGGTCGCCTCCTACGTCAACAAGCTTGAAACCGAGATCGGGACCACCATTAATCAGGCCGCCTTCGCGCAAGTGACCGGCGCGAACCAGTAGGTTGAAAGCACGCGATGGACGACCTGAAATCGATCATTGGAAAAGTCGCGACCGGCGCCAGCCTGTCGCGTGAGGAAGCCGCTTCCGCCTTCGACGCGGTGATGTCCGGCGAGGCCACGCCCTCGCAGATGGGCGGCCTGTTGATGGCGCTGCGCGTGCGCGGCGAGACGGTGGAAGAGATCACCGGCGCGGTGACGGCGATGCGCTCGAAGATGCTCACCGTCGATGCGCCCGCCGATGCCGTCGACATCGTCGGCACCGGCGGCGACGGCTCCGGCTCGGTCAACGTCTCGACCTGCGCCTCGTTCATCGTCTCGGGCGCCGGCCTGCCGGTCGCCAAGCACGGCAACCGCGCGCTGTCATCGCGCTCGGGCGCCGCCGACGTGCTGGCCTCGCTCGGGGTGAAGATCGACCTCAGGCCTGAGCAGGTCGGGCGTTGCGTGCGCGAATGCGGCATCGGCTTCATGTTCGCGCCGGCTCATCATCCCGCGATGAAGAACGTCGGCCCGACCCGGGTCGAGCTCGCCACCCGCACGATCTTCAACCTGCTCGGCCCCCTGTCCAATCCGGCCGGCGTCAAGCGGCAGATGGTCGGCGTGTTCTCGCGGCAATGGGTGCAGCCGCTGGCGCAGGTGCTGAAGAATCTAGGCTCCGAATCCGCCTGGGTGGTGCACGGCTCCGATGGTCTCGACGAGATCACCCTCACCGGCCCGACCTTCGTCTCGGCACTCCACAATGGCGACATCAGGAGCTTCGAGGTGACGCCCGAGGACGCCGGCCTGTCGCGCTGCGAGCCAGGCGCCCTCAAGGGCGGCGATGCAGACGCCAATGCGATCGCCCTGCAAAACGTGCTCGACGGCAAGCCGAGCCCCTATCGCGACGTCGCGCTGCTCAACGCCGCCGCCGCGTTCATTGTCGCCGGCCGCGCCAGGGACCTCAAGGAGGGCGTCGCGATCGGCGCGAAATCGCTGGACAGCGGGGCGGCGAACGCGCGGTTGAAGCATCTGATCGCTGTCTCGAACAGCTGAGCCTGTCATGTCGGATATCCTGAGCAAGATCGAAGCCTACAAGCGCGAGGAGATCGCGGCGGCCAAGCGCGCCCAGCCGCTCCCCGCCGTCGAAGCGACAGCCAAGGCGCAAGGCGCGCCCCGGGGCTTCGTGCGCGCGATCAGGGCCAAGCACGCCAATGGCGACTACGCCCTGATTGCCGAGGTGAAGAAGGCTTCGCCCTCCAAGGGGCTGATCCGCGCCGATTTCGATCCGCCGCTGCTGGCCAAGGCCTACGAAGCCGGCGGAGCGGCCTGCCTGTCGGTGCTGACGGACACGCCCTCGTTCCAGGGCCATCTCGACTTCATGGTGGCGGCGCGCGCGGCGACCTCGCTCCCCGTTCTGCGCAAGGATTTTCTGTTCGACACCTATCAGGTCGTCGAGGCGCGCGCCCATGGCGCCGACTGCATTCTCATCATCATGGCCGCGCTCGATGATGCGACCGCCAAGGACCTCGAAGACGCCGCGATCGCCTATGGCATGGACGTGCTGATCGAGATCCATGATCGCGCCGAGCTCGACCGGGCGCTGAAGCTGCGCTCGCCGATGATCGGGGTCAACAACCGCAATCTGCGTACGTTCGAGACCACGCTTGCGACCAGCGAGATGCTGGCGCCGCTGATCCCGCGGGAACGGCTGATGGTCGGCGAGAGCGGCATCTTCACGCCTGGCGACCTCGCCCGGCTCGAGCGCGTTGGCATGTCGACCTTCCTGGTCGGCGAGAGCCTGATGCGGCAAGCCGACGTGACTGCCGCGACGCGCACGCTGCTCGCGCGCGAGACCAAGCCCCGCGCCACAGGCACGCGCTGACATGGCGCGTAAACCCGCGAAGTCCAAGCCTTCGAAGAGGGCGAGCCCTGCCCTCACCCATATCGGCGCCTCCGGCGAGGCGCGGATGGTCGATGTCTCGGCCAAGGCCGCGACCGAGCGGCTCGCCATCGCCGAAGGGCGCGTGGTCATGGAACAGGCGACGCTCGATCTGATCATCTCAGGCAATGCCAAGAAGGGCGACGTGCTCGGCACCGCGCGCATCGCCGGCATCATGGCGGCGAAACGTACCTCGGAGCTGATCCCGCTCTGCCATCCCCTGGCGCTGTCGAAGGTCACTGTCGACATCGCGCCAGATCCGAAGCTGCCGGGTTGCGTCGTCCGCGCCAGCGTCAAGGTGACCGGCCCCACCGGGGTCGAGATGGAGGCACTGACGGCCGTCTCGGTCGCCTGCCTCACCATCTACGACATGATCAAGGCGGTGGAACGCGGCGTGCGCATCGAGGGCATCCACCTCGTCGAGAAGCTCGGCGGCAAGTCCGGCCACTACCGCGCCTGATCTCCCACTTCGACGTGCCGGTCGATTCCCTCACCGCGACCGCTTGCGGGGTCCGTGCGCCATGGGCGTCCAGCGCATTTGCGTGCCGGGGTTCAGGGCGCGTTAACCGTACTTCCTAACGTCACCTCCACATCATCCCCGTAAACCGACGGATGTTACAGGGCTCGCTTGATGACCCTGACGTGTGCGCGGCAACGATTGACATGATGACGGGATACGGCAGTCGCCTGCTTGACCACGCCTTCGTGCGTAGCGGACCGATCCGCTGGCTCGTGGTGGGCGGCACACTCCTGATCGCGGCGATTGCCGTCGGCGCGGTGCTGATGGCGCAGAATTTCCGTGAACGCGCGCTGCGCAACTCCGGCCGCGAGCTGGAGAACACCGTGCTGCTGCTCGCCCATCATTTCGATCAGCAACTCCAGGACTTCGCCGTCATCCAGAGGGATTTCGTCGACCACGTGCGGGCCATCGGCGTCGCCGATGCAGACGACTATCGCAAACGCCTCGCCGGCCAGGACACCCACCGGATGCTGCGCTCGAAAATCGAAGCGCTGCCTGATATCGGCGGCGTCAACGTCATCGACGACGAAGGCAACGTGATCAATTCGTCCATGACATGGCCGTCACCGAAAGTGAACGTTGCCGATCGTGCCTATTTTCGTACGTTCAAATACGATCCTCAGGCGCCCGACGTCCTGATCGAGCCGCTTCACAGCCGAATCTCCGGCCAATGGACGATTCTCATCGTGCGCAAGATCGTCGGACCGAACGGCGAATTCCTCGGCGTCGTCGGACGCGGCATCGAGCCTGCCGGGTTCGAGAAGTTCTTCGCCTCCGTCGTGCTCGGCGAAGGCGCGACGATCTCGATGCTGCACCGGGACGGAACGCTGCTCGCCCGTTATCCCCATTCCAGCGAATTGATGGGGCGAAACTTCAAGACCGGCTCGTTCGAGCAGCAGAGGGTTTTCGGCCTCGATCACTTTGCCGGCCGATTTGTCAGTCCCGTCGACGGCGAAGACCGGCTGATCTCCGCGCGTGCCCTGCCCCATTTCCCGATCCTGATGATGGCCACGACGACGCGGGCGGCGGCCCTGACGGACTGGCGCGAGCAGATCGGAATCCTGATCTCCATCGCCGGCGCTTCCGCGCTCGCCATCGCCGGCGTGCTGATCGCGATCGTGCGCAAACTGCTGGAGCAGCACCGCATGTCACGGGAGCGGCTGACGCTGGAGAAGCAGCGCCTCGACCGCGCCGTCAACAACATGACCCAGGGCCTCCTGCTGTTCGACGCCTCGCAGCAGCTCGTGGTGTGCAACCAGCGCTATATCGAAATGTACGGTCTGGCGCCGGAGGTCGTGAAACCGGGCTGCAGCTTCCGCGACATCATCGCGCACCGCAAGCAAACCGGCTCGTTCACGGGCAACGTGGACCAGTATGTCGCCCTCGTGCTGCGCGACATCCATGTCCGCAACTCCATGGTTGTCGATACCGCCGACGGCCGCTCGATCCAGATCGTCAACGAGCCGCTCGCCGATGGCGGCTGGGTCGCGACCCATGAGGATATCACCGAACGCCGCCGCATAGAGGAACGCATCACCCACCTCGCGCACTACGACGCGCTGACCGATTTGCCGAACCGCACCACGTTCCACGAACATCTGCGCGCGGAGCTCGCCGCCATAGCGGACGGCGAAGAGCTCGCGGTGCACTACATCGATATCGACGAATTCAAGGGCGTCAACGACGCACTCGGCCATCTCGTCGGTGACGAGCTGTTGAAATCGGTAGCCGAGAGCCTCCGCCGCTGCGCAGGCCCGACCGACTTCGTGGCACGGCTCGGGGGCGACGAATTCGCGATCGTGCAGAGCGCGGTGTCCTCGCAGGACGAGGTCAGCGAGCTCGTTGCACGGGTGTTCGCCTCGATCCGCGCGCCGTTCGACTGCATGGGCCATCACCTCACCACCGATGCCAGCATCGGAATCGCGCTGGCCCCGGGACACGGCACCGCGCTGGACCAGCTCCTGAAGAATGCGGACATGGCGATGTACGCCGCCAAATCCGCCGGCCGCCGCACCTATCGCTTCTTCGAGCCGGAGATGGACGCCAAGGTGCGCCAGCGGCGCCAGCTGGAAATCGATCTTCGCCAGGCCATCGCTGTCGGCGGGCTCGAAGTCTTTTACCAGCCCTGCCTGAGCCTCAAGGACGATCGCATCACCGGTTGCGAGGCGCTGGTGCGCTGGCGTCATCCCGAACGCGGCATGGTCTCGCCGGCCGAGTTCATCCCGATCGCGGAGGACACCGGGCTGATCAACGAGATCGGCGAATGGGTGCTGGCGACCGCCTGCCGCGACGCGGCCGGCTGGCCCGACGACATCCGTCTCGCTGTCAACGTCTCCCCGGTGCAGTTCAAGAGCGGCACCCTCGCGCTGAAGATCATGGCGGCGCTGGCCGCCTCCAACCTGCCGGCGAGCCGGCTCGAGCTCGAGATCACCGAGGCCGTGCTGATCCGCGACGACGACACCGCGCTTGCGATCCTGCACCAGCTTCGCGCCATCGGTGTCCGCATCGCGCTCGACGATTTCGGCACCGGCTACTCCTCCCTGAGCTATCTGCATCGCTTCCCGTTCGACAAGATCAAGATCGATCGCTGCTTCGTCAGCGACATCGCCGGCCCCGACGGCTCCGCCAGCATCGTGCAGGCCGTGGTGAATCTCGCCAGCGCTCGCCGCATGGCGACCACGGCCGAAGGCGTCGAGACCGAGGAGCAGCAGCGGCTGTTGCGCGCGCTCGGCTGCACCGAAATGCAGGGCTATCTGTTCAGCGCCGCAAAGCCGGCCGACAAGGTGCTGGAGCTGTTCGCGCTCCACCGCAGCCGCCTCGCGCAGCGTGGCGGCAGTGAAGGTAGGCGCCGCGAGGCGGGCTAGACTTCACAAGAGAGCACGCCCGGCGCAGCTCGGCTGAAACGAATTCGCCCGGGAGTGGACATCCACTCCCGGGCGATCTCTTAAGCGCGCAAGGGCGACTAAGCCTAGTTCGGCACCGTCGTCTTCGGAGCCGGCTTCGCGGCCGCCGCATTGACGGTGACGCCGTGCAGGAAGTCGAAGGCCGCATGCAGCGCCTTGTCGTCCTTCTCCTCCGGCGGAACGTAGGACTGGGAGCCCGTCTGCTCCTTGCCGTCGGCGGCCTGCAGATGGCCGCGCATCTGCGACTCCGCCATGGTGTCCATCCGGCCCTTCAGCTCGGGCGGCACGTCCTGGAGAATCTCGATGTCGGGCGCAATGCCCTGGGCCTGGATCGAGCGGCCCGACGGCGTGTAGTAGCGCGCGGTGGTCAGCGCCAGCGCGCCGTTGCCGGCGCCGAGCGGGATGATGGTCTGCACCGAGCCCTTGCCGAACGAGCGCGTGCCGATCAGGGTCGCACGCTTGTGGTCATGCAGCGCGCCGGACACGATCTCGGAGGCCGAGGCCGAGCCGCCGTTGATCAGGACCACCAGCGGCTTGCCCTTGATGAGATCGCCGCCATGGGCGGTGAAGCGCTGGGTCTCCTCGGGATTGCGGCCGCGGGTCGAAACGACCTCGCCGCGCTGCAAGAACGCGCTCGACACCGACACGGCCTGGTCGAGCAGGCCGCCCGGATTGTTGCGCAGGTCCACGACGTAGCCGACGAGCTTGTCCTGCGGGACATCCTTGGAGATCGAGGCGATCGCCTTCTTCAGGCCATCGGTGGTCTGCTCGTTGAAGGAGGTGATGCGGATGTAGCCGATGTCGCCGTTCTCGACGTGGAAGCGCACCGGGCGCACATGGATGATCTCGCGCTTGATCGCGACATCGAGCGGGGCGTCGGCGCCCTTGCGCAAGATGGTGAGCTTGGTCTGGGTATCGACCGGTCCCTTCATCTTGTTGACGGCCTGCTCGAGCGTCATGCCCTGCACCGCGTCGCCGTCGATCTTGCTGATGAGATCGCCGGACATGATGCCGGCCTTGGACGCCGGCGTGTCGTCGATCGGCGAGACGACCTTGACCAGGCCCTCCTCCATCGTGACCTCGATGCCGAGCCCGCCGAATTCGCCGGAGGTGGTCTCCTGCATCTCGGTCCAGGCCTTGGCGTTCATGTAGCGTGAATGCGGGTCGAGCGAAGTCACCATGCCCGTGATCGCGCCTTCGATCAGCTTGGCATTGTCGGGCTTCTCGACATAGCTCGCCTTCACCCGCTCGAACACTTCCCCGAACAGGTTGAGCTGGGAATAGGCATCATCCGTACCCGCCGCCGCCCGTGCCGCCCACAGCCCGCCCTGCGGACCGGATACGAGGAGGGTCAGGCAAGCTCCGGTGAGCGCGCCCAGGGGGAACAGCAGGGTTTTCCGCATGGAATGGGTGGCCTTTTCGCTTAGCGGTTCTTTTTGAGGCTTGGCAGCCGCCATGCAAATGGCGATCCAAGCCGGTTCTCACAATATCATTCTGGTTTCTTCAAGGCCGGCCTGCCACGCCGGCGGGTACGCGGTAAAAATCCCTTCGCCCTGAACCTAAACATTTGGCAACGTTCGGAAGACCGGCCCCGGGAGAGCGGGAATCGGCCGCCGAGCCACGCCTCGCAGCTATGCGATTTTAGGATGGTTTTGGAGGTCCGAACCGGATAGGCGATGGCATAAGGCTTCAAATTCTCGGGAGGAAACAATGAACGAAGCGCTCCGGCCGGAACGGAACGTCGAACTCGGCGCCAGCAACGAGCCGTTCCAGAACCTGCACGAGTTCATCCGAAAGGCCCGCGCCAATCTCAACCAGAATGCCTGGGACTACATCGTGGGCGCGGCCGAAACCGAAACCACGATGCGCCGCAACCGAATGGCACTGGACGAGATCGCCTTCCGCCCCCGCGTGCTGCGTGACGTGCGGAAGGTCGACGGCTCGGTCGAGCAGTTCGGCCGCAGGATGCGCCTGCCCGTGGTGCTCGCGCCCGTCGGCGCGCTGGAGATCTTCGACCCGCACGGCGCGGCGAGCGTTGCACGCGCCGCCGGCAGCTTCGGGGCATCGCACATGCTCAGCTCCGTCTCCGAGCCCGGCCTGGAAAAGACCGCCGAAGCCGCTCCCGATGCGCTGCGCATGTATCAGCTCTATGTCCGCGGCGATGACGCGTTCGTTGCCGACGTCGTCAGCCGCGCCGAGAAGGCCAATTATGCGGCCTTCTGCCTGACCGTCGACACCGCCCATTACAGCCGACGCGAGCGCGACATTGCCAAGCGCTATGTACGCGAGAGCCGCCTGCGCGCCACCGGCGGCGATTTCCAGAAGGGACTGGAATGGCGGACCGTGAAGATGATCAAGGACAAGTTCAGGATTCCGCTGATCCTCAAGGGTATCGCCACCGCCGAGGACGCGCAGATCGCGGTCGATCACGGCGTCGAGTGGATCTACGTCTCCAACCACGGCGGACGCCAGCTCGACCATGGCCGCGGCGCCATGCATGTGCTGCCCGAGATCGTCGACGCCGTGAAGGGCCGCGCCCGGATCATGATCGACGGCGGCATCTGCCGCGGCACCGATATCGTCAAGGCGATCGCCGCCGGCGCCGCCCTCGTCGGCATCGGCCGGCTGCAATGCTGGGCGCTGGCCGCCGCCGGCGAAACTGGTGTGGCGCGCATGCTGGAACTACTGGAGGACGAGGTGCTGCGCTGCCTCGGTCTGCTGGGCGCCACCTCGTTCGCCGAGGTCAACAAATCCTGCCTGCACCCGGCCACGGCAACCAACGCGCCGAGCGTGTTCAGCGCGTTCCCGCTGTTCGACCACGAGCCTTACCGGTACTGACGCAATGACTTCGCTTTCTCCCGGCGGCGCGGATGCGCTTCTGTTCGACCTCGGGCGCGTGGTGCTCGACATCGATTTCTCCAAGGCGATCGCCTGCTGGGCGCAACACGCGGGGTGCAAGCCCGAAGCCATCGTCGCGCGCTATGTGCGCGACAGCGAGGCCTACCGGCTGCACGAGGTCGGCAAGCTCAGCGACGAGGACTATTTCGCCTCGTTGCGCGCCTCGCTCGGCATCGGCATTTCGGATGCGCAATTCCTCGAGGGATGGAATGCGATCTTCGCCGGCGAGATGCCCGAGATCGCGGAGCTGCTGCCGCGCGCGGCGAAACGGATGCCGCTTTATGCGTTCTCGAACACCAATCGGCCCCATGTGGACCATTTCTCGAAGGAATATGCCGACTTGCTTGGCCATTTCCGCGAGATGTATCTGTCCTCCAGCATCGGCCTGCGCAAGCCGGACGCCGAAGCCTTCGACCATGTCGTCGCCGCAATGGGCATACCGGCAAACCGGATCGTGTTCTTCGATGACCTTGCCGAGAACATCGAAGGCGCGCGGGCCCGCGGATTGCAGGCCGTGCACGTGACGTCGCCCCTCGACGTCGGGCATGCGCTGAAGGCGCTGGGGATCTGATCTGGCGGCTCCGATCTTTCAGGGCGGCGGCTGCAGGAACTATTTCGCCCAAAGATGTGGAACCAACTCACTTTGTGCATTTTTATACAGAGTTCCGGGAACGAATGCCTGCTTCCGGGACTCATGAGTCCGTTGGGAATTCTACATCGGACGGACGTATCGACGTGTTGGGCAAAACCTATCTCACCAGGCAGGCCTCCCTGCTGATGAAATTCGCCAGAACCACCTCGGATTCTGAGCTTTCCGCCAAGCTGATCAGCAAGGCTGCCGATCTGAAGGCCCAGGCCGATCCGATGCCCGACAGGGATCAAGGGCTCCAAGCACCGGACGTGACGTCGAACGTGGATCCGACGACGTCGTGATCCGCACGGGCCTGACCGCCAAAGTCTTGCGGCTCCGCGGCAACAACGCCTGATTGCCGCTTTTCTCTGCTTGTTCCCGCTCTGAAACTGCGCTCCTATGCTGCATTGCAACTCGTGGAGGTTGGAATGCGCGCCGGCGTGCTTTCGAAGGACGCCGTATTGGACCTCGTGGGGGCGATCTACGACGCTGCGGTCGAACAGGGGCGCTGGTCGAGCGTGATGGAGCGCATCGATGACGCCGTAGGCGGTCGCGTGCTGTTTGGCATCTACGCCCCGGCAACGGTCTTTCGAGCCTGCTGTCGCCGCGCATCGATCCCGCCCGCGTGCACGATCTGCTTGGCTGGGCGCCGCGCAATCCTTTGTTGCCGCTCAGCGTCGGCAGGACGCCGGGCGCGCAGTCATCTGTCGAAGATTTTTGACAAGACCGGCGTCAGCCGGCAGGCCGAGCTGGTGCGGCTGTTGATGCAGAAGTAGCTCACGTCAGCGCCCGCTTACCATTTTGCCTCGCGGCGCGCTCTCGGCTAGAACGCTTGCCGCAACGTGATCATTGCCTCGCCCAAGCAGGAGCTTTCACCCGTGGCCCTCATGCCGGTTTCCGACGCGCTCGCCGCGGTGCTTGCCGGCGTGGAGCCGCTGCCGGAAGAAATGATTGCCCTCGATGAGGCCTTCCATCGCGTGCTTGCGCGCGATGTCGCGGCGCGGCGCACGCAACCGCCGCAAGCGATGTCAGCGATGGATGGCTATGCCGTCCGCGCGGCAGACGCGGCAAGGGTGGACGCGCAGCTCACCGTCATTGGAGAGGTCGCGGCCGGACGGCCCTTCGCAGGAGCTGTCGGCGCTGGTGAAGCGGTACGAATCTTCACCGGCGGAGTCGTTCCCGATGGCGCGGACGCCGTCGTGATCCAGGAGGACACGGTCACAGACGGCAAGCGCGTCACGATCAAAGAGGCCGCGATTAGCGGCCGGCACATCCGCCCCGCAGGCATCGACTTTCACGAAGGCGACGTGCTGCTCCGTCAGGGGACCCGATTGACCGATCGCGGGCTCGCGCTCGCAGCGGGCATGAACCACCCGCAGCTTCCCGTTCGTCGTCGTCCGAAGGTCGCGATCCTCGCCACCGGCGACGAGCTGGTGATGCCGGGCACCACCCCCGGTCATGGCCAGATCGTCTATTCCAACGGCTATGCCCTGCACGCGCTCGCCCGTAGCGAGGGCGCCGACACCATCGACTTTGGCGTCGCCGCCGACACGCTCGAAGCCACCACCGCGGGCATCCGCCGCGCGCGCCAGTCCGGCGCCGACATCCTGATCACGACCGGCGGCGCCTCGGTCGGCGACCACGATCTGGTGCAGCAGGCGCTTCGGGACGAAGGCACCTCGATGGCGTTCTGGAAGATCGCGATGCGGCCGGGAAAGCCGATGATGCACGGGCGTCTCGGGGCCATGCGCGTGATCGGCCTGCCCGGCAATCCCGTGTCATCCTACGTGTGCGGTTTCCTGTTCATGGTGCCGCTGATTCGCGCGCTCTCAGGCCATTCGGTGGTTCATCACTGCCGCGAGCGCGCGGTGCTCGGGCGCGATGTCCGCGCCAACGACCAGCGCGAGGATTACCTCCGCGCGCGTCTCGAAGTGCGTGACGATGGCACGCTCATCGCCGTTCCCGTCAATCACCAGGACTCCTCGCTGCTTGCGAATCTCGCTGCGGCACAGGCACTTCTCGTGCGCCCGCCGTTCGCCCCCAAGGCCGAAGCGGGAGCGCCTTGCGAGGTGCTGCGACTGCCTGTTTGAACACAGCGTTCGCAACCGTTCCGCGAACTTTGTCGCGTTCACGGTAAATTAAGCAGTTGCGGAACATGTATCGAACATATAGTGTCCGTTCATGATTTGTTTCGAGCATGTAACGGCTTATCGCTGACTTCAGCGTCTCGGAATCGAACGACATCGTCAGGGGGATTTTGGTCGAGATGTTAACGCGCAAACAATACGAGCTCCTGCGGTTCATCAGCGAGCGGCTGAAGGAAAGCGGCGTGCCGCCCTCCTTCGACGAGATGAAGGACGCGCTCGATCTGCGTTCGAAGTCGGGCATCCACCGCCTGATCACCGCGCTCGAGGAGCGTGGCTTCATCCGCCGCCTGCCGAACCGCGCCCGCGCGATCGAAGTGATCAAGCTGCCCGAGCTCCAGGCCGCCGCCGGTAACCGCCGCGGCTTCACCCCGAGCGTGATCGAGGGCAATCTCGGCAAGGTGCGCACGACATCGAGCCCGCCCGCCGACGAGGGCGAACGCCCCGTCGCAGTGCCGGTGATGGGCCGCATCGCGGCTGGTACGCCGATCGAGGCGCTGCAGACCCGCAGCCACACCATCAGCGTCCCGCCGGACATGCTCGGCGCAGGCGAGCACTACGCACTCGAAGTGCGCGGCGATTCGATGGTCGATGCCGGCATTCTCGACGGCGACATGGCGCTGATCCAACGCAACGAGAGTTGCGACACCGGCGATATCGTGGTCGCGCTGATCGACGACGAGGAAGCCACCCTGAAACGTTTCCGCCGCCGCGGCGCCTCCATTGCGCTCGAGCCGGCGAATGCCGCCTATGAAGTCCGCATCCTGCCGCCCAACCGGGTGAAGATCCAGGGCAAGCTGATCGGGCTGTACCGGAAGTACTAAGCGCTCTCGCGCGAGCAAACGATGGAGCGGACGATTGTCCGCTCCGGCTGGATAGTCTTTCTGGTTTTGCACAGATTATCCGGCCATCTCTCCAGCGCTAAATCCCCGGCAGGCTGCAACGAAGCGAAGCCTTCATTGCTTCAAAGGCCTCGAGACCGAGGAGACCACCATGCGCAAGATCATCCTGAGCACCGTCACGACGGCCCTGATCGCCGCGTCAGCGCCGAACGCCTTCGCCGCGCAACCGCAGCATCACGTCCGCAAGGCGCAGCAAGCGACAAGCCAGCAATCCCGCAATGCCCTCAACTCCGTCCAGCAGTCGGCCTGGCCATATTCGGGCTGGTCGGCACCGGCCGGACATTGATGCTCCGGATATTGATGCAGAAGGTCTGCCGAATGCGCCGGAGCAGGCTTTGTTCCTAGGCGTTCGGGAAAGATATTGTGATTATGGCCAGCGGACCCAAGCCGCAGATTTGCCTACAACCAAGCAGAGCCTCGCAGACTTACACTCTGATAGAGGCCTGTGCCTCCAGGACAGAGGCGCGGGTTGCTATCCTGATAGAGGAGCACCCGATGTGTGACTATAGCCTGCATGCCGTCGCGACGCGTCCCGCAGAAGTCGGCGAGACGATCGTCACGACAACGTTCCGCGGCACCTCGACACGCGGCTTCGCCTCCGAAGCCGACATGTCCGTCGCGGTCTGCCTGCTGCCGGGAACGGAGCTCGCCTTCGCCGATAACGTCCGCTACGACAACAGGTGGATCTGGACGCGCACCGTCAACTCGCGCGTCGGCAAGTTCGGCAAGATCGATCCGCACGTTCCCGATCGTCATCACGATGCGATCGAATTCCCCGATGGCAAATATGTCTTGGTGACCCAGCTCGTCGAAGGCCAGCGCGCCACCGTGCTGCAACTGCCCGTGACCCAGCCGCTCGGCGAGCGCGAGCACAAGCCGCAGATCATCGCCGACAGTCGTCCGACACCGCCGCGTCTGCCGATCGGCTGAAAGACCGGTTTTAGTCCTCGGCCTGGAAGTCGGCCTCCGACGGAGTTGCGTCCCGAGCGCGTGGCGCCGCCGACCGTGGCATGAGGGTCAGTTCGAAATCTCCTTCGCCGGCTGCCGCCGGCGACCAGGGGCGGTTTGCGCCCCTCGCCCTTACCGACTGGACCGCAAACCCGTCGCCGCGCTGCGTCAGCGCCAGCGCGCCTTGTCGCGCAAGACGCGGCCGATCGACCACCATCGCGGCGCAATCCGGCGGCGCCGGCCTTGATGTCACCACCAGCGCGGCCCGACTGCAATCATCGGCCGGCGCATCGCTGCGCAGCGCCAGCGCGATCATGCGACCATCGGCGAGTGGCGCCACGCAACCGGACTCGTCGCACGACACCCCGTCACCGAGCGCGGCACTGCCGGCATCGCGCGGGTCAGCGTCGGCCGCGAGCCACTCCTTGAGCAGGAAAGCGTCCTTGTTCGTCCTGATCAGATGCAACTCCCCGTCCCTGCCCCGCACCGCGACGTTCTGGCCGTTACCGGCAATGAGAATGTCGGGCTGCCGAACCGACAGGGCCCAGATCGTTGCCGCCACGAGCACGAGCGCACCCGACCAGCGCAGCGGCGTGCGCAGCAGGCCCATCAGGACGAGGCCGAGGCTCGCTGCAATCAGCGGCGCAGTACCGAAGGCGGCAACATGGCCGACCGCGCCTGGCAATGCCGCCACCCAGCGCGTGACCACAATCATCCAGTCGATGCCAATCCCCATCAGCCACCAGAACACACCGTCCAGTCCGAACGGTGCGGCGAGCAATCCCAGGAGCCCGGCCGGCATCACCAGCGCGGAGACCACTGGCATCGCAGCGAGATTGGCGAGCACGCCGTAGGGCGTGACGCGATGGAAGTGGAACGCGGCGTAAGGTGTGGTCGCGAGCCCCGCGATCATCGAGGCCATGAACAGCATCGCGATCTCGCGGCCGCCCCACAGCGCGATCCGCGCGGTCGTCGAATGATCGGGAGATGCGAACAGGTTCGGCATGCCGATCTGCACCAGCGCCACGAGCCCGAGCGTCGCGGCGAACGACATCTGGAAGCTCGGATGCACCAGCGCTTCCGGTGCGGCCGCGAGCACGATCAGCGCAGCCACGGCCAGCGTGCGGAACGTGATGGCGCGGCGATCCACCATCACCGCGATCAGCACCACCGCGGTCATGAAGAACGATCTCTGGGTTGCGACCTCCGCGCCCGAGAGCAGCAGATAGAATGCGGATGCGGCCAGCGCGGCTGCGGCCGACCATTTCTTGATGGGAAAACCGGCCGCAAGGCCCGGGATCAGCGCCAGCAGCGCACGAACGGTGAAGAACACGACACCGGCGACGACGGCCATGTGGTAACCGGAAATCGAGAGGACGTGGCCCAGCCCGGAGATGAACATCGCGTCGTTGACGGGCGTGGTGATCGCATCGCGGCGACCGGTCAGGAGCGCGGTCGCGATCGCCCTGTTGTCGCCATCGAGCGTGGCGCGGATGCGTGCGTCGATCGAATCGCGCAGGCCCTGCATGAAAGCGGAATAACGCAAGCCCCAGCCGCCGGCATCGGGAGGAGCGGACACCGTGATTGCGCCCATCGCAAAGCCGGACGCGCCGATGCCCTGGAAGAACATGTCGCGCGAAAAGTCGTAGCTGCCGGGCCGCAGCGGCGCGAGCGGCGGCATCAGCCGCGCCTTCAACTGCACGAAGCTGCCGACATCGGGCGCCGTCCCCTTGCGCACGGAGAGGCGGACGCGATCGAGCGTCACGTCGCTGCGCTGGGCCTTTATCGCGGTGACGCGCAGCACGAAGCGGTCGGTGCGTTCGCGGATGTCGCGGGTCTCGACGAAGCCCGACAGCGACACCGAATAGAGCGGCTTTGCGAGCACGGTGTGGGCGATGCGTGCTGTCTTCCAGGTCGCCATGGCAAAGCCGGCCGCGACGGCTGCGATCAGAATCGTGGGTGCAAACAGCCGGCTCCGCCGCAACAGGATCGCACCAAGCGTCAGCGCCAGAGCCGTGGTCGCGGCGACCCACAGCACCGGTTCGTGATCGGCGGCAAAGTAGAGCGCGATACCGCAGCCGAAAGCGATGGGCACCCACGGGAACAGCCGCCCGGCGCCGGCTTCCGCCTTAGCCCATTCCCGCAGCGTCCCGAAGATTGCGGGCCAGGCGCCAAAGCCCGCCGGCACGAAGCCGCCGGCCGATGCGATCCGGCCTGCCGGCCAGGTCCCGGCCAGACCCTGAGAGCGTACGGACCGGCCCTGCTCCGCCATTCCCCGGCAACCCTGCGATATGAGATGGGCCCAGAGACTACCGGAACGTGCAGGCCGCCGAATAGCGGTACGGATCAGGAACGAAGGCGCTGGGTTTCTACTTTTCCTCTTCCATCGTCACGGCCACCTCGGCGTTGGCCGACAACCGAACCTTGTTGCCCTCGATCCCGGCGACGAGGCCCTTGTCGATGAAATGGTGATGCCCCTTGTGGCTGCCCTCGCCGCTATCCTTCCTGGTCAGCTTGATGCGGTTGCCCTCGACGCGATCGACGGTGCCGACGTGAACGCCGTCGGCGCCGATGACGTCCATATGCTCTGCGATGTTTTGCATGGGTGGTGTCCTTGTTGGGATCCACGCCCAACGCAGCGGAGGCAGGTTCGTTCGCTCACGGGAATGACGATACCGTGTGCCGCCCCCGCGTCAGATCAGCGGTTCCTTCGCCGAGGCGTGGTGATTGACGATCTTCCAGTCGCCATCCTCGCGCATGATGACCCAGCTCATCTTGACGACGAGATCGGAACGCTCGCTGGCGAAGCCGAACGTGATGGTTGCGCCCATGTTGATGAGGTCCGGCCCGGCATGCGCCGCCTCCACCTCGGAGAACGCCGC
The DNA here is from genome assembly GCF_004114975.1 of Bradyrhizobium guangdongense. Taxonomy (NCBI): domain Bacteria; kingdom Pseudomonadati; phylum Pseudomonadota; class Alphaproteobacteria; order Hyphomicrobiales; family Nitrobacteraceae; genus Bradyrhizobium; species Bradyrhizobium guangdongense. The sequence goes on from NZ_CP030051.1 coordinate 4,307,718, forward strand.
GCTCGGCTTGCGCCAGCGCGGCAGGCCGTTGAAATAGTCTGCGACGCCGTCCCTTCCCCGATAGAGTCTTGGATTGGAGCCGAAGAAGAATGCGTTCTTCGCATAAAGCGACGACAGTGCCGCCGCATCGAGCGTCGCGAAGCCGGCGCACCATTTCGCGATGATCGCGGAAACGATGGCGTCAGCCTCACTGCTCATGCTCGCCTCTCAACCCTTGGCGACTTCCTTGGCGAACGTATCGCGCAAGCCGATGGTGCGCGAGAACACCGGTCTGGCGGGCGTCGAGTCCTTGTCGCGCACGAAGTAGCCCTGGCGCTCGAACTGCATCGGCTCGGTCGAATTGCTCTCGGCCACCGAGGCCTCGATCCGCGCGTCGGAGAGGATCTCCAGCGAGTTCGGATTGAGGTCGGCCGTGAAATTCGAGGCGTCCGGGCTCGGATTGGCGAACAGCTGGTTGTAGACGCGGATCTCGGCGGGCACGGAGGTTGCTGCCGGCAGCCAATGCATGGTCGCCTTGACCTTGCGGCCGTCAGGCGCGTTGCCGCCCTTGGTCGCGGGATCGTAGGTGCACCGTAGCTCCACCACCTCGCCCTTGTCGTTCTTGATCACGCCGGTGCATTTGACGAAATAGGCGTAGCGCAGCCGCACCTCGTTGCCCGGCGACAGGCGGAAGAACTTCTTGGGCGGGTTCTCCATGAAGTCGTCCTGCTCGATATAGAGCTCGCGGCCGAAATTGATCTTGCGCGTGCCGGCGCTGGGATCGTCGGGATGATTGATCGCTTCGAGCTCCTCGCTCTGCCCTTCCGGATAGTTCTCGATCACGACCTTGAGCGGCTTCAAGACCGCCATGCGGCGCTGCGCCGTGCGGTTCAGCTCCTCGCGGATGCAGAACTCCAGCATGCCGACATCGACCACGCTGTTCGCTTTGGCAACGCCGATGCGCTTGACGAATTCGCGCAAGGCCGCCGGCGGCACGCCGCGGCGGCGCATGCCCGCGATGGTCGGCATGCGCGGATCGTCCCAGCCCGCGACATGGCCGTCGCGAACGAGCTGGGTCAGCACGCGCTTGGACAGCAGCGTGTAAGTCAAATTGAGCCGCGCCATCTCGTACTGATGCGGCGTGGACGGCACCGGCAGCTTCTCGATGAACCAGTCGTAGAGCGGCCGGTGATCCTCGAACTCCAGCGTGCAAATCGAATGGGTGATGCCCTCGATCGCGTCCGACTGGCCGTGGGCGTAATCGTAGCTGGGATAGATGCTCCACTTGGTGCCGGTGCGCGGATGGTGCGCATGCAGGATGCGATAGAGCACCGGATCACGCAGATTGATGTTGCCCGCGGACATGTCGATCTTGGCCCGCAGCACGCGCGCGCCGTTCGGGAATTCGCCGGCCTTCATGCGCCGGAACAGGTCGAGATTCTCATCCACGCTGCGGTCGCGGAACGGCGAGTTCTTGCCGGGCTCGGTCAGCGTGCCGCGCGAGGCGCGGATCTCCTCCTGAGACTGGTCGTCGACATAAGCCAGCCCGTCGCGGATCAGCTTCTCGGCCCATTCATAAAGGCGATCGAAATAATCCGAGGCGTAGAACAGGTTCTTGCCCCAATCGTAACCGAGCCAGTGCACGTCGGCCTGGATGGAATCGATATATTCCTGCTCTTCCTTGACCGGGTTGGTGTCGTCGAAGCGCAGATGGCAGCGGCCGGGAAATTCCTGGGCGATGCCGAAATTGAGCGCGATCGACTTGGCATGGCCGATATGCAGGTAGCCGTTCGGCTCCGGCGGGAACCGGGTCACGATCTCCTTGTATTTGCCCTGATCGAGATCGGCCTGGATGATGTCACGAATGAAATCGCGCCCACCCTCAGTCGCCACCGGTTCTGTGCTCATCCTAAAATCCTGTAGGGAAATCAGCGGTCCTTCTGCCAAATTCGCGTGGCTCCGCCAAGGGCCAAGCAAGGCCTCAAGCCGTCCGCCGCCGGGCTTTAGTTATGTCCCGTACCTGCTATACACCACCGCTTCCAATGCATAGGCCCTGCCAAGAATGACCGATTCCGTCGTCACGCGCTTTGCGCCCTCTCCGACCGGCTTCCTCCATATCGGGGGCGCCCGCACGGCGCTGTTCAACTGGCTCTATGCGAAGAAGCACGGCGGCAAGATGCTGCTGCGGATCGAGGACACCGACCGTGAGCGCTCCACCGAGGCCGCGATCGGCGCCATCCTCGACGGGCTGAAGTGGCTGGAGCTCGGCTGGGACGGCGAGGTCATCTACCAGTTCAGCCGCGCCGCCCGCCACCGGGAGGTGGCCGAGCAGCTGCTCGCCGACGGCAAGGCCTATCGCTGCTACGCCACCGCCGAGGAGCTCGCCGCCATGCGCGAGAAGGCGCGCGCGGAAGGCCGCACCCGCCTCTATGACGGGATGTGGCGCGACCGCGATCCGGCGACGGCTCCGTCCGACGTCAAGCCCACCATCCGCCTACGCGCACCGCAGACCGGCGAGACCGTGATCGAGGACCAGGTCCAGGGTCGCGTCGTCTGGCAGAACGAGAACCTTGACGATCTCGTGCTGTTGCGTGGCGACGGCAATCCGACCTACATGCTCGCGGTGGTCGTCGACGACCACGACATGGGCGTCACCCACGTGATCCGCGGCGACGACCATCTGATCAACGCCGCGCGCCAGAAGCAGATCTATGATGCCATGGGCTGGGCGTTGCCGAGCATGTCGCACATCCCCCTGATCCACGGACCTGACGGCTCCAAGCTCTCCAAGCGGCACGGCGCGCTCGGCGTCGATGCCTACCGTGCCATGGGATACCTCCCGGCTGCGCTGCGCAACTACCTGGTCCGGCTCGGCTGGAGCCATGGCGACCAGGAGATCTTCTCGACCGAGGAGATGATCGCCGCGTTCGATCTCGCCAGCGTCGGCCGCGCTGCTGCCCGGTTCGATTTCGCCAAGCTGGAAAACCTCAACGGCCACTACATCCGCCACGCCGACGATCAATCGCTCGTGAACATGTTCGAGGACGTGCTGGATCATGTCGTGCCCGCCCGCGACGAGATTAAGGCCAAGTTAAACGACAGGACGCGGGCCCAGCTCCTCAAGGCCATGCCGGCCCTGAAAGAGCGGGCCAAGACGCTGCTCGAGCTGATCGACGGCGCCTATTTCATCTTCGCCGACCGTCCGCTGCAGCTCGACGCCAAGGCGGCGGCGCTGCTGACGCCTGAGAACCGCAAGCTGATCAGCCAGCTGCATTCCGCGCTGGAGAACGTCGAGACCTGGAGTGGCGCCTCGACGGAGGCCGCGCTCCGCACCTTTGCCGAGGAAAACAGTCTTAAGCTCGGCGCAGTTGCCCAGCCTTTGCGCGCGGCGCTGACCGGGCGCACGACGTCGCCCGGTATATTTGAGGTTTTGGACGTGCTGGGACGCCAGGAAAGCCTTGCCCGGCTTAAGGACCAGGCTACGACGTAAGTAGGCTATGCAAGCGGCCATCTTGCAGCGCACACAGCAATAATATACCCATCTTGCCGCACATTCTGGAACATCCGGCCTGCCCCATAATCTCCCTTGGGGGACTCCGGCTCCGGCCCGTTTCACCATACATCGGGGACCTCTGATGGACGCAAAAGAAAGCCCAAAGACCGCGACGCTGACGGTTGGAAACAAGAACTACGATCTCCCGATCCTCAGCGGCAGCGTCGGGCCCGATGTCGTCGATATCGGCAAGCTCTACGGCCAGTCCGGCCTGTTCACCTACGATCCCGGCTTCACTTCGACGGCGAGCTGCCAGTCCAAGATCACCTACATCGATGGTGACGCGGGCGTGCTGGAATACCGCGGCTATCCGATCGAACAGCTCGCCGAGCACGGCGACTTCCTGGAGACCTGCTATCTGCTGCTCTACGGGAATTTGCCGACCGCGACCCAGAAGAAGGATTTCGACTATCGCGTGACCCATCACACGATGGTGCACGAACAGATGGCCCGGTTCTTCCAAGGCTTCCGCCGCGACGCCCATCCGATGGCGATCATGGTGGCCGCCGTCGGCGCGCTCGCCGCGTTCTATCACGACTCCACCGACATCAACGATCCCAAGCAGCGCATGATCGCCTCCATGCGCATGATCGCGAAGATCCCGACGCTGGCGGCGATGGCCTACAAGTACACGGTCGGCCAGCCCTTCGTGTATCCGAAGAACTCGCTCGGCTTTGCCGAGAACTTCCTCAACATGTGCTTCGCGGTGCCTTGCGAGGACTACCAGGTCAGCCCGGTGCTGGCCGACGCGCTGGAGAAGATCTTCATCCTGCACGCCGACCACGAGCAGAACGCCTCGACCTCGACGGTACGCATCGCCGGCTCCTCGGGCGCCAACCCGTTCGCGTGCATCGCGGCCGGCATCGCCTGCCTCTGGGGCCCGGCGCATGGCGGCGCCAACGAAGCCGCGCTGAACATGCTCTATCAGATCGGCACGGTCGACAAGATCCCCGAGTTCATCGCCAAGGTGAAGGACAAGAACTCCGAAGTTCGCCTGATGGGCTTCGGTCACCGCGTCTACAAGAACTACGATCCGCGCGCCAAGATCATGCAGAAGATGTGTCACGCCGTGCTCAAGGAGATGGGCCATGGCGACGATCCGATGCTGAAGGTGGCGCTGGAGCTCGAGAAGATCGCGCTCAGCGACCAGTACTTCATCGACCGCAAGCTCTACCCGAACGTCGACTTCTATTCGGGCATCACGCTGAAGGCGATGGGCTTCCCGGTCTCGATGTTCACCGTGCTGTTCGCGGTCGCCCGCACCGTCGGCTGGATCAGCCAGTGGAGCGAGATGATCGAGGATCCGCAGCAGAAGATCGGCCGTCCGCGCCAGCTCTACACCGGCGTCGCCCGCCGCGACTACGTCGCGATCAACGATCGCAAGTAAGTCTTCAGCCGACACGGCTCTCGAGACGGCGCCATCTCACGATGGCGCCGTTTTCGTTTGGCAAGACCACAGGAAGATAAGCAAAGCACGGGGCGAGCGGATGCGCATCACCAACCCGGTCGATGGATGGTTAGAGGTCGTGGCCTGCTCGCCCTTCCCTGATGCCGGCGGCGAGATCGTTCTGTACCCCCGGTGCGAGATGGACGGGGTCATCACCGCCGAACGTCTCGCGGCGACAGCCGTACATTACAGCGGCTATGACGTGCCCAAGCCGAAATGGCCGCGCCACGGGATGATGCTCCCCGTGACCGTGGATCTCGCCGATCCCACGCGTTTCAGGATCGAATGGGATTTGGTGCCGACCGGGCCCGAAGCCGCCGACAAGCTTGCGGCGCAATTGCGCGGCGAGCCAGAGGCGGCCGCCGGCGGCCGTCGCCCGTTCCCTCGCGTCTGGCGCGAGACGGTGCATGCCGCAGCATCGCCGTCGCTGGTCAACGGCCTCACGCCACAGCAGACGGAGATCGCGCTGGCAGGCGGTGCCGCAGCCCTCGGCCTGCTCCCCACCATCGCAACGGTCTTGACCGCGTGTGAGGCTGGGCCGAGCAGTGCGCCCGGCGGGACGTGGGACATCACGGTCCGCGTGAGCGATCCCAACGGCGGACCAGGCTGGGAAGCGGTCACGCGCATATCATTCAGCAGCCCAGGCCGCCGCGAAAGCCGCACTGCTCCCGGACGCGAGTTGCCCGTCCTGGTCGACCCGGCCAATCGCAAGCGTATCCTCGTCGACGTCGCGCGCCTCTCCTGACCTTGCTGCCACGCACAACAACAAGTCGACGCATTACACCCGCAAGCGCTTGACAGGCGAAAGGCTCCGCGCGCAAATTCTTACACTAAGTAAGAATGACGACAGGGACGGAAATGTCGGAGCAGCCGAGAAGTCGGCGGCAGACGCGCGCTGCCATTTTGACTCACCTGCTTCAGTCGGGCGGCTCGTTCCGGCCGCCGCTGGCCAAGGCCGTGCGCCTGTCGGAAGCGAGCCTGTCGCGCATCCTGTTTGACCTGAAAGCCGAAGGCCTGATCGAGGAAATCAGGCGCCCTGCCCCTTATGTCGGCGGCCCGACCGGCCTCGTCTCGCTGGATGGGACCGTCGCGCTCGCGGGCCTCGAGCTCACCAGCCAGCACCTCAGCGTCGGCGTCGGCGGCCTTGCGGGCGAGCTGCATTACAGCGAGCGCGTGCCGTTGCCGAAAAGAATGACATCCGAGTCCGTTGGCCGGGTGTTTCGCGAAGCGCTGACATTGCTGCGCGAGTGGACGCGGCGGCGGCGCATCAGCCTCGCACAGATCGGCGTCACCATTCCGGGCCTCGGCCGGCTGAGTGTATCGGGCAACCCGATCATTCCCTGTGACGTCGAACGCATCGGCCAGATGTTCGGCGAATTGTGCACGGACGTCCCGGTCGCCTTCACCAATTCGGTGGTGGCGCACGCGACCTTTCATCGTTGTCGCACGCACAATTATCCATTCAGCGATGCGCATCTGTTCGTATTTGTCGGCCAGGGCGTCGCGGGGACGTGGATGGATGATCCGAACGAGGGCGATGCGCTCGAGCCGGTCGAGCTTGGCCACATGGTGTTCGAACCCGGCGGCCCGCGTTGCCGCTGCGGTCACCACGGCTGCGTCGAGGCCTATACGTCGCTGCCGGCCTTGGCCGCGCTTCTGGGGACCACCGAAGCCGAGCTGCTCCAGCTCGGCAGTGAATGGGTGACCACAATCCCGCTCACATCGCGCACGCGTCGGCAATTGCGCCAGCGGCTGTTCAGGCTTGGCCTTGCCATCGGCAACACGCTGAACGTGAAGCCCTGCCGCGGCGTCGTCGTCAGCGGCTGGCCATCCCTTCTCGCAGAAGACGATCGAAAGGCCATCATCGACGGGATCGATGCCTGTCTTCTGGGTGGCCGGACACTGGCGCGGGTGTCGCTCGCCTTCGTGCCGCCCTCGAATGGCAACGATCCGCAGGCCGCGCTCGCCTTCGCCGCGTTCTGCCTGACCAGAAGCGGCGGCATGCCGGCCGCATCGACGGAGGCCGCCTGAAATAATCCGAATGCTGCGCGGCTCTCGCGCCAGAACTTTCACACCCGGGAGGAACTTGCCATGCCGATCACGACAACAAGGCGCCGTCTGCTCGCTGGATCTGCTGCTGCGTTCGCGCTGCCGGCCTTCGTCCGCGCGCAAGGCGCGGTCAAGCCGCGCCTGACCGTGATCTCGCAATGGTCGGCGGGCAGCGATGGGGCGGCGATCACGGCGCTCGGCAAGAAGTTCGAGGAGAAGGGCGGCGTCTGGCAGCACTCGCCCGTCCCCGGCTTTACCACCGAGATGATGAACAAGCTGCGGGCGCAGATCATCGCGGGCGATCCGCCGGCCTGCTCGCAGCTCAAGGGCCCCGAGATCGCGGCCTGGTCGAAGATTGCCCCGACCGTCGATCTTGACGCCCTCGTCTCGGCGGCCGGTTACGAAAAGGTCGTCGCGCCGGACCTTGCGAAACTGCACAAGCCCGCGGGCAAGTGGATCGCGCTGCCGCTGCAGATCTACAGCACCAACATGCTGTTTCTCTCCAAACGCGCGATGGACAAGGCCAAGGCTGACAAGATCCCCGTCACCTGGGCCGACTTCAACGAGCTCGCCGAGAAGATGAAAGCGGGAGGCGTGCCATATCCGGTCGCCAACGGCGGAACGCGCCCCGATGACGGGCAGAAGTTCGAGGCTGCTTTGGCCGGCATCAGCCCCGCCGTCTACCGCGCGGCCATCATGAATCTCGACGAGAAGGCGCTGCAGGCTGCCGAGATCAAGGCTGCGTTCGCGCAGGTCCGCAAGATCGCCGATTGGATGGATCCCAATGTCGGCGCCCAGCACTTTTCGACCAACTTAAAGCGCTTCGTCGAGGCCGACATGGGCATGATGATCATGGGCGGCTGGGCGCAGGGCGTCTTGCGCAATGCCGGTTTCAAGTTCGAAGACTTCACCATCGTCCCGGGCCCCAGCGACAACGGCAAGCCGGTCTTTCTGCTGAATGCCGATGCCTTCATCTTCTGGCAGCGCAAGGAAGCGGACCTGCAAGCCGGGCAGACGTTGATGGCCCAGCTCGTCATGGATCCGGCGATCCAGACGATGTATTCCCAGATCACCGGGTCGATCCCCGTGCGCACCGACGTCGATCTCTCGGGCGAAGGCTGGTCGGACGGTCAACGGACGACCGCAGCAGCCCTGAAAGACGCGATCGCCAGCAACCAGGCCGTCCTCAGTCTTGCGCACAACATGGCGCAGGAAAACGGCATGGCGGCAGCCATGATCGATGTGATCACGGAGTTTGTGAAGAACAAGACCATCAAGCCGGAGCAAGCGGCCACCCGCCTCGCCGAGGCCGTCGAGAGCGCACGTTGAGCTTCGGCGTCTCGACAAGACCCGGACGGCCGGCGGCCAGTGACATGGTGCGCCGGCTGCCCGAAGTTCTGATGATCTGGGTGCCGCTGCTGCTTTCGGCAGCGCACCTGGTTGCGTTCTCGATCTGGACGATCTGGATTTCGTTCACACCCTCGACGCTTGTCCCCGTCACGGGCTGGGTGGGCTTGCGCAACTACAACGCCGTCCTGGCGTCGCGGAACTGGCAGATTGCGTTCGATAACCTGCTGCTATTCGGCGTCGCCTTCGTGCTGCTCAGCCTGATGACGGGCCTCCTGCTCGCGATCCTGCTCGATCAGCGCATTCGCGGCGAGAACGTACTGCGATCCATTTTCCTCTACCCTTTGGCGGTGTCCTTCGTGGTCACCGGCACGGTCTGGAGCTGGCTGCTCAATCCTGGCCTTGGAATCCAGAAGTTGGTCCACGATCTCGGCTGGACCACGTTCCGGTTCGACTGGCTGATCGACCGCGACATGGCCATCTGGACCATCGTCATCGCAGCGATCTGGCAATCCTCCGGCTTTGCCATGGCGCTCTTCCTCGCCGGCCTACGCTCCGTCGACGCCGACTTGGTCAAGGCCGCGCAGATCGACGGCGCCGGACCTCTCAGGATTTACCGGCGCGTGATCCTGCCGACGCTTTGGCCGATCACCATTACCGTCATCGTGATTCAGCTGCAGTTCGCGATTTCGACGTTTGACCTCGTCCGCGCGCTCACCAATGGCGGTCCCGGCATAGCGACCCAGCTGCCGGCCCTCGTTGTCTATGACCTGATGTTCCAGCGCAGCCTGCTCGGACGGGGCGCCGCGGCCGCAGTGCTCATGCTGCTGATCCTTCTCGCGGTGTTGCTGCCCTATGCGGCGTGGCGCTACATCCAGCGGCGGCGGACGAACCATGCGTGAGCGAACCTTCGCCCCGGGCCGACTTCTGATCTACGTCATCATTTCGCTGATCGCTGCAGCATGGCTCGCGCCACTGGCTGTTGTGGTTCTGAACTCGCTCCGCACCAACGAGGAGATCGCCCAAGGCTCGATGATCGGGTGGCCGCAGCATTTGGCCTGGAGCAATTACGCCGCCGCCTGGAGCGGATTCTGCGTCGCCGAGACCTGCGCCGGCATTCGGCCGTATATGCTGAACTCCGCGCTCGTGACCATCCCCGCGACGATCTTCTCCACCCTGCTTGGCGCCGTGGCAGGCTACGCGGTGTCACTCTGGCGTTTTCGCGGCGACAGCTGGATCTACGGCATCGTCACGCTCGGCATCTTCCTTCCGCAGCAGATGCGTCTGCTGCCATGGACCATCGTGCTGCGCGACACGGGCCTGATGAATACGCTGACGGGGCTGGTCGTGATCCACACGATCCAGGGGCTCTCCTTCACGACGCTGTTCTGCCGAAACTACTATGTCGCCATTCCCCATGAATTGATCCGGGCCGCGCGCATCGATGGCGCGGGATTCTTTCGCATTTTCTGGCGCATCATCCTGCCGCTTTCGCCGCCGATCCTGGTCGTCACCGTGATCTGGCAGTTCACGCATATCTGGAACGAGTTTCTCTATGGCGTGACATTCACGACCGGTCAGCAACAGCCGGTCACCGCCGCGCTGATCGCGCTGTCCGCCGCAGTCGCCGATATCCCGCAGCATGGCGTGCAGAGCGCTGCGGTGATCATCGCAGCACTGCCTACGCTGCTGATCTATCTGTTCGGCGGCAGGTATTTCGTACGCGGCCTCACTGCCGGGGCCGTGAAATGATGGATGTGTCATGGCAGCTCTGAGCATTCGCGCCCTGTCCAAGCGCTACGCCAATCTGGAGGTGCTGAAAGGCATCGATCTCGACATCGAGAGCGGCGAATTCACCGTCCTGGTCGGGCCGTCCGGCTGCGGCAAGTCCACGTTGCTCAACATCGTCGCCGGGCTCGATCACCCCAGCGCAGGCAGCGTGGAAATCGGCGGACGTGTCGTCAACGACGTGCCGCCCAAGGACCGCGACATCGCCATGGTGTTCCAGTCCTATGCGCTCTATCCGTCGATGACGGTGCGCCAGAACATCACCTTCGGCATGGAATGCCGCCACGTCCCCAGGGCGGAGCAGGACAAGGCGGTGGCGAATGTCGCCAAATTGCTGCAGATCGAGCCCCTGCTCGGCCGCAAGCCGGCGCAACTGTCCGGCGGTCAGCGCCAGCGCGTGGCGATGGGCCGGGCGCTGGTGCGTGATCCCCTGCTCTTCCTGTTCGACGAGCCGCTCTCCAATCTCGACGCCAAGCTGCGCGTCGAGATGCGCATGGAGATCAAGCGGCTGCACCAACGCATCGGTGCCACCATCATCTACGTCACGCACGACCAGATCGAGGCGATGACGATGGCGACCCGTATCGCCGTGATGCACCGGGGCGTGGTGCAGCAATTCGCCGACCCTGACACGGTCTACCGCTATCCGGCCAATCTGTTCGTCGCCCGCTTCATGGGCTCGCCGCCCATGAACACGATGTCGGCTCGGCTCGAGGCAGACAGCAGCGGCCCCGTGGCGGTGATCGGCGCAGGCCGGACGGACGAAGTGCGTCTGCGCCTGCAAGGCTATGAGGCGGCCGCGTCCTATGTCGGCCGCGAGGTGGTGCTCGGGATCAGGCCGGAATGCATTGCCGAGGGCGACCGTGTGTTCTCGGGTGCTGCGGAGGCGCCCGTCATCGTCACTGCGCCGGTCGAACTGGTCGAGCCCACCGGCGCCGAGACCATCGTCCTGCTGCGGCTTGGCGGCGAGCCCGCGCAGGCGCGCATCTCGCCGGACATCCGGCCCGCATCGGGCTCCAGCGCCGCCTTCGCGCTGGACACCCGACGCATCTGCCTGTTCGACCCCGAGACGGAGCGACTGATCGCATGACCCAGACGAGCTATGCCGGCCTCAGAGATCGCGTCGTGGTGATCACTGGAGGCGCCAGCGGCATCGGCGCCGCTTTCGTGCGGGCATTCGCCGCTCAGGGCTCCCGCGTCGCTTTCCTCGACATCGATACGGGGGCCGGCGAAGCGCTGGCGCAGGAGGTGACGAAAACCTCCGGCACGGCACCGCTGTTCGTGCGCTGCGACCTCCTGGACATCGACGCCTTGCGCGTCGCGCTGACCGAGGTGCGCGCATCGCTCGGCGATGCCGCGGTCCTCGTCAACAACGCCGCCAATGACCAGCGCCAGGTGCTTGCAGACGTGACGCCGGAGGATTTCGACTGGATGATCGGCGTCAATCTCAAGCACGTTTTCTTTGCCGCACAAGCCGTGGTGCCGCAGATGCAGGCGCGCGGCGGCGGCTCGATCATCAACATGTCCTCGGTGGCCTGGATGCGCGGTGCGCCGGCGCTGCCGATCTACGCCGCGGCGAAGGCGGCGATCGTCGGCTTCACCAACTCGCTGGGGCGCAAGTTCGGCGCCGACCGCATCCGCGTCAACGCAATCGCGCCGGGGATGGTGATCACCGAGCGGCAGCGAAAGCTGTGGTATCCGGACGAGCGGCAGATTGCCGAGATGCGCACCCGCCAGGCCATTCCCGATGCGGTGACGCCGGAGGACATCGCCGACATGGCGCTGTACCTCGCCTCAGATGCGAGCCGGCGCGTCACGTGCCAGTGCTTCAGGGTGGACGGCGGGTTGGCCTGACGGCACGGGAAGTGCCGTAGGGTGGCCAAAGGCGCCCTTGCGCCGTGCCCGCCATCTCTCTCGATCGCGAAAAAAATGCGTGGGCACGCTTTCGCTTTGCCCACCCTACAGGACCGTCCCCTTCCGTATCGTCGCGAGCACGATGTCGGCGGCGAGCACGCTCGGCGATTTGTTGCCGGTCGACATGATGGTGTCGAGCTGCGCGAAGGCTTCGACCTGTCGTCGGCGCATCGGGGTGTCCGCCAACACCTCGGACAGGGCGCCGGCGAGCTTCTCCGGCGTGCAATCCTCCTGCAAAAATTCAGGGATCACGTCCTTGCCAATCACGAGATTGGCCAGGATCACCGAGGGCACCTGGATCGCGCGACGCAGGATGAAGGCCTCCATCGCGCCGACGCGATAGGCCGTCACCATCGGGATGCCTGAGAGCGCGAGCTCCAGCGTCACGGTGCCGGACTTCGCCAGCGCGGCGCGCGCGATCCGGAAGGCGGCGCGCTTCTCGGCTTCGCCCACCACGATCTGCGGCTTGACTGGCCAGCTCGCCACGCCCTCGCGGACGGTGGCCTCCAGATGCGACATGGTCGGCAGCATCAATTCGAATGCGCAGCCCTCGGCTTGCAATCGCCCGAGCGCCGCGCCGAACAAGCCGAGATGATGCCGGATTTCGCTGCGACGGCTGCCCGGCAGCACCAAGAGAACCGGCGGCTCGCTGTCGCGGCGATTCTGCTCGTTCGCATCGGGCCGCAGCGAGGATAATTGCTCGATCAGGGGATGGCCGACATAGCTGCAAGGCGGCCCTTTCAGCTTGCGGTATTCCTCCGGCTCGAACGGCAGCAGACCGAGCACGTGATCGACATAGCCGAGCATCGCGCGCGCCCGGCCCGGCCGCCAGGCCCAGACCGAGGGCGAGACGTAGTCGATGATGGGGATGTCAGGATTCTTCGCGCGCACACGGCGGGCGACGCGATGGGTGAAATCGGGGCTGTCGATGATGACGAGCGCATCGGGCGCGGCGTCCGTCACGGCATCCGCGGTCTCGCGGATCAATCGCAGGATCTTCGGCAGCTGCTGCAGCACCGCGGCAAAGCCCACGATCGACAGCTCCTCGATCGGAAACAACGTCTCGAGCCCCTCGCGCGCCATGGTGCGGCCCCCGACGCCTTCGAACTGCACGCCGTCGCCGAGGCGTTGGCGCAGCACCTTCATCAGCGCGGCGCCGAGCCGATCGCCGGATTCCTCCGTCGCGATCAGGAAGATCTTTCTGATGGGATCGCGGGTCTGCATCACGCGGGCAAACCGACGACGAAGAGATATTTGGCGTCGGCCAGCGCGATCATCGCCTGCGGCTCGGCGGCAATGGTGTTGCCGGCGATCACGGCGACGCCGGCAAGACCGGCCCTGGCGACCCCCTCGATGGTGCGCGGGCCGATCGTCGGCAGGTCGAAGCGCAGATCCTGGCCGCTCTTCGGCGCCTTCACCAGCACGCCGCGTCCCGTGGCGGCGCGGATACGCCCTTCCTCGCGCAGCCGTGCGACCCGTGCCAGCAGCGCATCGGTGCCCTCGATGTCCTCGACCGCCACCACGTGGCCGTCGATCACCACCGCGGCCTGACCGATGTCGAACGGCCCGAGCGCGGCGAGCACCGCGCGCCCGCGTTCGATGTCGCCCTTGGCCTTGTCGGCGGGCCAGGCCCGGCTGATGCAGCCCTCCGGCATCAGCAGGTCGGGCGCGACGTCCTTGATGCCGACCATGCGAAAGCCGTCCTGCTCGAGGAGCCGCCCGACGCCGGACAACAGATGATCATCGCCGCCGCGAAAGGCGCGGATGACGTTGCCGAGCAGCCGCAGCGTCTTGATGTCGAAGCGGATCTCGGTAAGCGAAGGCCGCACCAGGGTGCCGATGAAGATCAGGTCGCGGCAGCCCTCCTCGCGGAACAGCCGCATGGCGCGGCCGAGCTGGCCGACCGAGATCCAGCGGTGGCGGAATTTTTCGACCTGTAGGGGATCGCAGGCGCCGCGCAGCGGGAATAGCACCGGCGTGATGCCGCGCGCGGCGAGCGACTCGGCGACTGCGAACGGCATCGCGCCGCCGCCCGCGACCACGCCGACCGGTGATGAAATCGCAGGAGCCGCCGATGTCATGTCCGCGGCCATTGCAGCATCACTTCTCGACGGTGGGAAGACACAGCGGGCGCTTGCCCTTGCCGATGAAGCCGAGGATTTCGGCGATCGCGGGATCTTCGCTCGCAAGCGGCCGCACCGCCTCCAGCCGTTCGGCGAACGTGCCGGGGCCGTGGAAGAGCTTCTGGTAGAAACCGCGCACGGTCGCGAGCCGCTGCTTGGTGAACTTGCGCCGCTTCATACCGATCAGGTTGAGGCTCTCCAGCACGGCATACTGGCCGTTGGCGAGCCCGTACGGAATGATGTCGTCGCGCACGCCCGAGAGGCCGCCGACCATCACGTAGGAGCCGATCCGCGTGAACTGGTGCACCGCGGACAGCCCGCCGATGTAGACGGCATCGCCGATCTCGCAATGGCCGCCGAGCGTCGCCGAGGTGGCGAAGATCGCGTTGTTGCCGACCATGCAGTCGTGGCCGACATGGCTGTTGTTCATGAAATAGCCGTCGTTGCCGACGCGCGTCTTGCCGCCGCCCTTGACGGTGCCGACATTCATGGTCGCGCCTTCGCGGATGACGTTGCCCGAACCGATCTCGAGCGTGGTCGGCTCGCCCTTGTAGCTGAGATCCTGCGGCGCGCCGCCGAGCACCGCGAATGGCGAGATGACGCAGCCATCGCCGACCGTGGTGTGGCCGATGATTGTGACCTGTCCGATCAGCTTGCAATTGGCCCCGATCCGGGCGTTGCGACCGATGATGCAGAAGGGCCCGATCTCGGTGCCCTCGCCGATCACGGCGCCGTCTTCCACCTGCGCGGTGGGGTCGATCTTACTCATCAAGCGATCTTACTTATCAAGAAGGTCTGACTAAATGTTGAACTTGCTCAGCTTTCCGCTGGTTAGCGCGACTGCGCCCGATCTGTCCAGTGACGTATGATCTCGGCGTATTTCAGAAGCCGCCTGAACCAGCCATGCCGCTGGATCAACCATCTCATCCAACGCTTGAACTGTGGCCGCGCTCGGCAAGCCGCCTCAGTCGGTCAGCATCGCCCCGACATCGGCTTCGGCGACGACCGTGCCGTTGACCTTGGCGTCGCCGTGAAACCACCACATCGTCTTGCGGCGGCCGAGCGAGCGCATGTGATACTCGATGGTATCCCCGGGCAGCACGGGTTTGCGGAACTTGCACTTGTCGATGGTGAGGAAATACACCGCCCGCGGCTTCTCGGTGCCCTCGACCGACTTGATGCCGATCACGCCGGCGGTCTGCGCCATCGCCTCGATCATCATGACGCCGGGATAGACCGGACGCTCAGGGAAATGGCCCTGGAACGCCGGCTCGTTGAAGGTGACATTCTTGATGCCGATGCCGCTGTAGTCGGCCCGGATGTTGATCACCCGGTCGATCAGCAACATCGGGAAACGGTGCGGCAGCGTCTGGAGGATCGCATTGATGTCCACCAGCTCGAATTTCACAGGTGATTCCGCCGTCATTCCCGTCCCTCGTCCTTCGGATCGGCCTTGCTGTCGCGTACCAGGCGCTCCACCGCGATGATTTCCTTGAACCATTGTTTGGTCGGCTTGGCAAAAAAACCGCCCCAGCGTCCATTTGGCGGGATGTCGTCCTTGACGCCGCTCATCGCGGTGACCTGGGCCCCGTCGCCGATCTTGAGGTGATTGTTGATGCCAACCTTCGCTCCCAGCGCCACGTTGTCGCCGATGGTCAGGCTGCCCGCGAGCCCGATCTGGGCTGCCAACAGGCAGTTCCGGCCAATCGTCACATTGTGGCCGATCTGGACCTGATTGTCGATTTTGGTGCCCTCACCGATTACCGTGTCGCGCAGGGAGCCGCGGTCGATGGTGGTGCCGGCGCCGACCTCCACATTGTTCTGGATCAGCACGCGGCCGGTCTGGGGCACCTTCAGATGGCCCTCGGGGCCAAAGAAAATGAAGCCGTAGCCGTCCTGGCCGATCGAGCAACCGGGATGGATCAGCACATTGTTGCCGATCAGCGCGCACTGAATGGCGCTGCGGGCGCCGACATTGCAGTCCCGGCCGATCTTGACGCCGGGACCAAGCACCACGCCGGCCCCGATCACGGTGCCGCTGCCGATTTCGACCTCGGGACCGATGACGGCCAGCGGCTCGACGATCACGTCGTCCTCCAGCCGCGCCGAGGGATCGATGATGGCCGACGGCGCGATGCCGTCGTTGCCGAACCAGGACTGCGGGCGCAGTGCATCGGCGTGCCATTCCCGCGCAAGCCCGACGAAGGCACGGAACGGCTGCGCCGCCCGCAGCACCGTTACATGCGGCGGGACCTGGGCCTCGAAGCGGGGGCTGACCAGGCAGGCGCCGGCCTTGGTCGCTTTCAGCTCATCGACATATTTGAGATTGTCGAAGAACGCCAAATGCATCGGGCCGGCTTCGTCGAGTGAAGCGATGCCCGTGATGACGTGGCTGCCCCTGCTGGGATCGACCAGTTGCGCCTTGGTCAGCGCAGCGATGTCAGCCAGCGTTGCGGCCGGCGGTTTCTTGAAGAAGGTCGGCTGCGCCATTCCACCTCGTCGCGGTCCGGCTTCGACATGAAGCGGCCAAGCCGCATCATGCCTTATCTCACGGATTGAGCACGATCTTTTTGGCGCCGGCCGCAAGGTTTTCCCAAAGCGGCCGGATCATGCCCTGCTGATCGAATTAGAACGTCGTGCCGCCGCCGAAGCGGAATTCCTGCGTGCGGTCATACTTGCCCTTGGTCAGCGGCACCGCGTAGTCGAAGCGCAGCGGACCGAACGGCGAGGCCCAGATCAGGCCGACACCGACTGACGACCGGACGACCTTGCTGTCGTCGTAGATCAGGCCGGTACAGGTGCCGGGCGTCGCCGGATTGACCGTCGACGGCGTGCAGGTCGAATTCTTGGGCGTGGTCATTTCGTTGGTCACCGACCACGTCGTCGGACCCTGGTAATCGTAGAGACCGCCGGCGTCGGCATAGACGGCGCCCTTCAGACCCACTTCCTTGGGCAGGAACCAGAACGGCATCTGCAGTTCGAGCGAAGCGCCCCAGTACTTCGTGCCGCCGATCGCGTCCTGCGTGCCATACGGGTTGAGGTCGCGCGGACCAATGCCGTTCGGGGCGAAGCCGCGGACGAGATTCGGCCCCATCTGGAAGTGGTCGAGCATGCGCAGGTCGCTGCCCATCTTGGTCAGGACGCCGCCCTGGAGGTGGACGAGGCCGACGAGATCCGACACCAGCGACTGGTAGTACTTCGCATCGCCGGCGGTCTTCAGGTAGGTGACGTCGCCGCCGACGCCGGCGAAGTCCTGCTTGAAGTCGATGAGCAGGCCGTCGGTCGGGTTCTTGTTGTTGTCGAGCGTGTTGTAGGTCAGCGTGTAGCCCAGCGCCGAAGTCAGCGTCTTGCCGTTCGCCAGCTCCCTGCGGACCGGCAGCGAGGCTTCGCCGTCGCTGTAGCAGCCGAGGCCGTTGGTCGACGGATCCAGCGTCAGACCATTGGCATTGGCAAACGCCGGACTCGGATTGAAGGCAGCCGTACCAATGTTGTTGTTGCAGTTCGCCAGGATGCTCGGCAGCGTGATTTCCTGCTGATAGACCGAGTAGCGCACCTGGAGCGCCAGATCCTCACGCAAGGAGAAGCCGAGGCGCGGCGAGAAGCCGAGCGTCTTGGTGCCGTAGGAGATGTAGCTGTTGGACAGCTGCTGGCGCTGATAGAGGTCGAGACCCAGCGCGACGCGGTAGTCGAGCAGATAGGGCTCGACGAACGACAGCGAATAGCCGCGCGCGTACTGGCCATAGGTGACCGACGCCTTGGCGAACAGGCCGCGGCCGAGCAGGTTGCGCTCGGAGATCGAGACTTCGGCAAGCGCACCGTCGGTGGTGGAGTAACCGCCCGAGATCGAGAAGTCGCCGGTCGACTTCTCCTCGAGATCGACGATCAGCACCACGCGATCGCTGGAGGAGCCAGGCTCCGTCGTGATCTTCACGGTCTTGAAGTAATCGAGGTTCTTCAGCCGGCGCTCGGCGCGGTCGACCAGAGCGCGGTTGTAGGCATCGCCCTCGGAGATATCGAATTCGCGGCGGATCACGTAGTCACGCGTGCGGGTGTTGCCGCGGATGTTGATGCGCTCGATATAGGTGCGCGGACCCTCGTCGATGTTGAACACGACGGAGACGGTGTGCGCATCGAAGTTACGATCGCCGCCCGGACGCACCACCGCGAAGGCATAGCCGCGGCGCGAGGCTTCGATCTGCATCTCCTCGACCGACTTCTCGACCGATTCGACATTGTAGAGCGAGCCGACATTGACGCGCGAAAAGCTGCGCAGCGAACTCGCATCGAAATTCGGGATGCTGGTGCGGAAATCGACGGTGCCGACGCGGTACTGCGCGCCCTCCTCGATCTTGAAGGTGACGTTGAAGCCCTTCTTCTCCGGATCGTATTCGGTGAGCGCGGCCACGACCTGAACGTCGGCGAAGCCGTTCTTCAGGTAGAAGCGGCGAATCAGGTCGCGGTCGGCCTCGACGCGATCGGGATCGTAGATGTCACCGCTCGAGAGGAAGCTCAGCAGGTTCGATTCGTGCGTCTTGATGACGTCCCGGAGGCGGTAGGACGAGAACGCGTTGTTGCCGATAAACTCGATCGACTTGACCGAGGTCTTGGCGCCTTCGTTGATCGTGAAGACGAGATCGACGCGGTTGTTCGGCTGCTCGATGATCTCAGGCGTGACGGTCACGTCATAGCGGCCGGAGCGGCGATAGATCTCTGCGATTCGCAGCGTGTCCGACTGCACCATGGCGCGGGAGAAGGTGCCACGGGCCTTGGACTGGACTTCGGCGGTGAGCTGCTCGTCCTTGATCTTCTTGTTGCCCTCGAAGGCAACGCGGCCGATCACCGGGTTTTCCACCACGGAGACGATGATCTGGCCGCCGGCACCGCGGTTGATCTTCACGTCCTGGAACAGGCCGGTCTCGATCAGCGCCTTGAGGCCGTCATCGATGGCGCCCTGATCGAGGCGACCACCGGGGCCGGGCTTGAAGTAGGAGCGGATCGTCTCCACCTCGACGCGGCGATTCCCTTCCACGGAAATCGACTGCACGGTCTGCGCGAGCGCAGGCGAAGACACCAAAACAGCCCCAACCGGGGCAACCACCGGCGCGCCGAACATGATCAGGGTTGCGAGCAAGCCCCCCCGGAGTCGCAGTCCAAACTTCATTGCGCAACGCGCCCTTATCAACGTACCAGACCAACCCCGAAGCCGGTCTGGGAGATTCCCCAAGTTCTAGCCGCTTGTAGCCAATTTCCCCGACGCCGCAAACGGCCGAGCGCGCCGTAATTTCAATTTCAGTCCAAGACGTTGCCCAAGAGCAACGCCACAAAAAAGCCCCTATCAGGACGCCGCCATTCGAAGGATGTCGTTGTAGGTGGCAAACACCATCAGCATCAGCACCAGACCCAGTCCGATTCGGAACCCCATTTCCTGGGTCCGCTCCGACAGCGGACGGCCCCGGACCACCTCGGCCGTGTAGAACAAAAGGTGACCGCCATCGAGCAGCGGGATCGGGAACAGGTTCAACAGGCCGATCGAGACCGACAGCACGGCGCAGAGATTGATCACGAACTGGAACCCGGCGCTGGCCGCCTGCCCCGACATCTTGGCGATGCCGAGCACGCCGCTGACCTCGTTCGGATTGCCCTGCCCGACGAACAGCGAGCCCAGGAACTTGAAGGTGCTGGTGATGATGAACCAAACCTGCTCGACCCCGATCTTGAGCGCCTCGCCGACGCCGACCGGCGCAGTCGAAGCCTCACCGGCCTGGGACTTATGCTCGACGCCGAGCACGCCGACCTGGTGGCGGTTTCCGAACGGATCCTTGCGCTCGAGCAGCGCCGGTGTCGCGGTCAGCGACACGATCGCACCGTCCCGCTTCACCTGGAAAACAAGTGCTGAACCGGCGCTCGTCGCGACGATCCGCTGCATGTCGGCAAAGCTCTCGATCGGCTTGCCGTCGATCTGGACCACGACGTCACCGACCTTGAAGCCGGCGGCCGCCGCAGCGCCATCGGCGACGACGCCGTCGACACGGGCGATCGTGCTCGGCTTGCCGTAATACAGCGCCATGCCCGCGAAAATCAGGGCGCCGAGGATGAAATTGGCGACCGGACCGGCGGCGACGATGGCCGCGCGCGGGCCAACCTTCTTGTGATGAAAGCTGCCGGCGCGCTCCTCGGCCGTCATGGCGGCGAGCGCCTCGGCCGACGGCGTGGAGGCCTCGCTCTCGTCGCCGAAGAATTTGACGTACCCTCCGAGCGGGATCGCCGAGATCTTCCAGCGGGTGCCATGGCGGTCGTTGAACCCAACCAGCTCAGGTCCGAAACCCAGCGAAAAGGTCAGCACCCGCACGCCAGCCCAGCGCGCGACCAGGAAATGGCCGAGTTCATGGAAGAACACGACAATGGTCAGGACGAAGAGGAAGGGAACGACGTAGCCGAGGAGCCCATGGCTCAACGTGTTGAAACTATGGGTAAAAAAGTCGATCATCGAATTCCCTCATCCAGCGCCGCAAGGCCCTGGCCCCGAACCATCTAGGATGCCTTTAAGGCAATTTGAGGCAATAGGGCGGCAGCTTTATTTCGCGAAACATGGTCAACAGAGATTGCATCATCCGCTGAGGTCATGGGGCCGTGGTTTCCGCCTCGGATCCAGTCCTCCAGCGTCGCCTCGACCAGCCGGGCAATCGCGCCGAAGCGGATCTTGCCGGCGATGAAGGCCGCGACCGCGACCTCGTTGGCGGCGTTGTAGACGGTTGTCGCCCCCTTCCCGTGCCGGAGCGAATCGAAAGCGAGGCGAAGCCCGGGGAACCGTTCGAAATCAGGTGCCTCGAAGGTCAACTGCCCGATCTTGGCCAGATCGAGCTTCGCCGCCGGCCCCTTGATCCGGTCGGGCCAGCCGAGGCAATGGGCGATCGGCGTGCGCATGTCGGGCGATCCGAGCTGGGCCACCACGGAGCGGTCGGAGAACTCGACCATGCCATGGATGATCGACTGCGGATGCACCAGCACGTCGATCTCATCGGGCGAGAGCGCGAACAGGTACGACGCCTCGATCACCTCGAGGCCCTTGTTCATCATCGAAGCGGAATCGATCGTGATCTTCTGACCCATGCTCCAGTTCGGATGCTTCAGGGCCTGTTCCAGGGTCGCCTGCTCGATGTCGACGGGCTTCCAGGTCCGGAACGGACCGCCCGAGGCTGTAATGATGACGCGGACCAGCTCGTCGCGATTGCCCGATGCCAGCGCCTGAAACAGCGCGTTGTGCTCGGAATCGGCCGGCAGGATGCAGGCGCCCGCTTTCGCCGCGCGCTGCATGAAGAAATCGCCGGCACAAACCAGGCATTCCTTGTTGGCCAGCGCAACATGGGCGCCGCGATCGACGGCGGCCAAAGCCGGCTTCAACCCGGCCGCACCGCTCACCGCGGCCATCACCCAATCGGCCGGACGCGCGCCCGCCTCGATGACAGCGCTTTCGCCGGCGCCGCATTCCGTGCTCGTGCCCGCAAGTGCGGACTTGAGCTCGCCGAGCTTGGTGCTGTCTGCGATCGCCACGAAGCGCGCGGAAAATTCCTTCGCCAGCTTCGCCAACGCCTCGACATTGCTGTTCGCCGTCAAGGCTTCGACGCGATAGCGCTCGCGCGAAGCCCGCAACAGATCCATCGTGCTGTCGCCGATCGAGCCGGTAGCACCGAGAACCGTGACGCTGCGAATGTCGGACGCAGCGAGCTTGTTGTTACGCAAAGGGACTGCGCTCATATCCTCACCAAACCATAAGACCGCTTCCGGCGCTATGCACACCATGGCGGAGAAAGCTGATCATCCATGCCACCAGAATGGCGGCGACAAAGCCGTCCAGGCGGTCCAGAAGCCCGCCATGGCCGGGAATTAAGTGACTGGAATCCTTGACGCCGAAGTGCCTTTTCACGGCGGATTCGAACAGATCGCCCAGTTGCGATACCACCGAAAGGATGGCGCTGACGAGGAGCAGCGGGACGGCCCTCCCGATGCCGAATGCCGCAAAGCTGCTCGCAACCGCAAGACTCGCCGCAAAACCGCCGAATGCACCGGCCCAGGTCTTCTTCGGGCTGACACGCGGCCATAGCTTCGGTCCGCCGATGCTGCGGCCGGCGAAATAACCGCCGATATCGGTCGCCCACACCACCAGCAGCACGAACATCAGCGCCGAAAAGCCGTTGACGAGATCCTTCCGCAGCAGGATCGAGGCCAGCAGCGCCGCCGCTGCATACGCAAATCCCGTCGCAGCCCAAATGAACCTCCCGCGCGCGATCATCGTGATGATCGCCCCGCCGACGCAGCCGACGACGACGGCGGTCTTGAGCGCACCGGCGGCAACGCACAATCCCATCGCGGCGATGACGAACGTCCCTGCCCCGGTCAACGCGGTCGAGCCAGCCCCGACCACCATGAGCCATTCCGCGAACAGCCCGATCGACACCAGCGTCACGAGCAGCGCCCACAGCCAACCGCCGGCGTAAGCGAGCGCAATCGTAAGCGGCGCCAGCACCAGCGCTGCGAGGACTCGCATCACCAGATTGCTCGGGGCGGGCTTGGCGCCCGCGGCTTCGGCGTCGGGTTCGCTCACGAGGCTGATTTCGCGACCAGGCCGCCGAAACGGCGCTCGCGCCTGGCAAATTCTGCGATCGCGCTTTCGAGCGCCGCCTTGTCGAAATCGGGCCAGTGGACTGGTACGAACACGAGTTCGCTATAGGCGGCCTGCCACATCAGGAAATTCGAGAGGCGCTGCTCGCCGCTGGTGCGGATGATCAGATCGGGATCGGGAATGTCGGGCGCATCGAGATGGGCGCCGAGCGCATCGGCGTCGATCGTATCGGGATCGCGCTTGCCGTCCGCGACTTCGCGAGCGAGCTTCCGCGCCGCTTTCGCAATCTCCTGGCGCGAGCCGTAATTGAAGGCGACCACGAGGGTGAGGCGCGTGTTGTCGCGCGTCAATTCCTCGGCCTCGTTGAGCAGCGCACAGATGTCGCCCTCGAGCCCCTCCCGCTCACCGATGATGCGCACCTTGACGCCGTCGCGATGAAGGCTTGCGAGATCGTTGCGAATGAAGCGCCTGAGGAGGCCGAAAAGATCGCCGATCTCGCTCGCGGGACGCGACCAGTTCTCCGACGAGAACGAGAAGATGGTGAGGTAGCGGATGCCGAGTTCATGCGAGGCGCGCACCACGCGCCGCAAGGCTTCGACGCCGCGACGATGCCCTTCCGCCCGCGGCAGACCGCGCGCGGCTGCCCAGCGCCCGTTGCCATCCATGATGATGGCGACATGCGCAGGCGCCTCGGACCTATCGGGTCCTTCCGTTGCGGGCGCGGCGGCGTTGGGCATGGAAAAGAAGCCTTAAACCGTGAGGATTTCTTTTTCCTTGGCAGCCAGCAGCTGGTCGATCTCGGTGATGGTGCTGTCGGTGGCCTTCTGCACCTCGTCGGCGTGACGCTTCTGATCGTCCTCCGACATCTCGTGATTCTTCTCGAGCTTCTTCAGGACATCCAGGCCGTCACGGCGGACGTGACGCGCAGCGACCTTGGCGGCTTCGGCGTATTTGTGCGCGACCTTGACCAGCTCCTTGCGGCGTTCCTCGTTGAGTTCGGGAATGCGCAGGCGCAGCACCTGGCCTTCGGTCGCCGGCGACAGGCCGAGATTGGAATCGACGATCGCCTTCTCCACCGCCTTGACCATCGACTTGTCCCACACCTGCACCGAGATCAGGCGCGGCTCCGGCACGCTGACGGTGGCGAGCTGATTCAGTGGCATATGACTGCCATAAGCATCGACCTGCACCGGATCCAGCATCGAGGCCGATGCGCGGCCCGTCCGCAGGCCGCCAAGCTCGTGCTTGAGCGATGCGACCGCGCCCTGCATGCGGCGCTTCACTTCGTTGAGGTCGAAATTACCCGTGGCCATCACGTTTCTCCTTCAATATCCCGGCGACCTCACCGCGCCCCCACTTCGGGGCGCACCAGATGAGCCGTCAGCCGGCGACGACAGTCCCGTGGCCGACGCCGCGCAGAATCGCGCCGATCGAACCGGGTTCCGCGATCGAAAATACGATGATAGGCAGCGACGTCTCGCGGGCAAGTGCGAAGGCGGTCGCATCCATCACCTTGTAGCCGCCCTCAATCGCCTGCGAATGGGTCAGGCGGTCGAACCGGGTGGCGGATGGGTCCTTCTTCGGATCGGCCGAGTAGACACCGTCGACATTCGTCGCCTTCAGCACCGCCTGGGCACCGATCTCGGCGGCGCGCAGCACCGCGGTAGTGTCCGTGGTGAAGAACGGATTGCCGGTTCCGCCGCCGAGCAGCAGGATCCGGCCTTCGGCGAGATATTTGTGCGCCGCAGTGCGGGTGAACAGCTCGGAGACCTCGGGCATGACGAACGCCGAGAGCGCCCTCGCCGGCGCGCCCTTGCGCTCGATCGTGGCTTCGAGCGCGAGACAGTTCATCATGGTAGCGAGCATGCCCATGGTGTCGCCCGTGGGGCGTGACACGCCGCGCGAGGAGACCTCGACGCCGCGAAAGATGTTGCCGCCGCCGATCACGACGGCGACCTCGCATCCGAGCTGGCGGGCGGCGATCAGATCGTCCGCCACCCGGTCCATGGTCGGCTGATCGATGCCAAAACCCTGCTGTCCCGCGAGATATTCGCCGGACAGCTTGATCACGACGCGACGATAGACCGGATCAGTCATCAGCACTTTCCTTGTCCGGGCGCCGCTTCCGGCGGCACGCCGGAAGGAGGTGTTCCGGCGCTTACTTCTTGCCGCTGGCCGCCGCGACCTCGGCCGCGAAGTCGGATTCCTGCTTCTCGATTCCCTCACCGAGAGCATAGCGCACAAAGCCCGCGATCTTCACGGTGCCGCCGACCTTGCCTTCGGCTTCCTTCAGCGCCTGCGCGACCGACTTGCCTGTGTCGTGGATGAAGGCCTGCTCGAGCAGGCAGACTTCCTTGTAGTAGGTCTTCAGGCCGGACTCGACGATCTTCTCGATCACATTCTCCGGCTTGCCCTGCTGGCGATATTTGTCGGCGAGCACGTCCTTCTCGCGCTTCACGACCGCCGGATCGAGACCGGACGGATCGAGCGCAAGCGGGTTGGCAGCCGCGACGTGCATCGCGATCTGGCGACCGAGCGCTGCGAGCTCGTCGGTCTTGCCGGGCGATTCCAGCGCAACGATCACGCCCATCTTGCCGGCGCCGTCGACGACCGCACCGTGGACATAGCTCGACACCACGCCCTGGCTCACTTCGAGCGAAGCCGCTCGCCGCAGCGTCATGTTCTCGCCGATGGTGGCGATCGCGTCGCTGATCGCAGCTTCCACCGTGACGTCGCCGACCTTGGCGGCCTTGATCTTCTCGACGTCCGCACCGACGTCGAAAGCGACCTGGGCGACCATCTTGACCAGGCCCTGGAACTGGCCGTTGCGCGCGACGAAGTCGGTCTCGGAGTTGACCTCGACCACGACGCCCTTGTTCGCCTTGGTGAGCGCGCCGATGAGGCCCTCGGCCGCGACGCGGCCCGACTTCTTGGCGGCCTTCGACAGGCCCTTCTTGCGCAGCCAGTCCTGCGCCGCTTCCATGTTGCCGTCGTTCTCGGTCAGCGCGGCCTTGCAGTCCATCATGCCTGCGCCGGTGGACTCGCGCAGATCCTTGACCATCGCAGCAGTGATCGTTGCCATCGTTGAAAATCCTTCTTGCCTGCCGGTTTGCCGCGGCGTGGCCCAACTGCCCCGCCGCGGTCCATCTCAGGAATTCGCGTCAACTGAATGAAATGGCGGCCGGATCCTATCCGGCCAACGCATCGCTCGTTCTGACTATTCCGCTTCCGCGGTCAGCGCCTTGGCCTTGGCCACCCACGCATCCGCGCGGCTCGGCAGACCGACTTCTTCGCCGATCGTGTGCGCGGTGTCGTGGTCGAGCTCGGCGAGCTGCCAGTAGTGGAAGATGCCGAGATCGTTGAACTTCTTCTCGATCGCACCCGAAACGCCGGGGAGCTTCTTGAGATCGTCGGCGGTGCCGCGGGGACCGGCAAGGCCCTGGAAGCCGCTCGAGGACGGCGCCGGCAGCTCTTCGGCGAGCGGACGCGCCGAGGCGCCGACATCGATGCCCGAATCACCCTGGGCGCGCGAGATGCCGTCGATCGCCGCACGGGCGATCAGGTCGCAATAGAGCGAAATCGCGCGGCCGGCGTCGTCATTGCCGGGGACCACATAGGTGATGCCCTTCGGGTCCGAATTGGTGTCGACGATCGCTGCGACCGGGATGTTCAGCCGCTGGGCTTCCTGGATCGCGATGTCTTCCTTGTTGGTGTCGATCACGAAGATCATGTCCGGCAGACCGCCCATGTCCTTGATGCCACCGAGCGAGCGGTCGAGCTTGTCGCGCTCGCGCTGAAGCGTCAGGCGCTCCTTCTTGGTGTAGGAATTGGCCTCGCCGCCGGCCAGCACTTCGTCGAGATGACGCAGGCGCTTGATCGAGGCCGAGATCGTCTTCCAGTTGGTCAGCGTGCCGCCGAGCCAGCGCGAATTGACGAAATATTGCGCGCAGCGCTTGGCCGCGTCGGCGACGCCGTCCTGCGCCTGGCGCTTGGTGCCGACGAACAGGATGCGGCCGCCCTTGGCCACCGTGTCGCTGACGGCCTGCAGGGCCTGGTGCAGCATCGGCACGGTCTGGGCGAGATCGACGATGTGGATGTTGTTACGGGTGCCGAAAATGAACGGAGCCATTTTCGGATTCCAGCGGTGCGACTGGTGACCAAAGTGCACGCCAGCTTCGAGCAGCTGACGCATAGTGAAATCGGGAAGTGCCATCGTTTGAATTCTCCGGTTGGTTCCTCCGGAAGCGTGTGAGCAAAACGGAGCGATGTCGCCCCGGCTGCCACCGGACGGCCTTGAGAGCCATGCTTCCGTGTGAGATGGCGCGCTATATAGCGCCATTTCGGCCAGAAGCAAGGAAATAAGGGCCTTTCGGGGCTTGACCGCTCCCGAAAGGCCCGATCAGGCCATTCCGACCCTGTCCGCTAGCACCTGGGCTGGCCGGGCGGGCATTTTTTCGCCGCAGGCGGCGGCGCGGGCGGCCTCGGCGGCGGGGCGGCCGGTCGCGGCGGCGGCGGTGGCGCGACCGCCATCCGCGGCGGCGGTGGGGGCGCCGGCCGGGCCACAGGCGGCGGCGGCGCGGGCCGAGCCATCGGCGGTGGCGGGGGCCGCACGGCGGCAACTGGCGGGCGCGGTGGCGGGGGCGGCGCAGCCATCCGCGGCGGCGGAGGCGCTACCCGCGGCGGAGGCGGTGCCACGTGCGGCGGAGGCGCAGCCGTCGGCCTTGCGAGCGCCTGCGGATGGGGCGGGGGTGGCGGCGGTGGCGTTCTTGTGACCTGCGCGGGCGTTGGCGTTGCAGGCCTCTGACCAGGCGGCTTGATCTGCTCCCGCGTGGTGACCGGCGGCGAAGGCTGCGTCGGCTTCCCATTGGTCACGTTGGTCGTGGTCACGCCCGGTTTGCCTGCCGGGGTCGTGGTCGGCGTGACGGCCGGCTCATGCGCCAGAGGTTTGCCGTGTTCGGCTGCACCGGCCGGCGGCGTTTGCGCAACGGGCGGCTTCGCGGCTTGGTTGGCGGCCGGGTTGGTCGCGGCGTTGGCCGGCGCGGTCGTGTTGCCGGGTGCGGTCACCGTATTGGGATGAACCGGCGGCTGGCCGTTGGCGGGCGCGTTCGCCGTGGGCGCCGGCTTGCCATTGGGCGCCTGGACCGCACCGGCGGGCGGCGGTGGCGTGTTGTTGGTGCCCGGCACCGGCAGCGCGTGGCCTGGCGCCGGCGGTGGCGTCGACGTCGACGGAGTGGTCGTGGTCGGCGTGGCGTGGACCTGCATCACCTTCATCGCCCCGGGCTTTGCCGTGGGGTTGCTGACGAGCGCCGCCTGGCTCGGCTTGAGGGCCTGATTCGGATTGGCCTGGATCTGCTGCGCCTGCTGCTTCACGACCGTCGGCACCTGCGTCATCGCGCTCGGGCGCCCAGGTCCGTTCGCCGCAATGGTCACGGCCGCAGTGGTATTGCCCGGCGGTGGCGGCGGCGGCGCCTGGTTGATCACGGTGTTGATGACCGTGGTGTTATGGATGTTGTTCACGATGATGTTGTTCGGCGGCGGCGCGACATAAACAGGCGGATTGTAGAAGGCCGGGATCGGCACGAACACCGGCTGCGGCAGCACGAACAGGCCGACCACGGGGAACGGCGGCGGCAGCACCACGAAGTCCGGGGGCGGCGGCGGGCAGAAATAGACCGGCGGCGGCGGCGGCGGCACGAAATCGAACACGGGATCGCTGAAATACAGCACCGGACGATCGACATAGACGATCTCCTCCGGCGGCGGCGGCGGCACGTCATAGTCCATCACCGTAAACGTCGGCGGCGGCTCGAGCGGCGCGGTCAGGATCGCGAGCCGGCGCCTTGCATCACCCGCATGCGGTCCGTGCGGATAACGCCGCAGATACGACCAATAGGCATCGGGTGTATCGGCGCGATAGGTCCGTCGCCAGGTGATCGCCTCGCGACGCGCCGCCACGATCGCCATCACGCGCTTGGCCAGGGGATCGCCGGGATAGGCGGCGAGAAACTCTTCATAGGCCGGCAGCGTGTCGCGCTCGAGCGCGGCGGCATAGGCGTCCTGCACGCCGAGATCGCGGATCGGCTTGTTGCGGATTGCGGCGACCTGGTCGGGCGCGGCCTGCGGCGGCGGCGCGTCGGGAGCGCGATCGAAGAAGCTGAATTGCGCCGTGATCTTCTGGTCCTCCCACGGCACCTGCGCGCCCTTGGAATTCTCGTTGACGCGCAAACGGACGCGGTCGAACACCTCCGGCAACGACAATCCGCCGGTGCGGATCATCTCGGCCAGCGATTGCGCGTAGATGCTGTACGGCCCCGGCTCTTCGGGTGCCACCGTGCCCGGCGCGGCGTTGAAGGCGATCAGCATGTTCGGATCGGGCTCGACCAGCGCGAGCCCGCTCGCGATCGGCTGCTGGCCGCCCTCGATGAAGGGTTGGGCCCGTGCCGCATCGAGCACGATGATGTTGGCCTTGAGCGGAATGGCCGCGAGCTGGCGGGCATAGTCGCTGATGCGCAGCGCCTCGGTCGGAATGTCGGTGTCGCGCGCAATGCTCGAATCCACCGGGATGAAATAGTTCTCGCCGGCAAGCTGCACGCCATAACCGGCAAGATAGACCATCGCGACGGTGCCGGGGCCCGAGGCCTGCGCCTTCTGGATGAAGTCGCGAAGGCTCTTGCGCAGCGTGTCGCCGTCGAGATCGCGCGCGCCGACCACGTCGAAGCCCGCCGCCTGCAGCGTCTGCGCGATCAGGCCGGCATCGTTGGCCGTGGTCGCCAGCGGCGACTTGGCATAAGCGCCGTTGCCGACCACGAGTGCAATGCGCTTCTCCTGCTGCTGTGCGCGCACCGGACCGGACACGCCCGCGGCCAGGACCGCGATCGGGAGGAGAAGGCAGATGAAGACTTTGAACGTCCCACGCATGGCTTGCTTGCCCGCTATTGTTGTTGAGGTGCCAACGCCCATCAAGCGCGTGGCGAGCTGAATGACACTTGAACGAAACACTTTGTCACGAAAGGCTCGGATTGAGGCGGCGGCATGGCACCGCCCGGGCCCTGCGCCTCGCGTCAGCTCCACGTCAGCTTCAGCCTCTTGCGGAAGCCTCAGGCTTCCGCGATCGGGTCCACCCTTCCCGTCGTTCTAGATCTGCTGCACGTCCACCACGCCGGCGACTGCCTTGATGGCGCCGGCGATCTGCGGCGAGACCTTGAAGCGGCCGGGCAGCTTCATCTCGACCTCGGTCTCGAGGTCGAGCATCATCACCAGCGAGACTTCCCCGTCGCCATTGGAGCGCGGCGCGATGCCGGGACTGCCGATTTTGGGCGCTGCGCCGTTCGAGGGCGCTGCCTCGGGCCCGGCGAGACGTTTGGCGATCGAGTCCAGCGGCTTGGTATCGCGCACGAAGATGCGCAGGCCTTTCTGGGTCTTGGCCGCAGCGTCGTCGAGCGGCTCGGCATGCAGCACGCGGGCGCGGACGTCCTCGCCCTGAAGCTCGGCCCCGAGCTGCAGCAGCACCGCGGCCCCCGGCTCCAGCACGTCGCGATATTGCGCGAGGCCTTCGGAGAATAGCACCGCCTCGAAATGGCCCGTGGGATCGGACAGCCCCATGATGCCCATCTTGTTGCCGGTCTTGGTGCGCCGCTCCATGCGCGACACCACGGTCGCGGCAACCTTGCCGGCGGTGGCGCCGGTCTTCACCGCACGCGAGAATTCCGCCCAGCTCTGCACCCGCAGCCGCTTCAGCACGGTGGCGTAATCGTCGAGCGGATGGCCCGACAGGAAGAAGCCGACGGCGTCGTATTCGCGGCGGAGTTTTTCCGCCGGCAGCCACGGCTCGATCTGCGGCAGCATGATGGTCGGCGCGTCCGCCGACATGCCGAACATGTCGTTCTGGCCGATGGTCGCGGCCTCGTGCGCGCGCTGGCAGGCGGCGAGGATCGAGTCCGCGCCGGCGAAGACGCGGGCACGGTTCGGCTCCAGCGTGTCGAAGGCGCCGGCGGCGGCGAGACTTTCGATGATGCGCTTGTTGATCGCGCGCGGATTGACCCGCGCGGCAAAGTCGGCGAGCGAGGTGAACAACCCGTTCTTGGTCCGCTCCTCGATGATCTGCTCGATCGCCTGGATGCCGACGCCCTTCAGCGCGGCGAGCGCGTAATAGATCGTCTTCTCGCCGACCTCGAACGTGGCGCCCGAGCGGTTGATGTTCGGCGGCTCGACCTTGATGCCGAGGCGCTGCGCCTCGGAGCGGAATTCTGAGAGCTTGTCGGTGTTGTTGAGATCGAGCGTCATCGACGCCGCGATGAACTCCACCGGATAATGCGCCTTCATGTAGGCGGTGTGGTAGGACACCAGCGCATAGGCCGCCGCGTGGCTCTTGTTGAAGCCGTAGTCGGCGAATTTCGCCAAGAGCTCGAAGATGGTCTCGGCCTGCCCCTTCGGCACGCCGTTCTTCACCGCGCCCGCAACGAAGATGTCGCGCTGCTTGTCCATCTCGGCGCGGATCTTCTTGCCCATGGCGCGACGCAACAGGTCGGCGTCGCCGAGCGAATAGCCCGACATCACCTGCGCGATCTGCATCACCTGCTCCTGGTAGATGATGACGCCGAAGGTCTCCTTCAGGATCGGCTCGAGCACGGGATGCAGATATTCCGGCTCCTCGTCGCCATGCTTGCGCGCGCAATAGGTCGGGATGTTCGCCATCGGGCCCGGTCGATACAGCGCCACCAGCGCGATGATGTCCTCGAACCGGTCGGGGCGCATGTCGATCAGCGCGCGCCGCATGCCCTGGCTTTCAACCTGGAACACGCCGACGACGTCGCCCCGCGCCAGCATCTGATAGCTCTCGGCATCGTCGATCGGCAGCGTGGCGAGATCGACATCGATGCCGCGCGGCTTCAAGAGCTTCACCGCGACATCGAGCACGGTGAGCGTCTTCAGGCCGAGAAAGTCGAACTTGACGAGGCCCGCCGGCTCGACCCATTTCATGTTGAACTGGGTCACCGGCATGTCGGATTTGGGATCGCGATAGAGCGGCACGAGCTCGCTCAGGGGACGATCGCCGATCACGATGCCGGCCGCATGGGTCGAGGCGTGCCGCGTCAGGCCCTCGAGACGCTGCGCGATGTCGAAGGCGCGCGCCACGATCGGGTCTTCGTCGCGGAATGCCTGCAGCTTCGGTTCGCTCTCGATCGCCGCGGCCAGCGTCACTGGCGCCGCCGGATTCTGCGGCACCAGCTTGGTCAGCTTGTCGACCTGGCCATAGGGCATCTGCAGCACGCGGCCGACGTCGCGCAGCACGCCGCGCGCCTGCAGCGTACCGAAGGTGATGATCTGCGCGACCTGGTCGCGGCCGTACCGCTCCTGGACGTACCTGATCACCTCGCCGCGGCGGTCCTGGCAGAAGTCGATGTCGAAGTCCGGCATCGAGACGCGCTCGGGATTGAGGAAGCGCTCGAAGAGCAGGCCGAACTTGATCGGATCGAGGTCGGTGATGGTCAGCGCCCAGGCGACTAGCGAGCCGGCGCCGGAGCCGCGGCCCGGTCCGACCGGAATGCCCTGGCTCTTCGCCCATTTGATGAAGTCGGACACGATCAGGAAGTAGCCCGCGTACTTCATCCGCATGATGACGTCGAGCTCGAAGGCCAGGCGCTTGTTGTAGTCCTCTTCGCTCATGCCTTGCGACAGCCCGTGCACGCGCAGGCGATTGGCGAGCCCCTCCTCGGCCTGCCGTTTCAACTCGGCCGCCTCGACCGCGGCCGCATCGGAACTGCCGGCCGCACCGACCGTGAAGAACGGCAGGATCGGCTTGCGCGTCAGCGGGCGGAACGAGCAACGTTCGGCGATCTCGACCGTCGAGGCCAGCGCCTCCGGAATGTCGGCGAACAGCACCGCCATCTCGGCGCGGGTCTTGAAGCGGTGATCGGGCGTGAGCTGCTCGCGCTCGGTCTCGGCGATCAGCCGGCCGCCCGCGATGCAGAGCAGCGCGTCGTGGGCCTCGTAATCGTCGGTCGCGGCGAAATACGGCTCGTTGGTGGCGACCAGCGGCAGGCCCTTCGCATAGGCGAGGTCGATCAGCCCGCTCTCGATCCGACGTTCCTTGTCGGTGTTGTGGCGCTGTAGCTCGACATAGAGGCGGTCGCCGAACAGGCCGGCGAGACGCTCGCAGCGCGCGGCCGCAACCTCGGCCTGCCCGCTCGCAAGCGCCAGCGAGACCGGCCCGTCGGGGCCGCCGGTCAGCGCTATCAGCCCTTCCGTCTCGCCGTCGAACCAGTCGAATTTGATGAACGGCGCATGGCTGTCAGGGGATTCGAGGAAGGCGCGGGAATTCAGTCGCATCAGGCTGCGATAGCCCCGCTCCTGGGCGGCCAGCAGCACCACGCGCGAGGGCGCCAGCGCGTTGCGCGCGTTGGGATCCTGGTCGCCGAAATCGACCGCGAGTTCCAGGCCCACGATCGGCTGGATGCCGGACCCCGCCATCTTGTCGGAGAATTCGAGTGCACCGAACAGATTGTCGGTGTCGGTCAGCGCCAGCGCCGGCTGGTGGTCCTTCTTGGCAAGCTCGGCGAGCTTGGCGATCTTGATGGAGCCCTTCAGCAGCGAATAGGCCGAATGAACGTGAAGGTGGACAAATCCGGCGCTCGGCATGGTCGCGTGACGGCCTCTTGCAGATGAATTGGAGCGGTCGCCGGCGTCCGGAGCGTCATTCTCTCGCCCAGCCGACTCGCCTGACAATGGTGGGGACTCGCCGCGCCAGAGTCCACGCCGGAGCGGCCGCTTCGCCGCCTCATCCTGCTTTTCCCCAAGGAGGTCTTGAGACTCAGGTCTCGAGGCTCACGCCTCGGGGCTCAGCTGGCTAGAGTTGCGGGATGACCTGGGCCCAGATCGCGATCATTCCGACGAACAGCGCGATCGACGTCAGTGCAGCGGCTTCTTCCACGAAAATCCTGAACATGGCTTGCTCCATCACCAGAACGTATGAAGAACATTGTTCTCATTTCGTTCTCAGGAGTCAAGCAATCCAGGTCCTTTCAAAAAGAAATGGTTAACCTGCTGAATTCACGCAATAAAAAAGCCCCGGCGCAAGGCCGGGGCTTTCGACGATCGCTCGATCCCGAGCGACTGTTCTCAGTAGCGCGCGACGAGCGGGCCGCCGAACTTGTAGTTCAGGCGGACGAGGCCCATGTCGACGTCCTGACGGATGCGGTCGGTCTGGAAGCCGGCGAAGGTGACGTCCTTGTCCGACAGGAAGATGTGGTTGTACTCGACGCCAACCGACCAGTTCGGAGCGAAGCCGAATTCGAGGCCCGCGCCGACCGTGCCGCCCCAACGGGTGTCGCTGTTGGACGCGAAGGTCACGCCGCCCGCACGGAGCTCGTTCTTGGTGCCGACCACAGCCGCACCGCCCTTCGCGTAGAGCAGGACGTTGTTCCAGGCGTAGCCGACCTGACCGGTGATCAGACCGAACGAATCGATCTTGGAGCGATCGGTGAAGCCGGTGAGACCGCTGACGTTGTCGCCGGAGAAGTCGGCCCAGTTGCCCTGGCCTTCCACGCCGAACACCCACTGCCCCGACTGCCAGCGATAGCCGACCTGGCCACCGACCGTGCCGCCCGTCGCATTGTGCGAACCTTCGCCGCCGACCAGCGGTGCGAGCTGATCCCAGGTCGTGTGGGCCGAAGCGCCACCACCGTTGATGCCGATGTAGAAGCCGCTCCAGTCATAGACGGTAGCGATCATCGCGGGCGCCTTGGTGTAAGGCCGCGCAGCGAGGTCAGCAGCCAGCGCCGGCGCAGTCGCGCTGATCGCGACAAGGCTCACAGCAGCAAGCAACAAATTCTTGTTCATTTGAATCCCGTTCCAGTTTCGTCGTGAGGCCCCCGGGCCACGGCGACGTCTTAGCAGCGATCGACGGAATTGCTGTAACTCCGACGCAACAGTCGAAGCCAAAGGGCTTTGCTGCGTTAATCGATGTTTACCTGAGCGCGCTGGAAACCCTATGAAACAAGAGTTTTCCTGAGTTCCAAGCTGGATCACAGGATCTATCCTGCAAAGGCGCGCAACAACGTCGCGCGCACATTCACGTGAAGAGAGAAGACAGATGCGTGCACGAACTGCTCTCCTCATTGCCGCCACATTTTCGCTCGCCTTCGCCACATTCGCGTTCATGATGAGCGAAAGCACACCGGCACGCGCTTTCGGAACTCATCACGCGTTTTGTCTCACGGGCGATGAATGGCCGGGGCTCAGCAACTGCACGTTCGACAGCTATGCGCAATGTCAGGCGAGCTCGTCCGGACGCGCGCTGACCTGCATCGCCAATCCGTACTTTGCAGGTCAAAGCGACGATCCCTACGCTTACCCAAATCGACCGCGCGCGCGGACGCCGGTCTATTCCGGGCTGCGCTGAGATGCGCAGCACCTGCCTCATGCTGGCCGCGGTGGGTGCAGTGCTCGCGGGCGGCGCTGCGCACGCGCAGACCTACGACCCCAACTATCCGGTCTGCATGCAGATCTACGGCCCCGTCGGCTATCTCGACTGCCGCTACGGCACGCTGGATCAGTGCAAATTTCTCGCCGTCGGCCGCTCCGCGAGCTGTGTCGTGAATCCGTATTTCGCGCACAAGAAACCTGTAGCGCCGCGCGAGACACGCCGCCGATAAGGCGCGTGCTCGCGTGCGGACAGACCAACTCGATCAGCAGCGCGCCTCCGCCATCCAAATCTCGGCGTCGGCTCCTGCGGGGATATGCAGCGGCGCTGACGGATCGGTCGCCGCGCGCCAGATCGCCGCCGCGACATCAGGCGCGTGCGTCACCGGACCAGTGCTATTGCGGACGCTCGCCACGAAACCCTCGATCAGCGGCGCATAGTCGGGATCGTCGAGGCCGCGCAGGTGCGGGCGCGCATTATCGCCGAAGCGAGTCTCCGGCGAACGTCCTGGGAGGACGAGATGAACGCGCAACCCGAACGGCGTCACCTCCGCCGCCAACGACTCGGTGAAGGCATTCACCGCCGCCTTGCTTGCCCTGTAGACGCCCACCAGGGGCAGAGGCTTGAGCGTGACCGTCGATGTGACGTTGATGATGACGCCCGCCCGGCGCCTGCGAAAATGCGGCAACACAGCCTGGGTCATGGCGAGCGTGCCCATCGTGTTGGTCTGGAACAGCGCGTGTGCTGTCGCAGCCGTCGTGAGCTCGATCGGGACCGGTGCGCCGAAACCGGCATTGTTGACGAGTACGTCGATCGGTCCGGCCGCGGCGACCGCGCGAGCGATGCTGTCGGGATCGGCGATATCGAGTGGAAGCACGCGCAGGCGCTCCGAAGCAGGCAGCAGCTCCGCGCGCGGGGTACGCATCGTCGCCACCACCTCCCAGCCCCGATCGAGGAACAGTTTCGCGGTCTCGAGGCCGAAGCCCGACGAGCAACCGGTGATCAACACGCTCTGCATAGGCACCTCCAGAAGCAAAGAACTGCCTGGTGATAGAGGCGCCGCGTAGGACGTGATATAATTCAGAGTCTCGATTTCTTTAGCGTCAGTCCTGCCAGCGCGTCCCCTGCCATGACCATCGATCCCCTCGCCCAGATTGTCACATTGCTGCAGCCGACTGCGCGCTTTTCCAAATTTGTGGAGTGCGCGGGCGCTTGGCGAATTCACCGACGCAGCACCGGCGAACCATTCTACTTCGCCATCCTGGAAGGACGTTGCCGCTTGATCGTCGACGGTCAACCGCCCGTGGCGCTCGAGGCCGGCGATTTTGTGCTCGTTCCCGCCGTCCACGATCTCGTCAATGAGAGCCTGGCCCCGCCTCCTGGCCGATCCGTCACTATGCCAACGGAGATCAGCGATGGCCATTTCCGCGTCGGCCGTCAGGACGGAGCGGCAGATCTGCGCATGCGTATCGGGCATTGTACGTTCGGCTCGCCGGAATCGGCCCTGCTCGTTTCCTTGTTGCCTCAGATGGTGCTCGCACGCGGCGAGCCCCGACTGGTGACCCTGATGCAGCTCGTTGGAGACGAGACCCGCGCGCGGCGGCCGGCGCGAGAGCTCGTGCTCGAGCGGTTGTTGGAGGTACTCCTGATCGAGGCCTTGCGGTGCGGCGCAGGAACAGCATCGGCACCGGGACTCTCTCGCGGGCTTGCCGATCAGCGTCTCGCCGCAGCGCTCTGCGCGATGCATGCACGGCCCGAACATCCCTGGACTGTGGCCGAGCTCGCGATGGAGGCCGGCCTCTCCCGCTCTGCTTTCTTTGCCAGGTTCAGTCGCACCGTTGGATTGCCGCCAATGGAGTATTTGCTGGCCTGGCGCATGGCGCTGGCCAAGCAGCTGCTGCGCGAGCGCGACCTCGGCATCGATCAAGTGGCCGAACGGGTGGGGTATGGCTCGGCAAGCGCCTTCAGTGTCGCGTTCGCCCGTCACGCAGGCGCGCCGCCCGCCCGTTACGCTCGCCTGGGGCACGCCGACGCCAGGGCCGCCACGAGGCGGTCGCTACAGTAAACTCAGGCATCTCGAGCTTGCCACTGAAAGTTGTGGCTATTCCAATCCTCCTGTAGCGTAAACGCGTGTCCTGCATCGGCGTCCGGTTGGCTCATTTCATGCTCGCCCGCATCTCGCTCCTCGTGGTCTCACTGACGATCCCCGGCGCGTTGCGCGCAGAGCAGGCCGCGGCCGAGAAAGCCGGATTTGCCTCGAGGCTGACGATCTATCCGGCCAAGGGAGCGCCCGACGCCTGCGGGCCCGACTGCGACCGCTGGATCGCCATCGAGGGCGAGATCGACGAAAACGCAGCGTCCCGCGTTCGCCGCTTCCTCGCCGGCGTCAAGAACATGCAGCGTCCGATCTACCTTCATTCGCCCGGCGGCAACGTGGAGCAGTCCTATCTCATCGGCCGGCTGCTGCGCGGCCGCAAGGCGGTCGCGCGGGTCGGCCGGACGATCGCGACGGCATGCGCCGCAGACGCGCAAGTGGATGCTGCGTGCCTCAAGACGAAGAACGCCGGCGGCGAGATCGAGGCCGAGCTCACCACCTATCATGCGATGTGCAATTCGGCCTGCGCTTACCTGTTCCTCGGCGCGACCTCGCGCGAGGTGGCCCCCGACGCCGCGCTGGCGGTCCACAATTCCAGGCTCGTGCTTGCCATTCACGGCAACCCACCTCCCGGATTGATCGCCGAGCTCCGGCAGCGCCGCACGGCAACTGCCGACCGCGACCGCACTGCGTATATCGCAGCGATGGGGATCAGGGGCGAGCTTGATGATCTGATCCGGACCGTGAAATTCGAGAACCTGCATATCCTGACACGCGCCGAGCTCTACCGCTTCGGCATCGACACGCGTCCCCTTGCCGAGACGACGTGGCGACTGGAGAAAGGAACCCGGCCGTACGTCAGCAAGTTCGCAACGCTGAAGAACGAAAACGGCCCGTCGTTCCGAATGATGGAATGGCGACTTTATTGCGACAACAAGAACCGCGTGCCGTTGATGTTCGCCGCCGAAATCGATGCGGCTGCGGTCGGCAAACGCACCCTCATGATGACGGCGGACGCCGCTCCCAATGAGGAAGCCGGCGGATTTCCGACTCGAACCGGCAAATACGAAATGTGGAGCGGGTCCCTCGATTTCGGCACGTTCAGGGCGATCATGGCATCCCGCTCCCTGCATGTCCGGGAGATGACGCAGAAGCCCGACGAAACGGCAGACACGACAAGGTTCGACATCGACGCCACGGGCCTGCCGTCGGCGTGGACGCAGCTCGCGGCATCATGCCCGCCGGCGACGCCCGCTGCGAAGAGTCCTTCGACGACAATTCCCCTGCCGAAGGGCACCGCAACGCCGGCTGCGCCGTCGCAATAGGCCGGCGACGTGTCCCAATGCCAGCCCTCGTGAAGTCGAACCCGACCCGCAGGGCTGCGACCCCTTATGCCCTACACCGGCGTGTAGATCACGAGCTTCAGCGCGGGATCGTCATTGGCCTGAAAGCTCGTGTGCTCGAAATGCAGCACGCCCTTGGTCGGATGGGTCATGGTCTTGCGGCCCGACATGGTGCCGTGGACCTCGTGCGCGCCCCACCATTTGACGAATTCGGGGCTGCCTTCGCGCAGGCGCGTCAGCAATTCCGCAAAGGCGGGATCGCCTGCCCACACGTCATGCGTGGCGCGAAACATCGCGACCATGCGTTTGGCGACATCCGCCCAGCCTGCGCCGTAGGATTTGCGGGTCTTCTTGTTGGTCATCATCAACAGCAGCGTGTTGCGATCCTCTTCCGGCAAGCGGCCGAAGGCAAAGATCTCCTCGGCGGCTTCGTTCCAGGCCAAGACGTCCCAGCGCCGCCCGGTGATGTAGGCCGGATGCGGCAGGCTCTCGACCAGGCGCAGAATGGGCGGCGGCACCACCTCGCGGGTGAAGGGACGCCGATCGCCGTCGCGCGCAAGGTCCTTGAGGTGCGCATGCTCGGTCTTGCTGAGGCGCAGCGCACGCGCCAGCGCGTCGACCGTGGTGACGGACGGGCTGACGGTTCGGCCCTGCTCGAGGCGGATATACCAGTCGACGCCGATGCCGGCGAGCTGGGCGACCTCCTCGCGGCGCAGACCTGCGGTGCGCCGCCGCTGGCCGGTCGGAAGTCCGACCGACTTCGGCGACAGCTTTTCGCGGCGGGAGCGGAGGAAATCGCCGAATTCGACGCGGCGCGGATCGGCCATGGCGTGTTCCCCGGAATGGATGGAGGGCCCTTGGAATACTAGGATAATACCAGGCCTTCCTGTCCCTTCAAGGGCGCCGCATATGGGTATCATCAGACTTTGAGGTGAACATCATGAAAGCTGCCGTACTCAAATCCCTGGGATCGCCGCTCGTGGTCGAGAACGCTCCGGAGCCGGTGCTCGGCACCGGCGAGGTCATCGTGGACGTCGTCGCCACCCGCGTCCTGTCCTACATGAACGAGGTTTTCAGCGGGATGCGCAATTACGCCCTCGATTTGCCGATCATCCCCGGCCCCGGCGGCATCGGCCGGGTGCGCGCGATCGGTCCTGACGCCACCAAGCTTAGCGTCGGCGACTGGGTGTTCTGCGACCCGACCGTGCGCTCGCGCGACGATGTCGTGGCGCCCGATATCGCCCTGCAGGGGCTCACGGCCGCCGGGCCCGGCGGCATGCGCCTGCAACAGCATTTTCGCCACGGCTCGTACGCCGAGCAGATGCGCGTGCCGACCGAGAACGTGAAGAAGCTCGGCCAGATCACGTCGGAGGAAGCCTCGCAATGGTGCGCGCTGGGGACGGCGCTGGTGCCCTATGGCGGCTTTCTCGCCGCGAAGCTTCAGCCGGGCGAGACCGTGCTGGTGAGCGGGGCCACCGGCAATTTCGGCAGCGCCGCGGTTTCCGTCGCGCTCGCGATGGGCGCAGCCTGCGTGGTGACGCCCGGCCGCAACGAGGCGGTTCTGGCCGATCTCGTCCGTCGCTTCGGCGCGCGGGTGAAGCCGGTCAGGCTCACCGGCAACGAGGATGATGACCGCGAGGCGATGAAGCGAGCGGCAGGAAGCCCGATCGACTGCGTGCTCGACATCATGCCGCCTTCGGTAGCTCCCAGCGTGGTGCGGGCGGCGGTGATGACGGTGCGCGCCTACGGCCGCGTCGCGCTGATGGGCGGCGTCGGCATGGCGGGCGGCGCCGGCCTGGAACTGCCCTACCCCTGGATTATGCGCAACTGCATCTCCATCCACGGCGTCTGGATGTATCCGCCGGATGCGGCCACGCGTTTGATCGGCCTGGTGCGCGCGGGGCTGTTGCGGCTCGACGAATACCAGACGACGAACTTCGACCTCGACCACGTCAACGAGGCCGTCGCGCATGCCGCCGCCAATAGCGGGCCGTTCAAACTGACGGTGATCAGGCCTTAAGTGGCCTGCCCGCTGCGGCGATGCGCCGTCGCAGCGGGTTCGTCCGACATCTCAAATGGTTGAAGGACCTTGCCTCTGATGCAGACGGCCATGGCGGTCTACTGTGCATGGGGTTGTTTTCGCGATTTTGTTATTCGAGCTCGATGACCTGGCCGTTCGACAGCGACACGCGCCGGTCCATGCGGCCGGCGAGCTCCATGTTGTGGGTCGCGATCAGCATCGACACCTTGGTCGCCTTGACCAGCTGCATCAGGGCCTGGAACACGTGGTCGGCGGTGTGCGGATCGAGATTGCCGGTCGGTTCGTCCGCCAGCAGCACGCGCGGCGCATTGGCGACCGCGCGCGCGATCGCGACGCGCTGCTGCTCGCCGCCCGACAGTTCGGCGGGCCGGTGCGTGATGCGGTCGCCGAGGCCGAGATAGCCGAGGATCTCCTTGGCGCGCTTGACGCTCTCGGACTTCTTCAGGCCGCGGATCATCTGCGGCAGCATGACGTTCTCCAGCGCCGAGAACTCCGGCAAGAGCCGGTGCGACTGGTAGACGAAGCCGATATCGCTGCGGCGGAGCTGGGTGCGTTCGATGTCGGGCAGCTGCGAGGTCGGCGCGCCGTTGACATAGACCTCGCCGGAATCGGGCGCCTCGAGCAGCCCTGCGATGTGCAGCAGCGTCGACTTGCCCGAGCCTGACGGTGCGACCAGCGCGACCGACTGACCCGCCCACAGCGCCAGCTTGGCGTTGTCGAGGATCGTCAGCGCCGCCTCGCCCTGCAGATACTGCCGTTTGATCTCGTGGAGATAGATGACCGGTACATCTTCCGCCCCCTGCTGCTGCTCCATCAGCCCCTCACTCGTACCGCAGCGCTTCGACAGGATCGAGGCGCGCGGCACGCCACGACGGATAGAGCGTCGCCAGGAACGATAGCGTCAGCGCCATGATGACGACGGCCGTGGTCTCGCCGACGTCGATCTCAGCGGGCAGCTTCGACAGGAAATAGAGCTCCGGCGAGAACAATTCGGTCGAGGTCAGCCAGGACAGGAATTGCCTGATCGATTCGATGTTGAGGCAGATCACGAGGCCGACGAAGAACCCGACCAGCGTGCCGACCACGCCGATCGAGGCCCCGGTGATCAGGAAGATCCGCATGATCGAGCCTTGCGAGGCCCCCATCGTCCTGAGGATCGCGATGTCACTGCCCTTGTCCTTCACCAGCATGATCAGGCCGGAGACGATGTTCAACGCCGCGACCAGCACGATCATGGTCAGGATCAGGAACATCACGTTGCGCTCGACCTGGAGCGCGTTGAAGAAGGTCGAGTTGCGCTGGCGCCAGTCGACCAGGAACACCGGCCGGCCCGCCGCCTCCGTCACCGCTTTGCGGAAGACGTCGATCCTGTCGGGGTTGGTGGTGAACACCTCGATTGAGGTGACGTCGTTGCTGCGGTTGAAATAGGCCTGCGCTTCGGCCAGCGGCATGAAAACCATGCCGAGATCGTATTCGGACATGCCGATCTCGAACACGGCGACGATCTTGTACGGCTTGATGCGCGGCGTGGTGCCCATCGGGGTGACTGCGCCCTTCGGCGCCACCAGCGTCACGCTGTCGCCGGCATGGAGCGACAGCTGGTCGGCGAGGCGCCGGCCGATCGCGACGCCCTGCCCGTCGTCAAAGCCCTCGAGCGAGCCCTGCTTGATGTTCTTGGCGATCGAGGTGAGGTTGTTGAGGTCGTCGGAGCGGATGCCGCGCACCAGCACGCCGGATGCGTTCCAGGGCGATGACGCCAGCGCCTGGCCATCGACAACCGGTGCGGCGAGCCGGATCCCCTCGACCTGGCTGATACGCTCGGCGACGTCCTTCCAGTCGGTCAGCGGGGATTCCAGCGGCTGGACCAGGATGTGGCCGTTCAGCCCGAGGATCTTGTCGAGCAGCTCCTTGCGGAAGCCGTTCATGACAGCCATCACGATGATCAGCGTGGCGACGCCGAGCATGATGCCGAGGAAGGAGAACCCGGCGATGACCGAGATGAATCCCTCCTTGCGGCGCGCCCGCAAATAGCGCGCCGACAGCATCCACTCGAAGGGCGCGAAAGGCGCGGTTTGTACGGTTTCGGTCATGGTTTCATCCATCGCTCGATAATCCCATGATTCGGGGTCAATTGTGGCCGGATTGGCGGCCGCGGTATCGGGCGATGAACAATATTCAGCCGACCAGGCGCGCGACCGCGTCCGCTGGCGACATGGTCTCGCGGGATCCGTCACTGCGCTTCTTGATCTCGACCTTCCCGTCGGCCAGCCCCTTCGGCCCGATCATGATCTGCCAGG
The DNA here is from genome assembly GCF_004114975.1 of Bradyrhizobium guangdongense. Classification (NCBI taxonomy): domain Bacteria; kingdom Pseudomonadati; phylum Pseudomonadota; class Alphaproteobacteria; order Hyphomicrobiales; family Nitrobacteraceae; genus Bradyrhizobium; species Bradyrhizobium guangdongense. The sequence goes on from NZ_CP030051.1 coordinate 4,350,735, forward strand.
GAATGCCGATCAGGTCGGCGGCGGCGAATTTGGCGCCGGCGCGCTGGTCGGTGTCGTCATAGAGCACGTCGACGCCCTTGGTGGTGAGCTCGGCATAGAGCTTCTCGCAGGCGCCATCGACCGCCGCATCGCCCTGCTTGAGGTTGAGGATGGCGACGCGGAATGGCGCCACCGCCTCCGGCCATTTGATGCCGGCGTCGTCATGGCAGGCTTCGATGATGGCACCGAGCAGGCGCGACACGCCGACACCGTACGAGCCGCCATGGATCGGCACGTCGACGCCATCAGGACCGGCGACCATCGCCTTCATCGGCTCGGAATACTTCGTGCCGAAATAGAAAATCTGCCCGACCTCGATACCGCGGGTGTTCACGCGTTTCTCGGCAGGGACTTCCTGCTCGAACCGTGCGGCGTCATGAACGTCCTCCGTCGCGGCATAGACGGAGGTCCATTGCTTGATGATCGGCGTGAGGTCGCTGTCATAGTCGACATCCTCGCCCGGCACCGGCAGATCCAGCACGTCGCGATTGATGAACACGCCGGATTCCCCGGTCTCCGCAAGCACGATGAACTCGTGGCTGAGATCGCCGCCGATCGGACCGGTCTCGGCGCGCATCGGGATCGCCTTCAGCCCCATCCGCGCGAAGGTGCGCAAATAGGCGACGAACATCTTGTTGTAGGCGACGCGCGCGGCAGCCTCGTTGAGGTCGAACGAATAGGCGTCCTTCATCAGGAATTCGCGGCCGCGCATCACGCCGAAACGCGGACGCTGCTCGTCGCGGAATTTCCATTGAATATGGTAGAGATTCAGCGGCAGGTTCTTGTAGGACTTGACGTAGGCGCGGAAGATCTCGGTGATCATTTCCTCGTTGGTCGGTCCGTACAAGAGCTCGCGCTTGTGGCGGTCCGCGATGCGCAGCATCTCCGGACCGTAGGCGTCGTAACGGCCGCTCTCGCGCCAGAGGTCGGCGAGCTGGAGTGTCGGCATCAGCACCTCGATCGCACCGGACCGATCCTGCTCCTCGCGCACGATCTGCTCGATCTTCTTGAGCACCCGGAAGCCGAGCGGCAGCCAGGCATAGATGCCCGCAGCCTCCTGCCGGATCATGCCAGCGCGCAGCATCAGCCGATGCGAGACGATCTCAGCCTCTTTCGGATTTTCCTTCAGGATGGGCAGAAAGAACCGCGACAACCGCATGGCGTTACTCTGGGAATCAGTGAGGAGTTGCAGTGAAACCGGATTGGGAGCGAAAACACAAGACCGGGAATGAGGAAAACCTGCTAACACGACGGAATTCCTGTCATTTTTTCCGTCGACTTCATGTCCGACTTGAACCCTGCCAACTTACCGCGGGGCGACCTCGAGGTCGTCCTCGAGCGTAATCTTCTCGAAGTCGGTCACCAGCGCGTCGATCCGCATGTGCCAGCGGCCGGCAAAAGGCAACTCGACCTTGCGCACGTGCCAATAGCCGTCGGGCCCGAGTTCAGCCTCCCGCTCCATCGGCTCGACGCCGCGCTCCGGCAGGCTCAGCGTCAGCGTCGCTTCCTTGGCCTGCAGCGGTGCCGCCTCCCCGGTCATGAGCTGGAGCACGAAATCATCCACGCCGGCCCTGCCCGGAGACACCAACACCTGGAACATCGCCTTGTCGGTGTGGATATGGATTGCCAGTGGCGTCTCGGGAATAATGGTCCGTGGCGGCGGGGTGAAGCGCCAGCCAGCGACGACGGCAAGGATGCCGAGCGCGACTCCGCATTCGAGCAGGATTGAGCGCTTGAGCACGGGCGCGGCCGCGTGATCCTTTGCTAGCGCCGGAGTCAGCCGATAACGATTGAGCGCGGCAAGCGCCAGCAACGACAAGACGAGCGCGAGCTTGACCGAGAGAATGAGGCCGTAGCTCGTTTCGACCAGTGCTCGTGGCTCTTCGAGCTGGATGACCGCAAGCAGGAGGCCGGTCAGTGCGAGCGCGGCGACCACCGGCACGGCGATACGCGAGAAGCGATTCAGGAGCGGCAGCACCGCCGGATTCGGCTTCGACAGGAGCGCCGCAAGCGGCGCCAGCGCGCCGATCCAGAAGGCGACAGCGAGCCCGTGGACGAAGACCGCCGGTCGCGTCAACGTTTCAGGCGACGCGGTTGCGGCATGCCCGGTCATGGCGAGCGACAGGCCGACACCGGCGAATGCGATGGCCGCAAGGGCGCGCGCATACCACGCGCGGCCTAGCGCCATCAGCGCGAGCAGCATCGCTGCGATGGCGACGAGCAAAGCCGGACCGGCGCTGGTTGCAAACGCGATCGTCCAAGGAGCCATCGTCATGAACGACGCAAGCGGCAGACCGAGGAGATCGAGACCCAACACGCCGAGAGAGACAACGGTGCTTGGGAGCCCCACGAGGAGCGCCGTGCGCGGCAGGCTCATACCCGTCATCGACCACGCAATCCAGCGGCCAAAGAACACGCCGCCAACGCCGACAAAAAGGCCAAGATAGACCCCGATCCGCGACAGCCAGATCAGCGCGTTCAACCTTCCATCCGGATTGGCTGGAGGTTGCGTAGCGGTCGGCGCGCCGACCGAGAAGATCACCGATCCCGCGACGGGATGGCCGTCCTGCGAGATCACCCGGTAGCTCACGACCGCAGTGCCCTGCGGCAGGTCCGGCGGCATGGCAACTGAAATGCTCTCGCCCGACACCGTGACGCGCGCGTCGTCACGCGCCCTGGCCGCGCCGTCGATCAACTGGATCGCGCCCGGGACGACCGCCTCGTTGAAACGCAGTTCCACCGCCCTCGGCGCGCTGGCAAGGATGCTACCGCTCGCTGGCTCGACCGAGATCAGCGCGGCATGCGCTGATGCGCCCGTCGAGGTGCCAACAAGGAAAAGCAGCGTCGCAAGCGCAGCGAGAAGACGCATTATGGCTTGGGCAGCAGTTTTACACCGGGCGCCGGCGACTTGTCCTCATGCGGATGCGCTGTTCCCTCCGCAGGGATTTCAATCCAGCGACTGATTCCCTTCTCGCATTCCTGCACGACCGGAAAATAAAGTGTGGTGTTCGGCTTCAGGCTGTCGGTGAGGAAGCTGCTGAGGACGAACTCGTCGTAATTGTGGTCCGGCAGCTTGCCGCCGGACCAGACCACTTCCTTTGCGCCCGAGGAGAGCTTATTGCCGTGATAATCGTATTCACTGGCGTATTCGCCCTCGATGACATCGACGTTCCAGCCGGCCTTCGGCATCGGCTTCACCGCGATCACGCCTTCGGGGATCTGCACGCGGAGCTTGACCGTCGGCGAGCCGGCGCAGCCGTGGGGCACGGCGAACACGGCCTTGTAGGATGCACCGACCGTGGCCTGCTTGCCTTCCAGATAGACGTGCGCCGCCGTGGGCGATGCGGCAACTGCAGCGAGCAGGATCAGCCAGGGTATCTTCGACATGCTCGATCTCCCCGAGATTGGATCACACGCGTCACATCTTCATTCCCGAATGATCGGGCATTTTCTTCATCATGGCGCCACCACCGGGTGCCTGAGCGCCGACACCTTGGACGTCCAGCGAAACGGAGACCTTGCCGGCCTTCTCGAACTCGAGTGTAACGGGCACCTTCTCACCCTGCTTGAAGGGGCCCTTCAGATCTTGGAGCATCAGGTGATAGCCGCCGGGCGCGAGCTTCACGGTCTTGCCGGGCTCGATGACGAGGCCCTTGTCCACGGGACGCATCTTCATCACGCCGTTCTCGGTCGCCATCTCATGGACTTCGGCCTTTCCTGCGATCTCTGCTGAGACGCCGATGAGCTTGTCGGGCGCGGTCCCCTTGTTCTCGATGGTCAGGAAGCCACCGGCGACCTTGGCACCTCCAGGTGTCGCCCGGCTCCAGGCCTGCGAGATCACGAGATCGCCCGCCTTGACGTCGTCGGCGCGGACGGGGGTTACGATTACAACGGCCGAGAGGGCCGAGAGCGCGAAGAAACGTGAGAGAGGGTTCATTCTGATTGCCTTCCTTGTTGTCATTGCGAGTGTCCCACCCGTCAGAACGAGTACTTGCCCGCGAGAACGAAAGTTCGTCCCGGGAACGGATGGAACAGGAAATACTGCTCGTTGAAGAGATTATCGATGCCGAAGTCGAACGCGAAATTCTTCGTCGCGTTGTAGTGGATCTTCAAGTCTACAACGAAAAAGTTATCGAAGGCGCCGTAGACGTGCGGGATGATATCCGAGTTGTCCAGCGTCGAATACTGCTTGCCGCTGTAGCGCGCGGCGACCGTATAGGCCCAGCTGTCATTCGGCCGGTAGGTAACGCCGAACTTGGCGCGCCAATCGGGCACGAAAGGCACGCGCTTGCCAACCACGTTGGTTGGCCCTTTCCAGTTCGGGTCGGAGACGATCCTGGAATCGACGTAAGTGACGCTGCCGAAGACTTGTAGGCCGCTCACCAGTACATTGTCCTTGTCGGCCGACAATTCGATACCCTGCATACGTATCGCCGCGACGTTGCTGACGGCTGTCTGCACAGACTGCGCCCCACTTGCGTCGGTCACCGTGGTTGATTGTGAGATCAACGCATTGTTGGTCCGCTCGCTGAAAACAGTCAGCCGTACCCGCCCGTTGACCCAGCGCCGTTCAAGGTTGAGCTCGCCGGTGAAGTCCTGTTCCGGCGACAAGAGCGGATTAGCCAGATAGGTGACGCCGCCGACGCTGATGTTCTGGTAGAGCTCGGTCACCGTCGGATAGCGGTAGGCTTCGCCGAAATTCGCGGTGACGTTCCAGTCCTTGTTGGGGTCGAACGATAGCGATGCTTTCGGCGAGAAATTGGTCGAGGAGAGGCCCGGCTGCCAAGTTGGCACTGCCGACGTGACGACGCCGGCGCTGGTTGTCGTGGTGTTGAGGTTGAAGCCTTCAACCGCCTGCCAGCTTTCCAATCGGCCGCCGAGCGTCAGCTTGACGATTGGCGTGATCTTCCAGGCATCCTGCACCCACAGGGCCTCGGTGCGCGTCTCTCCGACACCGGTCGAATAGAGCTGGCCGTTGCCGGTCCCGGGCGCATTGAACCAGACGGTCGAGGCGTAGACCGGGTTCTCCAGCCGGTAGCGGTCACCATGCACGCCAAAGCTGATTTCATGCGGGCCATCGATGCCGAACGGACGCCAGATGCCCTTGGCGTCGGCGTTCTGCCAGTTGGTGCCGTCCATTCGCGTCACTTTGCCATTCAACGAATAGCCAAGGCCCGGCGACGGCACCACAGTGAAGGGATTGACCAAGCTGTCCTGGAGATAGTTGTAGCTCGAGGCCGCAAGATCGAAGTCGAACACACCCTTGGTATCGCTCTTGAGCGAGACCGCGTTGCTCATGTGGAGCTGATCCCAGGTGTACCTGCTGTTCGCAAAGCTGCTGATGCCGCCGAACGTCGGCAAGCCCGTCGCGGTCGATTTGAGATAGGTCTGAGGATCGGAGGTCTGGTGATTGTTCCAGATGCCGAGCGAGTAAGTTACCTGCACCCATGGTGTGACATCGTTAGCGACCCGTAAGTTGCCGGACGTCTGCTCTGAGTGCGCCAGGGCACCGGTGCCCACGACGTTGGCCACGCCCCCGGTCTTGTTGAGCGCGGCAAAGCCGCCGGTCGTGCCGGCCGGGAACGAGGCATTCGTCGTGTAGCTCAACGGCTGCTGATGGCTGTCGAGATAGTTCGCGCTGACCAGCCAGGACAGCTTGCCCTCGCGATTGCCAGCGGCAGTGCTGGTCTGGCTGGTTATATAGACGTCCTTGGTGCCATATTGATTCCACGGCATCACCGAGACGGTTTCCTTCGCCACCGCAAACGGCTTGTCGGGCATCTTGGACGTGATCAGCAGAACGCCGCCGATCGAATTGCCGGGATAGGCGGCGGCGAACGGACCGTTGAGGAAATCGACCCGCCCGATCGCTTCGGGCGAAATCAGATTCCATTTCGGCGAGGCACCGGAATTGTTGTTGCCGATCAACGCCGAGACCAGCAGGTCGTCGTAATAGATCAACGAGCGCGCGCCCGAGTTCAGGCCCCAGCTTCGCGTCGCAAGCACGGCCTGATTGTCTCCGTCATTGCGCTTCCGGACAAACAGGCTCGGCATGTATTTGACGGCGTCCTCGGGGTCCTTGAGGTTGACGATCTCATCTACCTGCTTTGCCGTGATGCTGAACGAGCGCTGCGGCAGCTGATAGCGCGCCACTGCCGGTGGCTGATCGAGCGACGCACGGGCACTGCCCGCGCCCTGCTCGTTGGCCGCAGCGACCGAAGCCGACCGCTCGACAGTCGGCTTTGTTGAATTTCTCCTGGCGCCAGCCGTTTGCACCGCCGCCCTGCGCGGCTTGGGCTTCAGCGTCGCGGGTGCATCGACGGTCACCGCAGGTAATTCTCGCGGGCTGTTCTGGGCGAAAACGCCACTCGATGAGGCAAGCAGCGCCGCCTGAGCGGCAACGATGCTCACGCCGCAACGGGCATGACGGGATAACATGGGGCATTCCTGACGCCGGTTCTGTTTCCGGCCATTCGACAACATCAATCGTCAACCGATGAACGGAAGCGATCACGAGGGTCATCGTCAGGAAAAGGAGGGAGGTCCCCGCGCCTGGGCGCTCGAGCCCTTATGGGCCGCAAGCAGGGAAGCGTCCGCTTCACGCCACACTATGCGCTCCGCGTGGCGGAGCGGAACGGAGAGTAGCGTGTACGGCGGCGAATCGAAGGACGCGCTGGCCTGCGCAAGACAACACAGAGCGCAGGCGCCGGCAGGTGCAGCGGGCGAACCGTTCTGGTCGCTCGGGTCGCTAATACTGTGACAAATGCCGCCGGCGGCAAGCGGATCGGCAACGGCCTGGCCGGCCGCCCAGCAGGCGGCAATCGGCGCCAGTACCTGCATCGCCAGGGCGAGCAGGACGACCGGTAGGAATTTTTGCAGCCGTGAGCGCATCTGCCGAACCATTCGTTCGTCTGCTAATTAAACACCGCCCCCATTCCGAGTCGAGATCGGTTCCGTCGCCTTCTTGGCCCAGCGCAAGTTTTCTCAGGAATCGTGGCTATGACAGTTCACTACGGACTGCAGTCCAGCATTTGAGGCAGGTCAAAACCTGGCCCATCGGATGCGGACCCACACATTTTCCTATATTTGTCATATACTTACACGAAAAAAGGCCTATCGTTGCGTCAGCCGCTCATATTTTGAACAATCGTTGCCGAAAATGATGACAAGTGAGAAAAGTTGATCTAGCATCCTTCTTGCTCAGGCCTGACCGCGAGGTCGAAGTCTGGTGGTCCAAGTCTCGGGAGGAGCCCCTGACGCGCAAAACGCAGCGTCGCCCCGCCAATCAAGATCAAATCTTAGAATCGGGGATAATAGGGTCGACACAATTTTTGAGCGGGGCCAGGGCCCCGCTCTTTTTTTGCCTGCGCGGCTGATGCGCCGGTGAGCACGTCGTCCAATCCGATCGAACAAAGCTTTGAGCTCGCAGCCTTGCGCTGCGCGGACCTCACGCCCCTCGTCTATCAACGGCTGTTCAGCGAGCGTCCTGAAACGCGGGCGATGTTCCGGTCGCAGGGCAGCGAGCTCGTGATGGGATCGATGCTTGCGCTGACGATCGAAGCGATCCTCGACTTCGCCGGCGAGCGCCGCGGGCATTTCCGCCTGATTGCCTGCGAGATCGCCTCACACGAGGCCTATGGCACGCCGCGCGAATTGTTCGTCGCCTTCTTCGGCATCATCAGGGACACGCTGCACGACCTCCTCGGCGATGAATGGTCGCCCGAAATGACGCGGGCCTGGGATCGGCTGCTCGTCGCGATCGAAGCTTTCGCCCGCATTACAGCGTAGTTCTTCGCGCTGCACCACCGCTGCTGCGATCCCGCTGTTGAGTGACACCAAGTCTTGTGAGACACTTTGCGCCTCGGTTGCGCAATCAATGACGCGCCGACGACAAAATATATGGGAGCGAGCGATGTCCGGGACGAAAGATTTCTCGACGACGAGGCGCGATCTTCTTCAGGCGGCTGCGACCGCCGGCGCCGCGACTGCCATCCTCGGCAGCATGGGCATAAACCCGGCACTTGCCGCCGAAGTCGGACGGAGCGAGAAGCCGCTGAAGGCGGCGTTCTCCAACGCAGGCCTCCAGGCCACCTGGTGCGCACAGGGCAAGCAGGCAGCGGAATTCTGGGGCAAGCTGTTCAATGTCGAAGTCACCTGGTTCGACGGCCAGCTCGACGCCGTGAAGCAGCGCGCGGCGATCGACAACATGGCCTCGCAGAAATGGGATTTCGTCGCGATCCAGGCCTTCGGCATCGGCACGCTCACCCAACCCGTGCAGAAGATGATCGACGCCGGCACGCCCGTCATCGACATGGATACGCTGATTGCACCGCTCGACCAGATCAACGTCCACTCCTTCCTCGCTCCCGACAACGAATTCATGGGCGCCTCGGTGACACAGGCGCTGTGCAACGCGATGGGCGGCAAGGGCAAGATCATCATGACCCAGGGCGCGCTCGGCCACACCGGCGCGCAAGGAAGAGCCAAGGGCTTCAACTCGGTGGTCAAGCAATTCCCTGGCATCGAGGTGCTCGACACCCAGCCGGCCGATTGGGACGTCTCCAAAACGGCGCGGCTGTGGGAAACTTATCTGACGAAGTATCCGCAGATCGACGCCGCGTTCTTCCACAACGACGACATGGCGCTGGCCGCCGCCAACATCATGAAAGCCCACAACCGCACCAACATCCTGATCGGCGGTGTGGATGCGATGCCGCCCGCGATCCAGGCGGTCAGCGAGGGCCGGATGTTCGCGACCGTCCGCAATCCGTCCTGCCGCATCCACGGCGGCGCGATCATCGCCGGCGTCGCGGCTGTGGTCGGCGGCGAGAAGAGCGGCCAGGGTATCCCCAAGAACGTCGTCACCGACGGTCCTGTCGTGACCAAGACCAATGCCCCCGGGATGCAGTGGATGGAAGACCATTTCCTGATCTGAAATCCTCCAAGACCTGAACTTGCATGCCTGAGGGTCGTCAGCCCATCATGGAACTGAAGGGCATCACGAAGAGCTTCGGCGGCGTCGAAGCCCTCCGCGGTGTCGACTTCGCGCTTCTCCCCGGCGAGATCCACGGTCTCGTCGGCGAGAACGGCGCGGGAAAAAGCACGCTGATGAAGATCATCGCCGGCGTGCACACCGAGTTCTCCGGTCGCTTCCTGATCGACGGCCAGGAGACCCACTTCCGCTCGGCGCGCGACGCGCACACGGCCGGCATCGCCATGGTGCATCAGGAGCTCTCGGTCGCACCCGATCTCACCGTCGCCGAGAACGTCTTCCTCGGCAATCAGCCGACCAACGCCCTTGGCCTCGTGCAGTGGCGGCGCATGGCACGCGAGGCCGGCGAGCAGCTCGCCCGCTTCGGGATCGACGTCGATCCGATGTCACGGCTCGGCGACCTGCCGATCGGGCTCCAGCAACTGATCGAGATCGCCCGCGTGCTGTTCTCCGGCGCGCGCATCGTCATCCTGGACGAGCCGACCTCCGCCCTCTCCCCACCCGAGGTCGAGCGGCTGTTTACGACGTTGCGGCGGCTGCGCGAGCAAGGCACCGCCATTATCTTCATCTCGCATTTCATCGAGGACATCCTTCGCGTCTCCGACACGGTCACCGTGTTTCGCAACGGGCGGAAGGTCGCGGAAACCGCGAGCGACGCAACCAGCAAGGGCGCGCTGATCGAGGCCATGATCGGCCGCGGCGGCGAAGCGCTCGAGCACAGCTACACCGATGATCTCATGTTGCCGCGGCCGAGTGACAGCTCGGTCGTGCTGAAGGTCGACCAGCTGTCGCTGGCGCGCAGCCTCAAGGACGTCTCGTTCGAGGCGCGCGCGGGCGAGGTGCTCGGCATCTACGGCTTCATGGGCTGCGGCCAACAAGAATTGTCGCGCATCCTGTTCGGCAAGCTGAAGCCCGACGCCGGCACGCTCGCCGTCGAGGGCACACCGAAAACCTTCACCAGCACGGCGGCGGCGCGGCGCGCAGGCGTGGCACTGGTGCCGGAAAGCCGGCGCGCCATGCTGTTTCACCAGGAGCCCGTCTACAAGAACATCTCGATCAGCATCCTCGACCGCATCTCGTCGCTGCTGCTCAAACCCGCGCAGGAGCGCGACATCGCCAAACGTCAGGTCGAGCAGCTCCAGATCAGGCCGCCGGTCGTCGGCCTCGATCTCGGCATGCTGTCCGGCGGCAACCAGCAGAAGGTCGCGCTGGCAAAATGGCTGACCTACCCGCCCAAGCTGCTGGTGCTGTGCGAGCCGACGCGCGGCATGGATGTCGGCGCCAAGAACGACGTCATCAACATCGTCCGCGACCTCCGCGCCAGGGGGCTCGCGATCATCGTGCTGTCGACCGAGCCGGAAACGGTGCTGTCGCTGGCCGACCGCATCCTCGTGCTCAAGCGCGGCGCGGTGGTGCGGGAATTCAAGAACGAGCCGGTCAGCAAGGACCGCCTGCTGGAAGCGGCGTGACGGAGAAGCACAATGGCGAGCAGTGAGACGGCAGCAGCGACGGATCAGCGCGCCCGGGGTCTTGCGTCCTTCCTGCGCTCGCAGATGCGCAACATCGCCCCGTTCCTGACGCTGATCTTCCTCTCCGCGTTCTTCGCCTTCGCCAGCCCCTCCTTCGCGACGATCGACAATCTCGGCAACATCCTCACCCAGGTGTCGGTAACCGGCATCATCGCCGTCGGCCTCACCTTCGTGATCCTCTGCGCCGAGATCGATCTCTCGATCGCCAGCATCGCCAACGTCACCGGCATCGCGGTCGCCTACTTCACGCTGCAGGAATCCTACGTCAACATCGCCAACATCCCCCTGCCCGGCGCGGTCGCGATCATCCTGTCGATCCTGCTCTGCGCGGCGCTCGGCCTCGTCAACGCGCTGGGGCTGACGGTGATCGGCATCCCCTCCTTCATCATGACGCTGGCGATGATGCAGATCGCAGCCGGCATCTCGGCGCTCCTGGTGCGCGGCCAGATCGCCTACAAGGTGCCGAGCCTGATCTCGACGCTCGGCTCCGGCTCGATCGGCGGCATCCCCTGGATCGTCATCGTCGCCGCCATCATGCTGCTCGGCGGCCACCTGGTGCTGACCTACACGCGCTTCGGCCGCTACGTCTACATGGTCGGCGGCAACCGCGAGGCGGCCGAATATTCCGGTCTCAACGTCAAGCTCATCCTGGGCGCGGTAATGATCATCTCCGCGGTGTGCTCGGGCATCGGCGGCATGCTGGGCGTCGCCCATTTCGGCAGCGCGCAGCAGAACGAGTTCGACACCTACCTGCTCGATTCCATCGCCGCCGTCGTGGTCGGCGGCACCAGCCTGTTCGGCGGCCGCGGCGGCATCGGCAACACCATCGTCGGTCTCTTCGTTCTCGGCGTGCTCAACAACGGCCTCGACCACGTCAACATCGACAGCTTCCTGAAGATCCTGATCCGCGGCCTGATCCTGCTGGCGGCCCTGGTCATCAATGTCTATGCGCAACGCTTGAGAGAAAAAGCCGCGGAGTGATCGGCCGCCAAAACGAAGTCGCGAAAACAACCCCATGCACAGTACAAATCATTGGGGAATTCGGCGCGGAGCGACGCGAGCCGGCGCCTTCAGCCGCGTTTGACACGTCGGGCAAAACAGGAGCATGATGGCATCATCGCGAAGGGCCGTCGGCAGGATCGCCCGCTTCCCGATCATCCGTTGGGCGCGCAACACCAGCATCGCAAGCACACACTTCCAGCCGCAGCCAGCCTATGGCAAAGGCGGGCCAGGTCCTCCAGTCCAAGGTCATGCAATGAACGTACCTGCAAATCTCGCGGAGAAGCTAACCACTTTCACCGAGCGTTTCTCGCCTCGTACTGTCGCGGTTTACAACGACAACGACATCATGGTGGCGAAGCTCGAGGGGCCGTATCACTGGCACAAGCATGATGACACGGACGACTTTTTTCTCGTGCTCAGGGGTACGCTCGACATCGAGCTGCGGGATCGGACGATCAGGCTCAACCCCGGCGAGGTTTTTGTCGTCCCGAAGGGAGTCGAGCACCGGCCCGTGGCGCATGGTGAAGTGCACATCCTGCTGATCGAACCCACGGGCACGCCGAACTCAGGTGACAAAGCGACCGCCGCGCCTCGCATCGTCGCTTGACCCCGACGAATCCTGATCCTCACCGACGATTCGATCTGCTGCCAAGCACGTTCGCCTGGCGTCCTGATCGCAACTAGGTCAGCATTGCCCGATTTCGGTCCGATCCTCGTCGTCTGCCAGCGGCTCAAAGCGGCTCTTGAGCATCTCGAACGTGTTTCGGACGATGAAGAGGCTTCCGTCGAGATGCGCATTACGTTTATCGACCCGACGCCACGCTTCGTCTTCTGAGTATTCAAGATGGTAGAGCCGCGTGCGAGCGCCTAGGGCCAGAACAGTCGCCCGTGTCTCATCACGCTGGCGCCGCGACCAAAAACCGAAATCAAGCACGCCGTCTAAGCCAAGTTTCAAACAGCGTGTCCAGTTTTTGTCGACCAGGTCCGATACGCGCTGATGAAATGCGGCAAATTGATCCATTGGCGGATCGTCGCCGTACAAACTGGTCATCCATTCGTCGTGACTGAAACGGATAGCCGGAAGCTCTTCCTCCAAGCGTCGCGCGAAGGTCGTCTTTCCCGCACCGAGGTATCCATGAAGGAGGTGAGCTGTAGCCATGAAGAATCCAATAAACGACCGCGATCACTTAGATCAATCAGAACGTGTAAGCCAGCCTCCTTAACCGCCGAGGAAGGAAACATGTCCGGTTCGGGTCAAAGCGCGAAGAACTCAGGTTGAGCAAATCTGGTCCGCTCTGCCGCGATGAGCGGACCTCCGTCAGACACGTTTCAACTTCGCAGATGGGCCAAGAGGCGACCTGAGCTCTATCGAATGATGTTGGCCTCGCCGATAACGCCGGCCTCCCAAAGATAAAACTTCCCCTTCGCGGTGAGTGCCGAAGTAGCTTCTGCGCCCGATAGAAAAACGAAGCCAAGCGTTCGCCGTTCGCCCGGCGTCATTTCGCTTTGAAGCAGCGGATAGCCGTCCCAACCGTCGACTGGAGCCTTATTTGTGATGCTGCACGGACAGCCCCAGCCGAGCCCGACGGGTGACTTCCTCCCTGCTGCGTCGGCTGGATAGAGGTAGACCTCTGCTGTTAGGTCAGGAAGACCAAGTGCAAGGCGTTGTCTCAAAGTGGATTCTCGGGCCATCGGCTGTTCATAGCAAGCGTGAGTTGCGAAGTCTGCTCGGGCCAATAGGAGACATTGGAAAACAAAAGATGGTCGCCAACTGCGGCCGCCTTACCTCCATTTCGCGCGGCCACTCCCGAAATCTGGATGCCGAGCCTGAAACTCATCCATAAACACGAGGCGGGCTTGGTTGAGAATATCTCGAGCCTCTTTCGAATAACCGTATTCCTCGGCTAACGACCAAAGGTCATAAACCTGGAGCATGAACTCTTGGTATCGTTCGGCTGGATCGACCAGATGGCCATACTTGTCTCGCTCACCCGCCATAATCGTCTCCGAAAGCAACAAAGAGAGAGAGGAGCAGACCTCTCATAGGTCTGCAATGGGTCAAAGGCTGCCCTCGGAGGCCAGCATGCCCTGGTCGATCATCTTCCCGGAGCGGACATCTCTGCGCTCAAGGCTCAGGTCAGCAACGGGCCACAAGCTGACACGCGAGGCATCATCCGTCGCAGCATCATGGCATTTGGCTGACGAATAGGATCATCAAGCCCAGCGCAAACCACACCAGTAGGGGTGCTTCGACGCGGATTGCCCAGCGGCGATAGAAACGCCCGGTCAAGTCGAAGTCTGTGGGGTCGGTTAGAAACGCAACGCTGCGGGAGCGCGACATCCATTCCCAAAATGTTAGATCTCGTCGAGGAAATCGGTGTTGGAGCATCTTGGTCAGCAGCATGAGGTGAACCAGCCACAGAACTCCCGATCCTCCCAACCAAACATCGAACACAGGGCCCAAGGCTTTTCGTCCTCATCGAGACGTAAGTTTAACTAAAGGAGAAACGCAATCCAGAGCTGAGGTCAAGACTAAGCGTCCATGTCCGAACCGCACGAGCGAGTGGACATTCTTGTCCGCTCAGGGTCAAAGGCTGCCCTCGGAGGCCAGCATGCCCCGGTCGGTCATCTTCCCGGAGCGGACATCTCTGCGCTTAAGGCTAAGGTCAGCCACGGGCCAATTCCGGGCGTAAGGACGTTCGGTCTTAGGCCAAGATGGCGCGCACGGCCGAGGAAGATGGCGCTATAAAGCCGCCGATGGGAATGATTGAACCCGGGACGAGATTGGGGCGACCAACCGGACGCATGGCCCAATTTTTTGGAGAGTTGCTCTTCTCGATAGTCGGCGCCTTTGTTCGGGACGTCGTGTATTCCCTGTGGCTGAAATTTGCGACCTGGCTTGAGCCGAAGATTCAGGGACGAACTGCAAAACTCATTATCGGGTTGCTTCTAGGAATTGGGCTGTTCTTCCTTATGCCGATCGTATCGGGGCTGTTGGGCCTTTGATCTCCTAAAGCGCATTCGGAAGGACTAACACGATCCCGACTTCCTGCTTGAGGATGCCCATGGCGATCGCGCCGACGTGGGAGGCTTGGTTGTTCTTCATCTCCGCCGCCTGATCCTCGTGGTCGGCAAAGCGTAAAGCAAATATCGCTCTGCCTCATCGAACCAGATGCCGGCGAGCAGACCGTCTTCGAAGATGAAATGCGGAGGCTTGCGACTTTGGCGCTGAAACGAGGCAGGTTGAACGAGGCCATTGGCAACGGCGACAAGCGATCCGGGAATGAGTTGCATGAAGCGATTGCTGATCTTCACGATCCTCTTTCCGCCGCTGGCGCTGGTCGTCTTCAACACGCCTGACATGGTCGCCGGACGCTTTGGTCTGATGGACATGAACGCGCTCCAATCGGCCTACATTATCGCGGTCATTCCCTCCTGGCTCGTGGCTGCGATCGACTGGTGGCAGACCCGGCTCTGGGCAACGACCGTCGCGGGAGCCGCTCTCTGCTACGTGGCGGCATTCTCCATCGGATTTCCGTTCAGCGATGCCTTCTCGGTTCTGATGGTCGGGCTTGTTGGAGCGGTACCGGCCGCTGTGTGTTCATGGTTGTCGAGGAAGGCAGCCACGAGGTGACGCCACACGCGAGCCCGCCAGCGCTGTATTCGCAGCCTGGTCATCTCATTTCAGCCCGGTGAGCACCCATTCCGGCTGAAGAACCGGATAGGCGATCAGCCCAATAACGGCCGTGACGGCAATCAGCGCGGGGTTGCTGATTTTCCAGCGGAACAGCACGGCGAGCGAGACAATGCCGATCAGCGCGGTCAGCCAGTCGCCGATCGCGATCTTGCCGAGCAGGAAGCATGCGCCCAGAATGGTTCCGATCGCCGCCGCATACGCGCCCTTCACGAACCCCTGCACGTTCGGATTGTTGCGGTGTCGCGCCAGCAAGGGCGCAACGATCAGGACCAGCAGGAAGGAAGGCAGGAAGATCCCGACCGTCGAGATCAGCGACCCCCAAAAGCCTGCTACCAGGTAGCCGACAAAGGTGGCCGTGATCACCACCGGCCCGGGGCTCATCATGCCGATCGCGACCGCGACCAGAAATTCGCGCTCGTTGAGCCAGCCGTATTGCTGCACCAATCCCTGCTCCAGGAACGGGACGATCACGAGGCCGCTGCCGAACGTCAGTGAACCCGCTTTGAGAAAGAACAGCAGCAGCTTCCCCAAGGTCGATCCGGTCGCGGCCGGCGCGACACCGGGGGCCGCCGCGGGGATCACCGCAAGCTGAAGGGCAACCGGCGCACGCTTGATGTTGCCGTAATAGATGATCCCGACGATCCCTGCCCCGATGAACAGAAATGCGACCTCCGCCTTCAGGATCACCGTCACGGCGAGGCAGACCGCGGCGATCGCCCATTGCAGCCAATCTTCCATGCCGAGCTTGGCGAGGCGATAGCAGGAATGCAGGATCAATGCGATCACGGCCGGGCTGACGCCATAGAAGATGCCGGTCACCGCCTTGAGATCCCCGAGATGAACATAGAGCGCGCCAAGGGCCGCGACGATGACGAAGTTCGGCAGAATGAACGCCCAGCCGCCGGCCCAGGCGCCCCAGAAGCCGCAACGCAAATAAGCAATGAAGATGCCGACCTGGATTGCGAGCGGACCGGGAAGCGACTGGCAGATGGCGATGGTCTCGCGCATCTGCTCTTTGGTGAGCCACTTCTTGTCGCTGACGAGCTCGCGCTCCATCTGACCAACGAGGGCGACCGGCCCGCCGAAGCCGAGAAAGCCAAGTCGCAGGAAATAGCGAACCATTTCGCCCATTCCGCCGCGTTCGGTCGTCGTCGTTGTCGTCGTCATCACTTGTCCCCCTTGTCGTAGAATGCTGGCTGCAAAATGCCATCGAGCGGTCCGCCGAGTCCCATCGGGATCAATTCGATCTGATCGCCGCTGCGCGTCACCTGGTAACAGCCGTCGTCGTTCTCTCCGAGATAAAGGCAAAGCTGGTCCTTTTCGACGACCCATTTGCCTGTCTTCTTCACGCCCATCGAGAAGCTTCGCAGCGTCCCGTCCTTCTCATAGACAAGCCGATAATGAACCTCGTCCGTCAGCTGCTTCCCGGCGAAGCCGTTGCGAATTTCCGCCCCGCTCAGCTTGCGAAGATTTGCCGCCATGACAGAGCCCGCATCGAGGGTGACCAGTCCGCCGATGCCGGTCGCGAGTGCCGCGACGAGGCAGCTCGCAAATGGGCCGTTCGATTCCGCCATTCTCACTTCTTGCAGGCTTTCAGACACATCTGGTACTCGGTCTTGCAGGCCGGACCGGCGTAATTCTTCATGCATGCCGCGCGCTGTTCGGCGCAGACTTTGCAGGTCTGCGCGTCAGCATGTTCGCTGGCCAGCAGGCCTGCCAGCGCGAACAGCGTGACAGCAAGATTTCTCATCCGCAATTTCCCCGTCATGTCTCCTCCTCAGCTTTCCCTCGCATATTGATCGTAGAGTGCGGAGGCGTTGTCCCACCGAATGGCCTCCATGTAGATGTCGACATAGCGGGCCGCCGCCGCACCGAAGTCCATGTGATAGGCATGCTCGTACATGTCGAGCACCAGCACGGGGCGGCCGCCGGCAAGCGTCGTGGTATGGTCGGCAGCCCATTGGTTGACGAGCCGCTTGCTGCGCGGCGAATAGGACAGGATCACCCAACCCGATCCACCGCCCTCCGCTTTGCCCATCGCAGAGAACTCCGCCCGCCATCGCTCGATGCTGCCGAAGTCGCGCACGATGGCCTCGGCGAGTGCACCGCCCGGCCCGCTCGCGCCTCCGAGGCTGTCGAAATAGATCTCGTGCAGGATCATCGAATTCATCGCGATAAGCTCTTCGCGCTTCAAGCCGTTGATGATGAAGTTCGGCGCCTTGGCAAAGTCCAATTCGGCGAGTTGCGCGCCGATCGCGTTGAGCCGCTTCACGGCACCGCCGTAATTGTTCTCGTAATGGCTCACGAGAACCTTCTCGGAGATGCCGCTGATCGATTTTGGATCGAACGGCAGCGGTTTGACCTGGTAGGACATTGCCTCGGCTCCTCTCAACTCTTGGTGCTGGCGGTCTTGTCGAGCGCCGCCCGCAGACCTTCGGCGAGTTTGACCGCATCGTCGTTCGCCCAGAAGTGCATGAAGAACAGTCGCGGCTGCTCGTCCAACATGTGGCTGTGCAGCGCGGTGACCTCGATGCCGTGCGTACGCAGCGCCAGGATCACCGGATTCACCTCGTCGGCTGTCAGCACAAAATCGCCGGTGATGGCGGCCTTGCCTCCGCCCGTCGGCTGGAAGTTGATGCCGATCGCAACGCCCATCGGGCCGACGGGAGTCAGCGGCATGCCCTCCTCCGTGATCGGGTCGCGCCGCTTGACGTTGAACTGGTACACGCCGCCGTTGGCCTGGCCCTTCACGCCGATGATCTGGTCGAGCTTGGCGGTATCGAGATCGACGGCGGGCGGCGGGCTAGCCGGTGCTGCGACGGTAAGCGGCGTCTTGCTTTCGCCGAGCGCAGCGTGGATCGCGGTGGCCAACTTAAGGGGATCCCCATGGCCGGCGACATGCATATAGAACGTCGCCGGGCTCGCGCGCAGCAGATGATTGTGGACGGCCGTGATCTCGAGACCATCAGCGATCATCTTGGCCATCACGGGGTTGATCTCGGTCTCGAGCAACACGAGGTCGCCCATGACCATCGCGCCGCCATGGCCGGGCTTGAACGCGACCCAGCCGCCGAGCGCCAGCGCCGGCTTGATCGCCACCCCGTCCAATGTCACCGCGAGATCGGTGCGCGGAAAGCCGTAACGGTGGACGTCGTCCGAGACAGCCGCCTTGCGGCCGAGCGTGTCGTCGATCTTCTGCCAGTCAATGCCATCCGCGGCGTGAGCCATCGCGACGAATGGCGTGAGCATATCTCGGCCAAGGCCGTTCGCGCCGAGAACGGCGGCGCAGGCTGCTGCGCCGATCAATACAGCGGTGATCTTTCGCATCGCGCGTCTCCTTATTTCTGCTCTTTGACCTGCCCGCTGCTGTCGACGACGAGCCGGACCGGCTTGCCATCCTTGATCGCCTTGGCGCTGATGCCTTCGGCGGTCGACTTGACGTCGCTCACCTGCGCATAGCCAGCCGCCTGTATCCGGGCGACGAGCTCCTCCTGAGTCAGGGCAAGCGCGGGCGAGAGTCCACCCGCGCTTGCCAGCAACAGAGCTGCAGACGCGATGATTTGCTTTTGCATGATCATTCTCCTGGTCTTGCTCCCAGCCCGGGTTCCGTCAGTGTCGTCGCCTTTCGGGCGACGATGGCGCGCTGCAGCGGCATGAGCAGTCATGCCCGTCAGCGCTTGCCCTTGTTGGTCGGCCAGTTGTGCGTTTCTCCGGTTGCGTCCCGACACCATCGATAGAACGCGTCGTAGAGCAGCATGCCGGCATTCAGCTGTTCGAGGTCGTCATCGAACATGCGCGACAGGCCGAGCGAGGCTGCAAGCAGGCCCGGAGCCTCCGGACTGAGATCGAGCCGCGCCGTGTCGGCGGCCCGCACCATCTCGGCGAGCCTGACCATCGGCGGTGTCGAAAGCCCGAATTCCTGCACCATCACGTCGAAGGTGCAGAGTTCGCCGCGGTGGCTCCAGAACACGTTTTCAATGTCGAAGGGCGTGGCATTGAACCGGTCGGCCGTCGCCTCGACTTCCGGAGCCGAGACGTAAAGGAACACCGCGGCAGGATCGATGAAGCGCCGGATCAGCCAGGGACAGGCGATACGGTCGATCTTGGGTCGTGCCCGCGTGACCCAGACCGTGCGGCCCCGTCCGTCGCGCTTGGGCATCCTGCCCACTGGAACGGTCGGAAGCTTTGCTTCCTTCCAGGCGAGATGGCCCCCTTCCAGGGATTCTGCATCAACGTTGCTGCAACGGAGCCAGGCGGCCGTTCCTTCGCTGAGTTTCTGTCCCTTTTGGCAGATGACGACCACGGACTGCCCGGTCAGGGACGAGGCCCAGTCCTGAACGTCGAGATGGAAACGTCGCGTCGCGCCGGGTATCAAACGCGGGTCGGCCGCGAAATCCTCGTCGATGCGGACATCGATCAGCGTCGGCGCGTTGGCCGTGCCGATCAGGCGGGATAATTTGTCGGGTGAAATCGAAGTGTATGATGTGGACATGCTGCGCCCTTGGTGATCAGGACGCGATTCTTGGGCATGTCGCCTCGCGGGGAGATCGCAATTCCCCGGACCGGAAATAAAAACCCTGGTGATCGGGCTGTCAACCCGCCCGTGCCGGAACAGGCAAAGAAATCAACTCGAAGACATCAACGGTCGAGGCTGGCGTCGCACAGTATCTGCGAGCTGCCGGCCCCCATTAGCGCGGCGTGAACTGGTTGAGGTCGTGAATGCCCATCTGCTGCTCCAGCTGGGCGACGCGATCCGCCATCTTTTCGAAACCGTCAGCGCCGAACAATTCGTGCTCCTTCTTCTCGAAGTCCTCGGCCATCGCGTCATACTCGTTGGAAGACACAACGTCTTTCAGCTTCGGAAAGAGATCAGTGTCCTCCCGCGCCGCGTGCGGCCGGTACATCGTGATGAAGGATTGCATCGCGCCGATCAGCCGTTTGCGGTCGTCGGCGTTGCTTCGGCCCGACGGCGCGAGCCTCAGGATGGTGTCCGTGACCTTCCGGCCAGCCTCGTGCTGGCGCAGCAGGGTATCCACCAGATCGGTCATCTGGCCGGCTGCCTTGAAGCGTGGGAAGACGTGCTGCTCCTCGGATTTTTCATGATAGTTGTTGATGAAATCGCGGACGATGCCGGCGGACTGCGTGATCAGGGCAGGATCGAAATCTTCGTTCGATGCGAATTTCCGGATTGCGGTCTCATAGAGCAGCAGCACGCGATCGAGTACGCCGTGCTCGCGCATCAGGTCTTCGGGCGGAGTGACTTCTTCATCCTTCTTGTCCACGCGCTTCTGCTTCGCGCCGCCGCTCTTGCGTTCGGCAAAGGCTGGCCTTGTGATGACGGCGGGCGCCGCGACCGCCGCCAGCGCTCCTCCGAGCAACAGCAAGCGGCGCTTGCTTGGCATGACGACCATCGCGGCACTCCCGTCTCTATCCGAACCCTTGTGACGCCGGGGCGCTCAGCGCCAGGCCTTTTCGTTCTTCTGCTCGTAATCCCTGAAGGCCTTCTCGAGCCCGCCCAGAACCTCGGCTGAGGTCTCGAACATCGCCTTGAGCTGGGGTTCATCCACCTTCTGCACGTCTTCGCGCAGATGGTTCCTGATCTCCTGGAACGCCTTCTGCATCTTCTGCGTATGGTGCCGGGGATCGCGATCTGCCGCACTTGCCATGCTCAGTCTCCTCGCTGCTAATATGGCCCCGTCGGACTCGAAAAAGCGTCCGGCGCGACGGCGCACCAACTGATAATTGCAGGCCTCGTTCCAATGACGAAATTCGATAAGACCGCATGAATTTCAAGCATTTGCTGACCGGATTGGACATCGTTGACAGAGCCTCGATAGACTTGTCCCGGAACCGGATCGCGCATCCGTGAGCAATCTCAATCCGTCAACCGACGTATCCGTCGCCCAGCGGTCCCGCGCCGGCTCGCCGCTCGAAGTCCTGCGCATCTTCCTCAAGCTCGGCCTCACCTGCTTCGGCGGTCCGATCGCCCATATCGGCTACTTCCGCGACGAGTTCGTGGTGCGGAGGAAGTGGATCGACGAGCACGCCTATGCCGACCTGGTCGGGCTGTGCCAGTTCCTGCCGGGCCCCGCCAGCAGCCAGGTGGGCTTTTCGATCGGCCTGCTGCGGGCCGGCTACCTCGGTGCGCTTGCCGCCTGGACCGGGTTCACCTTGCCATCGGCCTTGATCCTCGTCCTGTTCGCCTATGGTGCCGGCGCGCTGGGCGGGCCGGTCGGCGCCGGCCTGCTGCATGGACTGAAGCTCACCGCCGTCGCGATCGTGGCGCAGGCGGTCTGGGGCATGGCGCGTAATCTCTGTCCCGACCGCGCGCGCGCCTCGATCGCGACTGTCGCGGCGATCATCATCCTGTTCAGCACGGCATCGATCGCTCAGATCGGCGCAATCATCCTCGGCGGGCTCGCAGGTCTCTGGCTATGCCGCAGCGATGCGCCGGTGCCGTCAGGTCACGTCGAGATGCCCGTGTCTCGAACCGTGGGGCTGGTCACGCTCGGGACGTTCTTTGTCTTGCTGGCCGGGCTTCCCGTGCTGCGCGCCCTGACGGGATCGGCGGGCGTTGCCCTGTTCGACGCCTTCTATCGTTCCGGCGCGCTCGTCTTTGGCGGCGGGCACGTCGTGCTTCCCCTGCTCCGGGAAGCTTTCGTCGCGCCGGGCTGGCTCAGCGACGATGCCTTTCTTGCCGGTTACGGCGCGGCCCAGGCGGTGCCGGGCCCGCTGTTCACTTTCGCGGCCTATCTCGGCACAGTGGTCTCTCCGGAGCCGCACGGCGTGGCCGGCGCGGCGCTCGGCCTTGTCGGCATCTTCCTGCCCGGCATCCTGGTCCTGCTCGGCGCATTGCCGTTCTGGGATTCTTTCCGGAAGCGTGCCGGCGCCCAGGCCATGATGCGCGGCGTCAACGCCGCCGTGGTCGGCGTGCTCGGTGCTGCGCTGTACAGTCCGGTCTGGACCACCAGTGTGCATTCGCCAGAGGATTTCGGCATCGCGCTTGTCGGCTTCGTCCTGCTGGTCGCCTGGCGCGCACCTCCGCTCGTGGTCGTCGGCTTCAGCGCCGTCGCGGGAACGGCGATGGCGCTG
Organism: Bradyrhizobium guangdongense; assembly: GCF_004114975.1. NCBI lineage: Bacteria > Pseudomonadati > Pseudomonadota > Alphaproteobacteria > Hyphomicrobiales > Nitrobacteraceae > Bradyrhizobium > Bradyrhizobium guangdongense. The sequence continues at coordinate 4,373,086 of NZ_CP030051.1, forward strand.
CTTTAGAGAGGTTCACCCTCAGTCGCGGCCAGTTCTGCGCGGCCGGCAATCTCATCGGCGCGCCAGCACCGCACCGCATGCCCGTCGGGCCGCGTCTCCAGCACAGGCCCCGGCTCGTGACGGCACACGTCTACGGCGTAGCGGCAGCGCGGGCTGAAGGCGCATCCGTTCGGCGGATTGAGCGGATTGGGCAGGTCGCCGCCGGTCGTGGCGAGTGGAGCATGGCGCAGCGGATCGGGGATGGCTGCGATCAGGGCCTGCGTATAGGGGTGCGCAGGACGTTCGAAGATCTCGCGCCAATCGCCGTTCTCGACGATTCGGCCGAGATACATCACGGCGACGCGGTCGCTCATATGCTCGACGACGCCCAGATCGTGGCTGATCATGATGTAGGACAGGCCGAGCGTCTCCTTCAATTCCAACAGCAAATTGATGATCTGGGCGCGGATCGAGACGTCGAGCGCCGAGACGGGCTCGTCGCAGATGACGATCTTGGGATTGAGGATCAGCGCGCGCGCAATGCCGATGCGCTGGCGCTGGCCGCCGGAGAATTCGTGCGGGTAGCGGTCGGCCTGCTCGGGCCGCAGGCCGACATGCCGCAGTATCGTGGCGACGCGGTCCGCGATCTCGCTTCGCGCGGTCACGCCGTGCACACGCAAGGGATCTTCCAACGTCCGCCGCACCGTCTGGCGCGGGTTGAGTGAGGCGTAGGGATCCTGGAACACGATCTGGACGGTGCGGGCGAGCGCCTTGCGATCGGCTGACGGCCTTGATGTCACGATCTGCCCGTCCAGCACGATCCGGCCGCGCGTCGGCGCCAGCAGGCCCAGGATTGACAGGGCGACGGTCGACTTGCCGGAGCCGGACTCGCCGACCAGGCCGAGGCATTCGCCGCGCTTCAGGGTGAGATCGACTCCGTCGACGGCGCGGAGCAGCCGACGGTTACGGCCCAGCACGCCGCCGCCGACAGGGAAATGAACGGCGAGATCCTCGACGCTGAGAATGAGATCGTTGTCCGGCCTCCCCTTGCCCGATTTGTTCTTGGGCTCATGCATGGTGGTGACACCTCACCAGCCCGCCCGCCTCCAGCATGTCCGTCTCAGGCGGGGTCGTGCGGCACATCTCGGTCGCCTGCGCGCAGCGCGGATTGAAGCGGCAGCCCTCCGGGAAGTTCGTGATGGCCGGGACGACGCCCGCGATCTCCTTGAGTCTGGAGCGGCCAAGCGCTGCGCGGCTGCCCAGCCGCGGCAGCGAGTCGACGAGGCCCTGCGTATAGGGGTGCGAGGGCTTGCGGAAGATATCGGCGGAGCCGCGCTCCTCGACGATCCGGCCGGCATACATCACGGCGACGCGGCGGCAGACATTGGCGACGAGGCCGAGATCGTGGCTGATCATCAGGATTGCCGTCCCGCGCTGGGCGCAGAGATTTCGCATCAGCTCGATGATCTCGGCCTGCACGGTGACATCGAGCGCGGTGGTCGGCTCGTCCGCGATCAACAGATCCGGCCCGCAGGCGAGCGCGATCGCGATCATCACGCGTTGGCGCATGCCGCCGGAGAGCTGATGCGGATAGTCGTTGACGCGCCGCTCGGGCGCGGGGACGCGGACGCTCGCCAGCGCCTCGACCGCCAGCTTGTTGGCCTCGCGCCAGCTCTTGCCCTTGTGCAACACGAACATCTCGGCGATCTGCCGGCCCACAGGCGAAACCGGATTGAGCGCCGTCATCGGCTCCTGGAAGATCATGGCGATGCGATTGCCGCGCAGATCGCGCTGAGCGGCCGCGGACAGGTGCTGGATCTCCCGCCCGTCAAAGCGGATGACGCCGCCGCCGATCGACAGTGGTGACCGCAAAAGGCCGATCAGGGCCAACGCCGTGATGCTCTTGCCGCAGCCGGATTCGCCGACGAGGCCAAACGTCTCGCCGCGCGAGATGCGGAATGAGACGCCCTCGGCCGCCGCGACGCGCCTCTCACCATCGTCGAGATCGATGCGCAGATCCTCGACTTCGATCAGCGGCGCGCCCGTCATGTCCGCCGGCTCCGCGATTGCGGATCGAGAATGTCGCGAAGGCCGTCGCCGAGCAGGTTGAGGCCGAGCACCGTCAGGAAGATGGCAAGGCCCGGAAAGACCGAGAGCCAAGGCGCCGTCGTGATCTGCTCGCGCGCGTCCGACAGCATGCTGCCCCAGCTCGGAAACGGCGGACGCACGCCGAGACCGAGGAACGACAGCGCGGCTTCGGACAACACCGCGCTGCCCATGCCGAGCGTGCCGATGACGACGATCGGCCCCAGCATGTTCGGCAGCAGCTGTGTGATCATGATGCGCAGATCGCCGTAACCCAGAACGGTCGCCGCCTGTACATAGCCCTGGTTCCTGAGCGACAGCGCCGAGGCCCGCGCGATCCGGCAGGTGAACGACCAGTTGGTCAGCCCGAGTGCGATCAAGAGGCTGGTCAGGCCCGGTCCGAGCACCGCCATGATGGCAAGCGCGAAGATCAGCGAGGGGATCGCGAGCATGAGATTGGTGAGGGCGTTGACGACATCGTCCCACCAGCCGCCCCAATAGCCCGCGCTGAGGCCGAGCGCGACGCCGATGACGCTGTTGATGAGCTGCGAGACGATGCCGACCGTCAGCGAGACGCGGGCGCCGTAGACGACGCGGGAGTAGATGTCGCGGCCCTGGTCGTCGGTGCCGAACCACCAAGTCCAGCTCGGCGGCTCCTCCGCGTTCATGAGATTGGCGTCGAGGACCGGATCGGTGTGCGCCAGCCACGGCGCCAGCAGGCCGACCAGGATCGCAAGCGCGAACAGGCCGCCGCCGATGACGAGATTGGCGCGGAGCTTCATGCGTATCTGATCCTGGGATCGATCACGCCGTAGAGCACGTCGATCAAGAGATTGATCGCGAGAAAGGCCAGCACCACGACCAGAATGGAGCCTTGGACGGCGGGAATGTCGCGCTGGAGCACGCTGTCGACCAGCAGCGAGCCGATGCCGGGCCAGGAGAACAATTTCTCGACCACGACCGCCTGCCCCATGAGCGCGCCGAATTGCAGACCCATGGTGGTGAGAATGATCACGAGCGCGTTGCGCATCACGTGCCACTTCACGACCCTTGTCTCACTCATGCCCTTCGAGCGCGCGGTGCGGACGAAATCGGCAGTCATGATCTCGAGGACGGCGGCGCGCGTCGTCCTGGCCAGCAGCGCCATCGGCGAGACACCGAGCGTCACCGCCGGCAGCAGCAGATATTTGAGGCCGCCGTCGCCATAGCCGAAGCTCGGCAGCCAGCCGAGCTTCAACGCGAACAGATACATCAGCACCAGCCCGAGCCAGAATTTCGCGATCGAGAGGCCAGATACCGCCGCGAACATCGCCGCGCTGTCGACGAAACCGCCGGGCCGCAATGCGGCGACGAAACCGAGCGGCACGCCGAGCAGAACCGCGAAGGCCATGGACGCGAAGATCAGCTGCAGCGTCGGCCAGGCGCGCTTGGCGATCATGGTCGTCACGGGCTCGCGGGTCCGGAACGAGGTTCCGAAATCACCGGTCGCGAGCTTGGCGATGTACTTGCCGAAGCGCGCATAGACGGGATCGTTGAGGCCGAGCTGCTGCTTCAGGCGCAGCTCGACTTGTGGATCGACGTCGTCGCTCATGGTCGAGGCGATGCTGCCGGGCACGACGCTGAACAGCACGAACACCAGCATCACCACGGCGAGCACGGTCGGAATGGTCTGCAGCAGACGACGGATCAGGAAGGAGAGCATCGGCACTTTCTTCCCTCCCCCCATCGCTCAATCGCGATGGAGGGAGCCAAGAGAACGCGTGTCACTTTGCGGGCGAGGTGTCGTCGACCCAGAGCTCCTCGGCGTTCTGGTGGGTCAGCTCCGTCGGGTTCTTCTGAATGCCGTGGAGCCAGGGCTGCACGGCCATCACCGCCTTGTTGTAGTTGAAGAACCAGACCGGCGCCTCCTCGTAGAGCAGCGCATTGGCCTTTTGCAGCAGCTGCGTGCGCTTTGCGTCGTCATCGGCCTGCCCCGCCTCGTCGAGGATCTTGTCGAAATCGGCGTTCTTGAAATTCATGTAGTTGCAGGCCGGCTGCGGCGTTGCGGAGTGGAAGCATTTCAGCGCGGCCAGCGGATCGGGGCCGCTCTGCTGCGAATAGATGAAGGCCTGGTAGTCGCCGGTGCGCACCACCTCCGCCAGCACCGCGGTCTCGACCTGCTTGACCTTGGCCTTGATGCCGACCTTGTCCAGCATCGGGATGACGGCCGAGACGATCGGCAGGCCCCAGCTTTCATTCTGGCTGGTGGTCCATTCGAACTCGAAGCCGTTGGGATAGCCCGCTTCGGCAAGCAGCTGCTTGGCCTTGGCAGGATCGTAGGGGTACGGCTTCATCGTCTTGTCGTAGGCCGGCGAGGTCAGCGGCAGCCAGCTGGTGGCGCGGTAGGCCTTGCCCTTGACCAGCTTGCTGATGATCAGATCGGTATCGATCGCGTAGTTGATCGCCTGCCGCACGCGCTTGTCGGCGAACGGCTTGAACGCGGGATTCATGCCCATGTAACGCGTGAAGACCTCGGCGACTTCGACGAGCGTGCCCTTGAGGTCGGGATCGGCCTGATAGGCGACATATTGGGCCGGCCCGAGCACCGACGTGTCGATCTCCTTGTTGCGGAATGCGACATCGCGCGCCGCGGCCTCACCCATGATCGAGACGATGAGCTTGTCGGCGTAGGGCTTGCCCGGCTTGTAGAACCGGTCCCACCGCTCCAGGACGATGCGCGATCCCGGTACATGCTCGACGAGTTTGAACGGCCCCAGTCCGATCGGATGCTGGATGAAACTTTCCTTGGCACCCTCGTCGGCAGGATAAATCGACGTCAGCGCGGTGAAGAAATAGAAACCGGGATCGACCTTCTCAGTCAGCTTCATCTCGAGGGTAAAGTCGTCGATCTTCTTCAGGCCGGAGATTTCCTTGGCCTGCCCCTTCTCGACCGCGGCCGCACCCTCGATGATGCGGACGAAACGCGCGCCCGGATAGGCCTTGGTGCCGTCCATGATGCGGTTGAAGGACCAGATGATGTCGTCGGCCGTCATCTTGCGGCCATTGTGGAAATAGGCGTCGTCGCGCAGCTTGAAGGTGTGAACCAGGCCGCCGCCGGAAACCACGTCCTCCTTCGCGAGCTCCAGCACCGGCTTTCCTTCGGCGGAATTCCAGATGTAGAGCGAGCGATGCAGCGCCTTGGCGTAGATCTCGTCCTGGGCGCGCTGGGTGGTGTGAATGTCGAGGCTGGTGAAGCTCGAACCATAGGGCGCTGTCATGCGGATGGTTCCGCCCTTGCGCGGCGTCTGCGCCTCCGCTGGTCCCGCGAGCGCCAATCCCAGGCCCGCGACGATCGCCAACATCCTGAACATCATGTGTCCCCCCGACAGCGCAGCTACTCCGATCAGCGATTTGATCATCCGTCGCCTGTCGAATGCAAGCTTCGTTTTGGTGGCAGCCGATGCCGGTTCCTGAGGCAGGGACGGAGACTACATGACGGGTTGCATTCCTGCGCGACGCAAGCCCGCCTGATGACGCAGTGCGTCATCGGGCGACCATCCCTTGCGCTCGCAATGACGGAGCCCTCTCGCGACGTCTTCAGACTGACAATTCCGGCTGCCAATCCCGCAGCTTTCGCGCAGCTCCCGTCACGTCGGCGATGGTCCGAAACGCCGCCGCTTCCACCATCATCCCGCGCGCGAGCCGCACGGCGCGGGCCTCGCTGATGGCGCGCTTCCTCGGGTCCTCGATCAGCTCGAAATCGATGTTGTGGGCGAGGCCGAAAATGCGGCGGATGGTTTTGGCGGCGGCAAAGCCAACGGTGTCGGTGAAGAGGCGTTGCATGTAGGCCTGCCGCTCGGCCTTGAGGCGCGCAGCGCCCTTATCGCCGGCGAAGAGCGGAAGAGGATAGGCATCGCCACTCGCCTCCGTGCGCCAGAGGTCGAGGAATTTTCGCGAAAATTCGCTCCAGACCTGCTCGACCGTCTCCAGCACCCAGGTCTCGAACTCGTGCCGCTCTCCCGCCGCGCGCTCATGGCCGGCGGAGGCGAAATAGGCCATCAGCAGATTGGCCAGCACGGCGCCGACGTCAAATCCCATTGGACCGTAGAAGGCGAATTCCGGATCGATCACCCGCGTCTGGCTTTCCGTCACCATGATCGAGCCCGTATGGAGATCGCCATGGAGCAGCGCCTCGGGGCTCGCCATGAATTTCAGCTTCAGCCTGCTGATCGCGACATGCAGCTCCATGTCATCGCGCAAGGACGCTGCGAGGCCATCGAGATAGGGCGCGGTCCAGCGGTTCTGCTCGGCGATGCGGTAGGGATCGGTGAAGATCAGATCCTCGGTGATCTTGCACAGCGCGTGGTTGCCGGCGAAGGCCGCGATAGCTTCCTTCTTCTCGGCCGCCGGGAGCGCGAGGTCTGAGGTGAAGAACAGATTCCGCGCCATGAAGGTGCTGATGTCGTCGGCGAAGCGCGGATAGCGCATGCCCGCCACGAGCCCCTTCCGCATGATGATGTGCGGCTCGAGCAGCTCCATCACGGTGAGCGCCAGCGTCTCGTTGTGGTGCAGCAGCGCCGGTACCAGGCCGGGCGCGAGCTTGGCCTGCCGGGACAGCGCGAGATATTCGTAATGGGCCCGCGACAGCGGCAGCGGCCAGCTCTCGCCGACGAGGCGGACGTAAGGCAGTGCCTGCTTGACGGCGACGCCGCCGCGCGCGCCCTTGACGATGAAGACGAGGTTGAGATTGCCGTCGCCGACCTCGGTGATGGCCCAGGCGGCCGGCTCGCCGCCGAGCTGGGCTGCGATGTCAGGCATGCCCGCGAGATAATCCCGCAAGGCCGCCTCCTGCAAAATTCGATAATCCCCCCGCCCCTGCGTCATGACGATCCATCCCATCCAATTGGGCCGGATCGTTACTCCCGCTCCAGGAAGCTCGAGCCGATCTCGGCCTTTCTTTTGATGGGATCGTAATCACAATAGACGCTGTCCGCTACCAGTGTGTAGCTGGCATAGACGGTGTATTTGTCTGTTTTGACCGAGTTCAACCCGATCACCGAGGTGCTCTTGCCTCCGTTCCATTTGAAGGGCGTCGAGCTCTTGGCCTGCTCGCAGGCCATTACCGCCTCGTTGAAGACATAGCCCTCGACGAACGCTTTCAATGTTCGCACCTGCACGGCCATCTTCCATTCGAAATAGCCGATGCCGCCAAGGCCGGCGACGACAAGCACGAGAAGCGCGACGACGATCCTCTGAAAAGTCATTCGTTCCCCCAGTATCAGAACTCGCTCCGCCGTCATTGCGAGCTTGGTTGAGATCTCTCGTTGCTTACTCTCCTAAAACGGCATTCCCATCAAACGCGATAGCCGGTCGAGCGAGAGATAGCCGGCGTGATAGGCGGCAATGCCGAGGCCATAGATGATCGCCGAGATGATTGTGGTCCAGACCAGCTTGCGCTTCATGCCGGTCAGAACAGGGGCGCCGGGGTCCGTGCCCGGCGCGCCGAGGCCGTCCTCGTGCTGGCTGCGCACGCCGAACGGCAGCGTCAGGAACAGCGATATCCACCAGATGACGAAGTAGATCGCGAGCCCGGTTGAGATTTGATAGGCCATGGGCGATCTTACGCCTGCTCGATTTCGACCAGCGCGCCGGAAAAGTCCTTCGGATGCAGAAACAGCACCGGCTTGCCGTGGGCGCCGATTTTCGGCACGCCGTCGCCGAGCACGCGCGCGCCCTCCTTCACCAGCGTGTCGCGCGAGGCGATGATGTCGACGACCTCGTAGCAGACGTGGTGGATGCCGCCATCGGCATTGCGCTCGAGAAACTTTGCGATCGGCGAGGTTTCGCCGAGCGGCTCGATGAACTCGATCTTGGTGTTGGGCAGCGTCGCGAACACGGTGGTGACGCCATGCTCGGGCAGCGCGACGGCCTCGGAAATCTGCGCCCCGAATGCCGCGCCGTAGATCCTGGCGGCCTTGACGGCGTCCTTGGTCGCGATTGCGACATGGTTGAGCCGACCCAGCATGGTTGTCTCCCCGTTAGACTGTCAGGACGTGTACCAGACAGGGGGGCTTTTTGCCCCAATGTTCGTTGATGACGGCCCGGACGGCGCGTCGCACCGATTCAGCCAGCGCGTCCGGATCCCTGCGCCGTGCCTTTGGCAGGCCCTCGACCGTGGACATCACGGCATCGAACACGATGTCGTCGAACGGCTCGCCCGCCCGGTTCTTCTCGGGAATGCCGACCAGATCGACTTCGGGCTCGTCCGCGAGCTCGCCCTGTGCGGTCATGGCGATGGCGACGAAGGCGCAGCCCGAGAACGCCATCCGGCGGCGTTCGACCACGGCACGGGACTTGGAATCTTCAAGGATGGTGCCGTCCTTGTAAAGCCGGCCCGAGGGCACCTCGCCGACCACCCCGGGATCGCCGGGGCCGAGCTTGACCAGATCGCCGTTGCGAATGACCAGGACGCGGGGCACACCGGCAGCGCGCGCAAGTTTTGCGTGATCGTTCAGGTGCAGCGCTTCGCCATGCACAGGGATCAGAAGCTGCGGCTTCACCCAGGAGATCATGTCGCGCAATTCGTCCCGGCGCGGATGGCCCGACACGTGGACCAGATGGTCGCGGTCGGTGAGGACCTCGACGCCCTGCAGCACCAGATTGTTGATGATGGAACCCACGGCCTTCTCGTTGCCGGGGATGGTGCGCGAGGAGAAGATGACGCTGTCGCCGCGGTTGAGCGTGATCTCGGGATGGTCATCGTTGGCGATGCGCGCCAGCGCGGCGCGCGGTTCGCCCTGGCTGCCGGTGCAAAGCGCCAGCACCTTGTCCTGCGGCAGATGGCCGTAAACCTCGGGCGAGCGGAAATTCTGCACGCCGTCGAGATAGCCGGTCTCGCGCGCGACCTGCACCACGCGCTCCATGGCGCGCCCGACGACGACGACCTCGCGGTCGGCGGCCTTCGCGGCATCGGCGACGGCTTTGATGCGTGCGACGTTCGAGGCGAAGGTCGTGACCGCGACGCGGCCCTTGGCGGATTTCACGAGATCGATGATGGTGCGAGCGACTTCAGCTTCCGAGGGCGAGCGGCCGTCGCGCACGGCGTTGGTGGAATCGCCGATCAAGGCGAGCACGCCCTCCTCGCCGAGCTCGCGCAGCCGCTTCTCGTCGGTCGGTCGTCCCAGCGTCGGGGTCGGGTCGATCTTCCAGTCGCCGGTGTGCAACACCACTCCGGCGTCGGTGTGGATCGCAAGCGCATGCGCTTCAGGAATCGAATGCGCGACCGGGATGAACTCGACATTGAACGGGCCGACATCGATGCGGCCGCCCGATGGGACCACGGTGACGGGAATGACGGGCGCGTTGCGCTCGGCGGCGCATTTTGCCTCGAACAGCGCCGCGCTGAACTGGGTCGCATAGATCGGGCATTTCAGCTTCGGCCACAGATCGATGATGGCGCCGAAATGATCCTCATGGGCGTGGGTCAGCACCAACCCCATCAGGTTCTTGCGCTCTTTCTCCAGGAAGCTGATGTCGGGCATGATCAGATCGATGCCGGGCAGATGCTCCTCGTCGCCGAAGGAGACGCCGAGATCGACCGCCAACCAAGAACGCTGGTGGCGGTTTCCGAGGCCGTAGATCGACAAATTCATGCCGATCTCGCCGACACCGCCGAGCGGCGCAAACACCAGTTCGTCGGGCCTTGCCATCACGCAGCTCCCACCGAACGGACCGGGCCGAAGAACACCTCGCCCGCTGCCACCGGCACGCGGCGGCCCTCAGCCGTGCGGACGATCAGACAGCCGGTCTCGTCGATCGTGTCAAAAATGCCTTCCAGCACCATCGTCCCCGTGTGGATCGCGATCGGCTCGCCCAGGCGGGCGGCGCGCTCCAGCCACAGCTTACGGATCTCGGCAAAGCCTCGGCCATTGTCCCAGAGGCCACGAAACTCGACCCAGGCGTCCGACAGGGCCGAAAACAGCTCCTCCGCGCTGATCTGGACGCCGAGGGCTGCGAGCGACACCGCCGGGGTCGGCGTGCCCTCGGGCGCCGCCACGACATTGGTGCCGATGCCTGTCACGATGGCCAGGCGATCGCCGACCGCTTCAGCCTCGAGGCCAATGCCGACCAGCTTCTTGCCGTTGGCGAGGACGTCGTTCGGCCATTTCAGGGTGTAGCGAGGCCGGTCGGGGCCGAGCCGCATTGCGGCTTCGAGGCTGACCTTCTCCAAGGCCGCCTCTTCCGCCAGCCCCGCAGCGAAGCCGATCGTGGCAGCCACCGCAGGCGCGACATCAAGCACTTCGAGGACGCTGGCGGCGAGATTGCCCTTGGGTGCGATCCAGGGCCGCTGGCGACGGCCGCGGCCGGCGGTCTGCTCCGAGGTCACGAACCAGATCGGGCCGCGCTCGCCGGCGCGAGCCGCTTCGAGCGCGTCGGCGTTGGTCGAGCCGGTCCGCTCAAGCGCCACGAGCTTGTAGCCCGCGGCCAATGCGCTAGGACCGAGCGCGAACGCCATCCTAGAACAGCGACTTGGCGGCGGCGGAAGCGACGCTCACCACCGGACCCGCGAACACTGCGAACAGGATGTTGAACAGGCCAGCGACCGCCAGCACCGTCTTGACCTCGACCCTGACGGGATCGACCTGGCCGGCGGGCTCGTCGAAATACATCGTCTTGACGATGGCGAGATAGTAGTAGGCGCCCACGACGCTGGTCAGCACGCCGATCACGGCGAGCGTGAACAGGTTCGCCTTGATGGCGGCGACGAAGACGTACCATTTGGCGAAGAAGCCGGCGAGCGGCGGAACGCCGGCGAGCGAGAACAGCAGCATCGCGAACATGAAGGCGAGCAGCGGATTGGTGCGCGACAGGCCGGCGAAATCGCTGATCTGCTCGACGGCCTGGCCGTTGCGCTTCATGGCGAGGATGACAGCGAACGAGCCGAGCGTCATCGCGACATAGATCACGATGTACATCAGGACGCCTTGCGCGCCCTCGACCGTGCCGGAGGCAAGACCGACCAGCGCGAAGCCCATATGGCCGATCGAGGAATAGGCCATCAGGCGCTTGATGTTGCTCTGGCCGATCGCGGCGAACGAGCCCAGCGCCATCGAGGCGATCGCCACGAAGACCAGGATCTGCTGCCACTGCGAGACGATGCCGGGGAAAGCGGTCAGAGTGACACGGGTGAAGACGGCGAGCGCGGCCACCTTCGGCGCCGAGGCGAAGAAGGCCGTGACCGGCGTCGGCGCGCCCTCGTACACGTCGGGCGTCCACATATGGAACGGCACGGCCGAGACCTTGAAGCAGAGCCCGGCGAGCAGGAAGACGAGGCCGAACACGAGGCCCGTGTTCGAGATCGTCGCCGCCGCGGCGATGCCGGTGAAGCTCACCGTGCCGGTGAAGCCGTAGACCAGCGAGGAACCGTAGAGCAGCATGCCCGAGGACAGCGCGCCCAGCACGAAATACTTCAGGCCGGCTTCCGTCGACTTGGCGTTGTCGCGGTTCGAGGCCGCCACGACGTAAAGCGCGAGCGACATCAATTCGAGGCCGAGATAGAGCGAGATCAGATCACCCGCCGAGATCAGCACCATCATGCCGAGCGTCGAGAGCAGCACCAGGATGGCGTATTCGAAGATGCGACGCGACGGGTCGGCGAGGAACTCGGCCGAGAGGATCAGCGTCACCGCCGAGCCGACCAGGGCCAGGATCTTCATGAAGCGCGCGAAGTCGTCGACGATGAAGCTGCCGCCGAAGGTCACCTGCTTGCCCGCGGGCAGCATGTACTCGAGCACGCCGACCGCGATCAGGAGCACGGTCGCCAGCGTGGTCACCGCGCTGGTGGTGCCCTGCCCGCGATAGGCCCCGAGCATCAGAAGCGCCATGGCGCCGATCGCGAGCACGAGCTCGGGCAGCACCGGTGCCAGTTGATAACCTGCAGTCGTAAAGCTCATGGCGATATCCTGACCTGCCCGATCAATGGAGCAGTGCGGCGGCCTTCACGGCCGTCACAGCGGTGTTGTAGTTGTTGACGAGTTGCTGGACCGAGGCGGCCGACATGTCGAGCACCGGCTTCGGATAGACGCCGAACAGGATCGTCAGCGCGATCATGGGGAACAGGATCACGCACTCCCGCAAGGTCATATCCTTGATGCTCATCAGCGACGGCTTGACCAGCGCGCCGAACACGATCTTGCGGTAGAGCCACAGCGCGTAGGCCGCCGAGAGGATCACGCCGAAGGTGGCGAAGAACGCGGTCGGGATCGAGACCTTGAAGGTACCGAGCAGCGTCATGAACTCGCCGACGAAGCCGGAGGTGCCGGGCAGACCGACATTGGCCATGGTGAAGACCATGAAGGTCATGGCGTAGAGCGGCATCCGGTTGACGAGGCCGCCATAGGCCGCAATCTCGCGGGTGTGCAGGCGGTCGTAGACGATGCCGACGCAAAGGAACAGCGCGCCGGAGACGATGCCGTGCGAGATCATCTGGAACACGCCGCCGGCGACACCCTGCATGGTGCCGGCGAAGATGCCCATGGTGACGAAGCCCATGTGCGCGACCGAGGAGTACGCGATCAGCTTCTTCATGTCCTCCTGCATCAAGGCCACCAGCGAGGTGTAGATGATGGCGATGGCCGAAAGCGTGAAGACGAACGGCGCGAAATCATGCGAGGCCAGCGGGAACATCGGTAACGAGAAGCGCAGGAAGCCGTAGCCGCCCATCTTCAAGAGGATCGCGGCGAGGACCACGGAGCCCGCGGTCGGCGCCTCGACGTGCGCGTCGGGGAGCCAGGTGTGCACCGGCCACATCGGCATCTTCACCGCGAACGAGGCGAAGAAGGCCAGCCAGGCCCAGGTCTGCATCGAGCGCGGCACGGCGGTGTGCATCAGGGTCGGGATGTCGGTGGTGCCGCCGTTCCAGTACAGCGCCATGATGGCGAGCAGCATCAAGACCGAGCCGAGCAGCGTGTAGAGGAAGAACTTGAACGAGGCGTAGACCCGGCGCGGACCGCCCCAGACGCCGATGATCAGGAACATCGGGATCAGGCCGCCCTCGAAGAACAAATAGAACAGCACGAGATCGAGCGCCGAGAAGGTGCCGATCATCAGCGTTTCCAGGATCAGGAACGCCATCATGTATTCGCGGACCCGGTTGGTGATCGCCTTCCAGCTCGCGATGATGCAGAACGGCATCACCGCCGTGGTCAGGATCACCAGCGGCAGCGAAATGCCGTCGACGCCCATGTGGTAGGTGATGCCGGTGGCCAGCCACGCCGTCTTCTCGACGAACTGGAAGTCGGCATTGGCAGGGTCGAAGCGCATGACCAGGATCACGGACACGGCGAAGGTGATGATCGTGGTCCACAGCGCGATCCAGCGCGAGTTGCGCCGGCTAGCCTCGTCATCGCCGCGGCTCAGGTAAACGATCAGCGCGCCGACCAGCGGCAGGAACGTCGTGACCGAAAGGATGGGCCAGGTTGTCATTTACTGGCCTCCAAAGCCGAACATGAACCAGGTGATCAGGCCGGCTGCGCCGATCAGCATGGCGAATGCGTAGTGATAGAGATAGCCGGTCTGGATCTTCACGACGTTGCGGGTGATATCCAGCACGCGGGCCGAGACGCCGTCGGGGCCGAAGCCGTCGATAATGAAGCCGTCGCCCTTCTTCCAGAGCTGGTAACCGATCCACTTCGCCGGACGGACGAAGATGATGTCGTAGAGCTCGTCGAAGTACCACTTGTTGAGCAGGAACTTGTAGAGCATCGGCTGGGTGTTCGCGAGCTCGACCGGAAGGTACGGCTTGCGGATATAGAAGGTGTAGGACACCAGGAAGCCGCCGACCATCATCACGAAGGGCAGCCAGCCGAGCAGATGCGGCATGTGCTCCATATCCTCGAGGATATGCGGATTCATCTTCACGGACTCGCGGAAGAACTCCTCCACGCCGTGCGGCCCGGTGAACAACTCCTTGAACGGGAAGCCGGCCAGGACCGAGCCGACGGCGAGCACGCCGATCGGAATCAGCATCCAGATCGGGCTCTCGTGCGCGGCCTCGTAGTGCGCCTGATCGTGCGGTTCGCCGAAGAAGGTCTTGAACACCAGACGCCAGGAATAGAACGAGGTCAGACCCGCAGCCACGATCGTCAGCAGGTAGGCGTAGGTCGAGAACGGATTATGCGAGGCATAGGCCGCCTCGATGATCGCGTCCTTGGAGAAGTAGCCGGCGAACAGCGGGAAGCCGGTCAGCGCCAGCGTGCCGACGGTCATCACCGCGAAGGTGTACGGGATCTTCTTCCAGAGGCCGCCCATGTTGCGGAGGTCCTGCTCGTGGTGCATCGCGTAGATCACCGAGCCGGAGCCCAGGAACAGCAGCGCCTTGAAGAAGGCGTGCGTGAACAGGTGGAACATGCCGACCGAATAGGCCCCTGCTCCCATCGCCACGAACATGTAGCCCAGCTGCGAACAGGTCGAATACGCCACGATGCGCTTGATGTCGTTCTGGACGAGACCGATGGTCGCGGCGAAGAACGCGGTGGTCGCACCGAAGAACATCACGACGGCCTGCGCGTTCGGGGCGAGCTCGAACAGCGGCGACAGGCGCGCCACCATGAACACGCCGGCGGTGACCATGGTCGCGGCGTGGATCAGCGCCGAGACCGGGGTCGGGCCTTCCATCGCGTCCGGCAACCAGGTGTGCAGCAGGAACTGCGCCGACTTGCCCATCGCGCCCATGAACAGCAACAGGCAGGTCAGGGTCAGCGCATCGGCATGCCAGCCGAGGAAGTCGATGGTCTTGCCGGTGAGGCCGGGAGCCGCATGGAAGATGGTCTCGAAATCCGTCGAGCTCGTCAGCATGAAGATCGCGAAAATGCCGAGGGCGAAGCCGAAATCGCCGACGCGGTTGACCACGAAGGCCTTGATCGCGGCGGCATTCGCCGACGGCTTCTGGTACCAGAAGCCGATCAGCAGGTAGCTCGCCAGGCCCACGCCTTCCCAGCCGAAGAACAGCTGCACGAGGTTGTCGGCGGTCACCAGCATCAGCATGGCGAAGGTAAACAGGCTGAGATAGCCGAAGAAGCGCGGCCGGTTCGGGTCCTCGTCCATGTAGCCGATGGAATAGAGGTGCACGAGCGAGGACACGGTCGTCACCACCACCAGCATCACGGCGGTAAGCGTGTCGACGCGCAGCGTCCACCAGACTTCGAGCTCGCCGGAGAAGATCCAGGGCAGGAGCTGGATCCTGAGGTCGTGGCCGTTGAAGCCGACATCCACCAGCGTCATCCAGGACAGCGCGGCCGAGACGAACAGCAGCGCGGTCGTGATCAGCTCGGCGCCGCGCGAGCCCGCCGCCGGCGGCTCGACCGGGCCGTGGCCGTGATCGTCGTGCCCGTCGCCGGGCTCGTGGTGGGTCTCGTGGATGACCGACGCGTCCTGGTTGATCGTGTCGGAGGCATGAGCGTGTGCGCCAGCACCGTGATCATGGCCGTGATCGCCGTGATGCTCGAGCTCGTCGCCCGAGGGGTTGCGGCCATGGGCGCCGACGAGCGCGATCAGGCCGGCCAGAATGGCGCCCAGCAGCGGCAGGAAAACGATTGCCTGAACCATTTGTCTTACTCTTTCCGCATGATCTGGTCGGAAAACCGGTACCCACTTTTCCGGATCATGCGATCAGCCCTTCATCAGATTGACGTCCTCAACCGCGATCGAGCCGCGGTTGCGGAAATAGACCACCAGGATGGCGAGACCGATCGCGGCTTCGGCGGCCGCAACCGTCAGGACCAGCAGCGCGAAGACCTGGCCGACGATGTCGCCGAGGAAGGTCGAGAATGCCACCAGGTTGATGTTGACCGAGAGCAGGATCAGCTCGATCGACATCAGGATGACGATAATGTTCTTGCGGTTCAGGAAGATGCCGAGGATGCCGAGCGTGAACAGGATCGCGCCGACCGCCAGATAATGTCCGAGCCCGATCGTCATTTCACCCACTCCGCCGCGTCGGCGTCCGAAAGCCCCTGCCCCGGCGCCACCTTGCGCATCGCCATGGCCATCTCGGGCGTGCGCGCGTTCTGAACGTTGATGTCCTGCCGCTTCACGCTCGCCTTGTGCCGCAGCGTCAGCACGATGGCGCCGATCATGGCGACCAGGAGCACCATGCCCGAGAGCTGGAAGTAGTGGACGTACTTCGTATAGAGCACGAGGCCGAGCGCCTCGGTGTTGGATACGTTGGTCGGGATCGGCGCCGTGATGGTCTTGCTCACGTTGGGGTTGATGACCCAGGCGGCGACCGTCAGGAGCAGCTCGAACAGGAAGATGCCGCCGATCACGACGCCGACCGGCAGGTACTGGATGAAGCCTTCGCGCAGCTCGATGAAGTCGACGTCGAGCATCATGATCACGAACAGGAACAGCACCGCGACCGCGCCGACATAGACGACGATCAGCATCATGCCGAGGAATTCGGCGCCCATCAGCACGAACAGGCCGGAGGCGTTGACGAAGGCCAGGATCAGGTACAGCACGGAGTGCACGGGATTGCGCGAGACAATCACCATCACGGCCGAGGCGACGCAGACGCCGGCGAAGAGATAGAAGAACAGCGCGGGAAGGATCATGCCCTCACCTCACCGGTACGGCGCGTCGAGCTCGATCGCTTTCGCGATCTCGCGTTCCCAGCGGTCGCCGTTGGCGAGCAGCTTGGCCTTGTCATAGAACAGTTCCTCGCGGGTCTCGGTCGCGAACTCGAAGTTCGGACCTTCGACGATGGCGTCGACCGGACAGGCCTCCTGGCAGAGGCCGCAATAGATGCACTTCACCATGTCGATGTCGTAGCGCACGGTGCGGCGGGTGCCGTCGTTGCGGCGCGGGCCGGCCTCGATGGTGATGGCCTGCGCCGGGCAGACCGCCTCGCACAGCTTGCAGGCGATGCAGCGCTCTTCGCCGTTCGGATAGCGGCGCAGCGCATGCTCGCCGCGGAAGCGCGGCGAGATCGGGCCCTTCTCGAACGGATAGTTCAGCGTCGGTTTCGGCTGGAAGAAATAGCGCATGGCGAGGAAGAACGCCGAGACGAATTCCGACAGCAGAAGCGAGCGTGCAGTGGCGTTGACGTTGATACCCATGACGGCCCTCACTTCGGCGCGATGCCGGCGAACTGCAGCACGCCGGCCACCACGATCACCATCGCCAGCGACAGCGGCAGGAACACCTTCCAGCCGAGGCGCATCAGTTGGTCGTAGCGGTAGCGCGGCACGATCGCCTTTGCCATCGCGAACAGGAAGAACATGAAGAACAGTTTCACCGAGAACCAGATGATGCCCGGCACCCAGTTGAAGGGCGGCAGATCCACCGGCGGCAGCCAGCCTCCGAGGAACAGGATGGTCGCCATCGCGCACATCGTGACGATCGCGACATACTCGCCGAGCATGAACAGGAGATACGGCGTCGAGCCGTATTCGACCATGAAGCCGGCGACCAGCTCGGATTCGGCTTCGACCAGGTCGAACGGCGGACGGTTGGTTTCCGCCAGCGCCGAGACGTAGAACACCACGAACATCGGGAACAGCGGCCAGACGTACCAGTTCAGGATGGTCAGCTGCGGCAGCCCGATCAGGCTGGCAAGGCCGCGCGCATGCTGCGCCTCGACCACGGCCGAGAGGTTCAGCGTGCCGGCGCAGAGCAGCACGGTGATGATGACGAAGCCGATCGAGACTTCATAGGACACCATCTGCGCCGCCGAGCGCAGCGCGGCCAGGAACGGGTACTTCGAGTTCGATGACCAGCCGGCCATGATGATGCCGTAGATCGACAGCGAGGAGATCGCAAAGATGAAGAGGATGCCGACATTGATGTCGGAGATCACCCAGCCGAGATTGGTCGGGATCACCGCCCAGGCGGCAAGTGCGAGCACGCAGGATACCAGCGGCGCCAGCAGGAAGACGCCCTTGTTGGCGCCGGCCGGGATGATCGGCTCCTTCAGCACGAACTTCAGGAGGTCGGCGAAGGACTGGAACAGGCCCCAGGGGCCGACCACGTTCGGGCCGCGACGGATCTGCACCGCCGCCCAGATCTTGCGGTCGGCGAGCAGGATGTAGGCGATCGCGACCAGCAGGACGACGAGCACGAGCACGCTCTCGGCGATCATGATGATCAGCGGCCAGAGGAAACCGGTCCAGAATGCGCTTTCGAAGAATTCCATCAGATCACGCTCACTCCGCTGCGGTCAGCATGTGCCCGGAGGCGAGACGCGAGCATTCCGCCATCACGGCGGACGCACGCGCGATTGGGTTGGTCAAATAGAAGTCCTCGACCAGAGGCTTGAACGGCGCCTTCTCCGGCGAGCCGCCCTTCCCCGCCAGCTTCTTGATCTGGTCGGCCGAGCCGGCCTCGATCTGGTCGAGACGGATCAGGTGCGGCACGGCCTTGAAGACCGCCTGGCGCAGCGCGCTGAGCGAGTCGTAGCCGAGCTTCTTGCCGAGCGCTTCCGACAGCGCACGGACGATCGCCCAGTCCTCGCGGGCTTCGCCCGGCGGGAACGCGGCGCGACCGGTCATCTGCACGCGGCCTTCGGTGTTGACGTAGATCGCGGACTTCTCGGTGTAGGCGGCTGCCGGCAGGATCACGTCCGCGCGGTGCGCGCCGCGGTCGCCATGGGTGCCGATATAGACGACGAAGGTGCCATCAGGCGCGTTGATCTCGTCGGCGCCGAGCAGGAACAGGAGGTCCAGCGTGCCGAAGGTCGTCATCTGCGCGGCGTTCAGGCCACCGCCTGATGCGGCGAAGCCGATGTCGAGCGCGCCGACGCGGGAGGCGGTCTCGTGCAGCACGCCAAAACCGTTCCAGCCGTCCTTCACCGCGCCGATGTCGAGCGCAAGCTTGGCGGCGGCTGCGAGAATGGCAGCTCCGTCGTGACGCGCGGCCGCGCCCGCGCCGACCAGAATGATCGGATTCTTGGCGTTCTTCAGCACATCCATGAAGGAGTGCTTGCCGGCCGCGAGCTCACTCAGCGTCTCGGTGCCCGCGCCGAGATGATCGTAATCGTAAGTGAGATCGGCCTTGGCACCGATCACACCGACCTTGAAGCCGCCGGTGCGCCAGCGCTTGCGGATGCGGGCATTGAACACGGCCGCCTCTTTCCGCGGATTGGCGCCGATGATGAGCAATGCGTCCGCTTGCTCGACGCCCGCCAGCGTCGGATTGAAGATGTAGGAACCGCGGCCGAGCGCGGGATCGAAGGCGTCGCCGCCCTGCACCGCCAGATTGGCCGAGCCGAATTTTGCCAAGAGATCCTTCAGCGCGAACATCTCCTCGACGCCGGCGACGTCGCCCGCGATCGCGCCGATGCGCTTGCCGTCGGTGCGCGCCGCTTTGGCCGCGATCGTCGCAAAGGCTTCGGGCCAGCTCGCCGCGCGCAGCTTGCCGGCTTCGCGGATGTAGGGCCGGTCGAGCCGCTGCGTGCGCAGGCCGTCGACGACGTGGCGGGTCTTGTCGGAGATCCACTCCTCGTTCACGGCCTCGTTGATGCGCGGCAGGATGCGCATCACCTCGCGCCCGCGGGTGTCGACGCGGATCGCCGATCCGACGCCGTCCATGACGTCGATCGACTGGGTCTTGCCGAGCTCCCAGGGACGGGCCGCGAACGCATAGGGCTTCGAGGTCAGCGCACCGACCGGGCAGATGTCGACGAGATTGCCCTGCAGTTCCGACGTCAACGCGTGCTCGAGATAGGTCGTGATCTCCATGTCCTCGCCGCGCCCCGTCGCCCCCATTTCAGGCGCGCCGGCGACTTCCGCCGAGAAGCGGACGCAGCGCGTGCACTGGATGCAGCGGTTCATCGAGGTCTTGACCAGCGCGCCGAGATATTTGTCCTCGACCGCGCGCTTGTTCTCGGCGAAGCGGCTGGTGTCGACACCATAGCCCATTGCCTGGTCCTGCAGGTCGCACTCGCCGCCCTGGTCGCAGATCGGGCAGTCCAGCGGATGGTTGATGAGAAGGAATTCCATCACGCCTTCGCGTGCCTTCTTCACCATCGGCGAACGCGTGGAGATCTCCGGCGGCTCGCCCTTGGGACCCGGACGACAGTCGCGCACGCCCCAGGCGCAAGATGCGACCGGCTTCGGGCCACCCTTCACCTCGACGAGGCACATCCGGCAATTGCCGGCGATCGACAGGCGCTCGTGATAGCAGAAGCGCGGAATCTCGGCACCTGCCGCCTCGCACGCTTGAAGCAGCGTGTAGTCGGCGGGGACATCGATCTCTTTGCCGTCGATGATGAGCTTGGTCATGTCTCTTACTCCGCCGCGACCATGTTCACGGGGTCGCGGACACCGATATCGTCGACATCGGCCTTGTGCGAATATTCGTCGATACGCGCTTCGATCTCGTGACGGAAATGCGTGATCAGGCCCTGGATCGGCCAGGCAGCGGCATCGCCGAGCGCGCAGATGGTGTGGCCCTCGATCTGCTTGGTGACTTCGAGCAGCATGTCGATCTCGCGCTTGTGGGCGCGGCCTTCGGCCATGCGGGTCAGCACGCGCCACATCCACCCCGTTCCCTCGCGGCACGGCGTGCACTGGCCGCAGCTCTCGTGCTTGTAGAAATACGAGATGCGGGCAATCGCACGGATCAGGTCGGTCGACTTGTCCATCACGATCACGGCCGCGGTGCCGAGGCCCGAGCGCAGCTTGCTCAGGCTGTCGAAGTCCATCGGCGTGTCGATGATCTGCTCGGCAGGCACCATGCGCACCGACGAGCCGCCGGGGATCACGGCCTTGAGGTTGTCCCAGCCGCCGCGGATGCCGCCGCAATGCTTCTCGATCAGCTCACGGAACGGAATGCCCATGGCCTCTTCGACGTTGCAAGGCCGCTCGACGTGGCCGGAGATGCAGAAGAGTTTCGTGCCGACATTGTTCGGACGGCCGATGCCGGCGAACCAGGCTGCGCCGCGGCGTAGAATGTCGGGCGCAACCGCGATCGACTCGACGTTGTTCACGGTGGTCGGACAGCCGAACAGGCCGACATTGGCCGGGAACGGCGGCTTCAGCCGCGGCTGGCCCTTCTTGCCCTCGAGACTTTCGAGCAACGCGGTCTCTTCGCCGCAGATGTAGGCGCCGGCGCCGTGCGCGACGTAGATGTCGAACGGCCAGCCGTTGACGTTGTCCTTGCCGACCAGCTTGGCGTCATAGGCCTGGTCGATCGCGGCCTGGAGGCGCTCACGCTCACGGATGAACTCGCCGCGAACGTAGATGTAACAGGTGTGCGCGTTCATCGCGAAGCTGGCGATCAGGCAACCCTCGACCAGGAGATGCGGATCGTGCCGCATGATCTCGCGGTCCTTGCAGGTGCCGGGCTCCGACTCGTCGGCGTTGACGACGAGATAGCTGGGACGACCGTCGGTCGACTCCTTCGGCATGAAGGACCATTTCAGGCCGGTCGGGAAACCGGCGCCGCCGCGGCCGCGCAGGCCCGATGCCTTCATCTCGTTGATGATCCAGTCGCGGCCCTTGTCGATGATGTTCTTCGTGCCGTCCCAGGCGCCGCGGCGCCGCGCACCCTCGAGCCCCCAATCATGGAGGCCGTAGAGGTTCTTGAAGATGCGGTCCTTGTCCTCGAGCATATCAGTGCTTTCCGATCAACGGTTGGCCTGCTTGTAGGCAAGCCCGGCGGCGCAGACGGCGAAGGTCAGCGCCCAGAGCAGACTGGATTCCTGCGACGCGTTCATCGCGAAACGCTGCAGCAGGAACATGAAGGCGGCCGCGAGCGCGGCATGCATGGCGACGAAGCCCCATTTCTTCACGGCCTCGCTCCCCTGCTTCGCCTGAGACGGAAGACCCATCAGGAGGTCTCCTTCAGCGTGGTCGGCCCGCCCGCCGGCGCCGAGAACTGGCGGCCGTTCTGTGGACCGGGCTTCGGCGGATTGCCGGAGGCAAAACCGTCGAGCACCTTGCCGAAGCTTTCCGTGGTCAGGTCCTCATAAGTATCCTTGCCGATCAGCACCATCGGCGCGTTCACGCAGGCGCCCAGGCACTCCACCTCTTCCCAGCTGAAATTGCCGTCCTTGGAGAGATGGAAGGGATCGTGATGGATGCGGCTCTCGCAGACGTGGATGAGATCCTCGGCGCCGCGCAGGCGGCACGGCGTGGTGCCGCAGACCTGGACGTGGGCCTTCTTGCCGACCGGTGCGAGCTGGAACATCGTGTAGAAGGTCGCGACTTCCAGCACGCGGATATAGGGCATGTCGAGCATGTCGGCGATGACCCGGATCGCGGCTTCCGACACCCAGCCTTCGTTCTGCTCCTGCGCGCGCCAGAGGATGGCAATGACGGCCGAGGCCTGGCGTCCGGCCGGATATTTCGCGATCTGCTGCTTGGCGAACGCGAGGTTCTCCTCCGTGAACGCGAAGCTCGCGGGCTGGACTTCCTTCGGTGCTAATCGGCGAACGGACATCTGTTATCTCTCACTGCATACGGCGCGCGTTTTTCGCATTCAGGGCATCGATCCTGTCCTGCCAGAACGCGCTTGCGGTGCCGAAAACGTTGTAGCCGACGTGGGTGGAGACCTTGATGCGATCGAGGATCGACAGCTCGGTCACGGTCTCCATCCGGTTGCTGCGCGGATCGAACACGATCAGCTTCAGCGGGGTCTGTTCGAGGATGTAGCGCGACACCGCATGCGAGCGGTCGCTGCCGTGCTCCTCGCACATGATGACGCTGTCGGCCTGGAGCAACCGGGTGCCGCCCTTGATCGCCTCGATCTCGACGCCCTCGACGTCGAGCTTGATCAGGTACTTGCCTGATGCTGCGATCCTGCCATCGTCGATGAGATCGTCGAGCGCGAGGACGGGCACGTCCTCACCGCCATCAGACGGAGCGCCGGCAATGCTGAAGGCCTCGTGCTTGGTGCCCGACAGGCGCGCGGTGCCGCGGGCCGCACCAATGGCGCACTTCATGGTCTCGAAGCGGTTGCCGTTGATCTCGGCATTGTTGGCGAGCTTGGGATAGTTCTGGCCCGACGGCTCGATCGCGATCGCCTTGTGCGAGCCGAACGGCTTGCTCGAGACCAGCACCGACCAGTAACCGTAATTGGCGCCGCAATCGAGCAGCGTGTAGTCGACGTCGATGGAGTCCGCGAACAGCAGCTCCAGTTCGTCCTCGTAATTGTACGCGCGGTTGAGCAGCTTGCTCCAATAGCCGTCGCCGTAGGGGAATTCGAACACGGCGTCGGGATTGAGCCTGATCGCGATGTTGCGCTCCGGCAGCGTCTTCCGCAGCAGATTGGCGCAAGCGATGTAGCCCATATGCGAGAAGTGCGAGGAGATCTTCGATCCCGTCACCAGCGCCAAGGCAGCCGTCCGCTCCCACAGGTTGGCCCCTTCAAGGGCCCCCGAGGCACGGTCAAACTGGATCGGCGCCTGCGCCATCACCGATCGACCTCTCCGAACACGATGTCGAGCGAGCCGAGAATGGCCGAGACGTCGGCGAGCAGATGGCCGCGGCAGATGTGGTCCATCGCCTGGAGATGCGCAAAGCCCGGCGCGCGGATCTTGCACTTGTAGGGCTTGTTGGTGCCGTCGGCGATCAGATAGACGCCGAACTCGCCCTTGGGCGCCTCGACCGCGGCGTAGACCTCGCCTTCCGGCACGTGAACGCCTTCGGTGTAGAGCTTGAAGTGGTGGATGAGGGCTTCCATCGAACGCTTCATCTCGCCACGGCGCGGCGGCGCAACCTTGTTGTCTTCGACGACGACGGGGCCCTTGCCATCGGGTGCATTCAGCTTCTGGATGCACTGCTTCATGATGCGCACCGACTGGCGCATCTCTTCCATGCGGATCAGGTAGCGATCGTAGCAGTCGCCGTTCTTGCCGATCGGAATGTCGAAATCCATCTCGGCATAGCATTCATAGGGCTGCGACTTGCGCAGGTCCCAGGCCGCGCCCGAACCGCGCACCATCACGCCCGAGAAGCCCCACTCCCAGGCTTCCTTGAGCGGCACCACGCCGATGTCGACGTTGCGCTGCTTGAAGATGCGGTTGGCGGTCAGCAGGCGATCGAGGTCGTCCACGACCTTCAGGAACGGATCGCACCAGGCCTCGATATCGTCGATCAGCTTCTGCGGCAGGTCCTGATGCACGCCGCCGACACGGAAGAAGGCCGCGTGCATACGGCTGCCCGAGGCGCGCTCGTAGAACACCATCAGCTTCTCGCGCTCTTCGAAGCCCCACAGCGGCGGAGTCAGGGCGCCGACGTCCATCGCCTGCGTGGTGACGTTGAGAAGGTGCGAGAGAATGCGGCCGATCTCGCAATAGAGCACGCGGATCAACTGGCCGCGGCGCGGCACCTCGATGCCGAGCAGCTTTTCGGCGGCGAGGCAGAAGGCGTGCTCCTGGTTCATCGGCGCGACATAGTCGAGCCGGTCGAAATACGGGATCGCCTGCAGATAGGTCTTCTGCTCGATCAGCTTCTCGGTGCCGCGGTGAAGCAGGCCGATATGGGGATCGACGCGGGCGACGACTTCGCCGTCCAATTCGAGCACAAGACGCAACACACCGTGGGCCGCAGGATGCTGCGGTCCAAAATTGATGGTGAAGTTGCGGAGATTTTCAGGTTGCTCGTTCATGATCAGGCCTTCGGTCCCGCTTTTTCGTCGCCCGGAAGGACCGGATAGTCGGCGCCTTCCCACGGAGACAAAAAGTCAAACTTGCGGAATTCCTGGTTGAGCCTGACGGGCTCGTACACCACGCGCTTCTCCTGGTCGTCGTAGCGGACCTCGAGGAAGCCGGTGAGCGGGAAGTCCTTGCGCAGCGGATGCCCCTCGAAACCGTAATCGGTGAGGATGCGGCGCATGTCGGGGTGGCCGACGAAGAATACGCCGTAGAGATCGTAGGCCTCGCGCTCGAACCAGTCCGCCCCCGGGAACACCTCGATCAGCGACGGCACCTGCGTCGTCTCGTCGGCCTGGGCCTTCAGACGGATGCGGGTGTTCAGGGTCGGTGACAGGAAGTGATAGATCACATCGAAGCGCTTTTCGCGCGACGGATAGTCGGCCGCCGTGATGTCGGTGAAGTTGACGAAACGGCAGTTCGGATCGTCGCGGAGGTACTTGACCACCTCGACGATCTTACTGGCCTCGACATCAACCGTGAGCTGGTTGAACGCCACCTGATAGCCGATGGCGGCGCCCGGAAGCGCGCTCACGATCGTCTGCCCCAGGGCGTCGAGCTTGGCGTCGTCCATGACGTAAAACCTTAGCGTTCGATGGTGCCGGTGCGGCGGATCTTCTTCTGCAGCAGCAGCACGCCGTAGAGCAGCGCTTCCGCCGTGGGCGGGCAGCCCGGCACGTAGATGTCGATCGGCACGATGCGGTCGCAGCCGCGCACGACCGAGTAGGAATAGTGATAGTAGCCGCCGCCATTGGCGCAGGAGCCCATGGAGATGACGTAGCGCGGCTCGGGCATCTGGTCGTAGACCTTGCGCAGCGCCGGCGCCATCTTGTTGGTCAGCGTGCCCGCGACGATCATCACGTCGGACTGACGCGGCGACGCACGCGGGGCGAAGCCGAAGCGTTCGACGTCGTAGCGCGGCATCGACACCTGCATCATCTCGACGGCGCAGCAGGCGAGACCGAACGTCATCCACATCAAGGAGCCGGTACGGGCCCAGGTGATGAGATCGTCGGTCGCAGCGACGAAGAAGCCCTTGTCGGACAGCTCGTGATTGACCTCGAGGAAGAACGGATCATTGGCCCCGACCGGCTTGCCGGTCGACGGATCCAGAATGCCCTTGGGGGCCGGCGCGATCGCCGGACCCGTGGACGATGCAGGGTTCAATCCCATTCGAGTGCCCCTTTCTTCCATTCATAGGCGAAGCCCACCGTCAGTACGGCGAGGAACACCAGCATGGACCAGAAGCCGGTCGCGCCGAGCTTGCCGAACGCCACCGCCCAGGGAAACAGGAACGCCACCTCGAGATCGAAGATGATGAAGAGGATGGCGACCAGATAGAAGCGGACGTCGAACTTCATGCGGGCGTCGTCGAAGGCGTTGAAACCGCACTCATACGCCGACAACTTTTCCGGATCCGGCTGCTGGAACGCCACAATGAAGGGCGCGATCAGCAGCACGAGGCCGATGATAGCAGCTACCCCTATGAATACGACGAGTGGAAGATAGTTCTGTAGAATGCCGCTCATTGACGAGCCCTTTTTCCCGCAGCCTCGGGCCGGCCACGGATTCGTCCGATTTGGAATTATTCTGAGCCTTAGCGCAGTGCACCAATGGGCGCAAGACACGCTCTTTTCAGGCCCTTTGCTGCTTCCAGACCGGTGGAAATCCCGGAATCACCCCGCGGCTGGTATGGAGCAGATCGCCTGACCCGACAAGGGCGGGAACGGTTTTGCAGGGCAACAGCTCCGAGATTGCGGCGCAGCCGCCGCGGGCGCTAATTGCCAGGGATCGTCGGCGAAATTGGTCGGGTTATTGGCTGAAGCGCCGCAGCCAAACCCAGCCGACGACCGCAACCGGCGCCCCGACTGTCACCCAGGCGACATACTGGCCGGCCGTTCCCCAGAGCAGGGCAGCCAGGAGGCCAAGGATGGTCGCGGCTGCGAGCAGGACAGGTGCAGCAAAGACACGTATCCACAGGCGCGCGAGGTCAGAGGAGCCATGCATCACGACGGGACCGGGGCTCGTCTGGCGAATGCGTCGCTGCGGCCGGGCCCCCGCTTCCGCCGCCGCGCCAGCCAGAGATAGAGGCCGCTGCCGATCACGACGATGGTGAGCCCGTCCAGCGTGGCCCAGATCACCTTGAGCGGCATCCCGCCATAATCGCCGAAATGCAACGGCTGCGAGATCAACAGCGCCTGAAGATAGAGCGGCAGCGCCCTGGTATCGGCCACCTTCCCGGTTTCGCTGTCGAGCAGCACGGGCTTGAGCAGCCGCGCAGTCAAAGCCGTGTCGCCGCGCATGAAGGCTGCAAAATGGTGCGAGGACGTGAACGGTGTCCCGGGGAACGCGATGAAGGCCACCTCCATGCCCGGCGCGGCCAGCTTGGCTCGCGCCACCACCTCGTCGAGCGAGGCGAGATGGACGGGCGGCGGCTTGCCGGCATAGGGCGCGACCATGCTGGCGAGTTCGGTTGCCTTCCACTGATTCAGCATCAGCTCGGCCCAGGTGTTGACGACGCCGGTCAAGCCCACCACCAGCGCCCAGGCGAGCGTCACGACGCCGATCAGATTGTGCCAGTCGAGCCAGCGGACGCGCCGCGAGGCGCTGCCACGGATGGTGGCAAAGCGCAGGCGGCGGGTGAACGGCCAGTACAGCACCACGCCGGACACGATGGCTGCTGCAAACAGCAGTCCCATCGCGCCGAGGAACAACTTGCCGGCCTGGCCTGCAAACATGTCGGTGTGCAGCTTGAGCACGATCAGCATCGGCCCGACGCCGACCGGCCCGAGCAGCTTGGCCGAGACGGCATCAAAGGCGCGCACGGTCGCGTTGTCGGGCGCGCCATCAGGCGCGCTGTTGGTGTAGGCCATCACGACCCCGGGCTCGTCCTTGTCCCAGGACACATATTGCAGGACGCGGCCGGGATCGGCGGCGAGCGCGGCGGCGGCGACGACTTGGGGCATCGCACGCGCCGCGCCCGCATGAGCTTCGGGCTGGGGGGCGTAGCCCAGGAGCTCATCGATCTCGTGATGGAAGATCAGCGGCAGCCCGGTCAGGCAGAGCAACAGCAGGAACAGTGTCGAGATCAGGCTGGTCCAGGTATGGACCACGGACCAGCGCCTGACCGTGCGCGCTCTCACAAAAGCCTCCCCTGCCTCACCATTTGTAGGAGACGCTGGCGGTGATGCGGCGACGGTCGCCATAGAAGCAGGACGAGGCCGTAGCGCAGCTCGCGACGTAGATCTTGTCGGTCAGGTTGATCACGTTGAGCGCGGTGCGCCAGTTCTGCCACTCATAGTGAAGGGCGAGGTCCCCAAGCACGACTGCGGGAACCTCCAGCGTGTTGGCGGTGTCGGCCCAGGACGAGCCGACATAACGCACGCCGCCGCCGAACCCCAACCCTTCCAGCGGCCCTTCCTTGAAGGTGTAGTCCGCCCAGCCCGAGATCAGCATCTCCGGCGTGTTGGTCGGCGTCTTGCCGATCAGGGACGGGTCGAGGTCCCTGCTCGTGAAGAGGTGGTAGGCAGTAAAGCTGCCGATCAGCTTCAGCTCCCTGGTGGCGTTGGCCACCGCTTCGAGCTCGATGCCGCGCGAGGTCACCTCGCCGGTCTGGTTTTGCAGCAGGACATTCGACGGATCGGTAGTCGCCACGTTCTGACGCTTCAGGTCGAACACCGAGGCCGTGAAGTAGCCGTCAAATCCCTTCGGCGCGACTTTCACGCCGATCTCGGCCTGCCGGCCGGTCTCCGGCAGGAACAGCTGGTTCTGCGCATTGAGCCCGATGATCGGATTGTAGCTCCTTGCGTAGGAGACGTAGGGCGCAATTCCGTTGTCGAAATTGTAGATCAGCCCGGCGCGGCCGCTGAATTTGCTGTCGTCGCGTTGGGCCACGGTTGCGCCGGTATCGCGCGCAGCCTGCGTCGTCTCGACCCAGTCATTGCGGCCGCTCAGCACCAGCGTGAAGTTGCCGAGCTTCATCTGGTCCTGGAGATAGGTGCCGGCCTGTTTCTGCGTGATCTGGAAGTTGCGGAACGGTGCGCCCGTGAGCGGGACGTCGAGGCCATAGGCTGGGTTGAAGACGTTGATGGAGGGAACGGTGCCGAAGTTGAACGCCTGGTAATCGTCGATCTGATATCCCTTCAGGTCGACTCCAAACAGCATGGTGTGTTTCACCGGACCGGTGTCGAAGCGGTACTCCAACTGGTTGTCGAGATTGGCCTGGTTGGCAGTGTTCCTCGCGTACCAATTGTAGCGCGCCATGGTGGCAGTGTTGATATTGTCCCACCCATTGCCGACGAAGCCGCGATAGGTCAGGTCGATATGCGCGAAGCGCGCATTCTGCCGGAACGTCAGATCGTCGGTGAGATTGCGCTCGAACTGATAGCCGAGCATCTCCTGCTCGCGCGTGAACTTGTCGACATTGGGGTCGCCGGCGAAGAAGCTGGTCGGGATCTTGCCGAACGGCGCGTTAGTCACCGTGCCCTGGTACGGCAGGAAGTTGATGCCGCGGGTGTCCTGCTTCGAGGCCGAGGCCAGCACCGTGAAGGTCGTGTCGGCGTCCGGTTTCCAGGTGAAGGACGGCGCGATGAAGTAATTGTTGTCCGGCGTGAAGTTGACCTGCGTGCCGCCGTTCTGGACCTGGCCGACGAGGCGGTAGAACAGCTTGCCGTCCTGGGGCTGCGTCGCGACCGGTCCACCGACATCGAAGCCGACATAGTCGTTGCCGAAATTGTTGACCCCGGTTTCGACGTAACGGATCGGTTCGGCCGGCGGCATCTTGCTGATGACATTGACGATGCCGCTCGGGCTCGATCCGCCATAGAGCACGGCCGATGGACCGCGCAACACCTCCACGCGCTCCATGTTGGAAGGCTGCAGCTTCCAGCTCGCATAGGACGTGTAGAACAGCTGCATGCCGTCGAGGAACAGGCCGACGTCGTCGGACTTGAAACCGCGGATCAGCCACCAATCGTTGCGGGTATCGGCGCCGAAGGTGCCGGCACGCACGCCTGCGGTATAGCGCAGCGCTTCATCGAGCTTGTTCGGCTTCTGGTCGCGGATCTGATCCGCTGAAATCAACGAGACGGCCTGCGGCGTCTCCATGATCGGCGTGTTGGTCTTGGTTCCGGACGAGCTGCGTCTGGCCACGTAGCCCTGCACCGGGCCACGCAGATTCTCGACGACGTCGACATTGTGCTGAGGCTGCGGCTTGCGGCTGTTGGCGGTCGCGACCGGCCCCTGCGCACGCCGCGGCGCGGGTGTGGCGGTGCGGCGGCGCTGCTCCGGCGCGGCGATCGTCACCGGCGGCAGGCTCTGCGCACCACCCTGCCCCGACGCTTGTGCGAGCGATGCCTGCGGCATCAAGACCCAAGCGGATGCGGTCGCCAACACGGCCGACCGCAGCATTCCAAGACTGTTCAACACGCCACCCCGATGTGCATTTGCTACGTCACGCCGCCTATCCCGGAACGGCATGCAATCGGGTGACGCTTAGGGGAGCGCGCGCGAGATCCCTAATTGAAAGCCTCTTAGAAGGACTCCAATATTTCTGAAGATGTCCGGTCGCTCAGCCAGTCACCGCGACCTGCTTCGGCCAGAGAGTCGGACGAGCAGCTTTGTGCCGTCGTTGGCCGTGACAAAGGGCGATCGCGCGGTCGACTGAGCTGCTGGCGGGTTGGCCGCTGACGCCGCCGCCACGGCGGTCCCAAGCAACGTGGCTTCGAGGACATTTCGACGGTTCATCGTGCTTCCCTTGCGGAATGGTTAGCGGCCGATGGGAGAGATCATGCCGAAGGGATTGGGCCTGTGCGATTACGCGACAGGTAAGACGGCTCAGGGCGAAGGGGGTGAAATCGCCAGATGAAACCATTTTGCGGAACCCGCGAAACGATCCGGAAACAGATGCCCCTTAAGACATGAGCCTACAGACGGCGTCCAAGCCCGTCGGGAGGCTTCGATGAACCACTCAATTCACTCTGCAGATCGGGGGACCCACCTGAAGATCGTGGTGGTGGCGCTGGTGGCCGGCATCGCAGTGGCCGCCTTCGGGATCGCAGCCCGCACCAACGCCGAGTTCAGCCAGACCGCGCAGTCGACCCACGTCATCAAGGCCGGCAAGCCGATGGCGATCACGAGCTCGGGCGCCTCGGAGATTCGCTGAACCGAGCCCGCTTTCGGCTGACCGACGGCCGCCTCCGGGCGGCCTTTTTCGTTTTCCAGCGCAATGCTTAGACGAGACGCCTCCGCCAAGCGCAACGTCCTTGACTTCACCATGTCCCCCCTTTAAGTCCCCCCTCGTTCCGCGCGGACACATACGCGTCACGCGGGAGTAGCTCAGTTGGTTAGAGCGCCGGCCTGTCACGCCGGAGGTCGCGGGTTCGAGCCCCGTCTCTCGCGCCATTTTTGGCAATCCCTCCATAGCCTTAGCCCCAGAACTTCGACGTCTTTGACGACTGTGCCGGCGATTTCCCGCGCCTGATGGGAACTCGTGGCATAGTCAGCCCGCGCCCGAATCGTCTACGTCTACAAACGACTTGGCAGGAACCCCATGCTTTTGCTTGGGTTTCCCCTGCATCGAGGAGGCCTGACATGGCGAAGAAGGAGTGGTCGAAGAAGGATTCGGCAAAGAAGGCCGCTGCTCCGACCACGATCACGCTCAAGCACTTGGCCGCCGACATCGCGGAAAGTCAGGACCTGTCGAAAAAGCACGCCGAAGCCGTCCTGACCGAGATGGTCGACCTGATCGCCAAGCACCTCAAGAAGGGCGACCGCGTCCGCATCGTCGGGCTCGGCATCCTCCAGGTCCGCAAGCGCGCCGCCCGCACCGGCCGCAATCCTGCAACGGGCGAAGCCATCCACATCAAGGCCAGCAAGAAGGTCGCCTTCCGTCCCGTCAAGGAACTGAAAGAGGCGATCTGAGCGCTACGCTTCGTTAAGCCTGATCCGCGCCCGTTCACGCCGCAACGCGGCCCGCTTTTCTGATATACTGCCTGCTCCCCCCAAAGACTTGGCGGTTTGACCAGAAATGTCCCTGACCTTCGCGCATACCGTGACCGAGCGCTTCCTGCGCTACGTCACCATCGACACCCAGTCCGATCCGAATTCCCCGGCTTCGCCATCAACCGAGAAGCAGAAGGATCTCGGCCGCGTGCTGGTCACCGAGCTGAAGGCCATGGGCGTCGCGGATGCCCACCTCGACGATTACGGCTACGTCTACGCGACGATCCCGGCCAACACGACGAAGAAAGTGCCGGTGATCTGCTTCTGCTCGCACATGGACACCTCGCCCGATGTCACCGGCAAGGATGTGAAGCCGCAGGTCGTCAAGAACTATCGCGGCGGCGACATCACCCTGCCGGCCGATCCGAGCCAGGTGATCCGCTTCGCTGAGCATCCCGCGCTGAAGAACCAGATCGGCAACGACATCATCACCACCGACGGCACCACGCTGTTGGGTGCCGACAACAAGGCCGGCGTCGCCGAGATCATGGATGCCGCGCATTTCTTCATCAACAACCCCGATGTGAAGCACGGCACCATCAAGATCCTGTTCACGCCGGACGAGGAGATCGGCCGCGGCGTCGACAATGTCGATATCAAGAAGCTGGGTGCCGATTTCGGCTACACCATGGACGGCGAGAGCGCGGGCTCGGTCGAGGACGAGACGTTCTCGGCCGACGGCGCCACCATCACCATATCAGGCGTCAGCGCCCATCCCGGCTACGCCAAGGGCAAGATGGAGCACGCGATCAAGATCGCAGCCGCGATCGTCGAGCGCCTCCCGAAGGAAGGCTGCTCGCCGGAGACGACCTCAGGCAAGCAGGGCTTCCTGCATCCCGTCGGCATCGAGGGCGCGCTGGAGCAGGCGACCCTCTCCTTCATCGTGCGCGACTTCACCGAGGAAGGGCTGAAGGAGAAGGAGGTCCTGCTCGAGACCATCGTCAAGGACGTGATGAAGGAGTACCCGCGCTCGACCTACAAGTTCGAGGTGCGGGAGCAGTACCGCAACATGAAGCAGGTGATCGACCGTCACCCGCACATCCTCGAATACGCGATCGAGGCGATCCGCCGCGCGGAGCTGCGCCCGATGCGCACCGCGATCCGCGGCGGCACCGACGGCTCGCGGCTCTCCTTCATGGGCCTGCCCTGCCCCAACATCTTCGCCGGCGAGCATGCCTTCCACTCGCGGCTCGAATGGGTCAGCCGGCAGGACATGGAGAAGGCCGTCCAGACCATCGTGCATCTCGCGATGATCTGGGAAGAGAAGGCGTAAGCCGGCCTTCTCTTACGGCACCGGCATCGCGCGTCGGCCGCGGTGGAAGCGGTTGGAGCTCGCCATCCAGTTCGGCAGCGGCTCGCCATCGCGGTGCCGGCCCCCGGCGACGGCCGCGGCCCACGCCACGGCGGCACCGATCAGGGCTGCCGCGGCAACCGAGAACGCGACGATCACCGAATTGCGTCGGGCGCGGTTGATCGCCGTGTGAGCGTCGGCGATCGACGCATCGACGCGCCGCTCGGCATCGGGCGCACCCAATCCCGTCAATGCGGCGACCTGCTGCACCAGATAGTTGCGATCGTCGACGCTGACGCCGTTGTGGCTCGAAGACGTCATCAGGATGCGCCCGGCTTCGGCACGAGCTTCCCGCATGTCGGTGTTGGGCGGTCGCCGCGGCGCGCGGAACAGCTTGTCGAGCTCGTAGCTCAGGAGCGGCTCGGCGGCTGTCGTGTTCCCGGCGCCACTGCGCATCGGCGAGCGTTCGACCGCGGCAGCACCGATGATCGCCAGCAGCGCGGCACCGATCAGCACGGCCAACGCCCAGGACGTCAGTCCGTGCAGCCCGTCACGCCGCTCGCCATCATCTTCGATCGTTGCCAGCGAAGGCGCCGGCCGCACGGTCCGGCCGGCAATGTAGCCGCCGAAGCCGAAGCTGATGATCGCCTGGATGATCAGATAGAGCCCCGACAGCAGCGCCAGCGCGGTCGACGCATCGCGCCAGGTCGGTGATGCCGAACTGACGCCAAGGCCGATGGCCACGCCGAAGCTGACCAGGATGAACGACATTGCGCCGGCGGCGAAAGCGCCGGCGATGACGGAGCTCCACTGGATGCTCCGTCGCTCTTCGGCGGCGACAAGGCCGCCTTCCATCAAATTGTCCTGCACGAGCGTTTCAATGACCATTGCTTTTCTCGCTAGCGCAGGCCGAAGAACGACAAGATTGCCATGATCACGACGATCAAGCCGATCAGATAGATCAGTCCGTCCATAGTCCCATCCTCCTCAAAATGCTCCGGGGCGCTAATGAGGGGGACCAACAAACGTTCCAAAATTTGCAGTCCAGTGCGGAACGAACCCAGGTGCTGCGGATTGTCTGTTCAAGTCCCGAGGATAAAGATTGTGAGCACAAAAGGCCTCAGCCGGTCAGCCCCGGGCTGGGGCCTTTTCGTATGTCGCGCGTGCGACACCGAGTTCCCGGGACGTAACAATATTGCGGGTCGACACTGTTCCAGCTGCCATGCTAGGCGAAGCGGATCCGCAATCCGAGCCCCACAGTGACCACGATCCGCCGCCCCGGCAGCTTTCACCTCTTGCGCAACTGGCGCGGGATAGTGGCTGTGCTGGTCGCGACGATGTATCTACTATCCGGCGTACTCCATGGCGCGCACGACATCGATGTCACCAGCCCCTCGGGCGGCTCGGAGATCGCCTCGATCCTCGACAACGGTCCTGGCGGCCACGGCGATCACTCGGCGCTTGGCGGCCATCACTGTCACGGCTGTTTCTCGATCGCCGTCTTGCAGTCGGCGCAATCCGAAATCGCCAGCGACATCGCTGCCGCGCCGGCCCCGCAGCGCGCGCCCGCGCTGATCGGCGTTGCACCCGACACCGACTTCCCACCTCCCAAATCCCGCACCTGAACTGATCAGCCGGGCGCCGCGCGCGCCCATGATGCTCCTGTTCACGGGTCACCTTCATGCCTTTCAGATGGACGGCCGCGCGGCTTGCGTGCGCGACGGCGATTTTCGTCAGCCCCTGGCTGACGCAGCACGCCCACGCCCAGAGCCTGACGATGCGCGCGGCGCTCGCGCGCGCGCTGGCGGCGAGCCCGCGGCTGACGGCGGCCGAGCGCGATGTCGGCATCGCGACGGGCCAGCGTATCCAGGCGGGCGCACTGCTCAATCCGGAACTGTCCTATGAGCAGGACAATTCGTTCGGCTCCGGCACCTATCGCGGGACGCGATCGGCCGAGACCACGCTCCAGATCAGCCAGGCGTTCGAGCTGTTCGGCAAGCGCGAGGCGCGAATTGCGGCAGGAACTGCCGGCATCGAGGTCGCCGCGATCCAGCGCAAGGCGATCAGGCTGGAGGTGCTGTCGGAGACCGCAATCGCCTTCCTCGGCGTGCTCGGCGCGCAGCGGCGCATCCAGATCCTCGACGAGCAGATCGCGGCGATCGACAAGCTGACGCCGCTCTTGCGCCGCCGTGTCGAGGCCGGGGCCTCCTCGCCGGCCGAAACCGGCCGCGCCGAGGTCGCCTCCGCCCTGGTGAAAGCCGACCGCGAGCGCTTCAAGGCGACGCTGGCCAGCGCCCGGCGCGAGCTTGCGGTGCTGATGGGCGATCCCGCCGCGAAATTCGGCGAGGTCTCCGGCCGGCTCGACACCACGGGACGGCCGCCGACATTCCAGTCGGTCGTGGCCGCCATCGATGCCAATCCGCAGCTGGTGCGCTGGACCGCCGTGTACGCCCAGCGCAATGCCGAGCTTCTGATGGCGCGGCTCAAGCCCTATCCCGACATCAGGATCGCCGCCGGCTGGCGCCATTTCAACGAGACCAATGACGACGCGGTGCGCCTCTCGGTGTCGGTGCCGATCCCCGTGTTCGACCAGAACCAGGGCAACATCCTCGCGGCGCAGGAAAGCCTCGCCAAGACGCGGGCGGAGCGCGAAACCAACCGCAATACGCTGATCGTGGTCGCCGGCCGCGCCTACGACTCGCTGCAGGGCTCGCTGCGCGAGCTCAGCGTGCTGCGCGACACGGCGATCCCGAAGGCTGCCGAAGCATCGGATGCGATCTCGCAGGGCTACGGTCAGGGCCGCTTCACCCTGCTCGAAGTGCTCGACGCCCAGGCGAGCGTGACGCAGGCCCGCCTGCGCGAGCAGGAGGCGCTGCAAAACTTCCACGCCGGCGTCGCCACCATCGAAGGGCTCGTCGGCAATCCGTTTGCTCTGGCGCGGGAGAGTACGCGATGAAGACATCATCCTCTTTCGCCGTCGCTATCATTGCCGCGGCACTCGGCGCCTACGGTTATTCCCTGCTCGCTCCCGCCAAGGTGACGCCGACCGAGCAGGCTGCCGAGAAAAGGCCGGAAAAGGCCAACGATCACGTCGAGCAGGACGAGCACGGCGCTGACCGCATCCGCATCTCCGACGTCAAGCTCGCCGCGGCCGGCGTGACGCTGGCAGAGGCCGCGAGCGCCACGCTGACCGACACGCTGTCCTTCAACGGCATCTTGCGGGCCAACCAGGAAGCTGTCGTGCAGGTGACGCCGCGCTTTCCGGGACTGGCAAAATCGATCCAGAAACGCATTGGGGACAGGGTCGGCAAGGACGATCTGCTGGCCGCCATCGAGAGCAACCAAAGCCTCACCGTCTACGAGCTGAAAGCGCCGATCCCGGGCACCATCATCGAGCGGCAGATTTCGCTTGGCGAATACGCCTCCGAGCAGAAGCCGGCCTTCGTCGTCGCCGATCTCTCGACCATCTGGGTCGATCTGTCGATCTACCGCCAGGACCTCAAGCGTGTTCGCCTTGGCGACGAGGTGCTGATCGATCCCGATGACTTCAGCGGGGAGATCAAGGGCACGATTTCCTACATCGCCCCGATCGGGAGCAGCGAGACCCAGACCGCCCTTGCGCGCGTGGTGTTGCCAAATCCCGACGGACGCCTGCGTCCCGGCCTGTTCGTCACCGCGCGGCTGATTCTCGCCGCGCGCAATGTCGCGGTCGCCGTGCGCAGAGGTGCGATCCAAACGCTGGAGAACAAGACCATCGTGTTCGTCCGCGAGGACCGCGACAAGATCGAAGCACGCCCCGTCGAGCTTGGCGATGCCGATCCGAAATTCGTCGAGATTCGCGCCGGCCTCTCCGC
The DNA here is from genome assembly GCF_004114975.1 of Bradyrhizobium guangdongense. Classification (NCBI taxonomy): domain Bacteria; kingdom Pseudomonadati; phylum Pseudomonadota; class Alphaproteobacteria; order Hyphomicrobiales; family Nitrobacteraceae; genus Bradyrhizobium; species Bradyrhizobium guangdongense. The sequence goes on from NZ_CP030051.1 coordinate 4,409,927, forward strand.
CGGCGAGCGTTACGTCGCCGAGAACAGCTTTGTCGTGAAGGCCGAAATGGGCAAGGGAGACGCGGATCATGATTGATGCGATCCTCTCCTTTTCGGTCCGCCAGCGCTGGCTGGTGGTGCTGCTGGCGCTCGCGGCCGGCGCTTTCGGCGTCTGGAATTTCACCCGCCTGCCGATCGACGCCGTGCCTGACGTCACCAACGTGCAGGTCCAGATCAACACGCGCGCGCCGGGCCTGTCGCCGCTCGAGGCCGAGCAGCGCATCACCTTCCCGATCGAGACCGCGATGGGCGGCCTGCCCAGGCTCGATTATACCCGCTCGATCTCGCGCTATGGGCTGAGCCAGGTTACCGTCGTGTTCCAGGACGGCACCGACATCTATTTCGCGCGCCAGCTCGTCAACGAGCGCATCCAGCAGGCCAAGGATCAGCTTCCCGCAGGCACCGAGGTGGCGATGGGGCCGATCTCGACCGGGCTCGGCGAGATCTACGTCTATTCGGTCGAGGCCAAGGCCGGCGCCAAATCACCTGCCGGTACCGAGTTCACGCCGACCGAGCTCCGCACCATTCAGGACTGGATCATCAAGCCCCAGCTGCGCACCATTCCCGGCGTAATCGAGGTCAACTCGATCGGTGGTTATGAGCGGCAATTCCACGTGCTGCCGATTCCCGCCCGGCTGATGGCCTACAAGCTCGGTTTCCGCGACATCATGACCGCGCTCGCCGCAAACAACGCCAATGTCGGCGCCGGCTATATCGAGCGCAATGGCGAGCAATATCTCGTCCGCGCCCCCGGTCAGGTCGCTGACATCGCCGACATCCGAGACATCGTGATCGGCTCGCGTGGCGGCGTGCCGGTCCGCATCCGCGACGTCGCCGAAGTCGGCGAAGGCCAGGACCTGCGCACCGGCGCGGCGACCGCGAACGGCAGCGAGACCGTGCTCGGCACCGCCATGCTCCTGATCAGCGAGAACAGCCGCACGGTGGCCCAGCGGGTTGCCGCAAAGCTGGGCGAGATCGCGAAATCGCTGCCCGATGGCGTCATCGCGCGCGCGGTCTACGACCGCACTCATCTGGTAGAAGCGACCATCCAGACCGTCGAGAAGAATCTCGTCGAGGCCGCGGCGCTGGTGATCGCGGTGCTGTTCCTGATCCTCGGCAACTTCCGCGCCGCACTGATCACGGCCTGCGTCATTCCGCTCTCCATGCTGTTCACGGTCACGGGCATGGTCGAGAGCAAGGTGAGCGCCAATCTGATGAGCCTCGGCGCCATCGATTTCGGCATCATCGTCGACGGCGCCGTTATCATCGTCGAGAATTGTTTGCGGCTGCTGGCGGCCGAGCAACACCGGCGCGGCCGCCTGTTGAGGCTGGACGAACGTCTCCTGACCATCCGCGACGGCAGCAGCGAAGTCATCAAGCCGAGCCTGTTCGGCACCCTCATCATCGCCGTCGTGTACCTTCCGGTCCTGACCCTGACGGGGACCGAAGGCAAGATGTTCACGCCGATGGCGCTGACGGTGCTGATGGCCCTCGCAGGCGCGGCACTGCTGTCGATTACCTTCGTCCCGGCCGCGGTCGCGATCTTCGTCACGGGAAAGGTCTCGGAAAAGGAAAACGTTTTCATGCGCGCGGCCAAGCGCATCTATGTACCGCTGCTCGACCGTGCCATCCGCTATCGCCGCAGCGTTGCGCTCGGTGCCGTGCTGATCGTCGCCGGCAGCCTGTTCGCCGCAACGCGCATGGGGGGCGAGTTCATCCCGAGCCTCGATGAAGGCGATATCACCATCGAAGCCATCCGGATTCCCGGCACCAGCCTGACCCAGAGCGTGGACATGCAGCTTCGACTGGAGCAGGCGGTCAAGCAGGTGCCCGAGGTCGCGACCATCTTCTCCAAGATCGGCACCGCCGAGATCGCCAACGATCCGATGCCGCCGAACGCCGCTGACACCTATGTCACGCTGAAGCCGCGCGACCAATGGCCCGATCCCACCAAGCCGAAGGACGAGGTGGTCGCCGAACTCGAGCGCGCCGCCAACACCCTGCCCGGCACCGCCTACGGCATGACCCAGCCGATCCAGATGCGCTTCAACGAGCTCATTGCCGGCATCCGCAGCGACGTCGGCGTCAAGATCTTCGGCGACGATCTCGACGTGCTCGCCGGCATCGCCCAGCAGGTCAACGGCGTGGTGCGTGGCATCGGAGGGGCCGCCGACGTCAAGATCGAGCAGGTCGCGGGCCTGCCGATCCTCACCGTCAGGCTCGACCGCCAGGCGCTATCGCGCTACGGCCTCAGCCTCGGCGAGGTGCAGAACCTCGTCGAGATCGCGATCGGCGGCAAGCCGGTCGGAAAGCTGTTCGAAGGCGACCGCCGCTTCGATATCGTGGTTCGGCTGCCGGAGAGCCTGCGGGTCGACCCTGATGCGATCAAATCGCTGCCGATCCCGTTGCCGCCGGGTGAGGATGCGAAGACCATCACCAGAACCGCGTGGTCGGGTGCATCCGGCGCCGCGCTTCGCTATGTGCCCCTGTCCTCCGTCGCCGCAATCGAGATCGCGCCCGGCCCCAACCAGATCAGCCGCGAGAACGGCAAGCGACGCGTGGTGGTGACAGCCAATGTCCGCGGCCGGGACCTGCGCTCCTTCGTGGCAGAGACGCAAGCCGCCGTCGCCGAGAAGGTGAAGCTGCCGCCGGGCTACTGGATCGGCTGGGGCGGCCAGTTCGAGCAACTGGTCTCGGCCAGCAAGCGGCTGACCATCGTCGTGCCGGTGGCGCTCGCGCTGGTGTTCCTGCTGCTGTTCATGGGGATGGGATCCGCGGCGGATGCGACACTGGTGTTTTCCGGCGTGCCGCTGGCGCTGACCGGCGGGGTCGCGGCGCTGCTCCTGCGCGGCATTCCGCTGTCGATCAGCGCAGGGGTCGGCTTCATCGCGCTGTCGGGCGTCGCCGTGCTCAACGGCCTCGTCATCATCGCCTTCATCGAGCGGCTGCGCAGCGAAGGGCGATCCGTTGCCGAGGCTGTGCACGAGGGCGCATTGACGCGGCTGCGGCCGGTGCTGATGACGGCGCTGGTCGCCTCGCTTGGCTTCGTGCCGATGGCGCTCGCGACCGGCGCCGGTGCCGAGGTGCAAAGGCCGCTCGCCACCGTCGTGATCGGCGGCATCATCTCCTCGACCGTCCTGACATTGCTGGTGCTGCCCGCGCTCTACGTGCTGTTCCGGCGTGACGGCGCGGACGAAACGCCTACAATGCCGCCTGATTTGGTTGACTCCGGGGAGCGCTAATTTGGGCAACCACGACCATCACGGTCATCATCACCATGACCATGGCGATCATGCGCATGATCGTGGCCACGACCACAGCCATTCGCACGGTCATGGTCACGCCCATGTTCACGCGCCCGCCAGTTTCGGCAAGGCGTTCGCGATCGGCATTACGCTCAACACCGCACTCGTCGTGGCCGAGGCGGTCTACGGCTATCTCGGCAATTCCACCGCCCTCCTCGCCGACGCCGGCCATAACCTGTCCGACGTGCTCGGCCTGGTCGTGGCCTGGGGCGCCTCGATCGCGGCGCGGCGTGCCCCGATCGGCCGCTTTACCTATGGCTTCCGCGCCTCCACGATTCTGGCTGCGCTGGCCAATGCGGTGTTCCTGCTGGTCGCCACCGGCGCGATCGGCTGGGAGGCGATCCTGCGCCTGCGAGATCCGGAGCCGGTCGCGGGCGTCACCGTGATGGTGGTCGCCGGCATCGGAATCCTCATCAACGGCTTCACCGCCATGCTGTTCGCCGGCGGACGCAAGGACGACATCAACATCGAGGGCGCTTATTTGCACATGGCCGCCGACGCCGCGGTCTCGCTGGGCGTCGTGGTCTCGGCGGCGCTGATCATCTGGACCGGCTGGCTCTGGCTCGATCCCCTCACCAGCCTCGTCATCTGCGGCACCATTCTCTGGAGCACGACAAGCCTGCTCCGCGGCTCCATCGACATGTCGATGGCGGCCGCGCCCAAGGGCACTGATCTCGTCGCGATCAGGACGTTCTTGCTGGCACGGCCGGGGGTATCGGCCATCCACGATCTCCACGTCTGGCCGATCTCGACCACCGAGACGGCGCTCACCTGCCATCTCGTGATGCCATCAGGCACAGCCGATGCATTCCTGATGGACACCGCGAAGATGCTGAAGACCACCTTCCGCATCGGCCATACCACGCTCCAGGTCGAGACACATCCGGACAATGGCTGCGCCCTGGCGCCTGATGATGTGGTGTAAGGGGCTCACCGGTCCGTCAACATCGTCATTGCGAGCGTGGCGGGCGCCCTACCCCGCCTTCGCCGTCACGATCCAGATCGCGCCCTGCAGCGCCACGCTCTGCCCTTTCACGAACGGGGCGAGCGTCTCGCGGATCGACGCTTTGGCGGCCGCATAGGTCTCCGGCGGATGGCCCTGGAGCGCGCGGCTGGCGGGGCCGATCTGCAGCGAGCCGTCGACGGCGGCGTCGAGGCCGCCGCCGATCGCGATGTCCATGGGAAGATTGTACGGCTCCATCGCCACGTCCACGAAGCCCGCGCCGGTGAGGATACGCGTGACGCGCTCTTCCGACGCGAAAGCGAACGGGCCCGGCTCTTCCGGCCCGACCGGCGGCATCTTCGGCACGTGTTTGTAGACCGCCATCAGCGGCGCCATCATCCACGGATTTTCCTTCGGCTCGCGCCAGCAGACGAAAGCGAGCCGCCCCGTCGGCTTCAGCGCACGGCGAAGATTGGTGAAGGACGCAATTGGATCGGCGAAGAACATCACACCGAAACGCGACGCAAGCAGATCAAAGCTATCAGGCTCGAACGGATAGACCGTCGCATCCGCCAGCACGAAATCGAGCGGCAGCCCCTTCGGCGCAAACGCCCGCGCCTGCGACAGCATCGGCTCGGACACATCGAGACCGAGCGCAAACCCGTCAGGCGCCACCGCCTTCGCGAAGGCAAAGGTCGTCGCCCCCGAGCCGCAGCCGACATCGAGAACGCGCTCACCGGGCTTCGGCCGGGCGCGCGCGATCAGCACGTCGGCGATGGGGCCGAGCAGGCTCTCTTGCGCGGCGTGGCGATCGGCCCAACGCTGCCCGCTGGGGCCGTTCCAATAGGCGATCTGATCGGCGTTTTGCTCGTGTCCGCTCGGCGATACCATCAAGCCCTCTTTTTCTCATCTCGCAAGACCGGCCGCTCGCCGCAGTCGCGCGGCGTCACGCGCATCGGCAAGCCGTGCTCCGGTCGTAGCGTAATTTTTTGCGAGGGCCAAACTTTGGCATCCGGCAAAAGCTCTGTCTCGAAGCGCCGGGTGAGTGCGGCAAGCGCAATCGTGGCCTCCTGCAGGGCGAAGGAGGCGCCGATGCAGATGCGCGGACCGATGCCAAAGGGCAGATAGGCAAATCGTCCGACCCTGCTGCGCTGCTCCGGCAAGAAGCGCGACGGATCGAAAGTACCGGGCTGGTCCCACAGCAGCAGGTGCCGGTGCAGCACATACGGCGCGATCACGATCAGCGTGCGCGGCTCGACCGCGACGCCGCCGAGCCGATCCGGGCCCTTTGCCATCCGGCTCAACGCCGCGATCGGGGGGTAGAGCCGGAGCGCTTCCTCGACCACCGCCCGGGTCACCACCAGCCGGTCGGCGACGCCTTCCACGGGCCCCGCGAGCTCGCGCGCGGCCTCCTCCCGCACGCGGGCGCGCCAAGGCGACGACTGCGACAGCAGAAAGATCGACCAGCTCAGCGCGTTCGCCGTGGTCTCGTGGCCGGCCGACAGGAAAGTGAGAATGTTTGAGCGCACCTCGGTGAGCGACATCGATTGCCCGGTCGAAGGGTCGAGCGCACGCAACAGCAGCGTTAGCAGATCGGCGGGGGGTTCGCCGGCGGGCGTGGCTGCCAGCCGATCGCGACGTGCCTCGATGATCCGGTCGATGATGCCCTCGAAATAGGTCATGGTCCGCCGCAGGCGGCCTCCTCCGGGACGCGGCACCGATTGCGGTACACCAAGAAGATCGAGCACGCCAATCCGCCCGATCACCGCGAAATAGGCGTTCATCGCGTCGCGGAATTCGTCGTAGTCGCCTGCAATGCCGTCGGAGAAAATGGTGAGCGCGAGCACGTTGAGCGTCAGCAATGCCATCTCTGCGGCGACGTCGACCGCAGCCCCCTGCCCCAGATTGCACCATCGCTCCGTCAAACGATCGACGGCTGTGAGCATCGCCCCCGTAAACGTCGTCACCGTGCGCCGCGCAAACAGAGGCGCGAGCATCCGCCGCTGCGCCTCCCAGCGCGCGTCCTCGACGCTCAAGAGCCCGTCGGCGAGACCGTTCGCCAGGATGCGGCGCTGGATCGGGTCCTTGCGGTAGTTGCCGGCATTGTCGATCAGCACGCGCCTGATGGCCGCAGGATCGTGCACCAGAAGCGCGTCGGCGAACGGCAGCCTGACCCTGGCGATCGGTTCGCGGAAAAACTCCGCTCTCCAGCATTCCAGAGGATTTCGCTTCAGCGTTGCCAGCAGGCGAATCCAGTGCAGCCGACTCTCCGGCGGAAGCGGCGCCGGCGGGCAATAGTTTTGCGAAATTTCGGGCTCAAAATCAGGCATAGGGCCAGCGACCAGGCAACCCGGGAATAATATGCAATAAAGCCCAGCGTCGGCTGGGGTTCCCGGCCGCCCCCATGCCGACGCGCGGCGGGCGGCTGAATCGATCTCTACGCCCTTGCCCATTCAAGGGCGGCAGGGCTAAAGAGGCGCCGTGGGGCGGTTAGCTCAGCTGGTTAGAGCATCTCGTTTACACCGAGAGGGTCCGCGGTTCGAATCCGTGACCGCCCACCAGCCTTCACCCGGTTCGCGGGCTACGGCTCGGCGAGCCAGCCTAGGTGCTCATTGGCACGAAGGTGGCGGAGGCTGCCGCGCCGAAGACGTTTGGCGAAGGCGGGCTTTCGCGGCGAGCTTGTCGCGCCTTCAATCCCTCGGCCTGCCCGGCAGCAGCGGCACGGCGTCGATCCAGACTGCGGCCGACTGGCACCAGATCTGCCTGACCGGCCGCAGCTTGTCGCGCTGGCGGATCGAGCCCCAGCGGATGCCCCAATCGTCGGCCTGCTCGCCCTCGCCGCTGGTGAACAGCGGGGAACCGCAATCGGCGCAGAAGTGCTGGAAGCGCATCCGGCCGTTGTCGCCGCGCTTGCCGTAGAGCTTGGGCGTGCCGGTGGTGAGCTTGATGTCCGCCGCCGTGCAGATCGCGGTCACTCGGAACGGAGAGCCCGTCAGGGTCTGGCAATCGGTGCAATGGCACACCGAGACTGCCTCAGGATCGACCGTGGCCTCGAAGGAGATCTTTCCGCAATGGCATTGCCCGTCGATCTGCATTCGCCCTGCTCCCCGCTCCAAAACAAAAACGGCGCCCGAAGGCGCCGTTTTATCATGTTTCGCTGAACCTCAATGAGCGGTCAGGCCGCCGGCGGCTTCGTCGCCGTCCGGCTTCACCGTCACCTTGGTGTCCTCTTCCCAGACGATCGGCACCGGCTTCTTCACCAGCGCCTTGGCGACGACGTCGTCGAGGCGCGAGACCGGGATGATGTCCATGCCGCCCTTGATCGCATCGGAAATCTCCGTGAGATCCTTGGCGTTGTCCTCGGGGATCAGCACCGTCTTGATGCCGCCGCGGGCAGCAGCCAAGAGCTTCTCCTTCAGACCGCCGATCGGCAGCACGCGGCCGCGCAGTGTGATCTCGCCGGTCATCGCGACATCGTGGCGGACCGGAATGCCGGTCATGACCGAGATGATCGCGGTCGCCATGGCCACGCCCGCCGACGGACCGTCCTTTGGCGTCGCGCCCTCAGGCACGTGCACGTGGATGTCGCGCTTGTCGAACATCGGCGGCTCGATGCCGTAGTTGATCGCCCGCGAGCGGACGTAGGACGCCGCCGCCGAGATCGACTCCTTCATCACATCGCGCAGATTGCCCGTCACCGTCATCTTGCCCTTGCCGGGCATCATGACGCCTTCGATCGTCAGCAGCTCGCCGCCGACGTCGGTCCAGGCAAGGCCGGTCACGATGCCGACCTGCGGCTCGCTCTCGATCTCGCCGAAGCGGTACTTCGGCACGCCGAGCAACTCTTCCAGAGTCTTCTCGGTGACCTTGACCGACTTCTTCTTGGAGATCATCAGCTCCTTCACCGCCTTGCGGGCGAGTGTGGAGAGCTCACGCTCCAGGTTGCGCACGCCCGCTTCGCGGGTGTAGCGGCGGATCAGAAGCAGCAGCGCGTCGTCGTCGATCGAGAACTCCTTGGAGTCCAGGCCGTGCTTGGACACCGCGTTCGGAATCAGGTGCTTGCGCGCGATCTCGACCTTCTCGTTCTCGGTGTAGCCGGCGATCCGGATGATCTCCATGCGGTCCATCAGTGGGCCGGGAATGTTGAGCGTATTCGCGGTCGTAATGAACATGACGTTCGACAGATCGTAGTCGACCTCCAGATAGTGGTCGGCGAACGTCCCGTTCTGCTCGGGGTCGAGGACCTCGAGCAAGGCCGACGACGGATCGCCGCGGAAGTCGGCACCCATCTTGTCGATCTCGTCCAGCAGGAACAGCGGATTGGACGACTTCGCCTTCCGCATGGACTGGATGATCTTGCCGGGCATCGATCCGATATAGGTGCGGCGGTGACCGCGGATCTCGGCCTCGTCGCGCACGCCGCCGAGCGAGACGCGCACGAATTCGCGGCCCGTGGCCTTCGCGATCGACTTGCCGAGCGAGGTCTTGCCGACGCCGGGAGGACCGACGAGGCACAGGATCGGGCCCGTCAGCTTGTTGGCGCGCGACTGCACGGCCAGATACTCGACGATGCGTTCCTTGACCTTCTCGAGCCCGTAGTGATCGGAATCCAGGATGGCCTGCGCCTGCTCCAGGTCCTTCTTCACCTTGGACTTCTTGTTCCACGGGATCGACAGCAGCCAATCCAGATAGTTGCGCACGACAGTCGCTTCCGCGGACATCGGCGACATCTGGCGCAGCTTCTTCAATTCATGCTGCGCCTTGTCGCGCGCTTCCTTGGAGAGCTTGGTCTTGGAGATCTTCTCTTCGAGATCGGCGAGCTCGTCGCGACCATCGTCGTCGCCGAGTTCCTTCTGGATCGCCTTCATCTGCTCGTTGAGATAGTACTCGCGCTGGGTCTTCTCCATCTGGCGCTTGACGCGCGAGCGAATACGCTTCTCGACCTGCAGCACCGAGATCTCGCTCTCCATCAGGCCCAGCACCTTCTCCAGGCGCGTGGTGACGGACAGTGTCTCCAGGATGCCCTGCCGGTCCGCGATCTTGACGGCGAGATGCGAAGCGACGGTGTCGGCGAGCTTGGCGAAATCGGTGATCGCCTGCACGACGCCGACGACCTCGGCCGAGATCTTCTTGTTGAGCTTCACATAGCTTTCGAAGTCGGACACGACCGAGCGCGCCAGGGCTTCCGCCTCGACCGACTTTGCATCGGTGTCGGCGAGCGCAACGGCGGTGGCTTCGTAATAGTCGGCGCGATCGGTGTATTTCGACACGCGCGCGCGCTCGAGCCCTTCGACCAGCACCTTCACGGTGCCATCAGGAAGCTTCAAGAGCTGCAGCACGCTGGCGAGCGTCCCGGTCTCGTAAATGGCATCGGCCGCCGGATCGTCGTCGGACGCGTTCTTCTGCGTCGCGAGCATGATCAGCGCGTCGTTCTTCATCACCTCTTCGAGCGCGCGGATCGACTTCTCGCGACCGACGAAGAGCGGGACGATCATGTGCGGGAAGACGACGATATCGCGCAGCGGCAACACGGGATAAGCGTGCGTCTCGCCATGGACGATGGTTGGCCGGGGTTTTGGATTAGTCATGGCCTTTTCCTTTTGCTTTGCCCCCTTGCACGCAGCCCGCTGTTTTCATGCGCAACCGCCACAAGGTGCCGAGGTGATCCACAAACCGGCCTACCATGCGAAGGTTGGACCGGGCTTGCCAGATCGGAACGGAGGCGAATCTTGAAGGGAATTCTTGCTCGCCGCCGACATTAGGTGGCTATCGACCCGGGGGGTGTCAAGTCATTGAAAAACGCGCGCCATCAGGCGCTTACGCACGCAGGTAAGCGACGCAATACCGGCTGCGGAGATACATTTCCGCAGCCCGACTTGATGAGACGATTGGAGCGTTCCAGCGCCGGAAATCAGGCGCTGGCATTCTCGACGGCGCGATCGGTCCGATCGGCGTAGATGTAGAGCGGACGGGCCGTGCCTTCCACGACTTCGCGGGAAATCACGACTTCTTCCACACCTTCCAGGCCCGGCAAGTCGAACATGGTCTCGAGCAGGATGGCCTCGAGGATCGAACGCAATCCGCGCGCACCGGTCTTGCGCTCGATCGCCTTGCGGGCAACCGCGCCAAGCGCCTCGTCGGCGAAGGTCAGCTCGATGTTCTCCATCTCGAACAGCCGCTGGTACTGTTTCACCAGCGCGTTCTTCGGCTCGGTCAGGATCTTCTTCAGCGAAGTCTCGTCGAGATCCTCGAGCGTCGCCACGACGGGCAGACGACCGACGAACTCGGGAATGAGACCGTACTTCAGGAGATCCTCAGGCTCGACGTGACGGAAGATCTCGCCGGTACGGCGATCTTCCGGCGCCATCACCTGGGCCGCGAACCCGATCGAGGTCGACCGACCGCGCGCCGAGATGATCTTCTCGAGGCCGGCGAACGCGCCGCCGCAGATGAACAGGATGTTGGTGGTATCCACCTGCAGGAACTCCTGCTGCGGATGCTTGCGGCCGCCCTGCGGCGGGACCGAAGCCACCGTGCCTTCCATGATCTTCAGCAGCGCCTGCTGCACGCCCTCACCCGACACGTCGCGCGTGATCGAGGGATTGTCGGACTTGCGACTGATCTTGTCGATTTCGTCGATGTAGACGATGCCGCGCTGGGCGCGCTCGACATTGTAGTCGGCGGCCTGGAGCAGCTTGAGAATGATGTTCTCGACGTCCTCGCCGACATAGCCGGCTTCGGTCAGCGTGGTCGCGTCCGCCATCGTGAATGGCACGTCCAGGATGCGGGCGAGCGTCTGCGCGAGCAGCGTCTTGCCCGAACCGGTCGGACCGATCAGCAGGATGTTCGACTTCGCGAGCTCGACGTCGTTGTGCTTGGTCTGGTGGTTGAGGCGCTTGTAGTGGTTGTGCACCGCAACCGACAGGACCTTCTTCGCATGGCTCTGGCCGATGACGTAATCGTCCAGGACCTTGCAGATTTCCTTCGGCGTCGGAATGCCGTCGCGCGACTTGACCAGCGAGGACTTGTTCTCCTCGCGGATGATGTCCATGCAGAGCTCGACGCACTCGTCGCAGATGAAGACCGTGGGACCCGCGATCAGTTTGCGGACTTCGTGCTGGCTCTTGCCGCAGAACGAGCAATATAGCGTGTTCTTGGAGTCGCTCGTGCCGACCTTACTCATTCATGTCTCCGTCCGCGGTTCGATCCCGTTCCGCTCGATCGCTCCATTCCGGCACGATGGCCGTCATGAAGCTTAAGTAGAGCAAATTCCGTACCAAAAAAGACCCTACGCGTTACATCCCGTGCGAATCACGGTCACTCGATTCTCCGCGATCATAGCCGATCATTCGTAGCCAACCATGCTGTCACCCGACTATCAAGAATTCGCTAATCGGGAGGCCGCCCGCTACCCGTGACAATACCGTGATTTCACGTCTTGGCACGGGCGAAGTGACCGAAATCACCCCGGCGTTGCTGGATTGCCACGAAAAACAAGCACGAAAGCGGAACTTTCTGCCTGCCGCAGGGCGCAAAACTGGCTTTTGCGCCCTCGCGAACGCGTCCTTAACGTGAACGCCGTGCGGGCGATCCCCGATAATCCTGGGGATCAATGTTGCAGTTCCGGTAGTGCTACGGGGCCTTCGCGGGCGTGGCCTCTTCGGCACGCTTGTCGATGACCTTGTCGACCAGGCCGAACTCCTTGGCATCGTTGGCCGTCAGGAACTTGTCGCGTTCCAGCGCGTCCTCGATCGTCTTGTAGGTCTGGCCGGTGTGCTTCACGTAGATCTCGTTGAGCCGCTTCTTCAGATTCAGGATTTCCTGCGCATGCAGCATGATGTCGGTGGCCTGGCCCTGAAAGCCGCCGGAGGGCTGGTGCACCATGATGCGCGCGTTCGGCAGCGAGAAGCGCATGTCCTTCTCGCCGGCGGTCAGCAGCAGCGAGCCCATCGATGCAGCCTGGCCGGTGCACAGCGTCGAGACCGGCGGGCGGATGAACTGCATGGTGTCGTAGATCGCAAGACCCGACGTCACCACGCCGCCCGGCGAGTTGATGTACATCGAGATTTCCTTCTTCGGATTTTCCGCTTCCAGGAACAACAGCTGTGCGACGATCAGCGTCGACATGCCGTCCTCGACCGGGCCGGTCACGAAGATGATGCGCTCTTTCAACAGGCGCGAGAAGATGTCGTAGGCGCGCTCGCCACGGTTGGTCTGCTCGACCACCATGGGCACGAGGTTCATGTAGGTTTCAACCGGATCGCGCATGAGTCACCTAGGGTTTAGAGGCGGACATCGCCAGTCTTGGCTGCAGTTCTTGGCTGCCAGTCGGACTGGATGTGCCGGAAGGCCGATGGACGTCCCGTGATGCAGGAAGTGGGTAGAGGTAGAACGCGTAGGTACCGACAGATATAGCGCAATTCGCGCCAGACAAGTGTGGAGCGAATTAAGGCTTAATCCGTCGACCCCCTTTGCGGCACTTGAAGCTGATTCTGGCAAAAAGGCCCAGCCGGCCATCTGGCTAGCTGAGCCTGTTCGCGGATCATCCTTAATAGAAGGCTTTCTCAAGACAAGGATTGCTCAAGGCCTTCAGGCCGCAGTCTTTTCCTCGTCGTCCTTGTACAGGTCCTCGCGCGAGACCTTCTTCTCGGTGACATTGGCGAGCTCGAGGATGAAATCGACGACCTTGTCCTCGTAGATCGGCGCACGAAGCTGGGCCAGAGCCTGGGCATTGTTGCGATAATAGTCCCAGACTTCCTTCTCGCGGCCGGGCATCTGGCGCGCGCGCTCGATCACGGCGCGGCCGACCTCGTCGTCGGTCACGGTGATCTTGTTCTTCTCGCCGATCTCGGAGAGCACGAGACCAAGACGCACGCGGCGGTCGGCGATCTTGCGGTACTCTTCCCTGGCCTTCTCTTCGGTGGTGTCCTCGTCGGCAAATGTCTTGCCGGCGGAGTCCATCTCGGCCTTGACCGAGTTCCACATCAGATTGAACTCCTCCTCGACCAGCGAAGGCGGCGCCTCGAAGCGATGCGCTTCGTCGAGACGATCGAGCAGCGCGCGCTTGACGCGCTGGCGCGTCGCACCGGCGTACTCGGCCGTGAGCCGCTCGCGCGCGGCTTCCTTGAGCTTGTCCAGCGATTCCAGGCCGAGCGTCTTCGCGAACTCGTCGTCGATCGCGAGATCCTGCGGCGCCTCGATCAGCGTCGCGGTGGTCTCGAACTCGGCCGGCTGGCCGGCGAGCTTCTCGCTCATGTAGTTCTTGGGGAACGAGACCTTCAGCGTGCGCGTCTCGTTGGCGCCAATGCCGATGAGCTGCTCCTCGAAGCCCGGGATGAAGGTGTTGGAGCCGATCACGACCTGGATGCCCTCGCCGGCGCCGCCCTCGAAGGCTTCGCCGTTGATGGTACCCTTGAAGTTGATGGTGACGCGGTCGCCGGAGGCGGCCTTGGCGTCCTCACCCTTGGCGGCATAGGTGCGGTTGCTGTCGGCGATGCGCTTGATCGCCTCGTCGACGTCCGAATCGGAGACGTCGGCGACGGGCTTCTCGACCTGGAAGGTCTTGAAATCGGCGAGCGCAATCGCCGGCACGACCTCGATCGCGACTGTATAGGTCAGGTCGGACTTGCCGTTCAGCAGCTCCTCGACCTCGTCCTTTTCGGACGGCATGGTGATTTTCGGCTCGGTCGCAAGCTTGAAGCCGCGCTCGGAGAACAGCTGGGTGTTGGTGTCGCGGATGGTCTGGTCGATGGTCTCGGCCATCACCGAGCGGCCGTAGACCTTCTTGAGGTGAGTGACGGGCACTTTGCCGGGACGGAAGCCGTTGAGGCGCACCTTGTCCTTGAGATCGACGAGCTTGGCGCCAGCCTTTGCGTCGAGATCAGACGCGGGAACGCTGATCTTGAACTCGTGCTTCAAGCCTTCCGAAAGGGTTTCTGTGACCTGCATGGCGTCCAATCTTCTTTTCGTTCGGTCCCGGCACGCTATCCGCGTCGGGACGCTGTCATCAATCGGTCCGGCGCGAGGCGAACGCCTCAACACCGGTGGTTCATCAGAGCCTTGCTCCGGACGGACAAAACATCCGCGCAGAGCGTGGCCCTTCGGTAATCCGTGCAAACGCGATAAGCGCTTGGTGCGGGCGGAGGGACTCGAACCCCCACAACTTTCGTCACTGGAACCTAAATCCAGCGCGTCTACCAGTTCCGCCACGCCCGCGTGAATTTGCATCAAGACCGGCCGCGATGCCGCGGGCGGCCGGGCTTATAGCATGTGCCCGACTGTTCGCAGCAAAAAAATGGCCTGATGGAGGCAGGCTTCAAGTAGGCATGACGGCTGGACTTATCCAGCGTCGCATGATCCGGATCGGACCATGAAATCGCGGATTTTCGCCCCGAACAGACGTGAGGTTTTGGCCGGCCTGACGGCCTCCGCTGCGGGCCTGTTGGGCGGCGGCGCAACGCCGGTGACAACCGCCCAGCTTGCCCTCCAGGCCCGACAGGCGACGCTGGCCCTGAGGCCGGATCAGCCTCCTGCACCGATCTGGGAGCTGGCCGCCGTAAGTCACCTCGGCAACGTTCATCTCAAGCGCTTTGACCGCTGCGAGGTGACCTTCCGGAACGCCCTGCCCGTACCGCTTGCGCCGGTCTGGTACGGCCTTGACAGCGCTGACCTGGCCGATCCCTTGCGGGGGCGGGCCCCTGTCGCTCCGGACGCAACCGAAACATCAATCATTTCAATACCAAACGCCGGGACCCTCGTAGCCGACTTCCGCCTCTTTGAGGACCGGCTGAAGCAGCCCGCGCGCCCGCTTCCGATCATCGCCGCCGAAACCGGGCCGGTCGCCGTCGATCGCGACGAGGTTCTGCTGATCGAGGAGTGGCGCCTCCAGCGGGACGGCACCGCGATTCCGCCGGGCCAGGATCCCAAAGATACGACCCCGCTCTACACCCTGAACGGCCGAACTTCATTCGACCTCTCAGCCGAGGCCGGCGAGCGGCTGCGGCTGCGCTTCATCAACGGGTCGCAACGCTCTGTTCTGGCGATCAAATTGGAGAGCCACGAGGTCCAGGTGATGGCCTTGGACGGCCAGCCCGCCGAGCCCTTCCCGGCCCGCAACGGCGCCCTGATCCTGGCCCCCGGCGCCCGCGCCGATGCCTTCGTGGATGCGGCCACATCCGCCGCGTTGGTGCTTCATGATGGCAAGGAGGCCCGCCCGATCGGGCACCTCGCTGTCTCAGGCAAGCTGGACCGGCGCGCGGCGCTACCGCCGCCACGGCCACTCCCGCCGAATGATCTTCCCGACAAACTCGACTTGAAAGGCGCCCTGCGGTTCGATCTCACGCTCGGGGCAGCGGAAGCCGGTTGGACCCGGCCGGCCAATTTCTCCACCGCCTCGACTCCCGCATTCCGGGCCAGGGCGGGTCGCACCGTCGTGCTGGCCGTGAGAAACCCCGCCCCTGCAACCACGGTGTTTCATCTGCACGGCCACCATTTCCGCCTGCTCGACCGGCTCGACGACGGCTGGAAGCCGTACTGGCTCGACACGCTCGCCATCGAGCCCGGCCAGATCCAGCGCATCGCCTTCGCCGCAACCTCGCCGGGACGATGGCTGATCGAATCGGTCGTGACCGATTGGGCCGCACCGCGGTTGGTGCGCTGGTACGGAGTGGAATGAACGATCAGCCGGCGCGAGCCCAAACGTAGCGCGCATCGGGCTCCTTCTCCTCATTCCGCGCTCCGTCGGTCTGCTCGGCCAACGTGAACCCGCGCGCCTCGTAGAAGCGGCGCGCTGGCGCGTTGCGCTGGAAGGTCCAGAGCTCGAGCCGCTCGTTGGCGCCTTTGGCGACGTTGAGGAGCTCGGTGCCGATGCCGCGGCCATGCTGATCCGGACGGACGTAGAGCTGCTCGATCCAGCCGTCACGGAAGGCGATGATCCCACCGAGCTCAACGCCGTCGAAATGCCCCCAGACGTGACAGGTTGGAAAGACGCGCTCGCGGTAGAACCAGCGATCCTGGTCCGGCGTGTGCAGCCCGACCAGCCACGGCATCGCTTGGTCGAATGCGAGGCGATGAACTTCCGCCGCTGCGCCCATATCGGGGAGCGCGAGGGGCCTCAGCATCAGTACTCGATCCCGAGAGCGTTATAGATCCGCCGGTGCACGGCCGGCAGCGTCTCGGTGAGATCCTCCGCGATCAGCCCCGGCCCAGCTTCGCTCGCGGCCTCGCCGTGCATCCAGACGCCAATGCTGGCAGCTTCGAATGCCGGAACACCCTGCGCCAAGAGCCCGGCGATGATCCCGGCAAGCACATCGCCGGCGCCAGCGGTCGCAAGCCAGGGCGGCGCATTGGCGGCGATGCTGGCACGGCCGTCAGGAGCAGCAATTGTGGTGTCCGGCCCCTTCAGCAGCACGACGGCGCCGGAGCGTTCGGCGGCCGCGCGCACGCGCTCCAGCTTCGAGCGGCCTGGCGTTTTGTTGCTGAGGTCGGAGAACAGGCGCGGAAATTCGCCTTCGTGCGGCGTCAGCACCACGGCATTATCCCGCGAGGACTTGATCGATTCAAACAGCCGCTCCGGCTTGGCGGCAAAGCTCGTCAGCGCATCGGCATCCAGCACCAGATGCCTCTGCGCAGTGAGCGCGGTGTGGACCATGTCGCAGGTGCGCTCGCCGACGCCGGCCCCCGGGCCGATCATGCAGGTGTTGTACCTGATGTCGCCAAGCAGTTCGCCGAACTCGACCGCGGTGTCCACGGGGCGAACCATCACCGCCGTCAGCGCGGCCGCGTTGATCGCGAGCGCATCGCGCGGGGTTGCGAGTGTCACGAGGCCCGCACCGGCGCGCAAGCTCCCGCGGGCGGCGAGCCGCGCCGCGCCGGTCGCAGCGGCGTCGCCCGATACCGCCAGCACATGGCCTCGTGCATATTTGTGTCCGTCGATACGCGGCACAGGAAAGGCCGCGCCCCAGCAATCCGGATCGTTCTCGAAGGTCTGCGGCGCGATCTCCTCGAGCACCTGCGCATCGATGCCGATGTCGGCGACGCGCACGCGACCGCAATGCATTCGCCCGGGCAGCAGCAAATGCGCGGGCTTCTTGCGGAAGAAGGTGACGGTCTCCTCGGCATTGACCGCCACCCCCATGACGGCCGCGCTGGTCCCGTTGATGCCGCTCGGCAAATCGACGGCCAGCACCGGGGCACCGTTGGCATTGATCGCCTCGATCATCGCGCGCGCCTCGCCGTCGACGCTGCGGCTAAGGCCCGCGCCGAACAGCGCATCGATGATCAGCGCGGGTCTTCCGATCGCCTGCGGATTGAACGGCAGCACAGGATGCTTCCAGCCGCGCGCGGCCGACGCCGCATCGCCCTGCAGCTGATCGCGCTCGCACATCAGGATCACCGAGACCTCGCGCCCTTGCGCGGCAAGCTCGGCGGCTGCGACAAAACCGTCACCGCCGTTATTGCCGGGGCCGGCGACGATCAGGATCGGCCCCTCCTCCACCAGCGCGCTGGCGGCTTCCGCGACCGCTTGGCCGGCACTCAGCATCAGCTTGAAGCCGGGCGTGCCGGCCGTGATGCTGAGTTGATCAGCCCGCTGCATCTCGGCGGTGGTTAGAACTTCCATGCCACTTCCCTGGTCCAAACGCCTTTTCAACAGGCACATTCCGTGCCGATCCGGCTTCCGGAACATCTGATTGCACAGATATTGAACCGTTTGCCTATTTCGTAGTCTGCGGTATTTTGAGCCGACCGGTTCAACCTATCAGAGATGCTCGTTAAAAGGCTGATAACGCTCCAATAATCAGGGCATTTGCAACTTGGCATAGACCCTGCTTTCGAGGAAGCCGCTTCGGTTTGTCGTGCTCACTGGCATGTCTGGGTATGGCCGGCCGTTGTTGCCGGGCGGGTCAGGTCCCGGCATAGCGAAGACAAGATCGTGCGTTAAGAAAAGCGCATCCTGACGAAGACGTTGCTATTTGATCGAAAGGCCGGGAGGCGCGCAGTGAAGAAAATCGAAGCCATCATCAAGCCGTTCAAGCTCGACGAGGTGAAGGAAGCGCTTCAGGAAGTCGGCCTTCAGGGCATCACCGTCACCGAGGCCAAGGGGTTTGGTCGGCAGAAGGGTCATGCCGAACTTTACCGCGGCGCAGAATACATCGTCGACTTCCTGCCGAAGGTGAAGATCGAGATCGTCATCGGCGACGACCTGGTGGAGCGCGCGATCGATGCGATCCGCCGTGCCGCGCAAACCGGACGCATTGGCGACGGCAAGATTTTCGTCTCCAACATCGAAGAGGCGATCCGCATCCGAACCGGCGAATCCGGGCTGGACGCTATCTGAGCCGGGTGCTATCCCGCATTTTGCGACACTCTGAAAGAAAAAAGGCTGCTTCGGCGGCCTGATTTCGTTTGTGCGGTTGCGCCAACTCGCCGAAAGCGAGAACGAATCTGCTCATCTGGAAACCGACCCGCAGAGCCAAAAGGGGTATGCATGAAGACCGCCAAAGACGTCCTGAAATCAATCAAGGACAACGACGTCAAATACGTCGACCTGCGCTTCACCGATCCGCGCGGCAAGTGGCAGCACGTGACGTTCGACGTCAGCATGATCGATGAGGACATTTTCGCCGAAGGAACGATGTTCGACGGCTCCTCGATCGCCGGCTGGAAGGCGATCAACGAGTCCGACATGTGCCTGATGCCCGATCCGGTGACCGCGACGATCGATCCGTTCTTCGCCGAGACCACCATGGTCATCACCTGCGACGTGCTCGAGCCGACCACCGGCGAGCCCTACAACCGCGACCCCCGCGGCATCGCCAAGAAGGCCGAGGCCATGGTGAAGTCGATGGGCGTCGGTGACAGCGTGTTCGTCGGCCCCGAAGCCGAGTTCTTCGTGTTCGACGACGTGCGTTATTCGTCCGATCCCTACAGGACCGGTTTCCGCCTCGACTCCTCGGAGCTGCCGATCAACTCCGACACCGAATATGAAGGCGGCAATCTCGGCCACCGCATCCGCACCAAGGGCGGCTATTTCCCCGTTCCCCCGCAGGACTCCGTGCAGGACATGCGCTCGGAGATGCTCGGCGCCATGGCCAAGATGGGCGTCAAGGTCGAGAAGCATCACCATGAGGTCGCTTCCGCCCAGCACGAGCTCGGCATGAAGTTCGACACACTGACGCTGATGGCCGACCACATGCAGATCTACAAGTACTGCATCCACCAGGTCGCGCATATCTACGGCAAGACGGCCACCTTCATGCCGAAGCCGGTTTATGGCGACAACGGCTCGGGCATGCACGTGCACCAGTCGATCTGGAAGGACGGCAAGCCGGTGTTCGCGGGCAACAAGTACGCAGACCTGTCGGAGACCTGCCTCCATTACATCGGCGGCATCATCAAGCACGCCAAGGCGATCAACGCCTTCACCAACCCGTCGACCAACTCCTACAAGCGTCTGGTCCCCGGCTATGAGGCCCCCGTGCTGCTCGCCTACTCCGCGCGCAACCGTTCGGCTTCCTGCCGCATCCCCTACACCGCTTCGCCGAAGGCCAAGCGTGTCGAGGTGCGCTTCCCCGATCCGATGGCCAATCCCTATCTCGGCTTTGCCGCGATGCTGATGGCCGGCCTTGACGGCATCAAGAACAAGATCGATCCGGGTCCGGCGATGGACAAGGATCTCTACGACCTGCCGAAGGAAGAGCTGAAGCAGATCCCGACCGTCTGCGGTTCGCTTCGCGAGGCGCTGGAGAACCTCGACAAGGACCGCGGCTTCCTCAAGGCCGGCGGCGTGTTCGACGACGACTTCATCGACGCTTACATCGAGCTGAAGATGACCGAAGTCGCCCGCTTCGAGATGACCCCGCACCCGGTCGAGTTCGAGATGTACTATTCGGGCTAAGTGGCTCGAACGACCATGACACGCGAAGGGCGCCCCTTGGGGCGTCCTTTTGTTTTTGCGACGATCGCGGGATGAGAGGAGCTGCGACAGCCCATCACTTTCGTTCTGCATCTGACTCCACTTCGTTCTCAAAGAACGAATCGGAATCGAGAAAATCGGAGCGCAGCAATTCCTACCGATTGGTTTATGCCGCGAGCACAGTTCGTCGATTACTTACTTGCCGGGAAAATTCACCCCGATCTCCACTACTACTGGAGCCCATTTCGTCAGCGTGGCGTTGTCGGAAGCGACCTTCACGCCATCGCCCAGCAGCGACTTCGGCGCGCCGGACTTCCTGTCGAAGCGGATCGTCACGGTGCAGCCCCCTTGCATCGGGCGACCGAGCGCGCCGCCCTTCCAGTCCGTGACGAAGCCGCCATAGTCCCATTCGAAGCCAGCCACCATGAACGGTTTGCCGTTGGCCTTCTGCACGTCGGCGAGGCTCGATCCGATGGTGATCCCGCTGACCTTCCAGCGGCTGGCCCTGGCGGTGTCCCGCAAGGTCAAGCCGGAAGCGCGCTTGGCGTTGTCCTCGGAGAAGGAGATCTCGATGCGGCGGTCCATCGCTTTCGGAAACAGCACGAGTCCCTTGTAGGTCTCACCCTCCGCGCCCGAGAGGTCCTGCATCTCGGCATCGTTGCCGTAGCGCTGCTTCAGGCTCCGTTCCGTATCATCTGAAGACACCGGCGAAGCGCAGGTGATCGCGCCTTCCTGCGGCGGCGAGGTCTGGGCGAGTGCGGGAGACGCGAGCAGGACAAGAGCCGTGAGGGCGGCGCTGCGTGACATCGAATTGATTCCAATCAGACGATTCAGTCTGGAGCCTAACGCGCGACGTCCGCTCGGCACAATTCTCCGACGATGAGGTCAGAACGACGAGGCTTGGCCTACGCCGCCGCCCTCTGTTTCGCCACCATCGCCTCGCCAAAAGCCTCGAACAGCTTTCGATTGATCGGATTGCGCTGCGGGTCGTATTCGGCATGCCATTGCACGCCAAGCGCGAAGGTCGGGGCCTCCGCGATACGGATCGCCTCGATAGTGCCGTCCTCGGCGACGCCTTCGATCAGCACGCGCTTGCCGGGATCGAGGATGCCCTGCCCGTGCAGCGAATTCACCCGGATCTTCTCGCAGCCGAGTAGCTTGGCGAATGCGCCGCCCGGCGTCAGGTCGACGTCATGACGGTCGGCGAACACGACGGTCGGATCGGGATGGATCTCGCCATTCTCGAGCCGGGGCATGCGGTGGTTCATGCGGCCGGGAATTTCGCGGATCTCGGGGTGCAGCGAGCCGCCGAAGGCGACGTTCATCTCCTGCAGCCCCCGGCAGATGCCGAACAGCGGAATGCCGCGGGACACGCAGGCGACTGAAAGCGCCAGCGCGACCTCGTCGCGATGGATGTCGTAGGGCTCGTGCTTCTCGCAGGGATCGACGTTGAAGCGGGTCGGATGCACGTTGGCGCGGGCCCCGGTGAGCACGATGCCGTCGACCGTATCGAGCAGCGCGGCGATGTCGGTGATGTCAGGGGAGCCCGCGAACATCAGCGGCAGGCCGCCGGAGACCTCAGCCACGGCGCGCAAATTGCGCTCGCCGACCATCTGGACCTGAAATCGATTTTCGACGCGATGGGCGTTCCCGATCACGCCGACGACCGGCTTTCTCATCCCGTTCCGACCTCCAGCAAGAAGATTCTCCGAAGATGCCCCTCGAATGGAACAAATTCAACAGAGGGGATCGCGGGACGGCAATGCTATTTTTGCGCAAATCGGCTTCCAAGGCCCCGCACGCCGGCAGCCTTGACCTCAGACGACCTTAGCGCCTCAATCCGGCGCACGGCCCCGGCTTGATCCCCGCTCAGATTTCACGAAAGAGTGCGTCCGACCCGAAAAGGACAAGATGTGACCGCCTCCAGAGATGAACAGCCCCAGACCCGCTCAGATCCGGCCCGGGACGCCGCTCGAGATGTGCCTCGAGACCTGGCTTGGGCCATTGCCGTCGGCGGCATCGCTGTCGTGCTCTTCACCGGGGCCCTGGTCTTCACCTGGTACTTTGCCGCCACCCTGCTCCTGATATTCGCGGGGATGCTGCTCGGCCTCGGGCTCAACGCGCTGACGGGCGCGCTGGGTCGCCACGTCCGGCTGCCACATGCCGTGCGGCTCGCAATCGTCTGCGCCGCGCTTGCCGCCCTGCTGGCGGGGGCAGCTTATCTCGGCGGCGCAACCATCGCCGAGCAGGCCTCGCTGCTCAGCAACACCATCAAGTCGCAGATCGGCAATGTAAAGTCCTTCCTGGATAACCACGGGATCGACACAAGCTTCTTCGATTTTGGCAATGGTGCATCTGACGCTGCAGCCAATCCATCATCGGCCCCGACGCCTTCGCCGGCGACGCCCCCGCGCGGTCCCTTGCCCGGTGCTGACGCGCTGGCCTCCAGCGGAGGAGCGATCGTGAGCCAGACCTTCAAGCTGCTGCTTGGCACCATCCACGGCGTGGGAAACATCTTCATCGTTCTGTTTCTGGGCCTGTCCTTTGCCGCTCAGCCCAGCATCTATCACGATGGCCTGTTGTTCCTCGCGCCAGCGAAGCATCGCCTCCGTGCGACCCTGATCATCGACCGTATCGGCGAGACGCTGGAACGCTGGTTGATCGCGCAGATCATCGTCATGCTCGCGGTCGGCGTGGTGACCTGGATCGGGCTTGCCATCATCGGAATCCCCGGCCCGTTCATTCTGGGGATCCAGGCCGGCCTGCTCGCCTTCATCCCGACCGTCGGCGCCATCATCGCCGGCGTCGTCGTGGTGCTGGCGAGCCTTGCCTCCGGCTGGATCCCGGCACTATCGGCGTTGATCCTGTTCCTCGGCGTGCACGCGATGGAGAGCTATGTGCTGACGCCGCTGCTCCAGCGTCAAGCGCTGGACATCCCGCCGGCCACGCTGTTCGCGTTCCAGATCCTGCTCGGCGTCGTTTTCGGCATCTGGGGCCTGGCGCTGGCGCTGCCACTCGTCGCCATCGCCAAGGTGATGATCGATCATTTCAAGACGTATGAGGTGCCTCTCGACAAGGCGGCCTGATCGCGATCAGGTCGTCAGCACGGTCTCCGTGTGCTCGACCTCCGGGGGCGCGGCAAAATACTGGCCGACAAGGCCGCGCCATTCGGTGAAATTCTCGGAGCCGCGGAAATCGACCGTGTGGTTCTCCAGCGTCGCCCATTTCACCATCAGCCGGTAGCGCTGCGGCTTCTCGATCGACTTGTGCAGTTCGAAACCGTGAAAGCCCTTGGAGCGGCCGAAGGCCGCCTTGGCCTTGGCGACGGCTGCCTCAAAGTCCTTCTCGCTGCCCGGCTTGACGTCGATTTGCGCGATCTCGGTGATCATCGGTTTCCGCCCTTTGTTTGATGGCCACATCTAGCGCAGCCGGAAGCAAAGAAAAAGGCGTCGAAACGGCGCCCTGCCCGACCGAAAATGCGGCGCTCTCAGGCAAACAGCAGCACGGTGCCCGCGATGACGAGTGCACAACCGACAAACAATACGACCGGCCAGTAGCTGCGCCTTTGCGCGTAGCGCCCCTGGGCGCGGCGCTCGGCAATGAGAGCCGTCTCGTACTCGTCCGCGGTCGAGAACAGGCAGGCGAAGCCACCGCGCGCCGAAGCGGCGTGGGCTTCGAGCGACATCAGGGCAGCTTGCGGGTTCTGTCGACGGATCGATTCCATGACCGCAATGGTAGGAACCGAATGGTAAACAGAAGATTACCGCGAAGACCGCTCGCTTCAGGCCGTGGCCGGCTGCGTCTTCGGTACACCGATCCGCGCAGCGCTCTGACGGCGCCAGTTCTCCAGCGACAACGGCAGCTCTTCCGCCGCCTCGACACGGTTACGGCCGCCGCGCTTGGCCTGGTACAGCGCGGTGTCGGCCGAGGCGAGCAGCACCTCGAGCTCGGTACCGGCCGGACCGCCGGCCACGCCGATGCTGACGGTGGTGTCGACCGGGCCTTCGTCGACCACGACGCCTGACATCTCGAATGCCTCGCGCACGCGCTCAGCGACCAGCACGCCCTCTTCGAGCGCACACGGCAGCAGCGCGGCGAACTCCTCGCCGCCGATGCGGCCCGACAAGTCCGAGATGCGCAAATTGTTGACGACGACGGTCGAGAACAGCTTCAGCATCTCGTCGCCGGCGGGATGACCGAAGCGGTCGTTGATCGACTTGAAATGGTCGATGTCGAAGATCATCACGGTGACGGGTCGGCCGCCCTTGGCCTCGCGATCGATCATTCGCGCGCAGGCTTCCGAGAAGCCGCGGCGGTTGAGCATGCCCGTGAGCGGATCGGTTGACGCCGCGGTGCGGTGCGCGGTGACAGTGCGCTCGGACACCAGCATGAAGATCACGAAGACGGTGCCGACGGCATAGAGCACGAGCTCGACCGCGAAAACGGTGACCCAGACGCTGGTGGCGAAGCCGGCGTCGTTCGGGCGCAGAAAGCTGCCGAGCAGGATCGGCAGCATCAACGCGCAGCCGTGCATGACGGGCACGACAAAGGCCGGCCAGCGACGTTGCAGGCTCTTGCGCCGTTCGACCCAGAGCTCGCCTGCGGTCAGGGCCGCATAGATGGAAACGATGCCGGCGCCGATGATCATGCGCAGCATTGACGCCGTGGGATCGAGCAGCATCACCGTCGCGACCCACGCGATCGCCCCCAGCACCAGACCGGGCCAGTTCGGCTTGCGACCATGGAAGACGCGCGCCGCATTCCACACCATGCCGCAAGCGACGAAGCCAACCGCATTCAAGCCAAGTGAGAGGTAGGGGCCGAGCTTGTCGCCCGTCGCGGTCCACAACGCGACGGAGGCGGCGCCGAGCAGATAGGCCGTACCCCACCATTTCAGCGCGGGGCTGTTCTCCTGCTTGCCGAAAAACACCATCATGGCGCCGAGCAATGCGGCGACCATGGTGGCGACCAAATAGAGCGTGATGCTATCGAGCGACATCATGTCGGCCCCCTCTTGAACATAGCAGTTACGCGATCGGCCCAGCCGATTTGCGCGCCCTTCCAGCTGCGACGCTATGTCCGCCGAGTTCCATTCAGGTTTTCACGCGAGCCCAAGTTTTCGGGAAACACGCGCGCAATTTGCATACAAACGAACAACAAAAAAGGCGCTGAAATCAGCGCCTTTTTGCATCTCATTGAGGCCGCTTTCGCGGCGAATGTGACCGAAGCGATTAACGCTTCGAGAACTGGAAGGACCGGCGGGCCTTGGCCTTGCCGTACTTCTTACGTTCGACCACGCGGGAGTCGCGCGTGAGGAAGCCGCCCTTCTTGAGCACGCTGCGCAGCTCCGGCTCGAAATAGGTCAGAGCCTTGGAGATGCCGTGACGCACAGCGCCAGCCTGACCGGAGAGGCCGCCGCCGGCGACGGTGCAGATCACGTCGTACTGGCCCGAACGCTGGGCAACGGAGAACGGCTGCTCGATCATCATGCGCAGCACCGGACGGGCGAAATAGACCTCGACCTCGCGCGCATTGACGGTGACCTTGCCGGCGCCCGGCTTGATCCAGACGCGGGCGACCGCGTCCTTGCGCTTGCCGGTGGCGTAGGCGCGGTTGAACTTGTCGACCTTCTTCTCGTGCTTGGGCGCATCGGGTGTCGCGGCAGCGGTCTTGAGCTGCGAGAGCTGGTCGAGCGACTGGATGGATTCGGCCATGATTATGCGGCCCTCGTGTTCTTGCGGTTCAACTTGGCGATGTCGAGCTTCTCGGGCGTCTGGGCTTCGTGCGGGTGATCGGCACCGCCGTAAACGCGGAGGTTGCCCATCTGCACGCGGCCGAGCGGACCACGCGGGATCATGCGCTCGACGGCCTTCTCGAGCACGCGCTCGGGATGCTTGCCTTCGAGGATCTGGCGCGCGGTGCGCTCCTTGACGTGACCGACATAGCCGGTGTGCTTGAAATAGGTCTTCTGTTCGCGCTTGCGGCCGGTGAGGACTGCATGCTGGGCGTTGATGATGATGACGTTGTCGCCGCAATCAACGTGCGGGGTGTAGGTCGGGAGGTGCTTGCCGCGCAGGCGCATGGCGACGATGGTGGCGAGACGGCCGACGACCAGACCCTTGGCGTCGATCAGCACCCACTTCTTCGTCACCTCGGCCGGCTTTGCCGAAAAGGTTTTCATGTCAGAATTTCCGTGGACGGGAGATATCGGCGCGAACACCGCACCGGACTGCGCGGGTTTCTAGAGAAGAGACGCGCAACGGTCAATGCCCGGCAGTGGAATTTATTTCAATTAAATCAGTTACTTATAAATAAGGTGCGATATTACCTGCAAAAAGGTCAAATATTTGGAATGGAGTAGGTCGATGTGACATGGGCGATCGGATCGGGCGACGTGCCCGATAACAGGTTCACCTCCCCGACCGCCAGGCGTTTGCCGAGCTTGAGCAGCCGGGCTTCCGCCAGCACGTCTTGCCCGGGCTGGCCCTTGCGCAGGAAGTTGATGTTGAGATTGGTGGTGACTGCAAGCCCGATCGGTCCGATCGCCGACAGCAGCACCACGTACATGGCGAAATCGGCCAAGGCCATCAGGGTCGGGCCGGACACGGTTCCACCCGGCCGCAGCATCCGTTCACTGTAGCGCTGGCGCAGAAGGGAGGTCTGGCCGTCCGCGCTCTCGATCGTGATGTCGTCGCCGCTGAAGGCTTGGGGAAATTCGTCACGGAGAAACTGCTCGAGCTCCGCCACGCTCATTTTCGCTAATGCCATGCTGTTCCCACCCTCGCGTCGCGTCGCCTGCTGCATTAGGTTATCTGCATCATCTCACTGTAATAATCCAATCGGAAACGCTCCAATGTCCGGCCAGGCCGCCCGCGCCCCCTCCCCGTCTCAGCCAATTCTGCTGCGCGAAATGGTCGGCCCAATCGCGGTGTTGACCCTCAACCGGCCGGCCGCGCGGAACAGCCTGTCGACGGCGATGATCGCGAGCCTGCATGCCGCCCTGAACGATATCGGCCGCGACAAGGCGGTCCGCGGCGTCGTGCTCGCGGCCAACGGACCTGCCTTCTCGGCCGGCCACGACATGAAGGAGCTGACCGCGCGCCGCACCGACCCCGATCGCGGCCGTGCCTTCTTCGCCGAGACGATGAATGCCTGCAGCGCGATGATGCAGGCGATCGTGCATCTACCCAAGCCCGTGGTCGCAGCCGTCCAGGGCATCGCGACCGCGGCCGGTTGCCAGCTTGTGGCAAGCTGCGATCTCGCGATCGCGTCGGAAGCCGCACACTTTGCCACGCCCGGCGTTGACATCGGCCTGTTCTGCTCGACGCCGATGGTGGCGCTGTCGCGCAATGTGCCGCGCAAGCAGGCCATGGAAATGCTGCTGACCGGCGAGCCCGTCCCGGCCGCACGCGCGCGCGAGATCGGTCTCGTCAACCGCGTGGTCGCCGCCGGTACCGAGCGCGACGCCGCGATTGCGCTGGCGGAAAAGGTCGCGCTGAAATCCGCCTACACCGTCAAGCTCGGCAAGGAGGCGTTTTATCGCCAGGCCGAGATGAGCCTTGCAGATGCCTATCGCTATGCGGCAGAGGTGATGACCGAGAACATGATGGCGCGGGATGCCGAGGAAGGCATCAACGCCTTCATCGAAAAGCGCACGCCGACCTGGCGGGATGAGTAGTCCCGTCATTGCGAGCGAAGCGAAGCAATCCGGCATCCCTCCACGCGAACACACTGGATTGTTTCGTCGCTTCGCTTCTCGCAATGACAAGGAAGAAGAACGACAAATGAATCACGACGCCTATCCCGACAATTACATCCGCGCCATTCTCAACAGCGTGAAGTCGATCGCGATGGTCGGAGCCTCGCCGGTCAACGTGCGGCCGAGCTATTTTGCCTTCAAATACCTGGCGCAGCGCGGCTACGATATGATTCCAATCAATCCCGGCCATGTCGGCAAGGACCTGCTCGGCGCGCCCTTCGTCGCCTCGTTGCGTGACATCGGCCGTCCCGTCGACATGATCGACATCTTCCGCAACTCCAGTCACATCATGCCCGTGGTCGAGGAGGCTCTCGCGCTCGATCCACTGCCGAAGGTCATCTGGATGCAGCTCGGCGCGCGTGACGATGCGGCGGCGGAAAAGGCCGAGGCCGCCGGCATCAAGGTCGTGATGAACCGCTGCCCCAAGATCGAATATGGCCGTTTGTCGTCCGAAATCTCCTGGATGGGCGTCAACTCGCGGACGCTGAGCTCCAAGCGCGCACCGGCGCCGACGCAGGGCATGCGTCTATCCCTCAATCGGATGAGTGTCGGCGGCGGCGATACCGCAGCCTCGGATCGCGCGGCCAAAAACAAGAGCGAGCAAAGCTGACGCAATTGCGAAGCATTCGTTTCGTGAACGTGTCGATGCGTAGCACGATCGTTCCGAAGTGACGCGGCGCCTTGACGGGGAGCACGGCGCCCATCAGCATGCCGCGCGATTTCAAGCCACAAGAACAGGACGCAATCAATGAGCGATCGCCTTCCGGGATTTTCCACCCTCGCCGTGCATGCCGGTGCACAACCCGACCCGACCACCGGTGCGCGCGCGACGCCGATTTATCAAACGACATCCTTCGTCTTCAACGATGCCGACCATGCCGCCTCGCTGTTCGGCCTGCAGGCGTTCGGCAACATCTATACCCGCATCGGCAACCCGACCAACGCCGCACTGGAAGAGCGCGTCGCCGCGCTCGAAGGGGGCACCGCCGCGCTCGCGGTGGCCTCGGGCCATGCCGCGCAAGTCGTGGTGCTGCAGCAATTGCTGCAGCCCGGCGACGAGTTCATCGCCGCGCGAAAACTCTATGGCGGCTCGATCAACCAGTTCACGCATGCGTTCAAGAGCTTCGGCTGGAACGTGGTGTGGGCCGATCCTGATGACATCGCCAGCTTCGAACGCGCGGTGACGCCGCGCACGAAGGCGATCTTCATCGAATCCATCGCCAATCCCGCCGGCAGCATCACCGACATCGAGTCGATCTCGACGGTGGCGCGCAAGGCTGGCGTGCCCTTGATCGTCGACAACACGCTGGCCTCGCCCTATCTGATCCGCCCGATCGACCACGGCGCCGACATCGTCGTGCACTCGCTGACGAAGTTCTTGGGAGGTCACGGCAACTCGCTCGGCGGCATCATCGTCGATGCCGGTACGTTCGACTGGTCCGCGTCAGGCAAATATCCGATGTTGTCAGAGCCGCGGCCGGAATATCACGGGATCCGGCTGCAGGAAACGTTCGGCAATTTCGCCTTCGCCATCGCTTGCCGGGTGTTGGGTTTGCGCGACCTGGGTCCGGCGCTGTCGCCGTTCAATGCCTTCATGATCCTCACCGGCATCGAGACGCTGCCGCT
Organism: Bradyrhizobium guangdongense; assembly: GCF_004114975.1. Taxonomy (NCBI): domain Bacteria; kingdom Pseudomonadati; phylum Pseudomonadota; class Alphaproteobacteria; order Hyphomicrobiales; family Nitrobacteraceae; genus Bradyrhizobium; species Bradyrhizobium guangdongense. The sequence goes on from NZ_CP030051.1 coordinate 4,439,512, forward strand.
GCGGATGCAAAAGCACTGCGACAATGCCAAGGCGGTCGCCGAATTCCTTGCGGCCCATCCCGCGGTGTCCTCGGTCAACTATGCCGGTCTCGCCAGCGACAAGTACAACCAGCTCGCGCGCAAATATGCGCCGAAGGGCGCGGGCGCCGTGTTCACCTTCAGCCTCAAGGGCGGCTATGACGCCGGCGTAAAGCTGGTCTCGAAACTGCAGCTATTCTCGCACCTCGCCAATGTCGGCGACACCCGCTCGCTGGTGATCCACCCCGCCTCGACCACGCACAGCCAGCTCGACGACGCGGCCAAGATCAAGTCCGGCGCCGGCCCCGACGTGGTGCGGCTCTCGATCGGCATCGAGGACAAGGAAGACCTGATTGCGGACCTGGAGCAGGCGCTGGCGTAACGAGTTCCACCAGCCTCCATCCACACCAGATCTGGCGCTGGTTTGGAGGCTCCGCGCCAGCGTGGCTGCAGTTAACAGTCGTTAACCACATCTGCCGCATACATCGACTTTGGATCGCCCTTTGATTCGGAGCCGATGATGCTGCGCTGGATGGTGCCTGCCCTGGCGGTGATGCTGACGGTTTCAGCCGCATCTGCGGCCGACTTGGCGGCCCATCCGAAGCGGCGGGCCGCCGCACCGCCGCAGGAAGCTCCAAAGGTCTATGTCGAGACCGATCCGGATGCGCTGATCTCGCCGGCTTATGGCATCGGCAGCTACATCCAGAACCTGCCGGGTACTCCGCTGTTGCCGGGTTCCCATACGCTGCCCGGCTATTACGGTCGCCCTTGGGACTACGACTATCAGGGTTCGTATTACGGCGGGAAGCAGGTCGACTACTTCTGGCGCCTGCCCTACGCGTGCGGCGTCTACGGCTATTGCTGATCAGCCGGGCTGTCCCGCCGGGACCGCGCCCGGCTGCGTCTCAGCGGATTGTCGCGACGCCAGCCGCTCCGCCTGCATCACCGCCAATGTCAGCACGACGATCGCAACCGCCTGGTGCGACAGCGCCAGATCGATCGGCACCTGGTTGAGCAGCGTCAGGATGCCCAACACGGCTTGCAGGCTCACCCCCCCAAGCAGCCAGAGCGCGCCGCTCACTGCTGCGCCTGCGCGCGAGCGCACCGCATCGAAGGCGTGCAGCACCACCAGCACGAACAGCGCATAGGCCGTCATGCGGTGCTCGAACTGCACCGTCAGCACGTTGTCGAACATGTTGCGCCACCACGGCGTCTCGAACCACAGCCGCTCCGCGGACGGAATGAACGCGCCGTCGATTGCGGGCCAGGTGTTGTAGGCGCGCCCGGCGCGCAGGCCCGCCACCAGCGCACCGAAATAGATCTGGATGAAGGTCAGGATCACCAGCACCGCGCTCGTGAACCGCAGCCGCGCCGGGACCGCAAGCTGCGGCCGCTCGGCAAGCCGGCGTACCGTCCAGACGATGCCGGCGAAGATCAGCAGCGCCAGCACCAGATGCGTCGCCAGCCGATATTGCGACACTTCGACGCGCTCGGAGAGGCCCGAAGCCACCATCCACCACCCGACCGCGCCTTGAAGCCCGCCAAGCGCGAACAGCAGCCAGAGCCGCCGCTTCAACTCGCTCGCCAGACCGCCGCGCCACAGGAAGAACAGGAATGGCAGCAGATAGGCGACGCCGATGAACCGGCCGAGCAGGCGATGGCTCCACTCCCACCAGAAGATCTGCTTGAACTCGGACAGGCTCATGCCCGCGTTGAGCTCGCGATATTGCGGAATCTTCTTGTAGGCCTCAAAGGCGTCGGTCCACGCCGCTTCCGAGAGCGGCGGAACACTGCCCGTCACGGGCTTCCACTCTACGATGGAGAGACCGGATTCCGTCAGCCGCGTCGCGCCGCCGACCAGCACCATCAGCGCGATCAGGGCGGCCACGGAGATCAGCCACCAGCGTACGGCGCGATGGGGGTTGGTCGGAGCAAAATTCGTCGTCATTTCAGGGACAAACCAAGCCTTGTGACTAAGAGACTTGAACCGGATTGCGTGCCCCTTATAGTCCCCCGCTTCCGCAGCGCAAGTTACGCGAAAGCTGTAAAGTCCCCGCCATGACGATCCGCACCCGCAAGTTCCTCGGTGCCATCCTGCTGCTGGTGCTTGCCACGGTCTGGGCCCTGCTCGGCATGGCGGCGGCGCAGATGCCGTGGATCGCCGAATCCGGCTGGCGACAGGCGATCTATTATGTGGTGGTCGGCATGGGCTGGGTGCTGCCGGCGATGCCGATCGTGAGCTGGATGCAGCGGCCCGACCGTGCCAAATCCCGTTCTTAGCTGCTAGCTCGTAGCGCTGGTTTCACCGGCGCGAAGGCAACACCTGATACCAGCACCCGCATCATGCGCAGCGAGCGCACCCGTCCGTTCCAGGCAATCCGCGGCAGCGCGTGCAGGTTGGTTCGCCCCTCCGTATCCACGATGCCGGGGATCGTCGACACCGCGCTGACAAAGTCGGCCTGTTCCGCCATCACGACGTGACTCCGCCGAAATGAAGAGCGATCGCCGAACGGAAACGCCAGATGCCTGACTTCGCGGCGAAAGGCGGCTTCCGCCACTGCCTTGCCCATCGTCATCTCGCGCAGCGCGGCCGCATCCTTCATGTTGGCGAGGCCGGGATAGTTCACGGTCGCACTGCCGATCGTGACGAGCGGATCGGCAGCTAACCTCGCCAGATCCTCCCAATCCATCGACGCCTCGCGCGAGAGTGCCGCGAGATCGATCCGGTAGCGCGTGCAGAGATCGGCGATCGCAATTGACAAATCCGCCGGCGGCAGCGAGCGCAGCCACGTCTCGAGGAACGAGAACAGCGCCCGCTTCGCAGCGTTCTCCGTGACGGTGAAGCGCTGCTCCCTGTCGCCCATCATCAGGCTGATGCGGCTCTCGCGCGCGATCACCTGCTCGAGCCCGAGCCACCACGCCTCGCCGACACCGTCGGGAAAGGCCGTGGGAATGTAGAGCGTGAACGGCACGGCATGGCGCGCCAGCACCGGATAGGCAAAGCTGATCAGGTCCTTGCTCGCGCCATCGAAGGTGAGCGCCACGAAGCGCCGCTTCTCGGGCAGCGTCACCGCGCGCCGGCAGACCTCGTCCATACCGAGAAACTCGTAGTTCCAGCGCTTCAGCGCGCGTATGGCACGATCGAGAAAATCCGGCGTGATCTCGTGTTGGCGCAGCGGCTGGAACGAGCCGCTCCGCCGTGGTCGTACGTGCTGAAAGCGTAGGATCGCCCCGGCGCCACGGCTGCGCAGCAGGGGCTGGCCGGTGAACCAGGCCAGTTCGAGCCGCAACCGCTCCAGCCATCCGTCATCGGGTGCCACTATCCCACCTTCGCATTTGCCGGCGGCGGTTCCCCCCGCCATTGTCATTACCTTTTGTTGACATTTGTTTGCAAAGGTCGGCCACAGGCCGAAATACGTATTTTTGCTTTCTCGACAGGTTTCGCGGATGACCATGGCTGCGGCGATGCAAAGCCGGACGGCAGAATCGCCAGCGCGGTCCGAAGCGAGCCGTATCGCCCATGTCGACATCATCGGCGACATCGCCGAGGCCGAGCCGGTGTGGCGCGCCCTCGAAGAGCCCGGACACCTGTTCACGCCCTATCAGCGCTTCGATCTGCTGGGCTCCTGGCAACGATCGGTCGGAGAACGCGAAGGCGCCAGTCCCTTTATTGTGATTGCCCGCGATGCCGAACGCAGGCCGCTCGCCTTGCTGCCGCTCGCACTGCGCCAGGGCCACGGCGTGCGGACGGCCTGCTTCATGGGCGGCAAGCACCCGACCTTCAACATGGGGCTGTGGAGCGCCGAGTTCGCGGCAGAGGCCCTCTCCGCCGATCTCGACATGCTGTTCGCCTCGCTGCGTGATCAGGTCGACGTTCTCTCGCTGACACAGCAACCCAAACGCTGGAACGACCAGCAAAACCCGTTCGCGCTCCTGCCGCAGCAAAGTGCCGTCAATGGCTGCCCACTGCTGCTGATGGAGCCCGGCGGTCCACCCGCATCGCGGATCAGCAACTCCTTGCGCCGCCGGCTCAAGAGCAAGGAGAAGAAGCTCCAGCCGCTCGCCGGCTATCGCTACCACCTCGCGACAACGGACGCGGACATCACGCGCCTGCTCGACTGGTTCTTCCGCGTCAAGCCGGCGCGGATGGCGGAGCAGAAGCTGCCAAACGTCTTTGCCGAGCCGGGGGTCGAGCATTTCATCCGCAGCGCCTGCCTCGCGCCGCGCGGCGAAGGGCGCGTCATCGACATCCATGCGCTCGAATGCGACGAGGAAGTGATCGCAATCTTCGCCGGCGTCGCGGACGGGCAGCGCTTCTCGATGATGTTCAACACCTACACGATGTCGGAGCACGCCCGCTATAGCCCCGGCCTGATTCTGGTGCGCTACATCATCGACCGTTACGCCGAGCGCGGCTACCGGTCACTCGACCTCGGCATCGGCACGGACGAATACAAGCGGATGTTCTGCAAGGACGATGAGGAGATCTTCGACAGCTTCGTCCCGCTGACATCACGTGGCAAATTTGCGGCGATGGCGATGTCTTCGCTCAATCATGGCAAGCGACTGGTGAAGCAGAACCAGATGCTGTTCGACCTGGCCCGCAGACTGCGGCAGGCGTTCGGGTAGCAGGCCCACCCTCTCCCGCAAAGGAGAGAGGAATAACCGACTACGCAGCCACCACGCGCGGGGACGTCTCGGCGGCATCCGACGGCTGCACCGGCTTGCTCAGCATCGTCACCTCGCTGAAGCCGACCGCCTTCAACTGCTCGCACATCAGTGCGCGCGCGTCCGCCTCCATCGACGTGTCGGGCACCACGACGGCGCGGGCATTCGCCGTCAGCAGTTCGGCCGGCAGATCGGAGGCGCTGCCGGCGTCCAGGAGCACATGATCGTAGGCGCGCAGCAAGGCGTCAATCGCCAGCGTCACGCGCGGCGACTGCAGCAGGCTGCGGTCGAAGCCCGGACGGCCGGCCATGACGAGATGAAGCCGCGAGAGCTTGTCGCGCGTGATGACCTGCGCAAACGAGGCCTGCCCCTGCATCAACTCGGCAAGACCGGGGGCCGTCGGATCGACGGATACCGCGGCGATCGTCGGCGAGGACGCCGTTAGATCGACGACGACCACGCGCGCATCGCGCGCGAGATGGCGGGCCAGCGTCAGCGTCGACAGCGTGATGGCATCGCCGGGCGCGGTGCCGAGCACGGTGACCTTCTTCGCGCCCGCCCCCGCCGCAAGCAGGCTTTCCGCCAATTGTCCGATCTCGGCGAATTCGCCGACCTCGATATCCGTCGTCAGCTCTGGCTGGAGCGGCGCCGGTTCGATCTCCACCGCCTCGACGACCGGCTCTCGGCGAACGACCGTCGGCGCGAGGGTGGCAACGGCGCGCGGCGCGGTCTGGCGCAGCAGCTCGCCGGTGACCACGAGACCGGACGACAGCAGCAGTGTCGCCAGCGTCGCGATCAACACGATCGGCAGCTTCTTCGGATAGGCCGGCGTGTTGGAGACGATGCCACGCGAGATGATCCGTCCTTCGGTCGGCGCGGTGTCGATCGTCTCGCGGGTGTTGGCCTCGCGGTATTTGGCCAGATAGGTCTCGAGCAGATCACGCTGCGCCTTGGCCTCGCGCTCGAGCGCACGGAGCTGGACGTCCTGGCCGTTGGTCGAGGTCGCCTGCTTCTTGAGCTGCTCGAGACTCGCGGTCAGGCCGTCGACCCGCCCGCCCGCGATCCGCGCGTCGTTTTCGAGGGAGCGCGAGATCTTGGCTGCCTCGTCGCGGATCTGACCATCGAGGTCGCTGAGCTGGGCCTTCAGCTCCTTGATGCGCGGATGATTGCCGAGCAGCGTGGACGATTGTTCGGCGAGCTGGGCGCGCAGCGTCACCCGCTGCTCCGACAGCCGCCGCATCAGCTCGGAGTTCACGACCTCGGAGGCCTCGATCGGCTTGCCGCTCTGGAGCATCTCGCGGATCAGCCGGGCCTTGGACTCGGCGTCCGCCTTCAGCGCGCGCGCATTGTTGAGCTGGGTGTTGACCTCACCCATCTGCTGGTTCGACAACGTGGTGTTGTTGGTGCCGACGAACAGCGACGATTTGGAACGGAAGTCCTCGACCTTGGCTTCGGCCTCGGAGACCTTCTTGCGCAGATTGTCGATCTCCCCGGCCAGCCACTGGCTGGCGTTGCGCGCCTGGTCCTGACGCGCAGCCTGCTGGAGCACGAGATAGCCGTCGGCGATCGAATTGGCGACGCGCGCGGCGAGCTCGGGGTCCTGCGACTGGAATTCGACCACGATCACGCGCGACTTGTCGACGGCATAGGCCTGAAGCCGATCGTAATAGGCGTCGAGCACGCGCTCTTCCGGGGTCATCGAGAACGGATCCCGACCGATGCCGACCAGCGCCGCGAGCGACTTCAGCGGCGAAACGCCCTGCAACACCGGATCGAATTCGGGGAGTTCCGCAAGCTTGTTCTTCTTGATGATCTCGCGCGCGAGGTCGCGCGACAACACGAGCTGAACCTGGCTGGTGACCGCCTCGGGGTCGAGCGCCTGCCGCTCCTCGGTGCTGCGGTCGCTGCTCGGCCGCAGGAAGACGTTCTCGCGACCGTCGATCAGGATACGCGCCTCGGATTTGTAGCGCGGCGTGATGAGATTGACGACAGCAACGGACGCGACGAGGGCCAGCACCGTCGGCACGATGATCCAGCCGCGCTTGCGTGCGAGGGCGCCGCCGAGCGCGTGCAGATCGATGTCGCCGGATTCGACTGGCGCCGGTTTTGCGGCAAGCGGCGCCGGCTTGGCTTCAATGCGCGGCTTGGACTCAAGCTTGACTTCAGGCTTGACTTCAGACTTGGCCTTCGAAACGGCCCGCTCGATGACGGACTTGTCCTTGCCGGCACGCCAGAACGCTAAACGCATCGAACACTCCCGCAGGGGCAACGCCACTCATGTACCTCAATGCGGCCGATTACACTCCATTAAGGTTGCCGCTGGGTTAATCTTGCCGTCGCACGGGCAGCGCACGCGCGTTCGTCACTCTTTGTTAACCACGAGGGCCCTTAATCCGCATCGATATTCGAGAACATTGTTCGGCACTCCTCGTTGAGCGCTGGTTTTGATCATGCCCCCCTCTCCCGACCAGCCGCTTCGCATTCTTCACGCCGTGCGCGCTCCCGTGGGCGGCATCATCCGCCATATCCTCGACCTCGCCAATGGCCAAGTCGATCGCGGCCATCATGTCGGGATTCTCGCCGACAGCCTCACCGGCGGTGAGCGGGCCGACAAAGCCCTGGCCGAAATTGCGCCACGGCTGAAGCTTGGTGTGCATCGGCTCGCGATCCGCCGCGAACCGTCGCCGGAGGATTTTCTGGTCTGGCTGCGCATGCGCCGCCTCATCGCCACGCTCAAGCCCGACGTCATGCACGGCCACGGCGCCAAGGCTGGCGCCTTCGTTCGCATGCGCCGGCGCACCGACGACGCCATCCGCATCTACACCCCGCATGGTGGCTCGCTGCACTATCCGCTCAACACCCTGAAGGGCGAGTTCTACGCGCGGCTCGAGCGCACGCTGATGGATTCGACCGATCTGTTCCTGTTCGAGAGCGCCTTCGCCCGCGACACCTATCAGCGCATCGTCGGCACTCCCAAGGGCGTCGCGCACTGCGTCTTCAACGGCGTGACGCCCGAGGAGTTCGAGCCGGTCGACATCGCTGATGACGCCACCGACCTCGCCTATGTCGGCGAGTTCAGGCACATCAAGGGCGCCGATCTGCTGGTCGACGCGGTCGCGCGGTTGCATCAGAACGGCAAGAAGATCACGCTGACGCTCGGGGGCGATGGCGAGGAATCGGCGGCGCTGAAGGCGCAGGTCGAAAGGCTCGGCCTGACGGACGCGATCCGCTTCGTCGGCCACGTCAAGGCCCGCTACGGCTTCTCCAAAGGCCGGCTGCTGGTCGTGCCCTCGCGCGGCGATTCCATGCCTTATGTCGTGATCGAGGCCGGGGCGGCCGGGATTCCCATGATTGCGGCACGCGTCGGCGGCATCCCCGAGATCTTCGGCCCCGAGAACCCGGCTTTGTTTGCGCCCAGCGATGCCGAGGCCATGGCCGAGGCGATCGCGACCGCCCTCGCCGATGTGAAGGAGACGGCGCAGCGCGCCTCCGCCCTGCGCCAACGCATCTCGGCGCATTTCTCCCAGCAGGCGATGGTCGAAGGCGTGCTCGCCGGGTACCGCGAAGCATTTGCAAAACATTAACCATCCTTAAGCCGGCTTTAGAGAATCTTCCGATTTGTCCGATAATCGACGTGCCAGGGGATGCATGCCCGGGGGCGTCAAGGCTGCGCCCACGGGGCCTTGGAATGGACGTAGACGCCCGTGGAACCGCTCAACGCACGCTCGATGCTCGATGCCGCGACCAGCGCCGCGGCCAAGCCGGCTGAGCAACCTTTTGTCGAACGCCGCCGCCGCCTGACGCCTGCTGCACTCGAGGTCGTCAACCAGAAGGTCGCCCGCGCCTATTCGCCGATCGTGATCACCGGCATCGCGCGAGCCGTCGATTTTGTCCTGCTGAGCGCGGTCGGCATCGCGGTCTATCTCGGCTACGTCATGCCGCTCGCCGGCTTCAGCTGGCTTTATCCGATCGAGATCGTCGCCGTCGCGGTCGCCGCCGTGGTCTGCTTCCAGGCGGCGGACATTTATCAGGTGCAGCTGTTCCGCGGACAACTCCGGCAAATGACGCGGATGATCTCGTCCTGGTCGTTCGTCTTCCTGATGTTCATCGGCATCTCCTTCTTCGCCAAGTTCGGCAGCGAAATCTCGCGGCTGTGGCTGGCCGCCTTCTACTTCCTCGGCCTCGCCGCGCTGGTTGCCGAGCGCCTCGTGCTGCGTTCGCTGGTTCGCAGCTGGGCGCGCCAGGGCCGGCTCGATCGCCGCACCATCATCGTCGGCTCCGACCACAATGGCGAGCAGCTGGTCGAAGCGCTGAAGGCGCAGGAGGATTCCGACATCCACGTGCTCGGCGTGTTCGACGACCGCAACGACAGCCGCGCGCTGGACACCTGTGCCGGTGCACGCAAGCTCGGCAAGGTCGACGACATCGTCGAATTCGCCCGCCGCACCCGCGTCGATCTGGTGCTGTTCGCCCTGCCGATCTCGGCGGAGACGCGCATCCTGGAGATGCTGAAGAAGCTCTGGGTGCTGCCGGTCGATATCCGTCTGTCCGCCCACACCAACAAGCTGCGCTTCCGCCCCCGCTCCTACTCCTACCTCGGCAAGGTGCCGACGCTCGACGTGTTCGAGGCGCCGATCACCGACTGGGACCTGGTGATGAAATGGCTGTTCGACCGCGTCGTCGGCAGCCTCGCGTTGCTCGCCGCATTGCCGGTCATGGCGCTGGTTGCGGTGGCGGTGAAACTCGACAGCCCGGGGCCGGTGCTGTTCCGGCAGAAGCGCTTCGGTTTCAACAATGAGCGCATCGACGTCTACAAGTTCCGCTCGATGTATCATCACCAGGCGGACCCGACGGCCTCGAAAGTCGTGACCAAGAACGATCCGCGCGTCACCCGCGTCGGCCGCTTCATCCGCAAGACCAGCCTTGACGAATTGCCGCAGCTCTTCAACGTGGTCTTCGCGGGCAATCTCTCGCTGGTCGGTCCGCGTCCGCACGCCGTCCAGGGCAAGCTCCAGAGCCGGCTGTTCGACGAGGCCGTCGACGGCTATTTCGCCCGCCACCGCGTCAAGCCCGGCATCACCGGCTGGGCCCAGATCAACGGCTGGCGCGGCGAGATCGACAACGAAGAGAAGATCCAGAAGCGCGTCGAGTTCGACCTCTATTACATCGAGAACTGGTCGGTGCTGTTCGACCTCGTCATTCTCCTGAAGACGCCGCTCTCGCTGCTGACGAAGAACGAGAACGCGTATTGAGTTTGCTGACGCCGAGCCTCGCTGTCATCGCCCGGCTTGGCCGGGCGAACCAGTAATCACCGGCAGGAGAGCCTGCCACGACGGCACGGAGTACTGGATGCCCGGGTCAAGCCGGGGCATGACAGCGGAAGTTGTGTGCACGAATAGCGTGAGCGTGTGATGGCGTATGCGGCGACAGCCGGTGGAATGAAGATAGCCGCACCGGCTGCGCCCGGCGTCCTGGCCCTTCAGCGCGCGCTGGTGTGGCTGGTCGGGGCCTCAGGCGCGATCGTCTTCATCGAGCCAAGTCCCTACGAGATCGCGACGCTGCTCGCCACGGTGATCTTCTTCGCCACCGGCTTGCGATTGCGGCTGGTGCTGATGCCGCTGGTGCTCGCCCTCGTCCTGCTCAATGTCGGCTACACCATCAGTGCGATCCCGCTGCTCGATCAGTCCGAGGTCGCAAGCTGGATCGCGACCTCCTGGTACATGGCGGTGACCGTGGTGTTCTTCGCCATGATCACGTCGGAGGACACGGCGGCACGGCTCGACATGCTGCGCCGCGGCCTGGTGGTCGGCGCGATGGTTGCCTCGCTCTCGGCGATCGCCGGATATTTCAATTTCGTTCCGGGCGGCCACGACCTGCTGACGCTCTACGAGCGTGCGCGCGGCACGTTCAAGGACCCGAACGTGCTCGGCGCCTTCCTGATCCTGCCGGCGCTGTTTGCGCTCCAGAGCGTGGTCTCGGACAAGCCGGCAAAGGCGTTCCGCAACCTCATCGCCTTCGGCATCATGTCGCTGGCGATTCTGCTCGCCTTCTCGCGCGCCGCCTGGGGCGGGCTGGTCCTGACCGCCGCCTTCATGCTGGCGCTGATGGTCTTGACCAGCCGCACCAACGCGCAGCGCTCGCGCATCATCATCATGGCCGTCATGGCGGTCGTGCTGGGCCTCGCGCTGATCGCGGTGCTGCTGTCGTTCGACTCTATTGCCGAGATGTTCAAGCAGCGCGCGAGCTTCGACCAGAGCTACGACGAAGGCCGCTTCGGCCGCTTCGGCCGGCATATCCTGGGTGCGGAGATGGCGCTCGACCTGCCGTTCGGCATCGGTCCCCTGCAATTCCACCGCTTCTTCCCCGAAGACACCCACAATTCCTATCTGAATGCCTTCATGTCGGGGGGCTGGCTCTCCGGCGTTTGCTATCCCGCGCTGGTCTTCACCACCGTGATCACGGGCTTCCGGCACATCTTCGTCCGCGTGCCCTGGCAGCGCGCCTATCTCGCGGTGTTCTCGGCCTTCGTCGGCACTGTCGGCGAAAGCTTCGTGATCGACACAGACCACTGGCGGCATTTCTGGATGATGCTGGGCGCGATGTGGGGCATGATCGCGGCCGCGCAGGCCTACAAGATCACGGCTTCGGACGACGCTTCTTCAGCTTGAGATCGGGACGCTTCTCCGGCGGCGTATCAAGCAGGGTCTTCAGCGCCGCGGTCGCCGCGACCACGCCCTTGTAACCTTCATTGGCGAAACGCAGCAGCAGCCGCAGTTCCTCGTCGGAGTAGCCACTGAACACCTTCTCCAGCGCCTGCTGCATCGGCACGTAGAGCTGACCGATCTTCATGGCAGTCTCCGGCACGACGGCGATGTAGACCTTGCGGCGATCGGCCTCATCACGCTCCCGCCGCACCAGCCCTGCCTTCTCCAGTCGGTCGACCACGCCGGTGATGGCCCCGGTCGTGAGGCCCGTCACTTCGGCGAGGCGGCCTGCAGTCACGCGACCCTCGAGATAAAGAATGTCCATGCATTCGAGATCGGAATTGGCAATCCCGGCGACGTTCGCAACGGTTTGCCCATAGAGCACGCCCTGCGCGGACGAGCGCCGCATCGCCTCTTCCAGTTCCCCCAGCAACGCCGCGCGCGCCTTCGTCCTTGACAAGGCCGACCTCATATCTTAGTCGATATATATCTTAGTCACTAAGAGATTTAGCGACCGTAATTTCTCCTAGCACCACGGAAACGTCGGGAGCAAGCCAATGCCTCATCGTCCCCGCAAGGCCCTGATTATCGGCGCCGGCATCGCCGGGCCCGTCGCCGCGATCCTGCTGCGCCGCGCCGGCATCGAATCGGCAATCTATGAAGCCTGGCCCTACGCGAAGGGCAGCGGCGGCGGGCTGCAGATCGCGCCGAACGGCATGCATGTGATGGACGAGATCGGGCTCGCGGACGAGTTGATCAGCCGCGGCTCGATCGCGGAATCCTTCGACTTCTATTCGCAAGGCGGTGACAAGCTCGGCTCGATCAACCGCGACATGGAACGGCGGTTTGGCCAGCCGGCCGTCAATATCTGCCGCGCGGCGCTGAACGAGATTCTTATCGACAAGGCCTGGTGCGCCTGCGTCTCGCTCTATTTCGACAAGCGCCTGATCAAGATCGAGGATCGCGGCGACCAGCCTGTTATCGCCTATTTCGCCGACGGCACCACCGCCGAGGGCGACTTCCTGATCGGCGCCGACGGCGTGCATTCGGTCACGCGGCGCCAGGTGGTGCCTGATGGTCCGAAACCCTTCAACACCGGCCTGATCGGCTTTGGCGGCTTCGTGCCGCACGCCGTGCTTGACGGAAGGCCGGTCGGCCGCCACGTCGAGACCACGTTCGGGCAGAGCGGCTTCTTCGGTTACGGCTATTGCAGCCCGGATCCGAAGCACGGCGTGATGTGGTGGAGCACGCAGCCGGCGCATGGCATGGACGCCGCGACGTTCCGCGCCCTCGATCAGCGCACGCTGAAGCAGCATCTGCGCGGCTTCCATCACGGCTGGCACGATCCCATCCCCGCCATCATCGATGCGGCCGAGAACATCATAGTCACCGACACGCTCGACGTCGCGACCCTGCCGACCTGGTCGCGCAAGCGCTCGCTCCTGATCGGCGATGCCGCGCATGCGACGAGCCCCCATGCCGGCCAGGGCGCTTCGCTGGCGCTGGAAGATGCGATGCGGCTCGCCCGCCTGATGCAGGAGGGCCAGGAGCTCACCGCCACGTTCCAGGCCTTCGAGGCCGAGCGCCGACCGCGCGCGGAAAAGATCGTTGCCATCGCCCGCCGCAACGGCAACAACAAGCGCGAATTCAGCGCCACCGGCGCGTGGATACGCAATCAGATGATCAAACTGCTGTTGCCGCTGGGATCGAAGGGCATGGATTTCATGTACGCCTATGACGCGCGGGCGGCGTAACAGAAACGGTGCCGTAGGGTGTGCAAAGGCGCAACGCGCCGTGCCCACCATCTCTCTCCAAGCGTGACAACGGCGGGCACGCTTCGCTTTGCCCCCCTACGAGAGCTGACCTAGCCTTCCACATCAAACCTCAACCCGGCATGGTCGACCAGCCGCCTGATCAGCTTGTGCTGCATCGCTGCGCCCGGCGTCCACAGACCGGGAGGCACATCCGGCGCGTCGCGCAGAAGGCAGATGGCGCATTCGGAAATCATCTTCGCCGTTGACGCATAACCGGGGTCGAGATCGCCTTTCACGGCCGCGCGAACCTGGCGCCCGTCCGGCGCGATCGCGATATAGAGCAGGTCGTAATGACCGGCGTCGCGCTCTTGCTTCGAAGGTCCCTCGCCCGGCTTGAGCGCCTCAGGGCCAGTCTTTTCACTATTGGCGGCCATCACGCGCTTGGCGTTGGCCAGCCCTTCGTCGCCCGGCCCCGTCAGCACCATCTCGTCGTAGACAAAGTCCCGGCCATAGGGGAATCCCATCAGCATGTTGGAGCGATGGACATTGCGGGTGTTCAGCATCGCCATCGCGAACGGAGCGGACCAGGATTGCAGGTCTTCCTCGAAAACAGGCTTGTTGCCGCGCGGCTGCCTGGGTCCTTCGAAGCCTGGCGTGAGTGCAAAGGGATCCTTGAGGATCGACACCAGGCTGAGATCCTGCGCAACCGCTTCGAAGGTGACTCGCGCGCTCGCCGAGGTGCCGCCGGAGAACTTCCAGCTGAGGTCGCGGACGCGCCCCTTCACGCGTGGCGCCGATGCCCCGAACACGCGCCTCGCTTGCTCCTGCACGAAGAACGCGCCGAGTTCGAACGGCATGGAATCGAAGCCGCAGGAGAACATGATGCGCGCCCCGCTCGCCTTTGCGGCCGCCTCATGCCTGTCGATCATCTGCTTCAGCCAGATCGGCTCGCCGCAGAGGTCCATGTAGTCGGTGCCGGCAGCGACGCAGGCGGCAAGCAGCTCGGACCCATAGAGCTGGTATGGACCAACCGTGGTGACGATCAGCTTCGCCTGATCGACCATTGCCTGCAACGACACGGGGTCGGCCGCGTCCGCTACGATGAGCGGCGTGTCCGCGGGCGCGCCGATGGCATCGCGAACGGAGGCGAGCTTGTCTCTGCTGCGTCCCGCCAACGCCCATGCCGGAGCCCCGTCACCCACATAGTTCGCAGCGAGATATTCGGCCACGAGCTGGCCGGTGTATCCGGTTGCCCCGTAGACGACGATGTCGAACTTTGCGGACACTGGCCTTACGCTTCCACCTCGAATGTCAGGCCCGCATTGTCCCGCAGCCGCTTGATCAGCTTGTGCTGCATCGCCGCGCCCGGGGTCCAGAAGCCGGCGGCAACGTCCGTTGCATCGCGCAGCATGCAGATCGCGCATTCGGAGATCATCTTCGAGGTCGAGCCGTAACCAGGATCGCGATCGCCGGTGACGCCGGCGCGAACCATGCGGCCATCAGGCGCGATCGCAACATAGAGCAGATTGAACAGCCCGTTCTCGCGCTCTTCCTTCGACGGCCCCTCGCCCGGCTTCGGCGCGCTCGGACCTGTCTTCTCGGCATTGGCCGCCATCACGCGCTTGGCGTTGGCCTCGCCCTTCTCGCCGGGTCCGGTCAAAACCATTTCGTCGTAGACGAAGTCGCGGCCGTAGGGAAAGCCCATCAGCATGTTGGAGCGGTGGACGTTGCGGGTATTGATCAGCGCCATCATGAACGGCGCCGCCCAGGATTGCAGGTCTTCCTCAACGAGCGGCTTGTTGCCTTTCGGCTGCTTCGGGCCGGCAAAGCCCGGCGTCAGCGCGAACGGATCGTTCAGGATCGCGATGAGGCTCATGTCCTTGGCAACAGCGTCAAAGGTCGCCTTTGCACTCGCGGCGGTGCCGCCCGACAGCGTGCCGCGCATGTCGCGCACGCGCCCCTTCACGCGCGCCGCAGGAGCGCCAAACACACGCTTGGCCTCTTCCTGCACGAAGAACGTGCCGAGCTCGAACGGCACGGAATCGAAGCCGCAGGAGAACACGATGCGTGCGCCGCTGTCCTTCGCAGCAGCCTCGTACTTGTCGATCATCTGCCGCATCCAGATCGGCTCGCCGCAGAGGTCGAAATAATCCGTACCGGTCGCGACGCAGGCGGCGAGCAGTTCCTCGCCGTAGAGCTGATATGGGCCGACCGTCGTGATGACGGACATCGTCTGTTCCGCCATCGCCTTGAGCGAAGCCGCATCGGACGCATCGGCGACGATCAGCGGCGTAGCGGCAGGCGCGCCGATTGCGTCGCGCACGGATTTCAGCTTCTCGAGGCTGCGACCCGCCATCGCCCATTTCAGCGAGGCATCGCCCTTATAGTGCGTCGCCAGATATTCGGCGACGAGCTGGCCGGTGAAACCGGTCGCGCCATAGACAACGATGTCGAACTTCGCAGAGCTCATGGTCGGCCTTTACTTCTTTGCGTAACTCACGCCCATGCCGGCGCGGACGTCGCTTTGAATTCCATAGGGCGGGATCGGATAGCGCAGGCCGTTCTTGGCCAGCGCCTTCATGCCCTCGATTGCCTTGGCGAGATGGGAGGGCTTCAAGGCCATCAGCATCTCCTCGTCCGGCACGCCGCCATAGCGCCGTTCGGCATAGCATGGCAAGGACAGGCTGGGCTCGCCGGTCTTGAGCGCCCGTCCCCAGGAATCCGCGCAGGCGGTCTCGCCGACCACGCCCCATTCGAACTTCTTGTAACCGGTATATTGCAGCCCGTTGATCAGGATGATCATCTGGCCGGGCGTCGCATAGACGAGGCAGATGTCGGGCGGATTGAGCCGGCCGCTTGCGAGCGGGCTGACGGCGAGCGCTTGATATTGTCCGAAGGGAACCACGTCCAGGGCTTGCTGGCGCTTGCGCGCATCTTCCGCCGTGCCGTGCCAGACGCCGACATAGTTCTCTCCCGCGAGCCATTTGTCGTCCTGCGGCGCGAGGCCGATCACCGCGCGGCACTGCGCGCCGACAAGATCCTCGCCGGTAATGCCGACGGTCCACCCGAGGCGCGAGGCCATGCTGACGATCTGATCGGTGGTGTGAACCGCATTCGGCCGCCGGATTTTCGGGATCGCCTCCATGTCCGCAGCATGCGCGAACAGCTTCATGCCTGTTACCGTCGTCTTCAGCCGCAACAGGCTGTTGAGATCGGCGACGAGGCCGGCAAGGTCGATCGTATCAGCGGCTTGCTGCTGCATGGCATCCTCCCGACGCGGACGTTTTGCTTCTGAGGCCAGTTCTAGTCCTTGGCCGGCCCGGGAAGCAACTCGCTGGTTCTGCCCATGAGGCGGTAGGCCACAAGGCCGATCCATTCGCGCATGGCCACCTCGGTGCGGCCGAGACCATCAGCGCTGACATTGGTGAACGAGAACAGATCGTCGCGTCCGCCCATCCGCCAGTCGACAGGATAGGCCTGGACGTCAAATCCGGCCTTGCGGAAAATTCCGATCGAACGCGGCATGTGATAGGCCGAGGTGACCAGCAGCCAGCGCTGGCCCGGCTTCGGCGCGACCAGGCGCTTGGTGAAGATCGCGTTTTCGTAGGTGTTGCGCGAGTCCCGTTCGACGATCAGGCGCTCCCTCGGAATGCCGATGCTTTCCAGGATCGGGACCGAATAGTCGGCCTCCCTGGCGCCGGTCGAAATCAGGTTCGCAGAGCCACCCGTGAAAACGATCCGCGCATTCGGATAGCGGCGCGCAAGCTCGGCCGGTGCGAGCAGGCGATCGGCTCCGTGCGTGACCACCGGCGTCCGATGCGCCGCCGACAGATCGGTATCGACGGAGCCGCCCAGCACGATGATGCCGTCGGGGGCGCCGCGCGCGGGATCCCACGGAGGAAAGCGCGACTCCAGCGGATAGAGCAAGAGATTGCCGAGCGGCGAAAAGGCGGCGAGTGCGAGCAGGACCAGTGTGGTCGCGGCCAGTTTCCGACCGAGCCCGGCAAAGCGCGTTGCCATCAACACGACCGAGATGATCCCGAGCTCGACCAGAAGATTGATCGGCAGCACGGCCGCGCCGAGCGTTTTGGAAAGAACGAAGAACAGGAGAAACCTCGCTTGAGTGATCGGGTGCGGCTTGACCTGCCCCCTTGTCATCAGAAATCTTCTTGGGAGAGGATCGATTGTCCGGTCAAGCCCCGGCATACATGATCTCGTGACAAGGTCCGATGAAACCGACTGGACGCGGCAAATGACCCAACACCACCTGCATTCAAGTCCCGAAACCTGCCATTGGGGCTTCTTTGAAGCCGCGCTTAAACCGGTCCTCACCATTGCCAGCGGCGACGAGGTGATTGTCGATACCATCAGCGGCGGTCCGGACATGCTGCCCGACCGCAGCAAGTTTCACGTTCCGCCGGAGATGCTCGAGGTTCATGCCAGGAACGAGCGGATGCTCCCCGGCCATATCCTGACCGGCCCGATCGCGGTCGAAGGCGCCGAGCCCGGCGATGTCCTCGCCGTCGAGATCCTCGACGTCCAGCTGCGGCAGGACTGGGGCTGGAATCTGATCAAGCCGCTGTCGGGCACCCTGCCCGACGATTTCCACGAGACGCGCATCCTCAACATCCCGCTCGACCGGACACGGATGGTCGGCCGGATGCCGTGGGGCCTCGACCTGCCCCTGAAGCCGTTCTTCGGGGTGATGGGCGTGTCGCCGCCCCCGAGCTGGGGCCGCATCTCTTCGCTCGTGCCACGCGCCATGGGCGGCAATCTCGACAACAAGGAGCTCGGCGCCAGCGCCACATTGTATCTGCCGGTCTTCGTTCCCGGCGCGATGTTCTCCTGTGGCGACGGCCATGGCGTTCAGGGCGACGGCGAGGTCTGCGTCACCGCGATCGAGACGGCGCTGCAGGGCCGATTCCGGCTGACGCTGCGCAAGGATTTGCGGTTCGATTACCCGCGTGCGGAAACGCCGACCCACTACATGACGATGGCGATGGACCCCGACCTCGACCAATGCGCGGTGCGGGCGCTGCGCGACATGATCATTTTACTCGGGGAGCTCAGAGGCCTGTCGCGCGAGGACGCCTACACGCTCTGCAGTCTCGCGGCCGATCTGCGGGTGACCCAGACCGTCAACGGCTCGAAGGGCATCCATTGCATGATCGAAAAAGCGATCGTGCACGGCTAAGCCCGCCCACATCTTCTGACCTGCTGCCCCCAACAAGCCGCGCGGGATTCCGCGCGGCGCGGGCAGGCGCATCCTTTTCCCGTGCGATTCCAATGCGCTGAACCACCGTACCAGCCCGGATTTGACTTCCGCCCCTGAACCTAAATAGAGTCTTAATCGTTACTTTTATGTACCCGAGTAAGAGGCTAGCGTTCGGCCATGGCCACCGAAAAAGCCGAGACTGACCGCATTCCCGTAACCTTGGCGCTCTCGACCATCACCTACCTGGAGAAGTTGGTGAGACAGGGCACCCACGGCACCAGCGTTCCCGGCGTCGCACGGACATTGATCGAGGAAGGCATCCGTCTCGCCATCAAGGACGGGCTTTTGTCGATTCGCGACAATGGCAGGACGTGAGCGCGCGACGCGCTTGATGCGGACGGATCTCGGCGACTAGTGGCCGGATGTCGCAACCTGGGACCGTACAAATGCCTGCTCTCTCACCGACCTGGACCGTTGAACGAATTGAACTGTTGAAGCGGCACTTCGAGGCCGGATTGTCGTGCCGCGAGATCGCCGCCGATATCGGCGTCAGCCGCAACGCCGTGATCGGCAAGCTGTCGCGATTGAACCTCACGCGCGGCCGCTCAGTCGACGAGCGCAGACTTCAGGACAGAACGAGCGCGCCGCGCGCGCCGAAAGCGGTGCCCCGGCTGCAATTCGAAATGCTTGCTACGATCTACGGCGAAGCGGACGCACCCGTAGTGACCGGCCCGATCGACGACGCCAATCGCTGCTCCCTAATGGAGCTTCGCGAATACAGCTGTCGCTGGCCGATTTCGACGCCGGGGGCCGAGGATTTCCGCTTCTGCGGTAACGCCGCGCAGGACGGCCAGCCCTATTGCACCGGCCATAGCCGCCTGGCCTACCGGCCGAACTCGCGCGGCCGCCTCATGCGCGGCTGACGCCAGCCCCACTCGACAACGAAAAACCTCCGGCAGGGCACTACCGGAGGTTCTTGGAGGCTTAGCGTGAAGCTAAGAGCCGTGACTTTCGAAATCGGCTGCGAGCCATATAGCTGAGCAACTCAGGTAAGTAAATAAATTTGGCGCAATCAAATCGCATAGCTCGTCTTCGTTGCTTGCGCAGACGGCTTCTGATTTTCGCAACCGGCGTTCCCATCAAGAAAAGGCCCCGGCGGTGTCCCGCCGGGGCCTGGTCAGATCGTCGGAAAACCTGAGCTTACCAGTTGCGCTGGGCGCGCAGCAGCATGCTGTAGGTGTCCTGATCCTTCAGCTCGTAGGTCGCGGCGGGCTTGCCAACCGAGGTCAGCGCCGGCGTCGTGATCGTGCCCGAGTACTTCTGGTCGAGGTGGCTGTAGGTGAAGTCAGCCGAGAAGGTCAGGTTCTTGACCGGCGTCCAGCGAGTGATGACACCGACCTGGCCGATATTGAAGTCCGGGTTGCAGGTGCCGGTCAGGGTCGCGAACGCGGCGCTGCCGCAGATCAGGCCCTTGGCCGTGCCGCTGTAGTTCACAGCCGCCCACGCGCCGTACAGTCCCGTGTTCCAGTACGGATTCCAGTTGTGGGTGTAGGCACCACGGAAACCATAGGTCTTGGTCAGCTCGAGGCTGCCGCCCGGCGCGAACACCGCGTCAGACACGCCGGCGAAGCCGATGCTCTGATAGGCCGCGTTCGAGCTGCCGAACATCGAGTAGCTGGTCGCGGTCAGCTCCTGGAAGTTGTAGCGGCTCGCACCCTCGGTGTAGACGCCCTGCACGTTGATCACGTCGCCGGCACCGGTCGGGATGTTCTTGATCGACAGAGCGAGCTGGACCGCCCAGCCCCACTTGTCTTCGGGGTGACCGGTCGTCTCGGTCGCGCCATAATAGCCGACATGATTGTCGTGGGCGGCGACCGACGCCTGGAACAGACCCCAGGCCTGATCGACGCGGATGTTGCCGACGATGTCGGGGGCTCGCGTGCCGCCGAAATCGCTGGACCCATAGGCGCCGCCGAGCACGCCGGTGGTCGACATCCCTGCGACGTTCCAGAGGTTGGTCTGGAAGATCTGCGTCTGGTCCTGAACCGAGATCGTGCCCGACACGCCCTGACCGAAATCGGCGGTGTAGGTGGCCTGCGGAACGCCGTTGGTGGTGCCGCTGCCGCCGACCAGCTGGTCGAAGTTGTTGCCGGGATAGTTGATCCAGGGCGCGTCGAACTGCGACACCGCCTTACCGAGGGTGAAGCCGGCGAACTGGATGAAGGCGTAGTAGACGCCGAGCGAACCGCCCGAGATCGCGCCGTCGGTACCGTTGACGGAGCCGCCGCCCGAACCGACGAGGCCGGTGCCGGCCGCGTTGAGACCGAGCGTGCTGCTGTACTGGGTCGCGCCCGTTCCCGAGCCGGTGCCGACATAGTTGCCGGTGGTCCAGGTGAAGACCGCGTCGAAATAGGTGCGGACTACGCCGTATTCGGTCGCGCTGCGCGTGTCGATGTTGAGATCCTCACGAGCGCGCAGCGAGTAGTAGTTGTTCAGGCGGTTGTTCGCCGCGAACACGCCGTTGTACTGGGCACTGTAATTGCCGCCGGCATTGAGCGCGACTTCCGCACGCAGATAGCCGCCGAGCTTGATGCAGGTATCGGTGCCCGGGATGTAGTAGAAACCCGCACCGTACAGCGAGCAGATCTTCACGTATTCGACCGCCTTGGCCTTGACCGGAAGATCAGCCGCCTGAGCTCCACCGACGGCGATCAGACCCGCCGCAGTGCCGAGCAAAAGGCTCTTCACCACTTTCATTTAAAACCTCCAAGCTGCTCATTTTGCGGAGACCGGACCATGAGGCCCCCCAGATCCCCGTCTCTTCAAATCCGCTCGGCCGCTTCGCGCTTCCGGACACACCCGCATTCGACGCGAGGGACGTGAGCGAACCACCTGCAACGGGACGATCGAGAACCCCCCACCGCCATGGGCTACTATGACTGCGCTATTCCATTAATCAAAATACTTTATTAGATCAGCTTTATGGTTTTGGAAACTCTGTGTCTGCGGCGCAACACACTGCACGTGCGCGAATCCTGACCTGCTCATATTTGTAATTTCCGTGACAAAATAATCCTGCTCTGCACTTGCGTCAGGGCAGACTTGCGTGGACTATGGCCGTCGCGAACACCGGCCAGACAGAAATTCAGCCTGCGGGAGTGACGCTGTGTCAGCGACGAGGAAAGAAGGGGCGCGCCTCCGCTCCGTCGGCAATCTCGATATCATCAGGCGCTTCACCTGGGAGATATCGTCGATCAACATGTATCTGGAGGAGCTGCGTCAGTTCTGGGCGAGAACGCTGGGCATCAGCGGGCCGCAATGGCTGATCCTGATGGCGATTTCCGACCTCGACAAGGACGACGGCGTTCCCGTCAACGTGGTCTCGAAACTCCTCCACGTCGATCCGTCGTTCGTCACCACACAGTCCAAGCTTCTCGAAAAGAAGGGACTGCTGCGCCGCCGCCCCTCACCGACCGACGCGCGCGTGGTGCGACTGTCGCTGGTCGAGAAGACTCAAAAGCACATCGCCAGCCTCAACGAGCAGTACAAGACAATTCGCGAATTCGTCTTCCAGGAGTTCGACGAGAACGAGCTGACCGAATTCACCGCCAAGCTCGCGATGCTGAAGACCCGGCTTGAAAAGGCCTGCGTCAGGATATCCCTCGACTTCTGAGGCGTCCCGTCTCCCGGGCCGCAGATCGCGCTCAGATCCGCCGGCCAGCGGCACCGAGTCGCGATTCGAGCCAGTCGAAGATGTATTCGTTGGCAAGGCTGGGATTGTCGGCATGCGCTTGTGCGGCGCCAGTCTCCTCGGCGGTGAACACTTTCAGCACGATGTCCGAGCTGCCGAGCCGGGATTTCTGCACGATCTGCTGCGCCCGGTCGGCCTTGAGCCAGCCGTCCTCGCCGATGGTGATCAGCACCGGACATTCGGCACTGGAGGCCATCAGCGGCGCATGCGGCACCGGCACGATGCTGAGATCGCTCATCGCAAAACGGCTGGCAAAGAACGAGCGCTCGTGCAGGTCCCACAAGCCCCCGTCGCAGACAGCCGCGGCCAGGCGCGGCTCCTGCAATACAGAACGCGCCACGAACGAAGAGCCCCACCCGTCCGCCACGATCGCGACGCGATCGAAATCGACGTCGCTGCGTAGCTCCAGGTAATCCATCACGCTGCCGATCGAGCTCTCGAGATCGCCTCGCTGCAACAGCATGTCGGCGTAATCGTCGCGCTCGTCGCCGAGCAGATCGAGCGCCAGCATCGCAAAGCCCCGCTCGCGCGCATGCGGAGCGAGCTTGACCAGGAACTCCTCTTTGCGATGTCCGGGTTCGCCGATGCAGATCACGGTCGGCGCGCGACCGTTCGTCGCGGGCGCGGGCAGGAAGTAACCCTGCAGCGCGTGTCCTTCGACCCACGGGATCGTCACGACCTCGCCGGCCGGAGCGCGCGCCGAGAGGTAATTGCGGGCGCATTCCTGCATCGCGAGCACCGCAACCCAGCGTCGCTCGTCGGCCGGATCGAGCGGCATCGCGGCCGCGCCGTAGTAGTTCATGGCGCGCAGCCAGTTGCGCTGCGCGGTCACCAGATGTCCTTGGGCGAAGGCCGCCTCGGCCCGATGCCGGTTGGCCTGCGCCAGCTTCTTCCACTCGCGATGCCAGGACTGCTCGTCGCCGCGCTTCAGCTGGCGAGCGATCATCAGGCATTCGGCGATGGTGGCGCCGCCCTCCTGGGCCGCGGTGAGCAGCCGGGTGAATTCAGCGGAGATATCCTCTCTCTCCGGGCAGAGGATGAAATCATCGGAGAGGCATGCGGGTATCATCGGAGCTACGCTCGATCGTGGCGTTACCTCTGTTTGACTAGACTATTTTGGTTCGCCAACCAAGCTGGCCTGCTTCAAATGAGGCATGTTTGAGATCACCATCGCTTGAACGCGGGAATATCGCCGCATGCGTGACATTCCGCTTCGTCATAAGAAGGTAAAGATCACCGCGACGCCGAGACAACTGGCTGCCGCGCCTCTTGCGATGATGATCGTCATTCCTATATAGGCGCGCGATCGCGGCCGGTCTCAGCCAAGCCGCCAGCCGACTTCCTGGGTAAAGCTTTCGTAGAAGGCGCGGTCGTAGACCTGCTCCGGCGTCGCGCGGACGCGCTCGTCGAGGCGCTTTGCGTCTTCACCCACCAGGATGCGCCACCGCTCGGCTTTCACGCCGTCAAGGATGATTTTGGCGGCTTGCGCGGCCGTGGTCGGCGCATCCTCGAGAAAGCTGCGGGCCCGCTCGGCGAAGACCGCCTGAATGTCCTCGTCCGACATTTTGTCAGCATCTGGCACCCCGGCGGCGACCATCCGCTTGCGCGTCAGAACGACTTCGTCGGCGTTGAGACGCTCCGATCCGTCGGCGCTCTGCACCTTGCGTGAGTTGGAGACGATCGAGGTGCCGATATGGCCGGGCATCACCACCGAACATTTGACATGCGGCGCGTGCAGACGGAGATCGTTGATCAGCGCTTCGGTAAATCCTTTCACGGCGAACTTCGCCGAGCTGTAGGCGGTGTGCGCCTGGTTCATGCCGATCGAGGCCCAGAAGCCGTTGACGCTGGCGGTGTTGATGATGTGGGCTTCGTCCGCCGCAACCAGCATCGGCAGGAAGGTGCGGACGCCGAGATAGACCCCGCCCCAGCAGATGTTGAAGGTGCGCTCCCATTGCTCGCGCGTGTTGGTGAACAGGCTGCCACCGCCGCCGATGCCGGCGTTGTTGAATAGCAGATGGATCTTGTCCGCCTTCTGCTGCTCGGAGAGCTCGTCGCGAAAACGCTTGAGATGATCCTCGATCGACACGTCGGCGACATGCGTCGTGACGCGCAGGCCCTGCGGTAGCTTCTCGGTCTCGCACAGTCGCTTGGTTTCGGCCATGGCGGCTTCCGAGACGTCGCACATCGCGACGTTGCAGCCCTCGGCAACGAGCTGCCGGGCGAGCTCACGCCCCATGCCCGTGCCGCCACCGGTGATGACGGCGATCTTTCCAGCAAATGCCTTCATGGGACTTTCGGCCCCTCCCCTTGTCGGTCTGTTTCTTCGTCGTTGGCGCGACGCGCGCAAAATGTAGCAGCGCCGCACCCGCAGGTAAAAGCGGATCGGCGCTGCCGGTTCACATCGGTTATTTCGGCGTGCGGACTATTCGGCCGCCTCGATCTGCCGCCCGTCGAGCGCGCCAAGCGCTTCCAGCGCCTTGCGAGTCGCCGCCTGCTGCGCAGGTGACGCCTCCGGCATCGGTGCGCGCGGATAGGTCATGGGCAGGCCCTGGAGCGTCTGCGCGTAACGCGTACAGGCCGGCAGATTGTCGGCAATGATGGCGTTCCACAGCGTCAGCAGCTTCTTGTGCAATTCGAGCGCGCGCGGATGATCGCCTGCCTTCACCGCATCCCACAGCGCCACGGAGGCGTGCGGCGCGGCGGTCAGGATCGCGGCGATCGAGCCATGGGCGCCCAGCGTGTAGGAGGGATACATCAGGGCATCGACCGCGCTGAAGATCAGCTTGTCGGGCGCCATCATCATGAGATCCGCGAACAGCTTGAGATCGCCCGCGCTCTGCTTCACGCCGATGACCAGCGGTACTTCGGCCATGATCCGCGTCAGCAACGCCGGCGACAAATACGACCACGGGACTACGTTGTAGATGATGATGGGCATGCCGGTCTCGTCGGCCATGGCGCGGAAATGCGCGACCATCGCATCGTCATCCGGCTTGAACAGGTAATGCACCGGCGTCACCTGGAGCGCTGCGACATTCATGTCGCGCACGAGCTTGCCGCGGCGGATCGCATCGCGCGTGGAATCGACGATGATGCCGGCGATGACGGGAATGCGCCCCTTCACCGCCTCCACCGTCGCCGCCATCAGATCGCGATATTCCTCGTGGTCGAGCGTGTGGCCCTCGCCGGTCGAGCCGCCGGCGGCAACGCCATGCGCGCCGGCGCCGATCATCCAGTCGACTTGCGGCGCTATGAGCCGATAGTCGATCTCGCCATCTTTCCGGAACGGGGTCGTCATCGGCGGGATCACGCCGGATGGTCGTGCCTTCATCGTCTGCCCTCGCGTTTCCATTGTCGTGTCACGGTCCCGCTCTTTTGACGGGTATTCCGCACGCCGCAAAGCCTATCGGCTCGGCCGTTGCTGTGAAGGGCGGCTGACGCGGCACTGCCCCCACAATCGCTCATCTCTGCTCTCTTCTCTGCGGGTTCCCCGTAGTTCCCCGGCTTCGGTTTACGGGCAATTTTTTTACAATCCGAATCGTCAAATGGGGACGCTGGGGCGAGCAGGCCCAGCCAGCGTGTCGTATCAGGCACAGGCTGTGGCACTCGGCTTGCATCCCCCTCGTGGTCGAAACTACCAATGAGGTGACTGGAATGTTCATAACCGTCGTTGCCGTGCTCTGCCGGCTTGGCGCTGCTGCCTCGGGCAGCTGTGTCGAGGAAATCGTGACCGACAGCAACATGACGCCCGATATGTCGATGATGGCGTGCGCGGTCGGTGCCCAGGCCCCGCTTGCAAAGTGGATGGGCGAGCACCCGATCTATCACGCCAACTGGCGCCTCGAGCGCTTCAAATGCGTGCCGGGTCATTACGAGATCAAGGGCCATGCCTAGGACCCCGCAAAACTACTGATACCGAGGAAACGCCCGGGGGCCGCTCTTGCCCTTCCGTGCGACACGATCAGCACCAAAGTCTGCCTGCGCCAACGTCTCGCCCGTGGCGCCCATTGTGATTTCAGTCACGTTCTCTGTTCAAGCCACCGCCCGCAAAATCATCGCACGCGCGCGCCGGCCCTCCGGCGTCGGCATCATCGCGTAATTGTGCGGCTGATCCCGCCACAGATGCAGCTCGACCGGCACGCCTGCCGCCCGCGCGCGCACGGCGAGATCGGCGCTGTCAGGGTAAAACAGATCGCGCGTGCCGGAGAAGATCGTCATCGGCGCAAGCGAACGAAAGGCACCGTTGAGCGGGCTGACGAAGGGATGGCCGACATCAAGCTCGCCGGCATAGAGCCTTCCCGCTTCGACAATCCCGGGAATGTCCTGGATCGGATCGCGCGCTGCAAGATCCGCTTGCTCAGGGCGGCTCACAGACGCGTCAACCCCGGGCGAAATCAATACCAGCCTGCTCGGCTGCCGATGGCCGTGATCGCGCAGCCATTGGCACGCAGCAAGCGCGAGACCCGCGCCGGCCGAGTTGCCGACCACCGTGACCTTTGCAGACCCTGCGTCCTCCAGCAGCATGCGCAACAGCTCAGCCGTCTTTGGCACGACCTCTTTGGCGGTGGCGCGCGGCGCAAGCGGATAGATCGGCACGACGCAGACGATTCCGGCCTTGCGCGTCATCTGGCCGACAAAGCGCCAATGCGCCGGCGCGATCTCGTTGATGTAGCCGCCGCCATGCAGGAACATGACGTGGTTGCAGCCCTCATGCCCCGAGGACGGCGCGGTGTAATAGACCGGCCAACCACCCATCTTGGTCAGGATCGCCTCGACGCCGCGGCCGAGCCCCACCGGCTCGAACGAGGCCGGCTGCAAGGCAAGCCTCTGCACATGAGCCTGCACGGCCTCGGCCGACCCAAGCTGCTGCTTGTAGGGAAGCAACCGGAGCAGCAGGTTGAAGACTTGGCTCTGCAAGCTCGGCGCAGGATCGTGCCGGGCCGGTGGACCGAAGATGCAGCTGCCCGGGCAAAACTGCAGGGCCGACACGATCCTGGCAACGCTCATGGCCACATCCCCATCCGGCTCCTTGGACACGGCGACAAAGAGGCTTGCCGATCCGTCGCCACTTGCCAATATAATGCGAGCATTCACTCGCTTTTCCTACTCGCATTAGATCACAAGGCCGTGGCCAGCAAACCGCCTACAACACCTCGGAAAAATGCCTCGCAGGAACGATCCCGCGCCACGGTCGACGCGCTGATCGAGGCGACTGCTCGCATTCTGGTCCGGGAGGGTTTTGAAAAGACGAGCACCAACCGCATCGCCGAGGTCGCCGGCGTCAGCGTCGGCTCGCTCTATCAATATTTTCCGGGCAAGGAGGCGCTCGTCGCCGCCGTGATCCACCGCCACCAGGAGGAGATCATGGCCATCGTCCGCACCACACTCCGCGAAATCGCGGACATGCCGATCGAGAAAGCCGTGCGCCGCCTCGTCAGCGTCGCGATCGAAACCCACCGCATCAACCCGAAACTGCAGCGCGTCCTCGCCGAGCAGATCCCCCGCGCCGGAAAGCTCGACAGCGAAGCCTTCATCCGCGAGGTCCACAGCCTGGTGCGCGCCTATTTCGAGAAGCATTGCAAGGAACTGCGCAAGATCGATCTCGACATCGCAACCTTCATCTGCGTCAGCACAATCGAAGCCGTGGCGCACAATGTGGTGCTGAACCAGGCAGAGGTGTTGCCGGAGAAGATGGTGAAGGTGCTGGTGGAGGAGACGACGAGGATGGTGGTGGGGTATTTGAGGTAGCTGGCGATGGACCCTCGCCCTGACCGCCACGCATGCGGCACTGGCTGACGCGGGCTCCGCACTGACCGTCAATCCACCCGACAAATGATCTGAAAAAATGGTCGGAGCGAGAGGATTTGAACCTCCGACCCCTAGTCTCCCAGACTAGTGCGCTAACCGGGCTGCGCCACGCTCCGAACGTCGTTCCATTAGCTAGGATCGGCGCGATGCGCAAGGCGAGCCGCACCATTTTGATGGCCCTCGAGACCGGCTCGGAGCCGATCGTCATCGGAACCACCGGCAGAGCCGGGCCGAATGCAGCCCTACCCGTCCTTCAGCGCTTGATCCAGCATCTCCTTGCAGGCGACGAGGTCGGCGAGCACCCGTCCGAGCCGTTCCCGATCCAGCGCGCTGGGGCCGGCGGGCGCGGCGGCAGCGCCGCCCTTGCGGAAGGTGGTGAGGATCTCCTCGTCGTCGACCTCCGTGAAGCGGAAGTCGATGCCTTCCTCTTCGTCGCCCTGGTAGTCGTCATCGTCGGTGTCAGTGACGCCCTTGATGGGGGCTTCGTCCTCAGGCTCCATCAGGCTGGCGCCGATGGCGTCCTCGATCGCCCCGAACGAGGCCGCAGCCGCGCCGTCGGCCAGGCCCTGCACCGATTTGACGCCGTGCTCCTTCAGGATCCGCTGCACCCCGCGGATGGTATAGCCCTCCCCGTAGAGCAGCCTGCGGATGCCCTTGAGCAGGTCGACGTCGTCGGGGCGGTAATAGCGACGGCCGCCGCTGCGCTTCATCGGCTTGATCTGCGAGAAGCGGGTCTCCCAGAACCGCAGCACGTGCTGCGGAATGTCGAGCTCCTGCGCTACTTCGCTGATGGTTCGGAACGCGTCCGGCGCCTTGTCCAAATGCCAATCCTTTCCGGAGGGCTGTTAGGCCTCTTGAGGAGCCTTGGTGGCGTCACCATTGGTGCGGTGCTGCGCGTTGATCCGCTGCTTCAGGATCGCCGAGGGCTTGAACACCATCACCCGCCGCGGCGAGATCGGCACCTCGGTGCCAGTCTTCGGGTTGCGGCCGATGCGCTGGCCCTTCTTGCGGACCATGAAGGACCCGAACGAGGACAGCTTCACCGTCTCGCCCTTCTCAAGGCAGTCGGTGATCTCCTTCAGCACGAGTTCCACGAAGGCGGACGATTCCGTGCGCGACAGGCCCACCTTTTGGTAGACGGCTTCGCACAGATCAACTCGCGTTACGGTTTTGCTGGTCTCGGTCATCGCCCTGCCCCACATCACGGCGAACAATTGTTGTCTGAAATTATGAGCTTACGATACGGCGGTCAACAGCGCTCATCAATGCAGACGCATCGATAATCCGAGCTAATTCCGGCAAAATTTTATCTGATGTGGCTTTACCACCGCACCAGCGCGGAGCCCCAGGTGAAGCCGCCGCCCATGGCTTCCAGCAGAACCATGTCGCCGCGCTTGATGCGGCCGTCCTTGCGCGCCACGGCCAGCGCCAGCGGGATCGAGGCGGCCGAGGTGTTGCCATGACGGTCGACCGTCAGCACCACCTTCTCCGGCGCGATATGGAGCTTGTGGGCGGATGCGTCGATGATTCGCTTGTTGGCTTGGTGCGGCACGAACCAGTCGATGCTGTCGGCATTGAGGCCGGTCGCCTGGAAGGCATCGACGATCACGTCGGTGATCATGCCGACCGCATGCTTGAAGACCTCCCGGCCCTCCATGCGCAGATGGCCGACGGTCTGGGTCGAGGACGGCCCGCCATCGACGAACAGCTTTGCCTTGTGCCGGCCGTCGGAGCGCAGATGCGTGGTGACGACGCCGCGGTCGGTCGCGGCATTGCCCGGCTGCTCCTGCGCCTCCAGCACGACCGCGCCCGCGCCGTCGCCGAACAGCACGCAGGTGCCGCGGTCGTTCCAGTCGAGGATGCGCGAGAAGGTCTCGGCCCCGATCACCAGCGCGCGCTTGTAGGCGCCGGTGCGCAGGAAATTGTCGGCGGTTGCGAGCGCGAACACGAAGCCGGAGCACACCGCCTGGAGATCGAACGCCGCGCCGTGATTGATGCCGAGCGCATTCTGCACGGCGACTGCGGTCGCTGGAAAGGTGTTGTCCGGCGTCGAGGTCGCCAGCACGATCAGTTCGATCGACTGCGCGTCCACGCCGGCGTCCGAGAGCGCGGCCTGCGCCGCCTTGATCGCCAGATGGGAGGTGAATTCGCCTTCGGAGGCAATGTGCCGTTCGCGAATGCCGGTTCGCTGCACGATCCACTCGTCGGACGTGTCGATACGCGCCGCCAATTGGGCGTTGGTCACCACCTGCTCCGGCAGGTAAGAGCCGCAGCCGAGCACGACCGAACGAATTTGAGTCACGAAACAGCCTCCTGCG
This sequence comes from Bradyrhizobium guangdongense, assembly GCF_004114975.1. Classification (NCBI taxonomy): domain Bacteria; kingdom Pseudomonadati; phylum Pseudomonadota; class Alphaproteobacteria; order Hyphomicrobiales; family Nitrobacteraceae; genus Bradyrhizobium; species Bradyrhizobium guangdongense. The sequence goes on from NZ_CP030051.1 coordinate 4,469,751, forward strand.
CGGATTGCACGGAATTGAGTGCACCACCCTCGCGGTTGAGCATCTGATTGATCTTGTTCAGGAGATCGTAGTGAGCCATCTCATAGCCAACATCGATCGCATAGGCAAAGCCTTCGGCGTTGATTCCGCCGTGGCTTTTGACGACAAGCCCGTTAAGTCCCAGCAACACGCCGCCGTTCGACTTGTTCGGATCCATCTTGTCACGGAGGGCCTGGAAGGCCTTGCGGGCAAAGACATAACCGACCTTGGACAGCCAGCTGCGCTGGATTTCGTTGCGGAGTAAGTCCGCCATCTGACGCGCGGTTCCTTCGGCAGCCTTGAGCGCGATGTTGCCGCTATACCCTTCGGTCACGATCACATCGGCCACGCCCTTGCCGATGCCGTCGCCCTCGACGAAGCCGATATATTCGAGTTCGGGCAGGTTCATCGCGCGCAGGATTTCGCCGGCCTCGCGGATCTCCTCATGTCCCTTGATTTCCTCGGTACCGATGTTGAGCAGGCCGACGGTGGGGCGTTTCTTGTCGAACACCACGCTCATCATGGCCGCGCCCATGATCGCAAGCGCAACCAGATGGCGCGCATCGCCGCCGATGGTGGCGCCGAGATCGAGCACGACGGACTCGCCGCGCCGGGTCGGCCAGATCGCGCTGATGGCCGGACGGTCAATGCCCGGCAGCGTGCGTAGATGGAACCGGGCCATCGCCATCAGCGCGCCGGTATTGCCGGCGGAGACCGCGACGTCGGCCTCGCCCTTTTTCACAGCGTCGATGGCAAGCCACATCGAGGACGTCTTGCGGCCGCGCCGCAGGGCCTGACTCGGCTTGTCCGAGCCGCTGACGGCGACGTCGGTATGGATGATCTTCGCAGCGGCCTTGAGCTCGGGGTGCCGGTCGAGCTCGGGCTCGATCTTGGCGCGGTCCCCGACCAGCAGGAATTCGGTATCGCGGTGCCTCCGAAGCGAGATGGCGGCGCCTGGAATGACCACGGCAGCACCGTCATCGCCCCCCATGGCGTCCAGCGCGATGCGAACCTTGCTTGGCATAGAAGTCCCGGAAACCTGGTCTGGTGCGGTCTTGAATGAGCGGGCCGCAAAAAATGGGTACGCCACGGACATGGCGACCGGCCAAGCGCCACGCCGCACCCGGACCGGGGCGGACAATAGCGTTTTGTTATCCCGAAACAACCTCTTGCCCCCAGCCTTTTGGACTAAGGGCGATCCCGCGGCAGGCCGCCAAAACTCGCAATAACTATTATATATCAAGAAGATAATAAAATATCTGAAACCAGCCCCGTAAACACTTCGCCTCCCCTGGCAAAGCGGTCTTACGGGGAATGCCCAGCTATTTGCCCTTCTTCTTACCCTGCTTGTTGTCCTGAAGCGCCTTCAGCGCTGCGAACGGATGGTCCTCGGGGTCGGGCGCGATGACTTCGGCTTCGAACACGGCGCCAGGCTTGCGAGGATACGGATCGATCGCGAGGAACAGCGCATCGGTCGCGATCCGCCCGAGATCGATGATCCCGTTGACGATGGCCTCCGGGGGATCGGCGACCTCCGGCGGGTCCTCGCCGTCCTGGCCTTGCTCGATCAGGTCCTCCAGCCGCCGCGTTTCGGCCTCGGGCGCAAAGGTCAGGTCGACCTCCTCGTCGATCTCGCTCTCGATCGGATCGAGCGTGACGACGCAGATCTGGCCGACCCTAGCCCGGACGCGGCCGGTGACCTGGACCCGGCCACCGCTCTTCGGCACGACGTCGAAGTCGGCATGGGCCGACAGGATGTCGCGTAGGCCCGCGAGATCGGCCATGGCCTGGCGCTCGGCCCCCGATGCTTCAAGCGCGCGGTGCAGGCCGGTATCGGGAATCTGCGCTACCGCCACGGGCGAGCGCCAGGGATCGGGTTGGGATCCGGTCATCGGTCGATTCATGACGTCTCGCCCTCCCGAAGCTGTGCGGGAAATTTGAAGGATCCGAGCAGCAGCGCCGGATCGCCGGTCCGGTCGAGATCCGCATTCGCGGCCTCTGCATAGACGGCCAGCCGCTGTGCGTGATCCATCCCTGCCCCATTCAAGATATTCTTGCAGATCGCCTGCGCCAGCGCCTCAGTGCCTTTATCGATGGCCTGGTCGTAGGCCTGGACGCGGCCGTAAAAGGCCTCGCCGAACGCCCGCATCCGTTTCGGGACTGTCTGGTCGCCCACGCCCATCTCGCGCAGATTGTCGTCCATGTCCTCGCAGAAGCGGTCGAACAGCGCTTGCGACAGCCCAGCCCCGCCTTGAACCGTCCGCAGCCGCCGCAGCAACAGCCAGAGGTGCAGGAGCAACAGATCGAAACGCCCATTAACCGTATCCGGTACGCCCAACTCCCGGTAAAATATGGGTTCTCGCGCCTGCGTCACGATCATGCCATAGATGGCCTCAATGGTGCCGGCCGGGGCTAGCCGGGGTTTCCTGAAGTGATTGAACGGCCAAAGCATTGTGATTTCCGCAAGCGGGCGCGCGCGAGTTGCATTCAGAGCCTCCGCCCGGTACTTCAGCGCCTCGCGCGACGCAAGGGGACGGAATCAGTTCCGCTATGACCATAACGAACCAGACCAGCCTGCGCGCAACTCGGCGGCGCGGCCTTCATGCGGCTTGGCGCGGCCTGCGCATGCTCGCGGCCGTGACCCTGGTCGGTGCTGCCCTTGCAGGCTGCGCCGGCGAGCAGTTCCAGAAGGGCTACATCCTGCCGCCCGGCGCGCTGGAGCAGATTCCGATCGGCGCGAGCCAGGATCAGGTGCTGATCGTGATGGGCACGCCCTCCACCGTCGCGACGCTGGACGGCGAGGTGTTCTATTACATTTCGCAGCGCTCCGAGCGCATGGTTGCGTTTATGAATCAGAAGGTGGTCGACCAGCGCGTGATCGCGATCTATTTCGACAAGAACCGGCGTGTGCGCCGGCTTGCGAATTACGGCCTGCAGGACGGCAAGATCTTCGACTCCATCAGCCGCACCACGCCGACGTCGGGTCAGGAGATGAGCTACCTCGCGCCGCTGTTCAAGCTGCTCAGCTTTAACTGAGTCTTCAGCCTGCGGCGTCGCGCCGCTCTTTGCGCAACACGTGCGGGCGTGTGCGACTTGCCGTTGCACGCTCGGTTCCCTACGCTCTCTGCAAAACAAAGCCGGGAGTGGATTCGTGCCCAACAAAAGTTTGTCCCGCCGTCGCCTGCTCGCCGGTGCCGCTGGTCTGTCGGCTGCAGCCATCCTGCCGCGATCGAGCCTTGCGGACTGGAAGCCGACCGAGAACATCCGCATCATCGTGCCGGCCGCAGCCGGCGGCTCGACGGATGTGATGGGCCGCCTGCTTGCTGCCCATCTGCAGTCCGCCTGGGGCCAGACTGCGGTCGTGGAGAACCGCTCGGGTGGCGGCGGAACGATCGGCACCGCCGAGGTCGTTCGCTCCAAGGCCGACGGCCACACCATCCTGATCGGCAATCCCGGTCCGAACGCGATCGCCTACAGCATCTTCAAGAACCTCACCTACAAGCCGGACCAGCTCCAGCCTGTGACCAACATGATCCGGATCCCGAACATCGTGTCGGCGCATCCGAAGACCGGCATCAAGTCCGTCGCCGAACTGATCGCCTATCTGAAAGCCAATCCGGACAAGCTGAGCTACGCCTCATCAGGCGTCGGCCAGAGCCCGCACCTCACCGGCGCCTGGTTTCTCCAGCTCACCGGGCTGAAGATGACGCACATCCCGTTCCGCGGTGCCGGCCCCGCGCTCCAGGCCGCGCTCGCCGGCGACATCCAGATCCTGTTCGACAATCTCTACCCGAGCTTGCCGCAGGTGCAGAACGGCACGCTCAACGGCCTCTGCGTCACCACCACCGAGCGCAGCGAGCTCGCACCGAACCTGCCGACCATGCGCGAGAGCGCGCCGGAGCTTGCGAATTTCGACGTGTCGTCCTGGTTCTCGGTGTTCCTGCCGAAGGGCGTCCCTGCCCCGGTGCTCGAGGCGCTCAATCTCCAGGTCAAGGCGATGCTGGAGCGCGACGACATCAAGAAGCAGATCTCCGCCATGGGCGCCCGCGCCGATTACGGCACGCCACAGCAATTCGCCGAGTTCGTGGACGCCGAGACGAAGAAATTCGCCGGCATCATCCAGAAGGAAGGCTTGCAGATGGACGTGCAGTAGGCGCCGCTCCCCTCATTGCGAGCGAAGCGAAGCAATCCAGACTGCTACAGCGGAAAGACCCTGGGTTGCTTCGTCGCAAGAGCTCCTCGCAATGACGCGGCGAGAGTCTGCGGTCTACCAAACGAAGACCCCGCGGCTTACGCCGCGGGGTCTTGTCTTGTGTCGTTTGCGCCGACTCAGTGTGCCAGAATCGCCAGCAGCAGCAACGCCACGATGTTGGTGATCTTGATCATCGGATTCACCGCGGGGCCCGCCGTATCCTTGTAGGGATCACCGACGGTGTCGCCGGTCACCGCGGACTTGTGGGCATCACTGCCCTTGCCGCCGAAGTGGCCGTCCTCGATGTACTTCTTGGCGTTGTCCCAGGCGCCGCCGCCCGAGGTCATGGAGATCGCGACGAACAGGCCCGTCACGATCACGCCGAGCAGCATGGCGCCGACAGCGGAGAACGCCGCCGACTTGCCGGCAACGCCTCCGCCCGCGATCGCGTAGATCACGAAGTAGACGACGATCGGCGACAGCACCGGCAGCAGCGAGGGGATGATCATCTCCTTGATCGCCGCTCGCGTGAGCAGGTCGACCGCCTTGCCGTAGTCGGGCTTGTCGGTGCCCTGCATGATGCCCGGCTTCTCGCGGAACTGACGCCGGACCTCCTCGACGATCGCGCCGGCCGCACGGCCCACCGCGGTCATACCCATCGCACCGAACAGGTACGGCAAGAGACCGCCGAACAGCAGGCCCACCACGACGTAGGGATTGTTCAGCGAGAAGTCCGGATTGACGCCGGCGAAGTAGGCGTGATGCGCGCTGTCTCCAACGAAGAACTTGAGGTCCTGGTTGTAGGCCGCGAACAGCACGAGGGCACCGAGACCGGCGGAGCCGATCGCGTATCCCTTCGTCACCGCCTTGGTGGTGTTGCCGACCGCGTCGAGCGCGTCGGTCGACTTGCGTACTTCCTTCGGCAGGCCCGCCATTTCGGCGATGCCGCCGGCGTTGTCGGTCACCGGACCGAACGCGTCGAGCGCCACGATCATGCCGGCCAGCGCCAGCATGGTGGCGGTCGCGATCGCGATGCCGAACAGGCCGGCAAGGCTGTAGGTGATCAGGATGCCGGCGATGATGACGATCGCGGGCAGCGCCGTCGCCTCCATCGAGACGGCAAGTCCCTGGATCACGTTGGTGCCGTGGCCGGTCACCGAGGCCTGGGCGATCGACTTCACCGGACGATAGTCGGTGCCGGTGTAGTATTCGGTGATCCAGATGATCAGCGCGGTAACGACGAGGCCGACCACGCCGCATTCGAACAGCGCCATGCCGGTGTAGTCGACGCCCTCGAGCTTGCCGAAGCCGATCAGGTAGTAGATCACCACGGCAATGCCGATCAGCGACAGAATGCCGGTTGCGATCAGGCCTTTATAGAGGGCGCCCATGATCGACTGGCTCGGCCCGAGCTTCACGAAGAACGTGCCGATGATCGAGGTGATGATGCAGATGCCGCCGATGGCGAGCGGCAGCGTCATCATGTTGGCGAGGATCGGCGTCTTGGCGAAGAAGATCGCCGCCAGCACCATGGTGGCGACCGCCGTCACCGCGTAGGTCTCGAACAGGTCGGCCGCCATGCCGGCGCAGTCACCGACGTTGTCGCCGACGTTATCGGCAATCGTCGCCGGGTTGCGCGGATCGTCCTCCGGGATGCCCGCTTCGACCTTGCCGACGAGGTCGCCGCCAACATCGGCACCCTTGGTGAAGATGCCGCCGCCGAGACGGGCGAAGATCGAGATCAGCGAGGCGCCGAAGCCGAGCGCCACCATGGCGTCGACCACGGTGCGGCTATCGGGCGGGAGATTCAGCGAGTGGACCAGGAAGCCGAAATAGAGCGTCACGCCCAACAGGGCGAGACCGGCCACCAGCAGGCCGGTGATCGCGCCCGCCTTGAAGGCGAGTTCGAGGCCGCCGGCGAGCGAGGTCGTCGCGGCCTGGGCGGTGCGCACATTGGCACGGACCGAGACGTTCATGCCGATGAAGCCGGCCGCCCCCGACAGGATGGCGCCGATGGCGAAACCGATCGCGACATAGAGCCCGAGGAAATAGGCAAGCAGCACGAAGATGACGATGCCGACGATACCGATCGTGGTGTATTGCCGGCGCAGATAAGCCTGTGCGCCCTCGCGCACCGCTCCTGCAATTTCCTGCATGCGCGGCGACCCCGCATCCGCGCCCAACACCGAAGACGTCGCCCAAATCGCGTAGACGACGGAAAGCACTCCGCAGAGCACTATCAACCATAATGCTGTCATGTGATTTTTTGCCTCAGATCCTTGATGTATCCCCAGCGCCTTTGTTGTCCGTCTCGCGGTGCAGCGCCTTGATTTTGAACAAAGCCGCCCCTTTCCCGAAGAGGCGGCTCCAGTCGTTCGCAAGCTTGCCAAAATCAAATTGAGGGTGCAACGCCGGATCAGGCCGAAAAAGCCGATCTCGGCAGGTATTTAGACCTAATCCCGAGGGGACGGCCTCGGCTGCCTCAAGCCGCCGCCCTCACGGCATGCCGGGAGGAAGAGGCCAATTCCAGGGTCTGTCCGCCGGCCGTTGTGCGCCGGTTGAAGATCTTGACCTCGTAGACGCTGCCGCTCGCACTGGTTTCCAGTGACACCGAAACGACCTGGTCGAGCGTGAGGACGCCAAGCGGGACATCCTGGTCAGGCAGGATCAGCGTCGCCAGTTCGCTGACGAACACGATCACCAGATGGCCTTTTGCCATGTTGCTCTTCGACAGCAACCGCAACTGGCCGTGATAAGGCTGCCGGGTCCAGGCCGACGGCAGGCCGGGATCGACTACGACCTGGATATTGTTTGTCTGGGGATGCACGGTAAGCACCATCTTCGCCAGATCGGGCTTCCAGTGCATGGGCAGCGCCGGCATGGTTTTCCAGAGACAATCGAACGCCGCGCACTCGCTGGGCAGATGGTCGTGGATCGTGCAGCCCCGGCCGGGCCGGCAATGCGAGCACCATTTGCCGGCGGGCTTGCCGAATGCGACCACATTGTACACTTTGCAGCAGAGCGTGCAGCCTCCGCATTCGCGCGCGGCGGCTGCCGGCGCCTCGCTCGAACCTGCGACGATGGCCGTCATCGAATCAAATCCATTGGCTGGTTTTGCATCAATGGATACGGATACAGCGTTTGGCTGTCGCGAGGGTTGCGCCGTCAGGTATCAGGGACAGTCAGGGTCGAAGGCAAGCTGGCTTCAGAAATGGCTATAGGACAGCCGCTTCAAGGCGAGCTCCTGCCCCTGCCCGTCCAGGAAGCGTGGCCGCTCGTGGCCGGCGACGATGGTGCCGATCGCCGTGACGGCCAGACCTGCCGCCCGACCCGCGGCAATCAGCGCATCGCTCTGTGCAGGCGGGACCGTACACAGCACCTCGTAATCGTCGCCCCCGGCAAGCAGCGTCTCAACGCAAATGGCCTTGCGCACGATCAGGCCCGCCGCCGCGGCGGAGAGTGGCACAGTCTCCACATTGACAATGGCCGAGACGCCGGATGCAGCACAGAGTTTGGTCAGATCGCCGGCGAGCCCATCGGAGACGTCCATCGCGGCCGTTGCATGGTCGCGCACGGCCTGCGCCAGCATGTTGCGCGGCTGCGGGATCCGATAGCGCGAGATGAGAGCGTCTTTTGCGGCGATATCGGACGCGAGCGCCGTAGCCGCTGCGCCGCCGGTCAGCACGTCGAGTCCGAGCGCGGCATCGCCGATCGTGCCCGTCACCAGGACAATATCGCCCGGCCGCGCGCCGGTACGGCCGACCATCCGCCCCTTCGGCACCCGGCCGAAGGCGGTGATCGAAATCATCTGCGGCCCCGGCGTCGACACCGTGTCGCCGCCGAGCAGCGGACAGGCGAAAGTCTTTGCGTCCTCACCGAGTGCATCCGCGAACGGCCTGAGCCAGGCATCCTCCTTGCTGCGCAACGCCAGCGTCAGCACGAAGCCGGCCGGAGCCGCGCCCTTCGCGGCGAGATCGGACAGGTTCACCCGCAACGCCTTGCGCGCCACGGTATCTGGGGGATCGGAGGCAAGATAATGCACGCCCTCAACCACGGCGTCCGTGGTGACGACGATGTCCTCGCCGGACGCGGACAGGACCGCGGCATCGTCGACCAGCCCGAAGGCGCCTGGATCGGTTGCCAGCGGCTTGAAGTAGCGCGCGATGAGGGAGTCTTCGCCGGAAAGATTGGTCGGAGCGGTCATCGATGTCGGCCTTACTCTCCGCTGTCATCGCCCGGCCAGTGCGCAATTGCGCACTAGGACCGGGCGATCCAGTATTCCAGAGACAGTCGTGTGAAACCGATGGGCCGCGGCGTACTGGATCACCCGCTTTCGCGGGTGATGACAGCGCAGCATGGGGCAGCAGCATTGCATGACTTCACCGCCCTCGCGGATAAACTACCCCCGCCCGAACTCGTCACCGCGAAACTGGCGGCCGATCTGGTCGAGCACGGCGTTGACCATGCCGGTCTCCTCGCGGTCGACGAAGGCGTTGGCAACGTCGACATATTCGGACACCACGACGCGGCCCGGCACGTCCTTGCGATGCTGGAGCTCATAGGCCCCTGCCCGCAGCACGGCGCGCAGGATCGCTTCGATCCGCTTCAACGGCCAGCCCTTCGACAGCGCTTCGTCGATCAGCGGATCGAGCTTTTTCTGGTCGCGCACAACGCCGGAGACGACGTCGCGGAAGAACGCGGCTTCCGCCGGCAAATAGGTGTCGCCCTCGACCTCGTTGCCGAGCCAGTGGCTTTCGAACTCGGCAAAGATGTCGTTGATGCCCGCGCCGGCGATATCCATCTGGTACAGCGCCTGGACGGCCGCGAGCCGCGCCGCGCCGCGCCGGTTCGCCTTCTTCTCGGGAGCGCCCGGTTTCTTTGGATCAGACATGGCTCAGGTCCGGGCCAGGCGGCGCTTGATGCGCAGCATCGCAAGCGCGGCGCGCGCGGCATCGCCGCCCTTGTTGAGCTCGCTTGAGCGCGCCCGCGCCCAGGCTTGGTCCTCGTTGTTGACGGTAAGGATGCCGTTGCCGAGCGGCAGCTTGCGCGCCACGGCGAGGTCCATCAGCGCGCGGGAGGATTCCTGCGAGACGATCTCGAAATGAATGGTGTCGCCGCGGATGACGCAGCCGAGCGCGATCACCGCATCATAGGGCTTGCCGTTCGCCGCGGCTGCGTCGACCGCGATCGCCACCGCCGCCGGAATCTCCAGCGCTCCGGGAACCGTGATGACGTCATGCGTCAGCCCGGCCGCTTTCAGCTCGGCGACAGCGCCGTCCAACAGTGCGTCCTGGAGATCGTCATAGAACCTTGCCTCGACGACGAGCGCACGCGCGCCGGAAATGTCGGTCTGGTCCTTCAGGGGTGCGCGCCGCGCGTCTGCCATCGTCTCAATCCGTTTACTGGGTAGGCGCGTTATGTAGTCGCCGCGGGCGTGGAAGCCAAGTTTTAAACCGTCATTTCCGTCAGCCGCGCCGCATAGCGCGCCATCAGATCGACCTCGATATTGACCTCACTGCCCGCCTTCCAGCCACCGATCGTGGTCACATCAAGCGTATGCGGGATGATCAGGACCGAAAAGGTCACATCCTCAACCGTATTGATCGTCAGTGAGACGCCGTCGAGCGTGATCGAGCCTTTCGTGGCGATGAACCTCGCCAGCTCGCGCGTGGTCGAGAGCTTGAACCGCGCCATCTCGGGCAGGTCCTCGCGGCTGACGATGGTGGCGATGCCGTCGGCATGGCCGGCGACGATATGGCCACCGAGTTCATCACCGATCTTGAGAGCACGCTCGAGGTTGAGCCGCGTGCCCAGCTTCCAGGACTTGGCCGTCGTGAGTGCCAGCGTCTCGGCAGCGGTATCGACCTCGAACCAGGTTTTGCCGCCTGCGACGCCGGAGGCGACGACCGTCAGGCAGACGCCGTTGCACGCGATCGAGGCCCCATCGGCGATGGTGCTCTGATCGTAGCTGCACGCGATGCGCAGGCGGTGCAGCTGGCCCTGCGCCGTTGGCGTGAAGCTGACGATCTCGCCGATATCGGTGACAATGCCGGTGAACATGTTACGCGCGCTCGTAGATGGTGAGAGTATCGGGGCCGAATGTCTCGCTAGCATGAACCTTGTAGGCCGGCGACTGCGTGATTTTCGACAGGGGCAATGCATCGAGCGCATCGACGCCATCAGGGCCCACCTCTTCCGCCCCGCGGAACAGCCAGATCTCGTCGACGAGGTCGGCGGCCACGAACGAGGCCGCGACATGGCTGCCGCCCTCAACCATCAGCCGCGTGATGCCCTTGTCGGCCAATGCATGCAGCACGGCCGGAAGATCGAGCCCGGCTGCACCATTCGACGGCATGCGCATGATTTGCGCGCCGGCCGCGCCCAGCCGGGTCGCAGCGGCCGCTTCCGCAAGCTCGGACGCAATCACCCAAAGGGGCGTCTCGCGCGCGGAGCGCACCAGCCGGCTCGAAGCCGGAATACGCAGGCTCTGGTCGAGCACCACGCGCACCGGCGAGCGCGCCGCCATGCCCGGCAGGCGGCAATTGAGCTGCGGATCGTCCGCCAGCACCGTGCCGATCCCGACCAGGATGGCGTCGCTCTGCGCGCGCAACAGATGCACGCGGTCGCGCACGGCTTCGCCGGTGATCGCCAGCGGCTTGCCGCCTTCAGCCCCAATCTTGCCGTCGGGAGAGACCGCGAGCTTCAGGATCACATGCGGACGCTTGTCCCTGATCCGGCGGAAATGTCCCGCGTGGTCGAACGCAGCCTCTGGGGCGCATAGACCTACATCCACCGTGATGCCGGCAGCACGCAACCGCGCTTGGCCCTGCCCCGCCACATCAGGATTGGGATCCTCGATCGCCGCCACCACGCGCTTGATGCCGGCCGCGATCACCGCATCGGCGCAAGGCGGCGACTTGCCGAAATGCGAGCATGGTTCGAGCGTGACGTAGAGCGTGGCACCGCGCGCCGCCTCGCCTGCGCGCCGCAATGCTTCAGGCTCCGCATGCGGCCGTCCGCCGGCTTGCGTCCAGCCGCGGCCGACGATGACACCGTCCTTGACGACAACGGCGCCCACGGCCGGATTTGGCCAGGTGCGCCCCTGCCCGCGCCGGCCGAGCGCCAGCGCCAGCTGCATGAAGCGGCGATCGGCGTCCTTGGACTCCCGGATCCTCGCGGCGAACTGATCCTCCAGGATACGGAAGATCATTTGCGGATCGCGGCGAGCCGCGCTTCCTCCTCACCGGAGAGCTCGCCGAGCACGTCGGCGAAATCCTTGGCCTCGCGGAAATTGCGATAGACGGAGGCGAAGCGCACATAAGCAACGTCGTCGAGCGTGCGCAGATGCTCCATCACGGTCTCGCCGATCACCTCGGAAGAGATCTCGGCCTCGCCCCCGGTCTCGAGCTCGCGCACGATGGTGGAGACCATCTTCTCGACCCGCTCAGGCTCGACCTGGCGCTTGCGAAGCGATATCTGCACCGAGCGCATCAGCTTGTCGCGGTCGAACGGCACGCGGCGGCCGTTGCGCTTGATCACCGTGAGCTCGCGCAACTGCACGCGCTCGAAGGTGGTGAAGCGGAAATTGCAGGCGACGCACACGCGCCGCCTGCGGATCACGGACGAGTCCTCGGTCGGACGCGAGTCCTTCACCTGCGTATCGAGACTGTTGCAGTTCGGGCAGCGCATCCGTTGACCTTAACCCGTTGTCTTGGCCTTACTGATAGATCGGGAACCGGTCGGTGAGCGCCTTGACCCGTTCCTTGATCGCGGCTTCCACCAGCGGCGCCTTGCCGTCGGCGGACTGCGCGATCGCATTGAGGACCTCGGCGATCATGCCGCCGACCTGCTGGAATTCAGCGACGCCGAAGCCGCGGGTCGTCGCCGCCGGCGTGCCCAGACGAATGCCGGAGGTGACAAACGGGGACTCGGGGTCGAAGGGAATACCGTTCTTGTTGCAGGTGATGGCAGCGCGGACCAGCGCCTTTTCCGAGGCGTTGCCCTTCAGGCCTTTCGGCCGGAGGTCAACGAGCATCAGATGGTTATCGGTGCCGCCGGAGACAATATCGAAACCATGGCTCTTCATCGCCTCGGCCAGCGCCTTGGCGTTCTCGACCACGTTCTTCGCATAGACCTTGAAGTCCGGACGCAGCGCCTCGCCGAAAGCGACCGCCTTGGCCGCAATCACATGCATCAAGGGGCCACCCTGCAGGCCCGGGAAGATCGCCGAGTTGAACTTCTTGGTCAGCGCCTCGTCATTCCACAGCATCAGGCCGCCACGCGGACCGCGCAGCGACTTGTGCGTGGTGGTCGTGGTGACGTGAGCGTACGGCACGGGCGATGCATGCACGCCGCCGGCAACGAGGCCCGCGAAATGCGCCATATCGACCAGCAGGTACGCGCCGACGCTATCCGCGATCTCGCGGAAGCGCTTGAAGTCCCAGGCGCGCGAATAGGCCGAGCCACCCGCGACGATCAGCTTCGGCTTCACTTCTTCGGCCTGCTTGGCGACCGCGTCCATGTCGATGATCTGGTCCTCGCGGCGCACCGTGTAGTGCGCGGCCTTGAACCACTTGCCGCTCATGTTGACGGGCGAGCCGTGGGTGAGATGGCCGCCGGCCGCAAGATCGAGGCCCATGAAGGTGTCGCCGGGCTGCAGCAGCGCCAGGAACACCGCCTGGTTCATCTGGCTGCCGGAGTTCGGTTGCACATTGGCGAAGTTGGCGCCGAACAGCTTCTTGGCGCGGTCGATCGCAAGGTTCTCAGCGACGTCCACCCACTCACAACCGCCGTAGTAGCGCGCGCCCGGATAACCTTCCGCGTACTTGTTGGTCATCACCGAACCCTGCGCTTCCAGCACGGCCCGGCTGACGATGTTCTCGGAGGCGATCAGTTCGACCTCGTGGCGCTGCCGGCCGAGCTCACCTTTGATGGCGGCGGCGATTTCCGGGTCGGCCTGCTCGAGCGAGGCGGTGAAAAACGAATCGGGCGCGTTGGCGGTCTTGGCTGACGTCATCGTGGAATATCTCCACCGCCGCAGCCTTTTGGCGGGCTACGGGGGTCTGGTGTGGCGATCGGAAGCGGCGAGCGCGATCTACCACATCCCCCCGGCCCGGCCAAGCATTTGCGGGTCGGGCGGGGGAATTATGCCAGATATGGTGGAGATCGGCGGACCTGGAGGCCCCACAAGCTTACGGGACAGCCCGGCATTGAGGCGCGGATTGGCCTGTCAGGCGTCCAATCCCCTGCGAACAGGGGCCCAGCGGTCCCTCGGGGATCAAATTGGTCCGGACCGCCGGCCTTCAGGGCAGCCCGTCTACAGCCCGGTATACCCCGCCTTCACCGGGTCGATGCTGCCGTCGAGCTGGCGCAGATAGGTCAGGCCGCAGACCGTTAACCTGTGGGTGTCCTTCTCGCCGGCTTCCACCAGGGTGTTGATGTACTGCGTCACCTTTTCCCGCGCCTCCTCGCTCGCCGCCGCCGTGCGATTGGCGAGCAGGTCATAGGTCTTCATGATGCGGTCGATGGCGGCTTCCATGGCACCCTCTGGCTGTCCTAGATTTTGGGAGTCTTGATCAGGCAACCGCTCTGGCCTCGCCCTGCGCTTCAAATCGCGCGATCGCCTTGTTGGCGAGCCTGATCTTGTTGAATTCACCGTGCTGGAGCAGCTTGATGATGATCTCGAGCAGGCGTTCGTTGGTGACGAGCGTGTCGGGGATCGCACCGGAACGGCGCAAGTAATTCGCAGCGATGGCATAGGCATCGCTCACGAGCTCGACGTTCATTGCCTGCAACCCGCGCTCGACCAGCATCGCGTCCTCCGATCCAGGAAGACAACTGCGACGCGAGCGACCGGTTCCGCCGATCAGGCCAATTATTTCGCAAGCGCGAAAGGACGTCAAAACGCACCGGTCCGGGCAAAGCCGGGCCGGCGCGCTTGGGGGAAGTCAGGCACGTCAGGGAGGCCTGCCGGTCTTGTTTGGGGCCGGCTTGGCTTTAATCCCTTGGAACTCAGAGGCGATACAGGATCTGGTCGGTCCAGAATCGCTCGAGGCGGTGCAGCGACTTGTTGAGGGTCGAGAACTCCTCGCCGGAGATGCCGCCGACCTGCTCCACCGTCTTGACGTGCTTCTGGTAGAGCGCGTCGACGATGCGGCGGACTTCCTGGCCCTGCGGCGTCAGACGGATGCGCACCGAGCGGCGGTCAACGCGCGAACGCTGATGGTCGAGGAAGCCGAGCTCGACGAGCTTCTTCAGATTGTAGGAGACGTTGGAGCCGAGATAGTAACCGCGCGTGCGCAGTTCGCCCGCGGTCAGCTCCTTGTCGCCGATGTTATAGAGCAGGAGCGCCTGCACGGAATTGATGTCGGCGCGGCCACGACGATCGAACTCGTCCTTGATCACGTCGAGGAGCCGGCGATGCAGCCGCTCCACCAGAGTCAATGCTTCCAGATAGAGCGACTGCACCGAACCCTGCGGGCCGGAAACGCGCTCTGCGGTATCTGCCGCAGTTGCGACGGCTTTCATCATGACACTTCCCCTGTTGTCGTTTTTATCGACACTTATTCGACGAAACTTGTGTCCCGTCTGATAGGTGCAACTTAAGGGGGGCGTTTGAAGATCGGCTTAAATAAGAGAATAAAGAGATCATGAATTTAAGACAGTGAATTGCGGATTAAGCCTGTGCCACAAGCACTTTTCGCAACCGTCTGTTGACCGTCGCAAGGTCCTGTTCACCCTCCGTCCGCCGCTGCTGTCACATTCCAGCACAGCCCCGCCCCGTTTCGAAACGCACGCGTAAGAGCTGTGGCGGAAACCGCTAGGTCAACGAAAACTTACCTCGAATTTTAGGCAACCAGCGGTCAACCAAGTCACCACGAGAGCGCACGTCCTCTCGTGTCCCGGACAAGCGAAGCGA
Organism: Bradyrhizobium guangdongense; assembly: GCF_004114975.1. NCBI lineage: Bacteria > Pseudomonadati > Pseudomonadota > Alphaproteobacteria > Hyphomicrobiales > Nitrobacteraceae > Bradyrhizobium > Bradyrhizobium guangdongense. The sequence goes on from NZ_CP030051.1 coordinate 4,484,879, forward strand.
AGGCAGAGCCGGGACCAAGAAGCCAAAAACGCGACCGCGGAGAGATGGGCCCGGCTCTGCGACGCATCACGCCGCAAGTGCGGCGCGCTGCATCGCGTCCGCGGCGCGAGAGTATTCTTTGATAACGGAGACGTCGGCTACGGCGGCCGTTCGCGCGCGGCCATCCAGGCGAGCGCCAGATAAGCGGCGAGCATGAAGGCCTCGACGCCCACGACGACCAGGCTGCCGCCATAGATGCCCGGAAACATCAGCTCGATCACGGCCATCGAGACCACGGTCGTAAGCCACACCACCGCGCCCCAGGGCGTGGCGAGCCAGAGGCCGACCGCAGCGACGAGCTCGATGACCGCGAAGTAAATGGTCGAGGCCTGCCAGGCCATCGACTGGTTCTCGAAGGCATCGTCCTCGCCGCCGACGAAGCCCGTCACCTGTGCCCAGTGATAGAGGCCCTTGAGGATCGACAGCAACGCCATCACCCGCAGGAACAGCACCAGCCGGCGGGTCCAGACGTTGTCATCGGACTCGGTGCGCTCCGACGAGATCGCCGCCACCGACATCGCGCTGTCTCGCGCATTGTCTCTGACGGCGTCCCTGGCATTGGCGCTGTCGCGGGCCGCATCGCGGGTGGAGATCTCGGACATAGCCCCTTCTGGCTGTTTCGCCTCGCAAAATCAATCGGCTGCCATCACCTTGCGGGAGGTCAAGCCGCGGTGACGGGAACCATGCGAGCTGGTATAAGAATAATTCCAGCCGGGAGAAGAGTGATGGCGATCAAATACGGACGTCCGATCGAACTGCGCGAGGTCGCGCGCGGGACGGGTACAGCGGTGCCTCACGCCCTCGATCTGACCGTTCGCCCCCGCCGCAACCGCAAGGCCGAATGGGCCAGGCGCATGGTGCGCGAGAACGTGCTCACCACCGATGATCTGATCTGGCCGCTGTTCCTGATCGACGGCGACAACAAGCGCGAGCCGGTCGCCTCGATGCCCGGCGTCGAGCGCCTCAGCGTCGACCAGGCGGTCCGCGAGGCCGAGCGCGCCATGAAGCTCACGATCCCCTGCATCGCGCTGTTTCCCTATACCGATCCGTCCCTGCGCGACGAGGAGGGCTCGGAAGCGACCAACCCGAACAATCTCGTCTGCCAGGCGGTGCGCGCGATCAAGAAGGAATTCCCTGACATCGGGGTCCTCTGCGACGTCGCGCTCGACCCCTTCACCAGCCATGGCCATGACGGTCTGATCTCCGACGGCAAGATCCTGAACGACGAGACGGTCGCGGTGCTGGTGCGGCAGGCGCTGGTGCAGGCCGAAGCCGGCTGCGACATCATCGCGCCCTCGGACATGATGGACGGCCGCGTTGCCGCGATCCGCGAAGGATTGGACCGCGCCGGCCTGCTCGACGTGCAGATCATGGCATATGCCGCAAAATACGCCTCGGCCTTCTACGGCCCGTTCCGCGACGCCATCGGCTCGGCCAAGACACTCACCGGCGACAAGCGCACCTATCAGATGGACAGCGCCAACAGCGACGAAGCACTGCGCGAAGTCGAGCTCGACATCGCGGAAGGCGCCGACATGGTGATGGTCAAGCCCGGCCTGCCCTATCTCGACGTGGTGCGCCGTGTGAAAGACACGTTTGCGATGCCGACCTTCGCCTACCAGGTCTCCGGCGAGTACGCGATGATCGCTGCCGCCGCCGGCAACGGCTGGCTCGATGGTGACCGCGCGATGATGGAGAGCCTGCTCGCCTTCAAGCGCGCCGGCGCCGACGGCGTGCTCAGCTATTTCGCGCCGAAGGCCGCGGAGAAGCTGCGCGCGCAGGGGTAATCCCGCGCGGTCTTTCCGCCCCCGAATCGCCGGAATATTTCGGCTTGTTAATCCGGCTGCGCCCTTGGCAGGGGACGAGCCTGTTCCCATGTCCTGCCACGGGAGTTTCCCCTGGGAGAACGGACATGTCGTATTCGGATTCGGGCAATGCCTGGCGCAATGACGGTGCTGCGCAGCCGCACGCCTATGATCCCTATCAGCATCCGGAACTGTTCCGCGGTGTCGCGACGCGGCGGGTGTTCGCGTTCCTGATCGACATGGTCGTGATCTCCGTGCCCGTCATCCTCGGCTACATCTTCATTGCCCTGTTCGGCGTGGTGACGCTCGGCATCGGCTGGGCGCTGTTCTGGCTGGCCTGGCCCGCCTCCGTGATCTGGGCCATCGTCTATTACGGCGCCTGCATCGGCGGTCCCTCATCGGCGACGGTCGGGATGCGGATCATGGACCTGGAGCTCCGCACCTGGTACGGCGCGCCCGGCTACTTCGTCCTCGGCGCGACCCATGCCGTGCTGTTCTGGGTGACCGTCTCGTTCCTGACGCCCTTCATCGTGCTGATCGGCCTGTTCAATGGTCGCCGGCGCCTGCTGCATGATTTCGTGCTGGGAACGGTTGTGATCAACAATTCCGTCCGGGCGCCCGTGGCTCAGACCGCGAGGACCTGGTGAGCAAGAGCCTATCAACCAGGATCGACTAAGCTGACTGAGCTGACCCGCCGAGCAGACCGATTGACCAAGGGCTTCTGGAGCGCGATGCTGACACCCACTTCGGAGGCCCACGACGTCCCTTGACCCAGCACTCGCGCGACACCCCACAATTTTACCTCACGGCGCCCTCCCCTTGCCCGTATCTGCCGGGCCGGCATGAGCGCAAGGTGTTTACGCACCTCGTGGGTGACCGCGCCGGTGATCTCAATGACCTCCTGACCCATGGCGGGTTCCGCCGCAGCCAGTCGATCGCTTACCGGCCGGCCTGCGACCAATGCCGCGCCTGTGTCTCCGTCCGGGTCATCGCCAACGAGTTCCGCCCCTCCCGCAACTTCCGCAAGGTGATGGCGCGCAACGCCGACATCATCGGCGAGCAGCGCAGCGCGGTGCCGACCTCCGAACAATATTCCATCTTCCGCGCCTATCTCGACGCCCGTCACCGCCACGGCGGCATGGCCGACATGACCGTGCTCGACTACGCCATGATGGTGGAGGACAGCCACGTCGAGACCCGCATCATCGAGTACCGCAAGCGGGGTCCCGACAGCGGCCTCACCGGCCGCGGCGAAGAGCTGATCGCGGTCGCGCTGACCGACGTGCTGAGCGACGGCCTGTCGATGGTCTATTCGTTCTTCGAGCCGAACCAGGTCAGCCGCTCGATGGGCACCTTCATGATCCTCGACCACATCGCGCGGGCGCGGCGGCAAGGCTTGCCTTACGTCTATCTCGGCTACTGGATCGAAGGGTCGAAGAAGATGGACTACAAGGCCCGCTTCCTGCCGCAGCAGCGCCTCGCCCCCTCAGGCTGGCTGCGCATCGACGCACAAGGCGATGCGGCGTCCGAGCCGCAGGATTAGCGCGCTCACCCCAACAGCACATCCACCAACAGCTTCAGGTTCAGAACCAGGATTACACCGGCGAAGATCCACGCGATCGCGGCGACCGACGTGGGAATCGCGAACTGGCCCATCTTGCGGCGATCCGAGACGAAGCGGACCAGCGGGATCACGGCGAAGGGAAGCTGCATCGACAGCACGACCTGGCTGAACACCAGCAAATCCGCCGTGCCGCGCTCGCCGTAGATTGCGGTGACGACGATGACAGGGACGATAGCGATGCCGCGCGTCAGCAGGCGGCGCGCCCAGCTCGGCAGGCGCAGATCGAGAAAGCCTTCCATCACGATCTGGCCGGCGAGCGTCGCGGTCACGGTCGAGTTCAGGCCCGAGGCGAGCAGCGCGACCGCGAACAGTGTCGAGGCGATACCGAGACCGAGCAAGGGCGAGAGCAGCTCGAACGCCTGGCCGATCTCGGCGACGTCGGAATGGCCGCTGGTGTGGAAGGTCGCGGCCGCCACCACCAGGATCGCGGCGTTGATGAACAGCGCCAGCATCAGCGCTATCGTGGAATCCGTCGTCGCCCATTTGATCGCTTCGCGACGGCCTTCGTCGTCGCGCGCATAGGCGCGCGTCTGCACGATCGACGAATGCAGATAGAGATTATGCGGCATCACGGTCGCGCCGATGATGCCGATCGCGATGTAGAGCATCTCGGGATTGGTGAAGATCTCGCTCTTCGGCGCAAAGCCGCGCAGCACGTCCGCGATCGGCGGCGCAGCAGCGACGATCTGGACCGCAAAGCAGATCGCGATCACCGAAAGCAGCGCCATCACGAAGGCTTCGAGGAGGCGGAAGCCGCGGTTCATCAGGACCAGCAGCAGGAACGCATCCAGCGCTGCGATCAGCGCACCGCCGATCAGGGGAATGCCAAACAGAAGCTTCAGCGCGATCGCGGTGCCGATCACCTCGGCGAGATCGCAGGCGATGATCGCCGCCTCGCAAGCGAGCCAGAGCAGAAAGTTGACGGCGGGCGAATAAGTCGCGCGGCAGGCCTGCGCGAGATCGCGGTCGGTGACGATGCCGAGCCGCGCCGCCAAGGACTGCAGCAGGATCGCCATGAGGTTCGAGAGCAGGATGACCGCGAGCAGCGTGTAGCCGAACCTCGACCCGCCGGCGAGGTCGGTCGCCCAATTGCCGGGGTCCATGTAGCCGACCGAGACCATGTAGCCCGGGCCGATGAAGGCCAGCAGCCGCCGCCACCACGTCCCTGCCGTCGGGAGGGGCACCGTGGCGTTCACCTCGGCCAGGCTCTTGGTCGCGGGCGCATCATCGCGCCAGCCCGCCGAGTCGTGGGTCAGGCCGCGAGTCAGATCCTGGGTCAGATCGGGCGATCTAGCATCCATGCTGGCAGAATACCGGGATAGGCTTTTATTGCAACTCATTTGCAACTGCATCTAGCCGCATCGGTTCCCGTCATCGCGCCATCGACCCGGCCATGTCGGGAAGCGGGTGGGTTTGGCCGTCCCGGGTCTCCGATACTGGCGCCATCAAGACTTTGCAGGAAATGCGCCATGTCAAATGCGTCCGGTCTCCCTGACACCTTCAATCGCCTCGCCTGGTCCAACCTCGCGGCTCAATCGGCCGAGCAGATCGCCCTGGCCGCAGCGCCCATCGTCGCGGTGCTGACGCTGGGTGTGGCCGAGGGCCAGACCGGCCTGCTCCAGACCGCCCTCACCTTGCCCTTCGTCCTGTTCGCCATCCCCGCCGGCCTGCTCGCCGACCGCATCTCGCGCCGCGCGCTGATGGCAGGCGCCGAGGCGCTACGCGCGGCGGCGCTGGCTGCGATCGTTCTCCTGCTCGCGCTCGGCGCGCTCAATCTGCCGCTGCTGGCGCTACTCGGCTTTGCCGCGGTATGCGGCACTGTGGTCTACAGCGTGGCCGCGCCCGCGCTGGTGCCCTCGCTGGTGAGCGCAGAGCTGCTGCCGGCTGCGAATGCGCGGATCGAGCTGGCCCGCACCATCGCCTTCGCAAGCGGTCCTGCGCTGGGCGGCGCGCTGGTGGGATGGTGGGGGGCGAGCCCGGCCTTCGGCTTTGCCGCCGCGCTCTCGCTGATCGCCGTGGTGCTGCTCTCCGGCCTCTATGAACCGGCGCGTGCGCCGATGCCGCGCCGTCATCCGTTCCAGGACATCCGCGAGGGCGCCGGTTTCGTGTTTCACCATCCGCTGCTGCGGCCGGTCTTCATCACCCAATTCATCTTCAATACCGGCTGGTTCCTGCAGATCGCGGTGTTCGTGCCCTATGCGGTGCGCCATCTCGGTCTGACCGCCGCGGGCGTCGGCACGGTGTTGACGATGTACGGTGTCGGCATGGTGATCGGCGCGCTGTTCGCAACGCGCGTGATGCAACGCATTGCGTTCGGCACGGTCGTTGGCCTCGGCCCGATCACCGGCTTCGTCGCGGCCCTGGTGATGGCGCTGACGGTGCTGGTGCCCTCGCCGTGGCTTGCTGCCTTGAGCTTCTTCCTGCTCGGCGTCGGCCCGATCCTGTGGGTGATCTCGACCACGACCTTGCGCCAGTCGGTGACGCCGCCGCGTCTGCTCGGCCGGGTCTCCGCCATCAACATCATGAGCTACGGCGCCCGCCCGCTCGGCTCGGCACTGGGTGCGATCGTCGGCGGCATCTGGAGCGCGGAAGCGTGCCTCTATCTCGCGGCGGCCGTGTTCGGCGTGCAGGCGCTGGTGATCTGGCTGTCACCGGCGGTGGCGCTGGACCGGCAGCCGGCGATGGTGGGGGATGAAGTGGCGGCACGGTGCTAGCCACAGGCGTCATTGCGAGGAGCCCTTCGCGACGAAGCAATCCAGAATCCTTCCGCGGAGATCATCTGGATTGCTTCGCTGCGCTCGCAATGACCGCGTGGGCGGCGACATCAGTGCTTAATTCGCCAGATACCGCTCGTAGCTCCCGGTCACGGGCTCGCTCGCATCGACCTCGGGGTCGAGCGTGTAGAGATCCTGCGCGCGGCCGATGCCGCGCAACGCGTAGCGGCCGGTGGATACGAGATAGCGGCGGCCGGCGGCGTCCAGGCCCTTGTAGAATTCCGCCGACGCCAGCACTTCGCGGTCGACCGAGCGGCTCATCGAGGCGATGCGGCTGACCTCGTTCACGGTCGGCCCCACCACTGTGAAATCGAGCCGGTCCTCGCTGCCGATATTGCCGTACAGGACCTCGCCGACATGCAGCCCGATATAGGCCGACGTGGTCGGACGGCCCTCCGCCGCGCGGCGTGCATTCAGCGTCGCGACATTCTGGCGAAACAGGTGCTCGGCTCGCAGCGCGGCGCGGCGCGCATCCGCCATGTCCGCAGCCGTGAACATCGCGAGCACGCCGTCGCCGATCAGCTTCAGCACGTCGCCGCCGGCTTCGTGGATCGCGTCGATCACGGCCTGCGCATAGTCGTTGAGGAACGGGATGATCTCGTCCGGCCCGATGCTCTCGCTGATCCCGGTCGAGCCGCGCAGATCCGAATACCAGAGCACGGCATTGATGCGTTCGGTGACGCCGCGCGAGATGCGCCCGCGCAGAACCTGCTCGGAGGCATCGCGTCCGAGATAGACCCGCCCCAGCGTCCGCACGATGTCGACCTGCTGCGCCGATTTGATCGCGAGTCCCAGCACCGGCACGAGATCGCGCAGCGCGGCGAGCTCGGCTTCGGCAAAGCCGTCGTCACGCCGCGTCGTCCAGTAGGAGTAGAGGCAGTCCATCTGCCCGAGCGCGCCGGTCTCACCGAAGCGGTGCACGAACGCCAGGAAATGGCGGTGACCGTTTTCGGCGAGGTCGCCGATCTGCGAGAAATCGAGCGAGGGCGCATCGGCAAGATCGAGCACCATCTCGTCGTGGCCATGCTCGAGCAGATGATAGAACACCGAGCGCCGCCAGTTCTTGGCGGCATCGCCTTCAGCCGTCGAGCCGTATTCGACGACGTCGCTCTCGTTGGTCGGCGTATCGCTCCAGCGAAAGGCTCGGCCCTCGTAGATCGGATGCAGCGTATCGATGACCACGAGCCCGCGCGACAGTTCCAGCCCCTCGGCGCGGCAGCGCTCGCAAAATCCCCGGAGCAGATCGGGTTCGGGAAGACCGGTGAGCCCCTGGCCGGCCAGCCAGTTCATCAGCGCGAGGCGGGAGGTTATTTGCATGCGCTATTATGGCGTTCATTCATGACGAGCGGAAGGCCGCAGACCAAGCTTCATCCGCAAGCAGATCGAACATGTCCGGGACGCTGTTGACGTGCCGGCATTGCCGGCTGCAAATGGAACCGATGACACTGCAGACGAGAAACATTGGGATATGACCCAGCGCCAGCTTCCGATCATCCTGGCGCTCGGCACGACGCAGACCCTGGCCTGGGCGTCGAGCTACTATCTGCCGGCCCTGCTCGCCGATCCCATGGCGCACGACCTCGGCGTCTCCTCGAACTGGGTCTTCGGCGCATTCTCGGCTTCGCTGGTGATCTCCGCGATGCTGGGGCCACGCATCGGCCGGCAGATCGATCTCGTCGGCGGACGGCAGGTGCTGTCGGCCTCGAACCTGACCATCGCGGCGGGCCTCGTCCTGCTCGGCTTCTCACATTCGATCGTGGTGATGGCATTCGCCTGGCTTGTGCTCGGCATCGGCATGGCCATGGGACTCTATGATGCCGCTTTCGCCGCACTCGGCCGAATCTACGGCACCGAGGCGCGCGGCTCGATCACCGGCATCACGCTGATGGCGGGCTTTGCCTCGACCGTGGGCTGGCCCCTCACCGCCTGGGGGCTCGCCCATATTGGCTGGCGCGAGACGTGTTTCGCCTGGGCCGCGGCCAACATCCTGATCGGCCTGCCCCTCAACTTCTTCATGCTGCCGGCGATCAAGGGCGCCAAGCAGGCCGCGGCTGCGGCCGAGAAGCCGCATTTGCCGCTCGACCGCACGATGGTGCTGCTCGCCTTCGTCTTCGCAGCGGTCTGGACCGTCACCGGCGCCATGGCCGTGCATTTCCCCCGCATCCTCGAGGCAACAGGGGCAACGCATGTCGAAGCGATCGCGGCCGGCGCCCTGATCGGCCCGGCGCAGGTGATCGCGCGCATTCTCGAAGCGAGCGTACTCAGCCGCTTTCATCCGCTCTTGTCGACCCGGCTCGCCTGCCTCACCCACCCGATCGGAGCTGCCGTCGTCGCCATCTTCGGCGCGCCGGCCGCGAGCGCCTTTGCCCTGCTGCACGGCTCCGGCAACGGCATTTTGACGATCGCGCGCGGGACGCTGCCACTCGCGATCTTCGGCCCCAAGGATTTCGGCTATCGCCTCGGCATCATCGGCGCGCCGGCAAGGATGGCGCAGGCGATATCGCCGCTGGCATTCGGCCTGCTGATCGATGTGATGGGCGCCAAGGTGCTGATGGTCTCGTCGGCGCTGAGCCTGTCGGCGCTGGCGGCGCTGTTTCTGATCCGCGCCAAGTCACGGCCGGATTGACCGGGCCACCGCTTTCGCGCACAAGCGCAGCATGACCGACGACAACAGTCCGCCCCGCACCTTCAAAGGCCTCCTGCGCTGGGCCATGACGCCACCGCAGGCCTGGGGCGTCTATCTCCTCGCCGTGCTGCTGGTGTGGCTGCTCTCGTTCTATGCCGGCACGCTGAAGCCGAAGAAGACACCGGACCCGAGCCCACCGGCGGTCACCGCACCAAGAAGCTGATCCCGCCTCAGTCGTAAAACTCCGGCGACATCTTCTGGGTGTCGCGCTGCGCCTTGTCGTGGTTGATCCAGAGCTGCCCCTTTTCCTTCGAAACGACGTCGGCGATCTTCTGCATCGAGGCGAGCGACTGGTCCTTGCTGACATTCATCGTGGGGACGCGGCGGTTGTCGTAATTATCCCTGAAATGGGCGGCATCGCCCGACAGCACCACCACGCCGGTCTTCGGCAGTCTCACCATCAACGACTGGTGTCCCGGCGTATGGCCGGGCGTCGAGAGGATGGTGATGCTGCCGTCACCGAACACGTCCTTGTCGCCCGCGAGCAGCTCGACCGGATGCGAGGGCTTGAAGCGCGGCTCGTTGTTGGCGCCCGGCCAGTCATATTCGGCCTTCTGCACATAGAGCGTTGCCTGCGGGAACATCTCGACATTGCCAATGTGATCGGGGTGCGTGTGCGAGACGCCCATCGCCTTGACGTCAACAGGTTTCACGCCGATCTGCTCGAGTTGCGCGGCGAGCGTTTTCGGACGCCGCCAGGTGACGGCCTTGGAATCGGCCGGCACGAGCCCGTTCGGCATCCCTGCGACGGCGTCGGGAATGCCGGTGTCCCACAGGAACCAGCCCTGGCTGTGCTTGATGAGATAGCAGGTGTCGACGAAGTCCATCGACTTGCCTTCATTCACGCCGGGCGACCAGCGCGAGATGTCGCCGGCGACCCCCTCGCCGCAGTTGAGGATGTAGAGCTTTTCGACCCCCGTCTGCGCGGATGCGGCGCGGGCCGACAGCGCGAGTGCGGCGATGGCCAGAGCAAGCGTGATCCTGGACATGATCTTGGGCGTCATCCTTGGTCCCTCCTGGCAGCGCATTGTTGGTGCGATCGAAGATCAACCCCGATCCCGCCGCGGAATTCCGCTTCGTTCACTATAGGCCGCAGCACCAGAGCTTTCTGACACCGGTGCTGAGCCGGGCTTACCGTATCATCATCCGCGCGATCGCTTCCCCAATCACCACCGTCGTGAAGTGGGTGTTCGCCCGGCAGTCGGACGGCATGATCGAGGCATCGGCGACGCGCAGACCCGAGATACCTTTCACCGTGCCATCAGGATTGACGACGCCGTCGACATCGTTGATGCCGGTCATGCGGCAGCTGCCGGCGGCGTGCTGGATATCGCCGGTTTCACGGCGCAGCAGCGCATCCAGCTCGTCATCCGGCAGGCGAGCGGCCTCCGGCAATGTCAGATCGGTGTCAGCGAGCCGGATCCAGTCGGCGATACCTGACAGCGCGGACTGCGAGGTGATCACGGCGAGGCGCTTCACCGCATCCATCATCCGCAGCATGTCGCGGGGGTCGGCGAGCATGTTCTCCTCGACGATAGGATCGATGAAGGGGTCGCTGGACGCCAGCTTGAGCGTGCCGCGCGAATAGGCGTTGAACAGACCTGCGCCGATCGCCCCGGGCATGCCGATGCCGCGATGGTTGAACGCGATCAGGATCATGTCGCGCTTGCCGCCATCGGCGAGACCCGAGGAATAAGTGACGCAGCAATTGGTGTGGCGGGTGTCCGGATCAGTGGGGCGCATATTTTCGTGCAGCTGGATCGTTGCGCGAAACAGCGGGTGATCGAAGAAGTGGCGGCCGACCGGCAGGTCGCGCTCGACCGCAATGCCCATCGCCTTCAGCTCCTCGGCCGGTCCGATGCCCGAGCGCAGCAGGATCGCCGGGCTGTGGATCGCGCCGGCGCACAGCACGATCTGGCGTGCGCCGATCTCGATCGTACCCTGCCCCTCAGCGTGAACGCGAACGCCGGTCGCCCGGCCGTCGCGGATCAGCACGCGGTCGACCAGCGTCCGGCCCCGGATCTCGAGATTGGCGCGGCCGCGCGCAGGTTCGAGATAAGCCTCATTGGTGCTGATGCGGCGGCCGCCGCGGCTGTTGATGGGATAGCAGGCGACGCCCTCGCCATCAGAACCATTGAGGTCGGTGCACGAGGGATAGCCACTCGCGAGCGCCGCATCACGCAAGCCGCGATCGATCGGGCCCCACGCCTCTGGCGGCGCGCGATAGACCGGCAGCGGTCCGCCGCGGCCATGGCCCTCGGCGTCGCCGAACTCCTGATCGTCCTCGATCACGGAGAACAGCGGCATCACCTCCTTGGCCGACCAGCCGGTGCAGCCATTGGCGGCCCATTCGTCGAACGCGTCGGCCACGCCGCGGATGGCGATCTGGCCGTTCATCATCGACGAGCCGCCGAGCCCCTTGCCGCGCCAGTAGAAGCGCGGCTCCTGCCCGGCCACCCGGCGCGACAGGAGATCAGGCCATTGCCATTTCTCCTGGTACTCGCGCTTGTGGATGATCGGGATCGGGTTCGGCGTCCGCACTTCCCAGGGCGCTTCATCGGCGCGCCAATCGAGGCCCGCTTCGAGAAGCAGGACGCGCCGTGCCGGATCCTCGGAAAGCCTTGCCGCAACCGCAGCGCCGGCCGAGCCGCCGCCGACAACAATGACATCGTACATCGCGCTAATTCTCGACATTCCAGAACACCGGCGTGGCGAACGGTATCAGACCGTGATGGGCGGTGGAATGCGAATTGGAGAGCGGCGCTGTCGCAGCCGGTCGCTGCGCTCGCGATGACAGTGTGGGAATGGGTGCGTGCTATTCACCTGTGCCCCGGCTCTGCGCAGCAGCGTTGCACGCTGCAGCGCGTCCGGGACACAAGCTCGCCCTACCCAATCACCTTGCCGAACTTGTTCGACTTCGGAAAACCCTTCGGCGGCAGGCGACCGGCGTCGGCACGGGTGCCTTGCCATTCCGCAAGCTCCTTCATGGTCGCCGAGAACTCGCGCCCCGCGGAGTCCTTCCAGGACAGGCCCGCCTTGGCGTCGAACACGGCGACGTCGGAAAGACCGCCGTCTTTGTATTTCTGCAGGCGTACACCGCGGCCGCGCGCCATCTCCGGCACCTGGTCGAGCGGGAAGATCAGCATCTTGCGGTTCTCACCGATCACAGCGACGGTGTCGCCGATCACCTCAGTGACCGCGCGCGCCTCGTTCGGCATATCGACGTTGAGGACCTGCTTGCCCTTCTTGGTGGTGCCGACGCAATCGTCCTCGTTGACGACAAAGCCCTGGCCTTCGTGGCTCGCGACCAGGAATTTGCGACCGCCCTTGTGGACGAACAGCGCAACGGGTGCCGCCTCCTGCTCGAGGTCGATGAACAGGCGGATCGGCTCGCCATGGCCGCGGCCGCCCGGCAGCTTCGCAACATCCAGCGAATAGAATTTGCCGTTGGTGGCGAACAGCAGGAGCTTCGAGGTGGTCTCGGCAAAGAAGGCGAAACCGAGCTTGTCGTCCTGCTTGAAGGCGAGGCCCGAGAGATCCTCGACATGACCCTTCATGGTGCGGATCCAGCCCTTGTCGGAGACGACGACCGTCACCGGCTCGCGCTCGACGAGAGCTTCCTCCATCGCGGCGAGATCGTGCTCGGGGGCGTCCGCAAAGGTGGTGCGGCGCTTGCCCAGCGGGGTCTTCGGCCCGAACATGTCACGGACCTTCCCGACCTGCTCGCCGACCTTCTTCCATTGCTGGGCCTCGGAGCCGAGCAGCCCTTCGATGCCCTTCAGCTCCTTGCGCAGGTCGGCATCCTCGGTGCGGATCTCCATCTCCTCGAGCTTGCGCAAGCTGCGCAGCCGCATGTTGAGAATGGCTTCAGCCTGCACTTCGGTGAGCTTGAACGCCTTGATCAAGGCCGGCTTCGGCTCGTCCTCGGTGCGAATGATCTTGATCACCTTGTCGATGTTCAGATAGGCGATCAGCAGGCCGCCGAGGATTTCGAGCCGGTGCTCGATCTGCGCCTTGCGGAAATTGCTGCGGCGGATCAGCACGTCGCGCAAATGGTCGAGCCATTCGCGCAGGCACTCCGCGAGCCCCACGACCTTGGGAATGCGGCCCTTGATCAGCACGTTGAGATTCAGCGGAATCTTGCTCTCGAGCTCGGTGAGCCGGAACAGGGATTCCATCATCAAGGCGGGATCGACGTTCTTCGACTTCGGCTCAATGACGAGGCGAACGTCCTCGGCGGATTCGTCGCGGACCTCGCCCACCAGCGGCAGCTTCTTCTGGTCAAGCAGCTCGGCGATCTTCTCGACCATCCGTGACTTCTGCACCAGATAGGGAATCTCGGTGACGACGACCACCCAGGTGCCGCGCGCCCCCTCCTCCTGCTGCCACTTGGCGCGGACACGGAACGAGCCGCGGCCGGTGGTGTAGGCTTCGGCGATGGCCTGCTTGGAATCGACGCAGATGCCGCCGGTCGGGAAATCCGGGCCCTTCACCCACTTCAGGAGCGCCTTGGACTTCGCGTCGGGCTTCTCGATCAGATGCAGCGCGGCGTCGCACAGTTCGGCGGCGTTGTGCGGCGGGATCGAGGTCGCCATGCCGACCGCGATGCCCTGCGCGCCATTGGCGAGCAGGTTGGGGAAGCCGCCGGGCAGCACGACCGGCTCCTTCGACTGGCCGTCGTAATTGGCACGGAACTCGACGCCGTCCTCGTCGATACCTTCGAGCAGAAGCCGCGCGACGTCGGTCATGCGCGCTTCGGTGTAGCGGTAGGCGGCGGGATTATCGCCGTCGATATTGCCGAAATTGCCCTGACCGTCGACCAGCGGATAGCGCGAGGAGAAATCCTGGGCGAGGCGCACCATGGCGTCGTAGATGGCCTGGTCGCCGTGCGGATGGAACGAACCCATCACATCGCCGACGATCTTGGCGGATTTCTTGAAGGCCGTGCCGGGGTCCAGGCGGAGCAGGCGCATGCCGTAGAGGATGCGCCGGTGGACCGGCTTCAAGCCGTCTCGCGCGTCCGGCAGCGCGCGGTGCATGATGGTGGAGAGTGCATAAGCGAGATAGCGCTCTTCAAGCGCATCACGCAGCGGCACCTCGTGAATTTCGGCCGGTTCTTCCGGCGGAACGATTCGTTTTCCCATGCCGCCCGGTTAAACCGTGGAAGCGAATCGGGCAAGGATGGATTGGTTCCCTATGGGCTTCTACTCCCCTGCCCAGCCGGCCGTCACGGTCGGCTGGACCTTGGCCGGAGATGTCGCCGGCATGTTGGCAACGCAGTGGCGGGCCGCCTCGATCTCGGCGTCGGTCGCGCCGTGGGATCGCGCCCATGTCTCTGCGGCCGCAGCGGAATATTTCGCCACGTAATAGCGGACCAGAGTACAGGAGGCTCGACGAAACACGCTTGGTTGCGGCTCGGCAGCCATGGCATCAGGCGCAAAAGCGAGCAGCGCCGCGGTGAGCGCAAAACCCCTGATCAACATGCGGGCTGTCCCCGTTGTGGAACCTGCCCGCCCCAACGCGAACAGCCCGATTTCGTTCCGGAGGAACCCCATGTTTTGGGGCAGTGCAGTACCGCGATCCCGTCATACCGACAGGATCGCCCTCGCTTACGGCGCGGGGAGCGCCGCCTTGGCCTGCTGCCGGATCAGGGCATTGATGAAGCCAGCTCGCGCGTCGGAATGGCCCTGGCCCCGCGGCTCCAGCACGTGGCGCAGCAGGAACAGGCCGGTCAGCCGGAAACCGTCCCGAAGATCCTGGTCAGTGAGGTCGTCATGCATTTCGCCCTGGCGCAGGAACGGCGGCAGCCGCAGCAGCCGGTCGCGCCACGGCTCACCAGCGCCGCGCGACACCGCGCCGCCGGATTTCGGCGACACATAGATCAGATCGGTGGTCTCCCCGGTCACCGCGCAGTTGTCGAGCGCGAGCCCGAAGCCGAGCTCGGCGAGCATCGCCAGCTCGAAATGGATGAGATGCACGGCGGCGCTGCCGATATCGTCGAAATCGTCGAGCGAATGTTCGAGCAGTGCGAATATCTCCTCGTGCGGATCGCGCTCGGGAAGCAGCCGCGCAATCGAAGCCAGATGGGTGACGCCGTAGACCCCATGCGAGGACCCCAGCAGCGTCGCGGCCCGCAGCTTCAGCCCTTCGATCGCGTAGGTGCCGAGATGCTCGTCGAGCCGCGCCCGCCACACCGCGCTGACGCTGTTGCCGGGCTGCAAGAGCGGCCGCAGTCGCGAACTCGCCCCCCCACGCACGAGACCGAGATGCCGGCCGTGCTGGCGCGTCAGCAGCTCGACGATGGCGCTGCTCTCGCCATGCCGCCGCACGCCCAGCACGATGCCTTCGTCGGTCCATTCCATGAGGGTGAGACTACAGGATTCCAGTGCCTCTCGCACGCACTCGTGCCCCGGACAAAACGCGGCGCGCGAGCGGCGCGTTGCCGAGCCGGGGCCCCTCTCTCCGCGCGCACCTTGGTCCCGACTCTGCGGGCAGCGCTAACGCGCTGCTCCTTGTCCGGGACACGAGGGTTTCACGCGTTGAACCAGCCCTGCGCGTCGCCGGTAAACGAGAAATACAGCCCGAACGCCGTCAGCGCGCAGGAGACGATCTCGATGGCACTGTCGAGTTCGAGGCCCCGCTCGCCGAGGATTTGGCCGAGCGAGATCACCGACAACACCAAGGCCGCCGCGAGCACCCAGCGCGGCCAGTTTTTGCGCCAATGCGCGGCCAGCCAGACGAAATAGAGCAGCAGCAGGATCATGCCGCCGGCGAGCAAGGTCCCGGTCATGATCATCTGCTCGGTCGTCTCGATCGTGGGCGTGCGGTCCTGCACCGCCACGGACAGCGCGTCCAGCATCAGCGAGGCATAAAGCAGCGCTTCGAAACGCTGGACGTTGCGGGGCACACTCATCGGCAACTGATCTTTTCTTGGTTATTCCCTGGGAAATTCCACGCCCATCTCGCGGTACCGATCGGGGTCGTCACCCCAGTTCTCGCGCACCTTCACGAACAGGAACAGATGGACCGGCACGTCCAGGATCTGCATCAGCTCATTCCGCGAATCCGCACCGATCGATTTGATGGTGGCACCGCCCTTGCCGAGCACGATCTTGCGCTGGCTCTCGCGCTCGACGAAGATCGTCTGCTCGATGCGCACCGACTTGTCCTTGCGCTCCTCCCACTTGTCGGTCTCGACGGTGGATTGGTAGGGCAATTCCTGGTGCAGCTTCTGATAGATCTTTTCGCGCGTGATCTCGGCCGCCAGCTGCCGCATCGGCGCGTCCGACATCTGATCCTCGGGATAGAGGTATGGGCCCGGCGGCACCATCTCGGCCAGCGTCGTGCGGATGTCGTCGACGCCGTCGCCCGAGATCGCGGAGATCATGAAAGTCCTTGCGAACTTCATGCGCTCGTTGGCGGCCTGCGCCAGCGCCAGGAGCTTCTCGCGCTGGACCAGGTCGACCTTGTTGATGACCAGGATCTTGTCGTGATTGACGCTGGCCGCCTTGGCCAGGATCGCCTCGGCTTCCTCGTCGATTCCGGTCTTGGCATCGAGCAGCACGCAGACGAGGTCGGCGTCATGCGCCCCGCTCCAGGCGGTCGAAACCATGGCACGGTCGAGCCGGCGCTTGGGCAGGAAAATACCGGGCGTGTCGACCAGGATGATCTGCGCATTGTTCTCGATCACGATGCCACGGATCAGCGCGCGCGTGGTCTGCACCTTGCGCGAGACGATCGTAACCTTGGCCCCGACCAGCGCATTGACAAGTGTGGACTTGCCGACGTTCGGCGCGCCGATCAGCGCAACGAAGCCGCAGCGCGTGGCGGCAGTCGTCTCACCGCCCGTTTCAACCGTCATTGCCGCCGCCAACGCCTTCACGTTCGATCATCACTGAAGCTGCCACTTTCTCCGCCGCGCGCTTGCTGCCGCCGATGCCTTCGGCCGGCGCAAGTCCCGGCAGGTCCACCGCAACGCGGAACTGCGGATCGTGATGCGGGCCGGTGCGTTCGACCTCGCGGTAGACAGGCGTCGGCAGTCCCTTCCCCTGCGCCCATTCCTGCAGCACCGTTTTGGGATCGCGCAAGGGACGCCGCGGCTTGTGCATCCGCTCGGTCCAGTTGCGCTTGACGAACTCGTCCGCCGCCGCATGACCGCCGTCGAGAAAGATCGCGCCGATCACCGCCTCGCAGATGTCGCCGAGGATGGACTTGCGCAGACGGGCATCGGCACTGGAGCCGACCGACCCGAGCTTGATGTCCTCGAGCAGACCGAGTGACTTGGCGACATCGGCGCAGCTCTCCTTGCGCACGAGCTCGGCAAGCCGCTTGGACAGTTCGCCCTCGTCGGCGTTCGGAAAGGCGTGATAGAGCATGTCGGAGACGACGAGCCCGAGCACGTGGTCGCCGAGAAACTCCAGCCGCTGATAGCTGTCGCCGCGCTTGCGCCCGGACTTCAGCGCCGAGACGTGCGTGATCGCCTGCATCAGAAGATTGGGGTCTGCGAAGCGGTGGCCGATGCGCGCCTCGAGCGCCGCGCTGGCCTCCGCGGCCGCCTTGGCCTTGTCTTTGGCCTTGCTGCTCCGCGTCCGCTTCTTCTTGGCCGGAGCCTTGGTTTCCGAAATCTTGGCTTCGGCGGCCTTGGATTCAGAATTAGTCTTGGGCACAAGCGTCTTGGTTGCAGCTTCGCCCTCGGGAGCGGCTTGCGCCTCGATCGGTTCGGTCGCGATGTCCTTGGCTTCGTCTTTCATCGGACGATTTTGAAGAAGCGATTCCAGCGCACCGACCACGGCCAGCGCCAGAACATCCAGGCATGCTCGCCTTCGCCGATGGAGAAGAAGATCATCTGTGCGCGGCCGATCAAGTTCTCCCGCGGCACGTAGCCGACCTGACCGAGGAAGCGGCTGTCGGTGGAGTTGTCGCGGTTGTCACCCATCATGAAGAAATGGCCAGGCGGCACCGTGTAGACGTTGGTGTTGTCCATGTAGCCGTTGTCGGCGCAATCGAGCGTCTCGTAGGAGACGCCGTTCGGCAGCGTTTCCTTCCAGCGCTTCACGCGCGAGATGCCGCCGCCCTCGGAGCCGCACGGATCTTCGCCGACAAACTCGCTCATGCGCTGACGCTCGACCGGCGTGTCGTTGATGTAAAGAAGCCCGTCCTTCATCTGGATGTGGTCGCCGGGAAGGCCGATCACGCGCTTGATGTAGTCGGTGGTGTCGTCCTTGGGCAGGCGGAACACGACGATATCGCCACGGTTCGGATCCGAGCCCCAGATGCGTCCCGAGAACAGCGGCGGCGAGAACGGGATCGAGTAGTGGCTATAGCCGTACGAATATTTCGACACGAACAGATAGTCGCCGACCAGCAGCGTGGCCTTCATCGAGCCGGAGGGGATGTTGAAAGGCTGGAACAGGAAGGTGCGGATCACCAAGGCGATCAGGAGAGCGTGGATCACGACCCGGACTGTTTCGCCGACGCCGCTTTCAGTTTTCGTTCCCGAAGTCACGCTCATTGCTCTCTCAATTCCGGCCGGCGATCACAGAACGCCCCCCTCCCGCGTCCAGCCCACCCGTTCGCGGCCCAAGGAGATTGTCCTGATTCTGATAGTGGGGCCAATTCCGGCGTAAAGCCGAATTCGCCCAGCCTGATTTGCGTCCGCGGACTTTTAGACGGTTGTCGCAGTCCACGCAATCAAGGATCGCATCAAAACTGCACAAAGCATTGATTCTTAATGCAAATTATATAGCGATCCTCGCGCCGTCAGGGCTTGGCCCGCGGGACGGCAGAAATGATCACGAAGGCTTGCGCAAGCGGCCAGTCGTCGGTGATGGAGAGGTCGATCTGCGGCTCAAATCCCTCCGGGGTCAGGACCTGCAGCCGGGCCAGAGCCCCCCCGGTCAGCCGCATGGACGGGCGGCCCCCGGGCAGATTGACCACCCCCATGTCGCGCCACCACACACCCTGCCTGATGCCGGTGCCGAGCGCCTTCGAGCAGGCCTCCTTGGCGGCGAAGCGCTTGGCGTAGGTCGCAACCACCATCTTCTCGTTCTTGGCACGGCGCTCGGCCTTGGCCCGTTCGGCCGCGGTGAAGATGCGATCGAGGAAGCGCTCGCCGTGGCGCTCGATCACCTTGGCGACGCGGGTGATGTCGATCAGGTCGGAGCCGATGCCGATGATCATGCCCGGCTCCGGCCGCGATCCATCGCGCCGCGCATCTTGCGCACCGTCTCGGCAAGACCGACGAACAGCGCCTCGCCGATCATGTAATAGCCGATGTTGAGCTCCATGATTTCCGGCAGCGCTGCGATCTTCTCGGCCGTCACATAATCGAGCCCATGGCCGGCGTGAACCTCGAGCCCGGCGGCCTTGGCCACCTTCACTCCGGCAAGGATCCGCTGCCACTCGGCCTCGGCCTTGTCGGTGTGGCCGTCGGTCACGGCGTCGCACCAGGCACCGGTGTGGATCTCGATCACCGGCGCGCGCAGTTGCGCCGCCATCTCGATTTGAGCAGGGTCGGCGGCGATGAACAGCGAAACGCGGATGCCGGCATCGCTGAGCCGCGCGATATAGGGCGCCAGCACATTGTGCTGGCCGACGACATCGAGCCCGCCCTCGGTCGTCACCTCCTGGCGCCGCTCCGGCACCAGGCACACGGCGTGCGGTCTGGTGGCGAGCGAGATCCGCATCATGTCGTCGGTCGCGGCCATCTCGAAATTCAGCGGCTTGGAGATCTCCGCCTTCAGCCGCGCCATGTCCTCGTCGCGGATGTGCCGGCGGTCTTCGCGCAAATGCGCCGTGATGCCGTCGGCGCCCGCCTCGATCGCAAGCAGCGCGGCGCGGACCGGATCGGGATGGCGGCCACCGCGTGCATTACGGACGGTGGCCACGTGGTCGATATTGACGCCGAGGCGGAGCGGAGATGCAGGCATTTCAGAACTCACGAGGCCGGAGTGACAGGCGATGACGACAGCGCCTACCCATTAACACGTTCGACTTTGGCAACGACCGCCTTGGCGCGCAGCTGAGCCAGGATCGCGCTCAAATGCTTGAGATCGTAGACTTCGAGATCGATCGTCGTCTCGGTGAAGTCGGGTGAGCGGCGCTGCATGCTGATGTTGTCGATGTTGCCGTCGTGCTCGGCGATCACGGTTGCGATCTGAGCCAGCGCGCCGGGCTCGTTGACGTTCTCGACCTTGATGCGCGCCGGGAAGCGCTGCGGCGCGGAGTCCTCGATGTCCCAGCGGACGTCGAGCCAGCGCTCCGGCTCCTCTTCGAAATCCTTCAGCGCCGGCGACTGGATCGGATAGATCGTGATCCCCTCGCCCGGCGTGACGATGCCGACGATGCGATCGCCGGGCACGGCGCCGCCGTTCGGCGCGAACTTCACCGGCAGGTCGGAATTGATGCCACGGATCGGAATCGCAACCGGGCTGCGCGACGGCTCCGACGACTTCTCCTTGAGCTTGGCGGCGAGCCCCTTCTTGACGCCGTAACGCGCGACGCGCTCCTCCTTGTAATCGGGATACATCGCGCGCGCGACGTGGGAGGCCTTGATCTCGCCGCGGCCGACCGCCGCCATGACGTCCTCGATCGAGGTGCGTGCAAGCCGCGGCAGCGCGCCCTTGAGCTTGTCGTCGGCGTATTCGATCTTGGCGCGCTCGAACAGGCGCTCGACGATGCGCCGGCCGAGGCCGGCATATTGATCGCGCACCGCAGTGCGGGTGGCACGCCGGATCGCGGCGCGCGCCTTGCCGGTGACCGCGAGCGTCTCCCAGGCCGAGGGCGGCGCCGATTGCGCATCAGAGGTCAGCACCTCGACCTCGTCGCCGTTCTGAAGCTCCGATGACAGCGGCGCGAACTGGCCGTTGATCTTGCAGCCGACTGCGCTGTTGCCGACGTCGGTATGCACGGCGTAGGCGAAGTCGATCACGTTGGCATGACGCGGCAGCGCGATCAGCTTGCCTTTCGGGGTGAAGCAGAACACCTGGTCGTGGAACAGCTCGAGCTTGGTGTGCTCGAGGAATTCCTCGGGATTGGCGCTCTCCGAGAGAATGCCGATGGTGTGGCGCAGCCAGGCGAACGCGTTGGACTCGCGCTTGAGGAATTCGGTCGGCGACCCGACACCCTCCTTGTAGAAGACGTGCGCGGCAATGCCGCGTTCGGCGATCTGGTCCATCGCCTCGGTGCGAATCTGGAGCTCGACGCGCTGGTTGCCGGGGCCGATCACGGTGGTGTGGATCGAGCGATAATCGTTCTGCTTCGGCGTGGAGATGTAATCCTTGAACCGCCCCGGCACGACCGGCCAGGTGGTGTGGACGATGCCGAGCGCGCGATAGCAGGCCTCGATGTCGTTGACGACGAGGCGGAAGCCGAAGATGTCGGACAATTGCTCGAAGCCGACCGACTTGCGCTCCATCTTGGTCCAGATCGAGAACGGCTTCTTGCGGCGGCCATAGACGCGCGCGCCGAGACCGCGATGGCGCAGGTTGTTGGAGAGCTGGTCCTCGATCTCGCCGATCAGGTTGCGGTTGCGCTCGGCCAGCGCATCGAGCCGCTGCATCACCACCGCATAGGCTTCGGGATCGAGGGTGCGGAAGGACAGATCCTCCAGCTCCTCGCGCATTTCCTGCATGCCCATGCGCCCGGCCAGCGGCGCGTAGATGTCGAGCGTCTCCTCGGCGATGCGGCGGCGCGATTCGGTCGGCACGAAGTCGAGCGTGCGCATGTTGTGCAGGCGGTCGGCAAGCTTGACCAGCAGCACGCGGACATCGTCGGCAATGGCCAGCAACAATTTGCGCAGGTTCTCGGCCTGCTTCGCCTCGCGCGACACCAGCTCCAGCCGCTTCAGCTTGGTCAGCCCCTCGACCAGCGCGCCGATCTCGGGACCGAAGAGCTGATCGATTTCGGCACGCGTCGCTTCGGTGTCCTCGATCGTGTCGTGCAGCAGCGCGGCGACGATGGTGGCGTCGTCCAGCTTCAGGTCGGTGAGAATCGCCGCCACTTCCAGCGGGTGCGAAAAATACGGGTCGCCCGAGGCGCGGGTCTGGGAGCCATGCGCCTTCATGGCGTAGACATAGGCGCGGTTCAGCAGATCTTCGTTGGTATTGGGGTTATAGGACCGGACGCGCTCGACGAGGTCATATTGACGCATCATGCGCGCGCGCGGCTTGGCTGGCCGTGCCACCGGCGCAGTCGGGGCCACGGCAACCGATTCGGTTGCGGCCTGCATCTGCGTGGGTCTGCGGCGTCGATACACCATGCGGTCCTGCCTTCAAACGGACCATGAAACGGCCCGTTGTATACATCTTAAGCTCCGATTGCGGACGCCGCCGATCAATTCGATGACAGGCGCGCGGCGCAAACCGGACACGCTATGGTAACCACGAAAAGGTCAACAAAAGCAAAGGCCCGAACAGGGGTTCGGGCCTTTGCTAAGATCACAAGAAGTCGACGATCGCGAGTAAGACGATTACTCGTCTTCCTCGGGCTGCTCTTCCGGCGGCGCGAGGCCTTCGAGGCCCTTCAGGAGCTCCTCTTCGGTCATGCGCTCCACGGCCACTTCGGTGTCGTCCGCATCGACGCTGGCGCCCGCCGACCCGATCAGCGGCACGGTGTCGGGCTCGGGCTCGTCCACTTCGACGAACTTCTGGAGGGAGTGCACCAGCTCTTCGCGAAGATCTTCCGGCGAGATGGTCGTCTCGGCAATTTCGCGCAAAGATACAACAGGGTTCTTGTCGTTATCGCGGTCAACCGTTAGTTGTGAACCGGACGAGATCATGCGGGCGCGGTGGGCGGCCAGCAGGACCAGGTCAAACCGGTTGTCGACCTTGTCGATACAATCTTCTACGGTGACGCGAGCCATGGACTGTCGCTCCGTTGTGGGTGAGGCGAAATATGTGGATGATCTGGGCTAGTTATAGGGGACGGGACGAATTCGCAAGGCCAATTTGTGATTTGGCCTCGCCAAACGCCTCTGCTACCCCCACATTGGGGCTGGGACGGGTGGTTTCCCGGGCTGCCATTGTGGGCAGCGCCGGGTACAGGCAGGACCGCCATAACTATACCTTGATTGCCCCGACTTCTCCGGATTTGCGGTTTCGACGGACTTCGGCGGCAATCTAGAACTGCGCGGCTGACTGTGGCCGTGCCAACAATAAACGATCAATCACGACCACTACGCGAGCAAACTGAATGTCACCTTCTCCTACCAACAAGATCGCGCTCTTCATCGACGGGGCCAATCTTTACGCGACGGCGAAAACTCTCGGCTTCGATATCGATTACAAGCGCCTTCTGAAGGAGTTTCAGAGCCGCGGGACGCTGCTGCGGGCGTTCTACTACACCGCGATCATCGAAGATCAGGAATATTCCTCGATCCGCCCGCTGATCGACTGGCTCGACTACAACGGCTACACCGTCGTCACCAAGGCGACGAAGGAATTCATCGACGCCTCCGGCCGGCGCAAGGTCAAGGGCAACATGGACATCGAGCTCGCCGTGGACGCCATGGAGCTCGCCGAGCACATCGACCAGATGGTGCTGTTCTCGGGCGACGGCGACTTCCGCTCGCTGGTTGAAGCCGTGCAGCGCCGCGGCGTGCGGGTCACCGTGGTCTCCACCATCGCAAGCCAGCCGCCGATGATCGCCGACGAGCTGCGCCGCCAGGCCGACGTCTTCACCGATCTGGTCGAGCTGCAGTCCAAGCTCGGTCGCGACCCGTCCGAACGCCCCGCCCCGCGCGACCGCGGCGAACGTGGTGAAGGACGCCACCACGCCCCGCAATTCCTCCAGCGCGCGACCACCATGGCGCCGAGGGGCGATGACGACTTCGAGGAGTGAGGCGGCCCGGCCGAGCCGCCAGGCCCCGACCCTCGTTCCCGACCGCGACTGTCCGCTCTGCCCGCGCCTGGTTGCCTTTCGCGAGGCGAACCGCGCGCGTGAGCCGTCGTGGCACAACGCGCCGGTGGCGCCCTTTGGCGGCATCACGGCCCGTCTCCTGATCGTCGGTCTCGCGCCGGGCATGCAGGGGGCCAACCGCACCGGCCGGCCCTTCACCGGCGACTATGCCGGCGACCTGCTCTACGCCACGCTGCTTGAATATGGCTTCGCCAAGGGCAGCTATCAGGCCCGGCCGGACGACGGTTTGAAGCTGGTCGACTGCCGGATCGCCAATGCCGTGCATTGCGTTCCGCCGCAGAACAAGCCGCTGCCGGTCGAGATCAACACCTGCCGCCACTTTCTCGTCGCGAACCTCGAAACCATGCCGAAGCTGCGCGCCATCATCGCGCTCGGCCGGATTGCGCACGACAGCGTGCTCAAGCCGCTGAAGCTGAAGGCCTCGCAAGCGCCTTTCGGCCACGGCGCCGTGCACCAGGCCGGCGCGTTCAGGCTGTACGACAGCTATCACTGCTCGCGCTACAACACGAACACCGGCGTGCTGACGCCCGACATGTTCCGCAGCGTGTTCGCGAAGGTGAAGGCCGATCTGGACTAGCCGCCGCTCTATCCCTTGACCGGATTGGCCTTCAGCCAGTCCAGGACGTCGCCGGCGTTCCGGTCAGGCGGAAACACCGGATAGAACACATGCGTGATCCTGGCATCGTCGATGACGAGCGCGAGGCGCTTGATCAGCGTGAGGCCCGCGACCTCCATGGTGGGCAGATTGAGCGCGCGCGTGAGCGCCAGCTTCTCGTCCGACAGCACCGGGAACGGCAGATGCAGCCGCGAGGCCATCTCGGTCTGGTATTCGTTGCTCTGAGTCGACAGGCCGAACACCTGCGACGCACCGGCAGCCTTGAGCTCCGCGAACAGATCGCGGAAGGCGCAGGTTTGCGGCGTACAGCCGCGCGCGCCCGGGATCATGTCCCAATCATCGACCAGCGAGATCTTACCAGGCTCACCGGTGCGCGGATAGGCGAACACCACCGTGCGCCCCCGAAGCGCCGACAGATTGACCGAGGTGTCATCGGTCGCGATCAGGTTGATCGCAGGGAGCAGCAAGCCCTTCAGATGCGCGGCGCCGCCGTCGTCAGCGGGTGCGGGAATCTGGCTCCAATCGACCTCGAGCAGGTTCTTCTGAGTCATCCCGTTACCCCCTCGCCCGCATCAGCCGGCCCTTCTCCCGGCTCCAATCGCGCTTCTTCTCGCTCTCGCGCTTGTCGTGCAGCTTCTTGCCCTTTGCAACCGCGAGCTGCAATTTGGCCCGGCCGCGCTCGTTGAAATACAGCTTGAGCGGGATCAGCGTCATGCCTTCGCGGTCGACCGCGCCCATCAGCTTGTTGATCTGGCGGCGGTGCAGCAGCAGCTTTCGCGGCCGCTTGGGCTCATGATTGAAGCGGTTGCCCTGGAGGTATTCGGGAATGGTGGCGTTGATCAGCCAGATCTCACCGTTCTTGGAGTCGGCGTAGGATTCCGCAATCGTGCTCTTGCCGTTGCGGATCGACTTCACTTCGGTGCCGGTCAGCGCAATGCCCGCCTCGATCGTATCCTCGATGGCGTAGTTGAAGCGGGCCTTGCGATTTTCCGCCATGACCTTGATCGGACGTTCGTTCTTATCGGCCATGGTAGCAATACCCAATCGAGATACCCAGCGACGCTAACAGATCGGATCAAGCGCCCGCGTCACTTCTTGAGGAGATCGCGGATCTCGGTCAGCAGCACCACCTCCTCCGAAGGCTTCGACGGCTCCGCGGGCTTGGTCTCTTCCTTGCGCTTCAAGGTGTTCATCGCGCGGATCACCAGGAACAGCACGAAGGCGATGATGATGAAGTTGATCGTTAGCGTCAGGAAGTTGCCGTAAGCAAGCACTGCGCCTTGCTTTTTCGCATCCGCTAAGTTGGTGGCGGTGACCGCCTTCGACAAGGGGAGGAAGTAATTCGAGAAGTCGAGGCCCCCGGTCGCGGCGCCGATGATCGGCATGATGATGTCGCCGACCAGCGACGTGACGATCGCACCGAAGGCAGCGCCGATGATGACGCCGACCGCGAGGTCGACGACATTGCCCTTCATCGCGAACTCGCGGAACTCCCTGAGCATCCGCGTGCCTTTTTCCTCGACGCTCATGAACGGCTCCCCTGATTGGCTAGTTCATCAGTTGACCAGGCCGGCGTGAACCATCGCGCTGCGCACGGCCACGCGGGTCGGCTCCGACACCGGAACCATCGGCAGCCGCAGCGCCTCGTCCATCTTGCCGAGCAGCGACATCGCGTACTTGATCGGCGCCGGGTTGCTCTCGATGAAGAGGTTGTTGTGCAGCGGCATCAGCTTGTCGTGGATCGCGAGCGCCGCCTTGGTGTCGCCCTTCGCCCACGCGGCGTGGAACTCCGCGCACAGGCGCGGCGCCACATTGGAGGTCACCGAGATGCAGCCATGGCCGCCATGCGCCATGTAGCCGATGATGGTGGCGTCTTCGCCCGAGAGCTGGTTGAAATCCTCGCCCATCGCCGCGCGCTGCTGCGACACGCGCACCATGCTGGCGGTGGCGTCCTTGACGCCGGCGATGTTCTTCAGCTCCCACAGCCGCTTCATGGTGTCGACCGACATGTCGATCACCGAGCGCGGCGGGATGTTGTAGATGATGATCGGGATGCCGATCGCATCGTTGATCGCCTTGAAGTGCTGGTACATGCCCTCCTGGGTCGGTTTGTTGTAGTAGGGCGTCACCACCAGCACCGCGTTGGCGCCCGCCTTCTCGGCGTGCTGAGCCAGCTCGATCGCTTCCTTGGTCGAGTTGGAGCCGGCACCCGCGATCACCGGGACACGGCCTTTGGCCTCCTCGATGCACCATTCGACGACCTTCTTGTGCTCGTCATGGCTGAGCGTCGGGCTCTCGCCGGTGGTGCCGACCGGGACCAGGCCATTGGTGCCCTCGGAAATTTGCCAGTTGACCAGCGACCGGAACGCCGCCTCGTCAAGCGAGCCGTTCTTGAACGGCGTGACCAAGGCGGTGAACGATCCCCGGAATTTCGTCTTCGCTGCCATGGACTTCCTCCGTACGCGGCTATCTCTCGAGCAAGCCCCCTTCATATCGGGTCTATTCCGCCCGTAAAAGACCCGCTTCCGTGTGACGCACCGTTTAAGCCGCGATTTTGCCGTGGTGATGGTGCAAACCCGGCGAAGGTAAGCGGCTGTTGGTATTTTGTCCGCATATTCAATCAAATACAGCCAGATCTTGTACAGATAGGTCTTGAGCCAATTGACTGATTCGGGGCGACGAACCGCCGTGACCAGCTTTCCTCGTGCCGCATGGCGATCCGCCGGTCTGGCCCTGTGCCTGATGGCCGGGCTGTCGATCGGCTGCGTCGCCTTGGCCAAGTCCGGCGAGACAACCGAGGACACCGGGAAGGAACCCGCCAAGCAAGCGAACAAGGGAACCGCGAAGCCCGCACCGAAGCCGCCCGTAAAGGAGGCGACAAAGGGATCGACCAAGGAGGCCGCCAAGGGCACGGGCAAGGAAACCGGCAAGGAAATCACCAAGGGCGCCAGCAAGGGAGCCGCTCCGGCCCCGGCCAAGGATGCGGCGAAGAAGGCTGCCGGCAAGGAGGCCGCAAAGGATAAGGCGAAGCCCGCGGCCGCCACCACGCCAAAGTCCCGGCCGGCCGCCAATGCTCCGTCCCACGCCGCGCCTGCGGTGACGGCGACCGTCAGACCCTCTGCGCCGGCCCCCCTCAGGCCGGTCGCAACGCCCGTGCTGGCGCCTGCGACCCGCCAGCACGCCGCGCCGCGCAAGCCCGTCACACCGGCCGCGATCGCTGCGACCTCGTCGACGTCGCAAGCCGACAAGGACACGCTCGAAAACGTCATCGAACTCGTACGCAAGCGCAAGCCGGCCGACGCCACCAGCTACGCGGATTCCATTTCCGATCCGGTCGCGCGAAAACTCGCGGAATGGATCATCCTGCGCAGCGAGGATAATGGCGCGAGTGTCGAGCGTTACCGCGCCTTCCTCTCCGCCAATCCGAGCTGGCCGTCGCAGACCTTCCTGCGCCGGCGGCTTGAAGCCGCAATGTGGGACGATCGGCGCGACGATTCCGTCGCCTGGTCGTGGTTCGAGAACGAATCCCCGGTTTCGGCCAAGGGCCGCTTCGCGCTTGCCAAGGCGATGCTGGCGCACGGCGACCGCGCCAACGCCGAGCGGCTGGTGCGCGAGGCCTGGCGCAGCGATCCGATGTCCGAGGAGACCGAGAACAACGCGCTCGATCAGTTCGGCGCCCTGCTGACGCCGGGCGATCAGAAGGCGCGGATGGACACGCTGCTTTACGGCAGCGAGCACGAGGCAGCGCTGCGCGCGGCAAAGCGGCTCGGCGCCGGCTATGTCGCGCTCGCCAAGGCCCGCATCGCGTCCTTCAGGAAAGCACCTAACACGCGCGCGCTGCTCGAACAGGTGCCGGGCGAGTTGCACAGCGATCCAGGCTTCATCTTCAGCAAGATCCAGCTTCTGCGCCGCGAAGAGAAATTTCCCGAAGCCGCCCAGCTGATGTTGTCCGCCCCGAAGGACCCGAATAGGCTCTACAATCTCGACGAATGGTGGATCGAGCGGCGCCTTCTGGCGCGCAAGATGATCGACACCGAGGATTTCCGCAGCGCCTATCTGATCGCGCGCGATGCGGCCCTGCCCTCGCGCGACATCTACAAGACCGAGCAGGAGTTCACCGCGGGCTGGATCGCGCTGCGCTTCCTCAATGATCCCGCGGCCGCCGCGCAGCATTTCGCCCGCATCGGCGTCGGCAGCGTCAATCCGACCACGCTGGCGCGCGCCGGTTACTGGCAGGGCCGTGCGGCGGAGGCTGCCGGTCGCCAGCAGGAAGCGCGCAATGCCTATGCCCGCGCTGCCGAGCAGTCGACCAGCTATTACGGCCAGCTCGCGCGCGCCAAGCTCGGCCTGCCGCAGATCGAGCTGAACAGCCAGCCCCGCAGCCGCGGCGCCGAGCGGCTGGAGATCGTGCGCGCCGCGCATCTGCTCTATGAGCTCGACGAGCGCGAGCTCGCCGTTCCCATGCTCGCCGACATGGGCGAGAACGGCGACCCCGAAGCGCTGGCCGGCCTCGGTGAGCTGACCCAGCGCTACAGCGACGCGCGCGGCATGCTGCTGGTCGGCAAGGCCGCGCTCAATCGGGGCCTGCCGTTTGATTTCTACGCCTACCCCGTCAACGGCATTCCGCAGTTCTCGCAGATCGGCCCCGAGGTCGAGCGCAGCATCGTCTACGCCATCGCGCGACAGGAGAGCGCGTTCAACCCGGCCGTGGTCTCGCCCGCGCAGGCCTATGGCCTGATGCAGGTGACGCCGGATGCCGCGCGCTATGTCTGCAAGCGGCACGGCGCAACCTACGACCTGTCGCGGCTGAAGAACGATTCGTCCTACAACGCCACGCTCGGCGCCGCCGAGCTCGGCGGTCTGCTCGAGGATTATCGCGGCTCCTACATCATGACTTTCGCCGCCTACAATGCCGGCCGCGGCAGCGTGAAGAAGTGGATCGACCGCTACGGCGATCCACGCGATCCTAAAGTCGATGCGGTCGACTGGGTGGAGCTGATCCCGTTCTCGGAGACGCGCAACTATGTGCAGCGGATCATGGAGAACCTTCAGGTCTATCGCGCCCGCTTCGGCGGCGGCACGCGATTGCAGATCGAGGCCGATTTGCGCCGCGGCGCCGGCAGCATCGAGTAGCGCCCCTCCCTGGGTGTCCATCAACAACCGTTGATGGCGGTGTCCCGCCCCTTCCCCTACCAAACCAGCCAGTCGATCCCGGTCTCGCGAGACGCCTCGTCGCTTCGGATCGCCGCTGATCGGCTGCGCGCCTCGATCGGCGCGACTCTCCGAACACGTCTTCGGCAGGGATCCGAACAGGTGGGGACGGGGTCATGCTCGCATTCTTCTTCAATGTCTTCGCGCGCCGTGTGCCGATGCGCAATCGGCACATAACACTGGCCGCACCGCTCGCCGTCGTCGCGCTTTTCGCCGCTCACGGCACCGCGCGCGCGGATCGAGTGCTGGCCAACGGAACGGTGGGAACGCCATATTCACAAAGCGTTGCGGTCTATACCGATCCCGTCAATTGCACCGACGCCGCGTCTTTTATTAACGCCCCTGGACTGAACGTCGGCGGCCACACCAACGGCCAGACCTGCTTCCTCGACGTCGTCGGCACGCCCACCAAGGCCGGAACTTACTACGCATCCCTCGCCTTCATGACCCAGGCCACCAACGGACCGCCCGACAAGATAATCTGGGGTCCCGGCACCTGGATGGTCTCTTACACGATCACCATCGACAAGGTCTCCCCCACCCTGTCCGTTGCGCCGTCGGTGTCCTCCCTGGCCTATCCGAACCCGGTCACACTGACCGCGACCGTGAGCGGGGGGCCCTCGCCGACCGGAACCGTCACCTTCTATGACAGCGGCACTTCGATCGGTACGGCTTCGGTCGCCGGAGGAGGCGCGAGCCTGACCGTGAGTTCGCTGTCGGTTGGCTCGCATTCGATTACGGCGAGCTACGGTGGCGATGACAGCGACAATCCCGCATCGACCACCGCCGCGAGCACCGTAACGGTGACGCAGGCAACGCCTGCCATCACGCTCAATACCTGGTCGTCCTCCGCCAGCTACGGCTCGTCCGTCGCCCTGGTCGCGGGGCTGTCCGGCGCGGGCGCGCCAACCGGCAGCGTGACGTTCTTCGACGGCTCGACGTCGCTCGGCACGGTCGCGCTGTCGGGGTCGACGGCGATCCTGATGGTGTCCTCGCTCCCGCTCGGACCGCACACGATCACGGCGGCGTACAATGGCGACACCAACAACGTGCCGGTGACATCGAGCGCCGTGAGCGTCGGCATCACCCAATACGCGCCGACGGTGGCGATATCTTCGTCGGCGACCTCCGTCAGCTCCGGCGCGTCGGTGACGCTGGTCGCGACGCTCAGCGGAGGCCTGTCGCCGACGGGATCGGTGACCTTCTACGACGGCGCCGCCGTGCTCGGCTCGAGCACCGTCTCTGGATCGGCCGTAATCCTCACGATCTCCTCGCTGTCGGGAGGACCGCATTCGATCAGGGCCGTCTATGGCGGCGACGGCAACAACGCGACCGCAACGTCGCTCACGTTGGCGATCACGGCCGGCAAGGCCGCTCCCACCATCTCGGTCTCGAGCTCGACGCCCTCACCGGCGGCCCGGCAGTCGGTGACCTTGACGGCGACGCTCACCGGCGGCGCCTCCCCGACCGGCAGCGTGACCTTCAGGGACGGTGCGGCGGTGCTCGGCATCGGCACCATCTCCGGGTCGGTCGCAACTCTGGTCACCTCCGCGCTCGGCATGGGCACGCATGTGCTCACCGCCGTATACGGCGGCGACAGCAGCAATGGCGGCGCGACTTCCGGCGCCGTCACGCTCGCAGTCGGCCGGTCCGATCCAACCAGCGACGCGAATGTGCGCGGTCTGGTCAGCTCACAGGTATCCAGCGCCGTCCGGTTCGGCCAGACTCAGATCGCCAATGTCTACAGCCGGTTCGAAGCCTTGCACGACGAGGATGACGGCGATGGCGACACGTCCGGCGGCATCGGCAAACGCCGAACGGCCCAGGGTGGCGCGGCTACACCAAGCACTGCCGCCGCTACAGACTTCGACAATCGCGCAGCCGGCCTGTTTGGTGGCCAACCCAACGGCCAGGCCGGCGCCGCGGCGGCGCTTGGCTATGCCGATGGCTTGCCGATCCGCACCGGCCTTGCCACGCAAAGCGATGCCGGCCGCGCGGTCAGCCAGCTCTCTGCGGCCCTGCCGCAGGCCGTCGATGCGCTCAACAAGACCAATCTGCTGCCGTTCCATGTCTGGGTCGCCGGCACCGTCGGCTTTGGCCGGCAGCGCAGCGACGATACGTTCGACAACCGCTTCACGTCCTCGGGCCTGACGCTCGGGTTGGACCGGAGGATCCTCGACGGAGTGAAGGCTGGCGCCGCGATTGGCTTCGGCGTCGAGCACACCGACATCGGCAGCGACGGCTCGCGGATCGACGCCCGCAGCTTCGATGCGATGCTCTATGCCAGCTGGCGCTTCCTGCCGCACACCTATCTCGACATCGTCGGCGGTTACGGCGCGCTCCGCTTCGACAACAAGCGCTGGTCGAGCGACGGCAGCATCATGCTGACCGGAACGCGCTCCGGGCGCGACGTGTTCGGCTCTGCCGGCGTCACGCATGTCTCCATGTGGGAGGGCTTCAAGATCTCCTCTTACGGCCGTCTCGACGTCGTGAAGGTGGCGCTCGGCGGCTATGGCGAGACCGGCTCGAGCTTCTGGGCGCTGACCTATGACAAGCTGAACACGACCAGTCTCGCCGGCGTGTTCGGCGGGCGCCTCGCCTATCCGATGCTGGAGAATTGGGGCGTGCTGACACCGATGGCGCGCCTCGAGTGGCGGCATGCTTTCGATGGCGGTTATGCGCAGGCGCTGAACTACTCCGATCTGGTCGGCCTGACCTCCGGCTATGTGCTCAGCGGCACCGCCTCTGCGCGCGACACGCTGTCCGGCGGACTGGGCTTGCGCGCCGAGGTCGGTCGAGCTCTCAGCCTCGATCTGGACTATCTGCTCACGAGTTCCATCAACGGCATCGAAAGCCAGAAGGTACGCGGCGCGGTGAAGTACGGGTTCTGAGGCACTGGGTAGTCGGCCGCGTTGCCCGTCGGGAATCTCTAAAATCCGGGCGGATCAATCGACGAGCCATGATGCCCGCTCAATTGGGCGGGCGTGGACGGCAGGCCCCCCGGCCGAACGCTCACGAAGGAATTGGGCAACAGCCTGAACTGCAAGGGCTGGAGCCGGCTCGGGCACCTGGATCGGACGACGCATCACGCGACGACGCGCCACGCCCGCCGCGCGGCTGGATCACTTCCCGCACCGCTCAAAAGAAGAGCCCCGGCGGTTGCCCGCCGGGGCTCTCTCGTCAGGTCGTTAGACCGAACTTACCAGTTGCGCTGAGCGCGGAGGAGCAGGGTGACCGTGTCCTGATCCTTGAGGTCGTAAACCGCAGCCGGCTTGGCAGTGGTGCCGCCGCCGCCGTAGGCGAAGCTACCAGCGTACTTCTGGTCGACGCGGAGCCAGTTCAGGTCAGCCGAGAACG
The DNA here is from genome assembly GCF_004114975.1 of Bradyrhizobium guangdongense. Taxonomy (NCBI): domain Bacteria; kingdom Pseudomonadati; phylum Pseudomonadota; class Alphaproteobacteria; order Hyphomicrobiales; family Nitrobacteraceae; genus Bradyrhizobium; species Bradyrhizobium guangdongense. Next base: position 4,517,907 of record NZ_CP030051.1, read on the forward strand.
TGAGGTTCTTGACCGGGGTCCAGCGGGTGATGACGCCAACCGAGCCGACTGCGAAGTCGGGGTTGCAAGCCGTCACGCCAGCCAGGCCGCCAAACACGCCGCCGGTGCCAGTGGCGCCGCAGAGCGCGGTCTTGGCAACGGTGCCGAACTGCGCCTGAGCGTAAGCGCCGTACAGCGAGGTGTTCCAGTAGGGATCCCAGTTGTGGGTGTAAGCACCACGGAAGCCCCAGGTCTTGACCGTCTCCTGCGAACCGCCGGTGATGTACACCGTGTCCGGAGCATTGGCGAAGCCGACGCTCTGGTAGGAACCCGCGGTCGACGCGCCCGAGAACATCGAGTAGCTGCTGCCCGCGAGGTTCTGGAAGTTGTAGCGGGTCGCACCGTCGGTGTAGACCGCCTGCACGTTGATCGTGTCACCCGCGCCGGTCGGGATGTTCTTGATCGACAGAGCGAGCTGAACTGCCCAACCCCACTTGTCGTCGGGGTGGCCGGTCGGCTCGGTCGCGCCGTAGTAGGCAACGTGGTTGTCATGCGCCGCAACCGACGCCTGGAACAGACCCCAAGCCTGGTCGACACGCACCGCACCGACGAGGTTCGGAGAACGCGAACCACCGATGGCGTTGACGCCGTAGGCGCCACCGACCATGCCAGCCACGCTTGCGCCGCTCAGGTTCTGGTTGCCGGCCTGCATGTAAGCCGTCGGATCTTCCGCCGAGAACGAAGCCGTCACGCCCTGGCCGAAGTCAGCGGTGTAGCTGAACTGCGTGATACCAGTGACCGTGCCGGAACCGCCGGGCAGAGAGTCAAAGTTGTTGCCGGGATAGTTGGTCCAGGGCGCGTCGAACTGCGACACGGCCTTACCCATCGTGAAGCCAGCGAACTGGATGAAGGCGTAGTACACGCCGAGCGAACCGGCCGAGGTGTTGCCGTCGGTACCGTTGATCGAGGAACCAACGAGAGCCGGGGTCGCACCCGAGGTGTTCAGAGCCAGCGTGCCGCTGTAGGCGGTGCCGCCGAACGCGCTGCCGGTGCCGTTGTAGTTACCGGTCGTCCACGAGAACACGCCGTCGAAGAAGGTACGGACAACGCCGTATTCGGTGGCGGTGCGCGTGTCGATGTTCAGGTCTTCACGAGCGCGGATGGTGTAGTAGTTCGTCAGACGGTTGCGCGCGCCGTTGTTGCCGGTGAGCTGACCGCTGAAGTCCGAGTTGGTGTTCAGCGCGACTTCAGCGCGCAGATAACCACCCAGCTTGATGCAGGTGTCGGTGCCCGGGATGTAGTAGAAACCCGCACCGTACAGGGAGCAGATCTTCACGTATTCGACCGCCTTGGCCTTCACGGGGAGATCGGCTGCCTGAGCTCCGCCCACGGCGATCAGACCCGCCGCTGAGCCGAGCAAAAGGCTCTTAACCAACTTCATGTTAAACCTCCAAGTTGCTCTTCAGGGAAGGTCACTGACCCGAACGGCCAATTCCCCAACCCCCTCTAAATCACCGCTTTGGCCACCTTCGCGTCTTCGGACACACCCGCATGAACGCGAGGGACTTAAGCGAAAGACCTAAACGGGACGACCTTGGGATGCCCCCCTCCGTCGCCCGTTCACAATTACCGAACGTCCTTGCACACACAACAAGAGAACGCTCCGAAACGGCCCGATGAAGCGTGTTTTCCGACGGGTGTTGCACAAATAACACGCAGATGTGATCGAACGGCGCCGGCAAATCATTGTTTTTACTTATCTTTTTCGACAGGTTCCATTTGCCCCCACAGTTCCCGGTCTCATGGCTGGCGCGCGGACTTACGCACATCCGTCGCTCCGAGGCGCCCGAATCGTGGAATCGGCACGAAGACTCAAAGGCATGTGTAATGCCCGGTAACGCTCTGTGATCCGCGGTCCCCAGGGCCGCGCACCGGGCGCGGCAGAGACACTGTATAGAGACACTGTAAAAAGGCTGGAAGTCGCCTGGAAGACCAGGGAATCAGGGCGGACATCCTTGCTGATGGAAATCGTTGGGAATATTTGAACGAAAACACACGCTTCCAAATTGACCGGCCCGAGCAATTGGAGGCATAAGGCTCGCACCGGAGAGGTGGCCGAGTGGCTGAAGGCAACGCTTTGCTAAAGCGTCATACGGTCTCAAGCTGTATCGAGGGTTCGAATCCCTCTCTCTCCGCCACCCCGCAGAATCAAGGTCTGCGCGTTCCCTCCCCCGGAAGGCGGTTACGGCAAGGCTAGAAAGCCTGGCGCAAGGATCCGCGCGGCTGGTCCCGCTTGATTCGCGCTGTCCTTATAATATGGCGTGCGCACGCCCAGGCGTGGGAGCGCCATATCCGCCAGTCGCGGGCATATCAGAAACGGCCTGATCCGCCCCGACATTCAGTCAGACGTCCGGGTTCCGGATCGCGATCGACGGGCGCGATCTGAATCGGCAGCCATAGGCTCGGCCCGCAGTCGTTCTTGTCGGGATCGCACGGGTTTGGTGTCTTGCTCAGCTCAATGAGCGGACACCCACGCCCTCGCCTCACGCTGCGCGGCGGAGATCTCTGCGTCCGACATCTGGCCGGCCACTTCCTGACGCAGCGCGACGGCGTCCTTGCGGCCCTTCAGCGCGGCAAGGTTGAACCATTTGTGCGCGGCGACGAGATCGACCAGACCCGAGCGGCCGCTTGCCCAGTAGATTCCGCGCTCGAACAGCACATCCGACAGCGCGCTCGAATCGATCGGCGTTGCCGCATCGAGATCGAAAGTACCCTGAAACATAACGCATCCCCTTTTTTCTTATGCCGGCTCGTTCCCCCGAGCGCGGCTCCCGTCCAACTCTGATTGCGCGATCCTTCCGGATCATGCGTTGTTCAACTCACCCCTGGGCTTCTCGCCCGTTGCCGTTTGCCGGCTTCTTGGAGGCGATGATGGCGGGCAAATTTGAATGGCAGTTTAAGTATCGCGATGAAGCAGACGTAAACGCGCGCGCGGACCACAAGCGCCGGCGTTGCAAGAAGTCCCTGATTTGCAGGCACTTCTGAGATTGGTCAGATTCCGTTTACCGCAGGATTTTGGGACATCGATAACCATCGCACACGGTGGTGCCGGCGCTGTGGTTGCTTCCCTTCAACTGTCGTCACCCGCAAAGGCCGGTGACCCAATATCCAGAGGCCACGGTCGTGCCCCGCGAAGCGGCGGCGGACTGGATCGCCCGGTCGGCGCCGGGCGATGACACCGCGCCTGGCGAAGCGGCGCGCAATCACGCCGCAGCCCGCCTTGCTTCTCTTGCCGAGCCATCAGGCCAGCATGACAGAAGCGGCGCGACCACGTCGCGGTCAGATCAACAATGTCGGGAAAGGGATGCCGGCAATACCCCGGCCTCAAGGAGAACGAGGGCGTCGGCGAACACGTCAGGACCATATTCCGTCGAGGCCCGAAGGCCGCTTGTGGAATTGCGGAGCCTTTGTTCAAGGAGACCGCACCGAGCGAAGAAAACTTGTTTCTTCTGCCGGACCGGACTTTGACGAGCGAGCTCGCGAAAGCTGACGATCCGACCGTTGACCTGATGTCTCGCCGACACCCTCTATCGTCGACCAGAACCTCTAGGAGGCGCTGATGACGTGCCGGCTGCTGGAGCCGGCAACTTCAGAAGCGAAGTTACTTCTTCTTCTTCGCGACCTTGCGGGTCTTCTTCGCAGTCTTCTTCACTGCGCTCTTCGCCTTCTTCGCCTTCTTCGCTTTCTTGGCCATGTTGCCCTCCGATGTGTGAGATGGCTTTAATCGCTGTGCGCATTCGGGGATCGAATGCACTCACCCCGAATACACCAACACGACGAAAAAAACATCTTCTGACTTAAGGAAGTGTTGACGACGCAGCGCGCGTGCGCCAGCCGCGCTTGATTTGCGGACACGCGGAGAGACGCCACTGCGATTGCAAACGCGTCGCGCAACATCGACGTCGGCAAGCGTCGCGATTGCAGGAAAACACTATGCAGCAAGTATTATTCTGTGCGCGCACATCACGCGCGATCGGTGCGAGCGCGCACGCTGCAAAGCGCGCGACTGCATCGCAAGGCGGAGTCGCGGACTCTGAGTCGCGAATGTTGGCAACGAAATTATTTTCATGCTTAACGGCGGAGGCGCGCGTCGGAGCGTGTGCAAGACGCCGTTTTGCGCGAATCGCGAGGACTGCGATTCGGTCGTCGCATCGCGCTTGGATGGGATGATGTTTGCCGTCGATGACGCGTGCGAGCGTTCGCATCGCGATGAAGCGAGGTGACGAGAGGCATCGTCACCTCGTCCGAAGGCGCGAGGCTAGACGCCGAGCTTGGACTTGAGCAGCTCGTTGACAGCCTGCGGGTTCGCCTTGCCGCCCGAAGACTTCATCACCTGGCCGACGAACCAGCCGAGCGATTGCGGCTTATCCTTCACCTGCGCAGCCTTGTCGGGATTGGCCGCGATGATGTCGTCGACAACCTTTTCGATCGCCGAAAGATCCGTCACCTGCTTCATGCCGCGGCTTTCGACCAGCGCACGCGGGTCGCCGCCCTCCTGCCAGACGATCTCGAACAGATCCTTGGCGATCTTGCCGGAGATGGTGCCCTCGCCGATCAGGTCGATGATCCCCGAGAGTTGCTCGGGCGTGACAGGAGAGCCCGTAATATCCCGGCCTTCCTTGTTGAGACGGCCGAACAGCTCGTTGATCACCCAGTTCGCCGCCATCTTGCCGTCGCGAGCGCGGTTGGCGAGCCTGTCGAGCACCGTCTCGTAGAACACCGCGCTCTCGCGCTCGGCGACCAGCACGCCCGCGTCGTAAGCCGACAGGCCGAAGTCGGCGACGAAGCGCGCCTTCTTCTGGTCCGGCAGCTCGGGCAGCTTCGCCTTGAGCTCGTCGACGAAGCTCTGCGAGAGCTCCAGCGGCAGCAGATCCGGATCGGGAAAGTAGCGGTAGTCATGCGCCTCTTCCTTGGAGCGCAACGACCGCGTCTCGCCCTTGTTGGGGTCGTAGAGCCGCGTCTCCTGGTCGATCCGGCCACCGTCCTCCAAAATCTCGATCTGGCGCCGCGCCTCATACTCGATCGCCTGGCCGATGAAGGTGATGGAGTTCAGGTTCTTGATCTCGCAGCGGGTGCCGAGCGGCCCGCCGGGCTTGCGCACGGAGACGTTGACGTCGGCGCGCAGGGATCCCTTCTCCATGTCGCCGTCGCAGGTGCCGAGATAACGCAGGATCGATCGCAGCTTGGTCACATAGGCCTTGGCCTGCTCGGCATCGCGGATGTCGGGCTTGGAGACGATCTCCATCAGCGCCACGCCGCAGCGGTTGAGATCGATCAGCGACTGCGACGGCAATTTGTCGTGCAGCATCTTTGCCGGATCCTGCTCCAGATGCAGCCGCTCGATGCCGATCGTCGCGGTCCTGCCGCCCTCGAGCTCGACGATCACCTCGCCTTCGCCGACGATCGGCGACTTGTACTGGCTGATCTGATAACCCTGCGGCAGGTCCGGATAGAAATAGTTCTTGCGGTCGAATACCGAACGCAGATTGATCTTTGCGTTGAGACCGAGCCCGGTCCGGACAGCCTGCCTGACGCATTCCTCGTTGATCACCGGGAGCATGCCCGGCATGGCCGCGTCGACGAGGGAAACTTGCGTGTTCGGCTCGCCGCCGAACGCGGTCGAGGCGCTCGAGAACAGCTTTGATTTCGAGGTCACCTGGGCATGGATCTCCATGCCGATCACCACCTCCCAATCGCCGGTGGCTCCTTTGAGAAGCTTGTGCGTGGCCGTGCTCATGTCCTGCTCCCGAGCAGCGTGGCAGCGATCCGCTCCCACTCCGCTTCCAATGAATCCTTTGCCGCGGGCTGGCCGGCCTGGCGGTACCAGTAGCCGGCGTTGCCGAGATCGCCTTCGACGCGGTGCAGATAGGCATGCACCCAGGCAGCGTCGCGGCCATTGTCGTCTTGCACAATCTTGTGCGCCCGGTCCCAATCACCCTTTGCAGCCCACCACAGGCCGGCGAGCGGCGCGTTCAGACCCGGCGCCGGCGCCGCGCCGCCGAGACTTGCGATGAAGTCGGCGACATTCACCACCACCTCGCGGGCGTGAAGCGGCCGGCGGCCTGCTCGATCACCTCGCCGAGCGAGAACAGCGTCTCCTCCTCGAACGGGCGGCCGATCAATTGCAGACCGAGTGGCAGGCCCTGCGCGTCCTTGCCGGCGGGCACCGCGATGCCCGGCAGCCCCGCCATGTTCACGGTCACCGTGAAGATGTCGTTGAGATACATCTCGACGGGGTCGGCGCCGCCCTTCTCGCCGATGCCGAAGGCCGCCGACGGCGTCGCCGGCGTGAGGATCGCGTTGACGCCCGCGGCGAAGCAATCCTCAAAGTCCTTCTTGATCAGCGTGCGCACCTTCTGGGCGCGCAGATAGTAGGCGTCGTAATAGCCGGCGGAGAGCACGTAAGTGCCGATCATGACCCGGCGGCGTACCTCGGCGCCGAAACCTGCGGCCCGGGTGTTCTCGTAGAGCTCTATGATGTTCTTGGCCGGCTCGCGCAGGCCGTAGCGGACGCCGTCATAGCGCGCGAGGTTGGACGACGCCTCCGCGGGCGCCACGATGTAGTAGGCCGGCAGCGCGTATTTGGTGTGCGGCAGCGACACCTCGACCAGCTCGGCGCCGGCTGCTTTCAGCCACTCTGCCCCTTGGCTCCAGAGTTTCTCGATCTCCGCCGGCATGCCGTCGAGACGGTATTCCCGGGGAATGCCGATCTTCATGCCCTTCACCGACTTGCCGATCGCGGCCTCGTAGTCAGGCACCGCAATATCGACCGAGGTCGTGTCCTTCGGGTCATGACCCGCCATCGAGCGCAGCAGCATGGCGCTGTCGCGCACGCTGCGGGCGATCGGACCGGCCTGGTCGAGCGAGGATGCAAAGGCGACGATGCCCCAGCGCGAGCAGCGGCCATAGGTCGGCTTGATGCCGACGGTCGCGGTGAACGCGGCCGGCTGGCGGATCGAGCCGCCGGTGTCAGTCGCCGTCGCGCCCATGCACAGCAGTGCCGCCACGGCCGAGGCCGAACCGCCGGACGAGCCGCCCGGCACCAGCGTGGTGTTGCTTCCCTCGCGCCGCCAGGGATTGCCGACCGGACCGAAGCACGAGGTCTCGTTGGCCGAGCCCATCGCGAACTCGTCATTGTTGAGCTTGCCGAGCATCACCGCGCCATCGCGCCAGAGCTGCGAGGTGACGGTGGATTCGTAGGTCGGCACAAAGTTGCCGAGGATCTTCGAGCACGCCGTGGTGCGCACGCCCTTGGTCGCGAACAAATCCTTGATGCCGAGCGGGATGCCGGCGAGCGGACCGGCGTCGCCCTTGGCGATCTTGGTATCGGCCTCGCGCGCCATGGTGCGCGCCTGGTCGGGCGTCTCCATCACGAAGGCATTGAGCACGCGCGCGGCTTCGATCGCGGACAGATGCGCGTCGGTCAGTTCGAGTGACGTGAAAGTCTTGTCGGCGAGACCCTTGCGGGCCTCGGCGAGCGTCAGCGATGTCAAATCGGTCATTTATTGATCGGGCTGCAGAAGAAAGGAGACAGGGTCTTGTCGTTGGCCGGGTCGTCTTTTTTGGCGGCTGCATTCGCGGCCGCCTGGAGTTCGTCGAGCACGGCATTGACGGCGACATCGGGATCGGCAGCCTTGCCCTGCCGCTCCATCTTGTCGAGGTAATTCATGTAGGCCTGATAGGCCTTCTCATCGTCGCAAAGCAGACACATCGGACTTTGTCCTAGGAATTATTCAACGACCTTCGGCACGAGGAAAAAGTGACCTTCGGTCGCGGGCGCGTTGGCAACGATATCGTCGGCGATGTCGCCGTCATTGACCACGTCTTGCCGCTTCTTCATCTGCATCGGCGTCACCGAGGTCATGGGCTCCACACCCTCGACATTGACCTCCGAGAGCTGCTCAACGAAGGCGAGCATGGCGTTGAGCTCGCCCTGCAGATGCGGAACCTCATCCTCGGAAACCGCAATGCGCGCCAGATGCGCGATGCGGCGGACGGTAGCGGCGTCGACGGACATTATATAAGGCCTCTCACGGCAAAACCTATGTGCCGTATAGCAGAGGCCGGTTTTGCGCCGCAACCGGCGCTAGCGCATGGTCCGGAAAAGTGCAAAGCGGTTTTCCGAAAAGACCATGCGCAAACAATAACCTGGCTCCTACCCGGCCAGCGCTTTCATGCGGGCCAGCGCCGATTTGGCGAGATCCCGGGTCAATTCGGCTGCGGGGACCTCGCGGCCGAGCGCGACGGCCTGGCCAGCCCACAGATTGGTGAAATCCACCCTGCCCTGCTTTTCGGCAGCCGCCTTCAGCGGCCCCAGCGCCGTCGCGGCATGGGGAAATGGCGGCGCATCGGGCGAGATCGGGCCGGCCTCGCGCATCAGGCGGTTCTGGACACCACGCGCCGGCCGTCCGGTCATCACGTTGGTGATAACGGTGGAATCATCGCCCGCCTCGGCGAGCGCTTTGCGACCGCCCGCGCTGACCTTGGACTCCGGGCAGCGCAGATAGGCGCTGCCGATCTGCACGCCGGAGGCGCCGAGCGCAAAGGCGGCGGCAATGCCGCGACCATCAGCGATGCCGCCGGCCGCGATGACAGGCACCTTCACGGCATCGGCGACCTGCGGCACCAGCGCGAAGGTACCGGGCTGCTCGGCGATCTCCTCGGTCAGAAACATGCCGCGATGACCGCCGGCCTCGGCGCCTTGCGCAATGACGGCATCGACGCCGCGCTGTTCGAGCCAGATCGCCTCCTTCACCGTCGTCGCCGACGAGATAACGAGACAGCCCGCCGCCTTGACTCGCTTGAGCAGCGTCTGCTCCGGCAGGCCGAAATGAAAGCTGACCACTTCCGGCTTCAGCTCTTCGACCACCTCGCAGAAGGCAGCGTCGAACGGCGCGCGGTTCGCCGCGTTGATCGGCGCCGCCGGATCGAGACCGAGCTCGGTGTAATAATCGGCGAGCCGCTGCTTCCAGCGCGCTTCGGCATCGGGCGTGAGATCGACAGGCGTGTGGCAGAAGAAGTTCATGTTCACCGGCGCCTTCACACGCTGGCGGATGACGTTGACCTGCTCGCGCGCCTTCTCCGGCGACAGCATCGCACTCGGCAGCGAACCGAGCCCGCCGCCCTCGGCCACGGCAATCACCAGTTCCGCATCCATCACGCCGGCCATCGGCGCCAGCACGATCGGGAATTCAGTCTTGAAGAGATCGATCAGTCGACGGTCAGGCCACATGGTAAGTCTCTCTTGGTTCAGGCGAGTGATGCGATGGAGTTGCGCCGGCCGGCAAGCAACTGCTCGGCCTCGGACGCAATCCGCTCGACGATCTCGGCTGCCGGTGGAATATCATGGATAAGGCCGACCGCTTCTCCGGCAAAGACGGCCGCAATTTCGAAATCGCCCCCCATTTTCGCCGCGGCATACTCCCTGGCGATCTCGTCTGCGCGCTGCATCAGCTCGATCTCGCGGCCGGTCCAGCTCTTGATATGGGTGTTGAGGAGCGTGCGCGCGGTGAACGGCGCGGGCCAGAACAGTTTTCGCGACCAATCAGGAACGACGCCGCGCACGGTGCCATTGCTGTCAGCGGTACGAATGCGCTCCTTGGCCTCCGCGGCGCCATTGGCCTCCACGCTCGCATAGAACCGCGTGCCGATCAGCACGCCGGATGCGCCCAGCATCATCATCGCCGCGAGGCCCCGGCCATCGGCGATGCCCCCGGCCGCGACCACAGGCACGCGCCCGGCGGCAAGATCGACGATCGCGGGCACGATATCGACCGTGGTGCGCGAAGCACCATGGCCACCCGCCTCGGTCCCCTGCGTGATCAAGATCTCTGCGCCGGCATCGAGTGCCTGCTTCGCCATATCTTCGCTCTGCACCTGGCAGATCAGTCGGGCCCCGCTTGCCTTGATCCGAGGCGCGAACGGCGCGGGATCGCCGAACGACAGCATGACCGCCTGCGGGCGCGCCTCCAGCGCAATGTCGAGAAGTTCGGGCTGCTTTGCCAGGCTCCAGGTGATGAAGCCGATCCCGAACGGTGCAAGGCCCTTCAGCTCGGCGGTCTCGACCTGAAGCCGGGCACGGTCACCGTAGCCACCGCCCAAAATGCCGAAACCACCGGCCTCGCTGACGGCGCGCGTCAGCCGGCTGCCCGCGATGGTGTCCATGGGCGCCAACAGGATCGGATGCCTGATCCCGAGAAGCTCCGTCAAAGGCGTGGTGATCGGCATGAGGTCTCCCACTCTGGACAGGAACATTAGGCCCAACTAGCATTCTCGAAAAATGAATTGATGCGAACGCTGCCATCACAAAAGCGAAACGACGCCATGGAACTGAGCGACCTCAAGACCTTTGCCGCGGTGGCCCGCGCCGGCGGCATCACCCGCGCCGCCGAAGAGCTCAACACGGTCCAATCCAACGTCACTCAGCGCATCAAGGCGCTGGAGGCCGAGATCGGCACGCCGCTGTTCGAGCGCCACAGCCGCGGCATGGCGCTGACCGGCGCCGGCAAGCGCCTTTTGCCCTACGCGCATCGAATGACGGCATTGTCGCACGAGGCTGTGCTCGCCGCACGCGACGATGGCGAGCCGAAGGGACCGCTGTCGATAGGCTCGATGGAGACGACGGCCGCCGTGCGGCTGCCGCCGCTGCTCGCTGATTTCCACCGCCGCTTTCCGGCCGTGCGATTGAGCCTGCGGACGTCGCCGACGGCCGATCTCGTCGCCGGCGTGCTCGAAGGCACGCTCGATGGTGCGTTCGTCGCCGGGCCCATCGCGCATGCCGACCTCGCCGCAACAAGCGCGTTTCGCGAAGAGCTGGTGCTGGTCAGCGCGCGGCGCTGGGCCTCGCTCGCCGAGTTGCGTGCCGGCACGCCGGAATCGGGCCCCACCGCGCTGGTGTTCCGCACCGGCTGTACCTACCGCCAGCGCCTCGAGCAGATTTTCGTCGAGTTCGGCTGGCCTTCGGCAGCGCGCTTCGAACTCGGTACGCTCGACGGCATGATCGGCTGCGTCGCCGCCGACATGGGCGTGACGCTGCTGCCGCGCGCCGTGGTCGAGCGCAGCGCGATGAACGGTGCCGTGACGATGCATGGCTTGAGCCCGTCGCATGCCCGCGTCGAGACGCTGTTCATCCAGCGCCGCGCCGGACATCAATACAGCGCACTGAGCGGCTTCCTGTCCTGCCTGACCGGGGATGACGACATCATCGCGGCCTGATCCACCACCGCCGCAGCGCGACGAAAGCCCAGATCGCCTCGACGAGACCGAACGGCCAGGCACCTTGCAGGAAGCCGTAGGCCGATCCAAGCGCGCACGAGGCGGCGAACAGCAAAACGAACCAATGGCTGCGGTCCTCCAAGGCATAGCAGACCAGCATCGCCGTCACGGCAAACAGGCCGAATAGTGTCAGTGCATCCATCGTTACGGGTTCACTCCGCGGCGCGACGCATGATATGCGCTAGTCCATGCCGGCTCTTATCCTGCCTCTCGTCGAAGCTGCAACCCACTGGCCCGAGCGCGGCGGGCTGATCGGCCTTGACTTGGGTACCAAGACCATCGGCGTCGCCGTGTCCAATCCGGACCGCCGGCTTGCGACCGGTGTCGAGACCATCCAGCGCAAGCAGTTCAAGCAGGACGCTGCCCGTCTGCTCGCGATCGCCAACGAGCGGAAGGTCGTCGGCTTCGTGCTCGGCCTGCCCATCAACATGGACGGCAGCGAGGGGCCGCGCGCGCAGTCGACCCGGGCGTTTGCCCGCAATCTCGCCAATTTGACGACGCTGCCCATCGGCCTCTGGGACGAGCGCCTCTCGACCGCGGCGGTCGAGCGCGAGTTGATCGGCATGGACGTCAGCCGCGCCAAGCGCGCCGAGGTGATCGACGAGCACGCCGCGATCTTCATCCTGCAGGGCGCGCTCGACCGGCTCGCAAATCTCCGCACGGCCCCGGGGAATGGCTGATCCATGGCGGTCGTGATCGCGGCGCTGCTGCCGGTCTTCATTCTCATCGTGCTCGGCGTGGTGCTTCGGCACAGCCTGATGCGGCTCGACACCCAGTGGCACGGGCTGGAGCGGCTGACCTATTTCGTGCTGTTTCCGATGCTCTTGATCCAGACGCTGGTGAAGGCAGACCTTACAAAAGTGCCGGTCGCCGGCGTCGGCGGCGCGCTACTGCTGTCGGCACTGACGATGTCGCTGCTCTGCCTCACGCTGCGCCCTGCCCTGGCGCGGCTCGGCATCGACGGCCCCGCCTTCACCTCGATCTTCCAGGGCGCGACGCGCTGGCAGACCTATGTGGCGCTATCTGTGTCCGCCAACCTGTTCGGCGAAGTCGGACTGGCGCTCGCCTCGGTGGCGATGGTCGCGATCATCCCTCTGGTGAACGTGTTCAGTGTTGCCGTGCTCGCGCATTACGCTTCGCCCGAGAAGCAATCCGCCCGCGCCATCGTCATGACGGTGATCCGCAATCCGCTGATCTGGGCATGCGCGATCGGTCTTGCCATCAACGTCCTCCATCTGCCGCTGCCAAAAATCTGGCACGAGGTCGCGGACGCGCTCGGCCGCTCCTCGCTCGCCATCGGCCTGCTCGTCACCGGTGCCGGCCTGCAGCTCAAGGGCCTCCTCCGCCTGAGCCTGGGCGCAACTCTCGGCGTGGCATTCAAGCTGGTCCTGATGCCCGTGCTCGCGCTGGCGCTTGCCGTCTGGTTCGGGCTGTCGGGCACCAACCTCGCGATCGTCGCGATCTGCGGGGCGGTGCCGACCTCGCCCAGCGCCTATGTGCTCGCCCGCCAGATGGGCGGCGACGCGCCGCTGCTGGCGCAGATCATCACGCTGCAGACGATCCTGGCGGCAATCACCATGCCGATCGCGATCGCGCTGGTGGCGTGAGCGCTAGATGTACGGTCCCATCAAGAAGAAGAAGGCTATATTGTACGTCGAGTGCATAATCACCGCCAGCCAGGTTGAATTCCAGCGCCAGCGGAAATAGCCGAGCGCAAGTCCATCAAGGAAAATATACAGGCGCGAAAGCCAATCGTATGGGTGGACGACGCTCCATAGGATTGACGTGAGCACAATCGTTCCGATCGGCCCAAGAAAAGTTTTTGACCAACCGCGAAACATAAAGCCTCGAACGACGAGCTCCTCGACGACCGGGGCTGCAATGCAGCCCGCGACAAGCATGAGCAGCAATCCGCCTGCACCGCCGCCCACGACATACGCATTCGTGCTCGGCTCCTGCCCACCGACAACGGCGTACGCGATCAGAGTCTTGAGGAGAAACATAACGACCGAGACGCCCAAGGCCACCATAATCTCGCGAGGACGCGGCCAATTCAGAGCCAAGTACTCGGAGAACTCCCTTCCCGCCTCTCGGATCGCAATCCAAAGAACTGCGACAGCAACAGGAGCCGACGCAATTTTGCCCGCGCTCTGCCAATTTGGCTGATTCCATAAGACGTCGATCTGGTCTGACGACAGACCTTTCATCGCGCTCGGTATGCTCAAGATGACGGTCAGTATGAGTTGGCCTGCAACGATATGAACGCCATACGCGACCAGGACGACGAACAACGTCTCCATGAAATCCCATGTCCGAGGCGGCCGGGTCGAGCCAGCGGCCGGCGGGAGGGCGTTTGGGAGATCGGACATGCGAGCTTTCCGCGACAACGTCGCAGCGAAGGTGGGAAATAGTTCTACCTAGCCTATCCGAGGATTGTCGGGCGGACAATTCCGACCGAGCACCATGGTGAGAGGCCGCCCTGTGTCTGACGACCCCGTCTCAGCTCCCCAACCACATCGTCAGCACCACCGCGGTCATGTTGTTCAGCGCATGCAGCAGGATGGTGAGCCAGAGCGAACCCGCGCGGTAGCGCATATAGCCGAACCACAGGCCGATGGAAAACACCTCGGCGAGGAAGTAGAGATCGTATTGCAGATGCACCGCCGTCCACACCAGTGACGACAGGATGATCGCGCCGGGCACGCGCAGGAAGCTCTCCGACCAGCCACGGAACAGGAAGCCGCGCGCCAGCACCTCTTCCGACATCGGCGCGGCCACGCTGAAGGCGAAAAGCATCAACAGCGCAGCGCCGTTGTCGCGGCCGGATTTCAACAGATTGGTCATGAAGCCCGGCGTGGCCTCGCGGCCGAGGGATCGCGAAACCACCTCCCAGGCCAGCACGGTCAGCAGCAGCCCGGCCGCGCCGAGCAGGAATTGCCGCCAGCTCGGCCAGTACAGCGCGAGGTAGTCGGCGAAGGATGCCTTCTTGATGCGAATGGCGAGCCACACCGCCGCGAGCGTCGCCGGCAGGCCCATGATGACCGAGAGTGCCAGCGCCTGCGGCTCGCGGCCGACGACCTGCACCGAAGCAAGGTCCATCGGCAGGCCGCGCAGCCCCACCAGCAGAACGACGGCGCCAAGCTGGCCGACGAACATGGCGAAGAAAATGCCGAGGCCCCACAGCGCCGTGCCCCAGAATTTCCAGACGCGCGGCAGCGCCGGCGTCTCGACGAGCGGCGGATGGTCGGGATTGAGGGAGTCCATCAGGAGGCTTTCGGTTGGAAGGCTCACGGCAGCGCCCGCTCGAGCAGCGCACGCACATCGCCGCTCTCGAGCTCGACCGCGCCGTACATGCTGGCATGACTACCGGCAAGCCGCGTGGCAGCGAAAAGTTCAGCGTGGTGAGACGAGACGCCGTTCAGCGCCGCAGCCGCGGCCAGCAGCGCCAGCTTCTCGACCGCGAGCCGCGCGACGCGCTCGCCGTCGGCGCGGCGGAAGGTCTTGCCGATGAACGCGACGGCCTCGCCCGCCCCGGACAATCCTTTCGTCTCGGCCGCCAGGGATTGCAGCACCGACATCGCCGCCTCGGGCTCGCGCGAGAGCGCGCGCAGCACGTCGAGGCACATGACGTTGCCGGAGCCTTCCCAAATCGCGTTGACCGGTGACTCCCGGTAGTGGCGCGCCAAAATGCCGTCCTCGACATAGCCGTTGCCGCCGAGACACTCCATGGCTTCGTAGAGGAATGGCGGCGCGCTCTTGCAGGTCCAGTATTTGATCGCCGGCGTCAGCAGTCGCATATAGGCGGCCTCTGCCGGATCATGGGGCGTGCGGTCGAACGCGAGGCAGAGCCGCATCACCAGTGCCGTGCTCGCTTCCACATGCAGCGCCATGTCGGACAGCACCGCCTGCATCAAGGGCTGGTCGGCCAGATGCTTCTGGAACACACTGCGGTGACGGGCGTGGTGCAGCGCATGCGCAAGGCCCGATCGCATCAGCCCGACCGAGGCAATCGCACAATCCTGCCGCGTCAATTGCACCATCTGGATGATGGTGCGGATGCCCCTGCCCTCCTCGCCGACGCGCTCGGCATAGGCGCCGACGAACTCCACTTCCGAGGATGCATTGGAACGATTGCCGAGCTTGTCCTTCAGCCGCTGGAACTGAATCGCGTTGACGGATCCGTCAGGCGCAAAGCGCGGCATGAAAAAGCATGTCAGTCCGCTATCTGCCTGCGCCAGCACCAGGAACGCATCGCACATCGGCGCCGACATGAACCATTTGTGGCCCGTGATGCGGTAGGTATTGCCGTCGCGCACCGCTCGCGTCATGTTGGCGCGCACGTCGGTACCGCCCTGCTTCTCGGTCATGCCCATGCCGAGCGTCATGCCGCGCTTGTCCCGCCATGGCACGAAGCTGGGGTCGTAACTCCTGGTCGACAGAACCGGCATGACACGCGCCAGCAGATCCGGCTGCATGGCCAATGCGGCGACAGAGGCACGCGTCATCGTGATCGGGCAGAGATGGCCGGTCTCGACTTGCGCAGCCATGTAGAATTTTGCGGCACGAATGACCTCGGCCGCATCGCCCGCGGGCTTTCCATCCGCGGTCCACGTCGAGATGTGCACGCCCGCATGGGCGCTGTGTGCCATCAGCTCGTGGTAGGCGGGATGAAACTCGACCTGATCGCGGCGATTGCCCTTGGCGTCGAAAGTGCGAAGCTTCGGCGTGTTCTCGTTGGCAATACGCCCCCGGTCGGCCATCGCCGCCGAGCCCCAATGCTTCCCGAACGCTGACAGCTCCTGTTCCGCCGCTGCGCCGCCATTGGCCTTCACCGCTTCGACCAGCGGGCGATCCACGGCGAACAGATCGACGTCCTCGAACGGAGGCGATTGGTTGAAGACCTCGTGGGTTGCAAAGCTGGGCTGGGTCATCTGGTTTCCTTGGCAGACTCAGTTCCGCCGCGGCTGGATCGGGAAATCATAGGCTGCCCCGCCCGCCCCCGGCAGGGAAAAATGCCACCACTCCTTCGAATAGTTCACAAAGCCTTGCCTCGCCATCGCGGCCACCAGCCGCTTGCGCCAGGCGCGCTGTTCCTTCGTGATCGACGGTGCTGCGGTATGCCCCATTGCATCGGTGCAATCATAGCCGGTGCCCATGTCCACACTGCCCTCCGGCAGCCGCGCCGCGGCCGGCGCGGTGCAATCCGCGTAGGATCTTGAAGGATCGATCTTGGCGGCATTGTCGGCCTTGAGATCGACCAAAGTGAGGTCGAGCGCAGCACCGGTGGAATGCTGCGAGTGGCTTGCGATATAGCCGAGACGAAACAGCTCGGTTTTCGGGATCCGCGGATTGTAGCGCCGCTCGGCCGCGGTCTCACGGCCGTTCTGCGACCACTTTACCATGTCGAGCGAGGCGCGCGCCGGCCGGTAGCAATCGAACATCTTCAGCGACAGGCTCTGTGTCGCCAGCTCCTGCTGAACCGCCTTCAGCCGCAGTCCCACCTCCTGCTTCACCACGCATTCTCCGGCGTTGTAACCGGCCAGCGGACGACCGACGAAATTGTTCGACGTCGCATAGCGGATGTCCTGGATGATGGTGGGATCGACGTCGCGCAAATAGACGAAACCACCGGGAAGGGATTGCGCTGAAGCAGACGTGACTGTGGTTATCGCAATGACCGCAATTAGAAGTGATTTCAACTTTGCCTCCGCATCGTCATGGCCGGGCACAGCCGTCTGAAGGACGGCGTCGCTTCCGTTAGCCTATGCCCGGCCATCCACGCCCTTTTTGCGACGCTGATGCAAGAACGTGGATGCCCGGGACGAGCCCGGGCATGACGGAAATTGAGGGCCCAAACCCGACAGATCGGGGGATAACTCACCGCCCCGGCTTTGGCCCTTGCTCCCCCAGCCATCCGCGCCTATAGCTCTCGCTTTAATGACATCGAAATCGACCTTCGTCCTCGGCCACCGGCATTTGCTGGGCATCGAGGGCCTTTCCGCGGCCGACATCACCGGCCTCCTCGACCTGTCCGAAGAATATGTCGAGCTCAACCGCCAGGTTGACAAGAAGCGCACGGTCCTGCGTGGACGGACGCAAGTAAACCTCTTTTTCGAAGCCTCGACCCGGACCCAGTCCTCGTTCGAGCTCGCGGGAAAGCGCCTGGGTGCCGACGTCATGAACATGTCGGTGTCCTCCTCGTCCATCAAGAAGGGCGAGACGCTGGTCGACACCGCGATGACGCTGAACGCCATGCACCCCGACATCCTGGTGGTGCGCCATCACGCCTCCGGCGCGGTGGAACTGCTGGCGCGCAAGGTCGACGGTTCCGTGATCAATGCCGGCGACGGCGCGCATGAACATCCGACCCAGGCGCTGCTCGACGCCCTCACCATCCGCCGCAACAAGGGCCGGATCGAGGGCTTGGTGGTCGCGATCTGCGGCGACGTGCTGCATTCGCGTGTCGCGCGCTCCAATATCATCCTGCTCAACACGATGGGCGCCCGGGTCCGCGTGGTCGGCCCCTCCACGCTGCTGCCGCCCGGCATCGAGCGGATGGGCGTCGAGGTCGCGCGCGACATGCGCGAGGGCCTCAACGGCGCTGACATCGTCATGATGCTGCGGCTTCAGCGCGAGCGCATGAACGGCTCGTTCGTGCCGTCGACTTCCGAATATTTCCACTATTTCGGGCTCGACCAGAAGAAGCTCGGCTATGCCAAGCCCGACGCACTCGTGATGCATCCCGGCCCGATGAACCGCGGCGTCGAGATCGACACCGCGGTCGCCGACGGCGCCCAGTCCCTGATCCGCGAACAGGTGGAGATGGGCGTGGCCGTGCGCATGGCGGTGCTGGAAGCGCTCGCCCGTAACCTGCCGAACGCGTGATGGCCATGCTGATCGACCGCCGCCCCATCCTGCTCGCCAACGCCCGCGTCGTCGATCCCTCCAGGGATTTCGACGGCCCCGGCGACGTCCTGATCGCCGACGGCATCATCCGAGAAACCCGCCGCGGCATCGGTGCGGCCGGCATCCCCGAAGGCACCGACGTCGTCAATTGCTCCGGCAAGATCGTCGCACCGGGCCTGATCGACATGCGCGCCTTCGTCGGCGAGCCCGGCTTCAGCCATCGCGAAACCTTTGCCTCGGCTAGCCAGGCGGCCGCGACCGGCGGCATCACCACCATCATCTGCCAGCCCGACACGGCACCGGTGATCGACAATTCGGCGACGGTCGACTTCGTGATGCGCCGCGCCCGCGACACCGCGATCGTCAACATCCAGCCGATGGCGGCGCTCACCAAGGGCATGCGCGGCGAGGAGATGACCGAGTTCGGCCTGCTCAAGGCCGCCGGCGCCGTCGCCTTCAGCGACGGCGACCGCAGCGTCACCAATTCGCAGGTGATGCGGCGCGCGCTGACCTACGCGCGGGATTTCGACGCGCTGATCGTGCATCACACCGAGGATCCCGACCTTGTCGGCGAAGGCGTGATGAACGAGGGCGAGTTCGCTTCGCGCCTCGGCCTGATGGGCATTCCGAAGGCCGCCGAGGCCATCATCCTCGAACGTGACATGCGCCTCGTCGCATTGACCGGCGGCCGCTACCACGCCGCCGCGCTGTCCTGCATCGAGTCGCTCGAGATCCTGCAGCGCGCCCGCGACGCCGGCCTTGCCGTCAGCGCCTCTGTCTCGATCAACCATCTTGCGCTGAACGAAAACGACATCGGCCCGTACCGCTCGTTCCTGAAGGTGTCGCCGCCGCTGCGCGCCGAGGACGACCGCCGCGCGATGGTCGCCGCCGTCGCCTCCGGCCTCGTCGACGTCATCATGTCCGACCACAATCCGCAGGACGTCGAGGTCAAGCGCCTGCCCTTCGCCGAAGCCGCTCCCGGCGCGATCGGCCTCGAGACCATGCTGCCGGCGGGCCTGCGCCTCGTCCATAACGACGAGATGGACCTCAAGACGCTGATCCGGGCGATGTCGACAAGGCCGGCCGAACTGCTCGGCCTGCCGGGCGGAACCCTGCGCGTCGGCAGCCCGGCCGACGTCGTCGTGATCGACCCCGACGTGCCCTGGGTGGTTGATCCCGCCGACCTCAAATCGCCGTGCAAGAACACCCCGTTCGACGAAGCCCGCTTTACGGGTCGCGCCATCAGGACCATCGTCGGCGGGCGAACGGTGTACGAGCATGTCTAATGGGCGCTGGCTATGTCAGCCATGGAGACACGGCCATGGGGCTTGATGCATTCCTGCCGGTGGCCTTCGTCATCGGCTATCTCTTCGGCTCGATTCCGTTCGGGCTGATCCTGACCAGGCTCGCCGGCACGCAGGATCTGCGCTCGATCGGCTCCGGCAATATCGGCGCCACCAACGTGCTGCGCACCGGCCGCAAGGGCCTTGCGGCAGCGACCCTGCTGCTCGACGCGCTCAAGGGCACCGCGGCAGTGGTGATTTCGGGCTACATCGCCGGTCCCAATGCCGCGATGGTGGCCGGCCTCGGCGCCTTCCTCGGCCATCTCTTCCCGGTCTGGCTCAAATTTCGGGGCGGCAAAGGCGTCGCGGTCTATATCGGCATCCTGCTCGGCCTGTTCTGGCCGGCGGCGCTGGTGTTCTGCCTGATCTGGCTCGCAACCGCGTTCACCACCCGCTATTCCTCGCTCTCGGCGCTGGTGGCGGCCTTCATCACGCCGCTGTTCCTGTGGTGGTTCGGCCACCTCGCACTGGCCTCGCTGTCCGTCGTGCTGACACTGCTGCTGTTCTACATGCATCGCGAGAACATCAAGCGGCTGCAATCAGGAAAAGAAGGCCGCATCGGCGAAAAGGCTTAAGTCGCGCTTCTCGAAACAAGAAGCCGGAAAAAGTACGGATACCGCCGCACCTCTTCCGCATTATATGCCAAATCCTGTTCGCAACTCGGCGCCTGCTCACGGCTGGGAGTAGCGGACAGGTTCCATGCCTGTCATCCTGACGGGCAAATGGCGTTACGCGGTTGCTCAGAATGAGCGAGAAGATTGTCGGCACGCATGATGACGGTGGCTCGCAGGGCACTGCGGCAAGCCGGCTGCTCCTGACCACCAACATCTGGTCCGACGCGCCCGCGCCCAAACCCGATCCTGTTCTTTCCCCAGCGCCGCCGCCCGCTCCCGCGCCGCAAGCGCCTGCTCCGGCTGTAACGGCGACCGCGCCAGTCGAGCAGCCTCGTTCCAATCGATGGCCGCCGCGAAAACTCTCGCTGGCGCTGCAGGGCGGCGGCACCTTTGCCGCCTTCACCTGGGGCGTGCTGGAACGGCTGCTGGAAGAGCCGTCCATTGAATTCGACACGATCAGCGGCGCCAGTGCCGGCGCCATCAACGCGCTGCTGCTCGCCGGCGGCCTTGCCGAAGGCGGCCGCGAAGCGGCGCGCGCACGGCTGAACAGGTTCTGGGTCCGGCTGATGCACGAGGCCTCGTTCCGTTCGCTGATGCTGCTCGGCGGCTTCTCGCCGGCCGGAAGCTCGGTCGCGTTCGGGCCGACGCTGCGCTCGGGCCAGTTCGATCCGTTCGACCTCGATCCGCTGCGCCAGGCGCTGTCGCGCGACATCAATTTTGAAGCCCTGCGCGACGCAAAATGCCCGAAGCTGCTCATCGCTGCGACGCGGATCCGCGACGGGCAGCAGCAGATTTTCGGCAACGATGCTGTGACCGCCGACGTTGCGCTGGCCTCGACCTGTCCGCCCCTGGTTCACTGCGCCGTCGAGATCGACGGTGAGGCCTATTGGGACGGCGGCTTCGGCGGCAATCCGCCGCTGATCAAGCTGGCGCAGCAATCGACGACCGCCGATTTGCTGCTGGTCCAGGTCACGCCGACGCGCGACGGCTACGTGCCGATCACGCTCGCCGCGATCGATCGCCGGCTCGACCAGATCGCCGCCAATGCCGCGCTCAACGCCGAGATCGCCGCGATCGCATGGGCGCAAGTCTCTGCCGCGCCAGCGCTGCGCCTCTCCAGGATCGCGGCAGAAGATCATGTTGACGGACTTGCGCAGCGCTCATCCACCGATCTCGGCCGCGGTTTCATACGCCTGCTGCACCGAAGCGGCCGCGCTGCCGCCGAGCGCTGGCTCGGCCAAGGTGCCGTGAGCGCGAAAGCCCAGCACGCCTCGCCCGCGGCCGAGCCCGCGCTAGCCTGATTTCGCCAGCGCGTTCTCCAAAAACCACGCTGCCGAAAGCGCGCCGGGATCATTGCCGAAGCGCGCGATCACCTGCACGCCGACAGGCAGGCCGCCGATCTTCATCACGGGCACATTGACGCAAGGATTGCCCATCAGCGTCCACAGCCTGTTGTAGCGAGGCGAACCGGTCGAGGCGAGCTCCTTGGCCGGCGCGGTACCCGGCGCGGAATAAGTCAGCAGCACGTCGAACCCTTCGAACAGTTCGCCGAGTTCGCGGCGGCCGCGACGCGCGATGCGGCGGGCGTCGTCGTATTCCTTCGGCGTCAGCCCGACGGTCTCGTCGAGGCTGGCGCGCAGCATCGGCGCGATCTCGTCGTGATGCTGGTCGTACTCCCAGGCGAGCGCGCGATGCGCTTCAAAATCCTGGATGATGGGATGGATGCGCCAGGCTTCCTTGACCGCCTCGGGCAAATCGATGGTGTGCACGCTGGCGCCGGCCTTCTCGGCCGCCTTGATCGCAGCCAGCAGTCCCTCTTCGGCCGCCGGCTCCACGGCCTCGGCGAACTCCTGCCTGACCACGCCGATGCGCGGCGACTTCGCCGGGACTATGTCGGAGAACTCCGTCCGGCCGGTCATCGCCAAAAGGCCGCGCGCGAGATCTTCCGCGCGCGACCCGAACAGGCCGACCGTGTCGAGCGCCCACGAATAGCATTTCACGCCGACCGTCGGCAGCATGCGGAACGACGGCTTGATCGCCGCAGCCCCGCAATAGGCGGCGGGCCGGATCACCGAGCCGCCGGTCTGGGTCCCCAGCGCCAGCGGGATCATGCCGGCGCCAACGGCTGCCGCCGAGCCCGAAGACGAGCCGCCGGGCGTATGACCGGGATTGTGCGGATTGAGCGTCGGCGTCGGATCGCGCGAGGCGAAAGCCGTGGTCGTGGTCTTGCCGATGATGGTGGCCCCCGCCCGCTTCAGCATCATCACCACAGGTGCGTCGCTGCGCGGCTGCCAGCCGCGATAGATCTCCGAGCCCATCTCGGTCGGCATATCGGCGGTGTCGATGATGTCCTTGATGCCGACTGCGATACCGCGCAGCGGGCCGGCGGCTTGCGCCTTCGCAGCCTTGTCGTGCCGGACGAAGGCGCGGACGCCCTTCTCCCTGGCCTCGATCGCCGCGTGCGATTGCGCGATGGCGTCATCGGGCGAAAGCTCCCCCGCTTCGATGCGGCGCTGGAGGTCGGCAAGTGAGATCATGGCAAAATCCTTCTTATTGGCATCGCTTTTAGCATCGGGGCGAGACCGCGCAAGCGCACGTCCCTGTTGCCCACGCCCTCAGGTTGTTCCATGCTGCGCCTGCAAGGAGACGCCGTGGACGCTATCAATCCCAATGTGGAGCTGACCGAGCAGGAGCGGATCGACCGCCTGCGGCTGATCCGCTCCGACAATGTCGGGCCGCGCACTTTTCGCTCGCTGGTCGATCACTTCGGCACGGCGCGCGCCGCGCTGGAGCGGCTGCCCGACCTGGCGCGCCGCGGCGGTGCACAGCGATCCGGGCGCATCTGTAGCGTGGACGAAGCGAAGGCCGAGCTCGCCGCGAGCCGCCAATGCGGCATCGCCTGGCTCGCGCCCGAGGAGGACGGCTATCCGGCGCGTCTGGCGACGCTCGACGATGCCCCGCCGCTGCTCGCCGTGCGCGGCGACACCAGGACGTTGATGCGGCCGATGATCGCGATCGTCGGCTCGCGCAATGCCTCCGGCGCCGGCCTCAAATTCGCCGGCCAGCTCGCGCGCGAGCTCGGCGAAGCCGGCTTCATCACCATTTCGGGGCTCGCCCGCGGCGTCGACCAGGCTGCGCATCGCGCCAGCGTCGAGACCGGCACCGTCGCGGTGCTCGCCGGCGGGCACGACTGCATCTATCCGCCCGAGCATGGCAACCTGCTCGCCGCGATTCTCGATCATCAGGGCGCTGCCATTTCCGAAATGCCGCTCGGCCACGAGCCACGCGCCCGCGACTTCCCGCGCCGCAACCGGCTGATCTCGGGTGCCGCGCTCGGCGTGGTCGTGGTGGAGGCGGCGCACCGCTCGGGTTCGCTGATCACCGCGCGGATGGCCGCCGAACAGGGGCGCGAGGTGTTCGCGGTGCCCGGCTCGCCGCTCGATCCCCGCGCCGCCGGCACCAACGATCTGATCAAGCAGGGCGCAACGCTGGTCACGGAGGCGTCCGACATCATCAACGCGGTGCAGCCGATCATGGAGCGGCCGCTGATGATTCCCGCCCGCGAGCCCGACAGCGAACCGTTCGAAAGCGATCCGCAAGCGCACGATCGCGACCAGATCACTGACCTGCTCGGCCCCACCCCGATCTCGATCGACGATCTCGTGAGGATGTCCGGCGCCTCGGCCGCGATCGTGCGCACCGTGCTGCTGGAGCTTGAGCTTGCCGGTCGCCTCGAGCGTCACGGCGGCGGTCTGGTGTCGCTGATCTAGAAACGAATTGAGTTCTGTAGTTGCCGGCCCAGAGCTCGGCTCACCTCTCCCGTACGGAGAGGTGAGCCACTGAGAGCCGACCCAGCCGACGCTCTACGCGTTGTTGCGCTCGTCGAAGCGGGTGCGCGCGGAGGCAATCTGCTCCTGATGCTTGATCGCCCACTCGCCGAGCGCCTTCACCGGCTGCTGCAATCCGCGGCCGAGGTCGGTCAGCTCGTAATCCACGCGCGGCGGAATGGTCGGGAAGATCGTGCGCGTGACCAAGCCGTCGCGCTCGAGGCCGCGCAAGGTCAGGGTCAGCATCCGCTGCGAGATGCCGTTGATCATGCGCTTCAGCTCGTTGAAACGTTTCGGCCCGTCGCTGAGCATCATGATGACGAACACGCTCCATTTGTCGCCGACGCGGGACAGCACGGAGGCAACCCCGCGGCAGTCCGCGTGGTTGGGATCCGGCATGGGTTCGGGCCTTTGATTTGGCCTTGGCGCGGCAGGCAAATCGCTGTGCTTCGGTTTCAATGATGTGCCCATGGCTCAAAAAAGTGCGTTCTTGCGGGGATTTTGACAGTCACTCATGTAGTGCGGGTTACAAATCTATACCATGGGTGACCCCAAATGAAACTGCTCCATATCGACTCCAGCGTACTCGGCCCCCACTCTGTCTCCAGGCAAGTTTCCGCCGCCATCGTCGCGCGTCTGCGCCAGGCGAGCCCCTCGCTCGACATCGTCTATCGCGACCTGGCCCAGATCCCGCTCGCCCACCTCTCCGGCTCGCACCTCGCGGCTGCGCAAGGCGCGCCTGCGCCTGCGGAACTCGCCCCCGACCTTGCCGCGAGCGCAGCGGTGCTCGACGAGTTTCTCGCGGCCGACATCGTCGTGATCGGCGCGCCCATGTACAACTTCACCATTCCGAGCCAGCTCAAGGCCTGGATCGATCGCATCCTGGTGGCGGGGAAGACCTTTAAATACGGCGCGACCGGACCCGAGGGGCTTGCCGGCGGCAAGCGCGTGATCGTGGCGATTTCACGCGGCGGTCATTACGGCGCCGAGACGCCCTACGCGGCCGGAGAGCACCTCGAATCCTATTTGCGCTGGGTGTTCGGCTTTATCGGGATCACGAGCGTCGAATTCATCCCTGCCGACGGAATCCAGCTCGGCCCCGAGCATCGCGAGAAAGCGATCACCGGGGCGCTCGAGGCGGCAACGAGCCTCCGCGCCGCCTGAGGTCACGTCGACATCATCAGCCGCCAAAGCACCTGCGGCGGCTGATACACCAGCCGATGGTCCTCAATGCTAAAGCCAATAGCCCTGTACGCCCAGGATGACGGCAACGAGGGACATGAGCAGGCCGATACCGGAGAAGATGGCGACCCCGATGAACTCCGACGTGTCGGAGCGTTTGGCGGGAACCGTGGAGCGTTCGGTGTAAATACGCGGTGCTGAAATCGGCGAAGCAATGCGGGCTGCTTTCGGCATAACGGACTCCTTTTAAAAATGAGTCTTTTGATCCCCGGCCCGTAGAAGGGTCTTTGCAACGCGCGCGAAGGTTCAACAAATCGCGCAAGCTTCCGAAAATACATCTCAAGAGACGAGGGAACCGGCCGGCGCAACCGTTTGCGGATTGCGGCGGCCGATTCAGCTTCAGATCACTGATCAGCCGCGATAGATCGGCGCGCCGCTCGGCGATGCCACCGCGCCGCCATCGACGAAGATCTCCTGGCCCTGAATGTGCGCGGCATCGTCCGAGGCAAGGAACAGCACTGTCTTTGCAATGTGATCCGGCTCGCCGATGCGGCCGAGCGGCGTCGACAATGCGATGCGCTTCTCGAACGCTTGCTCGGCTTCGGGCGTTGCGACTGCCGCGCCCCAGATCGGCGTGCGGATCGCGCCGGGCGCGACCACGTTGACGCGGATGCCGCGCGGCGACAGTTCCGAAGCCATGATCCGTGCCATCGCCCGCACGCCCGCCTTCGCCGCGCCGTAGGCCGAGTAGCCGGGAATGCCGAGTACTGAGATCACCGATCCGTTGAGGATGATCGAAGCGTTGTCATTGAGATAAGGCAGTGCCGATTGCACCGTGAAGAACACGCCGGTCAGGTTGGTGCTGATCACCTTCTCGAACGTCTCGAGCGTCGCCGAGCCGAGCGGCGTGCTGCCGGGAATGCCGGCGTTGGCGAACACGATGTCGAGCTTGCCGAATTTTTCCGCGCCTTGCCTGATCGCAGCCTCGGTCGCCGCGACGTCGGTCGCGTCGGCGACAACGGCCAGCGCATTGGCCCCCAGCTCCTTCGCGGCAGCATCCAGCGTCGCCTTGTTGCGTCCGGTGATGATCACCTTCGCCCCCTCGGCCACGAACAACTTCGCCGTCGCCAATCCAATGCCGCCATTGCCGCCGGTAATCAGGGCCGTCTTGCCTTTCAGTCTCACGCTCGCCTCCGCATAGTTGCATGATTAAACCAGATTGCCATCTAGGCTTCATGGTTTTATAATGCAACCACACAAGCGCGTGATCGGCGCTCAAGCTGCGCGAACGCGACAGGATGAAAGCGATGGTGAAACGAACCAGCTTCGAAGGCGATTCATGCCCGATCGCGCGCTCGCTTGAGGCGCTCGGCGATTGGTGGTCGCTCTTGATCATTCGCGAGGCGTTGTTCGGGCTGCGTCGCTTCGGCGAATTCCAGAACAAGCTCGGCATGGCCAAGAACATCCTGGCGGCGCGGCTGCGCTCCCTCGTCGACCACGGCATTCTCGCGACCGCCCCTGCCTCCGACGGCAGCGCCTACCAGGAATATGTGCTGACGCCGAAGGGCCGCGGCACCTTCCCGATCCTGGTGGCGCTCCGGCAATGGAGCGAGGAATTCGACGACCACCCCGAGGAGATCGCGACCATCCTGGTCGATCGCGCCAGGGGACGGCCGGTGAAGAAGCTCGAAATGCGCGCCGAGGACGGGCGATTGCTGAGTCCCGCCGATACCACGCTGAAGCCGCGGCCCGCACCGCGACGGCGGAGCAGTGCGCTCAACCGTTAATCCGTCACCCTGAGGTACTCGCCCCTTCGGCGGGCCTCGAAGGGCGACGGCCCGGCTGACAGCTCGGCCGCACATCCTTCGAGGCTTCCGGCGCGATGCTTCGCATCACGCCGCTTGCACCTCAGGATGACGGGACTAACGAAGGCCCCCTTCACGACAGCTTGCGCTTGCTCCGCAGCCGCAGATGCTCGTCGGCTTCGAGCTTGGTCATCCCCAACAGATAATGCAGCACATCGAGCTTGTGCCGCTCGGCGAGCTTGCGCAAGGCGCCGACCTGCTCGGCGATGAAAGCCACGGCTTCATCGACGCCGCCCTCCCCCGGTTCCTCGCTGCGCGAGCCTGCCCTCGCGCCTGAAGCGGCGCGCGCCCGTTTCTTTCCTGGCTTTGCCACCAGCCCCACCCGAATCCATGCCCCACGGAAACCTTACGCCGACATCGGCCACAACTCCAAGGTGGTATTTCGCAACTTTCTCGATATGAAACTTTTCCCAATTCGGGGGCTTTCAACACCCCTCGATTTGACAGCGGCGGCCTCACCACCCATGTTCGGGGCGAAACGGCCGACCCGAATCTTGTCGATTTCGGCCTCAGATTTCCCCGTAAGTTACTGGAACTACATGAATATCGTCATTGTGGAGTCGCCGGCGAAAGCCAAGACGATCAACAAATATTTGGGCTCGTCCTATGAGGTTCTGGCCTCGTTTGGCCATGTCCGCGATCTCCCGGCGAAGAACGGTTCCGTCGATCCCGACGCCAATTTCAAGATGATCTGGGAGGTCGACCCCAAGGCAGCTGGCCGGCTCAACGACATCGCCAAGTCCCTGAAGGGTGCCGACCGCCTGATTCTGGCCACCGACCCTGATCGCGAGGGCGAGGCCATCTCCTGGCACGTGCTGGAGGTGATGAAGGAGAAGCGCGCGCTGAAGGATCAGAAGATCGAGCGCGTGGTGTTCAACGCCATCACCAAGCAGGCCGTCACGGACGCGATGAAGCATCCGCGCCAGATCGACGGCGCGCTGGTCGACGCCTATATGGCGCGCCGTGCGCTCGACTACCTGGTCGGCTTTACTCTCTCCCCCGTGCTGTGGCGCAAGCTTCCGGGCGCCCGCTCGGCCGGCCGCGTGCAGTCGGTGGCGCTGCGCCTGGTCTGCGACCGCGAACTCGAGATCGAAAAGTTCGTGCCGCGTGAGTACTGGTCGCTGATCGCGACGCTGCTGACGCCGCGGGGCGAGGCCTTCGAGGCGCGTCTGGTCGGCGCCGACGGCAAGAAGATCCAGCGTCTCGACATCGGCACCGGCGCGGAAGCCGAAGACTTCAAGAAGGCCCTGGAGCTGGCGACCTATGCGGTCACGGCGGTCGATGCCAAGCCGGCGCGCCGCAATCCGCAGGCGCCCTTCACCACCTCGACCTTGCAGCAGGAAGCCAGCCGCAAATACGGCTTTGCGCCCGCGCACACGATGCGCATCGCCCAACGCCTCTATGAAGGCATCGACATCGGCGGCGAGACCACCGGACTCATTACTTATATGCGTACCGACGGCGTGCAGATCGCCCCCGAGGCGATCACCCAGGCGCGCAAGGTAATCGGCGAGGATTACGGCAAGGCCTATGTGCCCGACGCCCCGCGCCAGTACCAGGCCAAGGCCAAGAACGCCCAGGAAGCGCACGAAGCAATCCGCCCGACCGACCTCTCCCGCCGTCCTGATAGCATGAGCCGCAAGCTCGATTCCGATCAGGCGCGGCTATATGAGCTGATCTGGAAACGCACCATCGCGAGCCAGATGGAATCCGCCGAGCTCGAGCGCACCACCGTCGATATCACGGCGAAAGCCGGCGGTCGCACCCTGGAGCTGCGCGCCACCGGCCAGGTCGTCAAGTTCGACGGCTTTCTGACGCTCTACCAGGAAGGCCGCGACGACGAGGAGGACGAAGACTCGCGCCGGCTGCCCGCCATGAGCCAGGGCGAGGCGATCAAGCGCGAGTCACTGTCGGTCACCCAGCATTTCACCGAGCCGCCGCCGCGCTTCTCCGAGGCTTCGCTGGTCAAGCGGATGGAAGAGCTCGGCATCGGCCGGCCCTCGACCTATGCCTCGATCCTCCAGGTGCTGAAGGACCGCGGCTACGTCAAGCTGGAGAAGAAGCGTCTGCACGGCGAGGACAAGGGCCGCGTCGTGGTCGCATTCCTCGAAAGCTTCTTCAACCGCTACGTCGAATACGATTTTACGGCCAATCTGGAGGAGCAGCTCGACCGCATCTCCAACAACGAAATCTCCTGGCAAGAGGTGCTGAAGGATTTCTGGACCGGCTTCATCGGCGCGGTCGACGAGATCAAGGATCTGCGCGTCGCACAGGTGCTCGACGTGCTCGACGAGATGCTGGGTCAGCACATCTATCCGCCGCGTGCCGATGGCGGCGATATCAGGCAGTGCCCGAGCTGCGGCACCGGCCGGCTCAATCTGAAGGCCGGCAAGTTCGGCGCCTTCGTCGGCTGCTCCAACTATCCGGAGTGCCGCTACACGCGGCAGCTCGCCGCCGACAGTGAGCAGACGGCCGACCGTTCGCTCGGCCAGGATCCCGACACGGGCCGCGATGTCTGGGTGAAGGCCGGCCGCTTCGGCCCCTACATCCAGCTCGGCGAGCAGAAGGATTATGAGGAAGGCGAGAAGCCGAAGCGCGCGGGCATCCCCAAGGGCACCTCGCCTGCCGATGTCGACCTCGAGCTTGCGCTGAAGCTGTTGTCGCTGCCGCGCGAGATCGGCAAACATCCGGAGACCGGTCAGCCGATCACGGCGGGCCTCGGCCGCTTCGGGCCGTTCGTGAAGCACGAGAAGACCTATGCCAGCCTCGAGGCCGGCGACGAGGTCTTCGACATCGGCCTCAACCGGGCCGTGACGCTGATCGCGGAGAAGGTTGCCAAGGGGCCGAGCCGTCGCTTCGGCGCCGATCCCGGCAAGGCGCTCGGCGACCATCCGACGCTCGGCACCGTCACCGTCAAGAGTGGCCGCTATGGCGCCTACGTCACCGCTGGCGGCGTCAACGCGACGATTCCGGCCGAGTTCGAAAAGGACACCGTCACGCTGGCACAGGCGATCGCGTTGATCGACGAGCGCGCGGCCAAAGGCGGCGGGAAGACCAAGGCAAAGAAGGCAGCGAAGCCGGCCAAGGCCAAGAAGGCTGCAGAGAAAGCTGCGGACGGCGAGGACGCCGCGCCGAAGCCGAAGAAAGCGGCCGTGAAGAAAGCGGCCAAACCGAAAACCGAATCCACCAGCAAGGCGCGCGCAGGCGTGGCGCCGACGGCCAAGACTTCAGCGGTCAAGACCTCGGCGACCAAGTCAGCTGGCGCAGCCAAAGCTCCGGCCAAGAAGAGTGCCGGCACCAATTAGAGGTTAAGTGAAACGCAAGAATGACCGTGGCTTTCCCGAGAGGCAGGCCATCGTCGCCTTCATCAAGGCACATCCAGGAAAGGTCGGAACCCGCGACATCGCGCGCGAGTTCGGCCTGAAGAACGCCGATCGCATCGAGCTCAAGCGCATGCTGCGCGAGCTTGCCGATGACGGCACCATCAAGAAAAAGCGCCACACCGTCTCCGAGCCGGACAGCCTGCCGCCGACGCTGGTCGCCGACATCACCGGCCGTGACCGCGACGGCGAGCTGATCGCCTCCCCTACCGAATGGGACGAGGTCGAGAGCGGCGAACCGCCAAAGATTCTCATCGAGATGCCGCGCCGGCCCAAGCCCGGCACCGCCGCAGGCGTAGGCGATCGCGCGCTGCTGCGGGTCGAACGCACGGACGAGACCGAGGGACCGGCCTATCGCGGCCGCGTCATCAAGGTGTTCGACAAGGCCAAGAGCCGCATCCTCGGCGTGTTCCGCGAGCTCCCCGAAGGCGGCGGACGGCTCGTGCCCGTCGACAAGAAGATGGCGGACCGCGAGCTGAACATCGCCGCGGCCGACACCAAGGGCGCGCAGGACGGCGATCTCGTCAGCGTCGATATCGTTCGCACCCGCAGCTTTGGCCTCGCCTCCGGCCGGGTGAAAGAAAAGCTGGGCTCGGTCAAGAGCGAGAAGGCGATCAGCCTGATCGCGATCTATGCCCACGACATTCCGCTGCAATTTTCCTCCGCCGCCGAGCGCGAGGCGGAAGCGGCCGAGCCCGCCAATCTGAAGGGACGCGAGGACTGGCGCGACGTTCCGCTCGTCACGATCGATCCGCCCGACGCCAAGGATCACGACGACGCGGTGCATGCGCAGACAGACCCCGATCCGAACAACAAGGGCGGCTTCATCGTCGATGTCGCCATTGCCGATGTGAGTTTTTACGTGCGGCCGGGCACCGCGCTCGACCGCGATGCGCTCGACCGCGGCAATTCGGTCTATTTCCCCGACCGCGTCGTGCCGATGCTGCCCGAGCGCATCTCCAACAATCTCTGCTCGCTGGTACCGGGCGAGCCGCGCGGCGCACTCGCCGTGCGGATGATCATTGCGCCTGACGGGCGCAAGCGCTCGCACAGCTTTCATCGCATCCTGATGCGTTCAGCCGCCAAGCTGAATTACGCGCAGGCACAAGCCGCGATCGACGGCAGGCCTGATGACACCACCGGCCCCCTGCTCGATCCGATCCTGAAACCGCTTTACGCCGCCTACGCCTGCGTCAAGCGTGCACGCGACGAGCGCGATCCACTCAATCTCGATCTGCCCGAACGCAAGATTCTCCTCAAGAGCGACGGCACGGTCGACCGCGTGGTCGTCCCTGAACGGCTCGACGCGCACAAGCTGATCGAGGAGTTCATGATCCTCGCCAACGTCGCCGCGGCCGAGATGCTGGAGAAGAAATCGCTCCCGCTGATCTACCGCGTGCATGACGAGCCGACGCTGGAGAAAGTCCACGCGCTCTCCGAATTCCTGGAGACGCTCGACGTTCCCTTTGCCAAATCAGGTGCGCTGCGTCCCACGCTGTTCAACCGCGTGCTGGCCCAGCTCGAAGGCCATGATTATTACCCGCTGGTGAGCGAGGTCGTGCTGCGCGCGCAGGCGCAGGCCGAATACTCCTCCGAGAATTACGGGCATTTCGGCCTGAACCTTCGCCGCTACGCGCATTTCACCTCGCCGATCCGCCGCTATGCCGACCTCGTCGTGCACCGCGCGCTTGTCCGCGCCCTCGGCCTTGGCGAAGGCGCGCTGCCCGACAGCGAGACGCCTGAAACGCTCGGCGAAGTGGCCGCGCACATTTCGCTGACCGAGCGTCGCGCGATGAAGGCGGAGCGCGAGACCGTCGACCGCCTGATCGCCCATCACCTCGCCGACCGCATCGGCGCGAGCTTCCAGGGCCGTGTCTCCGGCGTCACCCGCGCAGGGCTGTTCGTCAAGCTGAGCGAGACCGGCGCCGACGGGCTGATCCCGATCCGGTCCCTCGGCACGGAATATTTCAACTATGACGAGAGCCGCCACGCGCTGATCGGCACGCGCAGCGGCACCATGTACCAGCTGGGCGACGTCGTCGACATCAGGCTGATCGAAGCTGCTCCCGTCGCCGGCGCGCTGCGTTTCGAGCTGCTGTCATCCTCCAGCGAGACCAGCCCGCGCGAGCGCAGGCGTCCCGGCGGGCAACGCCGCCCCTCGTTCAAGGCCCATCCCGGCCGCAGCCCGGATAAAAAACGCAAGCCGCCGAAACCAAAATCCGGCAAAGCGAGGGGCAAGGGAAAGAACAAGGGCTCTTCAAATCGGGCTTCGAAATAGCGGTGCACGGGGATAATGCGGCCGTGGCCAAATCCGGAGCCTGGTGCAACGACTTGGAAGGTCGTTGCCACACAGGAGAGCTCCGATGAAACTCTATGTTGGATTGGACGTCGGTCTTGAAGAAACCAGCCTTTGCATCGTCGACAGCGAGGGCCTCACGGTCCGCGAAGTTAAGGTCAGCACCGAGCCAGAGGCGATCCGCTCCGCTGTGGAGAACTACGCGGATCGCCTCGATAGAGTGGGAGTCGAGGCGTCATCGCTTGGTATCTGGCTGTATCGCGAATTGCAGCCAGCCGGGCTTCCAATCATCGTCGTGGAGGCACGCCACATGCGCGTTTCGCTGTCGACGATGCGCAACAAGACGGACCGAAACGATGCACGCGGCATCGCGCAGATGATGCGGTTGGGCTGGTACCGTGCCGTCCATGTCAAGAATATCGACATGCAAAAAATGCGCACGTTGTTGACGAACCGGAAGCTGCTCAAGCGCAAATTGATCGACCTCGAGAACCACGTTCGGGGGGCACTGCGGGCCTATGGATTGCTGGTCGGAACGGTTGCCCGAGGTGCCTACGAAGCTCGCATCCGCGAACTGATCGAGCATTGCGACCCGGTTTTTGTGATGTCTATCCAGGTCATGTTGGACGTGCGCCGCGCTCTCCTCGAGGGCTACGATCGGCTACATCGCGTGCTCCTGCAGGTGGTCCAGCATGATCCTGTTTGCCGGCGCCTGATGACAGTTCCGGGTGTCGGTCCGGTCGTTGCCTTGTCGTTCAAAGTTGGCGTTGATGATCCTCATCGCTTTACCCGATCACGCACCGTGGGCGCCCATTTTGGGCTGACGCCGAAGCGTCACCAGTCTGGGACGTCGATCGATTTTGAAGGTCATATCAGCAAACAGGGCGATATCTCGGTGCGGGAGGCGCTATGCGAAGCAGCTGCAAGTCTGCTGCTGCGAGTCAGGAAATGGTCGGCGTTGCGAGCGTGGGGCCTGCGGATCGCCAAGCGTTCGAGCATGCTGTGTGCGATTGCCGCGGTCGCACGAAAGCTCGCATGCATTCTGCACCGGATGTGGATCAACGAAACCGATTTCAACGTCGGATTCGGCGCCAAGATCACGCAGCGGCTGCGCCTAAAACCGGCGCAATAGCCGCTGAGCAGCCGAGCATAGAAAGCGCTGGGTTTGTGCCCGGCATGTTGAGGAGGAACGAAATTAGAGATCCGCGCGCGCGGTGAGCGGTCCCCCTGGCGGGGCCGCGAAACGGGGAATGTCCGCTATCTCTTGCCTGCTGCCGCCCTTCGGGGACGAGAGCGCAAAACTGCTTGGACAGCCCTGTTTACGAACCTGATGAAGAGCATGCGACGGCCGAAGTGCTGAACGCGAAGGAACGCATGGACCCCGCCTGGTGAATGCACGTCGCGTACGCGGCTGTGGTGAAGTTGTGCGTTGTTGCTGCAGGGAGTCGGTAATGGCTGAAGTACGAAGAGTCGAAGAAAAGCGTAGGAATGAGTTGACTTTGCCCGCCCGATTAGGAAGGCAAGAGTAAAGGAACCAAGGGCAAAGGGAAGAAGGGCAAGGCATGGTGACGATGAGCACAGTTCCGAAGATCTGGACGCGCGAGACCGGCCTCGTCGAGAAGCGCGATCTCTTTGCCGCGATGAAACGCGGTTTCCGCGGCCGCTGCCCGCGCTGCGGCGAGGGAAAGCTGTTTCGCGCCTTCCTGAAGACCGCGGACAATTGCTCGGTCTGCGACCTCGACTTCACGCCGCATCGCGCCGACGACCTGCCCGCCTATCTCGTCATCGTCATCGTCGGCCATATCGTCGTGCCCACGATCCTCTGGATCGAGACCAATTACACGACGCCGGTCTGGCTCAGCTTCGTGGCCTATCTGCCCTTCACCTTCTTCGCCTCGCTCGGGCTGTTGCAGCCGGTGAAGGGAGCTGTGGTCGGCTTGCAATGGGCTCTGCGCATGCACGGGTTTGACGACAACCCGCCGGATGGTATTCCGCCTGTGTAAGCAAATAAAAGCGTTCGGGTGAGGACATGACGGATATTGCGCAAGCCGAGGAGAAGGCCAAGGTCCACGAGGGGAAGGAGGCCGACCACCATCCCTATTTCCGTCCGAAGGATGCGGCCACGCTGATCCTGGTCGATCGCAGCAGCACTGTGCCGAAGGTGCTTGTCGGCAAGCGCCACGACAAGGTGGTGTTCATGCCCGGCAAGTTCGTCTTCCCGGGCGGCCGCGTCGACAAGGACGATCATCGCGTGCCGGTCGCAGCACCGATCACCGCGGAGCTGGAAGCCAATCTCGCCAAGGGCAGCCCGAAGACGCCGGCCTCACGCGCCAAGTCGTTGGCCATTGCCGCGATCCGCGAAGCCTGTGAGGAGACCGGCCTCTGCCTCGGACGCAAGGCCGAGGGCAAGGCCAGGCTCGAAGGTCCGTGGCAACCTTTCGCGGACGCGGGCCTCTTGCCCGATCCCTCCAGCCTGTTCCTGATCGCGCGTGCGATCACCCCGCCCGGCCGCGTCAAGCGCTTCGACACGCGCTTCTTCACGGCGGATGCGTCCGCGATCACCCATCGCGTCGAGGGCGTGATTCACGCCGATGCCGAGCTGGTCGAGCTGGTCTGGGTCGAGCTTGGCTCCAAGCCCCTCGCCGATCTGCATCCGATGACGCGCAACGTGCTCAACGAGCTCGACGCGCGCCTTGCCACCGGTCCCTTGCGCCATGACGCGCCGGTGCCGTTCTTCCATTTCTACGGCGGCAAGATGCAGAAGGACATTTTGGGCTAGTCCTCGTCCGGCTCGGTGCCGACATAGTCCCGCGCCGGCAGTTTCAAGAGGCGGCCGATCTCGCTGGCGAGCCTGTCCGCCTCCTCGCGCCTGGTAAAACTCTGCAGCATGATCGGCTCGGTGCCCTTGCTGCCGCAGAGGTTGACGTCGTAGGTCGTCAGTTCAGGATCATAGTCGTCGGTAATGCTGATGAAGTGATACTCGGCGAGATCGCGCTGCTTGCGGATGTTCAAAGGGCCGAACTGCCTGGTGATGACGATCTGGCGCAACGCCTCGTTGAGCACGACGAAATAGCGGAACGTCAGCAGGATCACGCCGGGGATGCCGATCAGCAGCCCGAGGCCCGTGAACACCAGCACGGGCACGAGATCGTCCGCCAGCCTGCCGAAGCCGGAGAAATCCTGGCGCAGGCCGAGCGCGACGTTCCAGAGCAGATAGGCGCTCGCCGCGAGCAGCGGCAGCGACAGCAGCCGGCCGAACCAGGGCATCGGCCGGTCGATCCGGACAACGCCGCCGTCCACGCTCATCGCGCTGGCCATGAACAATCTCCTCGGGAATGAAGGTCATGGCTTGGTCGGGCTGAGCGGCGTTTTGGTTCGATGGCCCCTTCTGTCATTCCGGCGCGCGCCCTTTGGCGCGAACCCGGAATCCATCCCTCGTCGGTCACCGCGGCCCCATGGATTCCGGGCTCGCGCTACGCGCGCCCGGAATGACGGAATTGTGCTGAGCACGTCGCGAAAAACAAAAGAATCTTCCCTTCCCCACCAATGGCGGAGTTTCCCGGCGTGCCTATGTCTTTCCGCAACGACACCAGAACGGGATTTTGGGCGCGATGGCACAACGGCAACTCAAGCTCGGCGCGTTCATGCGCCCGATCAGCATCCACACCGGCGCCTGGCGCTATCCCGGGGCCTGGCCCGACGCCAATTTCAACTTCGCCCACATCAAGACGCTGATCCAAAAGCTCGAGGCCGGCAAGTTCGACGCCTTCTTCATGGCCGATCACCTTGCCGTGCTGAACATGCCGATCAACGCGCTCAAGCGCAGCCACACCGTGACGTCGTTCGAGCCGTTCACGCTGCTGTCGGCGCTCTCGGCCGTCACCGAGCGCATCGGCCTGATCGCGACCGGCTCGACCACGTTCGACGAGCCCTATCACGTCGCCCGCCGCTTTGCCTCGCTCGACCACATCAGCGGCGGCCGCGCCGGCTGGAACATTGTCACCACCTCGAACCCGGACGCGGCGCTGAATTTCGGCCTCGACGACCACATGGAGCACGCCGAGCGCTACAAGCGCGCCCGCGAGTTCTACGACGTCGTTACCGGCCTGTGGGATTCCTTCGCCGACGACGCCTTCGTGCGCGATGTCGAGAGCGGGTTGTTCTTCGATCCCGCCAAGATGCACGTGCTCGACCATGTCGGCAAATATCTGAAGGTGCGTGGTCCCCTCAACATCGCCCGCCCCGTGCAGGGCTGGCCCGTGATCGTGCAGGCCGGCGCCTCGGAAGACGGCAAGCAGCTTGCGGCCGAGACGGCGGAGGCCGTCTTCACCGGCGGCGGCAGCCTCGCCGACGGCCAGAAGCTCTATGCCGACATCAAGGGCCGCATGGAAAAGATCGGCCGCGACCCCGAGCATCTGAAGATCCTGCCCGGCGCTTTCGTCGTGGTCGGCGACAGCGTCGACGAGGCCAGGGAGAAACGGGCGCTGCTCGACAGCCGCGTGCACTATGACAGCGCCATCGCCTCGCTCTCGGTCATCCTCGGCACCGATGCCTCCGGCTTCGACCCTGACGGACAATTGCCTGATATCCCGGAGACCAATGCCAGCAAGAGCGGCCGTCAGCGCTTGGTCGATCTTGCGAGGCGCGACAAGCTCACGGTGCGCCAGCTCGCCCAGCGCGTCGGCGGCTATGGCGGACTGTCCTTCGTCGGCACGGCCAAGACGATCGCCGACCAGATGGAGGAATGGCTGGTCGGGCGCGGCTCCGACGGTTTCAACATCATGTTCCCGTTCCTGCCCCAAGGCCTCGACGATTTCGTCGACAAGGTCGTCCCGGAGCTGCAGCGGCGCGGGATTTTCCGGAAAGAGTATGAAGGGGCCACTTTGAGGGAGAATCTGGGGCTTCCACGGCCGAAAAACCGGTTCTTCGAGGCCTGATCGGTCCGATTTGGTTGGTTTTCCAGCCCTAAAACCTTGACATCAGGCGGTTTCTGGCTAGGTTGCCGGCCAACGCGGGCCGTTTGGCCGGCTCCAGATTCCCCTGATTTTCTGAGGTTCAGAACATGGCCAAAGCGGTCACCATCAAGGTCAAGCTCGTGTCCTCGGCCGACACCGGCTTCTACTACGTCGCCAAGAAGAATTCGCGCACCATGACCGACAAGCTGGTCAAGAAGAAGTACGATCCGGTCGCGCGCAAGCACGTCGAATTCAAGGAAGCCAAGATCAAGTAAGATCGGCTGATACGTTGAAGAAATTGCGGGGCCTTGTCGGGCCCCGTTTTCGTTTGTGCCCCCTCGTGTCCCGGACGCGGTGCAGCGCGTAGCGTCGAAGTGACGCTCTTGGCCCGGCCGCGTCGCACGCCGATGCCGATTCTATCGGCAGACATCTCATCAACCCTTGGTTGCTCGCCTCCAAATGCATGTTATCGTGCACTTACCGGGACGGCATTTCCGGCCCGGATTTGGGAGGTCATGTCATGAGGTTGTCGTCAGGCTTGATCGTGCCTTCAACCATCGCTGCCCTGTCCACCGCCCTATTGTGCAGCCCGGCCTCGTCGCAGATCCCGACAGGTCCCGCCGCCACGCTTCCCGCCGTCTCGGTCGATGCACCGAAGCGGGTGGAAAGGCCGCATCGCGTGGAGCGCGAGACAAATACGGGAGCGTCTCGCCGAGCGTCCCCGGCCACGCAAACGTCAGCCGCACGGACAGCTTCCTATGCCCCGGGATCAGTGATGGGGAGGATTGCCCACCTGGAGAGCGTCGCAAGCAGCTGCAATGGTGGCTGTGCATCGAGCTTCGCACACGGCAAAGAGCCCTGGATTGGCTGCAGCGAGTCGGGCGGCAACATCAATTATGGCCCTTTCTCGCCAACCTGCCGAGACACC
Organism: Bradyrhizobium guangdongense; assembly: GCF_004114975.1. NCBI lineage: Bacteria > Pseudomonadati > Pseudomonadota > Alphaproteobacteria > Hyphomicrobiales > Nitrobacteraceae > Bradyrhizobium > Bradyrhizobium guangdongense. The sequence continues at coordinate 4,556,516 of NZ_CP030051.1, forward strand.
ATCACCCATACGTCCTACGAAAACTGCGTCGAGACGAAGGTTTTCCTGGGCGAGTTTCGAAACCGAGCCCACTGGTTTTGCAGCAGTCTGCAGGTCGGCAACAGGTTCAAGGTTGCAGACCTCAAGCGAACGGCACGTCGCTGAGCCAGCAGCGATCTAAATCGCGGACTCGACCGACGACTGTCGCGGGGCCTCTGGGCCCCGCTCCTATCTGATCCCCTTGCGGCCTCTAGCCGGCATCGACTCAGAACGCTTGCGAGCCTGGGAGCCCGAAGTTCGCTATACAAACAAATCGTGCGTGAGGTGATGCTGGACGCCTCTTGCGTGATCAAGGGCGCTTTGCGCCGCATCTGAAGGGCCAACCAGGTCGAAAGCCGGGACTGCCGGCGGTCCGTCATGTGCGGCTGTGTGCAGACCGTAGCCAACGAAATCCGGTCCGGGGCCACCATGCATCTCAGGCGATGTTGAAGTTCCGGAAGCCGCATTATCATTCTTGAAATGAAATGAATCTCCGAGCTCTGGGGCAGTTTCCTTTTGTGCTGGACCCGAGCGATCGGTCGCTTGGTCCTTGGCTTCAGCGTGCCCGCTAGAGGCCGCATGCGGATTTCCTGCCGCGGACTCGTGCAAGTCTCTCTCGGACTGGCCGGACTTGCCACCGCTGGCCGGGCTCGCGTCATCCCGGGCATGCTGACCGGCAGCGGCCGAACCGTGATCGGACTTGTGTAAATCGCCCTGCGACTGCGCATCATTGGACTCGTCACCCGACGATGCGTGCTCGGAGTGCCCCTTGGCGAGCGCGGTGTCGTCTTTCGACTCCTGCACATCACCCTGCGATTGCCCGTGATTGGAACCGGCCTCCGGTGAGCCTTGCTTGTCGTGCTGCTTGGAGGCTGGGCCGCCGTCCTCGTCGTCGTGCAAACCAATTTGCGGCTGACCGGCATTGGACTCGTCTCCTCCGGCCGCCCGCGTTCCGTCATGTTCGCTATTTCCCAACGCGTCGGTTGCGACCGCCTGCGCCAAGCCGCCATGATCGGTTGGGGCGTCGACGGCTCCGGATCCGACATGCGGCGTGGCGTTGCTGCTGACGCTGGCTTCGCCCGCATTCACACCCATGATCTGAACGGCATCGCCGTGTGCGCCGATGGCATCGCTTCGGGGACCCTCGAACGCAAACGATTGATGGTCAATGTCAAGATGCAGCCAAGCGAGATTGTCGAAGCTGCCGAGATTCGCATCGGCGTTGCCGCTCAAATTGAGCGCGGCCGCCTCGCCTGCATCGTGTCCGGGAGCCGACGCAAGAACGGCATTAGCAAAATTGGCCGCATGCGCGACGCTGTTCAGCACCTCGCAGATCCAGATCCCGACCGCCGTCGTCAGGAAAGGAGCGTAGCTGCCCAAGGCAGCCCTTGCTGCGTTAGTGGCCTGCAACGCGAGCGTCCCGGGGACAATATCGGGGCTCGATTGAACGAGCTTGCCGGCCCGCCCCAGCGTCTCGGTGATGGGAGTTTCCCCGCGGACGGCTTTGAACGCGGATTTCGCCGCTTTGCCGGAAGCAGGCGTCGTCTTCTTGTCGTTGATCTTGATGGTGATGACCTCGGAGGTGCCGTCTGCGGTCACCACCGTAAAACTGTCGGTCAACGCATCGCCGAATCCGGTTGCCTTGGCGCCCCTGAAGTCTTCGAGCGCGGCATAAATCAGAGCTGCGAGCGCACCGATCCCGCCGTAAAGCCGCGACAGAGCGAACGCCGCCACCTCGGTCCGGCTCTTGATCTCGAGCTGCGTCGATACTTGATTGAGCCGCGCCTTGATCGTGCCTGTGGAGACCTTGAGTTGGCGCGCGATCTGTTTGTTCGACATGCCGCAAGCAACCAGGCGCATGATCTTGCGCTCCTGGTCCGTCAGCGCGGCCAATCCAGTTTCGTCCAACGCTCCATCTTCTTGCTTGCCGGGCCTCGCCCGGTCGGAGGCGGGTGCCACCAGCCTCAGCGACTGCAACAGGTGTTTGGGTTCCTCGCGCATCGAAATCGCACAGCAAGTGCCCGCAGCGATTGCGGCGGCAAGCTCGCCATGTGCGAGCGACGCGGTGTAGAACACCAGCCGTGTGGGAATCTTCTCGGCCTTGACGACGGCGAGCATCTCGGCAGCCGTGACGTCTGAAAATCCGTCCTCGACAAGCACGAGATCCGGCGCCAACGTCCGAATTGCCTTCAGGCAGCCGGCTCCATCGGGACACGAAGCGACCACCGCGAAATCGCGCTCTGCCGCAAACAATGAGGCAAAGCCCTGCAGAACGATCGGGCGGCGATCTGCTATCACGAGCCGGATGGGGCGCATGCGCGCTTTCGTCGCCAACATTATGCGCTCAAGGACGGTTTGAGGTTCAGCGGCGTGCCATTTTCAAGAGCAGCGCGGCAACGCATGACCCCCCGCTAAGTTCCGGAGAAAACGCCGGCCGGAGGGCGTTCCTACTTGCATTGGACCCGCCGAAAGACTGGCCCGGACCTATGCTGTCCGCAGCACCGGTGCCGGCGGCTGCGAGGGGCGGATCAGCGCGAACGCGACCTGGATGATGCCGCCGGCAAGACCGAGCGCCACGCCGATGCGCCAGGCCATGGTGTAGGAGCCGAGTGCGTCGTAGATCAGGCCTCCGCCGTAGGCGCCGAGGAAGCTGCCGATCTGATGGCTCATGAAGGCGAGGCCCTGGATCATGGCCTGCCAGCGCAGGCCGAACATCTCCGCGACGGCGCCCGCGACCAGCGGGCCGACGCCCATCCAGAGGAAGCCCATGATGGCGCCGAACAGCAGCGTCGAGAACGGCGTCGCGGGCAGCGTGAAGTACCAGGCCAGCGCGAGCGAGCGCAGGATGTAGATGGCGCCCAGCAGCGCGAGCTTGTTCCAGCGCTGGCCGGCCCAGCCGAAGAACAGCGAACCGAGCACGTTGAAGCCGCCGATCATGCCGAGCGTCTGCGCGCTCAGCATCGGATCGAGGCCGCAGATCGCCAGATACGACGGCAGATGCGTCGTGAGGAAGACGAGTTGCATGCCGCAGACGAGATAGGCGCAGGTCATCACCACGAAGGAAGCATTGCCGAACGCCGCCCTGGTCACGGAGGCAGCCGTGGCATCGCCGATGTCGTCGGCGGCCGGTTTCGGCAGCGGAATGGCGTCGACGCGGCCCGCGTACCATGCGGCGGGGATCATCAGCACCGACATGATCACGAAACCGGCGAGCCCGATCCGCCAGCCAAACCCCTCGTTGAGCATCTGCCCGATCGGTGCCGACAGCAGCGCGCCGAGCGAGCCTGCGCCGGAGACGATGCCGAGCACGGTCGAGCGCACCGTCGCAGGCACCGCGCGCGCCGCCACCGACATCGCGATCGCAGCCGCGGTGCAGGCGAGCGAGGTGCCGATCAACACGCCGGCGCCGATCATGATGCTGACGAGCCCACCCGCGGTCGCCATCAAGGCAAGACCCGCGATGTACATCAGCGCGCCCGCGATCATGATGGGACGGAAGCCGAAGCGCACCGTCAGCGCGCCCGCGAGCGGCTGGAGGAAGCCCCAGGCGAGGTTCTGCACGGCCAGCGCCAGCGTGAAGTCCGAGACCGACAGGTGGATGTCGTGCGTCAACGGCTGCATGAAGATACCGAGCGACTGCCGCAGTCCCATGCTCAGCGTCAGCATGATCGAGGCGCCGATCAGGATCGGCAATGTCGGACGCAGGACCTGCAACAGGGGCATTTTTGTCTCCCTTTTGGGCGCGGCACGCGTGCCGGCGTCTGCTTTTGCCGCCGATTTTGATTACACAGACCTGTGTACTTAGGCTATAGGTGGCTGGTACTGTCAAGCGAACAGGACGCGCGCGATCGCATGGCTCCCCCGCCCGCCCCACAGACGATGAAAGAACGGATCCTTCAGACCGCCGACAAGCTGTTCTATCTGCAAGGCATTCGTGCCATCGGCGTCGACACCATCGCGGCCGAGGTCGGGATCAGCAAGCGCACGCTCTACAACCACTTCCCTTCCAAGGACGCGCTGATCGCAGCCTATCTCGAGCGCCGCTTCGTCCACGCCCGCCCCTCCGACAAGCCGCCGGCCGAACAGATTCTCGCGACCTTCGATTCGCTGGAGCGGCGCTTTGCGGCGAAGGATTTTCGCGGCTGCCCGTTCGTGAATGCGGTGGCGGAGCTCGGCCCTGCCGACCGCGCCGTGAAGAAGATCGCCATTGCCTTCAAAGAAAGCCGCCGCCTCTGGTTTCGCGAGCGGCTGACCGAACTCGGCGTTACGGAGGCCGATGCGCTCGCCACCCAACTCGTGCTGCTGGTCGACGGCTCGATTGCCCAGGACTTGGTGCGTGACGATCCCGCGATGGCACGCGCCGCGAAGGAAGCCGCGAAGGTGCTGTTGCGGAATGCGGGCGTGGATGTGGGTGGTGATGCGAGGAAGCCAGCGCCCGTGAAGGGCAAGCGCTCACCCCAATGACCGCTGATCATCCCGGACAAGCGCAGCGAAGCGGAGCGCAGATCCGGGACCGATAACCACAGGCAGTTGTTTGGCGAAGGCTCGGAGTGGTCAGCTCGCTCCACAACCCCTCCCTGGGGTGATGGGTCCCTGCGTTCGCAGGGACGACAGCTGAGTGTTAGGCGCGCGCCAACGCCCCTCGCCTCACGCGGCGTGCGACACCACGCGATTGCGGCCGTCGTGCTTGGCGCGGTAGAGCGCGGTATCGGCGCGCTTGAGAACGTCGGAAACCGCCTCGCCCTTCTGCTCCAGCGTGGTCAGCCCGATCGAGATCGTGACCTCGATCCGCTTGGTGCCCTTGTGGACCGCGAACGGCTCGCCCGCGATTGAGCGGCGCAGGCGCTCGGCCACCATGCCCGCGACGTGGAGATCGGTCTCCGGCATCACGATGACGAATTCCTCGCCGCCATAGCGGCAGGCGAGATCGATGCCGCGGATCGATTTCCGCACGCGCACGGCGAATTCCCGCAGCACGTCGTCGCCGGCGTCGTGGCCATAGGTGTCGTTGATCGACTTGAAATAGTCGATGTCGAGGATCATCAGCGCCAGAGGCTTGCCGCGCGTCGCGGCCTGCTCGGCGAGTGTTGCCAGATGGCTCTCCATGTAACGGCGATTGTGCAGGCCGGTGAGCGCGTCGGTGATCGCCATCTCGATCGAGTTCTGCACGTTATCCCGCAGATGATCGGTATAGCGGCGGCGGCGGATCTGAGTGCGGGCGCGCGCCAAGAGCTCGATCTTGTCGATCGGCCGTAGCAGATAGTCGTTGACGCCGATCTCGAGGCCACGCAGCAACCGCGTGGAGTTTTCCGCTTCCGCGATCGCGAGGATCGGCACGTGACGGGTGCGCTCCAGCGAACGCGCCTGGCTGCATAGCCTGAGGCCGTCGAAATTGTTCAGATCGAGCGAGACGATCAAGAGATCGTAATTGCCCTCGGCGGCATGGAACAGCGCTTCGGTCGGGTTGGGCTCGACCTCGACGGTGTGCTCGGCGGCGAGGATCGTCGCCAGCCGCTCATAGGAGGACTCGCGGTCGTCAACCAGGAGGATGCGGCCGCCCTTGCCGGTGTCGGCCACCGCGCTCCGCTCCGGGGCCTGCATGCCGATCTCGAGCGAGGTGATGGCGCGCATGCGCAGCTCGTCGGTCATCATCTTCAACCGCGTCAGCGAGCGCACGCGCGCGATCAGCACGACGTCGGAGACGGGCTTGGTCAGGAAGTCGTCGGCGCCGGCTTCCAGGCCGCGGTTGCGGTCGGACGGGCTGTCGAGCGCGGTCACCATGACGACGGGGATGTGGTGGGTGGCCGGATCGGTCTTCAGCCGGCGGCAGACTTCATAGCCGTCCATGTCGGGCATCATCACGTCGAGCAGGATGATGTCGCATTCGGCGCGGCGGGCCAGCGCCAGCGCCTCGGTGCCGTTCGAGGCGGTCATCACGTCGAAATATTCGGCGGAGAGACGGGCCTCTAACAGTTTGACGTTGGCGGGAACGTCATCGACCACAAGGATACGCGCGGACACTTTGAACTCACTTCCTATCCGATAAAACGCCGGACCGTCTCAATGAATTTGCCGACCGAGATCGGCTTGGACAAATAGGCTTCGCAGCCGCCCTCGCGGATGCGCTCTTCGTCGCCCTTCATCGCGAACGCCGTGACCGCGACGACGGGAATGGCGCGCAGTTCCGGATCGTCCTTGATCCAGCGTGTCACCTCGAGCCCCGACACCTGAGGCAATTGAATATCCATCAGCACCAGGTCGGGCCGCATCTTGCGCACGAGGTCGAGCGCCTCGTAGCCGTTGCTGGTGCCGGAGGTCTGGTAGCCGTGCGCCTCCAGCAGGTCGCGGAAGAGCTTCATGTTCAGCTCGTTGTCTTCCACGATCAGGACGGTCTTAGCCATCCCGCCCTCCTGTTTGGTCCCGACGACCGGTGCATGTAAACGCCTCAGGCACCGCTTTCCGGTGCTTCGAAAACTGGATTCAAACTAGCCTCAGATTCGCTTGAGTTTCGTTAAACCCGAGCGGCCACTTTCTGCGATGTGGTTTCCAGTTGCTTGTCTGGGGCCGCAAGACGCAACGCCGAGACTCAGTCCCAAAACTCAACGCCAAAACTCAACGCCAAGACTCGGCGCCAAGACTCGGGCATAGTCCAAAGTAGACACCGAAAGTTAACGGAAAGGCAAACCTCGCCCTTGAAAAAGCCTGTTCACAACCCCCGGGAAGTTGCTGAAATCGTTGCGATTCAGGCGCTGTCTTTTGTTGCGGGTGACCCTGAAAGGCTGGGCCTGTTCCTGGCCGAGACAGGGGTCGGTCCGGAGACCCTCCGGAACGCCGCCTCGGACCCGAATTTCCTGCTCAGCGTGCTCGATTTCGTGCTGCGTGATGACGAGACCGTGAAGGCCTTCGCCAAGGCCTCGGAACTGCATCCGACCAACGTTGCCGCGGCGCGGCAAGTGCTGGGCGATGCGCTCGGCGACCGGACCTGGGAGCGCGACGTGCCGTGACCGCCCCCGATCCGGCCGGGCCCCGCTGCTTCTGCCGGGATTGTCTGGCCGATCTGGATATGGGCGGGCGGCGCTGTTCCGCCTGCGGCTCCCCTCGCCTCGTCCGCCACCGCGGGCTCGCCGGGCTCACCATCGCCCATATCGACTGCGACGCCTTCTATGCGACGGTCGAGAAGCGCGACAATCCTGAGATCGCGGACAAGCCCGTCATCATCGGCGGCGGCAAGCGCGGCGTGGTCTCGGCGGCCTGCTACATCGCGCGCACCTACGGCGTACGTTCGGCGATGCCGATGTTCAGGGCGTTGGAAGCCTGCCCGCATGCCACCGTGATCCCGCCCGACATGGCAAAGTATGTTCGTGTCGGCCGCGAGGTACGGCAGGCCATGCAGGCGCTGACGCCGCTGGTCGAGCCGCTCTCGATCGACGAGGCCTTTCTCGATCTCTCCGGCACCGAGCGCGTGCACGGCATGATCCCGGCAAAGGTGCTGGCGCGCTTTGCCCGCGACGTCGAGCGCGACATCGGCATCACCGTTTCGGTTGGGCTCTCCTGCAACAAGTTCCTGGCCAAGATCGCCTCCGATCTCGACAAGCCCCGCGGCTTTGCGGCGCTTGACCAGGAAGAAGCGCGAACGATGCTCGCCGAGAAGCCGGTCGGCTTCATCTTCGGGGTCGGGCCCGCCACGCAGGAACGCCTCGTGCAGCGCGGCTTCCGCATCATCGCCGATCTGCAAAAGGCCGATGAGATCGAGCTGATGCGGCAATTCCCCAGCGACGGCCGCCGGCTGTGGCGGCTCGCGCGCGGCATCGACGACCGCCGCGTCGAGGCCGACCGCGGTGCCAAGACGATTTCGAGTGAAACGACGTTCGAAACGGACATCCGCGATTTCGCCTCGCTTGAAAAAATCCTGTGGCGGCTATGCGAAAAGACCTCGTCGCGGCTCAAGAGCAGCGAGCTTGCGGGATCGACCGTCACGCTGAAGCTGAAGACCGCCGATTTCCGCCAACGCACCCGCTCGCAGTCGATCGCGGCGCCGACGCAGCTCGCGGCCAAGATCTTCTCGATCTGCCGCGAGATGCTGGCCAAGGAGATCGACGGCACCGCCTTCCGCCTGATGGGCGCCGGCGTCAGCGCGCTGCGCGACGGCTCCCCCGCCGACGACACCGACATGCTCGATCGCCGCGCCGCCCATGCCGAGCGCGCGGTCGACAGCCTGCGCAAGAAATTCGGCAATGCCGCGGTGATCCGCGGCATCGCGTATGACGGGCCGGAAAGGACGCAGGAGTGATCTGGCAGGCCGCTTCCACGCCGTCATTGCGTGGCTGGACCGCCTCCTGAAAGAAAGCCGCAATGACAGGCGAACGCGATCTCGACGTATTGCTGAACCACATGAACCCTGAGCTTCAGCCCGGCATCTTCGTGTTCTGCACCATCACGTTACATCAGAACATTCCCGCGGCGCTCAATCCGCTGCTGACGTTCCGCGAGCAGGAAGGAACGACGCTGGTCATCCCGCGTGAAGAGGCCGAAGCGGCAGGACTGGCTTTCGCGTTTGCCTCGCGCCTGATCACCTTGACGGTCCACTCCGCGCTCGATGCCGTGGGTTTCCTGGCAGCCATCACGGCGCGTCTCGCCGCAGCCGGCATCAGCGCGAATGCCGTGCCGGCCTTCCACCACGATCATCTCTTCGTGCCCGTGGATCGGGCCGACGATGCGATGGCCGTCTTGCAGGAAATCTCCAGGAACGGCTCGTAGCTCGCCGCTTTTTCGAGAATGTCAGCATGGCATCATGCCACTGTTTTGCCCGACGCGTCAAATGGAATTCGCAAAATACGAAATCGATCTCGGACTTCTACTGTGCATGGGGTTGTTTTTCATTTTTTGATGGAGCCCGGGCCGGCACGCCTCAATCCGCCACCGCGGTCGCCTCGATCTCGATCAGCCATTCCGGCGCGGCGAGCGCGGAGACACCGACGAGGGTCGAAGCCGGCGGCTCCATGCCTTCGAAGAAGGCCGAGCGGGCCTTGCCGATGATCGGGCGCAGCTCCGGCTTGTAGCCGACGACGAAGGTCGTGATCTTGACGATATTGGCGTAGGTCGCGCCGGCCGCCTTCAGGGCATGGCCGAGATTCTGCATCACCTGCGTGGTCTGCGCAGCGATGTCGCCCTCGCCGACGATCCGCCCCTCCTCGTCCACCGACACCTGGCCGGAGATGTAGATCGTGCGTGCGCCGGAGGCGGTGACGACGTGGGAATAAGCGGGATTGTGGTGCAGGCCGCTGGGACGCAGATGTTCGAGCTTGGGCATGGGCTGGCTCCCGGAGTTGTGGTTGACGGGGAGCGTAGCTGGAGACCGTGTCGAGAGCTAGCCTCCTCCCTTAATTGCAGGGCTTGCTGTCCTTGACGTCGAACTTGCCCATCGCTCCGGAGATGACAAAGTCGTTGTAGTCGAGCACGAGCCGGCGGGAGACGCCGTTCTCGTAGAGCTCGAACGACATCGCATAGACAGGCGTCTGCTCGCCTTCCTTCTGTTTGACGTCACGGTCGAAATAGCTGACGGTCACGGGCCAGCGCTTCAGCGATTTCATGTGCTCGTCGGAGGTGGACGGATCGGGCGAAGCGGTGTGGTCGGCCGGGATCGGCTGGCCGATCACCGTCAGCGTGTTGTAGACCTTCTGGCCGTCGTCGGAGCCGTCATAGACGGAGAGCTCCAGCAGCGATTTGCCTTCCTTGGCAGCCGCAATGATGCGCTGGATCTGCTCGGTGGGGAACACGATCTTGCCGTCGAGGGTGAAGGTCTTCGGCGCCGGCAGCTTCAGCTTGACGTTGATGTGATCGCCGTCGCGTTCAGCCGAGCCGTCGACGAGGCCAGACTCGGTCTCGTTCATCCGCGTCTCGATCTTGAAGCGATAGCTTTTTCCTGCGGCGTCCTCCCAGGAGTTGGAGCGGAGATCGCTCAGCGTGACCTTGCCCTCGCCGCTGTCGAGTTCGGACACCTGGCGGAATTCGGAGGTGTAGCCCTCGCAGGTGCTTCCGGTGAAGTTGTAGAGGATGCGGCCGCGCGCGCTGCTGATCGAGTTCGAGCGAGACTTGACCAGGCTGAGGTCATACAGCGCCTGGTGCGCGAGGAACGGGCCGCTGGCCGCCGGCGCCCCATTGGCGGGGCCGAAAGCGATCGCCGCGAGCGCCATCACACCGAGCGAAGTCCGGAAAAGGTGCACCATGTCTGTTCCTTGAGGATGCGTCCTTGGGGAAAGCGCAGATTCGACATTTTAATGACCGTTCCATTGCGCCGCAACTGAGGCCGGTTCACGTAAACTTGCGGCGCTGGCTTTGAACCGCCTGCTCGGTCACAACGGATTGCAGCCCCCTCCGGTTGCTTGCATGTGACAGCCCAATGAGCGAAACAGGGCGCCGCCCGGCGCCCCTCGGACGCGCACGGGCGGGTGAATTCCTGAACGGATTTTGGACAACGAGGTCGAACATGGCGGGCACGGTCGAGCAGAAACTGGCGGAACAGGGCATCAAGCTGCACGAGGCCCCCACCCCCGTCGCCAATTACGTGCCGTTCGTGCGCACCGGCAATCTGCTGTTCATCTCCGGCCAGGTCTGCTTCGACCCCGCCGGCAAGCTGATCGCCAAGGGCAAACTGGGCGCCGGCGTCTCGCTCGAGGACGGTGCTGCAGCCGCGCGCGGCTGTGCTGTCAACCTGCTCGCGCAGGTCAAGGCGGCGGTCGGCGATCTCGACAAGGTGGTGCGCGTGGTGCGCCTTGGCGGCTTCATCAACTCGGCGCCGGATTTCCTGGATGGGCCGAAAGTGCTGAACGGCGCCTCCGATCTGATGGTCGCCGCTTTCGGTGACAAGGGTCGTCACGCCCGCACCACCGTCGGCGTCGCTTCGCTGCCCGCGGATGCGGCCGTCGAGGTCGAAGGCGTATTCGAAGTCGCCTGAGGCAACATCGTGCGTGCTCCGGATTGGCTGACAGCGCGGCCGGTCGCCCACCGCGGCCTGCATGACATTTCCCGCGGTGTGGTCGAGAACATGCCTGGCGCGGTGCAAGCCGCGATATCGGGCAATTTCTCGATCGAGGTCGACATCCAGCTCTCCGCCGACGGCGAGGCCATGGTGCACCACGACCATGCGCTAGGCCGCCTCACCGAGGCGACCGGTCCGCTGGTCGCAAAGACCGCTGCGGAGCTGAAAGCCATCCCCTTCAAGGATACGCCCGAGCGGATGATGTCGCTCAGCGACCTCTGCGCCATCGTCGCCGGCCGCGTGCCGCTGGTGATCGAGGTGAAGAGCCGTTTTGACGGCGACCGCAAGCTGGTGAAGCGGATGGCCGAAGTGCTGGCCTCCTATGATGGGCGAGCTGTGGGCATGTCCTTCGATCCCGATCAGGTGCTGGCGCTACGCGACTTGCTACCCTCCCGTCCCCGCGGCATCGTCGCGCAGCGGAGCTATGAGGACGAGTACTGGGCCCACCTGACCAAAGCGCAGCGCGACAGCATGCTGCACCTGCGCCACGGCTTCCAGACCCAGCCGCATTTCGTCGCCTTCAAGGTCGACCACCTCCCGGCGCCCGCCCCCTGGATCGCCCGCAACGTCTTCGGCTGCGCCCTGCTCGGCTGGACCGTCCGCACGCCCGAACAGCGGTCGCGTGTCGGGCAATATGCGGACCAGATGATTTTCGAGGGCTTCGTGCCGTAGGGGCACACCTCCCGCCCCTTGAAGTCGCTGCTGCAATGCACGATCTTGGGCTTAATGGCATCATCTGAAATTACGCTAGAGGCCGTCCCCTCCATGAGCGATGTCTCGCCCGAGGATTGGGACGCCTGCGCCAATCCCGCCGGCCGCTGCAAGGGGGGCGACAAGGGATCCTCATCCGCCCTTTCAGGCGATTCCCTCACGCCCTTAAAGCCTGCCTACAACCCATTCGTCTCGCACGCATTTCTTTCTGCGGTCGAGAAATCGGGTTCGGCAACGATCCGCACCGGTTGGGGACCGCGGCATCTTGTGGCCAAGATCGACGGCCGCGTCGCCGGCGTCGTGCCCTGCTATCTGAAGTCGCACAGCCAAGGCGAATATGTCTTCGATCGCGGCTGGGCCGACGCCTATGAGCGCGCCGGCGGGCGCTATTATCCGAAGCTTCAGGTCTCGGTTCCCTTCACGCCCGCCACGGGGCCCCGGCTCCTGGTCCGCGACGGCGTCGACCGCGAGCGCATCATGGAGGCGCTGGCGAGCGGGCTGGTGGCGCTGTGCGGCGTCAGCAAGGCCTCCTCGGTGCACGTCACCTTCGCGCGCGAGGCGGAGTGGAAGCTGCTCGCCCGGCACGGCTTCCTCCAGCGCACCGACCAGCAGTTCCACTGGCACAACGAGGGCTTTGCCAGCTTCGAGGATTTCCTGGCCACGCTGAATTCGCGTCACCGCAAATCGATCAAGCGCGAGCGGCGCGACGCGCTCGCCTCCGGGATCACCATCCACTGGCTCACCGGAAAAGACATCACTGAGGACGCCTGGGATGCCTTCTTCGAATTCTACATGGAGACCGGCTCGCGCAAATGGGGTCGGCCGTACCTGACGCGCGAGTTCTTCTCGCTGATCGGCGAGACCATGAGCGAGGACGTGCTGCTGGTGATGGCCCGCCGCAACGATCGGTGGATCGCGGGTGCCATCAACTTCATCGGCTCGGACACGCTGTTTGGCCGCAATTGGGGTGCGGTCGAGCATCATCCGTTCCTGCATTTCGAGGTCTGCTACTATCAGGCGATCGACTTCGCCATCAAACACGGCCTCGCGCATGTCGAAGCCGGCGCGCAGGGCGAGCACAAGATCGCGCGCGGCTACCTGCCGCGAACCACCTACTCGGCTCATTTCATCGCCGATCCAGGCCTGCGCCGCGCCATCGACGACTACCTCAAGCGCGAGCGAGCCTATGTCGCGGAAGCCGGACGAGAGCTGGCTGAACTCGGGCCCTTCCGGAAAGGCATTGACGAGGCGCCTTGACGGTTTGCCGCCGCTGATGACAGTAAGCGGGAAAGTTTCGAGGGAGCCGCCGCCATGACCGCCTATGACACCAACAACATCTTCGCAAAGATCCTGCGCGGCGAGCTGCCCTGCCACAAGGTCTATGAAGACGAGCATGTCTTCGCCTTCCTCGACATCATGCCGCGCGTCCCCGGCCACACGCTGGTGATCCCGAAGGCCCCTGCCCGCAACATCCTCGACGTTACGCCGGACGACTATGCCCATGTGGCGCGGGCTGCGAAGAAGATCGCGATCGCCGCGATGAAGGCGTTCAATGCCGACGGCATCACCGTGCAGCAGTTCAACGAATCCGCCGGCGGCCAAGTCGTGTTTCATCTCCACATGCACGTGATGCCCCGCCACGACGGCGTTGCGATGCTGCCACCTGCAAGCCGCAAGGAAGACGCCAAGGTCCTGGAAGAGAACGCGACCAAGCTGATCGCGGCGCTCAAGGTGGGCTAGATCTCACCACCCGTCATTGCGGGCGTAGCGAAGCAATCCAGACTGCCTCCGCAGGGACCGCCTGGATTGCTTCGTCGCAAGAGCTCCTCGCTATGACGGGAAGGCGGCGATGTACCCTCATTCCGTCTGAAAGTCCCCCGACTGCGGCGCAGCCAGCGGGGTGAACTCACAGCGATCCGGCTTGATGTCGATCAGCGGCGTGTTGTCGAGGCAGTCGAGGCCGCGAACCAGGATGGTGTTGCCCTCGATACCGACCAGCTTCACGATCGACGTGCCGATCGGATTGGGCCTGACCGGCGAGCGCAGCGAGAATGTGCCGCGGGTCTTCTCGTTGTTCTTCGGACTTTGCAGCACAATGTCGCGGCGCGACTTGTCGAGCCAATAGAGCACTTCGAGATTACTGTAGAAGTCGACGCCCTTGATCGCCGGCACGAAGGGCTCGAAAATCTCAAGGCGACAGACCGGGCCGTCGGTACGCCCCTGCCGGGGCGTCTCCAGCCGCGAGGCCCAGGGCGTACGGATGCGGCCGATGAAGACGAGGCCGGCATCCTCAGTCGAAGGCAGCTCGATGGCAACCTCGCCTTCGCGGAGCTCGTTTTCGCGAACCATATTTCCAGTTCCTTGGCTGTTCGCGGGGTTTTAGCGCAATCAACACCTGCCGGCCAGCATGAAGACTTCGCCGGCGAAAACGCCCGTGCATGCGCTCTTCCTACCCCCTCACGCCGCGGTTCTTCAGCACGAAGCACGCCCCGCCCGCTTTCCGGATGCGATTGCAGAGATCGTCCGCCTCGGGTCGCGTGTCGGCGCCGATGCGCACCTGGTAGAAGGCGTGCGAACCACGGCTTCGCATGACCGAGCTCAACAGGCTGGGATCGCGGTCACCGATCACGCCGCTCAGCCGCGTGACGGCGCGTGAGTACATCGCCAGCGCCTTGTTGCGGTCGAAGCCGGCGGCGAGCTGCACGCCCCAGATCTTGGCGGCCGCGAGCTCGACATGCTGCTCGAGCTCGGCGACGAACGGGTTCGGCGCGCGCTTCAGCAGCGCCATCAGGTCGCGGCAGCTCGTCGGCGGGGAGCTCGGCGGCCCCTTGCCGGTGCTGCCGGCCTTGGCCCATGTATCGACCGTAGCTCCAGTGATGGCATAGACGTAGTTGCGGGTCTGCTCCGGCATGCCACCGGTGCCGGCGAGCCATTCCTGCACCCGCCGCGGCCCAGCATTGTAGGCGGCGGCCGCGAGGCCAAGATTGCCGAACTGGTTGCGTAGCTCGTTCAAGAACTCCGCCGACTTCGGCAGGGCCTGCACCGGATTGAAGGGATTGAGCAGCCCCCGCTCGCTCGCCGTGCCCGGCATGAACTGCGCGATCCCCTGCGCCTGCTCGCCGCTGCGCGTCACGGGCCCCACCGCATCGGCCTGGAAGCGGCTCTCCTGCCAGATCACCCGGGCGAAGAATTCCAGCGGCAGATTGGCATCACGGGCGGCGGCCTCCACGATCAGGCAGATCGATTCCCGCGTATCGCTTTCGCGGTCGTCTGCAGGCTTCTCCGGTGGCTTGGCAGGTGGCGTCTCAGGTACTTGGACGCTCGGGGCCGCGGGTTCAATCGGGCTGTCCTCGGCCTCTCCCCGTGTCGCTGAGACCAGCAATGCGACAATGACGAGTGACGCTATCCGCGCCAGTCTTGCCCACGTATCATTGTGGTGGGCGCGGGCACGGTATTTAACAACACGGTCTGCCATATCGTGGCGTTGGGCCATAGTTCGACGAGTTGCCAATCGATGCTGAGTGACCTGCTTCTCCCAATGCTTTCCCCCGCCCGACGGATCCATAGCGTCCTTGTCTTCGTCTTCGCCGCGCTCATGTTCTGCGCCGCACCGACCAAGGCGCAAATCAGCTCGAACAGTACCGCTCAAACCGTCTGGCGGATGACCACCGAATATCCAGAGAACAACATATCCGGGATCGGGCTCGTCACTTTCGCCGATCGCGTCGCCGCGCGCACAAACGGTTTCGTGACCGTGACCAACGCCTTTGACAATCAGCTGAAGATCAGCTCGGGCGAAATGCCGCGCGCGGCGCTGGATGGCCGGATCGCCGGAGGCGATGCCTTCGCAGGCGCGCTTTCCGGCGTTGACCCCGTGCTCGGCCTTTCAACTCTTCCCTTCGTGGTACAATCGGTCGATATCGCCGCCGCGGTCAATTCGCGGGCGCGGCCGCTCTACGAGAAGGCCCTCGCCGCCCGCGGCCTCAAGCTGCTCTATCTGACGATCTGGCCGGCGACGGGCCTGTGGTCAGACCGATCCCTTGCGGGCCCCGATGATCTGCCGAAACTCACCCTGCGCGCTTACGATGCCAATTCCAGCGAGGTGATGAAGGCGGCCGGCGCGAACGCGCAATTCCTTCCGATGGACAGCGCGCTTGCCGGGCTCAGGGAGCACCGGCTGAACGCATTCCTCACCTCCGGTGACGGCGGCGCAGGACGCAAGCTATGGGATTTCCTGCCCTATTTCGCGGCCATCAACTACGCGATGCCGGTCTCGATCGCCTTTGTCCGGAACGAGGCGTTCGCGACGCTGCCCGAGCCGATGCAGCGCGAGGTGCTGGCTGCCGCGGCCGAGACCGAGCAAAGCCAGCTTGCGCTACTGGCCCACCGCACGAGCGAAAATTACGCCCGCATGCGGGACAATGGCGTCCACATCACCGAGCCCGCACCTGCGTCCCTTGTCGCGGCGCTGCGAACCGCCGCGACGGGCACGATAACGGCGTGGGAAGCGCAGGCCGGCGCAGATGCCGCCGCGATCGTCGAATGGGCGAGACAGCAATGACGCGACGGCTCTTGACTTGAAGTCCGATCCGACTAGCAACGGGCCGGCAGATTCAACCCGGGCCGCTCCTGATGGCAACAATCTTCTTCGACCTCGACGGCACGCTGACCAACCCAAAATCCGGGATCACGCGCTCGATCCAGTACGCCCTGGACAAGCTGAGCCTCGCGGTCCCCAGTGAGGATGAGCTGACCTGGTGCATCGGGCCGCCGCTGCATGCGAGCCTCCAGAAGCTCACAGGTAGCTCGGACCTGGCCGACCGGGCGCTGCTGCTCTACCGCGAGCGATTCAGCGATATCGGCCTGTTTGAGAACGAGGCCTATACCGGCATAGTGGATACGCTGGCGACGCTTGCAGCAACCAACCAGCGCATGTTCGTGGCGACCAGCAAGCCTGCCGTCTACGCCACCCGCATCGTCGATCATTTCGGTTTAAAGTCCTATTTCGAGCGTGTGTTCGGCTCCGAGCTCGACGGCACGCGCGTGGACAAGCGTGACCTCCTCCGCTACGCGCTCGGAGAGACCAGGGCGAATGCGGACAGCGCCATCATGATCGGCGACCGCAGCCATGATGTGGTCGGGGCCCGGACCAACGGCATGACGGCGATCGGGGTGCTCTATGGCTATGGCAGCGAGGCCGAACTGAAGGATGCCGGCGCCCATCACATCTGTGCCGCGCATCCTGAACTGCTCGGTCACTGCGTGATCTAGGCAGCGATTGTCTCGACAGCCGCAAGCATCCCTGTCTTCGGATGGCAGTTGAGATATTCGAAGAACTGCTCATCGGCCGCTGCCACCGTGACCTCATGATAGAGCCGCAGCTTCGCTGACGGCCCCAGCGTCGACAGATACTTCATCGCCGCACCGAAGATCTTCACGTGGGTCGGATGCGATTCCGCCCACCGCTCCAGCGCGGCCAAGCTCTTCCACCAGCTCTGACCATAGGATTTCTCGCTCGCGCTGCCGTCAGCCGAGAGCACCTGCATGTAACGGTTGGCATAGCAGCCGATCGCAAGGCCGCCGTCGCGCAGAAAATCCATGCCTTCGCGCAGCACCGGCTCGACGTCGTCGAGATAGAGCTTTCGTTCCGAGGCCTCGGTATCGCTCCAGTCCTGCCCGGAGCGGATCAGGCAAAGATTGTCCTGCGCCTTTACGCGCATCCGTGCGCCGTCGCGGACCAGTTCGGGATCGCAGCCCGGCGATATCGGATCGGTCTGCGACAGCGGAATACGGTCGCGCATGCCGCCCCAATAGGCGTGCTCCTGCACCTCGCCACTCATGCCCTCAGCGATGACCGCGACACCTTCTGGCCTGCCGAGCGAGGAGAACAGCGTCTCGTGCCGCGCCACGGTGGGACGCAGCACCTCGATGAAGGTGCCGATGTCCTGGCGTGTCTTTCCGGTCCACACCTCGCGCGCGGGCATAAACCAGGCGTCGAAGCGCGGGATATCGTCCCAATAGGCCACCGAGACAATATTCACGTAGCCGGCCTCGTCGACATAGCGCGCGCGATCCCAATGCGAGGGGCCGCCCTCGCCGGCAAACAACCGGGCGATTTCGGCGAGCGCTTCCGCCGCAGCCGCCGGTGATGTTCCACGATACTGCACGCCGAAATAACCCATTACGACGCGGTTCACGCCGGGCTTGTAGCGCGCCACGAACGAGGGATATGGCGGCCGGTAATCATCGGACACGTGCTTGTGGCGGGTACGCTGGATTTCCAGATGTGCAGGAATTGCGGATTCCATAATCATGTCCTCCCCTCGTCCCTGATCATCAGCTCGCTGCCAGGGCAATATCCACCGGTTCGACGGTGTCGACCGGCAGCGCGAACTGCTCGACCCGCTTGTACGGCTTCTTGTTGACCAGCAGCCGTGTGACGTCAGGCCGCGAGTAGTGCCCGGCGGGATCGGCGGCGTTCTTGGCGACGCCGATGGCGCCGAGATCGATCTCAGCCACCAGCAGCCCCTCCTGGTCGGGTGCAAGCTTGTCGCCGATCTGGCTGCCGTCGGGGCCATAGATCGCGGCAAAGCCGCCGCCCACATGCAGCAACGCGTTCTTGTCCGGCCGATCGCAGAGCTCGTCGATCATCGCCTGCGAGACCGTGGCGCAAGGCGCCAGCACGAAGCAGGAGCCTTCAACCGCATAAACGCGCGAGGCGGCGTTGTTGACCTCAGCCCCGAGAGCCGGAGCGAAAGGATCATACAACGAGAAACTCGGCCACGCCGCGACATGCACCTGCTCGTTCTGGGCATACATAGCGTATTTCGACAATGGCTGGAGATGCTCCCAGCAGCACAACGCACCGATGCGGCCGATGTCCGGGCGCGCATGAACCGCGAGATCGCTGCCGTCGCCTTCGCCGTAAACCGTGCGCTCGGCATGGGTCGGCCGCAATTTGCGGCGCTTGGCGATCGTCTCGCCGTCCGGCCCGATCAGCCATTGCGCCAGATAGAGGCTGCCGCCATCGCGCTCGGACAGGCCGATCACCGCCGTAAGCTTGGCCTTGCGGACAGCATCGCGCAATCGCTCGGCCTGCGGGCTGTCGTAGGACAGTGAATTGTCGAAATAGCGCTGCACAAAGCCGCGGCCGATCGCCCAGGCAGGCGAGTCCATCCAGATATGCCAGGGGTAGCCGGGGATGAAGGCCTCTGGGAACGCGATCAGCTTGGCGCCTTTCTCCGCGGCCTCCCTGATCAGCGCGATCGACTTGTCGATCGAGGCATCGAGGTCGAGCCAGGCCGGCGCCGCCTGCACCACCGCGACCTTGTATTTCGGATGTTCAATGCCCATTGCCACCTCCTTTGCCGGTTGATCCAAGACCACGTCCGATGCAGTCTATTGGGCCAAGCTGGGCGGGCATGCGCTCGACCAGGGTGGAACAAAAACTCGACTGGAAGGGATCGCGCGCCGGGTACGGAATTTGCCTGCGGGCGTGGTCTGGTTTTGCTGGAAGTAGAAAGGGAGGCCTGCCGATGACGATCCAGTTCACGACAGACGGCAGCCCCGGCTACCGGCGGCTCGCTCTCTGGCAGGACATCGTTTGCGACGTCTTCGTCGGGCTCGACTGCAAGTCGGATCTCGGCAGCGCCTTTCACGGCTCGGTCACGCAGGTCCCGCTCGGCAAAGCCGTTTGCTCCGAAGTCCGCTCCGACCGCCAACACGTCTTCCGCACGCCATCGCGCATCGCACGTTCGGATCAGGACTATATCCTCGTCGCGCTCGGCAATCGCGGCGATGGCGGCGTGGTGCAGGACGGTCGCGAAACCGTGATTCATCCCGGCGAATTCGCGCTCTACGACACCACGCGTCCCTATGAGCTGAAGTTCAGGGACAGCTTCTCCCAGACGATATTCAAGGTGCCCCGCGAAATGTTGCAGCGGCGGCTGGGCGGCACCGAGACGCTCACCGCGATCACGTTCGGGGCCGATGTGCCGCTCGAACGGCTGGCCTGTGATTTCATCTTCAGGCTTTGCCAGAGCGCGGACCGGCTCGCGCCCAACAACGCCGCCGCTTTGTCCGAGCAGGCCGTCGACCTGCTGGCGATGGCGCTCAGCGAGCGACTCGGCAAGACTTCTCTGCCCTCCTCGACCCATCGCTCCGCCCTGCTTTGCCGGCTCAAGGCGCATATCCGCACACGCCTCGCCGATCCCGATCTCTCGCTGGCCGCGACCGCCGCGGCGCTCGGCATCTCATCGCGCTATGTCAATGATCTCCTCGCCGACGAGGATACCTCGTTCCAGCGCCATGTGCTCGCGGAGCGCCTCGCCCAGTGCAAGCGCGACCTCGCCTCGCCCGTGCTCGCCCACCGCCACATCGGCGAAATTGCGTTTGCCTGGGGCTTCAACGACGTCTCGCATTTCGGCCGCGTCTTTCGCGAGCATTTCGGCATGTCGCCGCGCGATTACAGGCAAAGCCAGCTGCGGCACTGACGTCCGCCACGCGCCCGCCCTTGAGCTGAATCAAGTGCGCTTGCGCAGCTCATGGCATCCTGCGACGGTCGCGAGGGCTCCCGATGCGCCGATTTGCCATGAAGGCCCTGTTCACGGTTCTCTCGTTCGGAAGAGCGGAGCGAGAGAGGATCGATTGGGATCGCCGCATCCTGATCTTCTCCACAGGGGTAACGATCGCCTTGATTGCGCTCTACGTCTGGGCCAAGGCGACCTCGCGCTGGGAATGATGGAGTACACGATGAAGAGGTTCGCGCCGATCCTGCTGGCCATCGGCGTTCTGTGGAGCACCGCCAGTCAAGCCCTGGACCTCGAGCAGCGGCGCGCTGGAGCAATGCTGCAGCGGATGTGCGCGCGGTGCCACGCCGTCGGCAGGATGGGCGCGAGCCCGAACGAACTGGCGCCGCCGTTCCGTTATCTCGGCGAGAACAAGCTCTACGATCCGGACTTCATGCAGCGCCTTCAAGACGGCTACAGCAGCATTCATCGCGCCATGCCGACGGCTCGATTCGGCCGTGACGACGCAGAGGCCGTGGTAAGCTACCTCAGGGCGATTCAGGAGTCGCGGAGGTCGAAATAGGGCTGAAATGCCCACGGCTTCGGCTGGAACCATCCTGGGTCGGACCAAGTTGCGGACCAGTGACCGCGCCTCAACCGAATTCGCTTTACGATGTCGTCAACCACAATCGAGCACGTCGACGGCCTGCCGCAGCCACAACGCAATCAGGCGGTGCTGACCATTGCGCTCGGCATCATCATGGCCGTGGTCGACAGCGCCATCGCCAATGTCGCACTGCCGACGATCGCAGCCGACCTGAATGCGAGCCCTGCGTTCTCGATCTGGATCGTCAATGGTTACCAGCTCGCGATCACCATCTCGTTGCTGCCGCTGGCTTCGCTCGGCGAGATCGTCGGCTATCGCCGCGTGTATCTGGTCGGGCTCGTGCTGTTCACGCTCGCATCTGCCTTCTGCGCGCTGGCGCATACTCTGCCGTTGCTCACCATCGCACGCATCATCCAGGGGTTCGGCGCGGCCGGCATCATGAGCGTCAACTCGGCGCTGGTGCGCTTTACCTATCCGCGCAGCCTGCTCGGCCGCGGCATCGGACTCAACGCACTCGTCGTCGCCTTCTCCGCTGCCGTCGGACCGACGCTTGCTGCCGGCATCCTCGCAGTCGGCAGCTGGCCCTGGCTGTTCGCCATCAACGTCCCGCTTGGCATCGCCACGCTCGTGCTCGGCCTGCGCAGCCTGCCGCATACAACGCCGGCGAGTCATTCCTTCGATTGGCAAAGCGCGGGGCTTTCTGCGATCACCTTCGGCGTCGGCATCGCCGCGATCGATAGCGTCGGCCATGGCGAGGCGGCGATCACCTGTCTCATCCAGTTCGCCATCGCAATCGCCGCTGGCGCTTCGCTCATTTATCGCGAAACGCACATGAAATCGCCGCTCCTGCCTGTCGATCTGTTGCGCATCCCGGTGTTCGGGCTGTCCATTGCCACCTCCATCGCCTCGTTCTGCGGGCAAATGCTGGCCTTCGTGGCCATCCCCTTTTATCTGCAGAGCCGCTTCGGCTATTCGGCCGTGCATATGGGCCTGCTGATCACGCCCTGGCCCATCGCGGTGGCGTTCGCAGCTCCTCTGGCCGGTCGCCTGGTCGAGCATTATCCGGCCGGCCTGCTCGGCGGCATCGGACTCGCACTGTTCGCCTGTGGCCTCGCCGCGCTGGCCCTGCTGCCGGCGAGTCCGACGCCACTCGATGTCATCTGGCGGATGGCGCTGGCGGGGGCCGGCTTCGGCCTGTTCCAGACGCCCAACAACCGCACCATGATCGCCGCCGCCCCACGCGAGCGCGCCGGCGGCGCCAGCGGCATGCTGGGCACGGCGCGCTTGCTCGGCCAGACCACCGGAGCTGCGCTGGTCGCGCTGTTCCTCGGCCGCTATCCGATCGATGGGACCCGCATCGCGCTCCTTACCGGCGTCGGATTTGCCCTCTGCGGCGCCATGCTGAGCATGCTGCGGCTGTCGCCCGCCGGCGCCCGCGGCGCCGAACATGTCCGGGTGCAGGACGATCAACGCCTGCGGGGCGAATGACGCCACCCCGGCAGACGTGAAGCTGGAACAACAAAAAGGCCGGCTTTTCAACCGGCCTTCCTGATCACGATGCGCAGATCAAACCTTGACCAGCGGGCCCTTCGAGGTCGGCCCCTTGGATCCGCCGGGGCCGCCCGGCTTGTTGGGCTTGCCCGGCGGGCGCTTGCGGGCACCGGGCAGCTTTTCCTGCTTCGGCGTAACCGGCCCCTCGACGAACTCGAAACCGATCTTCTCCTTGGTCTCGTCGGCCTCGTCCTTGACCAGGACGACGCGAACGTGGCCACCGCTCTTGAGCTTGCCGAACAGCACCTCGTCAGCCAGGGGTTTCTTGATGTGCTCCTGGATCACGCGGGCCATGGGGCGCGCGCCCATCTGCTCGTCGTAACCATGCTGGACCAGCCAAGCCTTGGCGGGGTCGGACAGTTCGATGGTGACGTCGCGGTCGCCGAGCTGCGCTTCGAGCTGAAGCACGAACTTCTCGACGACGGTGCCGATCACTTCGACGCTGAGATGACCGAACGAGACGATGGCGTCGAGACGGTTGCGGAATTCCGGCGCGAACTGCCGGTTGATCGCCTCGTGGTCGTCGCCTTCCCGCTTCGAGCGCGTGAAGCCGAACGCCTGCTTGGCGAGATCCGAAGCACCTGCGTTCGTGGTCATGATCAGGATCACGTTGCGGAAGTTGACCTGCTTGCCATTGTGGTCGGTGAGCCGGCCGTGGTCCATGATCTGGAGCAGCACGTTGTAGAGGTCGGGATGCGCCTTCTCGATTTCATCGAGCAGCACCACGCAATGCGGATGCTGGTCGACACCGTCAGTGAGCAGGCCGCCCTGATCGAAGCCGACATAGCCAGGAGGTGCGCCGATCAGGCGCGACACGGTGTGCCGCTCCATGTATTCGGACATGTCGAAGCGCAACAACTCGACGCCGAGGCTCGCCGCGAGCTGCTTTGCCACCTCCGTCTTGCCGACGCCGGTGGGACCTGAAAACAGATAGCAACCGATCGGCTTCTCCGGCTCGCGCAAGCCGGCACGCGCCAGCTTGATCGATGCCGCGAGCGACTCGATCGCCTTGTCCTGGCCGAACACGGTACGCTTCAGGGTCTGCTCGAGATGCTTGAGCACCTCGGCATCATCCTTCGACACGCTCTTTGGCGGGATCCGCGCCATCGAGGCGATCGTGGTCTCGATCTCCTTGATGCCGATGGTCTTCTTGCGCTTGTTCTCGGCCACCAGCATCTGCGCCGCACCCGATTCGTCGATGACGTCGATCGCCTTGTCGGGCAGCTTGCGGTCATGGATATAGCGCGAGGACAGCTGTACGGCGGCCTCAATCGCCTCATTGGTGTATTTCAGCCGGTGGTAGTCTTCGAAGTAGGGCTTGAGACCCTTGAGGATGGCAATCGCGTCCTCGACCGTCGGCTCGTTGATGTCGATCTTCTGGAAGCGCCGCACCAGCGCGCGGTCCTTCTCGAAGTGCTGGCGGTATTCCTTGTAGGTGGTGGAACCCATGCAGCGGATCGTGCCAGAGGCAAGCGCCGGCTTGAGCAGGTTCGAGGCATCCATCGCCCCGCCCGACGTTGCGCCCGCACCGATCACGGTGTGGATCTCGTCGATGAACAGGATGGCATTGGGGTGCGCCTCGAGCTCCTTCAGCACCTGCTTGAGGCGCTCCTCGAAGTCGCCACGGTAGCGCGTGCCGGCGAGCAGCGTGCCCATGTCGAGCGAGAACACGGTCGCGGCCGCCAGAACCTCCGGCACCTCGCTGTCGACGATGCGCTTGGCAAGGCCCTCCGCGATCGCAGTCTTGCCGACGCCGGCCTCGCCAACGAACAGCGGATTGTTCTTCTGCCGGCGGCACAGCACCTGGATCGCCCGGTTGATCTCGGAATTGCGTCCGATCACCGGGTCGATCTTGCCGTCGCGCGCTTTCTTGTTGAGGTTGACGCAGTAGGTCTCGAGCGCTTCGCCCTTCTTCTTGGCGTCCTCGCTGCCCTTGGTCTCGGTCTCCTCATCGACGCCGCGCACCGGCCGCGCCTCGGAGACGCCCGGCCGCTTGGCGATGCCGTGGCTGATGTAGTTGACGGCGTCATAGCGCGTCATATCCTGCTCCTGCAGGAAGTACGCGGCATGGCTCTCGCGCTCGGCAAAGATCGCGATCAGCACGTTGGCGCCGGTCACCTCTTCGCGACCCGAGGACTGGACGTGGATTACCGCGCGCTGGATCACGCGCTGGAAGCCGGCGGTCGGCTTGGCGTCGTCGGCTCCGTCAGTCACCAGATTTTCGAATTCGGTCTCAAGGTAGTTGACGAGACTCGTACGGAGCTTGTCGAGATCGACGCTACAGGCGCGCATGACCGCAGCTGCATCGGAATCGTCGATCAGGGAGAGCAATAGATGCTCGAGCGTCGCATATTGGTGATGACGCTCATTGGCGATCGCCAGTGCACGATGCAGGGATTGTTCAAGGCTTTGGGAAAAAGTCGGCATTCGCGTCCTCTATGGCCCCCACCATCATGATCGCCATCGCCCGGTCAGGCAACAACAACCTTTGTCACATATAGTTATACAAGGCCGCAGCGAAAGACCGGTTCCGCGACTCGGCGGCTTCGATAGCTGCGGTATTCTCGATGCAAAACCCCTTCCGATTTGGGCAGGAGTCTTAGACAGATTCTCGCCGGCGGGATTTCCGTAGTTTTGCCGGTAGCTGCGCCCGGACGACACGCCAAAGCACCATCACGAGGCATCACGCGGCAAATCACGCTCCGCCCTGTGCCAGGGTCGGCTTCGAACGCGCCGTGATGCGCCCTATTTCTTTTCCATCACGCATTGCAGCGGGTGCTGGTGCTTGCGGGCGAAATCCATCACCTGCGTCACCTTGGTCTCGGCAATCTCGTAGGTGAACACGCCGCATTCGCCGATGCCATGATGATGGACGTGCAACATGATCTTGGTCGCGGCCTCGACGTCCTTCTGGAAGAACTTCTCCAGCACGTGGACGACGAACTCCATCGGAGTGTAGTCGTCGTTTAGGATCAGCACGCGATAGAGGTTCGGCCGCTTGGTCTTCGGTTTGACCTTGGTGATGACGGACGTGTTCGGACCCGCCGGGCCACCGGAACGGTTCTCGTCATTGCTCATCCGGGGAGCGTGGGCGGCAGCGGCCGTGGACAGGTCTACTCTGGAAGTCAGTTGCGGCATGGCTCAGGCGTTCAAATTCCCCACGGAAGCGTATGACGGCTCACCGGCCGGCCCCGCCCTCGGGAGCCTCGCGCAGGCGCGCCGCCCTGATCGCCGCTTCCAACCGGTCCGGTCGGGCCGGAGCGATTACCGGGAATATGGGCCTGCCCCCGGCTCGCCGCAAGCGTGCAGAGGTCGAACCGATGCGGCCGTGGCGGTCCCGATTCCCGGTCCGGCGATCCCCACCAAGGTTAATCAATTCGGACCGATTTGACAAAGCAATCCGTTCCCGGGTTTCAGGGCCATTAACCAGAAACACCGTTCGAAACGGGAACGCGACCTTTTGCGCGGCCCTAATCCCGGTTTTGTACGGTCGAGTTTACCTGGAATTCAACTGCGGGGCCTGAAATCGGGAGAAATTATTGATTTCGGGGAAAATCATGTTTCGCCTGCCCGTTGTCCGGTGCATTCGCCGACACCTAGCTCGTTTTGCCGCCGCCGAGCAGGCCAACGTCGCCGTTCTCTTTGCGATCATGCTGTTCCCGACCATCTATCTGCTCGGCATGACGATGGATTACACCCAGGCCCAACGTCGCCAATCGCAGCTCGACGCCGCGGCCGACGCTGCTGCTATCGCGGCCGTGACGCCATCGATGATGGCCCAAAGCACGACGGTCGCACAAACGACCGCCACCAACATTTTCAATGCGACCGCGAACGCAATCGCCGGCGGCCTGTCCGGGGCGCCGGTCCTGACGGTCACTGTCGGCAATGTCGGTCTGGTGCGCACGGCGACCGTGACTTACACCGCGAACTCCAGCAACGCCTTCCCGAGCGTGCTCGGCACTCCGGTGTGGCCGATCAGGGGCGGAGCGACCGCCAGCGCTTCCGGTGCGCCGAACATCAACTTCTATCTGCTGCTGGATGACTCGCCATCGATGGGCATCGCGGCAACGGCGAACGATATCTCCAACATGATAACGGCGACGAAGAACCAGCCCGGCGGCTCGGCAAATTGCGCGTTCGCCTGCCATGAAGCCCATCCTAACCTCGACAGCGGCGCAAACTCCTCGACCAAGGACAATCTTACCATCGCACGCAACAACAATATCACGCTGCGCATCGATCTCGTCGCCCAGGCCACTGCAAGTCTCATGAGCACGGCGCAAGCCAAAGAGGCCGTGAACAACAACACTTACAAGGCCGCGATCTATACCTTCGACTACGGCTTCAACACGGTTTACGCGCCATCGGGGCTGCCATCTGCCGACCTGACGACTGCTGCCAGTCAGGCCGCCAGCAACATTTCGCTCCTCACCGTCGACCATCAGAACTGTGTGGTCTCGGGATGCGCCATCACCACCGACTATGGCACCGACATCGAGAATGCCCTCTCGAGCGTCAATGCCCTCATGCCCGCACCTGGCGGCGGATCCAACCAAACCGGAGACACGCCTCAGGAAGTGGTATTTCTCGTCACCGACGGGGTCGACGACAAGATTGTATCGCTAAAGTCGTCCTGCAGCGGCACGCCGATTGCCACCGGCTCCAAATACCGATGCCAGCAACCCATCGACACGTCGATATGCACGACGATCAAGAACAGGGGAATTCGCATCGCGGTGCTCTATACCGAGTACCTGCCGCTCACAAGCAACAGCTGGTACAATTCCTACATCTCGACATTCAACAGCCCCTCGTCGTCGAGCGGACAGATCGCGCAGAACCTACAATCCTGCGCGTCGTCGCCCGACTTGTTCTCTGACGTACAATCGGGCGGTGATATCACAGGCGCGCTGAACAAACTTTTCCAGAAGGTCGTGGAAACGGCCCCTCACCTGACCAATTGAGGGAACGCATGACCGGCCCGCAGAGAGAATGGCGGCTGCGCGATCTCCTCGCCGCATTCCGCAAAGACACCAAAGGGGCGAACGCGGTCGAATTCGCCCTCGTCGCACCGGCATTCATCGCGTTGCTGGTTGGAATCATCCAGATCTTCCTGGTCTTCTTCGGTCAGCAATTGCTGCAGCAGGTCGTGCAGCAATCGGCTCGACAGATTCTGACCGGTCAGGTGCAAGGGGCCGGGATGACGCAGACCCAATTTTCGAACCTGGTCTGCTCGCAGGTCCGCATCATCTTCAACTGCAACAAGTTGATGATCAGCGTCCAATCCGCGAGCAGCTGGTCGACGTTGAGCGCGGCGGCTCCAACACTGACGTTCGATGCCAACGGGAATGTCACCAACAACTGGCCCTACAGCCCCGGAGGACCCGGCTCCAAGGTCATTCTGGAGGTGATCTACCAATGGCCGGTGTTCGGGGGACCGCTCGGCTTTACCCTCGCAAACCTTCCGAACGGCAATCGCCAGATCACGGCGTCGGCCGCATTCCAGAATGAGCCCTATCAATGATCCGCCGGTCGGTGCGCCTGAAGGAATTCCGAGCCAATGAAGACGCGGTGGCAGCGATCGAGTTTGCCATCGTACTGCCGTTCATGCTGTTGCTTTGCATCGGCGGGGTCGAGCTCGGCAACGCGCTCTCGATCAACGTCAAGGTGACGAATACGGTGCACACGATCGCCGACATCGTGTCGCAGAACAAATGCGTGACCACGAGCGACGTGACCGGCATCCTGAGCGCCTCATCCTACGTCCTCTCGCCTTATGACATCACCAAGGCCGTCGTAACCGTGTCGGAGGTGCAGCCGAACGGCGACAACGCCACAGCCAAGGTGATCTGGAGCCAATCGCTCAACGGCACGGCACGAACGGTTGGGACAACCGTCAATTTGCCGACAGCCTTGACGGGGGTGCCCACCACGAGTGGGCTCATCCTCGGTGAAGCGACGTATTTCTATACACCCAACCTCGGCTACACGATCAGCGGCACGGTTGCGCTCAGCGACAGCTATTACCTCTATCCTCGCCAGACGAGCTTCGTCCCCGCCATCACGAGCGGGACGACGCCCCCGGTGCCAGGAACCTCGTGTCCCACTTCTTGACCTGTTGCGCTCGCAAAAAAAGCCCGGCTGAAGCAGCCGGGCTTTTCGATTCCAGGAGTTCAGAAAATTACTGGGCGGCCGGGGTGAACTTCGAGACGACTGTTTCGACCGGCTTGAACGCCTGCTTGGCGAGGTCGCTGTAGAGCCCGGCGATCTTCTGCGATTCCGCGACGAACGTCTCATAGGCAGAACGGGCGAAATCGGTCTGCGCTTCCAGCGCCTTGTCCAGCGACTTCACACCGGACAGCTTCTCGACGAAAGACTTGGTGTCTTCGAACGACTTCTTGGTGTAGTCGCCATAGGCGCTGGCGATTGCCTGGAGGCCGTGCTGCACGGAGGTTGCGGAGGCAACGCAGCTCTCGAAATGCTCTTTTCCGTAGTTCTGAAAGTCTTCAACCTTGAACATCTTGGAATCCTTTTCCCTGGCTCGCGTCCGGAAGCCCCGGCTCCCTGACTGTGCCCACAATTAGTGCAACGCACAAAAAAGGTCAAGAATATTGTGCATCGCACAAAGATCAATCCAAGTTACGGAAATTCCCGGGCTTTCCCGCAAGGGTTCCTTAAGCTTTTGGAAACCGCGGCCCCCTACCCTGATTCCCTGGACGTGTTCACATCCGCAGACGGTCAAAAGCCGTTTGAGAACATCACCTTAGCCAGAACAGCGGCTCAGGTCCAACGTCCCCCGCAGTGAGCACCAGCGGAGGGACAGCCTGAGCAGGTAATGATCCCGGGTCAGCAGGGCACAATTTCGCCTCACGAGCCGGTGATCAAGTCACAAACGGGGACGGGGTTCCATGCTTCGTAACAAGTGGTCTTCCTCGCGCTTGGCGCGGGTTGGCGTTTTCGGACTTCTCACGGTCACCGCGGCGGTCATTGTGACGACCGATGCGGCCGACGCGCGGCGCTACCGACGCCATTACGCGCACCATCGGGTGCATCGCGACGTCTCCGAGAGCTACAGCCCGCAATTCGCCTCGATCATCGTCGACGGCAATTCCGGCGCGGTGCTGCAGGCAACCAGCCCCGACGGGCTGCGCCATCCCGCCTCGCTCACCAAGATCATGACGCTCTACCTGCTGTTCGAGCGCCTCGAGTCCGGCAAGATGAAGCTTGATACCGAGATGCCGGTATCCCAGCATGCCGCCGACCAGGACCCGACCAAGCTCAATCTGCGCGCCGGCCAGACCATCCGCGTCGAGGACGCGATCAAGGGTCTTGTCACCCGCTCGGCCAACGACGCGGCCGTGGTGATTGCGGAAGCGATCGCCGGCGACGAGGACGATTTTGCCGCGATGATGACGCGCAAGGCGCGCGCGCTCGGCATGTCCAAGACGGTCTACCGCAACGCCAACGGCCTTCCCAACGACGAGCAGGTCACCACGGCGCGCGACCAGGCGACGCTCGGCCGCGCGATCCAGGAGCGCTTCCCGCGCTACTATCGTTATTTCTCGACTACCTCGTTCACCTGGCGTGGCGAGCAGATCCGCAACCACAATCACCTGCTCGGCAGCGTCGAGGGCGTCGACGGCATCAAGACCGGCTACACCCGAGCTTCCGGCTTCAATCTCGTGACGTCGATACGCCGCGGCAACCGCCATCTCATCGGTGTGGTGCTGGGCGGCCGCAGCGGCGGCTCGCGCGATGCCATCATGCGCAACCTGCTTGCGGAGAACCTCGACAAGGGCGCAACCACCCACACTGTTGCCGCAGTGACCGAGCGAAACAGCGCTGAGGCCAGCACCGAGGTGGCCGATGCTTCGGAGACCTCGGCCCGTCCCGTTCCCCCGGTTCAGGTCGCGGCCGCTCCTGCCCCCGAGGCAGCCGCGCCGCGTCCCTCGCGTCTGGCGACGCTTGCCGCTGCGACCGCCGCGATGCCGCCGGTGCAGCCCAAGCCAGAAGCCAAGGCCACGGAATCCAAGATTGAGCCCGCGCCGCTTACCAGCGGCGTGATCACCAGCCAGCCGCTCTCCCTGATCCCGGGTTCGTCCGAGCCGATGAAGCCCGTGCGGGTCAAGACGGTTCAGGTCAAGGCTGGTGCGGTGAAGGTCGCGTCTGCCGCCCCGACGCAGGTTGCGCCGCAAGTCACCAGCACGATTTCGCCCCGTCCCGACGTCGCGGAAACCTCCGGCGCGGTCGTTGCCAAGGCCGACATGATCAACAAGCCGGAGCCGGTCAAGGCCGATGTCGCCCGAGCCGAATTGCCGCACCAGCCGGTGGGCTTCGGCACCGGCAACGGCATCCTCGGCGTGCTGCCGGCGGCCACCGCCGCTGCACCGGCGCCCGCCCCAGTCGCCAAGCTTGCCTCCGCCGATCCGGCCCCGCAGCCGATCCAGATGAGCGCCCCCACCAAACCGGTCGTCACCCATAGCGGCTGGATCGTCCAGGTTGGCGCGCTCGAGAGCGAAAGCGAAGCGCAGCAGCGCATTGAAGCGGCCCGCAGCTCGGCCCGTGGCCTGCTCAGCAAGGCCGATCCGTTCACCGAGCCTGTCGTCGCCAGGGATAACCGCAAGCTCTACCGGGCCCGCTTTGCCGGGCTCGAGCGGGACCAGGCCGAAGCGGTGTGCCGGATGCTGAAGCGCGCCGACATCTCCTGCATGACGGTCCGCAACTGATCTCTCAGCCCCTTCCCAGCAAAATGCCCGCGCCTTGCGCGGGCATTTTTGTTTTTGGGACGCGGTGGCGCCGATGGCCGTTCCGCGACAACCTCTCGTCAAGAATTTACGGTTAAGACTTTGCTCAAGGGATCGACCACGCCGACAATGGCGGGCATCGGGCAACAGCAAACAGAGCAAGCGGAGCTTACGCGGTACGGGCGTTTGTGGCGTGGTGCCGGAGTTAGCCGTTATGCGTACGAAGCAGAGTATCCTTGGCCTCGTTTACACGGGCAGCGAGGTACGTCGACCCCCCTTGGTCGGGATGCAGTTTCTTCATGAGGGACTTGTGCGCCCGGCTGATGTCGTCGCGCCCCGCTCCCGGCTGCAAGCCAAGGATCTGATAGGCTTCCTCCGTCGTCATTTTGCCGCTCGCCGCCGTGCGGCGCTGCCCCCCTGCCGCATCGCCCTGCGCGTTCTGACGCCAAGCGGGAAACCGGCGGTCCAGATAGCTTTCAAGTAAGGCCACGCTCTCGGCGTCGAATGCCGGGACCATCGCCAGCAGGCCTGCAAGATCGAACTCGTCGAGATTGCGCCCCGCGTGGGGCCCGGCGACGATCTGGCCCGAGAGCTGGCCGGAGTCGTGATCAAGCCGCATGTCCAGAAACTGCGAGCGCACGCGCGAGCTCTGTCCGGATGGGCGTGTTGCGCCACCGCCGAATAGACCGCCCAAATTGCCGAACCCCGCATTGGCCAGCGGCGTCCAGCCGAGCAGTCCGGCACCGAATATCCCGAGCGGAATCGCGACCGCCAACTCACCCCTCAACCCGGTGAAGGCGGCCACTGCGAGTGCGACCACACCTCCGCCGAGCTTGATAGCGCGCGCCAGCACCGCCGGGTTGGCGGCGCGGAACATCTGGAGCAACAGATAGAGTGTGATAACGGCGACGACGCCGGCGATCAGAGTCATTTCCGGAATATAGCCGCCCTTCCGGCAAATTGCATGGCGCTGGACGGTTGAGCTGCTACTTCATCTGTCCAATCAGCTGCGCCGCACCGCTTGCCGTCTTCGCCAGCCTCAGCAGCGCCTCACGGCCCCCGGCAGCATAGGCTGCGGCGGCCCGCAACAGATCGCGCAGTTGCGCCGCCGCGCCTGGATCGAACCGGCACCAGGCGCCCCCGGTCAGACGCGCGATCTCCCGAAACGTCTGCTCGGCGCGCACATCATGGCCCTCCTGGAACAGGAACACCGGCACTTTCAACATGCCGAGCTCGCCGGCCTTGGCACAGAGCGCGTCGACCTTCTCCTCCATGGCGTCGCCAACGAAGACCACGGCACGCACGCCCGATTCGACCGCCTCGCGCCGCGCGTCGGTCAGCACCCTGCCGATCTGGGTGTCGCCGCCACGGCAATCGATCTTGCTCATCAGCGCCGCGAGCTTGCCACTGTCGGAAATCCACCCGGTGGCACGGCATTCGTTGTAGCCGCGGTAGTAGACAAGCCTGATATCGAGACTTCCGAGCGCCGCAGCCTCGCGAAACATGTCGGCCTGAAGCGCACAGGCCATGTCCCAGGTCGGTTGCCGGCTCATCGTCGCATCCAGCGCAAAGATCAAGCGGCCCTTCGCGCCGGGTGCATGCGGCGACAGCGCACGCGCCTTGGCGACGAAGGCCGCGACGTCCGCCGAACTCGACGTCTTTGCCTGCGGCAACGTGGCGTCGCTTTCGGTCCTCGCCGACACAGCATCATGATCGCGCGGTTTGATGGGATCGCCGGGCATCTGAGGTCACACTTGGGCTCGCGCTCCCAATGTGGATAGCGTGCCCTTCCCGGTCAATGCACAAAGCCTCCGCGGGCGGCAGCCGGCGGAGGCTTTTGAAGTTTCCAACTATGGCCGAATGGGTCAGCGCTTTTTCGGAGCAGCTCTTCTTCGGATCAACTTTTCGCGGGCGCCATCAGGGCGACTGGACCGGGCTCCAGGATTTTGGGCGGAGCCGAAGTGGTGTCGACCGGCGCGATGGCGCTGTCGGTGTCGCTGAGGAATTTATCGAGCATGCCCTGGATCGAATTCTTGGCGTCGTCCGGACCGGTGTCGCGCATGTCGTTGTGCTGGAAGTCCGTCTTCACGACCTGAATACCGGCCTTCTCGCATTCCTCGTCGGTGGGGATCACGCCCGGATCGGTCTTGAACTGCGGATCATGAGAACGGAACGACAGGATCTTGAACTTGCCGGCGGTCACGAACGGCACGCGGAGATTATCCAGCGTCACGACTTTCTTGACCTCGTCCGGATACTGCTTGGCGAAATACATCGTGATGTCGCCGCCCATTGAGTGGCCGACCATCGTCACCCGGCTGTAATCCGCGTTGGGCTGAACCTTCCTCATTTCCTGCATTGCAAGATGAATGTTGGCGACACCGCGCAGGATCTGCGGCAGGCGGCCGACATAAAGCTCCCCGGGCTTGGTCACCATGGGCGGATCGGTGGGCAGATCGTGCTGCGGGCTGACCACGAGATAGCCCCGCGCTGCAAAGACGTTGGCCAGGAAGCCGTACTCGGTGTTCTTGACGGTATTGCCGTGGTTGATAACGGCGACCGGCAGGGTAATCATGCCGGCATTGGCCTGCATTTCCTTGTCGCGACGAACCGCGATGTCGACAGGCACGGGACGATTATCGCGTGAAGCGTCGTAGAAGGTGATGGTCTCGTGCTTGATGGCCCACTTGCTCGCCGTGAAATAAGCGACACCGCAGAGGGCTCCGACAGAAACCAGAACGGCAATTCCACGCTTCATTTTCGTCCTCAGCCTCAGGTCTTTCGACCGACCTGATCCCTGTTGAAAATCGTGTTGTTCGAGGAGCTCTTCGGCTCCTTCGCGCCTATTCCCTAATATATGTCACAGGCGCGTGACAGGAAGGCTAAATATTGTGATCCGGCAGCCCTTTCGTTGTGCGGCGCACACGTTTCGTGAGCACCCTGTTCTGATACCGCCACGTTCGGATGCAGACCACCATCCGACGCAACCCGCCGCTTCCGGGTTCAATTTCGCGGTGATGTCCGGTGAAAACGACTTCGGGTGCGCCCGGTTCCGGCGGGAACCGGCTGCCATGAACGACCAGAAGTAGCGACGTACCGCCTATGCGCCGAGGATGTCGTGGACCTCGAGAGGCTTATCCACCTGGTTGAACCATTCGGCGCGATTTGCCGCACGGCGCCGTCCGCGTTCATCGAGCGGCAGCTTCAGCTGGCGAAGCAGGCTCGTGACCTCTTCGCGTGCAGTGAGATGGCCGAGATTGGGCCGCATCCCGAGCGTCGCCTCGTCGATCTCGTCCAGCGCCGTCAGGCCCCGCGGGAAGAACTCGCGATAGACGACGCGTTCGGCGAAGCCGTCGACGTAGCGGAAGCCGAGCCGGAGCGACAGATCCTTCAACCCCTCGGCGGCGAGCTGCTTGTTGCGGGAGCCGAGCATCGACAGGCGGTTGCGGACGACGATCCAATCGGTGGTCGAGCCGTCGAGCTGGCGGCGCTTCCGCCTGACGTCGCGCACCATCTCCGCGTAATGGCTCTCACCCGTCACGGCATAGTTGGCGGGATCGACGGTGCCGAGCACGTCGAAATCGAGGAAGCTATCGTTGATCGGCGTGACCAGTGTGTCGGCCATCGAATGGGCGAGCCGCATCAGGTAGCTGTCGGTGCCCGGGGTATCGATCACGATGAAGTCGAAGCTGCTCTCGACCGCCGAGACCGCCTCCATGAATTGCTGGAACTCGGAATTCTCATTTTCGGCGATCTGCATGGTCTCGCCGAGCTTGATGCAGCGATGCGCCGGTAATTCGAGGTCGAGCTTGGTGCGGCGGGCCCAGGCGGATCGGTTGTTGATATAGCGGGTGAAGCTTTGCTGGCGGCAGTCGAGATCGATGGTGGCGACGCGCTGGCCGGCCTTCAGGAGCGCAACCGCGATATGCAGAGCGGTGGTGGATTTGCCGGAGCCGCCCTTCTCATTGCCGAGTACGACGACGTGCGCCGAGCCGGATTGGCTTTGGCTGGCCTGCACAAGCATGGCGATCCTCAACACCCCTGAACAATATCTTCGAGTTGGCCGCGTCTTCGGTCAAGTGAAATGCGTGACAGGATGACGAAATCAGAATGCACAGGTCATCATTATGAATCGTGTCGCGACGTCGCGCCTGTCATCCAGCTCACAACGGCGCGACATAATCGCTGCGGACGATTCTGTGCCTGATGTCGATGCTTGGCGTCCACGACCGCCGCTTGTTAAGGTTAGCCGTCCGCGCCCCCAACCTTGCCGAGTCCTGATGTCACCAAGCCCCTTGATCACCCGCACGGTGCCTGCCTTGCGACGCGCCGTCGACGATCTTCGCAAACGAAAGGCCACGATCGCGCTGGTTCCGACCATGGGGGCGCTCCATGACGGCCATGTGTCGCTGGTGCGCCTCGCCAAGCGGCGCGCGAGTCGCGTCGTGGTCTCGATCTTCGTCAACCCGACCCAGTTCGCACCGTCAGAGGATTTCGGCGCCTATCCCCGGACCTGGAAGTCCGACATCGCCAAGCTCGCGGCAGAGGACGTCGACATCGTCTGGCATCCCCGCGTCGAAGCGATGTATCCGGAAGGCTTCGCGACGCGGATCGTCCCGGAAGGGCCGGCCCTGGCCGGCCTCGAGGACCGCTTCCGGCCGCACTTCTTCGGCGGTGTCGCAACCGTCGTGGGCAAGCTGTTCACGCAATGCCGGCCCGATGTCGCGATCTTCGGCGAGAAGGACTTCCAGCAGCTTCGCGTGGTGACGCAGATGGCGCGCGATCTCGATCTCGGCGTCAAGGTGATCGGCTCCCGCACCGTGCGCGAGCGCGACGGGCTCGCGATGTCCTCGCGGAACGTCTACCTCTCGGCCGAGGAGCGCCAGACAGCCACCACCCTCTACCGCGCCATGAAGGACAGCGCTCGCCGGATCCAGGCCGGCGAAGCCATCGCAGGCGCGATGGCGCGCGGCGCCGAGATCATCAAGGCGGCCGGCTTTGCGCTCGACTATTTCGAGGCGCGCCATGCCGCGACGCTGGCGCCGGTCACCTCGCGCGAGGACGGCCCGCTGCGAATCCTGGTTGCGGCCAAGCTCGGCGGCACACGGCTGATCGACAATATCGCGGTTTAGAGCAGCCCGAGATCGCGCAGCTCGCGCCGCATCGGCTCCGGCATCGCCGCGATGGTGCCTGCCGCCGACCTGCCGAGATCGGGCGGCACGGAATCGTCGGTGAGATAGCGCCAGCCCTGGAACGGGCGCATCGGCCGCGGCGACACCGAGATGACCTTCGGCTGCATCACGATGCGGCAGCGACCGATGCCGTCCTTGTCGCGGAACGGCTCGATGCCAATGATCTTTTCGCGCGCGGCGATCTCACCCTTGATGACCCAATAGAGCGATCCGCCCGCCAGAATCTCGGCGTCGCGCTTGGGCACCATACGGGTGACGTGGACGTGGTGTTGCGGCAGGCCTTTTTTCTTGGCCGTCTGCATCCGTTCGGCGATCCACCCCTTCAATTCCTTGACGGAGTCGCAGCCGACGGCGAGCTTGATCAGATGGAGTGGCATGGCCCAGCATTAGCGGGCCATGCGCAGCTTTTCAAAGCCGAACTAGTCGTTATCCGCAGCCGCGGGAGCCGAGGCCGGCGGCGGCGGAGCCAGCGGAACCGGGGCGGCGGGCGCGGCACGTGCAGCCTTCGGCGCGGGAGGCTTCTTGGCAGCAGGAGCTGCCGAGGTCGCAGCGGTAGCACGTGGCGCCGGCGCTGCGGCCGCATTGGCGGCGGGCGCCTGGCGCGTAGCCGCTGTCGGTGGCTCCGGATTCATGATGCTCACCGGCGGGGTCGACGCGGCGCTCGGAAACTCGGCATTGGTCGGCTTGCCCGTAGGCGTCGATGGCGGCAGCACGGCGATCGGGTTGGCGGGCAGCGCTCCCGGCATTGCCGCGGGCGTATTCCAGGTCGGCGCATAGCGCGCGACCAACTGATCATAGAGATGAGAATCCATGTTGGCAGCGACCTGCTGCTGATCCGTCAGCGAACGGAACGCGGCGCAATCGAACTGAGTGCAGCCATCGCGCGCAACCAGCACCTGGGCCACGAGGCCATAGCGGTCACGCTCCAGCGCCTTGCGCAGCACCTTGGTGTCGAGCGTCAAATTCTTGTCGGCGGTTGCAGCGTCGCCGAGCGCAGTCAGCCGGTCTATCCGCGCGGCGGTGTAGGCGACAGCGGCGGCGGCGGCATCGGGCGCGCCGAACAGCGCCTTCTCACAACCAACCGCCACGGCATCGCCTGCGAGATCATCGAGGCAGGCCAGCGCCGGTAAGGTCGCAGTGACCGTGGCCTGGGTGCGGGCTTCCACGGTCGAGGTTTCGGGCGCCGCAGGCCCGTAGATTCGCATGGTCGCAGCCACGGCGATGCCGATCGAGAGCAGCGTAATGACGGTCAGCGCGCCGTTGGCGACCGATTTTTCGGCACGCGCGAGCGTGATCAGCAGGATCAATCCGAAGAAGCCGGCAGCCGCCAGCGTCATCCACATCGGAAAGGCCGGAGAGCGCCAGATTTGGTCGAGCGACGAGGCCCATGCCCAGTTCATGCGCGACGTCCCCTCACGCGAGCAAAGAGCTGATGGTCAAGCGAGCACCGCGAACCGGCAACTGCCCCCGGCCCACCTTGTCGAGGTGAAGCGGGCCTTTTGACGGCGGGCCGAGCAAATTCGTCCGCGATGTCAGTGGGTATTGCCGTCAGCGCATTACGAGAGCGCGAGCTGGCTTTCCTTGGCGACCCGCTCGAAGGCTTCGGTCGAGCTCTTGATCCGGTACTGGTAGTCGTCGCCTTCCGTCGGCAGCAGGCGAATAACCTCGTATGAGCCACTCGCAGCCGGACGCGCGACGTTGCTGGCCGTGAACAATACGCGCGTTCCCACGGGGAATTTATGCTTCAACGCCCATCTCCATCACTCAAACAGCGCCGGTTGTGCCCAGAGTCCCCACTGCGACGACCGGCTGAAACCCGGCGTGATCTATAGCACGCGATGCGGCGTTTTGGCCAGCGGTATGCGGGCATGGCAAATGCGCCAATCCCGCAACGTTCTCAGGAGGATAGGTGGGAAACCGGGGGTCCTGTGATACCGCCGGAGCCGCCGGGCCTCAGGCGCCGTGAGGTAGGTGGCCATTCGGACTCGCCTGATCGACGGCCTTTGGCAGCTCCTGGGCGAGGATCTCACCGAGCTGGTCGACCGGGATATTGTAGCGCGCGGCGAGCTGACGGACGGTGTCGTTGCCGAGCACGGCGCGGAGCTGGTCGGCCGAGATCGGCAGGTTCTGGCCGTTGCCGAGCCATGACTTGACCTGGTTGCCAAAGCCAGCCTGCTCGAGCTTGGCGACGATCGCGCCCAGGCCGCCCTGGTTGTTGTTGCCCATCACCTCGCTCAGCACTGCCGGCAGGACGGCGGCGCCGAGCTGGCCGAGCGCGCTGCGCAGTGCGGGGTTGTTCTCCAGCGAGTCCAGAATTCCCATGGCCGTCCCCTCTTCTGAGCCGTATCCGTTTCGATTGAGCGCCGCGAGCCGGCACGCCGTCAAGCGGCGCCTCACACGTTCTCGAACTTTTCGATGACAAGCGTTTCGGCGAGCCCATCGCGGGTCCACTCCTGGAACGCCGGCATCGCCATCATCGTGTCCATATAGGCCTGGTTCTCCGGCGTGACCTCGATCGCATAGGTGCGGAAACGATGGACGACGGGAGCATACATCGCGTCCGCCGCGCCGAAGCGGCCGAACAGAAACGGCCCGCCGGCGCCGTAGCGAGTCCGGCACGTGCGCCAGATCTCCTGCACGCGCGCGACGTTGGCCTTGGCGTCCGCCGACAGCGTTACGGGACGCACCGGGCGGTGCAGGTTCATGCCGCACTCGCTGCGCAGGGCCATGAAACCCGAATGCATCTCGGCGCAGACCGAACGGGCAAACGCGCGCGCGGCGAGGTCGTCGGGCCACAGCTTCTTCTCCGGATAGCGCTCGGCGATGTACTCGATGATGGCAAGCGAATCCCACACCGTGATATCGCCGTCGACGAGCACCGGCACCTTGCCGGCGCGGCTGAAGGACAGGATCCGCTCCTTGTCGGCGGGATCGTCGGTGTAGAGCGGGATCATGGTCTCGACGAACGGGATGTCGTTGGCGCGGAGCGCAAGCCAGGGCCGCATCGACCAGGACGAGTAGTTCTTGTTGCCGATCGCGAGCTTGAGCGCTGCCATGTCACCGATCCTTCCGGAGGTCTGTTGGATGCGCTGCTTTTAACGCCATCGCCTGCCCCCAATCAATCGTTGCTGCTACCAGCCATGCGTGGCAATCGTGGCGGCTCGCAAGGAGACGGACATGAGCAGGCACTGGGTCGACATCACCGCCGTCGGCTTCTTCATCATCGAATGGCTGGCCTATGCCGTCACGCTCGAGCATTCCGCCTATGGCCGCGACAGCCTGTCAGCGCGGATGAACAGGTATCGCGAGGTCTGGGTCCGTCGCCTGCTCGACCGCGAGACTCGCATGGTGGACATGCAGATCATGGCTTCGCTGCAGAACGGCACCGCCTTCTTCGCCTCCACCAGCCTGTTCGCGCTCGGCGGCGCACTGGCGCTGCTGCATGCGACCAACGACGCCATCACCATTCTGGCAAAGCTGCCGATCGACCTCAGCCCCTCGCCGGCGCTGTGGGAGCTGAAATGCGTCGGGCTCGTGCTGATCTGCGTCTATGCCTTCTTCAAGTTCGCCTGGGCCTATCGCCTGTTCAACTATGTCGCCATCCTGTTCGGGGGCATGCCGCCTTCCTCGATGCGCGACACGCCGGAGGCCGAGGCCCATGTGATCCGCACCTCGCGCGTGTTCGAATCCGCCGGCCGCCATTTCAACCGCGGCCAGCGCGCCTTCTTCTTCGCGCTCGGCTATCTCGGCTGGTTCGTCAGCCCCTGGGTGCTGTTCGTGACCACGGCCGCCGTGGTGATCGTGACCTGGCGGCGTCAATTCGCGTCCAGTGCCTGGGCGGCGATGGCGCCGATTGATGGCGGTGGCGCGACGACGCACGGTCATTGAGCCCCGCTCCTCCCACATCGTTGGAGTGAGGGGCTGCGGTTCTCCACATGACACTGTCATCCCCCGCGAAGGCGGGGAATCCAGTACGCCGCGGCCTCTCGGTTCGATCACGGCCGTCTCGGAGTACTGAATCGCCCGGTC
Organism: Bradyrhizobium guangdongense; assembly: GCF_004114975.1. NCBI lineage: Bacteria > Pseudomonadati > Pseudomonadota > Alphaproteobacteria > Hyphomicrobiales > Nitrobacteraceae > Bradyrhizobium > Bradyrhizobium guangdongense. The sequence continues at coordinate 4,596,916 of NZ_CP030051.1, forward strand.
AAGCCGGGCGATGACAGCGAGCTTGTAGACGCAGACACGCCTTCGCGCCCTCGCGGCGCATTTCGCCCGAGCTTTGCTTGATCTTTCCGCCCTCTGATCCAAGAGGGCGCAGGGAAGACCGGGTGCTGACCTCGCACCCGCGGTCTGCTGCGCGAAGATGTAGCGCAAAAAGACCGCACAGCAGCATACAGGTGGTGCCAATCACTCGGCCTTCCCTGCGCGATGGTTTGACGGCTTATGCCGCGCTCTCCCGGGAGCCGATTTCCCTCTGGCCTCCCTCGCCTCGCGAATTGGCGATGCAGTTAACCCGGTTGGGCGCTCCACACCTCCGCGACAGCTTGACCGTAGCTACGACGGCCAGGACCACACGGTTTTGCCGTACGCGCATTCGCCGGCCACAGGGTCTTGCAGCAGTGTGCACACGCGCTGCAGGAATGTTGGCGCAACGAACTGAACAGCCTCGTTCGTCCCCACGCAGGTTTCGGGCTCACAGGGACTACCCGCCCTGCCCGCACCCCATCGTGCCGACGCTGCCGCGTCCACCGCATCCCCGGCTCGCGAACGTGACGATGGACGATCGCCCCTCAAGACCAAGCCGGGATGGGCGACACATACGTCATTTCCGAATTTCGGTAAAGCGGAATATATTTGCGCAAGCGGATTGACAGCCTCCGCGGTGTTTTGCCCGTCGGGCACTCTGCGGCGACTACGACCCGAAATCCTGCGGCGTGAACGTCAGGTCCATCACCTTCCATTCCGCGTATTTGTCGACGGGCAGCATCTTGTAGGGCTGGCAGGCCTGCATCGCGCTCATCGCGGATTTCACGATAGCCACGCCCTTCGCGGACGGAGGGGCCTCGATCAGGATCGGCGGCCGCGCCAACGTGCCGTCGGTGGCGAGCAGCGCACGCAGTTTGATGCGCACGGCGTCGGTCGACGCCACGCCCGCCGGCAGTTTCGAGCAGTTCCTCAGGTGACGGCGAAGCTCGGCGATGACCTCAGGCGGCAGCTTGGCCGCGATGGAATCCTTGGCATCGCCGCCGTCATCCTTGGGCGCGTCTTTCGGCGCGGGCGGCAATTCGGGCGGCAGGCCGAGCATGACGCCGTACTTGACGGTAACGTCGGGCTCCGGTGCCTGATAGGCCGGGGGTGAAGCCTGCGGCTGCGGCATCGCCGTAGGTGGCTGCTGCGCCGCCTGAGGCTGAGGTGGCAGCTGCTGCGGCGGCACCTGCGATGGAAACGGCTGCGGCTGCGGCTGCGCTTGGGGTTGCTGAGATTGCGGCTGTGCGTTGGCCTCTTGCTGCTTTGCCGCCTGTGGCTGTTTCTGTTGCGGTTCGTGCGAGGCCTGCTTCTGCTGCGGCGGCGCCTTCTCACCGGCCGGCGCAGGCTTCGGCGCCGCATCCGGCTTGTCGGTGAGATCCAGCTTGGGCAGCCTCAGGTCGGGAAGCTGCTCCGGCGGCTTCTCTTTCTCCTCGGCCTTCTCTTCTGCCTTGGCCTCCTCCTGCTTCACCTGCTCCGGCGTGACGATATCGACGGTCACGGTCTCGGGCGGCAGGGAATGAAACGGATGGACCTCGCTGATCACGATGATCAGCGCCACCAGCGTCAGATGTGCAATCGCCGACGCCGCAATGTCCGTCCGTATGATCTTCCGCAGTTCCATCGCCCGATCTTGGGTTGCCGGCCTGCTCCTAGCATACCGCAGGCTCCCCTCAATCCCATTTCGGCGCGAAACCGAAGTCGGTCAGGCGGCCCTTGGGGCTGGCCAGCGCGGAGATCGCCCCCATCTCGTCATCCGAGAGCTCGAAATCGAAGATCTCGATGTTTTCCGACAGGCGCTCGACCCGTGAGGTCCTGGGAATCGCCGACACATTCTGCTGCACCAGCCAGCGCAGGCAGATTTGCGCCGGCGTCTTATGATGGGCGTGACCGATTTCCAGGAGCGTCTGGTCGGACTTGATGCGGCCCTTGGCGATCGGGCTGTAGGCAACCAGCGCCATCCCGTGCTGGTCGCAGGCCGCCCTCACCTTCGCCTGATCCAGGTAGGGGTGATATTCGACCTGGTTGCAGACCAGCGGCTCGCTCGACAGGGCGGCGGCCTGCTCGATCAGCGCCACCGTGAAATTGGAGACGCCGATGTGCCGCGTCAGGCCCATGCGCTTGGCATGCGCCAGCGCACCCAGCGTCTCCTCCAGCGGCACGTGCGGATTGGGCCAGTGCAGCAGCACGAGGTCGACGGCGGGAAGCCGCAAGCGCGCCAGACTTTCCTTGACCGACCGCTCGAGATCGTGGGGCGCGAAATGGTTAGTCCAGACTTTCGTGGTGAGGAAGACGTCATCGCGGCGGACGCCGGAGGCGCGCAGGCCATCGCCGACATCGCGCTCATTGTCATAGACCTGGGCGGTATCGATGTGACGATAGCCGAGCCGCAGCGCCTGCTCGACCACGCGCGCGCAGCTCCGGCCGCTCAGCTCCCAGGTCCCCAGCCCGATCGCCGGGATTTTTGCGCCATTGGCCTCGACGAACAGCATGAGGAATCCTCTCTGTTGCGGCAGTCCCCAGACTCGTCAGTGGCGTCATTATGGACCCGGTCCGCCAGAGTGCAACGGACGACATCGGCCCCGGGTGAGGATCTTGGGCCGCAACGTCAACGGGAGGTATCAGGCCTTGACGTCAGGCCTTGGCCAGCGCCTGAAACACCGTGTCGGGTGCATGCGCGATCACAGCCAGCAGGGCCCGGGCGGGTCCGCGCGGGGCGCGCTTGCCCTGCTCCCAGTTGCGGATGGTCTCGACGGGCACGCCGAGCTTGGCGGCAAACTCCATCTGGGTGAGGCAGGCACGCCGGCGCAAATCGCGCACCGCGAGCGAACCAGCCTCTGCCGGTGGACTCTCAACCGCAGGCGGGACCGGCTGGACGGGAAACTCTTGCCCGTCCCGCAATTCAACGACCCGTCCGTCCGCCTTCAGCCGCAACCGCATGCTCATTCCCCCAAGCACGGGCGATGATGCGGCAGGTCGCTTAAGGTCGGATTAAAGTAGCCCGGGACACGCCACCTACTTCAACCCGAACCACAGCGTCGCGATGCCGAGGAAAGAAAAGAAGCCGACGACGTCGGTCACTGTCGTCACGAATGTACCGGAAGCCACGGCCGGGTCGGCCCTGACGCGCTCGAGCGCCATCGGGATCAGGATGCCGCCGAGCGCGCCAGCGATGAGGTTGCAGATCATCGCAAGGCCGATGACGAGGCCGAGGCCCGGGATCTTGAACCAGGCCACCGCCGCGATGCCCGTGATCACGGCAAAGGCGACGCCGTTGATGAGGCCGACCAACGTTTCGCGGATGATCACGCGCCAAGCATTGGAGGAGCCGAGCTCGCGGGTGGCAAGTGCGCGCACCGCGACAGTCATGGTCTGCGTCGCGGCATTGCCGCCCTGGCTCGCCACGATCGGCGCCAGCACGGCAAGCGCCACCATCTGTTCGAGCTGGCCTTCGAACAGGCCGAGCACGGAGGACGCGAGGAAGGCGGTGGCGAGATTGATCAGCAGCCAGTTGAAGCGGCCGCGTGCAATGGTCAGAAACGTGTCCGACAGCTCTTCGTCGCTGGTGACACCGCCGAGCGCCTTGAGGTCCTCGTCCGCCTCTTCCTCGATGACGTCGACCACGTCGTCGACGGTGATGACGCCGACGAGGCGGTCCTGGGTGTCGAGCACGGGGGCCGCGACGAGATTGTACTTGCCGAACATGCGCGCAACCTCCTCCTGGTCTTCCAGGACGGAGACGCGGCGGCGATCCTCATCGGTCAGCTCGGTGAGCGGCACCGGGCGGCGCGCGCGCAGGATCACGTCGAGCGGAATCGCGCCCTGCCAGTGCTGGTCCTTGTCGACGACATAGATCTCGTAGAAGCGGTCCGGCAGGTCGGGCGTATCGCGCATGTAGTCGATCGCCTGACCGACCGTGAAATCCTGCGGCACGGCGATGAACTCGGTCTGCATGCGCCGGCCGGCTGAGTTTTCCGGATACAGCAGGCTTCGCTCGAGCGCGACGCGCTCCTTGAGCGGCAGCTTCTCGAGGATCTCCTCCTGCTCGTCCTCGTCGAGGGTCTCCAGCAGCTCGACCGCGTCGTCGGATTCGAGCTCGCGGACACCCTCGGCGACCGTCTCGGGCGGCAGCTCGTCGAGGATCTCCTCGCGCACGCTCTCGTCGACCTCGTTCAGCGCGGAGAAGTCGAAGTCGGTGCCGGTCAGCTCGACCAGCCGGACGCGGTTATCGGGCGCCAGCGCCGCAATGAGATCACCGAGGTCGGCCTCGTGCAGCTCGGCGACGCAGGCGCGCAGCGCGGCGCTGTCCGCAGCCTCGATCGCATGGGCGACTTCCTCGACGAATTCGTGCCTGATTTGGCCGTCTTCATTGCGCATCGGCACGTGGTCGAGTACCGAGGCCTCAGCGGCGTGAGCACCGTCCATATGTTCATCCATGGTGCGCCTCGCCGTCTGACAGGTTGGAACGAGTGGTCTGGGCCGATGGTTCAGGCAATACCCACAAGGCAATCGCGAGCGCAATGGCAAAGATGCATCGACCGAAATGGACTTCGATCACGATGGGCCTGGCTCTCGCCTGCCTCGGCACGATCGGCTCTGTCGCGGCCGCGGACTGCCCGCGCAAGGATGCGCTCGGCACCTCGCGCGTCCTGAGCGTCGATGCCAGGACCACGCCGCGCGTCGGATTGAAGAGCTTTCCGCAGACGCTGCCGCTCGCCGATCACGAGGTCGTGCTGACCTTCGACGACGGTCCGTATCCGCCGACGACGTCGAAGGTGCTGGCGGCATTGGCGCAGGAATGCGTTCGCGCGACCTTCTTCATGATCGGCCAGCACGCCGCCGAACACCCTGATATGGTCAAGCGCATTGCGCGCGAGGGCCACACCATCGGTCACCACACCTTCTCACATCCGTTCATGGCGAGGATCCCGGCCGGCAAGGCGAGCAGCGAAATCGACCGCGGCATCGCCGCCGACGAGATGGCGCTGCACGGGGTCTCGACCACGACACCGTCGACCCCGTTCTTCCGCTTCCCCTATTTCGAAGCGACGCCGGCCGAGCTCGACCTGCTCCAGTCGCGCGGCATCGTCGTGTTCGGCGCCGATCTGTGGGCCAGCGACTGGAACGAGATGACGCCGGAGCAGGAGTTGAAGCTGATCACCGAGCGCGTGGCTGCCGCCAGCAAGGGCATCATCCTGTTCCACGATCCCAAGGCGCGCACGGCCGCCATGATGCCGGCCTTCCTGCGATACCTCAAAGAGAACGGCTTTCACGTGGTTCACGTGGTCCCGGCAGGCACGGCGCGGAACAATGCCGACGCGCATTGATGCCGGAATGTCACGCCTGACCAAAATGGGGTGATCTGAGGCCTATTAACACTCTGTTCATGCTACGCCATGCAAGGATTGAGGGGAGGCTGAGGCTGGAACGGTCGTTGCGCCTGAACCGTTTCCCGATGTCACCGACCTAATTGTGGCGACAGTCGCAGATGAGGACTTACAGGGTTCATGACCGGCAGTAGTGCTGTGATCCGGACGCGATCGTGGACCGTCCTGCTTCTGGGGATGTTGACCGCGGCGTCGCCGGCCGCCTTCGCAGCCGACTGCCCCGGTCATCCTGATGCGCTCGGCACGTCCCGCACCCTCGTCGTCGACCCGCGCGAGCATCCGCGCATCGGCACCATGCAGTATCGCGAGACGCTGCCGCTGAAAGACCACGAGGTGGTCCTCACCTTCGACGACGGTCCGCTGCCGAAATACTCCAATCAGGTGCTTGAGATCCTCGCGAGCGAGTGCATCAAGGCGACCTTCTTCACCATCGGCAGCCAGGCCAAGGCGAATCCGGAAGGCGTCCGCAAGCTGGTGGCGGCGGGCCACACCGTCGGCACGCACAGCATGACCCATCCGCTGACGATGAACAGGATGCCGATCGACAAGGCTGAGGCCGAGATCAACGGCGGCATCGAGTGGACCTCGGCGGCAATGACGGACCCATCCAAGCTGGCGCCGGTCTTCCGCATTCCCGGCCTTATGCGCGCTGACGGCGTCGAGGACTATTTGATCTCGCGCGGCATCCAGGTCTGGAGCGCCGACTTCCCGGCGGACGACTGGCGGCACGTCTCGCCCGATCGCGTCTACCAGCTCGCGATCCAGCGGCTGGAGGCCAAGGGCAAGGGCATTCTGCTGCTGCACGACATCCAGGCCCGCACCGTGGCTGCGCTGCCGAAGATCATCCGCGAGCTGAAGGCGCGCGGCTATCACATCGTGCATGTGGTGCCCGCGACGCCCGACCGGCCGGCGACGCCGACCACGCCGGTCGAGTGGCTGCTGCATCCGCCGACGGAGACGACGCCGATCGCACGCTGGCCGGTCGTGCCGCATTTCGTCTTCACGCAGACCGCGACCTTGCCGGCGCCCGACCTCGCCGATCTCAACGCCCAGACCGCTCGCCAGCCACAATTGCTGCCGCACAAAACTATGGCACAGGCCGATATCGCGGCCACCCTGCCCGCGCCCGGTCGCGATCTCTTCGCAATCCCGGAGGGCTCGGTCGAAGTGCTGCTGTCGACCACCTTGTCGCGCCGGGCGGCGACGCGGCTCGCGATGGCGGCCGAGGCGCCGCATGCCGGCAAGGGAAAGGCTAGCAGGATGCAGGCGCGCCGGACGCCTGCCCACGCAGCGCCGGCGCACGCAGCTCAGGTCAAGAGCGCGGCGCCCCGCCCGACCCGCCTTGCCACCAGCGTGAAGAAACGCGCCTGAACAGAAGCCGTTACTGCCGCATGATGGCGGCGACGCAGAGCAGCACGATCAGCGCGAGGAAGAACAGGTCCATATAGGACTTGAGCTCGCCGTCGCGGCGCAGCCGGGCGACGTCCATCACGATCTGCTTGCGCGCGATGGTCCCGCCCGAGCCGTCATTGATCGGCGCCTGAAGCCGCTTGGTCTCGGCTTCGAGCTTCTCGATCTTCTGGAAGAAGTAGAACGCCCGCAGCGTCGAGGCCGCGCGCATGCCGGCATAGATCAGCACCAGGATCGCGAGGACCGCCCGGTTCTGGTACTTCTCCATGAAGTTCAGGCTGAAATAGACCAGCGCCATGAATGCGAAATTGGTCAGGAAACGGTAGACGAAGCTTAGAAAGACCATGCTGGCTCCAGCCGGATGAGGTCGCGCGAGGCCCGTCTACGCCAACTTTGTTTCAGCAAAGATACGATCGCCCGCTCGCCGCCGCCTTTTAGCCACGCGCCGCCATAATGCAAGCGAGAGCGCGAAGCGCCCTAGTCCAGCCGCCACTCCGCCCATTGCTGCTCGATGGAGATTCGATGGAAGCTACGGTAGACTGCTGCCACCGCTACCGGCGAAGTCTTGCGGATTGGGGTCTGCCGATGCCGAAGAAGGGAATCACGGGGCACGACGACTGGGTTCTGACCGAGGCGCTCGCGACGGCCCTGGTCGCGCTCGAGCAGCTCGAGGCCAAGCACCAGCCGACCGCACATATGGACGACATCCGCAAGATGCTGTCGAACGGCAAGGAGCCGGCGGCGGTGAGCCTGCATCTGGCCCAGGCCAAATGCCGCCTGTTTCCCGAGCTCGATCCGCTCGAGATCTATCGGGAATATGGGATCGGCGAGGAATACGGCTGAGAGGCGCGCTCGGGCGGAATGGTCAAAAAGGTTCGGCTGCATTTCCACCCGATCGGTGCTTTTTCCCGGCTTGCGGGACTTCGCTGCCCGGCGTAGCTTTCAACGACACGCAGCTCGTTCGAGAAAAATCTATCGAATTGACCTGGCGGGAGAGAGCGATGGCAGATGTTCCATGGCAGCTTTCCGGTGACTATTTCGAAAACTGCAGTTGCGACATCGTGTGTCCCTGCCTCGTGTCGGCGGCTTCCCCGCTGACATCGCGACCGACCGAGGGCTTCTGCAACGTCCCCTTGATCTTCCACGTCGAAAGCGGTCGCTATGGCGAGATCGCGCTGGATGGACTCAATGTCCTGGTCATCCTCCACGCACCCGGAGTGATGGCCGACGGAGATTGGTCGGTGGCCGCCTATATCGATCAGCGCGCCGACGATCGGCAGACCGAGGCGCTCGCAGCGATCTTTACCGGCGCCGCCGGTGGTCCGATGGCCGCGTTCGCACCGCTGATCAGCAAGAATCTGGGCGTACGCAAGGTCCCGATCACGTTCCGTATCGACGGCAAGACCCGATCCGCGGAGATCCCGGGTATTTTGCATATGTCCGTTGATCCGTTGCCGACGATGCATCCGAGCGGCGAAATGTGGGCCAACATCGGTCATCCCGTGAGCCCCGACAAGATGGTGATGGCGGTCGGCGCCGCCGGCAACACGTTCAGCGATCACGGCATGCATTGGGATAATTCCGGCAGGAACGGCCTCTATGCGCCGATCCGCTGGTCGAACCAGACTTGATGCAGCTTCCGACACCGGCCCTGCGAGGAGGCCGGCAACGTCCATCGCAAATGACAGACAGCGCCCTGGAAACCGTGCTGCGCCGCGACCGCTGGGTCGTCAGCGGCGCCATCGGCATCATTGTCGCGCTGGCCTGGAGCTATGTGCTCTGGCTCGCCAACGACATGGACATGGGCGGCATGGACATGACCGGCTTCCGGATGATCCCGGCCGGGATCGGAATCATGATGCCGGCGAGCGAGCCGTGGCGAGCGATCGAGTTCGCCTATGTGTTCGTGATGTGGGCGGTGATGATGGTCGGAATGATGGCGCCCTCGGCAGCGCCCATGATTTTGATGTACGCCCGCGTCGGCCGACGGGGCAAGGCGCAGGGCAAGCCGTTCGCCGCGACCGGGTGGTTTGCGGCCGGCTATCTCCTCGCCTGGAGCGGCTTCTCGCTGGCAGCCACCTTGCTCCAATGGATGACCGAGCGGGCAGCCCTCCTGGATTCCCGGATGGTGATGGTGAGCAACCTGCTCGGCGCAATCGTGCTGATCGCGGCGGGAATCTATCAATGGACACCGCTCAAGGAGGTCTGCCTCGCCCAATGTCAGTCGCCGTTCACGTTCCTGATGCGCCACGGCGGCTTTCGCGACAGCCCACGAGGCTGCCTGCTGCTGGGGTTGCGGCACGGCGGCTATTGTGTGGGCTGCTGCTGGGCTTTGATGGCGCTTCTGTTCGTGGGCGGGGTAATGAACGTGCTTTGGATTGCGCTCCTGGCGCTGCTCGTTCTCTTGGAGAAACTCATCCCGGTGGGACGATGGATCGCGCGCGCCGCCGGCCTTGCATGCGTGGCCGCGGGCGCCTGGCTGCTGCTGGTCTTACCGCAGTGATGAGCGACCGCTCAGCAATTGCCCCGAAGCACGGATAGTCCGCGAGCACTCCATGAGCCATTTCAATATTCTATGAGAGAATATTGGTGCGCTCGGAGGGACTCGAACCCCCACGGTGTTACCCACTGCCACCTCAAGGCAGCGCGTCTACCAGTTCCGCCACGAGCGCTAGGAGATACCGGCCTGAGGTCTTGAGGCTGGCCGGATCAGCGGCCGCCGATCTAACAAATCCATCAGGGGGATACAAGCCTGCAAAGGCCCTGAATTCCACAAGCTTGACAGGAAAGTCTCACCCGCCCGGATCGGCCCTATCAGGTGGGCGGGCGCTACCGCGTCCCCGGGGCGCTACCGCGTCCCCGGCGTCCTGGGCAGCATCTGCTTGACCTCGACCGCGATCCGGTTGCGGTCGACGAGCACGACGCCCGAGGCTACCGGCAGATTGTTGGCCAGGACCTTGACCTCGTCAGCCTCGGTTGCATCCAGCTCGATGATGGCGCCGCGGGAAAGACGTAATACTTGGTGGATCGGCATGGTGGTCGTCCCGAGCACGACCATGAGATCCACGGTGACTTTATCGAGTGTGGGCACTGTCAGACCGCCGCAACTGGAGACTTAAGACCTTTGAGACTTAAGACCTGGAACTCAACGCCAAAGGACTTGGCATTTGCGCCTGCGATCATCACCACGTTATGGTTAGCCAATGGTTAATCCGCCTCGAAACTCCCGCCAACAGCTCGATTTGACATCGTTTTCCGCCGCCGGCGGCGAGCCCGTCGAGTGGCGAATCTCCAACGCGCCGGTGCCCTATCCGCAAGCGGTGGCCGAGATGGAAGCGCGGGTCGCGGCGATCGCGGCGGGCGAGGCCCCCGAGCTGGTTTGGCTGCTCGAGCACCCCCCGCTCTACACCTCCGGGACGTCAGGCAAGGAGACCGACCTGCTCGACGCCCGCTTCCCGACGTTCGCAACCGGGCGCGGCGGACAGCTCACCTATCATGGCCCCGGCCAGCGGGTGGCCTACATCATGCTCGACCTCAAGCGCCGCCGGCCGGACGTACGGGCCTATGTCGCGAGCCTGGAGGAGCTGATCCTGAAGACGCTCGCCGCCTTCAACATCCGCGGCGAGCGGCGCGAGGACCGGGTCGGCGTCTGGGTGAAGCGGCCCGACAAGGGCGATGGGCACGAGGACAAGATCGCGGCGATCGGCGTGCGGCTGAAGCGCTGGGTCTCGTTCCACGGCATCGCGATCAATGTCGAGCCGGAGCTGTCGCATTTCGCCGGTATCGTGCCTTGCGGCGTCGCCGATCCCCGCTACGGCGTCACCTCGCTGGTCGATCTCGGCCAGCTCGTGACGATGGAAGATGTCGACGTCGCGCTCCGGCAGGCGTTTGAAGACCTGTTCGGACCGACCCGCGCACTGCTGCCGGAAGCGGCCGCCTGACACTTATTCTGTTCGAGCCTGGCGAGGCATCTTCACCGCTGGTCGCGGAATCAGCTACGCTTGCCTCCGGTGCCGCCCACGCCTCCCCCCTCCGCCGGGAAAGCAGACCTCATGCCGGGCGACTAGACCATCGGACCGACTGTTCGAGCACTGAGCATAAGGAGGGATTGCGCTTTCTGCTCGCATCAGGAGGTTCTGACGATGAAACTGTCTGCGCCGATCTATCATCTGAAGCGGAAAGCAAAACGCCTGTCCCGCGAGGAAGGCATCCCGCTTCACGATGCGCTCGACCGCATCGCCACGACGGAAGGCTTTTCCGCCTGGAGCATGCTTGCGGCGAAGGCCGCGGCATTGACGCCCGCCAACAAGCTGTTTCCGCAGTTCAGGCCCGGCGACCTGGTGCTGGTCGGCGCGCGTCCCGGCCAAGGCAAGACCTTGATGAGCCTCGAACTCGCGGTGGAGGCGATGAAGTCAGGCCATCGCGCGGCCTTCTTCTCGCTCGACTACACCGAGAAGGACGTGCTGGACCGCCTGCGTGCGATCGGCGCCCAGCCTGCGCAATTCGACGAGCTCTTCGAGGTCGATTGCTCCGATGCCATCAGCGCCGACTACATCGTCAAGCAGATGGCAACAGCGCCGCGCGGCACGGTCGTCGTGATCGACTATCTGCAACTGCTCGACCAGAGGCGGGAGAACCCCGATCTGACCGTGCAGGTGTGCGCGCTGAAATCCTTCGCACGCGACAACGGGCTGATCATCGTCTTCATCTCGCAGATCGACCGGTCCTATGATCCCGCGACCAAGCCCTGCCCCGAGCTCAGCGATGTCAGACTGCCGAACCCGCTGGACCTGAAGCTGTTCGACAAGACATGCTTCATGAATGATTCAGAAGTCCAGTTCCGGGTCGCAAGCTGACAAACGAGCCGCGGGTGAGATCACTCACCCGCGGCTCAAAAGCCTCACGCTGCCTTCAGCGACACGTCGAGCTTGCCGGCGATATAACGGCGTTCCTGGCTCAAGCCGCCAAAGCCGTAGGCATCGCCCCTGACCTCGTCGACGTGCAGATAGGTCTCAGGGTGCAGCGAGCCCAAAATCTCGGCCATGCGCTTGAACATTGCGGCGAGATAGGCCGCCTTCTCATCCTTGGTGTTGGTGCCTTCGGTGACGTGGATGTCGATCCAGTAGCTGGCGAGCTTCTGCTCGGCGAGCGACTTGCCGCCGGCGAACCAGTCCCCAGCATCGACCGACTTCACGATGATCGCGGTGACGTTGGGGTCCTTGTGCAGAATCCCGGCCGTCAGCTCGGACACGGCGCTGGCGATATCCGCCTTTAGCGACGGCGACTGGCGGGACGAGGTGTAGGCTACGGTGATCAGGGGCATGGTCGTTCTCCTCAAATGCCGCGGCCGGGTCGACGCGGCGTTGGTGAGAAGCTAGACCGTCCCTCTGTATTTTGGTATCTTATCAGGATTGATACCAGTGATAACAGATTGTAATGACAGCGACACTCGACATCGCGACGGTCCAGGCCTTCCTGCTGGTTGCCGACCTGCAGAGCTTCACCCGTGCCGCAGAGGCGCTCGGCACGACGCAGGCCGCGGTCAGCCTCAAGCTGCAACGACTGGAAACGTTGCTGACAAAGCGCCTCGTCGAACGCTCGCCGCGCGCGGTCCGGCTCACCGCCGATGGCGCGGCGTTCCTCGATCGCGCCCGCGCGCTGATGACCGCGCATGACCTCGCGCTCTCCGGCGATGCACCGACTGCACGGTCGCTCTCGCTCGGTATCTCCGATCACGCCGCAGGCCCTGAACTGGTGCCGCTGCTCGAACGCCTGCACGCCACGTCGTCAAACCTCACGCTTGCCGTCACCATCGGCTTCTCGCGCGAGATGCAGGATGCCTATGACGCGGGCGAGCTCGATGCGGTGATCGTACGTCAGGAAGGCAGTCGTCGCGGCGGCGAGAAGCTGACGGAGGACGAATTCGGCTGGTTCGCGTCAAGACGCTTCACGCTGCCGAAGGGCGAGCCACTGCCGCTCGCGACCCTCGCTCCGCCCTGCGGCGTCCGGGCAGTTGCCGTGCGCGCACTCGACAAGGCCGGCCTCGCCTGGCGCGAACGGTTTGTTGGCGGCGGTGTCACGGCGGTGGTCGCCGCCGCACTCGCCGGCCTCGCTGTCGCGCCTCTGGCGCGGCGGATCGCGCCTCCCGGACTGGTCGATATCGGGACCGCGCACGAATTGCCCAAACTCGGCAGCTCGAAAGTGATGCTGCACTCGAAAGTGAGCGATCCCGCCAAGCTCGCGGCCCTGCGCGCGGTGGCGGCGACGTTTAGAAGTGCGACCGATACACGCCTTGGCGGCAAGCATTAGGCTGCCTCGCCCGCGGGGTGCCCACAACCGGCGTTGCGTTTCTCCACGTACCGACAACTCCCAAACACGAGCCGATGTCGCACGCGCAGCGAGCGCATGCGGGCCGCGGCTTCCCAGAAGTCCGCCTCGGCCAGGTGTCGGCCTCGGCCGGACGTTGGCCCAGGCGATGCCCTCCGGGTCAGCGCCGCCCCCGGCCCCCCGCCTCCTGCATACCGTCCGGTCCATTTGCCCAAAAACGTCCCAGAGAAGCGGAACCAAACGCAGCCTCGCGCGTTTGCTCCCGTTGCAGGCGGGGTCTGGAATGATCAAAAAGTTCAATCAACAGAGAGACTTGTTCGAAAGCGAACGGAGTTTCCGGCTGTTGGTGGAGGGAGTCGCGGACTACGCCCTCTACATGCTCGACCCGAACGGCATCATCACGAGCTGGAATATCGGCGGCGAGCGGATCAAAGGCTATTCGCCCCAGGAGATCCTCGGCCAGCATTTCTCGCGCTTTTACACCGAGACCGACCGCGCCAACGGCAAGCCTGCCCGTGCGCTCGGCATCGCGCGGGACCAGGGCCGCTACGAGGAGGAAGGCTGGCGTGTCCGCAAGGACGGCACCTTCTTCTGGGCCAGCGTCGTGATCGACCCGATCTACGAGGGCGGCACCCTCGTCGGCTTTGCCAAGATCACTCGCGACATCACCGAGCGCCGCAACACTCAGCTCAAGCTCGAGGCGATGCAGAGACAGCTTGCCGAGTCGCAGAAGTTCGATGCGCTCGGCCAGCTCACTGGCGGCGTCGCGCACGATTTCAACAATTTGCTGATGATCATCAGCGGCAGCCTTCATGTCCTGAAGAGGGGCGACTCCGAGGATTCGAGATTGCAGCGCGCGATCTCGGCGATCGAGACCGCCACCAAGCGCGGCGCCGCGCTGACGGGCCAGCTCCTGACCTTCGCGCGCCGGCAGAGCGTCAATCCGCAACCGATCCAATTCGGCGATCGCATCGAGGCGATCCGGGAGGTGCTTCACGCCGGCGTCGGCAGCGCTGTCCGCCTCGCCTTCGAGATCGAGCGGGAAATCTGGCCGATCAAGGCCGATGTCTCGGAGTTCGAGACGGCACTGCTCAACCTCGTCATCAACGCGCGCGACGCGATGCCGGATGGCGGCACCGTGACGATCGGCGCGCACAACATCGTCCTGAACGATCCGCTGCATAGCGGCGAATTCGTCGCCATCACTGTCGCCGATACCGGCTTCGGCATCCCCTCCGACGTCGTCGACAAGATCTTCGAACCGTTCTTCACGACCAAGCCGGTCGGAAAAGGCACCGGTCTCGGCCTGTCGCAGGTGCACGGCTTTGCGCATCAGGCCGGCGGCACGGTCAGGGTTGCAAGCGAGCTCGGCAAGGGCACGACTTTCACCATCCTGCTGCCGCGTGAAACCGCGACCGCACCGAGCGAGACGTCCGGGACGGCGCCCCTGCGCGGCAGCGGCACGGTTCTGCTGGTCGAGGACAATCCCGACGTCGCTCTGGTCAGCACCGGGCTTCTGGAGCAGCTCGGCTACAGCGTACGCCGCGTCGCCGATGCCGAAGCCGCCTTGCATGAGGTCGAGCAGAACAGCATCGACTTCGTGTTCTCCGATATCGTGATGCCCGGCAAGATGGACGGGCTCAGCCTCGCCCATCGCCTCCGCCAGATCCGCCCCGGCCTGCCAGTCCTGCTCGCCACCGGCTACAGCGACGTCGCAGCCGGCGTGCGCGGCGATTTCCCGATCCTGCGCAAGCCGTACGAGATCCACGAGCTGAGCGAAGCGATTGCGAAGCTGCCGAGGTGAGTTTTTCTGCATCTCTCCCGAAGGGAGAGGTAAGCGTCGGCGCGAGCGCCGATCGTTCCCGTCACACCGTCGGCAACACCGAGAAGGTCTCCCCTGCCCTGCGCAGGTTCAGTTCGTCGACACTGGCGGTTTCACTGGTGACGCTATCGACATGCGAGGACGGCGGGCCGTGGCGGCATAGCGCGACCATGTCGGCGACGAGTTTCGGCGTGCCAGCGAACAGCGCCTCGACACTGCCGTCGCGGCGGTTGCGGACCCAGCCTTCGAGCCCGCTCGTGCTCGCCGTGTGCTCGACCCAGGCGCGATAGCCGACACCCTGGACACGGCCGCGGATCATGACCTGGAGAATGGCCCGGCTCATTTCTTCAGCCCGAGAAAAGCGGCGCTGCGCGCCTTGATATCGGCTTCGCGCATGATGCGGCCGGTCAGCTCGGACGATGCGAGGGCTTTGAGGTTTTTCGGCGGCGTGCCCTCGCGCAACGCGCTCTGGACCTCGTAGATGGCCTGCGTCGCCGCAGCGATCGGCGCGTGGCCCTGGAGCGCGATGCGTACGCGCTGGCTGGCGAGATAGTCGATCGCGTTCAATTCGTCGGGCGCGTCGCCAAGCACGATCGGCAGACGCGTGGCGGACGCGATCGCCTCGAGTTCGGCGCACGACTTGATCCCGGTGAAGAACAGCGCATCGACACCGGTCGCTTCATAGGCGCTGGCGCGCTCGATCGCATCCTCGATCGAGGTGATCGAGGCCGCGCCGGTCCGGCCCATGATGACGAGCGAGGCATCGCCGCGCGCATCGAGGGCGCCCTTCATCTTGCCGACGCCCTCCTCCAGCGAGATCAACTGCGCCTTCGCCTCGCCGAAAGCTGCAGGAAGAAGCGTGTCCTCGATGGTGAGGCCGGCAGCGCCCGCGGTCTCCAGCTCCTGCACCGTGCGGCGCACGTTGAGCGCGTTGCCATAGCCGTGATCGGCATCGACCAGCACCGGCAGGCTCGCGGCGCGCGACATCCGCCGCATCTGCTCGGCAAGCTCCGTGAGCGTGATCAGGGTGACGTCGGGATCGCCGAGCACCGCGAGCGAGGCCACCGAGCCGCCGAACATGCCGAGCGGAAAGCCGAGATCCTCGGCAATACGGATCGAGATTGCGTCGTAGACCGAGCCCGGATGGACGCAAGCCGAGGCCGACAGGATGTGGCGCAATTTCTCGCGGCGGGAACGAAAGGTCATGGTGCCCTCACCTGTTGCGACGCAGCCGCAACATACTCCGTCATTGCGAGCAACGTAACTATGGCGCCTCCCGTGCCCCGGCTCTGCGAAGCAACGCTGGTGGATTGCATCGCGTCCGGGATACGAGCGTGGGTTTGTTACGCAAACTCCAGAATCAGCGCGTCCACCGCGAGCGTCGCGCCGGCGCTGGCGTGGATCTTCTTCACGGTGCCGTCCTGCTCGGCGCGGAGTACGTTCTGCATCTTCATGGCTTCGACCACGGCCAGCGTTTCGCCGGCCTTGACCTCCTGCCCCTCGGTCACCGCGATCGAGACGATGAGGCCAGGCATCGGACAGAGCAGCTTTTTGCCGGTGTCGGAAGCCGCGGCGACCGGCATCAGGCGTGCGGACGTCGCTTCCGTTTCGGTCCAGACATAGACGGGCACCTCGACGCCCTGATGGGCGAGCCGGATGCCGTTCGGAATCGGCCGCGCCTGCACCGCGACGAAATGGCCATCGATGGTGCCCTGCCAGACCGGATCGCCCGGCTTCCACGGCGACTGCAGGAGGTGCGCGTTGCCGACTTTGCCCTCGGCATCGACGAAGCGGATCGCGATCGCCTCACCCTCGCGTCCCACCTCGAGCTGGATCTCCTGGCGATCGAGCCAGACGGCGCGGCGGCGCTCGCGCTGTACGATCCTGCCGCCCATCTGGCCGGAGATCTGCCGCTTGCGCTCGCCGAGCACGTGATCGATGGCGGCACCGACCGCGGCGATGCGCCGTGCGACCTCGCCTTCGGGCAGGCGCACCGCAAAACCCTTGGGGAATTCCTCGGCGATGAAGCCGGTCGACAGCCGGCCCTCGCGCCAGCGCGGATGATGCATCAGCGCCGACAGGAACGGGATGTTGTGCCTGATGCCATCGACATAGAACGAGTCGAGCGCAGTCGCCTGCGCTTCGATCGCAGCCGCGCGCGAGGGCGCATGCGTGACGAGCTTGGCGATCATCGGATCGTAATGGATCGAGATCTCGCCGCCCTCCTGCACGCCGGTGTCGTTGCGGATCGTGATGCCATCCTCGCTGGCTTCCGCCGGCGGACGGTATTTCACCAGACGCCCGATCGACGGCAGGAAGTTGCGGAACGGGTCTTCGGCGTAGAGGCGCGACTCGACGGCCCAGCCGGTCAGCGTGACGTCCTTCTGCGCGATGGCGAGCTTCTCGCCGGCGGCGACACGGATCATCTGCTCGACGAGATCGACCCCCGTGACGAGCTCGGTGACGGGATGCTCGACCTGGAGGCGTGTGTTCATCTCCAGGAAGTAGAAACTCTTGTCCTGCCCTGCGACGAATTCGACCGTGCCGGCGGAATCATAATTCACCGCCTTGGCCAGCGCGACCGCCTGCTCGCCCATCTTGCGGCGGGTGGCCTCGTCGAGCAGCGGCGACGGCGCCTCCTCGATGACCTTCTGGTTGCGGCGCTGGATTGAGCATTCGCGCTCGCCGAGATAGATCACGTTGCCGTGCTTGTCGCCCAGCACCTGGATCTCGATATGGCGGGGATCGACGATGAACTTCTCAATGAAGACGCGGTCGTCGCCGAACGAGGCCTTCGCTTCTGCTTTGGCGAGGCCAAATCCCTCCTCGACCTCCCCGGTCGAGTAGGCGATGCGCATGCCCTTGCCGCCACCGCCGGCGGAGGCCTTGATCATGACGGGATAGCCGATCGCGTCGGCGATCCGGACCGCGTGCTTGGCGTCTTCGATCACGCCGAGGAAACCGGGGACAGTCGAGACGTCGGCGTTCGCCGCTGCCTTCTTGGATTCGATCTTGTCGCCCATCGCTGCAATGGCGCCCGGGTTCGGGCCGATAAAGACGATGCCGGCGGCTTCCAGCGCCCGCGGAAACGCCTCGCGCTCGGACAGGAAGCCGTAGCCGGGATGGACGGCCTCGGCGCCCGTCTTGCGGCAGGCCTCGACGATCTTGTCGATCACCAGATAGCTCTCGGCCGCCGCGGGCGGGCCGATCAAGACGGCCTCGTCGGCCATCTCGACATGGAGGGCGTCGCGGTCGGCCTCGGAATAGACGGCCACCGTCTGAATTCCCATCTTGCGGGCGGTCTTGATGACCCGGCAGGCGATTTCGCCGCGATTGGCGATCAGGATGCGTTTGAACATGATTGTCTTGAGCTTCGTCCCTTGGGCGGGACCCCTCCCGGGCCGTTGGCGGGCCAACCGGACGGGGCCGTATCCTGTCGTGGTACAGCAAAATCGGCCGGAGGCAACGGTCTAAATCCGCCCCGCTCTGGCGTACCAGCGCAAGACCCGTACAGGCCGGGCAAGCGCCTCTGACGGCTTACGGCCTCCCGACCTTGGTCTTGTCCTTGGCGACATCCCGGACCAGGCTGTGGATGAAGCCCAGCTTGGCGACTACGGCCGGGGACAGAATAAAGGGATAGAGATCGCGCAAGCCCATGGCGCGGTTGACGCTGTTCATGGCGAAGGTGAAGGGCAGCCATGCGTTGACAAGCGCCTCGACGCCCTTCGCCTCGTAGGGGTTGAAGCGGATCCGCGCCGTCAGCTCCCCGCCGTGGTCGACCCTGGGGCGCACCTCCATGCCGAACTCGCCGGCCATCTCCAGGGTATCGACGATGTGGAGATAGTGCGCCCAGGTCTCGGCGAAATCTTCCCAGGGGTGCATGGTGGCGTAGGCCGACACGAAATTCTGCTGCCAGTCCGGCGGCGCGCCTTCGGCATAGTGGCGCTGCAGGGCCTGACCGTAATCGACAGTGTCGTCGCCGAACACCGCGCGGCATTCCTCCAGCTTCCCACCATCGCGCACCAGCACGTCCCAGAAATAATGTCCGACCTCATGGCGGAAATGCCCGAGCAGCGTGCGATACGGCTCGCCCATCTCCAGCCTGCGCCGCTCGCGCTCGATGGTGTCGGTTTCGGTGAGCGCGATCGTGATCAGGCCGTTGTCGTGGCCGGTCATGATCTTCTGCCCGGTGCTCGGGTCATCGGCGAGGAAATTGAAGATCAGGCCATGCTCGGGATCGTCCTGGCGGGTCTGGAGCGGCAGCTTCCAGCGGATCAGGGAATAGAACAGCCGATGCTTCGCCACCTCCAGCTCGCGCCAACCGGCGAGCTGCGCCGGATCGGAGAGGTCGGGCACGATGCCGTTGTGGCGGCAGGCGCGGCAAAAGCCCGTGACATCGCTAACATCCGTGAGCCAGTTGCAGGCGTCGTATTCGGCGTTGCGGCAGAGCATGCGGCTCTCGCTCTTGTCCCCAAGGGTCTTCCAGCCCTCCCCATCCGGCTCGACCGCCGACATGGTTTCCTGCTCCGGCAGGAAGGCGACCCGATGGCCGCAGCGTTCGCAAGCGCGGTTCTCGAAATAGAGAACATTGCCGCAGTCCTGGCAGACAAAGAGCTTCAAGTTTTAGCCTCTTGGAAAATGGAGTTCTACCAACATCAGTTGTGACGCCCGCAGATACGCGCGCCGATGCCTCTTCGTTCCAACGTTTGGAACAAATAGCCAGCTCCGGCGTTCTCCCATACCCGCCACGCGCGCTCGGCGGGCATTTTCTGATCTATTTCCCTTAGAGCAATGGCTATCACGCTTTGTCTGTGTGAATATCGGCCCGGCACGTGCGCTCTCGCATCACAACGGCCGACGCCTTGAACGATCCTTTGCCCGAGACCATCGCCGCCGAACGGCTGCGCCAGCACCTCGAAGAAATCGCGCGCGAGCGCGACAATGCCTATCGTGCGCTCCAGGAGCGCGAGGCCGAGCTTGCGCGCATCCAGCGCATCGGCAGAGTCGGCGGGCTCGAGGTCGACTTCCGCGAAGGCTTCAAGAACCGCCGCTCGCCTGAATATCTGATGATCCACGGGCTGCCGGCCGAGGCCGCCGACGAGACCCATGAAGACTGGGTCAGCCGCATCCATCCTGACGACCGCGACGCCACCGTCAAACATTTCTTCGATGCGCTGGCCGGCGCCAGCGAGGACTACACCGCCGAATACCGCATTATCCGCCCCAGCGACGGCCAGACCCGCTGGATACGTGTGGTGGCAAAAATCGAGCGCGACACCGACGGCCGCGCCATCCGCCTGGTCGGCGCCCATATCGACATCACCGACCAGGCGCTCGCGCGCGAGACCCTGCGCGAGAGTGAAGAACGTTTTCGGCTGATCGCCGACAGCGCGCCGGTGCCGATCTGGGTAACGAAGCTCGACCGCACACGCTCCTTCGCCAATCAGGCTTATGTCGATTTCGTCGGCCTGCCCTATGAGCAGGCCATCGCCTTCGACTGGCGCAAGGTGCTGCATCCCGACGACCTGCCGCATGTGTTGCAGCAATCGGCGCAGGGCGAAGCTTCGCTCAAACCGTTCGTGCTGGAGGCGCGCTACAAGAATGCCGCCGGCGAATGGCGCTGGCTGCGCTCGGAATCGCAGCCGCGCTGGGATCCGACCGGCAAGCATATCGGCTTCATCGGCGTCGCCCACGACATCACCGTCGCCAAACAGGCCGAGATCGAGCTGCGCAAGCTCAACGAGACGCTGGAAGAGCGCATTGCCGAACGCACCGCCGAGCTCGAATCCAACGAGGCAAGGCTGCGCGCGATCCTGGCGACCAGCAACCAGTACCAGGGCCTGGTCAACCTCGAGGGCGAATTGCTCTACGCCAACAATACCGCGCTCGACGGCATCAAGGCGCGCAGTGAGGATGTGATCGGCAAGCCGTTCTGGGAAACGCCCTGGTTCACGGGCACAGACGGCATGAGCGCCGCCGTACGCGAGGCCTTCGAGACCGTGCTGAAAGGCCAGCCTGTGCGTATGGAGATGCGGCTGCGGCTGCCGATCGGCGAGCGCGATTTCGAGTTCGGCATGCGCCCGGTGCTCGATCGCCACGGCAACATCACCGGCGCGGTGCCCGAGGCCGTCGACATCACCGAGCGCCGCCGCGGCGAGGAAGCGCTGCGGCAGTCGCAGAAGATGGAAGCGATCGGCCAGCTCACCGGCGGCGTCGCGCACGATTTCAACAATCTCCTCACCATCATCCGCTCGGCGACCGACTTCCTGCGCCGCCGCGAGCTGCCGGACGAGCGCCGTCGCCGCTATGTCGACGCCATCTCCGATACCGTCGAGCGCGCCTCGAAGCTGACCGCCCAACTGCTGGCGTTCGCGCGTAGGCAGCCCCTGAAGCCGCAGATCTTCAACGTCGGCAGCCAGGTCGAAAGCGTGGCGCAGCTCGTACGCCCGCTGGTCGGCGGCCGCATCGAGATCGTGGTCGAGATCGACGATGCCGACTGCTTTACCGTCGCTGACATCGCGCAGTTCGAGACTGCGCTGATCAACCTCGCCATCAATGCCCGCGACGCCATGGACGGCGAAGGCCGCCTCACCATTTCGGTCCGCAAAGTCCGGGGCATCCCGAACCTGCGGGCGCAATCGGCGCGCAGCGGCGACTATGTCGCGATCTCGGTCGCCGATACCGGCAGCGGCATCGCGCCCGAAAACATCGATGCCATCTTCGAGCCGTTCTTCACCACCAAGGAGGTCGGCAAAGGCACCGGCCTCGGTCTCAGCCAGGCCTTCGGCTTCGCCAAGCAGTCCGAGGGCGACATCGCGGTAACGAGCACAGAAGGCCAAGGGGCGACCTTCACCATCTACCTGCCGCAGGCGCAGAGTCCCGTCGCCGAGAAGGAAGCCGCAGCGCTCACCAGTGAGGCCACCACCGGCCGCGGCTATCGCGTGCTCGTGGTCGAGGACAATGACGATGTCGGCCAGTTCTCGACCGAGCTCTTGGAAGACCTCGGCTATGTCACCCGCCGCGTCGCCAACGCCAATGCGGCGCTGGCCATCCTCGGCGAGAACGAATTCGCGGTCGATCTGGTGTTCTCCGACGTCATCATGCCCGGCATGAACGGCGTCGAGCTCGCCGGCATCATCCGCGAGCGCTATCCGGGCCTGCCCGTCGTCCTCACCTCCGGCTACAGCAACGTGCTCGCGGAAAACGCCCATCGCGGCTTCGAGCTGATCCAGAAGCCATATTCGGTGGAATCGCTCTCGCGTATCCTGCGCAAGGCCATCACCGAGAAACTGTCGGTGGCGCGCTAAGGATCTTCTTTTATGAAACCCGCCCTCCTCTCCGCCTGGCAGACCTGGGCGCTCCTCTCCGCCTGCTTCGCCGCATTGACCGCGATTTTCGCCAAGATCGGGGTCGAGAACATCAATCCGGATCTGGCGACGTTCATCCGCACCATCGTGGTCCTGCTCGCCTTCTCGATGCTGCTGTTCGTCACCGGACAGTTCGTCGTCCCCTCGGCGGTCTCCGCGAAAACATGGCTCTTCCTGGTGCTCTCGGGGCTAGCGACCGGCGCGTCGTGGCTGTGCTATTTCCGGGCGCTCAAGCTCGGGCCCGCCACGCTGGTGGCACCGATCGACAAGCTCAGCGTCGTTCTCGTTGCTCTGTTCGCCTTCGCCTTTCTCGGCGAGCGGCCGACAGCGCAGGGCTGGATCGGCATCACCATGATCGGCGCTGGCGCGGTGCTGCTAGCGGTCAAGTTTTGATGAGCCCTGCGTGATCAGGGGAACTCGGCAGTTAGCATGAAGGTTGCTGCCGGAGCCGCTGGAAGCCTTGATCGAGACACCGATGTCGAGCCAATATCCCGATCAGGCAAAGCGAGCCGGCCGCGCGCTGGATGCGGCCAACTTCTTCCTCGCCGACGTTCGCGACGGGCTCGGACCTTATCTGGCCGTCTATCTTCTTACCGAGCAGCACTGGGACGAAGCGCGCATCGGCGTGGTCATGTCGATCGCCACCATCGCCGGCATCGTGGCGCAGACGCCGGCCGGCGCACTGGTCGATGCGATCAGGGCAAAACGCCTGGTGATGGCGCTGGCTGCCGTCATGGTAACACTCGCCTCGCTGTCGCTACCCTTGTTTCCGACCTTCCTGCCGGTCGCGGTCTCGCAAGGCATTGCGCAGGCGGCCGCCGTGATTTTTCCGCCGGCAATTGCCGCGGTCTCGCTCGGCATATTTGGTCACGCGGCCTTCACCCGACGAATCGGCCGCAACGAGACGTTTAATCATGCCGGCAATGCCGTCGCCGCAGGACTCGCGGGCGTGTCCGCCTGTTGGTTCGGTCCGACCGTGGTGTTCTATTTGCTCGGCGCCATGGCGGTCGCGAGTCTCGTCAGCATCCTCACGATCCCCGAAGCCGTTATCGATCACGATCTGGCCCGTGGCCTGCACGGCGCCGAGAGCAGCCGCGAACACGAGCAGCCCACCGGCCTCGGCGTGCTCCTGAGCTGTCGGCCCCTGCTCGTCTTCGCGATCTGCACGGCGCTTTTTCACCTCTCCAACGCGGCAATGCTGCCGCTGGTCGGGCAGAAGCTGGCGCTGCAGGACAAGAACATGGGCACCAGCCTGATGTCGGCCTGCATCGTCGCGGCGCAATTGGTGATGGTGCCGTTTGCGATGCTGGTCGGCGCCAAGGCCGATGGCTGGGGCCACAAGCGATTCTTCCTCGCTGCGCTCCTGATCCTGCCGATCCGAGCCGCGCTCTATACGCTGTCGGATAATCCGTTCTGGCTGGTCGGCGTGCAGCTGCTCGATGGCGTCGGCGCCGGCATTTTCGGCGCGATCTTCCCCGTGATCGTCGCCGACCTCATGCGCAACACCGGTCGCTTCAATATCGCACAAGGCGCCGTGATCACGGCGCAGGGCATCGGCGCGGCGCTGTCGACAACCCTCGCGGGCTTTGTCGTGGTCGGCGCCGGTTACAGCGCCGCCTTCATCACGCTTGGCGCGGTTGCCGCGATCGGCGTGATCATCTGCCTCCTCGCGCTCCCCGAGACGCGACACGTCAAGGATGGCGCTCCGCGGCCGCAGGGGAAGACAACGGCGCCGGCTTCCGCTATCGCTGCCGAATGAACCCATCTCGCTCGAAGGATTGAACGTGCCGTCTGACGCCATCTGGGCCTGGAGCATCATCGTTGTCGCGACTGCGTGCGTCATCATCCGCCCGTTTCGCCTGCCCGAGGCGATCTGGGCCGTGCTCGGCGCCGGCGCCCTGGTGCTGGCAGGTTTCCTGTCGTGGCGGGATGCGCTGCTCGGCATCGAGAAAGGCATCGACGTCTACCTCTTCCTGATCGGCATGATGCTGATCGCCGAGCTGGCGCGGCTCGAGGGCCTGTTCGATTATCTGGCGGCGTTCGCTGTCGAACACGCACACGGTTCGCCGCAACGGCTGTTCCTGCTGATCTACCTCGTCGGCACGCTCGTCACCGTGCTGCTCTCGAACGATGCCACCGCAATCGTGCTGACGCCCGCCGTCTATGCCGCAACGCGCGCGGCCGGCGCGAAACCGCTGCCCTATCTGTTCGTCTGCGCCTTCATCGCCAATGCCGCCAGCTTCGTGCTGCCGATCTCGAACCCCGCCAATCTCGTCGTGTTCGGCGCACGCATGCCGCAGCTCGGTGAATGGCTGCGCCTGTTCGCCCTGCCGTCGGTGGCCTCGATCGTGCTGACCTACGTCGTGCTGCGTCTGACCCAGCATCGCGCGCTCAAAGAAGAGAGCATCGCGCGCAGCGTGCCGCATCCAAAGCTCGGCCGCGGCGGCAAGCTCACGGCCATCGGCATCGTCGCCATCGGTCTCGTGCTGGTCACGGCATCGGCACTCGACAAGCAATTGGGCCTGCCGACCTTCATTTGCGGCGTGGTCACGGCCGCCATCGTGCTGCTGATCAGCCGTCAATCGCCCTTGCCTGTGCTGCGCGGCGTCTCCTGGAGCGTGCTGCCGCTGGTCGGCGGCCTCTTCGTGATGGTGGAGGCGCTGGTGAAGACCGGCGTGATCGGACAGCTCAGCGCGCTGCTGCATCAAGCGGTCGCGCAATCGGTCCCGCAAGCGGCCTGGAGCGTCGGGATCGCCACCGCGATCGCCGACAACATCGCCAACAACCTGCCGGTCGGGCTCGTCGCCGGCTCGGTTGCCGCGAGCGATCATCTGCCGGCATCTGTCGTCAGCGCCATCCTGATCGGCGTCGATCTAGGGCCCAATCTGTCGGTCACAGGCTCGCTTGCGACTATTCTCTGGCTGGTCGCGCTGCGGCGGGAGAAGATCGAAGTCGGCGCCTGGCCGTTTCTCAAGCTTGGCCTCTTGGTCACACCACCTGCACTGATTGCCGCGCTCGCGGCGGCCATCCGGTAATCGCGCGCTGTTTGCGGCGCATCAATGTGGCCGGCAGGCGCGGGCCTATACTTCACTTCGTCGCGCAGCCTCCATAGGGCGCGGCGAGGAGATTCATCATGCAGATCCAGTCAAAGGCATTGCCGCAAGGTTTTTCGCTGCGTCGCTCGCTCCGGACTTTCGCCCCGGCAAGTGACGGCTCGCACCCGATGCTCGTCTTCACGGCCGTCGTGCTGTTGGCCTTGTTCGCCATCGTCCAGATCGACCTGCACAGCGCCCAGCTTCAGGCGATGGGCTTGCTCGGTCAGGCTGCGACGGGCATCGATCCGGCCTTCCTGAGTCCTTAAGTTTTGGCGACCCGATCGCGGCCACGACGGCCGCGACCGGGTTACGCATGCTCTAGTCGTTCTCGTAGCCGTAGACTTCCGGCAGGATGAAGATGGCGGCGAGCAATCCGATCAACGGGAAGATCGCGACGAACAGCGTGGCATTGGCCTGCCCGATCGCAGCGAACAGCGATGGGAACAGGAAGATCGCCAGGAACGACGGCAGCTTCACGAACATGTAGGCGAAGCCGCTGGCGGTGCCGCGGTATTTCGGCTTGGCGACCATGGTCGGGATCGTCATGCAGTTCGACGCATCCCAGTAATGCCCCCACAGCATGGCGGCGGCCGCGAACGGCAGCAGCATCTTGTTGTCGGTGTAGAGCGCGAAGGCCGCGACCAGAAGCGACGCCAGCACGATCGAGAAGCCGGCAATGGCGATGCCGCGATGGCCAATCTTGGGCGTCAGGAGCGGACCGACCCAGCCCGAGACCGCCGCAAAGCAGAACAGCGCCATCGTCACCAGATTGTTGCCGAGCACGCTCGACACGCCGACCATCACGAACAACACCGGCAGATAGAACGCGAAGGTCGAGAACTCGCTGCCTTGCGCAAAGCAGGCGATCCAGCCGTAGATCGTGGCGCGCCAGCGGATCGGATCCTTCTTGAGATCGGCGAGGAAGGCACGGGTCGAGACCTTGGGCACGACCTGGTCCTGGTCCGGCAGCATGGCGAGATCATCGTTGAACATCTCGCGCGCGACCTGCTTGGCCTCGCGGAAGCGGCCCTTCTGCACCAGCCACACCGCCGTCTCCGGCACGTCGTGGCGCATGATCAGAATGATCAGCGCCGGCACCGCACCGAGGCCGAGCGTCACGCGCCACAGCGTCTCGTGATGGATGTCGAGCAGCAGGAAGATCACGATGACGCCGATGGTCAGCACCTCGCCGACGGCGAACATGAACTGCCACCGGTTGCCCATGACCTCGCGCTCACCCTTGGCCATGGATTCCATGATGTAGGTGTAGCCGGTCGAGATGTCCGAGCCGAGCGGAATGCCGAGCAGGAAGCGGATCACGACCAGCCAGATAACGTTGGGGACGAAGGCCTGCGCCAGCGCCAGCACGATGAACATCACCATCGTCACCAGGAACATCACGCGGCGGCCGATCTTGTCGGACAGCCAGCCGCCCAGCAGCGCGCCGATCAGCGCACCGCCCTGCGTGCCAGCCGCGGCAAGGCCGAGCATGAGGGGATCGGGATTGTACTGCTCCTTGATGAAGATCAGCACGAAGGCGATCGAATAGAGATCCCAGGCCTCGACCAGGATCGAGGCCATCATCAGCCAGCCGACCTTGCTGCCCTTGGGACTGTAATTGGTGATGAGGTAGCGGACCGCAGCTTCGCTCGCGGTCGGTTGTGGCACGGCCATCGTTGACATGTTTGGTCCTCTCTTCAGAATTTTTTACGCGCCGAGCAGCGGCTCGATGCTGCAATCGAGCAGGCGGGGATCAATCCCCGCCTCCATGCCCGTGAACATCTCGTCCATGTAGTCGATCAGGGCGTCGCTCGCCTTCACGGCATCCTCGACGCGGCGGTTCGCGACCGCGTTGAGAATACTGAGATGGTGATCGATCGTTCCTGACAGATCGGCCTGCCCCGGCATGAAGCGGTGGTGGATGTAGCCGATGCGGCGATACAGGGTGTGCAGCGGCCGCAATGTATGCACCAGGAACGGCTCTCCCGCTGCTTCCAGCACCAGCGCGTCGATGCGCCGGTCGATGCTGTTGAATTCGTCGAGGCTCAACGTGGCGCGGCGCTCGCGCAGCACCCGCTCGATGTGCAGCGCCTGATTGCGATGCGAGAGGCTGGCACGATCGGCCGCGAGGCGAATGACAAAACGCTCCATATCGCGGCGCAGGCCGAGCAGCATGCGCTCGCGCGCGAGATCAATCGGCGCGATATGCAGGCCGTGGCGCGGACGGATGATGATGAGCGTGTCGGCGGAGAGCCTGTTAACGGCGTGGTGCACCGGCGTGCGCCCGAAGCCCGTGATCTGCTGCAGCTCCAGCATGGTCATGAACTGACCGGGCTTGAGCTCGCAATGAACCAGCAGCTCCTCGATCTTCTGATAGGCCAGCTCGAAGAAATTGAGACGATTGCGCCGCGAGGGCCTGCCCTCGCCGTCGTCGTCTGATCTCACCACCTCGAGCGCGCGCTTGCGCCGTGCCATGTCGTCCTCTCCTGTCAGCCCGCGCTCTCGTTGCTGGGTGGCGCCCTATTTGTGGCACCCTTAAAACATGTTGTGATATATTACAAGCGAGCGTAAGACTCGCATCGGCCCGCAACATGTTGCGGTGCAAAAACGACAACAAGGCGCGCGCACCGCGCCTGCGATGGGAGAAAGGCCGTGAAGATCACGTGGATCGAGACGCTGCGAACCGAGGAATTCTCCAATGTCATCTGGGTGCGCGTTCACACAGATACGGGTTTGATCGGCCTCGGTGAGACGTTCTACGGTGCCGGCGCAGTCGAAGCACAAATCCACGACACCTTTGCCGGCCGCCTGCTCGGCCGTAATCCGCTGCATATAGAAGCCATCCACCGCGACATGCTGAACCTGCCGATGGCGCAGTCCTCGACCGGTGTCGAATATCGCGCGGCATCCGCCATCGACATCGCGCTGTGGGACCTGTTCGGCAAGGTCTGCGGCCAGCCAGTGCACCAGATGCTGGGCGGCCTCTGCCGCGACAAGCAGCGCATCTACAACACCTGCGCCGGCACGCAATATGTCCGCTCCACCAACATCAGCCCGGTCTCGAACTGGAATCTCGGGGCGTCCAAAGGGCCCTACGAAGACCTCGACGGCTTCATGAACCGCGCCGACGCGCTCGCCGAAAGCCTGCTGGAGAGCGGCATTAGCGCGATGAAGATCTGGCCGTTCGATCCCGCGGCCCAGGAAAACAAAGGACTCTACATCACCGCTGCTCAAATGAAGCAGGCGATCGAGCCGTTCGAGAAGATCCGCAAGGCCGTCGGCGACAAGATGGAGATCATGGTCGAGCTCCATTCGTTGTGGAATCTGCCGACCGCCAAACAGATCGCCCGCGCTCTCGAGCCCTACAAGCCGACCTGGTACGAAGACCCGATCCGTATGAACTCGCCGCAGGCGCTGGCCGAATATGCCCGCTCGACCGACGTCTGGGTCTGCGCCAGCGAGACGCTGGGCTCGCGCTTCCCCTACAAGGACATGCTCGACCGCGACGCCATGCACGTGGTGATGGCGGATCTGTGCTGGACCGGCGGCCTCACCGAAGGCCGCAAGATCGCGGCCATGGCCGAGACCTACCACCGGCCCTTCGCGCCGCATGATTGCATCGGCCCGATCGGCTTCATCGCCGCCATCCACATGTCGTTCAGCCAACCCAACACGCTGATCCAGGAATCGGTGCGCGCCTTCTACAAGGGCTGGTACAATGAACTCGTCACCACGATGCCCGTGATCAAGGACGGTTATGTCTTCCCGATGGAAGGTCCCGGCCTTGGCGTCGACCTTCTGCCCGCCGTATTCGAGCGCTCCGATCTGATCGCGCGCCGCTCCAACGCTTGAGGATCTTTTGAAATGAGCACTGCCCTCTTCGACCTTTCCGGCCGCACCGCGCTCGTGACCGGCTCCTCCCGCGGGCTCGGCCGCGCAATCGCCGAAGGTCTGGCCAAGGCCGGCGCAAAAATCATCATCAATGGCGTCGACCCTAAGCGCGTCGAGCAGGCCGTCGCCGAGTTTCGCGCCGCCGGCCATCAGGCCGAAGGCGCCGCCTTCAACGTCACCGACGAGCCCTCGATCGTCGCGGCCTTCAACGAATTCGACAAGAAGGGCATCGCCGTCGACATCCTCGTCAACAATGCCGGCATCCAGCATCGCAAGCCGCTGGTCGAGTTCACCACCGACGAATGGCGCAAGGTGATCGAGACCGATCTCACCAGCGCGTTCGTGATCGGCCGCGAGGCCGGCAAGCGCATGATCCCGCGCAAGCACGGCAAGATCATCAATATCGGCTCGCTCGGCAGCGAACTGGCGCGCCCGACGATCGCGCCCTACACCGCGGCCAAGGGCGGCATCAAGAATCTGACCCGCTCGATGGCGGTGGAATGGGCGCAGCACGGCATCCAGGCCAACGCGATCGGCCCGGGCTACATGCTGACCGACATGAACGAGGCGCTGGTCAACAACACCGAATTCAACACTTGGCTGATGGGCCGCATCCCCTCCAAGCGCTGGGGCAAGCCGGACGAACTGGTGGGCGCGGCGATCTTCCTGGCGTCGGATGCCTCGACCTACGTCAACGGCCAGATCATCTATGTCGATGGCGGCATGATCGCCGCGATGTGATCGCTAACACCAGGGAACGAGACCATGCGCGCCGTCGTCATTCACGCCCCCAAGGATCTGCGGATCGACGATTGTCCCGATCCTGCGCCAGGCCCGGGCGAGGTCCGCGTCAAGATTGCCAACGGCGGCATCTGCGGCTCCGACCTGCATTACTACCATCACGGCGGTTTCGGCGTGGTCCGAATCCAGCAGCCGATGGCGTTGGGGCATGAGATCGCCGGCGTGGTCGCGGCGGTTGGTGACGGGGTTACCAACGTAAAGGCTGGCACGCGCATTGCGGTCAATCCGAGCAAGCCGTGCGGCCAGTGCCTGCATTGCCAGGAAGGCATGCGCAACCAGTGCCTCGACATGCGCTTCCTCGGCAGCGCGATGCGCTTTCCCCATGTGCAGGGCGGCTTCCGCGAGTTCATCACGGTCGATGCCACACAGGCCGTGCCGATTGCCGACAAACTGTCGCTGGCGGAAGCCGCCGTCGCCGAGCCGCTCGCCGTTTGCTTGCATGCCGGCAAGCAGGCCGGCCCCTTGCTCGGCAAGCGCGTGCTGATCACCGGCTGCGGTCCGATCGGCGCCCTGATGATCCTGGTCTCGCGCTTCGGCGGTGCGTCCGAGATCGTGGTGACCGATATCGCCGAGGCGCCGCTCGCGGCAGCCAGGAAGCTCGGCGCAAGCCACGCCATCAATGTCACGGCCGATGCCGCCGCGCTCGAGCCCTGGCGCGCCGGCAAGGGCGTGTTCGACACGCTCTTCGAAGCCTCTGGTAACCAGGCTGCGCTCCGCACCGCGCTCGACGTGCTCCGCCCCGGCGCAACACTGGTACAGCTCGGCCTCGGCGGCGAGATGACGCTGCCGATCAATTCCATCGTCGCCAAGGAATTGCAGCTCCGCGGCACCTTCCGCTTCGATCCCGAATTCGAGCTCGCCGTGCGGCTGATGGGCGACGGCCTGATCGACGTCAAACCGTTGATCACGGCCACCATGCGGTTCGAGAACGCGGTCGCCGCGTTTGAACTCGCCAGCGACCGCTCGCAGTCGATGAAGGTGCAGCTGACGTTCTAACGCGGCGCCAGCGCGCCCATGATTTCGCGAGAGACGAACATCTCGGCGCGTTCCCACGATTCGTCGTTGTCGCCGCGGAAGGTGTAGAGCTTGTCCATCACGACCGTCCTGGCGCCGACGTCGATCACGGCGACCTTGGCCCATTGCACCAGCGTGCTCGTCTTCTGGATGCCGCCGATAACCTTGAAGGCGGCGCCATCCTGCACCGACGGCGCAAGCCGGTACCGCGGATCGGCGGCGATGTCTCGCCGGAGCGCAACCATGAAGGCCTGGAGCCGTCGCTCATGGGCGGCTCTCTGGTCGGCCGGCTCGGCCGAGGTATCGGTGTAACTGAAGTCGTCGAGAGCAATGGCGGTGGTGTCAGTGGCGGCGGCCCGGCCATTCAGCGCGCCGCCGATAAGAACAACGAACGACAGCAACGAAAGAGTACGGCGCATCGTGGGCCTCGCATCACGGACGCCGGACGCTAGCCGGACGCTTCGCGCACCGCAGCCGTTACCATCCCGGCCGAGACCGGGAAAATTTCACGACGTTGCACTGCGGCAAGCGTGCCGCTTTGCGCGGCCAGCGTTCTGCCCTTTAATGCGGGGAGCGACAATTCCGTTCGCTTCAGGTGCCGCCGATGTGGAACCGCGAAAGATTTGATCTCAAGGTCCGCCTGACCTTGCGCGTGGCCGCCATTTCGGCCGCCTGCTTCGCTGCGATATCAGCCTACTTCCTCGTCACGACCGACCGCGCGGCGCACGCGCGCATCGACGGCATCGCGGCCATTGTGGCGAAAACCCTGGAGCTGCAGCAGGGCAAGGTGCTGTGGACCGCAAGCCCCCGCTCCGACTTCCCGAACCTCGACCCCGTATCGGCCTATGTGATGACACCGGGCCTGTGCCTCGCCTTCCGCGGGCCGGGCGGCGACATGCTCCAGCGCTTCTGTAGCGGCGCGCCTGTCGCGGAGGACCCGCCCCCGCAGATCTTCACGGCATTTTACCGTGGTTTGTTCGATCCCGGCCGCGAGGCCGCGCGGCCCGTGATCCTGCGCGGAACGAAGCTGGGCGACGCCGTCGTCTCGGTCGACCCTGCGGTGCAGACGGCGGAGGCTTGGCACGAGGCCGGCCGTCTGATGCTGGCGCTCACCATCGCCCTGCCGCTGTTGTGCGTGCTGGTCTATGCCGCGCTGGCGCGCGCGCTGCGCCCGACACGGATGATCAGATCCGGGCTCGAGCAGATTGCCGCTGGCGATCTCACCGCCCGGCTGCCGCCGTTCGATCTCGCCGAGCTTTCCGCGGTTCGCGATGTCTTCAACCATCTCGCCGAGAGCCTCGATACCGCGCTCGCAGAACGCGCCGAGCTGACGCGGAAACTGATCGCGCTCCAGGACGAGGAGCGCCGCCATCTGGCCCGCGAGCTGCACGACGAGTTCGGGCAGTCATTGGCCGCGATCCGAGCGCTCGCCTCCTCCGCTCGCCAGACCGCCGCGCAAGATTGCCCATCTCTGCTCGGCGAATGCGACGGCATCGCGCGCACCGCGACAGGCATGATGGAGACGCTGCGCGGCGCCCTATTCCGGCTGCGCCCGCCCGATGTCGAGGAGCTCGGCCTCGTTGCCAGTCTCGAAGGTCTCGTGGCGGGGTGGAACGGGCGCAGCCGCGGCGAGACCCGCTATACGATCCGCTTCGACGGCACGTTCGAGACCCTGCCGGCCACGATCAGCGCCAACATCTACCGCATCGTGCAGGAAGCGCTCACCAACGCCGCCAAGCATGCCGGTGCCACCAGGGTCAATCTCGAACTCGCGATGCATGCCGACGAAATCGCGCTCGCGATCGACGATGACGGACGCTCGCACGATCCCGCCGCGAAATCCGGCATGGGCCTGCTCGGCATGCGCGAACGCGTCGCGGCCCTGCGCGGGCGATTGAGCTTCGAGGCCGGTCCCAACGGCGGTTCGGCGCTGCGCGTCGTCATTCCGCTCGCAACCGCCACGCCGCACGCGCTGGAGCACGCGGCATGACCGCGACCATCCTGCTGGTCGACGACCATTCGGTTGTTCGCGAAGGCTATCGGTCCGTGCTCCAGAAGCAGCCGGGCCTGCGCGTCATCGCCGAAGCCGGCGACGGCGCAGAAGCCTACCGTCTGTACAAATCCGAGGCCCCTGACCTCGTCATCATGGATCTCAGCATGCCCGGCATTGGCGGCGTCGAAGCCGTCAGGCGTATCCGGCAATGGGACAAGGCGGCAAAGATCCTCGTCTTCACCATGCATGAGAATGCCGGTTTCGCCATGCAGGCGATCCGTGCCGGTGCGCGAGGCTATGTCACCAAGACCAGCCCGCCCGAGACCTTGGTGCGCGCGGTGATGGACGTGCTCGCCGGGAAGATCGCCATTAGCCCGGACATCGACCACGAGCTGGCGCTGAGCCGGATCAACGGCGAAAGCTCAGCCGCCGACGTGCTCACGCCGCGCGAATTCGAGGTGCTGCGGCTGCTGCTCGCCGAAAACACGACGGAAGAGATCGCCGAGACGCTGCACGTCAGCCCGAAGACGGTGGCAAATCTGCACTCGCTGATCAAGGACAAGCTCGGCGTCGGCTCCGACATCGAGCTGGTCCGGCTGGCGCTGCGTCAGGGAATTTTGACGCAGCT
This sequence comes from Bradyrhizobium guangdongense, assembly GCF_004114975.1. Lineage (NCBI taxonomy): Bacteria > Pseudomonadati > Pseudomonadota > Alphaproteobacteria > Hyphomicrobiales > Nitrobacteraceae > Bradyrhizobium > Bradyrhizobium guangdongense. The sequence goes on from NZ_CP030051.1 coordinate 4,630,690, forward strand.
CGATCTCGGCGAGGCCTGATCGCCTGCATTACGGCGCAAGCTTGGCGCCATCGGGCGCGAACGCCTCCACCGTGTCGCCGATCCTGAACGACATCATGTCGCGCCCAACCAGCAGCGGCCCGCTGTAGACCGTCCGCGTGCGGTCGATGAGCGGCTGCTCGGGAATATCAGGTCCTGGCTTCACCGTGCCGAACACGATGTGGGAATAGACCGCAAGCTTGGGCTTGGCTGATGCGAAGATGCGGCCCGCCTCCTCGGGCGAGGTGTGATGGGCCTGGATGTCCTTGTAGACCGGATTCTTGACCAGCAGCTCCGGCTCGATGACCGCGACTTCGTGAATCAACAGATCCGCTCCTTCGGCCGCCTTGGCGATGCGCTCGTCGTATTTCGTGTCGCCCGAGAGCACGACCTTGTGACCATCATACTCGACGACATAGCCGAACGACGGCTTGATCTTCTCGCCGTGATTGACCTCGATCGCGGTGACCTTGACGCCGTTGTTGTCGTACACCAGACCCGGCTCGATATCCTTGGCCGCGAATTCGACGGCCTTTGGGTCAAGATGCTCGTCATCAATGCGGATGCGGATGTCGTCGGCGAAAGCTTTGGTCAGGTTCTGCGTCATTGCGACGGTGCCCTTCGGCCCGAACAGCTTCATCGGTGCCTTGCGCGAGGCCCAAGGCGTAGCGAGCCAGCCGGTCAGCCACATATCTGGAAGCCCGACGATGTGGTCGGAATGCAGATGCGTGAGGAAGCTGGCGGTGATCGCTCCGAGGGGAATCTTCAGCTTGTAGAGCTGCACGGTCGAGCCGCGGCCGAGATCGAACAGCAGTTTTTCGTTCCCCGCTTCCACCAGAGTCGAGGCGCTGAAGCTGGTCGGTCGCGGCGTCGGCACGCCGGTGCCGAGCAGCGTCACCTTGATCGGTTCGGCCGAGGCGGCCGTGCCGAACGCGAGCAGCAAAAGGCCTGCCCTCAGGAGCGTTTTGAGCATATCGTCGTTTCCTTGGGTATCAGCTTCCCGCGGCGTGACCGCGGATCATTCGCGCGCGATCACTTGGTCCAGCCACGCGCAGTTCAGCGGTGGCACGCGCGGATCGGGGACGCGAACGCCGCGGGCCGCAGCATCGAGCCGCATGTCGCGCAGGCGCTTGCGCTGCTCTTCCGGCATGGAGAGACGCTCGTGCCCCCACAGCGACGGGCCGTCGAACGTCTCGTGCGGCTGCCACGTCTCGGGATCGATCACGCGCCCACCCCAGCCATATTCGATGAAGAAGCCGGACGGCGTGTTCACGTAGAACGAGGTCATGTGGTCGTTGGTGTGCCGGCCGAGCGTGTAGGCAATGCGGCCATCTTCCAGCTGCGCGAGATCGTAGCCCTGCCCGACATCATCGAGGCTGCCGAGCTCGACCATGAAATGATGCATCGCCCTGCGGCCCGAACCCACCATCGCAAAGGAATGGTGGCGACCGTTGACGTGGAAGAAATAGAGCCCGTATGGCTTCAGGCCGAAATCGGAGACGTGAAAGCCGAGCACATCGCGATAGAACGGCAACAGCGGCTCGACGTCCTCCACATTGAGCACGACATGGCCCATGCCGAGCGCCCCGGTGCGAAATCCCGAGATCGGGCGCCCCGGCTTGAACGGCTCGGTCGCAAGCTCGGGCTTGCAGAAGGCCTCCAGCCGGTTGCCGGCGGGGTCCGCGAAGATGATCAGCTCGGAGACGTGCCGCTCGTCGGCCAGCGCCCGTGATCCGCGCGTCACCTTCACACCATGCCCCTCCAGCCGTCCGGCGAGTTGGTCGAGCTCGGTCGACGAAGGCACTTCCCAACCCATCACCGCAAGGCCGGCATCGCTGCTGCCGTCCACGATCAGGCGCTGCTTGCGATCGTCCATGCGGAAGGCGCGCATCTTGCCGCCGCGATCGACCTGCTGCATGCCGAGCAGCCCGGTCGCCATCCGGCCCCACTGATCCAGTTGCGACGAATTGATCCCGATATAGCCGAGCGCAGTGATTTCCATCGATGTCCTCCCGGAGGCATCGCGCTCGCCGCAGTATGGGCGAACTTGATACCGGTCGCGCGCGCTCTTACGGTGGCGTCTCGCAAGCGCTTCGCGTTCGCAAGGACGATAATAGCGAGGCTGGCGGCCACAAGGGAGGAAATACGAAGTGTCCAAGGAGCGGACGCGGACCGGAAAGCCCCGACAGTCGGAGGGCGTTCGCGCCTTCAAGCGCGGGCTGGACGTGCTGCAGGAGGTCAACCGCTCCGGCGGCATCCGCGCCGGCGACGTTGCCCGCGCGCTCGACCTGCCCCGCCCGACCGTCTATCGTCTGCTCGAAACGCTGGAGGAGCTCGGCTATGTCGCCCGCAGCGCCAGCGACGATCGCTTTCGCGTCACCCGGCTCGCCCTCAGCCTAGGCGATGGCTATGACCCCGGCGTGGTGATCTGCCAGGCCGCCGCGCCTCATCTTGCCGAGCTCAGCAAGAGCCTGGTCTGGCCGGTCGACCTCTCCACTTACGAGAACGCCGCGATGGTCGTGCAGGAGACCACCCATTCGCGCAGCCCGCTCTCGATCGACCGCGGCATGATCGGCAAACGCCTGCCGATGCTCCGGACCTCCGCCGGCCGCGCCTATCTCGCCGCCTGCCCAGCGCGCGAGCGCGACCTCATCGTCAGCCATCTCCGCCGCATCGACGAGGCCGACGACCGCCCTTTCCTTGACCAGGGCCGCTTCGATCAGATGATCGCGGAAACGCAGGCGCGCGGTTATGCCATCCGCAGCGAGGGCGAATATAATCCAAAGACGGCTTCGATCGCAGTGCCGATAGTTCGCGATGGAACCGTGTTCGGCTGCATCTCGATCATCTGGATCCGGTCAGCGCTGCGGATCGAGGAAGCCACGGCGCAATTCGTCCGTCAGCTTCAGGAGGCGGCGGCGGCCATTCCAGTCGAGGCATAGGAGACCGTCCGCTGGGCGGACACTTCTGCCGGCGGCGTTGATGCCGCGGCGCTTGATGGGGAAGAGATAGCCCCATGCAAGATAAATCCGCCTATGAAGAGTTTGATGTCGTGATCGTCGGCCGCGGCCCGGTCGGCGCCACACTCGCCAATCTGCTCGGCCTGTGCGGCGTGCGGACGCTGGTGCTGGAGCGCGAGGCGCGGACCTATCATCTGCCCCGCGCGGTGCATTTTGACGACGAATGCATGCGGGTGTTCCAGACCATCGGACTTGCCGATGCGATCCTGACGCAGGTCATCCTCAGCCCCGGCATGCTGTTCCTCGACGCCGCCGGCAAGATGCTGCTGGACTGGTCGCGGCCGCAGACCCCGACGCCGATGGGCTGGAATCTGAGCTATCGCTTCCACCAGCCCGATCTCGAGGACGTGCTGATTTCCGGCCTCGCGCGCTGGCCGCACGTCACCTTGCGCAACCGCTGCGACGTGTTCGCGCTGGATCAGGACGAGACCGGCGTGCGCGTCCGCTACGAGGATCTCTCCAACGGCAAGCTCAGCGAAGTCCACGCCCGTTATGTGATCGGCTGCGATGGCGCACGGTCTCTGGTTCGCCGCTTCATCGGCTCCGCCATGGACGACCTCGGCTTCCACGAGCGCTGGCTGGTCATCGACGTCCTCCTCAAGCGCGCGCGCGACGATCTCGGTGACTACAGCCTCCAGCATTGCGATCCCAGCCGGCCGGCGACTTATGTCCGCGGCACCGGCACGCGCCGGCGTTGGGAGATCACGGTTCGCCCGGACGAAGATTCGAATGACGTCGCACAGCCCGCCAAGGTCTGGGAATTGTTGTCGCGCTGGATCACGCCTGAGGATGCCGAGCTCGAGCGCGCGGCGGTCTACACATTTCATTCCGCAATCGCGCAGCACTGGCGCAGCGGCCGGCTGCTGCTCGCTGGCGATTCCGCGCATCAAACCCCGCCCTTCCTCGGCCAGGGCATGTGCGCCGGCATCCGCGATGCTGCCAATCTCGCTTGGAAGCTGGCCGCGATCATTCGCGGCGACGCCACGGCTGACCTGCTCGACACCTACCAGAGCGAACGGCTGCCGCACGTGCGCGAGTTCATCGAGCTCGCCATTCGCCTCGGCGGTGTCATCAATACCAAGGCGATCGAGGCCGGCCTCGCCGCCGGAGAGGCGCGCGAGAATGCGCCGGTCAAACTCGACGTCAAGAAGCCCCTGCTCGGCCCCGGGCTCGCGCTCGGCGACCTGCCCCTCGCCGGACATCTCGCGCCACAGTTCGTGCTGAAGGACGGCAACCGCAGCGATGACCGGATCGGCTACAGCCATGTCCTGCTCGCGGACAGCGCAGCGCGTCCCGGGCTCTCGCAGGCGGGGATCAATATTCTCACCAGCGACGATGCCGAAGGTGTCGGGTCCTGGCTGCACGAGCATGGTCTCATCGCGGCGCTGGTTCGCCCCGACCGCTACGTCCGCGCCACCGCCCGCAACGATGCCGAGCTCGACCGGCTCATCGCCGCCATCACGCCTCCCACCCACGTGCCGTCCGCGGCCTGACCGAACGTTCTTTAGGGATATCCAATGAAGCTGCTTTCTTTCATCGCCAACGGTCACGCCTCCTTCGGCGCAGTCAAGGACAATGGCGTCGTCGATCTCGGCACCCGCATGGCGCCCTGCACCACGCTGCGGCAATTGCTCGAAACCGGTCGCATGGCCGAGGCCGCAAAGCTGGTCGCATCCACAGCCCCCGATCATCCGCTCGAAGCGATCAGCTTTGCGCCCGTCATCCCCGACCCCGGCAAGATCATCTGCGTCGGTCTCAACTATCGCGACCACGTCGCCGAGACGGGGCGTACCGTCACCGAGAAGCCGGCACTGTTCGTCCGCTTTCCCTGTAGCCAGGTCGGCCATCTCCAGCCGATCGTGAAGCCTGATGTGAGCGACGATTTCGACTATGAGGGTGAGCTCGCACTCATCATCGGCAAGCAGGGCCGCCACATACCTGCGAGCGGCGCGCTCGACCATATCGCCGGCTATGCCTGCTATAACGAAGGCAGCATTCGCGACTGGCAGCGCCACACCAGCCAATTCCTCTCCGGCAAGACCTTTGCGGAGAGCGGCAGCTTCGGCCCGTGGCTGGTGACATCAGACGAGATCCCCGATCCCTCGAAGCTGACCTTGCAGACGCGCCTCAACGGCACGGTCGTGCAGGACACCACGACCGATCTGCTGATCACAGGCATCCCCGACCTGATCGCCTACATCTCGACGATCTGCCCGCTCGTGCCGGGCGACGTCATCGTCACGGGTACGCCCGGCGGCGTCGGCGCCAAGCGCACACCGCCTCTGTGGATGCGCCCCGGCGACACCGTCGAAGTCGAAATCTCCGGCATCGGAACGCTTCGAAACAAGGTCATCGCCGAGGCGGCCTGACCACCGCGAGCCATCGATCAAAACAATAACAACATCGGGAAACGCCAGGGGAGGAAACACCATGTACGGCTTAGTCCGCGCACTTGCCGCGACTGCGCTCATTCTGGCTGCGACAGCCGCACAGGCCCAGATCTCGGACGATGTAGTCAAGATCGGCGTGTTGTCGGACATGACGGGTCCTTCCTCGACCCCGACGGGGCAAGGCTCGGTGACCGCAGCTCAAATGGCCATCGACGATTTCGGCGGCAGCGTGTTGGGCAAGCCAATCCAGCTGATCGTCGGCGACCATCAGATCAAGCCGGACATCGGCACCGCCATCGCGCGGCGATGGTATGACACCGAACAGGTCGACCTCATTGTCGATGTGCCCGTGTCGGCGGTGGGGCTCGCCGTACAGACCGTCGCGAGCGAGAAGAAGAAGCTGCTCATCGTCACGGCGACCGGAACGGCGGACTTTCACGGCAAGTTCTGTTCGCCCTACACCATGCAGTGGGTGTTCGACACGCATGCACTCGCCGTCGGCACGGCCCAGGAAGTGGTCAAGCGCGGCGGCGATGCCTGGTACTTCCTCACTGACGATATCGCGTTCGGCCACGCGCTGGAGCGTGATGCCGCCGCCGTGATCAAGCGCGAGGGCGGCAAGGTGCTTGGCTCGGCCCGGCCGCCATTCGGGACCACCGACATGTCGTCTTTCGTGCTTCAGGCGCAAGCCTCAAGGGCGAAGATCATCGGCATAGCCGGCGGCCCACCGAACAACGTGAACGAGATCAAGACCGGCGGTGAGTTCGGCCTGTTTCAAGGTGGACAGCAGATGGCTGCCTTGCTTGCGCTGATCACCGACATCGACGCGCTTGGATTGCAGAGCGCACAAGGCTTGCTGCTGACGACGGCCTTCTACTGGGACATGGATGAGCAGACGCGTGCCTGGTCAAAGCGATTCTTTGCCAAGATGCAGCGTATGCCGACGATGTGGCAGGCTGGCGTGTATTCGGCCGTCACGCACTATCTCAATTCCGTCAAGGCTGTCGGAACGGACAATCCCGGTAAGGTCGCAAGCAAGATGCGCGACATTCCCATCCACGACTTCTTCGGGCATGGCGGCAAGCTCCGTGCCGACGGCCTCATGGTGCACGATCTCTGGCTTGCCGAGGTCAAGAGCCCCGAGGAATCGAAATACCCCTGGGACTATTACAAGATCCTGACGAAGATCCCGGGCGACCAGGCCTTCGGACCTCAGGACCCCGCCTGCACAATTGTCAATTAGGACGCGCCTCCCATCGCCGCGCGCGGCAATGCCGGCGGCGCCCTCCCCCTTATTCAACTCTGAGACAAAGCCATGACCATCATCCGCACCACGTCCATCGCCATCCTGCTGATCACGCTGGCGCTCGCCGGCACAGCCCGCGCCGAAATCAAGGGCGACGCCATTCGCATCGGCGTGCTCACCGACATGAACGGCATTTTCGCAACCGCGATGGGGCCCGGTTCGGTCGAAGCGGCACAGATGGCGGCGGAGGAGTTTGGCGGCAGGATCAACGGCAAGCCGATCGAAATCCTGCAGGCCGATCACCAGAACAAGCCGGACCTGGCGGCTTCCCTCGCGCGAAAATGGTTCAGCGACGGCGTGCAGGCGATCGCGGACGGCGGCAGTTCCGGCGCGGCGCTCGCGGTGCAGGAACTGGTGCGCGGCAACGGCAAGATCTTCCTGGTCTCCGGCGCAGGCGCCAATCAGCTTACCGACGAGGCCTGCGCGCCCTCGAGCGTACAGTGGACGCAAGACGCCTATTCGACCGCGACAGCCGTGGTGTCCGGCGTGATGCAGACCAGCAAGGAGCCGTGGTTCTTCATCACCGGCGACTATGCTTTCGGCCATTCGATCGAAGCGACCGCACGTGATCGTATCGCGGCGCTCGGCGGCAAGGTCGCCGGCAGCGTCAAGGCCCAGCTCGGCACGCCCGACTATTCATCGTTCCTGCTGCAGGCGCAGTCCTCGGGCGCCAAGATCCTCGCGATCAACGTCGCCGGCGACAACGCCACCGCCATCAAGCAGGCGGAGGAGTTCGGCCTCGCCGAGCAGGGCATGAAGATCGTGCCGATGTCGTTCCAGAACGTCGACATCGAGGCCGTTGGCCTGAAGGCGACGCGCGGCGACCTCATCGTCACTTCGTTCTTCGAAGATGTTTCCCCGGCCGCCCGAAAGTTTTCTGATGCGTTCTACGCGCGCCGCAAGGCGATGCCGTCGCAGATTCAGGCCGGCGTCTATTCCGCCGTGCGCCATTATCTGCAGGCCGTCAAGGACAGCGACTCCGACGACAGCGCGACCGTGATGGCGAAGATGAAGGCGACACCGGTCTCGGACGCCTATACGACGAGCGGCCGCATCCGCGAGGACCAACGCATGGTGCACGACCTCTATCTGGTTCAGGTCAAGACACCGCAGGAATCCAAGGGCCCGTGGGACTTCGTCAAGCTGGTCGCGACCATCCCGCCCGACCAGGCCTTTCGCCCGCTCGACCGCAGCAGGTGCAGCCTGGTCGGAAAATGACCCTCAGGCGAGATAGCGCGTGAGATAGCCTTCCATGGCGTAGAGCGCGCAGAGCGCGAGGCTCGACCAGACGGCGGCGCTGAAATACAGGAACATCCAGGTCAGTTCGCCCTTCCAGTGCGCGATGTCGTGGGTCACCACCCATCGCGTCGAGACGTCATGCAGGCCTTCGAGGAAGCCGAGCAACCTGTTGCCTTCTTCATGCCCTGCCCGCCAGCGGCTGAGATACATCGGCACGTCGACGGTGACGAGGAAGGCGAGGAAGCAGGCGATGCCGACGATGCCTGACATCAATGCCCAGCGCACCACGCCCTGGAATTCCGGCATCAACCGGCACAGCGCGATGCCGGCAAGGAAGAACGTCACCGCCCACAGCGAGTTCTCGATCGCATTGTAGAGGAAGTTGGTCGTCACCACTGCATACCAGGAGAAGCACTCGGCGATGACGATAACAGGCACGATCACGAGCGCGATGTTCACCGCCGTCTCCGCACCGGTCATCTTGCCGAGCTGGTGCAGGATGATCGCCCATTGCGCGGCGAAGCAGACCTCGGCGATGGTCGCAACCGTGCGGCCGACGAACACGCTCGACAGCCAGGTGTCGAACAGGCAGATGCGCTGCACGTCGGCGCGCGGCAGCACCGAGCGGAAGGCACAGCCGAACACGTAGGCCGCGCAGAGCAGGAACATCAGGCCGATATCCGAGCCGCCCCCGACGCTGCCGGCTACGCTCGGATAGAACTCGCGGTACAGCATGAACCAGACGAGGATATTGGCAGCGCTGACCAGCGTCAGGGACCCCCACCACCACGCGAGGGGATTTGATCGTGCCTGCCACCGCAACATGATGAGCTCCCTGTAATCGACCTGACATCTCGGCGTAACAATCCTGTCACAAGAAGCCAGGGAATCACGACAAAAATCCGTGCTGTGGGTCGTTCCGAAGCGTTCTCTGCCGAAGCCGTCATCGGATTCTTTTTGTCCGCATATTGGACAAATGTTGCCATAGCTACGAATTTATTGGACAGGATGAGCCGATCCGTCCGATACGACAGGGATGGCTGCTGCTTCCTCCAAACCGCCTCATCCCTCCTCCGCTGCCGCGGTGCTGGCGGAGAGCGGCGATGATGCGGCCTTCGCCACGACACTCGCCAAAGGACTCGTTGTGCTCGAGGCTTTCAAGGCGGGAAGCACGTTGCTCGGCAACATGGAGCTGTCGACGCTGACGGGCATTCCAAGACCGACGGTGGCGCGCTTGACGCACACGCTGGCCGAGCTTGGTTACCTCCGCTACGACGCCGGGCGCGCGAAGTACCAGGTCGGCGCCCGCGCCCTGCGGATGGCACACCCGCTGCTCGCCGGCATGCAGTTCCGCCAGATCGCGCGGCCCATGATGCAGGAGCTGGCGCAGAGTGTCCGCGGCACCGTCTCGATCGGCCTGCTCGACGCGACCTCGATGATCTATGTCGAGACTGCGCGCTCCGGCGATGTCGGCCCCCACGCGCCCGACATCGGCATGCCCATTCCGGTGGTGATGACCGCCATGGGCCGGGCCGCGGCAGCGACGTTGCCGGCCGCAGAGGCCGCCCGGCTTGAACGGCGTATCGCCGCCGAAGACGGCGAGCTGTGGGCCGCTTTCCAGGACAAGTACCGCGCCGGCCTCGTTCAATGTGCCAATCGCGGTTTCTGCACCTGCTGGGGCGAATATATCGGCTCGATCCATGCCGTTGCCGCACCGCTGTTTCACGCCGGCGAGGCAAAGCAGTCGTTCTCGATCAATTGCGGCATCCCTGCGTTCCGGCTCCAGCCCGGCCAACTGGAAGGCGAGATCGGGCCGCGGATCGCAGCGCTCGCCGACAGCATCCGCGCGGTGGTCCATGCCGCCGAGCCTGCGATCGATACGCGAAGACCAAACAAGAAGAGCGCCAATCGATGACCAAAAACAACGGCGCTCCATGCCCGGGAGGCCACCATGACCGTCACGCGCCGGACATTGCTAGGAGCCGCGCTCTCATCCACCGTCCCATTCGCCGCACGAGCTGAGGACGCCTGGCCGTCACGCCTGGTACGGCTGATCTCGCCCTACGGACCCGGCGGCTCCAACGACATCTCTCTGCGCCTGCTGGCCGAGGAGTTCGGCCGCAATCTGCATCAACAGTTCATCGTCGAGAACAAACCGGGCGCCGGCACGCGCATTGCCAATGATACGGTCGCCCATGCGCCCGGCGACGGCTACACCTTTCTCTACGTGGCGGCGCCCTACGCCACGGCGGAAGCGCTGTTCGGCAAGCTGACCTATGAGCGCAAGGATCTTCAACCGGTCGCCATGGCGGTTGTCGCACCGCTCTTTCTCATCATCAGCGCCGACGCGCCGTTCAAGACGCTCCCCGAGCTGATCACCTACGGCAAATCCAAGTCGGACGGACTGACCTTCGCCTCGCCCGGCGCCGGCTCGCAGCCGCATCTGGCGGGCGAGCTGCTGTTTCGCGATGCCGGCGTGAAGGGCCTCAATATCCCGTTCCGTGGCGACGCAGCTTCGTACACCGAGCTGCTCGCAGGCCGCGTAGATGCCACGCTGACGGCGCTGCCGACCGCATTGCCCTATATCCAGAGCGGCAAGTTCGTCGTGCTCGGCGTCGCATCCGCGGAGCGTAGCCCGCTCTATCCACGGGCGCCGACACTGCGCGAGCAGGGTTTTCCCAACGTCGCCGCCGCCGGCTGGTACGGCTTCATGGCTCCGGCCACGACGCCGCGCGCGATCATCGACAGGTTCCAGACCGAGGTCCTGCGCGCCCTCGCCGACCCTGGGATCAAGGACAAGCTGACCGCTCAGGGGCTGGAGGTTCGCGCCGCCAGCGCCGCCGAATTCGGCCAGTTCATCGACAGCGAGACGCAGAAGTGGACCAAGGTGATCCACGACGCCGGGCTCAAGGGCGAATGACTGCCAACAACAGGGAATGGAAATGAAGCAACGACTTCTTGAACGCGCCGCGGCCTCCGCGCTGGCGCTGCTGATGATGATCGCGCAAGCCCACGCGCAGAAGAAATACGATCCCGGCGCCTCCGATATCGAGATCAAGGTCGGCCAGACCGTACCGCTCAGCGGTCCTGCCTCGTCCTATGCGGTGATAGGCAAGACCCAGGCCGCCTACATGAGTATGATCAACGAGCAGGGTGGCGTAAACGGCCGCAAGATCCAGCTGATCCAGTACGACGATGCCTATTCACCACCGAAGACCGTGGAGCAGGTGCGAAAGCTGGTCGAAAGCGACGAGGTGCTGCTGACGTTCCAGATCATCGGCACCGCGCCGAATGTCGCCGTGCAAAAATATCTCAACGCCAAGAAGATCCCGCAGCTCTTCGCGGCCACCGGCGCGGCGCGATTCACCGATCCCAAGAACTTTCCCTGGACCATGGGCTTCAACCCCTCCTATCTGGTCGAGGGACGGATCTACGCGCAGTATTTGTTGAAGAACCATCCAAACGCGAAGATCGGCGTGCTCTACCAGAACGACGACCTCGGTAAGGACTATCTCGCCGGTCTCAAGGCCGGCCTCGGCGACAAGGCGAAGATGATCGTCGCCGAGACGTCCTACGAGATCACCGAGCCGACCATCGACTCGCAGATCCTGCGGCTGAAGGATGCCGGCGCCGACGTGCTGTTCAGCGCCACGACGCCGAAGCAGGCGGCGCAGGCCATCAAGAAGGTCGCCGAGATCGGCTGGAAGCCGCTGCACATCATCGACATCAACGCGTCCTCCGTCAGCGCCGTGCTGAAGCCGGCCGGTCTCGACAACGCCAAAGGCATCGTCAGCGTCGGCTACGTCAAGGATGCTGCCGACCCGGAATGGAAGGACGATCCCGGCATGAAGCGCTATCTCGCCTTCATGACCAAGTACTATCCCGACGGCGACAAGGATTCGAACCTGAACGTCTACGGCTACATCACCGCGCAGCTCTTGGTTCAGGTGCTGAAGCAATGCGGCGATGACCTCACCCGCGAGAACGTGATGCGGCAGGCCTCCAATCTCAAGGACGTCGCACTCGACCTGCCCCTGCCGGGTATCTCCGTCACGACGACGCCCACCGACTATCGCGTCATCAAGCAATTCCAGATGGTGCAGTTCGACGGTTTGCACTGGCAGAAGCTTGGGGACATCGTGTCGGACGAGGCGAAAGAGTGAGGCAAGCGGGCTTCATGCCCGGTCCGGCGCTCACTGCCCTTCGGCGCGGCGGCCGCCACTCCGGATGAGACTGTCGGACTCCTCGAGATGGCGCTGGTATTCACAGATGGCCCGGTTGGCCATCCGGATGCGGTGGGTCTGGCCTTCTTCCACCATCATGGTGATGCGCTGCGCCAGGAACACGCAGGCCTCGAATTCATCGCGGATGGCGCCGGTCCGCGCGAGAAAGTCCCAGGCGATTTCGTAAGCCTGCTCGGCGGCGGGGCTGCGATAGTCACTGAAGATAATGTGCGCCATCACGGCCAAAGCCTGAGTGCCCCTATCGTTCCTCCGGGAGGTGAGCGCGTCGCGCCTCGAACCCACGTGTGTTCCGACGGCAGGATTCTGCGCTAACCTGCGATAGCAAAACGGCAAACAGATCCTCGGCGGCAGGAACGCCGGGCCGCGACAGGCGGTTCTCAGCAGGTTGCAACCACTTCGCGAAGTTGCGCCCAACGAGCGGAAGACGACTGATGATCGATGCTTCTCGACCCGCCGGCAATGTGTCCATTCAGCGTCCTGGCCAGGGACAGCCGGTCAATTCATCCGATCCCTATTTCATGCAGATCCGTGACGACCTCTCGGACAAGGGGTTCTTCACCGCCACCGCCGAGGAATTGATCACATGGGCCCGGACGGGATCGCTGATGTGGATGACGTTCGGTCTGGCCTGTTGCGCCGTCGAGATGATGCAGATGTCGATGCCGCGCTATGACGCCGAACGGTTCGGCTTCGCGCCCCGGGCTTCGCCGCGGCAGTCCGACGTGATCATCGTCGCTGGCACCCTGACCAACAAGATGGCCCCCGCGTTCCGCAAAATCTACGACCAGATGCCGGAGCCGCGCTACGTCATCTCGATGGGGTCCTGCGCCAACGGCGGCGGCTACTATCATTACTCCTATTCCGTCGTGCGCGGCTGCGACCGGGTCGTGCCGGTCGACATCTATGTCCCGGGCTGTCCGCCGACTGCGGAGGCGCTGCTCTACGGGGTGCTGCTACTCCAACAGAAGATCCGCCGCATCGGCACTATCGAACGATAGAGAACGACAACCGAGAATTGGATTAATCGGATCGACATGGCGCAGATTCCTCTCCCCTCCGCGGCGGCAGCCGAGCACCCCGAATTCGACCTCGACCGCAACGACGAGACGCGGCAGATCGTCGCCGACGTCGCCTATCGCCAGCTCGCCATCGTCAACGTGGTCTTCGTCGGCTTCGAGGGCGCCGGCGACGGCAATTGGGTCCTGGTGGATGCGGGAATTCCCGGATCTGCGCGTGCCATCCGCTCCGCCGCCGGCGCACGGTTCGGCGGACATGGCCGCCCGGCCTGCATCATCATGACACATGCGCATTTCGATCATGTCGGCGCGCTGGAAACCCTGGCGAACCAGTGGGACGTACCCGTCTATTCCCATCACGCCGAGCATCCTTATCTCGACGGCACCCGATCCTATCCACCGGCCAATCCCGGCGTCGGCGGCGGACTACTGGCGCTGCTCTCGCCGCTGTTTCCGACCAGCCCGGTCAATGTCGCATCACGGCTCTACGATCTCCCCGCAGATCACAGCGTGCCGTTCATGCAGGACTGGCGGTGGATTCACACGCCCGGTCATACGCCGGGCCACGTCTCGCTGTGGCGCGAGCGCGATCGCGTGCTGATCGCCGGCGATGCGTTTATCACGACGCGGCAGGAATCGGTCTATGCGGCGGTGACGCAGACGCCGGAGATGCACGGGCCCCCGATGTACTTCACGCCGGGTTGGGCAAGCGCGAAAGCCTCGGTGCGCGAACTTGCTGCACTCGCACCGGAGATCGTGATCACGGGCCACGGCGCCGCGATGCAGGGACCGGCCATGCGTAGCGCCCTCGACACCCTCGCCGAGCGGTTCGACGAGGTCGCCGTGCCTTCTCAGCAACGAGGTCGCTAGTTAAAGCACGTCGCTGCACCAGGATGTGAAAAACCACCGGCGGTTCCGGGCGCCGGTGGTTGGTACAGGCGATACAATCGCGTGGAAGCTACGCTGCCTGGCGCTGGTGACTGAGGAACTCCATCGTCACCTTCTCGACATTGGAATCGATCCAGGACGCCATCCGCTGCTCCTCCTTCAAGGACGCCTCGAGCGGCTCCTTGGCTTCGGCGACGCCGGCCGCGCCGCAGAGCGCGATCAGCGACTTGTAGGCCGCGATCTCGAAATTCTCGAAGGCGTTGTTGGCGAAGGTGTTCTTGAGGATCTCATCGCCGGCCATCGCATGCGCCATCGCCTGCATGTTGGCCATCATCGACTGCGTCGTGTCCTTCAGGCTGGAGGTGCTCTCGCCGCAGGCTTCAAGACACCTCTCCAGCCGCTTCAGCTGCTCATTGGTCTCCTGGAGGTGGGCGGCAACCTTCGCCTTCACTTCCGGGTATTCGTCCAGCCGTTCCGACTGGCGCTCCATCAACTCTCGTGCCTGCACTTCCATCGCATGCGCGTTGCGTAGTCCGACAACGAATGTATCGCGGGCTGCATTAGCCATTTTCCGGTCCTCCATCTTGACTGGCCTCGTTGCCGCAAACCGCCTCCTCCCGGTGATCGTTCCTAAGGGGACCAGATCGATTCGCCGCAGGAGTCGCGCGTGTTCCGGCGCAGGACCCGGCGCTAACCTGCGATAGCGGAACGTCAGACAGCTTCGGGGCAGCAGGAACGCCGCACGCGCCCCGCGGTTCTGCGCAGGTGCGGCCTCATCGCAAGGTTGTGCCCGTTCTGGAACGAGCACGATTGATGACTGGGTCGTCTACGAAATCTCAAGGAGCAAAGATATGCGTAAGACAGTTCTGACGATCTTCACGGCGGCGGTGCTGGCCGGAGCCTCGGTTGGCGCAGCGTTCGCGCAAGGTGCGGGCGGTGGTGGTGGTGCCGGTGGCGGTGCTGGCGCAGGTGCTGGAGCCGGTGGTGCTGGCGCCGGCGGTGCGGGCGCAGGTGCGGGCGGCGCGAGCGCAGGTGGCGCATCTGGTAACGGTGGCGCGGGCGCAGGTGGCGCAGCCGGTAGCGGCGGCGGCGGCATCACGCATGTCGAGCGCGGCGGACAAGGCGCCTCCAGCCCTCCCGGCATGCGCAACGAGATGACGCCTCCCTCCAACGGCAATGTGCGCCGTTAGCGAACGTACCAGCCGCGCTCCGTTCGCGGACGCAGCGCAAGAGCGACCCCGGCGAGACCCTCCCTCGCCGGTGCCGCTTCCACGAAAACGTGGATGCTTACGTCACCGCTTCATTGCCGTCACATAGGCGGCAAGCTTGTCGAGCGTCTGGTAGCCGTATTCCACGGCGCCGAAGCCGATCATGCCGTCGCGCTGCTCGGTGCTCGCTGCGAGCTGCCGCATCATCAGCACGGTCTTGCCGTTGGCCTGCTCGGCAAAGGTGATGGTGAAGCGGAACATGCCGGGATCGTCGTCCTGGTCGACGCCATGATCCATCTCCATCAACGACGGCCGCTCGATGCGGCGGAAGCGCATGCGGTTCGGATACACCGTACCGTCAGGCCCGACCATGTTGAAGCGCCAGACCCCGCCGACGCGCACGTCGATTTCGAAGGTCTCGATCTTGAAGCCCTTCGGCCCGAACCAATGCGGCAGGTGTTTGGGATCGGACCACGCCTCGAACACCAGGTCGCGCGGCGCGTCGATCACGCGCGACATCACGATCTCGCGGTCCATCGACCATTGCGACAGGGCGGCATTAGCAGAATTCGTCATCGTCAGGCGCCTTTCCGTTTGCTTGTCTTGTTCGTTGCCTTATCGGCTGTTTTGGACGGTCGCTTGGCAGCCGCCCTCTCCTTCTTGAGTTTCATCACATAGGCCTCGAACCGGTCGAGGCGCGCCTCCCAGATCGCGCGCTGGTGTTGGAACCAGTCTTCGGCGCTGAGGAGCGCGTCCGGACTGAGGCGGCAGGTGCGCACGCGGCCCGATTTCTCCGATTGCACGAGGCCGCTCTGCTCCAGCACGTGGATGTGCTTCATGAAGCTCGGCAGCGCCATGTCGAAGGGATCTGCGAGTTCGCCGACCGAGGCCTCGCCGGCGCACAACCGCATCACGATGGCCCGCCGCGTCGGATCGGCAAGCGCTGCGAAAACCTGATCGAGTTGGGGCAATTGGTTAGCCATGAGGCTAACTATAGAGAAGTCACGATCCGCCGTCAAGAATCGTTAGCTTATGAGCTAAGTATTTTCTACGACAGTCGATATGGAACCCAGCACGCGCAATCGTGAATTGGACGCGGCACCCACCTCGTTAAAATGTCATCCGGGGGCGCATCGCATGATCAGTCAGAGCACGTGCCCCCTGTTGTCCTCTCATCGCAAATCACTCGGCGAGCCCTCGCCCGCGCCGCGCTTGTTCCCTTTGCGGCAGCACTGGCCGTGCCGAGACGCGCCGCGGCGGATTCCGACATGATCGCGCAGATGCGCGACATCGTCGCCAGCGAGCTCGCGCCCACCGCGACGCCGGACCAGCCGGGCGGCCTCGCTGCCGCACTCTATGCCGGCCGCCATGTCGAATTCCTCAGCTACGGTTTTGCCGACGACGCCACCAAACAGCCCGTGACGCCGGACACCCTGTTCAATCTCGCCTCTCTGAGAAAACCGTTCGAGGCGACGCTGGTGGCGCTTGGCGCGCTCCGCGGCGAGCTGCGGCCCGACGATCTGCTGCCGAATTATCTGCCGGAGCTGAGCGGTGAGTATGTTCGCAAAATCACCGTCGGCGAACTCGCCACGCACACTTCGGGACTGCTGCTGCCGACCGATCATCCGCCCTGGCAGAACGATTCCTACACGCAGGCGCAATTCATCGACATGCTCAACGCCTTCGCGCCGCCCGCCGGCGTCGCACCCGGCAGGCAGCGCATCTACAGTCATGCCGGTTACGTGCTGCTGCAGCTCGTGCTCGAGCGCTGCTATCGCACGCCGATCTCAAGACTGATCGAGAGCCGTATTCTCGCGCCTCTCGGCATGCATGCCACGTCGATTCCGGAGCGCGGGTCCGACAACCGCGCGATCATGGACGAGGCTGCGCTGCGGCGCGTCGCGCAGGGCTATTCCGACCAGGGTCGTTTAATCGGCCCTGTTGGCAACCAGCAGAGCTATTTCGACTTTCCCGGCACCGGCCAGATGTTCTCGTCCGTGCGTGACCTCTCCACCTTCGCTGCGGCTTGCGTCGACGGCCGCGCCGTCGATCCGCGCTTGCGCGAGGCGCTGCGGATGACGCAGCGCGAGAGCTTTCGTACCGGCCAGAAGTTCGGACAAGCTACCTTCGGACAAGCCATGGCCTGGGAGACCGTGCACCTGCCAGATCTCACCGTCGTCGACAAGCCGGGCGGCCTCAACAACGTCTCCGGCTATATCGGCCTGGTGCCATCGAGGCGGATCGGCATCGTGCTGCTCGCCAATCGCGGCGACTATCCGCACGAGATCGCCCGCTACAAGATCCTGCCCGCACTGGCGCGGTTGCTGACCGCGCACGGCTGACAAGGAACCAAGAACGCGACTCCACGCGTCGCCCCTCAGACCGAGCGCGTCAGCCCGCCGTCGACGCGAATGTTCTGGCCGGTGATGTAGGCGGCGCCGTCGGATGCGAGGAACGCGACGGTCGCCGCGATCTCCTCGACCTTGCCGTAGCGCTTCAGCGGCACGCTGTCGCGGCGCGCGTCGGTCTGCGGCAGGCTGTCGATCCAGCCCGGCAGCACGTTGTTCATGCGGATGTTGTCGGCCGCATGGGTATCGATGAAGATCTTGGTGAACGCCGCGAGGCCGGCGCGGAACACTGCCGAGGTCGGAAACATCGCGCTCGGCTCGAATGCCCAAGCGGTCGAGATGTTGATGATGGCACCGCCCTTCTGCGCGGCCATCACCGGCGTCACCAGACGGGTTGGACGGATGACGTTGAGCAAATACGTGTCGAGGCCGGTGTGCCATTGCTCGTCCGTGATCTCGGTGATGGCCGCGCGCGGGCCGTGTCCGGCGCTGTTGACAAGCACGTCGATCCGCCCCCATTGGGCAAGCGCGCCGTCGACGAGACGCTTCAGATCGTCACTGGACTTGTTCGAGCCGGTCACACCGAACCCGCCGAGCTCGGCCGCGAGCGCCTCCCCCTTGCCGGAGGACGACAGGATCGCGACGTGAAAGCCATCGGCTGCAAGCCGCCGCGCAGCCCCCGCCCCCATGCCGCTGCCGCCCGCGGTGACGAGTGCGACCTTCTCTGCTGCCATGATTGATATTCCCGTTGCTTCGCCGAGCAACCAGCTCGGCCTGTCACCGGACTTCTACCGCCATCCCCGCCGGCAGGTCCATGCTTGAAGCGATCACCGCATCTAGCCCCGCAGCGCGCCGGCAGCGTTCATGGTCGCGACGAAGACGACGTCATGATAGTACATGCCACCGGCGATGCCGCGGTCGTGCGAGGCCCACAGCTCGGGAAGGATTTCCACCTTCTGCCCGCCCCGTGCGTGCAGCTTCAACAGGCCCCGGTCTTCGGCGGCAACCAGCAGCTTGCGTACCTGGGTGTGCGAGACGCCGAAACGATCGCCGATATCGCTATAGCCCACGGTCGCATGCCGCTCGTCCGCCCGCAGCGCCGCCTGGAGCAGCGCGGCAAGAACAGGATAGCCGGCCGCATGGTTCATGAACAGCAGCATATGCGGCTCGGACAGCATGAGCCGCGCACCGAGCGCCGCAAAACCTAACGACGTGCGCCGGTGCAGAACCTGAAACTCGGCGGTCGGTCGCAGGACATCCGTATAATCGTGCTCGGGATAGAGCAGCTCCAGGGGCGCATAGTGGGCCGCAAGCCAGGCTCGATCATGCGCCCGCGCCTTTTCAGTGAGGGACAGGATGCGAACCCGGCCGTCATGTGGTGAGGGAGCGGAGGCAAGATAGCCGACTTCCAGGAGCCGGCCGACGAGGTGATCGACGTGTCGCCCGCTCGCCATGCCGAGCGTGCCGAGCCATTTCTTCAACAGCCCGATGGTGAGCCAGCTCTCGCGCCGCGCAGGATCCTGCGCAGCCTCGAGCACCAGCGCCAGATGATAGAGCGAGAACCGGCCCGACTCGATCAGCAGCCGCACCAGGAACGGCTCGCCGTCATAGAGCCTCAGGAAGCAGTCGAGATAATGCCGCCGCGCCTCGCCGAGGCGGGGATGTTGCACGATGTCATCATGCCCGACTCGCGGCTGTCTCCCCAACAGCCGCGCCACCTCAGCGCTCTCCATCCGCCGCTCCCCCGTGAAATCCCACCGATATACGCAAGCTGTTGCCAAGGCCAGCACCAGCGCCTCGCCGCTCGCGCCGCGTGTAACCCCAGCCGTCAGCTCTCGCAGAAGTGGCCGGAGCAAGATGCACGCAAACTGTTTCGCACGCTGCGGTCGGTTGTCTCATAGGCTCGAGAGGTCCACGATTCTGAATCGACGCCGGGAATGAGCGCTTGTGTGGCCTATTTCATATGCAAGGCAATCTGGAGCAACCAGGCTACCGGCGTGGCTACCTGATTGCGAGCCTGACGATCGCGATCGCTCTCGTCGTCGAAATCATTGTCGTTGCCGTAGTGGCGTAGATTCTCACACTCTTATTTTTTTCATTGTTGAAAGCACCTTACATGAGCGAACTCGGAAGCAGGGCCAAGCCCTCGATTAAGCCCACGGTCAAGTTCGGGGCCAATCCTTCACAGCAAACCGAAAAATATCCGCGGCCGACGCTTGCGCTTGCGCTGCTGATGGCGGCGGTAGTTGCATGCGGCTTGCACGCACTATTCATTTCAGGACCCGCTACGCGCGTGGCTGCCGAAGAGCAGCACGAGCGGACCATTGCCGAGGAGAATCGCGAGGTCTGTGGCCGGCTCGGCATCAGTCCGGACACCGCCCAGTTCACGATCTGTAGCGGCGAACTGGCAGTCGTCCGCCGGCGACAGACCGACCGCGACGAAGCGGCCGCCATGGGCGTTCTGTAGCGCTCCTCGCAGCGATCCAATGCAGCCTCCCCCGGGTCCGGACGGCCGCGTCAGGTGTGCAGCGGTTTACCGAGAAGATCATGGTCAAAGCTGCGGCGCGATGATGATTCATCTGAATCTCATCGCGCTTCGGCGCTTCTGCCCGTCAGTAGCAGCGCATGATGTTGACGGTGTGCTCGCCGCCGCCACGGCCAGGCACCGTCACCTGCTCGGTCGGGCAGCTCGACACGTAGGGACGGTCGGACGGCACAACCTTCGGCGGGAAGCGATGCGCCCAATCCCAGGGAACGTCATAGGTGTAAGTATAGCGAACGTCGCTGGTGACGGGCTGCCCGGCATCAACGAACGGCTCGCTATAGTTCGCGCCGTCGTAGAAGAACCCGCCGCCACCCGGCCAATAGACCCAGGGATTGTTGAAGCGATTGCCGTGGCCGCGGAATCGCCCGCCCGGCGCCATCGGCGGGCGTGCGGCAGCCGGGGGCGCGGCTGCAGTCGCTATGCCTGGCGGCGCGGCGCCACCCGGTCGGGCAAAACCGTCTGTGGCTATAAGGAGCAGCGCGGCTGCGCTGAGTGAGGCGAGCAACGCCCCATATGATCTGGACATCATGATACGCACCAACTCGTTGGCTTCGCGAATAGCGGCTCCCCACCGCACGCTAGGCCGCCCTGTCATCCCCCCGCAAACGTATAATTAATTATTGGTTAAGGCACGGGTCTCGCGAGGAACGGGGGTGCGGCAGAACGCCCGAAAATCCCGCCGGATTTCAGGCACTTCGTTCCCGGGAACGCCGCTTCATAACCTCTTGATCGGAGTTGATTGCACTGCACCCAATAGGTCCGGAACGCTCCCCCATTGCGGTCGTTGGCCCCGGCAAGAAGCAAGGAGCATCTCGCATGCAGAACACGTCAAAACTTCTCGGCCTGATCACGGCATCTCTCGTTGCGGGCACCACGGCCGCTTCGGCGCAAGGCTATGACTGGAACGGCCCGCGCATGGGCTGGGACCGCACCGCGCCCGCCTACGAACCGGTTCAACCGCGAGCGTACTATCCTGACGTTGCGGGTCCGTACGGCTTGTACAACGGCACCAACCATCCGACGCCGAGCTCGACGCAGGGCGATGTGGGACCTGAGGGCAATAACAACGGCACGCTGACCGGCGGCTATCGCTGGTAAAGCGGCGCGGCATGTCTTGGCGAGACCCGCGGCTTGATCTGGCCGCGGGTCTCGTCTTTGCGGGCTGCGCTTCGGCAATCGCAGAAGCACCGCCCGCCTCCCCGTCACTTCTGCATGCCGATCCCCTCTTGTAACAAAACCGTCATGCAGCAAAACTAAACGATTGCCGGGGCCGCGGTTCGGCGGCCAAGCCGCCTCACCGCTAGGAGATTTTGATGCGACGTTCACTGGTGTTGCTGTCAGCCGGGCTGACAGTGCTGTCCACCGGACTTTTCAGCGACCTTGCCTCCGCCGAGAACAACACGCCCCGCAACCTGATCCTGTTCATTCCCGACGGGCTGCGCGCGCTGAAAATCACCCCCGACACCGCACCGGCCATGGCCGAGGTCCGCGACAAGGGCGTCAACTTCAAGAACTCGCATTCGCTGTTCCCGACTTTCACCATGGCCAATGGCTCGGCGATGTCGACCGGTCACTACCTCGGCGACACCGGCGTGTTCTCCAACACGATATGGACCAACTACACGTCGGTGCCCGCCGGAGACACCGTGGTCCCCTTCATCGAGAACGACGCCATGCTCGGTGACATCGACGAGCATTTCAAGGGCGACTATCTCAACGAAGAGACCATCTTGAAGATGGCCCGCGACAAGGGCCTGAGCACGGCGACGATCGGCAAGGTCGGCCCGGCCTATCAGTTCGACCACACCGATCATCCGGACAAGCCCGGCCAGCACTCGGTCGTGATCGACGATTCCACCGGCGGCAAGAATGGCGTGGCGCTCTCGGACGAGATGAAGGACGCGCTGACCAAGGCGGGCCTCCCCCTCGCGACGCCATCGCGCGGCGACAATGCCAAGGCGGGCGACGCCAAGACGCCCGGCACGACGGTCGCCAATGTGGCGCAGCAGGCCTATTTCGCCGACGTCGCCACCAAGGTGGTGCTGCCGATGTTCAAGGCGCGCAACAAGCCGTTCGTGCTGGTGTTCTGGTCGCGCGATCCCGACGGCACCCAGCATAACCAGGGCGACAGCCTCAACCAGATCCTGCCGGGCATCAACGGCCCGAGCACGATGGCGAGCATCAAGAACGTCGACAACAATCTCGCCCAGATCCGCAAGGCGCTGGACGAGCTCGGCCTCGCCGCCAACACCAACATCATGATCCAGGCGGACCACGGCTTCTCGACCATCTCCAAGGAAAGCAAGACCAGCCCGTCGGCCAAGATTAGCTATGACGACACGCCAAAGGACTTCCTGCCGATGGGGTTCGTCGCCCTCGATCTGGCCAAGGCGCTCGACCTGCCGCTGTTCGACCCCAACGACAAGAACGCGAAGGTCGAGGGTAACAAGCATCCGAAGGCCGGCAACGGCGTGCTCGGCAAGAATCCGGAGAAGCCCGACCTCGTCGTCGCCACCAACGGCGGTTCTGACCTGATCTACCTGCCAAACAAGGACAAGAAGCTGGCCGTCAGGACGATCAAGGCGCTGATGGAGCAGGACTACGTCTCGGGCCTGTTCGTCGACGACTCCCTCGGCCGCATTCCCGGCACCCTGCCGCTGTCGAGCATCAACCTGCGCGGCAAGGCGGCGACGCCGACCCCGGCGATCGTCGTGAACTTCCGCTCCTATGCCAGCGAATGCGGCGAGGCGCCGACCAACTGCTCGGTGCAGGTGGCCGACACCGTGCTGCGCCAGGGCCAGGGGATGCATGGCAGCTTCAGCCGCGGCGACACCTACAACTTCATGGCCGCGATCGGGCCGGACTTCAAAGCCGGCTATGTCGACGAACTGCCCGTCAGCAACGCCGACGTCGGCATGACCGCGGCCCGGCTTCTCGGTCTGCACGGCGCGCACAATGGCGGTCTGGTCGGCCGGGTGATGTCGGAGGCCCTGCCCAACGGCATCGTGCCGAAGGCGTTCAAGACGGTCGAGAAGTCGAAGCCGTCCGAGAACGGGCTGCAGACCGTGCTCAACCTGCAGCGCGTCGGCAGTCAGCGCTATTTCGACGCCGCCGGTTTCCCCGGCCGCACGCTGGGCCTCGAGCCGGAGGCCGGCAAACAAAAAACGGCGGGGAAATAACCCCGCCGTTTCGTCGCATCCTCGAAGAGGCGCGAGAAATCACATGCCGATGTCGAAGACATTCGGCAATTGACCCGCCAGAGGCAGCGCGGTGGCGCCCAGGAAGGTCGCCACCATCGCCATCAGGCGACGGTTGTTCTGGCGCTTGCCGCGCATCTGGCCGGCGATCCACTCCAGCATCTCGCTGTTGACCTTGGAGGCATAGGACGGCGCCCAGCTCTCGATGTCGGTCTCCTGCGCCAGCGCGACGCTGCGCGGCGGCACCTTCAGGCCCGAGGCGCTCGCGGCGTAATGAGCGACGGCCTTGGTCAGCAAATCGTCGAACCGACCGCCATCGGCGCGCTCGGTCGCGGCTTCGTTGATCTCGAACAGCGCCTCGGCCTCGGCGCGGCTGACCGGCTGGTCGTTGACGGCCGTGGCGGTCAGGATGCGGGCGCACCAGGCGGCGTCATCGGCGTCGATAGAGCGGGAAAAGTGTACCCGGCCCCTGGTGGTCGGGCCTTCACCCGTGATCACGCCGTCGCGCACGATGGAGAGCGCATGAGCCGCGGTATCGCGGCAAGACGGTTCGAGGGACGATGACTCAACGGACTTCAGCAGTGCGGCAGACATAGTTCACTTCCAGATTTCTTCTGATCGCCAGCATTTTCATGCCGGCGTAAAGGGGTGGTTAACGATTCGATATGGGGGCTCGCGACTTTTCTCAATGGTTGCCGATTAGTCGCTGCGAGGACCGTTTCGGTTCCGCAGAGCGTCGGGCGGGCGTGATGCGGGTCATAAAAGGCATTATCGGGGCAATCGGGACCGTGAAGTCCCGGTGGAGACGTTTCGCCGCCCGCGCCGCCGTAACAAAAACGTGCTCGGAAATCGGCCCTTCAGAGGAGGAATTCACATTTTACTTCAAGCAGTTCAGTTGGCGTTCACTTGAGGCCGTCGAATGCCTATACTAGCCTGACGACCAGAACAATAATTCCCAAGCGAATTCAATGTGATGAGGTCAAACCATGACACTTCCGATCGGCGCCACCGCCCCCGACTTCGAAGCCGAAACCACTGAAGGGAAGATCAAGTTCCATGACTGGATCGGCAACAGCTGGGCTCTCCTGTTTTCGCACCCGAAAGACTTCACGCCGGTTTGCACGACCGAGCTCGGCGCTCTCGCCAAGTTGAAGCCGGAGTTCGACAAGCGCGGCGTCAAGCTGATGGGCCTCTCTGTCGATCCGGTCGACCGTCATGCCAAATGGTCCGAAGACATCAAGGAGACGCAGGGCGCGGCCCCGAACTACCCGATGATCGGCGACACCGATTACAACGTCTCGAAGTTGTACGGCATGCTGCCGGCCGCGGTTTCAGGTGATCCCCTCGTTCGCACGGCCGCGGACAACCAGACCGTCCGCAACGTGTTCATCATCGGGCCGGACAAGAAGATCAAGCTGGTGCTGGTCTATCCGATGACCACGGGGCGGAACTTCCAGGAAATCCTGCGCGTCATCGACTCGCTCCAGCTCACGGCCAAGCATCGCGTCGCGACGCCTTCCGACTGGAAGCCGGGTGAGGACGTCATCATCGCGGGCTCGGTTTCCAATGACGAGGCCAAGACGATCTACCCGCAGGGCTGGAAAGAGCCGAAGCCCTATATTCGGATCGTACCACAGCCGAAATAGCCAACTGTCATTCCGCGGCGGTCCACAGGACCGAACCCGGAATCTCGAGATCCCCCGGGTGCGCAATTGCGCACCTGAGGCCTGGTCGTTCGGACCGGCCCGGATGACGACCTTGGACTACGCCGCCTGCACGCGGTCGAGGAAGCTGTCGACCTCGGCCTTCAGGTGCAGGCTCTCGCCTGAGAGCGCCTGGGCGGAGGCGAACATCCGGCTCGACGTTTCGCCGGTCTCGCCCGCGCCCTCGGCCGCCTGACGGACATTGACGACGACGTCGGAGGTGCCGGAGGCCGCAGCACGAACGCTGGCCGCGATGTTGTGGGTGGCTGTCCGCTGCTGCTCGACCGCAGCCGAGATCGAGCTCGCAATGCCGCTGATGCGCTCGATGGTCTGGCTGATAGCTTTGATGGCGGCGACCGATTCCTCGGTGGCCAGCTGCATGCTCTCGATCTGGTTCGATATCTCGTCGGTCGCCTTGGCGGTCTGACCGGCGAGCGTCTTGACCTCCTGGGCCACGACGGCGAAGCCGCGCCCTGCGTCGCCGGCGCGTGCGGCCTCGATGGTGGCGTTCAGCGCCAGCAAATTGGTCTGCTCAGCGATCGAGGTGATCAACTTGACGACGTCGCCGATGCGCGCGCCGGCTTCGGACAGCTGTGCGATGCGCTGGTCGGTGGCCTCCGCCTGCTGCACCGCCTCGGCGGAGATCGCGTTGGATTCCTGCACGCGGCGGGTGATCTCGGAGATCGACTGCGACAACTCTTCGGAGGCTGCCGCCGCCGAACGGACGTGGTCGGAAGCCTGCTCGGACGCACCGGCCGATTTCGCCGACAGGTCGGCAGTGGAGCGCGCGGTATCGGTCAGTTGCCGCGCCACGCGCTCGAACTCGCCGGAGGAATGCAGCACCTTGTCGAGGATGACGCCGACGCTGCCGCGGAACTCGTCGACGAAGTTGCGCAAATCGGCTTTGCGTTGTTCGACGGCTGCGGCCGTAGCTGCGGCCTGCTCGCTGCGCAGGCGCGCCCGCTCCAGCGAATTGCTCTTGAATACCGCCACCGTGCGGGCGATCTCGCCAATCTCGTCGGCGCGGTCCTCGCAGTCGATCGCGACGTCGCTCTCGCCGTTGGCAAGTGCCGTCAACGAATGTGTGACCGAGGTGAGCGGCCGGGTAACGCGGCGGACGACCAGCATGGTGAGCACCAGGACCAGCAACGCGGCGACGCCGGCCGCGACCGCCATGCTCGACATCGCCTGGGTCAGCATGCTCTCATACTGCGCCATCGGAATGCCGACATAGAGGATGCCCACGACCTTGCCGGCGGCATCGGCGATCGGGAAATAGGCGGTCATGAAGGACTTGCCGAACAGCGTCGCCGGGCCCTTGTAAGCTTCGCCGCGCCGCAGCACGGCTTGGGCCGGATGGTCGGCGGCAAGCTGGGTGCCGACGGCGCGGTCGCCGTTTTCTTTCTTGAGGTTGGTCGAGCGGCGGACAAACTGTCCGCTCGCATCGTCGAACACGAACAGGGTCGCGCTGCCTCCGACATAGGACGTCACGCGGTCGACGATGGCGTGATCCCTGAAATCCGGCATCTTGGCGATCTCGGCGCGAGCCACCGTGCCATCCCGCATCGTGATCCTGGCGTCAGGAACGATCTCGGCGAAGGCCAACGCCAGCGTGCGCAGATTGACCTCGATGTCGCGTAGCGCGCGCTCGTTGAAAGCCGAGGTGAGCGACCAATAGCCGGCGCCGACCACCAGGGCAGTGTTCATCCCAATCAGCAGGACCGCGCAGAGGACGGCCTTGGTCCCCAGCCTGATCTGCGGCACCAATTTCGTCGTTAATAGTTTGGTCATAAATGCGCTGCTCCTGGAATCCCTGCATATTCATGCAATCCGCTTACGACCCCATTAACGCTGGTTCACAGCCCCTGCGCGGGGCGCTTTCCTAATCGTAAACGAGGATATTCCCTGATTCCGCCAAGCCCCCCGCCCGTCATCGTCTGGTTTCGCGAAGACCTCCGCCTGTCCGACCATCCTGCCCTCCACGCCGCCGCCGGATCCGGCGCGCCGGTGATCTGCCTCTATGTGCTGGACGACGCGGCCGGACGGGCTCCCGGCGGCGCCGCACGCTGGTGGCTGGCGCAGTCGCTGCGCGCGCTCGGTGCCGACATCGCAGCACGCGGCGGATCTCTGGTGCTGCGCAAGGGATCGGCAGCCAGGGTGATCCCGGAGGTAGCACGCGAAAGCCGCGCCAGCGTCGTCTACTGGAATGCGATCGCTCAGGCCCCGCATCAGGCCGCCGAGAAACAGCTCGAAGCCGCCCTGGCAAAGCTTGGCGTGGACTCGCGAAGTTTCCCCGGCGACTTGCTCGTGCAACCCTCGGCGATCCGCAACAAGGAAGGCCGCGGCCTGCGCGTGTTCACGCCGTTTTGGCGGCGGGTGCTGTCGCTCGGCGATCCACCCAAGCCGCTCCCCGCGCCGAAGGAACTTCGCCCCGGCCCGAAGTTGGGGAGCGATAGGCTGGAGACCTGGAAGCTCGAGCCGACCAGGCCGGACTGGGCGGGCGGCCTGCGCGAGACCTGGACACCCGGCGAAGCCTCGGGCCGTACACGCCTGCGCGACTTCCTCAAGCACACCGTGCGCGGCTATGCCAGCGACCGCGACCGCCCGGATCGCCGGGGGACCTCAGGCCTCTCGCCGCATCTGCGGTTCGGCGAGCTCAGCCCCCGCCAAGTCTTTCACGCCGCACGCTTTGCCGCGGACGATAACCCGGCGATCAGCTCCGGCGTCGACAAGTTCCTGAGCGAATTAGGCTGGCGCGAGTTCTGCCGCCACTTGTTCCACGACCATCCAGGGCTTGCCACCGAAAACCTGCAAACCAGCTTCAACGACTTCCCTTGGAGATCCGACGAGAAGGCGCTCGCCGCTTGGCAACGCGGCAGCACTGGCTATCCGATCGTCGATGCCGGCCTGCGCGAGCTCTGGCACACCGGCGCGGTGCACAACCGGGTTCGGATGGTGGTCGCCTCGTTCCTGGTCAAGCACCTCCTGATCGACTGGCGCGCTGGCGAAGCTTGGTTCTGGGACACGCTGGTCGACGCGGACGCCGGCAGCAATCCTGCCAATTGGCAATGGGTCGCAGGCTGCGGAGCGGACGCCGCGCCTTATTTCCGCGTGTTCAATCCGATGCTCCAGGGGCAGAAGTTCGACCCCGATGGCGCCTACGTCCGGCGCTGGGTACCGGAACTGAAGGACCTGCCGGCGAAGCTGATCCACCAGCCTTGGCAGGCAACGCCGATCGAGTTGACGAGCGCAGGCATCACGCTCGGCAAGACCTATCCGCAACCGATCGTCGACCATGTCGCGGGACGCGAGCGCGCGCTCGCCGCGTACGCGAATATCCGCAAAGGTTGAGCGCGGCTTTGACACAATCATGAAACCCGCTATCGTCATCGCTCCATGCAAACCGTGGGGGACACGCTATGGATGACGCTAAGCCGATCACCGAGCAGGCGATGGAGACGATCACCACCGCAGTGGAGGCGACCAAGGATGCTGCCGTCACCGCTGCGAAGCAGGTGAAGAAGGCGGCCAAGAAGGTCGCAAAGAAAGTCGCGCCGCCGAAGAAGGCTTCGAAGAAGAAGGCCAAGAAGTCGTCAAAGAGGTCGTCGAAGAAAGCGGCGAAGAAATCCGCGAAGAAGGCCACCAAGACATCAGCGAAGCAGTCCGCCAAGAAAGCGGCCACATCGAAAAAGAAGAGCAGGAAAGCCAAGCGCTGATCGCAACGACAGTAGTCTCCGGATGCAGGCACGTCCGGAGACTTTTCCCTACCCTCGCCGTTTTGCAACGCGCCGGCCCGGGTGATGCTTTCCCTTCGGGTCGCGAAATTCACTGCGATGGCCGCGCCGGTCTTCGGCATTGAAACGCCGCCGCTTCGCAGGCGAGCCGAACGCCTTGATCACCTTCCTGCCATTGACCTTCTTGATGACGTAGCCGCCCTCGGTCATCGAGAACGGCGCTTTCAACGTTCCCTTGTGGTCGAACTTGGTGCCGCGCGGATGCTTGAAGGGCTCAAACCAGGACGGATAGACGAAGTTCGACATCGGAAAACCGTTGACGACGAAGGCGTCCTCCTCCACGGCATCGCAGACCTCATAGGCGTATTGGGTGTTGCGGTTCTTGTCGGCCCAGAGATTGGCCATGGGGTCGAGCACCATCTCGAACAGTTCGTGCGAGGCGGCCACGCTGACCGGCTCATCGCCCAGCGCCTTCACGAAGATCTTGGAGATCGGCTGTCCCCGGTGCGTCAGCTCGTGACGCCCGAGCATATTCTTGTGCGAGGCATCGTCGAAATAGACGAGCTGCCAATCCGTCCGCTTCGGCTTGCGCGCGACATAGAGCTCGACCGGATAGCCCCACACAGGCAGGAAATGCTCGTCGTAACACTTTTGCAGCGCTGCGGTGAGCTGCGTCATCTCGTGGTCGTTGATCGAGTCCTTCGCGTAATTGATGCAGGCAATCCGGACCGGCCTCATGGACCTTCCGAGCAGCGCGCGCCTCGGCTTCTTCATGGAAATCACCGTGTGAAAAGGCAGCTGAAATGCGGTCAGCATAGCACGCCGGACCCTGCACGTCAGGGATGTATTCCGGCAAGCGCTTCTAGGAGCCGAAGCGCCGGTTGACCACGAAAACCGCAGCCGCGCACATCGCCATGCCGGCGATCGCCAGCGCATCGAGCTTTTCCCCGAACAGCAGATAGGCCATCAGCGCCGTCACCGCAGGCACCAGATAGAACAGACTCGCGACCGACGTCGCCGCGGCGTGGCGGATCAGCCAGTACAATAGCCCGATCGAGCCGATCGAGAGCGCGACGGCAAGCCAGGCGAGCGCAAGCATGAACTCCCGGGTCCAGTGCACGACACGGTCCTCGAACAGGAAGGCGCCGATGGTGAAGAAGATCGTGACGGCGACATATTGTACGAGATTGCCGGCACGCCAGTCGATGTGGTTACAGAAGCGCCGCTGATACAGCGTGCCGAGGGTGATGCTGATCAGCGAGACCACCGAAGCGAGCCAGCCGAGCCCGGCCTCTCCCGCCATCGGGCGATTGTGCAGGATCAGTGCGACACCTCCGAGCCCGAACAGCAAGCCGCCCCATTGCACCGGCGTCACTTTCTCGCCGAGCCAACGGTTGGCAACGGTCGAGGTCAGGATCGGCTGAAGGCCTGGAATGAGCGCAGAGAGTCCTGCCGGGATCGAGTGCGAGATCGCGATCGCGGTGCCGCCGAGATAGAAGCCGTGGACCAGAATGCCGGCGACGGCGCTATGCGCGATACCGATACGATCGGGCCATTTGGGGCGGGCAATTCCTGCGATGATCGCCATCAGGCCGACCACCAGCGCCATCCGGATGGCGAGATAGGTCAAGGGATCGGCGCTGTTGACGACGTATTTGGTCCCGATGAAACCGGTGCTCCAGAGCAGGACGAACAGCACCGGAGCCGACCTCGCGGCCAGATGATCTTGATTATGATTCATTGCCGCCCTCATTGCCCGAGCGGGCGCGGTGCGGCAATGCGAATTTCCGATGCTGCGCTGCGACGGGCGTGGCGGCTCAGGTCAGCCGATCACCATTCTTCCGGACAGGGATTGATGATCTTCCAGAGCTCGACCCCATTCTTGATCTTCTTCATGTCGGTGGTGAGCCCGCCATTGCGGCGGATCCAGTCCTTCACCGTGTCGGGGTAGTAGGACATCAGGTCGGAGGTCCCCTCGGCGCTGGTGACCTTGATCCCGAAGGTGAAGGCCTTATCGTAATAGGCCTGGTGGAAGCCGAGGCTCGCGCGCGGGGTCACGCAGATCTTGTTCATCGGCACGATGCCGAGCACCAGCGTGCAGGCCGAGTTGCAGATGCCATCGATGATCACGCGCTCGCCGGTGTCGCGGACGCGCTTGTACTTGGCTTTGTATTCCTCGACATAGCCGCCATGATCGCGGGTGATGTGCAGCTCCGCCCGCGCAGGCGCGGCGGCGGCGAGGAGCAACAGCAGGCTAAGGAGCGTGATGCGCATGACAGCGTGACGGCGAAAACCTTGCGGGAACGAACCGGGCTCGAAAACACCCCAACGAAACCAGAAGTGGCCGGCGGGAATCTTTGACCGGATTCTCTTTGGCCATACTTATGTGGGGAATTCGTTAAGCATCCCGAAAAGGCCAAAAATGGGCAGGTTCGGGCCGCCCTTTCCGGCAATTCTGTCACACTCGCCCGGGAATCTGCGGGATCAGTCCCTAATTCCGCGCTTCGGACGGGTGCCCCGGCGGCCCGAAATGGCTATAGATGACTGACCTATTGGCGCGGGTTTTCCGGAGAATCGAGATGAGCAAGTTGACGCTTGTAGCCGCGGTTGCTGCCCTGTCGGCGGCAATCCTAGCCCCTGGTTTCGCGGAGGCGCGGGTGCATCACCGGTATCACCGCTACTACAGCAATCCGCTACCCTACCCGATTAGCTATCTGCACAATTACGGCCCGGGAATCACCCCCGGCACCTTCGCCTTTTACGACGGCCCCTCCACCAATCACTGCTATCAGAGCGCGGCTGCCTATGTCGGCCAGGACCGCCGGCGGCATCCCTGCTACTGAGGGGCGCCGCGGCGTCGTTTGGCGGCGGGAGCCCTATCCGACGGCCCCCGACAACAGCAACTGCTTCTCGATCTCGTAGACCGGCAGCTTGACCAGGTCTTTGCCGATCTCGCCTCGGAGCGCCCTGCGCACCGCCTCCGAATAATCGGTACGGATCATGCCCAGCGCGCGCGGAGAGGCCACCACCGTCAGGGCCGAGGTTTCCCCGGCACCGAGTGCGGCATCGAGGCGTTCGGCGAGACTGCGCAGAAAGGTGCGTTCGGCCTCATCGTGCCAGTCGGTCTGCTCCGCCGAGCTGCGGGCACCCCCAACAGCCGCATGCAGCCTGCCGGGCGCATCGGTCCCTTGCGCTGACGTCGATGGATTGGCCTGCTCGCGAACCTCCCTGGTATGAAGGTTCGGAAACATCTCGTCGCCGAGATTTTCCAGGATGAGCGCCTTGCGTCCGTCGCACACGACGAGCCAGTCGCCCTTGTCGATCCTCATCTTGTCCATTGCACAGCTCCCAAACAATCGGCCGTCTTGCTTCCAACCGGCGCGGACGGCCGGTCCGAACGCGCTTCGAATTCCTCGAAGACGGCCCACACGGCAACACTAGGGAGGAAGGCGAACGTGCGAATTGCGCAGGATCAAGCCCAGGGCGATGCCGAACCCGTGGCGATCGGCGCCGACCTGGGATAGGCTGACCACGCTTGATCGGGACCATGGCGGATTGGCTGAAGGTTTGTTCACCAGCGTTACATTTCGGTCCCGCCACAATTTGATCCGAACAACTTCGATATCCTGTATTGCGTAAGCGGAGCAATACATCATGAAGCTTAAGATAGGCCTTGTCGCCGCGTCTCTGTTCGGTGCTTTTGTGGCATCCTCGACGACGGCGTCGGCCATGCCCGTCGCGCCAGCCCCTGCAGCACCGCAGGTTTCCAACATCGAGCAGGTCCGCATGGTCTGCAACGCCTGGGGACGTTGCTGGTGGCGGCCGAACTATTATTACGGCTATGGCTATGGCCCCGGCTATTATGGACCGAGGCCGTATTACGGTCCGCGCTATTACGGCCCGCGCTATTATGGCTATTACGGCTACCGCCGCTGGTAGGATTGGAAGGGGCCTTCGGGCCCCTTCGCTTTTGCGAGACGGAGCACGCGTCGGAGCCCGCGAACCTGGAGCAATTCCAAAACTGATCTAGATCAAAGATGAATTATTGTGGCGCGGTCATTCTGTATCAATGGCCGACTTGATTGTTTTCCGGTGCCCCCAGACGGGCTTGAATGTGCAAACACATCTCGAGAAGCGGCAGGGGCACGAGGGACCAAGCCTCGAGTCCTTTACCTGCCCTGCCTGTATGAGGCTCCATTTCATTGATCTCACGACCGGTCAGCCGATGAGCCGCGACCGATGATGGTGGCATCGCATCGACAGCTTCGTGGCATGATGTCCGCAATCCTACGTTCCAGAATCCGGGTTTACACAATCGTCGTGTTTCGACAATGATGGCCACGTATCGACGTTCATTTCATTGTCACATTGCAGCATCCGGCCAAACGCATGTTCTTCGACGCTCTCGCCCCTTCCTCCGCCCTCCAGCTGACACGGTTTACCGATGTCGACGCATTTCGACCGGCTGAGTCGTTGGAAGATTCCCGGAGTATTCCTCTCGACGTTGCCAATTTCACCGCGGCGCGAGCAATCGTGAACCTGCCGGCGTGCCGGATCATCGTCGCGAGGTCGTTTGCTCGCATCCTGGAGACCACTTATCGCGCACCAGGCGGCATGGTGATCCTGCCGATGAGCGACAATCTGCGCGCGAGTTCGAGCGGAATGGATATCGACTCGCGCTTCTTCATCGCCCTGCGCGGCAGCCACCATTGCCATTTCGTCGAGCCCCAGATCAATCATCATGCGCTGATGATTTTCTCGCCGACACTCAGGGATCGCGGCTGGTTCGATCGCGCCGACTCACTGTGGGTCCGCATCGCGGACCCCGCCGCTCATCTCCACGCGCGGCAGCTTGTGCAAGACATTCTCAGAACAGCGGCGGTCGAACCGCGCATGTTCGAGACCCGGGAAGTCGCAGCGCATCTCCAGGAGGGCCTGCTGCTCGCCCTCGACGATCTGTTTCAGATCGACCCATTGTCCGAGCGCAGCGCGCCGAGCGCAGGCGCGCGTTCCGCAAAGCTGGTGCAGCAGGTCGACGATTATGTCTCGGCCTATCCGACTGCACCGATCTATACCGCCGACCTCGCCGGCGAATTCGGCGTCTCGGTCCGTACGCTCAGTGGCGCGGTGAGCAAAGTGCGCGGCATGAGCCTGCATCAATACATTCGCCTGAAGCGGCTGTGGGCCACCCGCATGCAGCTCCTCAGGAGTGGCGGTGCCTCGGTCGCCACGTGCGCGCGCGCCCATGGCTTTCATCATCTCGGCGAGTTTGCCGCAGCTTACCGCGCAACCTTTCACGAGACGCCTTCGGAAACGCTGGCGCGCGCCCGGCAAACTGGTCTTTCAGCCAATTGACCACAGTACGCGCTACGCCTGCCCTGACTCGGACTGATGCAAAGGCCAGCCTCCGACGGCTTCGGGCTGACAAATGGCGCGCTCGGAGAGATTCGAACTCCCGACCCTCGGAATCGAAATCCGATGCTCTATCCAGCTGAGCTACGAGCGCCCTGCCCGGGTGGTGGCGGGGCTAACCGAAGCGCCACGGACATGGACTGGCACGCCAGCACATCGACGACGCTCGGATCGGATCGAATTAGCAGAGCGGTCAGACAATAAAAAGCCCCTCCCCGCCTGAATCGAGGCGAACGGGCTTCCTTACCAAGTCGTATTGAAAAGGCCGAAATGCGGCTGCTGTGCGACCAGCATCATCGGCTGGCCGCGCTGCGGCGTCGGACGCGCACGAGCCACCCTGCGCCGGGGCTGAGCGGGGGCATGGACCTGCGGTTTGGCATCGGCCTTCGGCGTGAGCTGGGCGAAAGTCTCGCGCACTCGTGCCTTCGCGGACATGTCGGCCAGCACATCCGCCTGCGCCGGCGGCTGGGCCGGTCCGGCGGCCGCCGTCTTGACCACGGGCGCGGCAATGGTCGGCTGGCTGGTGTCGAGCACCACACGATCAGGTAGATGACGGTCGGACCGGATCCGGATCAGCGGCTGGTCGTAGCCTGCACTCGCAACAGCCTGCGGGGCCGGCGACGCAGGCCAGACGAAATCGGCTGCGAACAACAGTGCGAGCAGCGCTCCACCAACGAACATGAAATACCGAAAGATGGGCATTGGCCGCGCTCCGCCCCCCGCATCCCCGCGTGGGCTTTTCGCCTTAACCGGCGATCCTTTAATTGGTTCCTGCGCCCAGCCTTCGGTTCAAATGGCGTCGCCAAGATTTTGGCCAAGGGGGGAAGTCGGTAACTTTTCCGCTAGCGGAAACGCAGGCCGTTAGACGCGTCGCGCCGTGACCAGTGAACACTTCGCCTGATCGGCGTTCACGTTGACGAATCCGATGGAGACGCGTGCAAAGGTCTTGCGGCTCTTCATACCGACGGTGTCGGCCAGCACGCGGCTACGGTCAGTCAGATGGCTGCCGTCGCGCCGCGTGAAAGCGCAGACGATCTCGATATCCTTTACGGCATAATCGTTGTCATTTCGCACGGTGAACGTGACTAGCGCCTTGGAGCCGAGCCCGCCGCGGCGCCAGGTCTGCGATGATATCTTGAGGCCGTCGAGGCCTGCCCCTCGGGCCGCGGCGGTATCTGAGGCTGATGTCGGGAGCACAGGATCGACGCTTGCCAGCGCCAAGTTCACCGGCTCGGCTTGCGCAATGTTATTCTGAGCGGGCAGCATCAGCAGCCAGACAGCCCCGCCAACCAGGAACCCGGCCAGCAGTCCCAACAGGCCGCGCGTGAACCAAGCGTTCGTGGCAGACCCGGATCGCGGCGAAGCCTCGCCATTCCCGACGAGATTTCGCAGTCCGATCCAGCCAAACCCTGCGCTCATGGCGGCGTCACTCACCTCCGTCTTTAACCCGCGAGAGGAACTAAGGTTCCCGCAAGCGCGCGAATCTCCGATAGAAGCCACGGTGGCGGTCGGCGATCGGGATCGCTAACATGCACATGCGCTGCAACATTGCTCAGCCCCCACCGAGAGGATCTGAAATGCCAGTCGTCGTCACCTGGGATCACGTCCATCTGCGTAGCCCCGATCCGGAAGCGACCGCGGCATGGCTGCGCGATATCCTGGGTGGCGAGATCGTGAGCGCACCGGGGCGCATCGACGTCAATCTGGGCGGCGCAAGGATCTTCATCGCGCCGCTGGAGGGCGACAGCGCCGTCAGCCCGCCGCCCGCGCACCCCCATCAGGGCCTCGACCATTTCGGGCTCACGGTAAAAGACATCGACGCCGTCGCCGCCGAGATCAAGGCCAAGGGCGTGACCTTCACGCGTGAGCCGACCACGATCCGGCCCGGCGTCCGCATCTGCTTCATCCGCGGTCCCGAGGGCATCTCCATTGAGCTGCTCGAGCGCGACAAGAAATACACCTGAGGCAGACCCGGCGTGCCAGAATAACCTGCTGCCGGGCTAGGTCATGCTACCGGGCATAAAACAGCGGATGGTCACGCCCATATAGCCGTAGATCGGCCACACCATGGTACGTCCGACCCGATTGGGCTCCGAGATCACGGCCTCCTCGGGCACGTCGACCCAGACCAGCTCCTGCGGCTTGCCTTCGATGACGTAGCCGAGGCGCGGGATGCGGACACGATAGTGCCCGTCCTTGCTCTCCCAATCGGAATCGGAGATCGCCGAGCCGTCGGCATCGGAGCAGCATGGCCCTTTGCCGCTGCGCAAGCCGTCGAACCAGGCTTTCAGCTCGGCGCTGGTGTTGACGAACTGCCCGCGGTCGCGTGCGTGCCCGCGAGGGGCAAGCAGCGCGATCAGCGTCAGCGCGCAAGCAAGACCCGCCGCGCTTCGCCACCGTTTGGGGCGGCCATTTCGCCGTCCTTGTGTTTCGTAGATCGTGGGACGCGCACTGTATAGACGCGGCTCATCGCCGCCGGAATCGATCCAGTTGCTCACGTTCGTCTTGCTCCAGCACCCCGCGGCCAGTGCAACAATGGTTATGCATTTCGCGGGCCAACTCTGATTCGCAACGACTGGCCTCACTGCATGATCAGACCGTCATGTCAGCGTCACAGACAATACGGGACGATTACGGTCGCCATCCCTGCCAGCAAGAACTGCCGCGTTGCGCGAGGAACTACGCTTTGGCATAAAAGCTTCATCGGTTACGCCATTGGGCGATGGCGGCCGGCCCACGGGACGTTATGAAGAACGGCCTCTATTCAATTCACGTGAGCCTGCTCGATGGTCGAACAGGCAAGGGCAGCGGCGTGATTGTTTTTCGCGACGGCAAGATCGTCGGCGGCGATGCCTACCTCTATTACACCGGCAGCTACGTGGTGAAGGACGAGCACACCTTCAAGGGCGAGGTGCTGGTGCAACGGCACACCTCGCCGCGGGGCGATGATAATCCGCTGTTCGGCGGCCCTGCCCCGGTCGGCATTGGCGTCAGCGGGACCTACACGGACACCCGCGCCGAGATGACGGGCACCGCGCTGGTCGGCAAGGCCAGCCTGATTTTCGGCGCCACCCTGCACAAGCTCGCAGAGGTCGACTAGGCAAACCGCTATTCGGCGGCCTGCTCCAGCGGCGCAGTGCGCGGCAGGATCATCTGGATACGCGTGCCACCGCCTGGCTCGGAATCGAGGTCGAGCCGCCCGCCAAGCCGGTTGGTGACGATGCTGTAGACGATGTGCAGCCCGAGGCCGGTGCCCCCCTGGTCCCGCCGCGTCGTGAAGAACGGATCGAAAGCGCGGCGGCGCACGTCGAGGCTCATTCCGCAACCATTGTCGGAGACGATAACCTCGACATTGTCCTTGCCGCTCTCGCGCACCTTGATGTCGATGGTCCCCGGACGTCCGTCCGGGAAGGCGTGCGCCACCGAGTTCAGGAACAGATTGGTCAGCACCTGGCCGTACGGGCCGGGATAGCTATTCATGGTCAAATTAGGCTGGCATTCGACGTTGAGCGTCAGGTTCTGCTTGCGCAGACCGGGACGCAGGCTCATCACCACCTGCTCGGTGAGGTCAGCGAGATCGAAGCTGCGCTGATCCGAATAGTTGCGGTCCGCCGCGACCTGCTTGAACGACTGGATCAGCTCGGCCGCGCGGTTGAGGTTGGAGACGAGCTGCGAGGACGCGTCCCGGCTGGTGTTGAGATAGTCGTTGAGGGTCGAGCGGCGAAGCTCGCCGCGCTCGACCTCGGCGCTGAACATCGCCGTCTTCCGCTCGAGCGCGGAGGCGACCGTCAGGCTGATGCCGACGGGATTGTTGACCTCGTGAGCGACACCGGCGACCAGGCGTCCGAGCGCGGCGAGCTTCTCCGCCTCGATCAGCGAGGCCTGCGTCTCGCGCAGGTTGCGCAGCGCAGTCTCCGCGGCATCCTTGGCTTTCCGCATCTCCTGTTCGCCGCGCTTGCGCTCGCCGATGTCGAGCGCCACGGTGACGATCCGCTCGATCTCGCCGGCAGCATCGAGCAAGGGCAGCTTGTTGACCAGCCATTGTCGCATATTGCCGGAGGCGTCTTGATACTCCTCCTCGTAGAAGCCGAGACCTTTCCGCAAGCTGAGCACGCGCTTGTCGTTCTCGTCGGTCTTGGCCGCGCCATAGCGCGACATCAGATCTGCGGTGGTGCGGCCGAGTGCGTCGCCGGGCTCAATGCCGAAGATGCCGGCCATGTAGCGGTTCATCAGCACGTAACGGAGGTCGCGGTCCTTGACGTTGATGACGGCAGGCACGGTGTCGATGACTTGTTGAAGCAGGCGCCGGCCTTCGGCAATCGCATCTTCCGCCCGTTTCTGGTCGGTTATGTCGCGCAGCGTGCCCTCGTAGCGGACGATCCTGCCCTGCTCGTCCCGTACGCCCGTCGCGCTGTCGGAGAGCCAGAGGATGTTGCCGCTGCGCTGGCGAACCCGATACTCGAACTCGCGCACCATGCCGTCGCGGTGCATCAGGCGCTGATATTCCTCGCGGGCCGCGGCGTCGACGTAGATGGTGTGGGCGATGTCGCTGATGCTGTCGATCAAGTGCTGCGGGCTGTCATAGCCCATCATCCGCGCCAGCGCAGGATTTGCGTTGAGGAGATCGCCCGAAGGCGTCGTCACGTAGATGCCGTCG
The DNA here is from genome assembly GCF_004114975.1 of Bradyrhizobium guangdongense. NCBI lineage: Bacteria > Pseudomonadati > Pseudomonadota > Alphaproteobacteria > Hyphomicrobiales > Nitrobacteraceae > Bradyrhizobium > Bradyrhizobium guangdongense. The sequence continues at coordinate 4,669,615 of NZ_CP030051.1, forward strand.
ACCGAGCCCTCGAACAGCTTTCGATAGCTCTCTTCGGCGAGCCGCTGCTCGGTGAGCGCACGCACCGCCGCCTCTCGAGCCGTGTCGGCCTCCTCCAGCGCGCGTCGAAACACCTCTGCGGCGCGCGCAATGTCGCCGATCTCGTTGCCGAGGTCGGCCGACGGGATCGAGGTGTTCTTCTCCCCGGCCGCAAGCGCGCGGATCGAGCGCGCGATCTTGGCCAATGGACGTACCGTCCGCCGCACCACGAACCCGGCGGCGAGGATGCCGATCAGCACGCCCATGCTGCCGAGCACGATGCTCTGCCAGCGCGCCTCCGCAAGCGTCCGGGCGAAGTCGCGCGACAGCACATGGCCGCGGCGATCGCTGACGTCACGGAGCAACTCGGTGACGCGGCCGATCAGCCTCCCCTCGGTTCCCAGCACCTCCCGGTCGATATCGGCGATCTGCCGTTCGCGGACGGCGACCGCGATGATGGCATCGGCGTAATTGTTCACGGCGGACTTCAACTCGCCGCCGGCGATGTCCATCGTCCGCATGCTCTGCGCGGCCTGCTCGGCCGCGGACGGATTGCGGGCGAGCAGCCCGATCGCAATCCGGCTCTGCGCTTCCGACAGGCGGGAGGCGAGTTCGCGATCCCCGCTTGCGGAGACCGCCGCATCGAACTGGTCGCGCAGCGGCGGCAGCCCGGCGAGCAATTGCGCACGGCGGTCTATCAGGGTCGAAATCCGCTCCAGCCCGCTGCGGTAGGTCGCCAGCCGCTCCGAGACGCCGTCGATCATATCCTGCTGCTCGGGGGCGAGTTCGATGCGAGTCTTCTTGAGGATCTCACTCAGGGTCGAGGCGGCCTCGCCGACCTGCTTGAACTGGATGCCGGCGCCGGGATCTGTGACGAAGTCACGTGCGGCGAGCCGCAAATCGTTCATGCGGCGGTCGATGTCTTCGGCGAGATCGCCGACGCTTTGCAGCCGCTGAAGCTCGGCGAAGGTGGCATCGATATGCCGGATAGCGATCACGCTGGCGGTCGAGGTGACGATGATCACCGCCAGCACCAGAATGAAGCTGCCGAACGTCATCTGACCGATCGACAGCGAAAACGATCGCTTCGCCCGCGGATTGGGTGGCGCTTCGACGGGCATTGGGGCGGGACCGGACTCCATACGCCCCAATATACGCTGTATCGCCCCTCCGGGGGAACATGCCTCCTCCGGCTGGAAGGGGCTGATTTTCATGATGGTTTAGCGACCGCCGGGCCCCTGGCCGGGATTGTCATGGCGGCGACGCCGAGAACGACGCAGGCGAGACCAATCCAGGCGGTCCGGGCCAAGGTTTCCCCCAGGAACGCGACGCTGATGGCGACCCCGATGGGGACACGCAAGTAAGCCTGGGCGGTGGTGCCGACCGAGCCGAGGCTCTGGATCAGGCGGAAATAGATCGCGAACGCCGCCCCGGTCGAGAACGTCGCGAGCGCGAGCAGTGCCAGCACAGAAGCCAGCGACGGCGACAGCGTCCAGGGCTGCTCGACGATCAGCGCGGCTGGGATCAGCACGGCCGCACCCGCGAGCAGCGAGCCGGCGGCGGGCGCTATGGGGTCGAGGCCTTTGAAGCTGCGGCCGAAGATCGCGGCGCAGGCGTAGCAAATCGTGGCGGCGACGATGGCCGCCTCCGCGACCAGGCCGCTGCCGATCTCGTGGAACGCGTCGACGCCGACGATCAGGAGGATGCCGGCCATTCCGGCGACCACGCCGAACAATTTTCGCGGGGTCGTTGTCTCATGGCGGGTGACGATCGCAGTGAGCAGGAAAGTGAAGATAGGCCCGGCCGAATTGAGGATGGTGGCAAGCGCGGCATCGACGTGGCGCTCGGCCCAGGCGATCAGCGTCCAGGGGACGACGCTGTTAAGCACAGCCTGGAAGGCGAAGCGCTGCCAGGTCGCAGCGTCCATGGGCATGCTGATGCCCCGCGCCCACATGACGATGACCAGCAACAGGCCCGCAACCGCCGTGCGCGCGGCGATCAGCGTCACCGGCGGGATGGTGGCGACGCCCAGCTTGATGAAGGTATAGGAGCCGCCCCACAGCGTGGCGAGCGCGACCAACAACGCCAGCTCGACGGCGATATTGGTGTCCTGTCTGATGTCCACGACGTGCTCCGTCCATTCCGCGATGGACGGAACCTAGCGCGTCTGCGGCCGCAATACTTCGCTTGATATCGAAGTCTCCTAGCCGACTGCACCGACCTCGAACACCTCGCCGTCATAGCCGGCCTCGCCGGGAATGCGCAGCTGTCGGCCGCTCTCGGTTTTGGTCATGACCGGCATCACCGTGACGATCGACATCCCCCTCGCATGGTCGAGCGCGGCGCTCACGCTTGGTTGCTTGGCAAGCCGGATCAGGTTGCGCGTGGTTGGGAACGGCAGCTTGAAGCGGCCGCTCTCGCCGCCCTCCACCGCCTCGCGCGCCGAGACCCAGATCGAGTCGGTCGACTCGCGGCCGTCATGCGCGCCGAGCTGGTCGGGCGGCGCGGCCGCAAGGAAGAACCAGGTGTCGAACCGCTTGGGCATGCCCTCCGGCGTGATCCAGTGCGCGTAGGGCACAAGCGTGTCGAGGGCGAGCTGAAGATTGTTGTCGGCCAAAATGCTGAGAAAGCTGATCTTGTGCTCGTTCAGCGCGACGCGATGCGCTTCTGCGATCTCGCCGGCGCGTTTGGCATCAACAGGCGTGTTCGACCCCTTTGCGCGCGCCAGCAGGATGCCGCTCTCCTCAAAGGTCTCGCGGATCGCGGCGATGCGAAACCCGCGGTCGGATTCGCTCAAGGCTTCACCGCCCGAATAGAGATCGGCGCGAGCGACGATCTCCTGATCGCCGGCGTCAACGCTGCCGCCGGGAAACACCAGCGCGCCCGAATTGAACTCGATCTGATGATGGCGAACCATCATGAAGATCTCAACTTCTTTGGCGCCATCGCGCAGCAGAAGGATCGTCGAGGCGGGGCGCGATGCTGATGTCTCGGCCATGGAGCTAACCTGCCGCGCTGGATTGCGGGCCGAGGTTGGCGCGCTTATCGAAACGGGCGACGCGCGACAAGAGGTAATCGACCTCGGCCTTCGCAGTTGCCGTGATCGTCGCGCCCGGCTTGCGCTGCGCACTGGAGGCGATGATGCCGCGCTTCTGCAGCACGTATTTGCGGATGGTCAGGCCGACACCGGGCTGCTGCTCGTAGCGGATCAGCGGCAGATGGGCGTCGAACAGATCATGCGCGGCATCGCGCTTACCGGCCTTGGAAAGATTGACGACGTCGATCAGAAGCTCGGGGAACGCATAACCGGTCATGGCGCCGTCGGCGCCGCGCTCCATCTCGAAATCCAGGAACGTGCCGCCATTGCCGCAGAGGATCGAGAGCGGCCGGAGCGAGCCGTCCTTCTGGAAGCCGCGCAGTGTCGAGATCTTCTCCAGCCCCGGCCAGTCTTCGTGCTTGAGCATCACGCAGTTCGGATTGTCCATGACGATCTTGCGGATCACGGCGGGGGTGAACACCACCTGCAAGGTCAGCGGGTAGTCCTGGAGCACCCACGGCACATCGGGACCGACCGCCTCCGCCGCCTGCTTGAAATAGCCTGATATCTGATCGTCGGTGCGCAGGCTTGGCGGCGGCGCGATCATCACGCCGGCCGCGCCCGCATCCATCGAGGCCTTCGCCAGCGAGCGCATGGTGGCAAAGCCCGGTGCCGAGACGCCGACGATCACCTGCATCTTCTTCGCACGCTTGATGAAGCGCACCGCGACCTGCTCGGCTTCAGTGGCGTCGAGCTTGGGCGCTTCACCGAGGATGCCGAGCACCGTGACGCCGTCGCAGCCGACCTCCTCGTAGAAATCGGTCAGGCGGTCGATCGAGCGCTCATCGATGCGGCCGTCATCATGGAACGGCGTCGGCGCGATTGCGAAAGTGCCCTTGGCGTCGGCAGTGAGTTTCATCAGTCTCTCTTTCTAAGTCATTCCGGGGCGTGCGAAGCACGAGCCCGGAATCCATTTGTCTGCTCCGCGTGCTTTACTATGGACCCGGGCTCACACTTCGCGTGCCCCGGGGATGACGGTGGCTAGAACCGCCGCGCGCCCATCTTGATCTGCTCCTCGGAGAAGAAGATCTCCTTGGCGTGATCGACGATGTCCCGGGCGTTCCAGCCCGTGTGCGGCGGTTTCCAGCCTTCCATCTCCATCATCCGCATTTCGCGCACGCCGCGGGGCCCGGACACGCCCAGCACCTTGCCGGTCTGGTCGCCCGACAAGTCGCTGACCATGTATAGCACGGCCGGCGCGATCCCGTCCGGCCCCAGAGCCGCACCTGGGTTCTCCTTGTAGCGGGGCAGGTCTGCGGTCATGCGGGTCAGAGCGCCCGGGGCGAGCGTCCAGATCCGGATATTGTACTTGCGGCCCTCGATCGCCAGCACGTTGGACAGGCCCCAGATGCCGCCCTTGGCCGCACCGTAATTGGTCTGGCCGAAATTGCCGATCAGGCCTGATGTCGAGGAGGTGTTGACAATGACGCCGCCGCCGTTTTCCCGCATCCAGCGAAACACCGGCATGGTGCAACAAAAGGTGCCCTTCAGGTGCACCTTGATCACCTTGTCCCAGTCGGCCTCACTGGCCTTGTGAAAGGTCTGATCGCGCAAAATGCCGGCATTGTTGACCAGAATATCGGCGCGGCCGAAATGCTTGATGGCGTCGTCGAACACCGACTGACCGCCCTCCATGGTGGAGACATCGGCGCCGTTGGCGACCGCCTTGCCGCCCTCGGCCTTGATCGCATCCACCACGAGCTGGGCCATCGACTTGTCGGCGCCGGAGCCGTCGCGGGGGCCGCCCAGATCGTTGACCACGACCGCGGCCCCTTCCCGCGCGAACAGTTTGGCGTAGGCCTCACCGAGCCCCCCACCCGCACCGGTGATCAGCGCAACCTTGCCGTCGAGTAATCCCATGGTGGCTTCTCCCTGTTTTTGTTTCTTTCTTACCTCGCCCCGCTTGCGGGGAGAGGTCGGATCGCCCTTGCGATCCGGGTGAGGGGGTACAGGTCTCAATACGCTCTGCCCTCGCAGGGAGGGCCCCTCACCCCACCCTCTCCCCGCAAGCGGGGCAAGGAGACGACGGCCGATGCCGACCTAACCCAGCACCGTCTTCCCGTTCTTGATCACGGTGACCCCGCGCGACTTCACCTTGGCTTCGAACGAGATCACGTTGCCGTCCTTCCAGAGGTCCATCGTCACGGTCTCGCCGGGATAGACCGGCGAAGAGAACCGCGCGACGTGTTGGCGGAAGGCAGAGGCATCGTAGTCGGCATAGGTCTGCAGCACGCCGCGGCAGGTGATGCCGTAGGTGCACATGCCGTGCAGGATCGGACGCGGGAAGCCGGCTTTCCTTGCGAATTCAGGATCGGAGTGTAGCGGGTTGCGGTCGCCGCACAGACGATACACCAGCGCCTGGTCGGGACGTGTCGTGATGTCGATGGTCTTGTCGGGGTTGCGCGAAGGGATCTTGTGTGGATCAGGCTGGGTCAGGTTCGGCCCGCCGAAGCCGCCATCGCCGCGGGCGAAGCGCGAGGCAACGATCGTTGCCAGCTTCTCGCCCTTCTCGTTCTTCAGCACGGTCTGATGGCTGATCACGACGCCCTTGTCCTTGCCCTTGTCGTAGACTTCGAGCACGGAGGAGTCGGCGGTGATGTTGGCGGCGACCGGCAGCGGCTGGTGGAAGGTGATGTCGCGCTCGCCATCGACCACCATCACCCGGTTCAGGTTCATCTCGCCGGGACCCGAGCCCCAGGCCGCAACGGAGGCGAAGGTCGGCACCACCTTCAGCGGCCGCGGCGTAAGCGTGCCCTCGTTGACGAAGGCGAGCTCGTTCTCGTCCATGGGATCGGCGCCGAGGCCAATGCCGCAAGCGTAGAGCATCACTTCGCGGTCGGTGTAGGCGTATTTCTGGCCGAGGTTTTTGAGGGCTTTGAGTTCTTCGTATCTGGCGGACATTTGTCTGGTTTCCTCCCTGAGTTTCTTATCCGCAGCGGCGATGCCCGTTAACGTGCCCTCTCCCCTTGTGGGAGAGGGTTATATTCGCGTCGCGTCAAGCCACCGTGAAGAACGGCAATGGCGCGCCGTCTGTCGGCTTGAACACCACCTTCACCTTTTGCCCGATCTTCAGCTTTTCCAGATCGCAGTCGACGAAATTGGTCTGCACCGACGGGCCCTCCTTCAGCGTGACGTAGCCGATGGCATAAGGACCGGTCGGCGATTTCCGCATCAGGCTGTAGGTGTAGATCGTGCCCTCGCCCGAGGCTTCCTCCCACACTGTCTTGTCGGAGTAGCAGAACGGGCAGATCGAGCGCGGGAAGTAATGCGCTTCGCCGCAGGCGGTGCACCGCTTGATCATGAACTTGCCTTCCTTCGCCGCATCCCAGAACGCGGCGGTCTCCGGATTCGTCACCGGGGCCGAGTATTTCTTTTCGCTCATCACACGCGCTCCAGAATGGCCGTCGAGGCGGCGTGGCGGACGCCGAGAAGGCCGCCGGTGCCGTGGGCGATGGCGAGATCGCAATTCTTCACCTGCACCTTCGGATGCGCCTCGCCGCGCAACTGTCTCACCGCCTCTAGAATCTTGGTCATGCCGCCGCGGTTGACGGGATGGTTGCTGCAAAGGCCGCCGCCGTCGGTGTTGAACGGCAGCTTGCCGACGCCCGAGATCAGATTGCCGTCGGCGACGAACTTGCCACCCTCGCCCTTCTTGCAGAAGCCGAGGTCCTCGAGCTGCATCAGCACGGTGATTGTGAAGCTGTCGTAGATCGAAGCATACTTGATGTCCTTCGGCGTGATGCCGGCTTCCTCGAACGCGCGCGGGCCCGACCACACACCGGCCGAGTATGTGAGGTCGAGATCCTTGCCGCCGCGCGGGCCCTTCATCGCCTCGCCATGGCCGATCAGGCGCACAAGCGGCTTCTTCAAGCTCTTGGCGATCTCCGGCGTCGTCACGATCAGCGCGCCGCCGCCGTCGGAGACGACGCAGCAATCCATGCGATGCAGGGGATCGGAGATCATCGGCGAGTTCAGGACGTCCTCGACGGTGACGACATCCCTGAGCATCGCATGCGGATTGTACTGCGCGTGATGAGAGGCCGCGACCTTGATCCAGGCGAGTTGCTCGCTCGTGGTGCCAAAGTCGTGCATGTGGCGCATGGCACACATGCCATAGGCATTGTGCGTGGTCGCGCCGTACGCAGATTCGAAATCGACCTCGGCGCCGGCGGCGCGCGGCGGCATCACGCCGGTGCGCGGCTTGCCGGCGAGCGTGATCAGCGCAATCGAGCACTTGCCCGCCGCGATCGCCTCGGCGGCATGGCCGAGATGGATGATGTAGGAACAGCCGCCGGTCTCGGTGGAATCGACGTGACGGAGCTTCTTGGTATTCAGCCCGAGATAGTCGACCATCGGCCAGGCGCCGCCGGGCGCATCGCCCGCGCAGAAATAGCCGTCGACATCGTCCTTGCTGAGCCCGGCATCCTCGATGGCGCCCTTGGCGACCTCGGCATGGAGCTGGGCGGTGGATTTGTCCGGCGCATGCCGGGTCGGGTGTTCAAAAATCCCGGCAATGTAGGCCTTGCCCTTGATGGTCAAAACAGAGGTCTCCGCTCGCGTTTCTTCTTGGCTCTTTTTTCTGAACCGCAAGGAGCTGATTGGCAAGCGCGGAAATATTCCGCCCCGCGAGAGGACAGCGGGTTGGCCCTTTATCGAAAACAACCCCATGCACAGTAGAGCCGCGATTGATTTCAAAGACGAATTTGTAGGGTGGGCAAAGCGGCGCGGCCCACGTCTCGCGGCTATCGTGGTGAGATGGTGGGCACGGCGCAACTGCGCCTTTGCCCACCCTACGAAGTCCTACTCCGCCGCGATCTGTCGCGGCGCCGGCGGCGGGCTCGCCAGATCCGCGGCGAGTTGGGCGTAGCGCGCCTTGGCATCCGCCACGGCCTTCTCCTTCACCGGACCGTAGCCGCGGATGCGGTCGGGCAGCGAGAGGAGTTCGACCGCGGTGTCGTGCGTGACCGGCGACAGCAGGCCGAGCACGGTGGCGACGTCCTTCTCGTAGCCTGTGATCAAATCGCGCTCGAGCTTGCGGTCGGCGCTGCGGCCGAAGATGTCGAGCGCGGTGCCGCGCAGGAACTTGAATTTTGCGAGGATCCGCAAAACCTTCAGCATGCCGGGGCCGAACGCACGTTTCTTCGGACGGCCGAGCGCGTCTACGCCCTTGCTGAGGATCGGCGGCGCAAAATTGAAGTTGAACTTGTAATCGCCCTCGAACTGATCGCGCAGCTGCTGCTCGAAGGCGCCGTCGGTAAAGAGACGCGCGACTTCGTACTCGTCCTTGTAGGCCAGCAACTTCGCATAGTTGATTGCCACCGCGCGCGGCAATGTATCGCCATAGCCGCCCTTCACTGCGGCGTCGCGGACCTGGTCGACCAGCTTGCGATAACGCCTGGCAAGACGAGCGTTCTGATACGCGGTCAGATGCTTGGCGCGATGTTCGATGATCTCGTCGAGCGACATCGCGTCCAGCGACTTGGGCGCAGTCACCTCGTCGGTGCCCTTCAGCATGCCGGCGAGGCGGGCCGGATCGGTCACCGCGAGACGACCGAGACGGAAGGCCTCCTTGTTCATCTTGATCGAGACGCCATTGACCTCGATCGCCTGCTCGATCGACTCGGCCGAGAGTGGCAGCAGGCCCTTCTGATAGGCATAACCCATCATCATCATGTTGGTGGCGATGGCATCGCCGAGCAGTTGTTCGGCCGGCTTGGTGAAGTCGAAAAAGACGGAGTCCTCATGCAGCGCCGTTTCCAGCAATCCGTTCAGCTTGCGGGTCTGGAAGTTGAAATCGCGGTTGAGGATGAAGTCGGCGGTGGGAATGACGTGGCTGTTGATGATGCCACGTGTGCGGCTGGAGTCGCAGAGCGAGATGGTGTCCTTGGCGACTGCGACCACCTCGTCGGCGGCGAGCACGAGATCGGCCGTGCCGGTGACGATGCGCGAGCACGTCACCTCGGCCGGATGATCCGAGAGGCGGACATGGCTCAGCACCGCACCGCCCTTTTGCGCCAGGCCCGACATATCCAGGATCATCGAGGCCTTGCCCTCGATATGAGCGGCCATGCCGAGCAGCGCGCCGATGGTGAGCACGCCAGTGCCGCCGACGCCGCCGACCGCGATGTTGTAAGGCTTGTCGAGCGAGGGCCGCGTGGCCGGCTCCGGCAAGGCGCCGATCTCCTCCAGCTCCGCCGGCGCGCGGTGACGCGGCGCTCCGCCGTCAATGGTGACGAAGGACGGGCAGAACCCCTTCACGCAGGAATAGTCCTTGTTGCAGGACGACTGGTTGATGGCGCGCTTGCGGCCGAACTCGGTCTCGAGCGGCTCGACCGAGATGCAGTTCGACTGCACCGAGCAGTCGCCGCAGCCCTCGCAAACGGCCGGATTGATCATGACGCGGCGCGCCGGATCCTCCATCAGGCCCCGCTTGCGGCGGCGACGCTTCTCGGCGGCGCAGGTCTGGACGAAGACGATCGCGGACGTGCCCTTGTATTCGCGGCACATCTTCATCACGTTCTGCAGCTCGTCGCGGTGATATTTCTTCACGCCGGGCGCGATGCTGTCGGCCGGATAGGCATCGGGATTTTCCGAGACGAGGTAGATCTCGCTGATGCCCTCGGCGTGAAGCTGGGCCATGATCTTCTGCGGCGACAGATCGCCGTCGTGCCGCTGGCCGCCGGTCATGGCGACTGCATCGTTGTAGAGGATCTTGTAGGTGATGTTGGCCTTGGAGGCGATCGACTGGCGGATGGCGAGACTGCCGGAATGGAAATAGGTGCCGTCGCCGAGATTCGCGAAAATATGGTTTTCCTTAGTGAAGGGCGCGATGCCGACCCACGGCACACCCTCGCCGCCCATATGCGTGAAGGTTTCGGTCGACCGGTCCATCCACAGCGCCATGAAGTGGCAGCCGATGCCGGCCAGCGCGCGGCTGCCCTCGGGCACTTTCGTCGATGTGTTGTGGGGACAGCCGGAGCAGAAATAGGGAGTGCGGGAGACAGGCGCGATGGCCTGCATCTGGGTGGCCTGGCGGCCGTTGAACCAGTCGGCTTTGGCGCGGAGCATGTCCGCGATCTCGGGGTTGAGATTAAGTCGAAGCAGTCGCTCGGTCAGAGATGTTGCAAGCGAGGCGACGCTGAGCTCGGCGGAGAAGGTCAAAAAGCGCTTGTCGTGCTCGTCCATCTTGCCGACGATGCGCGGACGCACGTCGTCGCGCCAGTTGAACAGCTCCTGCTTGACCTGGTTCTCGACGATCTCGCGGCGCTCCTCGACGATGAAGATCTCCTCCAGGCCGACCGCGAACTGGCGCACGCCTTCCGGCTCCAGCGGCCAGGGCATGCCGATCTTGTAGAGACGCAGGCCGATTCTAGCGGCAACCTCCTCGGTGATCCCCAGTTCGCGCAGCGCCTGGCGCACGTCCTCGTAGCTCTTGCCCGACGCCATGATGCCGAAGCGGGCGTTCGGCGAATCCATGGTGATGCGGTTGACCCGGTTGGCGCGCGCGAAAGCGATCGCGGCAAAGCCCTTGTAGTCCTGCAGGCGGCGATCCTGCTCGAAACGGTCGTCCGGCCAGCGCAGGTTGAGGCCGCCGGGCGGCAGCTCGAAATCGCTGGGGATGATGAACGGCTTCATCTCGTCGGTGAGATCTATCTCGGCGGTGGTCTCTACCGTTTCCGTGATCACCTTCATGCCGACCCAGCAACCGGAGTAGCGCGACATCGCGATGCCGAGCAGGCCCATCTCGATCATTTCATGGATGCTCGAGGGATAGAGATACGGCATCAGGGCCGAGATGAAGGCGTGGTCGGACTGATGAGGGACGGTGGAGGACTTGGCGCCGTGGTCGTCCCCGGCAAGGCACAGCACGCCGCCGTTCTTGGCCGAGCCCGCGGCATTGCCGTGGCGGAAGACGTCGCCGCAGCGATCGACGCCGGGGCCCTTGCCGTACCAGATCCCGACAACGCCGTCATAGCTGGCGCCGGGCGAAAGGTTGAGCTGCTGCGAACCCCAGACGGCGGTCGCCGCCAGGTCCTCGTTCACACCGGGCTGAAATTTGATGTTGTACTGCTCGAGATGCTTTCGCGCGGCGAACAGCTGCTGGTCGTAGCCACCGAGCGGCGAGCCGCGATAGCCGGAGATGAAGCCTGCGGTATTGAGGCCATTGGCGCGATCGCGCCGGATCTGGGCCATGGGCAGGCGGACCAGGGCCTGGATGCCTGTGGTGAAGACGTGTCCGGTTTCCTGCGTGTATTTTTGATCAAGACTGATCGGACCCTGGTTGATGCCCATCGTTGTCCTCTTCCGCCCTCTCGAGCGTTTGGCCACTTAAGCCGTTGCCTGCCCGTCGTTTTTAACTAGGGGGCGCCGACCACCTGCGCCACTCTATGTCGGATATTTCACCTTCCGCATCACAAATCTGGACCTCACCCGGCGACGGCAAAAAAACGCAATTTCGTGGCCGGAAAAGCATTGGCGATTTTCAATTTGTGTCACCATCGCCCGGCGCCGCGAAACGACGTGACGCCGTATGATGTGAGCGGCTGATGAGTCGCAGCAAGAAGGGTCGACGATGCGGAGGATTCTGGCTGGCCTGGTCTTGTGCAGTGCGGTTGCGAGCGCAGCCGTGGCCGCCGAGCCGGCACCCGAGCTGATCGCCGCCGGCAAGACGCTGGTCGAGGCCGGCGATTGCGCCGGCTGCCACACCGCCGATCCCGCAAAGCCGTTCGCGGGCGGGAAGCGCATCGACACGCCGTTCGGAGCGATCTATGCGCCGAACCTGACGCCGGACCGCGACACCGGGATCGGCGCCTGGACGGATGCCGACTTTACCCGCGCCGTGCGCTACGGCACCGCACCGGACGGCTCGCTCTACTATCCGGCCTTCCCCTACCCCTACTTCACCCGGATGACCAAGGACGACACGCTGGCGATCCGCGCCTATCTCGGCACGCTGACGCCCGTTGTCAGCCGCAACAAGCCGCCGGAGCTGCGCTGGCCGTTCGGTTATCGCGGCCTGATGCGAGCCTGGAACTGGTTGTTCTTCAAGCCCGGCCTGTTCGAGCCGGACCAGAGCAAGAGCGTGGCCTGGAACAGGGGCGGCTATCTCGTCAGCGGGCCCGGCCATTGCGGCGCCTGCCACACCCCGAAGAACTATTTCGGCGCCGACAAGAACGCGCAGGCATTGACCGGCAGCGAGCTCGGCGGCTGGTACGCACCGCGGCTCGATGGCGCCGCGCGCACCGGGTTGCAGTCCTGGAGCGAAGAGGACATCGCCGAATATCTGCAAAGCGGCCGCAACGCCAAGAGCCATGCCGGCGGGCCGATGGCCGAGGTGATCGTCAATTCGACCTCGAAGATGAGCGATGCCGACGTGCACGCGATCGCGGTCTACCTGAAGAGCTTGCCGCCGGCGCGCCGCGAGACCATCGTGACGCCACCCGACGTGGCCGAGATGAAAGCGGGCCAGGCGGTCTATGCAAAACTCTGCATCGCCTGCCATGAGGCCGACGGCAGCGGCGCCCCGCGCATCTATCCGCCGTTACCAGCCAATGCGCTGCTGCAATCGATCAATCCGTCCTCGACCTTGCGCGTCATTCTCGACGGCGCCCACACCGTGACGACGCCGCGGGCGCCGAACACGGGCGAGATGCCGGGCTATGCCAAGCAACTGTCCGACGAAGAGATCGCGGCGGTGACGAACTATATTCGCAATTCCTGGGGCAATGCCGGCCCTTTGGTAACGCCGGCGCAGGTGGCGAAGGCGCGCGGGCAAGGGCCGTAGCTCTCTCCTCCCCATCATTGCGAGCGCAGCTGAGCAATCCAGAGTCCCTCCGCGGAAAGATTCTGGATTGCTTCGCGGAGCCTGTCGTCGGGCCGCGCCTTGCGGACCCGGTGGCTCGCAATGACGTCGATAGAGCTGCAAAAGAAGCAACTACTTCTGCTCATCTCCCGTGAACACGAATTTCGGCATCTCCCATTTGTAGCGCACTGCGAGCAGGCGGAAGCTGATGCCGAGGACGAAGGTGAGGATGGTCCAGAGCTCGGCGTTCAGATTCAAGCCGAAGGCGGTTGCGTAGAACAGGCCCGTTACTACCGAGACGCTGGCGTAGAGCTCGGAGCGAAACAACAGCGGCACGTCGTTGCAGAGCACGTCGCGCAGCACGCCCCCCGCACAGCCGGTCACCATACCGGAGACGATCACGATCGGCAGCGAGGCATCCATCTGCCAGGCGATGTCGCAGCCGGCCATGGTGAAGACGACGAGGCCGATCGCATCGAGCACGATGAAGGCGACCTTCAGCCGGTGCACGAGCCGCGCGGTTAGAATGGTGAGGAAGGCCGCCCCGCCCGCGAGGGCGAGATAAACGGGGTTTTGCACCCAGGCCAGCGGATAGTGCCCGAGGAAGAGATCACGCAGCGTGCCGCCGCCGAGCGCAGTGATGCAGCCGAGGAAGCAGACGCCTAGCCAGTCCATGCTGCGGCGCCCGGCGGCAAGCGCGGCCGTCATGCCCTGCGCGGCCACGGCAACCAATGAGAGGAAATGCAGCACGCTATCGCTTGGCGGCAGGCTCCACATCGCCTTGTTCCCTTTCCTGCAGGATGGAACCGTCCGCGCAGGGTCCCCGATGAACTGGTTCCCGATTCCTCGCCGGAGGGCAACATACGACGAAAGCATTAGGGGCGCGGAACAGAACCTCGCAGCCGAGGGTTGTCAGGACGCAATCAACGAGGAGACCAATCGATGGCTGACGACCGTTTTCCCAACGATCCGTACCGCCCGACGAACCTCGCCGACGATGAGTATCTTCGCGCGGCGCGTCGGGATGCCGACCTGCAGGCCGATCCCGAACTGGGCGAAGGCCCCGCCTCCAGCGGCAAGGTCGCCCTGTTCGCCGTGGCGATCGCCCTGGTGCTCGGCGCCGTGTTCTATGGCTTGAACAACACCAGCACCGGCAACCAGGCCAGCAACACGCCTGCGACCCAGACCGCACAGCAGACGGCTCCGGCCAATCCGGCCGCGCCTCCCGGCATGCGCGACGTGACGCCGCGCAACAACACCGCGCCCGGCGTGACCACGGGTGCCGCGCCGAGCAAGCCGGCCGCTCCGGCGGATACGCCTGCGGCAAAGCCGGCGCCGGACACGCAGACGCCGTCTGACGGCGCAAAGTAACAAGGCGATTGCCGTCGCGTAACACATCACTGTCATCGCCCGGGCAGTGCGCAATTGCGCACCAGGACCGGGCGATCCAGTACTCCGAGACAGTTGTGATAGAGTCGAGAAGCAGCGGCGTACTGGATGCCCCCTTTCGCGGGGCATGACACCGAGAGGATGAAAGAGCGGCGGGACATAACATCCCGCCGCTCCTCGTTTGGCTCTATTGCTTGCTCCTAGCCGAACATCTTGTTGAGCTCGCCGCCGGGATACCCGCTGGCAAGCTCGGTGAACGTCCCCTTCTCTGCCATTTCCTTTGCCGCGCGCATGAAGCCGCCCCAGGCGGCGCGGGCGAGCGAGCCGCCGACGCTGATCCGGCGCACGCCGAGATCTTCGGCCTCCTTCAGCGACAGACCGGAGCCGCCGATCAGGAGATTGAACGGCTTGGGTGCGACGGCCTTCACCACGGCACTGATATCCTCGCGGGTCTTCAGGCCGGGCGCATAGAGGCAATCGGCGCCGGCGTCCGCGTAAGCGGTGAGCCGGTCGATGACGAGCTTGAGATCCGTGACACCCCACAAGTAAGCCTCGCAGCGGCCGACCAGCAGCGTGCCGCTATCGCCGATCGCCTTGCGCGAGGCCTTGATGCGCTCGACTGCCAGCGCACGCTCGTAAAGCGGCTTGTCCTTGTCGCCGGTGGAATCCTCGATCGAGAGACCGGCGACGCCGGTGCGCACGCCGCGCTCGACATGATCGGCGACCTGATCCGGCTCGACGGCGAAGCCGCCCTCGAAATCCGCATTCACGGGGATGTCGACGGACGAGCTCAATGCTGCCAGGTGCTGACAGACATCCTCGACCGTGACACGATTGTCGGCCTTGCCGATGGTCCAGGCAAAGCCCGCACTCGACGACGCGATCGCCTTGAATCCGAGATGCTGCAACGCCTTGGCGCCCCCGACATCGACCGGATTGGGCAAAATGAAGCAACCGCTTTCGTGCATCTTCCGGAAGGTCGCGCGCTTGTCAGCAGTTGTCACATGCATGTTTCTCTCCCTTGTTGGCCGCGCAGAGATAGGCACGCGCTTTCATGACCGCTAGTGCGCGTCGTGCACGGCGCGACTGTCCTTCGGCGCCTGCTCGCGATCGTTCATGCCGTAGTCTCTGACCACGCTGGCGATGCGCAGATGATAATCGGCAAAGATCTGCGCCCTGCCCTTGGCCTGGGTGCGGCGGTGCTCCATCGTGTTGCGCCAGGCCTGCACCGCCGCCTCGTCCCGCCAAAACGAGACCGACAGGATCTTGCCCTTCTCGGTCAGGCTTTCGAACCGCTCGACCGAGATGAAGCCGTCGATGGTTTGCAGGATTGGCTTCAGATCGGCCGCGAGGTCGAAATAGTCCTGTCGGTGTTCCGGCTTGGGCCAGACTTCGAAGATCACGGCGATCATGGGCGTCTCCTTGTCGTTGATGGCCTACACTACCACCTTGCGCAGGAAGGTGCGCTCCTCCGCGAGAATGAATTTGTTGTCCTCGGCGAAATGGAAATTCGCCATGCCCTCAGCGTCCTGCCGCAGCCGCGCGCGATAGGCTTCATAGGCGGCGAGGCTTTCGAAGGTGATCAGCGCAAAGGCGATGTTGTTGGTGCCCTCATGCGGCATGAAATAGCCGATCAGGTCGCCGCCACATTTCGGGATGATGGTGAGCCAGCGCTTGGAGTATTCCTCGAACTGCGCGCGCTTGAACGGATCGAGCTGGTAGCGGATGAAGACGGTGACGGACATGATGGGCACTCCGGTGCTTATGACGACGTAGTGAGAGGCTACGCGCTTGCCTGTCCACAATGCTTCGGCTATCATCGAAGCATGAAAGCAGGACCCGACATCGCCATGGTCGCCTCGCTGGTCGGCGACCCCGCCCGCGCCAACATGCTCACGGCGCTGATGAACGGACGCGCGCTCACGGCCAGCGAGCTCGCGCAGGAGGCCGGCATCACGCCGCAGACCGCGAGCTCGCATCTGGCCAAGCTCGAGGCCGGCGGCCTGGTCGAGCCCGAGAAGCAGGGCCGCCACCGCTATTATCGTCTCACCGACGACGACGTCGCCGGGGTGCTGGAAGGCCTCGCCGGCCTTGCCGCGCGCACCGGCCACATGCGCGTGCGCACCGGACCGAAGGATCCGGCGCTGCGGCGCGCGCGGATCTGCTATGACCACCTCGCCGGCGATCTCGGCGTGCAGATGCTCGACACGATGCGTGCGCGAAACCTGGTCAGGCAGAAAAAGCAGGACATCGAGCTGACGACGGAAGGCGAGCGCTTCCTCGCCAAGCATTTGCAGATCTCGCCCGAGATGCTCAGCCATCCGCGCCGCCCGGTCTGCAAGGCCTGTCTCGATTGGAGCGAACGGCGGCACCATCTCGCCGGCACCCTGGGCGCCGCCATGATGCAGCGCTTCTCCGAGCTGAAATGGGCCGCGCGCGACGCCACACCCGGCAGCCGCGTGGTCAACTTCACCCGCACCGGCGAGAAGCAGTTCGCGGCCCTATTCGGGAACGGCAAGGACTGACAACACGTTTGCGTGTGGACTCTCACCGCCGTCATGGCCGGGCTTGACCCGGCCATCCACGTCTTTATTGCGGCTGGCACATGGATGCCCCGGGACATCTGGCGCGAAGACGCGCTTCGCGCTTTTGCCGGGCATGACGGAGACCGCAATGAACCGCATCTTCCCGGCAACGCTCGGTATCGCCCTTATGACTATCCCGTTTGCAGCACGTGCCACCGACACGCCGCAACGCGAGCCCTATGGCATCGCGCTCGAAGGCTTTGCCTATCCCTATCCCGTGCACCTGCTGCCGGTAACCAACGACGGCGAACAGCTCAGCATGGCCTATATGGATGTCGCGCCGGCGCAACCGAACGGGCGCACCGTGGTGCTGCTGCACGGGCGCAATTTTCCGTCGAGCTACTGGGCTGATGTCATCAAGATGTTGAACGATGCCGGCTATCGCGTCGTAGTGCCCGACCAGATCGGCTTCGGCAAATCGTCCAAGCCCATCGGCGAATTGCATTTCGACACCCTGGCGCGCAACACCATCGCGCTGCTCGACCATCTCAAGATCGACAAAACGGACATCATCGCACATTCAATGGGCGGCATGCTGGGCGTGCGTATCGCGCGCGCCTATCCGGACCGCGTCACCCATCTGGTGCTGACAGCGCCGATCGGCCTCGAAGACTACCGCCTCTACGTGCCGCCGACGCCGACCGAGAAGATGATCGAGACCGAAGACAAGCTCACCGCCGACGGCTATCGCAAGCAGCTCCAGACCAACTACGCGATCAAGCTGCCGCCCGACGCCATCACGCCGTTCATCGACGCCCGCTTCAACATCAAGGGCAGCCCGGATTATCCCCGCTGGCTGCGCGCCTTCGTCTCTTCCGGCCAAATGATCTATCGCGAGCCGGTCGCGCACGAGATTGCTCTCGTCACAGAACCGGTGCTGTTCGTCATGGGCGCCGACGATCATAACGCACCGGGCCGACCGAATGCGCCGGAAGCATTGCGCGCAAAGATGGGACAGAACGCCGCACTCGCAAAAGCATTTGCGGCAAAGATGCCGAACGCGCGGGCGGAGGTGATCCCGGACACCGGGCACCTCGTCTTCCTCGAGGCGCCGGCGACCTACAAGGAGATGGTGCTGGGCTTCCTCGGCCGCTAGCGCCATTCATGTCGCGCAAGGCCGTGCGCGAGAAATGTTCATGCCGCATTCAGGTCATGATTGGCAGGCTTGGATCGCGACGTGCCGACACGGCTTTCAAATTTAACGTGTCGAATCGTGTCTCTTGATTCATTGTGCGCCGCAAGCGCGCGACCTCAAAGATTTGCCCCAAGGACGAGAGGAAGACCCCATGAAATATCTCTTCGCCGCCGTGATGCTCGCCAGCGCGGTCGTCGGTTTCAGCGAGGCAGCCAGCGCTGCCGGTGGTTGCGGACCCGGCTGGTACCGCGGGCCCTATGGCGGCTGCCGTCCGATGCGCGGTCCTGTCGTCGTGGCCCCCGGCCCCGTCGTGGTCGCCCCGCCTGTTGTCGTCGTGCGTCCGCGCGTGTGCCCCTATGGCTTCCGCTGGTATGCCGGCCGCTGCCGTCC
The DNA here is from genome assembly GCF_004114975.1 of Bradyrhizobium guangdongense. Classification (NCBI taxonomy): domain Bacteria; kingdom Pseudomonadati; phylum Pseudomonadota; class Alphaproteobacteria; order Hyphomicrobiales; family Nitrobacteraceae; genus Bradyrhizobium; species Bradyrhizobium guangdongense. The sequence continues at coordinate 4,688,031 of NZ_CP030051.1, forward strand.
GTTCTGATCTCCCGTACTTGCGACATGGCCGCGCAGAACTGCGCGGCCGTTTTCGCTGAAGCACCATCAACAAAAAGGGGATCGTGATCGCGATCCCCTTTTTCATTCCAGGCGCTGTTACCAATGACGCCAGTGGTGGCGATGCCAGCGATGGCGCCAGCCCCAATGGCGATGGCGCCAACCCCAGTGACGGTGGTGCCAACCCCAGTGACGGCCGTGCCAATGCACCTGCTCGGGCTTGAGCTGCGCGGCTTCCTCGCTGGTGGTCACCGCAGGGTGAACTTCCGGATGGCCTTGCGGCAGCCCGACCTCACCGAGCGGCTGCGGCGCCAACGGCGCGGCCTGAACGGCAGCAGTCAATGCCGCGGCGCCCGCCGCGACACCAAAGGCAAGTTTCAAAAAGTTCCGGCGCTCCATGAAGATATCCTCTATCCAATCGATCGAGTGATGCGCCAGAAGTGTCGCGGCGATGACATGAACTGAGGCTGAATGCAATTCAGATAGGCTGCAGGCGTAAGCCCGCTACTGCGCAAATTCCTGCGCCAGCACCAGCGTCTCGCGCGCACGTTGCACCTCTGGCCAGTCGCGGTTGAAATCGGCGACGAGCCGCTTCAGCGCATCACCCTTCAGTATCGCCTGAAGCTTGGCCTCGTCGTCGAATTGATACATCGCCTGATGCAGCGAGGGATCGTCCAGACTCCAGAATCGCCACGCCTTGCTGACTCCGAACGTCTTGACCGCATCGGGAAGGTGCTCGGTCTCGTACCAGGTATCGAAGGCGGCGCGCTTGCTGGCGTCAGTGATGATGGCGCGGACGACGAAGTAGGCGGCGGGCATCGGATTTCCTCCTGTTGTTTGGCCGGAGCATAGACGGTTATAGTGCCGGCGGCGGAAGATCGAGCTCGGAACAGAGAGGGAATTGTCACCCCTCCAAGGCATTCGTCTTAACCACGCCTTCGCCTTTCATTCGATCTCAGGACGCGAGATCGTCAGGCGCTCCGGCTTGCCGGTAAGCCGGCGCAGCGCGACGTAGAAAAATCGTTTCCTCGCTGTCGGAACGCACGGCCCTCGTCCGTCCTAGGCCCAGACAGCACGGAGACACAGCATGCCCGACCTCACCCTCGCCACCTTCGACTGGGTTCCCCCGCCGCCGCGCGGTTTCGTACGCGATCTCAGGGTGCGCTGGGCGCTGGAGGAAGCCGCCTTGCCCTATCGCGTCGCCAGCGTGCCGTTCGATAATCGCGGCGCCGAACATCTCGCGCACCAGCCGTTCGGCCAGGTGCCGTGGCTGACCGACGGCGACCTCTCGATCTTCGAGACCGGGGCGATCCTGCTCCATCTCGGCGGGCTCAGCGCAAAGCTGATGCCCCCGGATCGCCGCGGTCGGAATGAAGCGACCGAATGGCTGTTCGCCGCGCTCAATTCGGTGGAGATGGCGAGCCTGCCCTGGGGAATGTCGAAATTCATGAAACATCCGAGCGACACCGCGGCGTGGAAGTTCGTCGACGACTTCCTCAAGCTCCGTCTCAAGCATCTCGAGCCGGTGCTTGCGAGCCGCGAATGGCTCGCGGGCTCCTTCTCCGTCGCCGACATTTTGATGGCCGACGTGCTGCGCGTCGTCGATGGCTTCGACGGGCTGGCGGACAGCCCTGCCTGCCGCGCCTATGTCGCGCGCGCGACCAGCCGACCGGCCTTTGCCAGGGCCCACGCGGACCAGCTGGCGCATTTCGCTGCGGCGGATAAGGCGCGCGGGATGTGATCCACCGCACAGAATTAACCCGGGGTTAGCCATAGGCTCACGACCACCGGAACGAAGCAATTTGCTTCAAATTATCGGCTTAAGTTCTTTCCGCGGAAGGTGACACATGGCCCGCATCGATTATCTCAGAGAGCAAGTCGCCCGCGCCGAGCGTCTGGCGAAAGCGATCCTCGACCAGCAGACCTCGGAACGGCTGCAGGCGTTTGCCGCCGAATGTCGCGCGGAGCTGCAGGTGCTGAGCCTCAAGACCGCCGCATAAGGCAGCGCATCACACCAGCTTCATCGGCGTATCGGTGACCACGCGCAGGTCGATCCTGCCGATCAGTGCAGCACGGCGCGCCTCGGCAGCACTGATCGCACCGTCCGTCTGCCGCAACGTTGAGACGTTCGAGCCGAGCGAAACGATGCCGCCGAGCACCAGCGCAATCGCGCCGAGCGCGGCAGTCTGACCCAATCCGAATAGCCCGAGGATGGTGACCAGAAGCAGCGCTGCACCGCTGCCGATCGCGATCTTGGACGCCAGGATGTACTTCCGGCATCGCTCCGCGATCCCGGCGAGCCGCTCGATCCGATCCTCGATATCGGAGATTTCGTCGGTCGGATCGTCTGAAGTCATGGGGTATCAACCAGCAACGGTCGATGGGTGACCCGGATTTCGCCTGCGCTCCATCCGGGCTACGCGATCACAACGGCAAATTGTCGTGCTTCTTCGCCGGCGCCTCGACCTTCTTGTCCTTCAGCATCGCCAGCGCCCGGGCGATCCGCTTCCGCGTCGAGTGCGGCATGATGACGTCGTCGATGTAGCCGCGCTCGGCGGCGATGAAGGGTGACAGGAAGCGGTCTTCGTATTCCTTGGTGCGCGCGGCGATCTTGTCGGGGTCGCCGATGTCACTGCGGAAGATGATCTCGACCGCGCCCTTGGCGCCCATGACGGCGATCTGGGCGGTCGGCCAGGCGTAGTTCATGTCGGCACCGATTTCCTTGGACGCCATGACGTCGAAGGCGCCGCCATAGGCCTTGCGGGTGATGATGGTGACTAGCGGCACGGTGCACTGCGAGTACGCGAACAGGAGTTTTGCGCCGTGCTTGATCAGGCCGCCATATTCCTGCGCAGTGCCCGGCAGGAAGCCCGGCACGTCGACGAAGGTGACGATCGGGATGTTGAAGGCGTCACAAAAACGAACGAAGCGCGCGGCCTTGCGCGAGGCGTCAGAATCGAGCACGCCGGCCAGCACCATCGGCTGATTGGCGACGAAGCCGACGGTGCGGCCCGCGATGCGTCCGAAGCCGGTGACGATGTTCTTGGCGAAGGCTTCCGCGATCTCGAAGAAGTCGCCCTCGTCCACGACCTTCAGGATCAGCTCCTTCATGTCGTAGGGCTTGTTCGGATTGTCGGGGATCAGGGTATCGAGCGACATGTCGATCCGGGCGGTGTCGTCGAAGCTCGGCCATTCCGGCACGCCGTCGGTGTTATTGGACGGCAGGAAGTCGATCAGGCGCCGCATCTGCAGCAGCGTCTCGACGTCGTTCTCGAAGGCGCCGTCGGCGATCGAGGAGCGCGTCGCGTGCACCGAGGCGCCGCCGAGCTCTTCCGCCGTGACGACCTCGTTGGTCACGGTCTTCACCACGTCGGGGCCGGTGACGAACATGTAGCTGGTGTTCTTCACCATGAAGATGAAGTCGGTCATCGCAGGCGAATAGACGTCGCCGCCAGCGCAGGGACCCATGATGACCGAGATCTGCGGGATCACGCCCGAGGCGAGCACGTTGCGGCGGAACACGTAGGAATAACCTGCGAGCGCGGCGACGCCCTCCTGGATGCGCGCGCCGCCCGCGTCATAGAGGCCGATGATGGGCGCCCGCGCCTTCATCGCCATGTCCTGGAGCTTGGTGATCTTAAGCGCGTGGGTCTCGGAGAGCGAGCCGCCGAACACCGTGAAGTCCTTGGCGAAGACGAACGTCTTGCGGCCGTTGACGGTGCCCCAGCCGGTGACGACGCCGTCGCCCGGCACCTTGGTCTTCTCCATGCCGAACTCGGTAGAACGGTGCTCGACGAACATGTCGAACTCCTCGAACGATCCCTTGTCGAGCAGCAGCTCGATGCGCTCGCGCGCGGTCAGCTTGCCGCGGGCGTGCTGCGCCTCGATGCGCTTCTCCCCGCCGCCGAGCTTGGCGCCGGCACGACGGTCTTCAAGGGCGTCCAGGATGTGTTTCATTTGCTCCCGCCAGTTCTTAAGTGATGCGGGGTTCTAACACGGCATTTTGCGGGGCGGGAAGCCGCTTTCGGCCTTGCAGGGCAGCCCTGAATCAGCGTGAAAGCGCAAGGAATTTCAAAGTTTTGCCCGGGAGACGAGCATGAGCGAAGCAACGGCCGAGACCGGCGCGGCAACGGGCGGTGTCAACATCCTGCTGCGGCTGGAGGGCCTGACCTTGTTTGCGGGGATGGTGGTGCTCTACTGGGCCTGGGACGGTTCCTGGTGGGTCTTTGCCCTGCTGTTCTTCGTCCCCGATCTGAGTTTCCTGGCCTACCTCGTCGATGCCAGATTCGGCGCGCTGGTCTATAACGCCGCCCACAGCTACATGACCCCGGTGGCGCTGCTGACGCTGGGCTTCGGCCTGGCCTCGCCGCTCACTTTGTCCATCGCCTTGATCTGGCTCGCCCATATCGGCATCGACCGTGCGCTGGGCTACGGCCTGAAATATTCCGCCGGGTTCGGCTTCACCCATCTGGGGCGGATCGGCCGACAGAAGGACGCCTGAGCTCGGCGTGCCTGGGCGGCAGGATCGCCGTCATTTTGTCGCGCGTCGCCGGTTGACCTGACCAGCCGATTCAGGCTTGCTCAGGGCTTGCGATCAGGCGCCGAATGTTGCGTGAGCTCAGTCGGTACGGCGGCGGTCATCACGTCCGGCTGCAAGCATCTGTCCATGTCCGCCACGGTCGTTCCCCTGCTTCCGAACAGCGCGTCCGAGACCACCGATTTCCTGCGGCGGATGGCCAGCATGGTGTCGGGTCGGAACGGCGAGATGCTGCTGCGCGCGGCCAGCCTGATCGAGTCGCTGGCACAGCGCGCGATGTCGGCCGAGCGGCTGTTCCACGAGCAGCAGGAGGAGAACAAGCGGCTCGCCGAGCGGCATGAAGCCGCCGAGCTCGCCTCCGACGCCATGTTCAACCAGATCGCCGCGCTGCGAACGCAGCTTGCGGAGGTGAGCGCGGCTGCAGCTGCCGAACGGGCCGGCTTCGATAGCGAGCGCAGCAAGCTGCTCATGCTGATGCAGGATGCGGAAAGCCATATCGGCAGGCTCACCGCCGAACTCGATGGCCTGCGCGCCTCCGTCGATGCTTTCAACGAGACCGCGGTCTCCGTGCCGATCGAGGTGCTGCGGCTGGCGCGGACCCAGTTCGACTATCTCTCCAGCGGCTTTGCGCGTAAAGGCGACGTGATCTCGCAGGCGATGAGCGAGATCGGCGGCTTCGCCATCGACCAGGCACTGGCAGCAAAGAAGCCGGTCGACAAGGCGTGAGACGCGCCAGCGCAAATTGACAGCGCGTACGGGCGTTGATCTACTTCCCGAAAATCGAGGGAGGATCCGATGCCGAGGCCATTCCGCGCCGCTGCGGCGCTCATCGCGCTCTGCATGTCCACCGGGCTCGCCGGCGCGCAATCGCTTCCCAAGGACGCGCCTGCCCGGACCGAGATCTTCCCGATCCCGTCACTCACCCTTTCCGACCAGCAATTCCTGAGCGGCGATGCCGCGGCCGGCAAGCCGGTCACGGTGGCCGGCGAATTCCGCGTCGCGCAAGGGTCAGGCAAGATGCCGGTCGTCGTGCTGATGCACGGCTCGAGCGGCGTCGGCCCTACCACGGACGCCTGGGTGCACGCCTTCAACGCCATGGGCATCTCGACCTTCGTCATCGACGGCTTCACCGGCCGCGGGCTCACCGTGGTCGGACCGAACCAGGCGCTGCTCGGACGGCTCAATCTCATCATCGACGTCTATCGTTCGCTTGAGATTTTGGCGAAGCATCCCCGCGTCGATCCTGAGCGCATCGTGCTGATGGGCTTTTCGCGCGGCGGCCAGGCGACACTCTATGCGAGCCTCGAGCGCTTCCACAAGCTCTGGAATAGGTCCGGTTTGCAGTTTGCGGCCTACATCCCGTTCTATCCGGACTGCTCGACGACCTATCAGGCCGACACCGACGTCGCCGCGCGCCCGATCCGCATCTTCCACGGCGCGCCTGATGATTATAATCCCGTGAAGAGCTGCAAGGCCTTCGTCGAGCGGCTCAAGATCGCGGGACGCGACGTGGTGCTGACCGAATACCCCGATAGCGCCCACGGCTTCGACAGCGGCCTGCTCGGCGTCGCCTCGGTCGCGGTGTCGGCCAACGCGCAGACCGTGCGCAACTGTCATATCAAGGAAGGCGACGGCGGCGTGCTGATGAACGGCGACACCAACGCGCCGTTCACCTACAAGGATTCCTGCGTCGAGCTCAACCCGCATGTCGGCGGCAATCCCACCACGGCCGCGGAGTCGCGCAAAGCGGTGGTGGAGTTCTTGCAGGCGTTGTTCAAGTTGGGCTAGGCGCTTCTCCGTCACTGCGAGCGAGAGAGACGCGTCAGCGCTACCGCCCCCGGCCCGACAGCCGCAGCACGAACACCAGCACTTCAGCGACGGCCTTGTAGAGATCTGGCGGAATCTCTTCGCCGAGTTCGACCTTGGAGAGTGCGCCGGCCAGCACTTCATTCTCCTCGATCGGGATATCGTGGGCTCTGGCGATCTCGACAATCTTGGCGCCGATCGTGCCTTTGCCTTTGGCGACGACCACGGGCGCGCCGCTGCCCTTCTCGTAATGCAGCGCAATTGCGAGCTTGGAGTCCTCGCTCATGTGGCGCGATCCAGGAAATGCCCGGCACGCGCCGGCGCAGGTTGCGGCGGCGTGCCCTCGCGCACGATGATCTCACCGGGCTTAAGCTCGGCCTTGGTGAGCGCCTGATTGAGCTCACCGATGCCGGCGCGGAGCTGCTGCGCCGTCGCCGGCCGTTCGGCCCACATCCGCACAAAAGTCTTGTCGCCATTCAGCGTGATCAACGCATGCACGGGACCGCTCGGCTCGACGTTGAGGGTGAAGCGCGCGCGCCAGGCACGCTTGGCGGGATCTGGTGTTTCGTTGTCGCCATCTCGCGAAATCTCGAATTGAGCCATCGCGGTGCCCTGCGGGGTTGCGAACGGAATCTCGAAATTCCACTGCGGCACGGTCGGATCGACGCGATGGCCGCTGGCATCGGTGCGATCAGGGAGTGAAGCGACCTGCAGCAGCGTCTGCCGCGCGGTCGCGGCGTCGGTGTCGCCAAGCAGGCGATGCACGGCTGCAGCGAGCGGTGCGTTTGGTGCGAGCGAGGGCAAGGCGACCGCTTGCGGTGACGGCAAAGCACCGCGGAACGGCGGTGGCGTCGTCGTACGCGTGGCGGCTTCGAAGACGTGACCGTCAGGCACGGGCTTATTCGAGCCCGGCACGTTGCCGGTCATGCGCGGCAGGCTTTGCGTGACCTCTTGCAGCAGGGTTGCGGCGAGACTCGCCGACATGCGCGGCAGCGCCGCCGGCGGTGTTGCGCCAGCCACGTCCGCCAGCACGGCAGCCGCGAGCGCAGCGTTGCGCGGCAATTGCTCGGCTTGGGCACCTCCAGCGTCAGGCGTTGGCAAAGCCGTTTGCGCGGTCTCGCCTGCCACTTGCGGCACCGATGCAGCGGTCTGCGGAGCCGCAACAACACTTGGGGTAGGCGTGCTATTTGGCGCGGCGACCTGTGGCGCGGCCGGCTCGATCGCGCCCGATGTTGCCGCCAGCGTCTGGCGCAGCACCAACAGCGCCGCCTTCAGGTCCGGCACGGTGTCCGACGGCGGCGTCGTACCTGACGCGAGCGAGGCCTCGAGAAACAGGCCGGACTTCTGGAAAGCGGATTCGATGTCGCCGCCGTCGAGCGCGGTGTTGAGCGGCGTCTGTTGCGCCAGCACGGCCTGCACGGCCTGCTTGAGGCTTTCGGGCAGATCGCTGCCTGATACGATCGACGCCAGATTGGCGAACAGCGGCGCCTGACTGCCCTGTATTGTGACCGCCTCGGCCGAAGCTGCGGTGACGGCGACCTGCTCTGAAGGCGTCAGGGTGTTGCGGGCCGCGGTTGCCGATGGCGCGAGCGAGGGGCTTTCGACCAGCGAGGCCGCCGTCGGCGTCAGCGTGATCTGATCAGCGCTCGCCTCGCCTGCCCCGTTGACGACGGCAAGCCGGATCGTACCGGCGTTCTGCGACACCGCGAGCTGGAGATTCTGCCCTGGGGTCAGCGACACCTCGGACATCACGTCCATCGAGAGATTGGCGATCGCGATCCGCACCAGATTGTCGGCAAGCACGCTGACGACCCTGGCATCGACCACGCTGCCGGCCTGCAGCACAATATCCGGGCTCGCCGCATCAGCCGCGGGGCTGGGAGCACTGACGGGAAGGATCGAAGTGACAGGCGTCGGCATTTTCAGAGCCCAGGGAACGCTGGTCTTCACCCTAAGGCCGCCGTCGTAAACCTCTCGTTAAGGACCTTTGGCCGTCTCGGCAGTGACGGCCGCCAGCACCGCCACGGCAGCCTCGAAATCCCGCAAGCGGGTGGCGCGGCGGGCGGCTGCCTCCTCGTCCACGCCCCACTGGTCGATGTTCCAGTCCTCGTCGACATGGGCGGCGGCCCAGACCTGATCGGCGTCGCGCATGCCGTGGGCCAGCGCCAGCGCCAGCAGCGCCGAACCGGTCAGGGTCGTCACCATGTGGAGGGCCGCGACCGACCAGGGATCATCAGGCAGCGCCGCGCGGGCGGCCCTGAGCGCCTCGTCCGGCTGCTTCACATGCATGACACCCTCGGACAGGATGAAATGCGCTCCCAGTCTCTCCGCGGCCCAGAACAGCACAGGATCCCAATGTGCGGCCTCGCGGGCGACCAGCCCCTCGGGGTGGCCGGCGCGATAGAACAGCAGGTCGGTCTCGAAATATTTTGCGAGGTCGTCAGTGACAAGCTGGACGCGGTCGATCACCCCCTCAACCACGCTGTTGGCGATCCGCGTCAGCGGCATAGTGACTGGATCGATCGCCTCGCCCTGAGCGGCCCATTCCGCGGCCACGGCATCGGCGAGCGCCCGCGCGGGGATTACCACTTGTCGGCTGGACGGTGTGCGGATCGGCCTCCCATCGAGCGTGATGGCAAAGCCGCCCTCGGCTTCCGCGACGCCGGCTTCCTTGTAGAAGCGCTTGCGCAGCGGCGTGCGCGCGGAGGCCCGCGCCGACTCCCTGGGATCCGGCGGGGGCTGGCCAGCTGCCTCTTCGAACAATTCGCGCATGTGAGTTTTCGGTCCCGGTCGCTCGATGCTAGGCTTTTAAGATAAGACCTGTGGCCGATAAAGCGAGCGGCGGGCATGAGGGAACTTGCGGCCATTGCGGCCCTGTTGACCGGGCTGTGGCCCGCCGCCGGCGAAGCCGGTTTTCGCAGTCCGGAATCGCTGGTCCGCAACGTCTATGCCCATTACGGCGATGGCGCGCCGGAACTCTCCAAGGGCCTGCCGCGGGATGAGGCCACGGCCCGGCAATTCTTCGATCCCACCCTGCGCAAGGCGTGGTCTGCGCCACGCAGCGAGCCCTATGACTTCCTGGTGCAGAGCCCGAGTTGGAAGCTCGGCCCGATCACCATTGCCATCATCCGCAAGCAGTACGACAAGACCTATGTCGCGGTGAACTTCGACAATCGCGGCCGACCGGCGACGCTGAACTTCGTCTTGGTCAACGGTCCGGAGGGCTGGCTGATCACGGATGTCGAGAGCCCGCATGACAGTCTGCGGATGTTTCTGGAGCAGTTCCGGAATTGAGGGAGCCAGAGCTGCCTCCACGCTAGGAACGGGGGCTCCGCCCCTACTCCTCCGGCGCGTTCTCGATCGGGTCGAACCGGCTGGCGTCCAGCCCGAGCAGATTCCACGACTGCTGCATATGCGGCGGCAGTGGCGCGGTGGCGTCGATCACACCGCCGCGGGGATGCGGAATGACGATGCGGCGCGCCAGCAGATGCAGCCGGTTTTGCAGGCCCCCCGGCAGCTGCCAGTTCTCGATGTTGAAATATTTGGGATCGCCGACGATGGGATGGCCGATATGGGCCATGTGGGCGCGAAGCTGGTGGGTGCGGCCGGTCACGGGCTTCAGCGACACCCAGGTCAGCTTGTTGCCGGCGGTTTCGACCACTGCGTAATAGGTCACCGCGTGGCTGGCGCCCTCGTCGCCGTGCTGGGCGATGCGCATGATGGTGTCGTCCTCGCTCTCTTCCTTCGCAAGAAAGGTCGAGATGCGGCCCTGCTTGGGCTTCGGCAGGCCCGGCACCAGTGCCCAATAGACCTTGCGCGCCGAGCGCGAGCGGAAGGCGCCGGTCAGATGCGAGGCGGCAAAGCGCGTCTTGGCGATCAGCAGGCACCCCGAGGTCTCGCGATCGATGCGGTGCACGAGCCGCGGCTTCTGACCTTTGGCATCGCGCATCACCTCCAGCATCTGATCGATGTGCCGCGTCATGCCCGAGCCGCCTTGCACGGCAAGGCCGGCGGGCTTGTTCAAGACGAGGACGTCGTCGTCCTCGTAGATCGTCATCTCCTTCAGCGCCTTGAGCGTCTTCTGCTCAGCTTCCGAGAGCTCGCCGCCGACCTTCGGCGTATCGAGCTTCAGCGGCGGAATGCGGACGCTCTGGCCCTCCTCCAGGCGGTCCTTGCTGTCGACCCGCTTGCCGTCGACGCGCAGCTCGCCTTTGCGGACCACGCGCTGGATGTGGGAGAACGACAGCCCGGGAAAGCGCGCTTCGAGGAAGCGATCGACGCGCATGTTGTTCTCGTCCGCCGTCACCTTGACCGTCTGCACCTTGGTCGGCAGCAGTGCCTCGACCGGCTTGGCCGGCGCGGCCCTTTCCAGCTCAGCCCTCTCCAGCTTTGCTTTGGGCGGGCGCCGCTCGGCGCGCTCGCCGGCAAAGCGCGGCGGCTTGCCTCCGGGTTTACCACCCGGCCGCGGCCCGGCCTTTTTCGCGCTCCGCGCCTGATGCGGGCGCGATTCCTTGCGCTCGTCGCGCGAACGGGGCTGTTGGTTGGTTCTTTTGATGCGGCGGCTCATGCTTGCCTGCCTACCCTAAAAGCGGCCTTTCGTCACGACGAAATGGCCGACTCTAGCGCGAGCCGCCCCGCTCCTTGCGCAGCTTGGCCCAGTAATCCAGTCGCTTCCTGATCTCGCGCTCGAAGCCGCGCTCGGGCGGGTCGTAGAAGGTCTGGCGGCCCAGGGCTTCCGGAAAGTAGTCCTGGCCGGAGAAGGCGTCGGGGGCGTCGTGATCGTATTCGTAAGCTGCGCCGTAGCCCTCCGACTTCATCAGCTTGGTCGGCGAGTTCAGGATGTGCTTGGGCGGCAGCAGCGAGCCAGCCTGCTTTGCCACCTGCATCGCCGTGCCGAAGGCGGTGTAGACCGCATTCGATTTCGGTGCGGTGGCGAGATAGACCACCGCCTGCGCGATCGCGAGCTCACCCTCGGGATGACCCAGGAAGTCGAAGGCGTCTTTCGCCGCATTGGCGATGACGAGCGCCTGCGGATCGGCAAGCCCAATATCCTCGACAGCCATGCGCACGACGCGGCGGGCCAGGAACAGCGGGTCCTCGCCGGCGTCCAGCATGCGCGCGAGATAATAGAGCGCGGCGTCCGGATCGGAGCCGCGCACCGATTTATGCAGCGCCGAGATCAGGTTGTAATGGCCGTCGGCGGATTTGTCGTAGATCGGCGCGCGGCGTTGCAGGATGTCCTGCAACTGCGCGGCATTGAATATCTCGTCCGCTCGTGCCGAACGCCAGACCTCTTCGGCGAGCGTCAGTGACGCGCGGCCATCGCCGTCGGCCATCCGCACCAGCACCGCCCTCGCCTCCGCATCGAGCGGCAGCTTCTTGCCCTCGACCTCCTCGGCATGCGCGAACAGTTTTTCGATGGCGGCGGCATCGAGCGAGCGAAACACCAGCACGCGTGCGCGGGAGAGCAACGCCGCATTGAGCTCGAACGACGGATTTTCCGTGGTGGCGCCGACCATCACGACGGTGCCGTCCTCCATGACCGGCAGAAAGGAATCCTGCTGGGCACGGTTGAAGCGATGCACCTCGTCGACGAACAACAGCGTGCCCTTGCCCATCTCGCGGCGGGCACGCGCGGCGTCGAATGCTTTCTTCAAGTCCGCAACGCCGGAGAACACCGCAGAGATCTGCTCGAAATGCAGATCCGTCGCGTCCGCGAGCAGCCGCGCCACCGTGGTCTTGCCGGTGCCGGGCGGACCCCAGAACACCAGCGAGCCCAGCGTGCGCGTCTCCAGCATGCGCGTCAGCGCACCGTCGGGGCCGAGGATGTGATCCTGACCGACGACTTCCGACAATGCACGCGGCCGCAGCCGGTCCGGCAGCGGATGCGGAGCCTCGTGATCGAGCCCCGCCGCGGCGAAGAGAGTTGGCGTGTCGTGTGGTCGCTTCGGACTCATCCGCCCAGCGTGACGTTGATCTGCTGACCGCCGCGCACCACCGCGATGCGCCAGAGCCGAGGCTGCTCCTTGGCGGCCTTCTCCAGGTCGCTGGTCTTGGCGATCTTCTGGTTATTGACGGACAGGATGATGTCGCCCTTCTGGAAGCCAACGTTCTGCGCCGCCGTGCCGTCGCCGATGTCGGTGACGACGACGCCCTCGGTATCGGCATCCAGATGCAGCTCGTCGGCCACCGCTGGCGTGATGGTGGAAATCCTGGCGCCCTGGAACGGCGAACGCGTGGTGATGACGAGTTCGTTGCGGCCGGTGTCAGGCGCGGTCTCGAGCGCGATCGTCAGCTTGAGCGGCTTGCTGCCGCGCTGCACGTCGATCTGCGCGGTGCCGCCGAGTGGACGGGTGGCAAAGCGATAGTCGAATGCGTTGGGATCGTCCACGGTCTGGCCATCGATCGCGGTGATCAGGTCGGAGGATTTCAGGCCGGCCTTCGCCGCGGGACCGTTCGGCACGACGCTTGCGACCAGGGCGCCGCTCGGCGTCTTGAGGCCGAGGCTTTCGGCGATCTCCGGCGTCACCGCCTGCAACTTCGCGCCGAGCCACGGACGCTTCACGGCCTTGCCGCCGCTCTTGGCGGAGGCCACGACCACGCGGACCATGTTGGCCGGAATCGCAAAACCGATGCCTTGCGAGCCGCCGGAGCGCGAATAGATCGCGGTGTTGATGCCGGCGAGCCGGCCATTCATGTCCACCAGCGCGCCACCGGAATTGCCGGGGTTGATCGGCGCGTCCGTCTGGATGAAGAACTGATAGTCGGTGATGCCGACCTGCGTGCGGGCCAACGCCGAGATGATGCCGTGGGTCACGGTCTGGCCGACACCGAACGGATTGCCGATCGCCAGCACGACGTCGCCGACCATCAGTTCATCGGAGTTGGTGAACTCGAGCGCCGGGAACTTCTCGTGGCTGTCCTTGAGACGCAGCACGGCGAGGTCGCTGCGGGAATCCTTCAGCACGATCTCGGCCTCAAATTCCCGCTTGTCCGACAGCGACACCTTCACCTGGTCGGCGCCCTCGATGACATGGACGTTGGTGACGACGAGCCCGGAGGAATCGACGATCACGCCCGAACCCAGCGAGCGCTGCACCTGCTCCTGCTGCCCGCCGCCGCCGAAGAAACGACGGAAGATCGGATCGTCCAGCAGCGGATTTCGGTTCTGCACCACCTTGGCGGCATAGACGTTGACGACCGCCGGCTGCACCCGCTGCACGATCGGCGCATAGGACAGCCGCAGTTCGGCCGGCGAGGACGGGACGCGACGGTCCTGCGCGGCAGCCGGATTGAAGTGGGCCGAAAAGCCTATGCACAATGCCGTGACGACGGCGGCGGTCGAGATCGATCGAAACATTCCTACCTCTTGGAAAAGACGCCGGAATATAGGCGTGTTCGCCCCCCAATAGAAGGGCGCCCGGCGGTAATAATGGGGCCCCGTCTTCGGTGAAGGCCAGCACGTCGTTGAATGCGGTTGCCCTGCGCGCGCAGGTGGCTTTCCGAAGACGCTACACCTCTCCCCGCTGGGGAGAGGTGAGGAATGCAACCGCTCCCGCTCCTCACGCCGCGCGCTTCGGCTTTCTCACGACGACCGGCGGCGGTGCGCAGGACAGCCGCTGTTGGTGGCTCTCGCCCCAGGCCTTCAGAATATCGATCACCGGCTTGAGACTCTCGCCGAGTTCGGAAAGGCAATACTCCACCCGCGGCGGCACTTCGGCGTAGACCTTGCGGATGACGAGCTTGTCCTCTTCCAGCGCGCGAAGCTGCTTCGTCAGCATGCGCTGGGTGATGCCGGGCATCCGGCGGCGCAATTCGCCGAAGCGCTGGGTGCCGCTCTGGAGATGGTAGAGGATCACGCCCTTCCATTTGCCGTCGATCAGGTCCAGCGTCGCCTCGACCGAGCAGCCCGGGCGCCGGGCAAAATTGCGCCGTTTCATGCGTGTTTTCCCAATAGTATCCAAACAGGGACTATATCCCCGAATTTACAGTACTTGCCAAATCGGAGCCAGGGCGACAGTTAGAGCGGTAGGCGAAACGCCATCTGATGGAGACAAGCCATGAAGGCCGTCGGCTACAAGCAGTCGCTTCCGATCGAGGATCAGGATGCGCTGATCGATTTCGAAACCGCTAAGCCCGAGCCGAAGGGACGCGACATCCGCGTCGCCGTGAAGGCGATCTCGGCCAATCCCGTCGATTACAAGGTGCGCAAGCGCGCCGCCCCGCCCGAAGGCGAGACCAAGATTCTCGGCTATGACGCCGCCGGCGTGGTCGACGCCGTCGGCCCCGAGGTCACGCTGTTCAAGCCGGGCGACGAGGTGTTTTACGCCGGCTCGATCCTGCGCCAGGGCACCAATGCCGAATTCCACCTGGTCGACGAACGCATCGTCGGCAACAAGCCGAAGTCGCTGTCGTTCGCGCAGGCCGCGGCCCTGCCCCTCACCTCCATCACCGCGTGGGAACTGCTGTTCGACCGGCTCGGCGCAGTCCCCGGCAAGAGCGTCGATCCGCGCACGCTCCTGATCACCGGCGGCGCCGGCGGTGTCGGTTCGATCCTGATCCAGCTCGCGCGCCGCCTCACCGGCCTCACACTGGTTGCGACTGCGACGCGGCCGGAATCGCAGAAGTGGTGCCTCGATCTCGGCGCCCATGCGGTGATCGATCACGGCAAGCCGATGAAGGAGCAGATCGAGAGCTTGAGGCTGCCGCCGGTCGCGCTGGTGGCGAGCCTCACCTTCACCGATCAGCACTACAAATCGATCGCCGAGTTCATGGCACCGCAGGGCCGTTTCGGCCTGATCGACGATCCCCCGGAATTCAACATGGGCACGTTCAAGGGCAAGGCGATCTCCGTGCATTGGGAATCCATGTTCACGCGCTCCTCGTTCCAGACGCCGGACATGATCGCGCAACATAACCTGCTCAATGACGTCGCCGACCTCATCGACAAGGGCGTTTTGCGCACCACGCTCGACCAGACTTTCGGCACGATCAACGCCGCCAACCTCAAGCGCGCGCATGCGCTGCTGGAAAGCGGCAAGTCGCGCGGCAAGATCGTGCTGGAAGGATGGTAAGCTGAGACCTCGTACGGTGGGCAAAGGCGCGCTTGCGCCGTGCCCGCCACCTCGCGACGGCGGCAAGAGATCGGGGGCACGCTTGCGCTTTGCCCAACCTACGGCGTCTTATCCTCCGGCGGACGGCTCGCCCGCTCAATGAAGCCTTTGGCGAGCGCGTGATAAATGCCTTCCTCGCAGATTATTCGCGAGGTTGCATGCGCAATCAACGCAGACGCCATCAACGGCACGACCATGCCGTGATTGTCGGTCATCTCGGTCACGATCACGAAGGCAGTGATCGGCGCCTGCACCACGCCGGCGAAATAGGAGACCATGCCGAGCAGCATGATCGCGCCGAGCGGCGCATCGTGGAAGAACGAGGCGATGTTGCTGCCGATGCCGGCACCGACGGCGAGCGACGGCGAGAAGATGCCGCCCGGGACACCGCTGATCGCGGCAAAGGTCGTCGCGAGGAGCTTGAGGATTCCGAAGTCTTGAGGCAATGGCGCGCTGTGGTCGAGTGCGGTCTTCACCTGCGCATAACCCGTGCCGTAGATCGTGTCTCCGGACACCAGGCCACAGATCGCGACGGCAAGGCCGCAGGCGAAGGCGAACCAGAGCGGATGGCCCTTGATCGCCCTTCCGAGCGGATTGTTGAAGCCGCGCGCCATGGCGATGACGACGCGGCTGAACAGGCCACCCGCGAGTCCCCCCGCCACGCCGCAAAGCGGAATGGCCAGCCAGTCGGCACCGCGCGCCAGCGTCATCGCGCTGCTGCCGAAATAGGCGTAATTGCCAGCCAGTGCGAGCGAGGTCAGACCGGCCGCGATAACGGCGGCAATGATGAGGCTCGACGTGCGGGTCTCGAACGCGCGGCTCATCTCCTCGATGCCGAAGACGATTCCCGCCAGCGGCGTATTGAAGGCCGCAGCGACGCCCGCGGCGGCACCGGCCAGGATCAACCCCGGCTGGCGGCGCGGCGAGACACGGCCGAGCGCAAACATGATGGAGGCACCGACCTGAACGGTCGGCCCTTCCCGCCCGACCGAGCCGCCGCACAGCAGCCCGAACAAAGTGAGGATGATCTTGCCGATCGCGATCCGGATCGAGACCAGATTAGCGCGCGCCGTCTGGTCGGTCAGATGCCGGGCGGCGATGGCCTGCGGAATGCCACTGCCCTGCGCATTCGGGAACAGGCGGATGGTCAGATAGGCCGACAGCATGAAGCCGAGCGGCGTCACCGCCAGCACGGCATAGCGCGACTTGGTCAGCAGGAGCGCAAAGGCGTGCTGCGCGAGATCGGCGAGCTGTGCCAGCGCCACCGCCGCGGCGCCGACCCCAATGCCGCCGAGCACGAAGATCGTGCGCCGCTGCCATCGCGCGGATGTGAGCCTGAACAGACGTTTGTGGCGGGTGGAGAGGGGCCAGAGCATGGAGCCCTGTTGTACCCGGTTGCGCTCCGAAAAGAAGGGGCAAACCGGCAGATCAGCTAGATGGGAGCCGTCCCCTCGACAAACAGCAGCCGCCGCTCCAGCGCCGTCCGCCGCAGCTTGAGCGCCTCGGCGTAGTCCGGCGAGGCATACCATTCCTTCAGCCGCGCCATCGAGGGGAATTCGACGATCACGATGGCCTTCGGCGGGAGGTTGCCCTCCGCCATTTCCGCCTTGCCGCCGCGCACGAGATAGCGCCCGCCGTACTGTGCGATCGTCTGCGCGGCGAGCGTGCGATAGGCTTCAAATCCCTCGGGATCGCGCATCTCGACTTCGGAAATCACATAGGCCGTCATGCTTCGCTCCTACGCGATCGTGTTGACGATGCCGCCTTCGGCGCGCAGCGCCGCGCCGTTGGTTGCGGAGGCTTCTTTCGAGGCGACGTAAACCACCATGTTGGCGATCTCGTCGACACTGGCAAAACGCTGGATCAGCGAGCTCGGGCGGTGCTGCTTGACGAAGTTGGCCGCGGCCTCGTCGACCGATTGCCCGTTCTGCCTGGCGAGATCCTTCACGAAGGTCTCGACGCCCTCGGACATGGTCGGGCCAGGAAGCACCGAGTTGACGGTGACGCCGCTGCCCCGGGTGAGCTGCGCGAGGCCGCGCGCGACCGCAAGCTGGGCCGTCTTGCTCATGCCGTAGTGGATCATCTCGACGGGAATGTTGAGCCCGGACTCCGAGGAGATGAAGACGATGCGGCCCCAATTGCGCTTGAGCATGCCCTTCATGTAGGCGCGCGACAGCCGAACGCCGCTCATGACGTTGACCTCGAAGAAACGGCTCCAGTCCTCGTCCGGAATCTCGAAGAAGTCCTTCGGCTCGAAAATGCCGGCGTTGTTGATGAGGATGTCGACCTCCGGCAGATCAGCCACCAGCGCCTTGCAGCCCGCGACGGTCGAAACGTCGGCGGCGATGCCGCGCACCTTGGCCCCGGCTCCCTCGAGCTTGCGCAGGGCCGCATCGACCTTGTCCTGGCCGCGCCCGTTGATCACCACGCTGGCGCCCGAGCCGGCAAGGCCCTTGGCGATGGCGTGGCCGATGCCGGCGGTCGAGCCGGTCACGAGCGCGGTCTTTCCGGAAAGGTCGATCTTCATGCGATGTCTCCATTGATGCTGATGGAGATATCGGGCGCAGCACCGACGGCCGCAATCGGCCCTCACTCATGCGTGAGGGCCGAACGAGCACGCGGCAACAAAAAAGCGGCGCCCGGAGGCGCCGCTTTCGGAATACTGATGTCGAGTTGGCTTACGCCGCCTCGGCTTCCTTCGCCTGCACCGGGCCGGAGTCCTGGCCCTTGGCATCGACGTCGCGATCGACGAATTCGATTACGGCCATTGCGGCGTTGTCGCCGTAGCGGAAGCCTGCCTTGATGATGCGGGTGTAGCCGCCCTGACGGTCCTTGTAGCGGGGCGCCAGCACGTCGAACAGCTTCTTGACCTGGTCCTTGTCGCGCATCTCGGAGATGGCCTGGCGACGCATGGACAGGCCGCCCTTCTTGCCGAGAGTGACGAGCTTCTCGACGATCGGACGAAGCTCCTTGGCCTTGGGCAGCGTGGTGACGATCTGCTCGTGCTTGATCAGCGCGGCCGCCATGTTGGCGAACATCGCGCGGCGGTGCTCGGCCGTGCGGTTGAGCTTCCGATGAACCTTGCCGTGACGCATGTAACTATTCCTTGTTCTAGAACTGCCGCGACCGTTCGTCGGACATGTTGCTCAGGTGGGCTGCCTGCGTTCGCCCAATAAAAATCGTGGCCGGATGACTCCGGCCACGACGGTCGAAATGCTCAGTAGTGATCTTCGAAGCGCTTGGCGAGCTCGTCGATGTTCTCCGGCGGCCAGCCCGGCACTTCCATGCCGAGATGCAGACCCATCTGGGCCAGCACTTCCTTGATCTCGTTCAGCGACTTGCGGCCGAAGTTCGGGGTGCGGAGCATTTCCGCTTCGCTCTTCTGCACGAGGTCGCCGATGTACACGATGTTGTCGTTCTTCAAGCAGTTGGCCGAACGCACCGACAGCTCGAGCTCGTCCACCTTCTTGAGGAAGGCCGGGTTGAAGGCGAGGTCCGGGATGATCTCCTGGGCGACTTCCTTGCGCGGCTCTTCGAAGTTGACGAACACGTTGAGCTGATCCTGCAGGATGCGGGCGGCGTAAGCCACCGAGTCATCCGGCGAGATCGCGCCGTTGGTCTCGATCGTCATGGTCAGCTTGTCGTAGTCGAGGATCTGGCCCTCGCGGGTGTTCTCGACCTTGTAGGAGACCTTGCGGACCGGCGAGTACAGGCTGTCGACCGGGATAAGGCCGATCGGCGCGTCCTCGGGACGGTTGCGCTCGGCGGGCACGTAGCCCTTGCCGGTGGAGACCGTGAACTCCATGCGGATCTCGGCGCCCTCGTCGAGGGTGCAGATCTGGAGGTCAGGGTTGAGCACGACGACGTCGCCCACGGTCTGGATGTCGCCGGCGGTGACGACGCCCGGGCCGGACTTCTTCACGACCATGCGCTTGGGGCCTTCGCCCTGCATCTTGATCGAGATGTCCTTGATGTTCAGCACGATGTCGGTGACGTCCTCACGGACGCCCGCGATCGAGGAGAACTCGTGCAGCACGCCGTCGATGTGCACCGACTGCACCGCCGCGCCCTGCAGCGAGGAGAGCAGAATGCGGCGCAGCGCATTGCCGAGGGTCTGGCCGAAACCGCGCTCGAGCGGCTCGGCAACGATGGTCGCGAAGCGGCTGGGGTCGCTGCCGGGCGTGACCTGGAGCTTGTTCGGCCGAATCAGTTCTTGCCAATTTTTCTGGATCGTCACTGTTTCACCCATACAGGCCAGTCGATTTGAAAATTCAAACACTGGCGTTGGAGAAAGGCCGCAGATCAAACCCGCGGCTTCTTAAAAAAAGCATCGCGGGCACCACAGCGCCCGCAACTTCGTATCAGACGCGCCGACGCTTGCGCGGACGGCAACCGTTGTGCGGGATCGTGGTCACGTCGCGGATCGAGGTGACGGTGAAGCCAGCGGCCTGGAGCGCGCGGAGCGCCGACTCACGGCCCGAACCGGGACCAGCGACCTCAACTTCCAGCGTGCGCATGCCGTGTTCCTGCGCCTTCTTCGAAACGTCTTCGGCGGCGACCTGCGCGGCGTACGGGGTCGACTTGCGCGAGCCCTTGAAGCCCATCGTGCCGGCGGAGGACCAGGCAATCGTGTTGCCCTGCGCGTCGGTGATGGTGATGGTCGTGTTGTTGAACGACGAGTTCACATGCGCGACGCCCGAGGCGATGTTCTTGCGCTCACGACGACGAACGCGGGTGGCTTCCTTGCCCATAGACTACCTTTCCTGGAGATCTCAAACGCCGCCGTAATGCCAGCGGCTACACCTGTGGAACGAAAAGCGCGTGGCGAACGGGTTGCCCCTCTTCGCCACACGCCGCGACTGGAATAGAAAACTTACTTCTTCTTGCCGGCGATGGCCTTGGCCGGGCCCTTGCGCGTACGCGCATTGGTGTGGGTGCGCTGGCCGCGCACCGGCAGACCGCGACGATGACGCAGGCCACGATAGCAGCCGAGGTCCATCAGACGCTTGATGTTGATGCCGACTTCGCGACGCAGATCGCCCTCGACGAGATAGTCGCGGTCGATGACTTCGCGGATCTGGAGCACTTCAGCGTCGCTGAGCTGATTGACGCGACGATCCTCGGGGATCTTCACCTTTTCGAGGATCTCACCAGCAATCTTCTGGCCGATGCCATGGATGTACTGGAGCGCGATCAGCACGCGCTTGTTGGTCGGAATGTTCACGCCGGCAATACGGGCCACGGCCTTCTCTCCTGTTGCCGATCCCTCGTCAGGAATCGGGCTTTAAGTGCTTATGTTTCTCGGGCAGGTGTTCACAAACGCGAACACGACGCCCACCCCTGGTCTTCCTGGGGCCCGGCATCGTTTGAAACTATCCGACTTGGATGCGGGCTTATTAGGGGATTCAGGGGGCTTTCGTCAACCGCTGCTAGCGCTTAGCTCGCTTTTTCGTGACCTTTTTTGCTGCCTTCTTGGCACCTTTCTTGACGGCCTTCTTAGCGGTCTTTTTGGCACCCTTCTTGACGGCTTTCTTGGCAGCCTTTTTGGGGCCCTTCACGGCCTTTTTGGCTGATTTTGCCGGTTTTGCAGCCTTTTTGGCCACTTTTGCCGGCTTTTTGGCTGCCTTGACCTTTTTGGCCGCCTTCTTGGCTGGCGCCGCCTTGGCCGCGCTGCGGGCGTGGGTCTTACGATGGGTCTTTGGCTCGACCGCGCCCAGCGCCAGGAGCTGGCGGTGGATGGCACGGGTGACCTCGTCGATCGCCATCATGCCGTCGATGGTCGAGAGCTTCCGCCGCTCGGAATAGTAGTGAATCAGCGGTTCCGTCTGGCTGCGGTAGCTGGCAAGCCGCTTGGTCAGGACCTCCGGGGTGTCGTCAAGCCGGACTTCCTCCCCGCGCTCCCGCATCTGGGCGACGCGAGTCTCCACACGACTCAGCAGCGCGCTCTCGTTGACACGCAGCTCGATCACCGCATCGAGCTTCATGTGCTTGTGCTTCAGCAGCTCGTCGAGCGCCTCGGCCTGCGGCACGGTGCGCGGGAAGCCGTCCAGGATGAAGCCGTGCTTCGCGTCCGGCTGGTCGATCCGGTCCGAGATGATTCCGACCACGACGTCGTCGGGGACGAGACCACCGCTGGCCATGATCTCCTTGGCCTTCAACCCGACCGGCGTTCCGGCAGCGACCGCCGCGCGCAACATCTCGCCGGTCGAGAGCTGGACGATACCATAGCGCTGCACCAGCAGCTGCGCCTGGGTCCCCTTGCCCGACCCCGGCGGTCCCAGAAGTATAATTCTCATCGGCGTACGCCCCCCGGATTGGTGAGCGATACGTCGCGCACCTGTGTTTGAAGATCGAGAATGGTGCAGACCACAATCAGCGCCGCACCACCATTCATACTATAGGGCAGCCCGTTTCCGTAAACCAAGAGTGCTTCCGGAATCATCTGCACCATCGTCAGGTAGACGGCTCCGACGAGGGTCGTCAATGACACGACGCGATCGAGATGATCCGCGGTGGCCTCCCCCGGCGCGATGCCGGGAATCGCGCCGCCCTGCCCGGCAAGCTGTTCGGCGACCCGTTCGGGATCAACCACAAAGGATGTGTAGACGAACGCCAGCACGAACACCGCGACCGAGATCACGATCAGATGGGCAGGACGCCCGACCTGGAGGGATTGGTAGAGCGCTTCGATCCAGGGGACGCCCCCAAGCAGGAAGCCTGCAGCCGACAGCGGCAGGAAGATGAACCAGGGCGCCACCGTGGTCGGTATCAGGAAGCCGGCGTTGTTCAACTTGACCGGGAGCAGCGCCGTCCGCGCCGGCAGGATCCTTGCCCCCACGCTACGCTCGGCAAAGGCGATTCCGATGTTTCGCCGCGCGCTTTCGACAACGACGATCAGGACGACCGCAGCGACCCAGAACACGATGTGGAACAGCACGAGATCGCTGGAGACCGAACCGCTTCGAACCAGCTCCCGCACGTTTGACACATCAGACGGCAGCGCCACGAGGAAGCCGACGCTCAGCACCAGCGCCAGCCCGTTACCGATGCCGTGGCGGGTAATCTGCTCGCTGAGGAAGATCAGGGCGAACACGCCGCCGACCATGGTCGCGGTCGCCGTGACCACGAACCAGCCCTCGGGGTCGCTAACCAGATTCGGCACGTCCTTGAGCGCCGAGGCGATGCCGTAGGCTTGGAACGCGGCGAGGACCAAGGTCAGGGCGAGCGTAAGGCGGGCTATGCTTCGCCGGCCTGCCTCGCCCGATCGCTCCAGCGCGTTCAAGCCGCGCCAGACCACCGACAACAGCCGGATCAAGATGGCAGCGCTGAGATAGGGAACGAGACCGAGCGCAAACAGCGAGAGACGAGCAACGACCCCGGCGGTGAGTGGCAGGGTCGAGGTCAGCACGCCCGGCACGGGAACATGCGTGCCTAGCCTGAAAAGGAGCAGCGCGCCAATCGTGAAACCGATCCGGCGCGCAAGCTCCCCATTCATCTACGGCGGCCCCTCAGCTTCGACTTCCGGATCAGGCCTTCGTACTGATGAGCGAGCAGATAGCCCTGAACCTGCGCCACCGTATCCATGGTCACGCTGACCACGATCAGGAGCGACGTCCCGCCAAAGTAGAACGGCACCGAGGCGTAGGAAATCAGAATTTCCGGGATCAAGCAGACGATCGCCAGGTAAATTGCGCCGAGCACGGTGATCCGCGACAGCACGTAGTCGATATATTCCGCGGTGCGCTCGCCGGGACGGATGCCCGGGATGAAGCCGCCATGCTTCTTCAGATTGTCCGCCGTCTCGGTCGGGTTGAACACGATCGCGGTGTAGAAGAAGGCGAAGAACACGATCAGCGCGAGATAGAGGATCAGGAACAGCGGGCGGCCATGGCCGAGCTGGGTGGTGATCCACTGGAACCATTCCGGCCCCTTGCCGGCGTTGAAATTCGCGACCGTCGTCGGCAGCAGCAAGAGCGAGGACGCGAAGATCGGCGGGATCACGCCTGAGGTGTTGAGCTTGAGCGGCAGATGCGAGGACTGGCCCTCGAACATCTTGTTGCCGACCTGACGCTTCGGATACTGGATCAGCAGCCGGCGCTGGGCGCGTTCCATGAACACGATGAAAGCGATCACGGCGACCGCCATCACGATCACGATCAGGATCAGGCCGGTCGACATCGCACCCTGGCGGCCGAGCTCGAGCATATTGGCGAGCGCTGCGGGAAGTTCAGCGACGATGCCGGACAGAATGATCAGCGAGATGCCGTTGCCGATGCCGCGCGAGGTGATCTGCTCGCCCAGCCACATCAGGAACATGGTGCCGCCGGTCAGCGTGATCGCGGTGGAGAGGCGGAAGAACATGCCGGGATCGCTGACGACGTTGCCGGCGCCTTCGAGGCCAACGGCGATGCCGTAGGACTGGAACGCAGCCAGGATCACCGTGAGGTAGCGGGTGTACTGGTTCAGCGTCTTGCGACCCGCCTCACCTTCCTTCTTCAGCGCCTCGAGCTGCGGCGAGACGGTGGTGAGCAGCTGGATGATGATCGAGGCCGAGATGTACGGCATGATGTTCAGCGCGAAGATCGCCATGCGGTGGATGCCGCCGCCGGCGAACATGTTGAACATGCCGAGAATGCCGCCCGCCTGCGACCTGAACACCTGCTCCCAGATGTTGGGATCGATGCCGGGCAGCGGGATGTAGGTCCCGAGCCGATAAACGAGCAGCGCACCCAGCGTGAACCAGATGCGCTTCTTCAGTTCGTCGGCCTTGGCAAACGCGCCGAAATTGAGGTTGGCTGCCAGTTGTTCCGCTGCTGAGGCCATATTGGACTTTCTCCCGCCGCCTTTTGCGCCGTCATACCCGCGGCCGGGCTATTGGGCGGACGCCGGACATTATCTGGTGCTCGGCTTCGATAAGTCCATCGTCCCGCATGCGTAAAGGCCCGCGAGGCGCGGGCCAATGACGCAGTTGTTACGCCGCCTCGCCTTCTTCCTTGGCAGGGGCGAGGATCTTCACCGAACCGCCGGCCTTCTCGACCGCTTCGATCGCGGACTTGGTGGCGCCGTGCACTTCGATGTTCAGCTTGGCCTTGAGTTCGCCGCGGCCAAGCAGCCGCAGGCCGGCCTTGGCGCGGCGCAGCACGCCGGCCTTCACCAGCGCCTCGACGTTCACGACACTGCCGGTGTCGAGCTTCTTGGCATCGACGGCGTCCTGGAGACGGTCGAGATTGATCTCGGCGTACTCGACGCGGAAGATGTTGTTGAAGCCGCGCTTGGGCAGACGGCGATGCATCGGCATCTGGCCGCCTTCAAAACCCTTGATGCGCACGCCCGAACGCGCGGTCTGGCCCTTGCCGCCGCGGCCGGACTGCTTGCCCTTGCCCGAACCGATGCCACGGCCGACGCGCATACGCTTCTTGCGCGAGCCGGCGTTGTCGGCGATATCGCTGAGCTTCATCGCCCTGCTCCTTGTTTCTTGCGCATGATCTTCACCGAAAGCCGGATCCGGTCTTCGGGATCATGCGCCGCTTCTTACTTCTCGCCGACGATACGGACGAGATGGTGAACCTTCTCGATCATGCCGCGGACAGCCGGAGTATCCGGCAGCTCGCTGGTGCGGCCGATCTTGTTGAGCTTGAGCCCGATCAGCGTCGAACGCTGCGAGTGATGGCGGCGGATCGCGCTGCCGGTCTGCTCGAGCTTGATCGTCTTTACGGCCTTGGCCATCGTGGTCTACTCCGAAAAGCGTTGGTTAGTCCGCAGCCGCCTCGGCATCGCCGCCGACGCGACGACCCTGGAGGGTGGACACCTTGATGTTGCGGCGCGCCGCGACCGAACGCGGGCTGTCCTGATGCTTGAGCGCATCGAAGGTCGCGCGAACCATGTTGTACGGGTTCGAGGAGCCGATCGACTTCGCCACCACGTCCTGGACGCCAAGCGTCTCGAACACGGCGCGCATCGGACCACCGGCGATGATGCCCGTACCGGCCGGAGCTGCACGCAGGTAGACACGACCCGCACCGTGACGGCCGGCGATGTCGTGATGCAAGGTGCGGCCCTCGCGCAGCGACACGCGGGTCAGGTTGCGCTTGGCGGACTCGGTGGCCTTGCGGATCGCCTCAGGAACTTCGCGCGCCTTGCCGTGACCGAAGCCGGCGCGGCCCTTCTGATCCCCGATCACGACCAGCGCTGCGAAACCGAAGCGCTTGCCGCCCTTGACGACCTTGGCGACGCGGTTGATGTGCACGAGCTTGTCGACGAACTCGCTGTCGCGCTCCTCGCGCTCCCTGCGTTCACGTCCGCCGCCGCCGCGTTGATCGCGTCCACCACGTTGTTCGCGTTCTGCCATTTTTCCAATCCTTCAGAGGCTTGCGCCTCAATCCTCAAATTCTGTTAGAAGCTCAGCCCGCTCTCACGCGCTGCGTCGGCGAGAGCCTTGACGCGCCCGTGGTAGAGGTAGCTGCCGCGATCGAACACGACTTCCTTGACGCCCTTCTCGGCGGCGCGCTCGGCCAGCAGCTTGCCGACGGCCTTCGCCGCATCGATGTCGGCGCCGGTCTTGCCGCCGTCGCGCATCACCTTCTCGAGCGACGAGGCGGAGGCCAGCGTCTCGCCCTTCAGGTCGTCGATGACCTGGGCATAGATGTGCTTGGACGAGCGGAACACCGACAGACGCGGACGACCACCACCGGAGCGGCGCAGCTTCAGCCGCACACTCCGCTTGCGCCGGGCATTCGTAACCTTGGCTTTGGACATGACCGGCTCCGTTACTTCTTCTTGCCTTCCTTGCGGAAGATGAATTCGCCCACATACTTCACGCCCTTGCCCTTGTAGGGCTCCGGCGGACGGTAGGCGCGGATCTCGGCAGCAACCTGGCCGACGCGCTGGACGTCGCTGCCGGTGACCGTGATCTCGGTGGGCTTCGGCACGGTGATCGTGATCCCTTCCGGGATCGGGTAGATCACGTCGTGGCTGTAACCGAGCGCGAGCTGCAGGTTCTTGCCCTGCATCGCGGCGCGGTAACCGACGCCGGTGATTTCGAGCTTCTTCTCGAAGCCCTTGGTGACGCCTTCGACCAGATTCGCGACCTGGGCGCGAGCGGTGCCGTAAAGGGCGCGCGCGCGATTGGTCTCGGCCCGCGGCTTGACCTTGATCTGGCCGCCCTCGAGCTTCACCTCGACGTCGTCATGGACGACGAACTGAAGCTGGCCCTTCGGCCCCTTCATCTTGACGGTCTGCCCATCGACGGTCGCGGTCACACCGGACGGCACCGCCACAGGCCTTTTGCCAACTCGTGACATGGATGAAAAATCCTTCTCAGAACACCGTGAAGAGGACTTCACCGCCAACGTTCGCTTCGCGCGCACTGTGGTCGGCCATGATCCCCTTCGGCGTCGACAACACCGAAATACCGAGTCCGTTATTGACCCGCGGCAGGTTCTTCACCGAGGCGTAAACGCGGCGCCCGGGCTTGGAGACACGTTCGATCTCGCGGATGACGGGCTCGCCGTCGAAATACTTCAGCTCGATCTCGATCTCGCTGCGGCCCGAGGAATGCTCGAGCGTCGCGTAACCGCGGATGTAGCCCTCGCTCTTGAGCACTTCGAGGACGTTCTCGCGCATCTTCGAGCCTGGCGTGGAGACCTTGCTCTTGGAACGCATCTGCGCGTTACGGATGCGGGTGATCAGATCGCTGATTGGATCGTGCGTAGACATCTAAACGACCCTCCTTACCAGCTCGACTTCACGAGGCCCGGGACCATGCCCTTGGAGCCAAGGTCGCGGAGCGCGATACGGGACAGCTTGTTCTTGCGGTAGTTCGAGCGCGGACGGCCCGACAGCTCGCAACGCAGACGGATGCGGGTGGCCGACGAATTGCGGGGCATTTCCGCAAGCTTCAGGGTGGCGGCGAACCGCTCCTCCATCGGCAGCGTCTTGTCGGCGATGATCGCCTTCAACCGCTCGCGCTTCGGGGCGGCGTTCTTCACCATCCGCTTGCGCCGGTTGTTCTTCTCGACTGAACTCTTCTTTGCCATGCTTGGCTCCTGGGTATCCGCGTTTGAGAGGCTTTAGGTCAGCGTCTCACTGCCGGAACGGGAAATTGAAAGCGGTCAACAAGGCCCTCGCCTCTTCGTCGGTCTTGGCCGTGGTGCAGACGGTGATGTCCATACCGCGGGCTTCCGTGACCTTGTCGAAGTCGATCTCGGGGAAAATGATGTGTTCCTTGATGCCGAGCGAATAGTTGCCGCGGCCGTCAAAGCTCTTCGGGTTCAGGCCGCGGAAGTCGCGGACGCGCGGCAGCGCGACCGTCACCAGGCGATCGATGAACTCGTACATGCGAGCCTTGCGCAGCGTCACCTTGCAGCCGATCGGCTGGTTCTCACGCAGCTTGAAGGTCGCGATAGCGATGCGCGAATAGGTCACGATCGCCTTCTGGCCGGCGATCTGGGTCAGCTCGGCAGCGGCGGTCTCGGCCTTCTTGCGGTCGTTGACCGAATCGCCAACGCCCATGTTCAGCACGACCTTGTCCAGGCGAGGAACCTGCATCACGTTCTGATAACCGAACTTCTCGGTCATCGCAGTGCGGATCTTCGCGTCGTATTCCGCGCGCAGGCGCGGGGTGTAAGCGGCCTCAGCCATCGATCTCAGCTCCCGAGCTCTTGGCGATGCGAACCTTCTTGCCGTCCGCCAGAATCTTGAATCCGATGCGGGTCGGCTTTCCGTCCTTGCCGACATACGCAATGTTGGACAGTTGGATCGGCGCCTCTTTCGAGATGATGCCGCCCTCCTGGGCCTGCGTCTGCTTCTGGTGACGCTTGACCATGTTGACGCCGCGCACCAGCGCCGTGCCGGCATCGGGGCGAACCTCGAACACTTCGCCGGTGCGGCCCTTGTCGCGGCCGGTCAGCACGACGACCTTGTCGCCCTTGCGGATCTTCGCAGCCATCACAGCACCTCCGGCGCGAGCGAGATGATCTTCATGTGGTTCTTCGCACGCAGCTCGCGCGGCACGGGCCCGAAGATACGGGTGCCGACCGGCTCGGACTGGTTGTTGATCAGAACGGCGGCGTTGCGGTCGAAGCGGATGACCGAACCGTCGGCGCGGCGGATGTCCTTGCGGACACGCACCACGACGGCCTTCATCACGTCGCCCTTCTTCACCTTGCCACGCGGAATGGCTTCCTTGATCGAGACGACAATGATGTCGCCGATCGTGGCGTAGCGGCGCTTGGAGCCTCCGAGCACCTTGATACACATGACACGGCGTGCGCCAGAATTGTCGGCCACGTCGAGGTTGGTCTGCATCTGAATCATTGATGCACCTCGTCCTCTTTCTCTTTGCGCCAGCCTAGCCGGCGCTCAACATTTCCCTGAAGTCAATCGGCCAAGGCCAACAGATCAGGCGCTTTTCTTGTGTTCGCCCCGGATCACGATCCAGCACTTCAACTTCGAAATCGGCTTGGTCTCTTCGATCCAGACCATGTCGCCCGGCTTGAACTCGTTGTTCTCGTCGTGCGCGTGGTAGTTCTTCGAACGGCGGATCGTCTTCTTGTAGATCGGATGCGTGAAGCGGCGATCGACGCGCACCACGACGGTCTTGGCAGTCTTGTCGCTGACGACCACGCCTTGCAAAGTACGTTTCGGCATATCCGTTAGCCCCTTACTTCTTCTTCGCGCGCTGCTGCGCAGCGACAGTCTTGATCCGGGCGATGTCGCGGCGAGCCTCGCGCAGGCGCGAGGTGTTCTCGAGCTGCCCGGTGGCACGCTGGAAGCGCAGGTTGAAGCGCTCCTTCTTCAGGTTCAGGACGGCGTCGTCCTGCTGGTCGGGGCTCATCGCGCGGATGTCTTCGATCTTCATCTGGGCCATGGCCATTACTCCGCAATGCGCTCGACGAAGCGCGTCTTGATCGGCAGCTTGGCGGCCGCCAGCGTCAGCGCCTCGCGCGCCGTCTGCGTGTTGACGCCGTCGATCTCGAACAGCACCCGGCCCGGCTTGACGCGGGCCACCCACAGTTCCGGCGAACCCTTGCCGGAGCCCATGCGGACTTCGGCCGGCTTCTTCGACACCGGAACGTCGGGGAACACGCGGATCCAGACGCGGCCGGCGCGCTTCATGTGGCGGGTCAGCGCGCGGCGGGCGGCTTCGATCTGGCGCGCGGTGACGCGCTCAGGCTCGGTCGCCTTCAGGCCGAACTGGCCGAACGCCAACGTCGCGCCCGAAGACGCAACGCCGTGGATGCGGCCCTTATGCGCCTTCCGGAACTTCGTTTTCTTAGGTTGCATCATGGCTTCAAGCCCTCAAATTCTCAGTGCAGCTCAGGCTGCAGCATTGTCGCGGCGCTGACGGCCACCACGATCGCTGCTGCCACCCGTCTCGCCTTCGGCCATTCTCTTGTCCTGGGCCATCGGATCGTGCTCGAGGATCTCGCCCTTGAAGATCCAGACCTTGACGCCGCAGGTGCCGAAGGTCGTGAACGCGGTCGCAACGCCGTAGTCGATGTCGGCGCGCAGCGTGTGCAGCGGCACGCGACCTTCGCGGTACCACTCCATGCGGGCGATTTCCGCTCCGCCCAGTCGACCCGAGCAGTTGATGCGGATGCCTTCCGCGCCGAGACGCATCGCCGACTGAACGGCGCGCTTCATGGCGCGGCGGAACGCCACACGGCGCTCGAGCTGCTGCGCGATCGACTCGGCCACCAGCGTCGCATCGAGCTCCGGCTTGCGGATTTCGACGATGTTGATGACGACGTCGGACGAGGTGATGTCCGCGACCTTCTTGCGAAGCTTGTCGATGTCGGCGCCCTTCTTGCCGATCACCACGCCCGGACGGGCCGAGTGGATGGTGACGCGGCACTTCTTGTGCGGACGCTCGATCACGATGCGGGCGACGGCCGCCTGCTTGAGCTCCTTGTGCAGGATCTCGCGGATCTTGACGTCCTCGTGCAGAAGCTTGCCGTATTCCTGCTTGCCGGCGAACCAGCGGGAATCCCAGGTCCGGTTGATGCCGAGGCGCAGACCGATCGGATTGATCTTTTGACCCATCGTGTTCTCCTGCGTCCCTTAAGCCGCTGCTTCGGCTTCGACCTGACGAACGATGATCGTCAGCTGCGAAAATGGTTTGTAGACACGGCCCGAGCGACCACGGCCGCGAGCGGCAAAGCGCTTCATCACCAGACCGTTGCCGACGAAGGCCTGCGCCACGACGAGATCGTCGACGTCCAGGTCGTGGTTGTTTTCGGCGTTGGCGATAGCCGATTCCAGGCACTTCTTCACGTCCACCGCGATCCGCTTGCGCGAAAACTGCAGGTCGGCGAGCGCAGCGGAAGCCTTCCGGCCGCGAATGAGCTGGGCGACCAGGTTGAGCTTCTGCGGGCTCACCCGCAGCATCCGGGCGACCGCCTTGGCCTCGTTCTCGGCGAGGCTCCGTTCGCGCTTAGGTTTGCTCATCGTTTAATCCTCAAGCCTTCTTGGCTTTCTTGTCGCCGGAGTGGCCATGGAAGGTCCGGGTCGGCGAGAACTCGCCGAACTTGTGACCGACCATTTCCTCGTTGACGGCCACCGGCACGTGCTTCTGACCGTTGTAGACGCCGAAGGTCAGGCCGACGAATTGCGGCAGGATCGTCGAGCGACGGCTCCAGATCTTGATGACGTCGTGACGGCCGGATGCGCGCGCGGCATCTGCCTTCTTGAGCAGAGAACCCTCGACGAACGGGCCTTTCCAGACTGAACGAACCATGTCCGTCGTTCCTTACTTCTTCCGCTTGTGGCGGCTTAGGAGAATGAATTTGTTGGTCGACTTGTTGGTGCGGGTCTTCTTGCCCTTGGTCGGCTTGCCCCACGGGGTGACCGGGTGGCGACCGCCCGAGGTACGACCTTCACCACCGCCGTGCGGATGGTCGATCGGGTTCATGGCGACACCGCGGTTGTGCGGACGACGGCCCATCCAACGCTTGCGACCGGCCTTGCCGATCGAGGTGTTCATGTGATCCGGGTTCGACACCGCGCCGATCGTGCCGCGGCAACGGCCGTGCACCAGGCGCTGCTCACCCGAGTTCAGGCGGATGATCACGTAGTCCTGGTCGCGACCGACCAGCTGGGCGTAGGTGCCGGCGGAACGAGCGAGCTGGCCGCCCTTCCCGATCTTGACCTCGATGTTGTGGATGATCGTGCCGACCGGCATGTTGCCGAGCGGCATGACGTTGCCCGGCTTCACGTCGACGTAGTTGCCGGCAACGATGGTGTCACCCACGGCCAGGCGCTGCGGCGCCAGGATGTAAGCCTGCTCGCCGTCCTGATACTTGATCAGGGCGATGAAGCCGGTGCGGTTCGGATCGTATTCCAGCCGCTCGACGGTCGCGGGAACGTCGATCTTCTCACGCTTGAAATCGACGGTGCGCAGCGTCTGCTTGTGGCCGCCGCCGCGGAAGCGCACGGTGATCCGGCCGGTGTTGTTGCGGCCGCCCGAGGACTTCTTGCCTTCGGTAAGCGCCTTGACCGGCTTGCCCTTGTAGAGCGCCGAACGATCGACCATGACCAGCTGGCGCTGGCCGGGCGTCGTGGGATTGAATGTCTTCAGTGCCATCGTCGTGCGACCTTACAGACCGGTGGTGACGTCGATCCGGTGGCCCTCTTCGAGGGTCACGATCGCGCGCTTGGTGTTCGACTGCGAGCCGAGATTGCCGCGGAAGACCTTGACCTTGCCCTTGCGGACCAGCGTGTTGACGCTCTTGACCTTGACGTCGAAGAGCTTCTCGATCGCTTCCTTGATCTGCGGCTTGGTCGCCTTGGCGGCCACCTTGAACAGGACCTTGTTGTGCTCGGACGCCAGCGTCGCCTTTTCGGTGACGACAGGCGCGACGATCACGTCGTAATGGCGGGCCTCGATGTTCTTCGTCATTTGAAGCGCGCCTCCAGCGCATCGATGGCGGCCTTGGTCAGAACGAGCTTCTGACGGCGCAGGATGTCATAGACGTTGATGCCCTGGATCGGCAGCACGTCCATGTTCGGGATGTTGCGGGCCGCAGCGGCAAAGCCGTTGTTGAGCTCGGCGCCGTCGATGATCAGCGCGTTGGTCAAGCCGAGGCCCGAGAAGTGACCGAGCAGCGCCTTGGTCTTGGCGGCTTCCAGCGCGGCCTTGTCGATCACGAGCAGGTCGCCGTCCTTGGCCTTGGCCGAGAGCGCATGCTTCAGAGCGAGCGCACGGACCTTCTTCGGCAGGTCGGTGGCGTGCGAGCGCACCACCGGACCGAAGGCACGGCCGCCGCCGCGGAACTGCGGCACGCGGGCCGAGCCGTGACGAGCACCGCCGGTGCCCTTCTGCTTGTACATCTTCTTGCCGGTGCGCCAGATCTCGGCGCGGCCCTTGGCCTTGTGAGTGCCGGCCTGACGCTTGTTGAGCTGCCACTGCACGCAGCGTGCAATGATGTCCTGGCGCGGCTCGAGCCCGAAAATGGCGTCGGACAGCTGGACGGAGCCGGCTTCCTTACCCTCGAGGGTGGTGACCTTCAATTCCATCTCACGCACCCTCTTGCTGGGCCGCAGCCTCGGCTTCGCCGCCCGCAACCTTGAACTTGCCGGGCTTCGGAGCTTCCTTCGGCAGCGGCTTCTTGACGGCGTCGCGCACGCGGATCCAGCCGCCCTTGGAACCGGGAACGGCGCCTTCGACGAGGATCAGGCCGCGCTCGACATCGGTCTGGACGACGCGAAGGTTGAGCGTGGTGATGCGATCGACACCCATGTGGCCGGGCATCTTCTTGTTCTTCCAGGTCTTGCCGGGATCCTGACGACCGCCGGTCGAACCGATCGAACGGTGCGAGATCGACACACCGTGCGTGGCGCGCAGACCGCCGAAGTTCCAGCGCTTCATACCGCCGGCGAAGCCCTTACCGACCGAGGTGCCGGTGACGTCGACGAACTGGCCGACGACGAAGTGATCGGCGAGAATCTCGGCGCCGACGGGGATCATGGCATCCGCGGACACGCGGAACTCCTCGACCTGCCGCTTCGGCTCGACCTTGGCGACCGCGAACTGGCCGCGCTCCGCCTTGGGCATGTACACGGTCTTGCGGCTGCCAGAACCAAGCTGGAGCGCGACATAGCCGTTCTTCTCTTCAGTGCGGTGGCCTACGACCTGGCAATTGCCGAGCTTCAGCACGGTCACGGGGATATGTTCGCCGGCCTCTGTAAAGACCCGCGTCATCCCGACCTTTTGTGCGATCACTCCGGAGCGCATCGGCGTGCTTCCTGTTCTTTCTGTCCGCTAACCGCGAACGTGATCCAAAAATCTTAGAGCTTGATCTCGACGTCGACACCGGCGGCCAGGTCGAGCTTCATCAAAGCATCGACGGTCTGCGGGGTCGGATCGACGATGTCGAGCAGACGCTTGTGAGTGCGCATCTCGAACTGTTCGCGGCTCTTCTTGTCGACGTGGGGCGAACGGTTGACGGTGAACTTCTCGATGCGGGTGGGCAGCGGAATGGGTCCGCGGACCTGCGCACCGGTGCGCTTCGCCGTGTTCACGATCTCGCGGGTCGACGTATCGAGGATACGATGGTCGAACGCTTTGAGACGGATGCGAATATTTTGGCCGTTCATTGCCGTGTCTCTCTTCGTTGGGTGGCGAATAGCGAATAGCGAATGTCACCATTCGCTACTCGCCGATCCCTATTCTCGTAATTACTCGATGATCGAAGCGACGACGCCGGCGCCGACGGTGCGGCCACCTTCGCGGATCGCGAAACGGAGCTTCTCTTCCATCGCGATCGGCACAATCAGGTGCACTTCCATCGCGATGTTGTCGCCCGGCATCACCATCTCGGTGCCTTCCGGCAGGTGCACCACACCGGTCACGTCGGTGGTGCGGAAGTAGAACTGCGGACGGTAGTTGGTGAAGAACGGGGTGTGGCGACCGCCCTCTTCCTTGGTGAGGATGTAAGCCTCAGCCTTGAACTTGGTGTGCGGCTTGACCGAACCCGGCTTGCACAGCACCTGGCCGCGCTCGACGTCTTCGCGCTTGGTGCCGCGGAGCAGCGCACCGATGTTGTCGCCGGCCTGGCCCTGATCGAGCAGCTTGCGGAACATTTCGACGCCGGTGACGGTGGTCTTCTGGGTGGCACGGAGACCGACGATCTCGATTTCCTCGCCAACCTTGACGATGCCGCGCTCGACGCGGCCGGTCACGACGGTGCCGCGGCCCGAGATCGAGAACACGTCTTCAACCGGCATCAGGAACGGCTGGTCGATCGGACGCTCCGGCTGCGGGATGTAGCTGTCGACGTTCTTCATCAGCTCGATGATGGCGTCGTGGCCGAGCTTCTTGTCGGAATCTTCGAGAGCGGCGAGCGCCGAACCCTTGATGATCGGAATCTTGTCGCCCGGGAAGTCGTACTTGGAGAGCAGCTCGCGGACTTCGAGCTCGACGAGCTCGAGCAGCTCCGGATCATCGACCATGTCGCACTTGTTCAGGAACACGACGAGCGCGGGCACGCCGACCTGGCGGGCGAGCAGGATGTGCTCGCGGGTCTGCGGCATCGGGCCGTCAGCGGCCGACACGACCAGGATCGCGCCATCCATCTGGGCGGCGCCGGTGATCATGTTCTTCACGTAGTCGGCGTGGCCTGGGCAGTCGACGTGGGCGTAGTGGCGGTTCGGCGTCTCGTACTCGACGTGCGCGGTCGAGATCGTGATGCCGCGCGCCTTCTCTTCCGGCGCCTTGTCGATCTGGTCGTATGCGGTGAACGTCGCACCGCCGGCTTCGGCGAGAACCTTGGTGATCGCCGCGGTCAGCGACGTCTTGCCATGGTCGACGTGACCGATGGTGCCGATATTGCAGTGCGGCTTGGTACGTTCAAACTTTGCTTTGGCCATTTGACTCTCCGTTCAATCGTCAGCTTGAGACCGACGACAATCAGGCAAACTTCTTTTGGACTTCCGCCGACACGTTAGCCGGCGCTTCTGCGTAGTGATCGAACTGCATGGTGAAGGTCGCGCGACCCTGGCTCATCGAGCGCAGGTTATTCACGTAACCGAACATGTTCATGAGCGGCACCATCGCGTTGATGACGTTGGCGTTGCCGCGCATGTCCTGACCCTGGATCTGACCGCGCCGGGAATTCAGGTCGCCGATGACCGAGCCGGTGTAGTCTTCCGGGGTCACCACTTCGACCTTCATGATCGGCTCGAGCAGGACGGACTTGCCCATCTGCAGCGCTTCGCGGAAGCAGGCGCGCGAAGCGATTTCGAAGGCGAGCGCCGACGAGTCGACGTCGTGATACTTGCCGTCGACGAGCTGCACCTTGACGTCGACCACGGGGAAGCCCGCGACCACGCCGGACGACAGCACGCTCTCGAGGCCCTTCTCGACGCCGGGGATGTATTCCTTCGGCACCGCGCCGCCGACGATCTTCGACTCGAACTCGTAGCCCTTGCCGGGCTCGTTCGGCTCGACGATGAACGAGACGGCGGCGAACTGGCCCGTACCACCCGTCTGCTTCTTGTGGGTGTAGCTGTGCTCGACGCGCTTGGTGACACGCTCACGGAACGCCACCTGCGGCGCGCCGATGTTGGCGTCGACCTTGTAGGTGCGCTTGAGGATGTCGACCTTGATGTCGAGATGGAGTTCGCCCATGCCCTTGAGGATGGTCTGACCGGACTCGTGATCTGTCGACACGCGGAAGGACGGATCCTCCGCGGCGAGCTTGGCCAGCGCCACGCCCAGCTTCTCCTGGTCGGCCTTGGACTTCGGCTCGATGGCGATCTCGATGACCGGCTCGGGGAATTCCATCTTTTCGAGGATCACCTGCTTGTCGGGATCGCACAGCGTATCACCAGTGCGCGCTTCCTTCAGGCCGGCCAGCGCGACGATATCGCCGGCATAGGCTTCCTTGATATCTTCGCGATTGTTCGCATGCATCAAGAGCATGCGCCCGATGCGCTCCTTCTTCTCACGGGTCGAGTTCACGACGCCGGTGCCGCTCTGCAGAACGCCGGAGTAGATGCGACAGAAGGTGATGGTGCCGACGAACGGGTCGTCCATGATCTTGAACGCGAGCAGAGCCAGCGGCTCCTTGTCGTCCGCCTTGCGCACGACTTCGTTGCCCTTGTCGTCGGTACCCTTGATCGCGGGCACGTCGAGCGGCGAAGGCAGATAGTCGACGACGGCGTCGAGCAGCGGCTGCACGCCCTTGTTCTTGAAGGCCGAGCCGCACAGCACGGGATAGAACGCGCCGGTGAGCACCGCCTTGCGGATCAGGCGCTTCAGGGTCGCCTCATCGGGCTCCTTGCCGTCGAGATAGGCGGCCATGGCATCGTCGTCGAGCTCGACGGCGGCTTCCACCATCTTCTCGCGGTATTCCTTGGCTTGGTCGACGAGATCTTCCGGAATGTCGACATAGTCGAACTTCGCGCCGAGCGACTCGTCGTTCCAGACGACGCCCTTCATCTTCACGAGGTCGACGAGACCCTTGAAGTTGTTCTCGGCACCGATCGGAAGCTGAATCGCGACGGGCTTCGCACCCAGACGGTCAACGATGTCGGCCAGACACTTGAAGAAATCGGCGCCGATCTTGTCCATCTTGTTGGCGAAGACGATGCGCGGAACCTTGTACTTGTCGCCTTGGCGCCAGACGGTCTCGGTCTGGGGCTCAACGCCCTGGTTCGAGTCGAGCACGCAGACGGCGCCGTCGAGCACGCGCAAGCTGCGCTCGACTTCAATGGTGAAGTCGACGTGGCCGGGAGTGTCGATGATGTTCAGGCGCTTGCCGGCCCAGAACGCGGTGGTCGCAGCCGAGGTGATCGTGATGCCACGCTCCTGCTCCTGCTCCATCCAGTCCATCGTCGCGGCACCTTCGTGCACTTCGCCGATCTTGTGGCTCTTGCCGGTGTAATAGAGGATGCGCTCGGTCGTCGTCGTCTTACCGGCGTCGATATGCGCCATGATACCGAAGTTACGGTAGTCCTCGATGGCATGTTGGCGGGGCATGGGGTGTTCCTTGCGAGTCCGTTTGTTTCGCCGTTACCAGCGATAGTGCGAGAAGGCGCGGTTGGCTTCCGCCATCCGGTGCACGTCTTCACGCTTCTTGACGGCGTTCCCACGGTTGTTCGATGCGTCGAGGAGCTCAGCCGAGAGCCGCTCCGTCATCGTCTTCTCGTTGCGCTCGCGCGCAGCTGCGATCAGCCAGCGGATGCCGAGAGCCTGACGACGGGTCGAGCGAACTTCGACCGGAACCTGATAGGTCGCGCCGCCGACGCGGCGGGAGCGCACTTCGATCGTCGGCATGACGTTCTCGAGTGCCTGCTCGAACACGCCGAGCGGGTTCTGCTTGGTCTTGGATTCGATGATACCAAACGCGCCATAGACGATACCTTCGGCGACCGACTTCTTGCCGGCGTACATCACCGAGTTCATGAACTTCGTGACGATGATGTTCCCGAACTTCGGATCGGGAAGAACTTCGCGCTTTTCCGCTGAGTGGCGACGAGACATTGAGCTGGTTCCCGCTTACTTCGGACGCTTCGCGCCGTACTTCGAACGACGCTGCTTACGGTTCTTGACGCCCTGGGTATCCAGAACGCCGCGGAGGATGTGATAGCGCACGCCGGGCAAGTCCTTGACGCGGCCGCCGCGGATCATGACCACCGAGTGCTCCTGAAGGTTATGGCCCTCACCCGGGATGTAGCCGATCACCTCGAAACCGTTGGTCAGACGCACCTTGGCGACCTTACGAAGCGCCGAGTTCGGCTTCTTCGGGGTCGTGGTGTAGACGCGGGTGCAAACACCACGCTTCTGCGGCGACTGCTGCAGCGCCGGCACCTTCTTGCGCGACTTCTGCACTTCACGCGGTTGAGCGATCAGCTGGTTGATCGTCGGCATCCTGGCCTTACCCTTTGTTATCGCGACCCCTTCCGGGCCCGCTGTCTTGCCGCGGCCCGTTGCCGGGACCGCAAATTCTTGTCGAGCTTCCCGCCGACGAGGCCCGCTCCGCACGGAACAATCCGCGCAAAGCGAAATCGCGCCAACCGCTCCATCACCGAGCGGAAAGCGCTTCGACGCCACAGAGGACCGCAGTATTTAGGCCGGTCAGCTCAAAGCCGCGGCCCGCGCACTGAGGTCATGCATCCGAATTCGACCTCAAGAGAACTGGCTCGAGAGACCTAAAATCGCACTGGCATTGCCTAGCTATTATCGACAGCGTTTGAGCGGCATTCGTCGAGGTTGGTGCCCGTTGAGCGATCCCTGGGGATCAACGGGTGGCCCGTTCCGACGCTGGCGATGCTCACCGCCTGTCGTTAAGTGAGGCGCTTTCTATAAGTGAGAATCGGTCAAGTCAAGGCGAAACGACAGCGACAAAGCGCTTCTCGCGCCTTCGGAAATTGCCCGCCCGACGCCCTCGCCGCAGGCCTCCGATATGGTAGCGAAGGCTCCGCCTCTCAAGAGCTATGCAAATTATATCCGGGCGAAATATACTTTTATATCCCATGCTAAGGCTTTTTTTCCTGTTGATGCGGCAATCTGCCTCGCTCCGGCAGAGACAGGCGCCATGCGGTATACCGATATTGCCATCATTGGCGGGGGACTTGCCGGCTCAACCGCCGCCGCGATGCTCGGACGCGCCGGCATTTCGGCGGTGCTGATCGACCCGCACCAGACCTATCCGGCCGATTTTCGCGTCGAAAAGCTCAGCGGTCACGGGCAGATCGAGCGATTCCAGCGGAGCGGAATCGCCGACTCAGTCCTGCGTCGCGCGACGTTCTCCGGCGAGAACTGGATCGCGCGTTTCGGCCATCTGCTCGACAAGGCGCCGACCCGGCAGTTCAACATCCGCTACGATTCCCTGGTCAACGCGGTCCGCGACGAGATCCCTGCAACGGTCGGACGAAGCTGGACCAAGGCGGTATCGGTCGAGACCAGTCCGGAGCGGCAGAGAATTGTGCTCGCCAATGACGGGACGATCTCGGCCCGTCTGGTCGTGCTCGCCAACGGCCTCAACGTCGGCCTTCGCCACCAGCTTGGCATCAAGCGAACTCTTATCAGTGCCTGCCATTCCATCTCGATCGGGTTCGACGTGGAGCCGGCGGGGCGGAATTGCTTCGACTTCCCGGCCCTGACCTATTTCTCGGAGCGGCCGAGCGACCGCATCCCCTACATCTCGCTTTTTCCGATCGGCACACGGATGCGGGCCAATCTGTTCGTCTACCGCGGCTTCGACGACCCCTGGTTGGCCCAATTTCGCCGTGCGCCGGCCGAGACATTGAACGCCGCCTTGCCGCGGCTCAAGCGGATCACCGGCCCGTTCGACATTGTCGGCGAAATCAAGATCCGCCCGGTCGATCTCTATGTGAATGACGCTCGTCACCAGCCGGGTGTGGTGCTGGCGGGCGATGCTTTCGCGACCTCGTGTCCGGTCGCCGGCACCGGCTGCGACAAGGTGTTCACCGACGTCGAGCGGCTCTGCAACGTCCATATCCCGCAATGGCTGGCATCCGACGGGATGGACGCGACCAAGATGGCCGCCTTCTACGCCGATCCGGTCAAGCAGGCCTGCGACCAATGGTCGACGGCGAAAGCCTTCGACTTCCGTTCCGTATCAATTGCAACGAGCCCCTACTGGACTGGGCAGCGCTGGGCGCGTTTCACGGCGTGGTCGGCCCAAGGATTGCTGCGACGGCTTGGAGGAGCGATCCATCTGGAGCCGAACTTCCTCGGTCACTCCTCGTCGTCCTCGTCCTCATCATCCTCGTCGAGGTCGTCCTCGTCGTCTTCGTCATCATCGCTGTCGACGTCGGCCTGAGCGGCCACGCCGTGGGGCTGATGGATCTGATCGTTCCACAGCTTGCGATAAGTGCCGTTCCTGGCCAGCAGCTCGGCATGCGAGCCGCGCTCGATCGCCCTGCCCCCTGAAATCACGATGATCTCGTCCATCTCGACCACCGACGTCAGACGGTGGGTCGACCAGATCATGGTGCGACCCTTGGCGACCTTTAGCAGCGTGCGATTGATCGCCGCCTCCGTGGTCTGGTCGAGCGCCGAGGTGGCCTCGTCCAGCAGCAGCACCGAGGGATTGCGGATGATCGCGCGCGCGATCGCGATACGCTGGCGCTGGCCGCCCGACAGCGTATCGCCGCGCTCGCCGACCGGCGTGTCGTAGCGCTGCGGCAGGCTCATGATGTAACGGTGAATCTCGGCCTTCTTGGCGGCCTCCTCGACCTCCTCGTCGGTCGCGCCCTCCTTGCCGAGCCGAATGTTCTCGCGGATCGACATGTTGAACAGCATGTTCTCCTGGAACACCACCGCCATGCTCCGGCGCAGCGAATCCAGGGTCACCTTGCGCACATCGACGCCGTCGATGGTGACGCGGCCCTCGTCCGGCACGTAGAGGCGCAGGATCAGGTTGAGCAACGTGCTCTTGCCGGAGCCCGACGGACCGACGATGGCGATGCGCTTGCCGACATTGAGCTTGAGGCTGAGATTGTCCAGCACCGGCATCTGGCTGCCCTCGTACTGGAACGTCACGTGGTCGAAGGTGATGTCGTTGGTGATGCGCGGCAGGTCGGGCGCACCTGGACGATCGGCGCCGCGCGTGGGCTCGTCGAGCAGCTCCTGGATATGACGGATCGCGGCGGCCGAGGAGATCGACACCGGGATGAAGTGCATCACGTGGGCGATGTTGTAGGAGACCTCCCAGAACGCGCTCTCGAAGGTGACGAAGGTGCCGATGGTGATCTGGCCCTTGGTCGCAAGGTAAGCGCCGATCGCGAGCACGACGAGGTGCAACAGCAGCACCGAGATGGTGACCGTTCGTTCGACCATCGTCGACAGGAATCCGGCGGCGGCAATCCGGTCGCGGGTCGCGTCGTTGCGGAAGGTGAAGAAGCCGAACATCTTGCGCTGCAGGCTGAACGCCTTGATCACGGCCTGCGCCGCCACGTTCTCCTGCACCATGCCGAGCAGCGCGCTTTCGTTGAGCTTCTGCTCGTAATTGGCCTGCACCGCCTTCGGGGTCAGGATGCGCGGGCCGATCAGGGTGATCGGAAACACCAGCAGCGCGACCACCGCGAGCTGCCAGTTCAGGAACAGCATCAGGATGATGCCGGCGATCAGCTCCAGGAAGGGCAGCGCGGCGCTGTTGGTGAAGGTCTTGACCGAGCCTTCGAAGGCCGACAGGTCGACCGAGAAGCGCGACAGGATCTCGCCGCGCTTGGTGCGGCCGAAATAGGCCGCCGGAAGGTCCTGAACGTGCTCGAACAGGCGCTTGCGGACGTCGGAGATGACGCAAGCCGCCAGCCGCGCGTCCCAGCGCTCATACCAGACCGCGACGATGGAGGTGAAGATTCCGGCCGCCGCGAGCACGCCGAGGATCTTGTACAGCGCCTGAAAGTCCTCCTCGCCGAGCGCGTCATCGATCAGGAATTTCAGGCTGAGCGGCATGATGACGTTGAACAGCGTCTCGACCAGAACACCGAACGCCACATAGCCAAGGATGCGCTTGTAATTGGACAGGAAGGGTTTGACGAAACCCAGGATGGTCGCGAGCGCGCCGGCGGCCTCACGGGCGGTAAAGACGACGAGATCCTCGTCATCATCGTCGTCGAGCTCAAGCTCGTCGTCGGCGTCTTCGTCGCCCTCGTCGTCTTCAAGCTCGGGCTCGGCAGCGGCAGCGAGCTTGGTCTCGAGCTCGGCCGCCTCTTGCGCGGCGAGCTTCTGTTTGTCGGGAGAGAGAGGCCTGGACGCCATGAAACCAACCGATGCTGACGGCCGGCATGACCGCAGAGAAAGCAGGACATAGCGGCGGGGCCGCTATGTCGCCGATTCTATGCGATCAGGATCAATTCGGCAAAGCAATTGGCGAAATTCATCCATCCCGTGGTGCTAATCGTCGTCTTCGTCCTCGACCTTATCGAAGAAGGAATAGCGCAGGGAATCGGCGTCGGCATACCACTCGCCCGGACCCTTGTTGGCGGCGAGCGTCGCTTCCCAGAGCGCGTCGGTGCAGTCCTTGCGGTGCATCGACAGATCGAAGCCGTTGCCGAAGAACAGCTCGGACCATTCCCACCAGGTGCCCAGCTTCTTGACCCCGCGCAGCAGGTCGTAGCGATCGATCACGACCGACGCCATGTCCGAAGTCACCGAACCGAACACGAGGCCGGTCTTGACCACGCGATTCAATTCGCGGATCGCGCGAACCACCTGCTTCGGAGCCACATGGCAGAGGCTGGTTTCGAACACGTAGTCGAAGCTGCCGTCCTTGAACGGCATGTCGGTGATCGAGCCGAGCTTGTTATACTTCTTCAGCGCCTTCGGCGTCCTGGCGTGGATGGCGCGATTGTTCTCGATGCCCCAGGCATCGATGCCGCGCTCGCGTAGCGCACCGACCAGCTCGCCACTGGCGGAACCCGCGACCAGGAGCTTGGCGCCCTTCGTCTTGCCCCAGACGATACCGACCAGCCTGCTCAGATAATCGGGGTCCGTGAAATGGCTCCAAACCTCGCTGTAGGGGCCAAGGCCGCGATAGTTCTCGAAATAA
Organism: Bradyrhizobium guangdongense; assembly: GCF_004114975.1. NCBI lineage: Bacteria > Pseudomonadati > Pseudomonadota > Alphaproteobacteria > Hyphomicrobiales > Nitrobacteraceae > Bradyrhizobium > Bradyrhizobium guangdongense. The sequence goes on from NZ_CP030051.1 coordinate 4,731,026, forward strand.
TCGCGGTTGATCTTGTCCGAGACCGGCTCGCCATTCTCCTGCGCACGCTCGCGCCGCAGCCGCATCATCTCGGTCAGGATGATGTCGGTCGCCGCGTCCGAGGAGTCGAGCAGGCCGTTCAGGGTGGAGTCGAACAGATAGTCGCCGACCACGACGATCCCTGGATGTTCCTTCGGCTCCGGCCGATGATTGGTCATGACGTCACGCACCGGCAGACCGCCCGGAATCGCGTTCACCGACGATAGCCAGCGATGGATCTTGCCCTCCATGAAATGCGCGCGGGCATCGCCGAGCGAGGCCGGCAGCGATTTCAGCGCGGCATCGATCAGTTCCTGATCCGACAGATTGGCGAAGGCCAGCGCATCGGAGCCGGGGATCAGCCAGTTCAGGACCCCGTGCCGGCCGACGTCGTGGCGCGCGCCCTCGTTGTAGACGCAGCAGCCGCCGAAGGCTTCCGACATGAACCAGGCGCCGGGAATCTTTTCGCCCCAGAACGGGGTGTCGAACAGGATCGAGACGCGCAAATAATGCGCGGGACGATCGAAATAGGCGACGTGCTTGACCATCGACTTGCGCAGCTGCTCGCCTTCCCACCCCACAGTGGAGAGCCAGGAGTGCGGAAGGCAGACCAGCACGAGGTCGAAGTCGCGCGTCTCCGGCCCCTTCCCGTTCATCATCTTGAGCTGATAGCGGCCGGTCGGCGCCTTGCCGACGGTGAGGACGCGATGATTGAGCTGGATGTCGGCGTTGACCTCCGACTGGAGGCATTCGATCAGCTGCTCGTTGCCGTTCTGGATGGAGTAGAGGCCGATATAGCCGTCGACATCCATCAGATAGTTCTTGAGCGCGTTGAGGCCATTGGTGTTGTGGCTTTCGGTCGCGATGTCCGAACGCGCCATCACCTTGAAGAAACGCTTTGCGGTCTCGTCCTCGACCTCCTCGTCGAGCACCTGCTCGGCGGTCTTGTAGGCCCAGGGGTTCTCGTTGTCGTGGGCGCCGACGCCCTCGTAATATTCGATCGGCGACATCGCTTCAGCGCAGCGCTTGCGGAAGGCCTCGATCGCGGCCGCGGTCTTGACGCCGTATTTGCGGCGCATGCCCGGTACGTCGTTCAAGAGTTCGCCGTCGAGGTGCACCTGCTCGGCGTCCATCGGAATGGTCTGCAGTCCGAAATGCTGGATCAGCTCGCGCAGCGGATCGGGACCCGTCATCGAGTAGTCGTAGATCTCGGCAACGCCGGCCTCGTACATCGCCGGTGCGGAATCGAATTTGCGCGTGACGATCTTGCCGCCGAGCCGGTCGGACGCTTCGTAGATGGTGATGCGGCAGAGGTCGCCGAGCTTACGCTTCAGATACCAGGCGCTCATCAGCCCGCCGGGGCCGCCGCCTACGATTGCAAGATCAAGCATATGAGTTCCGTGGTCTCCGGCCCTGCCCCCGTCACGGGACCACCGGTCTAAGTTGCCTTAGCAAAAGCTCTTTTCAGCCTGAAGGAAAGATGAACAAAGACTGATCCTGCATTGCAGAAAGCGCAGAAAGCAACAAAAAGGCCGGCAAAAGCCGGCCTTTCCGTTATCCTCAGTAATCGTACGGAGGAGCTATTATTCCGCAGGCGGCAGTGCGGGAAGCTCCGCCTCCGGCGCCGGCGGCGCGACGGTCGCCTGCTTCTCGCGCTCGTCGAGAATCAGCTTGTCGCGCTTCATGGCGACTTCGCGGATCTTGGCCATGGAGGCGCCGGTGCCCGCCGGGATCAGCCGGCCGACGATGACGTTCTCCTTGAGACCCTCGAGCGGATCGATCTTGCCGTTGACCGCCGCTTCCGTGAGGACGCGGGTGGTCTCCTGGAACGAGGCCGCCGAGAAGAAGGAGCGGGTCTGCAGGCTCGCCTTGGTGATGCCGAGCAGAACCGGCGTACCCGTGGCGGGCTTCTTGCCCTCTTCCTTGGCCTTCTCGTTCAGCGCGTCGAACTCGATCTTGTCGACCTGCTCGCCGGAGATCATGTCCGTGTCGCCCTGGTCGGTGATTTCCACCTTCTGGAGCATCTGACGGACAATCACCTCGATGTGCTTGTCGTTGATGAGCACGCCCTGGAGCCGGTAGACCTCCTGGATTTCGTTGACCAGATAGGCCGCGAGCTCTTCGATGCCCTTGACCGCAAGGATGTCGTGCGGCGCCGGGTTGCCTTCCACGATGAAGTCGCCCTTTTCGACGACGTCGCCGTCCTGAAGGTGGATGTGCTTGCCCTTCGGGATCAGGTACTCGCGCGGCTCGTCGGTCTTGTCCATCGGCTCGATCGAGATGCGACGCTTGTTCTTGTAGTCGCGTCCGAACCGGATGGTGCCCGCGATCTCGGCGATGATCGCCGCATCCTTCGGACGCCGTGCCTCGAACAGTTCCGCCACCCGCGGCAGACCGCCGGTGATGTCACGCGTCTTGGCGCTTTCGGTCGAGACACGAGCGAGGATGTCGCCCGGGTTGACCTTGGCTCCGACGTCGACCGAGAGAATGGCGTCGACTGACAGCATGTAGCGGGCGTCGCCGCCACGGGCGAGCTTGAGCACCTTGCCGTCCTTGCCCTTTACCACGATGGCCGGACGCAGGTCCGAGCCGCCGCGGGTCGAGCGCCAGTCGATGACCACGCGCTTGGCGATACCGGTGGCCTCGTCCAGCGTTTCCGAGATCGACTGGCCTTCGACCAGATCCTCGAAGCCGATGGTGCCTTCCACTTCGGTGAGAAGCGGACGGGTGTACGGGTCCCACTCGACGATGCGCTGGCCACGCTTGACCATATCGCCCTCGTCGACGTGGAGGCGCGAGCCATACTGGACACGGTGCGTCGCACGTTCGGTGCCGTCGGCATCGACGACGGCCACCACCATGTTGCGCACCATCGCGATCAGGTGACCTTCGCTGTTGCGGGCGATGGCCTTGTTCCGGATCACGATCTTGCCGTCGAAATTGGCTTCGACGAACGACTGCTCGTTGAGCTGCGCCGCACCACCGATGTGGAAAGTGCGCATGGTGAGCTGGGTACCCGGCTCGCCGATCGACTGCGCCGCGATGACGCCGACCGCTTCGCCGTGGTTGACCGGCGTGCCGCGGGCGAGGTCGCGGCCGTAGCACTTGCCGCAGATGCCGTTGACGAGTTCGCAGGTCAGCGCCGAGCGGATCTTCACCTCCTGCACGCCACCCTGCTGGATGGCCTCCAGATGGCTCTCTTCCATCAGCGTGTCGCGCTTGATGATCACCTTGCCCGAGCTGTCACGCACGTCTTCGCAGGCCGTGCGTCCGAGGATGCGCGAACCGAGCGAAGCGACCACGGTGCCGGCATCGACGATGGCGCGCATCTTGATGCCGAGCTTGGTGCCGCAATCGGACTGCGTGATGATGCAGTCCTGCGCGACGTCGACCAGACGACGTGTCAGGTAGCCAGAGTTCGCGGTCTTCAACGCGGTGTCCGCGAGGCCCTTACGGGCGCCGTGGGTCGAGTTGAAGTACTCGAGAACCGAGAGGCCTTCCTTGAAGTTCGAGATGATCGGCGTCTCGATGATCTCACCCGACGGCTTGGCCATCAGACCGCGCATGCCGGCGAGCTGGCGCATCTGGGCCGGCGAACCGCGGGCACCGGAGTGAGCCATCATGTAGATCGAGTTGATGTCGGCATCGGCTCCGCTCGCCGTCTTCTTGGTGGCGGAGATCTCCTTCATCATCGCCTTGGCGATTTCTTCCGTGGCCTTCGACCAGGCGTCGACGACCTTGTTGTACTTCTCGCCATGGGTGATCAGACCATCGTTGTACTGCTGCTCGAAATCCTTCGCCAGCGTACGGGTGGTGTCGACGATCTTCCACTTGCCGTGCGGCACGACCATGTCGTCCTTGCCGAATGAGATGCCGGCCTTGAACGCGTTGTAGAAGCCGAGCGCCATGATGCGGTCGCAGAAGATCACGGTCTCCTTCTGGCCGCAGTGACGATAGACCTGGTCGATGACGCCCGAGATCTCGCGCTTGGTCATCAGCTTGTTGATGATCTCGTACGAGATGCGCGGGTTCTTCGGCAGCAGATTGCCGAGCATGACGCGGCCCGCAGTGGTTTCGATCCAGCGCTTGGAGACCTTGCCGGTCTCGTCCATGCCTTCCCACCGGTACTTGATCTTGGTGTGGAGGTGGATGACCTTCGCGTGCAGGGCGTGCTCGAGCTCGGCCATGTCGCCGAACAGCTTGCCCTCGCCGGGCAGGCCTTCGCGCATGATCGAGACGTAGTAGAGACCGAGCACGATGTCCTGCGAGGGCACGATGATCGGCTGGCCGTTCGCCGGATGCAGGATGTTATTGGTCGACATCATCAGCACGCGCGCTTCCAGCTGCGCTTCGAGCGACAGCGGAACGTGCACGGCCATCTGGTCGCCGTCGAAGTCGGCGTTGAACGCCGAGCAGACCAGCGGGTGAAGCTGGATCGCCTTGCCCTCGATCAGCACCGGCTCGAACGCCTGGATGCCCAGGCGATGCAGCGTCGGGGCGCGGTTGAGCAGCACGGGATGCTCGCGGATCACCTCGTCCAGGATGTCCCAGACCTCGGGCCGCTCCTTCTCGACCAGCTTCTTCGCCTGCTTCACGGTGGTGGACAGGCCCTTGGCGTCAAGCCGCGAGTAGATGAACGGCTTGAACAGCTCGAGAGCCATTTTCTTCGGCAGGCCGCACTGATGCAGGCGCAGCTCGGGACCGACCACGATCACCGAACGGCCGGAATAGTCGACGCGCTTGCCGAGCAGGTTCTGACGGAAACGACCCTGCTTGCCCTTGAGCATATCGGCGAGCGACTTCAGCGGGCGCTTGTTGGCACCGGTGATGACGCGGCCGCGGCGGCCGTTGTCGAACAGCGCATCGACCGCTTCCTGAAGCATGCGCTTCTCGTTGCGGATGATGATGTCGGGCGCGCGCAGCTCCATCAGCCGCTTCAAGCGGTTGTTGCGGTTGATGACGCGGCGGTACAGGTCGTTGAGGTCGGAGGTTGCGAAGCGGCCGCCGTCCAGCGGCACCAGCGGACGCAGGTCCGGCGGGATCACGGGAACGACAGTCAGGATCATCCATTCCGGCTTGTTGCCGGAGTGGCGGAAGGCCTCGACGATCTTCAGACGCTTGGCGAGCTTCTTGTGCTTGATGTCGGAGTCGGTCTCCTGCATCTCGGCGCGAAGCGACACTTCGAGCTTCTCGAGGTCCATGCCCTTGAGCAGCTCGCGGATCGCTTCCGCGCCGATCATGGCGGTGAAGCTGTCCTGGCCGTATTCGTCCTGCGCCTTCAGATACTCGTCTTCCGACAGCAGCTGACGGTCCTTCAGCGCGGTGAGGCCCGGCTCCAGCACGACGTAGTATTCGAAGTAGAGGATCCGCTCGAGATCCTTCAGCGTCATGTCGAGCAGGAGGCCGATGCGCGACGGCAGCGACTTCAGGAACCAGATGTGGGCGACGGGAGCCGCGAGCTCGATATGGCCCATGCGCTCGCGCCGGACGCGCGACAGCGTAACCTCGACCGAGCACTTCTCGCAGATGATGCCCTTGTACTTCATGCGCTTGTACTTGCCGCACAAGCACTCGTAGTCCTTGATCGGCCCGAAGATGCGGGCGCAGAACAGGCCGTCGCGCTCGGGCTTGAAGGTACGGTAGTTGATGGTCTCCGGCTTCTTGATCTCGCCGTAGGACCAGGACAGAATCTTCTCCGGGGACGCGATCGAGATCCGGATCTGGTCGAAGACCTGAGCCGGCGTCGTCGGGTTAAAGAGATTCATAATTTCTTGGTTCATCGTCTTCTCCTCGCGTACCGGTCGCCTCCGGCCGCAAATTCGAAAATCACTCGAGCGGGGCGCCCTGCCCTCAAGGCATCGGGAGGGGCGCCAATGCCCGGCCGCGAAGGCCGGGCATGAAAGGTCGTGTTACTCGGCCGCTTCCGACGTCGGCGCCGGTCCCATCTTGGAATTGTGCAGATCGACGTTGAGGCCGAGCGAGCGCATTTCCTTGACCAGCACGTTGAACGATTCCGGAATGCCGGCCTCGAAGGTGTCGTCGCCGCGCACGATCGCCTCGTACACCTTGGTACGGCCGGCGACGTCGTCCGACTTCACGGTCAGCATTTCCTGGAGCGTGTAGGCCGCGCCGTAAGCTTCGAGCGCCCACACCTCCATTTCGCCGAAACGCTGGCCGCCGAACTGCGCCTTGCCGCCCAGCGGCTGCTGGGTGACGAGCGAGTACGGACCGATCGAACGCGCGTGGATCTTGTCGTCGACCAGATGGTGCAGCTTGAGCATGTAGATGTAGCCCACCGTCACCTTGCGATCGAAGGCATCGCCGGTGCGGCCGTCATAGACGGTCGACTGGCCGGACGCGTCGAGACCCGCGAGCTTCAGCATCTCCTCGATGTCGGTCTCCTTGGCACCATCGAACACCGGCGTCGCGATCGGCACGCCGCGGCTTAAGTTGTGGCCGAGTTCAAGCAGCTCGTTGTCGTTGAGCGTCTTGATCGTCTCGTCCTCGCCATAGACCTTCTTCAAGGTTTCCTTCAGCGGCTTGATGTCCTGCTTCGACAAATAGGCATCGACCGTCTGGCCGATGCGCTTGCCGAGGCCGGCGCAGGCCCAGCCGAGATGGGTCTCGAGGATCTGTCCGACGTTCATGCGCGAGGGCACGCCCAGCGGATTGAGCACGATGTCGGCGTGCGTGCCGTCCTCGAGGAACGGCATGTCCTCGATCGGCACGATCTTCGACACCACGCCCTTGTTGCCGTGACGGCCGGCCATCTTGTCGCCGGGCTGGATCTTGCGCTTCACCGCGACGAAGACCTTGACCATCTTCATCACGCCGGGCGGAAGCTCGTCACCACGCTGGAGCTTCTCGACCTTGTCGAGGAAGCGCTGCTCGAGCCCCTTCTTCGACTCGTCGTACTGCTTCCGCATGGCCTCGATCTCGGCCATCAGCTTGTCGTTGGGCGAAGCGAACAGCCACCACTGCGACTTCGGGTACTCCTCGAGCACCGCACGGGTGATCTTGGTGTCCTTCTTGAAGCCCTTGGGACCTGCAATGCCCTGCCGCCCCTCGAGGAGCTCGGCAAGACGGTTGTAGACGTTGCGGTCCAGGATCGCCTGTTCGTCGTCTCGGTCCTTGGCCAGACGCTCGATCTCTTCCCGCTCGATCGCCAGCGCACGCTCGTCCTTGTCGACGCCGTGGCGGTTGAACACGCGGACTTCCACGATCGTGCCCTGCACGCCCGGGGGAACGCGCAGCGAGGTGTCGCGAACGTCGGAGGCCTTCTCGCCGAAGATGGCGCGCAGAAGCTTCTCTTCCGGCGTCATCGGGCTTTCGCCCTTCGGCGTGATCTTGCCGACCAGGATGTCGCCGGCCCGCACTTCAGCGCCGATGTAGACGATACCGGCTTCGTCGAGGTTCTTCAGCGCTTCTTCCGAAACGTTCGGGATGTCGCGGGTGATTTCCTCAGGGCCGAGCTTGGTGTCGCGGGCCATCACCTCGAACTCCTCGATGTGGATCGAGGTGAAGACGTCCTCCTTCACGATCCGCTCGGAGAGCAGGATCGAGTCTTCGAAGTTGTAGCCGTTCCACGGCATGAACGCGACGAGCACGTTGCGGCCGAGCGCGAGCTCGCCGAGATCGGTCGACGGACCGTCGGCGATGATGTCGCCCTTCTTGACGATGTCGCCGACCTTCACCAGCGGACGCTGGTTGATGCAGGTCGACTGGTTGGAGCGCTGGTACTTCATCAACCGATAGATATCGACGCCCGACTTGGTCGGATCGAGATCTTCGGTGGCGCGGATGACGACGCGGGTCGCGTCGATCTGGTCGATCACGCCCGAACGGCGTGCCGCGATCGCAGCACCCGAGTCACGCGCAACTACACCTTCCATGCCGGTGCCGACGAACGGCGCTTCGGCGCGAACCAGCGGCACCGCCTGGCGCTGCATGTTCGAGCCCATCAGCGCGCGGTTGGCGTCGTCGTTCTCGAGGAACGGGATCAGGGCTGCGGCGACCGAAACGAGCTGCTTCGGCGATACGTCCATGTAGTCGACCTTGTCGGGCGTCAGCGGCACGACGTCGCGGGTGCCGCTGGCGCGGCAGACCACGAGGTCTTCGGTGAAGCGGCCCTTGGCGTCGACAGGCACGTTGGCCTGCGCGACCGAGTAGCGGCCCTCTTCCATCGCCGAGAGGTACACGACCTCGTCGGTAACGCGACCGTCCTTGACCTTGCGATACGGCGTCTCGACGAAGCCGTACTTGTTCACCCGCGCGAAGGTGGCGAGCGAGTTGATCAGGCCGATGTTCGGACCTTCCGGCGTCTCGATCGGGCAGATGCGGCCGTAATGCGTCGGATGCACGTCGCGCACTTCGAAGCCGGCGCGCTCGCGGGTCAGACCGCCCGGTCCAAGTGCCGAGAGACGGCGCTTGTGGGTGATCTCCGACAGAGGATTGGTCTGGTCCATGAACTGCGAGAGCTGCGAGGAGCCGAAGAACTCGCGCACGGCAGCCGCCGCCGGCTTGGCGTTGATCAGGTCCTGCGGCATGACCGTGTCGATGTCGACCGAGGACATGCGCTCCTTGATCGCGCGCTCCATGCGCAGGAGGCCGATGCGGTATTGGTTCTCCATGAGCTCGCCGACCGAGCGCACGCGGCGGTTGCCGAGATGGTCGATGTCGTCGATCTCGCCCTTGCCGTCGCGCAGATCCACCAGCGTCTTGATGACGCAAAGGATGTCTTCCTTGCGCAGCGTACGCTGGGTGTCGGGCGCATCGAGGTCGAGGCGCATGTTCATCTTGACGCGGCCGACCGCGGAGAGGTCGTAACGCTCGGCATCGAAGAACAGCGACTGGAACATCGCCTGCGCCGAATCCAGCGTCGGCGGCTCGCCCGGACGCATCACGCGGTAGATGTCGAACAGCGCGTCCTCACGCGTCATGTTCTTGTCGGCCGCGAGCGTGTTGCGGATATAGGCGCCGACATTGACGTGGTCGATGTCGAGCAGCGGCAGTTCCTTGTAACCGTGCTCGTTGAGCACCTTGAGCGACTTGTCGGTGATTTCCTCACCGGCTTCGGCGTGGATCTCACCGGTCTTCGGGTTGACGAGGTCCTCGGCGAGGTAGTTGCCGACGAGCTCCTCGTCCGACAGGCGCAGCGCCTTGAGCCCCTTCTCCTGGAGCTGGCGGGCGGCACGGACGGTGAGCTTCTTGCCGGCCTCGAGCACCACCTTGCCGGTGTCGGCATCGATCAGGTCGTTGATGGTCGAGTAGCCGCGGAAGCGGTTGGCGTCGAACGGAACGCGCCAGCCTTCCTTGGTCCGCTTGTAGAGGATCTTCTTGTAGAACGTGGACAGGATCGCCTCGCCGTCGAGGCCGAGGGCGAACATCAGCGACGTCACCGGAATCTTGCGGCGACGGTCGATACGCGCATAGACGATGTCCTTGGCGTCGAACTCGATGTCGAGCCAGGAGCCGCGATACGGGATCACGCGGGCGGCGAACAGCAGCTTGCCCGAGGAATGGGTCTTGCCCTTGTCGTGGTCGAAGAACACGCCCGGCGAACGGTGCATCTGCGAGACGATGACGCGCTCGGTGCCGTTTACGATGAAGGTGCCGTTCATCGTCATGAGCGGGATGTCGCCCATGTAGACGTCCTGCTCCTTGATGTCCTTGACCGACTTCGCGCCGGTTTCCTCGTCGATATCGAACACGATGAGGCGCAGCGTCACCTTGAGCGGGGCCGCGAAGGTCATGCCGCGCTGACGGCACTCGTCGACGTCGTATTTCGGCTGCTCGAACTCGTAGCGGACGAATTCCAGCATCGAGGTGCCCGAGAAGTCGGAGATCGGGAACACGGACCGGAACACAGCCTGCAGGCCCTCGTCGAGGCGCCCGCCCTGGGGTTCGTCGACCATCAGGAACTGGTCATAGGACGCCTTCTGAACCTCGATGAGGTTCGGCATCTCGGCAACTTCCTTGATGTGTCCGAAGAACTTGCGAACGCGTTTGCGACCGGTGAATGTCTGCTGCGCCATCGTGGCCTCTCATTTTCGTCGCCCGCTCCGGGCGAACCGTCCGGAACGCGGCTGCCACCGCTCCCCGGGTTGAATTTGTCGAACCCGCTTTGGGGGCCGGAGACTCAGTTTCAGGCGGGAATGTCCTGAATCTGTTCTTCAGACCTTCAAAACGCAAAACGACGCGCGGGGCGCTGGTGCGCGCCCGCCCGTCTCAACGATCGTCTTCACGGACTGCAAAAGCCCGAAATAGCCTGCTCTCCCAACGGCTTACAGGGAAATCCGACGCCCTGCCCACCGCGCTTTCGTGCTGCCGACCCGATATGGGGCGACAATAGTGCAGATTCGAGGGACAAACCCTCAAATCCCCACACATTTTCGTGTTTGGCCTGCGTCGGGACGATCCGTCGCACGCCTTTTGCATCCGGCCCACCCTTCTGAGGGCGAACCAAGGTCCCGGGCCTCGACCCGGGACCTTGCCCGTAAGCGTTGCTTACTTGAGCTCGACCTTCGCGCCAGCCTTCTCGAGCTGGGCCTTGATCTTGTCGGCTTCGTCCTTGTTCACGCCTTCCTTCAGCGGCTTCGGAGCACCCTCGACGAGGTCCTTTGCTTCCTTCAGGCCGAGACCGGTGATGGCGCGGACTTCCTTGATGACCTCGATCTTCTTGTCGCCGGCGCTGGCGAGAACGACCGTGAACTCGGTCTTCTCTTCCGCCGGAGCGGCAGCGGCGCCACCACCAGCCGGGCCGGCCACGGCGACAGCCGCGGCAGCCGAAACGCCCCACTTCTCTTCGAGGAGCTTCGCGAGTTCGGCAGCCTCGAGCACAGTGAGGCTCGAGAGGTCGTCAACGATCTTCTGCAAGTCAGCCATTGTTCAGTTTCCTTGAGTGTAAGTCTGGTTCGGGTTTGAGTTTTGCGAAGGGCGTCAGGCCGCTTCGCCCTTTGAGGCATGAGCCTGGATGACGCGCGCGAGCTTGCCCGCGGGCGCGTTGGCGAGCTGAGCAAGCTTGGTCGCCGGGGCCACGATGAGGCCGACGATCTTGCCGCGCAGTTCGTCAAGCGACGGCAGCGAGGCAAGCGCCTTCACGCCGTCGACATTCAGGACGGTCTTTCCCATCGAGCCGCCGATGATGACGAACTTTTCGTTCGCCTTGGCGAATTCGATGGCGACCTTCGGCGCCGCTACCGGATCGTTCGAAGTGGCGATCACGGTCGGTCCCTTCAGCATGGGGCCGATGGCAACGACGTCAGTGCCTTCAAGAGCAATTTTGGCGAGACGGTTCTTCGAGACCTTCACCGAGGCACCCGCCTGCTTCATCTGCTGGCGCAGCTTCTGCATCTGGGCGACGGTGAGGCCGGAATATTGAGCAACGATCGCGACGCTCGTGGTCTTGAAGACCCCATTGAGCTGTTCGACCGCGTCTTTTTTTGCCGCTCGTTCCACAGCAAGCTCTTTCCGGTTGGCGGTCAACGCGAAAGCGGGACCGCCGGGTTGCACCCATCGTCCCGCCTAAACCTGAACCTCAGGGCCAAAACCCATCGGACACGCCGGGCAAGACGACAATTCAAAGCCTGCCCTCCGGGAGCCCCTAAGAGCCCACGGCGTGTCGAGGTCCGAACCAAACTCCTTCCGCGGCTACCCCTAAGGTAGGCGCGAAGTGAAATCCGGTCTTCACCCGTCTATGCAGGCCGTGCGATTAAGCCGTTGAGAAATCGGAATTTCCCGCGAGCGCCTGCAGTCTTGGACAGGACAAGGCCAGTCGGCGAACCGCCCGACCTCTGCCCGCATCCCACCGGCCGATGGATTTTCTCTCCTTTTTGGGCAAATCCTTGCGGACGTCCTGAAAAGGAATGATCTCCTGCGTGTCGGGTTTTCGGAATGCGTGCACGGACGCGCCAGCCAGGGCCGGCACGTCCGGAGGCGGTTCTTTAACCGCTCTCTGCCTGATTGCCAAGAGCAAAATTCACACCAGTTCCAATCCGTTGCCGGTCGGGCCTAATACGGCCCGACAAGGGCCGATTCAGACCGATTTGACCTGGTGAGGCAGCGGCCTGCCCTCGAAGAACGCGGTCAGGTTGGCCAGCACGCAGTTCTGCATGGCGACATGCGATTCGAGGGTGTGGCCGCCGATATGGGGGGCGAACACCACATTCGGCAGCGCCGTGAGGGCGTCGGGGGCGTGCGGTTCCTTCTCGAACACGTCGAGGCCGGCGCCGGCAATGGTCTTGTCGGCCAAGGCGGTGACAAGGGCCTTCTGGTCGATGACCGAGCCGCGCGAGATGTTGACGACATAGCCGTCCGCGCCGAGGCGCCTCAGGATATCGGCATTGACGACGTGCTGGGTCTCGGCCCCTGCCCGCACTGCGATCATCAGCACGCTGCACCAATCGGCAAGTGCTTCCAGCGACGGGAAATATTGATAAGGCAGATCGTATCGGGTGCGGCTGAAATAGCCGACCTCGCTCTCGAAGGCGGCGCAGCGAGCAGCGATCTTGCGGCCGATCTCGCCCATCCCGTAGACGCCGATAGGGCGGCCAGGCATGCCGGTCTGCGGCCGCATCATCGGCGACGGCTTTGACGCCGCCCAATCGCCGCTGCGGACATATTGGTCGGCGACCAGGATTCGCCGCGTCGTCGCCAGCATCAGGGTCATCGCGATGTCGGCGACCGAGGCCGCGTTGGCGCCGGGGCTGTGGCCGACCGCAATATTGCGGCTAGCTGCCGCCTTCAGGTCGACGCCGTCATAGCCGGTGCCGTAGCAGACGATTGCGCCGAGCTTTGGCATCAGGTCCATCGCCTCCGCCCCCAGCGGCGAACCGCCGGCGGTCAGCAGCGCCCGGATGCCGCCGAGCTCGTTCGCCGAAAACACCTCGCCTGCGGGCTTGCCGCCGGTGTCGAGCAGTTCGAACCGCTCGGCGAAACGCGCCATCATCGTTTTCGGAAAACGCGAGTAGATCAGGACCTTGTCAGCCATTGTTCTTGTTTCCGGTGAGTGCCGCCCACAAACGACGAGGGGCGGAATCGGTTGCCCAATTCCGCCCCTCGCCTCTTGCAATTTCCGGACTTAGCCGAGGATGGTACCCGGCTCGACCTTCACGCCCGGGCCCATCGTCGAGGACACCGCAACCCGCTGGATGTAGGTGCCCTTGGAGCCGGCCGGCTTCGCCTTCGAGACCGCATCGGCGAGCGCCTTGATGTTCTCGACCAGCTTCTCCTCGGAGAACGAGGCCTTGCCGACGCCGGCCTGCAGGATGCCGGCCTTCTCGACGCGGAACTCGACCGAGCCGCCCTTGGCGCCCTTCACCGCACCGGTGACGTCCATGGTCACGGTACCAATCTTCGGGTTCGGCATCAGGCCGCGCGGGCCGAGCACCTTACCGAGACGGCCGACCAGCGGCATCATGTCGGGGGTCGCAATACAACGATCGAAGTCGATCGTGCCTTCCTGCACCTTCTGAACCAGATCCTCGGCGCCGACGACGTCGGCACCCGCGGCCTTGGCTTCGTCAGCCTTGGCGCCGCGGGCGAACACGCCGACGCGGAGCGTGCGGCCGGTGCCGTTCGGCAGGGTCACGACACCGCGGACCATCTGGTCGGCGTGACGCGGATCGACGCCGAGATTGATGGCGACCTCGATGGTCTCGTCGAACTTCGCTTTCGCGCGTTCCTTGACCATCTTGATGGCTTCCGCGAGCGGGTAAAGCTTTTCGCGGTCAACACCTTCGCGGGCTTTGTTCAAACGCTTTCCGATTGCCATGACCGCTTACCCCGCAACTTCCAGACCCATCGAACGGGCGGAGCCCTCGACCATCTTCATGGCCGATTCGATGGTGTCGCAATTCAGGTCCTTCATCTTCTTCTCGGCGATTTCGCGCACCTGCGCGCGGGTCACCTTGCCGGCCTTGTCACGGCCCGGCGCCTTCGAGCCGGACTGGATCTTGGCGGCCTGCTTGAGGAAGTAGGACATCGGCGGCGTCTTCATCTCGAAGGTGAAAGAACGGTCCGCATAGATGGTGATGATCACCGGGATCGGGGTGTTCTTCTCTTCCTTCTGGGTCTGGGCGTTGAACGCCTTGCAGAACTCCATGATGTTGAGACCGCGCTGACCGAGCGCGGGACCGATCGGGGGCGAAGGATTCGCCGCACCGGCCGGGACCTGAAGCTTCAGGTATCCGGTCACTTTCTTTGCCATGTAGCACTCCTGTTGTGCCGGCAATCGCCGGCGGTTTCAGGTTCGTGGTCTGGGTCGGATGCGGCTGGCAACCGCCCTCTCCCTCCCACGGCCTCTCTTTGCGGGATGCCTGCCGGCGTCCCGCGCTACCCGGTCAGACCTTCTCGACCTGACCGAATTCCAGTTCGACCGGCGTTGCGCGGCCGAAGATCGACACCGCGACCTTTACGCGCGAGCGTGCCTCGTCGATTTCCTCGACCACACCCGAGAACGAGGCGAACGGGCCGTCGGCCACGCGCACGTTCTCGCCGATCTCGAACGAGACCGACGCCTTCGGACGCTCCACGCCCTCCTGCACCTGGTGCAGGATGCGCATGGCCTCGTTCTCCGAGATCGGCATCGGCTTGTTCTCGGCGCCGAGGAAGCCCGTGACCTTCGGCGTGTTCTTGATCAGATGAAACGCCTCGTCGGTCAGCTTCATCTTCACCAGCACGTAACCCGGGAAGAACTTGCGCTCGGCATCGATCTTGCGGCCGCGGCGCACTTCCGTGACCTTCTCGGTCGGAACCAGTACCAGCTCGAACAGGTCCTCGAGCCCGCGCTGCTTGGCCTGCTCGCGGATCGATTCGGCGACCTTCTTCTCGAAGTTCGAATAGGCGTGGACGATGTACCAGCGCTTGTCGGACGATTGGGTTGCGGCGGCTGTTGCCATCAGTGAATGCCCAGAAGGAAGGTGATGAGGTAACGGATGATCTGGTCGGCAGCGAAGAAGAAAATCGAGGCCAGGGCGACCATCACGAACACCATGATGGTGGTGATCGTGGTCTCGCGACGGGTCGGCCAGGTGACCTTGGCGGTCTCCGAGCGCACTTCCTGCAAGAACTTGAACGGGCTGACTGCCATCGTTTGAGACGCCAATAAGGATTTCGGGGATCCGAACAGCCTGATGTGGCCCAGCCCTCTGTCTCGAAGGATGAGCCGGAAAACCGGGCTCTGATGTTCGGGAGATTTCAAAGCCGCGCCGGATATCCGCGTCTAACGGGCCGGCTGCGAGTGCCGGCTATCTACTGCGGATGGGGCCAAAGGTCAAGGATCACCGGGTGCGGCCCAGTCGGCCCTGTGTCCTCGGCAGACAGATCGGACTAGTTCGGGATCAAGGGGTTAGCCAGCAGATGCGCTGGCAGGAGTGGCAGGGCTCGAACCTGCGACCCCCGGTTTTGGAGACCGGTGCTCTACCAATTGAGCTACACTCCTACGGACCCTCGCGTCGCCGCTCCAGGATCAGGCGCGCTTTCAAGCACAGGGGACGGCCGGATTGCAAGGCCGGATTGCAAGGGTGAGGCGCGCTGGCTTCGCTTGTGAGTGCCGCGGCTTCTGGGTCACAGTCTAACTCCGACAATAATGTGCCCCCGGGAGTGAAACATATGACCGCCACAGCCGCCTCTCACCTCTCGACCGCGCCGAAAACCCCGCCTCTGCCCGATGCCAAGCCGGAAACGCTGGGCCTGTCGCGCCCCCGCCTCCAGGCGATGTCGGATGCGTTCAAGCGCGAAATCGACAAGGGAACCGTGCCTGGCGTGACCGTGCTGGTGGCTCGACGCGGCCAGGTCGGCTGGTTCGAGGCGCTCGGCAAGCAGAGCCCGGCGGGGGCGGCGCCGATGGCGCTTGATTCGATCTTCCGGATCTTCTCGATGACCAAGCCGATCGTCTCGGTCGGCATCATGGCGCTGGTCGAGGACGGCCACCTGCTTCTCGGCGATCCCGTGGCCAAATTCATCCCGGAGTTCGCCAATCAGAAGGTCGGCGTGGTCAGCGGCGGCAAGCTGGAACTGGTTGCACCCAAGCGGCCGATGACGGTGCAGGACCTGCTCCGCCACACCTCGGGGCTCACCTATGAGCACCAGGGCGACGGCCCCGTGCACAAGCTCTACCAGGACTCCCGCGTCCGCAGCCGCAAGATCACCAATGCGGAGCATGCCGCGCTGGTGGCGAGCTTTCCGCTGGTCTGCCATCCCGGCGACGAGTTCAACTACAGCCGCTCCACAGACATCCTCGGCCGCATCATCGAGGTCGTCAGCGGCAAGTCGCTTGGCGCATTCCTGACCGAGCGCGTGCTCGCCCCGCTTCAGATGACGGAGACCGCGTTCTCGACCAGCGAGGCCAATGCTGGCAGGCTCGCCGAACCCTTCGCCGCCGATCCCTGGACCGGCGACAAGGTCGCGCTGTTCAACATGCTCGAGCAGCCGGTGATGGAGTCAGGCGGCGGCGGTCTGGTCTCGACCACGATGGACTACGCCCGCTTCTGTCTGATGCTGCGCAACGGCGGCACGCTCGAGGGCGTCAGGATCATCGGCCGCAAGACGCTGGAGCTGATGGCGTCCGATCATCTCGGACCTCACGTCGTGACCAACGGCACCCTGCTGTCGCCCGGCCACGGTTTCGGCCTCGGCTTCGCCGTCCGCCGCGAGGCCGGCATCGCACCCTTCCCCGGCAGCGTCGGCAATTACTTCTGGAGCGGCATTGCCGGCACGTTCTTCTGGATCGATCCGAAGGAAGATCTGTTCGCGGTGTTCATGAGCCAGGGCCCGGGACAACGTGACTACACGCGGACCCTGGTGCGGGATCTGGTTTACGCGGCGGTGGAGTGAGGCGGCGCCTCTTGAATTGAAGGATGGAGCGGCAAACTCGGTGCAACCTCTCCCGCTTGCGGGGGAGGTCAGCACGAAGTGCCGGGTGGGGGCTCTTCCTCTTGGGGGTTCTCGCTGTGGAGAGACCCCCTCCCCAACCCTCCCCCGCAAGCGGGAGAGGGAGCGCACCGTCAGTTGCGTGCCGCACCGCGTCCGGGACACAAGAGTCTCAACTGATCGTCGCGCCGCCGTCGATCACCATGGTCTGGCCAGTCATGAAGTCACCGGCCTTCGAGCCCAGGAACACCGCCGCGCCCGCGATCTCGTCGGGGATGCCGATGCGGAGCAGCGGCGAGCGCGCGGTCGAGGCCTTCAGGTTCTCGGGATTGTCCCACAGCGCCTTGGCGAAGTCGGTCTTGATCAGGCCGGGCGCGATGCAGTTCACGCGAATATTGTGCTTGCCGTATTCGCAGGCAAGATTGCGTGCGAGCTGCATGTCGGCAGCCTTCGAGATCGCGTAGGCACCGAGGATGGTCGAGCCCTTCAGGCCGCCGATCGAGGAGACGATGATGACCGAGCCGTCCTTGCGCTCGATCATCTGCGGCACCACCATCGAGATCAGCCAATTGTTTGCGACGATGTTGTTGTCGAGGATCTTCCTGAACTGATCGTCGGAGATGCCGGCGAGCGGACCGTAATACGGATTCGACGCGGCATTGCAGACCAGCACGTCGATCTTGCCGAAGGCGCGGTTGCTCTCGTCGACGAGGGTCTGCAGATTCTCCTTCGAGGAAATGTTGGCGGCAATCGCGACCGCGGTGCCCTTGCCGAACTTCTCGTTAATGCCCTGCGCCACCTGCTCGCAGACGTCGGCCTTGCGCGAGGAGATCACGACCTTGGCGCCGTGCTCGGCCATGCGCTCGGCGATCGCAAGCCCGATGCCGCGCGTCGATCCCGTGATGACGGCAACTTTGCCCTTCATGTCGAACAAGGTCATGTTTCTCTCCCAGATTGATGTTCGTATTGGATGTCAGCTCGCTCACGCGAGCTTCTTCACTTCCGGTCCCGCCGGCTGGTGCATCGCCGCATGCGCATCGTCGGCGATCCATGGCTGCTGGTTCACCATCGGCAACCGCCACACCGTACGCTCGGGACTCGCAAAATGATCGAGCCGCGTGATCGACACATTGTCGATGTCGAACGACAACGCCCGCTCCAGCTGGCCGTCGAGGGCGAGGCCGATCGCCGCCTTGATGGTGCCACCGTGCGCCACGGCGATGATGTCCTGCCCGGCCGCCTCATTGTTGATCCGCTCGACGGTGCGGCGCGTGCGGACATAGAGGTCCATGAAACTCTCGCCACCGGGCGCGGGCTCGTTGATATCGGCGAACCAGCTCGCGCCCACCGGGCGGCTGGCGATGAACTCGGCGCGGTTCATGCCCTGCCAACGGCCGAGATTCTGTTCGGCGAGGTCCGCTTCCCGCTTCATCGATGCGGGCCGTGGATAGCCCGCTTCCCAGATCGCTTCCGCGGTCTGGTGCGTGCGCATCAGATTGCTCGAATACCAGACCGCCTTGCGCGGCAACACCTTCGCAACGGCGTTGAACACATAGGTGTCGCTGGTGTCGCAGGCGATATCGCTTTGCCCGTAGATGTTGCCGCCGTCATTGCGCACCGGCGCATGACGAACCCACCACCAGCGTGTCGTGATCACGTTCGGCTTGTCTGCGGTTGCCATGAAGCTCTTCCATCCCGTGTGATGTCGCTGTACGTCAGGTGTGAACGTGTCTCAAGACACTTTGCCGTTTGAAATTCTGTTTGAAATTCCGTCGCGCGGCAAGCGTCGCGCGCGTACCAAAGGGAGAAACGCATGGGCCGCCTGCAAGGCAAATCCGTCATCATCACCGGCGCCGGCAGCGGCATCGGCCGCGCGGCAGCGCTCTTGTTCACCCGGGAAGGCGCCAAGCTGATCGCGGTCGATCGCACCGAGGCGGTGAACGAGACCGTCGACGAGGTGAAGAAGGCCGGCGGCATTGCCGAGGCGATGATCGCCGACGCCGGCTCCGAGAAGGACGTCATGGCGATGATCGACAAGGCGGTGAAGACGCACGGACGGCTCGACGTGATCTGGGCCAATGCCGGCATCTCCGGCGGCCTCGTTCCACTCGGCGAGCAGACCGTGGAACACTGGCAGGAAGTGCTGCGTGTCAATCTGATCGGACCATTCCTTGCGGTGAAGCACGCGATGCCGCACATGGTGAAGCAGCAGTCCGGCGCGATCGTCCTGACAGCGTCGGTCGCGGGCCTCAAGGCCGGCGCCAGCGGACATCCCTATGCCGCGAGCAAGGCCGGCGTGATCTCGCTGGTGCAGACCACCGCCTATTCGCTCACCGGCACCGGCGTGCGCATCAACGCGGTCTGTCCCGGTCTGATCGAAACAGGCATGACCAAGCCGATTTTCGATCGCGCCAAGGAGCGCGGCACCCAGGACAAGATCGGCCAGCTCAATCCGCTCAAGCGCCCCGGCCAACCGCACGAACTCGCCGCGATGGGATTGTTCCTGGCGAGCGACGAGGCATCTTATGTGAATGGCCAGGCCTTCCCGGTGGATGGCGGTCTCACGGCGTCGATGCCGTATACGGGCAAACCGGTCTGAGGCAGTCTCGTGTCCCGGACGCGCTGCAGCGTTTTTACGCTGCTGCGCAGAGCCGGGACCAAGAAAGCCACATGGATTGCTTCCCTGCGCTCGCAACGACGGAGTACGCAGTAGCGGCGCCGCTCATTCAACTGGCATCTTCATCGCAGACACACCTTCGCATTATCGCGGCTCATCTCGCCCGAGCTTTGCTGGCGTGTTTTGCCCGTCAAGCAACGCAAGATCTCGTAGCCCGGATGGAGCGTAGCGCAATCCGGGAATCTGTCCGCGCGGACACGGCGGTCCCGGATTTCGCTGCGCTCCATCCGAGCTGCGGGCCCGTGTTGATTTGCCTGACCGGCCGTCGCCTTGGTATGGTTCATGCAAACAATCTCAGCTTTCGCAATCCCCTGACAAGACCGTGACAATGCCAAGCTCAAGACCCGATCGTATTCGACAAATCCTCGCGAACCTCGTCGCTTTCGACACGATCAGCGACCGCACCAACCTGCCCCTGATCGCCCATATCGAGAGTTATCTCGCTTCTCTGGGCGTCAAAAGCGAGCGTTTCGTCGATGAGACCGGTCAGAAGGCTTCGCTCTGGGTCACGATCGGGCCGGAGGACAAACCCGGTTTCGTGCTGTCCGGCCACACCGACGTGGTGCCGGTCGTAGGCCAGGACTGGAGCCACGATCCCTTCAAGCTGGTCGAGCGTGACGGCAAGCTCTACGGCCGCGGCACCACCGACATGAAGGGCTTCGTCGCGGTGTGCCTTGCGATGGTGCCGGAAATGCTCGAAGCGAAGCTGAATACGCCGATCCATCTTGCGATCTCCTATGACGAGGAGATCGGTTGCGTCGGCGTCCGCCCGATGCTTGGCGAGGTCGCGAAGAAGAAGGTGCGGCCGCTCGGCGCGTTCATCGGCGAGCCGACCGAGATGAAGGTCATCATCGGCCACAAGGGCAAGCACGGCGTGCGCGCGACGTTCCGCGGCCTCGCCCGCCACTCCTCGATTGCGCCCGACGGCATCAACGCCATCGAATACGCCGCCGAAATGATCACCGAGATCCGCCGCCGCGCCGTGAAGCTCGCCAGCGAAGCCGAGCGCAACAGTCTCTACGACGTGCCGCACTCGACGTTGCTGACCAGCATCGTCCATGGCGGCGCGGCGCTGAACATCGTGCCCGACACCTGTACCGTGGATTTCGAATGCCGCGGCATCGGCATCACCGAGTCCAGGGAAGTGACGGATGCGATCGTCGCCTGGGCCAAGGCCGAGCTGGAGCCCGCGATGAAAGCCCGGAACCCTGAGTGCGGCATCGATTTCGAGGAGATCCTCGACTATCCCGCGCTCGATACCGCCGCCGATGCCGCCATCGTCACGCTGGCCAAGAGCCTTGCCGGCCGCAACGATCACGCCAAGGTCGCCTTCGGCACCGAAGCGAGCCTGTTTGCCAGCATGGCCGAGATCCCCTCAGTGGTGATCGGGCCCGGCGCAATCGCGCAGGCGCATACGCCTGACGAGTTCATCGCAATGGCCGAGCTGGAAAAGTGCGCAGGCTTCGTGGAGAAGCTGATCGCGCATTGCGCGAAGGCGGCATCGTAGGTGCCGTAGGGTGGGCAAAGCGGAAGCGTGCCCACCGTTTCGCGACAATCATCGACAGATGGTGGGCACGGCGCTACGCGCCTTTGCCCACCCTAGAAGTCCGCGCTCCGTCGCACGAACTGCTCGCTTCATCGCTCCTGCAACGCGAGCCGCGCCCCGACGGCACAGTAGATTGTCCCGACCACCTTGCCCTGCCATTTCACCACAGCGGGATGGCGGCGCAACAGATTGCCGAGGCGGCCGGCGCCGACAGCGAACACGATCGTACTCAGAAGGCCGAGCAGCACGAAGACGGCACCGAGAGTGGCGAGCTGAAGTGCGGTCGAGCCGTGCTCCGGCCGGACGAACTGCGGCAGGAACGCGAGGAAGAACAGCGCGGTCTTGGGATTGAGCACCTCGGTCAGCACAGCCTGCCGGAAGGCGCGGCCTGCGCCGATCGCGGGCGCGCCATTCAACTCGATCGGCGCCCTGTCGAGCATGGCGCGGATCCCGAGGTAGATCAGGAACGCAGCGCCGGCATATTTGACGATGCTGAAGAGCAGCGCCGAGGTCGCGATGATCGCCGACAGGCCAGCAATCGCCATCGAGGTGTGGATCAAATCACCGGCCGCAATCCCCGCGCCTGTCGCGATGCCGACGCGCGTCCCCGAACTTGCCGCCCGCGCCATCGTGACCAGCGTTGCGGGGCCCGGAATGAAAACGAAACCGAGCACGATAAGGATGTAAGTGATGAGAGTCGTGTGATCGATCATGGGCGCGGTCCCGAGCGGACATCAACGTAACAGGCTGGACGACGGTGAATAATCCACCGGCACAAGCAGACGGTCCTCGATCTGGCCGACCATAAGGCCGTGGTCCGCATGGGTCACACGCTTGATCTCGGTCCACTCAGCATCGGCCATGAAGGCAGCCCATGCCGACGTTTTCGTCCTCTCGTCCGGCCACTCCAGCAGGTAGGCAAACTCGGTACGATCGCCGAACTTCGTCTCCCACATCGCGACGATCTTGAAACCATATTTGGTTCGCATGATACGCGCGGCATGGTCGCGGAAGCGGGCGTGAAAGGCAGTCTTGTTCTTTTCGAAAATCTCGTAGATGCGCAGTTGCTGGATCATGACCGTCTCCTTGAGGGGAGATGGGGTCGAATGATGCGTTGTCAAACCGGAAGCGGAAAGATGGTGGGCACCGTCCTGCGCGCTTTGGCCCTTCCTGCGAGAGCCGCCGATGAGAGCGCGCGCGAGTGGCCTCCTCGTCATTGCGAGGAGCTCTTGCGACGAAGCAATCCAGGCTGCCGCCGCGGCGAGATTCTGGATTGCTTCGCTACGCTCGCAATGACGGAGTGTGCTGGGACAGCGACGCACCAGACAAAAGGCGCGGCTACCAGCCTCGCCCACCTCTCCTCCTACACCGCACCTGCCTTCTGCGCGTATTCCCAGGACGCCTTTGACAGCGGCACGGTGCGCTTGGCGGACTCGAGCGCCTTGGCGTTCGCAGCGGTGCCGTCGCGAACGCGGCCGGCGATTCCCTGGGTGATGCCGGCAAGACGAAACAGATTGTAGGCAAAATACCAGTTGAGATCAGGCACCGTCATCTTGGTGACGTTGCAATAGATCTGCGCGGCCTCCTCCAGGCTCGGGATGTTGAGCGCCTTGAGGTCGGCGCCCTCGAGGCCCGGCATGATCCATTGCATCAACAGATAGGTGAAGTCGGCCATGGGATCGCCGAGCGTCGACAGCTCCCAGTCCAGCACAGCCTGCACGCGCGGTTCCGTGGCGTGGAAAATCATGTTGTCGAGGCGATAGTCGCCATGGACGATGGAGACGCGCGCCTGCTCCGGCACGGTCCTGGGCAGCCATTCGGCGACCTTCTCGAACTCGGGAATATGCTGCGTTTCGGACGCGCGATACTGCTTGGTCCAGCGGTCGATCTGGCGCGCGAAATAATTGCCAGGCTTGCCGAAATCGCCAAGGCCGATCGCGACTGGATCGTACATGTGGAGTTTCGCCAGCGTCTCGATCTTGCTGGTGAATATCTTTCGGCGGGAATCGTTGTCCTGGCTCGGCAGCGTCGGATCCCAGAACACGCGGCCCTCCTCCATCGACATGATGTAGAAGGCGGCGCCGATGATGCTGTCGTCCTGGCACAGCGCATAAGCGTGCGCGACCGGAAAACCCTGCTTTCCAAGCGCTGCGATGACGCGGTATTCGCGATCGACCGCGTGCGCGGACGGCAGCAATTTGCCGAACGGCTTGCGGCGCATCACATAGGAGCGCTTCGGCGTGTTGAGCCGGTACGTCGGATTGGACTGACCGCCCTTGAACTGGAGCACGACCAGCGGGCCTTCAAAGCCTTCGACGTGCTCGCGCATCCACGCTTCGAGCCTCAGTTCGTCGAAGCGATGACGCTCCTCGACCGGCTTGGTGCCCGAGAACTCTTCGTCTTTCCTGACGCCGTCAGCCACGGTGACGCTCCCTCTTCAGTCCGAACCTGATCCTATTCGGTAACCGCCGACGCACTTGCGTCAAGCGGTCACCGAGCGCGGATCATGTTCTTCTCGTTTCTTCAGAGCGGGCGATCAGCCCGGCTCTCTCGCTTAGTGCTTGGGAGAGTTGGCATACTTCCGAACTTCGAGCCTTGCAATGGCGCGATTGTGCACCTCGTCCGGACCGTCGGCGAGACGCAGCGTACGGATGTGGGCGTAGTCCTTGGCAAGACCGGCATCGTCAGAGACGCCCGCGCCGCCAAAGGCCTGGATCGCCTCGTCGATGATCTTCAGCGCCATGTTGGGGGCTGCGACCTTGATCATGGCGATCTCGGCCTGCGCGGTCTTGTTGCCGACCTTGTCCATCATGTCGGCGGCCTTGAGGCAGAGCAGCCGCGTCATCTCGATGTTGGTGCGGGCCTCGCCGATGCGCTGCTCCCACACCGAATGCTCGACGATCTTCTTGCCGAAGGCGGTGCGCGAGGTGAGCCGCTTCACCATCTTCTCCAGCGCTTCCTCGGCCTTGCCGATGGTACGCATGCAGTGATGGATGCGGCCAGGTCCCAGGCGGCCCTGCGCGATCTCGAAGCCGCGGCCTTCGCCGAGCAGGATGTTCTCCTTCGGGACGCGGACGTTCTCGAGCAGCACCTGGGCATGACCGTGCGGCGCGTCGTCGAAGCCGAACACAGGGAGCATCTTCTCGACCTTGATGCCGGGGGTGTCGAGCGGAACCAGGATCTGCGACTGCTGCTGGTGCTTGGCCGCATTGAAATCGGTCTTGCCCATCAGGATCGCGATCTTGCAGCGGGGATCGCCGACGCCCGACGACCACCATTTGCGGCCGTTGATGACGTAGTGATCGCCGTCCTTCTCGATCCGCGTCTCGATGTTGGTGGCGTCGGATGAGGCCACCGCCGGTTCCGTCATCAGGAAGGCGGAGCGGATCTCGCCGTCCATCAGCGGGCGCAGCCATTTGCGCTTCTGTTCCTTGGTGCCGTAGCGGATGAACACTTCCATGTTGCCGGTGTCCGGCGCGGAGCAGTTGAACACTTCGGAGGCCCAGGTGATGCGGCCCATCTCTTCCGACAGCAGGGCGTATTCGAGATTGGTCAGTCCCGCGCCGCGGAATTCGTCGTCCTCATGCTCGCTCGGCGGCATGAACATGTTCCAGAGGCCTTCCGCCTTCGCCTTCTTCTTGAGGTCTTCGAGGATGGGGATCACCTTCCAGCGGCCGCCGCTCTGATCCTGCTCGTTATAGACAGGCACCGCCGGACGCACGTGCTTGGCCATGAACGACCGCACGCGGTCGAGCCATTCCTTCTGCTTGGGCGACATATCGAAGTCCATGGGACGCTCCTCGTCTCTCTCTTTGCGATCTCGTTTTGCGCCGGACTGTCCTCCCGCCTTGCACGGCCCGCAAGCGCAAACATGTGCGTCTTGCGAACCCTCGGAACCGGCTCGCATTGCGAACCAGTTGCGATTGCAGATTGACATTCTCCGGCCTTCAAACGATAGTTTCATACAACTGTTTGAATTGCAACTCCCTCCCTGAAGACATCCATGGCCAGCGATCATACGAGGTCTGCCATTCTCGCCGCCGCCGAACGGCTCTATGCCGATCGCGGCTTCGGCGACGTCACGCTGCGCGACATCGTCGCCGAGGCGAATGTCAATCTGGCCGCGGTGAACTATCATTTCGGCTCAAAGGACGAGCTGATCGCGGAATTATTTGTCACCCGCTCGATTGCGACCAACCGCGAGCGTTTGCGCGAGTTGAAGGCGGCGGAAGAGCAAGGCGGCGGCCGCGCGCCGATCGAGGTGATCCTGCGCGCGCTGGTGGGGCCGACCCTGCGCGGTTGTCTCGGGCCGGAAAATCAGCGCTCGACCGCGGCGCGCTTCATGATCCGCGCCTCGATCGAATCCGTGCCGCCGATCCGCCGCATCAAGAACCGCGAGATCGACCATTTGCGGAAATTCGCGGGCGCGATGCGAAGGGCCCTGCCCGACCGCAGCGACGTCGATATTTATTGGGGCCTGAATTTTGCGCTCGCCATGGCGCACCACACCATTCGCGAGAGCGAGCGGCTGACGAAACTGTCGGACGGCCAATGCGATCTCGACGACGTCGAGGACGTGGTCGCGCGTGTCGTCAACGTCGCCACCATGGCACTGACGGCAGGCAGGTTCGGGGCCAAGGCGCCGGCAAAGGCCGCCGCGCGGTAGGTGCGCCCCCTCCCCGCGAGCGGGGCGAAGTGCAGCGACCGCCGGCCGCGTTACATCATCGCGATGCAGTCGATCTCGATGTCGAAGGGCCCGGTCCATTCGGGGATGCAGACGAAGATCCGCGCCGGCGGCTGCTCCGGGAAGTAGCGCGCATAGATCACGTTGAAGACGGGGAAGTGTTTGGCCGAGGTGCAGTAGACGTTGCACTTCATGACATTGTCGAGCGTGGCGCCGGCCGTGTGCAGGCACAGCTTCAACTGCTCCATGACCAATTCGCTCTGCCGTTCGATCGGAACCGCCGCGATCTCGCCCGTGTTCGGGTCGAACGGCGGCAGGCCGGAGACGAAGATCATGTTGCCGGCGCGCGTCACGGGCGAGGCCGGCGCGTTCCAGCGGTCGAGATAGGTCGAGATCGGCTCGACGCGAAGCGCTTCGCGTTTCATGGGCCACCTTCGGGTTCAAGCGAGACAACTGCCTGACTAGCCGATGGCGCAGGCGGCATGCTTCGCTAGAGCTCGAAACGTGGCTGCGGGATCAGCCCCGCTGCGGCATCTCCTCGGCCTCTTCCTTGGCGAGCAGCAGCAGCATTTCGATGCCCATGTCGCCTTCCTGCGGCGAGCGGATGAATTTTATCTCCTCGGCACTTTGCCGCAGCGCGGCAATGATGGCGACAGCCTGGTTGGCCGTTGCCGCCTCGGTCGCCAGAATTGCCTTCTGGTCTTTCGCCTGGAACCCGATCGTGTAGGACATCCATTTCCCTCCCGAACTCAGTGGAGGGATCGAATCAGAGTCTCGAGCAAAGCGAAAGCCTGTGCGACTACGGACCGGGATTATTTGGGGATTGCGCGCAAGCCCCGCACAAGGCCGCACCGTCGTCATGCTTCCGCCAATCATCATCGCTACTGGACCGCTCACCGACGCGAGCCGGGCGGCAGGCGCGAAGCAAAGGGGGCTAGATGATCCCCTGCTGCTTCAGCTCCTCGATCTTCCCGGCGTCATAGCCGAGCTTGCTGCCAAGCACTTCCCGGGTGTGCTCGCCGAGCAGCGGCGGCGCGCGGTAGGTCTCGATCGGCGTCTCCGAGAAGGTCAGCGCGTTGCGGATCAACGACAGATCGGGCTGGAAAGGATGGTTCACCTTCACCCGCATGCCGCGCGACTGGACGTGCGGGTCGGAAAAAACCTGCTCGAAATTGTTGATCGGGCCTGAGGGCACGCCGGCCTCCTCCAACTTCTCCAGCCAGTAGGCCACCGGCTTCTTCAGAAACAGGCCGGCGAAGATCGCCATGATCTCCTTGCCGTGCACGACGCGGTCGTTGTTCTTGATGAAACGTGGATCGCTCGCAAGCTCCGGCTCGCCGAGCACGGCGCAGGTGCGCTGGAACTGGCCGTCATTGCCGACCACCAGCATCAGCTCGCCGTCGGTGCAGCGGAACACGCCGGCCGGCATGCCGCCATTGCCCCAGGTCCCGCGGCGCGGCGGTGTCTTGCCGTTGACGAGATAGATCTGCAGCCAGTGCGACAGCGAGGCGATGACGGTGTCGAACAGGCAGACGTCGAGGTGTTGTCCTACGCCGCCGTTGGCGTCGCGATGATAGAGCGCCGACAGAATGCCGATTGAGGTGTTCATGCCGGTCATGTAGTCCACGATGGAGGGACCGACCTTCATCGGGCCCTCGCCCGGCTCGCCGTCCATGTGGCCGGTGACGCTCATCAGGCCGCCCATCGCCTGCAGGATCGCGTCATAGCCGGCACGCGGCGCGTAAGGGCCGGTCTGGCCGAAGCCGGTCACCGAGCAATAAATGATCTTGGGATTGATCGCCTTGATGGTCTCGTAGTCGAGGCCGTAGCGCTTGAGATCGCCGACCTTGTAGTTCTCCATGAAGACGTCGACGTCCTTAGCGAGCTCGCGGATGATCGCCTGCCCCTCCGGTTTGGCGATGTTGACCGTGACCGACTTCTTGTTGCGGTTGGCGCAGAGATAGAACGAATTATTGTTGTTCGCCTTGCCTTCGGGGTCGGTCAGATAAGGCGGGCCGAAGGCGCGGGCGTCGTCGCCGGTGCCGGGCCGCTCGATCTTGATCACCTCGGCGCCGAGATCGCCCAGCATCTGGGCCGACAAGGGCCCCGCGAGCACACGCGTGAGGTCAAGGATCTTGATGCCTGAGAGCGGCAGGGCCGACATATCGATTTCCTCCGGGGAACTGGATCTTGGCGCGGCGGCGAGATCGTGGACCGCGCTTCCTGCGGATACACTATTTTCGCATCCCGAGCCCTGCGCTCTGGGCATACGGCCATATCGCAGCGGCCGCCAGGCTCCTATTTCCGCCCCGCGAATGACCCTAAGTCGCGCCGACCGCGACAGCTCCCGGCCGACGCCGCCCGAGCAGGACCAGGATCAGCACCGTCGCGCAAGAAAACACCAGGGTGAGGCCAAGCGCGCCGCGGCTGCCGAACTGGGTGAGCAGGCCGGCGAGCAGCGGCGGCGAGATCGCCGAGGCCAGGTTGAGCGGCAATGCGATCATCGACATCGCCTTGGCGAATTCAGCCTGATCGTAGAACACGAGCGGGATCGTGGCACGCGCCACCGCCATCGCGCCGCTGCCGGCGCCATAGAGCAGGATGAAGGCCGCAACCGCCCAGGTCGCGCCCTCGCTCAGCATCAGCAGCACCATGGCAATGGGAAGCGCCGCGCCGGCGACGAGGCCTGTGGTGATGCCGTCCCACCGGCCGCCTCCGAGGAAGTCGAGGCCGCGCGCGCTGACCTGGATCACGCCCAGCATCGAGCCGAATGCAAGCGCCTGCGCCGGCGCAAGGCCTTCCGCCCGCAACAGCTCGATCAGGATGGCGCTGATGCCAAAATTGACGAAAGCATTCATCGTGATCACGCAGACGACAAGACCGAAGGTGCTTCTCGGAATTGCAGGCGGCGGCGCAGCCTTGACGGCCTCGCCGTGATCGTCCGTCGCGATCTTCCGGCGCGGCGCAATCAACCCATAGAGCGGAAGGTTGATGGCGAGCATCATCGCCGCATAGACCAGACAGGTGCCGCGCCAACCGAGCAGGCCGCTGAGGAACGAGGTGGTCGGCCAGAAGATGCTGCTGGAGAGGCCGGTCACCAGCATCAAGGCGCCAATGGCATTCTTGGCGCCGCGTCCGACCACTTCGTTCAGCAAGATATAGGCGCCGGTCGACAAGGTGGCGCTGCCGCCCATGCCGAGAATCACCCAGCCGGCGAAATAGAGAACCGGCTCGCGTGCGAAAAACAGGACGACAAACCCCGGCGCAGAAACGACAGTGCCCACCATCATCACCCTGCGCGCACCGTGCCGCGCAAAGGCCTTGGCAAGCCAGGGCGCGCACAGGCCCATGGTGACGTAGAGCACCGAGCTGCCCGCGAACACCGCCGGCAGGCTCATGCCGAGATCGGCCCCGAGGTCGCGGCCGATCACGGCCGGAAGGCCGATCGTACCCCATCCAATCAATTGGGTGATCGCAAGCACCAGCAGGACCCCGATGAGCCTGCTGTCAGATTTCAAGAACCGCATTCCAGCCGTCGCCTGCCCGGCAGGCGCCGATCACGCCTGTGAGCCGCTGTCTTACCCGCAGACTCAGCACGCGGGAACGCCGCGCGCCGAATGGCAGAAGGCATCCGGGAGCATGTCAGGCAGACGTCAGGTGCGCACGAACGTCCCTACCCCGCCATTCCGAGCAGGGATCGCGCTTCGGATGCGGTCGCGACGCGGCGGCCGTGGCGCGTGACGGCTTCAGCGGCGATGGTCACGAGCTCGGCATTGCTGGCGGCAAGGCGCGTCTTGTCGATCCTGATATTGTCCTCGAGCCCGGTGCGAACCGCATCGGCGCCGCGCGCCAGCGCCCAATCCATGACCTCGGCTTGATGGCGCCCGATTCCGGCCGCGGTCCACGTCGCCTTGGGGATCAACCGCCTGAGCTCGGCCAACAGGATGTCGAGCACGTGCTCGTCGGCCGGCATCGCATTCTTGACGCCCATGACGAACTGCACGTGCGGACGCGCATCGATCAGCCCCGCCTCGATCAGGCGGCGGGCGCCGTGCAGATGCGACAAATCGAAGATCTCGATCTCCGGACGGATGCCATTTGCCTTCATACCAGTGGCGAGCGTCTCGACCAGGGCGGCGCTGTTCTCATAAACGATGGTCGGGAAGTTCACCGATCCGGTGGAGAGCGAGGCCATGTCGGGTTTCAGATAGAGCGACGAT
Source organism: Bradyrhizobium guangdongense (assembly GCF_004114975.1). Taxonomy (NCBI): domain Bacteria; kingdom Pseudomonadati; phylum Pseudomonadota; class Alphaproteobacteria; order Hyphomicrobiales; family Nitrobacteraceae; genus Bradyrhizobium; species Bradyrhizobium guangdongense. The sequence goes on from NZ_CP030051.1 coordinate 4,761,040, forward strand.
CCGCGCGCCGAGGGATCGCGGCCGCGCCCGCCGGTCGAGAACTGCACGATCATCCCAGGACAATGCTTCTTGATGCCCTCTTGCACGAGCGCAAAGCGCTCCGGGTCCGACGAAGGCGACTCGTCGTCGTTTCGCACATGGATATGCGCGAGTGTGGCGCCGGCCTCGAAGGCCTGGTGCGTCGATTCGATCTGTTCGGCCGGCGAGATCGGCACCGCCGGATTGTCCTTCTTGCGCGGCACGGAGCCGGTGATGGCGACGGCAACTACAGCGGGGTTCATCCTGCAACCTCATCATGATCGCGCTGACGCGCACGAAACTTCTACCCGGAGACAAACTATACAGCGAACCGCTGCCGCTGCGAACATCATCGCAGCGGCACTGCTCCTCCTGTACAGGTCAGGTCTGAACCGCAGCAGCACTATTCGCCGTGTCTGCGCGCTGCCGCTCGTAGTCGGCTCGTGCCATAGGAACTGCCGCGGGATTGCCGAGATCGTCGATGTGGACCCGATAGGTTTCCCGGGCCGTGACCGCCGCAAGCGCCGCGATAACAGTGATGCCGAAGGCGATCGCCCCCACCGTCATTGGAATGTTGGCCGAGCCGGGAGGCGCCACGGTCGCAAACAGAGCCGGCAGCAGGGCCGTGATGGTCGTCCCGATGTTCTGCGAGATCGCCATTGCCGATACGCGGGTGCGCGTCGGGAACAGCTCCGGATAAAAGCTCGGGAAGATCGCGTTATAGCCCTGATAAACGACGCCCCACATCAACAGCGAGACCAGGATCGCCAGCGGCACGTTCCTGACGCTGATGGCATAGAGATAGAGGAAGGCGAGCAAGCCGGACAGCAGCGCACCGACGATGATCGGAGGCTTGCGACCGATCCTGTCGGAGAGATGGCCGACGAAGGGAATGACGAACACGGCCACCATGTTTCCGAGGACCGGGATCCACAGATAAACGTCCTTGGCAAAGCCGATGCCGTAGGCCGGCTGGACCGCGTAGGCCGCACCGAAGATGGTCGCAACCACCGGGATGACGTTCATCAGCGCCATACAGATGACCCTGAGCATGTCGGGCCAGCTCAGCTTGATCGCCTGGACGACCGGAGCCCGCGGCGTTTCTCCCCGGCTCTCCTCTCGCGCAAACGCAGGCGTCTCGTCGACCTCGCGGCGAATGATGTAGCCTGCGACAATGACGAAGAAGCTGAGCAGGAAGGGAATGCGCCAGCCCCAGCTGTTGAAAGCTTCCGTCGGCATATAGGCCGCCAGCGGCAGAAACACGGCGGCGGCCAAAATCTGCCCGGCTTGCACGCCCTGCAGGGCAAAGCTTGCAAAGAAGCCGCGGCGACCGAACGGCGCATGCTCCAGGATCATCGAGCTCGCGCCGGAGATTTCGCCGGCGACGGCAAAGCCCTGCACCAGGCGCAGGATCACGAGCAGGATCGGCGCAAGAATGCCGACCTGCTGATAAGTCGGCAGGACGCCGACGGCCATGGTCGAGAGCCCCATCAGGAACATGCAGACGAGGAGAATGGTCTTGCGGCCATGGGTGTCGCCCCAATGTCCGAGCACGAAGGCACCGATCGGGCGCGCCACATAGCCGACGCCATAGGTCGCAAGCGATGCGACGATCGCGACAGTTGGATTGTCCGACGGGAAGAAGATCTGCGGGAAGATCAGCGATGCCGCAGTCGCGTAGATGAAGAAATCATAATATTCGAGAGCCGACCCGATCCAGCCGCTTGCGGCAGCCTTCCTGGACTGACTCATGTCATGGGTCGCGCGCGTCGTAGCCATCAGAAAACTTCCTCCCGATCTGTTGTTTGTTGACGTCCCGTTGGCGGGCTTCGTTGAACAATTGGACAGCAATCCCCGGACGCTTCCGCGGAGCTCCGCGCGCGCTTGGCACTGCCGGTCGGTGTCTTGAGTGAGACGACAATAGGCTTTCGCCGGGCTAACACAATTACCCAGTTATGCGATAAACCTAACATGATGTTATGGAGGGGCGTGTAGCGACCATGGCCGCAAACCCGCGGCGGTCACGGCGCCGCGCGATCTTATTCCGGTGGATTGAACGTCCGCACGAAATAGACGGGCTCCCTGCCCTTCTTCAGGCGATAGAGCTGCGCCGGCCGGTTCGGGCCACGCCGCATTTTCGCGACCGGCTCGATCACGTCGGCGGACAGGATCCTGGTGCGGAAGGCGCTCTTCTCGAGCGGACGGTCGAGCACGATCTCGTAGACGCGCTGCAGATCGGGCAGCGTGAATTCCACCGGCATCAGGTAAGCGGGCAGCGAGGTATACTCCACCTTGTTGCGCAGGCGCCGGATCGCGCTGGCCAGGATCTCGCCGTGGTCGAAGGCGAGCTTCTCCTTCAGACTTCCGCCTTGAATCGGACACCAGCGCGCATCGCTGGTGAGCTCACTTGCGTCGGCCGGGATCAGCGCGAAATAGGCGTGTGTCGCCGACCAGCCGCGCGGATCGCGCGTCGCGCTTCCCCAGCTGCCGAGCTGCTCGAGATAAGGGCTGGTGACCCCGGTCTTCTCCTTCAGCTTGCGCACCGCACAGGCCGCCAGATCGCGGTCTTTGGCGACGTCAACGAAACCACCCGGCAGCGCCAGGCCCAGTGGAAACGGTTCGCCTTCTCCCGCCGGACGCTGCACCAACAGCACCTGAAGCTGGTCGTCGAGAATCGCAAAGATCACGACGTCGACCGTGGTCAGGGGCCGCGGGAAATCCAATTGTGTTGATCGTCCAGACCCTTCGGCCAGATCCTTGCCCGCCATCGGCAGCCTCCCCTGTTCGGCCTTGACAGTAGCACAGTTAGTTGTACAGTCCAACTTACTTAGTTGCTCAGACCAACTTACAACCATTTGGAGGCAGCCATGTTCGGCATCCGATTCATCAAGGCCCAGCCCACCACCTATCTGATGAAGTATCGCGCCGGCGCCGTCGTTGCCGAGGGCACCGGCCTCTCCGCGCTGTACTACGCCCCGGTGACCACGCTCGTCGCCGTGCCCGTGGGCAGCCGCGACGCCTCTTTCATTTTCCAGCAGATCGCGCGCGACTTTCAGACGCTGACCGTCCAGGGTCACGTCACCTATCGCGTCAGCGAGCCCAGGAAGGCGGCCTCGATGCTCAACTTCACCCTGAAGCCCGACGGCAAGACCTACGAGACCGACGATCCCGAGAAGCTCCCCGAACGCATCCTCGGCACGGTCGAGGTGCTCGCCCAGCAGGCGATCAAGGAGCTGACGCTGAAGGACGCGCTCCAGGCATCCGACCGCATCGCCGAGATCATCGCGGGAGGTTTGCGGGGACGCGCCGACATAGAGGCTCTCGGCCTCGAAATCCTGGGCGTATCGATCCGCGGCATCAAGCCGACGCCCGATACCGCCAAGGCGCTGGAGGCGCAGGCGCGCGAAGCAATCCTGAAGAATGCGGACGAGGCGATCTTCGCGCGGCGCAACTTCGCCGTCGAACAGGAGCGCGCCATCCGCGAAAGCGAACTCGACACCGAGATCGCAGTCGAGCAGAAGAAGCGCTCGATCCGCGAGACGCAGATGGACGCCGAGGCGAGCGTTGCCGCCAAGCGCAACGAGCTGCGCCAGGCCGGCATGGCTGCGGATATCGTGCTGGAAGGCAAGCGCAAGGACTTCGTCGGCCTGAACGCCGAGAATACCCGCACGCTGGCCGATGCCGAGGCCTATCGCGTCGGCGCGCTGATGAAGATCTTCGAGGGCGTCGACACCCGCGTGATCCAGGCGCTCGCCGCCGCCGGCATGCAGCCGGGTCAGCTGATCGCGCAAGCCTTCTCCGGCATCGCCGAGAAGGCCGAGAAGATCGGCCAGCTCAACGTCTCGCCCGACCTGCTGAGCCAGTTGATCGAGAAGCCGAAGCCGGAGGTCGCCAATGTCCGCCGCCAATGACCGCAAGATCGTGCTGGTGACGCGCAAGACCAGGCTGGAGGACCTGGTCGCGCGTTACCTGACAGCGGCACAGGCGCGTTTCTACGTCGAGCATCTCGGCGCCGACTTCTCCGACTATGAACGCGAGCACGAGGTCTATCAGACGCAGCGGCACGCGACGCTTCAGGTGCTGGAGCAATGGGGGCGCTATCAGGTGATCGAGCGCGGCTTCCTGCCCAACTTCATCTTTGCGCCCGATGACATCGTCGTCGCGCTCGGCCAGGACGGCGTCGTCGCCAACACGATGAAATATCTCGACGGCCATCCGTTGATCGGACTCAATCCCGACCCCGCGCGCTACGACGGAATCCTGCTTCCCTTTGCGCCGCGCGATCTCGCAAAGCTGCTGCCGGAGGTCGCCGCCGACAAGCGCAACAGCCAGGCCGTGACGATGGCGGAGGCCAGGCTTGGCGATGGGCAGGCACTTCATGCCGTCAACGACCTCTTCATCGGCGCCCGCACGCACGTCTCGGCGATCTACGAGATCGCGGCCGGCGGGACGACGGAGCGGCAATCCTCGAGCGGGCTGATCGTCTCGACCGGGCTCGGATCGACCGCCTGGTTCAAGAGCATCGTCACCGGGTCCCTGGCCATCGCCGGAAGCTTTGGTCAGCCCTCCTCGCGCGGCGACTACGACGCCCTGCCCTGGGACGCAGCGGAGCTGCGTTTCGCCGTGCGTGAGCCTTTCCCGAGCCGCTATTCCCAGACCAATCTCATCTGCGGCCGCCTCGTCTCGGAGGAGCGGATGCGCATCCGCTCATTGATGGCGGAGAACGGCGTGATCTTCAGTGACGGCGTGGAAGCCGACCGTCTCGACTTCAATGCCGGCGCCGAGGTGACGATTGGAATCGCCCGGCGGCGCGGCCGGCTGATCGTGTGACGTGGCTAGATTCCGAGCGCGTTCTCGCCCGCCTCACGCCCGGGCACGCTGAGATGAATCTCGTGCCCCTGGCGTAGTGCCAGCGAGGCAGCGGCCACCGCGGATTCAAATGCCGCTTCCTTGGTGGCGTATTTGCTTTTGACGTCACCGTCGTGCAGCACGCCCCACTCGTCCTGGACCGGTACGATCGCGTATTGGGCAAGGCCCATCATCCCTCTCCTATCGTTGCGTGACCTGCGGATGCGCGGCCGTCACCCGCCACACCGTATTGCCGCTGTCATCGGCCACCAGCAGCGCGCCTGATTTGTCGATGGCGACGCCGACAGGCCGGCCGCGCGCATGGTTATCCTTGTTGAGGAAACCGGTGACGACGTCCTGCGCGGGGCCGCTCGGCTTGCCGTCGGTGAACGGCACATACACGACCTTGTAGCCGTTCAGAACCTGCCGGTTCCAGCTGCCATGCTCGCCGACGAAGGCGCCGTGCCGATAGGCATCAGGCAGGCTGCTGCCGCTGGAGAACGCAAGCCCGAGCGGGGCGACGTGCGAGCTCAGTGCATAATCCGGCACGATCGCCTTGGCGACCAGATCCGGCCGCTGCGGCTTGACGCGGGGATCGACGTGCTGGCCGTAATAGCTGTAGGGCCAACCATAGAAGCCGCCATCCTTCACCGAGGTCATGTAGTCAGGCACGAGATCGGGCCCGAGTTCGTCGCGCTCGTTCACCACGGTCCACAGCGTGCCGGTCTGCGGCTCGAAGCTGAGACCGTTCGGATTGCGCAGGCCACTGGCAAAGATCCGCCAGCGGCCGCTGGCGCGATCGACCTCGAGGATATCGGCGCGATTGTGCTCGGCCTCCATGCCGTTCTCGGTGATGTTGCTGTTGGAGCCGACGCCCGCATAGAGCTTCGAACCATCGGGGCTCGCCACGAGGCTCTTGGTCCAGTGGTGGTCGATTGGCCCGCCCGGCAGCGGGGTCAGCACCGTGCCCGGCGCAGTGATCTTGGTGTCGCCTTCGGTGTAGGGATATTTGACGATGGCATCGGTATTGGCGACATAGAGATCGTTGCCGACCAGCGCCACGCCGAACGGCGAGTTGAGGTGGTCGAGGAATACGCTCTGCGTATCGGGCACGCCGTCGCCATTGGTATCGCGCAACAATGTGATGCGATTGCTGTCGCCGGTGTCGCCGCCGGAGGTCGCCCAGGATTCGATGAAGCCCATCACGATCTCCTTGGGCCGCTTGATCGCGGCGGCTTTCGGCGCCTTGGACTCGACCACCAGCACGTCGCCGTTGGGCAACACGTAGAGCGAGCGCGGATGCTGCAGGCCGGTCGCGAACGCCTTGGCCTGCAAACCTTGCGCGACATCAGGCGCCTCGTCCTTCTTCCAGCCGACGATGCGGGCGATGTGCATCGGCGGCAACAGATATTGCTTGATATCGGGGAGGACCGGATTGGCGCCGATCTGGGCATTGGGATCGCCGCTGCCGTCATTGCAGCCGGCGAGCAGGCCCAGGAGCGAAACGGACAACAGCGCGCGTGTAGCAAAGGATATCATCGCGCAACTCCCACGCCGTGCCGGTACACCATGGCCCAGCCGAGCCAGCCGGTGACCGGCAGGACAAGCACGGTGAGCACCGAAAGTACGAGCCCCCATGGCCATACCGAAGTCCAGGCGTCGCGCGTGTGAACCAGCGCATTGATGATCGCCAGGATCATCGCCACCACGTTGCCGATCAGATGCGGCCAAGCCGGCGCCTGCGCGCGCACGAGGCGATTGCCAAGGAAGTCGGTCAGGCCGGCGATCGCAGCCAGCACGCCGAAGATGACTCCGACGAGGAGGAGCCAGGCGGAGAAATCCGCCCACATGATCTCGGCGGACACGACATAGGTGATGTCGGTCAAGAGGGCGCCGATGAAGCACGCGATCGGGATCGGCACCAACATCGGATGAATGGGATGACCCGCGATTTGCGCGGTCGAGCGCACGCGCACGATGTCTTGCACTGACGGCCTCGTGTGACTTTTCGTCCTGTCCCTGCGGCCAACTCCTGCTTGCAGTGAAGGTTCCTAGCCTCCCTGCGCTGCACACTCCCACGAGGGTCTAGGAACTGATGGAAATTGGTCGCCTTGAATTCGACCGGCATATTCGGAGACAAACGAGTGGATCAGCCTGACGATGGCGCCTCCTTCAATCCAGCCTCCAAGCTCGACGGCGTCTCGCAACGCCAGACCGAGCAGATCGAATCCCAGAGCCGGCCAAACGCCGCCCTGATCCATGAGACGATCCGCGCCGAGGGCGAACAGGAGCTGGAGCGGCGATGGTGGGCGATCCTGCTGTCCGGCCTCGCTGCTGGCCTTTCGATGGGATTGTCGCTGATCGTGCAGGGCGAGTTTCACGCACTGATCTCGGACGAGGCTACGCGCCGCCTAGTCGATCCACTTGGCTACACCGTCGGTTTCCTGGTCGTGGTGCTGGGACGGCAGCAGCTCTTCACCGAGAACACGCTGACACCGATCCTGCCGCTGTTGCACAACCGGAACCTCGGCACCTTGGGCAGCGTGCTCAAGCTGTGGGCTCTCGTTCTGGTTTCCAACATCACCGGAACCTGGGCAGTTGGATCCGTGCTCGCCCATACCAGCATCTTCGAGCCGCGCATCGTGGACGGCTTCGTCGATCTCAGCCGCCACACCGTCGAGGGGACGTTCACCACGACTCTGGTTCGCGGGATCTTTGCCGGTTGGCTGATCGCCCTGATGGCATGGCTGCTTCCAGCCACCAAGGGATCGCGCGCGCACATCGTCGTGGTGATGACCTATGTGGTCGCGCTCGGCCAGTTCGCGCACATCGTCGCGGGCTCGGTCGAATGCGCCTTCCTGGTGCAAAGCGGCCGGGCGTCATTGGCCCAATATGCCCTGGATTTCTTCCTGCCGACCCTGCTCGGCAACATCCTGGGTGGAACGACCCTCGTCGCTCTGCTGAACTACGGACAGGTCGCCGCCGAAATCGAAGACCACAGGCAATAGATCGAGCAGATAGATTGCTTCTTGAAGGGCTCACGCTATCAGGCAGGCAGCGGCTTTGCCGCAAGGTAGGCCGCATAAGCGAGCCTTAATCCATCGTGAAGCGACGTCGTCGCCCGCCAGCCGAGCTTGTCGAGGCGGCTGATGTCGAGCAGCTTGCGCGGCGTGCCGTCGGGACGCGAGGGGTCGAAGGAGATCTCGCCGCGATAGCCGACGATCTCGGCGACCACGCGCGCGAACTCGGCAATGGCGATGTCCTCGCCGGTGCCGATGTTGATCAGCTCGCTGCCGGAGTAGGTCCTCATCAGGTGCACGCAGGCATCGGCCATGTCGTCGACATAGAGGAACTCGCGCCGGGGCGTGCCGGTGCCCCAGACCGCGACGGTCCTGGCGCCCGATAGCTTCGCCTCGTGAAAGCGCCGGATCAGCGCCGCGACCACATGGCTCAATTCAGGGTGATAATTGTCGCCAGGGCCGTAGAGATTGGTCGGCATCACGCTGATGAAGTCGCTGCCATATTGGCTGCGATAGGCCTCCGCCATCTTGATGCCGGCGATCTTGGCGATGGCATAAGGCTCGTTGGTCGGCTCCAGCGGACCTGACAGCACGGCATCCTCGCGCAGCGGCTGCGGCGCCAGCTTCGGATAGATGCAGGACGAGCCGAGGAACATCAGCTTCTCGGCCCGGTTCAGATGCGCGGCGTGGATCACGTTGGCGGCGATCGCGATGTTGTCGTAGATGAACTCGGCGCGCAGCGTGTTGTTGGCGACGATGCCGCCGACCTTGGCGGCGGCGAGGAAGATCACCTGCGGCCGCATCTTCGCGAACCAGTCGAACACGGCCGCCTGGTTGCAGAGATCGACCTCGCGCCGCTCGACGGTGACGAGATCTACGTTCTCCCGCGCCAGCCGGCGCACAATGGCGCTGCCGACCATGCCGCGATGGCCGGCGACGTAGACGCTCTTGCCCTTCAGCTCAAACGGTACGCTTGCCATTCGCAATGTCCCGTTTGGCCTCGGCCAAGTCGCCCGCCATCATCTCTTCGACGAGCTGCGCAAAGCTCCGCTTCGGTTTCCAGCCGAGCACCTTTTGCGCCTTGCTGGCGTCGCCGACGAGGAGGTCGACCTCGGTTGGGCGGAAATAGGTCGGATCGATCCTCACCACGATCTTGCCGCTCTTGGCATCGACGCCGGTCTCGTCCACACCCTTGCCGCGCCATTCGATGCGGCGGCCGACCTGGGCAAAGGACAGTTCGACCAGCTCGCGGACCGAGCGCGTTTCGCCGGTGGCGAGCACGAAATCGTCGGGCTTGTCGGCCTGCAGGATCATGTGCATGCCCTCGACATAGTCCTTGGCATGGCCCCAATCGCGCTTGGCCTCGAGATTGCCGAGATAGAGCGTCTGCTCCAGCCCAAGCTCGATCCGGGCCACACCGCGGGTGATCTTGCGGGTGACGAAGGTCTCGCCGCGGATCGGGCTCTCATGGTTGAACAGGATGCCGTTGCTCGCAAACATGCCGTAGGCTTCGCGGTAGTTCACCGTGATCCAGTAGCCATAGAGCTTGGCGACGCCATAAGGCGAGCGCGGATAGAACGGCGTGGTCTCCTTCTGCGGGATCTCCTGCACGAGGCCGTAGAGCTCGGAGGTCGAGGCCTGGTAGAACCGCGTCTCCTTCTCCATGCCGAGGATGCGGATCGCCTCCAAAAGGCGCAGCACGCCGATGGCATCGGCGTTGGCGGTGTATTCCGGACTCTCGAAGCTGACGGCGACATGGCTCTGCGCGGCGAGATTGTAGATCTCGGTCGGGCGGATCTGCTGCACCAGGCGGATCAGGTTGGTCGAATCCGTCATGTCGCCGTAATGCATCAGGAACGGCACGTTGCCGACATGCGGGTCCTGGTAGAGGTGATCGACGCGCGCGGTGTTGAACGAGGACGAGCGCCGCTTGATGCCATGCACGACATAGCCGAGCGACAGCAAATGCTCGGCGAGATAAGCCCCGTCCTGCCCGGTCACACCGGTGATGAGAGCGACGCGCTCAGCCATATTCACAAATGCTCCCAAAGTGCCCCAGCGGCTTGTGTCAAGCTCCGGGCAAAACCTGTCCCTTCTCTGACATATCGTCCGGCGGGGTCAACCCACTACGACTCTAATTCTTTTTCCGAGCATTCCCGCGTTGAAGCGAGCGATCCAACAAGCGTCAGGCAAAGGGGGCGGCGACCCATCAGAGGGATCGCCGCCCTTCGCAGTCTGCCCTACTGCGAACGATCCGAGGTCCAGCCTTTGTAGTCCTTGATATTGTCGCGGGTCACGAGCTTCGACGGCAGCAGCTCGACGGTCGAGGCCGGCTTCTGCCCGTTGAGGATGCCGACGCCGATCTGCACGGCGCGCCGCGCCATGAAGAACGGATCCTGCGAGGCTGACGCCTGGATCTGCGGCGATGCCGGATCCTTGAGTGACGCCTCGATGTCAGGCGCACCGTCGACCGAGGTGATGATGATGCCGCTGCGGTTTTGCTGTTTCGCCGCAAGATCGGTGCCGATCGCCTGCGGATCGTTGATGGCGAAGATGGCGTCGATCTTGGCGAAGCGCGTCAGATAGCCTTGCGCAACGGTAAGACCGCCTTCGCGCGAGCCCTTGCCGTCCTGATCGCTGGACAGAACCTTGATGCCCGGATTCTTCCCAAAGACGTTCTTGCAGCCGGTGACGCGGTCGATCACCGCGGAGACCTGCGGTCCGTTCTCGATGATGACGTCGCCTTTGCCGCCGAGCTTGTCGACGATGTACTGACAGGAGATCTCGCCGGCCTGGACGTTGTTGGTGGTCACGGTGGCATCGGCGCCCTCGGCCGCGGTGTCGACCGCGACGACGACGATGCCCGCCGCCTGGGCCTTCTTGATCGCAGGCCCGATCGCCTTGGGATCGCCGGGGTTGAGCAGGATCAGGTCGACGCCGGCGGCGATGAAATTGTCGATTTGCGTCACCTGCTTGCCGAGGTCGTATTCGAAGCCGACGGTGGTGATCTTCACGTTGGGATTGGTCTTCTTGGCCTCGAACTCGGCGCCCTTCGATAGCGCCACGAAGAACGGATTGCCCATCGACCCCAACGAGACGCCGATCGATTTGAGCTCCTTGGCAGAGGACGGCGCGGTGGTCAGGGCGAGCGCCATCGCGGCGCCGGCGAGCGAGATCGTCTTCAACATTTGCTTCCTCCCTGGTCTGTCTTCAAACCCGGCACGGCAGACCAGTTGCCGCAACGGATTTCGCATGACGTCATGATCCCTTCGGGTTCTGACGGAGCCTTCTCAAGTTCTGGCGGAGCCCTTTTCAGGTTCTGGCGGAGCCTCTTTTAGGTTCTGGCGGAGCCTTGCAGCCGATAGCGGTCGAGCGCCACCGCGCCGATGATCACCAGGCCCTTGATCACATATTGCCAGATGTCGGAGACGCCGACGAGGATCAGGCCGTTCGAGAGCACGGCGATGATCAGCGCGCCGATCAGCGTCCCCCAGATCGAACCGATGCCGCCGACGAAAGACGTGCCGCCGAGGATGACTGCGGTGATGGCGTCGAGTTCGTAGCTTTGGCCGAGCTGCAAGCCGTTGGCCGCATAGAGCCGCGCCGCCTGCATGGCGCCGCCTAGTCCCGCCAGCAAGCCCGACACGCCATAGACGAAAATCAGGACGGCCCAGACCTTGATGCCGGCAAGCCGCGCCGCGCTTTCATTGCCGCCGACCGCATAGATGTGCACGCCGAGCACGGTCCGGCGCAGCACGAGCCACGAGACAAAGATGACGAGCAGAGCGATCACCGAGAGCCACGGGATCGATGCGACGCCGGGCACGAGCGTCAGCGAACCGTTGCCGATGAAAGCGTAGGGAATGGACGGATTGAAAACCGTGGTGTCGGCGCCGAGCAGCCGCGCCAGGCCGCGCACGGCGGTGAGCGAGCCCAGCGTGACGATGAAGGGTGGCAGGCGCAAGAGCGCGATCAGCGCGCCGTTGACGACGCCGAATCCGAGGCCGGTGAGGACGGCGACCGGCAGCCACAGCGCGCCCAGTTCCGGCAGTTTCGAAATTGTCAGGCCCGCCATCGCCGAGGCCGCCAGGATCGAGCCGACCGACAGGTCGATGCCGCCGGTGAGAATGACAAAGGTCATGCCGGCAGCGAGCACGGTATTGACGGCCGCCTGCTGGAGGACGATGCCGAGATTCTGACCGGTGAAGAAACGGCCCTCGGACAGAAAATGGAAACCGATGCAGAGGATCAACAGCACCGGCAGCATGCCGAGTGCGCTGATCAGGACCCTCACCCGCTGGCGTTTGGTCTCCGCGGCAGCACCATTGGTCCGCGTCAGTGCGGGCTGGGCCTTCGAGGCAGCATTGTCAGGCATCGAGATGCTCCATCCCAGTGGCAAGCGCCATGATGTCTTCCTGTGTCAATGGCGAAGCCGGGCCGCGTACGACCTCACCCGCGATGAGCCCTGACCGCATCACCAGGACGCGGTCGCAGATGCCGATGATTTCAGGCAGATCGGACGAGATGACGAGGATCGCGGTGCCGACCTTGGCGAGATTGTCGATGATCGAATAGATCTCCGATTTGGCGCCGACGTCGACGCCGCGCGTCGGCTCATCCAGGATCAGGACCTTTGGCGCAATGGCGAGAAGCCGCGACAACAGCAGCTTCTGCTGGTTGCCGCCGGAGAGACCACCTGCGGGCGCGCCGACATTGGCGGCGCGGATGCTGAGCCCTACGAAAGCCCTGTCCGCGCGCTCGCGCGCCTTGTCGCGGTCCAGGAACCAGCCGAGCTTGGCATCGCGCCCCAGCACCGCGAGATTGATGTTGTCCAGGCACGACATGTCGAGAAACAGACCGAGCGCCTTCCGGTCCTCGGTCAGATAGGCAATGCCCGCCTCGAGCGCTTCGCCGGGCGTGCGGATGTCGATTGGCTGGCCCTCGAGTTCCAGACGGCCCGAGATCTTCGGGGCGGCGCCGATGATCAGTTGCGCAAGCTCGGTGCGGCCGGCCCCGATCAGGCCGGCAAGCCCCACCACCTCGCCCGCGTGCACCGTGAGCGAGCAGCCCTTGACGCGCCGCCCGTCGGCCATGTCGATCGCGGTGAGCACGGGATGTCCCTTCCCGGCATTGGGATCATGGTCCTTCTTGTAGAAAGACGAGACGTCGCGCCCGACCATCATGCGGACGATGGCGTCGGCGCGGATGTCCTGCTTGTCGAGCGAGCCGACCAGACGGCCGTCGCGCAGCACGGTCACGCGGTCGCCGAGCGCATAGACCTCGTCCATGCGGTGCGAGATGTAGATGATGGCGAGTCCCTCGGCGCGGAGCTGACGGATCAGCGCAAACAACCGCTCGCTCTCGCCGGCTGACAGCGCGGTGGTCGGCTCGTCCATGATCAGGATTTTCGATCGCGCGTGCAGCGCGCGCGCGATCTCGACAAGCTGACGCTGGCCCATCGAGAGATGGGCCACCAAGGTCGACGGCAGGAAGTCCGCCCCCAGCCGCTCCAGGATCGGACCAACGCCCTCGCGCATGGCGCCCCGTGCCAGCAAACCTGAACGCGAGATCTCGCGGCCGAGATAAATATTCTCCGCAACGCTCAAATTGGGGGCCAAAGACAGTTCCTGATAGATGATCGAGATGCCGGCGGCACGGCCGCCGAGCGGACCTTCGATCCGCACCGGCTTGCCCTCGATGCGGATTTCTCCACCCGGATCCGGCCGGTAGGCACCCGACAGGATCTTCATGAGGGTCGATTTGCCCGCCCCGTTCTCGCCCATCAAGGCGTGAACCTCGCCGGCATAGACCGTCAGGTCAACCGCGCGCAGCGCCTTGATGCCGAAAAAGGATTTTGAAACTCCCCGCATCTCGAGGATCGGATCGCTCATCGTGCCTCCCCCGCACAATGCATTTCCATGTCCGCCTTTCGTTTGCGGTCCGCACATTAAACAAAAGGCCGCAGCACAGGGCAACAGCGAACAGACAGAAATGCAGACGCAAAGCGATGCTAGTGGCGCGGCCGATACAGTTCGCGCCAGGCGGGACGCCGCGCCGCATACGCGTTAACCAGCGCGCGATCAGGCTCGAGAGTTTCGACGCGGCGCGGTGGCGTGCAGACGGATTCGATTGCCTCACCGGTGACAGCAAGCCGCCCCAATCTTGCCGCACCGAACGCGGCGCCAGTTTCCCCGTCGGCGAAACGATGGATCGGAATATTCAGGATGTTGGCAAGCACTGCCAGCCAGAACCGCGATCGCGACCCGCCGCCGATGACGTCAGCTTCCGTCACCGCGATGCCGGCATCACCGAGCGCGTCCCGGCAATCGGCGAGCGCGAAGGCAACGCCTTCCAGCACGGCCTGCACGATCGCCGTGCGATCGGTGCCGTGGCTCAAACCGTCGAGCATGCCGCGCACGATGGGATCGTCGTGAGGTGTTCGCTCGCCCGCGAGATAAGGCAAAAAGTTTACCGGAGACGGCGCCTGCGGGCTCGCTCCCAACGGCGCCAGCAGCTCGGCTTCAGAGACCCCGAACAGGCGCGCGGCCCAGGCCAGACAGGAGGCCGCCGAGAGGATCGCACCGGCCTCAATCCACATGCCGGGGATGGCGTGGCAGAATGTGTGGACCACACGGTCGGGATTGGCGGCGATGTGGTCGCTCGGCGCCAGCAACGCGCCAGAGGTCCCCAGCGAGATGAACGCCGTGCCCGGCTTGATCGCGCCGATACCGATGGCACCTGCGGGATTGTCGCCGGCGCCGCCCGCGATCATCGGCCGCCGAACCATGCCCCAGCGCTGCGCTAGCTCGCCGCGCAGCCTGGCCGCAGGCGCGCACCCTTCGACCAGGCGCGGCATGTGCGCGCGCGACAGGCCGGTCGCGGCCAACGCCGCATCCGACCAATCTCGGCGCGCAGCGTCGAGCCACAGCGATCCGGAAGCGTCCGAGACGTCCTCGATCGCCTCGCCTGACAGCACCAGGCGGAGATACGCCTTGGGCATCAGGACGCGTCGCGTTGCCGCAAAGATCTCGGGCTCGTGCGTGGCGATCCAGAGCAGCTTGGGCGCCGTGAAACCGGGCATCGCCTTGTTGCCGGTCGTCGCACGCAAGGCAGGCCAGCGCTGCTCCAGAAGGCGGCACTCCGCGGCGGAGCGCCCGTCATTCCAGAGAATGCAAGGCCGGAGCGGCGTGTCGCTCGCATCGAGCAGCGTCGCACCATGCATCTGGCCGGACAACCCGATGCCTTCGACCGCCGCCAGCTCTTGTCCGTGCGACGCCCTCAAGGCGTCGAGCGTCGCAAAGGTCGCCGCGATCCACTGCGCAGGATCCTGCTCGAAATAGCCCGATCGCGGCGAGTCGATCGTCAATGCCCGGCTCTCGCTTGCAATCACGCGCTGGACGCCGTCGACGAGAACCGTCTTGACCGCGGAGGTGCCGAGATCGATGCCGAGATACATGGCGGAAGTCTCCGAGGTTCAGCGGCACCGGCGACGCGATGCACTCATCTTCATCCCGTGAGTCGCCCCCCCGGGTGAAGCAAGCTGACCGCAGATATTGCGTGATGAAAACCCTGCCGCAAGCAACGGGATGCGAGGGCACTGAGACGGCTGGAGCGGGTGAAGGGAATCGAACCCTCGTATTCAGCTTGGAAGGCTGCTGCTCTACCATTGAGCTACACCCGCGACAGGGGCTCCCTAACACGGCCGGGCGGCGGTCTCAACTGCTGCGGACCGGCCTTTCCCGCTTCGCGGATGGGCTTATTCCCGCTTTCGGGCACGCCCCCTTAACGGCGAGGCGGTCTGGCCCTATATTGAGTGTCCCGAAACCAACGAAAGGAGGTGATCCAGTGTCTTATCTCAAGCGCTGTCACCTCGCTGGGATCGCCCGCTAAGCACTATTGAGGCTTGGCATCGGGGCGGTTCCAGCCCTGGACCAGCGAGCAAGAAATCGGGCGCGACGGGGTTCTCCCGCCGCGCCTTTTCTTTGCTCCGGTATCGCGCGCCGCTCAGGCGGGCCCCTCGCCCGCGAGCATCTCCCGGATCTTCTGCGACAGGTCCGCCTTCCTGTAGGGCTTGCGAAGCAGCGCCACGCCGGGATCGAGATGCCCCTCGTGGACAATGGTGTTGTCGGTATAACCTGACGTGTAGAGCACCCGCACGTCCGGCCGGCGGAGCCTGATAGCCTCGGCCAATTCCCGCCCGTTCATGCCGCCGGGCATGATGATGTCGGTGAACAGGAGATCGAAAGTCGCGCCCTGATCGACCAGCGCAAGCGCGGCTGCGCCGTCGCCGGCGGTGAGCGTGCGATAGCCGAGGCTGCCGAGCTGGGCGATGACGTAGCCCTGCACCAGCGGATCGTCCTCCACCACGAGGATGGTCTCGTGCCCGCGCGCCGGCGCCTGGGCCTGAACCGGCCCGGACCTCGCCGCCGCCCCGCCCGCCGATTGCGGCAGGAACAACCGCACCACCGTGCCGCGCCCCTCCTCGCTCTCGATCGCGACGGTGCCGCCGGTCTGCTTGGCGAAACCGTAGACCATGCTGAGGCCGAGCCCGGTGCCGCGGCCGACCCCCTTGGTGGTGAAGAACGGCTCGAACACGCGATCGCGAATGTCGGCCGGAATGCCGCGGCCGGTGTCGGAGATGGCCAGCATGACGTAGGAGCCGGAATCGCCGTCGCCGCTGCCGCCGAGCTCCCGGTTTGCGGTCTCGAGCGTGAGCCTGCCGCCATCCGGCATCGCATCGCGGGCATTGACGGCGAGATTGACGATCGCCGACGAAAGCTGCGACGGGTCGGCCATCGCCGGCCACGCATCGTCGGCAAGCCGGGTCACGATCTCGACGTGCTCGCCGAGGATCGGCCGCAACAGCTTCGCCGTCTCGACCACGAGGGCATTGACGTCGATCTCGCGCGGCTCCAGCGGCTGGCGCCGCGCGAAGGTCAGGAGCTGCGAGGTGATCTCGGCGCCGCGCGAGGCCGCATCGTCGATCAGCTGGGCGATCGCTGCGAGCTGGGGCTTGTCCGCAAGCTCCTCCTTGATGATCTCGATGGTCCCGGTGATGACGGTCAGCACGTTGTTGAAGTCGTGCGCGACGCCGCCGGTGAGCTGGCCGATCGCGTCCATCTTCTGGGACTGGCGAAGCCGCTCCTCGGTCTCGTGCTGCGCGGTGAGATCGGTGGCCGAGCCGCGATAGCCCAGGAAGCGGCCGTCGGCGTCGAAGACAGGCTTGCCGTTGACGCTAAAATGATGCATCCGCCCGGTGGTGTCGCGCCCACGATACTCGAACTTCCGGAACGGCTCGTGACGGTCGAGCGTCGCCATGTGCGCGCGCCACTTCTCGGACTCGGTCTCGCGGTCGAGCGCGGTATCGATGCGCCGCGTGCCGATCCGTATCTTGGGATCCATGCCGAAGGCGATCACCCGGTCGGAGAGGTAGGTGAAGCAGTGGTCCGGCCCGGTCTCCCAGAACCAATCGGATGCGGTCTCCGCATAATCGCGGAAACGCTCCTCGCTCGCGCGTGCGTCCGCTTCGGCTCGCCGGCGGATGGTCAGGTCGCGCTCGAGATTGGCATTGGCCTCGCGCAACTCGCCATAGGCCCGCTCGAGGTTCGTGCACATGGCGTTGAAAGCCTCGATCACCTTGTCCAGTTCGTCGGGGTGGTGGGGCGGCCGTCGCTCCAGATGCAACGGCGGCGGCGGCCTCGCCAGGCTGTATTTGCTGACGAACTCGGCGATGGCGACCAGATGCCGCGTCACCAGAAAATGGAACATGTAGATGATGAACAGCGAGACGACGAACGTTTTTGCCGCCTGGGTTGCCAGGATGACCAGCGCGCGGTGCAGCAATTGCTGGTAGACATCGCTCAGCGTCGCCTCGACATGGAGCACGCCGATGGTACGCGCGCTCCCTTGCACGGTATAGGTCAGCGGATAGTCGCGCGTCACGACCGAGCGGCTCCTTCGCTCACCAACGGCGACACGGATGGGATTGGGGCGATCGGCAATCTCGCGGACCTCGGCGGCGCGGATATCGGGCAACCGCAGGATGCCGTCGAGCTGGAGCTTGAGCTGGTTCTGGTCGAGATTCCACAGACTCTCGCCGAGGCTCGCGGTGGTGCTGCGGCCGACCTCCTCGAGCCGCGTCTCGATCAGACCGACTTCGCGATCGTAGTCCAGATAGAGCTGGAGTGCGGTCAGCGTCAGGGTCACGATCGAGGAGAACAGCAGTACGGCGGCAAGCAGGCGCGGCCCGATGCCGCTGCGCGACCAGTTGAAGATCCGCGACAGCAGCGCCGCGAGCATCGTGGGCGTGAAGGTGGCTCCGATGCCGGTCAGATGCTTCGCAGCCGCCGGCGCAACAGCACGGCCGCGATCGGGATTCTTCTCACCTGCGTTGCCCATGCATCCCATCCCCGAATATGGCGACACCCTCTCCGGCCAGCCGGTCAACCACGCACAATTCGGCGGTTTGATACTCCCTCAGCGCGCGATGCGCGCTGCAATCCTGTCGGCCCTTGGGCGCTCTGAGGTCGGCGGGGTCATATCTTGCGCCCAGCAGCAGGATATCAGCGCAAACTACCATCTCGCGTGCTAGAATGACATCGGTGAAAATCCGGAGTCGCTCGCATGCGGGCGACTCGGTGGCCTTTGTGACTCCGCGCGGCTGCCATCTTCGGTAGATCGCTCGAACATCCGAAGCCAGTGGTAGCGAGCACCGACCAGAGAGGGGCCATGTGGCGGATACTCGTCATCTGCCTGTCGCTGTGCATAGCAGGCTCGTCTTCCGCGCAGTCGGTGATCCGCCTGGCGCGGATCGCCGACATCCCGGATCAATATGTCGGCGGCGAGATGCTGCGGGCCGTCTACGCCAAGCTGAACATCAGGCTCGAATTCGAGGACGTGCCCGGCAAGCGGGCGCTGGCGCTGTCGAGCGCCGGCGAGGTCGACGGCGAAATCCAGCGGATCGGAACGCTGTCTCGCGACTATCCGACGCTGCTGCAGGTCACGCCGGCGATCAACTACATCGAACCCGCGGTGTTCACCACCAGGCTCCATTTCGACGTGGATGGCTGGAATTCGATCAGGACCTACAGCATCGGCATCGTCCGCGGTGTCGGCTCGTCGGAAGCCGGCACGCGCGGCATGGACCGCGTCACGGCAACCACGAGCCTCGAGAGCCTGATCAAGATGCTCGATGCCGATCGTTTCGACGTGATGGTCACCGATCTCTTCAGCGGGCTGGCCGCGGTCCGCAAGCTCAATCTTCAGACCAGGATCTATCCGCTCTCCCCGCCGCTCGAGCGCATCAGCATCTACCATTATTTGCACGAGCGCCACCGCGACCTCGTGCCGAAGGTTGGACAGGTGATCGCGCAGATGGAAGCCAGCGGCGAGCTCGCGGCACTACGCGAGGCGCTCGTCAAGCAGGTCCTGAGCACGCGGTGATGAGGCCAACTCAGAAACCGAATATGGCGAGCACCGACGGGCGCTTGCCGCGGCGGCTTTCGACGATGCGCTCCCCGCCGCTCTCGGCGGAGTTGCCGTAATAGCGGTGATGGCCCGCCTGATCATGCAGATCGGCTGGCTCCGACTTCCCCGCCCGCCGTGCATCGCAAATGATCTTGATGGTATGACCCGACATTGCCGCCTCCGATGAGATTCGACCGTTCTTGTGGCCATCAGTCGCCGCGTCTTCGGACCGCGTTCACCGGCGAAGGCGGCAATCGGGTTTCATGATGGTTTCGTCGCGCAGGCACGATGCATTATTTTGGTGTTTCGGGATTGTCGGCATCGGCCGCGATCATACGTCCTTCGGGCTGCGCGCCCCAAACAAGCGAGGTGAAGATGCTCTACGCGATCCTGGCCTACCACGTGGAAGACGAGCTTCTGGCGTGGACGCCGCAGGAGGACGCCGCTGTCGTGGCCAAAGTCATCGAGGTTCAGGCGCCCCTGAGGGCCAGCGGACACCTCGGACCGGCCGCCCGCCTGGATGGCACGAGAAAGGCCCGCACCTTACGCGGCCCCGGTGGCGGCATCGTGCTGGACGGCCCATTTGCGGAGACCAAAGAACAGCTTCTCGGCTTCCATCTCGTCGAATACGACACCGATGAAGAGGCGATCGCGGCGGCGCGGAAGCTGCGTGCGGTCAATCCGAGTGCGGTCTACGAGATCCGCCCGGTCAAGCTTTACGTGCCTGCCGATGGGTTCGGTGCGACAGCAGCTGACAAGTGAGGATGAAGCCTACGGATTCGGTTCGCCCAACGGTCCATAGAAGCGCCGGATCAGCAGCCCGCCGAAGGCAATGAACCACAGGAAGGGCGCGACCTGGGGCGCAAAGCTCGCGACGATCGTGCCCGGAATGAACACGAGCAGCGGAAACAGGGAGGCAATGGTCTCACGCCCCCAGCCGCCCAGGATCGTCCACCACAGCCAGGCATTGAGGCCGGCAATGGCAGTGAGGTGCAGACCGTAGAGCACGGCAACGGCGCTGCTCACGGTGTAATTGATGTACAGGCCGTTTGTGACCGGCAACAGCACGATCGAGAGCAGGAACAGCAGATTGAGGATCACGACCCCGCGGCTCCCCACGGGTTGACGCGCCAGCCGCCGGTGATGGCTGATCCAGAACAGACCGGCGATGATGAAGCTGAGCGCAAAACCCGCGAGCTTGCCGGAATAGACTTTGGCAAGGTCGCTCCAGTCGGGCACGCTGGCGAACACCGCAGCCTTGGGCAGGTCGTAGGCCAGAAGCGTCATGGCAACACCAAAGATGGTATTGCTGAGCGACTCCAGCCGCCGCATTTCAAACTGTTCGGGCCTGGACTCAGGCTTGGACCCGGGCTTGGGCTCGGTCATGCCGGTGTGCTCCAGGGCTGGAACTTTGGGCCGCCTTTTCCCTAGGTGTTCTCAGCGGTTTCGTCCAGCCGCATTGCGATTCGCGAGCGGATCGCCGATTCTCGGTCTTTCACCGGGGCGATTCGTGGCAACCTATCTGGACACGCTCAATGCGGAGCAGCGCCGCGCCGTGGAGCATGGCGTGGCCGAAGGCACGACCGTGGGCGCCCCCCTGCTCGTCATTGCCGGCGCGGGCTCCGGCAAGACCAACACGCTCGCGCATCGCGTCGCGCACCTGATCGTCGCGGGCGCGGATCCCCGCCGCATCCTGCTGATGACCTTTTCGCGCCGTGCGGCCGCCGAGATGGCCGGACGCGTCGAGCGCATCGCGCGCAAGGTACTGGGCGAGAACAATGCCGCGATCATGCGCGATGCGCTGACCTGGGCCGGCACGTTCCACGGCATCGGCGCCCGGCTGCTGCGCGAACATGCCGAGCGGATCGGCGTCGATCCCGCCTTTACCATCCACGACCGCGAGGATTCCGCCGACCTGATGAACCTGGTGCGGCACGAACGCGGCCTGTCGAAGACCGAGAGCCGCTTTCCGGCCAAGGGCACCTGCCTGTCGGTCTATTCCCGCTGCGTCAACGCCGAGATGGAGATCGAGAAGGTGTTAGGGGCGCATTATCCCTGGTGCACCGGCTGGGCCGCCGAGCTGAAAGGGCTGTTCGCCGCTTACGTCGAGGCCAAGCAGGCCCAGCACGTGCTCGATTACGACGATCTGCTGCTCTACTGGTCGCAGATGATGAGCGACCCGCTCATTGCAGAAGAGATCGGCGGCCGCTTCGACCACGTGCTGGTCGACGAATATCAGGACACCAACCGCCTGCAATCCTCGATCCTCCTGGCGCTGAAGCCCGACGGGCGCGGGCTCACCGTCGTCGGCGACGATGCGCAGTCGATCTATTCGTTTCGCGCGGCCACCGTCCGCAACATCCTGGATTTTCCGCAAAGCTTTTCGCCGCGCGCGGAGATGATCACGCTCGACCGCAATTACCGCTCGACGCAGGCGGTGCTGGCAGCGGCCAACGGCGTCATCGGCCTCGCGCGCGAGCGCTTCACCAAGAACCTGTGGACCGATCGCACCTCCGGACAGAAGCCGCAGCTCGTCACCGTGCACGACGAGGCCGACCAGGCGCGCTACATCGTCGAGGCCGTGCTGGCGAACCGGGAGCAAGGCGCGCTGCTCAAGCACCAGGCGGTGCTGTTCCGGACCTCCTCGCACTCCGGCCCGCTCGAAATCGAGCTGACACGCCGCAACATTCCCTTCGTCAAGTTCGGCGGGCTGAAATTCCTCGACGCCGCGCACGTCAAGGACGTGCTGGCGCTGCTGCGCTTTGCCGAGAACCCGCGCGACCGCGTCGCCGGCTTCCGCATCCTGCATCTGTTGCCGGGCATCGGCCCCGCCACCGCGCAGCGCGTGCTCGACCAGATGGCCGAAAGTCCCAACCCGCTCCATGCGCTGAGCCAACTTCCCGTGCCGCCGCGCACCGGCACCGATTGGACGGAGTTCGTCCGCACCGTCGAGAACCTGCGCTACTCGGAATGGCCTGCGGATCTCGAGCGCGTGCGGCTCTGGTACGAGCCGCATCTCGACCGCATCCACGAGGATTCCGAGACGCGCCGCGCCGATCTGATGCAGCTCGAGCAGATCGCGAGCGGCTATGCCTCGCGCGAGAAATTCCTGACCGAGCTCACGCTCGACCCGCCGGACGCGACCAGCGACAAGTCGGGCCCGCCCTTGCGCGACGAGGACTATCTGATCCTCTCGACCATCCACTCCGCCAAGGGACAGGAGTGGAAGTCGGTATTCCTGCTCAACGTCGTCGACGGCTGCATGCCCTCCGATCTCGGTGCCGGCACCAGCGCCGAAATCGAGGAGGAGCGCCGCCTGCTCTATGTCGCGATGACGCGTGCCAAGGACGATCTGCATCTCGTCGTTCCCCAGCGCTTCTTCGTCCACGGCCAGGCCGCCAAGGGCGACCGTCACGTCTATGCCTCGCGCACGCGCTTCATCCCGGAGCAGCTCGTCTATCTGTTCGAGCGCGCCGCCTGGCCGAAGGTCGCGGCCGGCGCGCCGCGCGCTCCGTCACAGGGTCCGAAGATCGACATCGGCGCACGGATGCGGGGGATGTGGCGGTAGACGCAAGAAACCGGTCTCGGGATCTGCCACGATGCCTGCAACACCAGAGGTCCGAGATGAAAGCCGTCGTCGTCGAACAATATGCGCCTATCGATCAGATCGAGCTGAAGGACGTTCCGTCTCCGCTTTTGGAGCCCGGCCAGTTGCGCATCCGGGTGGAGGCGGCGGGGATCGGCTTTGTCGACGGTTTGAAAATCGAGGGGCGGTATCAGACCAGGGATCCCCTGCCTTTCATTCCCGGCACCGAATTCGCAGGCATCGTGGCCGAAGCGCCAGGCAGCCCGGGCGGCTATGAAGCCGGGATGCGCGTGATGGGCATGACGCGGTCGGGTGCGCTCGCCCAGGAAATCGTCGTCCAGCCTGAGGCGGTTTATCCCTTGCCGGACGGCGTCGCGGCCGAGGTCGCCGCCTCGTTTCGCGCCAATTATCTGACGGCGCTCTACGCGCTGAGCGCCCGCGCCATGTTGTGCGAGGGCGAGCAGTTGCTCGTGCTGGGAGCAGCCGGCGGCACCGGCACCGCGGCCGTGCAGATCGGCAAGCTGCTCGGCGCTCGGGTCATCGCAGCCGCATCGACGCCGGAGAAGCGCGAATTCGCGCGCAGGCACGGCGCGGACGCAGTGATCGATTATACGCAAGCAGACTGGCGTGACACGTTCAAGCAGTTGACGGACGGACACGGTGCCGACGTCATCTTCGACCCCGTCGGCGGCGACATCTCGCTGCAGGCGTTTCGCTCCATCGCCTGGCGCGGGCGCCATCTCGTGGTCGGCTTTGCCGGCGGTGCGATTCCCGCGCTGCCGTTCAATCTGCCGTTGCTAAAAGGCGGCGCCCTGCTCGGCGTCGATCTCGCTCAAATCCCCACACGCGAGCCCGATTTGCAGAAGCGCTTGATGGCGCAGTTGACGGGCTGGCTCGCCGACGGCCGGCTGCAGCCCGTGGTCGGCCACGTCTTCGCGCTCGAGGATTTCCGCGAGGCGTTCAGGACGATGCAGACGCGTGCCGCGCTCGGCAAGATGGTCGTGCGGATCGCGCCGTAGGCCTCACAAACGGAAACCGAGCATTTCCGAATGCCGCCTTGTCGCATGGACGCGGTCCATTAAATCTGGTCGATCCTCCCCACAGAGATCTGATTGATGACCGCACCGCTCGAATTCGGACTGGATACTTTTGGCGACGTCACGAAGGACGCCTCAGGCAGCATGCTTCCGCATGCGCAGGTGATCCGCAATGTCGTCGACGAGGCGGTGCTGGCCGACGAGATCGGCCTCGACTTCATCGGGCTCGGCGAACATCACCGTTCTGATTTTGCGATCTCCTCGCCCGAGACGGTGCTGGCGGCCATCGCGTCGCGCACCAGGCGCATCCATCTCGGCTCGGCCGTGACGGTGCTGAGCTCGGACGATCCCATCCGCGTGTTCCAGCGGTTTGCGACCCTGGACGCGCTCTCAGGCGGCCGTGCCGAGGTGATCCTCGGCCGCGGCTCGTTTACGGAATCCTTTCCGCTGTTCGGCTTCGACCTGCGCAAATACGAGGAGCTGTTCGAGGAGAAGCTCGACCTGTTCGCCGCGTTGCTGTCGCAGAAGCCCGTGACGTGGCAGGGCAAGCTGCGTCCGGCGCTGAAGGATCAGCTGGTCTATCCGCCGGTCGAGCACGGCCCGCTCAAGACCTGGATCGGCGTCGGCGGCAGCCCGCAATCGGTGGTGCGCGCCGCGCATTACGATCTGCCCCTGATGCTCGCGATCATAGGCGGCGACCCGACGCGGTTTGCCCCTTACGTCGATCTCTATCACCGCGCCTTCAAGGAGTTTGGCCGCCCCGCCCAGCAGATCGGCGCGCACTCGCCCGGCTATGTCGCCGAAACCGACGAGCAGGCGCGCGAGGAGCTGTGGCCGGATTACAAGGCGATGCGCGACCGCATCGGTCGCGAGCGCGGCTGGCCTCCGATGGGCCGCGATGAATTCGTCAGCGAGGCCGAGCACGGCTCGCTCTATGTCGGCTCGCCGGAGACGGTCGCACGCAAGATCGCCAAGACCGCGAAGGCGCTCGGGATTGCGCGGTTTCAGTTGAAGTATTCGGCCGGACCGTTGCCGCACGAGAAGCTGATGAAGAGTATCGAGCTCTACGGGCGGAAGGTGGTGCCGATGGTGCGGGAGATGTTGGGGTGAGATACTCGCGCGCACCTTGGTCGGTCTTCGCCCTTGGTTTCGCCGGACACCACGCGCCGCTCTTCAGACATCACGTGGCTGCGCCACGCGTAGCCCGAAGGGCGAAGCGTGGTGGGAAGGCAAGGCTCGAACCTGAAGCCATGAGGCGGCTGATTTATAGTCAAAAACCCCCGCATGGTTCGAGAGACAGGCACTACTATTTACAGTCAGAACCGTCACCCAGTTCATGGACCTTATCGGCCAATTCGCGCGCCTCCATTGTGAGCGAGCCGCTGGAGGCTGCCCCCAATACTGAGAAGCCCTTATCTAAGTGATGAAGGGCCCTAGCGACTGACCCGCGCGTCGCATCGACTACCTCCGTTCGTCATCCGATGATGGTCATGGATCGATGAAAGGCGCCATGCTCTCGTTCGGGCTTTCTCATCAGAAAGCGGGGAAAACTTCAAAGTTGAAACGGGAGGTCCCACCTGAGGCGGTCTTGTAGATCTTTCTGGTTCTACATCTTGTGCGGATGCTGGCCGGCTTCCGTCCGAGTATTGCCATGGAATGCTAACCACGGCCCCCGCGACTCCCCCGGTAAGCGCAATGCCAATCAGTCGCCCAAAGACTACCCAGCGGCGGAAGCCACCTACGTTCCAATCGGCCTCACGGAAAGCGCAGCATCGTGCTCAGAACACCCCAGTTTGCGCTTCCGAATCAGGAAGATTGTGCCTTCGCTGGGAAGCGCGTCATCTCTAAGTTATTGAAAAAATTGGTGGGGGAGGCAGGACTCGAACCTGCGAAGCCATGAGGCGGCTGATTTACAGTTACCCTGGGTCATCAAAATCATCCCCTCCAAATGCAACGATAGGGCAGTGTTTTGCGAAACACTGCCCCAAAGATTCAATGACTTAACCTAGAATCAGCTCCCTCCCCCACTATCGACAGGCCTCATCTTGACTCTGGGTCAACTTGGACATTTTTTGACCCAGGACTGACCCAGCTTTGATCAAAGCTGCTGTTGACCCGGAGTGAAGAGTGCCAGAGTTACTCACCCTCAAAACCGTAAACGCCGCCCTGCGGCATCAGCGGGATGGCAGAAAGCGGTACGACAAGACCGACTCGAAGAGCCATGGATTGCAGCTCCGCGTGAAGCCCACATCAGTCCGTTGGTCAGTACGAGTGATGCTCCACGGCAATCAAAAGCGCTACGACCTCGGCCCGGTTGTCGATGGCGACGAAAGCGTCGGCGGCTTGTGCTTGGAGGACGCTCGCGCCAGAGCCAACACGGTCAGTGAGATGGCCCGCAAAGGGCACAACCCCGAATCCTTCCTCGGCGCCTGTGCGGCCGGGATTTCCGTTGAAACGCACCTGAAGCGCGAGGCGGCCCGTCCAAAACCGTCCTGGTCCTGGCAGCAGGCCAAGAAGGAGTTCCTGGCCGATGTCGCACGCGCGAACCGGGAGGCCACCCACGTGGACTACCGCAAGAAACTCCAACCAGGGGAGCTATCTCGGTTCGACGATCGCATGGTCAATACGATCACGCGGAACGAAATGGCGGAAGCTATAGCTGCGGTCCACGCGCGCGGAGCCGAAGCAATGTCGGAAGGCATGGTGCGGACCATTAAACGCTTTTGGAATTGGCTTGCCGAACCTGTGCGTCAAGACAAGACTAACGTGGCCGATGGGGTGATGACAAAGCTGCAAGCTCCTCAACGTACTCGAGTTGAAATCGGCGAGGAGTTGTTCGATCCAGAGGACGAACGGGGTGACACGCCCCCGGAGATCGAGTTGGGTCGAGCGCTGGTAATTGCGCGTCAAGGGTACTTCCCTAAGCGCATTTCCCTGGGCATTGAGCTTATGCTCGGAACGTGCCAGCGGCGCCGGGCGATCACTGGTGCTAATGAGTCACGCTTCCGAAGTTATATGGAAGCCGAAGCTGAACAGGCCTGGTACGTACCGCCGTATTTCCGCAAGAGCGGAACCAAGCGCGGCAATCGCTCGCATCTCGTACCATGTGTCGGTTTTGCGGCCCGAGCCGTCGATCAGCTTGGTCGAATGCTCGTTTATGACGCCAACTACAATGGCTGGTTATTTCCCGCCGACAAGCGCACCCAGTCAGAACGACCACATGCCGAAGCTGGGCTCTTCAACGACTACTTTTCCATTATGCCAGGCGTGAATTCCTCTCCCCACGGCGTGAGGTACGCCTTCGCCACCTACGGAGAACGAGACCTGGGGTTTCGAAAGGGAGAAGGGTCTCTCATTTTGGACCATCTGGAGGGGGTCGAACCTAACGACGTAACTGGGCAATTCTACTCGTCCGATCCACAAATAGGACGAAAGCGCGAAATGATGCGAGCCTGGGTTGATTGGTGTGACCATTGGGCCATTCGAGCAGCCGAGGAAGATCCCCTTCTTTTAGATCGGGCATACATGGCGGAGATGTTCTATCGCGCCCGATACGGAGAAGAGCGGCTTGAACGCCGGATTGCATACCGCAAGAAGCGGGGTTGGCCTCTGTGGGATGCTGCCTGCGATAAGACGATAGCTCTTTCGCAAGCGGCTGGTTGAGTTCGGCACGAAATGGCGTGCAGCCGATTGCAGCCGTGGGCAAAGTACGTCCCCTTAAGGTACGTCTCCTAATCTGAAGCACGAAAAGGCCCCGTCAGCGATGGCGGGGGCTTTTCGTTTCGGATGTCGCGGGTCGCGGCGAACGTCAATCGATCGGACCTATGTCCTCTTTACCTCGACGTGGGCAAAGTTGGTCCCAGGGTGCAGCGTCCGCCGCGCAATTCCTTTTTGTTCGCGACTATGGGACATTTATACCTCGTTACCATAGTTTATGCTTCCGCTCATATTCGGACCTAGAGGAAATGGCAGCTGGCTTCGTCTTTCATCGGCCAGAGCTTGCCCGCCGGATGGCCGACATTGCGCTTGGAACCGATCCCCTCGCAGGCAACTCAGGCCTTTTCCTTGCCGCACCACGCCGCACCGGGAAAAGCACACTCCTGAAGGCCGACCTTGTGCCCGAGCTCGAAAGTCGTGGCGCCCTTCCGGTTTACGTGGACCTTTGGGCGGATCGTAGCCGGGATCCAGGCGAAGTAATCGCCGAGAAGATCAGGGCGACGATTCAGGATCACGAGTCGGGCATTTTGAAAGTGGCGCGCAAGTCTGGCATGTCGAAGATCGGCATCGGCTCTTGGCTTGCCGTCGATATCGAAAAGATCGGGAGGCCCGGCGGAGCTACGATGGCCGACGCCATCGCCTACCTGAACAAGCGAGCTGGCCGTCCAATCGTATTAATCGTTGACGAAGCCCAACACGCGCTGACTTCTCAGACCAGCGTGACAGCGATGTTCAGTCTGAAATCCGCAAGGGACGCCCTCAACATCGGAGTAGATAGCTCCGATGTTGGCAATGTCCGATTGGGGTTGGTCTTCACCGGCTCCCATCGCGACAAGCTGGCTTCGCTCGTGATTGGAAAGAACCAGCCGTTCTTCGGAGCGTCGGTCACCGACTTCCCTTTGTTGGGCGCCGACTTTGCCGCGGCCTATGCGGATTTCGTAAACACTCGACTCGCAGGGGATCGCCAGATCGATAAAAAGGTGGTCGCGCGGGCGTTCGAGATCGTCGCGTTCCGGCCCGAACTCCTCCAAGCGGCAGTCCGTGAATACGTAACGGGCTCCATCGGAGTGAATGGATCATCGCCTTCCCTCCTCGAACAGGCATACGTCGTCAGAGAGCGCTATTGGCAGGAATTCGATTCTCAATGGACGTCCATGACGCCGCTGCAGAGGGCCGTTCTGCGTCGCATCATCGATCAGGGCGAAAATTATAGGCCGTTCGATGCCGATTCTTTAGCCGCATACTCCGAGAATGCGAACCAGCAAGTCACCGTCCCCGACGCTCAAAGCGCCCTAGACGCGTTGCGGGAGAAAGGACTTGTGATCCGCATGGAGCGAGGTCGATATGCTCTGGATGATACATCGCTCATCGACTGGCTCGCCGACAGGACGACCTACTCTACGCCTCGTCCGAGCTAGTTGATAACCTAACTTCTCAATCGTAGTGGTGCGCTCTCAACGCCCTGATCTGGACGTCCCTTCGCGAGTGCCGTCTCGAGAACACATGGCACGTCATAGGGGACATACTTTGCGCGGCACTTCCGGATTCCGTTGGTCCGCCCCCGATTTGGAATGTGCGATTCCAAGCACTTACAGGGGCCCTGGGGGACGTGCTTTGGGCGTCGCCGAACCGAGCTGCTGTCGTTCGGCCTGCAATATTGACCCCCTAAGCCGGGGGATCGGCGTCCAAAATTGACCCCCTACAGATTGGTCTGTTGCGTTGCCTGCTTTGGAACGAAGCAGGTGGTGGGGGATGCTGATCGTGGAGACGATTGCCCGGATCCGGCGCGAGCACTTCATCAAGGGCAAGACGATCAAGGAGATCGCCCGTGACCTGAAGGTATCGCGGAACACGGTTCGGAAGGTGCTGAGGTCGGGAGAGACCTCCTTCGAGTACGAGCGGCAGGTGCAGCCGCGGCCAAAGCTGGGACGATGGGCAGCAGAGCTTGATGGATTGCTGGCGGCGAACGCGGCTAAATCGGCTCGCGAACAGCTGACGTTGATCCGGATCTTCGAAGAGCTGCGCGGCCGCGGCTATGACGGCGGTTACGATGCGGTGCGGCGTTACGCCAGGCGGTGGAGCAAAGAACGCGGGCAATCGACCGCGGCCGCTTATGTCCCGCTGAGCTTTGCCCCAGGCGAAGCCTACCAGTTCGACTGGAGCCACGAGGTGGTCTTGCTGAGCGGCACCACGGTGATGGTGAAGGCCGCCCATGTCCGGCTCTGTCACAGCCGCATGCTGTTCGTGCGGGCCTATCCGCGGGAGACGCAGGAGATGGTGTTCGACGCCCACGACCGGGCGTTCGCCCTGTTCAAAGGCACCTGCACCCGCGGCATCTATGACAACATGAAGACCGCCGTGGAGACGATCTTCGTCGGTAAAGGGCGTCTCTACAATCGCCGCTTCCTGCAGATGTGCAGTCACTATCTGGTCGATCCGGTCGCCTGCACGCCAGCGTCGGGCTGGGAGAAGGGGCAGGTCGAGAACCAGGTCGGGCTGGTGCGAGAACGCTTCTTCACGCCGCGGCTGCGGTTCAAAAACCTCGACGAGTTAAACGCCTGGCTGCTCGACAAATGCATCGCCTACGCCAAGGCTCATCGCCATCCGGAGCTGGTCGATCAGACGATCTGGGACGTGTTCGAAGCCGAACGCCCCAATCTCGTTCCCTATGCCGGCCGCTTCGACGGCTTCCATGCGGTGACGGCATCGGTCTCGAAGACCTGCCTGGTGCGCTTCGACAACAACAAGTACTCGGTCGCAGCCAGCGCAGTCGGACGCCCCGTCGAGGTTCAAGCCTATGCCGATCGCATCGTGATCCGTCAGGATGGACGCATCGTTGCCGAGCACCCGCGATCCTTTGGCCGCGGCGATACCGTCTACGACCCCTGGCATTATGTGCCGGTGCTCGCCCGCAAACCCGGCGCCTTGCGTAATGGTGCTCCCTTCAAAGACTGGGTGCTGCCGGCCGCGATCGAGCGGATCCGGCGCAAGCTTGCCAGCACCGACGATGGCAATCGGCAGATGGTCGACATCCTCAACGCGGTGCTGACTGACGGTCTGCCCGCGGTGGAAGCGGCCTGTGCCGAAGCGCTCAGTCACAGCGTCCATTCCGCCGATGTCGTGCTCAATATCCTGGCCCGTCAACGCGAACCCGCCCCACCGGCCAACATCATGACGCCGGCCGCACTGACGCTCCGTCATGCACCGATCGCCGATTGTGCTCGCTACGACAACCTCCGGAGGACCATCTGATGGAACGAACCCAAATCTTCGACCTCATGGGCGAACTCAAGCTCTACGGCATGAAGGCTGCCTTCGACGAGATCATGGCGACTGCCGTCAAGCGCCAGCACGAACCTCAGCGCATTGTCGGCGACCTGCTCAACGCCGAGATCAACGAGAAGCAAGCCAGGTCGATCAAATACCAGCTCACCATTGCCAAGCTGCCGCTCGCCAAGGACATCGCCGACTTCCAGTTCGACGGCACGCCGATCAATCAGACTCTCGTCAATGATGTCGCTGGCGGCGGCTTCATCGCCCAACAACGCAACGTCGTGCTGGTTGGCGGCACTGGCACAGGCAAAACCCACCTGGCCATCGCCATCGCCAGAAGCTGCATCCGATCCGGTGCCCGCGGCCGCTTCTTCAACGTAGTCGACCTCGTCAATCGCCTCGAGACCGAGACCCGCAACGGACGGCAAGGACGGCTCGCCGAGCATCTGACCCGGATGGACTTCATCGTGCTGGATGAACTCGGCTATTTGCCCTTCGCGCAGTCCGGTGGCCAGCTTCTCTTCCACCTCGTCAGCCGGCTCTATGAGCGCGCCTCCGTCATCGTGACCACCAATCTCGCCTTCGGCGAATGGCCGAGCGTGTTCGGCGACGCCAAAATGACCACCGCGCTGCTCGACCGATTGACCCATCACTGCGACATCGTCGAGACCGGCAACGATAGCTGGCGGTTCAAGAGTCGAGACGACGATCACGCCACCCGCGCTCGTCTCGCCTCCGCTATCCCGGCCAGCTCCGACGAGACGAGCGCTACCAGCAAAACCCGCCGCACGAAGGGGTCAAAATTGGACGCCGATGAGGGGTCAAATTTGCAGGCCGATTGACAGTCACCTCCACGATAGTGGACACTTTGCCGAACGACTCCCCCCTGTAGGGTCAACCAGCACCCGGTGCATCCGTTTCTAGGCGGCGCGGCTCGCTCGGGCGGCTTCAATCCCGGCGATCGCTGGTCGATATCGGGCGCCGGCCGGGGGCAAAAGCCGCGCCGACCAACAGCCCGCGGTCATCTCTCGATGTTCTTAATCATTGAGATGGGCCATCGACCATCATGTCCAACTATGGATATGCGCAGTCCATGAATATCGTCGAGAGAAAGGTGCTCGATCGAACCTGCCTTGCCGTCCGTCAAAATGACGGTGCGTCCGATCAGCTCTTCCTCCGCTTCATTCAGCTCGGCAAGGATCCTCATAGCTCGCCGAGCACCCGTTACCGATGCGCTCATTTGGTAAGAATGGGCACAACGGGTCGGCGTTCCACAAATGCACCATAGCAAGTTGTCATTGAAACCTTGTCGCCGGGCCCCCGTTGGCACTTATGGATGACCGCTTACACCGAGACCGCGTCTCAAGATCTTCTCCTACTCCAGCCGCCGAGTTCAATCCGCACGGAGTGATTGAGACCACCGAGCAGCTCCGCATCGCAATCGATCAGGGGTATGCCGGGGACAAGGTGGACGCGATTGACCCGGCAGCGGCGCCGCTTGGCACCGACGACGAAGCGGGAGGAACGTCGGACACGCCTGCTCAAGTCCGACTGGCAGCGGCACAGGAGTTACGCGCCAGGGCCGACGAGGATGGTCAAAGAACATCGGGCATTGGCTCTGCATGGTGGCTTATCGGATTTGTCGTCTTCACCGGATTAGCGATCGTCGCATCCCTAGTCTGGGTCATGTCATAATACAAGCTGCGCAAGACCCTTCGAGTTGCGTTTGCTCGTCCAGCAGATGCGAAACGCTTGCGTTGAGCTTTTACTAATTGAACGCTCGCGCTTCACATTTTGTTCGCCGTCAGCGGCCCACGTTGGCTCTAATTTCCTGTCTCAGATAGCGAAAACGCCACCAGAAGCCCGATCACCACGAGTACGCCGGTTAGCTTCTGTTCCTCCCCAATTGCTTCGGGGATCATAGTGTTTACGAGCATAGTAAGCAGTGCCCCCGCAGCGACTGCATTGACACCGGCTATGAGTTGCGGAGACGCTCCGCGCAGGAATGCGGCTCCAACCAGTGAACTCAGGCCGGAAAGTAAAGCGATGGAAAGCCACAATCCGAAGATATAGCCCGCACTTCGGCCCGCGTTACGCATGCCAACTGCACTCGAAAGCCCTTCTGGGAAATTGGACAGAAAGATCGCTGCGAACATTGCAACGCTTACGCCTTTTCCACCGAGCAGCGACAATCCGAGCACAACGCTTTCAGGTATTCCGTCCAAGAGAGAGCCAATTGCGATCGCGATGCCGCCGCCCTTGCCTGCTTGCTCCTGTTGATGGTCCGACTGCTTACGGTGGTGCCCCCCCCACGTGCCGACACGAGATAATCGGCTGCCGCTTATGCTATCGAACCAAAGAGCGCTCCCACCACAATCGGCCATATGCCTCCTTCCTGGTAGCCATATTCGAGCAAATCGTAAGCTACGGCCGAGATCAGCACACCGCATCCAAACGACATGATGGAAGCATTGGCCCATCTGGGCATTGTTGCAAGGTAGGCGAGCGCGGCCCCCAGCACTAACGATGACGCTCCGAGCAAACCCCAGAGGCCGGCACTCAACCATACGGGCACTTAGCATCTCCGACGAGGTTCGATCCAGCGTTGACCGATGAACCGGAAGGGCATCCAGTACAGCGAAGCAATGTCGTTTTCGCACTCACCTCAAGACCCACACGAGAACTGCGATTACGGCGCAGACAATCAGGCCAGCCACGAAGACGGAAAGCGTGGCGAACCTGCGCTGAGCCGACGGAGCGCTCTGAAGGCGTTGTTGGGGGATATCCCGGCGCGGGTAATCCAGTGCGCCGCTGTCCGCCTTCAAACTGCGCACCCGCCGGCTCGGTGCTGCGGCCTCTCGAACTTCCGGCGCGGAGCGCGGTGGCGGGGCCAGCAAATCCGGATTCAGCGTGACCTCAACGCCCTGATCTTCCAAGTAGGCGATGGTCCTTGCTAGCTCTTCGTCAGACATCCGGTCGATCGGAAGAGCTTCTCGGAGATCCTGCGTAGCCAGTTCCCCTTGGCGCCGCCCTAACTCGACGAGCCTAGCTAGAGAGCCGTTCGCCCATGACAGATGCATGTTGCTCCTCCTCGATCCGCCCCGTCGCAGCGCTTAGCCGGTTCAGCCATTATCAACGCAAACGGTAGATGGCGGTTCGTTGCCTTTGTGCGCTAGAGGACTGAATCCAATCGCTTTGGCCGCGGCGTACCAACCCGCTGGCCCGCGCAGCCAAAGCTCAACTGCGGCTCTGTTCGCTGTCGTACCAGCTCTCGCTCGATCTGCCGCCGTACCGTCGGAACGCTACGCCGCCTCTGTCGCTATATCCGCGTCTACTCCTCAAGAAAGGACCTGCACATGAAGAGAATGCTCGTAGCGGCCTCTGCGCTCGCCGCCGTTTCCCTGGCAACGCCAGCTCTTGCTCAGAGCGCAACGACAACTTCGCCCCAAGCCTCATCGCAGCCGTCCAACGGCTCAAAGCAAGATCTCGCCGCCGCGCAGCAGATTCAGCGGGATCTGAAGAACGCCGGCTTCACGGACGTGAAGGTTGTGGCCGAGTCCTTCGTCGTTCAGGCGAAGTCGAAGGACGGAAATCCGGTCGTGATGACCATCGGTCCGCACGGCATGTCCGTGTTCGAGGCAATGAACGCAAACGCTTCGGGCTCAAGTTCAGGAAGCTCGTCACAAGGCACGACCGGTTCGAGCTCGTCGCACCAAGGCACATCCAAGTAGGGTGAGCCGGCCTGGTCTTGAGGCTGGCCACATTCGGAAGGAGCGTGACATGAGGCGACTGGCGTGGCGGAGGGCTCAGCGGCCGGCAAAGCGCCGGCGCCGGACCTGTGACGAGCCGGTCGCCCCGCTTCCGCATCGATTGAAGCAACTTGCCGAGCGAGCCAGGCGTGACGCTGCAGAGCTCCCGCCTGGCAAGGAACGAGAGGACTTTCTGCTCAAGGCAACCCAGGCAGATAATGTCCTGGAGTTTGTACGCTTGCTGCGGCGTTGAGCTTCGGCAAGCGCCCGGGGCCGGCGTGGCTGTGCGCAATCGTACCGACTTTCGAGCCTCGCCAGACGTCGCGCGCGAACCGGGGGCATCCCAAGTTGTTGATGCGGCCATAACACGAGATGGGTGCCTAGCGATGCAGAGGTCAGAACAAGGGGGAAATTCCAGGCTCAGCCGGCGCCACCTACTCACCGCAGGACTGGCGGCGGGCTCCTCGCTGGCGCTTCCTTCGGGCAGCTCGAGAGCCGACACAATCTCGCAGCAAATGCCCTGGGCGCCGGGAGAGGCCGACAACCCTACGCCAGTGTCCGGCGGCGGGTATCAGTACCTCACGCACGACGAAGTTGCTTGGCTCGATGCAGCTGTCTCCCGATTGATACCAAAGGATGAGCTTGGGCCTGGCGCGGAAGAACTCGGGGTGACCCTCTTTATTGACCGTCAGCTCGCGGGTGCCTATGGACGGGCCGAGCGGTGGTATATGGGGGGCCCCTGGGGAAAAGGTACAGACACTCAGGGTTACCAGTCCAGGATGACGCCTGCGCAATTGTACCGAGTGGGTATCAAAGCCGTCGACGCGTATTGTCGAAGTGAGTTCGGCGGCAAACCCTTCGCGGAGCTTGACGCCGAACAGCAGGACGAAGTGCTGGGAGCACTCGAGCACGGAAAAGCCAAGCTTCAACAGATCGACGCCAAGACATTTTTCAAACAGCTTCTCCTTAACACCCAAGAAGGATATTTCGCCGATCCCTTGTACGGCGGAAACAAGGACATGGCCGCCTGGAAGATGATCGGCTTTCCGGGAGCTCGCTATGATTATCGGGATTTCGTCAGCAAGCATGGCCAGCCCTACCCTTTGCCGCCTGTCTCGATTTACGGGCGGTCCGAGTGGATCCGGAAAGGATAGGGGTTGCCGATGGCTACGAAGCTTCCTACCGTCGATGCGCTTCTCGTCGGTTTTGGATGGACCGGAGCCATCCTCGGTCAGGAACTGACCGATGCCGGGTTGAATGTGCTGGCACTCGAGCGAGGCGGCTGGCGCGATACAGCGACCGACTTTGCCACATCCTTCATCCAAGACGAACTTCGGTTCTACTACCGGCACGAGCTCTTCCAAGAGCCGGCCCGTGAGACACTGAGTTTTAGAAACTCAACAATTGAAGTCGCTCTTCCCATGCGACAACTCGGCTCCTTTCTTCCGGCCTCGGGCGTGGGTGGAGCAGGAATTCATTGGAACGGGCAGAACTGGCGTTTCCTGCCGAGCGATTTCCTGACGCGCAGCCACAATACTGAACGCTACGGTGCTGCCGCTATCCCGGACACGATGACAGTGCAGGATTGGGGCGTCACCTACGACGATCTTGAGCCCTATTACGATAGATGGGAGCATCTCTGCGGCATCTCGGGCAAAGCGGGTAACATTAAGGGTCAGATTCAACCGGGCGGAAACCCGTTCGAGGGCCCCAGAAGCAGGGACTTTCCCAATCCGCCGATGGAGATGACATACGGCCCAACACTGTTCGCACAGGCCGCCAGAGACATCGGGTTGAAGCCCTTCCCTGCTCCCTCGGCGAACATGTCTCGCGCCTACACCAATCCTCTGGGCGTGCAACTGGGCCCATGTACGTATTGCGGTTTCTGCGAGAAGTTTGGCTGTGGCAACTACTCTAAGGCAAGCCCGCAGACCACGATCTTGCCAGTTCTGCTTCGAAAGAAGAACTTTACGCTCAAGACCGAATGCGAGGTCATCAAGATCAACTTGGACAGCGACAAGAAACGGGCGGTCAGCGTCACCTATATCGACACGCAGGGTGAGGAATACGAGCAGCCTGCCGAGTTGATCATCCTGAGCGCCTTCGTCCTTCACAACGTGCATTTGCTCCTGCTGTCCGGGATCGGCACGCCCTACGACCCGAACACCGGAAGGGGAACGCTCGGCAAGAACTACGCATATCAGATCGTCTCCAGCGTCGACGTATTCTACGACGACAAGATCTTGAACCCGTTTATCGGCGCGGGCGCGCTCGGCATGGTCGTCGACGAATTCAATGGGGACAATTTCGATCACACCAATCTGGGCTTCATTGGCGGCGGCTATATCGCCTGCTGGAACACGAATGGTCGGCCCATCGAGACCCACCTTGTTCCAGACGGTACTCCCAAATGGGGCGCCACGTGGAAGAAGGCCGTCGTAGAAAACTACCTGAAATCGATGTCGCTCGCCACCCACGGCTCGGTCATGAGCCATCGGGGAAATTACCTCGATCTGGATCCGACTTACCGCGATTTCCTTGGTCGGCCGCTGATGCGAATGACCTTCGATTTCACGGAGAACGAGCACAAGATGTCGGACTTCCTGACGGGGAAGACCACGGAGATCGCCCGAGCACTGAAAGCGCGGGAAATCAGAAGCAACCCGCGAAAGGGCCATTACGACATCACGCCGTACCAGACCACGCATAACACGGGGGGAGCCATCATGGGCTCAAATCCGCAGGAGAGCGTACTCAACAGGTACCTGCAACACTGGGATGTCTCAAACCTCTTTGTGATGGGCTCATCGGCGTTTCCGCAGAACGCGGGGTACAACCCCACGGGCACGGTTGCGGCGCTGGCACTCTGGTCGGCAAACGCAATCAAGACGCAATATCTGAAAACTCCGGGACCGTTGGTCCAGCCATGAGGAGACGGAACATGTCCCTTGCGGTCCACAGAGTGGCATGGCCTCTTTCCTGCTGTATTCTCGCGCTGAGCCTGTTCTCGTTGCCCGTCCAGAGCGAGCAGTTTTCATTCGGTCAAGTCGAGCGCGGGCGCTATCTGGCGACGGCAGGAGATTGCGAAGCCTGCCACACGACCCCAGGCGGCAAGCCATTTGCCGGCGGCCGCGCAATCCCGACCCCATTCGGAACGATCTATTCGGCCAACATCACCCCAGACCGCAAGACTGGCATCGGCGATTGGTCCGATGATCAGTTCTATCGCGCGCTCCATCAGGGCATTGCTGCCGACGGGAGCTACCTCTACCCTGCCTTTCCATACCCGTGGTACACGAAGGTCACGCGCGAGGATTCCGATGCGCTCAAGGCATTCCTGAGCTCGCTTGAGCCCATCAGCAATTCACCACCGCCGAACAAGCTTGATTGGCCGCTCAATGACCGCGTGGTGATGAAGGGCTGGAACGAACTGTTCTTCCACGAGGGGACCTTCAAACCAAACAGCCAAAAATCGCCCCAATGGAATCGGGGCGCGTACCTGGTCGAAGGGCTCGGCCACTGCGGAGCCTGCCACACTCCGACCAACGTGCTCGGCGCTGCTAAGACAGCCTCGGCCCTCCACGGCGGCACACTGCAGGACTGGTTCGCCCCGAATCTCACTGGAGACGTGAGATCC
This sequence comes from Bradyrhizobium guangdongense, assembly GCF_004114975.1. Taxonomy (NCBI): domain Bacteria; kingdom Pseudomonadati; phylum Pseudomonadota; class Alphaproteobacteria; order Hyphomicrobiales; family Nitrobacteraceae; genus Bradyrhizobium; species Bradyrhizobium guangdongense. The sequence goes on from NZ_CP030051.1 coordinate 4,799,391, forward strand.
GGTCTCGGCAGCTGGAGCGTCGATGAGATCACCACCTTCCTGAAGACCGGACGCAACTCGCGAACCGTGGCCTACGGCCCGATGTCCGAAGTCATTACATTCTCGACCTCCAAGCTGAACGACGATGATCTGAAGGCGATCGCAACGTACCTCAAGGATGTCCCGAAAGGCGAAGGCTCCGAAGACAACGCAACCAAGCCGGCCGAAGCGTCTTTAAAAGCGGGCAGAGCCCTCTACGTCGACAATTGCTCAGGCTGTCACCATATCAACGGCGAGGGTGTGCCCGCCATGTTCCCCCGCCTGCAAGGTAATAGCACTGTCCAGGACCGCGATCCGACCACGATCGTAAGGCTCATTCTGAACGGCGCGCATGCCGCAACCACCGATGCGCGCCCCACCCAAGTATCGATGCCGGCGTTCGATTGGAAGCTTTCGGATCAACAGGTCGCGGACCTCGCGACTTACGTCAGGAGCGCCTGGGGTAATTCTGCAGCTCCCGTACCCGCCTCCAAAGTAAAGGATCTGCGCAGTCTGGCAGCCGGCGATCGCAGCGAAAAATGACGTCTCTAGCTTAGGAAAGCAATATGAACCGTGTGAAGAGTTCTTGGGC